>NZ_AP035792.1:0-5623437 GCF_045865955.1 Chryseobacterium sp. KCF3-3
AGCAGCCTACAGCGGTTTTTCCTTTGATCAGATTATGTTCTTTACATTTAGGGCATTTCGTTTCTTCCCAGGACTGCAATTCTTTTTTCTGTGCAGGTTCTCTTTTTTTCTTCTCCTTTACTTCTTCTTTTTCTTCTTCCTGAAGGGTAATCACTTTTCCTTTTCCGTATACCACTTTTTCAGTGAGTTCTGTCACCATCTGAATCAGTTCTTCTTTGAAAAGATTGGCTTCATACTCTCCTTTTTCAATTTTACGAAGTTTGGATTCCCATTCTCCGGTCAGTTCCGGACTCTTTAACAGTTCGTCTTCAATGGTATCAATTAGCTGGATTCCTGTTTGAGTAGCGATGAGGTTTTTCCTTTTCTTCTCGATGTATTTTCTTTTGAAAAGGGTTTCGATGATGTTGGCACGGGTGGATGGTCTTCCTATACCGTTGTTCTTCAGCATTTCACGCAATTCTTCATCTTCTACCTGTTTTCCGGCAGTTTCCATGGCTCTCAGCAGTGTTGCTTCCGTGTAAGGTTTTGGAGGAGTCGTTTTTCCCTGGTGGATCATCGGATCGTGGGGTCCGGTTTCTCCTACAATAAATTCAGGGATGGTTTGTTCTTCCTCTTTTTCTTTTTCCTTATCGGTGGTTTCTTCTTTCGGTTCTTTGGCGTAAACGGCTCTCCATCCAGCTTCAAGAACCTGTCTTCCGCTGGTTTTGAAAGGAATAGTTCCTACTTTTCCTTCTACCAAAGTATTGGAAATTTTACATTCCGGGTAGAATACGGCAATAAAACGTTTTGCAATCAGATCATAAATCAGTTTTTCTTCCCTGCTCAGATTCTGAGAAGGTGGAATTTCCGTAGGAATGATGGCATGGTGATCCGTTACTTTTGTATCATCGAAAACAGCCTTTGATTTTGGAATCGGAGCTTCCAGTAATGGAGCAATCAGATCCTGATAAGGATACATTTTCTGAAGAATACCCGTTATTTTCGGATATAAACTCTCGGATAGATAAGTAGTATCAACACGAGGGTAAGTCACGTGTTTCTTTTCGTAAAGACTTTGAATATAATTCAGCGTATTTTCAGCTGAATATCCGTATTTTTTATTGGCTTCTACCTGAAGTCCGGTCAAATCAAAAAGTCTTGGATTTTTTTCTTTTCCTTCTTTAATTTCGAAAGAAACGATCTCAAATGGATTTACTTTAAGGTATTCCAATCCTTTCTCAGCACGCTCCAACGTTTTTAAACGATCGATCGCCGCATTGAAAATCACATCACGGTATTTGGTTTTCAGTTCCCAATATTCTTCTGTGGTAAAGGCATCAATTTCTTTCTGACGCTGCACCAGCATCGCCAATGTAGGAGTTTGCACTCTTCCAATAGAAAGAACAGCTTTATTCCCACCAAATTTTTTCGTAAAAAGTCTTGTTGCATTGATTCCCAATAACCAATCTCCTATGGCTCTCGCATTTCCGGCCAGATATAGGTTTTTATAATCTTCTGCAGGTTTTAAGCTCGCAAATCCTTCTTTAATAGCATCTTCCGTCAATGAAGAAATCCATAAACGCTGAATTGGTTTATTACATTTTGCTTTCTGTAATACCCAACGCTGAATGAGTTCTCCCTCCTGCCCGGCATCCCCGCAGTTAATGACCTCATCACATTCTTCGACCAATCTTTCAATCACTTTAAACTGATTTTCAACGCCTTTATTCGGGATTAGCTTGATTCCAAAACTGTTGGGAATAATGGGTAATGAAAAAAGATTCCAGGATTTGAACTGAGGACCGTAGTCGTGCGGTTCTTTCAGGGTACAAAGATGTCCGAACGTCCATGTTACGCAATAGCCATTCCCTTCCATATAGCCTTGTTTAGGCGTGGTAGCGCCCAATACTTTGGCGATATCTCTGGCAACACTGGGTTTCTCGGCAATACATAATTTCATGAACTCGGGTTTATTGAAGGAGTGCAAAAATCGGGATTTTTTTTGACTTTTCAAATTTAGTTAAATGTTGAGGACTTAAAGTTGAAAGAGAGTAAATTACGTTTTTGTATTCTAAAGATGCAATGTTTTACAATATAGTTTATCAACTTATTTAAACGTTCTATGTTAACTTGCAAATAAATTGTTTGTCAGATAGGTAATCGTGATGACATTTTTTATAAAAAAAGCCCCCTTATAAAAAGGAGGCAGGATCAACAATGTAATGAAACTAGTTCATTATTTCTTTTTTGCTTCTGAAATGGCATCGGAAATTCCTCCGCCTGCGGTTTCAAAGAAGGCAGGGCCAGCCAGAAGGTATACTTTTTCTAATTTTTTGGTGGTGGATAGTTTGTGTTCTTTCAGGTAATTTTCAGAACGGTTGGCATGTACAATTCCTCTTACAACATTTCCAGCTACCAAAGCAGTTGGTGAATCTATTCCGGCATCCTTCAGGTCGCTGGCGAAGGCAAAATTGGTAACGCCTAATCTCATGGCCTCACGGGCTGCCACTTCGCCTACGGAAGTCATTAAATCGGGAGTGAATTTATTACGATCACCTAAACCGATCAGTAATAATTTCTTTGCAGACATCGATCCTGCAGGCGGTGTAATTAAAATGGTTTCCAAAGAATGTCCCTGAAATTGTCCTGTTTTTCTAAGGTTGGTAAGTTCTCCTTTCAATGCTTCATCAAGGTGAACTAATCCGTTCAATTTAGCGGGTAATGCCTGAGCACTGAAAATATCTCCTTCTGTATATTCGAAAACACAGGCTACCTGAAGCTGGGCATCAGCAGATGATGGACCTTGTACTAGTCCTATCATGGAAATTCCGTCTACGGTTCCCCAGGTTTTGGAAGTTCCGATGGCTGTGGTTTTTGCAGGAGCAGTGGTTGTAGTTTGTGCAAAGTTTAAGGTAGATAATGCTAAAGCTGCAATTACCAGTGAGTGTTTTAGTGTATTTTTCATGTGATTTATTTTTTGTTGTTTGTTGCGAGGTGCGGGATTCGAGTTGCGGGTTATTTTTGTTGTGGGTTGTAAGTTTTGTTTGTTGGAATAACGCAAGGGCGCAAAGTTTTTTTAAGGTGTATGTTGTTAAGGCGCGAGTCGCTTCGCTCCGGCTATTTTTATTTGTTTTTTCAAAGGTAGTTTCTGTGATGGAGAGGTGCATTGATGTGGGATAATTGTTCCATTTATTTTTAAATTATCTCATTTTCAAATTCCTTTTGTTTATTCTAAAATTTAAATACAATTCTGGAGTTGATGAAGAGTCCGTCTTTATGGTTGTCGATTACATCGTTGATAAAGGCTCCTGTATTGAAATATTGTATTCCTGTGTTAAAGCTTAAAAATGGATTGATTTTATAATTAAAGCTTCCTAAAAATGCAGTTCCGATGTATCTCTTTTTTAAGTTGGAAGACGGCAGGTTTAATGTTCCGCTGGGTCTGTAAATTCCGTCCTGGGTAGAATATCTCCAGTTGAAAGCTACGTCTGCCTGCACCGTTATTTTTTTACCTAAATCAATGGTTGCGTAGGGATGAATATCAATTAAATTCACCGGACCGATCTGAGGATTAAATCCAAAATAACCACCTTTCGGATACAGTGGGTTGAATGTTCCCAATGTACCATCTCCTTTATTGCTGTCTCCTGAGATATAATCATTTCTAAGGTTGATGGTCGGTTTTCCTTTTACATTTTCAAACATATATCCGATATCTGCAGAAGCCGTCCATGCGCTGATATTTCCTTTATTAAAGTTCCCAAACTGATAAGCTGCCTCAAAATTGTAAATAAAACCTCCTCCATATCTCCAGAACCTTCCTCCGAAAGTATGTCTGTTCTCATCGGAAAGTCCGTCCTCAAAGCGTACATCTTTTCTATGGATTCCCAGATAATACAGCTCCAGATTTCCGCTTTTGGGAATAATCCATGTGTTGTAGCTTCCCCAAAGGTTGATTGATTTTGAAGATTTGTTATCAAAAGCTCCCGGGCTTATTTCACTGGCAGCCATCATAAAGGCATCAGATCTGAAGTTTCCTCTTTTGTACATGAATTTTAATCCATCAAAATAGAGTCTTAAATTCGGACCTTCTCTTACTGAGATCAGTCTTCCACTTCCATAATCAAGTTCCTGTCTTCCTGCACGCACCGTCAGTTTTTCTTTTTCATTTTTCAGAATATCAACATCAATGAAGAGATTCTGGATATTCAAATGGTCCTCATCAATAGGTCTGGGACCATTTTTTCTTCCATTTTCCCATGCACTCCTCACCTGTCCGAAAATTCTCACTCTTGAGCCCAGATGCAGATCTGCATGTACATTGTATCTTTGAATCAGAAAAGGATTGCTTCCAATGTCCATTCTTCCCCAATCTTCATTGTTAAAGTCTACAAATTCCAGTCTTGCTTCTCCTCCCAATGACAGATAACTATTGTTGTTTTCTTCAACTGGGATGTACTTTATAGAGTTGTAAAAAGTTTTTGCAGAGTCTTTATAGGAAGCATAATCTTCATCAAACCTCATCAGCTTGAACTGAGCAGAAAGCTGAGCCGGAATAAAAATCTGTAGCAACAGTACAATGGCAATCAGTTTTTTCATGATGATTTCTTTGTTAAATAATGATCTACAGAATATTTGCCAGCTCCCATAAACAGTAAAAACAGGTAACACAAACTGTACATAAAGGGAGTGTCTTTTACCAGTAATGTATCATTCCAATGGAGAATAAAATATCCTGTAAGAGTCACAGCCAGGATTGGTAATACAGCAATTCTTGTAAAGAATCCAAAGATTACAAATACCGGAAATACCAGATTGGCAGCATCAGCGAAAAGACTGTTGAATGCTTCAGGAAGATGCAACGGGTTGGGTACCTGCTCTGCTTCTGAAACGCCCACTCCTATTTTTTTTAATCCGTGAGCTACGATTAATTCTACGGAAAGTAAAACTCTGAACACTAAAAGTGCTGCATCGGTTAATTTTCTTCCCGGATTGGTATTAGTGATGATATGGATTAACTTTTTCATGATTGGAATGAATTTTTAAGATGATTTTTGTTTTTTTACCCGCAGATTGCACGGATTGACACGGATCATTGGTGGTATTTAATACTGTTGATGGCTTTGCGTGTAAGACCACCCCGTCAAAAATTCTTTGAATTTTTGCCACCCCTCCAAGGGAGGGGAATTTTCACCCCTTCAGTTGGAATGCTCGTGGATTTTGTGGTTTAAAATTATTTTGTCTGATAGCCTCCGTAATATTTTACGGGTGACCAGTCTGGAATGACTGGAAGTGGTGCTGGAGCTGCAGTTTTGTAGGTTTCATCTCCGTATACTACTTTTCCATCTACGATAGTCAGTTTTGAAGTGATATTTTTGATTTCTTCATCATTGACTGTGAAATAATCTTTATCCAAAATAGTAAGGTCTGCAAAATATCCTTTCTGGATTTTTCCTTTCTGATAGTCTTTGATGAGTTCATATCCTCCGTAGGTAGAAAGTGATAAGGCTGTTTTTCTGTCCAGCGTATTTTCTTTTCCCATCACCTGAGTTCCTCCTATTGTTTTCCCTGTGGTGATCCAGTATAAAGCAACCCATGGGTTATAACTTGCCACTCTTGTTCCGTCTGTTCCCAACCCCACCGGAATTCCCATTTCCAGCATTTTTTTCACCGGAGGAGATGCCAAAGCCGGCTTTTTACCATATCTGTGAATGAAACTTTCGCCCTGATATGCCATTCTGTGCTGTACTGCAATTCCTCCGCCCAAAGCTTTGATTCTTTTCATATTATCTTCGGTAACAGTTTCTGCATGATCAATAAACCATACTAATCCGTTCAAGGGAGTTTCTTTATTGACATCTTCAATAACATTTAAAAATCTTGTGATACTTTCATTGTACGTCGCGTGAATTCTGAAAGGCCATTTGTTTTTTACCAGAAGACTTACTACTTCTTTCATATTTTTCTCCATGGTAGCTGGAAGCTCAGGTCTTGGGAAAAGGAAATTTTCAAAATCGGCTCCGTCGGATACCAGGTTCTCCCCTCCTCCGTTGACATGATAATCGATTTCATTAAAATCATTGTGACCATGGTCGTCAATTTCTACCATTCCTATCCATTTGGTGTAATCTGCAAGTTCAGCTCCTTTTTTCTGGGCAAATAAGTAGTAAGGAAGACGAACAGTAATTTTCCCCTGTTTGTTCAGTTGATCTGTTGTTCCGTAATCGTCAGGAAAATTCTGGAAACCTCCACCTGCATCCATTACAGCAGTCACTCCTAATCTGTTAAGTTCAGTCATGTATTGAAGGGTAGAATTTACTTTTTCTTCTTCTTTCAGCTCTGGTAGTTTCGCCAATGTTGAATAAAGAATAAATGCATTAGGTTCTGCCACCAATAATCCTGTAGGATCTCCATTATTGTCTTTTTCAATTAAACCTTGTGCGGGATTGGGAGTATCTCCATTGATGTTCAGTTCTTGTAATCCGGCTTTGTTTAACCAGGCTTTTCCATAGAGATACATGATAAAAGTGGGAACATTTCCTGTAGCTTCATTAATTTCAGCCAGTGTGGGAAGTCTTTTTTCTTCAAACTGATATTCATTCCAGCCTCCGATTACTCTTACCCATTGTCCTTTGGGTGTTCTCTGGGATTGTTCTTTCAACATTTCCAAGGCTCTTTTCAAAGATTTCACACCGTCCCAGCGAAGTTCTGTATTATAAAATCTTCCTCCTCGAATCACATGCAAATGGCTGTCAAATAATCCAGGAATCACTCTGTTTCCTTTGGCATCAATGACTTTTGTATTTCCGTTTTTTAATTTTAAAATCTGAGCATTGGTTCCTACCTGTAAGATTTTGTGGTCTTTGATAGCAACAGCCTGTGCTTCAGGATTTTTATCATCCATTGTGGTAATCTTTCCGTTGGTGATGATCATGTCTGCTTTCTGAGCATGCATAATTCCTGTAGCCAAAACTGTGGAAAGTGTAAGTATATTCAGTAGTTTCATTATTTCAATATTTAAGTTTGAAGGTTTCGGCAGGCTTTCAGCCTGCCGAAACAGCCCCATTAGTGTTTTAACATTTCCTGAGCATACTGAATTCCAATACCATAAGCTCCACCATGTTTTTTCATTAGGTCATTAACCGGTTTGTATGTTTCTTTTCTTGCCCAGTCTCTCTGTAATTCCAATACATACTGAACTGATGTGATAGGATGTGCTCCTGCCTGAACCATACGGGTGATTGACTGATCGTGCGCTTCTTTAGAAATATCCCCTGAAGCATCTGTTACTACGTAAACATCATAACCTTCGTCAATCGCTGACAATACAGGACCTACAATACATACACTTGTCCATAATCCGGCAAAAACCAGTTTCTTTTTATTTTTTCCTGTAATGGCTTTGTGGGCATTAACGTCTTCCCATGTATTCATTGTAGTTCTGTCTACATATCCGCTTGTTGCTTCCGGATATACTTCTGAAATTTCCGGGAAAACAGGTCCGCTGAATGATTTTTCCGCCACTGTCGTTACTACTGTAGGAACATTGAATATTTTTGATCCACCTGCTACCAGTGCTACATTATTTCTTAATTCTTCCATGCTGATGCTTTTTGTGGCGAAAGCCATTTGTCCTTCGTGGTCTATAAGTACTACTGCATGATTGGTAGGATTTAATAATGATTTTCCAGGGTTTTGAGCTGTTGCTGTTAATGATAATAGGCCAGCTGCAAATGATAGGATTAATTTTTTCATAATAATTTAAAATTTAAGGGTTGTTATTTCTGTTGAATTTTTTATTTATAATGTCATAGGTACTTCCATTAAAAGGATTTCTGTACCTTCTTTAAGGGCTTTGATGTTAATTTCCTGAATATCCCAGACTCCGAATCCATCACGTTCTTCTATGATCTCTCCGCCTATTTCTGCGCTTCCTTTAAGGATGAAAGCATAGACTCCGTTTCCTTTTTTTCTGATCTGATATAAGGTTCCTTTATTCTGATCAAAAGTTCCCAGGTGAAACCATGCATCCTGATGAATCCATACACCTTCGTCATCTGCATTAGGAGAAAGAATCTGTTGAAATTGATTGTGACCTTTGGTTTTGTCTAAAGTGATCTGATCATATCTCGGCGTCACATTCCTTTTTTTCGGATAAATCCAGATTTGAAGGAATTTTACCAGTTGATCACTGTTTTTGTTGAATTCGCTGTGCATAATTCCGGTTCCTGCACTCATTACCTGAATATCTCCGCTTCTGATTACTGCAGTATTTCCCATGCTGTCTTTGTGTTCAAGGTCACCTTCCAAAGGAATACTGATGATTTCCATATTGTCGTGAGGGTGTGTCCCGAAACCTCTTCCTGCTTCCACTTTATCATCATTCAGGACTCTTAATACTCCGAAGTGCATTCTTTCAGGATTGTAATAATTGGCAAAGCTGAAAGTGTGCTGGCTCAGCAGCCATCCGTGATCTGCTTTCCCTCTTGAGTCTGCTCTGTGGATCACAGAGTTTTCTTTTATTTTTGATTCTGTATTGGGAAGATGATTGTATCCGATCGGTTCTAATGGTTCGATCTCGTCGATGTCATTTTTCATAGCGCTGGCCAAAGAAGCTGATGCTACAAACATTCCTGTTCCCAATAATCCTTTCTTTAAAAAATCTTTTCTGTCCATATCAGATTGTTATTTGTTCTTGTTTGATAGGACAAATTTAGAGAGACCGGAAACCCTGTACATTTAACTAGTTTAATAAATGACTTTGCAGCAAAAAAAAATGCCGGATACTTTTGTATTCGGCAGTATAACTATAATGGATTGCTGTTTTTTTGGAAAGTACAAGAGTCTTTTTACTCTTCGGAACTATTTAATTTGAAAGAATGATTTAAAGAATAACTCTATTTAAATTCTACGGAATGACAAACTGTGTGGGTAAGGCCATCATTGCAATTGTTTCATTCCATAGGAACCTCTGTATGAATGACAAGCCAAAAAATAGTTGGAAAACGCAAAGACGCAAGTTGTTTTCTAAGCTAAATATTTTTATGACGCAAGGATTTTATCTCCGATAAAATGGGTGAATATAATTTCACAGAAATATTCACACCTATAAAGCCCATGCAAATCTCTGCAATCTGCAAGTATAAAAACTAAGATTTATTTTTCTTTTGAAGCGAGACGCTTTCTGATGGTACTGACAAATTCTTTTGAAACCCCAAGGTAAGAAGCGATGTAATACTGTGCTACTCTTTGTGGAATTGAAGGGTATACTTTGATGAACTCAAGGTATCTGTCTGATGCGGTTTTGGAAATGGTATTAACCAATCGGCTCTGCAGGGTTGCCAGGTTTCTCTGAACCAGCATTCTGAAAACTCTTTCAAATTTAGGAACTTCCTGCAGTAATTTTTCTTTCGTTGAAGGATTCAGCATATAGATTTCCGAATCTTCCAGCGTTTCAATATACACTTTAGAAGGTTTCTGCTCCTGAAATGAGGCAATATCACTGATCCACCAGTCTTCGATGGCAAACAACAGTGTTACTTCAGAACCATTATCATCCAAACAATACATTCTTACACATCCTTTATGAATATACCCTTCAAACTGGCAGATCTCTCCTTCTCTGAGCAAAACCGTTTTCTTTGGAAACGACTGGCAAACAAGCAGATCTGTAAAAGTTTTTTCTTCTTCCGGAGTGATTGAGATAAATCTTGTAATATTTTTGATGATATTTTCGAACATAATGTCAGGTTTATCCCTGCAAATTAGGAAAAAGACTGTAAACTTCATTCTTTAAAAGTCCACTTCCTCCTCCATAATGATCAATTACTTTAACATCCTTATCTAAACCGGCACAGAATATTTTTATATGTTTCTCAAAATCATCTTCTAAGCCAGAGCTTAAAAGGACAAGATCTACTTTATTATTTTTTATGTATTCATAGCAGAAATTTTCATCGCTTTGGATTTCTGCTGTCCAGCCTTCATTGTTTTCTATAATTCTTTTTAAAGTATCCAGGATTTCCTGGTTTTTTCCAATGACTAAAAAATGTAATGTTTTCATGTTGTTAAAAAGGTTTACTGTTTAAAATTCAAGGTTCAGAGTTTAATGTTCAATGTTTATATTGTTTGCGTAAAGGGTAAAATGACGATCTAGATTCCTATGGAATGACATAGTGTGTGGATAAATAAAGTGCTTAGTTTGTCCATTCATAGGAATGTAAAAACTTTTACTCCCAAATGCTCCCACTCCATAACCCGAATCTCGAAACCTACCTCCACACTAACAACTCTAATACTCTCAAACCCTCCGACTCTCTAACGTATTAACCCGAACCTCGAAACCCGCATCCAGTAACCAACTTACAAATGCTTATTACCTGTAATTTTCAACTCATTCAGATCCAGTTGAGATTCTGCTTTTCTAATCTCGTCATCACTGAAGAGTTTTTCACGTTTTATTGTAAACAGTTCTTTTCGCTGTAAGGCAAATATATCCAGCATTACTTTATGATATTCTGCCATATCATTTTGCCTGTTGGTACACATTTCAATAGAGCTTAAATGATTCTGGTGAAGTTTGATGTCGCTTTCCAGCGCCTTTTTAAGATTCTCCAGCAAACTATTACTGTTCACCGCTTCATTGTATTCGTTATCAAGTTTATGAACGGCAAGTTTATCCAGTCTCATCTGAATTCCGGCCTGTTGCTCATGAGAAGGAAGGATATGATCAATCTCTCCTATTTTGGTTAATTTAATCACTAAAGGCAAGGTAAGTCCCTGAAACACCAAGGTTACAAAAATGACAACGAATGTTATAAAAATGATCAGGTTTCTCATCGGGAATTCAGCTTGTGAATTCATCATAACCGGTATTGACAAAGCTGTTGCAAGGGAAACCACTCCTCTCATTCCTGCCCAGCCTATAATCAGCGGATTTTTCCATCCCGGACTAGGATCACGGCGGGCTTTTTCACTGAACCATCTTGGAAGATGAGCCACAGGATAGATCCATAAAAGACGTACCACAATGACAATCAAACTTATAATCAAACCATATTTGATGCCTTCCATTACTGAAATATCACCTAATCCATTAATGATATCCGGAAGTTCAAGACCTATTAATACAAAAACCAAAGCATTCATCACAAAAATCAGCGTGTTCCAGACTCCTGTCATATTGATTCTTGTGGTTCCTGTTTTAAAAATCTCATGAGCACGGAAAGACATAAACAATCCTCCGCTCACGACAGCCATCACTCCCGAAAAATGAAAATGCTCTGCTGAAAGAAACAAAATATAGGGAGTCATTACAGTAAGTGCCGCATCAATAGCGGGTGTAGTGGGTAAAAAACGGTGAATGGCATAAAAAACATGAGCCCCTGCAATTCCTACAACAACACCCATTCCTGCTACCAGAAAAAACTGTCCGGTCGCTTCATGCATTGAAAAAGCTCCTGTCATTACTGCAGCCAGAGCAAATCTGAAAACAATCAGTGACGAAGCATCATTAATCAAACTTTCTCCTTCCAAGATAGCAATCGTACGTTTAGGAACTTTTAATCCTTTTAAAACCGTTGTGGCAGCCACAGCATCCGGCGGTGAAACAATTCCACCCAATAAAAACCCTAATGCCAAGGTAAACCCCGGAATCAACATTTGTGAAGTATAAGCTACTACCAGAGAGGTCAGAAATACCAATCCAAATGCCAATAAGCTGATGGGACGTTTCCATTTCCAGAAGTCGTTCCATGACGTATACCAAGCCGCTTCGTATAAAAGAGGAGGTAAAAAAATCAGAAATATAATCTCCGGATCCAGCTTTAAAACAGGAACTCCGGGAATAAGGCTGATTCCCAAACCGGCAAGTACCAGAAAGATAGGATAGGCAATTTTAATCCGCTGTGCCAGCATGACCAGCATCATAACGAGTAATAAAAGTCCAAGGATTAAAAGGAGTTGTTCGTGCATGTTTTTAGAAGTTAGAAATTAGAGGTTAGTTTTCAGGTTCGGATTATTTAGGTTTGGGCTAAAGCCAGTGATTTTTTGTTTTTTGTTTGGCGGGCTAAAGCCCACCGCTATTGAATGCTAATTGATGTATTGAGACTCCTACGGAGTGATAAATATTACGCTTTATCTATCCGTACACTTTGTCATTCCGTAGGAATCTCCACTTCACTTAAACACCTAAAGGATCATTAAAAATTATAAATACATTCAAAGTTAAAATACTTATTTAAATATAACTGAATTAGCGATTTCAATTTCTTCCTCGTTAATAGAGTGCCCGAAATTGGCATATACTTTTTCTGTTACCTCCGCATTCATTTCTCTTAAAATATTGGCTGTAGCATATACTCTTTCTATGGGAACATGAAAATCAGGATTACTGGTTCCCAGGAAAATTGGAGTTCCTGCAAAATCGCCTTTATAATTTTCACGGTTGATTTTATCTCCAATCACGCCACCAATAATAGCTGCTGCTCCACCAAACTTCTGAGCGTTTCGGGCTAAAAATTCAAGGGTAAGACAGGCTCCCTGGGAAAATCCGAAAAAGTAGATATTTTCAGGTTTAATTCCTGCATTGGCAGCTGCTTTTACCGTTTCTTCAACCATTTCAAGGGCTGATGATAACCACGGTTCATTTTGTTCTACCGGAGCTATAAATGAAAAAGGATACCAGGTATGATTCAAAGCCTGTGGGGCTAGCAATGCATAATCTTTCACATTCAAATGCTGGGATAAACTCAGAATATCCTGAGCACTTCCTCCGCGTCCGTGAACCATGATTAAAGCTTTTTCTGCCTTATTCAAGGGTATTCCTGCTGTTTTTATATTTAAAATATGACTCATTATTTTTATCTGAATTTTTCTGTTGGATAATCGATTTTGGGAAGAACTTCTTTCAAACGTTCTCTTCTTTTTTCAAACTGTAGCGGCAATTGCAGATCTTCTCCTAAAAATGCAGCTTCTTCATCTACATCGAATCCGGGACCTGAAGTTGCTATTTCAAACAAAACACCTCCCGGTTCTTTAAAATATACGGAAGTAAAATATTTTCTGTCTTTCACTTCTGTATGTTCCAATCCGTATGCATTTAATCTTTTTACCATTTCAAGCTGGGATTCTGCATCGGGAGTGGCAAAAGCTACGTGGTGAACTGTTCCTCTTCCGGCTAGTCCTTTCAAAGCGTTGGGAGTAGAAAGCAGATCTACATATTTCCCCGGCATATTTTCTGTTCCTAATCTCAATCGGTCAGGACTTTCTTTAATGACTTTATGATCCATCTGAGTAGTAAGAAGCGCAGCCGTTCTTTCATAAGCATCCTGCCAGATTTCCACATGATGGATTCCTTTTATCGCATAATCTTTAGGAATATAGCCGTTGTAATATCCTTTTCTTTCGTCTTTATCATTAAAAACCAATTCCAGTCCCAATCCGTCAAAATCTTCCAGATAAATGAAAACTTCATCAGAAAATCTTTGCTGCGGCTGTTTGAAAGGAATATTGAATTGTTCCAGACGGTTCATCCAATAATCCAAAGCATCTAAAGAAACTGAAAAAGCAGTGGTATTGAGCATTCCTTTACCATGTCTGCCATTGATAAGGTCTTTGCCATAAGGAAAAGTAGTCATGATTGTTCCCGGTGTTCCGTATTCGTCACCGAAATAAAAATGGTAAACATCTGAGTAATCAAAATTGACTGTTTTTTTAACTAAACGAAGTCCTAAAACTCCGGTATAAAAGTCTATATTTTCCTGTGCATTGCCGGTAATTGCCGTAACGTGATGCAATCCTGTAATAAGTTTCATTGTGTTGAAATTGTTAATTGGTTATTATGATAACATGCGAGATTTCGAGATTCGGGGTTCGGGATCTGAGTTGATAAGCGCGAGAGAGCTTTATTCATCTTTTGTCTTTCACTTCTGTTTTTTAGCTCAAGACTCTCAAACCCTCTTACCCTCCGACTCTCAAACTCGAATCCCGAAAACCCGTATCCCGAAACCCGACTCTCAAACTCACTACAGTTCTTCCTTCAACCATACATCATTATATTCTTCCGGATGACGTTTGAACTGAGCGTGAACATAAGGACATAGCGGTAGAATTTTTAATTCGTTTTCTCTTGCGTAGGAAACCAGCCTTTCCAGTAAAATTTTGGCAAAGCCTTTTCCTTCATATTCCGGGTTCACTTCGGTATGGTAAACAGTCAGTTTTTTTCCAATAACTGAAATATCCATTTTACCTGCTTTATGATCGTCTGAGAAAAGCTGAATCTCTCCTTTTCTTCCTTCTAAAACTATTTCTGTTCTTTCCATTTTTTATTTTTTTAGTATTAAATCGTGTTTTTTTTTAACGCAAAGATTTAAAAATGATCCTTCATATTTAAAGTTAACTTAAGAATGGAATCAACAAGTTGATTCGATGAAGCGTCCTGCTACAATTACCTAAAATAAGTTTATATTCTGGATGTTTAAATCTTTATTCAAAATTAGCATCTTTATAAAATATGACCGATGATCTATGATAAGTTCGGCAATACTCCTGCTATTTTTTCTCTCATTCCTTCGTATTGAACGGGTAGTTTAAGATTTGTTCCCAACTCATTCAAAGGTTCATCCACAGTGAATCCCGGATTATCGGTTGCTATTTCAAACAAAACACCGCCGGGTTCACGGAAGTACAGTGAGTAGAAATAATCTCTGTTGATTTTTGGAGTGATGCTTAGTCCTGCAGATAAGGCTTTCTCACGATATTCCATCAAAACATTATCATCTTTTACTCTGAATGCAATGTGGTGATTGGTTCCCGCAGCATTTCTTCCAGCTGGAATTGTATCATTTTCAATAATATCAACAAGATTAGCCGTATCAATGGCATCAGTAGCCAATCTGTATCTTTCTCCCTCCTGTTTCTGTAAGTCATATCCTAAAATATCAGTCAGAACTTTGATGGTTGGATCCGCTTTTTTTAGTGTTAAAGTGACATTATGAAAACCTTTTAATGCATTTTCATCTTTGATATCATCTGTTGTCCATACTTTTCTATTGTCTTCAACTGATGGTTCGATCAGCTGTAGCTGAAGGCCGTCCGGATCTTTAAAAGAAATCATCTTTTCTCCAAATATTTCACCATCTTCTGTTGTCACATTCAAGCTTTGTAAATGGTTTTTCCAGAATTCAAGACTTCCTTTCGGTACTGAATATCCAATATGAGTTGCCATTCCGCTACCATTGGTTCCTTTTCCTATTCCTTCCCATGGAAAGAATGTAAGAATTGTTCCCGGTGTACCATTTTCATTTCCAAAATAGAAGTGATACGTTCCAGGATCGTCAAAATTTACAGTTTTCTTTACCAGTCTTACACCTAAAACTTTGGTATAAAAATCTAAATTTCTTTTGGCGTTGTCTGCAATAGCAGTAATATGATGCAGACCAAAAATTCTATTGTCCATGTCTTTTAATTTTGATGCTAAATTACAGTGAACAGAAATCCTGTGCATTTAACTAGTTTAATAAATGCAAAAGCTCCGTTTCGGATGAGACCTTCAGTCAAACTTTACACAATTCTCAAAAAATTCAATTTATTTTATATTTTCCACAACCCCAATTACCAGTCAATTTCTATAGTATTTGAATTAAAAAGCATAAAATATTGATAAACAGATTCAAACAAGTAAAAAATAAAAACACATAAAATACTAATAAACAATAAATTAAATCATTAACGATAATTTAATATTTAAAAAGCCTACTTTTTTAGTGGACTAATAAAAATTATATTATATATTTGCAAACGTATTCAGGAAATAAGACAAAATGAAGGCAGAATTAAAATATAATTCAATTAAGAAACATACCATCAAAAATATGATGAAGGATATGTGTATGCCTATACATCAAGAATACTGTGGTTGACCTTACTTTTATTTAGATATATTTTCAAAGGCTTTACCACGTGGTAGAGCCTTTTTTCATTGAACACAACAACATTAAAAAAATAAAAATGAGCAATTCTAAAAACAAATGGTTGATTCCATTGGCGTTTACAAACATCTATGTGATATGGGGAATTACGTTTTTAGCTATTTCATTTGGCTTAAAAGGTTTTCCGCCATTCATTCTTTCGGGATTAAGATTTCTGGTAGCCGGGATTCTGATGATGGGATATCTTCTGTCTAAAGGAGAAAAAGCAAATTCTCTGATCAACTGGAAGAAAAATGCCATTACCGGTATTCTTATTCTTACCGGAGGAACCGGGCTTGTAGCCTGGGGAGAACAATATGTAACGGCTTCTGAGGCAGCCATTTCAATTGCAACGGGACCATTCTGGTTCATTGCTATCGATAAAAAGAACTGGAAATATTATTTTTCAGATAAATTCATTCCGATAGGATTGATTATCGGTTTTGTAGGATTAGTTATGTTTTTAAAAGGCAGCGTAAATTCTAATGCTCATGCGATCGCTGACGGAAACCTGCGTATTACGGCATTTATAGTATTAGGATTAAGCTCCATTGCATGGGTATTGGGTTCTTTATATTCAAAGAAAAATCCGGCATCCCAATCTACCTTTATGAATATTGCCCAACAGCTTATCGTAGCGGGATTAGCTTCTTTTCTCATCGCTTTTTTCAGAAAAGAATGGTCTGATTTTTCAGTTTCTGCTGTTCCATTATCGGCATGGTTTGGGGTCCTATTTTTGATCTTCTTTGGATCGATAGTCGCTTATTTGTCGTACATTTGGCTTCTGTCCGTAAAACCCGCTGCCTTGGTAAGCACCCATACCTACATCAATCCTATTGTAACAGTGATTGCAGGCTGGATTGTTGCCAACCAAAGCATCAATGGAGGTCAGTTGTATGGTTTATTCATTATATTACTGGGAGTACTTCTAACAAATGTCACTAAGTATTTCAGACTTTCAAAACGGGCCAAGGTCAAAATCAGAAGAGTAAGGAGATTTTTTAACAGAGCAGGCAGACGATATCAGCCTATTTAAACAGTATAAAATCAGAATGATAGAAATCAGAAACATATCAAAAACATTTCATCAGAAAAAACAGTCTTTCAAAGCACTGGATAAGGTGAGTCTTAATATAGAGAAAGGAGATATCGTAGGAATCATAGGATTTTCGGGTGCAGGAAAAAGTACGCTGATCCGTACCGTTAATCTCCTGGAAAGACCGGATGAAGGACAGATCATTATTAATGGAAAAGATTTCACCAAGCTGAGCTCCAAACAATTGGCTGAGGAACGTAAAAAAATCGGAATGATCTTCCAGCACTTCAATCTTCTTTCTTCAAGAACTGTTTTTGATAACGTAGCTCTTCCTCTGGAACTGGATCATACCAGTAAGGACGAAATCACCAGAAAAGTAAACGAATTACTGAAAATCGTAGGACTTGAGGACAAAGCCAATGATTATCCTAAAAGCCTTTCTGGTGGACAGAAACAAAGAGTTGCCATTGCCAGGGCTTTAGCCAATGATCCTCACCTTTTGCTTTGTGATGAAGCAACCAGCGCACTGGATCCGGCTACCACGCAGTCTATTCTGCAGCTTTTAAGAGATATCAATCAGAGACTGGGAATTACCATCCTTTTAATTACCCACGAAATGGAAGTCATCAAAGCGGTCTGCAACCACGTTGCTGTGATCGATAAAGGAAAATTATTAACAAAAGGAACTTTAAGCGAGATTATTTCGGATAAAGAAAACCCGATCATCCGCCAGTTCATAAATTCAGACATCATGACCCTGCCACAGGAACTCATCAACAGACTACAGAAAGAGCCTAAAGAAGGCTTATTTCCGCTGGTCGAAATAGAACTTAACGAAAACATCAGTGTTGAACAGATTCTTTCAACACTATACAACCAATATAAAATCCCTTATAAATTGTTAAAGGCAGATGTAGAATATTTTGGAAATTCCAATTTTGGTAAACTACTTTTGCAACTTCAGGGTGAAGCTGAAGAAAACCAACAGGCGATCTATTATTTCAACCAAAATAAAATTCAAAATACAGTAAAAGGATATGCTTAGTGATACGGTAATTGCCCTTTTGGCAAAAGGAACCTGGGAAACGGTTTATATGACATTTTTATCCGGATTTTTTGGATTTGTACTGGGACTTCCGGTAGGAATCATGTTATTTTTAACCAGAAAAGGACAACTGTTGGAAAATGCAGTCTACCATAGAGGATTATCTATTTTGGTTAATATTTTCCGTGCCATTCCCTTCATTATTCTGATTGTATGGATGATTCCTTTCACCAGAATTCTGGCAGGAACTTCTATTGGAGTAAATGCCGCTTTGGTTCCTCTAAGTGTGGGAGCTGCCCCTTTTATTGCAAGACTTGTAGAGAACAGTCTTATTGAAGTTCCTCATGGTCTTATAGAAACAGCCAGAGCTTTGGGAGCTTCTCCATTACAGATTATCAGAAAAGTTTTGCTTCCTGAAGCACTTCCTTCATTAATCAATAATGCAACCATCACTTTGATTACCTTAGTAGGTTACTCTGCAATGGGTGGTGCTGTAGGAGCTGGAGGACTTGGACAGGTAGGTTACCAGTATGGTTATATCGGATATGATATTGTTATTATGAATACCGTTTTGATTCTGCTTGTTCTTTTAGTTTTTATCATTCAGTTTATGGGCGACAGATTGTCAAAAAGGTTTGATCACAGGTAGTTTTTGGGTGAGAGGGTTTGAGAGTCGGAGGGTTTGAGAGTTTGAGATTCGGGGTGCGAGCTTCGGGATATGGAAAAGATAAAAACTTTTTGCTCTTTTGCTTCAATAGTATTTAAATAAAAAATAGAATGAAAAAAATAAAGATTTTTGGTTTACTGGCTGCAGGAATATTGTTATTCAGTGCCTGCTCGGGAAGAAAAGATGACCCGAACTTTATCCGTGTAGGAATTACTTACGGACCAGAACAGGAGATTGCCGAAGTGGCAAAAAAAGTTGCTAAAGATAAATATAATCTGGAAGTGGAACTGATACCTTTCAATGACTACGTAGTTCCCAATGAAGCTTTGACCAACGGAGATATTGACGCCAATGCCTTTCAGCATATTCCTTATTTAACAGAACAGTCAAAGCAAAGAGGTTATAATCTTGTGCCTGTAGGAAATACATTTGTTTATCCTATTGTTGCCTACTCCAAAAAGATTACGAATATCAATCAGTTACAGGAAGGCAACACGATTGTTATACCCAATGATCCTACCAACGGAGGACGTTCTTTACTGCTTCTGCAAAAAAGTGGCCTGCTGAAATTGAAAGATGCTGTCGGACTTCTTCCCAAAGTAACGGATATTACAGAAAACCCGAAACAACTGAAAATCATGGAGATTGAAGGGGCTCAGATCCCAAGAGTTCTGGAAGACAGAGATGTTGTTGTGGGAGTGATTAATAATAATTTTGCTGCTCAGGCAGGGTTGGATCAGGAAAAACAAGGTATTCTTGTGGAAGATAAAGACTCACCTTATGTGAATGTAGTCGTTGCCAGACCAGATAATAAAAACAGCCAGAAAGTAAAAAACTTTGTAAAAGCCTATCAGTCTCCCGAAGTAGAAAAGAAAGCCAAAGAAATTTTCAAAGGAGGCGCTGTGAAAGGATGGGATTGATGAGTGAGAGGGTTTAAATGTGGGAGAGTTTGAGGGCTTGAGAGTATTAGAGTTATAAGAGTGGATTCTAGATTCGGGATACGAGTTTCGAGTTATGGGATGCGAGGTTTCGGGATTCGGGTTTTCGCTTTTCACTCGCTAGATTCTCTACACTTTTTCCGCATTTACAAATACAATATTTAATAATAAGCTGTCTGCAAATTGGTAGACGGTTTTTTATTCGTTAAAATTTTATTTTCTCAATTTGAGATAATAAAAAATTTTCTTTATTTTTGCTGTAAATCAAATAGAAAGGCATTATGTTAAAGAAAACCGTCATTATAAGTTTACTCACCTTTATTTCTGCTTCTTATATGGCTCAGACAAGTAGTACTCTCCCCGCTTATTTAGATGAATCAAAACCTGTAGAACAGCGTATTCAGGATGCATTATCAAGAATGACACTGGAAGAAAAAGTGGCCATGCTTCATGCACAGTCGAAATTCAGTTCACCGGGTGTTCCGAGATTGGGAATTCCTGAATTCTGGACAACAGATGGGCCTCACGGGGTTCGTCCTGAAGTAATGTGGGACGAATGGGATCAGGCCGGATGGACCAATGACTCTATTATCGCCTACCCTGCCCTGACTGCTTTATCCGCAACATGGAACAAAAAAATGTCATGGAACTATGGAAAAGCGTTAGGTGAAGAAGCCCGCTACAGAAAAAAAGATATTCTTCTGGGACCTGGAGTTAATATTTACAGAACACCACTGAACGGAAGAAATTTCGAATATATGGGTGAAGATCCTTATCTGACTTCAAAGATGGTAGTTCCTTATATTAAAGGAGTGCAATCTAATGGTGTAGCCACTTCTGTAAAACATTTTGCCCTGAATAACCAGGAAATGTTCCGCCATACCAGTAATGTAAATGTAGATGACAGAGCGCTGTATGAAATTTATCTTCCTCCTTTCAAAGCAGCTGTAACAGAAGGTGATTCATGGACTATCATGGGAGCTTATGACATGTACAAAGGTCAGTATGCCAGCCAGAATCAGTATCTTTTAAACGATATTTTAAAGAAAGAATGGAATTATAAAGGTGTAGTGGTATCCGACTGGGGTGCAGTCAACAATACTGAACAGGCCATTCATAACGGGCTTGACCTTGAATTCGGGTCATGGACGAACGGACTTTCTGCAGGAACTAAAAATGCCTATGACAATTATTATCTGGCAAAGCCTTATCTTGATTTGATTAAAGCAGGAAAAGTAGGAACGAAAGAATTGGATGACAAAGTAACAAGATTACTTCGTCTTGCTTATAAAACGACGATGAACCGTAACAAGCCTTTCGGAAATATTGCTTCTGAAGAGCATAAAGCGGTTGCTAAAGAAATCGGAGAAGAAGGAATTGTTTTATTAAAAAATCAGGGAAATGTTCTTCCAATTGATATTAATAAGGCTAAAAAAATAGCGGTTATCGGAGAGAATGCCATCAAAATAATGACTGTTGGTGGAGGTTCTTCTTCATTAAAAGTAAAATATGAAACACTTCCTTTAGACGGAATCAAAACCAGATTTGGAAAACAGGCAGATGTACAGTATGCAAGAGGTTATGTAGGAGATATCGGAGGTGAATACAATGGAGTAAAATCCGGACAGGATTTAAAAGACACCCGTTCTGAAGCTGAATTGCTGAATGAAGCTGTTGAGCTGGCTAAAAAATCAGACTACGTAATTTTCGTAGGAGGTTTGAACAAAGCAGACTTCCAGGACAGTGAAGGAAACGACAGAAAAAGCTACGGGCTCCCATATAATCAGGATCATGTAATTTCTGCGCTCGCCAAAGCAAATAAAAACTTTGCCGTTGTTCTAGTTTCAGGAAATGCTGTGGCAATGCCATGGATCAAAGAAGTTCCAACAGTTTTACAGGCCTGGTATCTGGGTTCTGAAGCCGGAAATTCTATTGCTGCCATTTTAGCCGGAGATGCCAACCCGTCAGGAAAACTTCCATTTACCTTCCCTTTAAAACTTGAAGACAACTCTGCCCATCAGCTTGGAGAATATCCGGGACAGAAAGATGAGTTCGCTGCAGGAAAAGGAAAAGATCAGAAAAACCCGATCAATATTACTTACAATGAAAGCATTTTTGTAGGCTACCGTTGGCATGACACTAAGAATATAAAACCTCTTTTCAGTTTCGGACATGGATTGAGTTATACCACTTTTGAATTCGGAAAAGCAAAAGCAGACCAGACTACTATTTCACAGGATGGTAAAATCACATTTACAGTAACCGTTAAAAATACAGGTAAAAAAGCAGGAGCAGAAGTGGCCCAGCTTTATATCAGTGATTTAAAATCTTCTGTACCACGCCCTGCAAAAGAGTTGAAAGGTTTTGAAAAAGTATATCTGAACCCGGGAGAGCAAAAAGAGGTGACTTTCACGATTGATAAAACAGCTCTAAGTTATTTTGATGCTCAAAAACACGATTGGGTAGCTGAACCGGGAGACTTTGAAGCACTGATCGGGAATTCTTCTGATGCTATTAAAACTAAAGTGAAGTTTACCCTGAAATAAACGGGAAATTCATTTGAGAATATGCTCTCAAACAGAATATCCCACATTATATTAATTTATTTGGTTGAATGAAACAGATCCCGAATTGGGGTCTGTTTTTTTATTCTCCAACAGATTTCTTAAGAGCTGCTGAAATTTCTTAAACCATTAAGGAGACTTAAGGTTTTAAGGAACATGAAGGTTCAAGTAAATTTGAATGAAGCAGTATACCTAAAAAATGTCTTTAGACATTCCCTTAATACTCTTAACAGCTTACTATTTTCTTAATGGTTTTAAAATTTGAATGTAGATATTTTCCCACAGATTAAAGAGATCTCACAGATTTCTCTTAAACCATTAAAGAGGTTTAAGTTTTTAAGGTACATTAAGTTTCAAGTAAATTTGAATGAAGCAGCCTCTATAAAAAATATCTTTAGATATTTCCTTAATACTCTTAACAGCTTACTATTTTCTTAATGGTTCAAAATTACATATAGATTGTTTCTCGCAGATTTAAGAGATTTCACAGATTTTTTTAAGACAAACATAAAGATTATCTTTCACGAGTTCCCGCTTCTAGCTTCTAGCTTCCAGCCAAAAATAAAAAGCAGATTCCAATTTGAAACCTGCTTTCATTTTTATCTAACAAATCCTGAATTATTTTCCGCCGCCGCCGTTTTTCTCAACGTCGGTTTTTGTATTTTCTTTTACTTTCTGGTTTCCGAAACGTTTTACGAAAGTAAGGGAAACACCGTACCAGTCCCATTTTGAGTATTCTCTGAAAGTTCCGTCCGGGCTATAAGTCGTGTTATCACCATAAGGTCTTTTAAAGATATTCATCAGCTGCATGCTTAGTTCCATCTGAGTTTTCGGGAATATTTTAGTCACTGAAATATTATGGAAAACATTGGTATTGTTGGCATATGAATTTCCGTTATTCTGATTGGCCAATTCTACCCACGCACTTAGATTAATATTTTTATTGAAAAGATTCGTGTAGGATACGTTGGCAGAAGCTCCCCAATAACTGATATAATCTTTACCCCTTAGATCATTCTTTTGGTTGAAGTCCTTATTATTAATGTAATACCATCCGAATCCGGCATTCACATTCAGTTTATTTTTCAGGAAGTTCTGGTTGGTATTGGCAAACAGGTAATATTTTTCAACCTTTCCATCGAAGTTCCCTGGTAATGAAACTGTTCTTCCGTTTTCCGTAACATAAGTTGTCCAGTAATCCTGATTCGTATGCATATATCTTGCAGAGATAAAATACTTTTTCAGGATTCCTAATTTCAGATAAAGTCGGTCATTCGGATTGGGGTTCAGATAAAGATTTCCTCTGGAATAGGTTCCGTTAATTTCTGGAACAAGGAAAGGATTAAACTCAGAATACCACGGTCTCCAGATGCTTCGGTTATAGGTAAGACTTAAGTCAAATTTTTCTGAAAAATTGTATTTCAGCAATAGATTGGGAAGAAAAGTTCCGTATGAATCTTTTCTCTCTGTCCCCGCAACATCCTGTCTTACTTTATAATCAATATATTCATAACGTACTCCGATTCTTGTTTCCAGTTTTTTGAAGAATGTCTTACTATAGTTGGCATATAAAGAGCTCAGATTGTCCTCATAATGAAAGGTATCATTTCTCGCAAGATTGTAATATTCTGAATGACTATCATTCATACTGAATCCATACAGGCTATTGGGAATAATATGATTGTTAATTTCCGTTTTCCCTCCTACTTCCATCGTACCGCCGGATTTCCCTAAAGGCTGTGTATAATCTACTTTAAGATAATAATTACGCATCTGATTTGAACTGATAACTCCTAGCTGCTGATTTGAGCTGCCAGTCTGATTATTAATTTGTTTATCAATTAAATTGTCATTGTCATTGCTGGAGTAATTGGTTCCTAAATTAATATCTAAAATTCTGTTCTTTTCTTTATCATAATATTTGTAGAAAGCATTGGTTCCCAGATTACGGTTAAATCCCCATGTATTCTGAGTCTGAAGGAAAGAGTCTCCAGGCTCTCCGTTATTGAAGATCATCCCATTAGATTCTGACAAAGACAAATTTCTGCTCTGTGAATATTCTGCTACAAATCCGATATTATTTTTATCATTCAGTTCAAATTCTGAAGTGGAAGAAATAGAGGGACTTTCGTTTCTCATCACGTTCTCCAAATTGAACTGAGTCAGTTTATTTGTTGCATAACGGTTATCCCATGTTTGAGTCTTTTGTACATAATTTCCGCTATTGTAACCTCCGATAAAGGTTTGGGTAAACTTTTTCTTATGATAGTTTAGGTTGAAGTTCGTGTATTGTGAGTTCTTTGTACTTTGTCTGTTGTTGAGAGAGATGCTTCCTTTTATTCCTTCATCATCTCTTTTTTTAAGGACAATATTGATAACGGATCCTGAAGTTTCATAACGGGAAGACGGACTGGTAATCACTTCAATTTTCATCAGGTTATCAGCTGGAATTGTTTTAAGGTATTCTTTTAATTCCTTTCCTGTAAAAACCGATTTCCTGTCATTGATGTATACCGTTACCATTTGCCCTTCGGCTTTTACCTCATCATTGTTATCAATACTTACCAAAGGCGTCATTCTAAGAACATCCCATGTTGTATTTCCTGCCAGAATTGCACTATTGGCTACATTAAATACAGTTCTGTCTATTTTCGATTCTACTGTTGGTTTTCTGGCTACCAGTGTAACAGCTTCTATTTCTTTTGCATTTCCTTTTACAGTATCACTGGCTGCAGGAGCTGGAGCTTGCTGAGCCATTGCTAATGAGCCTGTTAATAGTGCTATTGGAAATAATAGTATTTTCATGTGAAATTATAGTTTTATCTATAAGACCACTATCTTGATAATTTCGTTACATCAAAAAAGAAAAAAATTAAAATAAATACTTAACTACCAACAAGATATAAGTACCCAACTTAAACATAAATTCAAAAAAACTACACATTATTCAATAAAAAGACACAATATAAATCACTTTCATAATAAATATTCTTAAAAAAGTTTTTTACTCATAATTTAAATTTAGCGTAAAAAAGTTTTAAAATCCATGATAATTATATGAATATTTTACTTCCAGTTTATATAAATCAATTTTTATTCAAAAGGTATTCCCATAAAAAAAGCCCGGATCTCACCCGGGCCGCTAGCAATAGCAAATTTACAAGGAATAATATTAAAAAATATATGCTAGTTTAAATTTTCAAAATAATGGATAACGCCTACTTCTGGTAAACGAAGCGGATCTTTATTAAAATCAGACTCCTTATTTTTACTGCTTTCCAAGAAAGAATTACTGAAAAGTGCATAAGAAGGCTGTTCTGCCACTCCGTTTTTTAAAAGCTGATGAGCTTCCACAATCGTTTTTCCATATAATTTTCTGAAGTTTCCAATATTGTACTGTGAGAAGGATCCGTAATGAACAATAAATTTAAGCGCCAGATCAATTTTTGTGCTTAAACTTTTACTTAACTCCTCTATCTTCCTGTTGAAGGCACTTCTCATCTTCCACAACATGGTTGAAATACTCTGGTAGGATGGATTTTCATCATAACGGTAAAATAAAATGGCATCTCCCTCAATCTCGGAAATTTCAAAATACTGATCGTTCACATCAATAAGTGTAGACAATAATTGCCGTACAATATACTCACCTGTGTACAATTTTGTATTGAACACAAATTCGGTAAATCCGCTGAAATCCGGAATGAGAATGATCCCCTCTTGTATATTTGTCTTCATAATGATTATGGATTAAAAACCTGCTTCATCATTAGAGACGAAGCAGATTCAATTTTACTTTATTGCCATCCGCCTCCTACAGAACGGTACAGTGCTGTAATGGCATTCAGTCTTTGGGTTTTCAAAGAAGCCAGTTCCAGTTCTGCCTGAAGTTTATTCGTTTGTGCGATAATCACTTCTACATAAGTTGCTGAATTATATTTAAATAACAAGTCAGCTTTCTTCACAGCTTCACCAGATTTCACAGCCAAACCTTCTGCAATCTTCTGTTGTTCTTCCAACTTTTGGATCTGCACCAATGCATCAGAAACTTCGCCTACCGCTTTTAAAACAGACTGCTTAAAGTTGATTTCCGCCTGATCAGCCAATACTTTAGACTGCTCATACTGTGTTTTCAACTGTTTTCCATTCAAAATAGGCTGTGCGACAGCTCCTGCCACCATTCCGAAAAGTGATCCCGGAACACTGAACCATTTGCTGATCTGGAAGGCATTCACTCCGCCCTGCGCCGTAATATTTAAGGAAGGATACATGCTCATTTTTGCCACATGAATGGCTGCTGCACTTTTTCTGACTTCAAATTCTGCCGTTTTAATATCCGGTCTGTAGCTTAATAATTCAGAAGGAATCCCTGCAGCCATCTGATCCGGAGACTGTACATTGTTCAGGCTTGCACTTCTTTCAATTTTTCCGGGCATAGATCCCGTTAACAGGCTCAAAGCATTTTCCTGGGTGGTCACAGAACTTTCAATGGCCGGAATTGATTTCAGAATCTGATCTTTTACAATTTCCTGCTGCTGTACCGCCAAAGCTGTTGTCAAACCAAGTTCCTGCTGTTTGGTCAAAAACTTCAAAGTATTATCCGCATACGCCAGATTGGATTTTGTAATTTCCAGCTGAGTATCCAGCATTAGTAAATTATAATATCCTTGTACAACAGTAGATACAACTTGTGTTTTTACCGCTTTTGCCGCTTCCTGTGTTTTAAGGTATTCTACCAAAGCCTGTTCTTTTCTGCCTTTGATTTTACCCCAGATATCAGCTTCCCATGAGAAACTCAGAGAAGTTGTATAATCTTCCATATACCTTTTTCCCATAAACTGTCCGGCCATCATCCCGTTCATACTGTTGTCTGAAGGACGGTTGATATTGGCATTGGCAGAAGCACTTACAGTCGGGATATTGGCCCATTTGCTCTGATTGTAAGCCAGTGAGGCAAATTCTATCTGCTTCAAAGCCACCTGAAGATCATTATTCTGCACCATTGCTTTATCAATTAATCCTACCAACACTGGATCTTTGAAGAAGTCTTTATAACTTATTTTAGCAATATTCTCCTGAGAATCCACCACAATACTGTCAGCTCTGAAAGCTTCCGGCATTTTTATTTCAGGCTGTTCATATTTCTGAACCTTACAGGAGATTGCTGTTCCGGAAATAAATGCGATATATGCTATATTTTTAATTTTCATTTTAAAATCATTTGAATTAATATTCCCAATCTGCATCGGTTACTACTCTTCCGTTGATTCTTTCATGCAATGCCTGGAATACCACGAAAAGAACAGGAACTACAAAAATCCCCAGAATAGTTCCGAAAAGCATCCCTGAAATGGCTGCATATCCGATGGAATGGTTCCCCATCGCTGAAGGACCTACCACGAACAACAATGGAAGTAATCCTGTTATAAATGCAAGAGAAGTCATTAAAATAGGTCGTAAACGAGCTTTTGCTCCCTCTACTGCAGATGCGATAAGGCTTTTCCCTGCTCTACGTCTCTGAATGGCAAATTCTACGATCAGAATACCATTCTTCGCAAGCAATCCGATCAGCATAACCAAAGCAATCTGTACATAAATATTATTGGAAAGCTCCGCAAACGTAATTCCTACAAACACTCCGGAAAGTCCTACCGGAATCGCAATCAATACTGCCAATGGAAGAATATAACTTTCATATTGAGCAGATAAAAGGAAGAAAACAAACACAATACATAATCCGAAGATCATGACAGATTGTGAGCTTGAACCTGCTTCTTCACGGCTCATTCCTTTGTAATCATAAGTATATCCCGGAGGAAGCACCTGCTTACTCACTTCTTCAATAGCTGCCATAGCCTGTCCGGTACTGTATCCCGGTGCTGCCATAACCGTTAAGTTTGATGAGTTGAATAGATTGAAACGGTCTACCACTTCAGCGCCTGTCACCTGTTTCAGACTTACCAATGTATTGATAGGAACCATCTGACCCAGATTATTTTTAACGAAAATTCCGTTCAGGGATTCTTTATCCTGTCTTGTTTCCGGCGTAGACTGCACCAATACTCTGTAATATTTCCCGAATCGGTTGAAATCAGAAGCCTGAATACTTCCATAATAGCCCTGCATTACTCCCAAGACATCGGAAACATTTACTCCAAGCTGAGCAGACTTCACTTCATCTACAAGCACTTCAAACTGTGGATAAGTAACATCAAACGTAGTAAATGCTACCGCTACCTCAGGTCTCTGCATTAAAGCACCCATCATTCCGTAAGAAATATTTCCTAAATTCTGAAGTTCTCCGTTGGTGCGGTCCTGAAGCACAAGTTCCATTCCACTGGTATTTCCGAAACCATCTACCGTTGGCGTATTAATCACAAGGAAATTGGCTCTTTTGTCCTGAGAAAGCATTCCCTGTGTTTGTCCTATGATGTCGTTGATATTATTGACAGGGCCTCTCTCACCTCCTTTTTTTAATTTAACAAAAATAGAAGCAGCCGAAGATGACATGGAACCACTGAATAGATTCAGTCCGTCTACCGAAATCACTTTATCCACTGCCGGATTTTTCATCAATAAATCTTCCGTATCAGAAACCACTTTAGAGGTTCTGTCCTTTGAAGCTCCGGGAGCAAGGTTAGCCGTTACAATAATGAAACTCTGGTCTTCATCCGGAATAAAACCTTTAGGCGTTGTCATAGACATCCATGCAAACAATCCTCCGAAAGCTACAATAATAACCAAAGCCACCCATTTTCTTTTTAATAGGAACAATACAGCTTTTCCATAACGGAAAGTCAGTTTATTGAAACTTGCATTGAAACCTGCAAAGAATCGGTCTTTGAAATTCATTTTTTCATGCGTTCCCGGATGGTGTTGTTTTAAGAATAAAGCACACAAAGCCGGACTCAACGTCAATGCATTGATCGCTGAAATCACAATGGCAATCGCCAGCGTCAGTGCAAACTGCTGATAAAACAACCCTGTAGAACCACTCATAAAGGCTACCGGAACGAATACTGCAGACATAATCAACGTGATGGAAACAATCGCTCCTGTGATTTCACTCATTGCCGACATGGTAGCAGCTCTCGGATTAAGTTTTTTATGTTCCATTTTAGCATGAACAGCTTCTACGACTACAATCGCATCATCCACCACGATACCAATGGCGAGTACTAATGCAAACAAGGTCAAAATATTGATAGAGAATCCGAAAACCTTCATAAAGAAGAATGTTCCCACAATCGATACCGGAACTGCAATTGCCGGAATCAGCGTAGAGCGGAAATCCTGAAGGAAGATATACACCACAATAAATACCAGAATAAAGGCTTCTATCAGGGTATGAATTACCTGTTCTATAGATTGATCAAGTGCATCTTTTGTAGCATAAGGAATTTCATAATCCATTCCTGCCGGAAAAGATTTTTCCAGCTCCTTCATTCTCTCCTGAAGCGCAATCTGTACTTCATTGGCATTGGATCCTGCCATCTGGAAGATCGCCATCGTTACGGATGCTTTTTTATTATAATTCGAAGAAACCGTATAACTGTACGCTCCGAATTCTACTTTGGCAATGTCTTTTAATTTTAAAACAGAACCATCATTCAACGCTTTGATGGTAATATTTTCATATTGCTCAGGCTCTGTAAATTTTCCTTTGTAGCGAAGTACATATTCCATCACTTCTTTACTTCTTTCTCCCAATCTTCCGGGTGCCGCTTCAAGGTTTTGCGTCTGAATAGCACGTGAAACATCGGAAGGCGTAAGGTTGTATGAAGTCAGTTTATTCGGATCCAGCCAGATACGCATGGAATAGTCTTTATTTCCGTATACCATGGCATCTCCTACTCCTTTTACCCTTTTCAGTTCCGGAACGATATTGATTTTCGCATAGTTCTCCAGGAAAAGATCACTCATGGTACCATCTTTACTGGTCAGGGAGACCATGGCAATCATACTGTTCTGTCTTTTCACCGTAGTAATTCCTGCCTGAATTACCTCAGCAGGAAGCTGATTGGTCACCTGCGCCACTCTGTTCTGAACGTTAATGGCCGCCTGATCGGGATCTGTTCCCAATTTGAAAATAACCGTAATACTCAAAGTACCGTCATTACTCGCTGTGGAAGTAATATAATCCATATTTTCCACCCCATTGATGGCATTTTCCAAAGGTGGTGCTACGGACCTGGCAATGGTTTCAGCATTGGCTCCCGGATAGGCCGCTGTTACCATAACGGTAGGAGGCGCAATGTCCGGAAATTTTGTAATCGGAAGGCTTACCATCCCGACAATCCCGAGAATAACAAGCAATACGGAGATAACCGTTGCCAGTACGGGTCTTTTTATAATTTTCTTTAACATGATTTCTTCTTAGGATTTTTTCTGTTGAGCATTTTTCTTTTGTGCCACGACAGGAGTTCCCGGCTGTAATCGGTCAAAACCGCTGGTGATATATTCATCTCCTGCCTTAAGTCCTTTGGCTACAATGAAATTATCCCCGGCTTTTCCATTCACTTCTACAGGTAGCATGGCTGCTTTCCCACCCTGAATTGTGAATACAAAAACTTTATCCTGAATGGTTCTGGTAGAAGCAATCGGAAGTAAAACAACATTGCTGTAGAACTGATCCAGTACAATTTTCCCGGTGTTTCCGCTTCTCAAAAGATTGTTGGGATTGTTGAATTTTGCTCTTAGCGTGATTGATCCGGTTGTTTTATTAAACTGACCTTCCACTGCATCAATCTTTCCTGTCTCAGCATATTTCTCACCTCCTGAAAGCAATAATGAAACTGCCGGAGTATTTTTGATCACCTCATCAATACTGCTTCCGGTGTACTGTTTCTGGAAATTGTTAAAATCATTTTCGCTCAGACTGAAGTAGGTATACACCTGATGAATATCTGACAATAAAGTAATCGGATCCTGATTACCAGGAGTCATCAAACTTCCCAGACGGTAGTTGAATCTTCCGATAAATCCGCTTACCGGAGCTTTGATGGTAGAGAAATTAAGATTGATTTTTGCGGATTCAATGGTTGAGGTAGACTGACTTACCGCTCCTCGTGCTGCATTATAAGCTGCTTCCGCTTCTTTTACCTGAATTTCCGAAACCATTTTGTTTCTGAACAGTTCTTTTTTTCTGTCCAGATCAATTTTAGAAGTGGAAAGATTCGCCTGAGCGGTAATCAAAGATGCCTGAGCACTTTTCAGCTGCTCACGGAAAACCTGATCTTCAATTTTGAACAACGGCTGACCTGCCCTCACAAAGTCACCTTCATCTACAAAAATTTTGCTTAAATATCCTGTTACCTGAGGTCTTATTTCCACATTGGAAACTCCCTCGACAGATGCTGCATATTCTCTGGAAACAGAAGCGTCTCCCTGTGTTACTTTTGCCACAGGTAATTCCGGCGCCTGCTGCTGATAGCCCTGGTTTTGATTATTTTTCCTGCACCCTGCCAATACGATCAGTGAGAGGAAAAGTAGAGTTGATTTTTGAATAAAAAATCTTTGCATAACAATAGTCCTTTTAAATTTCCGCACAAAAATCGAACGAAAAAAATTCAATAGGATTATTCGAAAAACTCCTTGTTTTGTCAAAAAGACTCCTTATTTAAAGAAACATGAGAAATATCATTTATAGGCAATATAAATAACAATATTTACTATTTTCAATCATATTACAATATAATTTTGGTGAAAAGACACCTTAAAACCACAAACCATTGATTATCAATACAAATCATCTTTCCTGTATTCCAATGGAGATTTCCCGGTGTGTTTTTTGAAGAATTTACTGAAAGAAGCCTGATCTGAAAAGCTAAGTTGTGAAGCGACCTCACTGATATTGAGGTTGGGATTTTTCAGCAAAAGCCTGGCTTCAACGGCTAAAACCTGATGAATAATATCTCTTGGTGATTTAAAAATCGCTTTATTAATCACTTTTGTAAGATATTTGCGGCTTATAAAGAGCTTATCTGCATAAAACTGCACATTATGTTCGTCTTTAAAATGTTCCTGAACAAGCTTGAAGAAACTGGTTGAAAGCTCATCTTCTCTATGAGTTACCACATGGGGTTTTTCTATCTTTTTAAAATGATTATCAATCTCAAAGATTACCAAAGAAAAGTGATGCCAAATCATTTCATTGAAATAATAATTATCTTTTTCTTTATTATTCAATGCCTTAAGTTCATCGAGATGAAAATTCAATTTTCTGTATACATCCGGTTCCTTTCTGATGATGTGAGTAGGATCTGAAGACAGGCTTTTGAGAACATTATTTGATTTATAATTAAAACCTGCGTCAGAAATGAAATCCAGTGAAAAGAAAATATATTTTGCCTGGTAATCATCAGCAATTCTATTCACCCAAAACGTTTCTGAAATAGGACAAAATATAATATCACCCTTAGAAACTTCATAGCTTTTATCATCCAGCGTAAATCCCACATTTCCTTCCTGTACCATAAAAATACAGAAATAATCTGCCCGGTAAGGCATATTAGGTTGTATGATATAGTTTGCCTTATCAATTTCCATCACCACAAATTCCTTGATTCTAAGATCAAACTCCACTTGCTGAAGCACTTCATCAAAAGCCAGCTGTGAAACAAAATCAGGTTTTGGTTGGGATTTTTTAGGCATTGGAAAGAAAATTAAACACGAAGGTAGTGGAAAAAGAGCCAAAAAGCCCAATAATCGATTTCACTTTTTATTGTTTGCTAAACAACAATAAGCAATTCCTTATCATATCCGTTATATTTTTCATCAATATAGCCATGAGGATTACAAATCACTTCTGTTTCGTCGATCTTATATCTGCATGGCGTATGAATATGCCCATGAATCCAGTATAAGGGTTGGTATTCTTTAATTACATCTTCCAAATCTGAAGCATAGGCCGCTGTTAACGGATCTTCTTTGTAATGTTCAGGAACTGATTGTATGCCTGGTGCATGATGGGTAACGACAATATTTTTAAGTCCTTTTGAGTCTTCAAGACTTTCTTTTAACCATTGTTTTGAAAGCTGATGAATTTTAAAGGTATCCAAAGTTCTCATTTTCGAATAAGAAGGATCTCTTTTGATCATTTTATAATCGTTCATTTTGGGCTGACAAAGCATTCCGTACTGAACAGGATTTCCAAAGATTGAAAAATCCGTCCATAAGGTTGCCCCATGAAAACGAATTCCATCAATATCTACAAATGTATTTTCCAGCACGTGAACATTGGTATCCAACGCTGCGTCCTTAATTTTATTGAGTGTTTTAGGGTAAGAACCTTTATAGTATTCATGATTGCCCAAAACATAGATTACAGGTTTATTGGATATTGTTTCTTTAATCCATTCTATTCCTTTGATTCCCAGATTGACATCGCCTGCCAACACCACCACATCCGCTTGATCAAAACATAATTCCGTACTTCCAAATTCCCGATGAAGATCGCTGATGACCTGTATTTTCATGATATATAGTAAACAGCAAAGGTAATGAAGGGAAACAGAATAACAAAAATCAAAAAAAGAACCGACATCTAAGCACCGATTCTTTCCTCATATAGTTTGTGTATTTTTAAGGCCGCTTGTTATAAAACGGCTACTTCTGCCTGCTTCACTTTTACGCTTTTCAATATAAAATAAAATAACATTCCGAGCGCCAATAAAGCATAGCTGATCAAAATAATCAGATTCAGGCTTCCGACTGAAAGTTCTGATGGAAAGAGCTGACTCATCAACGTCATGAATGACAATCCAATACCTGCTCCCAGAAAGTAACTAGTAGAGCTCAAACTTGATGCCAACCCGTAATGCGCAGGTTCCACATCCTGAATTCCCATCACTGAAAGTGCGGTAAAACAAAATGTCATTCCTACTCCGGAAATACATGCAGCTCCCAATAAGACCATTGTTAACGGATGTCCGGTATAAACAGAAATCAAGAGTAACAAACCTCCAGTCAGCATGAAAGACCATCCTAAAACTCCCATCTGGGAAGAGCTCAGGCGTTTTGATACGTGTGGCAGAATAAATTTAGCCGTCAAAGCAGAAAGAATACTGAACGGAACAAGCATTAATCCTGCAGAAGCAGCACTATATCCCATATCTTTCTGAAGCATCAGTGAAATCAGGAATAAAAACCCGATAAAAAACGCTCCCAAGGTAAAGAATACCGCATTGGAAACCACTAAAGATCTATGTTTAAACAATTTTAAATCTACCAAAGGCTCAGCAACAGATTTTAAACGGTAGTACACCATAACAAGCAGTACTAATGCTAAAACCAAAGAACCTACTACCAGGAAAGGCTGTTCTTTAATATGAATCAATTCATGAGTTCCGTAAGTCAGACTTAAAAGACCTAATACCATCAATATTCCTGAAACCATATCTGTTTTCTGAGCGGTTTCGCTTTTTTCATCTTTTGGCAGATAATAGTATGATAATATCAATGTAATTAAAAGAATAGGAACGTTAATCAGGAAAACCCAATGCCAGCTTAAATAAGTACTGATAATTCCTCCTACGGAAAGTCCGCTTCCGGAACCAATAGCAGCAAATGAACTGAAAATTCCGATAGCACGGTTTCTTTCCTGTTCTCCTCTGAAGGTATTGGTCACAATCGATAATGCAGAAGGCATCACTAATGCAGCTCCCAATCCCTGCAAAGCACGGAATATAGCCAGCACTTCAAAGTTTTGAGATAATCCTGCTCCTAATGAAGTCAGCATAAAAATCAGTGCTCCAATCAGAAACATTTTCTTTCTTCCGATCTGATCTGAAAGTTTCCCTCCGATGATCAGAAATCCTCCAAAGAACAACACATAGAGCGTCTGCAACCACTGAACCGTCTCTGCTCCGATCTGAAACTGCTGCTGAATAGAAGGAATGGTTAAATTAATAATGGCAATATCCAACGCCTCTACAAATGTTCCTACCGATGCTAAAATTAATATTAAATTCTTCCTTGTATCCATGTTTCAAATTTCCTGCAAAATTAAAATTAACAGAACGTATTTGAAAATTTAACCTTAAATTTGGAACAATATTGAATATTTAAAATATTTAAAAGAACAAAACACCTGATCTATCAGAAAAAACCTATAAAAACAGAACAAAATGGCAACTGAAAATTATATTCCAGATGAAAAAGACTTATCCATCCTCCGTCTGCTTCAGAAAGATGCGAAGATGAGTGTCCGTGATATTTCAGCAAGGATCAATTTGAGTCCTACGCCTACGCACGAGCGTATCAAACGTATGGAAAAACAGGGAATCATTAAAGAATATACTGCTGTGGTAGATCGTAAAAAGGTCAATAAAGGGATGATGGTAATTTGTATGATCGCCTTGAATGTCCACAATAAGAAAACTGCGGGAAAATTCATTGAAGAGGTCGGAAAACTGAAAGAAGTTGTAGAGTTTTACAATATCAGTGGAGATTTTGATTTTATGCTGAAGATCCTAGCTCCCAATATGGATGAATTTCATGAGTTTTTTGTCAACAAATTGTCAGAAATTGAGGGAATTGGGCAGACTAAAAGTATTTTTGTGATGAACAGCATCAAGGAAAGTGCTCAGATTGTTTAAGCTGAAAAGGCTGCAATGTGATTCAGAAATAAGTAAGGAATGTTACACATTAGATTTCAATGAGATTCTTCCTATGTCAGAAATCAAAGATTCAACGTAGTCAATAAACTTGTTTAAATTTTTTTGAACCATTAAGATTCCATTAAGGTGTTTAGAATATTAAGATGAGCTTCGCTTTAAGCTTAAAAATCAGGATGATTTATCTTAACTAGACTTTATTTCTTAAATCCTTCTTAATGGTTCAATATATATATTGAGCATTTTGATAAGTTTAAACAACTCCAATGACAAGAGCCAAATAATTTGGCTCTTGTGACATTCTATTTTAACTTATTTCCAGTAATTCCAGACTGAGCCGTCAAATACTGCCAATGTCTTACTGGTCGTATCATAGCAAAGCATTCCCGGATAAGGATTTTTTACATTAAGATGTGGTGCAGCTATTTGGGGAAGAATCATCGCTTTATTCTGAGATTCCAGAACCAATACGCCATCTGCCGTACTTGTAGCTTCTCCCATAATGACTCCTTTCCCTGTTTCTGCAGAATTATTATCAGCAATTGCACCTGAACTTCCGGCATCTGATAAGGATTTCCAGACATCATTTTCGTAGACTTTCACTTTGTTATCTGTTACATCAAAGATAAATGTTCCATTCTCTAAAGTTCCTGCAGGAAATCCGGAGGTAGTAGGAAGAATTAAACCTTTTGTATTTCCCGATACATTATTAAAATCCAACACTGTGCTGTTCCCATCTACCGTCTGCTTACCAATTGCTACCTGAGCAAAGAATGAGTTGAAAATGACCAAAGCAACTGCTATACTTATATTTCTTATATTTTTCATACTATTTATCGGTTAGATTAATCATTACAGCTTCTTTGTACACAGTTCCATTCGGTTCCATTGTAAAGCTTCACACATTTATCCTGAATATCATACAGAAGCATCCCTTCTTTCGGTTCTGCGATGGCGTCTCCAGGTTGTGGAGTCTGGCTTACATGCTGAACTCTGGTAATAACAAAACCTTTATTTTTTGATTCCATAGCCAGGAATCCATTGGGTATATTTTCCGGCCAGGAATCGCTTTTCTGCTGTACAGTAATTCCGAATTTTGTATAACCATCAGGAGTTCCTGAAATACCGGGTTTTGTACAAAATCCGTCGATTTCATCAATAATCAGAGGAGCATTTCCACAACTTGATTTATCTTCAGACAATCCTTCAGGCCAAAGAGAAGGACACATAGCTTTGGTTGCATTCGGTCCACAGAAACTGGAATTTCCCATTCCTAATCCTGTTACGGATCCCATAACAATAGCTACGATCTGACTGTCATCACTGATAATGGAAGCTCCACCTCCACCACTTACGTCTGCTTTTGCAATACAATACGCTCTTCCGGTAGGAATACCTACATATTCAACAGAAGGATAAGTTGTAGACTGCTGGGTAAATGTTCCACAAATTTCTACTACACTGCTTGTTCCCATTTCAATAACAGAAGTTGTTCCGGGATAAAAACCACCAAAGGTTGGATCTTCCTGAACTACGGATCCTACAAGGGATAAGAAGGATTTAGCTCCTAATTTAATTTTTGAATTTTTCTGAGATCCGAAAGTTCCTACTTTCACTGTTCCTGTAGACTTAACACTTGCTCCGTCACCAATTTCCAACACTCCATCTACCTGAATGCTATTGGATTGCAATTGTCCGGATTGAATGATTAGTGATGCTCCGTTTGGAATGCTGATATTGGTACTTACACTGAGGGTTCCGTTAAGGCAATAGGTATTTCCGCTTGTCATCGCTTGTCCGGTATAAGGAATGCATTGTGCATAGCCCAAAATACTAAAGACGAACATCAATAAAAAAGACATTTTTTTATTAATGCTTAAAAAAAATAAGTTATTCATGTATATTTATAATATTTTAACAGATTATCATCGTTTTAATGAAAAATATTTAAATTTTCAACATCATCGACGGACTATTAAACAATTAACATACCAAACAGGTGTTTAATTTTTTTACATTTATATGATATTTAAACACTATATATGACTGCCAAGGTTATCAAAAAACACTTATAATTGTTACACCACAACAAATTATACTCTTCGCATGGCACTTATATTCGACAGAATTATTTTCTAGATTTTATATTTCAAATGGTGTTTTCTTTACATGTTTAATAGAAATAATTCTGCATTTATTGATAGAGTAAGTACATCTTTCATACAACCACATCCTCAAAACATAGCCTGTTTTAAACCTTAGCTGTTTTTAACTGAATAAGACAATAGATAATCTGAATAACAGACGTCCATTCAAATTCACATTAAAAACCGTAAATTTGCAGCATGAATAACGATACGATATGTGCACTGGCTACGGCCAATGGAATAGGTGCTTTAGGCATCATCCGTGTTTCAGGAAATGAAGCTTTATCTGTAGTTCAGAAAAGTTTTCCGGCTAAAAATCTGGAAAAACAGAAATCCCACACCATTCATTACGGTTATTTTATGGATGAGGAGGAAGCTATTGACGAGGTGATGCTTTCCATTTTTCTGGCTCCGAAAAGTTTCACCACTGAGAATTCTGTGGAGATTGCTTTTCACGGCTCTCCGCATATCGGAAAACGTATTCTTGAAACCCTGATCAAAAACGGAGCGAGAATGGCTAAAGCAGGAGAATTTACTCTTCGTGCTTTTATCAACGGCAGAATTGACCTTTCCCAGGCGGAAGCGATTGCTGATGTGATTGCTTCTGAAAATGAAGCTTCGAGAAAAGTTGCGATCAACCAGCTGAAAGGAGGAATTACCAACGAAATTTCTGTATTGAGAACTGACCTTTTAAATTTTGTTTCTTTAATTGAACTGGAACTTGATTTTGCGGAAGAAGATGTTGAATTTGCTGACAGAAGTGCCTTAAGCGGATTATTGGATAAAATTGAAGTCAAATTAAGCTCTCTGATTGAAAGTTTCCAATACGGAAATGCCATTAAAAACGGAACTGCTGTTGCCATCATCGGAAAACCAAATGCCGGGAAATCCACGCTACTGAACTCCCTTTTGAAGGAAGAAAGAGCGATTGTGAGTAATATTGCGGGAACAACGAGAGATACGATTGAAGAGGTTCTTCATATTAAAGGTCATGCTTTCCGATTGATTGACACTGCCGGACTTCGTGAAACAGTGGATGAAATTGAAGCAATCGGGGTGAAAAAAGCTAAAGAAAAAGTAGAAAACGCCAATATTCTGGTGTATCTGGCAGATGCTGCTACCGAGGATTTTTCTGAGGATATTGAAATGATCCAATCCCTGTTAAGAGAAGATCTGAAGCTGATTATCTGTGCGACAAAAATTGATGAAGTCATTCCTACCAAATACGAAACAGTAGAAGATATTTTCAGAAACGCTATTTCTCATGATTTTGATTTCATTAAAATATCAGCAGTTGAAAATCAAAATATTCAGGATCTGAAAAATGAACTCTCCTCGTATGTGGAACATTTAAAAACTGAAGAAAATAACGTTGTCATCACGAATCAACGACACTTTGAAGCCTTAAGAAAATCCATGGATGCCGTTGATAAAGTGAAAGAAGCTATTTCTATTCAGATCTCTACGGAATTACTGGCGTATGAGCTTAGAAATGCCCTGGAACATCTTGGAGAAATCTCCGGAGAGGTGACCAATGATGAGGTGCTGGGGAATATTTTTTCTAAGTTTTGTATTGGAAAGTAGATACAATCATCTTTTAAGAGTTTTGAATTCAAAATATAAAACAGCCTTTTTTGAGGCTGTTTTTTTGTTTATTGAAGTCTTTTGTTTGAAATTTCCAAATTTTGAGGCTCTATTACTGAGTCAAAGTTAGGAGACTTTGCGTAGCGGGTTTGCAGGTACGAAATCCTGTCCTGCTGCTTGAAGACGAGGTGGAAAAAGCTCACCAGCAGCAGAAAGTGTTCTGCCCACAGGAGCTGAAGGATTTTGTCGTTTTTGTAATGAGAGAGCGCTTTTTCGTAATTCATTTTTGATTAGCTTTGGGCTGATTTATGGGCGGTATTTTTTTGATCAGATTAAAGCAATACCTAAGTAGAATTAAAATTTACTCAGACTTAACCTTGCCAAAAGTCTCTAATTCTATAAACGTAGATTTAAATAATTGTGAAGGAATTTTTTTCTTCAAAAGTAGATGAAAGTTTTCTTCGTGACTAGACACAATGAGCTGCTTGTCTAATGATAATGTTAACCCTCTAAATAAATCTATAAAAGATAAAATATTGATGCTATCCATTGATTGAATAGGATCATCAATAAAAATACAATCGACAGGTATACCTTTATTGTCCTTCGTTTTTAAAGCACGAGCAAGGAAGATACTCAAACTTAAAATGTTTACTTGAGCTGTACTAAAATATAAAGAAGGTACAGACCAAACTTCTTCTCCTTTAGTATTTATTGATAGGGTATAAATTTGTAAGCGAGGTTTATTTTCAGCAAAATCACATTTAAATTCGATAGACTTGTAATCTGGATGCGGATCTATTTTACTATAAATGGCATTAATTAATGGTGTATAAAAATAGGATTCAATTGTCTCTTTTAGGTATGCTTTTAGGTTTTCTTTTTCAGTATTTAATATCTCTTCCGCCCCCCCAAGATCTTGTAGATTCTTAACAATCTTATTAATTGTATCTTGTATATTCTTAGATTCAGTAACTTTAATGCAAGAATTGTTTAAAATCCTAACTATCTTATATTTTTCAATCTTTAATTCTGCTTGCTTCTCTATTTCCTTTTGCCTTTCAATTAATTCTATAAATGCTTTTTCAATTTGGGATTTATCCTTGTCTCTTATTATTAAATCAAATTCTGATTGGATGTGGTTTTCATAACTTTCATAAACTCTTAAAATTAAATTTTTTGAATTATTAACAATCTGAATCTTTTCTATATACTCCTCTTTAGATAAAGTATAATTAGATAGTTTGATTTTTAATTCAGCCAAGGATATGTTTTGAGCTTCTTTTTTGTTTGTTAATTCATCAATAAGTGACTGAATACCTGTTATTAGTTCGGCTAACAAGTTTTTTTCAACATCATTGGTTTTTAATTCTTCAATAAAATACGTCTTGATATCTTTATAATCATTTGAAGATTGATGTTTAAAAAGGTTACGTTCAGAAATCTCTAGCAATTCTTTAGTCGATTTGATGGATATTTCTTTCTCTAAAATCGCCTCATTATCTTTTTTTATCTCATGAGAAAACTCCAAAATCCGACTCTCAATTTTTGAGAGATCATTCTGTATTTTTTTTGATAAATCTACAAATGTTTTCGAATCACCTAAATATAAATTGATATCATTTAAGATAGATTGATTACTATTTAGTCTTTCTACATTAACTTTTTTATCAGAATCTAACTTATCGATAAGATTTTTAATATTTCTATACTCTGTGATATACGGTTGTTTTATTAAAGAAAAAATATTTTCTATTGTTTCTTTATCAATAGTTAGTTGTGATATTAACTCATTTATTCTCAATTCTATCTCAACCTTTTCTTCTAAATATTTTTTCAGTTTATCATCTAATAATTTATTTGATAAAATATTTTCGGATAACTTTTCAAAGGTGCCATAATTATGATTGCATAAAGGACAGTCTGAAGTTTGTGACTTACTGAGTAATTCCAGTCCTGAGCTAATAAAATCATTAAGTTCTTTATTAAACTGGCTTTGACTGCGTATTTTAACCTGAATTTCTTCTATATCTTTTTGAAATTTATCAAACTTTTGTTTATCAGCAATATAATTAGTAACTAAATTTTTATGTTCTTCAAAAAATTTAAATTGTAATAGAAGTTCAATATCATTGTTGATCTTATCTTCGTAATATCTGAATTCATCTAGAGTTATTTTTAAATTATCACGTTTGAGCTCTTCTGTGATAATTGACTGTGATAAGTCATCGATAGATTTTTGTATATCACGAATAATTTGAGAAGTTGACTCTAACTGTTTTTGTTGATCTGGTACATTATTTAATTTATACTGATTATTTTCAAGAGAACTTTTTAATTCATCAAGTCTTATTAATGTATCATTCTTTTTCTTTTCGACATCAAGTTTTTCACGTTCATTATTCAACAAACTTTCTTTAAACCCCGTAATATTATTCTGTAAACTATCTATCTCTTTTTGTATGCTAAGAAATGTTTCAAATTGTTTCTCAATATTAAGGGCTCGCTCCAGCCTGTTTTGTTGATTTTTTAAATTTTCATCATTGACAAGCGATTCATTATTGATTTTTTCCTGTTCTTCAAACCATTCAACTATTTTATCTAATTCTTTGATTTGATCATCTAGTTTTTGAATTTCGTTTTTGTTTTCAAGGTAGGATAAGAGCCCACCTGTTAATTTCCGATCTTCAAATTCTTCTCCGTCCCTTGCAAGTATTATGGTATCGATGTACAGTTTAATTTTAATCAATCCTTCTTCTAATGATAATAATCGGACATCAATATTCCTAGCTAAATTATCATAAGTAATTTGATTGAATGTATTTTGATCAAGTAGCTGAAGACTTTCATTTTCTTTATTAAGAGAAGTTATTACTTCATTAATTTCATCAAATTTTTTGAACTCCTGTTCAAAGTCAATTTCAGATTGAAGTTTTTTTTCTTCGTCCCCTTTAGTCTTAATTAACTCTTTCCTCTGATCATTAATATATCCTAAAAGCGTATTGATTTTTTTATACGCTAAATCATATTTTTTTAAATTTTTATCTATTTCTAAGAAGTTCTCATAACGTTTATCAGCTTTTTCTTCTTTTAGAAAAGCATCTATCAAATCCTGAGTTAATATTTGATTTTGAAAATATTCATTTGCAGGCTTTTCATTATATTTATATACTTTCTTTTTATTAATAATATTTTCAAAATTTTGCGAACTGGTTTCTACTATTACTTTTCCTGATTCAGAATTTTTATTTAATAACAATTGAGAATTGTTGTCTTTTCTAACTTTTTCAAAATCAACCATTCTATCAAAACGCTGAATTTTATGGGTAATTCCCCATTCAACTGCATCATAAAAAGAAGTTTTGCCAAAACCATTTGGAGCATATATTGAAGCAAAATTCATTATTTCGCCTTCTTTTGTAAAATTAAAAGTAGAATCTTCCTCCTTTTCAAATGCTCTAAAACCAGTTATTTTTACTCTTTTTATTTTCATAGTGCATTTATTTTTTTTATGAATTCTTCCTGAGCTTTTCTGTCACCAATAACTTTTACTTCATCTAATAATTTCCAAAGTTTTTCATTATCAGGAATGTATGTTGAAATAGTAACTTCTTGAGTTGCCTCTACAATTTCCTTTAAATCGGCATTCGTAATATGTTTAATGATCAAGCGATTCGCCTCACTATCATTAAATTCTTTATCGTAGGAATCTTCAACAATTTTTCTACTAGAAAATTTATTATTCTCAATTTTATTTTTCAGTTCCTTTGAAACATTGTCTTTTGAAATGTAAATGATATAAAAATTCCATTTATCAAATTCTCTATCAGACATATATTCAAAGTTTTGATAGTTAGATGCTACCATATTCGAAAATCGTTTCCAGTTTTCCATGATGTTATCACTACTAGCTTCAAGAAAAAAAATATTTATTCTGAAGTTATCTTCATTTCGATAATGATAGACTTTGCAATTTTCAATCTCAAAGTCTTTATTTGTAATTTCAATTATTGAAAAATTCATTTACTAATCTTTTAATTTCAGTTAATATCTCATTAAATTGTCCTAACGAAAATTGATCTAATAGGTTGTCATTTTCATTAATGCAATCAAGTTCTATTGCTTTGATATGTATGATCTCTTTTATTTTGTTTCTAAGCGTTATTCGATCAATAGTTTCATCATCATTTATGCTAGAGATATTTGTAGGAACCCTATCTGTCGACATTCTTCTGGTTTTATTTGTTGATGGAGGAATCATTGTGCCAACAATAACCTGACATTGATCGTCAATATTATCGGCAGCAAATAACAAAATGTCACTATACATATCATAAATATTTTTAGAAGAATCAGAAAATATAAACTTTCTTTTCTTACTCATTTTGTTTAACAATTCTTCATTGAACTCACCATCTTCTATCAAGCTAATTATTAAGGCGTACTCAAGAAACGAAGTCCAAAACTGTTTACTGCTTAGGCTATTCGCTTTTATTGCAGATTTGTTTAATATTTTACGATTGTAAACCTCTTTCAAGTCACACTTAATTTGCCTTGATTGAATTCGAAGAGCACCCTGTAGCTTAGGTTGTAGGTTAGGGGTTGTTTGATTAAATTCAATTATGGAACATAAAAGCAAATCTATCTTTGAGAAGAAGTTCGGTAGTAATTGAGGCAAATTATTGAGTTCAACTATTTCTTCAAATCTTTTTATCGGCACAACTTGAATTTCTCCATTACATGGGCCAATTGGTGTTTTACTTTGAATTCCAGCCAATAACAAGCTATCACTGTTTATTTTAATTATTCCTCCTCCCGAAAATCCAGCAATCTGTTCATGATCTAAATGATTGACAACTAATCTTAATGTGATTAATTTGTCATTATAACTATTTAGGTCTCTTATTATTTGTTTATCATATTGATCCTCTGATTCGCGTTTATTCTCAGGAAAACCTGTCAAATTAAAATCTTCGAAACCCGTTGTTCTTTCATCAATAAAAATTTGATCAAAACCTAAAGCCTCATCAAGAATTAAAATTGCAGCATCAATCTCATCATCAGGATGCTCGAAATAATTCTGACCATTTATAATTTCAATTTCATTAGCATCATTTTGGCTATCTGAAAAATAATATTTAGCTGTAGCTTTTATTTTCTTTGTATCCTCTGCGTTATCATTACTTACTTCATCATAAAAAACGTGTTTAGCGGAAAGGATGTACGTTTTTGCTTCATCTAAAGGCTGAAATAATATACCACTTCCATTATCTAAAATGACAGTATACCTTTTTAAATCATTTTCGTTCATCAAAACTCGTTTTGCATTTTTGATCTAAACCTTGGATAATCTTTCCAGTCCTGCGCCAAAAAGATGGCATCTTTTAAATCGTAGTTGAAATAAATATTAGCATTAGGATTATTATTAATAATTCGGGCTAATGTTCGTTTGTTGGGCAATCCATGTTTGGTCGCATTTGAACTTATTAGATAATTGTTTGTTTTCACAATTTCTAAAAGTTCTTTGTTAGTATTATACATGCTTCCATGATGGGATACCTTCATTAGTTCTACATGCAACGGACTAATTTTATTGTAATTGAATTTATCCAACCCGTTAATAATAACTGATGGATGAGCATCTGCAAGAAATAGGAAACTTCTATTATCATATTCCATTATGAAAGCGATGGAACTGCCATTTGCAACGCTTGTATCCTCATTAAATTGAAAATCACATTTTCTCTCTTCGTTTATAAAGTCTTTCAATGGAGTTTTGAAGTCGTATTCACCTCCGCTTGTAAAGTAATCCTTCTGTTTTTTGTATAATTTTAAAAGTTTATCTAATTTTTCATGATCAGGAGATAGGATTTTAAATCCTATTCCAAATAATTCATATTCCAAGCCCTGCTCAATAATTTCACCTGCCCATAAGTTGTTATCTTCAAGATACTTTTCAAATTTAATCCCTTGCTTCAGACTTGTTTTAAAATCATTTGCTCCATTTACTATTTTGATATTTAGATCTTCATTTTCATCGCTTTCAAATTTCTTAGCTATTTCATGTCCTGAATTAAACCATACCTTTTTAATAATGTTAGAAGCTTTTTTATCTTCATTCAGCCATCTCAAAATCCCACCGATATGATCGTCATCAAAGTGTGTTAAAATAAGAAGATCTATGAATTGCTCATCTTGGCGAATCTTTTCAATTACTTTGAAAAAGTCGCCCTTTACATTGGATGAACTTTTATAAGTATTTCCTATACCACCGTCAATAATTATGTTTCTTGGCATATCATTTTCTATAAATGAAACCCATATACAATCTCCATTAAATGCTTTTAAAAATTTTATATTCATGCTTATAATTTTTTCCATAGTTAAACTCCAATCACTTCCACCTTACTCATCCCGCTCTGTTGCTTGCTGACGTTAATCTACACCGGGATCCGTTCAGTCATTTCCTGGACGTGCGAGATTACACCTACTTTTCGGCCTTGGTTGTGAAGGCGTTTGAGGGTATACATAGCAATGTTGAGCGTATTGGGATCCAGCGAACCGAAACCTTCATCGATAAATAAAGATTCCACTTTCATGCGGCTGGATGACAGCGAGACAAGACCTAAGGCCAGGGGCCAAGCAATTTTGCATGCTCTTCATAAATTCTTTAAGCTTTATCAAAATATTTGGCTAAACTACTTATATAAAACAAGATGGATTTACGGAAAACAGTAAGGAAATGACGTGTATTTTTATAAGGAATATGCTTTATATCTCTTAATTTTAAATCTGCTTGGAGTTGCTACCTTTGTAAGGACAAAGTTCTTACATTCTTTCTCTTTATGTATGGGAGACTTGCTAATGAAGGTGCAAAAGATATTTAAATCTTTTTTAGTTATTATTTTAAATAAATGTTCCGATACAAATTTTGATAAGTTACAACAGAAGTGAACTGTTAGGTGAAATAACCGTTGATATTTATTTTAAATTTCAACGGTTATTTCATCTTTTTAAGAGATGGGAATCTGACAAAAGAGAGAACAAAATTCCTGTGCCTTTTAATTTCATAAATTTCAATTTTATTGAGTCTTGTTTTGGTATGATATCATATATTTCGTAACTTCGATTAGGTTAATTTGTATTTGTGTAAAGCAGTCCCATATTTGTCCCCTGTACTTACCAAAGTACTGAATACAACAGGCTTTCAGCTTTTGTATCGAGAAGTAGAATTATTTCTTATCACAATTTAAAAATTTCAAATTCAAAATATAAAACAGTCTTTTTTAAGGTTGTTTTTTTATTTATTAAAGTCTATTCACATATACCTTACGTCTCCAAAGCCTCCTGACTTTGTGACTTTGGAGTATATATTACAAAAGAAAGAAATTTTATTATTGTCCAAAGTGAGGTGAATTTCCTTAATAGGTATATTTTATAATCTTAAATCATTTATTCTAAAGGAGAATCAAATAAAAGATTTTTCATAACACCAATTGTAAGCATCAGTAAAAAGAAGAGTAAAAAATAGGTGAAGAAATTGACAAATCGTTTTCTATTATCATGATTTTCCAATGTATTGGTATTATAACTATTTACAAAACTTCTTAGTCCTAAAGTAAAAACAACAATAATTGATGTGAATGTGATATAAAGGATAATAGATTGCTTTAGTTCAAAAAAGAATAGGATTACTAAAATATTTATTAATGCGATGATCCAACTTAATTTTAATATTTTAAAAGATGATATATTTTTTTCCAACATTAAAAATATGGAATTTGAAAATATAATGATAAGAAGTATTATTTGTAAAATTGTATTCATAAGATTAAGTAATTCAAAAATTAATATAAGAATGGATTTGGGAAAGCGAGCTTTATATTCGTAACCAGCCCCAGCCCATCTGCTACCTTTCCTAAAACATCCGATCTTCAAAATCAGGAGACTTTGCATAGCAGACTTCAAAAATAGCGAAAAAGGGTAATGTTTTGGTATTGGTCTGCAGGGGTACCTTTATCAAAAAAAAGTACCATGGACACAATTATTAAAAAACTATCAATTTTAAGTGTGCTGATTTCACTGATGAGTTTCTGTTCCTTCCTTTTGGCACAGGTTTATCCAATCGGACAGATGTTTTTGACTACTTATCGTCAGTCTTTTACCATGTACAATACAGGGGTGATTGTTCAGGACGGTAATCCGGGAAACGCTGGTCAGGCCGTATATGATCAAACCGGAATTAATTATTTACTCTTGCCGTCTGCCGTTCCTTATCAAAAGGCTTTTTTTCTGGACTTTAATAAAAATATTATAGAATTAGATTACAGATATGGATACCGCGTCGTGGGTTATTCCAATATTCCTGTTCCTCCTCCGCCGGTTATGTATCTACCAAAGCCTATCTATGATAATCAAATAGGAATTGAAACCGCTGACGGATTGAGACCATTACCTACTCAGATTATTGACGAGCAAAACCCTTTTGGAGATGTGATGATGACAAGCGAGCAAAAGGCAGTAGACTGCTATAAGAATTCTTTGAATTTTGACGGATCATTAAATCAGATGAAATTCGGGGACTGTATGGTAACTAATATGGCTGGTCAGAAAGAACTTGAAATTTATAAGTGTGCCAAAAACTCAACAACCATGGAGGAACAGAGTCTTTGTATGCTCAGTATTTTAGGCGGGTCAAAAGAAAAGCAAATTACTCAGGATATGTTGAAATGCTATAAAGAATATGGTGGCAATTACGAAATGTATCCCCTTTGTTTCGCTGATAAAGTAAATGATCCTGAACTCAAGCAATTAGTTTCCTGCTTTAAAGATCAGGCCAACAGTGGTGAAATATCTTTTATGGGAACTGCCGTGTGTTATGGAGCAAGTAAACTTAATCTGAATACGGAAGCCCAAATAGCCGTTGAGTGCGCGGTAAGCACCGGAGGACAACCGTATGCATTTGCAGGTTGTGCGGGAGGCCAATTAACCTACCGAGAATTAAATAAATGTTTAACAAACGGTGTTGGTGGTGACAACGGATGCTTCGGAAAAAATAACACCATCGTTAAAGGATTAAATCAAATTGGAGATGCTTTAAAAGGTCAGTTTGGTCCCAATAACGATATTGTCAAAACATGGAATACGACGGTTCATGATTTGCAATATGGTCCCGGGAAAAATCATGAAGCGGTAAAAGTGGTCAGAAACATAAGCAACGAACTGGGAAAAGCAGGAACTAATGTCGCCAAAGAAATAAAAAAAGTAGTTCCCAAAATAAAAATCAAATGGTAATGAATACGTTACATAAAAACAGATGCACTTATGGAAGTGCATCTGTATAATATTCCTTACTGCGACTACTTCTTCAGCATTTGAAAATTATATTTTATAGGATTGAAAGGATTGACAACGGTTCCTTCAACGGTTATTTTACTCGCAAGCAGTTCAAAATTCATATTTTGTGTATTCTGTTTGGTAAAAAGTCCTTTTTTGGAAGCTGTGAACGTTATGACAACTTTCTTGCTTACCCCGTCAATAGGAACCTGAACAGTCAATTCTTTAGGAAGAAGATTAAGTTCTATTTCCTTTTTATACTGGTATAAGACTGCTGTATAATCCAGGTCATATTTTATTTTTCCGATGGCTGTTAAGGCTTGATTGGCTTTCACAGGATCAGAAATTACTGAGTACACAATCTCTTTCATAGGAAATTCTGAATAGGAAATCAGGTTTTTCTTGGCTGAAAAGGTAACCGCAGTTTCTCCGTTCACAGTTCCCTGGGATACGCTTGCTTTTCCTGTGTATTCACCGTTAAGATCATCAAAACTGATGGTTATGGGATCAGGTTTTGGAGCATCATCATCATTACTGCAGCTTGCCAGAGCAAAAGGAATAGCCAGTAAGATCACAAGCATGGATATCAATTTTACATGATTGATTTTTTTCATTTTGATTTTGAATTAATTATTTTGATTAAAAAAATATTTTACTGAGTACTCATCTATATAAATACAGAATTTCCATATCCTTGCTTGGGATTTTAAAAAATAAATTCAATCAATTGATTTACTGTGTATTATTTTTAACACCTGTTTCTATTTATTCCTATTCTTAAAATAAATGTCTCAAAATTGAGACATTTGTCGTAAATTTGAGCTAATTAAAAATAATGAATACCCAACAAAAAATTATCGATACAGCTATAGCGGTCTTCAATGAGAATTTTTCGGCAACATTTGAAGAGATTGCAGTACACTGTAGCCTCAACCGCAGAACATTGCACCGGTATTTTAAAAACCGGAACGAATTACTGGAAGCCTGTAATCAAAATATGATGGAAGCGTGGGAAGAAGCAGCTATCCAAGCCATTAACAGTTCCTCCGATGCTTTGATACAGCTTGAAAATTTATTATATGCGGGAATTGACAGCGGAACAAAGTATGCTTTTTTAATAAAGCTCAACGAAATAGAACCTACTTATAAAACTGAAATCAGTAAGGAATATTCAAAAACAAGAACCGATGTATTTGATGCCCTGCAAAAACTGCAGAAAGAACATTTAATAGATAACCAGTTGCCACTACCCTGGATAAAAATTCTTTTCACCAATAGTATCACAGCAACCATCACAGCGTACAGATCCGGAGATATTGCGCCTAATGAAATAAAGAAACTGGCCTGGAAATCATTCAGCAGAAGCATTGGCCTACAATTAAATAAACAATCATGATACATTCTTTTTTAATGATAGGTCAATCCAATATGGCCGGGCGTGGTTACGCTAAAGAAGTCCCTCCTATTTTTGATGAACATATTAAAATGCAGAGAAACGGATTATGGCAGATCATGTCTGAACCGATTAATTTTGATCGCCCCAGCTCAGGGGTAAGTCTTGCTTCATCATTTGCAGCAGCATGGAGACTGGATAACGAACAGGATGAAATCGGGCTGATTCCATGTGCTGACGGAGGAACCAGCCTTGATGACTGGGCGGTAGGCAGTGCACTCTTTGAAAATGCGGTATCACAAGCCAGACTTGCCCAGCGAACGAGTGAAATTAAAGGAATTTTATGGCATCAGGGTGAAAGTGATTGTTCACCTGAAAAGGCAGAGAAGTATCAGGAAAAGTTCTCTGAAATTATTAATGCTTTGCGTCAGAAACTCAATATTCCTGAAGTTCCTCTCATCATTGGAGGTTTGGGAGATTTTTTACCCAAAGGAATATTGGGGCAGTATTTTATCCATTATTCCTTGGTTAATCGTGAATTGGAATATTTTGCCCAATCTCATGAAAACTGTTATTTTGTTACAGCAAAAGATCTTGACTCCAATCCTGACGGCATTCACTTCAATGCTCATTCACAGAGATTACTTGGAATCAGATATTATCAGGCCTATCGTGACCTTAAGGATATTTCCAACCCTATCGCTGATGAAGAAAATACATTGAATACAATCTATAACCGTCCTTATACCAGGACAGAAAAAATTAAACTACTGGAACACGAATTTGCTATCGGGAATATTGAAAGTAAAGATTATTTAAACAAACTAACCGCATTAAGTCAAGAGTAAAAGAATGCTTCAAATTGATTTTTATTCAAAAAAATCATCAGCAAATCAAAAGTAAACGATATTCCCCGTCATTTTCTACAGGCGCTCTGTGAACACAAGGTAAAGCTTCCTGATCAGGATGATCTACAGCGATTCTCCAAAGATGACCAACTCCTAAATTGACAGGTTCTGCATTGGACTTAGGCTGATAATGGAGATCAAAGAAATACTCTTTCAGGAAGTCTTCAAATTCGTCCTCATTACCGTCATGCAATTTTTTAAGTTGCTCACGGATTTCAGGAATTAAAATTTTCTGTTCCACCTGATCATTAGCTATGATATCACTTGCCGTCCCATGATAAGTGCATAGAAAAGTGTCTGTCCCTACAGGTGAACGGTCCACATGATAGGAATATACATCTGTTGAAATAAAACCGAGCTCTTCATCACGTTCATAACATTTAAGCAAATTAAGAACCGGAGATGCTCCAATATCTGTCAATAACTGCAAGTCATTTAAAATAATTTCTCTCGCCATACTTCCCTCTTCTGATAATTCCAATGCTAAAAGATCTTCACCGGAAACTTCTGTAATATCATCTTTCAACTGAAGCTTTGTGACGATTTCTTTAAAGTCACCCACTAAATTTCTATGCCAGCAAATGGCATTCATAGCGCCTTGAAAATGGGTATTCACAAGTTCAGAAAAAGAAGAAACCACACCTACTTGATGATGGTCAGAAAACGTATTGCTCATAGGTTGAAATGAAAAGTTTTACTGCTTAATTCTGTGCAAAAATACGGAATAGGTTATTCAATTCCATCAGAAGACAACGATAAAAAAACAGCATCCTCTTTTGGAGAACACTGTTTTATATATAAGGTTATTAATTTTCAGTTTTGTTTTTTTACTTCTTCAATATTTTTTCTGTTACTGTTGAAGATTTTGTTTTAAGTTTAATGTAATATACTCCTGTCTGAAGCGAAGATAATACGATCTGTTCCTGCGTCATATTCAAATTTCCCTGCCTGACCAGTTGTCCTGTTGCTCCAAAAATTTCATAAGAAACCAAAGGCTCTTTACTTTTGATCGTTAATACATCCTGAACCGGATTAGGATATAATTGCATTCCTGCCTGAGCAGCCGTTTCTTCTACTGACATCTGACTGCACGCTGATTTAGCAAATTTTGTAAAAAAAGACTGAGATTTTCCTCCCGCTACATTAACCGCCATTGTATTGACGTTATCATTGGTGTCTGTAAATAATTGATCATGAAAAAAACCTCCCACTACATAGTTGCCATCGTTATCTGCAGCAACCGCCGTAAATTCATCTATAACATAATAGTTACTGCGGATTTCTCCTGTTCCCAAGACTTCTCCGGTATCTTTGTTAAGTCTCACCAATAAAGGATCTGATCGATCTCCATCAGGACGTACCATTGCATAGCTTCCCCAGACATCAGACCAGCTTCCTTTAGCAAAGGCTATTTCATTTCCATTTATAGCAATTGTTCCTTTGGTAAAACGATAACCAAACTGAAGACCAGACATTGCTTCCGGAGTTCTTGCCCATTGTACTGTACCTGAAGCATTCATCTTCATCACAAACGGAACGGCTTCCACATAACTTCTCAGAGGAAAAGTATAGTTTCCGAAAGTGGCAGGCACTGTTATTCCGTTAAAATAACGTCCAGAAATATAAATGTCTGAAGTTGCCGGATCTTTTATAATAGAATGAATTTCATCATCAGTACTTGTTGTACCATTATTAAGTTCTTTTCTCCATACCTCAGCTCCGGTAGTACCATCAAAAGCAAATACATAAGCCGCTTTCGTAAATGGAACATTATTATAGGAAAGATCAACCAGATTACTGAATCCCGGATCCATCCTTTTACCAGCAATATAATAACGATTCAAACTTTCATCGTATACTACATTCACTTTTCCTTCTCTTCCTACAATATTTATTGCACCTCCTGTAACAGGAAGAAGCAAAGGAGTCGCTGGTGTCATATTCCCATTATCATAATTGAATTTAACGGCATAATACTGATAAGTTGATGTAAAGGTTGAAGGCACCGTAATCATTCCATTTAAGTGTGTTCCTGCTCTGAATCCCATTATAGCGTGAATATTTTTAGATGCATCCATATACATCATCTGAACATCGCACATTCGCGTGGAATAACTAACATCTCCCTGTAAAGATTTGCTCCATGCCAATGTACCGTCTGAAGTATTATATTTTAGGAGAAAAGCAGCTTTATGGGCTGGTTCTATCGTTTGGTCATAATAGGTATACAAAGGCTGTGTATGAGTATCATCAAAGTGCATAGGAACAGCATTAGGATCTCCTACATATGAATTGTTATAAAGGGTTGCCAACACGTATAATCCTCCGTTATTATCTACTTTAATATGCCATGCATTTTCTCCATCTCCTGAACCACCTATTGGCCTGGTCCATCTTATATTTCCTGCACAGTCTGCAGAGAACAGAAAAAGATCACTCAGACCGTAATTGGTTACAGAAGCTCCATTCAGGTTTTGATCCTGTTCACGCATCGTGGCAAGATAATAGGTATTATTGTTATTATCCACTACAATATCCCTTATAGATTCATCAAATACATAATGAAACCCCGGATCAGCAGAACCTGTTAATCCCCCTGCCTGTTTTCCCCATTGCCATTGGTAGGCCTGGCTAAAAGATAATCCTGGTACTATCAGAAGTAATCCCCAAAGTTTGTTTTTTAATCGTATCATAAAAATTCATTTAATTATCACATCCTATAAAAAAACAGTGCTCTCCGAAGAGAACACTGCTTTATAAGCTACTAATTTTTAATTAGTTTTCCTTGTAATGAGGTGTCTCCCGTTTGTACGATAACAATATAAACACCCTGCAGCCAGCTGGTAACATCCACGTCTACCTCTCCGGAAGCCGTTTTCAGTTCCTTACGGAATTTGACATTGCCCATGGCGTCAAAAACTGTAACCTGTTTTGCCAGTAATTTTTCATTGCCCGTATTATACGAGATTTTCACTTTTTCCTTAGCAGGATTTGGGATCATTTTCAGAGAAGAAACTGAAGTCGCTATTACACTTCTTTCTGCACTTTTCATACCCATCCAGTTTGGATCTACCGCTTTGGTAGTAAACTTACATGTTTCATTAGAGAATAAAATCTCATCTGTACCCTGGAAGCCTGAGTTTGGATAGAATGCCAATGGATTAGCGTTCATATCATACACTCCACCAGCAGGAATCGTAATAATAGATGGAAGATAAATTCCAAATCCATTAAGACTTGAAACGGTAAGACTTATCGGCTGGCTTCCGGTATTGAAGATTACTCCATACACATTATAATGGTCACCAACCCATTTCATATTTTTGATATCTGCTTCCAGTTTACATTCTGTTTCGAATCCACATTCTTTACCTGGATAGTAATTCATGGTTCCGGAAGTAAACTGACATCCCAGATGATCGATTTGCAGCTGATAGGTTCCTGCAACATTAATATACAGCGGATAGATATAATTATTGTTTCCGCTCTGAATACTGTTTCCGAACAACAGCCAATCATGATGATCGAAGACTCCTTTTGGTCCTAAAACATAATTCTTTCTAAGACATTCATCATAGCATCCTGTTGGGAATACCCACATCAGACTTTCAAGGCTTAATGGAACCTGTGTATTACCTACAACTTTACATCCACTTGGTGCCGTGTAAATAACCTGATAAGCACCGCCTTCATTCACTGTAATAGACTGGCCAGTCATTCCGTTGCTCCAGTTATAAACTCCTGCAGACGGTCCAGATGCTGTTAACATCACCTGATAAGGCTGGCAGTTTACCATATTATAGGTTACTGAAATCGGTGCCGGTGGACTATTTACAGTAACTGTAAAGCTTTTGCTGCTTGTACATCCTGAGGTACCCGGAGTTCTTACTTCCAGCGTATACACATAAGTACCGGCAGATAATGGCCCTGTACTTATAGCAATAGGATAAGGAGAAGAAGCCCATGGTACAATCACAGAATTTCCTTTTTTCCACTGATATTCCAATGTGTTATCCGTTACAATACCTGTAAGTACTGTTGAAGATCCTTCGCAGATATTCGCTGTTCCCGATATGTTAACATATGGAGGATTTTTAAGCGTTACCGGTATTGCTTTAGTACTCATAATACTTGTTGTACATCCGTCTGATGATACCAGCACAGGCCAGTAGTTACCAGATTGTGTTGGTGTGAATACAGGAGAATTTGGTGCTCCTGAAACAGGTTGAGAACCATTCATCCAGATATACTGAGTAGGAGACCCTAGTGTACTGCTGAATATAATATTAGGAGCACTTCCTATACAAGCAACAAGTGTAGGAGGCGCCAAATCTCCATCGAGAGTGGCCTCTTTTACATCAACACCAATTACAGGAGAAAGATATTCACATCCCATAGGAGTTTTAATTTTCAACTGAATTGTTTTTGTTCCTGCTGTATTATACGTTATTGTAGCACCTGATCCTGTCGTAACATAAGATGTACCATCAAAAATCCATGTGTAGGTATTTCCGGGAACATAATTTATTGGACTGAACGTTATAGGCGAACGTGCACATAACCAGGCAGGAACCAAGAAAGAGGTATCAGGGATCGGAGCTAATGTAATAGTCTGCGTAGTGGTACATATTGGCTTCCCTGGTGCAGATACCGTCATTGTAAAGGTATAAGTCCCTGGCGCCAGATTATAAGTAGCTGACTGCCCTGTTTGGGTAGGCTGTCCCGGTGAAGTGAATGTGTAAGTAATAGACGCCGGATTGATTTCAAATATTGTAGAAGTATTGAAAAGTGTTACACTGTAACCATTTCCACTACATACTGTACTGATATTGAATTTAGGCTCATAATTCTTTCTCACTTCTACCCCTTTGCTGTACCAGCATGATCCGTATCTCAGACGTACAAAAACAAGATGTGCTCCTGCAAGATTAGTCTGATATACCGGTGAAGCAGTTCCCTGACCGGAAACCAAAGTAAGCATAGGATCTGACAACCATTGGATTTCATCCGGAGTTCCATTGTATGTTAAACCAGAAACCGTAATATTGTTACAAGCAGACCATGCCGGAACAAAGTTAATCTGAGGATTTGCTGTACAACTTCCACTGCTCGGACAAGACTGAGTCACATTAATATTCTGTGAAGAAACCACACAACCGTTAATATCTACAGCCTGTACTCTATACGTTCCAAAAGCACCTGCCCCTGAAATCGTAAACGAGTTTGTAGTTGCACCTGGTATAATACCATTATCTTTATACCACTGCCAGGACATGATATTGGTAAGTCCTGTAGAGCTGTTAGCCGTAATAGTATACGGTGTCATTGTGGTAGGATCACAAACTGCAATATTATATACCGGAGAAACTGTAATAATGGTTTCAGGATATACAATAAAGTTAGCACTTGCAGTAGGCTTATAGTTACATCCGTTAGTACCTGCATAAGTTACAGTAACTGTGTGTGAAACATTGTTTCCTGAATTATTCTGGATATATCCGTTATTCGGGAAGCTGTAAATTCCAGTCGGATTAAAGGCTGTCGTAAACGTTCCGCCAGCAAAAGTGAAAGTAACACTTGTGGCTGAAGTAATAGTTCCCTGATTTACTGTAAAAGTAAGATTTGATCCTAAACAAATTCCACCAACATTAGTAAAGCTTACTACCGGAAGCGTTATTAAAGATACCGGCATAGTGATGATTTTCGTCACTCCACATTTTACTACTTTCAAGATCAGATTGGTAGTATTTGTTGAAGAAATTTCATTGAAGTTTACCGTAATATTAGCTGTACCTTGTCCTCCTACTACACTTCCAAAGTTTGAACTGGCAAATGACCATTCCATAAAATCAGGAACAATACCGTTCAGGTTTGCACTGAAAGTTTGAGTACTACTCGGACAGAAAGGTCCTGAGTTTGGATTAATAACAATTGTGCTAAGATCCAGCTTCGTTACATTGAATGATTTTGGAGCTGAAAGACATGCTGCACTGCTGATCGATTTATTCTGTGCAGACACTGTATATGATGAAGCACCAGCATTAAATATCACCGTAACAGATTGCCCTGCGTTACTTCCCTGAATAGTTCCGTTGGTAACACTCCAAACCGGCACCATTCCAGGATCCACTGTACTGATGGTGTAAACATAAGGTTTTCCTGGACACACTTTTGTTTCTCCGGAAATGGTTCCGTTAGGTGCCTGTGGAATTGGTAATACCTTAATAATTCTTCCATTACTTTCACAACCTCCACCTTGCTTGGTAGCCGTCACAGTATATGTTCCTGCTGTTGCAAAGGTGTAGTTGAATATTCCCGTCATTGGCAGGGAAGTATAGGTAGATGTCCCCGTTGTTACTTTCCAGATAACCGGCACGTTAGGAGAAGCTGTAAATCCCTGGCTTGTTCCAGCACAGATTTCATCCACACCTCCACTTACCAATACAGGAGCCTCTACTACGATATCTATAGAAGCCTGTCCTTCACATGTCAATAAAGTATTGAAATAATTAGCCGTAAGGTGATAAGTCCCTGGCTGATTTGCGGAGAAAACAATTTCGTTTCTCTGTTGAGTATTCGTCAGCAGGCCTCCCGCAGGACCAGAAACATTCCAGTTAACTTTGGTTGTTGGCCACTGAGGAATTGAATAGGTATACTGTCTGCCAGTACATATCACTTCCTGTCCTTTAATTTTTGCATTTTTTAAAACGACAGGAATTTTAATTGTCGTCCACTCAGGACAAGCACATTCTGACATATACATTACATATCCAAAGCCGTCAGACGGATCTACCTGATCCCAAACCACTTCAATTTCGTTACCGTTAATGTTGACAATTGACCCTCCGATAACTTTCCATTGTCCTTTGTTGCATCCATCCTGTACATTGTATTTTTCAGTACTGCCTTCACATACTACGGAAGCACAGTTGATCTGTACAGGGTCAGCTTTTAATACCTTGATCTGTTTTTTAATTCTATCCTGACAGCCGCACTTGTTGGTTACCGTCAGAGCGATCGTATAATTTCCGGGATTAGCATACAAATGAGACGGCTCAAAAGCGGTAGAAGTTGTACCATCGCCAAATTCCCAGAAGTAGTTAATGATATCCGATCCACCGTTCTGTTCAGAAAGATTATCAAAATAGATCGTCGTATTTCTACATACTGTATCTGTCAGGTTTAACATTTCGAATTTAGCAATCGGTCTGTTAATCTTTTCGATACAAATGGTCTGGGTTTCCACAGTTCCGTCATTGTAGGTGATAACCGCCTGTAAAGATCCGTTCCCCGCTGCTCCCCAGCTTACATTCGCTATGGTATTCGCAGGTCCTGAAATGGCTGCAGTACCTCCTGAAACCGTCCATTGGACATTGGAAACATTCGGTCCCTGAATCTCGTATTTTACAGTTGATTTCTCACATACCCGGAGACATTGGGATGAATTGATGTAGGAATAAGCGATTCCGTTGTCAGGGATCTGACCTTCTTTTTCGCCACGGAATTCCTGGCATCCGACCTGAGCGGTCCATGTAATTCGAGCTTGAGCTTGTAGTACCCAGGGTACCAGAAGCCAACATAGCAGGAGCCATCTGAAGATGTGCTGCCTACCAAAATAGGTGTTGTTTTTCATAGTTATTAAAAAAGTGTTATTAATTTTTTGTCAAATTAATAAAAATAATAATACAAAAATCATTTAATCGTGAAAAAATAACATTATTTCACAGTTGAATTTCAACAATATAGATAAATTCATACTTATATGTTATTTCACCAACATATTAATTATATAAAAAAATCCTCTTTTTTTTAATTTCGGGATCACAAAGCCATTTTAAATCAAATAAAATTCTAAATTCTTAATCAATAAACCCCAAAATCAATAGACAAAATTCAATTAAGTTTATTTTTTATTAAGCAATATCAATTTATATTAAAATTAATCATATTCAAAACAGATATAATAACTAGCTTTTTATCTATCTCTTAATTCTTAAAAAACCTATATGTATTTCACCAACTCAATCTTCACCTGTAAGCTTTTCCTATCCATACCTATATCAATATCAGTAAGAATAATCATTAGAATTGCCGACAAGATTAAAATAATTTATCTTTGTTTTTCAAGGCTTATCATAAATATTATATTCAATAACTCCTATATGAGAAACAAAAATTTTTTATTTTCCGCTAAAGGAATCTGTACTGCAGCGTTTCTTTCCTTAAATACAATTGTTTATGCACAGAAGGCAGCAGATATCTCAACCCTTTCAGAAAAAACATTAAATACCATTCTGGAAAAAAACAGAGCTTATTATACTCAGGGAAAAGTAGCAGATTACATTCCTGAACTAGGGAAAATGGATGCTAAAGCAATTGCCTTTTCAGTGGTTGATAAAAATGGGAAAGTATTCAATACCGGTGATGTAAGTAAGAAATTTACCATGCAAAGCATTTCCAAAATCATATCCTTAATGGTAGCTGTAAATGAAAAAGGAGAAACTCATATTTTTGATAAAATGGGATACTTTGGATCAGACAAACCCTTCAACCATTTCTCAAACCTTGAAACCACAGGAAAACCGCTTAATCCAATGATGAATGCCGGAGCTATCCTTACCACTTCACTGATCTCAGGAGATGGGGAAAAACCATTCCTTAAAATCCTGGATATGGTGAGATACATTACCAAAAACCCATCAATAGAATATAATAAGTCTGTTTACGAATCGGAAAAGTCAACAGGACACCGTAACCGTGGAATGTTTTACATCATGAAAAACAGTGGACTGATTTCAGGAAATGAAGACCAGCTGGACAACTATTTCAAACAATGCTCTATTGAACTTACTGCTGAAGATCTCGCAAAAATAGGATACTTCTTTGCCAACCAGTGCTTGAGATTTGACGGAGATACCACCTATAAAAACGCAGATATGGCAAAATTAGTAGAATCACAGATGCTTACTGCCGGAATGTATGAATTCAGTGGGGAATATTCCAGAACTGTTGGTTTGCCTAGTAAATCCGGTGTAGGAGGAGGAATTACAGTAAGTGTTCCGGGAAAAATAGGAATCGGGGTATTCAGCCCTGCTCTAGATCAACACGGAAATTCTCTGGCCGGATATCATATGATTTTAGATCTGGCGAAGCAGTATGGATTAAGTATATTTTAACACTATTAAAGATTAAAGAACAATGAATTCAATAAAAGAATATTAATCTCCAATTCTTTTAAAACAAACTAACAACATAAATCAAACAACATAAATCCGTTGAAATATTTCATTTCAACGGATTTTTTTATTTTCCAAACTTCACCTTTTCAACAATTTAACATCTACATAATTATATCTTACCGCCTACACTTAAGTAGTATTATTATATTATCTCAACGGCTTATATCTACAGGATATTTTTTTTAAACATGGTTGAATAATATACTTTTACAAAAAGAAAATTCATCTTTATAATTCTCACACCAGGATAAAATACAAACACATGATAAAAATTAAACCAACACTTACATGGTTATTTCCTTTATTAAGAATTACTTCTATTACCACTCAGGCAAATGACAGCTAACTTTAAATAGAAGTTTAAATATTTTTTTTACGATTCACCGAAGACCTATCTTTTTCTTTATTCTGAAGAAGAGGAAAAAGTCATAAATCTCATTTCATTTTTTTATTAACATTACTGTTTTATGAATTTCGAAATAATATTAATTTATTCTTAAAAATACCTATCTGTTTATTTATCAAAAAGATAGAAAAAATTCACAAATAATTCAAATTAAATCACAATATATTGATTAATTTTGTTTAAATTCGCTTTGCTATTTTATCAGATTAATAAAGGTAATTCTTACATTTTAGAACCTTATTCATTGTATATTATCTTTTTGTAATATACCTAAAAACAAATCTCTTGTTTTTGAAATATTTTATTTTTTATTCCTATATTTGCTTAACATTTTTTTAACTATAACTATTTATAGTTAAAATTTATAAGATTGTACCGGCCATGTTTCTAAGAATAAGGAAACAATAAATATACTTTAATAGCATTTGAACAATTGATATTTTTATATTAAAAAATCATTATCAAATAACATTTATAATTGAAGATATACTATTGTTTTATTATTTTTATTTCCTCATAACATCAAATTGTTATTTATACGAATAACATTAGTGTTTTGCTATGAGATATCATTAACTCTTTCTATACCGTAAATGCTATGAAAAACTTGACCAAAATCAGGCTGATGTCCTTTGAAAAGCCGGATATAATTACTACAACCCAAAATCTATCCAAAACCGATAGATTATTAAACAATTATCACAAAACAATACATATTGTTAACGATTTAACAAAAACAATTTTTACTATATCATAGCAAAAAGTAATGGTCTTATCGAAAGACCTTGCATTCTGTTATGAAACTCTTGCTATCATTCAATAATTCAATTAACACGCCATGAAAAAATTAACCATTATTGGACTGACGCCTTTTGAAAAGCCGGACGTTACTCTTATATCCCGATTGCACCAGGCGGGTGCATTCCCCGTACTAAGTTTAGGAAATGAGCTAACGAAAGCCCAGGAAGCGTTACATCAACTTGACGAGATAGACGTACCATCGTATGGTATTTATTTTTCTAATGACAATTTCACCACTCTGCAGATTCCGGAAAAAGTAAGATTTGCAATCCTTCCGTTCGGAATGTCTAAACCATTCAATGTACCTGCTATTTATCAGGTAACCAGTTTGGAAGAGGCCATACAGGCTGAAGAATCAGGAGCACAAGGAATCATTATCAAAGGAAATGAAGCGGGTGGATTAGTAGGCTATGAATCCACGTTTGTATTATTCCAGCGTGTGATCAAAGAAATCCAGAGCATTCCGGTGTGGGTACAGGGAGGAATAGGTCTCCATACCGCCGCTGCCTCAAAAGCTTTGGGAGCAACAGGAATTGTTCTGGACAGCCAGCTTGCTCTGTTCCCGGAAAGTTCGGTTCCTCAGGATCTGAAAGAAGTATGCTCAAAACTGAATGGTACAGAAACCAAGGTGATCGCTAACCATCGTGTATTGGTAAGACCCAACTCACCTGCTTTACCTGAAAATGCAACCGCTGAAGATCTGAAACAATACTTTACTGGTTTCGACCTTAGCACATGCTATATCCCTATGGGACAAGACATTTCGTTAGCCACAGATCTGTATGAAGACTTCAAAACGCTGAAAAAACTTATTTTCGGTCTCAAAGAAGCCATGTATGGACACCTGAAACAGGCCAAAGCACTTAAAGTAATTGATAAAAACAACGCTTTAGCCAAGGAATTGGGATTACAATATCCTATCGCTCAGGGACCAATGACCCGTGTGAGTGATGTACCTTCTTTTGCTAATGCAGTAGCAGATGCCGGAGCATTACCATTTGTTGCCCTATCTTTATTGAAAGGAGAATCTGCAAAATCTCTGGTAATGGATACCAAAAAACTGGCGGGTGAAAAAACATGGGGTGTCGGAATTTTAGGATTTGCACCACAGGAATTAAGAGATGAACAGACATCATATATATTAGAAGCAAAACCTCCAGTGGTTTTGATAGCCGGAGGAAGACCTGCACAGGCTAAAGTATTTGAAAAAGCAGGAATAAAATCATTTTTACACGTTCCTTCCCCTGCCCTTCTGGATATTTTCCTGAAAGAAGGAGCTAAAAACTTCATTTTTGAAGGACGTGAGTGTGGAGGTCACGTAGGGCCTCTGTCCAGTACCGTTCTTTGGGAAAAACAAATTGAACGTATTTTAAAAGAAGATCATCCTGAAAACATCAGTGTCTTTTTTGCTGGAGGAATTCATAACGCCTTTTCAACTGCATTTGTTTCCATCATGGCTGCACCATTGGCTGCAAGAGGAGTGAAAATCGGGGTATTGATGGGTACAGCATATCTGTATACCCACGAAGCAGTAGAAACCGGAGCTATTCAGGAAGAGTTCCAGTCTCAGGCAATGCAGGCGAAGGATACCGTTTTACTGGAAACAGCTCCCGGACATGAAACCCGTTGCTTAAATACAGCTTTTGCCCACCATTTCAATACAGAAAAAACAAAACTTTTGGCTGCCGGAATGGATAAAAAACAGGTATGGGAACAACTTGAAAAATTAAATGTAGGCCGTTTACGTATTGCGGCTAAAGGTATAGAACGTCAGGGTGATAAATTGGTTAATATTCCTAAAGATGATCAACTGGACTTAGGAATGTATATGATCGGACAGGTTGCTACGATGCATAACCGCGTGATCTCATTAGCTGCCCTTCATCAGAGTGTGGTAGATAATTACGAACATATTCAGGATGCAGCGTTACCAGAAGAACCGGTTTCTGTAGAAAAACCTCTGGACATCGCTATTGTAGGAATGGAATGTATTTTCCCTGGTGCTAAAAATCTTGATGAATACTGGAGAAATATCATTTTAGGAAAAGACAGTGTTACCGAAGTACCGGATGAAAGATGGAATAAAGAACTTTATTACAAACCGGATTCCAACGAATCGGATGTATCTCATTCAAAATGGGGAGGATTTATTCCTAAAATTGATTTCGACCCATTGGCATTTGGGATTCCGCCACAATCACTTGCTGCCATTGAACCTACGCAACTTTTAACCTTATTGGTTGCTAAACGTGCAATGGAAGATGCTGGATATGGTGAAAAACACATCAACAGAGAAAACATTTCTGTTATTATAGGTGCTGAAGGAGGTAATGACCTTGCCAACAGCTATAGTTTCAGAGGATATTATAAGCAGGTTTTCGGAGAACTTCATGAAGAAGTAAAAGAAGCCTTCCCACATACTACTGAAGATTCTTTCCCAGGTATTCTGGCGAATGTAATTGCAGGTAGAATTACGAACAGATTAGACCTTGGCGGTAGAAACTTTACCGTTGATGCAGCATGTGCTTCTTCTTTAGCAGCCATTGATCTGGCTTGTCAGGAACTTGTCTTAGGAAAATCTGATATGGTTCTTGCGGGAGGAGCAGATTTACATAATGGAATTAATGATTATCTGATGTTCTCCAGCACGCATGCCTTATCCAGAAAAGGGAGATGTGCCACATTCGATGGTGATGCAGACGGTATTGCCCTAGGAGAAGGTATTGCCATCCTTGTGTTAAAAAGATACGAAGATGCTGTACGCGATGGTGACAGAATTTATTCAGTAATCAAAGGAGTTGGAGGATCCAGTGACGGTAAAGCGTTAGGCTTAACTGCTCCTAGAAAAATAGGTCAGGTAAGAGCATTAGAACGTGCTTATTCTCAAGCAGGGATAAGTCCTGCTTCTGTAGGCCTTGTAGAAGCGCACGGTACCGGAACGGTAGTAGGTGACAAAACTGAATTAAGTGCACTGACTAATTTATTCAGCCGCTCAGGAGCTTTACCTGGACAGACGCATTTAGGTTCTGTGAAAACACAGATCGGACATACCAAGTGTGCAGCTGGATTAGCTGGATTAATCAAAGCTTCGCTTGCTGTATATCACGGAGTAAAGCCACCTACGCTTCACCTTCAGCAGCCTAATGCGTATTATAATGCAGAAACCAGTCCATTTGCATTCCACGCAGAAAGTGGATTATGGGGAGAGAAGAACCGTTATGCAGGAATCAGTGCATTTGGATTTGGAGGAACAAATTTCCATACCGTTATTGCGAATCATCCAAAACAGGATAATTCAATCGCCATGCAGTCGTGGCCTTCAGAATTGTTTGTTTTCCGTGGAGATACGTATGACGAAGCCAAAGGAGAATCAAGCAAGATTAAAGCTTTATTAGAAATTAATGATGGTATTCCATTAAAAGATATTGCTTACAGTTTAAGCATCAGCTCAGAAAAGCCAATTCAGTTCAGCATTGTAGCAGACACCGCTGAAGACCTGATGATGAAGCTCGAACTAGTACTGCTAGGGATTGAGACAAAAGACACTTTTACGGTTAATAAAAAAGAAGGTAAAGTAGCGTTCACCTTCCCGGGACAAGGCAGCCAGAGAATCAATATGGCTCGTGACTTATTTGTAGTTTTCCCGGCTATGCGTAAGATTATTGATGAGTATCCTGAACTTGAAAAAGTAGTTTTCCCATCGAAAACGTTTAATGAAGCTGATTTAAAACAACAGAAAGAAACCATTAAAGATACCCGTTTAGCACAACCGCTTCTAGGAATTGTAGATCTTGCCTTAGCAAAATTCTTAGAATCATTAGGTATTATCCCTGATATGCTTGCAGGTCACAGCTATGGTGAAATACCGGCTTTATGTTTTGCAGGAGTATTTGGAGAGGATAAACTGGTTGACTTAAGTGTTCAGAGAGCGCAGTCTATTTTAAATTCAGTAGAAGGCGGAGATCCGGGTTCAATGCTGGCAGCAAGTGCCACTGCGGAACGTTTAAAGCCTATTATTGATAAAGTAGAAGGATGCTATCCTGTAAACTTCAATGCTCCTACACAATGTGTAATTGCAGGAAGTACAGAGGCTATCAATAAATTACTGGAAGTGCTTAAACAGGAAGGTATTTCTGCTAAAAAACTGGAGGTTGCCTGCGCATTCCACAGCCCATTATTAGCGAAATCCAAAGGTTTGTATGCTGAAGTCTTAAAAGACGTTCCTTTCCAGGAAATGCAGATTCCTGTGTGGTCTAATACTACAGCAGAAGTATATCCTTCAAATCCATCAGAAATAAAAGAAAGACTTACTGATCATCTTGTACATCCTGTGAGATTTGTAGAACAGCTTCAAGCCATGTACAATGATGGTGCAAGAATCTTTATCGAAGTAGGGCCAGGAAAAGTTCTTACCGGATTAACCAAGTCTTGTCTGGAAAAAGATCAGCTTACACTATATGTTGAAGACAACAGCCGTAATAAATTCAGTCACCTGCTTTGCATGCTGGCACAATATTTAGGAACTGGCAGAAGCTTTAACATTGATAAACTTTTTGACGGCAGAAGCGTTACGATCATTGATCTTAACCAACCTGAGCTTTACAAGAAAAGCCCTGCAATCTGGCGTGTTAACGGGCAGACTGCCCACCCAACCACCGGTAATCTGCCATCTAATGGTGCATTACCACTTATAAACCCTATTCCCATGAACAATTTTACGAATAACCCACAGGCACCCGCAACGGAAGCTCAGTCTACTGCTGAACGCATGTTGCAGGAATATTTGAACAGCATGAAATTAATGATACAGGCACAGCGTGATGTGATGCTTTCCTTTATGGGACAGAATCCTCAGGCGTTCCCTGCTCCTGTATACCATTCACCTGCACCAGCTGCTGCACACCAACCTATATCTACCATTCCGGTTCAGCCTGTTCAGCAGGAAAGACCTGTAGCTGTAGCTCCCGTAAAACAAGCTCCTTCAAGAGATATTAAATCCTTATTACTACAGGTAGTAAGTGACAAAACAGGATATCCTCAGGAAATGCTGGGTATGGAAATGGACCTGGAAGCGGATTTAAGTATTGATTCTATTAAAAGAGTAGAAATCATCGGAACACTTCGTAACGAACTGGGAACTCTGGGTAACGGAAATACCAGTGAAGATACTGTTATGGAACAGCTTGCAGGAATAAAAACATTAAGCGGATTAGTTTCATGGCTTACTGAATTTTCAGGAACTGAATCAACTGCTGCGCCTGAAAAAAACGGAACAGCAACTGAACCAACAGTTTCAAAATCACAAAATCAGCCGACATTCTCTCTTGAAGATCTTCAAAATGCAATCCTGAATATCGTTAGTGAAAAAACAGGATATCCAAAAGAAATGTTGGGTCTTGATCTTGATCTGGAAGCAGATTTAAGCATAGATTCCATCAAACGTATGGAAATCATCGGTGATCTTAAAACTAAGATCGGATTTGGTCAAAACCTTGAACAGGCGGATGATGTCATGGAAAAACTGGCTGCTATTAAAACCCTTCGCGGTCTGGCAAGCTGGATCAGCGAAATGAATGGTGAAACTAACGAAGCAGCTCCGGAAGTGAAAGAAGAAAATACTACAGAGTCAACTCAAAATGTATTGTCACGCCTTCGTTTTGACATCACTCCTACCGATGCTTCTAAAATACAAAACACAGAAGTATTGCAAGGAAAACGTTTTGCCATTACACAAGATGACAACCAACAAACTTCAGCAATAAAAGATGCATTAGAAAAGCATGGAGCTATCGTAGAATTAGTAGATACAGACAAAGATCTTTCCAATATTGACGGATTAATTATGCTGGACCTATTTTCAGCCGCTGACAAACCAAGCATCATTGATCATGTAGATCTGATCAAGAAACTTGATTTTGATAAAGCAAAATGGGTATACCTGATCTCAGATATTCCGGCACATCTTCAGGAAATTACGGATGCAAGCATATTGCGACACCATCAGGGATATCCGGGGCTTTTCAAAAGTCTGGCAAGAGAATTTGATAACACAACTTGTAGATTAATCAGCCTTAGCACTCCTCAGGAAGTAGATCAGATCGCTGAAATTACTTTAAAGGAAATTCTTACCAACGATAAACCTGCTGAAGTAATTTATAAAAATGATCAGAGACATAAAGTAGACATCATTCCTTCCCCATTATCTACAAGCTTACATGAAGCACATATCCAGTTAGATCAAAAATCTGTTGTATTGGTATTGGGAGGCGCACAGGGAATCACTGCTGAATTGGTAAAACATATGTCTCAGGCTTATCCTTGTACTTATATTCTGGTAGGAAGATCTGCTGATCCAAGAAATGAACTTTCGGCTAAAGATTTTGAAGGCATGAAAACCAAAGAAGAAATCAGAGGTTTCCTTATCAAGTCTGGTCAGTTCACTTCTCCGGCAGAAATAGAAAAAGAAACCACCAAGATTTTTAAAAACAATCAGATTCTGCGCACCATCCGTGATATGGAAAACCTTGGTAACACCATCATTTACCAATCACTCGATCTTTGTGACGAAGAAGGATTAAGCAATCTGATCAGCAGTATTTATGAGAAATACAACCGTCTGGATGGAGTAATCCACGGAGCAGGTCTTTTAGAAGATAAATTATTCAAACAAAAGACAACAAGCTCTTTCGGACGCGTATTTGACACCAAAGTAAAACCACTTCGTGTATTGGCAGAACAGCTTCGTTCAGACTGTCAGTTTGTAGTGTTGTTCTCAAGCATTGCTTCTGTATATGGTAACAAAGGCCAGACAGATTATGCCGCAGCCAACAGCGTACTGGATGATTACGCGAATGCTTTAAATAAAAGATTAAAAGGAAAAGTAATCTCTATCAACTGGGGACCATGGAAAGGTGCCGGAATGGTTTCTTCCACCCTTGAATCTGAGTACGAACGCAGAGGTATTTCCATGATTCCATTGGATGAAGGAAAAGAAATCTTCCTTAACGAGATTAAATACGGAACTGAAAGCCAGGTGCTGATCATGTCAGGAAATAATTGGTAAAACGCTGCATAAATTCAATATGAAAAAAACAGATGTTGCTGTAATTGGTCTATCCTGTGTCTTTCCCGGGGCACAGGATGCCAACACTTTTTGGCAGAATATTGTCAATAAAGTTGATTCTACCGAGCTCGCTCCGGCAGATCGGATAGATCCTGTTCATTTCAGTGATGCCACAAGTCCCGTTGACCGTTTTTACTGTCAGCGTGGAGGATTTATCCCTGATTACACTTTCGATCCTACCGCGTTTGGCATTCTGCCATTAGCCGTTGAAGGAACGGAACCTGACCATTTGCTTACCCTTGATCTGGTACAGAAAGCACTGGAAGATGCAGGCGTATTTCAGAAAAATATTTCCCTTGAAAAAACAGGGATCATTATCGGTAAAGGAAACTACACCGGACCAGGAGCTACACGAGCTATAGAAATTGTAAGAACCGGAGAACAGATTTCTTCATTATTACAAGAGTTGTTGCCTCAGGTTTCTTCTGCAGATATTGAAAAAGTAAAACACGCTTTTCAACAACGTAAAGGACGTTTTGCAGCCGATACCGCCATGGGATTAATTCCCAATCTTGTTGCTTCTCTTGTTGCTAACCGCTTCAATTTAGGAGGCGCTGCATTTACAGTAGATGCCGCTTGTGCCTCTGCTTTGATTGCTGTAGATCATGCTGTACAGGAACTTCAGAGAGGTCGTTCTGATATCATGATCGCAGGAGGCGTACACACAGGACAAAATGCTGCTTTCTGGAGTATTTTTGCCCAGCTGGGAGCTATGTCCCGCCAACAACAGATCAAGCCGTTCAGTATGGATGCAGACGGTCTGTTAATTGGGGAAGGTTGCGGTTTTGTAGTCTTAAAAAGACTGGAAGATGCCGTTCGTGATCAGGATAAAATCTATGCCGTGATCAAAGGTGTAGGCGTAAGCAGCGATGGTACCGGAACCAGCGTGATGAGCCCATCCGTAAAAGGTCAGTTAAAGGCTTTAGAACAGGCGTGGATCAATGCTGATTTAGATAAAAATAAAGTGGGATATCTTGAGGCTCATGGCACAGGAACACCCCTTGGAGATAAAACAGAACTTCAGACCTTAGCTCAGTTCTTCGGAAAAGAAGAAACAGCTCAGGCTGCGGGTATCGGATCTGTAAAGTCTAATATCGGGCATGCCATGCCAGCTGCTGGAATTGCAGGATTAATTAAAACCTGTCTTGCCTTACATCACGATACTTTACCGCCAACCTTATATTGCGAAAATCCAACTTCGGAGATGCAGAATACAAGGTTTGAGCCTGTACAGGAAGCCAAAAACTGGTCAAAAACAGGACTGCCAAAAGTAGCGGCAGTGAATGCTTTCGGATTTGGAGGAATCAATGCTCACGTTGTTCTTGAAGGCTATGATATGCCGAAAAAAGATCAGGTATTGATCTTGGCAAGACCTACCCATGAAGCATTGCTTTCAGCATTACAAAATAATGAAACAGCAATTGGTGAAGGAGATTTCAGGGTTGCTATATTCGATCCAACGCCTGCAAGACTGGAAAAAGCTATTAAAATTGTTTCCAAAAATATCACATGGAAAAACAAACAGGATATCTGGTACACTTCTACCCCATTATTAAAAGATGGTGGTAAAGTAGCCTTTGTATTCCCTGGACTGGACGGACTTGCAAAAGGTGAAGTAGAAACGGTAAGCCGTTATTTCGGATTATCAGCGCCTATCGAAACAGAAGGTGAAGGTCTTTTAACCGATGCTTTAAACATTTTCAACAACTGCAGTATCCTTGATAATTCACTGAAAAAACTGGGAATTATTCCTGATATGAATGCAGGACACAGTTTAGGAGAATGGCTGGCAGGATATTCATCCGAGCTGGCAGAAGCCAACTCTGTAAAGGCATTAATTGATGTACTGAATCCTGAAACTTTTGAATTAAAAGATTCGAAATTCATCGCTATAGGAGCCGGAATTGAGGTGATAAAACCTTTTATTACAGAGATTTCAAACCTTTATGTTTCCAACGACAACTGCCCTAATCAGGTGATTCTTTGCGGAAGCAATGCAGCGCTGGATGAATTGGTTCCTTTATTAAAAGCAAAACAGATCTTCCATCAGGTATTGCCGTTCCAGTCCGGATTCCACTCTCCTTTTATCGCTGATAAACTGGATGTAATCCTTGCCGGAATGGAAAAAGCACAGTTCCAGCAGACGAAAATACCATTATGGTCTGCTACCACATTAGAACCTTATCCTGCAGATCAGACAGCGATCAGAAAACTCAGTGCCGAGCATTTGGTAGAACCTGTTCGTTTCCGTGAACTGACAGACAAATTATATGAAGAAGGTGCCAGAGTCTTCATTCAAGTCGGAACTGGCGGTCTGATTGGATTTATTGATGATACTTTGAAAGGAAAAGCTTTCAGTACCATCGCTTCCAGCGTTCCTACCCGTTCAGCATTAGCTCAGTTACAGCGTGTGGTCGCTTCTTTATTTGTAGAAGGGAAAACAATTGCTCTTGACTTTTTAGAAATTCAGAATCATTCGAAAAGAGCTTCTAGAAAAGGCATTAAATTGGAATTAGGTTCACCTATTGTACGTAATTTTAAAGAAGTAAAAGCGTTAGCTCAATCTTTTGACACGCCAAAACAATATACAGCGACAGCTTCAGCTATTGCCACAAAAAGTGGTCATCCACTGGTACAGGCATTTCAGGATAACGTGGCTGATATGATCCGTATGCAGGAAGAAGTATTGACTTTATTCCAAAACCGTCCGGAAATTACCGTCCAAAGACCTGCACCTGCAGCTCCAACAGTTCAGAAAGCACCAAGAAGTACAACCTTCACAAAAGACTTGTATGTAACCCTGGAAAGTCATCCTTACCTGATCGATCACAGTTTATTGAGACAGCCAAAAGGATGGGCTCATGTGGCTGATATGGAACCTGTAATTCCGATGACGATGATCTTTGAACAGCTTGCAGAAATTGCAGAAGCGGAAATCCCAGGAACACTGGTTCATAAAATCATGAATGTAAGCGTATTCCAATGGATGAACGTCGCCAAACCTTTCGAAAAAACCGTAAAAGGAGAATGGCGTTCAACTAATCACGCTTATCTCGATATTGAAAACTTTGCCAACGCAGAAGTAATCTTAAAATCTGCTCCTGTTCCAACTCCTGATTTCAATCTTTCCATCGGTAATCTTTTACCTATCGAAAGAACACCTGAAGAAATCTACGACATGCACATGTTCCATGGAGATAAATATCAGGGAATTACCGAAGTTTCAGCTGTAGGTGACAAAGGAATTATCGGAAAAATAAAAGGAAACGGTGGTAAAGGTTCTTTGCTTGATAATGCAGGACAGCTATTCGGGCTTTGGCTTCAGCTTACGTTGGTGAAAGACCGTATTGCATTCCCTGTAAAAATCAGAGATATTGAATTCTTCGGAGATATGCATGATCAGGAAGGTATTTTTGAATGCACCTGTATGCTGACCGAGCTTAATGATGAATTCGCCATCGCCGATATCATCCTGAAAAAAGACGGAAAAGTATGGTGTGCCATTACTGGCTGGCAAAACAGAAGACTGGAAATTGATGCCGCTTTATGGAATGTTTCCATGTCACCGCTCCACAACCGCCTTTCTGAAGAGATTGCTCCTGAAGTTTTCTTTTTCCACCAAGCCTATACAAGAGTCGCTTCCTGGGATTTTATCCTGAAAAGATATTTCAACCAAACGGAAAAACAGCATCATCAGCAATTGTTACCTAACAAAAAGAAAAACTGGATGGTAAGCCGTGTAGCGGTGAAAGATGCTGTCAGAAATCTTCTTCGTCAGGAAAAAAATCATGCCTGCTTCCCGATCACGTTTGAAATCCGTTCCGATGAAGTGGGGAAACCTTACCTCATCAGTGATTTTACAGAGGATATCCATATTTCTTTAGCTCATAAAGGAAAAGAAGCCGTTGGGATTGCGAGATATGGAAAATCTGTAGGAATCGATATGGAACTGATGGAAGAACGCAGTTCAGGATTCTACGACATGGTATTTACCGACAAAGAATTAACCCTATTAAAAGACAGAGATCAGGCAGAATGGACCACCCGTTTCTGGGTAGCCAAGGAAGCTTACGGAAAGTTCCTGGGAACAGGACTCAAAGGAAATCCTAAAGCCTTCGAAGTCGAGCTTATAAAAGATGATCACTTGTGGATCAACAACATTGAAATCAAAACTATTAAACATAAAAATTATATTATCGGATGGACACTGTAAACGCAACATTAAAAATGAACCACGAAGAACTTTTTACTTTATTAAAAGGTTTTATTACTGAAGTGATAGGTGCTGAATTTGTAGAAGAGATGGATATTACTCCTGAAAGTTCATTCACCAGAGATCTTGAAATGGACAGCATTGAGATTGTCTCTTTCTCTGAAAAGATCAAAGCGCATTTTGGCGATCAGATCGACTTTACAGGTTGGTTATCATCTATGGATCTTGACCAGCTGATTAATCTTGACCTTAGTATGATCATCAATTATATCTACGAATGCCAATAATCACTGTCAATAACAGACAAGTTCATATACAGGAACTCAACAAAGGAGCCGAACAAACCGTGGTACTCATCCACGGTATGTTCAGTAACCTGTCCATTTATTATTTTAATATTGCCCCGGTGCTGGCCAGGCATTTCCATGTGGTGATGTACGATCTGAAAAGCCACGGTATGAGTGAACGCTTTTTGGATGGCTACGATCTTGACAACATGTCATCCGATTTAATAGGTTTAATAGATCACCTTCAACTGGAAAAAGTACACCTTGTAGGCTATAGCTTCGGAGGACTTATTGCGCTGAAGACAGCTTTAGAATATCCTGACCGCGTGAATCAGCTTGTAGTGACGGAAGCTCCGGATCCTCAGGACGAAAAAGCCCGTAACATCATTGATGAATACAGCAAAGAATTTCTTGAGCACTATGTAGCCAACTTTACAGACACCACCAAAGTACAGATGGGTAAAAGACAAATGGAGAAGAACCATCGTATGTATGAATTTCTGTTTAATCAGACCAGCATTAAAGCAGATATGATTAAGGAAAAACATTTCCTGGGTGAAACCGACTTCAATAAACTGACGGCTTCTACTCTATTGCTTTATGGCGCTGATTCCAACTGCAGACCTACCGGTGAGTGGCTGCAATCTAAAATCAGCCAGTCTGAACTCGAATTAATTCCGGGCGATCACAATATTCCTATTCAGGAACCTCAGCTCATTGCTGAAACGATCTCTCAATTTTTATCTAAAATTTTAACACAAAACCATGGCTAAATTTGCATTTATAGTTCCACCACTGACAGGACATGTCAATCCTACCTTAAGCATCGGTGCTACTCTTTTGGAAAGAGGACATGAAGTAGCCTGGATCAGCCTTGACCCAACTTTAGAGGCCAAACTTCCCGAGGGAGGAAAATTATTACTGATCCAATACGATCAGACCGACGAAGAAAAGAAAGAAAGTGAACAATATCTCGATATTATCTCCAAAAAAGTAGTGTATGGTATAGACAGCGTTAAGTTCCTGTACGAAGAGGTTCTTATCCCGTTGAACAGACATTGCTATAATGGTATTGTTTCTTTATTAAAAATAGAGCAGCCCGATTTGATTATCGGGGATCATCAGTTATTTGCAGCTCCGGTTGCAGCCAAAACTCTTGGCATTCCTTACACCACTTCCGTTACCGCTCCGGCAGCCATCAAAATCATGAATGAGCTTCCAAAAGTACACGAATGGGAAGTGAATCAAATTATCGACCTGCAGAAAGAACTCGGTTTCCAGGAAGAACGTTCTCTTGCGACTTCAGATTTGCTGACACTTGTTCTTACTTCCAGTTATTTCTTTGGTGAAATGGATGATCTGCCGTCTCAATACCAATTCACAGGTCCGGTTCTTACAGAAAGACGTGTTTCATGTGAATTCGACTGGGAGAAATTAAAAAGCAAAGACAATAAAAAGATCCTGGTAAGTATCGGTACTACCTTCGATCACGATCATAAAAAAGCATTTTTCCAAAAGGTAATCGATGCTTTTAAAGATGAAGATTTAACCGTTGTAGTCGTTTCTGATCCACAGCTTTTCGAGCAATGGCCTGACAACTTTATGGTGTATCAACAGGTTCCTCAGCTAGATCTGCTGCCTCATCTGGATGGTGTAGTTTGCCATGGTGGCCATAATACCGTTTCTGAAACATTATCCAACGGTATTCCTTTGGTTGTGATTCCGATTGCCTATGATCAATCGCATGTTGCAGGACGTGTGGTGCGTACAGAAGCAGGTGAGCGTCTTAATTTTAACAGATTTAAAGCCAATCACCTGAGAGAAGCTGTACAACAGATTTTAAATACTCCGAGCTACCGCGAAGCAGCCCAGAAAGTAGGACAGTCTTTTGTGGAAGCAGGAGGTGCAGCTACAGCAGCTAATCTATTGGAACAAGCTATCTCAAAGGCTTCAAAACCTGAAAAACCATCTAAATTTTTATTCGTTGTCCCTCCGTTTTTCGGACATGTAAGCCCTACCTTAAGTGTGGGAGCAAGTCTGATTGCCCGCGGACATGAAGTAAAATGGTTCGGAATTACCCCTTTAGACAGCAAACATATTCCTGAAGGAGGCTCTTATTTCTATCCTGAAGAAGATCTTATTCCGTATCAGGAGGAAATTGCCCGTATTTTAAAAAGACAGGATGACGGACCCGCATGCTCCGGACCTGAAGTAATGAAACTGGCACTGGAAGAAACCTATGTTCCTTTCGCTAAAATGATGATGCCGGGATTAACCAGACTCACAGAAAGCTGGATGCCGGATGTTATCGTGAACGACTGTATCACTTTCGGAGGCGCTCTTTTCGCTCATAAACATCATATTCCTTGTGTAACAACAACGCCGGTTCCACCGGATGTGATGGGAGATACGGAAAAAAGTGCTCCAAAAATCTGGGAATGGCAGCAAAACCTCATCAAAGACCTTCAGAAAGAAGTAGGCATTCATGAGGAAGGTATTTACATCCATTCTCACAAACTGAATATGGTGTTTACATCTCAGGCTTTTGCTGGTTTTGAAACCGTTCCGCCTCATATGAAATTTGTAGGTCCGGTAAAAGGCCGTCCGAACGACGCTCCATTTGACTGGGATAAACTGAATGCTTCTACTACTCCAAAGATCTTTGTATCATTAGGAACGCTGTTGGTAGACATCAGAAAAGCTTTCTTTGAAAAGATCATCGCTGCATTTAAAGACCAACCCGTTACAGTGATTGCCGCTACTCCACCGGAAATTTTTGAAGAATGGCCGGACAATTTCATTGTGAACAGCTTTGTTCCTCAATCGGCAGTAATGCAGCAAATGGATATGGTAATTTGCCACGGTGGTTTCAATACCGTAAACGATACTTTCCGTAATGGTTTACCAATGTTAATCACACCCATCGCTTATGATCATTTCCACATCGCAAAACTGATTGAGCAGGCAGGCTGCGGAATCAGCATCCGATACAAAAGACTGCGTGTGGATGCTCTTCGTGAAACCGTTTTTGAATTATTGGAAAACCCTAAATACAGAACCGCCGCTCAGGAAGTCCGCAATACATTCACGCTTGCCGGAGGAAATGACAAAGCCGTAGAACTATTAGAAAATTTTGTACACGAACATTCAATATTAGCTTCAGTGTAGCCTATGAATCAACCTATAAAAAGAAGATTGCTATTTGGAGAACGTATGCTGTTAGGGGACGGAACAGAACCTTTTAACGCAGTTATTCCGTTCAGACTGAGAGGTACCTTTACATTAAAAGATATCCAGCAGGCCCTGACACAAATCCAAAATAAACACCCATGGCTGAGAGCATTGATCAGCCATGATGAAAAAAATATTCCTTGGTTTAACGTTCCTGAAAAACCTGTTTCTATCCCTGTAAGAATCATCACCAGACAAAGTGAAGATCAGTGGCAGGAAGAATCCAGGAGAGAATGGAATACCACCTTTAACTACGAAAAATTTCCCCTGATCCGCTTTATCTGGATCAAAGGAGAAGACGTTTCTGACATGCTATTTGCGTTCCACCATTGTCTTTGCGATGGTGGTTCTGCAATGGCCTTTTTAAAAGAATTTCTCATCGTACTGGATAATCCTGCTACCGATATCGGTACAGAAAATCCAATATTAGGAATCCAGGATGTGGTTCCATCTCATATTCTGAACAGTCGCAGACAAAAATTGAAAGCCAGATTTATTGGAAGATTGGCTGCTACAGCAATCAAATGGCTTCCGGTAAACAAAAAACCTGTTGAAAGACAGAATGACTATCTGATCCATGGAAAACTGGATGAAGAGACAAGCCAGCAAGTCATCGCTTATTGCAAATCCCAGGAAGTTACCGTTAACACATTTTTGAGTGTAACGCTATTACACGCATTTAGAAAAGTGAGAGGTAAAAAATCTTTCAACAAAGTTTCCTGTCCGGTAGATATCAGGCGTTTCGCCAAGCAGATTAAAGCAGATCACATTTTCGCTTTCGGGCTGATGATTGTGATTTCTTTGGATGAAAAACTAAACTTTACAGAGAATCTTCGTGCCATGCAGAAGTCTGTGGAACAAAAAGCCTCAAAACTGGATCCTTATATCACCATGATGGTGATGGAATCCGGACATGATGCGCTGAAAAGTTTTACAAGGCTGTTAAAGAACGGAAAATCTTCTAATGACTGCATGTTTTCTAATCTGGGACCTCTTCAGATTCCCCATGAATATAAAGAATTCACAGTAGAGACTATCTTCAGTCCATCAGTCATTGGTCCGCTGGGAAATACCACTACCCTTGTGGTTTCTACTTACCGTGGAAGAATGGATTTTTCAATCATGGGAAGCGAAGGTTATTTGCCTTATACTGAAGTAGTAGCCATCCGTGATGAAGTAATGAGAACGATTCATTCACAAATAAAACCAGCAACCGTATCATGATCAAAAGACCTCTAATGATGGTGGAAAGGATCATGTATGTAGATCCTGAAACGCCTTTAAACTGTATTTATACCGCAAGAATTAACGGAGAGATTCCTGAAGAAAATTTTAAAACAGCTTTAATAAGAATCCAGCAGAAGCATCCTATTCTGAGAACTAATATTGATCATAACAAAGGGCGCTATCCTTTTTTCATGGGACAAAGGGATATTGAACCTATTCCTCTTCGTATTGTAGAACGTAAAACAGACGAAGACTGGTTCAAAGAATCTGAAAAGGGATGGTTCCGGCTTTTTGAAACTCCCAAAAAACCACTGGCCGAAGTAGTATGGGTAAAAGGACAAGGTACTTCCGAAATTCTTTGGATTATGCCTCATTGCATTTCAGACGGAACAACCGGAGTTACTTTACTACGTGAACTTCTAAGTTTACTGGACAATCCTTATGGTCCATTAATTCCTTATGTTGCTTTTGAATCTGTGAACGATTTCCTGCCTTCGGATTTTAACACAGGAATAAAAAAATATAAGGCCAGTCTTTATCTGCTCTTCGCTAAAATATTCTTTTCTATCCAACGGAAAAGTAAAAAGAGAAATCAGGGAAAAAACTACGCTATTCACTGGAAAATGACTCCGGAGGACACCAAACTTATTACTGAAAAATGTAAAGCCAACGGTATCTCCGTACATGCTTTGCTGTGTTCTTCGGTGATGCAGGCCTTCCGTGATATTCAGGGAGACCGTGCCAAAGGTAAAGTGATCAGCCCTGTAGATGTGCGCCATTTTATTCCGGAAATTAAAGAAGATCATTTATTTGCGTTTGCACCAACAGTAGAACTTTCTGTGAAAAAGAACAGTAAGAATGTGATGAGCAATGCTAAAGAGATTAAAAAAGATCTTATTGAGAAAATCAGTAAACTGGAAGCCCGGGAACTCTTGTGGATGGGAGAACATATGCACCCTATTGTGGAACGTATGATCAGTATGCTAAAGTCCAGCGAAGGCGGACATGATGTGACCTTATCCAATATGGGAAAGATCAATATACCGAATGATTATAAAAATTTCAACCTGGAAACAGTCTTTAGTCCTACTGTCGCTTTTCCATGGCTGAACTCAAACACTTTAGTAGCCAGCACTTACAACCAACAGATGGACTTCACCTTCATGTCCAATGAAAATTTTCTTCCCAAAGAGGAAGCCCATCAGATAAAAGATAAAGCCATTGAGCTATTGACCACCTCTCTATGAAATTTAAAATAAAACCTCCGAAGCCCAAACCTATAAAGAAAACCACCCTCAAACGCTTTCTCATTAAGCGTACGATTTATTATGTCCTTCCGAATGTATTTTTTAATTTCATTATTGCTTATGCCAGTTTCAAAGAATTAGGCTACACGCATTTTTTCTCAGGAACCCAAAACCTGGCCCGTCTTACCCTGCCAATGGCTATCTTCCTTCCGGTAGTCCTTACCATTGATATCATCAAAAGAGTAACGGATGCCGCCAGTCAGGAGGCTATAGAGTTTACAGTAGATGAACAGTTGAATATTAAAAAACTCATGACCAGGCTCAGCATTGTACACGGTTTGATTACAGGACTATTGGTATTATCCCTGCTCTTTATCGGGCAGTATAATTTCTCAAAAGATTATAAGCTGGACGCTACAGCAATGGCTGTGGTGGTAGGAACATTGGCAGGAATTCTGTCTGTGATTTTTGTATATCTGCCGGTCTGGAGGTTGAGAAGATGGATGTGCAAAGCAACATCAGTACCTGCAGAGGCAAACCCATGATTTTTAAACAAAAGCAGCTATAACACTGTATATCATTTAATTAAAATCAAAAAAAGATAACAATACCCGGATGATCATGATTTCACCGGGTATTTTCATGCACAGACTGTCTTAATTTTTTTCTTTAAAACTGAATATTTGGTAAATTTTTTATATTTATATCAAAAATTTGCAAGAATTTTTCTTGGACAGAATGACTAACAATGTATGTACAAAATAACGGATCAGCTAAAAAATATAGGATTCAGTATCAATCGTTTAGATTATCTTATCAACAGAAATAAAAACAAAAGAGAATTCAACACCTTAGAATATTTTTGTATCTATATCATTCTGGAAGATATCCAGTTAACGATAGACAATGTTCCCTACCCACTAAAAGGGGGAAATATTGCCTTTGTTGGACCACAAAAGAAAATCGTTTTTGGAGAAACCAAAAGATCGGATGTGTATTCCATTGCATTTTCATCCAGTTTTTATGAAAGATCAACCAAAGACAGCCTTTTTATCAATTCGCAGCTTTTTTATAATTATAATTCTGAAATATTTATCGCTCCTTTCTTCAATGCAGAACAGATGAGAATGATATTCCTGGAACGCATGGAAAGTTTCCGGAAAAAGGACGAAAGCCTGTATATATCTGCTGCCCATAATGCCATAGAAAGACTGATGCTGGATGCCCTTTTACATATTCCCACCGAAGAAATCAAAAAGGACATCAAATTTGACTATATGTACTACGTCAACCGATTCAAAATTCTGCTGCAAAGAGATTACAAAAAGGCAAAGAAAGTAGCTTACTATGCGGAAGAGCTTAATATCTCTTCAAGGAAACTTACCGAGATGACAGAGTATGTACTGGGCAAAACAGCCAAGCATATCATCATTGAAAAACTCATTATTGAATGCAGAAAAGCACTGAATTTTTCAAATTCCACCATCTCTGAAATATCTTATGATCTGGGTTTCAGCAATGAAGGAAATTTCACCAATTTTATTAAAAAACATACCGGAAAAAATCCCTCAGAAATGAAATAATTTGTATATTTACATAAGTAACCTTTTGGGGAAAAATACAGGTTATATGCTTGCAAAGTACATTATATTCATTTTGTTCTATTTTGCTATTACAAAATCATTTGCCCAGGCAGCAGACGGTTTAAGGCTTAACGTAAGGCTTTATCCGGTACAGATGCTCGCTATAGGCTCAGGATTTTCGGACGATGGAAACGTGTCTTCCTTCCGGGAGGTTCAGTCTGTAACCATCTCAAGTCCGACAGGGTTTCAGCTGAATGCAAAATATGATGAATATCACGGTACAATCGGTAATTCCGAAAGCAACAGAGAAAAGTTTGAAGAATATCCTCTTATTAACCATTCTAAAGGAGTGGTTCAGGAGCAATATCCTATCCAACATGAGATTGAAAATGCTATGGAAAATTTAAGCGTCAACAGAAGTGACGACGAAAATTTTTTAATAATAACTCTAATTTCTCAGTAAAAAATTAAGCAAGGCCTGAAAAAATAACTATGCACTGAATAACAATCTTGCAATTTATTCATTCCCTATATATTAAGTAAAATTAATGTTTAAGATTAATAAAGCATTCTTTTTACTTTATGGTGATTTTATCAGCATTTAAAAGATACTTTTTATGTAATTATTCATAAAAGGTATTGATTGGTGCGCGCCTATTTCTTCGTAAAAATTCACAAATAATAAGTATCTTTTCACAAAGGTCCTGATGTTCTTTGTATTTACCTTTGCATCCGCAATTTTAAAAAAAATTAATACAAAAAAACGTCTTTAACCTTATGAAAAATTTTATTTTAGCATCTTTTGCTATCCTTGGATTCTCAACATTACAAGCACAAAGTGTAACGCTAAATGTCAGACTTAAGCCTATCCAGACTCTTGTTGTTAACAACGCTCAAAAAGTCGTTAATTTAGACTACATCACTAAAGATGACTATGCCAATGGTGTATCTTCTGTAAACGCAGATCACTTAAGCATTTACAGCACAGGAGGATTCCAGGTAAAAGTAAGAGGTGGTAACGATGTATTAGAGTATGGAGGTAAAAACATCCAGGCTAACACCATCCAGATTAAAGCAAGCGCAGGTTCTGACGCTGTAAACGGTGCTCAATATGCTCAGAATGTACAATTATCAACTAACGAGGCTACTTTGGTAACTTCTTCTACCGGAGGGGTAGACAAAAAAATTAACATTGAATACAAAGGAGCCGGAGATAATAAGTACCTGAACAATTATATTGCCGGACAAGATCCTACAGTATACACTACTGAACTTACGTATACCATTATTTCTCAATAATAGATATCATTCTGTAATGATAAAGTGTTGTACCTACCACAGCACTTTATCAACACTTAAAAACTAATCTCCGTCATGAGCAGACTTTCTCTTCTCCTTTTCAGTCTTCTTTTCCTGTCATCTTTTCACGGATATGCACAAACAGGAGTTTCGGTTTCACCACCAAGACTGTACTTTGAGTCAGGAAACGGAAACAGCAATACCCAGACAATAACGGTAACGAATGTAAGTGCCAAGAATTCTCTGGATCTTGCTGTAAGTTTAGGAGACTGGGAATATGACGGCAAAGGTGAGAATGTAACGTATCCCGCCAATACCCTTCCTACTTCCTGTGCAAGTTGGGTTTCGGTCAAAAAAGAAGAGAATTACTTTACTTTGGCTCCGGGAGAAAAAAAAGATATTGAGGTTACCATTACGGTTCCGAATGCGCTTTCCAATCAACTGCCAACTCATACGGCCGTTTTGTATGTCAGCCAGATGAATCCGGTAGATGATGTGGATCATAAAGGCGCCAACATCAAGGTAAGCATCCGATCAGGAATCAAATTATTCCACAAGCTGCCTGCCGCCAAAACTAAAAAACTTGAAATCCAGAATCTGGTATACGGAAAAACAACCAATACAGTCAACCTCTTTTTTGAAAATCAGGGCGATATATGGGGTGACGGAAAAATATACACTGACTTTGTGAATACCCAAACCGGAAAAAAAGTGTCCCTGGATCCGGTTATCTTTTACTCCATGCCCGGAAACAAAAGAGAGATGAATATCCCTCTTCCGGCAAGCCTTGAAAAAGGAAAGTATACCGCTTCTGTAATGATTGATTATGGAGACAACAACAATCTGGAATTAGGAGAATTAAGTTTCAGCTATGAATAGTAAAAAATTCTTCTATTTCTTTCTGTTGGTTTCCCTGAACTGCTTCTCACAGGTCAATTACAACTCATGGGTGAACAGTTATCTGCAGATTAATTCTTACAGCGGAAATACCAATCCTGATGCTTATACCTTTACCCTGGCTGGTAATGGAGCGTTTAATATTCCTTACTGGAAAATATCCATGAAGCTGAAACAGCCTGTCACATCTACTGACGGAAATTATACGATGCCTGCCAACAAAATATCATTTCAGCCCGTTTCCACTTCAGGACAGGCCTATCCGGGACCCGTACCCACGATTCCTCAGATCGGAATGCCACTGAATACTTTTCTTCAGGCAAACCAGGAAGTCTTTTTAATTCCTCAATCCAATGCAGCGTTGTACAATCAGCCGCCACAGCCCAACGGCTACTATAACCTACAGGTAAAATACAGCCTGACCGTTATGGGAGGATCTTATCTGGGGAGCTACCCTTCCTGGACCAGATTTAATGCTCCTGTACAGTTTACAGCGTATGATCAATACAACAATATTATTGGCAGAGGAGATCACATTTTTCAGTTCCATATCGGGCCACTCAGCGGAAGTCCGACAGATGTACCCGAAATGTCGCTTCAATTTTCCGCAAAAGCGGTCAACGGATCACTGGAATTTAAAAGTATGTCAGATTATGTCAACGGAGTAAGTGTCACTTATTCCAATGGACTGATTGTAAAAAGCAATACCAATTATCAGATCAAATTACGTTCTCTTCAGGGGCAGTTCAGCTCTCCAGCCGGAAACTACATTCCTTTAGGAACCGTAAAAATGAATCTCATCCCCGTTTCAGGAAACAATGGGAATGTATATCCTATCCTGCTGAGTGCTTCTCCGCAGCTTATCGCGACAGGAGGCTCAACCGGAAGTTCCAGCCTGTATTACGATATCAGATATTCCACCAAAGCCAATGATGAAAGACTGATTAATGCCAAATCGGAAGAATATTCCACCACCCTTCAATACGAGATTATCCCCCAATAACCATGCTTCAAGACCTGTTCAAAAAAATCTTTTTCATTTTTTTGATTTCGTTTCAGATATGGATTCCGGCACAAAGCAGTTCCGGGGTAAGTCTTGATATCCGTAATGAATCCAGAACAGATAAAACAGGGATTCTGGATCTGATCATCGTCCTTGACAATCAAAGCACAAATGATTTCAAAGGAAAAATAAACATTACGATTCCTCAAGGTTTCAGAAATATTTCAGGCAACAGTCTTCAGGTCGAAATGAAATCCGGGGAGCATCTTTTCCTTCCGGTAAAGATCGTGGTCAGCAATAATGCCGTTTCAGGAGAATCCCGTCTGGGTTTCCGTCTTTCGGACCAGCAGAATAAAACAATGGCGGAAAAAGAAATACCATACACCGTCACTGAAAATAATGCCATGCGCATCACGGCAGAAAACCCACTGATCTATGTGAATAAAACCACCGATTCAGTAGAAGTAAGGGCAAGGGTTTCCAATCTTGGGAACAGAAAGCAGTATGTAACGGTTGTATTTAAAATTCCGGAAGCTGAGCAGGGAAATGCTTTTATAGAGAAAAAAGGAAGTATGGGTGTACAGAAAGATTCAGTCTTTGTGTTCCGGTTTCTGCCTTCCAGAATCAGATCCCGAAGCACTCAGATTTCCGTCAATATCGCAGGTTTCAGAGAGCCGGACAGAGAAATATTCGGCAACACCAGTGTTTCTATCCAGAATGTCTCTTCGGTACAGCGTTATGAGGATATGGAATCCACAGCATTTTTCAACTTTACCAAGAACACCATCACGGCAAGCTACAGGCATGCCGGGGAAAACCTGGACATGTATCAATTGGTAGGTTCCGGAGGTTTCAACCTTCCTTCAGGATATATTTTCATCCGGGGGAATATCTATACCATGACGAATCAGAGCGATCCTATTGTCAATAATACCTATCTGACCTATCACAGGGAAAACAGTGAATTCACGATCGGAAATATCAATAAATTACTGGAACTTTCCATGTTCGGAAGAGGGTTGGAATATGCCTACACATCTCCGGATAAAGACAAAAAAATTGAAGCAGGTTTCGTAGACCAGACCTACAGCCTGATCGAAAGAAATTCTTTTCTGAAGTATGGTTATGGATTTTATACCCGAGGAACCCTTGGAGCTCAAAATGCTTCCCGCAATATCTCAGGAACATATATTTTCAGGGATGATCCTTATGAAAAAGCCAGACATCATGTAGCGGGAACAGATCTTCAGTATGCTTTCGGTAAAGACTGGAAAACCAATACCAAGGTCTATGGCGGACTGAGTTTCTACGAAAACAACCAGCCCTCCAAGCCTTCATTAGCTTTGGAATCCCAATATTCAGGAATGATTAAAAAGGTCAATCTGAACGGAAACTATTTCTACAGCACAGATTATTATCCCGGAAACAGAAGAGGTATTTTGCAGATCCAGCAGAATTTCTCAACCATGATTTTCAAAGACCATTATGTGTATGCCAACATTGTGGCTTCCCATTTTTCGCCTAAGTTCTACTTTTACGACAACACCCTGAATTCAAGCAATATAAGACTGGATACGGGAATCAATTTCCCAAAAAAAGGGAATTTCGGGATGGGACTTGGCTATCAGTACCAGGAAGAAAACTCCAACTCTTATAATAATTTCTTTAATGCCCAGCCTTATGAGAATACCAAACAGCTGAAAGCACAACGTTTTACAGAATATCTTACCTGGCTGAGTCCTGATAAGCAACACACCTCCATCTTAAGCATGGAAACAGGATTGGCACAATATCCGGACAACGACAAACAGCAGTTCCAGATGAAAGTAAGCGGAACTTACAGCTACAAATGGCTGACCGTGAACGGGATCTATCAGCATGGAAGCTATTTCCTTTCCGAATATGCTTTTTCAAAAATGATGAACCAAAGCACTCCCTACGAAAAGCTTTCCCTTTCTGCTTTTGTGAATAAAAATTTCTTCAACCGTCAGCTGAATGTCACTTCAGGTGTTTCTTATACTGATGATGTTCTGTATGGAAAATCGCCTTCCGGTTTTTTGAACCTGAAATATTCAAGAGAAAAATATGCCCTGTACCTGAACTCTTCCTACTTCAGCTATACTGCAGGAAGTTTCACCAATAATCTGTTGACCGTGGAAGCCGGTGTAACCGTCAATCTTAGAAACAGCACCCTGGATCCGGGTAAAAAAGGTGATATCAAAGCATTTGTCTATTATGACCTGAACGAAAATAGTATCTATGATGAAGGCGACAAAGAAGCGGCAGGCTATCTCATTATGCTCAACAATATTTCATTTAAAACCGATCCGTCAGGTTCTATCAGCTACCGTTCTATCCCTTATGGAAAGTATGCCCTGAAACAGGTGATCCAGCAAGGCTGGTATTATGATGAAACCGAATTTACCGTAGACAAGCACCACTACTCTTTTGAGATCCCTCTTCATCAAAACGGAACTACCCAGGGAAAGATAACCTATGATTTTGACACCAAAACCGCAGTAGATTTCACGCCCAAAGTCGGAGGTATTCTTTTCAATATTTACCGCAACGAACAGTTAGTACATCATATCATCACCGATGACAACGGTGAATTTGCCTCCTTCCTACCCTCCGGAAATTACAAGATTGAGTTGAACAAAAACTCATTGCCTTCCAATACCTATTGCGAACGCTCTACTGATACTTTCAAAGTGGAAGCCGGGAAAATAGTACAACTGGAGCCTTTTGTGATTAAGGTAAGGGAGAAGGTGATTAGGGTGAAGAAGTTTGGGGGTTAGAGTAAAATCCGGAGAACAGAGGTTGACAGAATATTGGTTTAAAGAATGATGTATACTGCCTGTGATTTATGTGTTCTTACCAGTGTAAAGATGAAGATCAGAGTTATACGCTCATTTGGATAATCAAAAATATCAAAATCCTCTTTTTAAAGAGTCCGGAATAAAAGTTCCCCGAGATTGAGAAAGAAATTTTGAACCTGCCTTAGTTTCCAAAAGATACAACATGACAACCTGTTTCAGGTCCTTACTATCCGGTTATAGATATTAAAAAGTAATAGTGGACACTTGTATAAGTGATTATTCTATGTAATTACGTTTTCCCGTAAGTAGAAGTTGGTGATTTTTATTATTATTGTGATCTTAATTGGATAATACAGCCTAAGCTGTTTGTCAAAATATGAAAAACTATAACCAAAAATGACTTTTACAGAATTAATTGACAAAATAGAAATTTGGGATCACTGGCAGGGAGAATATAACCGTTTTGTGCCCCAGTTTGTAGCAGAAGCAGGTACAGGAAAAAAATGGGAAGATTGGGACAAGGAACTTTTTTATGAGTTTTTTATGCGTTCTGCAGACCAATGTGTTTCGTCTCTGAGGCAGGGATATTTTACCAATGCAGAAAAAGACCTTATCAAACGTAACTGGCCTGAGCTTTCCGCATTGTTACAGAAAATTGCCTTAAGCCAGGAGCAACCTTTATTTGAGACCTATCATCAGATCAAAGAACTGATCCGAATGTATACAGGCAATAATAAAAAAGCCGCAACCAACAGACTGATCGCTGGTTTGCAGCCTCAGCTGTTGTGCACCATTGTCAATCAGGACAAACTGGGACAGCTGGTGTACCTGTTGAATACTCATGTTGAGGATTTCAAAATGGAACTTACCTATGATTGGTTTGAGGACAGCCACCATCTGCTACAGATATTCAAAGAAAAGCTCAATAAAAACGGTTTTGAAATTGTGACCCTTCCATGGCAGGTTTACGATTATTTTCAGGAACAAAATAACCCATCTTCCAAAGAACAAAATAATATGAACAAAAATAAACTGGAACAGCAGATCCAAATTTTAGAATATAAAAAACAAATCATCCTGCAAGGCCCTCCGGGAACCGGAAAAACCAGACAGGCCAAAGAACTGGCTGTTGAATTATTGGGATTGAATAATACTAAAGAATTAAAAAATCATCCCCAGTTTAAACTTATCCAGTTTCATCCTAGCTATAGTTATGAAGATTTTGTAAGAGGAATTGTAGCGAAACCTGACGAGGAAGGAAATGGAATTATCTATGAGGCTGAAAACAAAGTTTTAGGTGATTTCATCAAAAGAGCGTGTGAACATTCTCAACTTATCAACGAATTCCCACATGCAGAATGGCTTGATGAAATGTTTGAACATTTTAAAACTTCCATAGAGGAAGAGTTGATTGCCAACGATCATAAAATACAACTTACCAATAAACTCTTTCTGACCCATATAGGAGAGAATTCTTTTCACATTTCCAGTGAAGGATGGAAAGGAGATCGATTAAAGTTTAGTGAGATTAAAAAATTATATAAATATAATATCACAAGAAAAGGAGAAACAATAGGATTTGATGATCTTGCAAAAACAGTGTATCACAGAACATCATATTATTTCCCAATGGTAGATAAATTCAGAAATTTTTTGGAAGGTAAATCTGCACCTGTTGATAATAAATCGCAATCTCATTCAGAGAATTATGTTCTAGTAGTCGATGAAATCAATCGTGCTAACCTGTCATCTGTACTAGGAGAATTAATTTACGCTCTTGAATACAGAGGCAAAGCAGTAGAAAGCGTATACGAAGTGGATGGTGAAAGGGATCTCATTCTTCCTCACAACCTGTACATCATAGGTACTATGAATACCGCAGACCGCAGTGTAGGACACATTGATTATGCGATCAGAAGACGTTTTGCTTTTATTGATGTATTGCCGGAATCTCTTGAACATGATACCAGTATTCATTTTAATACTGAAGGTTTTGAAAAAGTTTCACAATTGTTCTTAAACGGAAATGTAAGTGGTGAATTTGATGCGAAGGACGTTCAGTTGGGGCATAGTTATTTTATTGCCAAAAAAGAAGATATCGAGGATGGTCAGACAAAGGAGGAAATTTTCAGAATAAAAATGAATTATGAAGTAGTTCCTATTCTTCTTGAGTATGTGAAAGATGGTGTTCTTATCGGAAGCCATGACGGAAAAGATATTAAAGACTATATCAATACCTTGAAAATAAATAATTAATGGGAATTTTACTTTCGGAACATAAAAGTTTTCTGATCAAACGAGTTACTACTGAAGAGTCTTTTACCAATATAGCAGACGAACTGCTACATCTTGATGACGACTCTTTTCAGCTGTTTGCGGCTTTGGAAAGTAAAAAGTTCAACCATCAGTCTTATTCTTTTTCGGTGGTAAAAAGAGAAAATCATTGTGAGATTAAGGCAGATTATTTTGTAGGTATTGACTGGCTGGGAAATACCGGCAGAACCATTTATGTAGAACCCAAGATCAATGCTGGTTTGTCGCAGTACTTCCGGAACTGCCTCAATGAAGAAGAAAATTCTGTTCCTCTCCCTGAAACATATGATAACAAGGAAAAGACAGAGACTAAAGAAGTCAATTATCTTAAAATTCTTTTGGATGTCATGGCTTTGCCACAAACTGCACACTATTCAAAAGATGTTATCCAAATAGATTGGGATGCAAAATATATTGAAATAGATCATAAAGATGATCGTTTGACCCCTTTTCTTATTATACAGTTTTTACAGCATTTAAAAATAATTGTAAGAAAAGGATTGAAAAAGGCATATTATAAAGTCCAGGAAAATCTTAATAGTAGAGTGAAGGGCAAAGTATTAATAGGTCCGCATATAAAGAAGAATGTTTTTAAAAATAAACCCACCTCTGCTTTTTGTGAATTTCAGGTTTTTGGTGAAGATTATTTTGAAAACAGGTTTCTAAAGAAAGTATTGGTGTTTGCAACCAGCTATATTGAGAACAATCCTTCACTATTTTCTTCCAATATAGAATCTGTTCAACATATTTTAAATTATTGCAAGCCAGCATTTGAACATATCAGTACCGATGTTGATGGACTTCAATTAAAACATAGTAAAAAAAATGCGTTCTTCAATGAATATGGAGAGGCTTTACGAATAGGACAGTTTATTCTGAAACGGTTCTCGTATACGATTACGAAAACGACGCAGAAAAAAATAAAAACACCACCATTCTGGATTGATATGCCCAGACTGTTTGAGCTTTATTTTTATTATCAATTGATCAAAGCTAATCCTGAAGATGCTCATCATATTCATTATCAATTCAAAACCTACGGAAATCATCTGGATTTTCTGATCAGTAAACCAGGCTATGAAATGGTCATTGATACTAAGTATAAATTAAAATATACTAAAAGTCATATCCACAAAGACATCCGCCAGGTTTCAGGATACTCCCGTTTAAAGAAGGTTATCAACGAAATGAAAAGTAAAAATAAAGATTGGAAAGAAGATCAGATATTGGATTGTCTGATTATTTACCCTCATCTTCACCAGCCTGATAATGAGAATTCTAATAATCCTCCCTCATTATTGCATAACTTTTCAATTGAAAACATAAAAAGACAGTTTGATAATACTGATAATCAAATCACTGCTTATCATAAAATTTTTAAACTGGGAATAAATTTACCGGTAAGCTAATAAAGAAGCTTAATGACAATGAAGGTGTAAAATAATGTGAATACATTTAGATTCCTGCGGAATGACAAGGTGGGTGTTTCTGTGTGCGTGCATAGCCACTTACTTGCTCCCGACATAATACAAACTATTCGCTTAGACTATCCACAACGTTTGTCATTCCGTAGGAATCCAGACACAGAAAGCTTGTGATAATGAATGAGGATAAAATAAGAGTTTAGATTCCTGCGGAATGACAAAGAGGGTGTTTCTATGTACACGCATAGCCACTTACTTGCTCCCGACATAATACAAACTATTCACTTAGACTATCCACAACGTTTGTCATTCCGTAGGAATCCAGACACAGAAAGTTTGTGATAATGAAGGATGATAAAATAAAAGTTTAGATTCCTACGGAATGACAAGGTGGGTGTTTCTATGTGCGTGCATAGCCACTTATTTGCTCCGACATAATACAAACTATTCGCTTAGACTATCCACAACGTTTGTCATTCCGTAGGAATCCAGGCACAGAAAGTTTGTGATAATGAAGGATGATAAAATAAGAGTTTAGATTCCTACGGAATGACAAAGAGGGTGTTTCTATGTACACGCATAGCCACTTACTTGCTCCAGACAAAATACAAACTATTCACTTAGACTATCCACAACGTTTGTCATTCCGTAGGAATCCAGGCACAGAAAGCTTGTGATAATGAAGGATGATAAAATAAGAGTTTAGATTCCTGCGGAATGACAAAGTGGGCGCTTATTTGTGCGTGCATAATCTCTTATTTACTCCAGACATAATACAAACTGTTCACTTAGACTATCCACACCGTTTGTCATTCCGTAGGAATCCAGGCACAGAAAGCTTGTGATAATGAAGGATGATAAAATAAGAGTTTAGATTCCTGCGGAATGACAAAGTGGGCGCTTATTTGTGCGTGCATAATCTCTTATTTACTCCAGACATAATACAAACTGTTCACTTAGACTATCCACACCGTTTGTCATTCCGTAGGAATCCGGACACAAAAAGCTTGTGATAATAAATGAGGATAAAATAAGAGTTTAGATTCCTACGGAATGACAAAGAGGGTGTTTCTATGTACACGCATAGCCACTTACTTGCTCCGACATAACACAAACTATTCGCTTAGACTATCCGCTCTGTTTGTCATTCTGTAGGAATCCCAGCTGCGCAAAGTCTCCTGACTTTGAGCCAATAATAAAAGCAATTCCTTTACAATATGCTCCAAAGTCGGGAGACTTCGGAGAGCTGGAATCTCAATATAACACGTTTAAGTTTAGGCTAAAGCCAAAGGGATGTTTTCTTATTAAAATGGGCTAAAGCCCATTTCTATTGAATTTCTACTACAGACTAAGAGAGAAGAGTGCTGTCGAACCCAAACTCCTACGCCCTTCATAATACTTTAACACCCTTTATACCCTCTCCCCCGATAAATTTTCGTTCTTTTGCAAAAAGTTTTAATTTTTACCTAACCGCATGTCTAAGTTTGATGAAATCCGGTATTTCTATGATCAGGAAGTGAATGAGAGATTACAGAGCATAGCCCGTGATCCCATGATGAAAGCCTTTATGAATTTTACTTTTCCTGATACAAATGAGCAGGTTTGGCTGGAACAGTTTAAGAATGTTCATTCCATCAGTGATTTTCAGCATCAGTTTGTAGCCTTTGCCGTTCGCCAGATTCTTGCAAAAAGTTCTGATGGCTTAACGACTTCAGGATTTGATAAGCTGGATAAAAACACCTCTTACCTTTTCATCTCGAACCACAGAGATATCGTTCTGGATACTTCACTGCTTAATCTGGTATTGCTGGAAGGTGGTTATGTAATGACGGCTTCTGCTATTGGAGATAATCTTGTCCGCAAGAACTTCTTAAACGTACTGGCTAAACTGAACCGTAACTTTCTAGTACAAAGAGGTCTGCCGCTTCGTGAACAACTTACCAGTTCACAGACGATGTCTGAGTATATTAAAGAGCTGCTTCTTCAGGAAAACCGTTCTGTATGGATTGCCCAGCGTGAAGGCCGTACCAAAAACGGTAACGATTCTACCCAGCAAGGTGTTTTGAAAATGCTTGCCATGGCAGCCGGAGACCAATCATTGATAGATTATTTTAAAACATTAAAGATTGTTCCGATCTCCATCTCTTATGAGTATGATCCTACAGATTCGTTAAAAATGCCTCAGCTGCTGGCACAACACAGGGATGAGGAATATATTAAAGGGAAAAATGAAGATTTCACCAACATCATCAGCGGAATTCTGGGCCAAAAGAAACGCATTCACCTTCATGCCGGAAATGTTCTGGATAAAGAACTGGATGAAATAGCAGCAACTATTGACAATAAAAACAAGCAGCTGCAGGCCATTGCACAGGTAATTGACCGCTCTATCATCAGTAATTATAAGCTTTGGCCAACCAAGTACATCGCTTACGATCTGCTTCATAACACAAATACGTACGCTTCCGAATATACGGAACAGGAAAAACAGTTATTTGCCCGCAGACTTGAAATGCGCATTGATCCGTCGGATCCTGTTTCCAGAGAATATTTCCTGGCCATGTACGCCAATCCTTTGGTGAATAAACTGAAGGTTGAAGAAGAATCTAAAAACTAGTTTAGGATACTATAAAGATAAAAAACCACTGTTATTGAGCAGTGGTTTTGTTGTATTCTTTCAGATTTTTATTTGGATTGCGACATGGAGTCTACTTCTATGATTGCATCTGCAAACGCTTTTGGAGCTTCCTGTGGCAAATTGTGTCCAATTCCTCCCGTGAGAGTATGGTGCGCATATTGACCTGTAAATCTGGAAGCATAACTTTCCGGGGCAGGAAATGCAGCTCCGTTGGCATCGCCTTCCAGGGTAACAGTTGGAACTGTAATCGATGGAGATTTTGCCAGTTTCGCTTCAAACGCATCGTATTGTTTTTCTCCTTTAGCCAATCCCAGACGCCAGCGGTAATTGTGAATTACAATATCCACATGATCAGGATTATCGAATGCTTTAGCAGAACGCTCGTAGGTCTGGTCATCAAAAGTCCATTTTGGAGAAGCCGTTTTCCATATCAATTTGTTAAATGCCATAGTATTCGCTTTGTACCCTTTATACCCTCTTTCTGTTGAAAAATAATACTGATACCACCATAAAAATTCAGCGTTGGGGGGAAGAGGTTTTTCGTTTGCTTTTGGGCTTCCTATTAAATATCCGCTTACAGCCACCAAACCTGTACAGCGTTCAGGCCATAGTGCGGCCATAATATCAGCCGTTCTTGCACCCCAGTCAAAGCCGCCAATGATCGCTTTATCAATTTTCAGAGCATCCATAAAAGCAATGATGTCCAATGCAACAGCACTCTGCTGACCATTTCGTTTGGTATCCGGTGAGACAAAGGTAGTGGTTCCATAGCCTCTTAAATAAGGAACTAACACACGGTAGCCTTTTTCAGCAAGTATAGCGGAGGACTCTTCAAAACTATGGATATCATAAGGCCATCCATGAAGAAGGATCACAGGTTTTCCATTGGCTGGACCTACTTCTGCATATCCAACGTTCAACAGTCCGGCTCTTATTTGCTTTGTATTCTGGAAAGCAGTTTTTACAGCTAGGTTTTCAATGTTTTTCCCACCAGTGGTATACGTCTGTGCTTTTAAAGACAAAAGCCCCATTCCCATCAAAATAAACAGGGATAAAATGGATTGTATTTTTTTACTGAAATTCAATGTAGTATTCATAATAGTGATGTTTTGTGATGGTAAAATTATGGTAAAGCAGAGCTCGAAATAAGGACAACTACTTTGAACAGGTCATATTGAATGGTGAATACTGATTTTCGGGTGGTAAACCGGACAGCTTCCCTACTCTTCTTCACTGGTTTTACTTTCAAAAGAAAGGATTCCTGATGGATAAAAAAATACCACATCTGATAAAAACCTCATGATAATCATCCTATTAAGAGTAAAATTGTTTATATTTAATTAGATATATGCAAAGAATTGTCATGTTGTAAAAGGCAGGATAATTGCAATAATCTACGAAATCACACAAAATAAGACTTATGAATGTACAGTTAGACCCACAATCTAAGACTGAAGAGAATGCTGTTGATCATTTCCGTTCAGATGTTTTGAACGGACTCCAGAATACTCCTAAAAAATTATCTTCAAAATATTTTTACGATAAGATCGGCGATCATCTTTTTCAGCAAATAATGGCCATGCCTTCCTATTATCTGACCCGTTGTGAACTGGATATTTTCAAAAATAAAACAGATGAACTTATAGATCTGCTTATTCCAGGAGACGAACCTTTTGACCTGATTGAATTAGGAGCAGGAGACGCCATGAAATCGACCTACTTACTTGAACAGCTGATCAGGAAAGGGATTGACTTTACTTACATGCCGATTGATATCTCAGGAAATATCCTTTCCATACTCCACAAAAAACTAAGCAGCCAGCTTCCGGAAATGAAAATTACCTGTCTGGAAGGAGATTATTTTGAAATGCTTCAAAAAACCGCTTCCTTATCGGACCGGAGAAAAGTTGTTCTATTTTTAGGAAGTAATATCGGGAATATGACTCCTGAAGAAGCTGATGATTTCTGCCTGCATCTGAATAACAATCTATCTCCAAAAGATCGTGTATTGATAGGATTTGACCTCAAGAAAAATCCACACATTATTCTGGAGGCTTATAATGACAAAGAAGGAATTACCGCTTCTTTTAACCTAAATCTTCTTACCCGTATCAACAATGAACTGGGTGGTAATTTTGATCTGAAACAATTTCAGCATTACCAGACTTATGATCCGGTTACCGGAGCCTGCAGAAGTTTTCTGATCAGCCTTATCAGCCAGGATGTGACGATTGACAATACAAAGATTTCTTTTGATGAAAACGAACTTATCGACATGGAAATCTCACAGAAATTCTCTCCTGAAAAGATCAGGGAATTGGGCGAAAAATCAGGTTTTACCATCACAGGAGAGATCAAAGATGCTAAAAAATGGTTTGTAGACAGCATCTGGCAGGTAAAATAAAAAAAGATGATACACACAGCACATCTGCAAAAGTGAAAAAATAAAACCTCCTTATTTCATTGAAATTCAATCATTAAAAAACTAAAAGACATGACACCAGAGATCACCACAAAAGATATTACTAAAAAGTATAAGGACATCCGCAGACGTTCTGAGGAAATCTGTGCTCCACTGGAAATCGAGGATTATGTAGTACAGCCGATTGTAGATGTAAGCCCTCCGAAATGGCATCTGGGTCATACCACCTGGTTTTTTGAGACTTTCATTCTTACCCCGCATTTTCCGGATTATAAAGTTTTTGATCCACAGTATAATTTTGTTTTCAACAGCTACTATGAGACCATCGGAGCACGGGTGATCCGCACTGACCGCGGAAACCTCAGCCGTCCTTCTGTTTCAGAGGTGTATCAATATCGAAAATATGTAGATGAGCATATGGAAGCTTTTCTTGAAAGCTCATTTCTAACAGAAGCTCTTGAACCGCTGTTGGAACTGGGGCTTAACCATGAGCAGCAGCACCAGGAATTATTAGTCACCGACATTAAATATATTTTAGGACATAATCCGCTTTTCCCTGCCTATACAAAAGAAGAAAAACCCAGACAAAACAGCTCCGAAGATCTCGAAATGCTCAGGTTTTCCGAAGGAGTTTATGAAATTGGATATAAAGGAGATGGATTTTGCTTTGATAATGAATTAGGAAGGCATAAAGTATATCTTCCAGACTTTGAAATTGCCAGCCGTCTCGTCACCAATAGTGAATATTTAGAATTTATGAAAGCAGGCGGGTATGAAGATTTCAGACACTGGCATGCGGAAGGATGGGACTGGGTGAAACAGAATGCTGCAAAATCTCCGCTATACTGGCATTATATCGAAAATAAATGGATGTATTATACCCTCAACGGCTTACAGGAAATAGACCCTGATGCTCCATTGTGCCACATCAATTTCTATGAAGCCTCTGCTTTTGCCTCCTGGAAAGGAATGCGTCTGCCCACTGAAGAAGAATGGGAAACGGCTTCCGTTTATTTTGACTGGGGAACACGCTGGGAATGGACAAATTCTGCTTATCTGCCTTATCCTCATTTTAAGAAAGAAGCAGGTGCTGTAGGTGAATATAACGGGAAATTCATGATCAACCAAATGGTTTTAAGAGGAGCTTCGGAAGCCACACCTCCGGGACACAGCAGAAATACATACCGCAATTTTTTTCAGCCCAATTTAAAATGGCAGTTCACAGGAATCAGACTTGCTCAGTAATTTTTTACCGATGATCACAGTAGAATCAATTTCAAAGAGTTTTAATGGAAAAAAAGCAGTAGATCAAATTTCTTTTCAGGCATTTGATCAGGAGATTCTTGTTCTTTTAGGAACCAGCGGGTGCGGGAAAACCACCACGCTTAAGATGATCAACCGTCTCATAGAAGCAGATTCCGGAAATATTTTCATAGATGACAAAAACATCCGTGATCAGAAAGCCGAGGAACTGAGAATGGGAATTGGTTTTGTCATGCAGCATTCGGGGTTATTTCCCCATTACACGATTCAGCAGAATATTGCAGTAGTTCCTGAGCTGTTGAAATGGGACAAAAAGAAAACAGAGAGAAAAACGCATGAGCTTTTGGCTAAACTCCATCTTTCTGAAGAGGTACTTTCCCGATTCCCCCACGAGTTGAGCGGCGGACAACAGCAACGTGTAGGTATTGCAAGAGCCTTGATTGCAGATAATCCTGTTTTGCTGATGGATGAACCTTTCGGAGCACTTGATACGATTACCAAGGCTGATATTCATTCTGAATTTAAATCTTTGGAAGAACTTAAAAGTAAAACCATCATACTGGTTACTCACGATGTACAGGAAGCCTTTGAGTTGGGACATAGGATTTGTCTGATGGATCAGGGAAAAATTGTACAGACTGGTACTCCCAGTGAAATGCTTTACCATCCTGAAAATGACTTTGTACTTGATTTTTTTGCTAAAAACCGTCTTTTATTAGAGTATAAAGTAACATCGTTGCATCATATCAGTCCGTTTCTTACGCCTGAAAATTCATACTACAGACCAAACGGTACGGGTAGTACAAGTGTCTGGGATATTTTACAGCAATTGAGTTCTGATCACCAAAACGCTGAAGTGTATGAAGAAGTGGTCAGAGCATTTAATCAGTATAGAAAATCACAGATGGTATGACGCAGCAACAGAGTCTTTGGCAATTTATTGCGGAACAGCACGAAAAACTAACCACTCAGATTATTCAGCATCTTGGGCTTACCTTTTTGTCTTTGCTTCTGGCTATCATTGTTGGAGTGCCATTAGGAATACTTATTTCCAGAAAAAAGAAACTTTCAAGCCCGGTGCTGGGTATTGCCGGTATTTTACAGACCATTCCGAGTATTGCATTGCTGGGATTTATGATTCCTGTTTTAGGCATTGGCCCGAAGCCTGCTATTGCCGCTTTATTGATCTATGCTCTCCTTCCCATTATCCGGAATACCTATACCGGAATTACGGGTGTAGATCCGGCAGTCATTGAGGCAGCCAAGGCCATGGGAATGAACAGAAGCCAGCTTCTTTTTAAGGTAAAGCTACCTTTAGCCATGCCGGTTATCATCGCAGGCATCAGGACAGCTGCTGTTATTAATGTTGGAGTGGCTACTCTTGCCTCTTTTGTGGCAGCAGGTGGTTTGGGAGAGTTTATCTTCGGAGGAATTTCACTCAACAATACGAATATGATATTGGCTGGGGCCATTCCAGCGGCATTATTGGCTGTTTTTCTGGATCAGGTTATTGCCATGATTCAGAAATCGGGGTACCGTTTTTTTCAAAAACTGAAATATATTCTTCCTGTTATTCTTATTATTCTGGGAATAGGATATGTTCTGATTTTTGGGTCACACCGTACAATTAAAGCGGGTTTCACACCGGAATTTATGGGGAGACAGGATGGTGATATCGGACTTCGTTCAGTCTATGGACTCAATGTGAATCCTCTTGTGGTAAGCGATGCGATTATGTATAAGGCTGCTTATGAGAATGAACTGGATCTGATCAGCGGATATTCTACAGACGGCAGAATCAAAGCCTATGATCTGTATGTACTGAATGATGATAAAAAAATATTTCCCCCTTATTATGCAGCTCCCATCATCAAGACCAAAACTCTGAAAAAATTTCCGGAATTGGAAACAACTTTAAACCTACTGGCTGGAAAGTTCAGTGATTCTATCATGACGGATCTGAATTACAGAGCTGATCATCTTCATCAAACCCCGGAAAAGATTGCAAAAGATTTTCTCATCAGAAATAATCTGTATAAAAGTTCCCGAAAAGGAAATTCCGGAACTGTGAGAATTGGTTCAAAAATCTTTGGGGAACAATATATTCTCGCAGAAATGTATACCCTGCTTATTGAAGGATACACAGATTATAAAGTGGAAACGAAAACAGGGTTAGGAGGAACAAAAATATGTTTTGATGCTCTAATGAATGATGCCATAGATTTTTACCCTGAATATACGGGAACAGGGCTTCTGGTTCTTTTAAAGCCAACAGCAGAGACTATCAAAAATGTTTCCAAAAGTCCTGGTACAACCTATCAGTATGTGAATGCAGAGTTTGAAAAACAATATGGAATTCAATGGCTTAAACCGTTGGGGTTTAACAATGCTTATGCTCTGATGATGCGAAGAAAACAGGCTGAAAAGCTTCATATCAAAAATATATCTGATCTTACCCATTATTTTGATCAATAGTCTTTTGAAAACAATCAGTTTTTTCAAAAATAGTATCTTCGTATCTTAAAAAATTTGACAAAATGAAGAAAATGCTATTTCTGGCCTCCGCTCTACTTGTTCTCAATTCATGTGTGGTAAGAACGGCTACAAAAGTAGTATCAGGCGCAGTAAGCTTAAGTTATAAAGCAGTAAAAGGAACTGTAAACGGAATCAGCTGGGCCGTAAGCAAGGCGAAAGGAAAAATTGATGAAGACCGTGTGGATGGTACATGGAAAATCGTAGGTGTGTATCGTGGTTCTTTCGAGGATTTTTCAAAAGATCAGAATCCTGATGGTTCATTTACTTCGGAATGTACGGAAGGTTTTGATCAGATTGTTTTCAAGGCTAAAAAATCTAAATTCAAGCCTGTACATTGCAGCACACAGGATGAAGATTGGGTAAAATATTCTATGGAATTTGGAAAAAATCCTTCCACGAAAGAAAAGGAAAACTATATTGAGTACAATTCCAACAATTATATTTCTGTGATTGATGTTACTAATAAAACTATGGTTCTGGAAGGCAATCTGATGCCTAAATTAGGATTTTCCGGAGCTAAATTATATCTTCTTGAAAAGGTAAAATAGAAATACAGAGGGTGAGGTTATTTCAAAAACTGCTCTGCAATAAAATAACCTCCTCCTACTACCAATAATGGCAAAGCGATAGAAATCAGCACCAAAGGCCACACAAAAATTCTGAAATAAGTATACAAACTTACGGAAGACGGATCGTCAGGATTATAAATAACAGTTTCTGTTTCTCCTACTGACCAGGCTGAAGGATTGGTACCTTCCGGCAGTTCGTAGGTATATTCTATATTATTCCGGGCCTGGAAGGTAAACAGAGGGCTAAATACTATTCCATCCGAGTCTTCATATTCTCTCAATGAAGTAACGGTGGCTGTAGCCTTTTCAGCTTTGTTTAAGAATGAAAGAGTGCTTCTGAAGCTCAGCAATGCTGCCACAAACAGAATGACTCCTGCTCCCAGGATGATATAATATTGCCACATAGCTTTCGTTTTATTTCTGTTCATAATTTGATATCCTGGAAACAAATACACACCTATTGCATTTATTTCCAGATTGATACCCCGAATATACAAAGATTTTCATTGCATAAGCAGTTATCGGGTTTCTATCTCAACAATCTTCTTCCCTTCCTTTCCCAGATAATGAAGCACAAGCTTTTCATAAACCTTATAGCCATCATCAATATTGGTGAAAATTACAACTCCTTTACCTGAATTAGGCAATAGGATAGCAATACATTGTGTGCCTTTATCAGCGCCACTGTGTGATAAAGCATAATCACCATTTCCAAGGTCATATATTTCGAATCCCAATCCAAAATATTTATTCTCTTTTGTTTTGACCTGCTTTTTGATCATTTCCTGAAAAATTTCTGGTTTCAGATTTTTCCCTTTCATAACACTGATCATAAAATTTCCGTACTCTTCTATCGTGGTATGGAGATCATCAGCGGCATTGGCTGTATTATTTTTTTCGATGAGGTAAGCTTCCCTTTTTTCATTATATCCTGTTACAAATCTTGCTTCATCAGTGTTTTTATCCCAAATGTAACTGGTATCCTTCATTTTGAGAGGCTGGAAGATGAGTTCCTGTGCCAGCTGCTCCAACGTTTTCCCAAATTTCTTTTCCAGTGCTTTCCGAAGGTATTCAAAACCTTCTCCTGAGTATTGGTATTTGGTGCCGGGATCAAACTGAAAATTCAGCTTTTTATCTGTATTCATCCATCTCCAGTTCGGGAAACCTGTCTGGTGGCTTAGGATCATTCTGGTTGTTAATTTTTGATGCCTAGGATCGTTCGCAATATCAGGATCTATCCAATAGGTATCAAGAGGTTCATCCAGTTTCCACTTGCCTAAACTTATCAGTCGTAAGGCTACCATTGCTGTAACAGGTTTGGTGAGTGAGGCTACATTAAATAAGGCATTATGAGGTGCTGAAATTCCTTTTTTTATTTCACCAAAAACTTTTACCTGCTGTAATTTTCCATCTTCGATAATTCCTAATCCAAGAGCAGGAATATTATTTTCTTTCAACCAGCTTTGCATAGACTGTATAGGGCATAAAACAAATTATCTAAAAGTATAGGAATATAAAAATGCCGAAAAAAGCCCAAAAATAAAGAGGTTTACGCCTATTTAAGCCAAATTTTAAATAAAAACTAATTATCCGATAACTACCATTAATTACCATTTAACTACCATATTAAAATGCATTAATTACCATTAATAAGCCTTATCTACCGGTAAGGCTTTTATTATTCCTTATAAAGACCATAAAACGCCCAAAATAAGCCTATTTCTACTTTAATACCTAAGCCTATACAGTTGAAAAAAGTCGATGAAATTACCATTTTCCTGAAATTAGCAATATGATACGGAAAATATACATTTTTCATTTAAATGGACATTTAGGTGGACGCTTAGGTGGACAAAAAAGAATGTTTTTAATACTTATAAGTGAGGTGTAATTACATAAATAGCTATGAAAACACAATAAATTAACTATTTAAACAAGGGTGTAATTACATAATTTATATAAGTGTAAATATTTAAATATATGATTATCAGGTAATTAAAAAGTATTAACAAGAGATTTAAAAGATAATAGGATAATTTGCCCTCTAAAATAGAGTATTAAATCTTATACTTGCCTTTACCATCGCAAGTGCCTTGATGCTTTCCAAAGGAAATTCTACGGTTTGATGATGTTGATTATGAGAGATAAATTCTGCATAACCTTCTTTACTTGATTTTTTTAAAAATTTACAAAAAAAGTAGTCATCCCCTTCATGGGATACATAAATAAGATACATTTCCCCCCAAATTATATTATATATATTGTGTATAACCTTATACGCCACTATATCACCGCTTTTTAAGAGAGGGTACATAGAATCTCCTCTAACATGTAACGCTCCATCACATTTAGGTAAATTAGGAATTGTAATATGATCTATAGGAATACTCTGAGGGTTTTCTGCAAATACTTGTGAAACTCCAGCAGTAGCTGGTAAATCATACAAAGGGATCGTGTTACTATCAGCGAAGGGTTCTGCTGTTTTAGATTGATGAAAAGTTTTATCAATTTCATAACCATTATTCCCCTTTAACATTTCACCTTTTCCTGTTAATAACCATTCAGAATTTATATCAGGATAATTGTTCAAAATATTGAACAATTTACTAGATGTAACATCACTATCCGCACCCGATCCAGAGAAATTAGACTTTACTAAGCCAATATTTTTAAAAAAATCAACCTTATTAATTCCTTTAAAATCAACATATTGCATTAATCTCTCTTTAACAATGTTCATTATTTTGAATTTTTATTTGTGTAGTTCAATATTTTGTACTTATATTTGTTTCATAATCGAAACAGAAAAAGCAATGGACAAACCTACAAAAAAAAGATTAAGCTACAATACGGAAATCATTAAAGCTCTTTCCACGGCTTACCAGTTTTCAGAATATTTCATCCGAGAATGTGTAAAAGGAAATAAAAAAAGCCTTACAGCAGACAGAATCCGAAAGGAATACAACGAGATGAACAATCCGACACTAAATAAAATAGAAGAGTTCCAAAAAAACAACTGATATGAAAAAAGCCAGACTTTCTTTTAAAAGGTTCCTTAAAAACTTACTGCCAAAGGATATAATTCCTTTTAACGATGAAGGAACAGATACAGAACTACACTGTTATAAGCTATTCGGGCAATATATAAAGATAACACAATTTGTAAAGCCTATTGATCCGAATGATGAGCAATGCGAATATCTTGGAATTATATAATAATATATCCCGTCACGGTTTAACGTGGTTTCGACACCACGACGGGAACAAATAAAAAGCATCACCATGCAAGAGAAAAAAAAATCATACGAATATCATAATAACATACTTTCCATTCCGGCAAGTCTGCTGTATGAGGATTGGGCAATGATGAGTTATGATGCATACTTAAAGAAATGCCAAAGAGGTGAATTGACTCGATCACGTCCGGGTAAAGGTAAAGGAAGTGATGCATTATTAAGCTATCACGACCTGCCGGAACACTTAAAAGCCCTATGTATTGAAAAATTGGGACATTACACCAAAACAGTAAGACGAAATGACTTAGAGCCTTATATCGTTCCTGATAAGAATGTGATAGATTTCTTTGCTAGGCACAGAAATCCTGACGGAAAAACAATATCAGAAAAAAAACAGGTAGAACGTGCTACCAACTGTCACATTTTAAATGCTATTAAAAACCTTTTAAAAGATAAAAACTATATCTCCAAAAGCAAGAAGATGAAAACGCAGATCTGGGAGGAGATTTCTAAAGCTGTAAATGAACTGGATGAAGAAAAATGGAATCATTCTCTGCCCACTTCTTCCAAAAATCTTAAAATACGCTTTTTGCGCTACGAAAAAGAGGGCTGTGCTTCATTTATCCACAAAGGGGAAGGAAACCAGAGAACAGCCAAAATAAAAGGCGATATTGCCGACTTTATCCTCGCTACTTATTGCCTTCCGGTAAAATATAGCATTCCTGAAACTCTGGCAAAATACAATGCCGTAAAACAGGAAAACCAGTGGGCGGATATTACAGAAGGAGCTATAAAAAACTATCTGGACAAACCGGAAATAAAAAGAATCTGGACACTTGCCCGCCACGGTAAGCAGGCATATGACAGAAAATTCAAGCATACAACTTCAAGAGATAAACAGCGCTGGTTCCCGAATGTGTATTGGGCAATTGACGGTACTAAACTGGATTTAGTGTACTATGATCCTGAAAGCTCATCAAAAATGAGTGCCATTGAGCGTATTAATGTTGTTTTTGATGTGTACTCTGAAAAGATAATCGGCTGGAGTCTTTCGGAAACAGAAAACCACACCGACCACTTTAAGGCGTTAAAAATGGCGGTACAGTCAGCAGAATGCCGTCCATATTTGTTTACGTATGACCAGCAATCGGGGCATAAATCGGCAAAAATGCAAGAGTTATACAGCATTTTGGTTGCTAAAGACGGAGGAACACACTACCACCATAGGGCAAGGAGCCACAGCTCACCGGCTGAGGGATTGTTTAACCTCTTCCAGGAACAGGTAATTACAAAATTTTGGAATACAGACGGACAGGGAATAACAGTAAAAACCGATGATGCCAAAGGAAATCCTGAATTTCTTATGAAGTACAAAGATCACCTCCCTACCAGAGATCAGGCATTAAAACAATGGGAAACTGCGGTAAGAACATGGAACGCCGGAAAACATTCCCTGAAAGATAAAGCAAGAAATGAGGTGTATAATGAGGAAATGCCAGAAAAAGAAACACTGGAACTTCAAGAGATCATGCGCTATATGTGGATTGAGGAAAAGAAAAAGCCAATCACCTACAGAGCAGAGGGTATCAGCGTAGAAGTAGCGAAAAAGGTTTACAAATTTGAAGTTTACGATCACGAGGGCAATATTGATATAGAATTCCGTAGGCTTCATGTAGGCAGCAAGTTTATTGTACGCTACGATCCTGACCAGATGGACGGCTTTATCCAGCTATTACAGACGAACCAATACGGTGAGACCTATTTTGTAGCCTACGCAGAGCCTAAACGAAAAATTGAAACTGTACCAAAATTAATGCGTCCTGGCGAAAAAGAACAGTGGAACAAAGATCACAGCATCCGGGATAAAGAGTACGAAAGGGATAAAAAAGAATATGAAGCCCTTTGCAGACGTACCGGTATCACTCCGGAGGCTCTTATTGCACAGCAGGAGTTTGAAGTGAAAATGCAGGGAACCCTCAATAAAACAATCAATATCAAAACAGACAAAAAGAAAAGTTTAATCACCCAAATATAACGGCTATGACAAATCAATATAAAAGCATCATTGCAAAAGAAATGTTCCGCCTTGCAGGAGACGGCAAAAAAAGAAAGGATGTAACCTTTAAATACTCACAGGTCGGATTATCCAATAAGCTCGGAATTTCCAATGCTTATGTAAGCAACATGATTGCCGGAAAGTGGGATAATATTTCGGATGCCATGTGGAGAAAAGTACAGAATATTCTCAATATAGACTTTGACTGGAATATCGCAGAAACTACCAACTATGTAAATGTTACAGAACTCTTGGCAAAGGTACAGCAGAAAAACCTCACTGTAGGAATAAGCTATGATGCAGGTGTGGGAAAAAGTCAGGCATATATAGATTATGACCGCTTAAACCATAATGTCATCTATGTAGAGTGTAAAATATACTGGAAAACAAAATCCTATGTCAAAAACCTGCTGAATGCAGCGGGATTGGAAGCAGAGGGAACAACAGAACAGATGATTGATACTTTCATCAGTCATGTTATGGGACTTGAAAATCCTATTATCATTATTGATCAGATGGATAAGTTGAAAGAAGGAGCATTTGACCTGTTTATGGATATGTATAACGATTTATTCAGATGCTGCGGGTTTGTGGTATCAGGAGTTCCCGCCCTTAAAAAAAGAATATTGAGAGGAGCCAAAAACGATAAGATCGGCTACCGTGAAGCATACAGCCGCCTCCATAAAACCTTTATAGAGCTTTCCCCGATTGATCAGGAAGATGTAGAAGTGATATGCAAAGCAAACGGTATCACAGACGAGGAGGAAATCTCTTTAATATTCAACCAGTGCGATGGTGACCTTAGAATCGTAAGAAAGGACGTAACAAAATATTTCATTTTACAAGAAGCAGTATAGAATATGAATAGTGAGACAACATACAAAGTTCCTCCCGCTTACTCGTATTCGGATATTGCAAAAATGAAGTTCAACACCCTTCCTTTTGAGGGGGACTGGAAAGAGCTAATAGGCACGCCGGAGGTTGCAGGAAGCTGGATCATCTGGGGAAAGTCAGGAAATGGTAAAACCAGATTTGCGCTGCAGTTGGCAAAGTATCTGGCAGGCTTTCAGAAAGTATACTACAATTCATTAGAAGAGGGATTGAAACTTTCCTTTAAAAATGCACTGGAAGCCAATAACATAAAATCCGTAGGCAGCAAATTCTGTTTTCACAAAGAGAAACTGCAACAGATGAGGGCAAGGCTGGATAAAGACAGAAGCCCGAATATAGTAATCATAGACAGCTTACAGCATTTCAGGATAAAAGAAAGTGACTACTACAGCCTATTAGAGGATTACCCTAAAAAGTTATTCATTTTCATAAGCCACGCACAGGGAACGGAACCAAAGGGAGAATTAGCAGACGAAATACGCTATAACTCGGATGTAAAGATAAGAGTACACCAGTTTGTAGCCTCGCCGGTAGAAAATACCAGATATGGAGGTAATAAGCCTTACATCATCTGGGATGAGGGAATGAGAAATGCACAAATAAAACTGACTTAAAAAAAAATTATGAAACTAAACGAACTTATAGACGATATACTCGCCCTCGACAGCTTCTACAATTACCTGAGCTGGTACGAACGCTGCTGGCTCCATCTGTTTAGAATAGATAAGGTAGAAGGTTACGCCAGTCCCAGAATTGCTACTCTCGCAAATTTCGTGCATGAAACCGGCTGGAAAGCTCCAAACCGAAAACCCGGACAGGACAAATTAGGGTACTATTTTGAAGATGAGCAGTGGCAGGATATGGACGATTATCCTAAAAATCACCCAGAAATAACAAAACAAATTAAAAATTTACAATATGAGTAACGAAATTTTTCCACCAACAGAAGAAGAGTTAACAAGGATTATCCAGTCTTTAGAACTCAGATTACAAGATTACAGCTACCAGGACGAATGGGTGCAAATCCACGAAGAACTATTAAAGAAAAGAAATGAACTACAAGAATTAACCATTAAAAATAACGCATTATGACTTTAGCAATTTTAATCATTACACACATTCTCTATTTCGCAAAAGTATTAGATGGCTGGGCGGATAATAAAACAAGAGGTTTGCTTACAGGAGCATTATTAACGCTGGTATGCTGGCAATATAGCACAACGTTAGGAATTGTAACCCTTTGCTACACCATTGTAATTCTGATTGGCACTGCAATTATTCAAAGTTTAAACAAATAATAAAATATTATGAACACTAAAAAAGTAGTTAAAAAACTTAATGATCTGGGATTTTTTACATCAATCCTGATCGAAAAACAAGAAAAAGTTACGGCTGTTATTGAAAGCCAATTGAATGACGTAAAGCTTAAAAATATTGTGAAGGCTTTCACTTCTGAGAAATATAATAGTGAAATCAAGATCAAAGAAGGAAAGCTGGTCATTGAAATTACAGAAAACTACATCCGCAGATATACTGCCACAGTGAGAATGCCAGATCCTATCTTCCCTTTTCATCTTCCGCCAATTAGATGTAATCACCATTAAAGTAACAATTTATGAAAAACAGAGTAATCAACATCTACATTGTAGAAATCGAAGAGCATGGAATTAAAAAATTTGTAAAAATGTACGTAACCGATGCTTTCTGTTATCTCGAAACTTTTCACAAAGGAATGCAGATTATCACTAGGATAAGCGAGGATAAAGCAACACAATTAATTAATAAAGCCTCATGAAATCAGTAACAATTTATTTAAACAAAGAGAAAACGGCTTTTAAAGTTGTAAAGCCATCCACAGAATTTAACGGAGACTGGAAAGGTCTTGTAGATGGAGTAACAAACGGATTTTACCACTCATTTAAAGTATTTTAATTATGGAAACTATAGATATCACGGCACTAACCCCGGAACAGAAAAAAGCTCTACAGGCAGAGCTGGAAGCCGAACATAAAGAAGAAAAAAAGAAAAAAGCAGAAAATAAAAAGATACTCAAAGGTATCGAAGCCGATATCGTTCTGGGTGAGATAGATTTTTTCATAGGTATAAGAGACAATGTAGAGGAAAGGATCACTAACCTTTTTAAAAAAATAGAAACTGCCATCGAGCTTCGTGCTGAAGTGTACGGAAATACAAAACGAGATCAGGATAGCCACACATTTACATTAGATGACGGCACTGCAAGCATTAAAATAGGCTGGAACGTGCGCCCTTCCTTCAATGGAACCGAAGCTGAGGGAATTGTAAAGATCAGAGAGTATGTGTCTTCATTGGCAGGTGAAACCGAAAACGAAAAAATCCTTATGGAAATGCTCAATATCGCATTCAAAACAGATGCACAGGGGAATTATGATCCTAAAAAAGTACGTGACCTCAATAAAATGCGTGATCGTGCCAATAGCGAGCTGTTTAATGAAGGAATGGACATCGTAAATGATGCAATGATTGATATAAGAACCTCCCGCTTTGTACGTGGCTACAAGATGGTAGACTTCGGAGACGGTATCATAAAGCGTGTAAACTTTAATTTCTCTATTGATTAACATGGAAATAATCTTATTACTACTAACAGCGGGTTTTATTTTCGGAGTTGTAGTGGGTGTAGTATTAGCAATGATCATCATGCATCTTACAGAGCCTGCACCTGAAATATAAAAATATCCCAAACGGTTTTTATCGGAGGTTCGATTCCTCCGGTGGGAGCAAAAGAAACAAAATGAAATATTTATTAGTAAATGTAAGTGGTGGCAGATCATCGGCGATGATGGCTAGGCATATTCAAACTTCAGATAAGTATAAGGATTATGAAAAATTGTTTGTGTTCTGTAATACAGGCTTAGAACGACCGGAAACCATCCAATTTTTAAAGGATCAGATTAAATACTGGGATTTACCTCTTTATCTTATTGAAGGTGTTTATTCGATAAAAAAAGGTGTTGGTATTAAATCTAAACTGGTTGACTTTGACAGCATGGATATGGAAGGAAAACCATTTACGCAGGCAATGCAACAGATGAATAAAAATAAGTGGGTTGGGGTTCCGAATGAAGCTGTACCGTATTGTTCCGATTATCTAAAAAAAAGAGTTGCTCACCATTTTGCAAAACAGGTTTTTGGGACAGGTAATTATATTTCTGCAATTGGATTCCGCAAAGAAGATATGCCAAACCGTATAACGTGGAAAGAAATCTGTATTGATAAAAAAAGAATTTTCCCGCTTTTAACCGATTTTAATTTGTTTGTAGATCAATTTGAGTTAAACAGGTTTTTTGATAAAGAACAGTTCAAACTAAAAATACATTCAAAAATAGGTAATTGCGTGTATTGTCAAAAAAAATCAGATAGAAACTTGATTGAGGCAATACAGTTTGACTTACGAAAACAAGACTTCCGATATATTGACTGGTACAGAAACCAAGAGCAACAATATGAAAATAAATTTTTCAGAGGCAATTTATCCATTGATGATCTTGTAAGGTCTGCTCAATGTGCATTGAATGACGGAACTCAATTAGAAATGTTCTCTGATATCGGGGAAGCATGTATGTGTAATAGTTATTAAAATTTACAATATGGCAACAAAAAAACAATTAATGACAATCCTTTCCAAAGCTGGCGTTACTGAAGATGAACGCAGAGCCCTTGTACTGGAATGGACACACGGACGTACAAACAGCGTCAGAGGACTTACTCCCGATGAACTCACCGGACTTTGCAATACACTTTCTCAAAGACAACAGCAGGTAAGCAAAGAAATGGACAAAAAACGTAAAAGAGTGATCGCTGCTGTTTTCGGAATGTACACGAAAATGAATAAAAAAGTCTCTATGGCTTATGTTATTGGAACAATCTGCCAGGCTGCAAAAGTAGATGATATTAATAAAATACCCTCTACAAGGTTGGATAGTCTTTACAATGCTTTTTCCAATGCTCAGAAAGATTTAAACTTCACCAGCCGGCTAACCGGCTCCTGGATAATGGAACAGACCAGCTATAATTAAAATCATTGATAATATGAAATTACATGTATTAAAGACACTCAACCCCTATTTTGATGATGTCTTCCACAGGAGAAAAGATTTTGAAGTAAGGGAAAATGACAGAAATTTCCAAGTAGGTGACAGAGTTCAGCTGATTGAAATTGTACAGGAAGGCAGTCCCCAAAGATATGTTCTAAAAGAGATTAAATACATTTTACATGGTGGTCAGTTTGGAATAGTTCCCGGATGGGTTGTGTTAGGATTAAAAGAGCCATCAAATTTAAGGTATTAATTATGATCCTGACAAGATTAGGGAATAAAAGAAAAATGGTCAAGGATATTGCAAGTTATTTTCCGAGCCACAGGATGAGAATAGAGCTTTTTTTTGGCGCAGGAGGAAGCTATTTTTATCTGCCAAAGCCAAAATATGCTATCGTGAATGATCTTGATGATGATGTGTATAATTTATACATGGTTATAAAAAACAATCTCGAAGAATTTAGACAGGAAATTCAAATAGTACCAATCACAGAAACACTTTTGAAATATTGGAAACAAAATGAGGAAAGAGATCCAGTAAAAAAAGCTGTGAGATTTATATTTCTTTCCAATTTCTCATACATGGGAAAGGGAGATACTTTGAGATTTGGACTTGATAATGCAAAGATTTCAATACTTAAAAATTTGAATGCAACATTTGAGGCTTTAGAGAATGTAAAAATAATGAATAGGGATTTTAGGGATGTACTTTCAAAAATTTCATTTACAAAAGGCTTAAATGACAAAGATAAATGTTTTGTGTACCTCGATCCGGTTTATTTAGATACAGAGCATTTTTATAGAGTTCCAAATTGGAAAAATGATGATTCGGTTGACTGCCTTGAAATAGTTGCTAATTGTGGTATAAAATCAGCGATGTCTGAATTTGATCACCCTTTTATAATAGCTGAAGCCAAAAGGCTTAATCTTAATATTATTCCAATAAAAAGCCGGGCGAATATTAAAAACCGTCGAACCGAAATATTAATAACAAATTATGACTGCAATCAAATGCGAATAGATTACGAAATATAAAATACATTAAATATGAAAGCAAACGCAGAACATTATAAAGCTATTGCCTTTGTAGACCGCTACAAAGAAGCTAACAAGAATACAGTTCACAGAGTACGACAGTATGATCCGAAACTAAGAATGTGGACACTGGAAGCCATAATCACAGACGAAAATGCTCTAAAGTTTTCAGAGGAAAACAGAAAAAATAAAAGACGGCAGCGTGAAAAGGAAAAAAGAGAAAAGAACAAAACCGTTAAAAAATTTGTAATCCCTGCAAAACCAGTGGTAGAAACTACAAAACAATCTATGCCGACAAAGCCCCGCTCTCAAATGCGCCTTAATGTAGTAAGATTACATAAGGAAGGTAAAAAGTTCAAAGAGATTGGTGATATGTATAATGTTTCAGAGAATAGTGCCAGAGTCGCCTATCACAAAGAAATCCACGGGAAATGAAAGTTGACTTTAAAACCAATAAACAGACAGTAATTGCAGTTAATGCTCTTTTATCAAGATATGATAATATTGAGTTCTATTCGCTTAATAAGCGGCAAAAAGTGCCTTTCGCAATGAGGATGGAACTCCGGTACATTTTCATAAAAAAAACTATGAGCTGCAACCCTGCAAAAGATTTTAAAATGAAGCTGCCTTATTATCTGGCAGATGAGTTACTGGATGTTATAAGAGAATATTGTGAGTCTGGAGCCTATAATAATGGAATAGAACTGCTCAAAAACCAATTACACCCACAATTATTATGAGTAGAGAATACATTGCAATGCACAAAAAGTGCGACAAAAAAATATACTTCAAATATGATTTTTTTGGAGTTTTAGAAGAGGTGAAATTTTACGGGGAACGATGGAAAGAAGAGCAGGTAAAATGGATTTTTGAGAGCAAACGCAATCATTATTCTGAAAGCGAAATGATAAAGCTCTGCGAAAGAAAAGACATGGACTTTGATTATAGAGCTATACCTACAGATTTGAGCTTTGAAAACTTTTGGAATACCTATGGTTACAAAAAAGGAAAATTACTGCGGGCTCAGCGTCTCTGGGGTGATTTAAAAGATGCTGAAAGATTGGAGGCTCTGCTCTACATTCCAATATATAAGCAATCTAAACTAATAGACAAAACAGCAATGCTATATCCCGAAACATTCCTATATAATAAAGTGTGGCTAGCCGATAAGATTTAAAAACCATTTAAAACCTTTTTAAAATGAATGATACTATAATAATAGGAAACAACACCAAAGCTGACGAACTGGAAGAGTTTTATAAGATGCTTGAAGAAAAATATGGAGAGGTTTTCAGCAGGGTTCCTCCTCCCTTAGAAAAAAGTTTTTCCGAACTCTTAGAAGAGATTGCGACTGCATCTAGCAGCTTAGAAAAATTTAATCACTCTGCCATAAGAATTGATCGGAATAATAGAAACTCGGTTAATCCAAACGAAAGAAACTATAGAAATAAAAGAAAATGGTAAATATAAACGGGTACATATATGATTATGCCGAAATTATTGAAGCCTTACAGAAAAAAGGATATATAGTAATTTGTGAAGAGCATAATCCTGATAAGCGTGGAAATATAAAAAGAGAATGGCACGCCTTTAAAGCAGGAGAAAGCCCTAATCCATTAAATACAATGGAAAGTGTCGCATTAAAAGAATTTCATAAAAAACCACCATTAAATTAATAGGTTACGGAAAGCCGTAACCTTTTTTTATTTAACCTCTATACATTTGAAATATGGAAAATGATAACACAAAAATAACGCTGCATATTGAGTTTGAGGAAAACCCAATAGAACCACTCAATAATTACAATGAATTTGAGGACTTTGAAAGATTGGAAAGGTTGATCCTTTATAAAGTTAGAAAAGCAATTGAAGAAAAGCGTCTTATTATAACCTTCATGAATATTCCGAACGAAAGTAAAGCAGACTTGACAGCAATTTTAAAAGAACTTTAAAACTGTTTTAAACCATTTCTTGTAAATTTGACAACCTTTATTATTATATTTGAAAATTAAATTTATCTATACAATATGAAAAATATACTATTCTTTCTACTATTATCAGTTTTTGCTTTTGGACAGGACTTTGCAAAAGACACTTTGATGGGTGAAGGAACCCAGCCAGCCACTATTTTAAGAATGGGAAATAATAAAGTATTTATTATCCAAAATAAAGAGCTTCAAACCCCTTATACAAAACAGAAGGATGGAAGTTTTACATCAAATGGAGTTCCTTATGTTAATATAAGTTTGGATAAAAAAAAATTTGATGGAGATATGTATGAGTTCATGAATGAGCTTTTTGATAAATCGGATGTAGAGAACCAGTTTAGCAAAGAAATAATAGATGTAGATGATAAAAAGGCTTTTGTAAGGACAGCCAACAATGAAAAAAAGAAAAATCTATATATGTCTGTCAACTATCCTTTAAAAGACCGATTTTTAAATATATCCTTTGGCATTAACTATACTGATGACGATGATAAAACAAAAAAATATTATGCAATAAAAAATATTATACAAAATGGCTTTAGGACTTTAGAAAACTACTATTCATACCGTAAGGAATAACGCCAGCTTGTGAGAATAAAAAACGCTCTTTATCTTTGTATTATGACAAGAAAAGAGCGTTTAAATTACAGGAATGAAAAGGTTAGGGAGTTTTTTACCAACCTTGAAAGAAAGCATCCGCAATGGAAGCTCTCGGCTCTTTTGGAAGAAACAGCCTCACAATTTCCTCCCATTTCTCCGGCAACTGTTTCCGCAATCCTAAAGGAACAGGGTACTTATTCAAAAAAAGTAAAAATTTAACCGGTTTATTAAAAAATTATTATATTTGCATTGTCAGTCATACTTCTGACGGGCAACCCTCAGGGATTAATTGAATAAAATCAGTTAATCCCTGTTGTATTTATGGAGCTTTCCTTTATGCAGGAAATAAACGGTATCCTTTGGATAATTATGTTTCCCGGAAGTATCAATATTATTTTTACCGAAAATACGTTTTGCCTGTTGCTTCATTTTCTCTTCTGTCAAATCCTTACCATCATACTGAATTACGGCTATAGCATCCTGTTTTGCTGCACGATTGGCATTTTTCATTGAGTTGCTTAAAGATTCTACCTCTTTAATATCGTAGTACTGTTTGCCTACTCTTAAATCTGGGTTTTTATCCAGAGAATAGTCTGGCAATACTACTTTTCTAAAATCTTTAAATTCTTTTCTGTGCAGTACAGGCAGTATTTCTGCATTCTGCCCCTGTTTGGCAAACTCTGTCGCCGTCTGCAAAATGCTTTTATAGTCATCCTGTTTCTGTACCAGCAAATGCTCCGATACGGAACCTTTTTTGAATTTAGCAATCGTATTAAACTGCTCTTTTCTTGGTTTACTTAAAACCTCTTTTTCATAAAGCCTCTGGGCATTATCTGTAATTTCTTTTTTCTCGTCACCCGATAAACCGACAGCATAAGCAGTATCATTAAATACTTTACCGCTTTTCGCCGGGTTATTCTCAAACTCCATTTTGAGCTGCAGCCCGCCTTTTATTTCTGTAGGCTCCTCATCGGTCTGTTCAATATCACAACGGCAGCCCCAATCCAGCGGCACGGTATGGGTGTCCCAGAATGGATCATTAAAAGGGCGGATGATTCCGTCTAATACTTTATGCTCAGGGCGTACCCTTGCATCATGTACCGTTACTAATTTAAGGTTTGGGTATAAATCTACATTCTGCTCAAAGTCTTTCCATTTTTCCGCCATATTCGCAATGGCTATGGTTTGATGATATTCACTTTCCAACCACCTGGAATTATAATCACCTGAAACCTTATAAGCTTCTTTTAAAAATTCTGATTTTGGGGTAAGCTTCCCGTCTTTTGTTAAAAGCTCTTCTAAAGCATTTTTAAAGGAAGTTTCTTTGAATGCAGAAAATTCTGCGATATTTTTTCTTAAAGAATTAACAAGCTCGGTATCATAATGCATACTGCCCAGACTATAACCTTCGTCAATACCTCCTGAAAGTTTATCAAAATAATAACTCCAGAGCTTTTCTCTGTTTTCCGGTGATACTTCTTTTTCGTCAAAGAGATCACTCAAATATCTTTCAATCAGCCTGCTCAAACTAAAATCCGCCGTTAAGCGGATTGTTTCGTCATGCCCACAGCATTTAGTCCTGTAGTTGAGTTTAAGCAGGCTTAGTCCTTTTTTGGCTTTTCTACAGCAGGATTTTGAGCATTAGGCATCTGTTCAATTTCAGTCCCGTAAACCTCCTCAATGTATGATTTTGGAAGGATATATCCGCTTTTTAAAAAGACATCGTCTATTTTAATCTGCTCGCTCGGATCTTTGGTTTGAGCTACAGCAATTTTATATCCTTCAGGAATAGAGTATTTATGAATACGCATGACAGGAACCAGCCTATCATTCAAAATAGAAAGCATTTTTTTCTCATCCGCAAAAATAAGCTCCTTCAGCGTATTTTCGTGTACCGTTCCCTGAGATTTGGATGAGCCGTTTTCTGTGGTCATGGTCTGGTGCAGAACCAGCATAGAGAGCTCCTCACGGAGTGCTTTAATTTTTTGGTAGAAAACATTGAAGGCATCGCCTTTGCTGTTTTCCTTGATCTCAATTTCCGTTCCGATTGGGAAAACACCGTAAGGAGCTGATCCCATTTCCTCCAGCCATCCCGCCACCTCATTTTTAACGGTATCACTTTGCGATGCAATTTTAGCAATACGGATGGGAACGCCGAATAATTCCTCGAACTCATCCCAGCTTCCCCAAGAATGACGTTTCAGGATGGTATAAGGTGCAGCCTTTTCCAAAAGTCCTGTACTGCTGTACATTTGCACTTCGATTAAAAACTCCGGAAATTCAAGATAGCTTAAACCTTTGCTTTGTGAAGGGTCTGTAACAATGATTTTCTTTTCAGGGATAACCGCTCCACGCTCTATCTGTTCCGTGGTTAGGATCTCGTTTCCATTAAATTCTTTCAGCCATACTACACCGGTTCCGTAGTATACCGTTTCATGGGTTATTTTGAGAAAGTTTTCAAACCATGTTTTATCCTTGATATATTCGGTACACTTATCATCCTTCATTCCATTCTTATCAACAAAAATATAATCTTTGTTAGACGTTCTGAAAGTTCTGTTTTCAGTAATTCCGGTAAGCTGTCCGTCCAGCATTACATCATCATATACCTCCTGTAAAAGGAAATTTTGTGGATTATCCTTACTGTAGCGGATTTGTCTTGCCCTCTGCCAGTCGGATATCTCTTTTCGCCAAAGCCTTCGGTTTGTTTTGATAACATCCAGCATGAGCTGTGTTACCTTTTTTATATCCCTGGAATCACTCCCGGAAAGCTTCAGGGGTTTGTAAACCAAATTACCTTTAATATCTGTCGTATGCTGTGTTGTCATCGCATTAAATTGTCTAATGTTCGTTTTAATTTATTGAATATCTGTCTTTCCAGATAAGCAGACTTACCCATAAACTGGCGTTTTGGAAGGTCATCTGTACCCTGATTGTGATACTCGGCATATTCCTTATAGGTGTAGAAAATAACCTTTAATCTTTCCCTGCGTGTCCTGAAGGAATTACGCAGCTTATCTCCTCCGGTATTGTGTCCGGTTAAAATAGCCCTTCCAACTTCCTTTTGTCCGAATTTGGTGAGTTCGCCCTGACTTCCCCTTCTGTTCGTGCGATATCGCATCTTATCACGTCCTTTGGTGTCCGTGGTTTTACGCTCCTTCCATTTGTCCAGTCCGCTATCGTTGAAGCCTTGATCTTGAAAATTCTTTTTAATGAAGTTTTTTCCTTCAACTTCAATAATTCGCATTGCCTGATCCGGTATTTTTTCTGCGGCTATGTCAAAAAGCCGTTGCAGGTCTCGTAAACTACCAGCCATTAGGATAAGATTTATTGCTCCCCAGTTTCATAAACGGTACGTTTTTATCTGGAATACCATCTCCGTCCGTGTCAATCTTTTTCGGTGGCAGATCGGCTTTTCTTTTTCCTGTGGAAACTTCCTCCAGCCATTTCATTGCCTCGTCATAATCTGAAGGATCTAATACTCCGGGCTTTCTCCTTTTTTGAAGTTTGTAGAATACCAGGTCTTTCAGATAGTTTAGCACCGTGCGTGACCGTGCTTCACCCTGCTTACTGAATATTAAGTCAGTATCATAATAGGCTCCTATATTGGTTTTGATAAGATCTATCATGTCGTTTATCACTTCATCGACCATAGGCTGCTCTGTTCCTACCAGTATATCAATAAAGGACTTTGGAGCCTCGGTAATCAGTTCGTCTTTAGTTAGAAATGCCATTACAGTAATGTGATTTTTTTAGGTTGGTATTTAGGGGCTAATTTTCGGTAAATCATAGTAGAGAAACCCTGACGATAGGAAAACATTCCCGTCATTTCCTGCTCCTCTGTTTCGTCTTCAGTCTGCTGTAACGGCTTAAACTGATTGCCTTGCAGGAATTGCAGTTTTTCGGCTATGGCATCCAGCAGATCTATTTCATTTAATCCATGTTCCGGGTCTTCTGTTCCATTATGCTGGTTGAGCCAGCCGTCACGACAGTACAGGATTACATCTACCGAAACATTGCCCTCCTGCTTTTCTTCGGTCATCGTTTCATAAGTAATTTTATTAATCCTTATGAGGGCAGCTACAAACAGATCCGGGAACTTATCGCTCTGCATCTGTTTACGTTCCAGATCGACCAGCTCCATTTGTGGAATGGTCATTAATGTTTCTTTTATTTTGATAAAAAGCTCTTTGCGTGGTGTCATAATCTGCGTTGTTTCTTTTTTCCGAATGTGGGTTTATTGCTTCCTTCCTCCTTTGAGAATCCGAAGTAAGTCTGAGAAAGAGTTATTCCTCTTTCTAATGTATCAGGAGCATCATCGTTTGAAGTTGTACCCTTTTCAAAGGCTAAAATCTGTTTCATAAATATGTCATAATGCGCTTTTGATCTGATTTTCAAAGATTCATCCCAAAAAAGAATTTTTCTAAATAATGCATTGGTAATTCCTGCTGAGATACGATTGTGTTTATCGCCCTCCTGATGAAGCCCTATTGGTATATTCGGACAATTATTATCTTCTGCTGACTGTAAAATGATGGGTGTATAAACTGCCTGCTGTGCAGCTGTAGCATCAAAAAAGCCCATCATATTATAGCCTTTTCGGAGATACTTTTTAAACCATTGAGCCCGGATTTCCATTGCGGAATTGATTTCGCATCGTTCACAGAATACCTCTAAAACAAAAAGTTTTATCCCTTTTATTCCTAATAATACCCCTGCTTTGTAGTCACCCGGTCCGGTATATGATAAATCCCAATGATCCAGAATACCGTCAAAAATTTCATGTTCTGCGATTATAGTGTGAATGATAGTATCAGCTTTAAAGAGTTTACCCTCTTCAATGGGATTGTTAAAATCCTCTCTTTGCGAAGTATAATAGTCATCATCTTCAACGATCTCTATTACATCTGCTCTCGTATAACGTTCTTTCCATGATGGTTCCCAATCTGTTCTTTTTCTACAATCTTCAGCGGTAATATTTTTTGTTGCCAGGTCTACACGACTAATATCTAAATGCTTACTGTCTTTGAATTTTTCTTTTATAAAATCAAGTAAACCATCTTTAACAATGTAGTTATTAGGAATAATTAGGCGCCCTCTTTCTTTATGAAAGGCTTTTTTTAAATCTCCTGTGATTTTCTCACCATATTTCCTGACCATTTTAGGATTATTCGCCCTTTCTCTATCTTCACAGTCATCAACACTTGCAAAATCAGGTCTATACTGTCCAAATCTCAATCCTCTGAAAGGTTGGTTTAATCCAAGTGCTTTAAAAAACCTTCCATCTTTAGTTTGAAATTCTCCATCTGCCCAATTTCCATAGCTTAACTGCTGTCCAAAATCTTTAATAATTCTTTCATTACTTTCAAAGTGCATTTGTAAATCGCTCAAGAGAATTTTTGATAAACCTTCATTTGCTCCTATCAGAACAGCAAAAAATAACTCGTCATTTTCCTTCAGGTGTAAGATATTGCCTACGTTGGTATGAATGGATTTTGCTGCTCCACGATACCACTCTCGAAATTGTCTAATTTTATTGTCTTTAAAAACCTTCTGATAACTATCATGATGAAACTCTGAACTTGGAGCGTCAGCCAATGGGAGACCTGAATTAACACCAAAATAATAATCAAAGAACTCTATATAATTCTCAGGTTTTAAAAGTCGTTTAATCCTGTCTTGCTGTTGATCGGTATTTTCATTTTCCAAAGATTTATAAGTAGCATCCTTAATCATCTTGGAAAGCATGAAATATCTTTCTTTAGCCTCCTTTAATTCCGTTTTAGTCATTTTGCAATAATTCAGTTACATATGCATCAAAGTGCGGTCTGATTTCTTTTATCAGCTCCAGTAATTTCTCACGTTTCTTACCCTGGGTTTTTCCGGCTGTTTCCAATATATAGGAACTAAAGCCGTCAATACTCTCCATTGTATAAACTGCTTTTTTCCGACTGTCATTTAATCTGTCAAAAGCAGCTGATATTTTCGATAGGTCATCAGCTTTGTGGGTGGGTTTTTTCCCGTCTTTTATATCCAGAACATATTGCAGAATCAGTTTTTTAATTTCAGACGGACGGATATTATTTAACTCCTTTTCCTTTTCCCAATCGAATTTGTCCCGCCAGCCTGTTAAAGTCTTTATTCCAATTCCGGTAATTTCATAGATTGACTGAAGGCTAAATCCTTTTATAAACAAATCTTTTCCCTGACTTTTTTTAAAGTCGCTTTCAACTGCGGTTAATCTTGCCATTACTCTTTATATTTTGCATCCACATTTAACTTGCCTTCCTCGGTAAAAGCAATGTTCTTTACGTTCATTCCGTCATATTCGAGGTTTTTTTTAGCTTCAATAAGCCATTCCATTGCATCCTCCGTTGCCAGCATCTGGTCGATTCCTACCCCCAGCTCCGGGAATAGCTTAAATTCCCCTTTACTGGCAAGCAGTATATCTTTTACATGCTGATTATCACTTTCACCGATAGCGAAATCTCCGTTTTTTATTTCGAGATCATCGGTAAATAAGAAGTCTTTCATATGCTTGTTATTTATCGCAAAATTCCACCGATTAAGGCTTTATAAAAATTTATCATTCAACCAGTATGGATTTTTTCAGACTGTATATAAATTTTTTCCGACTGGTTGATCGACAGTTTTTTTCCGGTTTGGCAATCCCCCAATTTTGTCCCAGAAATCAATGAGAAAAAATGTCTAAGACTTACAAGTTTGTTGTTAATACAGAGAATGTAAACTCCTACGGATACAGAGTGCTGACCGATGGTATTGATTACAGCCAGTATATGCGTAATCCTGTCGTGCTGTTTATGCACGAAAGGTATAATGATAAAAACCGTGGTGGTGAAGTTATCGGCAGAACCGTAAAGCTCTATAAGGAAAACTCCCAGCTCGTTGCTGAGATTGAGTTTGACCAGAACGATGCCTTTGCCCAGAAAATAGCCCAAAAGGTAGAGGGTGGGTTTATCCGCATGGCTTCCTTATATGCCGATGATCTGGTGACCTCAGTTGCTCCGGAGGATTTGCTTCCGGGACAGAAATACGAAACGGTGAAAGAATGTAAGCTGATTGAAATTTCCATCGTAGATATCGGCGGTAATGACGATGCCCTGAGACTATCCAAAAACAAAGACGGGCAAATCCCGCTCAAATTAGTTAATCAAAAATCAGAAAATACAATGTCAGAATTAAAAACCATTGCCCTTGCATTAGGTAAAGCGGCAGATACAGGGGAAGCGCAATTGCTTCAAACTATTAACGAAATGAAATTATCCCAAACAAAAGCAGAAACTGAGTCTAAAGAATGGGAGGGAAAATATAAGGCTCTTCAAAAATCAGAAGCTGAGACCATTACAGATAAAGCGGTGGCTTTAGGTTTGGTAAGTGAAGACCTGAAAGACGGTATTTTGTTAGCATTTGAGGCCGACCACGAGGGACAGAAGGCTAAGCTGAGCAAGCTGATATCCGATAAGGAAGATGCTAACGGTAAAAACAAGAAACAAACCACTATTGCCGGAGCAGTACAACTGTCAAAGCAAAATGCATCCGCAACCACCGATGCAGGGGAGGGTCAGGAAACTTTTGACTACCTGCAAAAACACAACGTGGTAGAGCTGCAAAGAATCAGAACCGAAGAGCCGACAAAATATGCCCAGCTAGCAAAAGACTATGCATCCGGTATTCGCCACAAAGGTTAATTCAAAATTATTTAAAAACTATTTCAATATCATTTAAAATTATGAAAAAGAGACTTTCATTATTAGCTCTGTCTGTTAACTTTTTAATGGCTTTTATTGCATCATTCGTATTTGCGCAGGCTGTTTCAGTTAATATCAATCCTTTAGTTGCTGCAAGTATTATTACGGCAGGACATGCGGTAATTACCTATTTCGCACCCGTTTCCTTATATAAAGGAAATTTGATGGAAGGATTGCAGACAGAAGTATGGGTAGCAGGAATTAAAGAAAACCCTGTCCCGGATAATAGCTTCGTATATGCTTCCACGGATATGTCCGAATATGTAGAACATAATAAACTACATCTGGCAGAGGCAGGAATAGAACCCGCCGTATTTGAGGATTACTTTGCAGGAAACGAAAATCCGCTGCCATTGGCAAATATACAGGACATCCCTAATGAGGTGGTACTGAAAACTTACTCAACAGAGCAGACAAGACACAGACAGCTTCAGGAAATCGAACTCCAGTATAATAAAAGAGACAGCGTGATCGGAAGACATAAAAAATCTCTTGCCAAAAATATTGGAAAAAGAGCAGCTTATATGTGGTCACCTGCCGTAAATAACGCATTCAACAAAATTTTAAATACCGGAGCTAATGACAGCATTCTTGATGCTGTAATTGATGCTGAGGCATTTATGAATGATCTGGATATGGTTGATAACTTCAATATCTGTTTCAATGCGGAACACATGGCTCGAATCAAAAAAGAGGACAAAAAACTGTATAAGGAAATTCTAAACGAAAAGGTTCTGTATGGCTTTAAAGTATTCAGATATACTCAAAATCCTATCTATACCGCTGATGGTGCAAAGAAAGCATTTGGAGCCACTAAAGATGCCACAGACAAAAGAAGTTCTATTATCTGGTGTTCAGACGAAGTATTCAGATGTTTTGGAGATACTGAAATGTATGCAACTTTAAGAGATTCCGGTCTGCAAGCAGATACCCTTTCATTTGCGCAAAGAGCACTGGTAGGAAACATCAGAGCTGCAAACCCTAAATATCTGGCAGCGATTCTTTAACCTTAAAATCATTCATCATGTTAAAAGACAAATTAAAATATTTCTTTAAAAATCAGTCGAATGACAAGGTATTTTCAACATCGGACGAGACGCTTTTTGTTCAGAAACAGGATGCCTTAGCTCACGCCAGAACGTTAGAAGACAGTAAGGTTTTGGAGCATTTGAAATCAGGAAGCGTAACGGTGGAAGATCAGGAGGATGATCTTATCACTACAGATCATGCCGGATTACAAAGAAAAGCCCAGGAGGTGGCGCAGAATCAGCTTAAAGATGCCGCAAAGCAACCAACTCCCGCAGAACTGAAAGCCGCTAAGGATAAGGCAGTCTCTGAATATAAGGAAGTTTTCGAGGAAGAGCCGGACACTAAACTAACAGCTGCTAAGATTTCAGAGCTTACTGAAGCTAAAAAAGCAGAACTGGCAAATATTCAAAACCCGGAATAATGCGAAACATATTATATATAGCCGTGCATTGCACCGCTACAGCACAGACCGCTACAGTGTCATCAATCCAGAATTACTGGAAAAACGAATTAAAGTGGAAAATGCCCGGCTATCATTTTATTATAAAGCCTGACGGTGAAATTGTAGAGCTTTTATCTACCAGTAAAGTGTCTAACGGTGTAGCTGGCTGGAACTCCAAGATTATTAATATCTCCTATATCGGCGGTATTGATAAAAATGGTAAGCCACTGGATAACCGGACAGATGCCCAAAAAAGCAGCCTTTTGAAAAAGCTGAAAGAGCTTAAAAAACAATTCCCCAAAGCAGTAATACAAGGACATCGGGACTTTCCAAAAGTTGCTAAAGCCTGTCCGAGTTTTAACGCAAAAAAAGAATATGAAAACATTTAAAACGCACTTTCTTTTTTTACTTGCCATTTGTTTGATTTTAACAGCGTGCCGGACTTCCCGGCAGGTTGTTAAAAAAAGCGAAAGTATAACGAATCAGGTAACAGAAAGTAAAGTCACTTATAAAGATACCATATTATACACCCCGAAAACGGAGGCAAGTATGAAAATTCCGCTTTCTGAGTTTACACTCATCCAGCCGGGAATTTTACAGCCGGGATTTAAAGCTGATTTAAAGGCTTTTGAAAAACCTAAAATATGGACACAGAAAAACGGAAACGCTAAAGCAACCTTAAAAATTGTACATGACAGTGTTTTTATACAAGCAGAATGCGACAGTCTCGCTCTGGAAGCCAAAATCCGGCAGGAATATATGAACCGGTATCTGGAAAACACTCAGATCAATGATCAGCTTATAGAAAAGCAGACACAGCTCAATTGGATGGCAATTATTGCCTGCGTGATCATTGCTTTTATTGCAGGACTTGTCACTAAATCATTAATTAAAATTTCTTTCTAATCATGGGATTACCTAAAATTATTTTCAATATAGCTACCACAGGTCTCGGACTCCTGACTGGAAATGTGCAGAAAGTACCGGGGGTAGTTATTACAGGAAGTACGGTTGCCGGAAAAATCACCATAGGAGAAAGTAAACAGCTTTTTTCTCTGGAAGATGCAGAGGGAGCCGGAATTACCAAAGCAGATAATCCTTTTGCTTATAAGCATGTAAAGGCTTTCTATGACTATGCTAAAACAGGTTCCGAAATTTGGATTATGCTGGTTTCCGATGCTACCTCTATGGAAAGTATAGCGGATAATACTCAGGAATTTGCAAAAAAACTACTCAATGAAGCTGGAGGTAGAATCCGGGTACTGGGAATTATCAAAAAATCTCTGGGAACAGAAACCTCTGCTGGAGGTCTTGATGCCGATGTAGATAAAGCCGTTATCAAAGCTCAGCAGCTTTCCACCGAATTTGCAGACAAATATTTTCCGGTAAGGGTACTGATCTCCGCTAACAATTTCAGCGGAAACGTTCAGGAGCTGAAGGATTACAGCACAACAGAATTTAACAGGGTTTCTTTGGTTATCGCCAATACTGACGGAGAAAAAGAAGCAAGCATGGGACTGGCTCTCGGACGTTTGGCTTCAATTCCTGTACAGCGTAAAATCCACAGGGTACGAGACGGAGCGGTAGAAAATACAGCAGCTTACTATACCAATGGTGCAAAAGTAGAAACGCTTACTACTGCCTGGGATAATATTGCCGATAAAAACTACATTTTTTTAAGAAACTTCGCAGGAAGAGCCGGCTTTTATTTTTCGACAGACTCCACACTGACCAAAGAGACAGACGATTTTAAAACGCTTTCCAATGGTTTTGTAATGGATAAGGCGGTTATTATCGCTTATAATGTTCTGGTTGAAAATCTGGCAGACGAAATTCCGGTAACGGCAAGCGGAACCATTCACCCCGCTATTATAAAATCATGGCAGAATGCCATTGAAAGTAATATTAACGGACTCATGACTTCCGCCGGTGAGCTGAGTAACTGCAAAGTCATCATTGACGAAACGCAGGATGTGCTGACCACAGGAAAGCTGATTGTACAAATTCAGTTACAGCCGGTAGGCTATGCAGAGTATATCACAGTAAATATAGGTTTCACAACAAAAATAGACACATAATAATATGTTCAGTTCAAAACAATACAGCTGGTGTGATATCACCATTTCTTTTGGTGGCAGGATCATAGACGGAGTTACCGAAGTTGAATACACCGAGAAAAAAGAAAAAGACCTGCTATACGGCAGGGGCTGTAAACCTCATAGCATTGTGAGCGGAAACCGAAGCTTTGACGGCAAGATCAGTATCTGGCAGAGTGAGCTGGAGGCAATGACAAGAGATGCTGCGAATAAAGATATCCTTTCTCTGGATTTTGATATTATCGTGGCATATGTGCCTAAAGACGGCGGTCAGATTGTTATTGACATTCTGAAAGGTGTACAGTTTACAGAAGCTAAAAAAGGAATGAAACAAGGGGATAAAAACATGATCGTGGAGCTTCCTATTCTTTTCCTTGACGTAAAAAGGCAACAATAACTATAATTCATAATCACTTCAATTTTGAGCCCGCTCTTTATGGGTGGGCTTTTTTTAAAAAAATCAAAAAAATGACAACAAAAGAAAACAAAACACTGGAGCAAAAGATCAGCAAGTGGAAAGAAAAATACGGCGGAGTATATGAATTTCCTGTAGATGATAAGGTTTGCTATTTAAGAATCCCTACAATGACCGATTATAAGCGGGTGTTTAACGCTATGGATGATGACGGAGAGGTCGGTTTTGGTGAGGAAATGCTCAGAGCTTTATGGATTGAAGGAGACGAAGAGATCCGCAAGGATGATGATTATTTCTTACCGGCAAGAAAGAAGCTGACTAAGTTTTTAAAATACCCGGATGCAGAAATAACAGAGCTTGCAGACAGAAAATTCAATATCAAAATTCAAGATGCCGTAACGTGCGTAAGGGTTATCACCAGAGAGGACATTAAAATGGCGGAAAGAAAAAACCCGTCTTCTAAACCTTTTGTTACTCAGGAGAAACTCTATGAGCTTATTAAGGTAGGCGAACATTCTGCTGAGTTTGATAACAAAGAAGATGCAGAAATCAGAATGCCGCTTTATAAAGCCATTGAAGAACTCCAAAACAGAAAAGTAGCACAGCTAAAAAAGCTCTAAACGATGCTGTCATTGATACCAGTGATGCATCGGCTTATGAGTACACGCAGGCAGAAGACCTAAATATAAGAATTTTAGACGGCTACCTTCAGTATTATTTTCATATCCCACAGCCTGAGAAATTAACGGATGATGAGTGGTGTGAGAAAATACAAACGCTCCATTTTATCAGAATATCAGAAAAAGAATCCACAGAAAATACCGGTTAAATGAACGCCTACGAATTTATTGTCAGAATGAAAAACTACGCCAGTTCAGAGTTGCGTAGGATTTCCCGTGACCTGGGAAATACTGACCGTGATGTAAGGCGTTTAAATGAGGATATGAAGAAAACCGAGAGCATTTCCAAAAGTTTAGGAAATGCCTTCGGGGGATTGAAAGGAAAGTTAATCGGGCTGTTTGCAGGAATTTCCCTGCTCGGATTTACCAATCAGGTTATTGAAGCCCGGAGCGAATATGAAAAATTTGATGCCGTCCTCACCAATACCTTTCAGAATAAGGAGGTCGGACAGGGAGCTTTAGCACTGCTAACAGATTTTGCCGCTAAAACTCCCTACCAGCTCAACGAGCTTACCGGCTCTTTTATTAAACTCGTAAACCGTGGAGTACTTCCTACCCGTAATGAACTTACTGCTTTGGGAGATCTTGCCAGTTCGCAGGGTAAATCCTTTGACCAGCTTACCGAAGCTATTCTGGATGCACAGACCGGAGAGTTTGAGAGAATGAAGGAATTTGGGATCAGGGCATCTAAAGACGGGGGAAAAGTATCTCTCACTTTTAAGGGGATTACCAAAGAGGTGCAGATGAATGACCAGGCGATTAAGGATGCCATTATTTCCTACGGTCAGATGAAAGGGGTTGCTGGTTCTATGGACGTAATTTCCAAAACGCTCGGAGGCAGACTTTCCAATCTTGCAGACCAGTGGTGGAGTTTTCTGGTAGCTGTTGGCGGGTATTCCGGAGGAATCATGGGAGATACTTTAGGGTTGATCGTTGACGGTCTGGCTTTTTTACAGGATCATCTGCCGCAGATTGCCCACTGGTTTGAGTTGCTTTGGCAATACCTCACTCCACTGGTAAAATCGCTAAAGGCATTTTTCAAGGAAGCTATACAAGGCGTTTTCGGTATTTCTGATTCAAAAAGTGCATTGGAATCCTTTGGTAATGTAATGATGGGAGTTTTAACCGTGGTGGATTGGCTCTCTACAGGGATTGCCACTTTCTTAGACTGGATAAGACCACTGGCTCCCTACCTTCTGGATGCAGCCATAGCCTTTGGGGTTTTCAATCTGGTCATGTCACTGAATCCGGTTAGTTTAATCATTATAGGCATTGTTACCTTAATGACGGTGATCGGCTTTTTAATGAAGTACACAGACGGCTGGAGTAAAAGCTGGACGGCTCTGGGGAACCTTCTTAAATTATGGTGGCAGCAGGTGAAAGCTGATTTTAGAATGGGAGTAGATATTGCCATTTATCAGTTTAATAGGCTTCGTTATTCTGCTTTTGAAATATTTGATAAGATCGCTCAAAAGATTGCCAATGTAGGAAAAGCGATAAAACAGGCTTTAGAATTTGATTTTTCAGGTGCATATAATACCATGAATAAACAAGTTACATCGGATTGGACAAAAAAGATACAGGAAAACGAGGCAAACTTCAAAAAGGGATTTTCTAAAGAAATGAAAGATAGTGCCGATAGATATCGGCAGGCTAAAAAAGAACTTGGAAATATTGGAGTTGAGTTTAAAGAGGATCAGTTTAATAAAGATTGGAATAAACTTAAAAATTCATTTAAAAATATTTCAGGAGATAAATTAGGTGATCCGGCAGCGTATGAAGATTACCTGAATAAAAATAAAGGTCTAAAACCTCCCGGAGCGAAAGACAAAGACAAGGATAAGAGTAAAAAGGATAAAGACGGAATTGTTTCCGGAGGTTCTAAACAAATGAATATTGTGATCAATATTGACAAAGTGGGAACAGATACTAAAATTTATGTTGATTCTTCTGAAAAAGGAGTACAAGGTCTTGGAGATAAAGTAACAGAAGGTCTATTAAGAGCTGTAAACAATATTAACCAAATGCAAACTAATGGAATTTGATATTAAAGAACTCGTAGCTAAAGCCCACTTTGATTATGTGGGACCAGCTTTCCCAAGCTGGTGGGCGAAAAATAAAACAAAATTTGTTCTGCCTTCCCTTACCGGAATTGCCAGAAGCCTTTTATTAGGTGGCAAGTATTTCCAGACGCTAAAGGTTTCTTATAAGAAAGAGCATTATGTATTTCCCAATGAACCCCTTATTTCGATGAGCCTGGCAAAAACCATTGTAGAGACCGCTACAGTAGGAAAAGAACGGAAGGGAACAGTAAAAGAATACATCTGTACTGAAGACTATCAGATCACCATAAGAGGGGTTTGCGTGAATGAAGATGAAAATCGCCGGGATGAATACCCGTCACAACAGGTACAGGAACTACAAAAATTGTTTGAAATAAATGACAGCTTGAAGGTTATTGATAATCCTTTCCTGATTCTTTTTGATATTAAAAATATTGTGCTTAAAAATATTGAGTTTGAAGAAATGGCAGGACAGCAGGGACTACAGAAATACACCATTTATGCAGTTTCGGATCAGGATTTCTATGCTGACCTCACAGAAAAACAAAAAATAAGCTTACCATAATGTTTATACTGACAGGAAAAATACAGATTGGTGACTACACTTTCCGCTCCATTCATGAGGTGGAAATCACAAAGTCTGTTGAGGATTTGGTAGATACAGCAGTTATAAAAATGCCTTCAAAATTTAAGATCCGGCAAAACGGAGAACTAAAATTTACAGAGCAGACCATAAAGCCGGGTGATAAAGTCACCATTACCCTGGGATATGAAGAACGTTATGAAGGAGTTGAATTTGTGGGTTATGTTGCCAGTGTAGGTTCAAAAATTCCTCTGGAAATAAAATGCGAAGATGGTATGTGGCAGCTCAGGAGAAAGAATATTAACAGGAATTTCGGAAAAACCACCCTAAAAGCAATCCTTCAGGAGATTGTTTTAGGAACAGACATAAGACTGTCAGACAAAATACCGGATTATCCAGTGGATAAGTGGATAATAAAAGACAGAAACGGGACACAGGCATTGCAGGATATTAAAGAGCAATTACTGGTAAGTATTTACCTTGATGATGATGGAAAACTATATGCAGGATTGCAGCAGCTTAATAATATAGGACAGCACGCCCTGTATGATTTAAACTATAATCTGGTAGAAAACAATCTGGAGTACAAAACAGAAGACGAAAAAAGGCTGCGGATAAAGTACATCTATATAGATAATAAAAATCATAAAAAAGTTGTGGAAGTCGGAGATGAATCTGGAGAAATAAGAACGTTTCACACCCATGTTATTTCAGATGAAAACAAAATGAGGGAAGCAGCCAAAGCAGAACTCAAAAAACTGAAATATGAAGGGTTTGAAGGTTCCGTAAAATCTTTTTTGATGCCTTATGCTACCCGTGGAATGGCGGCAGTTATCCAGGATAAAGAGCATACCAACAGGGAAGGAAGGTATTTTATTAAAAAGGTGGTCACCACCTACGGAATGGACGGAGCCAGGAGAGAAATTACCATAAGCAATAAGATATGAGCAAAGCGTTACAGGATGCCTTAAAGATACTAACAAAAAGGGGTGTAGATACTTTTCCCGCACAGGTTGTTTCTGTGGATAAAATGGCAGGAACCTGTAAGGTGAGTGATAATGGACTAGAGTATGAAGATGTACAGCTCTCAGCTACCGTGGAAGATAACGGAAAGCGATTCTTTCTCTTTCCAAAAATCGGAAGCTATGTGCTGGTATCTCCAATTAAAGAAGATCTGCACAGGTTATATGTAGAATTTTTCAGTGAGATAGAAGATTTTGATCTGAAAATTGAAAATACGCAGCTTCAGATAGATAAAGACGGGTTTCTCTTAAAAAAAGAGAATGAAACGCTAAAAAAGCTAATGAGTGATTTTATTCAGGCTTGCAGGAATATGGTATTTAAGACCAATGCGGGAATTACCATTGAATTATTAACTGATCCGGAGTTTGAAAGTATTGCAGACAGATTTAATGAATTTTTAAAATAGTTTTAAAATGCCTTTAACAGAAACACAGGTAAAAGCAAATATCAAAGCCAAATTATTACAGGCTCGTAATAATACTACCTCCGCAGAGCAGGCTTTAGATAGTATGGTAGATGCCATCTATGAAGTAGTGAAAGCTCTGCTGGAAAATGCAACCGTTACAGGAATCTGCGGGGGAGCCGGAAGTCCATTAACACAGGGGAAAATAACATGATAAAAAAAGTTTTACATAACCAGTCTATTCTGGATATCGCCTTGCAGCATACCGGAACAGTAGAAAACAGTTTTAGGATTGCCATAGCGAATGGCTTGTCTATATCTGATACGCTGTCAGCCGGGTTATCTTTGGAGGTTTCTGAAGGATTACAGAAAAACACCGATATATATAATTATTATGTGGATAATGACGTAAAACCGGCTACGGGGGTGAGTGACCCATTAGTTATTCCAACCCTTAAAGGTATTGGATATATGAGAATAGGCGGAGATTTTAAAGTAAGCTGAGATGAATAAAACACTTTTAGAGATTGTACTAAGCATAATAGGACTTAAAGAGCAGAATGGTTATTTACAAGAGCTTAATTCTACTTCTAAGGCTTCAATATGGCGCAACCTTTTAGAAACAATTGCTTTTGCCATATTCAGTTTTCAGGAAGCTGCAGAACTTCACCTGAAAGAAATTGACGAAAAAATTGCTAATCAAAAAGTACCACGTCTGCCGTGGTACAGGGGATTAGCTTTAGCATTTCAATACGGTTTCGACTGGCTGGAGGAATTTGACCGGTTTTCTACAACTTATGAAGATAACGGCGTACAGGTAGAAGCTACTCCGGAACAGGTAGAAGCTTCAAAAATTATAAAGTACGTAGCGGTTACAAGAAACAGATCGAATATGGGCAGGATTGTCATTTCCATGAAGATTGCAGGGGAAAATACGGACGAAGTTCTTTCTGATGAAAAAGCCCTGGCATTCAAAAAATACATTGAAGAAACGCAGTGTACTGGTGATGATATCGTGATCGTGAATTTTTTACCTGATATTCTGAAACTGGATATTAAAATATGTTATGATCCGCTGGTATTATTACCTAACGGAATGAGTATAGTAAGCGGAAAATTTCCGGTACAGAACACTATAAACCGCTTTTTATTGAATCTCCCTTTTAATGGAGAGCTGAGCGTACAGACACTTTTAGAAGCCATCAAAGCAACTGAAGGAGTGATTGATCTTAATGAGTTAAGTGTACAAAGTAAATGGATTGAGCCAGGTGTTGGTTACGGACAGTTTCAACCGATAGAAATAAGCAGGATACCAAAGTCCGGGAGATTTAAAATTGAGGACTGGAGCGGAGTTACTTATATCAATTATCAACCACAGGAATAATGGATCATTTATTTAATATCAATTTTAAACAGCTTACTTTTTGGTGGCTGCCTACATTCCGGAGAAAAAACAGGCTGCTCAATTATATATGGTGTCTTATTTTTCCTTTAGAGGCAATGTATATCGAATTTTTAAGGAAAAGAAAGCAAAACCTTATTAAAATGAATTACAACTATCAGAAGTATTCAGTGCAGAAAAGGCTTAATGATGCTTTTGATCCGATAGAACGCCGGATAAAGATTGTAAAAGCGGTACAGTACGAAGGTGTCTATCTATACACAGAAGCAGAGGACGATCCGCAGCACAGTAAAACGAAGTGGCTTTATGATGACAGTAACCCGATTTATTTAAGAACGGAGGCGGAACTGTACAGTGAATACGATTTTATCGTAGAAATTCCAAATACCGGAATTAACCAGATCCAGTTAAAGGCAGAGATTGATTTTTATATCCTGCAAAGTAAACAATATCAAATAGTAATTATTTAATCATGCGATACAATTTCAAATTTTTACAAACCGGTGGGGTTCCGCTTACCAATGACCTGATGTCCCTCATTGAAGAGGCATACGGAATATTTGAAGTATTGGGAGACCTTTCCGGGAATTTAACGATACTTTCCGGGTGTGATATTACCGGAACTAATGTAACGCCTGGAATCGTAGCTATTGAAGGTAAATTATACTACTTTGAGGGCGGTTCTATCGTTTCTACCGTCTACATCCATAAGGAGGACATTCAAAAGACCTTCGAGGATCAGACTACTAAAACGCTGATCGAAAAAAGGACGGTGCGATTCGGATCAGGAGCTGTTAATTATAATTGGGCAGATTTTGTAAAGCTCAAAACCCTTAAAGAAATTCAATCAAAAGTAGATAACAGCGTTTCCCAAGATGATTTTGATGCACTGGTTACTCGTGTGGAAGTTTTGGAAATGAAAACAGCTCCTATCATTAACGGTGGTGTGGTTTGGGCGTGGTTTAAGCCAGTAGCTGAAATCCCTGCCGGTTGGAAAGAATGTATCGACATCAGAGGAAAAGTAATTGTAGGGCTTGATCCTAACGATGTAGATTTTTCCACATTGAAAGGAACTATCGGAGCAAAGAAACATACTTTAACGTTGGCTGAAATGCCCTCTCATTCGCATAGAACACCAACCTTTGCCAATGGTAGTGCATCAGGTAATGCTGTCGGACATCCTGATAATTGGATTGACAATAACAGAAAGGTTGAGTCTGATTATGTAGGAGGAAATCAACCACATAACAATATACAGCCCTCTATTATCGCCTATTTTATAGAACCAAATTTACCATAACGATTATGTCAACCCCTATCAATACAATATTAAGCTGGTTTGAAACCGGAGATTTCCCGACACAGGAACAGTTTGCTGCCTCGTGGACATCTTTTTATCATAAAGACGAATCCATCCCGATGGATAAGGTAGAAAATCTCAATACTCAATTACAGGAGAAAGTAGATAAGCAGGTCTACAATGCGCATCTAACTAACACAGAAGCGCACAGTACAACATTAGCCAAATTAGACGCATCCAACCTGAATAACATTAATATTCAGGCGTGGAGAACTATTTTAGGTGTTGGCGATCTTCCTTCCAATATTGCTCTTATAGATGATCTCCCAAATTCATTACAAGGGAATGTTTATACTAAAAATCAATCAGATAGTAAGTATCTTCCTTTTGCTGATTATACTACCGGTGATGGAAAGATTTTAGCCTCCATGATTGAAGCACTGGGATTAACTGAGCTTATTTCTGTAACAGAAACTTCTTTGGCTGCATTCATGGCTAACAATGCTAATTATCAGTATCAAAAAAATGACATGATTGCCATTCCTGACGGAGCCGGTAACTATTCTTTATATATCTATAAAGGAGGTAGTAAAACCACTGCTGGAAATTATATCCCGACCGGATTAACGAACATCACTATTGCGATGGTTCAAGGCTTGCAGGCGGCTTTAGATGCAAAGATGGATAAACCAACAGCAGCAGGTAATTATATAGCTCGGCTTGCTTCAGGCTCTGTAACATGGCGGGCAATCAATCCGGCTGCAAGTTATCTTACTTTTTGGAATGGTAACGATTTTACAGCATCTGGCTTATATTATGACGGTACAAAGTTCGGTATTGGTACAACTACTCCCAGCGAAATGCTGCACCTGAATAATGGAAGATTACGGGCAAAGGCGATGGTTTTTGATGATAACCCGGAATCACTGCCTTATCAGATCACTCATACAAACAGACGTTTTTACGGAGCTGATTTAACAGGAACTCCCAGAATGTTCATGTTTAGGGATTTTACAGACTATAAAGCATTATGGGAAGGATTTACCGATGCTCAGAAAAATGAAATTAAAACCATTGCAAATGGTGGTTGGACTACTGGAACAATGAGCGTTGCAATCATTTCTCCTCCAATCGTCGATAAACAGAATAAACCTTACTGGATCAATTTAAGAGGTGCAAATTTAAATTTACCTCCTACAAACTTTAAGATTGAATTATGTACTGGTGCAAGTTCTTCAGCAGATACAGCAACTGTGGTGGTAGAGATACCTGCATCACAAGTTCAGTTGTACACCAATGGAACTGACCTTACTTTCTATTACAATTTCAAAGATATTCCTGAAGGAACATATAAATTAAGATTGTGGAACGGTGTAGCCTATTATTTAACAAGCTTTACACTGAATGTAGTAGCTCAGGTAAACAGGGTTGATTTAAATAATATTGTCTGGAGCAGAAAAATTAACAATAATGCAACTTCACCCGTAATTACAGAGTCCGGAGCTTCTGTAAGTTACAGTTCAGATCCTAATGTAAAAGCAATGGCAGATGACTCATCATTTGTAGCGGCAAGAAAAACAAATCAATTAGTCGGTGCAGATGAAGATTTTTATATGACCGTTGAAATTACAGGTAATACGTCAACAATTACTAACGGTCAGGGAACTATGACCCATTTTGTCGGATTGGTAAATGCTGCTAGCACAGTTGATCTACTGAATCAAACAGTAGTCAACCTAAGAGCTGTACAAAAGTATTGGTATCCTTTTACTGTTTTTTTCCCGGATAACTCATCAAATTCTCTGGTCAATAATTCAGGGAATACGTATGGGTTATCAGTAATATTCATGAGACGAGGCGGAAGCTGGACGATCATCATTACGATTAATAATCAAACATTATTATACACAAAAACAGGATATACCGGAGCCATTTCTTTTGGCATGTATAATCAAAATACGGCAGCAGCTACGGGTATCAGTGTAAACATAGTGGAACTATATAAATTCTAATATCATGAAAACAGAACTCGTATTATCGCCTGAAGTACAGGCTGTAGTAGATGCCATAAAAAACACCGGTAAATCATGGCATGAAATAGCACTGCCGGATCATCCTATATACCCGCAGTTTGCCCGCAAATTAGTGGTAACGGGATTTAACACCCCTGACATGGAAGGAGACGAAGATCGCATCTATGTCAATGTCCGTCAATATTTGACACTACGTGAAGGTAATATCATTTACAAACGCTTAGAAATGCCCGACTGGATGATCCATGAGGGTAATGTAGAGGAAATCATGGGTAAAAACGGAGTTTTGAAGGGAACCCTCAGAACTACAGATGATGAAGATAAGATCATTGAAGAAAAAGTAGAGGTTTTAAAAGCCAAATCTGTGCAGTACATCCGCTTTCTTATCAAAACCAAATCTGTGCATTTGGTAGATATTTTCGCTCAGTTTATGGGAATGTATATTCCAATGTTTGACATAGAAATTAACGAAATATAACATGAAGACAGTATTAAAATTATTGCTTGAAATAGGCTTTATGATTATTGGGATACCAATTTTCTTAACGCTTTTTGTAGTAGGTTTTTTCTATACATTAGGCAAACACCTTATAAAATGGGATTATAAGGTCTCAAGGCAATTTATCCCTATCCTGCGGAGCATTAATCTTGTTTTTGATGGTCTTGCCAATGCCGGAGCCGGTGAGCTGCTAAATGACACCTTAAAAATCAAAAATGAGCATGCCAGGTACGGAAAGTGGTACGAAACTATTTCAGCAGTCACCGGACTTATAAAGCTGTATGAAAAAGATACCTGGCTGAGACGGTTCCTGAAAATTTTAGGCAAAAACCACTGTGAAGAGGCTATTACGGAAATGCAGGTTTATTATTATAACAACATATTTACAAAGAGATGAAAGAAATATTATTTGAACATTTCGGAACATTCATAGGAGCTATTCTAACAGGCGTTGCCGGGTTTTTATTCGGTAAAAAGAAAATGCAGGCAGAGGTTGACGGACTTTCGGCAGATAATGAGGGAAAGGAAATCGAAAATGCTGATAAATTGGTAAAGCTTTACAAAGATGCTATTGATGATCTCGGCAGCCGTTATGAACTAAAGTTTAAAGAGGTTACCGGAATGTATGAAAACAAAATTAAACTATTGGAGGATGAAATAAACCTGCATAAGCGTATTATCGCACAATTAAAAGAAGAAAATACAATGCTGAGAAAAAAGATAAAAGACAGCGGTATTATACTGTAAATTCCATAGGAGGTAGGAAATAAAAGCGTCCTCCAAATTTAAAAAACTTCCTACGGTATTTTTAAATAGCACAAGCCAGCCATGGAGGACGCAAAAGTCTTCTTTGGCTGGCTTGTTTGCTCTATACCGTAGGAGTTGCAAATATAAAAAAACTAATAACCATATAAAAACTAATACCATGAAAACTTACACACAGGCGCCTTTGCCTTTTCAAGGGCAAAAGCGCCGTTTTTTAAAACATTTTAAAAACGCTTTAAAAGAATTTTCACCAACTGCAATCTATGTCGATTTATTTGGAGGTTCTGGGTTGCTCAGCCACACCGTAAAAAGCGTTTATCCTGATGCAACGGTAATTTATAATGATTTTGATAATTATAGTCAAAGACTTGAAAATATTGATAAAACTAACACTTTGCTGGCTGATCTGCGGGTTATCTGTTCTAAAAACCCTAATAGAAAAGATAAAGAAAGATTAAGCGATGAGCTACACCGTGAAATTATTGAAAGAATAAGCCATGAAAAAGGCTTTATCGATTGGGTTACGATCTCTTCATCTTTGCTTTTCTCTATGAATTATGTAATCAGTTTTGAACAGTTGAAAAAAGAAAAGTTTTATAATAAAGTCCGGTTAAGTGATTATAACGCAAAAGACTATCTGGAAGGAGTACATAGGATTAAGAAGGATTATCGGGATTTGTTTGCTGAATACAGAAATGATCCTAATGTAGTCTTTTTAGTTGATCCGCCCTATCTGTCTACCGATACTACCACATACAACCGTGAAGATTATTGGAAGCTTGCAGACTATTTAAATGTACTCAAAACTATTGAGGATAGCTCTTATTTTTATTTTACCAGCAACAAAAGCCAAATAATAGAACTGTGTGAATGGATGCAAAATAACGGTTATTGTCATAGTCCCTTTGATGGTGCGACCACAGTAACGGTTGGTACACAGCTAACCTATAATGCAGGCTATGAAGATATAATGATATACAGAAATAATAACTAAAAAAGCGTCCCGCGTGGACGCTTTTTGTATATTCGTTAGCCAAGTTTTTTGGATATTTTGTTCAGAAATTTGAGATAATTAGTTTTTGCGATTATAACTGATCGTTATCAAACATGGTTTCACTATCGGTAGTCTGCTTCGGATGATGATTAAAACTCAATGAATTTTTAAGCTTCCACTCATTATTTTCCAGTATCCATAAATGGGTGAATTTTGCTTCTCCCACTAATTTCCCGGCTTGGCTTCCCATCTTTTCATAAAACAGATGATCTCCGTTCTGAATGGCAGCATAGATCTTCCCATCTTTATACATGGGATAAACTTCTGTGCTTTTATCAACCAGTACTCTTTTTATCTGATAGGTTTCCGGGGATTTGCACAATCCGTTTTTAAAATCAATGATAAAGTTTTTCCTGTCCTCGAAACCTCCTTTATCATGATAAAATTCAAAGCTATCACTCAACAGATTTTCCATCTGCTGTATGTTGCAGGTATTATATCCTACAGAAAAAAACAGGCTGTCTTTCGACATAATGGTTTTATAAAGAGGATCTGTTTTTTCTGTTTGTGCGTGCATGATACTCATGAACAGCATAAAAAAAGGAAGGCTCAATCTTGAAGACTTTGTCATTGTTATTTTTTTGACAAAGATTCAATTTCCTTTCGTTTTTCTGCTAAAAATGAACCCGACAAAAACCAGACAAAGCCATGACAGGTTTTATATCATGCTGAATTTCAGTCTAAAATAGAGTTTTTTATTCTTATCTATTTCGGCGGCATTGCGAAGGATAATAAACACGTTGGAAAGCACAATAAGGATCATCAGGATCAGGGTAAACTGTTTTCCGAACTTTAAAAAGATGCCGAGCATGAAGGTAATAGGTGCCATCACTGTCCAGATCATCTGAACAGAAATAATCTGTCTGGCCAGACTGTTTCTCTGCTTCATACTATGCATGAGAATAAGCGGAACAAAAATGTTCAGTGGCGGTAAAAGGGTAAAGATGAGTGACGAAAGATTAATGATTTTAATGTATGAATAATTGATTGGAGCTTCCTCTTCTTTTACTTCTATTTCAACCTCATCTGTTTCTGAAATTATTTGTGGTTGATCCTGCTGCAATTCAATTTCTTCTATTTCCAGAGTCTGTGCCAGAGCTCTTAACGTATGCCCTTTAGGTTCTGTTCCGGATTCTATCCTTTGAATGGTTCTTACGGAAATCTTGGATTGTTCTGACAGCTCTTCCTGGGTCAGATTTTTTTGTTCTCTTATGGCTTTTAGCTTGGACATCGTTTGGGATATTCTGAAAAAAATGTTTTGGCTAATTTACAGTTTTCCTTATTAAATTTTTTTCTTACCTCCATTGATGTTTAAATTATTATTCATATAAAAAATAAGTGTATTTTTATTTAAAAATAACTTTCTATTTGTCAGTCATTTACAAACACCAACACCCAATCAGTTTATGGAAAATACGATATCCAAATCCGAAATCAGGAAGAATATTGCTACTTATCTGATTCTTACTCTGCTTTTCTGTCTTCCTGTCTATTATATGTGTATCCGTACAGGAAAACTTGGCGGCGGGATGATCTCTTATGCAACAATTGTTATGTGGTGTCCTGCCATAGCAGCACTCCTTACCTGCCGTATCCGGAATATCCCGATTTCTTCTCTGGGATGGAAATGGGGACTGACAAAGTACCAGATCATGGCGTATTGTATTCCCATTCTTTACAGTTTAGTTCCTTATCTCATCATCTGGATCAGTGGAGCTGGTGGTTTTTATAATCATGAGTTTGTCGCGGAAATTGGCAAAGGAATGGGCTGGAACCTTTCAGATGGTCTCACAATCATTCTTTATGTTATTCTGATGAGCAGTTTTGGTATGGTACGTTCGGTGGGATCTGCATTAGGGGAAGAAATAGGCTGGCGTGGTCTTCTGACTCCTCAGCTGGCCAAAATGAATTCTTATACCGCTACTTCCCTTTGGATGGGTGTGATCTGGTCGATCTACCATTATCCTCTCCTTCTTTTTTCCAATTATAATACAGGTGGGCCTAAATGGTTAGCCCTTCTATGTTTTACGGTTATGATATTTGCAGCCTGTTTTATTTTCACTTGGTTAAGATTAAAATCCGGGAGTTTATGGACAGGCGTTATTTTACATGCCAGTCATAACCTTTTTATACAGTCTATTTTTACTCCTCTCACTGTAGATACGGGAAATACCAATTATTATATTGATGAGTTTGGTATTGCTCTGCCTATTGCAACAGCTGTTGTGGCTTATTTCTTCTGGAGGAAGAGGAAAGAACTGGATGAGGATCGTCCACTTTCAGCATAATCTGTTTATTAAAAAGACAGCCTTTTATTGAAAGGGCTGTCTTTTTACTATATTCTTAATTTTGAAAAATCTATTCCGGAGCAATTACTTCAATAAGCCGTATTCTGCTGAGCAGATCCTGAAATATTTCCTGAGTATCTCCGCTCTCACCTAGCGAAATACTTAATCCCTCTCCTTCCTTATCTTCATTTTTAAGGCCTATTCTGCCTGCTTTTTGGCCTTCACTATTACTTATTTCTTCAAACGGTATTTTGTTATCTTCAAACCATGATTTAATTTTTGCTACCGCAGAATTACTATTCTTTGATGTTCTTTGTAAAACTAACTGGTCCGGCTTTCCAAAGAATCCTTTAGCATTTTTATTCAATACAAACTGCACGAGAAATTTAAACTGATGCCTGTCAGGTCTCGCATACCATCTGGCCTGGCTGTATCCACCCAAATGGTGACGAACAGGTATCTCGTTCGGTATATTATCGTTGGCAAATACCTTTGTATTCATTATTTCATGATGGAAAGTAAGATCAGTTTTAATATTTCCACCTTCTGCCCTATATTTTTCAGCCCATTCACTTATTCCTTTAAACTCTGTTTCTCCCATTGTTCTGTAGAATGTCATCGTCTGGAGATCAGGACTACCTTCTGTTCCATTTCTCAATAAACTAAGTCTTTGTCTCATAAATTCTTTACTTTTACTTCCGTTATCCCATCTTCTTTCATGAAATTTTTTGATAAAAAACAATTGCTGCAGATCCCGATATACAGAAGATGTAATAACCTGGGTATTCATGATGATATTAACTTCATACCTTTCCTTTTCGCTGACATCCCCATAATTTTTTTTTCTTTCATTTTCATATTTGTCACTTTCCCACTGATCATGGTTGAATTTATAGTCTCCTTCAGACAAATAATCTGCATTATAAATGTCAAGTACCTGAATGATATCTTTTATATCTCCTCCCATCAGCTCCAGGGTTTCCAGCATCTTTCTTTCGTTTTCCCTGCTGTTTATAAAGTAGGTATTGAAGACCTCCTGCACAGTCATTGCTTTTATCTTTCCGTTTTTCAGCCTGATTCCTATCTTAGCTTTGTTATTTGTTCCTTTTGCACTGAAAAACAAATTGTTGTATTTTCCTATAATGCTCATAATCGTTTTATTTAAGGTTATTTATTTGATTTCTGAAATTTTTCTCTATTCTGACTTCCAGAGTTTTTATCCATATTAATAACACAAATTTCTGCGGAAACATTCTGACTCGTTAAAGGGGAAAAACCCATTTTCAGAAATTCAGGGTTTACCCGTATTCACAGATGATGTATTTGTGTATTTAATTAAGTAAACTTTCATATATAGCAAAAACTCATGCTTAAAATTTCACTCATAGGAGAATTCCCTTATTTTTTAAAATTCCGTTTTTTCCCTTAATGAAGATTTATTTTGTTTGATGAAATTTGTATCAGACAAAAGAGATCAACAATCTCATAGTCAACATTAGATTTTAAAAAAAAAATAGTAACCCATTAAAACCAGAATATGGCAGAAACAGTAAACACCCAGACTACAGATGCAGTAACGCAGACTAACGTTACGGTACTTGGTGAGTCTCCCGCACAGGCTATGAGTATGCTTTACCAGATGGCCACGCATGCCAGTGGAATTTCCATTCAGAATTCTGTGACAAACCAGCAGAACTTGAACCAGCTCAACCCTGCGATTGTTGCAGATGCCATTAAAATTTTAAAAGGATAATTTAAAACCTTACCATCATGAGTGAAAACAACAGTGAAACCCAACAATCCCAGGCAGCCAATGCTACCACTCCGGCGGAGAAAGCTGTAGTATTTGTGAACAGTGAGGTATTGGCACCGCCTAAAGCTTCTCCAATGACCGGAGTAACCAAAGTAATGATAGAACAGTCTACAGGAATGATGGTTCAGGATTTACAGTCTTTCTTAAAAGGATTTGAGCAGGTAGGTTTAATTGCCCTGAGCAGGCTGGCCAATAATCTCCTGACCTACGGAACGACTTTCGGGCCGGCTCCGGGCAGTAAAGAAACCTCTGTTCAGATGGCAGAAAACATTCAAGGTCAGGATGCAGGAAAAGGCAATGAGATGATGAAAGACTTATTCAAAATGGTAAGTGATTATGCTGAAGTAAAGGCTAAGATTTCCAATACTATTTATAATGTCAATACGCTTCCTGTTTCAGAAGCCCTTCCTTCTCCCCCATCTTACACGGAAGTTTCTCCTGAAAATGAAGAATCTGAAAAAAAAAACGAGTAGATCCGGTTCCGGAAGAAGTCTCATCAGAAAAAGAAAGTATGAGAAAAAGCTTTATAACGGCTGATCATGGGGGAAAATTAGTATTAAAGTCAGTTAAACTGACACAGCCACTCGTAAAACCAGAGATTAAAGAAGCGGTAATTTCTTCTATAGAAACGGAAGTTAATCCCAAGAAAAAAACAATAATAGCCCAACTCATTGAAAAAATTAAAATAAATAAGAGATGAATTACTCCTCAGCAACCAAACCTGCCAAGATTTTAAACCTGGAAAGTTTAAATGATTTGAATGAAAGACTTTATCTGACCAGAAGCAATGATATTCTTTATCCGAATCCCAAAAGTGCAGATACCAAAAAGAATGATCCTCATGCGGAACGTTTTGTATTTAATCTTCAGACATCGGATATTAATGTTCAGCCTTCCATAAGACTGGTGAACTGTGTCAACAGATTAGGAAAAAGATACAATCATTTTCAGTGTTTTGTGGTAGAACCTAAGGATCAATCAACGGGAATAGCCGTGATTATGGTCAAACTGGATGATCCGAAAGCCTTTTACTGTAATGTGAGAATTTTACCTCTCAGCACTTTAGGTGAAGTGGCTTCTCCCGAATTGGATTCAAAGCTTCTTACCATCAATCTTGAAAAATCAAAATGTATACTCAAAACCGATATTACGATTACACCATCTAATACAGGGGAAGCACAGTATTCGGTACATGATGTGGATGTATCAGCTATTTCGGAACTGGTAAGCCAGAATGAAATCATAGAATTAAAAAGAGAACTGGAGTTTCAGGCCTCGAAACTGATTGCCCATTATTTTCAGGAAATCCTGAGTATTATCGTACACGAAACAACTCTAAATAACGGTACACCTCCCGTGATTCCGGATGATTACATCCTAACGCTTCCTCCTAACCAACTTAAAGAAATGTTATCGGCCAGTGCCATCTCAGCCTGTATTGCCCTGGAGATTACCGGATATAATGTAGTGAAAGAAATCAACCGGGACTGGAGATCTGCTGCTGCATTTATTAATTATCTGCTGTAATAAATAGATATTCTTATCTCATAAAAATACAACTTATGCACAGAAAAAACCGTAAGAAAACTCCCACTCCCAGGCCGCCTATGCCTGTGACAGAACCTGAAATGGTTGAAAAAGAAATCATGCCTTTTGTTTTAAGGCATGAAGACGAAATCATTACTTATATCAAGGAAAAAGCCATCAAAGAGACTATGAAGTCACTGGCTCCTCTTCTTGAAAAACTGGAAGAAGCCGTAAAACAGCATGAAGCAGCTCCTGTTCCCGTGGTCACTCCTCCACCGCCTGAAACTCCTGTAATGAATTATGAAGAACAGCTGAAAAAACTACAGGAAGCCTCAACAGCAAAGGTAAAAGAGAAAGAGCTTAAAATAATGGAGCGAATGAATAAGCTGAATACAAGATTAGGCAACATCCAAACTTAGAACCACCAAAATCAATGAATATGAACGAAATTGATACAATCGTTACAGGAATGTCTACCGCTGTACCTCAGGCTATTTCCGCACAGGTAAGCGCACACTCTACCGGACAGATGCAGATCAATTCTGCATTGAACCAACAACGGAATGCCATAACCGGCATCAGCCATTATGTAATGGGATTAAAAAAAATGAGTCCAAAAAATATAAAGCTCAAACAAATGGAGGCCATTAAAAAAGAACGTTTTTAATCCAGGTCTTTAAAAACTACGGATGCGGTTTATTTCCCTGCAAAGATGAAATCCGGTGCCCTCAGCATAATACAATCAGGTCAACATTTATTTTCGCACCGCTTTCAGATACTGTTAATGTCCAAAAGCAATCATTCAGAATCCGTCTTTAGCCCAAAGGAATCCGGCATTGCCAGTATACCTGCAGCAGGAATTTATTTTTGAGACAGATATTAAAAATAAAGACCGCATCCTTTTACAAAAAAATAGGGTTTAAACTCGCGCAGATTTTACAGATAGGGTTTCAACCATTGTATTCAGAGCCACCCTTCAGATCCAATTTATTCATAACCTGTTAATACCAATGCTTTTGAAGTCTATTCATCTGCAGGATCTGTGGTGAGTTTAAAACTCCAACATAAAACTAGTTTACCTCAATAATTTATTAACCGAGATCAGATCTCAAAAAAACAATTACAATTATGCCAGTTAATGAACAAATCACAGACGCAGTAACGCAATCGAACGTAAAAGTAGTAGGAGAATCTCCTGCAATGGCTTTGGCCAACGTGTATCAATCTGCAGCACATTCTACAGGAATCATGTTTGAAAATGCGGTAAATACGCAAAATCAACAGAACATTTTAGGCCAGGCAGCGACCACTCAGGGAATCCTGCAGATCTATAGCCTGGATACTGTAGCAGACGCAGTTTCTATTGCGAAGATCCTTAAGCCTTAATTTTTAAGCTATTTGATCAAAGCAATTGACCTCAACCGGAAAGCCCGGTTGTTTTTAACCTAATAAACCTTACTCATTATGCCAGTTAATGAACAAATCACAGATGCGGTAACGCAGTCTAACGTAAAAGTAGTAGCAGAATCTCCTGCAATGGCGTTAAGTAATGTGTATCAATCTGCTGCACATTCTACAGGAATTATGTTTGAAAATGCAACGAACGCTCAGAATCAACATAATATTGTTACCCAGGCAGCCACTACTCAAGGTGTGACCCAAATCTACAGTAAAGATACCATCGCTGATGCGCTTTCTATTGCTAAAATTCTTAAACCTTAATCACATTTTGCAGACCGCAGAATAAATTAATCCGCCGGAAAACCCGGTGATTTTAACCCAAATAAACAATAATCATTATGCCAGTAAACGAAAAAATCACAGACGCAGTAACTCAATCCAACGTAAAAGTAGTAGCAGAATCTCCTGCAATGGCTCTAAGTAACGTGTATCAATCTGCAGCACATTCCACAGGAATTATGTTTGAAAATGCAATTAACACGCAAAACCAACAAAATATTGTTACTCAGGCAGCCACTACACAAGGGGTGACTCAAATCTACAGCCTGGATACGATAGCCGATGCGGTTTCTATTGCTAAAATCCTTACTCCGTAATCCCATTTTGCCAACAGCTTATATCCTTATCCGAACAGCCGGAAACTCCGGTTGTTTTTTAAACCAAAATAAACAATAATCATTATGCCAGTAAACGAACAAATCACAGACGCAGTAACGCAATCGAACGTAAAAGTAGTAGCTGAATCTCCTGCAATGGCTATGGCCAACGTATATCAATCAGCCGCACATTCTACAGGAATCCTGTTTGAAAACGCAGTGAATACCCAGAACCAGCAAAACATTGTTACTCAGGCGGCCACTACACAAGGTATCGCACAGATCTACAGCCTTGATACGGTTGCAGATGCAGTTTCAATTGCAAAGATCCTTAATCCGTAATCACTTTTTGCGAACAGCTTAAATACCATTATCCGAACAACCGGAAATTCCGGTTGTTTTTTAACCCAAATAAACAATAATCATTATGCCAGTAAACGAACAAATCACAGATGCAGTAACGCAATCGAACGTAAAAGTAGTAGGAGAATCTCCTGCAATGGCTTTGGCCAACGTCTATCAATCTGCTGCCCATTCTACAGGAATTATGTTTGAAAATGCAGTAAATGCACAAAACCAACAGAATATCTTAGGTCAGGCAGCCACTACACAAGGTGTTATTCAGATCTACAGCCTGGATACTGTGGCAGATGCAGTTTCTATTGCTAAAATTTTACATCCTAAATTATAGTGTTTTTAGATTTCTTGTTATCAGGGAGTACAATAATGTGCTCCCTGATTCTTTTTGGATCAAACTATTTATCAAATAATACAATTTCATCCGGATCGATCACCTTATTCTGTACGGCATAAATGACAAGTCCGGCCATATTTTTCACTCCGGTTTTGATCATCAGATTGGTCTTGTGAGTTTCTACTGTTTTGGGTGAAATAAACAATGAATCTGCAATTTCTTTGGTGCTCAACTGCTGGCAAACCAATTTTAAAACATCTATTTCTCTTTCTGTGAGTTCATTTTTGGAGAATGCATGAAACTCAGGAAGCTTATTGGAAAGCTGGGTTCTCATGACATCAATCTGGTCATTGGAAAAATAATGTCCGGTATGATAAGCCGTCTTCATAACGGATAATAATTCCTCAAGTTCAATTTCTTTGGGCAAAAAAGCATGGGCTCCCATTTTCAGCATCTGCCCCATGAATGAACGACGGTAGAAACTGGAAAGAACAATGATTTTTGTTTCGGTTTCTCTGTGAGCCAGTTCGGCCATGACTTCAAGGCCATCGCCATTGGTCATCCTCAGATCCAGAATAAGAATATCTAAAGAGGCAGAATCCTGTTCTTTGAGAAACTGATATCCTCCTGTTGAGGTAAGTACCACCTGATAGTCTCCGTTATTTTCAATATAATTTTTCAAAAGCTGTACAAACAGCAGGTCATCATCTACAATTCCGATTTTAATTTTTGAGTGTTCCATGTTTATTTTTATTGTATAGCCATACAGGCAATGAATTTTGTGCCTTTTTCAGGCTGTGTCTTAAGTTTATAAATTGCTTTAATTTTTTGTGCTCTGGACTGAATATTTCTCAGCCCAATACCTCCCGAATGCTTTTCTATGATAAATCCCCGTCCGTTATCCTCTATGGTTAATATCAAATAGTTCAGAGAGATTCTTAAGGAGACATCCACTCTGGTGGCTTCAGCATGTTTTAAAATATTGGTAATTAATTCCTGAATAATTCTGAAAAGGTTAAGTTTTACAGGATTACTGATGGTTGTCCTTATCGTCATATGGTGGAAAATAACCTCTATATTTTTATTGATCTGATCAAGATAATCTGCAATTAAATCTACCAGCTCAACCTCATCCAGATCAGGTGGCGTAAGGTTATGAGATAACTCCCGTATCAATTGCATTGATTTTTTTAAATCATGATTAAGATCTTCCGGTTTTTTATCATTGAGATTCAAACGGATTAGATTCAATTGTGAAATAATGTTATCATGAAGTTCTTCTGCCAGCCGTTCTCGGTCCTGTTCCTGTAAAAGCAGTATATTTTCCCAATATTCATTTTTTGAATTCCGGACCAAACGGGAGACTTTCTGTTTATTTTTCCTTATGCTTTTTAAATAACTAATCACCAACAACGTAACGAATAATGTTGTTAAAGAAAACAATCCAATACCGATCCATATCCATACAACTATCTGATCCTGATTTTCCCAACGCCACATCCCAGATTAATAAATGCTATATAAAAAGACAATAGTAAGATCCCTCTAAAAAGCCAGATAGGTGCTACCCAACTCAGATGATTGCTGATTAAAAAATTAAAGGTAGTGGATATGATACATTCTATAGAAAAAAACAGGAAAACAAGGATGTTCACAATAAACATATCCCTGTCTGCTCTGCCTTCCCTAATGATTTTCATAAAATAAGAAGCGGCATAGCTACAAATAATAATACTGGTGATAATATTGGAATAAAAAGTAATCCGTGTATCGTCTTGCACATATAACAGATTAGTAATCAATGCCAATACAGCATAACAATAGATCATCCATCTTAATTTAAGGGAAAGCTGGATATAGTAATGGTTATAAATCACCGTAAGAATCATCAAACCAAAAAACTGACTCAATGTATAATTGTAGATATTGAGTGTATTTAATTTCATAAGCCGGTCCGTTAAGTCCGTCAGCTCCAGCATCAATTCTCCTGAGAGCAGTATAATCACAGGAAGTTTTGTTTTGATCCCTTCTTTTATCAGTACAATCAATCCGGCACATAAGACGAGATTAATTATAATTTGTAAATACAGGGATAGGCTGTTATACGAAAACACTGGTGCTTTGCTTCAGAAGTTGATAATCATTAAGAGTATCAATAATCGTAAAAGGAGGCCTTGGTGTAGAATAATTTTCAGCAGTCTCGCTCATATGATTAATGGCCAGACTTTTCACTGTAATGATTTCGATATGATAAGGGAATCCGGAATCTTTTTTTTCCAGATCATCTGTAAGTCCAAAGAAACTGGTACATGTCTGCCCTTCTGTAATTCCAATATTCTCATAATCTGAAAACGGTATGGAAATCAATTGAAAAATATCTTCTGTTTTCTGAGCCTGCATCCAAGAAGTCCCAAACATATTCCATCTGAAGTTACGGTTAATAGCTGATTCAGCAGTAATGGGAGGAACATCTATCACAATATCATTGCTGCTTTCTATTTTTGATTCACCGAATTCTACTAAGAAATCTTTAACAAGAATGGTATTGAAATGAGCATCTTTATCACTTTTAGAATCAATGAGGAAAAATTTCAGCTTACCTTCATGAATTCCCACATAGGCATGAATCATTGGGAACTCCGTAGTTCCAAGATTTCTTTTCCATTGTTCAATGTCTTCACCTGAAACGCTGAAGTGAGTTCCCTGATTCAAATAATTCAAAATTTCTGCTCCATTTGTATCAATTCCGTTTTTGTAAGAATCAATAAGATGTTTCCATTTTCTGATAGCTTCAAAGATGTTTTCAGTAGTCATGATAATATTTATTTGTGAATGATAATTATTTTATGAGTTGAAATTTACAAAAAAAACAGACTGCTCTATTTTTTAAATCACATTCAGGTGGAAAATAAAATATAATTTGAAAAAAAATACTTTTTCTTGTGTCTCTGATAAAATTAAACCGGAAACACCCCTTATCTTTGCACCGGAAACCTCTTCATTTAAATATGTACTAGCATGATTCCATTTCACGAGCTTATATTTTTCATTCTGGCCGCACTTATTTTAGTAATCAGCCCTGGTCCCAATATGATTTATCTGATTTCAAAGTCTATAACGCAGGGAAAAAAGTCCGGGTTTATCTCATTAGCCGGAGTGGTATGTGGATTTTTATTCCATATCATCATGGTTTCATTTGGTCTTACAGCTGTTTTGCTGGCTGTTCCACTTGCTTATACCGTTCTTAAAACCCTGGGAACTGTCTATCTTTTATATCTTGCTTATCAGGCTATCAAACCTAAAAGCAGAAATATTTTTGATGTTGACAAAAATGTTGCTCATGATAGTCCCAAAAAGCTTTTCACCATTGGTTTTTTAACGAATGTACTGAATCCGAAAGTGGCTGTGTTTTACCTGTCTTTCTTTCCTCAGTTCATCAAACCAGAGTATGGTTCGATATTTACCCAAAGTCTGGAACTTGGGATCATTCAGGTTCTGATCAGCTTCAGCATCAATTTTATCATTGTATTAACAGCTGCAAGAGTTGCCTTATTCTTTTCCAATAATCCGATGTGGATAAAAGTTCAGAAATGGTTTATGGCCAGCGTATTAACCTATTTAGCCATAAAAATGGCATTTTCAAAAGCAAAATAAAATCCGGAACAGGTTTCTTTCTGTTCCGAATTCCGGTGTATATTCATATAAAATCTGACTTGAAGAAAGCATCATGGTTATGCACCGCGAATTTGAGATTAATATTCCGGATGTAAAACCGTGAAAATACGTAATTTTACCGTTGCGTATTATCCTCATCACAACAGGTTTAAAGATGAAACAGACCATTCCCACTTATGATTTAAACGGCATTACCCATCATCAGTTCCATGTCAAAAGGATGGATAAAAGGACTCATGATGCCGAGGATATTCTTCTGGACAAAGGCATACACCGGGACAGTCATTACATTTTCACCTGCATGGAAAGTGGTCATGTAAGAATGATGGTTGATTTTAAAACAGTTGAAGCCAGAGAATCCACTATTTTCTGTGTATTGCCTGGGCAGGTACATCAGGGACTTTTAATGAAAGAGGTCTGCGGATGGTTTGTGGCGGTGAAAGCAGAACTTGTTCCTGACACAGTACGTTCTTTTTTCGACGAATCGTTGGGTGAAATACAACCGCTGCCTATGGATAAAAGTCTTGTCAAAAAGATTAATACTACAGCAAGTCTGCTTCATGCTTCCTATACGAACGAAATGCTTTCCACTAAAGAAGGATTTCTCGTCGTTCAATCACTGCTTAATGCTTTTCTCGGAATGTTTGCTCTGATGTATTCCCGGAAGAATATTTCTCCGGCGTCAGATGAAAACCGTGCCTTACAGCTATCCAGAGCATTCAGAATTTTGGTTCGGAAAGATTTTAAAACCATGAAAAGTCCATCTGAATATGCTGCAACTTTGAATATCACAAGAGGATATTTAACAGAAACCGTTCGTGAAGTTACAGGAAAACCTGCACAACACTGGATTCATCAGGAAATTTTGATTGAAGCCAAAAGATTACTTGTCTTTACCAATCTGAGTATAAAAGAAGTGGCTTATGAACTTGGATATAGTGATCATACTTATTTCAGCCGTTTATTTTCCAAACTGGAAGATCAATCTCCATCAGAATTCCGGAATCAGCACCAATAGAGAACTAACCCCGAATAGTCCAATTAATTCCCCGAAACCGCTATCGGTATTTTCTGATTTTGCAACGTCCTTTGCAATAAAAATGATTTATGCCAAGCCTACCAAAATGGATCAATGACACCGTAGAAAATGTTTGGTCCTCCAAATTTAAAGAATGTACCGTTAGCCATATAGAACAGATTACAAATGATCTTCGACTGATACGCTTTGAAACTGAATTACAGGATGTTCCTTATGAACCTGCCTATGCCATTGGAATAAGAATCAACGACAGGGATTTCAGGAATTATTCTCCTTTTAATTTTAACAAAGAAGCGGGAACTTTCGATGTTTTATTTCATTTGCATGATATGTCTGCTGCCGGAAGTAATTTTGTAACCAGACTGACAAAAGGAAACTCTATCAAACTTTTAATGCCCAGAGGAAAACAATTCTTTTCTTCCAATGCAAAAATTCATTTTTCTGTAGGCGATGAAACTTCTTTGGGAAGCTCACTTTCCATCAAAGAAGCTGTAGAAGAATGTGGTTCCCTATTTATTTGCCTTCATGAACTGGATGAGTGTTCTGCTCTTGAAAAGCTTAATTTATATGGATACCATAGTCCTAAAAACAATACCATGAGAATGATTGAAGCTTTGAATGACTTTCTGAGAGAAGAAAAAGAATCTATTTCTGATGATGAAGTTGTGTTTTATCTTACAGGAAACGGAGAAAGAATGTCATTAATCAGAAAATTTCTTAAAGCCAGAGGTGTATCACCAAAATGTATCAAATCACAAGCCTATTGGATTGAGGGCAAAAAAGGATTATAAAGATGGGAACAAGAGCATTCACGTTAAGCTTGTTTAAACTTTGTTTTTGAACCATTAAGATGTAATAAGGATTTAAGAGTATGAAGATGAGCTTCGCTTTAAGCTTAAAAATCAGAATGATTCATCTTCATTATACTTTATTTCTTAATCCTTCTTCATGGTTTTAATATATATCCTATATTTTTTGATAAGTTTAAATAATTTCTTTAATAATGAAACTTTATCTGATAATAAAAACAATTATTACCGGATAAAGTTATCATTGCTCAATACCTAGAAATATTGTGCGGGTTATTTCTGTTTCCTTCCTAATTCCTTCACTTTTCTCAACCATTTGGAACGCTGCTCCTCTTTAGAATTTCTGATAATTCCAATATAAGTCACCTTCACCGGCTTTACCCCACAATATTCAAGGATAGATTTTCTAAGCTGATTCACACTGGGCCTGCCAAAAAACAAGCGGTAATACCATCCCGGCTGGTCTAATGTAGTTATGATATGGGCTGTTTTACCTTTTAAAAGCTTGTCCCACCAGACAGAATTTCCCCGATATTTATAAGCCATTCCCGGTAAGAAAAGGCGGTCTATAAATCCTTTCATCAGAGCAGGAAATCCTCCCCACCAAACCGGATGTATCCAAACCAAATGATCTGCCCACTGAATAATTTCCCAAGCTTTCAGCAAATCCGGCTCAAGCTCCATTCTTTTCTGATATCCAAACTGTAAATTGGGATTAAAGTTTAAATCCCTTATCACGATTTCCTTCACTTCAGCTCCTGCTTCTACTGCTCCCAGTCTGTAAGCTTCTGCAACCCCAAAATTGAAGGAATCTTTATTGGGATGTCCGTTGATAATGGCTATTTTTTTCATGATTTCACATTAATATTGATAGAATCGTAGGCGTTAAGTTGTGCCATTAATGATAAAGGTTCATGCAGCTGATGGCTGAAATACACCTTGTTTTCATGAGGATTTCTCAACAGTTCTTCGGTGTGCAGAACAGCAGATAAAGCGGTTAATTCCGTCTGCCCTTTTTCGCTCTGCAAACTCAGTTTCTTTTGTCCTGACTGATCATCAACTACAATTTCAAAGACTGCCTGATCCCCATTACCACTGGATCCAAAAATCATTTTTCGTTCTTTTAAAGATAAAATATTGTAGATTCTGAGATACTGAAAAGAACCCAACAGCCAGGTAATGAATTTTGAATTATAGGTCATCTTTACACTCACATCAGAAATTCTTTCCACTTTGTTGAGAATATACAGATCCGGCACATCAAAATTATAAGCACTTCTATGCCCAATTCCATAAGAAAAATTGAAGGTTTCAGTATCCAGGAAATGTCTGATTGAAACCGGTTTATCATTCTTATAATGAACAAAAGGAACGGCTACATTTTCTGCCATAAAGTGAGCCGAACTCTCGCCTGCAAGATCCTTTACGGAATAATAGACAAAGAGTTTTACTTCATTAATATCTCCTGAATCCGAAAGAATATTAGCCAATCCCGGAACAATCCCGCCCATCCATCCTGAACTGAAGACAATTCTGCTGTTGATGTCTGATTTCCCTGCAATATCGTAAGCTTTCACCAAAGCCGGAGTAGGTTTTGTAATATCCAGATAATCTATTTGATGGTCAATGGCAAAACGAAGTACATTGTCTTCTTTATCGTTCACAGAAAGAATAATGAGGTGTATCTTTTTGTCGGAAATAATTTTAAATGAAGAAGGGTCTGTAACATCAATCTTCAGGTCTTTATCTGTTTTTCCGCCTTTTCTTCCCCCAATAAAAACAGTAACATGAGGATTTCTTGATTTCAGGATTCGGGAAATTGTTTTTCCAACCAATCCGTTTCCACCAATAATCAGAATATTTTGCTCCATAACTTTTTTTTGACAAAAGTAGAGCACTGCTGTTTCAATAAGCAGGACAAATGTCTAAAAAGAAATTTCCTTTCTGATACGACTCAGGTGTCTTTGGGTAATGCCAAGATAGGAAGCCAGGTACTGCAATGGAATGTTTTGAATATAATCAGGATGATTCTTTACTAATGTTTCGTACCGTTGGGCTGCGCTGTTTCTCTGAAGCTGAAAAAACCGTGTTTCAAGTTCAAGATATTCCTGCTCTGCAATAATCTTTAAAAATTTCGTCCAGTTTATGCTATTCTTCACCAGTTCATCTACCGCTTCTTTTTTAATAATAATCACCTCAGCATTGGTAATAGCCTGCATACTTTCTTTACTGGGACATCCGGATACAAATGAGGAATAGGCAGCGATCATATGATTGGGAAACCGGAAGCAATACGTCATATCTTTTCCTTCATCAGAAGTATAAAAAGAACGGAAAATACCAGACTTCACCAATCCTACTTCCTTACAAAGCTCTCCTTCCTGTATGAAATAATCATTTTTACGGATAAGCCTGAACTCAGAAAATTTCAAAAATTCTTCAATTTCGTCTTCTGAAAACAGATTAAAGCTTCGAAAATAGTCACGTTCCATGATATCAAATAAGTTTCAGCGAAAATAAATAAAAAGAAGGAGGCAATGTTGTTTATAAACGCAAAGTTTTAATTTTTGCAGAGTTTTAATGTAAAGAGGGCAAAGACAGAGACCGTCTCAAAAGTGAAATAATTTGGTCTATGTCATTGACTACGTCGAATCTTCGATTTCTGACGAAGGAAGAATCTCATTAATAACAAATACATGAGATTCTTCACTACATTGATGAACTACGTTCGCAGACTTTAGTCTGTGTTCAGAATGACACTTTTGTAGCAGTCACTTTTTAAGTAAGAGCATATTGATAAAATTCAATTAATAACAAAAAAAAATCATCTCAGGACGAGATGATCTACCGTTTTGAATTTACTTGAGTTATTTATGAAGATATGAATGATGTTTTGTTGTAACAAAGATAGGTGAACCCTATTTTTTACGCATCAGTGGAATCCCTAGAATTATATCCGTAAAAATACGGTTGTATAAAAAGAAAAGCCCTGAAGGAAATACCTTACAGGACTTTTGGATTATCTAACAATATTCAGTTTAATGTTTACCATTCAAGGTGTAAAGTTATGATTTCCATTCACTTTCCACCATTGATTGTATTAAAGAGGGCTTACCAGTTGAAGGAACCATTCTTTAACTTCTCCTTCCAGGTATGGAGCAAGCTTTTCCTCACATGTTTTATGGTAACCATTCAGCCATGCGATTTCGCTTTCTGAAAGGATCTCTTTTACTACTGTATCTTTGAAGAACGGGCAGAATGTTAATGTTTCAAATTCATAGAACGTTCCGTGAATTGTTTTTTCTGCTTCTTTTACGGCAATCAGGTTTTCGTGACGAATTCCATAGTGTCCTTCAAGATAGTAACCAGGTTCATTTGAACATACCATTCCAGGAAGAAGTTCCTGAGGATTCAGATCTTTTCTGATGCTTTGCGGCCCTTCGTGTACATTCATGAAGCTTCCTACCCCATGTCCTGTTCCGTGGTTGAAATCTTTCCCTTCCATCCATAACGGAAGTCTTGCAATGGCATCAAGATGTACTCCTTTTGTTCCTTTCGGGAATTTCACCATAGATAAACGGATTAATCCCTGTAGCACCAATGTTGAATTTCTTCTAAACTCTTCCGAAGGGGTTCCTAAGGCAAAAGTTCTTGTAATATCTGTAGTTCCTTCAAGGTACTGACCTCCTGAATCTACCAGGATAGTTTCCTCGTTGGTCACTTCTTTGCTTCCTTCTTTTTTGGCAGAATAGTGCATGATAGCACCATTGTCTTTATATCCTACGATAGATCCGAAGCTTTCTCCTACAAAGTTTTCACCTTCTGCACGGAAACCTCTCAGTTTTTGTCCGATAGAATATTCATTCATCGCTTCTTTTCCTGCATTGTGCGTTAGCCAATAAAGGAATTTCACCATTGCTACTCCGTCTCTTACCATTACTGTTCTGAAACCTTCCAGTTCAGTTTCATTTTTCTGAGCTTTCATCAGGTTACCAGGAACCGGAGCTTTGATAAACTGATTGTCAGTTTTTAATGTTTCAAAAATCTGTTGGTTGCTGTTCGGAGAAACCAGAACTTTTTCGTTTTTGAAGGTCTTCAGATAATTGTAGAATTCTTCGTAAGGCATCATTTTTACAAAGGAATCATCCATTTGTTTTCTGGCTGCCACTTCCATTTTTTCTAATCCTGTGAATAAAACAGCATCATTTTTAGTAATCACAATATATCCTAAGAATACAGGATTGCTTTCTACATCACTTCCTCTCAGATTCACTGTCCACGCCACATCATCAAGACTTGATATAATGTGTACAGTAGCCTCCTGCTCTTCCATTTTCTGACGGATCGCAGAGATTTTATCGGATACTGATTTCCCGGCTCTTTCTATCGGATGTACGAAAATAGGATTAGCAGATGGAGTTCCTCTGTCTTTCCAGACTTCTTTTAAAAGCGGAGCATCTGCCAGGGTAATATTTTTGGAATTGAATTTTTGAGAAAGCAGTTCCCAGTTAGCATGAGAAGCTGCAACTGCATTTACTGCCACTTTACCACCAGCTGGAATTTCTGAAATAATCCAGTCGATATAATTGGGAGTTCCTTCCATTCCATCTTTGAAAAGATCAATTCCGGAACCCTCCAGCTCAATAGCAGCTTGTGTAAAGTATCTTCCATCTGTCCAAAGTCCACCTTTATCTTTGGTAATCACCACGAAACCGGCAGAACCTAAGAAACCTGACAGCCAAGCTCTCTCCTGCCATTCTTCAGGAAGGTATTCGCTCATATGCGGGTCTGCAGAATATACTATAAATGCATCAACATTATTTTTCTGCATTTCTTCACGAAGCGCAGCAACTTTTTCCTTTGAAGTCATTCTTTTTATTTTTAACCACCGAAAGTTACAAAAAATTTGATGTCGGAAAGGTAAATCTACCCGCTATTTTGCTTAATAATTCTTTATTGTTAAAGAGGTCTAAAAAAAATCAAACCACTAAACATATTTAATAAAATAAATCATTTTTAAGTAAAAAAAACTACCACATTATCAAAATAATAAATTTTTGGAAGGATTATTGCTGCATTCTACTTCATGAAACAGCAAAACTACAATAACCACAGAAAATTTTATCCGCCACATCATTTTATTTATCTTCCATTGCTTATTATATTGGAGATTTTAGGAATTTATAAATCTGGGATGATCCCGGAAATCAACTGATCTGGATACTGTTTTCTGTCGTGATTTTTTTGCTTTTTTATCTGGCATTTATGACAAGGCAGCATTATGCACTGGGACTTCAAAACCGTATGGTAGTTCTGGAATTTAAACAGCGTTATTTTGAGATTTTCAATAAAAGATCTGATGAAACTGCTGAGAAACTTAAATTCGATCAGATTGCTGCATTGAGATTTACTTATGATGATGAATTCAAAGAGCTTTTATACAGAGCGCTTCATGAAAACATCTCAGGAGATGAAATTAAAAGGTCTATCAAAAAATGGAGAGCTGACCGACTCCGAATTTAGCACACCCACAAAAATTGACACCTATGAAAAAATGGAGCTTTTACAGTATTACAATATTAATGTTGTTGACACTTACAAGTTGTGAAGCCGTAGAAACGATTTTTAAGGCAGGAATGTGGTGGGGAATAATCTTAGTCTGTGTGATAGTAGGGATTCTTTTACTGATTTTTTCGAAGGGTAAAAACTCTTAACCATGTTTTATGGAGAAGAATACAGATTTGGAGATGATTTCTCACCTTAAGCCTTCAAAAATTGTTAAAATAATGAAGGACCCGGAAGCTTCTGCAAAGGCGGTACATCTCGTATATACCACCGATGCAGAAACCGCCGGAATTATTCGTAAAAAAACCGGAAAGAAATATTCCTATTATAAAGATGGGGAGAAAATAAAGGATAAAGAAGAAATTACAAGGATCAATAAACTGGTGATTCCGCCTGCCTGGGAAAATGTATGGATCTGTGCTCTTGATAACGGCCATCTTCAGGCAACAGGCTTTGATGCCAAACAAAGAAAACAATACCGCTACCATCCTCTTTGGAGCGCTCTAAGAAATCATACAAAATTTTACAGAATGCTTCAGTTCGGGTATGCATTACCGGACATCCGGCTGCATGTAGAACAGGATCTTGCTCTGAGAAATTTTGAGAAACGAAAAATTCTGGCCTTAATTGTAAGCCTTATGCAAAGAACCAATATCCGTATTGGAAATAATGTATATGAAAAGCTGTACGGTTCTTTTGGTCTTACCACGTTAAGGGATAAACATGTAAAAATAAACGGGCAGAAAATCACTTTTTCTTTTAAAGGAAAGAAAGGCGTCATGCATCAGATTGACCTCAGGAGTAAAAGGCTGGCAAGGCTTATTCAGAAATGTAAGGATATTCCCGGGAAAGAACTTTTTCAATATTTCGATGATGAAGGAAACCGTCATTCTGTAGATTCCGGAATGGTGAACGACTATATCAAAGAGATCAGTGGCGAGGATTTTACAGCTAAGGATTTCAGAACATGGTCCGGAACAGTAAGTGCCCTGATTGCTTTTAAAGAAATCGGATATGCGGAAAATGACACTCAATATAAAAAGAAGGTAAAAGAAGCCCTGGACATGGTGGCTGAGAATCTGGGAAATACATCGGCTGTCTGCAGGAAATATTATATTCATCCTTTAGTCATCAACCTTTATGAGAATAATACCATCAAAAAATATCTTGATGAACTTGAAGTTATAGAAGAAAATGACGGAAAAGCTGATCTGACGAAAGAAGAAAGATTGGTTCTGAAGATCCTGGAAAACGAGAGAATGTAGGGAACCCAATCAATAGTGAATGGTGAATTTGCTTCGCAGTGAATTTTTTATTCTATACTTCATCAATTCATTGACTATTCACTTGCGCAGCAAAAATTGACCATTGACATTACACAAATTCGATTCTTTATATCAAACTGAAATCCTACTGTTGTTCAAAAACTGGATTCTATATTCCTTTGGTGTAATTCCTGCAATTTTTTTGAAAAGCTGGGTAAAATGGGATGCGGTATGAAAATTCAGTTCGTAGGCAATCTCTGCAATATCTTTACTGGAGTGAAGTAATGCTTTGCTGTAATTGATATCAATCTCATTGATCCATTGTTTTGGAGATTTTTGGGTTACTCCTTTTACACACTTATTCAGATAACTTTCTGTAACGGACAGTTTATCGGCATAAAAAGCCACTCTCTTTTCCCCTACATGGTATTTAAACAAAAGATCACGGAACTGAAGAGACAGTTCCATCGGACGGGTTGCAGATTTGTGATGGTTGTCAGAATCTGTGCTGAGCATTTTGATTAAAATAAGATGAAGCATTGTCACTACTACATCATTAACATTGAGGTTATTCAACCACAATTCCTGTTCCATGATCGGGAGAAGCTGAGTAATGGTACCATAGGTCAGGCTGTCAAGATTCAGAAAAGGGGTCATGAAAAAGATACTGCTTTTATGCTTGGGTAGTTCCTGTTCAGACAGAATATTATTTTCATAAGCAAGGAAGAATCCTTCAATATCATCTGATAATTCAACAGTTGCAGTAATTGTTCCCTGCTTAATAAAGATCACGCCTCCTTTTTCAGCATGATATTCTTTATTTTCAAGATACTGTCTGATATGGCCGTTGGTAACGAAAATAATAAAATTGAACGTGGTACGATACGGAATCACCGGCATCAGAATGCCTTTAAGATAATTTTCTATCCGATACAGCTGTATATCAGCATTGTTAGCCAATATCTTGTCCGCAATATTCGGAAGAAAAAGCTTTTTATATTGAAAATTGGATAATACTTCCATATCCTTGTTATGATTATTTAAAGTTATACAAAATATTTTAAAGCAAAGGAGGCAAGCAAAAGAGTGAAAAAGCTAAAGTGTAAATAGTAAAAACCCCGAAACACGTATCCCAAAACACATAATTTACTCTCTTCAACCCTTCTACTCTCAAACTCTCTCACCCTCTCACTCTCCTCTTTAGAACTTATAATACACTCCTACTCTCACTCCAAAAGGACTTCCCGGGGTATAAGTAAGATCTGTAACAGGTTCTGCTTCTCCTTTTAACTGCGTTTCTGTGGCAAACTGGGCTTCGTTCCATTTTACATTGAAAAGGTTATTCAGCTGAACATTTGCACCCCATTTCTGACGGTTATAAGAAAGCATCAAATCATTCACAAAATAAGCTTTCGTTCTGATGCTGTTATCTTCTACAGCAGGTCTAGCACCAAGATATCTGTACTGAAGTCCCAGAGAAAAGCCATTCAGGAAATCCCAGTTGACAGAGCCTGTACTGGTAACTACGGGAGCCAATGGAACATAATCCTGACCTTTTTCTTCTTCGGTAAATCTTGCGTGTGAATAATTGATATCTGCATTCAGATAAAAATTTTCCAATGGCTGGAAGCGAACTCCAAGATCAGCCCCGAAACGTCTTGATTTTCCGGAAGGTTCTACCACTGCATCATCTCCTACATACACAAATTCCTGCTGAAGATCCATATACCATAATGCCGGAGTAATAATCAAGGATTTGAACGGGTGTAATCTTACCCCGAAATCTGCACCTATAGAGTATGGAAGGGTATTTTCATTCTTATTGGGAACGACCACTCTCAGATCATTGGAGTGAAAGCCCATTCCTGTTTTCAGAAACCACATCACATTGTCATTCTGAGCATAGGAGAAATTCAATTTTGGACTCAACCTTGTTGCTTCTTTTGACTGTCCGGATGGCAATTGTTCCACATCCAGCAGATTGTGCATATTAAAGATAAAATGATCCACTCTCAAAGCCGGATTGATCGTCCATTTTCCGGTTTTCCATATTAATCCTGAATAAGCATGAAGATTAGTTTCTGTTCCCGTCACATCTGATAATTTATCCAGCAGCATATCTCTGTGATACACATGGTTAAGCTGTAAGGTATTGATATCATCATTTCTTAATCCGATTCCTGAAGTCCAGTTTAAAGAACTGTTGACCAAGGAAAAAGTCTTTGTATACTTTACTTCGGCTCCGTAAATATTTCTGCCGTCAGTCTGCTGAATTTCATCACCATGCTCTTTATCTTTTAAATTAAAGGTAAAATCAGAATACAGGTTGAAATTGTATTTTGAATAGAAAGCCATTGCATCAATCTGCTCAGAAGGAGAAATAATGTGTTTGAAATTCATCTGAAGGTTTGTTCTGGAAGTTTTTCCACCTTCTGTAGGGTCTATACTTCCCCATCTCCCAATAATTCCTTCGTCTACGGCACGTTCCGGAATTTGTCCGGAAGCATTCCATGAAGAATTGAATGTTGAGAACTGGATGTTGAAATAGTCTTTATCCGTAAGCCACTGGTTGTATTTTCCGAAGATATTGACTCTGTTAAAATTCTGTTTTACATCAAAAGGGCCGTCTGTATAATTGTATTCTGCTGCTATGTAAGCATTTTTTCGTCCCAGATCATCATGTAGAATATTGAACATTCCCAATACTCTTTTGGAGTTGAAAGAACCTCCTTCCAGTTTAACCATACTGTTTTTCAATCCATTGTAGGTCTGAAAATCTACATATCCTGCTGTGTTAAAGTCCCCACGATCCATGTAATAGGCTCCTTTTCCGAAATCAATATTATTGACCGTTTCAGGAATTACAAAGTGCAAGTCAGAATATCCCTGACCGTGGGCATGGGAAACAATATTTACAGGCATTCCGTCTACATTAACGCTTACATCAGTACCGTGATCGGCATCAAATCCTCTTAGAAAAAGTTGTTCGGCCTTTCCTCCTCCGGCATGCTGTGCAATAAACAGTCCCGGAACTTTCCTTAACAGATCCTGCGCTGAGCTTACCGGAAATTTGTTCAGATCAACCTTTGTAATAGCAGACAGAAATGAACTGTGATTGATGGCTACTTCAGAAATCTGAAAAGGTTTATGCTGTAAAAAAATAACTTTATTTTTATCATCATCATTGGTCACCACCCATTTTACCTCATCGTATCCCTGACGGCTGATTACAAGGGTATCAGGAAGAGATTTTACAGGAACGGCAAATGTTCCGTCTGTTGCAGTATGGGTATGGCTGTTTCCGTGGTCGTATTTCACCAAAACATCTGCAATGGGAAATTTATCATCTGCATCTTTTATCAGCAACTGTTTTTCTGCTTCCTGCGCCATCATTTTTCCACTGAATGCCATAGCCAGAAATACGGCTGCTATTTTTGTTATTTTCATTTTTTAGTTTAATTATATTTAAATTTTAGAAGTTAGAGGAATATCAATAGTGAATTTGGCTTCGCAAGTGAATTGTCAATCATCGTGAAAAAAACTTTAAACTTTGAACTTTGAACTCTCCAACTCTTTATTTTTTTGTTTTAAGAAATACTTTTTGAATCAAAAGCGTAATCCATGTTCCCACTACAAAGGGGAAAGTAAATACTCCGCCCACAATATCCAGGCAATGATTGTCTATTAACAGGTCATCAATGGCAATGGTGATAAGAACAGCAATCAATACCCATAAACCATCCGTTTTTTTAACTCCGGAAAAAACGATAGCGGAAAGTACTGCGTTAAAACCAAATAATCCCATGTGTATTTCTTTGATAGGTTCTCCGTTCAATTGTGATAATCCTGCGCCCAAAATAGAGGCTGCCAATCCATATAAAGCGGCCACCGGAGAGCTAATAAAAACAGCCAGGAAGAAAATAATCCCGGAAAGTACTCCTCCCTGAAATATCACTTCTCCAAAACCATTGGTACAGGTAAGAAAGTCATCATATTCTGAAGGAATTACTTCACTGCTTAGCATTGCAGAAGGTGGAATATGGGTAAAGTGATGCAGTGCAAATACCAACACCCACGAAATAATGATGAAAGGAAAAGTAAACACCGGAATTTTCTTTTGAATAAAGAAATGCTGAATAACAGCAGCCAACGCTCCACCCAATACAATAAGAACCCAGATCAGTACCGTTGTCTGAAACAGAAAAGCCAACGCTACTCCCACCAGTGCTGCACTGAAACCATAAAGTCCGGCGTTGATTTCGGATTTGTCATAATTAAGCTTCATTGCAGTGAAAGTTCCGGCTGCTGTTGAAAGCAATACTGCCACTCCACACTGCCAGCTTCCCATAAAGATTCCTATCAGAAACAGAAGTCCGGTCCATCTGTTTTCCTGGAGCATAATCTGCCCGATTCCTTTTAAAACATTGTCTATAAAGGGGAGTTTTTTGAAAAATTCGTCCATAGTTTTTTTAATTTATTAATGATGGGGTTGTTGTTTGTTTTTCGTTGCGGGTTGTTGTTTGTTGCGGGTTGCGAGGTGCGGGTTTCGGAATCCACCTCAAAACTCTCAAACTCTCTTACCCTCAAACTCTCCCGCTAAAATCCCAAAACCCGAATCCCGAATCCCGAAACCCCGAAACCCGTTTACCATCCAAGAAAGACCATTCCCACACCGCAAACGGTTACTACTGCTCCGCTTACCACGCCCATATATCTTTCCAGTTTTTCGGTATTGAATAGTGTTGAGTATCCATAACGTCCCAAAAGAACCATCCCAAGCATGGTCAACACGGTTGTTGCTGTGAAAGAAGTTACCAGTACAGCAATTTCTGACATTGAATGTTTTACTCCTGAATAAAATAATAAAGGAATCAACGGCTCACTTGGTCCCATTACGAAAATCATAAACAGAACAAGTGGTGTTACTTTTATTCTTTTTTGAGGCATTACGATTTCACTGTGATTATGTTCGTATACGTATACATCGTCACCCATCACATCAAAATGTTTATGCGGTTTGTTTCTGATCGCCTGGATAAGGCCGTATACCAGATATACTCCTCCAAAGATCAGCAGTGCCCATCCTGAGAAATTTCCTCTGATATCCTGAAACCAGGAGATTTTATTCAGCTGCCATCCCAGAAAAACTCCGATAAAACCTAAGATCAGAGAACTGAACACATGTCCGAATCCGCAGACAACGGTTAAGATGGCTGTTTTCATTCCGCTCCATTTTTTGGATTTTGAAATCACAATGAAAGGCAGATAATGATCCGGCCCTGAAGCTGTATGTATAAAACTTATTGAAACGGCACTCAGAAGAAGCGCCCAAACTGTACTGTCCATTTTCTATTATTTACATTGTTCTATATTAAGTTTTGGCTAAAGCCAATGGAAGATTTCTTTTTGTTAAGCGGGCTAAAGCCCGCTTCTATTGAATATAAGAATCCTTGTCAAGGTTTTGAACCTTGACAAGGGTCTCCTTTTACTCCAATGACCAGAGAATCTCCTGAATATGCAGGAAGAAGTTGTACATCATTTCACCTCCGTGTCCTAAAGCTCTTACCACAAAACCATTGTCTTCCATTGCTGAAACACCTACTTCCATTTCTTCATGATATTGCGCAGCGGCTTCAACGATCTCCTCTATCAATCCGTTTTTATTTACATTTTCTTTTGTACTGTAGAAAATCAGAGTTCCCTGATGAGTATATTGTTCCAGGTTTCCGATACTGCTGATCGGGATCATATCAGGTTGAATCAGAACATTATCTTTTACCACAAGCTTATTATTGTGATAGATTTCCATCACATTCTGAAAACGTTTCAGCTTAAAAACCTCTCCATAATGTTTTCTCCCACAGGTAATGATCTCGCTGATGATGATCTGACTGTTTTTCCCGATATGAATATTTGCTTTACTCTTAAAGTTAGAATCTTCGTGAGGAACAATGGGATGAGGAACATAAGCGAAAGAAGTTTCATCTTCCATAGAAACATTGAGCTCCTGAAGCGCTTTGTCCTGCATATTGAAAAGCCTTTGGTAGGACTGTGACTGCAACTGCAGCGCTGCTCCTTTTTCAAGGGTAACCTCCAAATGATAGTGATCTCCATCCAGAATTCCCGGAGAGGAGCTCATCACCATCTGATAGAGCTTTTTGTCACTTTTTCGCTGTCCTACAGAAACTACTCTGAAAGGAAGTGAGACATAAAGGTCTTTCACATAGGATTCTCCTCCCTTGAATCCTGCAATAATTTTTAAATGACTATCCATTTATCTTACCAAATTCGGTTCTTCAATTTCTTCTAAAAGGGCATATTTTTTAATCCAACCTATTACTTTATCCAGTCCTTCATCTGTTTTCAGGTTGGTGAACACGAAAGGATTTCCTTTTCTCATTCTTCGGGCATCATTCTCCATCACTTCAAGGCTGGCACCTACGTGAGGGGCAAGGTCAATTTTATTGATGATCAATAAGTCTGATCTTGTAATACCAGGACCTCCTTTTCTAGGAATTTTTTCTCCTTCTGCTACGTCAATGATGAAAATAGTAACATCTGCAAGGTCCGGGCTGAATGTCGCTGAAAGGTTGTCTCCACCACTTTCAATCAAAACCAGTTCGATTTCCGGGAAACGTGCAGCCAACTCGTCTACCGCTTCAAGGTTCATACTTGCATCTTCACGAATAGCGGTGTGAGGGCATCCTCCTGTTTCTACTCCGATAATTCTGTCATGAGGAAGAAGACTGTTTTTAGCCATAAATTCAGCGTCTTCTTTGGTATAAATATCATTCGTAATGACTCCAAGATCATAAGTCCCGAATAATTTTCTGCTTAAACGTTCCAGTAATGCAGTTTTCCCTGAACCTACAGGTCCTGCCACTCCTACTTTTATGTATTTTCTATTTTCCATTTTTTCTTTAAATTTTATTTTTTTAACGCTATAGGCGCTAAGCTTTCTTTACTGTGAATATTTTTCGATCGCAAGGGCGTTTTACTAAGCAAAGAGCCCTTTATTTCACGTATATTTTTTTATTAATTGAGAATATGATAAAGGGAGCAAAGGCATTTCATTCAGCTAAGAAGCACACCACTCACCCAGCCATAAATCATTCATTTTCTTAACTTTACAATCTTTATTCATCACTTCCCCTTTCCTCCCTTTTATCTTTTTACTTTTACCTTTTTACTTTTGTCTTACGACATATACAGTCTTGAATACAATCTTTCATGCTGCATACATCTGATATCAAAAGCGGTATTACAAAGTCCCACCATATCCCTATCCAACTCCATGGTTTCCCAGACTGTCTTTTCCATTACGGGATATAGTGAGAATAAAATATCTTGTCCGTCCAATTGCCCAAGGGGAACTAATTTTACAGCATTGGTAATCATTCCCGCAACCGAAGTGTAATAGAATCCTAAAAGGGCTTCATACAAAGGAATTTTCATTAAATAAGCATACACTCCGAACACAATACAGTAATGAGAATTGGCTTCTTTATGCTGAACAGCTTTCTCAAAAGCTTCCATAAAAGGAAAACTTTCTCTTCTTTTGAAGATTTTAATCAGTCTGAGTCCCAGTTTCTGGCTCGCCTGGCGAATTTCCTTTGGACATTTTATCGCATTACATTCATTGTCGAGAAGCAATAATGTTTCTAAATCACTTTTTTCTGCCGCTTCATAAGCCTGTTTCACAAAAGCTCCGTCATTGAATTTAAGATTGTACTGAAGCATATTCTGTACAAATTCTTTCGCGGTTGCCAAATCATGGACAATTCTTTCCTGCACATAGGTTTCAAGTCCGTTGGAATGAGTATAGCCTCCGATGGGAAGTGTAGGATCTGCAAGGTGAAGCAGTCCTGACAGGAAATTTATATTATTCATCTTTCGGAGCAGCCATTTTTAGAATTTTTGTAAAAATTGTGGAGCCCAGACTGCCGTGTCCATGAGGTTCTACATTAGATTTAAGAAGATTCAGCAGTTTCACAGATTGTTTCTCCGGTTTGAAACCACTTGCCTCCAGCCATCTGAACATCGGCATTTCGAAAGGGAGCAAAACTTTGTCATTCTGAATGAAAAGCGGAATATGTTTATTCCCAATCTCATAACATACCGTACCCATTTCCAGCAGCGAAGCTGGTGACATCACAATGGCTTCTGTTTCCAGAACATTGATTGCTATTATTTTTTCTGCATCCTCAAAAAGAATATCTCCTTCACGTAAGCGTTGTCCTTCTCTGAGAAATTTGATGGCAATATCAATTCCCTGTCTGGTTTTTTTACGCTGGATTCTTTTGGTGGTTTCAAACCATTCCAGATCAAGATAGTCTATGGTTTTCTCCGAAGGATTTTCAGCAAGATTGCCTATGATTTGATTAATTATCATTTTTGGATTTTTTTCTGAAGTCTAAGTTTTTGGAGATTCCCACCCCGAATGTTGAACCACTGATTCCGGCTACATAGCTTTTCGTCCAGCCTTCTTCTTTTGTTTTAGTCTGAAGCATTGAAAGTTCTGCAAATTTGAATTTCAGTGCCCAGCCTCCTCCTAATACGATTCCGATCAAAGGATAGGCACGAAGGCGGAATCCGTTAAAATTCTGCATGGCATCCGCTGCTGTTGAAAGCTGCTGCCCCCAAACATAGTGAGCATCCACCTGACCAATCAACACAAAATATTTTCCAAGCATTACTGAAGGACTATACCAGATTCCTGCTTCATTTTGTTTGTATACTACATTGTGGTCAACAGTATTCTGCGAGTAAGCATAATTAACTCCGATAAGATCATTATTATTGATGAAGTATCCTACTCCAAGTGGTGCACTGGAAACGGTACTGCTGCTGCTTGACGGTGTTGTAATTTTAGAATAGTCTAATGAACCATACACCATAAACTGTCCTTTTGGTCCGTCTTCATCACTTTTAAGCCTGTGTCCACCCAGAAACTGGGCATTCAGATGTCCTGAAAGCATAGACACACCCGCTATGGCAAGAGAAAAAACTGTTTTATTTAAATATTTCATTCTAAACTTAGTTCTATAATTGTTTTACAATATGGTCTGATAAATCTTTTTTTGTTGTTAAATAAACCTAACAGGTTTTTGAAACCTGTTAGGTTTTATTCGTAAAATTTATCTTAGAACAAGTAATATAGCTGTGTTAAAGGAAGTGTTTCTGCCGGTTCACAAGTGATATATTCGCCATCCACTGTTACTTTATAATTTTCAGGATTCACTTCAATTAAAGGTGTCTTATCATTATGGATAAGGTCTTTTTTACCAATATTTCTACAGTTTTTCACCGGAAGAATCATTTTTTCCAGTTTATAAGAAGCGATTGTTCCATTGTCGATAGAAATCTGAGAAACGAAGTTCGCGCAAGTACCAAACTTAGCTTTTCCGTGAGCTCCGAACATATTTCTGTAGATAATTGGCTGAGGTGTTGGAATAGAAGCATTAGGATCTCCCATTTTAGCAGCAATAACAAATCCTCCTTTTACAATCATTTCCGGTTTTACTCCGAATAATGCAGGTTTCCAGATTACTAAATCTGCTAATTTCCCTTCCTCAATGGATCCTACATATTCTGAAATACCATGTGCTATAGCTGGGTTGATGGTATATTTAGCCACATATCTTTTTGCACGGTAATTATCATTTCCGCTATCTTTATCTTCAGCCAGATCACCTCTCTGCTCTTTCATTTTGCTCGCTGTCTGCCATGTTCTGGTGATTACTTCTCCAGGTCTTCCCATCGCCTGAGAATCTGAACTCATGATACTGAACCCCCCCATATCGTGAAGGATATCTTCTGCTGCAATGGTTTCAGGACGGATACGTGAGTCTGCAAACGCTACATCCTCAGGGATGTTTTTGCTCAAATGGTGACAAACCATCAGCATGTCTAAATGTTCATCAATGGTATTGATGGTGTAAGGACGTGTAGGATTGGTAGAAGCTGGCAATACATTCGGATACATAGCAGCTTTAATAATGTCCGGTGCGTGACCTCCACCTGCTCCTTCTGTATGGAAAGTATGGATTACCCTTCCGTTGATGGCTCTCATGGTATCTTCCAGAAACCCTCCTTCATTCAAAGTATCCGTGTGGATGGCCACCTGAACGTCATATTTATCGGCTACTTTCAATGCGGCATCAATGGTTGCAGGAGTTGCTCCCCAGTCTTCATGGATTTTCACTCCCAAAGCACCTGCTTCCACCTGTTCCTCAATAGGTTCTTCAGCTGAACAGTTTCCTTTTCCGAAGAAACCAAGATTCATAGGATATTCTTCTGCTGCTTCCAACATTTTCTGCATGTTAAATCTTCCGGGAGTAACCGTTGTAGCATTTGTTCCGTCATTTGGACCTGTACCACCACCAATCATTGTGGTAATTCCGCTGTAAAGAGATGTTTCAATCTGCTGAGGGCAGATGTAGTGAATGTGAGTATCAATACCTCCGGCTGTTACGATATACCCTTTTCCTCCGTGAACTTCAGTCGAAGCCCCGATAATCATATTAGGACTTACACCATCCATCGTATCAGGATTTCCGGCTTTTCCGATTCCTACAATCTTTCCGTCTTTGATTCCGATATCTCCTTTTACAATTCCCCAGTGGTCAATGATTACGGCTCCTGTGATACAAAGGTCAAGCACGCCTTCGTCTCTTTTAGCAGTAACATTTTGTCCCATCCCGTCACGCACGGTTTTTCCTCCTCCGAAAACGGCTTCGTCACCATAATGGGTGAAATCTTTTTCGATTTCAATGATAATTTCAGTGTCTCCCAGTCTTATTTTATCTCCGGCTGTAGGACCTAATATATTGGCGTATTGTTTTCTGTCTACGTGTAAGCTCATCTTAATGATTTTTAAAGTTTAACTCTTCAACTTTTGCAAGGCTTACTTTTTTCTGTTCTTCAGAATCTACCTGCCCATCGACAAGATTATTGAAGCCCATTGCTTTTTTGGTTCCTCCTATTTCTACCAATTCCACTTCTTTTTCTTCACCCGGCTCGAAACGCACTGCAGTACTTGCTACAATATTCAGTCTCTTTCCGAAAGCTTTTTCACGGTCAAAACTCATCGCTTTATTAACTTCGAAAAAGTGAAAGTGTGAACCTACCTGAATAGGTCTATCTCCGGTATTGGTTACTTTTATTTTTACAGTTTCTCTGCCTTCATTGCAGATAATTGTACCTTCTTTTACAAAAATTTCTCCTGGTATCATAATCAGTAGTATTAGCGGATTGGATTGTGTACGGTTACCAGCTTAGTTCCATCAGGGAAAGTAGCTTCAATCTGAACATCATGGATCATTTCTGAAACTCCTGGCATCACATCTTCTTTGGTAAGAAGGTTTGCTCCTTCCTGCATGAGTTCAGCTACTTTTTTACCATCTCTTGCTCCTTCAAGCAAAAAGTGACTGATCAGAGCTATTGATTCCGGGTAGTTTAATTTAAGGCCTCTTGCCTTTCTTTTCAGAGCGAGTTCGCCTGCCAGAAATAGCATAAGCTTCTCCGTTTCTCTCGGTGTTAAGTGCATAATATTTTTATTTAAAATTGGACAAACAATATCCGGTTCACCTCTCCGTAAAGGCAAACAGACATGTTCAAAAATGTAAATTGGGAATGATTTTTATGAGTCTGTACTCATGAGAATACAAACCATAGCAGATCATTTAAAAATTAAAAAAGAATTAGCAGCCTGCTATCTGCAGGGAATGATACAGAATGTATCTTGGTGCTGTAATATAAATGCGGTTTTGAACGGCCGCAACCTGTGTATTGTAAGTGTAACCTGCAAAGAAATAGTGCAACCACTGCTGTGCAAGTATTGAGTAATCAAATTTTACTTTCTCCCAGTCATTGGAATCCTGCACATCCTGGACATCTGAAAAACTATAGATTTCAGGTTGTGTTTGCTGATCAGATTTCTGTTGTAAAAGATGAATTTTTGAAAGGACATCAGTGTATGATTGAGTTTTCCCTTTATGTGCAAAAAGACCTGCACACAACGCTGAGAAAAATATCACAAAAGAGAAAAATAAGACTCTTTTTTTCATACCTGTTAATAATGGTGTAAAATTAGAACAATCTTATCCCTCCGGCTATCAAAAAAATTATTTAAAATGTTCAAAATCGCAACAAATGTGAATTTATATAATTTTAACACTCCTCTATAAATCCTTTATTTACAGCAATTAATAACTGTTTTCAAACTATGACAAATATTTTATTGTCCTAATTCCTATAATTATAACAAAACGATGCATTTTTTTCCAAAAGCTAAAGAATTATCAAAACATACCAGGATTTAACAAAATCTATCACCAAAAAAAGCTTAAATATCATCAGAAAACTCATTTTATATTTTATTTGACAAAAACAGATGGCATTTTTTCTTTCTTTATAATTATTGTAAATTTGTATACACATCTTATTTAATTTAATAAAATAATAAAACGTAATATGTCAAAAGCAATTTCGCAAGTACCATTAGCGGTAAACGAGCCTGTAAACTCATACGAACCGGGATCTCCGGAAGTTAAAAGCCTTATCGACACGTATAAAAAAATGTGGGCTGAAAAGGTAGAAATCCCAATGATCATCAATGGAAAAGAAGTAAAAACTGAAACAAAAGTACAGCTTCAGTCTCCACAGGATCATGCTCATGATTTCGGGTTCTACTATCAGGGTGGTATGCAGCATGTGGATGACGCTATCAACGCGGCATTGGCAGCTAAACAGCAATGGAATGAACTAGGCTGGGAACAGCGTGCAGCAATTTTCTTAAAGGCAGCTGATCTTTTGGCTGGTCCTTACAGAGATGTAATTAATGCAGCAACAATGATCGGGCAGTCTAAGAATGTACACCAGGCTGAAATTGATTCTGCTTGTGAGTTCATCGACTTCTTAAGATTCAATGTAGAGTTCATGACAGAAATGTATGCTGAGCAGCCGGTTTCTGACAATGGAATCTGGAACCGTGTTGAATACAGACCATTAGAAGGATTCTGCTTTGCGGTAACTCCGTTCAACTTTACTGCAATTTCAGGAAATCTTCCGACTTGTATGGCAATGCTAGGAAACGTAGTGGTTTGGAAGCCGTCTGACAAGCAGGTATATTCTGCAAAAGTAATCATGGATGTATTAATTGAAGCGGGTCTTCCTGCAGGGGTTATCAACATGATCTTTACTGATGGAAAGGAAACTGCTGAAAAAGTATTGGCTCACCGTGACTTCGCTGGTCTTCACTTCACTGGTTCTACAAAAGTATTCCAGGGAATGTGGAAAATGATCGGTGATAATATCCACAACTACAGAACATATCCAAGAATCGTTGGAGAAACTGGTGGTAAAGACTTTGTTATTGCTCACCCTTCTGCTAACGTAGAAGCTGTAGCTACTGCATTGGTAAGAGGAGCTTTCGAATATCAGGGACAGAAATGTTCTGCAGCTTCAAGAGCTTATGTTCCTAAGTCTCTTTGGGCTGATGTGAAAAAAGTAATGGAAGCTCAGATGAGCACCATCAAAATTGGTTCTCCGGAAGATACTTCTAACTTCATAAACGCTGTAATCGATAAGAATTCTTTCGAAAAATGTAAAGGATATATCGACAGAGCAAACGCTTCAGGTGAAGCTACTGTAGCTATCGGTGGTAAAGTGGATGATTCTAAAGGATGGTTCGTACACCCAACAGTAATTGAAACTACAAATCCTCAATACGAAAGTATGGTAGAAGAGATCTTCGGCCCAATCCTTTCTGTATTTGTATATGAAGATCAAGACTGGAAAGAGACTCTTAAGTTAGTAGATTCTTCTTCTCCTTATTCATTGACAGGTTCTGTATTCTCACAAGACCGTTACGCAATCAGCGAAGCTTACAAAGCTTTAGAGAATGCATCTGGTAACTTCTACATCAATGATAAACCAACGGGTGCCGTGGTAGGACAACAGCCTTTCGGTGGTGGTAGAGCTTCAGGAACTAATGATAAAGCAGGTTCTAAAATGAATCTTCTAAGATGGACATCTGTAAGAAGCGTAAAAGAAACTTTTGTTTCTCCAAAGAACTACAAATATCCATACCTAGGGTAATTAATAAGTAATGAGTAATAGGCAGTGAGTAATTGTTGTCTGTTCTTTGAATACAGCCTCGGAATTTCGGTTTCGGGGCTTTTTTGTGGGTGCGAGTTTCGGGGTGCGAGGTGCGAGATGCGGGATTCGAGGTTTGAGAGTTATAGCGTTTGAGAGTATGAGAGTATTTTTGGTAATAAAGTATTTTTTGGACTACGATCAACATTAAACGTTAAACTCGCATCTCGAAACACGCACCCCGAAACCCGATCCCCTTACAACCTAACATCTTTTAACAAACTTTACCGATATTTTACGATTCTTCAGGCCCTGTTAGGAATAATTGTTGATTTTTCCATTACTACAACACCACAAAATAGAAGAATATGAAAAAGTTATTGCTAACAGCTGTTGGAATAGGAATATTTGCAGTGAGCTGTGGAACCAAAGAATCGACAATGTCAACGAGTAGCCGGGATTCAGCGGCAGTAGGTAATACGCAAAAAAGTATGACGCCTGCCACTACTGATACAATGACTACAAAAATGACGAATCCTGATACTACCAAGATAAAAAGGGATTCTATGGCAACGTCTCCTGTCAAGTAGTAATGATAACATTCAATCTAAAAATGGAAAATCTGCAGATGAAAGCTCTGCAGATTTTTTTTGTTGAAAAGATTAGAAGCCAAAATGTGAAAGCGATAATTAAGTTTTGTTTTGAAAGATGTTTATTTTTAGGTTTTGGCTAAAGCCAATGGATGCATGATTTATGGCTAGCCGGGTTAAAACCCGCCTCTATTGAATTTTAATAAAAACATCTTTTATCTTTTATCTTTTATCTTTTATCTTTTATCTTTTATCTTTTATCTTTTAATTAAATCATTATATTTGATTAAAACGAAACATTAAAATTGACTATTATGAAAAAACTATGGATAGGAGCATTTCTTGGAATTCTTTTCCTTGGAAGCTGTGCTCAAAATAAAGAAAAAAGAGAAGAATTTAAAGATGCCCATAACAAGGATTCATTGTTGAACAAAATGGGAGATTCTGCAGTAGCAAATTCTGAATCATCACCGGTTGTCTCTGATACTTTAAAAACCAAAACCGACAGTACAAAAGTTAAATAAAATCACAAATCCACAGAAATTCTGTGGATTTGCACTTAAAAAAACTTGACTGAAAAAAAAACCGGGCAATCAACCCCGATTATAGCATATGGTAGATATTCTGATCAGAATATTTCCTTAAAAGATTAAAAATGGGAATTCAGTTTCTCTTATAATGATCTTAGTTCAGAAATGAAATAAAAGTGATAAGCTGTAACAGAATTGTCTTGTGCACTGCGAAACTGGCGCAAAGATATGATAGCAGGGGTTTCCTTTAAAATAATAGGTTGTTCATTTTCGTGAAAATGGCAAGATAGAATTAAATAAAGCCTCTCTTTTTAATCATTTTCCGGAAAATGAACATTTTTATCTGATGGGTTTTCAGCATCCAGATATTTGATATATGCTGAAGGAGAATAGTCTGTAACCGCTTTAAAGACAGCAGCAAATTTACTATGTGAAGAGAATCCACATTCGTCAGCAAGGATACTTATCTTATATTGCCTGTACTTCTCATCATTGATCAGTTTGTCTACAATATAATTGATTCTTAAACGATTGACATAGGTTTTGAAATCTGCATTTTTATGCTGATTGATTACATAAGACAGATATTTTGTATTGGTATTCAGTTCACCTGCAAGAAAAGACAGAGACATTCCTTTATTATTATAAAGATCACCTTTTTCAAAATCTTCAAGCAATTCAAGCAATTTCGATTCTGTCTCGGAAGTCATCAGGGAATCATTTCTTCTTCGGTCTGCCTCCGAATCTTTTTCATCAATTTCTTCCACAAATATATTCGAAAACTCAGCATCGTCAGATTGAGCTAAAGGATAATGAACTCTGTTACTGACCATATTTAACTGAGTTCTTATAATATTTCTGAATTTTGAACGCTGTTGTCTCTGCTTTGTCCTGAAGAAAATAAGTAAGCCCACCAGCGAGATAAACAGAATAATAATGGCTGTGTTTTTAATCAGATTCATATGTCCATCATTTTTATGACTTTTCCCTTTCAGAATCTCAGCACCTTTTGGTGTAAAACTTTGATTACGGGCCGCAATACTGTCATAGGCACGGATATATTTCACAGCATATAATGAAGCTTTAAAATTGTCTCCAATTCCTTCATAATAATCATTAATATTGGAATAAACAGCTTTTTTAAGCTTAAGACTTCTGGATGTATCCGCTATTTTCTCTGCCTTTTTAAGATACAGTTCAGCATCTTTCCAGTTTTTCTGCTTCAGACGGATTCCTCCTAAGCCATTATACACCAATCCCAGTGTACAGCTTCCATTTTTCAGCAGGCCTTCTGCTTTTCGATAATAGTCTTCGGAAACAGAATAATCATTAAGTTTGAAATAGACATCTCCCAGCAGCTGATAAGAAGCTGCGGCTGTTCTGTTTTCGTTTTGGCTGTTTATTTTTTCAAAATATTTCAGAGAGGACTCAATATCACGTATTGCATTGGGAAAATTCCCCATCTCCATTTCATAGAAGGCCATTTCCTGATTCAACAGTCCTGCAGCTTCGCTACTTTTTTGAAAATCAACAATCTGACCTGAAGCCTGAAGCCCTTTTACAATGTATTTTTTTGATCTTTCGTATAACCCTACCTGTCTATATTGTCTCGCAAGTAATCTGGTCACCACAGCCATCCATTCCGGATCATTAATCTGATTGATTACCGAGTGGGCATTTTCGCTGTAACAGATTGCTTTTTTAAGTTCACCTGCATGATGGTATAATTCTGAAGAGAGCACAAGGCATTTTATTTTCTCCGAGGGTTTTTGTGCCTTCATATAGAGAGAATCTGCAGTTTTGATTGCTTTGGGTAAATCTTTATAGGCTGTAACAGAAGAGGTCTTCTCACAGATAAGGTCAAAGTTATTTTTTTTCTGAGCGAATATGGGGACTGCTGTTGCCAGCAGAAATAAAAATTGCAAAAGACTTTTAGGCATAGAAAAATAAATTATTATTTTGATTTTATAATAATTCATCATTATTTTCACGGGGTGTCTTTTTGTTTTTTACAAAACTAGTGATATTTTATTTTTTATTAAAATATTATATTGAAATTTAATCATTTAACCTAAAACAGTATTTTACATTAATTTTAATAATAAGACTAAAATAATAGATGATTATCTTTAATACAAGCTGATGCCTGTTTTAAAACCAAAGTTCCTGTATAATTATTTTCAATATGAACGGCTCATGTGTCATCATATTTATTACATTTGCATGGAATAAAAAGTTTTTATGAAAAAAATAGCAATACTTTCCTCAATCTTTATAGGAGCCCTTGCATGGGCGCAGGGAATTAAATTTGAAGAAGGCAATTTTGCCTCTATTCTGGCCAAAGCAAAAAAAGAAAAAAAACTGGTCTTTATTGACGCATATGCCTCATGGTGTGGACCTTGTAAACTGATGGTTAAAAATATTTTCCCACTTCAGTCTGTAGGAGAATATTACAATTCTCACTTTATCAATGCTAAAATTGATATGGAAAAAGGAGAAGGAATTGAGCTGGCAAAAAAATATAATGTAAAAGCATTCCCTACTTACCTGTTTATTGATGGAAGTGGTGAAGCTGTACACCGAACTTTAGGATATGTGGAAGAAAAAGACTTTATCCAGTTTGCAAAAGACGCAGAAGATCCAAACAAAAGACTTACTTCTTTGAAGCAACAGTTTGAAAAAGGAGAAAAAGATCCTGAGTTTTTAAAGAATCTTGCCGGACTTACCATGTATAACGACGCTGAGTTTGCCGGGAAAGTTCTTAACCGTTATTTTCAACAGAAAGCAAGCTTAGATCAGGAAGACATCCAAATGCTTCTTTCAGGAGTACAAACTACAGACAGTCCTTTGTACAAAATTTTCCAGGATAAAAAAGCTGATATCGTTAAATTCTTCCCGGAAGATAAATATGAAAAGTTTGATAAAAATATTAAACTGAATACTGTTTCTAAAAAAGCCTATAATCCGGATACAAAGAAATGGGATGATAACTATTTCATGGCTGAAACTCAAAAATTCCTGAGCAAAGAAGAGGCTGACAAAATCTTAAAAAGAATGAAAGCCAACAGAGCTTTAAAGAATAAAGATATTCCTGAATATGAAAAACTAATTCTTGACCTTTACAAAGATTATACTGCTGCCGGTTCTGAAGAACTGAATTCTCTTGCCTGGAACTTTTTTGAAAATGTAAGCAATAAAACTTCTCTGGAAAAAGCCATTGCATGGGCGCAGGAATCTGTAAAGAAAGATCAGAATTTTGCCAATACTGATACTTTAGCCAATCTTTACAACAAGGTAGGTGATAAGAAAAACGCTAAAATGTGGGCTGAAAAGTCTATTGAATTAGCAAAAAGTACCGGACAGGATTCTTCTGATACGGAAAAACTTTTGAAGAGTCTTTAATAAGAAATAAGTACAATAAAAACCCCGCAGAACTAAAGTTCTGCGGGGTTTTTATTTATGTTTGAACCACCCCGTCAAAAATTCTTTGAATTTTCGCCACCCCTCCGGTGGAGGGGAATTTTCACGTCTTCATTTGTAGTATTAGTGAAAAATAGAGTATATTAAATTTCTATAAGCTCTCTTTCGTGCTCATTAATATTCAAAAAGAACACTTCCCCACGTAAATCCGCTTCCGAAAGCTGAAAGAAGCACCAGATCTCCTCTCTTGATTTTCCCCTGTTCAATGGCTTCACTTAAAGCAATGGGAATAGAAGCTGCTGTCGTATTTCCGTATTTCTGAATATTGTTGAAGATTTTTTCGTTCGGTAATCCAAATTTTTCCTGTACAAACTGAGCAATTCTCAGGTTCGCCTGGTGTGGAATGAACATATCAAGATCTTCAACTGTTTTTCCTGCTTTGTTCAAGGCTTCCATCATGGTTTCAGGGAATCTTGTTACCGCATGTTTGAATACAAAGTTTCCGTTCATGATCGGATATACTTCTTTGTTTGTTACATTTTCAGGATCTTTTCTCATTCTGTCACTCCATCCGTATTTTGAACCCGGGAACTGAGTACAAAGATCATCAGCATATTTTCCTTCAGAATGCATATTCATCGCTAAAATATCTCCTGCATTTTCATCTTCTGATGCAGAAAGCACAACCGCTCCTGCCCCATCTCCGAAAATAACAGATACTCCTCTTCCTTCGTCAGAAAAATCCAATCCGAAAGAGTGAATTTCTGCTCCTACCACAAGGATATTTTTATAAGTTCCTGATTTGATAAATGCATTAGCCACACTCATTGAGTATACAAACCCTGAACACTGATTTCTTACGTCCAATGCTCCAATGGTATCACATCCCAGCATATCCTGAAGCAATACTCCACACCCAGGAAAATAATAATCCGGTGAAAGCGTTGCAAAAACAATATAATCGATATCTTTTGAGGTAAGGCCAGCATTCTGGATCGCTTTTTCTGCAGCTTTAAAACCTAAATAAGCAGTGGTTTCCTGGGAATCGTTTCTGTTTTTTCTATGTCTTCTTTCCTTGATCCCTGTTCTTTCCGTAATCCATTCGTCATTGGTATTCATTAGTTTTGCCAAATCATCATTGGTAACAACGTTATCTGGAACATAAAATCCCACCCCTTTTATGGTACTTTTAATCATATAGTTTTTTAATTTTGGCAAAGATAAAACTTATTTAACACATACTTTTTCAAAATATTAGTATTTTTACTTTATGCCAATTGATACGATATACAGAACCTCCCAGTGCGAATGGGTAGATGTAGAGGCTCCTACTTTAGAAGACCTGAAATTTCTTCATGAAAGATATGAAATCAATAATCTTCTTCTGGAAGATACGATGGATCCTAATCACCTTCCAAAATATGAAGAAGACGGGAATGTAAAATTCTTTTTACTCCGTGAAAGCACAGAACTGGAAAGAAAGAATCTCAATACAATCAGTGATATCAGCACCAAAATTGGAATCTTTCTGGTGGAAAATACCATTATTACCATCCACAGGATGAAAACCAGAAGTATTTCCGAGACCAAGAAAAAAGTGTCTTTAATTCAGGAAGACCTTAAACCTCAGCAAATCATGCTGATGATTGCTATATTGATCATGAAAAGTTTTGATGATGAATCTTTAAGTCTGTTTGAAACAATGGACAATATTGAGAATGAGATTTTCCTTAAAAACACCAATCATACCAGCCAGATCCGCCGTCTTTACAAGCTGAAGCGAAAATCCGGATTGAACTCCCGTGTGCTTGTAATTTCTACGGATGCTATTGACAAATTTAAATTATTGAATTTACAGGACTCTGAGATTGTTGATTTAAAAGATAAACATAAAGACGTGGTTGCCGATTTTGATCATTTGAATATTCAGATTACCAACCTTATTTCTATGTTCCTGGCTCTTTCGGATCAAAAGGCCAATCAGGTGATGAAGGTTCTGGCAATTTATTCAGTCTATTTCTTACCCATCACTTTTATTGCCGGAGTTTACGGAATGAACTTCGATAATATGCCTGAGCTTCATCATAAGTATGGATATTTTATCACATTGGGAGCAATGGCAACCGTTGTCATCAGTACCTTTATTTATGTGAGACGAAGACAATGGTAATTCATTTTTCCATGAACACAAAGGTGCATAAAATACCCAATGGCATCTGTTTTTAAAGTATGAAGATCTCATTTCCAATAAAATACAAACTGGCAACTATTTTAAATTAAAGATTGATTCACCCGGTTTCATAATAACTGTACACCATCTAAACAAAATACCATGATTACTGAGAACCTCAACAAAATTCTTGAAGATCCTTCTCTATCACAAGCATCCAAAGATAAATTGCTTGCTTTGCATGAGAATATCTCTTCTAAAGAGTTCTCTGATCTCCTCGATCAGTCCGGGAATCAGTATGTAGAGTTTGTACAGGAAGGTGGTGGTGTCTGGGGAAGTGCATTGGTAGGCTATCTTTATGGACTGGAAATATTTGGAATCCGTTTTCTGAAAGTAGCAGGAACAAGTGCAGGAGCTATTAATACGATGCTTATTGCTGCTTGTAAAACCAAAGAAGAAGCTAAAAGTGAACTGATCAAGGATATTCTTTTCAGCTGGAATTTTGCAGATTTTATGGATGGGAAAACCTATGTAAAAACCACTCTGCATGCGATGCTGAACAACAAAGATTTCTTTAAGATCAATGCTGTTATTGCCGCTATCCTTTTTATGATTCTGATCAGCATTCCTTTTCTGGCACCTTCAACGACGATTATGAATGCTAAGCTGATGTTTTTGATTCCTCTGATTCCGGCTGTCATCCTCTTTTTTTGTATCCAAAAGCTGTACAATAATTTCAGAAAGGAAAACAGCGGACTGAATCCCGGAAATGTTTTTCAGAATACCATGCAAAATGCGCTGGATCAATTTGGAATAAAAACTGTTGCCCATCTCAACGAAAAATTCATTCAGAAAGAAAAGGATCTTAATCTCAACTATCGATATGGAAATGGCCAGGAGTATTATCTGATGGCTTTGCAAAGCATTGAAAAAATTAAAGTCAAAAATCAGGAACATATTGACCCAACCCGTTACAGAATTTTCTATGAAAGCGCCGTCAACAATGATTACTATAAAAACAACCCCTTCTACCTTCTAAAGTCTGAATATGTTGTTATTACCACAGATATCAATGCTAAAATTAAGGTAGAACTTCCTACGATGGCCAATCTCTATTGGTCTGAAGAGGAGCTGAAACACATCAGCCCGGCTGAATTTGTGAGAGCTTCTATGGCGGTTCCTTTTTTCTTTGAACCTTTTCAGAAACAAATCAATAAGAATGACGATTCTGTAAAGTACGCCTGGAGATACTGGATGAATACAAAACCTGATGATATTAATCCTGCAGGAGTTTTCATTGATGGTGGAAGTATTTCCAATTTTCCTATTGACCTGTTTCATGCCGATGAAGTTTTTTATCCGAGAATGCCTCTTTTCGGGGTACAGCTGACAAGCGATTCTGCGATTCTTTCTGAAAAAGGAAAAACCAGTGAAGAAATCCTTAAAACACCGTTCAGCTATGCCGGAAATATCATCAGTACACTGAAAGGTTTTAATGATAAGACATTCCTTACCAAACATACTTTTTACCGTTCTTACAGCATACAGAGTGTCAATTGTGGCACCAGCAGCTGGCTGAATTTCTTCATGAAAAAAGAGGAAAAGGAAGAACTTTTTAACAGAGGTTTTCAGGCCGCTCTTGATTTCCTCAATACGTTCAGCTGGGAAAAGTACAAATATGAAAGAATGATGCTTACGATGAAAGAGAAAAAAATATTGAAGGAAGAAGATACGCCTACGGTAGGATAAGGATTTTTAAGTATTTTAGCTTTTTAAATAACCATGAAAAAGAGACCTGTTTTTATCCTGGGGATGGTCATGATCCTTATTTTTATTTCGATTCCTGTTATTCATATTCTTAAAACAAAATGGAGTGAATCTGATGTTAAAAATGAAATTCCTGAAGGATATACCAATGATGCAAGCCAACTGAATTTAACAAAGATTGATACACTTATCAAAGTACCGTCATCAAAATCTGAAATTGAAAATCAACTCCGTCAGATCATACAATATGCAAAGGAGAAGAACTTAAAAATCTCTATTGCCGGTGCACAGCACAGTATGGGCGGACATACCATCTATCCTAACGGAATCCTACTTAATATGCTCCCTTACAAACATATGGAGCTGGATGAAAAGAACAATATCCTTACCATTGGCTCCGGAGCTCTTTGGGAAGATGCGATCAAATATCTGGACAAACATGGAAAATCTATTGCTGTGATGCAGGCTTTCAGTTCTTTTTCTGTGGGTGGATCAATGAGTGTCAACGGTCATGGATGGCAGAAAAATCTTCCTCCTGTTTCCTCCAGTGTGGTATCATTTTCACTAATGGATCAGAACGGAAACATTCTCAACTGCAGCAGAGAAGAAAACCCTGAACTTTTCAAGCTGGTAATCGGAGGGTATGGACTTTTCGGGATTATTCTTGATATTAAATTAAAAGTGGTAGAGAATGTTGCACTTCAGTATAAATATATTCGTTTAAGCGCAGATCAGTATCCTAATTATTATAAAAAGTTTATATCAGAAAATCCTGCTGTCAACCTGGTTTTCGGAAGATTGAGAATTTCAGACAAACATTTTCTTGAAGAGGCTACCATCAATTATTTTGAGAAAGCCAATGAAAAACCTTTGCCAATTCCGCTTCAAAATGCTAAAAATGAAGAAACTAAACGTCTTGTATTCAGAAGTACAGTCAACAGTGAATACGGGAAAAGACTTCGCTGGGATCTGGAAACCGGAATGAATAAGATGACAAAAAATGCAGTGTATTCCAGAAATGAGCTTCTGAATGACCATGTTTCACTCATTGAAAATAAAGATCCAAATTCTACAGACCTTCTTCAGGAATATTTTATTCCGGAGAGAAACTTCAGTCAGTTTATTAAAGATATAAAACCTGTTTTGAAAAGCTCAGGGCTGGATTTACTTAATATCACCATCCGTGCGGTGAATAAGGATGAAGACAGCTATATGAACTATGCGAGGGAAGATGTATTTGGATTTGTATTTTTATTCAATCAAAAGAAAACAGAGAAGCAGGAGCAGGCCATGAAAATTCTGACCAATCATCTGGTAGATATTGCTCTGAAAAATGAGGGTACTTTCTACCTTCCTTACCGTCTTCATATTGGCAGAGAGAAAATGAGAAAGGTTTATCCGCAGGCAGAATCTTTTTTTGAACTGAAAAGAAAATATGATCCTTCTGAGATCTTTGACAATAAATTTTACCAACATTATAAATAAAACACGATGACGAAATACATCTGCCAATGCTGTGGAGAAGAGAAAGAAGACTGGCCTGCAATAGCCTATAATGCTCCTTATTTCTATTATGACCTATCGGAAGAGGAACTCAAAAATGCTGAACTTACTTCAGATTTATGTGTTGTTGAAGATTCTGAAGATACCCACAGATTTATCCGTACTGTTCTTGTACAGGAAGTTATGGATGACTGCAGAAATCTGGATTACGGAATCTGGGTTTCTCTGAGTGAAAAAAACTTCAATGAATATGTTGAAAATTATGACAATAAGGAATTCGAAGCAGAATATTTCGGATGGCTTTCTACCTATCTTCCGGATTATGAATTTGAGGAAAGTGTTCCCACAACTGTAGTGGTAAACAATTCTATCGGAAGACCTTTTGTCTATCCTCACCAAAGTTATGATCATCCTTTTGTGGACGATTTTTATCATGGCATTACAAAGGAGGAAGCAGAGAAGAGGATTAATCGGGTTTTAAATAAAGAATAGATGAACTTCCTTTAAGTTTTAGAAATATTGCAGCAGCATCTGGAATAGGAATCTATCAAAAAAATATATTGATAGATTCCTAATAAAAATTATAAATTATCCAAAAACTCCAGATACATCGGAACACTTCTGTTGATCCATTCATCGGAAGAGTCCCTTTCAATTCCGTAATAGACGAAAGGTTCCTTATAATCGGCTTTTATATAATCAAAAGTCAGCTCGTAAGGTCTGAAAAGTTCGTTCATTGTGTATTTATAGACTCCGGATGCAGTGTAGGCTTCTTCATCTATACCTGCGGTAACGGCCAGTGACATTTTCTTTCCAGCCAGCTTGAAACCACTGGTACTTCCATATGCCCAGCCATACAAAATCACCTCATCCAGCCATTGTTTCAAAAGTGGCGGACTACTGAACCAGTAAAAAGGAAACTGGAATACAATTTTGTCATAAGATTCCATCATCTTCTGCTCTTCCGCTACATTGATTTTTCCATCAGGATAAGCTTCATACAGTTGATGAACAGTATATTTTTCAGGATATTTTTTTAACTCGTCCATCCATTTTTTATTAATCACAGATTTTTCAATCTCTGGATGTGTAACAATTACTAAAGTCTTCATTCTGTTTAAATTTCTATTACAAAATTACAACACGTAACTTACATTTCGTACATTAGCAACCTATTGTATGGTACTATAAAAAATGTAAGTAATGACTAAAATAAAGGAAACCTCTACCAATTTTGCCAATAAGAAAGCGCTTGCTGATGAATGTCCGGAAATCTATGCATCCAACACGATCGGAGGGCAATGGGCATTGGCCATCTGTTGTTATCTGATCAACGGGAAAATGAGATTCGGGGAACTGAGAAAGAAACTTCAGAACATTACTGAACGTATGCTAACGCTTCAACTTCGAAGACTGGAAGAAGATAAGATCATTACCAGAACCGTATATGCAGAAGTTCCTCCAAGGGTAGAATATGAACTTACAGAAATTGGCTATAAACTGAAGCCTATCATTCTTGAGTTTGAAAAATGGGGTAAGGAGCATCAAGAGATCATGAAAAAACAATAAGCTAAAAGTGGTTTTATATTTAAAAAGTACCACATTATATTATTTCACATAAAATAATTATATTTAAATATATAAACCAATACTATGAAAAACCTGACTTTTTTACTATTGTTCCCTATTGCTGTCTTTGCTGGAATAAATATACATGCACAAAAAATTTCTGACGGCCAGACAATCGATATCAATGGAATGGCGGTTACCTTTAATATCCTCAATAAAGAAAGTGTAGAAGCCGGTGGAAAATCCTACGACCGATATAAAGTTTCTGCATCGGTAAAGAATACTTCAGATAAGGCATTCAACATCAGATTATCAGCCTTTCCTCAAATTGTAAGCAACATAGGCCTTGTAGAACTGGACTGTATTAATGCAACCGGAGCCAGGCTAACCTCTAAAAAGATAGAGTTAAAAATGAAGGCCCAAATGATTAATGTTACCTACTCTGCTTATGACAAGTCTGGGAAACTCATCACCAGTACAATTCCGGTAACCGGCAGTTATTATTTTGATCCGGGAGATACAATCAATGATAATGCAATCTTTATTGTTCCACAAGGTGAAAAACCTGATGTTTCTGTAAGAAGTATGAAATAAAATAACATCACTTTATACAATCTCTTTTGTTTTGAGTCTTTCTGTCAGGATAATGATTATAAAGAGCTAATACAACATCAAAAAAATTAAAAAATTCAGATTCTACGGAATGAAACAGTTTGTGCCTAATGTCAAAAAATTCTATTTGTCATTCCGTAGAAATCCATATATTATTTCGCTATTTTTTCCTTCCACAAAGGTTTTTGCGCTAATACTTTTGAGTGAATCGGACAGCTCTCATGATGAGCGCCTTTCAGATATCCTGTACTCATAAGAAATTCATTAACAATCTCTCCTCCTGTAAATTTGAATGTTTTTTTGAAAAGCTTCATCCATTCCTGCAAAGTCATTGGATGATGATGCTCCAGCCATTTTTCAAAAGAACCAAATTCCTTTTGTAATGCAATGATTGTTTTGGCATTTTCAATGGCAGCATTTACTTTTAGCTTATTCCTGATAATTCCCGGATCGCTCAATAATCTTTTGCGGTCTTCTTCTGTATAATCTGCTATTTTCTGAATATCAAATTGGTCATATGCTTTCCTGAAACTGTCTTCTTTTTTCAGAACCGTTTCCCAGCTTAATCCTGCCTGATTGATTTCAAGAATGAGTCTTCCAAACAATTCATTATCATCATGAATAGGATACCCATAATAATTGTCATGGTAATTTTTGTGCAGTTCTTTTCTGCTTTCGGGCTGCATTCCTTCTATTGCTAAACAATAACTCATTTCAGTATATTTTCTGTTTTCGTTAAAAATTTATCCATGGCTTCTTTAATAGTAATTCCTGTACGGTCTGCCAGAACAATCAGCCACCAGATATTTTCGGCTAATTTATGCTCCAGTTCTTCTGCTGAATCTTTCTTCAGCCATGTTTTCTGATGGGACATTACATTTCTCCCTACCAATCCGGCATCGGTAAGATAAGCAAGTGCATCTTCTTCCACTGACCATTCTTTTCCGTTGCTTTTTATTTCCAGCTGATGATACTTCTCTCTGATGTCTAAAGAACGTTTGACGATGGTATCAAAATTATTGGTGTCCATATTTCTCTGTTTTTAAGTAAAGACTTTCAAAGGGTAAAAATAAACCAGAGCTGTGACAACTGTCCGTCAGTAGTGATTTTCAATTTTTAAATGTAATCATAATTTCCTTCATTTTATCTTCTTCTGCTCAGAGAATATTTAGTAGTTTAGAGAACTTAAAAACGATATCATGAAATCTGTGTTTTCCCTTCTTTTTATTATATGTTCAATCTTCTTCAAAGCACAGAATTTATATTCAAAAGCATATGGAAATCCCAAAAAACCTCCCGTCATTTTTATCCATGGCGGACCAAGCGGAAATGCTACTTTGTTTGAAGGAACTACCGCTCAGAAGCTTGCCGATAAAGGATTTTATGTGATCGTTTATGACAGGCGTGGTGAAGGGCGCTCAAAAAATGAGAATGCCACCATGACATTCAAAGAAAGTTTTGAGGATTTAAAAGATATTTACACAACTTATCACCTCCAAAAAGCAAATATACTTGCCCATAGTTTTGGTGGAATTATCGGGACTTTATTTACAGCTCAGTTTCCTGAAAAAGTAAAAACACTTACGTTAGCAGGAGCTTTATTTACCCAACAGGAAACCTATGATCATATTTTAAAACAGGCTAAAGAACATTTTAAAAATGATGCTGCACAGCTTAAAGAGATTTCAGAGATAGAAAGTCTGGACAAGAACTCTGCTGCTTATAGAAAAAGATGCTATGATATAGCTGGGAAACTTGGCTTCTTTGATATGCCACATCCAACTCCTGAAAGTGAAATACTGAGAACGGAGTACAAAGCAGGGGAATTTTACAAAAACAATATAAGAAATGCTGATTCTCCCATTAAATTCTATCAAAATGAACCTTTGAATAACCTGGATAACACAACAGTTTTAAAAGATATCCGAAGAAAAGGAATTCCCGTTTTTGCAGTGTATGGTAAGAATGACGGCATATTTTCAGAGAAACAGCTAAATGATCTTAAAAATATTGTCGGGAAGAAAAACTTCAGACTTATTGATAACTGTTCCCATTACTTATTTGTAGATCAGCAAAACGATTTTTTAGAATTTATTAAGCTTACATTGAAATAAAGTGTAGTTTTGTAATCATGCACAATTCAGGAGTCCATATGAAAACCTATAAAGCGATCATTACGATGCTGATTTTGGTGTTTTCATTATCTCCATGTTCTGTAAAAAGAAATGTTCTTGATATTTTTGACATTCAGTTCATCAGCGGACTGAATAAGATCAAAACTACCTCTTCACTTTCTTTCAGTTGTGATTCTGCATCAGCTACTTCCGGAATTTCGGTTTCAAAAAACAAAACTCAGAGCCAATACAGAAATCCTTTTTCTGATTTTTCTTCAACAACCGGAAATTCTGTTGAAAAAAAGATTTCTTTCAATAACTACTCAGGGCATTCTACAGGAAACAGCCCACCGAAGTATATTTTATTTAAAAGACTGAAGCTTAATCTGGTTTAATTTTTTTTAAGCCTAATTAAAAATCAGTTTTTTACAATACAATATTAATTTCAATGAAACATATCTTAAACCGTCAGTCTTCAGAGCTGGCCGGATTATATACTTTATCCCTCCGCATGGTTATCGGATGGACCTACTTTTCAGCGTTCTGGCGCAGACTGATCCTCGAAAACAAGCTTATTCCTGATGAAAAGGGATATATCGGGGAAAAATTCAATCATTTCTTACCAAATGCCCTGGGAATAAAACCCATTATTGAATATCTGGTGACTCATCCTGATGCTTTGCAACGCTCTATGATGATTTTTACCATTATCGAAGCCATTGTGGGTTTATTCATCATCCTTGGGTTATTTACCCGCTTAATGAGTATTGGCATCTTCAGCCTTGCTCTAGGAATTTTATTAGGTTCCGGATGGCTGGGAACAACTTGTCTTGATGAATGGCAGATTGGTGTTTTAGGTGTTGCAGGCGGATTTGTTCTTTTTCTTACAGGAAGCGGACCTTATTCCCTGGACTATTATTTCATAAAAAACAACAAAAATTTCACCCAGAAAAGATGGTTCCAATGGTTGGGATCAGGAACTTTTCCTGTCTCAAAACCAAAAGTTCTTGTACTGTCAGGCTCGCTCATTATATTCGGATTAACTCTCTTTACCAATCAATACTTCCATGGAGGTGTATGGGGAACGCTGCATAATAAATCAGTAAAACCTAAACTGGAGATTTCAAATATTTCTCATAACAATTCCAAGCTGACATTTGAAGTCTACAGAACAGAAGGTGCTGATGTGTACGGTTCTTTCCTAATAGGTATTCATGTTCTCGACAAAAACGGAAAGATTTTAAAGGAATTCGATCATAAAGAACTCTCCGGAATTCCTAAAGAAAATATACAGAATCATTATGTCGCCAAAGTGAAACCGGGAAAACACAGTCTGGTAATTCCATTGGGAGCAAAAGCTGATGTTACTCTGAATATTGATGATATTTTTGAAAAAAATGAAATTCATACCCTGAAACTGATTGATGTAAGTGGTATTGAGTGGATAGAGAAGATTGAATAAGGGTTGGGATTCGGGATTTGAGATACAGGGTTCGGGGATTGGAGCTTATTATTTTAACGTTTTATGCTTTGGCTAAAACCAAAGGAATTTAAATCATTTAATTAAATGGGCTAAAGCTCATTTCTATTGAATAAAATTGGACTAAAGCCGTTTGAAGGTTTACTTCTTCTGTGAATGGGCTAAAGCCCACTCCTATTGAAATTTTTTCTCCATGATTATAATTCTTTTACAAATAAAATCTGCAGAATCTGCGAGATGCTATATGCAGTTCAGGTAAAACCATTGATATTCATTTACACAAAGAGGCTGTCCAAAAAGGTCAGCCTCTTTTTTTTTGTTTTGAGACTGCGTATAGTTATGCAGCAATTTTATACTTTTGGATTTTCATATACTTATGGAAAAGATGCATATGTTGTTTGCATTTAAGTGTATTTAGCCAATTTTTACGGTTAAGTTTTCTGTTTTTCACTAATTTTCTAAGATTATGTGCCAATGCCATTAATCCAAATTCAATATTTACTTTTTCAAGTCCTTTTAGAGTAAATCTTGAAAATTTATTATTGCTTTTTAATTGCCCGAATACAGCTTCTACTTCTATAGGCCGTTTACTTCTGTGGTAATGCCCTTTTTCAGATATCAGCCTTTGTCTGGCTTTCATTCTGTGATGGTTCAGATTATAATTCACTTCGATTAATCGATTATCCTGGCTTTGATGGCAGCTTTCTCTAAGAGGACAACCCTGACATCTGAAAGCCTGATAATAATGTACCTGAGATTCATATCCGTTACTGCTGATTCTTTTGCCTTTACCGATAAAGTTCATTTGCTGTCCGCAGGGACATACATAGAAGTTATTTTCCTCATTATAATATAAGTTCTGTACAGCAAACGCATTGTTCTTCTCACTGCGCTTCTGTTCTTTATGAAAATTATTATATTTTACATAGCCCTCTATAGCTTTTTCTGCCATCATTTCGTAATTCTCTTCACTTCCATATCCGGCATCTGCTACTACCTCTTTACTTTGTTTGTGATACTGATTTTCAAAGCTGTTAAGATGATCCTTCAATGTAGTGGTATCTCCAGGAGTCTGATGAATGCTGTAATGGGTGATAAACTGGTTTTCAGTACTGATCTGTGCATTATAGGCTGGCTTAAGCTGCCCATTTTTCATATGGTCGTCTTTGAGCCGCATGAAGCAGGCGTCGGGATCTGTCTTACTATAACTGTTGCGGCCTGAGAGTATTTTTAATTGATCTTCATACTTCTGTAATCTGGGCAGGTCCTGATGCTGAAGCTTTTTAATGAGCTTCTTACCGGTTTTATTGTCCTGTGCCACAGAGTGATTAAGTTCTGCTATTTTATCCTGAAGCTCTCTGCTGTCAATAGATTTTGGAAGGGTCTTTTCATGGGATTCATAACGCTCTTCTTTGATTTGGGATTCAATATCTTCAAGTACGGAATGAATTTGAGCTTCCAGTTTTAATTTATTCTTTTCTACAGATTTTTTCCATACAAAGCTGTATCGGTTGGCAGATGATTCTATTTTTGTACCATCTATATATTGAACATTTAAACTTACGTAACCTAAATTCTGCAAAACAACGGTAACATCTGCAAAAAGACGGTGAATATGGTTTTTAAGCCGTTTGCTCCTAAAGTAATTGATGGTTCTGTAATCAGGCTTACTGTTGCCGGAAAGCCACATGAAATGAATATTTTCTCCAAGTGCCTTTTCTATTTTACGGCATGAATAAATATTGTTGAAATAGGCATAGAATAAAACTTTGATCATCATCCGGGGGTGAAAACTTGTCGTTCCACCGCCTTTATATTCACTTATAATATGATCGATATTCAAGTTATCCACTAATTCATTGATAAGACGTACCGGATCATTAGCACCTATCTTATCAAAAATATCTTCAGGAAATAAGCTGGGAGTATTGGTGGGTAAAGATTTAAACCGTACTTTCATATCAATGTTTGTTTGGGTGCACCTTAAAGATAAATCTTAAAGGACAAACAACAAAAAAATCCCCGAAACTTTTTAAGTAACGGGGATATTTTTTTGGACTTTTTAGACAGCCTCATTCATATTTGATGTTATTTTTCTGAAACCAGAACATGATAACTGCATGAGCTATCCGGATCAAGCTTGAGTACTTTTACTTCAAGTAAAACATCCAGTCCCATAGTGTCGCAAATACCCTGTATAAAAGGTTTTATGACTGGCCATTTCAACAGTCCTGCAATTTGCAGGCTATGAGTGATTTTATGGTAACGGTCTACGCCTTTAATGAGCAATTCGCATTTATAGTCATTTAATTCTTTAAATTCAAAGTTATATTCGGGACTGGATGTAAAAACTGCTCCTATCAATATTTTTCCAACCGCTGGAATTCCGGGTTGTAGATTAGGTTTTGTTTCAAGGTTTTTTAGGGTCATTCTTGATCCGAGGTCGTACATAAAAGTACTGGAAAGCTGTTCTATAGCTTCTGGCCCGTAAAGTTTTCCGATCTGTTTGAGCATGCCTCCATAAAAAGCTCCTGTAATATCAGACAGACGCTGGGTAAGCTCTGTAAAAGTTCCGGGAAAGAAATCTGCAATAATCTGAGCCTGGTTCATTTCAGGAAGATAGATATCGTTTTTTCTGAAATCGGATAATGCCACGTAGGTTTTCGGAAGTTGAATTTGATTCATAGTTAATAAGTTATTACTGTTATTAGTTCATCTTAAGTACAATAATGAAGAGAAAAGTCCCATCTATCCATCTGGAATTTTGTCATTATAGGATATAAAAACAAAGTAAAAAACTATTGGGTAAATGGATTTTAATAACTGATGTTCAGATAACAATCCGGTACTGCATTTTGGTCAATCCTTTTTGAAAGGATTGTTGAGAGATGAGGGAATCTATTCATATTTTTTCATTTGGTATTGTAAAGCTAGAAAAAATAAATAAACTCTCCAATAAGTGATATTATTTTTTGTTTAATAAAATGAAAACTAAAAGTTATTGTATTTTACATCAGAAAAAGCATAAAAAAAACCTTCGAAAATCTCGAAGGTTTTTTTATTTAAAATTTAGTGCATGGCTTCACTCAAATCTATTTTTTCTTTGCTCTTTCGCTCTTTTACGAGTAAGATAAACGGAATACATATCAGGAATATGATTCCAAGGTAAAGAAAGACATCCATATAAGATAAAACAGTGGCCTGTTTCGTTACGGATAAGTCGAGCATTTTATAAGCGGCATTCATTGCGGCATCAGGTGTCATTCCTTTTGCTACAAAATTGGCTTTAAGAGCTGCTAGTCTTTGCTGGACATCAAAACTGTTTTCGTCCAGATGGGAAATTAAGTTATTCCTGTATTTCTGGCCTGCATTGGCAATAAAGGTTGTGATAGCTGCAATCCCGAAAGATCCTCCCAGTTGTCTCATCATCCCTGTAAAAGCTGCTCCCTGACCAATCTCCTGCCCTTTCAATGTACTTAATGACAAAGAGGTGATTGGAATAAATAACAATCCTAAACCTGCTCCTCTTACGATCAGCATCCAGAAGAAAGCTTCTTTACTGGTATCCGGTGTCAGAATTTTGTATCCCCAGAAACTGTAAACGAAGAAGATAAAAAGTCCTAATGAAACCAGAATCTGTTGTTTTGCTCCTTTTGCTAATAATCTACCAATGATAGGCATCATGAAAGCCGTCGTTAATGCAGCCGGAATCATCAATGCTCCTGACTGAAGTGCCGTCCAACCCAAAATACTCTGAGTATACAACGGAACGATGAATGTGGAGCCATAAAGCCCAAATCCAAGCACGAATGACATCATGGTTCCGATTCTCAAGTTACTATTTTTAAGTACCCTAAGCTCAACAATTGGATATTTAAAAGTAAGTTCCCTCCAAAGGAATAATATAAATCCTAACACAGCTGCTACTGTAAATGCTACAATCATTCCGCTGGCAAACCAGTCTTCTTCATGACCTCTTTCCAGAATGAACTGTAGTGAACCTACTGTTACTGCCAGTAAAGTAATCCCAATCCAGTCAACATCCGAGACTTTACGTTTTTCAGCATATTTCGGACTTCTTACAAACTGTAGCGTCATCAATGTTGCTGCAATCCCAATCGGAATATTAATATAGAAAATATATGGCCAGCTGAAATTATCAACGATATACCCTCCAAGTGGCGGACCTAACGTAGGACCGATGATTACTCCCAGACCATAAATAGCCTGAGCCATACTTCTTTTTTCAATCGGATAAGATTCCGTAATGATCGTTTGTGAAGTTACCAATAAGGCTCCCCCACCGATTCCCTGCATCAATCTGAAAAACACGAGTTCCCAGATATTGGTCGCATTTCCACATAAAAATGAAAATATGGTAAATATAATGATGGATGCCGCAAAGTAATTTCTACGCCCAAACTGTTGGGAAAGCCAGCTCGTCATTGGTACTATAATTACGTTACCAATGGCATACGCCGTAATTACCCATCCCACTTCAGAAAGTGTAGATCCAAGATTCCCCTTCATTTCATTCAAGGCAACATTGACAATCGTGGAGTCTACAATTTCAAGAAGGGCACAAAGGATAGCCGTAATCGTAATGATTACTCTACGCGCTCCATATTCTACTAATGAATCTTGCATAAGTTTTTTTCGATGTAAAAAGTCAATAATGAATTTTGCTTCGCAGGTGAATGGTGAATTTTAAAGCTTTTCGTTTTAATTGATAACAAAAACTGATTCACTATTGATAACGAAGTTCATTGACTTTTAACAATTTTAAATGTTATTTCAAAGCAACCTCTGCTTTCACGTTCATTCCTGTTCTCAGTCTTTTGGCAATATCTTTATCAAGATTTACAAAATCAATTTTTACAGGAAGTCTCTGAACTACTTTTACGAAGTTACCACTTGCATTATCCGGAGGAAGAATAGAGAAAGTAGCTCCTGTAGCCGGAGAGAAAGAGCTTACTACACCTTCAAATTCTTTATCAGGGAAGGCATCAATCTCAATTTTCACTTTCTGACCTTCTACCATTTTATCTACCTGTGTCTCTTTGAAGTTAGCTACCACCCATTTCTGGTCATTTTTAACCAAAGCAAACAACTGTGCTCCAGCTTGCAGATACTGACCTGCCTGTGTAGACACTTTTCCTACGTATCCATCTTCTGGAGCAAGGATTACAGTATATGATAAATTCAATTTTGCATTTTCTACATCTACCTCTCTTTGCTTAGCAACAGATCCTGCCACACTGATTTGTTGTGAACTTGCAGCCGTCTGAGAAGAAGCGATGTGAGTTTGCTGAGCAATTTGGTTTCTTTGATCAACCAAAACCTGTAACTGTCTGTCTGCAGATTGTTTTGCTGCCAAAGCCTGCTCGTATTGTTGTTCTGTAATAGAATGGTCTTTTACAAGATTAGCATATCTCTTCAAATCCTGAGAAGTTTTCCAAACGTTTACTTTTGCTGCTTCTATCTGAGCATTAGCAGTAACTACCGCTGCTTCAGAAGAACCTATATTTTTTGAAGTTGCTGTGGTAGTAGCTTCTGCATTGGAGATATTACTTTTAGCGGTAGATAGTGCTGCCTGAGCCTGATCAAGAGCCATTTTCTGATCTCTGTTATCCAAAATCACCAATGTATCTCCTTTCTTTACAAACTGGTTGTCTTTTACTTTTACCTGAGCTACATAGCCTGATATTTTAGAAATTACCGGTGCCATATTGGAAGTAATCTGAGCATCGTCTGTCTCTTCGTGATACTGTCCGTAAGTAAAGGCTCTGTAACCGTAGATTCCTCCTCCGATTACTACTGCTGCTAAAATGATAGGAAAAACTAAACTTTTTTTCTTTTTAGGTTCAGCTGCCTGTGTATTATTATTTTCCATTTTGGTTTCGATCTGATTATTTAATTGTTAAAGTTCCTGTTGTCTGTAATAGTTTTCTGTATGCCAGTGCAGCATCTGCCTTAGCATTGATCACTCCAACGTTGGCCGCAATCTGTGCCGCATCTGCATCCAGTAATTCAGTCATGGTTGCAAGACCGTTATCGTATTTATTTTTTGTTATTCTGTAATTTTCATTAGCCTGCTCAGCAGATTTTTCGAAAACAACGATTCTCTTTTTGGAGTAGTCTGTGTTTTGGTATTCTCTGTTGACATCAAGTTTAATGTTATCATTCAGTAATTCATCGGTTGCAGCAAGCTGTTTTTCCCTCGCCTGCGACTGTCTCAATGAAGAATTTTCTTTCCACAGGTTGGATAGGTTATAAGAAACTCCAATTCCTACATTCACAGCATTGTATACCGTAAGAAATTTAGGAATATCTGCCGCTACATAACCTCCTGTAAATGCGATGGAAGGAAGATTTTCTGCTTTTGCTGCTTTTGAACCTAATTCTGCTGCTTTTCTCTGTTGTGCCAAAGCCTGTAAATCTTTACGGTTTTCTCTGGCTTCGCTAACATAAAAATCAACAGGTTTTACGTCTGATCCTTCTTCAATATAATTCTCATCTACTGCAAGCTCTGTAGTTTCAGGAAGACCTAATAAAAGATCCATATTGATGTTGGCAATATTGTAGTTGTTCTTAGCTTCCAATAGTTGAAGTTCAATATTTGAAGTCTGAAGGTTCGCCTTTAATCTGTCGTTTCTCGCGATCAAACCATTGTTTTCCATTTTAAGGAATGTTTCATCTCTTTTTTGAGAAGCGGCAAGATTTTCTTCAAAAACTTTGATAGACTGGTTCGCTTTAAACAGGTTATTATAAGCCTGAGCAACGTTATAAGCAATGGCAATTTTATCATTCTCAGTGCTTAGTTTAGAAGCTTCTACCAGATATTTAGCAGATTGAATTCCGTATTTGATTCTTCCACCACTGTAGATTGGAACGCTAAGATTAGCTGAACCGTAAAGTACCTGATGTACTTCAGGGCCACCTGCCCCTCCTGAAAGACCGGGAAGTTTGATATCAACATTTGGCTTTATTGGAAGGTACATATAGCTACCTGACACTTTTAATTCCGGTAGTTGTCTGTTTTTAGCCTCCAAAAGGTCAGCTGTAGCCTCTTCGATCTTGGCTGCATCGATCTTGAGATTCTTGCTGTTCTGGATTCCCAGCTGCACGGCCTCGTCAAGAGAAAGTGTTTTTTTCTCCTGAGCATTTACATTTGCTATTCCTACGAATAGTGATAATGCAATCACTGAGTTATTTATTCTCTTCATAACCTAAAAGGTCTTTTAGTAAATATTTAATATGTTTATTAAGTTCTGTGTAGTATTTTTCATCAAAAGTTTCTTCATCTTCTGTTTCATTCAGGAACTCTTTATACATCTCTTTCGCATTGAATGCATAGAATAAAGTTCCGCTTACTGTGGAATGAAGGAGATAAATAGGTGGATTTTTGGTGAAAATTCCATTTTTAAGACCACTTTCCAATATTTGTGAATACATGGAAAGGAATCCCATTTTGGTTTGCTTCAAAAATTCTACAATCTGAGGATTCTTAGTATGCAGCTGCTCTCTCTGCATAATCCTGTAGAAACATTTTTGCGTCCGGATCTTGTAAGAAAACTGATCGATTACTCTTTCAATCTTCTGCCACTCGTTGATGTCGGTTCTTCCCAAAAGATCTTTTGAAAAAAACTGACCTTCATTCATTCTGTATTCCACTAATTTCTCATAAAGTTTTTCCTTAGAGCCAAAATAATATGAGATCATAGAGATGTTTACATTAGCCGCCTTTGCAATTTCCCGGGTGGAAGTTCCTTCGAATCCCTTTTCTGCAAAGAGCTTCTCGGCAGCGAATAATATATTTTCTTCTTTTGAAATCATGTTAGTGTTCATTTTTCAGGGCGCAAATGTACATAAGTTTTCAAATAAAATCAAACGATTGATTGATTTTTTAATATAGATTTAATTTATTGTAAAGAAAAGACAGTTTCTATAATAGATGCTGAAACCGCAGGAAAGGCTGTTTTTGATGAAATATAAAGTAAGAAAAGTTCATGCTGATCTGATATTTTGAAAAAAAAAATCATGATAATTTTCAATTTTCTGGCAATTTCACATTGAAATATGCACAAAAAAATAGGGAAAGTGCAGGCAATATGACAAACATTTCCTGACAGCAAAAACAAAAAACCCCGGATTAACCGGAGTTTTAATTATGTGCTTTTATGAATATATCTCGAAAGTTTTATTCCCAGATCCGTCCAGACAATTTTGGGATTTCCGTTTCGGGTCAGATGAAGATCGGCTGTATTAATTTCTTCTAAAATACTCTCAATATTAGCTCCACTGATAAATTTTGAAAAGCCGGCCCAATTGAAGCCGTTCGCATTGATCTTTTTATATACCAGATTTTCAGACTGATAGTTCTGAAGCAATGCCAGTCTGAAAATCTCAGAACAATAATTAAGAAAGTTCTTCTGTTTCTCCCTGTTCCATCCTGCAATTTCTCTTGCCCAGACAATAATGCTTCTAAGATATTCCGGTTTCTTTTTTACCATAAAGGCATCTCTTACCCATTGTACAAAAAGCTTTTCAAACTCATTGCTTTTATCTCCTGAATTCAGCAATTTTATAGCATCATTGAGATCTCCCTGAGCTTCATGAACAATCTCTCTTACTTTTTCTTCTGAAACAGAGAAATTCTTTTTAAGATGATTTTCAATATCCTCATCATTAATTCTCGGAATTTCTACAATCTGTGTTCTGGAAAGAATCGTTGGAAGAATGTCGTTTGTACTTTCAGCAGTAAGAAGAATGACAGTTTTTGCTGGTGGTTCCTCCAAAAATTTCAAAAACTTATTGGATGCTGCAATATTCATTTTATCTGCTCTCCAGACGATAAGGATTTTGGTTCCTCCTTCAAAACTTTTTAAAGAGAACTTCTGGTTCTGATCATCCACTTCATCTGCGGAAATAAATAGCTGTTTATTTTCTGATTCTAAAAAAGCAGTCCAGTCATCATAGCTTGCATAAGGGGAAGCCATAATCATTTCTCTGAACTCATCAAATTTATTTTTGCTTAACGAGTTTTTATTATCCGTAAAAACCGGAAAACTGAAATGCAGATCCAGGTGATTGAGATGCTCCACCTTCGCAGCAGCATGTTCATTTTCCTGACTGAAAATTTCCCGTGCATAGGCCAATACCATAGGCAATGTTCCGTATCCCTCTTTTCCTACAAAAAGCTGGGCATGGCTCACTCTGTTTTCAGCAATGCTATCTCTAAGAAGTTTTTTCAGATTTGTCTGTCCGGCGATGTTCTCCCAATTCATGTTTCAAAGATAAAAAATCTTATTTCAATTCATAAAATTAAGTCTGCTTAAAATGGATAAAAATATAGATCATGCATTTTTTATTATTATTTAAACTTACATGAATAGAATATATATTAAACCATTAAGAAGGAGTGAAGAAATAAAGAATAGTTAAGAAAAATCATTCTGATTTTTAAGCTTAAAGCGAAGCTTTTCTTCATATTCTTAAAGCCTTAATACCATCTTAATGGTTTAGAATGGATAAAAATATAGATCTTACATTTCGAATATTCTTTAAACTTATATCAATTAGAATATATATTAAACCATTAAGAAGGATTGAAGAAATAAAGGATAGTTAAGAAAAATCATTCTGATTTTTAAGCTTAAAGCGAAGCTTTTCTTCATATTCTTAAAGCCTTCATACCATCTTAATGGTTTAGAATGGATAAAAATACAGATCTTACATTTCGAATATTCTTTAAACTTATATCAATTAGAATATATATTAAACCATTAAGAAGGAGTGAAGAAATAAAGGATAGTTAAGAAAAATCATTCTGATTTTTAAGCTTAAAGCGAAGCTTTTCTTCATATTCTTAAAGCCTTAATATCATCTTAATGGTTCAGAATGGATAAAAATACAGATCTTACATTTTGAATATTATTTAAACTTATATAAATAGAATATATATTAAACCATTAAGAAGGAGTGAAGAAATAAAAGATAGTTAAGAAAAAATCATTCTGATTTTTAAGCTTAAAGCGAAGCTTTTCTTAATATTCTTAAAGCCTTCATACCATCTTAATGGTTTAAAATAAAAGTTTAAAAAGAAATGTATCATCTTATTTTATAGGTAATATCAATGATAGGATTAGAATAAAATATAAATTAAATTTTGCGCAATTTAATTTTATACAATAAATTTACTCAGTGAAAATATTCGTAAATTCCTTACCATTTCACACCTAATTCAAATATTAAAATCATAAACCAATGGATACCAACCTGGAACAAAAAATCAGAGGCATATTTCAGCAGCAGAAAGCCTTTTTCAAAACCAATCAGACGAAAGATATTGAATTCAGAAAAGCACAATTAAAAAAATTCCGTGACGTTTTTCTTCAGCATACCGATGTACTTTGTGAAGCTTTAGATACAGATTTGGGAAAAAGCAGAAAAGAAGCAGAATATGTCGAGATTCAAATAGTAATCAGTGAGCTTGATTATTTGCTGGAAAATATTGATGAATGGGCAAAGCCTACCTCTGTTCCTTCAAAACCCCATCCTTCAGGCGCTGAAGTTGAGAGCAAAATAACCTATCAGCCTTATGGAGTTACCTATATAATCGGACCATTCAACTATCCTGTCCAATTGACCTTCAGTCCGCTTATCGGAGCTTTACTCTCCGGAAATACTGCAATCATAAAACCTTCTGAGAATACACCACATGTTGCTCAGGTTCTTGAAGATATTGTCAAAGAATCATTTGATGAATCTTATGTAGCCGTTATTCAGGGTGCTATTGAAGAAAACACTTTATTATTAAGCCTTCCTTTTGATTATATTTTCTTTACAGGAAGCCCCAATGTTGGTAAAATTGTCATGAAAGCCGCTGCAGAACAGTTAATTCCGGTTACTCTGGAACTTGGAGGAAAATCTCCTACGATTGTTCATAAGGATGCAGATCTGGATAAAGCAGTAGCGAGAATTTCTTATGGAAAATGGATTAATTGCGGACAAACCTGTGTGGCACCTGACTATATTTATATCCATGAATCTGTAAAAGATGCATTTATTGAAAAATTTAAAGCTCATTTAAATGCCACTTATGAAGGTAATTCTTTGGGAAAAATCGGGAAGATTGTAAGTCAGAACCAAATTAAACATTTGGCAGGCTACCTTGAAGCAGCACCGGAAAAGGTGATTTACGGAGGAAATTATGATCTTGAAACCCGTCACTTTGAAGCCACTTTAATGGATAATGTAACCTGGGATGATCAGGTGATGCAGCAGGAGATTTTCGGTCCTATTCTTCCTATTATGACCTATAATGATATTGAGGAAGCATTGGAGGAAATCAATAGCCGTCCTAAACCGTTGGCATTATATGTTTTCACGGAAGACCAGAAACTTGCCGATTATGTTTTAAACCATACTACAAGTGGAGATGCTGAGATCAATAGTGCTATTATCCACGTGGGTTCACACTATTTACCTTTTGGAGGTGTAGGAACTTCGGGAATGGGAAAATATCACGGAAAATTCAGTTTTGAGTGTTTCAGCCACAGCCGTTCTGTTCTTCAGGTAAAATAAGAGTATAAATGCTTATTCATATAAACCGGGACTGTTCATCATAGAACAGTCTTTTTTGCAAAACAGAATTGATATTTTTATTGCAGAAAATTTGCATTTTTCTTTTAAAGAAAAGCCCTTAACAAACTTTAACCACATATAATTTTTACAATTCATTAATATTTAAGATATTTGCGCATTGTTTTAAAAATAAAGAATGAAAAAAATCTTTGTAGTATCATTCATATCAGTTGGATATTTTCTGAATGCACAGAGTCTAAGCAACTCTCCTTATGCAACTTATGGAATTGGAGATGTGAAATATGATAATACGATCGAAACTACTTCTATGGGAGGTATATCTACTGCTTTTATTAGTGATTTTACCAGTAGTTTCAATTTTGCCAACCCGGCAAACAACGCCAATTTTGAACTTACGAGTATCAGACTGGAAGCTACCAACGAAAACAATTATTTCAAATCGAATTATAACGATATGAAATCTACAAAGCATTCTACGTATCTTTCCAATATTTCGATTGCGTTTCCATTATCTTCAAAAGTGAAAATGGGGATCTCTTATCAGCCATACAGTTCTAAAAGCTACGACATCGTAACAGAACAGCTTGCCAGTGATAACACGACTCCTCTTTACAAAAATAACTTCAAAGGAAGCGGAACTTTGAACACTGCACAGCTTGCAGTTTCTTATAAAATCAATCAGGAATTATCAGTAGGAGCAAAAGCTAACCTTTATTTTGGAGACCTTAATGACCTTAATGAATTCCGTGCTTACAACAGCAATCTTGGGACTTATACAGGTGAATATGTTAATGGTTATGAGACTAAAAACAGGGTCAGAAACTTTAATTTTACACTGGGAACAAGCTATCAGACTTTAAACACGCGTACTGATAAGAAGTTCACAGTAGGAGCTACGGCTACTTTTGGTAATACAAGTAATATGACTACTCAGTACACCAACAGTACTTACAGATATTCTGATGCTCAGGAAACCACTAAACTTTCTGGTTCAGAAACAATCATCGAACAAAAAGAAACGAAATCCAAAAACCTTCTTCCATTACAGGCATCCGTAGGGGTTGGATATGGAAGTGAAAACCATTGGTTTGTATCTGGACAGGTAGATTATAAAAAAGGAGAAGATATCTCTTATTTTGGTAAAGATTTCAGTTTCCAGGATACCTACAGAATTTCTGCAGGGGGATGGTACCTTCCCAACTATAACAACTTCAGAAGCTACTTCTCAAGAGTAATCTATAGATACGGAGCGTTCTATGAAAGAGGGAATCTAAACCTGGAAGGGAACAGTATTAACAAATTCGGTATTTCTGCCGGAGTTATGCTTCCATTCAAAAACAGTAGTATCACCAGAATGAGTGGTCTTGAAATTGGGTTAGAAGTTGGTAAGAGAGGAACTCTTCAAAACAACCTGATCAACCAGAATTTTGTCAACCTGAGAATCGGCTTTAATTTTGCTGATAAGTGGTTCAGAAAGGCACTTTATAACTAAAATGAACTTTTCAAAAAAAATATCATATAAAAATATAGCATGCCTTTTTAGTTGTGCTATATTTTTTATATTGACATCCTGTGAGGAAGATCTTACCAAAAGAAATGGTAGTCAAAGCAAAAACTTTCCTTCACAGATCATCAACAATGCTAATATTATACAGCGTGATTCCGGCTTTATTACTTTAAAAGCAAAAGCACCCATCATTGAAAAATATGAGCTGATTGACAGTCCGTATGTAGTAGCCAGAAAAGGAATTGACATCGAGTTTTTTGATAAAAAAAAACCTAAAGTTCCAGGAAGAATTACCGCTAAATACGCCCGTATTTTTGAATACAAAAAATTCTACGAAGCCAAAGGTGATGTAAGAATAAAAACCAATGAAGGACAGAGATTTGCTATGCAGAGTATCTATTGGGATCAACGAAAAAACAGAATCTATACCAAAGATACAGTGTATGTAACCATGGAAGACGGTTCTACGCTGGTAGGAGCTAATGGAATGACTGCTAAGGATGATTTTTCCGAATACACATTCTATAACAACTCCGGAGATTTCAGTTCAAAAAGAATTTCTGAAAATAAAAAATAATTCCAAAAAATAATGAAAGCTCTGGCTATTGGGTTGATGTCCGGAACAAGTCTGGATGGTTTGGATATCTGTCTTGCTGAATTTGAAAAGCAGGACACATGGACTTTTCAAATCCTGAAAGCTGAGACACTCTCCTATTCTGAAGATTGGGAAACTCAACTCAGAAATTCTATTCATCTTTCTTCTGAAGATTTATTGGAACTGCATTCAGAGTATGGCTTTTATCTTGGGCAACAGGTTAAAAAATTTATTCATCAACATCAACTTGAAAATATCAACTTAATTGCCTCTCATGGTCATACAGTTTTTCATCAGCCACAAAAAAAATTCACACTACAAATCGGCGACGGCAGAGCTATAAAACTGGAAACCGGATTACCTGTTATCTATGATTTCAGAAGTCAGGATGTCTTGATGAAAGGAAACGGAGCTCCTTTAGTTCCTATAGGTGATGAGTTGCTTTTTTCAGAGTACAGCGCTTGCCTGAACCTGGGTGGATTCTCCAATATTTCTTTACGTTCGGAAGGAAAAAGAATTGCTTTTGATATCGCTCCGGTGAATATTGTTTTGAACCATTTGGCTCAACAGCTTCATAAAAATTATGATGAAAACGGAGCTTTGGCAGCAAAAGGGAAAACAGATGAAACTTTGCTGAATCAGCTTAATGGTTTGGATTTCTATCAAATTTCACATCCAAAATCTTTGGGAATAGAATGGTGCCATCAACATATATTTCCGCTTCTTGAAAATATTGAAACAGTAGATGCGCTGGCTACTTTTACAGAACATGCTGCCCAGCAAATCGCCAATGTCATCAATGGATATAATATAAAAGACATCCTTATCACTGGTGGAGGTGCTTACAACACGTTTTTAATTGAAAAAATAAGAGCGAAAACACAAGCCGAAGTGATCATCCCCGAAAAAGAGATCATCGATTATAAGGAAGCTTTGATTTTTGCCTTCATGGGTGTTTTAAAAATGAATAACGAGATCAATGTGCTGTCTTCTGCGACTGGAAGTACTGCGGATCATTGTTCGGGAGTTATTGCTTAGATATTTTTCATACTTCTATTTCACCGATCAGCTCAGCCAGGGAAATATCTAAAGCATAGGCTATAACAGAAATAGTGAAAATACTGGAAGTTACCTTTCCTTTTTCAATTTTATAGAGATACTGTCTATCCTTCCCTATCATCATAGCAAGTTCCGTTTGTGAAAGTTTTTTCTTTTCACGAAATATTCTTATTTGATTACCTATTTCGACGGGTATTCTTTGCTTTAATTCTGAGATTTTATGTTCTTCAATATATTTCACTTGTACAAAGTGAATCATAAAATACTACATTTTTGTAATCTTATATTACTACATTTATTTATATTTGTAAAGCCGGTACAAAAATTAAATATGTTTGAAAGATAAAAAAGACACGACATATTTTGTCGCTATGTGTGTCTAGCTTTGTCATATATAGTTAAGATTGAAAACAATATATGTTAAGAAAAATTAATGAAAATATGGGGTTTTTACGGAGTATATATTTCCCCTATTAATAATATTTTTAACACGTTAACAACACAAGCCTATGAAAAAAAATTATTTCTGTGCATTTACTTTATGCACAATCCTGAGTTTATCCGCTCAGGAAACTCTCTGGCAAAAGGATATCAGGTCCGGCACGCAGGACTTTCTAAGCCAGATTACCACGACAATAGATCAGCAGTACCTGATCACAGGAAGCTCTATTCAAAGCAATAAGCAACAGGCTTCAAGCAGTAAGCAAAACAACGGTTATGATTTTCATTTGGTAAAACTCAATCAGCAGGGAGAAGAAGTCTGGGAGAAATATTTCTCAGGACAAAACCATGATTATCTGTCGGCGACTGTTACTACTCAGGATGGAGGATTTCTTCTGGCAGGAACTTCTTATTCCGGAAAAGGATTGGACAAAAAAGACGATTCCAAAGGCGGTTCAGATATCTGGCTGATCAGAATTAATGAATTCGGGGATGAATTGTGGCAGAAAACGTTGGGAAGTTCTTCCGATGAAGAAGCCAGAGCGGTTATCCAAACTACCGATTTAGGATTCTTTGTTGCTGGAAATATACAGAATTCTGCAAAAGGCTATGGATCTAAAGATGTCTGGGTTACCAGATTAGACAAAAACGGAAAAGAACTCTCCCAATTAATTTTAGGTGGAAAAGGTCTAGACGAAGTAGAAAAAATGATTCCAACGAGAGACGGAGGTGCATTATTGGGAATGTATTCCAGAAGTTCCGAGGTTCGTGTTTCGGGTTCTGAAAAAGATTCCGGGATGCGAGGTGCGGGTTCTGCATCAAATATTCAAAACCCGAATCCCGTATCCCGAAACTCGAAACAAACTGAAAACTTTGGTGAGGGGGACTATTGGATCGTAAAGCTGGACAAAAACGGAAAAGTGGAATGGGAAAAGAACTTAGGAGGCAAAGGAGATGATCATTTAAGAACTCTGGCTTTAATTTCAAATGGCTTTATCATCGGTGGAGAATCAAGATCAGAAAGGTCAGGAAATAAAACCGTTGGATTGGAAGAAGGAACAGACCTTTGGCTGATTGCCCTAAGCGAAAGAGGTGATGAACAGTGGCAAAAATCCTACAATTTCAAAAACAGAGATATTTTAATGGGAATGAGTGTGATTCATTCAGCTGATGACAAATCTTCAAAAGGAATCTTATTGGGAGGTTATACCCAGGCAGAGGGAAGAATAGAAACTGATGATGAAACCTTCTGGATGCTCTATCTTGATCAGAACGGAAATGAGCAGTGGAGAAAGCATGTCAGAGGGGAATCCAGAAAAAAGGAAGAAAGACTTTCTGATTTAAAGCTGAACAGAGATGGTTCTATTGTATTGGCAGGAACCAGTGCAGAAGAGCTAGGTAAAGAGAACTGGAAGATTATCAAACTGGGAGACAAACAGGTTGATCAGTTAATAGAAAAATATGACATTAAAATTTATCCGAACCCTGTTTCAGATTATGCTTATGTAGAAATAGAATTCAATGATTTCAAAGAAGCAGATATTCTGTTGTATGATATGTCTGGAAGACAGCTTCAAACTCTGAAAACCATAAACAAAGTGACTAAGATTAATACCCAGACTTTGGTTCAGGGAGCTTACTTAATTACCATAAAAACAGATACCAATAAAACGGCGAATGCCAAACTGATTAAAAAATAAAATGATGAAAAAAAATACAATACAATGGCTGCTATACTTGACAGGAACATTGGTTGGGAGTATGTTCTCCAATATGTTAAAAGCCCAATCCCCCGAAATTAATTTTGGAGACTTTGCTCATCCCGTTGCATCAGTATCCTCTTTAGCGGCATATAATAATACCCCGGCTACAATAGCTAATGGTACATCAAACTTATCTATTCCTTTGATTGAGCTTCCTACCCGTTCCAAGAATATTTCATTGCCATTGGCACTGGCTTATAATTCTAAGAATGTAAAGTCGTTGGAACCAGCCGGTGAAGTTGGTACAGGATGGTCTCTCTTAGCAGGAGGAGTTATTTCAAGAGAAATTATAGGCTCCTTAAATGAGGTTCAATACAGTAATAATCCTTCGAGTAATTCCCCGGAAATTTTTGATGATGTTTATTATTATAATTTACCGGGAGTTTCAGGAAAATTCAAATTTAACAAAAATGCAACGACTGGTAACATTGATATTCAAAGCCTTTCTGCGAATAAAGTAAAAATAACCTATATCAGAGATACTGCAGCACCACTTTATTTTACAGTATCAAGTTTTACCATTACAGATGAAAGCGGGTATAAGTATGTTTTTAATGATTATAGTGAGAGTAGTAATGCTGATGCTGTTCTGCCGTATAGGTCAGCCTTCTTTTTGAGTCAGATCAAAATGCCGGATAATATGGTTGTTGCAAGCTTTGAATATAGAAAAGACAGCAAGCATGCTACCGCAGAGTCGACTTCTCCTATTATATATCGGAGTTGTAAACTTTCAAAGATAAATGCTGACGGCTTAGGCTCTGTAAATATAGATTACCAATATGATGAAACAAAGGAAAAAACAATGAATGATCCTTACAGTATCTCACAAATTCTTTTGAAAGATACCTGGGGAAGTGTGATTTCTGGATATAAATTCGTTTACAGTTGGACGCAACTTTATCCATCGACTCCTTCAGACAATACTGAGGAAAAAGGAAGAAGGCTGCTTGCAAAACTTTTAAAAATTAACAAAGACCAGTTAGAATACGAAAAAACCGGCTTTATATATAACCCTTATCAGGAAACCCTTAATGAGGATAATATATATCTTTGTTATGTTGAGCCGGTTCCCACGCCTGGTAATTTCGACTCTTACCAGATGCCCGGATTATTAAAAAGAATTATTTATCCTATGGGTGGAGTAGCTGAATATAATTATGAGGCTCATGATTACTTTTTCAATAGAAATACTCCACAGTATCTGGAAAATGCAATGGGCACAGGGAAAATAGTTGATCCATATGTACAGGATTGGAAGCCGTTAGTTCCGGTACTCAATGTAGATACTAATCAGAGTTTAGAATATACCTTAACCGTTACAGGATCCCCGGGAGTGACACAATCAGTAGCATTACAATTTCTTGTTAGTGAATATTACCCACCTGGAATCTGGGTTCCGGATACCCCTGATCCTAATGATCAGCCTGGCCCGGGAGATCCTCAACCTGGAGGACATTATCATTTTGATTTGACCTATACGCTGAAAAAAAATAATGAAGTGATAAGTACATTTTGTATTTCCAATCAAGCATCTATTTATCAATTATTACCCGGTAATTATACAATAAGTGTTTCTGGAACAGGTGGTAAAGCACAGCTTTTAATGTCCCAGATAAAGCTTAAAAACGGACCTTATCCCAATAAAACCAGCACTTATAAGTATGGTCCAAGACTCAAAAATATCAAATATTACACGAGCAGTACAGAAACTGTTCCATCGAAAACAGAACAGTATAATTATGCCTCATTCAGTGACCCTATTAGCTCTAGTGGTTATATTTTCAGAAATGAATCCGAAAGTACTAATAATTTTTTTCCTGGCTATGTGTTGTATAAAAACGTATCTGTAAGTGATGGAGAAAATGGTCTTGTAAGATATTATTTCAAAAATCCGGATGATTATTCAAAAACTTCATATACGGTGGACGGTAATCCTACCAACTTTTGGCAATACTATCCTATAACAAAATCTGGTGTGTTAGAAAAGAAAGAGATATATAATGCCCAAAACCAAATATTATCCTATTTAGAATATGAAACAGAATTTGAGACACTTCAAAATCTCCCTGATCTTAAAATAGGTGCATACAATGGTAATCCAGAAGTGTATACTAAACCTGCTTATATCAAGAATACAAAAACCACTACCAGAAATTTTTCAGGAAATGTCTTTGCCAAGACTACAAGTGAAACAATCTTTAATTCTAGCAACTTTAAAACAAGTTTTATGAAAGGAATATCTTCTGATGGCATCATAACAGAAAGCTGGATTAGATATGCAGCAGATAAAAATAAAACACAGATGATGGATGCCAATATTTTTTCCATACCACTGGAAACAGAGACCAAGATAGATGGAAGGGCTGCTGCTAAAACAGAAAATTTCTATACTGACTCGGGGAGATTTGATCCAATATCATTAAAGGTCAGCAATACAGATAATGGAAGTAGTAAAACAACTGTAAAATATGAGGTTTATGATAGCTACGGGAATGTGCGCCAATACATGGTAAATGTTGATGAGACTTCAGGGATAGGATTTCCTGTTGTTTTGATCTGGGGATATAATCAAACCATGCCTATTGCAAAAATAGAAGGTGCCAGACTCACAGATATAGGAACTATGGCAGATGATATTGTTTTAAAATCCAATGCTGACAAAGATGTCCTATCTGAAACAGAGCTTGTTAAAGCATTAGACCTATTCAGAAGTAATGCTGTTTTGAAAAATTTTCAGGTTACAACCTATACCTATGATCCTTTAGTAGGTGTAACCACAACAACCCCTCCGAATGGTATTCGTGAGATCTATCAATATGACAAAAGCGGAAGATTGAAAACAGTATCAGATGTAAATGGGAATATTCTAAAGGAATATAAATACAATAACAAGCCACAACCTTAACACTTTAAATCTAATAGTATGAAAAATATTATATTATTTCTCTCTCTGTTTCTTTCTGTTCTGAGCAAGGCGCAGAGTTTAACGCAGAGTGAGAACTACATCTACAGCAGAACTTATATGGAAGCTGTTACTACAGAACAGTCTGGAGCTTCCCAGATCCAGACTGTGCAGTATATGGACGGATTGGGAAGACCTGTTCAGAATATTGCCATAAAGGGATCTCCGTCAGCAAAAGATATTGTAGTTACTATTGCTTATGATTCTTCAGGAAGGCAGACTAAATCTTATCTCCCACTCCCCGCAGCTTCACAGAATGGGGCTTATTTATCAGCAACGAATGGAAATACAGTAAATACCTATTATGGTATTCCCAATGCCTATTCAGAGGCAGCATATGAGAAATCTCCATTGGGAAGACTTGAGAAACAGGCGATGCCCGGAACAGAATGGCAGATAAGCGGAACACATGTTCAAAAAATGGAATATGCACTCAATGCCGAAGGGCAGATAAAAAGATTTCGGGCTGAAACTGTCTGGAATCCATCAGCAGGTATCTATGATGTTTCTCTATCATTGGGAGCAGATGATGCCTATACTTCCGGAGGTTATTATAAGGCAGGTACATTATTTAAGACCGTCTCAAAAGATGAGGATGGAAATGAAAATCAAACATTTACCAATTCACGAGGAGTAAAAATACTCCTACGCCAAATCAATACTAAAATAGATGGTTCTACTGAGAATCTTGATACCTATTATGTATATGATGACACTGGAAATATAGCATATATAATTCCTCCCAAAGCAGCTGTTTCTAGTACTATAACTCAAATTCAGGCAGTATTGAATACATTATGTTACCAATACAAATATGACCAATACTATCGGCTTGTCGAGAAAAAAATTCCGGGGAAGGACTGGGAATATTTTGTATTTGATAAACAGAACAGGCAAGTACTGGGACAGGATGGGAATTTAAGAAGCACTATAAACAATTTCGGTCAAAAGGGCTGGATGTTCACAAAATATGATGCCTTCGGAAGGTCTTTATATTATGGTTTCTTTCCTTCTACAGCTTCAAGGGCAGATATACAGTCAACATTGAATAATACTTCAGTTAATGCACTTAATAATGAAAAGTCCAGCAGTTCACCGTTCACTCAGAATAATCTAAATATATACTATACCCAGGAAGCTTTTCCTACCGGAAGCCTGACTGTTTTTGGGGTCAATTATTATGATGAATATCCTACAGGGGTAGCTCAAAGACCTCAACAGATACAGGGAAGCAACACCCTTTCTCCTGTAGCATCCTCTATGACCGTCAATGGGTTATCATCTGTAAGAAGTACTAAAATGCTTCCTACGGCATCCATTACAAGAAATGTTGAAAATGAAAAATGGACCTCATCGGTACTGTGGTATGATACTTTGGGAAGGGTAATCGGGACGTATGAAGGTAATCATCTGGGTGGTTTTACCCGCACGGAAGCTTTGCTTGATTTTTCAGGAAAAACAAAAGAGTCTTATACATTCCATTCAAAAAATACATCAAATACTCAAATTACGATAAAAGACAGGTTTGTATACAGTTCACAGAATTTCCTGCTGAAGCATTATCAGCAGATTGGTTCCAACCAAGAAGAACTTCTTTCTGATTATACTTATAATGATCTGGGACAGATCACCAACAAGAAGACAGGAAATACGCTTCAGAGCATCGATTATTCTTATAATATTCATGGATGGCTTACCGGAATCAACGCTTCCGATATAAGCAGCATGGGAAGTAAGTTATTTGCCTACAAAGTAAAATATAATACTGTAGAAGGAGCAGAAATACCCAACAACTCTTTTGCCCACCATAGAGTGAAACCGAAATACAATGGAAGTATTGCAGAAACCGATTGGAAAACGGCTTCCGGTGCCAATGAGCCACTAAGAAGATATGGCTATGTATATGATGGCGTATCAAGATTATTGGCAGGATTTTTCCAGAATGCAACCAATCCTTATTCTAAGGAATACAGTGAGGTGATAGGATATGATACTGGGGGGAATATAAGCTCACTGAATAGAACGGGAAGTGCTGTGAATGGTACCGCTGAGGTGATGGATGACCTTACCTATAATTATCTAAGTGGTGGAAACCAGCTGGAATATGTGGCAGAGTCAGGAAAAGGAAATGCTCTCAGCGGGTATCCCCTTGCTCGTGGAAAAGGAACTGTGATGAGATATGATGCCAATGGAAACCTTACGCAACATCTGGACAAAAAGTTGGAAAAGATTTCTTATAATTTTCTAAACCTTCCTTCCATAATTCCTTCTACCTCTCCAACAGAAACGCTGAAATATGTTTATTCTTCTGATGGTACTAAATTACAGATGACAAGGAATATGGAGGTTACCGATTATCTGGGTGGCTTTCAATATACAGATAACTCTTCAACCGGGATACTGACATCATGTGTATTGGCTAATGAAGAGGGTTATTATGATTTTGTCAATAGCAGATATGTCTATCAATATAAAGACCACCTTGGAAATATAAGATTGTCTTATACAAAAGGAAACACTGGACAGCCAGTAATTCTGGAAGAAAATAATTATTATCCATTTGGATTAAAACATGCAGGTTACAACACAGGAGATACAAGTAATAATAAATTTAAATATCTTTACAATGGTAAAGAATTACAGAGTACAGGTAATCTGGATTATGGCTGGAGACAGTATATGCCGGACCTGGGAAGATGGAATGGCATAGACCAGCTGGCAGAAAGTTATCATTCTACCAGTCCTTATGCCTATGTAATGAACAACCCTGTGTCTTTCACTGATCCTGACGGAAGAGAAATAGACAGAACCACAGACGGATGGTCTTTCGAAGGGGATGATATTAGCTGGGCAATGAGCTATTTCCGGAATGGAGGCAGTGTAAAAGCATTAGACAACGCTCTGGAGGCTTGGCATACAGGAGGCGGGACTTTTGGAAGCAATAATGAAAACTTCTGGATCAAATTTGAAGGATTAAATATTGCAATACCACCGATAGACTTAACTGGGAAGATTGGTGTAGTTTGGGCATTACAGCTACGGAATCACGTAAATGTCTACATGGAACAATGGAATGAGCAAAATAACTTTTACGGTAGTAGAATTGGTAATAAGGTATTGGATGCCAAAGAATCTATTTTAGGCAAAATATGGTCTTTTATTAATCCTCGTATATGGAAAGGAGGTAATGGACTCTCATATCAAGTAAATGCTGACGGAATAGCAACCAATGTAGCACCATTAATGGGAGATGTACCTGTAGGAGGACCGAGCATGAAGGGTCTTATACAAGCAGAGTTAGCCACTGAAAAAGTAGCTGCCTTTGGAATAAGTAGTTCAAACAACTATAAAGGAAATTTTTTTAGTGTTAATCCAGAATTAAAAGGTAGTGTTGTGGTACATCATGCCGTTGAGCAGCAAGTATTAAAGAGATATCCCGGAGTAGTTACTGAAGCTGAAATGCATAGTTTAGAGAACTTAAGAGGAATTCCCAAAAGTATAAATAGTGATGTGCATTTGAGCCAGATAAGAAAGATTTGGAATAAGTTTTATAAAGAAAATCCTACTCCAACGAAGCAGGAACTGTTAGATCAAGCAACTTTAATAGATCAAAAATTTGGAGCCCAATTTACACCACCAATAAAATAAATAGATAAATAAATAAAACATATGTATAAACTTATAGAACCAGAAGTAGCAGGCAGCTTGGGAGATCAAACACAGATAGATAATTCTTTTTTTCCACCACTAATTAAAAATCTTCACTATGAATTTGAAGGCTGGCTGGGAGATGATCTTGTAGAGTCTTTTCCATGTTATATAGTAACAGAGAGATTGAGAAAAGGTATAGAATCTAAACAGCTTTCAGGTATTAGTTTTGATCAGGTTTTAGTTTCTAAATCTGAAACTTTTTTAGAACTTTATCCTGATAGAGAACTTCCAAATTTCTTTTGGGCTAAAATAAACGGGGAATCAAATAAAGATGATTTTTTTATTACGAAAAAAAACATTTTAGCAATATCTGAAAAAGCTTACTCATTATTGAAAGGTTACAATATAGATCAAGCTGATGTTGAAAATTTAGAATAATGTTCATTTTAATCCTTTATAAATCTTAGATAAAAAATCCTTCATCAAAATAAACAATGTATATTAACTTATAAAAGAATCTAATTCTAAAATAAAAAAACCTTCATTTTCTGAAGGTTTTTTTATTATTTATAAGCTTCGATTTTATCGGTAAGCGTATTGATAAAGTTCTGTAAAGGCTTTTCTACCATCATTTTGATGAATGGATTGAATTTTCCTTCAAATAGCATCTGAACCTCAGTCTGATTTTCACTGATTGGGTTCAATGTAGCTGTTAATGAGAAGTCCAAACTTGAACTTGCAGATCTTAAAACAGCTTTCTGATCATCTACTTCATCTATTTTTAAAGCGATTTCAGGCATTCCCTGCAATCCAAATTTAAATCCGTTATCTCTTGTTTCAAATTTCTGAAGACCATCCGGCATAAAATCTTTATAATTTTCAGGAGATTTCAGCAACTCGGTAAGTTCTTTAGATGATTTATTGACAATAATCTTTCGTCCTTCTAAATTCATTTTTTATTTTTGTATTTAAATTCTTAACTATTACAAATGTATAAAGTTTTTGTCAACGAAAAAAAATTATTAATATCTAAGCATCCTGAAGAACTTGAAAAAAAGCTTGGGTATGAAAATTATACAACTTTAGAGATCGCATTGGATCTTTTGGAGAATACTTCTGTGCAGGAACTGAATGTGTATGGAGAGAATTTGGAAGAAATCTGGCAGGAGTTTCAAAAGCTTTTCAGAATTATAGAAGCTGCAGGAGGTCTTGTTAATAACCCTGAAGGTAAAATTCTTTTCATCAAAAGACTGGGTAAATGGGATCTTCCTAAGGGTAAAATGGAAAAAGGTGAATCCAGAGAAGAGTCTGCAGTAAGAGAAATAGAGGAAGAAACTGGTTTGAGTAATGTTGAACTTGTACAATTCATCAATACCACTTACCATATCTATGTAGAAAGAAATGGCGAGAAAATCTTAAAATGCACGCATTGGTTTGAAATGAATTTTGACGGAGAAGATACTTCCAAACCACAAATAGAAGAAGGCATTACAGAAGTTGCCTGGAAAACAACATCAGAAATTGAAAATGAAGTATTCCCGAGTACTTTTAAAAATATCAAGCTGATCGTAAAAGAATTCTGGGATTCGAAAAAATAAGTAATAAGGCTGGAAGTTGGAAGAGTGAAGCTGGAAGTTACGATCCGGCTATTTATTTTTTGGTGACTATATATAATTTTACACTATTGTCATTCTGAAGAAGCAAGAATCTCATACACGGCTTAGATTCTTCATTTCACTTCGTTACATTCAGAATGACAGAGTCATAATAATAAAATGAGCAAATTAAATTAGTGTAAAATTGTACATGATTACCATTTTTTCAGGTGATCATTTTAACAATGAAATTCTATAAAGTGGTATAAAAAAGAGAATACCCATTGCTTGCCTTCAACAACTTCCCTCTCCCAGCCTCCGGCTTCCTTTCTTTAAATAAAATCAATCACTTTCTCCAGAGCTGAAGCTGGAAGTTACGATCCGGCTATTTATTTTTTGGTGACTATATATAATTTTACACTATTGTTATTCTGAAGAAGCAAGAATCTCATACACGGCTTAGATTCTTCATTTCACTTCGTTACATTCAGAATGACAGAGTCATAATAATAAGATGAGCAAATTAAATTAGTGTAAAATTGTACATGATTACCATTTTTTCAGGTGATCATTTTAACAATGAAATTCTATAAAGTGGTATAAAAAAGAGAATACTCGTTGTTTACCTTTAAGAATTTCCCTCTCCCAACTCCCAGCTTCCTTACTTTAAATAAAATCAATCACTTTCTCCAGAGCAATTCCTCTGGATCCTTTCAACAATATATTTTCGGACTGAATTTTATTCTGTTTTAAATAGTCTGTTAATTCTGCTGTATTTTCAAAAGCAAGGTCTGAAGCATTCACAGCTTTAAAATGTTTTCCCACAGTAATAATCTCATTGAAACTAAGGTCCTGAGCCAATTTTAAGATGTTCTGATGCTCTTTCTCACTTTCATCACCTAATTCCAGCATATCACCGATAATAATGGTTTTACTGCCTTCAAAACTGATGAAATTATTCAAAGAAGCGCTCATAGAACTTGGATTGGCATTATATGTATCCAAAACCAAAGTTCTCCCCTCTTTTTTCACTACCTGAGATCTCATATTTGTTGGGGTGTAGAGTTCCAACGCATGTTTTATTTTTTCAAAGCTGACTCCGAAATGAAGTCCTAAACTTGCGGCTGCACAAAGATTGGTAAAATTGTACTCTCCCGTCAGTTTTGAAACTGCTTTTACTCCCTGATAGGTCAATCCTACAAAATGCTCTTCTGAAAAAGATTCAAAATGATAATTAGAGGTTTCTGCTCCAAAAGTAATTTTAGGGGAATAGTTTTCAGTTTTCTCTACCTGAATAGGATCGTTTTCATTAACTACAATAGTTCTGTTATTGTTTTTAAGATAATCATAGAGCTCAGACTTTCCTTTAATCACACCCTCAAAACCTCCGAATCCTTCCAAATGAGCTTTTCCAAAATTGGTAATATATCCGAAATCAGGTTGTGAAATAGTACATAAAAATTCAATTTCTTTCTGATGGTTGGCTCCCATTTCAATCACGGCCATTTCATGTTCCGGTTTAATAGAAAGAATAGTTAATGGAACTCCGATATGATTATTCAGATTTCCAGCGGTGTACTGAACATTAAATTTTTCAGAAAGGACCGCATGAATAAGCTCTTTGGTGGTTGTCTTTCCATTACTTCCCGTAAGTCCTATAAAAGGAATAGCAAGCTTGCTTCTATGATAGATTGACAGCTGTTGTAAAAACTTAAGAGTAGATGGAACATAGAAAATATTTTTATCTCTGTTTTCAAATTCCGGAAGTTCAACAATCACTGCCAAAGCTCCGTCATCAATGGCTTTTTCCGCCAGCGTAGCTGCATTGAAATTCTCACCGGAAAAGGCAAAGAAAATATCATTCTCTGCTATTTTTCTGCTGTCAATGGTTACTTTTGCCGCCTGCAGAAATAAAGGATAAAACTGTTCTATATTCATGTGGAAATATATATTTTTTTTTAAAAAGTCGTATGCAATCGCCAAATTTATATAAGCGTTTTAGACTTTTTAGCCCAAGCGATTTCACGAGTCAAAAATAAAAAAACCTTCCGAAAGTTCGGAAGGTTTTTTATAAGTATTTTTTGATAAATATTATCTTCTAGTTCTACTCTTATCGCTGGCTTTAGCATCCTGTGCAACACGGAATCCTACCCAACCATAAGCTCTGTTTTGATTTTTATATCTTCTTTGTCCCGGATCCAACCAGTAAGCTGTATCCTGCCAAGAACCACCTTTTACCACTCTAACCTCGTTAGAAATTCCGGAAGTTCTGTCTTTAGTATCTTTCTGTAACTTCACTCTACCCGTTCCATCTACAACAAAGCTTTTCTTAGGAGCATTGTACATATCGAATCCTGCAGCAGAATCAGAAACTCTGTAATATTCTAAAGAAGACTGTCTGTCACCATCTCTGTAGTTTCTGTAGTCAGCGATAGTTTGTCTTTCGAACTGTCCAGGAAGACCTTTATATACTAATCTTCCGTCAGCTAAAGTGTCATATTTGATAGTACCTTCGTCGATCATTTTGTAAGTACCGTCACCGTTTCTTACGATCGCCTGAGGCATGTTTCCTCTATAGTAGTTGAAATCGTTGTAATCTTCATCGATGATAGGTCTGTAAACATCAGCCGTCCATTCAGAAACGTTTCCGTACATTCCATAGATACCTAAATCGTTCGATGGATATTGTCTTACGTCAGAAGTCTGAGCAGATCCGTCATTCTTCCATCCAGCGATACCAGAATAGTCACCTTTACCCATTTTGAAGTTTTCAAGGAACATTCCTCTGTCTCTTCCTTTAGTACCTCTTAATCTTTCGATTTCAGGTTTTTTACCTAGATATTGGTTATATTCTCTGGTTTTAGCCATCCCAAGAGCTGCATATTCCCATTCTACTTCAGTAGGAAGTCTGAACTTCTGTACCATTGCAGAATTTGGAGCTCTGTTAGCTGCAAGCAATCTCTGGTTGGTTGTTTTCATACCAGTTTTTTGCTGCATTCTTTTCTCATTGATATATCCTTGCATTTCAGGATCATTCGATTTGAATTTATCCATGTTGAAAGCAGTACCTCCCTGGTTGTTGGATTCGTTGATATACAAATCCTTAGCAATAATACCCGCCTGCATCAAAGCTTTTTCGTTCGCTCTGTCTGACAGCCATTCACAGTATCTGTTTGCCTGAGTCCAGGAAACTCCTACTACCGGATAGTAATCAAATTCCGGAGAACGTAAATACGTTTCGTTATAATCGTTTCTTGCTAATTTGTTGTCCCATAATAAGGTATCCGGTAAAGCACCGTTATAGATCTCCTTAAAACTCGGGTCACTTGGTGGGAATACATACTTCAACCATGTAAGGTATTCGCGGTATTCGTAGTTAGTAATTTCAGTTTCACCGATAAAGAATGAACTTACCTGCATTCTGCGAGGCGTGTTATTCCAATCGTGCATAACATCATCTTTCACTAATCCCATTGTAAAAGTTCCACCTTCTACATATACCATCCCAGGCCAACCCTTCTGCTTCTGTTGCTTTCCTGCAAAAAACCAACCCTGTTTTTCGTTTGGTTTCCAACCTGTTTTGCTGACAAATTTTTTGGTACCGCCACCTTTGCTGGTTCCTGATCCGCCACAGCTGGTTAATGCAAGTGTAGAACTTAATGCTATTAATGAAAACAACTTTAGTTTTTTCATAGTCGATATAAATATTTTCAAAGTACAAAGAAAAAATAAATTATTCAATAAATCAAGTAAACATTTGATTTTTTTGAAAAACGTTAACAAATTAATTTTATTGTATCACAATTTAATTCTAAAATTTTCATTTATTTTGTAATTTAGCAATTTCAATAGTAAACATGAAACGAAAAATTACGATTTTATCTTTAATCGCTTTTGCATCAACACTTTACGCCCAAAGAAACACCATTGAATGGAATGGTTCTAAAATTCAGGATTTTGGTGACACAAAATTAAATCTTCCCAATTTTAAAAATGAAGGTTTTTCTTTCAGCCAAAATAATGTTTTTATAGTAAGCAAGCAAAAAATCGGAGAAAAGCAATTAAAAATCTCAGACCTTGTTTGGGAAAACGTTTCTAATCAAGAATTGTTTGAACTGGATAAAGGCAGACTTCCTGATTATGATGTAGCAGATGTTTCCTATTATACTTTAGAGGGTGAAAGCTATGCCAGCATTAGTATTGCTTTATTTAAAAATATAAAAGGGCGCGTTCAGAGATTATCTTCATTTAATGTTTCAGAAGCCTCTTCTTTTATCAATACAACAGGAACGGTTAATAAAATAGGTACTACCGGTAATCCTTTATCAGGTGGAAATTTTTATAAGATAAAGGTAGACAAGTCCGGAGTATTCAAAATTACTTCCCAGTTTTTAAAAGATAACGGAATTAATCCGAGTTCTGTAAATCCTAAAAACTTCAGAATTTATGGAAATGGAGGAGTAATGCTTCCTGAATACAATCAGGATCCAAGATACGGAGCTTTACAGGAAAACTCCATTCAGGTAGTAGGTGAAGATGATGGAGTCTGGAATGATAATGACTATGCTCTTTTCTATGCACAAGGGCCTGATGGGTATAACCTTTATGACACCGGCAATGGAAATGGTTTTAAAAGACACGATACCCGATTCAGTGAGAGAAGTAATAATGTCAAAAATATTTATGAAGATTTCTCTTATTATTATATCAATTTTGACAAAGGTGCAGGAAAAAGAGTTCCCACAGTAGATGGAAATCTTCCTGCCCAGCTGATTACAAGATATGACAGTTACCAGGTCATTAACAAGGATCAGAAAAACCTTTTAAAAGTAGGAAGAACATGGGTAGAGGATACTCCTTTCTCCAATGAAAAGACCATAACATTGTCTACCAATTCACCTATACAGGCGAATGATGTGGTACGATACAGAACTCAGGTTGTGGCGTATAATTCTCAGCAGAATACGATGGATTTTAAAATCAATAATTTAAATCCACACCCACAGCAGGTAATTCCTATGGATACTCCTTCCTATCAGTATACCTTCTATCCTGTAACATACACCGGAACATTAACCAATCTTACCGGAAACCAGTTTACACTGGTCTATAATCCCGATATTTCCAAGAATCCGAATGGAACTTTCTATTTTGATTATCTGGAAGTTCAGTATAAAGAAAATCTTGCATTCAATGGTTCACAAATGAACTTCAGGGATTATTCAATAGTAAGCGGGAGCAATACAGACTACGGTTTCAGTATCACAAATGCAGCTAATATAGAACAGGTATGGGATGTAACGGATATTACCAACGTTAACAGAAGAGTGAATAAAGCAGGAGGTGGTTCTTTCAACTTTGCCTACACTGCTGCTGATCAGAATTTCAATAATGAATTTGTAGCGTTCCGTGCTGATGCTGCTTTCAGTCCACAATTTGTAGGAAGAATTTCCAATCAGAATCTTTCCGCAATACAAAACGTAGATTATCTTATCCTTACTGTACCTGAAATGATGGGTCAGGCACAAAGAATTGCCAACTATCATCAGACTACTCATAACTACAAAGTAGAAATTGTTGACATTAACAAAATCTATGAGGAATATGGCAGCGGAAGTAAAGACCTTACCGCGATAAGAGATTTCGTAAGCAAACTCAACACTCCTCTGGGCAGACTTCAGTATGTATTTATTCTTGGGGATGCTTCATACGATTATAAAAACAGGGTTCCGAATAATTCAAACGTTGTTGCCAGCTACCAGAGTGAGCAATCTTCTGATTACGTATCATCATTTGTTACGGATGATTATATTGTCATGACCAAGCCACAGACTACATTATTAATTGAAAACAATTTACCGGATGTGCCTGTGGGTAGAATTCCGGCAGCTAATGTAAGTGAAGCCGGCGATATGATCAATAAAACACTGGCTTATAACAATTCTCTTCAAGGGCAGTCATCTCCTTTCGGAGACTGGCGTATGCGACTTGACTTTGTAGTGGATGATAATGAAGAAGGAGGAGGTCCTTTTCATAATGTAATGAACAATTCACTGGTGAATATTTTTGAACAGCCAGGCCAGCTGGATCTTAAAGAATATAATGTTAAAAAACTATATATGGATGCCTTTACCGCTCAGAGCACATCTGGAGGAAGAAGATATCCGCAGGTAAACCAGGCTATTTCCAATGCTATCGGAAACAGTTTGTACCTGTTCTATTTCGGACACGGAGGAATCAATGGTTGGGCACAGGAAAGAGTGCTTACCAGCACAGAGGTTCAGAATGCCAACAACTTCTCTAATGTATACAGCAGATTCCCTTTTGTCTCTACCATCACTTGTGAATTCACATTATGGGACGAACCTTCAACCAATTCTGTTGGAGAACAGTTTATTAAAATGAAGCAGGGAGGTGTTTCTACCATGATTACTTCCAGCCGTGCTATTGGGGTAGATTACGGACGTGATTTTACCAATACATTCACTCAGAATATTTTTAAATTAACCAATGACGATTTTAATTCATTAGGAAATGCCCACTTAATTGCCAAAAAACAAAAAGGTCCTAACAGTAACCATTTAAAAGTAAATTTCCTGGGTGATCCTGCGATGAAATTAAGCAGACCTCAAAGACTTTTGGTTATTGATAATATTGAAACTCCGGTTCCAGGATTGATCAGAGGTTTGGATTTTGTGAAAATTAAAGGACACATTAATAATCCGAACGGAACACTGAACAATACTTTCAACGGAAAAGTCAGCATCAATATTTTTGATAAGAGATTAAACAAGAAAACACTTAACAACAGTGGAATTTTAACTCCGGTTTTAGATTATACTGAAGAAGGAAGTGCAATTGTAAAATCCGCAGGAACTGCCGTAAACGGAGTTTTCACTGCTGAATTCTATGTTCCTAAAGACATTAACTATGCTGTAGGACAAGGAAGAATACTAGCCTATTCTGACAATAAATCAACGGATGTTTTCAACAACCAGGCTGTACAGGTGGGAGATATCAATCCTAATGGAATCAATGATAATCAACCTCCAAAAGTAAAACTGTATATGAACAACACCAACTTTGCAGATGGTGGAATCACCAATCAGAATCCTATGCTTCTTGCCTGTCTTACTGATGATACAGGGATTAACTCAACAGGATCCGGTGTAGGACATGATATTACAGTATATCTTGACGGACAGATTATCAATACCGTGGTTTTAAATGATTTTTATGCTCCGGGAGAAGGAAACGGATGCTTAAACCCAAGTCTTGCCGAATATCAGAAAGGGAATGTAACCTACCCTTTCAGAAATCTTTCCATAGGACAACATCAATTATCATTTAAAGTTTGGGATATAAACAATAATTCGACAACTGCTACGTTAAATTTTGAAGTTAAAGATGAGTCTGACCAACACCTGACGATCAACCGTCCGTTGAACTGGCCAAATCCATTCACCAATAAAACCTATATTCAGTTTGAACACAACTGTGATGATATTCTGGATGTGAACGTACAAATTTATACAATAACCGGAAAATTGGTAAGAACTTTATCGCAGCCAGTGGTTGCAGAACCTTTCCTACAGGGCTTTAGAACCCCTCGTCAGGCAATAGAATGGGACGGAAGAGATGATTTTGGAGCTACAGTAGCAAAAGGTACGTATATTTTTAAGATATTTGCAAAAAGTCAAAATCAAGAAAAATGCAAAGGAAGTGCTACAGCTGTAGAAAAAATGGTACTTTTGAAATAATTAAATAGAACAATAGATAATAATATTAACAAAAAACTGATAATATATAAAAGACAACATATGAATTTAACTACTAAACTGCTATTAGGATTTGGTTTGAGTGCTGGTTTTTTAGGCTATTCGCAAGATTTAGGTAAAGTAAACCCAGTTCTTACCGGAGCTCCTTTCTTAAGAATTGCACCTGATGCAAGATCGGGAGGTATGGGAGATCAAGGGGTGGTAACCTCTCCGGATGCATTTTCACAATTCTGGAATGCGGCTAAATACCCTTTCAGCAGGACAAGTTCTTCCGTAGGTCTTAACTATACGCCTTACATGGGAAAACTTACCAATGATGTATTCTTATTATATGCTTCGTTCCATAAGTTTTTGGGGCAGGAAGAAAGATCTACAATCTCTGCGAGTATCTATTATTTCAATATGGGACAGGTAGACCTGACTCAATTGGTGGGTACAGAAATCGCTTCTATGGGTACATCAAAACCAAACGAATTCTCCATTGACGTTGCCTACGCTTTGAAACTTTCTGATTCATTCTCCGGAGCTGTTACCGGTAGATTTATCCGTTCAGACTTAGCCGGAGGATTCAACACAGATACTACACTTAAAGCGGCAAACAGTTTTGCAGTAGACGTTTCAGGATACTATACCTCTCCAAGATTCTCCAGTATTGGTGGATATGATGGTAAAGTAAATGCAGGTTTGGCTATTCAGAACTTAGGTCCGAAACTGGATTATACAGGAAATGAAGAATCAAGATCTTATCTTCCTACTATGGCAAGATTAGGGGTTGGATACGATATGTACCTGGATGATATGAACAGAGTAGGAATTTCTGTGGAAGGTTCAAAACTATTGGTTCCAGGATCTGAGTATGCAGGAATAGACCCGAATACAAGACAGCCTATTTATCAGATCCCGAATGTAGGACCAATGGCTGGTATCGGAAAATCTTTCAAAAATAAAAACAGTATCATGTATAGTGGTGCTTTAGAATATTCTTATGACAATGCATTTTCTGTAAGAGGAGGTTACTTCCATGAAAGTGAAGAGCAGGGAGCAAGACAGTTTGCTACTGCGGGTGTTGGGTTAAGATACCGTTCTTTCGGACTTGATCTTTCTTACCTGATCAATATGTCTAAGATCAACAGTGCTTTGGATAACACACTACGTTTCGGTCTTACATGGAATATTGGAGAAGAAACATCCAACAACGATCGTTAATAAGCAACAGCTATATAAAAAAAGCCTCATACATTGTATTGAGGCTTTTTTTATGTCAATTGTCAATCGTCAATTCGCTTCGCTTGTCAATTTATTTTACATACTGCAAACATTCACCATTCACTTTGCAAATCAAAAATTCACTGGTAAAAGATCCGTCAATGGTCAATGGTCAATTCGCATCGCTTGTCAATTTATTTTACATACTGCAAACATTCACCATTCACTTTGCAAAGCAAAAATTCACTGGTAAAAGATCCGTCAATGGTCAATGGTCAATTCGCTTCGCTTGTCAATTTATTTTACATACTGCAAGCATTCACCATTCACTTTGCAAAGCAAAAATTCACTGGTAAAATGTCTGTCAATGGTCAATTCGCTTCGCTTGTCAATTTATTTTACATACTGCAAACATTCACCATTCACTTTGCAAAGCAAAAATTCACTGGTAAAAGATCCGTCAATGGTCAATGGTCAATTCGCTTCGCTTGTCAATTTCTTTTACATACTGCAAACATTCACCATTCACTTTGCAAAGCAAAAATTCACTGGTAAAAGATCCGTCAATGGTCAATCGTCAATTCGCTTCGCTTGTCAATTTTTTACATACTGCAAACATTCACCATTCACTTTGCAAATCAAAAATTCACTGGTAAAAGATCCGTCAATGGTCAATGGTCAATTCGCTTCGCTTGTCAATTTCTTTTACATACTGCAAGCATTCACGATTCACTTTGCAAAGCAAGAATTCACTGGTAAAAGATCCGTCAATTGTCAATCGTCAATTCGCTTCGCTTGTCAATTTTTTACATACTGCAAGCATTCACCATTCACTTTGCAAAGCAAAAATTCACTATTGACCTTTAAATAAATTAATGGTATAGTCAAGAAGTTTTCCATCGCCATATTCTCCATGTCCGGGAACTACAATTTTCACATCCGGATATTCTTTTTTTACTTTTTCGACAGTATTGGACCAGGCAGAAACATTAGCATCCCCTAAATATCCTTTACCCGCCTCCAGCTCTTTTAATAAACAACCTCCAAATAAAATATTCTCACTAGGAAAATACCCCACTGCATTATCTTTTGTATGTCCTTCACCAAAAAATTTGGCCAGAACATCTTTGTCTCCCACTTTTAGAACCAATGAATCGTTAAAGCCGTTCTCAGGGATGGCAAAATGATTTTCTTTGGCTAATTCGATGGTTTTAGTATATGCATAAGAGGGAATATTGTGTTTATGAAAAGCCATCAATCCTCCTAAACTGTCATCATGAAAATGGGTTGGAATAATAGCCTTAATTTTTGCATCGAGCTTTTCATTAATCCATTGTATCAGTTCTTCTGAACTTTTGTCATTGGTAGGGGTATCAAAAATAATAGTTTCGTGATGGTCTTTCACAATTAATCCATTACAGGGTACATTTCCGAAATCATTCGTCTGTTTAAAGGAAGTATGAATAAAAGAATTTTCCGAAATCTGAGTAATGATCAGGTTTTTTGATTCATAAATTTTCTTTGCTTTAAAATGATCTTTGCTCTGTGAAGTACAACTTAGAATAATAAAAGAGCACAAAATGACCCATATATTTTTAATAATGATCTTCATGAAACAATTATTTAAGATTGAGATAAGCTAAGGTAAGAATTCATGGAACAAGATTTGTTAGCTGTTGTGTTAAAAGTGATCAATTGTGAATTGTGGATCATTCCTATGTTTCCGCTGTCAGTTTATTTTAAATAGCATACAGCTCAATTAAAAAAAATATAACATTTAAGTTTGTAAAAGTCTCTTTTTTATGGCGATTTTCTTAAATTCAATAGCTATTTTTGTAATATGAACTATTCGGCGGAACTAAAAAAATTTGTAACCAGTCAGTATGTATATTCTGCCATCAGAATTACATTAGCTACTGTTCTGCCTTGTTTAGTCCTCGCCCACTTCGGGATTTTGAAAGAATATTTCCTTTTTCCACTGGGAACCAGCTTTGTAGCCCTTACAGATCAGCCTGGACCTTTTATCCGAAGAAGAAATGCCCTTACTTTTGCCATCTGCTGTTTTGTTTTTGTAGCACTCATTGCAAGCCTTGTAATGAATATCAAAGTATTGGTTCTTCTTGAGGTAATAGTATTTGGGATGTTTTTCTCCCTGATCGGTGTTTATGGTCAGAGATTAGCCGCAGTAGGTTCATTATCCCTTGTGGTACTTGCCATTTTTATTGACGGCCACCTTACAGGAAGTAATATCTTTAAAAGTTTATTGATTTTCGCTTCCGGCTGTATATGGTTTTTACTTATATTCCTTATTGTAACCACCATTCGTCCTTATAAACTGGCAAGCCAGATGATTGGAGAAAATTATCTTCAGCTGGCTGAGTTTTTAAAGATCAAAGCCAATTATTATCAGAAAAACCCGGATTTTAATAAGCTGACCACTCAGGTTATTGCCAAGCAGATTGAAATAAAAAACCTTCAGGAGGATACCAGAGAAACGGTTTTTAAAACCAGAACCATCGTCAATGAATCTACGACAACCAGCCGTCTATTGATGCTGATGTTCCTGAACTCAATGGATCTTCATGAAAAACTGATGACTTCTGAAAGTGACTATCAAAAGTTACAACAGAGCTTTGAAGACAGCATGATTCTGGTTAATATCCATGATTATCTTAACCTTTTGGCAGAAGAGATTACCAATATTGGAATTGCCCTTCAAAGTGGTACCAGAGCAAAGCCAATGTTTAACCTGGAACAGGAATTAAAAAACTTAAATTACAATTACTTCGAACTCAGAAATAAACAGCTTTCACCGGACAACCTGGAAAATTTCATGATCCTGCGCCAGATCCTGATGCGTATCTATGAAATCACAAAAGAAATTAACGAGATCTATAAAGTATTTTCGCAGGATATAAAGCTGGCGAAAAGTTTATCCACCGGGTTAGACCTTAAAAAATTTATGCCTAATGAACCTAAACTTAATGCTAAGGTTCTAAGAAATAATATATCATTATCATCATCCCATTTCCGCCATGCCATTAGAATTACAACAGCATTATTGCTAGGATATGTTTTTTCTATGTTCGATTTTCTGGGACTGGGACACACGTATTGGATATTAATTACCATTACAGCGATCTTAAAACCTGCTTATTCCATCACTAAACAGAGAAACCTTCTCCGTCTCTATGGGACAATTGCAGGAGCAAGTATTGCGTATGGCATTCTGTATTTTGTACATATTAATGGGATTTTATTTGCTATTCTGCTCATTAGTATGATCATGTGTTTCAGCTTTTTGAAAGGACGGTATTTCTGGGCAGTATTATTTATGACGATCTATGTTTTTCTCAGCTTTAATTTTTTAAATCCCGGGAAAGTCAATATTATATTTAAAGACAGAATCTTTGATACTGCTATTGCCGGAATCATAGCTTTTGTTGTATCTTATATTGTATTGCCTGTTTGGGAACATACCCAAAATCTGGATCTGATGAAAAAGTCTGCCGCAGACAACCTTATTTATTTTCAGAGTGTGATTTCTAAATTCTTAGAGGGAAAGTTCGATCTTGAAGATTACAAGGTGAAGCGAAAAAATGCCATTATTTCACTGGCTAATCTTTCCGATAATTTCCAGAGAATGATTTCCGATCCTAAAAACCAGCAGAAGAAGCTGGAAGTTGTGCACCAATTTGTGGCTACATCACATCTGATTACGGCGTATACCGCTTCACTGTCTCAATACTCAAAAAGTAATGAGCAATATCCTGAAATAGATGCTGAAAGCTGGAGCAGAAAGATTGAAGCAGAAATGCAGCAGACCTCTACCCTTCTCAACGGAAATGATGTCAACGAAACACTGAAAATGGAAAGCCGTCTTGAACCGGAAGATTCTTCCATTGAAGATATGCTTCTGAAAAGAAAGACTGAGATTGAGGAAAACGAAATTGTAGACCGAAGAGATCCTGATAAAATATCACATTTAACAGAGCTTAAAAATATCCACGATATTCTGGAGCTGATCTATGATGTAGCAAAGGAACAGAGAAAAGTGATCGAAAAATATAAAAACGAAACAGAGCCTACTCCTCCACAATCGTAAAGCAGTAGTCGTCAAAAAATTCTACCCTCGCTTTGAATTCATCTGAAAACTCATCATCATATACACGACAGCTTATTTTATGAAGATGTTTTAACTCGAAAGGTTTTACTTCATAATTCTTTTTCAAAGACCAGTATTTAGAGTGATGGATTTTGTACATACTTTCCTTTACACTCCATATAATAGTATAGAAAGTATCAGCTTTATCCTCAGGAATAAATCCACGCTCATTTTCATAGGTGAATTTATCAATCACCCTTAAAATCTTTGGATTGAATTTTTCTACATCGATTCCTATTTTATTTTTAGATATAGCAATCGCTGCAAAGGGAAAAGAATGCGTAATAGAAATTTCCGCATCATTGGGAGAAAGAAAAGGTTCTCTTTCTTTGTATAAAATTTTAGAATTAGGTTTCAATCCTTTCAGGAGCTTGCGAACCATCAGGACTTCCAGTAATTTTTTAGGATGATAATCTTTTACCTTCTCAGCATTTTCCGGTTCCAGAAGTTGGTTGATATCAAGTTCTTCACTTTCATCGTACTTCCAAACCAGGATTGTGGCATTATCATCTGAAAAATCTCTGTAGAGGGGCATTCTTTTTTTATTGGACAAAAATACTAAAAAAAGCTTGAAGATGGGAGCTGGAGAATGGAAGTTACTATTTGTTATAAATGTACGTCCCTGAAATAAGTTGACTAAAAAAAGATCAATTTATTATGAAAGTAAACATCAGACTTATTAAAAAGAATAGGATTTATTCTGAAGAATTTAAACGTGAAATAGTTTCTCTCTTTGAAAAAGGCACCTACAGTACTCTTCAGCTGGAAAAACTTTATGGAATTAGTAATAGCAGCATTTATAATTGGATTTATAAATTTTCTACCTTTAACGAACCAGGACAAAGAGTTATTGAAATGAAAATAAGCAGTACACAAAAAGTTAAAGACTTAGAGGATCGTATCCGTGAGTTAGAACGCAGTGTGGGGCAAAAGCAGATCAAAATAGATTATTTGGAGAAGATGATAGATTTAGCTAAAACCGAATTACATATTGACATCAAAAAAAACTTCGCCACTCCACAATCCAATGGTTTAGATCAAACAAAGAAAAAGTAAACTATTCCATGAATATGTTTTATCGGTCCATTGGCGTGAGTAAACAGGCTGTACATCAACAGGTAAAAAGACAACAGGAATTTGATGTAAAACTGGCAGCATTGATCATGGATGCCGATGAACTAAGAAGGGAACATCCGGGTTGTGGAGTTGAAAAAATGTACTATACATTAAAACCTAACTTTATTGGTAGAGATAATTTTATAGAGATTTTCATGCAGTTGGGTTATCGTTTAAACATCAAGAAAAATTATAAAAGAACTACAATTGCCTCAAAGATTTATTTTCCTAATGTAATAAAAGGAATGAAAATATCATCTCCTTCTGCTCTCTGGCAATCGGATCTCACTTATATTCCAATTGAAGACAAGTTCTACTATGCCGTATTTATTATAGACGTTTATACCAAGAAAATTGTAGGCTTTAGTGTATCAGATCATATGCGTGCTTCAGCCAATTTGAAAGCTTTAAAAATGGCATTGAAAAATAACCAGCCTCCAAAGGTTCATCATTCAGATAGAGGAAGTCAATACACTTCAAGGGATTATATTGATTTATTAAAAGCCCATAACAGTACAATAAGTATGGGGGCTTCTGCTCAGGAGAACGCTTATGCAGAACGCATCAATAGAACCATAAAGAATGATTATATCCAATATTGGAATCCAAAGAACTTTGAGCAGCTTAAAAGGTTTATTAAAAAAGCGGTCAACCATTATAACACTAAACGACCGCATAATGCAATTGGTAAAATGTCTCCAGAAAAATTTGAAGAATATTGGAGACAAAATATGAACATTAATAAACCTATTTTGAATATATTTAACAATGAGATATTAAATAACAATACGGTCAACTCTAGTTAGGGATGTACAAAAAACAACAGATCAATAAAGTGAGAAGAATTCATTGATGGAAAAAAAGGAATGAGGAAAGGAAGATGGATGCTGGAAGGCGGAAGTTACTATTCGTTATAAAAATAAATTAAAGATTAAATAAAAAAATGTTCATGAAAAACGGATTTTTTGTTTCCTTAATCTTTACAAGCATCCAGCATCCGGCTTAATTATTTAGACTGATGATTCACATCATTTCTATGCTCTACAATTTCCAGATTGGAATCTACAAAATAAGCGCTTCCAAATCCGTTAACATAAGATCCTTTTACAGGTTGCAATGCAATTAAAATAAAATCTCCCATTTCGGAAATTACATCTACCACTTTTCCATGAGCTTCTTTAAGTTTTGCAACTACAGTATTCCATACTTCAGAATCTCTTTCAATCTGAGAAGTAGCTGCTTCAATTGTTAAACGTTCACGGGCATAGATCTGTTTGGTTGCTGATTCATCTTCAATAAACATAATGGATGTTTTTCTTCCGTCTGCAAGGTTTTTAGTATGTTTTGCCATGAAAGATACCAGAATATAAAAAGTCTGATCTACCTGTACAAAAGGAGCATAACTTGAGTTAGGATTTCCTTCTGCATCCACAGTAGCCAGAATGATGCTCTTAGAAGCATTGATTAATTCTTTTACTTTAGGAGTAACTGGCTTGGCTTTCTTTTCTGTATGAGTTTGATTCATAATATATTTATTTATCAGCTAAAATTAACTATTTATATTAAGACTAAATAATATTAACTCATGTTTAATCTCATAAAACTGAACTTGGTTTGCCGTTTTTATATCTTAATTATAAATCGTAATTTTGCCTTTCGTTATCAATTGAATTTAAAAACTATTCATTACATATGAGTACTACAACACAATACGTTCCTTATAAAGTTAAGGACATCTCCCTTGCAGAATGGGGTAGAAAAGAAATTACCCTTGCAGAAGCAGAAATGCCTGGTTTGATGGCTATCCGTGAAGAATACGGACCATCTCAGCCACTGAAAGGAGCAAGAATCGCCGGATGTCTTCACATGACAATCCAAACGGCTGTGCTTATCGAGACTCTGGTAGCTTTAGGAGCTGAAGTTACATGGTCATCTTGTAATATTTTCTCTACACAGGACCACGCTGCTGCTGCTATTGCTGCTGCTGGAATTCCGGTGTATGCTTGGAAAGGTTTAAATGAAGAAGAATTTGACTGGTGTATTGAGCAGACTTTATTCTTTGGTGAAGACAGAAAACCATTAAACATGATTTTGGATGATGGTGGAGATTTAACAAACATGGTTTTTGATAAATATCCTGAGTTCACAAAAGATATCAAAGGTCTTTCTGAAGAAACCACTACAGGGGTTCACAGACTTTATGAAAGAATGAAGAACGGAACTTTAGTAATGCCTGCAATCAACGTAAATGATTCTGTTACTAAATCTAAATTCGACAACAAATACGGATGTAAAGAATCTGCTGTAGATGCAGTAAGAAGAGCTACAGACGTAATGCTAGCTGGAAAAAGAGTGGTAGTTTGCGGATACGGAGACGTAGGTAAAGGTACTGCTGCTTCATTCAGAGGAGCTGGTTCTATCGTTACTGTTACAGAAATTGATCCAATCTGTGCGCTTCAGGCTGCTATGGACGGTTATGAAGTAAAAAGATTAGACACTGTAGTAGACAATGCTGATATCATCATTACTACAACAGGTAACTTCAACATCGTAAGAGGAGAACACTTCCTTAAAATGAAAGATAAGGCGATCGTTTGTAACATTGGTCACTTCGATAATGAAATCGATATGGCTTGGTTAAACAAAAACTACGGTCAGACTAAATCTGAAGTGAAGCCTCAGGTAGATATCTATACAATTGAAGGAAAAGAAGTAATCATCCTTGCAGAAGGTAGATTGGTAAACTTAGGATGTGCTACAGGTCACCCAAGTTTCGTAATGTCTAACTCTTTCTCTAACCAGACGTTGGCTCAGATCGAATTATGGAACAACTCTGCAGCTTATGGAAACGAAGTATACATGCTTCCTAAGCACTTAGATGAAAAAGTAGCTGCTTTACACCTTAAGAAATTAAGCGTAGAGCTTGAAACTCTTTCTCCTGAGCAGGCTGAGTACATCGGAGTAGACGTAAAAGGGCCATTCAAGCCTGAGTACTACAGATACTAAGATCTCAACAAAACATGATATGATCCCACTATTTCTAAGATAGTGGGATTTTTTTATGCGGAGAAATAAAGCATTCGTTATTTTTGTCACCTAAAAAAATAACATGAAAAAATTCTTATTTCTGGGACTCATGAGTTCTGTTGTAATCTTTAACAGCTGCAGCAGTAATGATGATAATGAGGGAAACAATACCTCTTCTAAGGTGTTATTGAGCAAAGTCACTATAGTTTATTATGACAATCCGGCTCAGCCACAGACAAGCATAGAAACTCTGGAATACAATAATCAGGGTGAGCTTATCAAAACATCGACAGCTTTAGGAACTTCCAGGTTCGAATACAGTAACGGAAAACCAACTAAAACTACCTATTATAAACCAGATGGTACGGTAGACTATTATTCAGCTTATACTTACAATGGAGATCTGCTTACCACGGTTAAGGCCATCTATACTACAAATCCGGATTACAACAGAACGATTACCTATAAATATAATACCAACGGACAGATGATTTCTTCATCCCTTTGCCAGTCACCAGCCTGTTCCAATCCCATCGTAGATACTTTTACTTATGATGGAAACAATATTTCAACAGAAATTTCAGAAGGTGGAGGATCCAGCTACAGCACAAAAATTGTTTACTCTTATGATGATAAACAGAACCCATACATCAATATCAACAAATACTTAAAAATTATGATGGGAAGAGCCTATGCTGTAAGCCAGAACAATTATCTGACGGAAAAAATCAGCTTTAAAAGTAATGGCGTATGGACACAAAACCAAACCCGAACTTCCACCATTCAATACAACAGCGCCGGTTTCCCTACTCAGGTAATTTCAAAAGAAGCCAACGGAAACCTTTCCGCTCAATATACTTACGAATATATCACTCAATAATACAAAGCTCTCCAATTTGGGGAGTTTTCTATGAACTAAATATTTTTTGTCCCCTTCATGGCTATTATACCAATAATCGATATATTTAGTTCTTATTTAATGAAAACTTTTAATACATGAAAAACCAATTATTTATTGGATTGATGAGTTCATTTTTATTTCTCAACTGCAGTAGCAATAATGACGAAAATAATGAACCCAACCCTTCGGATCCTCAAATATTATTAAGTAAAGTCACTACAGTTTATTATACAAGCCCCTCCGGGCCGCATACCAGCATTACAAAATTAGATTATAACAGTCAGAAACAGTTATTTAAAATTACATCAGAAACTACAACCTCCGTTCTGGAATATGATGGTGCCGGAAAACCTTCAAAAATTACTTACCAGAAAGCAGATGGTACCGTAGCTTATTATGAAACCTTTACATATAATGGGGATCAGCTTGCGATGATCAAGAAAGTAGCCCCGGATACACAGTATAACACAACAATGACGTATACCAATGGTAAAGTTACTGCCAGTTCCACTTGTGAGTCTTCCAACTGTTCCATCCCGTCTACCATGTCATATACTTATAGCGGTGATAATGTTTCCGAAGAAATATCGGTCGCTGATGGTATTGGCGGTCCACATACTGATAAAAAAGAATATTCATATGATAACAAAGTAAATCCCTATTCTTTGATGGGCAAATATTTTAGAATGATTATGGGAGGAGCAGATTTTTTAAGTCAAAATAATTATACCACAATAAAAATAAGTGGCAAAGACGGCACTGGAAACTGGAGCCAAATTATGAATTTTACCTATCAGATAGAATATAATAGTAATCAGTTGCCAACTCAGGTCATGGTGAAACTGGATAATAATGATTATGCAAAATATACTTACGAATACATCACTCAATAAAACAAAGCTCTCCATTTTGGGGAGTTTTTTTATGAGCTGATTCCCGCTATCCGCTCATACTCCTCACGCCGGGCTCGCCTACGCATCAGCCCTCTACTCTTCTGCCTATGTTCCGGGGTAACCGCTGCTATCGGGGCTAGGGAGGAAATTATAAATTATAAATGATGAATTATGAATAGGGCTGTATTATTCAATAGGAACGGGCTTGAGCCCGTTTTACATTAAATAAAAATACATTCATCGGCTTTAGCCGAAACATAAACTTACTCCACATAGCAATTCAGTATTTTTCCCATATTTTCCCTTTGCCAGAGCTCTATTTATAAAAAATGAATATCTTAGCCCTCTTAAATAAAACATTAAACTATGAAAAAACAAAGAGTATCGAATGCATTCGTCGCTGCGTCGTGGGTAGCATTGGGAGCGGGAATGATTGGCTTTATTGTGGGGCTTGCAAGAGCAGAAATGCTGCTGAATGAGAAGGGATATTATTTCACCATCCTTCTTTATGGTTTATTTGCTGTAGTTTCTTTACAGAAAGCAGTACGTGACAGATTAGAAAACATTCAGGTAACAGATATTTATTATGGAATCTGCTGGTTTGCCACATTATCATCCATTGTATTACTGGCCATCGGACTTTGGAACGCCACCATCCTTCCCAGCGAAAAAGGTTTTTATGCCTTTGCCTTTCTACTGGCACTCTTCGGAGCCATCGCAGTTCAGAAAAACACCCGTGATAATATGCTTCAGGAATAAAGTAAACTCTCCAAAACGGAGAGTTTTTTATTTAAATAATTTCATTAAAATTTATAAATTACTACAAAATTCATATTTAAGTTAAAAATATATTAAGTTTTTTGCTATTTTAGTAGTGCTTATTTCACAAACTAATGACATGTACAAAAAACTCTTATTTTCTACTCTATCTATTCTATTATTTCAGCTTTCAAAAGCACAAAACGAATTTATCACCATTTGGAAAACCCAAAGTTCCCAACTCATTAAATTTCCCGGGAGAGGAACCAATTTCAAAGTCTACTGGGAGGAAGTAGGATATCCTCAGCATAACGGGACGATTAATAATGTAACTTCTACTACTGAATTTACGATCAACGTAGGAATACCTTTCAATCCTACTCCATCTCAGGCCAGCTACAGAATTAAAATCAGTGACGGTAACGGAAGTTTTGATCAGGTAAGATTCTTTGACAATACATTAGTTCCAGCTTATAATGCTTCAGACCGTTCAAAAATTACTCAGATTACCCAATGGGGAAATATAAAATGGAAAAGCTTCGACAATGCTTTTGTGTACTGTGATAATATGGACGTAACAGCCACTGATGTTCCAGACCTCAGCCTCGTTACAAGCATGCGCCAGATGTTTTATTTATGTATTTCACTTATCGGCAATCCTTCTTTTAATACATGGAACACCTCCACCATCACCGATATGTATTATATGTTTGGTGACGATAATCTCTTTAACCAGCCTTTGGGAGACTGGGATACTTCGAATGTTACAGATATGTCATATATGTTTGACTATACAGGATTCAACCAATCTTTGAGTAAATGGAACACAGCAAAGGTGACCACCATGGAACACATGTTTCATGATTCAGAAAATTTCAACCAGGATCTTCAGAACTGGAATACAGGGAGTGTCACCAATATGAACGAAATGTTCCGTGGAACTGCTTTTAACCAAAATATCGGAAGGTGGAATCTAAGTTCATTAACAACAGCTAGCGATATGTTTCTCAATTCTGCTATGAGCTGCCTGAATTATGACAAAACCCTTTTTGGATGGAGCCAGAGTTCTTCAACACCTAATAATATTGATTTATCAAGTGCTTCTCCATTAATTTATTCTCATGCTGATGCAGTAGCTGCCAGAAATTATTTAATGAATAATAAGGGCTGGACTATATCGGGCGACGTTTACAACGGACTCTGTAACCAGACCCTTTCAGCTTCTGAAACGGAGATGAGTACTAAAGCTACCATCTATCCCAATCCGGCAACAGATATCATTCATTTGAAAAACATTCCACATCCGGTAAGTTTTATCATCACCGATATGAGTGGAAGAACTACTGTCAAAGAGAACCTGAAAAACGATAAGATTCCCGTTCACGTTTTAACTCCGGGGAATTATATCTTACAGATTATGACAAAGGGTTCAACAATTTCATTTCCATTCATAAAAAAATAACCCTCAACAAAACTAATAACCATAAACTATGAACATGATTTTAAAAAAAATTCCAATACTCATTTTTCTTTTGCTGATCTTTCTGGCAAAGGCACAAAATGAATTTATCACAGTATGGAAACCCAGTCTTACCCCACCTAACTATCCTTATGCAGGAATTCCTGTTAACTCAAACAATAATCAGATCTGGTTTCCAGGAATAGGAACGAATTACCAGATCTATTGGGAGGAAATTGGCTACCCTACACATAATGCCACTTTAACGAATGTAACTTCTACCTCTCAGCTTCTGATCGACTTCGGAGTGCCACAAAATCCCAATCCGGCAGATGCTACCTACCGGTTGAAAGTAAGCAATGGAAACGGAATTTTTCACCAGATAAGGTTTGCCGACTGGGACATGTTCAATGATAACGGAATTGTAGGTGATGTACATAAAATCCAGTTGATAGAACAATGGGGAAATATTCAGTGGTCTTCTATGGAACAGGCATTTCAGGCTTGCAAAATTTTAGATTTTACGGCAACAGATATTCCTGATCTGAAAGAAGTAACTGATATGTCTTACATGTTTTTAGGTTGTTATGGTTTAGTGGGAAATTCCAGTATCAATACCTGGAATATTTCCAATGTAACGACGCTGCTGGGAACATTTTCAGGATGTTTTGTATTCAATCAGCCGGTTGGAGACTGGAACACATCCAATGTTACCATGATGGGGATAACATTCTCTGCGGCTAAAATTTTCAACCAGCCACTGGCCAATTGGGATACTTCTAAAGTTACTGCTACTGCCGCTATGTTTAGTGGAGCAACCCTGTTTAACCAACCTATTGGGAATTGGGATATGTCCAGTAATCTTGATGCAGAATTTATGTTTTCGCATGCTATCAATTTCAATCAACCACTCGGAAACTGGAATACAACACAAATCATCGAAATGAATAATATGTTTTTGGGTGCAAAAGTTTTTAATCAGGACATCAGCAGCTGGGATACCCAAAATGTCAAATTCATGCATGGTATGTTTTATAATGCAGAAAACTTCAACAGTAATATTTCCAATTGGGACACCAGAAAAGTAGAATGGATGGCTGAAATGTTCAGGGGGGCAAAAAGCTTCAATCAGGATATAGGAAAATGGAATGTAAGTTCAGTAAAAAGTATGAACGATATGTTCAATGATGCCCTTATTTTCAACCAAAATCTTGGAAAATGGAATCTCAGTTCATTATTATATGCATCCAATATATTCAAAAATTCGGCATTAAACTGCCAGAATTATGACAGCACACTGTATGGCTGGAGCCTGAACCCTTCTACTCCCAATAATATTAATATATCCTCTGTTTCACCTCTTACGTATTCTCACAATGCAGCAGTAACGGCAAGAAACTACCTCATCAATACCAAAGGCTGGACAATCAGTGGAGATACCTACAACGGAGAATGTCAATCCTTCCTTGGAACTTCGGATGTAAAAGTTAAAGGTGAGCTCAGCATTTACCCCAACCCTGCCAGTCATATTATTTATGTGAAAAATTCTACTGCTAAAGACTTTAAAATTATTGATATGAGCGGCAGAATTGTTTTAAGCGGGAATTTGACAGATGCACAGATCAACATCCAGACTTTAACTTCCGGGAATTACATTTTGCAACTGTATTCAAAAGAAGATATCCAAAACCTGAAATTCATCAAAAAATAACTATACAACTAATACCTATAAATAATAAACATGATTTTAAAAAAAATTCCTACACTTATTTTTCTCATGCTGGCTTTCATTGCGAAAGCTCAGGATGAATTTATTACCATCTGGAAACCCGCATCTACTGTATTACCAGCAGTAAATGTAGACGCTCCCTATCAGGCCACTACACAGCAAATATGGTTTCCCGGAATTGGTGATAATTATGATATTTATTGGGAGGAAGTAGGTTATCCTCAGCACAATGGTTCCCTTCTAGATGTAACTTCCACCAAACAGGTTCTTATCGACTTCGGAACGTCAATCGCAGAAAAAAATGATGCAAAATACAGGGTAAAAGTTACGAATGGTAACGGAATTTTCAGGCAAATAAAATTTGGAACGCCTCAATTATATCCTGGTCCTGAGCAAGTTTTTCCTATCTGGCAGATCAATGGAAGTTCAGATAAAATACTGGAAATAGAACAATGGGGCAATATTTCATGGACTACCATGGAGAGTGCCTTCAGTCTGTGCAGGCTTATGCAGCTTACAGCAACAGATACTCCCAATCTTAATAATGTGGAGGATGCTTCTTTCATGTTTTATGGCACTACCAGTTTTATGGGTGCCAGCTCTATGCAAAACTGGGATACTTCGAAAATTAAGAATTTTAGTTTTATGCTTTCTCTTTTATTTGATGTGAATCCTTCTACTGCCGTAATAGAACAGTTCAACTCACCTTATCTGGACAGCTGGAATATGTCTTCAGCCACCAACCTCAGCTATATGTTGGGAAACAGAACAGTTTTTAACCAGACTCTCAATAGCTGGGATGTCTCAAAGGTGACAGATATGAGCTGGATGTTTGGACAATGTTTAAGCTTCAATCAGCGTCTGGATAACTGGGATACTTCAAGCTTAGAAGACATGCATTTTATGTTTCATATGATTCCTGTTTTCAATCAGCCATTGAACTGGAATACTTCCAAAGTGACCAATATGGCGCATGTATTTCATGGCTGTACAACCTTTAATCAGCCTTTAGACAATTGGGATATGACAAAAGTGACCAGAATAGACCAGATCCTTAATTTTGCTTCAGGTTTCAATCAGTCATTAGGAAACTGGAACTTAGTTTCTCTTACCAATGGGAATGCTTCTTTAACAATGTCTGGTCTTAATTGTGAAAATTACAGCAAAACCCTTCTGGGATGGGCAGACAATCCCAATATAGCCAACAATGTTTCATTAGGTTCCGTACAAGGATTAAAATATGCTTCTAACGTATCAGACAAAAGGGATATTCTCATCAATAAAGGCTGGTCAATAGTAGGTGATGTGGTGGGAAGTTGCTTACTCTCTTCATCGGATGTAAGACTGAACAAAAAGCTTTCGTTATATCCTAACCCTACAGTGGATGACATTCATGTTGAAGGATTAAGCGATATAAAGAGTTATAAAATTTATGATGCCAGCGGAAGATTGGTAAAAGAAGGAAATCCCAATAATGAAATCATCAATGTAAGTTCTTTACCTAAAGGAAATTACATTTTGCAGCTGATGTTGAAAGAAAAAACAATCTCTTCAAAATTCATCAAGAAATAAAAACAAAAAAGCCTCGCAGAAAAGTGAGGCTTTTATTTTTGAGTTTAAAACTCAACTATTTATCAAAATGATTAGGATGCTGGGCTTTGATATCATCTACCGTTCCCAGTACTTTATCTTTTAAAGAATCCTGATATTTCTGAAGCTTAGCAGCTACTTCTTCATTACCGCTTCCTAAGATTTTTGCGGCTAAAATTCCTGCATTCAAAGCACCGTTCAAAGCTACAGTAGCTACAGGAATTCCTCCAGGCATCTGAAGAATAGATAATACAGAATCCCATCCGTCTATAGAATTACTGGACAAAATCGGAACTCCGATTACCGGAAGTGTCGTGCAGCTTGCCACCATTCCCGGAAGATGTGCTGCTCCTCCTGCTCCAGCTACAATGACCTTCAGACCTCTTTCCTGAGCAGTCTTTGCATAATCGAACATTCTTTCCGGTGTTCTGTGTGCTGAAACTACAGTTAATTCATAAGGGATATCAAGGCTTTTAAGAAAATTTGCAGCCTGTTCCATGATCGGCAGATCACTCTGACTGCCCATAATAATTCCTACCATCTTCAATTTTATTAGATGTTCAAAGATAAAAAATAAAGATGGAAGTTGGAAGAAGGAAGATGGAAGTTCTGTACATCCCTAACTAGAGTTGACCGTATTGTTATTTAATATCTCATTGTTAAATATATTCAAAATAGGTTTATTAATGTTCATATTTTGTCTCCAATATTCTTCAAATTTTTCTGGAGACATTTTACCAATTGCATTATGCGGTCGTTTAGTGTTATAATGGTTGACCGCTTTTTTAATAAACCTTTTAAGCTGCTCAAAGTTCTTTGGATTCCAATATTGGATATAATCATTCTTTATGGTTCTATTGATGCGTTCTGCATAAGCGTTCTCCTGAGCAGAAGCCCCCATACTTATTGTACTGTTATGGGCTTTTAATAAATCAATATAATCCCTTGAAGTGTATTGACTTCCTCTATCTGAATGATGAACCTTTGGAGGCTGGTTATTTTTCAATGCCATTTTTAAAGCTTTCAAATTGGCTGAAGCACGCATATGATCTGATACACTAAAGCCTACAATTTTCTTGGTATAAACGTCTATAATAAATACGGCATAGTAGAACTTGTCTTCAATTGGAATATAAGTGAGATCCGATTGCCAGAGAGCAGAAGGAGATGATATTTTCATTCCTTTTATTACATTAGGAAAATAAATCTTTGAGGCAATTGTAGTTCTTTTATAATTTTTCTTGATGTTTAAACGATAACCCAACTGCATGAAAATCTCTATAAAATTATCTCTACCAATAAAGTTAGGTTTTAATGTATAGTACATTTTTTCAACTCCACAACCCGGATGTTCCCTTCTTAGTTCATCGGCATCCATGATCAATGCTGCCAGTTTTACATCAAATTCCTGTTGTCTTTTTACCTGTTGATGTACAGCCTGTTTACTCACGCCAATGGACCGATAAAACATATTCATGGAATAGTTTACTTTTTCTTTGTTTGATCTAAACCATTGGATTGTGGAGTGGCGAAGTTTTTTTTGATGTCAATATGTAATTCGGTTTTAGCTAAATCTATCATCTTCTCCAAATAATCTATTTTGATCTGCTTTTGCCCCACACTGCGTTCTAACTCACGGATACGATCCTCTAAGTCTTTAACTTTTTGTGTACTGCTTATTTTCATTTCAATAACTCTTTGTCCTGGTTCGTTAAAGGTAGAAAATTTATAAATCCAATTATAAATGCTGCTATTACTAATTCCATAAAGTTTTTCCAGCTGAAGAGTACTGTAGGTGCCTTTTTCAAAGAGAGAAACTATTTCACGTTTAAATTCTTCAGAATAAATCCTATTCTTTTTAATAAGTCTGATGTTTACTTTCATAATAAATTGATCTTTTTTTAGTCAACTTATTTCAGGGACGTACATTCTTTTAATCACAAATAAAACCTCTTGCCATTAAGACACCAACTTTACCCTACTCAAATCTGTATCACCAAAAATTGAACGAACTGTACCCATTCTTTTTCTTATAAAAATTCTAATTTTGTTTGTTACACTACTTACATACGTTGAAAGATTATAAACTTATTTTTGCTGTTCTCACTGTTGCCATTGTCTGGGGAACAACTTTTTTGGCCATTCGTGTTGCTGTGGAAACAATTCCTGCCTGGTTTGTAGCCGGAATCCGACAGTTTCTGGCTTCTGTTATCATGCTTGTTGTTCTTCTTTCCAGAAAGGAATTCAAGTGGATTGGCTGGAAGAGTTTAGGCTACCAGATTATATTCGCATCCCTGATGCTGGTCGTTGCCAATGGAATGACCACGGTGGCTGAAGAAACTGTCTCGAGCAGTCTTGCCTCGTTAATCAGTGCATGCTCACCTATTCTCGTATTTCTGGGAAGTGTGGCTGTAGGATTACAGAAATTCAGTTTGCGGGCGCTTAGTGGTGTTCTCCTTTGTTTCAGCGGAATTCTTTTTATTTTCTGGGACGGACTTAAAGATCTTGCCAACCCTGATTACAGAATGGGAATGATTTTCCTGTTCTGCGCCATTGCAGGTTGGGCTTCAGGAACTATTTTCACAAAAAAACTCAATATTCAGAGCGGAAATATAACGTTGAATCTGTTTTATCAGTTTCTGTTTGCAGGAGTTGTTCAGGTTATTCTTGCATTTCTGTTTTCTGAAAATTATAACTTTGGAAACTGGACGATTAAAAGTATTTCAGCCATGTTATATCTTGCTGTCTTTGGTTCTGTAGCGGCTTTTTTTGCCTTCCATTATGCACTGACAAAAATTTCACCGGTACAGGTTTCTATCCTTGCTTATTTCAACACCATTATTGCTATATTTCTAGGCTGGCTGATTATGGACGAAAAAGTTACTGTTAAGTTTATTCTCGCTGCAGCAATGATTATCTGTGGTGTTTTTATTATCAATTACAAACCGGGAATGTTCAAAAGACAAAGGGTTGAATGATAAACCTATTTCAAACCACAAAAGACATAAAAGTTTGCAAATCCTTGTGCTTTTAAAGGTATTATATGAATTTTTGAAAAGCTCACAAAATTATTTAAGATTAAAAAAGAATCTGTGCTAATCTGTGTCATCCGTGGGCTAAAAAATGCATTAAGACTTTCAATAAAATCACTGATCGCTATTATAAACCCCATTCGCTTTTAACCATATCAAAAACAGATCCATCCATTCTCCGGTATTCGTTCCTTTTTTACCCATTCCCCAGCCATGACCGCCTGATTGAAATAAGTGCAGTTCGGCAGGAATTTTATGATCTTTCAATGCCTGATACATCAGAATACTATTTTCTACAGGAGAAATAGGATCATCTTCAGACTGCGCCAAAAAAGTGATGGGTGTCTGAGCATTCACCTGCTTTTCAACAGACAGCTTCATCTGATCACTTCTGTCAGAATCTTTTCCTAATAAAGATTTAAATGAATGGGTCATATTATTGGGTGGCAACATAGATACTACAGGATAAATCATTGCTGTAAAGTTGGGTTTTGCAGAAATCAAATCAATATCATCCTGAGGAGGATAATAATTTGTATTGAATGTAGAGGAAATATATCCCGCAAGATGTCCGCCAGCAGAAAACCCAAGTACCCCGATTTTATCCGGATTTATTTTGTATTTCCCTGCATTTTTTCTAATAATTCGCAAAGCACGCTGAGCATCCTGAAAAGGAACATATTTTGTTGTCCAGTCTTCTCCCGGAAGTCTGTATTCAAGCTCAAAAGCAGTAATTCCCAGAGATTTCAGCCATTCTGATGCAGGATAACCTTCTGATCCGGATTCAATGTGGGCATAGCCACCACCGCTGATCACTAAAACAGCAATTCCGTTGGGATTGACTGGTTGATGGATGATAAGCTTCGGTGTACTTACATTTGTAAGAGAACCTTTTGGAGAAACCTTATTTTCACCTCCGGGCCCGGGACCATCCGGTATTGATTTCCAAAGATTGATAGAAGGTAACTGAGCAGAAAACATTCCTGCAATAAACAAAAAAGAGAAAAAAATATTTTTCATTTCGTTCAGTTTTAATCTTAAAACAACATCAATAATCTTACCTAACCTATCCCACTGTTTTTAAACTTATTAAATATAATTAAAATCAGATATGCTTCAGTTGGGTTTTGTATTTACTTCATTTTCCTTATATTGTATACTCCAACCGATACAATATGCTGAAAAACACATTTTTTTTATTTCTGACCGCCTCTTTCCTTTTGATAAGCTGTGACTACAAAGAGAAAGAGAAGAACCTGACAGACAGGGAGAAACAACTTTTAGACAAAGAGAAACTATTCGCTAAGAAAGAATCCGAGTACCAGTCACTTCTGAAAATGAGAGACAGTATTTTTTCCAAAAAAGATTCTGTAGTGATTACCGCTGCATGGCCTACGGAAATTTCCGGCCCATGGAATGGTAAAGTAATCTGTACAGAATCCAACTGCAGTGAATATGCAGTAGGCGACCAACGTACTGACATCTGGGAATTCGATAATGATTCTACCCAGCCTATTACCAAAATCATCAACAACAATAATCTGGTAAGGCTGTATACGGGCAAGTTTGAAAACAATGAGATCAGACTGTCTTTCAAAACCGATTCTACAGCCAAAAAGAATGTAGAAATGAGCGTTCTTCTTAATGATATTTCGGACAACAAGATCAAAGGAACCAGAACCATCACTTCTGATGGCTGTACCGCCAAGTTCTCTGTTGAATTAGTACGTTCCACAAAATAAACACCTATGATTTTACTGAGTATACACAACCTGAGTCTTCCTATAGAAGATCCGGTACTGAAGTTCCTGTTGGTACTGGTCATCATCCTTGCAGCACCATTGCTGCTTAATAAAATTAAAGTTCCACACCTTTTGGGGCTTATCATCGCCGGAGCTATTATTGGTCCAAACGGATTCAATGTATTGTCCAGAGACAGCAGTATTGTAGTAACCGGAACCACCGGACTTCTTTACATTATGTTTCTGGCAGGGCTAGAGATTGATATGGGCGACTTTAAAAAGAACAAGTGGAAAAGTCTCACCTTTGGTATTTATACCTTTACCGTTCCTTTTGTATTAGGATATCTGGGTGGATATTACCTTCTTCACTTTTCAATGCTTACCTCTATTCTTTTTGCCAGTCTTTTTTCTTCTCACACCCTTATTGCGTATCCGTTGGTGAGCAAGTTGGGAATTGCGAAAAATAAGGCGGTTAATATCACTGTTGGAGGTACAATGATCACAGATATTCTTGCCTTATTGGTACTTGCCGTGATTGTGGGAATGTCTCAAGGGGACGTAGGAACAGAATTTTGGGTTAAACTATCCGTTTCTTTTGTTGTTTTTGCCCTCATTGTACTTATTGTATTCCCTATTATAGGCCGTTGGTTTTTCAAAAGAGTGGATGACAAAATCTCTCAGTATATTTTTGTACTGGTTATGATTTACCTGGCTGCAATGCTGGCTGAACTGGCTGGTGTAGAAGCCATCATCGGGGCATTCTTTGCAGGATTAGCTTTAAACAGACTTATTCCTCACACCTCTTCTCTGATGAATAGAGTTGAGTTTGTGGGAAATGCCATCTTTATTCCTTTCTTCCTGATCAGTGTAGGAATGTTGATTGATTTCAAGGTATTCTTCAAAAGCTGGGAAACCCTGGAAGTAGCCGGAATTATGCTGGTAGCATCCATCGGAGGAAAGTATCTTTCTGCTGTGGCCACTCAAAAGACATTCAGGCTGACCAAAGAGGAAGGAAAACTGATTTTCGGATTAAGTTCGGCTTCCGCAGCAGCAACACTGGCTTCAGTAATGGTAGGATATAACATCATCCTTTCTGAAACTGAAACCGGAGAACCGGTAAGATTACTGAATGAACACGTTCTGAACGGAAGTATTTTGCTGATTCTTATTTCGTGTACCATCTCTTCTTTCATTTCTATGGCAAGTGCCCAGAAAATTGCAGAAAGTGACAATGAAGATACAGTTTCCGGGAATACCCACGAGGAAGAAAGCATTCTCTTAGCCATTAATCATGAGGCAACTGTTGAAAGAATGGTGAATCTGGGAATCCTGATCAAAGCCCATTCTAATACAGAAGATCTTTTTGCCCTGAATGTAATCAATGAAGATAAAAACGAATCTTCAGTAAAGAACGCAGAGAAACTACTCCATCAGGCAGCAGATGCGGCAGCGGCAGCGGATGTTAAACTTCAGGCTCTAAAAAGATATGACAATGATGTCATCAATGGAGTAAATAATGTGATTAAAGAACAGAAAATAACAGATCTTATTATCGGACTGGAAGACGAAAAAGGGTTCTCTCCTTCTTTTGTATACAATCTTTATAATGGTTATCTGCAGAATGATGATGTGAATGTACTGGTTTACCATGCTGCACAACCGCTTTCCACTATTAAAAAATATGCTGTGATGATTCCCGAAAATGCTCATCAGGAAGCAGGATTCTTCCATGCCTTGCTGAGAGTCTGGAATATTGCCCGAAATTCAGGTGCTACAGTTGTCTTTTATGCTCCGGAAAATATCCTTGATATTCTTCAGAAAATCATTAAAAAAGCCAATATAGAAGCTGAATTTATTATCATGAATACCTGGCAGGATGGTGAAAGAACCGCTGCCCAGCTGAAAGATGATGAAGCTTTAATTATTCTGATGGCAAAACGCGGAATGAAATCTTATATTCCAAGAATGAGGCTGATTCCTGAACTTCTGAACAGAAATCTGAGCGATAACAATTATCTTCTCATTTTCCCTTTCTCAGAATATGATAAAAACAGTCCGGAAATACGTTCGGTAGGAAATCATGGAGATTTCGTGGAGATTGGAAATGTGATTCAGAAGATTTTTAAGTAAGAGAAGGGAAGCTGGAAGACGGATGATGGAGGTGATCGATGTATGAATAATCACTTTTTATTAAATCATCAAACAATTGAGTCATCAATAGGATCGGGCTTTAGCCCGATATAAAAAATATGAATACATTTGGCTTTAGCCGAAACCTAAAATTAAGTTTCAGCTAAAGCCATTTGAATGGATAATTATTTATGAATGGGTTAAAGACCATTCCTATTGAATTTCGTATTTTGGCCAAAAATAACCTATGAAACAAACTATCGGATTTCTCTTCTTTTTTATGTCCATCATTATTTCTGCACAAAGCCTTACGCTTTCTGATAAAGAGCTGAAAAAGAAACTGGACTCTATCAAAACTGAAGGAAATCTACTCTACTCTTACGAAAATGCGTCATGGCATGCAGGAGATCTTGTAGGCAGCAATAAAAGGCTTGCTGAAAATACCGGAAGCTATATCACCTATCAGAAAAATGACACCATCAAAACTTCCTTTCTTAATAAAGCCGGTAATATGGTGATCGCAGAACTTTCTTTCAAAAATAACCAAACAAAACCTGTCAAAGAAAATTTTAAAGAAAGGGTAATTAATGAAACTGAAAACACTTTAAAAAATATCCGCTCAACTGTTATCCCGCAGTTATCTGATCCAAAATATGCGGTAACAGTACCACAAGGCTATAGTCTTAATATGATTATTATTCCGTTTAATGAAAACTATAAAGTATATTTAATACCAGGTACCTCACAATCCGGAGTCATTCCTTTCGGAAATGATTATCTTTTTGTTTCTGATAAAAAAGGGAATATTCTTTCCCATAAAAAATTTCATTCAAGACTTATTCCAACCTCTACAGTATTGGAAAATGGAGGAACAGTAACAATGTCTACTCACAGCCATTTGGTAACCAATCCTTTTATTTCGGCAACGGACATTTGTACGTTTAAACTCTATGCACCGCTTACAACGTTGGAAGAATTTTCGATTTTGTCAACAGCTTTAGGAACTTATATTAAATACAATTATAAAAAAGACAATATTGAGGTGGTTAAGAAACCTTAATTATAAAAATATTTAAACCATCAATAGCGTCGGGTTTTAGCCCGATGTGAACAATCGAAATAAAATTGGCTTTAGCCGAAACCTAAAATAAAGTTTTGGCTAAAGCCATTTGAAAGGATAATTATTGATAAACGGGCTCTCTTCGACTAAGCTCAGGATAATATTCCTATTGAATGAATTCAAAAATAAAAGGGAGCTGTTTTAAAGATAAAAACAGCTCCCTTTTATTATTTTAAACTGATATTACTCAGCAATTACTCTTACCATTCCTTTCACCTGTACAAGCTTTTCCATCAGCTCTTCTCTGGAATCTGCGAGAACATTGATATGTCCCATTTTTCTTCCCGGTTTGGTTTCTGTTTTTCCGTATAAATGAATGTAAGTTTCAGGAAGCTTAAGAACATCATCCATTCCTTCATACACTACTTTTCCGGAATATCCTTCTGCTCCCACCAGATTCAGCATTCCACTGTAAGTAATAGCATCGGTATCTGCTAAAGGCAAGTTTTTCACCACACGATACATCTGCTCAAATTGTGAATTGGTATTTCCTTCCTGGCTCTGGTGCCCTGAATTGTGAAGCCTTGGAGCAGTTTCATTCACCCATATTTTTCCTTCTTTATCAAGGAACAATTCAATAGCAAATAACCCGGGAGAGTTTACTGCCGCTAAGAATTTTTCCGTAATAGAATCAATCTGATTCTGAACATCTTCTGTTAAAAGAACCGGACATACATTGAAATCTAAAAGATTCAGCTTTGGATCGGCTACCATTTCCGTTACCGGGAAAATATTGGTTTCTCCTTTTTCGTTTCTTGCGACGATAACAGAAAGCTCTTTTTCAATATCAACAAGACTTTCAATCACAGAAGCTTCTGTCCATAGATTCTGATAGTCTTCTTCCGTTTTAATCACCTGTACTCCTTTTCCATCGTATCCTCCGGTATTCATTTTCTGAACAAACGGCAATGGCATGATGATTTTCTCATCACTGTTCCATACCACCTGAAATTCCGGGCTTGGAATATCATGAGCTTTATAAAATTCTTTCTGAAGGATCTTTTGCTGAATTGTTTTGATGATATTGGCATTAGGAACCACTTTTATTCCCTGTTTTTCAAGTTCTGCCAATGCATCAGCATTTACGTGCTCAATTTCAATGGTTACAACATCTTTATCTTTTCCGAAGTTCAAAACCGTTTCATAGTCATTGAAATTTCCCTGTGTAAAATACGAGATATTATGACATGGTGCATCAGAAGCCGGATCCAGAGTATAAAACTCATCATCATACTTCAGTGCACTTTGTATCAACATTCTTCCCAGCTGTCCGCCTCCCAGAATTCCTATTTTCATTTTTTATTTTTATTAGATTTACTCTTATTGAATTTTATCAATTTTTAAATACCCTAGCCCCATTGGGTTCTCCTGATTTTCTTCATCAGACTTTTGAAGAATGATCGTATATTTTTCTTTCATACAGGCAGGAAGAATATCACTTACATTGAAAATATCATCAATATCCACTCCATGCTTATCATCAATATGACTTACTGCACCTTCAAACCCCATGGTCTGATAAAATTCCGTAGCTTTTGCTCTTTTTATAATCTCTCCCATAGACTGCCCTACCATTAAGTGCTGCTCATGAAATTCTTCAAAGAAACCAGGTTTATAACCACCTAAATTCAGAAAAAACAACTGGTTTTCTGATGTTTTTTCACCTTTTTCTACAATTTCCACCTTGTACCCGTCTGCAAATCTCACTTCCTGGTAACAATCCAGGTGAATTTTTCCCTCTGCTTCCTTCCAAAATTCTTTCATATCAGGAATCAGATCTTTCAGATTCTCCGCTATTCCGAAGAAAACATCGTGCTGCTCTATATTTCTGCCTTTGGGTGTTGCCCCGAGGATGACATAAAATAATTTCAATTCATTTTTCATGCATACAAAAATACGTTAAATTTATCTTTTTCAAATGTTTGGCAGACTACTACAATAATTTTATATTTGTAGTATTATTTGTAGTATGTCAGAAATCATCATACTCTTCCTTGGCGCAATTTCCGCGGGTCTTTTAGGTTCACTTACGGGTTTAGGAGGGGGAGTTATCATCATTCCTTTATTAACGCTAGGTTTTGGCGTTCCAATGCATTATGCTATCGGTGCTTCGCTCATTTCTGTGATCGGAACCTCTTCCGGTGCGGCTGTAGCTTTCGTAAAAGAAGGTTTTACGAATATGAGAATCGGGATGTTTCTCGAAATAGCCACCACCGCAGGAGCTATTGTGGGCGCTCTGGTTTCAGGAATGCTTAACCCAAATACAATTGGAATTATTTTCGCAAGTATTCTTCTTTTAACGGTTATTTTAAATCTTAAAGGAAAGCCAGATCACCAGGAACCTTTGGTGAAAGGAAGTCTTGAAGAGAAACTGAAACTGTACGGAACATTCCCTGATAAAGGAGTTTTGAAAAGCTATTCTGCAAGAAATACCATTCCTGGATTTTTGATGATGATGTTTGCAGGGGCAATGTCCGGACTTTTAGGAATTGGTTCCGGTGCGTTGAAAGTATTGGCAATGGACAATATGATGAAGCTTCCTTTCAAAGTATCTACCACTACCAGTAATTTCATGATCGGAGTAACAGCAGTAGCCAGTGCCCTGATCTATTTTCAGAGAGGTGAAATTATTCCGGTAATTGTAGCTCCGGTATTGATTGGTGTTGTCATCGGAAGTTTTATAGGATCAAAAACCCTGATGGTATCAAAGACCAAAAAATTAAAAGTATTTTTTGCCATTGTGATTACCATTCTTTCAATTTATATGATGTATAACGGTATCAACAAAAGCTTCAGATAATGAAAAAGAATTTTACAGATGTAGATCTGAACCGTTCGGTAGGAAACCTTCTGAGATTAGGTGTTATTCTTTCTGTGGCTACATCGCTTATTGGTTTTATTAAGTTATTTTTTGAAGGCTTTAAAATGCCCGAAAAATATACCAGCCTTGTGGTAGGTACTTCTTCTGAAAAAGTATGGGGACATTTCTGGGACTCTTTATGTAAAGGAGAAGGTACGGCTATTATTCAGCTGGGTATTCTTTTGTTGATCTTCACGCCCCTGATGAGAATTGTTTTCGCTTTAATAGGCTATTTAAAAGAAAAAGACTACGTATATGTAGTCATTTCTTCTATTGTTTTAGCGATTATGGCAGTGAGTTTCTTTGCAGGTTACGCCCACTAATTTTTACATTTCATAGAACTCTAACGGCAGCTGGTCGGGATCCTGGGTAAAGAAAAATTCTTTTCCGGTGAATTCGTCTATGCGGATTTCTTCACAGATTAATCCTTTTTCTACCAGTTCATTTCGTTTTTCTGTAACATTCTCCACGGAGAAAGCAAGATGCCTTAAGCCACATGCTTCGGGGCGTGACGGACGTTGTGGAGGATCCGGAAAAGAGAATAATTCTATCACATAATGCTCACCGATTGCCAGATCAAGTTTATAAGACTGTCTTTCTTCACGGTATACTTCACGGATGATATTCAGCTCTAAAATTTCTGTATAAAATTTCTTTGAAACAGCATAATCTGAACAGATGATGGCAATATGATGGATTTTCATTTTTTTAATTTTAATCTACTTCTTAATTCTATTATTGTATTTCTTTACAGTTATCTTTTCTTCTTGTGTCAATAATATACTGAATTTTCCATTCATTATTCTGCTTCACCAGTTGAAAACTATTTGCTCCACAATGTGATAATTTTCCTTTTAAATAAAAAGAGTAAGGCGTAAATACACTTGCCAGATTTCCATCCGTATGAATGGCTTCTACGATAATTCTTTCCTCCAAATCTCCCTTTGGAAACTTAGAAACTGAAGTAACAAAATCATGTATACTATCACTTTTTACAGTACCGTCTTTTGTGATGGTTTGAAGCACTGCATTCTCCGCAAAAGCTGATTTCACCAATTCCGGATCTGTATTTTTCATACCAAGAAACAGATTACGGATAGGTTTTTCAATATCCTGATTCTGCTGACCGAAAACTGAAATACTGACGAGCAGAAGAATACAAGCAATTTTTTTCATATGATGAATTTTAAGAAATAAAAATAGGGAAAATAATGGTTCAGCTGAACGATTTTTCTTCAAATGCTACCATCATATAGAATGACAACATTTGTTAGTATCATTTTAATTGTTGATATCCTGAACCCTTGTCATTCCGTAGGAATCTAAGTAGGATGTTTTTATTTTAAGTTGATAGTTTGGATTCCTACAGAATGACAATATTGGTATTTATCTCATTCTTAGATTGATGACAAAAGTTTTATCGTTCCGTAGAAATTGAAAAAAGAAATCATAGTCATCAGCATAGAATGAAAGTTACCATGAAACACAACATTAAAAATTCTAAAACATTTTTTTGTAACTTTTGTGAAAACAAACACACAAATGATAGAATTTCCAACAGGTATATACACCTATTATATCTATATTTTGACCAATAAAAGCAGAAGTGTTTTATATACAGGGGTGACCGGTAATCTTCACAAAAGATTATATCAGCACAAAACAAAGTTGAATCCTACCAGCTTTACAGCAAGATATAATCTTGAATTTCTAATTTACTACGAAAAATTTGATTGGATTCATCATGCTATTGAAAGGGAAAAGGAAATCAAAAACTGGACAAGAACTAAAAAACTTGAATTAATAAGATCTGTAAATCCTAATTTAGAATTTTTGAATTATTTGTTTGAAAACTGGAATTAATGCTATGATAATTAAATTTCTATGAATATCAATTATTACATATTATCAACTGAATGTGTAATAAAACACGAATTTTGTCATTCCGTAGGAATCTAAACAAAGTATAATTGAGGGAGCTTGGATTCCTGCGGAATGACAAAAATGAAAACAAACAAACCAGTATGAAAGAACTGTCGCATAGAAAACCCTAATATCATTATACTAAAAAAGTGGGCTTTAGCCCACTCCTATTGAATATTTATTCTTATTTAAAATTTCATCACATCTTTCACTACTCCATTTTTCTGAGTGTGTTGTAATAATTCAGCTTCAATAAAGGCTTTGATCTGTTCTTCAGACCCATTATTCGGGAACAGAAGGTGAACATTCGCTCCTGCATCCAATGTAAAGAATAAAGGAAGTCCGGTTTCTCTTCTGAAATCCCAGATTTTATTGATAACTTCCAATGTTCCTGTTTTCATCAGGATAAAAGCAGGATCACTCATCATCATCATTGCATGTAATGTAAGTGCCTCATGTTCTACCAACTTGATAAAACGTTCCATATCTCCGCTTTTCAGGATCTCTTTCATTGGGACAAAGTTTTCCCTTGCTTCCTGGAATCTTCTTTCTGCATAAGGATTGGTATTCATCAAACCATGTCCTACCGTTGAAGAAACACTTTTCTGGCCTTCATGAATCAATAAAACCCAATCATTAAAATTTTTGAAAACTTCATGAATTTCAGTGTCGGGATACTGTACTCCGAACAAATCTGAACTTCCTGTTACCTCATCAGTTTCTCCCCACACCACAAGTCCGTTGTACAAGCTTCGGCATGCGCTTCCACTTCCTAATCTTGCTAAAAATGAAGCTTTTCTCAAAGATTCTTCTTCAGAAGTTTTTTCTGTAAAGGAAGCATCCAACGCCATCAGACATTTTGCAATGGCTCCAAATCCTGAAGCTGAGCTGGCAATCCCGGAACTGTGTGGAAATGTATTCTCTGTTCTGATGATATATTTCCCTTTTAAAATCCATGGAAGATACTGTTCTATATTTCTGAAATATTTTTCAATTTTTTCGGCAAACTTCACTTCTTCATTTCCAGCAAGGAAAGTCTGCACTGAAAAAGATTCATCTGCTGTAAACTCCATTGAAGTATTGGTTTTACAATGGTTTAAAGTATAGCTGATACTTGGGTTTGCAGGAATCTGATCCGCATATTTCCCCCAATATTTAATCAGGGCAATATTAGACGGACAGCTTTCTGAAACCGTTTGGGTATGAATGGTGAAATTTTCTTTTCCTATAAAATCTTGTGTCGTCATAGTTTAATTTAAGTCATTATTTTGAACCACCCCGTCAAAAATTCTTTGAATTTTCGCCACCCCTCCAATAAAGGGGAATTTTTACGTCTTCAGTTGTAATTGACGTGAAAACAGGAGATCAAAAAAATTTTAGTACATCTTCTCTATAATATCTGCATATTTTTTAATGACCACATTTCTTTTGACTTTCAGTGTAGGAGTGATTTCTCCTGTATTGATGTCAAATTCTGCCGGCATTAAAGTAAATTTCTTCACTTTTTCATAGTCTGCCAGGTGGTCCTGTAATTCTTTAATTTTTTCTTTGTAAAGATGAACTATCTTTTCATTTTTTACAGCCTCTTCCCAATTGGTAAAAGGAATATTATTCTTTTTGATATAATCCTGTAAAAATTCAAAATTAGGAACAATCAATGCTGAAACAAACTGCCTTCCTTCCGCAATCAGCATGATCTGCTGAATAAAATTATTGTTGGTTAAAAGGTTTTCTATCTGTTGTGGAGCGATGTATTTTCCGTTGGAAGTTTTCATCAGGTCTTTGATTCTGTCTGTGATGATCAGGTTTCCTTTCTCATCAAACTTTCCAGCATCACCGGTTTTAAACCATCCGTCTTCTGTAAATACTTTCTCGGTTTCTTCAGGTTTCTTGTAGTATCCTTTCATGATTCCGTTCCCTCTGGCCTGGATCTCATCATTTTCTCCGATACGCATTTCTACTCCCGGAAGAGGTTTTCCACTCGTACTATGTTCAAAATGAGTAAGAGGGAAAAGAGTTAACGTAGCAGTAGTTTCCGTTAATCCATATCCAACAGTCACGTGAATTCCCACCGATTCAAAGAAACGGGTCACTTCCGGCGACAATGAAGCTCCACCACAAGGTAAGAACCAAAGTCTGCCACCCATTTTTTCTTTTATTTTACTGAAAACCAATCGGTCTGCTATAGCTTCTTTGAATTTTAATCCAAAAGGAATGGGTTGTTCATTTCTTCTTAATTCGGCAGTTTCCCATCCGGTTTTAAGTGCCCAGTCAAAGATTTTTTTCTTCAATGATGAACCTTCTTCTGCTTTTTCCAAAACGCCTGCATATACTTTCTGGAAAAATCTCGGTACGGCACACATCGCTGTAGGTTTTACTTCTTCCAATGCTTTGGCGACATTTTTCGGATCTTCAAGGAAATACACGCGGGCACCACCATATAAACAAAGTAAACTCCAGCTTCTTTCAAAAACATGGCTTAAAGGTAGGAATGCCAGTGAAAGTTCTTCTTCAAAGTTTTTAAACTTAAAAAATTCAAAGTGTGAGTCGAATGCTTTGATAAAATTCCCATGGGTAAGCATTACTCCTTTTGGGATTCCGGTAGTTCCGGAAGTATAGATTAATGTAGCGATATCATCATTTTCTTTCTTACAGATTTCCAGCTCCGGTGAAGCTTTTGCAATGAAATCTTCAAGATAAAAACTGTTGAATTCTTTCTTGATCCAAACCGCTTTTTTGGAAACAATAATCGTTTCCAGATTATTTTCTTCTTTATGTAAAAACTCAAGGCAGGCATCGTACTGCATCTGATTTCCTACTAAAACTGCTTTAGCTCCGGAATCGTTGATGATATGTTCTGCCTGTTCAGCATTATTTGTGGAATAAATAGGCACTGTGACTGCACCGATAGCCATTGAAGCCAGATCCATAATCATCCATTCTGATGAATTGTCTGAATAAATAGCGACTCTGTCATTCTCCTGAACTCCGGATTCTTTTAAGGCATTGGCTGTTTTAAAAATAATTTCACTGAATTTTTTCCAGCTCAGCTCTTTCCAGGCTGCATCTTTCTTTTTAAATCCGATGGCCGCTTTTATAGGATGTTTTTCTACATTTTTAAGGATAATTGCCTCTGCAAGATTCATTTCTTCAGCTTTTTGTCGTTAATATAATTGTTCAGGTGAAAGTCAATACTTTCTTTTACGGGAATAAACTGATAGTTCAGTTTTTCTTTGACTTTGTGATTGGAAATGGTGTTGAATGAAGAAATGGCCTCAATATTTGATTTGGTGACCATTTTGAGTTTTGGAATCAGCCATCCGAAAAGGGTGTTGGCTACTCTTCCGATATTGAGTACAGATTGGGAAAGAATTCTTGCCTCTTTAAGTCCCAATCGGGTTCTTACCTGTTTGGCAAGGTCTGCATATCTGTTATTTTCAGCAACAATAATAAAACGTTCTCCGAAAAGGTTATTTTCCATTAATCCGATAGCCGTATTGGCAACGTCTCTTACGTCAACATAAGCAGAGCCTCCTGAAAAAGTAAAGCTATTATCTTCAAAGGTTGAGAAAAGTTCACCGCTGCTTTGACTCCAGTTTCCGCTTCCTACAATCATTCCAGGATTGATGATCACCACATTCAGGCCTTCTGCTGAAGCTCTCCATGCTTCCATTTCAGACAAATGTTTGGAAATAGCATAGGCAGAATGTTCCAGTTTCGGATTAAAGTCAGATTCTTCATCCAGTTCTCCTTTTTCATTAAAATTATCAAGAACGGCAACAGAACTTACATGAAGAAATTTTTTAACCTCTGATCCTTCGCAGGCATACAAAAGATTTTCGGTACCCTTAATATTGGTACGGTACATTTCTTTTTCGTCTTTGGGATGAAAACTCACTTTTGCAGCACAATGATATACCTCATCTACACCTTGCAGTGCAGTTTTTAAAGAATCGAGATCATCAAAATCTACGTTTACCCATTCGATTCTATTAAAAAAATCGTCAGGATTCTCCGTATAAAAGCTGTATGAATGCTTTACTTCGTTTAAATTGCTGCCCGGCCGTTTGGAAGCACGTACATTTTCCCCTCTTTTAAGAAGTTCCAGTACAATTATTCTTCCCAGAATTCCGGTAGCACCCGTTACAAAAATCATTAATTATTTTACTTGATTGCTGACTAAAATATAACAATATTTTCTATCCGGCAATTCTTCCGGATTGGTAAAAATTCTTTAGAAAAACCGTTTTTGCAAATTTGCGATTTTTAAAGCATAATTCAACTTAATTTAACCAATATTATCATTCACAGGACAACAAACTTAAAAGTCCTGAAAGAATTTACATCTTTCAGGACTTTTATATTCAAAAATATATGCAGCTATTTAAGCCATTACTTCATTATTTCTTCTTGGAGCTTTATCGCAAAGAACATCTGCAATACTCTTTGAAATAAGGTTTCCTTCTGTAAGATTATCCAGCCAGAAAAATTCTCCTGCAGCATTGATCTCGATGAAATAATATTCGTCTTCAGGGGAAACAATCATATCTATGGCTCCATAATCTACATGATAAACATCAAGCAGTTCAAGGAGTTTTGCTTCTACATCTGCCGGAAGTTCTGTTCTGTTCCATTTATCAATCAGATTGACACCATCTTTTCTCCAGTCTACTTTGGCATCTTCAGACTGTTGAGAATCTATTTCGAATGCATACACATCTCTTCCCACAATAGTAATACGAAGTTCTTTTTTCTTCCGAATCATCTGCTGAAACTGCATAGGACAGTACAACAATGAATCCAGCTCTTCCAGTTTATCTTCGCCAACAACGTTCGTAAATACTACATTTTCTACTCCATCTTCATAAATGGCAAAACCGGTCTGCATTTTGGCAACCACATTCTGATGTTTTACAATAAATTTCCTTGCTTCATCCGGATTGTTGGTAAGACAGGTTGCCGGAATGGTCAGCCCTAATTTATCTGCAATTTTCAACTGTTCTTCCTTGCTGTCAAGTCTTCTGTAAACACTTGGTTTTCCTAAAGAATAAGCATCCACAGATTCAAAGAAACCGAAAAGGGTATTTCTGATTTCTCCCATAGCCGCACCGTAAAATTTAGAGTCCATTTCTTCTTTTAATCCTTTTCCGATATTGTAGGCTCTTCTGTACCAGATGGCTGAAATATCGTCCAAACGATGTTTTGCTTCAGGCGTTTCCAGGTAACTTACCCATTCTCCATCCTGGAAAATAGTGGATAGTTTGTTTTGTAATGGATAAACGTCTACATCAAAGCGAATGACTTCACAATTATTTTTTTCAATGTATTCTGTTACTTTCTCAATGGAAAAATTATCTGCGGTATGGGTAATTATTAAAATTTTATTCATGGAAATTAATTCTTTTGATAAGGTTGTCGGCAATTCTTTCTGCAATAGGAAATCCCAACTCTTTCTGAAGCATTCCCCACTCTCCCTGAGGATTGACTTCAAGGAAATAATAGGCTCCGTCTCTTCCTTTGATCATATCGATCGCTCCTATATAAAGTCCCATTTCGTTCATCATGGAAGTAAGATTTACTTTCACAGCATCAGGTAATTCATATGCTTCCCAGAAATACCCTTCGCGGGCTACTCTCCAGTCTGCATTTTCACTGTTATTGATTTTTCCTGTGAAGAACTCACCATCTACATATACGATTCGTAATTCATATTCTTTGTCAATATAGGGTTGAAAAATCATCGGACAGTAAGCGATATCTGAAAGGTGTTCCAAGGATTCTTCCTCAATAACTGTAGTGGAAATCATGTTCTCTCCTGACATTGTTTTTGCGGTAACTCCGTGAAGCTTAGCAATGGCTTTTCCCTGGCAGTATTGATAAAAAAATGTTGTTATTTTTTCTTCATCATTGGAAAAAATGGTTTTGGGAATGGTTAAGTTATGTCTTTGGGCAATTTTCAGCTGAAATATCTTATTTCCGTCTACTTTTTTTTCATTTTCATAAGGGTTGATCCAGGGAATATGTTCTAAAGCGGTCATCAGATTATACCTCAGGCTTCCATATTCGTTGAGAAAGATTCTTTCATAATCCTGATCCAGTTCTTCGGGAGCACTGATCCTCCAGGCTTTTCTGTGCCATACGCCTTTTATAGTGTCAGAATGGATCGTATTTCCTAATTCATCTGTCAGTTCAAATGAATCTTCATGAATACTGATTTTCTGAAGGTGATTCAGACGATCGGAATTCAATCTGAAATAAGGAATATTTTGGGAGCTCAGATATTCGAAAAAGAGGTCAATATTATAAAAATCCTGTGAATGGGTGATGCAGAGAATCATTTGCCGATTGTATTAAAAAGGGAAACTTACTATTTAAGTTTCCCCTACTATTTTATTGAATATTCGTTCTGATCTTACAGTGGAAGAGTGATTGTATCATCATCACCATCAGAAGGATATTTCAGCGTGTGCATCATATCATCTTTTGGAGAAGTTACCGTATCGATTGTTGGTTTTGTGATCAAATCTCTTTCAGCAAGTGTAATGTCACTTCCTCCTTTTACCGTTTCCGGATCTTTAACCTGTTTTTCTAAGAATGATGCGAAAAACGGCTTCTTCTTTGAGTTGTTGCTTTTCATAATGTTTTAGTTTTGGTTTGATATATAATTTAGCTTAAGCTTTAGTATATTTCTTATGCTTCTAAAACATCCTCATCACCGTCAGAAGGATATTTCATCGTTACATTGTCATTGTCAGGTTTTGTAACATTATCCTTAATAGGAGTAGTAATCTGATCCTGAAGAGATGTAGTAATCTGATCTGCCAATACAGAAGTAATACCTCCTCCTTTTACTGTTTCAGGGTCTTTAACCTGTTTTTCTAAGAATGACGCAAAAAATGGCTTCTTTTTTGAATTTTTGTTTTCCATAAGTTAATATTTTTATTGTTTTTTGAAAATCCAAAGTACAAAAAATTCAAATCATGGAGAAATAATATTACGTTTTAATAAAAATTTAACATAATATCACAAATCAAAGAATAAAATCAATTCAAACCCAAAAACTCCTTAACTACATTTGCGAAATCAACAGGGTTTTCCGCCTGTACCCAATGTCCTGCATTCTTTACCGTCACTATTTTAGCTTTAGGGAATTGCTGCTTGATACCGAATTCATCCTGTGGCAGGATATAATTGGATTTTGCCCCTGCTATAAACAATGTTTCGCCTTCAAAAACTCCGAATTTAATCGCATTGGAAACAAATTCAGTATATTTTTCAGATAAAGTCTTAAGATTGAATCTCCAATACAGGTTTTTATTGTCATCCCAATACAGGTTTTTTGTCAAAAACTGCACAGTAGATCTTTCGGGAATATATTGGTTCAGAACAGCTTCTACTTCATTTCTTGAAGATACTGTATCAAAATCTACCGTTTCCAGCGCTTTGATAATTCCCTGATGATGCGGTGGATATGCTTTAGGTGAAATATCAACAACAATCAGTTTTTCAACACGTTCAGGATATTTTATAGCAAACTGCATTACTGCTTTTCCTCCTAAAGAATGCCCTAAAACATGAGCTTTCTGAATTCCGTAATGATCCATATAACGGGCAATATCATCTGCCAGATCATCATGAGACATGCTGTCTGAATGAAAGCTTCTTCCATGGTTTCTAAGATCGATCAGGTGTACCGGAAGATATTCTCCCAGATCCTTTCCGAAACTTCCCCAATTGTCAAGCATTCCGAATAATCCGTGAAATACAAGAAGTGGCGTATTCGTTACATTTTCGCCGAATATTTTTGAATTTAAAATTTCCATATTTTTAGAAGTTAGATGTGAGAAATCAGAAGTTAGATAAATCATGCATAATCTGTTTATGCTATTTTTAATATAATTGAAGTTGTACTAACTTCTAATCTCTAACTTCTGGTTTCTTATATTTTACCATTTTGCCAGTCTCTTCAGATAAGCCTGAACTGTATTTTCCAATCCCATATAAAGTGCTTCAGAAACCAAAGCATGACCGATAGACACTTCCAAAAGGTTGGGAATGGTATCTGCAAAGTACTTCAGGTTTTCTAAGCTCAGATCATGTCCGGCATTGATTCCCAATCCAAATTTAGTAGCTTCCACTGCAGTATCGTAATAAGGTTTTATGGCCTGTTCTTTATTGATAAGATAATTTTTTGCGTAAGCTTCTGTATATAATTCTATTCTGTCTGCGCCTGTTTTTGCAGCATATTCTACAAGCTCAGGTAAAGGATCCAGGAAAACAGAAGTACGGATTCCTGCTTTTTTAAATTCTGCAATAATCTCTGTAAGGTAATCAAGATGTTTTTTGGTATCCCATCCTGCATTGGAGGTAATAGCATCATCAGCATCCGGTACAAGAGTCACCTGCTCCGGTTTCACTTCCAATACCATATCAATAAAATCCTGATGAGGATTTCCTTCAATATTAAACTCAGTCGTAACCAACGGCTTCAGATCATAGACATCTTTTCTTGTGATATGCCTTTCATCAGGTCTTGGATGGATGGTAATTCCCTGTCCTCCGAATTCCTGAATTTTTACAGCAGCTTCTGTAACACTTGGGGTTTCACCTCCTCTTGCATTTCTTAACGTCGCAATTTTATTAATGTTTACGCTTAGTTTTGTCATTGTTATTTTAGATGTTAGATATGAGAAGTTAGAAGTTAGATGACAAATGGTAATTATCATTTCACTACTACACTTTTATACCACTATTAAATTTTACACTTATTATGTTATCTAAACATCAGTTGTAAAGAAGCTTAGCCCCTAACTTCTAATATCTAGTTTCTAATTTCTATACTTTAATGCTTACCTGCATTACCTGAAGCTCAAATTCTTTTGAAGCCACTAATAAATGGTCAAAAATATCTGCCTGTATCTGCTCAAAACGTTCCCATTGGGAATCATTGGCAAAACAGTATATTTCAAGGGGTAGCCCTTGTGGAGTAATCTCCAGCTGACGAACCATTCTGGTTCCGTTTTTATCTATATCAGGATCATTTTCAATATATTTCTGTGCATAATATCTGAAAACACCAATATTGGTAAGCTGCCTTCCATTCACTACTTTATCTTTATGCTCCAGACTTTCCTTTTCTTTTTTGATCTCTGATGCTCTTTCTTCCAGGTAATCCGAAATAAGGTTAATTTCCTTTAAGCGCTCCACATCTTCATCAGTAAGAAACTTAAAAGAATTAATGTTAAAATAAATTGATTTTTTTATTCTTCGGGTATTAGATTCAGACATCACCTGCATATTCTTGATCTCGGTGGTCATCAAATCATAAGTGGGAATTGTTGAAACTGTTTTATCAAAATTGGTGATTTTGGTAGTCAGAAGATTGATTTCTGTAATATTTCCTTCAATGCTGTATTTGGGAATACTCACCCAATCTCCTACTTTTAAATTTTTAGAAGTAGCTACATGCAGACCTGTTACAAACCCCAGAATAGTATCCCTGAAAACCAATACCAGAACAGCTGTAATCGCCCCCAGACTTCCTACAATAGTTGTTCCCTTGATTCCGAAAATCACACAAAGCCCTACTACAGTAAATATAAAAAGTCCTAAGATTTTTACGGTTTCTGAAATGGCATTGAGTGCCATTATTTTATAGAAATCCTGTTTGATGCTGAAATAATTTCTGAAAGCAGTCAGCGATCTGTACAGCATTCCTGCCAATATCAATACCAGCCCAAGATTGATACATCTTATGATAAAAATGGTGGTCTTCGGCAATGCATTTTCCGGAAATATAGATCCCTGGATCCCAGCTACAGCAATCAACGCAGCAAAATGAGCTACTGAATTGGTGATCTTCGACTGGTAAACAGATTTTAAAATGGGAAATTTCTGCTCATTATGAAATAACCTGAACACAGAATTGATAATGAATTTAAAGATAAAATCAGTAATAAAAAACAGGACAAGAAGTAAGCTCAGTTTTACAATAATATGAAATACCCAATCCAGCCCGGAGGGTGATATCTGGGTAATATAAATGTAAAGCTGTTCGCTCAGCTCCTGTATAAAGTTTTTGGTTTCTTGTAACTGGTCATTCATTACAGCAAATTTATGAAATTAAGAATCATCATTTTACTATTCATAATCAATTTTCATCCCAAAAAGTATTATCCGGAAAATTTCATATAAAAAAAAATCGTGAACTCAACTTTAAAATATCAAATCTTCTACAACCCTTGATTATAAATGAAAAATTAACTACAAATAACACATTTAAGTAAAAAATATTAAAATAAATTACAATTTAAGTGTTTTAATATTAAAAATTTATTAAATTTGGTTAAAACTAAACCCATCAAAATCAATTAAATATGAGACAAAATTACTTGTTCATCGTACTATGCAGCCTTGTGCTCTTAGTAAACTGTAAAGGAGGTGATGACTCAATGAGCCCAGAAGATTCCAAAAAAGTACCCACCGGAACTATAGAAGGTAAAGTATTTGCTAAAAACGGAACAAAACCCATTGGCGGTGCCACTGTATTCACTATTGATAGCAAAAATCAGGTTTATCACACTTATTCCAATACTGATGGTACATTCAGCCTTACTGCACCTGAAGGAAATACAACTCTTCACATTCAGACTGGGAACGGTCTTAATTTTAGAACAGAGATTCCTGTTACGGTAAAAAAGGATGAAACAACCACTGTTCCCACCAAAGATTCAAAGCTGAATCAGATAGCAAAAATAGCTTATGTAGAAGGCAGTTATGACGAAATAGAATCTATTATTACAAGTCTTGGGTATACGGCGACAGAAATCAGCTATCACGATTTAAAAAATTTCAACACCATTTCTCAGTATGATATTATTTTCCTGAACTGTGGTTCGCGTAATTTGACACAAACGGGAACTAATAATCCGGGTAACGATGTTTCTGTTTTCAATAATCTCTCTACTTTTATCACGAATGGCGGAAGCATTTACAGTTCAGACTGGGCAGCAGCGTATCTGGTAGGAGGAGATAAAAACGCTCCCTATTGCGGCGTTTATGGAGGATTTCTCGATCTTCCAAAAATTTGTTTTAATACCAATGGAAATGTCGCTATGTATAACAACTGTAGTGTTTCCAATACGGCTATGGCGTCAGCAATAGGATTTAATACATTAAATATTCAATATGATCAACCTTTGTGGCAAAAAATCCAGCATTATGATCCTTTGTTCTGGGAAGTATTGGTACAGAAAGATAATGAACCTCTGATGATAAGAACCAATAAGTATGTGGATACAACAGCTCCTAAGATCACAGTAGGAACATCTTTAAACAATAACCATATGACGATCTGCCATCATACAGCCAATGGAAACACTGTTACCATTACCATTAATCAGAATGCGTGGAATGCTCATCAGGCACACGGCGATTATATGGGATCATGTTCAGGAACTACCAATAGCGGAAATATCTATTATACTACATTCCATAACCATGCAAGTGGAAATATCGGTAAAACAGGACCGATTCTGGAATACGTAATCTTAAATTTGTAATAAAATTTTATAACTCAGTTCTCAAAGTGGCTTTTTATAAGGCCACTTTTTTTATATTGCATGTATATTTTTTAAAAGAATGGATACAACAATTATTAATATTTTCTGCCTTATTCTCTTATTTATTGGAATATTGGGAACTTTTCTTCCGGTATTGCCTGGTCTTTTGCTGAGTATCTGCGGACTGTTGATCTATAAATTCGGGACGGATGCTGATCTTTCCATGGTTTATATATGGGCATTCGGAATTCTTACGCTTGCTTCTGTAGTGTTAAGTTATGTAATTCCGGCAAAGACCAACAGAAAGTATGGAGGTACGCGTTGGGGAAGTATTGGTTCTGTCATTGGAACTATTGTTGGGATATTTATTCCGATCCCGTTGGGATTTCTGATAGGAATGTTTGCTGGTGTATTTATCGGTGAGTTACTTCACGACAGCAAGGATATGAATAAAGCCTTACGATCCACTAAAGGAGCGCTGATTGGATTCATTTATGGAACCGGATTCAGTTTTGTGGTAGGAGTGGCAATGTTTTTGGTAGTATTACTTAATATGTTTAACGTCATTTAATTAAATATAAGAAACTATGTTCCATAAAATTGTCATACTCAGTCTGGGAATATTTGCATTAACAGGATGTGATGCCCAAAAGAAATCCAGGATTAATACAAAAACTACTGAAATGTCCACAGGTACAAAAACAACAAGCTCTCATAATCAGAAAGACGGTGTTATATACCTGACTGAAGGAGAAAATAAGTTTTTACGAGAATACCAGATGAATGTGACATTCAAAGGAGTTTCTGAAGACAGCCGTTGTCCTGAAGGAGCCCAATGTATATGGGCGGGTGTTGCTCTTGCACAGGTGGAAGTAATGGGAACATCTACCCGACCAATGACTCTGAACCTTGCAAGCGCAGATTATCCGGCAAGAAATTATCATCAGTCGACAGAATTCAACAGATATACCATTACATTACAGGACATCGCTCCTTATCCCAAGTCACAAGACGGAACAAAAGCATTAGCCGGAAAATATAAAATCGGAATTACGATAAAAAAAGCAGATCAATCTGCCGATTCTACCAGGAAATAGGCTTCTTCCCTTTGGAAACAAGATATTCATTAATTTTTGAGAAAGGCTTGCTTCCAAAAAAACCTCTGTACACAGAAAAAGGAGAAGGGTGTGCCGATTTAATAATAAAATGTTTAGCCGGATCTATGAGTTCGGCTTTTTTTTGTGCAAAAGCACCCCATAAAACAAAAACCACATTCTCTTTTTTATCTGAAATTTCTTTAATGATAAAGTTGGTGAATTTTTCCCAGCCAAGGTCTTTATGAGAGTTCGGTGTATGCGCACGAACCGTTAACGTAGCATTCAGTAATAAAACGCCCTGTTTTCCCCAGTCATCAAGTTCTTTAGAAGTTCTTACCACTCCCAAATCATCTTTCAGTTCAATAAAAATATTTTTCAGTGATGGCGGTGCAGCAACCTGCTCAGAAACAGAGAAACACAAACCATTCGCCTGATAATCATTATGATAAGGATCCTGACCAATAATCACCACTTCAACATCATCAAAAGCTGTAAGTTCCAATGCTCTGAAAATCTGATTCTTTGGTGGAAAAACTTTGGTTGTTGCATATTCATTCTTCACTTTCTCCCAAAGGGTGGTAAAGTATTCCGTACTCTTTATCGGGGCTAAAATTTCTGTCCAGGTCATAGTGCAAAAATAATAATATTAAAATAAAATAAGAGCCTTCATTATACTTTAAATATCTTCACTTTTCTTTCAATCAGCATATACGAAAAATAGGACAGCAATAATGAAAAGGAGATTAATAACAGATTATTAAGATGATAAGAATTTACAATAACGAAATTTTGTTTCTTCACCATATAATGGATGATGTATAATGAGTAAGAAATATTTCCTAAAAAATACACCGCTTTAGTTTCTAAAAATACTTTCAGATAATTTGACTTTCCTTCATACAGATATTTGATCATCAATGCTGATAATAAAGGGATAAACAAGAGCCCTTTTTCAATAAATAACATGAACACAAACAATAGGAGAATGATATAAAGGATCAGGTTTTCTTTCTTCATTTTAAATGGTGGCAGAAGAGCAATTCCAATTCCAAGAAAATAGGAAGAAACCGTTCTTAGCAGAGAAACCAGTCCGTAAGGAAGATCAAGATATCTTGGTGATTCCCCTACTTTCATTGGATGTTCAGAACCTATATACAAATGATCGGGAATATAAGGAAGTGCAAACCTCAAAACCAAACTGGCAATAATTAAAATTTCGCTGCGTATTTTATAATGCAGGACAAGCCATAGCATAAAAGGGAATGTTAAGTAACAAACCCATTCTGTACTTAACGACCAATAGACCACATTCAGCAGATAATCAGGATTAAAAAAACATTGTAACAAACCGGCATTAATAAGAAATCCTGCTACAGAAGTCTTCATTAAAAACAAGGCAATAAAAACAACCGATACAATATAGACCGGGTAAATTCTGTTGACTCTCTTTTTATAAAAAACTTCTATTGTTTTATAATTCAGATTTTTAAATTTATCAGAGTAAGAAACCGTCAGTAAGAAAGCACTCAGCACAAAAAAGATATCAACGGCTACATACCCCTTTCCTACTATATCCTGAATGACTTCATTCCTAAAAAAACTAAAATGAAAAAACGCTACCCATAATGCAACAATCCCTCTAAGTCCCGTTAAAGATTTTATTTCATTTTTCATATGTAATTTCAATCGGCGATAAAGATAGAGAAAAACCTGTTAGATTTCCTACGGACGATCTCCGGATAGCCTTTTCAAACTAAAGATAATATTATCCGGAAACCCTTCATCTTTTTTTCCTTCCTGCAAAACGAAATGATGTTTTACAAGAAGTCCTTTTGAGTTTTCATTGAATGTATTGGTAATGGCCACAATTTCCTGTAAAAGGAGTTCGTTAAATCCATACTCTACTACCGCATTCAAAGCTTCAGACATAATCCCCTGTCTGTGATACTCTGGTAACAGTTCATAGCCAACTTCTGCTTTTTTCCGGTCTTCAGAAAAATTCCAGAGACAGATGGTTCCGATAAGATGAGACTGATCTTTTAAAGAAATTCCCCAATAGACCGTTTGATTATTTTGAGTTCTTTGCTTAATCGTCAAAATAAACTGAAGCGCATCATAGTTGGTCTTTGGTGAAACTCTTTTCACAAATTTATTGACTTCCGGATTGCCTCGGATTTTTAAAATATCTTCTGTATTATTTTCATTGATTCCTTTTAAAATCAATCTTGAGGTTTCTAGTTTCACATCTCAAATGTAATAAAAAGAATATCATAAATTTTCATAAGCATAAAGGTTATTGCATTCTATTACTTATTTTGAGTAATCAAAGCAATACGACTACATCACTGATGAAGCAGAAGAATAACCGAATCGCTTAGAAAGAATCAATGTATTGATTCCACTCTTTGCTTCCTTAAAGGAATAAGGGTTAGTAATAAAAACTTTGCGTTAAAAAAAATTGATCTTTTTTGAAGTTTTAAAATTTTTAATAAAAAAAAGGAACTCCATAATCATCAAATTCACAGTTAATTTATTCTGTAAATCTCTCAGATATACGTAATAATCAAAATTCTCACTAAATTTGCACTGTGTATATAGATAAAGAAGATTTAGACGAATTAGAGTTTCCGCAATTGCTCGCGGAAATCTCCCCATTTGCGTATTCTCCGAAAACAAGAGAAAAAATTCTTCAACTTCGTCCGATGGAAATTGACGAGGCGGAACTTTCATTAAAAAAAACCTCAGAATATCTGTCGAGTTTTGAAAGTTCAAATGCGATTCCGTTTGATGAATATGAAGATATTGAAAGTGAGCTGAAATTGATGCTGATTGAGAACTACCGTCTGGAAAATGCTGCTTTCATCAAAATAAAAACCATTACGGAACAGATCGGAAGACTTCAGAAATTCTTCCCTACCATGCCGGAAACGTTTCCTACTTTATTAGAAGAAGTTTCTGTACTGGAATTCAGAAAAGAGATCATTGAGAAGGTAGATAAGGTTTTTAACCGTTTTGGTGAAGTAAAAAATGAAGCTTCTCCAGCTCTGAAAGGGATAAGAACTGAAATCCAGCTTGCTAAAAAGGCGATTCAGGAAAATTTCAACCGTGCGCTTACCACGTATGGACAGAGTGACTTTCTGGATGATATCCGGGAAACGATTATTGACGACCAAAGAGTTCTGGCTGTAAAATCAGGATTCAAAAAAAGGGTTGCCGGAAGAACATTAGGAATTTCCAAAACAGGTTCCATCACGTATATTCAGCCGGACAGTGTGGTAAAGCACTATTTCAAGCTTCGTGAAAATGAAGAGGAAGAGAAAAAAGAAATTGATAAAGTTCTCCGTCAACTTACAACAGAACTGGCGGAATTCCAACCTCAGCTATGGAGATATCAGGTTTATATTTTTGACCTTGACCTTACGAGAGCTAAAGCAAAATTTGGTGAAGTGATCAACGGAGTTCTTCCGAAAATCAACCATCATAAAACGCTGAGACTAAAAGATGCTTATCATCCTCTTTTATGGTTAAGAAACAAAGTTGAAAACAAAACAATCCACCCTCAAACCTTAACTTTAACAGATCATAACAGAATTATCTGTATTTCCGGTCCAAATGCCGGTGGAAAATCAATTACCCTGAAAACGGTAGGATTACTGCAACTGATGATTCAGAGTGGTATTCTGGTTCCGGTTCATCCTAAGTCTGAAATGTTTTTCTTTGAGAAAATCATGACTGATATTGGGGACAACCAGTCCATTGAAAACCACTTATCAACTTATTCATCGAGGTTGAAGAAAATGTCCGGAATCATTCGTGAGGCAGATGCCAATACGCTTCTGCTTATTGATGAATTTGGTACAGGTTCTGATCCTGAGCTTGGAGGTGCGTTGGCAGAAAGTTTTATGGAGTTTTTCTATGACAAAAAGAGTTTTGCCATCATTACAACGCACTATACCAATATTAAACTGGTAATAGAACAGCTTCCGAACGCTCAGAATGCAGCTATGCTTTTCAATGAAGAGACATTGGAACCGATGTATAAGCTGGAAGTGGGACAGGCAGGAAGTTCATTTACTTTTGAAGTTGCGGAAAAGAATAAGATTCCAAGATTCATTATCCATTCTGCGAAGAAAAAAGTAGAACATGATATTGTTAATCTTGACAAAACGATTGTAAAACTGCAGCAGGAAAAATTTGAGGTTGAAAAACTGAAATCTGATCTTGCAGAAAGGAAAGAATCTGTAGAAGATAAACGTGATAACCTTCAGAAACTAAATGAGCAGCTTCAGCAGAAACTGTTCAATTTCCAGAAGCTGTATGAGGAAGAACACCGCAAACTACAGTTCGGGAATAAGATTGAAACATTCATCGACAGCTATACCAAAGGAAAATCCAGAAAGGATGTGGTAAAAGATTTTGTAAAACTTCTTGAACAGGAGAAATTCAGAAAACTGGGCAGTGATAAGGATGAAACCAAACGTCTGCAGGTTGTTAAGAGAAAAATCACTCAACAGCTGAAAAAGGAGGATGTTATTGAAAAAATTGCTGAAACCAATGAAAAACTGGAAGAGAAACGTAAAACTGACCGTGCTGTGTGGATGAAAATCGGACAGCGTGTTCGTATTACCGGAAGTACCAGTGTAGGAACCATTGAAAAAATTTCCAGAAATAAAGTGATTGTCAATTACGGAACTTTCAAGACCACGATTGATGCAGATGAACTTGAGAGAATTTAATAAATAAGAAATTAAATTAACGCAAATACAAAGAGAGAGCACCCAAAGGTACTCTCTCTTTTTTATTTTTACTTCTTAATGAATTTTAATCGGGTTACCTTTTCTTTATCTTTCAGCTGGATAAAATAAACTCCTTTTGACAAATGATTAAGGTTTACTTGGTGATTTGAAACTCTTCCTTCGTCAATTTTCTGTCCTACGGCATTGTAAATTTCATAATCTGCGGCTTCTGAAATTCCGGAGATATTTAAAACATCAGAGGCAGGATTAGGATAAATTTCCGGCTTTTTAGACTTCAATGATTCTTCCACTCCGAGGGTGAGATCAATAAAATCCACGCCATAATCTTCCACTTCTCCATACGTAAATGTACCACAGGCATCTGTAGGAAACGTTTGTCTGGAAATCACTCTCATTGCTACACCACAACCTCCAACAACAGAGGCTGGCAGCGTAGGATAACCGGGAATAGAGAATATAGATACAGCAGGAGCAGCTGATGTAACATTATTGGCAACCAAAACTCTTTCATTGGATTCAAAAATTCCATTACCGTTAATGTCAATCCATGCCGTTACAGTGATTGAGCCTGGTGTACCTGTCCATGTATGATTTACTGAGATCTTATTCCCCACGCTTCCTACGAGAAATTTAATTCTTCTGTTTACATCCGTCCTGTAATCTGTATAATTAGAAGCTCCGGAATCACTCACCATGGGTGTTGTAATTCCAGTGGAAGTTACTGTCACATTGGAAATATGCATCATCGTGGTATCAGTAGATGCGCTTGTACAGTAATTCAATGTGGTTGCAAAAAATATTGGGTTGGACCATGTTCCTTGAGTAATACATGTTTTTGAGACCTGTACTTCATACACTGTACAAGGCTGCAAACCTGTAATTGTGAAAGAATTTTGACCCGATACGGGTGTACCCGTCATCCAGAAAGTTGTTCCTGGTATTCTATATCTTATCATATTATCCGGAGTATTAGGATCTGCAGTCCAGGTAACTGTTCCCGTGGTAAGCGTTATATTCGACATCTGAACACCCGTTGGAGCATTGGTATCACAATACAATAAAGATTGAGGTTCTTCTTCTATTTTGTGAGTTGCATGAAAGTTGGATATTCCCAAAATAAAAGAGAATACAAAAAGTAGTTTTTTGGTCATGTTTATTAGTTTTAAAATTTACTTGAAAAATAGTGTATTTTTTCAAATATAGCTTAGACTTTCTCCATACAGCATTGTATTTTTTAATATATTTGAGAATAAAGTGTAAAACACACAGAAACTTCATGCTTTTAATATATGTTCAAAAGTATTTCTACTCTCTGGATTTTTTATAAAAAAATAATAATTCCCACCTTGATATTTTCTTTATTAGCTTCTTGTTTATCCTCTTTCAGTATTGAGAATTTCGGACTGAGTTTTCTTTTGATTTCTCCTGTCCTTCATTATTTTATCTATGAACTCAGGTTTAAAAATGAATATTACTTTTATGCCAATTTAGGATTCTCCAAAATTTTCCTTTGGGGATTCACAGTATCTATCTGTATGATTGTCAAAATAATAACAGGAATTCTATGAGTAAGCTTCATATTGACAGCATCACCAAGTCTTTTAAAGAAAATAAGATCCTTCAGGATATTTATTTGGCATGTGAAACCGGGCAGATTATTGGAATTCTGGGCAGAAATGGTGTTGGAAAATCGACATTATTAAAAATTATTTTCGGAACTATAAGTAGCGATACCCAGTTTATAAGGTACAATGATAAAGTTCTGAAAAGCATTTCCGACAGAAAAAACAGAATTGCCTACCTGCCACAGGATACTTTCTTGCCAAAATACAATACCATTAAAAGCTTAATTCCTCTTTTTTGCAATAAGAAAAATACTGATCTATTATTCACTTCAGATCTGATCCGTCCTTTTTTGTCAGAGAAACCTAAAAATCTTTCCAGAGGTGAGCAGAGAGTCATTGAAGCTTTAATGATTATTTATTCCGAAGCGGATTTTATTTTACTTGATGAACCCTTCCACAGTCTTTCTCCGAAAATTTCTACAGCATTGAAAACAGCAATCATTGAACAGTCTAAGTATAAAGGATTCATTATTTCTGATCATAATTATCAGGAGGTTCTCGATATTTCACACCAAATATTTCTTCTTCGTGAAGGCTATCTGAAACAAATACAAGATTTAAAAGAACTGCAACGGTATAATTATCTTCCGAAAAGCATTTAATTTATATATTTGAGGGATCAAAAAATTTTCATGATGACTTTCATAAATAAAGCATTCTATTTATCCGCTTTCAGTATTTTATCTATTGCCTTTGTAAAAGGGCAGACAAAAGTTCCTTTTGGAGTTGTAAAAGCTGAAGAAGGATATGCCAATGTACGTGTACATAAAGACGATTACCGAAAAATTGTAGACAAGATCCGTATGCGTAAAGGAGATGTATTTGTTTATGTAAAACCAGCTCCCGGAGAAACGGAATGGATCTGGATCAAATATCCTGAGAAACAAGATGACGACAAGCCTTTTGTACGTTATGAAACTCTTGATAAGGAAGGCATGGTGAATAAAGGACGTATTGCCTATGTGGACCAGCTCCCTGCCTACACTCCATCTAGATCTAAAAACGGAAAATCCCTTATTTTTACAGACAATTCTGATCCTAAGATTCCTACTGCCCAAAGAAGCAAAGTGGTGATTGATATTTATCCTTCCAATGCCGGATACCGTAAAAAAGAAAAAGATGCAGAAGGAAAAATTCTTACCATTGATAAAGTAAAACCATGGGGAATCGGAAATGACCTTCCCGAAGGAATGACCGAAATCAAATCCATCAGAGTACAGCAACCCGGAAGAGGTTCTGTTTTTGTAAGAGAAGCCATCAAAAATATGTTCCAGCCTACCATGGATTTTGAGAACATTGGAGTTACTTCCCTTGATAACGATAATATTTTCCTTTATATGATAAACGGTTCAGGAGAAAACAGATACACTACACTCTGGACGATTAAGAAAGGAAGAGTAATCAGCCAGATTATTTTCCATAATCCGGAATAAATTCATTATTTTTGCACCCGAAAAGTTTTACACTTATTCATCACAGAAATTGGTTCTGCATCACTGCAGATTAAAAGGGAACCGTGTGAAAATCACGGACTGTCGCGCAACTGTAAGTAGCTGAAATCTTTATCAAAGATCCACTGTGCGAGGCATGGGAAGGAGATAAATGATGCTACAAGTCAGGAGACCTGCCTTTTTCTTAAACATGTAACTTTCGCGATTTGAAGTTGTATTGATCTGATGGATTGTTTCAGGAATTCTATAAGTTCCTGTCATTATTCTGTTGTTTTAATATCATTTCACATCGCTTTAATTAATAATGATATATGACTACAGAAGAAAGAATTGAAGCATCCGAAACCAGAATCTTTAAAGCGGTTTTCCCTAACACAACCAATCACTATGATACCCTTTTTGGAGGTACAGCAATGCAGCTGATGGATGAGGTAGCTTTTATCACAGCAACCCGTTTTGCCAGAAAAAGAGTGGTAACGGTAAGCAGCGATAAGATCGATTTCAAAAAACCTATTCCTGCCGGAACCATTGTTGAGCTGATCGGGAAAGTTTCATACGTGGGAAAAACCAGTATGAAAGTGAATGTTGAAATTTATACTGAACAGATGTATTCCTATGAAAGAGAAAAAGCAATTATAGGTGATTTTACTTTTGTAGCGATTGACGAATTCAAGAAACCAATTCAGATACTATAAATAATAAAGCATCGGGCGGCCATTGGCCGCCCGATGCTTTATTATATTTTTCATTGAAATTATTTCAGCACTTTTTCTGTTTCCAGACTTTTATTCAATAAAAGCTCAAAAGCCTCTCCCATTTCATCCGATGCTCTTCTGATCGCATTTTCAAGCATATTTCGGATTTGTCTTTCTGTCACTCCAGCTTCTGTCCAGCTTTTTCCGGAAGTATGAGAATTTAAGATAAACGGCATGATTCTATCAATTCCACACGCAAAAATAGCATCAGGAGTTTTCTCATCCTCAAATTCCAGCCATAAATTAAAAAATTCCGAACGCAAAGGTTCATCCAGAATTCCAAAGATTTTCTGGGCCGAAGCTTTCTCTCTTTCAAACTTTCCTACCATTGCTTTTTCGTCAAAAATAAAAGTATCTCCCGCTTCTATTTCTACAAGATCATGAATGGAAAGCATTCTTATCACTCTCAACAAATCAATATCTGCACGGTTTTTAGCATACGGATAAAGGATCTGAGCCAGAATAATAATCTGCCAGGAGTGTTCCGCTGTATTCTCTCTTCGGGAATCATCTGCATTATAATTTCTTCGCTGTACGTTTTTAAGTGCATCTACTGCCAGAATAAAATCAATCTCTTTCTGAATTTTCATCTTACTTCTTATTTCTGTTATATTGATCAGACGGATATACCTTTGTTTTGGTAATCCATTTATTATTTATCTTTTCTTTAGTGGTCACTTTTACAGAGCCTTCAACACTCATATCCTCTTCTTTTTCAAAAACTTTGTCAAGTCCTTTATTCGGAATTACAGCATATTCTGTGGTAAAAATATCACAGCAGCCGGACTTTCCATAAGAAATAAGACGTTTACGCTGGGCATCGACATCAAAAATATCCAGACCATTTGAACCCAGCTCTGTAAGTTCCTCGCTTTTTACAAACCCCATTCTTGTTTTGTTGAAGACATATACGTCATAAGATGCTCCGCTATAATTTCCCATATTTCCGTTTCGTATCGCAACATCTTCCGTTCCATCGAAATTAAAGTCATCTATGATCACAGCACGTTGATCTTTTAAAAGTGGAATCAATTTCCCCTGGATCGGTTTTTGACCTTGTTCTGTATATAAAATCAGATCATCAGAAATAAAAGTCTGTACCTTGCTGTTTTTACGATCAAACAGTTCCACAGTTCCCTTTCCTCCACATCTGTCGTCGTAACAATCTTCTATCTGGATGACAGCATCGTAGCTTTTTGATACATTTTTAACCTCAAACTGGTACTGTCCGAAACAGAGTGGTCCCAATAAGAGAAATGCCGATAAGTGCTTGTACTTATTCAAAATATTCATGGTAATAGTAAATGATTTAGGTGTTTTTTTATTTCTAACAAAAATACGAATCATAATAGCGATCTCAAAATCCCGGTATCATTATCTGTCAGAATTACCTTTTCAATAAAAGCCTATTCATAATAAGAAGCTGTCTCCCGCTATCCGCTCATACTCCTCGCTCCTACCCCAAAGCCATAGCTGCTGTGGGGTAACCGCTGCTATCGGGGCTAGGATATGAGTAATCAGTAATGGGTAATGAGTAATAATTAATAAAAGATCATTTTTTTTCTATCAATTTTATTTAAAATTTAAAGATTTTTGAGCCATTTTCTGTTAAAATTCATTTTACTGAAAATTCAAGATAAAATTTATTTAATTGATTTTCAGTACTTTAAATTATTTATTTTAAAAATTTCACTACTTTGTATTGCATAATACCATTTTATTTACATATCTTTGTAATGTAAAATTAGAATAGGCTCAACTAGCTAGGGGCATTTTTCTAAAAATATAACTAATTAACAAAACTTATCAAAGATGAATACCGAAAATACCAAAGCGCAAATGCGAAAAGGAATTCTGGAATTCTGTATTCTAAGTCTCATCAATAACCGTGAAATGTATGTTTCTGATCTTATTGACGAACTGAAAAAAGGAAAACTGGATGTAGTAGAAGGAACCCTCTACCCTCTTCTTACAAGACTTAAAAACGGAGAGTTTCTCTCTTACAGATGGGAAGAATCTACAGGAGGACCACCCAGAAAATATTATCAGATCACAGAAAAAGGAAAACTTTTCCTGGATGAACTTCTCAATACATGGAATGAACTGACAGCCTCAGTAAACCAAATCACCCAACAAAATTAAAAAACAAAGCTATGAACAAGACACTCTCAATAGGACTCGCAGGTTTTTCTTTTACCATAGAAGAACACGCATATATAAAGCTCAGCGATTACCTGAACGCACTGAGAAGCTCTCTGGATGCTTCTGAGGCTGATGAAGTAATGCATGACATAGAAATAAGAATGGTGGAGATCTTCAAAGATTCTTTAGGAAAACGTGAAGTAATTAACGATACCGATGTAGAAAAGGTAATCGCACAGATCGGAACTCCTGAGAAGATTGAAGAACAGGAAGAGGCTTATTTTTCTGAAAAAACATCTGCCAGAAAAGAATATTCAGGATCCAATTATACCGATAAAAAACAACTGTTCCGTGATCCGGAAAAACAAAAAGTAGCAGGAGTTTGTGCAGGTTTAGCTCAATATGTAGGAATGGATATTACTACCATGAGAGCAATCTGGCTGGGAATCTTCGTATTAGGAATTTTTACAGCAGCCATTTCCTCTTCTTTAATAGGTCTTTTATATGTAATCCTTTGGATCGTACTTCCAAAAGCTGAAACAGCAGCAGATTTCCTGAAAATGCAGGGAAAGCCTATGAACTTCGACAATCTTAAGAATGAGTCTAATAAATTGGTACAATTTGCCAATGAATCTACTCAGAGGGTCGGAGAAATCTACAACGAAAACAAACCATATATCAACAACGCAAGCAGCGGAATCTGGAATGTATTCAAGTATATTGTAGGAGGTTTCTTTGTACTAATGGCTGTAAGCAGCATTATCGGAGTATTTGTATTATTTGCCCTTTTCGCAATGGATACAGACTTCCCGGGAGCTAATGAAATCAGATTCTACATGGACGATCAGGGACTTGATAAAGTACTGGCTGCCATGATGGTGATCGGAAGTTTAATCCCGGCAATCCTTTTCAGCTTATTAAGCATCAAGATCTTCTCTCCGAAAACAAAACTGAGAAATATCGGATGGGTTGTAGGTGGTTTATTCCTTCTTTTAATCGGACTGGGAACTTACTTCGGAATCAGCATGGCTAAGAAAGACATGATCTATAGAGGAAGCAAGGAAGATGTAGAAAATGTTGCCATCAACACTACTTCAGATACCGTGTATGTAGATGTAAAACAGATCAACATTCCTCAGAATTTCAAAGGTTACAACAATGATATTTATTCTGATAAAAGTACAGTGTATGAAGAAGATTATATTTCTGTAGATGTAACCAGAAAACCAGATATTAAAACACCTTACCTGATCATTAAAAAAGAAGGAAAAGGCTATAACTTCCCTATCCAGATGACGGTTCCTGTAGAAATTGTGAACAACAAAGTATTACTACCTAACTACATCAAATATCCATACGAGCACAGATTCAGAGATTACAGCCTTGATTATGAACTTGTAGTTCCGCAAAAAGCAGTGGTAATCTCTATGAATAAAGACCGTATCCACATGGACGGAGATTTAGACGGAGACGGAATCAATGATGAAGATCAGGACAGAGATGAAGACCATAACAATGTCCGAATTGAAAAAAATAAAATAACGGTAAACGGTTCCAGTATCGAATACAACTCAGATGATCAGGACAGCATCATCGTAAACGGTAAAAAAGTTCCGAACAACCAGGCAAAGAAAGTCATTGATTCTGCAGTGTCTACTATCAAAAAATCAAATAAAGATATGGACATCAAAATCAAAGACGGAAAAAACGAAATTTCCATACAAACTAAATAATAATTTAATTTATATTATTAAACCCACAACAAATGAAAAAAAAAATTAAAATCATTATCGGAATCGCAGCTGTTATAATAGCTACAGTGGTTTTCTTCACGATGAAAACACTTAATCCAGATACCTCCTTAAGTAATCTAAACTTAAAAGACTTGTCAGGCAAACAAATTAGCACCAAAGAGCTCTTAAATAAGCCACTTATCATTAATTATTGGGCAACTTGGTGCGCTCCTTGCAGAGAAGAACTTCCATATTTTGAAGAATTATCTGCTCAATATAAAGATAAGGTAAATATTGTTTTGATTTCTGATGAAGATAAAAAAGTCATTGAAAACTTTAAGAATAAAAATAATTATAGCCTTAATTTTTTAGTCTCAGACAAAAAATTAGACATTTCAATCAGGCCGGTAACTTCTGTTTATAACGAAAAAGGAGAATTAGTTTCTCAAAAAACAGGAGCTATAAGCAATGATGAATTGCTGGAAATAATAAAAAAGTTATAATCCAACAAACTGTAAGAAAAAAAAACGAAATTTCCATACAAACTAAATAAATAACACAATACAAATGAAAAAAAAATTTATAGTAATTATTGGATTATTTATCATTATAATAACAATAGCATTTTTTTCTGTAGCGAAAACAATTATTCCCGATACTTCCTTAAATAATCTAAAAAAATTATCTGGTAAAAAAATTAACAGTAAGGAGTTTTTAAATAAACCACTTATCATTAATTTTTGGGGAACCTATTGTGCTCCTTGTAAAGAATCTTTGCCTTATTTTGAAGAATTATCAACCAAATATGGTGATAAAATAAATATAATCCTAGTCTCTGACGAAGATAGAACAGTTATAGAAAACTTTAAGAAAATAAATAATTATAACCTTAACTTTTTAATTGATGATAAAAAATCAAGCTTTCCAGCCAAACTAATTATCAAACCAATGACTTTTTTTTATAACAAGAAAAGAAAATTAGTTTCTCTAAAAATAGGAGCTATTAGTAGGGATGAACTAATAGAAATTATGAATAAGTTATAAAACATCCAACTCCAAGGAAATAAATTAACTTCAGAGAGTGGTAGAAGGTGTGGGTGGATGGCAACCGTTTGAAATTCACACCCTTCTTCTCTCAGAAAAGTGAAAATAAAACTACATTTAGTTTCTTATGTGAAAAAAAAGTTTTAATTTCGTAAAGCTAAAATTTAATAACCAAACAATCAAAAACACAGCCATATCATGATACAATTTGCAATGGAATTCGTAATGAAAATCGTAGATTTAATTAGCGGTTTGTTTTAAGAGCAATAATATTTCAATATATTTGTAAAGTATAACCAAAGTTTGGTTATACTTTTTTGTTTATAATCCAAGAAATCTATGAAAAAGCTGTTAGGCAAAGCAATGTTAAAAGTATTAGGTTGGAAAGTCGTTCTTCAGGGCGATGTCAACAATCTAAACAGGTGTATCCTAGTGGTAGCACCACATACCCATAATATGGAATACATTTTAGGAAATTTCGCCTATTGGTCTCTGGAAAAACCTTTAAAAATTATCATTAAAGATGCTCACACCAAAGCCTGGTATGGAAGCCTGGTAAAAGGACTTGGAGGGATTGGGATCGACAGAAGCCAGAAAAACGATCTTGTGAATTTCGTAGCCAATCAGTTTTCCAAAGAAGATTTCAGCCTTGTGATTACTCCGGAAGGAACCAGAAGCTGGGTACCGAAATGGAGAAAAGGATTCTATCATATGGCTTTGGCAGCAAAAGTTCCTATTGTACTGGCAGCAGGTGATTTTAAAAGAAAAATTGTCTATCTGGGCTACACCATTCCCTATGAAAGAATAGCATCAGTCCCTTTTTCAGAAATCATGCAGGAAATCCAGGACTATTATATCAAAAATGACATTACTCCTAAAGTTCCTGAAAACTGGAATCCTAATATTATGGGAACCGGAAACGAAGAGAATTAGAGGCTAAATTAAATCAATTATTAAAATGAAAGGTCAGACAAAAGAAGAAATATTAGCATTCATCAATAACTGGGGAGATGTAACTCTTGCCAAAACACTTGAAATCAAATTCATCGATATTGATCTCGAAAATGAAACCCTTACCGCAACAATGCCCGTTCTTCCCAGAACTCACCAGCCTTTTGGAATCATGCATGGAGGAGCAAGTTGTGTTTTAGCTGAAACCTTAGGGTCAAGCCTGTCTAATATTTTTATCGATGGCGAAAAATATTATGGTGTAGGAACCAATATCAATTCTAACCATTTAAGAAGCAAAAAAGATGGTATTGTAACTGCTACGGCGCGTTTTATCAGAAAAGGCAAAACAATGCACGTTTCTGAAATTGAAATACGTGACGAAAAAGGAGTTTTGATCAATCATACTACCATGACGAATAATATTATCCACAGGTAAGTTATTACAACATAAAAATAAAGAGCTTAAAATAAATTTAAGCTCTTTTTATTTTGACATCTTTAAGACTAGTAATACCTTTGCAAAAAGGAAAGTTACACTGGAAATTTCCTATAGTATTTCCAGCTGTTGATTTTCAAAATTCCTTCATAGCTCATGATTTATTTCAAACTTCCTTTCGACGAAAGATTACTGTCTGCAGATGAAAAAAATACTAAAAATGCAGTTAACTTTTTTTCTTATAATAGCCTGAATCAAATCAGCTTCAGCGGAGATATTTTTGAAATAAATCCCACTGAATTTGACCAAACTTTAATCTCCAATGAAGCTCTGAACGATGATACCACAAATTCATCTGCTGAAACCAAAGAAGAATACTGCAACACCTTACAACAAGTAATTGAAGTTATCAAAGAAAACAATTTGCCAAAGCTTGTTTATTCAAGAAGGAAGATTTTCACAAATTTTCATACCATCAATTATACAGAGAGTTTCAAAAATTTATGTAAATCGTATCCCAACGCTTTCAGATATCTTTTTAATGATGGAAAAAATGCTTGGATGGGAGCTTTCTCAGAAGTATTAGGAAAGTTTAATAAAACTACTCACGAGTTTGAAACGATGGCCCTTGCCGGCACTCTTCCTGTATCTGAGGAATGGTCTGAAAAAGAAATTGAAGAACAAAAGCCGGTTACCAATTATATCCAGAGTATTCTGACAAATTATTCTGACACCATAGACCAGTCAGAAACATATGACCATATTTCCGGTAATATCAAACATTTACGAACAGATTTTAAAACCAGTATAAAGCCTGAAGATCTTGATAAAATTATTCAGGATCTACACCCCACTCCTGCAGTCTGTGGTATTCCAAAAGATTTTTGCAATGAGAATATCCGTAAATATGAAAAATTTTCCCGTGAATTTTATGCAGGTTATATCAAAGTTGAAACAGATGAGAATATTTTGTACTTTGTCAATCTGCGTTGTGCAAGACTTTATAAAGACTCGGTACATGTTTTTGTAGGAGGCGGAATAACAGCTCAAAGTGACCCGGAAAAGGAATGGAGAGAAACAGAGTTGAAATCAGAAGCGATATTGAAAAACCTGGTTATTTCCTAATATTTTTAGATTTGACACAGATTTGCACAGATGTTTGTATATATTTTCTTTGCTGAGTGGCAACGCCTTTGCGAACGATTTTAAAGCCATTCATCGTCCTTCTGCGGACTTTGCGTAATAATATAGGTTTTGGCTAAAGCCAATGGAATATATTTCCTTTGTTTGAACGGGCTAAAGCCCGTTCCTATTGAATTAATCAGATTAATTATTTATGTAATATAGGGATTGATACTGTTAGATTTGCCACAGATTGCACAGATGTTTGCATATATTTTCTTTGCTGAGTGGCAACGCCTTTGCGAACGATTTTAAAGCCATTCATCGTCCTTCTGCGGACTTTGCGTAATAATATAGGTTTTGGCTAAAGCCAATGGAATATATTTCCTTTGTTTGAACGGGCTAAAGCCCGCTCCTATTGAATTAATCAGATCAATTATTTATGTAATATAGGGATTGATACTGTTCGATTTGCCACAGATTGCACAGATGTTTGCATATATTTTCTTTGCTGAGTGGCAACGCCTTTGCGAACGATTTTAAAGCCATTTATCGTCCTTCTGCGGACTTTGCGTAATAATATAGGTTTTGGCTAAAGCCAATGGAATATATTTCCTTTGTTTGAACGGGCTAAAGCCCACTCCTATTGAATAGGAAAAACAGATATGCATATTTCAGTAAATCTATTTCCTAATCCCTATTCCCTGCTACCTTTTATCTAAAACCTCCAACCTATTACCAAATAAAAAACCTCCTTCAAAAAGAAAGAGGCTATATCTATATTGAAATATTCAATTTATTTTTTTATACCGATTCTGCTCCAGGTATCCATTACAAAAAGCAGGATAAGACCTATTGCAGCAGCACCAGCTGAGAATGCAAACCTAATGTTATCTTCATCTCCAAGGATATCTGTCGCTTGCCAGTTGATAGCATAAAGATTGATGGTGATGAATACAATAAACAGTACTAAAAATACTTTATAAAACTTCTTCATGACTCTTAAAAATTAATATAATTTTGCACCAACTGGGCAAAATTTGCGGTGAATAATTTAATTGAAATTGCCAAAAGGATAATTCCGAAAACTTTCTGAAGGATCATCAAAGTAGCATCCCCAATTTTCTTCTCCAGCCATTTCGCTGATTTCAGCACCAAATATACGAAAATTGTATTAAGAATAATTCCGAAGATAATATTAATATCATGAAATTCAGCTCTAAGAGAGAGTGCAGTGGTTAACGTTCCAGCTCCTGCAACCAGCGGAAATGCGATGGGTACAATGGATGCAGCCTTTGCTTCAGTGGTTTTATTAATTTCAATTCCTAAAATCATTTCCAGTGCTATGACAAAAATCACAAAAGCTCCTGCAATAGCAAAGGAATTTACATCCACTCCAATAAGCTTAAGAATCTTATTTCCTACGAACAGGAAAACAATCATAATAGCTCCGGCAGTAATGGCAGCCTTTCCAGCTTCAATCTGTCCAAACTTCTGCTGAAGGCTTACGATAATAGGAACTGAGCCGATGATATCGATCACGGCAAAAAGAACCATAAAGCTGGTAACAATCTCTTTAAAAGAAAAACCATCAAAAATTTCCATCTCTTTGTAATTAAAAATTTCGCAAAAATATGAAAATAAACTGATTATTTGCTAATTTGTGAATATAAATTAACAATAGTTTTCAAAAGTTCTTCAAGAGCTTCAGCAGATTTCACAGGATTGTATTTTTCCATCTGAACTTTCTGCTGCAGTTTGCTGTATTCTTCTGCAACCGAAGAACCTTTGTGCTTTTCAAGAAAAGTCTTAAACTCCGGAGTAGAGCTCTGAAAATACTGCCCTCTTACTTCTTCATCCAATTCTTCCAGAGTTATAAAGAACTTTTCATACTCTCCGTTATCTTTAAGATTTTCCAGATATCCGAAATAATCATTGATATCCGTTTTCATCGATTCTCTGATCTCTTTTTCTGTTTCGGCCACTGAACCTAAAGGTTTTGACGGTATAGTTTCCCTAACTAATGTACGTTTTTTTTGCCAATTTTTAAATAGCAGATATCCAACAAATAAGCTGATCAGAATAGCTATATTGGTCAAAAGAATATTCCAGTGGAATTTACTTTTTTCTTTTACTTTGAATGAAGTGGTTTTTAATACCGGAGTATTTACCGTCTCCAGAAGATTATTGGTGTATTCGTTTACCTTTTCTACGGTAGAACGTGCCTCCAGAATCTGATCGTGAGAAAATGCATTCAGATCCAGTGTTTTCTGTCCAAGATCTACATATTCTTTACTTGCAGGGTCAAAGAAAGCGAATTGTTCTGTTTTAATTGAAATAGCACCTGATTTTTTAGGAATAATCACATAATTAGCCAGGATTTCTCCTTTCATTCCTGAAGTTCCCGGAGCTACTTTAGAGGTAATTTTCGGGGCAAAAACTTCATAATCCGGAGAGGCAGCAATTTTAGGAAGTTCCATATCCGGTAAGTTACCTTCACCTGAAACTTTTACTACCACATTCAGAGGTTTTTTCGCTTCCGGTTTTTCCTTGGAAGCATTATATACGTTGACATTAAAATTTCCAACAGCATTTTTAAAACATTCGGGAGCTCCTTCAGGAAGCTTTCTTACGTTTATTTTAACTTTATTGGAAACAATTTTTGTTTTATTAGAATAGGTATTTACTGAAGCGGATACACCAGGAACTTCCACATATCCTGCTTCATTAGGAAATACCATAAACATAGCCAGAACCTGTGAAGGCATATTTCCATATCCGGAAGGATCTATCTCAGACTTATCAAAATTGATAGGATGTACGTTGATATTATCCTGTTGCGGAAGATGGATATTTTTCACCTTTCTCAGGTTATCCATATTTCTTGAATATACTCTCAGAACGGCTATCGTAGGCTGATCCTGATATACATCCCGATCATCAATTTCCATATTCAGATAAACATCATTGGAAGTATTCGCAGCCAAAGCTCTTCTGTCTACAATATCACGGATATTGACATCAAAAGGTTCTGTTTTATAGATTCTGTTGTTTACGGTAACGAGAACGGAACCGATTTTTATTTTCCCTTTTTTCTTAGGCTCAAGGGCAATTCTGGAAACTTTCTGGGTAATTAAAGTATTGGTAGCCGGATCAATCACGGTATTGGTAACAGATCCGCTTCCTATGATATTAAATTTTGAAAGATCCGGAAGCTGAAAACCTGTTTGCTGCACAAGATCACTTCCGTTAAGTTCAAGAACAATGGTCAGATTGATAATATCCTTACCTGCATATTCGGTTTTATCTGCATCCATAGACAGATTTACCTGTCCGTAAGTAATTACGGATGCAAGAGTAAGCAATATGTAAATCAATTTGTGCTGCATCACCAATCTTTCTCGTTGCTTTCAGGCATCGAATAAGAATTTTTGTTTAAAATTCTTCTGGCGGTTTCTTTTTCTTTTTCGTTTATTTTATCTAAGATCGCATTTTCAAGATTCTTAGGCATTCTGCCTTCATTATTTTGATCCTGCTTAGGATTGTCGCCCTGGTCACCTTTACCTTGGTTTTGAGGACCGCTACCCTGATCCTGTTTTTTGTCTTTGTCGCCTTTTTGATCATCTCCTTTGTTCTGATCATTTCCGCCGCCACCTTTTCCTGAGTTATTCTGTTCGTTTTTTTGCTGTTGTTTTTCTTTCTCTTTCAGTTTGGCAATCTCATAATTTTTTCTGGTTACCTCACTGTGGGGATCCTGCTTCAAAGCTTTCTTATAATAGTCAGCGGCTTTTTCCGGCTGATTCATCTGCATATAAGCATTCCCTAAATTATGAAGAGCCGCCATTTTATCGGGAAGGGTTTGTGAAAGTTTTTCTGCTTTTTCAAACTCTGCTTTTGCCTCTTCGTATTTTTTACTTTTATACAACGCATTCCCCATATTGTAGTGAGCGGTAAAATCTTTATCATTGGATTTTATCGCTTCCATGTATTTTGAGGAGGCTCCATCATAATCTTTACCGTCAAATTTCTGATTGCCTTCATACACTAAATTCCTATAGCTTTCCTGCCCAAACATGAAGCCTGAGAATGAAATGGCAACAATAAACGATAAAAATATAATTTTAGTATTCATCACTTGCAAAATTATTCCTTTATATGTTAAGAAACAGAGTTTTATTTGTTAAAATTCGGTTAAAGTACTTGTAGAATTTCTTCTATAAATAAAGGAATTCTACACATTAAAGTCTTTTTTTGGATTAAAAATATAAATTAAAAAGAAAAACAGAAGAGATACCGCAAGAAAATATTGATAATAATGATTGGCATTCTGCGATTTCACCATCGTTTCAGCACCTGCCGATTTTTTATTGACAGCATCTACAATTCTGTCCGGAGCTTCATTGATATTATTTCCGTCAATATAAGTTCCGTCTGTAGATTCCGCCATTTTCTTTAATGCTTCTGTCTGTCTTTTAGAAATCACTGTACCTCCATTGGCATCGGTTTTATATCCCATCAACTGTCCGAACACGTATTCCGGAACAGGAGCACCTTCATCTGTTCCTACACCTACAGAAGTAATGCTTATTCCTTCTTTATTAGCTAATCTGATGGCAGCGTTATCATTTCCTTCGTTATCCTCACCGTCACTCAATAGAATTACTTTTCTGGATCCTTTGCTTACATTTTTAAATTTTTCAGCAGCAGCCTGCATTCCTTTCAGAAAATCTGTTCCCTGAATCTGCATAGAACTGGTTTCAATACCGCTGATATAAGTTTCTGCAGAATTATAATCTGTTGTCAGAGGCATAATAGACATTGCATTCCCCGCAAAAATCACAATACCTACCTTATCATTATTCATTTTCTTCATGGTAGCCAGCATCAGATTTTTGGCTTCCGTCAAACGGCTTGGTTCTATATCCTCAGCATTCATAGAATTGGATACATCCAGCATAAAGATTACATTGTTCAGTTTCTGGGTACTTTTCACTTCTTCTGAACCGTTCAAAAGGTCAATGATAGAGAATATCAGAAACAATGTTCCCAATAAGTATAATGCAGGAAAAAACTTTGTAAATCCTGATCTTTTTTCAAATAAATTCTCATGAAACTGGCTAGCGGCAAAAATTTCTCTTTTTTTATTTCTCCATTGTAAAAAACGGATCAAAAAGATAGCTAACAGCGGCAGAAGCAACAGTAAAAATAAATACCAATAATTTCCTAAAGACCAACTCATCAGCTTAAAATTTTATAAAACACCCATCTCAACAATGCATCCAACACCAACATAGCAAGTGCAATCCAAAGGAATATTTTGAAATACTCTTCATAATTGTACAGCTTGGAAACCTTCACATCAGATTTTTCCAGTTGGTTGATTTCATTGTACACTTCTTCCAGACTACTGTTTGAGGTAGCTCTGAAATATTTACCTCCCGTAGTTTGGGCTATTTCTCTCAAGGTATTTTCATCAATGGTAACCTCTGTTTCGGTAAAGATAAGCTCTCCAAAAATGTCCTGCGATGTAGGCATCAGCGCATAACCATTGGTCCCGATTCCTATTGAATATACCTTTATATTATTATTTTTTGCCAGTTCAGCAGCAAGCTGTGGAGGAATAGCATTCTGAATATTGCTTACTCCATCCGTCATCAGGATGACCACTTTACTTTTGGCTTTGCTTTTAATCAAATGATTCACTGCTACAGAAAGGCCTTCCCCGATCGCTGTTCCAGGTTCAAGACCTGCAGAATTCAGATTTTTAATTTCATCAATAACAACCTGATGATCTGAGGTTACCGGAACTTTAGTAAAAGCTTCCGCAGCATATGCTACCACTCCTATCCGGTCATTCGGGCGTTTCTGAACAAATTTTACCGCAATATCTTTCAGGGCGGTAATTCGGTCCGGGCTAAGATCCTTCGCCAACATACTTAGAGAAACATCGATAGACAACATGATATCCACTCCTTTTGTATCATCTCTGTCCTGAGAAATAGTAAACGTTCTCGGCCTTGCCATCGCAATAATCAACGCAGAAAGAATGATATATTTTGATATTTTCAGCAAAAAAAGCACACCCTGAATACTCCCGCTGTGATCCATATTTTTTATGGTAGGAACTTTTATACCTTTTCTTTTGTTTCTTCCAATATCTTTAATTAAAAGTGGAATAAACAGCAGAAAAAGCAGCAAAAACCATGGGCTGTAAAACTCAAAATTAAACATCCTTTCTTAAGTTTTCGAATTCTAAATCTTTGGATGATCTTTTCACAAAATCCCTGATATTGGCAAAATCTCTTTCCATTGTTTCCTGATCCGGGAATGTTTTGGCAAATTTCACCAGGTCTCCCCTAAGGAATACATCTTCTATTATTTTTTCGTTGTCCTGCGAGATTGTATTATTTTTTTTCATGACATCGATAAGATCATCAGTAAGAAGTACATCTGCCGGAAGGCGATATTGTTTTGTAATGAAGGTTCTGGAAATATCAATCAGTTCCACATAAAACGAACGGAAGTTTCCTCCTTCAATATATTTTTTCTTTTTAAGAGAATCAAGTTCTTTTAATGTTTGATTGGTAGCCACTACTGGAGAGCTCTTTGATTTTCTTCCCCATTTTACAAACATGATAATAGCAATGATAAGGGCAATACCAGCCAACGCTGCAAGAATATAAAACTTGTAAAGCTCCCAATAATCTTTGGGTTCAAGTTTCACCTGCTTATTATTCATAATGTCATTGATCTGATCTGCTTTTTGAGCCGTATTAATGACATCTATTTCATAAGGAATTGTTTTAAGAATTTTATCTCCTACTTTGAACTCCAGTTCAGGAATGGTAAATTTTCCCTCTTCAAAAACAGCAAATTCTATCTTTCTTTCATAGGTGTTAGCTGTTTGTCCGATACTGTCTTTGGTTTCTTCAAAATGAAAAGGCAAGAGCTCATTCTTAGCTGCTGAAGTAACCTGCTGCTCATTAAGGTTATCAATCTTTATGGTAAGATGATTGATTTCTCCCAGAGCGAGGGTTTTCTTTTCTACGTTAGAGGATAATATCTGTGAAAAAGCATTTGCACAGATCAGAAAAGATAATATTAAAAGTATTTTTCTCAATGTTAAAATAATAAAGGCAAAACGCCTTATGTTTTTTTTTAGTTACGAGCTCAGCCCGATGTTATTTTTTCTGAAAGTAATTATACAATAATTTTGAATAATCTGAGCCCGTATTGATATTCATAAAACTGGCAGAGCTATTGGCAAAATCTTCTTCCAAAGCTCTCAGTTTTTGTTTTTGAGCTTCCGCGAAGGTATATCGCCACCTTGCACTGGATGTATTGGCCCAAATTTCCTTTCCGGTTTCCACATCAAGTAAACGGGCATAGCCTACATCAGGAATTTCATTGTCTTTTTCATCATAAATCCTCATTCCCAACAGCTGGTGTTTCTTTGAGGCCACTCTCAGCATTTTGGAATCATAGGCATCTTCAAAATCTGAAAACAAAAATACCAGAGATTTCCTTTTAAAAATCCCCATCATATATTCCATTGCCTTATCTATTTTAGATTCTGCCGGAACATAATCTGCAGTGAGAATATTGCTGATAATCGAAAGAATATGTTTTCTTCCTTTTTGGGGAGGAATGACTTTATATACTTTATCAGCGAACAAGATCAATCCTACTTTATCATTATTGCCGGCGGCTGAAAATCCCAAGCTGGCAGCAATTTCAGCTACATATTCTCTTTTCAGCTGAACTTTTGTTCCATAATCCATAGAAGCAGAAATATCAACAAGAATCATCATCGTCAGTTCCCTTTCTTCTTCCATTACTTTTACAAATGGCTCACGGAAACGTGCAGTTTTATTCCAGTCGATTCTTCTGATCTCATCTCCAAACTGATAGGGGCGAACTTCCGAGAAAGTCATCCCCTGCCCTTTAAAAGCGCTGTGATATTGCCCCATTAAAGCAGCCTCCGTCTTTTTTCTGGTACGGATTTCAATCTGCTTTACTTTTTTTACAATATCTTTTATCTGCATAGACGAGTTCAATGTTTAAAATTCAAAGTTTAATGTTCGAGTTTCGGGATCCGGGTTTGGGGTTAGTCTTTAAACTCAATGGATACGTTCGACCACTCATTATCAAACTTTGTATCGTATTTTTTATAAAAATTGATGGCTGGTTCATTCCAGTTCAATACCTGAAATACCATTCCACTGTAATTATTGCTTTTACCATACTCCAGTGTTGCATCAAATAATTTCTTTCCAATCTGCTTTCCTCTCAATCTTTCTTTTACAACAAGATCTTCAAGGTACAGCCTTCTTCCTTTCCATGTTGAATATCTGTCGTAATACAGGGATATTCCAACTATTTCTCCTTCATATTCTGCCACGAAAGCTCCCCATACAGGAGAAGTTCCGAAACCATCCTGAATAAAATCATCCAAAGTCACTGTTACTTCATGCAGTGCTTTTTCATATTCCGCCAGTTCTTTAATTAAATCAAGCATGAAAGAACAATCTTCCAGAACAGCTTTTCTTATAATTACATCACTCATTATGGTGCCTGGATTTTTGCTAAAATTCTATTGATAATTTCCTCAGTTGTGATCTCTTCTGCTTCTGCTTCAAAGGTTAAGCCCATTCTGTGTCTCAATACATCTTTTGCCAATGCTTTTACATCTTCCGGAATGACAAATGCTCTTCCTTTTAAGAATGCATAAGCTCTTGAAGCAATAGCAAGGTTAATGGATGCTCTTGGAGAAGCTCCGAAGCTGATATAATTTTTAAGCTCGGAAAGTCCGTAGTTTTCAGGATAACGTGTTGCAAACACCATATCCAGGATATATTTTTCAATTTTCTCGTCGAGATAAATCTGATTGATCAGTTCTTTTGCATCTACAATATCCTGAAGGGAGATGACAGGTTTTACCGTTGGTTGATGCGAAGTTGAAACCATTCTCATCACCTGTCTTTCATCCTCAAAAGCAGGATAATCTATGGTACACTTCAACATAAAACGGTCGCTTTGTGCTTCAGGCAGCAAGTAAGTTCCTTCCTGATCAATTGGGTTTTGTGTTGCCAATACCAGGAACGGCTTTGGAAGCTTCATGGTTTCATCACCAATCGTCACCTGTTTTTCCTGCATAACTTCCAGAAGCGCTGATTGCACTTTTGCTGGTGCACGGTTGATCTCATCCGCCAGAACAAAGTTCGCAAATACGGGTCCTTTTTTTATAGAGAAATCATTGTCTTTGATATTATAAATCATAGTTCCCACGACGTCTGCAGGAAGCAAATCCGGTGTAAACTGAATCCTTGAGAAATCTCCATGAACAGCATCTGCCAGTGTTTTTATCGCTAAGGTTTTAGCCAGCCCGGGTACTCCTTCAAGAAGAACGTGTCCATTTCCTAAAAGCCCTACCAAAAGACGGTCTACCATGTATTCCTGTCCAATAATAACTTTGTTGATTTCCTGTCTCAGAAGAGAAAATAAGTAGTTTTTTTCTTTTACTTTTTCCGTCAATTGGCGGATATCTTCAGCTTGATATATCTCTGACATAGCTTGATTTAAAATAAGTGGTAAATTTCTGATAAATACTTGCATTAATCAACATAATAAATGCCATTTTTGAGTTAAAGTTTGTTAAAAATCCGGGATTGACAAGATATTTAAAGCTATAACGCTGAATTTCTTATGTATAAACAAATTCAAAAATTCAAATTACAGCAAGCCATATCTCTATTTTCACCACCATTCACAAAAAATGTCACAAAATCACTTTTGCAACATTTCAATTTAACATCTTAATTTTTAATCGAAAACTTGATTATTTATTTTTAAAGCTTAGTTATTGTAATAGTAAATATATTTTCAGGAGCATCAGTAGTATCTTCATAAGCTCCGACATTTATAAAATATTCTGTTCCGGATACTGTGCTAATGGTAAGTGTTTCCGCAGCACCTCCGCCACCATTATCTACAGTTCCTGTACATGACAAATTACTACAGCTTCCGCTATATACACCTATCTGCGGATCATAACTACTGCCAGAAGGCATTGTCGCTTTAATGGTATACTGACTTCCATCACCGGTAAACTTAAACCAGGTACCATCATTCATTCCTGTGTCTCCGTTACTTGTACAGACACTTATATTTCCGGCATTATTAGTGGTAGATACCGCATCATTCTGAGTATAACTGTAAGGAAATACCGAAACCTGTAATGCTCCTGTACATGCATCATTGACAGGTATTGGAGGTATGGTTTTAAAAATAATTTCTGAACATCCTGAGGATTCTGTATTCCCGGAAACCGATGTCACTTTCAAATAGTAAGTGGTTCCGGGAGCAAGAGCCGCAGAGGGTGAAAAACTATTTCCGGATACAGTTTGCTGATTAATAATATCAGTACTTCCGGAACTTGTTCCCAATGAAACTTTATAGGATGTAGCACCAGAAACCGGAAGCCAGGTGAAATTGGGCGTTAAAGAGACATTCTGAGTATTATTTGCAGGATAAACAACAAAAGGACATGCAGGAGCTGCACTTGGTGTAAGACCGGAAATTGTAACTGACGATTTATAATCCGTTCTAATTCCTCCAGGAGGAGATGCAATATCCACTACTGCACGATCTCCTTTATAATACAGGGTAGAATATGGGATATGTGGATACACATGAAAAGCTTCATCAAAATTATTAATATCCATATTCGGAGAGTTCTCTTTTGCCGCAACAACCAGATTATCAGCATTATTATACGCAAACGATGTAGTAAAAACAATTTCAACCTTATTATTATTTTTGGTAACAGCTCCTGTAAATACCTGCGTCAACTGTGCAGCAGGAATCCAGTCTGTACCGGAAGAAAAAGCAGTTTTTGAAGTATGACCAAGGTATACCGTCCAGTTTGAAGATTCAGTAATTACGGAGGAAGGATCCACATAAAATGTGAGACCTGTAATATTACCTGCCGTGTTGGCATTTAATTCCTGTTTAGGATATATCTGCTGTACATAAGAATAGGAAAAAAAACTACTTATAGGAGCTACACCAATACTTGGACTTCCAATATTGATATTGATTTGAGCATTTAATCCTGTAACAATAAAAAATAAAGCTAAAAGTAAAATTCTTTTCATTATTAATAACATTAATCTGGAATATCTTGCTAATTTAACAATAAATACTTTGATTATAGTAATAAAAAAAACATTTGATAACAGTATTCAACACTAAGAAAAGAATTAGACAAAAACACACTCTACAATCAAAACAATACACATTTAATAACAAAACACGCCAAAATAACAAAAACAAAAGAAATTAAAAGTAATTTTGATACACATTTCATATATTTACACTAAACATCAATTCCATGTATAAAAAGCTATTCTTTTTCAGTTTTCTCATTACCCATCTCATTTTCGCCCAAACGACAATGACTAATATAATTTCAGATGCAGTGTACTACGATGGCTATGCTGCTATGGTATCCAACCCTGTTCCTGCCGGTTTGACCCGACTTACTAATGCCAGGTATACAAGAAAACTCACTGATGCAGAATTAGATGCTTTTAAAGCCAAAATTGCGATGCGTGTAACCATTGCCCCTTTGTGTGATAATTATGACCGCCTTGGAGAAGTCTTTTTGGCCATGGTTCCTAAAAATCAATCTACTTATACCATTAATGACCCTAATGTCAAAAGAATAGAAGTTGGCAGATACATTACTCCTTTCATGAATAAAAACAGAACTCCTTCTGAAGTTCCTTACACCTATAATGTCAGCAATTTGTACAATATATTTCATGATACAGCATTGCGTAGCATGTATGACCTCTATATGGAACTGGATGTTTTTGGGGTTCCTTACGCAGCACAAACCCAGGTTGCAGGCTGTGCAAACAGAATTGATGTTTTTTCGGGAACTCTTACCTTTTTCTCAACGGATACAGGAGCCACTCCTACCGACAGCAACACTATCATACCCATATTAAGTTATAGCACCCTTAATAACTATAACAACACTGATGTTACCGGAGAAACTGTTAGAATTGTTACTTTTAATCTACCAAACCCTGTTACCGATGCCCGTTTCTTTGTAATTTCTACTCCTCATGGTGCCAACAGTGGTGGTGAAGAATATATCAGAAGACAAAACTATACTTATATAGATGATGTACAGGTACTCACCTATACTCCGGGAGGTATTTCATGTGAACCGTACCGTGTATACAACACTCAAGGAAACGGAATCTATGGAGCCACCCCTAAAACTTTTGCAGACTGGACTTCATGGAATAACTGGTGTCCCGGAAATTCTGTTCCTATCAGAGAATTTACATTACCTAACTTAACGGCAGGTAACCATACTTTGAAACATACAATTCCAACAGCAGTTTTCAACCAACAGCAGGGATATGTCATGTTATCAGTTTATATGCAGGGGAAAAGCAATACCACTTTGAATATAAAAGAGATCCAAACAGTAGATGTAAATATTTACCCCAACCCTACCGCCGACTTGGTGAATATAAAATCAAAAGTAGATGTCAGCTCAATAAGCCTTTTCAATATAGAAGGAAGAAAACTTTCTGAAACTTATAAAGAAAACAGCATAGATCTTTCTCCATACACCACAGGAGTTTACTTTTTACATATTGTTTTAAAAGACGGAACCTCCTTCAAACACAAAATCATAAAGAAATAACTACAAGTAAACGTTTTAAACAGAATAATAAAACCCTCTCTGAAACTTTCCTCAGGAGGGTTTTTATATTAACCATCATACACAACTCAATATAAAAGCATTCCGATTTCGATAAAAATCTGTCAAAAAATAACCTTAATTCACTCTTTTTTTCAATAGTTAAAAAATTTTAACTTTAATCCTCTACGCAAAAAAATTGTCATTTCCAGTTTATTAAACTATTTTTGGTGATTAAAAATTTTGCAAAATGAATTATCATTTTCAAGCACACAGACAAGTAAGAAAGAACCTTTTAGATATCCTTCAGAATACATCTCATGAAGATTTGATTCTGATTCCGGATGGTTTCAACAACAATATTTACTGGAATATTGCACATACCGTTGCTACACAGCAACTATTGCACTATTACCTGAGCGGAAATCCGTTCCGTATCGACAAATATTGGATTGAAACTTACAAGAAAGGAACTTTACCCAACTTAGATGTTCAGAAATCTGAAGTGGAAGATTTAGAATTTTTGCTTACAGAAACTTCAAAGATTTTAATGAAGGATTATGACAGTGACTTCTTCTCAGATTACACTCCTTACACCACAAGTTTCGGAATGGATCTGAAAAGCATCCAGGATGCCATTATCTTTAACAATATGCACGAAAGTCTTCACTACGGATATGTGATGGCACAGAAAAGAGCAATTTTAGGAGAGAAGTATTAGTTCAAAGTTTAAGATTTAAAGTTTAAGGTTATGGGGACCATTAATAGATTTGAAGATTTAGAAATCTGGAAGTTATCCCGACAACTATGTGATGAGATTTATAGTATTATTGAGTCTACCAACCTTAAGAATAATTTTAAACCTAGCAATCAAATTGATGGATCTTCGGGATCTGTAATGGATAATATTGCTGAAGGATTTTAAAGAAACGGGAATAGAGAATTTATACAATTTCTTTCTATTGCGAAAGCTTCCTGAGGAGAAACCAGATCACAATTGTATAGGGTTTTTGACAGAAGTTTTATTTCGCAGGAAAAATTTGAAACATTAATTGAGCAGAGTGAAACGTTAAGTAAAAAGATCAGCTCTTTTATAAAATATTTAAATACAACAGATTTAAAAGGAACAAAGTACAAACCTTAAATTCAAAACTTTAAACTTTGAACTTTAAACAATGAACATTGAACCTTAAACATAAAATTTTAACAACTCAATGAAAGACGATTTTATTTTCGGGCTGCGTCCCGTGATTGAAGCAATTGAAGCGGGAAAAACGATTGACAAGATCTTTGTGCAAAATGCACTTCAGGGTCCTATTTATGCTGAATTAAAAGCCATTTTAGCGAAAAATAAAATCCGTCCCAACTATGTTCCGGTTGAAAAACTGAACCGTTTTACAAGAAAAAACCACCAGGGTGTGGTAGCTTTTATTTCGGATGTACCGTTTCATAAAGTGGAGGATATTGTTCCACAATTATTTGAACAGGGAAAAACACCTTTTCTTTTGATTCTGGACAGACTTACTGATGTAAGAAACTTTGGAGCCATCTGCAGAACAGCAGAATGTGTAGGTGTTGATGCTATAATCATTCCGGAAAAGGGTGCAGCTCCTATTAACTCTGATGCGATAAAAACTTCTGCAGGTGCTATTTACAATATTAAAATATGTAAGGAAAATAACCTGGCTCATGCAGTAGATTTCCTTCAGCAAAGCGGAATTTCCGTATATGCAGCCAGTGAAAAAGCTCAGAAATTAATCTATGATGTTAATATGACTGAGCCATGTGCTATCGTGATGGGAAATGAAGAAACCGGAATTTCTAAAGAAGTATTGCATCATGCTGATGAAAAAATAAAACTTCCTATTGAAGGAAAAACTCAATCCCTGAATGTTTCTGTAGCATGTGGAGCGATTTTGTATGAAGCGGTAAGACAGAAAATGTCCGTGATACCAAATCCTTAAACCATGAAAATACAATCACTTTTACCATTATTTTTTGTCCCGTTAGCTTTTAATGCGCAGACAAAAAAAATAGCAACAGACAACCGTCTTACGACTGATCTTGATAAGATGGTTCAGAAAGAAGCTCTCGCCTATATGCAGAATCCCGCCCGTGTAGGAATTTCAATAGGCGTTTTTAAAGATGGTAAAAGTTATTTCTATAATTATGGTACAACGGAGATAGGAAAATCAGAACTTCCAACCTCCCAAAGTTTATACGAGATTGCATCCATCACCAAAACCTTTACCGGAACACTTCTGGCTCATGCTTTAGTAGACGGCAAAATTAAAATGGATGATGATATCCGGAAATATATAGGAAATTATCCTAATCTTGAATTTGAAAAGCACCCGATAACGATCGGTAATCTAACCAATCATTCATCAGGATTGCCACAGTTTCTGCCGGATCAGTCTGAAACATTCAAAAAACCAATGGACTCTGTTGCTATGGCACTGTCTGATTTTTATAAAAACTATTCAAAGAAAAACTTTTATGAAGATCTTCATCAGGCCAAAGTGGATTTTGTACCCGGAACAGAGTATAAGTATTCCAATGTAGGAACACAGATTGCCGGAGATGTCCTTGAAAAAGTATATCATAAAAGCTATGAAAACCTGCTTTCAGAGCACATTACAAAGCCACTGAAAATGAATCATACCATTATTGGTACGAATTCTGCACAGCTATTGACTCGTTATAACGAAAAAGGAAAGGTAATGCCCAGAAACTTCACCACAATCTTTGCTCCTGCAGGAGGTATTTTGTCCACTACGGAGGATCTGGTGAAATACATGCAGTATCATCTGGATGAGAATAATAAATATGTGAAAGCATCCCATACTCCTTTTGTAAAAAGTGAAGGAGATGCTATTGGATTATATTGGAGATTGCACACCTATGAAGATGGTACCCAAACCGTTTATCATACAGGAGGTACATTTGGTTTTTCAAGTGTGCTCCAGATTTATCCATCAAAAAACATGGGAGTGGTAGTACTTTCCAATGAATCTGATGGAGAATCTCAGGGGAAGCTGCACGACATCGCAGATAATTTATTAAGAAATAGTAGTAAAAAATAAAGTTAAAAAATCAAATGAAGAACATTGCAGCGCTTGCGCTTATATCATCAATAGCCCTTGTATCTTGTAAAAAAGAAACAGCAAAAATAACGAAAGTAGATCCTAAAACCGGAAAGACAGTAACTGTAGAAGTTCCTGCTGATTCTGTAGCGAAAGTTGCAGAAAACCCGGCTATCAAAGATTCTGCGGGCGTGATTACACAGACTTTTAAACTTGAAAAAGGAAAAACATATCCTCTTACCACTTATCAGAGAGATGTAAAAACAATGACAGATCCTCAGGGGAAATCTATCACTGCGACAAGTGAGTCTACAGATGAAATGAATTTTGTAGTAGATGACATTAAAGGAAATGTATATGAAATGACTCTTAACCTTGTAGCAAAGAGAAATTCTCAGTCTGCACAGGGAAAAACGGTAGTGGTAGACACCAAGCTTCCTCTTCCTAAAGAAGATGATCTTAAAATGATCTGGAACGTAAACAAAGCCCTTACCGGAAACAAACTTCAGATGAAGATGGATACAAAAGGGAATGTGATTTCTATTACAGGATTTGATGCTGTTTACACGAAAGTAGGTAATGCAGTAGGTACGCTTATCAAAGATGCCAATGAAAAGGCAAGCGTAGTAGCAAGTCTTAAACAATCATTCAACGAAAAAGTACTGAAAGATCAGTTCCACAAAAACCTGATGATTATTCCTAAAAAAGGAGTAAAAATTGGTGAGAAGTGGTCTACTTCTGAAAATGCAGATCCAAGCGGAGCTGTAAAAGTAACCTCCAATTATGTAATGAAAAGCTTAGGAAACGGAACCGCAGAAATTGCCGTAACGGGAGGTATTCCTAAGAAAACCGAGAAGAAAGCTCAGGGACCTATCACACACAGCCTGAGCAGTGAACTGGTTCAGAACGGAACCATTAAGTTTGACGAAAGCACAGGATGGATCACCAACCAGAATATCAACGTAAAAACGACGCAGATAGAAACCATTTCTGATGGAAAACAGTCTCAGTCTATGAAAAGCGTTTCCAATTCTTCGGTAATGGTAAACCCATCTGCTAAATAACTGAATTAAATGCATTCAGGGTTAAACTTTAAATAGTAAACCCTGAACTTTAAATTTTAACATTATGAAGTACATTCTTGAGTTAGTACTCTCTGCCATTATTATTTTCTTTGTCTGGAATATTCTGAAAAGAATTTTCTTTAAGACATTTTACAGCTATCGTTTCAATAATGATAACCAGAATAACAGACAGCAGGACCTACACAACTCGAATAAGAATAACCAACAAAACCTTAAGTGGGATGCAGAAACTGTAGACTACGAAGAGGTGAAAGAGAGTAAGGACAAAAGGTAAAAATTCCAAGAAATAAAAGATAATAACCAGCATGGCAAAAAATAAAAACTTAATTTATATTGCAGCTTCATTAGTAGTATTTATAGTTTTAGCATTTTTATATTCCACTCCTGTATTTTCAGGAAAACAGCTTTTCCAGCACGATATTGTGCAGTACAGAGGAGGAGCAAAAGAACTGCTCGACTATAGAGCCAATACCGGAAATGAAACCTATTGGAGTGACTCCATGTTTGGAGGAATGCCGACTTATCAGATGGGAAGCCAGTTCAAAGGTGACATCATCAAAAAAATCGACAGCAATCTGAATTTCCTGCCAAGGCCGGTTAATTATCTCTTCCTGCTATTTGCAGGTTTTTTCCTTTTGGGAATGGTAGTGGTCAGAAACTGGAAATATGCTCTTCTAGGGGCTACTTTCTTCGGGCTTTCAACCTATTTTTATATTATTATTGCAGCCGGGCATAACGGTAAAGTAAACACTATTGAATATTTTGCTCCGTTGCTGGCCGGTATTTTACTGGTGTATATCAGAAAACAATACATCTGGGGGTTCATTGTCACTACCCTTTTTATGGGGCTTCAAATTGCTGCCAACCACCCACAGATGACCTATTATCTGTTCATTGCGTTAGGATTCTTATTCCTTTCTGAACTGATCAGAGCCATCCAGAAAAAGACACCGATGAAGCATTTCCTTATTTCATCAGGAATTATCGCTGCATCATGTATTATTGGAGTTGGAATGAATTCACAGAGAATCATGGCCAATTCTGAATATGTAAAAGAAACCGTTCGTGGAAAGCAGATTTTAAATAACGACAGCCATACTTCAGGAAAATCCGGAATGGACAAAGAAAGTATGCTGATGTGGAGCTATGGGCAACTGGAAACTTTAAACCTTTTCATTCCAAGATTAATGGGTGGAGGAAGTCAGGAACCTGAAGGAAAAGAAATCATGAACAGAGTTCAGGAACTGGTTCAGGAAAATGTAGGTTCACAGGCTGAAATGGATAGAATTTCCAAAGGTTTCAGCGGAGTTACTTACTGGGGAGATCAACCGGGAACATCAGGACCTGCTTATCAGGGAGCTATCGTATGTTTCCTTGCCCTATTAGGATTCTTTTTTGCTTCAAAAAAATACCGTTACTGGATTTTGGGAGCTTCCATCCTGACCATTTTACTGGCTTGGGGAAGTAACTTTATGCCATTATCCGATTTCTTTATCGATTATGTACCGTTCTATAATAAATTCAGAGCTCCTTCTTCAATCTTAGTTGTAGTAGAGTTATTATTCCCGTTAATTGCTATTCTGGGATTATACAGATTCTTTACAGATGAAAAACTGACTGAAGAATACAAACAAAAGATCCTTATGTATGTAGGAGGTGGAACGTTAGGATTTTTATTGATTCTTTTAATCTTTGGAAAATCATTGTTAGGTTTTGCTACAGAAAGCGAAAAAACCTACTTCCCTCCTTTCCTACTTGATTATCTGGTAGATGAAAGATATAAACTATTCAGAATAGACGCTATAAAAGCATTCATTTATGTAGCGATTACTGCTGCTGCATTATTCTTAACTTTAAAGAAAAAGCTGAACCAGAATATTGCTTTGGTAGTGATCGGAGTTGTAAGTTTATTCGACCTTTGGACTGTAAACAAGCGTTATCTGAATGACGAAAACTATGTAGATAAAATCTTTGCTGAAAATCCTTTCCAGACAGAAAGTTCAGACCTGTTGGCTGAAAAAGTGCAGGGAAATCCAAATCTGGAATCTATTTTATCCAATGTCAATATCAACAAAACATTGGAAACTATCGCTGAAAAAGATAAAACACACTACAGAATTTACAACCAGACATTGGGAGTTACCAGCGAAACCAATACATCTTATTTTAAGGCTTCCATCGGTGGTTATCACGCTGTAAAATTAAGAAGATATGATGATGTATTGAATGAATATATCAATAGTATTGACAGTGTAAAAACACCGAATGTATTAAACTTACTGAATGCAAAATACATGGTTTTCGGAGGTCCTGAGCAGCCCCAGGTTGTTCCTAATCCTAAAGCCAATGGAAATGCATGGTTTGTAAGTGATTTAAAATTTGTAGATACTCCTAATCAGGAAATTAAAGCTATCGGATCTATCGACAATAAGAAAACAGCTGTCATTGCTTCATCTGACAAATCCTATTTTGATAACAAACCTGTTCAGGCAGATTCTACAGCATTTATCACTCTTACAAAATACCAGCCTAACGAACTTGAGTTTAAATCTCAGTCGAAAACACCTCAATTGGCTGTATTCTCTGAAGTATATTATCCTCACGGATGGAAAGTACTGGTAGACGAGAAAGAAGTTTCGTACATCAAAGCAGATTACTTACTTCGTGCAGTACATGTTCCGGCAGGAAATCACCATATCAGAATGGTTTTTGAACCTGAAGTGATTGAAAAAGGAAAATGGGTTTCTCTTCTTTCGTTCGGATTATTTATCCTGTTGGCTGCATTTGGAATTTTCTGGATGAACAAGAACAAGAAAAAAGAAATTGTAGCTGAACAAAAAGCTTAAACAATATAATATTGCGCAATGTCATTCTGAATGAAGCATAGCGTAATGAAGAATCTCAAAATCAAATATGAAAACGTTAGGTACTCATAATTACTATGTTTATATACTGACTAATAAAATTAAAACAGTATTATATACAGGAGTTACCAACGATTTTAAAGAATAGATTATATTGGCATAAAAATCCAGAAGCTATTGAAAAGAGCTTCACCTCAAAATATAAATGCTTTTATTTAATATATTTTGAACATTTTAATGAGATTGAGACAGCAATAACAAAGGAAAAGCAAATAAAAGGCTGGACCAGACAAAAGAAAGAAAACTTAATTAAAGAATTCAATCCAGATTGGAAATTTCTCAATGAAGAAATAGAATGAGATTCTTCTCTGCGCTCCGCTTCGTTCAGAATGACAAATACCCATTTAATTTTAAAAATGGAACAAAAGAAAATATTGATTATCACCTATTACTGGCCTCCTGCGGGAGGTCCTGGTGTTCAAAGATGGCTGAAGTTTGCAAAATATCTGCCTGATTTTGGTTGGAAACCGATCATCTATACTCCGGAAAATCCAAACTATCCATTGCTGGACGAAACATTGATGAAAGATGTTCCGGAAAACATCGAGATGGTAAGAACCAAAATTTGGGAACCTTATCAGCTGGCTGAAAAGCTTAATAAAAGCAATAAAAAGTTCAAGGCAGGACAATTTGATGTAGGCAAAAACCAAAGCTGGAAATCCAAACTTTCAATTTGGGTAAGAGGTAATTTTTTCATTCCTGATGCCAGAGTTTTTTGGGTAAAACCTTCTGTTACATTTCTGGAAAAATACCTGAAAGAAAATAAAATAGATACCATCGTTACTTCCGGTCCACCTCACTCACTTCATCTGATTGGTTTGGGACTGAAAAGCAAAATGCCAGATCTGAAATGGATTGCCGATTTCCGTGATCCATGGACAGAGATTTCCTATTACAAACACCTGAAATTAACTAAAAGTTCGGATAAAAAGCATCGTCAATTGGAAAGTTCTGTATTTAAGAATGCAGACATTACACTTGCTACAAGCTATACTGATGCTGAAAATTTCAGGAAAGCAGGAGCTAATGCAGTTTGTATTACGAATGGGTTTGATGAAAGTGATTCAGGCAAAAAAGTGGAAGGACAAAAGAGTGAAAACAAATTCACCTTAAGTTATATCGGAGTTTTGGAACAGCTTAGAAATCCTGAAAATCTATGGAAAGAACTCGACGAACTGGTGAAAGAAAATCCTGAATTTGCAGCTGATTTTAAGCTGAAATTTGTAGGAAGAATAGATGATAAAATCCTTCAGACTATAGAAAATTCAAGTCTGAAAAATCATATCCTGAACCTTGGGTATCTGGCTCATGGGAAAGCTGTAGAAGAAATGCAAAACTCAGATATTCTTCTTATCACTAATTTCCCGAATGATTCTTCAAAAGGTATCATCCCCGGAAAAATATTTGAATATCTTGCTTCAGGCAAACAGATCCTGTCATTCGGTCCGGACAAAGCGGATGTCGCAAAAATTCTGGAAGAAACACAAGCAGGAAAACATTTCAGTTATCAGGATACTGAAACCATTAAAATGTTTATTCTTGAAAAATTTGAACTTTGGAAAAATGGTAGCCTTCTCGAAAACACTCAACATATAGAACAGTTTACAAGAAAAAATCTTACTCAGCAACTGACTGAAGTTTTGAAATAAGAAGAGAAAGGAAGTTAGAGGCTGAAAGCTGGAAGTTTATTCCATTTCCCAACTTCTAACTTCTAACTTCTAACTTCTAACTTCTAACTTCTAACTTCTAACTTCTAACTTCTAACTTCTAACTTCTATATCGTCCATTGGTCATTCACAACAGCAATCAGGTAATATTTACCCTGAAATTCTTCAAATACAAAACGAACTGTTTTCCAATCCATTTCGCCATATTTTTCGGTTCCTTTGATATAATTTTCGGTGAAATCATGTTTAGGATAAATCTCTTGTAAATTATTAAGGGAATTACCTCCTCCGATGAATTTATTCAGTGAATATTGTGATGTTGTAAAATCTTTAGAAAAAACCCATTTTCCTAGGTAATCGTTAATGGTTGCTTTATAAGAATCACCTGAACCATCCTGTGCTCCCCAGGTAAACAAAGTTTTGGTGGGCTGATATTTTTCAAAATCTGCTTTAGAAAAATGTTTGTCTTCCTTCAAATTAACAAAAGCATACATTGAAAACCTGATTCCTTTTTCCGGATGAATCAAGGATGCAAAAGTTGCATAATCTTTAGCTTTCAGTGCTTTCAAAACCTCATCATTAGTCTGCTTTACAACAGCTTCTTTCTCAGCATTATTCTGAACAGTGCCTGCGGTGTCTGTTTTTGCTTGTGCAACAGAATCAATCTCGCTAGGAACAGGGTTTCCTACTTCTTTCTTACAGGCAACAACAATACTCATAGCGAAAACCGCAATCAATAATTTTTTCATATTTTACATTTTGAAATTGATAAAAAACACCAAAACTGATGCCAAGCAGTAAATGATGTAAAGAGATAAAGACTATAAGAGTTGATAGGTTTAGGCTTCTCATTTTAAAAATTACATCGTACATTTGTTAGATGGAAATGTTGGATATTCTGATTATCGGGGCCGGACCAATCGGTTTGAACTGTGCCCTTGAAGCTCAAAAAAACAATCTTAGTCATCTAATTATAGAAAAAGGAACTATTGTCAACTCACTATACAATTACCCTTTATATATGCGTTTCTTCTCTACTGCAGAAAAACTGGAAATTGACGAAGTGCCATTTATTTCTACTGCTCCAAAGCCGGGAAGACAGGAAGCTCTGGAATACTATCAGGGCATTGCAAGACAAAAAAATCTGAATATCAATCTTTATGAAAGGGTTTTGAATGTTTTGAAAAAGGATGAAATATTTGAGATCAAAACTACCAAAGCAATCTATCAGGCCAAAAATGTAGTTATTGCTACCGGATTTTATGATATTCCTAATCTTATGAATATCCCAGGAGAAAATCTTCCGAAGGTCAAACATTATTATACCGAACCTTATCCTTATGCAAAACAGAAAATTGTGGTAGTAGGATCAAGTAACTCTGCTGTAGATGCAGCCCTGGAAACTTACAGAAAAGGAGCTGAAGTGACGATGATTATTCGTCATTCTGAGGTTTCAAAAAGTGTAAAATATTGGGTAAAGCCAGATATAGAAAACAGAATTGCTGAAGGAAGCATTAAAGCTCATTTTAATGCAGAAATGATCGAAATTAAAGAAAATTCTGTTGTTTTTAAAGATGAGAAAGGAGAAACTCATGAAATTGACAATGATTTCGTGTTGGCCATGACCGGCTATCTTCCGGATTTTGATTTCCTGAGAAATTCAGGGATTGAGCTTCATGGAGATTGCCTGAATCCTTTTTACCAGCCTGAAACCATGGAAACCAATATTTCTAATCTCTATCTTGCAGGAGTAGTTTGCGGAGGAAAAGACACCCACCTCTGGTTCATTGAAAATTCCAGGGTTCATGCGAATATGATCATCAATTCGATTATTTCAAAATTTTAATCGTAAACGACTAAGATATATTAAAAAGGGTTCGGGCAATTTCTACGAAATTGCCCGAACCCTTTTATTTTAAAATTCATGAATCAAAAACATTATATTATCTCTTCTTCAGCTTTATTTTTATCCTTAAGCATCCATGGAATGATAAAGTAAAAACCAATGGCAATAAATACTGCAAGCAATCCGGTTCCGATCCATAATACATTGAATCCTAACTTTTCTGCAATGAGTGTTCCTATATAAGGTGTAATGATAAATGCTATGGAAAATGATATCCCGTTCAGTCCCATATAAGCGCCTTTATTGTTCTTTCCCGAGCGTAATGCTGTAATGGTAGACATAAATGGAAGTGTCCATATTTCTCCTACACAAAGTAAGGTCATAGACAGCACAAGGGTAATCATACTGTAATCAAACGCAAGCATTGCATAGGAAATACCACATAGGAAAGTCCCGAACAGCATTGTAAAGGCTAAAGTAAAATATTTCTCAGCGACCTGTACCAGTCCCATTTCAAGCAATACAATCAGGAAACCGCTGTATCCCAGAATGTATCCGATATTTTGCTGACTTAAATGTGCTGTATCCTTATAAAATATGGTCAGAGTGCTGAACAACTGGAAGAAACATATGGAAAACAGCATACAGAATACACAGTAAATCAAAAATTTACTATCCCGATAGGGAGAGCTTTCTTTTTTAATAATGATAACTTCTTTTACCTTTTTTGCCTTTTCTTTTGCCAATTTTGCACGGCCTTTAAAAAACCAGATATACATCAATCCCGCCAGCAAAGCAGCCAGTGCATTACTGAAAAACAGAAATTCATAAGAAATAGCCGACAAAATACCACCCAGCGCAGGACCAATTGAAAACCCGAGATTTACAGCCATACGGTTCAGTGAGAAAGCACGGGTAATATTTTCAGGTTTTGCATATTTGGTAATCGCCACCGAGTTCGCAGGACGGAAAGTTTCACTTACAATACTTTGGGCTAAAATAATTCCTGCCAGACCAGCTTCGGTAGTAAAGAGCGGGATCATACAAAATAAAGGAACACTGAGAAGTAAGCTCAGACTCTGTACTCTGTACTCACCTATTTTATCCGTGATCATTCCTCCCAGCCACGATCCAATAACCGAACCTATTCCAAAAAAACTCAGTACAATTCCGGAATTTTCAATACTGAAATGTAAATGATTAGTCATATAAACTCCCAGAAACGGAAGTACCATAGAACCGGCCCTGTTGATGAGCATTACCAACGCCAGCATCCAACTCTCCTGCGAGAGTCCTTTAAAAGAACTCGTATATACGTTAATTAGTCTCACAATAATATTTGGGGGAATTTGAAAGTGCAAAATTAGATAAAAATAACCCAAAAGCCTTTGTTTACACCTCTTTTTTATCAATAACATTCATAAAAATACCCAATAAACCATATTTCGAAAAAAATGGAAATTTTTATAATATAAAATCCTAATACCTTTATAAAAATCGTAAATTGCAGTAACAACAAGGGTTTTTAAACTAAAAACACTTAAAAACACAATAAAAATTTAACCGATACTGAGAATGGTAACCTACGAAAATTTACATGATACGCTATCCTTTTACAGTATTGACTGCCGGCAATCCTACTATATTTCTTCCGGAAAACCCATTTTTGAATTTCCAAAGACTCCTTTCAGAATGGATTATTATGCGCTGTGCGTCTGTACTGCAGGAGAAATCCATATTGAGATAGATCGTCAGAAATATAAAGTAGATGTTCATAGTTTCCTTATCGCTGCACCATCTACGATTGTAAAATTTGGAAAAACCAGCAATGATTTTACAATGAAACTGCTGTTCTTTGACAAGAATTTTCTGATTAAAAATATCTCCAATCCTTTCATCATTGAAAAAATGAACCTTTTCTCTAAAGGTTCCTACAGCATTATAAAAACCACTGCAAAAAACTCATCGCAGCTGCAAAACCTTCTGGATTATCTTGATAAAAAATCGAAGAAGCAGGGAAAATTTACGGAAGAAATTATCCGCACTATTATTTTCAATCTGCTGTTGGAGGCCGCTGAAATTATAGAACAGGAAAACTCTTCAAATCCGGACAAAAAAGAAGAAGGAAAAAAAGATCTTTATCTGAAATTCAGTAAACTGATCAGAGAAAACATCACCAGGGAACGAATGGTTCAGTTTTATGCGGATCAGCTCCATGTTTCCAATAAATACCTCATCGAAATCATTAAAAAAGCAAGCGGAAAAACACCTCATGAGGTTATTGATGAAGCCTTACTGAAAGAAGCTTATGTCATGCTCGGAAATCCTGATATGACGATTTCTGAAATTGCATTTGAGTTACAGTTTAATTCCGCCTCGGCATTCGGCCGTTTCTTTAAAAAACATACTACGCTTTCTCCGTCAGAATACAGAATGAAAGAAAATATTCAGTCATGAGAATTTGGGGATAATAATTCTGAACTTGGGGATATATATCGCTTTGTGAATAGAGCTACCTTTATACTGTTAATTAAAAACAATACAAAATGAGTACGATCAATTCAAAATTCGACAAAGTTTTAAATGCCTCTGACCAGTTTGGAAACGTAAACCACGAACCGGATTCAAGTAAAGAAGTTCAGATTAACACTCCTGAAAAAACTATGCCTTTCTCCGACCAGATCGGAAACTATCAACGTAATAAAGGAATTCCTTTACAGTCTTACGAAAACAGTAAAATCTATATTGTAGGAAGCGGAATTGCCGGCATGTCTGCCGCTTATTATTTTATCCGTGATGGCCGTGTACCGGGCAAAAATATTATTTTCCTTGACCAGCTGAATGTGGAAGGCGGATCTCTGGATGGAGCCGGTAATGCAAAAGACGGTTACATCATCCGTGGGGGTAGAGAAATGGATATGACTTATGAAAATTTATGGGATATGTTCCAGGATATTCCTGCTCTGGAACTTCCTGCACCCTATAGTGTATTGGATGAATACCGTCTTGTCAATGACAACGACCCGAATTATTCTAAAGCAAGATTGATCCACAATCAGGGACAAATTAAAGATTTCAGTAAATTCGGGCTGGAGAAAAAAGATCAGCTGGCGATTGTAAAATTGCTGTTAAAGAAAAAAGAAGAGCTGGATGATCTTACGATTGAAGATTATTTTTCTCAATCTTTCCTCAACAGTAATTTCTGGTTCTTCTGGCGTTCTATGTTTGCCTTCGAAAACTGGCACAGCTTACTGGAATTGAAACTATACATGCACAGATTCCTTCATGCTATTGACGGAATGAAAGACTTCTCATGCCTTGTATTCCCAAAATACAACCAATACGATACGTATGTAACTCCATTAAAAAACTTCCTGGTGGAAAAAGGAGTACAGATCCGGTTCAATACATTGGTAAAAGATCTTGATATTCATATTAATACGGAAGGAAAAACTGTAGAAGGAATCATCACTGAACAGAATGGAGAGGAAGTAAGAATACCCATCGGTAAAGATGATTACGTTATCGTAACTACCGGATCTATGACTGAAAGTACATTCTACGGAGACAATAATACCGTTCCTGAAGTTACGATAGACAACAGCAGCGCCGGACAAAGTGCCGGATGGAAACTTTGGAAAAATCTTGCTGCAAAATCTGAAGTGTTCGGGAAACCTGAAAAATTCTGTAGCCATATTGAAAAATCTTCATGGGAATCTGCTACATTAACCTGTCGTCCTTCTGCTTTTACAGAAAAACTGAAAGAACTGTGTGTAAATGATCCTTATTCAGGAAGAACAGCTACCGGAGGGATTATTACCATTACAGACTCCAATTGGGTAATGAGTTTTACCTGCAACAGACAGCCCCATTTCCCTACTCAGCCAGATGATATCCTTGTAGTATGGGTATACGCTTTATTGATGGATAAAGAAGGTAATTATATTAAAAAACCAATGCCTCAGTGTACCGGAAACGAGATTCTTGCCGAGCTGTGTTATCACCTTGGAATGACTGACCAACTGGATAATGTTATAGAAAATACCATTGTACGTACGGCATTTATGCCTTATATTACTTCTATGTTTATGCCAAGAGCACAGGGAGACCGTCCGAGAGTAGTTCCTGAAGGATGTACCAACTTAGGTCTTGTAGGACAGTTTGTAGAAACCAATAATGATGTTGTCTTTACTATGGAAAGCTCTGTGAGAACAGCAAGAATAGCTGTTTACAACCTTCTTAATCTCAACAAACAGGTTCCGGACATTAATCCGTTACAGTATGACATCCGACATTTATTAAAAGCTACCCAGGCTTTGAATGACTATAAACCTTTCTTAGGAGAAGGAATTTTAAGAAAAATATTAAAAGGAACTTATTTTGAACACATCCTTGTAAACCGTCCGGAAGAAAAAGAAGAACACGAATCTTTCTTAACCAGATTTCAGGAATGGGTAAAAGGAGTAAAAGATTGAAAATATTAGCTTACAAAACAATAGTTTTAAAGTAGTATATACTTTATTCTTAACGCAAAGGTTTATAAAAAACTTATTCTTATTCTAAGAGAGCAAAGGCAGATAAATCTGCTCTGCAAAGCAATACGCTTCATCAAATCAACTTGTTGATTCTCTTCTTTGCTTCCTATAATAAATCATTATTATTCTAAGCCTTTGCGTCAAAGACAAAGTAGCATTTTTTTTAAAAGTATCATCTACTTTAAAAACATTTTTAATTAAAAATAAATCTCATGGATTTTAAAAATATAACGATAGCAGGAAGTGGTGTATTGGGATATCAGATCGCCTTCCAGACTGCCTATCACGGTTTCAACGTTACCGTATATGATATCAATGATGAAGTATTGGAAAAAGCCAAAGGTAAATTCACCGCTTTAAGTATGGCATACCAGCAAGATTTGGGAGCAACAAAGGAACAACTTGATGCCACATTTAAAAATATCAATTATTCATCAGACCTTGCTGAAGCCGTGAAAGATGCCGATCTTCTGATAGAAGCAGTTCCTGAAGATCCAGCCATCAAAACGGAATTCTACCATAAGCTGGCACAGGTAGCACCTGAAAAAACAGTATTTGCAACGAACTCCTCTACACTACTTCCAAGTCAGTTTGCTGAAGATACGGGAAGACCGGAGAAATTTGTAGCCCTTCATTTTGCTAATGAAATCTGGAAACACAATACCGGAGAAGTGATGCGTCACCCGGGAACTTCACAGGAAGTATTTGATTCTGTCATCCAATTTGCAAAAGATATTGGAATGGTAGCATTACCTATCCAGAAGGAGCAACCTGGGTATATTGTCAATTCATTACTAGTTCCTTTGCTTGGTGCAGCTGTCAATCTTTGGGTTGATGAAGTATCAGATATAGAAACAATTGATAAGACATGGATGGTAGCTACAGGAGCACCTGCAGGGCCTTTTGGTATTCTGGATGTGGTAGGAATTACAACCGCCTACAATATCAACAAAATGGAAGCTGAGGAAACTCAGAATCCGTTGAAAATAAAAGCTGTAGAAAAATTAAAAGAAGATTATATTGATAAAGGAAAACTGGGAGTATTGACAGGGGAAGGATTTTATAAATATCCTAATCCTGCATATCGCGACAAAGACTTTCTGAAATAGAATCTTATACTTCAGATTTTAAACTATTAAATAAAATCAGGACTTCGAACGGAGTCCTGATTTCGTTTATCAAATATTTTAAAGAATAATTTTAGCTTATAAAATTGTATACGGCTTATTCCCAGTGATCAAAATGATGATTGCTTAAGCATTACACTTGCTGGAAATCTTCGATTTTCTTGCGCCTTAAAAATAATCACATGCATAAAATTCTTAGCGCCTTTGCGTTTCCCAACAAAAAATACAGCAGGATTTCATTTTTGAAGTCCTGTTTTTATTTGTCAAATGCTATTAAAATAATTCTGACTTATAAAATTATAGGCTGGAAAACGCAAAGACGCAATTTTTTTTTCTACCCGTTTTTAAGGCGCTAAGATTTTATCTTCGATAAAATTGTATAATGTTTATTCCTAAAGATAAGAATAGTGATTGAATAAACATTACACTTGCCGGAAACCTTCGATTTCTTCGTGTCTTAAAAATATTCACCATGTATAAACTTCCTAACGTCTTTGCTTTTTCCAACAAAAACAAAAAAGCAGAACTCCAAAAATGAAGTCCTGCTTTTATTTATGATCTATTCCTGAAAATTATTCAGGTTTATAAGAATCTTTCAATGTTACTGTACGGTTAAATACCAAAGTATCTTCTGTAGAATCCTGATCTTTTGTAAAGTATCCGATTCTCTGGAATTGCAATGGCTCTCCAACAGCTACTTCTTTCAGGTTCGGTTCAGCAAATCCTTTTACAGTAGTTACTGATTCAGGATTGATGAAGTTTAAGAAATCTACATCTTTTTCTGCATCAGGCTGCTCCACTGTAAACAGTTGGTTGTAGGTTCTTACTTCTACAGGAATAGCATGTTTTGCAGATACCCAATGTAAAGTTCCTTTTACTTTTCTTAAACTTTCCTCTGTTCCGCTTCCAGACTTACTCTTCTCATCATAAGTAGCATAGATGGTAGTGATTTCACCATTTTCGTCCTTCTCTACTCTTTCAGCTTTAATGATGTAAGCAGATTTCAAACGAACTTCTCCACCTAATTTAAGTCTGAAAAACTTATTGTTAGCTTCTTCTTTAAAGTCTTCACGTTCTATATAGATTTCTCTTGAGAATGGTATTTCTCTTGTTCCTGCATTTTCCTGTTCAGGATTATTTTCAGTTTCTAACCATTCTTCTTTATCTTCCGGATAGTTTTCGATCACCAATTTTACAGGATCTACTACTGCCATTACACGCTTGGCAACTTTATTCAAGTCTTCACGTACGCAGAAATCCAGCAACTGAATTTCGATAAGGTTTTCTCTTTTCGCTACCCCTACTTTTTCAATAAAATTTCTGATAGAAGTAGGAGTAAATCCTTTTCTTCTCATCCCTGAGATAGTAGGCATTCTAGGATCGTCCCATCCCGTTACTACTCCTTCAGCTACCAATCTTTGTAACTTTCTTTTGGAAGTAATCATATAGGAAACATTCATCCTTGCAAATTCTCTCTGCTTGTTTTTAACTCTTCCTTCTTCGTAAACCTGATCTAAATACCAGTTATACAAAGGTCTGTGATTTTCAAATTCTAAAGAACAAAGTGAATGCGAAATTTGTTCGATATAATCCGATTCACCATGAGCCCAATCGTACATTGGATAAATTTTCCAAGCTGTACCGGTTCTGTGGTGAGGCTTATTCAAAATTCTGTACATCACAGGGTCACGCATATTCATGTTAGGTGAAACCATGTCAATTTTTGCACGAAGAGACATTGAACCACTTTCAAATTCTCCGTTTTTCATCCTTTCGAATAAATCTAAAGATTCTTCAACAGGACGGTTTCTGTATGGAGATTCAATTCCTGGTTCTGCAGGATTTTTTCTCTGTTCAGTAATTACTTCAGAAGGCTGCTCATCTACGTAAGCTTTTCCCTCTTTAATTAACTGAACCGCCCAATCGTAAAGCTGCTGGAAGTAATCGGATGCATACAAAACTTTATCCCATTTGAAACCTAACCATTCAACGTCTTTCATGATAGAATCTACGAATTCCTGTTCTTCTTTCTCAGGGTTCGTATCGTCGAAACGAAGGTTTACGGGAGCATTGTATTTTTCGCCCAGACCAAAGTTGATGCAGATGGCTTTTGTATGCCCTACATGCAGATAACCATTAGGTTCAGGCGGAAAACGGAAACGAATCTGATCTCTTTTCAGACCGTTTGCCAAATCATCTTCTATAATTTGCTCAATAAAATTGAGTGATTTTTTTTCTTCTTCCATTAAAGTAGCTTTTATTTTTTTGCAAAAAAAGTTTCACAAAGTTACGGAAAAATAAGCTTTTGTAAAAGTGATAATTTAAAAGCCTTATGTATTGTATTTCAATATTTTTCACTAATTTCGGGATGCTAATACCATTTTAACCAATTAACCGTCATGGCCGTTTATATCTTAAGCAACCGGAAAATTATCCGGCACAAAGGCGAAAGAGTAGACTCTTTTTCCAATGAAGAATACTCGATTCCTAATTTCAGGATCGCCAAGTGCGATTTTGACAATTATAAGGAACCTACCGCACAGGTCAAAAAGAAGAAAGATTATACCAACAGAAACATTCTGAATTACAAGCTTTTTTCCGAACCTGAAAAACAAGGGTATGAAGAAGTCCTAGAGGTTCTGTTAAATGAAAAGGGAATTAAAAAATCCTCTCTTACAGCCAATAATCTTGGCGGAACCCAAAGAATGTTTTATGAATTGTACAAAAATATGTCTTCTACCAAAGACAGAAGTGATGTACTGATATTCATCCATGGTTATTTGTATGATTTTGATGATGAATTAAAGGCCATACTTGATCTAAAAAAAATATTCATTGATAATCCGGCATCTCCTGTAGAACATATCTTATTTGTCAGTTGGCCCGCTTCCGGCAGTATGATCCCTTTGAGTTATTTTGATGATAAGGCTTCCAGCATCAACTCCGGAACTTCTCTGGTGAGATTGTTTTATTTCTATACTCAGTTTTTAAAAGATATTTTTTCTAACCGGGATCTTGCTCCCTGCAATCAAAGAATACATCTTATGGCTCACTCTATGGGAAACAGAGTGCTTCAAAGTATGTTATACAGCCTTAAGAGAGAGAATATACTGCGTGTTATTGACCAGGTTCTCCTGTTGAATGCAGATGTGAGTTATAAAGTGTTTGAAGATTCTGAGGATTCATTCAATAAACTGCCATTATTAGCCAACCGGATTTCTATTTACTTAAACAGACAGGATATTATTCTGGGGGCTTCTCAGTTTACCAAAAATATTCTTACCCCAAGACTTGGTAAAAATGGACCAAGTGATATTGCTCATTACAAAGATATTGTGTCTATTATCGACTGTACTTTTGTAAAAGATGATCTTCTCAACAGTCTTAAATATGAAGTAGGAAATCATTGGGGATACCTTTCAAGCTCGCAGGTACAGAAAGATATCTTTCAAAATTTAAACGGAATTGACAGAAATCTTATCACCAACAGATCAAAGGATAACGAAAATATTTTCACAATTATTTCTTAACAAATAATTAAAATAATTCTTAAAAAATAAACTCTGTGTTAAAATTAGCCTCAAATTACAGTATGGCACAGAGATTGCTAATTCAAACGTTAGGGAATTACAATTTTTTATTATGGGACAGATTAAAAAAAGGTTTTCTGATATATTAAACTATATCAAGAAAGCCATCTTCGTAAAAGATGTGATTTAACTGAGTAAAAACCTCTAAATCAACAAAATATTCGATACAGAACTACTACATCCTCATAAAGACCGGATTAAAAATAACCCTCATCTATTCTGCATAGGAAGGGATTGCTAAATTGAAAAACCGGAACCACCTTTTTAGATTTCAAACAATACAAACTTTTTAGTAAAATTGTTAAATATTACTAAATAATTCCCCATGTGTTGTATAATTAAAAAAAGTTATCGACATTTACTTACCAATCAAATAAAATCAATAACATGAAAAATCTAAAGAAAATCAAAAGAGGAGAATTAAAATCCATCAAAGGAGGAAGACCACCTCTTGGATGCAACAGCTGGAATCCGGTTGCTATGTGCTGCAGATCATGGGCACCTGACTATTGTGGCCAAACTACTTGTCCAGATTCACCTCCACCATTATGCTAATTAATTTTTAACAATTATATTTTGAACCACAGCAGCTCATTTCTGAGTTCTAAATCGGATTCAAAATTATTGACAAATAAAGATCCAGTGCCTAAACCTTGAGGCATTGGATTTTTTTTGGTAAATGTATACTGAGCAATGGCGTTCAAACCGATATTACTTTCCAAAGCTGAAGTAATCCACCAGCCTATATTCTGATTTTCTGCCAGAGAAATCCATTCATCTGAACCTGAAAACCCTCCCACTAAAGCAGGTTTAAGAATAATATACTGAGGATTTATCGTTTCTAAAAGTTGTTTCTTTTTTTCAGGATCAATAATTCCGATCAGTTCTTCATCCAATGCAATGGGAGTAGGTGTTTTTGCACATAGTTCAGCCATATCATTCCAATTTCCGGCTTTAATAGGCTGTTCAATAGAGTGAATATGAAGATCAGCAAGCTGCTGTAACACAATGACTGCTTCCTCTTTACTGAATCCTCCGTTAGCATCCACACGAAGTTCCAGCTGATCTTTTGAGAATTTTTCTCTTAATTTCTGGAGAATAACATGCTCAGATTTCCAATCGACACCAATTTTTAATTTGATACAATGGAAACCTTTTTCCAGTTTCTCCTGAATCTGTTCTTCCATATACCCAGCATCGCCCATCCATATCAGTCCGTTGATGGTAATCGCAGATTTTCCTTCGGTAAATTCACCAGGAAAATAAAGACTGTCTCCATATTTCAGATTCTGAACTGCCTGCTCATATCCAAACCAGATAGAAGGAAAATCTTTCAGTTCTTCCTTCAAAAATTCCGCATCCTGATTGATATTTTCACAAAGCCATTTCAGTTTTTCTTCATAATCGGGTCTGTCATCAAAACTCAGTCCTCTGAAAATAGCACATTCTCCCACTCCTTTTCTTCCTTCTTCGGTAATCGTCAGAATAAAGGTTTCTTTATCAAGCAAAACGCCGCGAGATGTTCCACTCGGGCGTTTAAATTGTAATAAATATTGTAAGTATGTTGCTTCCATTTATTTCACGCTGTCGATACGCATAAATTCTTCAGCCTTTTCTACCATTTCAATACTTCCGCAGAAGAAAGGAATTCTTTGGTGAAGTTCTGTAGGCTCTATTTCAAGAATTCTTCTGAATCCGTCAGTTGCTTTTGCTCCTGCCTGCTCTGCAAGGAACGCCATTGGATTACATTCGTATAAAAGTCTTAATTTACCATTCGGAGCTTGTGAATAAGAAGGATAAATATAGATACCTCCTTTCAGCATGTTTCTATGGAAGTCTGCTACCAATGAACCGATATATCTTGAAGTATATGGACGGTCACCTTCTTCCATCTGGCAGTATTTAAGGTAATTCTTTACGCCCTGAGGAAATTTGATATAGTTTCCTTCGTTGATAGAATAAATCTTTCCAGTTTTTGGGAAAGTCATGTTAGGATGTGAAAGATAATATGTTCCCAAAGATGGATCCAATGTAAATCCGTTTACTCCATTACCTGTTGTATAAACAATCATGGTAGATGAACCGTAAATAACATATCCCGCAGCAATCTGGTTGATCCCTTTTTGTAAAAAGTCTTCCAACTGTACAGGAGTTCCCGGTTCTGTAACTCTTCTGTAGATAGAGAAGATAGTTCCCACAGAAACATTTACATCAATATTGGAAGATCCGTCCAAAGGATCAATTAATACTACATATTTACTTAAATGTCCGTTTTCACCACATTTAATATCAATAAAGTCATCATTTTCCTCAGAAGCAATACCACAAACAACCTCTCTTTGAGACAAAGCCGTAATAAAAATTTCGTTAGCAATCACATCTAGTTTCTGCTGCTCTTCTCCCTGAACGTTTTGGTTTCCTGCAGCTCCTGTAATATCTACAATTCCGGCTTTATTTACTTCTCTGTTTACCACTTTCGAAGCCAATCTTATTGCACTTAGAAGACGAGAAAATTCACCTGTAGAATACTGAAAATCGTCCTGTTTATCTATAAGAAATTCTCCTAAAGTCTGTAATGGTTGATTTGACATATTTTTCTTTTTACGTTTTGCCCAAATTTCGGAAAATTTATCGCATTAAGAAAATTTAATTAAAAAAGAGATTAATCACTGTATTTCAACACAATACAAACAAAACACAAGATAATCCCAAGCCTTTACTGGAAATTATGTCTCCGATTTTGTTGAATCAGGAACACAAAAAATACAAATTATTTCATTATTTGTTGATTTTAAGGAAATCTTAATTCTATCTCCTCGCTAGGCTATTTCATATCTCGTTGTAAATTTATAATTTTGACGTCCGTAAAAAACTCATGTAATTTTTTATCTAACAATTTTATTTTTAACAATTTAATGAAAATTTTCAAGTTTGGTGGAGCATCAGTAAAAGATGCTGACAGTGTAAAAAACGTGTCCATGGTTCTAAAAAGCCAGGGATTTGCCAAATGTTTGCTGGTAATTTCAGCAATGGGCAAGACGACAAATGAGTTGGAAAAAGTTGTAGAACTTTATTTCAAAAAAGATAACTATCAAGCTGAGATTGAAAAGATAAAACGAAAACACATGGAAATTGCGGAAGGACTTTTTCCTGAAAATCATGCGGTTTTTGCTGAAATCAATCTCTTTTTTGATGATATTGATTCTTTTTTAAGAAGAAATAAATCTCCTAATTACAACTTCGTATACGATCAGGTGGTAAGCTGTGGAGAAATGATTTCTACTAAAATCGTGAGTGAGTATCTGAATGAGATCCAATTTACAAATCAGTGGCTGGATGCCAGAGATTATGTAAAAACGGATAATTCTTACAGAGAAGGTACGGTAGACTGGACAAGAACAGAAGAATTTATTTCCCATCTTAATCCTGAAATCTGCTACGTAACTCAGGGATTCATCGGTTCTGACGACAATAATTTTACGGTGACGTTAGGAAGAGAGGGTTCTGACTATTCTGCTGCTATTTTTGCATATTGCTTAAATGCTGAAGCAATGACGATCTGGAAAGATGTACCTGGAGTAATGACCGGAGATCCAAGAAAGTTCAGTGATGTAACTCTTCTTTCCAACATTTCTTATGAGGAAGCTATTGAAATGGCTTATTATGGAGCAAGTGTTATTCACCCAAAAACATTACAGCCACTTCAACAAAAAAATATTCCTTTTTATGTAAAATCTTTTGTAGATCCTACTAAAGAAGGAACAAAAGTAGGTGCTTCTGACAAAAACCAACAGGAAGAATCTTACATTCTGAAAGAAAACCAGGATCTTTTGAAAATCTCAACCAGAGACTTCTCTTTTATTGCAGAAGATCATATGAGCCTGATTTTTGGATATTTATCTAAATACAAGATCAAAGTTTCCCTGATGCAGAATTCTGCAATCTCTTTGGCACTGTGCCTTGAGGATAAATTTAATCATATTGATGAGCTCAACGAAGAGCTTCAAAAAATTTTTAAAACCGAAGCAATTAAAAATGTATCTTTATTCACAGTAAGAAATGCGAAGAAGGATCACATTGATAAATTTTACCATGAAAAAAATGTATTATTGGAACAAATCTCCAAGAATACTCTTCAAATGGTAACACAATAATATTAATTGCGACTAAACACACATGAGTTTAATTTCGAAAAACGATCTGATCAAAGCTTCCGGCTTAAGTAAACTTGGGTTCCTCAAGAACCCGGTAGCATCTGCTGTGATGAGCATTGCTAAAATAAACGAAGTAAATAAATTATACGATAAATTAAAAGACAAGGAAGGCAAAGACTTTTTCGACTCATTTGTGAGAGAAAGAAACCTAAGCTATGTAGCTTTTGAAGAGGATCTGGCAAAGATTCCGAAAACTGGACCATTTGTTTTGGTTTCCAATCACCCACTGGGTGCTATTGACGGGATTCTGATGTGCAAGGTCTTATCAGAGGTTCGTCCGGATTTTAAGGTAATGGGAAATTTCCTTTTGGAGAAGATCAAACCTATGGAACCGTACGTAATCGCTGTAAATCCTTTTGAAAACAGAAAAGACGCTTACAGCAGCTCTTCGGGAATGCGTGAAACCCTCAAGCATTTACAAAACGGAGGCTGTGTAGGTATTTTCCCGGCAGGAGAAGTTTCCAACAAGAACAATCCTTACGGAGAAATTTTAGATAAGGAATGGGAAAAAACGGCACTTAAGCTTATCAGAATGGCTAAAGTGCCGGTAGTTCCTATGTATTTCCATGCTAAGAACAGCAGACTTTTTTATCAGGTGGCTAAGCTTCACCCGAATTTGCAGACTCTGATGCTTCCTGCAGAAATGATGAATGACAGGGAAAAACCTATCAGAATCAGAATTGGACGCCCAATTACCGTAAAGGCAATGGACGAGATGGAAACGATTGAGGAATTGGGAGAGTTTTTAAAACGTAAGGTTTATATGATGAAATCTTACTATGAAAAGAGAAAATCCCTTGCCCAAAGCATCAATCTTCAGAATTTATCTGTTAAGTTCCCTTTATTAAAAGAAGAGAATATTGTTCAGAACATCATTGATGAAACCCCTCTGGAAGATATTATTAAAGATGTCGATAAATTGAGAGGAACTGATAAAATGCTTTTCAGTAACGGAAATTATGAAATCTACTTTACGACTTACGAGGAAATTCCTTCTATTATGAGGGAAATCGGACGTCAGAGAGAGCTTACTTTCCGTGCGGTAGGTGAAGGAAGTAATCTTCCTTTTGATCTTGATGAGTATGACAAGCATTACCATCACCTGTTCCTTTGGGACAATGGTGAGAAAAAGCTGGCTGGTGCTTACAGAATGGCATTGGGTAGAGAGGTAATGAAGAAATATGGTATCAAAGGCTTCTATACAAGCTCTTTATTTGAGTTTGAACAGGACATCCATCCTTTCTTCAAAAAGGTAATTGAAATGGGTCGTGCTTACATCTGCCAGGAATATCAGCAGAAACCACTTCCACTCTTCCTTTTATGGAGAGGAATTGTGCATGTATGTCTGAGAAATCCTGATCATAAATTTCTTATGGGTGGAGTGAGTATCTCGAATAAATTCTCAGAGTTCTCGAAATCATTGATGATTGAATTTATGCGTTCAAATTATTTTGATTCCGCAGTAGCTCAGTATATCACTCCAAGGAATGAATACAAAGTAAAGCTTCGCGACAGGGATAAAAACATTTTCTTTGAGGAAATGGAGTCTGATCTTAATAAACTGGACAAGATTATTGATGACCTTGAGCCTGAATTGAGACTTCCTGTATTGATCAAAAAATACATCAAACAAAATGCTAAAGTAATTGCTTTTAACGTGGATCCAAACTTTAATGATGCGATCGATGGATTGATGTATATCAGAATCAGTGATCTTCCGGAAAACACGATCAAACCTGTATTGGAAGAGATGAGTGAGCAGATCAGAAAGGAGCAGGAAAATAATCCGGCTGATAATCAGTAAGTTTTTAATTTTATTCAAAAAAAGTACGATGAATACTTGCTTTGTATACTAAAACTTACTACTTTTGCATCACTTTAAAACAACGAAGTAAGTCAAACAAAAATATAATGGTTTCTTAGCTCAGTTGGTAGAGCAATGGATTGAAAATCCATGTGTCCCTGGTTCGATTCCTGGAGAAACCACTTTAAAACCTCTAATTCAGTTTAGAGGTTTTTTTGTTTTTTACATTCAGCTCCTTTCTCTCATTCTTACTTCAGACATATTGCTAAACGGATATAAAAGCACAATACATTTTTCCATATTTGATTTAAAACAAAAAATTAATCAAAAGTTTGGGAATTAATTTTTTATTTGACAGGTAAGACTTAATTTAGTAGAACAAACCTAATTACAAATAAACTATGAAAGTAAAATTATTAGCCAATACCTTTTGGGGTATTGCTGCTCTGCTCATTTTTCAATCATGTGCAGAAAACACTATGGCAACAGAGGATACTGTTACAAAACAAAAAAACACCTCAGCTGTAAATAAAACTTCATCCTTCACCGTGCCAATTGCCGGAAATTCTTTTTTAACAGTAAAGCCTTCGGGAGCCAATGAAGTTATTACTTCCACTAACCTGGGTAACTGGACCAACTCCAATAGTGTTATAAGTACTTATTTCAGGGTGAGTAATACCGGAACATTAAACATTGGATTAAAAGCTTCTGTTCCTTCAGGTACAAGTGTTGTAAAGGTAACAGTAGGCAACACCTCCAAAAATGTTACTTTAACCGGATCTACTTCTAAGGATTACACCGTGGGAGATTTTACTATTTCTTCTCCGGGTTATGTAAAAGTTGATCTTCAGGGAGTCTCCAAAACCGGAGGATATTTTGCTGATGTAACAGGTGTTACTTTCAGTGGAGCAGCTTCTACAGGAACCAATATTTACAGCAATGATCCATCTTATTATTACTGGGCACGCAGAGGGCCTTCCTGCCACCTGAATTATATGATTCCTACTACGAGTAATGTCAGCTATTATTACAACGAAGTAACAGTCCCTGTGGGAGAAGATAAAATTGGCTCTTATTTTATGGCCAATGGCTTTAGTGCGGGCTATTTTGGAATGCAGGTTAATTCTGCTACGGAAAGAAGGATTTTATTCTCAGTATGGAGCCCATTTGAAACCGATGATCCCAATAATATTCCTCCCGATCACAAAATCATTCTGAACAGAGCAGGAACCGGAGTAACAATTGGAGAATTTGGCAATGAAGGCTCGGGCGGACAAAGCTATTACAAATACAACTGGAGTGCAGGACAAACCTATAAATTTTTATTAAAAGGTGAACCTGATGGAACCGGAAAAACAGATTTTACAGCCTGGTTTTTATCTCCGGATTCTACGACATGGAAGCTGATAGCCAGCTGGAAACGGCCTCAAACCAGTACTTATCTTAAAAGCTTCTATAGTTTTGTTGAAAATTTCAATCCCGAAAATGGATATCAGGGCAGAAAAGCAGAATTCAAAAATCAATGGGTAAGAACTTCAGACGGCAATTGGTTTGCCATTTCCGGAGCAAAGTTCAGTGTGGATAACACTTATAATGCCCAACAAAGAATAGATGCCATAGGAGGCACCAATGGTAACGCTTTCTTTTTGCAAAATGGAGGGTTCTTTAATACAGTCGTTGCTCCCGGCACACAGTTTTCTGTTAGTGCACCTACATCAGCTCCAAATATTAATTTTTCTACACTTCCTTAGAATGATCATTTAAAAATAACAAGCCAGCTACTTTAAATAATAGCTGGCTTTTTTATCTTGTCCTTTTAAAGATCTATTAGAATTTTCATCAATTAATCCGGAGCGCCTACACTATCAAACCCTTCAGCATAGCTTATCACTTCTTTTAAATTAGGTAAACCGTAATAATTATTTCTTTGCATCTCTTCTTTTAAATGAGGCCATTTAATTTTACTCCTTGAATCATCTTCAAAATATGCTCCTAAAATATTCCATCTAGGATCCCAACCATCCTGATTCCTGTGATTTTTTTTGAACAGGAAATCATAAGTATTTGCAAGATAAGCTATCATTTTAATTTTTTCATTCTCTGAATAATTATTGTATTCATCTGTTTCTAATAATTTTGACCCGAACTCCATTAATCCGTATAAATCTTTAGGATTTGAGCTTTTTTGATAAGTGTCAGTCAAACTCTGCAATATCCCATCCCGTATTTCTAATTCTTTATTACAATTTTTAGCAAATATAAGTTCACCTATTTTATATTGATCTTTAGATTGAATATATTCATTAATAATCATTTCATTAAATTTAGGTTCTTTATCATAACCAAAATTTTTAACCAATAATTTTATAAAGTTTTTATCATGAGTTACTAACCAAATGATATATGTTTTGTTATCATTGAACAAGTACATATTTCTTGCAATGATTCTTTGATTATTTACTTTTCTTTGCTCTTTTAGATTTACCACATCTTTCCAATGTGGAATTTCAACGTCGACTTGTGAACTTGATTTTCTAATAATTTTACTAGATTCGATATCACTTAATGTGGGATATTCTTTTTGATAATCAAGAATTTCAGGTAAATAGTAAAAGTCAGTGAAAAGTTTTCTTTTTTTGTCAATATATCCTCCTTCATAATCAACACTATTATTACTATAAGTTACAAAACTTCTGTCACATTTATCAAAATAGTTTACGTATAAGAATGGATTACTTGAGCTAATATCTATTATTCTTCCAAAAACAGTTTTAATTTTATCAATAAATTCGTTATTAGATATTTCCTTAAATCCATTTGAAAATAATATTTTTTGTACAGTTTCAGCTGATGCATCAAGCTCTTCAGTATCAAATGGTATTTTAACTAGTTCAGCTCCTGCTTCATCAATTGATTTACCTGAACCCTCCTGCAACTGCTTCTTGAGAACTTTTGGTATTATAGTATCATCATTCATACTTATTGTTTTTTGATTATTTTCTGAACTGGGCTTTTTTTCCTGGCAGCTTAAACTGCTCATTATTAATAAGGAATATATTGTTAGTCTAATTTTACTTTTTATATTCATAGAAATTATATTTTATTATCTGGAACTTTCTTTAGAGTTTTCAGCATTTACATCATACTTTGGAAGTTGTTTGTCTTTTTCAGATATTGTATATTTTTTAGGTTTAGTAATCGCAATAATTGATTTACTCTTTTTATCAACAGAGCCCAAAATTATTTTTTGATGCCCTGCTGTTTTTTCGCCATTCCCCTGATTTCCTCCCAAATATACATATCTTGTTCCATCTAAATTTTCACCAGCTATTAATGCCACGTGTGAGAAATCAAAAACTATTAAAGCTCCTACAAAAGCTTCACAATCTTCTCCATTTTCCCATGTACTTCCTTTCCACCCAAAAGCTGCAGCACTTTTGGCAGTATTAATCCTTTTATAATCCTGAGTTTGATCGAAACACCATGCTAGAAATGCCCCACACCAAGGATTTGTATAATCATAGCCTAGCCCTGCAGCAGAAGACACATCAAAATATTCTGTGATCTTTTCTTTTAAAGGACTATCTATTTCCCTTAATCCTTTATATTTTTCATATTCTTTCCAGGCAACCTGGAACCATGGAGCATCTCCTACCAAATTTAATTCTGTACCTTTACCACATTCTTCTACCTTAAATACAGATTTCATAGAATCACCAGATTTAACTTCCCAGTTACCTAGCTTACCTCCACGATACCAGATTTTACGGTTCAGCCTTGATGGTGTAAGCTTATTTAAAATATCAATAATAGAATCTACTACTACATCATCAGCTGATTTACCTGTATCATCAGCTTTCAAATACATAGAATCCTTATACCAATCTGCCATCCCAGTTATTGCAGCTTCCTTAGGCGTATAATCTCTATCTACTCCATCAACAATTGTAACACCAGAGTCACTAGCTTTTTCATCTATTTTCTTCTGAATTTCTTTATAATTACCTTTTCCTGTTATTTGTAATAATCCTCTGCCCCTAAAGTTCCAAGTATCATCAACTGATTCATTCCCAAGTCTTCCTCCATATGCTATTTCTGCGATCTTTTTTTCATTAGATTTATAACCGTTTTTGGAACTTCTACCATACTCATAAGCCAGATCATTTGGGGGGCTTTGTTTTCCCAGTTCAGGATTTGCCCTGAAGTTCTTAAAGTGTTTTGGAAGATCTTCTGCGGCATAATCTAAACTTTCCCCATGAAGACCTCCTTTTAAATTTGTTCCTGCTTCTTGTAATGATTGCGCAAAAAAATGAGCTTTTCTTGCACATGTATTGAGTTCAAAGATATTTCTGTATTTATTTAAAGTTAGCGCTAATTCCTGAAGATCCTCATTTTTTGCATTTTTGTATACTTTTTTGAGAATATCAATTGTAATTTCTGCTTTACACCGTGGACAACCGCTTTCGCCATCCCTCTTCACCTCCGCCATTTCCACAACCACAGGCATCACATCATTCTCAATAGCCTCCGGTGTCTCTTTCTGAGATACTTTGAGACAACCACTCTCGTAGAAAATAAATTGCTTACGCAACTCCAACATCTCTTGCTGAGTAAATGCTGTTCCATCTTTTTTATACGCTTTAATTCCCAGTTTTTCCATATCCTCCGTTCTGACAAGATCAGCAGGAAGCGTACTATTGATTGTCAACTGGCTTTTTTCTATTTTCCAGACTTTCTTTTTGGGATCAGCGGGATCCTGAACCTGACGGGAAACCTGAGCAATGTAGTAATCAAAGTTTTTCGGTGGATTTTTCCATTCTTCTTTTGCTGTAAAGGAAACTTCCAAAAGACCGTCTTTACCTGTTTTTTCCTCGTTATAACTTTGCTTACTTTCGTGGGTATAGGTGATATGATCTTTTTCGTTTAAGCCTTCTTTGGGAATCTCCTTCAAAACATCAATCTTCAGAACTTCTTCAGTCATATTAACGGTATGTACCCAAAGTTTATGGGTTTTGCCATAGAAAGTCTGCATACGCTGAATATCTTTACCATCCTCAGTAGAGAACATAATGGAAACAATTTTCTGCTCGGAAGTGATGACCAGTTCTTCATTGGAATCTAAAACTTCCAGATAAGTTGTAGCACTGTCTACCACCACAGGCTTCGTTCCCTGAATGGTAATGTTACCCGGAAGTACAATATCCGCAGATGAACTTGCCTGAAGCTCTACCGTAAATACGATTCGGTAAGACGGATTGGGATTTTCTGTTGTTTTTGGTATAGCCGCCAGCAATTTTTTCTTGTAATCATCATTGGTGGTAATAAGGAAAGAAGCTTTGCCTTCATTGTTCAACGTAACTGTTTTCTCCTCCAGCATGTATTTGTCTTTCTCTTTATAGAAATCATCACCTTCACCTTTTACCCAGATTTTTACTTTTAAAGCCTGATTCTGAAGTCCATCAATCTCAATAAATCCATACGTTTCTTCTCCAAATCCGGTTTCAGTACGTTTCACACCAGTTCCATAGGCCCAAAGTGCTCTTTTTACAGCAGGTTCAGAAACTTTTACTTTCGCTTCTATTTTCTTTCCATCAGTATAATCTCCTGTTAAATAAGCCGAAATAGTATATTCTCCGAGATCATTGAATGTAATGGTTCCGTCTCCGTTATTGGTCACTTTATCCGGAACTTCTATTTTGATGGCTTCATTGCCTGCCAGCGTAGCAATTCTTGCCGTTGCTGTATATTTTATTTTTGTTCCTTTCGGAATATTGGCAGCCGGAAGGGTAAATTTATCTATGACATTTTGAATCACCTCAAAATTAAAACAGTCTGATCCGGAAAATCCGGGCTGTTTTCCAGTTCCTAACGGATTAGCATAGGCTTCAAGTATATATTTTCCAAAATATTGATTACTGGCCAGTTTTGCATCATTATAAAGCAATTCAGCTACCTTTTTATTAATTGTTCCTGTTTTGAAAGAAGGTGAATTTTCAAATAAAGCAACTCTTCCTACTCCTTCTTTTTTAAGATACCAATATACAGAAGTCCCTGAAGGCATATAATTAACATTAAACTTCGAAGCCTGCACTTTGATAGTATCACTGAATCTCACCAAACCAGGTTCTCCTTTGACTCCCATTACTCCCAGACTGTTTTCGATTTTAATTTCTACAGACTGCGGCTTGGGGTCGGTAGGATCTGTAAAGGCTTCAACTGTATATTTACCTGCATTTTTAAAAGTGAGAATAACACGATCACCTGCACCTGTAACGGAAACAAGATGTGAAGAAGAAGCTCCGGAAGAACTGTTATACAGTACTGCTGTTCCTTGTTTTACAGTCCAGTGAACAGTATTTACCGGCATAAAGAATCCTCTGTTTAATATTTTTGCCTGATCTGTTGTACTGTTGAGCTTACGTTCAATGGATAGCGGCAGAGGAATATTAATTAAAGTTGAAGAACCCGGACTGACAATTTTCTTTACAAAATCCTGTACGACTTCCACATTGAGAGAGCATTTGGCATCACCTGCTTTTTTACCATAAGCTTCCAGTCTGTACTTCCCTTCTGTAAGTCCATCGAATATTTTACTCATGGATTGACTGAAATTGCTTCCCAATCCGATAAATGTTTTTATTTTATCTTTTGTTCCTTCTCCTTTAAAAAGTGCCCAGATAATTTTCTTCTCATCGCCTTTGAACAGAGCTTTCAGATCAAGATTATCTCCGCCAAAAGGATTCATAATAGGAAGAAGCGGGCCATTCATTCCTTTGATATAATAGTAAGTACCATTAAGTTTATCCGTTGGTATCGGTCTTATCATTGAAATTGATGATACTGCTATACTTGCCTCAGAAGCGGAAGATGAAGGCCATTGCGGGGAAGTATTGGCTACGGAAAACTCATCGGCTTCTTTCACATCGATCCGTGAAACATTGTTGGCCTGCCCGGTGGTTGCAAAAGCGATAGTTCCCGGAACACCATATCCCGGACAGTTTCCAGTAGAAGCATCCAACAGGATTTTCATACTCTTGTTGAATTCTACATTTTCGTAATAGTCTTTATATTTGATATTACACTTGCCTTTGCATGGATAGGTTTTCCCATCTGATCCTTTACAGTTTCCGAATCCGTTTCCCCCTCCGAAACTGTCTGCTTTATCATCAAGATAGGTAGCTACAGGTTTATTCTGTGCAAAATATTTGTTTTTGCCCAGCTTTTTTTTCTGGCTTTTTACTTCCATGGGAACGGCTGTCCCATTGGAGTTGTTGGTTACAGAACTGCTGCAGTACGCAGTGGCTCCTTCTATAATGATGTATCCTTTATCCGCCATGTCATTTGTTCATAAAGTTTAAGTCATTGTGATCGTTTCCCGGTATACTGTTTTTTCTCCATCTGACAATATAAAGTCAGCTTTCTTTTTGGAATACTGTTTTTTGTGAGAATTGTATTCCATTTCTATATGCAATCTTATGTGATACTGCCCTGCCTGATACAGGTATTTTGTATCTAATTCTTTTTTTATTGTTTCCGGAATTTTAATTTCAGAAGCAAAGAAAGCCTCAAAGCCATATTCCCTTTGCTCTGCACTGATAATTCCGTGGCATTCTACATCTCCGATTCCTTTGATATTCCATACCATGGATTCTTCATTTTTTCCTCCGTTGTCTACATAATAAGGAGCAAACAAAAGAAGATTCCAAAAGGGTTCTTTGAGCTTATTTTTATAAAAACCGGCTTCATCTTCAAGCGCTGATAAGTATTGACTTCTGAAAACCTCTACATTTTGATACTTTTCCTGAAGGTTTGATGTTTTGAGTTTCCAGTTTTCTATATTTTTCTGATGATCTGCAGCGCCTAGAAAGTTCCCTTTTTCATCTACCTGTATTTCCAAAGGATAAGAGCTTTTTTCCAGCGCATACAGGATTTCCATGAATTTATTTTCTGATGGAAAAGGGGAATCTTCTACTTTTTCTATCAGCCAGCTTTTGGTGAGATCTTCATTTACCTTTTCCTGAAGGGTAATGTTAAAAGATGAATAAAATCCTTTTGTTTCTCCAAACTGTATTTCAAGAGCATTTTCCACCTGATAATGATGGATTCCTGATGTATATTTCTGAAAAGGCTTTACTCTTGTTTCTACCATATGGGATTATTATTTAGAAAAAATACACGACACTATTTATCACAGTTTTTATTTGCCACCGTCTCTTCCGGCAGATTGTAGAGGTATATTTTCTCTATTGTTCCTTTTCCACATTTGCTTACCACATAATTGGCTATAAAATCCTGCTGATAATGTGATATTTCTTCTCCTAACAGCTCTCCGGCACTTTCTTTATTGGTTATAAAATATGAAGTATTATCCGTTTTTCTGTAAAAAACAAAGTTGAGTGAGGAGGTTTCCGGCTTTGTAAGAACTTTATTGCTTTTCAATCTGTTTTCTACATACTTTATAATTTCTTTTTTCAGAACATTTTCAGTAGGTTCCGGATTGTCTACAAGAATATAGTATGAAATCTTGACAGCATTTTTATAATAAGCATTGGTAAAAGTCATATGCTCAAGAGGAATAAAGTCATTCCGTTTCTTGTCACAGCTCAAGGCTATTAAAAGAAAGCATACTATCGTGATCATTTTTATAGATTGCAAATACTTCATTTTTTTGTAATCCCTATTAGGTTTAATCGTTAATCATTTAATATTCTCCCGGCCTTCTTCTGCCCATATTACGAAGATGATCTTCTCTGCTTTTTCATTTTTATATTAATATCATTTTTGCTTTCTTTTAAAAATTAGAATACTTATAACTGATAAAAAAAACATTATCAAAACAGAATATATCACTGTTGATAAAAATTCTTTATCATATTTAGCAATATCAGGAATACCATCTCCATACAATTCATCATTTTTATAAAAGGAATGAATAATATACGCTCTTGCTAAAAATAGAAGCTCAAGAAACACTATAATTCCGATGGCTATCTTAGATCTTTTATCAATTATCATTCTATTTCTTTTCAGCTATTTCATCTGGAATATTAGTTATTTCATAAGATGTTTCTAAATCATTATATATCTTTTTTGAGTCAGATAGAAGCTTAACATCTATTTCATCATATTGTTTTTTAAAAATTGGATAATGAAGATCTGAAGTAAATTTATTAATGGTTTTATTTTTATCACTTATAATATAAAACCTTAAACTTGCATAATAGGGTTGATCATAGCCAACATTGACTGTTATATCCTGATTATAATCTCCAAAATAAATGTTTTCATTTTCCAAACTGATTAATATCTTATTTCCTTTCAGATCAATACCATCTGAATGGTTTATTTTAAAGGTTATTTTCTTGCTAAGTTGATGTACATTTTTATTAAATAATTGGGGAATTTCTCCTACAAAATTTTTAAATGCAATTGTATCACTAGTGATAGAGTCATTTTCTAAACTATAATTTTCTCTATATCCACCCAGATCCTTACTTTTATTACAGCTTATTAAGATTAGAGTTGTAAAAATTAATGTGAGAAGAGTTTTTATTTTCATAATATTATTTTGGTAAAAATTTTTCATAAGTTGCTGGGACACCTACCGGCCAGGTACCTGCTTTTACATCCAAATATGCTCCATCCGGGTTCCAGATTGCTTTATCTAATTTTATTTCTTTTTTCCTGTATTTATTGTAAGTATCCATATCATTTGGATCCGACTGATATGTATCTTTTAAATCTGTTTTAAAATTTTCCCAAGTTGAACCTCCCTCATCATGATCAGAAGCATAAGTATCCCTATGATTCTGTGTTCCCCATGCATCTTCATATAGTGATCTCCTCATATAGCCATAGACTGTTATTTTACCATGATTAGCCATTTTTTGTGCCAAGCTTTTATCTTTAAAAGCATTTGTAGTTGTCTCCGAACTTGTTCCGATACCAGTTCTGCATGCATAAGAATAAAATACAGATGTGTTTCCATCTAAAAAAACAGCTGGATTAACTTTTGAAAAGCTCTTGGCATCAAGTTCCTGCTTCTCAGCGCCTTTACCTTCGTACCCAAATGCTATTACTCCTTCATTTGTTGTATTTCTTACATAACCATGTGAATATGCAAAAATTTCCTTAACTCTTCTTTTATTATCAAAAGCTGTACTATCCCTATTTCCAGAATTAATAATATTAACAACATCATCTATTGTAGTAACTCTTATCACTGTTAAGCTCTTATTATGCTTAATTAAATCATTTGTTATTGTTGACAACTGATTTTCGGAATATCCATCAGTAAATAAGGCTACCTTAACAAAAGGGTAATTAGGATATTTAGTACGAACTTTTCTGACTGCTTCCCCGGGAAACATTAGCTTATTTGCAATATTTGTCGAGTGCTGCTCAGTACCTATAATTATTACTACCTCTTCTTTTATTAAATATACTTCTGCTTTTACATTCGGGCTATATTCTTTAAAAAAGGCATACACTCTCAATTTAGCAATATTTCTATCCTTCGGTACAGCATAAGAAATCTTCTCTTCACCCGTTACCTGTGGTGCATTAGCTATATTGGTATCATCATATTGTATCGCCCATTTAAGACTCTTCAATTCTGATTTTGTTGGCGTTCTGTTGTATTGAATGGCTTTAAAAAAATAACTTTTCCCTTTTTCTATAATTTTAATCTCTTTTGTACATGCAAAATCTTCATAGCATTTTACAGCCTTTACCTGTAATGGCTTTGTTTGCTCTTTCTCCTGATATTCATCAAATTTCTTTCCTCCTTTTTTCCCATAAAAGGTGTTTTCCTGAGGAGATTTAAAATCCAGAGTTCCTTTGGAAGCATCTTTCATAATATGCTCTGCTTCCTTGTAAGATCTACCAAAGACATTTCGTACGATATTTCCGCCTTCGCCTGCCATATTACTGCATTTTTACCTGTTTACCACTATTGATAAGCACTTCCTTGGCACTTTCTACATTAATGGCATCTTTTGTACTGATGTAAGAACCTGCTTCCATATTCTCTGTAATATTTTTAGCAGTAGATTTTCTGCCAGCCTCTGCGGTTTCAATAATATTGCTTGCTATCAGATTATAATCATCATTAGCCGTTTCAGTGATATCTTCTCCAGCCATAATATTTATATTCCTCTGGGCAGAAGCAATAATGTTTTTCCCGGCATTGATCTGCACATTTTCTCCGGCTGTGAAGGTGATATTTTTGGGCGCATTCACCACAATATTCCCCTTTCCGTCCATGAGATAAGTATTTCCACTAGGATCTTCAATAAAGATGCTTCCTTCCTGATCGTTAAAAATCACTTTATTACCACTTCTTGTCTGAATAGATTTAAGGTGATTATTAATGCTTCCTCCCAATGCAACCTGTCCGTGGAACATTCCTCCCATAGCAAAGGGAAAATCGGGATGATGGTATTCAAAACCGACCATTACCTGATCTCCTACTTCCGGCACAGCTACAAAACCTCTGTTTTGAGTGATCATATCTGTACCTCCTGCATCAGGGCTCATCATTCTGATAAAATGGGTGGTATCCGGATTTTTCTGCCAGTCGAATCTTACCTGTATTCTTCCCTGGTTAAGGGGATCTGTATTGGAAATAACAGTGGCAACCTGTGGCTCGGCCTTGGGTTGTATAAAATCCGGTTTTGGCATAAAACCTGTTCCTTCAGCAATCGCTTCAAAACTACCGTTATAATATCCTCTGGCGTTGACTTCATGAGTCACCTCCGTAATAGTAAGTTTTGTAAAATAAGAAGTCTGGCTGGTGTCAGGCTTTCGCATTTCCATATCAGCAAGGCAACCTGGATACAGAAAAGGAACCGTAGTATTTCCTGCCACTGTAAATACTTCCACAGCGGCACTTCCGGCGGCACTTTTCTGAGAATCGCTTACATCCACAAACATATTGGCATTGATAGGTACGGGAGACAGAGAAGGTGTTTTAAAGATGGTATTGTTAAGCTCATAAGCTTTTGAAGGGATTTCTCCCAGATGCCTGATATTATTTTCTGAGCCCTCCATTTTAGTATGACTGCTGCTGTTATATCCAAAAAACTGAGGATTGGTATGAACAGCATTCAGTTCTACCTGAACATCTGTAGCATTGCTTCCATAAACAAGCTTGATCGGTTTTTCCGAAGGTGGAAGTTTTCCGAAATGAAGTACTTCCCCATCATAGTAAAACTGTTCTCCGTAGGCTTCGGCTGTTCTTGCAAGATAGTTATAATGGGTCTCGTTATATTGTGAGCTATAATTGATATAGCTTTTATTCTGTGTATCTACTCTGAAATCAAATTTTTCTGTTCCCAGAGCTTCTTTAAGTATTTTGTTGGCAATAATTCCTGTATTAACGGTCTGATCACCTCCAAAACTTTGAGTATGGGGAGCAGCATCCATCAAAATGGTAGGGCTTTGGCCTCTCAGGACAATATTTCCCAGACTCATTTTTTCCTGGCTGAATGCGGCTTTGGTGATTACTCCTACAAAAGTTCTTTCCGGGCTTTCACTTTCATAATCTTTATATTTGAAAACAATGGTAATTCTTTTTCCCAAAAACTGACGGGCTTGTTCCAGTGTGTGGTTTTGAGCTTCCCCAAGAGAATCATGGGCCAGAATAAGTTCAAAATTGTGATGGCGTCTCGCACTTTGCTGTAGGCGGAAATGCTTGAAGTGTTTGATTATTTTGCCTTCAATCACAATATCCAGTTTTACCACACGGTTGATTCCGGGAATATGATTCTCAGAAATCTTATCGGAATTCGAGGCATTTTTATTCATAGTGATTAGGTGTTTTTTTCAGAACTTTATTTGGAATAAACAGTCGTTCTATAAGGTTAAAAAAGGCAGAACAGCTTCCCTTGAAACGGATGTACTATTCTGCCTGATATTTAAATTCTGAATATGCTTAAGAAGGCCATGCTCCGAAGTAAGAAGAATTCCCCAGATCTATCTGTTCTGCACTTACCACAAAACTGATATACATACTGTTGTCATCTACAGCATCGAAATCTACCTCATGCTGGATTACATAACCATTGTTCCACTTCAATGTTGTTAATGTTCCTTCTTCGTGAGATTTGTTGAAAGTAATCTCTCCTACAGTAGGCTTATACTTTCCGTTCAGTAAACTTTCCAGGATGTCTGATTTATCAGTAGCTTCCACTGTAATTTTGATAAGCGCGTTGGAAGGATCTGATGCTACACGCCCTGATACGTCTGTAGCTCTTGATACGCTATAGTTAAGTTTTAATAGCTTTTGTCCTTCTCCGTTGTTGAATTTTAAAATTCCTCTTGAATTTCTTTCTGCCATGATTGTAAATTTTAATGGTTAATGTATTGTGATTGTTTGCTTTCTATATCACCAAATATAGATGTATTTGCAAAAAACAAATAGCGTTTATTATTAAATTTAAAAAAATGTAGTAATAGTACGACTAACACTTGTTAGGTTAATTATGTGTTATAAATCAAGTGTTTGCTGTTTTTCATAACTAAAAACAGGATTATTTTATGGTCTGTTTAAAATTGTTTGAAGGGGCAACAATTTAACTCCAAAGTAATCCTGTAGAAAAATCTTCCGCTCCATCCTTTGTAAGTACAACATTTTTTGAGAAAAAATCTAGATATCAGAGCTGAAAATCTTTTAATAAGGCTCGTTGAACATTATATTCAAAAAAAAAAACAGAAAAAAAATAAATACACCAAAATACTGACGAACAATAGATTAAAACTACAATCCAGCTATACCAGCATATTTATTCAAAAAAATTAATCAAAAAAACTTGCGTGGTATTATAAAATATTATACTTTTGCATCACTTTAAAACAACGAAGTAATAAACGAAAACATAAATGGTTTCTTAGCTCAGTTGGTAGAGCAATGGATTGAAAATCCATGTGTCCCTGGTTCGATTCCTGGAGAAACCACTTCAAAACCTCTAATTTATTTTAGAGGTTTTTTTGTTTTTTAATATAACTTCTTTTCAGCAATCTCTAAACTTGGGATTTATCAACTGTTAAATCTGATTTGATGTTAATGAATTGAGAATTTGTAAATAGTTGAATGCTTATATACATTATTAGGCGTCAGTATTGGTGATGGAAAATGGGATTGGTTAATTACATCGGGAAAATTCTGTGTTTCCAAACAAAACGCCTCTCTTTCCTGGTATAGGTGATCTTCTTTTCCTTTTATATTTTTTATCCAATTAGCAGTATATAACTGCAAACCCGGCATAGTGGTAAATATTTCCATTTTTCTCCCTGACAGCGGTTCTATAACAGTAGCTACTAAATCTAAACGATGCATAGGGTGTCTTAAAACAAAATTATGATCATATCCTTTTCCAATCGTAAGCTGATCATGATCCGTATCAATTCTGTCTCCAATACCTGTTATGAAAGTAAAATCAAACGGAGTATTTTTTACAGTTAAAATTTCACCTGTCGGTTCAAGGTTTTTTGTAAGAGGAGTGTAAAAATCAGCCTCAATCTGCAATTGATGGTTATTTATTGTTCCACTTCCCTCTCCCGCCAAGTTAAAATAAGAATGGTTTACCAGATTGAGTATAGTTTCCTGGTCTGTTGTCCCTGAATAATCTAACCGTAATTCATTATTTTCACTAATGGAATAAGTTACCGTTACAGATTCTGTACCAGGATAACCCTCTTCCCCGTCAGGAGAAGTGTATTGAAAAAATGATGTAGTATCGGTGTAGTAGATGTTTTATATTGTTTTGATTAATAATTTTCACATTTGAGATTTATTAATCACAAAAAGATCGAAATGTAAAAAATTACTTATTCAGCCAGCTTAAACATTCGGCGATTTGCATTTTACTGATAAAAATTTCAGTATTCACTTCCGGTTCCGGTGAGAGCCTAAGTTCTACTTTCTGGCTGGAATGTTTGATAATTTCTGAAACTGCGTCTTTATTAATGATAAACTTGCGGTTTATTTTAAAGAAAATTTCAGGATTCAGCTTTTGAATAATATCTTTAATGGTATCATCATAAATATAGGTCTGATGATCTTTAGTAGTGAGGAAAAGGTATTTCCCGGAGGCAAAAAAATAAGCGGCGTTATGTTCATCTATTGATTTGAGTTTATTCCCCTCTCTTACCATAAAACGTTTCATGACCTCATCGCCTGCCTGTCGAAGGGATGAAATAGACTTAAGAACCGGTTCAGGGTCGAAATTATTTCTTATGGAAATAAATTTTTGTAAAGCTTTATGCAAATCTTCTTCCTCGAAAGGCTTCAGAAGATAATCAATGGTGAAATGTCTGAAAACCCTCATCGCGTATTCATCAAATGCAGTAATGAAAATAATCGGGGTAAAAAGCTCTATCTGTTCAAAAATTTCCAGGCTCATTCCATCTCCAAGATGAATATCCATAAAAATAAGATCTGCCGAATCTTTCTCAAAGAAATCAATTGCCTGTTTTTTGGAACGAAGAATAACAGTCTCTGTAACAGGGACAATGTTCTGTGTATCTAAAAGATTTTTCAGATAATTCACAGCCAGCAGCTCATCTTCTATAATGGCAATTTTCATAACGATGCAAAAGTACAAAAAAACCGCTGAAACAATTAAGTTCAAGCGGCTTCCTCTGTATTGAATTTGATATGAAGTTCTATAAATTAGGGTTATTCTTCTTCGCACTCATTGGATATTCAATGGTATATCGCGGATCATTCTGCTGAAGAATATACTCTTTACCACTAATCGTGTGGCTTATTTTTTTCTGATTTGCTCTTCTTAAGTCGAACCATCTTTGACCTTCCAAAGCAAATTCTCTGAATCTCTCATCCAGAATAAAGGTCATAAATGCTGCAGAATCCATTGAGTTTACTGCATTTTGTACTGAAGTATATCCATCCGGAGTATATCTGTTTTTTAATACTTTCAGAAGTGTTTCTTTAGCTTCTGCCAGTTTATTCAACTTTAATAATGCTTCAGATTTTATAAAGTACTGTTCAGCTGTTCTGAAAGATACTTTAAATTCTAAGCTTCCTCCTTTGGTGACTTTATACTTACTACCATTTTTTTCAAAATACATGCCAAACCTTTTATCTGTAGTAGAATTGTATGAAGAAATCAATTCCGGAGATGCAAAAGATAAGTTCTTTATAGAGTTATCCCATGTATTATCCAAAGCCATGATAGACTCCGGAGAAGCATAATGGTTGGGTGGTGTGTTGACAGTATTTAAATTGCTCAAATCTCCTTTTACTGCCAATACCTGATCTGCATAGTTTAAAGCCTTATTCCAGTCTCCTTCATATAGAGCAGCTCTTGCCTCAAATGCCAGCAATGCTGTTTTTGAGAATCTATAATTGACTCCCAGTGCCTGCTTCTGCTCCACCATCAGATCCTCAGCCTTTTTAAGGTCTGCGTGAACCTGTGCATATACTTCCTGTACAGAAGATGGCTTCAATACCTGCTCAAGATCAATTTCAAGATTGATAGGAACTCCTCTGTCTGTAGAAGCCGTAGCACTGTTGTATGGCTTTCCGTATAAATTCACCATATCAAAATACAGGTAAGCACGAAGGGCATACGCTTCTGCTAAAATCTGGTTCTTTTCCGGAGAATCCTGCATGGTTTTGCTTCCTTCATTGATAATCTGATTCAGATAGAAGTTTACGTTATAAAAGCTTAACCAAGGAAGCTCCACAGAATTAGAGTCATAGTTCGAATCTTTCCACATTGCCATTTCACGATTAGAAATAAAATCTGCTGAATTATCATCAATATTCACCTCATCAGTACGAAGTGCCACCAGTGATTTGTGAACAGGATATTTTGAATATGCAGATGTAAGTACTTTTCTGTAGTCTTCAGCAGTGGTAGGAATCACTTTTCCTTCAGGCTGAATATCTAAAAACCTGTCGCATCCGATACTGATAAAGCTGATTGCTGCAAGTGCTATGATTGCTGTAATTTTTCTCATTTTTCTCAAGTTTTAAAAAGAAACATTAAATCCTACGGTTACCGACTTGGTGATAGGCTGTGCATAAATATTACCATACGTTTCCGGATCAAAATATCCGCTATATCCGTTACTGAATACAAACAGGTTACGCCCTTCAACACTCAGTCTCAAACTTGTGATTCCCATCGGGTTTGTAAATTCTTTAGGAAGTGTATACCCCAAACGGATACTGCTGATTCTGATATAGCTGATCTCTTTCGCCCATACATCCAGTAAACTGTATGCATTGGAACGGTTTCCGGCAAACCATTTATTCGCCATCCATCCGTCCGGATTAGCGTCCATATCAGGACTTGTAATTCCCGGAAGCGAACCTCCGGCTTCATAAATATCTCTTGTGTAATTTCTTCCTCTGTCCAGCTCCATACCGCGGTAAGAAGGTGTTCTCATTACCGTCTGCTTCAGGTTGAATGTTGCAGAGATGGTAAGGTCAAAATTACTTACTTTAAATGTATTGATAATACCTCCGGTAAACTTCGGATCTCTGTCTCCTACATAAGTAAACAAGCTTCTTAGCTCAGCATTTGAAAGTTTGGTATCTACAAGCTGCCCCGGAAGGAAATCTGCATACACATCATATAATTTAAAGAATTCAGCTGCTGAAATCTTTTGGTCTCCTTTCCAGAACAATGGGTTTCCGTGTTCATCCATTCCTGCGGTCTTCAAAGCAAAAACTGCATTTACAGGCAAACCTTCTCTTGAAGGAAGGAAAGCATTTTCGCGAGGCTGTTCGCTTAATACTCTACTCTTGTTGTGTGCAAAGTTGATCGTAGTGGTCCATTTGAAATTATCATGATTGATGTTTCTGGTAGATATGGCCAATTCAAAACCTTTATTGGTCAAACTTCCCCAGTTCATCATGGTATATTCAAATCCCGTTTCAAGAGGAGTTTCTCTCATACTGATCATATCCGTACCTTTTCTGCTGTAGACATCAGCAGTAAGGCTTACACGGTTATTGAACAATCCTAAATCAAGTCCAACGTTGGTGTTGGTAGTTTTTTCCCATCTCAATTTATCATTCGGTGGGCTGATAACATTGATGACTCCTTCTTTTATTCCCGGAAGAATTGTTGCATCATTGTATTCACCGATAAAGAATGGCGAGGTGTTTCTGTCAATATTTCCCTGAAGACCATAAGATGCTCTCAATCTAAGGTTAGAGATTGCAGAAATATTTTTCATGAAGTCTTCCTTCGTTACCAGCCATGATCCTGAAACGGCCCAGATTGGAAGGTATTTATACTTTTTGTTAACCCCGAAAAGGTTGGTTCCATCATATCTTACACTTCCGAAGAAAGTATATTTCTGATCGTAAGTATATGACGCTGTCGCAAACATAGAAGCATAAGCATTTTCGATAGGAGCTGCTTCACGGTAGGTTTCATATCTTTTGTCCGCTGCAAAACTTGAACTCGGGAAAACGATTGCTGTGGCTCTTCTTGTTGCAGGATCGTATCCGAAAGCTCTCGTGATAGTCGTGTTATCTTCTGTTTTACGGATTTCTGTACCTGCCATCAAATCAATTTCATGCTTATTGATCTTTGTGCTGTACGCTGCCTGCAATTTCCAATTGTATTGGAAGAAATCATTATCCCAGTTTTGTTTTACCGCACCAGCCGGTAGAAAGTAATTGTATTTACCATCTTTATAGTAACGGGTATTTTCTCTCATTTTTCTGGTGAAGTAGGTATTCTCTGCTGCAAATTTCTCTGTTTTATTAGCATCATACTGAAGGCCTAACTGAGAGGTAAATCTTAAACTTTTTGAAGCTTTATATTCTAAATCTAAAATCGCTTTCAAAGAGTTATTTTTCAGTGAATAGTTGGTATTCTCTCTTTCTTCCAGGAAGTTGAAAGGAATATAACGGTCTTCAAAACCATCCATATCTTTATCATAGTTGTAACTTCCGTCTGCATTAAAAGGTCTCAGATATGGATTGGCATTTCTTGAATAGTTAACCGGGTTTATTGAAGCATCAGCATCCGTTACAAAAGAGGTACGTTCACTTTGCGTTCCGAAAATAGAGATTCCTGCATTTAACTTATCGCTTAATTTGTAGTTGTTTTTTAAAGTCAGGTTATAACGCTTAAAACCTGTCCCGATAGTTGTTCCTTCTTCATCATAGTACCCCAGAGAGAAATAGTAATCTGCGCGGTCACTTCCTCCGGAAACACTTAATCCGTATTGTTTGTTGATGGCATTTCTGTATAACAGTTTGCCCCAGTCTGTATTGTTATTTCTTAAACCGTTAATCTGTTGGCGAGTCAATGAATTCAACGCATCAAAACCTCCGTTTCTGAAAGCATCAAGCTGGCTGTTCTGAGTCAGAATTCTCATTACTTCTCCTTTATCTGCACGGTACGTAAGATCTGCACGCTTGGCAAGCATCAATTCCAGATCTACTTTTTCAGAGGCATTTAAAAGGTTTAATTTATCAAAGTCAGGACGTGATGTCACAAAAGTATCTGCTGAGAAATTCAGTTTCAGACTTCCTTTCTTTCCTTTTTTAGTGGTGATAGAGATAACTCCATTGGCTGCTCTTGCACCATAAATAGCTGTTGCTGCAGCATCTTTAAGAATGGTAATATCTTCAATATCGTTAGGGTTCAAACCTGCGATAGAGAAGTTCTGAAGCTGGTCAATATTGTCTTTATCCGTAAAGTTCGGAACATCATTTCCTTCTAACGGAAGACCGTCAATTACCCATAGCGGATCCTGAGGACCGGAAAGAGAAGCTGTACCTCTGATTCTGATCTTCGCCGGACTTCCCGGAGCTCCCGTTTCAGGAGTTACAGCCACACCGGCAATCTGCCCTGCCAGCATCTGATCTACACTGGCAACACCAGCCTGGCTGATGTTGTCCATTTTCACTGTAGAAACCGCTGAGGTCTGTTTACGCTTTTCAATTTTCTGATATCCGGTGATGATGACTTCCTGGATTTTATTTTTATCTGAAACCTCAGAAGTCAGTCTGATGGTATAGTTAGTCTGCCCTTCATTAAGCTGAATGACTCTGGATTCATAACCTGGATAACTTACCAATACGGTTTTTGTATCGGCTGGGATTTCCAATATAAATTTTCCGTCCTTATCTGTCACTGTACCTACTGATACACTTTCGATAATTCCTTCTAATTCTGTTTTTGTAGAGACCGACTGTGTCTCGATTTTTATAGATGCACCGGTAATAATGTGAGACGAATTTGCATCTTCAATTTTCCCGGTGATGGTTTTCTTTTGCTGGGCCATTGCTATATTAGCAGCCAAAAGAGGTAAAAGTATTAGAGTTTTTTTCATTGCCGTTTATTTGTTTAAAGCCTCTTGTATACGAATGATTAAATCTGTGTAATGTGCTCTGGAAGCATCATCACCTCTGTACCTTGTTCTGTTCAGTAAGTCCAGAACTTTCTGAAGTTCTGCTCTCTTGTAAGTCGTCACTTCAGATACTCTTTTCATGGATGAATAATTGATATTCCTCAAACCGTGATCCTCTTCATGGAAATTACAGATGGTCGGCATATTCAAAGTATCATCTACTTTCAATCCTTTTACCGCTGTTTTTTCAAATAATTTGTTCACCGAAACGATCAGGGCATCCACATAATTTTTCTGTGTCATTTTCTCAAGCATCGTAAGGCTTCCTTTTTTATTGAAAATGGCAGTTCTTACCTGATCAAATAAATTTTCAACCGTATAGATTTCTTCTTTAGAGCCGGACATCTCATGTTTCAGCTCATTTTCAAGTAACCTCAACAGCCTGTCATCCATAAACAAGGAGTAGATATTCGCATACTGCATTCCTCTTGCCAGGGTATACGGCGTCTGCTCGAATGGTCCCATTGGTGAATCTTTAACCGGATATGTTTTTTCTGTAATCGGATTAAAGAATAACCACTCCGGAAGATTAATCGCATTTTTAACAAGATAATCAACCGCTCTTCTCTGAATTTCTGCAGGTACAGCTTCGTAAGCTTTCTTTTTGTTACCAAAAACAGTATTGTTAAGGTAAATTCCTCCTACATTCGCCATCACATGACCTGTATACAAATCCCACTGTCCGATCACTCCCAGATACAGTTTTCCGGCATCTGTGTATTCTTTACCATCTTCATACGTCCATTTCAAGAGGTTGTTAATCACCACTTTCAGGTTTTTGATTCCATATTCGCTGGCTTTCATCGCATCATCACCTAGATCTTCAGACTGTGAACGCGGATCAATGGTTTCCAGATAGCTCTGCTGCTCTCCATAGAAATACATCGGGTCATCTTCATGTTTTTCAATTAGGTTTTTCAGCGCTTTTTTCTCTACGAATTCATCCGGATACCAACGGTAACCCCACTCTATGGCATATTTATCATAAAGACCAATTTTCGGAGTGATTGCTGTAACGCCATCTTCCGGCTGAGCTACGTAATTGTAACGTGCATAATCCATAATGGAAGGTGCCGTACCGCCCATTTTGTCTGTAAATTCTTTGGAACGAAGCGACTCTACCGGGAATGCAAAGGATGCTCCCATATTGTGCTTCAGTCCGAAAGTGTGTCCTACTTCATGAGATGAAACAAAACGGATGGCTTCACCCATATGTTCATCACTGAATTTATTTCCTCTTGCTTTTGGATCAATAGGCCCTGTCTGAATTCTCATCCAGTCATGAAGAGAAGTCATCACATTATGCCACCAGATGATATCTGCTTCAATAATTTCCCCACTTCTCGGATCTACTACTGATGGTCCCATTGCATTTGACTTTGGCGAAGCGGCGTAAGTAATTACAGAATATCTTACATCATCAATATCAAAATCTTCATCTTTCTCATCCGGCATTTTCGCAACCACTGCATTTTTGAATCCTGCCTGCTCAAACGCCGCCTGCCAGTCATGTACTCCGGCAATGATTTTCTCACGCCATTGTTTTGGAGTTGCCGGATCGATATAATAAACGATCGGTTTCTTAGGCTCTACCAGCTCTCCTCTTAAATATTTTTCTTTATCTTCATCTTTAGGTTCAAGATTCCATTTGGTAATGAAAAATTTTTCATCCATTTTTTGCTGGTTGTCATTGAACGACCAGTGTTTTTCGGAGAAAAATCCTACTCTTGAATCCGCAACTCTTGGTTTCATCGGTATTTTAGAAAGCAGAACCAGATTGGTTGTAACACCTAAAGTTACCGGAAGATCTACGCCCCCTTCATTGACAGAAGTAGACAATTGAGATTTCACCACAAGGTTCTTAGGAAATGTTTTCACTCCTTCTATATAAGAAAGACTTGATTTCACAGATCCTCCTAATCCTACATTGGCCAAAACATCATTAAAGCTCTTTTGATTTCCATCAAAAACTTTGTTCACTTTAATGGCTACTGCTGTAGAATCATTGTTTTGTGCCTCAATATCAAAAACCTCAATGACAGATTCTGAAAAGTTATCCTTCACCGATTTTGTAATGGCATCATTTTTTGGAGATGACACTTTAGGCACCATCGTTTTTACCCATACTTTTTTAGCTACAGGATCACGGTGAAAAGAGATGACTTTATTTTCATAATTCATTCCTTTGTTTAAACCTGCTTCATTAACCTGCATAGGTACCTGAGAAAGTTTGTTTACCACCAAAAACTGACGTCCCATCAAACTGTCAGGAATTTCAAAATAAATATCCGTCTTTACCTGAATGGTATTAAAGAGTCCTTTTTTATAGGTTCCTTTTTTGATCAGGTCTTCAATTTTTTTGGTTTTCTTTGAGGAAGAGGTCTCTGTCTTATCCGTTTTTTCTTTGTTGACCTTTACCGTATCTTTATCTTTTTTCTGTGCTACTGCCATTGGTGAGGCCATAGCAAGACCGAGATACAGTGCGAGCCTGTAATTCTTCATTAAAATAGTCCGATTCATTCCAAATAGTAAATATCTTAGTTTCAGTAAGCAAAGCTATAAGTATCGTGAATCATATATATAATATTAGGGAGTGAATGGTGCTAATTCGGGAGTGAATGGATTTTATTTTTACTCCATTAAAGGCAAAAAACATACGAAATATTCACCATCTACAGAAATATTAAGAAGATTATTCTTAAAATATCCATAAATTTGGTTCAAATAATCAATTCCGAATTTCTCTCCCTGCACTGTTTCTGCTTTAGGCTGCCATGTATTCTTTACCGTGATCCCATCCTTGTCAACGGTAATGATGATTTCCAGAGGCTGATCTATGGTTGCAATATTGTGTTTGGTCGCATTTTCCGTGACAATCTGAAGAGATAAATAGGGAATTCTTTTTTCCAGACTTTCCGGAGCATTAATAATCAATTCAAACTTCAATTCTTCATCAAACCTGCTTTTCAAAAGTTCCATGTATTGCTGTATAAATTTGATTTCCTGCGAAATCGGAACAATATTATCTTTCGGAGGCACTATAAGATACCTGTAAATCTTAGAGAGATTCATGGTAAACTTCTGAGCATTTTCTTTATTAATCCCGATCAGCATATAAAGGGAATTCAGAGAATTGAAAAGGAAGTGCGGATTGATATTATTTTTAAGCTGCTGAAGCTGATTGATTACTTCGGCTTTATGCATCTTTTCGTTCTCTATCAACAATAAATTCTTCTCAGACTGGATTTTCTCTTTCTCCTGATAGGCCAGGCTGGTTGCTCTTTGAAACAATATAAAGACCGTTACAATAAGAAACAATGCTGCCAGAAAAATATAAACGGTATAGGTTTTTATCTTGCTGATATTTTCATCAATAATAAAATTCACGTGATTCACTACCGTGTATCCTTCAAAATTATCCGTTTTCAATGGTTTTATGAAGCGGGTTACTTCCACTCCCAGATATTCTGAGACCGCTGTTCCTTTAGTATATCCTGCTTCAGTTTTGCTCGTGAGGGTATCATTAGCTTTAATATCCGTAAAGTCAAAAATATTCTTTCCGATGTATTTTTTTTCAGGATGGGTAATACAGATTCCTTCTTTTGTAAAAACATAGGCGTAAGTATTGGAGCTTTTATCTACGTTAATAAAATATTGATGAAGATCATCCAGACTCACGGTAGAACCATAATACAATTTGTTTTTATCAGGCAGCATCAAAGAATCATAGCTTACCCAGTACATGCTGTCCTTTTTGGTAAGCAAAAGGTCTTTGAAATGTCCCGGACCATTGTTTTTTATCACAATAGAATTGTCTTTATGATCTGTATTCTTGAAAATATCAGATAAGGGATTATTGCTCTCAGACTTTCCTGAATTAATGTTTTCATAATAATACCAGCTGTAAGGGAGCAGATTTCTTTTTTTGTTTAAATCATTTAAAACCAAAGAATAATCTTTATAATTCTTCAGACCGTCTTTCTGGATCAGGGCACGAAGCAGATATTGATAATCTTCAATATTTCTGAATTCATGTTCTATAGACTCATATTTTCGGAAGAATGTTTTCTTTGCAAAATCATCGGTATTTTTCCGGCTGTCTTCAGTGATCAGAAGACTTAGAACAGCAAATGCTGCCACAGCAATCAGGCAGGCAGACAAAGCAGTAATATAAATGGACTTTTTGGATAAAGCGTGCTTAAAATTAATAATCAAATTCTCTAAATTGTAAGTTCCTCAACATATAAATTATTCGTTTGCAAAGATATAACAAAGATTCCAGGACTGTAAAGTGAATTATTTTTATCTTTTAAACCGCCAGTAGGCAAGCTTATTTTTTAAATAAAAACATGTATTTTCAGCTATTTATTTCAAAAAAATAAAAAAACTACCAAAAAGATGGTAGTTTCAATGTATTCAGATTCTAATTTTTTCTACAATTTTCTTACTAATTCTTCGGTAGTCAGGATGGTGGCAAATTCTTCACTCAGATTGGCTAATGCCATGAAATGAACCAATTCTGCTTCATATTTTTCTCCATGTATCCCTACTCTGTCAAAAGCTGCCGTAGCATCAGAAATTACATAGGTTTCATATCCAAAATTTCCCGCCATTCTTGCTGTAGTGGAAACACAATGATTGGTCGTAAGTCCCAGAATCACCACAGTATCCGTTTTCTGAAGATCTAATTTTTCTTTCAGATCCGTTCCTATAAAGGCACTGTTGACGTTTTTTGTAATGACACATTCGTCATTCAGAGGTAAAACATGATCATTAAATCCAAATCCAGGATCAGATTCATGCAGTTTCGATGTAAGATTGGTTGAGCTGTGCCTGATGTGAAACACCGGCAAATTCAGATTCCGCCATTTTTCCAATATTTTTCCGCTTAATTTTTCTGCTTCTTTGTTATTTCTGTTTCCTCCCCAATAGTTTTCATCAAGAAATCCTTTTTGAATATCAATAAGAAGCAGTGCTGGTTTTTTATCCCGTAATTTCATCTGTTTTTATTTTATACATCATTGGAAAAGTCTGCTCATAAGAAACTTATTATATTCATCTTTCATAGGAGAATCAAAGAGATCAAATACATGCAGCGCACCGGGAATTACCCATAATTCTGTTTTCACTCCTGCTTTATATAAGAGCTGAGCATATTCTACATCTTCATCTCTTAAAGGATCCAACTCACAGGCAACAATGGTAGTTTGTGGCAACCCGGAAAAATTATGATAAGACGTAAGATCCGAATATTGAATGCTTTTATCTTTATTTTCTTCGCCCAGAAAATGCAGCCACGCTGTCTTTGCGTAATTTTTATTCCATAGTGGAATATCTGTAAACTCTTCCATTGAAGGAGTATTCAGTCTGTTGTGAATGACAGGATATAGTAAAAACTGATGTTTTATATTTTTAATAGTATGGTCTGCTGCCATTTGAGTTACTGCCGCTGCCAGATGCCCACCTGCACTTGCCCCGAAAACGGTGATATGATCAGAATTAATCCCCAGCTCAGAAACACCATGTCTTATGATCCATTGTAAAGCATCAAAACCATCTAAAACAGGAATGGGAAACCGGTATTGAGGAGCCAGCCTGTAATCAACAGAAATAATAGTTGCCTTAAGTGTATCTGCAATTTCAAACATATGGTCATCCACCTGCTCCGGCAATCCGAAAACATATCCTCCTCCATGAAAGTAAAGAAGAACCTTGTCACGGTTAAAATCTTCAGGCTGGTATACGTGAAGTCTGATCTCATATCCATCTTCCGAACTCGGTATAAAGATATCTTGCACAGCAATATGAGGCGGTTTTTTAAAAGGATGTGCTTTCGTAAATTCTTTTCTTTCCTGCTGAATAATTTCCGGGCTATTCAAAAATAAATTTTCATCAATTTCTAACGAATAAGGAACATTTTCAATGCTATTTTTCAGATCAATGTTAATTCTATTAAAATTCATAATATTTCAAATATTTTATACTAAACAAGTCATAAAACCATTTTTCAACAGAATATTCCCTGTTTTTATTTGTAAATTTACCTATCAACATTATGCTTTCCAAGTGTACAAATGATTGTCTGGAACGAACAAAAATGTAAGTATGAGTATTAAAGAATCATCCACCAATAATGAAAATAAGAAAACACTGGAGTACAGCTGTTCTGAAATATATGCTGTGAATCTGATCAGTGGCCGCTGGATACTTTCCATCTGTTATCATCTTAAACATGGAAAACTGAGATTTTTTGAACTGAAAGATAAGATCCACAATATTTCTGAAAGAATGCTTACCCTTCAGCTAAAAAAAATGGAACAGGAGGAACTAATCATCAAAAAAGTATATGCAGAAGTTCCCGTAAAAGTAGAATATGAGCTTACAGAAATTGGAAAAAAACTGATTCCTGTTCTGAATCAGCTTGAAGTATGGGGTAACGAGCATAAAAAAGTGAAGAAAAAATAAGCTAAATTCTCACTACTTTTTTTAAAGAAAAAGTCTAAAGAACAACTCTTATTTTATACACAAACCGAAAGACAAAAAAACAGGAATAAGTCTTAAAGTTAGTTAATATCGTTGTTCAGACCACAGATTCAGCACGCTATATTTTGAAAATTAATTATCTTCGCCTACAAATCTTATTTGAAAATGAAGAAGATCATCTCCGGGATATCTATTTTTTGTGCCATCGCAATCTCTGCTCAGGAAGCCATCCAGTTTCAGGAGCTGCCATTCAAAGATATTATTGCAAAAGCCAAGAAAGAAAAGAAATTGGTTTTTATTGATGCATATGCTTCCTGGTGTGGTCCATGCAAAATGATGGAAAAAAATGTATTCACTCAGAAAGCTGTAAGTGATTATTACAACACCAACTTCATTAATGCAAGATTTGACATGGAGAAAGGAGAAGGAAGAGACATTGCTTCAAAATTCGGAGTACGTTCCTATCCTACTTATCTTTTTCTGAACGGTGAAGGTGAACTTGTTTCCAGAAATACAGGATATATGGAAGAAAGTCTCTTTGTGGCAATGGCACAGGACATTAATTCACCCGGAAATAAAAAAGGTTCTCTTAAAGATCGTTTTGCCGGTGGTGAAAAAGACCCGGAATTCCTGATCAACATTATGAAGCTTAATGCTAATTCAGATTATGAATTCGCAAAAAAAGCTTCTGAAAGATATTTCCAGAATAAAAAGAAAACTGAAGAGCTTACGAAGGATGAAATTGGATTTCTTCTTTATTTCGTAAAATCATCAGAAGATACCAACTACAATGTCTTTGCTTCCAGAAAAGCAGAAATTATTAAATATCTTCCTGAAGAAACTTATACCGAATTTGATGCTCAGCTGAAGTTAGGAAAAATAGTAGAACAGTCAATTGATGATAAAAATAAAAAAATCAACGATGACTATTTCATGAAAACTGCCGAACCATTGGTTGGAAAAGAAGCTGCTATAAAAAAGCTGAATCAGACGAAGCTCAGCTATTATGAGCAAAACAGTAATTTTCCTGAATACGAAAAAGCTGCTTTAGACTATTATAAAAATTCTGATACCTTTGATCCAAATGAGCTCCTGAGAGCAGCATGGATATTCGCAGATCATGTGAAAACACCGGTTTCCTTAAAGAAAGCTACTGAATGGGCAGAAAAATCTGTCATGAGAAGCGAAACTTCTGAAAACACTTATATACTTGCCAAACTCTATCACCTTACAGGAAATAAAGAAATGGCAAAAAACTATGCTGAAATGTCCAGAAACATGGCAGTTCAGGGCAATAAGGATTCTCAACTGGCAGATGAATTATTAAAGCAAATAAAATAAACATTAATACTGGATGAAATATAAATTATTAGCAGCAGGCATACTAGCCTTCCTGTCGGCAACTACGTTGAGCGCTCAGGAACAGGAACAAGGAGGACAAGAGAAAAGTTTATACATAAAAGGAAATGCTTTATTTGCTCCAATAGGGATTTTAAACCTTGGAATAGAAAAACAGATAAGTCCAAAATATACAATTCAGGGAGATGTTTTCATTTCACCATGGAAATCTTTCGGTGGGCATAAACTACAGTTTTACTCTGTCTCTGCAGAAGGAAGATATTACTTTACTGAAGCTTTCAAACATTGGTATCTAGGAGCCAATGTATCTGTTGCCGCTTACAATGCATCAAAATGGAGCTATTGGAATGATAATACCGCCGAAAACTGGAATGGAGAAATTCTTGTTAATTCTAATCTTTATCAGAAAGGATTTTCTGTGATGCTGGGAGTTACTGCAGGATACCAGTTTCAGTTATCTGAACGATGGAATCTTGATATCTATGGAACAATCGGAACATCGCAAGGGTTTTATAAAGGTTATGACAAGTCTACAGGAAGACGTTATGATTCTGCTGAGAAGTTCAATAAAAGCGGTGAAATCATCCCATACAGAGGAGGTGTAATGATTTCTTATAAATTAAAATAGTACAATGAAACCATTCGGAAGAAATCATATCATCATATCAGTGATCACTTTTGTGATCCTTTTTTTAATGAATTATTTAGGGAACGATCTGCCTGATAAATTACAAAGGGCATTAATGACGGCTTTTGCAGGAGTTGTCGGATTAACTGTGGGACTCTTTATATTAAATAAGGGCAGAAATGATAAAAATCCGCCCCAAAATTTTGATTAATTAGTCTTCATATACCACATATCTGGTTCTGATCTTTTCGAAACTTTCCAGATCTTTTTTCCATGAATCTTTAATTTCCGGAATTGATTTTCCTGCGATAATCTGTTTTCTCAATTCATCAGTTCCGGATAAAGTATCAAACCATAGATTTTTCAGAAAGAAATCCTGCTGGGGATTTTTATAATTTTGATAGGCTTTGATTACCCACTCCAGATTAAGTTCTCTTAGATCTTTAGGATAATTGGAGAGGTTTTCACCATAGCATAATTTCCCGTTCAGAAAGGGATCTTTAGCACCATAGCTTGGCTTTGGTGTAAACTGATAAGGCAAATTTTCCGTCCATGGAGAGCCATAAATCTGGAAAGGAAGATCTGTTCCTCTTCCCACAGAAACCTGAGTTCCTTCAAAAAAGCAAAGACTTGGATATAAATTGATGGCTTTATCATTAGGCAAATTAGGAGAAGGTTTATCAAGTATCTGATAACGCTGCTTTTTATGATAATTCTTCATCTGAACAAGCGTATATTTAGCCTGAACTTCATTTTTCAGCCATTTCTCACCATTCACCATCTTTCCATACTCACCTATTGTCAATCCATATACTACGGGAACTTCGTGAAGTCCAACAAAACTTGTCCATTTTTTTCTCAAGACAGGTCCGTCAGTATATCCGTCATGTGGATTGGGACGATCCAGTACCATGATCTCCACATTATTTTCAGCTCCGGCTTCCATCAGGTAAGACAAAGTGGAAATATAGGTGTAAAACCTCACACCAACATCCTGAATATCAAAAACAACGATATCAATTCCTGAAAGTTGTTCCGGTTTTGGCTTTTTATTATTTCCATATAGAGAGACAATGGGAATTCCTGTTTTTACATCTACACCATTTTTCACTTTTGCCCCTGCATCAGCATCTCCTCTGAAGCCATGTTCAGGAGCGAAAATAGACTTGATTTTAATTCCGTTTTTTACCAGAAAATCAACCAAATGGGTTTTATCACTCATTAAACCTGTCTGATTGGTCACCACTCCTATCGTTTTATTTTTTAGCAGCGGTAAGTAGATTTCAGGCTGGTCTGCACCGGTTTTAAAATCCGGTTGAACTTGAGTCTGAGAATAATATTGGTTGAATACTCCTAAAAAAATTAGGCAAATCAGAAGTAAATTTTTAATTTTGAAATCTAAATTCATAAGCTTGAAATTTCCTTTATATTTCTCTAGAAAAATAGCATTTTCCAAAGATAACAAAAATAACCTTTCAAGGGTTATCATCTTCATTGGCAGGCTTTCCGTAGCATTGGGGATTATTGTTTCCTTAATTACTGTAGCCACTGGTTTTGGTTCCAAAAAAGCTATCAAGGAGAGGCTGGCTGATTTCAGCGGACATATTACTGTAAGGTCTACACGATCTAATTCTTCATACAATACTTCTGTACTGGATAATCAGGGACTGAATATTGCCAAAATAAAAGAGCTTCCTGATGTGGAAAGTACCCAAAAATATGTGACGGTAACCGGAATTATGCGTAATGAGCACAATTTTGCGGGCATTATATTCAAGGGAATAGGAAAAGATTTTGACAGTTTAAGATTCAAAAAATTTCTTATTGCCGGAACAACACCAAAAGTAACAGAGAAAGGTTTTAACAATGATGTTGCTATTTCCCAGAAAGTCGCCAAAGATCTTCATCTTAAAGTAAATGACAGCATTGTTACTGTATTTTTAAAAGCAGATCAAAAACCACTTTATCGTAAATTCAGAGTTATCGGGATTTATAGAACTGACATCAAACTGATTGATGAACAATTTGTTATCGGTGGAATAAATCACGCAAGAAAAATTCAGGATATGAAACCTGATGAAATTGGTGGAATAGATATTTTCCTGAAAAATGTAAATGATATCGACAAAGATTTTCCTGAAATTGAAAAACTGATCGGTTATAAAAACTATGCTGAAAAAGCGACAGAAAAATTCCCACAGATTACAGACTGGATCAGTATTTTTGATACCAATATTGCTTTAATCATTATTATCATGCTGATTGTAGTGGTTATCAATATCATCATGGTTCTTCTGATTCTTATTATTGAACGAACCAATTCTATTGGTCTTCTGAAAACATTAGGAGCAAGCAATTCACAGATAAGAGCCACTTTCATCAATTATACCCTGATTATTATGATCCCTGGACTTTTGTATGGAAATGCTATCGGATTAGGACTGATTTTAATCCAGAAATTCTTTGGCATAATAAAACTTAATCCGGAAAACTATTACGTGAGTACAGTTCCTGTAGATCTTAATCCAATCGCGATTATCTCTATCTCAGTAGGAATTCTTTTTATTTCTGGATTAGCTTTGATTATCCCAAGCTACCTGATCAGTAAAATTTCTCCGGTGAAGGCGATTAAGTACAACTAATCTTATAATTGATAGTTATTGATTTTAGGTAAACTGATTTTGGCGTTATCCACTGCTACCGCACGAATCCTTTCGTTTGGTTTACAACCAGAGATCAAAACACAAGATTGAATTCCTAAAAACTTTTGTTTTTTATGATCCCTGCTCTCCAAAGTCAGGAGACTTTGCCAGCTGGGGATATACCTTCATCTTATTTGTGGACGCGAGCGAGACGCTCGCGCCAGCAGGGGAGGCTTATTTTTTAGTTACAATTGTAAGGATAGCACTTCTCTAGATTACCCTTGGCATCAAAATTTAAAACCCATGATTTAGGGTCATAACCGCTATCATTATTAGGTTTTATATATGATAATTTATTTGTCTTTAATCTTTTCACAAACTCTGAACTACTGCTTTTGTCAAAAATACAGAATGTATTCTCTGATTTTTTATAAACATTATAATCTTTAATAAATTCACTTATTTGGTATATGCTTTTAAATCTATAAATTATAATAGTAAAGCCATTATAAGAGTGTTTATGTGATATTCCGCTTTGTACCTCTGTAATCTCTTGTTTTTCTTGAAAATATAAAACAAAAACAGAACTGTCAACTTTTATTTTAGCTTTCTCACCAAATTGCGAGACAATATTTTCCACTAATTTATCATCACTTATAGATTTGATAGTTTGTTGGGCAATACAAGAATTAAATAGAATTAATACTAAAAATAAAATTACATTTTTCATTTTCCTTTTTTTTCTTGATTTGTTATTGATATAATTTTCTGACTATCAAAATGTATTCTTAATGCTCCATCATAATAATTTGGTGCATATAACAGGAATTTAACATTGGGATTATTTTTTGCTGCCTTAATATCACCGGTAGGTAATCCCTTACTATAATCAAATTTTCCAGTTGCTACATCATAATTTACATTAAATCCACTTGGCCAAAATGTTACTGCATCTGGATGATTATGTTCACTTTCTATTAATGTTGCCCCTAATTTAATAAGAGGAACCATATCTTCTTTATGAATAGTACCTACAAAACTGAATTTATCACTCTTATAATTTGTAAATACATTCCTGTTAAATTCTACACTTGTATTTTCTGCTAAATAATCAAATACTTTTTTTGCTCCTTCTGTATTACCCCCAAATTTTAAATAATCATAAGTCACTTTTGTAGTTTGACCACCATCTAAAACTTCTACTTCCTGACTGCCAGAATTTTTTGCTATATAACCTTTTTCACCAACTTCGACCCCTCCATCATTCTCAGTTTTAAGATTACCATTAGTATCAAAGTTTTTCTCAGAGTAAATTACATCGGTTTTAGATTCCCTGCTACCGCACGAATCCTTTCGTGTGGTTTATTTAAAACTATAGATCAATACATCAGATTGAATTTCTAAAAACTTTTGTTTTTTAATGATCTTATATTTTTAAAAGAAGCTCTTTATTATTCTGAATTCATATATCAACATCACAAATAATAAATACTGAATTTGTAGTATAAGTTCCACACGAAGGGATTCGTGCGAGAGCGAGGGATTTAATGGTTAACAAGATTTCAGATTTCTGAGCCAAAAATAAAACCCACCGTGGTTGCAGTGGGTTTATTTTTATCTACCACACGAAAGGATTCGTGCGGGAGCGGGGAAAGTTTTCCATCACTGCTAACATATAAAGTTAAACCTGTTTCTTTTTCTAAATCATTTACAATTTTATTTTGTGTTTCTGTCGAAATATTTTTTCCAAATGTAATATCTTTATTTTGCATACCGTCTGGATCAACAAACCGCATTGGGTTGCCATAAGCGTATGTGTAAGGACTCCATCTTCTTGAAGTTTCTGTTAAAGGATCAACTACTCCCCATCTTCCTATATCAGGCATATACATCCTAGCTCCATAATCCCTGCTACCGCACGAATCCTTTCGTGTGGTTTATTTAAAACTATAGATCAATACATCAGATTGAATTTCTAAAAACTTTTGTTTTTTAATGATCTTATATTTTTAAAAGAAGCTCTTTATTATTCTGAATTCATATATCAACATCACAAATAATAAATACTGAATTTGTAGTATAAGTTCCACACGAAGGGATTCGTGCGAGAGCGAGGCAGCTGTTCAAATGCTTTATCTTTGAGGTCTCCTGAAAGTATTACATCCTTATTCTGCATACCATCTGGGTCAGTGAATCTAATGGGATTGTTATATGCGTAAGCGTAAGTAGACCAGCGACGGGATATTTCCGCCAGTGGATCTACAACACCCCATCTTCCAATATCAGACATATACATCCTTGCTCCATAATCATTCCATCCGGTTTCCATCTGCTTTTCTTTTCCTTGCGAGGTATATGTATAATTCGGTGACATAGAGCCGGCAATATTCAAATCTCCGCCAAATTCCAGCCCAAAGGGATAGTAATCTGTTGTCCTGTCGATTGCTGCATTTCCCGATGCATCTCTAAAGAACACCACTCTTATGTTTCCAACCTGATCTATAATATAATGGCTTTTCTAAGAGATAGAAAAAGACCACCACAATTGCAGTGGTTTTTTATTTATCTGCCACACGAAAGGATTCGTGCGTGAGCGGGGAGAATTATTTATCATCTTCTAAATTTTCACACTCATAATCTATTAAATTATATACTAAAATATTTTCATTCCAATTTATCTTAATTATTGTTTAGAATCAGTGCAACATTTTTTTTCCATAAATACTCTTACTTCATTTTCATTACTAATATATTTATCTTCTTTAAAATACATTGCATCTATAAAAGCATCATCCTCACTAGATTTTGGTAAAGAGTTTACATTGAATTTACCTTTTTTAAGATATTTTTTGAAAAAGGAATTAATTTTCAAGGTTGTATTTTTTGAGTTTATTTCATAAATAATTGGCAGACCTTTATAAGTATAAGAATAATATTTCTTCCCGTTGATACTATTAAATGATCTTGGGCTAACATTAAATAAATATTCATTACCACACTTTTTTGATAAGGAGATTAATAAAAATTTATAGTCTTTTTTATTTTCAATATAAGAGTCTAAATTTCTGTAAAAATCTTTTTGATTGGTTTGAGATTTTACAAATTGAAAAAATATTATACAAAATAAAATGTAAAATATTTTATTGCTATTTTTTAAACTTACCACCATATGCTTCTAAAATTGTTTCTGAATTATAGATTATTGTTGTATCATATTCATTTGCATATATGAAATTTTTAGATCTTGGGAATTTGGCTGACGTTGCCCGATCTCCAATTTCAGTTTTCTCATAGAATTTAAATTGATAATTATTTTCTGCTTTTGGAAATTTTGTCATTAAAAAACCACTTGGATTTAAAGGTCCTGATATTGGAAGATTTTTACTCAAGAATCCTGGATGAGAATGCCCAAAAAGTGTAACATTATAACCATCACCTACAAGTGAAGTCATCCCAGATACATCTCTTGGTTTATGATCTGTACCGACAAACGTAAAATTGCTTTCTGTAAGTATTCCAAATTCATTATCAGAACTTTTTGCAGCATAGAAGAAATAGTTTAATGCTGTAGTCTCATTATTTCTTCCAAAATCAATATAATCAAAACCACCTTCCGTTTTTTTGCTATTTTTTTCTACAAATCCTTTTTCTCCAACATCCACACCTTTATCATTATTTTCTTTTAACTTCCGGTTTTCACCTTCTCCTTCAAAATTACTGGATGAATATACTACATCCCTTTCAGACGTTCCTCTATTATGGAGATAACCATTTCTATCTATTTCAAAAATATCTTTCCCCTGTCTCCCATCCGGATCAATAAATCTCAAAGGATTATTAAACGTATAATTATAGGGGCTATGTCTTGTCATTTTCTCCGCCAGCGGGTCAACAACACCCCATCTTCCTATATCAGGCATATACATCCTAGCTCCATAATCATCCCATCCAGTTTCTATTTGCTTTTCTTTTCCATTATATGAATAAACATAATTTGGAGAAATTGAATTAGCAGTGTTTAGGTCTCCACCAAACTCCAATCCAAAAGGATAATAATGGGTAGTTCTGTCTATTTTCACATTTCCGGAAGCATCTTTATAATACGCCAATCTGATGTTTCCTAAATGATCTGTATAATTGTAAATATACTTATTCTGAACGAAATCATAATACCCTTCCGAAGTAGGCACAAACTGTAATATCTGATCGTTATATTGAAATCCATCCAGATAGTCTGTAGTAGAGGTGGTTTCTATATTTGCTTTGCCGGCACCGAAGGTATACATCTTTTTAAGCTTGGTGCCATCTGCTTTGTATACATATTTTGTGTTGACATTAAAAAGCAGATTGTAATAATCCCGTGATTTATACAAAGAATTGAATTGTATTTGATTGGGAAGGTTCAGGAAATTGTAACTGATCTGCAGTATTCCTTTATCAACATGGCTGGTCATATTCCCGTTACTATCATAAGGAATCTCATTTCCTGATACGTCAGGGTAGCCAGCATAATTTCCGGAAGAATCATTAACTTTAGTGAGTCTATTCCCGGTGTAAGTATATCCCAGATTATCCATCACTACAGCTCCTACATTTGATAATAATCTGTTTCTCTTCAGGGTCTGGATATTCCCGTTGACATCATAGCTCAGGGCTTCATTATAATAATTATTCTGGGGTACAGTGGCATTGGGCTCAGAATAGATCCCGTTTTTCAATCGGTCTAATCCATCATACTGATAATTATACCTTCTAAACGTTCCACCGTCAGCAGCCTGCCAATCTATCTCTGCAATATTACCATTGTACTTTCCTGTAGAAACTGTGGAATACGCAGGATTATGGTATTTCAGTTCATAGGCAAAAAGCTTCCCATTTAAGCTCGTAGGATCATTCACTTTGGTAATCCATCCGCGGATATTGTAGGTCTGGTTTATAGACTGTAACGGTGTACCCGTGGTATTTCCTGTCTTTTTATTGGTAAGCTGTCCCAGATCATTGTAAGTGTTTTCTACCAGCAGTTCTTCTGGCTGGCTGTTCACTTTGTGATAATGCTTCAGCAGTCTTTTCTGCCCATCATACACAAACGTTTCTTTGATCACCACTTCTGCATCTGTATTCCCTTTTTTGTGATAGGTATAGCTTTCATCTACAGCACTGGAGAAATCAAGCTTAAATTCCTTTTTGGTGTACCCACCTAAATGATTCCAGCTTTTTTCTGCTACTTTTCCTCCTTTGGTATTGTAATAGAAATAGGTTTTCGTCCAGTTATCATCTTCAATATTTTTCACATAAGAGGCGGTGGTCAAACCTTGAGTATTCGCACCTCCGTTAAGAGCCTTGTCATCGTTGATTACATATTGATCAAGAATTTTTGAAGGAGGAAGCTCCTTGGCATCTCTTGGATAAGAGTCATAGTAATTAACTGTAAGCAACGTGGTAAAGCCTGGCAGGAAATTGTTGGTGTAGTACACCATAGTGCCATTTTTATTAAACCCAATTGCTGTAGGACTTTCACTAATCACCTGAGTCCCTATCTGGTTTTGCATAGAGGCTCTGTCTCCACCAGAAATAAGCCCTGTGTAAATGGTACGACCAAAAGTATCATACTTGGTTAGCAGCCATTGTCCTTTAGTTTTCAGGTTCACATCCTGAGTTAGTACTGGTCGGTCTGCTGCATCATACACTACAGATTCCCAATCATCTCTTCCCGGAAGTCTTTTCTCTACCTGTCTGTCCAAACCATCGTACCTGTACTGGTAACAATAGGTGTTCAAAATATCCGTGGTAACGGTATTGTTATTTTGTTCAATTTTTTTGAGCGCCAGCGCAGGAATCACAAATGCCTTTTGCCCATATTCATTATAGACATAATAGGTGTCTATATTTTGTGTTCCATCTGTTCTACGCACCAGCATCGTTTCTCCACGTCCGTTCTGAAACTGGATAACCGGAGTTCCGTCTTCATCGGTTACCGTATTTTTGTACAGAACCCCCGCATTATAAAAGCCGCTGCCTGGTGCTATGGATACAGAAGAAATGGTCTTGTTATCTGTTCCTGCGGTAGCTGTGGTTGTATTGGTGATAAATTTCTTCACCTCTGTACCCAGGTTCACTTCATATTTAAGCTTTTGCGTATGTCCGCTCGCCATCTTCCAGGGATCACCTGGCTGGGCGACTTGCTTTACCCTGTCTAATGGAGAATTTTCAATCTCCTTTTCGGTGTAGGCATTGGTTGTGCCATAATAAGAATTAGCTGTACTCTCATTCACAATTCCGGTATGGATCGCAGAATTAAGGGTGTTAGCCGGAACAGGAAGAATATCCTTAGCCTGTCTTCCAAACCCGTCATATATAACTGGGGTAACCAGGTCTTTTCCTGTGGTGGTGGCTTTTACGCTAATGATCTGTTTGGGTCTTCCTAATCCGTCAAAATAGGTAACTGTTTCTGTTTTCTTGCTGCAGTCTCCATTTAAACAGGTTTTGGACTGTATATAGTTTTCTGTGGTGCTTTGTGCAAAGGCCGTCATCGCTGTAAACAGCAGACCTAAAAGTTGTATTTTTTTCATGGGTGTTTACTGTTTATAATTATACTTGAATTCTTTAACTACCTTATAGCTATAGGTTCCGGTGTTGTCTCTTTCCCTTATCTGAACCTGTTTCAATCTGTTAGCTGAGTCATAAATATAGAGTTCTCTAACTCCTGAAGGTGGAGTAATAGTGGTTACTCCTACTAAAGGATCGTAAGTATATTTGGTGGTCATTCCAACAGGCTGAAAAGCATCAAGAGCCACTAAGAGTTCAGCTTCTTTGGTGGGATCAGCAGCATCTTCATTGGATTTCGCTACCATAGTAGTGATCAAACCTTCCACCTGACTATACAATACCCCTACAACTTTGGCAATGGGTCTTGTTTTGTTGTATCCCCACACAATACTTACCGGAGTACCGTCTTTCTCCCTGTATTGAAGAATATTTCCTTTGTCATCATATTTTTCATAGGTAACTTCTTTAGAAGAAACAGCAGGACTCAAATTATCATAAGAGTATTCAGATAATGGAAGTACTAAGTTTCCGGTGATTGCATGAGGCAAAGAAGTTGGATAAATAGTTTCTTCTCTTGACGTTACTTTAGTAATATTATTTACTGTTTGCTGGGTTTTTGTTTCCATTGGAATACCTACCATGTTTTTTGAGATCATCAGCTGATTGCCTTTTTCATGGGCGTACTGATAGGTTTGAATACTAACATTACCATCCGCGTAAGTAATACTTTTGTTAAGTAAATTTCCCGTATTCAAATTATAATCAAGATTTGTATTTTGGGTTATGTAGCTTTGATTGAATCTAATACTATCTGTTATTTTGGTTGGCATATAGTTGATAGCCTCATGTTTACTATTATCGGGCTGGCTAAAATTATATTTAGGCATTCCTGGTCCACCGGGAACATAGGTTGATGTCTGTTTTATTGCAGTACCATATACAGTACTTTTGGAAATATTTTTTATTGTAGATTTATTTTGAATAGTCTTTTTAAGAAAGTTATTATCATTGGCAGCATATACTGTTTCATTTTTTAGCATACCTATAGAAAGGTTATCATTGTACCGGGGATCTGACAATCCAACAGGGGAATAGTATTCTGTGATGATCCTCCCTTTTGAATTACTGTTATTATCTAATAATTCTTTTGCTACACTTTGGTATAAAACAGGGCTTCCTCTGTAAGGAGACAAAGGATAAATATTATTATAGCTATAATATTTTGAAGAATAATAAACAGGGAAAAATCCAGCTCCAGAACTCCCACCTGCACTGTCTCCTGGCGATCCTGTCTCACTGTAGCTTGAAAAAGAACCGGAATAGAATTGAGGCTCCTGAAGCAATAGCCCTGTGCTTTTATTATTACTTGTATAATTATATTGAGTTGTGGTACATACGTTGTTAAAATCACAGTTTTGTACTTTTTTTACTCTAATACCACCGATTGGCTGGTCATAATCAGACAAGAAATTCTTAATAGAAACTGAAATTTTCGCAGTACATCCATAGTTAGAATATGATTTTACGTGATAAGTACCATTTGGCAAATATATGCTCGTAGTTTTGGTCCGGGATAATGGGGATGGCTGCCACGTATTAGTGGGTTGTGGATCTGACCAAAGCCATGTTTTACTATCTTTAAAAAGATTAACTGAAGGATTTCCATCTTTATATATTGTGGTTTCTGCTGTTCTGAGCTCATCAGATACTGGATAATTAGAATCATTATTCAGGAATGACGTTATCTTTACTTCAGTTTCAGAATTATTAAGTGTATTTATTGTAAAAGTATTATCAATAGTTTCTCCAATGGCACGCGATGTTGAAGCGCCTCCTGTATAATATATTCCTGCAGTTTCATAAGGTAAACTCATCTCACCATTTGCATGTACAAAATTGGGCTCATAAGTTATTAAAGAATATCCTTTAGTAGGATAAATAATTTTGGTAAGAGAGCCTATTTTGGTATCATCAAAATTAGGCTTCATGCTAGGTCTGGAAGATGGATCCGTACTATTTGTAACTGGCTGGACTCCACTGTTATAATAACCCCATAAGTCTTTTTTGAGAACTATACTATTAACATTGTTTGGATTAGGCATTGGGGTAATTATTTGATCGGGATAATTGGAAGTCATATCATATTCCATCTGAGCTACTGAGATTCCATTATGGGTGACTTGCTGAAGATTTCTTCTCCTCCAAAGCCAATCGGAATAGGTGAATTCAAACTGATCTGTTATTGTTTGACCCGTATTTTTAACCTTTATATTGGAAATAGTTGCTATTCCTGCTTCACTTAGATTTTTATTATAGCTAATCTCTATAATAGAACTGCTGGTTGTGATTTTAGTTAATAACGGCGTGGTTACCCCGTCAGAAGAATAATTGTTTACATTTCTATTTGTATCGATTACTCCTGTCTGAGAATGTGATTCAAGGATTTTTGTTTGAGATACATGAGCATCTAATAATTCCCCGGCATTATCCCCATATTCAAATAAAATTTTATTAGAAGAGTCGGGAAAACTAATTTCTGTAATAAGATAGGATGCTACATAATCAGGATGTTCAAGTTCCGGAGCATAGGTATGTCCTGTAGATAATGTTGAAAATTTATAGATAATTCCTCTGTCATCAACAACTTTAAAACTCGTCCCTTCAATTGCAATAACCTGATAGTTTTCATTCTTAATAAATACCGGATTATTATTTTTGTCCAAATAAAAACTGGCATTTATATCCCCGATATTCATGGTATATTTATCAGTTTCTCCATCAATTAAACCATTAAGTAACCCCATCAAAATTCCATGGTTTGGGCTAGAAAGAGTTACATTGCATTCTGTGTCATAAGGGGCTCTGTGATTGACGAAATCATCAATTTTTGATTTATCTGTTTTGTGGTATTCATCATTAAGGGCTTTTATACTATGCAGAATTTGTCCACCAATATTAAATGTCCAGCCAACTCCGGCGTAGCCCGGGATTTCATCCAGTAATAATCCGGAATAATTATAGGAAAGATTAACAGGCAACGAAAATTCACCCTCTTTAATATCAAATAAAGGAATTGTATAATTAATTCTTCCTGTTGAAATATCTACTGGTATTTCAGATACTTTAGCCATTGCCATTGCTTGAGGAGAACTTCCAAAAATTTTAGGCACATATTGATTATCTATGGCAGCTGTAGTCCCTTGTGCGAAGGTGTTTGTTCCAAAAATTGAAGAACAAACCCAGATCCATAAAAATATTTTTTTTCTTATCATCTTAGTTATTTTTTTATCAATTTGGCATTCGCCGTTTTATTGGTATCCGTTTTTATCGTCACCAGATAAGCTCCCTGTACCAAAGCCTGGGTATTGATCTTAGTCACTCTGTTTTTGGTTTTTATACTTTGAAGTTGTCTTCCGCTCATATCATATAAGAAAATATCAGCATCCTTAAAACCCTGTCCTGAGCCTGTCGAAGGATCAAAGCCGATTTCCACATAAGCATAGTCAGATACTGGATTTGGATAGATCTTGATATCGTATTTCTCGATTAACTGATCAACCTGTTTGTCTCCCAGTTTTACAATCTTCCAGTTTTCTTTTCCAAGTTCTTCTGCACTGGTTCCCGCAAGAATAATTGAACCATCCCTGTTCAGCTTTAAATCAGAAAGCCTTTCTTCTTTTTGTCTGGATTCTCCTTTGACATGTTTTCTCCACTGCTCATTTCCGTTTTGATCTAAGTACAACATCCAGAAAGTTTCATCATCAGATTGAATTCTTCCTTCAGCTTGAGTATAACCTCCTAAAAGAATGCCTTTAGACTTCTCACTTCCATCTTCCAGCCTACCGCTTACTACACTCATGCCCATCAGGATATCTCTGTTTTTGAAATTGTAGGACTTTTGCCACTGTTCATCACCTCTTTCATTGAGAGCAATCAACCAAAGGTCTGTTCCTTCTTCAATGCCTACCGTTTTATTACCTGATCTTTCCGATCTGGATTCTCCACCAATGATAAAACCCGTAGAAGTTAAAGCCAGAGTTCTCAAATGATCATCTCCTTTTCCTCCAAAGTTCTTCTCCCATTCTACCTTTCCGTCTTTGTCTAATTTGACAATCCAATAGTCACCCTCACCAAAGTTTTCAGTTTGTTTTGAGTTTCTGGAGACGGGGTTCGGGTTTTGAACGTTTGATGCAGAACCCGCACCTCGCATCCGGGAACCTTGTTCAGAACCCGAAACCCGAACCTCGGAACTTCTCGAATAAATCCCAAGTAGCGCACCTCCATCTCTCGTTGGGATCATCTTCTCTACTTCATCCAGGCCTTTTCCGCCTAAAATCAGTTGTGAGAGTTCTTTTCCGTCTTTGTCTAATTTTGTGATTAAAACATCTTTGGAACCATAGCCTTTTGTAGAATTTTGAACATTCCCTGCAACAAAGAATCCTAAATCTGTAGTTTCGATTACAGCTGTGGCCTCTTCGTCTGAGGAACTTCCCAAGGTTTTCTGCCACAATTCATCACCAAATTCATTGATTCTGATCAGCCAGATGTCTGAACCGCCCTTGGAATCGTCTTTTTTATCAAGTCCTTTTCCTGAATAGGATGTTCCGGCTAATAGAAATCCACCGTCCTGCGTGGTAAAGGTTGCTGATAGATAGTCATGATTTGATCCCGAGAAGTATTTTTCCCAAGTCTCATTCCCTTGCTGATCAAGTTTAATCAAATGAAAATCGTAACCGTTGTTCTGCTTACTTCCAGCCTCCAGCTTCCCGCTTCCTGACTGTATAGAACTTCCCGTTATCAGATATTGCTGATCAATGGTTGTGGTGACCTGGCTTAGAAAATCCTGGGTAGAGGATTTAATATCACGCTGCCACTGAATCACCTGGCCAGAAACAACCAGAAGAGTGCATAATGTAAATGCACAGAGATAAATTTTCTTCATATAATTTTATTAATTTATGGGTTAGTGTGATAAATAATCTGTAGATAGAGATTGTTAATCCGTATTTCATATCATACAATAAGCCACATATATCACCAAAGCATACTGTATTGTATTACCAATATGTAATTGAAAAAAAATCTGGAAGTATGGATGTTTTCAGCGCCTGTTCGGGAAAACATAAGAATTTTGAATGGTATGGGGGACTCTTATTTTTTACTATCTATTTTCATCATCAGTTATTTTTCAAGTTGTTATTTGTGTTTTATTGTAGGATATTCAGCATTGTGAATATGATAAATGTATCTATTAATTGTATAGATACCTAGTAGGTTTTGTTCTAAAGCATACCTAAAACTTCTAAAAATACAGATTAGGTTTAAGAATCCTTCAATGTTCGGTAAATTTACCAGACATTATGCCTATTACTGTTTCCTGTACGTGCGTGATGAGATAGGGATAAATTCGGTTGAGGTATCTGTTTCGGACAGTCTTATAATAAAATACCGAAGACTAAATACTGGCTTTTAAGTTAATGATATTTCGATTGAAATAGACTTTGTTAATGAATTGCACAACGAATAATTGATAATTGAAAGTTATTGATTGCATATCAGCTGATTTCAGTGTTTTCCACAACTTATCCACATGTTATCCACAGTACAGATAATTTTAAAAGCCTTATCTTTGCACCGCTTATAAAACATTTATGAAATACGCAAAAAATATCCTTGAAACGATAGGTAACACACCGCTGGTAAAGCTTAACAAAGTATTAGGTGAAGATTTTCCGGCATTAGTATTAGCAAAAGTAGAGACCTTCAATCCTGGAAACTCCGTAAAGGACAGAATGGCTCTTAAAATGATAGAAGATGCCGAAAAAGACGGCAGATTAAAACCTGGAGGAACTATTATTGAAGGAACTTCCGGAAATACAGGAATGGGATTGGCACTGGCTGCCATCATCAAAGGGTACAAATGTATCTTTGTAACCAATTCTAAACAGTCAAAAGAAAAATGTGATATTCTTCGTGCTGTAGGTGCTGAAGTAATTGTTTGTCCTACTGATGTAAAGCCTACCGATCCACGTTCTTATTATTCAGTTTCCAAAAGACTGGCTAAAGAAACGGAAAACGGATGGTATGTAAACCAATATGATAACTTGTCCAACAGAGCTGCTCACTATGAATCTACCGCTCCGGAAATCTGGGAACAGACTGAAGGAAAACTGACTCATTTTGTGGTAGGAGCCGGAACAGGAGGTACAATTACAGGATGTGGAACATTCTTTAAAGAAAAAAATTCGGATATTAAAGTAATTGGAGTGGACACTTATGGTTCTATTCTGAAGGAATTCCACGAAACAGGTGAACTTCATTATGATCACGCTTACACTTATATCACAGAAGGAATCGGGGAAGATATCATTCCTGAAAACTATGATATGTCTGTGATTGATCATTTTGAAAAAGTAACGGATAAAGACGGTGCCATCTACGCCAGAAAACTGGCTAAAGAAGAAGGTATTTTCTGTGGATATTCTGCCGGAAGTGCTATTGCATCTTTGATTCAGATGAAAGATCAGTTCACGAAAGATGATGTAATTGTAGTTTTACTTCATGACCATGGCTCAAGATATGTAGGAAAAATCTACAATGATGAGTGGATGAAGGAAATGGGCTGGTTGGAAGATAACAAATAAGCTAACTTATACATGATAAAAAAACGGAGCAAAATAATTTTGCTCCGTTTTTGTTTTTATTAATCGATTTTAATTTTCTCTTTCAATGTATTCTTGAGAAAACTGTATTCTTTCTCATTCATTGATTTTCTGGGAAACATATAACTGTATTTTCCTTCCAGAGAAATAAATTCATGAGTGCTGTCGAAATATTCAAAATCTTTCCATTCGCTGGTTTCTTTTTCGCCATCAATATTCACTGTGAAAAAGTTGTTATCAAATCTTATCTCGTATACTTTACATCTTTCAAGTGTGCTCAGATAATGATTCACCTGTTTTTTCCATCTTGAAACTTTATTAACGCTTACAGATAAGAAAACAGCACAAAGCAAAAATATAAAACTCAGGAAGTATAAAACGCCTGCATTCTCTTTACTCATAAAGTCTTTTAATAGAAAAACAATGAAAACGATGACTGCAGCAGCTATGGTAATGATAGTTTTACTTTTCGTAGTAGGTGAAAAAAGCAGACTTCCCTGATTACCGCTAAAATAAATATCTTCAAAAATCTTCCTGTCCGGTTTTAGTGTAATCACCTTTTCTTCATTCATAATTATAGAGTTTGCTTTAAAAAGCTACAAAACTAAACTAAATATCTTCATATTGATCACTTATGGCAGAAAGTTTATTCATCAGTTCTCTGTTTCTTCGGTTCAGGGCATCCAGTTTTTTCAGCATATTATGAATCACTTCAAGGCCAGGCAGATTAATCTCAAGATCGTAATGCCAGTTGGCAAATTTTTCCAGATCGGGCAGATCTTCATACATCAGATAATGAATATTGTTTTCAATCTGAATATTCAGCAGCCCATAGTCTACAAGCTCATCAAAAAAAGTGATTTCTATATTATAGATTTTTACGAGTTCTTCCCGTGATATTCTTTCAATCATAGCTTAGGAATTTTTTAGTTGTTCAAAAAGTTCTTTCTGCTTTTCGGTAAGGTTGGTAGGCAGTTTCACTTCATAAGTTACAAAAAGATCACCGTGTTCTCCTTCTTTTTTATAGACAGGAAAACCTTTTCCTTTGAGCCTTACGGTCATTCCGGTTTGAGTTTCCGGTTTCACTTTAAGGTTTACACTTCCATTGAGAGTATGCACTTTTATTTCTCCACCTAAAACAGCTGTGTATAGATCAATAGTTACTTTGGTTTTCAGATCATCACCGATTCTTTCAAAATCCGGATCAGCAGGGATATTGAAGGTGATATATAAATCTCCGTTTGGTCCTCCATTTACTCCGGGATTCCCGTGTCCTTTCAACTTGATCTGCTGTCCGTCATACACCCCTGCAGGAATGGTGATTCTTACTTTCTTTCCATTGATTTCAAAAGTTTGCGGATGGGTTGTTGCGGCGTCTCTTAAATTGAGATTCAACTCGGCAGTTATATCCTGTCCTTTGAATTTACCGGAAGCTCTTCCTCTCGAACTTTTACCAAATCCACCGCCTGCACCGCCAAACATATCCTGGAAGAAATCTGAGAAATCTTCACCTCCACCAAAGTCTGCCCCGGAATATCCTCCGTTATAACTTTGGTGTTGATACTGTCTTTGCTGTTGCTGTTGGGCTTTTTCGTATTCTTCGCCGTGCTTCCAGTTTTCTCCGTACTTGTCATATTTTGATCTGTTTTCCGGATTACTCAGAACTTCATTAGCTTCATTCAGTTCTTTGAATTTCTTTTCTGCTTCTTTGTCTCCGGGATTGAGATCGGGATGATGTTTTCTAGCCAATTTTCGGTAGGCTTTTTTAATATCATCCTGTGTTGCGCTTTTATCTACGCCTAAAATTTTATAGTAATCTATATAAGCCATAGAAATGAGGTTTACCCAAATTTATGAATTTTAGGTCTGAAAATTGTATAACAGAATGTTAAAAATAAACCTATCTTTGATAAAAAGCCATACATGAAAGATGTATTGAAAAACTACTCCGGAATCATATTTTTACTTTTGGGAATCACGATTGGAAGCATCATTGGAATTGTTGCACCTGGTATTGTGGAATACATTAAACCTTTGGGAGATATTTTTCTGAATCTTCTTTTTGTGAGTGTAGTTCCTTTAGTATTTTTTGCCGTTTCCAACTCTATTGCTTCTCTGGAGCAGCAATCAAAATTCGGAAAGATCATTCTTGTGATGGCACTTACTTTTCTGTTCTTTATTCTCACAGCAGCAGTGTTTACGATATGTGCAGTATATCTTTTCCCTGTTTCCGGGGTCTCAGGAAGTTCTGAGATGATTACTGAAGCAGCCAATGAGGATACATGGGGCAACAGGATTGTAAGTTTCTTTACTGTGGGAGAATTCACGGAGCTTTTCTCAAGAAGGAATATGTTGGCTCTTTTGGTATTTGCTTTTCTGACAGGGTTTGCAGCCCGAAAAACAGGAGAAAAAGGACAACCTTTCAGAGTTTTTATTGCTTCAGGATATGAAGTAATGAAAGAGCTTCTTTTGCTGGTGATGAAGCTTGCCCCTATTGGTCTGGGAGCCTACTTTGCTTATCAGGTAGCGACTTTAGGACCACAACTTTTTGGATTTTATGCTAAACCTTTAGGGTTATATTATATTGCAGGAGTTATTTATTTCCTGGTATTCTTTTCTATCTATGCATTCATGGCGAATGGACAAAAAGGAGTCAAAAGTTTTTGGACAAATGCGATCTACCCTACTTTGACTGCAATAAGTACATGCAGTAGTTTTGCAACAATGCCAGCCAATTTACAAGCTGCTTCCAAAATCGGGATTCCGAATTCTATTGCCAATCTGGTGATTCCTATCGGGACTACTTTGCATAAAAACGGATCTTCGATGTCTTCGATTATCAAGATCTATGTGGCATTCTTAATTATTGGAAAAGATTTTTTTGATCCTGCCAATCTGCTTTTAGCTTTAGGCATTACAGTCTTTGTGAGTATTGTTGCCGGTGGTATTCCTAATGGCGGATATATTGGCGAAATGCTGATGATTTCTGTTTACAAATTACCTCAGGAAGCAATTCCTGCCGTAATGATCATCGGGACTTTGGTAGATCCTCTGGCTACCGTTCTGAATGCTGTGGGAGATATCGTTGCCGCTATGTTTGTCAACCGGTTTGTGAAAGTCTGATTGCGGTTTAACTATCTTCTTTTAACCCATGAACTCATTTTTTAAAAGCATTGGCTTATACAACAGCCTCATTATTGATCTCAATATCAATAGTGCAGAACTTGTACAGAGATTAATGAAAGTAACTTATAAAACCAATACCACTTTCATCTCATTAGAAAAAGACAGTACAATTCCTACTCGGTTTGAATACCGGGGAATGATCGATGCAAACAGTTTTACAATCAAAAGAAGAGGAAGGCTGTTTGATATGAACAGAAGTAATCCTGTGTTTCATGGAACTATTTCTGACAAAAATGGGATATCATCTGTAGCGATAGAATTTTTTCCATCAGGATTTCAGATGTTGAATTGGTTTTTTATTCTGTGTTTTTGCTTTTTAATAGGATTCGTCAGTATTACAGGAGGTCAACAAGGTCTTATGGTCGGGGCAGTCGCTTTCATAATAGCAATCACTCAATATTTTATCTTAAAAAGAGGAATTTCGAGAGGGAAATATGAATTTGAAAGAGAGCTTATTTATATTGCACAAAAGCCTTGATTCTTTACCAACACTTGATTTCATAGCTCTTATTCACTACGTTTCACGGGCTCTAAATTTTCATATTCTTCAGGGGTGAAAAGTCTGTAATGAACTTTAAACGTTTTTCCCAAGGGAGTTTCCAGCGAAAAACCACCAGGTCCGAAACCATCAGTCACATCCAAGGTAAAATGTGAATATTTCCAGTATTCAAAAAGGTCACGGTCTATCCAGAACTCATGTCCATTAATAGTACCAATCATTGCATCATTCATTCTCGGAAAGAATCCTCCTTTTTCGAAACATTGTGGCTGGGTTCCTTCACAGCATCCGCCTGCCTGATAAAACATCAGGGGACCATATTGCTCTTCCAGCTTGTCAATTACTTCAAGCGCCTGTTCCGTTGCGGAAAGTCTTGATATTTTTGTTTCCATTGTTTTTATTTTGGTTTAATGCCAACTTTATACAGCCACAAGAGTCACAAAAGCTTTCATTTTAAAACACTTTAGCCTACTTAAAAGTTTAGAGGGCTTCACTGATAAAAGATCCCGGTAAAATAAATTCTAACCGGGATCAGCAACACATCATCAAATTAATTTGAGCCGGCAATATCTAAAACGATTCTGCCGTCGATTTGTCCTTTTTTCATTTTATCAAAAACATCATTGATATCTTCTAATTTTGCGGAAGTGACTGTAGCTTTCACCAATCCTTCATTGGCAAAATCCAATGCTTCCTGCATATCTTTTCTTGTTCCTACAATGGAACCTCTTACGGTAATTCTTTTCAGAACGGTTTCAAAAATAGGAAGTTCAAAAGATCCGGGAGGAAGTCCATTGAGGGCAATCGTCCCTTTTCTTCTTAAAACATCTATTCCCTGCTTGAAAGCGATAGGTGAAACTGCTGTAATCAAAGCACCGTGCATTCCACCAACTTCTTTATGTAAATATTCTCCAGGGTCTGTATTCTTTGCATTGACTACAAGGTCTGCACCTAATTTTTTTGCCAGTTCAAGCTTATCGTCTGCTACATCAATAGCGGCTACGTGCATTCCCATTGCTTTTGCATACTGAACAGCTACATGTCCCAGTCCTCCGATTCCTGAAATGGCTACCCATTCTCCGGGTTTTGTTTCTGTTTCTTTCAATCCTTTATAAACTGTGACTCCGGCACATAAAATAGGAGCAATTTCCAGAAAGTTGACATCAGATTTCAAATGCCCTACATATCTTGAATCTGCAATAACATATTCAGCAAATCCGCCATCTACACTGTAACCTCCATTTTTCTGGGCTTCACAAAGGGTTTCCCATCCCGTAATACAATAATCGCAGCATCCACATGCACTGTACAGCCATGGAACTCCTACGGCATCTCCTTCTTTTACAAAAGCTTCGGGGCCGCAGGCTACTACAATACCTACTCCTTCATGTCCCGGGATCAGCGGTATCTTGGGTTTTGCAGGCCAATCGCCATCTACCGCATGTAAATCTGTGTGACAAACTCCACAGGCGATGACTTTAACAAGTACTTCATATCTTCCGGGTTCTCTTACAGGTACTTCTTCTATTTTCAAAGGTTGACCGTAGCCCTGAACTACCGCCGCTTTCATTGTTTTTGGAATCATATCTTATTTTTTGGATTGAGTTATTTGGGGTTATTTGTTTTTATCTCCGTGTTTGAACAGGAAATTTCCCTGCGTGAGGGATAGGAAGGGCGGCGAGGAACGAGCCGGTGCGGAATGAAATGGAGCACCGAAACGAAGTGCAGCCCGGGATAGCCCGACCGGTTTGCCCTGGATAAAGCCAAGGCAATCGGGCACGTCCTAAATAATATTAAAAGAAACCTAACTTATTCTTATTGTAAGAAATCAGCATGTTTTTGGTTTGACGGTAATGATCGAGCATCATTTTATGATTTTCTCTTCCGATTCCTGATTGTTTGTAACCTCCGAAAGGTGCTCCGGCCGGATAAGAGTGATATTGATTCACCCATACTCTACCTGCTTCAATCTGGCGTGGAATATTGTACAACTGGTGAGCATCTCTCGTCCATACTCCAGCTCCAAGTCCATAGATGGTATCATTGGCAATTTTTACAGCTTCTTCTTCATCTTTGAAAGTGGTAAATGCCAGCACCGGACCGAAAATTTCTTCCTGGAAAATTCTCATTCTGTTGTTTCCTTTGAAAATGGTAGGCTGGATGTAGTAGCCACCTTCCAGATCTTCTCCCAAGTCGTTAACAGCTCCTCCTACAAGCACTTCTGCTCCTTCTTCTATTCCCAACTGAATATAGGAAAGGATTTTATCTTTCTGAATCTGTGAAGCCTGCGCTCCCATCATCACGGTTTTATCCAGTGGATTTCCAACTTTGATGGCTTTTACTCTTTCGATTACTCTTTCGATAAAGGCATCTGCAATACCTTCCTGAACAAGAAGTCTTGAAGGACATGTACAGATCTCTCCCTGATTCAGGGCAAAAAGGACTGCTCCTTCTATGGCTTTATCTAAAAATTCATCATCGGCATCCATCACCGAATTGAAGAAAACGTTCGGCGATTTACCTCCCAATTCCAGCGTAACCGGAATGATGTTTTCTGTAGCATATTGCATTACAAGTCTTCCTGTAGCGGTAGAACCGGTAAATGCTGCTTTGGCTACTTTCGGATTGGTAACAAGAGCTCTTCCAAGTTCTGCTCCGAATCCGTTGACAATATTAATAACTCCTGCAGGTAAAAGGTCACCGATCAATTCCATTAAAACCATAATGGAAACGGGAGTACTTTCTGCCGGTTTTAATACGACACAGTTTCCTGCAGCCAATGCCGGAGCCAGTTTCCAAACTGCCATTAATATTGGGAAATTCCATGGGATAATCTGTGCAATGACTCCAAGAGGTTCGTGAACGATTAAGGAAACGGTGTCTTTATCCAATTCGTTATGCGATCCTTCATCAGCACGGATCACAGAAGCAAAGTATCTGAAATGATCAATGGCTAAAGGTAAATCTGCTGCCAATGTTTCTCTTACAGCCTTTCCGTTATCTATTGTTTCTACTGTAGCAAGATATTCTAAATTCTGTTCTATTCTGTCTGCAATTTTATTCAGAATGATACTTCTTTCTGTGGAGGAAGTATTCTTCCATGTCTGAAATGCTTTTTCAGCTGCATCTACCGCTAGCTCCAAATCTTCTTTGGACGAATGTGCTACCTGAGTAAATTTTTTCCCATCAACTGGGGAAACTACGTCAAAATATTGTCCTTTGACAGGTGGAGTGAATTTTCCATCAATATAGTTATCGTATCTGTTTTTGAACTCCGGACGCTGTAAAAGTGTCGTTGATCTTGGTTCTGTAATAGTGCTCATATTAGTATTGTTTTTATTTTTTCGATACTACCAAATTACACTGAGAAGCCAAAAAGAGTATAGCACAATCGTATAAAAAAAGTGGAAAATAGTGCAAGGGGTTCAATTTTAGTATTTTATTAACAGCAACATACTCTCAAATTTTCTATATTTGAGTTACCTCCGATTCAAAAAATTTTAGAAATGAATAACAATAGTAAGATTTTATTAAATACTCCTGAATTACGTAAGGAAAACCAACTATTGAGTCTTGTTGAAAACCAGACGAAATTCAATCTAAATAATTGTGAGTTCAGTATTTATGAGACTCATAAGGCTGCTTTTGATGTAAAGCTTCATTTTGAAAATATTGCGTTTACGGCAATGCTGAGAGGTAAAAAACATATGAAACTGGATAACAAAACCAGTTATTTCGATTACTATCCGGGGGAAAGTATTCTTGTAGCACCGGGAGAAACTATGGTCATTGATTTTCCTGAAGCGGATGAAACGCCTACACAATGTATTTCTTTAAGTTTAAATCCTGATTTCATTGAGGATTCTCTTAATTATCTCAATTATCATCTTCCAAAGGTGGATGAAACTTCACAATGGAATATTCAGCTGGATGAGTATTTTCTGTTTAATAATAAAGCGCTGGCTTCCGCTACCAACAATATCATGAGAATTGCGATGGATGATAACTCTCAAAAGGATATTATGGCAGATTTTGCATTGAAAGAGCTTCTGATCAGGTTGATGCAGACCCAGGCAAGAGGCATGGTGGAAAAAAATATTGTTAAAAATAAATCCAGGATAGGTTTTGTGGTAGATTACATTAAACGAAATCTGCACCAGAAATTGTCTATTGACAGTATTGCCAAACTGGCTTATGTAAGCAAGTCTAATTTCTTTAAAATGTTCAAAGATGAGCTGGGAACTTCCCCAAATGATTTTATTCTGCAGGAAAGAATTACAAGAGCAAAGGAATTATTAGCCAGCCAGACCAGCATCAAGGAAACTGCTTTTCAAACCGGATTTTCAGATACCAACTATTTCACAAGGGTATTTAAGCAACTGGAAGGAGTGACTCCGAAAAGCTATCAGGATAGGACCTTCATCAGATAGCTTCACAGAAATAAAAAAAGAGCCCCATTACTGGGACTCTTCTTAAAAAATATATTAAAATTAAATCTTAATATTTGTCATTCTGTTTAACGTTCGGGTTAGCAGAAATTTCTTTAATTGGAATAGGTAATGTATATCTGTAATCACCATTTGGAAGATTTTTCACATCGATAATATCATCTGTAGGGTTTCTGTCCATAGATACATTAGCCGATACCGCAAGTCTCTTAAGGTCGATGAAACGGTGTCCTTCAAGTGCTAATTCTACTCTACGCTCTTTCAAGATATCTGCATAAGCTCCTTGCACAGATGAATAAGTAGGTGTTGTTGCTAATCCCTGGAAATTTCTCGCCTCTCTCACCTGCTGAATTTTATCATGAGCTGCCGCAAGATTTCCTGCTGCTACCTCAGCTTCTGCAATAATGAAGTACATTTCAGATAATCTGAAAACTTTAACATCATTTCTTGTAGATGTGCTTAATTTTCCTGGATATTTGTCAATAACCAATCCATCAGTTCTGGTATTTCCAGCTGTTGCAGAAGCATAATCTGGATTTGGTTTTGATGAAGGGTCTACATAAGCATATTTTCTGATATCTCCAGGAGTATTTTTAAATATGTTATATAAGTTTCTTCCCCAGAACCACATTGGCGCTCCTGTAATATTAGACTGGTTGGTATTCCATTTTCCACCTATAGCAGCACCTGCTCCCAGCGGAAGTCTGTTAAGAGAGAAAATAACCTCTCCATTCTCAGTATCAGCCCACATTCTTCTAAATGGATTGAAAGAACCTCCTGCGATACCATTTCCATTACTTTCATCAATTCCTCCATAGAATGCAATATTCCATTTAGCACTAGGTTCTTCTGTGAAAGGTCCCGATTGGAATACAGAACCATCAGCTTCAGTTACAGGAACTGCAGCATTGGTACCTGTGATTGGTGTTGCAGCTGTAAGAGAAAGACCAGATCCAGCAATTACCAATTCTGCATTTTGCTTAGCTAATGCCATTTCACCTCTGTAAAGGTTAAAACGAGCAGCAAGAGCGTTTACAAAATTCTTATCTACCTTATATCTTCTTGGAGTTGTAGAGTTTCCTAAGATACTTCTTGCATAATCTAAATCAGCATTGATAAAGTCGTAAACATCCTGATTTTTAGCTCTTGGCAATTGCGCTTCTGTAGAAGGAACATCTTTCAAAAGGATAACTCCTAGAGCATTAGGATTCTTCATATCGCTAGAGAAATAAGCTTCAAGCTGCACGTAGCAATATGCTCTGATGGCTCTAGCCTGTGCTAGAATAGCATTGTATGTATTCTTCTCATCAGCGGAAGTAGGTGTAATTCTCTTTGCCCCTTCAAGAAGTCTGTTAATTCTGTTGATAACTTTATAGTTATTCATCCAGATTCCATCACTTGCAACTGTACCTACAGTACCTCCTGTAATAACAGGACTGGACGGATCAAGGAAATGTCTGTGTAGAGTATATTCCTGCCCTCCACTACCAGATCCTGGTTTTACTTCGTCTGTAAATACTGCTGTGAAGTAGATTTCATCAATTGGATCTAACTGAGCGTATACAGATCCATTTAAAACTTCATTAAGGTTTGCAACACTTGTATACAGGTCTTGCTCCTGTAATTCTCCTGCCTGCTTTATATCAAGTGCGTCCTGGCAGCTGTTCAGCATAAATGCTGCAGATGATAAGGTCGCTACAACTAATATTGTATTTATAATTCTTTTCATAATTCTTCTCTATTAAAAATCAACATTTAAACCTACAGATACGGTTTTTGGGTTAGGGTAAACATTTAGTGAATATGAAGTAATTGGTTCTGGATCAAATCCTTTCCAATCTGTCCATGTATAAAGGTTTTCTGCCTGAACAAATACTTTGATTCCTTTTACTGGCAGTTTACCTAACTGACTTTTGCTAAAGTTGTATCCAACAGAAATATTTTTAAGTCGGATAAAGTCGGATCTGTGTAAGAATCTGTCTGAAGATCCTAAGCTTAAGTTACTTGCTTTTAATGCAGGTATATCAGTATCTCTGTTATCAGGAGTCCAAGCATTTAATAAGTCAGCTGAAAGGTTTCTTGTAGCTGCTGCACTTGGGTCCATAATCCATGATTGTAAGTTATCATAGATCCATCCCCCTTGTTGGAAAGAGAATAAGGTATCAAGGAACCATCCTTTGTGCTGTAAGTTGAATCCAAAACCTCCTGTAAACTTAGCATATCTTGATTTTCCAGTCAATACTCTGTCTGCAGACGTTGGAGCCTCAGTAATGTTTCCGTTTTTGTCAAGGAATTGTAAGTTTCCGTTATCACGGTTTACACCAACATAGGAATATAGCTGATATTGACCAGCAGGTCCTCCGATTGCATTCACTACATCTCCAGCAAGGTTTTCGCTGTTCATAGAAACGATTTTGTTAGAGTTGTATGCACCGTTAACAAAAACAGAGAATTTTGTATTTTCGTTTCTGATCACGTTGTACTTGATCATCCCTTCAATACCTTTGTTATCAAGAACCCCGTCGTTCCCTCTGATTGAGTAATAACCTGTAACGGATGATTTTTGAAGATCATTGAACATTCTTGACGTTCTTTTCTGATAGTAATCAACGCTACCTTCAACCAATCCTTTATAGTTGAAATCCAATCCGATGTTGCTTTGTTTTACCTGCTCCCACTCCAGGTAAGGATTTGATAAGTTAACAAAGTTATATCCTAATAGATTCTGGTATCCTGAGAAACCGTTATAAAGATCAAGGAAGTTGTTTGGAAGAAGTGCTAACGGGTTAGCGTTATCACCAGCAATTCCTAAGTTCTGGTTACCTGTAGTACCGATTGAAGCTCTTAACTTCAATAATCTGAATCCGGAATTAGCCATGAATTCTTCTTTGTCAATATTCCATCTAGCTGCTACGGACCAGAAAGTCTCCCATCTGTTAGTAGGAAGGAAACGGTAAGAACCATCTCTTCTTACAACTCCACTTACACCATACTTATCTTTATAGTCATAGTCTGCTGTTGCAAAGTAAGCTAATGTACCAGCAGTTACTTTGGTAGCACTGTTAGAAGGTCTGTAGATGTTTGGTGTATCCGGATTGAAAGGAATATAGCCAGTTCCTGCACCAAATTCCCACTGTAATGGATTAAGTCCGTTTTGTCTTTGTGAAGTTGAGCTCACGTGAGCTTTGATGTAATCTAAGTAAGCACCAGCACTAATCGTATGATCTCCAAAAGATTTATTGAATGTAATGTTCGTAATACTGTTGAATGTCAGATCTCTTGTTGTTGAGAAATCTTCGAACCCACCATATGTAGAACCATCTCCTTTAGCAACACTGATAGCAAGGTATCCTAGTGGTGATCTTGCAAAGTTTCTCTCGTATTGCTTGTATTCAATCCCTGTTCTGTTTCCAACGCTTAAATAGTCTGTAATTTTATAGTTTACATTGGCATTGGCAGAGATACTTAGTTCTGTAAATCTGTTTCTGATCCCTCCATTGATGTTATCTTGAAGGATCCAGTGTCTGTTATTAGTAGCATCTCCTTTAATAGCATTATATAACTCCTGTCCATTTGCATATGGAGAAGGTGTTGCATATGGTAATGAAAGAACACTTCCAAATAAAGGATTTTGCAGTGTATTATTGGAAATCCCTGTGTTTGTTTCATCATCCAGCTGATTTCTTCTGGAATATCCTAATCCCATGATAGCCCCAAAGGTTAATTTCCCATCCTTAGACTTACCATTAAGGTTATTTCTCATCGTAAATCTTTTGAAGTCTGTAGATTTTACAGTTCCTTCACTATCAAGATATCCTAGAGATAAGAAGTTATTAATATTTTCACCACCACCAGTAATTGAAAGGTTGTGCTGCTGAGAAATACCGATACGGGTAAATTGCTTACTCCAATCTGTATTAGTACCCCAGTTATCAATGTCTTGTTGCGTTAAAGTTTTACCTTTACCAGTTTGTAAGTTCTTTTGAAGTTGTAAAAGTTGTCTACCGTCTGACATGTTATAGTCAGAAGTAGGCAATTTACTGAACGAAGTTAATGCATCGTAAGATACCTTAAGTCCAGAGTTAAATTTTCCTCCTTTCGTCGTAATTACAACAACTCCGTTCGCAGCTCTGTTACCATAGATCGCAGTTGCCTGAGCATCTTTCAGGATACTGAACGTATCAATGTCATAAGAGTTCAGGTTTCTGAACTGAGAACCTGAAGTAATTACCCCATCCACAACATATAGAGGGTCCGTAGAACCATTAAGGGAACTAGCACCTCTAATCAAAATATTGAATTTTCCAGAACCTGGAGATCCAGATGCTGAATTCACTACAATCCCGGGAGCAGTACCCTGAATAGAGTTCAGTACCGAGATATTAGGTCTGTTTTCTAAGGTTTCAGCACCAACAGTTACTGAAGATGTAGTCGTTTTAGCTTTAGTAGCAGTCTTGCTATATCCTAAAACAACAACTTCCTCAAGTTTTGTCTCCTTGTCCTTACTGTTCTTAGAGTCCTTTTCCTGAGCTAATACAGTCTGTCCTGTAAAAAACAGAACTCCGACTGTCAAAACGCTTAATTTCACATTCATATTAACAGATTTTAATATATTCAAGGGACAAATATGTCAATAAATATCTGTAACATCAATTCATTAAACTCTGAAAACAGGCTTACAGAAAGGAGAGATTCACACTCATACTTAAAAAATGATGGAGAATAATTTTAATTACATTTAAAAAATTAACAAAAAATAAATCAATTTATACATTAACGGAATTTTAATAAATTCTAAAATTAAAATCAATTTACATTAAAAAATAAATTTTAATTAAAAAAATAAACTAAAAAAAGTAATTGTAACGAAAAAAAATAAAACAAAGCTTATCTTAATTTTCAGGAAAATGGAGAAAAAAATGACCTTTTTTCTTAAATTTTATATAAAAAATCCCTCTTTACATGCTCAAAACCCTGTTTTAAAAAAAGTATCGCAATATTAAAATTAAAAAACTGTTAATTTACCATTTACAGAATTTAGTTAATACATAAGAAGTATACCTACATGTTACCTGTATTTTTTTAACCATTTCACTAATAAAATTAAAAATAATCCAAGTATAAAAATCATGAAAACCAACAGGCTTTTTTCTATTGATAAAAAAAGAAAAGCATCTCAAAATATGAGATGCTTTCATACGATTTAATAAAGGATAATCTTACTTCTGATAACTATAATACCTAGCGCCAATTAAAACCGGATTTTCAGTTTCAATAGAAACAAGTCCAAAACCTTTATATTGATTATTTACAGATTTCTTCAATTGTTTTCTGTGAAGTTTTTCATAGGTATCAAAATCAACAGAAGTTCTTTGGTTTAGTTTTTCGAATAAATCCCATTTCTCCACTACTTTTCTCCAGCCATCAGACACCTTACCTGCAAAAATCTTTGATTTTGAACCACTTCCATAACCTACAAAACCAATTTCTGTTCCTGTAAGTTCTTCATTTTCATTAAAAGAAGTCTGTAATGCAGAAAGAAACGCCATAAAGATAGATGCAGTATACATATTCCCGATCTCAGAAGAAGCTCTCTGGGTCTTTTCTATCTTATCATTAATTAATTTCAGATAATTCTCCGATTTAGCAACTGCTTTTTGTTCATCTGCTGTTTCATAGGAAAGACCATTCTCCAGGCTATAGATTTCTGTAAAAACCCTTTTCCCATGGAAGGCATAAGGAAGATGGAAAATAATGTATTTCCAGTTTTCATACGGCTTTTCCTGCCCTGTTATTTCTTTATAATGATTGTAAGCTTCTCTTATTCTGTCCTGATAGCACTGGTTAGAATATTGTCCGTCAAAAACAGGCTCATCTGTAAAAATTTCAATGGTGTCAGGATATGCTTCCGGAGCTCCATTCAAGTCTTCTTTCTTATATGCTCTTCTCGGTTTGAAAAAATCAAAAACACTTTCTGAAGCTATACCCCAATTATTTTCTATTTCAAGAAGATCCGGTTTTGAGGAAATTAAAAGAGCAACAGCACCGCCTCCTTGTGTATATTCTCCTGATGAAGCCAATTCGTATTTTGCATAGTCACTCGCAATTACAACGGCTTTCTTATCAGGATTTACTCTTACAAAATCCAGCGCGTTATGCAAGGCATCTACTCCTCCTACACAGGCAAAAGTCATATCCAATACGTCACAGTTTCTGAAACATCTTGTTCCAAATTCTTCTTCCAATACTTTTTCTACCATTTGTACAGCATAGGAAGCTGTAGGTTTTGCAGCATCCACCGCGCTTTCTGTTCCAAGGTATACTCTTGCTATTTCTTTAGGATTGATTTGATAGTCTTTTATAAGCTTTAGTAATGCTTCTGCTGCAAAAGTAGCAGCGTCTTCGTGAACATCAGAAAGTCCCATTTTATGAAGACCTAAGCCTTTTTCCAATTTTGCTGGTTCTATTCCTCTTTTTTCTGCTAAATCCTTAATTTCCAAATATAAACCAGGCACATAATAACCCGCTGCTTCAATTCCAAAACTCATAATTGTCCAAATTTTAAACGAATTTATGAAAGATAATGCAAAAAACAGTCGTAAAAAATGCTAATTTTTGCAACATCGTTAAAAACCAATGTATTTAAAAATAAAATCCGACAATTTAGGTACACTTAATGATAAAAATAAAGCCTGCAAATCTGCAGGCTTCATTTTTTTACTTATAATTTTCAATTGCTTTATTGATGACATCGATTTGTTTGTTGATACTTGCAGCATTTTGTGGATTCTGTTTCAGCAGTTCCATTTTTTTACTCAAACCATCTTTCAGCATCTGAACCATCATCATTTTAGCCTGTGGATTGTCTGCCATCTGATTTTTGGCATATCCAGCTATTTTCGTAATACTTTCTGTTGCTTTCAGGTTATCAGAGGTCATGATCCAATTGAAACCGTCTTCTGCAGCTTTTCCCAATTCCGGATTCTGGAATTTAATGAATGGGTAAAAAGTAGCAAGAGGGGCAATATTTTCTATCTGAGAGGTAATCTTATTTTTAACAATAATTGGAAGCAATTGTGCTCTGAGTTCGTCTGATGCTCCTTTCATATCAATTTTATCAGCCAGACTATTGGCTCTTGACGGGTCGATAGAAAGAAGTGCACTCATAGAATTTCCTTTTACAGCATTGGAAACGGCATTTACTCCTTTTTCAAATAAAGGAAGGTATTTTTTATCTTTTGTCTTTCCTAAAGCAGCAATAGCTGCAGCTTGAGTCAATGTTTTCGGATCATTGGAAGCCAGTTTTTCAACTTCAGCACCCAGCGCTTTCATTTGTTCAGGATTAGTAAGGTCCATTAAATTCAAAGCTTTTATTCTTACTCTGAAGAAAGGATCTTTTAATGCGGCAGCCAGTAATTTTACAACAGCAGGGCTTTTCCCAGCCTGATCTTTAATTCCGTTTAAAGCCAGATACCTGCTTTTGAATTCTTTGGAATTGGTAAACTGCATCAGGTTCTGTTCCGGGGTTTTAGTATCTGTAATATCAGCCAGTAACACTCCGTCAGCATTGATATTGATAAGATCCGGAGACTTGGAAACATCAAAATTGAAAGTATTTTTAGCTTCTGCATTTACCCAGACATTGTATCTTTTAGGCTTTCCGTTGTCATACACATCTATAGCCAGAGGAAATTCAAATGGTTTTTCCTGAGTCTGATTAATAGTCACAGTAACCTGTTTTTTCACAGGTTCAAAAGTAGACGTATAATTTATCTTCGGGTTTCCGTTTCCAAAATACCATTGATTAAAGAACCAGTTCAGGTCTTTTCCTGACACTTTTTCAAAAGACAGTCTCAGCTGATGTGCTTCTGCATTCTGATATTCGTTGGTTTTCAGATAATCATTCATTCCAGCGAAGAATGCGTCATCTCCAAGATAATTTCTCAGCATATTTAAAATTCCTCCTCCTTTCTGATAGGTTACCAGATCAAAAACATCCTCACGGGATTCATAATTGAACCTTACCAGGTTTTTATTAAAATCAGTTGGATTGTGAAGATAATTATTTACATCAGTCATCAGGTGATAATCTGCCTGATCTTTTCCGTACTTGTATTCATTCCAAAGATATTCGGAATAGTTGGCAAAGGATTCATTGACGGTAAGATTACTCCAGCTTTCTGCAGTTACAAGATCTCCAAACCAATGATGAAACAGTTCGTGAGCAATGGTATCTTCCCATGTATTTTCATCGATAAGCTGACCCGGTTTCTGAAGGATATCACTTCCATGAAGTGTGGCGGTTGTATTCTCCATAGCACCACTTACATAATCTCTTCCGGAAATCTGAGCATATTTTGCCCAAGGATAGTCATAGTTCAGTTTTTTGGAGAAGAAGTCGATCATTTCCGGAGTATTTCCGTAGATCTGCTTAGCATAAGGTTCGTATTCTTTTTCAATATAATAATCAACCGGGATATTTTTCCATTTGTCTTTTACCACAGCATATTCACCTACTCCCATAAAGAAAAGATAGGTAGAATGTCTTTTATCCATCACCCAATGATCAGTTCTGAGCCCATTGGATTCTTTTTTGGATTCTTTCAGAAGGCCGTTGGAAAGGGTAACATATTTATCAGGAACCGTCATATAGATTTCCTGTGTTGTCTTTTGGTTGGGTTTATCAATCGTTGGAAACCATGCGGAAGACGATTCTGTTTCTCCTTGTGTCCAGATTTGCGTAGGTTTATCCGGTTCTGTTCCCTGAGCATTAATGAAATACAATCCTTTTGCATCATTGATTGCCATACTTCCTTCCTGTTTCACTTCGTTCGGACGGGAAGTATATTTGATATAAACGGTATAATCCTGATTTCTCTGATAGGTTTTATCCAGAGTAATTTTCAGAATATCATCTTTGTATTCGTATTTTAAAGGAGACTTTTTGCCGTTATTATCAAGAGCCACTTCATGAATCAACATTCCTTTTGCGTCAAGAGTAAGCTCATTGGTTGCATAGAAGTAAGGTGAAGCGGTGAGCCATTCTTCTCCATTCATCTGTTCTTTCTGATAATCAAAATTTACTTTTAGCTTGGTGTGTTTAAGTTCTGTTACTTTGGTATGGGTAGCTCTGTATACTTTTTCCCTTCCTGAAGTTTCAGTTTGTGCTGATACATTGGCGGAAAATAAGATTCCAAGTATTGCAATTGATAAAATGGCCTTTCTCATAGGTCTACTTTATTATTTTTAGAATTATTTTTTTATGATGATGTCGAAAATATCATTGACTAATGTTTCATAGTCTCCTGTTTTAAGCTGTTCCTTAGTTTTTGCAAAAGCTTTTTTGAGTTCGCTTTCCAGGTTTTCGTCATCTACTGTTTCTACAGATGCCACTCCTTTCAACTGAAGTACTGCATTTTTCAGTGCTTCAATATCTGCATTTTCTTCTATATTAATTTTTAAATACTTCATAATTTATTTTTAAGCATTTCAAATTTCTGATTTACTACCAGTCAATGAACTCCTTAATAAAAGAATCCAAAGAACCAGAGTTGTTCTTTCAAATGTAAGAAACAATTGTCAAAAGAAAGTGTGCTGAAGTATTTATATTCTGATTCCCCAACTTATCGGCACAGATAATATCATCTATTAATGTTAAAATAATAGAAGTAGTAAAAAATAAAGTGATAATAAGAATATTAAATGGCTACAGGAGCTTTGATCCCTGGGTGCGGATCATAATTTTCCAGCGTAAAGTCTTCAAAATTAAAATCGAAGATATCTTTAACCTCAGGGTTCAGTTTCATTGTAGGAAGTACTTTTGGCTCTCTTCCAAGCTGTCTGTTGACCTGCTCAAAGTGATTATTGTAAATATGAACATCTCCAAAACTGTGAACATAATCTCCTACTTCAAGATCACAAACCTGTGCTACCATCATCAAGAGTAATGCATAGCTTGCAATATTGAAGGGTACTCCAAGGAAGACATCCGCACTTCTCTGGTACAACTGCAATGACAATTTACCATCAGCAACGTAAAACTGGAACAAAGCATGACAAGGTGCCAAAGCCATATTAGGAATTTCTGCCACATTCCAGGCTGATACAATGAGTCTTCTGGAATCCGGATTTTTTTTGATCTGGTCAATTACTTCGGTAATCTGATCTACCACTTTTCCATCCGCACCACTCCAGCTTCTCCACTGTGCTCCGTAAACAGGTCCAAGATCTCCATTTTCATTAGCCCATTCATCCCAGATACTTACTCCGTTATCTTTAAGGTATTTGATATTGGTGTCTCCTTTTAAGAACCAAAGCAACTCATAGATAATGGATTTCAAATGCACTTTTTTGGTGGTTACCAAAGGAAATCCTTTTGACAGATCATATCTCAGCTGATATCCGAAAACACTTCTTGTTCCAGTGTCGGTTCTGTCGGTTTTATCAGTTCCGTTGTCTAAAATATGCTGTAAAAGATCCAGGTAGTTTTGCATTTTGAATGAGATTTTAAGTTTCAAATTTAGTAAAAACCAATAAAAAAAGCACTCACTTTTATGAATGCTTTTTATAGGTCTGATGTCTATTTTCTATTAAACAACTGTATATCTGTACTCTAACATGTATTAATTTTACCATATATTTTCAATAGTCTGATGAATGGTATTGACAGTGAAATTTTCTCCAGCTTTTTTACCATACATAACTTTCACTAAAGGAGATTCTGCAGAAACTGTCATGATTTTCTGATTTTCAAAAACGATTTCTCCCATAGAAACGGCTACGTAAAACAATCCTTTATTGGTTTTTACCAATGCTCCGTTCTGAACTTTTTCTGAAGGATCGGAAGTTATTTTCTGCAAAACAGCCTGTTGATTCAATACTTCATTAAGCTGTCGCTGAAGATTATTGATTTCCTGCTGAAGCATTTCTCTTCCGGTTTCATATTTATCTCCCATTGAGCTTTTTGTATCATTGTTCGAAGCCCTTGTTTCTGCAATAAGGTTTTCAAAATACTGGATTTTGTCTGCTGCTTTTGCTTTAATGATATTGATTATTTCCTGTTTGTTCATTCGATGATTGTTTTTTATTGTGAGTGGTAAAAACCACCCCGTCAAAATCACAGATTTTGACACCCCTCCGGCGAAGGGGAATTAATTATCTTTAAAGATGAGTCGTTAAGATTTATTACTCCTTATTTTTCAAATACGGCATAATCAGAAACTTTGAAACTAAAGTCTTTTCCGTTGCTGAAATCTCTTTTTGTTTTATCAAAAACATTTCTGAATATTCCTGATAAATGTTCATCTTCAATTGAAAAGTTAACAGCTTCTTTAGACATATTGAGAACGACCAATACTTCATCTTTTCCATTTTTCCTTACGTAAGCAAGAATTTTATCATTGGCCGAAGTGTTCAACAGGTAGGTGGTTACATTAGAATCTCCTCCTCTTAAGGCAGGATTAAAAGCTTTTAAATCAAGTAATGTTTTATAGAAATCAGCAACCTGATAGGTATTGGTCCATTTGATGACATCTTTTTCAAAAAATTCCAATCTCTTCATATTGGGAAGTTCCTGTCCTGAGTATAATAACGGAATACCATTCCATGTTGCAGAGAATACTGCCATAGGCTTTGTAATCACTCCATATTTTTCATATTCGGTTCCGTTCCAAGAGTTTTCATCATGATTTGTGGTAAACCAGGCTCTCATTGACGTATCTCCGATATTGGAATATTGTCTCAACAGATCTTTTAGTTCCTGAAGAGGTTCATTATTTTTGTAATAGTCAGCAGATTTGTGCATCCATTTCCATGAATAACTGGCATCAAAAACTTTTCCATATTCCGGACTTTCTAATTCATCAAATTCTCCCAGCCAGAAAAGAGGCTTCACTTTTTCCACTTCAGGGCGTGCCTGTTCCCAGAAATCAACTTCTACCCATGAAGCAAGATCACATCGGAAACCATCAATATCAGCTTCCTGCACCCAGAATTTCATGGCATCTATCATAGCATGGCGCATTTCCTGGTTTTTATAATCAAGTTCAATAATATCGTCCATTCCGGAAGCGATATGGAATTTCCCATCAGGATCTTTCAGGTAAAATTCAGGGTGAGTTTTTGTCCAAACGTGATCCCAGCCTGTATGATTGGCTACCCAGTCTATAATTACTTTAAATCCTAATCTGTGTGCTTCATTCACCATGTCCTTAAAATCCCGCAGTGTACCGAATTCCGGATTGACAGAGGTGTAATCTGCAGCGGCATAAGGACTTCCCATACTTCCTTTTTTATTCTGCTGTGCAATTGGTGTGATGGGCATGAACCAAAGGGTTTTTATTCCCATGGATTTCAGGCGGGGCATTTCTTTTGCAAATGCTTTGAAAGTTCCTTCCTGAGTATATTGTCTTATGTTTACTTCGTAGATATTTGTATTATGTTTCCAATCTTTTGGCAGTTCTGTCATCTTCCGGATATTTTTTTGAGTGGTACAGGAAACAATTCCCAGACCAATTACAGCTAACAAAATTAATTTTTTCATTAAACTATTTTTAACAAAAGTAAGGATTGTTTTTGGAGAGAAGAGGCAAAAGAACAAAATTGTAAAGAAGGTAAAAATATAAAAAGGGTAAATTTGCGAGAGATTATTTATTGAAGAGATATGGAAGACTGATCAGATTTTTTTTCGACATAAAAAACCCCGGGTTACAACCCAGGGCTCATATATTTTTATTGACTATCTTTCATCGTCATTGTCATCTTCCTCATCAAAGACATCGTCATTGTAGTCTTCTTCTTCATCATCATCAAAGTTGTCATCATCTTCATCTGAAAAGTTTCCTCCAGCTCCGAAATCATCCTCAAAACCAAACTCATCATCTACCAACGGCATTGCTGATTTCTTTTTGCCACCTCCTGCACTTCCGTTTTTGCTAGGAGCCTTTAATGGAACATTTCCAAATCTGTATACTGTGATTGGATAGTTCACACCTTTTGTTTCTTCGATCACTTCAATAAGCTCACAGAAGAATTCCCAAAGATCAAGAAGTCCATACTGGAACTGTGCTTTGTCACCTACATTTTCAAAAGCCTCATCAATGTAAACATCTGACATAATTTCGCCGTCACCATCATCACTCATATCTTCCAATGGGACACTTTTTACGATTGTTCCGTCATCTTCTAACAGATTAAAAGTAGAAAGCTCGTCTCCTTGCAGACTGAATGCACTTTTAATTCCTAAATGTAAGTTCCATAACGTTTGTTTTCCCTTAACTTCGATATCACGGAAAATATCCTCTTTCGCATCTAATATTACGCGGATTTTGTAAACCATATCAGTTTCTTAAATTACTTTTTTGCCTTTATAATTATGATAAATCTCTGTTGCAAATATATAATAAATGACATGTGACAAAAAAATATTTCAGGATTTTTTAAAATATTTTTTTTTCTTACATTTTGCCGGAATTATTTACTTTTTTCGAGCATAAAACTGAACTTCGTCCCTTCAAGGTAAACACTTTCCACGGTAATGTTTTCATTGTGTGCTTCAAGGATGTGTTTTACAATGGCCAGACCAAGTCCTGATCCGCCTTCTCTTCGGCTTCTGCTGGTTTCCACACGATAGAATCTTTCGAAGATTCTTGGAAGAATTTCAGATTTGATTCCCATTCCGTTGTCTATCACCTCTATCAGTACCTTATTTTTCAGTACACTGGTTTTTACAATCACTTTTGCTTCCTGTCTGTTGGCATAATGAATGGCATTGGAAATCAGATTAATGAAAACCTGAGAAATTTTCTGTTTATCTGCTTCCACAAAAATCTGCGGATGAAGCGTCTGAATCTGTAATGTTGTATTTCTTTTTTCAGCTTCAAGATCAAGAAGGTCGAAGATTTCCTTGATGAGAAGATTAACATCAAATTTTGAAACCGTAAGATTGATTTCGCCAGCTTCCAGCCTGTTAATCATATCAAGATCTGTTACAATAGCGATCAGTCTTTCTACCGATTTATCAATTCTTTCAAGATATTTATCACGGATGGTAAGGTTATCTACTCCACCGTCTCTTAAGGTTTCTACATATCCCTGAATAGAAAATAAAGGAGTCTTCAGTTCATGGGAAACATTTCCGATGTATTCTTTACGGTAACTTTCCATCTCTTTCATCATATCAATTTCTGATACCTGTTGTTGATTGAGATCTGAGAATCTTTCACCTAGTTCTTTAATGGTGATATTTTCGTCATGATTCTGCACTATTTCCTGCGGCAGAAATCCGGAAAGACCTTTAACCTGTTTTCTGCTGTAGTAATTGAAAAGGAGTTCCAGTACTACACAGTTGATCAGGAAGATCAGGATAATACAGATGAAAAGACCCGTTTTGAACAAAGGGGTCTCATAATAGATATCTTTCAGCGAATCGAATACGACACCTAAAAGGAGCATTACCAGTGTCAGCAGACAGGAGGCAACGAGGGTAAGTCTGTAAAATTTCAATTTTACAACGTTTTAATGATTGAACGTAAAGTTAAGATTTTTAAATAATTAAACGATCAGTTTATACCCAATCCCTTTTAATGTCTGAATCGTATTGATTCCCAGTTTTTCTCTCAGTCTTCTGATGTGAACATCAATGGTTCTTTCACCTACAATCACATCATTACCCCAAACCTTTTCCAGAATCTCTTCTCTTTTGAAAACCTTTTCAGTATTGGAAGCCAAAAGGTAAAGCAAATCAAATTCTTTTTTGGGAAGAAGAAATTGCTGTCCGCTTTTGGAAACTCTGAAGTTATCTTTATCAATAACAAGATCTCCGATTTCAATAAGTTTAGCATTGTCAGACACCTGAGAGGTAAGCTGTAATAATGCGTTTACTTTAGAGATAAGGATTTTCGGTTTGATCAGTTTTACGATGTAATCATTGGCTCCCGCCTGAAAACCTGCTAGCTGAGAAAACTCTTCGCTTCTTGCAGAAAGGAACACAATAAGTGTTTTTTGCAGTTCTTTCACTTTACGAAGTTCCTGACAGGTTTCTATACCATCTTTTTCAGGCATCATGACATCTAATAAGATAAGATCCGGAACAATTTCCTTCGCTTTTTCTATACCTTCGTTACCATTGGTAGCTGTATAGATATCATACCCTTCCTTTTCCAAATTGTAAGACAGAATCTCTAAAATGTCCAGTTCATCGTCTATTAAAAGAATTTTTTTGCTCATCTTCTAGTTTAAGAATTCCCACAAAATTAATTATTTCAATTGATTTCATCTATCTGTCAAATGTTAACTAATTATTAAAAAATAGCATTTTGAACATCAATTATAAAATCAGTAAAAAAATTAACAAATAATTATACACAAATCAAATATAAGGAATAATATTTAACATTAAAACAAAAATTATAATTATATAAATTAAACATCGATAAATATAAAATCCACTCTCCTGTTAATACAAACTTCATAATTAATTAAGATTCTCCTAAAGTTTTCTTAAAAACTTAGCCTTTATTTTGCCCTTGAAAAAGAAGTAAAAGAAGTAATAATGAAAAAACAACTCCACAAGAGCATCATGCTACTTGCCTTGTTTTCTGCTGGCTATGCTTTTGCACAAAGTCAGATTTTGGAAGGTAGGGTATTGGACGAGAAAGACAATACTCCTATAGAAGGGGTAAAAGTAAAAGTAAATGGCCAGGAAGTAACTACTGACCTTTCCGGATACTACTCTATCAACCTTTCTCCCGGTGCCAATTACATCGTAACGGTAAGTTCCAACGGATATAACAGAAAAGAGATCAGTGAAGTTATTATAAAGAATGAAGGTAACACTCATCTTGATATCGTTCTGGAAAAGCCATCTACCAAAGAAAAAGAAATTGAGGGAGTTGTCATAAAATCAAACGCAAGAAAAGAAACCATAGCCTCTACCATCGGTTTACAAAAGAACGCAGGTGTAGTTTCTCAGGTTATTGGTGTTGAAGCTATCAAAAGAAGTCCGGACAGAAACACAGGTGAAGTTCTGAAAAGAGTTTCCGGGGTGAGTTTATTTGACGGAAAATATATTGTAGTAAGAGGTTTATCAGACCGTTATAACCAGGCGATGCTGAATGGTATTCAGTTATCCAGTACAGAGCCTGACAGAAAGACTTTCTCTTTTGACCTTTTCCCTGCTAACGTTATCGAAACCCTTGTCATCAACAAAACGTTCATTCCTGAATATACAGGTGAATGGGGAGGTGCATTGATTCAGGTAAATACTAAAGATATTCCTAATAAAAACTTCTTCAATGTACAGGTAGGTGTAGGTGGAAACACCGCTACTATGGGACAGGAATTCCATATGCAGAAAGGAGGAAAGTGGGACTTCTTAGGAATTGATGACGGTTACAGAAAACTTCCTACCAATATGCCTGCAAAAAATGCTTTCAGTATTCTGACTGAAGGACAGAAAACAGAGATTGGTAAAGGATATACAAAGAATCTTGGATACAACAGTATCGGTTATCCTGAAAACTTAAGTTTACAGTTAGATGGAGGTTTCAATACGAAATTATTCGGAAAAGATTTAGGAGTAATTGCTGTTTTAAACTATAGTAACAACAAAAGAAGAACTGAGTCTACCAACCGTTTCTTTACCATCAACAACCAGCTTGCTGATACCAACTTCGATTATTTTACAGAAAAATACAGCAATGATATTATTTTAGGAGGGATGTTGAACCTTTCTTTAAAGCTGAACAACAACAATAAAATTTCCCTGAAGAATATCATCACCAATAATACAGTGAACCACATGTCCTTCAGAACAGGAAAGGACTTTGAATTTGATCCGATTAACGGAACAAATATCATGGCAAGGGAAATTGGATTTAAAGAAACTACTTTCTACAACTCTACCCTTTCCGGTAGTCATAAAATTGATGTTCTTGGTGGATTGACCGTAAACTGGTACGGAAGTTTCGGAATCCTTGATCAGTATATTCCTTTGCTACAGCGTTTACAGTATAACCAATATACGAATATGCCGGGAAGTCCTTATTTAGCATTGATTTCTAATGGTCTTTCTCAAAAATCAGGAAGTGTATTCTACTCTACACTAAGCGACTATCTATATAATGCAGGAGGTGACGTATCCAAGACGTTTACGATGTTTGGACAAAAACAAACGATCAAAGGAGGTTATTTATTCCAGGTAAAAGACAGAATATACAACTCAAGACCATTCTCTGTAAGGCTTGAAAACTTCAATCAGGGATTACTTTCTCAGCCTTTCGAAACCATCTTCAATCCTGGTAATTTCGGAACTAACGGAGGGTTTACATTTGATGAAATTGCTGGAAATCAGTACAGATATATTGCCAACACCATCCTTAACGCAGGATATTTACAGTTTGACAATAACTTCACACCATGGTTAAGAGCGGTTTGGGGATTAAGAGTTGAAAACTTTGATCAATTGGTAGGAAGCACGAAAAAAAGCGATGACCGTTTTGTAAATACACGTGTTACAGACTTCTTACCTGCTGTTAACTTAACATTCAAAGTAAATCCTAAAATGAATATCCGTCTTGCAGGTTCACAAACAGTGGTAAGACCGGAATTCAGAGAGGTTTCTCCTTTGGCATATTATGATTTTGACCTTGGAGCAACTGTAATCGGTAACAAATCTATCGAAAGAACTAAAATCACGAGTGCCGACCTTCGTTGGGAATTCTACCCAAGAAACGGAGAAATTATATCCGTGGCAGGTTTCTATAAAAACTTCAAAAAACCGATCGAATTATACTTCAACCAATCAGGGGTAGGAACGAGTAACACTTTCAACTACCTTAACGTAGATAAAGCTGATGCTTATGGGTTGGAAGTTGAAGCCAGAAAAAAACTGGATTTTGTAAGTGCTCTTAAAAACTTTACCCTGGGTGGAAACGTAGCATTAATCAAAAACAGAGTAACAGACGAAGCTACTAATATTGACAGACCAATGCAGGGACAATCTCCATATACTGTAAACCTAAGTCTTCAGTATGACACTGAAAAATCAGGATGGTCTTCAACATTATTATTCAACATGATCGGAAGAAGAATCCTTTACGTAGGAAACGATCAGGTTCCACCAATCTGGGAAGCACCTCGACCTCTTCTGGATTTCCAGCTTGCTAAAAAACTATGGAGCAACAAGGGAGAGATCAAGCTGAATGTTTCAGATATCCTGAACCGTCGTGCTAAATTCTACCATGACCTGAACGACAATGGTAAGTATGACAGCAAAGATGCTCTTGCTATTGAAAGACTTACAGGAACCAATATCAGTTTAACACTGGGATACAATTTTTAATTCACTCAACAAATAATCTAATAAATAATTTAATTCTTTATAACATGAAAAAGTTCGTTTTATATTCTTTAATGCTTGGCGCTCTAGTATCAACTACCGCATGTAGAAATATAGAAGAAGATGGACCTACCATTATTCAAAATGGAGGTAACGGAAACGGAGATACTGAAAACCTTATTCTTTCAGGAAAAATCACTTCCAATACTACGCTTAAAGCAAATAAAATCTATAAGCTAAGAGGACTAGTATATGTAACTAACGGAGCTACTTTAACTATCGAGCCAGGTACAAAGATTGTAGGTGAAGCTGATAAAAACGGAGCTTTAATTATTACAAGAGGAAGCAAAATCATGGCAGAAGGAACTGCTGCTAACCCTATTATCTTCACTTCTGAGAAAGCAAGTCCTAAAAGAGGAGACTGGGCAGGTGTAGTAATTTTAGGAAATGCTCCTACTAATGCATCTTTCGGAGGAACAAACGGAGTTGGAGAAATTGAAGGAGGTATTAATAACTCTGAAGGTCTTGGACTTTATGGAGGAAATAACGCTGCTGACAACAGTGGTGTATTAAAATATGTGAGAATAGAATATGCAGGATATGCATTCTTACCAGATAAAGAGATCAACGGACTTACATTCGGTGGTGTAGGTAACGGAACTAAAGTAGACTACGTAGAAGTTGCTTATGCTAACGATGACAGTTTTGAATGGTTCGGAGGAACAGTAAATTGTTCTCACCTTATTTCTTACAAAGGACTTGATGACGATTTCGATACTGATAACGGTTTCTCAGGAAATGTACAGTTTGGTATCGCAGTGAGAGATTCTCAGGTAGCCGACGTTTCTGGTTCTAACGCATTTGAATCTGATAATGATGCTAACGGTTCTACTTTAATGCCTCAAACTTCAGCTACGTTCTCTAACATGACGATTATCGGGCCAATCAACTCTGCAGCTCCTGGAACAATCAATGCTTTATTCCAGAATGCATTACAGATCAGAAGAAACTCTTCTATCTCTGTATTCAACTCTGTATTTACAGGATTCCCGGTTGGTTTATTCATTGATGCTACTAAAGGATCTCCAACGGATAACAACATCGTAGGTAACAAATTATTCTTTGAAAACAACGTTTTAGCAGGAAATACAACTCCTTTAAAATTCGGACCATCCACATCTACTCCTACAACATATACATTAAATGATCTTACGACTTGGTTTAATGCTAAAGGAAATACAATCCTTGCTTCTACAGTTGATGTAAAACTTGCTGGTGCATGGGCTCCTGCAGGAACTACACCAAACTTTACTCCTAGTGCAGGTTCTCCATTATTAACAGGTGGAGCATTTACAAACCCTAAATTAGCGACTTGGTTTACACAGGTTACTTACAGAGGTGCTGTAAAAGATGCCACTGATACTTGGTATGCAGGATGGACTAACTTCAACTTATAACATATCATCATATAAGTACCTAGATTTAATTTCAAATAAAAGGTCTTCGGAAATATTTTCCGAGGGCTTTTTTTATCGTTATTATCCGGTATGATGTTGGTTTCACGAAATTAATATTAAGAGGTGTTCATATTGTAAAAATAGAAAAAGGGAATATGAACAGAACAGTAATTTTTTGGGTTGAACACAGATGTTCTTTCATAAGTTTTGGCTAAAGCCTGAGGAATATTTTTTTTCCATTCAAACGGGCTAAAGCCCGTTCCTATTGAATATAAACAATCTCGAAATTCACAATCTGAATCTCTAACCCGGAAAAACAAAAACCCGGATCTCGAAAACTCGAATCACGAATCTCAAAACCTCGAATCCTACACCTCACATCCCAAAAACCCCAAACCCGAACCCCATACAAAAAAAGCCACCAGAAAAGCTTCCGATGGCAGTTACAAAAAACAAGTGTATAAAAATATATATACTTCACATTAATTTCTCCAAAATAAATTCCCGTCATTCATCAGGGCTTTTATTTCGGACATTCTGGAAACAGCTTCTGCAGAACATGATGCGTCTGTCAGAACAATAGCTGCGTCATCACCAGCCTTAGGCCATTGCTGCTTTCCTTTTTCATCCAGAGGAAGAGTGCTTTGAGTCGCAAACTGCAAAGCTCTTGATAAGGCATATTCCGTAGCATAACCATACAGTTCTGCAATAAGATTCGCTTTCTGCAACATATTTCCGGATCCGAAAGTACTCCAGTAATCCTGTACATTATCATTTCCGATCAATACATTAACCCCATATTTTTTCAGCGTTGGAATGGGCATTATTTTTCCTTTGAAAGGTACCGAAGAAGCAATTCCTACTTTTCCGGCAGCCAGTCTTTCTGCAATCTGCTCTGTTTCTTTGGGTGAAAGATGGGCTAAAGCAAATGCATGGCTTACAAACGTTTTTCCCTGCAGCGCAGGGTTTTCCATCGCTTTATCAATCAGATAATTGATCGTTTTCATTCCGGACTCTCCTGCTTCATGCAGATGAATATCAATTCCTTTATTGTGATCCAAAGCCAGCTGAACCGTAAAGTCCATTACTTTCTCTATACTTCCGTCAATACTCAACGGATCCAATCCACCAATGAATGCTACACTTTTCAACTGTGCTGCCTCTTTCATCAGTGGAGCCGATTCTGTATAATACACTCCATGTTGGGGAAAAGCAACCAGTTCGGCTTTGAAAGAATCTTTTTTATTTTCAAGAGCCTGTTCAAGATGTTCCAGAGATTTCAATCCAGAGGTAGGATCAATATTAAAATGAGTTCTCGCAAAATGGGTTCCGTAATGCTGTTGCAGGCTGATCAGCTGTTCTGCTCTGCTTACAGAAGTTTTCAGCAATTCAGGAATGATTTCCTGTTCATAGGCAATCATATCCTTCACGGTTCTTCTTTTCGGAGAAAGAGCCTGCCATGGAAGTCCGTATAATGTTTTATCCAAATGGATGTGCATATCTCTGAAAGCGGGAAGCATCAGATATCCTTTGGCATCTATCGCTTTGGAAGCAGGATCATTGGCTTTTACTGTTTTTATTTTTCCGTCTTCAATTTCAATACTGAAAAGGTCTGTTTTTGTTCCGATAACCTCTTCATTTTCGTATTCAAAGCCAGTTTCCAGGCGGACATTTTTAAGGGAATAGCTTCCTTTTGCAGTTAATTGATAGGGAAATTTCATGATTTAAAATTTAACAATACAAAATTAAGCCGGCTTGAGGGTAAAACCGGTGTATCAATTATGTCTTGTTTTGTACAGATTATTCTTTAAACTGGGAAGGTGTCATTCCCGTTTGGGCTTTAAAGAATTTGGAAAAGCTGGCATGATCATAAAACCCGAGGTCATACACAATATCTTTTACAGACATTTCGGAAACTTTCAACAGTCTTTTGGCTTCCAGTAAAATACGGTCCTGAATAAGAGATGATGCCGAAGAGTTGAGATTTTTCTTACAGACAATATTGAGATAATTGGCAGAGATATTCAGTTTATCTGCATAAAAGGAAACGGATCTTTCTGTTTTGAAATGCTCATCAATAAGATGCAGGAATTTTGAAATAATAGGATTGGAGTTATAAACTTCAAAATCTTTGAAAGCGCCTTCCACTGATTTACTTACCAGCAAACCGATCAGTTCACTTCTTTTCTGAATCAATTCCCAAAAGACTTTTTCTCCGTTCAGTTCTTTCTGAATAGCCTGGAATTCATATAGAAAAGTTTCAAAAACTTCTTTGGAAAGATTGATCACCGGATGATTCTGGTAATATGAGGCAGAAAATCTTAATGACGGCAGAAAACTTTCAAACCAATCCCTGCTGATCATCAGCTGATATCCGATGGTTTCTTTTTCAATCACCCACTGATGTACCTGATCCGGAAAAACAAGATGAATCTGATAATCTTTTACCTGATATTCTGTAAAGTCTATGGTATGCGAGCCTACTCCGTGCTCAAAAAGATTGATGATAAAAAAATCATGTTTGTGCGGATCATCAATGGAGCGTGCTCCGGAAAGTTCATTGAACAGCAGATTACAGCCTTTCAGCTGATTTTCACTAAATTCCTGAATTCCCAAAATAGGAAAATGATCTGTATGGTAAGCCACTCTGCCTGATTTTCTCCTAAAATTACTAAAATTTATGAGAGAAAAAACTAAAACAACCACAAAAGGAACAAAAGCTTTATCTGCATCACTCTATCTTCAGTTTCCATCTTCATTCAGTGACTGTCTCTAAAAATTACAATAAATTTTCAAGGCTTCCCCCGTAAAGCTTTCATACCATTTGTGGTCGAAAAAACACAACTAGATTATATATTAATTTATTTAATCCTTTTTTATTTTAAATTAAAAAACAACGTTTCCATCATGCACTAAAGACTCCACATCTGAAATTCTTGAGACTGCTTCTGCAGAACAGCTTGCATTTATCAGGACAAAGTCTGCTTTATCTCCGGATTTGGGCCATTGTTGAACACCTTTATCATCCAACGGAAGAATATTTCCTGTTGCCAGTTTTAAACTTCTTGACAATAAAAACTCTGTTGAATATCCATACAATTGTGCCATTAAATTGGCTTTCTGAAGCACACTTCCCGTTCCGAAAGTATTCCAGTGGTCTACAATGCTGTCATTCCCGGTAAGGATAGTCACGTTATGTTTGTAAAGCGTTGGAATAGGCATAATCAACCTTCCGAAAGGGATTGTAGAGACAATTCCGATCTGTGCATCACCTAATTTCTCGGCAATTTCTTCCTGTTTCGCCGCTTCTAATTTTCCAAGAACAAAACAGTGGCTTAAATAAGTTTTTCCCTTAAGTGCTGGGTTTTCATTCACTTTTTCAATCAGATATTCTACCGTTTTCAATCCGGAATCTCCGGTTTCATGCAGGTGAATATCTATTCCTTTTTTATTGTCTAAAGCAAGCTGTACCGTGAAATCCACCACTTTTTCAATATCTCCATCGATGTTGAACGGATCTACTCCACCGATAAAATCGATGTCCATCTTCGCTGCTTCTTTCAGATAAGGTACGGAATCCGTATAAAAAACACCATGCTGTGGAAAGGCTACCAGCTCAGCCCCAAAGCCTTTCTTTTTATTTTCTAACGCTTTCTGCAGATTTTTTAATGACTGAAGTTTGGAAGTAGGTTCAATATTCACGTGACTTCTGGCATAGGAAGTTCCTTTAGATTGTAATAACTCAATCAGTTTCTCCGCTTTGAAGGTTGAATTCTTCAGCATCTCTGGAAGCATTTTCTGCTCCAGTTCTATCATTCCCTTTACGCCTCCGGTTCTTTTTCTCACTGCCTGCCATTGATCTCCATAGAAGGTTTTATCAAGGTGAATGTGCATATCTTTAAAGGCAGGAAGCATCAATAGACCTTTTGCATCTGCCGCTTTAGCATTGGGTTGATTGGGTGAAATCTTTATAATTTTTCCGTTTTCAACTTCTACATAAAACAGATCCGTTTTGGTAGAAGACACTTCTCCATCCTGGTATTCAAAACCTGTTTCCAGACGAACATTTTTCAGGCTCATTTTTCCTTTTACTGAAATATTTTTCTCTTCGAAAGGTGATGCAGTCATGATATTGGGGATTAAAGTGAGTCCCGCTACAGCCAACGCTGAGTTTCGGATAAAATCTTTACGGGAGATATTATTGTCTGAGGTCTTCATTTCCAATCTATTTGAGACAAAATTAAAAAGAAGTGCTCTGAACCAAGTGTATGGTTTATTACAAAATCTGTATGATTTATGCTTTGTGTTGATAGTCTTATAAGATGTTAATCAAATTTTGAATTTATCTCTATAATGAGTAAGATTCACACTACAGCTGTTCATCCCTTAGAAAACTAAACTATTCATTTAATTACTTTCGTGTCACTAAAAAAATAATTTACAATCATTAACCATCCTGATTTTGAGATGAATCACCATTTTCCTTATACTCAAAAAAATCTATAATTTCATTAGGTGATAATGAGAAGTAGATTAAAATTTCTATAAAGTAAGGAACAGTTATTCTTTCTGTTCCATTTTCTATTTTAGAGACTTTGCTTTGGGAAATCCCTAAATCTATAGCTAACATTTGTTGGGAAATTCCTTTTTCTTCACGGAGTTTTCTTAGCTTGAAGCCCAGATCTTTATCTTTCATTTTCTATCGTTTGTGTCTTGTAAAAATAAAAATTAATTTATAATCCCTAAAAATTCTTTTTTGGTGTTGTAACGAATATTCTAAAATGGAATAGGTTATTTAAAAATTTTCATACAAATTTGTTCAAGGTTTTCAAAGTGAAAGCCATAAATAAAAACACTACAAATGTTATGAAAAAATTAAATGTTTCGCAAATGGAGAATTTGCAAGGTGGATTAAATAGAGATTGTGCTTTGGCTATTGCAGGATTAGGTCTTACAATTGCTGGAGCTTTTATAACCACAACACCTGTTGGAGGAGCCCTTCTTGTTGGTAGTATGATTGTTTCTGGAATGTCAATGAGTTCATGTAAGCATTAAAAAATATTACATCATGGATATAAAAAAAAGGAAAATTGTCTTTAAAATCTTAATGTTTCTCTCAGCCTTTTTGTTAGGTTTAAGTTTAATTGATTTTGATTTTAACATTACAAAAGTAAGTATTTCCCTAAGTCTTTTACTTACCATGGTTGCTAGTTACTATGAATGGAATAGTATTTCAAAAAAAATTAAAAATACACAAGTTAATAATTAAAAAAAACAGGAGAGGTTTCACCTCTCTTTATTGTTTAATGATGAAAAATTTCATTCTATTTGTAATAGTTGTTTTATTTTATTTATTTCTTACATATCTAGACAAGACTTATATTTCTACCGATTCTAAAGTAATTGATTTTCTTATGAAGGATTATCCAAATACTGTTGTACAAGAATATGTGGAAAGCCAAAAAAAATGGTGGTGGGTAAATTATTTATCAATTCCTTTATTTATAGTTATTAAAGTTTTATTAATTGCTTTTTGTCTCAATTTTATAAAACTATTTGATCTTCCTAATGTTGATAAAATAAAGTTTGGTAATTTTGTGTTTGTGACTCTTATTGCAGAATTTATTTTTATCATTGCTAGCTTCTATAAGTTTATCAATTTTTATTGGCTTAATACAGAATATACTTTAGAAGATGTACAAACGTATTATCCCTTATCCTTACTTAACTTCAAAGAAAATATTTCCACAGAAAAATGGTTGGCGTATCCTTTACAATTGGTCAATATTTTTGAATTATTCTATTGGCTTCTGCTTACTTGGGGTATTCGGGAACTTTTAGAAGAAAAAATAAGCTATGTAAAATCTTTCGGGCTTGTGAGTGTTACTTATGGGGCTGGTATATTGTTTTGGGCAGCAACTGTATGTTTTCTAATCCTTAATACACAATATTAATATGATGAATAGAAAATCCATTTTTATATTTTTTTTGATTATTGCCATATTAAATTTGTTTTTACAATTATTAGGAAACAATAAGAATATGTGGAGTTGTATAGGGGCAGGACTTCTTTTGATATCAGCTCTAATTAATCTTGCAGACTATAAAAAGCGTGAAAAATAAAAAATTAAAAATATTTGCAATACTTGTTCCTCTCTTTATGATAGGAATAATTGTTTATTTGTTTTTCAGTTTTTGGGAAAAGAAAGAAAAAGGAAAGAAGCTGGAAAATATACCTTCATTCCGTCTTGAAACTGTTGATGGAAATTTATTCACTTCTAAAAACCTTATGGAAGAAAGTATGAAGGTAATTATTTATTTCAGTCCAGACTGTCATTTTTGTCAAGCAGAGGCAGAAGAATTATCTAAGACATACTTCAATTATAAAAATATCCAATGGATATGGATTGCCAGTGAACCCATAAGCACAATTAAAGAATTTGCTCAAAAATATAAATTGAACAAGCAAAACAATATATTTTGGTGTCATGATGAAATGGCTAGATTTTACCGGCAATCTGAGATAAAAAGTGTACCTTACTTTTTGGTATATGATACAAATAATCATCTCTTAAAAAGAAACTCAGGTGCTATAAAAGTTGAAAAGCTATTAAAAAACACTGATGAAAAGAATTAAGAAGACATTTTCACTGCAAAAAGATCAAACAGATTGTGGTGTAGCATGTTTACATTCACTTGTAAGGTATTATGGAGGGGATATTTCTTTGGAAACTTTAAGAGATAAAAGCGGTACAACAAAAACAGGAACTACATTCTTAGGCTTATACCAATGTGCGAATGAAATAGGTTTTAATGCAGAAGGATGTGAAGCTGATATAGTTGCACTCACAGAACATGGGAAGCCAGTAATTTTACATGTAGTTTTAGAAAACAAATACGAGCATTATGTGGTCTGCTATCTTAGAGATTCTACTAAAAACAACCAATTTCTTGTTGGAGATCCTGCCAAAGGTTTAGAATATTGGAATGAAGAAAAATTACAAAAAGTTTGGGTTTCTAAAACCTGCTTAACATTATTTCCCAATGAGAACTTTGAAAGAATAGAAATTAACACTACAAAAAAGAAAAAATGGTTTTTTGACCTTTTGAGAGAAGACCAAGAATCTATTTATACGATTATCCTTTTGGGAGTAGTTACCACTTTATTGGGTATGGCAATGTCTGTTTTTTCCCAAAAATTAATAGATGATATTTTACCTAAAAGAAAAGTCAGCATTCTTTTTTTAAGTATTGGTTGCTTAAGCTTTCTATTGGTTGCGAGAGTCATTATCCAATCATTAAGAGATTTATATATCATCAGACAATGTAAAGAATTTAACCAGAGAGTTAATCAATCTTTCTTTAATTCTTTACTTTATCTTCCTAAAGTTTTTTTCGAAACAAGAAAAATAGGAGATTTTGTTGCAAGGCTAAATGATACCCAAAGAATACAGACAGTAATAAAGCATTTGATTACAAATACTGTTGTAGATATTTTAGGTGTTTTAATTTCAATGGGTTTTCTTTTTTACTATTCGTGGAAGATGGCTTTGCTTTGTTTATCCATCTCTCCCTTTATTTTTTATATCATATTTAGATTTAACAGAAAAATTATTATATCGCAAAAAGAAGTAATGCAATCTTACAGCATTAACGAAGCAAATTATATAGATATTATTAGAGGTATAGATGTTGTAAAAGGTTTCGAAAAACAAGATTTATTTCTAAAAAAAGAAAATTTAGTTTTTGAAAATTTTCAAACCAAAATATTCAATCTTGGTAAAGTAAATATTAAAATTACACTATATTCCGGTTTGGCTTTGGTTCTTTTTCTTGTTATAATATTAAGTTTTTCATCTTATTATGTTTTAATAAAACAAATTAAAGTAGGCGAATTAATGGCTGTTATAGGAATTACAAGTTCATTGCTTGGGTCTATAACAAACCTAGCATTGGTCAGTATACCAATACAGGAAGCTAAAATAGCTTTTGACAGGATGTTTGAATATGCTTCAATATCAAAAGAAAGATTAGAAGGACAAAAAATTAATTATATCAATAAAATAGAAATTCAGCAGTTAGATTTCAGATTTAAAGGGCGTAGCAAACTACTTGAAAATATTAATTTAACATTAAGAAGGGGGGAGATCACCTGTATACTGGGAGAAAGTGGATGTGGAAAAACCACATTTATTGAAGTTTTAAGAAAAAACTATATACCAGAAAGTGGAAATATTATCGTCAATAATAAAATATCTTTAGAAAATGTTTTAATTTCTAGTTGGAGGAGTAAAATTTCTACTGTATCACAAAATATAGAATTATTTAATACAACTGTCTTAGAAAACATTATTTTGGATGAAAATATTGATAATAAAAAATTGCAAAGTTTATTTGATTTAGGTTTTGAAAGATTTATAACTACTCTTCCTCAAGGAATAATGACCATTGTAGGAGAAGAAGGAATAAACTTATCTGGAGGGCAAAAACAATTATTAGGATGGATGAGGGCACTTTATCATGATCCGCAATTTCTAATCCTGGATGAGCCAACATCATCATTAGATAGAAAAAATAGAAATTTCATTTACAGCTTGATTAAACAAATTAAAAAAGATAAAATTATTTTGATTATTAGTCATAATTTGGAAAGTCTGGAAGAGATTTCTACTCAAATTTTTAATTTGAAAAATAAAATGCTAATAGAAACAATAGACTATAAATATGACACGTAAGATTTACGCTTTTAAATAACATTTTCTTTGTAATGGCACATTTAAAATTTCAATTCATTGATTGGTAATTTACTTTAATTGTTGAGATTTTCCACAGAAATTTATTCTGAACACTTATTATCCAAAATCTTGAAATCGGTTTCCTGCATAAAAAAACCGGATCTAAAAATCCGGTCTTATTTATTTTCATTTATTTGAGTATTCAAATTTTCTTACTGCTTCCAGTGTCATATCAATCTCTCTATCTTTGATCGCATCACTGATGAAGTATGTTTCATAGCCACTTGGCGGAAGATATACTCCGTTCTGCAACATTTGATGGAAGAAATTATTGAACAATGGATGATTAGCCTCCTGCGCTTCATCAAAGTTCGAAACACTTTTAATATGGAAGAATACCGACATCATAGAACCTTTTCTGTTGATTCTGTGAGCGATTCCTTTTTCATTCAGAATTTTTCCTATTTCAAAATCCAATGTTTCCGTTGTTTTTTCCAGTCTGTTGAAAAATTCAGAATCATTTTTAATAAGTTGAAGGGTTTTTAATCCGGCTCTCATGGCTAAAGGGTTTCCACTTAATGTTCCCGCCTGGTAAACACCGCCTTTTGGTGCAAGATGATCCATGATTTCATTTCTACCAGCGAAAGCTCCTACCGGAAGCCCTCCACCGATTACTTTTCCGTAAGTCACCAGATCTGCTTTTACGTTGAAAAGCTCCTGCGCTCCCCCAAAAGCTAATCTGAAACCGGTCATTACCTCATCAAAGATTAATAAAGCTCCGTTTTCATCACAGATTTTTCTCAGATTCTGTAAGAAATCATTTTCTGGCAATACACAGCCCATATTCCCCGCAACCGGTTCTATAATTACCGCTGCAATTTCTCCCTGATTGTGACGGAATAAATCCTCCACCTGTTCGAAATCATTATAACGGGCTAGCAAAGTATCCTTGGCCGTACCCTCTGTTACTCCCGGAGAATTTGGATTTCCGAATGTTGCGGCACCACTTCCCGCTTTGATCAGAAATGAATCTGAATGCCCGTGATAACAGCCTTCAAATTTTACAATTTTATCTCTTCCCGTATATCCTCTTGCCAGTCTGATTGCACTCATACATGCTTCTGTTCCTGAAGAAACCATTCTGATCTGGTCAATATTCGGGACATTTTCAATGATGAATTTTGCAATTTCTGTTTCCAGTTCTGTAGGAGCTCCGAAAGAGAATCCTTTCTCTGCCTGTATTTTCAGTTCTTCCAATACTTCAGGATGGGTATGTCCTAAAATGGCTGGGCCCCATGAGTTGATATAATCGATGTAAGTATTGTCATCTGCATCGGTAAGGTAAGCACCTTTTGCCGATTTCATGAAAACAGGCACTCCTCCTACGGATTTGAATGCTCTTACCGGAGAGTTTACACCTCCCGGAATGTATTTGTAGGCTTCATCAAATAAAGCCGAACTTCTTTGATATTTCATATATACTTAGTTGCTGTTGACAGTTGCGGGTTGGCATTTAGCTGTCAACGGTAGACTCTCAACAAAAAATTAAATTAGTTTCGTGGTTTTTTGTCTATTAAATAAATCAGCTGTCCTGCTGAAGGCTGCTGTCCTTCATCCATTCTGTTTTTAGCATATAATTTATTTAACTTGATTCCGAATTTTTGTGCGATATCATGCATATCTTCTCCGGACACCGCTTTATAGGTTGCGGTATTTCCTGTAGAATTTTTTGATTCAAGGAAAACAATATCATTTTTCTTTAAAGACTCATTTTCCAGTTCATTCCACTTCATCAGTCTGCTTTCGCTTACTTTGAATTTGTTGGCAATGAATTTCACATCAGTATCTTCAGGAATGATAATATATTTCAGTCCGTCATTCGGGTGACTTTTGATAAGAATAGAATTAAGAATTTCAGTTTTCGTTTTGATTCTTTCTACTCTTTTTTGCTGTTGTGCATAAGAAGTCTGTTTGTAAGGAACTTCTACAGTCACCGGCTCTTTTACTTTTCTGGTTGCTTTTGAAGGTTCAAGCTGTGCCATGAAAGTTCTGTCGTCTTTCAGATCCGGATACATTTTAAGAACAGCATACAATACTTCATTAGAATTGGTATTGTCGTATTCGTATAGCTTATACTTTTCAATTTTGGTGATAAGAATAGAAGCATAACGTGGATTGGTAGCATAACCTGCTTTTTTTAAACCGGTTGCCCACGCTCTGTAATCTTTCATATCCAGTTTGAAAAGGTTGGCGTAATATTTTCTTGTGGATAAAAATATAGAATGGTCTTCATAAGACTGTCTTGGATCGTCGTACACACGGAAGCATTCGTTAGGTGCATCATCGGTATGTTTCATTGTTCTACCGGTCCAGTCTTCTTTACATTTTATACCGAAGTGGTTTTTACCTTCCTGTGCCAGTCTGCTCTGCCCGCCCCCGGTTTCCAGCAATCCCTGGGCAAGGGTAATAGAAGCAGGAATTTTATATTTTTCCATTTCTTCTACGGCATATTTAGCAAACTTTTGAATATACTGATCTTCGGTGGCCCAAGCCTGGGCTGAAAATTTTGATAAAACTAAAAGGCTTATGGATAGAAAAAGTCTTTTCATGTTTTTCAATTTTACTTATATAATTAAATTTCTATTCTGTTTTTCTAACAGCAGATTCGCTCCTTCAATTCCCTGTAAACCACCAGTGTGAAAGCACAAAATCTTACTGTTTTCAGGAAAATATTCTTCTTCTATCAGTTCAAAAACCTTCTCCATCATTTTCCCTGTATAAATCGGCTCCAAAGGAATACCGTATCTCTCCATGAAATCATTGATAAAACGGATGTTTCCATCACTTATTTTACCATAACCTCCAAAACATGAATCTATTAGATTAAAATTCTGTCTCAAAGTTAATTCAAAAATTTTATTTTCCAGTGAAGCATCGTTAACGGCCTTAAATCCTATAACTTTCTGATTCTCTTCACAAAATTTTGAAATTCCTGCAATGGTACCTCCGGTTCCAACTGCGGTGCAAAGATAGTCAAAATCTTTTGTTTGTTCGTTGAGCATCATTTTCACCCCTTCTACAGCCTCTTCATTGGTACCTCCCTCAGGAACTATTAATGCTTCAGGAAACTCCTGCTGAAGGAATTCCGTGAGTTTTTCTTTGTGTCGGTATTCTTCGCGGGTGACAAATTTCAGGTTCATTCCATTTCTTTTCGCAAAAAGTAAAGTGGGGTTATCCCGCCATTTATTCGCAAGCTCTTCTCCTCTGATAATGCCCAATGTTGAAATCCCCGCCAGACTTCCTGCAGCTGAAACTGCGGCAATGTGGTTGGAAAAAGCGCCGCCAAAAGTGATGATATAAGGATTATCAGGATTCTTTTCCAGATAGTGATTTACATTGTGAAAGAGTTTCCAGTATTTGTTTCCTGAAATTAACGGATGAATCTGATCTTCCCTTTTAATGAAAAGCCTTACTTTTTTATGAATTGGAATTTCCTGGATGGAAACAGGTTCTGTGGGAAGTTTTAATAACATTTCAGTTTTACGACTCAAGGTTTATTCTTTGCAAAATTAGGAAAAGATTTATTGTTGTGAGGGTTTTCTTTTCTCCCACAGATAACACGGATTTTCACAGACGTTTTTTTTTGATTTTTTGTGAGGCGGATTATTTAATATATTTTGGTTAAATACAGATGAAACACTTTTCTACCACAGATGGCACAGATTTGTACAGATGATGTTTTTGATTTTTTTGTGATGTGGATTATTTAATATAAGTTTTGATTAAACACACATGAAACACTTTTCTACCACAGGTGGCACAGATTTGTACAGATGATGTTTTTTATTTTTTTGTGATGCGGATTATTTAGTTGTAAGCTTTGGTTAAAACCGAATGAATATTGATTTATTTGATAAGCGGGCTAAAGCCCACTCCTACTGAATATTAAATGTTGACTACAGAGAATATTGAAATTAAAGTATAAAATATAAATTCCAAAACCAAGTTCCCAAAACTCAAACCTCAAAACACGAAACTCGAATCCCGAAAACACGCAACTCATCATTCATAATTTATAATTTCAAAGGTATTTTCTGAAGTTCCAGAATTTTCTTTTTTTAAGGTAATTCAGGTTATTTTCATTAGTGTAGGCTTCTCTTTCAAAGGAAATTCTTCTGTAAGCAAGGTAGCCGTCTTTGAGTTTGAAAAACCAGTAATAATATTCAATAACATAGAAAATGTAGAAGAAAATAATGAGCATTTCCAATTGTTGCCGTAAATGGATTTTTTCGTGATTGATCAATACATTATTTTCCTTATCTTCGGGTTTCCTAATGAAGATAAAGGGAAAGAGAGCAATGCCATTAATTTTTAATTTTTTTAAGGGCTTTTGGCATACAATTATCATAGTAACAAATATAAAAAGTTTTTTGACTAGCATTTAACTTATGGCCCATTATGACATCAAAGAAGGTGAAGACTTCTACTATAATGAACAGGGGTACAAGGTTTTTACAGAAAAATTCCATCTGAAAAGAGGATATTGCTGTAAAAGCGGCTGCAGACACTGTCCTTACGGGTACGATAAAAAGACTGATACATTCATTAAAAGTGATAAAAAAAAATAAATAAAATGAAAAAATATATTTTTATTTTGTTGGCATCTGCTACTTTAGGCTTAACTTCTTGTAGCCCATTTCAGGTACGTTCAGATTATGCTGAAACCGCCAATTTCAATTCTTATAAAACGTATAAAATAAGAATTGATGATCTGAAACTGAATGATATTGATAAAGACAGAGTGCTGAATGAACTGTCGAGACAGCTTCAGAGCAAAGGACTTCAGTCCGGAGAAAACCCTGATCTGATTATCAACGTAAAAGCAAATCATAAAAAAATCACTGACATCAATTCTTCTTCTCCTTACGGAATGTGGGGATGGGGCGGACCATTCGGATGGGGTGTTGGCATGAACAGAACATGGACAACGAACTATAACGAAGGCGCTCTGATTGTTGATCTTATTGATGCAAGAAGCAACAAATTGGTTTGGCAGGGTATCGGAAGCGGAATTTCTGTAGATTCTCCAAAAGCAAAACAGAGACAGATTCCAGAGATTATGGCTGAGATTATGAAAAATTATCCGCCACAAAGAAAATAAGATTTAAGTCATCCATTATATAGCCGGTATTTTGTACCGGCTTTTTTTATGTTGGCTGTTTTCTCCAATAATATGGGCGTTCTCAGATTAGGCTTTTTGGGATTTTAATGAACTGAGTAATAAGTTTTAAGTTTTGGCTGAAGCCCTATGGATTTTAATTTATATGATGAGGCTGTCCAAAAAGGTCAGCCTCTTTTTTTTTGTTTTGAGACTGCGTATAGTTATGCAGCAATTTTATACTTTTGGATTTTCATATACTTATGGAAAAGATGCATATGTTGTTTGCATTTAAGTGTATTTAGCCAATTTTTACGGTTAAGTTTTCTGTTTTTCACTAATTTTCTAAGATTATGTGCCAATGCCATTAATCCAAATTCAATATTTACTTTTTCAAGTCCTTTTAGAGTAAATCTTGAAAATTTATTATTGCTTTTTAATTGCCCGAATACAGCTTCTACTTCTATAGGCCGTTTACTTCTGTGGTAATGCCCTTTTTCAGATATCAGCCTTTGTCTGGCTTTCATTCTGTGATGGTTCAGATTATAATTCACTTCGATTAATCGATTATCCTGGCTTTGATGGCAGCTTTCTCTAAGAGGACAACCCTGACATCTGAAAGCCTGATAATAATGTACCTGAGATTCATATCCGTTACTGCTGATTCTTTTGCCTTTACCGATAAAGTTCATTTGCTGTCCGCAGGGACATACATAGAAGTTATTTTCCTCATTATAATATAAGTTCTGTACAGCAAACGCATTGTTCTTCTCACTGCGCTTCTGTTCTTTATGAAAATTATTATATTTTACATAGCCCTCTATAGCTTTTTCTGCCATCATTTCGTAATTCTCTTCACTTCCATATCCGGCATCTGCTACTACCTCTTTACTTTGTTTGTGATACTGATTTTCAAAGCTGTTAAGATGATCCTTCAATGTAGTGGTATCTCCAGGAGTCTGATGAATGCTGTAATGGGTGATAAACTGGTTTTCAGTACTGATCTGTGCATTATAGGCTGGCTTAAGCTGCCCATTTTTCATATGGTCGTCTTTGAGCCGCATGAAGCAGGCGTCGGGATCTGTCTTACTATAACTGTTGCGGCCTGAGAGTATTTTTAATTGATCTTCATACTTCTGTAATCTGGGCAGGTCCTGATGCTGAAGCTTTTTAATGAGCTTCTTACCGGTTTTATTGTCCTGTGCCACAGAGTGATTAAGTTCTGCTATTTTATCCTGAAGCTCTCTGCTGTCAATAGATTTTGGAAGGGTCTTTTCATGGGATTCATAACGCTCTTCTTTGATTTGGGATTCAATATCTTCAAGTACGGAATGAATTTGAGCTTCCAGTTTTAATTTATTCTTTTCTACAGATTTTTTCCATACAAAGCTGTATCGGTTGGCAGATGATTCTATTTTTGTACCATCTATATATTGAACATTTAAACTTACGTAACCTAAATTCTGCAAAACAACGGTAACATCTGCAAAAAGACGGTGAATATGGTTTTTAAGCCGTTTGCTCCTAAAGTAATTGATGGTTCTGTAATCAGGCTTACTGTTGCCGGAAAGCCACATGAAATGAATATTTTCTCCAAGTGCCTTTTCTATTTTACGGCATGAATAAATATTGTTGAAATAGGCATAGAATAAAACTTTGATCATCATCCGGGGGTGAAAACTTGTCGTTCCACCGCCTTTATATTCACTTATAATATGATCGATATTCAAGTTATCCACTAATTCATTGATAAGACGTACCGGATCATTAGCACCTATCTTATCAAAAATATCTTCAGGAAATAAGCTGGGAGTATTGGTGGGTAAAGATTTAAACCGTACTTTCATATCAATGTTTGTTTGGGTGCACCTTAAAGATAAATCTTAAAGGACAAACAACAAAAAAATCCCCGAAACTTTTTAAGTAACGGGGATATTTTTTTGGACTTTTTAGACAGCCTCCTATTGAATTAAAAACATATACCGATATTTGATCACAGCATTACTCATTACTCATTATGTATAGCATACAGTGCATTCAAAATTAACAATTTTGTAATTTTTTATTCACAAAAATTGTGGTATTCTTGCTGAAACTTTATACTAAATATTAATTATGAAAAAAATCATTTTATTTTCTGTATTTGCGGGACTTGCCCACGCTCAGGCTCCTGCAGGGTACTACAATTCTGCCAATGGACTGAGTGGCGCAGCACTGAAAACGGAATTAAGCAGTATTATCACCAACGGACATATGGATAGAGGTTACAGTGGACTTTGGACAGCGTACAAAACCACTGATATTGATAAAGACTACGAAAATGACGGGACTATCCTTGATATTTATTCTGAAAAGCCTGCAGGTAGTGATCCTTACACCTATACTCCAGGATCTGATCAGTGTGGAACGTATTCTACTGAAGGAAATTGTTATAACAGAGAACATATTGTTCCTCAAAGTCTTTTTAATCAGGCTTCACCAATGGTTGCGGATATTCACTTTATCAGAGCTACAGACGGTAAGGTAAATGGGATGAGAAGTAACTATCCTTTTGGAAAGGTAGGAAGTGCTACTTTTACTTCACTGAATGGATCAAAGCTTGGAACTTCTGCTTCTTCAGGATATTCAGGAACGGTATTTGAGCCGATTGATGAATTTAAAGGAGATGTGGCGCGTATGATTTTTTATTTCGTAACACGTTACCAAAGCAAGCTTTCAACGTTTTCATCAGGAAATATGTTAGGAAGTTCTACTTTCCCGGGATTACAGACTTGGGAACTGAATGTTCTACTGGCATGGCATAATCAGGATCCTGTTTCTCAGGCTGAGATCAAAAGAAATAATGCTTCATATACTTTCCAGGGGAATAGAAACCCTTTCATAGACAACCCGAATTATGTTAACCTTATCTGGGGTTCTCAGCAGCCTTCAGGTGACACTCAGGCACCTACTGCGGCGACAGGTCTGAATGTTTCAGGAACAACTTCAAGCAGCATTTCTCTTTCATGGAATGCTTCTACCGATAACGTAGGCGTAACAGCTTATAATGTTTACATGAACGGAAGTCTGCAAACTACTACGGGTTCAACTTCTACAACCATTTCAGGACTTACTCCTTCCACAACTTACAGTTTTTATGTGGTAGCGAAGGACGCAGCTGGAAATTCTTCATCGAATAGTTCAACGGTTTCCGGTACTACTAATTCAGGAGGTACTACTCCAGGAACCAACTGTGCCAATGAAAATTTTGAAACAATCCCTGCAGCCAATTCTACGTATACAACCAGAACATGGAGCAACGGAGGTATTTCCTGGACAGCAACGGATGCAAGAACAGATCAAACTATTAACAATAAAGCGATTACGGTAAGAAACGGTTCTTTAACTTCCGGAAGCTCTGCGAATGGTATTGGATCTTTAACAGTGACTACACAACTTAAATTCTCAGGAACAAATGGTACTTTTGATGTAAAAGTAAACGGAACTACCGTAGGAACCATTCCTTACAGTACTTCATCTACAACTACGACCATTAACAATATCAACGTTTCCGGGAATGTAGTGGTAAGTCTGGTTAATAGTTCTGCAAGTAACAGAGTGGCTATTGATGATCTTGCATGGACATGTTATTCCGGATCAAGTGCAAGAATGGCTCAAAGTACAGCTACTGAAACAACTTCTAACAGTTTTAAAATTTCTCCAAACCCTATTACCAACCAGGAAATTTTTGTAAAAGGAGATCTTCAGAAGGTAAAAAAAGCTGAGATTTATAATCTTCAGGGGAAAACTCTTCAGACGATTGACCAACCTTTCAGAAATGGAAACTCTATTAAAACAAGAAATCTTGGTCAGGGAGTTTATATTTTGAAGCTGGATCAGGTGACGATGCAGTTTCTTGTAAAATAATTCAAATACTGATTTGATATAAAAATGCCGGTTCTTTTTGGACCGGCATTTATTTTTTTAAACTCTCGCAGATTTTGCTGATTGAGCAGATATTTTATTTTTCTAATGTTTTATTTTAGAGAGCAATGAGGAATCAACCAAGTGATTTGACTAAGCGAATGTCCTAATTTCTTTGCTATATTCTTTAGTTCAGGGAGATTTTATCCAGATCCGGATAGCCTGATCCTTTCAGAAGGTCTTTCCATTCTTTATTTTTGAATACGAAGAGATTGCAACGGTATTCGTCCGGTTTATTATCTATTTTGGTTTCGCAATAGTAATAGAGCATATCTCTGTTTCTCCAGATGGCCACTTCCTGTCTGAATTTATTATGAGTCTGAATGATCTCATTGTCTTTAACTTCAGATTCAAATCCTTCACGGATGGTATCAAAGCTAGGTTTCTGAAGTGTTTTATTCAGATTATCCAGGAGTGCTGTTTTTTCCTGCTCTGTATAGATATCAAGCTGATACATTCCCAGCTCATCTTCTTTTTCGTTAGCAAGCGGGCCTATTTCCTGATCTACTTTTCCAAAATGCAAAAGGACTTTATTGATATTTTTATTATTCTTTCCTTCTAAATCTATCCCGTTAAAATGTAATAATTCTTTTGATGAAAAAGCCAGCTTTTCATTTCCGATCAGCGTAACGTCAGTGGTACGTACAGCATCCTTAGCCGTTGCTCCGGCAGATTTTAGGATTTCATTGATATTTTGTCCTACAGCAACTTTAGCAAGATTGAAGGGTTCTGTCTGAGTACTTCCCTGTGTTTCAACTAAAGACTCAGTCTCTTTATTTTTCTGATGGCCGCATGAAGCAATTGCCAAACAGACCATTGGTATTACTATATATTTCAATCTTTTCATAATGTTAGTGTTAGTATGCAGTTATCAATAATAGAACAGAAAAAAATTGATTCAAGTATCCACAGATGCTTTTTTATTTATTGCTTTCTGTTTTCAAACCCTGTATTTAGTTCATATATTTATACCATGGAGAAGCAGGAGGTGTAGGATATTTCAATCCAAAAACTGCATTATTACGGTAAGCATCTTTAGTCACAGAAATGTATTTATTTCTTATTTTCCCATCATCTTCAATAGAGATACTTAATATGGAATAGTTTTTCCCGTCATCCCAGAAGAAAGAAGTAGGATAGGTAAAGGAATTTTTCTCATTTTGATTCCAAGACACTTTTTCCGGAGAAAGTTTTTTAAGCTTTTCAAAAATAGGTTTTACCAGTTTAGCATCTACTGTTGCTTTATCAGTAATAGAAGCGGTAGGATTCCCATTCTTTTTTACTATTTTTTCTACAAATTCCAAAGAATATTTTTCGGCAGCATTGGTGTCCAGAGCTCCTACTTTTCCTTTGTATACGGTAATCCTTGTACCCATGGTATGATCTAATGGTATATTTCCATAGGTTACTCCTTTGTTTTCATCAGCATAATATTGAATGATATCGGCTTTTGCAGCATCTTTCAGAAATAAGTCTTTGTTTTCAAAATCATACTTCTTGGCATCTTCACCTAAGGAAACGGATGACAGATCAAATGATTTATTTCCACAACAGATATTGATCAATACTACAAAAATCAATACCAGCACTCTTGCTTTTTTCATCATGTTATATTTTTCTAAAATTACTGATTTTGTCTTTCCTTAATTATTTTAGACCAATCACTAAACATTTTGGTGATAGTATTAGCATTGATTAAACTGAAAAAAAACATTCCCATAAGTATCGTAAGCCAGCAATAGGTCAGCTTCACTCCATTTTTATCGGTAATAAAGAAAAGGATAAATATGGTGAGTGTTCCTACTATAAATGTAAAAAGCAAAGTATACATCAATACATGAATGATGTACATATTGAATTTCAGCTTTCTAAAGATCCATCCTATCACTGCCATCGGAATAAGCAGCAAAATGGGTACTAACATCGCTCCGAAAATGGTTGCTTCCGGGTAAGCAGCTATTTTGTCTTCTAATCCGAAAAAAGTATTAAAACTGAACTCCATTATATTGTTTTTCAGAATCTGTTATTTCCAGTAGTGTTTTGTCTTTATATGCCAATATTTTTGCCAGTATCACATTGGGAAATTCATGAATTCCGATATTATAAAGATTTACACTGTCATTGAAAAATTCTCTTCTGTCTGCTATTTTGTTCTCCAGGTCGGAAATTCTTTTCTGCAGTTCAAGAAAATTATTATTAGATTTCAGCTCTGGATAGTTTTCGGAAACTGCAAAGAATGAGGAAAGCGCTTTTGAGGTTTCATTGGCAATCTCGGTTCTTTTATTGGCATCAGTACTGTTATTGTAAAAAGTTCTGAGCTCTGTAAGGCGGGAAAGAAGCTTTTCTTCATAGTTCATAAAGTGTTTGGCAACGGTGACAAGATTGGGAATCTCATCTGCGCGTTGTTTCAGCACTACATCAATATTTCCGTAGGCTTTATCAACATTAAATTTGAGCATGATCAACTTGTTGTACAGATTGATCAAAAAACTTATAATAACTACCCCAAGCAGGATAAGTAATATCATTGCAACAGTCTGATTCATTATTGTATAAGTATATAAATAATTATTAACAGGATAACTGAAAAGGTGAACATAAATGATCTCAACAATGGCTGATATTTATTCCAAACCGTAATTCCTGATGATGAAGTAATCCCGAGGATTTTATAATGTTCATCTTTTCTGATGAAAGGGATTCCGTTTCTGGAATCGGCATAGCCCACCAAAAGCATCTTCTGATCATCTTTTAAAAGAGTTTCTTTGTACCTTTTACTGCCATGGCTGCTTACATTGGTTTCTTCCAATAAAACCAGCTCTATTCCTTCCGGTTCTACTTCTATGATTCCTGTGTCATCTTTTACCCGGAAGACATTGCATTTCGTTTCCCTGTGAATGGTTCTGTAACTTTCTTTACCGTCTGAATCTCTGTCAATATCTTCAATGGTATAATAATATCCGATGCAGGATTCATTATTTACTGGTGAAAATAAGGGATTCATCACCATTAATGTTCCTTCAATCTCTGCCAGTCCTTTTGCTACAGAATGGATCTTAGAGGTTGGCAGTGAGGATTGCAGGCGTAAAAAACGTTTTGAAGCAGTAGGCTTCATTAAAACAATAAAGATGAAAACAAAAAAAAGTAAAGGAAAAAAAACGAGGGCTTTTTCCGCATAGCTGTCATAATTATTGGAAATTTCAGAAGCATATTCATGCAGCGGCATTCTATCTTTGAAAATAATCCACAGAATAAAATAAATAAAGCCTGCAGCAATTATTCCTAAAATACTATATGCAATGTATGGTTTTCCCTTTTTTACTTCCATCTATTTTATTCTAAAATCTGGTGGAAATATCTGAATTTTGTTTCAGTATTTCTTTCTATTAAAGATTGCTATATAATCTCAAACTCATCCTTCCCCTCTGGGATATAAAATGTTATGGGCAGAACTAATTCCTCCTCACTTTCCGGATTTTCCAGCCGTAATGCAGACATCATATCTGTACATTTTAACGCGGCCAACTTTCCATATGCTGAGTATTCTACCTGAATATCATCCGGAAGGCTCTGTGCTTTGTATCCATTCTGCATATCCGAAATGATACTCTGCATCCTGCCTTCTGCCTGGCTTTTGCTAAGATACATGGCTAAAGCGTTATTATTTTCTCTTTTTTGATATTGTGCTATGAACGAACTGTAATTGCCGCCATTAATCAGCTTTATAATTTCGTTATACTTTCTGATTAGTTTTTCTTTAACGTCAAACTTAACGTCTTTAAGGTTCATTCCGTTTTGCCATGCCTCCAATTTATAAGGTACATCTGCTTCAAATGTACTTGCATGTCCTATAAAAGGTATGTTTTTATCGGGTTTTTTGGTAAAATATTCATCAAACTGTTTTACAAAAGCGTATTCTCCGGAAGCCATATCATAGAGATTCACTCTGTATCTTATGTAAGAATCTTCGTGTAACTCCTGATGCCCGTCCATGGGAAGTCCTTTCACTTCAATCGTTTGTTTACCTCCTTCCAGAATAAGATGATTGATGGGAAAATCTGATCGGGTTTGTCCCTCAATACTCAATGAAATTAATTCCACATCATTAATTTTGATCTGAAATGAACACATTACCGCACTAAAATCTATTTCGTAATAAGGTTTCATTTTTTATTTTTTAGGATAAGCAAGGGTAAAACTGTCTAAGATGGAGAAAGTGCCGGCATCTGAAGAATTCTCCACTCTGGTTCCTTTCTTTACTACAATCAGTTTGGTATTGGTATATTTTGTATTGTCCTGTGTCAGTTCCTGAGTTTGGGTTAAAAATATCCATTTATTTTTAGCTGATGCATCCCAGAAATAAGCAATTCCTGTTTTATCAGTGGATCTTTTTTCCGGGTTACCATAGGTTTTAGTCAAATAATCAATCAGCTTTTTCCCTTCGTCTTCTTTAGCAAGGTTCAGTATAAATCCCAGATATTGATTATTCTGATAAGAGTTTACAAAAAGCGCAAGGTTGTTGTTGGAATAATCATATCCTTTGGGTACGGTATATTCGGAAAATGATACTGTTCCCAGCTTATAGTTTTTAATATCAGCCTGTTTATATGATAATAACCCGTAATTGGCTTCTGTTTCTTTTTCTCCCTTCGTAATATTATCCGATACTTTTTCATCAAATTTTAAAGATTCCAGATCGGTTTGTCCGTTGCAGGACACAATAGCCAAAAAGCTAAATAATAAGATAAGATTTTTCATTGTATGAATATTAATCATTTTTAATCAACGGAATATTTGCACTTATTCCAAATAAGGACTCTAATTCTTTTATCACATCAAAAGGAGGAATTACATTTTTAAAGTCCCCTTTAGCAATTTCATATTTCCCATTTCTGCTTTCCTCCACTTTATGTTTATTTTTTGCAATTTTAATAGCAAGACCTACACTTATTGTGACTACATATTGGGCATCAAGACCGTCAAATCCGAGAACAGGACGGTAATAAAGTCCTTTTTCATCATAGTTGATACCATGTCCATAGGTTATGGAAGCACTTCCAGATGCTGATGCTTCAAAATAAGCTTCTGCTTTTATAACAGCCAGTGAAACTTCTCCCTGAATTTTCACTCCTACTTTCAATTCCAGTTTAAGTTTACTCTTACTTGAGACTTTAAATTCGGAATCTTTGAGTTTTCCTGCCGTATTAAATTTAAATTCGGATTCCACTTCTATCGTACTGGAAATAATAAGGTCCATAAAGATATCAACGGATGCCTTAAAGCCTGCATTATCATTCCCTACATCAATTCCGGATTTCAGTTTTCCCTGAATTTCCTGATACAGTCTTGTTACTCCCGGCGCAGCTGTTCCTCCGCTTACCGCTCCGGAAATACCAAATACCAGAGCTCCCAGAAGATCAACTGTCATTTCCAGACCAATCAGCGGATTTGCTTTCAAACTTATAGCTACATCTGTACCAATAATGGCATTATTATCTTTAGGATGCTTTAAAAGCCAATTACCGGACAGCTCCATATTGGGAGGTTTCACGGCAAAACTTACCGGAATTCCCTTAGGAGAAATGGAACGTACTTTTCCTTTGGCCTGATTAAGAACTCCATCTGACAATGCTCCTATGGCAGCAAATGTATCATATATTTTTTTAAACTTGGTTTCGTATTGATATTTTAGCTCTTTTTCCTGCTGATCATTGTTCCATTTTGCCTTTAAACTAAATGCCAGTGAAGCGTCTTTTTGTTTCCATCTTTTTTCTGCTCCCATTTTGCCTGCTCTTTTCTGCAGTTCTTTATGTTCATGGGGATCCATATTCATCCACTTTACGCTAAGATCATTGGTAAGGTTCAGCGTAAAGCTCAAAGTCCAGTTGATATCCGGATAGGCTTTTATCAATACCGTGGTCCTTTTCTCATTGCTATAATATCTGCAGGTATGAACATGCAGATGAAACTGATTCGGATTTGTCCCTGCAGGCCAGATATATTGTATAGGAAGAGCATTAAATTGAGATAAATCTGAATATACTCCATAAGTAAAGGAAGGTGTGGTAAATGTTTTTACGGTATCTCCTTTATCGATTGCCTGTCCTACATCTACAACCTGAATCTGTTTTTTATGTTTTCCTTTACTATCCCTGAAACACTCATTGGTTTGAAAACCTGTGACATCAATGATCAGGTTTTTCTTTGTAGAGACATCTGGTGCTGTTACTTCATAATGGATGGTCTGTGCATCATGGGCATTAAAAACAAATGAGATATCTACTCTACGGTTATTTTCATAGTCTTTCTCATTTTTGTATTTGATATTGTCTCTTCCCATTTTATCATCGGTAGGATCTACTTCTCCTTTTCCTACTGAGATTATTCTTCTGGGATCTAATCCACCATCGGCAAAGAATTTTTTGACAACATCTGCTCTTCTTTGGGAAAGTCCTTTGTTGTAATTTTCTTTTCCTATGACACAGGCATAGCCGCTGAGATTCATGGTGGCATCTTTATGTTCCAGAAGGAATTTAAGGACATTATTAAGAACCGCAACGCCATCTTTATCAATGACTGTGGAATCAAATTTATAATAGATTGTTCTCTGAATATGTTCCTGAAGGGCAGCAGACTTTAACAGTTTGACACCGTTTCCATTGTCAAACACTTTAACGGTTGTATTGCTGGCTTTTCCGTCCTTGGTTTCATTTTCAGTAATCTTGATCACTTCAAACTTACAGGGCTCAAGTCTGACAGAGTTTACATCCGGTTTATAGACTTTGGTTGGCGTCTGGTTCTGTGCTCCATTGGTATTGGTAGTAGCCACTTTATTTTTTACATTCAGATAGATGGCATGAAGGTCATCACCCAATTTATCTTTAATGTATTGTTTGGAAGCAACATCTTTCACTTTAACATAGAATTCCTCTACATTCTGGATATTATCTACATAGGCCATCCAGGCGAAGGTATTTTCTATTTTCAGATTGACTTCACCATCGATTACCTGTACATTATTGTAGGTATGGACCAGTTTATCTGCTTTTGCTGTCTGCTGATTCCAAAGTTCGATACTGACTGTATTTCCATTCAGACCTTCTGTCATCAGGTTCAGGTGTACAATGTGTCCGTAGGAAATGTATTCGCTCTTTTTATTGTTTTTGATGCTTTTGCTGTTTTTCTGTGTAGACCATTTGCTGCTCACAATTTTGGGGTCACACCAGCCTTTTACAAATATCCCTGTGTTACTTTTAGTATCTCTTACTCCAGAAAGACTGGCTTCAATATAAAACTGATAGCTTCCACAGAACTGTTTGCCAATTAAAAATTTATATCCGGTAGCAGAAGTGATCTGATTGATGATAATTTTTTTGCTGCTGTTCTGCCTCATCCAGGTGAGAGGTTTCTTTTTGTCTGCATCTGTAGTTCCAGGCAGCCAATCATCAACCCCGAACTGTACCCACTGATCCGGCTTAATGGTAATCCTTTGTCCTAATACAGACATTTTGGGATAGTACAATCCGCTTACAACTTTTATTTTTTTAACGCCTTTTGCCATTTTCTTATCATTTAGATTGCACCATCCTGCCCTCCTCCTGAAGGCTGTTCGTTATACATTTCCTCGGAATCTACCAACGGATTGATCTGCTGCTGAACGTCTTTGTCAGCATTTTTAAAGTTCTGCTGGCTGGCTTCTGCTCTCTGCCCATGGTCTATAATCTCAATGCACGGCGTTCCGGCAATAGCACAAACGGCCTTGCTGTCTTCTACAATGATGTATCCGCCATTGCTGAGCTGTACTTTATCATAGAACTTCTGCCATTCTGTAACCATAATTTTGCATGGAGGTGGTGGCACTCCCATTTTGGTACAGTTTCCGAATGTATTTTTTTCAAATGTGGCGGCTCCTATTTCTTTCGTAGTGACGATCAGTTTTTTGGAAGCGCTTTTATCATTGGCATATTCTTTTTGATGTGTAAGTACTTTCAGCTTGTCCGGCATCTGCCCGAACTGGCATTTGCATAGGGCGCCCTGTACTACAATATGTTTTTCTGCCATATTAATTTTATCTTTAGTGAAATGGTAATTTAGTTTTCATCAATTCCTGAAACTGATACTGAAATCTTTTTCTCTTCCTGCAGCATGATACTGCATTCCAGGTAAAGAGATTCCGGAAGTGACGTTTCTCCTTTCAGATAACTTATGAGTCTGAAAGTTCCTTCTTCATTCATCACAGGGTCGTCTTCTATGATCAATGAAAAAGGTGATCTTCTTATAAAATCATCAATATTTCTTTCTTCATATAATTTTCCTGACCCTTCTATGGTGATCAGGCCTGTTTCCTGTTTTAACGGATCTGTTTCCAGTATCAATTTATAGCTGGGTTCAATCGCATTGTCTACTACAGGAAAGGTTGTTGTTATCTCTGTTTTAAATTCCTTTCCGAAACTTTGATATATTCCAAAGAATAAAGTACGGATGAAGTAATCATTTTTAAGGTAAAGACTGATCGCTTCAGACTGGCTGATTACTTTTTCAATCTTTCCGCAGTATTCGTCTACGGTTTCGCCTTCAAATTCTTTATATAATTCTTCTTTTACAGCGGTCCATCTTTTAGAAAATTCCTCAGCATTTTCTACTGTTTCAAATTTCCCATGTTCATCTGTGCTGATCTGTAAAGGATATAAAACCTTAGATGTTCTGTACGCCAGCAGATCTGCAATTTCATTCACTTCCTCTTCGTTAAGATAAAGGTTGGACGTTCTGTCTATCTCAAAAAAATGATGTCCTTTTTCTGTTTTCAGCCAGCGAACTGATGTTTCATATTTTAATTCGCTTTTATGTTCTCCTTTTTCAATGGTAATGACTACGCTGTATCTTCGCACTGAAGTTTCCGGCTGAAGAGTAAGACTGTTTCCTCTTCCGAATTTTACTAAAAGATTTTTATCTGCCACTGCAGTTCTCGGAACAAAAAGTTCTTTCTGCCCGTTAAGATTGATCAGAATCATATCCTTCACCGCACAGTGGTTATTATGGAAGTGTTTTAATGCATCTTTATCAAGTCCGTACAGCGAGGCTATACTTTTTAAAGTTTCATCTTTCTGGACGGTATGTATGTTATATTTCTGCATAAAATGTTCCTGCTTCAAATTCTTTCTTTGGATAGTATCTTTTTTAAAAATTTAATTCTAATGGATAACTCTTGTTCTGTTCGGTCTCGGATCCATACCGATCTTTTCCCTTCTTGCTGACCAGTGAAGGTAATGAAGACGAAGGAATCTCAAATCGTTCTGTTCTTTTACTTCTTTCTGATAAGCATCCTGACGGTTTTCCGGGACTTCGTTTCCACCATAGGCATCACGCAGTGCTTTAAAATGTTTGAAGGCATAAGGTTTGCCATTTCCCATCACATACGTTCTGAGACGGTCTTTTATTCCTATTAAAAACTGATCATTCAAAATGGAATATTTATCATCAGTCATTTTTTTTAAGATGATAGGAAGATTTTTCTCAATGCCGTATTCAGCCATAAAATGTAGAGGAATATAGCTGTAAGTTTTCAGCAGGTAACGGGATCCTCTCAATGATAAATAGAATCCGGGAGTAATGGTAAGCATATCTTTTTCATACCAACCTTCGGATACAAGTTCTGCTTTTAATGCTTCTAATTTGGAACTTGTTGTCCAGGACGTTTCAACCTCTTCCCATGTTTCCTGTCCGTTTTCATAAGCTCCTCCAACGTCACAGTGTACACCAGGAAATGTTTTTTCAGTTCCGATATGTACTCTTGTAAGGTCAAAGTTTTCTCTGTGTTCATTTTCTGCGATGAAGTGAACTACAGTCTGGGCTTTTCCGATATCGTTCAGGCTTAATTCTTCTACGTCATTGCTGAAATTGGGCATTGGTGACAGATATTTTGAATAAGAAGAAACGGTATCGTAAATTCCCAGAAATCTTACTTTCAACACATCTACTTTGAGTCCTGCTTCTTCGAGTTTAAGGCCAAGATGTCCCCATTTTGGAAGTTCTTCTGAACCAACACTTTTTCCATCATCATCGGAATATGTTGTCACTGAAACCGCTTCGTTGGCAACTGTGCGTGAAGTGGCTTTATATTTTGCTCTTCCGATTTCGTATACAAAATTACGGGCAGCAGCGGCTCCACGGCTGAAACCGAATACATCGAAAGTAAGAACCGCAATTTTATCAGCTTTTTTTTCTGCTTTAATGGTTTTCACCTTCTTTACAATCTCTTCACAGCCTTTTCTCACTTTTGCTCTGATTCCGGTATCTCCGGTTCCGAAAGCATATCCCAAGGTGGCATCTCCTTCTTTATCCTCTGTCCCAATTCCTTCTATATAAATCCCGAAATTTTTATCATAGTTGTCCCACATGCGGGCTACATTGCTCCAGTCATTGTTGTAGCTGGTGTTGTCTTCAGCTTTTCCGCCATGTTTTTTATGGGCATCCGTCCCTTTTTTTCTTTCATCTGTATTGGTTTTATTATTCAGGGTTCCGTCAAAAAAAATCCCAATGGTAATATCCAGTACTTCCTCTTTGGATACAGATGGTGTATAACTTCCAAATTGATTGTTGTGCATAGTTCTTGTTTTTAAATTGACTGATTGAATGCTATTATTCTATCTTTCCGGATACTCTGATTTTTGCTTTGGTAACGGCCCGTTTTTCTTTTTCAGATTCTAAAGACACTACAACTTTGGTATTATCTTCGTTGACTTTAATGGTCAGATCAATATTTTTGTCTTTTCCTGATTTCTGAAACAGATCAAATATTTCTTTGTCATCAAAAGCGTCTATCCATACTGCATATCTGTTGTTATTTTTATCTTTCCAGTAAAAACCACAAAATCTTGGTACAGCTCTGCTTTTATAGGTATTCTCTTTTAAACTTTGGTCAAAAAGATTTTCCTGTTCTCCGTTATAATTGGTAAAACCGAAATCGATCCACGTGGCTCCTTCAGGAAGCTCCACAGCAGGTTTCCAGTTGTATTTCTCTCTGTATACATTATAAATATCTGCTGCAGGATAGCCTTCTTTTTCAATTTTCTCACGGACTTCCGGCTTGAATGTCTTGTAAGAAGGATCTTTAAGCATTCTGTCTGCAAAACCTTCCTTCAACATATACTGAGCATTATCGTATGCTTTTTCTTTGGTAATAATGGTATCATGAGCCTGAAAAGCACCTATTTCTTTCTGGTTTCCGGGACCTTTCATCCAAAGCACTACTCTTCCCTGCGGAGCTAGTCCTACCACAAAGGAATTGTAAGTGGATTTCTTTTTCGTATCCTGATCTACAAATCCTTCATCAAAAAGGCTTTTTATCTTTTCTTTATCCAGATTCCATTTTCCGGTGTAGAATTTATTTTCTACCAGAGAATACCACGTGAATTCCAGCTCATGCGGAGCATCCATTCTTTCGGTATTGACGTTCATGGTTCCTCCTTCTTTTCCCCAACCTGTATTCTGTGTTCCCCAGATGGCATCAAAGCCGTACGTAAAATCATCGGCAACAATAGCTCCTTCATATACTTCCATCGGGTATTCCTGCGGTGCAGAAACGGTTCCCAGCCAACTGTATTTTTCTTCCATTTTTTTATTCTGACAATTCGTTAATGAAAAACACCCTATTAAAAGAATCAGCAGGTTGTGCTTACTTATGACCATGGGACATAATCTTCTTGTTACTTGCTAAAACCAGGTTATCTCTATGTGCTTCCACATTGATTTTCTTTGCTATTTTTTCAACCTTTTTTCCTACGCTCAGATGGTAAGAATCTTTTACTGTAATTCGCAGATTGGTTGCTGTTTTGATGATCGCCATATCAGAAAAGTTTTGATTTTTCAGCACTGTTGAATTCTACGATCTTTCCGCTCTGCATGGTCATATTTTCCAGTTCGCTGAACATGGAAATTTCCCCTGCTATCTCGTTGGATGTTTCAGACTGTCTTTTGAATTCTTTTTCAATCATTTCCGTTCTGGTGTCGGAACTTTCTGTAATGTCTCCGGAAGCGGTAAGTTTCATATCTTTTCCTGCGATGGAAACAATATTATCATTCGCAGTACTGGTAATACTTGCTCCTGCTCCTATTGAAATTTCTTTTCCTGCAGTGATGTTGATATTGTCGCCTGCATTTAAAGTAAAATTTTTAGGGGCTTTCATGCTTATATTTCCCTGTCCGTCCATGTAATAGGTATTTCCGCTTGGATCAAGGATGGTTACGCTTCCTTCTTCATCATTCATCAGAATCCTGATTCCGCTTCTGGTCTGGATGGATTTCAGGTGATTGTTCACCCCACCTCCTAAAGCAATTCCTCCATGGAACATTCCTCCCATTACGAAAGGTCTGTCGGGATGGCTGTGTACAAAATTGATCATCACCTGATCTCCAACTTCCGGAATGGCCACGTAGCCGCGGTTTTGGGTAATCTGATCTGTTCCTCCTGCATCAGGGCTCATCATACGGATAAAGTGAGTGGTATCATTGGTCTGCCAGTCGAATCTCACCTGTATTCTTCCCTGTCCTTCAGGATCTGTATTGGAAATTACGGTGGCTGTCTGTGGCTCAGCCTTCGGAAGGGTGTACTCTGGTTTTGGAAGAAACCCTGTATCTGCCGCAATTCCTACAAAACTTCCCTTGTAATGACCGATGGTATCAATTTCATGTTCTGCTTCGGTAATCATAATCCTGGTGAAATAAGAGGTTTCATTGGAATCCTGTTTACGCATCTGGACATCTGCTACGCAACCCGGATGCAGGAAAGGAACTGTTGTATTTCCTGAAACAGAAAAAACGTTGACCGCTTCACTTCCTGAGGCACTTTTCTGAGAATATTCAACATCCAGGTGGGTGGTTGCCTTGATGGGAGCCATCTGTAAGGCCGGAGTTTTATAAATAGAGTCGTTATGACTGTAAGCTGTTTTCGCCAGGTCACTCACATGCTTGATGGGTGTTGTCCCGGAAGTAAGCTTTTCGTTTTTATTGCTGTTGTATCCGTAAAATTGCGGCTTGGTATGTACTGCTTTCAGCTCAACTTTTATTTCATTGGCACTGCTTCCGTAGGTAAGAATAATAGGTTTATTCTGAGCGGGAAGCTTTCCGAAATGTAAAACTTCACCATCATAGTAAAATTGTTCACTATAGGCCTCAGCCATTCTTGCCAGATAATTATAATGTGTTTCATCATACTGACTGCTATAGATAATCTGAGAAAAGTTATTGGCATCTACTCTGACATCAAATCGGCTTTTATCAATTCCCTGTTTGATTACTTCTTCAGCAATAATTCCTACGTTGACTGATTGATTACCTCCAAAACTCTGGATATGCGGTGCTCCGTCAAGAAGGATGGTAGGGCTAAAACCTGTAAGCACAATATTTCCTAAGCTCATATGCTCCTGACTGAATCCTACTCCGGTAATTACTCCTACAAAGGTTCTCTCCGGGCTGTTGTCAATATCTTTGTAAGAAATAACGGCTGTAAGTCGTTTTCCAAGGAATTTATTGGCTTCTTCCAATGAATGGGTCTGTCTGTCTCCCAGAGTATCGTGTGCCAGTGTCAGCGTAAATTCGTGATGTCGTCTGGTACTTTGCTTAAGCTTGAAATGCTTATAGTACTTGATAATTTTCCCTTCTATGACAAGAGAGAGTTTTACCAGACGGTTGATACCTGTGTGATGGTTTTCGGAAATACCATCTGCATTCTGCGTCGGACGAAAAGACGTCGCTTGTGAGTTTCCAGGTGTATTTGACATATTTTTAGTGATTTGATTAGTTTTCTAAACGATTATTCAACAGAAAGAGAGTTTAAAAATGAAAACAAAAGATCCTGCAGAATATAGTCTTAGGTAAAAAAAGACCGTCTTATAAGGACAGTCTTTTATTTCTTACTCATGAAAGACTTAGCTCATTGGCCAAAGTCCGTCATAAGATGAATTTCCATACGTAATGCTTTCAGCACTTATTACAAAGCTGATCAGCATATTATTACTATCAATGGCATCGAAGTCTACTTCATGCTGGATTACATATCCGTTTTCCCATTTCAAAGAAATCAGTGTTCCTTCTTCATGAGATTTATTAAAGTTGATTTCTCCGCTTGTTGGTTTATATTTACTGTTTAATAAACTTTCTAACACATCAGATTTTTCTGTTGCTTCAATTGTTACTTTGATCAATGCGTTTGACGGGTCAGATGCTACACGTCCTGAAACATCTGTAGATCTTGACACGCTATAGTTAAGCTTTAACAACTTCTGACCTTCACCTCCATTGAATTTTAAGATTCCTCTTGAATTTCCTGCCATATTCTTAAATTTTAATCATTAACGACTCTTCCCTGATATAGGATTTATATAACAAAGATAGAGTTCATGTTCTAATTTAAAAAGTTTTTAGGGCACTGTTTCAGAAATTGTAGTAGTTCTACGACATTTTAAAATTCTATCCAACAAAATAATACAGGAATTTTAATCTAAGAAATCATATTTTATATTAAAATTTTTCTACACAAACTCCCATTAATCCATACAAGACAGAAAGTCAAAACACAAAACAACACTCACAACCAAATACTTAAACTCTTATAATTTAATGTTTATATATATACCCTGCTACCATAATAATAAGATTAACAATCACTAAAATCATTAAAATATTACCGTATTTTCTTTTTTTATCGATGAAACTCGCGCCAAGGATCAAAAAGAATAACAATAAGGTGTATACCGCCGGATACATTTGAAAAGCTTCTGAAAATTTCCCTTCAAATACCAATACGATTGCTCTCTGTGCACCACAGCCCAGACATTCTATCCCTAAAAACTTTTTACTGGGACAGGTAAGCATAAAATCATTGATATCCATTTCTGTTGTTTTTACAGATTATTTGTGGTCATTAAGTAGAGATTTTGGCTCTGGTATACTGGTGTGGGAAAAAGCAGTCTTCTTTCATTTCAAAAGATCCCTGAACAGCAATATAAGGATTTCTCAGAATCTCTCTTGCTACAAAAATAAGGTCAGCATCACCTTTATCAAGGATTTCCTCAGCCTGTGGTACGCTGGTAATCAAACCTACTGCTCCTGTCTTCACTCCAGCCTCATTTCTTACCTGCGAAGAAAAAGGAACCTGATACCCATCGAAAACTGAAATTTTCGCTCCATGAATATTTCCACCACTGGATACATCTACAAGATCTACGGAATGTTCTTTTAAAATTTTTGCCAGTTCTACGCTGCTATGAATATCCCAGCCATTGTCTGCATATTCCGTTCCTGAAATTCTTACAAAAAGGGCTGTATTTTCATCCAGTTCTTCGTTAACGGCATCTATAATTTCGATCAGAAATCTGATTCTGTTTTCAAAGCTTCCTCCATATTCATCTGTTCTGATATTGGAAAGCGGCGACAAAAACTGATGAATCAGATATCCGTGAGCTCCGTGAATTTCGATGACATCAAAACCTGCTTTTAAGGCTCTTCGGGCAGCTTTTTTAAAATTCTGAATGATGTCCTTCACCTCATCCGTACTCAATACATGCGGAATTCTTTCCGTAGGATGATAAGGAATAGGGCTTGGAGCTACAGTTTCCCAACCTTCCTCCACAGGAATTTGTATATTATTCCAGGTTGACCCTTTTCTTCCGGCATGAGCCAGCTGAATTCCTATTTTACTTTCTGAGTTTTTATGGACAAATTCTACAATTCTTTGTAATTTCTCTGCCTGTTCATCATTCCAGATTCCCATGCAGTGATTGGTAATTCGTCCTTTCGGTTCTACTCCTGTAGCTTCTACAATCAAAAGACCTGTACCGCCCTGAGATCTGCTTCCGTAGTGTACAAAATGGAAGTCGTTTGCTTCTCCGTTTTCACAGGAATACATGCACATAGGTGACATGACCCATCTGTTTTTCAACTCTATATTCCTGAATTTTATTGGTGTGTATAACATTTTTGCTCTTAAAAAAATTGAACTTTTTGCCGGGAGAATAAAATATTGCCCACTTCATTAAAAAGAACTAATTTCACCCCCCTTTTTTAGTTGACAATATATGAAAAAAGACATACAGATCAGTTACGAATATTTTAAAAATAGCAGTGAGCTGAGTGATATAGAAAATAAACTATTTGAAAGAGCCAAAGAGGCTCGTGAGAATGCTTATGCACCTTATTCTCAATTTTTGGTAGGATGTTCCGTGTTATTGGAAAACGGAGAAATCTATTCCGGAAACAACCAGGAAAATGCCGCTTATCCATCAGGACTCTGCGCAGAAAGAACAACTCTTTTTTGGGTCGCTGCCAATTTTCCGGATGTGAAAATAAAAAAGATCTTTGTTGTAGGTGGTCCTAAAGAGTTTCACGAAAAAAATCCACCGATTCCTCCTTGCGGAGCTTGTCGCCAGAGTTTGATTGAATACGAAACCAAGCAGAATGAGAATATTGACCTTTATTTTTCAAGTATGAATGAAGAGGTTGTAAAAGTAAGTGCAGTAAAAGATCTGCTTCCTTTTTATTTTGATTCTACGTTTTTGTAAGAAAAAGCAAAAAGAATGCTACGGCAAAAAACACAAATCTATTTTTAGACTTTATGGCTTGATATTAAGTTTGTATTTTCTATTGCCAGATTTGTATAATAATATTTAGTTTAAAACCTGCAGTAATTCTGTAGGTTTTTTTATTGCTTTTTGTTGGAAATACGCAAGGATGCAAGGTTTTTTTTGAGTTCTAAGTATTTTTAAGGCGCAAGAAAATCAGAGATTTTAAGTAGGGTAAAAGTATTTTTCATTACAATAGAAAATGTATTTCTAAATTTTATCGAAGATAAAATCTTTGCGCCTCTCAACATCATATATTTTACAATTTTTGCGTCCTTGCGTTTTACCAACATTAAAACACTCGCAGATTATACAGATCTTCACATTGACTAGTCCTAAATAAACGCTACAGTTAAATAAGATAAGAAACCTAACAGGTTTTGGAAACCTGTTAGGTTTGTATGTTAAAGAATAAAGATTTGAATGCTATAGAATAAGGATCAGCATAAAAAAAGCTGTTTCATACGTTGAAACAACTTTTTTATTATTATTATTCAGATTCTACATCCTCATCGTCTTCATCTTCGTACTGCTCGAGATAGTAGCTAAAGCTGAAGTCTTCAACCTCTTCTTCCGCATCTTCCAGCGTGGTCAGCAAGTCTTCAAAAATCTCAAGCTGATCTACAGTCATGTTGACAAATTCTAAATGGAGTGGCATTTCCAGATCACCGGTAATGGTATCAAAAAGTGCATCAAGATTATCACCAAAATGCTCCGGAAGCTGGATTTTTTCCTTTAGCTGGGCGTAAAAATCTTCATAGTCACCTATGTCTGTAAAATCTATATATACTGTCTTCATATTGAATTAAATTTCCAATTTTTATTAATTAAAAAAGTTTTGCATTTTTTGCAGAAATCCGTTTCTTCATTGGTTGGATTCTTACCTTCTGCATCTCTCATAAAACACATTTTTTCCGGGCAATGTGGCAGCCCTTGTGTATGACCAAGCTCATGAATGGCTATTTTGTAAAACTGTTCATCCCGGTTTTCTTTGCTCAATCTGAAATTTGAAGCCACGCAAGCTTTTCCTGGCCTATACCCCAACCCCATGATTCCAAAGTCTTTTATCTTTCCTCTGGTAGCACTGATATCCTTTGCTGTAAGACCAATGGTAACAAAGCCTTCTTTTGTTTCCTTATTCAAAAATTTAATGATTGAATCAGCTCTATACCGGTTTCTCTCTTTATAATAAGTATTTTCAGGAAAGTCTATCGCTGCCAGAACTTTTACGTTCGGATATACATTTTTTATTCCTTCAGCTACTTTTGCTACAGTTTCATGATTAATATCTTTAAATGGCTGTATGAGGATTGTTATGGCTGGTTTTTCTACTTTTTCCTTTACCTCATTCTTCTTTTCCGAACATGAAAGCATCAGAAATAAGATGATGGTAAAGTAAAAAAGGCTATAATTTTTCAAAATTAAGATTTATAATAATTACAATGCAAATTATACATTGGTCATTGCGAGGAGCTATGCGCCGAAGCAATCTCAAAAACATCCATAATACTTTCAATATCACCTGTAAGGTCTTTCCAATCAGGATTTATACTATTGATTAAATCCAGTTTCTTTTGTCCTGAACCTGCTTTTATTTGTTTTTCTCTACATATAGCATCTCCAATTTCCTGAAAGGATTCCCAATACACAAGTATATACAAATTATATCTTGAAGTAAAACTTTGAGAATAATAGGACTCCTTATGCTGTTGAACACGTTTGGGCAGATTTGAAGTAATTCCTGTATAAAGAGTAGTATGGTTTTTATTGGTCATGATGTAGACAAAACCCGCTTTCACCTGTGATTCTTTTTAGAGATTGCTTCGTTACTCCGTTCCTCGCAATGACATTACTGCTTTTCAAAACTTTTATAATGGTTTTTCGTAAGGTATACATCGCCATTTTGAGTATAGATGATACGATCAGCATTTCTTCCACCACAATGATAGTTTACATCTGCTTCAAAGTACCGTTCTCCATCCGGCAAAAGTCCTTCCCTGTTTCCGAATTTATCTCCACCAATCGCTTTTCCGGGAAGTACATCACACAAATTTCCTTGGGAAGGGTTCCAGCCTTGTTTTCTTGCTTCATTTTTGGTGATATAATAATCCGGAAGTTTATGATTTTGCTTTACATAGCTGATTACCGTTTTTTCTTCTGTAAGCTGATCTATAGAAACCTGAGCAGATGAATTCCCTTCTGAAGAAGTACTTCCGTAATTTACTGTTTCTTTTTTTGCAGAATCTGGCTGATCTTTCTTGTCTTCAATAAAATTCCTGTAGACATACATTACAGACATTCCGAAAAGAAGCCCCAGACATATAAAAAACACAGATCTTATTTTACCGTTCATAGCTATTATTTAATGTAACACTATTTTAAGCTCTCCACTCTTCAGGGATATCACAAACCGGAATAGGATCCATTTTATGTTTCGCAGCTTTATGCATTCTGTCGAAGATTAAGAATACTTCCTTATCTCTTCCTTCGTAATCATCGGCTGTTTTAGTTCCGTATTCTTTCTGTATTTTTTCCAGTTCCGGATAAGTAGCTCCAATCTGCTGCTCATCTGTTCTGTCCACATCCCAAAGCCCATCCGTAGGAATTGCTTCCTGGATGCTTTTAATTAAATTCAGTCCTGTGGCAAGTTTATATACTTCAGTTTTATAAAGGTCTGCAATTGGAGAAACATCTACTCCACCATCACCATATTTTGTATAAAAACCAATCCCGAAATCCTCCACTTTATTTCCTGTTCCACAGACCAAAAGTCCGTTCAGCTGTCCATAATAATACAGTGTAAGCATTCTCAAACGGGCTCTTGTATTGGCAAAAGCTAATTTTTCATTAGGATAAAGATCATCATTTACATCAAAAGTTTTGTAAAGTTCCTCAAAAGCAGGTGTCAAATCTACTGACATGGTTTCTACATTAGGAAATCTGGCTTTAAGGTCATTCATATGATCCACTGCACGACCTACCTGATCTGCTTTCTGACGGATGGGCATCTCTATCAATAATGTTTTCAGCCCGGTCATTGCTGCCAGTGTAGAAACTACCCCGGAATCTACTCCTCCGGAAACCCCGATTACATATCCGTTTACTCTTGCTTTTGCTGCATAATCTTTTAACCAGCTTACAATATGATCTATCACTTTTTGTGTCTGCATCGTTTATCTTTTTTAGTCTATTCCAAATTCCTGAGGGTATTTCACCACTCCTTTTTTATCTTTTAATCCGTCTTTTACCAATTCTATTGCCATTCCATTTTCTTCCGGAATATCAAACGGAAAAGAGATCCCAAAATTACTCGTTTTTTTGTAACCAAAGCGTGGATAATATTTTTCGTGCCCGATCAATATCACCGATTCATATCCCAATTCTTCCGCAATCCGATGTCCTTCAAGAATCAGTTTCGCTCCGATTCCCTGATTCTGAAACTCAGGTTTTACGGAAACAGGTGCCAAGGCAAGAGAATCAAACGATTCGTTGTCATTGACAATTTTAATTTTCGTAAACAGAATATGTCCGGCAATTGTACCCTTTTCATCTTCTGCTACCAAGGATAATTCAGGGATAAAGGCTTCAGATTTCCTCAATTTTTCTACCAGAAACTGTTCCTGATGATCACTGTGTTCCATTTCCCTGAAAGCTTCTTCCGTAAGTTGAAAGACCTGTTGATGATCTTTTTTTTCTTCCTGTCTTATTGTTATCATTTTCTATTGTATTTTTCACGCTTCAGTTCATACCAGAAGCAAATTCCATCCGGTTCTTCAAACTCCCCGGTTTTTTCAAACCCTAATTTTCTTAAAATATGATTGGAGGCATCATGTTCAGAATGTGCATAGGCATAAATGACTTCTGCATTTAAATCATTAAAGCCATAATTCAGAGAAGCTTTTCCTGATTCTACAGCATATCCTTTTCCCCAAGATTCAGGAAGGAAACGATATCCCAGTTCCAATACATTTTTGTAACCATTCGTTTCATGAGTCAATAATTTTAATCCGCTCCATCCTATCAAAAGTCCGCTTTCTTTTTCCACAACACCCAGTCTTCCCACTCCATTTTCTTCATATTGCTTCTGAATCATGCTGATAACATTTTTTGATTCATTAACATCTGCCAAAACCGGAACACCAATATACTTCATAACTTCAGGATTGGAATCCAGCAGAAATATACGTTCAAAATCTTGATCTTCGAGTTTTCTTAAAATCAGTCGCTCTGTTTCTATTTTCATAATCATTTAGTTTTTATTCTTCTGCACCAAAAATAGTGACATCTGTCTTTGTGCCTTTCTTTATATCTGTTTCTTTCATCTTATTCCCCATTATATTAAGGGTTTGTAAGGCCGGATTACCGGAAATATCAATTTTTTGAAGCTTATTATGTTCCAGATTCAGTTTTCTTACTGTTTTAAACTGAAGCAGATCTATTGTCTTTAATTGATTTAAAGATAATGTTAATTGGTCAATTTTTGGAATTCCTGCCAGCGAAATGTTTTCCAACAGATTATTATCTAAATATAATGCAGTTAAATTCTTAAGATTTTCGGCTTTGAATGAAGAGATTTTACAGCCTGTACACGAAAATAATTCAAGCTGATCCAGATGGCTGACCATTATATTAGAAATCACATTATCATCCAGAACAATCATTTTTACATTTTTAAAAAGATACAGATCATCTGTGGAAGTAATTCCTTTCTGAACAAGGAAAAGATTGGTAACCATTCCTGCTTCCTGGGATTCAAGTATTCCGTTTTTATTCAGATCAAAATTTCCCAGTACTGCTTTTTCAAAATTTTTATCTTTAAACTCAAGCTTTTGTCCAAAGAAAAAAGAAAGTCCCAAAATAATAAAGATAACTGTAAATATTTTAATTTTCATCATGAATTGTGCATTTAATCCTTATTTTTGTCAACTTAAATTCTATGTAAAAATAATGAAGATTTTTAGATATATTGCACTTTCTTCTCTTCTGGCTGCCGGACTTATTTCCTGCAAAAAAGAACCTGAAAATCAATGGAAGGTAGAAGTAAAACAAACTGCCGAAAAAGTTGACATCACAGATATTTCCAAAGAATTCTATAATCCGAATATTCCATTGGATCAGTTTAAAGCTCAATTCCCATGGTTTCAGGGAAGTGTTTCTGATGCCGATTTCGGAAAAAGAAGAGCGGATGCAGAAGAGATAAAAATCTACAAGGAAGCTATTGGAAAAATAGATCAGGCAAAGCTTCAAACGGAGCTTCAAAGTTTATTTTCCCATATTAAATATTACTTTCCACAGTTTAAAAACCCAAAAGTATATTTGTTCTCATCTGCTTTGCAGATGATACAGGATCCAATATTTTATGATGAAAAAGGTAATCTTTTATTCATAGATGTTACCGGTTTTATGGGAGACGGAAATGCCAATTATAAAGGATTGGAATTGTATTTCCAGAAGTCGATGAACCCACAGAATATTGTTCCGAAGGTATCACAGCTTTTTGCAGAAAATATTGTCACAGAATCTCCTGATCACCAGAAATTTATTGATCAGATTATTCTGAACGGAAAAGTAATGATTCTTCAGGATGCTTTTCTTCCGGATACGCCTGATTATCTGAAAATGAATTATACTCAGAAACAGTATGAATGGGCAACAAGTAATGAAGCCAATATCTGGAATTATTTTGTAGAAAGCAATCTGATCTTCGGAGATGATCCAAGATTGGGAGAACGTTTTATTTCACCTGGCCCATTCTCGAAGTTTTATACAGAAATTGACAATGAATCTTCCCCACAAATCGGAATTTTTACGGGATGGCAGATCTGTAAAGCATATTTGAAGGAAAAACCTGAAACGAAGTTAACAGAATTCTTAAAAATGGATGCAACCACAATTTTTAATCAATCAGGATACAAACCAAAGTTAAAATAATTCTATAAAATCAAATATTTAAATCCTTTAGTGTAAGCTAAAGGATTTTTTTTAACCATGATTTTAACTTTAATAGTCCATTTCCTGATGAAGATAATTTTGTAGAAGCTTTGGATAAGCTGAAGAAGTATTAACTTTGCACGAAATTAGAAACAAAAGAAAGTTATGAGAAAGACTCAGATTACGATAGATGTAGAACTTGATGAAAATCACGTACCGGAAAACATTACATGGAACGCTCAGGATGGAGGTATCGACAAACAAGATACTAAGGCAACAATGATTTCTGTTTGGGATGATAAAACAAGAGAAGCATTAAGAATTGATCTTTGGACCAAAGAAATGCCGGTAGATCAGATGAAGATGTTTATCCACCAGATTTTAATATCTTTAGGAAGCACATACCAGAGAGCGACAGGTGAAGAGGATGTGGCGCAGTGGATGGAAGAAATTGCAGAAGAATTTGCGGTAAAATCTGCTATTAAGTAAAAAAATACAATTGCAATAAGCTGAAGGCAGTAAGCGGTAAGCTTTTTGTACTCAGCTAGAGCAAATTTTAATAAAAACAATGAACATTAAACTCACATGCTTAATGTTCAAGCTTAAAGCAAAAAATTATGAATTTTAATACAAAAGTAATTCACGGAGGGCAGCACCACGAGTCTGCAACAGGTTCTGTAAATGTACCTGTATTTTTAACCTCTACATTTGCACAGAAAAGCCCGGGAGTACATTCCGGATATGAATATTCAAGAGCTGCCAACCCTACAAGACAGGCATTGGAAGATTCTTTGGCAAGTATTGAAAACGGAGCGAGAGGTTTAGCTTTCGGTTCTGGTCTTGCTGCCATCGACTGTGTTTTGAAATTATTAAATCCAGGTGATGAAGTGATTGCTGTAGATGATCTTTACGGAGGTACTTACAGGATGTTCACAAGACTTTTCGAAAAATACCAGTTGAAATTTACGTTTGTAAATTTTGATGATGTTTCTAAAATTGCTGATGTTATCACAGATAAAACAAAACTGATCTGGGTAGAAACTCCTACTAACCCATTGATGAAGTTAGTTGATATCAAAGCTGTTGTAGACATTGCTAAAGGGAAAGATATTTTAGTAGCGGTAGACAATACTTTTGCAACTCCATACATTCAGAGACCTATTGATTTGGGTGCTGATATTGTGATGCACTCTGCTACAAAATATTTAGGCGGACACTCTGATGTGATTGCCGGAGCTCTTATTGCTAAAGATGCTGAGTTAGGAGACAAACTTCACTTTATTCAGTTTGCGAGTGGTGGTATTTTAGGACCGCACGATTCCTACCTTGTATTGAGAGGAATCAAAACACTGGCATTAAGAATGCAGAGACACTCTGACAATGGTCTTGCCGTAGCAAAATATCTGGAGACTCATCCAGCTGTAGATAAAGTAATTTATCCGGGATTGGAATCTCACCCTCAATATGCATTGGCAAAGTCTCAGATGAAGGAATCCGGAGGAATGGTTTCATTCACTTTTAAATCCGGAAAGAAAGAAGATGCTATCAAATTCTTAGAAAAAGTAAGAGTTTTCACCCTTGCAGAATCTTTAGGAGGAGTAGAATCTTTGGCTAACCACCCTGCTTTGATGACACACGCTTCAATTCCTGCAGAAAAACGTGCTGAACTAGGAATCACAGATGACCTTGTTCGTTTAAGCGTAGGTATTGAGGATGCTGAAGATCTTATTGCAGATTTAGAGAAAGCTTTTTCTTAAAACTATAAAATAAAAATAATGAGAAGGGCTTGTATTCTTATATTTCTAAGCCTTTTCAGTCAACTGGTCTATTCTCAGGTTAAAAATACCGATGAATTATTCCTGACTGCAAAGAAATTGGATAGTTTGATATTCCATGAGGGGTTTAATAAATGTAATCCTTCTCATTATAACACCATCATCAGTGATGATATTGAATTTTATCATGATCTGGGAGGGATCACCAAAGGGAAAGAAGCTTTTGTTTCGTCCATAAAAAACAATATCTGCAGTAACCCGGGAAAAGTAAAACGTGAACTGGTTCCTAACAGCATGAAAGTTTTTCCAATGTACAGTAATAAAACTTTGTACGGTTTTATTCAGGAAGGCGATCATGAGTTTTTCGAAAATAACAACGGAAAATGGAGTAAAGTAGGACAGGCGAAATTTACCCACCTTTGGATCTCCGAAAACAACCAATGGAAACTTAAACGTGTTCTCAGCTACGATCACTAAATAAATATGAAAAATACAAGAAAAGCAGATCTCTCTGACTTACCTCAACTCACAGAATTATTTGATCAGTACAGAATATTTTATCATAAAACATCAGATATTCCCTCAGCAACCAATTTTCTTCAGGAAAGACTTGAAAACAAAGACTCCGAAATTTTTGTTGCAGAAGAAAATGGAATATTAACAGGTTTCGTGCAATTATATCCTATATTTTCATCTACAAGAATGCAGCGCTACTGGCTGCTGAACGATCTGTACGTTAATGACAACCATAGAGGAAAAGGATATTCTAAAGAACTGATAGAACAATCTAAAGAACTCTGCCGATCATCAAAAGCATGCGGTATTCTTTTAGAAACAGGAAAAAGCAATGACATCGGAAATCAACTTTATCCAGCCTGTGGCTTTGAACTGTATGACTCCGTGAATTTCTACGAGTGGACTAATCATGAGTAATGGGTAATGGGTAATAAATTACTTGTACATTACAACTATTCCGAAACTCGAAAACACGAAAACCCGCCCCCAAATCACCATTAAAACAAAAAATGATATGACCGAATTTCAAAAATATATCCAAAGATATTTAGATCAGATTCCATCAGGAAACTGGATCAACGAACTGCAGATTTCAGCAGACAAAACCATCGGAATTTATTCCAATCTTACCGAAGAACAGTCTAATTTCGCTTATGCAGAAGGAAAATGGACTTTAAAAGGTCTTCTACTTCACTTATCTGATACAGAAAGAGTTTTCCAATACAGAATATTAGCTTTCGCCAGAGGAGAAAAAAACAACCTTCCGGGATTTGATGAAAACGAATATGCAGACCAATCTTTTGCCAGTGAAAGAACACTTGAGTCTCTTTTAGATGAATATAAACTGGTAAGAAAGTCTTCTCAGATTCTATTAGAAACACTTCATCCTTCTGCTTTACAGAATACAGGTACAGCTAATGGTCATGAAATTACTGTAGAAACCATCGGAAAACTAATTGTAGGGCACAATTACCACCACCTGAATATTATTGAAGAAAGGTATTTATCGAAATTGGGATGGATGTAAGAAATTAAATATAATTTTGGGTTATTATAAGTTTTGGCTAAAGCCATAGGATTTATATTTATTGTTTAAATGGGCTAAAGCCCATTTCTATTGAATAATAATAATTCGTATAATTCTAAATTACATCATAAAAAATATCAATAGGAACGGGCTTTAGCCCGTTTTCATATTATATACCTTCCCTCCATTGGCTTTGTCCGAAATTTATAATTCCATAGGTTTTGATTAAAATCATAGAATTCATATTCATTGTTTAATTAAGCTAAAGGTCATTTTTATTGAATAATAATTCATGATAACCTTTTAATAATTATATCAATCTTTAATTACATCATTAAAAATATCAATAGGAACGGGCTTTAGCCCGTTTTCATATTATATACCTGCCCTCCATTGGCTTTGTCCGAAATTTATAATTCCATAGGTTTTGATTAAAATCATAGGATTTATATTTATTGTTTAAATGGGCTAAAGCCCATTTCTATTGAATAATAATAATTCGTATAATTCTAAATTACATCATTAAAAATATCAATAGGAACGGGCTTTAGCCCGTTTTCATATTATATACCTGCCCTCCATTGGCTTTGTCCAAAATTTATAATCCCATAGATTTTGATTAAAATCATAGAATTCATATTCATTGTTTAATTGAGCTAAAGCCCATTTCTATTGAATAATAATTCGTATAATTCTAAATTACATTATAAAAAATATCAATAGGAACGGGCTTTAGCCCGTTTTCATATTATATACCTACCCTCCATTGGCTTTGTCCGAAATTTATAATTCCATAGGTTTTGATTAAAATCATAGGATTCATATTTATTAATTAATTGAGCTAAAGCCCATTTCTATTGAATAATAATAATTCGTATAATTCTAAATTACATTATAAAAAATATCAATAGGAACGGGCTTTAGCCCGTTTTCATATTATATAACATTCCATTGGCTTTGTCCAAAATTTATAATCCCATAGATTTTGATTAAAATCATAGAATTCATATTCATTGTTTAATTGAGCTAAAGCCCATTTCTATTGAATAATAATTCGTATAATTCTAAATTACATTATAAAAAATATCAATAGGAACGGGCTTTAGCCCGTTTTCATATTATATACCTACCCTCCATTGGCTTTAGCCAAAACTTATTAAATAAATAGTATTTTTGATAAAACAACACAAATGGCTTTTATCAAAATCTACATTCATCTTGTCTTTTCTACAAGGAACAGAGATCCTTTTCTCAATACATTCGACATACGTCTCAAAGTCTGGAAACATATTAAAGAATATGCTACAGAAAAAGGTATATTTTTAGATATGATTAATGGATATTCAGACCATTGTCATTGTCTTATTTCTCTGGGATCTGATCAGAGTATAGAAAAAATTGTACAACTATTAAAAGGTGAATCTTCACATTGGATTAATAAAAATAAACTTACTTTAGGAAAATTCTCATGGCAGGATGAATATTTTGCGGTGTCTGTCTCCGAGTCTATGATAGATAGCGTAAGAAATTATATTAAAAATCAGGAAAAACATCATCAGAAAAAAAAATTTGGTGATGAGTATAAGGAATTTATTGAAAAATATAATTTTAAAATGTAGTGAAGTTTTGGCTAAAGCCAAAGGATTTGTTTCTTTTATTTAAATGGGCTAAAGCCCATTTCTATTGAATAGGATAGTAAATCTCTAATAATTTATTGCACTACTCTAACTACATTATAAAAACATCAATAGGAACGGGCTTTAGCCCGTTTTCATATTATATACATTCCATTGGCTTTAGCCAAAGTCTATAAACATAACCACATTTACATCCCATTTTTTTGCCTGAAATTCTTATATTCTCTACCTTTATCCATTCTTTGAATTCACTACAATTATGGAACATATTATCGAAATATTAAAATCCGGTGGAACAATTCTTTACCCTACAGATACCATTTGGGGAATTGGTTGTGATGCTACCAATATAGAGGCGGTCAATAAAATTTTTGACATCAAAAAGCGCGAAAAAAACAAATCCATGATCATCCTTGTGGAATCTGAGAAAAGACTTCAGGAACTGGTAGATGTTCCAGAAATGGCGTGGGAAATTATTGATCTTAGCGAAAAACCAGTAACGATCGTTTATGAAAACCCAAGAGGTTTGCCTAAAGAACTTCTTGCAGAAGACGGAAGCATCGGAATCCGATTGGTAAAAAATGATTTTTGTAAAAAACTGATTACAAAACTGAACAAACCTTTAGTATCTACTTCTGCCAACTTCAGCGGTGAAAAAAGTCCGCTAAAATTCTCTGATATTTCTGAGGAGATGATCAGCCTTGTAGATTACGCTGTGGAGGAAGACAGAGAAAAGGTTTCAAAATACTCAGGTTCATCCGTAATCAAAATATGGAATGACAACAGAATAAAAGTTCTTAGGGAATAAGAATTCTGAACTTTTATGTTTATTTTTTAGAGTCTTGTCAGTTCATATCGGCAGGATTTCTTTTTTTTAATTCTATCTTTGCAAACTCAACTCATAAACTATTTGCTATGAATCATCACGAATTTGCTCAATTATGGATCAATGCGTGGAATTCTCATGATTTGGAAGATATACTTTCCCATTATTCGGATGATATTGAGATTACAACTCCTATGATTGCACTGGCTACTGGCGGTAAAGAAAGCTCTTTACAAGGAAAAGAGGCCGTTCGTGAATATTGGAAAAAGGCACTGGATAAGTTTCCGGACCTTCATTTTGATCTGGTATATTCCACAGCAGGAGTAGATTCTGTAGCATTATTTTATAAGTCGATTATGGATAAACATGCTGTTGAAGTCATGTTTTTTAATGAAGAGGGAAAAATTAGTAGAATGTATGCTCATTATGACTAATGGGTAACATACGTAGAAATTGTCACTATTATTAACGATGAAAATTAATCTTAATCAAAATAAGAATTTAAAACTATTTAAAATCATTTCTGAAGCAGCAGAAAGGAATAACCAGTCCGTATATATTGTGGGCGGTTATGTACGAGACCTTCTGATGAACAGAAAAGCTTCTACAGATATAGACTTTGTAACGGAACAAAGTGGTATTGAACTTGCTCAAAATGTAGCTCAGGATATAGATCCGAAATTAAAAGTTTCTGTATTCAAAACTTATGGAACGGCTATGATCAAGTATAAAGAACTTGAACTTGAATTTGTGGGAGCAAGAAAGGAAAGTTATACAGAAAACAGCCGAAAGCCGGAAGTGGAAGGCGGAAGTCTGGAAGATGACCAGAAAAGAAGAGATTTTACCATCAATGCGATGGCTATTTCTTTAAATAAAGACAACTTCGGAGAACTTATTGATCCGTTCAATGGAATCGAAGATCTTGAAAAAGGAATTTTAAGAACACCGTTAGAACCTGCTCAAACTTACTCTGATGATCCATTAAGAATGATGAGGGCAGTACGTTTTGCTTCAACTTTAAATTTTAAAATTGAGGAAAATTCTCTGAGAGCGATCCAGCAGGAAGCAGAAAGAATTAAGATTGTTTCTATGGAAAGAATCATGGTAGAATTCAATAAAATCATGCTTTCTGAAAAACCGTCTATCGGACTGAGACTGATGGAACAAACCGGTCTTATGAAGCTGATTATTCCTGAACTGATAGAACTGAAAGGAGTGGAAGAAGTAGAAGGACAAACTCACAAAGATAATTTTTATCATACTTTAGAAGTTGTAGACAATATTTCTGTGAATACTGACAATCTTTGGCTCCGTTGGTCTGCCCTGCTCCATGATATTGGAAAAGCTCCAACAAAAAAGTTTGTAGAAGGAACAGGATGGACATTTCACGGACATGAATTTTTGGGTTCAAAAATGGTAAAAACACTTTTTCAAAGATTAAAACTGCCTTTGGGAAGTGACATGAAATATGTTCAGAAGATGGTGAAACTTTCATCAAGACCTATCGCACTGATTACTGATGATGCTTCAGATTCTGCATTGAGAAGGCTTTTATTTGATGCCGGAGAAAACCTTGAAGACCTTTTCACGCTTTGTAAGGCAGACATTACCACTAAAAACTCTAAAAAGCAGGAGAAATTCAAAAGAAACTTTGAATACGTAGCGGTAAAGATCAAAGAAGTGGAAGAAAAAGATCAGGTAAGAAACTTTCAACCCCCAATTACCGGTGAAGAGATTATGGTAATGTTTAACCTTAAGCCAGGCCGTGAAATCGGAATCCTAAAAGAGAAGGTGAAAGAAGCTATTCTTGAAGGTGAAATTCCTAATGAAAAAGAGGAAGCTACAAAATTTGTGATTGCTGAGGCTGAAAAACTGGGGTTAACCTTATAATTCAATTAATATAAAATATAAAACCGGCGGGATGTTCCATCCCGCCGGTTTTTTGTTTCCCTAGGGAAACAAAGCCGGCCGGTTTCTTCGAAACCGGCCGGAAAAAAACACAAATGATGAAAAAATAAAAAATTATTTTTTATATGTTGTTATACATTACGGATTCAGGAAAGTTCCGTTAGCACCCAGACCTCCTGTTTTAAGAGATCCCATTTTGGCACCCGTAGCGGCTGAATAAATTACCATTTCACTTTCTTGAGTGAACTGTTTAACATCTGATGCAAAAATCCTTCCATCAATAACATTAAAACCATATAATGTAAAATAAGGACCTCCGTCTGCAGCTGTTAATAGTGGGCTGGTAGGAACTGTTGGAGTAGCTAAACCTGTTGTATATACTTTATTTCCAGAGCTGAAATAGATCTTATCGTTATCAATCTGAAGGTTTGTAGCACTAGGAATTCCCGCCAGCGTAATTACCGGTGTAAGCGCTCCGGTACTTGAAATTTTATAGATATAAGAATCTGTAGCTGTTGAAGAAATTGTATAAACATTGGACTTGTATGATACTGTATTTCCAATCTGCCCATTTGGAACAGTAATTTCAGTTTTAGCATCATTAGAAGTATTGATATAAGTAATCTTATTTCCATACCCTGATGAAGCATTTTGTACAAACACATTTCCTCCTGCTTCTACTGTCTTATCAGAAACTTCAGTTGTGCTGATTTTGCTTACAAATGAATAGTCAGAAGCTTTATATTTTGTTATACTTTGAGTATGTGCAACGAAGTTTGTATTGGATACATAAATGAAATTGTTAGCAAAAGTAATTCCTCTTGGGTTATCAAGCTGATCTGTAATTACTCCTAACTTTTTGAATGTATAACGGTCTACTACAACAATTTTATTTGAGTTGTTGATTACAAGATAAGCTTTATTCCCGTTAAGTCCAATGGTCTGAAGAACATCTCCAAGGATCTCATTGTTATTATAACCATACACGTCATCCTGTTTCAGGCTTAAATCTCTTGTTACAAAGGTTACCTTAGCTCCTTGGCTGTTATAGTTTCCTTCATTAGAGATAAAATATCCGTTCTGATAAGTGATCGGAGAAATTTCAATTTCATCAGAACTGTTTGTACATGAAGAAATGTTAAACAATAACACTACTGCAAATAATACAGTTAAAAGTTTAGTTATTTTCATATTTACTCAATTTTAATTTATTAAAAATTTATTGCGGCATACACACTATAGTTTCTTTTGGGCAAAGGATAGAAAGAAACAGTTTTGTAGTATGTATTCGTTAGATTATTCACTTTGAACCCTAAGGTATATTTTTTGGCTAAAGTTGCAGAAACACCCATATTTAAAAGAAAATAAGGATCTATGGCATCTGATCTTTTTTCGTCACTTGTAGTGTATGTAACACCATTCACCTGTCCCTGTGCAAAAAATTTAAAGAAACCATATTCGTAATCTATATTGGCAGTCCCTCTGTGCATAGGAACATAAGGTCTCTGCATTTTCGTTTCTTTATCAATAGATTTTGCATAATAATACCCTGCATTCGCACGGATTTTATGGTTCCCCAGCTGTTTACTGAAAGACAGTTGAGATTCCAATCCGTAAGATTCAGATTTATTCACATTGTATGCCTGCCAGTAGCCTAAAGCAGTCGGAAGCCAGACAATAAGATCAGTCACATTCATATAGTATGGAGATAAAGTAAGTTTAAAATCTCCCACTTTGAACTCATTGGTCATGTCTACCTGAGTAGAAGTTTCCGGTCTCAGATCTTTATTTCCTCCCGGTTCATAATAAATGTCATTAAAGGATGGAAATCTGAAATTTTTTGACACATTAAAGCTTACATCATACCATTTTGCAGCACTCCATTTTCCGGAGAATGAATACATCAGCGGAGACTTCACATCTTCCACAAAATCTTTCTTAAATCCACCCTCAAAACGCAGGTCTTTTGTTGCAAAATATCTTAACAATCCTGAAACAGAACCAATATTTCTGCTCACACTGGATATTCCGTTCATATATCCCTCTCCTTTATTGACCTGAAACTCTCCAATGATATTAAAATTCCACTTTGAGTTCAGGAAATAATTAAAATCATTTTTAAGGATATAATTTTTCCCGGTTCCGCCACTTGATTTAGGCTGATTTAACGAACCGAAAAATTGAAAATTCTCTTCTGTATAAGCTGCTTTAAAGGAATTGCTGAACTTTGTTTTGTTCCAGTCCCAGGAAAGAAGGCTTCTTACACTCTGAGTTTTATATTTCGTTTTTGTTCCCGTTTCTTCATATACAGGAAAGCGCTGCGAAGAATCAAAAAACTGACTTTGCCACGAAATTTTATGATCGTTTGTAATTTTATAGGATGCTCCTACATTAAATGTTGTATTGTAATAACTCCCGTTTCTGTTGATATAGTTCAGGTCACTGACCTTATAATCATTTTCACTTACAGAATAATTTCCGGAAGCTTTGAAACTGAATCTATCATTGCTGTAAGATCCTTTTATAAAATTATTATAAGTGTTAAAGGAAGCGACTTCAGAAAATAAAGAACCATGGAAACCTTTATTAAAGTCAAGCGTATTATTCAGGTGAATACTTCCTCCAATGGCACCACTTCCGTATATTACACTTCCTCCTCCGGCTTTTACACCAATCTGATCATATCCGAACAAGGCAATATTATTGATATCTCCCTGCCCCAGAAAATTGGAATTGATATTAATCCCATTCCAGACAAAAGCAGTCTGCTGAGCGGTAGTTCCTCTGAAAGAAGGTGAAGAAACAGCACCACGGCCATTTTCTTTGATAAAAACCTGTGACTGAAATCTCAGAAGTTCAGAAAGATTACTGGAGTTTTTCTCGGCATCTTCCGCCGAAATTATTTTTACCGGATGAAAAAGTTTCACCCTATTCATCTGATTGTCGAAGACATAAACAGTATCGATGGCCTTCTCTTGTCCAAAAAGAAAACAGCCATACGATGAAAAAAGCAGTACTAAAGATCTTTTTATATCCATACTTTTTTACTTTTCCTCCGAAAGCAATATGTTTTTTAATTATAATTCCGGCAGGTCTCCTGACTTTCGCATTCTGCTCCTTCCCGTTATTAAACAGTGGTTTTTTGCAGAAACTTGAGTTGCGATTTACAGTTGCGGGGACAGTCCGGGAGTTACACCCGATTCCCTTTTCATTCCAAAATACTGGAAACCAAAATTTTTGCAAAGATAGTTTTTTATATGTATTCGCCAAAAACCAGGCTTTTCTATACCAACATGCTATCCTTTTGTTATATACACAAAAAAGAACGGCCGCTTTCAATATTGAAAACAGCCATTCATCCCACTACTTTACTATTTATATATGTTATTTTTTTATAAATTTATAAGCCTCCTGTTTTACTCCTTTTACAGAGTATTGTAAAATATAATCTCCTTTTGACAGCGATGAAACATCAATCTGCCCTTCTACCGTATCAAATGATTTTACCTTTTGTCCAACCATATTATAAATTTCAGCTTTCTCTATTTTTCCCTTTCCTTTAAAATATAGAATATCAGTCACAGGATTAGGATAGATTCCTATACTGTTTTTCTCTTTCACGGCATCATTGACCGATAAAAATTGAGAAGTATCCAGATAAAAAGCAATCATCTGCCCTGAAGCATTTGTCCCAGTTCCGGCAATTTTTTTTCCGTCCTGTGAAATCGCTAAAGGAAGCCCCATCGTGACTCCATTGGTAGCAATTCCTAAAGACGCGGCATAATCATTCAGATTAATTCTTCCGCTAGCAGAGGTCCAGATAAAGCCTTCCCCTGACATAGGAGGTGCTCCAAATGCTCTGTAGTACCCTATTACTTTTTTCCCATCAGCAGAAATTCCTGTTGCTCCTCCTTTGAAGCTGAAAGAAGCATTAGGATGTGTTATATAAGTAAGTCCACTTACCGCATTCCAGACATAAGGATTAGGATTTGCTGAGCCTATGATGGTATTTCCGTCTGCAGAAATTCCTCCTGCTTCTCCCACATTGTTTCCATTATTATCTGTAATAAAACTTTCTACTCCATCCTGCCATTTTGCCCCACTTCTTGTTCCGGTCGGCTCATCCTGCCAACCTACAATTACTGTTCCTGCAGCATTGATTGCATTGGCTCTGGAGCTGCGTCCGGGAACCATACTTCCCAAATCTATCATTCCGCTTACAGCATCCCATTTCACAGCATGTGCGTTCGCAGCAGTAAGAAATCCTAAACCTACGATCGTACTTCCATTGGTAGTCATGCCCCAGGTTGAACTTACACTGCCATCCCATCCAGTAGGAACAAGCCCACCTCTGTTTACCCAGGTGGAAGTAGCTACATCATAAGTTGATATTTCATTGAATCCCGTTGCTGCATTTGTAATGGATGACGATATTTTAGTTCCGTCATTCGAAACAACAGTTCTACCAGCAGCCGGATAACCGTTTGATATAGAACCAATCTGTACAAGTCCTCCCGCTGCATCCCATTTATATATTCCTCCTCCACTTGTATGCATACTTACGACTCCATTGTCTGAGACTGCTCCTACATTATAATTTCCCAAACCTATTACAGTAAGCTGAGCTTCTGCAAAACCAAATTTCAGAAAAAGACAAGCCGTCAACATTTTCATTGATACTCTGTAAAAATTTTTCATATTTTATTATATTTAGCGTTTCGAATTGGTGAAAACAATATTAATACAATATTCACCTTGTCAAAAGAAATTGGCTTTCATAATTCGTGAATTTTAAAAGAATTTAATTTTTAAAAACCTAATAACCAAACAGATACAAAACAATATTTTGAATATGGATTTTACCAGAACTATTCAAAAAAACACAAAAAACAAATTATCTAGACAAAAATTATTTCAAACTTTACTGTTTATTTTCATTTTCTGCTCCCTTACCACCAAAGGACAGTCCGGTCCGGACTTTACTATTCTAGCCGATAAGGCATTTCTGAAGCTTTATCAGAATTCTGACGAATGCATCAGTTATACCCAGGGAATTCTTGTGAGTGATCAAAATGCCGAGCACAAAATTGTACTTCAAAACATTATTTCACAAGCTTTTGCCATGAAGGGGGAATATGTACAATCTGTCAATATTTTCGCTCAAAAAGAAGAGCCTGATCAGAAAAACGATCTTTCTTATTTTATGCAGGTCTTCAGTGATTATAATCTTGCAGATCAGTATCAGAATCTGGGTTTGTACAATCAATCGAAACGAATTATTTCTCATCTCTTGTCTGATCAAAAACTCCTTAAAAGCAGTAATCCGGCATTAAAAATCACCACCGCAAAATTATTTCAGCTTCAGGCATTGAACTCGGGAATTAACAGAAACTATCCTGAGGCTCTAAAAAATCTTGATCAAAGTAATCAATACCTCGACGATTATAATGAAGAGAATAGAATTTTAAAAATCGAAAACAGAATTTTCAGATCTTCCTATCTGCTGAAACTAAATAAACAAACTGAATATAAAGCACTTATAGACAGTGTTATTACAGATCTTGAACATCAGAAAAACCAACCTTTTCTCTTAGGACTGGCCTATGAAAACCTCTCCCAATATTATTTTCTGAGACAGGATTATGCAATAGCTATTGAAAAACTGGAAGCAGGGCTTCAATTGATTGAAAATCTTTCTTTTAACAATTTAAAAATTAAAATCTACGAGTCACTTTCCCGTAATTATTACGCAGTACATAATGATGCAAAATATCATCAGTACAATAAACTTTACAATGATTTAAAAGTAAAAACAGATTCCAGCTCAAAAGAAGGAATACGATATCTTGTGAAACTTGTGGAAACCAATCAAAACAAAAATATTGAATTTCAGAAACATCTGCTTCTAAGATCTTCCTGGTCTTTAATCCTGATTATATCTTTGATCATTTTGGGTTTGCTTACTTATTTTTTACTCATGAGAAGTAAAAATAAAGACTTAAAAAAACAGTTTGATTTCTTTGAAAAACAGATCAGCCGAAAATCTCAACCCATCATTTTAAACAAAACAGCTCCAGCGACAAAAGATTCCGCCACAACAAAAATATCCAGGGAAAAAGAAGATGAAATTCTCCAAAAGTTAGAAGAATTTGAAAAATCCGATCGATTTCTGAATAAAAACATGTCTCTGTCTCTGCTTTCCTCTCAAATGGAAATCAATACAAAATACCTTTCGGAAATTATTAATAATAAAGAAAAAAACTTCAACGGATATATTAATAAACTTAGAATCAACCATATTGTACAGTTGCTAAGAACTGATTCTACATTTCTTAATTATAAAGTAAGTTATCTGGCAGAATATTCAGGATTCTCATCACACAGTGCATTCACTACTGTTTTTAAGTCAGTTACGGGAATGTCTCCCAATGCCTATATTCAGGAAATCAGTAAAACAAAAGCCTTATGAAATCAATAGTAAAAATAATCCTGTTGCTGGTTGCCTTTTGTAATTTTACGAAAGCACAAAAGACACCTGATAGCGTCTTAATAAAAAAAGCGAAACTTGAAATTTACGATAACCCTGATCACACCATCAAAATCGGAGAACAATTATTAAAAAAATCTCATGATATAAAGACTTCTATCAATCTTTACATGCTGCTTTCAACAGCCAATATTGCCAAAAGAAATTTTGAAGAGTCTTTACAATATATTCTAAAAGCAAAAGAACTGTCTCAGAAAACCAATGATCCCAGAAGCCAGGCAGGCGTTCTCATCTCAGTCGCTATTCAATATCAGCAAATGGAACTTTTCAACAAATGCCTGGAAACACTTAATGAGGCAGAACAGTATATTGCAAAAATTCCAGAAAAAAAACCTGAGAAATACATTGAAACGGCTGCAAGCTATGCAATAAGGGGAATGGTATATAAAAGTCAGTCTAATTCAGAAATTGCTTTGGAAAAATTCCTGATTTCTATACAAAATTATGAAAAGGTTCCCGTAAAGAAAACCACTTATTCTAATATGAGTGTGGTGTTTTACAATATTGGATACTGTTATCTTAACCTTAATCAAATTGATAAAGCGCAGGAAGCTTTCCTACAGTCTATCAACTATGCCCGCAATAATTATGCTAAAAGTCTGGAAGCATTTGCTTTGAAAGGAATTGCTGAAATACACAAACAAAGACACGAAAATCAAGCTGCAATAAACCTTTTACTAAAAGCTGAGGATCTTTCTAAAAATACCGGAGATATTATTCTGAACGAAGGGCTTTATAAAGAAATGGCTGAGAATTATCTTGCTATGGGACAACAGAATCTCTATCAGCAGTTTAATAAAAAACACATGGAAATGCGATTTAAAAGAAAGCAGAATGAACTTAAATCCATTAATCAGGTGATCGACAACCACAATAAGGAAACAGCTTTGAAAAGTGAGAAACTGAAATCTGATTATCTTTATATTAAAATGGCTTCAGTCCTTCTGGGATGTATTTTGATAGTTATTCTTTTATATTTTATTATCAAAATCAGAAAACAGAATAAGAAGTTTCATAAAGAGATACAGCAAATGATAAGAACATCATAAGCTATGAAAATAAAAAAACATCCCAAATTGGGATGTTTTTTATACTGTAACTGTTTAAACTTATCAAAAAATTTTGATGAACCATTAAAAATAAAGTATAGTTAAGATAAATCATTCTGATTTTTAAGCTTAAAGCGAAGCTCATCTTAATACTCTCAACACCTTAATACAATCTTAATGTTTCAAAAAATAAACGTTTAAACAGATTTGTTCTATAATTAATTTATTTACCAATAACTTCTGTAATCGGATTTCCTACATTTCCACTTGGAAACTGGATTTTCAATAAAGAAGATACCGTAGGAGCAATATCTGTCATGTGATATTCTTTGTTGCTTTCTCCCTGTTTCACTCCCCAACCCATAAAGATCAATGGAATGTGAGAATCATAAGAATTCCATACACTGTGTGTAGTTCCTGTTTTAGAATATGGCGGAAGCATAGAATCATGAGAAATTAACTGGATATCTCCACTTCTCTGTCTGTTGATTCCATTAATAATTCTTTGTTTGATTGGTTCCGGAATGCTTGCCTCCTGAACTTTGTCTACAGAAACAGCATATAAAACAGTAGGATCTTTCTCAATTTCTTTTACAGCAAAGTTTCTTACATCGTCCAATTCAAGCTTGTTGTCTGCCAATACTTTTCTGTCGAAATAAACCTGATAGTTATCAATGGCATTAACCAATTTATCTGCTCCGAACTTTTCTTTCAGTTTCTGGTTCAGATTCTTTTCTGCATCTTCTCCGAAGAAACCGGTTGGAATTTTATGTTCTTTAAGGAATCCTACAGAGTGTGCTCCACCATGGTCAGCAGAAAGGAAAACAGTGTACTCCCCTTTTCCTACCTTTGAATCAAGATATTTGAAGAACTCTGCCAAATCCTGATCTAGTCTGATATAAACATCTTCTACTTCAATAGAATTCGGTCCAAATTTATGCCCTGCATAATCCGTAGATGCCAGGTTGATGGCTAAGAAGTCAGTGATATTATCTCCACCTAGTTTTTCACCTTCTACAGAAGCTTCTGCCAATTTCAATGTCAGCGTATTTCCGAAAGGTGTATAACGGATATTGTCTTTTTTAGTCTGGTAATCTTTTGCTAAATTACTGTAAGGGAAAGTAGGTGTTTTTGCACTTCCCAACAGACCTTCCCAAGGAGAATTGTCTGGTGCACTTTCAGTATATTCATTAATTGGAAGTAAAGTATTCCATCCGTTGGCTACTAATTTTTCAGGAAGGTTTTGCGAATTAAATGATTTTACCCACTGAGGAAGATCATTCATATACCAAGTACTGGTAATGAAATTTCCTGTACTGTCATCAAACCAGAAAGCTCCGTTTGGAGTGTGTCCTGCAGGAAGAATAGAAGCACGGTCTTTCAAAGAAACCCCCACTACTTTTCCCTGGAAGTTCGTTGCCAGTCTCAATTCGTCAGTTACTGTAGTTGACCAAAGATTTTTCGGAGAGTGACTTCCTGTTTTTGTATTGGTAGTTCCTACCGGCTGAACGCTCTCATCTGCGGTACAGTAAACGCCTTTACCTGTTTCTTTATCTGTCCAGTCGTTTCCTGCAATTCCATGAATAGCCGGTACAGATCCTGTATAGATACATGTATGTCCTAAAGCTGTAATGGTAGGAACATAAGGAATATGTACATTATTCAAAGAATATCCTGTATTCAAAAGTCTTTTAAAACCATCATTCCCATACTTACCGTAGAAACGGTACAAATAGTCCCAACGCATCTGGTCTACTACCAGACCTACAACTAATTTGGGTCTTTCCAGTTGAGTATTTCTGTTCTTCTGTGCATTAATTGTAACTACGGACAATAAAGTAGCTGCCGCAATTGAAATGTTCCTAAGCATCCAAGTAAATTTTTATTGACAACAAATTTAAGGGTTTTGAAAGTTTTGGAGTATGAAATTTTATTTAAATTTGATTATTGTACAATTATCAATAATCTTCTATGATTCTAGGTGTATACTGGTATTTCAAATTCCCAGATCAATTATATGATTTTCAGTTTTTCAAATTTTATCCCGGATATGGAGGACATGCCGATAATCCTGCTGAACTGGTGGCAAGAATTGAGGTTGAAAATACAGACGATTTTATTCATAAACTGGAAGCGCTAAAATCAGATTTCAAGAAAACATATTTATACCTGAATATCGATGGAAATCAAATCATCATCAATATTGGAGACCATATGCTTTTTGATTTTCATTTTCAGTTTGCCAAAGAGATTGAAGAGTTATTGATCCGTGAAAGCGCAGTATTATTGGATGCAAGTCTTCCTTTTACCATTCAATCCAGCAAAAGCTATCCTCCGGAAAGAGAGGATTTCAAAAATATAGAGCATCGTTTCATCCAGATGGTGGGTTCTGAATTCAAAAAAAATAATGCAGAAAATTATGCAGCCAGAATAGATTGTAATCTGCCTTTACACCATAAAAAAGAGCTAATTGATGATATGATCCAGATTTGCAGAGAAGAAAACCTCGACGTATTTTACTATCATGATTTTGATTTTAAAGATCATTGTAACCTGATGCTTTTTTTCACTAATGGCAGACAGAAAAAAGATTCTTTTCAAAAGGTAGACATCAATTCTTTTGGCAATAAAGTAAGACAGCTCACTCAGAAATACCCTCTTCATTTTGGCCATTTCGGAAGTTTTAAAGAGTATCCTTTACATGGGCCTCATATAGAACTGATGGCAGACGAAGAATATATTATCAACAAGAAATAAAACTATTTAAATTCAATCATATGATCAAATTCAAGTATGTCATTCTCTATGTAGAAGATGTAGAAATATCTATGAACTTTTATAAAAACACTTTTGACTCTGAAATAAAATTCATCACTCCCGAAAAAGATTATGGTGAACTCCTGACCGGAGAAACAAGTCTCTCATTCGCTTCTGTGAGCCTGGCAAATTCCAATATTAAAAAAGGATTTATAACAGCAAAAGCAGAAGACCAGCCTTTCGGAATGGAACTTGGCTTTACAACAGATGATGTGGAGGCTTTGGTAGAAAAAGCAATAAAAAACGGAGCTGTCCTTTATGAAGAGATTGCTATAAAACCATGGGGACAAAAAACGGCTTATATTAAAGATCCCAACAATTATCTGGTAGAAATTTGTACTGAAATTCAATAAAATAAAAATATACATGGGTGGAAATAAAAAAATTACAAAAACTAACCTCTAATCCAAGTCTGGATTGGGGACATAACGGGTATACAACAGACATAAGATATGTGGTTTCCTCTATTGAGTTTGGAGGTTCTTTTGAGTTTATTTTAAAAGAGAAGTCTTTGCCTTACCACAAAATATGGGAAACGACTTCTGAAGATCTTGAAGAATTGAATACCATTATTGAACAGGGAAATTCTTTCGGTGCTTTTGTTAATGAAGAATTGGCAGGCTGGATTATCTGTGAACACAGGACCTGGAACAATAGTTTTTATATTGAAAATATCCTGATCAACGAAAAATACAGAAGACAGGGAATCGGAATTATGTTGATTAAAAGTGCCATTAAAGAAGCCAGGAAATTGAATTGCAGAGTGATTGAACTGGAAACACAGAACACCAATTATCCTGCGATACAATTTTACAGAAGAATGGGATTCAATATTACCGGACTGAATACAAGATTGTATGAAAATGCAGAGGAAATCGCGCTTTTTATGACTTTAGATGTAGAGTAATTCCACCAAATTCATTAAAACACTTGCTGGTGTGTTAATAATTTTATACATTAGTAATCAACAAATTAAAAATGATTACTATGAAAAATTTAAAAAAATTAAAGAGAAATCAGCTTGTGTTGATCAGTGGTGGCGACACTCCGTATGCCATATGTGATATGGATGGTAACTGCCCGCCAACTATAGGTTCGTATTATTGCAGCGACGGTACTTGTTACAGAGTTTCCGGAGGAGGTGGTAGCAACCCTGGATGCAATGAACCTATGCGCCTGTGCCAGGAATGGGAAACAGGATGCGGATGTGTTTATATGTAAAAAATATTTGTTAGATAAAATTTTGTTGAGGGCGGTTTTTATCGCTCTTTTTTTGTTTAAAAAAATGCATATTTGCAATAAGACTAATATCAAAAAACTCATGTTACGACAAATTTATTTTTTAGCTGCACTCACTGCCTTTTCATTCATTTATTCGCAGAAAAAGACATTCAAATGTGCAGAAGTTCATGATGCTGTCAAACTTATTGATGAAGAAAAATATGATGAGGGGATCGCTATTCTTAGAGAATGTGAAAAAAAAGATCCAAAAGATTATACTTATCCATATGAAATTGCACTTGCTTATATCCGAAAAGAAGATTATAAGAGTGCCATATCACTGTTAGAAAAAATCAAAGATTATCCAAATATTGATGACTATTATTATGCCCTTCTAGGTAATGCCTATGATTATGCTGATAACCCGGAACAAGCTATAAAGGCTTATGATGAAGGATTAAAAAAATTTCCGTCTTCCGGAAAACTTTATTTGGAGAAAGGAATTGTCCTTGAACTTCAAAAGAAAATAAACCAAGCCGTTGAAAACTACGAAAAAGGAATAAAGGCAGAACCGTCATATCCATCCAACTACTACAGAATAGCCAAATTATTTCTAAATTCTAATAATTTGCTATACGGTCTGATTTATGGTGAAATATTCTTAAATCTGGAACGTACTACTTCCAGAAGCCAGGAAATGAGCCAACTTTTATATAGCGGGTATAAAAAAGCGATAAAATTCAAAGAAAAAAGTACAACAGTTGATCTTTGCCAGGCCATTATCATTATTGAAAAAGACAGTAAACCTAATGGCCCTCTCCCTTTTTGTATTCTTTACAGCGGATATTTTGCACTCGCTACTGCTAATAAAAAAGAAATTAATCTGGAAACCCTATCAGACATCAGAAAAAAGGCATTGAAGGAATATTTCAAAATCAAGAGCAATCCTTCAAATGTTTTATTAAACTATCAAAAAATAATGGATGACAACAACCTATTTAATGCTTATAATTATTACCTGTTTCAGATAGGAGATAAAGAGGCTTTTAAAAATTGGCTTACCAATAATAAAGAAGAATATGACAAATTTGTGGATTGGTACACCAATGATGCCAATATTCTTAAAATTAATGAAAAAAACCTGTACATTTCTGATCCTTTACCTAAATAATCTGATGCTTTTCTTTTGAAGAATTTAAGTGAACTTCATTATTTTCGTAAAAACAGGATCAATTAATATATTGCAAAACGCTCTGAAGTTTATCATTTTCTAATTATTGCGCCATCTCTCACTCAGCTGGCTTCATTTCTGGAGCCGCAATGGAAAAACCAAACCCGTTAAAACTAATGAAATCACATTAAGCACCAAATAATATATTATGACAACATTGATCTGGAAAGGAATATTTTATCAATCTTTTGAATATTTTAATTTACAATCCGATGATAAAAACTATGCGGCAGAATCAAAGATCATCGGTTGCCATGAAGATAAAATATATAGTATAGAGTATAAAATTCACATTGATAAAAACTGGATCATTCAGGACTTTCTGATCGAATCGGAGATCAATAAAGTAAAAAGAACACTTGCCGGAAAAAAAATCCAGGATCAATGGGAAATTAATCATGTTATAAACCCGGAATTCAATAATTTTAAATTTATAGATATTTCTCTGACGCCATTTACCAATACGCTACCTATCAACTATTTAAAACTTTCTGAAAACAATTCTCAGAAAATTGATGTCCTCTATATTGATATTTTAAATCATCATATAAGGCCTGTCCAGCAGCAATATACCCGGACCGCTGCTAATCAATATTTGTATGAAAATATAGAAAATGATTTTAAAGCAGAGATTTCAATCGATGAAACGGGATTAGTAACGGCTTATCCTAAACTGTTTGAAAAGATTGCAGAACTTTGAAAGGCTGAAACGGGCCCTTTCTTAAGTCAAGATTGGAATAGAATTATCGAATATATTGAAACTGAAGTTAATGAGAGTATGTTCTCAAAAAAATAAGCTTTAATAGAAAGATAATTTGTTATTCTAGTAATAAACAGCTTATTACAATTGTTATAATAGTATGAAAACAATTGCTCACTTATTATTTTTTTTCGTTTCACTGACAGTCTTTTCAGCTCAGAATCATCCATCAGAAGCCTTTTTTGAAACCTCTGATCATGTAAAAATCAAATACAAAGTCTCAGGAAAAGGAGAAGCATGTTTTTATATTCCCGGTGGTCCCGGACAAGGATATTCTTCCTTTGAACTAATGGGTGGAAATAATCTGGAAAAAAACATGCAGATGGTTTATATGGATCAGCGGGGTTCCGGTGAATCCGGCACTTCTGAAAACTACCATCTTGACAAAATGATTCAGGATATTGAAGAACTGAGACAGCATCTCAAATTGAAAAAGATCTTACTGCTCGCTCATTCTTTTGGTGGAATAATAGCTGTAAACTATGCAAAAAAATATCCCCAGCATACCAAAGGACTCATCCTTGCCAATGTCACCCTGCATTTTCTGAATGATGAATCTGTCAAGGAACAGATTGAATATGGAAACAGCCTATTAAAGCTAAAAAACAGAGCAATTCCTAAAGACAGCCTTTCTTCAGAACTTTCAAAAGTCAGCAGCGCTTTAAGAAAGAAAAGAATCGGATATAAATTCCTGACCGAAGATATTGAAACCATAAAAGAATCGGATAAGATTGATTCCCTTCACCCCAGAATCATCGACTTCGGAATGGCTGTCATTTCAAAACCTAAAGATTTTCCTGAATATTACGCTGATTATGCTCCAATGACAAAAGAGATTAATGTTCCTGTTCTTATTATTACGGGAAAAAAGGATAAAGCAGTGGGAACTCAGCATTATAAAACCTTCAGGTTTCCCAATCAGAAAGTATTTTCCATTGATGGCGGACATCTTTTGTATTATGAGAAAAATAAAGACTTTGTAAATGCTGTAAGCCGTTTTGTGAATACAATAAAATGATATGGTATTGGTAACTTCATTTTTGTAGGTTTCGGCGCGGCCCGTGGCCGCGCCGAAACCCTGTACAATTACGATCAAAGTATCCCTCCGCTGACGCGAGCGTCCCCCAATAATTAACATTTAAAAATTTAATTTCTAAAAATAATAATGTGAGTTTTTATTAATTTTAGATAATGAGCAGAAAACACAAATTTCATGAAAAAGAAGGAGCTTATTTCATAAGTTTTGCTACGGTATTTTGGATTGATATTTTTACAAGAATTGAATATTTTGATATTATTATTGAAGCATTGAATTATTGTAGAAAGAATAAAGGAATGATTATTTTCGGATATTGTATCATGCCCAGTCATATACATTTAATTTTCAGATCAGAAAAAGGTCAACCTTCAGAATTAATAAGAGATTTTAAAGGTTTTACCGCTAAAAAGTTGCTTAAGGCTATCGAAGAAAATAATCAGGAAAGCAGAAAAGAATGGTTATTGTGGATGTTTAAAAAAGCAGGAAGCCGAAATTCCAATATAAAAAAGTATCAGTTTTGGCAGCAGAATAATAATCCCATAGAAATATGGACGTTGAAGGTATTTGAGCAGAAACTAAATTATGTTCATCAAAACCCAGTTGAGGCAGGTTTTGTTATGGAGTCTTGGGAATGGAAATATAGCAGTGCTAGAAATTATTGTGATGATTATGAGAAAGTGCTGGAAATAGATGTTAATTTATGAGGATGGGCACGAGCGGGACGCTCGCGCCAGCGAATCGGAAAAATAGCTCAAACGAAAAACAAAATTAATAAAAAAACCGCACCTTTCGGTACGGTTTCTTTTTATATAAGATTCAGTAAATTAGAATTTCAAATCTCCATTCACCTCTCTTACTGCATTAGCAGCCCCTCGCTGGCGCGAGCGTCCCGCTCGTGTCCCCACAATAATTAACATTTAAAAATTTAATTTCTAAAAATAATAATGTGTGTTTTTATTAATTTTAGATAATGAGCAGAAAACACAAATTTCATGAAAAAGAAGGAGCTTATTTCATAAGTTTTGCTACGGTATTTTGGATTGATATTTTTACAAGAATTGAATATTTCGATATCATTATTGAAGCATTGAATTATTGTAGAAAGAATAAAGGAATGATTATTTTCGGATATTGTATCATGCCCAGTCATATACATTTAATTTTCAGATCAGAAAAAGGTCAACCTTCAGAATTAATAAGAGATTTTAAAGGTTTTACCGCTAAAAAGTTGCTTAAGGCTATCGAAGAAAATAATCAGGAAAGCAGAAAAGAATGGTTATTGTGGATGTTTAAAAAAGCAGGAAGCCGAAATTCCAATATAAAAAAGTATCAGTTTTGGCAGCAGAATAATAATCCCATAGAAATATGGACGTTGAAGGTATTTGAGCAGAAACTAAATTATGTTCATCAAAACCCAGTTGAGGCAGGTTTTGTTATGGAGTCTTGAGAATGGAAATATAGCAGTGCTAGAAATTATTGTGATGATTATGAGAAAGTGCTGGAAATAGATGTTAATTTATGAGGATGGGCACGAGCGGGACGCTCGCGCCAGCGAATCGGAAAAATAGCTCAAACGAAAAACAAAATTAATAAAAAAACCGCACCTTTCGGTACGGTTTCTTTTTATATAAGATTCAGTAAATTAGAATTTCAAATCTCCATTCACCTCTCTTACTGCATTAGCAGCTTCAGCGAATTTCAATTGCTCTTCAGCAGTCAACGTTACGTTTACAATTGATTCTACTCCGTTTGCTCCGATGATCGCAGGAACACCCAGGCAGATATCGTTTTGTCCGTATTCTCCTTCAAGCATTAAAGAACAAGGGATCATTTTCTTCTGGTCACATGCAATCGCCTGAACCATTACAGAAACTGCTGCACCTGGAGCATACCAAGCTGAAGTTCCTAATAATTTCGTAAGCGTAGCTCCTCCTACTTTAGTTTCTTCGATTACATATTTTTGTTGTTCATCACTTAAGAACTCAGTTACAGGAACACCATTTCTTGTCGCTTTGCTCAATAATGGAAGCATACCTGTATCACTGTGAGCAGCGATTACCATTCCGTCTACATCAGAAATTGGAGCCTCTAATGCTTCAGCCAATCTGTATTTGAATCTTGCAGAGTCTAATGCACCACCCATTCCGATGATTTTGTGCTTAGGAAGACCTGATGTTTTGTGAACAAGGTAAGCCATCGTATCCATTGGGTTAGAAACCACGATGATGATTACTTCCGGAGAGTGTTTTACTAAGTTTTCAGTAACCTCTTTCACGATACCAGCATTGATACCGATCAATTCTTCTCTAGTCATTCCAGGTTTTCTTGGAATCCCTGAAGTGATTACTGCTACATGAGAACCTGCAGTTTTGCTGTAATCTCCTGTTGTACCCGTAATTTTTGTATCAAATCCGTTAAGAGATGCTGTCTGCATCAAATCCATTGCTTTCCCTTCAGCAAACCCTTCTTTAATGTCTACCAAAACTACTTCTGAACAGAAGTTCTTCATTGCGATGTATTCTGCACAGCTTGCTCCTACAGCGCCTGCACCTACTACAGTTACTTTCATATTGTTACTTTTTAAAAATTATTTTTGTTAGTTAAGTTTAAATTTGAAACTCCCCAAATTTAACAATTCCTGAAAAATTGAGCAATTTTTCAGGAATTTAATTAGAATTAAAATAAATTAGTTGACGTTCAGTAAAAACGTATATAGTTTTTTCGCACCGGAAAGCACTTCATTATAGTTTTCTTCAGCAACTTCTGTGTCCAGAACTTCCTTGAAGTTTTTCCACATTGGCCCCGTATTTTCCTGATAGCATCCGAAAAAGTTGAAGGTAACCTCATCAAAACCCTCCGTTTTGGAAAGTTGCTTTGCAATTACATTTCCACCAAGGGTAGAACCTTCAATCACATACATCGCTCCAAGTGCCTCATGTTCGTTATTGAACTCAAGGGAATGAGAAACTTCCTGATTTTCCAGGGAGAGGCTTTTCAGGTCTTTTTCAATAAGGGAAAGCTTCTTTCTTTCATCCAGCTGAAGTTTTTCTGCATACTTATCAGAAAGGCTGCTGAATATTTTATCTTCACTGTGAAGAAGCATCAGGTAATTGGTATGAATGATTTTTTTATAATCTTCTAAAGTGAAAGTTTTGTTGAAAATCTTTTCAGAATTAAAAAGTTTTTCTGCTGCATCGTGATAATCTGCTGTATTCTGTTTTAGATATTCTGATACCATAAATAACGTTTTAAAAGTTTCTCAAATATAAGGCTTTTTGAACGTTAAAATAAAAGAAGTCCCTTCACTGCTGCTTTCAAAATCTACATTTCCTCCCAATCTTTTCATGATGCGGTGTACAATAGACAGTCCTACTCCGTTTCCTTTAAACTTCTTGGCATTATCCATCCGGTTGAAGATTTTAAACATTTTATGCTTCTCTTCCACAGGAATACCGATACCGTTGTCTGAGATTCTGTAAATAATGGTCTGCCCATCTTCTGTCCCTTCAATTTCCACTTTGGGCAGATCCTTATGGGAAGAATATTTTACAGCATTGTTGATGATATTCAAAAACACCTGATGAAGCATGGTTTTATCAGCCAATACATCAGGGCATTCTTTAATGATAATTTCACTATTCGGACTGCCATAGGTCATTTTGGCATTTTCGGAAATTTTCTCAATTGTATGAGCTGTTTTCAGACTTTCAAGTTGGATTTCACTATGCTTGGCTCTACTCAATTGCAACACATCATGCATCATTTCCGCCATATTGTCGATTTCCTCAATAATTGAATTGATTTTGGTTTTACTTTTTTCAGCATCAGCTGCAAGATTTCCCAAAAGCATCTGTGCATTCAGTTTCATTACAGTCAGAGGAGTACCCAGGTCATGAGAGATAGTGTAAGAAAAACTGTCAAGTTCCTCATTCACTTTTTTAAGCTCATCATTAAGCCTTTTGATGGCGTTGTAATTTTTATGGGAAGTTTCCAAGATCAAATCCCTTACGGCCTGTACAGCACTTATATTTCTGGAATTCCATCTTTTTGAATACCCTTTAATATTTTCTGTAAAAATACGGAATGATGTTCTCGGTGATATCATGTGTTTTTCCTCTCCATTCTGAGAAAACACCTCTACTTTTTTCTCGGGATTTCCAGCCCAGTTGATATGTTCATCAAACTCTTTTCTGAACCAGATCAGCATTTCATTTTTATCTCTTTCAATAAAATAGATGGCAATTCCTGCCGCATTTTCCGTCAATTCAAGTTCTTTACCATGATCTTTAAGGAAGCTTCTGCTTACATAGATACGCTCATCAGTATTCCCAAGAGCCCATTCTACAATTCTTCCTACTGTTTCAACATCAGGTGTACTGCCGTCTATAATTATATTTTCATCCGAAACAATGGCAAGTCCGTCTGCTTCTGGTAAATTTCTGATCTCTTTTTTACATTCAATAAGAGAATCAAAGAGATGATTATGTTTTAAAAATTCCGTTTTCAGCTGAGATGTTTTCTCATTCAGTTCCAAACGGTAATTCAGTTCGCTTTTTGATTTAAAAGATGAATAGGCATTCGCAGCAAGCGTTGTAAAAATTCCGGCTTGTACCCTATCCTCAAGATCTATATGTTTGGGTTCTACATTCTGGCAGGTAACCAATCCCCAAAGATGGTCATCAATAATAATGGAAACACTGAAACTTGAAGCTGCTCCCGAATTTTTCAGATACTGCCCGTGAACCGGTGACATCCCTCTTGATGCTGAAAAAGTGAGATCAATGCTCTCTGCGCTTTTGCTTAAAATAGGAACAGTATCCGCATATACATTACTGAAAATTCTTTTTCTTTTTTTAAGATAAAGATCCCTTGCCTGCTTTGGAATATCAGACTCCGGGTAATGAAGCCCAAGGAAACTTTCCATGTTTTCATTCTTCTTTTCGGCAATTACTTTTCCGGAACCGTCCATCATGAATTTATAGACCATCATCCGATCATAGTTGATCACCTTCGAAAGCGTTTCCAGAAGATGATTCCAGAGTTCCTTTTCATTATCAATGATGTAAAAGTTATCATATTTATTGGAGATCCGTTTATTAGGATTAATAATCACTTCTTCAAACTCCAGAAAGATATAAAGCTCACTTCTGAAAACAGAAAAATGATACTCTTTATCATTGATAAAAACCTTATCGAAATAGGTTTCATTTTTACGTCTGGTAAACTTGTCCAGTGAAGTATAGATTTCTGAATCAATAATGCTCTGAAAACTTCCAGGAAAGTCGGTAATCTTTCTTCCGAACAGCTCTTCTGAACTTCCGACTTTAAATAAATCCGCAATATTCCTGCTAAAAAAAGTAATGGTATGGGATTCTGCATCAATGCCAATCAAATAACCAAAACTCTGAATAGAACCCGGAATATGGATAGGTTCTTCATGGCACTCTATAAAATTCATATATCTTTTCAGTCTATCTATCAAATATACTGTTTTTTCAAACAGCTTTCTTCTTTGTGGTATCTAATTTTAAAGCCTGCTCCACCAAGTATTTATGGGAGATTTCCACCAAAAAAAGAAGCAAAAACACATTAAAATATTCATTATTCCCCCCTTTTTTTCATGTCAAATATCTAAAAGATACGAAAAAAAATCCTATAATCAGGTAATGCACTCTTTAATCATGATTCATAACATGGATTACACATTATTAACCTTAATAATTGTTTTATTTAAACAAATTTCGCTAAATTTATATCACCAAATAATGAATATGACAAAAATTCATTGAATTATTCTCAATGAATTCTATATAAAATTTAAATTCAAATAATACTATTATGAAAAAGTTCCCATTAATCTTATTTTCTCTGGTCCTCTCTATAGGATTATGGAATCCTTCAGAAGCCTGTACAAGGGTAGTTTACAAAGGTCCCCAGAATACTGTTATTACAGCTCGTTCTATGGACTGGCGTGACGAAATCCCCGCCAATTTATGGGTACTACCAAAAGGAATAGACCGCAACGGACAAGTAGGTTCTAAATCTGTAAAATGGACAGCAAAGTACGGCAGCCTCATCAGCTCTTCATGGGACATTGCTTCAGCAGATGGTATGAATGAAAAGGGATTAGTTGCCAACCTGCTTTGGTTAGGAGAATCCCAATACCCAAAATTCGATGGAAAAGGAAGTAAAAAGGGAATTGCCATTTCATTATGGGCACAATATTATCTTGATAATTTTGCTACAGTAAAAGAAGCCGTAGAGTTTTCACGCAAAGAACCTTTCGTTATTGTAAGTGATTATATCCCCGGAACAGAAAGATTCACAACGGTTCATCTTTCTATCTCTGACGCTTCAGGAGACAATGCTGTATTTGAATATATTGACGGGAAACTGGTTATTCATCATGATCCTTCTTACACAGTAATGACCAACTCTCCGGTTTTTGAAGAACAACTTGCTCTTAACAATTACTGGAAGGGCATTCCGGGAACGGTGATGCTTCCGGGAACCAACCGTGCCGCAGACCGTTTTGTAAGAGCCTCTTACTATATCAATGCGATTCCTCAGACCGCCGATACCCGTACAGCAGTGGCCAGTGTTTTCAGTGTGATCAGAAACTGCTCTGTTCCTTATGGAATCACTTCTGCTACAGAGCCTAATATTTCGTCAACAAGATGGCGCTCTGTTTCGGATCAGAAAAATCTGGTGTATTATTTTGAAACGGTTTTCACTCCCAACACTTTTTGGGTAGATCTTAAAGATTTCGACTTAAGCCCTAAAGGAAAAGTGATGAAACTGGACCTCAGCAATAACCTCACTTATAACGGAAAATCCAATGCTGAATTTAAAGAGTCTGCACCGTTCACATTCTTAGGATTAAAATAGATATTTCACCACAAAAAATGCTCGTGCTTAGTAGATAATACCCTAAGTATGCCCTATTATGATTAGACGAAATACTGAAAATCAAATATTTGACGGGATGGATAAGCAGATGTGGTAAAATAGAATTCACAATAAAAAAACAAAAATAGATATGGCCTTTTTTTCGATTAAAAAGAAAAGCCTGATCCTGTGCATGCTGGCCTGTGGGTTATCAGCTTATGCGCAAAATCAGGATTCTCTGAAAACCACAGCTCCTCCAAAAGAAGAAGACAATGTAAAATATCCGCAGCTGCAGATCAAAGGCCTTTTTCAGGCACGTTATCTTGTAGGAATGAGTAAAGATGTTGATGTAAACGGGCTTCATCATACCGATGGATCCGGAACTGATAATAACTTCATGCTCAAATACATGAGGGTTCAGGTTCGGGCACAGATCAGTAAACGTACAGAGGTTGTTGTTTTGGCAAACCTTGCTGATTTTAAAAATGATCCTAAAAGCAGAGTTCTTGAAAATGCTTACCTGAAGTATACTTTCAATCCCAAATTAGCAATTACCGTAGGACAATTCAGACCTTGGTTCGGTATTGAAGAGACCTATCCGATTGACATTATTAAATCTCTGGATTGGTCCAATCAATATACAGAATTTGGAAAACTGGGCTGGACAAGCTTTCAGATCGGGATGTCTGCTACAGGACAACTTCAACTGGGAGAAATTCCTTTCCAATATGCTGTTTCAGTAGTGAATGGGAACGGAAAAAACCAGATCAATGATAATGACAACGGAAAACAGTATTCTACCCGTCTGGTTTTCGGATTATCAAAAAAATATCACTTCAATGTAGGTCTGAATGGAGGTACCGGAGAAGTTTTCAGCAAAAAAGTATATGCACTGGGTGTAGATCTGAGTTCATTGATCGAATTTGATCCAAAATGGAGCCTTGACATGCAACTGGAAGCCAAACAGGCAACTAACCACGTTCTATACAATTCCATTGCACCTGAATTACGTCCCGATAATCCCGACCAATACCTGATCCGCGGTGCTTATTTTCTTCCGAATCTAAGATATGAGATCAACCACAAAAATCTCAGCGCCTTCGAATTATCATGCCGTTACGAATACCTTGATACCAATTTCAGAATGGCTTCCAACCCAAGACAAACAATTACTCCAATGGTCGGATTAGAATTCCTGAAAAATTACGGTGCAAGAATTCAGCTGGGAGTACAGTTTGACCGCTATAAACATCAAGTAGAAAACACATTACAATATAACAACAATCTATTCATTGTTCAGGTACAGAGTAGATTTTAACCACTTAAAACACTTATCCTCATGAAAGAAATTAATATCAGAAACGTAGCGATTACATTCGCTGTCGCATTAATCATTTGGTTCATTCCTGCGCCGGAGGGTGTTGCTGATAATGCCTGGCATCTGTTTGCCATCTTTGCAGCAACCATATTAGGAATTATTTTAAAAGCAGCTCCTATGGGCACCATGTGTATGATGGCCATAGGTTTTACAGCCCTTACACAGGTAATTGTTCCGGGAGATGCCGGGAAATCTATTACCAAAGCGCTTTCCGGTTTTGGAGACAAAGTCATCTGGCTGATCGGGATTTCATTTTTTATTGCCAGAGGGTTTATCAAAACAGGGCTGGGAAACCGTATTGCTTTTATATTCATCAGAGTTTTTGGTAAAAGCTCATTGGGATTGGCTTATGGATTAGGGCTTGCAGATCTTTGTCTGGCACCTGCCATTCCAAGTAACACAGCCAGAGGCGGGGGAATTATCTACCCGATTATGAAATCGATGGCGACAAGCTTTGATTCCGTTCCTGAAAAGCCGGAAACCCGTAGAAAATTAGGTTCATTCCTGACTTTGAACAGTTACTATATGAACCTCATCGCTTCCTCAATGTTCCTTACCGGGACAGCCAGTAATCCGATGTGTCAGAAATTTGCTGCCAACCTTGGTATTGATATTACATGGATGTCATGGGCTGCAGCAGGTTTCATTCCGGGTGCCGTAGCATTCATTATTGTTCCTTTGGTATTATACAAATTATACCCGCCTGAATTGAAAAAAACAGGAGATGCTCCAAAAGTGGCTGCTCAGAAATTAAAAGAAATGGGACCTATTTCCAAAAATGAATGGCTGATGCTATTGGCATTCTTCATTTTGTTAGCCCTTTGGATATTCGGGGGAGCACTTTCTATTGATGCTACAACTACGGCTTTCATTGGATTGACATTATTGCTGTTAACCTCAGTATTAACCTGGGAAGATGTAAAAGCAGAAAAAGGAGCATGGGATACTATCGTTTGGTTCGCCGTACTGGTAATGATGGCAAGTTCTCTGAATGAACTGGGCTTCATTGAATGGTTCAGTAACCTTATCAAAGTTCAGATCGGAGGTCTGAGCTGGCAGGTAGCTTTCCCGGTAATTATTGTCGTGTATTTCTTCAGTCACTATATTTTTGCCAGTGCTACCGCCCACGTAGCGGCCATGTATGCAGCCTTACTGGGTGTAGGTGTTTCTTTAGGAATTCCTCCTATGTTACTGGCCATGATGCTAGGTTTTATGGGTTCTATTTACGGAGTGCTTACCCATTACGGACACGGTCCGGCTCCTGTATTTTTCGGAAGTGGATATGTAGAACTCAAAACATGGTGGATCAAAGGTCTTGAAATAGGAATCGTTCTGTTGATCATTTACATGGTTGTAGGAGGATTGTGGATGAAAGTCTTAGGATATTATTAATCATTAAATCAAAAATATGTTATCAACACTGTCAAGAAAAATGCTGATGTGCCTTACAGGACTCTTTTTGGGATTCTTCCTGTTGATTCATTTCCTTGGAAATCTTCAGCTTTTTCTTCCACAAGAACAGGCACACCTGCAATTTAATGCGTATTCGCATTTTTTATCAGGAAATATCATTATCAAAATAGTTTCTTATGTTTTGTATGCCAGTATTATTCTGCATGCGGTAGACGGGCTTATGATCACTTTAAAAAATAAAAAGTCAGGAGGCGGTTACCAGACGGACGGACGTGGAAGAGCCAGCAAATGGGCTTCCAGAAATATGGGAATCCTAGGAACATTAATCCTTATTTTCCTGGTGATCCATTTCCAGAACTTCTGGTATATCTACAAATTCGGAAATCCTCCTTTGGATGAGAACGGAAATAAAGATCTCTATATTCTTGTTGTCAATGTCTTTAAAGAATGGTGGTACGTTATCATTTACGTTTTATCAATGATCGCTTTATGCTATCACCTGATTCATGGGATCCATAGTGCTGTAAGAACTCTGGGATTATATCATCCTAAGTTCGTACAATGGTTCAAAACTATCGGGATTGCCTATTCAATCATTATCTGTGTAGGTTTTGCATTGATGCCGGTGTATGTATTCTTTACTTATCATTAAAAGGAACGATCATGATTTTAGATTCAAAAATACCACAAGGCCCATTAGAACATAAATGGGAAAATTATAAAAAGAAAGCAAGACTCGTAAACCCTGCCAACCGTAAAAAACTGGACGTGATTGTTGTAGGAACAGGTCTGGCAGGAAGCTCAATCGCAGCTTCTTTAGGGGAAATGGGATATAATGTGAAATCATTCTGTTTCCAGGACAGCCCGAGAAGAGCGCACTCTGTAGCAGCACAAGGAGGTGTGAATGCCGCCAAAAACTATAAAAACGATGGTGACAGTGTCTACAGAATGTTTGTAGATACCTTAAAAGGAGGAGACTTCAGAGCCCGTGAAGCCAATGTCTACAGAATGGCAGAATGTTCTTTGAACCTCATCGATCAGGCTGTAGCACAAGGTGTACCTTTCGGTCGGGAATATGGTGGATATCTGAACAACCGATCCTTCGGAGGAGTTCAGGTAAGCCGTACTTTCTATGCGAGAGGACAAACGGGACAGCAGCTTCTTCTGGGTGCTTATCAGGCATTGATGAGACAGGTCGGAAAAGGTTCTGTACAATTATTTTCAAGACATGAAATGCTGAATCTGGTTACTGTTGATGGGAAAGCCAGAGGAATTATCGTAAGGAATTTAGATACCGGAGACATTGAAAGACATGCAGCCCACGCCGTAATATTGGCAACAGGAGGTTACGGAAAAATCTATTACCTTTCTACTCTTGCCATGGGATGTAACGGTTCTGCAATCTGGAGAGCCCATAAAAAAGGAGCTTTAATGGCTTCCCCTAGCTGGATTCAGGTACACCCTACTTCCCTTCCACAATCCGGAGATTATCAGTCTAAACTGACCTTAATGTCTGAATCATTGCGTAATGACGGAAGAATCTGGGTTCCTTTAAAAGAAGGGGAAAACAGACCACCAAATGATATTCCGGAAAATGAAAGAGACTATTACCTTGAAAGAAGATATCCTGCTTTCGGAAACCTTGCTCCAAGGGATATTTCTTCCCGCGCCGCCAAGGAAAGAATTGATGCAGGTTTCGGAATCGGACCTTTGAAAAATGCAGTATATCTTGATTTTTCCAAAGCAATTCAGGAACAGGGAAAAGATAAGATTAAGGAAAAATATGGAAACTTATTTGATATGTATCTTAAAATAACAGGATACGATGCGTATAAAGAACCCATGATGATCTCTCCTTCTGCTCACTTTTCAATGGGTGGACTTTGGGTAGATTATGAGCTGATGACTACTGTTCCGGGATTGTTTGCGTTGGGTGAAGCTAATTTTGCCGATCACGGAGCCAACAGATTAGGAGCCAACTCTCTTTTACAGGCGTCTGTAGACGGATATTTCATTGCTCCTTACACGATTGCCAATTATCTGGCGGATGAAATTCACACCGGAAAAATTTCACCGGATACTCCTGAATTTGAGCAGGCCGAAAAAGCTGTTAAAGATCAGATCAACGATTTCATTAATATCAAAGGAACAAAAACCGTTGATTACTTCCACAAAACATTAGGAAAACTCCTTTATGATTATTGTGGACTGGCAAGAAATGAAGAAGGATTAAAATATGCCATTCAGGAAATCCGAAAACTGAAACAGGAATTCTACAAAGACGTAAGAGTTTCCGGACAGGGAGATAAAATGAATACCGAGCTGGAAAAAGCAGGCCGTGTAGCCGATTATTTTGAAATAGGAGAACTGATGTGCTATGATGCCTTAACCCGTAACGAATCCTGTGGTGCTCATTTCAGAGAAGAATTCCAGACTCCGGATGGAGAAGCCATGAGAAATGATACGGAATACCAATTTATTTCTGCCTGGGCATGGAAAGGTGAAAATGGAGAACCTGAACTGATTAAGGAACCTCTGATCTTTGAAGAGATTCAGCCAACGGTAAGAAGTTACAAATAAAAAGCAAAAATTATGGATTTACATCTTAAGATATGGAGACAGAAAGACAGAAAAAGTGAAGGAAAGCTTGTGAGCTATGACCTGAAAGGATTAAATTCCCATATGTCTTTCTTAGAAATGCTGGATACCCTGAATGAAAAACTGATCATTGAAGGGGATGAGCCTGTAGAATTTGATCACGACTGCCGTGAAGGAATCTGCGGACAATGTGGGATGATGATTAACGGTATTGCCCATGGTCCTTTGAAAAATACAACTACCTGCCAGCTTCATTTACGTTCCTTTAAAGATGGAGAAACGATTCTGATAGAGCCATTCCGGGCTGAAGCATTTCCGGTAAAAAAAGATTTAAAGGTAGACCGTTCTGCTTTTGACAGAATTATATCTTCAGGAGGTTTTGTATCTGTCAATACAGGGCAGGCACCTGATGCTACGGCTATTCCGGTGACTCATCAGACGGCTGAAGAAGCTTTTGATTCCGCGGCTTGTATCGGATGTGGAGCTTGTGTTGCCACCTGTAAAAACGGAAGTGCAGCTTTGTTTACCTCTGCAAAAATCACCCATATGGCGCTTCTTCCTCAGGGAAAAGAAGAGCGAAGCAAAAGAGTGCTGGATATGATTGCCCAAATGGATACAGAATTATTCGGGCACTGCTCCAATACGGAAGCCTGTGAAGTGGAATGTCCACAAGGAATTTCTGTGCTGAATATCGCCAGAATGAATTTTGAATATAACAGAGCTTTGTTTTTCAGGAAGAAGAATTAAGCTGAGAAAATAAAGATGATACATGTAAAAGGACGAATCTGAATCTTCAAATTCGTCCTTTTTATTTTTGTCAGAGATGATTTTTTCTATACATCCATCATCGCCACCACTCTCGCCGGAGCTGCAGAACCACCCACAATTTTAAGGGGAAAAACACAGATTTTAAATCCGGATGGAGGTAATGCACTTAGATTCGTAAGCTGTTCGATATGTAAATATTCTTTTTCAATTCCTACACGGTGGCCTTCCCAGAAGAATTCGGGATCATTGAGTTCTTTGGCTTTCTGAGCCATATATTTTAGGGGAAGATCCCAGCCCCACTGGTCAATTCCCATTACTTTTACCCCTTGGTCAATCAGCCATTCTGTAGCTTCACGGCTCATTCCCGTTCCTTTTTCTACGAAATCAGGAGTGCCCATCATTTTATCACGATCCGTTCTGATCAGTACAATATTTCCTTCCTGTATAGTAATTCCGTTTTTATCGAGATCTTTTTTCAGATCATCAATAGTAATGGCAACAAAATCTTCTTTATGAGTACAGTCGATCACAATTCCGTCTCCATAGCACCATTCCAGTGGAATCTGATCTATCGTTTTAGCTGGTTTTCCTTCTACAACAGGGCCATAATGCCATGGCGCATCAATATGAGTAGTGGCATGAAGTCCCATATTTTTAATCGTATCATCTGCCCAGCCAATCCAGTTCTTAGGAAAAAGCCTTGACGGAAGCCTCAACGCCAGACGTATCAGCCAGTGAGATTTCCTGTGTGCTTTATGTTTAATTTTCACCCGCATGAACCATGGGTCTCCGGCATTATACTGAATAGGTTTTGTTAAATCGACAAGTGTTGTTTTCATATGATTTAGCTAAAGAGGCAAAGGTAATGAATAAGATAAAAGAGTAAAAGGTGAATTAATATTTTACATTCCTGCCCTAGACTCCTTTAGGGATCATTATTTTCTTCGGATCGTTTTCGTCATACATGATCTCAATAGTTCCTTGTTTAGGAATGGAAGAAAGCTTCAAAAGGCTTACAATTTTCTTGTAAACCGTTATGTGTTCAGTTCCTTTAAAATCTTTGAAACTTACCTGAAACATAATTTGTGGCTGGTCATTCACCGTGAGTCCGGTCTGGCTTACACTGATGATATTGGCTTCGGCATTTCGTCCCGTAAACATAAGACGTTCATCTTTTTCATTTTTAAAATATTTTCCGAAAATAAACTGGAAAATCAATACAAAAATAAGGATCATCACTCCACTGAAAATAATTGGATGCATAAAGGTGAGAAATCTCCATCCAAAATCGAAAGATTCTTTGGTGTAGAAGTAATAATACAGTCCAATCACATAAGCTATCATAAGAGCTATGAATATAAATCTCAGGATCATTCCTGAAGAATTAAATTGGGCCTTCTGACCTGCTAAGATAAAATAAGGGCTTTGTGAGGTGTTGGGGTTGAGCAAAACCTTAACGGTATTTCCTGTATCAAATCTTTTTTCAAGTGGTTTTGTATCATGAAACATCATCTTGTGCTCGATCTGAGCATTCCTCAGATTAGCAAAAGAAAGAACAATCTCAATGATGTTGATATTAGATTTAGGATCATATTTCAGAAGCTTATAATCAATAATTTTTGCTTCTCTTGGAATACCGTTCCGAAGAATAGACTGAATGGTATTTCTTTCTTTAAGGGTTTTGATAAAAAGATGATTAACAAAGTAAACAAGAATATATCCCCATATCATCAAAGAAAAACCGAGATATCCATAGCTCACGGCCAATGAATTTCTCGGTTCTGCTGTTACTTCCGAAGTCATCATATAAATGAATATCGGAAAAGGTATACAGAAAAAAAGGATGTAGACGGCCCAGAAAATGATCATGAATTTCATAACTGTTATTTTGTGTGGTCTTATAAAGTTATGATATTATTATGGAATGGCCGATTTCTTTTTACACCTCTTTTTCGAAATAAAGTCTGTAGTATTTTCCTTTATCATCTTCACCCATTTCAATTTTCTGTCGGTCTCCGTGGATATAGATATGGAAGTTTTTATCTAGCTTAATGATACTTTTAAAGTGTCTTTGAGTCTTTTTTACGGCAGCTTCACTGATCGGAAATTCTTCAGCGATGTTCACCTGCATATCCTGTTCGTAGTCTGTTTTAAAGTTTACAAAGCTTTCAATCACATGTTCGTCACCCAATACTTCACTGGCAAATTCATCCAGCTTAAATTCTTCTTTTTCTTTGAAGAAATTGATAGACTTGTTCAGGAAATCTGCCTGATCTGCTTTGGACACTTCAAATTCCTGAGGAAGCTGTTTTGTGATATAGTCTTTATACACCATCAAAGCTTCCTGCGTGTGGAAATATTCATCATCACGCTGTTTTACCTTCAGGAAATCTTCGAACCAGTAATACATATCTCCGTTTTTGTTGTTGTCAACCACAGAAAGTACATATCCTGTTTCTTTATTATTGTTGTAGATCAAAGCCGCTTTATCAATTTTAGATAACCCGATTCCCTGATCTTTTTCAATATCAAATGTTTCTTCAGCAGGATTAATTTTCAGGAAAGATTCTCTCTTTTCTGTTTTAAAAATCCCGATTTTATCCACTTTATCCGGACGGTCGCTTTCGTCTTCAAAAAGAACAATGAAAAGTTCCCCACTCTGAACTCTTGGATTTTCTGCCGCTTCAAAAAGATGTTTTGCAATATTCTCAGATTCCCAGATGAACTTTGCTTTGTCATCAAAAATTTCTGATACAGCACTGTACACCGGATTATTGACCAGATAAGTGTCACTATAAAAATGGAAGGTTTCTTCCGATTTAAAAGAACCTAAAAAGTAGTCTTCAAGCATTTCTGCCATTCCTTCTTCCAGCTTCAATTCCTCCTGGGAAAGTGTCAGCGAATCTCCGTTGATCTTATTTCCGACTCTGTGTACTATTATTTTTGAAAACATTTTTCTGAATATTTGGACTGCAAAGATATTCATTCTTATCCTTATTGCGAAACTTAAAAAATGTCATTTTATGCTACTCTCTTTTGACCACCCTCTGTCATTCTGAATGAAATGAAATGAAATGTAGTGAAGAATCTCATAGAATTGAATTTCAATAAGATTCTTCCTTCGTCAGAAATCGAAGATTCGACGTAGTCAATGACAAAACTAAATTATTTAATCTTTGAAGAGAGGGGAATTCTCAGCCGTTCATTTGTGGTGACAGGTAACATAAGTTTTTGTCTTTCATTTTTCAAATTGATAAAAACCTTATCATTTTGACAGGCTTTTTTGTTTTAAAAATTCAACAACAAAACCACAACATACTACATATCAACACCTTAAATAAATTTCATTTTCAACGGAATATCATTGGCATCATCATTTGAAAACATAGAAAAATGGACTTAAAAACATTAAACAGAATTGACAAGCTCAGAAGATTAAAAAGCAGAGGACCAGCGACTCCAAAGTGGCTTAAGCCTTACCATATGCTCTTTCTCGCTTTTTTAACCATTTTCATCTTTGGTGCTATTATCAAAATCCTTGAACACAATCACAATTAAAATATAATACAATGAATTATTTACAAGCCGTAAAGGAAATCACCGATGTGGTTCCCGATTTTGAAAAGGAAGTAAAAGAAATTAACATTCAAAACTCATACAGCATTATCCGGACGTTTACGGAACGTATTAAAAATATGATCCGCCAGAATGACAGAAATCTGCTGTTCAGAAGTTTACAGAAAATGGACAAAATTTATACTGACGGAGATACAGTACTGAAGAATGCTATTGAGACTACTTTTATCTATTCTCTGGACAATTGTACCGCTTTCTGCAGTGAGGAATACAGAAAAGTGATTTTTAGTCATATTTCTGCCAACCTACAGAAGGTGTATTCCAGACAAATTTACAGTCATGGCATATAACGGTTTTGTTACATTTTTTATCCGTTTCATTACAAAGTGTTTAAATTAAACAAAAATCAAAATAACTCACAATCAATAGATTATGAAAAATAAAATCAGAAGGATTTCAGATTGGAAAACCTGGAAAACTACGACTAACAGACACAATGCAGAGATATTACTCACTCACATCGCTGTGATAGTTGGTGTATTTATTTTTGCAGCCTGCCTTTAAATTTTGGTATACATTTCGCTGCAATATAAAGTGTTTGAAAAATTCTTAATTATGATGAAAGTACAAATGCAAACTATTAATCAAAAAATAGCTGTTGAATACTTAAAATTTTTCTATCCGCCACTTCGCAATGAGATCACACAGTTGTCTGTACAGGACAATTTCGCTGGGGTCATGCAGGCTACCGTGAATTATCTGAAGAACCTGTTGCAGGAATCTAAGATCAATATCATTGCCCATCATATCAAGCTGATGGACTGGATCTACAGAAACGGGAATTCTTATGTAAGAACCATGATTGAAAACCTTTTTGTAAGATCTTTCGAAAGTTTTAAAAAACATGCAAAAATCCAACATTGGAAACTTCTTTACCAATATATGCCTGTAAGCTTCCAGATCATTTATAATGAGCAACAGAAGCAGGATCAGATGTATTTTGGGAAATAAATGAAATTAAAAGACGAAAAGGCGAATTCATACATTTGCTCTTTCGTCTTTTTACTTTTTAGCCCTGTTATAGGGAAGTTTCACTCTATTCTATTTCACCAATCCGTGTAAAAGGCCTATTTTTGCAAAAAGTACCGATGAAACACCCATTTTATGCCCTGATGATGGCATTGTCATTGATCTCTTGTGAAAACAACGATAATACAATTGATGATCCGAGACCTGTTGATAAAAATGTTTACCAGTTTCAATTTAAAAGCTATGCTGTAAAAAATACAGTTTTGTATCAGGGGGCAAAAGGAGAAAAATCTACTCCGGATGAATCTTACCTCAACAATTATTGGAGTCTGTATCAGGAACCCACTTGGGAAAAAATAAGCCTTGATCTTAAAAACAAGACCATCAAGTTGCTATCAGAAACCTCAACTACAGATTTTACGTACAGTTTTACCATCGCGAATGATTCTGTAATGATCCAAGAGAATAATAATAGTAAGCCAACTTACATTGGTGATTTCCATAAAAACACTTCTTCATTCACTTTAAAAAGAACGTACAGATACGTTAAAAAAGTTCCCCGAGATGATCATGACGCCTTATTGATTACTAAAAGTGCTCATTTTGGAACCACCCAATACGAAAATATTTTTGTCAATATATTTTCCACTCCTTCTGAAATGATCAAAACAGGAGATCAGGTTTTATGGACCAATATTGAATATTCTTATAAAGAATTATAATCAACAGATTCATATAATAAAAAATCCCTTCAATAAATTTTGGAGGGATTTTATTTTTATTTCTTCACAAACACTTTCTCTATAGTTTGTGACTCTTCATTACTTAGTTTTGAGGCTTTACCCATCTTGGCAATAAAAGTGGTTACTTCTTCCGGTGTGGCTGGAGATCCTAGGTTTTCTCCTTTAGCATCAAAAGAATCTGCCAATACTTCTCCTTTTGGATTGAGGATCACCCAGAAAGGAAGTCCGGCAGTTCCGCCCTTATATTTATTCATCAGCTCTTGTCCGCCTGGATTTTCAAGGTTCTTCTTATCACCTCTTTCCTGAACGTCTACATAAGCCGTGACAAATCTTTTATCAAAAATAGGTTTGGTTTCAGGAAGGTCCATATTTTTTTCCATCATTTTGCACCATTTGCACCATGAAGCATGGAACACCAGTAAAACATTTTTCTTTCCTGCTTTAGCTTCTGTGAAAGCTTTATTTAAGACAACATCTGCTTTTTCCTGCGCCGCTCCCAACTGGAACAGTAACAGGGTTACAACGATAATAATTTTAGAGTATTTCATTCTGAATTTTTGTTTAAAATCTAAACGAATTTAGGTATTTTTATCTACAATATAATTCTAGTTTTCCATCATTTTAGTTAAACATTTTGTAATTTCGCCTATAACAAAGGAATTTCTTTCACAGTGTAAAAATAGAAGTATCAAATCTGTAACAGGTCTGCAAAATGATTGAAATAAAAAAATATTCTCATCAGTCAGGGCATTTTGAGCCAAGAAGAGTCATCAGATACACCTTATTCTGGTGTCATCATGGAAGTGCTGAAATTCTGATTGACGAAAATATTTTCATCCTGAAAACCGGTCAGGTTGTAACGATTACTTCAGGGCAGTTTCATCAGTTAAAATCTGTGGAAGGAAAACTCACTGCGTTGGAATTCACCCTTGATTTCTTCTGCAAAAACGACAGTGATATTGAGCTTATTTTCCACAACGGACTTTTCTGTCATTTTGGAATGAACGAAATGATTACCGTACAACATCCTGCATTTTTCTCTGAAACATTGAATGCTATTGAAAAAGAAATTCAGGAACAGCCTTATCAGTATCTGATCTCTACGCATTCTATGGTTGAATTGCTATTGGTGGAAATCAACCGCAGTAAAATTGCCAATGGTGATGAAATCTGGAAACCCGATGCTTTATTTTTAAAGTTCCTTGAAAGGGTAAGAGATCATTTTCAAAACAATTATCAGGTCTCTCATTTTGCTGATCTTCTCGGGACCACTGAAGCCAAACTGAATGAGGTTTCAAAAATTCACACCAATAAAACAGCTCAGAATGTGATTTACAGCCTCATTATTTCTGAGGCCAAGAGGCTTTTGCTCTATGAAAAACTGACCATAAAAGAAATTGCTTACCAACTTGGTTTCAATGATCCCTTCTATTTTTCAAATTTCTTTAAAAAACATACTTCACGCTCTCCTAAAGATTATCAGAAGGCGGTAAAGGAAATGTAAAAAAAGGAGTTTTAATCTGAAGAAAAAAATTTACAGCCTCTTATTAACTCCCATCCTCCAGCTTCCTTACTCCCTCAAATATTATATGCTTTTTCCGGAATTGTCTATTCTTTAGGCAAAGGCTTTCCCTGAACTTTGTACTGTAATTAAAACCTAAAAATTATACGTATGAAAACGCAACAGGATGCCGTCATTTTTTTATTAAGAATTGCTCTGGCTGTCGGATTTTTGTCAGCAGTGGCAAGCAGACTGAATCTTTGGGGAGTACAATCTTCCGGTTGGAAAAATTTTGTTCATTATACTGCTGAAATAAATTCATTTTTACCACAATCGTGGGCAGCCATTATTGCAGTATTATCTACCATTGCTGAACTTTCCATCGGTATTTTGCTTCTTCTGGGTTTTCAGATAAAAAGAACAGCAAGGTACGCCTCTATTCTCACTTTATTTTTTGCAATAGCCATGAGCATTTCTTTTGGAATTAAAGAACCTCTGGACTATTCAGTCTTTGCATTCAGTGCCGGAGCTTTTCTTCTGAGTACCTTTTCCCGTTACAAATGGAGTTTAGACCAACTTTTACATCAATAACAATTAAAATTCAAATATCATGAACACCAACATCCACGATTACATCGTAAAAACAGAACAGAAAGAATGGCAGCCTTTAATTGAAAAAGGAATTCATTATGAAGGTATTTTTGTAAAATCTTTAAAATTTGATCCTGAAAAAAACCGTTCTACCAGTATTCTTTTAAAATTTGAAGCGGGAGCAAGCTATCCTTATCATAATCATCCTGCTGGTGAGGAATTGTTTATCATGGGAGGTGATGCAACTATTGCAGGAGCCAGTCTGGAAAAAGGGGATTATTTGTATACTCCACCGAATTTTAAACATTCTGTGAAATCAGAACAGGGCTGTATTATTCTTTTTGTTGTACCGGAAGAAGTGGAAATACTTTAAGACGCGATAAAACAAAACCACAGTAAAAAAATTTTACTGTGGTTTCTTATAATTCAAAAAAAAATAGGATCGGAATTTTTATTTTAAAACTGTTTTGTCCGGTGATATCGAACCGAAATCAATTAATGTTTTTTTCTTTCTCACTATATCCACCAAAGTCTGGACTGAAAAGGTGAGAATAATATATAATACGATAAGCACTGATACGTATCCAATTTCATGTTGTCTGTATCCGAAAATTCCTTTTCCCCATGAGATCAGAATCCATTGGATCATGTACATTGAAGTTAAATTTTTACTGCAGTATTTTAAGACACGCATAAAACCATTTTCTTTAACGTTGGCAGTAATAGTGTTGATTAACCATAAAAACAGTAAAGTCCAGCCCGCAAAATAAATAACACCTCCAGGCCCCATATGATAAAAACCATTGTAATTATAATCTCCATACAGAAAAACTAATGGTGCTCCTATGGCAATGAACAACAACCCTACATAGAGCATATTTCTAAATATTTGTTTGGTATCGTAGTTCAGTTCCTGAAACCATTTCCCAAAAAACATTCCGATGATGATAAAAGCCATCCATGGAAAAACAGGAAAATAGACATAGGCAGGATAATCGGTATTGAAAAGAAGATCCAGAACATAATTGATCACAGGATAATCAAGATTAAGTCCGCTTACCTCTCGGGATATCAATGCAACGAATAAACCTATAGCCAGCATGATATATTTATTTTTCACATATTCTCTGATAAACCCGACGAACAATAAAGACATCCCTGCAAGCTGTAAAATATCCCCTAACTGTACAAGATATACATACTGCTGTTCTATAGGGGCATGCCATCCGTATTTCTGAATAAAATTATCGGGAGCAAAATTAAAAATCACAGGGATCATAAACTTCATAAAATTCATAAACAGACCTGCAAACACCAATAAAACACCTCGTTTTAAAGCACTTTTCAGACTTTGATGGCTGGAAGTCATGAAAGTGATTCCCATACAGATCAGGAAAATAGAAGTTCCTCTTCCGAGAAAGACAATAAAACTACCGAGGGCTGTTTCATATTGTGATTTGACATTGGCATACACCAATAAGGTATGGATAATGATCATTCCGATGACACTTATACCTTTTATTAAATCCAGAGTAAGGATTCTTTTGTTTTGTTGTTCCATAGTTTTTAGTGGAAATTGTGGATTAGATGGATAAAGCTGTATTCATTAATTATTTCTAAAACAATATTTTTATTTATTCTAAATAAAAATCAAATATACAAATTAAAACTACTTCTCCTCATCCATTGATCAATTTTCATAAAATATTAATAATTAAATATTTATTTTAGCATTAGAGAATAATTTAAATAAAATAATTCCTTTTATTCCATCACATATTTCTCCTATACATTCTACCAATAAAAAACTCTCCCGATTGGAAGAGTTTTACTATAAGATTATGATTTAGGTAATTCGGGAGGACGCATTTTATATTTGTAACTATTGAGTGTTTTCAAAAATGCTACAATATCGAAAACTTCGTCGTCTGTCAGATTCAGTTTTTCTACCATTCCTGATTTATGAGGAAATTTTGGATCATTGACCTGATCTCCTTTCGGAATTTCTCTACCCATGCCTGCATTGTACATCATAACAATATTAGCCAGTTCCGGGAAAAGTCCATTATGCATATAAGGTTTGTTCTCAGAAACTTCTCTCAGTGTAGGAGTTTTAAACTTTCCTACATCTTCATTCTTTTTCGTGACGATATATCTTCCCAGATCTTCATATTTCCTTCCATAATAAGTCAATCCCAAATTATGAAACTTTTGGTCAGAGAAATAAGGCGTATTATGACAGTTAATACAATTCGCTTTAGTTCGGAATAAATGAAGACCATTGATCTCAGAGTCTGTTAAAGCATCTTTTTTACCGGAAACGAATTTATCAAATTTTGACGGTGGACTGATTAGAGAACGCTCAAATGTAGCAACAGCTTTTGCTATTTTCTCTTCTGTTACTTCCCCATTTCCAAATGCTTTGACAAAGAAAGGCTTATAATCTTTAATTTTTCTGATATTTTTGGTCGCCATTGACATATGTAGATTCATTTCTACCGGATTTTCGATAGGCGCTTTTACCTGCTCTTCTAAAGTTGCTGAACGGCCGTCCCAGAAGAATGTTTTAGCATATCCAATATTCACCAGCGTGGGTGCATTTCTGTTTCCTGTCTGCCTGTCATGACCAAACGAAACTCGGCTTCCGTCTGACCATCCTATTTCTGGATTGTGGCAGTTGGCACAGGAAATCTGCCCGCTTTTGGACAGTCTGGGATCAAAGAATAACATTTTTCCCAGTTCCATTTTATCTTCGGAATAAGGATTATCTTCAGGGAAATTCACTGCAGACAAAGGTCCGATATCCTTAAAGCCCTCTTTAGCTTCATCAAATAAATGAGGAGCCGGCCACTTGCTCTGATCTCCGCTGCTATATAACATACGAAGCTCCTCCACAGTATATCCTGTAGGGTCATTAGAGGTATAACTCAGTAAACATATTATTCCGGCTATTGCCAGAAAAGCAATATATCTGTCTTTCATTATTTTTAATAATACACATTCAATCCTACCAGAGCAGCGTGATTAGCTCTGCCATTGTAGTCTACTTGATTTTTATAGGTACTGTTCATCAGCCACATTTGAGAAAAACTACCAAACAGTTCATACCTGATTTTATTCTGATCAAAAATATAACTTGCGTTAACATTAAGCCCTATTTTAGGTGTTGCATCATAGGCAAAATCCGGCTGAGCGATTTTGGTTGCAAAGATATTCTCTTTTGTACTTTGGTAGGGCTGATAACCGAACTCTTTTTGCAAAGGTACATAAAGATTTTGCGAAAGACCGACTGCCAGTTTATGAGAAGGCTGTAAAGCAAATTCCTTTTCTGCACCAAAACGGTAATTGAAGAAAGACAATTTTCTATCCATTACTACAGATAAATCCTTTACCCTGTTTTTTCCGTAGGCCGCATCAAAAAGAATCTTGAATGCTTCATTTTTATGATTGAACCAAACTACACTATTCTGCCAGAAAAGATTTTTCTGCTCAAGACGGTACGAGGTGTAATCCAAAGGATAATTATAGTTGGTATCCACCTGATCCTGGTATGTTACCATAGAAGCCCATTTTTTCCCATTATAATTCCCTAAAAAATTAAGATAGAAGTTGTGTAGTTTTGTTTTTAAACCGGAATATTTTGTATAATCTTTTTGCCAGTTATAGCTTGCATCCTGATATTCAAAAACTCTGTAGAAACGTTCAATCAGGTTTTTATAATCATAACCTGCAGAGAAATGAGTGTCGGCAGTGTTATAGGCATATTCTCCTCCCCACATGTATCCTCCCATTTTATATTCTGAAGTTTTATACTGGGTGATGCCGATGTACTGATTACCATACCCTTCATTATAACGGATATAAATGCTGTCGTTAGCAGGTACATTTCCTTTCATATTCACAAACATGATGTCATTTCCTTTGTAATGATGCACATAGCTCAGTTTTCCAAAAATTGCATGCTGTTTCCACTTCAATCCTAATTTTGTAAAAGCTTTGTATTTATAATCATCTACTTTCGGTCTTGGATCTGCATTCTGGCGGTAAGATTTGGCATAAATACCTTCTCCTCCCAACTGAAGAATCACCGGTTTTACAGGATTATAGGCAAACTGCCCGTTGATATGATAACTTTGCTTCTGCCATTTTGCAGAGCGGGAAACCCAATAATAAGAAGGGTTGTAAATAAAAGAAGAGTTGAGAATTCTTTCATCACTGAGGATGTAAGGAACATTGTCTTCAGTTGTCTTGTCTGCTTTAAGCCTTCCTGATAAAGCAATCTTATCATTAAGCTTATATACTCCCTCAGACTGAAAGGTAAAACTTCCAATTTCTTCAGGAGTCTGAACTCTTTTAAAATTTTGTTTTGTTGAAGAATATTGAAAAGTTGTTCTGGAGAAATCCATCGGCTGGAAAAATGCAATATAGGGATCATTGATCCTAATATTCTTCTCTACAGAACTGATATTAATACTGTCTAGCTGAGTTGCCTGAGCATAGATGAACTGACTGCCCAATATAGCCAATCCCAACACACTGTGCTGAACAACTTTAATCGTCTTATTTTTATTATTGTGCATATCCTCGAGGGTTTGCTTTAATCGTTACAAAATCATTAGCAGAATTATTCGTATCCTGCAATACTACACGTCCATTGATCATTTCCTTTGTTTTACGGATTACAGAAAAGCCGGTAAAAGTAGCTTCAGCCTGCCCCGCTGCGTTAACAATAAAAGTTCTTGAAGCGTCTATATCTGCCGGAAAATCTTTAGGGGCTTTTTGTTCTTTGTCTGTAATATCAATGCCATCTATGATATAGTTTTTAGGAATCTGAAGAAATAAAGTTCCTGTGGGTGCTTTAGGCGATGCCACTTTTTGCCAGCTTGCCACTTCTGCATCAGTTGCTCTCAGAATCCCCAGCCCGAGCATTGAAGTGACGTTAAGAATTAAATCATTCGATGCAATACTCCAGTATGACACCAGCATATCCGGCACCATAATATTCTGGATGTCCCATGCAAAAGGTTTCTTACCAATGCTTGTATTATAATCCCCCATATAGGTTTCAAAATCTGCATGGCTAAGATCTACCGTTCTGTCAGGTTCCTGTATAGCGACACCCGTACCATTGATATCGTCAAAAGGCATTTTATGGTTGATAGCTGTTTGGGCTATAACAATACTTTTCCCTGGTAAAATAGGATATTGGCTTCCGTTTCCAGGTATTTTAATGAATATATTGGAATACACATAATCTGTATTGGCAGCAGATCCGCCGCCGGCAGTTTTACTCCAGTCATACTGTCCATTGGGCAACGTATAAGTAGTTGGATTATTATTCGTATTCCCTTCCAGAAATACAAGGTATAAACCGTCCGCATAGATAGTCTGATCAGAATTGTTGTGAATCTCAATAAACTGGTCTCTGAAATTGGCTCCTAATTTAGTATCTGAACCTGCATAATAATATTGTTTGATTACCAGATCTCCAAGATTTCCACTGGTGATTCTTACCAATTTTGAAGAAGTATTGGCATTAATGGTTACTTTCTCATCGAAGCCTCCAAAATGTACAATTTCATAGCTGGTTTCCTCCCCAATTTGTTGTTCATATTCATTCTGCTTCAGCTGCAGTTCAGCCTGAACACTATAAGTTCCCGGCAGGACAGCATCCAGTACCAGATCCCCGTTTGCATTTGTTTTTCCCATAATCTGATCTTCTGTGGCAGAATTTTTCAGAATAACGGTTACATTCGCTACTCCTTTATCTGCAACGGAAGGATATTTTGAAGCATCATATTTGATATTTACAGTAAACGGAACAGGTTTAATTTCATTCTTTCCAAAGTCATCATCTCTGTTACAGCCTATCAAAACAAGGACAGGAAGTATGAGCAATAGTATTGATTGTTTCATGATGTTCATGTTTATTTTTTAGTAGTATTAAAATCTGTATGAAATATTTCCCCCAAACGAAGTGGAGGTAAAGTTGCCATATACGGCTCCTCTTTCGTCATATGCTTTCAGGTTGAAAACATTACTTACATATATTGATAATCTGAAACCGCTCAGAAAATCTTTAGTTACCCTTAAATGAACATTGTGAAGGGTTTTGTTATACAGACCTGAAAGTTTCTCGTCGGAAGGCTTTAGGAAAAGTCCCTGATATTTTGGATTGGTACGGTCATTTTCCGGAATCATTTCTGACGTTCCATCATGTTTGATATAGCCTATCGGATAAATATCATTAGCTCCATTCAGTGTTCTGTCTGAAAGGAAATGATCTGTTCTCAAACCTATGATCAAACCTGATGAAGCCAAGTGGTAGTCAAAACTGAAACTTGCTCTGGCCATAGAACTTTTGTTTCTGGTATCGTTATAAATCCCATACTCGTAGTCTTTATCTGCAATCTTTGGAGCAGTGATCTTGTAAAGGCCTTCGTCTTTATGACCGGAAGTTTCTACATAACTGGCATTGAAACCAATAACAAGGTTTAAGGCTTCTATCTTTTTAAAACTGGCCATCAATTCCAGTCCTTTATCTACTGATGAGTATCCATTGACAATACGATTCTGGAGGTAATTAAATTTTTCTATTCCTACGACTTCGAAAGTAGGCACTTCTGTTCCTGAAATATTGACATTCACTTTCGCTTTGTCCATGATTTTATGAACACTTGCCGTGGTAAATCCATCAAATAATCGATTGTAATAAGCAGTAAGGTTAACTGTTGCAAAAGGGAATCTGTAATCAAGTCCTACTTCGGTTTTCCAGCTTCTTGAAGGTTTCAGATTGGCATTATCTCCAGGGGTCACTACTGTCTGCATGATGGCCGCTGAATAATAGCCTGGTAAACGGTAATCCCCAAGAAGGAAATCAAAATATCGTGGTGCCGTATAGATCTGATTCAATGAAGGTGCTTTTGAAGTCAATCCAAAACCTCCTCTCACAGAGAATTTCCCCATTTGGTATGAGGTATTCACCCTTGGTGAATAAGTAGAAAATGAATTTTGCAAATCATAACGAAGCCCCAGATTGGTTCTTAAGATATGTTTGTTGGCAAAAGCTTTCGTAATATTATCCTGAATATAAAATGCATATTGTTTGGTGGCAAAAACATGATCACGATAATTAAAATCTCTCATTCCATTGGATCCCTGCCCAGCCGAATTAAATGTAGTGAACTGTCCTGCTGTTCCATAACGCCCTTTCCCAAAGTTGTTTCCATATCTAAAATTCGCTCCTATACTGTACATATGAACCCATTTGGAGGCAGTCATTTTACTTCCGTTTACACTTAAATCAGTGAAAATATTAAGCGGTTTTCCATCCGAAAAGGCTTGATTTTCGTAACTTGGCGGTGTATAAGGAGCATAATAAACACCATCTGCTGTGGCATTTCCATAAGGTCGGGCTCCTTGGTTCAGCCAATATCTACGCTCTGTAAGCTGTGTTGAATAGCTAATCCCTACGTCTGCGCTTATCGTTCTGAAAAATGGTTTGCTTCCGTTTCGGTTAAAATTATAACTGATATTATTTCCTAATGAAAAACTCTTGTTATCTACATTAATGATCATTCCATCAAGATCATCCGGATCCCTTTTTCCTTTACTGGTATTGGTAGAAAATGAAGCTGAAAATTTATTACTAAATCCGCTTTTACTTCTTGATGACCAAAGGAGGTTGGCATTTGTTCTGTCGTATCCTACCAAACTGGTTCGTGGATCTGACAGCGAGTTCATATAGCCCACAGATACATTCAATGCATTGTTATTTTTAAGCTTAAACCCTTTTGTTACCCCTACCTGATAGGTTCCATCTCTAAGTGCTGCATCCAAACGAAGTGGCGATGCTTTGGCAATAGTTGTTACCTTAATAAGTCCTGAAGTTAAATCTCCATATTTAGCATCCGGAACTCCCTGTATTACTTCAATACTTTCAATATTTTCTGTTGAAATTTCTCTTAAATCGACCCCATAATTGGGCTGGCTTGGTGTCAGGTTTCCTCCATTGGTCGTCGTATTAAAACTGATCCCAAAAGGCCCACTGTTGGCAGAATCATAGCTCTGCATATTTTCGTTATTGGATAAAGCAATATCGTTGACCATCAGCTGTACTCCAAATGCTCTGTTCCCAAAATCATCACCTCCGGGAATATTTCCGGAACCTGTTACTGAAGCTCCACTGGCTGTTCTGAACACGATATTTTTAAACTGGGTATTGTCAAACTGCTGTACATATTGACCTGGTAACTGCTGTAAAACATCTCCAATAGAAAAAGACTGTAAGTTTTGAAGGGCTTCTTGCTGGATTGAAATCTCGGAAAACTGCTTCTTTTTTGCAGTAAGCTGTACGCCTTCAATTCGGATTTCTGATCTTTCTCGGGAGGAGTTTTTAGGAGATAGGATCTGAAGCTGTAGCTCATCTCCTTCATTTATGATAATAGTTTCTTCTTTATTGTCGGCATTCAGGAAGACGATTTGGCATTTTCCTTTAAGAACCATAGAATTATCTTTCTTATGCAATTCTTTACACTCTTTCAAACCACCATTAACGAGTTCTCCCTTTTTGAGTTGCCCATTATGAAAAAACTCTACTTTTTGAGCAGACAAGAATCCGCCTGCTGTCAGAAAAACAGCACCTGCTAATAACGATAATTTCACCCTTAAAATATTTAGGCTGTAAAATTAATTATAATTATTCTAAATAAAAAGAAAGTTTTTAGAATAATTTAAGTTATTTTAACTTAAAATAAAACAATATACATATATAATTCTCTATATAAAGAATAAAATAATAATCAAAACAACTACTAACAGTTACTTCTATCGTATTCTATAAATAATAAATTCAATTTTTCAGTTTAAAATATATTCTAAGAAAAAAGGAATCATCACAAATAAACTGTGATGATCTAAAAAAAGAAATCCTGCAACAAGCAGGATTTTCTATATTGATTTTTCTTTGGAAATTTTCTTCAGTAATCGTTTTATATATTAAGATCAAATGTAAATCATGTGTTTTCAAAAGATTTTGCGCCCATGTCCTGTCTATTGTAATTTCTTTATTTTGAAATCCCATTTAAAAGCTTTGAATTTGTTGACATATTTATGAATATCAAATAATCAAAAGACTTCGCTACATTGGTTTTTAAAAATTCATTTTTATCCGTACCAGACCCTGTTTTACGAAATAGTATATCTTCCAATATCCAATGGCCAAGTTTGTTGCCATCTCTTCTAATTGCTTTTAAATCCAAAATAAAAATTGGAATATTGAGTGAATTCAGCTTATATTCTAATGTTCCCGGACGAGCTGTTTCTGAATTATAGGTTCCGATTTTCCCATCAATGCTTGCAGAATAAGTACCTTCATAAAAAGCAAATCCAAAGTTTACAAAATCTGTATCATCAATTTCATTGATCCAATACCCCATTCTATCTGAATTTAATTTTGCAATGTGGTAATTATGAGCTGAGACAATTACTTTAGAATTCAAATGGTTTTCTTTTAACCATTTAATATTCTCCGCCATGAACTTGTCCCTTCTAATAAAATTGAGCTGGATATATTGTCTAATAATGTCTACATTTTGTAGGAAGCGTACTTTTTCTTCCTGATTTTTTATTGAGGCAGCTTTTTGTTTTAGCAAAAGCAGATACTCAGATATCGCTTTCTGACCTTTTTTAGAATACGTTCTGAAGCCTCTGTTATTTTCCTTTAGAGCTATTTCTAAGTTATTAATCTCTTGTTCGGGGAAGTTATTTTCCTGATATACTTTTCTTATTTGATCTACCGCTCCTTTTGCATATTGCATGTCGAAACCTTCAAAAAAAACTTTTGAATTATAATTTTCATTATATTTTTTTAACCATTCAACAAAATGCAAAGTTTCTTCGGTTTGCCACAGCCAAAAATACATACCCTTTAAAATACTTCTGGGATCTCCTTTTTTTTCCTGAATATATTGATTCATCAAAAAGCTTTCAGGCATATTGGCTTCGAGCGAAAAGATGTTGAAATTTTTATGAGTTATCAAATACTCACTTATTCTATATTTCAGTTGATATATTTCACTTGAACCGTGAGTAGATTCTCCTAATCCAACTATTTTGGAATTTCCAATGAGTTTGTTTAAGATTAGCAAGTCACTATTGTCTCTTTCGTCCGGATTAATAGTTTTTATTGGGTATATAAACTTTGAAATATATTCTTTCTCTTCAGAATTTAAATCATTTTTTGATTGTGCACTGACGGTTACAAAAAACAGAACCAAAATAAAGGATAGTTTCAAACTTATTTACTATTTATAATTAGATTACAATTTTACAAAAATATCGTTTAAAAACTTCGGTCTCAATTTAAATCTCTCTCGTTATCAGTATATCGTTTTTTAGTCACGGATTAAAAAAATACAAAAAAACCTCATAAACAAAAGTTTATGAGGTTTTAGATTATTTATTTATTATTAAATCAATAATTATTTTACTTCTTCGAAGTCTGCATCCTGTACATCTTCAGCTCCGGCGTTTCCACCTGCATTCTGAGCACCTGCTGCATCAGCACCCGGCTGTTGACCAGCTGCATATAATTCTTCAGAAGCGGCCATCCAAGCTGCATCTAACGCTTCAGTTTTAGCTTTTACGTCATCAGCATTTTTAGCTTCGAAAGCAGTTTTTAATTCTGCATGAGCTGCTTCGATTGCTGCTTTTTTGTCAGCAGAAAGTTTCTCACCGAATTCTTTTAATTGCTTTTCCGTCTGGAAGATTAATCCGTCAGCTTTGTTGAATATTTCAACTTCTTCTTTTCTCTTAGCGTCCGCTGCAGAGTTTTCCTGAGCTTCTTTCTTCATTCTTTCGATTTCTTCGTCAGAAAGACCTGAAGAAGCCTGGATTTTGATAGACTGCTCTTTACCAGTTCCTTTATCTTTAGCAGATACACTTAGGATACCGTTAGCATCAATATCGAATGTTACTTCAATTTGAGGAACTCCTCTTGGTGCTGGTGGGATATCCTGAAGATCGAATCTACCGATTTCTTTGTTATCGTTGAACATTGATCTTTCCCCTTGTCCTACTCTGATGCTTACAGCCGGCTGGTTGTCAGAAGCTGTAGAGAATACTTCAGATTTTTTTGTTGGGATCGTAGTATTCGCTTCAATTAATTTCGTGAATACAGAACCCATCGTTTCGATACCTAAAGAAAGTGGAGTAACGTCAAGTAGTAATACATCTTTTACATCACCTGTTAATACACCTCCCTGGATTGCTGCACCAATAGCTACAACCTCATCCGGGTTTACTCCTTTAGATGGTTTTTTACCGAAGAATTTTTCTACTTCTTCCTGAATGATTGGGATTCTTGTAGAACCACCTACCAAGATTACTTCGTCGATATCAGAAGTGGATAAACCAGCATCTTTTAACGCTTTAGCAACAGGCTCCATAGATCTTCTTACAAGATCAGCAGATAATTGCTCGAATTTAGCTTTTGTTAAAGTCTTCACTAAGTGTTTAGGACCTGTAGCAGTAGCTGTGATATATGGTAAGTTGATCTCAGTCTGAGGAGAAGAAGATAATTCAATTTTAGCTTTTTCAGCAGCTTCTTTCAATCTTTGAAGAGCAATTGCATCAGCTTTTAAATCTACACCTTCTTCAGCTTTGAACTCGTCAGCCATCCAGTTGATGATCACATCATCAAAGTCATCACCTCCTAAGTGCGTATCACCATTTGTAGATAATACTTCGAATACACCGTCTCCTAAATCAAGGATAGAGATATCGAAAGTACCACCACCAAGGTCATATACTGCGATTTTCTGATCTTTATGGTTTTTATCAAGACCGTAAGCTAACGCTGCAGCTGTAGGCTCGTTGATAATTCTTTCTACTTTAAGACCTGCAATTTCTCCAGCTTCTTTAGTAGCTTGTCTTTGTGCATCGTTGAAGTATGCAGGAACAGTAATTACCGCTCTTGTTACTTCCTGTCCAAGATAATCTTCAGCAGTTTTCTTCATTTTCTGAAGAGTCATTGCAGAAATTTCCTGTGGAGTATATTCTCTATCGTCAATTTTTACTTTTACTGTATCATTCGGTCCAGCAACTACTTTATAAGGTACTCTTGTGATTTCAGAAGCATCATCTTTAAAGTGAGTTCCGATAAATCTTTTGATAGAGTAAACAGTTTTTGTTGGATTCGTTACAGCCTGTCTTTTTGCAGGATCACCTACTTTTCTCTCTCCGTCTTCTGTAAAAGCTACGATAGAAGGAGTAGTTCTCTTACCTTCTGCGTTAGGAATAACAACAGGGTCTTTACCCTCCATTACAGCAACACAAGAGTTGGTTGTTCCTAAGTCAATTCCAATTATTTTACTCATAATATTTTATATTTTTTCTATTTTTAATTTAATTTACACTCTCAATTTCTCAATATCTGTACCATTCGAAGAATTATGACAAAATGACACAATAAAAATAAAAACCCCGATAAAACGGGGTTTTGTATGATTTAATGTGGAAATTTTTTCACAACAGATATTGGCAGGATCAATGCTGCTTAAAATATATGCTAGAAAATATATCCCACTGAAATACCTAAATTAGAATTATAAATCTTAGGAGCTTCCTGTATCAGGATTGAATTTTGCTGATAAACTGCTGTATTTTTATAAACTTTTGTCATTCCAAAATAATATCCCACCGAAGCCAGATAATGTTTTGCGAAAATATATTGAACTTTTGCTTTCAAACCTGCATCAAACTGCTGCACATTTTTAGGATTACTCGTGGTTGATCCATTAATAACCTTGTCATATTCAACTTTATTTTTTAATAAAACCCCAATTTCAGGACCTAATGCAATAGAAAATTCTTCTGTTGGGTGGTAATCAAAAAGAATGGGAAGCCTAATGTAATCATTCTTTACTTTTCCAGTAAGAGTAAATGTAGTATTATCTATAGTTGGAACAGTAGTTTCAAACTTACTCCCCATTTGAGAATAATACAGTTCTGCATCTACGGAGATTTTATCGGACAGATAGTTCCATAAAAAACCTCCTACATGAAATCCTGCTTTAGAAGAAAATCCATCAGGTTTATCTGAACCAGAAAAACTACTAATGTTCAATCCGGCAGAAAACCCATACTTAGGTTTTATTTGTGCAGAGATAGAGGTTGCTAATGCTAAAAAGCTTATTAATATTATTTTTTTCATAATTTAATTTTAAAATTGTTTGTTCATGTTTATAAGAAGTTATTTATCAGTTTTAAAAATTAAGTAACTAAGGTTATCTCCTCCAATCCATCTATCTTCTATCAGATGTATATTCCCATCAATAATCTTTAAATTATACGTTCTAATTGTGTGGCTTCTGTCTGATAGCAGGGTTATTACATCCACTTTTATTTTTCCTTTTTTTGAATAAATTATACCTGTTTGTCCATCTTTATTACTTGTTCCAAAGTTGGTAGCTTCAATATAGCCATCCTCTTTGAAGAGGATGGACATATCATAGTTTAATTCAATCTGTCTTGTTTTTTTTAAGTCTTTATTAGCTTCATAAATAGTTGAACAGATAAATGTTTTGTTAAACGGAAAAGCTATTAGCTCTGATTTATTAAAATATTTAATATTTTTTAATTTTTGTGCATTTATAGCACCACTTCCAAAAATCATAAATGAAAGTACCAATAGCATCTTAATTATATTATTGTTTACCATGATGTAAAAGGGTTTATTGTTTGATATTGAAAATATGGCTTCACACCACCAGATAATACTTCAAAACCAGGCTGAGGAGATATTATAGAATGCGCACCTATATTTTGTATAGGATGTCTTATATGTCTATCAGAATCAATCCCTATTCTATAATTACCCCAACCAATGTAAGCAGCTCCAAGTCTATATCTTGGTCCTATTTCTTGGACTGCTCCATATTTATTTCTTGCTCCAAAGCCAATTCCTATTTTTCCATCTGGATTTCCATAATAATCATCATGTAAAAGTTCAGGCATTGTATGTTGTTCATCATACGAATAGCTCTCACTTCTTCTTTCACCAGTAAATAAATTAAATCCAGCATGAAAATCTCTATAATTAAATGTCATGGCTGCTGTTCTCCATCTATCGTGTCCATCTCCTAAAATGCCTGCCCCCACTTTATCAAAGGGACTTCCGTCATTTTCATAAGTTAAAGAAAAATCTCCACTTCCGGCTCTAAAAATTCCTGTCTGTTGTGCATGAACACCTTTCCAAACATTTGTACCAACTCCAATGCTGAAATCTTTGCTGTCATACCCTATCATTGCAGAATATCTATATCCCCATCCTGAAACACCACTTCCTGCATGTTTATTGTAATAAGTACCTGCAATGGCTGCTGAGAAGCTTAAATTTCCTTTTCTATAGCTTACACTAAGACTTGCTCCAACACTAAAGCTATTTCCAAAAGCAATGGCTGGTGAAATTCCTATGCTAAAACCTCCTCCTAAGTCTAAGTTAAAGCTCATAAAAGAACCTACAAATCCTGTTGCTGCATATCCCGCAATGGCTCCCCATGATAGCGCGGCTGCGGCTCCTCCAGTTGCTGCGGTTAGCGTTCCCATAATAGCTCCTGAAACAGCGCCTCCTAAAATAGACATTCCAAATTTACCCCAGCTCCAATCTCCTGTTTGTATTGCTTGACCTACATAGCTAGTGGCTCCCATAATCGCACCTACAATAGCTGCTACATATACTACAGCCCAAACAAAAACCTCTCCACTGGGATCTGTATACATCAGAGGGTTATTCAGTACATATCCAAATCTATTATAGCTTTGTGTATTAAACGGATCCTGAATATAATTATCAACTGACAGGAAAGTATGCAATTTAGGATCATACATTCTGCCATTCATATGAATTAATCCTACCTGAAAGAAATGTTCATGACCTGTATAGCCTCTTTCAATTAGTAAATCAGCTTTCTTAGGGTCAACCTTTACTCCATCTTTTTCAAAATACACTAAATTGCCCCAAGCATCAAACTGCCTTCTTTCTTCAACTTTTCCTGCCTGATCTGAAATAGCAGAAATAGTTCCTTGGTAATCTCTGTGCAGGTAATGTGTTCCCTCACTCATCACTTCTCCAAAACCATTAAAATCTTTGATGTACATAGCTGGGGCTGAATAAGGATTACCTGCTATATAAGTGATAATTCTTGTTTTGAGAGCACTTCCATTTACTTTACCTACATAATTATACCCTACAATCTCAACGGTATTATCATCAGAGTAAATTTTATTTTTTCCATACTTCAAAAACTTTTTATCATAATTATATTGTGAAGATGATCTTGTTTGATGCATGTTATAACCAAACTTCACCATCTCATAACCATCTTGTATAATACTCACAGGGCTTTTATAAGAATTATAAAAAATCTTTTGTAACTGGTTTACGCTGTAATAAGCATTTCCAGAAGGATTTAAATTGATTTCTTTTTTTCTGTATCTGTTCCCATCTACATATTTATAATCTCCAATATCACTATTGTTGTCAATTCTTCCGTAATTGTCATAAGTTTGAGATTGTGTGCCATTAGGATCAGTCCATGATATTAATCGTTGTAAACTATCATATTCAAAACTTTCATACCATCCGCTCTGAACAGCAACACTATTTCTGTTTTTCAAGAGTCCCGTAGCTGCTTCAAAAGTATAATCATTCCCCAAGACAATACCACTTACATTATTTTTGTGCCTTACAGAACTTAAAAAATTATTTCCATCATAAGTATTACTAATTTCTGTTCCATTTCCAAAATTAGCAGATAATACCTGTACTTTTTCATTAATATTGTTCAGCTTCCAAATTAATTTTCCATTGCTGTCAGTAATACTTTCCAGCATTCCACAGGAAGCATAATTATTTTCAACTTCAACAATACTGGAAGCAGAGCCATAAAGAGTTTCTTTGATTTCTTTCTTTACTCTTCCAAAATTATCATAAGTATAACGTTTTTTGAAAATGGCAAATCCATTGTTTTCTTCTCTTTCAGATAAACGATAGAAATTGTCGTATTTATAAGTATATGAGTTATTTACCCCATTGGATGTTCCTGTTTCTGAATCTATCAACCCTTGGGCATTATAACTATAATTGATTTTTATATCTGTATTGTCACCAGTAACATTTTTCTTGCTCACTCTTCCATACTGGTCATAGGTATATTCTGTTTTGCCTTTAGGGTTTTCTTCTTTCAGGATTTGTCCTAAATTATCATATAAATAGGTATAATCTCCTCCTACAGAGGCGTCTGACAGTTTTATTTTTCTACCCCATCCATCCTGCTCAATACTTACAACGTGCCCTGCATAGTTTGAAGATTTTAAACTTCCATTGGCAAAATAGGTATAATTAATATCTCCACCATTATCAGACATTTTTATCTTATTTCCCCAAGCATCTTTTGTTATGGTTTGTGTTTTTTGCCCATCAACTACAGTAGCAGATAGCCCATTATAAGAAGAAGTAATGATTTTCCCTGTTGGATATATGGTTTTTACGATTCTTCCATAATCATCATACTCTGTAATAGTCCATTTGTTAGGAGAGGAAGTGGAAAAATATGGTTCACTTACTTTAAAAGGTTTGTCCAGAATATCATAATCTGTTCTTTTCTCTATCCACTTATTATTGAGTGACAATCCTCTTTCTATACGTATTCTGCCCCAGTTGTCAGATAACGTTTCTTTAGTCGCTCCTGTTGCTTCAGTTACTTTTAATTTGATTCCACCCGAAAAATCTCCTGAAGTAATCCACTCATAAGAATATTGTGTAATATTATTATAAATGTCTTTATCCTGTACTTTTCTCTGCCAGTCATCATAAGTGTATGATAATGTTTGATTTAGATGATTGGTTATTGAAAGCAGTAACCCAAATGCACTATCGTAATTATATGAAGTAGAAATTCCCTGAATATTAGTTGTTTTAATGGCAAATCTACCAGAAGGATCGTATTGATTTTTTTCCGTCCTTGGAGAAACACCAGTAGCAGATAATGTTTTCTCTATATTATTACCAAAAGCATCATATACAAAATCTTCGGTGATATAATCTGTATTATTGCCCTTTTTCTTACTTTGAGCTAGTAAACCATTCGTGTAAGAAAAGAGTTCTTCCGTAGAAAAAATATCATTTCCTAAAGTTTGAGTTTCTGTTTTCTTAGTGGGTCTTCCAATATAATATTGATTACTAACTCCCGAAGGGTTATCTTCATAATCAATCAATGTCGTTTTCTCACCTCCCGTAACTACAATTCTTGATTTTTTAGGATTATTATAAGTATCGTAAATATCATAATAGTGATTAGTTGTAACACCTGATAAATTGTCTATCTGCTGTACCTGTGTTGGCAGATTGGTAAAAACTTTATTTGGTGATAAAGATGTATTATAGCTATTAATGGTTTTTGATATAAATGAGGTTGGTGAGTTAAAATCAACAACAGATTTTAGTACATAACTTTCCGATACAGCTCCTCTTTTTGAGGATCTTGTAAAGAGATTGTCCAAAATGGCTGAACACTTCCTCCATATACTGATGATCTGGCAAGTCCTTTGAAACCTATAAAACCTAAACCTTCCATATTGACTACAGCTCCTTTATATCTGTATTCCTGTATCTTCATTTCTCCATTAAAACTTTTTTCTATTTTCTTTACCAGCTTTATGGATGGAGCAAGATTAAGGCTGACATTTGGATATTGCTCGGAATTATCGGAAACATAAGTACCGGAAGAACCACCATTATCCATAACAGCATCATACGTAATATTTGTTACGAGGTCATTCTCCTTTATTCTTTTTAAAGAAGTATCTACTCTGTTGTCTTTCTTAAAGGAAATATATTTTATTTTATCTCCGCCAAAAAAGGCATAATCTAAGTTTTGGTTTACAATATTCTGATTGGATAAAAACATAGGAGTTCCATTAGCTGTACAGCCATTATAAGTGTACATATTATTCCACATCATATTCTCTCCTGAAAAATTAGCTGTACCATCCGGATCATTACTCATGTTGTATTTTACACTTCCAAATTCTTTGATAGCGTAGTTAGCTCCATACGTATTATATGGATAATTCCACTGAGCTCCTCCCGGAACATCATAATTGTAAGGAGCAAAAATAGAATGATAGAATAAATCTGCCTTACCATCACCATTGACATCAGCAAAATTGTAGTAAATGACCTGTTGGACATAACCACAGTCCAGATTACCATTAGCTGCATTATAACAAGTATTTTTAACATAAGATTTTCTAAAAACCATTGAAATATCCTTTGTAGCTTGGGTAAAAGACTGTCCATTGGATATTAAATGAAACCAATTACTGCTACCTTCAGCAGTAGGAATCACAATATCTGTCTTTCCATCTCCATTTAAATCAGTTAAATAAGATGGATAATCAAAGTTGATAACAGAATTATTGACTACCGTTTTTTGAACAAGTGCATTATTTTCTACACCATATACTGTTATCTGCCCTCCATTTAGAATAAACAGATCTGCTTTTCCATCCCCTTCAAGATCACCTACATAAATTCTGGAAGAAGATTTCACAACATAGTTTCCCCCAATGTTTATAGGGGTTTGTGGAGAATTTGGATTTAAATCTAATAAATACGCTTGTGAATACTCCATTGTGGAATCCCCTTCACAGCAATTGGGAGAGGGACGTCCATTAGGATCTAGTTTAGTGCTACCACAGTAATAAGTATAAGTTTGACTATATGGCAACGTAAGTGCTATAACATCTGATAAGCCGTCTCCATTAAAATCTCCTGTAAAGAATTTTTTAGGAATTTTTGCATACCTCGTATCATTTCCTCCTATAATTACACAACTTTGATTTTGAGCAACAGGAAAAGAATAGGTTTTAGTATAGACTAAATCTAAAGAGCTATAACTCGAATTAGAAACATAATTATTAACTTTTATGACTTCCTGATTACTAACAATGCTTCCTGTTCCAATCGTAGTAACAGCATCAAGATTGTTAAATTTATTATTGGTTAACAGTAGTTTTGTTGAAAATATATCAGAAAACTTTTCTATATTGATCAGGTTTCCTGCAACGTTAGAATTGGTTGTTAATAATTGGCTTGAGTTAAATCTATATAGTTTATCCTTTGAATTAGGGTAGGTAAAGAAGTCTATTGAAGCATCATTATCAAAGTATCCTGCCAGATATTTCCAGTTATTGGAATCATAAGCAGGAGTAACATTACTGATAACAGCATTAGGATTATTAATAACTCCGTTTTCAGTAGTATCATATTCAAAGATTATTGGTTTTACAGATTCCCCATTTCCATTAAACTCTTGTACTTGGGTTAATCTTTCGTAGCCCAATGAGGTTGTATCATAAGTAAGCTGGTATTTTCTGAAAAGCTGTCCATTTCCTAAAACTTCAACCTTATCCAATTCTTTGGTAATAACATAACTGGTATTTCCATACACATACATTTGCTCGTTTCTTGTTCTATTTTTATAGACAAGATTTACAGTGTTCACAGGAGTATAAGATCCAACAGATGGATTTCCGCCATATTTAACAGAAGATAGATAAATATTATCATTGTCTTTGAAGTAGGAAAATTCTATTCTGTTGTACTTTACATCATCAATGTGATTGACTTTCCATTCAAGCTGACTTTGGGAATTTGGATTATTACCATAAATAGCAGTATTTCCATTGGGATAATACACTATAAAATAAGAAGGACCGTAATTTGCTCCGTAAGAAGAAACACCATAAGATATTACCTTAATATTAGAATAATTTTCGGTTTGATATTCTGCTCCGTCTCCGCCATATGTTCCAGACTTCAATATTAATCTCTGACCATCTAATGCAAATCTGTCTTTATCATTATAATTAACTGCATCAATTACTCCGTCATGAAACTTTGTTGCCGAAATTCGTGTGATAGAGGATGCTCCCGAAACATTCCAACCCCAGCCAGCAATTCCATTTTTACTCTGACTGGAGTAGTTTAAAGTGATATTAGGTACAGCATTTTTTATACCTGGAAGATTGGCAATAGGTATAGTATAGTTGGCTCCCCCTGTGGAAGACACAGAGAAATCACCTGTTGTCTGCCCGACAGCTTGTGCATTCAATAGTTTTGCCAGAAAGAAAAATGCTAGTAAAAAGTATATATTTTTTTTCATTTTCATGAATTTAAATTATTGTTTTAAAACTTTATAGGTTAACTTTTCCCCTGTTTTCAAATGAAAAATAACCACATACATTCCTATAGGTTGATCGGATAAATCTAATGTGACCTTATTTTCTCTTTTGTCAAAAGGAATTTCCCTGTATTGAGTAAAGTTATAAGCCACATATTCAACTTTTTGAATCATTTCTCCCAGTTCAGGAGACCATACAAGGTTGGCTTCATCCTTTGTTGGATTAGGATATATTTTGACCTGATAAGCTGATGGGGGAAATTCTTCTTTATCTGTTATTGTTTTATTAACAGATTTACTCGTTGGAGAGCAGGCGGCACAGTATTGTCTGATAATCTGATTCCCTCCAATCTCATACTCAAATATGAGTGTCTGTGCTTTCAATCCTCCTATTGATATTAATAGGAGAAAAACTAAAAATAACTTTTTTCCCATGTTATTGATTTTATATATCTACAAAAATCATTAAATTAAATAGCTTATGAAAGGACAATGCATCTTAACTACGTTACTAAATAGACAAATTATCTAAAAAACAATATACCATTACCCTTTTTTAGATATATTTGCTAATAAAGCACAATGATCCATGAAAAATTATCAAAAAAATCTTTTTGACCTGTTATTAAAAGAATCTGGAGGAAAAAAGGAGTTGGTTGACATTATGATTGATAAATTAGCACTCTCAAATGATACAGCCTACAGAAGAATCAGTGGAAAAAGCCACATCACACTTAATGAAGGTATTTCCCTTGCTTCCCATTTCGGTATTTCTTTAGATTCAATACATGACTCCAATCTTAATAATGCTGTAGTTAGCAAAGTACATGATATTTATAATATAGATGATTTGGAAAAATATTTTGAATCTTCTATTTATAATTTACAGAAGGTAAAAAATGCTAAACATGTTGAGTTTGTGTATGCGGCAAAAGATATTCCTCTTTTTTATTTAATGAAGTTTGAAAATTTGCGAAAATTCAAAATCTACACATGGCTGAAGCTGATGGATGCTGAATTCTTTTCAAAAAGAATAAGTTTTGAAGAATTTGAAGTACCTGAAAAGATTAAACAGAAAGGACTTTTACTCTCTCAAGTATACCATGATGTAAGCTCTACAGAAATATGGAGTAATGTTACTATTTATGCCATGCTTGAACAGCTTATTTATTTTCACCAATTGGAAATGATTAGCACCCAAAGTGTGTTGAAGATATGTGTTGAAGTGATAAAAGTTCTGAAACAGATAGAAAATGAAGCTGTAAATGAGAGGAAAGATGGAAAACATGTGTATTTCAAATTGTATCAAAATGACCTTTTGATTATGAATAATACCGTTTTTATAAAATTTTTGGATCAAAAAATGCTTTTTTTGCCATATAATATCCTAAGCTATTATTATACTTTGGATGAAAGGGTCTGTAATAATTACGAAAAAAGCCTCGAACTAATTCTGAAAAACTCTGAGTTACTTTCTTCAAATAACAAAGCTAGAAATATATTTTTCAACAAAATGTATAAAAAAATCGAAGAAATAAAAAAAATATTGCCGATCAATGATCAATAAACAAACTTGCTATGCATTAAAAGAATATACAACTCAGACAAGCCAAAATTAATCAAAGTTTAACCTAAGAAATAGAGGAAGAGTCTTTACGAATGATTATTTTTGATAAAATATACACATTTAGAATGTCATTACACTTTAATCCACGAGATATCACATGGCTTGCCTTTAATGAAAGAGTTTTGCAGGAAGCTATGGATGAAAAAGTTCCCTTACATTTAAGAATACGTTTCCTTGGAATTTTCTCCAACAATTTAGATGAATTTTTCAGAGTACGTGTTGCCGGATTAAAGCGTGCCATGGATTTTAAGGAAAAAGTGATTGCTGAATCTTTCTACCAACCTCCTACCAAAATCCTTCAGCGAATCAATGAGATTGTCATGAGACAACAGCTGAATTTCGATAAAACCTGGAAAAAAATCCAGACCGAAATGGCTGATCATAAAGTTTTCATTAAAAATGCCAAAAACCTGACTGCAAAACAAAAAGAATTTGTCAGACAATATTTCGATGAAGTGGTAGAATCCAATGTGATTCCGATTCTTCTTCATGAAAATACACCTATGCCTTACCTGAGAGACAAAAGTCTTTATTTGGGAGTGGCCATGAGAAAAAAGGACTGGCAGTATTCCAGCAATTATGCCATTATTGAAATTCCTTCCCGTTTTGTGGGAAGATTCGTATTGCTGCCAACTGAAGATCCCGAAGAAAAAAATGTCATGTTACTGGAAGATGTGATTACCTTTAACCTTCCGCACATTTTCTCTTATTTCGGGTATGATGAATTTGCAGCCAATGCTTTTAAAGTAACAAAAGATGCCGAACTGGATCTGGATAATGATATCAGAACCAACTTTGCAGAAAAAATAGAAAAAGGACTTAAAAACAGAAGAAAAGGGAAGCCTACCCGTTTTGTTTTTGATAAAGATATGGATAAAGCTCTGTTGGAACTCCTTATCAGAAAACTAAACTTAACGAAAAAAGACAGCATCATTCCCGGAGGAAAAATTCATAATTTCAAACATTTCATGGATTTCCCTGATGTTTTTGAAAAGTATGAAAGACCTGTAGAAAGAACTTCTTTTACGCATCAGGCGTTTGAGCATGGAGAAAGAGTAACTGATGTTATTTTAAAAGAAGATGTCCTTCTTACCTTCCCTTACCATAAATACAATCCGGTGATTGATCTTCTTCGTGAAGCCGCTATGGATCCGGATGTAAAATCAATACAGATTACAGCATACCGTCTGGCAAGCAGTTCAAAAATCATTAATGCCCTGATCTATGCGGCCAGAAATGGTAAAGAAGTGACTGTAATGCTTGAGCTTCAGGCAAGATTTGATGAAGAATCCAATCTTGAATGGAAAGACATGCTGGAGCCTGAAGGAATTACTGTTCTTGTAGGAATTCCTAACAAAAAAGTACACGCCAAACTTTGTGTCATCAAAAAGAGAGCACACAATAAAACTATTCAGTATGGCTTTGTAAGTACCGGGAATTTCAATGAAAAAACGGCCAGAATATATGGTGATCACCTGCTGCTGACTGCGGACCGTGGTATCATGGCGGATATCAATAAAGTCTTCAATGTTTTAAAAAAACCAAAAGATGACTTTATTCCTATTTTGAAAACTTGTAAAAATTTATTAGTTTGCCCTCAGTTTATGCGTGAAAAGATTGTTCACCATATCGATAAAGAAATCGAAGAAGCCAAGGCAGGAAGAAGAGCAGAAATCATTGTTAAAGTCAACTCAATGAGTGATCGAGCTTTGATTGAAAAAATATATGAAGCTGCCAAAGCCGGAGTGGTGACCAGAATGATCGTAAGAGGAATCTATTGTGCCGTCAATCAAAAGGAATTCAAAGAAAAAATAAAAGCCATCAGCATTGTAGATGAATACCTGGAACATGCCAGAGTTATGTATTTTTACAATAAAGGGGCTGAAGATATGTACATTTCTTCCGCAGACTGGATGACCAGAAACCTGGATTACAGAATTGAAGCAGCCGCTAAAATTACTGATAAGAACCTTAAGAAGGAATTAAAAGATATTCTGGACATCCAACTTAAAGATAATGTAAAGGCAAGGATTTTAGACAAAAAGCTGAGCAATGAATACGTAAGAAATGATAAAAACGAATGCCGATCACAAATAGAAACCTATAAATATTTAAAAGCTAAAACAAACAAAAAATGAAGATAGCAGCGATAGACATAGGGAGTAATGCAGCCCGCCTTCTTATCAATGAAGTAAAGATTAATAACAGAAAGCCTGAATTCATCAAGCTCAACCTTCTCAGAATTCCTCTGAGACTGGGAATGGATGTTTTCACCATCGGAAAAATAGGTCCGGAAAGAGAAAAAATGGTTATTGATTCCATGAAAATCTTCAGTGACCTGATGAAAATATACAAAGTAGATCATTACAGAGCCTGTGCTACCAGTGCTATGCGTGATGCTGCCAACGGTAATGATATCATCAATCTGGTAAAAGATACATCAGGAATCAATATTGAAATTATTTCCGGTGATGAAGAAGCTACTCTGATTTATGAGAACCACGTAGCAGAAGGTCTTGACAAAGAATTTGCCTATCTATATATTGACGTTGGTGGAGGTTCTACAGAGCTTACCTTTTACGAAAATGGTAAAATGGTCTATGAAAAATCTTTCAATATCGGAACCATCCGTCTTCTCAATAATCTTGTGACGATGGACAACTGGAAAGAAATGAAGGATGAGATCAAAAAAAATATTGTCAGCAAAAAACCCATTGTTGCCATCGGGTCAGGAGGAAACATCAACAAAGTATTCTCTATGAGCAAAACCAAAGATGGGAAACCTATGTCTTTGTCTCATCTGAAAAAGGTGTACAAAGAATTCAATGAGCTTTCCGTAGAAGAAAGAATGACCAACTACAACCTGCGAGAAGACCGTGCCGATGTACTGGTATATGCTCTCGGTATTTTCAACAATGTGATGTCATGGTCTGATATTAACAGGATTTTTGTTCCAAAAATTTCCGTGGCAGACGGATTGATTCATAATATTTATAGCCAGCTTCAACATAAAAAATAACAACAAACAATACGATTGAAAGCCGGCCATTTTGAGCTGGCTTTTTATTTTGTCATCCATTTCCGCAATGTCATTGCGAGGAGCAAAGCGACGAAGCAATCTCTTGCATTAAGTTTTGGTTAAAACCAATAGCGAGTTGGCTCATTTTTTAAGCTGGCTGGGCTTTCTTCGACCCCGCTAAGAATCATAACCCACCCCTACTGAATTATTGAATCCAGACATTTAAGACAACATCTTTTTACTTTTTACTTTTTACTTTTTACTTTTTACTTTTTACTTTTTACTTTTTACTTTTTACTTTTTACTTTTAATTAAAAAAAAATCCTAATTTTAAAGTAAAACCTCATCCTCATCCGTCTTACCCATATCAATAGCAAAGCAATGAACCCAATCAAAATAATTCTTACAGGAGCTACAGGAATGGTAGGCGAAGGTGTTTTAATGGAATGTCTTGAAAATCCAAATGTCTCTGAAATCCTGAGTATAAGCCGAAAACCATCTGGAAAAACACATCCCAAGCTGAAAGAATACCTTGTCTCTGACTTCCTTTCAATAGATCTTCATGATGAAAAACTGAAGGGGTATGATGCCTGTTTTTTCTGTGCTGGAATCAGCAGTGTTGGCATGAAGGAAGAAGAATACACCAAAATCACTTACGATACCACTCTTCATTTTGCGAAAGCTGTTTTGAACCAAAATCCTGAAATGGTGTTCAACTACGTATCCGGGGCAAGTACAGACAGTACGGAAAGCGGAAAATTAATGTGGGCACGGGTAAAAGGCAGAACAGAAAATGATTTGAAAAGAATGGGTTTTAGAGGAGCTTATAATTTCCGTCCCGGATTTATGAAACCCGTTGAAGGTCAAATCAATGTAAAATGGTTTTTTAAACCTTTTATTTGGATTTTTCCTGTTTTTTTTCAGTCAAAATCATTAACTTTACACGAAGTGGGTAGAGCAATGATCAATGTGACACAAAAAGGATACCCTACATCTACCTTAGAAATTAGAGACATTAAAAATTTAGCGCTATGAGAGACATGTTAAAAAGAATTGTTCTGGTTATTTTTGTACTCTTGCTTGTGACTGCTGTTTCAGGATATTTTTATATGCAGAAACATCCTTTGGAGGGAAATAAATCAGGAACGATTTTAAATTTTTCCGGAAAATCAGGAAAATAATTTCATTCTAAAGTTTCTCATTCGGATATAATTTTACTTCTTATCGGAAATAACCCTATTTTTTAAACATTTCTTAAAATTCCATTAAAATAGTTGCGAAACATAAAGTTCATTTTTGTATTTATTTAATTGAAGCAAAAAATGATCAACAACTACCTATTAAAAGGGTCTGTGATTGCCGCATTCTTTTTTCAGAGCGGACTTTTCGGACAGACACTGATTCATTACTGGAATTTTAACGATAATACTTCTGCAGCCACAGTTACTACACCTTCTTCTACGATGGTGAACGGTTCTCTTGCCGCGATAGCCGGAGGAACAAGTGTTATTGATTTTGCCGGAGGTACCGGACAGAATTTTAGTCTGCAAAATTTAAATGCAAGAAACGGAGATGGTTCCGGAACCCATTTAAGATTCAATAATCCGATTGGGGGAGCTTTACAGTTTAACCTTCCTACAACAGGGTATAATAATATCATTGTTAAATTCACCACCAGAAGATCCGGTCAGGGAGCAGGAACACAGACATGGTCTTATTCCACCGATGGAACTACTTTTATGCAGTTCCAGACTGTGAATCCTCAGGATGCCGATCCGCAACTGGTTACATTAGATTTTTCAGCTATACAGGGAGCCAATAACAATCCTAACTTTAAATTAAAAGTAGAATTTTCTGCAACGGGAGGCGGAACAGGAGGAAATAACCGTTTTGATAACTTTACGGTAGACGCCACTCCTGCAGGAAATGTTGATACTACTCCACCAACAGTCACTTATCTGCCTGCCAATAATACCAATAACGCTTCAACGACTGTAAATCCAACATTATCTTTCAATGAAAATGTAAGATTAACAGATAATTCTGCGATCAATAATTCTAATGCACAGAATCTTATAGATCTCCGTCTGGGAAATGCTACAGGTACACAAGTTCCTTTCACTACGACTTTCACTAACAATAGCATCACTGTAATCCCAACTTCCGGACTTGTGCCGGGACAGACCTATTATCTGGCCCTTAAACCCAATATGGTTGAAGATTTCAGTGATAATGGAGTTACTGCTGTTACCTCCAGTACTTTTTCCACTACCGGAACAGCAATTTCTTTAGAAAAGAATTTCATCAAAGTCAATGAAAATGCCGGAAATCTTGCATTTAAAATCAATATCACCAATCCATCAACATCTACTGTGAATCTGGTTGTAAAGCCAGCACCATTCAGTACAGCTGACAGTAATGATTTTACTTTAGCCAATCAAACTATTAATATTACTCCATCTACAACGAGTTACACCGTCAATATTCCGATTATTGATGACACAGTGGCAGAACAGCAGGCAGAATATTTTGTGGTAAGTCTTGAAAATCCTGTTGGAGCAACTATTTCAGGAGACAATTCTGCAACGGTTTATATTGTAGATAATGATAAACCAGCTCCGGTTCCTTCCAATCAGATCCAGCTGAATTATCTCCTAAGTTTTGATCCTTCAGGAAATAATAACAGTTCTACGGAAATTGTAGTTCATGATCCGTCAACACAACGTTTATTTACAATCAGTTCGATTACGGATGTTTTTGATATTATTGATTTTAGTAATCCTTCAATACCTTCTGTCATAAAAACAGTGAATATGGCTCCTTATGGTGGTATCACAAGTATCGCTGTGAAAAACGGAATCATTGCAGCTGCATCTCCCAATACTGATCCTCAGCAAAATGGATCTGTAGTATTTTTTGATATCAACGGAAATTTCCTGAAACAGGTAACAGTAGGAGCTTTACCAGACATGGTAACATTCTCTCCTGATGGAACGAAAGTAGTGACTGCCAATGAAGGCGAACCTAATGATGCTTACACTATCGATACTGAAGGAACCATCAGTATTATAGATATTTCCGGAGGTATCGGAAATCTTACCCAAAGTAATGTAACGACTCTTAATTTCAACAGTTTTGATTCTCAGGTAGCAGCATTAACGGCAACCGGTTTAAGAAAAGTAAGAACAAACAATACCCTTTCTCAGGATCTGGAACCGGAATATGTGACCATCAGTGCCGACAGTCAGAAAGCATGGGTAACGCTTCAGGAAAACAATGCGATTGCAGAGATTAACCTGGCTACCAAAACCATCACAGGAATCTGGGGGTTGGGCAAAAAAGACATGAGCCTTCCGGGCAACGGATTTGATGCTTCAGACAATAATGGAGAGGTTCTAATCGCCAACTGGCCGGTAAAAGCCTATTACGTTCCGGATGCAGTACAAAATTACAAAGTAGGAAACACCAACTATATTGTAACTGCTAATGAAGGTGACGAAAAAGATCTTTCAGGATTTAGCGAAAGAACGACTGTGGGAGCAAACACTTATATTTTAGATCCTGTATTGTTCCCGAATGCCAATATTTTAAAGGCTTCTTATAATCTTGGAAGATTCAGGGTTTCATCTGCCACAGGAAATACAGATGGAGATACGGAATTTGAAGAAATGGCAGCTTTAGGAGCCCGTTCATTCTCTATCTTCAATGCTGATACTAAACAGATTGTATACGATAGCGGAGATCAGTTTGAACGATATATTGCCGCTAATCATCCATTAATTTTCAATGCGGATAATGAATCCAACGGTGCTAAAAACAGAAGCCGTGCCAAAGGACCTGAGCCAGAAGGAGTAGCATTAGGAAAGATCAATGGGCAGACATATGCTTTCATTACCTTAGAAAGAACTGGTGGTGTCATGGCTTACAATATCACAGATCCCAACAACCCTACGTTTACAGATTATAAACATTCCCGTTCTACTTCAGCATACGGAGGTGATAATGGTCCTGAAGGAATTATTTACATCGCTCCTGAAAACACAACAACCAATAAAGGGTATGTGATTATCGCCAATGAGATCAGCGGAACTTTATCCATATATGAAGTAGCAACGCCTGCAACGCTTGGAACAGGTGAAGTAAAAACTGAACAGGCCACCTTTACTATATTCCCAAATCCTGTCAACAAAGGAAATACTCTTTATTTCAACAGAAAACAGGATTATGAATTGTACGATATGTCCGGAAAATTGATCGGGAAAGAAAAGAATGCTTTAACCATAAGCACTGCTAATCTTTCTACAGGAGTTTATCTTGTAAAAACGTCGGAAGGACAGATCAAAAGAGTCATTGTAAGATAAAATATAATATTTAGTTGATTGAAAAGGCTTCGGATTTTCCGGGGCTTTTTTGTTACCGGGAAAATTAAGATGATTTAACTTTTAAAATTCTTGGAAAAAGCATTTTATATCTATATTTACCCTGAACAAAACCAAATTCACAATGAAAAATATTAAAGCTGCAGGAATTCTTACGATCCTGTTATTAGGAACAGGGACCGCTTTCTCACAATCCAGAAAAACAGAATCTGCAAAAGGAGTAGAAAAAACAGAAGGAAATAAGATGGTACACGTAGAAGGCGTAGGCCATACGCTCAACTATGCTCTCAATGGAGGAACTGTTGAGGTAGAAGGTGGTGATAATACATTAACGATCAAAGGAAGTGCAAAAAAGATTGAGGTCTCAGGAACTGGTAATAAAGTATACGTTGATAAAGTAGACAAAATCTCAATGGAAGGTGGTGATAATATAGTCTACTACCGAACTTCCGGAACAAAATCCGGAAAACCTGATGTTTCTATTACGGGAGTAGGAAATAAAGTTGTAAAACAATAAAAATATTTTAAAAAGACTAATTGCATGTTTGGATTTGCATTAGATACAGGAGATGATCCTGAAATCATTACATTAATAGATCAGGTAAAAAATATTGAAGGATCTAATCCTATTACTTATAAAAAAATAAGGCTGGTACATGTTCATAACATTCCCGGCCTTATTTCTGCTATAAAAAATGCCACTAAAATTTATCAGAATAATGGTTTCATTTACAACCTTGATCGGGAAAATAACATTATATCAGGTACTTTTATCAGTAATATAAAAATAAGCAAATCCAAAAAAAACATCATTCTAACTGGTTTTGCATGGACCAGCCCTAAAGGATATCAAAAAACCATGGATATGAAACTCAATAATGAAATGATTGAAAAAAATATCTGGAAAAGTTTTAGAAAAGACGAGCTTCAGGGATGGCTTGTGTATGCTTTACATTCTTGTAAACCTGAAATAACCAGAGAAAACATTCAGATTCAGATTGATGGAAACGAATTTCACAGCTTAGATGGCTTTTTCTGTACATTGGGTGAGGAAATACATGGTATTTCAGGATATTTCGGACGTAATATATACTCTTTGGATGATTGTCTCCGTGGAGATTTCGGGGTAAAGTCTATCTCAGAGCTAAATTGGCTTAATCATGAAAGGAGTAAAAAATTATTGAAAACTAAATTCACAGAAATATTGAAAGTTTTTAAGGATTACAATGTTAAAGTATTATTGAACTAATTTCATAAAAATTTAAATTTTCCTTTAAAATATAAACTTCCTCCATAATTATATAACACTGCGGATGATATTCATTTTAATTTTATCCCGCGAAATGAAAAAAATCTTTCACATACTGTTTATCCTCCTATACATCGTAGTTTCCTCAGGGTTTACGACCAGCAGACACGTGTGTAAAGAAAATTCCAGTGAGATTCATGTAGGACTCAAAAAACTGTCTGATCTTGATTGCCCGAAATGTAAGACCAATAAACAAAAAAACCACAACGGATGCTGTAAACTGGAAGTTAAAAAAATCTGCAAAGAAGACAATCTTCCGCATTCTTATAAAAATTCTCCGGTCAAGTTTTTATCAGCTTCCATTCCGTATTACAATTTAGGAACGGTCTTTGAGCAGGCAACCATTCTTGACCCTGAAAACCATACCTTCTATTTTGATCCTTCAAAATACCATCTCAATTACCCTTCCCTTTTCATTCTTCATTGCGTTTATAGAATTTAGAATAGATTGAATCATACAATGATCCCGATCGGGACAATTATTTTTCAATTTTTAATTCTAAATATATTCTATGAATTTATCATTCATAGCACTCATCTTATGGCTGGGCTGGGCTGCCCTGCCCTATCCTTTGCCCAAATTACGGGTTTAGAAGAGGTATTACTAAGGGCGGAAAAAAATTACCAGTCCATTAAAAAAAAGGAAATCAATATCAAAGCTTCACAGGAAAGGCTTCAGCTTCAAAAGACGTATTATCTTCCGGAAGTTACCGTGATGGCTCAGCAAAATTTCGGAACCATTAATGCACAAAACGGTCCGATGTACAGTCAGGGCGGACTTGGAGTAGCCTCTACTTCTATGCCGCTGGCAGAACAAAACTGGAATGCAGCGTTTGGAAGTTTATATCTTGCTAACGTCAACTGGAATGTCTACACTTTCGGAAAACTTAAAACCAAAGAAAATGTAGAATCAGCTGATGTAGAAATTCAAAAGGCTGATCTGAATCAGGAGATTTTTCAGCATCAGATCAAAACAGCCGCCGCTTATTTCAATCTTCTGGTAAGCCAGCGGCTTGAAAATGTACAGCATGAAAATCACAAACGTTCCGAAGTCATCTACACCATTGCCAAAGCAAGAGCAGAAAGTGGCTTAATCCCTGAAGTAGATGCTTCCCTGGCAAAAGCAGAAATGTCCAGTGCGCAGACTGCCATCATTAATGCCAATGATCATGTCCTGGAATACAATAAAAATCTATCTGATCTTTTGGTCGAAAATTTTACAGAATATCAACTGGATCATTATTTCAGTAAAAACCAACCTTCTTTAAGTACAGAAACCTCATCTTTTGAAAATCATCCCAATACTCTTTTTATAACAGAGAAAATTAACAAGAGTAAACTGCAGGAAGCATATTTACATACAACAGGACTTCCTTCTCTTTCTCTTTTCGGAGTATTTCAGGGACGTGGATCCGGTTTTGGATGGAATTATGTTCAGGACAATTCTGCTTTTTCACAATCTTATACAAAAGGAATTGGAGTAGACAGGATGAATTATATTGTAGGCTTTAATCTCAGCTGGAATCTTACCGATTTTTATAGAAGCCAATCCAAAGTCAATGAGCAGAAACTCATGACAAAAGCATTGGATTTTGATTACCAGCAACTGCAGCAGGAACTTTATAATCAACAGAGTTTTTCTGAGCTGAAGTATAAAAATGCATTGACAAAAGTCTCTGAGTCTAAAATCCAGATGGATGCAGCCACCGAAGCTTTTAATCAACAGAAAGCGTTGTATGAAAATGGGTTGACAACCATTGTAGATTTCACTCAGGCACTCTATCTGCTGAACCGTGCAGAAATCAATTATGAGATTGCACAAAATAACTCCTGGCAGGCAGTCGTACTCATTGCTGCTTCCAAAGGAGATATTTCAATGATTACCAAAGCCATTACCCACTAACCAAAAATTTAAACATGAATCTTATAAAGTTTGCATTGCGCAGACCGATATCTGTAATGGTATTGGTATTGGGGTTGTTGTTTTTCGGAATCAAAGCAGCCAAAGATGTCAAAGTAGATATTCTTCCCGAAATGAATCTTCCTGTAGTATATGTTGCCCATTCTTTCAATGGATATACTCCTCAGCAGATGGAAGGCTATTTTACGAAAATGTATGTGAATATGCTTTTGTTTACCAATGGTATTAAAAGTATTGAATCTAAAAATACTCAGGGACTGACCCTGATGAAAGTGAATTTCTACGAAGGAACCAATATGGGAGAAGCCATTGCACAAATCAATGCACTTTCTACCCGCTCACAGGTATTTTTACCTCCCGGAGCTCCTCCTCCGTTTATTATCCGTTTTGATTCTTCTTCACAACCCGTAGGACAACTGGTTTTCAGAAGTAGTTCAAAAACCAATAATGAGCTTCAGGATATTGCCAATTTCAATGCGCGTCCTTTCCTGATCGCTATTCCGGGGCTTACCACTGCTCCACCGTTTGGAGGAAGCCCGCGTACGATAGAAATCAATGTAGATCCTGTTAAACTCCGTGCTCATCATATGTCTCCGGAACAGGTAGTGGAAGCTATAAGCCGAAATAATATTACCTCACCTTCAGGAAACGTATATATCGGAGAAACCAACTATCTTACTCCTACCAACAATACAGTAAAAAAAGTAGAAGAACTCGGAGATATTCCTCTTTTCAAAGGAACAGCGGATAATGTCTATATCCGGGATGTAGCAACAGTAAAAGACGGAGCAGATATTGCAACCGGATATGCACTGATAGACGGCAAGCGGTCTGTTTATATTAATATTGCCAAGGCCAGTAACGCCTCCACTCTGGAAGTCGTTAATAAGCTGAAAAAATCATTACCGAAAATCCAGCGAAACATGCCGGATGATGTACAGATTTCCTATGAATTTGACCAATCGGTTTATATTTCAAATGCTTTAAAAAGCTTGGCTGTTGAAGGAATTCTTGGGGCTTTACTTACCGGACTTATGGTGATGCTTTTCCTGAACGATCGCCGGGCAGCTTTGATTGTTATTATGACCATTCCTATTTCTATTATTTCAGGGGTATTATTTCTGAAATTATTCGGACAGTCTATTAATATTATGTCTTTATCAGGACTTGCTCTGGCCATTGGAATTCTGGTAGATGAAAGTACGGTGACTATTGAAAACATCCATCAGCATTTTGCTATGGGTAAAACACGGGCACAGGCGATATGGGATGCCTGTCAGGAGATCGCATTCCCTAAACTTCTGATTATGCTTTGTATTCTGGCAGTATTTGCACCAGCCTTTATGATGAGCGGTATTCCGGGATCGTTATTTATGCCTCTGGCTATGGCCATCGGTTTTTCTATGATTGTTTCTTTTATCCTCTCACAGACTTTTGTTCCGGTAATGGCCAACTGGATGATGAAACATGATCCTAAAACCTGTGAAAACCATAAACCCAATTGGTTTACCAGCTTCCGTGACCGTTTCACCGGATTTTTATCTTCATTGATGCAACGTAGAAAAATAATTGTCAGCCTGAGTCTCGCATCCGTTTTATGTATTGGTTCAGGACTTTATCAGATCACGGGAAAAGATGTTCTACCTGCGGTTAATTCACGACAGTTTCAGGTTCGTATAAAAGCGGCAGAAGGAACACGAATTGAAGTTACCGAAATAAAAGTCAAAAAATTTCTGGAACATCTGAAAGAAAAAGTAGGGAAAGATAATATTGCTATTTCATCAGTGTTTATCGGACAACACCCTTCTACATTCGCGGTGAGTCCTATTTATCTGTACAATGCAGGTCCTCATGAAGCTTTGATGCAGGTTGCTTTAAAAAAATTTAATGGTAATTCTGACGAACTTAAAGAGGAACTGCGAAAGTATTATAAAGAAAAGATGCCGGATCTTCAGATCTCTTTTGAACCTATCGAACTCACTGAGAAAATTCTAAGCCAGGGAACAAATAATCCGGTAGAAATAAGAGTTTCGGGGATGATGAAAAAAATGAACCGTATGTATGCAGAAAAGCTTTTAACCAAGCTGAAAGAAATTGAATATATGCGTGATCAACAGATTCCTCAATCGATGAGCTATCCTGCCCTACAGATTAATATAGACAGAACAAGGGCCGCCCAATTGGGACTGGATGCCCAGGATATTGCCAAATCACTGGTAACCGCTACTGCTTCTACCCGCTACACTAACAAAAATTTCTGGGTAGGAGGAATGATGGGAATTGCCTACGATGTACAGGTACAGACTCCTCAAAATATTCTGAACAGCAAAGAAGAACTAGCAAGTCTTCCTTTGTCTAAAAATTCTGACAGACCTGTTTTAGGAGATGTTGCCACCATTACCCCTACAAAAGAATTGGGAGAAAGTTATAACCTTGGAACAATGGGCTACACTACCGTAACTGCCAATATCCATAAAACTGATCTTGAACAGGCTTCTAAAGATGTAAAAAAAGCAATTGAGTCATTGGGTGAACTTCCAAAAGGAATTAATATTGAAGTTTCCGGAATGTCTCCTGTATTGGATGAAACGATGAACAGTCTTTCATCAGGATTGCTTATTGCTGCAGCTGTTATTTTTCTCATGCTGGCTGCAACTTTCCAGTCCTTCAGAGTTTCAATGGTTATTTTAACCACAATTCCGTTTGTGATTGTAGGATCTTTAACGCTGCTAAAAATTACGGGTTCTACTTTAAATCTTCAGTCGTATATGGGATTAATCATGTCTGTAGGAGTTTCAATTGCTAATGCTGTTCTATTGATCAGTAATGCAGAAACCATCAGAAAATCTACTGGAAATGCTGCAGAAGCAGGTATTGAAGCTGCAAGGCTGCGTATCCGTCCTATCATTATGACTACCTTGGCCATGGCTGTCGGAATGCTTCCTATGGCAATAGGTTTTGGGGAAGGTGGAGATCAGGTTTCCCCTCTCGGCAGGGCAGTAATCGGAGGACTTGTTTTCTCCACATTTTCTGTTCTGGTCATTCTTCCTCTTGTTTTTGGATGGATGCAAAACAAAGCCAGCATTATTTCTCCTTCGTTAGATCCTGAAGATGAGGAAAGTATTCATTATTCTAATCCCAACCCTTAATTTTTACATTCAATGAAAAATATATTATATACAGCCGCTATTGTAAGTCTTCTTGCTATTCAGATTTCCTGCAATCAGGAAAAAGAAACTCCTAAACAGGAAATGAAACCTATGATGATGAACAGTATGGAAACTGTAATCATTAAAAAAAGCAATCCCAAAGTGGATCTGAAACTTCCGGGTGAACTGATTCCGGATCAGGAAACTGCATTATTTGCCAAGGTTCAGAGTTATGTTAAGAAAATCAATGTGGATATAGGTTCTTATGTAAGTGCCGGACAAGTTCTAATGATTCTTGAAGCTCCTGAAATACAGTCCCAGGCAGCCAATGCAAAAGCAAAATGGCAGGCACAGGAAGCAATATATGCTGCTACAAAATCCAACTATGACAGAACCTACAGAGCCAACGAAACCAAAGGCGCCATAGCTAAAGATGCCCTGGATCAGATCACTGCCAGAAAACTTTCTGACCAGGCACAGCTCAATGCAGCAAAATCTGCTTATCATGAGATTCAGGATATCAACCGCTATCTGGTGATCCGTGCGCCTTTCAGTGGAGTGATTACAGAGAGAAATGTAGATCTCGGTGCTTATGTAGGACCTATGGGTGGAACACCACTGATGGTTATACAGAATACCACCAACCTCCGTCTCAGCTTATCGATTCCTGAGGCTAATGTTCCTTATATGAATATTGGAGATACTATTTCATTCAGGATCAATGCTCTTCCCGAGAAAAGTTTTAAAGCCAGAATATCCAGAAAGTCCGGTTCTTTAGATCTAAAGCTGCGTTCGGAGAAAATAGAGGCTGATTTTATCAATCACTCCAAAGAATTAAAGCCTTTCATGATCGCAGAATCCATGATTCCTTTACAGAATAATGAACCTACATTTTTTATTCCAAGATCCGCTTTAGTGGAAAGCAATATGGGTATTTATATCATTAAAAAAGAAAATGGAAAAGCCAGGTTTATTCCCGTAAAAAAAGGAAGAATCTTCAATGAAACGATTGAAGTCTTCGGTGAGCTGTCGGAAGGAGATTCCATTATTAAGAAAGGAAATGAGGAAATTTTAGAAGGAAGTATAATTAAATAATATTACAATGATAACAATATTCATCAGAAACACATTCATTATTATCTTCAGTGCAGCGGCTTTGTCTGCATGCACCCAGGAAAAGTCTAAAAAAATCGTTATGGAAAAACCAACCATGGCAGAGCAAATGAAACCTGCAGCTTCCGGAAAGTTTGCAAAAGGGGACAGAGTTCCCAATGAAACGGTATGCATGGTCAATAACGCTTACATGGGTAAAAAACAAATAGAAGTTCCTCATGATGGCAAAATCTACTACGGCTGCTGCGAAATGTGTGTAGAAAGAATTCCAAAGGATAAGACGGCAAGAGAAGCCATAGATCCATTTACCGGAAAAACAATAGATAAAGCAGATGCTTATATTGTCATGATCAGTGATGAAGGTGAAGTGGCTTATTTTGAAAATGAGGAAAATTATAAAAGGTTCTTAGCACAGCATTCATAATGATCATGTTCTGATAGATCTTTTTATGATCAGAAACCTCACAGATTTTGAAAACCTGTGAGGTTTATTGGATTTTGATATTCTCTCATTTATGGTAAACAAAAAAAGACAGGCCTTAAAAAAGCCTGTCTTTTAAAAATATCTCAGATATAATTTTACTCTACGTTGATTACCTTTTCGATTTCCGGAGCATGTTGTTTGATTGTATTTTCAACCCCTAATTTTAAGGTTGAAAAATTCAATGAACATCCGGAACAGTTACCTAAAAGTTTCACAAACACCTGATTATCTTTCACATCAATAAGCTCAATATCACCTCCGTCTTTATTCAAAAACGGTCTGATGCTTTCCAGAGCTTCCATTACTCTTGTTACTGTATCTTCGTGCGTTATGTTTGTTTCCATATTTTTTCAGTTCAATTCGGTTTTTTCAAATTTTATTGAAATTATTATTATTTTGCTTTTGGCGAACATCCTGCCATTGTAGAGATCTTCACAGCTTCAGTAGGAGGAAGACTTTTATTTCTTTCCACTAAGCTTTCCACCATTTTTCTGGCAGTTTCTGTGTAGATATCTGCAATTTTAGATCCTTCCTGAAGCGCAGCTGGTCTTCCAACATCTCCTGCCTCTCTGATGCTTTGGATCAAAGGAATTTCTCCCAATACAGGAATTCCAAGATCTTCAGCTAAATATTGCGCTCCCTGGTTTCCAAAGATATAATATTTATTGTCAGGAAGTTCTTCCGGTGTAAAATACGCCATATTTTCAATCAATCCAAGAACCGGAATGTTAATACTTTCCATCTGGAACATTGCAATCCCTTTTCTTACATCTGCCAATGCAACATGCTGAGGTGTACTTACAATGACTGCACCCGTTACCGGTACTTCCTGGATAATAGATAAGTGAATATCACCTGTTCCCGGAGGAAGGTCAATTAATAAGAAATCCAGTTCTCCCCATGCAGCATCTCTGATCATCTGGTTCAAAGCTTTTGAAGCCATAGGACCTCTCCACACTACAGCCTGATTAGCTCCTGAGAAGTATCCTATTGAAAGCATTTTTACACCATAGTTCTCGATAGGTTTCATAAGATTCTTACCATTCACTTCCACAGAAATTGGTTTTTGCCCTTCTGTATCAAACATGGTAGGAACTGAAGGACCATAGATATCAGCATCCAATAATCCTACTTTAAAGCCCATCTTTGCTAACGTTACTGCCATATTTGCAGAAACGGTAGATTTTCCTACTCCTCCTTTACCGGAAGCAATAGCGATAATATTTTGAATTCCCGGAATTTGTTTTCCTTTGATCTGACTTTGCTGAATTTCACTAGGCTCCGGAGAAACGATTTTAAGTTTTAAATGAATGTCTTCTCCAAACTCACTGGCAAAAGCCTGTTTCATAGCAGCCTCCAGTTTTTTCTTTTCGTGCATTGCAGGCGAATGAGCAGTCATGTCAATATAAACATCGTTACCCATAATCTGAAGATTATTCACCAAATCATCTACTTCTATTTCTTTAAGGAATTCCTGAACCTTTTCTTTCGTCAACATATAAATATAAATTGTTTACAAATTTACGGATTTTTTCGGTAATTTAGAATCAATAAAATCTATAATATCAGGTGATAAATCAGATCGTTAAAAATTTCTTATTTCTTTTTTTTCATTCTGATACCACAACCAATCCCCGAAAGCAATTGATATGAAAACGACTTCCTATCCTTCCAAATACTCACAGCCAAAAGGAATCTTTACCGTTGGAAAAACAAAATTCAAATGGTATGACCTCGCCATTGATCCTTCAGAAGTTTCCCAGCAGGATATTGATAATGCACAATTGTGTATTGAAAATGCTGAGGAAAACTTTAAAAACATTGATGATCTGGGATTCGTCATCATGCACCGTTGCGGAGAAAATTATCTTCTGCTCGTCTGTACATGGCGAAGTGAAAACGAACTGTGGGAAAGCGTGTATTATGATGGTTCAGGAAAATTCGAAATTTGGGACAGAAACAAAACCCATCTTCCGACTTACTGTGTCTGGGAAATGGGCATTGTCTATCATGAATCTCAGTCCTGGAAAAAATTTCTCGGTTCCGGAAGAGAAGAAAAGGACAAGGAGGTATATCTCAATGATTTCTTTGAGGGAGAAGTGTAGAAATTTTCTGTATTGTCATTGCCCATGCTGAATTTCCGGTTTCTGACGAAGAAAGAGATTCTTCATTCCACTCCGTTTCATTCAGAATGACATGCATCAAAAAACAATTTAAATCCAGAGTATTAATTGGCTCTGTTTTTTTCATCAAATTTCACATTACGGTCTGTTCCTTTTACTTTTTTATTTCCAAAAGTATAGGTTGCTGATACAGTAAGTCTTCGGGCATCGTAGTAATTATTATAAGAATGTGTTCCTGTAGTATAATAGATTTCTCCCAGACTTTTACCTTGCTTTAAGATATCTGAAACAAATATATTCAGCTGAAGGCTCTTTTCCATCAGATTCAGTTTCACCCCTGAGGTAAGATTTCCTGCAAACTTCATATAAGAATTTCCGGAATTGGAAGGCAGACGGAACCAGTAATTCAGAATCAGCTGCACTGTTTTACTTGGGTTGAGTGATATATTATTCTGAAAATCGAAATCATAACTATTTCCTTTTCTGGCAAGAGCATCGGTTGCAAAAACATCCGTATTCATATAAGAATAATTGGCCGAGTAATTGGCTTCCCATTTTTTGAAAAAAGTATCAGAGTAATTAAGCGAAACTCCCATACTGTTCTGGTTGTAATAATTTTCGAAAGTACTTACTCTGTTTTCTCCTTTCAGAGTTGCCAACTGACTAAATGCTTCCACAGTTCTCTGAAAATAAGCTGACGCCGATAATTTTCCTTTATACACGTAGGAAAGTTCAAAATTATGATTGATAGATGGCTTCAGGAAAGGATTTCCGGTAAAATAAGAATTGATATTGATATACCAGCGGTAGGGATTGATCGCCCGGAATCCCGGTCGGTTGATTCTTTTGGAATAACTCAGATTGAAAGTATTATTTTCATTGCTTTTGTAAGTGATATAAGCTGTAGGAAAAAATTTCCCATAAGAATTTTCGGTCTGCTGTCCGGAAGTTAAAGAATTTCCGTTGACCACCGAATATTCGTAACGTAAACCTGCTTTTGCCGACCATTTTTCATTGAATGCTTTTTCAAAACTGATATACGCTGCATAATTTTTCTCATTATACTCAAATTCATTGCTTTTCAGAGGATCTGTAATATATTCTCCATTTGTCAGGTTCTGATAAAATATACTGGAATTATTATCAAAATTCGTGAATTTAACCCCAGCTTCTGTCTTTGCAAACTGATAAGGCAAAGTAAGATCTGCCTGCCCGGAATAAATTTTATAATCTACCATAGAGGGTGATTTTACTACAAACCTGTCTCCCGAGCTCTCTGTAGTAGTAAAATCAATCGTTGTTTCCGGAGTATTGGAAAAATAATTTCCTGTGATACTCAGCTTATTATCCTGTTGCCCGAATTTCAGATCATAATAAGCACTGGCTGTGTGTTGTCTTCCTGTAGCTCTATGTTCTGCATCGGTGAGAAGTGTATTGGTATAAATTCCATTCTGGAAATAGTTTGAAGTATTCCTGATATCCATATTGGAATGTCCGAATCCGAAATCATAAATAAACCCGATATTGGACTTCTTACTCACTTGATAATCCAGACTTAAATTAGCTCCAAGCCCGTCTCCAAAATCTCTTCTGTTATCATTACTTTTAAGACCGTCTGCTCCTTCTATCCAATAGTTTTCATAGGAATGTTTTTCATTTTTATTTTGTCTCAGCTTTAACGAGGAACGCAGTTTTTCATTCTGATAGTTGACCGTTACACTGTTGGAATTCCCGGTATACGTCTGCTGCTGAAGGCTGGAAGTCAGACTTCCACTCCATCCCAGATTCTGATTTTTCTTTAAAACAATATTGATCAGTCCACTATTTCCCTGCGCTTCATATTTAGCAGGTGGTGAGGTAATAACTTCAATTTTTTCTATATTTTCGGATCTGAGACTTTTCAGGTAGGTAACAAGTTCTGCATCAGATAAATTCAGAATCCTGTCATTGATCATTACTGCCACTCCACTTTTTCCAACAATGGAAACTCCTGTATTATCATCTACTTTTACCAATGGTGTTGTGGCAAGAGCATCCGCTCCATCCATTCCCTGTGAGGCTACAGAATTGGAAACATTAAACACAAGTCTGTCTGCTTTTCTCTCAATCAGTTTTTTTCTGGCAGTGAGCGTTACTCCTTCAATTTGTTTTTCTTTCTTTTTTTCAATAAAAAAATCCTGTTTTACATCGCCGTTGATGGCCATATTTTTATTGGATATTTCAATACCATCCTGTATAAGTGTAATAGTATAATTTCCATTTTCTGAAACTTTCAGTGAGTAATTTCCTTTTTCATCTGAAATAGCAGTGTGCTTCTTCTGATCTTTTACTGCGATCACCTCAACGTAAGCAGCGGTATTTCCGGTTTGAATGATCTTTCCTGCTATACTTTGAGCCAATACTACAGTGGGCAACAGCATGATCACGGCTAGAACTATCTTCTTCATGAATTATATCGTTTTTAATAAGACAAGCCGTAATGTTCTTTTATTACATCTCTTTTACTGTTTTTCAATATCTTCGTCCTTTAAAATCAAAACATGAAAAAAGGGCTTATTGCATTTTCCATCTATATTACTCAGATCATTTCTGCACAGAATTACTCTCAATATGTTAATCCAATGATAGGAACCGGAGGCCATGGCCACACTTTTCCAGGAGCAATTGTCCCTTTTGGAATGGTACAGCTTTCTCCCGATACCAGAATTGACGGTAGCTGGGACGGATGCAGCGGATACCATTATTCGGATTCTGTCATCTACGGTTTTTCTCATACCCATTTAAACGGTACAGGAGTTTCTGATTATGGAGATATTATGCTGGTGCCCACCATGGGAAATCCAAGCCTGAGCAGTAAAGATTATTCATCCAAATTTTCGCATAAAAATGAAAAAGCAACCGCAGGATTCTATGCTGTCAAATTAGATAAAAATAATATTGATGTTCGCCTTACAACGACAAAAAGAGTCGGTTATCATGAATATACCTTCAACAATGCAGGAAATGCCAATATCATTTTAGACCTCAACCACAGAGATAAGCTTCTGGAGGGTGAAGTGAAAATTATTGATGATAAAACCATTGAAGTGTTCAGAAGAAGTGAAGCATGGGCAACCAACCAATACATCTACGCGAGAATTGAGTTTTCAAAACCTATGAAAATTTCAAAAAAAGAGGTCAACGGGAAACAGGAAAATAATCTTTTTACGGGGACAAAACTTGCACTGGCATTTTCAGCTAACGTTAAAAAAGGAGAAAAGATCAATGTAAAGGTTTCTATTTCTCCTACTGGCTATGAAGGAGCAGGAAAGAATATGCTGGCAGAAGGCCAATTGAAGGATTTTGAAACAGTAAAAAAACAGGCAGAAACTGATTGGGACAAAGAGCTTTCGAAAATTGAGGTAAAATCTGACGATAAAAATAAATTAGCGGTTTTTTATACTGCACTCTACCATGTTTTCACACAACCGAATACCAATATGGATGTTGACGGAAAATATAGAGGCAGGGACAATAAACTGTATACTGCCAATGGTTTTGATTATTACACCGTATTCTCACTTTGGGACACCTTCAGAGGAGCTCATCCGCTGATGACTTTAATTGACAGAAAAAGAACTTCTGATTTTATCAATACCTTCATCAAACAATACGAACAGGGAGGAAAACTTCCGGTATGGGAACTGGCTTCCAATGAAACAGAATGTATGATTGGTTACCACTCTGTTTCTGTGATTGCAGATGCTATGGCGAAAGGAATCCAGGGGTTTGATTATGAAAAGGCATTTCAGGCTGCAAAAGGTTCTGCCATGCAGGATATTTTTGGATTGAATGCTTATAAACAGAATAATTACATCAGTATAGACGATGAGCATGAAAGTGTTTCCAAAACTGTAGAATATGCCTATGACGACTGGTGCATTGCTCAAATGGCCAAAATTTTAGACAAAAAAGAAGAGTATCAGTATTTCATGAAACGTTCTCAAAACTGGAAAAACCTGTACAATCCTAAAACAGGGTTTATGCAGCCGAGAAAAAACGGAAACTGGTATGAACCTTTTGATCCGAGAGAAGTCAATAACAATTATACGGAAGGAAACTCATGGCATTATTCTTATTCTGTACAGCAGGACATTCCGGGGCTTATTGCAGCGCATGGAGGGAAAGAAAAATTTGAACAGTTCATTGATGCTATTTTTACCGCTCCTGATAAAACAACAGGAAGAGAACAAGTGGACATCACAGGATTGATGGGACAATACGCCCAGGGAAATGAACCAAGCCATCATATTGCCTATCTGTACAATTTTGTTGATAAACCAGAAAAAACAGATGTCAAAATCAAATACATCCTTGATAACTTCTATAAAAATACTCCTGACGGATTGATCGGAAATGAAGATTGTGGCCAGATGAGTGCATGGTATGTTTTAAGCTCCATGGGAATTTATTCTGTAACTCCGGGATTACCGGAATGGGAAACCACAACGCCTTATTTTGATGAAATTAAAATTCATCTTGAAGACGGTACTACAAGAACGATTACCAAAACTACCGGCAGAGCTGAACTTAAAAAACTGGGATTCGAAAAGGTAAAACCTGTTAAAGATTTTAAATATTCTGAACAAACCGCTTCCCCTGTAATTGCTGCTGACAGAATTTTTGATTTTTCTACCAAAGTAGAAATCACTCCACTGAATGCCAATGACAAAGTGTACTACATGACAATGGATGACAGTGACAACAATAAAAGAAAAACGTTCTCAACTTATAAAGGACCATTCTCCATCACCAAAACCACTCAGGTAATGGCTTACGCTGAAAGAAACGGAGAAAAAAGTTCTGTAACCACCGCTCATTTCAACAGAAGACCTAATTACTGGGATATTAATATTCTGTCAAAAGTGACTCCACAGTACAGTGCTACCGGAAACCTGGCTCTTATCGACGGAATCAGAGGAGATGTGAATTGGAGAAAGGGTGAATGGCATGGATATCAGGGACAAAATTTTGAAGCTGTCGTTGATTTTAAATCCCCTCGGAACATAAAATCATTATCTTCCACTTACCTTCAGGACAGCAGAGCCTGGATTCTGATGCCTAAAAAAGTAGAATATTATGCATCCATGAATGGAAAAGATTTTGTCCTTCTGAAAACCGTTGACAATGATATTGATCCTAAGGACGAAAAAGTACAGATCAAAGACTTTTCTACAGAAATTCTTCCTACCGAAGCCCGATATATTAAAGTAAAAGCTTATTACTTCGGAAAACTTCCGGAATGGCACCAGGGAGCGGGCGGTGATGCTTATATCTTTATTGATGAGATTGCTGTGAAGTAAGAAGAGGGATGCTGGAAGAGGGAAGATGGAAGTTTCTATTTGACAAATTACTTCCTGAAGTCTGTTTGTTAGTGATTTTAATTTTCAAAAATTCGATAAAATAAACATAGATTAATCCTTGGACTTTCAGAAACATCCTTCCTCCAGCGCCCAGCTTTCAACCATAAAAAATGTGCCCTTCGAAATTTCGAAGGGCACATTTTTTATCAATTCATTCTTTCAGACCATTGCAGGACTTCCGGAAGTTCGATATCAGAAAATTCGATGTGAATTACTCTTCTTTTCTTTCCGTTGGTGGTTCGGTTGGAGCCGTGAAGCGTTAAAGGTTTCATCAGCATAATTCCACCTTTTTCAACGTTGCATATTTCTTCGGTTTCCACTGTCCAGTCGATGGTTTCCGGTCTGTAGATACCTTTTGCATGAGATTTGGGAACTACTTTCAGCGCTCCGTTATTTTCATCGGTATCATCCAGATGGATTCTGATGGTATAAATATTTTCCAAAACATTGAGTGGAGGCTGAACTGCGAACTGATTTTGTTTGGTGGTCCACGGTCCGAAATTTTCCAATTCCAGCTTTTTATCTACAGAAATTGTCAGATCCTGATGATATGCTACATACCAGTTGGAGGTTTCAGGCTTATCAAAATAGATACTTTTAACTACAAAATATTTTTCTCCGAAGATCTCTTTCACCACTTTTCGGATGTTTTCATTAAACACAAGATCTTTGATTTCCGGAACTTCCTTTAAGAACTGTCTGATGGCAAAAAGGTCTTCAGACTTTCTAAAATTTTCTTTTGAAGTGTCTATATTTTGCAGAACAAGGTTGATGTCTTCAAGTTCTTTCTGTGAAAACACATCATTGATAACAGCAAAGCCATATTCTTCAATATGGCTTTTATGATTTTCTAAGTTATGTAAACTCATCAATATTTAAATTTTGTCTAATGGTTCAGTTAACTGCCCTTCCCATTTTGAAACTGCTGTGGTTGCCAGCGTATTTCCAAGTACGTTTGTCATACTTCTACCCATATCACAGAAATGGTCAATTGGTAAAATTAAAGCAATACCTTCCGGCGGAATACCAAACATTGAACATGTTGCCACAATAATTACCAGAGAAGCTCTCGGAACTCCTGCAATTCCTTTTGAAGTAAGCATTAATACCAAAAGCATGGTGATCTGCTGCCCCAGAGTCATTTCGATTCCGTAGATCTGAGCAATAAAGATTGAAGCAAATGTCATGTACATCATACTTCCATCCAGGTTGAATGAATATCCTAATGGTAAAATAAAAGATACTACTCTGCTGTTACACCCGAATTTTTCTAGTTCTTCAACCAATTTAGGGAATACTGCTTCTGAACTTGTAGTAGAGAAAGCGATCAGCAAAGGTTCTTTAATTCTTTTTAAAAGATCAAAAAGACGGTTTCCTAAGATGAAATATCCTACCAGTAAAAGCACCAGCCAAAGAACTGCTATGGCAAAGAAGAAGTCTCTCAAATAAATAGCATATACTTTAAAGATTTCAAAACCATTGGTGGCCACTACCGCTGCAATAGCTCCCAGTACTCCCAGCGGAGCAAACCACATGATATACCCTACCATTTTAAGAATAGCATGAGCAATAATATCAAATAGTTTCACAACTGGTTTAGCATATTCTTCTCCCAGATTAGCCAAGGCAACTCCAAACATCACCGCAAATACAACAATCTGCAATACTTCATTGGTAGCGAAGGCTTCAAATAAACTTTTAGGAATCATATGCTTTACGAAGTCTTCCATGGAAAAACTTTTGCTGCTTTTAAGAAGCTCATCAGCAGAAGCAACGTCCTGAATCGGTAATTTTGTAACATGTCCCGGTTCCAGCCAGTTAACAAGGATCAACCCGATAAAAAGGGAAATCAGAGAAGCGGAAATAAACCAAAGCATTGCTTTTGTTCCTACTCTCCCGATCATTTTGATATCACTCATTTTGGCAATTCCCACTACTAATGTCGTAAAAACCAATGGAGCAATAATCATCTGTACCAATCTGATAAAAACCGTTCCCAACAGTTTTATGTTTTTAGAAAATGGTTCTGCACTATCCGGATAGCTTACGTGTACAATACCTCCAATTCCTACTCCCAGAAGAAGTGCAATGATAATTGCTATAAAAAGTTTATTCTGTCCTTTCATATATATAGTTCAATTTGCGCAAATATAATGGTTTTTCAATTGGCAGAAGATTTTCTTCTATAGAGATGAATTTTCCATTAAGTTTTTAATCCCCAAAAATTAAAACCCTGGTTTAGAAAATATTGTAAAAAAATTAAGAAACATTTATTGAATTTTTATTCTTTTGGTACAAATTTTATTATTACATTTGAGTGTATAACAACATTAATAAATATACAATATGAAAAAAACTATTGCAATGGCTGCATTAGCTGTAGCTGTATCTTTCGGTGCTATTTCTTGTAAAAAGAAAGTTTCTGATGCCGACCTTCAGACTCAGGCTACAACTATAGTAACTTCTAATCCCAATGCTTCTGTTGAAGTAAAAGAAGGTGTAGCTCACTTAAGCGGTACTTTCGCAGATCAACAGTCTAAAGACGCAATGATTGCCAAATTAAAAGCAATCAGCGGAGTAAAAGATGTAATGGATATGTCTACTATAGCTGCTCCTGCACCTGCAGCACCAGTGGAAACGGCTTCTGCTGTAGATCCTGCTGTTCAGAAAAAAGTTCAGGATGCGGTGAAGGATTTCCCTTCTGTAAAAGTAGAAGTTGTAAACGGACAGCTTACTCTTACAGGAAATGTTTCTGCCTTACAGGCTAGAAAAATCAAAGAATCTGTAGATGCTTTGAAAATCGGAAAGTATAACAACAACCTAATCGTAAAATAATTTAAGATGAGCGAATTACAAGATAAATATTCAAGCGTAGTTTCAGCGGCACAGTCTGCAGGGATCTCCAATCTTCAGGTTCAGGAGCAGGACGGAATTCTTTATGTTTCCGGAAGTGCTTCCAATACTGCGGCTAAAGATGCTGTATGGAATGCTTTAGGAGCTATTGATTCTACTTATTCTGCTTCAGATATCAATATTGATGTACAGGTTGCAGGTCTGGCTTCAGGTGCTTCTTTAACAGTGGCTACTGAAGAATCTAATCTTAACATCAGACAGGAACCATCTACTGAAGCTGCCGTTGTAGGTAAAGCTGCGAAAGGTTCTTCTGTAACTCTTATTGAGCAAACTTCTGATGACTGGTGGAAAGTAAAAAATGCTGACGGCCAGGAAGGATATGCTTACTCAAGATATTTAAGAGCATAATTTTTATTAAAAAATAATAAATTTTCACAAAAAAAGCATAGAAACATCCCAACTTTGGGATGTTTTTATATTTTTACGGCTCTGAAAAAAAAACTAATGAAGAAAACTCTGTTGCTATTGACTTTGATGTTCACAGTCATTATTCTGCACGCCCAAAAACTACACATTGACGGAAAAATATCCGATTCTGAAAAGAAAGCGATAGAAAATGCCACCGTCTATCTTTTGAAACAAAAAGATTCATCCATTATCAATTATACGGCAACCAATAGAGAAGGGAAATTCTCGCTGAAGATTGATGATATGAAAGAACCTTCCCTTCTGAAAATTGATGCTGATAAATTAACTTCTTATTCGAAAAAATTTGAGAAAATAGATCAGTCTCTGTCTCTTGGAGATATCCAGCTTGAGAAACAAGGTATTGTAAATAATATTGATGAAGTAAAAATCACCGTTTCTCCGGTAAAAATTAAAAAAGATACTATTGAATTTAGTGCAGCCGCTATCAAAGTACGACCTGACAGTAAAATTGAAGAGCTTCTGAAGCAGATTCCTGGTGTAGAAATCAGCAATGAAGGAAAGATTACCGTGAATGGCAAAGAAGTAGACCAGATTATGATTAATGGTAAACCTTTCTTTGATAAAGACGGTAAAATTGCTCTTCAGAATTTACCTGCAGATATTATCAAAAATATTCAGTTTACGACCACCAAAACAAAAGAAGAAGAGCTTAGCGGAAAAACAGCCAAATCTCAGAATACCACCATCAACTTTAATATTGATGAAAAGAAAAATAAAGGTTTGCTAACCAGACTTACGGTCGGCTATGGATCAGATAAGCGATATGAAGCAAGCGGACTGGCGAGTTATTTTAAAGGGGATACGAAAATAAGTTTATTGGCATCTTCGAATAACATCAATTCACAGGGATTTTCCAGAGATGAGGTTTTTGATAGTATGGGAAATGGCCGGAATGCCTGGATGATGCAGGGAGGATCTGTCTCAACAGTAGGAAATGTGACTTACTATAACCAGGGAGGTGGCACGAAAGGAATTCAAAGGTCTACAACAATTGGATTAAACTACAGTGACAAGCTGGGAAAAGATGCCGATCTGGATTCCTTCAGTCTTATGCATTCTGATTCCAATATGGAGACAAGGTCTAAAGTTTCAAGATCTACTCTACTCCCTACTTACACGCTTCAGACCAATTCTGAAAGCAATGGAGAAAATGAATCCAAACAATACAGCTTTGATACTTCAGCTAAAATCAAACTGGATTCTATGACAAGTATCTACCTTTCTCCAAGGTTTACGAAAAACAGCAGTTTTAATTTTAATAATTCACGTTCATCTACTTTAAATAATGGTAAACTTGTAAATGAAAGTAATGCTTACTCAAGTAATGATTCGGAAAGCAATTCATTTAATCCATACCTCTATTTTTCAAGAAAATTCAAGAAAAAAGGCCGTTCGGTTTCCGCCAATATGAACAGTTCCATATCAGAATCCAGAAGAGATAATCTGAATCAGTCTCAAAATACGTTCTACCAAACTAATGGAACAACAACAGACAACAGGGATCAATTAGCCAAAAATAAAAATCAGAACAGCAGTTTCAATTTCAATGCCGGATATACAGAACCTATTTCAGATTCGTCAAGTGTAAGTTTTGAAGTGAAATATGAAACCCGATCTACCAGAGATTTGAGAAATGTAAATGATTTTGATAATACGACAGGAGATTATACTAAATTCAATCAGCTTTTATCCAATAATATGAAGCAAAGAATCAATCAGATCTCTCCTGAGTTGACTTACCAGCTTAGCAAAAAGAAACTGAATTTCTGGGCTTCCATGAATCTTGACATTTCGGATATGAAAGTAAATTCAATCTATAACGGTCAGCAATATGACCTGCAGAAAAATTTTGTACTACCCCAATATAATGTGAACCTTTACTACCAAATGTCTGAAGGAAAGACTTTAAACTTTTACAACTATTCCAACTTCACCATTCCGACAGCAGAACAACTGACTCCTTATAAAGATGAATCCAATCCTTTAATTACCTATCAGGGAAACCCTAATTTGAAAAATACCTGGACCAACAATTTTTATGTCTATTTCAATAATTATAATAAAGTGAAAGAGTTAAGCTACTATTTCAATATTGGTTTTACGTACAGAAATAATGATATCATCAATTTTTCCACCTATGATAATGCAGGAAAACAGGTGATCACTTATGACAACGTAAGCGGAAATAAAAGCATCAATGCAGGCGGAGGTTTCAGTAAAGTATTGAAATGGAAGAACAATAAACTTATTATCAATCCAAGATTAACCATGAATTATGCTTACAATAATGGTTTCATTGATGGACAATCTTTTACCAGCAATTCTTACAATCTAAACCCAGGTCTTAATCTTACCTATGAAATTAAGGATAAAATGACGATTAAGCCCTCTTACAGACTTGGATATAGCTTCTCCAATTATACCAATTACAATGTTACCAATGTAAATACAGCGAATCAGTCATTAAAACTTGAACTGACGAATTATATGCTTAAAGGCAGATTGGTGTTTGGAAACGATTTTGAATACAATACCAATTCCAATATTGCTCCTGGCTTTAAAAAGGATTTCTACTTCTGGAATACCAGCCTTGGATATTCATTCTACAAAAAACAGTTCACAGCAAAAGTAAAGGTGTATGACGTTTTAAATCAGAATCAAAGTGTGAGAAGAACCATCACAGATTCTTACTTCGAAGACCGTGAAGACCTTATCCTGAAACGATACATCATGTTCTCCATCAGCATGAAACTGAATAAGTTTGCAGGTAAAAAAATGCAATAAAGCAACACCATACTTTTATATATATTTTTGATAATGGCCGGATCTTTCCGGCTATTTCTATGAGTAACCTGAGATTCAACCCTGAACTCCATTACAACTGAAGACGTAATATTCCCCTCCTCCGGAGGAGTGGCGAAAATTCAAAGAATTTTTGACGGGGTGGTTTACAACGAAATATTATCATACTCATCCAGATAAATACTGACAACAACAACCTTTTAAACAAGATTTATTAATAAACCTGTTTTTATTTTTAAATTAGCGGTAAATTTTTTTTATGAAAATCCATATTTCAGTATTATGTATTCTTTTTTTCATTCTTGGAAAAGCTCAGAAAACGGAACAGAAAGATAATTTCGTTAAAGACAATTTCACCAAGAAAGAATTTTATATTCCCATGCGTGATGGAGTGAAGCTTTTCACAGCCGTATATATCCCGAAAGATATATCCAACAAAAGCAAATATCCATTTCTGATGCAGAGAACCTGTTACAGCATTGCTCCTTACGGAGAGAATGAATATAAAACTAAAGTAGGTCCCAATACCTATCTTATGAAAGACAAATATATTTTCGTATATCAGGATGTGCGCGGAAGATATATGAGTGAAGGTACTTTTACCAATATGACTCCGCAGGTAGAACGCAAAACCAAAAAAGATGTGGATGAAAGTACGGATACTTATGATACCATCGAATGGCTTTTAAAAAACATCAAAGACAACAATGGTAAAGTAGGTCAATTCGGAACATCATACCCAGGATTTTATACTGCTGTAGGAACTTTGTCACAGCATCCGGCTTTGGTAGCTTCTTCGCCTCAGGCTCCTATTTCTGATTTCTGGAATGACGACTTCCTTCACAACGGAAGATTTATGCTGGGCTATTTCAGAACATTTCCGGTTTTTGGAGTTCAAAAAACACAGCCGGAAAAACAGGCATGGTATATGGATTCTTTCATCAAGCAAACTTCTGAAGACGGTCTGAAGTTCTACAGAGATATGGGAACACTGAAAGATGGATATGAAAAATATTACAAGAATAATTTCTTCATGACAGAAATTATGAATCATACCAACTACGATGAATTCTGGCAGAAAAGAGGGCTTCTTCCTCACTTAAAAAATATCAACCATGCTGTAATGACAGTGGGTGGATGGTTTGATGCAGAAGATCTTTCCGGACCATTGAATATTTATAAAACCATTGAAAAGACAAGCCCTAAAGCCAAAAACACCATCGTAATGGGACCTTTCTCCCATGGCGGCTGGTCTCAGGAGCAGGGAAAACATTTCCACAGCGAAACGTATTTTGGAGATAGTATTGCCACTTACTACCAGAAAAATATTGAAACCAGATTCTTTAATCATTATCTGAAAGGCAATACCAAAGAAGACGCAGGACTTCCTGAAGCATTGATGTATGACACCGGAGCTAAAGAATGGAAGGAATTCGCCTCTTACCCACCTAAAAATGCTCAGAAAGTGAATTTCTATCTGGCTGATAAAACCCTGAAAAAATCATCAGGACAAGGCTATTCCGAATACTACAGTGATCCAAACAATCCTGTTTTAAGCTCAGATCATTTAAAAGATTTCAATGGCTTCACTCCAAAAAATTATATGTCGGAAGACCAGAGATTTGCAGTAGGAAGACCAGATGTTTTAACATTCACGACAGATGTATTAACTGATGATATTACATTTGCCGGAGAGATCATGGCTAAACTGAATATTGCATCCACGTCCACAGATGCTGATTTTGCAGTAAAATTAATTGATGTTTACCCTGAAGATTTCAAACCTGCAGAAAAGAAAGACGGAGTAATCTACGGCAACTACCACCAGATGGTAAGAAGTGAGATCATGCCTGCAAGATTCAGAAATACCAAAGAAAAGGGTGAGGCTTTGGTTCCTAACCAGAAAACAGCTGTTAATTTCAGGCTTCAGGATGTGGTTCATACGTTCAAAAAAGGACACAAAATCCAGATTCAGATCAGCAGTACATGGTTCCCGCTTTTTGCGATCAACCCACAGAAATTTATGGATAATCCGAATTTTGCCAATAAAGAGGATTACACCAAAGCATTTATCAAAGTATATGATGACAGCTCTATTGAAGCTGAAATTTTAAAATAAATTGAAAAAGCTGTTCGTTTGAACAGCTTTTTTGTTTTTGAGAGCTTAAAGTTTATTTTAGGTTTTGGCTAAAGCCTGATGATTTTGTTCTTTTTTTAAGTGGGCTAAAGCCCACTTCTATTGATGGAGATGATCTGGTTAAAGAAAGTTCATTTCCCACTGATCACACAGATTTTCACAGATGATTGGAGTAAAGATAGTATGAGTGGCTTAACGTTCTAGATTTCTCTATTCTTCAATGCTTCTGAAAGTCAGATTTACTCTTGGTGTTTTCACTTTTGTAGTGGGAGGAAGCCTGTGAAGCCAGTTGTCCTGAGTGGTTCCCTTCATAATTAATAAGCTTCCGTTTTCGAGGAATACTTCTGCCTTTTCTTTGGTTGTTTTATGTTTGAATAGAAACTTTCTTTCCGCTCCAAAGGTTAGAGAGGCAATAGCTCCGTGTTTCTTCAGATCTGTTTCGCCATCGCTGTGATAAGCCATTCCCTCACTTCCGTCGTGGTATAAATTGAGGAGACAAGAATTGTAGGTTTCTCCCGAAACTTCTTCACATTTCTTCTTCAATTCCAATAGCTCCGGAGTCCAGAATTTGGCATATTTTGTTCGTTTCGAATAGGTATATTCAAAAGCTTTCTCTCCAAACCAGGCTACTTTCCTTTTGGTTAAAATAAGTTTTCCAAAGATCAGTGCTTCATCATTTTCCCACGGAATTTGGTTGAGCAGATAGTCATAGTAAAAATCTGATTTTTCTTTTGAGAAAACCTTTCCGTAATAATGAACGGTTCCGCCGTGAGGAAGGATATTGAGAGGATAATCGGAAATTTCTTTGAAGAGACTCATCATAGTTTTTTTAATTAAATGCTTTTATATTTAAACACAAATAACACCAATGTTTTTCACTACTGACACAAATTTTTATATCGAACTTGTTTAAACTTTTTTGAAACATTAAGATTGCATTAAGGGGTTTAGAGTATTAAGATGAGCTTCGCTTTAAGCTTAAAAATCAGAATGATTTATCTTAATTATGCTTTAGTGCTTAAATCCTTCTTAATGGTTTAAGAAATATCCAATATTTTTTGATAAGTTTAAACAACTCCATCAATAGAAACGGACTTTAGTCAAAAACTTAAATTTAATATTTTTCAACCCCAAAAGTCACAAATGATACTTTCATTAAACACAAATAACACCAATGTTTTTCACTACTGACACAAATTTTTATATCGAACTTGTTTAAACTTTTTTGAAACATTAAGATTGCATTAAGGGGTTTAGAGTATTAAGATGAGCTTCGCTTTAAGCTTAAAAATCAGAATGATTTATCTTAATTATGCTTTAGTGCTTAAATCCTTCTTAATGGTTTAAGAAATATCCAATATTTTTTGATAAGTTTAAACAACTCCATCAATAGAAACGGACTTTAGTCAAAAACTTAAATTTAATATTTTTCAACTCCAAAAGTCACAAATGATACTTTCATTAAACACAAATAACACCAATGTTTTTCACTACTGACACAAATTTTTATATCAATAGGAACGGACTTTAGTCCGTTTATTAAAATGCTTCAACAATCCATTGGCTTTAGCCAAAACTTAATAATTGTAGAATCCTTTTGTGGTAAAATATTTTACGAGTAAATATGCGATCCTTCCCAACCTACAATCAGCTGTTTCCTATCACTTCCCCAGCGATAGCCACCGAGATGCCCTGTAGACTGAATCACGCGGTGACATGGGATAAGAAATGCAACCGGATTACTTCCTATAGCCGTTCCAACAGCTCTGGATGCTTTAGGGTTTCCAATTTTTTCTGCCAGGCTGCCATAAGTAGACAATTTTCCCATGGGAATAGTCAATAGGCTTTCCCATACTTTCAGCTGGAAATCGGTTCCTTTTAAGTGTAATTTTATTGTGTTGAGTTTTGTCCAGTCTTTATCGAATATAGACAGTGCATTCTTTTGAAGAGCATCCTGTTTTTCAATAAAAGAAGCATTAGGGAACTTTTGTTTCAGTTCCCCGAATGCTTTTTCTTTATCGTCTTCAAAAGCCATATAGCAGATTCCTTTTTCTGTAGAAGCTACTAAGATATTTCCGAAAGGGCTTTCAGAAAAACTGTAATGAATACTGAGGCTTTTTCCTCCGTTTTTATATTCTGCCGGAGACATTCCTTCAATCTTTACAAACAGGTCATGAAGCCTGCTGGTACTGGAAAATCCTGTCTCATAAGCAGTATCAAACAAACTTGCTTTTTCTTCCTTCAATAAATTTTTAGCATGTTCAAGACTGATGAACTGTAAAAATTTTTTCGGACTTGTTCCTGCCCAATCTGTAAAGATCTTCTGAAAATGAGCCGGACTCAAGTGAATATTCTCTGCCACTTCCTCCAAACTTGGCTGAAGCCTGAAATTGCTCTGGATATATTCTATCGCTTTGGCAATTCTGTTATAATCTATCTGACTTTGTGTGGACATCATATTATTGTTTTTACCTCACAAATTTCCAAAGAATATACGGCAGAAAAAATCCGATTCTTGCGGAATATTAGTTGTTGTTATAAATATCGTAGTAAGCAAGCATTTTGTAATATAACTTCGCAGATAAGAAAGCGGTTGGCTTAGCCATTGGAGAATCCATTAATTCTACAATATCAAATGCCACTACGTTACATTTTTCAAATACTTTTCTTAGTAATTCCAGCGTTGGGTACCATTGTAACCCACCTGGCTCAGGAGTTCCTGTAGATGGTGCAATAGAAGGATCGAAAGCATCTAAATCAATTGTGATATACACATTTCCTGATACTTTTTCCAATACATCATTGATCCAGTTTTCGTTGTTTGCGATTTCGTGAGCGAAAAATACTCTTCCTTCCGGTAAATATTCAACTTCTTCAACATCCATAGAACGGATTCCCACCTGTACTAAGTTATGCTTCTGATTCGCCTCAAAAACTGCACATGCATGGTTGGAAGTAGAACCGTGGAACTCAGGACGTAAGTCTGTGTGAGCATCAAACTGAAGAACAGTAAGGTTTTCGAACTTCTCTCCTACCGCACGGATAGAACCGATAGAAACAGAGTGCTCTCCCCCAAAAAGAGTAAATAATTTACCATCATTATTCAAAAGTTCTTTTGTTTTCTGATAAACTGCTTCTGTCATTGCTTCCGGTGAAGAATTTTCAGAAACTTCTCCTGCTAAGTAAACTCCCTGTAGATAAGGTTCTGTTTGAGTTTCAATATCGTAAAGCTCCATGTTTTCAGAAGCGTTTAAGAATAATTCCGGACCTTTATCAGCTCCTTTACCCCATGTTGAAGTTCCATCGTAAGGAACAGTTACCAACATTACTTTCGAATTCTCTAACGTTGCGTTTTCCTCGGGAATTCCTGCGTATGTTCTCATGCTTTATTTAAAAATTTTAATGTTTTAAAATTGAAATATTGACCACAAAGATACGAAGAGTTTATGAGTTGGAGAGTAAGAGTGTAGGAGAGTTTATAGGTATCAGACTTTCTCTTTACGACCTTTTATCTGCTACCTGTCACCTGCAACCTATCATCTAATCCCTTTCCACTCTCAACTCAAATAGCTATTTTTGTACAAAACTCATTATATGCCTTTAAAAGCTGTTCTTTTCGATATGGATGGTGTAATTGTAGATACAGAACCATTGCATAGAAAAGCTTATTTCAAAACGTTTGATGAATTGGAAATTGCCGTTTCCGAAGAACTGTACACCTCTTTTACCGGAGCATCAACCAAAAGAGTCTCTGAAACTTTGATTAATGAATTTAATTTAAATCAGACTTATGAAGACATTGCAGGAATCAAAAGATCTCATTTCAAAGATTATTTTTATAATGATGATGAGTTTGACTTAATTCCCGGAGTAAGAAAACTGATCGAGCATTATCACGAAAATGGAATCAAGCTGATTCTGGCTTCTTCTGCTACAATGGTAACTATCAATATGGTTTTTGAAAAATTCGGACTGGAGCAATATTTCAGTGGAAAAATCAGCGGCGCCGATTTAAAAGAATCAAAACCTCATCCTGAAGTTTTCTTACTGGCGGCAGAAATGTCAGGAGAACCCGTTGAAAACTGTATGGTGATTGAGGATTCTACCAACGGAATTCTGGCAGCTCACAGAGCAAAAATTTTCTGTGCCGCATACAGAAGTCCGCATTCTAAAAATCAGGATTACACGTTGGCAGACACTGTGGTTTCTGATTATGAAGATCTGGAACTGGATAAAATTTCAACTTATTTTTAAAATAGAAAAGCTCTCAGAATCTGAGAGCTTTTGTTTTGTATATACTTTGTCATCTGAACGAAGTGAAGATTCTTAACTTGACTTAACTCTTAATCAAAAAACTTAATGGTTAAATTGTAAAACATTAAGATTCATTCAGTGGTTAAGATTATTAAGGTGAGATTGCTTTGTCACTTTCGTTCCTCGCAATGACTCTTATTTATAACCAAGAAGTTTCAAGATATCTTCAGGTTCCTGTTTCTCACGGAAAATTTCGTATTGCAATTCACCGTTTTCATCTTTCTGAATCAGGACGTGTCTCGGCTGAGGCATCAGACAGTGGTGTACTCCACCGTATCCTCCGATAGTTTCCTGATATGCTCCGGTGTGGAAAAATCCGATGTACAGAGGTTTTGTATCACTGAAGACCGGTAAATAAATTGCGTTGGTATGCTGTTCTGAATTATAATAATCATCCGAGTCACAAGTCAGTCCTCCAAGGAATACTCTCTCATACGTATCTTCCCAACGGTTAAGTGGAAGCATAATAAAGTGTCTTGAGATTGCCCAGGTATCAGGAAGAGTGGTCATGAAAGAAGAATCAATCATATTCCATTTTTCTCTGTCGTTCTGACGTTTCTGAGAAATAATTTTGTAAAGGTTCGCTCCACTTTCTCCTACGGTAAAGCTTCCGAACTCAGTATAGATATTAGGTTCTTCTACTCCTTCCTCTTCACAGAATTTCTTGATCTGAGAAACGATTTCTTCTACCATATACTGATAGTCATAGTCAAAGTTCAAAGAAGTTTTGATTGGGAAACCACCTCCGATGTTCAATGAATCTACTTCAGGAGCAATTTTCTTCAAACGTGCGTATACACGAAGACATTTGTACAATTCGTTCCAGTAGTAAGAAGTATCTTTAATCCCGGTATTGATGAAGAAGTGAAGCATTTTCAATCTTGCATTCGGGTGTTCTGCGATCTTCTGACTATAGTAAGGAATGATATCTTTATATCCGATTCCTAGTCTTGAGGTATAGAATTCGAACTTCGGTTCTTCCTCTGATGCAATTCTGATTCCGATATTAAAGGTAGAATCGATGCTTTCCGTAAGTTTATCCAATTCTCTGTAATTGTCAAGAATCGGAGTAATATTTTCAAAACCACTGTTGATCATATCTGAAATTTTTGTCAGATAATCATCCGTTTTGAAACCATTACAGATTACTTCAATGTTTTTATCTACCTTCTCTTTTTCGTAAAGAGATTTTACAATATCCATATCATAAGCAGAAGATGTTTCTATCGAAATATCATTCTTTAAAGCTTCTTCCAATACGAAATTGAAATGACTGGATTTTGTGCAATAGCAATAGGTATAATTCTTTTTATATTCGGTTTTCTCAAAAGCTTCTTTAAACCAGCCTTTCGCTTTCTGAATATTTTGAGAAATTCTCGGCAGGTAGCTAATCTTTAGCGGAGTGCCAAATTGTTCAACCACATCCATCAATGGAATATCGTGAAACAACAAATTGTTCTCAGAAACATTAAATTCCTCCGTAGGAAAATATAATGTCTGATCAATAAGTTCCGAGTACTTTATTTTCATTTCTAAACAAGTGAATTAAGAAATGCAAAATTGCTAAAAAAGTTTCATTTTTAGGTGTTAAAATTATTATAATTTTAAATAAACCCCCAATATTAAATCTTATAGAAATTTATCTCTGATAATCAATACGTAAACTTTTGAATATATTCATTCCTTTTGGCATCTGAAATCCCCAATGCCTGCTGAATATAGACTTCTGTAGAACCATACTTTTTATTGATCTCCCCAAAAGCAGCATCAAGGTATCTTTTTTCTACCCAACTCAATTTTTCCAGCACCTGTAAATCCATTTTAGGATAGAGGAAATGTAAGGTATTGGCAAGACGTAATCTTTTTTGAACAAGATCTTTTCTGTAATTATTGGATAAAAGATATTCGTTGTAAATAGTCTCTTTATCAAATTTCAGAATGGTAAGAATTAATGCGGTGGTAATTCCGGTTCTGTCTTTTCCTGCGGTACAGTGATAAAGAACCGGATCTTTAGATTCCAGAATTTCTGTGATAATCTTTTTTATGGTTTCCGGATTCTCTGTCACATACTCACGATAGAAATCAATCATTCTTTTATCTGCATCGGAAGCGTTTACTTTACCTTTAAGAACAAGTTTCCTGGCCTGAGCCAATTGATCTCCTTCATCTTCAAATGCTGAATATTTTTTGTAAACTGCTTCTACAGGCATCTGATCCGGTTTTTCAGCAATTTCTTTTGAGTTTCTAAGATCAATAATTTCTTTGATCCCTAGTTTTTCAAAGTCATCAAAAGATTTCTTCTTAAGCTTATGAAGATGGGCACTTCGATACAATTTTCCTTCTTTTAAAGTTCTTCCATCTGCATTTTTGATATTTCCTACCGTACGGAAATTGGTTACTTTCTTGATATGAATTACTTTTTCAGCTTCATTTTTTCCATATTCGGGTGTTTCAAAATGCTGTGTTTTGCATGAGAAAATACAGCATAATGAAATGGTGAAAACTGATATTTTGATTAGTTTATTCAATGGTTTTATTTTATTTGAGAACTTTTAATCGCCCATCAAATCTTTCGATTTACCAATCTCTGGTTGGGAATTTAATAAACTCAATTATTAAGTTTTGGCTAAAGCCAATGGATTCATTTTCTTTATTTAAAATGGGCTTCCTTCGTCTAAGCTCAGGATTATTATCCGTTTCTATTCTTCACAGATCTAAATTAATAGATTGCAGGATATTCTATCTCCTTGATCCCTACAAAAAACAAAACATCCCCTGATTCATAATCTATAGAAACCTCATCTTCAACAGCAAAATTCCGGGTTCCGATTCTTGAAGTGATACTTAAGGTTTCATTGGTCAAAGGCCAATTGAGTCCTTTTGTCGTTATATTATTCACTGATGGAAATGGATAAAGCGAAATCATTCTGTTTTTCACTCCTTTCAATGTAAAATGATTTGGAATAAAATAATATTCTGAAAATTCATCATAAAATGTAATATTCATTCGATCCTTGAAGCTATAGGCAACGGTAAGATTTCCAAGAAAATGATCCTGTTCACCTCCGCTTCCTCCGAAAACATCAATTTCTGAAAAGCCTCTTTCCTGAATGATTTCCAGCGCTTTATGAAAATCTGTTTTTTCCTGATCTAACGTAAGGATAAATTTTCCCTCATACATATCTTCATCTGATCCGGAATGTGAATCAAAATCACCGGATATAAAATCCAGTTTATCCAAAGGAAATCCCATTCTTTTCAAATAATGGAAAGCACCGTCTGTACAGGCAATCAAACCATAATTTTCCGGATCGGGTAATGATTTTGGAGCATCTCCGTTGATGAAAAGTAATGCTTTATCTCTCATTCGGGTTCCAGTATTCTTCCGGTTCGTTGTTCAGTTTTGAAATATATCTTGCCAACACAAAAAGATAATCTGAAAGCCTGTTTAAATATTTAATCAATTCGGGACGTACTTCTTCTGATTCATTCAGAAATACCAATGAACGTTCTGCTCTTCTGCAGATGGTTCTTGCTGCATGTAAAAAAGTTGCCGATTTTCCTCCACCTGGCAGGATAAAATACTGAAGCGGTTCCAGTTTTTCATCAAAAGCATCCATCCACTGTTCCAGCTCTTCAATTTCTGTTTCTGAAATAATGATCGGAAGACGTGATTTTCCGTTGGCAAGCATCAGCTTATCCACAGGGGTTGCAGCCTCTGAACCTACAGTGAATAAATCAAATTGTATTTTCTTCAGCTGTCTCAACACTTCTTCATCTTCGATATGGCTTTTTGCAATCCCGATGAATGAATTCAGCTCGTCTATATTTCCATAACTGTCTACTCTTGCACTAGCTTTGGAAACTCTTGTTCCACCGTATAATGCAGTCTGACCTTTATCTCCTGTCTTTGTATAAATTTTCATAGTACTAAAATACCTTTTTTTATACAATGTAAAAAGTAAAATGTAGTAATAACGTCCTATTCTATCTGAAAAAAATTACCTGACATTCATTAATGTCAGGTAATTTTTACGTAGGTTGGTTTTATATCTTTTGAAATTGCTTTCTCATTGTTAGAGCATGACAGGCAAATTCCAATTCCTTTATGTATAGATTAAAAAGTATAATTAACATTTAATTGAAAAATGGTTCCGTTAAATCCAAACTGGTTAACCTCCCAAGGATATTTGAACCTTCCTCCAAGATCTGTCACCACATCTCCTTTGCTGTCTATTACATCCGGATAAATATTAAATAAATTATTTACAACACCGGAAACTTTAAGGTCGTTCGTGATTTTATAGGTTAAAACAATGTCTGTAACTACCTTACCGGAGAATGTCTGATCTTTGGCAGGATCAGTGGTATGCTGCCATGTAACAGAACCAAAATACGTATTATTAAGGTTAAAATTAAACTTCGAAATATCATACGAAAGACTAAGAATAGTTTTTGTTTTTGGTCTTGCAGAGATAATTCTGGATTGTTCTTTTCTATCAAAAAAGTTTTCTGAGTAACCATTTTGAGCCAAAATAGGTGGAACAGCAATATTATCTACTATTTTAGTTTCGTTATAATTGAAAGCAGCAATAATTCCCAATCTTCCTTTTCCAATAGCGGAAGTATAATAATTAGCTACAAAATCTACCCCTTGCGTCACTGTATTCACAGCATTGGTGAAAAACTTCAGAGAGGTTATTTTATTATTGTTTAATATTACTTCTACAGGGTTTGTCAGATCCGGACTTCCCGGAGCACCGGTTTTATACCCAATATCTCCTGAGAAAAGTACACGGTCTTTAATTTTTATTCTATAATAATCTGCTGTAATTGTCAGGTTTTTAAAAGGTTTTACAGCAAATCCTCCTGTAATGTTAAAGGCTTTTTCAGCATTTAATTTAGGTACCCCAAGGTCAGATCTTATAATTTGAGAGTCATTATTAAAAGTACCCTGATTCGCTACCGTATTCCCTGTAATTTTAGTTTGAACATTGGAATAATAAATCTGGTGTAATGAAGGGGCACGGAATCCTGTAGAAACAGATCCACGGAAAACCAATTTATCATCTAGCACTTTATACCTTGCATTTCCTTTCCATGAAACATTATTCCCGAAGTCACTGAAATTTTCATACCTCACCGTTCCTCCAAGTAATAAGTTTTTCGTAACGTCCCATTCCGCATTCATATAAGCTCCGATATTCTGACGGTTTTTATTAACTTCATTTTGAGGCTGCAGCCCCGGAAATGATTCTGCACCACTTCCTATATAAGACGCTTCCTCTCCTGCTCTTGCCTGATAATTTTCATTGCGTACTTCAGCTCCTGCTCCTAAAACAAGCGCACCAAAATCCCGGCTGATATCTACGTTTCCTATAATATTACTGAACTGATGCCCACCTGCTTTAAAATACGTTGGTGAATTTGCACCTAAAGACGTATTAATGGTATTTGCTACAGCATAATCTACGGCATTAGAACCAAAGGTTGCACTTCCATCAAAACTCCATTTTCCAAACATACCTTTCCATCCGGAAGTTAAATTATAATCGTAAACATCTGTTTTAAATTCCGGTTGAAATCCGTTGTAAGCCTGCCCTTTTGGAGTTAATAAACCAAAATCTGAAGTTACCCAATAAGGTGTTCTATACAAAGCAAAACTGGTCCCACTTCTGTAGGTTGTTCCACCAAAAGCATAAAATTTGCCCGTTTCACCTGTTGGTAACTCAAAATTGACAAACATATTGCCCACTTTGGTCTCCGGCTGCCCTATAATCATTCCTAAACCTGGATTGGCTTGCGTCCAGGCATTATCTACACCAAAAAGTTCATCTTTTGTAACAGAACCCGCTCGGTTCGTTTTATTTTGAGAGGAAAATCCGAAGGTAAGATTCAGACTTCCCGTTTTTGCTACTTTGATTCCTGTATTAAAATCTGCTCCGATATTAAAACCGTCTCCTTTTGAAGTAATACCTGAAAAAAGATTGACGGTGCTTTTTCCAACACTGTTCTTAAGAATAATATTAATAACTCCTGCAATAGCATCAGATCCGTACTGTGCAGATGCTCCATCCCTTAGTACTTCTACGTTCTGTAAGGCTGCTGAAGGAATACTTTTCAGATCTGTACCTACTTCACCTTTTCCCGGGGTATCATTTACATAAATTAAGGCACTTTGATTTTTTCTTTTACCATTCACCAACACTAATGTTCGGGAAGGACCTAATCCTCTTAAATCTGCAGGATCAAAGTGAGCTGTTGCATCAGAAACGGTTTGCTGCGATGAATTGAAAGAGGGAACGGCATAGGTTAAAGCTTTATCAAAAGTTACCTGCCCTGTGGATTTTAATTGTACGGCGGAAATATTGTCAATAGGAATTGCTGAGGTAATGATGGTTCTGGGCTTGGTTCTACCCGTGGTAACCACCACTTCGTCTATTTTATTTTGTTTTATGCTGTCCTGAGCATATCCCATTGCACCCGCTCCGCTTAATACTAATGCATAGATTTTTCCATTAAATAAATTATTCTTCATGTCAATTGTTAATTATTCAATAAATCTAATAAAAAAATCAACATTAAATACAAAAACAAAACATAAGATAATAATTTGATTTCACAATTGCCAAAATCATACCATTTCGTAAAAACAATAATAAATCTACAAAACATAAAGTGATTGATTAATAATCATGAAAAAAAATAAATCAATAACACCATAATTGTATAAAAAAAATCAATTAATTAACATCAGAAATAAACATGATTTTATTATTTCTGATAAGTAGTTTTCAACGGGTTGAGATGACTTCGCCTATGGCTCGCAATGACTGGAAATGGCTGGGAAAGAAAAATGGCCGGGAGAAACCGGCCATATCCAAATTATTTATTTACCTCTACGTATTGTATGATGGTCTGATTTTTTGGGTTGTAGATAATGGTACTACTGGTAGGAAATCTTTTCAGTTTATAATACTGAATGTTTTTATCGGATTTAATATCTTCCAGAATCTTGGTGTCAAAGGTATTGTCAGGAAGGAATTTCGATATGAAACTTATTTTATCAATGATATTCTGGCCATCAATCTTACGGGCAGTTTTATCCGATTTACTTTCATCTGAAGTAGGCTGGCTTTCCAGAAACGGAAGCAATACTGCAATATCAGCTTTATACTTAAAAATATATCCTTCAGGTCTTCCTGGAATATTGATTTTCTTTCCTTTTTCTTCAGAAACAATAGATGCTCCAGTACTTGGGAAAACGGAATTGAACTTAACATCCTCAGAATTGGTTAAAGAATTGATAGATTCATTCACAGTTTTCTTTACGGTTTCTTCTACAACCTGTTGTGTTTTTTGCTGTACAGTTTCAGTTGTTTTCTGAACAGTCTGATCTATTTTTTCCTCTATCTTATTGCATGATACTAATAAAAAAGCGGTGATAACAGGCAAAATATACTTCCTCATAATTCTAATAATGGCGATTTTTTTATTAATACACTTTTCTTTTAACGCAAAAGTAGGGATCAATATTTTAAGAAAGAAAAAATATTTTTTTATTATCAAAAATACTACTGACAAACTGTTGTCATTACCCTCTCTTACCTTTGTATCAACAACAAACAAAACAAATACATTATGACAACTACAGCAACAGCCACTAAACAATTTATGACTTCTGAACAGCTATTAGAAGACTGGCAGGGACACAGAAATCTTACAAGAAGAGTGATTGAATCTTTTCCTGAAAAAGAGCTATTCGAATTTTCTGTAGGCGGAATGAGACCATTTGCAAAACTGGCAGTAGAACTGATCAGCATTGGCGGACCTGCTTTAAAAGGAATTGTGGAAGGAAATATAGAGGCTTACAGTGAAGAAGCATTCAATCCGAAAACTAAGGAAGAAATTTTGAAAAAATGGGATGAAGAAACAGAAGTAATCAACCATTATTTCAATCAGATTTCTGAAGAACGTTTCCAGGAGACCTTTAATTTATTCGGACAATATGAATTTCCGGTATATCAGAACATTCTTTATTTTGTAGATAATGAAGTTCATCACCGTGGACAAGGTTATGTTTATCTGAGAGCTTTAGGTATTGAACCTCCTTTCTTCTGGGAGAGATTTTAATTTCAATAAAAGTGAAGAGGTAAAATTGCAAAAAGGCAGAAATCATGAAAAATACATCTGCAATGTCATTTTCTAAAAGTGATTTTCTCCATCTCAACAACTTATATCATTTTTTGCGACTAAACAAATTTAGCTTTTTTGCGATTTTACCCTTGGCTTGTTAACCATTTCATTTATTTGCCTCAATTAAGTCTTTAAACCTCAACAGCTGTCTTGTTGGGGTTTATTATTGATGTCTTTCAACCATTTTCACAAGCAGTTCATTCAAACGGACACGAAGACTTTCCGGTTCCAGAACTGTAGCATAATCTGCAAAAGTGATGAGCCAGCGGGGAAATCCGTCACTGATCCATTCTGTTTCAAAAGTAAGCTCCATACCTTGTTCGGTTTCTACTTCTTCTATCAATCCGTAATATTTTTTAGAATTTACCAGGTGATTCATTATCTTTTTGTCCACCAGAAGTTTGGCTTTAACCTTATTTCCATTTGACTTTTTACGATAATCATTCACTTGTCCATATTCCTGCAGGAAAGGATTCTGTGTTTTTGAGATTTCAAGAATTCTGTCAATACGAAACTGTCTGAAATCTTTTCTCAAGGTACAATACGCCATGATGTACCAGATATTAAATTCGAAAAACATCCCGACTGTTTCAATAGTTCTGTTATTCACTCTTCCATCTACCGTCTTATATCTGATATTGAGCTGGATTTTCTCCGCGATACTTTCCAGAATAATAGGAATTACATTTTTAAGAGAATCTCCTGAATCTGTATGAAAGCTGAAAACATCGATCTGCTTTTCAATATTTTTAATCAGGTTTTTATCAGAATATTTCAATACCGAACGAACCTTTTCCATTGCTGCCTGATAGTGATTTCCTAAACTTTGGTGGGAAAATTTCTGCATCAGTTTTTCAGCGGTAATGAAACTTAACACTTCTTCTTTGGTAAACATAATGGGAGGAAGCTTGTAACCATCCATTAAAGAATACCCATTTCCCGCTTCGCCAACAATAGGAATACCTGCATTTTCAAGGGTTTTCACATCACGATAAATGGTTCTGATGCTTACATCGAATTTTTCAGCCAGATCTTGTGCCCTCACAACAGGTTTCGACTGTAATTGGGTAAGGATAGCTGTTACCCTATCGAGTTTTTTTAGATAGTGATCGTTCATGATGTAACAAAGCTAAAATTCTTTTTTGAGAAATGAGAAGGCTTTTTTTATTAATTTTATTTTTCACCAAACAGTCGCTTTTTTATGCTTCATACTCATTTTGTTCAGTCTATTGAAAAAGTTTTAAAACCGGAACAGGTAGTCATAGATGAACTTGTTTCTCATTTGGAAACCAAAACTTACAGAAAAGGAGATTTTCTCTTAAAAGCAGATGAAACCTGCAGATATTTTTATTTTATTGAAAAAGGACTTGTGAAACTGTTTTTTGATAATGGAGACAAAGATTTCATCATGACTTTTTTTGCTGAAAATGCTTTCTTCGCAGAACTGAGCGGCTTTCTTACCGGACAGCCGTCAAAATATATGATTGTTGCTCTGGAACCTACGGAAGTTCTTCGTATACATAAAGATGTGATTGAAGGATTATGTAAAAAATACCATACTGCAGAAACCCTTTTCAGTAAACTCTATTCCAAAGCTCCTGTGAATATGATGGGAAGAATCAGTGAGATGCTGGAAGACGATGGAAAAAAGCGCTATCATAATTTCCTGAAACAAAGACCTGATCTCATTCAGCGTATCAGTCTTGGAGATATGGCAGATTATATTGGAATCACTCAGGTTTCTTTAAGTAGAATCAGAGCGCAAAAAATTTAATGGAAGGGATGCTGGAAGAGGGAAGTTATTGTAGCCCGAATATATATCATTTACCTAATAGTAATTTCCAGCATCCCGCCTCCATCCTCCAGCTTCAAAAATCTTTCCTTTTAAAATTTATCATTTGTAAAAAAAATCAGAAAAATTACCTTCTACATTTGTCACATAATTAATCAAAAACAAATATTATGTCACAAAGAATCAACGCATTTTCGATCGGAAACAAGGCTGTAAATGCACTTCACAACATGGGTTTTCAGGTACAGAACTCATCACTGGACAATTCATTTCTGGAACTGATGTATTTCCGTGTTTCACAAATGAACGGATGTGCTTTTTGCCTCGATATGCACTCTAAAGAATTACTAGCAAAAGGTGAAACGGAACAAAGAATATTTCTGGTAAGTGCGTGGAGAGAATGTTCATTTTATACGGATAAAGAAAAGGCCGGATTTTTATGGGCAGAGACTTTAACTGCTTTAAACGGGAAAGAAGTGAATGACGAAATTTATTCAAAGGTAAGTCATCACTTCTCTGAAACTGAAATGGTAGATTTAACTATGGCCGTGATTGCTATCAACAGTTACAACAGGATTAATATTGCTTTCGGAGCAGATGTAGGAGCTTATCAGGTTCCGGAAAAAGCTCATTAAATTGTATTATAAAAACGTAAAAACTCAGCCTATCCGCTGAGTTTTTTATTTAATTTTCTTTAAAAGTATTCACCAGTTTATCGAGATTCAGGCTGCGGGCTGAGGCATCAAAAATCTCACGATACGTTCCTTCTTTATTGTACAATTCATCATGAGTTCCATTTTCCACCACTCTTCCTTTTTTCATGACATAAATGGTATCTGAATCTAAAATCTGTGACAGGGAATGGGAAATAATGATCACCGTTCTGCCTTCTTTGATCGCATCCAAAGAGTTCTTGATCTGTTCGGTAGCAATAGCATCCAGACTGGCTGTAGGTTCATCCAGAAAAATAATTGGAGGATTTTTAAGAAATAATCTTGCAATGGCAATCCTTTGTTGTTGCCCTCCGGAAAGCTGGGTAGCATCATGCTGATATTTTTCCGGAAGATCCATAATCTGTTCATGCAGATAAGCTTTTTTTGCGGCTTCTTCAATTTCTTCAAAACTGGCATTCATATCTCCATATCTGATATTATCTTCTATGCTTCCCTGAAAGATGTGATTTCTCTGAAGCACCAGCCCAAGATCACTTCTCAGAAAAGTATTGTCAAATTCATTAAGGTTTACCCCATCCAGAAGAATTTCCCCGGAATCCGGAAGATAGAATTTACACAAAAGATTAATAACCGTTGACTTTCCTGCACCACTTAATCCTACCAAAGCTGTTGTTTTTCCGTTTTCAATTTTCATGGAAACATTATGTAAAGCTTTTGTTCCGTTAGGATAGGTGAAATCAACATTTTTCAATTCAAAAGTTCCTTTAATTTCTTTTTCTACAAAACTTCCGTTTGATTCTGTTTCATTATCTGCATTCAGAATATCGAAGTATCCTTCGGCATAAATCATAGCATCGTTCATATCATCATAAATTCTGTGAAGCTGTCGGATAGGTGCCGAAACATTGTTAAAAAGCATAATATGAAGCATGATTGCCCCGATAGTCATTTGCTGATCCAGCACCAGATAAACGGTTAAAAGGATAATCAAAACAACCCCAAACTGTTCAATGAAAGTCTTTAAACCATCATAAATAAAATTGGTTTTTCTTGTGATCATCTGGCTTTCCATCAACTCCATCTGAAGGTCGTATTGTTTTTTTCCTTCAAATTTTTCGCGGACAAAACTTTTAATGACCATAATTGAATTAATCAGGTTCAGAAGTCCGGATGTTTTTCTTTCCCTTTGATTTCGAAGCTGACGTCTCACTCCGCCCAGTTTTTTGGCCTGCAAGGAGCTGATGTAGAAATAAATCGGAACAATAATCGTAGAAACCAATCCCACATATACATTCTGCATATACATAATGATAAGGGCAATAATGGCATTGGAAAAAAGAGGAAGGATATCAATAAAAAAATTTTGAACCAGTTTCGTCAGACTTTCTATTCCACGGTCTATTCTGATCTGTAGTTTTCCGGACTCATGATTTTCATCATTAAAGTAGGCAACTCTGTACGTTAAAATCTTATCAATAGCTGACTGCGCCAACACCGAGCTTACATTGATCCTTATTTTTTCGCCATAAAATTTCTGCCCGAAGTTGATAAAAATATTCAACAATTCTTTTCCCAGCAAAATAATGGAAATGATAATGAGAATATGTATTCCTTCTGACATCGGATGTGGAAGATGGGTAAGCTTGGTAACCTCATCTACGGTATATTTCAAAACAATCGGGTTCACCTGTGCTGCAAGAGCTCCCAGAAAAGTAAGAAACAGTGTTCCGTAAATCATGGGACGATAAGGTCTGATAAATGGAACAAGTTGTTTATAGATTCCGAATAAGGTAACGGTTCTGTTAAAAGGTTTAGCCATAGAAATCATTTTAAATGAAAAACGTACCGCTTTCAAAAGAAAAAGGTACGAATTATTATTAACTGGTCATCTAAGATGTATTTAAAAATCTTTCAATGTACCATCGTCATTGATGTATTTAAATTGATAGTTGGGATCAATTATCTTTCCTCCCATTTGCATAAAAGGTCCCCACATTCCTGACCAATCTTCAAAATCATTTTCAACAGATGTATCCCAACGGACTACGGTTGAATTTTCATGAAACTTTACATTCACTATAATACCGTATTCATTATCCAAAAAAACCTTGGTTCCTACTTGAAAATCTTCATATTTATAAGGATCGTTCATTTACCCTTCATACATATAAGTAGTAAGATAATGCAGTTCTTTTCTGCTGGCTTCTTTAGATTCTGCTTCTGCCTGTTCTAAAGAATATTGAGAATTGATTTCCTTTTTCTGGAAAACAAATGAGTTGTTGGCATTCTTATCCACCACATCATTAAAAATATGTTCAATTTCAGAATTAGCTAATGAAGCAAAGCTGATATCTTCAAAACCATACATCAGTCTAAGATCATCAAACTGTCTGAAGTTTTCGTCTACAAATCCCTGCAACTGTGGTTTTGAATCAAAGTTACCAGCCCAGATATTGTAAGCGTATTTCTTCTTTTTAGGTTTATCTAAAATACTTTGATAGACGAAGTTTTCACCCAGATAGGCTTCTCTTACCTGCGGGTCATTCGCTAAATCTTCCGGAAGTCCTTCTTTCAGGATCTTTCCTTCAAACATGATATAGGTTTTATTGGTAATTGCTAAAGTCTGCTGTACGTTGTGATCGGTAATCAGAATTCCGATATTTTTATCCACAAGGCTTCTTACAATTTTCTGAATATCTTCCACGGCAATCGGGTCTACCCCTGCGAAAGGTTCATCCAGAAGGATAAAATTCGGGCTTGTAGCAAGACAGCGTGCAATTTCGGTTCTACGTCTTTCTCCTCCGGAAAGAAGGTCTCCTCTGTTTTTACGAACATGCTGTAAAGAAAACTCTTCAATCAGTTCATCACATTTGATCTGCTGCTCACGCTTAGAAAGCTTGGTCAGCTGCAATACTCCCATAATGTTTTCTTCCACAGACAACTTTCTGAAAACCGAAGCTTCCTGCGCCAGATACCCGATTCCTTTTTGGGCTCTTCGGTACATGGCATCTGTAGTAATCTCCTGCTTGTCTAAGAAAATTTTCCCTGAAGTGGGCTTAACCAACCCTACAATCATATAAAACGATGTGGTTTTTCCTGCTCCATTCGGACCCAGCAAACCAACAATTTCTCCCTGTTGAACCTGTACAGAAACGCCTTTTACAACTTTTTTAGGACCGTATTCCTTGATTAAGTTTTCTCCTCGTAAAATCATAGGGCAAATATATCAAAAATATAAACTTCACTTATAGGTTAATATCAACTTGTTTACGTTAAATGCAAACTTGTTCATTTACAACCCATTGTAACTTTTCATTATTTTAATCTACTCATCGTAAAACATATCAATCAATTATAAGTATTAAGAAATGGAAAATTACGGTTATACAAAAACAGAAAATGCGCAAAACCAGCAAAGCAGTGTTCCTTACCGTTCAGAAAAGAAAATCCCTGCAGCTATATTGGGAATTCTTGTGGGATGGCTGGCTTTAAATAAATTTTATCTGGGCTATACGAAGGAGGGAATTATTCAGCTGGTTCTGAATGTCGTTACTTTTGGTGCGGCTTCAATTATTCCTTTTATTGAGGGAATTCTCTATCTTTTTATGAGCGATAAACAATTCGATGATACGTATGTGTATGGGAAAAAAGGATGGTTGTAAAAAATTATCATCACCTCGTTCGAAATAAAAAAGAGACTACCGATTGAGTAGTCTCTTTTTTATTGGAATGAGTTTAATCATTATTTATTTAAAAGAATAGCTGCTTCTTTTGCAAAATAAGTAAAGATCATATCTGCTCCCGCTCTTTTGAAACATGTTAAGCTTTCAATGATCGTTTTGTCATTATCCAGCCAGCCGTTTTGAGCAGCAGCTTTTACCATCGCATATTCTCCACTTACATTGTATACTGCAATCGGAAGATCAATGGCTTCACGTACTTTGGAAACGATATCCAGATAAGGAAGTCCCGGTTTGATCATAATCACATCTGCTCCTTCATCTATATCTTTAAATACTTCATTCAGGGCTTCGCGTGAGTTGTGGAAATCCATCTGATACGTCTTTTTATCTTTCGGAATTTCCATATCATCTTTCGGAGCACTGTCTAAAGCACTTCTGAAAGGGCCATAGAAAGAACTTGCATATTTGGCAGCATAGCTTACAATTCCTACATCTGTAAATCCGCTTTCTTCCAAAGCTTCACGAATGACCATTACTCTGCCATCCATCATATCACTTGGCGCTACAAGATCTGCTCCTGCTTCTGCGTGAGATACTGACATTCTTGCCAGTGCATCATTGGTAGCATCATTTAAAACTTTTCCGTTTTCAATGATTCCGTCGTGTCCGTAGATTGAATAAGGATCTAAGGCTACATCCGGCATCACAATCATTCCCGGAACGGCATCTTTGATTGCTTTGATGGTGTTCTGCATCAATCCGTCTTTGTTCCAGGCTTCTTTTCCTGTATTGTCTTTAAGATGTTCTGACACTTTCATGTACAAATTGACAGCTTTTACTCCCAAAGAAAATAATTCCTTACATTCCTTCACTGTTAAATCTATACTGCGCCTAAAAATTCCCGGCATAGACGGGATTGCCTCCTGCTTGTTTTCGCCCTCCATTACGAAGATCGGCATTACAAAATCATCAGTTGTAAGCACATTTTCTCTTACCAAACTTCTGATAGATTCATTAACTCTAAGTCTTCTATTTCTTGAATGTATCATTTTGGAATACTTTTTGAATAAGTTTCTACAAATTTAATATAAGTTCTGCAAAAAACTATTGTACGAAATTGTAGAATTTATTACATTTGTTATATATATTCGAGAAATTATAAATTTGATGAAAAAACTTTTACTTTTATTTCTATTTGTAGGCACTTTTGTTGGATTTTCCAACAATTTCAAAGCTCAGCTTAGAGAGCCGGGTTCCATCACTCAAAAAGCAGATGATGGTGTATTGCTTGCCTATCCAAATCCTGCAAAGGATTTCCTTATTATTAAGGCAAAAGATTCTTCTTTAAGAATCAAAAGTGTGACTTTTTATTCAATTTTGGGTATGCAGGTCGCTAGTTATACCGTAAATATGAATTCCGGAGAGATTAATATTGAAAAATTAAAACCCGGAAAATATATGATCCGATATATTTTAAGTGACAACACACAGAAAGTTACTCAAATCGTGAAACAATAAATTAAAATCCTGATAATCATCAGGATTTTTTCTTTTTACATTAATTCTGTTTTAATATTTCCGTAACTTTCGGAACTTTTTTATACTAATTGTAAAAAGAACAAATTTTAATGCTAAAAGCTGAACATATTAAAAAGACCTATAATGCCGGAAAAAAGGTCGCACTGGATGATTTCAGCATCCATGTTCCAAAAGGCAGTATTTATGGCCTTTTAGGTCCTAACGGAGCCGGAAAAACTTCTTTTATCCGTATTATTAACCAAATTACTCAGGCAGATTCTGGAGAAATCCATATCAATGGCCAAAAGCTTAATCCAAGTCATATTAAAGATATTGGCTATATGCCTGAAGAAAGAGGATTATACAAAAACATGACTGTTGGTGACCAGATCCTATATTTCGGGGAACTGAAGGGAATGAAGAAAAGTGATGCTTTAAATGAAGCTAAAAAATGGTTTGAAAAGCTGAACATCGATCAATGGTGGAAGAAAAAGCTTTCTGAACTTTCTAAGGGTATGGCACAAAAAATCCAGTTTGTGGTAACCGTTCTTCACAGACCTCATCTTTTAATTCTTGATGAGCCGTTTTCAGGTTTTGATCCGGTGAATGCCAACTTAATCAAAGATCAGATCATTGACCTTAAAAATAACGGAACAACCATTATTCTGTCTACCCACAGAATGGAAAGTGTAGAGGAAATGTGTGATTATGTTGCTTTGATCAACAATTCAAAGAAAATTATTGACGGAAGGGTTTTTGATGTAAGAGAAAAATTTAAGAAAAATATTTTTGGGATTACACTTTCTGAAGTAAGCAATGATCAGCTTGAAAATTTCAAAAACAAATATGAGATCTTCAACCTATCCAATGAAAATAATCTTGTTTCTTTCGACCTGAAAAATGAAGAGAGCCAGAATAATGTTCTTCTTGATCTTGTACAGGTAGGTAAAGTGAGATCATTCGACGAAAGAATTCCAAGTATGAATGAAGTGTTTATTAATGCTGTAAGTAACCATTCTTAATTTTATGAATAATATTTTTTTAATTACCAAAAGAGAGTTTCTTACGCAGGTTAAGAAAAAGTCTTTCATCATATTGACCTTGCTTGCCCCTGTTATGATTATTGCTTTCGGAGCAGTTGTAGGATTAATGTTTAAGGCAAATGAGTCACACAGTATCATAGAAGTGGTTGATAAGAGTGGATTGTTTACCAATCAGCTTAAATCTAATGATAAATTAAATTACGTTTTTGTTTCTGCGGCTGATGAAAAGTCCAAGATTAACAATTTAAAAGGAAATGAATCTCTGGACGGCATCCTGATTCTTCCTGAATTGAAAAATCAGAATTTTGATGGCCTTGAAAAAGAAACCAGACTCATTATCAATAGTAAAATAGGGTTTGATACCAAACAACAAATTGTATCTGATATCAGCAATGTTGTTCGAAAAGAAAAAATAAAGCAACTGGGTATTCAGGAAACTCAATTGAATGATCTTGATAAAAACTTTACCCTAAAAACCATTAACGTTACGGATAATAATAAAGAAGATTCTGATCTTGCTTTTGGAGTGAAATCCGGATTAAGTATGGTACTGATGTATGTTACTTTTATGTTCATTATTATTTATGGGGTAAGAGTAATGAGAAGTGTACTTGAAGAGAAAAATAACCGTGTTGTAGAGATCATTATTTCATCTGTAAAACCTTTTGAACTGATGATGGGTAAAATTCTGGGAGTAACGATGGTTGCACTGACCCAGTTTCTGATCTGGATTACCATGTCTGTTATTGGTGCATTGGTACTCAATACAGGCTTCTCTCCTCTTCAGAAGAATATTCCTGGAGGAAATGAAGAGATTGCAAGTAAACTGGATATGGGACAGCTTGCTACCCAGATTTCTCACAGCTTACTGGAACTGAATTTCCCATTGATTATTTTTGTATTCATCGTATTTTTCCTTTTGGGATATATTTTCTATAGTTCTATTTATGCAGCCATTGGTTCTGCAGTGGATAACGAAACAGAGACACAGCAATTTACTTTATTTGCTATTTTGCCATTAACATTAGGAATGTACGGAAGTTTCACTTTGATGAATAATCCGGAAGGTCCTTTAGGCTTCTGGTTATCCATCATTCCGTTTACATCACCGGTAGCCATGATTGCCAGAATTCCGTTTGGAGTTCCTGCGTGGCAGATCGCATTGTCTATTACCTTATTGCTGGTAACCACTGTTTTCATGATCTTCCTGGCCGGAAAAATCTATCGTGTAGGTATTTTGATGTACGGGAATAAAGCTACGTTAAAAGAGCTTTGGAAATGGATAAGAGGATAAGAAATAAAAATCTATCAATAAAAAATCCCGGAAACTGAGTTTCCGGGATTTTTTATATTCTGAAAATATTCTATTTGAATATATAGCTTAAAGTAAGAGCAATTACCTGTTCTGATTTTTTCTTATCAGTACCCTTGGTTTCTTTTTTAAGACCAGGGTAAGTATCACCAAGACCTAAGTCATATTTTACAGCTACTTCAAGTTGTCTTTTGTAGCTATATCCTACTCCCAGTCCCAGTCCCCAGTTAAAGCTCTTCGCCTTACCATTTACGCCTGCCGGCTGGTTAGGATCGGTAACATCCGGGTCATAATAAGGTCTGCTTGCAGGAGCATCTTTAACGTTTTGGCTTAGCAAGAAGTTAAATCTAGGTCCTAATAATCCAAAGAACTCTGATTCTGCTTCAGAGAAATATCCTTTGAAATAAAGAGGCACACTCAGGTAGTTATTAGCATATACTGCATCATAGCCACTTACACCTTTAGCATCTTTATCTTTTCCTGTTTCTCCTGCACCATAGTACAGTACTTCAGGTTGAATAAAGAATTGGTTTGCCTTTCCTACGGGAATCAATGCCAAAGCTCCAGCCTGGAAAGTATATCTTGGCCCTGAAGGGTTGTGGGCGTTAGATACTCTGGAGTAGTTTAAACCTCCTGTTACTCCAAATCTTGTGCTTTTCCATTGCACCTGTGCAAATGATAAGGCAGAAAGTGTTAAAGCTGAGGCTAATAAAAATTTTTTCATATGTTGGGTTTTAGATTATCCTAGAATCTTAGCTACAGTAGCACCAATATCGGCAGGAGAGTCAACAACGTTGATACCGTTTTCTCTCATGATTTCCATTTTAGCCTGAGCTGTATCTTCAGCACCACCTACGATAGCACCTGCGTGTCCCATTGTTCTTCCTTTTGGAGCAGTCTGTCCAGCGATGAAACCTACAACTGGTTTAGTAGATCCGCTAGCTTTGTACCATCTTGCAGCTTCAGCCTCAAGACCTCCACCAATTTCACCGATCATTACAACAGCTTCAGTTTCAGGATCGTTGATGAATAGCTCTAAAGCTTCTCTTGTAGTTGTTCCGATGATTGGGTCACCACCGATACCGATTGCAGTAGAGATACCATAACCTGCTCTTACAACCTGGTCAGCAGCTTCATAAGTAAGAGTTCCTGATTTTGAAACGATACCTACTTTTCCTTTTTTGAAAACGAAACCTGGCATAATACCAATTTTAGCTTCTTCAGAAGTAATGATTCCAGGGCAGTTTGGTCCGATTAATCTGCAGTCTCTGTCAGCGATGTAAGATTTTACTTTTACCATATCAGCTACAGGAATACCTTCAGTAATACATACAATTACTTTGATTCCTGCTTCAGCAGCTTCCATGATAGCGTCTGCTGCGAATGCCGGTGGTACGAAAATGATACTTACGTTTGCTCCTGCTTTTGAAACAGCGTCAGCTACAGTATTAAATACAGGCTTTCCTAAGTGCTCGCTACCTCCTTTTCCTGGAGTAACACCACCTACTACGTTTGTTCCGTATTCAATCATCTGGCCAGCGTGGAAAGTTCCTTCGTTCCCTGTAAATCCTTGTACAATTACTTTAGAATCTTTGTTTACTAAAATTGACATTTTATTGTTGTTTTAATTTATTTATTTTCAGTTTATACGTCAGACAAAAATAATGATTATTTGTCGTTAAAAAAATTTTTAAATCTGATTTTATTCATCATATTTTTTCAAGAGATCGATTAAATCCTGTTCCTTAAGTCTGTTATAATTAATATTTTCAATAAGCGGCTCAAGTTCGGGTTTTTCAACCATTAGCTGTTTCAGTTTTTTCCTGTTATTAACCATAATATTCAATGGCTGTCTTATATCTCCTTTGAACAAAACATCTGATACAAGAGTAGACCCGTCATAGGCGTGGCGTGTATATGCTTTCACCCATTTTATTTTCTTCCCGTCATATACCAATTCTACAAGTGTTTTTGTAGATTCTGAAGGAAAATAAATGAAAATCCTTGGCTTACCTTTAAGATCTGTAAATTCTATTTTCTGAATTTCAGAAGGCTGGTACTTAATAGCTTTTCCATCTTCGAGAATCTTAACTTTTCTGTCGCTAATGGTAATCTCATCAATCTGATTACTATCAAAAAGATTTGTTATAAAAGGTATTTTTGCATCTACTGTTCTGTTGTCGCTAAATGTAACCTTTGATTCAATCTGTGATTTCTGAGCTAAACTTATTGAATATATAAAAAGGAATAGAGCTAATAAATTCTTCATCACAGTTTTCTCAGTTTTACTTCTTTTTTGAGATAAGTTTTAAAATCTTCTGCAAACATCCCGATATAGGTTCCTTTTTCAAGATCTCTGTTCACACCTGTTTTTCCCAGAAGCACTGATCCTGACTCAATTTTGTTTCCGGAAGCAATTCCTACCTGCCCCCATAATGTCACCTCATCTCCGATGATACAGCATCCTGCAATTCCTACCTGAGAGGCAATCAGACATTTTTTTCCGATCACGGTATCATGTCCGATCTGAATCTGATTATCTAAAACAGAACCTTCTCCAATGATGGTAGAGTCTGTAACTCCTCTGTCTATGGTACAGCCGTTTCCGATCTCTACATTGTTTTCAATAATAACATTTCCTACAGAAATCAGACGGTCAAAATTTCCGTTTAATTTTCTGTAATAAAATGCATCACCTCCTAAAACAGTGTTGGACTGGATGATAACATTATCTCCGATTTCCGTACGGTCACCAATGACAACATTAGGAAAGATTAAGGTGTTTTTCCCGATTTTCACATTGTTTCCGATCACTGCTGAAGAATGGATTTTTGTTCCCTCTCCTATTTCAACATCGTGAAGTTCTTCTGTAAAATTATAGATTCTGGTAAAATGGGTATTGATTTTATTAAAGTCTCTGAAAGGATCATCAGAAACTAAAAGTGCCTTACCTTCCGGGCAGTCTACTTCTTTATCAATTAAAATAATAGTGGCTGCAGAGTTTAATGCTTTGTCATAATATTTAGGGTGGTTCACAAAAACGATATCACCTGGCTTTACCATGTGAATTTCATTAGTTCCCAATACTTCAAAATCTTCCGGCCCTACAAATGCTGAGCCTATTAAATCTGCAATCGTTTTAAGCTTTTGCGGAGAATGGAATCTCATAACAATAGATTTTCTTATAAAACAAAATTCGGAGTGCTGATGCAAACCGAATTTATGTAAATTTTATTTATTATTTCACTCTTTCTAAGTAGCTACCGTCTTCAGTGCTTACTTTAATTTTGTCTCCCGGTTCAATGAACAAAGGAACCATTACTCTTGCTCCTGTTTCAACGATTGCGTTTTTAAGGGCATTTGTTGCAGTGTTTCCTTTTACTCCCGGATCAGCTTCGATAACATCAAGATATACTGACTGTGGAAGTTCAGCAGAAAGTGGAGTTTCATCAACTTCTTTCAGGATGATTGTTACTTCTTCACCAGCTTTCATAAACTGAGCATTCTCAATCATTTCTTTATTGATATATAGTTGAGAGAAGTCATCATTGTTCATGAAGTGGAATCCATTCTCATCATCGTATAGATACTGGAACTTTCTGGTGATTACTTTTACTTCATCAATTTTGTGTCCAGCAGAGAAAGTGTTATCAATTACTTTTCCGTTGGTCACAGATTTTAATTTTGTTCTTACGAAAGCAGGTCCTTTCCCTGGTTTTACGTGAAGAAACTCGATTACTTTAAAAATATCGTTGCTATACTCGATGCAAAGACCTTTTCTGATATCGTTACTTGTTGCCATTAATTATGTAAATATTTATTTTCTTTTTTTAATTTCAATACCTTGCCCTTGCGGCATCATCCTGTCAAATGTATTATTATTGAACATATTCACATTATTATTCAATCTGTTTACATTCTTTTGAATTTCGGAATTATACTGATTTGTAGTTCCCAAAATCGAACTTCCTCCAATATTTTTCTGTTTCAGAATGTCATTCAAATTATTTCTAGCAATACTATCATTAGACTCTTTGGAAAGTTTTCTTTCTATGCTGAAGGCCTTTTCATTCTTTCCAACTGTAGACTTTTCTGTTTGCTGCCCAAACAGAAAAGATGTTGCAGAAAGCAAGATTAGTGAGGTTAAGTTTTTCATTTATATTTGTGTTCTATATTTTTTTTACTATTCTCTATCCTTTCCTGTTCCGTATCCTTTTACGATACCTCTTGGTGAGTTTTGAATAAACTGTAAGATTTCATCTCTTTCAGCCGTTGGGAGCATTTCTTTTTCAATATGGGAAATAGCCTGAGAAACGTTCATCTTCATTTGGAAGATTGCTCTGTAGATTTTCTGAATTTCAAAGATCTTTTCATTCGTAAATCCTCTTCTTCTTAAACCAACAGAATTAATACCAGCATAAGACATAGGTTCTCTTGCTACTTTTACATAAGGCGGAATATCTTTTCTTACCAAAGTACCTCCGGAAATCATTACATGTTTTCCGATTTTACCAAATTGGTGAACCGCTGATAAACCTCCCATTACAGTATAATCACCAATCTCTACGTGCCCTGCAATACCACAACCGTTTACGATGATAACGTGATCTCCGATAACGCAATCATGTGCAATGTGTGAAGTAGCCATAATAAGACAGTGAGCACCTATTTTAGTATATCCTAAAGCCTTTGTACCTCTGTTTACGGTAACGCACTCTCTGATTGTTGTTTCGTCACCAATAATTACCTGGGTATCTTCACCATCAAATTTCAGATCCTGGGGAATTGCAGAGATTACAGTCCCAGGGAAAATCCTACAGTTCTTCCCTATTCTTGCTCCATCCATAATGGTTACATTAGGACCAATCCATGTTCCTTCTCCGATTTCTACGTCCCCTGCAATGGTAGTGAAAGGTTCTACGATTACATTTTTGCTGATTTTCGCACGTTTATCTACGGCTGCTAATTGATGAATCATTTAATCAACTTTATTTTTTGCAACTTGAGCCATAAGCTCTGCTTCTACTGCTACAGTGTCTCCTACATATCCATATCCCTGCATATGAACAATTCCTCTTCTGATAGGCTCAATTAATTCAATTTTGAATATAAGCGTATCTCCTGGAATTACTTTTCTTTTGAATTTCACCTTATCAATTTTGATGAAATATGTAGAATAGTTTTCAGGATCCGGAACGCTGGCCAATACAAGAATTCCTCCTGTTTGTGCTAATGCTTCTACCTGAAGAACTCCAGGCATTACAGGTTCTTTAGGGAAGTGTCCAACGAAGAAAGGTTCGTTCATTGTTACATTTTTCAACCCTACAACATGAGAGTCTGAAAGTTCAAGAACTTTATCAATTAATAAGAACGGAGGTCTGTGAGGCATAAGCTTCATAATTCCGTTGATATCGAATACCGGTTCTTTTGTTAAGTCAAAATCCGGAACGTTTTTCTTTTTCTGCAATTTCCACTGGCGGTTTAGTTTTTTCGCAAACTGAGTATTCACAAAGTGTCCCGGTTTGTTAGCGATAACTTTACCTTTTATTTTTACACCTGCCAAAGCAAGGTCACCGATTACGTCCAGTAATTTGTGTCTCGCTGCTTCGTTAGGATAGTTTAAATTAAGATTGTCAAGAATACCATTTGGTCTGATAGATACATTATCTTTTCCAAAGGCTTTCTTTAATTTTTCTGTAGTATCAGGAGTAAGATCTTTATCCACATATACAATAGCATTGGAAATATCTCCACCTTTGATCAAACCATGATCTAAAAGCATTTCCAATTCATGCAGGAAGCTGAATGTTCTTGCTGATGAGATTTCGTCTTTAAATTCTGAAATATTTTTAAGAGTAGCATTCTGAGTACCTAATACTTTAGTTCCAAAATCTACCATAGTAGTTACTTCGTAAGTATCTGAAGGAATGATGGTGATTTCCGAACCTGTAGCCGGATCACTGTACGTAAGAACTTCTTTTACCACAAGATATTCTCTTGCAACCGTTTGTTCTGCTACTCCTACACTTTCGATAGCTTCCACAAAATATTTTGAAGATCCATCCAAAATAGGAGGTTCAGAGGCATCCATTTCTAAAATTGCGTTATCAATATCACAACCAACAAGGGCTGCTAAAAGGTGTTCGCAAGTGGTAATTTTTACCCCTAATTTTTCTAATGTAGTTCCTCTTTCAGTTGCTACAACATAATTTACATCAGCTTCTACCTGAGGATGTCCCTCCAAGTCTGTTCTTACAAATACAAAACCTGTATTTTCTTTAGCAGGTTTAATGGTAAGTTTTACTTCTTTACCAGTATGAAGGCCAATTCCAGAAAGAGTTACCTCTTGCTGAAGTGTTTTTTGCATATCACTCATTAGTATTATCTTTTGAGTTATTCTCAAGATTATTTATTCTATTTACTATTCCAGGTAAGTTCCTGAAATGAACATAACTCCTTAAATAGTCATTGTAACTGATTGCTGGTGAACCGTACAATGTTTCTCTGTCATTAACACTGGAATTCACGCCACTCTGAGCCTGAATTTTCACCTGGTTTCCTATTTTGATATGTCCTACGATACCTACCTGGCCACCAATCTGATTCCAGTCACCGATAGTTGTGGAACCTGCAATTCCTGCCTGTGCAGCAATTACGTTGTTCTGACCAATTTTCACGTTGTGGGCAATCTGAATCAGGTTATCAATCTTAGTTCCTTTTCCTATTATTGTAGAACCTATTGTAGCTCTGTCGATACTACAGTTTGAACCAATTTCTACATCGTCTTCAATAATCACATTTCCAAGCTGCGGTATTTTTTTGAAGCCATCAGCTGTTGGCTGGAAACCAAAACCGTCACCTCCAATTACCGTATTGGAATGAATTACACAGTTATCCCCAATAATACAGTAGTCATAAATTCTGGCACCACTGTCTATCTTACAGTTTTTACCAATTTTCACACCTTTTCCTATATATACATGTGGATAGATTTGTGATCCTTCCCCGATCTTAGCTTTCTCGGAAACATATGTAAATGCTCCGATATAGGCTTTATCTCCTATGACAGCGGTGTCATGAATAGACGAACCGTTTTCAACACCTTCTTTTCTTCCCTGCATCTCCTGATATAAATTCATCAGAATCTGAAAAGAAAGATAGGCATCTTTTACAACGATTAAGGTAGGGTTATAATGATTTTTCTCCAGAAGTTGTTCCGAAACGATGATAACAGAGCACTTTGAGCTATCCAAAAAATGAGAAAACCGATCCTGTGCTATAAAAGATAGATGTCCTGATTCCCCATTTTCAATTGGTGAAACTCCCGTAATAAGTGCATTCTCGTCACCTATTATTTTTCCGTCAATAAAACTTGCAATTTGCGAAGCTGTAAATTCCATATTCTGCAAAGATAAGAAATTCTATAATTTGCAAACATGTTTTAGTTTCAGATCGTAAATTTTAATATTCTTTAAGAGTCTAGTCTGGAGATATCTCTTGGAAACATAAGGATATAGCGGGTCGTCTTATTCACGATTAATCCTGATAAAAGCTGATCTTCCGACTCATGCAGCCGTGTTTTTCTCCCATTTTTATGCAGTAAATAAATCGGTTGTTTCTCTGGATGATAAGGCAATAATTTTCTTTTAATTTCATGAACCAATTCATTACCATTATTGATTCCGAAAAGTTCATTGCTCTTTTTTATTTTTTCCTCAATTATTTCCTGGTCAAACGGATGTGATGAAATAATGGTTTTAGGCAAATTTCTCTGAATTACACATTTGCACCAATACGACAAAACAAAATCATCAGAATTCTGCCATTCTTTCATTGCCTGAATCACATCATTGTCATCAAGTCTGGTAAATCGCTCTATATCTTCATCCGTTGCAGCACTTTTTTCACGGTATAAGAAATATTTCAGATTATCCGTTGCAGGAAGTTCTGTTCCCTGGGAAATCAGATACTTTGCTCTTTCAAGGATTTTAACTAAAAGAAACTCTGCCAACGCTGAAGTTTTATGATAGTACACCTGCCAGTACATAAACATTCTGGCCGTCAGGAAATTTTCAATGGAATAAATCCCTTTTGCATCAATCACCAGCTCGCCTTCTTCACAGACATTCATCATAGAGATAATTCTCTGGGTATTAATATTTCCTTCGGAAACTCCTGTAAAAAAACTGTCTCTTTTAAGATAATCCAAACGGTCAACATCCAATTGGGAAGAGATCAATTGATTGAAAAACTTTCTGTGATATTTCCCCTGAAACATCTCAATAGCCATTGAAAGCTGACCTTCAAATTCTTCATTTAGCTTATTCATCAATAATAAAGAAAGGTTTTCATGATGCCAGTCATCCATCAGCATACTTTCCAGCGCATGCGAAAACGGACCATGACCAATATCATGCATCAGAATAGCCAGCATCGCTCCTTTTTCTTCTTCCTCAGAAATTTTCACTCCTTTCTGCTTCAATGTTTCCAAAGCAGTGAACATCAAATGCATTGCTCCGAGAGCATGGTGAAACCTTGTATGGGTAGCACCGGGAAATATCAGATTCAAAAGTCCGGTCTGCCCGATTCTTCTTAATCTCTGAAAATAGGGATGCTCTATGATATCAAATAAAATTTCGTGTGGAATTTTGATAAACCCGTGAACAGGATCGTTGATGATTTTTAGCTTATTCTGCATTGAAACTTCAGTATTAGTAAACAAAGTTAGGCATTTTAAAATTTAGCCTTTTATTAAATTACTATTAAGATATTGGGATAAGACGATGATCTCCCGAATATTTTTCATCAAAAACGTCATCGTATCAACTTCAGAAATTCCTTGGCATCTGCTTATTATCAATTCAAGATTTTTTGAAAACCTTTTGCGCCTGTTATATTAAAGGATTATCTTTGAGAGAAAACACGGCAACCTTTAATGAGACGCTTCTCGCTTTTCCTCTTTTTATTTTTAAGTTTAAACTTTTCCGCACAAATGATCACCGGGACCCAAAAATTGGAATCTCTGTGCAGGGTTTGGGGATTTTTAAAATATTACCATCCTCACGTTGCAAAAGGAAATCTGAACTGGGACAAACAGCTTTTTCAAAAAATCAAGGAGCTTGAAAATATTCATGATAAGGAATCTCTCAATACTCTTTATTCCGAATGGATTGAAAGTCTCGGAGAAGTTCCACTATGTAAAGAATGTTCAGTAAAAGATCAGAAAGTTTATTTTCTCAAAAACTTTGACCTACGCTGGATTGACAATTCGCAAATTTTCTCTGATGATGTATCTCAAAAACTTCGTTATATTGAAAATAACAGGAATATTGGAGACAATCACTATTTTGGAAAGGGAGGAAGAAAAATATATTTCAGGAATGAAAAATCCTATGGTTCTCAATTTAATTCCAAAACAATTAGCTTACTGGAATTATTCAGATACTGGAATTATGTAGAATATTTCTTTCCTTATAAATATGAAACCGATCAGAACTGGAATGATGTCCTTACAGAAATGATTCCCAAATTTCTATTGATTGATAATGATGTAAATCTTCACCTGGCATTAGCAGAACTCGTAGCGAAAACGGATGACTCACACGCCTATATTTCGTCAAAAGAAATTCAGCTTAATTTGTATGGTCAACGAAAAGTTCCGGTAGAATACTCCTATGCCGAAGGAAAATTAGTGATTACAAAAATTAACAACACACGATCCAGACATAAAAGCCCTCTGCAGCCGGGGGATGTCATTTATGATATTGAAGGAAAAACCATCCCGCAAGTGATCAATAATTGGGCAAAATATGTACCCGCTTCCAACTCATGGGGTAAGGTCAGCAAAATAAAAGACAAACTGCTATTCAGCAAGAATGATTCTATTAGTGTAAAGATTGAAAGGGATGGACAAAATCTGGAAATAAAAACCAAGACATACCTTATTAAAGATATTATTCATGAAAAAATTCCGGCTCCTAAAAAGTGGAAATTTATGGATGATGAAAAGAAAATCGGGTATGTCCATATGGGAATTTTAGAAAAGGAAGATCTTGAGGAAATGTACAACAGTTTAAAATCTGCAAAATCCATTATTTTTGATCTCAGGAATTATCCAAGACAAACGATCATTCCCTTAAGTTATCTTCTTCTTCCCAACCCTTCAATCTATTATCAGTTTACTTTTCCCGATACAAGCTATCCCGGAAAATTTTACATCAGAAAAAATGTTACAGGCAGGAAGAATCCTGAATACTATAAAGGAAATGTAATCGTTTTAGTAGATGAGAATACACAAAGCCAGGCAGAAACTACAACCATGATGTTCAAACAGCATCCGAAAGCGAAAATTATAGGAAGTAATACTTCAGGAGCCAACGGAGATGTCATTATGTTTACAATTGCTGATCTTGATACACGGTTTACAGGTCTGGGTGCTTATTACCCTGATGGCAGAGAAACTCAAAGAATCGGAATTATTCCTGACATCTTTATAAAACCAAGTATAGAAGGACTCAAAAACGGAAAAGACGAAGTACTGGAAAAGGCTTTGGAGTATATAAAAACCACGGATTAAATGAAACGAAAATGTGAATTATTTTACAGTATTTTCATTTAACTAATATTTAACTTTTAATCTTTCGATTTTGTGAGATTTTAAAAGGATTTGGTCAACATTTTGATACAATAACCATGTAAAAAATAAATTATGTCAGAAAAGATATTATGGATCGATGATGAAATAGATTTACTTAAACCTCATATCGTATTTTTAGAAAAGAAGGGTTACCAGGTAACTCCTGTCAATAATGTGAATGAGGCTTTGGAACTTATGGATTCAGAGAAATTTGCTTTAACGCTAATTGATGAAAATATGCCGGGTATTTCCGGATTGGAAGCCATTCCTATGATTAAGGAAAAAGATAATGCCTTAAAAATCGTAATGGTGACCAAAAGCGAAGAAGAACACATTATGGAAGAGGCTATCGGTTCCCAGATTGCCGATTATATATTAAAGCCTGTAAACCCTAATCAGATATTACTTTCCTTAAAGAAAAACCTTCAGCAGGATAATCTTGTTGAACAAAAAACAATTCTACAATACCAGCAGGAATTCAGAAACCTTTCCATGGAACTTTCTTATTTGAGAACTTACCAGGAATGGGCTGAATATTATAAAAAGATCCTTAGCTGGGAAATCAAATTTGATAAAGTAGCAGACAATGAGTTTGCCGATCTTCTGCAGTCTCAGAAAGAGGAAGCTAACATTCAGTTTGCTAAGTTTATTGAGAAAAATTATGCTGACTGGCTTATTGATACAGACAAGCCTCTAATGAGCCACACACTTTTCAAGGAAAAAGTAAAGCCGGAAGTAGAAAAAGAAAAAGTTCTTTTACTGATGGTGGACAATCTTCGTTACGATCAGTGGAAAGTGATTGAACCTTTATTCACAAAATATTACAATAAAGTTTCAGAAGATTATTACTACAGTATTCTTCCTACGGCAACACAGTATGCAAGAAACTCTTTCTTTGCAGGATTAATGCCGTCTGAGATTGAGAAACGTTTCCCTGATAAATGGTTCAATGATAATGAAGAAGGAAACAAAAATGAATTTGAGCGTGATTTCCTTGAAGACCAGATGAAGAGAATTGGTCTCGGATCAAAATCTATGAAGTACCTTAAAGTACTGAACGCTGACTTTGAAAGAAAGATCTATGATGATTTCAATCAACATAAAAACAATGATCTACTTGTAATTGTCTATAACTTTATTGATATCCTGTCACACGCGAAAACAGACAACCATATTGTAGATCAGCTGATCCGCGATGATAAGACTTTCCGTTCCCTTACTTTCAACTGGTTTGAAAATTCTTCCTTACTGAAGATTATTAAATCGGCTGCAGAAAACGGGTATAAGCTGGTTATCACTACAGATCACGGAACGGTATACGTGAAAAAACCAAGTAAAGTGGTAGGAGACAGAGAAACTTCTACGAATATCAGATATAAAACAGGTAAAAGCTTAACGTATGATGACAGTGATGTATGGGCCATTACCAACCCGGAAAAACTTTTCCTTCCAAAAGGAAACCTAAGCTCGAAATATATTTTTGCTAAAAACAATATATTCCTGGCTTATCCTAAAAATTACAATCATTTTGTTAATTACTATAAAGAAACTTACCAGCATGGAGGAATTTCACTTGAAGAGTGTATTATTCCTATCAGCGTATTAGAACCCAAGTAGTTTTTTTCATAGTTTATTTAATTTTGGGTTAAAAGGCGGAAAAAATCGAATGATTTTTTCCGCCTCTTTTTTAAGGCATCTATTTTGCATACTAGTAGACAACCTTAAATAAATATAATTTTATGAAAAAGCACATTTTTATTGCAGCAGCATTTGCAGCCTTATTTTTAACTTCATGTAATAAAGAAAAGAAAGTAACAGATTCTGCTTCTACTCCTGCAGACAGTGTTGCTTCTAAGCCGTCTGATTCAGCAGCTGTATCAGGAACTCAGGATGAAATTGTAAAAAGCACTTCGAAAGACAGCAGTGGAAAAACGCTGGATATGACTTTCAATAATACCAAAAATACAGCAACAGTAGTTTTCAATAATGAAACAATTGAACTTCAGGGGCAAAAACCTGCATCAGGAATATGGTATAAGAATGATCATTATGAGCTGAGAGGTAAAGGAGAGGAAATAGAATTGACAAAAGACGGTAAAACAGTTTTCAAAAAATAAGATCCCTTACTAAAAATATAAAAAGTCGGCTTTGAAATTCAAAACCGGCTTTTTTATTTTTGCCTCTTTCTTATAGTTCATATCTTCGTAAAAAATAAATCATGTTTATTATTTCGCTTACCTATAAGAGTTCTATTGAAAGTATAGAAAAACTTATTCCCCGGCATAATATTTTCCTCAACAAACATTATGACTCCGGGCATTTCATTGCCTCAGGAAGAAAAGAACCAAGAACGGGAGGGATCATTATTGCTAAAGCAGCCTCTAAAAAAGAGCTTGAGCAGATCATCACTGAAGATCCTTTTTATATTCACGAGGTTGCGGATTATGCTATCACCGAATTTATCCCATCCAAATACAACGAAAACTTTAAAATTTTTATAGAAGACTAATGAGATTAATTACATACAATGTCAATGGAATCAGAGCGGCTTTCACGAAAGATTTTCTGGGCTGGCTGAAAACTGCCGATCCGGATACCATCTGCATTCAGGAGAGCAAGGCGGGAAACGATCAGATAGATATCGAAAGCCTTGAGAAATTAGGATATCACAGTTATTGGCATTCTGCAGTAAGAAAAGGCTATAGCGGGGTCGGAATTGCCTCAAAAATAAAACCCAATCATGTAGAGTATGGTTGTGGTATCGAAAGCTATGATAATGAAGGAAGAATCATCCGTGCTGATTTTGATGGATATTCTGTGATTTCAGTGTACGTCCCTTCTGCCTCTAATATCGAAAGACTCGATTTTAAAATGCAGTTTTGCCATGACTTTCTTGAGTACATCAAGAATTTGAAAAAAGAAATTCCCAACCTTATTATATCCGGCGACTTCAATATCTGCCATGAAGCTATTGATATTCACAATCCTGTTGGTCTAAAGAATGTCTCAGGGTTTCTTCCTATGGAAAGGGAATGGATGACCAGTTTCATCAATGACTGTGAACTGATTGACAGTTTCAGATTCTTTAATAATGAACCGGATAATTATACGTGGTGGAGCTACCGACAAAATTCAAGGGAAAGAAATAAAGGTTGGAGGTTAGATTATAACTTTACTTCCTATAGTTTAAAAGATAAGCTCACAAGGGCTGTTATTTTAAAGGAAGCGGTGCATTCTGACCATTGTCCTGCTTTATTGGAATTAGATGTATAATCAACGTTATATTCATCCATACAAAAAGCCAGCTGAATCAGCTGGCTTTTTTTAATTTAAATCATAAAATTAATCGACAATTTCATATTCGACCGGAATGGTACCATGACTGATATCTCCGATCTCATCGAACGCAGCTTTAGACATGTCTAAAGATCTTGATGAATGGTAAGGCCCTCTGTCATTAATTCTCACTATTACCTCTTTACCATTTTTAAGGTTTGTTACCTTAACATTTGTTCCAAATGGAAGCGTTCTGTTTGCTGCAGTAAACTTTGAGTTATCAAAGATTTCTCCGCTAGCAGTTTTTCTACCGTTAAATTTATCGTGGTAGTACGATGCATAACTTGTTTTTTTCGCATCTAAGGCATTACTTGTAAAAGAGTAAACACCTAAGGTTGAAATCATCATTATGATTACGAGAATGAATCTTTTCATCATTTTGAACTTTTATTGGTTTTGACGGAGCAAATGTATCAGGAATCTTTATAAAACCCTATTCAATATGTTAAAAATAGTTAATAAAATATTAACAAAATGTTAAACAAAGCTGTAACCTCCTATGGATAGGGCTTTTACACCACACTGTTAAAAAGTGTTAAAAAAACACTTAAAAAGTTAACATAATTAACTAATTTATACATAATTTAAAAACTTAAAAAACAAAACAAACTGATAATCAATAATTTAAAAAATACATATTGTTAAGATTTTAATCAAAAAAAATAATTCCAAAATTAAAATTCTTAAATCCAAGACGTGAAGAAAATGACCACCAGAATATGTTGAGCCTTATAATATCAAATTTCAGAACCAGATTTTAACATCTAAATACAGTGTTAAAATTTGCAGCTTATTATCTTATTTAATAAAATGTCTTCATCAGGTACTAAATATAGAGCCAAGATTATGATTATTAACGGCGAAAAAATGAAAGAACGTCTATCCTTAAATGTAAAAAACCAATGAAAATATCATTGGTTTTTACTTTATATAAATAAATATTTATTATTTTAAATATTCTAAAACATAATCATACGTTCCGTTTGGATATACCACAGACATACTTGGAGATCCTGTAACAGCAGCTCCTGTAGATGTATCATATGAATATAATTCTCTGGAATATACTGTATTAGTACCCGCTTTATAAATAGTAATTCCGTACATAGCAGTAATTCCGGCAGGAGCAGGAATTGTTACTGCAGTAGTAGTACCGTTTGCAGCAAAAGTTCCTTTTATACCATAAATTTGTGCGCTATTTACTTGTCTGTTTGTAACAGTTTCAGTAGTAAGAATGTTTTCTTTAGTACTAGCATTAAACGGTAACCACTGACCTGTAGAAGTTGCATATGCATTAGCAGAACCTCCTGTCGGGTTAGAGAAATAATAGAAACCTGGTGTAACAGATTGTCCTCCGATACCTGATCCAGTTGCTGGAGTAGTACCTGTTTTAGAGTTGTAAACAACCATACCATCGTATGCAGTCGGGAAGTTAAAGTTACTTGTAGTACCCGTAACAAAAGTAAAAACAGTTAAATCTGTTCTAGGGAACGCCAGACCTTTACCATTATTAGCCCCATTTGAGAATCCATTAGCAGAAGCATCTATAAATGCAGATTGTCCTGTAATGTTTGTACTAATAGCATTATTCGCTCTTAATTGTGCAAATGCTACGTTAGCTGATGCTGTTAGAGCTAAAACTATTGATGTTAAATATAATTTCATAATTGAATGTGTTTTTAAGATTAAAAGCTGCTATAGCTATACCAAACTGCGCCATCACAAATGTAGCTTAATGATCCACCAGGTCCTGTAGGAGAAAGTGTTGCCTGATTACTGATAGTACCTGCAGTACCTGTAATACTGAACCCTGAGGTTGTATTATCAATGAATGTAATCGTTTTACCATTTGTCTTGGTTAAAGCATCCAGATTGAAAACCGTACCTGAAGTACTTACAATAACACCGTTATTTAAGTCAGCATCAGAGATGGTACCTGCTGTTTGTGCTCTTACAGTCATTCCTGTTGCTACAGCTCCTCCACCTAGAGGTTTCCATTCAGGAACTACAGAATCAAAGTAGTAAAATCCAGGTCCTGTAATCTTAGCTTTTCTAGCTCCAGTTCCTGTACCTGCAGTAATATAAACAACAGCTCCATTTTGAGGTGTACCATAAGTACCGGAAGTGTCATCTTTTGCAGATAGTTGCGCTGCCGTCATACGAGGGACTAATAAGGCATCTGGTCTTGCATTGTCTGTAGTATTTGCTACTACGTCTAATGTTGCGGCAGGTGTGGTTGTGTTAATCCCCACTCGCCCTTGTTGAGCCTTAGAAACGGCCGAAAGGCCAACAAGCATAATTGCTGTTAATAAAAATTTTTTCATAAGTTTTTAAAGATTTTTAATTACATTTTTTTCATCAATATTTCCAAAAAAGAATACACATCCCAACTTGTGAACATTGCTTTAAGACTAAAATAATTAAATACTGATTTCAATTGACTTTTAGTCTTTTTTTAATGATTAACTTGCTGAAAGCACATGATTTAAAAATATTGCTTCTTGCGCAAATTTAAGACATAATTTTCGATTTTAAATACATTATAAAAGAAAATTAAAGAATCTTAATTACACAAAATATTAACAAATTGATTATCAATTAAATAAAAACCGGTTACCGAGAAAATTCTATGTTAATTTTAGTTAATAATTCGGTTTCAAAAACATCATTTTTAACTGATTAACAAGCGTTTAACTAGACTAATTCTCCGTATAAGTCAAATTCTTCAGCAGAGGTAATTTTAACATCTGCAAATTCTCCTATTGAAATATAAGTATCTTCTGCAGAAACCAGAACTGTATTATCTACATCTGGTGAGTCATATTCCGTTCTTCCGATGAAATAATTTCCTTCTTTACGGTCAAAAACACATCTGAATACTTTACCTATTTTTTCCTGATTTTTTTCCCATGAAATCTGAGACTGCAATTCCATAATTTCCTCTACTCTTGCCTCTTTTACTTCCTGTGGAATATTATCTTCTAAAACATGGGCAGTCGTATTCTCTTCGTGAGAATAAGTAAAGCAACCTAATCTATCAAATTTCTGTTCTCTCACCCAGTCTTTAAGTTCCTGAAATATCTCTTCCGTTTCTCCAGGATATCCAACGATAAGTGTTGTTCTGATCGCCATATCTGGAACTTTCTCTCTGAATTTTCCTAAAAGAGCATCCGTTTTCTCATGGGTAGTTCCTCTCTTCATAGATTTCAGTAAATCTGAATTGATGTGCTGAAGAGGAATATCTATATAGTTACATACTTTAGGTTCTTCACGGATAATGTCAAGAACATCTTCAGGGAATCCGCTTGGGAAAGCATAGTGAAGACGAATCCATTCTACGCCTTCTACTTTTACCAATTCTTTTAAAAGATCACCCAATGCTCTTTTTTTATAAAGGTCCAATCCATAGTAAGTAAGATCCTGAGCAATAAGAATTAATTCTTTTGTTCCTTTTTTGGCCAGTTTCTGAGCTTCTAAAACCAGTTTCTCGATTGGAGTTGAAATATGTCCTCCTCTCATCAATGGGATTGCACAGAAAGAACATGGTCTGTCACAGCCTTCAGAAATTTTAAGGTATGCGTAATGTTTTGGAGTTGTTGTTAATCTTTCTCCTACCAGTTCATGTTTATAATCTGCTCCAAGATGCTTTAAAAGTATCGGAAGGTCTCTTGTTCCGAAATATTGGTCTACGTCCGGAATTTCTTTTATCAAATCCGGTTTATATCTTTCAGATAAACATCCTGTAACGAATACTTTCTCGACCTCACCTCTGTTTTTAGCATCAACATAATCAAGGATGGTATTGATAGACTCTTCTTTAGCATTATCAATAAATCCGCAGGTATTGATGACCACAATGTCCCCACGGTCTTCGTGAACCACTTCTTTGCCATTGGCTTTCAGCTGGCTCATTAATACTTCAGAATCATATACATTCTTGGAACATCCAAGAGTGACTACATTGATTTTCTTCTTCCCTACAGATTTTGTACGCATCGTTTTGATTTTGAGTCTGCAAAGATACAAAATATTGGAGAGTTAGGATTAAAAAATAAAAACCACTTTATAAAAGTGGTTTTCAGGGATATACTTTAAAAGTTTTTTTCTTTAAATCCGGGAGCATTCTGATCTTTATCTGAAAGTATGGCATCTTTTTCATCTACCTTCCAATCGATATCAATATCGGGATCATTGAATTTCACACTGCCTTCTGATTCTTTGTTATAAAAATTATCACATTTATAAGAAAATACAGCATGGGTACTCAATACAGAAAAACCATGTCCGAAACCTCTCGGTACATAAAGCTGTAATTTATTTTCAGCAGTAAGTTCTATTCCGAACCATTTTCCGAATGTAGGAGAATCCTCTCTAAGGTCTACAGCCACATCCCAAACGCTTCCTTCAAGGCATGATACCAATTTTGCCTGGGCATGTTCTCCTTTCTGAAGATGGAGTCCTCTTAAAACTCCATAGGAGGATTTGGAAATATTATCCTGCACAAAGTGCCCGTTCATTCCGGTAAGTTCCTCGAATTTTTTTTCGTTGAACTTTTCAAAGAAGTAGCCTCTTTCGTCTTCAAAAATAGTAGGCTCTATGATATAGCAGTCTTTAAGCGGGGTTTCTTTAATTTTCATAATAGTTAAAAACTCTATTTCAATGTGGTTATTAATGTTTTAAACAAGATTTTCATATCGTTTCTGAAAGACATATTTTCAAAATAGTCCAGATTCATTTTTACTTTGTTCGGAAATAATACTTCATCATTATAAGCTAAAGGATCTTCCTGGTTTTTCAGAAGATATTCTTCATCTCTGTATTTAATACTTGCTTCACAGGTAAGCCCGGGCTTGAGTTCCAAAACTTTTCTGTCTGCTCCGGTAAGCTTATCATAATAGCCTTCAATATCAGGTCTGGGACCTACAAAACTCATCTCACCTTTTAAAATATTAAACAATTGTGGAAATTCATCCAGCTTAAATTTTCTGAGAATCTGCCCTGTTTTTGAACACGTTCTCTTCTGTTCATGAATTGTTTTAATCTTAAAAATGGTAAATGGTTTTCCATATTGCCCTATTCGGGTCTGAAAAAAAATTCCATTGGAAGATGTATCCAAACTTGCAATTACAAATAAAATAATCAGTACCGGCATAAGAAATAGAATCAATATTGCCGCTAAGACAAAATCAAAAATCGTTTTCCAATATTTATACTGATTCATTCAATTCAATGGTATTAAATTCCAAAGTAAGCATGCACTACTTTCGTTATTCTCTCTCTGTCATCATCTGACAGATTAGAACCTGAAGGAAGACATAATCCGTTATCAAAAAGTTTTTCAGAAACATTCCCACCATAGTAAGGAGAAGTTTCAAAAACCGGCTGTAAATGCATTGGTTTCCAAAGTGGTCTTGATTCTATATTATCTTCTAAGAACGCAAGTCTTAAACTTTCTCTGTCTTTACCTGTAATTTCAGGATCAATGATTATCGCAGATAACCATTGATTTGAATAAAAATCATTTCCAGATTCTGAAAATACAGTTACACCTTCAATATTTTTAAAAAGATCAACATAGAAGCTGTGCATGGCTCTACGGGCAGCAACTCTGTCCTTAAGAACTTCCATCTGTCCTCGTCCTATTCCTGCTACAATATTACTCATTCTATAGTTGAAGCCAATCTGCGAATGCTGATAATGAGGAGCATTATCTCTGGCCTGTGTAGAAAGGAAAACGGTTTTATCTTTATCTTCCTGAGTATGACAAACCATAGCTCCTCCTCCGGAAGTGGTAATAATTTTATTTCCATTAAAACTTAAAATCCCAAAACGTCCGAATGTTCCGCATGCCTGTCCTTTATAAGTTGAACCAAGTGCTTCTGCTGCGTCTTCAATCACAGGAATCTGGAATTCCTGAGCAATAGCCATAATTTCGTCCATTTTTGCAGGCATACCGTAAAGGTGAACTACAATGATTGCTTTAGGCTTTGTTCCTTTCTGGATCCTGTCTTCAATAGCTTCTCTTAATGCTTTGGGGCACATATTCCATGTAACTGGTTCGCTATCCACAAAAACGGGAATTGCTCCACAATATGCAATTGGGTTAGCTGAAGCAGAGAAAGTCATTGATTGGCAGATTACCTCATCACCATGTACAATTCCACATTCAATAAGAGCAAGGTGTAATGCTGCAGTACCTGCAGAAAGTGCAGCCACTTTTGCATTTCCGCCTAAAAACTGCTCCAGATCACTTTCAAATCCGTTAACATTAGGTCCCAATGGGGCTACCCAGTTTTCTTCAAATGCTTCGTTGATATATTTTTGTTCATTCCCTCCCATATGTGGTGAGGACAACCAGATTTTAGTATTCATATTAATCGTGAAATTTTATAGGTTTAGCTGGAATTCCTACTGCTGTGCAGTTGGCAGGAAGACTTTTATAAACTACTGCTCCTGCTCCGACAATAGTATTTTCACCAATCTCAAGAAGATTTATAATTTTTGCCCCTGTCCCTACATATACCGCTTCATTGATTACAACTTCTCCAGAGATATTAACTGTTGGCATGAATGAGCTGTAATCCTTTATTATTGTATCATGTCCTACGGTACAGGAAAGGTTAAGGATTACAAAATTTTCAATGACGATATTTACCGTAATAATAACGCCTGCACAAATAATATTTCCATTTCCAATTTTGGTATCATCTTGCCCAATAATTACTGATGGGTGAATTAAAGTTGGAAATTCAATATTCACATTATGGATACCTTGTATAATTTTTTTCTTTGTTTTAGGATCTCCAATTGCGACCGCAATACATAAAGGCTCCTTTACTTCATTTATTTTTTCAATCTTTCCTAAGTATGGGACTCCATTAATATCATGATCATAATGTTTATCATCATAAAAACCTTGAATTTCAAATTGTTCATTTTTTTGGTTGATATGATCGATCAGCATTTTCACCTCACGTCCGAATCCTCCTGCTCCAATAATTGCTATTTTTTTCATATTTTAAATATTTCCTTTAAAAGGTTCCATTGTTGCTTGCCCTTCTTGAGAAATTCCTTCTCTAATAAATACTTTTTTTGCTGTTAGAAAGAAAACTTTCACATCTAAGATAAATGATAAATTATCAACGTACCAAACATCATAATCAAATTTTTGGTTCCATGATATGGCATTTCTTCCATTTACCTGAGCCCATCCTGTAATTCCGGGTCTCACTTCATGTCTTCGTGCCTGGTGCTCGTTATAAAGCGGCAGATATTGTACAAGAAGAGGTCTGGGACCAATAAGAGACATATCTCCTTTCAAAACATTGATCAACTGTGGAATTTCATCCAAGGATGTTTTACGAACGAATGAGCCTATAGCTGTTAGTCTTTCTGCATCTGATAAAAGGTTTCCATTGGAATCCTTTTTATCATTCATTGTTTTAAACTTTATAATTTTAAATACTTTCCCATTTTTCCCAGGTCTTAACTGGAAGAAAAAGGGTTTTCCATCATTAGCCAGGAATAATCCTATCATCACAACAAGGAAAATCGGAAGCAATAAGGTAATTCCCATCAGAGAAAATACAAAGTCAAAAATCCTCTTTAAATAATTTTTATACATTCTTAAAAGTTAGATCTGTTCGTCATAATACATGGTGAGCTTTTACTCAATTCTTTTGTTTTTTGCGCTATAACTAATACCAATAATTATTGAACTAAAGTACAAAAATTCCGGTATACTAAAAAGATTACAAGATGTCTGTACGAGCGTAAAATATTGCAAAAATAAAGCAAAAATAACTTTATAGTATATATTACTTTTATTTATGTTCCAGAAAATAGAGGCATTTTGAAATACTGGCAAAAACTTTAGAAAATAAATAATGAACCCTAGAATACCGGTTGCCATTAAAAGTTCTAAAAAGATGTTATGCGGGTGAACTCCATCTTCAAATAAAATTCTTCCTCCTAAGACAGGATTTGAATTAAAAATTTCAAGAGCTCCTCTATATAATGGTTCTCTGCTCGAGGTATCTCCCAGGGCAAGCCATTTATACATTCTGTTAAAGCTTGTTATGAATCCGTCACCATATTGTTCATGGAGAAAAATAAGACCTATCAATAACAAAATTAATGTAATGGCATATAACAGATATTTTTTATTTCCCTTTAAAAGAACCATGTAAAAAGAGCATACAGCAATAGCCATTAAAGGACTTCTGGCCATAGATTGTATTACATTAAAAAGTCCTAAAAAAAGACAGAAGAATAAAAAATATGATTTATAATCTTTTTTACAAAATAAAAGCAAAAATAAAGAGATGATAAACAATGAGGCTCCTATATGACCATACATAATGTAGTATGTACTAAATATATGATCTAAGTTGATATAACCATATATATAATTAACAACAAGAAGACCACATAAAATAAAGAGACAGTACTTTGTAATACTTTTGAAATCTACTTTATTGTAATTAATACATAATAACGCTGCACTAGGAAGGAGATTCATAAATAAAATTCTGAAGATATCCTCATTCTCTAATACTATTACATCCTTGTTAAACGAATAATTATTAAACGAATAGATAAGCTTGATAATATAGAAAATCCAAAATCCAACAAGGCTTATCAATGAAATATTTTTAAAACTAATATTCCTTCTTTCTCTATAAATTATGAATACAGAAAATACAATAATAAAAATCCGATAAGGGATAGAAAAGTTCCTTGGATCCATTTCCAAAGGCTTTGCAAAAGAAATAGCAATGGTATTTCCTACCATAACGGATAACAGGAATAGTTTATAAATGAAATTATTGTTAATAGTAATTTTCAAGATAAATCCTAATATTTATATTTCAACTTTTGCAAAATTATTTCTTTTGCTTTACAGAATGAAATACAATTGCATCCATATATTTTTTTCCTAACACCGGATACGTTCTGTTTTCAAAAATCCATTTTCTTCCTTTATCACCTATCTCAACCCTTTCTTCCTGGCTCATATTGGCATAATATAAGATGGCATCTTTAATATCCTCTGCAGAAGTACTGTTGATAAACTTACCACAATCAGCTTCATTAATCATTGAAGGATATCCGGTATACGAAGCAATAATAGGTTTCGCAGCCAGCATATATTCTACCACTTTATTCATCGATTGTCCGTAATCCCATACTTTTGAATCTTTAGTAGACAAGTACAGAATATCGCAGGCATCAAGAAAATATTTAACTTCACTTTGCTGAATTCTTTGTAAAAATGTCACATTGGAACAATTTTTTAGTTGTTCTTCGTAAGACTCTCTGAGATCACCACTTCCAACAAGTAAAAAATGGATATTACTGTTCTCCTTCATCCTTTGTATTGTTTCAATAAAAGGTTCCAATGCATTGGTAACCCCCATACTGCCTGCATAACCAATAATGACTTTGCCTGATGATACTATCCCTGAAAACGGATTTGTATCTTTTAAAAAGTCTTCAGAATAGTTTTCTGGATCAAATCCTAATGGTGAACAATGAAAAGGTCTTTTATATCCCAGTAATTGTTCTACATGTAGATCTAATCTTGGCATTGTTCCTGCTACCAGATCCGCTTTTTTATACCCAAATTTTTCTATAAACCCTATCAGTAAGACAAGTGGATGCCATTTGGAAAAACCGGCTTCTTCTGTCATAGTTAAAGGCCATATATCCCGGATTTCAAAGACTAAAAAACTACCAAATTTCTTTTTCAGATAATAACCATAGATAATGGTAAAAATCGAAAGTGACGAAACAATAACTACATCAGGTTTTGTCATGTTGGAAAGTTTCATTGAGAAAAGCTTTCTTTCAAAATCAAACCAGGACAATATTCTGTCTATTGATGCAGTTTTGGTATATTTTTTTGTTTTAATCCATCTTATGTCTACCCCATCATGTTCTTCATCATTATAAATCTTGTCAGTTTCGGGACAATTGGTAAAATGATTAGCATCTGATGTTATTAATAATGCTTCATTACCCAATTTTTTAAACTCCCTTGCCAGATAGAATAAGCGTGACGGGGCTTTTGCATATTGAGGAGGTGAGGCATATTTGGAAATCAGCCAGGTGTTTTTATTCGTTTTCATCACTGAAGTGTTGGTTTTTTAATAGGATCTATCAGGAAATCAAGCATGATTGCTTCATTCAAAATATTGCTGTTATTAAGATTCTTGATTGTAAGGGCATCTTCAAGTCTACTGATATCAGAGACAAAATCTTTTACTTTATTTTTATTTTCTAAAATATTTGATTGTATTCTTTCTCCCACACCATCATTTACCCAATTCTGGGTAACGTCAAAACCTCTTTTTAAACGGTTTTTAAGAATATAGCCTGGTACGTCTTTTTTCATCATTTCACGCAGTATCCATTTTCCATATCCGTGTTTAATCTTAAGCAGATCCGGCAATGCCAGAGCAAACTCTACCAATCTATAATCCATAAAAGGGAGTCTGCTTTCAATAGAAAAATACATTGAATTTCTGTCTTCATATCTTAACAGTGAGGGAATACTGTATTTCTGAATATCTGAAATCTGTCTGTTTGACAAAGATGTATTTTCAAAGAGATTTAAGGAAATATTTGGCAGGCAATCAAGGAATGAAGTATCTTTTCCTGTTGTTTTCAGATACCTGTTTTTCTCATTCCAATATGTTTTTATTTGCTTGGTTTCGAATATCAGCATAAGTGCTAAGGAATGAAAATATTGCAACCCCGGAAGGATTTCCTTTTTTTCTATTGCCTTTTTCAGTGCTACTAAAAAAAATTTCCTGTATCCTGCAAAAATTTCATCTCCACCCTGGCCTCCCAGTAAAACTTTAATATTTCTTTCTTTTACCTGTTTATAGACTTCATGTTGTGCAATAATACTTAATCCAAGAAATGGAGATTCCTGTGCCTCCATGGTTTGATCATAAATATTACCCATCTCATCTGGGGTGTAAGAATGGTGAATATACTCAACATTAATATTTTTATCCTTTGCAAATTTATTAATAATGGGTCCCTCTGATTTCGGATGATCCGGAGCTCCATAGCTGAAGGCCATCAGGTGATCTACTTCTTTCGCTGTAATTGCTGCTATAGACGATGAGTCTACCCCACCACTTAAAGAAATTGCCAGAGGAACATCACTTCTCAGACGTATCTTGGTTGAACTTTCCAACAGAGCTTTCCCTTGGGAAATTAGTTCATCTGAGCTTAAAGATTCAAGTTCTTTTCTTTTTTTTGCCACCTGCTCTTCCAGGGAATACCATGACTTTATTTCTATTTTCAGTTCTCCATCCAACGTACATTTCATCAATGATCCTGGCAATAGATATTTTACATTTTTGAAAGGAGTTCTGTCTTCATATCCTTCAAAAAAACCGAACCTTATTCCACTGGAACAATATTCCAGATCTATCTCCTGATTTATTTGTTTTGCAACAGAGGCTATGGAAGAGGAAAACAATAGCTGACCATCAAAAAAAGTATATATTAATGGTTTAACTCCAAATCTGTCTCTTACCAGATAGAACTCTCCTTTAATTTTATCAAATAAACCAAAAACAAACATCCCGTTTAGTCTATCCAAACAGCCTTCACCCCAGCATTCCCATGCTCTTAAAAGAACTTCAGTATCTCCTGTTGTTCTGAATGTAAAACCATTTGATATTAATTCTTCACGGATTTCCTGATAGTTATATATTTCACCATTAAAAGTAATAGTATATCTATCATCATGAGAAATCATAGGTTGGTTAGAAGCTCCTGAAAGATCAATAATTGCTAACCTGGAGTGAGCTAAAGTTACTGACCATCCTTCATATTCTGTTTTTTCAACTCCATAGTAATCCGGTCCTCTTCTTCGTATATAATTATGTAAATCACTTCCTTCTTCAAAATTGAGGTTTTGTGATCTTTTAAACTCTATTGCTCCTGTTATTCCGCACATATTAGTTTGATAAAACTTTTTGATAAAACGTTAATAATTTTTCAGACTGGCTTTCCCATGAAAAATTTTCATAGACTAGCTTTTGTCCCAGTTCGCCCATTTGTTTAGCTCTTTCTTTGTTAAGAATGAAATAATCGATAGCATCGGCTATTGCCTGAGGCTTTTGAGGGTTTACGAAAATACAACAATCACTCCCTTTCAATAAACTTCTCCAGTAAGGAAAGTCTGAGGCAATAAACGGAATTCCCGCAACCATATATTCAAACATTTTTATGGGCAAACTCACTAAAAATGTTGGAATGGGATGCAAAGTAACCACACCTACTAACGAACGATTATAAATATTATCTACTTCTTCAGAATTTACATATCCAAAGTCATTAACCAGGTGATAGTCTCTATGTTCCTTTATCTCTTTTTCCAGAGCAGGAGAAGAGTACATTCCTGCCAGATTCAGTTTGGCCTTTGATTTTGTAAGCTCCAATGAATTCATCAAATCTTTGATTCCTCTTGTATCATCAATGGATCCCACATAACAAACTTCATTCTTTTTTTCATCCCAGGAAATGCTCTCCTGTTTCTTATCAGATAAGATGGGATAGTTATTGATATTTTCAGTTTGTTTGACAAATTTTTTAAAATAACTTTCAATATGAGGTGTGGCACCAACTACTCCGTCTATTTTTTTACAGATATAACGTTCGAAATTCTCATATAATAGAGAAATTATATTTGAAAAAGGGGATTTTAGATAAGGTGAAACTAAAATTGTGTTTACTGTATCTTCGTGAGAATCAAAGATTACCTTTTTATTTAGTTTTTTAAGTTTGTTTGCTACTAAAAGAAGTTCGGGATCATGAAGATGAAATACATCTGCATTAAGTTCCTTAGCTTTATTAAAAATTTTGTATGTAGTTTTCGTAATTCTTTTTAATCTACCATCAGGTGCACCTATATCTATAATTTCCACATTATCTATCACCTCATTACCTTTACCATCAGCAACTACCAATGATACCTTAATATCATTGGATGCCAGACTTTTGCACATCTTATGAAATATTCTGGAATCATTTCTCGGATGAACACTTGTCAGATGGCATATGTGAAATTCGTATTTTTTATTCATTAATTGGATTTTGGAAAATTTTCAGGTTTCCTATTAAACATTAGTTATGTTTCATTCTTAATTATTTGGTTTTCTAACAGATGGAGAATTACATACTTGAAATACAACCATGCTAAATGAGATTATTTCAGATTTACAATTTCCTGAAAAAAACCTTTATCATGGGTGATATAGGCACTCTGCTCGGAATAATAAGGGAATTTTCCTGCTATTCTTTCATACATGATATCGACTTCTCTGGTATTTAACATTTTCCACCAGCCAATAAAAATATGTTCAAAGTTCTGAGATGGCTGGATTCCTTTTTTCCCACCTTTAACATCACTTCGAAAGCTACTGTTATTACCATCTATATAATTATTGAAGGTATAAAAATCATTTTTTGAATTATAAACAGCAATGTTGGTTATCAACTGATTTGAAAGTAATGTGGTGAGTTTTTCCAAATAACTGTATTTTATTGTATCGTTTTGAAAATTAATTTTCAACAGATGCAGATAAGCACACATTCTCGAAAAATGAGAGGCATCCCAATTAACATTTTGGCTCTTTTCAAGGGCTACATCCTTAAAATCCGGATGATCTTTCCAAATATTTGGCTGCAGATACCATCCTTTATCTTTAATACTTACTTCTTTTTTCAATACCTGATAGAATCTGTCTTTAATAGAGACTAAATCAGGAGTTACTGTTCGTTTGGCATCTTTTTCAATGAGTAAAAGACTTACACCAGTTCCCATAACATATAGCTCAAAATCAGTAATTGCTCTATAATAACTTAGATTACCATTAAAGTTCCCACTTAAGATATAATCTATTCTTTGTTTTGCACCATAAAATTTCTTTGATTCAGCATCCCAAATGTTTGCGGGATTATTATTCCAATAATATAATACTTCACTTTTTATGAAATCATACATCTTGGTATTTTCGGCATTGCCTTTTATGCCACTTCTTCTTAAATATTCTGAAACAGTAAAGTAAAAGGTTCTTTTAGCCAAATCATCTGCCTGTGAATTCTTTTTTACAATAAGTAATGTATTATAAGTAAACAGCTTCTGAAATTTATTTATTAACTCATTATTTTGAGTATCATAAGCATATTGCATAGGAACATACAAAAGAGCTGAACTATCATAGACAGAACTGTACCACTTGGACAGTTGAGTCTCTGAGCTAAATACATCCGTATAAAAATCCAACATTTTGGAAATCTCCTTAACGCTTAAGTTTTTGTTCGTAAATGTGGGATTATCCGATGTAAATATTAATTTATTCTGTATTGCTGGTGCTGGTTTAAAAATAGGCATAGCCAAACAGAAAGAACTACTATACATCCAATAAGTAAATAATAAAGTAATCTTAAAAATCAGGGTAGAGCTTTTCATTTACGAACAAAAATTTAAATTATTTTTCAGTATACAATTTCGGAATTTTATTCACGATTTTAATTACTCTTTCAAAATCCAGTCCTAAAGTATCCAGATACCATCTGATATTCTGATAACGTGGAGTATTTTCTATTTCAACAAGTTCTAAAGCTCTTTCTCTTGTTATTTGTCCTTCTCTGATCTGATTGCTTCTGAACGTATCATGCTCTGTAAAACCAGCTACAGTATAATATACATAATTATAAAAAGCTGCTGTACCATCACCAATTCTCCAGGTAGTGGTAGTATCAATTGCTTTTTCCCAATTATAATCATTTAAAAGAGTATTATCTACCTGCTCCTCATCCCATCTCCAATAATCAAAAATGTGATAGTAATCCTGTTTTTCTGTGAAGCTGCGATAGTATTCACCAGACAAGGTATCCCAAAGTGAACTATTGAAATATCCAGGGCTCTCCATCATCGCTCTGAATCTTTTGGAATGATATCTCAGCTGTTTCATAGCACCATGGCTGTATACTCTTTTTTCTTCAAAATCAGGTTCAATATCTAAAAATCCTGTTTTAAAGTGAGTTACTTCCAATGGATTTACTCCCCAAAGATTAAGGTTGATCCCAGTTTGTTTTTTGATATCTTCCACATGTCTGAAGAAATGTTTATCTCCTGCAGTAAGCATTGCCATCATTCCTAAATGAGGTGACTTCAGCCATGCTTCAAGGTTCATTCTGATGTTTTTTCTTTTCAATGAAATATCTGCGGCAACAATAATGTTTTCTACCCCAAGATCAGCACACATACGGCTGATATTTCGTCTACCGAGGTCCGTTACCATTCCCCAATCATAGGTATAAGTAACAGGTTTCATCTCCAGTTCCTTTACAATAAGGTGCAATCCATAGCAGCTATCTCGACCTCCTGAAAAAGGAACAATACAATCCAGTTCCTTACCTTTTCTTCTGTAAGGTTCAACCAATTTAAATAATTCTTCTTTCGGTTTTGGATTATTTCTTGGTTTGTAGCTTTTACAGTAATTACATACTCCTTCTTCATCAAATTTTATGAAAGGCATTGTCTCTGGGAGAATACATTTAGTACACCTTTTGATATTAAGCTTTTTATATTCAAGCAGTCCTTCTTCAATAGTATTAAATTTAAACTCGGGGATTAAGTTTTCTACTCTGCTTTTTTCATCTGTGATGGTAAGATTTTCTTTTGAGACAGGAATATCCAAAATCAAAGACTCTTCTTTTATCTGGGTGATATTTTCGCAGCCTATGATTCTAAGTCCGTAGCTTTCTGATGCAAAATAAGTTTTGTCCTCATTATAACCTACATATAAACTTCCATTATTAGAAAAAAGAAGAAGTTTTCCTTTTTCTGGCAGAGCAAGAGCACAGGCAATAACTCCCTGACATAAAGAAAATATCTCTTTAGGAAGGTTTTCTAATTTGTTTTCGTCGTTATTAAGAAACTCTTCTGCAATAGCCACAATAGCTTCGGAATCAATTTTTAATTGTCTTCTTACCGATAGCTTACTCCAGACTTCTTCTTCGTTTACAATAATCCCATTATGTATTGCACATATATTTCCTCTGATGACTGGCTGATTATCCCCCAGTCCATTAGTAATCAATCTACTATGTCCTAAAACAATATTGTTATTATATGGTTTTACCTTATTCAGTAATTTTTCAATGCTATAATCAGCTCTGTTTACTTTATATTGGTTATTTTGATAATAAATCAAACCACTAGAATCTACTCCTCTTTGTTCGGAATGCTTTACCAGAGTTTGAAACTTTTGTTTATTAATGCTGGTGTTCGATACGACACCAAAAATTCCACACATTTGTTTTTTTCTTTTTTTAAATTAAATAATATTTATAGGAACTTATATAAGTATAATCAATTTTTACAAAATTAATATTATACATTATTTCAAATTTTTAATTAGTTATTCCAGCTTTGTATCTTTTTTCAGATATAAAAAACATAATCCATATAATACTACATCTCCAGGAATCAAAAGAGTTACTTTTGTTGTCTTCCAGATAAAATAATAAAACTATAATAAATAATATCAGCATATTTTTATTTTTTTTAGAAATGGAATAGTTCTTAAAAAAAAATAATAAATATATTGATAGATATAATAATCCACCTAATATCCCTAATTCCATCATTGCTTCAACAAACAAATTATGCGGATAATTACTTTGATCAATGCCATCCAATATAAGTCCAGAACTTCCAATTCCCAATCCAAAAAAAGAATGATCCAGTATTGACTCCAGTCCAATTTCAAGAAAGTTTCCTCTTACTGATAAACTAGCATCATCGTTATAAACTTTAAATATATTAAATCGTTCAAAGTCAACATTTTGAAATGCAAAAGTATAAATATTCTCTCCAAAAATAAGAATGGTAAAAAATAATGCCCCTATTGCAAATCCTGTTTTATAATTTATCTTATAATTTTTAAGATTCAAAGTAAAGAAAATAATTAAGGATAATATCAAATTAATAATTGGACCTCTTCCACCCAGTTGAAATAGTAAAAATAATATTGATAATCTGTAAGCTGCAACATACCATGTTAATTTGCTTGCCAAAGAGAAAATAAAACATGCACACAACATGATTCCAATAACCAAATATGTAGGAACTTTATCTACTAACAATTCAGAATCATGGAATATAATAAACATATTATTAAAATACAGATAAAACAATCCTACAATCATTAATCCACCAATAAGATACATCAATAATTTCAATTCAGAAAAAATAGATTTTTTAAATACAACAATGGGGTACATTACTGTAAAAATATTCAGAACAACAGCAAGGGATTTAGATTGGGCATAGATAGTAGATACTGAATAAAAATTAGAAATAAGAAAAATAAAACTCAATATAAGCATTAAAATAACGATGAGGCGATCCTTTACTTGTAGCGGAACTATTGTACGCAATTCCGAGATCATTACCACAAAACAAAGCAAAAGAGACAATAGGGTCAAATCCATTGGAATAGGCAACCACTTTAGAGACCCCGAAAAAACAAAAATAAAATAAATGAATACTTTAAAAAATGTAAACTTGTCTGTAAATAATGACATATTTTTCAATTATATTTTTTTTATTAAAATTAAGGAAGCTTTTCATTTATTACAATCAATCATGATAGGCTGGATGAAATCTTTTTTTGTTATTATTGTAAGTTTCTATTTTTTCATATTATATTGTGAAATAAATCTTAAATACACCTTCTTATACCACTTTTGATCTCTGAAAACTCTATCATTATGCCAAAGTATGGTGAAATCACCTTCAACTCTTTTTGTTATTTTGAAAAGATTTTCCAATACCTCAAAAGCTTTATCCATAGAATATTTTTGGTAATGCGTCAATGTAGCATCCATAGCAATTAGAGGGTTCTCAAGAATGTTGTAAGGTTGGTCTTTTTCAAAATTATATGGGTGAAATTGGTGTGCTGTACCACATTTAAATCCTTCATGGTCTGCAAATCCCATAGTATAATCGACCTTTATACCACATTTCTCAAGATTTTCAAAAGTTACTCTACGGTCAAATCTAAGATAATGCTGTCTTGCCAATACAATATCTCTTTCTGATGTATTTCTAAGCCTCTCTATTTCATCGTTCATAACAGCAATATCCCTGAACGTATTAAAGCCTGGATGAATACCCAGCAGCATATCTGCATCTGTAATTTTAGAAATCACCTTTAAAACATTTTTATTTATCACCTGACCTTTATCAAATTGAGATGGCTTCGCAGTCATAAAGAAAAAAACTGATCTTAAACCGTATTTTTTTGAATCTTTATACAATTGCTCTATGCCTTTAAGGTACTGATCTTCTTTTTTAAAAACAATAGTTTTTAACATGTTCAGTATTGAACTGCATAATTGTAAAGGTCTTCTTTCTCTAATAGCTTCTGCAGCCAAAGTCTTAACCGATGTAAAAAAACCGTCAAATCTATAAAGGTTATCTATATCATGAGTAGGAACAATTATTGTTGGCTTTAATGAGGGAGTAAAACTTTGTACTTCATTTTTAAGAATTTTTCTGATCAGAAATGCGTATTCATCAACAACGGGTGTAGTAATCAGATTATATTTACAGACTAAACTATCTTTATATCTGAATCTGTCAAATTCATCTCGCGCTTCTGAGGTCAATTCATCATAGCATGATAATAAAACAAAAGATAAAGTAATAATATCATAATTGATTTGAATATGTCCATTATTACATTCATAAAAATCACTTACATTTTCATCAATAACCGGAATGTAATGATAATCATCATATGAAGGTATAGACTTCATATGAGCTTTGCCTTCTATCAAATCAAGCAATTTATCGTGTGAACATAACTTAAATTTAATTCTTATTCCCTCAACCTGAATTGTTACACTATCTTCCGATAAAAATTCTAAAGTTGGAGAAACGGTATAGCCAAATGCAATTTTCAGTAAAAACTTAATTGTATATAATATAGCATTTTCTGTTCGCAATTTTTTTAACATTACTTTCATGGAAACAAAAAATCAAGATTTATTAAATAGTAAAGAAAGTAATAAATATCTAAATAAAATTACTCCTACATAAATCCATATAAAGAAATCTATTGTAGAGCTCTTTCCTAAAAAAAATGAAACAAACAAAACCAAAGTGGTAATTACCTCCCAAACGAGGAAAATTTTATTCTTTCTTTTAACCAATACACCACTTGAATAATGAGAAAAAGACGATGAAATAACAGTCGTGAAAATTATTATTTTACTCATATCAAATGCCTTTCTCCATTTATTAATATCAAAAAATAAAGAGAAAAAATATTCCCCAAAAATTAAATATACAATAGCAAATAGTAGGGAAACCAAAAATAATAATCCAACATAGGTATTCATTTTCTTATTGAGTTTCGCTTTATTGGTTTCTGACAAATCCTTGTATATTAACCCATTTAAACTTTCAGATATTAAACTTAGTGGTTTATTCACAATTTTGGAAGCCATAAAATAATTCCCCAAAATAGCTTCTCCAAAATAATGTTTTATAAAGAAACTAGGTAACTCCGCATTAAAAGTATTAATAAAATAAGCGGGCATCTGATGCAATGGAAAGGACTTATATTTAATTATAATATTGTAGAACTCTTTGTAAACAAAATTTCTTCTTTGTATTTTGAGATAAAACAATATAAATATAGTAGCAAAAAAATTAGGAATCACATAAGATAATATCAAAACCCAGTATGATAATTTTATATAATAACCAGAAAGTATAATGATAACTGCAAACACAGAGCTTAGTATCATTGATTTACTGACAATATTCAACAAGCCTTTTTTTATAAGAATATCTTTTGATGCACCATATAAAGATTGACTAAATGCAACCAACGGTACAATTAAAAAATAGGAATCTATATCAAAAAATAACATTGAAATAAGTATAACGAAAAAGGAAATTAATGAGATGGTTATACTTAAAAAAATGGAAACAGCATATAGCATACTATATTCTTCGCTCTTTGCTGGTAACATAATTGCTTTGTTGTAGGATAAAGTATAAAAGTACGCTAATGGGGCTGAAATTGATAAAATAAAGGAAAGTACTCCAATTTCGTAATCAGAATAAATTCTTCCGGTTAATGGAACTGCAATCAGTAATATTAACTGAGATAATATATTGCTACCTAAAAAAGATATTATTTTTCTTTTCATAAATTTAAATAATCTTCTTTAGTTCTCTTAAAAAGAGTTTTATATACAATATATATAAACAATTTAAAATTTTTGTTCACATACGCTTTTTTAACTTGTGATAAAAAAATATCTGATACTGAACTTTTTTTAAGAAATAATGGGGCAATTTCGCCATTCGTTAATGCTTCATGAAATTTCAAATCATTTTTTTCATATCCCACCACTACATTTAAAAGAGTTTGAGGAATATGGGAATCAGAGCTCCAGATTACAGGTTTTTTATATTTTAGAGACAACAGATAAGACTTGTAGTTATTAATGACTGATGATCTGGCGTTAAATACTTCTATCACATCAACAGCTTGTGCCAGTTCTTCTATTTGGGTGTGCCCGTCATATGGATGAGGTAAAATCAAGATGGCATTTTGTTCTTTTGCACTTTTATAAAACTCCTGCCATGTCATGTCTGTAATTTCATTCTTTACATTTAATGCTATAACATCTCCCCGATCAGTTTTATATTCCGCAGCAATAGGAATCTCTACATTCAGATTTAGTTCTTTTATTTTTCTTTGAAGTTCTAAACTCCCTTTTATGGTCTCATGATCAGTTAAAACAACAAAATCAAGTTTTTTATCTCTTATTGTTTTCACTATTTTTTCAATCGTATTTATTCCATCATAGGAATAGGTACTATGAAAATGAAAAATTCCCTTTTTCATTTTATTTACTTTGAGAAAATTTTCTTTATGGTCCATATTAATTTGATTGAATCAACGAAAAAGTTTTCAAACAAGTTCGTATAAGAGTCCTTATAAAAATATTCTTTTATTTTATGCAGTTTTCCTGTTTTAAGTAAAACCAAAAGATCTCCGTCTAAAACCCAAAAGAATTTTTTTTCAACTTCATATTTTTTTTCAGTTTGTTCTTCTATGTTATTTGAATAAGCTTCAATCAAAGTTTTTCCAAAATTAAGTCCTACTGCATAAGATAAATCTAATGAACCCCAAAATTTGGGATTTAACTCTATTAAATAATATTCTTGTTTCGTCTTATCATATTTATACTCAATCATTAATGGGCCAGACCAATTTAAATATTCTATAATTTGTTTAGATATATTAAACATTTTTTCACAAAAAATAGACTTGGCAGCTGTACTGGATCCCCCGGTAATTGGTATTTCTCTAATACGCTGGTGCATATAATAGCTAATGATTTTACCTTCTTTAGCAATACAAAAAAAGCCTCTGCCTACTCCTGATACCTGCTCCTGCATTAATAGTTTTACTCCCCTTGACAAGTATTTTTCTATTTTTTTAAATTCGGATTCAGAGCCTAATTTTACATATAACGGATCAAATTTGGCTAAGCTTTCATTGCTTGATTTAACAACACAATTCTTATCTCTACTGTATAGCCTTAATTCCTCCAGATTTGAAAATAATTTACATTCGGGATAATTTACATCGCTAAGAGAGTTCAAAATTAGCATTTTATCTTTATTTAGTGCTATTTCAAGACTCTCTTTTGTAGGTATTAAACATAATTCTCTATATTTTTCAGAGCATATCTTTACAGCATCGCTCCCTACAGGAATTATAAATTCGGGGTTAATCTGTTTGACTGATTGTTCCAAATCCCCAACAATATAATCTTTACAATAACCAAATCTTTTAGCAAAAAAAACAGATTCTTTATCCATAGCAAAAATTTGGTGCCTATTTTCTCTATGTAATTCCCTCTGCAGCGCTATAGAGTTTTTATAATTTGCTTCCGTTATCAAAATTCTCATATCTGTTTTTCATTATTCAGGGTTGAACAAAATTCAAGGATCTGACAGTATAGTTCTTTCTTCTTTCATTTTCAAATTCATCATTATACCAAAGTAATGAGAATTTCCTATTTTTTATCATATATTCTCTCAATAATATCCACTACTTTCAATCCTTCTAAAGCATTCGTAGTAATGGTATTTCTTCCTTTTAATACATCTACAACGTTTTCAATGATAAAATGGTGATTGGCTGCAGATCCTTTATAAGCACCATAATCATTTCCAGGGTTAGTTGGAGCCAATTCCGGCATTACATAGTCTTTTATATTACAAACTTCTACTTTGTCCATATATTGTCCTCCAATCTTCACAGATCCATTTTCTGCGATAATGGTCATAGAACTTTCAAGATTCTGATTCCAGACTGAAGTAGAATAATTCAATGAACCCATTCCTCCGTCTACAAAATCAAAGCTAACGAATCCTGAATCTTCAAAATCTGTAAGAGTTGCATGATTAAAATCTGCAAATTTTGCCTGAATATTGGTAATATCACCAAACAGCCAGTACATGATATCGATAAAGTGAGAAAACTGTGTAAATAAGGTTCCTCCGTCAAGATCTTTTTTCCCGTGCCATGATTCTGTCTTGTAATATCTGTCATCACGGTTCCAGTAGCAATTAAGCTGAACCATATATATATTCCCTAGTTTTCCGCTTTCTACCATTTCTTTCACCCATGCAGAAGGTGGTGAATATCTGTTTTGCATTACTGCAAAAACCTGTTTATGCTTGTGCAAAGCCTGAAAAATAAGTTTTTCCGCATGCTGTTTTTTCAGAGCCATTGGCTTTTCTACTACAACGTGCTTACCTGCATCTATCACTTTATAAGATTGCTCAAAATGGAATCCGTTGGGAGAAGCAATGTTAATAACATCTACTTCAATCCCGGAAGCTAAAAACTCATCCAGAGATGCAAAAAAGGGAGCGTCATAACTTTCGATTCCCAATTGAGATTTATCTTTAACATCAATCAAGCCTACTAATTCACATTCTTCATTTCTTGTGATCATTTCGGCGTGTCTTTTTCCGATATGTCCGCAGCCAACGACTGCAAATTTTATTTTTTCACTCATTTGTATGTTTTTAAATCTTTGAAACTTTATTATTTTCTAATTTGTATTTTTCTCCACTTTCTTCACAAACAGCTATATTTTCTGCATCAAATTCAAGTCTTTGCCCGAATTCACTCATCCATCCCATTTGTCTTGCAGGGTTTCCTACTACCAATGCATAATCCGGAACTTCTTTTGTAACCACGGCTCCTGCTCCAATAAAGGCAAACTGACCTATATTATGTCCACAAACAATAGTTGCATTAGCGCCTATAGATGCACCTTTTCCTACATGGGTCTTCAGATATTCATTTTTTCTGTTTACTGCACTTCTCGGATTTATCACATTGGTAAAAACCATAGAAGGGCCTAAAAAAACATCATCATCACATGTTACTCCTTCATAGATGGATACATTATTCTGAACTTTCACATTCTGTCCTAAAACTACTTTAGGTGAGATGACAACATTCTGACCTATATTACATTTTTCACCTAAAATGCAACCTGTCATAAGGTGTGAAAAGTGCCAAATTTTGGTTCCTTCACCTATTTGACATCCTTCGTCAATAACGGCTGTTTCGTGTGCAAAAAAATCCGACATATCTGCTTTATATTAATTAAAATAGTTCTTAATTTCTGTAATAATAACATCCAGTACTTCCTGATTAAATTCTGTATGTACAGGAAGGGAAATAACTTCTTTGCAAAGCTGCTCCGTAACCGGAAGACTAAAACCTTCTTCTACATATTGAAGAAAAGCTTCTTGTTTGTAAAGAGGCAAAGGATAATATACCATACTTGGAATATTCTTTTCTGCCAAATATTTTTGTAATTCGTCTCTTTTCCCATTTTTCACTCTAAGGGTATACTGATGAAATACATGGGTAGAATTTACAGCTCTCTTAGGAGTTTGAATTTCAGCTATCTCTGCAAGGTTTGTATCATAATAATCTGCCATTCTGTTTCGGGAAGCAGAATACTCATCCAAATGCTTAAGCTTAACTTTTAATACGGCTGCCTGAATGGTATCCAATCTTGAATTACAACCTAAAACTTTGTGATAATATTTCTTTTCCTGACCGTGGTTGGCAATCATTCTGATATTAAAAGCTAATTCATCGTCATTTGTCATCAATGCACCACCATCGCCATAGCATCCGAGATTTTTTGAAGGGAAAAATGAGGTACATCCGATATGCCCGATAGTTCCCGTTTTTTTCACAGTTCCATCAGAAAAAGTATAATCAGAACCTATTGCCTGAGCATTATCTTCAATCACAAAAAGGTTGTACTTTTCCGCAAATTCAAGAATTTTCTCCATATCAGCACTTTGGCCGTATAAATGAACAGGAACAATGGCTTTGATTTTGGGTGTCAGATATTTTTCAAGACCATTTAACTCTATATCGAAAGTATCTTTGTCTACATCTACCATTACTGGTTTTAATCCTAAAAGACCAATAACTTCCGCAGTGGCTACATACGTGAAAGCAGGGCATATTACTTCATCACCTGGCTGCAGATCAAGTGCCATCATGGCAATTTGAAGAGCATCTGTTCCGTTAGCACATGGAATAACATGTTTTACTCCCAGATATTTTTCAAAATCCTGTTGAAATTCTTTTACTGCAGGACCATTAATAAATGCGGTACTATCGATACATTCCTGAATACTGATATCTACGTCTTCTTTTATTTTCAGGTATTGACCTTTAAGGTCAACCATTTGAATTTTCATATTCTTAGTTTTTTGAGTGCACAGAGTGCATTTTTTAATTCATGATCAGCTCACTTATTTTATTTCCTATAGAAAGGCAGGACGTAGCTGCTGGAGAAGGAGCATTTCTAACATGAATAATGTTTCCGTTTTTCACGATATCAAAATCATCAATCAAACCTCCATTTCTGTCGCAAGCTTGAGCTCTTACTCCTGAACCTCCTGTAACAAGATCGTTTTCCTGTATTTCCGGTAAAAGCTTTTGAAGGGCTTTTGTAAATGCAGATTTGGAAAGTGAACGGTGCATTTCTCCCATTCCGGTTTTTCCATATTTTGCTACAATTTTTCTAAATCCCGGCCATAGCATGGTTTGCATGGTTTCGTTAAAATTGAAATCAAAAAAGTTATATCCTTCTTTTTTGAAGGCCAAAACAGCATTAGGGCCAGCTTCTATATTACCATCAATCATTCTGGTAAAGTGAACTCCAAGAAACGGAAAGTTAGGATCAGGTACCGGATAAATAAGATGTTTTACCAGATATTTTTTTTCATCCTTAATTTTATAATATTCTCCTCTAAAAGGAATAATGACCACATCGTTTTTTTCGTTGGTCATTCTGGTTATCTTATCGGAATACAATCCTGCGCAGGAAATTAACTTTTTGGTTTTAAATTCGGAAATATTGGTATTGACAATAATTTCAGATCCTTTATCAATGATATTTTTTACTTCATGATTAAATCTTACTTCTCCTCCTAATGCTTCAAAAAGTTCTTTTATTTTTTTTGCAATTCCCGGATAGTCGATAATTCCGGTTTGTGGCACTTTAATTGCTCTTACTCCTTCACAATGCGGTTCGATTTCACGGAACTCTTCTCTTGAAAGGTATTTTAAGTCTTGTAATCCGTTTTCTACTCCTCTTTTATAGATATTATCTAGAAGGGGTAATTCTTCCTGCGAAGTAGCTACAATAATCTTTCCGCAAAGGTCATATCGTATACCGTGTTTCTCAGCAAAGTTAATGACTGAATTATACCCTTCAATACAATTTTTAGCTTTAAGGCTTCCCGGTTTATAATAAATCCCGCTATGGATTACTCCACTGTTATGTCCTGACTGGTGCAATGCCACGTCATTTTCTTTTTCTAAAATAAGAATCTTAGAATCAGGATTTTTAAGTTGAGTCTGGTAGGCTGTAGCCAAACCTACCAAACCTGCACCAATGATTATGATATCATAGTTCATGATCTGTTATAATCTTGCATCTACCAGATTTCTGTCTAAACATGCTTTGGTGTCAAAAACCACAGCATTTTCTTTTTTAAGCTGATCCAGATCCATTTCCAGGAACTCATTGTGAGATACTGCAATCACTAAAGAATCATACTTTTTCCCATCCTCAAGAGCGTCCAGAATATCAATTCCATATTCATGTTTTACTTCATCTTTACTCGCCCAGGGATCATAAATATCTACATTAACTCCATAATCTGCAAGTTCTCTGTAAATATCTACAACTTTAGTATTTCTGACATCCGGACAGTTTTCTTTGAATGTAACTCCTAAAATCAAAGCATTTGAGTTTTTGATCACTCCCCCTTTTGCAATAAGAAGTTTCACTACTTTAGCTGCAACAAACTTTGCAATAGAGTCATTTACACGTCTTCCAGATAAAATAACATCCGGGTGATATCCTAACTGTTCTGCTTTGTGTGCAAGGTAATAAGGATCTACGGAGATACAGTGTCCTCCCACCAATCCTGGTTTATATTTTAGGAAGTTATATTTTGTACCTGCCGCTTCCAATACATCATTGGTATCGATACCTACTCTATCGAAAATTAAAGCTAATTCGTTAACAAAAGAAATATTAACATCCCTTTGTGCATTTTCAATCGCTTTTGAGGCTTCTGCTACTTTAATGCTAGGCGCTTTATGGGTTCCTGCAGTAATAATTTTCTTATATAGACTATCTACTTCCTCAGCAATCTTGTCGGTAGAACCAGATGTTACTTTTTTAACACTTGTAAGAGTATTTACTTTATCTCCAGGATTAATTCTTTCCGGAGAATAACCTACAAAAAAATCTTCGTTAAATGTAAGGCCTGAATATTTTTCAAGAACCGGTACGCATTCTTCTTCTGTACATCCAGGAAAAACTGTAGATTCATAAATAACAATATCTCCTTTTTTGATAATTTCTCCTAACATTTTTGAAGCAGAAATTAATGGATTCAGATCTGGAGCATTATATTTATCAATAGGGGTAGGAACTGTTACAATGAATACATTAGCTTCAGAAATATCAGATAACAGGCTTGTTGCTTTATAGCCTAAAGAACCATTGGATTCATTATATTTTTTCAGTCCATTATTTAATTTATCAACATCAGCTTCAAGCGTTATATCCTTTCCGTTATTAAGCTGATCTACACGCTGAGTATTGATATCAAATCCAAAAACAGGATAGTGATCTGCAAATTCAAGAGATAAAGGAAGACCTACATAACCTTGGCCTATAACTGCTATTTTATATGTTGTTATCATTAACTAAGTTTATTTTTTATTTTTTGAAACCATGATTGTTCTGTATGTTGGTTATAACCATAACCATACTTGTTACTGTATCCTAAATTTTCTCGGCTTACATCGTTAAGTACAAATCCAACATTTTTGATTTTTTTCTGATCAATATTGTTATTAGCAAATTCTAATAATGCTTTTTCGGTGTATTTAGATCTGGATACATAAATTGTAACATCAGAAAGTTCAGCAATAAGGAAAGTATCTGTTACAAGAAGTAGTGGCGCGGTATCCAGGATAATATATTCATATTTATCTTTCAGTTCGCTGAGAAGAATCTCATAACGACCGTTGGATAATAATTCTGTTGGATTTGGAGGAATCATTCCTGAATAAATTACATCCAGATAAGGATTAAAAGATGATACATGAATAATATCTGTAAGTTTAGTGTCGTCATTGTAAAGATACTCCGTAAGCCCAGCAAGTCCTTTTCTGGCAGGATTATATCTTTGAAGCTGAGGATTTCTGATATCAGATCCGATGATAATTGCTTTTTTCTTAGGGTTTGCCAGTGTTAAAGCTAAATTCACGGAGGTGAATGTTTTTCCTTCTCCCTTTACAGTTGAAGTAACAAATACTACTTTCCCTTTTTTCTCTTTTGAAAGCATGAAATTCATATTGGTAATAAGAATTCTAAATGCTTCCGCCATAGGCGTAATATCATTCATTTTAACAATTTCAGAATCTCCTTTTTCAAGACTTGGTAATTCTGCAATAATAGGTGCATGAACTAACTTCTCAAGATCATGTTTTGTAACAATTTTATTATTAAACAGTTGAGACATGTAAATAATAATAAAAGGAACTAACAATCCAAGAAATAATGAAACGAATAAAATAGCTTGGGTTTTTGGTGCAACAGGGTTTGCAAAAGCATACGCCATATCAATGACTCTCGCTTTTGGTGCCGTAATAGATTGCGCAATAGCTGTTTCTTCTCTTTTCTGTAATAATAATAAATATAAGTTTTCTTTAATTTTTTGTTGTCTTTCTATTCCCCTGAATATTTTTTCTATGGAAGGAATTTTAGCTATTTTTCCTGTTACCTTATTTTGCTCTCCTACATATTCATTTCTTGCAAGTTCTAACCCTGCCTTATTTCTCTGTAGAGTTTGAACAACTGAAGTACGCATTGAATTTATTTGTTTACTAGTTTCAACAACTATAGGGTTTTCTGTAGTTGCAGATTCTAATAATCTCGCTCTTTGCATTACTAATTGGTTGTAGGATGTAATTGCAGAAACAGCTTCAGGATTATTTAATCCGATATTCATTGGTAAAACCTGATACTGTCCTTGCTTGGACATGAAAGAAATCAAAGAATTTGTCAATTCCAATTGGGCATCAAGATCCAATTGTTTTCCGCGAGCTTCTGCAGAACTTTCAAGATCTATTTTAGCTTCTGTTTCAAGGTCAGTAAGATTATTCTTTGATTTAAAACTCTCTTTTTCATTTTCAACCTGACCAAGCTCTACTGAAAGTTTTTTTACTCTATCTTCAATAAAATCTAATGTTTTTTTAGACTCCTGGTTTTTATCCAAGATAGCATCGTTATTATAAGCAACAACTAATGAATTAAGAATATCTTGTGCCTTTGAAATTACCGGATAATTCATTGAAAGCCTAAGTACAGTAGCTTCTTTGTTTGCTAAATCTACATTAAGAGCACTTGTTAATGCATTCACTTTTGCTTCAACCGATGATATGAGTAATTCTAAATTTTTCTTATCAATATTGGGTGATGCTTTAGGGTTATATTCTTTATTTTTAGTAATGATAATATTAGCAAAAGGAAGATTTATCATTCTTCCATAACCAGAAATAATATCTTTTTTCTGCTCTTCATCATGTATTATAATTTCTTCCCCTTTTAATTCTACATTAATAAGATTATTTGCTTTTTTGGATACCTTCTCATTTATAACTTTTACTTCAATGGGCGAAGATTCTTTGTATAGCTCAACACGACTTACTTTTCCTTTAACAATGATATTAGCCTGAAGGTTTTTATTGATAACCACATCCCTCATCAGCTTTTTTGATTTCAAAACTTCAATCTCATTGGAAATACTGTTAGTTTTCATTCCTCCCAGTCCTGATAAATCAGAAAGAACACCCAATTCGTTATTTGAAGATGAATTTTTGGAATCTTTTATAAGTAAGGTGGTTTCCACATAATAGACTGGAGTCATAAATCTTATGGCAAAATAGCCAATCGTTAAAGCTACCATTGCACAAAAAATAAACCATGGCCATCTCCTTAAATATGGTTTGATTATTTCACTAAAATTAATTTTATTTGAATTGTTTTCCACTTCTGAAAATTGTGAAGTTTGCTGGTTATCCATCAATTGTTATTTCTTATTAAATAAACTTACTACTACGGCAACTGCTGTAACCGCAATAGAAATGGCGGTCAGGTAAAGTCCAGTATTGGGATTCTGTTTTGCCATAACATCTTTTGTATTGTTTGAAGAAACAATAATAGCATCTCCTTGCTTAAGATTATAATATGGAGAATTAACTGAATTAGCATCCCGAATATTGATACGGCCATGAGAAACCACACCATTTTCTGTTCTGACAACCAATATATCTTCTCTTTTTCCATATTGAGTCAAATCCCCGGCCATCCCTAATGCATTTAAAATAGTTGCCTGGCCATTGGCAATAGTATAATCTCCCTGTCTGTTTACTTCTCCTAATATGGTAACTTTGAAGTTTGTGAGCCTTACATTAATTGTTGGATTAATAACATATTTTGTCATTCTATCCCTTAATTCATCTTTGAATGCCGTCAAACTTTTATCTGATGTATTCAGTTTTCCCAATATAGGAAAGTCAATATCTCCATTTGCATCTACAATATAAGTAGGTCCTGAAAGTATTGTAGCTCCTTGGTTAGGAGTATTTCCTCCTGCTATATTATTTGTCTGGATAAGTTCTGATGAGGAATAATTCTGATTAAAAGGTTTTACAACATCCATATCTTTTGCAGTGATCAGAATAATAAGCTGATCCCCAACCTGGATTGTATTTGCTGAATTTTTAGCAGAGGCATTGATTGCAACCTGTTCTATATTCTGCATATAATTTAAATCATTCTTAGCATTGGGATTAACTTTGCAGGAAATCACTAATGAAGATGCCAAAACTACTGCTAATATTTTTCCTTTCATTATTTTGTTAAATTATGCAAATATACATTTATATTTTGTCTATTTATCAAGAGCCTCGTAGATTGAATTATTGCTTCGGAATTCCGGCACTATAGTTTTAAGAATCCTTACTACTTCCACTTTATCTCTTCTAAGAGAAGCTTTTGTAATTTCTTTAGTAAGCGTATCTATTTCTGCAAATCCTATAGAAGGATCTTTGGAGATCATGATTTTATCATTATGAGTAGGAAGTGTTTTTGCGTCATCACTCAAGAGTTCTTCATATAACTTCTCGCCAGGTCTCAATCCTGTATAAATGATCTTAATATCAATATTAGGTTCGAATCCTGATAATTTTATCATTCTTTTGGCAAGATCAATAATTTTAACAGGTTCTCCCATATCAAAAACAAAAATTTCACCTCCTTCACCCATTGTTCCTGCCTGAAGAACCAGTTCACAAGCTTCAGGAATAGTCATGAAATATCTTACAATTTCCGGATGGGTAATGGTTACCGGACCTCCAGCTTCAATTTGCTTTTTAAAATGAGGGATTACAGAACCGTTAGATCCTAATACATTTCCAAATCTTGTTGTAATAAACTTGGTAACGTTACCTTCTACATTCTGAAGAGACTGTACAAAAAGCTCAGCAGCACGCTTTGAAGCACCCATTACGTTCGTTGGATTTACAGCTTTATCTGTAGATACCATTACGAAACGGTTTACTTTATACTTGCTGGATAGTTTTGCAACAATCTTAGAACCTAATATATTAACAAAGATAGCTTCGTGAGGATTTTCTTCTACCAAAGGTACATGCTTATAAGCAGCTGCATGATATACCATTGAGAAATTGTACGTTTGGAACAGAGATTCCATTCTGTGATGATTGGAAACATCTCCTAAAACAAATTTGAAAGGAATATGAGGAAATTTATCTCTCATTTCAAGTTCAATTTCATAAAGCGGTGTTTCTGCCTGATCTAAAACTACAATCAATGAAGGGTTGAAAAGAGCAACCTGTCTTACAATTTCACTTCCTATGGATCCTGCTCCACCGGTTACTAATACTGTTTTATCAAAATGTCTGCTTTTAACTTTTTCGTTCTGAATTTTGATAGGTTTTCTATTTAACAAATCTTCAATTTGAAGATTTCTGATAGATCCACCCAAATCGCTGTCTCTCAGTTTTTGTACTGATGGTGCTTTAAAGACATTAAGATCTTTCTCTAAAAATAAATTCACCCATGAATTCATCTCATCTCTGGCCATCATTTCTTTAACAATAAGAACGCCATCAATAATAAGATCTTCTTTGGTATTTTCTTCTATTTTTTGTTTTTCATAAATGGGCTTTCCTAACAGAGATGCTCTTTTAGAATCTGTTCTTTGTGTCAGGAAACCTACTACCTGATAAGGTAAACTCGGGTTATCAAGAATAGCACGTGCAATGGCAATAGATTGTTCATCAATTCCCAATACTAAAATTCTTTTTTTCAGTGCGCTTCTTCTGTATTCCCTTACAATATGGAAAAATTCCTTCACATAGAGTCTGAAAAGAAATAATCCCATAAATGAAATTACAAAATAAAGCATCAGATAAGGAGTAAGGATGAATTTACTTCCTGTAATCCAGAAATAGCAGATATTTACAGTTCCGATAGCCAGCATTGTGCAAAAGCAGGAGATCAGAAGTTTAAATAAATCTATAAAAGTAGAATGGCGGATGATCCCGGCATAGGTCTTGAAGACATACATAAAAGCAGCATTTACCAGAATAATAAAAGCGAAAATTAGGCTTTTATCATCATGATATATGAATTCCTGCTTTGTAATTTTTGCGATAATGTAAGTAGAAAGAAATAAAGATATTACCAGAATAATAATGTCTATAACAAGAATTATCCATCTAGGAAGATATCTTACGTCTGAGAGATTGACAACATTATCCCCTCCAAATATTGTTTTTCTAAGAGAATTGTACATTGTCTATATTGGTGTTCATATTTAATTAAGGTATAATATCTAATTATCCAATCAAAGATAGTTTCGATACAATCATGCAAAAATAAAATAAATTTATTTCAATATGCTGAAATCAAAAATAAATTTGATGTTACATTTATAAAATCTAACAATTTCATTGCGGTACAGCTAAACCCACAGACAAAAATCATACCATAGAAACTGTTTATCAAGGCGACATTTATCTATCTAAATTTTTTATTTCAGCTGTTTTTTCTTTAAAAAAAATATTAAATCTTTATATATCAATCTTTTTCAATGAACTGATTGTTTTTTTTCCTAAAAGTCATACGTCAAGTTTTTTTTATTTATTAATATTTAGTCAAAAATATCAATTATTTTCTCATACTCAAAACCTTTACTCATCAAATATTTTATAGTTTTGGTTTTTTTTTGATATTCTTTCAAGCCAGTTTGTTTGGTGTAATAATCATCAAAAATTTTTCTGATGGTTTTTTCATAATCTGAGTCATCTATCTCATCAAAACAAGAGCTTATTAGCCTCTCTGAAATCTGTTTTTGTTTCAGATTGATCTTAATTTTGGTCTTCCCCCAATGTTTGATGTAGAATTTCCCTCGGATATAGCTCCTGGTAAACCTTTCTTCGTTCAGAAAATTTTCTTTCAGCAGAAATAAAATAATTTCTTCTTTTGCTTCATCAATAAGCAGAAACTCTCTCATCTTCTGTTCCACTTCCGCATGGCAACGGTCCTGGTAAACACAATAATTAACAAGCTTCTGTTTAATTTCGTCGAAAGTATAAGATTTCTTTTCCATTGTAATAAAAAAAGAATGAGCAGTTTGCCCATTCTTTATATGATATTGGAATGTCTGTTAGTAATTGAACAGAGCTTTACCTTCCATTAATTCGTTAACTTTCTTTCTTACAGATCCAAGAACTTCTTCATTCTTGATATTATCTACTACTTCAGAAATTAATCCCGCAATAGTATCCATATCATTTTCCTTAAGTCCTCTGGTTGTAATAGCAGCAGTCCCTAATCTGATACCAGATGTTGTAAATGGTGATTTATCATCAAAAGGAACCATGTTTTTATTACAAGTAATATCAGCAAGTACTAATGCTTTTTCAGTTTCTTTACCGTTTACTCCTTTATTTCTAAGGTCTACTAACATCAGGTGATTATCTGTACCACCGCTTACGATATCAAAACCTCTGTCGATCATTGCTTTTGATAACGCCTGAGCATTAGATTTAACCTGTTTTGCATAGGTTTCGAACTGTACGTCCAATGCTTCACCGAAAGCTACCGCTTTACCAGCAATTACATGCTCAAGAGGTCCTCCCTGAATTCCTGGGAATACAGCTCCGTCAAGTACCTGGCTCATCATTTTGATTTCTCCTTTTGGAGTTTTGTGACCGTAAGTATTTTCAAAGTCTTTCCCCATCATGATCATACCTCCTCTTGGTCCTCTAAGAGTTTTGTGAGTAGTGGTAGTTACTACATGACAGTGCTCGAATGGAGAGTTTAATAATCCTTTTGCCACTAAACCAGCCGGGTGAGCGATATCTGCCCAAAGTGTAGCTCCAACTTCGTCTGCTACTTCTCTGAATTTAGCATAATCTAAATCTCTTGAGTATGCTGAGAAACCAGCGATAAGCATTTTTGGTTTTTCTCTCAATGCAACTTCTCTCATTTGGTCATAGTCGATAAGACCTGTTTCCTGCTGAACTCCGTAAGAAACTACGTTATATTGAATCCCAGAGAAATTCACTGCAGAACCGTGAGTAAGGTGTCCTCCCATTGAAAGATCCATCCCCATGATTTTGTCACCTGGTTTCAAAACTGCAAGATAAATGGCAGCATTCGCCTGAGAACCGGAATGCGGCTGAACATTCACGTAGTCTACTCCGAAAAGTTCTTTAGCTCTGTTGATTGCTAAAGTTTCAACCTCATCTACTACTTCACATCCTCCGTAATATCTTTTTCCGGGATATCCTTCAGCATATTTATTTGTCAGTACACTTCCCATTGCTTTCATCACGTTTTCAGAAACAAAGTTTTCTGATGCAATAAGTTCTAAACCATGGGTTTGTCTTTGTCTTTCCTTTTCAATCAGGTCGAAAATAATATCCATTTTACTTTTAGTTTTTGAAATTTTCACCCCAAATGTACGGAATTTTCGTCGAGATTTCTCTATTGAAAAAATGATTTTTAAACACTAAAAAATGAAAAGATGTATCCATAAATCTTACATTATGGTTCTTTTAAATGCATCAAAAAGCTTTTAAAATTCCTCATCAGAAAGTTCTTTATTCACCACAGCACCGGCAAAATTTCCTTGTGCAACTGCATTGGCTACAGAACGCATCATGGTCACATTATCTCCACAGGCAAAAACTCCGGGAACAGTTGTTTTCTGCATCATATCTACTTTAATAAATCCCTGTTCTGTCAGTTCACATCCCAAATCATCGGATACATTGATATTCTGTTCAAAAGGAATTTTAGCATACAAAGCCTGTAAAGGAATTTCTTTTCCATTTTTGAAAACTATTTTTTGAATAGAGCCATTTTCGTGTTTTATGTCTTTAATTTCATCTTCGTTAAGAATAAATAATGTTATTCTGACTAAGTTTTCCGATTTGTTCTTCCGTAAGTACAGCTTTTCCATTGGTAAACAAAGTAAGGTTTTTAGTCAGATTATAAATCAGTTTTGAAAATTCGTAGGCCATATCACCATTAGAAAGAACACCTGTTATTTTGTTTTTTACTTCATAGCCATGACAATAGGGGCAATGGATAACAGAAATTCCCCAGCATTCTGCAAATCCCGGAATATCCGGCATGATATCCTTTACTCCCGAAGCAAGGATCAGCTTCTTAGTATGAAATTCTTTTCCGGATGAAGTTTCAATCACAAAACCTTCGGCTGTTTTTGCTGTTTTTATGACTGTTCCGTTATAAAACCTTACAGTGTCATACTTTTCTACATCTTCTTTTGCCAGCTTTGCAATTTCCGCAGGAGTTTTCCCGTCATGAGTAACAAAGTTATGGGAATGCGGAGTCTGTCTGTTGCAGGGTTTTCCGTTATCAATGATGAGAACGTTTCTTAAAGATCTTCCTAAAGACATTCCTGCTGATAATCCTGAATAGCTTCCTCCTATTATGATAACATCAAAGTTTTTGTTTTCCATAGCTCAATTGATAGTTGATAGTTGATAGTTGATAGTTGATAGTTGATAGTTGATAGTTGATAGTTGATAGTGCAAAGATAGCCTAAAATTTATTAATGCAATAAAGTTGCAATAATATTTATCTATTAACCTTTTCTTGTATACAAATCATCATTTCCAACTTTATTGAAAACTATTTCCATTCATTTTTAACTTCGATAATTTCGTCCTGAATTCTTTTGTTGACATCTATTTTTGCTCCCTGTAAACTGAAAATTGCGGTTCCTCTTTCTCTTGCGTATGGGTTGGTAATAGAATCTTCCAATTTTGCAACTTCAAAAAAAGAGCCGGATTCTCCAAGTTCTTTCCCAGCTTCAGAGGCATCTTTAACTCTGATCACGTTTTTATATTTTTTGCTTAAGTCTATCCAATTGATATAATCTGCATGAAATGACATAGCTGTCACTCCAGCTTTTGAATAATAATTAATCGCTCCGGTCTGTCCATAATTATCACACAACACCATCGTATTTCCGGTTTTTGATAATCTGGAATATTCTTTATCTACTTTTTGAGCAAGTTCTTTCCACCCTTGCATATCGGCAAAATCCTGTGGCAGCGGATGATCTTTTCCATCTTCCCAGCGAAGCAATCCGAGTTTTTTATATTGATCCTGATGGGATTCAATATATTGAGGACTTTTATTTGGAAAGGCTACATTATATAGAGGAAGGAATAAAAGTATTGGAATAAGTATACTGACCGGTTTTAAAAACCTTTTCCATCCTTTTTCAAATACATATCCAAGAAAAACAGCCCCAAAAGCAATATAAACCGGATAAAGTCCTATTGCATAATAATCCTTCGCTTTAAAAAACAAAAAAAGAGTGATCGTGATTATATAACTCCAAAAGAAAAACCTGAATTTTTCAAAAGGTTTATACAACAGTAAAGCTCCCCAGCCTGCAATAATCACAAAAATAACTCCAACAAAAAATAAAATCTGTGATTTCATAAAACCCAATCGGTCTACATGCACCAATTGTTTTTCAGAAAGTTCTTTCATATGATGAATAACCGGAAACTGGTTCTGATACTGCCAGAGAAGATTGGGGAAAATAATAATTAAAGCTAAAAGAGCAGCCCAATACACATGAGACTGCATAAAAATCTTCCTTTGCTCTGTCAGCAATAATGCAGGAATAAGCCCTAACAATGAAAAAGCAATATTGTATTTATTTAATATTCCTATTCCGACAATGACTGCACCTATATACAACCATTTTACTTTTTGGGAATTGAAATATTTAATCAGACTGTAGTAAATAAATAACCAAAGGAAGATCTCCAGAGATGTGGGCTGGAATAACATATTTACCCGAAGAAGTACAGAAAATAATAGCCCTAAAGAAGCCAATACTTTAGCAAACAGGTTTCCATTGAGTTCTTCAACAACCTTCCATGTCAGTACAATTGTCAAAGCTCCGAACAGCGCTGGAAAGAATTTAACCCAAAAGACAGAGTTTCCCAACATTTTAATGATCCAGGCCAACCAGGAATTAACGGGAGGAACGGAAAGATACCCCCAGGCCAGATGATTAGCCTGATCAAGATGAAGGTATTCATCTCTGTGAAGTTCATACTCAGGGCTTATCAGTGAGTATTGGAGTGCAAACTTTGCAATGATAAAAAGAAACAGAATCCAATAGTCTTTTTTCATGGAGGTATAGTTTGGAATTTAAAATTAAGACATTTTAAATTTACTTTTTGTTACAATCTTGCTATTAATTAATAAAAAAGAATCCCGGAGAAAAAAATTCCTCCGGGATTCACAGTTTAAAAGTGTATAGTGTAGTTTATTATTTTTTATTTGCTTTTTCTTTAAGCTCTTCTTTGTCTTTATCAGAAGGGTTCCAAACTTTCACTTCAGTATCTTTTGTGATATTTGATCCAGGAAGAATCTGAACGTTGATCCCGTCACTTGCTCCCAGTTTCACATATACTTTTTTGAATTTCCCATCTTTTTGTTTTGCCTCTACGAAAGGTACGTCTTTTCCTTGTTTCTTTTCATACTGAACCAAAGATTCATCCAATAATAATGCATTTTTCTGAGAACTCAATACAATTTCACCATTCGCAGAAAAACCTGCTCTAATATACTCATTATTAGGATTAGATACGTTTCCTTCTACCGGAAATTTAATAGTTCCTGCATTATCTTTACCTTTTGGAGCAATCATCGTCAGTTTTCCAGGGAATGTTTTATTTTGAAGAGCACCGATCACGATGTTCATATCCATACCTTCAGTTAGCTTTCCGGCTTGTGCTTCATCAATTTCACCTTTAAAGATCAAAACATTTAAATCAGCCACTGAGCAGATTGTAGTTCCGGCGTTAAAGTTATTGGCTTCAATCACCTGGCTTCCTGCTTTTACAGGAACTTCAAGTACGGTACCTGAGGCTTTGGAACGAATTTCTGTAGTCGCCAGACCTTGTCCTTTAAGTTCAGGGGTTGCTCCTGTTTTAGCGATCTGTAATCTTTTTTGAGCCGTATTTAATTGTTGTTGAGCATTTTTTAAAGTCTGCTGCTGAGAGTACAACTGCTGCTGAGAGTTCAGATACTCCTGTTTAGAAGCTACTCCTTGCTTGTATAGCTTATCCTGCATTTCAAACTGCTTTTGCATATTTCCTACATTCATCTGAGCATTACTGATCTGGATCTGCGCATTCTGAACTTCCTGCTGAGCAGCGTTTACTTCGGAAATACTTGGAACAATTTTTACAGTAGCAATCAGCTGTCCTACTTCTACTTTATCTCCTTCTTTTACTAAAATCTTATCGATAATCCCTGCAATATTGGGTTTGATTTCAATTTCTTCTTTTGGAACAATTTTCCCTGTAGCCATTACTTTATCATCCATATTCTGGATAGTAGGTTTGCGGGTAAGGAAAGCCTCACTTTCTTTGGAGTTTGATTTGATAAAATAGCCAAGCCCTGAGAACAATGCCACTGCAAATAAAAGCCCCAAGACTATATAAATGGCTTTTTTCCAGGTGAATTTCTTTTTCATATGTATAGTTTATTTTTTATTAAATTGAATGATGTGAAAATTAATTATTCTGTTCTTAATGCTTCAATAGGTCTGATCTTTACCGCTCTCTGCGCAGGAATCATCCCGATTATCAATCCTAAAACCACCATTACAGCCATCGCTGCAAATACGTTTCCATAGTTAACGGTCGGGTTATAAAAAGGAAATGAATCCTGACCCTGGGTAGCCGCATTGAGAATCATGAGTACAAAAATTCCAGACATAAAACCTATTAATCCTGAGGAGAGTGTAATCACAACACTTTCCAGCAAAATCTGATTTCTTACTTCAGCAGGCTTTGCTCCCAATGCTCTTCTGATTCCGATTTCTTTGGTTCTCTCTTTTACTGTAATCAAAAGGATATTTGAAATAGCGATTACTCCTGCAAGAATAGTCAGTGTACCAACAATAATGGTCAGCAGCTGCATTCCTGTAAGAAAACCGGTCAGTTTTTTAAACTCTTTTCCAAGATTGAAGCTTCCGAAAGCATTAGTATCTTCAGGAGAAACTTTATTCTTGGTTTTTAAAACCTGTTTCACCTCTTCTTCCACGGAATTAACGTTAGCATTAGGCTTGCTTACAATAGCAAACAGGTCTATCTGGTCTCCTGCATTATACATTTTCGTGTAAGTGGAAAGTGGAATGAAAGCGGTCTGATCATTTTCAAAGCCACCTCCTTTTTTCACACGGAAAACTCCGATGACATTAAAGAAGAGACCTTTAATATTGATTGATTTCCCTATTGGATTTTCTTTTTTCTTGGAATCAAAGAAGTTTTTATAAATTTCTTCTCCAATAACTACTACATTTTTATTCCCCGAAACATCGGCATCATTGATGTAGCGCCCGAAGATCAGTTTCTTTTCTGAAATCTTATTTCCTACAGCGTAATCTCCGGTAAGCGAATAAGTACCATTTTTTCCATTTCTTGACATGGCTTCTCCCGGTGTTCCGGTAAAACTTCCTCTGGCATTTTGGGGTGAAATATAATCTATGGCAGTTACTTTTCTTTTCAACATATCCATATCGGTTAAGTTCAGATGAACTTCTCTTCCTTTAGGAAATCCTTCATATGGAATAGACGTTTTCTGTGCCCACAAGAAGATTGAATTGGTAGCAAAACCGGAAAATAATTTATCAAAACCATTCTCCATTCCTTTTGCGGCTCCAAGAAGGCTTACATACAAAAACATTCCCCATCCTACACCAATCATGGTAAGAAATGTTCGGAGTTTATTATTCCTCAATGAATAATAAATTTCCTGCCAAGTATCTTTTTTAAATATGATATTCACCTTTTTGAATTATAAGTTATAAATTATGAGTTATGAATTCCGTCAAACTGATTGATTTGCCTTTGAGCTTATTTATCTGTTATTCTGTTCTTAATGCTTCAATAGGTTTGATTCTTGAAGCTCTGTATGCAGGCACAAATCCAGCGATCAATCCGGAAAAAATCAGTGCAATAAATGCCATAATAATAGATCCCCAACCTACACTTGGGCTTTTAATGAAGAATTCTTCAAGACTATCTCCAATAAGACTTAATGTCAAAACACCTATTCCTACTCCTACAAGTCCGGATACCACTGTAATCACAACGCTTTCCTGAACAATCAGACCTACGATTCCGCTTGGCTTTGCGCCAATAGCTTTTCGGACTCCGATTTCTTTGGTTCTTTCTTTCACGATGTACACCATGATATTACTGATCCCGATAATTCCCGCCAGCAATGTCCCCAGACCAATGAATCCAACAATAGCGGTAAGAACTGCCATAAACATAAATGTATCATTCATGTTTTTAGCATTATTCCATACACGAACTCCATTTTCATCATCAGGAGAAACATTTTTTCTGGATTTCAATTTATCCTGTAACTCATCACCATATTTTATGGCCTGATCCGGAGTCAGCTTTTCATCATAAGTGATATATGCTATATTTACCGTATCAGAACCCTTTTTCATCTGCTGTAAAGTGGTAATAGGAACTGTAATATGTCTTTCATCTCTGTCTCCTCCATCATCTGAAAAGACTCCGATCACTTTGTACATCGTTCCATTAATATCCAGCTCTTTTCCAATAGGATTTCCATTTTTGATCAAATCCCGCTGAACCATTCTTCCGATTACGGCAACATTTAATTTCCTTGTTAAATCCATAGAGGTCAGATAGCGACCATCAATAATTTTTCTATTTTCAATAACCTGTTCCCCCGGCTCAGCACCATTGATCTGATAAAGACCACTTTCTTTCCCATATTTCACCATTAAACTGGCACTATACCTGGGACTTGAAGGACCCGCTTTTTTCTTATCTGCATTAATCAAAAAATCATAGTCTGAGTTATTCATTGTAACATTTCTATCAGACTGTAATCCCTTATACGCTAAAGTGGCTTTCCCTGTTGAAATAATAATAAGGTTCTTAGCATCTCCGGCAAATCCTTCAGAGAAAGCATTCTGAAGTCCTTTTCCAATTCCAAAAAGTACTATGAAAATAAACAGTCCCAAGGCTACTGTAAACCCTGAAAGTACTGTCCTAAGTACATTACTTCGGATAGAACTGAATATTTCCTGCCAACGATCTAGGTCAAACATAGTTTTTATTTTTTTACTTTGTAAAAAAGTCAATTAGCTGCGCTCTCAATTTTCTTCGAAGTCAATTAACTTTGTTGTCAATTTATTCTTCACAAGACTTTAATTACGAACCTGACTAATTTTCACATTTCTAATCTTTTTTCAACATTTTACTCAATAAAATAAATGCTGTTTTTATTAAATTCCCAATTTTTGATAATTCCTCTATTTTAATATAATTACACTCTATAACAATATCAAAACAAGAGTCCAACTCAATAACCGAACCTCTGGCAATTTCAAAATACCTTTTCCTTTCCAGTTCAGATTTTCTTGAACATCCTTCGGTAATATTTAATACCACTGAAGTAGAAGCTCTTCTTATCTGGTCGATTATGTTAAACTTTTCATGATCAGGAATCTTAGATAAAATTTTATAACATTCTATTCTTAATTCCCTGGCTGACTGATAAACATCAAGTTTATAATGGTTCAGATTTAAAAACATTTTTATTTTTTTTCATATTCATTTGTGTGTGTTATTAATTATTTTTCCTCTTCATTATCAATTCACTTGCGAAGCAAAATTGACCGTTCACGATTCACTTATAATACAATCTGCTTAATAAACTCATCACTTTCAATAATTCCGTCCTTCAGTACTACATTTCTTTTAGTCTGTGCAGCTACATCGGGTTCGTGGGTTACAACGATGATTGTTTTCCCTTCATTATTAATATCCTGAAGGAGCTTCATAATATCATGAGTAGTTTTGGAATCCAATGCTCCTGTAGGCTCATCCGCCAGTACCACTTTTGGATTGGTAATCAAAGCTCTTGCAATAGCAACTCTTTGTTTCTGACCTCCGGAAAGTTCACTCGGAAGATGGTTCGCCCATTGTGCCAATCCTACCTTCTCCAGATATTCCATCGCTTTCTGATTTCGCTCTTTTCTCGGTACATTCTGGTAGTACAGAGGAAGTGCTACATTTTCTAAAGCTGTTTTATAATTGATAAGGTTAAAAGATTGAAAAATAAATCCTAAAAACCTGCTTCTGTATTCCGCAGCTTTTACTTCAGATAAATGTTCGATAGGAACTCCATCCAATTCATACGTTCCTGAATCTTTTTCATCCAGAATCCCTATAATATTAAGAAGTGTGGATTTTCCGGAACCGGAACTTCCCATAATAGAAACAAACTCTCCTTCAGAAATATTCAGATTAATTCCTTTGAGAACATGAAGCTTGCTTTTCCCTGTATCGTATGACTTATTTAAATCCTGAATTACTAACATTAAGTGATGTATGTTTTATACCCAATAAGTAGATGATATTTTCAAATTGTTACAAGAATAAAAATTTATTCAAATATTTTTTTGTTTAATACTTTAAGCCTCTATTCATGATGCTTTTTGAAATTTTGTTTAACTGTAACTTTAGATTTTCATGCATTTGTCCTCAATATAGTGGTCTAGCCTATTATTCTAGCCAGTTTCATGTAAATGTGGAAAACTTTTCAGGCTAAAAGTCAGCCGATTAGTATTTACCCCTTTCAAAATCAGTTCTTTTTTTCGAACTTTGCTATTAGTTCTTTACAAGAAATATGAATTTGAGGAAGTGAATAACTTTAATTCACAACTTACAGATAAACAAAAAGTTAAGTATTTCCGGAACGTTATCCACAAGGATCTAAATTATTTAATTATAAAGATATTTAATATGGGAATTTTTGATAAAAGAGTAAGTTATAAGCCATTTGAATACCCGGAGGTTCTTCAATTTGTAGAGGCAATCAACAAATCGTTCTGGGTACATTCGGAAGTGGACTTTACTGCAGATGTTCAGGATTTTCATTCGCAGTTGGAACCACATGAAAAGCATGCTGTGAAAAATGCGCTGTTAGCCATTGCACAGATCGAGGTGTCTGTAAAGACATTCTGGGGGAATTTATACAACCACCTACCAAAGCCGGAATTCAATGGATTAGGATCTACTTTTGCAGAATGCGAGTTTCGTCATTCTGAAGCATATTCCCGTTTATTAGAGGTATTAGGATATAATGACGAATTCCTTAACGTGATCGAAATTCCTGCTGTAAAAGGAAGAATCGAGTTCCTTGGAAATGCTTTAAAGCACGCTAATTCTGCTACACCTAAAGAGTATGTTTCTGCTTTACTATTATTCAGTATTTTAGTAGAAAATGTTTCTCTTTTCTCGCAGTTTGCCATCATCCTTTCTTTCACAAGATTCAAAGGTTTCATGAAAAATGTTTCCAATATCATCGCATGGACTTCCGTAGATGAGCAGATTCACGCTAATGCAGGAATCTACCTGATCAACAAAATCCGTGAGGAACAACCTGACTTATTAACAGACAGCGATATCGAAGACATTTACACTTTAGTAGATGAGTCTATCGCAAGAGAAGGAGACATCCTTAGCTGGATCTTTGAATTGGGAGAAATTGACAACGTTTCTAAAGAAGATCTTCTCAACTTCATGAAATACCGTGTAGATGACAGCTTGAAGAAAATCAACATGAAAACAAGATACAACATTACTCCTGAGCAATACAGACCAATGGTATGGTTCGAGGAAGAAGTTTTCGCCAATTCATTAGATGATTTCTTTGCAAAAAGACCTGTAGATTATACGAAACACGATAAGAGTATTACAGCAAACGATTTGTTTTAATACTGAGGCACGAGCGAAGCGAGCGTCAAAGCAATCAGTATCAGGATTACCCTTTTCTGATTAATATGTGGAATTGTTGTTCATGAATAAAGCACAAATACAAAAGAAATGATCAATGTAATAGTAACCTATACGGTAAACCCCGAATTTGTTCCCAACAATAAAACGAATATCCAAAAGTTTCTGGAAGATTTCAAAAATTTAGATTCCTCCACCTTTGAATATAAAGTTTTTGTAAAGGAAGATGGTGTTACTTTTGTACATTATTCAAACTACATCAATGAAGAAGTTCAGCATGAAGTTTTGAATGTTCCGTCTTTTAAAGAATTTCAGAGATTAAGAGACGAAAGCGGGCTGAACGGTTCCCACAAAGTAGAAATTTTACAATCAATACTATAAAAAAACAAAATTCCGGAGTGATTCTCTCATTCCGGAATTCGAAAATATAACATCTATGGAAGAGCAAAATTCAAATATATGGTGGCTCAATGAAGAGTCTGAGCAAATGTTGAACAGAGGATATCTGTTGAAAGGTGAAACGGTAGACGGAGCTATCGACAGAATTACCACTGCTGCTGCAAAAAGGTTATACAAACCTGAACTTCAACCGGCATTCAAAGAAATGATCACGAAAGGATGGATCAGCTTCTCTTCTCCTGTATGGGCTAATATGGGAACAGAAAGAGGTCTTCCTATCTCATGTTTCAACGTTCACATTCCGGACAGCATTGAAGGAATTACTCACAAAATGGGTGAAGTCATCATGCAGACTAAAATCGGAGGTGGTACTTCAGGATATTTTGGAGAATTGAGAAACAGAGGAACAGCTGTAACAGATAACGGAAAATCTTCAGGAGCAGTTTCATTCATGAAGCTTTTCGATACTGCTATGGATGTTGTTTCTCAGGGAGGAGTAAGAAGAGGTGCCTTTGCTGCTTACTTAGATATTGACCACGGAGATATTGAAGAATTTTTATCCATTAAAGATATCGGTAGCCCGATTCAGAACCTGTTTACCGGAGTATGTGTACCAGATTACTGGATGCAGGATATGATTGACGGTGATATGGAAAAACGTAAAGTTTGGGCAAGAGTATTGGAAAGCCGCCAGCAAAAAGGTCTTCCTTATATTTTCTTCACAGACAACGTAAACAGAAACAAACCTCAGGTTTATAAAGACTTAGGAATGACGGTGAATGCAAGTAACCTTTGTTCTGAAATCATGCTTCCTTCTACAATGGAAGAGTCTTTCATCTGCTGTCTGTCTTCCATGAACCTTGAATTATACGATGAATGGAAAGATACAGATGCAGTAAAATTAGCGGTATACTTCCTTGATGCTGTATTATCAGAGTTTATTGACAAAACTGATGGTAACTACTACCTGCAGGGAGCAAGAAACTTTGCAATGCGTCACAGAGCTCTTGGATTAGGAGTTTTAGGATACCACTCTTATCTACAGAAAAATATGATTCCGTTTGAAAGCTTTGAGGCGACTCAGTTCAACGCAAGAGCATTCAGACATATCAAAGATCAGGCTGAGCAGGCTTCAAGAGAACTTGCCAACATCTATGGAGAACCAGAAGTATTGAAAGGATACGGATTGAGAAATACCACAACAATGGCTATTGCTCCTACCACTTCAAGTTCTGCAATCTTAGGACAGACTTCTCCTGGAATTGAGCCTTTCTCTTCTAACTATTATAAAGCAGGTCTTGCGAAAGGAAACTTTATGCGTAAGAACAAATACCTTGCACAACTATTGAAAGAAAAAGGACTGGATAACGAAGAAACGTGGAGAACAATCATGCTCAACCATGGATCGGTACAGCACCTGAACGAGCTTACTCCTGAAGAAAAGGCAGTATTCAAAACGTTCAAAGAAATTTCTCCAATGGAGATTATTTCTCAGGCAGCACAAAGACAGCAGTACATTGACCAGGCACAGTCACTGAATCTTCAGATTCCTTCTACAATGCCTGTAAAAGATGTTAACTACCTTTATATTGAAGCTTGGAAGAAAGGAGTAAAAACCCTTTACTACCAAAGAAGTTCATCTGTTTCAAAAGAAATGATGGTTAACTTCGTATCATGTTCAAGCTGCGAGGCATAGGACCAAGTAATAAACACGCTATATTTACAAAAGCATGCCGAGAGGTGTGCTTTTGTCGTTTTCATAGGCCTTGATAGTTTAGTTTCCCACAGATTACGCAGATTCTCACAGATGATTGGTTAAAAATTGAAAAAATTTCACTTCAGCTCCTCGTATTGATAGGTTTTGGCTAAAGCCGACGGAGGATTTGTTTTATTAAAACGGGCTGAAGCCCGTTCCTATTGAATAATTACAGCTTGTATATAATTATTTTGAGTATTTCCCGAAGATTACACAGATTTTCACAGATGATTGCGTGTATTTAAAATGATTTAGTAAGCATAAAAATGTACGTCTTTTATTGGTAAAATTCATCATTCATCATTCATCATTCATCATTCATCATTCATCATTCATCATTCATCATTTACAAAAAAAGGTCCGGAAAGAAAATCCGAACCTTTGAAAAAGAATTATATGAAGTAAAATGTAAAAGCGTAATTAAAAATTATATCGAACTCCCAACTGAGCCTGAAATCTTGACGCAAACTGGTCAATGGTGTAAGGCAGTCCCGGAGTTTTAAAATTATAGGTAGGATCTCCCGCAGAGGGCTGTCCTGTTGCTACATTCCCAACCTTTGTTAATCCTACACTTGCTGTTGAGTTGAAAGTATTAGGTACAAAATATACTTTACCCCAATCTTTGTTCAACAGGTTGGTAAAATTGATGATACTTAATGAGACCTGTATATTATTCTTGGATTTCTTGCTTAGCCTGATTTCATCCATGATTCTGATATCTGCCTGAATATTCCAAGGAGTAACATCTCCGTTTCTTTCTGTGAATTTGCCTCGTCTGGATTTCAGATAGTCATTACTGTTGACAAAATTTTCGTAGTCTGCAATCTGCTGCTGAGCAGTTACCAATACATTTCCAGCAGCATCTTTTATAGGAACGATATATTTGGAAGCTTCTGCTGCATCTTTAAAGATATAGGCAAGTCCTGCGGCCTGTCCTGTATTGGCAATTGTACTGTTTACAAATCCCCATGAAAAAGGGTTTCCAGATTGTGCATTGAAATATACGTTGGTGGATAACCTGTTCATATCAGAAATATTAAAGGCATATCCAAGATTGGCTACCACTCTGTTTTTGATAGCGAAATTGGAGGTGGTCAGTTTCGGATCATTAGGCGTAAGAGACTGGTTCATCTGCCAGTTACTTTCCATAGAATTTCTGATACCATTGGTGATATCTTTAGCATCTCCGTAAGTATAGGCTACAAAGAAATTAAATCCGAAATCATACGACTTTAAAAGCTGTGCCGTCAGGTTATAACGATATCCTTCTTTGGTATTGGATAAAAGATAGGCGTTAGAAAAGTTACTGTTGATATTTGTGGTATAGATCGGCATTTCATGGTTTGTATCATAGCTGTAATAAGCCACGTTATCCGTCTTGTTCACCTGCTGGAATTTCAGATCATAAAGTACTTTTGTATAGATTCCTTCTAAGGTTAATTTATATCCTGCTAAAGTATAATCGAAAGCTAATGAACTTCTCCACACTCTTGGCATTTTAAAATTATTATCAATAAGGTCTACCTGTACTTTTGAAGAGTTCTGCCATTTTGGGAAATTGGCACTGTTCAAAGGATCTCCGTTGGCGGCAAGCTGTGCTGGTGTCGGTGCATTATAATCATAACTTCCAAAACCTACACCATCATTATAATAAGCATATCCTAACCACGCGAAAGGAATTCTTCCCACAAAAATCCCTGATCCTCCTCGGAGTACCATAGATCTGTTTTCTGTAAGATCAATCGTAAATCCAAGTCTTGGGGAGAATGTTGGCTTATTCAGGTAGTTGTTGGTAAGCTGGCTCAATGGAGTATAATTATAGGTATTTCCAGCATTTGGATCCTGAGGAGAACTGGTTACCAGTGGGCTTAACTGTGGTTTATTTGGTAAATCTGTATAATCTACTCTTACACCCGGTGAAAGTCTCACTCTTCCCCAGTTGATTTCATCCTGAAGATACATAGAAAGCAGATTTACTTTATATTGTGCATAAGGATTATCAAAAAGGGTATCTCTGCTGTCTCCGTTGAAAGGGTAAGTACCTCTTATCCTTGCAGGTGTTCCATTATAAAAATCAGTTAAGTTTTTATAGGAAATTCTTCCGTTTAAAGCATTTACAAAACCATAATCAATATTGTATAGCTCATTGTGAGTTCCGAGTAAAAAGGTATGATTTCCTTTTTTATAAGTAAGATTATCTGTGATTTCAAAAGTTTTCTGCTTCATATTGAAAACAGTAGCCTCTCTGTCATTTCCCAGCAAGATTGTTCCTCCGTTGTAAGCAATTTCCACTTGTGGAAACATCGCATTACCAGAAGTAGGATCTCTGTAATCATGAATAGAAGAATATCCAACCACTAAATTGTTGCTCCACTTATCATTAAAACGGCTTTTCAGCTCAAGTGTAGTGGTAGACGCTGTATTTTTCTGAATAAAATCCATGCTGGAAAATCTGAAATTAGCTCCATCTCTTTCCAGGTTGGATGCCTGTGAAAATACCGTATTGTTTTTAATGGATAAAGTATGTTTATCATTAATTTTCCAATCTAACTTATTGAAAAGTTTAGAACTTTCAGAGAAGTTATTGTACTGGTTAAAACTTCCTACATTGAATCCATATTTATTTCGTACAAAATCTGAAATCTGCTGAGCAACCTGTTCGTTCACCAATGCTCCCGGATCGTTGGCGTTATAGAAAACAGGATCTGTTCTTTTGGTATATTCTAAATTGGTAAACAGAAACACCTTATCTCTAACCACCGGCAATCCTACTCTTCCTCCATAGATAAAATCTTCAAAATCACTCGGCATTTTAGAATTATCCCCTACTCTGTTTCTTCCCGTAATGGCCGCATTTCTTCCATATGCATAAATGGATCCTGTCACATCATTACTCCCACTTCGGGTTACCGCATTAATACTTCCTCCAAGGAAATTCCCCAATTTCACATCATAAGGTGCAATATACACCTGTACATCCTGAATAGCATCCAGACTTATTGAATTGGAACGCGTACTGCTTCCCGGCATTCCTGAAGTTCCGGTCTGCCCTCCCAATGAAGGACTGAAACCAATCGCATCATTATTGATAGACCCGTCAATCGTTACGTTATTATAACGAAAATTGGTTCCGTTGAAAGAGTTGTTAGCACTCTGAGGAACCAGTTTGGTTACATCCTGAATTCCACGATTGATATTCGGAAGACCGGAAATCTGAGCCTGACTGATTCCCACTCCGTATTTGGCTGTAGTTTTTTTGGAAGTAATTTTTACCTCATCAATTGTTTTTTCTTTGCTGCCTACTTCTACTACAGGTAGGTCATTATTTCCTAAAGAAAGCTGTAGATTCGGGTTTTCATAGATAACCTGTGATCCGTCAGAAATTTCAATTTTGTAAGGTCCTCCCGGCTGAAGATTATCTAAACTAAACTGTCCTTTGCTGTTACTTTTCGTTTCAAAGGTACTGTTGGTAGGAATGTGTATTACCTTTACTGTGACTTCGGAAGAGATTCCCTTTAATCTTCCAAAAATTTTAGAGCTGGTTTCCTGTGAAAATGCAAACCCAAACGATAACAGAGCAAAAGCACAGATGATTTTTTTCTTCATATTTTATTCGCTATAAACTTGGTGTAAAATTATATCTAGTAAAAACGAAGTATGGTAACATAGAATTAACATTACGTAACAGAATGTTTAACATTTCCTTAAAAAAAACTTAATAGAAAGAGCGTCAAAATCTTAAAAAATTTTCTACACTAAATCCAAAAAACATCCTATTATTCAAGTATATCAAGACGTTTTGATTCTTAAAATTTTACTATCTACAATCATTTTCTGCTGAAGCAGTTTCCGTAGGAATCATGAAATGCTCTGAGATTTTTGGTTTATATTTGTGTTTATTGTTTAACACCCAAAACTACAGATATGAAATTCGGACAAGTAGAAGATCCTTCAAAAATAGATTTCACATTACCTAAAGACCATCCTAAAACGAAAGAAATACTGGCTCTCAATAAAAAAGGACTGGAAAATATTTCTATCGGATGTGCCAAATGGAATAAAACTGACCTTAAAGGATTCTATCCTAAAGGAACTAAGGATGAGTTGACTTATTATGCTACTCAGTTTAATTCTATCGAGTTGAATGCTACTTTCTATGGAATGCCCACTCCAGATCAGGTAAAAACCTGGAAAGAAAAAACTCCGGAAAATTTTAAATTCTTCCCTAAAATCACTAATACTGTTTCCCATTTCAGAAGACTGATTGATGTGACCGATCCTGTGACTCATTTTGCTTCTGCTATTATCAATTTTGATGAGAAACTAGGAATGGCTTTCCTTCAGCTTCACGATAATTTTAAGCCTAAAGATTATGACAGGCTGGAAAAATTCGTAAAAGAATGGCCTAAAGAAGTTCCGTTAGCCATCGAGCTTCGAAATACGGAATGGTTTACCGATGAGGAAATTCTGAATACAACCTGTGATCTTTTTGAAGCTCATAATATCACCAATATCATTGTAGATACTGCCGGAAGAAGAGATATGCTTCATATGCGCCTTACTACTCCTAATGCATTTATCCGTTATGTAGGAGCCAACGCTGAAAGTGACTACGAAAGACTGGATGATTGGTTGAAACACCTTACCCAATGGAAAAAAGAAGGTCTTCAGAATATTTACTTCTTCGTACATCAGAATATTGAAAAAGCCTCTCCTTTATTGTCTGCTTATTTTATCAAAAAGATGAATGAAGAATGGAAAACAGATATTCATATTCCGCAAATGGCAACAGAAAGTACCGGAACACTTTTTTAGTACAAAGGATTGTTGATATAAAATTAAATAGACTACATTCAGTTAATTTCTTACACCCGATTCACTCCTCTCCGTAACGAAAAAAATTGTATATTAGAGTATAATGTATTTCACTAAACATTATGCTTTAAAACATAAATTATGGAAAAGGAAATTTGTACAATCAGTATTGCTACCAACTGGCTTGGTGATGAATATATTTTTTATGAAAATCATACGATAAAAAGAGTATATGATAGCCACAGTTTGAATTTCAATAAGAGCGAATGGCTTGAACCTAAAGAAATCAGTAAACAAAATAAGGATAAACTTATCAAAGCCTGTCCTGAAGAATTTAAGGAACAGATTATGCAGATTCTGGATTATCCTTAACAGAAACTAAAAAGGTAATGAGTATTGGAAACTCATTACCTTTTTTATTTATTTTTTCTAAGCAGCAATACAAGATTGAGAAACAGAAGCAGAAAATCCAGTGTAATCCAGATTCCCAGTTTGGTATTCTCATAATTATAAGCGTCTACCTGCTTTTTGGCCGCATCAGACAGCTTCATACTTTGATTGATGTAGTTCTGTACTTCTACAATCTGATCAATATTTTTATTAGGTACAGAATGTTGAGAAAAATAGACTAAGTTTTTCTTCCCCAAATAACCTGCAATCCAGTATTCATCAGACTTATCCATTTTCAGGTATTCTATTCTGTAATATTCCGGGCGTATTTTCCCGATATGCTTGGGTTCAAGCGTGGTATTTTGATCTGTTTTATCTACTTTGATTAAGTAAAAATCCAATGCCTGCGGAAGTTTATTAACAACCTGAAGCCCTACAGAATTATCAACAAATGCCACAGCACTTTTCTTGATAAACCAGTACGTAAAAACAGAAATTGAAAAAACAACTGTTACAATACGAAACAGCTTTGCCCACTTGGCCATACTTCCTGATTTTACCTTAAACAGGACCAATGAAAGGACACAAGCCAGAAATATGATAAAAATAATGAGTGTCATATTTTACAAAGATACTTCTTCTCTCTATTTTATCCATATCTGAGGCTAATTTTTAATTTTAACCAGCCCTAAAAATTGGTTTTCTATTTTATATTCCTTTGAGTTGACCCGGTATATCGGTTCATAAAAATATCCGAACAAATAATGATGTATACAATATTTGTTCGGATAGTTAATTCTTGACAGGCAGAATCAGAATCAATTCATTCTAATGATATTTCCTATTCTACATTCCATTCTTTATAAAACTGGTCGAGAAAATTCAGCATATAATTGTGTCTTTCTTGGGCCATTTGTTTTCCCTTTTCAGTGTTCATCATATCTTTTAGCAGCAGCAGCTTTTCATAGAAATGATTGATCGTTGTACCGTTAGATTTTTTATATTCTTCTTTCGACATTCCTAATTTGGGTTTCATATCCGGGTGATACATCAGATTATTTTTAAAACCTCCAAAGTTGAATGTTCTGGCAATTCCTATAGCTCCTATGGCATCAATACGATCGGCATCCTGAACAATCTGAAGTTCAATAGGTGGATTTTCTGGTGCCTGATCTCTGTTTTTGAACGAAATATTTTCAATCACAAATAAAACCTTCTGAATAGTTTCTTCAGACACATTCTGTTCTTCAAGAAAGATTCTTGATATTTTGGGTGCAATGGTTTCATCTCCGTTATGAAATTTAGGATCGGCAATATCGTGAAGAAGTGCAGACAACTCTACTACCTCTTTGTCACAATCTTCTGTTTCTGCTATCTGAGCAGCCAGTTTCCAGACTCTTTCAATATGGAACCAGTCATGTCCAGCTTCTGCTCCTTCTAATTTTTCTTTTACAAATGCTACTGTGTTGTCAATCGTACTTTTCATTTATCTATCAGTTCATTTAAAATAATATCCCATAGTTTGCTGTTGTAGCTTCTAAAAAAATTGATATGCCCGATTTCATTTTTATCCGATTCTGAAGCAGCTACCAGCCTGTAAGTAGGTTTAAGATTTGAATACGTATTATTTAATAAGCTTAATACTCCTTTTTCTGTAAGCCATATATCATCTTCAGCCCGGATTACAAATACTTTCTGGGTCAAATTTTTAGAAAAGTCATCAATTTTTTCCAACAGCTTGTTGGTTGATTTCTTGTTTAAAATTAAGGTTCTCCAGTCATATGCGCAATTTTTTGGAAGACTTTCTCCAAGTCCAAACCAATGTGCGGGGAAATATCCTAGCAATGAAGTTGTTAATGGCTGGGCAATTCCAAAGCCTAAATACGCTTCCACTTTTGTTCTCCCTTTAAGGTTTCCTACAAAGGCATTTTGTGTTCCTACAAAAACAAATTCTTCAAAAATGTTGGAATCTTCATTCATTCCCAGAATGAGTGCGCCTACAGAATGGCCTAAACAGTACTTTTTGAGTTCTTTAAATTCTGACTTGATATATTGAGTCACCGTTTTATAATCTTTTGAACCCCAAAGCCTCATAGAGCCCTGAAATCCTCTCATATTTTTCGGTTTGGAAAGTCCTATTCCTCTGTAATCATAAGTGATAACTGTAAATCCCTGTTCACAAAAGTAGCTGGCAAAAGAAAAGTAGACCTGCTGCTTTACCCCTGTTGCTGAGTTGATCAGTAATAGTTTCCCATTATCCCTTTCCGGCTTAAATAAATGGGCAACGAGAGTGATATGGTCTTCGGTGGTCAATATTAGTTTTTCCATAATATAAAAAAGAAAAAATCCACTATAAAAGTGGACATTTTACTTATATGTTTATGTTAAGTTTCAAACTTTTGATATGTTGCAAATAGCTTTAAGAAAAGAAATCTGAAATTCTCGGAAGTCCTGTCTGAGATCCTTTGCCTCCGGAAACTCTTGATGAAACTTCATTTCCGAATTTCACACACTCTTCGATAGAATTCCCATGGCACAATGCAATGGCAAATCCTGATGTAAATGCATCACCCATCCCCATTTTATATACTTTTTCGTCCTTATCGTTTCTGTAATATTTCATTTCTGTACCATCAAAATAAATGGTGGAGTTGGTATCATCTCTTACAAATACTTTATTGAAATATTTTTTAAGAACTTCTTCTCTTTTCTCTTCCCCAAAAATAACGTACAGTTCATTACTTTTAGCCACAATAAAGTCAACCATTTCTAAAATTTCTTCATTGACTCTCATTGCCGGAGACGCATATAATCCTACTTTCTTTCCATATTTCTTAGCTTTTCTAACGGTATGCTCTACAACATCCATAGAAACTTCAAGCTGTACCAGCACAAGATCTGTGGTATGAAAATATTTATCGGCCTCGTCTATATGAGATTTACTAAGATGCTTATTGGCTGCGGGTACTACCACAATAGCAGCATTTCCATGAGAAGTTGTTACATAAGCAGTTCCTGTAGCTTCTTTATCTGTTTCATGAACAAATCCTACATTTACGTTTTCGCTTACCAGATTCCTCATGATCTGTTGTCCAAGAGGATCCATCCCAACGCATCCAATAAAGTATACACTGGCTCCCAACCTGGCCGTACCTACTGACTGATTAGCACCTTTACCTCCAAAGTAACTATCTGATTTGATAGCTAAGACGGTTTCATTAGGCAAAGGAAGTTTTTCGGTTTCAAGAACCAAATCTATCGATGAGCTGCCCACAACAATAATACGAGGTTGTTCTGATGAGAAATTCATTGTGTTTTGTATTAGCTTTAAAATTTATAACTGACAAAATTGTGTCTCAAAAATAACTAATTTATAATTAACTTATTTCAATAAATTCAGTAATTATTTTCACTGGCTGTTGATCTTTGTTGTAAGCTATATAGCTGGCATAAAATCCTTCTCCATATCCGGTTTCAAAAGCAAAGATAGTTCCGGGATGTTCTTTTGCCGGTTTAAGAAAAGCGTATTGATCTATTGCTCCGTTTTCATCAAAGAAATAGTCATGGAAAAATTCTTCATAGATTCCCATAAAATCACCTCCTTTATTTTGATATAATCTTTGTTCCAGTTCATTAAGACTGTTTTGGGTATCTACATCCATCAGACATCCCATCCCACTTTCTACAGGATATCCAAAAACTTCTCCTTCCTCAAGATCTTTTATTTTCTGTCCTGCTGTGGTAGCCATTTTCCATTCTTTAATTTCAGAATTATTGAATATAATTTCGGCATAAGCAACACAATTGCTATCTCTTTCTTTGTGAAGCATTACTGAGAAATCTCCCTTCGGAAATTCTGTAGTGAAAGGAAGCATATCATTTGTAATCAAAGGATCACAAGCGACCAGTTTCCCGCTTGAAAGATAAATCTTTCCTACTTCAAAACTTTCAAGCAACGGACTTTCAACAAAGTCTTTCGAGAATAGTTTTTGTATGTTTTCTATATGTGTCATTGTATTTATTCTTTAAACCATCAGGCTGGATACAATTATTGATGTGTATCCAGCCTGAGATTTTGACAAAATTTATTGTCTATACTTTATAAACTTTTCAGTTTCTCTTCAAGGATCGCAATCTTATCCAAAGCATCTTTTTGTTTTCGACGCTCCACCTCTACGATTTCAGGTTTTGCATTGGCAACAAATTTTTCATTGGATAGCTTCTTTTCTACTGAAACTAAGAATCCTTTTAAATATTTTACTTCTTCTTCAGTTTTAACCTTTTCTTCTCCTAAATCTAAGTTTTCACTTAATGGGATAGAAACTTCAGTAGCTCCTACCAGGAAAGTAAAGCTTGGCTTATCTGTTTTCTGTCCAAAATGAATTTCAGAAATATTAGCTAATTTTCTTACTATCGCTTCATTAGCAAATTCAGATGCATTAGTAAATATTTCAGCAGCTTCTCTTGGTGAAATACCTTTTGTCTGACGGTAGTTTCTAACTCCTGAAATCAATTCAGCTGTGATTTCAAAGTTTTTAATGACTTCTTCATTAAAGCTATCCGCATTCTTCTGCTGAGCAATAACAAGCGCTTCATCAATGCTTCTTTCAGAAATCAACTGCCAGATCTCTTCAGATTGGAAAGGCATGAACGGATGAAGCAGCTTCATCAATTCTTCAAAGAAATAGATGGTTTTATTATATACCTCTTTAGAAATTCCTTCTCCATAGTTAGGCTTGATCGCTTCAAGATACCAACCACAAAAATCATCCCAAATTAATTTATAGATCAAATGCAATGCATCAGAAATTCTGAATTTCTCGAATTGATCATTAATCTCAACGATTGTTTTGTCTAATTTATTTTCAAACCATTCAATAGCCTGGTGATCCGTAGCGATAGCTGGTTTATCTTCATGCTTCCACATATTGATCAGACGGAATGCACTCCAGATCTTCGTCATGAAATTTCTTCCCTGAAGCATTAAATCTTCATCAAAAAGAAGGTCATTACCCGCCGCAGAACTCAATAGAATACCTACACGTACTCCATCTGCTCCATATTTATCCATTAATTCAAGAGGGTCTGGAGAGTTTCCAAGAGATTTTGACATCTTTCTTCTCTGCTTATCTCTTACAATCCCTGTAAAATAAACATTCTTGAACGGAACTTCTTTTCTGTATTCCAATCCGGCCATAATCATTCTGGCAACCCAGAAGAAAATAATATCCGGACCTGTTACCAGATCAGATGTTGGATAGTAATAGTTGATATCTTTATTTTCAGGATCAAGTAATCCGTCAAATACAGACATTGGCCATAACCATGATGAGAACCATGTATCCAATGCATCGTCGTCTTGTCTAAGGTTTTCTACAGTCAGATCTGAATTTCCTGTTTTTTGTTTTGCCAGTTCTAAAGCTTCCTCTTTAGTTTCAGCTACTACGAAATCATTCTCTCCTTCTCCATAATAATAGGCTGGAATCTGCTGTCCCCACCAAAGCTGACGGGAAATATTCCAGTCACGGATGTTCTCCATCCAGTGCTTATAGGTATTTTTAAATTTTTCAGGATAGAACTTAACCTCATCATCCATTACTACATCCAAAGCAGGCTTAGCAATTTCAGACATTTTAAGGAACCATTGTACTGAAACTTTAGGTTCAATAACAGCACCTGTTCTCTCAGAAGTTCCTACTTTATTTACGTAATCTTCTGCTTTCAACAAAAGATCTTTCTCTTCAAGTTCTTTAGCGATCTGCTTTCTTACGTCAAATCTGTTTTTCCCTGCGTAATGTAAACCATGCTCGTTAAGATTTCCGTCATCATCCAAAGCATCAATCATTTTCAATTGATGTTTCTGTCCGATTTCGTAGTCATTGATATCGTGAGCAGGAGTAATTTTCAAAGCTCCGGTTCCGAATTCAATATCAACATATTCATCTTCAATAATCGGAATCACTCTGTCAACGATCGGTACGATTACATTTTTACCTTTTAGGTGTGCATATCTTTCATCATTCGGATTGATACATACGGCCGTATCCCCAAAAATAGTTTCAGGACGCGTAGTAGCAACTGAAAGGAACTCTTCTGAACCTTCAATCTTATATTTAAGGAAATATAATTTTCCGTTTTGTTCTTTAAAGATTACTTCTTCGTCAGAGATATTGGTTTTCGCTTCCGGATCCCAGTTGACCATTCTATAACCTCTGTAGATCAGTCCTTTATTATAAAGGTCTACGAAACTTTTGATAACCTGCTGAGAAAGTTTATCTTCCAACGTGAAACGGGTTCTGTCCCAGTCGCAAGAACATCCCAGTTTTTTCAACTGCTCAAGGATAGTACCGCCATATTTATTGGTCCAGTCCCATGCGTGGGTTAAAAACTCCTCACGGGTAATATCTGACTTATTGACTCCTTCAGATTTCAGTTTAGCAACAACTTTAGCTTCAGTAGCAATTGAAGCGTGATCTGTTCCCGGAATCCAACAAGCATTAAACCCGCGCATTCTTGCACGACGGACCAGAACATCTTGAATGGTATTGTTCAACATATGTCCCATGTGTAGTATCCCCGTCACGTTTGGTGGAGGAATGACTATGGTATATGGTGGTTTGTCATTAGGTTCTGAGTGGAAAAATTTGTTTTCCAACCAGTAATTGTACCATTTTTGTTCTGTTTCCTGTGGATTGTACTTTTCTGAAATCTGCATAAATTCTATTTCTTTGGCTTGCAATTTGCAAAAATAGTCTAAAGAAAAAAATTTTTAAGCATGAATTAAAATAATTTTTAACTTTGTTTCACAAAATTTATCTAACAAACGTATTAACATTCAAGAATATGAAAAAATTAATTGCAGGAATTGCACTATTCGGGACATTTGCTCTTGCATCTGCACAAACTATTACATTTGATAAAACGACTTTCGATTACGGAACTATTAAGCCTAGTGCTGATGGTACAAGATTCTTTACTGTAACGAACTCAGGGGATAAGCCTTTGATTCTTTCAAATGTAAAACCTTCTTGTGGATGTACGACTCCTGAATTCAGCCAAGATCCTATCATGCCTGGAAAGTCTGCTAAGATCAAAGTTGGATACAACACAGCGATCCCTGGCCCTTTCAACAAAATGATTGAGGTTTTCTCTAATGACCCTGCAAACAGCAGAAGTGTAATCTACATCAAAGGTAACGTAGATGCTAACGCTCCTGAGCCAAAAGTATTGACTCCTGCTGAACAGAAAGAAGCTGCTAAAGCTGAGAAAAAAGCTGCAAAACTTGCAAAAAAGGCTGCTGCGAAGTAATCTCTACTCAAAAAAATAAAAGAACCGTCTCCAATGAGGCGGTTTTTTTATTACATTTATGTTTGGTTAGGTGGCAGATGATAGGTAATAGATGGCAGTAAATGTATTGACGTTTATCCAATATATTATTTAGGTTTTGGCTGAAGCCTTTGGATTTTTTTAAAATGGCTGGGCTAAAGCCCACCCCTATTGAATTTTAATAACATCTTTACTTTAATCTTTTTACTTTAATCTTTTTACTTTAATCTTTTTACTTTAATCTTTAAATAAAAAAATATGGACACCGATTTCTCAGATAACTTTAAGGTAAGTGGAAAATTTTCGATAAAAAAAACGTCAACTTCTTATAAAGGAAAGCTTACGAAAGAAGAAGGAGAGCAAATGCTGATTCAGGAGAAAGAAAAACTTCGTGAGTTGCAGGAAAAATTATATGCTGACGGAAGCCAGTCTCTGCTGGTTGTATTACAGGCTATGGATGCAGCAGGAAAAGACAGTATGATAGAGCATGTTTTCGGGGGAGTGAATCCTCAGGGGTGTAATGTAACCAGTTTTAAAACCCCAAGTTCCAAAGAATATTCTCATGATTTTTTATGGAGACATTATCTGGCACTGCCACAGAAGGGAATGATCGGGATTTTTAACCGATCCCATTATGAAAGTGTTCTGGTTTGTAAAGTACATCCTGAATATAATTTGAGCGAAAAAACATGGTCTTCCGTAAAAGATTTTGACAGCAAATTCTGGGAAAACAGGTATGAAAGTATAAGAAATTTTGAAAAACACCTTTCACAAAACGGAACCACTGTTGTGAAGATTTTTTTACATGTCTCTAAGGATGAACAGAAAAAAAGACTTCTGGACAGAATTGATGAACAGGAAAAAAACTGGAAATTCTCTGCAGGAGATCTCCCGGAAAGAGCATTATTCGACCAGTATATGGAAGCCTATGAAACAGCCATCAATGAAACTTCAAAAGATCATGCTCCATGGTATGTGCTTCCTGCAGACAGCAAATGGTTTGCAAGAGTGGCCGCCATTCAGATTATTATTGATACTCTGGAGAAAATGAATCTTAAATATCCTACTCTTTCTGATAAAGACAGACAGGAATTACAGGAATCTAAAAAACAGTTGGAAAGTGAGTAAATTAGGGTGGAAGGTGGAAGTTTGAAGTTTGAGGTTTAAAAAACATCACTCTTCCAGCCTCTAACTTCCAGCTTAAAAAAAAATCACGAGAAAATCTATAAGCCGGATTTTGTACTTCCGAAGAAGCGCCTGTTATTTATCTACGTATTACATTGCTGCAATACTTGAGCTGATTACCCCTCGGTTTTCAGGACGAGCCGCCCCTATTTCCATTGCTGAAAAGAACCGATATACTTACCATTGCACCGCAAAGAGTTTACCTGGTTTCACTACAGCCGAACTGTACTTGCTTTCTGTTGCACTTGTCCTACCCTCACGGGTGACGGATGTTATCCGCTTTGCTGCTCTATGGTGTCCGGACTTTCCTACCCTTGCCGAAACAAGAATCAACAAGCCGATTTTCTCGCGGAGGCAAAGGTACACAAATTTTGCGGTAAAAAGGTAAAGAGTAAAAAGACTCAAGAGTTTTAACCCAATGTAAATAATATTGATTGAAAAATATCTTTCCTTTGCTTTTTGATGAAAATATAGAGTATTATTCAAATATAAGTCTGGACCTTTAGCTCTTCTTCGATTTCATTTTTTTACCGTTTTTACGATTTTTAATTATAATTTTCACCAATTACTACTTTATTATTATCTTCGTGCCATTATATATCTATGGATTCCAGAGAAAAAGAATTTGCGCAGCTTATCAAAGATAATCAGGGACTGATTATTAAAGTATCGCGTTTGTATACCAATTCTCTGGAAGATGAAGAGGATCTTTTCCAGGAAATCGTGTTACAGCTCTGGAGAAGTTATGATTCTTTCAAAGGAAACTCCAAAATTTCCACATGGATGTACCGTGTAGCGCTCAATACAGCCATTACCCTCTTTAGAAAAAAAAGCAAAAGCCTTCCTACGAATGAGCTGGACATCAACCACAGGGATTTTGTGGAAGATGACGATGAAAAACAGCAGCAGGTATCACTTTTGTATACTGTAATCAAGACTCTTCCTAATGTAGAAAGAGCCATTGTCATGATGTATCTTGACGATCTGCCTTACAAGGACATCGCAGAAAACCTCGGAATCACTGAAGTCAATGCACGCGTGAAAATGAACAGATTAAAGAAAACCCTTAAAGAACAGATGGAAAAATATGCCTGAATTTGATTTAGATAGCTTTAAGAAAACATGGCAGGAACAACCTGTACAGCATAAATATGACAACACTGAGATTCTTCAGATGTTGAACAGAAAGTCACGTAACTATGTGAAATATATTTTCTGGATCAGCGTTGTAGAATTACTTTTCTTTTCAGTATTAGGACTGTTTTACTTTTTTCCGGAAGAGGAATCAGACAGTTTCCGTAAAATGCTTGAAAGATTAGGTGCCCAGGAAGCTCCGGAAGTAGAAAACAACTTCGGACATGCTTATTTAGCGATAAAGGTCTTAAGTTTATTGATCACAGCCTATTTTGTACTGAAATTCTACCAGAATTACCGAAGAATCAAGATTGAGGAAAATCTGAAGGGTCTTATCACCAGAATCATTAAGTTCAAAACAACAGTCAATGCTTTCATTCTCATCAGTATTGTATTATTGCTGATATTCACTTTTGTATTGGTTGCTTTTATCTTTTATATATTAGATTCTCAGAATATACAGCCAAGTGGTTCCAATCTTACCATTATTATCGTAGGGATTGTCGTAAGTACATTGCTTGCGATTTCTATGATCTGGTTGTATTACAGACTGGTATATGGTACTATTATTAAAAAACTTGATAAAAATCTAAAACAACTTAAAGAAATAGATTCTCAGGAAAATTAATATACATAGGCATAGTTCGGGATATAATTGTTAATTTTATTCCACCAAATCTTAAACTATGCCCTTATCTTATGTGTATGGAACTTCTGAGGTTCCATTATTAGGCCAGACCATCGGAGCCAATCTTAAAAGTACTGTCGAAAAATATCCCCATCAGGAAGCATTAGTCTGCGTTCATCAGGATTACAGAGCTACTTATCAGGAATTTTACAATCAAACAACAGCTGTTGCAAAAGCTTTATTGTTTTTAGGAGCTAAAGCAGGCGACAGAATCGGAATCTGGTCTTCCAACCGCTATGAATGGGTACTTTTGCAGTATGCCACTGCAAGGATAGGAACTATTTTAGTGAATATCAATCCGGCCTATAGAACTCACGAACTGACCTATGTACTCAATCAGTCGGAAGTTCGCTTTATTTTTTCTTCTTTAAGTTTTAAAACCAGTAATTATAAAGAAATGGTTGAATATGCAAAAGAAGTATGTCCAACCCTTGATCATGAAATATTCTTTGATGAAAACTGGGAAGAGTTTGTGAATAACGGACAGGAAATTTCAGATGAAGTGCTTCACAGTTTTGAAGAGCATGTACAGTTTGACGATCCGGTTAATATTCAATATACTTCCGGAACGACCGGTTTTCCGAAAGGAGTTACCCTTTCCCATCATAATATTCTCAATAATGGTTATTTTATTGGTATAAGACTAAAATATACCGAGAAAGACCGTGTCTGCATTCCTGTACCTTTTTACCACTGTTTTGGGATGGTCATCGGAAATATGTGCTGTACAGCTCACGGAGCCTGTATGGTAATCCCGAATGACAGTTTTGATCCGGAGATTACTTTAAAAGCTGTTTCAGATGAAAAATGTACTTCTTTGTATGGAGTACCTACTATGTTTATTGCTGAACTGGCAGTAAAAGATTTTGACACATATGATTTTTCAAGCTTAAGAACCGGTGTTATGGCGGGCTCTGTATGCCCTCCCGAAATCATGAAGAAAGTGGAAAGCCTTATGAATATTAAAGAAATGAGTATTTGCTATGGGATGACAGAAACGTCACCTGTATCTACTCAGACTTTAATAGAAACACCGTTGGAAAAGCAGGTCAGCACCGTAGGAACTGTTCAGGATCATCTTGAGATAAAAATTGTTGATGAAAGTGGAAGAACTTTAAAACGTGGAGAGCATGGCGAACTTTGCACCAGAGGCTATTCCGTCATGCTGAAGTACTGGAATGATCCTGAAAACACCAAGAAAGTACTGGATGATGCGCGCTGGATGCATACCGGAGATATGGCAGTAATGGATAAAGACGGCTATATTACCATTTCAGGAAGAATAAAAGATCTGATCATTCGTGGTGGAGAAAATATTTCCCCTAAGGAAATTGAAGATTTTTTATATACGTATACCAATATCCTTGATGTCCAGATCATTGGTGTTCCCAGTGAAAAATTCGGGGAAGAAGTAATGGCATGGGTAAAAGTGAGAAAAGGATTTACCATCACTGCTGATGAACTACAGGAATATTGCAAAGGAAGAATTGCCCACTATAAAGTTCCGAAATACTGGAAATTTGTAGATGAATTCCCTATGACTATTTCCGGAAAAATAAGAAAGGTTGAAATGCGGGAAATTTCTATGAAAGAACTTGAATTAGGTAGTTTTAAAGATTAACTCAACACAAGTAAAACGATAAATAGATTAACATCCATTATAAAAAACCTGTTTAAGCTTTAAACAGGTTTTTTGATATGAATTTACTTTTGAATAACCGCTTATCTTTAATTACCAGAAAATCATGCACATTTAATTCAGACATACTTATTCAGGTTCTGCAATTCCGAGGAAAATTACAACTCCATCACCACCGGGATTATCAAAAACATCTACCAGAGCTGACGGTTTCCAGTTGTTCATACACCAAAGATTTCCTGCGCCGTCAATATTCGTTGAAGTAAGTCTCATAATAGGCTGATAACATTGCATCCGTAATTCTTCGTGTTTTGATTCATATAATTTTGGTTTATGCTGAGTACCATATAAAGGATATCCGTTAGCTAAAGTAACCTCAGAACCTCCTGTAGGAAGAGTAAGCAGCATTGCTGTTTCCGGCTTTGACGTGTCACGAAGCATCGTTACCCCAAAAGGTCCCTGCATATCCAGCGCGGGATGAGTTTTAAAATCTGTTTCATGACCAAAATTGGCTAGAAAAACAGTCTGATTTTTATCTATTTTAACTCCCCATGGAGCATAAGTATTCACATCATAATATCCCATAACAGTTGAAAGATCATGACTAAGAACCGTAGCACGGCTGCTGCTTACTCCTACCACGACAACATTTCCATCTCCATTTATTGCAATCTGACGAAGTGATTCATACCCTTCCTGTTTATTGGCACTTTCAGAATAATTGCTGAACCAGCTATGGGTAACCACCAATTGATCTCCCTCAATTGCAACTTTATAAACCGCTGAAAAGGCACAGTTTTCAGGAAAATCTTTATCATAATTTCCGATACAGGAAACATAAGCACTTCCTTTGTGATCAGGAGTTACATCAAATATTTTCAAATAAGGGGTTCGGGTTGGCAACGGAGGTAAGCCTGGAGATTTTTTTACAGGAAATTCATTACAGATAAGGGTAAGGGCTGCAGTAGGGCCTTTCTCAAAATCGTTATCCTCAGGTTTTAGATAAACAACTACGGCACTTGGTTCGTTTTCAAAGGGATAAACTCCCGGTTTGGCAGGTGCAAAAGGTTCCTGACAACCTACTGAGGCCATCCAAAGATTCCCCTGATTATCATATTCCATTCCCTGAACCCGGGAAAGTCCTAATGTAAAACCATTGGAAGGACTTACGGGCTTTCCGTCTTTATAATAAAAACGAGAAATACTTCCCTCTTGTGGATTATTATATTCCGAACCCCATCCGAAGTTTCCGAAAGAAATATATTTTTTATCGGGACTAACGGCAGCTCCAAAAGCTACTCCAAGTAATCCGCCACCCTGAACCGGAGAAAAATCGGCAGGCGTAGCATCATATTTGTAAACAGGACAATGAGTTCCGGAATCCGGAGAACCGGCCCGAAAGTTATTAGCAATCCATGCATTATCATCTGCATCAAAAACAACAAAGGCTGCTCCACTCGGAATAAAGTTCTTAGCTCCTGATGAATTACTTTTTAATGTAAGGGTCCAGTTATTAGGAATCTTTTGATCCTCGGTCATATTTTTCATCGAGACTAATGAATCTGAGTAGATTTCTTCCAGTCCAAAAAGCATCTTATAAATATTAACTGCGTTATTACAGGGATCATGCAGCAGATTTCTTATAGCCTGAAGGAAATTTTTGTTTGATTCAGAAGGTTCATGCCACGCATAATCCAAAAATTGCTTGTAAAAAGGCTTTCCTGTATGGATGATTGGATTTGTTATAGAATAATAGTATAAATTACATAAGGAGTTGAACATTGGATAACTGTTCGTTTCAAAACCGTTTGGTGAAGTACTGATCATATCGCCGATGGCTCCTTCTGTTTTATACAGATTCTTCTTCATTCCATAAGCGATTTTCATATTTCGCCTGGTTCCTGAAATGTGCACTGTTCCATCGTCATCTACTTTTGTCATACTTGCAAATGTATAGATTGAAGCAATAGAGGATTCAGGATTCACAATGACTGGAAAAAGGGTATCAGGAAGATAAAATGTTGCTAATAAACTTAAAGGTTCACCGTCAATTTTGTATACAGTATTATCAATTATATATTCATGTACCCAAACGGTTACAGCATAATATTCAGATTCTGCATTCTTAATTTCAACACTGAAAGTATTGTTTTCAAATGACGTTTTGTTATTAACAGCGCCAATGAAATTTTCAGCAATTCCAAAAACTTGGAAACTCCCTGAAGTGATGGTTATATTCTTCACCTCAACACTAAATTGAACGGTTTTTGTTGACATAAGCAAATGATTAATTGGTTCAGTTAGAAATTAATCAATCAAATGTCGGAATAAACGATTGGATTTTATTCAGTAGAAATACGGTACTGAAATAAGTTGCAGAAGCTTTTTATGTTACAAGATGGAATGAAAATCTAAACATGCTCAATAATAAAAAAAGCATTTCAAATTGAAATGCTTTTTTATATTGTTAAAGTTCTTTTCTTAACCTTGCGACAGGAATATTGAGCTGTTCACGATATTTTGCAATCGTTCTTCTGGCAATATTATAACCCTGTTCTTTCAGAATGACTACTAATGCATCATCTGTAAGTGGTTTTCTCTTATTTTCTTTACTGATAACTTCCTGAAGATGGGTTTTGATCTCCTTGGTAGAAACTTCTTCTCCATCGTCATTTGTTAAACTGTCTGAGAACAGATCTTTAAGATATACGATTCCATTAGGTGTATCTGCATACTTACTTTTTACCACCCTTGAGATGGTAGAAATGTCAAAACCTGTAATATCTGCAACATCCTTCAGAATCATTGGTTTCAGAGACTTTTCGTCACCTGTGATGAAATAATCCTTCTGGAATTTCACAATGGCTGTAATTGTCTGTAATAAGGTATTCTGACGCTGATTAATGGCATCAATATACCATTTTGCTGCATCCAGTTTTTGCTTGATAAATAAAGCAGCCTGCTTGTGTTCTGATGAGTTTTTATCATGAGAATACGTTGTCAGAATATCTTTATATTCTTCAGAAACTCTTAGCGTTGGTGCATTCTTGCTGTTCAGCATAGGAATTACCTGCCCGTCTTTCACCTGAATAACAAAGTCCGGAATAATTTCCTGGTTGATCGTAATTGTCTGCGTATCAAAGTTCCCTCCTACTTTAGGAGAAAGTTTTGAGATTTCATCCAGCGCATCTTTCAGATCTTCTTCCTCAATATCATATTTCTGAATGATCTTGTTATAATGCTTATTCGTTAAAGCTTCAAACTGATGTCTTAAAATATTGGCTGCCAAAGAAACCGCTTTATCTGAGCTTACTTTCTTTTCAATCTGTAATAAAAGGCATTCCTGCAGACCTCTTGCTCCTACTCCTGGCGGATCCAGTTTCTGAACATAATTTTCAAGGATATCTTCTACTCTTTCTTTAGTAGTATAAATTCCCTGTGAGAAAGCAAGATCATCAACAATAGATTTGATCTCTCTTCTCAGATATCCGTCTGTATCTAAATTCCCGATCAGGTATTCTGCAATCTTCAGGTCTTCATCACCAATATTCACCAGGTGAATCTGTTCTGTAAGATAATCATATAAGGACTGGCCTTCCGTTAAAAGACTCTCGTTATCAAATTCTTCATCATCCGGAGAGTAGTTGCTGGATGCGGTTTTATAGCTTGGTTCATCGTCATAGATATATTCATTGACGTCGAAATCTGTTTCAATGCTTTCTGTACCCTCATCCTGATAAGCATCTTCAAGGGAAGAATATTCGTCTTCCTTAGAATCTTCTTTTGCAATTTCCAAAGCCGGGTTTTCTTCTAACTCTCTCTCCAGTTCCTCTTCAAATTCAAGAGTATGAAGTTGAATAAGCTTCATCAACTGGATCTGCTGAGGGGCCAGCTTCTGTCCTAATTTGAGTTGTAAGTGTTGTTTAAGCATATTCTTATTTGCGTTTTAACATAACATATTCTACGAATTTAATAAATTTATTTGATAAAAAACACATTTAGCATGATTTTTGCATTACTTACCCTAATATAATAAACTATTAAATAATAAAAAAAGCCTTAACTTGTGATTAAGGCTTTTTTTATTGTTCTAGAATTCAGCGCTTTTCGGTGTTCTAGGGAAAGGAATTACATCTCTGATATTCGTCATTCCTGTTACGAAAAGAACTAGTCTTTCAAGTCCTAAACCAAAGCCTGCATGTGGCACAGAACCAAATTTTCTGGTATCAAGATACCACCAAAGTTCGTGCTCATCTACGTGCATATCTGCCATTTTCTGTTTTAAAACATCTAATCTTGCTTCTCTCTCTGATCCACCGATGATCTCACCGATACCAGGGAAAAGAACATCCATGGCTGCTACGGTTTTGTTGTCATCGTTCAGTTTCATATAGAAAGCTTTGATTTCTTTCGGGTAGTCAAATAATACTACCGGGCTTTCAAAATGTTTTTCAACAAGGTATCTTTCGTGCTCAGACTGAAGGTCAGTTCCCCATTTTTCAACCGGGTAAGCAAATTTTCCTTTTTTATTTTCTTTAGAGTTCAATAAGATTTCGATAGCTTCTGTATAGCTTACACGCTTAAAACGCTTAGCAATAACATTCTGAAGTTTTTCGATAAGACCTTCTTTTGCTCTTTCTTTTTCTGGTTTTGTCTTTTGTTCTTCCGCAAAACGGTTATCTAAGAACTCAAGATCATCTTTACAGTTATCCAATACGTACTGGATCACATATTTTAAGAAATCTTCCGCAAGGTCGATGTTATCTTCAAGGTTGTTGAATGCCACTTCCGGCTCAATCATCCAGAACTCGGCAAGGTGTCTTGTCGTGTTAGAATTTTCAGCACGGAAAGTAGGTCCGAATGTATAAATTCTTCCCAATCCCATCGCTGCAGTTTCTCCTTCCAACTGTCCTGAAACGGTAAGGTTTGTTTTTTTACCGAAGAAATCCTGTGCAAAATCAATTTCCCCTTCTTCCGTTTTCGGCATATTGTTCAGATCAAAGTTCGTTACACCAAACATTTCACCTGCTCCTTCCGCATCTGCCCCTGTAATTACCGGTGTGTTGATATAGAAAAACTGATTCTGGTTGAAGAATGAATGAACTGCAAAACTTACTGCGTGACGTACTCTGAACACTGCTCCGAAAAGGTTTGTTCTGAATCTTAAGTGAGCCTGCTCACGAAGTTTCTCAAGACTATGTTTTTTAGGCTGAAGAATTGTACTCTGAAGTTCTTCTGTAAAGTTATCTCCTAAAATAATGATCTTTTTAGCGATAATTTCCACAGATTGTCCTGCTCCCTGGCTTTCCACCACTTCTCCTACTACTTTCAGGGAAGAAGCTGTACTGATATTCTTAAGAATAGCTTCATCAAAATTTTCGAAATCAACAACTATCTGCAAATTATTAATCGTAGAACCATCATTAAGCGCAATAAAGCGATTAGCACGGAAGGATCTTACCCATCCGTAAACTGTAATGTCATGATGTAATACTTTCTTGTAATCCTTTAGGATTTCTTTGATCGTTTGCTTTTTCATTTGTTGATGATAAATTTTTTATATAAAAATTAATGTCTGCAAAGTTACAAAAAAACAGCGCAACTTGATGATTGCGCTGTCTTTAAAAATCATTTAACAGGTATTTAAACTTTCAGTTCAGGAAATTCACCTTTTTTCTTCTGCAAACTCTTCTGCATTTTAGGGTTACATTTCCACTCAATATTGTCCTGAACTTCAATAATATCCGGAATATCCCCGGAATGAACACACTTACACTATCACTTTTAAAAAGAATAAAATATTATTTTACTCTGAGTTTTCATGGAATTAGTTTTATTGAAATGGTTATTAGTTTTTAAGTGATAAGTTCGTGGTAAATTACCGGGTTATACATCCATTTTTAGACTATACTATACTTTTAAACTGTGTGGCGGATTAACCGGATTTACTGTTTAATGATTTTTAAATGATCACTACACTCTACATCTCTAAATTCTGAACAATTACTTCATTATTTACATTTTAATTTTCTTGGTTATTAGTTTTCTTAGTTATTAGTTTTTATCCTCTTCTTCATTATTAGTTTTTATGATACAATTCCTGACTTGATTGTTTAAATGATCAACAGTTTGGAACTGATATCTTGTATTGTGCACATACAAAATAAATGGTTGTGTTTTTACCTGAAGCAAAGATGCAGGAAGTGGAAGAATGATACAAGGGAATGCTTTATAGATTCATAAATTTATATACCTAAAAACATGAATCTATAAATAATAAAACAATGAAAATCAATGAATTAAATCTAATCCAAAGACATGTTTTCAATTTCTTTCAAGTAGATAGAAAGTGGTGTTCCGGTTCGTTTTTTGAAGGCTAAAGTGAAGGCCTGTTCATTATTATATCCTAATTCTTCTGCGATAAAAGTAATTTTATAAGACCTGAATTTTTTATCATTGGCCAATCTGCTGATGGCATAATCAATACGAAGATCATTGAGATAGGTTGCAAAGTTTTTCCCTTTGTAAGTATTGATAATTTCTGACAGATATTTTGAGTTTGTTTTTATTTTTTTGGCAAGACTTCCCAACGTAATTCCTTTATTCAAAAACTGATCTTTGTCTTCAAATATTTCAAGTTCTTTTAAAATATTCTGGGCAATATCTTCAGAAATAGTTCTGGATGTTTTGTCCTCAATATTTTCTGTTTGAATAGATTCTGCTACAATTTCATTTCGAACTTCCGGATCTCTGTTTTTTTCTCCTTTATTTTCATTAACAGATTGAATAAGATCCTGAGCAATCTTCTTATAGTTCTTTTCAGATTTTTTATATTTAAAATAAACGTTGATAAATAATAAATGTGAAATCAACAAAAGGCTTAAAACAATATAGAAAAGACTTTTTCTTTTCGTAAGCTCATTGGTAATGCTTTCTTTTTCCTGCTGAAGTTCCGGAGTATCATACCTTCTCGGAAGTTCTCTGGAAATATACCTGAACTGCATATCCAGCACCTGGTCTACTTTTAAAAAACGGTCTACATAATACAGTTGTTTTTCCTTATCACCGTTTTCTTTATAATAATCAATAAGATAGGTATATACATCTCGCAGCTCAGGATAGATGTAGTTGGTTTTAAGAACCAGAGAATCTATCTTCCTGAAAAATCCTACTGCTTTTTCTTTTTCCTGAATTCCGGCATAGGATTTTCCTAAATACAAAAGCGTATAATTATGATTTCTTTTACTGCCATTATTTTTTGTAAAGAAATATTTTTCGCATTCCAATAAACCATCGATGGCTTTCTGATAATTTCTGGAATGCAGATTATAATATCCAAGCAGCCCAAGATTCTGATGATATCGGTAAACATCTTTATTTTTTTTAGAATCCAGTAACCCATCCTTTATCAATACATAAGCAGAATCCATTTTATTGATCTCTATGTAAGCATCTGCCAGATTCAGTTTGAGAGAATTTTTCTCATCTTCATTCATGTAATCTGCATCATAAGCATAGTGTCTCAGTACTTTTGCTGTCTCTGCATGTTTTCCGATATAATTGTTCAGGTAGGCAATACTGATATGGGCCATAGCAATCTGCCTCTTATTTCCTTTTTCTTTTGCATATTTCAGTCCCAGGATATAATTATTGAATGCAGATTGAAGATTGTCATTCTTAGAGTATAAATTTCCTCTTAGCAAATAAATTCTCGCCGGATAGGTGTTTTCTTTAGAATTTTTTGTGATGTACTGTAAGCTGTCTAAGTATTTTAATGCGTTGGGTAAGTCTTCATCAAAGTGAAGCATAACATATCCTTCAGCAATATGAGTGGTATTTTTTTCAGCTTTTGCCTTTTTAAGATAATAATTGGCAATACTTTTACTGTTTTCCTCATCCGTATGATTGCCATAGAATTCCTTTTCCAATTCCTCATAAGTGCGTTCTTCCAGAGAATTTTTTTTAATATTAAGAGTTTGTGCATGATAAAACACAACCCCTATAATCAAAAACAGTAGTAAAGATTTTATTTTCATCATTCATCCTAGCTATATTACAAAAATATTATTTTTCTTCAGTAGATGCACCACTCCTTTTGCTTTTTTTCCATGTATTCATCCATATTTTCATTAAAATTCAGAATAATAATTCAATAAAAAGTGAATACTAAATAAAAATTATACTCTTTTCAAATATCATTTCCATTCTACTTTACCTTCCAGATAGTACACTCTTCCATTGCTTTCATAAAGAAGATCATATCCTTGAGAGGTCAGATAAAAATGACAGACCTTCATTTCACCATTCCTTTCTTTAAACTGAAGAACTGCAGGACACATTTTAGCCTGATCCATTTTCTTCACAATAAGATTAAAATCCTTCTGAATATTTTTTTTATTGTACAGAGACAACATCCGATCATTAATAAAACGAATATATTTTAAAGATGAAAGAGGATAAGTAATTAACTTAAAAGGCTTTCCTGCAAGCTTCGCAGCATTCTCATTGAAAAAATTCGTGATCGAAATACTATCCTGTGTAATAGTTTTCACCACACTTGATTCATATCTCTGGCCATCTGCAAATTCCATACTGTATATGGCTTCCATTTTAATGGCAAAACCTTTACCGGATTTTCTTAAATCTTTAAGGTCCGTAAATTCTTTTCCTTTCTTGATGACAATCAAAACATTTCCTTCTCCGAAATCACAGTCATAATATTTTTTATAATCAAAAGGTTCTTCTGTTTGGGTATTCACTGTGTCATTCGTAGTATTCTGTGAAAAAATACGTACTGAAAACAGGAATAAAAATACTATTAGTTTATAATTTTTCATGGTTTGATTATTTACTTAATTGTTTCAGGTATTGATAGTGTGAAGCTACAGCATCCACAATACTTTTCTCATGGTATGGAAAATTGTTTCTGGCTGCTGCTCTTTTGATTGCAGGAGTAATAATGGTATAAACTGTGTGTGGTAAACCGGGAAAAAGATGATGTGCCGCATGGGAATTGAACCCTCCGAAAATCCAGTTGGCGAAACTGTTGGTTGGATGATAATCCAATGAAACCGCCAGCTGATGTTCATAATAATCATAAGGCAGATATCCATTTTCATCTGCTTGGGGAAAATCGGTTTCAAGACTCAGGTGAGAAATAATCAGAGTAAGAACAAAAAACAGTGAAATGGTAACATGCATAACGATAAAAGATACTATGATCATGATCACCGGAATCTCAGTAAAAAGCATCGGCAAAAGCAACATATAACCGAAGTAAGCTAATTTTAGCAGGATAACTTCTGCTACAGACATCATAGAATGTTTCTGATTTCTGAGATTAGCCAGGTCTTTTTTCCTTACATAAATAAAATCTTTAATCATAATCCAATGCAAAGTGTAGAAACAATACAGCAAAGTAGCATATAAATGTTGGTAGGCATGAATTCTTCTTTTGGGATGATGTACAGACAGACGCAAAAAAATATTATCATCGATATCAGCATCACAGCCATCCACATTAGGAAATACATGATGAGAAGCAATATGTCTTTTTCTCCACAATCTTGCATTTACGCCCTGCAAATTAAAAGTGATATAGTAAATAATCCGGTTGAGTTTTTTATACTTTGAGAATGTATTGTGCACACAATCATGAGCGCAATTAAAAGCCAGCAATATTCCGGTAAGCCCTAAAGCAATATAATTCAAAGTTACCAGCCAGTTCTTGTCTGATATATAAGGATTAAAAAGATTGGCATACAAAAGGAAAAAAGTAAGAGAATAAAACAGAAATTTTATAATCATTAATCTTTCAGCCTTTTTAGTCACTTCATCTGTCAGCAATATATTCACCTCTTCACGCAATTCCGAATAGAAAGGAGGTTGCTTTTTTAAATCTTATTTTTGGTTTCATAATCACTTTTTATTTACTTTCTGTTGCTTAAAATTCCAGTTGATCAAAGGCAGTTTCCTTCTGCCGTTCTCATTCCATCCACCAATCTGGATTCCTCTGAAATCTTTACATTGATTGTACAAACCGATCTGGATTCCTCTGCATTTCTGCCCGATATTGGCCAATGGCGCTACAGAAACCCCTTTCATCTCATGATGCAGATTAAAAAATGGAGAGACAGACATTCCGTTGGTCACTGCATACGTGCTGACATTGCTTGAAATATTGATTTCCAGACCATTGGTAACTGTGGGTTCCATGTTGATGATTGACAACTGCAAACCATTAATGGTATTCATCTTTTCACGGGGAACAATGACATAATCATGGTTTCCTGGTGGCTGTAAAGTGAAAAGCATCAATGGCGGAAGAAAAATGCCCACAAAATTGAATCCCATACCTAAGCCATTTACTTTTTTAGGCTTAAAATGTTCTTCCTCGTCAAAATATTTAAATAAAATTCCGTTGACATTTCTGACAGTCTTTGAAGGTGAAGCTGCAATCAGTCTTGGTTTTAAAGAATCTGTTTTTAAACGGTCTGATGCATAAACCAGACTGTTGACTAAAAGAACTGCTGTTAATAAAATTCGTGTTTTCATAACTCGTTATTTTAAAATTACAGTTCAAAATTATCAGCAGAAGACTCAGTTCCGAATGTGAAAAAAAATTAAAAAAAACATTCTGTTTGCGAAAATCACAAAACAGGGGTTGGAAGCCGGAAGAAGGATGCTGGAAGTTACTTTCAGTGATCAATAGCAATAGTGATTATAAATCCAACTACTGTTAAATCGTTATTTATTCTTTCAACTTTTACTACTTCCCTTCTCCCAGCTTCAAGCTTCAAACCTTCAAATCAACAACTCTTTCCACAAAAAAATACTACATTTGTGAAAATCACAAAACTATGCACCAGGAAGCTTTATTGAAGGAAATCCGAAGAAAAATCGGTGAAAAATCTTTAAATGATGAGATCGCCAATATTCTTAATATCAGCTATGATGCGGCTCACAGAAGAACTTCTATGAAAGCCAAGTTCAGTTTTGAGGAAGCTCTGGAACTTGCCAAATACTATCAGATCTCACTGGATCAGTTTTTGGGAACGGAAAATCAATTGGTAGTCAAGAGAACACAACCTGTAAAAACCACTGAAGATCTTTTAAACTATTTCGAGAACTCCTTGAAGATTTTGAATGTTTTTCAAAATATCACTAATTCCAAAGTATTTTATTCCGCAAAGGACATCCCGTTTTTTTATACCATTTCAGATTCAGTTCTGTCCCGTTTCAAGTTTTATGTCTGGATGAATTTGTTGAATCAGGATAAGTTTTTAAGTCCGTTTCATGAATTCACGATGGAATATCATTCTGTAAAAAATGAAATGCTGAAAGATCTTTATGATAAACAAAACGTAACGGAAATCTGGAATGACACCACGATTATGAGTGCGTTGAGACAAATCTCGTTTTATTATGAAATGGGTTTATTAAAGAAAAATGATGCAGATCTTATCCTGGAAGACCTGAAAAAGTTACTGGAAGGACTGGAAATGAAAACACTGGAAAAAAGTAATTTTAAAATCTATGTGAATGATTTGGTCATTTTAAACAATGCTATTTTATTCAAAAACGAAGAACAATGTTCCTTTTTTGTACCTTTCAGCATGTTCGGATATATGATGACCAATGATAAAATAACGTGTGAAGATTCTCTGAGCTATTTTGAGCATCAGATCAAAAACTCCAGATCAATGAATGAATCCGGGAACAGAGAGAGGAAAATGTTTTTTAATAAAATGTATGAACAGATTGACCGATTAAAACAGAATTTATCATGAATACGCTTCGTAACGGCGAATATTTTGGAGATACCAATCAAAGGGTCAATTTAGAAGGATTGACCATCACCGATACGGAGTATACTCATCCTTATGTAGACTGGCATTATCATGAAAATGCTTATTTCACTTTTCTTCTTCAGGGGAATATGACGGAAGGAAACAGAAAGGAAGTCTATGGCTGTTCTGCCGGAACATTATTGTATCATCATTGGGAAGATCCACATTATAATATTAAACCGGATATTTTCACAAGAGGTTTTCATATTGAGCTTTCGCAAAGCTGGTTTGACCGGTTTGATATTCAGAAAAATAAAGTGGAAGGTAGTTTTAACATAAAAAATCCTGCCTTAAAATTATTGGTTTATCAGATGTTCAAAGAAACCAAAGGTGATGATATTTCATTTGAACTGGCTTTTAATCAACTATTGCTACATCTTTTCAGTCGGTTGACCCATCAAAAAGAAAGCACAGAAAGAAAACCTTTATGGGTAGGTCAGATTAATGAAATTCTGCATGAAAGCTTTACAGAAAGCCTTAATCTTACGGAACTTTCCAAAACCCTGAACATCCATCCTATTCATCTCAGCAGAGATTTTCACAAATATTTCCACTGTAATCTGGGTGAATATCTCAGAAAATTAAAACTCAATAAATCTCTTGAGCTTCTCCCTTCATCCCATTCTTTAACGGATATTGCGATGGAATGCGGTTTTTCAGATCAAAGTCATTTTATCAGATGTTTTAAAGAAAATATAGGCATCACTCCTTTGAAATACAGGAATCTGTTGAAAAATTATTGAAATTTGTTCAAAATTAGAGAGGGATTTGGCTTTTGTCATTGACAGACCCAATCTGCGATTTCTGAAAAGGTAAGAATCTTGTTATTCATCAATTGTTTGAGATTCTTCATTACATTACATTTTATTCAGAATGGCATGTGTTAAATAACATCATTCACGATTTGGATACATCATTCCCCGATTCGGCTACATTTACCTTTTCGTAAGTTTCCATCTTTGTACCATCATTTAAACAAAAAAATATTTAAAAATGGAAACAAAAAAAGTATGGTTCGTGACAGGAGCTTCAAAAGGCTTAGGATTCGAGTTGGTAAAAAAATTACTATCCGAAGGATTTCAGGTTGCTGCTACAAGCCGTACCGTTGAATCCCTGATCTCCACCATCGGAGAAACTTCAGAAAACTTCCTTCCACTCAGTGTCAACATCACAGATAATGATGACATCAAATCTTCCATTGAAAAAACAGTTAAGCATTTCGGACGAATTGATGTAGTAGTTAACAATGCAGGATATGGACAAATCGGAACACTGGAAGAACTGACAGATGAAGAGGCAAGAGAAAATTATGCAGTGAATGTTTTCGGAACTTTAAATGTCATCAGAAACGCCATGCCTTATCTTCGTGAACAAAGATCAGGAAATATCTTCAATATTTCTTCTGTTGGCGGCTATTCTGCTAATTTTCCAGGCTGGGGAATCTATTGCTCCACAAAATTTGCCGTTGCCGGATTTACGGAAGCACTGGCTGAAGAAGTAAAAGACTTCGGAGTTTATGCTACCGTTGTTTATCCCGGATATTTCCGCACTGATTTCTTAACTAAAGATTCTGTGAAAACACCAGCAAATCCTATTCAGGCTTATGAGGCTGCAAGAAATTCAGAACAGGCGCACCTTAACGAAATCAATGGAAACCAGCCTAATGATCCTGAAAAAGCAGCCGATGTACTGATCCAGATCAGTAAAGAAAAAAATCCTCCGGTACATCTATTATTAGGGGTAGGAACGGTGGAATTTCTGAATAATAAAATTGATATTTTAAAGAAAGACGCTGAGAAATGGGAAAGCCTTACTGTTTCTACAGCAATTTAATCTGCTAATATCCTTCAACTCCGCTCGGATGACATTCCTAATACTTTATGTTCAATTTATAGACATGAATAAAGTATAAAATTTTAGGAAAGTTTGTCTGATCAGAGTCGAAGACTTTTTGAATCAATGCGTTATACTTTTTATAAAAACAATTAACTTCGCTCTATGAAACAACCTGTTCGTTTTAATTCTATTTCAGATTTTCATGCTTTCTGTGGTCTTCCCCATCCTGAGCATCCACTGATCAGTTTGGTAGATTACAGTAAAGTCCGCTATATTGTAGACCACGAAGAACTGAAATGGATTCAGAATTTTTATTCCATTGGTCTGAAAAAGAATGTAAGCCCAAAGTTCAATTATGGACAGCAGCAATACGATTTCGATTCTGGAGTACTGTGTTTTGTTTCGCCGCAACAATATTTAAGCCTTGAAATCAATCCTGATGTAGAAGTAGAACCCACAGGATTTTTATTGTTGATTCATCCTGATTTTCTGTGGAATACTTCATTAACCAGAAAAATAAAATCATATGATTTCTTTAGTTATCAGGTGAAAGAAGCCCTTTTTCTTTCCGATAAGGAAGAGAAAATCCTGGTTGATATTTTTAAAAATATTGAACGGGAATATCAGACCAACACTGATAGGTTCACACAGGATCTGATCATTGCTCAGATTGAATTATTACTGGTGTATTCCGATCGTTTTTATGAACGTCAGTTTTTTACCCGAAAGAAATCAAGTCACGAATTATTGTACAAATTTGAAGACATTCTTTCTCAATATTTCGAAAGCGGAAATCTCCTTGAAAACGGGATTCCATCTGTAAAGTGTATTGCCGAACAGATGAATATTTCCCCTAATTATCTGGGAACACTTTTGCGTCTTCACACTCAGCAAAATACACAACAGCACATTCAGAATAAGTTAATTGAATCTGCCAAAGAACGTTTAAGCACCACAAGTTTATCTGTAAGTGAAATTGCTTATGAATTAGGATTTGAGCATCCACAGTCTTTCAGTAAACTCTTCAAACAGAAGACCAATCAGTCTCCGGGAGAGTTCAGAAAGCTATTCAATTAGATTCCGGAAGAGATCAATACTACAATAGAAATGTTAATTTCATTCTATTTTGTGAGAAGGAAGTTCTGTATTTTTGTTTAAATACTTCTTTAAAATGAAACCATTTCTACTATTGATCTTTATTTTTACCTTTTATTATTATCACGGGCAAAATAAAAATATAGTCAATCCTGAAAAAATTGAGAATCCCATTCAGAAAAAGTACGCTGGAAAAATTATTTTTCTAACCCAAAACATGGCAACGGAAAATATGAGAGATTCTGATATTGTTCCCTCTACGGTATTGCAGGAGAATGGAGATCTCAGAATTCATGCCTTCTTTGATAACTCTCTGGTCAATTATCTGCATCAGCTTGAACCCAGCTGGTCTGCGGATGAATTACTGAAAAAAGGAAATTATCAATTCACATTTTACGTAGACGGAAAGCTTATATATAAAGAAAATCTCAATACAGGTGCAGGTACTCCGGACCATAAAAAAGTAAAAACTACATTACAAATTCCTCTTCTCAGCAGTAAAAATGAAGATTCCTGGGGAAGGTATTTATGGATGCGTTTTTATATGGCTCATAACGGAATTGATGCACTGACAGCAGGAAATCATATTTTAAAAATTGAAATCCGACCTTATCTCAATACTGCTACAATCAAAACGGGATCAGTCATTGCAGAAGGACAAATCAATCTTACGGTTCCTGCTCAAAATATTACGGAGCAGCAAATCGCCATCCAACCTATTCAATCCAATAGCGGATGGAAGGCTTCACAGGAAAAAATCAATACTGAAGCCATCAGAACCCTGAATAAGAAAATTGCAGAAAACAGATTTAAAAATATCACCGGAATTATTGTTATAAAGGAAGGAAAATTACTTCTTGAAGAGTATTTCAACGGGTCAGGAAGAGATTCGTTGCAGGATACAAGATCTGTAGGAAAATCTTTTTCTTCAGCTTTAACGGGAATTGCCATCAAAGACGGATATTTAAAAAGTGAAAACCAGAAGCTGAGTGAGTTTTATGACCTTAAGCTTTTTAAAAATTATTCTTCTCAAAAAGATAATGTCACCATCAAAAGTTTACTGACAATGAGTTCAGGGTTTGACGGGAATGATGAGAACTATGAATCTCCCGGAAATGAAGAAAATATGTACCCGACTGAAAACTGGGTAAAGTTTACGCTGGATCTGCCGATGACGGAGAATCCCATTGGAAAAAACTGGAATTATTTCACCGCAGGCGTGGTATTATCCGGAGATATTCTGGATAAAAGTGTTCCACACGGATTAAAAAATTATGCCGATCAAAAATTGTTTCAACCTCTTGGAATTACAAACTACAAATGGCAGTTTACCCCACAGCAAAAGCCTTCACTGGCGGGAGGACTTCGTATGAAAGCACTTGATTTTGCAAAATTCGGGCAATTATATCAAAATAACGGGATCTGGAATGGAAAAACCTTATTGAGTAAGGAATGGATAAAGAAATCTTTTACCAATTATTTTCCGGATCGTCAGGATTTTGAAGGGTATGGATATTTATTCTGGAGAAAAGTTTATACAGTGGGAAACAGCAGTTATGAAGCTTTCCAATCCAGCGGAAATGGTGGAAACAAAATCATCATCTTCACCAAAATACCAGTTGTAATGGTAATTACCGCACAAGCCTACAATAAACCTTATGCCCATTCACAAGTTGAAAAAATGGTACAGGAATATCTTTTACCCGCCTTAAAAAATGAGTAATGAATAATGAGTAATGAAGTAATAGTAATGTAGAAAAGTGAGAAAGAATAGCTTATTGCTTATCGCTTATCGCAAAGCTATTCGTCTTTTTTCGAAGGAACCAGAAATACATCAATAAGACCTTCAGGAAGTTCCATTTTGATGATTCTTTCTTCTCTGTCAACTTCAAGAATCCAGTCTTTGATCATAGGAATTACCACTTCTTTCCCATCCAGATTGGTAATGAAATACACCTGCGCAGTCTGATCGTTTACCGATCTGATTACTCCACAGTTGTTATCATTCTGATCAAAAATTTCAAATCCGATGATTTCGTGGTAATAGAATTGTTTTCCTGAAAGTTTAGGCAGTGAAGCAAGTGGAAGGTAAACACTTTTACCCAACACCTGATCTACCATCGCTTCAGAAGAGTTTTTGAATGCAAGATTCAGAGCATCCAGTTTGCTCCATGATGATTTTTCAATAAAAAATGGAACCAATAATCCGTTGATTTCAACGAATATTGATTCCAATTTATTGTAAAGCTCGGGTTGATCGGTATCCAATTTAAGGATCACGTTACCCGCAAGTCCATGTCTGCGTGTGATTTTTCCTAAAAAATAGCAATCTTCTTTACGCATAACAGGGTTTGTTCTTAAGCTTCAGTGTTTTCTTCAGTTTCAGCAGCAGGAGCTTCTCCTTCTGTAGCTTCAGCAACAACTTCTTCAGCAGGTGCGTTTGCAGCTTCTTCAGCAGCTTTAGCATCAGCTTCAGCTTGTGCAGCAGCAGCAACTCTAGCTTCGTTTACTTTTACTTCAGCCTCTAAAGCAGCTTTCTTAGCGTCAGCTTTAGCAGTTGCTAAACCTTCTACTTTACCTTGTACTTTAGAATCTTTAGCTTCTACCCAAGCATTGAATCTTTTTTCAGCTTCAGCTTCGTCAAAAGCACCTTTAGCTACACCACCTTGTAAGTGTTTTTTGTAAAGAGCACCTTTGTAAGATAGAATAGCTCTAGCAGTATCAGTAGGCTGAGCACCGTTGTTTAACCACTGTACAGCAGAATCAACGTTCAATTCGATAGTTGCCGGGTTAGTAATTGGGTTGTAAGTACCTAGTTTCTCGATGAATCTACCATCTCTTCTAGCTCTAGAATCTGCAACCACGATGTGGAAAAAAGGTTTTCCTTTTTTACCGTGTCTTTGTAATCTGATTTTTACTGACATAATGTTTGAATTTTACGGGAACTCGTCCCAGTTAAATATTTAAGAGTGCAAAGATAGTAAAAAAGTTTGAAGTAAAAAGCTCCAGGCAAAAAGTTTTATAAAATTCATTTTTTTCAGAAGCCGGGAACCTGCTCTCGCTACTCGCTTTTTTCTTCCGCAAAGAAAAAGAGCTCAGACAAACCGCTCCATCAGGGCTATTTATTCCAAGTTACCCATATAAAATAATCCCAGACACTTCTGGTTTTCCTCAATAGTCAGAGAATCTTTCAATTCATCTACAATTTTGGGAGAACTCCAGTAACACCCTATATTATTTGCTGTACAGGTAAGATACATATTCTGAACCGCCATTGAAGTCGCTGCTATTTCTTCCCATTCAGGAACCATTCCGCTGAAATTCACCACAATGGAAACCACAACATCTGCTTTATTGATTTTAAAACCAATATCGTTGTATTTTTTTTCCAGGAAAAGCTGTTCTGGAGTAACGGTTTTATAGATAGCCTGCATTTCTGATGCAAGCTGTGCTTTTTCTTCCCCTTTGAATATTTTGAAACGCCAGGGCTTAGTACGTTTATGATTGGGAGCAAATGTGGCAGAGTTTACAATCTCCTCCAAAACTTCCTGAGATATTTCTGAGTCTGTATAATCCTTTGGGAAAATACTTCTTCTTTGCTCTATAATTTCTTTTAAAATGGATGCATTATTCATGTAACAAAATTACAAAAAAGATGGAAGCAGGAAACAGAATGAAGGAAGTTTAATGCTTGACAAGTGATAAAAATTCCGGAAGCTTATCAACATTACTTTTTACTTTTTACTTTTTACTTTTTACTTTTTACTTTTACAAAACCTCTATCACCTTCTGATGGATTTTGTTTAAGGTAAATTCATCACCGGATTTCATACCCATCATCTTTTTAGCCATGGGGCTTTCCGGAGAGATGGCGTAGAACCGGTCTCCCTCAAAAAAGAACTCTCCCAGTGACACAGAAATATAAAACCTTGCCTTATTGGTAATGACCAGTGAACCAAGCTGTACTCTTTCAGTAGCCGTATTCAGGACTTTTGCCATATTTCTTTTAAGATCATTCAAAGCTCCTAGTTGTCGCTGCATCTGATAAATTTCTTCTTGCATTTCTTCTCTCATACTGTCATATTTCGGAGTTTTTTTGATGTCACGGCTGGCTTCCAGGGTAAATTCGATAAAGTTTTTAAGCTTTTCAATTTTCTCTGTTATGGTAGTTTTCACAAAGTCTCTGATATCACTTTTTTCAAATACGATCTTCTCCATACAATCTATTCTTTATATAAAGATAATATTTTAGAATAATATTTCTTTCACTTTATAGAAAATAATGACCAGCATTGTTGTTATAGATTTAGGAGAGTTTGAGAGTCATATAAATGTCTTGAATTAACCTTGGATCTGACACTTTATATAAAAAACCATTCTTGTTCGATAAAATTTAAATAGAATTAACAGGTCGCTCCTCCGGAGCTTTATTTTACGGCGATCTCATTTTTTCTACTAACAGTTGATCCCGATGGGATCAAATCCAGCTCCAATAGGAGCTGGCTGTTAATAGGACGTATTTATTTTAAAATTAGAGCTCCGGAGGAGCGACCTGTTAATTCATGCCATAAATATTGATATTTCCAATGTATTTATACTTTTGATCGGACGCATAAAAAAAGACTGTCCTTTTGGGACAGCCTCTTTTTTCTTATTTTTCAGCAAGTTTTTTCAGATCGCCCAGCCCCTGACTGAACATCTTGTCCATATTGCCATTCATCATCGGCTTCATAATCTTCATCATAGGAGTAAGCTCATTATCAATCATCCATGTCACTTTCGTTCCGCTTCCTTCAGGAGCCATAATGAAATTCGCTTTCATATCTCCTTCAAAAGGTTCTATAAAATGAAGTTTCGTTCCCATTTTTTGGTTGGGAACCAGTTCTGTAATGGCCTGTTCACCCTCTCCTACATTTTTATCTCCCTTCCAGTGATAGGAATCTCCTACTTTATCTCCGTTCCCTGAATAAGTAATGACAATGTTTTTATCAGCTTTGGAAAAAGGATCCCATTGGTTATATCCTTTTAGATTACCTGTATAAGCCCATACTTTTTCCTGTGATGCATTGATAACAATAGATTTTTCATAGTGATAATCTTTACTGAAAGCCAGTATGGCAATAACAGCATAGATAAGAATCAGTACAATGATGATACCGATAATTTTTAAGAGTGTTTTCATAGTCTATATATTTAAGGTTGTTTATTTTAATGATGACTTTTAAATCTGTTCTCAAAATTAAATATTCCCACATCACTCCCTCTTTCCATATGACAAGATTAATTAAAGATAAGGTATTTTTGTCATAACTTGCCAGTAAGGCATTATTTTTGAGCGTTTCAGCTGTGATTCCCGATGAATCATTAAATTTACCTTATATAAAAAGATCAAAAAATGAATATTTTAACAGAAAAATTTAACACACCATATCATTCAGCCCCATTCAACAGTATTAAAAATGAAGATTATCTTCCTGCATTTAAAGAATTGATACAAAAATCTGAAGCAGAAATTGATGCGATTGTTAACAATCCCGAAGCTCCTACTTTCGAAAATGTAATTGAAGCATTGGCATATTCCGGAGAACAGCTGGATGTGGTTTCGAATATTTTTTTCAACCTAAATTCTGCAGAGACCAGCGACGAAATCCAGCAGATTGCTCAGGAAGTTTCTCCAATTTTAACAGAATATTCTTCAAAAATTTCTCAAAACGAAGCCCTTTTCAACAAAATCAAAAAAGTATATGATGAAAAGGAAAAATATAATCTCAACGAAGAGCAGGAAATGCTTTTGAATGAAACCTACAAAGGTTTTGTAAGAAGCGGAGCTTTACTGAATGAGGAAGACAAAGAAAAATTAAAGAAAATCAGCATGGATCTTTCTTTAAAATCTTTACAATTCGGACAGAATGTATTGGCTTCCACCAATGCTTATTTTAAACATATCACCAATAAAGAAGATCTTGCAGGAATTCCTGAGGCGATCATCGATCAATATGCTGAAGAAGCGAAAGAAAGAAATCTTGAAGGCTGGGTAGTCACTTTACAGTATCCAAGCTATATTCCGTTCATGACATATGCTGAAAACCGTGAACTGAGAAAAGAACTGGCTTTAGCCAATGGTAAAAAATCTTTCGATGGTGGAGAATTTGATAACCAGAATCTGATTAAGGAGCTTTTGAATTTAAAGCAACAAAAAGCAGAACTTATCGGGTATAAAAACTATGCAGATTTCGTATTGGAAGAGAGAATGGCTAAGTCTCCGGTAAAAGTTTTAGATTTTTTAAATGAACTTCTGACCAAAGCAAAACCTTATGCTGATCAGGAAATTGAAGAATTAAAAGCTTTAGCAAAAGCTGACGGAATTGAAGAAATGCAAGGTTATGACCATGCATTCTATGCTGAAAAACTTCGTAAGGCAAAATTCGATCTTAATGATGAAGAATTGAAACCTTATTTTCCATTAAATCAGGTACAGGATGCTGTATTTGGATTGGCTGGAGAACTTTTCGGGCTGACGTTTGAAGAAAGAAACGACATTCCAAAATACCACGAAGATGTAAAAGTATATGAAGTAAAAGAAGCCTTCGACTCCGCTCAGGCTGACAGATACAAGGCATTATTATACGTTGATTATTTTCCAAGAAAAGGAAAAAGAGCCGGTGCATGGATGACCAGCTACAAAAATCAGTACAAACAAAACGGTGAAAATTCCCGTCCGCATATTTCAATTGTCTGCAACTTCAGCAAACCGACAAAAGATACACCTAGCTTACTGACTTTCCAGGAAGTGACTACTCTATTCCACGAGTTTGGGCATGCACTTCACGGGATGATGGCAGATACTCAATATCCTACTCTTTCCGGAACTTCTGTGAAATGGGATTTTGTAGAACTTCCGTCACAGTTTCTGGAAAACTTCTGCTATGAACCGGAATTCTTAAAAACGTTTGCAAAACATTATAAGACAGGAGAAGTACTTCCCGACGAAAAAATTGAAAAAATAGAACAGTCTAAAAATTTCATGGAAGGGTATCAGACTTTAAGACAACTTGGTTTCGGACTTCTGGATATGAACTATCACACAAAAGTGGCAGAACTGGAGAACGAGAGTGTAAAAGAGTTTGAAGACAAATATACCAAAGCAACCACTCTTTATCCTTCCAACGCAGAAACGGCAATGAGCCCAAGTTTCTCACATATTTTCCAGGGAGGATATTCCGCAGGATATTATTCTTACAAATGGGCGGAAGTTCTGGATGCTGATGCATTCCAGTATTTCAAAGAAAACGGAATCTTCAATCCTGAGATTGCAGCTAAATATAAAGTACTGCTTTCTTCAGGGGGAACGAAAGATCCGATGGAGCTTTACAAAAATTTCAGAGGTAGTGAACCAAAAGTAGAAAGCTTACTGAAAAGAGCATTTGGATAGAATACAGGCTGAGATGACGACAGAAAAAATTAACATGCTGGAAGCAGTTTTTAATCAATCTTTAAAAACAGTTCTTGACCATATTACTTCAGAAAAGATTGATGAAATTCTTGATAGCAGAGATTCTGCAGAGTTTTCAGATGAATGGATGAAAGCGTATCAGATGATTGAAGAAATGCCTTTTGATGAGGAAACAGAAGACAAAATAAGTGATATCCGAAAGGAAATTTTTGTTTCCACATTCAGAAGTACCGGTTCTTCAGATCTTCCGGCTTATATTTCCGATGATTTTGGTTTGATCTGCTCTTACTACATTCATCAGATTGAAAACAGCTGGGTCACCAATTTGCTTTTCACTTATCTTCATCATCAGATTCCACAAGGTGAACTGATGAAAACAGAGAAAACAATGAAAGAACTGATTCAATAAATCAGGAAAATACAATATAAAAGAACAGTGATTGCTGTTCTTTTTTGTTTTAAATTAGTCGCTCAATAATCTCATGATCTATGACCACCCAAGAACAAATCCAGGACTACATCAACAGTCAGCCGGAACTTAAGCGTAATGATATGCAGGAACTTCACAACATTATTCTGGAACTGATATCGGATTGCCAGCTGTGGTTCCTCGATGGTAAAAACGATGAGAACAAAACCGTTTCCAATCCTAATATCGGGTATGGATCGTATGTCATGCAATATGCTGGTGGAAAAACAAGAGATTTTTATCAGATTGGTATGAGTGCCAATACAACAGGCATCTCCGTTTATATCATGAATATCGGTGATAAAACCTATTTATCTGAAACCTACGGAGATAAAATAGGGAAAGCAAGCGTCACTGGGTATTGTATTAAATTCAAAGCATTGAAAGATATCAACATTGAAATCCTGAAAGCGGCCATACTGGATGGACTTAAAGAGTAAAAAGCTAAATTTGCACCTTATAAGTAAACATCCATTCTGTAATTCTAAATAATGAGTACGATAACAACAAGATTAGAAAACGTAAAAAAACTTCAGGCTAAAAGATGGGAAAATGAAGACCATTGGGATACTTTAAATGATCTGTTGGTTAAAGAATTAGATGAAATTTTATTGATTGAGCCTAAAAATACAGCGGCTTTAATCAATATTGGTGCTATTTACTCTGATATGGGAGAAAATGAAATGGCGCTGGAGTATTTAAAAACGGCACTAAATTTGGGTTCTCAAGACAAAAATCTTTTTGTAAACCTCGCTATTGTGCTTGTTTATATGGAGAAACATCAGGAAGAGTATTTGGAATATCTTGAAGAAGCGGAGGATAAAACGGAAGATCCTCTCACTTTTAAAGCCTATTTCGATCCTCAGTCCCGTTAAAATTAATTCAAATAAAAACTTAGAATCATGTTATTAGCCATCTTACTTCCCTTCTTATCTTTCATGGTCCGTGGAAAAGTCTTCACCGGAATTATCTGCCTTATTTTACAAATTACGTTGATCGGATGGCTTCCAGCTGCCATTTGGGCTGTACTTTCTTTAAATAATGAAAGAGCTGAAAAACGAAACGATAAACTCATTAAAGCAATGCGGGAAAACAAACGCTAGGCACATGATCTGCAATTGAAAGTTCCATAAGTTAAGAACCTTATTTGAATACTGTAATTCCTTTTAAGTAACCGAAAAATTGCAAGCTATGAAAGAAAATAAATACGACAATCCATCATTTTTTAACCAGTACGAAAAAATGCTTCGTTCTCAGATTGGGCTGGAAGGAGCCGGAGAATGGCATACTTTGAAAAATATGCTACCGGATTTTCAGGGTAAAAATATCCTTGATCTCGGTTGTGGTTTCGGCTGGCATTGCCGCTATGCTATAGAAAATGGAGCAAAATCTGTGATTGGAATTGATCTTTCAGAAAGAATGCTGGCAAAAGCACAAGAGATCAATAATCTGGAAGGAATTCAATATGAAAGAAAAGCTCTGGAAGAAGTGGATTATCCTGCCGAAAAATTTGATCTGATACTCAGTTCACTCACGTTACATTATGTAGAATCCTTTGGTAATTTGGTACATAATATTTACAAATGGCTTACTCAGGGAGGATCTTTTATATTTTCAGTAGAGCATCCTGTTTTCACTGCGGAAGGTAGCCAGGATTGGGTATATGATAAAAATGGTGAAAAAATCAGCTGGCCGGTAGACCGCTATTTTATTGAAGGAAAAAGGAATACAACTTTCCTCGGGGAAAATGTCATTAAATATCACCGTACTTTAACTTCCTATCTGAATACTTTATTACAACACGGCTTCACCATCAAGGAAATTATCGAGCCGGAGCCAAGTCAGGAAATGTTGAAAGAAATTCCTGAAATGAAAGAAGAACTCCGCAGACCTATGATGTTATTAATCTCTGTATTGAAATAATTTTTAGAAAATCAATTTTAAAATTTAAAAAATAAAACACACCTTACTATATTGTATAACATAGTAATTAAAATAAATTATATCTTTGTATAACAAAATACATAGATATGATTATTAAAAAACTGATAACCCCACTTATTCTGCTTTCATTTGTACCCCATACAATTAATGCACAGACATTATCAAAAGGATATGAAAAGAAGATTGACAGCATTATCCAGACAGAATTCGGGAATAAAAATGAGCCTGGCGGAGTTTTTCTGATTACTCAAAACGGAAAAAATCTGTATCGAAAAGCATTTGGGAAAGCGAATCTTGAACTTAACGTCAATATGACCCCTGAGAATGTTTTCCAAATTGGTTCAATGACCAAACAGTTTACTGCCGTGGCTATTCTGCTGCTTGAGCAACAGGGAAAACTTAGTGTCACTGATCCTGTTTCCCAATACATCAAAGATTATCCTAACGGAGATAAGATCACCCTTCATCATCTTCTGACCCATACTTCAGGAATAAAGGACTTTACAAAAATGAAGTCAATCTCTTCCATTGCCCAAAAAGAAATGAAACCCGAAGAAATAGTGAATTTTTTCAAAAACGAACCTGTTGATTTCGCACCCGGAGAAAAGTTTGATTATAACAATTCCGGATATGTGGTATTGGGATATATCATTGAGCTTGTTTCAGGAATTTCCTATGAAGACTTTATTAAGAAAAATATCTTTGATAAAGCAGGAATGACTCATTCTTATTATGCTTCCGACAGAAAAGTTATTCCTCAAAGAGCTTATGGATATCACAAAAAGGAACAAGGATTTGTGAATAAAACAGTCATCAGTTTCAGTGTTCCATTTTCTTCCGGATCACTGATGTCTACAGCAGATGATATGCTGAAATGGCAGCAGGCTTTAAATCAAAATTTAATATTGGATTTAAAGGAAACTCAAAAAGCCTTTCAGAAATATAAACTGAATAATGGTGAAGAATTTACTTATGGCTACGGATGGTATTTGAAAGATATCAATGGAATTCCTGACCGTGAGCATGGAGGAAGTGTCTTCGGATTTAAAAGTATGGGAGTTTACATTCCTGCTGAAGATGTTTATGTGATTGGGCTCAGCAACTGCGACTGCCACTCTCCTACTGAGGTGACCAAAAATATGGCAAAAGCTACTTTACAGGAAATGAAAACCTCATCAAAGAAACCCTGATTTTCATTTTCGATGTCTCATTTCAGGAAGAACATGATTTGGAACTTTGAAAACACAGATCATCACAAAAATCAGACAAAAAATATTAATCAGTAATGCAACGGAAAAAGCTTCGTGATAATACTCTACAGAAGGCTTTACTCCCAAAACATAATAGAAAACACTTCCTACAGCAACAATTCCGACTATAGCAGCAATCTGCTGAAAAGTATTGTAAACACCGGAAGCATTTCCAATCAGTTTTTCAGACATTCCAGACATCGCTATGTTAGCCAGTGAAGGAATGACGGATCCTATTCCCAATCCATGCAGAAACAACAGCAGACAGAAAACCGTAAAATTAGTCTGTACCCTGAATAAAAACAACTGAACAATAAGAACTATAATGATAAAACTAAGTCCTGCTATCAGGGCTTTTTTGCCATATTTTAAAATCAGTTTTACGGAAATGAATGACGCAAGGATAAAACCCAATCCCTGAAAACCGATAATCTCTCCCGCTGCTAACGGGCTGATCTTTAATCCGTCCTGAAAAAAGAGTGACAAAATATAAAAGTAGGAATCAAGCATGATAAAAAAGAATGACACCGCTATGATCCCGAGATTGAAATTTTTAAAACGGAACAACTCAAAATCAATCAGATAAGCATGTTCCTTTTGGATTTTTTTCTTCTGATTTTTAATAAAAGTGAATAAAATTCCGGCCGAAACCATCACTAATGAAACATTTTTGAAATGCAGTCCATCATGCTCAGATAGGGTTAAAGCATAAGTAGCACAGAACAATCCTGCAGAAAGAATTAAAACGCCGCCTGCATCAAAGGGTTGTTTCACAGGAATTTTAGATTCGTCCAATAGCTTCAGGGTAAGGAAAATTGCTGGTAAACCTATAGGAATATTCATTAGAAAAATAAGTCTCCATGGCTCTTCCATTACTGTAAGGGATGAAAAATAGCCGCCAAGAAACTGTCCCAAAACAGTTCCTATACCAATGGTAATTCCGTACCAGCCCATTGCTTTGGTGCGCTCCCTATGGTCAGAAAACAGGATCTGTATCATTGAAAGTACCTGAGGAGCCATCATTGCCGCACTTATTCCCTGCACAAATCTTGAAATAACCAACTGACCTGCTCCTACAGAAATCCCGCAGGCAACAGAGCTTATCATAAAAGCTAATAATCCAATCACATACATTTTTTTTCTTCCGTACAAATCTCCAAGTCTTCCTCCGGTAATCAGTAAAGATGCAAATCCAATAAGATAAGCCGCAATCATAAACTGCATTTCTCCGTGAGAAGCATGAAGATCACGCTGTATGGATGGTATGGATACATTGATGATAAAAATATCCATAATCGTCAACAACTGACCAAACAATACAACCATTAATTTCAAATACTTACGTTCCATTTTTATATAGATATATCTATTTTTTAATATTCAAAAAAATTAGGGTAATAAACCCTGTACCATTTTTTTCACCTGATCAAAAGAATCATTTTGTCTGTTGATGGTAGAGGTGACAACTGCTCCTTCTATTAAAAGGAAAATATTTTCTGCTATTAAACCGGGATCAGCTATTTGACCTTTTGTAGCACATTCATTAACAAGGGTCTTGATCAAATCTTTTTGTTTTTCTTTATGCTGTTTGGCAAAACCGGAAACAGAAGGATTGCCCTCTCCTATTTCAGAGACAATTTTAATGAAATGACATCCTGCAAACTTTGAAGTCTGCTGCAGCTTTTTTCTGTAATCAATAAGCGCAAGAATCTTTTCTTTTGGATCTGAAATTCTGGATGTGCTGTTTTCAAATCCTTCAAACCACTGAATTTCTTCTTTGATAAGATAAGCCTGAAGAAGATCATTCTTAGATGAAAAGTGATTGTACAAAGAACCAATCGCAATATCAGCTTCCGCAATAATCTGATTGATTCCCGTAGAATTGTATCCTTGCTTATAAAACAAATCTGAGGCAACCCTGATAATTCTTTCGCGTACTTTTTCCTTTTTCATCTTGAAAATTTTTACAAATGTAAATAAAAAAATAGATAAGTCTATCTATTTTTAAAATTGAGATAAAAACTCTATTTTAGATTCTGTAAATCATTCCCTCGTTTAAACTCTGAAATCATGAAACTGTTATCCTGTTTTTTGACTTTTTTATTGCTAATAGGCATATCTTGCACACAGTCGCAGAAAACCAATCCTGTAAAAAATATGAAATCTACCAATCCTGTTGTCTACTTTGAAATTCCTGTGAATGATCTTGAACGTGCTGAAAAGTTTTATTCTGCAGTTTTCAACTTTAGTTTTGATAAAGAGATTATAGACAGCTATGAGATGGCTTTGTTTCCTTTTGAAGAGAAAAACAGTGGCATCACGGGAGCTTTGGCTAAAGGAGAAGTTTACAAACCTTCTAAAAACGGAGTGATCATTTATTTTAAAACAGAGAATATTGATCAGACATTAGAAAAAGCTGTTCAGCATGGAGGTTCTGTTCTTTACCCTAAAAGGATAGACGAAAAATATGGATTTGCCGTAGCAGAATTTGAAGACTCAGAAGGAAACAGAATAGCATTGCATGAAACGGTAAAATAGCCATCCCATTCACTGCATATTATTTTTTTTAATACAGTTGACGCATATTTTGTATATTTAAACAACCATTTGAAATCTAATTGGGTAAATAATTATGGCGGAAGAACTTTATTTCATCAAGACCAATCCAACTGTTGCCAAAATTAATTTGTACAATAAGCTGAGCCGTGAAGAAGAAAATATTTTAAAATTTCTTCAGCCTGAAGCGAAAAATACCCTTGAAACGATTAAAGAAAAAATAAAGGATTCCGTTGAAGAACTTACACAGGAAGAACTTCTGCTTATTTTTCAATGGTTTCATAAAGTATACTCTTCAGATCACGAGGAAACCAAAACACAGCTTTTCATCAATGGTATTGATCTTTTTTATGAAATTCCGACAAACGTTCATGCCGAAAATTTTCTTCAGATTCTTTCAGATTATGAAAAACTGCTGAAACAGGATATGAATTATATTGTGGATTCTAAAAACTTCAATCAGTTTCTGATCTACGGAATATTTCTGACAGAAATAATCAACAGAAAACAGCATCCTGATAATATACTCTGTGAATATCTGAAACCGGATAACCAGTCTTTATACCTTCTGGCAGAAGACCAATGTGGTTTGAAAGATTTTGATCCTGCAATCATCCCGGATCTTCAGCATTATTTTACAGATCTGTATGACCTGACCAAATTTTACAAAGGACCTATCATCAAGCTGGAACAGGAATAGATTTTTTTTGCATTCATGTAACATCTTGCCTTCAATAATTGTCTTCTATACATAACCGTATGAAAACCGCTGCTCAAAATGCAGCAATTATAATTATTGAACCAGGATAAAAACTATAACACAGCCAACAGTCTTCTTTACGATGCAGAACTGTTGGCTTTTTTATGAACCTGCCTGACTGCCATAAAATAGTATAGCATACCTCCTGCAGAATAAGCCAGCACATCAAAAAAATCTGCAGTGAAACGGGATGATATTCTAGGGCATAATATTTCAAATAAAAAAGAAAGGTACAGGATTGAAGTCAGTACAAATTTAAAATCAGGTTTCCATTGATAGCCCAGCACTCCATTCATGATATATTCTATCAGATAGCAATACATGGGAACCGTTATACAATCTGTGAAATGATTGTTGATTACGGGAATTACAATTCCTTTTCTTCTCAGCAGAATAATAATTGCCCAGGCAGACAGTCCCAGCAGAAACCAAAAGGAAATTCTTTTTTTCATCACATATGCAAAACAGCCATTATCACCCCAAGAATCACCTGCAATATTTTTGATATAACTTCCTGAGGATCTGTTTTACTTTCTTGATCAGTATTTTCTGCTGATTCATAATTGAATTTTGGTTTACCTTCCATTGTCATAAGATTTGATACTGCAAAGATATCAAATTAGAACAATTGTTCTAATTTTAAAAATATGATTTATATCCACTCTGATATTCTTATCTTTGGGTTATGAAGACAAAGGATAAAATTCTGTCTAAAGCACTGGAATTATTTAATGATAAAGGGTATAACAATATTACCACAAGACATATTGCGGCTGAACTTCATATCAGTGCGGGAAACCTGCATTATCATTTCAAGCACTCAGAAGACATCATCACAATCCTTTTCTCAGAGCTTACCCTGGAAATGGATGAGCTGCTGAACCAGATGAAAAAAAAAGAAAATAAAAGTCTTGAAGATCTTTATCAGTTTACCTATTCTACCTGTGAAATTTTTTATTCTTACCGTTTTATATTTATCAATTTTATAGATATTCTGAATCGGAATCCTGACATCAAAGCCAATTATGAAGGGATTAATTTCAGCAGAAAAGAGGAATTTCAAATGATCTTTTCAGATCTTCAGAAGAACAATATATTTCAGAAAGATGTACCTCATTTTATTATAGATGGTCTTGTTGAGCAGATTTTCATCATTGCCGACAACTGGCTTACCCATAACAGACTTATTTTGAAACTCAATCCAAAAGAAGCCATTCAGCATTATACACTGTTACAAATGAATCTTTTCTATCCACTTCTCAATAAAGAACAGCAAAAATTTTATGAACAGCAATACATCAGATAATCATATCATCCTCAGAAAAGGAATTTACGATGATCTTCCGACAATGCTGGAGCTGTTTACTGCAACAATAGATGAGGTGTGTAAAAGAGACTATGATCTTCAACAACTTGAAGCCTGGAAATCCGGTGCAGAAAATGAGGAAAGATGGATAAAAGTAATCAGAGATCAATATGTTGTGATAGCCGAAATAAAGAATAAAATAGCAGGTTTCTGTACACTCGATCAGGGAAATTATATTGATCTGCTTTTTGTACACAAAGATTTTCAGCACAGAGGAATTGCAACCCTGCTTTATCAACAGATTGAAAAAGAAGCTTTATTGAATAAGAAGAAAGAGCTTACTGCAGATGTAAGCAAAACAGCCAGATCATTTTTTGAAAAATCTGGTTTTAAGGTTGTCCAGGAGCAGACTGTCAACGTAAAAGGAGTTTCCATGACCAATTATAAAATGGTAAAAAACCTCATCTATTAACTTTCAGGATTATGGAATTACGTTCAGAATATAACGAGTACAGAATTTCAGTTCCACAGGAATTTGAAAATGTATTTACTCATTTCTATTTTGCTGAAAATACTTCTGAATCCTCAATAACTAAGACCCTTCTCCCTACTTATCAGACCATTCTCTTATTTTGTTTTGGAGAAAATGCTACCATGTCTACCCGGGAAAAGACCATCATAAATGTAGATAAATGTATGGTGTTCGGGCCAGTGAGACAAGCTTTTGAATACACACTTCCCGCTGGCTGCTCTATCCTGGTTGCTAATTTTAAAGATGATGCGTTTTTTCGATTTTTTGGAAAAATATCCATTGAACAATTGGTAAGGCATCCGGATGAATTGCTGGAAGAAAACTGCTTTACAGACCTTTGGCATCAGCTTACCCGATTAAATTCAGTCACAGAACAGGTGAATCATATTCTTGAGTTCTGTGAACCTTATCTGCAGGATCGGGATATTACCAGCCAGCTTTTGAGCAGTTTTGAGAACGATCTTTTAAATCCCGTTAAAGTCATTGCAGAGCAGACTCAACAGACGGAAAGAAACATACAGCGGAAACAGAAAGAACAGTTTGGATATTCCTTAAAAGAGCTAACCCGTTACAACCGTTTTTTAAAAGCAATACAACTCATCGAAAAAGAAACTGAAAAACAAAATCAGGTCAAATGGTTTACTATCATTGATGAATGCGGTTACTATGATCAGAGCCAGCTTATCCATGATTTTAAGCATTTTATCAACATTTCACCGTCTCAGTATTTAAAGTTCCAGCAGGAGATCTGCAACCCAAAATCAAAATAATCTGTTTCGTTTTCTTACAATTTTTGAAAGGTACGTCGTACTACTTTTGTCTCATTAATCTTAACAATCAAAACAATGAGACATTTAATCATTTACGCGCACCCCAATGAAAACAGTTTAAATCATCATCTTTTAAACTCTGTTGTGGAAACCCTTCAATCTCACAACGAGGAAATTATCGTGAGAGATCTTTACAAAATCGGTTTCGATCCTGTTCTTTCTTTGAATGATACGCAGGGACAACGGATGGGAAAAGTATCAGATGATGTAAAAAACGAACAGGATCATATTTCGTGGGCAGAACAGATTACTTTTATTTATCCTATCTGGTGGACAGGTCTTCCCGCTATGATGAAAGGATATATAGACCGTGTTTTCAGTTATGGTTTTGCTTACCGCTATGATCAGGGTATACAGAAAGGGCTTCTGAAAGATAAAAAAGCTGTCATCATCAACACCCATGGAAAATCTCATGATGAATATGAAAAAATGGGAATGGATAAAGCGCTTACCCTAACTTCCGACCATGGCATTTTCATCTACTCCGGACTGGAAATTATCAGACATTTATTTTTTGACAAAGCAGATAAAGCTTCTCCCGAAGATTTGGAAAACTGGAAAGATCAGATTAAAAATTTATACACTGAACATGTATTCAATTAGGTGGCTATATACCTTAAATTATTAATTTTTTTCCGTGAAACCGCAAACTGAAAACCGGAAGATCCTCCCTGTTTTTCGGACTTCTTATAAAATAGCAAAGAAAATAATAAAATACAGTTTTTACATCTTTATCCTGTATTTTATTTTTAAGGGATTTATGGCATGAAATTAGCTTCAAAAACCGCAAGTAAAATTGTTTTGAACCATTATTTTAAGCCATTAAGATTGATGGATGGTTAAGTTTTTCTTTTAAAACAAATCTTGTTATAACCCTACAATGCGTCTTAATGGTTTAAATATTGGATCTTCAGGAAACTCCTGTATATTTGCATCACAATGAAACATCTGAACAGTATATTACGTCTTCCATTCTTCAGTGAATATTATACACCGAGCTATCGTTCGGGAAGACTTTCTATATCTGTAATCCAATAAAATAATCTAACGTATATATAGGAGGCTGTCCAAAAAGGTCAGCCTCTTTTTTTTTGTTTTGGGACTGCGTATAGTTATGCAGCAATTTTATACTTTTGGATTTTCATATACTTATGGAAAAGATGCATATGTTGTTTGCATTTAAGTGTATTTAGCCAATTTTTACGGTTAAGTTTTCTGTTTTTCACTAATTTTCTAAGATTATGTGCCAATGCCATTAATCCAAATTCAATATTTACTTTTTCAAGTCCTTTTAGAGTAAATCTTGAAAATTTATTATTGCTTTTTAATTGCCCGAATACAGCTTCTACTTCTATAGGCCGTTTACTTCTGTGGTAATGCCCTTTTTCAGATATCAGCCTTTGTCTGGCTTTCATTCTGTGATGGTTCAGATTATAATTCACTTCGATTAATCGATTATCCTGGCTTTGATGGCAGCTTTCTCTAAGAGGACAACCCTGACATCTGAAAGCCTGATAATAATGTACCTGAGATTCATATCCGTTACTGCTGATTCTTTTGCCTTTACCGATAAAGTTCATTTGCTGTCCGCAGGGACATACATAGAAGTTATTTTCCTCATTATAATATAAGTTCTGTACAGCAAACGCATTGTTCTTCTCACTGCGCTTCTGTTCTTTATGAAAATTATTATATTTTACATAGCCCTCTATAGCTTTTTCTGCCATCATTTCGTAATTCTCTTCACTTCCATATCCGGCATCTGCTACTACCTCTTTACTTTGTTTGTGATACTGATTTTCAAAGCTGTTAAGATGATCCTTCAATGTAGTGGTATCTCCAGGAGTCTGATGAATGCTGTAATGGGTGATAAACTGGTTTTCAGTACTGATCTGTGCATTATAGGCTGGCTTAAGCTGCCCATTTTTCATATGGTCGTCTTTGAGCCGCATGAAGCAGGCGTCGGGATCTGTCTTACTATAACTGTTGCGGCCTGAGAGTATTTTTAATTGATCTTCATACTTCTGTAATCTGGGCAGGTCCTGATGCTGAAGCTTTTTAATGAGCTTCTTACCGGTTTTATTGTCCTGTGCCACAGAGTGATTAAGTTCTGCTATTTTATCCTGAAGCTCTCTGCTGTCAATAGATTTTGGAAGGGTCTTTTCATGGGATTCATAACGCTCTTCTTTGATTTGGGATTCAATATCTTCAAGTACGGAATGAATTTGAGCTTCCAGTTTTAATTTATTCTTTTCTACAGATTTTTTCCATACAAAGCTGTATCGGTTGGCAGATGATTCTATTTTTGTACCATCTATATATTGAACATTTAAACTTACGTAACCTAAATTCTGCAAAACAACGGTAACATCTGCAAAAAGACGGTGAATATGGTTTTTAAGCCGTTTGCTCCTAAAGTAATTGATGGTTCTGTAATCAGGCTTACTGTTGCCGGAAAGCCACATGAAATGAATATTTTCTCCAAGTGCCTTTTCTATTTTACGGCATGAATAAATATTGTTGAAATAGGCATAGAATAAAACTTTGATCATCATCCGGGGGTGAAAACTTGTCGTTCCACCGCCTTTATATTCACTTATAATATGATCGATATTCAAGTTATCCACTAATTCATTGATAAGACGTACCGGATCATTAGCACCTATCTTATCAAAAATATCTTCAGGAAATAAGCTGGGAGTATTGGTGGGTAAAGATTTAAACCGTACTTTCATATCAATGTTTGTTTGGGTGCACCTTAAAGATAAATCTTAAAGGACAAACAACAAAAAAATCCCCGAAACTTTTTAAGTAACGGGGATATTTTTTTGGACTTTTTAGACAGCCTCTTTTTCATTTTAAAACTATTCAAACATGATTCATCCATTACAAGAAAATGTGGCTATCATCCTGCCTGAAAACGGTTTGGAAGAAAAATTGGCTCAAGCCGAAAAAGAAAACAGAAAACTTTCCATCAAACTGGGATTTGATCCTACCGCTCCGGATCTGCATCTGGGACATGCAGTCGTCTTAAAAAAACTGAAACAGTTTCAGGATCTGGGCCATCAGATCATTATTGTTGTGGGAAGCTTTACGGCAAGAATTGGCGATCCCACCGGAAAAAATAAAGCCAGAAAACCTTTAAACGCTGAAGATGTTCAGCATAATGCCCAGACTTATATCAATCAGCTTTCCAGGGTAATTGATGTACAGAAGACAAAGATTGTTTTCAATTCTGACTGGCTGGACACATTGAACTTTTCTGAGGTCATCCAGCTGCTTTCAAAAGTGACTGTTGCCCAATTGATGCACCGCAATGATTTCAATAAAAGATTCACAGAAAATACACCTATTGCCATGCATGAACTGGTTTACCCGATTCTTCAGGGTTTTGATTCTGTAAAAATAGAGTGTGATATTGAAATGGGTGGCACGGATCAGCTCTTCAACTGTACCATGGGAAGGCAGCTCCAGGAAGTACATCAAATGCCGGCTCAGATTGTGATGTGTATGCCTCTACTGAGAGGTCTTGACGGAAAGGAAAAAATGAGTAAATCCCTGAACAATATTATTGGATTGACGGACGAACCTAATGAAATGTTTGGAAAAACCATGTCTATTCCGGATGCTTTGATTGAAGAATTTATCAACCTGACTACCGATTTTTCTATTGAAGAAAAAACAACGCTTCTTTCCAGAATACAAGAAGGGGAAAACCCAATGAATATTAAGAAGCTGATTGCTAAAAATATCATCAGTCAATACCACGATACTGCTTCGGCTCAAAGTGCGGAACAGTTTTTCATCAACCAATTTCAGAATAAAAATTTTCAAGAGAAAGTATACGAACCTGTTGCGATCAGTTCATTGAAAAGTATGGAGAACAACATATCACTTGTAGAGCTTTGTCATCAGCTTAAAAAAGACCTCAGCAAATCTGCCATCAGAAGATTAATTGAGGATGGAGGAGTTCAGATCAATACAATCAAAATAACGGACTCAAATGAAGAAATGGAGCTGATTCCTCAAACGAAAATAAAAATCGGGAAAAGGGGCTTTTTTGAGCTAGTATAAGGATGGAAGATAGGAGCTGGAGGATGGAAGTTTTTCAGACGATGAACTTATTGAGTTTTTTGATAGAGACATTTTTTTAATATTGATTTGAATACAGAGGCTTTAAGGCGGGAGGATGGGAGCAGGAGGAGGGAAGTTTTTTTAGACGATGAACTTATTGAGTTTTTTGATTGGGACATTTTTTTTAATATTGATTTGAATACAGAGGCTTTAAGGCGGGAGGATGGGAGCTGGAGGAGGGAAGTTTTTCAGACGATGAACTTATTGAGTTTTTTGATAGAGACATTTTTTTTAATATTGATTTGAATACAGAGACATTAAGGCGGGAGGATGGGAGCAGGAGGAGGGAAGTTTTTTCAGACGATGAACTTATTGAGTTCTTTGATAGAGACATTTTTTTTAATATTGATCTGAATACAGAGACGTTAAGGATGGAGAATGGGAGCAGGAGGAGGGAAGTTTTTTCAGACGATGAACTTATTGAGTTTTTTGATTGGGACATTTTTTTAAATATTCATTGATTTAAAAACACACAAGTTCTTTATAAAACAAAAAGTAACTTCCAGCTTCCCTCCTCCCTCTTCCATCTCTCAGCTTATTTCAATATCTTCGTTCCGCTAAAAACTATTTCCAATGAGCTACATCATGGTTGACATAGAGTCGGACGGCCCGATTCCCGGTGATTTTTCAATGATCTGCTTCGGAGCAGTACTCGTGAATGAGGAACTGGATACTACTTTTTATGGAAAATTAAAGCCTGTTTCTGAGAGATTTAATCCTGATGCGTTAGCAGTTTCCGGTTTCAGCAGAGAAGAAACAATGAGTTTTGACGATCCTGAAGCTGTAATGCTTGCTTTTGAAGAATGGATTACAACCCATTCCAAAGGCAGACCTATTTTCGTCAGTGATAATAATGGCTTCGACTGGATGTTTATCTGCTGGTATTTTCATCATTTTATCGGAAGGAATCCTTTTGGCTTTTCTTCCCGACGACTTTCTGATCTATACTGCGGACTGGAAAAAGATACTTTTGCCCAATGGAAACATCTCCGCAAGACGGAACACACGCACAATCCGGTAGATGATGCCAGAGGAAATGCAGAAGTTTTGCTGTACATGAAAGAAGAAATGGGACTGAAAATTGCATTAAAGTAAAAACTCTAATTTTTGAATATGAATCCTGACCTGCATTATAAACAAGCTGATGAAACTGATATTGATTTTCTTCTCAATCTCAGAATGAAAACCATGAATCCTCATTATGAAACTTCAGGACTTTCTACTGACAGAGAAACGACCCTGCAAAGAGTTCTGTATCAGTTTGAAAAAGCTAATATTATTTTTTTAAATGATAAGCCCATCGGACTGTTAAAAGTAGACAGAACGTTTACGAATATTGAGGTTCTGCAACTTCAGATAGATCCCAGCCAGCAAGGTAAAGGGCTTGGAAAAAGGATTTTGTCTGATATTTTAGAGGAAGCTTCTTTAGCAGGAAAAACAGTCTCATTAAGTGTTTTAAAAACCAATAAGGCTCAGCATCTTTATAAAAGTCTTGGGTTCAGAATTGTGGATGAAGATCAGTATTCTTATTTTATGGAAACGGAAAGGCAATAGATGTTTTTTTTAAGTTTTGGCTAAAGCCGTTGGAATCTAAATCTATTTCTTAAACGGGCTAAAGCCCGTTTCTATTGAATAGGGACAATGCTAAAATCAATCTTATCATTCTATTTTTTTTGATTTAAACACAAATCTCACAAATAAATGAGCACAAATGATCACAATTATCTGCGAGATCTGAGAATATGAGATTGCTTCACTACGTTCGCAATGACGGGTTATTGGTTTGCCATCGTTACGTAGATCAGTCTTCCGCCTTCTTCTGAGGAAAGCAATATTTTTTTACCATCGGTGAGTTCAACCATAGAACCTGGTGGAATTTCTTTTTGTTCTGTGACATCCTTCATACCGGATAATCCCTGATTCACCAATACCCATTTCCCCTGATGGAATGTAAAATATCCCACAGGCATTTTATCCTGCATCGTCAGGTTTTCGTTACGTATCACTTTTCTGGAAACATGCCATTTGAACAGATACTGATTATGATACACCATTAATCTGTGATTTTCCGGCTTCCATACCTCATCATCAAACCTGAAATACAGATCTAATACCGGAAGTGTTCCCTGATGAGGTGTTCCGCAGAACGGGCATTTTGGATTGCTGGTATTATCAAAGACATACCATTTTTCTGTACAGCCGGAATTCTGGCAAGGCTGGATCAGATCTACGGTTTTCAGTAATGCGGTTTCCCACTCATTGGCCGTGGGACGTCTGATAGGATCGTGTAATCCGTCAATGAATGTTTTTCTGAACAATTCTGAAATATATGGACCTGTAACGGTATACGGGATTTTTTGAGGATCGCCCCAGAATGCATCCCATTTTCTGAGATGATCTGATTTTACATGGTTGGAATTATTTTCCGGATGTTCTACAAACATCGCTTTTTCTCCCATGGATAAAATTTCGTCCTGTTCAGAATCTAAATCCCAGATTTTTCCTCCACGCAGCGGATGTCTTCTCAACAGATACATATAAATCAGAACAGCAAGGGCATGCAGATCTGTTTTTTGATTGGGTAAATGTCTTTCAGGATCCTGAAGCTTCAAATGTTGGGTTTTTAAAACTTCGGGCGCAATGAAGTCTGCAGTTCCAATCACTTCCGGTGGAAAGAGTTTGGGAACCACAAGACCGTCAATATCGATGATACAGGCAGATTTTGTCACAGGATCTACCAGAATATTGTTATAAGACAAATCGGAGTGTGCCAACCCCATCTGATGGAGCTTTTTCACGCCTCTGCTGATATTAACCGCAATCTGGAAATAGCTCAGCCAATCTCCCAATTCTGACTGATCCAATCTCAACGGATATTGCTGATTTCTGAACATGGGAGCGGTAAACCACTTCCCCACTTTATCCTGTCCCTGGATGTTATCTGAACCAATATAGCCTTTAGCAAAATAAAATTTATGGTGATAAACAGGAACTACAATTCCTGTGAGTTTATTTCTTTCAACGATATCATAAGGCCATCTGAATATTTCGTTCAGAAAATATTCAGAAGTATTACCACTCTGTATACTTTGCAGATAGGTAGAAACAATTCTCATGATTCTTTCCTTCTGTCCTTCATCCAGTGGATTTCGGTAGAAAGCGACTACATAGTCTTTATCGGGCGAAAAATAAACATCTTTCACTCCGCCCCTGATAGGGTTTTCATCTACATATTCATAGGATTTGGCTGCATCCAGAACAGAAACAACTTTAATGGTCTTTTTCATGGTATTAATAGATTATGGCCAATGTACGATCATCATGATTTCCTCTGCTCCAGAAATCGCTCCAGATTAAAAGTTCTTCATCAATTTTTTCATCGTTGATAAAATCGGCTTTCGTCCGGTCATCATTATTTCCGGCAAGGTCTTCAAAAAGTGCTTTCCAACTTTCTGTATCTTCCAGTTTATTTTCTGTGGTAAATTTAGGATCATAAATACCGTCTGTCATCAGCACCAGATAGGAAAAATCCTCGACACAGGTAATTTGGAAACGGGAAACCATTCTATCATTAAAAATTTCTTTCATAGTGATAAATCGGGTACCACCACCAAATTCTCCCACATCCATCCGGTTTAACAATTTTACTTCAGAAAAGTCTGTATTAATCAGATTGATCGGACAGTCACCCACTCCAAAACTCAGAATAATATATCCGAAACTGAACTTTTTAAGCAAAGTAAAAATAAGTGTGGCATGCAGATCATTCATAGAAAGAGCATTTTCTACTGCTGTTTTTTCTAATGTGTGATGAACATGTGAAACACTTTCCGATAAAATATTGATGATATTCTGTTTCGCTTCAAGCTGTTCCTGATCAGAAGGCTGAGTAGTGTACAGAATATTGATATGATTTTCAATCTGTTTTAAAATTTCCTGTGAGTTGAAAAACTGATTGATCGTTGTGGTTGCCAGTCTTGAACCTTCTCTGGCTGCCTTTGCTGAACCTGCTCCATCTGAAACAGAAATAATATTCCAACCTTCAGGAAGCGTATTTACTGCGAAATCATCTTCACGAAATTTGCCTTCATGAGCGTGAGAACGTCCTCTTTTGGAAGCTACAACAATTTTTTTTTCCGAAAAAGAACCTTTGTATGAGTCTTCTTCCGATTTATAAAAAGCAGCGTTTATATCACTTGGAATATTTTTCCATAAGTCTTTGGGATCTGCGTTGACAAATAGCTGTATTTTTTTGGTTTCAAGCTGATTCTGATCATGAGTATGATAAAACTGAACATCCAGATGGTACATATTATTCGTCACCGGAGTTCCTGAGATTGTATTATTTTCAAAACTTAGCCCTGTTTCGTGCAGGTTTCCGATATCCTGAATCTTAATATTGGGAAACTCTTCCATATCGAAACTGAATTCATAGAACTGTTTGGCACTGGCATTTTTCAACACCCAATGAACGTCTTTGAATTCTTCCTTTTCTTTAAAAACAATAGCCTGTTCCATACTTTTTGGTTTGGATTCATCAGCTGACTTCCTGAAAAATTTCCCCATCATTAGCCCAGCGTTCTGTTAATATCAAATCCTCCTCCGGAAAATCCATAATAATCGGAAGTTCCACACCATGGACATTTGCTGTATCCTTCTCCCCTAAGGCAGTGAATACCTCCGCACGAACAGGTAGCTAATGCAATCGGGTTAGCACAGTGAGGACATGAAGTTCCTCCGTCCAGTTCTTCGATATTGATTTTAAGGTGCGTTTTCTGATTGGAGGAAAGTCTGTAATAGGCCTTTTCGTCAATTTTATAAGCTCCATCCAATCTGTAATATCTTGTAGCCATGCCTGGTATACTTGATTCGGCAAATGCTTTTTTAAATTTCATCAGATAAAGCTTTTCCGTTTCCTGACATTTTCCGTTCAGTACGACAAAGTTATTATCAGGAAATCTCTGTTCCATTTCCGGATCTACTTTCTCCAGAATAAGGGAATCAATTTTAGACAAATTAATTCCTTCTTTTTTTGCTTCTGTTACACTCTGGCTGGTAGTTTTAATAGAATCAGTTACCCATTTGAAAAACTCTTTATAAGAATTTTCGTCAGAATTATTGAACAGTAAAACATTGTCTGCCAGAGAACCGAGAAGCTTATAATTGGTATTTTCTCCTATAGATACGGCAATGGTGTTAGATTTTCCGTTGTATTTGGTATTCCATCTTTCAATGGCTTTAGTGGCATCATCAGTGGGAACTCCGTCTGTAAAAAGGAAGACGATAGGCTTCCAGTCTCCTTTTCTTTCATACGTTGTTTTCACAATATCCCTGTCGATACAATCCATCACTTTAATTAATCCCTGAGAAAGTGATGTCCCGCTTCCAATAGGAATTTTAGGTGGATAAAAACTGATAATATCCTGCATCGGAGTAATCACTTCAGCTTCTCCTGCAAAACCTATCACAGAAATATAAACGGTTTCGAGTGAATAAGGATCTTTTTTTAATTCCCTTATGATATTGGCGATACCTTCCTGTACCTGCTCAATAGGTTCTCCTACCATAGATTCGGAGATATCTACTAAAAAATAAATAGGCAGTCTTCTCATGGTGTAAAGACAATTTTTTAAATAATAATATTAAGCTCCGATGGTGGCGGAGGTAATGTGATATTTTCTCCTGTATTCTGTGATTGCCCTCCCTGAGTAATGGAAGAACTCACCCATTTGAAAAAAGAAGAAAGGGTAATGGCATCGGTAGTATCCAGTTTTACTACATGATCGGTCAGTTCTTTCAAAAATTGCTCATCTGCTTTCGGGCCTGCCGCACATCCTACGATAGCCCCAAATTCCAGTCCTCTGATTACAGGAATCATCTGCCTGTACTTCTGAATATCCGACGGTTTTCCATCTGTAAATATAAACAGTAACGGCTGCCAGTCTCCTTTTGCATCGGCCGATTCTTTCACAATCTCCCTCTGAACCAGTTCAGAAACCATTTCCAAAGCAGCTCCTGTATGCGTTGGGCCACTATCCGGACAAGTAATCTCCATTGGATAAAAACTTGCCAGATCTGTTAAGGGTATAATATTCTTAACATCTCTATCAAAGGTAATGACACTTAAATGCAAGCTGTCCATCGCCTGCGGATCTGCACGAAGCATACTGATAAGGCCGTTGAAACCATTGTTCAGTGCCTGAATAGGTTCTCCGTTCATAGACCCCGAAGTATCTAATAAAAAATAAGCTAATAATCTCCTGCTCATTATAGACAAGTATTAATTCTGAAGCCGGCGGAGGGAGTCGGAGACTTCCAAGCCGGCTTATATTTGAGTTGAAAAAAATTTAAATTTTAGTTGGAATAAGCGTACTGCTGTCTCAGAATATCTATAAAGTTATCTGTATTATGCGGTTCTCCCACAGCACGGAATTTCCAGTCGCCATTGTGACGGTATGCTTCTGCAAAAACCATTGCACATTTACCATTCATACTTGAATCGCCGGAAAGGCTGTATTTTGTAATTTCTTTTCCTGAAGCATCTACCGCACGGATAAATGCATTTTCGATCATTCCGAAATGCTGATTATTGGTTCTTCCCTGATAAATGGTAACAATGAACACAATCTTCTGATAGCTCTGATCCAATTGATCCAGTCTTACAATGATCTGCTCATCATCTCCATCACCTGCTCCGGTTCTGTTATCTCCGGTAAGCCATACATTTCCGCTTGGATGCTGCATAGAATTGAAGAAAACCACATCTCCCTGGTAAAGCCCCATTTGTCTTCCGTCATTGGTCTGTACCGTTCTTCCAAGATTAGCTACTTTTCCGTTGCCATCTAAAAGAAATGCTACTGCATCAAGATCATATTCTGCTTCCTTGCTGAACAGTTTACCGAAGAATCCGCTGCTTTGTTTTCTTACATCCCATCCTAAACCGATGGTTACTTTTGAAAGATCATAAACGCTTTCTCCGCGGTCATTCTTTCTTAAATCTATTGTTTGTCCTTTCTGTAAATTAATTGCCATAGTTATAGTTTTTGTGTATTTGAGGATTTATTTGATGATTTGTCCTTTGTAGTATTTTTCAAGGAAGAAGCCTAAATCTGCTCTGTATCCTATTCCTGAAGCTTCAAATTTCCAGCTTCCGTTTCTTTTGTACAGTCTTCCGAATTCTACTCCGGTTTCAATAGAGAAATCTTCATCCAGTTCATATTTTGCAATCTCCTGGTTGGAATGATTGTCTACTACTCTGATATAAGAGTTTCGTACCTGTCCGAAATTCTGTCTTCTTCTTTCAAAGTCTTCAATGGTTACCACGAAAAGAATCTCTTCCACTCTTGAGTCTACTTTATCAAGATCTATAATAATAGCTTCATCATCGTCACCATCACTGTTTTTACCACTCGGGTCATCTCCTGTATGGGTAAGCGCTCCATCCGGAGAATTCAGGTTATTGTAAAAAACGAAGTATTCTTCGCTTACTAATTTTCTGTCAGAATCAATCATGATTGCAGAAGCATCCAGGTCAAAGTCGTAGCCGGTTCCTTCATTCGGATCCCAGCCTAATCCAATCGTCATTTTCGTCAATCCTATCTCGATCTTTTGTCCTTTCTGTAGATTAATTGCCATAGTGTTTTATATTATGATTATTTTTTGCATTAAGATAGAAGTGATTTACGAATTGACCAAATTTATTGATAAAAAAATGTTCCATACCGCTTAATTTTAAACTCTTTAAGTCACAAAATGGCTATAAAAAAAGGTCCAATTAAAAAATTGAACCTTGTATAGTATAAATGTATGTTGAATTAATTCTCAAATTCTTTATCTGAAACAGCATTGTTTCTTGCTTTTGCGAGCATAGGAATAGAAATTAATCCCATCACCAGCATAATCACAATCTGCAGCGGTAAAGAAATAAAGGAATAGGTAAGCCCCATTTCACCTCCGAAATCTGCACTTTTTCCTACTGAAATGAATAGCGCCATAAAACCATACTTCATCGCAAGGTTATATGCTCCGATTCCTCCACTGGCAGGAATAATCATTCCCAGTGTTCCCACTACAATAATGAAAAATCCGTCTGCAAAGGTAAATGCTGAGGTTTCAGGAAGAGCAAAACATACCAGGTAAGCTGCTAAATAATAACAAATCCAGATTCCTAATGTATAAAGAATGAATTTCCCTTTTTCTTTTAATTTAAAGATGGAAGTGATCCCTTGAAAAATACCATCAATAAAGTTGACTACTTTCCCTAAAAACGGAACTTCCGCCAGTTTCTTTCTAAATACAAAAAATAAGACTGTTCCTACAACCAGAATGGAAAGGATCAATATTATTTTAGTAGGGTTGATATTGACTCCAGAATTTTTATAGAATGACAGAATTGCATCATATTTGAACAATAATGTCAGTCCTAAAAATCCCATCATACAAATAAGATCCACCACTCTTTCCAAAATGATAGTCCCAAAAGATTTATCCACAGGTACTTTCTCCACTCCATACAAAGCAGTAGCTCTTGCCACTTCACCACTTCTAGGAATGGTAAGATTCATCAGATAACCAAATGATATGGACCAAAGTGCATTGGAATTTGAAATTCTGTGTCCCATAGGTTCCAGCATAAGATTCCAACGGATCGCCCTGAACCAGTATGCCAAAAGACCAAATACGGAAGCAAATAATACCCAGATATAGTTAGCCTTTGCCAGTGACTTCTGAATGACTTTAAAATCCAGCCCTCTTAAGGCAAGCCATAAAAAAAAGCCTGCAAAAGCAAGCGATATTACTATTGTTAGTATGGATTTTACCGGACTTTTTGATGTTTTCTCCATGTACTACGTAAGAAGATTTGTTTTTTCATCCGGGAAAACGATCTTCGGCTGGAAGTCTTTTGCTTCCTCCGGAGTCATCTGAGCATAAGCAATAATGATGATGATATCATCTTTTTGTACTTTTCTTGCCGCAGGACCATTCAGACATACTTCTCCTGATTTTCTTTTTCCTTTGATAACGTAGGTATCAAAACGTTCTCCGTTATTCACATTGACGATATAGACCCTTTCTCCCACTACCAGACCGGCAGCTTCTATAAGATCTTCATCGATCGTTATACTCCCTATATAATTAAGGTCAGAGGCAGTTACTCTCACCCTATGAATCTTAGACTTGAAAACTTCTATTAACATGCTGCAAATTTATTAATAAAAATTAATAAAACAGGTCTTTATTATCATTTTAAAACTCCCACAAACACAGGGGTTTAATTTCACAAAACATAAGAAATTTAAAAATTACTTATAGATTTAACAATCATATGGTCAAAAAAATTAATTGTTTATACACAATTTAGGATTTAATAAATACGAAAAATAATATTAACTTTTTGCTAAAGTCAATACACATAAGCATTTGGCATGATTTTAGTAACCTGTAACGTAGATTTTCTGTGAAAAGTGGAATTATCATATTTTAACTGATTTCAGTGAAAAGCAAAAAAATTTTACAAGTTTTAATAAAAAAATTGCACAATTAGAAAATAGTACTATATTTGCTATAATTACGAACTAACTTTAATATTAAAAATTATGAACAAGTCTGAATTAATCGACGCAATCGCAAAAGATGCAGGTATCACTAAAGTTGCAGCAAAAGCTGCTTTAGAATCTTTCATTGGTAACGTTACAACTACTTTAAAGAAAAAAGACGGAAAAGTTTCTTTAGTAGGTTTCGGTACTTTCTCAGTAGCTGAGAGAGCGGCTAGACAAGGTATTAACCCTGCAACTAAAAAACCAATCAAAATTGCTGCTAAAAAAGTTGCTAAATTCAAAGCTGGAGCTGATTTATCAAATGCAGTTTCAGGTGCTAAGAAAAAATAATCATTCAGATTACAAAAATTCAAGGGCTGTTTCTTAGAAGCAGCCTTTTTTTATTTCCAATGGTGATAGAAAATTAAACCATTAAGAAGATTTAAGAGGGTAAGAATTATTAAGTTTTGGCTAAAGTCCCTATCATTATGCATCATAAAATAAGCGGACTAAAGCCCGCTTCTATTGATAGTGGAAACCTATGATGTATTTGAAAAAATAGTCATTCAATAGGAACGGGCTTTAGCCCGTTTAAAAATAAATATCAATTCCCACGGCTTTAGCCAAAACTTAAAAGGTAATATAATACAACATATGTTGTCATTATTCTGGTCAAACTAAATAAGTTTTGGCTGAAGCCCCTATCATTATGCATCATAAAATAAGCGGGCTAGAACCCGCTTCTATTGATAGTGGAAACCTATGATCTATTTGAAAAAATAGTCATTCAATAGGAACGGGCTTTAGCCCGTTTAAAAATAAATATCAATTCCCACGGCTTTAGCCAAAACTTAAAAGGTAATATAATACAACATATATTGTCATTATTCTGGTCAAACTAAATAAGTTTTGGCTAAAGCCCCTATCATTATGTATCATAAAATAAGCGGGCTAAAACCCGCTTCTATTGATAGTGGAAACCTATGATCTATTTGAAAAAATAGTCATTCAATAGGAACGGGCTTTAGCCCGTTTAAAAATAAATATCAATTCCCACGGCTTTAGCCAAAACTTAAAAGGTAGTATAATACAGCATATATTGTCATTATTCTGGTCAAACTAAATAAGTTTTGGCTAAAGCCTTTTACTATTGTAAACAAATAAGCGGGCTAAAACCCGCTTCTATTGATAGTGGAAACCTATGATCTATTTGAAAAAATAGTCATTCAATAGGAACGGGCTTTAGCCCGTTTAAAAATAAATATCAATTCCCACGGCTTTAGCCAAAACTTAAAAGGTAGTATAATACAGCATATGTTGTCATTATTCTGGTCAAACTAAATAAGTTTTGGCTAAAGCCCCTATCATTATGTATCATAAAATAAGCGGGCTAAAACCCGCTTCTATTGATAGTGGAAACCTATGATCTATTTGAAAAAATAGTCATTCAATAGGAACGGGCTTTAGCCCGTTTAAAAATAAATATCAATTCCCACGGCTTTAGCCAAAACTTAAAAGGTAGTATAATACAGCATATGTTGTCATTATTCTGTTCAAACTAAATAAGTTTTGGCTGAAGCCCCTATCATTATGCATCATAAAATAAGCGGGCTAAAGCCCGCTTCTATTGATAGTGGAAACCTATGATCTATTTGAAAAAATAGTCATTCAATAGGAACGGGCTTTAGCCCGTTTAAAAATAAATATCAATTCCCACGGCTTTAGCCAAAACTTAAAAGGTAATATAATACAACATATGTTGTCATTATTCTGGTCAAACTAAATAAGTTTTGGCTAAAGCCCCTATCATTATGCATCATAAAATAAGCGGACTAAAGCCCGCTTCTATTGATAGTGGAAACCTATGATCTATTTGAAAAAATAGTCATTCAATAGGAACGGGCTTTAGCCCGTTTAAAAATAAATATCAATTCCCACGGCTTTAGCCAAAACTTAAAAGGTAATATAATACAGCATATGTTGTCATTATTCTGTTCAAACTAAATAAGTTTTGGCTAAAGCCTTTTAAACAAATAAGCGGGCTAAAGCCCGCTTCTATTGAATTAGAGTTTATATTTTAAGTAGCTTGTTTCATATTAAAAACCGCCACTTCTAACTTCTCATTTTCCCATTAAGGAGCCAGTCTTGAAATTTTCCAGTCCAGATCTTCTAACTGATAAATAATCCTGTCATGAAGGCGGTTTGGTCTTCCCTGCCAGAATTCAATTTCGTAAGGTCTTGCCAGGTATCCGCCCCAATTGGCAGGTCTTGGCACTTCCGTATTTTCGTACTCTTTTTCCAGCTCTTTTAATTTTTCTTCCAAAAACTCTTTGTTGGGGATCACCTGGCTTTGTGGAGAAACTACAGCTCCCAGCTGACTTCCTTTGGGTCTTGAATGAAAATAGCCGTCACTAAGGTTCTCTGCTACCTTTTCAAGATCTGCTTTGATTATGATCTGTCTTTCAAGATTAGGCCAGAAAAAATGCAAACAAGCTTTATGATTGCTTTCTATTGCTTTTCCTTTTCTGCTGTTATAATTGGTATAAAAAATAAATCCTTCATGGGTATATGCTTTAAGAAGCACCATTCTTGTTCTCGGACACCCATCTTCTTCTACTGTAGAAACCGCCATAGCATTAGCTTCTGAGATCATCGGACTCTCATTTGCTTCCAAAAACCAGTCTCTAAACTGCTCAATTGGATTTTGTTTTATCTCACTTTCAATAAGTTGGGATTTCTCGTACACTTTTCTTTTGTCGTGCAGGTTTTCCATAAATATTTTTTATTAAATTTGAGTATGAATCACTCATACAAAGGTAAAATATTAATCTCGACACCTGACATTTCCGGCGATATTTTTTCAAGATCGGTAGTATTGGTTATTGAACATAATGAAAGTGGTGCATTTGGTTTGATATTGAATAAAAAAAACAGCCAGATGAGTAGCAAGTTCAAAGATTTTTTTGACTTTAAAATTGAGGTATATGATGGAGGGCCTGTAGAAAACGATAAGGTATTCTTCATTGTAAAAGGCAAAAGAGTTACAGAGATCTATACAGACATCACTGATGAATACTATCTTACAGAAGATATTGAGCGTATTATTAATGGGGTTTTAAGCAGTGAACTGGATATTAACCATATCAAAATCTTTTCAGGATATTCCGGGTGGTCTCCTAATCAGCTGGATACCGAGGTTCAGAGGAAAATGTGGACGGTAGTGGATGTTTATAATCTTGATTATACGCTTCCCAACGATCAGACGCTTTGGAAGTCTATCATGCAGAATCTTGGAGGAGAATTTCTTCTCTGGGCCAACTCTCCTGAAGATATTTCACTAAACTAAAAGTATATTTTTCGTATCACTCTGATAATTAACAAACTTTAAGATTCTTTTAACCAATTTTAAAGAAAGTTTTTCCGTTCTTTGGAAAACTAAAATCACTGATATGAAAGGTATTACATTACTTGCTTTATCAATATTTTCTACAGCTTTTTTATCATTTACTCCTATCAACAAAAAATACATTGTCATCGATGCCGGACATGGCGGAAATGATTTTGGGGCCACTTATGGTGAAATTCTGGAAAAAAATATTGCATTAAGCGTTGCTAAGGAAATCCGGAAAATCAATGAAAGCCAGGACAAATATGAAGTTATTTTAACAAGGGATTCCGATAGCTATCCTACTCTTGCAGAAAGAACAGAGCAGATTAATAAACTGAATCCTGAAATGGTTATTTCCCTTCACGTGAACAGTTCTCCTGAAAAAGAAAGATCCGACAACGGATTTGAAGTCTACGTTCAGAATTCTGATGTTTCAAAGGAATTAGCCGGAAAAATCTATAAGAAATTCAATGCCCGTAAAATATCGGAGAGTAATCTTCACATGCTAAGAGAAACCAAAGCACCAGCTGTATTGGTAGAACTTGGCTTCATTAATAATTCTGACAACAGGAATTATATAACCAGTGAAAAGGGGCAAAAAGAAATCGCACAAAAATTTGTTGAGATTATCAACGAATACTAAATAAAAAAAAATACAATTTCTGATTTACTCAGAATAAAACCCGGTAAAGGACTTCTGGAATATTGTTGTTTACCGGGTTTGTCAATTTTTATACATTAAAACTTTTCTTCCAGCTTTCTACCAGTTCGGAGAAACGGGAAGTTTCAAAAGTCTTGTTTCTTATCTTACCTACAGAAAACATACCTTTCTCGTCAGAAATCATTAAAATTTCTTCAGCTTTCTGAGATTCAAATGCGATAATCTCGTGTTCCTGGATATCAGCAAGGTTATTTTTATGTAAAAAAGTTACAAAGTTTTCCATCAAAGGAGAAATGTAAGCTCCTTCAGTCTGTTTTGGTACTTTAATCACGTCACCTTCTAAAAAGAGAAGATTTCCGGCAGTGGTACGCGCTATTCTTTTGTTTGGATTCAGAAGAATCACGTCGTCAAGGTCATTTTCCTGGGCATAGATCACTCCATAAATATTTTCCGGACAGTGAACTCTGATATTGCTCAAAAGGTTGTTATTAACGTTAATTTCTTTAATCAAATCCAATTCCAAAGGTCTTTGATGAACCGCAAGCACATCCTCCATTTCTGTTACTTCGTAAAAATAGGAAACAGAAGATTTTGCCAATGTCACTCCATCATTATTTCTGAACACCTGGAAATTGATAATTCCATTCTTTACTCCTTTACCTTCAATGATTTCTTTTTGAAAAAGGGTCTGGAAAAACTCCAGGGTGTAAGTCAAAGGAATATTCAGTCTCATCTTTCTCATGGAAGCCATCAGGAAAAAATAGCATTCTTCGTCCATGATCAATCCACCATTTCTTACAAAGAAAGATACTTTTACTGAGTCTCCCCAAAGAAAAGCTCTGTTCTTTACATTTAACTCGTCTGATGTAAAATATTGATTTTCCAATTTTTGATGTGATTTATTTACAAAAAAATAATGAACGATAAATCGTTCATCAGTTTTATCATTTCATATAGCCCGGTATTATGCCGCACCTAGTTTTATTCTCAGGTTTTCGATAAGATTTTCCCAATACATTGCATTTTCCTCTTCATCACCTTCTTCACAGAAATCTGTAATATTTAAAGCCAGGTCTTCTGTAATATCATCAATTGTGATAGTCATTTCAAAGAAATTTTTTGTTCCTTCATCTTCTTCCCATCTGAAACGCACGAAACCTTCAGGCTTATATCTGATCAAAGTGGCCTTCTCAGCAGGTCCTCCACCCCAGCTAAAAAAGAAATCATCGCCTTTCTCTGTTACCTCATCCGCAAACCATTCAGACAATCCCTCTGCAGTCGCCAGATATTCATATAAAATCTCTGATAAACAGTGCATTGGAAATTCGTAATGGACTTTATGTTTCGCCATATAATCTTTGTTTTATCGTCCCGCAATATATAAATTAATTTTTTTATTACGCAAAAAAACAATTACTTTTTTATAGAATCTGTATGATATTTATCACTGGATTTAAATCCCTGTGATGTCAGGTTTTAAAGCTAAAAATTACCATGCAAAACATAAAAAAACCTCTCATTTACAGAGAGAGATTTTATCTTTAATTTTCATTCAGTATATCAAGAATAATCTGGCACCCTTCCCTGATTTCGTCCAAGGATAATGTAAGAGGCGGAGAGATTCTCAGGTATTCATTTCTGTACAACTGCCAGAAAACAACAAGCCCTCTTTCCATACATTTCTTAGCCACTTCCAGCGTGTATTCAGGAGTTCCTAAGTTCACGGCAAGCATCAACCCTTTACCGTTGATATTTTTGATTTTAGGATGAACCAAAAGTTCTCTGAACAACTTTTCTTTTTCTTCTACTTCATTCATCAAACCGCTTTCCAGAACTTCTTTTAATGTGGCATAACTTGCTGCTGCAATTAAAGGATTTCCCCCAAAAGTGGTAATATGACCAAGCTTTGGTGAATGAGAAAGGGTTTCCATGATTTCTCTGGAACTCATAAAAGCTCCCACAGGAACTCCTCCTCCCATTCCTTTTCCCATTACCAGAATATCAGGAACGATACCAAAGTGTTCAAAAGAGAACAATTTTCCTGTTCTTCCAAATCCTGGCTGTATTTCGTCCAAAATCAAAAGCGCTCCTACTTCTTCACATCTTCTTTTTAATTTGATCAGATAGTCGTTATTTGGAACCAGAAACCCTGCTGCTCCCTGAATGGTTTCAAGGATAACACAAGCCGTCTTCTCTGTAATCTTATCAAAGTCTTCTTCATTGTTAAATTCAATAAAAGAAACCATTGGTAATAAGGGACGGAATTCTCTCTTGTGAGTTTCATTTCCTGAAACACTCAAAGCCCCATGAGTATTTCCATGGTAAGAGTTTTTAAAGGAAACTATTTCTTCTCTTCCGGTATATCTTTTAGCCAGTTTTAAGCTTCCATCAATAGCTTCTGCACCACTATTTACAAGGTAAGTAACTTCCAGTGGATCCGGAGTAGCTTCTGCAAGCAGTCTGCATAATGCGATAGGTTTTTCCTGTGCATATTCTCCGTACACCATTACGTGAAGATACTTATCGGTCTGCTCTTTAATGGCAGCTACTATTTTAGGATGTGAGTGCCCCAAAGTGTTGGCAGAAACTCCTGCTACAAAGTCAAGATATCTTTTTCCGTCTGTTCCATAAATGTAGCTTCCTACTGCTTTTTCAACTTCAAAGCCGGCAGCAAATTGGGTGGTTTGAGCCTGATATATAAAAAAATCTTTATGCATTTCCATTGTCTCCAAAAATTTCAGCAAAGCTATAAAAGATTCATTAAACGTTAAAATTAATCCACAAAAAAGACCAGTGCTTACTGGTCTTTTTCTATTATTTTCTGGTACGTTTAGGTTTCTTAGCTTCTTCTTTAGCTTTTTCGTCATCAATCGCTTTCTGCGCTTTATCAAACAATTCGCTATCAGCCGTATATTGTATTTCTTCGTTGTTTGGGGTATCTACAAGGATATCCTGCCATTTTCGGATTCTATCCTTGGTATTCCAGTTGAAATCCGGAAATTTCCTTTTCGAAGGTTCTATCATGCTCATCGGATAAGTGTCTGAAGCTGCACCGATACTGCATGAAATAATCTGTAAAGCTCTTTCTTCAAACAATGCTCCGATAATTCCACAGGTAGAAAGCGTAATTCCTATTCTTTCCTGTTTTTTGGTTTCCTGATCAGTATCATCAACATACACGATAGACTGAGCGTTTCCAACAACCCTTGCTTCTTTAATAGCGTTTTTCTCATAGTAAACCGTCATGAATTTTCCTTTCACCTGATTGAACTCGTCTTTCAGGGTAAGTGAGTCTACTTTACTGATGGCAAAGGCATTTCCGATTACTTTTAAAGAGTCAATATCTTCTGTCTTGGTATTGAAGTAAGCTTCTACTTTATCTCCGGTAACCTGCTTTTCACCACTCCAAAGAATCGGGTTGGTATACATATGCATGATTCCGTCTGTTTCATTGAAAGCAATAGAATCTGCTCTTCCCTGTGCATTGGATTTAAAAATACGGGCTTTTTTGAAAGCTCTCAGATAGCTTTTTTTGACTTTGATATCTAATGTATCCGGTCTTTGATAAGAGATAATTTTTTCTGCAGCAAAATAAATAGAATCTTTTTCCATTACTTTTACAGCATAAGGATTTTTCGTCATCATGGCGGAGTCTTTTTTCTCAAAAATTTCTCCGTAACCTCCTTTTATATATCTTTTTTCTATAGGATCATCAAGGGTTACATTTCCTGTTGCTTTACCAAACCCTGTGATCTGATTGTAGTACATATCATCACCGGTAAGGATTTTCTCATTGTAAAAGATTCTGGAGTTTTTGGTTAGAAAAGCCTCCTTGGAATCCATTCTGTAAGTTCCTTTTTCCGTATAGATTCGGTTTCTTGGATTGGTTTTGCTGGTAATGGTTGTAGGACCTAGAAAATCAGCAATTTTTGTATTCTGATTCTGCTTGATATTGGGTCCTTCTATGATATACTGAGGGGTTTCAATTTTTACATTTCCTGTAAGATCCACCACTCTTGTATTGAGAAAATAAGTTCCTACTTTGGCATAGGTTACATTCTGACCGTCGGAAATCGTCCCTCCTGTATTAAAATAAGCCTGATTAGCCAGCCTGTCATAATACAGAATATCTGTTTTTATGGTTTGTTTAGGATCAGTCAGAACCACATTTTTTCTGGCAACACCTTTCTGGGTATTGGCATCATATTCCATTTCTCCTGCAGTGATTACAGAACCATCGGTATTTTGAAGTCTTGTATTTCCGATCGCTTTTACAAAGTTCTCTTCATTATACAAAACGACTTCATCTGCTGTAAGAATGGAGCCTTGGTGTTCTATCTGAACATTTCCGGTAAAATATTGATTCCCGTCGTATTTTTCAGGGCTTTTTTTGATCTCGTCCGCATGGATGATCTTTACTTTATCTTCAGGTCTCACCTGTTTGGGCTGAGCCGGTGAAGGAGCCTGCAAATAAGGATCTCTCTTCACAGGAGTTTTATCCTGCGCAAAGTTGAGCGTAGAAATAAAGATTAACAGAAAAAGGGCTATTCTCATTAATTAGTCATTCTTAGTGCCATAGAAATATAGCGAATGAGAATCAATTTTTACGCCAAAAGCTTCTTCAATGGCTTCTTTGATTCCTTGGATTCTTGGGTCACAGAATTCAATAATTTCTTCAATTTCTTTATCAGAGTCTTTTTTGTAGATCACCAGATGGTCATGCTGTTTGTCAAAATAAGACTTTTCATAAGACGAAGAAGTCAATGTTTTTTCTCCGAACTGATGCTTACGGATTAAGCCTGCATCAAGGAAAATTTCAATAGTGTTGTAAATGGTTGCTTTGGAAACATGATATTTTTTCTGCATCATGAGAAGATACAGATCATCAACATTAAAGTGATGATCCATATTATAAATCTCTTCCAATATCGTATATCTTTCAGGTGTGTTTCTGAACCCTTTTTCTAATAAGTAGTTTCTCAAAACATCCTTGATCAATGCTATATTTTTTTCTTTTTGTATTGTATCCATTAAAAAAATTATCTACAAATTTATTGAATTTTATTTAAATAGATAGTATGGTTAAATACGAGTGGCTACGAGTTGTGACGGAAATACCCGGACTGCTCGATCTTATTATCATAAACTGTTAATTCTGTGATCGGTGCAGATTCTACCTCTACGTTATGTGAAGATACTCCCCAAGCCTTAAAGTCATCACTTCCGATATACTTCACAAAGTTATAAATGTTAAGAGTAATCTTCTGTTTAACAGTTAAAAGGATATCGTTGATATAGGTGTTATCTATGATCACATATTTAAGATCCGGTGGTATATCATGAGCTCTTAAAGATGGGTGGCTGCTTCTTGAAGGAATGGTTCCGTCTGCCATTAAGTCTTTAAGAACCATATTGAAATAATCGTTAATTCTTCGGTCTACTTTAAATCCTAACAGGAAGTTGATTTTATATACGGTTCCCGGAAGAATTTCATCCACGGTATATCTGAAAGTATATGGATCTTCCTGGTTTACGATGCTCAGGATAAAGTAATGATCTGCTCTTTTCGGTTGTTTTTTGATGATGGAATAAATAATTTTTGATTCCACTTCATCATTTCTTTTGGCTCTGCTCAGATAAGCCAGATTGGTAGCATATTTTGGAATGGTTTCGTCCAGTTTCATGTCTTTAAGAATAGACACATATTTTTCTATTTTCACAAACTGGATAAATCTTGTTTTGATCAGTCTTCCGTTATACCATGCATACATAGAAACTCCGATAGAGCCTGCTAATACAACAGTGATCCATCCACCTTCCATGAATTTGATGATGTTGGCACTGAAGAAACCTAATTCGATAGCCATATAAACCATTGCGAACAACAGAATCAAGACCTTGCTTACTCTGTGTTTCAGTAGCCAGAATACCAACAGAACTGTGGTCATCAACATCGTTACGGTAATGGAAAGTCCGTAAGCCGCTTCCATCTTTCCTGATTCTCTGAAGTGAAGAACAACAATGATACACAGGATAAGAAGTCCCCAGTTGATTCTTGGGATGTACATCTGACCTTTAACTCCGGAAGGATAATCAATTTTCTGATTAGGCCAAAGGTTAAGAGACATTGCTTCTGAAAATATGGTGAAAGAACCTGTAATTAACGCCTGGCTGGCAATAATTGCAGCAGCTGTTGCCAAAATTACTCCCGGAATAATCATCCATTCTTCCATGATTCCAAAGAAAGGATTCACTACAGAAAACCCAGGTTTGTTATAATTGGTTAAAAGCCATGCTCCCTGTCCAAGATAGTTAAGAATAAGCATAATCTTAACGAATGCCCAGCTTATTCTGATATTTTTAGCACCACAGTGTCCTAAATCAGAATATAGTGCTTCTGCTCCGGTTGTACAAAGGAAAACTGCTCCTAAGATCACAATAGCACTCGGAGAGTTGACAATAAGTTTGTAAGCATAGTAAGGATTGAAAGATCTTAAAATCTCAAAGTTTTCACTTAAATGCATTACACCTAAACCTCCTAATACCAAGAACCAAACTACCATTACAGGACCAAAGAATTTCCCGATAAAGCTGGTTCCGAATTGCTGTACCACAAAAATGGCAATCAGGATTCCAATGGTGATAGGTACCACAGGTGTGTGTGGGTTATAAATTTCAAGACCTTCAATAGCTGACATAACCGTCAATGATGGTGTAATAACTCCGTCTGCAATAAGAGCTGCTGCTCCTACAATCGCGATGAGATACAACCATCCCTTCTTAAGGTTTCTTACCAATGAAAACAAAGCAAGGATACCACCTTCACCTTTGTTATCTGCTCTTAAAGCAATGATCACATATTTTATCGTGGTCTGCAGGGTAAGGGTCCAAATAATACAGGAAAGAGCTCCTTCTATGTATTCATTGAAAGGCATATTGCTCCCTTGGGATCTTGCATTCACAATTGCTTTCATTACGTAAAGCGGAGAGGTACCAATATCTCCAAAAACAATTCCTAGAGACACTAAAACTCCTATAAAGGAAAGTTTCTTTATGTCGAAGTGGTAGCCATCTTCTGTAACTTCTGCCATATCAGCTTAATTTATTTTAAAGGCGCAAATTTATACTAATTTTATGACGTCAAGAATTTTTCTTCATGAATATAATAAATGAAAAAACTTCCTTTCGGAAGTTTTTTTCTATAACTATTCTATAATTATTTTACGTACATCGCTTTTTTGATTTCCTCTTTCACTTTTTCAAGTTTAGGGAACCATTCTGCAAATAATGCAGCAGAGTAAGGTGCAGGTGCATCAGGAGTAGTAATTCTCTTGATAGGAGCATCTAAGTAATCAAATGCTTTTTGCTGTACCATATAAGTAATTTCAGAAGAAATAGAAGCAAATGGCCAAGCTTCTTCTAAAATAACCAATCTGTTTGTTTTCTTAACGGAAGCTAAAACAGTATCAAAATCCAGAGGACGAACTGTTCTAAGATCGATAACTTCTACAGAGATTCCTTCTTTCGCCATATCTTCAGCAGCCTGTAAAGCCAGCTTCATGATCTTACCAAAAGAAACTAAAGTAACATCCGTACCTTCTCTCTTGATATCTGCTTTTCCTAATGGTAAGTAGTATTCTTCTTCAGGAATTTCCATTTTATCTCCATACATCTGCTCAGATTCCATGAAAATAACCGGATCATTATCCTGAATTGCAGTTTTCAACAACCCTTTCGCATCGTAAGGATTTGAAGGAACCACTACTTTAAGACCAGGAATGTTTGCAAACCAGTTTTCAAAAGCCTGAGAGTGAGTAGCACCTAATTGACCTGCAGAAGCTGTAGGACCACGGAAAACGATTGGACAATTCCATTGTCCACCACTCATCTGACGGATTTTTGCAGCATTATTGATAATCTGATCAATTCCTACCAATGAGAAATTGAATGTCATATACTCTACGATGGGTCTGTTACCATTCATCGCAGCACCCACAGCAATCCCTGTAAAACCAAGTTCAGCAATTGGGGTATCGATTACTCTTTTAGGACCAAACTCATCCAACATTCCTTTTGAAGCTTTATATGCACCATTGTATTCTGCTACTTCCTCCCCCATTAAAAAGATGGATTCGTCTTTACGCATTTCCTCGCTCATTGCCTGTGCAATTACCTCACGAAAAGTATATTCTGCCATATTTATTCGAAAAATTTAGACTACAAAAATAGTGTTTTTTTATTATACACATCATAAAAACGCTCTTCATTTCCATGAGAAGTCATAATATTAACTGTATTTAAAATTAATTTTCCTTCTTAAATGCTTCCTTATTATGGCTTTTTTATGTTCCGAAGAATTTTCACAGAATTTTTATCCACAAAAAATGACATCCCATTTCTGAAATGTCATCTAAAATTCTATTTAAACTTATATTAATTAGCTTTCTCCCAAACCTGGGTTCTTCCTAATAAAGATAATCCTAAGTACCCTCTTACGTTCAGTTTATCACCGCTTCTTGTAATGGTACATTTGTATGTTTTTCCTGTTTTAGGGTCTGTGATAGTTCCTCCTGTGAACTCATCACCGTCTTTTTTCAATCCTCTGATGATCTCCAATCCTAAAATTGGTTTTCCTTTTCTGTCATCTTTACAAGCTGTACAGTTTGGATCAGCTGGTTTTATCAATAACTGAGAAACTTTTCCATAGTATTTTCCGTCTGATTTCTTGAATACTTCAACAATAGATTTTGCCTGTTTTGTCTCATCATCTATCGTTTTCCACTTACCTTCTATCTGTGCAAATGTAAGTACACCACATAAAGAAAGTGCGAACGTTAACAATATTTTTTTCATATTTCTTATAGTTTTAATTTTATATAATATTCTTATCTACGTATTGATAAAAATATAAATTAATTTTCAACGAACAAAAACTTTTATTATACAAAGCATAAAGAGGTAAAGAAAAGCAAAAAAATCAATCCAAAGCCGCCTCTTTCTTCTTAATAAAGCTTTCTGTTAATCACCCTATCCATATAATCCTGGTACCAGGCCTTTGCGGTTTTCTTTCCTTGTTCTATTTCTGGGTTTTTAGCTTCATTCATGATATTTTTTTCAAGACTTAAATCAGATTTATCATAGACTCCGATGATTTCTTTTCCATCAAAGCGGTAAATATAATTTCCGATCATGAACTGATCTGTACTTCCATCCGAGTTTACGACAATAAAAGGGTATTTTTTATCACTCACCAAGCTTCTCCCCCAACTTCTGATCGGTTTGTTGTACCCGATAAGATCAGCCAATGTAGGATAGATGTCTGCCTGTTGGGCAATTTCCTCGCTTACTCCTTTTAGTTGATAAGCAGGATTCGGAGAATAGAAAACCAACGGAACAGCATAACGATTCATTGCTCTTTCATATTCCGGATAATACACCTGATTGGTATGGTCTCCCGTGAAAACAAAGATGGTATTATTGTACCAAGGTTGCTTTTTAGCCGTTTCAAAATATTTTTTGATCGCATAATCCGTATACTGCATCGGCTCATGGATTTCTATTTTTCCTTTTTTAAATTTCCCGTTATATTTTTCAGGTATTTTAAAAGGGTGATGTGATGATGCTGTAAATACAGTCGTCATAAAAGGTTGTTTCTTTCCAACATTCTTTGCGAAGTACTGAAGGAAAGGTTCGTCCCAGATCGCCCACATTCCGTCAAAATCTTCATCATGATTGTATTCTGTTTTCCCGAAATAATGTTTAAATCCTAAGATATTTCCGAAACCAAGGAATCCCATAGAGCCATTTGGAGCACCGTGATAAAAAGATGTATCATAACCAAGATCATTACACACAGAAACAATAGACTGAATTTTCTGATTGGAATATGGAGATCCTGTAAATGCATCGGTAAGACTCGGAATTCCGGCCAACACACTGCTCATCCCATGAATAGACTGTCTTCCGTTTGCAAAAGTATTCGGAAAAATAAGACTTTGTCCAGCCAGACTATCCATAAACGGAGTGTAAGAAACGTAGTCTTTGATATTTTTATCTTTATTGAAAGCTCCCGAATATTCTCTTCCGAAAGATTCTACAATGAAAATAACAATATTGGGACGGTTCTCCACTTTTCTGTCGTATACTTTATAAGGCTGTACATAATCTTCAATATATTTTTCATCTACAAAATGAACTTCTTTAAAATTATTGGTATTTAACGTCCTGAAAAAAGAGAATGTACTGTTGAGTACCATATTTCCCTGAAGTGGATTTGTCACAAAACGGGTTGCATCCACCATATTAATAGGTCTTGTACTATGTTTAAAATCGCCTCTGATTCCTCCTACAACCAACACCGCTGTAATACACAGCGTAAGAATGGAAGTGATAAAGTAAGGAAGCAGTTTCACAGGTTTTGTATCTTCTACTTTCACCCTTTTGTAAAGGAAAACCCATAAGATCATCAACACCACGTACCAAATGAGTACAAAAGGATGTTCTCCCACAGAGATCGTCAATGTTTTGGAAACATTGGATTCATGTTCTGCCACTTGAAATACGGCTGAAGTAAGTCTTGCCTGCGAAAATTTATAGTAAATAAAATCTCCGAAATTCATGGCATAAGCAATCCCGTTGGTAATGAAATACAGCCAGAAAAGAATCTTCTGAAAAACTTTCTTTGTATTGATCACCAATGGCAATAAACTCAAGAGGATGAATAGTGCATTGACATATAAAATAGCTGTAGTATCGAAAGCTGTACCATGGAAAGCCAGCTTTATATATTCTGAAACAGAGTCAACTTTAATCAGATCTTTATTAAAATACCAGAATAAAAGCCTGGCAATCTGATAAAAAACATAGGCTAAAAAAATCCTGTAAACCAATGCCAGAACTTCCTGTTTTCTAAATCCTTTTAAAAATTTCATGGAGCAAATTTACATCAAAATCACTTTAATGCATTTTTTAGTTCATATTATTTTGAGTTAGAATTTTTAAAAACTGTAATTTTGTGCTTATGGATTTTATAAAGAATAATCTTGCCAATGCCTTAACCCTGGCTAACTTATTTGCAGGTTGTGTAGGTGCAATACATTTAATTTTAGGAGATTATCAGACAACAGCAATCTGTCTTATTCTCTCTTCTATCTTCGATTTTTTTGATGGCTTTGTAGCCAGAGCAGTAAAATCAAACTCTAATCTTGGACTTCAGCTGGATTCTCTTGCAGATATGGTAAGCTTTGGAGTAATTCCGGGACTTACGATGTACAAAACCCTTGAACCTTTCGGTTCAGAACTGCTTGGAATGCATTTTCCATTTGAGATCAAGTATCTGGGATTAATTGTTACCGTATTTTCCTGTCTGAGACTTGCGATCTTTAACCTTGATGAAGAACAGCGTTATTATTTTAAAGGATTGAATACACCTACCAACACCGTTTTACTGTTCGGTCTTTATTATGCCTTTAAAGAAACCGGAACTTTCAGCTTCCTGTTTGATAACGAATTGCTATTGGTTCTGCTGACTCTTCTTACGTCATGGCTTCTGATCAGCCCGATCAAGATGATGGCGATGAAATTCAAATCCAAACAATTAAAAGATAATTACCCTAAAGTTGTATTACTGGTGGGAGGAATTGCTATTCTTGCGATATTCCAGGTTGTTGGAATTCCAATGCTTGTTATTTATTATATATTGGTGTCTCTTATTTTTCAGGCACAATTAAAATAAACTCATTTAAATAAAACACGTTTCAAATTATTAATAATCAACATGAATTTAAAGCTCCATAAACCACTTTGTATTTTTGACCTGGAAACCACAGGAACCAACATAGGAAAAGACAGAATTGTTGAAATCTGTATCTTAAAAGTAAATCCGGATGCTTCCAGAGAAAGCAAAACATGGCGTGTAAACCCGGAAATGCTTATTCCTAAAGAAAGCAGTGAGATCCACGGGATTTATGATGAAGATGTAAAAGATGCTCCTACCTTCAGAGACATTGCTTCTAAAGTAATGGAAATGATTACCGGCAGTGATTTGGGAGGATTTAACTCCAACCGATTTGATGTTCCGCTTTTGGCTGAAGAACTTTTAAGAGTAGGAATGGATTTTGATCTGAGTAAATTCAGATTGGTAGATGCACAAACTATTTTCCATAAAAAAGAGCCTAGAAACTTAGGTGCTGCTTACCAGTTCTACTGTGGAAAAACATTGGAAAATGCACACTCTGCAGAAGCTGATGTATTGGCTACATTTGAAGTTCTGGATGCTCAGGTTGGAAAATATGATGATATCCCGAATGAAATAGCGCCGTTAAGTGAATTCACATTCCATAATAAGAATGCAGATCTTGCCGGATTTATCGGATATAATGAAAAAATGGAAGAGGTTTTCAACTTTGGAAAATATAAAGGCCAGGGCGTGAAAGCGGTATTCCAAAAAGACTTAGGATATTTCGGATGGCTTCAGAATGCTGACTTTCCATTATATACCAAGAAAGTTTTTACAAAGATTCAATTATCAAGTAGATTTTAAATATGTCTGACCTGGTTCGTTTTAAATTTTATGAAACTGCCCTTGAAGCTAACAGGGACAAACAGATATTGGCTGAAAACAGTATCAATAGTTTCATTGCGAATGAGCAGCTTATCCAGTCGGATTGGCTTCTGTCACAGGCTGTAGGAGGCATACAGCTTCAGGTGTTTGAAGAAGATTTGGAAAAGGCTCAGCAAATCCTGCAGGATTATAAAGACAACGAGCAATATTCGCTGGAAGTAGAACATACCATTGAAGATCCCGAGTTTGATTTTGTCTGTCCAAAATGTGGCTCCAACCATATTTACAGGGATGACAGCGCTACCAGCTTCTTTGGAATTTCATTTCTGACGAGTCACAAATTCAAATGTTACTATTGCGGGAATGAGTTTACGCATTAATCTATTAAGGATAAATAGCCTTTAACACATCTAAAAGATTGCGTCGTCCCTCGCAATGACGAGGTTAAAAAATAAATAAAAAGAGTTATGAAAATAATCTGCATAGGAAGAAACTACAGTGAACACGCGAAAGAATTGGGAAATGAAATTCCTGAGAATCCTGTTATCTTTATGAAACCGGATACCGCTGTTTTAAAAGGCAATGATTTTTATATTCCCGAATTCTCCAATGATATTCACTACGAACTTGAAGTGGTATTAAAAATTTCAAAAGGTGGAAAATACATTCAGAAAGAAACAGCACACAAACATTACGAAGAAATTGGTCTTGGAATCGATTTTACAGCCAGAGATCTTCAGAGTGAACTGAAATCAAAAGGGCTTCCATGGGAGCTTGCCAAAGGTTTCGATGGTTCTGCTGTGGTAAGCAGTTTCTTTAAAAAAGAGAACTTCAGCCTTGAGAACCTTCAGTTTTCATTGTTAAAAAATAAAGAGAAAGTACAGGATGGCAATACGAAAGATATGATGTTCAACTTTGATGATATTGTAGCTTTTGCCTCTCAGTATTTTACATTAAGAGTAGGTGACCTTATTTTCACAGGAACTCCAAAAGGGGTTGGAAAAGTAGATGAAAATGATATTCTGGAAGCTTACCTTGAAGAGGAAAAAATCCTTGATATCCGAATATTATAAGTATTTAACATCAAAGTCTGACAAATTTTTCCTATCTTTAGGTAACAAAATTAGAGGTTATGATAAATATTGTATTACCCGTAGATTTTGGGGACAAGACAGACCAATTGGTAGACGGTGCCATAAAATTTGCAAAACAGCTTAACGGCAGAATTTACCTGATCCACGTAGCGCCATCAGATATTGGCTTTGCCATTGGTGATATGGGATTTCAATATTTTCCTGAAGTGGAAGCCAACGAAATCAGAGAAGAGCTGGTGCAGCTTAATAAAATTGAGCAAAGAATCATCGGCCATGATATTGATTGCGAGCACCTTTTAAAACAGGGACTTGCCAAAGATATTATTCTGGAACATGCAAAGGCAAAAAATGCAGATTATATTGTGATGGGATCACATGGCAGAAGCGGAATTTATGATGTATTCGTGGGAAGCTTAACAAAAGGAATTACGAAAAGTTCTAGTATTCCTGTTTTGGTACTTCCGATTCACGACTAAGAAAAAGAAATTTTAATCGTTAGTAATAAAAAAACCGATCAAAGCATAATGTTTGATCGGTTTTTTACTATATAACCAATTAATTAACCTTCTTTTTTGTAGATATTCGGATCGTAGTAAGGATTCTTACCTTCCGTTGGAGAATAATAGTCTTTGTCTTTGTCACCACCTAGTGTAACCACCAGTACGTAGCACCAATAAGTAAATAGTACACAGCAAACTATAAATAGAATCCAGTTTAAAACATTTCCAAACGCATCAAAGAAACCGAAAGTCCATTTGAAAACTTTGCTTAAGAATAGAAAGAAAGACGTCATTATTTTCCTTTTTTAAATTAACTTTGTACAAATTTATAAAAAATGTTTAAATTACTTTCAAAAGAAAGCAATATTTTTTCAATTCCTGTTTATATTGGTTTTCTTCTTTTAGTAGTCGTAATATTTAACATACTGAATTTCAACACTTACGAAGCTATAGTTGCCGGAATAACTTTTCTGGGAATTGCTTTGGGATATTTTTGTTTTCACAGTATTGCCCTTAATTATCAGACCCATCTGCCGTTATTCTTATACACCTTTTTCATTTTCGGGCTGTATCCCGGAAATCTGGATATAGGAATTGCGGTTTCGCTGCTGACCAACTCCTTTCTTATCCTTCTTCTGACCAGTGCGGATGAAGATATCAGAAAGAAATCCTATGTATTGGTGGGATCTATTGTAGCCCTGAATTTTATTTTTCTACCTACGACATGGCCTATGGCTGTTTTTGTCATCATCCACGTGATTGCAACTTCTGCTAAAATTACCCTGAACCTCTTCAGGTTTCTATTGGGAATTGTTTTGATTACATTCAGTTATTTTTCTGTCATGTATTTCGTTCAGTTCACATCGTGGAATATTGATTATTTTCCGTTTGGAAGGATGAAACCGGTGACAGATTACACGGAACTTCTGCCGTTGATCCCTGTAGTTCTGATGCTTATTTATGCTGTATATGACCATTTTAAAAATTACAACAAGAAAAGTCCGATAAGTAGGTATAAATACACTTTTCTACTGGTTTTTTCTGTGGCACAGCTTGTTTCCATCATTTTATACATGAATAAAAGCTATGAATATCTGCTTCTTCTGGCATTTCCTTCTAGTATTATTCTGAGCAGAATGATGAGATTTTTACCTAAATACTGGATGCGTGAAGCCAGTGTATGGGTTATTATTATTAGTTTACTGACCTTTAAAGCAGGTACAGTTTTTGATTTATTTTAGAAAATTATGATTCAGATAGACGATAAATTGATTTCAGAGGAAATTTTTTCCGAAGAATTTGTTTGCAACCTTACAAAATGTAAAGGTGCATGTTGTGTGGAAGGAGATGTGGGAGCTCCGTTGGATAAAAACGAGCTTGAGATATTGGACAGTATTTTTGATCAAATAAAGCCTTACCTTACCCAGGAAGGCATTAAAGCCCTTGAAGAACAGGGAACATGGACTACTGATCCGCACGACGGAATGTATGTTACTCCAATGGTGGAGAACCGCGAATGTGCGTATGTAACCTTTGATGAAAAAGGAATTACGAAATGTGGTATTGAAAAAGCATATGAAGATGGTGCCGTGGACTGGCAGAAACCTATTTCATGCCATCTTTACCCCATCCGTGTTACGGAATATTCTGCATTTACGGCATTGAATTATCACGAGTGGAATGTATGCAGTGATGCCTGTACCCTTGGAAAAGAACTTCAGGTACCTGTCTATAAGTTTTTAAAAACTCCACTGACAAGAAAGTATGGTGAAGAATTTTATACTGTTCTGAGCGAAGCTGCTGAAGAATGGAAAAAAGAATATGGTTCTTAGCCGGTCAGGATTTGAATTAAAAAATAAGAGAGGCTGTCCAAAAAGGACAGTCTTTTTTATGCGACCCATTACTGTCCGATAAAAAGTATAAATACATTGAAAATATTAATATTTATGCTATGAATTAACAGGTCGCTCCTCCGGAGCTCTAATTTTAAAACAAATACGTTCTATTAACAGTCAGCTCCCATAGAAGCTAAATTTGATCCCGTCGGGATCTACTGTTAGTAGAAAAATGAAATCCCCATAAAACAAAGCTCCGGAGGAGCGACCTGTTAATTCTATTTAAATTTTATCGAACAAGAATGGTTTTTTATATAAAGTGTCAGATCTAAGGTTCATTCAAAACATTTATATGCCCCTCATTCTCTCCTAAATTCTATTTCTTTATAACAACAAGAGGCTGCCAAAACTTTTTGGACAGTCTCTTTCTTGTTTTTTATCGTCAATAAAAATGAATCAGTTCGCTGCTCCTGTTTTTTTAATGTCAGCTTTTTTAGCATTTTCCCATCCGTCTTCCGGCATTAGTGTTGCTACATTTTTTTCTTTGGTAAGATACTTTTTGGCAACATCCTGAAGATCTTTTATGGTAAGTGCCTTTACTTTATCCGGGTAATTCAGGATATCGTATTGATCACTTCCGTCTAATTGATTTTGGGCAATACCCTGCAACCAGAATCCATTGTCTTTAAGGCTTGTTTTATATTCGTTGTATTCTCCTTCTTTGTATTTATCAAGATCCTTTTGCTCTGGCCCTTTATCTATCAATTTTTGTAATTCTGCCATGGCGCTTTTGGTAAGCTTCTCTGCATTTTCCGGACCACAAGGGAAATTAACACTAAAATCATAGGCACTGTATGGGATTTTACTGAAGCTTCCACTTGCACCACCTCCATAAATGCCACTTTCATCTTCTCTTAGCTTTTCGAGAACTTTAATGGTAGCGACTTCTCCAAGTGCAGATAATGCCATAGCTTCCTTCTCATTATAAGGAGCTTCTCCGCTGTAAGAAATTGTTACAAGGCTCTTCGGTTCTTTTCCTTTTTTATAAACCTTTGTATATCCTCCTTTCACCGGTCTGTAACCAGTATCTTTAAATGTAGATGATTTTCCTGTTGCAGGAAGTGAAGCGATATACTGCAGGACTTCATTTTTAAGTTGTCCTTCATCTATATTCCCTACAAAATAGAAATGGAAATTACCTGCATTAGCAAATTTTTGTTTGTAGATATCATAAGCTGTCTTATAATCTGTATTCACCCAATCTTTTTCGGTAGGTTCAAGGCCGGTGAATCTTGGGTTTTTCTGATTGATAAATTTGGAATATTCATTAGAGAAATAGTATTCCGGATCTGAATCTACATTCGCCAGCATTGCAGATTTCTTTGTTTTGTAGGCGTTGAATGATTCAGGATTGTAATTTAAGTCTGTAAAACAGGCATAGATCAGCTCCATCGCAGTCTTCAGATCTTTTTTTGAACTTGTTCCGGAAACACCTTCTGTAAGTCCACCCACGTAAGCGCTTGCACTCACCTGTTTTCCTGCAAGATAGTGTACAAGATCTGTTTTGGAAAGCCCGGCTAATCCAGCTTCCAGCAAAGCATCAAATGCAAATTTTGTTTTATTGTAATCAGCATCCGGAATAACAGAAACTCCTCCCAGACCTACTGCTCCAAAAACAATTTCATCATCTTTAAAATCTGTTTTCTTGAAAGTAACCTTAACACCGTTGTTCAAAGTCCATGTGGTCGTACCTAATTTGGCGTCTGCTTCAGTTTTAGTGATTTTTCCTTCGGATTTAAAAGGTTTTATTAAACTCTCGGTTTTCTTTTTTTCTTCATAAGGTTTAAGATCAGCCATTTTAACGGCATCGAATGTCTTCAGAACCATGGCTTCCGTTGGCATGATTATATTATCCTTTTTTGGACCTGTAATAATAATGACCCTGCTGTCATCTTTTACCCGCTTTTTGATAATTCCATTGGTTTGTTCCAGTGCTATGGCCGGAAGGATTTCTTTAATATGTTCATATCCCCAGGTAATTCCAGGTATTGGCTCCTGTCTCAGGAAATTATTCACATAACCATCGATAAGCTCACCGCTTTGGTTTTTATCTTTGTTGTTGTAAGCCCATTCATAAGATGAAAGCATCTGATCTTTAGCTCTGTCCAATTCAGATTGGGTAAATCCGAATCTTTTGGCTCTTTCCACTTCTTCCAAAAGAACTTTTAGCCCATTCAGCTGATCACCGTCTTTTGTAGCTGCTGATCCCTGAAATGCTTCTTTGCTTCTTGCAAAAGTTCCTCCGTGATAAACTGAGCCATAAGTAAAAGGTGGATTTGTAGAATTAACCAGTTCTGCCAACCTGCTGTTGAGCATCATATTCACAAGACCTTCTACAACACTTTGATCATACTGCTGAACCGTTACATCCGGGTGGTACGCCTCAGAATCTTTGATAATGAATTGCACTCCGGAACCTGTTGCATCAGGATCAGTTTCAATAGCTACCAGTGCTTGTTTATGGTTTGGAAGATCAAAAGATTTTCTTTCTCTGGGTTTTGAAGGATTTTTATATTTACTGAAATTATTCTTGATCTTTTTCTCCATATCATCTACATTGATATCTCCTACTACTACAATTGCCATCAGATCCGGTCTGTACCAATCCTGGTGGAATTTTCGGATAAGATCAGGTTTGAAGTTTTCCAGTACTTCTTTTTTACCGATTGGCAGTCTTTCTGCATACTGAGATTGGTATAAAAGTTTTGGAAGGTATTTATCCATCATTCTCTTATCGGGTCCAAGACCTAATCTTAGTTCTTCCAGAACCACTCCTCTTTCTTTATTGATCTGTTCGTCAGAAAGTGTTGCATTAAATGCCCAGTCTTCCATTACTTTCAGTCCGGCATCCAGATTTCCTGGTTTATCTAATGGCACAGGAAGCATATAAACCGTTTCATCAAAACCGGTATAAGCATTCAGGTGCTGCCCGAATTTTACTCCGATCGATTGCAAAAAGTCTACTAATTTATTATCCGGAAAGTTTTTAGTTCCATTGAAATTCATGTGCTCCATAAAGTGAGCAAGTCCTCTTTGATTTTCGTCTTCAAGAATAGATCCTGCGTTAATCGCCAGACGGAATTCTACTTTTTTCTCAGGTAAAACATTTTTTTTAATGTAATACTTCATTCCGTTGGAAAGAGTACCGATTCTTAAGGACGGATCCACCGGGATGTTTTGTCCATAGACATTTAGAGACATCAGGAAGATGACTGAAAACGAAGATAATATTTTTTTCATCTACATTATTTTTTGACCCTTCAAAAATATCGATTCTCTGTACCATTAGCCTTTTATCAGAGGGTTAAATTGGAGTTAAAAAATTTAAATATTACAAAATGAAAACAAATTGTTTCTTTTATATTACTTAAAATGATTTTTAATTAAAAACATTCATGATTTAATTAAAATAGACTAATTAAAAATAAGATTATTTTCTTCATTTTTCCTGAGATTATGGTTAATCTACTATTATTTTATCCTTTTTCAAACAAAAAAACCGTTGTATAGTACAACGGTTTTCTTATTTTAATTAAAAAAATTAATTAGCAGCACCTGCTTTTACAGTCGCTGTTTCTGCTTTTTTAGTTTCTTCTTTTTTAGCTTTTTCCCAGCCATCTTCAGGCATTAGGGTTGCTACAATTCTTCCTTTTGTAAGATATTTTTTCGCAACATTCTGAAGATCTTTTACCGTAAGTGCTTTTACTTTATCCTGATAATTTAAGATATCATACTTGTCACTTCCATCTAACTGGTTCTTAGCAATGGCGTTCATCCAGAACATATTATCTTTAAGTTCTGTTTTGTTGTCATTGTATTCTCCTTCTTTATATTTATCCAGGTCTTTTTGTTCAGGACCATTATCGATAAGCTTCTGAAGCTCTGCAATAGCACTTTTAGTCAGCTTCTCTGCATTTTCCGGACCACAAGGGAAATTAATACCGAAACTATACGTTCCGTAAGGTATTTTATTCATTCCTCCTCTGGCACCACCTCCATAGATACCACTTTCATCTTCTCTCAGCTTTTCGATAACTTTAATAGTAGCCACCTCTCCAAGTGCTGATAATGCTAAAGCTTCTTTTTCATTGTAAGGAGCTTCTCCGCTGTAAGAGATAGATACCATACTCTTAGGATCTTTTCCTTTTTTATACACTTTACTGTAATCTCCGGTCATCATTCTGTACCCTGTATCTTTATACATTGCTGCTTTTCCGGATGATGGCAGACTTGCAATATATTGCAGCACTTCGTCTTTAAATTTGGCTTCGTCTATGTTTCCTACAAAATAGAACTGGAAGTTTCCTGCATTGGCAAATTTATCTTTATAGATATCGTAAGCTTTTTTATAGTCTGTATTGGCCCAATCTTTCTCCATTGGGAATACCCCAATAAATCTAGGGTTCTTCTGGTTCATGAATTTTGCATGCTCATTAGAGAAGTAAGCCTGAGGATTAGACAACAGGTTATTCAGCATTGCAGATTGCTTTTCTTTATAAGCATTAAAGGAAGCAGGATTATAATTTAAGCTTGTAAAATAAGCATACATAAGCTCCATAGCAGTTCCTAAATCCTTTTGTGTAGTTCTTCCGGAAACGCCTTCAAAAAGAGAAGTTACCATAGGATTTACGTTCACTTGTTTACCGGCAAGATAATTGGTAAGATCTGCTTTTGAGAATCCTCCTACTCCAGCTTCTGTTAATGCTGAGAAAGCAAACTGAGTTTTATTGTAATCAGCATCAGGGATAAGAGAACTTCCTCCTAAGCTTCTTGCTGTAAATACGATTTCGTCGTCTTTAAAATCTGTTTTTTTGAAAGTAACTTTCGCTCCGTTACTTAAAGTCCACGTTGTTGTTCCTAACTTGGCATCTGTTTCAGTTTTAGCAATTTTCCCTTCAGATTTGAATGGCTTCACCAGATTTTTGATCGTTGCTTTTTCTTCGTAAGGCTTAAGATCTGCCATTTTTACAGCATCAAATGTATTCAGAACCATTGCTTCTGTAGGCATGGTTACATTATCTTTTTTAGGCCCTGTAACCACAATTACCCTGCTGTCATCTTTCACCATTTTCTTGATGATTTCATTGGTTTGTGCAAGCGTAACAGATGGCAAGAAAGCTTTGGTATCTTCATATTCCCATGCAATTCCCGGGATTGGTTCCTGCTCAAGGAAGTTTCTTACATACTCGTCTATCAGAATCTCACTTTCTGTTTTGTCTTTGTTATTATAAGATCTTTCAAGATTGGAAAGTACCTGAGATTTTGCTCTGTCTAGTTCAGACTGTGTAAATCCAAATCTTTTTGCTCTTTCCACCTCTTCCAATAGAACTTTCAACGCATTCAGCTGGTTTCCTTCTTTCACCATGGCAAATCCCTGGAACGCTTCTTTGCTTCTTGCATAAGTTCCTCCATGGTATACTGATCCGAAAGTGAAAGGTGGATTTGTAGAATTGATGAGTTCTCTCAACCTGTTATTTAACATTGTCGTTGAAAGATTTTCTACAAGGCTTTGATTGTACTGTTCTACTGTTACATCAGGTTTATAGGCATCAGCATCTTTCATAATAAACTGTACCATAGAATTGGTAGCATCTGGATCTGTTTCAATAGCTACCAAAGTTTCTTTATGATTCGGAAGATCAAAAGATTTTCTTTCTCTAGGTTTTGAAGGATTTTTATATTTGCTGAAATTATCCTTGATCTTCTTCTCAATTTCGTCTACATTGATGTCCCCTACTACTACAATTGCCATCAGATCCGGTCTGTACCAGTCCTGGTGGAATTTTCGGATAACATCTGGTTTGAAGTTTTCCAATACTTCTTTTTTACCGATTGGCAGTCTGTCTGCATACTGAGATTTATATAAAAGCTTGGGAAGATATTTATCCATCATCCTTTTATCAGCTCCAAGACCCAGTCTCAGCTCTTCCAATACAACTCCTCTTTCTTTATTGATCTGCTCATCGGAAAGCGTTGCATTAAATGCCCAGTCTTCCATTACTTTCAGTCCGGCATCCAGATTTCCTGGTTTATCTAATGGTACAGGAAGCATGTAAACCGTTTCGTCAAAGCTGGTATATGCATTAAGGTGTTGCCCGAATTTCACTCCGATAGACTGTAGAAAGTCTACTAATTTATTATCCGGAAAATTTTTGGTTCCGTTGAAGTTCATGTGCTCCATAAAGTGAGCCAATCCTCTTTGATTCTCATCTTCAAGAATAGATCCGGCATTGATTGCCAGACGGAAGTCTACTTTTTTCTCAGGTAATGTATTTTTTTTGATGTAGTACTTCATTCCGTTGGAAAGAGTACCAATTCGTACAGATGGATCCACTGGAATATTCTGTCCAAAGGCATTCGCAGACATCAGGAAAATGACGGCAAATGAAGATAATACTTTTTTCATGGTTATTTGATTTTATTTACAGTTTAAAACTAACATTTATTCACAAGGTGAAGAAATCATAAAATCTTTTTTATAGTTAAATTTGAGTTAAAATTATTTATATACTAAAAAAACCGGGAAATTCCCGGTTTTTATCTCTTAAAAAGTATCTTATTATTTAAAATCAGCATCTGTAACTCCAGAGTTGATTACCACTTTTGTCGTTTTAATTGTCATTTTCTGACCTCCACCTTCAGCATCTACTTCAGCCGGGAACTGTATTCCATCAACTGCCATATAGCTTTTAATGGTTGCTTTACCTTCTCCTGCATCTGTCTTATACAAAAGTCCCGTTCCTGCATCGAAATAGAATTTTCCTTTGTCTGAAGACAATACATTATAATCTTTTCCGTCAAGTTTTTCTGTAGATACAGCCTGGAAATTAGAAGCATCAAATGCTAAAGCATCCATTGGTTTTCCTTTTTTAAGGTCAGCAATTTTATCAGCAGGAATATCTGTTTTGGTTCCCATCTGATCAAAATATCCTTTTTCACCGTCAAAAAGTTGTACCATTTCTTTCCCCATGAAAGATTGTACAGATTTGAATTTATTCCCTAATTTCTTAGTGGTCATTTGGATTTCCATTCCCTGTACAGCTACTGTGTTATCAGTAATGGTAGATTTTATAGCGTCCAGTTTATCTTTTCCACCTAGCGCTTTGAAATAATTATCAACAACCTCTTTAGGTGTAAGTTTTGATTTTACGGCTTCTGTTTTAGCAGATGCAGCCCCTTTTTTCTGAGCTGCTGCAGGCACTGAGAAAAGTACAGCGCAGAAAAACGGAATGATGATCTTTTTCATATTTATAATAAAGTTTAAAAAGTAAATATAGGAATATTGGCGGACATACAAATAAATAATGAGTAATGAGCAATTAGTAATGAATGATAATTGATAAATGATTGGTGATGATGATTGAGTAATCTTTAGAATGGATGGATAAAAAAAAACCGCCAAAAAATTGACGGTTTTCAAATATTTATATCTGAGTATAATTATTTCTTAAGTTCTTCTAAAAATTCGTCGTGAGAAATTTTAGTTTCTTTTTTGGTAGCTTTTTCAAGAATTACATCTTTCAATTTAGCCATTGCTACTTCAGAAGAAATTTGTCTTACCTGCTCCTGGTCTTTCAACATTTCAACAGCATATTTTTGGATTTCTTCATCCCCTAAGTGGTGGATTCCGTAGATAGCCAATTGGTTTTTCACCAACTGCTCAGCCTGAGCTAATACATCAGCATAGTCAAGGTTGATTTCGTTTTCAGTCATCAATTTACCTTCGATAATCTGATACTTTAATTGGTTTTTCTCAGCTTCAAGAATTTCTTTAGCCTGATCTTCAGACTGGATGTTCTGGTTAGAGAATAACAACCACTTCACAAGGAAAGATTCAGGAAGTTTTACTTCTTCTTTCTCTGTTACTTGCTCTAATACTTTATTCACGAAGTGAACATCAGCATTCTGTTGGAAATACTCGTCTAATTCAGTTTTTACTTTATCCTTAAGCTCATCTTCAGACTTAATGTTTCCTTCTCCGTATACTTTGTCGAATAGATCCTGGTTAAGTTCAGCTAAATCTAATGAATAGAAATCTTTTACTTTAACTTCTAGTTCATTGTGGTGTAGGTGCTCAACTTCTTCTTTGCCGAATCCTAATTCTTTAGCTAATTCTTCGTCACCTGCAAGAGTTTCTTTCGTTACTTTTACAGAACCTTCCATTTTCAAACCTTTTACCAATTTGAAAGCTTCTTTGTTTTCAGCAGTAATCGTAAGGTTTTTTGGGTGGTGGTGGTGCTCTCCTTCAGCATCTTCTTCCACAACCTGAGAAACTTCTAAAGCAATGTAAGAATCTTTAGTGATTTTATCTTGAGGAACCTGCTCAGCGAAACGCTTCTGCATGTTTTCAATGCTCTTACCGATTTCTTTATCAGAAGCTTCTACTTTGTAATGAGGAGCTTCATATTTAGCTAAATCTATAGTGAATTCAGGCTCAAATCCTACTTCGAAAGCAACTTCTAATTGATCAGCATTGTAATCGAATTCGTTTACTGGCTGAGGAACAGGCTGACCAACTAATCTTAATTTGTTGTCATTAACATAGTTGTTTAAAGCATCAGAAACTTGTCTGTTGATTTCTTCAAATGCAATACCTGCTTCATATTGTTTTTTAACCATACTCAAAGGCACTTTCCCTTTTCTGAATCCAGGAACTTGCGCATTTTTAGCATAATTAATCAACTGCTTCTCTACTTTTTCTTTGTAGTCAGATTTTTCCAATGTTACTGTAAGCAATGCACTTACATCATCATGGTTTTGTGCGGTAACCTTCATTATTGATTAAAATTTTAGGTTGCAAAAATAGGAATTTTTTATGAAAAATACCCATTTAAAATCAACTTATAAAGCCAAATATTGTTAAATAAAAAACCACCGGAGAATTCCGATGGTCCAAACAAGATTAAAGGTATATTAATTAATAATATTATAGTTAGCCTGTGCATCAGTTTCTCCTCCTGTATGAGTTCCGTAAATTACTCCGTTTCCGCTTACAGCAGAAGCTTCAGAAACCGTTACCGGCTCATGGAATAATGTAAGAACCAACTGACTAGGAGCAGAAGCATTTTTCACAGCGGTATTTACTACCCATTTTGTTTTCAACCCAACGCGGTTTCCATCATCTCTTTTAGAAGATTCATCATCGGTACGCGTTAAAGTAATATCAGAGTTGGGAAAGTTATAGACTAAGAAATGTTCATTTTTAGCCTCTTTAATTTCCTGAGTAGCATCTTCATCTCCGTTTTTGAAAATAACCTCTACATTATAAGTATGTCCGTTGATCAATTTAACATTAGGATTCGTTGTGCTGTTTACCTGATAATCATATACAACCGGTGCTCCTCCGGCAGCATCTGTTACTCTTAAAAGAACATCTGAAAGTTCTTCCTGAGGAAGATCATCTGCTTCATCATCGCTTCTGTTACACGATGTTAAGCTTAAAGAAACAGCTAAGAATAAAAGTCCTAAGATAAGTGTTGTATTTTTAAAAATATTTTTCATGTTTTTGATTTTAAATAATTAAAATTGATATTTAAGAGTTAAAATAAAGTTTCTTCCCATTTCGTTGGAAAAGAAACGAAGTCTGTTCAGATAATCTCTGTAAGACGTATTGAATACATTTCGAACTGAAAAATCAATTCCGAAATTTTTAGACAGATTCACCCCTGTCTGAAGGTTCCAAAGGGAATATCCGTTTGGAGGTGTAGAGATATCGACTTCTTCATTGTAAGCATTTCCGTCTGAATCAAATAATCTGATCGGAACATTATAAACAGGAAATCTGGTCTGTTTCAGATATGTATTGTTACTTACGGTGAAATAGAAGTTTTTCCATTCTTTTTTATTGAATTCCAATGAATTATTAAAATTCGGAGGCATCATAAGAATAAGCGGTACATCATGGGTTGTATCCTGCCCATAAACATAAGAACCACTTCCTTTATAAGTCAGATTATCTGTGATCTTAAGTTGGGCATCAATATCCAATCCATACATTTTTGCATTGATCTGTTGATAATTGTACACCACAAAAGCTCCGCCCCACTGTGTATTCTGATATCCTGTAGGAATCTGGTTGATAAAATTCTGAGTATAAAAGAAATATGGGTTTACGGAAATATTCAGCCCTTTTAAGACATTTGCTTTTACATCTGCCACCAAGTTAAACTGATTTCCGGTTTCGCTTTTCATTCTCATATCTCCTCTTTCAATAATAGCTGCAGAATGGTGAAGTCCGTCAGCAAAAAGCTCTGCAATATTCGGAGACCTTGAAACTCTGGCATAATTAAATTTCAGATTAAAATATTCCGAAGGATGATAAACAATTCCTCCGTTTACTGAAATATTATTATACGTTAACGATGGGTTGGTAAGAATTCTGTTTTGGTTTATTCTTACTACAAAATCTGAATAATCTGCCGCATAAAGCTTGTTCCAGTCGCTCAGATCATACCATTTTGTTACATCATAATGATCATAATCGTATCTTCCTCCCAATTCAAGATCCAGTTCGGGAGTAATTTTATATTTGAATACAGAATAAATTCCTGCATAATATCGGTCATAGTTCGGAACAAGACGTCTTGCTTCGGTTTGAGTATTGGAATAATTGTTCTGATATCCAGCATTAATTCCTGTTTCAAGATTCCAATTTCCTCTTTCTATCAGATGGTTTACATTCAGATCATTCGTTATCAGTTCAAGATCTAATGCCGGCTTTTTGCTCAAAGCTTCTGTACGTCTGATATCATATTCTTTTCTATGATTGTACTGGAAACTATAAGTAGCCGTGATTTTTCCAAAATTTTCAAACCTTTTGTAAGCCGAAACTTTAGCAATATGATGTTCGATTTCCTGTTTAGGATTATCAATATCATAGCTAAAATCTCTTTGATAGATGGGCTGTGGTGATGTAAGAGCGTTACGTAGATCTTCAGAGTTCCCTACGTGAGAACTTCTAAGAATCCCGACTGTGCTTTTCGTCAGATAATAATCAAAAGAAAAACCTTTTTCAAATGTCATTTTCTGCACCCCAAAATTAAATCCTGAACTCTCAAGACCGGTATTCATCAAGCCATATTCCGGAGCTTCAAGGTCGCCTAGTTTTTTATAGCTTCCATTGGTTTTTATACCCCAGCCATTTTCCCAGGTTTTTGCTAGTTTTACATTAAGATCAGCTCCTCTTCCGTTTGAAATTCCGGAAAGAGAAACACTTCCCATAATGGTATCTTTTTTAGGTAAAACCTGAGGCTGTAAAACAACAACTCCTCCTACAGCTCCTGCACCATACTTCAAGGCTGATGCGCCTTTTATCACGTCGATATGTTCAAAATTGTTGACATCTACATTGGGTGCATGCTCTACTCCCCATTCCTGTTCGGCAAGCTTTACCCCATCATTCATAATGGAAACCCTGCTTCCATAAAGTCCATGGATAATAGGTTTAGCAATATTATTTCCTGTTTTAAGAACGTTAACACCGGAAATATTAGTTAATAAAATCCCTAAGTTTTCGGTGACATTTCTTGAAAGCATTGATTTATCAAGGGTTTTCACCACCATACTTCCATTGTTCTTATGACTACCATGAATAGTCACAGTTTCAATGTCTTTAATATGATGTTCCAGTGTAATCACCAGCTGAACATCCTGATCAACTCCTATATTTTCAGTATAATCATCACAATCAGGATGTTGTGCAATGAGTGTATACTTTCCTGCAGGAATTTTGTCAAAAGAAAATTTACCTTTCTTATTTGTTTTGGCTGTAAAGTTCCCGATTTTAATCACTGCATTTTCCAGCAATGTTTTATCATGGAAATCCTGAACGGTTCCCTCTACAGTATAAGTTTTTTGTGCACTTGTAAATACTGATCCACAAAAGATCAGCAGCAGGCAATATATCAATTTCATTGTAAATAGATTGATTGCGCACCCATTTCATCAGGGTACATTTTCGTTAAAATTTGTGGGAAGGGTTAGTTTTGATGGTACAATGTATTCCTGGTAAGAAGTTAGGAGCTGGAAAATAGTAATTGAACATTCTTAAATATCAATTACAGATTATCAGTTGTTTTCCCAACAACTTTAAACCTTAACCTTTAAACATTGAATTTGAAGTAGTAAACATTGAACTTTAAAGTACAAAACTTTAAACCCTATAGAATCTATGAATTATGCAAGTGCGGGCGGTCCCCGAAGCTGAAAAGTGAATTTGGTCTGTGACCAGATTTTCTCCTGGATGGCGATGATTTGTTTTACTTCATGGCTGTAATGCTCAAAAGTAAAATTGAATTCTTCAGGAGCTAATGTATGTCCGGTAACCAAAAAGTGGCAGGCCAGACAGTCGCCAGCTTTCTCTTTAGTAACAGCTTTCGTCATCGTATTCTCTACTTTTTTAAGATGAAAAGCCTTAAAATAGTCTACCGAATCGTGATGGTGAAAGCTTTGAGAAAGCAGCGCAAGGAAATATACTCCAAACAATAGCTTGGAGATAAAACTCTTTAGGTTTCTGCTTTCTTTAAAAATCATGGTTCAAAATTATGAAAATAATTTAATTGTTTCCTTAAACTTTTATTAAATTACTTAATGATTGTTGACAATAGGTAGAAATGAGTACAATTTTGTTACAAAAAAAATGCTTCATCTTATTGAGTTGATGAAGCATTTATATTTTAGTTTAATCCAGTTGTGTTCCAAGATATTCCCACTCCTGTAAAGCTGTATCCAGCTCTTCCTTAGCTTTATTGTATTGTTCTAAGGTTTCATCGGAAGGATTTTCTTTAGCAAAAGAAGCTTCCATTTGCTCTACTTTTGTTTCAAGCTCGGAAATTTTTTCTTCTACTTTTTTGATTTTATTCTGAATATTTTTTTGTTCTTTACTTACAATATTGGAAGATTGGCTGCTGGTTACTACAGGTTTTTCTTCTACTTTCTTAGGTTCTACCTTTACTTCACTGTGAAGTTTTGCCTTTTCTGCCGAAATTTCTCTGATGGTTTCCTTTTGTCTGTACTCAAGGTATTCGTTGATATCTCCAAGGAATTCTTTCATTTTCCCATCACGGAATTCGTAGATCTTATCACAAAGTCCCTGAAGGAATTCCCTGTCGTGCGAGATTACGATTAAAGTTCCTTCAAAATTCTGCAGTGCCAGCTTGATAATTTCCTTAGACTGGATATCCAAGTGGTTGGTAGGTTCGTCCATAATCAAAGTATTGAAAGGACGAAGTAGCAGTTTACAAAGTGCCAGACGGTTTCTTTCTCCTCCGGAAAGTACTTTTGTCTTTTTAGTAACAGCATCTCCCTGGAAAAGGAAAGATCCTAATAAATCTCTTACTCTTGGTCTTGTTTCTTCTGTTGCAGCATCTTCAGCTTCTTCCAAAACAGTTTTATTAGGTGTTAAAACCTCTTCCTGATTCTGAGCGAAATATCCGATATTGACATTGTGCCCAAGATTCCAGGCACCGGAATAATCTTTAATATCTCCTGCTAAAATTTTAGCTAAAGTTGTTTTTCCCTGTCCGTTCTGTCCTAGAAGGGCAATTCTGTCTCCTCTCTGAACAATAAAGTCTACATCATCAAAAATCTGCTTCTGCCCGTATGCTTTTCCAAGATTGATGGCTTCGAAGATCACTTTCCCCGGAACCATAGACTGTACGAAACGGATATTGAATTTTGAAACGTCTTCGTTATCAACTTCAATACGTTCGATTTTATCTAATTTTTTAATAAGTGACTGTGCGAAAGACGCTTTGGTAGCACTTGCACGGAACTTATTAATGTTGTCTTCCATTTGCTTGATCTCCGCATCCTGATTCTTTTTAGCCTGAATCAGTTTTTCACGGCGATCTTCTCTCATTACCAGATATTTTGAATAGTTGGCTTTATAGTCGTCAACTTTTCTATTGTTGATATCAAAAGTACGGTTACACACCGCTGTCATAAACTGTTTATCGTGACTTACCAGAACAATAGCTCCCGGATAGTCTTTCAGGAAGTTCTCCAGCCAGATGATGGATTCCATATCCAGGTGGTTGGTAGGCTCATCGAGAAGCATAATATCGTTCTTCTGAAGAAGTAATTTTGCCAATTCGATTCTCATTCTCCATCCTCCGGAAAATTCATCAGTGATTTTTTGGAAATCATCGGCTTTAAATCCTAAACCAAACAACACTTTTTCCATGTCACCTTCAAGATTGTAGGCATCATGGTTCATCAAAAGGTCATTCAGTTCGGTCATTTTATTAATCAGATCTGTATAAGAATCACTTTCGTAGTCTGTTCTCACAGTCATTTGGTGATTCACCTCTTCAAGCTCATTTTTCCAGGCATTGATCTGTTCGAAAGCCTGCATGGTTTCTGCCCACACTGTTCTTCCTTTTACGAAATCAAGATCCTGCTTCAGGAAACCAATGGTAACACTTCCTTCAGTCACCACTTCTCCTTCGTAGAAATTAATTTCTCCGGAAAGCATTTTCAATAAAGTGGATTTTCCTGCTCCATTTTTACCAACGAGACCTACTTTATCATCCTTTTTAATGGTGAAATTGACATTTTGAAATAAATAATTTCCTGAATGGTGTAATCCTAAACTTTGAACCGAAAGCATCTTAATTAATAATTAGTAATGAATAATGAATTTTCGGGTGCAAAAATACGGAAAAAGAAATGAATAGCCGAGAAATAAAAAAACTGCCCAAAACGGACAGCTTTTTCTCTTACGAAAACGGATTTCAGAAAAGGATTTATTTAATGAATATTGATAAGCTGTAATATTGACTGTCCTTCTGATACAGGAACTACCGGAGCTGCTCCGGGTGCGTTTGTAATACCATAAGTTCCGGGAATCATCTCTAAGTCATATTGTACATTCTTATCACTGAATATGAATTTACATCCCGGTGCCATTGTACGGTTGGTAACAGATCCTGAATTCATATTGGTCTGTGCAGCGAATAAAACTATATTTTCATTAGGCTGCATAGTCACCTGTCCCTGTGACATACAACTAAATGCACAGAATGGCTGAAACTCTCCGTTTACTTTTGCTGCAAGTCCAATGGTTATATTAGGTATACCCAAGAATCTGTCATTTCTTACTGTAATCATTCCTGCAGGAGCTGGTCCGTTTATCGAAAATGAACCATCCGGATGGAAAGTTACAGCTGTACCCAAGGGAATTTCCTCTGATAAAGCCTGCATCTGAATGGTTGAGTTTGGCTCAATAATTCCTTTATTATAAACATATACTTTATATTGGGGTTCACAATCAATTTCTATTGTACCAAAAACATCCATAAAGTTGATGGCAAACCAAGCCGGCACTCCTGTATTAAGCTGATCAAAACCTGTGGCTCCTTTATATCCCATAAGCTGGTAACCATTTTCCTGAAGATACTGTAAAATGGCTTTTTGTTCTTGTGATGTAAAATCAAAGTTAATTGTGTATAATGTAGTTCCTGATTTTTGAATGAGTGTCTTTTCCATTGTTTTAATCTTTGGTGTTCTTACTCTTTTTGATATTAGGCTTTTCAGAATACGCCTTTACTCATATTATTTTCTGAAGCTTCGTGAAATGAGCAACTCAAAGTAACGGGAATTACTATTCAAAATTTACAGTAGAATGTACTAAATTTAACATTCCGTAATTATACTCAACTGATCGTTAATAAATTACAAAAAAAAGGAGACACCCTCAGATGTCCCCTAACCTAAATTTAAAACTGAGAAGTATTTTCATTAATTCTTCCATTCATTTAATATGGTAGTTGCCGGTATTTTCACAATAGAACGAACCCAGATATCATTATTGGGAACGTTTGTTCCATACAGAAAATCTGCAACAAAGCTGTCTTCCGGCAAATGAAGTTCTACAGAAAGCCTTTTTGTCTGGCTTGTTTCATCCACAGAGGTACGGCTTGAGACGTTTAACCCATTATTGATCAGCTCAATATTAATTTCACGCTGAGTTCTGTACTGAAAACTATCACTATACAATCCGAAGTTTGATGAAATATGAGTATAATCCACAAATCTTCCAAAATCATATATTGGTTTTTTGTTTGCAGAAAGATCCTTCACATATTCTTTCATTTTGATATAAAACCGATGAAGAAAAGCATGTTTATTATAATCTGTTCCAAAATACGCTTCATTCTCGGTACTAAATACTGATAATATGGTATTGGTTTCGTCCATCATCAGTTTTCCATATACTTTTGACAGGTCATTGTATACTTTATCCCGGCAAACATAGGCCTGCGAAAGACCATCCACCGTTTCCACTTTATATTCCGAGAGTAAAACATCCCATATTTTATTTCCATCAGCATTGGTTTTTGCATTTCTGATATCGGAAACATAGTTATGCAGATCATCAACATTCGTGAAATCTGTAGAAATATAAACAGATTGCGGACCTTCCAAATATCCGCCTCCAATATCTGCATGATCCCCAGGAACAAATACTTCTTTCCAAACGGAGGACTGATTTTCTGATTTCTGATCCTGCATTGTTTTCGAATTCTCAAACAAACCTGTCAATGGAAAGAAAAACCTGCCTTCATTGACCGCACAGAAATGCAAAGCATTCTCTACCTGTGCAGATATCTTCATATTATAAGTATTAAAAGGCTTAGACTCTACCGTATCAAAAAGGCCCAAAAATTTTATTCTGCAATTTCCTACCGCATAAAATGTCAGAAGCTGATTACAGAAAGTTCTTGCCAGCATACCTCCTCTCCCGAATCCGTAGATATAGAAATGGTATTCCTTGGTTTCATCATGGGTTATTTTTTGTACAAAATCTCCGGCTTTCTGAAGTTTATCATCAGATGAATATCCGCTTCCATAAGGTGGATTTGCACATGTTGCCATGGCAAAATTATTATCTTCATTACCTGTTGCGGTGCCAATTCCTTCAATATATATTTTTTCATCTCCAACGAATAAACTGTATAATTTATAGATATTGCTGAAAGTACCATAATAGCTTTCATTATTGTTCAGCGGTTTATCCGGTGAAAGAATATTTACTCCATTATTTCCTGTACCGTCAAAGAAAATCCCGACGGAAATCACTCTACTGCCATTCATGTTTTTACTTTAATTTTTTTATTACAGATCTTGTTTGTGTTTTTTTCAATTAAAATCCCTCAAAGAAACATTCCAAAATAACAGAAGAAAAATAAGGTTCACTAGAGTGAAAAGTACCAAATAAAAAAATCCGTATTTCTACGGAATCAGATTATATTTTTTCAAGAGAATAAATATTATTAACAATGGCATAGATCACTATTCCCACTGTATTTTTAGCTCCAATCTTCTCCAAGATACGCTGTCGGTGACTTTCTACAGTTCTTGGGCTGATAAAGAGTTTTTCTCCTATTTCATTATTGGTAAATTCCTGGCAGATTAGTTTTACCACATCTTTTTCTCTTTCAGATAATTCGTCTTCTGTTTCAAAAAGTGAATTTTTCTTGGCAGAACTGTTCATATAAGTAAACAGCATCTGATGATCTTCAGCTGTGAAAAAGACTCCGTTTTTATCCACCATTGTAATGGCATCAATAAAGGTTTTCTTATTCGAATTTTTGGGAAGAAATGCTGATACTCCCAGCTTCACCATATATCCAAGAATAGAGGTTTTATAGTGTGATGAGAGGATAATAATTTTAAGATCGGGATATTTTTCTTTCAGGATTTCTACCAGTTCAAAACCGTTCATTGGTTTCATCTGAACATCTACCAAAGCAATATCAGGAAATTCATCTTTTGAAAGTTTTCCGAGGTCTTCAATAAAATCGGGGCCATTATCTGCGGTAAGGCAAACCGATATATTTTTTTCATTGGACAGCAACATTTTTACCCCTTCGAGGATCAGCTGTTCATCATCAATCAGTGCTAGTTTGATTTGGGAACTCATGATATTTTGGAATTTTTATGATTAAACGACTTCCTTTATTCGAAAATGTTTTTTTCCATTTGTGTGTGGCGTTCATTGATTTGATGCGGGATTCAATATTTTTAATTCCCATCCCTTTTTTCACTTCTTCATATTCAAACCCCTGTCCGTTATCAGAAATTACAACAGTCATATTTTCAGGATAATCCTTAATATAAATCCAAAGATCTGTTGCATCTGAATGCTTGATCACATTGGTAGTAAACTCCTGAATAATCCTGTACAGCTGTACTTCCACGAAAAGATCTTTCTTTTCATATCCAGACATTACCTGCAGGGAAATATTGATTTTATGGGAAAGGTTGGCTATTAATTCTTCAACATATAAAACCAGACCCACAGATTCCAGGTTTACAGGGTATAATGAATGGGAAATACTTCTGGCCGCATCAATCAGGGAAGACATCTGGCCGTAGATATTCTTTTTGATCAGCTCATCACCCTGAGTATCGAGGTTATTCAGCCATAAAGAAAGAATATTGAGGCGGTTTCCGATATCATCATGAATCATCACTGCAATTCTTTTTCTTTCTTCTTCCTGAGCCTTAATATTTTCCAGAACTAATTTTTTCTGATGAAGAACTTCCGCTTCATGCTGTACATTTTTTTCCTTAATAATTCTGGTAATAAAAGCTCTGTAAGCTAACAGAATAAAGGATACGATAACTGTTATGGTAACAATTATCAGGATCAGCAGATTGATATTTAAAGTTACTTCTTTAATCTGAAAAAAGTATATAAAAATGAACAGTACAAAATACTCGAAAGAATATTATTGGCACTGAGAATAGTATAATAATCGTTTTCGGACAGATTGGCGATCTGGTGCTGAATGATAAAAATAAATACTGAGACAGAGTAATAGAAAAAAATACTGGCATCTACAAGAAGAAAGCGGTTCTGTGTAGAGGTATTTTTAATCTCACGAATCAGGGTAAATCCTGACAAGCAAATAATGATAATATTGGAAACCACTTTCGCTATATCAGCATTGGCAGGATAATCAAATCCATATTTCGAGATCATAAAACCGGCTGCTAGCACTCCAACGACTCCAAGAACTGATTTTGGCCAGTCCAGCTTTCTGATAAATAAACCTGTCAGTAGAAAAAACTCTCCCGCTATATAGAGAGGATAGAGAAATGATGTATCATTCAGTCTGAAGATATAAGGCAGCGCCAGATTCAGCAATTCAATAAAAAAAAGAAAAGCAATACAATGAAAATATTGCTTTTCTTTATGATTTAATATGCGGTATTTTGCTGCTCCCAATAGTATAACGGACAGGAGCAGTGCATAGTTCAGGAATAAAATTGCCTTATAAAGTTCAGCCATTCCTCAGTATATCGTTTTAAAATTCACTTCCTACATCTACATCCGGGATACGGCAGATAGGAGGACATGGTTTTGCCCAGTCGTAAGTATTGGAAATTGATTCTGCTCCCAGTTCTGCACTTCTAAGGTTTTCACGGAAAGAGATAAAGATAAGCGTTACCAACATTTTTCCGTAAATATCATTGTATCTGATCCCAAAAGAACAGGTAATACCAGCCAAACCATCGTCAGAAAGGCAAAGGTCTGCTGTAGGAACATAGAATTTTCTGAAAATTCCACTACCCTGATTTTCTCTGGTCTCTTTATAGAACCAGTCCATACCTTGATTTCTCCAACGTTCAATAGCATCTACAGCTTTGTCCTGTTCAAGAATTGGTGTATTGGAAACCGGCAATCCCATATTGGCATTTTTCTCCATGCTTTCAAGATCTTTAGAAAGAACGGCGTTTCTAATCAGGGTATATTCCTGAATTTCCTGCAGTCTCAGATCTTTTTCAAGCTCAGTAAGAAAGCTGTATGGATATTCTTTTACATCTATTTTTACCCCATCATTGTTCATAGGATAAAAGATAAGAATCAATCGGTCTCTGTAAATTCCTACTGCAGCACAGAAGTCTTTATAATCCTTAAACCCCCTCATCCATTCAAGGTGTTCTCTGGAAATATTAAAAACATAGTTGGTAGGGATAAGCTTTTGAATTTTGGAAAAGTCAGAAAGACATGCTTTCCACTGGTTTGACGCTGCTCTACATTCTTCTACAGGCAGCATATAGTCTACAATGTTTAATGTTGACATAAGCATAGTTTTTAGTCGTATAAAAATATACAAACTAAATATGCTATGCAAGAGGATTTTAATTAATAATTTTTCACAGTAATATGATAACAGCTCTGTTGCCTCTCTTTGATGTAATATATTCTACCAGCTTTCTCATAATGCTTTAAAACTTTCTCCAGAGCCACTTCCATTTTCGGATTGTATTTTAAAACGTTGTTGAATCTTACGTAAGAAATGTCAAAAGAGTTGCCATAGTTGTGAGAACTAATCCCTAGCGAGGCGTTTGAATTCACTCTTCTCAGCCTGCACTGGTCTTCAAGGGTTCTGGTAATAGATGAAACAGTAAATGTACCGCCTTTTGTATCCTTACTGAATTTAGACCCTATTTTTTCCAGAGTTGTTTTTGCCTTGGATACCATATAAGCTCTGCTATAATCAAGCCTCTGGACCTGATACCCTTTACCGGATTTTTTTATTTTGTGGAATTTTCCGTTGTTGATATATTTCTGTATGGTTTTGGAATCTTTCAATAATTGCACTCCAAAACCTTTGGAAGCATCAAGATGAGATTTATAAAGCGGTGTAGGTTCTACCTTCAATACAGTGGCAAGATCATAGCAGGGAAAAGCTTTTTTGGCTGCCTGCGAATAATGTAAACTATAAATAAAAGGTACAAAGACCACACAAAAAAACTTTCTCATTCACCTTCCTTTTAAATTACAAATGAAAGATAAAACATTTATGTTAGATCTTTCAAGACTGACGATAATACTCTCTCAACAAATCCCAAACAAACATTACACCAAATTACAGATTTTGCAATTTTTGTTCCCTCTTTTTTGAAATATTTTTTCAGTTTTAACTTTTTACTTTAAGATTTAAATTTTACATTTGAGATACATAAACAATAAACAACATGATAAAAAAACTTTTCGCTGAATTTTTCGGCACATTTTGGCTTGTTTTCGGAGGGTGTGGAAGCGCTGTTTTCGCAGCGGGTGTTCCAGACATCGGCATCGGACTTTTAGGCGTTGCTTTAGCCTTCGGTCTTACTGTTCTTACCATGGCTTACGCTGTAGGGCATATCTCAGGAGGACACTTTAATCCGGCAGTTTCTTTCGGGCTTTTAGCGGGAGGAAGATTTCCGGCAAAAGACCTTATTCCTTACATTGTTGCCCAGTGTCTGGGCGCAATTGTAGCAGCAGGATGCCTGTATACAATCCTTAACGGTGCCGGAGCGGTAGAATTCTCAAAACCCGGAGATTTTGCCACCAACTTTTACGGTGAAGCCGTTTACAATGGAAAAGCGTTCAGTATGGGAGCGGCATTTCTTGCTGAGTTTCTATTAACCGCATTTTTCCTTATTGTAATCATGGGAGCTACAGATAAGTGGGCTAACGGTAAGTTTGCCGGTCTTGCCATCGGTCTTACGCTTACTTTGATTCACCTGATCTCTATCCCGATTACCAATACTTCTGTAAACCCTGCGAGATCACTTTCTCAGGCAGTCTTTATGGGAGGAATTGCGATGTCACAGCTTTGGTTGTTCTGGGTAGCTCCTATTTTGGGAGGAGTTGTAGGTGGATTGATCTACAAGTTCTTACTTCAGAGAGATACTGCTGAAATTGCAGATTAATTTTTAAAATAATATTCAATGATAAAATCCTGTCAGGCGGCAGGATTTTTTTTATTTCTGATTTTGAATAAATTGTTTTGAAATTCTTTGTAAACGCAAAGTTTTTATAAAGATGAATTTTATTTAAGGGAGCAAAGTGGTTACGACTACGTCGTTGATGAAGTGATAGGTTTTACGATCGCTTAATAAAAATCAATGAAATTGATTCCTTCTTTGCTTTCTTAAATTTTAAATATAGAAAATGAGTCTTTGCGTTAGAATAAGAAACCTTCTTAATTTTATTTCAGTTTTTTGATTTCAAAAGGATTTTTAAAGATGAGCTCTTCATGTTTTCCTTTAATTTCCATTTTGCGCTGAAGAAGATTAAGCGCCATTTTTCTGATAAAAAGATCTTTGTCATTCAATTTCCAGTAAGAATCTTCATGAAGTTTTTTAGGTTGGCGAATCAGATAGAATTCGGTTTCCCAGGTATCTGCATTATGATAAAACTCAATAATTCCACAATGTTCAGGGATAAGAGCTGCATCTACCATTCCCATCGGGAGTAAAAAACTAAAGGAATTGCATACATAATCTCCGCAGGAAATTTTATCATGTTTCAGAAATTTTTCTCCGGTATCTTTGTTCAGGTAAGATTTTTTGAAATCATTTTTAAAATCACTTTTTGAAAATTTGATTTCAATTTCATGACTTCCGCCTTCTGAGTCTATGATTAATATATCCGCTTCCCAATCTGCCTGAAAATAGTTAGTCAGTACAATTTCTTTTTCAAAATCGCAGTGTGAATGGATGTAGGCATGTATAAGTTCTTCTATTTTGATCATAGGTAAAATTGTAAATGCAAAGTTCACAAAGTTTTTATTTACTTGCTGTTTACTGTTCGCAAAGGCGTTTCACTCAGCTAAAGTCACAACCTGTTTTATTTATTGTGATTATACAAAAATTGACAAGCGAAGCGAATTGACCATTCACAATTGTCCTCTTAGGTCCAAGATCATCAACTCACCAGCAGGCTGCATCCTCTGATATCTGAATGATCTATTCTTCCCAATACCTGAAATTTATCACCAACTATTTTCCCTAAGTCCTGGGTTGCAATAAATGAGCAGGAATGCGTATTGGCAAGGTCAATAATATTAATAGCTCCTGTTCGGCCTTCTTTTTCGTAAGCCAAAGGGTCTTCAGCATTCCGAACCATGATTCTCATCCAGTTTGGGCATTCGTATTCATTATTTCCAAGAGAATAAGCCTGAGAAAGCAGTTCTGTCATGGAATATTCTGAATATATTTTGTTTGTTTTAAGACCTTCCTGCAAGATTTTCAACAATTCATCCTTTGTCATTTCTTCCTTTCGTCCTTTCATCCCACCGGTTTCAATTACCATGAGATCATCAGGGAAGTTCAGGGATTCTTCGCTTTGCTCAGCATCGCAGTAATCAAGAAAGTCTAATAAGGCAAAGGAAACTCCGAAAAGAATAACTTTTTTATCCTGCAGTGTATTTAATAGCTCAAAAAGTTCAGCATGATTATAAAGAAAATATCCGTTTTCCGGCTTGGCAGATTTCTTCATCAGATAATCTACCATATAGATCAGTGATGAGTTTTGTTTCTCAAGATAACTTGGAAGCAGTCCCAGAAAAATAAAATCTTCCGGCTTTCCGATAAATTTCTCAAAACTTTTATAAATACTCTCTTCATAAAGCTCCGGATCTGCTATGAAATGTTTGGAAAGATTCATCTGGGTTGTTCCTGAGCTTTGAAAGAAAAGATCAGCAGACACATTTTTATCCAGGATCTGATGGTTTTTAAACATTTCAATAGGAAGAAACGGAATTTTCACCAGACTGTCGACATCATCGGGATTAACTTTCAGAAAATCAACGAATTTCCGGTATATTTCAACATTTTCATATTGATAACGAAATGTTTTCAATGATGCATTCAGAAAATCCTGTTCAGTCTGTATGTTGAATATATTTTTCAATTCCATAATTTTTGAATTTCTTAATCCCTTACTACAAGGCAATTACAGAGATAAAATATTGTTATTTAATAATTTTTTAATGCATAAACCTATTTTGGTAGACTTATTGCAATGAGTTACTTGGAATATGGATTAAAAACAAGAGTGGGTTTTTCCACCCGTTCGAAAGTTACCTCTTTTTAGGGGTAATTTTTTTTGCTTTATTTTTCAAAAGTCTTGAGTTCAAAATCTTTTTCAAAAACCCCGTAAGTGAAATAGGAAATCCAGTCTCCAAGGTTGATATATTTTGCATTTTGTTCCAAATCCAGCACCATTGGCAGGTGTCTGTGCCCATAGATGAAATAATCAATCTTCTGAGTTTTCAGTTTTTCTTTGGAATAAATAATCAGAAACTCTTTATCTTCTCCCAGGAACGCTTTGTCTTCTTCTCCGGAGATCATTTTATTTTTTTGGGAAAGGTATAATGCAATTTTCATCGCAATATCGGGATGAAGCCATTTGAAGAACCACTGTGCTACCGGATTGGTGAATAGTTTCTTCATTCTTTTGTATCCTTTGTCTCCAGGTCCCAAGCCATCTCCATGAGCCAGCAGAAACTGCTTCCCTCCCATTTCAAAATATTGTTTCTGATAGAATACAGTACATCCGATTTCTTCTTCCAGATAATCTTTCATCCAGAGATCATGATTTCCGACAAAGAAATAAATATGGATTCCTCTGTCTTTAAGTTCTGCAATTTTCCCAAGCACACGAACGTATCCTTTGGGAATAACATGCTTCCATTCATGCCAGAAATCAAAAAGATCGCCCATTAAAAACAAAACCTGAGCATCTTCTTTGATCTCATCCATCCAGCGTATAAATCTCTCTTCACGCACCTTGCTTTCCTTGGGTGTAGGAGCACCAAAATGCTGATCTGAAGCAAAGTATACTTTTTTTCCAGGTTCTAAATTAATTGTTGTTTTTAACACCTTCTGAGTTTTGTGAAAAATTATTGATTATCTTCTGCAAACCATTCTCCATAAGAGTTTTCTGTCTCGTGAAGTTTAAGATAAGCTAAAGAAATTCCTTCGGGAAGTCTTGATTTTACTTTAGCAGCAATAGCATACAACATGTTTTCACAAGTCGGCTGGAAACTGCAATAGATTACTTTATGTCCTTTCTGCTCAAGGTCATCTCCCAGTTCTTTGTGTGGAGACAGCGCATTGACAAGAACCGCATGATCCCATACGTCTACGATCTCAGATTTTACGATACTTTTGATATCTCCGAAATCTACCACCATTCCATTTTTAGGATTTTCAATATCATTAATCGGTTTTCCCTTCACTGTTACAAACAGTTTATAGGAATGTCCATGCATATTTTTACACTTCCCATCGTAGTTGTAAAGCACGTGAGCCGTTTCGAATGTAAAAATTTTTGTAATACGTATCATATTAAATGATTCAATTTTAAATTATTAATTTTCACTTAGTTATATTTTAATCTTTTTAAAAAGTGTCAAAATATGTGTCAACAAAATAAAAATGTGTAAAATTAATTTTCAAATTTAAGATAAAAAGAGGAAGAAATGAAATGCTTTCGCTATTTGAAAAAGTTAATTTATAAAAAAGGAGCACATGAAAAACTTCACATACTCCATATAAATTCTTATAAGCTTCTCTAATTCCTTCTCTATAAGAGAAGTTAGGAGATTTTCTTTTTTTTATTATTTAAAAAAAGTAATTTAGACCTAGCTGGAAATTAGTATTTTTAGAAGAATCTCCAAAGTCATTTTTTAAAATTTTAGTTATGCCGGCAATATACCTTGCATTCACTCCTAAGTTAGGTGTAAATTTATATCCTAAACCTATCCCGGCACCAAAATTAAAGCTTTTCATAGTATCTTTATTATCCGCCTTATATGTACTGCCATTAATATCTCCTTTCGCCTGGGCATTTACAAGAATTCCAAACTCAGGGCCAGCTTCCAGATAAAATTCAGGAGTGGCATTATATTGAAGCATTATGGGAACATTGATATAACCAAGCATTTGTTGCATATTCTTTATTGTATAGGTTGCCATCTCATAATCGCTTTTTGCTTTTGCCCCTTGCTGACTGTAAACAATCTCTGGCTGAACACCGAATACATCTGAAATAGGGATATTAACAAAAGCTCCGGCATAAAATCCAATTTTAGATTTAGAATCACCTCCCGTAAAGCTTGAAAGGTTCCCTCCTGCTTTAATTCCAAATTTGGGTCCGTCTGCAGATTGAGCAAAAGAAATAGTTCCAATAACTATACTTAAGCTTAGTAATAGTTTTTTCATATAATATGTTTTAAAATTATTTTACTGATAGATGTTTATTTATAAAGAGCTACCCGTATTCACAGGTAACTCTTTATAGAATTAAAGAATTTTACGAATAATTATTTCATAAGTTTCTCCAGTTCTTTTTTTACTGAGGAAAGAACCATTATTTCTCCTTTGCTTTCTAAATCAACAATATTGGCTTTAGTCATAAGTTTACTGACGTACGGTTTAATAGTATTACTAAAAAGTTCTTTCAGTCTCTCAGTCCTGAGCTCATCAGACATGGGCTTATCAAAAGATAAAACATCATCCATTATTTGCTTACCAATATCTCCCATAGGACTTTTGATTAATTCTTTTGTAGGAGAATAATTTGTATCAAAAGAACCCTGTATGAAAATTTTTATATTTAGCATATAATAATCTCCATACTTTGATTTTTGTAATTCCAGAACTGCAATACATTCTGGACTTTCTTTATACCAACCACCAAAGGCTTGTAAAAAATCATTCTCTTTAGCAATTGAGCCAAATAAACTCTTAAATTCTTTACTGTTCATAAATTACTTTTTATAATAGGCTTCCAAAATCTTTTTCCATTCGATATCTTTCAATCTAGGGTTTGCTTTGATTGCTGCCGGAGACTGCAGTTCTTCTAAATACATTTGTAATTGCTTTTCTCCTGCTCTCAATTGCGTAGGATTTAGTGGCTTTAATTCATAAATTTTGCCATTATCAATATCCAGATAATCAATTCTTCTTCCACTAGGCAATCTGTATTCTTTATAACCTAAGCCCTGAGCTGCTTCTTCCGCTTTATATCCACTATGTAGTTCTCTTCCCAATTTCATGGTGGATTTCATATATTCCCCCTTAAATTTAACTGGAACTTCCGATTTGTAAATTGGTACAGGTATTTCATCGATATACTGTATACCAATAATTTCGTCGGCAATTGTTCTCTCAACATCTCCAACTATTAAAGTAGATATTTTGGGAACCGTTGAAGTTGTACCTACCGTCGTAATTTTTGGAGTATTATTTAAAGTCCATTGAGTTCTACCTGACTGAATTGGAGCTCCTTTAAGTATTGTTGCTGGTAGATCACCAGTTTCAGGCGCCCGTGCATTCTTGATAATCTGCCCTATTGCTCCGGATGCCGCTCCTACAGCACCTCCTATAGCTGCGCCAGATAAACCACCCATTAGAGTTCCTTCTATTACATTTTCCCCAAACATTACTGCGGTGGCAAATCCGTTAATAGCTCCTGCAATGGCTCCTCCTGAAGCTCCCGAAATAGCCCCACCTAAAAGACCACTACTTATACCATAGACTGATGCTGCACTAAGAGCAGCAGTTCCAACGGAAAAGCCCACTGCTCCGGTAAACGCCCCAACAGCAGCTCCCATTGCTATTTTCCCCCATGTAGCTCCCCAGTTCCAACTGAAAGGGTTATATGAACCATTAGCTTTTACTCCTGTGAAGTAACCGCCTGCGACTCCTCCTATTATTGCCGCTACAGCAATCCATGCAATCTCTCCATTAGGATCATTATACAGTAGCGGGTTGTTCGCCACATACCCATACCTGTTATAGAATTGGGTATTAAATGGGTCCTGAATATTTTCATCTGAGTTCAGGAACCTTCTGAGAAGCGGATCATAAAGCCTTCCGTTCATGTGGATAATCCCCACTTCCATATAATGCTCATGACCTGTATAACCTCTGTCAATAAATAATCCTCCGGTAACGCTTAAAAGTACATCAATACTCGCTTTACCTACAGCTAACTTAAGTTTTCCAATGCGAAGATGAGTTAGATTGCCCCATGCATCAAAGTGCCTTTGCTCAAGCATATTTCCAGCTTCATCACTAATGGCCAGGATGCTTCCGAGATAATCTTTATGCAAAAATTTAAAAGAGCCACTATTCTCATCAAAGTTCTTCAAAAATACAATATTGCTTTCATATGGTGTACCCCCAATATAAATTATATGTTTTTCTTTTCCATTTATATTGTTCTTAACAACTTCAAAACTTCCTTCTTCACTGAATAGTTTAGTGAATTCTCCATCGTCTTCCGGAGAAAACTGACCTTTATAAGTTGCCCTTTGTCTCATTCCACTTAAACCATACTGAAAGGCCACAGTTCCCTTTTCCCCAACAATATATACTGGGTCATTATTCTCATTATAAAGCACATTTTGTATAAGATCCTGATCATAATTCAGTACCCCATCACTGTTCAGTGTCATACCGGTAGCCTGATAGAGCTTATCAGCATTTTCATACTTGATGGTTCCCACCTGATCATTTTCCAGTATTCTTCCTTTAGCATCATAAATATTTCTATTGGTAAGAGGCTTAATTCCTGAAATTGGGTCTGTCCAGTTTACCAGGCGGTTGTTGTCGTCATAATCAAAATATTCTGTATAAGAAGTGATTCCCGATTGTCTGTACTTAAGTTCATTTTTAATCGCATCAAAGGAGTAAGATATTTTAATGATATCTGGTTTAACTGAGGAAGAATGGTTAACATTTGTCAGAAAGCCATATGAATCATAAGCATTCACTATCTCTGCAGCACCAAGCTTAGATTTTACCACTAGTCCTTTTGCGTTGGTTTCTTTCAGTTCCCATAAAACTTTTCCAGAAGTTTTTTCCTTAACCTGGTAGAGCTCACCATTCCAGGCATTGTACAGATTTTCAATAGAAACATTAGTTGTTCCGGTAGATGTTTGTATTGCCTTTTCATAGGAACTTACTCTTCCCTTGCTGTCATAGACAACATTCTTGTGTGAAAAGTAGGCTTCAGGAGTTTCCTGGAAAGAAGCAATTGTCCGTCCTTGTGGATCATAATTTATGGTATACGAATATTTTTTCCCATTGGAGGTTCCTGTTTTTTCAGCAAGTCTTCCCTTATTGTTATAGGAGAAATTTATCGCTTTATCAGTTTCGCTTCCAGTGGTGGACTTTTCATTCTGTAGGATAAGCTGCCCAAGACTGTTGTATTGAAACCTTTTTTCACCTTTTGGGCTTATTACTCTTGACAGAGCGCCCATATAACCAAGATATTGATATTCATAAACTCCGGTAGAAGGATCTTCTACCTTTATTTTATTTCCCCAGTCATCATACATCGTAGTAACAATATGCCCGGCATATTTGGCCATTGTCTGTTGACCAGCTGCATTATAAGAGAACTGCACTGTTCCGCCCTTATCGGAAGATGATAGTATATTCCCTAAAGCATCAAGTGTTCGGGAAGTTGTTCTACCATAATCCAGCTGACTGGTTTCTTTCACTGTTGTGGTCAGCCCAGATATGATAGTCTCTGTCTGTTTCCCGGTAAATGCTGTGAATTTTACCTTAGCCGGGAATACTGTATCATCATATACAAAGGTATTCCACTGGCTGACCCCCTGTCCGTCGAAATAAGGTTCAGATTCTTTGGTCTTTCTACCCAGGATATCGTATTGAATGTCTTTAGAGACATACTGCCCCTGCACGAAAGCTTTTGAAGATGTTTTATATTCCTGTCCCAGCTTGTTAGTAAACACTTTTGCTACATTTCCATCAGGATCATTACGCGTAATGGTCTCATTGTATTGATTGTCCTTTTCATATAAGTAAGTTGTCGTTCCCGTTAAGCTGGAAGCCGAACTCTGGAGTTTACCCCATGCATCATAGATATTGGTGAGGATATTGCCGTTCGGATCTGTTTGGGTCAGGACCTGTCCCAGGCTGTTATAAGTGAACCCAATTTCCAGTCCGATATTATCGGTTTTTTTAATAATAAATCTTCCTGTTGGATCGTATTCATCTTTCTGAGTTTTTGAATTTCCGTCTAAGGCTGAAATTGTCTTTTTCTCCGTAATATTCCCAAATCCGTCATATTTATATTCTTCTGTTACAGCTTGTGCTAAACTGTTTCCGGGGAAAAACTGGCTGCTTTTTAAAAGGTTATTCTCATAGGTATAGGTCGTAAAAGTATTCTTTACATCACCATAAGCCTCTGTTTTTTCGGCCTTGTTGGTAGGTCTTCCAACATAATAATTATTTCCTGTTCCTCCAATATTGTGGGTATAGTCAAACTCAGTGGCAGATACTCCATAGCCATTGTTGGTATTGATTTCTATTTTAGAAGGCAGATAATAGTTCCCATAAGTTGTTACTTTCTGCGTGAACGTTCCGGTTAAAAAATCTTTTGTTTTGACAAACTTAGGAACAATAGCCGTAACAATTTTGGATTGATACCCTGAGGGTACAGTTGTGACTACCTGGCCATTCAGCAGCTTATCTGCTTTATACTGTACAGATTCAAAACTTAATAATTGGGTATTATTCTCTGAGATATCTGCCGGGAAAATATTACTTTCATTGTTGGTCCTGATGCTCCATTCTTTTACAGGGGCACCGTCTATAGCTGGATCTATTTGTGATCCTGACCATATTTTGGTGTTTTCAAACCCGTCAGCATACCAGGAAGAGCGGGCAATCTGATGAAACCCTAATAATTTTTTACCCTGCAGGTTTCCTACAAGTCCTCTATAACGGAAATCCTGTTTTCTGCCTTCTTCTATAAGCTGTGACACCGCATATGCCTGGTCTACCCTTGCCATGGCATAGTTAGGATAAAACTCTTTCTTTTCTTTTTTGTAGAAGTCAGGAGTAGTGGTATTTCCCGGAACTACTTCCAGATATTTTACAGCGGTAGTCACTCCTCCCTGTGTAATAGAAGATATTCTAGCCAATTCAGAAACAGGGGTAGGTCCTTTTATTTTTTTCAGGAACTGTTTCCAGTATAAAAAGACATTATAATAATTATTCCCGGATTTTATAGAATTGGTAACAGGAGTAAAAATAGTAGCATCCATCAGGTCCTGTGTGCTATATGTTGGACTCTGAAAAGACCAGTTGGGAGTAAAATCCGGGGTCCCGTTTAAGTCAGATCCATTAGCCATCTTTGCACTTACAACATAACCGAAATCTCTTGAGCCAGCAGCATTGTACATATTGATCTGGTTATAGGAAAATACCTGAACAATGTCAGATTTCCCATCCTTGTTCATGTCTGTAACCGAAAAGAAATATTGTTTGGCAAATTTGGCATAATTCCCGGTCACTTCTTTTTGGAATTTTCTATAGGTAAAAAATTCCTGTTTTAAGAAAGGATTAAAGCCTTTATCGGTTCCTATGTAAAACCTCCAGTCATCAGGCTTTCCTATAGCATAATCGGTAATAGGGATTGCAAAGTCAAGTTTTCCGTCTCCATTGTAATCACCATATAAGACAGGGAATTCAGGATCTCTGGTTTCCAGTAGTGTTCCGGAAAATCTTATTTTCTGTATGAATTGTCCAGCACTGTTTTTTACAAATTCAAAAACGGTATATTGCGTACCAGATACATTAATAATTTCCACTTTTCCGTCCCCATCTATATCCGTATACTTACGTTCTTTATAATCATTTTCATTGATTCCAGCATCAAGTAGCAGACTAATTAAAGGAGTAGCCGGATTTTTGAGATCTACAATACCTTTTACATTAAACCCTGCAGGTGCACCATCATCAAGAAAAGCATCCGGTATACCATCGCCATTAAAATCACCTACTTCAAGAATTAAATTATCACCAGCTGAATAAAAAACGGTATTGCCAAGACTTTTATCAAACACCTTTACAAAAGCATTGTTTCTAAAAATATAGCCATAGATCCTGCCATCCTTAAACTCAACAATTCCATTCCCATTATATACCTGGCCTTCTTCGTCTAATAGTGTACTAACTATTTTAGCATTACCGGCAAAAGTTTTACCCGTAGAAACGGTTGAAAATGTCTCATTGAAAGCGCCCAGCTTCACTGTACCATTATTCATCAGGAAGTCCAGATAAGAGTCTCCATTAAAATCTGCCACCAATTTGACATCATTAAAAGGTTCAGGCTCAGCCGTATATTCTGCATAGGAAGAATTTACCATAGCAGGATAAGTGAAAGTAACAGGATTGGCAGGCTCGTTATTAGCATTATATTCGATGATCTTTCCGACAAACTGGTAATTGGTTCCATTGCCTGTATACTCTATGCTGTATCGCTTAAACTGGTTATTATTGGTAAGTACCTTTACCTCTGAAAGAATCTTATTTTGGTAAGATTTGAGCCCCTGTACATAAGATTCCTCTTTTAAGCCTCTATCATTATATGAAAACTGAATGGTATTCATATGAGGCTTATTCAAATCCTTGTTACCACCCCAGCTTATGCTGCTTATCATGGCTGTGCGAGTTCCCTGGACATAACTGTAAGTAATATAATTTCCCTGTGGATCTTTCCATTCGCTTATATTATATTCATTTGGTATTCTGGCAACTGGATTACGGCCATACCAAGCCTGAGAACCATCTTCAAAAGTTACTTCCCAATATTCCGGGCCATACCATCCAGCGGCAGTTCCTATAGATTTAAATTTGGTATTGGAATACTTTTCCGTTACATATTCTGCACCGTCTTTACCATATACACCAGATTTCAGCACCAGCCTTTTACCATTAAAGCTGTAATAATCAGAAAAATCCATCTGAAGTCCCTTTACCTCTCCGGTATTTTCAATGGTTTTGCCTGATCTTGTGATGGCTGTAATTCCGGAAATACTCCATCCATATCCTGCAATACCATTGCCGGATTCACTGTTGTATACTAAACTCACCTGTGGTGATACTGTTTTCACTCCCGGAGGAACATCTATGGGCAAAGAAAACTGAAGCTGCCCGACTCTGCTGACTTCAATATCACCTTTAGTATCATGGAAGTTCGTGGTTGTAGTCTGAGAAAAACAGAATACGGATATAAAAGATAATACAAGTGATGAAAACAGCTGTATTTTGTTATTGTACTTTTTCATAGCGATTATCTTTTAGTAATGTTTTTACTGAAAATTCGTCCGTCTTTCAGGGTGAAGCGCAATATATATACGCCCCAATCATATCCTGACATATTTATTTTCAGCTGCCTGTTAAGGCCGGCAATATTCTGCTGTTGGAATTTCCAGTGCACTGTACTGTGTTGATAAAGGGAGACAGATTCTATCAGCTTGTCTGTTTCTTCGGTCCAATCGATGGTAAGAACATCATTTACTGGAACTGGGTATAAACGGATCTGTTTCCAGAAGGTTTTTTTATCCATTGTCTGCGTTGGCAGTGGAGCGGTTTTATACTGTGCTGAAGTGGTTTTGGCAAAACTATCAGGGCCCCGGTAGCGCTGGCTGCCTGCTTCGTCATACTTAAAGTAGACCTCTGTTTGCTGGGCATAAGACATGCTCAGCCCTGTGCATAATAATGCACTTAAATAGATTTTTTTCATTGTAGTGTTTTTTAGAGTTAAAAATTTGTATTAACTGATCACGGTACATATCCCGTTTATTACGGGATCTCATTCAGGATCTTTATCCTGACAGATAGTATGCTTTCATACGTTCTCGGTATTGTATTACAGGTATCATCCCGGTTATTATATCAGGATGTATTGATTGTTCAGTCACGGGGACGCTCAGGTCTGAAGCCCTGCACAAAGAAAATAAGGATAACCCTTATAGCGTGCATACAAGAAATTGTGTTAGGTGAATACAGAATTTCTTTTTCTCATTTGTTGTTTTTTCTTCTGACGAACTTACGCATTGTGTAAAAACCTTACCATCCGTAAAATAACGGTATTTATACTTTCGGTTTTTTACGGTAAGAACGCAGCCTGTGTAAAAATTTTCTCATGTTGTGTTTTTTATTTCCTGAATACAAAGCTACTGGCTGATAGCGACAAACCGTGTCGTATTTTAATTTTTCTATACTGCATTCAGTTAACAGATATAAAAATACAGTAATAGGCAGCTTACTATTTATGGGATACTAATTTGCAAAAAAAATATTAGAATTAATGCTTTATACCTCTTATAGATAAAAGTATTTGTAAAAATCCGGAGTCATGATATACTTTAGTAATAATTTTTATTACTTTAGTGGTAATTTTAAAAGGTATGACAACACTGGGAACCAAACTGAGAAAACTGAGAGACGGTAAAAAAATATCGCAATCTGAAATTGCTAATATATTAGGTGTATCACAATCTGCGTACAATAAATGGGAAGCAGATCAGGCCAGACCAAGTTCAGATAATCTATTAAAAATAAGTGATTTTCACGGTGTTGAAATTAAGGATTTGCTTGAAGATAATGCAGGAATAGTTTCAAATAATATTTTTAAAGATTCAAGTATATCCCATCATATATTTAATTATGCGCAGACGGTAAATATGCAATCTCCTGAGCTTGTAGATACCATATTAAAAAACCAGAAAGATATCTCTAAACTGATAGAGCTCCAAAGTAAGCTTATTGAGACCCTCCTCAAAAAATAAAAACCCATAAAAAATACAAATAATGGCATTAACAAATCTAAACAACACGCATCTTACAGCTGAGCAGCTGTCAGCAGCCCAAACATCTTTAACCTCTCTGGAAGATGCTCTGGCTATCATTACTGTGAATCTTACACCGGAAGACCGCCAGAAATACGGCAGCATCAATGAGCAGAGCAAGCTTCTGGTGAACAAAGTAGCAGATTACAGAAAAAACCAGCCGGCCTTAAGCGCTTCCGAAATAGATTGGGAAGAATTCAACAGGGATCTTACTTCCAGACAAAACTATGAAGGCTTTATCGCAAGGCTTGAAAGCCTCATTACAAGACTGAAAGGCGCCAAGACATTACATGACTATGACAATTACCAGGCTGCACTTACAGATTATGCTTATACCGCTTATAAGGCAGGAACAGCCTCTCCGGGGTTTGAAATAAAGCAGAATGATCTGAAACAGTTTTTCGCAAAGAGCATAAGTACCAAAACAGATGAAACGCTCCCGAAAGAGAACAAATAAAACCATAAAAAGAGGCTGTCCAAAAAGGTCAGCCTCTTTTTTTTTGTTTTGAGACTGCGTATAGTTATGCAGCAATTTTATACTTTTGGATTTTCATATACTTATGGAAAAGATGCATATGTTGTTTGCATTTAAGTGTATTTAGCCAATTTTTACGGTTAAGTTTTCTGTTTTTCACTAATTTTCTAAGATTATGTGCCAATGCCATTAATCCAAATTCAATATTTACTTTTTCAAGTCCTTTTAGAGTAAATCTTGAAAATTTATTATTGCTTTTTAATTGCCCGAATACAGCTTCTACTTCTATAGGCCGTTTACTTCTGTGGTAATGCCCTTTTTCAGATATCAGCCTTTGTCTGGCTTTCATTCTGTGATGGTTCAGATTATAATTCACTTCGATTAATCGATTATCCTGGCTTTGATGGCAGCTTTCTCTAAGAGGACAACCCTGACATCTGAAAGCCTGATAATAATGTACCTGAGATTCATATCCGTTACTGCTGATTCTTTTGCCTTTACCGATAAAGTTCATTTGCTGTCCGCAGGGACATACATAGAAGTTATTTTCCTCATTATAATATAAGTTCTGTACAGCAAACGCATTGTTCTTCTCACTGCGCTTCTGTTCTTTATGAAAATTATTATATTTTACATAGCCCTCTATAGCTTTTTCTGCCATCATTTCGTAATTCTCTTCACTTCCATATCCGGCATCTGCTACTACCTCTTTACTTTGTTTGTGATACTGATTTTCAAAGCTGTTAAGATGATCCTTCAATGTAGTGGTATCTCCAGGAGTCTGATGAATGCTGTAATGGGTGATAAACTGGTTTTCAGTACTGATCTGTGCATTATAGGCTGGCTTAAGCTGCCCATTTTTCATATGGTCGTCTTTGAGCCGCATGAAGCAGGCGTCGGGATCTGTCTTACTATAACTGTTGCGGCCTGAGAGTATTTTTAATTGATCTTCATACTTCTGTAATCTGGGCAGGTCCTGATGCTGAAGCTTTTTAATGAGCTTCTTACCGGTTTTATTGTCCTGTGCCACAGAGTGATTAAGTTCTGCTATTTTATCCTGAAGCTCTCTGCTGTCAATAGATTTTGGAAGGGTCTTTTCATGGGATTCATAACGCTCTTCTTTGATTTGGGATTCAATATCTTCAAGTACGGAATGAATTTGAGCTTCCAGTTTTAATTTATTCTTTTCTACAGATTTTTTCCATACAAAGCTGTATCGGTTGGCAGATGATTCTATTTTTGTACCATCTATATATTGAACATTTAAACTTACGTAACCTAAATTCTGCAAAACAACGGTAACATCTGCAAAAAGACGGTGAATATGGTTTTTAAGCCGTTTGCTCCTAAAGTAATTGATGGTTCTGTAATCAGGCTTACTGTTGCCGGAAAGCCACATGAAATGAATATTTTCTCCAAGTGCCTTTTCTATTTTACGGCATGAATAAATATTGTTGAAATAGGCATAGAATAAAACTTTGATCATCATCCGGGGGTGAAAACTTGTCGTTCCACCGCCTTTATATTCACTTATAATATGATCGATATTCAAGTTATCCACTAATTCATTGATAAGACGTACCGGATCATTAGCACCTATCTTATCAAAAATATCTTCAGGAAATAAGCTGGGAGTATTGGTGGGTAAAGATTTAAACCGTACTTTCATATCAATGTTTGTTTGGGTGCACCTTAAAGATAAATCTTAAAGGACAAACAACAAAAAAATCCCCGAAACTTTTTAAGTAACGGGGATATTTTTTTGGACTTTTTAGACAGCCTCTTTTTTATTACGTGGTACCACCGGTCTTTTGTGGTTTGGAAATACTCCCTTAAGGTTGTACACTTCCCGGTGTACGTCTTTGAAAGGTCTTTTGTGGTTATATAACTGTTATTTTTAATAAAACAGCCCCAGCCAAGGAGTAAAGAACCATAAAACAGCTTTTTGTAAGTAAAAAAGAAGGGATATTGAACCCCGGTTTTTATATCTGAGACCATACATTATAATTTATCCTGCTGTCCTCTGTTTTCAATGCCAATAGCATAAGCTTTGCGCCATGCTGCAGGGGCATTATTTGCTTTACCCTCTGTTAATAGTTTAATGTGAATGTTTTTTGAAAAAATAAACTTTTTAATATATTTGTGTCTATTGTTTAACAGATGAATGTAAACAGTAGCATAATTATAAAACACAATAAAAATTTATTTATATGAATGATTTTTTCAACTTTTTAGTTAATATTTTGATGTTATTAGTAGCCTTAATTCCCTATAGGAAGTATATAAAAAGAAAAAGCCGGGAAATATATGAACATCCGTATTACAGACCCGTTAATAATATTATAGCAGCAGGGGCTTCCATATTTGTAGTTGTGTCCTACTTTATTGTAGCTATGTTGTTCTGGATTCTTAAGTTTAAAGCTTCTGAGGCAGGATTCTATATCTGCGTTGGAGCAACTATACCAGTTATTGCTTTTGCGCTATTTTTTTACAGAATTAACTATATGCCTAAACTATAGTAAACCCTTTTGGTAGTGCAGTAGGAATGAAACATTGTTATTTTTCCTGTTCAATACCTTTTATAGTTAAATATAGAGGTTAATTAAACTTTTATATTCATTATTTCAACCACAAGAGGCACAATATTTTTTATTATTTCAATGTCAGGGTTTGACAGGTTCTGAGACTAACATTCCTAATAACAAAAGCCTTCCAACCACAGTGAAAGGCTATACTAATTTGGATTGAACAGAACTCATGAAGAAGAATTCATGTGCAAGATAAAAATGTTTTATATAGATTCAAAGTACATTTTCACAAATACGAATATCGCTCTAAAAGTTTTAGAAACCGGTTGATATTTTACAAATAATCTCATTAACTTGTTTTGTTTTGTAAATGATGAGGTTTTATAAGGTCAAAAAAAAGCCTGCTATATCTCTATAGCAGACAAACACAAGTGACAAAAAAAATAAATTTGTTTTATATTTTAAAAGTAAAAAGAAAATCTATTCGATCAAAATACTTTCCCTCAAATACGAATATCACTCTAAAAGTTTTAGAAACCGGTTGATATTTTACAAATAATCTCATTAACTTGTTTTGTTTTGTAAATGATGGGGTTTTATAAGGTCAAAAAAAAGCCTGCTATATCTCTATAGCAGACAAACACAAGTGACAAAAAAAATAAATTTGTTTTATATTTTAAAAGTAAAAAGAAAATCTATTCGATCAAAATACTTTCCCTCAAATACGAATATCACTCTAAAAGTTTTCAAAACAGATTAATGATTTACAAAAAAGCAGGTATTTTGAAGTTATTTATATTGGAGTTGTTTAAACTTATAAAAAATATTGGGTATTTCTTAAACCATTAAGAAGGATTTAAGCAGTAAAAAATAGTTAATTTAAGACAAATCATTCTGATTTTTAAGCTTAAAGCGAAGCTCATCTTAATACTCAAGACACCTTAATGCAATCTTAATGTTTCAAAAAAGTTTAAACAAGTTTATTGTTTTAAATGACTGTTAAAAGGTATTCTAATCTACTTTTTTCACTTCAAGGGTCTTTACAGTCTGGGCTATAACCTGTAAAGAAAAAGCCTGAAAATAATATTGTTAAAATAGATGATTTCATGGAGATGTCTGTTTGATGTTCCCTTAGTAAAAACAGCTGTGGGTTTTATTGTATTACATCAGGAAAAAAAATTCTGTAACTTCAGCTATTATTTTATCTTTTTTTCAAATCTGTTAACGACTTTATATTCTTTGTCTTTGACAACAATATCATAATTACCTTTATCCAGAATTAAAAAGCGGCTGTCTTTGGACGCTTTGAGCTCAATGATATCAGCAGGAATTCCCTGTTTTTCAAATTCTCCTTTTCTGTAAGCAAAAACCAAAACCGGATACATAGAAACTTTAAAAGCAGGAACCTTATAAAGCTTTCTGTTTTTTTTCAACATCCAATTGGGTCTGCCTTTAATATATTTTGTAACGGGATGAATGATTTTAATATCAGTATACAAATCTTTGTCTTCACCATTGTATATTCCCTGATTTTCATCTTTTAAAACAACAGGAACCGTATTATTTGTCAATCTTAAAAGTGGTTCATTATACTTCAGGTTACTTTTTTCTGAAAACTGGGTCTGATCAATGGTAAAAGGATTCACACCTGTTAAGTCTGAAAGTCTTCCCGCCATTGTTTTTTCCCAGGATTTATGAACACCTTCATAAGCGTGCTGATAACCACAATAAATGAGATATTTTCCCTCCTTATTTTTCTGCATAAAATCGAAAATATTTTTTGCTTCTCCAATTTCTCTTTCTTTGTTATTTCCTTCCGCTTCGTAAGGAAAAAGCGTAAACCCAATTTTCAAAGCATTGTAGATAAAATTTCCGAATTCCGGTTCTTTGGAGTAATATCCGCTACTGAGAGCAGCAAATTTTGTGGTATTTAAAGAATCACTTGCTAAAGTTTCGAGTCCCAAATATCTGTAGCCTTTATCATATAATCCCTGAAGTAAGGAAGAGGCAAAATTTCTATGACTGGCATTATGATGAGCTTCATTAATGATAATAATCTGTTCACTGGCCGCTCTTTCTAAGATATACTCTTTTGCATTGACAGGCTGTAATTTTATGAATTTCAAACTATCTGCAGTACTCAACTTTTTTACACGTCCAAAAGTCTCATCCCAACTTTCCAATGCCGGTTTATATTGTCCGCTTATTGAGTAGTATGTGGCTGCCATCTGGCTTTTCCAGGATTGACCTTGGGTAGAGTCTGATACCTTCTTTTTGATATCATCCGTAAACCAGTAAGAATTTTCCTGGCCATAGCCTATTATGCTTAACAAGAGTAAAGCCAGTGAATAAGAGAATTTCATGTGTATTTAGTTTTTGATTAGGGTTCTAGCTAAAAAAACTTCTCCAGCCAGTCGTTTTCCAGACGTTTTATTTTTTTGGTTTCAGGATCAAACAGAATCCAAAGTGTACTTGAGTCTACCACAAGTTCATCATTACAATAGAATTCAACTTTTCTTGGCTGTTTGGCTCCTTCGGGAGTCAGAGGATAGGTTCTTACGGTAATGATATCCCCCAGATAAACCTGTTTTTTATATCGGATATGATGATCCAGAAGCATCCAGGCATCGTTTACATATTCTGTTTGCTGTTTCAGAAGATCCCAGTGTTCCGCTGCTACTTCTTCCACCCAGTGCACATACTGCACATTATTTACATGATTGTTCTGATCAATATGATCTTCTGTTACTTTGATCTGTTTTTCATACATTAAATTCATTCTGCTGAAAGTTTACTCAAATGTATCATTTTAAAACAAAACTTTCTCCATTCAACCCCACACTTTTATGTATAAAAAAACGGAATCATAAGTTCTGATTCCGTTTTTTTATTCAGTATAATGAAATTCTTATTTAGATTTCCCTGCCGGTTTAGCAGGAGCTGCTGTAGCTCCCAGTTTGCTTTTCACAAGCGCAGTGATGTCCTCACTTCCATCGTTGTAAACAAGATTATTAGATTCCTGAGATGCAGTATCAAAAATATAATTCAAGCCTCTTTCTTTCGCCGCGGCAGAAATAGCAGTCCTTACTTTTTGTTGCAGCGGAGTAAGCAATTCGCTTTGTTTAGCAGCAATATCTTTACCTGCCTGCGCTCTCGCTTCTTCTATCTTCTTACCAATACCCTGCAATTCTGTTTGTGCAGCAATCAGTTCCTTGGTCACGGCTTCTTTATTAGCTTCACTCAGGGTTTTTTCTTTATCTTTTGCAGCTTTCAGTTTATTCTGATATTCAGTAATCAGTTTTTCAATTTCCGTCTGCTTGGTTTTAGTTAGATTATCAATAGTGGTACCTATAGTTTTTGCTTCCGGTAAGCTTGCAAAAATATCATCAGTATTCACGCTTCCAATCTTCTGTTGGGCTTTCGCAGCATTTGCAGTAAGTGTTAATCCTAATGTAATAAAAAGTACTTTGATTAAATTCATTTTTAATATTTTTTTCGTCCTCAAATATAATTCAAATTTTCATTATTTATTACATGGTATTTTTCAATAATTATTTCACTTACCGAATGAAATTAAAAATAGCGATCAATTGCCTTAAATACAGAAAAACCTCCTCATCACAGAGAAGGTTTAACATCAATAAAATATGGAAAAATGACTAATGGAATTGTGCGGTTTCTGTAGAATCTTTCATTGCCACGGTAGCAGAAGAGCCGTTGGTAACAATATTCTGTACTTCATCAAAATATCCTGTTCCTACAAATGACTGATGCTTCACTGCTCTGAATCCTTTTTGCTGTAATGCAAACTCACGTTCCTGAAGTTCTGAATATCCTGCCATTCCTCTTTCTTTATACGCTAATGCCAGTTCAAACATTGCCGTATTCAGAGCGTGGAATCCTGCCAGCGTAATAAACTGGAATTTATATCCCATTTTAGCCAGCTCTTCACGGAAAGTAGACATTTCTTCTACACTCAGTCTTGCAGCCCAGTTGAATGAAGGTGAACAGTTATAAGCAAGCATTTTCCCAGGGAATTTCGCATGAATTCCTTCTGCAAATCTTCTTGCCTGCTCCAGATCAGGATTAGAAGTCTCCATCCAGATCAAGTCTGCATAAGGAGCATAAGACAAACCTCTGTCGATACCTTGTTCTACCCCATTTTTTACTACATAAAATCCTTCAGAAGTTCTTTCTCCTGTAACGAATTTTTTATCTCTGTCATCAATATCAGAAGTCAGTAAATCTGCTGCATCGGCATCCGTTCTGGCAATAATAAGACTAGGAACTCCAAGTACATCAGCTGCCAGACGTGCTGCAATCAGTTTATTGATTGCTTCCTGCGTAGGTACTAATACTTTTCCACCCAAGTGTCCACATTTCTTGGCAGAAGAAAGCTGATCTTCAAAATGTACACCAGCAGCTCCCGCTTCGATCATCTGTTTCATCAGTTCAAAAGCATTCAAGTTACCTCCAAAACCAGCTTCAGCATCTGCAATGATAGGCACAAGATATTCTTTATTTCCTGTTCCGCTTACAGATTGCACCTGATCTGCCCTCAATAAGGCATTATTAATTTTCTTTACCACAGAAGGCACTGAATTGGCTGGATACAATGACTGATCAGGATACATTTCCCCTGATAGATTGGCATCTGCAGCCACCTGCCATCCTGAAAGATATATTGCTTCCAGTCCGGCATCCACTTCCTGCACTGCCTGATTACCCGTTAATGCACCAAGTCCTGCCACATAATCCTGAGTATTTAATTTATCCCAGAATTTTTTGGACATTTCTGTAGCAATGGTGTAATCTATGGTATAAGAACCGCGAAGTTTCAGAACTTCTGCTGCTGTATAAGGTCTTTTTACACCGTTCCAACGTGGATTTGTCAGCCAATCTTGCTCTAGAGCCTGGAGTTGTTCTTGTCTTGTTTTCATAATATTTGGATTTTGTTTGATTAGATTTTGGGTTTCGAGATACGGAATTCGAGATACGGGATTCGGGGTTCGGGGTTCGGAGTTCGGGGTGAAAGTATGATTCTCAAACTTTCGAACACTCACACTCTCAAACTAGATAAAAGGGTATGCTTTAAGGGTTAGAAATTCTTCAAAGTTTTCAGAGAAAATCAGTTCATTGAAAAGTTCTTTGGCCAGGTTGAATTTCCCATTTTGGAAACGGGTTTCTCCTACATACTTTTCAATATGATCCATTTCTTCTTTTTCCCACTGCAATACCATACTTCGGGTTAATGTTCTGTCGTCACTCAATACAGCTTCGTTCTTCAGCCATTGCCAGATTTGTGTTCTTGAAATCTCCGCAGTAGCTGCATCTTCCATCAGATTATAAATAGCGGCAGCGCCAGTTCCCATCAGCCAGCTTTCCAGATAAAGAATTCCTACATTGATATTTTTCCGGACTCCTTTTTCGGTAATATCTCCTTTGGGGATTTCCAGCAGCTGGCTTTCTGTTATATGATATTCAAATTTTTTATCGATCTGATTTTCAGAAGGCATATACAGGTCAAAAATTTCTTTTGCGACCGTTACCAATGCCGGATGTGCAACCCAGGTTCCGTCGTGACCATTTTTCACTTCCCTTTCTTTATCATTTTTTACTTTTTCAAAAGCCTTTCTATTGGCTTCGTCATCATCTTTTACAGGAATTTGGGCTGCCATTCCACCGATCGCATGTACATTTCTTTTATGACATGTTTCAATCACTCTTTTTGAATAGGCACTCATAAAAGGAGAGGTCATGGTCACCTGATCTCTGTCCGGAACAATAAACTCAGGAAGATTTCTGAATTTTTTAATGTAAGAGAAAATATAATCCCATCTTCCACAATTCAATCCTGCACTGTGTTCTTTTAATTCAAATAAAATTTCATCAATCTGAAATGATGCGGTAATGGTTTCTATTAAAACTGTAGCCTTAATGGTTCCCTCCGGAATTCCAAGATAGTTTTGGGCAAAAACAAAAACTTCATTCCACCATCGGGCTTCTTTATAATGTTCCAATTTCGGAAGGTAAAAATAAGGGCCACTTCCGTTTTCCAAAAGCTGTTTTGCATTTCTGAAAAAATAGATTCCAAAATCCGTCAGTGAACCTGAAGCTTTCTCTCCATTGATTTCAATATGTTTCTCCGGAAGATGAAGACCACGTGGACGAACCTGCAATACTGCCGTTTTTTCATTAAGGGTATAGGCTTTCCCTTTTTCATTAACAAAATCAATGGTTCGGTTAATAGCATCAGAAAGATTAATCTGTCCCTGGATACAGTTTTCCCAAACCGGCGAACTGCTGTCTTCAAAATCCGCCATAAACGTAGAGGCTCCGGAATTAAGGGCATTGATAATCATCTTGCGGTCAACAGGTCCGGTAATTTCTACTCTCCTGTCCAACATATCTTCAGGAAGCGGAGCACATACCCAATGGCCGTTTCGGATCTCAGCTGTTTCTTTTAAGAACTCAGGAAGATTTCCTCTGTCAAAATTATGCTGTGTATTTTTTCTTTCTTCTAAAAGTTCAAGTCTTTTATGATTAAAGTTCTGATGAAGCGAAATCAGAAAATCTGCCAAATCAGGAGTAAATATTTCCTCAAACTGCTTCTGTGACTTTATTTCTAACTGAGTCTTGGTTTCCATAACTTATTGATTTTGTGATTTGATGTTACAAACATAAATAAAAATTTTCACAAACAGCGAACGTTCGCTAAATTTATTTAAAATTTATTATGCGAATAATCGCATCTAATTATTTATATTTGAGTAATGAATTCAGAAAGCGACTTTATCAAAACAGTTTTCGGGCTAAAACTGAAACAGCAGAGACAAAAGAAAAACTGGTCTCTGCAAGACCTTGCTGTAAAAACAGGATTATCAAAATCTTACCTCAACGAAATTGAGAACGGAAAAAAATATCCCAAGCACGATAAAATCATTCAGCTTTCTGAAGCACTAAGTTGTACTTTCGATGATCTGGTTTCTACCAAGCTGGATAAAAGTCTGGCTCCTTTCAACGAAATTCTTCAGTCTGATTTCTTCAAAGAAGTTCCTTTGGAGTTGTTTGGCATCAATAAGAACAACCTTATCAGCATCATAAGTGATGCGCCCAAAAAAGTGACTGCTTTCATCAATGCACTGATTGAAATTTCACAGAATTATAACCTTGGAAAGGAAAGATTTTATTTTGCCGTATTGAGGTCATTCCAGGAATTGTATGATAATTATTTTCCGGAAATTGAGGGAAAAGTAGAGCTGTTTACTGAAGAAAATCAATTACAGATAGGAAAAAACTTAAAGTCTGATGTTCTGGAGAAAATTCTTGAAGAAAAATTCAGCTATACCATTCAGTCTGAAGATTTTGAGAAATATGGAACGCTGGATAATCTCCGTTCTCTTTTTATTCCGGAGAAAAAACTTTTACTTCTGAATCAAAAACTGGAAAAGGATCAGAAAACGTTCATCCTCGCTAAAGAAATCGGCTTCAATGTTTTGGAATTAAAAAATCGCCCCAACACGTATTCATGGCTGGATTTCGGAAGTTTTGAAGAAATACTGAATAACTTTTACGCGTCTTATTTCGCAGGAGCTTTGCTCATTTCAAAAAAACCTGTTATTGAAAAGACTTCAGAATTTTTCCAGCAAAATAAATGGGAACCTAAAAATTTTGAAAGTCTGATTAATAGCTTCACCCGATCTCCGGAAACCTTCTATTATCGCCTTACGAACATTCTTTCAGCAGAGATGGGAATCAAAGATCTTTTTTATTTATGTCTGGTAAAAAAGAAAAATTCGGATAAAATTCAGATTTTAAAAGAGCTGCATCTGAACCATCAACAGGCTCCTCACGCCAATGCTACCAATGAACATTATTGCAGAAGATGGATTGCGGTGAAAAATCTTGGTGATTTAAAAGAGAATGAAACTCTAACGGATGCTCAGATTTCTCATTATAAAGATCAGGGAATAAGCTATCTTGTGATTTCTACTTCACAAAAAAATCCTTTTTCGGATGGAAGTAACAGAAGTTATTGTCTGGGGATTTTACTGAATTCTCAAACGATAAAAAAAATAGGGTTTATCAAATCTCCTTCTTTAAAAACCATCAATGTAGGAGTTACCTGCGAATCCTGTAGTATTCCAGATTGTGAAGTAAGACAGGCACCACCCGTGAGACTGGAAAAGGAACATTTTAATCTGAGTATGAAAAATGCTGTAGAGAAGATTAGGAAGACGTTTGAAGATATTTAAAAGTGAATGGTGAATTGTCAATACGCTTCGCTTGTGAATTTTTATGCGAGGTTCGGGATGCGAGATTCGGGTTTGTGAATAATCGGTTTGCTGCTGAAATTTACGGATAACTTATTTTTCTAAACGCAGAGTTCACAAAGTTTTTCTATACTATTTATAACTTTTCCGATCGCTATGGTGTTTCACTCAGCAAAAAAATGTGCACAAACATCTGTGCAAATCTGTGGAATCTGTAGAATCTGTAGAATCTGTGGGAAAATCTAACAGTATCAATCCATATATTATATAAATAATTGATCTGATTAATTCAATAGGAACGGACTTTAGTCCGTTTGAATAAAACATGTGAGTCAATTGGCTTCAGCCAAAACCTACACATTATCTCGCAATGCTCACAAAGCTTTAATTCATGGCTTTAAAATCATTCGCCAGGGCGTTTCACTCAGCAACGAAAAAATCCTTCCTCTGCTCAATGAAATTTCCTTGTGAATGATATATGAGATAAACTGACAAATCTTTGTGAACGTTAGCATTAATAACAATTCACGATTGACTTTGCAGCGCAAAAATTGACGATTATTTTATATCTTAGTAAAAACACACTATGATATTAGACTTATTGTTTCCCAACCGTTGCATTCATTGCAACAGAATCATAGATTCTGAACTTTTGGTCTGTGACCTTTGTTTTCATCAGATTCATTTTACACACTATGATTATTTTGAGAATAATCCGGTCAAGGAAAAATGCAGTTTATTTTTTCCGGTTGAAAATGCGTTTTCTTTAATTCAGTTTGAAGAGGAAAGTTTAAGCCGGCAGATTATCCACGAACTGAAATACAGAAGCAGGGAAAAAACAGGAAAGATTCTTGCCAACTGGACTACAGAACGCCTTAATTTCAATAATAAAAAACCTGATTTACTAATAAATGTCCCTCTTCATCCAAGGAAACTCAAAGAGCGCGGATATAATCAACTTCATGTATTCACAGAAACTTTATCTTCATTTTATAACATTCCTTTCGATCATCAATTAATTAAACGAAATTACTATTCAAAAGCTCAGGCTTTAAAAGACAAGAAACATAGATTGGAGTCTACGAATATGTTCTCCATCACCCAACCTATTACCGGGAAGCACATCCTCCTGATCGATGATGTTTTTACTACAGGAAATACTGTTTCATCGGTTGCATGGGAGATTTTGAATGCCGGTGACAATAGAGTGAGTGTATTGGTGATGGCTGTGGATATTTGATATGGGGTGCGAGTTTCGGGATGGTGAGATACTGGATATGAGGTGCGGGGTCATTTCTCAAACGCTAAAATCCTCAAACTCTCCCACACTCCTACTTAATCCATTTTCATCATTCAATTCTTTTTCCTAATTTTCCGGAAACTAAAACAACTATGCCAAATCTGCTTTTACTGCACGGAGCTTTAGGTCACAGCGACATTTTTAAACCTTATCTGAATTCTTTATCTCAATATTTCACGGTACATACCCCTTTATTTTCAGGACATGGAGATCAGGAACTTCCTGCAGACGGTATTACTATTGAAAAATATACTCAGGAATTATCTGAATATTGTAAGGTGAACAATTTGACAGAAGTATCAATTTTCGGGCATAGTATGGGTGGTTATGTTGCGCTTTGTTATGCAATGAGAAATCCTGACCGTGTAAATTCTATTATAACATTGGGAACAAAGTTCGACTGGACTGAGGAGCAGGCTTTAAAAGAAAGTAAGATGCTTAATCCGGATGTTATTCTTGAAAAAATTCCGCAGTATGCCCAACTTTTAGAATCACAGCACGGAACAAAATGGAAACAACTTCTTCCGGCTATTGCTGATTTAATGATTGATTTAGGTAAAAATCCTCCTCTGGAAAATAATTTTGCCACAATTACTACTCCAACTCAAATTATGGTGGGAGATAAAGATAATATGGTCACTATTGAAGAGAGTATGAGAGTTTACAGAAGCCTTCCAAACGCAAAATTGGCCGTACTCCCGGATACAAAGCATCCTATGGATAAAGTACGACCTGATTTATTATTGAACTTAATAAAAGATTTCTGGAATCTTTCTTAAATTATCTCTGAAGTTTTTCTCCGTAGCTCAAATCTCCGGCATCACCCAATCCAGGAGTGATATATCCTTTTGAAGTTAAATGTTCATCGATAGCTCCTACCCAGATGTGAGCTTCAGGATAAGCATTCTGAATCGTTTCAACACCTTGTTTTGAAGCAATGGCTGCTACGATATGAAGCTGGGTTGGATTTCCATTGGTTAGCAAATCTTTGATCGCTTCAATTAAAGAAGCACCTGTTGCCAACATGGGGTCTGCTACGATCAAAGGTCTTCCTTCAATGCTTGGGCAGGTAAGATAATCCTGTTTAATTGAGAAATAATCGTTGGCATCGTGTTTTCTGTAAGCTGCTACAAAACCGCAGTCCGCTCGGTCTAAATAGTTCAGAATTCCTTCAAACAAAGGGACTCCGGCTCTTAAAATGGTTGTAATAACCGGCTGCACAGCAATTTCTCTGCTTTTTATTGTATCTAAAGGAGTTTGAATTTCAACTTCTCTGTACTCCAGTCCTTTACTGATTTCAAAAGCGGCAATCTCCCCGATTCTTTCCATATTCCTTCTGAATCTCATTCGGTCATGCTGGATAGTAACGTTTCTAAGTTCGTTAATCCATTCGTTGACCAGAGAAAAGTGTTGCGATAAAATAGTAAGCATGAAAATTTTATTTTTAATTTCAGTTAATTGATATTAATTGCTGCAAAATTACAACTAAAAAACGAATTGAAAGATTGGGCTTAAGGAGAAAGTCTGCTCTGAAGATATAAAAAACTCCGGCAAGCTTTGCTTGCCGGAGTTTTTTTGATGAACAATTGTTCTTATTATTTTTGTCTGAAATAAACTTCAATCGGAACTCCGGTAAACCCGAATTGTTTTCTCAACTGGTTTTCAGTAAATCTCTTATATGGTTCTTTCACATATTGTGGAAGGTTACAGAAGAATACAAACTGTGGCGAAGGCGTAGGAAGCTGTACACAATATTTGATTTTAATGTATTTCCCTTTCAATGCCGGTGGTGGTGTCTGTTCGAAGATCGGAAGCATTACTTCATTCAGTTTTGAAGTTTTAATTTTCTTCTTACGGTCTTCATAAACCTCCATGGCTACTTCTACAGCTTTTAAGATTCTTTGCTTCGTTAAAGCTGAAACGAATAGGATTGGAATATCCTGGAACTGACCAATTTTATCTTTGATTGATTTTTCGAAATCACGCATCGTATTGGTCTCCTTATCCTCAATCAAATCCCACTTATTCACAAGGATTACAATTCCTTTTCTGTTTTTCTGAGCCAATCCGAAGATATTCATATCCTGAGATTCCCATCCCTGTGTAGCATCCACCATGATGATCACGACGTCAGAATACTCAATAGAACGGATAGATCTCATTACGGAGTAAAATTCAAGATCTTCGTTTACCTTAGATTTTCTTCTCATCCCTGCGGTATCTACCAATACAAACTCGTGTCCGAATTTGTTATATAAAGTCTGGATACTGTCTCTGGTAGTTCCTGCAATATCGGTTACGATATTTCTTTCAACATCCAATAAAGCGTTTGTCATCGTAGACTTTCCTACGTTTGGACGACCTGCAATCGTGATTTTAGGTAATCCTTCAAATGGATCTTTATATTCTGTAGTAGGGAAATCTTTAACGATATCATCTAACAAGTCTCCTGTTCCTGAACCTGTAGCAGAAGAAAGCGTGTAATATTTATCAATTCCTAACTGATAGAATTCTGTTGCTGGAAGTTCTTCCTTTGCAGAATCTACTTTATTGATAACGATATAAATTGGTTTGTTGGATCTTCTAAGAAGTCTGTAGATTTCGTAGTCTGTGTCAGTAAGTCCTTCTTCTACATTCATCATAAAGATAATAGAAGTGGCTTCATCAACCGCTAATTGTACCTGTTTACGGATTTCCTCTTCGAAGATATCATCTGTACCTACATCATAACCTCCGGTATCAATTACCGTAAAGTCTACTCCGTTCCAGTCTGATTTTCCGTAGTGACGGTCTCTGGTAACACCAGCTGTAGAATCTACAATTGCTTCTCTTCTTTCTAATAAACGATTAAAAAGCGTAGATTTTCCTACGTTGGGACGTCCAACGATTGCGACAATATTTGACATAAAAAATGTTTAATAATCCTTTTACTTTGCTCAAGGATATGTTATTAATGGGTTACTCCAACTTTTGGAGCCCAATTTTTTGCAAAGATAGGGTTTTATTATTTAACAGATGAAGGCTGGGAGAAGGAGGCTGGATGTTATTATCCATGGGAGAATTCATAATAATCACTCTCATTAAAATTAAACAGATAGTATCTATAATTCTCCTATTTTCCAAGAGAAGCAGATTTTTTTTAAATTTTTATTGAAAAATAATTATTTGGATATCAATACATAAAGCGATCCACTCACCTATTATGTTAATTAATCTTTAATTTCGATTTTCATATTTAAAATAATTTCTATAATTTCGCGGCATAGAAACAGACCCATGGTGTAGCGGTAACACTACTGATTTTGGTTCAGTCATCTGGGGTTCGAATCCCTGTGGGTCTACAAACCATCCTTTTTTAAGGATGGTTTTTGTTTTTTGTTCCCTTTTGAAAAATAAAAAAGTAGATACTGAATTAGTCATAAAAGGGAATCAAGCACAAAAGTTATGAGCTAAGCAAAAAGTTTGGTTAATCTAAAGAGGAAAAATGTTCTATCCTTTACCTCTCTATACTGCATTCTGAAGTTTTTGATTTTAGCATTAAAGTTTCAGCAGAAGCATTAGTGCTTCTTTTGTCAAAAAAGACTAAGATCTCTCTATAATGATTCATTATTATTTTTCTTAAGATAGATTCTCCAGTGGTTTTATCAATCCATCTCCTCCTTTTGATATAAAGCAGAACCCGTTTTCCCCCCAAAGGAAAATCTTCAACAAGAACCGAAGAGTAAAAACCATTAGAATGATACGGACGATGGGTGAATTCTTGGAGAATGATATTCTTGTCCTCAAAATCGATATAAAGCACTCCATCAACTCCTTCTGCTTTTATGATATCAAAGTACTCTACTAAAAATCCGGAAGTAAGAGTTTTTACTAGCTCGTCAGGAATATACATATTCCCAATTTAAAAACTTAACACTACATCCATAACTTTTGAGACTGATCCCATTTATGGTACTCGTATACAATATTATTTTGATGAATTGATTATTAATTCACACCGTCTTATTTCGGTTAAAAATACTTGTTACTGCAACTACAGGATAGCGAGGTCAAAAAACTTTTATAAGGACCAAAAAACAATGAAATTTGCACTCTAATGAATGTAAATAATCATTGGAGGCAAAAAATACACCAAGAAAACAGTATAGAAAAATGTAGTTAATTTAAAATAAAATTACAAAAAACATTGCTAAAATATAAGTTTTCTAAGTTGCAACCCTATTAATAATTCACTAATTGACAGTACGATAAAAGAGGGAGGAAATCAATAATTGCTCAAAAGAAATAGAATTCTATTTAACTACAATAAGTCTATCAGGAATACACTTTCCCTCAAATCATCAATTTTATAAAAACTAATTTCCAATAATAATGAAAGTACCATTAAAAACAATATTCAGCTGGTTTGAAAAGGGTGATATACCCACAGAACAGCAGTTTCAGCAGACCTTTTCTTCATTCCGTCATTTAGATGAAAATATCAAGATGGATGAGATAATGGGTTTAAATGAAACTTTTCAAAAAACGGTATCCAGCACAACTTTTACAAATCATCTGCAAGATGAAAGCGCACACGATTTAGTGCTCGCAAAACTTAATGCATCCAATCTTACTACTAGAAATGTGGAAGAATGGAAAGAAAAATTAAAGATCAAACTATCAGCCACTATAGACGATGGTGAAGAGACCGGAAATGTCTATACAAAGGAGCAAATCAAGGAAATTGTAAATATACTTCAGGCAAAAGATAATGAAATGCTTGAGCTGACTGCAAAAATCAACGAAATACTAACCTCGAATGATGATAACCTTGATAAGCTTCAGAAAATCGTAGACTACATCAAAGAAAACAGGGAGCAGATAGAATTGCTTAAAGGTTCAGGAGCAAATTCTTCCTTTGGAGGAATTTTAAGGCCTACTGATAATATTATTGTTAAGCCGGGATCAGCAAAATGGTTTTGGGCAGGGAGTGGAGTTTACGAAAATGCTTCAGGAGTTACGATTGAAAATTTCGGAATAATTTCCTTTGACGGTTTTGTTTGGTCTGTTCTGGAGGTTAATATGCCTGGAGGTGGAACAGATGGATTTATTGATTTAACACAAGAAGATTAAAATGAGATATACAGGAAGAATTTATTTTACAAATTATGAAAGATCAGATAAAGAAGTTGCAGATAACTTCATTTATCCCGTCATGTTCTTCATTAAAAATGAAGATGGAAAAATCATTAAACAGATTGCATATTCAGCTTTAGGAGAAAAGTCAGAAAGTGAATACGGAACTGGTGGTGGAACCGGAGGAGGCAATGGAATTGTTTTCCGCGCAAAATCTGAAATACCTGCATCGTTCGTAAAATCATTTGGAAGCGAAATTAGAATAGTTTTCTCGTGGTCATCCATCGACAGCGTTGATGGTAGTGAGACTGGCGGAGGAACTGCAAGTATTTTAAAAGGAAACACGATCCTATTTAATAAAAACATTAAGCAGGGAGCCAATGATATAGATATCACGCCATATATTTTGGCGGGAGATAATACAATAACACTTAGTATCACCGATAGTTATGGAAATAACAGGAAATTAAAATATGATATTCAAACAATAGCACTTGCTTTAAGTACTACATACGACAAGACCACTATTAATTCGGGACCAATCATTTTTCGGTATATTCCAACCGGGAATGTCGAGAAAACGATTCATTTCAAATTAAATGGATCAGATCTTCCGCCAGTAGTTACTTCCATAAATAACAAAGAGCTTCTTTATGAAATTCCTGCACAGTCGCACGGAGTTCATATTTTAGAGGTGTATATGACCACTGATTTGTCCGGAGAGATCATTGAAAGCAATCACTTATTTACAGATATTATCAGTGTAGTTGCCGGTAATTTAACGCCTCTGGTTTCTTCAGCAAATAATGTTGTTGCTAACCAATATGCTCCAGCTTCGATTGAATATCTGGTGTATTCACCATCATCAAATTATAGCGATGTTGAGATTTTGGTCGATGGAGTGAAGGTTTCTGAATTACTTGTAAATAGAAGTTTGCAGAAGTTCACCTATACATTTACAGACTCAGGTGCGCACACTGTAACTTTTAAATGTGGTAATGTCACGAAAAATACTTCAATAGTTGTAACTGCTTTCGATATTCAAGTTGAAGCCGAAACGTTAGGCTTGGAATTATTTTTAAGCAGTCGAAACAGAAGCAATTCAGAGATTAACAAAAACGAGTGGAAATACAAAAACCTGTCATGTACTCTTACTGATTTCGATTTCAGCACCAATGGGTGGATTCAAGATTCAAAGGGTTCTGTGGCACTTAAAGTGAGCGGAAATGCAAGAGTTGAGATTCCTTTTAAAATATTTGATAACGATTTTAAAACAGGTGGTAAAACATTAGAATTTGAATTTTCAACTTCAGATATAAAAAACAGTGACAGTACTATTTTTTCTTGTAAAAATGGAAATGTTGGATTTGTTGCTACCTCAAATTCGTTTTCGTTCAGTTCTGAGCAGGACAGTACGTCCATATTTTTTAAAGAAGAGGAAAGGATCCGTGTAAGTGTAGTCGTTACAAAGGTTGCAGATCAAAGATTGGTATTTGTGTATATCAATGGAATTATATCTTCATTATATCAGTATAATTCATTAGACAGCTTTTTACAACAAGCTCCTCAAAACATTACCATTGGAAGCAGTGATTGTAATATTAATCTATATAATATTCGGGTTTATAATAATAATCTAAACGCCGATCAAATGTTGTCGAATTTTATTGCTGACATGGATAACCTGGTTGAAAAAGTCAACATTTACGAGAGAAATAAATTGTACGATGCATTCGGAAATTTGTCCTACGATAAATGTTTACAATCAATTCCATGTTTAACCATTGTTGGAGATTTGCCAACTTACAAAGGCGATAAAAAAACAATTGTTGGAGAATATGAAAATGCTCAAGATCCTACAAAATCATTTTCTTATGTAAATGCGAGTGTTGATGTTCAGGGTACATCATCACAATATTATCCCCGAAAAAACTTTAAAATCAAATTTAATGGAGGTTTTAAAAATGGAGAATTAGTTTCTTCCAAGTACAAGCTTCGTAATAATTCATTAGCGGAAAAGACATTTACTTTTAAAGCTGACTTCATGGAATCTTCAGGTTCTCACAACATTGGTCTGGCGAGGCTTGCACAAGATTCTTTAAATCAATTGGGTTATTTAGTTCCACCGCAATTAATTGATCCTAACATCCGTACTACGATGGACGGGTTTCCAATGCTTATATTTCACAGAGCGACACCAGACTCGGAGCGTATTTTCTTAGGGAAATATAATTTTAACAATGATAAGTCGAATGAAGCAACGACAGGTTTTACAGGTGGTCAGGAATGCTGGGAATTTTTAAACAATACATCAGATAATACATTATTTATTGCGACAGATTTTCAAAGTGTAGATGGAAATGGTAAGCATTTATGGAAAAATGATTTTGAGGGAAGATATCCGGAAGATAATGAAGATACTTCGAATCTTGAAGCTTTGCATACATGGATTGTGAGTTGTAAAAATAATCCTGCAAAATTCAAAGCCGAGGCTCCAGATCATTTCAATATTCAGTTTTTACTGTTTTATTATGTATTCACTGAATTTTTTGCAATGGTCGATCAGCGCGCTAAAAATCAGATGTTTGCAATGTATCCGGATGCGCAAGGAAACAACCGTTGGTATCTTATTTTTTATGATAATGATACGGTTTTAGGTCTTAATAACGAAGGCCACAATGTGTATGATTACTGGGTGGAAGCTCACGACCAAGTAGGAAGTGGTTTTGTCTGGAATGGGGCACTTTCAGAGCTTTGGAAATTGGTTGAAGTTGCTTTTGATACTGAAATTACGGCTTTGTATCAGCAAATGAGAGCTTCAGGAATTTTGACTTATGATAAGTGCAACACTTATTTTAACACATTAGAATCTGACAAATGGGCGGAAAGTATTTTTAATGAAGATGCAAAATATAAATATATAGATCCTTTGGTGATAGCCGGGAATGGAAGTTACTTATACACCGCACAAGGTTCAAGGAAATCGCACAGGAATTATTGGTTATTAAATAGATTCAGATATATGGATGGAAAGTATGACACCTCTACTTTCTCTTCTGATTATATTACGATGAGACTTTATACACCTTCTGGAACGCCTGTAGTTCCTCCAAATGCTAATTTTTTATTAACGGCTCTGAAAGACGGATATACGAAAATTAAGTTTGGTTCCTATATCAACCGTGCGAGGCTTAGAAAAAATGTTGCATCTTTAGTTCAAGCTCCGGCTATTACTTTTAACGACACAGAAACTATTATCTATGGTGCATCTGCTATTAAAGATCTTGGAGATTTGTCAGGAAAGTATCTTGGTACTTTAGATGTTTCAAAAGCAACGAATTTGTCAAAATTGCGAATAGGAAGTCAAATTTACGGTTATTCAAATCAAAATTTGAGAAACTTGTTTATTGGTAATAATACAATTCTGGAGGAGTTGGATGTAACGAATTGTCCAAATCTAAAACAGTCAATAGATCTTACTGCTTGTACAAGTATTAAAAGAGTTTCTGCTGCAGGAACAGGAATATCGTCGGTCTTATTGCCAAAAGGTGGTTTGCTTACTTCCTTAATTTTGCCAAGTACAGCAAGTACTTTAATATTAGATAATCAAAAATTTATTACCTATTCTAACTTAACTTTTACAGCAAGTTCAATTAAAACACTTGTTATCAAAGATTGCCCTTTAATTAATGTTAATGACATTGTTTCAAATCTTAAAAATTTGAGCAGAGTGAGAGTTAATAATCTAAATGGAAGTAGTGCTTCGAGTGAGATGTTTTTCCCAATTATCAATGCTAAGGGGATTGATGATTCAGGTAACACAACGCCTCATTCTATAGTTGAAGGAACTTGGAACTTTACTACCATATATCAAGAAGATAAAGATTTCATGGAAGCTAATTGGCCAGACTTTAAATTTACATTTTCAAATGTTGCCACTTTCATTCAAATTTCGAGTGCGACCAGGAAAGCTACATTATTAGATGTCTTTAATACCAACGGTGATGGAGAACTCAGTTTTGCGGAAGCAAGAGCTGTTATCGATATTCCTGCTGACACTTTCAACACATCTGTTAATACCTCGAGAAAGCTCTCTTACAGTTTTGATGAGTTTAGATTTTTCACGAATGTGGAGACAATTGGAGATAGAGCATTCAATTCATATGAAAATGAATTGGAAAGCATTATTTTTCCTCCCAATATAAAGAAGATAGGTTCTAATGCATTTTACTTTAAGTATAATGCTGTTGTAGTCGGAAATTTTGATAAGCTAGAGGAACTTGGCGAAATTCCATTTTATGGAAAATACTTCGATATCAATTTATTTAAGAATGTTAAGATTTATACAACAAATTCATTTCAGTTCATGTATCCGAGAGCGGGGAAATATAACCTTCCTTATATCACGAGAATTTTCAAGAATATGCTTACTAATAATGTAAATAATTATACTGTTGAAGAGCTTGTTTCCAATCTTGTTGATTTATCCGGGTGTACGAGCTTAGAAAGAATGGATTCGTATGGTTTGACTTTAAGGCCTCTTAGGGGAGAGAATGAAGTTACTATTATTCTTCCGGCTTCAATTAACTACCTAGAAAACTACTGCATGCCTATGTACCCAGCTGCAGGCCAATTTGGCGTTACAAGAGTAATAATTAAAGTATTGGCAACGACACCTCCTATTTTGGTGGGAACTAACTTTGTTGCTGATGGGATAATAATAGATACAGTAGAAATTCATGTACCCGCAGCAAGCGTTTCTGCTTATAAAGCGGCAACCAACTGGAGCTATTTTGCCGCAAAAATTTATCCGATAACATAATAATAAAATATGACACAGACAGACAATATAATTAAAGCGGATCCTGGGAAATGCTTTAAAAGAAAAATAGATGGAGTTGTTTTTGGCGATGAAATCTATTTGGGAACAACTTATTATCTTGATGGAATAAGACTTCAAGAACCAATTCAGGAAAGTCCTGATGATTTTGAAGAAATTGATATCGAGGTTCGAACAGAAGAAATTAATTAAAATATGATAAATTCAATTATTTATTTCCCGAACGGAAATTTATAACTAGTCCTGACACTATGATAAAGATCTTAGGATAAAAATAAATAATTATAAAATTTACATGTTTAAAAATCTCAAAATACTACCGAATATAATGGCAAATCAGTTAGAAGCTTTGATAGAGCTATCAGGTCTTCAACTATTTGGTTCGACATTTGTTCGATTTTGACTACAAACCATCCTTTTTTAAGGGTGGTTTTTGTTTTTTACAATTCCATTAAATGTTAAACCTTATTCTCTGCTTATCGCCATAATATACAATTTTCCTCTAAAGATTCTTTAATAATCTTTATCTTATTATTTAATATTTCAATTGAGTCTTGAGGAAAGTTATTATTCAAGTTTCGCCAATTAGGAGGATTATATATGTAATTTAATATTTCCTGACTTTTCAAAAAATCTTTTTCATTAATAAAAATTGAAGAGATATCAATTACACCAGAGCTCCAAACCAAAATAGAAACACCTAATTTCTTAGATTCATATTCAAAATTCAATCCAGAATCTCCAAGCATAGAGCTATGTAATATTTCAATATTAGATTTTTCCACAATACTATGTTGATCTATATAATCTTTAAGATTATTAAATATTTTCAAAACTTCATCCATTTTTATATTATTTAATTAGTAATGGTTGAGAAATAGTAAAAACTGGAGGACATACTAGAAGCAATCCAAATAATTAACTTTCTTACTTCACGCGATCTGCCTTGTAAATATAATCCGTTACTTTAGAGTTCTGAAAAATCTTTCCTTGTAAATTTAGATAATTATTGAATCGGGAAATATAATTATTTAAACCCATTTATAAACACAAAAACCACTGCAAAAATAGCAGTGGTTATTATACTTCACCACACGAAAGGATTCGTGCTGCAGCTTGGGAAAATTAAAAAAATGTGTAAATTGAAACTCAATTTATAACTATTTCTTTTTATCTGTTCTTTCTTTTGGACAGAAGAAAAAAGTATGACTTGCTACCATTATTGTTTATTAAAAATTATATTATGAAAAAAATTATTATTACTTTTTCTTTATTTATTGCTTCCTTCACTTTTGCACAAGAAACTGCACCGCCACCACCATCAATGCCCACAGTAGAAAATAAAATTGTTATTGATAATCTTATTAAAACAGCAGGTTTTGAAAAATATATTTATAGCTATTGTCTTGAAAAAATAGAACAAGCTGCCAAAGAAAATAACTGGAATGAAAAGAAAACGCAGGAAATTATAAAAAGTATACATTTTAATCAATTCAAAGACACTATTTATAATACGTTTTCTTTATACTCCAAAGAAGATTTAATAAGTCTAGTTAAATTATTTGAAAAACTAAACCACAATAAAAAAAATATCAATTTAATTCCTATTAGCGATACTATACAGCATAATTTAGAAGGATTTGCAACAGATTTAATAAAAGGTGATTATTTGTTTCTGAATAAATAATACCTTTAAAAAAGGCTATCTCAAGTTTAAGACAGCCTTTTTTTTATAAACCCAATTTTTCAAAATAGTATTTTAGATCCGCAGAATCAAGCTTAATGGGGACTTGATCAAGTTTCCATCCATTCACGGGAGCTGTTATTTTATTTGGCAATTGATGATTATATAACATTATATAATTCTTAGGATGTATAGAGTCATATAGTACAATATATCTTGTACCATTTTTTAGATTGTTAGCACAAGTTTTTTCGATTTTTTCTCCATTTACATAATATTTAAAATCAGTTCCAACCCCGTTATTATTTTTTTGATGCCAGTCACTCGTTATATAAGCAACAGTATATTTTGCATTTTTCTTTGCGCCCTCTAAGTTAAAATGAGATAGAAAGAATGCTATAATAATAAATACGAATGTAGCAAGTGCAAGGATTATATGATAATTATTTTTTATCAGTCGATTGATTTTTGTAATATGTATCATTTGCATCATTTAATAATTTATCTGTTCCATTCATATAAATACTTGGTAGCAAAGTATTGGTAAAAGTATTCCCACCTACTACACCTGCAGTATTTCCTAAGATTCCGGTAAATATCTTTGCAGTATTTATTGCTGCATCTTCCTCGAATTTACCATTATATAAAGATGTCCCAAAATTATTAAATGTATTAAGAGTTAAGTTTGTTAATGCAATCTTACCTGCGACCTGAAGGCTTTCACTTCCATTTCCGTATTTATAAGTAATTGTCTTCCATCAACATTCTTTATGCCGCCTTTGAAATAGGTTTGTGTGGAAAGATCTGTTAATCCTCGTTGTCCAGCTGCTATAAGATAGTCTCCTATTGCAGATCCTGTTCCCCCGGACATAATATAAGCAGGAACATATAATTGGGCTGAAAGAGCCTTTCCTAGTTTATCCACTTCTTTTGAACTTACATAAGGAGCTATGTCTGGAGCATTCTTTATATTTACCTTCTCCATATTTACCAATAAAAACCGAAATAGTATCATTCCTTAAACCTGGAGAATTGTAATAAATAGCATCTTTATAAAAGTTCTTTAATACAGTTTTAAATTCAGGACTTTTGATAATTATATTATTTTCATTCTGTATTTTGGTTTCTTTCTTATTACTTCCTGAGCATCCTAACATAGCAAGAAGTAAAATAAATAAATTTTTCATACTATTTTCTTTTTACAGTGACGCACCCCAACTCTCAACACTTCCAGCTGTATGAGTTGATGCTAAAGTTCCTATTGTTTCTCCCCCTTTAAAAATGTTACACTTCTATTCTACATTCGTATTTCACAAATAAACTAATCTGCAAAGCATTTTGCATGTAAATAAAGCCACCAATTAGGCGGCTTTATTATCTATTTACTAGGTTTATTTTCTTTTCCTTTATATCTAGTAAGGATTAAAACACCTTTGTAGTTACCATCTTTTCCATCTTGTAAAATAATTGTGTCTTTGTTGGAGTAAAGTATCTTTCTATTAAACTTATAATAATATCCACTCTTTGGATTTCTTACGGAGCTTATACTAACTATCGAATCATTAATAACAAACCATTTACCAGGGTTATACATATCACTTTCAGGTATTGTGTCCAAATTTTTAGTAGTAAAATTATTAATATATTGAATTTGTCGCCCATCTTTGAAAAATTCAAAGACCCTAAAGGGGTAAAAAGCTTGAGAACCATGTATACTATCTACACTATAGCTGTACCACTTTTTACTGGTTTCTCCTGAAAAAACTGATTTTATTTTAGCTTGCTTATTTTCTTTACATGAAAATACAAAGAAAGTTAAAAATAAATAATTAATCTTGGGGATTCTTAATATCTTCATATGATTTTGCTTTATAAGTATTATTTCCTATTTGAACTGTAATAGTTGTGTTTGTTGGCATCTGATTTCCACCACTATATGGTATGATAGTCACACTTCCTGTATTTCCATTGTTATATTCATTAATCATATTCATTGGATTATTACCGTAACTTGCTTCTTTTTCTGCTGCATTTAGAACTCGTTGTCCAAAACTTGCAGCTTGTCCATATCTATATTTCTCTGTTGTCTTACCAAAGTCAGGATTCTTAGCTTCGTTTAAATAAATAGTTGCATGATCAACAAACTTATATTTATCAGCTGGAATATTTTCATTCTTATGACCAAGGGTTCCTGCTTCATGATTTAATGAAGATCTAATATTATATGCATTATCATATAGCCCATTCTCTAATTGATTAATGTTAAAAAATGTATTCTTTGTTTGAGGATTATTAAAGGCTCCCGCTGTTTCACTTGCCATTTGAGCTAACCCTATATAGCCTGTGATACCTTTTTCTCCAGCATAATGAGCCAAAACCTTTGAAACAGCTCTAGTTGTTCCTCTACTACTATAATCTAATTGAGATAACATTGCGGCTCCTGTATCTCCTTTCAATTCAGATAATTTTGTAGCAGAGCTATTAGTATGCACAATAACGTTATGCGTATTTTTCTTATCTGTACCAATATATTGCCCGAACTTATTAAAATGATCATCAAGAGGAGCTCTTCCATCTGGATCTATAAATCGGATTGGATTATCAAATGCATAATTATATGGAGACCACCTCCTCATCTTTTCTGCCAAAGGATCTATTACTGCCCATCTACCAAGATCACTCATATACATTCTGGCTCCAAAGTCAGTCCATCCAGTTTCCTGTAGTTCCTTTCCTCCAAATTTATAATTGTAATAACTTCCAAAGTTTGAACTTGAGGTTCCCCCTATATGGTTTAATCCAAATGGATAATAATTATTCGTATCCATTGACTGAACTACACCAGCATTGTTCTTTGCAAAAGTGACCCTCACATTTCCTAAATGATCTTTATATTGGTAAATATAACGGTTTCAAGAAAAATAGATAAAACCACCACAATTTTGCAGTGGCTTTTTGTTTATCTGCGGCAGCGGGGGAGAAAGTGGTGCCACTAATTCTCTAAACCAAATTTATCTTGATAATTAAACCGTTCAATTCCATTAGGATTTTTTATAACTATTTCTAAAGAACCTTTCGGTTTTATTATTGAATCACCAACAAAAATATTTTCCCACCAGTCCCTGTAAATCACTATACTATCCTTATTTCCATAGACAAGGAATGGTATATTGTGATTATCGTAATTTATATACTTTTTGATAACTAATGATTTTATTTCCTTTTCTTTCACTTCATCTAAAAAACCATTTCCACTTTTTGATGAAAATATACGATTGTACAAAAATATTATCGCAATAATAATTAACGCTGTTAACAAACTCTTATTTCTATCCATTATTTCCAATCTTTAGGTATATCGCTAACAAATCTAGTTTGTGTTCTTGATATTGAAATCCCGAATGAAGGCTTATTTTGAAGACCATATGAAAATCCAAACGTAGTATATCCTCCCGGATATTTGCCCCATTCTTGACCACGTGAAATATCTAAGCCATCAGCTTTCTGAGTTAAAGAAGATCCTCCCCAAGAAAATCCACCTCCAAATCCACTTGTTACACTATTTCCAAAACCTTTAAAGTCATTAACTTTAAATAAAGTATCTGGGTCTGTAGACTTTATTGTATTAAAATCGGCTGAAAAACCACTATTATTTGACACAGACCAGCCGTAAGAATAATAAAATTTCCCTCCAAAAGTCCCAGTATTTGAATCTGCCACATAACCAAAACTTCCTGTAACACCAACAGAGCCCATTAATTTTTGATTATATGAAACCTGAGCAGCTAACCCACTTACACTTGTTGCAGATGATGTAATTTTTTCACCATTAATGGTTCTAATTGAGTTGCCATTTTCAACATGAGCAAGGGTAACACTATTATTACCTGTTTTAGCTGTAGCAGAACCATTGGCATGCATATAATACATTCTGTCCTGTCCATTATAGGATTCTCCAAATTGATAATTTTTGCCTAAATGTTCATAGCCTGCAATTTGTTTATTAGTATCTTTCCATACATAATTACCTGTCGTCTTGTTACGATACCAATCTGTTGCCTGCCTTCCATCAGGATCAATAAATCTCAAAGGATTGTTAAAAGCATAGTTATAAGGGCTATGTCTTGTCATCTTTTCAGCCAGTGGATCTATTACTCCCCATCTACCTATATCTGCCATGTACATTCTTGCACCATAATCATACATTCCCGTCTCCTGAAGTTCTTTGCCGTTGTACTTGTATTTATACAAAGAATTTCCCGTCAATACATTATACCCCTCATGCTTCAATCCAAAAGGATAATAATTACTTTCTTCAATGATCTCTAATCCTACCCCATTCTTAGCATAGCTTAATCTTGTATTTCCCAGATGGTCAGTATAGTTATACACATACTTTCCAGTTTCAACATTAAAATATCCTTCTGCCGTTGGGAAGAATTTCAATACAGAATTGGTATACTGGAAGCCATCCAGATAATCGGTTGTTTCTGTTCCGAAAACCTTTCTTACTTTCACTCCGTCTGCTCTGTAAATATAATCAGTTATCTTGGAATTTTGGGTAACTTTTCCTGGTAAATTCAGATAATTATATTGGATGGAGGAATATAATTACCAGAACCTGTTTATAAACTTATTTCACCACAAGAAAGGATTCGTGCGGCAGCGAGGGCCAAAAGTAAAAATAAGCAAAAATCCTCGCAAATTGCGAGGATTTATTCTAAAAATGAACTTTATTACTGGCTCAAAGTCAGGAGACTTTGCGCAGCTGGGGTCAGAAGACTTTGCGCAGCTGGTGAGACTAAATACCGAAAAATTCTAAAAGAATGGTTGAAAGATGAGATTCAATTTATTAAAGAAATAAAACCAATTATTGAAAAAAATCCTTTTGTCGCCTTTAGTAATGTGATTCCGTTGTTAAATGACTTGATGAAAGCATCTTATAAGTTACAGGAGAATAAAATATTTTGGAATGCTGATGAAGATACGAGAACACGACAAATTTTAGATTTACTGCCACAAAAATATGAAGCAAAAGACCAGTCAAGGTACGGGGAATCGGGAACAGGAATAAAGCAAGGCAGTATTGATGGAGTTGTAAAAGACGAATCCGGGACGGAATATTTTTTAGAAGCATTTAACTTAGAATATATTGATACCAACAATATTACATCTCATATTAATAAATTGGAGCAAAACTATGATTCTAAAGGGCTTTATAATAAATATGTAATAGTTTACTGTAATCTTGCTGAGAATAAATTTGAAGATTTTACAAAGTCCTATCAGCAATTTATTGATTCTGAAATGAAATTTCTCTATTCTAAAAATGGCGATAGTAAAGATATTGAAACTAAATACACCAACAATAGAATCTTAAAAACTTCGCACCTCAGAGAAGGCAAAGAAGTGTTTCTGTATCATATATTACTGAAATTTCCAAAGAAAGATAAATAGAAAAGCCACCGAATTTGGTGGCTTTTTTTTATTAAAAATTATCCTATCATTTCTTGAGCATAGTCATCCGATTTATAAAAGTCACTCAACTTTTGACCACAAAATGGGCAATAATTTATGACCATTTTCTTAATGCTAAAATCAGTAATTAATCCGCTATATCCATCAGTAACAAAGTAAGCCTTATCAAAAATATCTTCTATTTTCTTATTATATATTTCAGCTTCTTTCTCAAGAAATTTCTCGCTATACTTTACTACTCTGAAATTCAATCCCATTGTTTTTTCACCATTATAGCGAAATGCAAATTTTTCGCAACAAAACTTTTTATTATTCATAATTTTAAATTTAAGGATTATGTGGTGTAGCCTTTTCATTCACTGCATTTACTAAATTTTTACCTTTAAATAAATATTCAGTTGATACGGTAGTTGAACCCGCATTTATCCCTGTTTTATATTCAAGTTCACCTGTTTTCTCCAACATATATAAACCAGAATTACTTAAATCATACTGCATTACCTGTCCGCCATTTTTTGTATAGGTTCCAGCTACTTCAGCATTATCTGTAAGGAATAAGGCACTACTTTTTGATTCTGAACCTGTAGTTCCTCTATACAAAGTCTTAACAGGGTCAAATTCACTTGTAGGATTTAAAAGTTTAGAATAATTAGTCCCTTCAGTTACAGCTCCCGCTCCTGCAGGTGCCTTTGCCTTACTTATTAAATTTCCAGCTCCTTTTAATCCTGCAGTAACAGTTAAATCAATTGCTTTTTGTGTTAAATCACTTCCTGCTTCTTTTCCTGCGGCATGTACACCTTTTGTTGCAGCTGTATATCCTAAACTATAAACATTAGTTATTGGTAAAACAGTTTTAGCAACACTTTTCAATTGATTATTCATAGCTCCTACAGGGTCTTTTGCCATTGCTCTACCTTGTGCATTTAAAGTATTTATTGGATGCTTAACAAAATTAACAGTTCCTTGAATTGTAGATTTTGCACCTTGGTATAAACCAGAGTAATAAGCCTTCGTCATGTCCCATAATTTTCCACAACATTGCTGAGCTTCTCTACCATCAGGGTCAACGAACATTATAGGATTATCTAATGCGTATGTATACGTTGAGAATCTTCTCGAAGTTTCCGCCAGCGGGTCGATTACACCCCAACGTCCAATATCTGCCATATACATCCTCGCACCATAATCATACATTCCCGTCTCCTGCAACTCCTTACCGTTGTACTTATAATTGTAATAACTACCAAAGTTTGAACTTGAGGTTCCCCCTATATGGTTTAATCCAAATGGATAATAATTATTCGTATCCATTGACTGAACTACACCAGCATTGTTCTTTGCAAAAGTGACCCTCACATTTCCTAAATGATCTTTATAATTGTAAATATAACGATTTTCAACAAAACTATAAAACCCTTCTGAAGTCGGTACAAAATCTAACTTCCACTTAGGTGTGGTAAGTATTGGTCCTGCAAATTTTGAATAAGCCTGAGGCTCATACGCTGTTTCTGTTCTACAAGTAATGCAGCTACCTCCGTCATCTATATAAGAATATTGAAAACCATCCAGATAATCTGTCATTCGGGTGATGGGAAGCCCCATATAAGACTGTTGCACAATGGTTTTACGAAGCTTTGCACCGTCAGCACGATATAAATGATTTATATTCGTTGTACTGATCTGCCCCATATATCCGATATTTTGTATCCCTATTGATGTGGGAAGGTTCAGATTATTATAAATAATAGACTGAATTCCTTTATCCTTCATATCTGTCATATTCCCATTAAGATCATAACCAATAATATTGTTTCCTCCTTCATATCCTGATGGATTAGATGAGTTTTCTATTACCTGATTCAGACGGTTTCCTGTATATTTATATTCAAGATCATCTACCTGTGTGGCTGTAGTTCCTGATACGGGATAAGCATTCCTTTTCAGGGTCATGATATTTCCATTCAGATCATAAGTCAGATTTTCATTGAAATTATTATTATACGGGTTGGTAGCTCCAGGTTCTGTATAAATAGCATCTTTCAGTCTGTTCAGAGAATCATAAACATAAGAATATCTTTTCAATGCTCCCTCTGAAGCATTTCTCCAATCTACTTCTGCTATATTTCCATTATATCTTCCTGAAGCTAAATTTGTGTATACAGGATTAGTATATTTAATTTCATATCCGAAGAGTTTTCCATTCAAAGCAGCCGGATCGTTAATTTTCGTCAGCCATCCACGGATATTATACTTATAATCTATAGATTGTAACGGATTGGCAGCATCAGTTCCCCCGACTTTCTTAGTGGTTATCTGAGAAATTTCATTATACGTATTCTGGGTTAAAATCTCTACCGGGTTACTGTCTACCTGATGTTTGTGTACCAGCAGCCTGTTCCGGTTATCATAATCAAATGTTTCTGTGATGACTTTTTCAGTATTGGTAGTAAGTCTTTTATGTCTGGTTACAGTCTGCTTGGTAACTCCTGCAAAATCCAATTTAGATTCTGTATGGGTATACCCTCCTAAATGATTGATAGAATGGGTACCAATCACTCTTCCTTTCTTATCATAATAGATATAATTCTTTGTCCAATTGTCATCTTCAATATTCTTAGCTAAACTCATAACGGGTAAGCCTTTAGTACTTCTTCCATCTGTAGCAGGTGTTTCAGGCAATACAGGCTCTCCAATAATAGCAGTGGGAAATGCTGGATTGAAACTATATGCCGGATAGCCATCGTAATAGTTTACAGATAATAAAGTAACCCACTTAGAGGCATGAGGATAAGTGACACCAGGATCATAATAAACATCCATTCCCTGTCTGGTAAAGACTACAAAACTAGTCCGTGTCATATTATTTGAACCATCAGCCAATGTCTGTTCCGTATTGCGGTCTCCTCCTGTAGCAAGTCCCGTAATAACAACTCTTCCAAACTGATCATACTGCGTATATAGCCATTGCCCTTTTGCGTTTAATACAGCATCCTGAGTTCCCACAAGCCTATCCTGTTTGTCATAGATCATAAATTCCCAGCCTTTACCTGGAAGCATCTTCCCTACTAATCTGCCCTTTGTATCATAGCGGTATTGATATGCTAAAGCATCTCGCTGTACTATTGTCCAACTATCTAATTTAGATAACAATGGGGGGATAACAAATGTTAACTGATCATATTCATTATAAACATAATATGTATCTGCATTCTCGGTAGTACTTATAATCTTTCTTACCAATATGACCTGTCCTTTACCATTTTTAAATTCTATAGTCTTATTTTCGTCTTCATCCGTTACTGTATTTTTATATAACTGAGCATCTCCATACATCCCATTGTTAACGACATCTGACTCTGTAGCATTATTTACCCATGTTGTAGGAGCAGTAAACTTTTTGACCTTATCTAAGGTAGAATTGGCTTCATATCCGAATTTCACAGACTTTCCGTTCCAGTCACTACCCACTTGTTTTTGTTCCAAAATTCTATCTAAAGGCGAGTTTTCCAATACTTTTTCGGAGTAAATCTTCTCATTACCATAGGTTGTAGGATAAACACCCAATGGTCCTGAATAATAGTTTCCATTGCTGGTAGAAAGCTGGGGAACAGGCAGGTAATCTTTTACCTGTCTTCCAAACTGGTCATATTCAATATGAGTAACCACATCACGTCCCAGAGGTGAAGCTTGTAAATTGACAATCTGCTTAGGTCTTCCCAGCCCATCAAAATACTGTACCGTTTCCGAGGATTTTGTTGGAGAAGTTCCATTATAATCCAGATAGGTCTTGGTCTGAATATAATTTTCATTATTTGAAATAATTGAAAGCTGGGCATAAGTTATATTGGATAAAAGCAAGGCCCCTATCGGTATTATTAATTTTTTCATCAGTTTAGTTTTTATAGTTATACTTCATTTCCTTTACAGTCAGTCCATTTACATCTACTATTTTCTGAAGTCTTCCTGCCGAATCGTAGATATAATTCTCTCTAACTCCTGAAGGAGGGATAACACTTGTTACTCCAATCAAAGGGTCATAAGTATAAGTTGTAATTGGATAGCTTTTTAAAGATTGATTATTTCTTACTGTATTCAGTTCATCAATTAAACTCTGTTCAGAAGATGTATCTATATCCGCATTAGATTTAGTCACAATACTAAGATTTAAATAATCAGTAGAAGAAGTTGACTGTCCTAATGTTTGCATAAGCTGTGCATACGTAAGACCTGTAATCTTTAAAATAGGCAGGCTTTGCTTATATCCATAAATTGTTACTGTTGGAATACCTAATTTATCTGTTGTTTGAATATAATTACCTCTATTGTCTATTACATCATAATTTACCTGATCTACAGTTTTATCTAGACTGATCTTATAGTTTGTAAAATCCAGATCAGCATTAAGCTTGGAATTCCTGATCTTTTTAGGTACAATTGGCCAGGTATGAAATAGATTTTCCTGAAGAGAATACTTGTTGTTCTCATTTTTTACAATTTCTATAACAGGAGTCCAGATATTGGAATTAACCATTGTCGAATAACTGGCAAACTGTCCTCCTACAATGGTATTATCATCAGAACATCCTCTTAAACCTGGACATCCAGTTTTTAATTCATATGGGTAAACATACTTCTTAATGCTTATCCCTGCAGCGGTTGTTATTTGTATTTCTTCTGGGTAAGGATGCCAGAATATGTTAGATTCTCTATACTTTGTATCTGTTTCTACTGAAACCTGCTTGTCATTAAGATAGTTAATTATTTTTTCTTTTTTTAGTAAATATGGAATTACAGGGGCATACATTGTAGCCGTTTTGGTTGAAACTCCGTTTTGCATAGATGATCTATCAATAGCAGTTAATACATAATAAGCATCATCTGACAATTTACATGTAGTACAGTTAATCAACCCTAAGTCAACCAACTCACTTTCTGATCTTAGAAAACTTTGATATTCATATTGGTGTTCTTCTAATAACTTGTTGGTCGCATCAAATATATTCTTTTTAAACAATTTTCCTCTTTGATGCGCTCTATTATCCTTATAATTAAAGAAAAGATAAGAAGTATTAAATCGTTTAATAGAATAATCGTCTGGATTAGTTGCAAAATCACTAAAAAAATATTCTATTTTACCTTTATTTTCAGTAACCTCCTGAACCTGGCTATACTTTACTTGTTGTTTAAGCAATTTCCCACTAATCATTCTAAGTACTAGTATTCCTGAGCTTTTACCATTGCTCAGTTGATAAAGATAATTTGTTTTGTATTCATTACTACCATCATAATCTATTTTACTTGCAAGTCTATTTATCGGAATCTCACTAATATTATCAGCTAAATTTTCGTAAATTTCTTTTGATACGTTTGCTTTTTCACCATTAAACATAGTATATCCCTTATTTGGATAGATTACTTTTTTTAATAATGTAGCATTAAAAAAACTGCTAGAATTACCTATTCCTTTAAAACTTGTTCCATTCCAAAATCCAAAATCATTTGTTCCATAAGTATTCTTAGGAGGAAGATTATCCGTTTTTTCATACTGAAAAGAATAAGTTTCATTATTTTTATTTACAGATGTCAAAAAATATCTGTAGTTGTCTCCACCTAAAGGAGCTTGATTAAAAGTTATATCCTGTGATTTCCCAAAATAGTTTAAATTTATTGATCCGAGATGTATTAGATTCTTGGAATCTTTAAAATAATTATAGTTAACAGTTGTATTTTTTCCAATGACTTGTATCTTTTCTACAATTGCCCTTTTAGTATAATTTTCTATACTTACAAAATTATCAATTGTGGCGGTCGAAACCTCATATGATTTTGACACCTCATTATTTGAGGCATCTATTTGCGATGCGGTAGGATAACTTGTTGGGAATCCAGAAGAGTCTGTTAATGTTTTCTGTGTAAAAGAGTTAAATATATTAGAATCTCCATGTTTATAGTCCGCTTCTATTATTTCTCCGTTATTCAACTCGACTCTTTTTAAGAACCATGATACTATATAGTTTGCTCTACTTGCATTTGAAAATGAGTAAGTTGATTGAAGCACAGGATTGTAATAACTACCTATAAAATTAAACTGAGAATAATTTACTTCCAAAGCATCATAAGAACCTCCAAAATAAAAAGTATTCCCTTTATCATCAATGATTCTGATCTCATTAACATTTTTATTTTGAAAATCGATGGGAGCTATTGTAGAGTAACATTTAGAGGCCAAAGAAGCTGCTCCTAAGACTTGTAATTTTGCATTTTCGCAAAATACAAAAGGAGTTCCCATATTATCAAATATAAAATAACCTTTATATCCAAAAAAATCGAAATAGAATTTATCTGGAATAAATTCAGATCTAATACCGCTATTATTAGGGTCTTGTAGAACTCTCTTTTTTGTAGGATTAAATCCATTACCAAATTCCTGAGATTGAATGATACAATCATTGGTTTCTCTATCACGAGCTCCTTCAGGAGGGTAAATTCCCGCAAGTCCATGTTCTGCATCAACAGAAGCATATTTTGTTAGCAAAAAATCACGATTAACCTCTCTGGTAATACTTCCAAATTGATTAGCATACCAGTGCAATCCAAAAATACTTTCATCAACTCTTGGCATAAATCCGTTTGATGCATTAGATATCTCATTAGATAGTGTCAAATTTCCAACTGGAATATTAAATAGTGGGATGGTTACATTAACAGCACCATTATATAAATCATTATTTGTAGTCACTCCGTTTATTAAAGATAAGCTCTCTGATGGCCTATCTTGTGCAATAACATTTGTTCCCAAGCATACTCCTAGTAAAAGAATACTTAGCTTTATTTTTTTCATTGTGTTTATTTTTTTATTAGTTTAGCATTAGCTGTTTTATCTGTATCTGTTTTAATTGTCACCAGGTAAGCCCCCTGAACCAAAGCTTGAGTATTAACTTTAGTGACTCTGTTTTTAGTGGTGAGACTTTGAAGCTGTCTTCCAGACATATCATACAGCAGAATATCCGCAACTCTGAAGTCAAAACCAATTTCTACATAAGTATAATCAGAAACAGGGTTCGGATATATTTTGATATCGTATTTTTCAATGAGCTGATCAACCTGTTTGTCTCCCAGTTTAACAATCTTCCAGTTTTCTTTACCTAATTCTTCTGCACTGGTTCCGGCCAGAATGATTGACCCATCTCTATTCAACTTTAAGTCTGAAAGTCTTTCTTCCTTCTTTTTCGATTCTCCTTTGATATGTTTTCTCCATTGTTCATTTCCATTCTGATCAAGATAGAGCATCCAAAAGGTTTCATCATCTGTTTGTATTCTTCCTTCTGCCTGAGTATAGCCACCTAATAAGATTCCTTTGGATGATTTGTCATCTGCTGAATGAAGAACACTCATTCCCATCAGGATATCTCTGTTTTTAAAATTGTAAGATTTCTGCCACTGTTCATCTCCTCTTTCATTTAAAGCAATCAGCCAAAGGTCTGTTCCTTCCTCTAATCCGACGGTTTTGTTTCCTGATCTTTCTGATCTGGATTCTCCGCCAATGATGAAGCCAGTTGAAGTTAATGCCAGAGTTCTCAAATGATCATCATCTTTTCCTCCAAAGTTCTTTTCCCATTCTACTTTTCCGTTTTTATCGAGCTTTACGATCCAGTAATCGCCTTCGCCAAAGTTTTCTGTTTTCTTTGTCCCACTTATAGAACTTCTGGAATAAATTCCAAGTAGTGCTCCTCCATCACGAGTAGGGATCATCTTCTCTACTTCATCAAGTCCACGTCCCCCCAATGTTTGGTCAGACAGAACCTTTCCGTCCTTATCTAACCTAATGATCAGAACATCTTTTGAACCATAACCTTTAGGGGAATTTTGTACACTTCCAGTAACAAAGAATCCCAAATCTGTAGTCTGAATCACAGCTTTTGCTTCTTCATCTGATGAGCTTCCTAAAGTTTTCTGCCATAATTCATCACCAAATTCATTGATTCTAATTAACCAAATGTCTGAACCACCTTTAGAATCTTCCTTTTTATCCAGTCCTTTTCCTGAATACGATGAACCTGTGATCAGAAAACCACCTTCCTGAGTAGTGACAGTTGAAGATAAATAGTCGTGATTGTTTCCTGAAAAATATTTTTCAAAAACCTGTTCTCCCTTCTGATTTAATTTTATCAGATGGAAATCGTAACCGTTGTTCTGTTTGCTGTTTTGTTGAAGCTTATCACTCTGAATAGAACTTCCTGATACAAGATATTGTCCGTCAATTGTTGTAGTGATCTGGCTTAAAAAATCCTGGGCTGAGGACTTTACATCTTTCTGCCAAAGTACTTCTTGGGCAAATATGCCCGTAATAGTGCATAGAGACAATGCACCCATGTAGAGTTTTTTCATACTTGTGTTGTAATTATTGTTAAGTAAATATTGATTAATTTATTGTGATATGGAAATCACAAATTGTATAGTAGAATTATTATTTCATAGTTATGTTTTTAATGTGTTCAAAATTAGGGATTCTTAAATTTTATCCCAAAGAAAATGTTTTAACTCTCTTTAATAAAGCAAATATATACCTGCAAAGCGACAAAACTTGTCGTATTAAATTGTTATAAAAAACTTTAAAGTAATAATATTAAATTCGTAAACTTTTGATAAGTACTCTCCAATGATATTTCTTGATAATTTTTTTATATCTGATTCGAAAATAGGATAGTTTCTGATCAACTACAACTTTTTTGTTGTGATTTTATCACATAACTTAAACATCTAAATTTTAGCCATTTATAAATTTATTTTTTTCTCAATTGAATAAATATTCTATAATATTTTTCCACTAAACAATGTGATTAACATTTATACTAAAACTGATTATGAATAGTTTAATATTTGGCAAAATCAGCAAAATTCAATTAGTATTGATAAATCAAAAGAGGCTGTCCAAAAAGGTCAGCCTCTTTTTTTTTGTTTTGAGACTGCGTATAGTTATGCAGCAATTTTATACTTTTGGATTTTCATATACTTATGGAAAAGATGCATATGTTGTTTGCATTTAAGTGTATTTAGCCAATTTTTACGGTTAAGTTTTCTGTTTTTCACTAATTTTCTAAGATTATGTGCCAATGCCATTAATCCAAATTCAATATTTACTTTTTCAAGTCCTTTTAGAGTAAATCTTGAAAATTTATTATTGCTTTTTAATTGCCCGAATACAGCTTCTACTTCTATAGGCCGTTTACTTCTGTGGTAATGCCCTTTTTCAGATATCAGCCTTTGTCTGGCTTTCATTCTGTGATGGTTCAGATTATAATTCACTTCGATTAATCGATTATCCTGGCTTTGATGGCAGCTTTCTCTAAGAGGACAACCCTGACATCTGAAAGCCTGATAATAATGTACCTGAGATTCATATCCGTTACTGCTGATTCTTTTGCCTTTACCGATAAAGTTCATTTGCTGTCCGCAGGGACATACATAGAAGTTATTTTCCTCATTATAATATAAGTTCTGTACAGCAAACGCATTGTTCTTCTCACTGCGCTTCTGTTCTTTATGAAAATTATTATATTTTACATAGCCCTCTATAGCTTTTTCTGCCATCATTTCGTAATTCTCTTCACTTCCATATCCGGCATCTGCTACTACCTCTTTACTTTGTTTGTGATACTGATTTTCAAAGCTGTTAAGATGATCCTTCAATGTAGTGGTATCTCCAGGAGTCTGATGAATGCTGTAATGGGTGATAAACTGGTTTTCAGTACTGATCTGTGCATTATAGGCTGGCTTAAGCTGCCCATTTTTCATATGGTCGTCTTTGAGCCGCATGAAGCAGGCGTCGGGATCTGTCTTACTATAACTGTTGCGGCCTGAGAGTATTTTTAATTGATCTTCATACTTCTGTAATCTGGGCAGGTCCTGATGCTGAAGCTTTTTAATGAGCTTCTTACCGGTTTTATTGTCCTGTGCCACAGAGTGATTAAGTTCTGCTATTTTATCCTGAAGCTCTCTGCTGTCAATAGATTTTGGAAGGGTCTTTTCATGGGATTCATAACGCTCTTCTTTGATTTGGGATTCAATATCTTCAAGTACGGAATGAATTTGAGCTTCCAGTTTTAATTTATTCTTTTCTACAGATTTTTTCCATACAAAGCTGTATCGGTTGGCAGATGATTCTATTTTTGTACCATCTATATATTGAACATTTAAACTTACGTAACCTAAATTCTGCAAAACAACGGTAACATCTGCAAAAAGACGGTGAATATGGTTTTTAAGCCGTTTGCTCCTAAAGTAATTGATGGTTCTGTAATCAGGCTTACTGTTGCCGGAAAGCCACATGAAATGAATATTTTCTCCAAGTGCCTTTTCTATTTTACGGCATGAATAAATATTGTTGAAATAGGCATAGAATAAAACTTTGATCATCATCCGGGGGTGAAAACTTGTCGTTCCACCGCCTTTATATTCACTTATAATATGATCGATATTCAAGTTATCCACTAATTCATTGATAAGACGTACCGGATCATTAGCACCTATCTTATCAAAAATATCTTCAGGAAATAAGCTGGGAGTATTGGTGGGTAAAGATTTAAACCGTACTTTCATATCAATGTTTGTTTGGGTGCACCTTAAAGATAAATCTTAAAGGACAAACAACAAAAAAATCCCCGAAACTTTTTAAGTAACGGGGATATTTTTTTGGACTTTTTAGACAGCCTCTCCTATTATCTAAAAATTACTTTTTATATATCAAACCTATCCAAATTCATCACCTTCGTCCATGCTGCCACAAAGTCTTTCACAAACTTACCTTGTGCATCAGCACTTCCGTATACTTCAGCGATAGCTCTCAATTCAGAATTAGATCCGAAAACAAGGTCCGCACGTGTTGCCGTCCATTTTGGCTGACCTGTTGAACGGTCAGTTCCCATATACAGTTCTCTGTCATCTGACATTGCTTTCCATTGCGTTCCCATATCCAGAAGATTCACGAAGAAATCATTGGTAAGAACTCCCGGACGGCTGGTGAATACGCCATGTTTTGAACCGTCAAAGTTCGTATCCAAAGCACGCATTCCTCCTACTAATACCGTCAATTCAGGGGCAGTAAGAGTTAAAAGCTGTGCTTTATCAATCAATAAAGACTCTGTTGATACCGTATATTTTCTTTTCAGATAATTACGGAATCCGTCAGCAGCAGGCTCAAGGTAACCCATAGATTCTACATCTGTCTGTTCCTGAGAAGCATCCATTCTTCCCGGAGCAAAAGGAACTTTCACCTCCTGACCAGCATTTCCTGCGGCAGATTCTACAGCAGCATTTCCTGCTAGTACAATTAAGTCTGCCAATGATATTTTTTTACCTCCGTTTTGAGAATCGTTGAATTCTTTCTGAATTCCTTCCAGTACGTTTAATACTTTATTAAGTTGTGAAGGATTGTTTACTTCCCAGTTTCTTTGAGGCTCCAGTCTGATTCTGGCTCCGTTGGCCCCACCACGTTTATCACTTCCTCTGAAAGTAGAAGCAGAAGCCCAGGCTGTAGAGATCAGTTCGGCATTGCTTAATCCTGAGTTTAATACTTTTGATTTCAATGCTTCTATATCATTTCCGTCAACCAGTTCATGATTCACTTCAGGAATAGGATCCTGCCAGATCAGTTCTTCCTGCGGAACATCCGGACCTAAATAACGGGCACGTGGTCCCATATCTCTGTGTGTCAGCTTAAACCATGCTCTTGAAAAAGCATCAGCAAACGCATCAGGGTTTTCATAAAAATGTCTTGAAATTTTTTCGTAAACAGGATCCAATCTCAACGAAAGGTCTGTGGTAAGCATGGTTGGTTTATGCTTTTTGGAAGAATCAAATGCGTCAGGAATAATATCTGCTCCATCCTTAGCTACCCATTGGTGAGCTCCGGCAGGGCTTTTTGTCAATTCCCATTCATTTTCGAAAAGATTTTTAAAGAAATAATTACTCCACTGAGTCGGAGTTTCTGTCCAGGTTACTTCAAGACCACTGGAAATAGCGTCTCTTCCGCTTCCTGATTTATAAGTGCTTGCCCATCCAAGTCCCTGCTGTTCAATTCCAGCTCCTTCAGGTTCTTTGCCTACATGATCTGCAGGGCCAGCACCGTGGGTTTTACCAAAAGTATGTCCTCCGGCAATTAATGCTACGGTTTCTTCATCATTCATCGCCATACGACCAAAAGTATCACGGATATCTTTAGCGGCAGCAATAGGATCCGGATTTCCGTCCGGACCTTCAGGATTTACATAAATAAGTCCCATCTGTACGGCAGCCAATGGATTTTCAAGATTTCTTGAATGAATATCACCATCCGCATTATCATCGGTAGGAAGCACTGCTGATTGTCCTTCTACAACTCCTTCTGAGCCGTGAGCATAACGTAAGTCACCTCCCAGCCATGTTTTTTCTGATCCCCAATAGATATCAGCATCCGGTTCCCAAACGTCTGCACGTCCTCCGGCAAATCCGAATGTTTTGAAGCCCATTGATTCAAGAGCGATATTTCCTGTAAGGATTAAAAGGTCTGCCCATGAAATGTTTCTTCCATATTTCTGCTTGATAGGCCATAGCAATCTTCTTGCTTTATCAAGGCTTACGTTATCAGGCCAGCTGTTTAATGGTGCGAAACGTTGTTGCCCGGCTCCTGCTCCACCTCTTCCGTCACCTACACGGTATGTTCCGGCACTATGCCAGGCCATACGGATAAACAGAGGACCATAATGACCAAAGTCTGCCGGCCACCAGTCCTGGGAATCTGTCATCAATGCATGAAGGTCTTTTTTTACAGCTTCCAGATCAAGGCTTTCAAATGCTTTGGCATAATCAAAATCCTTATCCATAGGATCAGAAAGGGAAGAATGCTGGCGAAGAAGATCTACTCTAAGCTGATCAGGCCACCAATCAGAATTCTGGGTTCCTCCTCCTGCTACACTCTTTTTCATTGTTCCGTTATGAAACGGGCATTTACTGATGTCATTCAAATCTTTTTCCATTGTCGTTTATTTTATTTTTTATGTTGATTAATACAGTTTCAATTCTCTGTTGTAAGAACATGACAAACCTACAACGTTTAATCGATAAATACAATCTATTAATTTTTATTTCAACGATAGTTAAAAACTATAAATAAATATTTTCAAAAGCTTTAAAGCTAAGACATAATTGAGGTATTAAGTTAGTCATTTTTCAGATCAACTTAAATAAAAACAGGTATATACAACGCAATTTAGAATTACTCAACGTAAGAATTTTAAAGAAGAAAGAAAGTTGGAGGCTGGAAGAAGGAAGTTGAGCAGCATCATGAAAAACAACCTGATGATTTCTGAAAAAACACGCTATTTCAACAATTTCTAAAAGCTCTTCTCTCTCCTCTCTTCCCTCTCCCCTCTCCCAGCTTCCAGCTTATAGTTATATCCCACTAAAAATAAATTAACTACCTTTATATAGATCAAACATGAACATCTGCTATGAAAAAAATAATTGTTGTAGTTCTCGTTGCCTTTATCATCATCCAGTTTTTCCCCATTGATAAAACAAATCCACCGCTTACTCCGGGAATGGATTTTCTGAAGATTAAAAATACTCCGGAAAAAATTTCCCGTACCCTCAGAACGTCCTGCTATGACTGCCACTCAAATGAAACCAAATATCCATGGTATAGCAGTATTTCCCCAACTTCATGGTGGGTAAAAAATCACATTGATGAAGGAAGAAAACATCTTAATTTTTCTACCTTTGCAGTATATGAACCTAAAAGACAGCTTCATAAACTTGAAGAATGTATAGAAATGGTTGAGAAAAAAGAAATGCCGCTCGAGTCTTATTATTTAGGGCATCAGGATGCTAAACTGTCTGATGAACAGCGTGCAGATCTTGTTCAATATTTCAAAAAAGTAAAAGAAGACACTGAGAGAGGAATCATGTTTAATAAATAAGGTCATGGAAAACTGGGAAAATAAACATATTGTATTTTTTGACGGAGATTGCGGTGTATGCAATTTCTGGGTGCAATGGATTTTGGAGAGAGATAAAAAAGACCAATTCATGTTTGCTTCTCTTCAATCTGATTTCGGACAGCAGTTTTTATCCGAAAGAGGACTTGAAACCAATGTCTTCAATACGATGTATCTTTGGAAACCCGGACGGTATTATCAGATCAAATCAAGAGCCGTACTGGAAATCGCTAATTTACTGGGAGGAGTTTATAAACTTTCCTTTGTTGGGAAAATCCTGCCTGCCTCTTTAAGTGATAAAGTGTATGATGTTATTTCCAGAAACAGAATGAAACTGGCCAATCAAAAATGTTATTTACCAGATCAGCATCAGAAGAAAAAATTTATTCAGGTGTAATCTTTCCTTAGTATTACATTTAATCTTGTATAAAGAATCTGTTTAAACCTTTTATTTTTGAAATAGTAAGATAAGATGAGTTTCGCTTTAAGCTTAACAATCAGAATGATTCATCTTAATTACACTTTATTTCTTAAACCTTTCTTAATGGTTTTAATTATATTCAAAAATATCATTCCGTAAGAAACTCATACAATTTGACATTGAAAATAATGGATTGTATGGATTCCTACGGAATGACAAATAAGACGTATAGTTGTTCTTGTTTAATGTTTAATGTTTAATGTTTAATGTTTAATGTTTAATGTTTAATGTTTAATGTTTAATGTTTAATGGAAATTAAACTGAATAACAACTTCATAATTTATAATTTATAATTTATAATTCATCATTTATTATTGCTCATTACCGATTGCTCATTACTTATAAATTAGGCGACCACACAGAATAAGAATTCGGCGGACACTGGATTTTCACCCATTTATCTCCCTGAGTTGTTGGATACCAACTTGAATTTCCTGTGAAATCTTTGATCTGCTGACTGCTCCAATTTGTTTCTATCCATCTTTCCTGCCAGCTTGAAGACGTATTGATATAAACAACAAGCCCTGGATTACCGTTATAGCCGTTACGTCTTGCTATATATTCGTCATTATCTGTATATAAGATAGAAGTAGTTCCGGTAGCTTTATTATTATGAATCCAGATCAGATTGTTCAGCTTTTCTTTGTTTAACCATTCTTCATAATCTCTGTAGAAAATGGTGGGATAACCTTCATGAGTTAAGATATAAGCATAGGCCGGCATTTTATTATAAATAATATCAGTATCATGATTCGCAACAAAAGTCACTGCTTTGTATGGATTTCTTTTCCACATCATATCATCATTCAGAACGTTTAAGTTTCCGTTATCAAAGGCTTCATCCATTTTATAATAGGCAGCGAAATCAAACACAGAACTGTTCGCATTATTTGCCCACCACTCTAACGTATTGACGTTGGAATCCCATAATTCTCCAACTGAAAATCCTCCTACGTTTGAATTCCAGGTATTGACAACCCATGGACCGAACCCTTTAACATAATCGAATCTCCAGCCATCAAATTTCATCACGTTTTTATAATATTTCGCCACGGAATCATCTCTTCCCCAAAGCCAGTCCTGCACATGAGGATTAGCGTGACACAAATCCGGGAAGCCACCAAAAGCTCCTTCATCATTATTCCCGTAAGAATTTTTATAAAAGTCATTGTAGTTTCTCTGGAATTTTCCGGATGCCACTCCTGAAAAATTCGTCCAGGTATTGGTTCCTGTAAAAGGATTGGCTTCAGATTGTCCTCCACTGTTGTGATTAATGACAATGTCTGCATACACCTGCATGTTTTCAGCATGCGCTTTGGTAATCAATGCTTCCAGTTCAGCTCTGGATCCGAAACGGGTTTCGGTACTCCCATTTTGATTAAAATCTCCAAAATCATAATAATCGGTAGGATCATATCCCATAGAATAAGCCCCATTCTGAGCTTTTGATGCTGGCGGTAACCATACAGCTCCAATTCCGGCAGTAGACCATGCGGTTAATTTATCTTTAACAGTATTCCACCAGTTACCTCCTTCCGGAACATCCCAGTAAAACCCCTGCATCAGAACTCCACCGCCCGGTCCGGCTGTGAATTTACTTTGTGCAGAACCTGAACCACTTCCTGTACTGAAGGGTCGGCCATCGTGATGGGTAACATTCACTGTTTTGTTGTGAACCTCTTCTTGCCTGGAAGGTTCAGTTGTCAATTCATCACTGGTTCTGCATGAGCTTACTAATGCTAAAGCCAGCAGTGAAAGGAAAAAGTTTGTTTTTTTCATCGCTTTAATTAATTATCAATCTATTAAACAAGATACAATTTTATTAAAAACAAATTCAAATGAATGGGAAATATTTTCATTTTCCACAATAAATCAATAAGAAAGGCATCTAAATTTTTCATTAAAAAATCATAAATTTTTCAGAATCCCGAGACAATTTTTCTTTTAATCCATATATTTGCATACTATGGAATACAATACCCAAAAAACTCAGCTTCATATGCCAGAATATGGCAGAATTATACAACAGTTGGTTGAGCGCTGCAAAGAACTTCCTACCAAAGAGGAAAGGAACGAAATGGCTATGGCAATCATCGATTTTATGGGTCAGAGAAACCCACAACTTCGCGACGAGGAAAATTATAAACATAAACTTTGGGACCATCTTTATATTCTTGCCAATCATGATCTGGATGTAGATTCTCCTTATCCCTTCCCTACGATGGAAGAGCTGGCAGAAAAACCTAAAAGAATGGAATATCCAAAACTTCAAGGTGACTTTAAGTTCTACGGAAAAAGTATTCTTCAATTGATAGAAAAAGCAATCGAACTGGAAACGGGTGATGAAAAAGAAGCCCTTATTGAGGTGATTGCCAACAATATGAAGAAGTCTTATAATGTCTATAATAAAGAACATGTGACGGATGATGTGATTTTCCGCCACCTGAAAGAACTGTCTGAAAACAGGTTGGATCTTACCGGAATAGACTCTCTTGAAAAGAGTAAAATCTATTACACCAGCAATAACAACAACCGAAATAATAACAATAACAACAGGAATAACAACAATAATAAAAACAATAATAACCAGCCTAATAAGAGAAGGCACAATAACAATCATAAAAACAGGAAATAATGAGTGGAACATTTCAAATAAGGGGAGGAAAAAGACTGCAGGGTGAAATAACTCCACAAGGAGCCAAAAATGAGGCTCTACAAATTTTATGTGCGGTTCTTCTGACGGACGAGGAAGTAAGAATCAAAAATATTCCGGATATTCATGATGTGAACAGACTGATTGAAATTCTTGGAGATTTTGGTGTAAAAATTACTAAAAACGGACAGGGAGATTATACTTTCAAGGCAGACCAGGTTAATTTTGATTATATTAAATCTAACGAGTTCAAAAAGGACGGAGCAAAATTACGTGGATCCATTATGCTGATGGGACCAATGCTTGCCCGTTATGGAGAAGCTTATATGCCAACTCCGGGTGGTGACAAAATCGGAAGAAGAAGATTGGACACTCACTTTCAGGGACTTGTTGAATTAGGTGCTGAATTCAATTATGATGAAGAGGAATATTTCTATTCTTTAAAAGCTAAAGAATTAAGAGGAAAATTCATCCTGTTGGAGGAAGCTTCTGTTACCGGAACTGCTAATATTGTAATGGCGGCAGCTCTGGCAAAAGGAAAAACAAGAATCTACAACGCTGCCTGCGAACCTTATCTTCAGCAATTATGCAAAATGCTGAACAGAATGGGTGCTAATATCTCAGGAATCGGATCCAACCTTCTTACGATTGAAGGGGTGGACTACCTTAGAGGAACGGAGCACACGATGCTACCGGATATGGTGGAAATCGGATCATGGATTGGTCTTGCAGCCATGACAAAATCTGAAATCACCATCAAAAATGTAAACTGGAACCAGCTTGGTGTGATCCCGAATACCTTCAGAAAATTAGGAATTGAGCTTGAGCAAAGCGGTGATGATATTTACATTCCTGCTCAGGAGCATTATAAAATCCAGAAATTTATTGACGGTTCTATCCTTACCATTTCGGATGCGCCATGGCCTGGATTTACACCGGATTTATTATCTATTATTTTAGTGGTAGCTACTCAGGCAAAAGGAAGTATCCTTGTTCATCAGAAAATGTTTGAGTCCAGATTATTCTTTGTGGATAAGTTAATCGATATGGGAGCTCAGATCATTTTATGTGATCCGCACAGAGCTACAGTAATCGGATTAAACCAGGAAGCTCCATTAAGAGGAACAACAATGGTTTCCCCGGATATCAGAGCCGGAAACGCACTACTTATTGCTGCACTTTCTGCTGAAGGAAAATCTATTATCCACAATATCGAGCAAATCGACAGAGGATATGAAAATATTGATGGAAGACTAAGAGCTATTGGTGCTGACATCGAAAGAATCTAAAATTATTTTATTGAGCTAATCCTTTAATAGCTTCGACAGGCTCAGCCTGACAACGCTTAAAATTTCGGTTGGTATTAGGGCTGTCACCCTCAGCCTGTTGAAGGGTTATCAATAAGAAAACCTTTATTACTTATTAATCTTAAGTATAAATAAAGGGATAAGTCAAGAATTTTATTTAAAAGCGTTCAGAATATCTGAGCGCTTTTTTTGTTTTACCACCCCGTCAAAAATTCTTTAAATTTTTGCCACCCCTCCTCTGGAGGGGAATTTTGTCCCGATTAACAATTGACCTTTTTAATGTATTTATCATCTTCTTTTGTAAAAAATAAAAAGTGCCCGGTAAAAAACCGGACACTTTGGTAATTAAAACTATATGAATCTCACTTAAAAATAGGTTCTGCAGGTATATTCTACCGTCGTATTGATAAGTTTATTTTTATTCAGATAGACTTCAAGCTGCTGAAAATCATCTGAATTGACATTAATATATAACTGTACCGAACCGAAACTATATCCGTTCACGTACTCTACATTAGCAGATAACACTCTATGGCAAATTCCAAACTGATTATAGATGGTATTCATTAAATGTTCAAATTTCATTTTGCCATTCAACTCTATTTCCAGTAATAATTCTTTTTTAGGCAGGCTTATTTTATTTTGCAAAACCTGCAGGCCGGGATTAGGTGTAATCATTGCTAAACATTTTTGGGTTAAACATTGTCAGATCATATTGCGTTCTGCATTTAAATCTGTGACAAAAATATAAAAAAATATTAGTCCACCAAATCAGTAGACTAATATTTTTAAAAATTTAACATAAAAAAAAGAAGCCTGTTCAGCTTCTTCCTATATTTTAAAAATTTCCTATTCTTTCCAATTTGTCAGAACCGGCCAGTCCGTTAGGATTGCAACCAGGCTCACCTTCAGGGACTTTGATATTTTTTTTGTTGTAAAACTCCTCCCAGAATGCATTCGTTTTTCCTGTTTTCGGATCAATAAACGTCATGGGTTCCAGTTTGAAAATATTTTCTGCACGGAAAGCTCTTTCCACAAAATCTGAACAGTAATAGGATTGTTCATCCAGAATATAATTGAAATTGTATGGTTTTCCCAACATGGAATTTGCTTTTTTAACGGCTTCAGGAATTGCTTTCTGATATTCCGGTTTTAAACGGTAAACAATCACCTCCTGCCCTTCTTCTTTCTGATCTTTAATAAAATCCTTCAAATCCTGTCTCTGAGAACCGCCTTTAGGAGCAGCATGCAGAACAAACATCCGGTTGCCTTCTTTTTCCAGAATTCCTATGTGATCAAATGAAGCCACCTTTTGTTTTTGAGTAACATTATTGATTGCTCCGGAAAGACCCGATTCTTTTGCTGTTACAAAAAGAAGATCTCCATTTTTGAGTTGTACATTGCTTGGATAAGAGTGATTACACTGGATCAACAAAACCATTAAACAGGACAACCATCCAGTAACCATTATTTCTTTGATTCTTTTGCTAAAAAATGTTTTAAATTCGGACATTCTATTATACTTTTCGGTACCAAAATTACAAAATAGAATTCATTACATTTGTGGGAATATTGATCTATTCCTCACACCAACCCAAACATTCCAAGAATCTTATGCCCCATATTTTATTAGTTGAAGACGACGACAGGCTTTCAAAATTGATTGCAAAGGGATTTCAGGAAGCTGAATTTGAGGTCACTGTGGCATATGACGGAGTTACAGGCCTGAAACTGGCTTTACAGACAAATTTTGATCTGGTAGTGACCGACATTATTCTTCCCAAAAAAGACGGTCTTGAATTTTGCCATGAAATCAAAACTTTAAAACCCAATCTTCCTGTCATTATGCTTACTGCACTGGGAACTACTGATGACAAGCTGGAAGGATTTGATGCCGGAGCAGATGATTATCTCACCAAGCCTTTTGAAATGCGGGAACTGGTAGCAAGGATAAAAGTACTTCTGAAACGTTTTTCACAACAGCTGAAGCAAAAAGTTTTTGTCCTTAAATATGAAGGCATTGAAATGAATCTGGAACAAAAAACTGTGAGCCGTGATCATACCTTGATAAAACTGACTCCGAAAGAGTTTAATCTCTTAAAATTCATGATGGAAAATTCCGAAAGGGTTCTCTCCAGAAGTGAAATTGCTGAAAAAGTATGGGAAACACATTTTGATACGGGCACTAACTTTATTGATGTTTATATCAATTATCTCAGAAAGAAAATAGATAAAGATTTTGAAACCAAACTCATCCACACCAAAGCTGGTATGGGATTTATTCTGAAAAAAGATTACGAATCAGGTACTGTATAGTAAATCAATGAGATAAACTAAAAATATCGGGATGAAAATAAGAACCAGACTTACCCTGCTTTTTACCTTAATCACTGCAATGCTTTTAAGTATTTACAGTATTTCGATCTATTATTCATCCAAAGAAGCCAGAGAAAAATCTTTTTACAGCGAACTACAGAACGAAGCGATTGCCAAAGCTGATTTATTTTTCCGAAGCTCACTTCCCGAACAGGAAATGCATAAGCTTTATAAAAACAATACCAGAACTCTTAATGAAGTACAGGTTGCCATTTATAATGCCAATAAACAACTGATTTATCATGATGATGCCAAAGTAGATTACGTAAAGGAGACTCCGGAAATGCTTGCTCAGATATTCCAAAAGAAGAAAATCAATTTCTTTCTGAAAGATTTGCAGGTGATCGGAATGGTGTATCATTATGAAGGAAAAACATATGCGGTAACTGCAGCAGCTTACGATCAATACGGATATGATTATCTCACACATCTTCTTACCATCAGCATTATCTCTTTTTTTATTATCCTGATTTTAATTTATCTGGCAGGAATATTTCTTTCCAAAAAAGCATTGAGTCCGCTGAGTGAAATGGTTATTCAGATTAAAAAAATTACAGCCGGAAAACTTCAATTACGTCTGAAAACAACAAAAGAAAAAGACGAACTGAATGAACTTGCTCAAAATTTCAATGGAATGCTGGAACGGCTTGAAAATTCTTTTGATTCACAAAAACATTTTGTCTCCAATATTTCACATGAACTGAGAACTCCTTTATCCGCCATCATTACTGAATTGGAACTCGCTTCAGAAAAGGATAAAACCAAAGAAGAATACCAGGAAACCATCCAATATGCACTGGAAGATGCCCGAAATATGGTAAAATTGTCGAATAGTTTAATGGATCTTGCCAAAGCAAGCTATGATCCCAATGAGATCAGTTTTTCGGAAGTACGTCTTGATGAGGTTCTTCTGGAATCTTATACCAAAATCACCAAAGAAAATTCAGGATATAAAGTTTCTCTGAACATAGAGGATTCCGTAGAAGAGCATCAGCTTATCATTCAGGGAAATGAGTATCTTCTTCAGGTGGCCTTCAACAATCTTATTGACAATGCCTGCAAATATTCACCTGAACATACTTGCCTCATCCACGTGCAGGCTAATTCAAGAATTCTTACAATACTTTTTACCAATACCGGAAACAGCATTAATAAAGAAGATTTACAGCATATTTTCGAACCTTTTTACAGAAGTGAAACATCAAAACACGAAAAAGGTCACGGAATAGGACTATTCCTTACTGAGAAAATTATTCTGCTCCATCACGCAAAAATCAACGTTGTATCAGAAGATAACAAGACTACTTTTACAGTTGAGTTTATGATCGGCTAACGTATCAAAAAAACTTCATTCAAATTTATTTGAATCTTAATGCTTCTTAAAACCTTAATTAACTTAATGGTTTAAAATTTTCATCAATCATGAGAAAGAGATTTCTTATTGAAAACAGTAGTTCCAATACTGGCCACAATCACACAGGCAATAGAAATCCACTGTAAAAAAGATAATTCTTCAGCAAGAAAAACCAATCCGGAAAGCGCTGCAAATGCAGGTTCCAGACTCATCAGAATACTGAAAGTTTTCGCAGGAAGTTTTTTCAAGGCCATCATTTCTAATGAAAAAGGCAAAGCACTCGAAAGAATAGCCACACCAAGTCCTTTCATAAAAATAGTCGGGGTAATATTGAAAACAGCACCATCCCATATCGTAAAAGGAATAATCACAAGACTTGCAAAAATCATCCCTGTGGTAACCGCATCTTTCCCATCCATTATTTTAGAAACTTTTCCGCCCATAACGATATAAAGAGCCCAGAAAATTCCTGCAAGAAAGGCAAGTCCAAGTCCTAATAAATCTACATGATCACTTTTCCATGGAACAATCAGCAGAATTCCCACACAAGCCAGTAACGCCCAGATAACATCCAGCATCTTTCGGGACAAAGCTAAAGCAAGAAATAATGGCCCGGCAAATTCCACAGTAACAGCCAGCCCCAGAGGAATCCTTTGAATCGCCATGTAGAAAATAAGATTCATGGCAGCCAATCCAACTCCATAGATTGCACAATATTTCCATTTCTGACGGTCAAATTGTAAAAATTTCGGACGGTTAATCAACGTAAGCAAAACTGCAGAAAGTACAATTCTTAAAGTAACTGTACCAATAGCTCCGATAGCAGGGAAAAGCTGCTTTGCAATGGAAGCTCCTCCCTGCACACAGATAATCGCTAAAAGCGTAGCTGGTATTGCTAAGTTTGATTTTTTCATTTCTAAAATATATAATTCAAAAGATATTGGAAGGAAGTCTCCGGGATTAAACAAGCCGTTATTTTATAAGACAAATTGTAAAATTCATCATACAAAAAACCAGCCTCCAAATGTATTGAAATTTTATCTCTTACCATGGGTACAGTTTACACATATTAATAGGATATAATAAATAAATATTTCTTACAGAATCTTCAAAAAAACAGAAAGGAATTTTCTCTAATGATTTTCTAATAACATTCTAAAGCTTTTCTAACGGTAAAAAAAAACTGGCAGTTTTACTTTTGCACAGTAAAAAATAAAGCATATGGACTCAGATCCCTACAGTAATTATCAATCTTAAAAGCTTTAGTTGTACTCACTTTTCCCGTACAGCTGAAAAGCTTTATAACAACAGGAAAAGTTATGACTACATTAGAATTTACCCTCCGTCTCCTTACCGCATTTGCCCTTGGTGCCAGCATTGGCTTTGAAAGACAATGGCGTCAGAAAAGTGCAGGTCTTCGCACCAATACTTTAGTATGTCTTGGCTCAGCAGCATTCGTTCTTCTTTCCATCAGGATTGGAGGCGACGCTACAGGCAGAATAGCTTCTTATATCGTAAGCGGAATTGGCTTTTTAGGAGGAGGCGTTATCATGAAAGATGGTCTCACCGTGAGAGGACTCAATACCGCTGCTACCATCTGGTGTTCCGCATCTGTAGGAGCTCTCAGTGCTATGGGATTTCCCGTAGAAGCAGCTATTACCAGCGGATTTATTATTCTCACCCATATGATTCTTCGTCCTCTAGGCGTCAAGCTGGGCAACAATATCAACAGCAGAAACCATTATACAGAATACCTTCTCAGCATCAAATGCAAAAGTGAAGTAGAAAATCACGTCCGTGTACAACTCATGCAGTCTCTGAGCGGAAATGATAAAGTATTGCTGAAATCTCTTACCAGCGATGACAATGGTCTGCCTGAAAACGCCATCATTACAGCAGAAGTTCACGCTTCCACACCACAGGACAGTTTTATGGAAAAAACAGCCAGCCGACTCACAATTGAAGATAAAGTCATCAAAGTAAGCTGGGAAATTATAGGTACCGAAAACGATTTGTAACATTAAAAACAACCTTTGAAGCGATGTTAAAAAAATCTTCAAACAAAAATCTCAATTCTGCAGCTCTTGTAAAATTAAAAGAAGCTGCAGCCGAGAATGAAAAAATGGTGTATGCCCTACTGGAAACCTCAGAAGAAGGACTTAGCGAAAACACCGTAAAAGACCGTCTGAAAATTTATGGTAAGAATGAAATTGCTACCCAAAAAGCTCCCTCATGGATAAAACAGTTTGCTCATTCATTCTTTAATCCATTTAATTATATCCTGGCCTGCATTGCCATTATTTCCTTATTTATTGATGCTATTCTTGTCCCTGCAGGAGAAAAAGATTTCAGCACCAGTATTATTATTTCGGTGATGCTGCTCTTCAGTACGGTTTTAAGATTCATTCAGGAATTCCGAAGCAACAAAGCAGCAGAAGCCTTAAAAAAGATGGTAAAAACAAGCTGTCTCACCAAAAGAAAATTCAATGAAAGCAAAGAAATAGAAATCACAGAAATTGTTCCCGGAGACATTATTATTCTGTCCGCAGGTGATATGGTTCCGGCTGACTGCAGAATTCTTAAAAGCAAAGATCTTTTCATCAGTGAATCTATCCTTACAGGAGAAGCTCTTCCCGTTGAAAAAAATGCACTTCCCATCAAAGATGCCAAAGACCGTAATCCTCTCAGTCTTCAGAATATCTGTTTTATGGGAACCAATGTGGTAAGTGGATCAGCGGCTGTAGTGGTAGCGAACACAGGTATTTTCACTTATTTCGGAAGCATCAGCAGAAGTCTGGCGTCTAAAAGACCTGAGACTGCATTTGATATCGGAGTCAATAAAGTGAGCTATCTGCTGATCAGATTTATGCTGATCATGACTCCGGTTATTTTCCTGATCAACGGATTGGTAAAAGGTGACTGGATGCAGGCAATGCTATTCGCCATTGCTGTAGCTGTAGGATTGACTCCTGAAATGCTTCCTATGATTGTTACTGCCAATCTTGCCAAAGGTGCAGTCAACATGAGTAAAAAGAAAGTGATCGTTAAAAGGTTGAATGCCATCCAGAATATCGGAGCTATGGATATTTTGTGTACGGATAAAACAGGAACCCTTACGTTGGACAAAATTGTATTGGAAACCCACCTCAATGTTCGTGGTATTGAAGATGATGAAGTATTGAAATGGGGCTACCTCAACAGTTTCCACCAAACTGGTCTCAAAAATTTATTAGATCAGGCTGTTCTTGATCATGCTGAAGTTCACAATCTGATGAAGGCAGATGAATTGTATCAAAAAGTGGATGAGATTCCTTTTGATTTTGAAAGAAGAAGAATGTCTGTCATCCTGAATACATCGAAAGGAAAACATCTTATGATCTGCAAAGGAGCAGTGGAAGAAATGCTTCCTTTATGTCAATATGCCTTAGATCCTGGAGACGATCGCAGTCTGCATGTTGAGAATGACAATAGTGTTCCGTTGGATGATCTTATGAAACAGCAGATTATCAGAATGTCTGAAAAGCTGAATGCCGAAGGACTTCGTGTATTACTAATTGCCATCCGTGAATTTGACGGGGATCATCCATTGAATTATTCTGTTGCTGATGAAAACACCCTTACCCTTACAGGATTTATGGGATTTCTTGATCCGGCAAAACCCTCTGCAGAGCCAAGCATCAAAGCTTTACACAAGCTGGGTGTAGAAGTGAAAGTAGTAACAGGAGATAATGATATTGTTGCTAAAAAAATATGCCATGATGTAGGAATTCCTATCAATACCATTATGCTTGGTGATGAAATGGAACATCTTAGCGATGATGAACTTCGCAAGGATATGGATCTCTATTCTGTTTTTGCTAAGGTAAGCCCGTTACAAAAACAACGTATTGTAAAAATATTAAGATCGAAAGGCCATACCGTTGGTTTTATGGGTGACGGAATTAATGATGCTGCAGCTATAAAAGAAGCAGATGTGGGAATTTCTGTTGATACCGGAGCAGATATTGCCAAAGAAAGTGCAGATATCATTTTGCTGGAAAAAGATCTGATGGTCCTCCGAAGCGGAGTGATCTACGGAAGAAGAACTTTCGGGAATATTGTGAAGTATATAAAAATGACTGCCAGCAGCAACTTCGGAAATATGTTCAGTATGATTGGAGCCAGTGCATTACTTCCGTTTTTGCCCATGCTTCCGCTCCAGATTCTGACTCAGAATTTACTGTATGATGTATCACAATCCTCCATTCCATGGGATACAATGGATAAAGATTTTCTGGAAAAACCAAAAAAATGGGATGCCGGAAGCATCAAAAAGTTCATGTTATATATAGGTCCTTTGAGCTCCATTTTTGATTATGTGACTTTTGCAGTACTGTTTTTTATCTTCAAAGCCAATACACCGGAACAACAAGGTTTGTTTCAGACAGGCTGGTTTGTGGAAGGCTTATTATCCCAAACCTTGATTGTTCATATCATCAGAACAAAGAAAATTCCATTTATCCAAAGCTGGGCCGCCACACCGGTAGTTGCTTTAACAAGTTTAATCATGCTGATCGGAATTCTGATTCCCTTCACTCCAATGGCCGTGTATCTCAAAATGCAGTCTTTACCTCTAAGCTATTTCCCCTATTTAATAGGAATTCTTACAGGATATTGTGTTTTAACCCAGCTTGTGAAACAATGGTTTATCAGAAAATTCGGGCAGTGGCTTTAATAGCAAAATTCACTGCCTGCCGATCTATCAATAAAACAATGGTTATAAATAACTTATATGAAAAAAACAGTCTTAACAATGGTACTTTTAACATTTGTTACCTCTTGTAAAAATCCAAAAAATGAAACCCCGCAGGCGCAGGATCTCCTCCTAAAAAATGATCAGGTCACTGTTCCTGAAAGCAGTCCTGTTTTCAAAAAAATTAAAACACAGATTGTTACTGAACAGGAACACAGTGATGGTGTGGTTTCAGCGGGAACAATTCAGGCCATTCCCAATCACTATGCAGAAATTGCCAGCCCTTTTTCCGGAAGAATTACCAAATCATTTATTAAGCTTGGACAAAATGTTTCCGCCGGAAGTCCTCTTTTTGAAATTCTTTCTTCAGATTATTTTTCAGTTCAAAAGGATTATACAGATGCACTGAATGATGTACAGCTCGCAGAAAAAAATTACAAACGACAGCAGGATCTTGTAAAACATGGAGTGGGGATTCAGAAAGAACTGGACGAAGCAGAAACTGATTTTAAAAATAAAAAAACATCCCTATCCAATGCTTCTTCTGCCTTGAAAGTCTACAACAGTAAAGGTGGAGGTATAGGAAGTCCACTTGTGGTAAGAGCTCCCATTAACGGAGAAATTATTTCCAACAAAATTGTAAACGGCCAATATCTGAAAGGAGATGCAGATCCCGTCATGATTATCGCAGAATTATCAAAAGTCTGGATTTCCGGTGACGTAAAGGAAAAAGACATCCGTTTTGTCAATACCGGAGATCAGGTTTCCGTCAAGGTAAGCGCCTATCCCGACAAAAATATTACCGGAACAGTATACCACATCAATGAAATTGTAGACGAAGATACCCGAAGTATAAAAGTTCTTATTGAATGTGATAACCCTGACAGAAAATTAAAACCGGGGATGTATGCTACCGTCAATTTTTCAACAACTCCTGAAAAAGCAGTGATGATTCCTGTAACCGCTTTGATGCAGCAGGACAATTCTCAATATGTATGGGTGAAAGCAGGTAAGAATCAATATGCTAAACGCTTCGTTACAACAGGAGAAACTGATCAGAAAACAGTAAGAATTACATCCGGCTTACAACCCGGAGAAACCATCATGACTGAAGGAGGAATTTATATGCTGGATGCGAAATAATGTAAAAGAAAAACTATGAAGAAATTACTAACAATCTCTATACAGAAAAGATGGCTGATGCTGGCGCTATTCCTTTTACTGGGGTTCTTCGGGTATTATTCCTGGACCAGATTATCCATTGAAGCCTATCCTGATATTGCTGATGTAACCTCTCAGGTGGTAACACAGGTTCCGGGTCTGGCCGCTGAAGAAGTAGAACAGCAGATCACCATTCCGTTGGAAAGATCTCTGAACGGACTTCCGGGAATGCATGTGATGCGAAGCAAAAGCACTTTCGGCCTTTCCATTATTACCATTGTTTTTGATGATGGTATAGACGATTACTGGGCACGGCAACGTATTCAGGAAAGACTGACAGACGTGGAGCTTCCTTATGGTGCACAGCCCGGATTAGATCCACTCACCTCTCCCATTGGCGAAGTGTACCGTTATATTATCGAAAGTAATAACCACAGTCTGCGGGAACTTACGGATTTACAAAAATTTGTGATTATTCCCCGTATCAAACAGGTTTCAGGAATTGCTGATGTCACCAATTTCGGGGGAATTACTACCCAGTTTCAGATTGAACTGGATCCGCATAAACTTGAACAATACTCACTATCTCTTTCAGAAGTTACCGAAACCATCTCCAAAAACAATGTGAGTGCCGGAGGAAGTATGCTTCCCCGTGGAAATCTTGCGTATGTAATCCGTGGAATAGGTTTGGTAAAAGACTTAGATGATCTTGGAAAAATTGTAGTCAAAACCCAAAACGGAGTTCCTGTTTTCTTAAATGATGTAGGAACATTGAAATACGGAAATCTGGAAAGAAAAGGGATTCTTGGCTATACCGACAGAAAACGAAACTATTCTGAAAGTGTGGAAGGTATCGTACTTTTACTCAGAGGTCAAAACCCTTCACAAGTACTGGAAGGAGTACATGAAGCGATTGAAGAACTGAATAATGAAACGCTTCCTCCCGGTGTAAAGATCCATCCTTTTCTGGACAGAACAGACCTTGTCAAAACAACACTTACTACCGTTTCCCATACCCTTACCGAAGGAATTGTATTGGTTATTATTGTACTGATTGTATTTCTTGGAAGTTGGCGTGGAGCGTTATTAGTGGCTATTACCATTCCGCTTTCCTTATTAATTGCTTTTATATTAATGCAATTCACAAATATTCCGGCCAATCTGCTTTCACTGGGAGCTATTGATTTTGGAATCATTGTGGACGGAGCCATCGTCATGCTGGAAACCATTCTGAAGAAACGGGAAGAAAATTCTGAAGAAACGCTGGAAGAAAAAACCATTACCCAAAGAGTAATTGAGGTGGCAAAACCTATTTTCTTTTCGACTATCATTATCATTACCGCTTATCTGCCCTTATTCGCTTTTGAAAGAGTAGAGAAAAAATTATTTACCCCCATGGCTTTTACTGTAGGATATGCACTATTAGGAGCACTTGCTGTAGCATTGATTCTGATCCCCGGATTGGCTTATGTGATCTATCGTAAACCACAGAAGATCTATCACAATAAATGGCTTGAAAAAATAAGCACAGCCTACGGAAAGAGTATTGAAAAAATAATGCAGACCCCAAAAAGAGTAATCATTCCTATTATGATTGTCTTAGTTTCTGCCGGAATTCTCTCCTATCATGTTGGAAAAGATTTCCTTCCCGAGTTGGATGAAGGTTCTATATGGTTGCAGGTGCAGCTGCCACCCGGAATTTCTTTAGCCAAATCAAAAGAAATGAGTGATACATTACGTGCCCGAACTTTGAAGCATCCCGAAATCACTTATATGATGGTTCAGGCAGGACGTAACGATGACGGTACCGACCCGTGGACGGCTTCCCATTTTGAAGTTTCTGTCGGAATAAAACCTTACAGCGAATGGCCAGCCGGAAAAACAAAAGCAGACCTCATCAAAGAACTGGCAGCTGATTATAAAGATATGCCAGGATTCACCGTAGGTTTCTCACAACCTATGATTGACGGAGTGATGGATAAAATCTCCGGAGCTCACAGCGAACTGGTAGTAAAAGTATATGGTGAAGATTTTAAAGAAACCAGACGAATTGCAGATAATGTATTGTCTACTTTAAATAAAATTCCGGGTTCAGCAGATCTTGCTATCGATCAGGAACCGCCATTGCCTCAATTGCAGATTATTGCCAACAGAGACAAAATCGCTCAGTACGGTTTGAATGTAGCCGATGTAGCCGATCTCATTGAAGTTGCACTAGGTGGAAAGGCCATTTCCCAGATCTTTATCGGCAATAAGGTCTATGATATTTCATGCCGTTACACAGAAGACAGCCGCGACACACCAGATAAAATCGGAAACCTGATGCTGACCTCAGCTTCAGGAGCAAAAATTCCTTTATCTCAGGTGGCAGAAGTAAAATTAAGTACAGGTGAAAGTACTATTACCCGAGAAATGAATAAACGACATCTTACGGTAAAGCTGAATTTAAGAGGAACCGACCTTTCTTCTTTTCTGAAAAATGCTCAGGATAAAATTGAAAAAGAGATTAAATACGATCATGAGAAATACCAGATCAAATGGGGTGGACAGTTTGAAAATCAAAACAGAGCGTATTCCAGATTGGCATTTATTGTTCCATTGGCATTAGCGATCATGTTTCTTTTGTTATATGGTGCATTTGGAGATTTCAGACAGGCTTTGGTTCTGATGTCTATTGTTCCACTGGCTTTATTTGGCGGAATGCTGGCACTCAATATACGAGGCATGTCTCTGAATGTGTCTTCTGCAGTAGGATTCATCGCACTCTTCGGAGTTGCCATCCAGAACGGGGTCATTATGATTTCCCACATCAACGATCTGCGTAAAAAAGGATATGAATTGAAACAGGCGGCTATCAAAGGGGCAAAAGACCGTTTCAGACCTGTACTGATGACTGCAACAGTTGCTGTAATCGGGCTTTTCCCGGCATCATTAGCTACAGGAATCGGTTCTGATGTACAGCGTCCACTGGCAACAGTAATCGTCTATGGATTAATGTTCTCTACTATTTTAACCCTATTCGTGCTGCCTGCTATTTATTTTATGGCTGAACACCGCAACGAAAAACAAAATTTAGAATCAGATGAAAATTAAAGTTCATATTATCATATTATCTGTAGTATTATTAAGCACTACAGGGATAAAGGCACAGGAAAAAGAGCTTTTACCATTTGAAGAATATCTGGGGCTTGTCGGAAATCAGAATCTGGGCTATGCTTCTCAGAAATACAACGTAAGTATGGCCGAAGCTGCTATCCAGACCGCTAATATGTTTCCTGACCCTGAACTGGAAATGGAAACCAGCAATAACGGAATAAATCAAAGTATGGGATATGTTTACGGAGCATCAATCGGGTGGACACTTGAATTGGGTGGTAAAAGAAAAGCTCGTGTTAATCTGGCCAGAAACCAATCTGAGCTGAGCAAAATACAGTTGCAGGATTTTTTCAGGAATCTCCGTGCAGATGCCAGTTTAGGATATATTGATGCTTTAAAATCCAAAGCTTTGCTTGAAGTGCAACAGGATTCTTATCAAAATATGCAGCAACTGGCAAAATCCGACAGTATCCGTTACAAATTAGGTACTATAACATTAGTCGCTTCCAAACAGAGTAAACTGGAAGCCGCTTCTTTACTCAATGAAGTATATCAGGCACAAAGTGCAGAACAACAGGCTATCATCGGTTTGTCAGTATTTCTTGGAGATAACAAAATAACTGGCAGAGATGTTTCCGGAGATTTTAATGCCTTCAATAGAGATTTCAGTATGGATGATCTTATTCTTCAGGCTTTGAATGAAAGAGCAGATCTATTGGCAGCCAAACAAAATACAGAAGTTGCCAAAAGCCAGATTAATCTTGAAAAAGCCAATCGTGTCATAAATCTTGGCATCAGTGCCGGAGCAGAACGACACACCGAAGCTACCAATGAAATTGCTCCTTCTCCCACTGTAAATGCTGTAAAAATGGGCATTAGTATTCCTTTAAAATTTTCCAACAGAAGAAATGCAGGGTTGAAAATAGCAGAAATGGGCCATTCGCAGGCAGAAGTTGAATACAAACAGATTGAGCAAGGGATAAAAGCCGAAGTAATGCAGGCCTATCAGCAGTATACAGCAACCCAGAAACAGCTCAAGCAGTTTCATAACGGCATGCTTTCAGAAGCACAGAACATTCTGGAAGGGATCATCTACAGCTACAAAAGAGGCGAAAGTTCTATCCTTGAAGTTCTGAATGCCCAGAGAACCTATAATAATGTGCGAAAAGATTATTACCAGGCTCTTGCCGATAACGCAGCAGCTTTGATTGAACTTGAACGGAAAGCCGGAATCTGGGATATTCATTTTTAGCTGGAAGATGGGAGCTGGAGGACCGAGGTTTATGGAAGTCGGTGAATAAATACAGACCATTTAATTAACTTTTAAATATTTAGAATGTTCATGAAGGAATGACGATCGGTAGTTTTAAAAACAAATATTACTTCCAGCTTCCAACTTCCTGTCTCATATTGATTCTAAAAACACAAATATTACTTCCAGCTTCAATCCTCCCTCTTCCAGCATAAAAAAAGCTCTGAAATCAGATAGATTTCAGAGCTTTTTTTTATCTCTTATACTGCGATTCATAAATTTTAATCCAATCATCTGCAGTCATTTTTTTACTGAGTTCAGCGATCAGCTCAAAAGGAATATCTTCTGCTTTCTTGAAGCGTACACAGGATTTTCCCATATCCAGTTTCTTTTTGGAGTGTTTAGGATATTCCGCCACAAACCAGTCAAGAAGTTCCGGCGTTGAATACAGTCCCATATGGTACAGTGCTATAAAATTTTTCTGGGAAGCAAGATTGATGAATGGCAGCGGTGTCCCGGGCGCACAATGATATCCTGCAGGAAATGTTGCCAAAGGAACGACCCATCCTACCATTCCGTAATTGGTGGCCTCTTCAAAACCTTTTGGAAGATTATCATTCACCGTATTGTAAAGCCTTTTAAAAGCTTCCTGTCTTTCTTCAGGAATTTTTGAGATATAATCTTCTATAGAAACTGACTGAATCTGCATATTGTAATTTTTTCTAAAATACGACTATTTTATAAAATTATCACAAAAAAGGCAGCTACACGAATGCAACTGCCTACAGAAATTATTAACTCAAAAAATTTTATTTCTTAATGGCTTTTACTGTTGATTTTGAACCATCTTTAAAGTTCATTGTCACTAAGTATAAACCAGCATTCAGTTCACCTAACTGCAGTTCTGTGGTAGGATTGTCAATAGTTTTCACTACTCTTCCTGCTACATCAGTAACTGTTACAGATTTAACATCTTTGATATCTGCAATGTGAAGTACATCTTTGAAAGGATTAGGATATACACTCATTTCTTTTTTCTTCAATTTCGTTTCTGAAGTGGATAAAGAGGTTGCCACTTCAAATGCAAAGTCAATGAACTCTCCTCTTGAAATAGCAGTACAAGGATTGGAAGGTGCTGTACTGTTATAATCCGTTACCACTCTCATTCTATAAGTTCCAAGAGGTGTTCCTGCAGGTACCGTGATAGATCCCGAAGTACTTGTAATATAAGTGTTCGTAACAAACATTCTTTCAGAAGCTTCAAAAGTTAAATTATTATTCCAGTCTACCCAAACCCCAATTCCACATGTAGGGCCACCGGCAGTGAAAGATACTGAAGTACTTGATCCCGGAGCATTGATTATTTTGTTACTACTTGTTGTTAAGTTCTGATACCCACCTGCAACACTTGAACCGGATGAATACGCCATATCTACAAGTCCTCCTGTAGAACTGAAGTCAGAAAGCCAGGAATTCTGAGAACTGGATGAAGGCAGACAGTACCCTGTTCTGAATGCAGTAGCTTCACTCCAGATACTTTTGTCACTAGCACTACATACAGATCTTACCCATGCATAGTAATTCGTATCAGCAGATAACGAACTCAATGGCGCAGAAATAGTAGTAGAAGTTACAGAATTGGTAGCATTCAACACCGTTGTAGCATCAGGTGCAGTATTGGTTGTACTGTAATATACTTCGTATCCGTTTGCAGGAACTGAAGCTGGTGCCGTCCAACCGATTGTTGCTGAGTTCATTGTTACGTTTGATGACGTAAGTGTCGTTGGTTCAAGGCAAGAAGGAATATTCTGAACGGTAATATTATCAATATAAATAGAACGTGAAGAACCTCCTAAACCATGTTTAAATGCTAACTGTAAATCAGTACCCGCCGGAATATTAACTGTATATTGAGTGTGGGTAGTTGTTAAAGCAATAGGAGAACCAATTTGTGTGAAAGAAGCAGGATCTGCAGGGTTTGATAATGTTCCCACTAACAGTGTATAATTACTTCCTCCCGCTTTTGCATAAAATCTTACCCTCTTCGTACCATCTGAAAGATTGATAGTAGGAGGTGCAACCAACATTTGGCTACCTGTTGTCCCACTTGAATTATTCATATAATAAGAATTGGGTGCTGAATAACTATTGGATCCATTTACATATCCATACCCCGCAAATGATGCACTTTCCAGATATGCCCAACAGCTTGGAGCATTGGTATTTGAGGTAGAACCTGTACTTGTTGTATCAAAATTCTCTGTATACGGAACTGTGAAAGTAGAACAAGCCGTTTTAAATGTTCCTGCAAAAGACCATACACTTTGGCTCGTTGCAGTATTACAGTTGGATTTTACCCAATAATAATAGGTTGTATTGGAATTAAGACCTCCTATCGTTGTACTTGTTCCTATTACTCCCGGATAAGTAGGAGTTACTGAACTTGATGGTGTTGTGTTTGAAGTACTGTGGTATACATCATAACTGGCAGCACTACCTGTCCATGAAACTAAAGCAGAATTAGCTGTAATTCCGGAAACCGCCTGCAATACTGGCGGAGCACAGTCTGAATATACATCTGCAGAAAAAGCAAAGATATTAGGTAAACCTGAGCCACTCGCTTTGGTAACCGTTACACTTTGTATTGGTTTTGCCTGGTTGGCGGCATCTATTGCCAGCTCAATCTGATATAACCTTGGGTTTGTTCCACCTTCAGGAGAAGGAACATCATCTCCACTGGCAGGAGTCGCACCTGGTTTTTTTATTCTTCCTATCCCCTGGATGGCAAAGTTAGATCCTCCATACCAGTCGGTAAGACTGATACTTGAAAATGTCTGCGAACTACCATCTGTAAAATTTACCACCGCACTTACCGTAGAAGTACCACTTCCACTCACAGCAAGCATATACAGTTTAGTAACGGGTTTAGGTGTTGTAAAAGCCAGAGTTCCGACATCACTTACAGCAGCCAATCTTAAAGAATTATTTGCATTTAAACTTGCCAGCTGAAAGCTTAATCCTGGCGTGGTTCCCACTACAGAATTAATAACCCCATCAACAGGAATACCATACGTAATAGCCGCACTTGTGGAAGTCAGCTGGAAATCTTTAGCTACAAAAGCGTAAGAAACACCATCTACATCATTGTTTGTTGAAACTGTTGAGGAACCTATTCCATTAGCAATTACGTCTGCCGTATACCCTGAAGAAACCGGCATTGTCTGAAAATTTTGAGCCATCATTACACTGGCCGAGAATAGAGCAGCGGCAGGCACCACTCTAGAAAATAAATTTATTACCATTTTAATCACATTTGTGGCGAAATTTAGGAAAAATAACAATACAAAATAATTATTTTTAATAAAAAATCAACATTTATTTAAAATCAATAAAACATCAACATCAAACTACATTAAAATAAACAGAATCTAAAGGGAATATAAAAACTTAATGGACTCCTTCTTAATTAACTCATAATTTTATTATTGAGAAATTAAATCCTATTTTTGTCATACAAATTTTTTGAACAATGCCGAATATTTCAAACAGAGCACTGCATATGCCGCCATCGCCGGTAAGAAAACTGGTTCCCTTTGCGTTACAAGCAAAACAAAAAGGAATAAAAGTATATCACCTTAATATCGGACAGCCTGATATTGAAACTCCGGAAACAGCTTTAAATGCTTTAAAAAACATCGATTTAAAAGTATTGGAATATGCGCTTTCTGAAGGGAATATTGAATACAGAAAAGCCCTTACAGAATACTATCATTCTTTAGGTTTCTCAGATCTTACTCCTGATAACTTTATTGTTACCAACGGAGGTTCTGAAGCACTAAACTTTGCCATCTCTACTTTATGTGACGAAGGGGATGAAGTGATTATTCCTGAACCTTATTATGCTAACTACAATGGGTTCACCAGCACATTTGATGTGAATGTAGTAGCAGTTCCTTCTACAATTGACACTGGTTTTGCTTTGCCACCTGTTGAAGAATTCGAGAAAAAAATTACAGAAAAAACAAGAGCAATCATTATCTGCAACCCTGGAAACCCTACCGGATATCTTTATACCCGTGAGGAACTTCAGAAATTGGCAGAAATTGCTTTGAAATATGATATCGTAATCATCTCTGATGAAGTTTACAGAGAGTACGTATATGATGGAAAGCAGCAGATCTCAATGCTTGACTTCCCTGAATTAGCTGAAAACTGTATCATCATTGATTCCGAATCCAAGCGTTACTCTATGTGTGGAGTAAGAATCGGATGTATGGTAACACGTTCCAACAAGATCCGTAATGCAGCCATGCTTTTTGCACAGGCAAGATTAAGCCCGGTTCTTTTAGGACAGATTGCCGCAACAGCAGCACACCAGAACGACGGTCCTTACATCAGAGCCGTAAGAGAAGAATATACTCACAGAAGAAATGTATTGGTAGATCTTTTAAATGCTATTCCTGGGGTAATCTGCCCTAAGCCGAGAGGAGCTTTCTACTGTGTGGCAGAACTTCCGGTGGATGATACTGAAAAATTTGCTCAGTGGTTACTTGAAAAATATTCTCTTAATAACGAAACCATCATGGTGGCTCCTGCTGGAGGATTCTACAGCAATCCTGAATTAGGTAAGAAGCAGGTAAGAATTGCTTACGTTCTGAAAGAAGAAGATTTAAAAAGAAGTGCTGAAATTCTTAAAGAAGCTTTAAAGAAGTACAGAGAAGAATTCAGTCTGTAAAATATATCCTATGCCGACAACAAAAAAAATCCATCTGAAAATCCTGTTTTCGATTCTTTTGCTGTCGGCATTTTTTTCATGTGATTCTAAAAAAACGGAACAGTCTGTTCCCCACAAAAATCCATACGAGATTACTTTCATCAGTGTATCTGATGTTGAAGGAAACCTCGGAAACTACAGGATTATTAAAGCTACAAAAGATTCTGTTTTTGCAGAAAAAGGAATGACCGCCAATCAAACCCATAAAGCGTGGTCATCTGCCATCAATTCTGAAACCTGGAAAAAGCTTGTATCATCCATTCATATTGTAGATCTTGATCATATCAAAAGTTCTCACAGCCAACAGTCCGTGGACGGAATAGATGAAACCTTCCAGATCCGGACTCCAAAAAAGTCTCATATCTATGTGAATGCTTATGCAGACACTTTACATTACAAACAGTTACAGCAAGTTAAAGAACAACTATACAAGATTCTTCCCAAAGAATACCAATAAAACATGCAAGAAAACTTTTCATTAAAACCTTATAACACATTTGGTGTTGAAGCCAAGGCCCGATATTTTACTGAAGTCAATTCTATTGATGAATTGAAAGAAGCTCTCACTTTCTCGAAGTCTCAATCTCTTCAGCTTCTTTTTTTAGGAGGCGGAAGTAATATTCTTCTTACCAAAGATTTTGACGGTCTTGCCATTCAACTTAATTTAAGAGGAATTTCTGAAGAGCATATCCATGAAAATGAAGTATGGGTAACTGCAAAAGCTGGGGAAAACTGGCATGAATTCGTGATGTACTGCCTGCAAAAAAATTATGGAGGACTTGAAAATCTTTCGTTAATTCCCGGAAATGTAGGAACCTCTCCCATGCAGAATATCGGAGCTTACGGAACAGAGATCAAAGATATTTTTGTGAGCTGTGAAGTACTGGATTTAGAAAATCTTGAACTGAGAACATTCAATCTTGAACAATGCAGATTCGGATACAGGGATTCTATTTTCAAGCAGGAAGGAAAAGGCAGATATGTTATTCTGGAAGTTACTTTTAAGCTTACTCAGAAAAATCACCCTATCAAAACAGAATATGGAGCAATCAAATCTGAACTGGAAAATCTTGGCATTGAAAACCCAACCATTCAGGATGTTTCCAAAGCTGTAATCAATATAAGACAAAGCAAATTACCGGATCCAAAAAAAATCGGAAATGCCGGAAGTTTTTTCAAGAACCCTACAATTCCCTTAACTCAGTTTGAAGCATTAAAACAACAGTTTGAAAATATTCAGGGTTACCCGAATGGAGAGATGGTAAAAGTTCCTGCCGGATGGCTGATTGAGCAATGTGGATGGAAAGGAAAGCAGATCGGAAATGTGGCTTCACACAAATTGCAATCCCTGGTCATCGTCAATGCTACAGGAAATGCAACCGGAAAAGAAATTTTCGATTTTTCTACGGAAATCATTAATTCTGTAAAAGAAAAGTTCGGGATAGAGCTTGAACGGGAAGTGAATATTATTTAATCTAAAAATAGATAAAGGCTGATTCATATGATTTCAGTCTTTTTTATTGCTTATTATCTGTAAGTGTTGGATTAACGCAAGGATCCTTTATTTTCTTTGTTATTATTTTAAGGCACAAGGATTTTATCTAAGAATGCGTTATGGCTGCATAATAGCTGGAAAATTGTAAGGCTGGATTCTTTCAGAATGACAAATACAACGCTTAGCTTATCCGTACACTTTGTCATTCCGATTAGGAATCTATGCATAGATGGGGTGGAAAAGCAAAGGACGAAAATAAAAATCTCATATTGAGCAAAATCGAAATATTCTTGCCCTTAAATGGCATACTATTTACAATCTTTGTGACTTTGCGCTTATCCAACAAAAATTAATTCAGAACCAATTCATATCCAGTCTCCGGAAAATCATTATTTTAGCTTAAAAATTACAATTTGCGATGAAAATAGCCATTCTTGGAGCCGGAAATATGGGGCTTTCTTTCTCAAAATCATTTTTGAAATATGAACTGATCAAACCTGAAAATCTGCATCTTATTATCAGAAATCAGGAAAAAATTGCCAAAATAGCTGAGGAATTTCCCAAATCTAAAATTTCCACTTTTGAAGAAGTAAAAGATATCGATGCTGATCTGATCATTATCGCTGTAAAGCCTCAGGATTTTCATGCAATAGCCCAAAATATTCAATTTACGTTCAAAGAAAACCAGATGGTTTTATCCATCATGGCAGGAATCAATATTGAAAAAATCCAGAAATTACTGAATCATCCGCTTGTTGTAAGAGCCATGCCGAACTCTCCTACCCTTCTGGGAATGGGAATCACAGGATATACTGCAGCCAATGGAATTTCTTTCAGCCAGTTAATCAATATTGAAAGATTATTGAACAGCACAGGAAGATCGGTTTATCTGGAGAATGAAGAACTTCTGGATGGTGTCACCGCCCTTTCAGGAAGTGGTCCTGCTTATTTCTATTATATCATCGATGCTATGATTAAAGCAGGTATTGAAATGGGAATTGAAGAAAATCTTTCCAAACTTTTTGTAAAACAGACTATGCTGGGTGCTTATCATCTGATCAATAATTCAGAAAAGAATCTTGAAGAACTGATTAAAGATGTTGCATCCAAAGGCGGAACTACTGAAGCTGCTTTACAAACGTTTGAAGAAAACAGTTTTAAAGAAATTCTGAAACAAGGAATTCTGAACGCCGAAAAACGAGCAAAGGAACTTAATAGTTAAATCTTTTTTCAATCAATCCACAAATCTTCCATCCCAGATACACCCCAAAAGTATTCAGGATGATATCGTCTACCTCAAATATTCCCATCCTGGTAAAATATTGAAGTGCTTCTACAATAACGATGCATGAGATAAAACCAAATAATAACGGCTTCAGTTTTCTCAGTTCGGGAATGACCCAACCCAGAAAACCAAAAGGAATAAACATTATGATATTCCCTAAAACAATCCTCACAATATCTATTGTCTTATTAGGTCCCTGAATAAATTTTATGGTAGAAAAAAAAGGTTCTACCGTAATAAGATTTTCCTCATATTGAAATCTGCCCATTCCTAAGAACATCAGATAGAGCAAAAACAGAGTATACGGAACAATAATGATTTTATAAATTTTCTTTAACATCGAACTGCTAATATATTCATTTCAAAAACATTAAATTTGTGTATTAAAATAATTTAATGAAATACGTTCTACTTACACTTATTTCAGCAATGCTGCTGTCGGTTTCATGGCCAACTTATGGAGTTCCGTTTTTTATATTTTTCGCTCTTGTTCCTCTTCTTATGATGGAGCATGGAATTTCAAAATTTTCAGATTATAAAAGGAAAAGCTGGATGGTCTTCGGATTGTCTTACCTGTGTTTTATCATCTGGAATGTAGTGACTACAGGATGGCTGTATGGTTCCAAAAACCCTGACGGAAGCCACTCTCTGATGGCTGTTTTATTTCCGGTGCTGGTTAATTCTCTTTTATACTCTTTGGTATTTCAATGCTACCATTGGTACAAAAATGCTCAGGGAACCTATTGGGGATTAGGATTTTTAATTGCTATCTGGATGAGTTTTGAAAAATTTCATTTAGGATGGGAACTTACCTGGCCTTGGCTGAACCTTGGGAATGTATTCTCAGACTACCCAAAACTAATCCAATGGTATGACACTCTAGGAGCAACCGGAGGAAGCTTCTGGATTCTCCTGATTAATGTACTGATTTTTTACACAGTAAGAACGTGGGAAGCCGGAAGAAAGAGGAAGGATTTGATCAAAAACTCGGCTATTATTGGAGCTTTAATTGCTTTACCAATGATTATTTCAGTAATCAAATACAATAATTTTGATGAAAAACCAATCGGACAGGTTAATGTTCTGATGCTGCAGCCGGATCTTGACCCTTATGCTGAAAAATATTCGAAAGACAGCCTGACCATAGAACAGGATTTATTAGCACTTGCTGAAAAAAACTCAACCGGTAAAATTGATTATTATATTGCTCCTGAAACAGCTCTGCCGGGAAGAGGATCTATTTCCGAAACAGCTTTTGAAAAGAGTTTACTTTTAAACAATATCAAAGGATTTTTATCCAATCATCCAGGATCTGTTTTTGCAACAGGAATTTCTTCACACCGATTTTTTTATAACCCTGCCGACTTGCCTAAGGAAGCGTACCAGATTAACAGTGGTGTTTGGGTGAGTAGTTATAACACAGCTATTCAATTGGTTCCTAACCAAAAAGTTCAGGCTTATCACAAAGGAAAATTAGTACCAGGTGTTGAGATATTTCCTTATATGAATGTTTTAAAACCATTGCTTGGAGATGCCATGCTGAATCTGGGAGGAACAGTAGCTTCTTTGGGAACAGATAAAGAAAGAGTTGCCTTTTCAAACCCTTACAATAAAGGAAAGCTGGCTCCTATCATTTGCTATGAAAGTATTTATGGTGAATTTGTAACAGACTATGTAAAAAAAGGAGCTAACTTCTTAGGTATTATGACCAACGACTCCTGGTGGGGCGTTACAGAAGGACACAAACAACTTTTATCTTATGCTAAACTAAGAGCTATTGAAACCAGAAGAGAAATTGCCCGTGCTGCCAACAGTGGAATTTCTGCCCATATCAATGCTAAAGGTGAAATAACTGCCGATACTTTCTATGGGGATCAAACCGCTTTATTTGCGAAAGTGAATCTGTATGATGGTATGACCTTTTATACCAGAGCAGGTGACCTTCTTTCAAGGTTTTCCATATTTGCGCTAGGGTTTTTATTATTTTATTACCTGATTGAATGGTTCAAAAAGAAAACAAAGAAAGGATAGTTTTTGAACACAAATTGCACAAATTGATGCACAAATAACACAAGATCTGCGTGATCTGCAAGATTTGCGAGCCTTATATTTTCTCGCTGATTTTGCAGATTACGCTGATTTTTATTTTATGAAGTTTTACTTTGCTTTAAATAGGTAAAATATTAAGACTTAAAAAAGAGAAAAGCCAGCTGGACGTCTGGCTTTTCTCATTGATAGAAGATAGAATTGATTCAATTACTTAATCGTAAGCTTCTTTGTGGTTATTTCGTTTTTTATCTTCAGTTTTAATAAATAGACTCCTTTAGGTAAATGAGAAACATCAATTGACTGGTCTCCATTTACACTGATATTCAGTTTTCTTCCATCCATCGAATACATTTCGGCTTCCGAAACTTTTTCTCCTTTGATATATACTTTATCTGATGTCGGATTCGGGTAGATAACCAATTGTTTTTCAGATTTGATTTCAGCTGTTCCCAACACACTCTGTGCAGAAGCATCAGAATATACTTTTGAAGCATCAATAGATTTCACACTCCAGTATACATTTTGAATGGACGGATCAAGCTCAAGAAACCATGATGGTGTTGTTACTACATATTTTGCAATATCATGAGCGCCCTGTGTAGATCCTACGGTAATTTCATAACGTAATGCATTCACCGGAGTTTTATCATCCGATGCCCCACTCCATGTGAAATTAAAACGATTTCCGTTTTTAGTCAGATTCAATTGAGTAGGTGCTGCAGGTTTTGCATTGGCTGCTGTGGAATTATTTTTAAATACTTTAGTCAGTGAAGGCAGATCAGAAGTAGCCCAATCGAATCCACCCAATAAGATATCCAGATGATGATCATTATTAAAATCAAAAAGCTGTACCAGTCCCGGACCTCCAAGCGCAGTAATACCAATGACAGTTCCTTCATTGAATTTATGATTGGAAACATCATAGATATAGGTTTTCACAACAGCGTTATAATCTTCATTTCCTGAAATAATAAAGTCGTAATAGCCGTCGTTATTTAAATCTCCAACACTCAATGCTACATCTGAAATATCGTTTACGGCAATCGCCTGAGGAGTCAATGTCCCGGTACCATCATTCATGAGAACAGCAAAATAGGGATCATCATTCCCATCTCTTCCAATCACCACAATATCCTGAAAACCATCTGCATTAAAGTCTGCATAATCTATTTTGCCCACTGCTACAGGCGCAAGATCTTGTGTAGGAGTGAGAACTCCAGCATGGTTCATGTACACTTTGGATACTGCATCTCCATTGATATCTGATCCGATAATCACAAGATCCAACAGGTTATCATTATTAAGGTCTACCACTTTAAAACTTCCGCTCTGAGTTCCATCTACCCAATTTCCTGTAAGATCAAAACCGGTACCCGTATTTTTGTAATAATCCAAACTATTTCCAAAACCTCCTCCGTGAGCATACTGAGTTCCATTAATTGCATAATCAGATTTCCCATCATGGTTAAAATCAAAAACTTCCAGAGATCCATAAATTTTTCCCGGCAATTCTGCTTCTTTTACAAATCCTGCACCTGTATTTTTGAATCGGTATTGTTTATAATTAACAACATCCATATAGCTGAGTCCTGTGGAAATAATATCCATCAGGCCATCATTATTATAATCAATGAATTTAATATCTCCAAGATGGGTCACATCTGCTCCCAACCCAACAAACGGCAATAAAGTTGTCCCATTATTCTGATATACTTCATTATAAGTACTATCTACATTTCCGTCACCATCGGAATCAATCGCTCCATTGAGCACAATATCAAGCGTACCATTGTTATCTATATCTGCGATATCAGCTGCAGAATAATAAAAATTACTCATGCTGGTCTGCACCTCAGTAAAGTTCTGAGCCATCAGACTGACAGGTACCATAGACAATAAAATATAAATCCTCCTCATAGTTGTTTTTATTTAGATTAATTAAAAACAAAGATAGAATATTAAATTCTGCGGGTAAAAAAAAGCGTGTATGAAATATATCAGCACCCTTTATCTGCTGTATCCCAAGGATTCTACTATTTTAAAAATTCATTATTATTAATCAGCCACTTATTTATAAATATTTTCCAAAAGATTTGTCTATCTAAAAAATTCTTCGTTATTTTGCACTCTCAAATATTATACAAATAAGAACATCGAGATATGTCAAGAATTTGCCAAATAACAGGAAAGCGTGCAATGGTTGGTAACAACGTTTCTCACGCTAATAACAAAACGAAGCGTCGTTTTGAAATTAACTTATTAGAGAAGAAGTTTTACCTTCCGGAGCAAGATAAGCACGTTACACTGAAAGTATCAGCTCATGGATTGAGAGTGATTAACAAGATTGGAATCGAGGAAGCTATTGAAAGAGCTACTAGAAACGGATTGATTAAAAAGAATTAATAAATCATGGCAAAAAAAGGAAATAGAGTTCAAGTAATCCTTGAATGTACAGAGCACAAAGAAAGTGGTATGCCAGGAATGTCTAGATACATTTCTACAAAAAATAAAAAGAACACTACAGAAAGATTGGAATTGAAAAAATACAATCCTGTTCTTAAGAGATCTACCCTTCACAAAGAAATTAAGTAATTTATAAATAATAACTTACCATGGCAAAGAAAGTAGTAGCAACCCTACAAAGCGGTCAATCTAAGAAGATGACTAAAGTGGTGAAAATGGTTAAGTCTTCTAAATCAGGAGCTTACGTTTTCGAAGAAAAAGTAATGAATGCTGATGAAGTAGATGGTTATTTAAAAAAATAATCAGTACTTTGTTTACAATATAAAAAACTACTCATTTTTTGGGTAGTTTTTTTGTTATCTTTGCTCACCAGATTATTAATCAGTAAAGTATGAAAAAGATACTTGTTCTGGCCTGCACAGCAACTTTTCTATTTTCATTCAGTCAGAAAACGATGAATTCTGCAGAATATAAAAGTTCGCCAAAAGTTTTCAACATTAAAGGATTATCACAATCAGTAAGTATTGACTGTGGAAATTCTAAAATGATTTTGTTATCCGGACAGGTTCCTCTGGACTCTGAAGGTAATCTTGTGGGAAATACGATTGAAGAGCAAACGCAGCAGGTTTTCAAGAATATTGATAATATCCTGAAAGAATATGGAGGTACAGGAAAAGATATTATCAAACTGGTAATTTATACCACAGACATCAAAAAAACACCTGATTTCAGAAAAGTAAGGGATTTGTATGTCAATCTTCAAAATCCTCCCGTAAGCAGCCTCGTAGAAGTGAGCAGGCTTTTCAGAGATGATGTACTTATAGAAGTAGAAGCCACAGCAGTGATTAAAAATAAATAAGAATAAACTAAAACTATGAGTTGGTTTAAAAATATTTTCAAAAAGGAAGAAAAAGAAACCTTAGATAAAGGATTGGAAAAATCCAGCCAGGGATTCTTTGAAAAAATGACGAAAGCCGTAGTCGGTAAAAGCAAAGTAGATGACGAAGTTCTGGATGATCTGGAAGAAGTACTGATTGCTTCCGATGTAGGAGCCTCTACCACTATCAAAATCATTGAAAGAATTGAAGAACGTGTTGCCAGAGATAAATATGTAGGAGTAAATGAACTTGACAAAATTCTTCGTGATGAGATTTCAGGATTATTGCTTGAAAATCCTCATGCCGGCACAGGGAATATCGATACTTCCAAAAAACCCTACGTCATCATGGTTGTAGGAGTAAACGGAGTTGGAAAAACAACAACCATCGGAAAACTGGCTCACCAGTTCAAATCGGAAGGTAAAAAAGTAGTTCTTGGAGCTGCAGATACCTTTAGAGCTGCTGCTGTTGACCAGCTTGTTATCTGGAGCGAAAGAGTGGGTGTTCCTATTGTAAAACAGGAAATGGGATCAGATCCTGCTTCAGTAGCCTTCGATACAGTACAAAGTGCCGTTGCTCAAAATGCCGATGTTGTCATCATTGATACCGCAGGAAGACTTCATAATAAGATCAACCTGATGAATGAATTGTCCAAGATCAAAAGAGTGATGCAGAAAGTAATTCCTGATGCACCTCATGAGATTCTATTGGTACTTGACGGTTCTACAGGACAGAATGCTTTCGAACAGGCAAAACAGTTTACAGCAGCAACAGAAGTAAATGCTTTAGCAGTAACCAAACTGGACGGAACAGCCAAAGGAGGTGTTGTAATCGGTATCTCTGATCAGTTCCAAATTCCGGTGAAGTATATTGGTGTAGGCGAAAAAATGCAGGATTTACAACTTTTTAATGGTACGGAATTTGTAGACTCATTCTTCAAGAAAAGATGATTTATATCATGTTTTCCCTTATATTAGCAAACAAATCATTTTTAAATATTAACAATAAAAAAATTTGCAACTATGGGAATTATAACATGGATCCTATTTGGTCTTATCGCAGGTGCTATCGCTAAAATGATCATGCCGGGAACTCAGGGAGGAGGATGGCTTATCACTATTATCCTTGGAATTCTTGGAGCATTTGTAGGAGGAGCTATAGGAGTTTACGTTTTACACTGGGGAGATGTTACTTCATTCTGGAATCCTAGAAGCTGGATTCTCTCAATTGGAGGCGCTTTAATCATTCTCTGGATTTACGGAATGGCAACAAAGAAAAGCTGATATAAAGGCTGATAAAAAAAATAAAATCCCGGATCTGAAATTTCAGGTCCGGGATTTTTGTATACAATATAAAATTTAGTTAGTCGTTAATTCTAATCTGATAAGGCATTTCCATTTTCACCTCAGACTGCAGTTTCTTGTTTGTAATCTGCTGCAGAATCTCATAGTTGGATTTCCCAATCTTGTTCTTGATAATTCTGGCAGAAACGTCCTCTTCATTCAGGTCTTTAAAGATTTGCTCAAACGGAGTCATTCTCTTAGGGAAAGCCTCTACATGATAAGATTTTAATCCTGCTTTCTGAGCGGCAAACTTCACTGCATCTGTTAAAGTACCCAATTCGTCTACCAATCCTATTTCTTTTGCACGAACGCCACTCCATACTCTACCACCTCCTACATTGTCAATCTGCTCAAAAGTTTTCTTTCTGTTCTGAGTCACAAAGTGTACAAATCTCTTATAAGTACCTTCTACACTTCTTGTCATCATATTCACTCCGTAAGGGGTTACTCCGTTTAATCCGGAATAATACATAGAGTTGGCATTGGTGGAAACAATATCTGCACGGATTCCGTTTTTAGCTGCAATATCTTTGTAGTAAGGCATCACCCCGAACACTCCGATAGAACCGGTAAGCGTGTTAGGCTCTGAATAAATTTTATCCGCAGCCATCGCTACATAATATCCTCCTGATGCCGCATAGTCACCAAAAGAAACGATCAGTGGTTTTTTCTTTTTCAGCTGCTGTAGTTCAAATAAGATTTCATCTGAAGCATTAGCACTTCCTCCCGGAGAGTTGATTCTGAAAACAACTGCTTTCACTTTATCATCCTCCTGAAGTTTTTTAATATACTTCACATATTTCTCAGAATGAATATCATTGTATTCATCTCCGTTATTAATAGATCCCGAAGCATAAAGTACTGCAATCTTTTCACCAGATTTATCTTCATCCGCATAAGAGTTGATATAACTTGTCAAAGAAATCTTGTTCAGTTTATCTTCATTTTTCACACTTAACTTCGCCTTAAGAAGATCTTCGTATTCTGATTTCTGAATCAGCTTATCGGCTAGTTTATATTTTAGGCTTTGCTCAGGAATCATTCCATATAAACTATCTGTAATCATTCTGAACTGAGCAGTATCAATTTTTCTTGAAGCTGCCATTTTATTGGAAGTATTTTTCCAAAGGTCATTCAAAAGCGTACTTAACTGTTCTTTATTTTCAGGTGAAATATCATTTCTTATAAAAGGTTCTACCGCAGACTTGAATTTACCGTGACGGATTACTTCAATTCCGATCCCGTATTTATCTGCAAAATCCTTGAAGAAAGTAACCTCTGTAGAAAGACCTTTTAATTCTACCATTCCTGCAGGATGCAGATAATATTTATCAGCAACAGATCCTAAATAATAAGCAGACTGTGATACGCCGTTTCCATATGCATACACAAACTTTCCACTCTTCTTGAAATCTTCAATAGCGTTTCTAAGATCATCAATCTGAGTAAGTCCTGCAGATAAATAATCAGTTTCTATACTGATTCCTTTAATATTATCATCCGTTTTTGCTTTATTGATAGCTTCCAATGCATCATATATAAGGATACTTTTATTTTGAGCTCCTAAACCGAATAATCCCATCTCTTCTTCAGTGGGGCTATCGATTATATTTGTCTTTAAATTAATCGTAAGAACGGAGTTCTTTTTTACCGCCACCGACTTATCATTCCCCATCGCACTGAACACAAGCATCATAATGAAAAAGATGAAAAATAGAGCGCAAAGTATGATAATTGCTACTATATTTGCCAAAACATTTTTAAAGAAACTTCTCATAAATCAATCAATTTTCTAATATGTCGCAGCATAAGGTCGTTTTGTTACTAGGAAGTAACTTAGGAGAGCAAAAAAAAAATGTAGAGCTTGCATTAAAGATGATAAATGAAGCCGGAAATCACATTTCACAAACCAGCGAATTTTTAATGTCTGACCCTGTAGAGTTTGTCAGTTCCAATATTTTTTGTAATATTGCAGCAATAATATTCACTCATCTTTCACCAATCCAACTGCTTGATTGTATTAAGAATATAGAAATTGAGATGGGAAGAATTAATGATTCAAAAGTATCCGGAGGTTATACTGACAGGATTATAGACATTGATATCATTAAGTATAATGAGTTAAATTTTAAGTCAGAAAGGTTAGAAGTCCCTCATAAAAAACATCTTTTTGAAAGGGATTTTTCCAGAATATTATTGAAAGATTTTATTTAAAACATAAAACATATTGTATGAAATTAGGTTTATTATTATTGGCTACGTCATTGCCAATTGCAGCTTTCGCACAGAGCAGCGGCACTACAGTAAACTCTTCCACAGAGTACCCTAATACATTCTCCTCAGGTTCCGCTAATGTACAAACTTTCGACAACAAATCCAGACGTTTCAGAGACTGGTCTATTTCTGTTGGAGGAGGTCCTGCATTTATGGTACACTCCGATTTAAAATCTATCCGCAAGGATAAGACCAATTGGGGTTACAATGCATACGTAAGCGTAGACAAACAAATCACACATGCATTCGGGCTAAGCCTAATGTATATGAGAGGAGAAACGAAACAGACAGCCCAGCTTCCCGGTGCTGCAGGTGTAAAATCAGGAATAGCGACTGCAACCACACAATTTGACAACATCTCTTTATTAGGAGATATCAACTTCTCGAACTTATTCAGAAGAGTAGACAACCACTCTCCATACAGATGGGCTTTCCATGGATATATGGGAATTGGAGTTCAGGGATTCAGAACATCACTACATGATAACGACGAATTCAGATGGAGTAATACTCCAAGAAGAACGCCTTTGTTCATAAAACAAGACATTGATATCAACTCTATCTTCTATCAGGGAGGTTTAGGAATAAAATACAATGTTTCTAAACTTATTGACGTTGAGGCAAGAACCATGTACATCATCAGTGGTGATGATGAATTTGATGGTGGCGGATGGGCAGATCCTAATGATTATGATCCTTCCACTCCAGGTTCAAAATACAACATGCTAAACCCTAGAAGATCAGATAATGCATGGACGGTAAGTTTAGGTGTATCCTTCAAATTAGGAAAACACGAATCTCACCTTGCATGGCATGACCCACTTCAGGAAGCTTACTACAGAACCAGCGTTCTTGAAAATGCAAGTACTGACCTTGTTGTTTGTGAAAAAGGAGATGCAGACAATGATGGAGTATGTGATGACTGGGACAGACAGCTTGACACTCCTGCAGGTGCAAGAGTAGACGGTGCCGGAGTTGCTTTAGATATGGATCTGGATGGCGTTATTGACCTTTACGACAAATGCGTGACTGTTCCCGGGCCTGTTGAAAATAACGGATGCCCAATTAAATAATAAAACTTAAACTTTTTTTCAAAAAAAAGAATTATATAATTATACACGATGAAATCAAATTTAGCAATTATTGCATTAGCATTGGCTATTCCTTCGGCCAACTATGCACAAGACTCATTGGCAGTTTCCAAAGGAGAATATCCTAATACATTTTCTTCAGGATCTGCCAATGTTGCACCTTTCACCAATCAATCAAAAAGATTTAACGATTGGTCTATTTCTGCCGGGGTGGGAGTTCCGCTTATTCAGTCAGGAGATCTCACTTCCATAAAAAATGGTAACGGTAAAAACCTTTTTGGATATTCAGCGTATGTAAGTATTGATAAAGCGATTACCCATGCTTTTGGGATCAATTTACAGTATGACAGAGGTGAAACCAGACAAGGATGGTTCAATACTAAAAATGCAGCACCAGATGCATCTGCAGTAGGAGCAAGAACCCAGTATGACGCAATCTCCATTTTAGGAGATATTAATTTTTCTAACTTATTAAGAAGAGTAGACAACCATTCTCCTTACAGATGGGCGCTTCACGGATATGCAGGTATCGGTACAATCGCATACAGAGCCTACCAGAAAAACGGAAGTAACAAACAGACATTAATGACTGAAATCAAGCCTTTCCAATTAGGTTCGATGTTCATGCAGGCTGGTACAGGTCTTAAATTCAAAGTCAACAGAAGAATCGATATTGAAGGTAGATTAATGTATGTGGTAACTGGTGATGATGAATTTGATGGTGGCGGAGACAAATATAGCGCCATCAATAAACGTGAAGAACAGGTTTCTGATAACTTCTTCAATGCAACATTGGGACTTTCTTTCAAATTAGGAAAGCACGAATCTCATTTAATGTGGCATGACCCGCTTCAGGAAATCTACTACAAACTAGATGTATTGGCTAATAAAGACCAGGATATCGAAGTGTGTAAAAAAGGAGATGCTGATAACGACGGGGTATGTGACGATTGGGACAGACAGCTTGATACTCCTGCAGGAGCAAGAGTAGACGGTGCCGGAGTTGCCCTTGATACAGACTTAGACGGGGTTATTGACCTTTACGATAAGTGTGTAACCGTTCCCGGACCTGTTGAAAACAACGGATGCCCTATCGTGAAAGATCATAAGGAAACTGCTGTAGAAGTAGAGAGAACTCTTAAAGATATTTATTTCAACTTCAATAAGGCAACTATCAGACCTGAATCTAATGAAAAGTTGGATCTGGCAGCTTCAATTATTAAAGAAAACGGAGGTAACTACCTTTTAACAGGACATACAGATATCAAAGGAAATGCTGCCTACAACCTTAGATTGTCTAAAGAAAGAGCAGCTGCTGTAGTAGGAGCTCTTGAAAGCAGAGGCATTAATGATAATGTACTGAAATCAAGAGGAGTTGGTTCTGCTGAAGCAACAATCCCTGCATCAGCTTCAGATGCTGAAAGACTGGCAGACAGAAAAGTGACTGTAAGATTTATAGAAAGTTCTGAATGGGATTCTATCAAAAAGAAAGACTATGAGGATGCTCCTGTAAAAAAAGCAGTGAAAAAAGTTTCAGCTAAGAAAAAGAAGAAATAATTTTCAAATACATCATAAACCGAAAAGAAAAATTCTTTTCGGTTTATTTTTTTCTACTCCGAATTTTTTACATACCTTTATCATTATTTTCAGGATAACTGACATAAAATGCATTAGAAATTGGTGATTTTGTCTTGAAAAAATTATACAAAATCGCTTTTAAAATAAAAGTCATTTAAAATAACTTAACTTAAAAAAATAACACTATGAAATTAAGTTTAGCAATTGTTGCATTAGCGCTGGCAATTCCTTCTGCCACATATGCACAAGACTCAACGGCAGTTTCAAAAGGAGAGTATCCTAATACATTTTCTTCGGGATCTGCTAATGTTTCCCCATTCACCAATCAATCTAAAAGATTTAACGATTGGTCTATTTCTGCCGGGGTGGGTGTTCCACTTCTTCAGTCTGCAGATTTGACCTCAATCAAAAATGGTAACGGTAAAAACCTTTTTGGATATTCAGCCTATGTAAGTATTGATAAAGCGATTACCCATGCTTTTGGGATCAATTTACAATATGACAGAGGTGAAACCAGACAAGGATGGTTCAATACTAAAAACTCAGCACCAGATGCATCAGCAGTAGGAGCAAGAACTCAGTATGACGCAATCTCTCTCTTAGGAGATATTAACTTCTCTAACCTGTTAAGAAGAGTGGATAACCATTCTCCTTACAGATGGGCACTTCATGGATATGCAGGTATTGGTACTATTGCCTACAGAGCCTACCAGAAAGACGGAAGTAACAAACAGACATTAATGACTGAAATCAAACCTTTCCAATTAGGTTCTCTGTTCATGCAGGCTGGTACAGGTCTTAAATTCAAAGTCAACAGAAGAATCGATATTGAAGGTAGATTAATGTATGTGGTAACTGGTGATGATGAATTTGACGGAGGCGGTGATGCTTACAGCGCGATTAACAAGCGTTCTGAGCAGGTTTCTGACAACTTCTTCAATGCTACCCTAGGTCTTTCTGTAAAACTTGGAAAACACGAATCTCACTTAATGTGGCATGACCCACTTCAGGAAATCTATTACAAACTGGATGTACTGGCTAATAAAAACCAGGATATCGAAGTATGTAAAAAAGGAGATGCTGATAACGACGGGGTATGTGACGATTGGGACAGACAGCTTGATACTCCTGCAGGAGCAAGAGTGGACGGTGCCGGAGTTGCGCTTGATACTGACTTAGACGGTGTAATTGACCTTTACGATAAGTGTGTTACAGTTCCAGGACCTGTTGAAAACAACGGATGTCCTGTAGCTACAACAGGACCTGTAGTAGAAACAGAAACTAAGTTGGAGGGAATTGAGTTTGATTTAAATTCTGACAGAATTTTACCATCAAACACGCCAATCTTAAACAATGCTGTAAACTACATCAATTCTTCAACTGGTTCTTATAATGTAATCGGAGCTACTGATACAAGAGGTACTGATGCTTACAACCAAAAACTATCAGAAAGAAGAGCAAACAACGTTAAGAACTATCTTATCAAAAATGGTGTTCAAACAGGTAAACTACAGGCAATAGGAAAAGGTGAAAAAGACCTTAAATACCCTGAGTGTGAACCGGCAACGAAGTGCCCTGAATGGAAAAACAGAGCCAATAGAAGAGTATACTTCGAAGCTAAATAATAAACATATTGATATATCATATGAAAGTCACGCCCTGCGTGACTTTTTTTGTCTAATTCTTTCCTTATTTTTACAACATGATTTCTCCGCAGGATTTTCAAAAGCTAAAATATGATACTCTTAAGTATTTCTGGGGTTATACCGACTTCAGAGATTCTCAGGAAGAAATTATCAATGCTGTCATCAATGAAAAAGACACCTTGGTTCTACTACCTACCGGAGCAGGAAAGTCTTTATGCTATCAACTTCCAGCCTTATTGAAAGAAGGAACCTGTCTTGTTATATCTCCTTTGCTGGCACTGATGAAAGATCAGGTTAATCAGCTTAAATCACGTGGGATAGAAGCAGAATATCTGTCCTCCGAGCTGGATGAATATGATGCAGAAGCAGTGTATGACCGTTGTAAAGAAGGACTTACTAAACTACTCTATGTTTCTCCTGAAAGACTTACCAATAGTCAGTTTATTCAAAACATGGAGGAAATTCAATTATCCTTCATTGCTGTGGATGAAGCTCACTGTATTTCAGAATGGGGTCAGGATTTCAGACCCAGCTACCAGAATATAAAAGGATTCAGAAGTAATAATCCTGAAATTCCTTGCCTTGCTTTAACTGCAACAGCAACTCCAAAAGTGCTTGAAGAAATCAAAAATAAGCTGGAACTGAAAAATCCTTTTGTTTTTCAAAAGAGTTTCAAAAGAGAAAATATTAAAATTTTCACCGATGAAGTTTCTGATAAATTTCAACGTGTTTTTGATATTTTAAAATATAGCAATGACTCTGGGATTGTATATGTAAGAACAAGAAAAGAAGCTGAACTGCTGGCAGAATTCCTGAAAAAGAATCAACTGAAAAACGTAGATTATTTCCATGCAGGCTTAACAACCAAAGAAAAAAATGCAAGACAGCATCTTTGGAACAATAGCGACAACCATGTTCTTATTTCTACCAATGCCTTTGGAATGGGTATTGACAAAGACAATGTTCGTTTTGTGATTCACTATTCCCCTGCTGCCTCTCTGGAAAACTATTATCAGGAGATCGGAAGGGCCGGAAGAGATGGAAAAGACAGTTTTGCCTTCATGCTTTGGAACAAACAGGAACTATTGAATTTTGATCAGGTTCTAAAAAATCAGACACCCAATAAAGCTGAATTTTTGAAGATCATTAGCTACCTCTACTCTATTTTTCAGGTAGCAGAATTTGAACTTCCGGAAAAAACTTTTCAACTGAATAGTCTGAGTATACAGAATTTCACAAAACTGTCGAAAGCAAAAATCAACAATGTACTCAATTTTCTGCACAACCAGGAAATTGTCTACTACAACGATTATAAAAGTCTGTCTTCACTTGAACTTTTTATCAAAGCTGATGAGATGGACCAGCTGCCCCAAAAAGATGCCCATTTTATAGAGCTTCTTTTCCGTAATATATCAGGCATTACCACCCACAAAGTAATGTTCAGTGAACAACAGGTAAGCAACAAAATCAATATCAGTGTTCCTTTGATCAAAGAACGGTTGAAAGAACTTCAGCAAAAGAATTATCTTGAATATATCGATGGGGCACTAGCCAGTATTAAATTCCTGAAACCACGTGATGAAAGAGCTGTGAATAGCGCTTACTGGAAATTATTTGAACATATTCAGAGAAACAAAATTCAGAAATGGGAAGAGATGAAATTTTACGTAGAAAATAATGACTACTGTAAAATGAAACTTATCCTTGCCTATTTTGGTGAAAAAAATTCAAAAAACTGTGGCCAGTGTTCTGTCTGTGAAAAAAATAAGCAGTCTATCTTTGGTAAGAACATTTCTCAGCAAATCATCAATTTATTGGCAAAAAAATCGGCTACCATTGAAGAACTGTCTATCCAGCTCAGCTATCATTCTAAAGAAAATATCCTTGAAAATCTGATCTTCCTTTTGGATTCAGGAAAGGTAAGAATGTTGAACTTCAGAACATATGCGCTTAATCATGAGTAATCAATGATAAGCAATGAATAATGATAGATACGGTGGAATAAAATGTATGTGTTTTGATAAAATACTTTAATGATTTTATCTCTACAACACTGCCACTCTCCCACGCTAATACCTTCCGACTCTCAGCTCAAAAACTTATCTTTGCAGTATGAAATCATTGAAAGTCGTTTTTTTAGGGACTCCTGAGTTTGCAAAAACTTCTTTGGAGGCAATCCATCAATCTCACCATCAGGTGGTAGGTGTTGTAACTGTGGCCGATAAGGCAAGCGGGCGTGGACAGAAAATTCACCAGTCACCTGTAAAAATCTATGCAGAAGAAAACAATATTCCTGTTTTCCAGCCGGAAAAATTGAGAAACCCTGAGTTTCTGGAAGAACTTAGAAAACTGGATGCTGATGTTTTTGTAGTGGTAGCATTCAGAATGATGCCTAAAGTACTTTTTGAAATGCCTAAAATGGGAACTTTCAATCTTCATGCTTCATTACTTCCTGATTACAGAGGTGCTGCGCCTATCAATTACGCAGTGATCAACGGAGAAGAAAAATCCGGAGCAACTACTTTCTTCATCAATGAAAAAATAGATGTAGGTAATATTCTTCTTCAGCAGGAAATGGAAATTTTACCGGACGAAAATGCAGGAAGTCTTCACGACAGATTGATGGAAATGGGTTCAGATCTTGTTGTTAAAACATTAGATGGCCTTGCTGAAAATGCTATTGAAGAAAAACCTCAGCCACACGTTGAGCATCCTAAAAATGCTTATAAAATTTTCAAGGAAGATACGAGAATCAATTGGGAACAACCTTCAAAAACCGTTCATCAGTTTATTCTGGGAATGTCGCCTTATCCTGCAGCTTTCACCACTTTAAAAATTGACAATGAAGAAAAGGGCTTAAAAATATTCGGGGGTAAATTTGAACTTTCTGATCACGGAAAACCAGCCGGAAGTCTCGATATTTCTAAGAATGAATTTAAAATCTATACCCAGGACGGAATTTACTATCCTTTGGAACTTCAATTGGAAGGTAAAAAAAGAATGATGGTAAAAGATTTTCTGAATGGCTTCCGAAATTTTGACGGAATTACATTAGCTTAAAAATGATATTAATATCACCCTTGGTGCATTTAGGAAAAAAATAGAATCTGCTCATTATTAGATAAATACCTAAATTTAATTGCCTAACAAACGATTAAATATGAACAGCTTCACTGCAAATTATAAAAAAATATTAAAGACCCTGATAAAAATAGAAAGTAAAATGAATTTTTTGAATCAAATTCCTAAGCCCAGATTGTCAGATCTTGAGTTAATCTCCCTAGACTTAACTTCAGAATTTATGGGTATTGATTCCGAACGAGATTTATTCAGAAAGTTACCTTGTCATCTATCATCAAAGATAGATCGTAGTGTTTATAATCGTAGAAAGCGCAACTTGTTTTCACAATTGTTCGATCAATTTATGATTAGAAGAAACTATGCAAATTATTTAATAAGTTCAATAACAGGATATTATATAAGATAATGGTGCTAACTGTTATACAATGGATTAATAAACTAAACAATAGAAATATTAACAACTTAAAAACACGAATTGCTTAAATGCACCACAGGTAAAGAAACTTAAAAAAATACCAAAGACCACCGAGCTTCTGGTAACCATAAAATATTAAAGTTAGTTGGAAAATAAATCCGTTTCAAAGACATATATTTCTAATTTTCTATATTATTCATGTTCTGATTGGTAATTAGAACACTATTTCAGGTAATTTTAGGTCTTAAAAATGGTAATTAGCTGCTCCTTAAATACTGATTACCAAATTAATACAATATGTTTTATTTATTTTTAGTTGCAATAATTTGTATTTTAGAGAATCGAAACTTACAAATATGTTGGGTATTGCATTCTTTTTTTTCAAATATCCAATCTCAGGAAGCCTTTAACAAAATTTCCAAATAAAATTTAGACAGGCTCTAAAAGTTTTTGAAACTGATTGATTTTTTACAAACAATTTAGGTGAACTATATTATTTTGTGAATTAGAACTTTTATAAGATCACAAAAAAAATCTGCTATTTCTATCTTTATAGCAGCAAACACGATTCACGAAACTTTATTAATTTCGTCTTCCAAAAGTAGAAAGAAAGTCTATTGATTCAAAGTATATTTTCTCAAATATGAATGTTAGTATAAAAATTCCTAAAATAGGCTAATACTATAGATAAAAAATCCCCGGAAAATTTCCAGGGAATCTAATTTTAAGAAATGATTATGCAAATCCTAATGAACTCTTTAAAAGCTGTCCATTTGCCAATAAGATTTTGTTTTTTGGGTTTATCACCATTCCAATATGAAAATAAGTACTATGGAAATTAATAGTAATATTTGGTTATGTTAATGTTATCCGTTTCTCAAATCACAAATTATAGCAAGAGGAGATTTAATATTTCCATCATCAAAAGAACCTACAGACATTTTAAATCTAACTGAACTTGATCCATTAACTCCATCTGAATCAATTGCATCTGAAGTAATAATATTATTTGGTGTATTATTAATACCAGTTGCAATTGTTGTGATAGTATTACTATTTGATCTATAAGTTATATGATTTGCCGCACCCCATTCAAAATTCATATCATCTGAAGAACTACCATTGTTAAAGTCTAATTGCTGAACAATCTTTTCTCCATTATGATCTTTATAATAATAATATCCGTTTTCCGGATTATAATGAAGGATAAAAGTTGCACCAGGTGCAATAGTTTGAGTAAAATCGTGTCCATCTTTTAATCTAACCCTTATATTATTAAAATTTATGTTGGTATAATTTTTAATAATAAAAACTTTTGGATAGAGAAGTTGCACTTTTCTAATATCATTATTCGAAATTGTGTTTGGTGGAGCAATTGTATTACATGATTTATCTTTAAACAGGTCCAAGTTTTTTGTAGTTAAATATTGAAAAATTGAGCTACTTGGATTACTTAATTTCGAGCCATACATCATGATTGAATTTTTATCAAAAGGAATATCAACAACAGCATTCGGATAGATTGTGTTATTTAAATAAGCAATTGTATTCATTTGGTGAACCTGGGAAACTATTGCATCAATAGTACTCGGGCTAACCCCTCCTTCACCTGCTAAAATTTCAAGAGTTGCATCATCAAATGACAAACTAGAATATCTGTCTGTACGCTGGTGCTCATGAATCATTCCAATTAAATGTCCAATTTCATGAAAATAAGAAGCACTTACTCTACAATAATCTGAAAAATTCATATTACTTCCTCTTACTTTACTACCCAAACTTGAATTACAAGTATTTCCTGAAACCCAGTTTATTGTAACATAATTTGTATCATTATTATTTTTAGGTCTAAAATGAATTGCTTTGGTTAAAGCTTCCCAAGTATCCATTGCTCCAGTAACAATGCTTTTTTTTCCTTCAGGAAAATTTGAACTAAATTGATAAGGGATAATCCCACCAGGCCACAACGTAACAAACTCATTAACAGCCTTATCATGAACACTTGTAGAAGAACAAGTAGGGGTGGGAGCCTCTTCGTGACATGATAAGATTAGAAGACCTGCTAAAATTAAATAAATTTGCAAAAATTTTTTTTTCATACATTAATTGTTTATGTTTTTTATGAATTCCAAAAGTAGAGAGAAAGTCTATTAATTCAAAATACTTTTTCTCATATACGAATATCATTCTAAAAGTTTTTAAAGCAAATTGATACTATACTAAAAAAGTATGTGCCTTATAGTTTTTTGTATTGTTTTAAACAAAATTATTATGATTCAATTTGTGGATCTGTATTATTCAGAATCAAAACCACAAAATAAAATCCTCCAGCACAAAACTATACGAAAGGAATACCAAAAATGGATATAGTAATTACCCGTGGTGCATTCATAAAAAATACAACCAACTTATTACTAGATAGTTACCTGAATTTAATTGCCTAACAAACGATTAAAAATGAACAGCTTCACTGCAAATTATGAAAAAATATTAAAGACCCTGATAAAAATAGAAAGTAAAATGAATTTTTTGACTCAAATTCCTAAGCCCAAATTGTCAGATCTTGAGTTAATCTCCCTAGACTTAACTTCAGAATTTATGGGTATTGATTCCGAACGAGACTTATTCAGAAAGTTACCTTATCATTTATCATCAAAGATAGATCGTAGTGTTTATAATCATAGAAAGCGCAACTTGTTTACTTATCGGGATTCATTATGACAAAAAATAGCAGCAAACCTATCAGTTGGTGATTATTACATTGCAGATAGTATGCCATTGGAAATATGCAAATTAAGCAGATATTCCCGAAGTAGAGTTGGTAGGGAAAACTACTTTACCAGCCCAGATAAAGGGTTTTGGCCTCACAAAATAGCACTTATTATAGCTATAATTTGCATGCTGTATACATTGTTGAAGGGATTTTTACTGATTTTGATTTAACATAGGCTCCTGTACATGATATTCATTATCTAAAGGATATAAAACAATTGTATCAAAATTGTACGATATTAGGTGATAAAGGTTATTTGAGCATTGACTATCAAAGAGATTTATTTACTTACAATCAGATTAATATTGAAGTGCCTATGCGAAAAAATCAGCATAGATATAAGCTACAGCCTTATATTTTTAGAAAATCGAGAAAGCACATTGAAACCCTATTTTCACAATTGTGTGATCAATTATATGATTTAGAAGAAACTATGCAAAATTATTTAATAGATTCAAGAACAAGATATTGCCAAGATAATAGCGCTGACTATTATACAATGGATTAATAGACTAAACAATAGAAATATTAACAACTTAAATGCACCACGGGTTAATATCATATTAAATATAAAATTACTTCTTTAAAATATTTGATTCTATAGTTTAAACCATCAGGAAAGATTTAAGAAATAAAGTGCAGCTAAGATGAATCATTCTGATTTTTAAGCTTAAAGTGAAGCTTATCTTAATACACCCTTAATGTTTCAGAATATAAAAAATAAAAAAAGGTTTAGAAAAATCCTAAACCTTATAAATTTGTATTACAAACAGTCATTTATTGTGAAAACAATTCACTATTGACCATTCATTAACTATAGTTGTACCATCTCAGTCACCTCTACATCATATCCTCCAACCTGAGGTTTGATATTAGGGTTTTGAGTGATTACTTTAAACTTGTTGATTCCTAAATTCTTTAAGATCTGCGTTCCAATTCCATAGTCTCTGTAATTGTATGCTAATGTAGGATGCTGCTCCTGCCCGTCCTGATAGTTCAGGAACTGCTGAAGCTTTCTTAATGTATTTTCAGAATTAGAAACGTTGTTGATAAAAATAATAGCTCCTTTTCCAGCTTCATTAACCATACCTGTTACTTTTTCCAACAATGGTTTTTCACCGTTGTTCAGTCTGGTTAATACATCAAAATAAGAATCTGAAGACTGTACTCTTACCAAAACAGGCTCATCTACTGTCCAAGCTCCTTTTGTCAATGCAAAGTGGATTTGATCATTGGAAGTCTCTCTGAAAGCATAAAAATCAAAATCACCGTAGTGCGTTTTCACTTTTTTCTCTTCAAGTCTTTCTACCAGATTTCCTTTTTTAAGCTGATAGTGGATCAGATCTTCGATAGAAACGATCTTCATATCATGTTTTTGAGCAAAAGCGTGAAGTTCAGGAAGACGAGACATTGTTCCGTCTTCATTCATGATCTCACAGATTACTCCTCCTTCTTTCAATCCTGCTAAATGCGTAAGATCAATCGCAGCTTCAGTATGTCCGGCTCTTTTTAATACTCCACCTTTTCTTGCACGAAGCGGGAAAATGTGACCAGGTCTCATAAAGTCTGTAGGCTTGGATTTTTCATCCATCAGTGCTAAAATAGTTTTTGCTCTGTCCCCTGCAGAAATTCCGGTAGATGTTCCGTTACCCAAAAGGTCAACCGATACGGTGAAAGCAGTTTCTTTAGGATCGCTGCTTCTGCTTACCATTACTTCAAGGCCTAGCTCATCACATCTTTTTTCAGGAAGCGGCATACAGATCAGTCCTCTTCCGTGAAGCGCCATAAAATTGATAATTTCCGGTGTTGTCAGTTCTGCTGCACATAGAAAATCACCTTCATTCTCTCTGTCTTCATCATCTACTACTATGATTATTTTACCATTTTTAAGGTCTTCAATAGCCTCTGGAATAGTATTTAATTTAATATCGGACATGTTTACTTTTTATTTGTGCAAAGATACTCATAAAAATAAGCATCTGCCAATTAATTATGTATGGTTTATTACGCTTTGGATAAAGAGTCTGCCGCCTCTCTGAAAATCTCGTAAGATCTCAATCTTTTCTGATGATCGTAGATATGTGAATTAATCATCAGTTCATCTACCTGGAATCTTTCCTGAAAATCTTTAAGCTTTTCCTGAACTTCAGCCTGATCTCCGATAAACGTATATCTCAGTTTCTGCAAAACCATAGATTTTTCCATTGGCGACCAGATTTCATCCATGTCATCCACGGGTGGAGCAAAAGGTTTTCTGTCGTTTCTTACAATATTGATAAATGCCTGGAATAAAGTCGTCGAGATTTTATGGGCTTCTTCGGATGTTTCAGCCGCTACCCCATTTACACAAGCAATGATATAAGGTTTGTCTGCATATTTTGAAGGCTCGAAATGTTCTCTATATATTTTAAAAGCCATTTCCATCTGCTCAGGAGCAAAATGTCCTGCAAATGCGTATGGCAAACCTAGTTCTGCAGCCAGCCATGCACTATCTGTACTTGATCCCAGAATATAAAGCGGAATATCCAACCCTTCTCCCGGAATAGCACGAACCATCGCATCTGAATTTTCTTTTGAGAAATATCTTTGAAGCTCAAGGATCTGTCTTGGAAACTGTTCGTTGATGATCGCAGGATTTCTTCCTAAAGCCTGAGCTGTTAGCCCATCTGTTCCCGGAGCTCTCCCTAATCCAAGGTCTATTCTTCCTGGAAATAAAGACTCCAAAGTTCCAAATTGTTCTGCAATGATCAGAGAACTGTGGTTGGGAAGCATAATTCCTCCTGAACCTACTCTGATTGTTTTCGTTCCATTGGCGATGAAACCTATTAAAACAGAAGTTGCAGAGCTTGCAATACTTTCCATATTGTGGTGTTCTGCCAGCCAGAATCTTTTATAATTTAAATTTTCAGCGTGATTGGCTAATGATAAGCTGTCCTGAAAAGTATCATGAATGCTTTTGCCTTGCTTTACCGGTGCAAGATCTAAAACAGAAATTTCAAAATTTTTCATATTGAGATCGTTAATTTTTCCAAAGGTGATAAGGAATCTCCTCTGTCAATTTCATAATTCTAAATTGGTTCTTAAAACCATACAAATTTAAAACTTAAAAACTGCATTAGTTACTTTTTGTAATTAATAAAAACAATGGATCAGTTCAGGGAAAAACTATTGGAATAAAATTTTTGTTTATTTGATTTTGCCTATGTAATTTTTAAAGTAAATAATAATGTTAAAAACTTTATTTTAACAAAAATAATTCAATAAAAAGAGACATATTCATTATATTCGTATACCAAATTTTTAAAAACTTTAATATGAACAAAAAAACAAACAGCCTGTTTTATAAGCAGATGCTGACAGGAAAAGCTGTCTTTATGAGTTTTCTTATTGCTGCTACATTTTCGTCTTGCAGTAAAAACAATGAAGAAATTACTTCTGAAGCTCAAACCAATGCATTCAACGCAGAGAATGTAAAAAAAGGACAATTGAACGGCCAGGAAATTACCTATGAAAGAAAAAACGGAATGAATTTTTTCCAGGGAGATATTGTTCTTACCGACAAACAATTATCAGAAGGGAATGAAGTTAATAAAGGCGGCGCCAGCTATTCAAGATGGCCTAATGGTAAAATTTACTATACCATTGCCAGCAATATGGGTTCTATCAACGTCAATAAAATTAATTCTGCAATCAGCGAGTATAATAATAAAACCAATACTCAGTGGATCTACCGCACCAATCAGTCTAATTATGTTGAATTTATTTTCGGAAGCTCATCAGGATCTGATGGATGGGCGCATATCGGGTATCAGGGCGGAAAACAAACTGTTTCTTTGGACCAATACATTTCTGTAGGTTCAGTCATTCATGAAATGGGGCATACTGTGGGACTTTACCATGAACATACACGTAAAGACAGAGATCAATATGTAAAGATTCTGTGGAATAATATTCAAAACGGACAATCTTATAATTTCAATATTTATAATTCCGGAACAGATATAGGACCGTTTAATATTAACTCTGTGATGATGTACTGGCCAACCTCTTATTCTAAAAATGGCTTACCAACGATTACCAGAGCTGATAACAGCAATTTTACTTATAACAGAACCGGATTTACTACCGGAGATATCAATACCATCAATGCGATGTATCCTTAAATTTTTAAGAATCATCAATCCATAAAAAAAGAACTCTTATGAGTTCTTTTCTTTTTTATAATTATAATGATTAATTAAAATCCTGATTTCGTTAAATTCAAAATGATTGGGCAATGCATTCTTCCACTCGGTTAAAGTTTCGTGTGGATTTTTGTAGAACTCATCTTCAAAGGCTTTGATTTTATCTGAAGTAATGACTCTGGCGATATCCAGCAATCCCTGTTCTGCAAATTTGGCAAGATGTCCGATAACAGTTTCTTTCACCAAACCTCTTTCTAAGGCAATTTCTCCGATCGTTTTTCCTTGTTCAAACAGCTGGAAAGTTAAAACTTGTGACGGAACTTTAGCAATTTTCAGATTGATTTCTTTGTCATTCTTTTCATCTAAAAGTTTAGTTTCAAGAAGATGTATCTCTCTCAGACTGTTCAGATATTCTTCAATGTCTTCCAACCAGCTTTTAAATTCTTCGTTATATTGTTTTAGACCTTTCGCACCTTTTATTTCGGCATAAAATTCTTTTAAAGGATCGAAAATTTTATTTCTGGTTTCTGTAAAAAAGAAATTAACAGCACCTTTTGATTTACTCTCAATTTCGGACCACTCTTCTTTCTTTTCAATAAAATTATTGACTTTCTGAAAAATGATACGTTCCAATTTCTCAAATATCTTTCCAAGATTTACCGCTTCATGTTTCAACTGAAGATAAAGCTGTTTGGTTTTAACGTGATCAATATTCTTGGTAACGATGGAAAGGTTATTCCACTCTTCCACTTCTTTCAAAAACCATGTACAGTCTAATGTACGTAATACTTTTCTGATACTGTAATCATATTTTTCCTGATTCAGAATCGCCTCCACATGGTCATTGGCAATCGTATCCGTGTGGAAATGTAAAATCCTGTTATCCTTGAAAATAACTTCGGGAGTAATTTTTGATTTTAAAACTATTCCTTCCAAAGTTCTGCAACGGGATAAAGCTACATAGACCTGACCGGCAGTGAAACTCTTTCCGGCATCAATAATCACTTTATCAAACGTTAATCCCTGACTTTTATGAATCGTAACCGCCCATGCTAATTTGATTGGAAACTGCTCGAAACTTCCCAACACTTCTTCCTGGATATTTTTATCTGTATCAAGGAAATATTTTTTCTGTTCCCAGGTTTCTCTTTTGACAACAATTTCATTTTCACTTTCGTCCAGTACAACACGGATTTCATTTTCATCCAATCCGATGATCTCGCCTAGTTTTCCGTTAAAATATTTCTTCTCACCGGAAATATCATTTCGGATAAACATGATCTGAGCTCCAATTTTCAGTTCTAAAAACTGTTCGTTCGGAAATTGGTTTTCTTTGAAATCGCCTACCAATTTAGCTTCATACACCTGAGGATCAACTTTTATTTCTGTCAGTTTTTCCTGATTGATCTCATCTGCCATTTTGTTGTGGGAACACAGATATACATAAGATTCTTTTCCCATATCAAAGTCAGGATCATACCTTTCATTGAGATGATTGAAATCTATATTATCCACATCACCATCACGGATAGCGTTCAGAATTTCCAGAAACTCTTCGTCAGACTGTCTGTACACTTTTGTCAGTTCAATGGTAACAATAGGAATTTCTTTAATGGCATGACTGTCAAAAAAGAAAGGTGAGTTGTAATACATTTTCAGGATATGCTCATCCCTCACTACCGGAGGAAGCTGAAACAAATCCCCGATAAAAAGCATTTGTACACCTCCAAATCTCTGATTATTCCTTCTGATGAATCTCAAAGAAAAATCCATCATATCCAGAACATCAGCCCTCAACATTGAAACCTCATCAATGATAATAATTTCAACTTCTCTCAGAAGTTTCAGTTTGTCTTTACGGTATTTGAAATGGGGCATCAGATCGGCAATATTATTAGCCAAACTGGTATCTATCCTTTCTGTAGTAGGAAGAAAGGTTCTTAAGGGCAGTCCAAACATGGAATGGATGGTTACTCCTCCTGCATTAATGGCAGCAATTCCCGTGGGAGCTACTACAATATGCTTTTTCTTTGTACGCCTTACAAAGTCATTAAGAAATGTCGTCTTTCCTGTTCCGGCTTTCCCGGTTAAAAAAACGCTTCTGTTCGTATATTCTATTAAGTCAAAAAAATGATTATTCATCTTCGTCAAAAATACGGAAATGAATTTGAATTTCTTACCTTGGCATAAGTTTTGAAAATTCTTAAAAAGAAAAAAGTTTATTGTGAAAAAATTATTCTTTCATATCCCGGCAATAGTATTGTGTACTACATTAACTTTAGTTTCGTGTAATACATCAAAGAGTGCCAATACCAATCTTCCCATTGATATAGCTGACAGACCTGCTGACGAAGACAGTCAGAAATATGAACAGGCACAGCTGGATAGATTAAAAGCTTCTATTGAATCTGAAGTATCAGGAGAAAAATGTACGGATGCCAGCCAATGGGCATTTGCTCCTATGGGATCAAAAGCCTGTGGCGGACCTCAGCAATACATTGCCTATCCTAAGAAAATAGAAGCGACTTTCTTACCAAGGGTGAATGAGTATACGGATAAAGTGAAAGCTTTTAATGAAAAGTATAATATTACATCTGACTGTATGATGATCGAGCCACCTACATCACTCAAATGTATCAATGGTAAGATCAGGCTTATTACACCGGATAATAATTAACAATAAAGCAAAGGTTCTATATCAAATCGAAAAAGCTCTGTTTCAGAACAGAGCTTTTATATTTATTTTAAATAGATCAATGGTGAATTTTGCTTCGCAAGTGAATGGTGAATTTTTGACACCAAAAAAATTGACAAGCGTAGCGGATTGACGATTCACCTTTCACTATTTCATAGTCAATAAGTGAATTTTGCTTCGCAAATGAATGGTGAATTCTGATCGCAAAATAATTGACAAGCGCAGCGAATTGACTATTCACTATTCACTATTCACTATTCACTTAATATCCTAAAATTGATGATCCTTCACATTCTCTTTATACCATGATGAATATTTCACATAGTTATCCGCAATTCTGTTCACTTCTCCTTCCAGTAACTGGGCATTGATATCTTTGATTTTTCTTGCAGGAACTCCTCCCCAAACTTCTCCGGATTTAATGTGAGTTCCCTGAGTCACTACAGAACCTGCTCCTACAATGGAGTTTTCTTCTACCAGACAATCATCCATCACAATAGCTCCCATCCCAATCAGTACATTATCTTTAATGGTACATCCATGAACAATGGCATTATGTCCTATAGAAACATTGTTCCCGATATTCAAAGGATATTTCTGATACGTACAGTGCAACATTGCATTATCCTGAACATTCACTTTGTCACCCATTTTGATATAGTGAACATCACCTCTGATCACTGCATTATACCAGACACTGCAGTCTTTTCCCATTGTAACATCGCCAATAATAGTTGCAGTTTCTGCTAAAAAAGTATTCTCTCCGATCTGTGGTGCTTTTCCTAAAAGCTGTTTTATTAGTGCCATAATATTAATTTGAAAATGTGAAAATGTGCCCAATTGAAAATTAAAATACACTATCTTTTCTGATATCTAACTTCTAAATTACAGTGATAGCAAAAATCTAACTCTCAATTTTCAGCTTCTAACTTCTAATGCGTATTTTTGTATCTCAAATTTAACGAAAAAATGCGTACCGTACTTATAGAACCAACTGAAAACCCAAAAGTGATGAAATTTGTAGCAGATTACAACCTCATCCCAGGGTCTTTAGAACTGGACAGAAATTCAGATATTTCGGAAATTCCTTTAGCACAGGAACTTTTCAATTATCCTTTTGTGGAAAGAGTTTTCATTACCGCTAATTTTGTAGCAGTAGCAAAGCAGGATACCATAGAATGGGAACATGTTGCTGAAAGTCTGAAAAATGTAATTGAGGATGAATTACTGGCCAACCCGAGAATTTATCTTCAGAAGAAAAAAGAAATGTATCAGATTTATGCTGAAATGACTCCGAATCCAAATGTAATGAAGTTTGTATCAAGCAAATTACTGATGGATGGTTTTGTGGAAGTAAAATCGAAAGAAGCTGCTGAGGAAGTTCCTTTGGCGCTGGCTATTTTTAAAGAGTTTGATTTTGCAACGGAAGTTTTCATTTCGGACAACTTTGTAGCGGTTACAAGAAATAATTCTGTAGAATGGCACCAGGTAATGATGACTGTTCGTGCGCTTATTGCCGAATATCTTCAGAACGGAGGTGAAATTTCAAAAATAGAACCTCAGAAACATGAAAATCCAGTTGAAAAAATTATCAACAGAGATTATACAGAGGATGAGCAGAAAATTTCTGACATTTTAAATGAATATGTAGCTCCTGCTGTGGAAAATGATGGTGGAAAAATTTCTCTGATGGAATATGATCAGGAAAGTAAAACAGCTAAAATGCTTCTACAGGGCGCATGCTCCGGATGTCCAAGTTCTACTGCTACTTTGAAAAACGGAATTGAAAATATTTTAAAACAATTCGTTCCGGACTTAGTAGAAAGAGTGGAAGCCGTAAACGGATAAAACAGTTAAAATGCCTCCCGGAAAGAAAATTGTAATCATTATAGGAAGTGCTTCTGAAAACTCCAGCAATCAGAAACTGATGGAGCAGGTATTGGAAAGGATAGACAATAAAAATTTCCAAATATATACTGATCTTTCTGTTCTTCCGCATTTTGATACGGCATTAACGGATAATCATACTCCGGAAGAAGTTCTGAAAATCAGAGAGGATATTAAAAACTCAGCAGGTGTCATTTTTTCCACACCGGAATATATTTTCAGTATCCCGGGAAGATTAAAAAATTTATTGGAATGGTGTGTTTCCACAACAATATTTTCTGAGAAACCTGTTGCTGTAATTACCGCTTCTGCCAGTGGAGAAAGAGGTCACGAAGAGTTATTATTAATTTTAAAAACTCTTGGAGCGGTAGCAGATGATAAACATCAGACATTAATAAAAGGGATAAAAGGCAAATTTGACGGCAATGGCTTACTGGAAAGTAATACCTTTGCCAAAGTATTAAAATTAGTAACAGATTTTAAAAGCTCTGTTTCATAATTAAAATTTAGAATATTGAATAAGAAAGGAATTTTACTAGTCAACCTCGGATCACCGAGATCAACTTCTGTAAACGACGTAAAGGAATATCTTGATGAGTTTCTGATGGACGAAAGAGTGATTGATTACCGTTGGATCTTTCGTGCACTTCTTGTACAGGGAATCATTCTGAAAACAAGACCTGCAAAATCTGCTGAAGCCTATAAAACGGTTTGGACGGATGAAGGTTCTCCGCTGATTGTGATTACTGAACAAATTCAGAAAAAACTTCAGAAAGTGGTAGATGTTCCTGTGGAAATCGGAATGAGATATGCACAACCAAGCATTGAAGCTGGTATCCGGAAACTGGTTGATCAGGGAGTCACTGAAATTGTTCTTTTTCCACTATATCCTCAATATGCAATGAGTACCACGGAAACCGTGATTGAAAAAGCAGAAGAAGTGAGAAAAAAGAATTTTCCAACTATAAAGATCAATTACATTCAGCCTTTCTACAACAGAGATATTTATATCAACTGCCTTGCAGAAAGTATAAAAGAGAAGCTTCCTGAAAATTTTGATGCCCTGCAGTTTTCTTATCATGGAGTTCCGGAAAGACATATTTATAAAACAGATCCTACGAAGACCTGTAACCTTAATGACTGTTGTTCCAGAGAGGATAATCCAAGTCATCAGTTCTGCTATCGTCATCAATGTTATAAAACGACACAGCTTGTCATTGATAAATTGAATTTACCTAAAGAGAAAACGATTGTTTCTTTCCAGTCAAGATTAGGAAAAGACAAGTGGATTGAGCCATATACAGACGAAACCCTGGAGACCATTGGCAAAAAGGGAATAAAAAACCTGGCTGTTGTATGTCCGGCATTCGTTTCCGACTGTCTTGAGACTCTGGAAGAGATTTCTGTAGAAGGGAAAGAGCAGTTTATGCATGGTGGAGGTGAAAACTTCCATTACATTCCATGTCTGAATGATGAAGACCGATGGATTGAAGTTGTAAAAACGCTTTGTGAAGAAAAACTGAATGATTTTTATTTGGTATAACCTTCTTTACTTAAAATATACAAAAGGCCGCAAGATTTAACTTGCGGCCTTTTCGTTGAATATATTAAAAAGTTTGGTGCTATTTTTTAATAAGGTTTCCTGCTTTCTCTCCGTTTACCAGTACAATATATACTCCTGGAAGAATATTGGAAGGCAATTGGATGTTCAGCTTATTCACCCCATCAGTTATTTCTACTTTCTCAGAAATTTCTTTCTTACCTGTAAGACTTACCAATTCTACAATTCCTTTTCCTGATTTTCCTTCAAAGCTGATGGTAAATCTGTCTGTTGCAGGGTTTGGACTTATAGTGTACAGCGCTGTATCTGTGGCTGCTACTTTTCCTGCCGGAGAAGTTCCACCACCTACGCCTACAGCATTCCATGCATTTTTAACCTGAGTTACCTCGTTGCTGGTTGCTCCGTATAAATCGGTAGCAGCCTGAATAGAATAAGTTCTTGCATTAGCGTATGTAGAAGAAGAAGTAAGATAAGTCGTTAATGTTCTGTAAGCAATTGCTCCGGCTTTGTCCAGTCCGATTGCTGAAACATTGTATGCAAAGCCTTTGTCATTCGTACCGGAACCTCCTGTAACTAACAGATAATACCAGAAGTTAAGGACACCTGAATTGGTATGAACTCCACAATAATCATTAGATTGGCTAGGTGTAACGCAACCTGAAGTTGTAGTTGTTTTCCAGTAGGTTCCCATATAGGTATCTGGCTGGCTGTACGCATTTGGATTCGCCATATTTCTGATCACGTAGTTGAAATCTTCTCCCAGTGTCCAGCTTGCCTGAGTAGGTCTTGCCCAACGCTCAATGGTATTTCCGAAGATATCTGAGAAACCTTCATTCAATGCTCCGGATTCTCTCTGATAAGCAAGATTCGCTGTTTTAGAAGTCAATCCGTGTGTAATTTCATGACCGCATACATCTATTGCTGTTAAAGGCTTTCCTCCGTTCGTTGTAGAGCTTCCATCCCCATAAGTCATTCTGGAACCATCCCAAAATGCATTGAAGTAGTTGGTAGAATAATGAACATAAGATTTAATAGCAAAATTATTGTTATCAATACTCTTACGTCCGTATTTTGTATAGAAATAATCCACTGTCATTTCTGCTCCCCAATGCGCATCGGTAGCATATTGGTCTTTATTGGTATTGACATTGTTCCAGTTATTGTCAGTATCTGTGAAGTCTACAGCAGAAGCATAACTTGTTCCTTTTTTCAGGTTGTAAGTTTCTACAGAAGTTCCCCCATTTCTTCCTGTTTCTCTTAAACGGTAGCTTCCGTTATAAGAATCTGTAGTGATGTTACGGGTTCCGCTATATCCTGTCACTGCTGTTCCAGGGCTATTCACTTCATGAATAATAGCATCTACTCCCAGTACTTTTCCATTTTTAGCATCTACAAAAACATATTGTCTGCTTAATGGTTTTTCAGCATAGATATCGAATTTATAAGCTAATCTTAAATCAATCAGTCTGTCGTCATCAGGATCTGAATAGTAAACTAATTCACCTTTAGGAGCATAGCTTGCATTAGGATCGCCTGTTTCTTTTTTAAGAAAATCTTCCTCTTCTTTATTTTTCCATTTATAGGAATCCGCACCTACGAATGACAAAGCACTCTGTAATGCTGCATTCTCAGCAAGACCGGCATTTTTTTCAAGCCCTTTCGGAACTTTAACAACCCATTTTCCGGATTGTCCTACAATTTTACCGTCTTTTGTCTGTACCGCCATCATTCCGTATTCTACAGGAATATCATTAACGGTCTGTTGAAATCTTTGAGTTTCAAAACCTAATGCATCTTTTTCCAGCCCCAGTTTACGAGCTTGTCCCGGAGAAAGTCTCTGAGAAGCTTCGTCAAATAAAACAGGAGTTCCCTGATATGCAGGTGCATTTTTTTCAAATCTCATAAATTCAGCATGTAGTCCGCTTTTACCCGGAACTAATTTCGATGGAGTGTTTTGTCCAAACACAAAGGAGCAGGCGGCAACACTTGCCACTAAGATAAATTTCGTTTTCATATTAATATTGGTTGATTGTGGTGACGAATTTATAAACTTTTCACAATAAAACAACAAAAACAATGAATAAAATTCAATTGATATTATAAATCAATAAATAAAACACAATGATGATTTTAAAAAAAAGAAAATTATTTAAATATAATTTTTCAACAATATAAATTTTATGTTAAAAAAATTAATTAAAATCAAAATTTTGTGAATTATTTTTTTTCACTATGTAGTGCATTATATTATGAAAAAATTAGTCATAATATAAGATTTGGGAGATTAATTCTTTTCAATATGGACAAAAAAATAGGACTATCTTAAGAGACAGCCCTATTTTTTATGTATATTTTAAATTATAATTACTTACCGTTTGTTGGCAATCGGTGTTCTGAATTCTCCATATCCCATTAAACCATCATAATTTCTTCCGAACGGTGCATAATAAAGAAATGCCTGATAAAGATTTTCTGTCTGCCAGAAATTACCATTCACTTCCCCAAAATTCAAACCGTTTCCATCTTTTGTTACCAAAACATAGTTATAAAAACCTTGTTTCAGGAATATTTTTGCCACATATTGTTTGGTAGAAGCATTATACTGCATCTGATTTTCCTTACTGGGTTTAAAATTATTAAATCCTCCCAGCACATAAATTTCTTTATCCACAGGATCAGAATCCAGATAGAAATGCACCCACGAATAATCCGCTTCTCTTTCTGCATCTCTTTCTCTTCCCAAATCGTTTCTTCTGTAATACCATGCTCCATTGACATCGGGCTGATACTGATAGTTTAAAGGAAATGCCCATACCGGATGAAGATACGTCTGATTGACATCATCTTTTATTTCGGTAGCACGAACCATATCAGCGGCCATATTCATATTTTTATTATCGAAATAATAAAACTCATTATCTCCCGGGAACGTAAGATTCATCTGCTGGAAAAGAACCTGATTTCCTAAAACACTGCTTGGCTTAAGATTAGAAATCACCATATTCGGGTTGTTATTCTGCATCACATTCATTGTGATTGAATTGACATTAGAAGAAATATCACCTCCCTTCGGAGAAACATTCACTTCTACCCTCTGATTAAGATTCGGATTTTTTGCATCCGCAAATCTCGAAATATTTAACCCTACGGATGTTACATCTTCTACCAGATAAAACCTTTTTTTGAAAAGAGGCTGGTCTGCAGAATCTTTATAAACAATCAGTTCATAATTTCCTGAAACTTTCAGCTGAATTTTATCATTCGGAAAAACGAGTTTATAGTGAGTGTAAGCCTGTAATGTATTGAAAGAATACTGAAACTGATCCAGAAGTGCATTCATACTTCCGGTAGCAAATTCTGTAAAAAACAGATTATCTTCATTCCAATTTCTGTCGTAATGTTTGAATGTATACCTATAGATCTGACTACCGTTGGTAAGATCATCAAAGCCCAGAACCAGCTGTTCGCCAATCTTAATTACAGGGGTTTCATCATTGGTCTGAGGGTTGAACAGCTGAACACTTTGGATATTTTGTCCAAAAACCAGTCCGCCCAAAGAAAGTAAGAGTATTCGCAAAGTTTTCATTATGACGAAGATAGCGAAAAATAGCCATTTTCTTAATAATATCGTATTTTTGAATAAAAAATATTCAGATATGCTTCAGATTCAAGGTTTCGTATTCAACTTTGCGAGCGAAAATACTTATATCCTTTATAACGAAAATAAAAATGCCTGGTTAATTGATCCGGGAAATATGAATGCTCAGGAAACTCAGGCTATTGAAAACTTCATTGCTGAAAAAGGACTGAAGATTCAGAAAATTCTGTTGACCCATGCTCATATTGATCATGTATTAGGACTTCAATGGGCTTTTGACAAATTTAACGTACCTGTCAATATGCATCAGGAAGACCAGGAAGTACTGGATATGCTTCAGGCAAGCGGGATGAGATTCGGAATGCAGATCAATCCTGTAAAAGTGGAGGTAGAATATATAAAGGAAGGGGATGAACTTGATCTGGATGGAGAAAAGTTCAAAATATATCATGTTCCGGGACATTCTCCTGGAAGTGTTGTTTATCATAATGACAATCAGAAATTCATGATTTCCGGTGATGTCCTTTTTGAAGGCAGTATTGGAAGAACAGATTTATATAAAGGAAATTATGATCAGCTGATTGAAGGGATTAAATCAAAACTTTTCATTCTGGATAATGATACTCAGGTTTTCTCAGGACATGGAAATCCTACATCAATTGGCTTTGAAAAACAGTATAATCCATTTTTGAAGTAAGCGATTTATTTAAACCTCATGCAGATTCCTTTAAGATGAAATGATTTAAGTTTATTTAAAAATACTTATATAGCTAACCATTAAGAAGGATTTAAGTAATAAAGAATAGTTAAGATGAATCATTCTGATTTTTAAGCTTAAAGCGAAACTTATCTTAATACACTCAAATGCTTAATTATAAACCTTAATGTTTCAAAAAATAAAATTTAAACATAATTAACAGGTCGCTCCTCCGGAGCTTTATTTTACGGCGATCTCATTTTTTCTACTAACAGTTGATCCCGATGGGATCAAATCCAGCTCCAATAGGAGCGAACTGTTAATAGAACGTATTTGTTTTAAAATTAGAGCTCCGGAGGAGCGACCTGTTAATTCATGCCGTAAATATTGATATTTTCAATCTATTTATACTTTTTATCGGACAGTAATAAAAACAAAACCGTCAGAAATTCTGACGGTTTTGTTTTATAAAGAAATAGAATTTAGAAATCCAGTGTGATTGATGCTCTGGCAGCTGCTCCCATAATAGGTCTTGCCATAATGATTCCGTCTCCATTAGGTGACCCAGCTCTTGGATCTCCTTCTGTAATACCAATAGTGTTAAAGATATTGGTACCGTCCACTGCAAAGCGTATTTTTCCTAGCTGATAAGACATTCCCGCTCCAAATTCTGTAAAAGACGGTAAGGTCTGGACATTTTTCTCATCCTGGAAACGTTTTCCATAATAATTCATACTTACATAGGCTCTCCATGACTTGGTAATATTCACAGCCGGTGAGATATTAAAATAAAACTTCGGCATTCTTCTTACCACATTTCCTTCAAGTACACTTCCCGCTTCAAGGTTTTTATATTTTGGACTTTGAACGGTTCCGTTGAATGCAACTTCTAAAATATTATTGAATAAACGGGCATACCCTTCAAATTCAACTCCATAGTTTTGGGTATTCGCAAAGGTATTTTCAGATTTTCCATCAGAGAATATATCTGTAAATGACAGGTTATTCAAGGTAGAATAGAATGGAATCACCGCTATGTCAAAAGTACGCGAGTAATATTTATATCCTACTTCCAGCTGATTGGTGGTTACTGATTTTAAAGGTTTATCAGGGTTTGGAGTAGAGAAATAATTGTAATAAGCTTCTTCATTCGGAGATCTGAAACCATTGGAGAAACGGGCATACACTGCATTTTCTCTATTGATTTTATAATTGGCAGCTAATGTAAAAGATACTTTATCCACATTAAAGTTCCAATAGGTGTATTTATTTCCCAATACACTCATATTATCATCAGCCGTCGTGGTGTTGAAACCGTGAGTTCCATCAGTAGTTAACCCAGAATTATTTAAATTGGCAGTCGTCGTATTGACAAAATTTCCTTTATAATAATCGTGGCTGTAACGAAGTCCTCCATTTACACTTAAGGCGTCGGTGATGTTATAATCTAAGTTTACATACAGATCATTCAAACTTCCCTGAGTCTGCGTCCTTCTCTGCAAAAATGTCATATCCATTACTCCGTTGTAGGTTTTAGAATAGCCATCATCTGTTGGACTCATAGAAGGGTTTACCAGATTCAAAAGTTCAGGTCTGTCTGTAGCAGTCGCCAGAACATTGCTCCAGTTCCAGTATTGCTGAGATTTCCAGTTGGACTTATAAAAACCAGCCGTAACATTTCCTTTGTCAAATTTATAATTGAATTGTAAATCATTCACAAAGTTATTCATTTGCTTGTCTATGGCCCAGAATCCTAATTTCTGTACATACTCAGGATTCACAAGAGCACCGTTACTTACCAGAGAATACTGATAGTTGCTCATTCCAAGTCCTCCGTCTTTCACAGCATCAGTAGCATATTTAGAAGCTACCTTGGGTGGTCCTGCCGGGAAAATTCCCGTATAATTCATATTGATATCGGTATATCTGGTTTTATTTAAAACCGTGAAATTATTTCCAAGGTCATATTTAAACTCTGCCCCCAACACATCTACTTTCGGATGAATTCCGTCTTCAAGATTTCTGTTGAAAAACCCGCCTCCGGCTTGTGGAATATTCAGCTGACTGATGCCTCTGTAGCTGTATGTTCCATAATTAGGATCAAATCCCTGGAATCCTTTCAGTTTATTTCCGTTCTGGATCAAAGGAATCGGTAAGAAGAATGTATTTCTGTCATCCAGTTTTTTATAATACACTTTTACATAGCCTTTATCAAAGACATATTTCAGATTCATTCTGATCTGTCCTCCATTATTGGCTTTGAAACCTGTTTTTCTGATTCCGTCATCTGTTCTGTAAAAACCACCAACATTGAAAAACAATTTATCCTGAACCAATGCGCCTCCTACATTAACATCGGTACGCATCAATCCATAGGTACTTGTTTCCAGTTTTGCTGTACCTCTGAAATCATTGGTTCCTTCTCTTGTAATAAAGTTAATCAATCCTCCGGGAGAATTGGTTGCAAAAATAGAACCTGAACCTCCTCTCAACGCTTCCATACGGTTGACAGAATTGTCTACACGGAAAAAGTTGTCTGCATTGGCAAACTGAAGCGCTCCGTCTTCAAAAACCGGAAGACCGTCTTCCTGTACCTGTACAAATTCATAGGCTCCTGCAGAAGGAATTCCTCTTGCAAAAAGGTTGTTTCCCACTTCTCCTCCTGAAGTTTCCACCGCAAATCCGGGAACTCTCTGCAATAAAGCAGCAGCACTGATCGGGTTCTGTTTCTGAATTTCTTTGGAGCTAAATGTGGAAATTGCTGTACTGGATTCTATTTTTTTCTTAGGGCCGGAATTTCCGGTAATGACAATCTGATCTATAGAAGAAACCTTTGCAGAATCCTGCGGTGTTTCCTGGGCATAAGCATTATTAAAGTATAACGTAGCTGTTGCGGCGATTAAAAAGATCGATTTTTTTTTCATAGCCATATCTTTTATTGTTAGTTTCAGTTTTGTTGTAATTGTAAATACACTCCATTGGTCCAACCGAATCCGTCCTGATTAGGGTATTCCCCGCCGCCTGCTATTGTTTCTGTGTCTAATGCATTGTATTTTTCCATCAGTTTCCCGGTATTTTTGTAGACCCTTTCTACATTGGAACACCAGTTATTTTTAATTTTTTCTGCCAGCTCATCAAAGCCGTAATTTTTCATTGCTTTAAATCCTAACCATTGATAAGGAGCCCACGCATTGGGAAGATCCCACTGCTGGCCTGAGTTTTTGGTTGTCGTAACAAGCCCTCCCTGATAAAGGAATTTTTCGGCAATAATTTTAGCAACTGCCCCAGCCTGCTCCTGATCTGCAATTCCTAGGAATAAAGGGTAAAGAGCAGCAATATGTTCAGACGGTGTTTTTGTGTTTTTTTTTGTGTGATAATCTTTATAATTGTTAGTATTTCCATCCCAGAAATATTTATTGATCATCTGTCTTCGGCTTGCTGCTCTTTCTGAAAAATAATTTTCTTTTTCACTCAGATTCTGAAGTGCTGATGATGTAGCCAAAGTGATTTCCAAATGCCACAAAAGGCAGTTCAGATCAACCTGTGCAAGGTTCAGCGTTTCTATCGTCTGTATATTTTCTCCGTCTGCAAACCATCTGCTGGAAAAATCCCAGCCGGATTCACAGGCGCTTCTTATATTTCTGTAGAATTCGTCTCCTGAAGTGGTCTCATGATCTTCAATATCAATGAGATAACTTTCGGGACGTGGTGCATTTTCTGCATCGTAATAACGGTTCAGGATATCTCCGTCTTTTGTTCTAACCACTCTTTTTACACTGAATCCGTTTTCAAGTCCTTCTTCCCCACTCATCCAGAAAGCATATTCTTTCTCCAGTGTTTCGTGATATTTCGTATAAATTTCCTCATCTCCTGTGGTCTCAAAAAGAAGATCCAGCATTAATGAAAAATATGGAGGCTGAGATCTACTCAGGAAATGAGTTCTGCTTGCATTCGGAACAAATCCTACATTCTGGATCAGATACGAGCAGTTTTCAACAATGTTTTTCATCATTTCCACTCTGCCTGAAACCTGTAATCCAAGCATAATAAAATAACTGTCCCAATAGAAAAACTCATTGAAACGACCTCCAGGAACAATGTACGGCTTTGGTAATTTTAAAAGCGTCCCTTTTTCTTCATAGGCTGTACGGGTCAATTCATCCCATAGTTTTTCAATATGTTCACCAATAGGAAGCTGTTCTTCTCTGTGTACAGAAACTCTTGCTCCCAGAAAATCAAAATGAGTCATCACAAAATCTTTCAGATCAAAACCTTCCGTATTTTTGGATTGTTCATAATCCTCATTGATCTTTGCAATTGGAAACAGAGGAACTGCATCCGTCATCATTTTCTGATCTTCAAAAATTTCAGATCTCTGTACCTCATCAAACAGACTTTGAATTTCGTTTATGTAAAGCTGATTACTCATTGTTATTTTTTAGGATTAATTTTTAATTTATTCATGAAAACCGCGGAAGTGATCAATAATGAAAGCGGAATCAGGGAAAGGTAAAATGCCTGCTGCCCACTAAACTCCTGAAACACAAAACCGGTAATAATAGAACCTATCGTTCCTCCGATTGCTGAGAAAACAACGATCAATCCTGACATCGCACTGTGAAGATATTTCGGAATTGATGCCAGAATCACAGAATTGATACTTGGATAAATAGGTGCCAGCAAACCTCCCATCAAAGGAAATAGATAGACAACTACAGGTGCATTCATCCAGTTTGTATTCGTATCAATATGAATATTATGGGTTAATGGTAAAACCAACAGTAAACTAATGGCAAAACCCACCACACAAAAAGAAACTACATAGATCCAGCTGAATTTTTTAGAGAAGAATCCTGATAAAAATCTTCCCAACGCAAAAGCTCCTGCTAAAACCGCTCCCGCCTGAATACTCATGGAAGTAGGCACTTTTAAAATTTCTTTATAAAATGTTGGCGTCCAGGTCTGAAAACTTTGTTCCACCAGTACAAAAAGGAATGCACACAATAAGAAACACAAAACCTTTTTATAACTGAATAAACTCACACTATTTTTTAAATCTCCCAATAAATCTGTTTTTTCACTTTTAGCTTCCTGTTCGTTCAGTTTTGAAAAGAACAGAAACAAAAAAGATAAAGTTGAAAGTCCACCCAGCACCCAATACACATTCAGCCATTCTGTAGATTTCGGATTGTGATCATCAATATATAAGCTGAATAAAACATTTCCGGCCAGTACTCCAATCATGAAAAATCCTTCCAAAAATCCCATAAAGCTGGAATGTTCTTTATCTGTTTCCGTTACCAATCCGATAGAAGTGAAAACTGATATTTTGATTAATGCAAAAGAAACACCTACTGTTGCAAATAATAATTTGAATACCCAGAAGTCATTGGTAAACGGCATTACAAAACACATACAGCTTACCAGAAATAAAGCAATCAGCATTGATTTTTTGATTCCTATCTTCGGAAGAAATGAAGCCAGAATGAAAGAACATATGGCGATTGGAAGATCTTTGAAACCTTCCAAAACACTGGCCGAAGATTTTGAAATCCCAAAATTCTGCTGTACCTGTAGAATAACTGTTCCTACAGAATTCAGAAGAATGGCGAAGACAAAATAGTTTAAAAATAAAACGGCCTTGATGTTAAGATTTTTCATTCAGGTTATTTCTTGTGGCTAAGATAGAAGCATTTCTGTTAACGATAATTTAACACAGTAAACCAATATTTGAACTATATTAATATATTTAGTATTTTTAATGAATAAATATGATTAATTAGATGAAAGTTACTTTTGAAAGGGTTATCCCTAATGAAAAGAGTTCATTCCGTACCATACACAATAATTCTCCCATTTCAGAATTCAAGTGGGAATATCATTACCATCCCGAAATTGAGTTGGTATGTGTCATTTCCGGGAACGGAACCCGCCACGTGGGTTATCATAAAAGTAATTATACGAATGGCGATCTGGTGTTAATCGGTTCTAATATTCCCCACTCCGGATTTGGACTGAATTCTATTGATCCACATGAGGAAATTGTACTTCAGTTCAAAGAAGAAATCCTTCAGTTTCCTGAGCAGGAAGTAGAATCAAGATCCATCAAAAATCTGTTGGAACTTTCTAAATATGGGATTCATTTTCATCAAAAAGTTAAAAAAGTAATGCTTCCCAAACTGAAACTGATGTTGGAATCAGAAGGCTATAAAAGATACTTATTGCTGTTGGAAATTCTTTTTGAACTTTCGAAATGTGAGGATTATGATCTTTTAAACAAGGAAATCATGCCCTACACCATTATTTCTAAAAATAAAACCCGTCTTGAGAATATCTTCACTTACGTAGAACATCATTACGACAAGGAAATTGATATTGAAGAAGTAGCAAAACTAGCTAACCTGACTTTACCAGCTTTCTGTAATTTCTTTAAAAAAGCAACTCAGATTACGTTTACAGAATTTGTGAACCGATACAGAATTAATAAAGCATGTCTGCTGATGGCCCAAGACAGATCTATTTCAGAATGCAGCTATCAATGTGGTTTTAATAATGTGACGTATTTTAACAGGATGTTTAAAAAATATACGGGGAAGACTCCTTCTGAGTTTATCAGGAATTATTCTCATAATAAAGTGAGTGTAGATCTGAAGGTTGAAAAGGAGGTTAAAACCAAAGTAAGTTTTTAATAATTTGGCTCTTGTTTCAATTTCCGCGGTTATACTAAAGGTTCTATTTGTCCATTCCGTAGGAATCCAGACTTACTTTTCAGAAGTTTACAATAAAAGAATGCAAGTTGTGTTGAGACTCCTACGGAGTGACAAAGTGGATGGAGAAATTTATTAGGAATTAAAAATCTGCGTCATCTGCAAAATCTGCGAGAGAAAATAATCCAACAAAAAAGCCACCCTAAAAGAGCAGCTTTGTATTATTGAGTAAAAACCAGTAACTAAATAAACCAGTAATTATTTCCATTTAATATTGCATCCCATGCTAGGTCTCTGAATTTCTTCCTGAGCTTCCCCAGCCAAAAGATTTTCAAAAGCAATAATCAGATCCTCACCAGTTACATCTTTATTATTTCCAGGTCTTGAATCATCCATCTGACCTCTGTATACAAGATCAAGCTTATCATCAAAGAAATAAAAATCAGGTGTGCAGGCTGCATCGTAAGCTTTTGCTACTGCCTGGCTTTCATCAAAAAGATAAGGGAAATCAAATCTTCTTTCAATCTGGAATTCGATCATTTTTTCCGGAGAATCTGCCGGATATTTTTCAATATCATTAGCATTGATGGCGATGAATTCAATTCCGCGCTCGTTATAATCTTCGTATAGTTCATTGATCTTGTCAATGACGTGAAGAACAAACGGACAATGGTTACACATAAAGATCACCAAAGTACCTTTTTCTCCTTTCAGTTCATCCAAAGACTGAAGTTCATTCGTTTTTGACGGGTTAGGAAGTTCAAAAAACGGAGCTTTTGTTCCTAATGCCAACATATTTGAGGGAGTATTCATATCCTTATTTCTTTACCGGCAAAGATAATTATTTCTTTTGTTAATTAGGAAGAAGACATTTTCATTTTTAATAAAGTAAGGAGGCTGGAAGCTGGAGGTGGGAAGATTTTAAGCCCTCAAAAATAGTTATAGCCAAATTCTATTATTGCATTATTCAACCTTAAAAATAACTTCCAGCCCCCATTCTTCCTGCATCCAGCCTTTAATTTATTTTTCTTTAAATAATCGGCAGATCTATAAAACTCATAATATCCTTTGGAAGTTATAGTAAAAAGTTTGTAGTTTTGCTAACGCTGTTAGTAAATAAATATCATGGGTCTACATGAACGCCGTCAACGAGAAAAAGAATCCATCCGTGCAAATATTTTGCAGGCTGCTTTTACGTTGGCGAAAACTGAAGGCTGGGGTTCGCTTTCTATGCGTAAGATAGCAGATGCTATTGAGTATAGTGCTCCCGTTGTATATGATTATTTTGAAAATAAAGAAGCTATTCTATTTGAAATTTCTTTAGATGGCTTCCACAAGTTACATATAGAACTTTTAAAAGCTCAGCAAAAACACGATACTCCGGAAGAGCAACTTGTTGCCATTGTGGATGCGTACTGGAACTTTGCTTTTAAAAACAAGGAATATTACCAGCTGATGTTTGGTCTTGGAATGCAGTGTTGCGGAAAAGGTCAGATGAAAAAGGAATTCTCATCATTTCAGGAGCTTATCTATGAATGTACTTATGAGATTATTAAGAAAAACGGATCCAATCCTGACAATGCCTGTCATATGTCTCACGCTCTGTTTTCTGCCGTACACGGTATGATCTCTATTATGATGATGCGTACAGCTGATATCCCTTCAACAATGAATAAGACCACATTGGACGAAACTGTTTCGGCTTTTATTAAGTCTTTGTAATTTTTTTTTGAATTAAAAATTAACACCGTTAGGAAACTTAACACTGAATTAATATAAATGATTCTGTTATTCCTGATTAAAAACTCAATCTTTTATGAAACCATTCATCATATTCAGTTGTTAAAATTAGTCATTTTTTACTTATAAATTAACACTGTTAGTAAAATTAACACACCTTACACCAACATTATACACTTCAATACATTAAAAAACAATTTTCAATTATGGAAACAATCCACCTCATCGGACATTAAAAATTCTGTAATTTTTTTTGAACTAATTATTAACACTGTTAGGAAAAAATACAGCATTTATCAAAACATTTTACTTACCTCTAACACATCATTAAAAAAATTAAACCAACAATGAAATTACCTGGAAAAACAAGGTTTATTGTACTTATTGCAAGTATAATTCTTTTACAGAGCTGCACAAAAGCCGCAGAAGGAACCAATGCCGCACCTCCAGCTCCAGAACTTCCGGTTTATACCGTTATCACCTCACCCGCTACTACATATCAGGAATTCCCAACTGCTCTGGAAGGGAAAAACAACGTAGAAATCAGATCTCAGGTAGATGGTTACCTGGATAGAATCTATGTAGAAGAAGGAGCATATGTGAGAGCAGGACAACCGTTATTTAAAATAGATTCAAGAAGTTACGGCGAACAGATGAATATGGCTCAGGCTAATCTTCAGGCTGCCAATGCCAATATCCAAAAAGCAAGAGTAGAAGTAGACAGACTTCAGCCACTAGTTGCTGCCAAAGTAGTTTCTGATGTACAGCTTAAAACTGCAAAAGCCAATTATGAAGCGGCTGTAGCAGCAGCTGCACAAGCGAGAGCCTCTGTAGGAAGCGCCAGAATCAACGTAGGATTTACCACCATTACAGCTCCTGTAAGCGGTTATATCGGAAGAATTCCTTACAAAAAAGGAAGTCTGATTTCAAGAACAGATGTAAATCCATTGACTTTATTATCTGATATCAGCGAAATCTATGCATATTTCTCTTTAAGCGAACTTGATTTCATTGCTTTCCAGAACAAATATCCGGGAGCAAGCCTAGAAGAAAAACTGAAAAATATGCCAATGGTAGATCTTGTGATTGCCGATAACAGTACTTACCCTGAAAAAGGAAGATTAAGTATTGTAGACGGACAGTTTGATAAAACTACCGGAGCTATCAGTGTACGTGCCGTTTTCCCTAATGCCAACGGAACTTTAAGAACCGGAAATACAGGAAGAGTACGTATGCCTCAACTGATCTCGAATGCAGTGGTTATTCCACAGGAATCAACCTTCGAAATTCAGGATAAAACCTATGTTTATGTAATGGGTAAAGATCAGAAGGTAACCGGAAGACCGATCAAAATATCAGGAAAAACGGATAGCTATTATTTTATTTCTGAAGGGCTTTCGCCTGGAGAAAAAATTGTATTCACAGGAATTGGAAACTTGAAAGACGGTGCTTCTATTAAGGCGAAAAATATTTCTTCCGACAGCTTATTAAAAGCAAAACCATTATAGTCCTTTCCGAATACAGAAGACTTAAAAAAATAAACTTCTTATGTTAAAACAATTTATAGAAAGACCGGTCCTTTCAACGGTCATCTCCATAATACTTTTATTATTGGGAGCTTTGTCTCTCTTTAATTTACCGATTGCTCTCTTCCCGGACATTGCTCCACCAAGCGTTCAGGTTACGGCATTCTATCCTGGAGCAAATGCTGAAGTGGTAGCACGTTCAGTGGCTACTCCTATTGAGGAAGCAGTGAACGGGGTTGAGAATATGACCTATATGACTTCCAACTCCAGTAACGACGGTACTATGACCCTGAGTGTTTTCTTCAAACAGGGTGCTGATGCTGATAATGCAGCGGTAAACGTACAGAACCGTGTATCGAAAGCGATGAGTCAGCTGCCTCAGGAAGTAGTACAAGCCGGGATTTCAACCCAGAAGGTTCAGAACAGTATGATCATGTTCATGGGATTAACCAGTGAAGATGAGAAACAATACGATGAATTATTCCTTCAGAATTACCTGAAAATCAATGTTATTCCACAGATACAGCGTATTCCGGGTGTAGCACAGGCTCAGGTATTCGGAACAAGGGATTATTCCATGAGAATCTGGCTGAAACCGGATCGTCTGGCAGCTAATAATCTTTCTCCGCAGGAAGTGTTAGGAGCCATTAAAGATCACAACCTTGAAGCTGCACCTGGTCGTTTGGGACAGGGAAGTAAGGAAACTTACGAATATATCCTTAAATATAAAGGAAAGCTGAACAAGGATGAAGATTATGAAAATATCGCCATCAAAGCCAATAGTGATGGATCTTTCCTAAGATTGAAAGATGTTGCACGAGTAGAATTTGGTTCTTATACCTATACTGCGACCAACAGAGTGGACGGAAAACCAGTTGCCGGATTTGCTATTCTGCAGACAGCAGGTTCTAACGCCAACGAAATCCTGACCGAGATTGAAAAGCAGGTGAAAGTAATGGAAACCACTCTTCCAAAAGGAGTGAAACCGATTATCATGTATAATTCCAAAGACTTTCTGGATGCTTCTATCCATCAGGTTGTTGAAACGCTTGTTATTGCTTTCGTTTTGGTATTTATTGTAGTATTTATTTTCCTTCAGGATTTCAGATCTACATTAATTCCGGCTATTGCCGTACCGGTAGCGATTATCGGAACATTCTTCTTCCTGCAGTTATTTGGTTTCAGTATCAACATGCTTACCTTATTTGCATTGGTACTCGCCATTGGTATTGTTGTGGATGACGCCATTGTAGTGGTAGAAGCTGTCCATTCCAAAATGGAACAAACGGGAATGCCTGTAGAACATGCTACGATGCACTCGATGAGCGAAATTTCAGGAGCCATTATTTCCATTACATTGGTAATGTGTGCCGTGTTTATTCCGGTTGGATTTATGCAGGGACCTGCGGGAGTTTTCTACAGACAGTTTGCTTTCACATTAGCGATTGCCATCTTAATTTCAGCAGTAAATGCATTGACATTGAGTCCCGCATTATGTGCAATGTTCTTAAATGATCCTCAGGGAGAACATGGAGAGCACGGTCATAAAAAAGGTTTTGGAGCAAGATTCTTCAATGCTTTCAATGCCAGCTTCAACAGCATGACCAGAAAATATATCTATAGCCTTAAGTTTTTAATTAAAAACAAATGGGTTGCGATAGGAGGTCTTGTTATCATCACAGCAGCAAGTGTATTTTTGATCAAAAAAGCACCATCAGGATTTATTCCTACTGAAGATCAGGGATTCGTATTGTATGCCGTGAATACTCCTCCGGGAAGTTCATTAGAAAGAACACACAGAGCGACAGCACAAATTGATAAAATCATCAACGGGGAAAAAGCAACCAATCACCTTTGGGTAGCCGATGGGATGAACTTCATCAGTAATGCCAACGCTTCTCCATATTCTGCAGGTTTCATTAAGCTTAAAGATTATGACAAGCGTGGTGAAATGAAAGACCCGGATCAGATTGCAGCAACATTGACAGGTAAGGTAAGCCAGGTGAAAGATGCCAACGCATTCTTCTTCAACTTCCCTACTGTACAAGGTTTCGGTAACGTTTCCGGATTTGAATTCATGCTTCAGGATAAAACAAACGGTTCTTTTGAACAATTGGGAACAACCACTCAACAGTTCATCGGAGAGCTGATGAAAAGACCTGAAATTGCTTTTGCCTTTACCACTTATGCAGCAGGAAACCCTCAGTATACTATTGATGTAGATACGGATAAAGCCAACCAGCTGGGTGTTTCTGTAACAGAACTGATGCAGACCATGCAGATTTATTTCGGAAGTAGCTTTGTATCGGATTTCAACAGATTCGGAAAATATTACAGAGTAATGGCTCAGGCCGATATTCCTTACCGTACGGATGTTAATTCATTAGAAGGAATCTATGTAAAAAATAAATCGGGAGAAATGGTTCCTGCAAAAACTCTGGTAACGTTAAAAAGATCTTTCGGTCCTGAAACGGTAACAAGAAATAACCTTTTCAACGCCGTAACAATTAACGGAACACCAAAACCTGGTTACAGTACCGGAGATGCCATCAAAGCAGTAGAAGAAGTTGCTCAGCAATCACTTCCAAGAGGATACGGATATGAGTGGACAGGGATTACCCGTGAAGAAATTAAAACAAGCGGACAGACTGCCTTTATTTTCTTCTTAAGTATTCTATTCGTTTACTTCTTACTGGCAGCTCAATATGAAAGTTACATTCTTCCATTTGCTATTATTCTTACCATTCCTACAGGGATTTTCGGAGTATTTGCATTCACAGGATTAGCTGGAATTGATAACAATATTTATGTTCAGGTAGGATTGATCATGCTTGTAGGATTATTAGCGAAGAATGCCATCCTGATTGTAGAATTTGCCGTACAGAGAAGAAAAGCAGGTAAAACATTGATAGAATCTGCACTTCAGGCATCAAGATTACGTTTAAGACCGATCTTAATGACCTCTTTCGCCTTTATCGTGGGAATGCTTCCATTGGTATGGACGCAAGGTGCATCTTCAAAAGGAAACCACTCTATCGGTTACAGTACCGTAGGTGGAATGCTTACAGGAGTAATTTTCGGGATCTTTATCATTCCGGTAATGTATGTAGTGTTCCAGTACCTTCATGAAAAAATGCCAAGCAGAAAAAAGAAAAGACTTCTGAAAAAACAAATGGAGGAAGAGCTTTTAGCTGCTAGTCACTAATAAAAATGAATAACAAAAACTTAGAGAAAATTTTAAGATCATAGGTTTACCTATTTACCTGTCTGTTCTTAATGGTTTACAAAAGCTAACTATTTTTCTCCTACTAAAGACAATTTTTGCCTCAACAGAAACCTCTCTAAGTTTTGTATTCAATTAAAAGTTTAAAACTATGAAAAGAGTTAAAAATATTATTCTAACATTTGTGCTGGCCATCGGCTCTGTTTCGTGTGTGTCTAAACTGGCATACACTGAGCCTGAGCTTCCTCTTCCGGAAAAGTTCCAGTATACCGCAACTGCAGACACTGCCAGCATAGCCAATCTGGAGTGGAAACAGTTTTTCAACGATCCTATTTTACAGGGATTGATTGAAAAAGGAATTAAAAATAATTATGACCTTCAGATTGCCCTCAAGCAGGTAGCTGCTTCCCAGGAAAAACTGAAACAGGCAAAATATATGCAATATCCGGACGTTGGTTTCGGAGTAAGCGGACAGATTTCAAGACCTTCCAAAAACAGTATGAATGGACAAAGCTTAAATTTATTTTTAGGTTCAAGCCATGTTGAAGATTATAATGCAGCCTTCAACCTTTCATGGGAAGCTGACATTTGGGGAAAGATCAAAAACCAGCAGGAAGTTTCAAGAATGCAGTATCTTCAGACCTATGAAGGTTCAAAAGCAGTTCAGACTCAGGTAGTAGCAGCCATTGCGCAGGGATATTATAACCTGTTGATGCTTGACAGACAATTAGCGATTGCAAAATCCAATCTGGAACTGAGCAGCAATACTCTGATGATTACCCAAAAAATGTGGGAAAGTGGTGATAACACTTCCTTAGGAGTACAGCAGGCTGCAGCACAGAAACAGGCTACAGAACTTCTGATTGCCCAACTTGAACAGAATATCGCTATTCAGGAAAATGCATTGAGTATTCTGACAGGTGAACTGCCTAATAAAGTAAACAGAACCATTGAAATGTCTGATACTTCTTTACCTCAGAATATTTCCGCAGGTCTTCCGGCAGCTATGGTAAGCCGCAGACCGGATGTACGTCAGCAGGAATTGGTTTTATTAGAATCCAATGCAATGGTAGGAATTGCTCAGGCCAATATGTATCCGGCACTGAAGATTACAGCTAACGGAGGAGTAAATTCATTTAAAATTGACAACTGGTTCCAGATTCCGGCTTCGTTATTCGGATCGGTTTTAGGAGGAATTACTCAGCCTATTTTCCAGAAAAGACAATTGAAGACAGATCTTGCAGTAGCAAAAATTCAAAGAGAAAGAAATGTTCTGGCATTCCGTCAATCGGTATTGAACGCTGTGGGAGAAATTTCTGATGCTTTGGTTTCCAATGAAAACTTAAAAGTTCAGGAACAGAAAGCCACAGAGCAATCTACCACGTTGAAAGACGGAATTAAAAGTGCACAACTTCTTTACAAAGGAGGTTCAGCCAATTACCTGGAAGTGATTACAGCACAGGGGAACTCCCTACAGGCAGAGTTGAATCTGGCTTCCATTAAAAGACAGAGATTAAGCAGCATTGTAGATTTATACAGAGCTTTAGGCGGCGGTTGGAAGTAGTAAATTAAATTATATTTGTTTTAAGATGCGGTTCTTTTCAGAGCCGCATTTTTTATGATTTTATTGATGAAATGAATGATCATCGAACCATTAAGTACGTTTAAGTTGCTAAGTTTAATTAAGAAAAATCAAATAGATTTTTAAGACAATACTTGATAGAGCCAAGTTAAAACATTCTGTTTGTCATTCTGACGAAGGAAGAATCTCTTTAATTCTTACTGAGATTCTTCACTCCACTTTGTTCCATTCAGAATGACAAACTAAGCGCTTAGTTTTCCCGCACACTGTGTCATTTCGTAGGAATCTCTATTTTAAAAGCAGGAAGCAATTATTTTTCAAACTCCTCCGCAAGCCATTTCAGTAAATCTTCGTAGTCCTTTTCAGAATATCCTAATTGCAAATAATGAATATCATCAGCCTTTCTGTACCATGTCAATTGGCGTTTTGCATATCTGCGGCTATTCTTTTTAATTTCTGAAACGGCAAAATCAAGATCCCACTCTCCATCAAAATATTTAAAAAGTTCCGCATAACCTACCGTATTTAAAGCCGTCAGTTCTTTGAATTTCTCAAGACCTTTTACCTCATCCAGCAAGCCTTTCTCCATCATAATATCTACCCTACGGTTGATTCTGTCATACAGTTCTTCTCTTGGAGCTTCAATTCCGATTCTGATTACATTAAAATCCCTTCCATTTTGAGAAACCGAAATATGTTCAGAATATTTTTTATCCGTTTGCCAGATAATATCAATGGCTCTCAATAGTCTGCGGTGATTGTGAATATCCACCACATTGAAATATTCAGGATCAAGTTCTTTTAAGATTTCCTGAAGTTTTTCAATTCCCTCCTGCTCCATCATATTTTGAAGCTTCTCCTGGTTTTCAGCATTGGCTTCCGGAAGATCATGCAGACCTTCTATCACAGCTTTTTCATACATCATGCTACCTCCAACAAGAATGACAGTATCGTGATTTATAAAAAGTTCATTAAGCTTTTGAAGAGCATCTTCTTCATACTGACCTATAGAATAATATTCTTCCACTGAAAGATTTCCGATAAAATGATGAGGTGCATCCGCCAACTCCTCTTCTGAAGGAGCAGCCGTTCCTATTTTCATTTCTTTAAAAAACTGACGGGAATCACAGGAAATAATCTCCGTATTGAAATGTTGAGCCAAATCAATTGCCAATTTCGTTTTCCCAATTCCGGTGGGGCCTACTACAGAAATTAAATTTTTCTTTTTCACAGTGCTAATTTACGAAAATGGGTTTATTTAATTTGCTGGAAGATGGAAGTCTGAGGCTGGAAGTTAAAATTACATTTCACTTATATTCAAAAAATCTTCCCGCTTCCTGCCTCCATCTTCCAGCCATTCAACATTAGCCCAACTATAGACTTAAATGTTTATCTTTGTAAAACAATAAAAAACTATGATTTTATCAATGACCGGATTCGGCAGAGCCGAAGATGTTTTTGAAGGAAAAAAAATTACAATTGACATTAAATCTCTGAATAGCAAGAGCTTTGATTTAAATATTAAAATTCCTTTACGTTATAAAGAAAAAGAATTTGAAATCAGAAAAATTCTTAACGATAGAATTATCCGTGGAAAAGTAGACTGCTACGTTAATATTGAGAATCTTGAAGAGTCCAATGATGTAAAAATTAATAAAAACTTAATTGACTCTTATATCAATGAACTTAAAAACATAGCTTCTGACGGTCCCAATTTCGAATACCTTAAAATGGCGGTAAGACTTCCTGATGCCATCACATCCAGACCTGACGAATTGACGGAAGGTGAATGGGAAGCTTTGGCTAAGATTGTCAATAATGCCGTAGACAGATTCGAAGAATTCAGAAGAACTGAAGGTAGTATTTTACACGAAGAATTAAACAGAAATATTCAGAATATTGACAAATATCTTGGTGAAGTAATTCCTTTTGAAGAAGAGAGAATTGTCAGCGTGAAAGAGCGTTATCAGAAATCTTTGAAAGAATTTGAAAACGTTGATGAAACACGTTTCTACCAGGAGATGGCCTATTTTACAGAAAAGCTTGATATTTCTGAAGAAAAAGTAAGACTTGGCCAGCACCTGAAATATTACAAAGAAGTAATGGACAATGAATCTTTCAATGGAAAAAAACTGGGCTTTATTTCTCAGGAAATTGGAAGAGAAATCAATACTCTAGGTTCTAAAGCCAATCACGCAGAAATCCAGAAACTGGTGGTGATGATGAAAGATGACCTTGAAAAAATTAAAGAACAAACGTTAAACGTATTGTAATGATAGCTACGAGGTACGAGATGCGTGGTTACCATTTCTAAAAAAGAAACCCGCAACTCGAACCCGTAACCCGAAACCAAAAAAAATGGATAAAGTAATTATATTTTCAGCACCATCAGGGAGCGGAAAAACTACACTGGTAAAGCATTCACTGGAAACATTTCCTGAGCTGGAATTTTCAATCTCATGTACAACGAGACAACCGAGAGGAAGTGAAGTTCATGCAGTAGATTATCATTTTCTGACACCAGATGAGTTCAGACAGAAAATTTCTGAAGATGCTTTTGTAGAATATGAAGAAGTATATACTGACAAATATTACGGTACTTTAAAATCTGAAGTAGAAAAAATCTGGAATCAGGGAAAAGTAGTTATTTTTGATGTAGATGTAAAAGGAGGAATTTCTTTAAAAAAATATTTTGGTGAAAAGGCACTGTCTATTTTTATAGAACCGCCTTCCATTGAAGAATTGGAACGAAGATTGATCTCCAGAAATACAGATGATGCAGAAACCATAAAAACCCGTGTAGCAAAGGCAGAAGAAGAAATGACCTACGCCAGCGAGTTTGACAAGATCGTAATTAATGAAGATCTTGATGCAGCTAAAAAAGAAATAGAAAGTTTAATAAAAAGTTTTATAGAAAGAAACTAGAAGTTAGAAATTAGAAGTTAGTTTTTTAGTGTCAGGAAAATTATCCTCATGTTATACTAACCTCTAGTTTCTAATCTCTAACTTCTGTAAAAGAAAAATTGAGGTTGATATGAGTACCGAAACATTAGAAAAAGCTAAATCTGCAATTCCTGTCAGAGGATTTCTGGATATAAAAGATATTGCTATTCCTCAGGGAGAAGAATTGGTGAAAGCCATTCTGAAGCTTAAAGAGGAGAAAAACGCTGTTATTCTTGCCCATTATTACCAGCCCGGAGAAATTCAGGATATCGCTGATTTTCTAGGAGATTCTTTACAGCTGGCAAGACAGGCAAAAGACACCAATGCTGACATGATTGTATTCTGTGGAGTCCATTTCATGGCAGAAGCCGCTAAAATTCTGAATCCAACTAAAAAAGTAGTTCTTCCTGATACCATGGCTGGATGCTCGCTGGCAGACGGTTGTTCCGGAGAAGGACTGAGAAAAATGCGTGAGCAGCACCCGAATGCTTTAATTGCCACTTACATCAACTGTAATGCAGAAACAAAAGCAGAAAGTGATATCATCGTTACAAGCTCCAATGCTGAAACAGTAATTGAAGCCCTTCCAAAAGACAGACCAATTATTTTCGCACCGGATAAAAACCTTGGAAGATATTTATCTAAAAAAACAGGTCGTGATATGATCCTTTGGGATGGAAGCTGTGTAGTACACGAAGCATTTTCAATGGAAAGAATTGCCCAGCAATTGGCAGACAATCCGGATGCAAAACTGATTGCACACCCTGAAAGTGAAGAAGCAGTATTAAAGCTGGCTCATTTCATCGGTTCCACTTCTGCTCTGTTAAACTATGTAGAAAAAGATGACTGTCAAAAATTCATCATTGCTACTGAGGAAGGAATTCTTCACGAAATGAGAAAACGCGCTCCTCACAAGGAACTGATTCCTGCATTGGTTTTTGATGAAAGCTGTAACTGTTCAGAATGTTTCTATATGAAACGTAATACAATGGAAAAGCTGTATTTATGTATGAAATATGAGCTTCCTGAAATTCTTATCGACGAAGAATTAAGATTAAAAGCATTGAAACCTATTGAAGCCATGCTTGATCTTTCTAAAAGTATAAAATAATTGAAAAGCACTGTTTTTACACAGTGCTTTTTTTATTTTTAGTCAGCAGTGATTGCAACAAAGCAATCCATGCTTACCACAACACACATTCTGCAGTTTTCAGACAGATTCCAATAGGCCTCGCACGAAGGATCACTGGAAGCGCCTGGTCCAAAAACCAGATGAGTAGGACAACCATCACATCTGGAAATAGCTGATCCATTCACCTGCTCCAAATCTCTCCTGCTTAATTTTTTAATTGTTTTCATATTTTAAAATTTTAAGACACTCCTCCATCTACACATGACATATCAACAATCACGCACATTTTACAACGATCGGGAAGCATTTGAAAAGCCTCACAAGGAGCATCGCCAGGATTATTTCCGTAAGTAGTATTCTTAGGACATCCTGTGCATGTAGCAGGACCTGCTCCCTGCAATGTTTGAAGTTCTTTTCTGTTTAATTTCTTTAAATTTTTCATAGTTGTTTTAATTAATTTTTGATTTTTTTACTAAGCTTCTAAAATTGGGCAGCTACCCGGGATGGATGGATCATACGGGAAAAGATAAAGACAAACTTTACGTCCTTTAAAATCTGTACATACCGCACAGCCTTTTGGTCCACAGTCAAGATCTACAGCGCACTCGTCTCCTCCTCCTCCCATAATAGCTCTTAAGCTTTCTCTGTTTAGTTTTTTTGAATTTCTCATAGTAATTAAGTTTGATTAAGATGTATTGAAATAATTAAATCTTATCTTATTATAACATAGGTGCATAACAAGTACCTCCCGGCTTTAGCCAGCATCCCCACTTTCCACCTCCGCGGAAACAGACAAATTGCTCACCTCCGCATGCTTCAATCTGAATATCAGTGAAACCACCCTTGATATTTTTTTGATCTTCTCTTGATAATTTCTTGATTGTTTTCATAGTGTAATAATTTTAGTATTCTGTAATAACAATAAATTGATCATGTAAATCAGTAAGGGCCGAAGCATTCAAAGCTTACTAACACTCTTCCTTTACAGCACTCCGGTAATGCATAATAATCAGCACATGATCTTGGTTCACCAGGTCCGTAGGGTCCGGCAGGACAATTCTCAAAACAGTTATTCACATCTCCTCCACTGATTGATTTCAGATTTACTCGGTTTAATTTCTTTAAATTTTTCATAATTATTTCGTTATGAGTTAACATTATAAATGTAAGATTTTTAATCAATTACACCAAATATATCTCTTAAAAAGGAAATATATTTTATGATGTTAAACACTTGCCTGTTTCAAAATAATTTGTACATTTGTTCTGTTACAATGAATCTTTTAAGAAACATATCTGATATTTCTACCCTGAAATCACTTATTTCAGGCATATCTTCTGTTTCTACATTCACAACTACAACAATTACCCCATAACGGGGTAGATTTTCACATATTATTTCCGGTACCCGTACTCTTTTTTTAAAGAGTAATCATTTCTATTTGCCCAACTTCAAAAAAATAATTGATGAAAGTTTTAAAATTCGGCGGAACATCAGTCGCCCATTCTCAGAATATCTTACTGGTGGAAAAAATAATAAAAAGAGAATCTTTAAAAAGCAGGGTTGTTGTTATTGTTTCAGCACTTCACGGTGTTACTGACCAACTGATCAAAGCAGCAGAATATGCTTCTGTAAAAGATGAAAATTATATTCAAACAGTTCAGAATCTTGAAGAAAAACATATCAGTCTGGTAAAAGAACTTTTCCCAATCGCAGAACAAAGTTCATGGTTAAGTTTTGTAAAAAAACATTTCAATGATATCGAAGAGCTCTGCACAGGAATTGCTGTTCTTGGTGAATTGACAGACAGAATTAAAGATAAAATTGCTTCTTACGGAGAATTTATGTCTTCAAATATTATTGCAGCAAGACTTCAACAAGAAAAATCAGACTGCGTATGGATGAATTCTGCAGAGCTGATCAGAACAGACAGTAATTTTACTCATGCAAAAGTAGATTTTAAATGTACGGATAGCAATATTGCTAATTTCCTGAATAAAACCCCCAACCGCATTATTTTAGGTCCTGGGTTTATCGCTCATGATGAAAAAAATAATACAACCACATTAGGAAGAGGCGGTTCCGATTATACAGCTTCTATTATTGCAGCTTCTATTGATGCAGAAGAACTTCAGATCTGGACAGATGTAAGCGGGATGATGACCGCTGATCCACGTCTGGTTTCCAATGCTAAACCTATTTCAGAAATTTCTTATCATGAAGCGATGGAACTATCACATTTTGGAGCAAAAGTGCTTTATCCACCTTCCATTCAGCCTGTGATGGTAAAAAATACAAACCTGATCATCAAGAATACTTTTGATCCGGATGCGCCAGGAACTTTAATTTCTCATCAACGGAGATCTTCCGAAGATGAAAAGCAGATTGCAGTAGGAATTTCAAACATGAACAATATTGCCCTGCTTACCCTTGAAGGCAGTGGAATGGTAGGAATACCCGGAATTTCAGCAAAATTATTTCAATGCTTAAGTCATGAAAAAATAAATGTAATCCTTATTACACAAGGATCTTCAGAGCATTCTATCACCATTGCTATTGAAGAAAAAGAAGTTTTGCGTGCCGAATATGCCATCAACTCTTCTTTTGCAGATGATATTAACCTGAAGAGAGTGTATCCTGTAAAAATTGAAACAGGACATTCCATTGTCGCTCTGGTAGGAGAAAATATGAAAAGCAGAAGTGGTGTGAGTGCAAAAATGTTTGGATGTCTCGGAAATAATGGGATCAATATTAGAGCAATTGCTCAGGGATCTTCAGAAAGAAATATCAGCATTGTGATTTCAGAAAAGGATAGTAAAAAAGCAGTGAATGTACTTCATGAAGAATTTTTTGAATCTGAAATAAAGCAAATCCATCTGTACATCTGTGGAACAGGAAATGTAGGTTCAAAACTGATCCAGCAGATTTATAGCCAAAATGATTATTTAAAAGAAAACTTTTTGATCAACCTGAGAATTGCAGGGATGTCCAATAGCCGTCATATGCTGTTTTCTGATCAGGGAATATCAAAGGACAGCTATGCTAACTGGGAACAATATGGTGAAAAAGCCTCTGCCAGAGAATTTGCAGATGAAATTATCCGCAGAAACCTTAGAAATTCGGTTTTCGTTGATGTAACGGCAAGCGCTGACATTCCTGAAGTGTATGAAAGCTTATTAAAAAGAAGTGTGAACCTCGTAGCCTGTAATAAAATTGCAGCTTCTTCAGATTTCAAAAAGTATAAAACTTTAAAAAATACTGCAAGAAATCACAGCTGTAATTTCTATTTTGAAACCAATGTAGGAGCGGGGCTTCCGGTAATAGGAACCATTAATGATCTTATCAAAAGTGGAGACCGAATTCAATCTATTAAGGCTGTATTGAGCGGAACATTGAATTTTGTATTTAATGAGTATGATGGCAGCAGAACGTTCTCCGAAGTAGTAGCTCAGGCTCAGAAGGAAGGATATACAGAGCCGGATCCAAGACTTGATCTGTCCGGAAAAGATGTAGCAAGAAAAATTTTAATTCTGGCAAGAGAGGCAGGATATCCGCTTCAGTTTGAGGAAATTGAAAATATAAGTTTTCTGCCTGAAGAATGCATGCAGGGAAGTGTTGAAAACTTCTACGAAAAGCTTACAGAGTATGAAGATCATTTTAAAAACTTATTGATTAAAGCTAAAAACGAAGGCAAAATATTAAAATATGTCGCAGAATTTGAAGACGGAAAAGCTAAAGTAGGGCTACAGCATATTGCTCCGGATAGTGACCTGTTTCACTTATATGGAAAGGACAATATTGTCATTTTTAAAACTTTAAGATATTCAGAACAGCCATTGGTTGTAAAAGGAGCCGGTGCCGGCGCAGATGTAACGGCAAGTGGAGTTTTTGCAGATATTATCCGTTCTATTTAAAAATACAATTATGAAAAAAGTAAAATTAAAAGTACCGGCCACTGTTGCCAATCTGGTTTGCGGATTTGATATTTTAGGAATGGCTATGCACGATCCTTATGATGAGATGGAATTCCGATTACTGGAAACCCCAGAAATTATTATAAAACATACAGATTCTTTCGGACTTCCTGAAGAGCCTTCCAGCAATGTTGCCGGTATTGTGCTGCTAAAAATTCAGGAATATTTTAATCTGAAAAATGGTTTTGAAGTCATTATCCATAAGCATATAAAGCCTGGAAGCGGGCTCGGCTCCAGTGCGGCAAGTGCCGCCGGAGCCGCCATTGGTGCCAATGTGTTATTAGGAAACAAACTTTCCAAAGAGGAAATGGTTCATTTTGCCATGTTTGGAGAAGAGCTGGCTTCAGGAGTAAGGCATGCAGATAACATAGCTCCCTGTATTTATGGAGGAATTACGCTGGTAAAATCTACCAACCCCATTGATATCATTCCTCTGAACAGTCCTGATTTATTTGCAACGGCCGTACATCCGCAAGTGGAAGTTAAAACTTCAGATGCCAGACAGATTTTAAAGAAAAATATCACTTTAAAAAGCGCTGTTGAACAATGGGGAAATATAGCCGGGCTCGTAGCCGGGATTCAGAAGAATGACTTCGCTTTGATTGGCAGAAGTTTAAACGATGTCATTATTGAACCTGTGCGAAGTATATTGATACCAGAATTTAACGAAATCAAAGAAAAAAGCTTGCAATTAGGAGCTTTAGGTGGTGGAATTTCCGGATCTGGACCTTCTATTTTTATGCTGTCTGAACAAAAAGAAACCGCAGAAAAAATTGCCCAAATGATGAAATCAGTATATGATGAAATTGAAATAGAAAGTTTTGTATATGTTTCAAAAATAAATCCGGCTGGTATTCAAATCATTGAAGAAGCTTAATCATAAAAAACAAAAATGAAATATTATAATTTAAAAGACCATCTGGAAAAAATTAATTTCAGAGAGGCAACCATAAAAGGTCAGGGAAAAGAAAAAGGGTTGTTCTTTCCTGAAAACATTCCCCGGTTTAATGAAGAATTTATTCAAAATCTTCATCAGTATTCCAATGAGGAAATCGCATATCAATGCATGAAAGATTTTGTAGGAGATGAAATTCCTTCGGAAATACTCAAAGAAATTGTAGCAGAAACCGTGAGTTTTGAGATTCCTTTAGAAAAAATTAATGAGCAGATATCCATATTAGAACTGTTTCATGGCCCTACTCTAGCTTTTAAAGATATTGGTGCGAGATTTATGAGCCGTTGCCTGTCTTATTTTCTGAAAGATCAGCAGAAAAAAGTAACTGTTCTTGTTGCCACTTCCGGAGATACCGGAGGCGCTGTTGCCCATGGATTTTATAAAATTCCGCAGATTAATGTAGTTATTTTGTATCCTAAAAACAGGGTAAGTCCGGTTCAGGAGAAGCAGCTGACAGCATTGGGCGAAAATATTTCAGCATTAGAAGTCAATGGCAGTTTTGATGATTGTCAGAATCTTGTTAAGCAGGCTTTTTCAGATGAAGAAATCAACAGTCAGTTATTTTTGACGTCTGCCAATTCTATCAACGTGGCAAGATGGCTTCCCCAGCAGATTTATTATTTAATCGCATTAAAACAATGGATTCAGCAGCATAAAGAACATCCTGTAATCTGTGTACCAAGTGGTAATTTCGGAAATATCTGTGCCGGACTTCTGGCTCATTTCAGAGGATTGTCTGCCAGTCATTTTATTGCGGCCTGTAATGCCAATCATGTAATTCCGGATTATTTTACAACTCAGAACTACCAACCACAAAAAGCGATTGCTACGCTATCCAATGCGATGGATGTAGGAGACCCTAGTAATTTTGTACGAGTTCTGGAGCTTTTCGGGCATCAGTTTGAAACAGTAAAAAATAAAATTTCTGCCTATTCCATTGATGATGATGAAACAATGAAAACAATAAGTAAAGTTTATGAAAAATACGGATATATTCTGGAACCTCACAGTGCCGTAGCCTTTGCTTCAATGGAAAAATATCTGCAGGAAAATCCAGATCAAAAAGGATTTATCCTGGGTACTGCTCATCCGGTAAAATTCCCTGATGCAGTGGAAAAAGCGATTCATACTCAGATTGAAATTCCTGAATCATTGAAGGAACTCATGAAAAAGGAGAAAAAAACTGTAGAAATAAATTCAGATTTTGAAGAATTAAGACGATTTTTGCTTCATAAAATCTGATGCAATGAGCAAAATATATCTTGAAGATGTAAGAATATATGCGTACCATGGTGTACTTCCTGAAGAAAATATCATCGGTACCTATTATATTCTGAATGCAGAACTTCATACCGATCTGTGGAAAGCAGCCACTTCCGACGATTTGCATGACACCATAAGTTATGCAGATATCAATGATATCCTTCACGGTGAAATGAAAATAAAATCCAAATTACTGGAACATGTAGCAGGAAGAATCATCACAAAAATTCATGACAGCTTTCCACAGGTTGATTATATTAAATTAAAAATCACCAAAACAGCTCCACCTATGCAGGGAGAAATGAAAGGTGCCAGCATTGAGTTGGAAAAAAGCTTTAAACCGGAAAATTAAAATCCTTATTTTCGTTTCATTAAAAAAACATACAAATTGAAATTCGTTAAAATATTATTTTTAGTAGCGGGAATCAGCGTTTTTGGCCAGGCCGGCGTTGATAATCAGTTGGCGGCTTATAACTTTCCGAAGATCAGATCCAGTATTACAATGCCTGTAACCATTCCCCTTTCGGAACTGAGCAATATGATCAATGCTTCCGTGAAAGATCTTGTATATCAGGATGATTCTTATACAGACAATAACAATGATCAGTTTAAGGTAAAAATTTGGAAGACCAGACCTATCCGCCTTGTAGGAGGAACCAGCCAGAATCTGCTGATTGAAGTTCCTTTAAAAATATGGGCAGAAAAAGGAATTGGTACATTAGGAGTATACACCTATCAAAATACTACTTTCGAAACGGTAATGTCTTTCAATACCACCGTTACTTTTAAAAATAACTGGACCATTACTACGAATACCAGGCCCAATGGCTTCAGATGGGTAACAAAACCTGTTCTGGACTATGGAAGAATACAGATTCCTATTACTACCATTGTTGAAAAAAGTTTAAAGGAGCAACAGGAAAAATTCTGTAAAACTATTGATCAGCAAATGGCTACACAGCTGAATTTCCAGCAATATGCCTTAATGGCCTGGAATACTTTCCTTCAGCCCTTCAATATTTCTGAGGAATACAATACATGGCTGAAAGTAAGCCCTGTGGGAGTCAATATCACTCCTTTGAAATTTTATGGAAATCAGATCAATGCTACCCTTGGTGTAGATATTTTTTCTGAAACTTTTACAGGAAATAAACCTGCCGCTTCTTCACCAGTAACCAGTGTTGCCAATTTTAATACAACACCTACAGTTGCTGACAAATTTATTCTGCAGACGACAGCCAATATTCCTTTTACAGAAGCGAGTAATATGGCGAGAAAAACTTTCCTGAATAAGGAATTTGATATTCGCGACTCCAAAGTAAAAGTAACAGATATCAGAGTGTACGGTGTTGATGACAGAGTAGTTATTGAGGCTCAAACTGATGGTTATATCAAAGGAACTTCTATTATTTCAGGAATTCCGGTGTATGACGAAACAAAAAGAAAAATTGTTTTATCAGAAACCAAATTCAAACTGAAAACTACCAATATTCTTCAGAAAACAGCTTCTCTCCTGTTTCAGGGGAAAATCGTAAAAATGATTGAAGAAGAATATGGAATCCCAACTCAGGAACTGGAAGAAACTTCAAGAAAAAGTATCGAAGAAGCCTTCAACAAAGAATATTATAAAGGATTAAAGATGAATGGAAAAGTTTTCAATCTTAAACCTAGTAAAATTCTGCTCAGCAATACAGGTATTACAGCGGTTATTGATACAAACGCCTCCTTAAAGCTACTTGTGAACGGATTTTAAAGACTAAATTAAAAAACTAATAACTGACTATGAAAAGAATTCTAAATGTTGTTGAATACAATAAAGCCTCGTCATGGACAAGGCTTGCTAATAATTTACTCGATCTTATCGTAATATATGCTATTAATTATCTCCTCTCTATTATGTTTAATTTACTGTATGAAGTAACTTCAATTGAGTTTTTCTACTTCTATAGTAATGGAAATATAATATGGCAGCTCTTTATTGGAAATTTCAATTATTGTGTGTATTACTTTTTGATGGAAAACTTTTTAGATGGAAGAACCGTTGCAAAGTATATTACCGGAACCAAAGTAATCAGTACAGACGGTACAAAGCCAACTACCCAGCAAATTTTTTACAGAAGTCTTTCCAGAATTGTTCCTTTTGATGGGATATCATTTCTTGGTGTAAACGGATGGCATGACAGCTGGAGTGATACAAGGGTAATTAACATCAAAAATTATCAGGCTGAGATTCAAGCAAAAAGAGAAATTGAAGATCTTGGAAAGAAAGAAATTGCTTAAAAACTTTTGTTCATAAAGAAATTTTACTATATTTGCACACCTCAAAAATGGTAAAAATGGTACTTTGGCCGAGCGGCTAGGCAGTGGTCTGCAACACCATCTACAGCGGTTCGAATCCGCTAGGTACCTCAAAAAAAACCTCTAAGTTATTTAGAGGTTTTTTTGTTTTTATACTTTCAGCTTTTTTAATATTCCATTCTTTTTTATTATCAATATTTACGCATGAAAAAATTACTATTCTTCTTCATCATTTCATTTTCTCTTGCTCTGTTGAATGGATATTTTTTTAATTATATAAATGATATCTATTTTCATTTCGATGTCAATCAAAGTAGACACAACAATATTTCGAAAGAAGAATTAAACTTCATCGCAATATTTATCGCTCTTTTCTGGAGACTTTTCTATTTCAATATCTCCCTTACCTGGTTTTAAGCAAATGGATGAGAATCAATAATAGAATACTCTGCATAATCATTATGAGCAGTATTTTTGCCTCTATGCATTATTATAATGGGCTGTATATTGCTATGACATTCTTCGGCGGTATTATTTTAAATAATCTTTACATCTATTACAACAAACACGCCTACCAATACAGTTTTATTCTAACAGTGCTTTTCCACGGGCTATTCAATCTTTATGGCTTTTTATTCATAATGTAATATACTATTCATAAAAAAAAGCTCTTCCAGATCAAAGAAGAGCTTGATAAATAATGTAAAAAGTAATGATGGATAGAAAATTATCTCGTTCAAAAATAGAAGTTTGATCCAACACACTTTTATGAGTAGCGTCATATCAGGATAAAAAAAATCCCCGGAAATTCCGAGGATAAAAACTAATAACCATGAAAACTCAAATTAAACATGAGTTACATTTCTATATTGAAAAATCGTGCCAAGAATAACGATTTTGAGAAAAAAAGTCATTTTCTTGTTGTGGCACCATTTTCACCAATTCAACATTTAAAACAGATTTTACTGATACCTTAAAAACCTCTTCATAATTACCTTTAATAGTTTCAGATAAATCCAATGCTCCGGCAAAAGTATTAAAAAAAAAATAATTTACATTTTAATAAAATAAGATTTACATTCAGGACATAAAAAAATTTAAAAGAGCTGATCTGCCATAAAAAGTATTTTCAATAACAAATTGGCACACTCGCTACATCCGTCAGAAAAATATTAATCATGACACAAAAAAGTTATGAAAAATTCCATGAAGATCAACATAAAATATCATATAAATCCTTTATATAAAAAGCCCCCAGAAATGGAGGCCTCAAAAAACACAAATGATGAAAAAAAATTTTATATCAGAGATAAAAATTATTTTATCTATTAATTCTTAGCCAAAGATATACCAGTCTTTTTTTTTATTTTATGAGTATAATCATAAAATTATTATTTCTTTTAAATACCGAATTCTCAGGCCATCTACTTTATTTCTCAAAAAAAGACAATAATCAAAATCTATATGATTATATTTCTTAGTGTTGGTGAAATATCTTATTCTTAAAAAAGCACAACACACTTCACAGTGTGCTAAATATAAGAAAAAAATACTAGATATATAATGATTGAGATTATATTTTCAGTATATATTATTTTATAATTTTACACTATTAATTCAAAAAGACCGTGACAAATTTTTCTATACTTATAGCAAACTATAATAATGGAAAGTATTTCAAGGAGTGCTATCATTCATTAATCAATCAAACCTATGAAAACTGGGAGGTAATTATTATTGATGATGCCTCTACAGACGATTCGGTTGAGATTATAGAGTCTCTGATCAAAAATGACTCCCGTTTTAAGCTTTATCATAATGCCCTTAATGAAGGCTGTGGATCTACGAAAGCCAAATGCATGAAATATGCTCAGGGAGATTTATGTGCATATCTTGACCCTGATGATGCTCTTCATCCTGAGGCACTGGAAAAAGTAGCGCTGGAATTTGTGAACAGAGATGATCTTGCTGCCATATATTCTCAAATGATACTTTGCAACGAGAACCTTGTTCCGGAAAAAATTTATACGGGTACTAAACAAATTTATAACAATCGCTATTTCTTCAACTACCCTATTCAGTTTGCCCACTTTTTCACTTTTAAAAGAAAAGTTTATTTAAGAACTGCCGGAATTAATCCAAATCTGAAAAATGCGGTAGATCAGGATCTTTATCTGAAGGTACTGGAGCAGGGAGAAGTAAAATACCTCAAAGAACCTTTGTATCTCTACAGGCTTCATTCCAATGGAATTTCTCAGGATAAAGCAAAACAAAGTGCAAAAGAATCTTTTGCAAGAGTAATCCATGACACCATGAAAAGACGGGGAATAAAAACCATTAACCACAAAAATGTTCCTGAGGTTTTTACCAGTTCAAATGAAATTTTTAATCTTCTGAATTACCAGACCAACAGAATGCACCGCATCATTAGCAAAATAAAAGTTACTTTAGATAATATATAAATAAAAGGCTGTTCTATTTGAACAGCCTTTTATTATAAAATATGGAATGAAAATGTTTGTAATAAAAGTATCGGTTTTTGAACAATTATTATATGCGTAAAATCATAAAAAGCATTAAAAAGAAAAGGCCTCCTGACGGAGGCCTAAAAAACACAAATGATGAAAAAAATCTATTTAGAAAAATCCAAACAGAATATTGTAGAATCATTCAGCATGAGCAATATATTTTATATTCTCTAAGCAGAAAATATAACACAATAAAGCAACAGAAGAATGAATACTTTCTATAAGAATCAAAAATGCACCCTGAAGATAAATCAAAATATAATTTACATTATGAAAATACTTCGTAATTTAAAGTAATCTAAAAATCTATATAATGATTGAAAACATTTCCATCTCTGGAATGGGTAAATTTAGCTAAATATTTGTTTGCTCACAAGGCTTATTCTTCCCAAATGATTGGAATATACACGGTGATATATCCATCAGAATCTACCTGCGCGTCAGAAACTGTAGCAACTACTGTTCCATAGCCAACCCATCCTCCTTGTCCCTGCATAGCAGAAAAAATATAGGTTCCTGCAGGAAGCCCGTCATAATATTGTGGAACAGATTGAAAACCTCCACTGTAATAAGTATCATACACTTCTCCAGTCGTCATATTTTCAGCAAGGAAACTTCCTACATCATAATTTCCTGAAAGAATTTTTGTTCCGTTTTTTGAAAGAAGACCATAACGAATCTTATAGGTCTGAGATTTGGGTGTTTTATCAGCCATTTCTGGACTGCATTGATGAAGTTCTGTTATTTCCCTGGAAGAAAACGATGTGGCAACAGTCAGCAATCCTATCAATGCTGATACTGTAAAAATTGATTTTTTCATATTAAAAAGTAATTTGGCATTCAAAAATACTCAACTTATATGAATTTAATAAAAACTATTGATGAAATAAAATTTACAAATACTTTTAAAAACAAAAAAGAAAATTGAGAGCATAATGATAATATTGAGTTCATTTTTTTTATTTTCTCCTACGAAAACATACAATCAAAAAAAATCGCCCTTTATTCTTAAACCTCCGGAATCTACCGCCAACAGTACAAAACTGATCATTATATAAAATTAACTCTCTTTTTAATTATCACTTTTAACACTTATTAACTAAAATTTGGCTTCATAATTGAAAATAGAATTAAAATCAAAGTCATTTTGGCTTTATCGTATTAAAATTTGAATTATGAGAAAGATAGTATTAGCAGGTTTTTTATCCGTCTTTTTAATGACGGCCTGCAAGAAAGATGACAGCGTTGCAGAAAAGTCATTGGAGGCACAGAAACTTGAATTTCAGGCCAGACAACTTGAAATAGAAAAACAAAAGCTGGCTATTGAAAAGGAAAAAATGGTATACGAAGCTCAAAAAAAAGCAGATAGTGTATCAGAAAGCAAAAAAGCGAGAGCTGCTGCTGAAAATAATTCAAAACCACGGGTGATCAGAGAAACACGAACAGTATATAGAGACAGAAGCTCAAATTCTGGCTCAGGAAGCAACAACGGAAGTTATGCCAATAACGGAAGTGGTACTTCACAGGGAACTACTCAGAAAAAAGGATGGAGTAAAGCTGCCAAAGGAACCGTCATCGGTACTGTAGGTGGAGCTGCTGCCGGAGCACTTATCGCTAAGAAAAACAGAGGATTAGGAGCTGTAATTGGTGGTGTTGTAGGAGGTGCAACCGGATATACTATTGGTAGATCACAGGATAGAAAAGACGGAAGGGTACAACCCCGTTAATAAATATTTTTAATGATAAAATATAAAGATTGCTTACTTTTAAGCAATCTTTTTTTATGGTATTGATTCTGTTTTCTTCCATTTTCATCATTCCTGTCCTGATGGGCTGGGGAAAGATTATGGAAAATATATGGGGAATTTTATTTCAGGGAATCTCTGGAAAAATTTTATCCGGAATCCTTGGAATAAGTCTGATATGGATGATTATTTCTTTTTTCATTCCCTTAAATATCAATGTGGAAATACCTTCAATACTATTGGGACTATTTTTCTTCTTTAAAAATAAACTTTACCAGGAATTCCATCAATTTTCAAAAAAGGATTTCATAGTATTAAGTATAAGTTCTCTGACTGTTATATTCGCAGGCTCATTCTATCCTTATATATTGGATCACTTCGGGTATTATATTCCTACACTGAAATGGCTTACAGAATATGGACTTATAAAAGGCATCTCGAATGTAGACCTCACCTTAGGGCAAATGTCTGTCTGGCATATTTTCCAGGCAGGATTTTCCAATTTCTCAGACCCGTTTTTAAGAATCAATTCTATACTGCTTATCATCTACAGTATGTATAGTATTGAAAGAAAAAATTGGATCCATCTTTGTTTTCTGCCCATCTTACTACTGTTTTCACAGTCTCCAAGCCCTGACCTTCCTGTTATTATCTTTTCATTGATTATTTTAAATGAAATTATAGCCGGAAACAGAAATACCACGCTCCTCTTTGCATTTTCAGTCTTTGTCTTTACAATAAAACCTACGATGATATGGCTGCCTATACTGGTTTTCTTAAGTTCTGTTTTTATTTTTAAAAGTCACTTTAAACAACTTCTTTTAGGGACTTCAATACTATTTTTATTCTTCGTTAAAAACATCTGGACATTCGGATATCCGGTTTTTCCGATTGCAATAGGTGATTTAGGAGTATCCTGGAAGCCTGATCCGGAGGTTTTAAAAATTTCTTCACAATTTGCCATCATGAAAACCTATGATATGCAGTACACCTATGAGGAAATTCAAAAATTCTCGACTGCAGATTATATCAAAAACTGGTTTTCTCTGGAAGGAATCAAATCCAGAATCAATATCCTTTTTGTTTTGAGCTTAATTATTTTCACGGTATTTGCCGGGATAAAAAAGAAAAAGATCATTACGTTGATCTGCATTTCGTTATTGATAAAAAGTATATTGGTTCTTACCTTTTCAGCCCAATACAGATTTTTCGTAGATGTATTTTTTGTTATATTCTTTATTTTATTTTATGAATATTTTGATCAGAAGAAATCCATTATTGTCTTTTCAGCACTCAGCTTATTTTTTATTTCAATATTATCTTTTCCGGGAATTATTCAAAAATATATTCCAAGTTTCCGGGTGGGAAGTTTTATGACCGGATTTGAAAAAAAGCAGATATACAAACCTTCAACCTATGAATATCAGCAGTTTGACACCTTTAAGGTAGGAAATTTTAAATTTAATGTTTCCCACCATTATCCCTATAGTTTTGACACTCCACTTCCGGCAATTACTCCGGCTTATCTCTTTGATGATGTGAAGGCAGGTATTTTTCCACAGCTTTCGGACAAAAATGACATTAAAAAAGGGTTTATCCCGAAAAAAATGACTTCAGAAGAAAAAGAGGAAGCCCAAAAGGTTATCAATAATATCAAAAACACTGATAAATAGAACAAATCCAGAAACTTTATTATCTGAAGAAAAAAAGGTAATTTTGTATCATGTTCAACACATTAGGTAATCTTCTTAGTCTTACAACATTTGGAGAAAGTCACGGAGTGGCTTATGGCGGTATCATCAATAATTTTCCGGCAGGTTTAGCGGTAGATCTCGATAAAGTTCAGTACGAACTGAACCGAAGAAAACCCGGCCAGTCAGCAATCGTTACACAAAGAAAAGAAAGCGACACTGTAAAGTTTCTTTCCGGAATCTTTGATGGCAAAACAACAGGTACACCCATTGGTTTTATCATTGAAAACGAAAATCAGAAATCGAAAGATTATGACCATATAGCTGGAGCCTATCGTCCAAGTCATGCGGATTTCACCTATGACCAGAAATTTGGTTTCAGAGACCACCGTGGTGGCGGAAAATCTTCTGCAAGAGAAACTATGAACTGGGTAGTTGCCGGAGCACTTGCCAAGCAGCTTTTACCCAATATTGAGATCAACGCTTACGTATCTTCCGTAGGTGATATTTTCTGTGAAAAACCTTATCAGGCATTAGACTTTTCTCAAACAGAAAGCAATGATGTGCGTTGTCCGGATGCTGAAACGGCAGAAAAGATGATTGCAAGAATCAAAGAGATCAAAAAAGAAGGGAATACCATCGGAGGAACCATCACCTGTGTGATTAAAAATGTTCCTGTGGGAATTGGTGAACCCATCTTCTCAAAACTTCAGGCTGAGCTGGCAAAAGCTATGCTGAATATCAATGCCTGCAAAGGTTTTGAATATGGAAGCGGTTTCTGCGGAGCTAAAATGACAGGAAAAGAGCACAATGATGCCTTCAATACAGATTTTACGACAAAATCTAACCTTTCCGGAGGTATTCAGGGTGGAATTTCTAACGGAATGGATATTTATTTCCGTGTAGCATTCAAACCTGTAGCTACTATTCTGAGACCACAGGATAGTATTGATAAAGACGGAAATCCTGTCATCGTAGAAGGAAAAGGGCGTCACGATCCTTGTGTAGTTCCAAGAGCTGTTCCGGTAGTGGAAGGCCTTGCTGCATTTGTACTGGCAGACCTGTTTTTGATCAATAAAACAAGAAACATCAATAATTTTTAACATAAATATTTTTGGTAATGAAAAATTACTGGGATCAAGGAATTTCGTTTGAAGAATATCTTCAGATTGCAAAAGAAAGATTAGAGAATCCTGCCAACCAACAGGAAGCTGACTATAAACAATATTATGAGCTGGGACTTCACAGAATGGACAGAACGGTAAAAAAATACGTTCCGGATGAAGATCAGCTGAAAGAACTTGCTGCCAAAAATTTTGACGGAAAGATTTTAATTATTTCTGAAGCATGGTGCGGAGATGCAAGCGCAACAGTACCTGCTCTTTTCAGATTTTTTGAAGGGCATAATGAAGTAAGAGTTTTCCTTAGAGACAGTGATAAAAGCTTAATCAATCAGTTTTTGACCAATGGTACGGAATCTATTCCTAAAGTAATTATCCTTGATAAAGATCTGAATGTAAAAAATTCATGGGGCCCACGTCCCAAATATGGATACGAACTCCTGATGAAATATAAAGCCGATCCTGAAGCCTATCCAAAAGATACTTTCTATAATGATCTGCAGATATATTATGCCAAAAACAGAGGAAAAGATGCTGTTCAGGAAATTTTGGATCTTCTATAAAAAAGAGATATGAAAAAAAGTGTCATTTATCTTGTAATTATTGTCATTATTGCTGGTGTTGCTTTTATACCAGGAGTAAGAAACTTTCTAAAGGATACATTCTTTCCGGTAGCCACTATAGAAAATGCAGTTCATATCAGTGAAGAGGATTATGATATAGAGCTTAAAGGAATTAATGCACCAAGCACTAATCTTAAAAACTTTAAGGACAAAGGTATTTTCCTTAACTTCTGGGGAACATGGTGCCCGCCTTGTAGAAAAGAATGGCCTTCTATTCAGAAACTGTATGATACCAGAAAAGATCATGTAGATTTTGTTTTGATTGCCATGAATGATAAGGAAGAGGATGTAAGAAAGTTTTTGAAAGAAAATAACTATACCGTTCCTGTATATATTGCTCAAAGTCCAATTTCTGAGAAAATTCTTCCAAAGGTATTTCCTACCACTTTCCTACTGGATAAGCACGGAAGAATCCTTATTAAAGAGGATGCTACAAAAGACTGGAACACAGAGACTGTGCATCAGTTCATTGACAATATTATCAAGTAATATTTTAACTAAATTTTATAATTTGTTGGTACAGGATTTGCGAAATTTATAGCATTGAAAAATTTATTAAATCCAAACACAAAATGAAATATTCAAAATTAAATCTTGCAAAAGAAGCCATCAATCATAAGGGCTTTATCAAAAAGATCCCTGATATTTTCAGAATGGTCAAAATGTGGAGAAAAGGAATTTATCCAATGAAATCCATAGACATTATTCTTCCTTTACTGGGAATTTTATATGTACTCTCTCCTATTGACCTCCTTCCTGAATTTGTGATACCGGTTCTGGGAGTTATGGATGACCTGGCAGTATTGTCGCTTACCATTCCTAAACTCATCAAAGAGGTTGACAAATTTTTATTGTGGGAAGCCCAGCAAAAATATAGCGGCGCTCAAGTCATTGATGCTGAAATCGTAAAATAACAGTTTATTATATTTTTCACACCATCCTGTTCCATCCGGGGTGGTTTTTTTATATCACTACATCATTTCTTTTTTTATTTTTGTTTTTGAACCAACACAAAAACACAATGAAAAAAAATGTAATCCTATATGGAGGTATAATCCTTTATCCTCTCCTGCAATCTGCTCTGAAAAGTAATATCTGTCAAAATAGTTTCCAGCCGGAAGTTATTTATAAATTATATTAGCCATGGCAGGAAATATTACTGGAGATCAAAATCCTCAGGTAGGAAAAACATATTCCTACGAAGTAAAACCTTCTATCCTTTCATTTGGACTCAAAGGTGAATATGAATGGTATATTTACAAGAAACAAAAAACCGGACTATGGAAAGATATTACCGTTAAGCCAAAAACCGGTCAAAAAGTAACTTACAAATTTGGAGAAATAGCACTGGGAATAGAATTTCAAATGGAAGTCTATGAAACTAAAAAAGGAATTTTACCCGGGCTTCCTAATTCCAAAGAGCTGGCAGGTACTCTTCCCATTATCCCTACCAGAAACAAGGTTCCAAAAATAGATAAAGTAGTACTTTTTAACAGAGGAGCAAAAGATATCAATAAAGCCAGTTACCGCGATATTCTGATTGCGCAGGCTCACTGCATCGCCATGTTTAATAAAGAGATAGAATTCCATCTTTGGGAAGATGATGCTCCGGGAAAGGGACATAATCCTGTTATTAACAAAAATAACCGACATACATGCAGCTACAAAGCGAGAGTGAATGCAAATGGTATTGCAGAAGTACAAATACCGCTGATGTCGGATGAAAAAATTCTTCGTCAGATTTCCAATCAGTTTATGATGAAAGATGACAAAGATGAAGGAGTTAATCAAGAGTATTATATTACCGCAACGTATTCAGGGGAGATTCAGGGGTCCAGCCAAGTGAACGTAGATGTAACCAATCCAGATTATAAAGGCCAAAATCAACCCAAACCTAAGCCACAGCCTGAGAAACATACGCCAAAATTTCCGGTCAGACAAGGAGGTGTTCCGAAACAGCTTGATCCTAATGGTAATATTATAGAAGCTGTTTTCATTGATAATACAGGAAAAGAGCTGTCCAAAGTAGCCGTTGGTGATAAAGTAAGGGTAAGAATTCACTCCAAGAATATGATGGGAAAGCACATTCAATATGTCATCTGGGAATCTGACTCGGTATTCCACGATGAAGTTTACCGAAGTAGAATGATTAAAATTCCTGCCGATGTATATGACACTTCAGGATTTATCATTACTAAAGATATTTTTGAAAAAGGAATAGACTCTCCAATCAGCGATCTGGATTCATATAAACAAAACTATTTTATAGAAATTATCTCCAAGTATCTTTCTGCGGAATCTCAGAAATTTGGGGTAAATTCGGAAGGTTTGGTAGAAGTGGAGAAGGTGAAGAGTGCGGTAGCGGTGGAAAAGACACAACCTTCTAATAAATCAAAAGATGAAAAAGTGTGTGAATGTGAAGCAAGAGTAAGAGCATTTATCAGAATGTTACGAGTAAAAGAAGGTACAGATACAGAAAGAGGTTACATTACTCAATATAGTGGAAAACAGTTCTCAGATTTAAGCAAGCATCCTGAAGAAGTAATTACATCTGGCAAATATTCATCTTCAGCTGCAGGTGCATATCAAATAATGACAGATACATGGAAAAATTTAACAGGACATTATCAGGACAAAAATAAAAATTGGAATTATTCTGAAAAGTTGGACTATTCAAAAAAATATAATATCACTAGCTTTAATCAAGAATCTCAAGATAAATTCTGCTTAGTAATTATGAAGCACAATTATATCCAAGACCGCTCAGATAGTTTCTATAATCCGGTCGTGTGGAAAGATAAAAAAAAGAAGATTCGTGATACAGTAAAAGAAGAAAAATTAAAAGAATGGAGAAAAAGATTTAAAGGAAAACAAGGAGATATCATCCAAATGATTATTGATTATGATATCAAAAAAGCTGCTCTTATTTCTAGCTTATGCTGGGCAAGTTTGCCAGACTCGCCTTATGGACAACAAAGTCCGTCATATACTTTTGATATGGTAAAGACCATTTACGAGAAAAACCTTAAAGAAGAATTAATTGAACCAAGTAAAGAACTACATTTAAAAAAAGGGTTTTTAAAAGAATTTGGATATGGATGTTGTGAATCGAATGATAATAAAGAACCTCAATCCAAAAATGAATGTCCAGAAGATTGTTCACAATGTTTTGATTATGCTGATGTATGGGAAAATCCAGAAATAAGTTCAGATAATGGAGGAAAAAATAATAACAGATTTGGATACAATTCTGCAAGAGGGCATAAAGGAATAGATATTCTTTCAGGTCCAACATATAAAGATGTACATTCCCTAATGTGTGGCGAAGTTACAGCTGTAGTAAATACTTTTAAAACGAACGAATATAGGTATAAAAGTTTAGGTAATATTTTAATGATAAAATCTAAAGACAAAGATGGGAAAACTGTATTTATCTTATATTGTCATCTTAATAAAATATATGTTAAAAAAGGGGAAAAAGTAAAACATGGCCAAAAAGTAGCCCAATCAGGATCGACAGGAAATGCTTCAAGCAGTGAATTTCCAAATGGAGTAAAAGGCTCGGGAATTAACAAAAAATACTGGCATTGCCACATTGAGGCAGCAACAAAAGGTGATGGTTTCAATAATTTCCGTGACCTAGGTTCATACAGAGTAAAAGCAGAAGATTATATGAAAACAAAATTTGATAAAAATGGTAACCCGATTAAATAGTATAGTAACAATAATAAGTTTTTTATTTCTATTAGTATCATGTAGAAATGATGCAAAAGAAAAAAATATAACGACAAAAGTTATTAATAAAGAAATCACTCAGATTGATTTTCTTAATAAGAAATATTTCAAAAGATATTCGATGTCTGTTGATGAATCAACACCAGCTGACCATCCTCATTACAATTATTTAGATTGTGAAAAAGAAGGTTATTTCTCTGTTCATTTCATTCCAAAAGATAAAACGCTTATTTCTTTTTGGAAAGATCAATATTTCAAGGAAAATAAATATGAATATGATGATTGGGAAACTGAAAATAAAATTGTTTCTACGCTTTTGAATAGCAATTATGACTTATATAATATTTTTTGTTTTCAAATAACAAAAAAGTACTTAGATACATCTTCTGGTTGCACAGAAGAAAGTATTAATATAAAAAAAGAAAGTATTGCTGACTTATACCTTTATAATTTAAAGACAAAGAAATGGGATTTTTTAAAAAAACTAAAAGTATCAATTTTACCACCTTTTGCAGATAATAATTTTTTCATAAAAAACTTCCCAAATCTTATTCATCAAATTGAAAATCAACCATCAACAGTAGTAAAAGAATCAGATTCTATAACGATTACCCAATCTTCTATTTGGGCAACAGACTGTAAAGCTGATAAATTCATTAGTATTAAAACAAACATTAACAATATACAGTTTACAATACCTGGCAGATTTTCAATGAATGCTCAATTAAAAAAAGTGAGTAATAATAAATATGAATTTTACTTTACCGACTTTCCTTCAATCATCCCACTTCCAGATGAAATGCAGAATTGGAATAATTTAGATAGTAAAAAAGCAGTTGGCAATTTTGAAATAATTGATGATTCTAAGATAATTTTAACATGGTCTGGTTTTTATGATAAGACTGCAAAGAAAAACATACAAACTAAAAACCCTTTTAATAACTTAAATAATAACCCTGCAAGTCTTATCAGATGTTCTGAGTAATTACAACACAAAGTATTATAGGATGTTGCCACATTAATGTAAATAAATATAAACTTAATTCTAATGGAAATTGGGATATTTCTTCAGAACAGAAAGAATTAAAAAATAAATAAAAGCACAAAAGAAAAAGTAAAATTAAATAATAGAGATTAGAAAGAAAAACATTCCCTCCAATAAAAATGTACAATTTCACACCATCCTGGTTCATCCGGGATGGTTTTTTATATCACTATATCATGATTTTTTTTATTTTTGTTTTTGAAACAACACAAAAACACAATGAAAAAAAATGTAATCCTATATGAGGGTGTACTCCTTCATTCTCCCCTGCAATCTGATCAGAAAAGTAATATCTGTCTAAATAGTTTCCATCCGGAAGTTATTTATAAATTCTGTTAGCCATGACAGGAAATATTGCCGGGGATCAAAATCCTCAGGTGGGAAAAACATATTCCTACGAAATACAACCTTCCGGTCTTTCATTTGGACTGAGGGGTGAATATGAATGGTATATTTACAAGCAACAGAAAAACGGACTCTGGAAAGACATCACCGATAAGCCAAAAACCGGTGAAAAAGTAACTTACAAATTTGGAGAAATAGCGCTGGGAATAGAATTTCAAATGAAAGTCTATGAAACTAAAAAAGGAATTTTACCCGGGCTTGCTGATACCAGAGAGCTGGCAGGTACTCTTACCATTATCCCTGCCAGTAACAAAGTCCCGAAAATAGATAAAGTAATACTCTTCAACAGAGGTTCAAAAGATATCAATAAGGCCAGTTACCGAGATACTCTGATTGTTCAGGCTCACTGCATCGCCATGTTTAATAAAGAGATAGAATTCCATCTTTGGGAAGATGATGCGCCTGGAAAAGGCCATGACCCAGACATCAATAAAAATAATCAACATACACGCAGCTACAAAGCAAGAGTGAATGCAAATGGTATTGCAGAGGTACAAATACCGCTGATGCCAGATGAAAAAATTCTTCGTCAGACCGCCAACCGGTTTATGATGAAGGGCGACAGAGATGAAGGTGTAAAACATGAGTATTACATTACAGCCACCTATTCCGAAAAAATTCAGGAAGCAAGCCAGGTAAATGTAGAGGTAACCAATCCGGATTATAAAGGGAAGCCCCAAAACAGCCCCAAACCTAAGCGGCAGCCTGAGAAAAACACTCCAAAATTCCCTACTGGACAAGGTGCGGGACCCAAACAACTTGATCCTAAAGGTAATATTATAGAAGCTGTTTTCATTGATGATACAGGAAAAGAGCTGTCCAAAGTAGCCGTTGGTGATAAAGTAAGGGTAAGAATTCACTCCAAAAATATGGTGGGAAAACATATTCAATATGTCATCTGGGAATCTGACTCGGTATTCCACGATGAAGTTTACCGAAGTAGAATGATTAAAATTCCTGCCGATGTGTATGACACTTCAGGATTTATCATTACTAAAGATATTTTTGAAAAAGGAATAGACTCGAGTATCGGTGATCTGGATTCATATAAACAAAACTATTTTATAGAAATTATCTCCAGGGATCTTTCTGCGGAATCTGAGAAATTTGGGGTAAATTCGGATGGGTTGATAGAAGTGGAGAAGGTGAAGAGTGCGGCTGCAGTTCAGAAGCAGCCGAAAGCACACAAAGGATGCGGTGACAAATATTGTATTGATAAAAACTCCCCTCCTAGCGAGCTGATTCGAGAAATTAATATTCGCTTAGCTGGTTTTGGAGGAAATGTACCTACCGATAAATTTACAGACAGAACTGAAAAAATGCTTAAGCAGTTTCAGAGAGATTATATGAAGGTAACAGAAACTGGAAAAGTTTGTGGTAATGTTTTGAGAGCTATTGATGAATTCTCTAAAAATTTTGAGATTAGTACAATATTATGGAATCAATTAAAATGCTCGTGCAGTACAAAAGGAAAAATGTCAACCAGTAAACTTCGCCATATTAAGGAAGTAAATAGTTGTTCAGGCTTTGGAGATGGTACAGGTAAGAATACATATAAAGGAAATATTAAAGATGAAGCATATAATATGTATGAATACCCTGGTATACATAGGAGCCTATTATTTGCTTTTAAAGCGTTACAATTTTATTTTAGTAAACAAAACACTTATAAAATAGATTCTTTTTCTTCAGGATATCGATGTAGATTTAAAGATTATGTAACTACAAATCATCAAGGAAAAGCAATTGATATACAATTTAGTAAAGGAAATTGGGAGATAAGAGGTCCACAAAAAAAAAATCTAGTAGAGTTAAGAAATATGAGAGATACTATTTTTATTAAATATTTAGGAGCTCAAAAAGAATGGCCTAATCCAAATGTGTTTTCTATAGAACCTATTGATTTATTATATGATGGCAAAGGTAATCCTAGGTACGATCATACTTTTAGTTGGATACATATGGATGTTAGAGAATTCGATTCAATTTATTTAGAAAATAAATATTTTTGTGAAAATTCTACAAATCTAAATGGTAAAAGTATTATTCAATTAGCAATCGAATCAGGTTATACAAATACATGCAATTGTTTTGACTCATATCAAACCCAACAAAATCAACCTGCTAAATCATTAAATGACACTAATTGTGAAGATAGGTTTAGCAAAGTTGCTCCAATAATTCTAAGACACGAAGGGGGCTATGTTAATCATACAGCAGACAAAGGCGGACCAACAAATAAAGGAATAACTTTAACTACATGGAAACAGTATGCAAAAGAAGATCTTGATATTGATAACCCAACATTAGAAAAACTAAAAAAAATAACTAATCAACAAGCAACTATAATTTACAGAAAAAGATACTGGGAACCCAAAAAATTCTGTGAAATTAATGATGAAAGAGTCAGTCTAATGATTTACGATTGGACAATAACTTCTGGAGGAGCTGCTGAACAAGTACAAAAACTTCTAGTTAATGAGTTTGGAAAAGATATAGAGATTGATGGCGGTATTGGTTCCCAAACTATAAAAGCTATAAATAATGTTGAAAACCAAGATAAATTACTTAACAGATTAGCTGAAATAAGAAAACAATATTATACTAACCTGACATATACAGATGGAAAGAAAAATGACCAAGATGTTTTCTTGGAAGGTTGGAATAATAGAGTTGATGATTGTTTAAAATTTAAACCATAAAATAGTATGAGATTTTTGATTATAATATTAATATTTCTTTTTAGTTGTAAAGAACATAATACGAAAGCCATTAATAGTGATAAAATAAATTTAAAAGATTCAATAATAAAAGTATCTGATAAAAATTTTATTGATATATCAGGTAAATGGAAATATGTTAAAAAGGATCAAAATTCAACTGTTCCTGAAGAAATGTTTACATTAAATATCATTCAGACCGATAATAATATAAAAGCTCAATATTGTGCAATTGCAAATAGCGGTGGAAAAATAGATTGTGAAAATGACATAGAATATAATGTTAAAGGAACTGTAAATAGAGGAAAAATTATTGTTGATTTTTATAGTTTTTTCAGTAGTCAAAATGATAAGGGAAAAGCAGAAATTATAATTAATAAAGATGGTACTTTAAAATGGAAAATTATTAAGTCTCCACAAGGACAATTTTATAGTCCTGATGAATGTATATTGCAAAGAGAAAGCAAGATAGAAAACACTCAGAAAAACTCAGCACCAAAACGACTTCTACCATTTGATTATAAAGATATTGGGACTAAAATCCAATTAGAGGCAAAATCTGAAAAAAATATTGAGATATTATTTAAACAAAAATATCAGTTAAGTATAGATGCTATGGCCAAACTTCCATCGAACGGTAACTATGACTTATATATCATAAGCAATATTAGTGGAGATAGTGAATTAATGTATCTAATAACAACAAAAAATGGCAAATTAATAGATGACTTGGAAATAAGTAATAGCAATGGAGATAGCGAAGAAGTTAAAGTCTTTTCTATCAATGAAAACTATGACATTTCTATTTATTCCGAAAAAAATAGCACTAAAAAATTAACAGAATTGTATTATTTAAATGATAAAGGAATTTTCAATAAAAAAAATAATTAGAATAATTCTGAGAGCAAATGATGAAAAACTTTTAGTTTTACTCTTCTTCACATTCTTTTCATATTTAGCTAAGCAGAAAAAACATTCCCTCCAATAAAAATGTACAATTTCACACCATCCTGGTCCATCCGGGGTGGTTTTTTATTGACAAATGAGCGATAAATTTTTAAGCCTTATTTCAATTCCTTAAATTTGCAATATCTAATAAAAAATAATGGAAAGTAAAAAAGAATTCTTCTTAGAGTGCTACAAACTAGGAATCATTAAATTCGGAAGGTTTACCCTGAAAAGTGGTATTGAAAGTCCTTTTTATGTAGACTTGAGACCTTTGGCTTCAGATCCTAAAATTTTAAAAAATCTTGCTAATTATTTACTGGAAATGCTTCCATTAGATAATTTTGATTTAATCTGTGGAGTTCCTTATGCTGCTCTTCCAATGGCGACTGCAATGTCTCTGGAAAGCTATATTCCATTAATTATTAAAAGAAAAGAAGCGAAAAGCTACGGTACAAAGAAGCTGATTGAAGGAATTTACCAGAAAGGACAAAACTGTCTTTTGGTAGAGGATGTGATCACTTCTGGAAAATCTTTGCTGGAAACTATTCCTGAAATAGAACAGGAAGATCTTAAAGTTTCTGACATTGTGGTGGTACTTGACAGAGAACAGGGAGGAAAACAATTATTGGAAGGTAAAGGCTACAGAGTACATACTCTTTTCAATATTTCGGAAGTATGTAATATTCTTCAGGAAACGGGAGAATTGTCTGATGAAGAGGTAAAAAGAATTCAGGATTTCCTTCAAGGGAATCACATTCAGTTTGAAGAAGAAACAAGATCTTCTTATGAGCAGAAACTTCAGTCAACACAACATTCCGTTTCAAAAAAATTACTGGAAACTGCTTTAGCAAAAAAATCAAACCTTATTGCTTCTGCTGATGTTACAACCACTCAGGAGCTATTGGAACTTGCTGAAAAAGTAGGCCCACATATTATTGCTTTAAAAACTCATATCGATATTATCTCTGATTTCGAATATGAAAAAACAATTACTCCTCTGAAAGCAATCGCTGCAAAACACCAGTTCTTACTGATGGAAGACAGAAAATTTGCTGATATCGGAAATACACAGGAACTTCAGTTTACAAGCGGAGTTTTCAAAATTACAGATTGGGCTGATTTTGTAACGTCTCAGGTGATCGGAGGTTTTGAATCATTAGACTGTTTCAAAAATGTAGGAGTGGTAGCCATCGTCGGAATGTCTTCAAAAGGTGCTTTAACCACAGCAAGCTATCGTGAAGAAGCTTTAAAAATAGCTTTATCTCACCCTAACGTTATTGGTGGTGTATCTCAGAATAAAATTCCTGAGGATCTGTTATTATTCACTCCGGGAGTAAACCTTGCAGATTCAGGAGATGGTAAAGGACAGCAGTACAACACACCGGAACATGTTTTTAAAACACTTCATACAGACTTTATTATCGTAGGAAGAGGAATCTACAAATCCAATGATCCTGAAGCATCAGCAATCACTTATAAAACAGAGGGATGGAATGCTTATATTAATTCTTTGGAAAAAAAAGCAATTCAGGGTTAAAATCCTATAAAGTATATACAAAATAAGTTATATTTGGGCTTTATCACGAATATTTGAAAAAGATCAGCCTTTGCCTTATTTTGTTATGTGGAGTTGTACAGGTTTCTGCACAGACAGACAGTATATACATTGAAACAAAACTGTCTCCTGACAAAAAGAACCTTGATGTCCGCCAGGAAATTGTTTATTACAATCACTCCGGAAAAGACCTTCAAACCGTAAAACTCCTGAATTGGGTTTCCGCGTACAATAAACGGGGAACTTCTTTAGTCTACAGAAAACTGGAAGACCGAAATAATGATTTGCATTTTGCAAAAAATGATCAATTGGGAAAACTTCTTGAACTGAATATTAAAAATTCTGACAATGAAGCTCTTCCCATCAATACACTCTCAGATGAAAATCTTTTTATTCCTCTGAAAAATGTATTAAAACCTGGCGAAAGCGTCACTTTACAGTTGCAATACAGGATGCAGCTTCCCGATAAAAATTTTACGGGATACGGAACATCCGCTCAGAATACTGTATTAAAATATTTCTTTATTGTTCCGGATCATTTTGATCCGGACAATATTTCCAAAAGAAACTACCACGATATTGAGGAACAGGTAAGTTTTAATACTTTCTGGACCATCAATTTTGACATCCCTGTCAATAGTTTTGTTGAAGGTAATCTTCCGCAGGTTCAGATGAATTCATTTAAGGGATATCTTGATTCAGACCCTGAGTTTTTGATTTCTCCAACAGAGTTTCAATCCATCAAAACCAATGTTGATGGAGATGAAATCGAAATCAAATTTGGATATAATCTTAAACCGGAAGAAAAACAAAACCTTGAGTTTTATCTTCCTTTACAATTAAAATTCATTAAGGAACGCATCGGATTTCTTCCGAAAAGCATTTTTATTTCAGATAAATTCAGAGCTAAAGAAGACTTTTTCGGAAATAATGATATTACTTTCTGGAAGTTTAAATTCCGTCTGTTTACCGATACAGAAAAGACTGATCTGGATTATTTTGGAATCATTGCCAAGAAAATTCTTGATGAAGGCGTGATTGCGGATAAAGAAAAAGATCACTGGTTTAAAAATGGTTTAAAATCTTATCTTGAAATTCAGTATCTCAAAAAATTCTATGGTGATACGAAACTTTTAGGTACACTTCCCGAGACCAGAATCTTTGGGCTTAAACCTTTAAAGTTATTCCATGCATCCAAAGTAAAACTTCTGGATCGCTATGGACTTTCATACCAGTATATCATGCTGCAAAACCTTGATCAGAAGATCGATGAACATTTCCCTGTTTTGAGTAATTTCAATGATATGGCTATCAGCAGTTTTGAAACGGGAAGTCTTTTCAACTACTCGGCAGACAAAATGGGATATGACCAATTCAATGGGATTCTAAAAAATTATATTTCTCAGAATTCCGGAAAAAAAATTAACCCTGATGAGTTTCTGGCTTCTCTTTCTGAAAACAATAAATCAACAGCCTATCTTTCTGACTTTTTTAAACAGAAAAACAGGGTTGATTTTAAATTAAAAAATATCAGAAAGGAAAATGATTCACTACAAATAAAAATTGTTAGGAATACCGATATTTCCATTCCGGTAAAACTGGAAACAGAAACCAAAGAAGGAGAAAAAAAGGCTTACTGGATAGATACCGAAGAAAATGAACGTACTACCAGTCTATCTCTCCCTGCATCAGAAAATATTTACAAAGTCACCTTAAATAGTGGCTATACTTTCCCTGAATCCAATTACAGAGATAATTTCTTATATGCGAAAGGACTGTTTTCCAATGCAAAAAAAATTAAACTTAAACTAATAAAAGATATTCCCAATCCGGAATACAATGAAATTTACATCAGCCCAAGGGTACGTTTCAACAATACGTATGATAAATTTCTCTTGGGAGCCAATTTTAAAAATCAGTCTTTCTTTGATCAGAAATTCCTGTATTCAGTAACTCCAACTTATAGTACAGGAACAGGCAAACTGACTGGTTCAGGAGCTGTCTCCTACTCTATTCTGCCTGCTGAAAGTATTATCCGAAGTCTGACATTTGGACTTTCAGGCTCTTATTTCCATTATGATTATGATCTTGCCTACAGAAAAACCTCAATATCATCGTCCATTAACTTCAGAAAGAACCCAAGAAGTACAGTAAGCAGAGGCCTTGGAATTTCCTATAATTATTTTGAAAGGGATCTGAGTCCTAAAATGATCGCCAATAATGACTACCAAAAATATAACCTCTGGAGTATCGGATATGGTTATAGCGATAGCCAGATGATTCATGAAAAAAGCTTCAGCTTAAGCACCCAGGGAATGGAAGATTTCAATAAAATAACAGCTGAAGGTTTCTACAGATGGGAATTTGCACCTAAACAAAAGCTGAGCTTACGTTTATTTGCCGGATACTTCTTAAGAAACAATACCCGAAATAACCTTTTCGATTATGGAATTTCAAGGGTTTCCAATTATTCATTCTCCTATACCCTTTTGGGAGAAAGTGCCAGCAGCGGCCTTCTTTCTCAGCAATTTATATTAGCTGATGGTGGTTTTAAATCTTTTCTTCCGGGAACAGTGAACCAATGGATCACTTCTGCCAATGTAGATTCAAGTGTCTGGAAAATATTCCACGTATATGCAGATGCCGGAGTTTATAAAAACAAAGATCTTCCTGCCAAATTCATCTGGGACACCGGAGTTAAAGTAAGAATCATTCCAGATTTTCTGGAAGTTTATTTCCCGATACAGTCTTCTTTAGGATTTGAACCTTCATTCAAAGATTATGGAAAGCGTATCAGATACACTTTAATTCTTAATCTCGGATCAATTATTAATGCAGCAAGAAGAGGCTGGTATTAAGATTCTGAAAAATAAAAAATAAGGACAGCCTGTTATCGGTTGTCCTTTCTTATTTAAAACTAATCTTTTATAATTTTCTGCGAGATAGGAATATTGTTAATCGTTCCTGTAACAATATAAGTTCCTTTTGGAAGCTCTGCGATATCAAGAGTTGAGGCCAGTTTAGTCGGTGATTTTTTAACAACCTGCCTGAATGTATCATACACTTTCACATCTTTCACCTCAGTTCCGAACACTACTTTACTGTCTTTTATAAAAGGATTCTGCACAAAGCCAGATTTCACGCTGCCTTCAAGAGAAAAGTCTGTCATATTATCATTACTGCCTACCAAAGTTCTTTTGATAGCTGTAGTTGTAGTGGGAGAAGGAGCTGGTCCATCTCCTTTAAACTGATCTGCATTAGATCCGTACCCTACAAAATCCAGTACATTGGATGCAGAAGGTCCTGCCACCTGAACTATATTTCCGGCTAAAGCTACTTTTCCTGATACACTGGAGATTTTCAGTCCGGAAGATGGATTAGGCGTTCCGTCAAAATTAGTTATTGTGGTGGCAATAAAATCTGGTGTTGGTAGATTTTCAACACCTCCTTCAATTGCTGATTCCTGAATTAAATAGGTTTCGTCCGGTCCTAAAGTAAAGTCTGGCAGCGTATGATATTCTGTAAAAGCACCTATTGCCGGTGCATATTGAATACTTGCTCCCGTCAAGGAAACTAAATTAGTTCCGATATTTTTAAGGACGATATAATTATTCTTCAGTACAGCCCCTGAGTTGGCATTACCACCATAGATTTCATTGATCACAATCTGGGCATTGGAAAAAGAAGTTAAGAATACAAGTCCAACAAGAGTAAAGATTTTTTTCATCGTAATAATTTTAAGAAATGGAATAAAAATAAAACATCAAAAACAATACCACCAAATTAAGAAATATATGGAATACAAAAATCTAAAAATCAGTAAACAATCACAAAAAAACAGCCGCTTCGTTGAAGCGGCTGTTTATATTTTTATTTTAAAAAAGATTAGTCTTTAAGTACTTTCTGAGAAACCGGCTGGTTATTTACTGTACCTGTAACGATATAGTTTCCTTTTGCCAATTCAGCAACACTTACAGATTCGTTTTGTCTTACTGAAGCTTCTTTTACAAGTTGTCCGAACATATTGAAAACTTTCACGTCTTTTACATCAGCTCCAAAAATGATCTCATTATTTTTAACGAAAGAGTTTTTTACAAAGTTTCCTGACTTTGTGTTTTTAGCATCAATAACCGCTAAAGAAGCAGTAGACGAAGTAATTGTCAAAGAAATATCATCTATTCTCCAGTTGGCAGTACCAAGAGATGGAGTTCCTGTACCAGGGCTATCACTTCCATAAATTCTTAAGGTAACCGGAGCTGATTCTGCCCCTACTAAATTAGATCCTGAAAAAGCGATGTTATTCAATGTCCATGTACTATTATTGTTAACAATTACAGTACCTATCGCTGTTGCATAGTTATCAATACTGGAATATACAGTAATTTTTCCAGGTCCTGTAGAAGTTCCTCTGGATCCTAAGTTTAAAGAATTTAAAGTTACTTTATTACCGGCAACAGGAGTAACAGTTACACTAAAATAAGTACTTGTAGCAGTTGAAAGAACCTCTTTAAAAGCTGCAGCACCAAAATTGCTGGATCCACTTGCCCCCGTATATCCTGAAGACACAGATGAAGTAGTAATTAAATTAGTAGTACCATTATTATTTCCCTGAGTTGCTGCAAATGCTACACTTGAAATATTAGCATTTGTACCAGAAATAGGATTTACAGAACTCCCATCCCAAAGGTAAGTTGTTTGTGCAAAAGCAACTGCGCTCATCACAACTGTTGCAAAAAGAGAATAAAGTTTTTTCATGATTTAATTTTTTTGTTGTTAATAATTTTCTTTCCGTAACAAAACTACATTCTAATTTTTTTTTGGGGACAATAAAGAGGTTAAGTTTTTGTTAATTATAGTTGACCTCTTAATGTTAACATTTTTTAATTATTTTTACGAATTATTTTTAAAAGTTGCGGAATTTTGTCATTCTATTCGTTTTGTTCTTCTTAGGCATATTTTCAGGAAATGCTCAGGTCTTTTCGTGGAAAAATCCCAACGTCCCGGAAGACAGCATCAAAAGAGACAGTATTCTTGCAGCAAAGCTGGAACAGGACATCTTTGCAAAGGACACTCTTGATTTCATAAGAACGCATAATAAGATCATTATTGATGAAGCAGTATTCGCCAAGAATGATAAAAAAAGATTCTTAGGAGAACTTAATTCAAAAGGTTCTATTATCCGAGGGATTACTTTTGGTAATAATCAGGGGCAATCTGTACAGAGTTCTATGGATCTTCAGATTTCGGGACGGTTATCAAAAGATGTGACTATTTTAGCGAGTATTTCAGATCACAACCTCCCTATTCAGGCTGATGGTTATACCCAGACTTTAGAGGAGTTTGACAAAATTTATATGCAGCTTAATATTAAAGATAAGTCTATCCTCAGGGCGGGACATCTTGATCTTGTAGAAGCTAAGAATTATTTTGCCAAATACCAGAGAAGAAGTATGGGGCTTCAGTTCCAGACAGAATTCGGTAAAGAGAATAAGACCTTCGTAGATATCTCTGCAGGTGTTGCCCGAAGTGAATTCCACAGAATACGTTTTCAGGGGGTTGAAGGTAACCAGGGGCCTTACCGTCTGACTGGTAAGAACGGAGAACAATTTATCACGCTGATCTCGGGTTCTGAACAGGTTTTCATTGATGGAATTTTAATGAAGCGTGGTGAAAACCAGGATTATATTATCAATTACAATACAGGTGAAGTTACCTTTACCAGTTTCCGTCCTATTTTCCAGCAGAATTTCATTACCATTTCTTATAACTACGCCAACAGAAATTATTCAAGGTATTTGTTTACAGGGAAGCTTGAGCATCAGAGAGAGAAATTCAAAGTAGGATTAAACTGGTTTATGGAAAATGACAACAAAAATGCACCTCTTTCTCTAAACCTTTCTAAAGAAGATGAACAAATTCTTGCCGAAGCTGGAAATAATCCTGACCTGATGTATGCTCCTTCAGGAGTGATAACGGAATATGATGTCAATAAAATTTTATACAAATTAAGTCCCGCAGGAAATTTCTATGAATATTCTACAGATTCAAGTTTAACGCTTTATCAGGTTTCTTTTACCTATTTCGGAGTTAATCAGGGAGACTATAAAATAGCACAGACCACTAACAACGGACGTGTTTTTGAATATGTGGGCCCTAATGCCGGAGATTACAGAGCCGTAAGAAAACTACCTTCGCCACAGAAATCGCAGGTATACTCTCTGAACTCTGAATATCTTTTAAATGAAGGAAAAATAGGAGCTGACATATCTCTGAGTAATTATGATGTCAATTTATTTTCATCAAAAGATTCTGATCAGAACATGGGGTATGCATGGCGTATTTTTGGAAATAAAAGCTTCACAAAGAACACATGGAGAGGAACTCCAAGCTTTGAATATCAATATATAGACAGACAGTTTCATATTCTTGATCGTATCAATGATGTGGAATTCTCCAGAGACTTCAACCTTACACAGGAATTCAATAAAAAGACCCAGAACAGATTTACCTTCAGCTTCCTTAATAAATGGAATAATAAATCTACGCTGAATTACCGCATCAATTATCTGAATGAACAGGATTCCTACAAAGGGATTAAAAATGACCTTGACTTCGGCTGGCTGACGGGAAAATTCTTTACGAAAGGAAATCTATCTTATCTGAGTACCAATGCTACTCTTCAGGATACGAAGTTCATCCGTGGTGGAGTTTCAACAGAATTTACAGGTAAAAAAGGAAGCTGGGCCATTGGTGGAAGCATGGAGCATAACGAGAAAAAGTACAATGATACTCAGCTTTTGGATGTCACAAGTTTCAGCTGGAAAGAAATCTTTTTGCAAAAGAAAATCGGTGACAGTACAAGAACCAAATTATTGGCGAAAGTATATATGAGAGATAATGACTCAGTACGTGATAACAGACTTCAGAATATGAACAATATTTTGGGGATCATGGCTGAAAGTCAGATTATCAAGACCGAAAGAACTAGTTTAAATGCTCTGATTCACTACCGAAAATTCTTCTATGCAGGTGCAGAAGGTGAAGTAACCCGTAATAATGATTTTGTTGTTGGAAACATCTTATACAACCAACAGCTGTTCAGAAATGGTATGCGTCTTCAGGCTTTCTATGAATTGGGGAACGGACAGGAAGCCCAGAGAGAATTCCAGTATATCAAAGTAACAGATGGACAGGGTGTTTATAAATGGACCGATTATAACGGAGACGGTGTTCAGCAGCTGGACGAATTTGAAATCGCTGAGTATTCAGATCTTGCCCAATACATCCGTGTATATACTAATTCTGTAAGATATATTCCGTCCAATAAAAATAAATTGCAGTTGGCTCTATTTGTCAATCCGGCCATTGTTTTCAACTCTGAAAATGGATTTTTAAAACGTTGGAATTTCAATATTTCATTAAATTCTCAAAACTCATTCTATAAAAAAGAAAAAGTACTTGTTCTGAATCCTTTTGAAAAGAACAGTGATCAGATCCTTAAAAATCAGAACATTCTTGCTTCCGTGCAATTTAATCCAACCGATAAATCAGGCTGGAACGGAAATTACAGATTCATCACCAATGATAATCTCATCAATGCCAATTTCAGTAATGAAGAACGTGAACAGACTTCTCATTTTCTGAATATAGGGTATTGGTTCAATAAAGAGTTCAGAGTGGATTGGGAAAACTCGGTGCACGATATTCAAAACTCTTCACAATTATTTAAAACCAGAGATTATCGTCTCAATAATTTTGAAACCAAGCCAAAAGCAACTTACAAATTTACAGATGCTATCCAGGCTGAATTATCTTCTGCTTTCCGTCAGAAACAAAGATTGGATGGCGAAGAACTTCTTAAAGCATTTGATGTTACGGGAACAATTCAGTGGGAGCGAAGAAAAACGTCTATCCGTGGAAACTTCTCATTCATCAGTAACAACTTTACAGGAAACAATTTCAGTATTGTAGGAAACCAGATGCTGGATGGGCTTAAACCTGGAAAAAACCAGGTATGGAGTGTGTTTATTCAACAGGCTATCAACTCGTTTATCCAGCTGAATCTTAATTACGAAGGAAGAAATTCCGGTGACAGAACTATTCATATCGGAAGTATGCAGGTAAAAGCAAGTTTCTAATAATGACGTTATTTTTTACAATAAAAAAATCCCCAATATCGCTATTGGGGATTTCTTTTGGTTATTAGTTTAACAGTTATTTTTTAATGATTTTCAAGGACTGTGATCCTTTTTCTGTATTTACTTTTACAATATAAACACCTGCTGCGGCACGTCTCATGTCTACAGAACCTTTTTCAGCGTTAATTGTTTCACTAAGAATTCTCTGGCCTGAAACATTGTATACTTCCACATCTCTGATCTTTGTATCATTATTGATATAAAGGAAATCTGTAACAGGGTTTGGATAAGCACTCACTGTATTCTTTTTCGCAGCTTCATTCACCGCTAACACAGCGACTGTAAATTCAAAGCTTCCAAGATCCGGTGTTAAAGCATTTCTTATATTACCATCTGCATCCAGAGTTACTTCAACAACCGGAGTTCCTTTGTTGTCAAGAGCCGCATTTCCTGTGGTAGATAAATGGAAATCGGTTGCTGATACAAATACTGGTAAAACATTCAGAGAGTTTACATTTCCTCCGAATCCTGCCTGGATATCTGCAAGTGTAGCTTTTGCCAATCCTCCGATATAACCAAGATTAGTTCCTGAAGAATAGAAATTATTAAAGTTAATGGAAGAGAAAACACCACTTGCTGCTCCTGCATAAATAGTATACCTGTCTCCTGCCTGAGTCTGGGTATTCACAAAAAGATTATTTCTTACATCAATCCCTCCTAAACCAGTTACTCCACTTGTGATATTTAAAGCTGACGGTCTTCCTGCAACAGTCTGGCTTACGTTCATTACAACGGTATTATAGTAAAGTTTATATCCACCTCCTGCTCCAATAACAATTCCGTTTCCATTATCATTTACACCTCCGGTGGTTGCATATCCATAACCGGCTACCCCACTCACTACATTATTGGCAACTAAGGTATTGGAGGTAAGACCTGTTGCTGCCAGATAAATCCCCTGTGCCCCATATCCTGAAACATTGGTGTTTTTTATCCCGTTAATTTTATTATTATCTATAGTTACTCCGGTGGTTGCTGCTGCTGCATAAATCCCTGCAAACACAGTTCCTGTTCCACTGGAGTTAAAATTGGAAATTGTATTCCCTCTTACAATAATATTGGCTGTTGCAGAGGCTCCCGTATTACCAGCGGTTACGGTTACACCGGCAGCTCCTCCGGTAGAAGTTCCGGTATATCCAAGATTGGTAATGGTATTGGAAATAATGGAAGAGTTAACTGTGGCAGTGGCAAACCAAACTCCTCTCTTGATCTCAGCTATAGTCGTTTCGAAATTACCAATCGTATTATTGCTTACCGTTACTCCATCTGCTCCCTGCACATAAATTCCACCAAGGCGGATAGCATCAGTTCCTGTAGCACTTAAATCATTTCCTGTTACCAGAGTATTCGCGCCATTACCTGCAGCTGTAGCGGCAAATAAATACATTCCCATATACGCTTTCTTCACTGCATTATTCTGGATGGTGACATTATTAAAGAAACCTCCCGTAGGTGTTGCAGCACCATCATACATGACAAAAGCAGAAGAGGTATTGATACCATTTACAATATTCAGGTTTTTAACCATAATATTAGTATTTGCAGCGGCAGCAGAAGCCGCTATAAAAGTAAGTACCTGCGGTGCTGTAGTAGAAGTGTTGGTAAGAGTAAGATCTCTTGTCGTTCCTGAAGCGGCATTGCTTCCATCCAGGGTAATGTTACTACCCAGTATTCTTACTAAGGGTGCACTGGCAATATCACCGGAAATAGCAGCTGTAATTCCTATTGCGGGTTTTATAGCAACAGAAGTATAGCTTGTCGCTCCGCCACTGGCATTCAGACTTGCGGTGGCTGTTTCTGTTGTGTTTGCTGTGATACTGATTGTAATTGCTCCCTGATGTGTTCCCGCATTAATAGCATCGAATGCTCCTTTTAATGTGGTATAAGTTCCTGTAGCTGTTCCTGCCGTGGCAGAAATATTCACTTGTGAATAAAAATTTGATGAAACCAAAATTGCCATCAAACAAAATAGAATTTTTCTCATGACATTAATTTTTATTGTATTAAATATAAAAAATAATTATTAATAAAATTCAATAAATATTGATAATCAATTAAATATATTAAATAAAAACTAAACATAATATCATAAAATCCCTTAAATAACACAATACAAACAAAACAAGATACCACATTTTAATTTAAAAAAATTTGTTTTTTCAGAATTTCGTAAATTTGCACCATGATAAAAATAGGCAACATAGAACTGCCGGAATTTCCACTTTTGCTGGCTCCGATGGAAGACGTAAGTGATCCTCCGTTCAGACGTTTGTGTAAAATGCATGGTGCAGATTTAATGTATTCGGAATTTATTTCTTCCGAAGGGTTGATTCGTGACGCTATCAAGAGTCGTAAAAAGCTGGATATTTTCGATTATGAAAGGCCCGTTGGGATACAGATTTTTGGTGGTGACGAAGAAGCTATGGCTATGTCTGCAAGAATTGTTGAAACGGTAAATCCGGATCTGGTAGATATTAATTTTGGATGTCCTGTAAAAAAAGTTGTCTGTAAAGGAGCAGGAGCTGGTGTTTTGAAAGATATTGACCTTATGGTACGTCTTACAAAAGCTGTTGTAAGCTCTACTCATCTTCCTGTTACGGTAAAAACCCGCCTGGGATGGGACAGCACCAGTATTAATATTGATGAAGTAGCAGAGCGTCTGCAGGAAACAGGAATTAAAGCTCTTACGATACATGCAAGAACCCGTGCTCAAATGTATAAGGGTGAAGCAGACTGGGAGCATATTTCAAGAATTAAACAAAATCCTAATATTGAAATTCCAATTTTTGGAAATGGTGATATAGATTCTGCTGAAAAAGCATTAGAGTATAAACAAAAGTATGCATGTGACGGTATTATGATCGGACGTGCTGCTATTGGATATCCATGGATCTTTAATGAAATCAAACATTTCTTTAAAACAGGAGAGCATTTACCTGAACCGACAATTTCAGACCGATTACTGGCTGTTCGTCAACATGCTGAGTGGAGTGCAGAATGGAAAGGAGAAAGATTAGGATTGGTTGAAATGAGACAACATTACAGCAACTATTTCCGAGGAATTCCTCATTTCAAGGAGTTCAGAAAAAAATTCCTGGAAGTGTTCACTATGGAAGAAATGAACAGCTTGATTAAAGAAACCCAACAGTTCTACGAAGAGTATCAGGCACAACTATAAAAATAAAAACCATCAGCTTGCTGATGGTTTTTTTATATTGAGAATTTAATATTAATATCCTTCTGATGAAGATTCGTTTTTAATTAATCCCAAAGCTGAAGAGGTTCCAATTCTTTTAACTCCCATTTTGATCATTTTTTCAGCATCTTCGGGAGTTCTTACTCCACCTGCTGCTTTTACAGGAAGTTTCCCAGCATTGCTGAGCATAATTGTTATTCCTTCAAAGGTTGCTCCGTTAGGTTTTCCTTCAGCAGTCTGATAAAATCCTGTAGATGACTTGACAAAAATTTTCGACAACTCATTTTCAGAAAAATTTTCTTCTGCCCAGGTAGAAATCTTTTTCGTAAGATCTGCAATTTGTTCATCAGTTAATGCTGCAATTTCAATAATCCATTTTGCAACTTTATGATGCTCAAGAGATAATTGGGTACATTTTACAAATTCTTCTCTTACCAGTTCTATATTCCCCTGTAGATAAGCAGTATAATTAATCACAAAATCTAATTCATCTGCACCGTCTTCTATTGCTTTTGAAGCTTCTGCAAGTTTTTCATCAATAGAGTACGTTCCTTCGTGGAAACCTATTACAGTTCCTACTACAACATTTGAATTTCTTTCCTGAATAAATTTTTTAATCTCAGATACATAATCCGGTCGAATCATCACGGCAAAAATACCATTGTCTATTGCTTCCTGAGCAAGTTCTTTATCTTTTTGAAGTGTTTCTTCGTGGGAAATACCTGACTGTTCTGGAGTTTTCAGGTAAGTTGAATCCAAATATTGGGCTATGTTCATATTGTTATACTTTCAATTGTCTGTAAATACCTTGTTCTAAAGATATAAAAGTTTCTGTTCTTGTTACTCCCTTCAGCTTTTGAAGCTTACTAAGGATTTGCATTAAATGATCATTGTCTTTACAAAGCACTTTCAGGAAAATAGTATAATTTCCTGTAGTATAGTGGGCTTCCACTACTTCGTTGATATCATGCAAAGACTTTACCACTTCCGGATAATGGCTTGGCTGATCCAGAAATACACCGATGTAGGAAATCACTTTGTATCCAATTTTCTTAGGGTTAAGAAATGATATTGAATTTTCAATAACTCCTGCATGTTCGAGTTTTTTGATTCTTTGATGCACTGCAGTGGTGGAAATTCCAACATTTTTTGAAATGTGGGCTAAAGAAGTTTTAGCATTATCCATCAACATGTAGATGATTTCTTTGTCAATAGAATCTAAATGGTAGCTTGTGTTGCTCGAATTTTTCATTTTCTACTTTTTTATTATTTATGTTTTTTAATGTAAATTTTTAAATTTTACAAAAACCGGAAAGTGATCGCTATATCCACCTAAATACCGGGTACCGGCATAAGTTCGGAAAGGCCGTCCTTCAAAATTTCTGGTTCTGCTGCGGATTTTTTCAGAATTAAATATATGGGCATCCTGAAAAGCCAGCGTCTTATTATCAAGCAAAGATCTTGACATAATGATCTGATCATACAGCAATCCAGATTTATAATGAAAAGTAGAATAATTTCTTGTAGAAAACAATTGTTGAAAAGGGTTCATTAAAACCTTCTCATGGTCATTGTCATAGAGAATCTGTACTAAATTTTCATCATCCGGGTTTTCGTTAAAATCACCACACAATATAACATGCTCTTTATCAGCATTTATAATTTTCATAATCCGTTCCCGTACTTCATTCAATATAAAGGCTCTTTTAGGTTTATTGATATCTTTTTCGCGCTTAGAGGGAAGATGGGCGATAAAGACATTAATAATTTCCCCTTTATATTTAATTTTTGAAAAAAGTACGTCTCGGGTTGTGTCGTAATTTTCTGTGTTTTTATTTACTATTTCAAAAAAGAAAGTAATGGTTTCCGAATCTATTACCTCTACTTTATTTTTATCATATAACATGGCTACATCCACTTTTCGTTCGTCCATAGAATTGTAATGTACAATTCCGTATTCCGAATTAAAGGGCTCCATTTCTACAAGATCTTCCAAAACTTTCCTTCCGGAAACTTCAGATAATCCTATTACAAATGGTAATACTTCATTCTCCTCCTTCATCAACTGAAATACATGAGAGATTTTGAAAAGCTTATTTCTATATCTCTTTTCATCCCAATTCCTTAATCCTGACCGAGTAGGATCTAATTTGTGGACAGGTTTCGGATCAGGTAAAAATAAATTTTCAACATTATAAAAAGAGAACAGCTCCATCTACACTAATTTCTATACTTTTAATTTATTATGTCCTTTTTACTTTAAGATGTAAATTTATTATTTTTTTTCAAATTTTTGTGATTTACGTCTAAAACAGTAAATCAATTTCCAATAAAAAACAATTCAAATATAGTAAAAAATACTAATGAAATAAGTCATTATGAATTAATTTTTCAACCATCCCGCAGTTTCGATATATTAATCAAAATTGAGACAATAAACAAAATATGGAATAATAGAAATAAATTTTCAATTTAAAATCAGAAACATTAATATTTTTCACACTTATTAAAATTACAACAAATATTATTCCATTTATCTATAATAAATGGAATTAAATATTGAAGCAAAAATTAGATCATTTCTGAAAATTTTCGTCTACAGTAAATCGGGGCGTTTTTCCTTTGTAATTCTTACGGCTTCATCATGACGCCATTCTTCAATTTTTCCGAAATTCCCACTCAACAGGATTTTAGGAACATCCAGCCCTTTATAACTTTCAGGTCTGGTATAGATAGGTGGTGAAAGAAGATCATCCTGAAAACTGTCTGTTAAGGCGCTTTGTTCATCATTCAAAACTCCGGGAAGCAATCTGATAATTGAGTCTGCCAAAACACAGGCAGCCAGTTCTCCTCCTGTAAGAACGTAATCTCCAATTGAAATTTCTTTGGTGATATGAAGATCTCTTACCCTTTGATCTATTCCTTTGTAATGTCCGCAAAGAAAAATTAAATTCTCTTTGATAGACAATGAATTGGCTATTTTTTGGTTTAAAGTTACCCCATCCGGAGTCAGATAGATCACTTCATCATAATTTCTTTGAGATTTAAGCTCCGATATACATTTATCCAATGGCTCAACCATCATTACCATTCCTGCTCCGCCTCCGTAAGGCTCATCATCAATTTGTCTGTGCTTATTGATTGCCCAGTCTCTCAAATGGTGAAAATGTACTTCTACCAGTCCTTTATCCATTGCTCTTTTCAAAATAGAAGTTTGGAACGGACTCTCCATCAATTCCGGAAGTACGCTTATTATGTCAATTCTCATTGTAATGTTCCGTTTTTCTTAGTAGGTATAATAATTAATCTTAAAGAAGAATCTTTGTTGATATAACTCCACATCCAGTTGAAGAATATGGCCAGTTTATTTCGAACGCTCAAAATTAGCATTAAATGGAGAAACATCCAGAAATACCACGCCAGAAATCCCTGAAATTTTATAAACGGCAGATCTACAACCGCTCTGTGCTTCCCAATAGTCGCTAATGAGCCTTTGTCATCATACTCGTATTCCTTCCACTCTTCCTGAGTTTTCTTTAATAGATTTTTACCTAAATTTTTTGCCTGATTAATGGCTACGTTGGCTACCTGAGGATGTCCCTGTGGATATTTAGGAGTTTCCATATAGGCAATATCCCCGATAGCATAAATATTATCGTACCCTTGTATTTTATTATATCGGTCTACAATATATCTGTTTCTTACTAATTTTTCTTCCGGAAAACCTCCTACAACATTTCCTGTAACTCCAGCTGCCCAGATCACATTATTGGATGGAATTTCTTTTCCGCTTTTCAAATGAACTTTATCTCCGTCATAATCCGTTACCACTTCCCCACTCATAAAAGAGACTCCTAAGTCTTTAAGATATTTCTCAGATTTATCCTGTGCTTCGCTACTCATTACAGCCAATGGCTTCTCGGTAGAACTTACCAGAATAATCTTCAAATGATCAAAATTCATATAAGGATAATCTCTTGGAAGGATGTCTTTTTTCATTTCAGCAAAAGCTCCTGCCAGTTCTACTCCGGTAGGACCGCTTCCAACGATAACAATATTCCAGTTTCCGTCATCGCTTCGGCTTTTTTCAATAATCAGTTTTTCAAAGGTCATCAAAACATGATTTCTGATACTGATGGCTTCCTGGGTATTTTTCATTCCGAAAGCTTTTCCTTCCAATTCTTTGTTTCCGAAAAAATTAGTTTTACAGCCCGTTGCAATGATGAGTTTATCATAGGTAAATTCTGCTTCGTCTGTAATGACTTTATTGTTGGCAGGATCTATTTCTTTGACTTCCGTCATACGGAACTGTGTGTTTCTGGACTGCTGAAAAATCTTTCTGAAGGGAAAGGAAATGTTGGAAGGTTCTATCCTCCCTGAGGCTACCTGATAAAAAAGCGGCTGAAACATATGGTGGTTCATCCGATCCAGAACAATGACCTTTTTGTTCTTGTTATTCAATGTTTTTGCAAGCTGCAGCCCCGCAAATCCTCCTCCAATAATGATGATTTTTTCGCGTGTTTCCATAATACACAAATTTACTGATTTTATTTTAGCATTTAGCAGTGAAAAAAGTTAGTTTTGCAAAACTTTATGACACCAAAAAAGTACACCAAAAAAACTGCCAAACAAGTCCATAAATCAAGACGGAAGAAGTATTTTTTCCGAAGATGGGTGATATTGGCTATTTTAATGATAGCATTAGTAGGAACAGGGCTTTATTTAAGACAGTCTATCAGTTATTACTATGCATTGTACTTTAATAAATTTAAACATAAAAAGCTTCATAACAGTGAAAAGGAAGCCTCAAGAATCCAAAGAATATTAGCCAGCAACCTTGATAAAACCTATGGTTTTGATGTTTCTCATTATCAGAACCGGGAAGATATCAAATGGGATAGTCTCAGCATCGGAAATAAAACAATTCCTTTAGAATTTGTTGTCATGCGTGCAACGATGGGAAACCGAAGTGCCGATAAACATTTTGACGAATTCTGGGAAAGTGCTAAAAAGCATGATCTTATCCGTGGCGCCTACCATTTTTACAGAGCCGATGAAGATCCTGTAATCCAGGCCAATAATTTTTTAGAGAATGTAAAACTTGAAAGCGGAGATCTTCCCCCTATTCTTGATATTGAAAAAATCCCAAAGCGTAAAACCAATAAAAAACTGATTGAAGATCTGAAAGTATGGTGTAAAATTGTAGAAGAGGCGTATGGTGAAAAGCCGATTATCTATACCTATTATCATTATTATAAAGATTTTCTGAAAGGCGAGTTTGAAGGTTACCCTTTATGGCTGGCCAATTACAATGATGTTCCGTCTCCTTCACCTGATGATGAGTGGGATTTCTGGCAGTTTACAGAAAACGGAATTGTTCATGGTATCAACGCTAAAGTGGATCTTGATATTTACAATGGTAATTCGTGGTCGTTAAAAAGATTGACACTGGATTAGAAGAAAGAAAATGAAAGCAGAAAAATAGGAGTTGATAAAATTTCAATGAGCCAATTTTTAAAATAAGCTACTGATATCACTTCCATCTTCCATCCTCCATCTCCCCGCTTCCAGCCTTTATTAATTACTTTTCCCTAAAAAATTCAGAATATCTGTATTGAGTTGATCTGCGTTTTCAAAAGGAATCATATGGGTGGCATTGCTGTAGATTTTAAGTTCGGCATTGGGTATTTCTTTGGCAATAAGTTCGGTATGCTCCTGTTTAATAACATCTTTATCACCGGCAATAACCAATACTTTACTTCCAATTTTATTTAAATCTTTCTTCTCAATGCGCGGCTGTGTCAGCATAATTTTCAAAAGCCTTTGTTCATTAAATTTTTCCGGATCCTTCAGTTCTTTCATCACCAGCATTTTATTTTCAAAATGATCAGTAAGCCTGTCATCCACTCCATCAGGAAATGCGTTGGCTCCAATTGCAATCAGCTTATTCAGTTTTTCAGGATATTTCAGGGCAAATTCCAGTCCGGTATTTCCGCCATCACTCCAGCCTGCGATATTTACTTTATTAAGCTTTAACTGATCTGTAACTGCTTTTACATCATCAGCAAACATTTTATAAGTAAAATCCTTTTTAGAAGAATCTATACTTTTTCCTTGTCCTCTTGTATCTATAGCAATTACTTTATACTGCTTTGATAAAACAGGAATCTGCTGATAAAAATCTTTAATACTTCCGGAATTGCCATGAAGCAGAATCAATGGTTCTCCTTCACCATACACTTCATAATAAAGGTTGGTATCCTGAAGTTTCAGATAATTTCCCACCGTTTTATTTTGACCATACGCTGTTTGTTCCGATTCCTGAATATATTTTGATACATCAGGCATCAGTGCTTCTGCGCTATCATCTGCAAAACCGTTTTCATCATCCATATTTTTGTCTCCGTTTTTATCCATTTTTACATCGATATTAATGGCAGGTGCTGCAAGAGTCACTTTTGTCCAGTCTCCATAAAATTTCCTTATAAATCCTGTTTTGAACAATGCTGCACTTATATTGACTCTCCCTTCAAATTCTTTTAAAAACTGAATTCCTATAAAAAATTTTCCATGAACCCAGATATTACGGTCATTAACATCCAATGTATAAGTTCCGTCTTTAATCATATCGCTGGTAAGTTCAACAGTAATTTCCTCATCAAGAATATTTTTATCCGGAAAACCCTCTTTTTCACTATAAATAGTATACCGCATAACGACAGGCTTATCTGAGGTATAGCTGGCAATATTCAGGTTAATATTCTTAATCTTTGATTTCTTTTTAGCATTAAAAGCCAATGCGGTTTCACCAAGAAAATCTTCTTTTCTGAGGTGTGGATTTACAGAGTACATAACACTTTTTGTCTTGGTATTGACTCCCCAGTTTTTATCAATAAGTTTTTTAGGCTTAATGGTGATCTCTTTAATATTTTTAGTTTTCTCTGTTAAAAATATTTTTTGCTGATCATTTTTTTTAAAATTCTGTATTGCTTCCTGGTAAGGGTCAAATCCTGGTACTTCTATTATTATTTTCTGCTGAGGATCCGTATTGGAAAGATCAATTGAAAAATTTCCTTTTTCATCCGAGATTGTTCCGATGGATTTTTTTTCAATTCCAATTTTCACATAAGGAATTGGATGGTTTTCATTTTTAGAAATAATGGTTCCGGAAATAACCTGCCCATGAAAGGCGGAAGCTGTCAAAAGGAAGAATAAAGTATGATATATTTTCATGATAAAAGTTTGACGCAAACTTATTTATTTTAAACAGTCCGCTATCCCAATACTTTATTAAAATTATTCTCCCTTTAGTTAAAGTTGTTTAAAATATTTCCTACTTAAAGGATACTCATAATTTCTTCCCAGGAATGAACTCTTTCGTAAGTTTCATTTTCTATCAGTTCATTATGAGGTTGGGTAAATATCAGTCTCTGCCCTGAAAAATGATCTAAATTTTTAGGATAATCATCAATCATGATATCTCCGGACACTACTTTTTTACTTCCACAAAGAACAATCTGTTCCCAGGTAATGAATGGAAAATGCTCTGCCAGCCAGTCATATTTTTCTCTTAAGCTGTTCGGAAACTCCATTCCGGCAGATACAATATAGAGTTCGTATTTATTATTCAGATATTCCATTGCCTCACGGCTTCCTTTCATGACAGGTAAGGTTCTGAAAAAACCTATTTCATTCACGTGCTTTTTTCCATTGGGAAAAGACTCTATTTCAGGCTTACCAGCCAAATCACTGATTTCAATTTCTCTTCCTGTATCTCTTTTTTCAAATTGTACCAGCTGATGATATACATCCGCCATTACCCCGTCCATGTCGACAATAACTTTTTTCATTGTTTCAATCAGATTTTTGTATTATTTATTACTATTTTAAAATGTGTATTTCATTGGAGTTGATCAAATTTACTGATTAGTTTTTTCAGGCAAGGGACACAGTCTATTAAAAAATCATAAATATTCATTTTTATAAGAGACGTTCCGGAAAGTTTTATGGCTACATTTTCGTATTTTTGCCACTTAGTTAAAAATTAAAATCAAACTATTAATTCCCAATGAATTACGTTTCTGCAGAAAATCTTACCAAATCTTATGGCATCAAGGTTTTGTTTAAAAACATTTCGTTTCACATCAATGAAGGAGATAAAATAGCTATTGTTGCCAAAAACGGAAGTGGAAAATCTACCCTTCTGAAAATATTAATGGGTAAAGAAATTGCAGACAGCGGAACTGCGATCATCAATAAAGATATCCAGGTGGTGCTATTTGACCAGGAAATTGATTATGATCCTAAGCTGAGCATTGAGGAATTTATGATGACCCTTGATTCTGAGCCTATCCTGGCCCTTAAAAACTATCATAAATCACTTCATTCTACAGACAATGATTTTATTGAGAAAGCATTGGCTGATATGGAAGTTCATAAAGCCTGGGATCTGGAAAATGAAATGAAACAGATTCTTTCCCAGCTTAAAATCACTGATCTGGATGCTAAAATGGGCACTCTTTCCGGAGGGCAGATCAAGCGTGTAGCGTTGGCGAAACTTTTAACAGAGACAAGAGCCGAGCACAGACATACACTTCTTATCATGGACGAACCTACCAACCACCTGGATGTGGATATGGTAGAATGGCTTGAAAATTATCTGAACAAAGCAAAAATCACTTTATTACTGGTTACCCACGACCGATATTTCCTTGACAGTGTTTGTGACATTATCTGGGAAATGGAGGATCAGAATCTTTATGTTCATAATGGTTCTTATGCTACTTACCTTGAAAATAAAATGATTCGTGAGGAAAATCTTAATGCTACAATTGACAAGGCCAATAACCTTTACAGAAAGGAACTGGAATGGATGCGAAGACAGCCGAAAGCCAGAACCACAAAATCAAAAAGCAGAATTGATGCTTTCTACGAAACGGAAAAAGTAGCCAAAACCGATACCCGAAAAGATGGATTGGAACTTGATTTTGAAATGAAACGTTTGGGAAATAAAATTCTTGAACTTAAACATATTGATAAGAGCTTTGGACCTAAAGTTTTATTAAAAGATTTCAGCTACCAGTTTCAACGTGGAGAAAAAGTGGGAATCATTGGAAAAAATGGAGCAGGAAAATCTACCTTGCTCAATATTATTCAAGGTTTTGAAAAAGCGGATAAGGGAGAAATAGAAACTGGAGAAACTATTTCTTTCGGTTATTTCTCACAAAAAGGTCTTACTTATAAAGAAGATGAGCGTGTCATCGATTTTATCAAGGAAATTGCAGAATTTTATCCTTTGGCAAATGGAAAAAGTTTATCTGCATCACAGTTCTTAAGATTGTTCTTATTTGACGATCAGACGCAGTATTCTCCTATCTCTAAACTTTCGGGTGGGGAGAAAAGAAGACTTCACCTGATGTATATTTTGTATCAAAATCCTAATTTCCTGATTTTTGACGAACCTACAAATGACCTGGATCTTCCTACATTAACAGTTCTTGAAAACTTCCTTCAGCAATTTCAGGGATCTTTGATTATCGTTTCTCACGACAGGTATTTCATGGACAGAATTGTAGACCATGTGCTGGCTTTTGAAGGAAACGGAAAAATCAGAGATTTTGTAGGAAACTTCTCAGAATACAGAGAAGCAAGAAGCCGTGAGGAAGCTTTAGAAAAAAATGCAATGGTAAAACCTGAGCCTGTAAAAGAAATTGTTTCTTCAACAGAAAGTACTCAGTCTTCTAATTCTAAAAGAAAACTCACTTTTAAAGAACAAAGAGAACTGGAAACCATTGAAAAAGAAATGCCTGAACTGGAAGAACAGCGCACTAAAATTCTGGATAAGCTTAATAACGAAGCTGATTACGAAAAGATAGCCACACTTTCTTCAGAACTGGAAAGCGTTTCAGAGAAACTGGAGAACCATGAAATGAGATGGCTGGAACTTCAGGAACTTCTTTAATAATGATGAATTAAAAATTATGAATTATGAATGAATTCAAAGAGTTTGAGAGTAAACGAGTTGAAGACTTCTAATCACAACCGCTATCAACCTTGAACTTTAAACCTTAAACTTTGAATCTTGAATTCATTCATCACTTATCATTTATAATTCTATTATCTTCTCTTCTTTTGCACTTTCAAGAGAAGCATCTATGATTTTCATATTCTGGATGACTTCTTTTCCTGGAGATGGCAAAGCATATCCAAAAACAATGTGTTCATAGATCTGCTGATAATAATTCATATAATTTCCGGCTTCACTGGAGGTAAGAATTCTTTCTGTTTCAGAATCATCATTCAGGAAGTTTAAAATTCCGTCCGGTTCTTTTAGAGGCTGTGTCCATTCTTTACCATATTCAGGAATAGCACCTGACACCAGTTCATTTTCCTGATTATCGGTTCTTTCCTGCAAGAAAGTTCCTCTGTCTCCATGAATTGTGTAAGCATAGTGACCTTCTTTACTGAAAACAGACGATTTCAGTCTTACTCTAAGATTATCTTTATAGAATAAGAGAATTTCAAAATAATCGTTAGCGAACTCAGTTCCTTTCATAGAAAACACATCTGCAAACAATTTTTCAGGGTATCCGAAATACTGCACTGCCTGATCTACAAGATGTGCTCCCAGATCATGAAGAGATCCTGCCCCCACCTGATCAGGACTTTCTTTATGCTGCTTTCCACTAGCTGTGGTACGGAATCTGTCAAAGCGGATTTCTGCTTCTTTAATATTCCCTAATTTCCCTTCAGTTAAAACTTTTTGAACTTGCAAAAAATCACGGTCGAATCTTCTGTTTTGATATACGCTTAGAAACAATCCTTTTTCTTCTGCCAACTGTACCAGCTCTTCAGCTTCAGAAACATTTACTGTAAAGGGCTTTTCTACAACAATATTTTTTCCTGCTTCCAGTGCTTTTTTGGCATATTCATAATGGGTCTGAACCGGAGTATTGATAATCACCAATTCTACATCAGCATGCTGAAGCATTTCTTCCACGGAGCGGTAGATTGTTGCTTCCGGATACTTTTCCTTCGATTCTTCCTTGCTTCTTTCCACCACAGCAGACATTAAAAATCCCGGATGTTCTTTTAAGAAGGGAGCATGGAATACTTTTCCACTCATTCCAAAGGCACAAAGCCCTGCTTTTACCAATTGCATATTATAATTTTCAACAAATATATTCATAAAAATTTCTCTATCCCTTAGTCTAAAGGAGCTATAGAAATAATCCATCTCATCAACTCTAAGAATATGATTTAAATCATAAAATTATTTTTATCTATTCTAAACAAATACTTACATTTGCGCCTTATTTAAAACTGTTCTACATAAAAATAAAATGAAAAAACAATTACTTTCTTTAGGCCTTCTATTTATCGCTGTTTCAGCGAGTTCACAGATGAAAAATGCGGAAGCAGATACCATCAGAACTCAGACCATTGAGGATATTAATCTTCACAAAACGGGAAATCCTAACCAGGCAAGACCATTATCGACAAAATCAAATCTGACGGTAATGGAAAACCCTCAGCCCATTGCTATTGTTACTCACGAAATCATTGAGCAGCAACAGGCAAAACAATTGAGTGATGTTCTTCAGAATGTAAACGGAATGTATGTTACTTCATCAAGAGGAAATTCTCAGGATAGCTTTGGTGGACGTGGTTTCATTTTAGGAAATGATAATATCTTCAAAAATGGAACAAGAGTAAACAGTGGGGTTTTTCCTGAAGTAAGCGGTCTGGAAAGAGTTGAAGTTTTAAAAGGGGCAAATGCCATGTTATTTGGTAATGCAGCAGCAGGTGGTATCATCAACATGATTACAAAGAAGCCTAAATTCAATTTTGGCGGAAGTATTGGATTAAATGGCGGAAGCTGGAATTCTTACAAACCAACTGTTGATATTTATGGCCCTTTATCAAAGAATATTGCTTTCAGAGTAAATGGAGCTTACGAATATGCAGAAAGTTTCAGAGATGTTGTAGAATCAGAAAAATATTACTTCAATCCTTCATTCCTTTTCAATTTAAGCCCAAAATCGCAATTGATCGTTGAAGCAGATTATCTTAAGAATAATTTTACTCCTGATTTCGGTCTTGGATCCATCACAAATCCTGATGGAAGTTATAAAATCAATGATCTTCTACCTAAAAATGCTTTCTTAGGAGCGGACTGGCAATATCAAAATGTAGAACAAGTTTCTACCAATGTAACTTTTAATCACCAGTTTACTGATAAGTGGTCATTAAATGCTGTAGCTTCTTATCAGAACTATACTAAAGACTACTACTCTACTGAAAGAGTACAGTGGGGATATGAAAAGAATACAAACCGCCTTTTCTGGCAAAGACCTTTAAATAAAACATTTAACGAACAAAATTACACTTCATTACAAGTTAATATTAATGGAGAGTTCAATACAGGAAAAATTAATCATAAGGTTTTAATTGGTACTGATGGAGACTATGGTGTTCAAAATAACTATACTTACACCAATCCAACAGTTTATGGGACTAATGGTAATACAGCTACCATTAATAATAACCTTTATTTAGATGATTCATCAACTTGGGCAAGTGGAAAAATGCCTAACGCATCTTTAAAAGATAGAACAAGAATCCCTACACAAAGATTTGGTATATATATTCAGGATTTCATAAGCCTTACAAAACAACTTAAAGTAATTGCTGGTTTAAGATGGTCTTATTTGGAAACAATGACTAATACTAAAAATACATTTTCAAATGATCTTGGAGATGTTGATCAAAAAAATACAGCAATATCTGACAGAGCATTTTCACCAAAAGCTGGTTTAGTATATATGCCAAACGATAACCTTTCCGTATTTGCAACCTATACCAACTCTTTTGCTCAGAATACAGGAAAAGATATTTATGAACAAGCGTTAAAACCTACTACTATTGATCAATATGAAGCAGGAGTGAAAAAGAATTTCTGGAATAATGCTTTAGCTGTAAACCTGACTGCATATCAAATTGTTTACAATAACTATTATCAAACCGCACCTCAATTAGCAAATGGGCAGGCAAATTCAGATTCATTCTATAAAGAATTCGCAGGAAAAATGAGAAGCCGTGGTGTTGAGTTGGATATTACTGGAAACCCAACAGAAAATTTATCAATTATCGGTGGATTCTCTTATAACAACTCTGTATATCTTGATACACCAGACGGTTTTGGATATGTTGAGAAACAAAGATTAGTAAGAACTCCAGCTACAACAGCAAACGCTTCTGTATTTTATAAATTCACGCGTTATGCAAAAGGACTTAAAGTAGGTGCAGGTGCATATTTCATCGGTGACAGATTAGCCGGATGGAATGATACCAAAAATGGTTCTACAGGTCTGGGTGCAAGAAACGGAATCAGTAGATCATTTGCTTTAAAAGATTACACTACCGTAATGGTATCTGTAGGATATGAGTGGAAAAAATTCTCTATCCAAGGAAAAGTGGGTAACCTGTTTAATGTCGAAAACTACAATGTTCACGAGAATTATTCAGTGAATCCTATTACTCCAAGAAATTACTATTTCACATTGACATACAGACTCTAGAATTCTTTATATAATAATTCTTTCATTAAAAGTGGAAATTGCATTTTTGCAGTTTCCACTTTTGAAATTTTAAACAAAAACAAAACAATAAGATATGGATAAGATTAAAGACACAAGAAGTTTCATGAGAATTACTCACCGTTATCTGGGATATTTCCTTGCCGGAATTATGGCGGTATATTCGTTAAGTGGAATTCTTCTGGTGTACAGAGACACGGATTTTTTGAAAAGCGAAAAGAAATATGAAAAAAACATTGCAGCTAATCTTTCAGAGAAAGAACTGAAAAAAGAACTGAAAATGAAAGGCCTGGAAGTGGAAAAAACTGAAGGTAGCGTTCTTTATTTTAAACAAGGAACTTATGACAGCGCAACCGGAAAAGCCAAGTACGCTAAAAAAGAACTTCCTTTCGTATTGGATAAAATGGTTTCCCTTCACAAATCACAATCTAAAGATGCTATATCTCCTCTAAGCGTATTCTTTGGAGTTTCCCTGTTCTTTTTTGTAATATCAAGTTTCTGGATGTTTAATCCTAAGACAAAAGCGTTCAAACGTGGAATCAAGTTTACGATTGCCGGATTGATCATTTCCGTAATTCTTTTGTTTATTTAATATAATACGAAATCTGATCAAAAGAAAAAAACAGCAATTTGGAACATTAATAACATGACCTCTGTTTTTATCATTTTCATTCCAAAACGCCTGTTTTATTTTCTTTATCATTATGATATCCTCAGTTAATCTGTTAAAAAAGTAAATTATATCTTACTGGCAATCTTAACGTTTATTTAGATAAATTACGTAAAATTAAGAGTCTGGCACATTTATTGTTTTTTCTATAATTCGTGAATAATAAACATTTAATTATTAAAATAATAAATTATGAAAAAACTTATTTTAACAGGAATATTAGCCGTAGCAGGCTTAACAGCAACTGCCAACGCTCAGATTCAGAAAGGTAATTGGATGGTAGGAAGTAGCATCGTTGCAAGTAACTTTGGCTTAAATACGGGTGGAGGATATAATATTTCACTACAGCCAAAAGCAGCTTATTTTATTCAAGATAATGTAGCAGTTGGGGGATATGTAGATCTAGGATTCAATAAAGTAACAAATGGATCACCTACCAATTTTGTATATAAAGTGGGTGCACTAGGTAGATACTATGTTTCTCCAGGAGAAAAAGGAGTTGACAACTTATTACACCACGGAAGATGGTTCTTCGAAGGTAATGTAGGTGTTGGAGGTACTTCTACTGAAGGATCTAACTCTACAACTGGTTTAGACTTTGGAGCAGGGCCTGGTTATTCATACTTCATTACTCCAAACATTGGTGTTGAAGGTTTAGTAAAATATAATGGTGTTGCAGGATTTGGTAGCGAAGGATTAACTTCTACCTTAACTTTCAACGTAGGATTTAGTATTTATTTACCAACTTCAAAAGGTAAACAAATCATCAACGACGTTAAGTAATCACTGAAATACTTATAAAAAAATGAAAGCGCCCCGAGAATTTATTTCCGGGGCGCTTTTCGTACAAATTAAAACTAAACTATAAAAAATCAAATAAATCATGTATTAGGTTGTGGGGTGTATCTTAAATACGGTTTTATTTCCGTTACACCTTTTGGGAATATTTTTCGTGCATCTTCTGTAGAAATTGTTGGAGGTACAATAACATCATCTCCGGTTTCCCAATTTACAGGAGTAGCTACACGATAATTATCCACCAACTGTAAAGAATCCAGCACTCTAAGAATCTCATCAAAATTCCTTCCCGTAGAGGCCGGATAGGTAATAATCAGTCTTACTTTTTTGGAAGGATCAATAATCAGAAGAGAACGTACTGTAGCTGTAGCCGAAGCATTAGGATGAATAAAATCATACAGCTCAGAAACTTTTCTGTCTTTATCAGCAATAATAGGAAACTTCACAGTGGTATTTTGAGTCTCGTTGATATCTTTCACCCAGTTTTGATGATCCTCTACTCCATCTACGCTCAGAGCAATCACTTTTGTATCTCTGGCATCAAACTCAGATTGTAGTTTTGCAGTATATCCCAGCTCTGTAGTGCATACCGGCGTATAATCTGCAGGATGCGAAAACAGAATTCCCCAGGAATTTCCCAGATAATTATAAAAATTAATATCCCCTACAGATGACTCTGCCTGAAAATTGGGTGCTGTATCTCCTAGCTTAATTGACATAATGTTCCTTCTTTATAGTCTACAAATTTAGTAGACTTTTTGGAACTGGCAAATTTTTTGATGAAAATTTATATATTTAACTAAAATTTTATCCATGGAGAAAACCGGATTAAGGTATCTAGATGTTGTTTATAAGGTATTGGAAAGTTGGTATGTAACCTTTGCCGCGCTTACCCCAAAGCTGATTGTCGGAATTTTAGTATTTACATTCTTTCTTATCAGCAGTAAATATTTAAGCAAAGGAGCTGTAAAATTATTTCACAAATTTTTCCCGAAAAGTCAAAAAGAGAGTTCATTAGTAACTTTAATTAGCATATTCAGATTTCTGATCATGCTGATGGGTACATTTATTTCTCTTGAAATAATGGGATTCAGTAACTTTCTTTGGAAATTTATCGGAAGTTTAGGAGTTGCAGGGGTTATTGCAGGGGTTGCCCTGAAAGACCTTGTTTCAAGTATTTTTTCAGGAATGCTGATCGGAATCGATAAAGCATTTAAGGTAGGTGATTATATTACCATCGGTGCCCACTCCGGAACAGTACAGGAAATTGGTTTCTTAACCACAAAAATTCTTACGGATGACGGGAAGAAAGCATATATTCCTAATCAAGTAGTATTTAATGCTCCATTTTACAATATTACCGCTTCGCCACAGCGCAGGATTATTTTAAATTTTGAAATTCCGGCTGATGAAGATATTACCAAAGCACAGAAAGGGATTCTGGATGTAATTAAAAATCTTGATAATGTAGATAAACTGGACACTATAGAAGTAATCTTTACAGATCTTAAACAGGGCGCATTCAATCTTCAGGTGAAGTTCTGGATAAAAATAGGTGCCAATCTTGCTCAGGTAAGAAGTAAAGCTTATTTAGGTATTAAAGAACGCTTTGATACAGATAAAGTTCAGTTGGTAACCCCAACGAGTATCAGCATTACAAGTGGAGAGAATATTTTACCTGAAACCCATCAGGATAAGTAACAAAACCTTTATAATTAAAAAGCACATTAAAACTGAAGTATTTTTTAAGGTGATTACAAAGAAAAACCTAGCAGGTTTTAGAAACCTGTTAGGTTTACAATAGTACATTTCCGCTGAAGTTATTACAAAACTGTCCCTTCACGTGCCAACAAAAAAAACCGTTCCAAAAAATGAAACGGTTTTCTTATTTATCTGAAAATTTTAGATTATGCTAAAACTTCTTTTACTTTGTTTGCAGCTTCTTCTAAAGTAATTGCAGAGTGTACCGGAAGACCAGACTCGTCAATTAATTTTTTAGCTTCTACAGCGTTAGTTCCCTGTAATCTTACGATCAATGGAACCGGAAGGCTACCCATAGCTTTGTAAGCATCTACAACACCCTGAGCAACTCTGTCACATCTTACGATACCTCCGAAGATGTTGATCAAAATAGCTTTTACGTTTGGATCTCTTAAGATGATTCCGAAAGCAGTCTGTACTCTCTGAGCATCAGCTGTACCTCCTACGTCAAGGAAGTTAGCAGGGTTACCACCAGATAATTTGATGATATCCATAGTTGCCATTGCAAGACCAGCTCCGTTTACCATACAAGCAACGTTACCATCTAATTTCACGAAGTTAAGACCAGCTTCACCCGCTTCAACATCCATTGGATCTTCTTCTCTTGTATCTCTAAGCTCAGCTAAGTCTTTGTGACGGAACAATGAGTTGTCATCTAAAGTTACTTTAGCATCTACAGCGATAATCTTGTTATCAGAAGTTTTTAATACAGGGTTGATTTCGAAAAGAGAAGCATCAATTCCTGTGTAAGCATTGTAAAGAGATGAAATAAATTTCACAAATTCTTTGAATGCATTTCCTTCAAGACCTAAGTTGAAAGCAATTTTTCTAGCCTGGAATCCTTGAAGACCAATAGCTGGATCAATTAATTCGTTGTGGATCAAATGAGGAGTTACTTCAGCAACGTGCTCAATATCCATACCACCTTCAGTAGAATACACAATAGTATTTTTACCTTCAGCTCTATCTAAAAGAATAGAAACATAAAATTCTTTAGTTTCAGATTCTCCAGGATAATAAACATCTTCTGCAACCAAAACAGAGTGTACTTTTTTACCTTCAGCAGAAGTTTGTGGAGTTACCAACTGCATTCCGATGATATTCTGAGCGTTCTCTTTAAGTTTATCCATGTTTGGAGAAAACTTAACACCCCCACCTTTACCACGACCACCTGCGTGAATCTGTGCTTTTACAACCCAAGCCTGTGCTCCGGTTTCAGCAGTCAATTTTTCAGCAGCTGCTACAGCTTCATCTACGTTGTTTGCAACGAAACCACGTTGGATAGCTACTCCATACTTTGATAAAATCTCTTTTGATTGATACTCGTGAAGATTCATATTATTTTTATTATTTTATTTTAATATTTAAAGGTTGACAAATTTACTAAAAATGAATAAGGTTAAAAAGAAAATTATAGAACTTTTAACTCATTCTGTAAGTTTATCTGCGATCTTATCAGATTCAAGGCGGTGAATCTATGAATAATATGATAATGATCATAAAAAAACTAAATCTCACGATCATATTCTAATGACATTTTAATGTCATTCTAATGTAGATAAGAATATTAACAAATCCCATCTATTATCTTTGAAGCCCGGAAATAAAAGATACCTATTTCATGAATTTTCAGATGAAATTCAACCTTGGTAAAAAAGCTTTATTTCAGAAAATTTTTTCACCATATCATTATCAATTTCCTGGAAAACCCAGTGATATTTACTGAGGCAACAGGCGATATTCAAATGAAAATTCACAACTCAAAAAACAGTTAACCTTTTACTAAAGAAGAAAATGGAAATACCAGCTAATGAACAGGGAAAAAGGCTCATACGCTACATTACAAAAGAAAAAAAAGATGTTACCAATATTTATTTCTATGCCATTCTGAATGGTTTAGTACTGCTGAGTGTACCTTTAGGAATACAGTCTATTGTAAGCTTTGTGATGGGAGCCACCATGACAACTTCCATTTATATCCTCATATTTTTTGTTGTAATTGGAACCTGGCTTGCCGGATATTTCAGATTAAAAGTAATCCAGATTATTGAAAAGATACAGCAGAAAATATTTGTAGAATTTTCCATTGCCATAGCAGACAAAATTCCCAAAGCAGATCTTTCCTACACAAGAAAATACTACCTTCCGGAGCTTGTCAACCGATTTTTTGATATTCAGAATCTTCAGAAAGGAATTTCAAAAATATTACTGGAAATTCCTACTGCTTTAATACAGATTGTTTTTGGAATTCTTTTGCTCTCTTTTTATCATCTTTGGTTTTTAGCGTTCGGAGCTCTGGTCATTCTCTCTGTGGTAATTATTTTCAGATACACGATGGAAAGCGGAATCAAATCCAGCATTGAAGAGAGCAACAAAAAATACGATACAGCGGCATGGATAGAAGATATTGCTGGTTCTGTAAAAACGTTTAAAATGCATTCTGAAGATGATTCTCATTTAAAAGGAACCGATGAAAGAGTGATAGAATATCTAAAACACAGAACATCTCATTTTAAAGTATTGGTGTTTCAGTATAAAACAATTATTGCTTTTAAAGTCATCATTACTTTAGCTATGCTAGCCATTGGAACTTATCTTCTGATCAATCAAAAACTGAATATCGGAGCTTTCATTGCTACAGAAATCGTGGTTCTAAGCATCATGTCTGCAGTAGAAAAACTTATTGTAAGCCTTGAAAGTTATTATGATCTGATTGCATCTTTTGCCAAACTCTCTAAAATCACAGAACTTAAAGAGGAGCCCAACGGAGAAATCACGTTATCTCAGAAAGAAAAAGGGACAGAAATTGAATTTAAAAATGTAACCTTTTCATTTAATGACAATGCGCCCATCCTTTCTGACCTTAATTTCAAAATCAAAGAAAACAGCCTGAACATTCTAACAGGAAAACTGGGAGCAGGGAAAACGCTTCTGCTTAATATGATCACAGGATTCTTCGAGCCCAGCTCAGGAACAATTCTGATTGATAAAATTCCATTAAAAAATATAGAAAAAAAACACTGGAGAAATAATGTTGGACTTTACCTTGAAAATATGAAGATCATTCAGGGAACAGTTAAAGAAAATATCCTATTGGGAAGCAGCCAGAGCCACACAGAAGATATCCTTGAGCTTTCTGAAAATATGGGTATAGAAAATATTTCAAGTATGTTCAGCAGCGGTTTCTTTACAGAGGTAAGTGAAACTGATCCTGAAATCACATTCAGTTCAAAGAAAAAAATACTGATGCTTCGTGCTCTTCTCGGTGACAAAAAACTTATCATTCTGGAAAATCCTTTTGCAGGAATCCGTGAAGAATATCAGGACAAAATGATAAAATATCTTCAGAAAATCAAGGAAAACACAACCATTATTATTGTTTCTCAGGATACAGAACTGCTACAATATGCCGATCAGCATTTTCATCTGGAAGGAGGAACATTAAAAACACTTCAAAACAATCAGTAAAATGAAACTACAGTCGTTTGACAATATCTATCATATTCACAAAAAATCACGGGTAAAAAGATGGTTCCTGTTTATCTTCATAGGCGGTATCATTACCTTATTTCTTCCCTGGACACAGAATATTAAGGTGAAAGGAAATGTAACGTCTCTTTACCAGGAACAGCGCCCGCAGCAGCTCCACTCTCCTATTCCGGGAAAAATCATCAAATGGTACGTTAAAAACGGAGATTATGTAAAAAAAGGAGATACTTTACTTCAGCTTTCCGAAATAAAAGATGATTATTTAGATCCGCTTTTGGTACAGAGAACACAGGAACAGGTAAATGCTAAAAAAGGAGTAAGAAATTTCTATGAAGCAAAAGTAGGAACAGTGAAAACCCAGCTTGAAGCCTTACATTCAGCGAGAGATTTAAAGCTTAATCAGCTCAAAATAAAAATAGGCCAACTTAATAATAAGCTTACCGGTGAAGAAGCAGAACTCACTGCTGCCACTAATGAGCTTAAGCTTTCTGAAGACCAGTTTGCGCGACAGAAAAAAATGTATGAGGAAGGTTTGGTTTCTCTTACCCAGTTTCAGCAGAGAAGTATTTCTTATCAAAATGCTGTTGCCAAAAAAACAGCGTCAGAAAATAAAGTGGCTCAAACCCGTCAGGAAATTATCAATACAGGTATTGAACAGAATTCTGTGATTCAGGATTACACAGAGAAACTCAGTAAAATAGAAGGAGACCGTTTTCAAAACATGGGGCAGATTGAAGGCAGCGATGGTGAAATTGCCAAGCTGGAAAATCAGGTAGCCAATTACAAAGCAAGACAGGGTTTATATTTCATTATTGCATCACAGGACGGTCAGATTGTGCAGCTTAACAAAACAGGAATTGGTGAAGTTTTAAAAGACGGTGAAAATATTGGAACAATTGTTCCTACAGCAGTAGATTATGCAGTTGAAATTTATATAAAACCTGTAGATCTCCCGCTTGTCAAAGAAGGACAGCGTGTGATGTGCATCTTTGATGGATTTCCTGCCATTGTATTCTCTGGATGGCCCAACTCCAGCTACGGAACATTTGCAGGAAAAGTAGTTGCAGTAGAAAGCAATATCAGCACAAACGGACTTTTTAAAGCGCTCGTCATTGAGGATAAAAATGAAAAAAAATGGCCACCTAAAATTAAAATGGGAGGAGGTGTACAGGGAATTGCCATTCTCAATGATGTTCCTATCTGGTACGAACTGTGGAGAAATATCAATGGTTTTCCACCGGATTATTATGAAGTAAAAAATGATCAAACGGTTAAGTATGAGAAAACAAAGTAAACTTCTTTTTATATTGATCTTTCTTCTTTTCCAGTATCATAAAGCACAGGACTCTCTCATGATTTCAGCGAAGGAATTTCTGGAAGTGGTAAAAAATTATCATCCGATGGCATTGAAATATCAGCTGCAAAACAAAATTGCCCAATCTGAGATTACTAAAGCAAGAGGAAATTTTGATCCGGTTTTGGGAGGAAAACTGGGCGAAAAAAACATTGACGGCGTACAATATTACAGACAGAAAAATATTGAACTGGGTATTCCTACCTGGTACGGGATTGATCTTACGGCAGGATATCAGTATCTGGATGGTGAAAAACTCAACTCCAGTGAAACAAAAGGTGGTCTTTACAGCATGGGGATTACCGTTCCTTTAGCTAAAAATCTGTTGTATGATAAACGAAGAGCAGCACTGGATCAGGCGAAATTTGCTTTAAAAATGACGGAAGCTGAACAGACTGTACTTACCAATGAACTTCTTCTTGAAGCAGAAAACATCTATTGGGAATGGGTACAAAGTTTCGAAATTTACAAGTTGCAAAACAAAGCGGTTGAGATCAGTAAAAAACGTTTGCAACTCACCCGGAAAACTTTTGAATATGGAGAAAGAGCAGCAATCGATACTGTGGAAGCAGCTTCACAGCTACAAAGTTTTGAACTTCAGCAGAAAGAAGCTTATTTAAATTTTATCAAAAACACCCAGCAGCTGCAGTTATTTTTATGGAAGGAGAATCGTGAAATTTATGAAATCTCACAACTTATTTATCCGGCAGATCATCTTTCAGATCATACTGCTTACTCAGATTTTGAATTTCTTTTGCAGGAAGTCAAAACAAAGGAAACCGGCAATCATTGGTCTGTACAGTATTATACTCAGAAACATTATATCTTAGAAAGTGAACGGAAGTTGAAATGGCAGAGCTTTCTTCCTAAGTTTGATTTCACTTATAATTTCTTCAACAAAGAAAATTATCAGACAGATTACCTTCCTCTTTTTGACAATAATTTTCAATATGGTTTAAAGCTCGAAATACCAATATTTCAAAGGGAAGCCAAAGCCAGTTATCAAATGGCCAAAATTAAAATAGAACAGAATAAACTTGATACCGAATTCAAAAAAAGAGAACTTACTACGAAAATTGAAACCTATAAAAACGAACTTTTAAATTACCATACCCAGATAGATCTTTCACAAAACAATCTTTTGAATTATCAACAGCTTCTTACTGCAGAAGAAACAAAATATGCGAATGGTGAGAGCTCCCTTTTCCTGATCAATTCAAGGGAAAATAAAATGATTGAGGCACAGGAAAAATTCATTTCCATCAAAACGAAATTTCTTAAAAGCTTTAATAAACTTAAATGGATGAATGAAAATTTCTCTTTATAAAACTAAAAAAGTTCAGGAAACTCCCTGAACTTTTTTTATTGATATTCTGATCTAAAATACACCAGAAATTATTTTATAAGTCAATATTTCTATTCTTCCGCTAATTTCTCAGACTGAGATCCGATAAACGGAATTTTTGGAGCCAGAAAATATCCGGTAAGGCTGGCAAATAAAATCGGGACAAAGTAGGTAAATCCTGTAAGTGTTCCCAAAATGATCGTTGTACTCATCGGCGTCCTTGTCACACAGGCATTGATTGCAGCCATACAGCTTACAATTGCTAACGTGGTATCAACCGTTGGAAACAAATTATGGATAATCAAACCTAATGTTGTTCCTACAAAAAACAAGGGAATGATAAATCCTCCTCTCCATCCGGAAGTCACCGTAATGGCGATGGCCAATATTTTAAAAATAAGAATCAGGATTAAAAAATTCAGTCCGAAGTTTCCTCCGATCAGCTGATTAATCTCGTTGTGCCCGAAGTATCTTGTAATAGGAAAATTATAGGCGATAATTCCTAAAATAATCCCACCTACTAATGTCTTAATATAAATTGGAAATTTTCTGTACTCAAAAATCTTTTTGAAAAATTTGACTACAAAAATGAAGATCCATCCGAATAAAGTTCCTACAATTCCAAATGCAGTTGCATAAGCAAAATCATAAACTCCGGTATAATGGTAAGCTTTCAAATCCCACGTTGCCCCAATTCCCAAGTGGATAATCAAAGCAAACATCAGATAACTGAAACAACTTGCTACCAATGCAGGAATAATAGCTTTGTAATATTCTACCGCATGTTTATGATGTAAAATTTCCAGAGAAAAAAGACTTCCTCCAAGTGGAGCACCGAATAATGCTGTAAACCCGGAAGCCATACCCGCAATGCTCAGAGACCTCAGCTCTTCACCCTTCAGTCTGAAAATTTTCCCAAGCCAGGTTCCTGTAGATCCTGTAACCTGTACCAATGGGGCTTCGGGACCTAAACTTCCTCCTGATGCAACACAGAAAAGAGAGGAAAGGATCATCGAAGGATTATTCTTCGGTTCCAGTTTTCCTTTATTGAATCTGATATTATTAACAATCAGATGAATTTCTCCCGGATCACCAAAAAAGTGGATCACCAGTCCGGCCAGCAATCCGCAAACTGCCATGGTTGGAATCACCTGCCAGCCCTGAAATTTGGCTAAAAACTCTGTGAAATGTTCCAGTACAATCCAATATCCTCCGGCAATGATACCGCCCACCAGACCTGTAACGGCCCACATAAAAAAAGTCCGGCTGAACACAAACGGATTGAACCTCATAGGTTGATCTAAGAGATTAAATGTTCGTATTAACCGTCTTCTTCTGTTAATCTTCATTCTTATATTCTGTTTTTAGCAAAATATAAGATCAGCATTCCCCAGCTTAAGATCATCATCAGACCTCCAAGCGGAGTGATTGGGCCTAAGAATTTAAGATTCATTCCCAGATAATCCTGCATGCTCAGGAAGTAGATGCTTACTGAGAATAATAGTGTTCCTGCAATCATTAAAATGGAAGTCCATTTCTCAGCAGATGTTTCGAATTTTAAAATATACCCGATGATCAGCAGGAAAAAAGCTGCATACATCTGATATCTCACTCCTGTTTCAAAACTTTCCAGTCTTTCCACAGCTAATATTTTCTTTAAAGCGTGTGCTCCGAATGCTCCTAAGATTACAGACACCATTCCGTAAACTGCTCCAAAAACTAAAGTAATTGTTTTCATTTTATAACTCTTCTAATTCTAGGGTTAAATATTTTTTTGTTTTCTCATCCTGCCAGGTTCCCATAATTTTCCTGCCTTGCAGATCCGCTTCCACCAAGGCTTTGAAAATCCACTGGTTGGTTTCTTCGCTATAATAATCGTTTTCTATAATGGAGATATGGTTACCTTTTATCTTTCCGTTCCACTCAATCAGCTTTTTATTTTTATCATACCAGTATTTTGCAGAAAAAGAACCATCGTCATATACTTCACCGATCAAAACAGTAATGGAATACTTTCCATCGATCTTTCCTTTATACAATTTATTAGTAAGACTGGTTATCTCTGTTTTTTCAGAACCGGAAATTAAATTTCTCGCGTAAGGACTCCAGTATTTTTCCAGCTCTTTGTAGGAAAATTCTATTTCATGACTGCCAAGCTCATCCAAAGCTCTCATGGCATGATTAGAACATCTTCCGGCAACAAAAGTCAGTTTATCTTTCCCAAAGAAATACCTGATACCGTCTAAAGTATGTTCCGTAAAACAGTCTTCATACATAGCGATCTGATCCTGAGTTTCCTCTTCAGGATTTTTCTCAGATTTCAGTTTAACAAGAAAATCAGAAATCCTTTTCTTTACTCTTTTCTGAATAATTCCCTCAACAGTCTTCACTGAACCGGGTTCAAATAAATCTTTGGCATTGATAAAGTTTCCTGTTCTCAGATCAAAATTCTTCCAGATCAAAAAACCTTCCGGATAAGCACCTGAAGCTTCACCATCTATAGCAATACTCAGAATATTCTTAGGCGTTTCAATTTTATTCCAACGATAAAAATAAAGATAGTTGGAATAGGAATTGGTTGCTGTAGAAGCCAGTTTAAAAGGATTGCCGCCAGATCCGGGAACATATTCCAGCTGATCTACCTGCAAAAATGTATTGATTTTATTTTCTACCCGAGGATTTTCAGAATAAGAAACAACCGGAAAAACGGTATCTTCAGTTTTCGGCTGCAGATTACTTATTTTCACTTTTTGCTGTTGTGAAAAACTTAATCCTGAAATCAGTAAGAAAAATACAATACTCCTTTTCACTATTTTGATTTTAAGTACATTAAAATGAACTTGGCCACCAATGTAGAAATACCCAGTATGATAAACATATTGGCGAATCTCTTGGAACTTCTGAAACCTTCATTGTTGGTTTTCTTCAGAAAAAATCCGAAAAGAAGGAATACAATGGGCAAAATGATCTGCAACATTAGTTTCCTCTCATTCTGTTAAACTCGTTGATCACCTCATGGTGGCTCACCGTCTTATCTTTAAAATACGTCACAAAGTGCTGTTTTTCTTCTTCGGTAGCTCCTAATTGGTTCAGAATATTCAACAAGTGCATTTTCATATGTCCTTTCTGAATTCCTGTAGTTACCAAAGAACGTAGTGCTCCAAAATTCTGAGCAAGACCAGAAACGGCAAGAATACTCATCAACTCCTGTGCAGAAGGTTTTCCAAGAAGAGCCAGAGAGAATTTTACCAGAGGGTGAAGGTTCGTAAGCCCTCCTACTACTCCTACAGAAATAGGAAGATCAATCCAGAATCTGAAAATTCCGTTATCTGTTGTACAGTGAGTCAAAGATCTGTATTGTCCGTCTCTTGCAGCATACGCATGTGCGCAGGCTTCTGTAGCTCGGAAATCATTTCCGGTAGCGATTACAACAGCATCTACTCCGTTCATTACTCCTTTATTGTGAGTGGTTGCGCGGTAAGGTTCAATTTCTGCGATGGTAACAGCCTGTTTGAATTTAGCAGCAAATTCTTCAGGAGAAATTCCGCTGTCATCTTTTAAATCTTCCATTTTACATGAAACCTCAGCTCTTACGATACAGTCAGGGGTAAAATTGGAAAGAATATTCATTACAATTTGTAGTGAATTCTTTTCCTCCTGAGTAAAATCTTCGCTGGTAGCAACTTCCTGTCTCATTGTTTTTCCAAACTGCTCAAGACAAGAATTGATAAAGTTCGCTCCCATTGAATCTACGGTATCGAAGCTTGCTTTCAACTGGTAATAATTCGGCATTTCTGCTGTTTTATCCACCAGACTGATATTTAAAATACCTCCACCACGTTTTCTCATGTTGGATGTAATATCTTCCGTTGTTTCAAATAGTTTTTTCTTTAAACTGAAATTAAAGAAATGCAATAATTTATGCGGTTCTACATTAAAAATAAAGTGGGTATGTCCCAGCTTTTCTGTATTGATAATGGTTGTTTTAAAACCTCCTTTGTCGATCCAGAATTTGGCAGCTTTGGAAGCAGCAGCTACTACAGAACTCTCCTCAACAGCCATTGGAAGTGCCAACAGTTTTCCGTCGATCAGAAAGTTCGGAGCAATTCCGTAAGGCATATAGAAATTGGAGATGGTATTTTCAGAAAATTCTTCGTGAAGCTTCTGAAGATCTGCATCATCATTCCAGTATTGTTTTAATATATTTTGATATTCCTGGTTTCCTTCAAGATATTCGTTTACGAGCCATTCGATTTTCCCCTGCTTTGGTAGCTTGGAAAAACCTTCGATTGGTTTATGATTCATGATATAAACTTTAATGAGCCGTAAATATAATGATTTTGAGACTCTTTTTTGTTGATAACTTCTATGAAAAAAGATTGACTTTTATCAATTTTGGAACTAAATTTGAACAAAATTAAAATACACTTTTGATACAAAACAGATCAATTCTTTTAAAATATGAATTTTGACCGCCTTAAAGAAAAGCTTGAAATCCTTGCTGATGCAGCGAAATATGATGTTTCCTGTTCATCAAGCGGAGGCTCGAGAAAAAATAAAAAAGGAGCTTTAGGAGATAGTTCCGCAAGTGGGATTTGTCATACCTACACAGAAGACGGCAGATGTGTTTCTTTACTTAAAATTCTCTTGACCAATCATTGTATTTATGATTGTGCTTACTGTGTTTCCAGAAGTTCCAATGATATCAAAAGAGCAGCATTTACGGTAGAAGAAGTGGTAGATCTTACGATCAATTTTTATCGAAGAAACTATATTGAAGGGTTATTTCTGAGCTCGGGAATATTCAAAAATGCCGACACTACAATGGAAAGATTGGTAAGAGTTGCCAAAAAGTTACGTCTGGAAGAAAACTTTAATGGGTATATTCATTTAAAATCCATTCCCGGAGCAAGTGATGATCTGATGCAGGAAGCCGCTCTATATGCAGACCGTTTATCAGTAAATATTGAAATTCCTACAGAAAGCGGATTAAAATTACTGGCACCTGAAAAAAACAGACAGGATATGATCAGCCCAATGCGGTATATCCAAAAAGGAATTATTCAATATAAGGATGAAAAGAAAATTCTGAAGAAAGTTCCCAAGTTTGCTCCGGCCGGACAATCTACCCAGATGATTGTAGGGGCAACCAATGAAAACGACTTACAAATTATCAAAGTTGCCGATCATTTTTATAAAAACTTTAATCTGAAAAGGGTGTATTATTCCGGATATGTTCCGGTGTTGGAAGATCAGAGACTGCCTTCTTTAACGACGGAAGTTCCTATGCTTCGGGAAAACCGATTGTATCAGTCGGATTGGCTGATGAGATTTTATGGTTTTAAAGCAGAAGAAATTTTAGATCCACGTGTTCCTTTCCTTGATCTGGAAGTAGATCCGAAATTAAGTTGGGCATTGCGAAATCTTGACCAGTTTCCCATTAACCTGCAGACTGCAGAATACCAGTTGATTCTAAGAATTCCCGGAATTGGAGTAAAAACGGCTCAAAAGATTGTCAGTGCAAGACGTTTTCAGATCTTAACAATGGATCATTTGAAGAAACTGGGTGCGGCTGTCAACCGGGCAAAATATTTTATTGATTTTAATGCTGGTAATGCTTATCTGAAATATTTAACGGATAAAAACTTCAGAAAGCTGCTGATAGGGGGAAGTTCATCCAAATTCCATAACCAGTTTTCGCAACAGCTGACTTTATTTTAATGATCTGTTAAATGTTTATTTTTTTGAAACATTAAGATTCTATTAAGGTGTTAAGAGTATTAAGATGAGCTTCGCTTTAAGCTTAAAAATCAGAATGATTCATCTTAACTATACTTTATTTCTTAAATCCTTCTTAATGGTTGTAATATTTTTTGAACAGTTTCAATAAACACAAATGACATCAATATTTTCACAAATGGCCACTAATGTATTACTTCGATCTAACAGCACATTTGTCATTCTGACGAAGGAAGAATCTCTTCAATCAATCAGATTTTTCACTTCATCTTATTTTGCTCAGAATGACATCCCAACTGAACTTTAAATTATTAAACTCAACACATGACAACCCTACTCTACGATGGCAGTTTCGACGGTATTTTCACTGCGGTATTTGAAGTTTTCGAATACCGATATAAAGATGTGGAGATTAAAAGCAGAGAAAGGTTTCATCAGGAAAATATTTTTGCGGAGATTCATGAAGTTATTACCCAAACTGACAAATCTGAAAGAGTTCTGAATAAACTGGAACAGAATATTGGTAAACAAGGTGTTTACAAACTTTTAAAAGTTTTTTTATCTGAAGAACCGGAGCTTGAAAACCTCATCTTATCTGTGGTAAGGCAGTCTGTGAAAAATCCTGAAAATAATATTCTTGAAAACTTTGCCGATAATGACGTTTTGAAAATTTCAAAAATCTGCAAATCCGTGGACAGAGAAAGGCATAGGATGACTGCTTTTGTCCGCTTTGAAAAAATGCAGGATGGTGTTTTTTTCTCCAAAATAGATCCCGATTTCAATGTTCTTCCTTTAATCAGAAAACATTTTAAAGACCGATATCAGGACCAGAAATGGATGATCTATGACCTCCGAAGAAACTATGGACTTCTCTATGACCTTGATAGCTGCGAATTCTTTTATCCTGATGAAAAGATTGATCTCCATAATTATCAGCAAAAATTTCATGATGAGGAAAAAAGTTATCAGGTACTTTGGCAGCGTTATTTCACGAAAACCAATATTGTAGAAAGAAAAAATATGAAACTCCATATTCAGCATGTTCCGAAAAGATACTGGAAATATCTGACTGAAAAATGGTAGCTGCGCTCTCAATATTATTTCCCGCTGATTGAGCAGATAATGCAGATTTTTATAATAGAACGATCCTGATATTCTATGATACATCAGTCCAGCATTGAATCAATAATTCCATATTGTGGATAACTTTTTATTTTGATCAAAAAACATGTGATTTCAAGTCCTTTTTTCAAGTACATTATTTAATCATCTCATTTTATGAAAGATATAATCCACATTCATCGAAAACTCATATTGTGGATAACTTTTTCCAGTTAACATTCCGTTAACATTGGAATTTTTTCAATGTCATTTTTTTAAGAAAATTGAGTAGAAAATAACCTACCCAATGAGAATAAAGGGTTTCAAAATATCATTTAAAAACATGAAAATCTGCGGTATACGGAGTTAATAATTACATCAACATTTTAGTTTTGTGGATAACTCTTACTTTTTAAGGGTTCGCAGAGCTTTCTTTACAATATACTGTGTTTCTTTTGTCGGACTTTCCCGAAGCCATTCATCGCAGATTTCTACTACAAATTCGGGTTGTGATTTACTCGCATCATTCAGCCAGTTGCCTACACTGTCCTGCACATATCTGGAGGAATCAGATCGTAATGGTTCCAGAATTTCCAGTCCAAGTCCCGGATTTTGTTTTAAAATATCAATATGTTCGCACCAAACACCTCTCGGTCTTGTGGATTCGCTGGCAAAACGTCTCACGTTCTCATTATCATGTGTTGTCCACTTTGATAAAATAGATAAACTTTCTTCCAGGTTTTTGGAGATATCCGGGCGCACGGTCATCCAGCAGATTTCTCTCACACCAAAATGAGTATCAGCAGCAAATGACTTTATTCTGTCTAATTTTTCTTTCAATTTTAAATCATTATTTCTTCCAATCGTATAAGCCGCCCAGCAACGTACAAGATCTGCCGGATGAACTGACAATTTCAAAAGAAATTCATCATCCTTATTTTTCACAGCCAGATTAAGAAGCCCAACCCCAATTGTTTCATTAATAGAATTGACAGTTTGTTTCTTCAGTTGATTCACATTATCTAAAACAGGTTTCAAATATTCTATACGATCATTCTGCAGAAGCAGATTTTCCAATAACAGCCTTTGATCCACCGCCAGCCATTCTGTAAGATTAGCGGTTTCAATTTCACCTCTGTTCAGCTGTTCCAGAATATCTGGTGGAATATCTTTGATGGAGCGGGCTCCTTTTCGTTTTTCTGTCATACTATTTAATGATTACCTTTACAAAAGTCTGAAAGTGGGCGGAGAAAAACAATACCGCATATTTTTCACCCATAGGGATAAAAAAGTCAATTTTATGGAAACAAAAGAAAGAGCTGAAGAAAATAAAATTTGTCCGTTGGAAGTCGCAGTCAATACCATCAGTGGAAAATGGAAAATTCCTATCGTTTGGCAGATTAATGAAGGGAAAAAACGTCCCAGTGAATTTCTGCGTGGTATTGCTAAAGTGGACCGAAGAGTTCTTAATCAGCAGTTGAGTGAAATGGTGGAAGACGGTATTTTAACGAAACAGTCTTTCAATGAACTTCCTCCAAGGGTTGAATACACTTTGACAGAACTTGGTGAAAAACTGGTAAAAATCCTCTGGCAATTGAATGATTGGGGAAAATTACTGATTCCTGAAAAAGATGAGGTATTGAACCCATAAGTTTTCATATAATATATTGGCAGATAGGTGAAAAAAAATGATATTTGTGTTCACTAAAACACATGAAAAGAGTTATCACCGGAATCACAGCATTATTCATTCTCACAGGCTGTACAAAAGAAAAAATATCTGACCGTCTATTGGCCGAGCCAGATAAGAACGAACATTTAATTGCAGAAAATGCTTTAAAAATCAATAAAGATAAAAATACAATCAGGGAAAGGTTTTCACCTCCGGAAGGCTATGAGTGGATGGAAGAAAAACCAGGTTCTTTCGGATATTTTATTGAAAACTTCAAACTTAAACCTTATGGCAGTCAGATTGTAAAATATGACGGAACTCCTATTTCTACCCAGCATCTTCATGAAGCTGTTTTTGATATTGATACCGGCAATAAAGACCTGCAGCAATGTGCTGATGCTGTAATCCGTATGAGAGCTGAATATCTTTATAAGGCGAAAAAATTTGACGAAATAAAATTTCATTTTACAAGCGGTGATCTTCTCAGCTGGAACGATTATAAAAACGGAACGAGAGCCTTTGTGAATGGAAACTCAGTCAGTTTCAGAAAAACAGCTGCTTTTGATGATTCTTACCAGAGTTTCAGGAATTATCTGGATCTGATTTTTAATTATGCCGGAACAATTTCATTAAACAAAGAAACCAAGCCGGTCACAAAAAACTCTGATCTGAAAACAGGAGATATTCTCATCACGCCAGGCAGCCCGGGGCATATTGTTTTTATTTCCGGAGTCTGCAAAAATCCTGAAGGCAAAAGACTGTTCTTATTAAGTGAAGGTTTCACGCCCGCTCAGTCTGTGCATGTACTCTCCAACCCATTTAATCCCTATTTTACGCCGTGGTACGACCTTGATATCCAGACCGAGGAAACGAAAACTGCACGATATTTTTTTAAACCTACAAACTTCAGAAGCTTTTAATAATTTATATTCAAAACTATTGGAAACTTACTACGATAATCTGAACTTGTTTTTGTAAATTTGTGTTCGAAATTTTTTACTTGATGAAAGAGAGTGCTGTAAAAAAGATTGCAGTTCTTACTTCAGGGGGTGACTCTCCGGGTATGAATGCGGCATTAAGAGCGGTAGTAAGAACCGCCAATTACTATGATATCGAATGCTACGGAGTGAGAGAAGGCTACAACGGCCTTATCAACGATGATTTCCTGAAAATGGGAGCCCGTTCCGTAAAAAATATAATCAACCAGGGTGGAACCATTCTAAAATCTGCCAGATCCGCTGAGTTCAGAACAAAAGAAGGCCGTCAGAAAGCGTACGACAACTGCGTAAAACTTGGAATAGACGGATTGGTATGTATTGGAGGAGACGGAACTTTTACCGGTGCAAAAATCTTTAATGAAGAATTCGGAATCAGAGTAATCGGTATCCCGGGAACTATTGACAACGATATTTTTGGAACTGATAATACCATCGGGTATGACACTGCGTTGAATACTGCCATGGATGCTATTGATAAAATCCGTGACACGGCCACTTCCCACAACAGAGTTTTCTTTGTGGAAGTAATGGGGCGTGATGCTGGTTTTATTGCATTAAACAGTGGGTTGGCTGCAGGAGCTCTGGATATTTTAATTCCTGAAAAGAAAGACAGTATTGATGAGCTTTTTACAAAATTCAGAAATGCTGAAAAAACAGGAAAATCATCCAGTATCGTTGTAGTAGCAGAAGGTGAAAAACTGGCCAACGTTTACGAGCTTGCAGAGAAGACAAAACAGACATTCCCGGATTACGATATTCGTGTCGCTATTTTGGGACATATGCAGAGAGGAGGTTCTCCAAGCTGTGCAGACAGAGTTTTGGCAAGCAGACTGGGCTATGGTGCCGTAACGGGACTTATGGAAGGACAAACCAATGTAATGGCAGGAATGCGTTCCAACGATCTTACGTATACACCAATAGAAGAAGCCATTAAAAAACATAACGAAATCAATAAAGATCTTTTACTGATTTCAGAAATTTTAGCAATCTAATTATTTTTATAATCTAATAAAAACAAACTATTATGTCAACAATTAAAGTAGGTATCAACGGTTTTGGTAGAATTGGACGTCTTGTTTTCAGAGCAATGACTGAAAGAGACAACATTGAAGTTGTAGGAATCAATGACCTAATCAATGCAGAATACATGGCTTACATGTTAAAATATGACTCTGTACACGGTATTTTCCCAGGTGAAGTTTCTGTAGAAGGAAATGATCTTGTAGTAAACGGGAAAAGAATCAGAGTAACTGCTGAAAAAGATCCAAGCAACCTAAAATGGAATGAAATCGGTGCAGATTACGTAGTAGAATCTACTGGTTTATTCTTAGATAAAGAAAGCGCTGCAAAACACATTACTGCAGGTGCTAAGAAAGTAATCCTTTCTGCTCCTTCTAAAGATGATACTCCAATGTTCGTAATGGGTGTAAACCACAAGGAACTTACTGATGATATCAAAATCTTATCAAACGCTTCTTGTACTACAAACTGTTTAGCTCCTTTAGCTAAAGTAATCCACGATAACTTCGGAATCGTAGAAGGTTTAATGACCACTGTACACGCTACAACAGCTACTCAGAAAACTGTTGACGGTCCTTCAATGAAAGACTGGAGAGGTGGTAGAGCTGCTCTGAACAACATCATCCCTTCTTCTACAGGTGCTGCTAAAGCAGTAGGAAAAGTAATCCCTTCACTAAACGGAAAATTAACAGGTATGTCTTTCAGAGTACCAACTGTTGACGTTTCTGTAGTAGATTTAACAGTGAGAATTGAAAAGGCTGCTTCTTATGAAGAAATCTGTTCAGTAATCAAAGCTGCTTCTGAAGGTGAATTGAAAGGTATCCTAGGATATACTGAAGAGGCTGTAGTATCTCAGGACTTCGTAGGAGATAAGAGAACTTCTATCTTCGATAAAGATGCTGGTATCATGCTTTCTCCTAACTTTGTGAAACTTGTTTCTTGGTATGACAACGAAATGGGTTATTCTAACAAGTTAGTAGATATGCTTGTACACGCTGCTTCTTTATAATCAATAATGAGCGATAAGCAATAAGTAATATAAAACCTTCCCGATGGGAAGGTTTTTTTGTTTAAATTAACTCCCAAAATTTACACCATGCTCAATGAACTTATTGAAAGATACTCTCAATATTCTGATGTAGAATTAATGGAAGTATATTCAAATAAAAACAGATATACAAATGATGCCAAACAAGCTTTAGATATTGTTATAGAAAAGAAAGGTGGAATACAATCTTTAACCGTCCGGTATGATAAAACTGTAGCGAAGGAATTGGAAAAATCAAGAATAAAGAATGATGCTACAGAATTGTATTTAAACGGACTGACAAAAAATGATATCAATTACGCTTTGACCTCAGAAGTATTAACCTCAGATGAAATACAACAGATCATAGAAACTACTTCTACAGAAATAGAAGCAACAAAAAGGGATTTAGAAATTAAACCCAGCACAATCATTGGGAGTATCTTAGGAGGAATTATCGGTGGAACTATTGGTGGAATATTATGGGGGTTACAAATCATATATTCCGGTCGCATCTTTTATATTTTTGCTATAGGTCTGGGAATAATCTCTTACGGTTTTATAAAATTTTTCACTAAACAAAGTAGAAATAATATTGCGGTATCAATCATCACCATATTATCTGTAATCTATGCTTTGATTTTAGGTTTTTATATATATGAATTATTTGGCTATCATGGACCTGATAAATATTGATAGAATACAGAAATGAACTCAAAATATTTTATGTACTTTCAGTAGAAGAAAGTTAGTGGATATGCTTGTACACACTGCTTCTTTATAATAAGAAAACCTTCCCGATGGGAAGGTTTTTATTTTTTATTTTTTAAATGGATTTTTATCTAATCGAAAAGAAATTCCAATAAAAGGGTTAATACGATATTGCGATTCATTTAAATTATCATTGGTTACAGAACTATCAATTGTTTGCCCTACAAAGTAATTGGTATTAGGCAGAGTCTGTTTATGAACACCAACACCTCCTGTCAAAATAATATTCTGTCCTATTCCTAAAGACAAACCTGCAAAAACAGCAATTTCTTCAAAATTAATTCCCAAACCGCCTGTAAATCCATAAGAAATAGTATCCTGATAATCCATAAAATTAAACATAACTGTAGGCATAAGTTCCATCGTTTTATTACTATGGATCTCAGTTACTTTTTGTAGTCCATTGTCAGTCTGTGAAATAAATTGATTACGATTGGTATAAAAAATGGCATTGGCACCAAATGTAGTAGTCCACCTCCAATCAGTCTGAGTTTTTACCTTGTATACTCTTTCTGTTGGATCTTTATCAGTAGTAGTAATTGTAATTGTCAATTCTGTATTACGTTTAAAAGTAATTTCTCCAATTTTGTGTTCTTTATCAAGTATATTTTCACTATTTGGCTGAGTCTTATCAATTTGTAATACAGGTTGCATAGTAGCATCTTTTTTAATTGAAATACTATAACCTTTAGGATTTATTGCAAAAATATCATACTTATTTTTATCAGGTTCCTCCTTAAGATATTCAATAACTGTTTCAAATGATTTTGCATCCGAATCAGTATTTATTAAAATTTTTTTTTCTGTAATTATAACTTGACTAAAAGCCAATCCTGAACAAAACAGTGACAATAATAAAATTTTTGTTTTCATGATCATATATTTTTTAGGTTAATCCTTTAGTTAAAATTTTGAAAGCCATTTTAAAATCTGAGCTTCCATGGTTATTAGTTTTGTTTTACACAAAGTTTTAAATTATATAAACACAAGTAAATTACCCGTTTGTGGTATTTTTAAAACTCTTACCCCGGAACGTCTTATGGATAGCTGACAAATCTCACCAGAATATTTCAACATAAAACTTGTACTTTTATAGGTAAAGGAATGAACATGATACAACCCCGTTTTAAAGACGCTCCCCATTTCAGAGACTTTTGGGAACATGGCAACGGAAAGCAGCTTATTGAATTTTCCGGAGCTGAAGTGAGTTTTGAAAAATTTGAAAAGTTTGCTCCCTATTTTCATCATGTGGATGAAACGGGTGATGAGGTGGTAAAAGATGTTTATTTCACTAAAAAATTTCATGAGGCTTCAAGGGAAATTGAACACTACATCAGAAATGGGGTTTCGGAAACTGATAATGTTCCTGAAAGCGTAAAAAAACTGTTCAGTCAGACTCAAAAAGTTCCGGACTGGCTAGATTATAATCTGCTTAAAAACGGTGCAGAACTCTGTATGAGAAGTAACCTGGATTCCTTGATTTCGCTGAGAGATTATTGTCTGATTGGCGGTTATGATTATGCTTACCTCAACAAACCGCTTATTGTTACAGAAGCTTTGAAGAAAGGAGCTGTGAAAAGACTTTCGGAAACATTGGATTTCTGGGTAAATGCTACCCGCTATAATGCATTGGAAATTCATGCAAAAGGATATGAGTTTGCGATAAAAACCCGTTTGATCCACTCCTATGCAAGACTTTCCATTAAAAAACATTATAAAGACTGGGACACTGAAAACTGGGGCGAGCCCATCAATTCATGGGATATGATGGCAACGTATATCGGGTTCAGTCTGGTATTCCTTCATAGTCTTCAGAAATTGGGAAATCGTTTTTCTGTTGAAGAGGAACAAGGGATTTTCCACCTTTGGAAATACGTAGGTTATCTTTTGGGAATTCCGGAGCAGCTTCTTCCTGATGATAAAAAACAGGCAACGGAATATTTTTATTTATGGACTTCGGTTCAGCCACCTTCGGATAAAGATTCTGTTCTTCTGGCTCATTCTCTCCTGGATGAATCACTGGAAAACCCTATTCTAAAATTTGAATTTCAAAGAAAAAACTTGAAATATCTACACGTCTGCTGTACCTGGTTTCTTTTGGATGACGAAGTGTGCAAAAGATTACAAATTCCGGAAGTTCCTTTCAGAAATCTGTTTCCAAAATCGAAAATACTTTTCAATAAAATTTATGATCAACTGGTCAGTCGTGGAGCGAGAATAAAAAGAGGAAACAAAGATCAGATGAAAGTGTTGGAAGATTATCTAAACATCACTAAAAATTCAAATTTCCATTAAAATACCTCTGTTAAAAATCGCAAAGACGCAAAAAAATTTCATGCATTACAAAAACTTTTAAGGCGCAAGAAAATCAAAGATTCTCAGCTAGAGAAATTATAAACCTTCAGTAAATTTTTCTCGAAGATCAAGCTAATTACGCAGATTTTTATTAGCATCTGCCTAATCAGCAAAATCAGCGTGAGGTAAAAAATACATACACTACTCAATTTTATCAGAGATAAAATCTTTGCGTCTTAAAGCATAATTAATATTAAAAGAATTGCGCCTTTGCGATTTCAAACAAAAACAACTCATCTTACTTAAGTAAAAAATATTTAAAAATACTTTAGATACTACATTCCACATCTGCTTCGTTATGAATAAGATCAGCCCTAAAATTTTATCATTTTTTAACTCTAAAAACAGCTTTAGGAAATAAAATATATTAGCTTTTAATATTTAAATTATGTATTTTTGAGAAATTATATTAATAGAGATGAGTAACATTGATGATAAGAAAAAAGCACTCGCTTTAGTGCTTGACAAGCTAGATAAAACATATGGAAAGGGAACGGTAATGACTTTAGGTGACGAATCTATAGACAATACCATAGAAGTAATTCCTTCCGGTTCTTTAGGTTTAGATATTGCTTTAGGAATAGGCGGATATCCAAAAGGAAGAATCATTGAAATATATGGTCCTGAATCTTCAGGTAAAACAACATTGACCCTTCACGCTATTGCTGAAGCTCAAAAAGCAGGTGGTATTGCAGCATTCATTGATGCAGAGCACGCTTTCGACAGAACTTATGCTGCGAAATTAGGAATTGATCTTGAAAACCTGATCATTTCTCAGCCAGACAACGGTGAGCAGGCTTTAGAGATTGCAGATAACTTAATCCGTTCAGGAGCTATTGATATCGTTGTAATTGACTCTGTTGCTGCTCTTACACCAAAAGCAGAGATTGAAGGTGAAATGGGAGATTCCAAAATGGGTCTTCATGCAAGATTAATGTCTCAGGCATTAAGAAAGCTTACAGCTACTATTTCAAGAACAAAATGTACCGTAATTTTCATCAACCAGTTGAGAGAAAAAATTGGTGTAATGTTCGGAAACCCTGAAACTACTACCGGAGGTAACGCTCTTAAGTTCTACGCTTCTGTAAGAATTGATATCAGAAAAGCAAGCGCACCTATCAAGCAAGGTGACGAAGCTATTGGTAGCCGTGTGAAAGTGAAGATTGTGAAAAACAAAGTAGCACCTCCTTTCAAGCAGGCAGAATTCGATATCATGTACGGTGAAGGAGTTTCTAAAGTAGGAGAAATTCTTGATACTGCTGTAGATATGGGAATCGTGAAGAAAAGTGGATCTTGGTTCAGCTACGAAGAGACTAAATTAGGTCAGGGACGTGATGCTGTAAAAGATGTTTTAAGAGATAACCCGGATCTTGCTGAAGAATTGGAAGGTAAGATCAAGGAAGAAATGAAAAACAAATAATTTTTCAGAACAATATAGAAAAGGCAGTCTTAGGATTGCCTTTTTTTGTTTTTAAAATACAGATATTTTTTAACGCAAAGGTTTCATCTATATGCTGTAATATCTTTAAGGGAGCAAAGAGCGAAATCAATTTCATTGATTCTTAATAAGCAAACGCATCATTTACCACAAAACTCCATCAGCCATGCGTTTAAATAAAGGATCAGAAAATAAAAAGAGGTCATTCCGTAGAACAACCTCTTTGAGATTTTATATTTTAAAAAATTATTCAGCAATTTTACCTTGCAACTGAAGTGCTCCAGTCACTTTCATTCCTTTTGTTGGAGTTTCAAATCTCATATTCTCTTTATTCACAAAAGCATCAATGGTGAAGAAATCTTCATTCTCTTCATTCGTGATTAGCTTCAGCTTCAGAATATATCCTTTAACACTTCTATCTTCAAGTAGTTCTGTTTCCTTAAAATCTACCACCTGCCCGATAAAGTCAAAACAAGCATAGTTAGGAAGATCCAGGCTTGGTGCATACGTTGTGAAATCTTCACTCATTTTAGTACCATCTGGTAAATCAGTATTGGTGTGAACATCAAGAATTAACACAATTCCGCTGACATTTACTTTCAGATGAGGTTGTGTCATGTATGTATTTTTATTTTCAGCATAATCTGTCGCAAAGAACCAAATTCCAAAAGTTTCTCTGGCAGGTCCTGCTACAATCGCCTGTAGATTCAATGCATTTTCCCATTCTCTGATTGATCTTGTTTCAAAATCCAAAGTATAATCCGTTGTTACTTCCGGAATTATTGTACTCAGTTCATCTGTAACAATGGTTTTAAATCTTACATCTTCAAATTCGATTTTATTTTTATTTTCTCCAGCCGGATCAGAAACCGTAGACTGCAATAAAACATTGGTCAGATACTGACCGTAATCTTTAGTCTGGAAATTCTGATGACCAAAAATCCCACTCCATGTATTCATCATGTTATGAACATTCGATTTTCTGATGATGATTCCTGCTTCATTCGTCATTTCAGGAGCTGCAATTCCTTCTGTATTCTGGAAATAATTTTGTCCCTCAATCAACTGATGATTCATGATTGCATTATTTTCTTCATGAGAAAACTCTGCAAAACCTTTATAAGTAATATTTTGGTTTTCGAAAATATAAGGCAACCCTGTTTTCTTCTTTTCATCACCAGCAAAGTGATAAGCAAGTGAAATTCCCTTGAATTCTCCTTCCTGAATTGCCGGAGTGTGATTAGCGTTATGATCAAACTGAGAATGATACAGGATCACATAAGATTTAATCTTACCTTCCTGAAGTTCACTTTCGAACTTTTCTTCCATTTTTGCAATCGCCTGTTGTGGAGAAAGTGCATAAGCATCTTCAGTTACCATATACGCAAAGCCTTCTACCTCACCATTTTCTTTTTCAAAAGCAGAAAGAGGCGTATACTCACCTCTTAGCTGAAGGGCTATAGAATACACAATATAATCATTATAAATCCTGATTTTTTCATATTCTTCATTTACTTTTGGCTCTTCTACCGGCTGCGAAGGGATTTCCGGTATTGTTTCCACAACTTCTTCTACCACTTCCTCTACTACTTTTTCTTCCGGTATTTCCATTTCCTGAACCGGAGTACTTACATTTTCCTGACTGTTATTTTTCTTCTTAAAAAAATCAAAGATTCCCATACTGTTATTTATAATTGGCGGTAAATATAATAAAAGTGCTCAACAGACCCAGCATAAAAAAAATGCCATTGTGTCAGTTTCTTCTTCATTGCTTTTATAATAAAAAATTCCGGCGGAGCCAAAGGCTCCGCCGGAATTTTATTAATTAGGTTTATCATCTGTCAACTCAAATCCCCAATCTTTTCCTTTTTGGGTAGCTGGGATTCCTTTTGTCATCCAGACCGGAGCTTTTGCCCCTTTAAGATAATAATCAAAAAACTGCTGTTCGCGGATTTGTATATCTTTCCTGTTCTGACGTTTAATAAGGTTATGATCATCACCATTATAATTCAGAAGCCAGACGGGTTTTCCGAGACGGCGTAATGCGGTAAACATTTCGATTCCCTGATACCAAGGCACTGCTCCATCTTTATCATTACTCATAATAACTACCGGAGTTTTTACTTTGTCTATAGTAAAAAGCGGTGAATTTTTAATATAAAGATCCGGAGCTTCCCAGAGATTCTTTCCTAGTCTGCTCTGTGATTTTTCATATTGGAATTGTCTGTTCATTCCGGAAGTCCATCGGATTCCTCCATAGGCAGAAGTCATGTTAATAACGGGAGCACCACTCCATGCAGCTGCATACATATTGGTATGCGCAATCAGATAGGCTACCTGATAACCGCCCCAGCTTTGTCCCTGGATTCCGATTTTAGTTCCGTCTACCCACGAATTTTGCTTTAAATTTTCAACTCCTGAATTAATGTATTCCATCGCAGATTCTCCCGGGAAACCATCTGTGTATGAAATATCAGGGGTAAAAACCAGATATCCGTTGCTCACAAAATAAGAAATATTCAATCTTGAAGGTGTTGGAGCTGGTGCAACATAACGGTTCAGATTGTCCGAAAGTTTTTCATAGAAATAAACAATCATCGGATATTTTTTATTCGGATCGAAATTTTCCGGCTTGTATAAAACTCCTGTGGAAGTATTTCCTTTGGGTGTTGTCCAGTTTACCAATTCGTCTGTTCCCCAGTTATATTGATTTTGCTGTGGATTGGTATTGCTCAGTTTTTGTTGTTCTGAGAAATCTGATGTTGCAAAAATATTGGGAGAATCTGTGTATGATTCTTTTACCAAAATATATTCCTCGGCATTTTTTGCTTTTTGAAGAGTTCTGTATCCCCAGACATTTTCCATCTGAATTTTTACAGGATCAGAATTCTTCTGAATGGATGTTTTAAAAATCCCGTTCGCCTTGGTTGTATTATCAAACGCAGATAAATAAATAGTCGATTTTCGGTTTAAGCTTTTAATATCTTTATCTAAATCATAAGTATCGAATGTTATTTTATGCTTACGTCCAAATCCATTGGTAATATTTCTCGGCTTTTTTGAACCGTCCAGGAAAAATTCCCAAAGATCATAACGGTCTCTGATAATTACAGATTCATCATTATCTGTCCAGGATGCAATGCCATAAGAATTTGGAAAATCCGGCATATCAAATTCTTCATCCACGAAAGAAACAGGTAAGCTTATGTTTAATGGAAGGGTTTGCTTTGTTTTCACATTATAACTCAGCCACTTCCCTTTTTCTTTATCAAAAATTACAACAAATTTCCCTAGTGGCGACACAGCTGCTGCTCCGTTCAGATTTTGAATAATTTCGGTTCTGTCTCCCGTTTTATTATCGATCAGGAAATACGTTTTCTTTGTTGCGCCTTCCCATTGTGAAGAAATACGGTTATTGATACTGGTAATTCCTAAAGCAAATTCTGCATTTCCTTCATTCACCAATCGTAAAGTATCTAAGTCTTCTCCATCTATATTTCTAAAGAAATCTGGTTTCTCTGTTTGCATTACTGCAGCATATGATTTCTTTAGATCATTTTTCAATTCTTTTAGCTGTACTGTTTGCAAATAGTCATCTCTATAGTTCCAGACATCTACTACCGCGTGGTCATTCGCAATCATTGCCGTATCTTTTGCAACAGGTTTTGGCGCAACACCAAAATACAGCTGTTTTCCATTTTTACTGAACAGTGGTGAACGATTTTCAGAAATCACCCAATTCTTTTTCATCTGCGCATTCTCATTGGTAATAATTTCTTTTTTGTTTCCTTTAAAATTAAAGTAATACAACTGATATAATTTCACCAGATCATTCTGTGCGGAAGAAGTACCTACATAAGCCAATTGATTTCCTTCTTCATCAAAAGATAATTGTGAAAAATCACCTTCCATTTCAGAAATTTTATTCACAGTTCCTTTTTGCAGATCTACTACCTGAACAGTTTGCAAAGCATATTTCTTCGGCTTTGATTTGTCAGTATCTTTTTTATCTGCAGATTTTTCATCTGTTGATTCTTTTCCTTCTTTTTTATCCTTTTTCTCGTCTGGCTTTTTTGTCACAAAAACAAGCTGTTTCCCATTTTTACTGAACTCGTAGCGTACTACATTATCATATATTGTACTTTTTCCATCCACAAGATTTCGTACTACCAGTTGTAAAGGTTTTACATTTTTGTCTTCATCTTTGTTTTCGTCTCCATCTTCTTTATCAGAAGCATCATCCGAAGATTTGTCTTTTGTATTTTCCAAAAGGTAAGCAACATAAGAACCCGCTTTTTCAGGAACCTTAAAGGATTTTACATTAGGAATTTTTTCTGTTTTATCATTAAAAAAATCAACGATGGCAAGACTGTCTTTCGTCAACTTATTCTTCTTTAGTTTTTTATCTTTTACCGCTTTTATATCTTTATACTGCGGTCTGATTTGAAAAACAGCAAACCTGGAATCATTCGTAAAATCCACTTTGGCAGCTCTTGCAAACTTCTTTGTTGTTTTATTTTTAACAGAAAATAAAGAAAGGTTAGAATTTCCTTCCTGAGCATCCACAGAATAAGCAACCCATTTACCATCATTTGAGATTTTTCTCGAGCCGATATTTTGCCAACTGTCATAAACAGAATGGTCTAAAGGCTTTTTCTGCGCATACACGAAACAAGTCATGATGAGCAGAATAAAAACTGTACATTTCAACTTCATTTTTAAAGAATTTTAAGAATTAAAAATAAGGTATTTCTTTGAAAAATCCATAGGATATCCCTATTGGGTTATAAGTTGGAAAAAATGTCAATCTGTCACATTCCTCCGGATGGTATTTTTTTTGAGAAATATTTGAAAATTAAAAATTATAAAATATGATGACTAAAGGAAATATTAATGTATCTGTGGAAAACATTTTCCCGCTTATTAAAAAATTTCTTTACAGTGACCACGAAATATTCTTAAGAGAATTAATCTCTAACGCAACTGATGCTACTCTAAAATTGAAGCATTTAACAAGCATTGGTGAAGCAAAAGTGGAATACGGAAATCCAAAACTTGAAGTTAAGATCGACAAAGATCAGAAAACGTTACGTATTATCGATCAGGGTATTGGTATGACGGCTGAAGAAGTTGAAAAATATATCAACCAGGTTGCTTTCTCAGGTGCTGAAGAGTTCCTTGAAAAATATAAAGATTCTGCTAAAGATTCGGGGATTATCGGACATTTTGGTCTTGGATTCTACTCTGCATTTATGGTGGCAGAAAAGGTGGAAATCCTTACAAAATCTTATAAAAATGAGCCGGCAGTACGTTGGATCTGTGATGGAAGCCCGGAATTTACACTGGAAGAAACTACTGACAAAATAGACAGAGGAACGGAAATCATCCTTCATATTGCTGAAGATTCTGTAGAATTTTTAGAAGAAGCAAAAATCCGTGAACTGTTATTAAAGTATAACAAATTTATGCCTGTTCCGATTAAATTTGGAACGAAAACCCATACACTTCCATTACCGGAAGGTGCTTCTGAAGATGCTGTAGCTGAAACGGAAGAGGTAGACAATATCATCAACAATCCGGTTCCGGCATGGACGATTGCTCCAAACGAACTGACCAATGAGGATTATATGAAGTTCTACCACGAATTGTATCCTATGCAGTTTGAAGAACCATTATTTAACATTCATCTGAATGTTGATTACCCTTTCAACCTTACCGGAATTTTATTCTTCCCTAAGCTGAGCAACAATTTGAATATCGATAAGGATAAAATTCAGTTATATCAAAACCAGGTATTCGTAACGGATGAAGTAAAAGGGATTGTTCCGGACTTCCTGATGTTGCTAAGAGGTGTAATTGATTCTCCGGATATTCCATTAAACGTTTCCCGTTCTTATCTTCAGGCAGACGGTGCTGTAAAGAAAATCTCCTCTTACATCACGAAAAAAGTAGCCGACAAAATGGCTTCACTGATCAATGAAAACCGTGAAGATTATGAACAAAAATGGAATGACATCAAGGTTGTAATCGAATATGGAATCGTTACTGAAGAAAAATTTGCTGAAAAGGCAGACAAATTCACATTATACCCTACCACAGACGGTAAATATTTCCTTTGGGATGAATTGGTAGAGAAAATCAAACCAAGCCAAACCGATAAGGATAACAAACTGGTTGTACTATACGCTACCAATGCTGATGAACAGCATAGCTACATCCAGTCTGCAAGAGATAAAGGATATGAAGTTCTGTTATTGGATTCTCCTATCATTTCACACGTGATTCAGAAACTGGAAACTTCAAAAGAAAATATTTCGTTTGCAAGAGTAGATGCTGATCATGTTAATAATTTGATCAAAAAAGACGAGCCGGTAATTTCAAAATTGAATGAAACGGAAAAAGAGTCTTTGAAAAAGAATGTAGAAGAAGCTATTCAGGATTCTAAATTTACCGTTCAGCTTGAAGATCTTGACAGCAATGATGCTCCGTTTACTATTACCCAACCAGAATTCATGAGAAGAATGAAGGAAATGCAGGCGACAGGCGGAGGCGGTATGTTTGGAATGGGAGGTTTTCCGGAAATGTACAATCTTGTAGTGAACTCAAACAGTGAGCTTTCCAATCAGATCTTAAAGACTGAGAATGCTGAAGAGAAAGAGAGCCTGATCAAATATGCTCTGGATCTTGCCAAGCTTTCACAAAACTTACTGAAAGGAAAAGACCTGACAGATTTTATACAGAGAAGCTATAAGCAACTTGAAAAATAATTTACTAAAGACTGTTTCATTTTGAAGCAGTCTTTTTTTGTTTACAGAAGGTTGGGAAAACGCAAAGACGCAAGTTTTTTTATAATGTATGCTTTAGAACGCAAGGATTTTATCTGCGATAAAATTTCATAGTCCTAATACTATAAGAATTAATTCTTGCTGAAAATCTTTGATTTTCTTGCGCCTTAAATATTTGTAGTGCTTAGGAAATCTTTGCGCCCTTGCGTTTTCCAACAGTCTAAAAATCATCAATAGTTAATCTAAACCTTATAGGTTAAAATCTTGTCTCTTACTATATACTTTTGATCAGTCGGAAATTATTATGAAACAAGGGACTAATTCGAAGAAAATTTTCAACAATTAAATAAGATAATACTTCGGTTTTTCAGTTTAGTTTTATTTTATCTTTAATCTTATTCTTTAGTACCTATTTTTTTCTACTTTTTATTGTATAGCTTCTGCTTTTTTGCCATTTTTGTATAAAATGTCGGTCATGCAAAAAGAAAAATTACGCGTCATCAGAAAGCAAAAAGGCTATACTCAACAACAGGTAGCTGACTTTATCGCAACAGATGTATCCAATTACAGCAGAAAAGAAAGCGGTGATGTAAGAATTGTAAAAGATGAATGGGACAAACTTGCCCGTTTTCTGGATGTACCGTTTGAGGACATTTATGAAGAGGATGAAGCCACAATAGTTGTTAACAATGATCATCCAATATTTAATGACAATTCTGGAACTTCTGCAGGAATAATTACTAACCAGAATAATTATGATAATATTCCGGGAGCTATCATTGAAAATCTACAAAACTATATCGCTCTATTAAAAGAGGAAAACGAAAGGCTGAAAGAAGAGCTGAAAGGTCTCCCAAGAGGAAGAAAATAATACGGTTTGAAACTGTAGAAAATATTGATGTCACTTCATATTAATGTATGGAGTGACATTTTTTACGGAGGTCTTTGAGGTGAGCGCTTTTTTAACGCAAAGGATTGATGATTCTTATGTTTTATTTCAGGAAGCGAAGAGTTGCGACTTTGTCGCTGATGAAGCTTTATGGTAAATGATGCGTTTGCTTAGTAAGAATCAATGAAATTGATTCTACCCTTTGCTCACTTAAAAATATTGTAGCATACAGATGAAAACTTTGCGTTAGAAAGATTCTTTAATTTCAATCATTTGAAATTTACAATTCCTCCAACGGATCCCAAAACAGTTTTTTGAAATTTTTTATTCTAAGATTTTCCACAGTGATTCCTTCAGCTTCCAGCTTAGGCTGAAATTCCGGAACAGACAAAACTCCTGAACTTGAAATCACACGGTGAGCAGGGACATCCTTTGGACATCCTCCCATCGCTTTTCCTACATGCCTGGAATGATTAGGATAGCCAACAGCCTTTGCTATGGCACCATAAGTAGATACTCTTCCTTTGGGAATAAGTCTTGCCACTTCGTAGACCTGTTGTTTGAAAATCTCGTCCATATCTGATTTCTATGTTTTTGCATCATTTTTGAATTCTATCAAACTCGATGATGTTTCATTAAAAGATAAAGATATGAAAAAATCATTTTTCAGGCTGTTGAATGCCGTTAATAAAAAAGTGCTTCCGAAACTGAGTCATAAGGATCCTAATCATCTGACTAAGATTGAAAAGGGAATTCTGGCATATCGTTATTTTGTGCTGGTGAATTCTTTGGATTGATTTTTATTTTCCCACGGATTGCACAGATGTTTGTGAAGAAATTTTAGAAAACGCAAAGGCGCTAGTTCCTTTACATGGCTCCTGCTTTAAGGCGCGAGGATTTTATCTTCGATAAAATTTTATATCGTTGAATCTTATTTAATCTTAATCTGATTTTACAGATAAAAAATCTGTGCAATCTGCGAGAAAAGGGTACACCACTTATTTGAACCATTAAGATTATTTAAGTTTTAAAGAGTATTAAGAGAAACAGCTAAAGCTATTTTATTTAGCTGCATGCTTTATTTTTCATTAAAGATGAAACTTAATTATTCTTATCATCTTCATTTTCCTTAATGGTTTAAATAGTCTAATATTTCTTTTTTCAAAGAAATAAAAAAGCGCTCCAAATGAATTGAAGCGCTGATATTGTAATCTCTTTTGAGAATTTTGTTCTTAGTTTTCTAAGATATAAGAGAACATCAATGGTGCGCAGATGGTTGCATCACTTTCAACGATAAATTTCGGTGTAGTGATATCTAGTTTACCCCAAGTGATTTTTTCATTTGGAACAGCTCCTGAATATGAACCGTAAGATGTTGTAGAGTCAGAAATCTGGCAGAAATAAGACCAGAAAGGAATGTCATGCATTTCCATATCCTGATATAACATTGGTACTACACAGATAGGGAAATCTCCTGCGATACCTCCACCAATCTGGAAGAACCCAACTCCTTTTCCTCCTGAGTTTTTAGTATACCAGTCAGCAAGGTAAGTCATATATTCGATTCCTGATTTCATTGTAGTAGCTTTAAGCTCACCTTTGATACAGTAAGAAGCGAAGATGTTACCCATTGTAGAATCTTCCCATCCCGGAACTACGATTGGTAAGTTGGCTTCTGCAGCAGCAATCATCCAAGAGTTTTCTCTAGGAATTTCATAGTACTGCTCCAATACTCCTGAAAGGATCATTTTGTACATGAATTCATGAGGGAAATATCTTTCTCCTTTAGCTTCTGCATCTTTCCAGATCTCTACGATATGTTTTTGCAATCTTCTGAAAGCTTCTTCTTCAGGAATACAAGTATCTGTAACTCTGTTCAGACCTCTTTCCAAAAGATCCCACTCATCCTGAGCTGTTAAATCTCTATAATGAGGAACTCTTTCATAGTGAGAGTGTGCTACAAGGTTCATTAAATCTTCTTCAAGGTTAGCACCTGTACAAGAGATAAAATCTACTTTTCCCTGACGGATCATTTCAGCAAGAATCTTCCCTAATTCAGCAGTAGACATTGCTCCAGCCAAAGTAATCATCATTTTTCCGCCATCTTTAAGATGTGCAACATATCCTTTAGAAGCATCCACCAATGCAGCTGCGTTGAAGTGCAGGTAATACTTTTCTATGAATTCAGTTATCGGTTTGCTCATTTTTTAAATTTTTGCAAAGATAAAACTTAAAAACGGAATGTAATCAAAGCACTTGAAGAAAGTGTGATAGAGAAGTATTTTTTATCATTTGTTAAATTGAGAAGATATAAGTTGGAAAACGCAAGGGTGCAAAGGGTTTTAAAACTTTGTGAATATTTAAGACGTAAGAATATTTCAACTTCGCTCAATATTAGATTTTCAGCAAGGGAAAGTATCATTTTCGCACAGATCACACAAATCACACAGATTTTTATACTATTTAAAAAATTAGTGTGTGATAAAAAATATATTATACAATATAAAATTTTATCGAAGGTAAAATCCTCACGCCTTAAAGCAGGAACCATGTCAAAAAATTTGCGACTTTGCGTTTTCCAACATTAAAAATTTATAAAAAAGCGCAGCCCAAAATGAGCCACGCTTTCATTATCATTCAACTTAATAATATTCACAGAAATTTATCCTTCCCAGCTTTCCACTTTCAGGATTTCGATTTTTCTTTCTCCGTCTTTGAAAGGCCAGTTGATAATATCTCCTACTTTATACCCTACTACTGCAAGCGCAATATCCGACAGGATGGAATGTTTATTTTTTTTAAGCTTTTCTTTGGTAGACGCCACAAAAATATATTCGTGCTCAAAATCTAATGTATGGTCTTTTAATGTTACTTTTCTTTCAACCGTTACAATATCGGCAGGAAGATCTCTTCTCAGCACTTGTTTTGCCTTTCTAAGCTCTTCAGCTAATCTCTTTTCTTCTCCGATACTCACTTTTTTTCTTCTGAGTGTATCTTTTATAGCGTCATAAATTCCGGTGGTTACAATAATATGATTGGACATGTTCTTCATTTTTTTTGAATTAAAATGCAGTTATTCCTTGATGATCCAATGTAGAATACAGGCATATAATAGCCATCTTCTATAGAAAACTGCAAAAAAAGTAATACATAAAATCCGGAAAGATTCCCTGTCTTGGATCCTGACAGGGCTTAATTGATAAAGTCCTTAGAACTTTTCAGAAAAGAATCTGTATGAAGATAAAGTAAAGACAGCAGCAATCCTGACCGGCGATATTCTGCAGATAAAAAGATTGTTGCTGTCATAATCAATTATTATTAATTCAAACAAAGATACAGCTTAAAAACGGAATGTAGCGGCTGCACTTAAAGAAACTCTATGTAAACCTTCTTTTTGATCATCATCAAATTTATAGGTTACTCCGTTAAACTTCATTTTGTTCAGAGTACCGCCACTTAAACCAACTTTTGGCCCAATAAGGAAGTTTTTACTGATCTGATATCGGTAACCAAGATCAATTTCTGCCCCGAAAGTACTTCCTGTACCTTTTACATCTCCAGTTTTGGTAGTATAAGAAAGTACTCCCAATGCAATATCTGCAAATACTTTATGTCTGGTAGGCGAATTATCATTTGAAATAAGTCCGGAAACTCCAAAAAAAGTAATATTATCCTTTGTAGTCACAGGAACAGATACAGGCATTCCGTTTACATAGCCAAGCAAAAACCCGTCACTGGATGCGCTGTAATGAGAATATTTTAAACCAAGCCCAAACCCGTTATTTACCTCATAATGGGCTGCGATATCAAAGTTCAGTCCGTTTTTAAGGTCTTTTACATAGTCTTTTTCTTCCTTGCTAAGTCCGGAAATTGTTTTTGCTGTTCTCCATGCATATCCTACGGAAGGTCTGATAGAAAATTTCTGAGCGAAAGACATGGCGGAGATTGAGAATACTCCAGCCAAGATTATTTTTTTTATCATGGTTTTAAAATTTCCGGCAAAAGTAAAGTTTTCTGCTGGAGAAACCAATTAAAACCTGAAACGTCTGTTTTCTTTTTTGTCAGAAAGCTTTTTCTTATTATCCAGTCTTTTTTGTTTCTGTCCTTTTGAGGGTTTAGTTGCGGTTCTCTTTTTGGGAACAATGAGTGCTTTGTTTACAATTTCAATTATTTTTTCAATGGCTTTATTCTTATTCATCAGCTGTGTTCTGCTTTCAGAAACTGAGAGGAATAAAAAGCCATCTGCATTGATTCTGTTTTTCAGTTTATGCTGAATCAATACTTTTTCATCTTCATTAAAAAATTCTGAAGCATCTACTTTCCAAAGTACGGTAACGGCAGTCTCCACTTTATTCACATTCTGTCCTCCTGCCCCGCTGCTGCGGGAAGTTTTGAAGCTGAGTTCTTTTGAAAAGTCTTTCATTGTTTTATTTTTTAATCAAAAAATGATCTCAATACTAAAGGCTGGCATTAATACTTTTATACAGTTCTAATCTGTTGACCTTCCCATTGGGAGTTCTAGGAATTTTATTGATGAAAATAATTTCTTTCGGTCTGTGAAAGTTTTTCTCAAATGGAATTTCTGAGACTTTTTTTATGACCTCAGCAGATTCATCTCCTTCTAAAACCAATATCAATTTCTGACCCAAACTTTCATCCGGCAGTCCTACAAATATGGCTTCGTTCGGGAGTTCCTTTTTTACCAAAGCTTCAAGAGTTTCAGGAAAAATCTTTGCGCCTCCGGAATTGATCACATTATCAATTCTTCCCAGAAATTTAAACTGTTTTTCATCCTTAATATTAACTAAATCATTAGTCTGCAATTCTTCAGCATTTACATTCGGAGCAAAGATCTTCAGACAACCTCTCTCATCCAAAGAAATGGATACATTTTCAAAAACGGTAAAATAATCTTCCTGCTCAGGCATCAATTGTTTTAAACCAATATGGGAAAGGGTTTCAGACATTCCATAGGTTTCAAAAATACGGTTTGAAGCACTAAGGTTCATCTGCAGAATTTTACTTTTCAGGCTTTCTGAAACGGCGGCACCTCCAATAATCAGGTTTTTAATCAGATGAAGCTTTTCCAGTGAGTTTTCTACCTGAAGCGGTGTCATCGCACAAAAGTCTATTTCTTCATCCAGATCTTCAACAGGTTTTAAAGAAGGATCAGCGATTTTTAATTGTAATTTCCTTTCTATAGATCGCACAATCATCATTTTCCCAGAGATATATTCCACAGGCAGGCAGAGTAATGCGGTATCGCCTTCTTTTAATCCTAAAAAATTACAGGTCATGACGGCAGAGTTGACCATTTTCTTTTTTTCAATTTCAAAAATTTTCGGCACTCCTGTAGAACCTGAAGTCTGGACATTTACTCCTTTTTTTTCTGAAAACCATTCTTCCAGAAAAATTTTCACTTTCTTTTCAAATTCGGTACCGAATGATAATTGATTAATATTGAGATTATTGAAGTCTATCAGCATATTTTCCGTAAATAAATTCTACAGTAAATTTAAAAAAAATTTCAAAAAGTTCTTGTATATAAAGAAAAAAGCTGTAAATTTGCACCACTAAAACAAACAGACTCATGGTGTAGCGGTAACACTACTGATTTTGGTTCAGTCATCTGGGGTTCGAATCCCTGTGAGTCTACAAACCACTCTTTTTAAGGGTGGTTTTTGTTTTTTATTACTATCCTTTATTTCTGAACAAATTCAGAATAAATTATTTAAAAACTATAACTATGAAAAAACACTATTTCTTATTCTTTTCAATCATCAGTATTTTTCTGAATGCCCAAAGCTTTAGCCCGGATCCTACCTTCGGAAATGGCGGTTATTGTATGTTTGATAATTTTGATTTGATGTCTGATGCCGTATTGCTTCCGGATGGGCAATTCATTACGGCAACATCTACAGGTTCTATCACCATCAGAAAAGTAAACCAAAGCGGAATTCTTGACGCCACTTTCGGAGAAAAGAATTATGACATGGGCAGCAATTCACTGGATAAAAGTGAATCTGTCAAAAGAATGATTTTAAGCAATAATAAAATATTGATTTATGGAAGGGTAAACGCTACGCCAACTCACAGCTTATATGATTGGTTTTTAACGAGAATTAATCTGGACGGATCTCTGGACACAAGCTTTGGCACCAATGGTTTTACGACTCAATCTGTGAGTCAAAATGGTACAGTAAATGATTTTGCAGTAGATCAGAATGGAAACAGTTTCCTTCTTATTTCCAACATGGGTTCTTATATGGTAAAAGTAAACCAGAATGGTGTAATTGATAATAATTTCGGCACCAATGGAAAGTTATCGCTTAATACATTTTACCCTAAAAAATTCTACATACAAAATGACGGAAAACTGGTAATGGCGGGTACCAAAACCAACACTTTAACCAACACAGAGGATTCGTACATCGAGAGAAGGCTACCTGATGGAACATATGATACTACATTTGGTAATAATGGTTCTGTTTTTATTCCTAACACAGCCGGTTCTGTTGCTACCAATTTTGAATATAATTATACCGATAATTCTATTTTATTACTGCATAGTAAAAATGCCACATATAGAGATACTTTCTTTTTGTCTAAAATTCAAATTTCAGATGGCGCTTCTGTTTCCGGATTCTCCAATAACGGAAGAACACCTGATTATCATTTTACTACTGCGCAGCAATTGTCATTGGGACAAATTACCGTATTACCCAACTCAAAAATAGTAGTAACAGGAGGTATAACGAATATGTACAATGGTACCCCGAATCTTATTGCACAATTATTTGTAACAAGACTGAATGCTAATGGAACTGTAGATTATACTACTTCAAGTGCGGGCTTTCAATATTTTATGGCAGCACCTCCTACTACTTCGTTAAGAGCCGATTATATTCATAAATTGTTTAATCTGAATGATGGTTCACTTGTGCTTTGCTATTCCGGAGGCAGTGTAACACATGGTGATAAATCTTTTTTGACGAAGTTTAACAGTGGTTTTCTAGGAATTGACAATGTTTCTTTGAAAGATTATAATACTTTTACCCTTTATCCTAATCCAGCCGGGGATCATATTACCATACAAAATAAAAAACAGAGTAATGAAAGTTTTGAGTACAGTATTTTTGATATGTCCGGAAAAAAAATTCAGAGTGGTTTTTCAATATTCAATGAACAAATGAATATTCAGAAATTAGAAAAAGGGAATTATATGATCTGGTTTGAAACTAAAAAAGGAGACAAACAATCTTTAAAATTAATAAAGAAATAAAAAAACAGATATTTGCCTTACTTAAAATAAAAACCATCCTTTTCTAGGATGGTTTTGTTTATTGATTTAATAAAATTTATTTTTTTAGATCATCAATTTCTTCCTGGATAGATTTGATTCTTTCTCTTAATTCCTGACTTATTTTTCCCGGAATTTTTTTGACTTTTCTTAAATCCAGAGCGAGCATAATGGAAGCAATTCCCATGAAGATAAAAGCAACACCGGTAAGGGTAACCAATGAGAATCCTGTAAACACCGGATTAAATATGAGCAGTAGAGAAAAGATAATTCCTCCGACACTGGCAAGGGCTACATTTCCCCAACTCATTATTCTCATACTCTTCAGGTCAAATGCAAAACCTAATAATTGAAAAGAACGGAACAGCAAAGTAAATCCGATCACAAATGGAAGTACTGTCATTGAAATCTGAGGATTTGCGATAAGATAAACTCCTATTGCGGTTGTTAGTAATCCGCTTACCAAAAACCAGCCCCAACCCTGCAAGGATTTACTGTTTTGTAAGGAAAAGAATATCTCTGTAATTCCTGAAAACAGGAATGAAACACTGAAAAAAACAGAAAGGGTAACATACGTTGCTAAAGGTACACTGAATACATAAAAACCACAGATAAGGAAAAGAATTCCGAAGATTAATGGAATATACCAATGTTTTACTGTATTGGTAAAGGTTTGAAATAAATTGGCCATAGGTGTCTTTTTTGGTCCTGCCTACTTTTTGTAACGGTTTTCGGCTTCTCCGCAGGTATTTCAAACAGATTATAATATTCACCTGAATTTGAAATATAACCTCTTACCAATATACGAAAAATAACCGAAAAATCCTTTGGATTCTGTGATTTGTTATGATAAAAAAATCAGGTGGAATTAATTTATTCAATTGATTCTACCTGACTGATGTAAAAAAATTATTTTGTTATTTGAATTTATCTTGCTGGATTTCCGGCAGGTTGCTGTTGGGTTACACAGTGAACCATTCCTCCGTTTTCATACAGGTTTCTTACATCTATTCCTATTACTTTTCTATCCGGATACTGATCCTGGATAATCTTATTGGCAATGGTATCATTCGGATCTCCATAGTTAGGAACCAATACCACTGTATTAGCTACGTAATAGTTTACATAAGACCCTTTTTCGTCAAGTTGTTTTCCGTAGGCTGTTTTCACTTTGTTTTTGGTAGCAGGAACGTAAACTTTTTTATATTCTTTCCCGTTTACATTAGTGGCTGTATAAAGTGTATTGACATCTTTCTCCGAAAGCCCAAGATCAAGAAGGTCATCTTCTTTCATGGTAATCATGGTATTATGGTTGATAAATTTCATAAAACCATCGATGTGCATATCGGTAACATCTAATCCTGTTACTCCGTCCAGCCAGATCACTTTTGAAACTCCGTAGTAGGTTTCAAACATTTCTTCAGCTTCTTCCTGTGTGATATCTTTATTTCTGGTAGCTCCTTTTTTCTGACTGATGACTGAGCTTTTACAAGCCATTAAAACTCCGTTTCCATCCGTTTCCACAGATCCTCCTTCATTCACCATTTCTTCATTCAGGTCAATTACTTTTATACCCAGATCTGCTCCTATCTTTTGTGGAATTTCATCACAGTTTTCAAAATCAAATTTTTCGCCCCAGCCATTGAATCCCCAATCTTCAATGAGAACATTTCCTTTCTTATCTTTTACGAAAATAGGTCCGTTATCTCTGATCCATACATCATCGGTAGGATACACTTTGAAATCAACATTTTTCATTGGAACTTTATTCTCTTCCAAAAGGCGGATAATTCTGTTTTTCTCTTCATTATTATAGGCAATAATGTGAACTTTCTCACCCGACTGAAGGGCTTTTGTCATGTCTACCCATCTCTGTTCTACCCTTTTACGGTAAGTCATTCCGTGTTGATAATGATGCGGCCATTGCAGCCATGTTCCTTCATGTTTTGAAGATTCTTCGGGAAAATGATAGTCTGTCTGTGCCATATTGAATATAAAGCTCAATACTAAAGTGAGTGTGAATAATTTTTTCATATCATTAAAATTTCTTTCCTATAAATACACCGAAATTGGCATCGGTATCAAAATCGCTTCCTGTCTGGGAAATATTACTTCCTATCCCGAACTGCATTTTTTTCTTATTTTCTATTCCTAAACGGATAATCTGGCTGCTGGACTGATGTTCTTTAAAACTGAAATCGGATTCTACAATCAGCATACTGTAAAGATTAAGTCGTTCATTGATTTTCGGAGTATATTCCAGTAACGTATAAAGTCCAAGCCCAAATTCTTTTGCATCGGTGGAATAAGTAAATGCAGGAAATATATTGACAGCAAAAACATCATTTTCTTTTCCATACGCCACTCCTACAGACGGCATGATATCTTTATCCGAAAGATGAACTCCCGCAGAAACACCAAGATTCTTTACAATTCCATAATTGATATTCTGATAAAGCTCAGGATTAATTTTCTTTGATTCATAGTCGTAGCTAATAGTCCCTGAGGCGAAATAATTCCATTTTCTGCTAAAATCTTTATTATAAATTCCCAGAAGTTCGGTCTCTTTATTTCCACCATACGCCTGCACAGAAATCTGTGATTGGGCACAAAAAGGAAATAATAAGATAAGGAGAAATACATTTTTCATTCTATTTGTTTTTTAAGTTTCACATTGCAAGGTCATCATTGTGATGATTGACAGGTGCAAAATTAGGCCTCTCCAAAAAACAAATCTTGTCCTAAATTGACATTCTTTTCATACAGCGAAATAAATACAGGTGATCTTATTTCTTATTCTAATTTACTGAAAATAAAAACAAAAAAGGTGAAAATCAATGATTTTCACCTTTTTCAAAACATGTATAGATCTGTTCTGTATTTTTATTTTGGCTTGTATAATTTGTACATCACGAATAAAAAGCCAATCCATATAGGAATCAGAATCACCTGAATTTCCATTCCTGTAATGCTCATCAATCCTAAGATCAGAATTAAGAAAGCAATACAGATATAGTTGGATATCGGGTAAAATATAGATGGGAATTTTGATTGAATTCCTTCTGCATTGATTGATTTTTTAAACTTTAAATGGGTGTAGCATATCATCAGCCAGTTGATGATCAGTGTGGATACCACTAAAGCCATCAGGTATTCAAAAGCTTTTTCCGGAACTAATTTATTGATGATAATACAGATCCCGGCAAAACACGAAGAAATAATGATTGCGTTGGTAGGCACTGAGTTTTTATTCAGTTTTTTCAGGAATTTCGGAGCATTTCCCTGCTGAGCCAATCCGAAAAGCATTCTACTGTTACTATAGACACTACTGTTGTACACAGACAAAGCAGCTGTTAAAACAATCAGGTTAAGCACATTTGCGATCAATGTATTGAACTGAATTACTTTACCAAAAAGACTGAATTCAAGACCATTCAGATTCTGAAACACCATTACAAACGGGCTTGATCCTTCTGTAATATCTCTCCATGGACTTAATGAAAATAAGATAACCAAAGCTCCTACATAGAAAATAAGGATTCTATAGATCACCTGGTTGGTTGCCTGTGGAATGGTTTTCTCCGGATTTTTTGCTTCTGCAGCTGTAATTCCGATAAGTTCAAGACCTCCAAAGGAAAACATGATCATTGCCATTGCCGCAAATAATCCTGAATATCCGTTTTCTGTTTTATTAAATAATCCCTTTGGAAAAAATCCTCCGTCATTCCAAAGGTTAGTGATTGTTGCTTTTTCTCCTCCTGTACCACTTATTAAGAGGTATACTCCAAAAATAATCATAGCAATAATAGCGACTACCTTGATGATGGAAAACCAGAATTCTGTTTCTCCGTACACTTTTACAGAAGCCAGGTTAAGTGCATTAATGACTATAAAGAAGAATAAACTGGAAACCCAGAGTGGTATTTCCGGCCACCAAAAATGAATGTAATGGCCAATGGCGGTAAGTTCCGCCATACTTACCAGAATATAGAGAATCCAGTAGTTCCAGCCGGAAGCAAACCCTGGGAAATTTCCCCAATATTTGTAGGCAAAGTAGCTAAAACTTCCCGAAACAGGTTCCTGAACTACCATTTCACCCAGCTGACGCATAATAAAAAAGGCAATAATTCCTGCCAAAGCATAGCCTAAGATTACAGAGGGTCCTGCCAGTACTGCAGCAGGTCCAATTCCCAGAAATAAACCTGTTCCTATGGCACCTCCAAGGGCAATTAATTGTATGTGTCGATTTGTTAATCCTCTAACTAAAGTCTCGTTTTGTCCTGTTTTATTTTCGTTGCTCATTGAATGAATTATTCGGTCGCTAAATATATAAAAACTTTTCAGAGAAATTCACATTCCATGGGGTAAATTGAGAATTTACACGTAACGGGACAAGAAAAAAACCTTAGTTTGTAAAAAATACTTTTCCATTAGCTTCATCTGTTTAACAGAAGTTAATGAGGTGCTAACTTACCACTAAAAACAACTACTTAACCAACATATTCTGTACGTATTTTTTCACAGTATTGTAATGATATTATGACTTTAAAGAGACGGTATTAATGAATTTTACTGTAGATTTCCAGCAGTTCAACCAAATTGGTAATTTTTAATTTCTGATAAACCCGTCTTTTATAAGTTCCTACGGTGGATTCCTCAATGTCAAGAGCATTTGCAATTTCAAGGTTTCCATTTCCTTTTGCCAGAAGATTAAAAACCTGGAGCTCTCTTTCGGATAAATTTTCAATTGCTTTTCGCTTTTTATCTCCTTTCAGCAATTCACTCATGATCTCCGGAGTGTAATAATTTCCGTCTTTGAAAAGAGCTTCCACCGCTTTGACAAAATTTTCGGGATCACTCTGCTTATTCAGGAATCCATTAGCTCCTTCTTCAATGTATTGCAGTGCAATATTTTCTTTGTAAGAAGTGAATATGAGGATAAGAGTATCCTCAGAGATTTCTTTAATCTCTTTAACCATTGATTTGAGAATGCTTCCCGGAAGTTCAATATCCAAAATGACCAGATCATATTTTTCGGATTCAATTTTCTGTTTTGCTTCTCCATAGGTTTCTGCAAAATCAACTTCAAGGTGATTAAAGTTTTTCTCCAGAATCATAGCTGTTCCGATTCTTACCACATGATGGTCGTCTGCAATGAGTATTTTTTTTGTCATATTTTAATAAGGATTTTAATGAGGGTTCCTTTCGGAGTATTTTGATGAAAAGTCATTTCGGAATTCATCTTTATGAGCAGCTGAACAACCATATGAAGGCCTAAACCATAATTTTTAAAAATCATATGCTCATTCTCTTTTTTCTTAAACAAACCGGAATAATAAATCATCTGTTCATCAGACATTCCGGTACCGGTATCAACAATATTGATTTCTATATGTGATCCTGTAAAGGTTGATGTGATGGTAATTTCTCCGTCTGAAGTATTTTTCACCGCATTATCTATGACATTGTGGAAAACGGCCAGCATAACATTCTTATTAAGTTTAATCTTAAGTTGATGGTCACAAAAATTGTAGATAAATGTATTTTTCTGAGCTGCAATTTCTTCGAATAATAATCTTTTGGTTTCAATCAGATCATATACAGAATATTCTTCTTCCGCGCTATTCTGTTGTTTGGATAATTCTGTATATTCTTTAAGACTCAATGTAAATTTATACAGTTGTTCTGAAGTTTTATAAATGCTGTCAAAATATTTTTTCTGAGTTTTAGGATCTTCTGACTGGTTGAGTTCCTGGGAAAGAAGAGCAATAAACTTTACGGGTGTAGTAATGTCATGACTGATACTTTCGACCAGTTTTTTCTGATAATCGGATTCATTTTTTAACTTATTATTAGTTTCAAGCAGTTCTTTATCTTTATGATCAAGGGTATTTTTTAATACTTTATTTTTCAGTCTCAGAAAATTTGTCCTCATCTGAACAATCACCAGAATAATAAAAATGATACTACCTGCACTCAGGATTTTAAAGAATAAGGTTTGATAAAAATAGGCTTCCACTTCTACAGGGAATGTTTTATAAACGAATTTCCCGGTTTCGGAAGATAAAAACCTAACGAGAAGATGATAATTACCAGGTTCAATAGTAGCTATCCGGAATGTTTTATCACCTTTTATATTCACCCATGAACTGTCTTCAGTATCAAGTTTAGCCTGTAAATAAATATTTTCCAGATCTGAATAGTAAGGAACATCTATGTAAACTTCTGCATTTTTATAACCACATTCCAGAAACAGACTATTTTTCAGCTGAATCATCTTTCCTTTTACTCTTGCCCTTTCCAGATAGACATCCTGACTTCCTGGATAATAGGTTTTCATCTTTTCAGAATTAAAAAACACAAATCCTTCCATAGACGGAAATACAAATTGTCCATCTTTCAGCTTATGGGCACAGGGATTGGCACTTCCGTTGAATTCATTGTTCGACAGTCCTTGTTTTTTGGTGTAGCGATAATATGTGATCTCTCCTTTCGGAGCTTTCATATATTGTAAAAGAATATTTTTATTGACTTTAAACAACCCATTATTGGAAGAAATCCATAAGTTGGAATTCCTATCCTCCACCAAAGAATGGGCATTCGCCAGAAAATCATTTTTATCGGATGGAACTCTGACCGCTTTTTGATCTTTTATCAAATAAAGTCCTCTGTTGTATGTCGTAAACCAGATATTCCCATCTTTGGTCCGGATGATTTGTTTTACAGGAAGTCCTTTTCCGATCAGTTTCTCCGTTTTATTTCCAGTAAGAGAGTAAACGTAGATTCCGCCACTGCTTCCCAGATAAAGCAGATCTTTGTTATATCTTAAAACAGCATCTATATTATCTTTACAGGGAATAATTCGTTCAATTTCTTTAAAACGATCCTTCTTAAAAAGATAGAGATAAGATTCTTTTCCGCTGACAAGTGATGCCATATACAGTCCTCCACTTTTATACAGCCCATCAATTTCCTTATTTTGAAAAGAAATGGAATCATATTTTGTAAACCCTGTACTCTTATACCTTATATGAATAGCATTATTCTCCCGATAAACCAGATTCCCGGTGTTATCCTGCAAAATGTAGCGTTTATCATAAGATTGAGAAGCCGGAAATATTCTTTCTGAAGTATTCTGATAGTATCTTATTCCTTCCTGAGTAAGAACTGAGTTATCACCGTAAGGAATCCCTGCATAACAGACCTCATCCTGATAAGGTAATTTTTTTCTGGAAACAGAGAAATCAGACAGACTTAAAATTTTAAGCCCATTAATAGAACTCCCGATGTATAACTTCCGTGCTGCTTCATCATAAAACATCGCTCCGGAAATTTCTTTATCAATATCTTTATAGTCCAGTAGATAATTCAACTTCAGATTTCCATCCGAAAATTCACTTCTGTATATTTTACCATGACTGATGATGAATACCTGTCCGGTGATCTGCTGCCAATAGATTTTAGTATCAGCATCAGTATACATTAATGGAGCTTTGATATAGGAATATTTTCCCTGATACAACTGAAGTATCTTTTTATTATCAGCGTCAGGGATAAAAACATAATCTCCATGTATGAATAACCGTCTTAATTGATGATGAGCAAATTTCAGATCAACTTTTATATTTTTTTTACTTCTCTTATCAACATAAGTAATTCCGTTATTTTCAAAATAATAAGAGCCTGCACTCAATCTTATAAAATATGAGTCTATATAAGAAACAAACCTTACAGTAATATTATTTTTAACAAGCTGTTTATACACTTTCTGACGTACCGTACCTCCCAATTTAGAAATCCGATCGGATACAATAATATCGGGCTTTCGATGGGAAATCAGTAGAAAATCTTTTTCTGCTGCATTGCAAACCGTAATACTATCCTTTTGGATGTTTCCGAAAAAATCACCGAAGCTTAAATTTTTAAGTTTGAAATTATTATACTGTACAAAATTGCTTCCATCATACCGTACAATTCTCCCTTCCATAGACAACCAGATAAAACCATATTTATCTTTTACAATATCCTTGATACTGTTTTGAGGAAGACCATTATCCGTGTTATACCATTGGGTAGTATAGCTTTGCCCGTTGACACTTAGAAAAAACAGAAATGAAATAAAGTAGAGAAGCTTCATTCAGTAGGGCAGCGTTATATTTAAGACAAATATATTATAGAAAATTAAATTTATTGTAAACATTTATCCACAATTATGTGAATTTTTTTCTACATAATTAGATATGGATACTGTTTTCATTATAATAAATTTGAAAAACCAAACATTTGTTCCCTCATCAATGTCATGGTCATCAGGCATACTGAAAACACTGTCTTTTGTTCGCAAAAAAAATGATCTCCTTCTGTCCGGGGAGATCATTATTCTATGATAATTAAATGTAAGTAAAAGTGAAATTTTTATAGGCTATAAAAATTCTTTCGGAACAGAAATATTATTCTTTTTCATGTATTCCAAAAGGTTTTGGTATTTATCTTCATATTCATCGTTTCCACACTTATGCGAAATACTACAGATGTCTGATGGCTTGATATCTAAAATATTGGATATTTTAGTCAGTATCTCCAGGTTGATCTTCACCTTGGAATTCTCAATATCGGAATACGCCTTTTGGGAAATCCCCATTTCAAAAGCCATGTATTCCTGCGTAAGATCTCTACTCCTACGTATTTTCCTGATATTTTGTCCACATACTTTCATCGTTTTTGTTTTAGTAGTTTTCGGTATATTTTAGAAGATTAGCTATTAGCCTCCAACAAAGTTAATAAATACCTTTGGCAAAACATTATACACGTTACATGATATTTATTTTCGACATAAAAAAGACTTAAAAATAGAACTTTTTTCAGAGAAAATATCACTTCGGTAAACACTATTGGAATTTATGGAGACGCAAAAATTTAATTATGACAATAATATTGTCAGAGCATTCCTCTATGCGACTGTCGCATTCGGACTTGTAGGATTTCTGCTGGGGCTTACAGCTGCATTGATGCTTTTTTATCCTGAATTGCCTGAATTTTTATTCGGTACGGATGATACAACGATTAAAAGCTTAGCTTCGGGGAATATTCAGGGACTGATTAATACTCAGGGAGCGATGGGCTTCGGAAGAATCAGAATGCTTCATACCAGTGCGGTAATTTTTGCTTTCGTATGTAACTCTTTTTTCTGCGGTGCTTACTACAGTATGCAGAGACTTCTTAAAACCAGAATGTACAGTGATACCCTTTCATGGATTCACTTCTGGTCATGGCAGTTGATGATTGTGAGTGTGGTTATTACTTTCCTTATGGGAATCAATACTTCTAAAGAATATGCCGAACATGAATGGCCAATCGATATCTTAATTACATTCTCATGGATCATTTTCGGAATCAATATGTTCGGAACGATTGCCAAAAGAAGAGTGAGACATTTATATGTAGCAATCTGGTTCTATCTGGCAACCTGGATTGCGGTAGCAATGCTTCACATCTTCAATAATCTTGAAGTTCCGTTATCTTTCACAAGCTGGAAATCTTATTCTGTATATGCAGGTGTAAAAGATGCATTAGTACAATGGTGGTATGGGCACAATGCGGTAGCATTCGTATTAACCACCCCTGTATTAGGTCTTATGTATTACTTTATGCCAAAAGCAGCTCAGCGGCCGGTCTTCTCATACAAATTATCCATTATTCACTTCTGGTCGCTGATCTTTGTATACCTTTGGGCCGGGCCTCACCACCTGCAATATACAGCTTTACCAGCATGGGCTCAGGCTGTAGGAACAGGGTTCTCTATCATGCTGATTGCCCCGTCATGGGGAGGAATGCTGAATGGTCTTCTTACCTTAAGAGGAGCATGGGATAAAGTAAGAGAAAATCCAATTCTTAAATTCTTTGTAGTGGCTGTTACATGCTATGGTATGGCTACTTTCGAAGGACCTTTACTGGCAACAAAATCATTAAATAAAATTGGTCACTTTACCGACTGGGTGATCGGCCACGTACACATAGGTGCTCTTGGATGGAATGGTTTCATGGCATTCGGAGTGGTATACTATCTGGTTCCGATCATGTGGAGAACCTCCCTTTGGTCTAAAAAATTGGCCAACTGGCACTTCTGGTTAGGAACTTTAGGGATCATCTTCTACGCAGTACCTATGTATATTTCAGGATTTACACAGGGATTAATGTGGAAGCAATTCAATCCAGACGGAACTTTATTGTGGAAAAACTGGCTGGATACAGTAACTGCAATTATTCCATACTTTAAAATGAGATTCCTTGGAGGTGTTTTTTATTTATTAGGAGCTATTTTAATGGTAATCAATGTGATCAAAACGATTAAAGCGGGTTCATTCCAGAAAAACGTTCCTGCAGAAGCTCCGGCATTAGCCAACATTGGAAGCACAAGAAAAGAAGGCGAAGGCGTACACCTTTGGTTGGAAAGAACCCCTATGCTCCTTTCCGTATTAGCTTTCATTACTATAGCAATCGGTGGATTGGTGGAAATTGTTCCTACGCTGTCATTGAAGCAAAGTGTTCCGACAATTGCTGCCGTAAAACCCTATACTCCATTGGAGCTTGAAGGAAGAGATTTATATATCCGTGAAGGATGCAACTCATGTCACTCACAAATGATCAGACCTTTCCGTGATGAAGTGGTAAGATTTGAAGGAAAAAACGGGCAGTATTCCAAAGCGGGAGAATTCGTATACGACAGACCATTCTTATGGGGATCTAAAAGAACAGGACCGGATCTTCACAGAGAAGGAGGAAGAAACCCGGATTCATGGCACTTCAAACATATGTATAACCCAAGAATTACTTCTGCCGGTTCTATCATGCCACGTTTCCCATGGTTAATTACCAATAAACTGGACAAAACCCAAATGGTGGACAAAATGAAACTGATGAAAAATGCCTTCGATGTTCCTTATACAAAAGCTCAGATTGATTCTGCCAACCAATGGGCGGACAACCAGTCTAAAGCCATTGTACAGAGAATTTACGCTGAAGCAACAGATGTAAAAGATCAGATGATAAAAGAAAAAACAGCAAAAGGATCTGCCTATGTACCGCTTGAACAAAGAGAAATTGTGGCAATGATTGCTTACCTGCAAAGATTAGGTACAGACATTAAGACAACACAGGTACAAACCGCAAGCGTAGAGTAACATTTAAAATTAAACTGCAATGAAAACGAGAACCCCCATTTCAATATATATCGCAACAACGATAGGTTTAACGATCATGGCCTTTGAAATGTTCGCCAGTGATTCAGGATATTTTTCTTCTCCTTTTTTCTGGGCGTTGATATTAATCGCTACGATCCTGCTGCTGATCATGAATTCTATTGGAGATCTGGTGGAAAATGAAAGTTTCAGCAAATTATCCGAAGAAGAAAAAAAACAATATCTGGAAGAGAAAAAGGTTCCGTATTACCAGAAATTATGGAACTCTGCCTTCAAAAAACAAACGGCAACGGAAGAAAAAGATATTCTTATCGACCATGGTTTTGACGGTATTACAGAGCTTGACAACTCTCTGCCGAAATGGTGGATTGGTCTGTTCTGGTTCGGATGTATTTTCTGTGCAGTCTATCTGTTTGCTTTTTCTTTCACAGACTATGCTCATCCGGAAGCAGAGTACACCAAAGAAACAAAAACGATGTTAGCTTCCATTGCTGAGTATGAGAAAACTGCCCCTCAGATCAATCTGGAATCAGCAAAATACAGTGCAGATAATATTGCGGAAGGACAGGAACTTTTCAAAACGAATTGCGTTACCTGCCATGGAGACGCCGGAAAAGGAGGAATAGGTCCTAACCTTACCGATACTCACTGGATCAATATTAAAGAAAAAAGCTTATTTAAAAATGTTTTCTGGATGCTTGAAAACGGCTCTCCGAATAATCCTACCATGAGACCTTTCATCAAGGAAGGAACCATTACCGGAAGAGATGCTGAAAAGATTGCCGCTTATATTTATCACATCAACCAGGAAACTGCTCCTATCACTCCAGCACAAGGCGGTGCTGTTCCTCAGGGAGAAGAAGTGAAATGGGAAAACGGAAACAACTAAACTATTATCTATCATATAAACCACGCCACGCCCCCTTCAACACTACTAACATTTGAATTTCATTTTTGCTAACTAACCTTTTCAACATTAAAAAAATGATAAAAGGGGGCGTTTTTTACAAATAATAATCCTTACTTTGGCTGTCTTACTCAACTATTCACTTGACAACTACAAACTAGAAAATCCATAAAAAGATAGCCAAGGCAGGATTTTTGCATTCGCAAAAGGGTACCACAACAAAGACCAAATAAAATAGTATTATTATCTTTGTTAGAAACCACCTCGCATTTGAAACTGAAAATCAACACCACAAAACTTTTAAGGCGTATTGCAATAACCTTTATTTCAATATTGGTTCTTCTTACCCTGTTGATCCTAAGCTTAAGGCTTCCTGCCGTCCAAAACTTCATCAAAGACAAACTCATTGTTTATCTGGAGAAAAAAATCAAAACTCCTGTAAGCCTTGAAAGGGTTTATATAGGATTTCCCAACAGCCTTGTTATGGAAAACCTCTACCTTAAAGGACAGGATGTAGACACTCTTCTGGCCGTCAAAAAGCTGGATGTAGGACTGCACATGATGAAGCTTCTTAATTCTACGGCAGATATTACTTCAGTCAATATGGAAGGTGCGCGTGCTAATGTAGTACGGAAACCGGATGGCAAATTCAATTTTGATTATATCATTGATGCTTTTGCTTCCACAGATAAGGAAGAAAGTCCTTCCAAACCATTTATTATTTCCCTTGATAAAATCAATTTAAAAGATGTTGGGGTAACATTTAACGACCAACAATCTAAGAATGATATTCAACTTTATTTTAAATCGTTCGATACCCGAGTAAAAACTTTTGATCTCAGCAAAAACAAATATGCCGTTAATGATATCAATCTTGACGGATTAAAATTGAAATTAAAGCAGGGACTTGTAGAAGAAGTGGCGAAAAAGGTGGAGAAAAAAGTAGATTCTCTCAATGAAAAAAAACCGATGAGTATTGGTTTAAGAGGAATCAAGCTTACTCATTTCGACATTGATTATGGTGATGAAAATACCAAAACATTTGCAAAAGTTATCTTCAAAGAACTAAGCACAAAGGTCAACAAACTGGATCTTGAAAACAACGCTTACAATGTAGCCAATGTATTTCTTTCCGGGGCAGATATCAATGCCAACCTTTATCTTCCGGCTCAGAATGCCAATCCTAAAACAACAAAAGAACCAGAGGTTTCAAAAGCTTCCGATCAGGATAAAGCCATGAAACTTCTCTTAGGAAAACTTGTTTTAAACGATGTAAAAGTTAATTATAACAATACTGCCATTGCTCCAACTAAACAAGGAATGGACTTCAATCACCTCAATTTTTCAAAAATGAATGTAGAGGTAAGAAGCTTCAAAATGGAGAACAATACCTTTGCCGGAACCGTGAATTCGGCAGAAATCAAAGAAGGCAGAGGACTGGATATCCAGAAATTCAATACAGATTTTGTCTACGCAGAAAAGGAAGCGTACCTGAAAGATCTTTATCTTCAAACTCCTAAAACCCTATTGCGTGATGAGGTTATTTTAAATTATAACTCCATTGATCAACTTAGCAAAAACTTAGGTGCAGTAAAGATTTCAGCTAATATCAAAGATTCAAAAATAGGATTCTCTGACATTCTGAATCTGGTTCCGACTTTAAAAAATACGGTTCCGTTCAACAAATATCCGAACGCTATTCTCAATGTCAATGCAAATATAAAAGGAAGCGTGAATGATCTTTTAATTCAGGATCTTAAAGTTTCCGGGCTGGATCAATTGAGAGTAATGGCTTCCGGAAAGATCAAAAATGCGATGAATCCTGATCAGTTATATTATGATCTGAGAATCGGGGAGTTTTCTTCCAATGCCCAAACGATATTCAATCTTGTCCCTAAAAATACAATCCCTTCCAATATTTCCCTTCCTTCTCATTTCAGCATTAAAGGAAATGCAAAAGGAACGACGAAAGTGGTGAATACAGATCTTAACCTCTACTCTACTTTGGGGAATGCTGCCATCATCGCACAGGTAGACATGCGAAGAAAAAATCATGAATTGTATGATGTGAAAGCAAATCTTCAGGGGATACAGGTTGGAAAAATTATTCAGAATAAAGATATTGGTCCTATCACTGCACAAATTGCTGCAAAAGGAGAAAGTTTTGATTTTAAAAATGCCAATGCAGACTTAAAAGGCCATGTTGCTTCCGCTGTCTACAAAGGATATCGTTATCAAAATATGAACCTTACCGGAAAGATCAATAAAGGAGCTTATCATGTCATTTTAGATTCAAAAGACCCGAATGCCAGTTTACAACTGACCGCTTCGGGAGTTTATGATGAAAAAAATCCTACGGTAAAAGTGAATGGAGAAGTCATCAAACTGGATGTCAACAAACTTGGCTTCTATGAAAAACCGATGATTATTGCCGGAAAAATAGATGGGGATTTCACCAGCTTAGATCCCAATAATTTAAATGGATATCTAAACCTTAAAGATTTCGCGTTCTCAGACACGAAAGAGGTTTATCCTGTACAGGAAGTTAATCTGAAAGCTTCTTCCACAAATGATTCTACACAGATTATTTTCAATTCTCAGATCGCAGATGTGGAACTGAAAGGTAAATATAAACTGACTCAGATTTTTGGTGCTTTAACGAAAACTGTGAATCAGTATTACCAGTTCCAGAAACCGGATAACAAACAGAAAATTGATCCGGGACAACATTTTACATTCACGGCTAAAATCAAAAATGATGATCTGATCAGAAAGTTTGTGCCGGATCTGAAAGATTTTGAGACCATCAATCTTGTCGGAAATTATGATGCAGATTCTCAGAAAATTGAAATAGACGGGCAAATACCAAGATTATTATATGGTGAAAATACCATTGAAAAAGGCGCTTTAAAAGTCACCAATGAAAATGAGGCATTACAGTACAGCCTGAATGTTGCCGCTTTAAAAAGCTCAAGTTTTTCTTTAAACAAAATCAACATTGACGGAGATGTTGCAGACAATACCATCCGATACAATGTCACTACAAAAGACGAGAAAGATGCTACCCAGTTCCTTATTGCAGGAAATGCAAAATCGTTGAATGACATTACCGAAATATCTCTTAACCCGAATGGATTAAAGCTCAATTATACGGATTGGAATGTTGCAGAAAACAATAAAATCCAGATCAGCAGTAAAGGAATTCTGGCGGATAACTTCATCTTGTCTAATGGAGGAAGTGAAATTGCTGTACAGTCTGAAAGCAATAGCCCAAGCAGTCCTTTGAATATTTCGTTGAAAGATTTTAAAATCGAAACCATTACGGAACTTATTAAAAAAGATACGGTTCTGGCAAGAGGAACGATCAATGGTACAGCACAGCTTCGAGATGTTACTAAAAATATGACTTTCACTTCCGACCTGAATATTTCAGACTTAATTGTCTATGGAAGTCCTGTCGGAAATCTTGCAGTAAAAGTAAATAATGCTTCACCGAAGGTTTTAAATGCGGATATTGCCCTTTCCGGAAATAATAATGACGTAAAAATCCTTGGAGATTACAATACTTCTTCCAGTACTTTCGACCTGAATATGGCGATCAACCAGCTACAGATGAAGAGTATTCAAGGGTTTTCTATGAATGCCATTACCAATACGGAAGGCTATCTTTCAGGAAATTTAAAAATCACAGGAACTACAGACCAACCGAATATTTTAGGAAAAGTAAAATTCAATGATGCTGGACTGGAAATTGCAAAAACAGGAAGTGATTTCCGACATCTGAGTGATGAAATAGATTTTACCAGTCGCGGAATTGAGTTTGATAAATTCAAGGTCAAAGATAAAGACGGAAATGCTCTTGTAGTGGACGGGCAGGTTCTTACGCAAACGTACAGAGATTTCGCCTTTAATCTGGATGTAAATGCCAAAGACTTTAAAGTGGTCAATTCAGAAAAGACCAATGATGCTATGATGTATGGTATTCTGGCTATTGATGCCGGACTACATATCCGTGGAAATCTTGATCTTCCTAAAGTAGATGGTAAGCTGAATGTAGCAGACAACACAGACTTCACGTTCGTACTTCCTCAATCTTCTCCATCTTTACAGGAAAGAGATGGTATTGTAGAATTTGTGGATCAGGATCAGGTGGTTTTAAATAAAACAATTAAAGCCGATTCTCTCGACTCCAAAAGCCGCATCAAAGGAATGGATGTGAATGTCAACATTGAAGTCAGCAAAGAAGCCAAACTTTCTATTATTATTGATAAAGTAAACGGTGATTTTGTCAAACTTCAGGGAGAAGCAGAATTGACCGGTGGAATTGATCCTTCAGGAAAAATGACATTGGTAGGCGTTTATGAAGTTGAAAAAGGAAGCTATGATCTTTCTGTAAGTTTGCTTAAACGTAAATTCGATATTCAGAAAGGCAGTACGATCACCTGGACCGGAGAACCTACAATGGCTCAAATGGATATTACAGCGGTTTACAAAACCGAAGCCGCTCCTATTGACCTTGTAGAACAACAAGTAGGTACAGAAAATGGCGGAACTTCGCTCATGAATCAATTTAAGCAGAGAATACCATTCAATGCTTTATTGAAAATGAAAGGCGAGCTTCTGAAACCTCAGCTTTCGTTTGACATTACTACGGAGGAAAAGAATAATTCCATCTCCACGAATGTAAAAGATGTTGTTGATCAGAAACTTGCCCAGCTCAGAACTCAGGAATCTGAAATGAATAAACAGGTATTTGCTTTATTGCTTCTGAACCGTTTTATCGGGGAAAATCCATTTGAAAGCGGTGCGGGAATGTCTGCAGAAACCATGGCAAGACAGAGTGTAAGTAAAATTCTTTCTCAACAGCTTAATAATCTTGCTTCCGGACTGATTAAAGGAGTAGATCTTAATTTCGGTCTTGATTCTACGGAAGATTATTCCACTGGAGAGAAAAACACAAGAACTGACCTGAATGTAGATATCAGTAAAAAACTATTGAACGACCGTCTGAAAGTAACCGTGGGAAGTAATTTTGGACTGGAAGGCCAGGCTCGTCAGAATGAAAACATGACAAATATTGCAGGGAATGTTTCTGTAGATTACAGCCTTTCCAAAGACGGAAGATATATGCTTCGTGCTTACCGTAAGGATGAATATCAGGTGGCTCTTCAGGGGCAGATCATAGAGACCGGAGTAGGATTCATTATTACATTGGATTATGACAAGTTCCGGGAGATTTTCCAGAAATCTAAAGAGAAGAAGCCGAAAAAAAATCAAAATAACCAAGTGGTAGAATTTAAATAATGAGTAATAAGTTCCATATATATTGTAAGTATCTGTTGGTTTCCGGAATGGCATCCACAGTAGTCTCGTGCAGCAACACAAGGTTTTTGAAAGAAGGACAAATGCTCTACACGGGTGCCAAAGTAAAGATTGAAAACGATACAATTTCCAAAAAAGAAAAAAAAGATCTTCAGACGGCACTGGAAGAAAGCCTTACGCCAAAACCCAATTCTACATTTTTGGGGATGCGTCCCAAGCTTTATTTTTATAATATTGCTAAAGAGCCAAAAAAGGATAAAGGTTTTAATTACTGGCTTAAATATAAGATAGGTGAAAAACCTGTATTGTTAGGTGATGTAGACCGTGAGTTCAACAAAAATATCATTGAAAATTATTCTGAAAACAAAGGGTATTTCAATGCTAAAGCTTCTTATGATACGGTTTCAAAAAATAAAAAAGCTCAGGTTATTTATACCCTAAGACCAGGTTCAAGATACCTGATTGATGGTGTAAAGTTCCAGAAAGATTCTACATTGGTCAATCAGGAAATCCAGGGTTTAACAAAAAGGACATTTCTTAAAAACGGAAAACCATTTGATCTGGATGTCATCAAAGCAGAAAGAGAAAGAATTGATAATGGCCTAAAGGAAAGAGGTTTCTATTACTTCCATCCTGATAATATTATCGTTCAGGCAGACAGTACGGTAAGTAAAAATCATAAGGTAGAGCTTAACGTAAAACTGAAAGACAATACGCCGGATTTAGCAACGCAGCAATTCAGCATTAATAACGTTATTGTATTTCCCAATTACAACATCCAGGATGTAAAAGAAGGAAAATACAGTATCCCAATGGATAAAGATTCTCTTTCCAAATATGCTTTTGATGATATTTACGTTATTGATCCTCAGCATAAATTCAAACCGAAAATTTTTGACAGAGCATTATATTTCAAAAAAGGTGATCTTTATAATCGCTCCAATCATAATCTTACGCTAAACCGATTGATCAGCCTTGGTGTATTCAAATTTGTAAAAAATGAATTCATTGTATCAGATTCGCTAAGTCATAAGTTTGATGCGTATTATTTATTAACTCCAAGACAAATCCAGTCACTTCGTCTGGAAGCATTGGGAAGAACAAATTCTGCCAACTATGCAGGTAGTGAGCTGAACCTGAACTGGACTCACCGGAATTTCTTCAGAGGGGCAGAACAATTCAAAGCAGCCATCTTCGGAGCTTTTGATTTCCAGATGGGAGGAAGTCAGGATGCCAATAATATTTTCCGTGCAGGAGCGAATGCACAGCTTTCCATTCCGAGAATTGTAGCGCCTTTCCGTTTTCATTCTTCCAGTGAATTTGTTCCAAGAACGAATATCACATTGGGGTATGAGTTTCAGAACAGAACAAAATATTATACGCTTAATAACTTCACCGCGTCATTCGGATATCTGTGGAAAGAAAATGCCAGAAAAGAACATGAACTGAAAGTCATTGATATTACATTAGTTTCTCCTGCAAATGTTACAGAAGAATACAAAATCAAATCAGCTGAAAATCCTGCCATGCAAAGAATTGTAGACAGACAGCTAATCTTCGGCCCTACCTATTCTTTCACGTATACCAACACCATGCTTCCCAAAACGAATACCGTTTATTATAAAGGAACGCTTGATCTGGCAGGAAATATCACAGGGTTGGCTACAGGAGCTGATGTAAAAAAAGATAAGGAAAAGAAAATATTTGGGATTCCTTTCAGCCAGTATGTAAAGATTGAAAATGATTTCAGATTCTATCATAAGTTTACTGAAAAATCTTCCCTGGCTACAAGATTTATCGGAGGAATTGCTTATCCCTATGGAAACTCAGAATTCATTCCTTTCTCCAAGCAGTTTTTCTCAGGAGGAAGTAACAGTATCAGAGCATTCCGTGCGAGGACATTAGGCCCTGGAAGTTTTGACCCGAGAACTTTAGAACCAGGTACTTACTTTGACCAATCCGGAGATATCAAACTGGAATTAAATGCGGAATACCGCGCCAATCTTTATAAATTTTTAAATGCTGCCGTTTTTGTAGATGCCGGAAATATCTGGTTGCTTCACGACGACAAAGACAGACCAGGAGCTAAGTTTTCAAAAGACTTTTTAAATGAAATTGCGGTGGGAGCCGGAGTAGGTCTGAGACTGGATTTTTCTATCCTGATTCTAAGACTGGATCTTGCGATGCCACTGAGAGTTCCTTACTATCAGAAAGGGGACAGATGGGCCTTCGATAAAATTAATTTCGGAGACTCAAGTTGGAGAAAAGATAATCTTGTTTTAAATATTGCCATCGGATATCCATTTTAATATGATCAATACTGCTAAATTTTTTTGGGAAGTTCTAAAAGATACATTCACTGAATGGAACAATTCTACTGCATCAAAAGATTCAGCAAGTCTTGCCTATTATGCCATCTTTTCTATCCCGGGATTATTGATCATTATTATCTGGGTACTTGGAAATTTCTTTGGTGAAGAGGCTATTCGTGGGCAGATCAGCACACAGATCAGCGGTATAATGGGACCGGATGTGGCTAAAAGTATTGAAGGCATGCTGGCTGGTGCTCTTATCGACAAAAAAAATATTTTTATGAAAGCAGTTGGAGTCGGATCATTGGTTTTCGGTTCTACTACGCTCTTCTTTCAGCTTCAGCATTCATTAAATACACTTTGGGAAGTAGAAGCTGCACCCAAAAAAGCATTACTCAAATTTTTACTGGACAGAGCCAATTCTTTAGGGATGATTCTTATTCTGGGATTTCTTCTGATGATCACCATGATTTTATCTTCTCTGATCAGCCTGTTTAATACGATTATCACCCAATATTTTGGTTTTGAGACCTATATGCTGGTAGAAACCGTGAATTTTGCAGTAGGTTTTGGCCTCGTCATGCTCTTATTTGCTTTAATGTTTAAAGTTCTGCCTGATGTTTTGGTCAGCTGGAAACCAGTATGGAAAGGAGCCTTTCTGACTACTGTTTTATTCACGCTGGGAAAATTTTTATTAAGTCTTTATTTTAATCAGGTAAAACCTACTTCGGCGTTTGGTGCTGCCGGAACAGTCATTCTTATTATGATGTGGATCAATTATTCCTGTATGCTGATATTCTTTGGCGCAGAATTTACTAAAGTATATACCTATAAAAAAGGATATCAAGTAGTTCTTTCCAAACATGCACGATGGACTCCTGCGAAATTGTATGCGGATAGTTTGAAACAGATGCAGGGTGAAAGTAATGATGAAACGTAGATTTGAGTTGCAAGGTTCGGGTTGCGAGATTTTGAGGTTCGGGGTTTCGAGATTCGGGATATTCCTGATACGAGATTATTTTATGAAAGTATTTAAACTTTTATTTTTGAAATAGCAAGAGTCTGTAAAGGTGTTAAGAGTATTAAGATAAGCTTCGCTTTAAGCCTAAAAATCAGAATGATTCATCTTAACTATACTTTATTTCTTAAATCCTCCTTAATGGTTTTAATATTTTTTTTATAAGTATAAAAAACTCCTATATATAAAAAAGCCTCCTGAAAAATTCAGGAGGCTTTCTATTTTTACATTCTGTTTACGGTTCCGATTCCCAGCAGTTCTAACGACTTTTTGATCGTTTTTGCTGTGATATCCGAGATATTCAAACGGAATTGTTTTACATTTTCATCTTCCTGATTCAGAATAGGATTATTCTGATAGAAAGAGTTGTATGCTTTCACAAGATCATAAACATAGTTGGCAACCAAAGCCGGACTTAAGGTTTCCGCTGATTTAGCCACTACAGTTTTAAAGTTGGTCAGTTGCATAATCAATTCTTTTTCAGATTGATTCAATTCAATATCAGCAGTTTCGGACTGTAAAGCACCTGCTTTAGACAATAACGACTGAATACGTGCATAGGTATATTGAATAAACGGACCTGTATTTCCGTTAAAATCAATACTTTCTGCAGGGTTGAAAAGCATTTTTTTCTTAGGATCAACTTTAAGCATGAAATATTTCAATGCACCTAATCCTACCGTTTCATAAGATGCTTCTTTATCTTCTTCTGAAAGGCTTTCCAGTTTTCCTAATTCCTGAGCTTTAGATTTTGCTGTTTCATACATTTCCTGCATCAGGTCGTCTGCATCTACTACTGTTCCTTCACGGGATTTCATTTTACCTTCAGGAAGTTCTACCATTCCGTAAGAAAGGTGGAACAACTGATCAGCCCATTCGTATCCTAATTTTTTCAGGATTTTAAATAAAACCTGGAAGTGATAATCCTGTTCGTTTCCTACGGTATAGATCAGTTTCTGAATATTATTCTGCTTAAAACGCTCCACTGCCGTTCCAAGATCCTGAGTCATGTAGACTGAGGTACCGTCTGAACGTAACAACAGTTTCTGATCAAGCCCTTCATCTGTAAGGTCGCACCAAACAGAACCATCTTCTTTCTGATACAGAACACCTTTGTCCAAACCAGCCTGGATAAGATCTTTTCCTAAAATATACGTATTGCTTTCATATTGAACCTGGTCAAAATCTACTCCCAGTCTTTTATACGTTTCGTTGAAACCTTTATAAACCCATGAGTTCATTTCTTCCCAAAGCGCTCTTACTGTTTTGTCTCCATTTTCCCAATCCAAAAGCATTTTCTGAGCTTCTTTCATTACCGGAGCATCTTTTTTAGCCTGCTCCTCTCCTACACCCTGCTCTACAAGTTCTGCAATTTCTTTTTTATAGTTTTTGTCAAATTCTACATAGTAGTTTCCAACAAATTTGTCTCCTTTGGTATTGGTCGTTTCAGGAGTTGCTCCGTTTCCGAATTTCTCCCAAGCCAGCATAGATTTACAGATATGAATTCCTCTGTCGTTGATGATCTGAGTTTTGATTACATCATATCCGGCTTCTTTTAAAATCTGGGCAACTGAGAATCCTAATAAATTATTTCTGATATGTCCCAAGTGCAATGGCTTATTGGTATTCGGTGAAGAATATTCTACCATTACTGTAGCATTTTTCTTTTCTACAACAGAGAAGTTTTCGCTTACAGATCTAAAGTTATCCACAAACAATTGGTTTTTCACCTTCACATTAAGGAAACCTTTTACTACGTTAAAGCTTTCAAAAAGCTCTGTCTGCTCTGTTAAAGCTTCTCCTAATTCAACCCCGATGCTCTCAGGATTTTTCTTCAATTGTTTTACCAACGGAAAAGTAACAATGGTAAAATCGCCCTCAAATTCCGTTTTATTTTCCTGAACTTCCAGTTTGATGTCTTTTAACTGATATACATTTAAAATGACCTCCGAAAGTTTCTGTTCTATGATATCTTTAATATTCATGTTTCTAAATTCTCTTTTTAATGCTTATCGCTGAAACATTTTTACAGTCTGTTTCTGCTCAAAATCTGAGCTACAAATATACGGAAATAAAAAAACCGCCCGAAGGCGGTTTAAAAATTTAAATGGTCTTAGTTGTCCCACCAAACGGGTATACTCACATCACTCACGACTACTGCATTATTATTTAATGTTCTTTCAGCTTTAGGAGTTATTAATCTCAAAGGTATTTTTTTAGATTGGCTATTTTGATTAGCGGTTAATACAGGGAAGCCTGTACGTCTCCAATCATTATAAGGTTCCATTGTCGTAAACAGGGAAGAATATTTTTGAGTAATAATATTCTGTAATGTTACTGAGGCTGAAGCTGTAGTAGCAAAAACAGGATTATCAGCACCAGTAACATCTATCAGAGATGCACTTACAGCAGCTTTCAGGGCAGCTTGAGCACCTACAGTATTTCCCAGTCTGAATTGTGCTTCTGCTTCTATGAATTTAATCTCACTATAACTAAATATTATCAAAGATTGAGTTGGATCTCCATCAGATGGTGAACCAGAGCCTGTATTTATCCCTACAGCAAACTTTCCAATGGGTGAGGCGCCAGTATCTGCATCTTCAGGAGCAGAACCTAAATATATTCCGCTCGGATTGTCTTTTCCATCAGTATTAAAAGCAAAATAACGGAGTCTAGGATCTGAATTTGATTTTAATAAATCAACAAAATATTTCCCCATAGACATATAACCTTTTCTTTGATTGTTAAACCCAAACCAAAGATTTTGATTATTTCCCCCATCAAACTTAGCTATTAAATTATCCTCTTTAGAAGTAAACGAATTTTTTAAATAATTTAAAGCTTTCAGAGCAGCAGCACTACTACCCTCTCTCTGAGTAAGCCTTAGGGCATATCTTGCTTTAATTGCATAGGCCAATTTTGTCCATTTTCCAGTATCTCCACCATAAAAAATATCATCTTTTGCTGGTAGTCCTAAATTAGCACTTTCAGGTTTTGATAAATCAGTAATTGCACTATCCAAATAACTTTGAATCTGAGCAATAACATTTTGCTGAGAATCATATTTCGGAGAAAAATTATTAACCCCTTGGAATGCTTCTGAGAAAGGGATATCTCCCCAGACGTCAGTAGCATATCCCATATTCAAAGCTAATAAAATCTTAGCCATACCTGAATAATAAGGATATTTATCCCCAAACTGTTTAATAATCTGATTAAGATTTACCCCAGTTTTATAAATATTAGACCAATCTGTTTCATTATCCAATTCTGTTAAAAAATAATTGGTAAAATCTAATGACTGAAACAGATTACCATTGGTATGCTGAGTCAGCAAACTTATTTGTCTTGTCAAATTACCTGTTGAATTATTAATTGTTCCAATTTCCCCACCTGTGAGTAATGTTTTTGGAGAAGTAACTTGTGTAGGACTATTGGGATTTTCATTAAATGTATCTAGCTCATGCTGGCAAGAATTTAGAAATAATCCGCCAATAATTATAGGTATGTATATTATTTTTTTCATAATTAAAAAGTGAATTTAAATGATAGAGTATAACTTCTTGTCCCTGGATTATTGAAGTAATCAAATCCATTAGTATTTGAACTTGCACCGGCAATAGATGTTTCAGGGTCTACACCTTTGTAGTTAGTAATTAAAAATAGATTTCTAGCAGAAAAAGTAACCTGAGCATCTCTTATAAAAGATAGAGTTTGAGTATCAGATAACATTTTACCAAAATTGTATGATAAACTTACATCTCTTAGCCTAAGCCAATTTATATCTCTTTCCATCTGTTGTTCATTTGCACTCCCAGATCCATCTCCTAAAAAGCTTGAATAATATAGTTTGTTATTAATTGCTTTCGTATTAGGAGCACCAGTTTCAGTAACGCCAGGTATTGTATACATAGCAGATCTGTCATCAGCAGAAGCTTGTGTCATTCCTAACCTATTTAATCTCGCTAATGTTCCGTTCCAAATGTCTCCACCTTTACGTATATCTAACAAAAAGCTTAATGACAAATTTTTATAACTGAAATTATTTCTGATTCCTCCTAACCAGTCCGGATTAGGATTTCCAATAATTTGAGATTCTTTAGAAACTAACGGTAAGCCATCAGATCCTATAATTAAATTTCCAGCCGAATCTCTTTTCCAAGCCGTACCATAAAATACTCCCAAAGGTTCACCTTTAATGATGGCAGGAACAACATTTCCTGAAAAGAAATCACTTCCCTCACTGGAGAAATTTAAATTATCTTGTATGTCAACTACCTTATTTACGTTTTTAGCCCAATTAAGGTTTACACTCCAGTTAAAGTTTTGATTTTTAAGAATATCATACCCTAATTCTACTTCTATACCTTTATTTTCAACTGTAGGACCGTTGGTATAATAATTCTGAAATCCAGAAGATGGTGCAACTGGAGCTTGGATAAGTAGGTCATAGTTGGTTGATTTATAAGCACTCGCATTTAAACGTAACCTTTTAAATAATTCTAATTCTAAACCTACTTCAAATTCGTCATTTCGCTCAGGCTTTAAATTTGGATTTTTCGCAATGGTAGTCAGCCCATATGCTCCGACTCCCATATATGGAGAAGTTAATTGTGGACCAAATGTATCAAAATAGGTTGGAGTTCCATAAGTGTTAACAATATTGTAAGGATTAGCAGATGCAAAAGTTTTTGCATAAGCTACTCTCACTTTTCCTAAATTAACCCAGTTTGGTAAATTTAATGTCTTATTAAACAGCCAAGATCCTGAAACAGAAGGATAGAAATAGGAACTATTTTGTTTAGGTAATGTACTGCTCCAATCATTTCTGCCTGTTAATGTTAAATAAAACTGGTCATAAAAACCTAATTCTGCCGAAGCCAATATCCCTCTTTTAATTTGTTTAAAATCTGTATTATTGGAGACAAAAGTCGTAAAATTAGAAAGGTTGAATTGATTAGGTTCCAACATTGTAGATCCTTGAGTATATTGATCATTTCCAAATTTAGAAATTATCTGTCCCCCAAAACTATAATTCAAATTAATGTTATCAGTAAAGTTAACTAACCCACTAAAGATTAAATCTAAATTGTATTGACTTTGTGTATAAGTGTCTACAACGACCTGGCCTGTTCGATCAGCTGTTGAATTACCATTACTTGAGAATGAATAATTCTGCTGAGCATGAGTTGTATACGTATCTACTCCCGCTCTTAACAATACATTCAAAGCTTTATTATAATTATAAGTTAAATAACCACTAATAATGGATCTGTTTGTCTCGTCTTTATATGGATTATTGTATACTGTATAATATGGATTGTCATATGCTGCAAAATAATTTTTATTATATCCTTGTACAGTCTGATAATCTCTAAGGTCATAAGTTGCTGGTGTTCTCAGTAAAGACAACATTACTCCAGCAGTATTACTCCCTTTCTGAGCTCTTAACCCATTTGTATTTGAAAACTTTACATCAGCTCCAGCTTTTAGCTTATCGGTTAACTTAAATTCAGAATTCACCCCAAAACTTGTCTTTTTAAGCGATGTATTTGGGATAATCCCCGTTTGATCAATGTGTCCAAATGAAGCTCTGAAATTACCATAATCCCCACCTCCTGAAAAAGCCAGATTATAATTTTGTGTAGCACCTGTTTCAAAGAAGTTTTTAGCATTATCATAAGCCTTCAAACCAGGAACGCTTGAAATTAATGGCCCCCAACTTTGATTGGTTCCCGATGTGGTAGCAAAACCATCAGAGCCATATTGAGCAGGTGCAATATAAGTAACTCCATTAGTTCCAGCGGCATAGGTTTTTTGAAGTTTCGGTAGACGAGTAATCATATCAAAAGATATAGCTGTAGAAAAATCAATTCCAATTCCTTTTCTTTTTCTCCCTTTCTTACTTGTATAAATAATTACACCATTTCTAGCATTCTCTCCATATAACGCTGCTGCTGCGCCACCTTTCAAAATTGAGACACTTTCAATATCATCAGGATTTATATCAATAGCTCTGTTTGAGTCATCTACTCCAGCCAAATTACTGCCCTGTCCTGCATTATTATTAACAGAGTTATCAATAATCTGTCCATCTAGAACTATAATAGGTTGGCTTGATAAATTAATTGACTTTTGGCCTCTAATCAGAATTTTGCTTGAAGCTCCTGGTGTACCAGAAGAGCCTGTAACTTGAATTCCCGCAGCTTTTCCTGCTAAACCTTGAATAATATTTGCTTCCCCTGACTTTTTTAAATCATCTCCATTTACCTGGGAAGTAGCATATCCAATTGTTTTTTTCTCTCTTTTAATCCCGAGTGCGGTTACAACCACACCCTCAATTTCTTTTGTTTTAATAGTATCATTCTTTTTTTGAGCGTTCGCAACCGCTATAGAAGAAGATAATACTAAAACAAGAAGACTTGTTGTTAGTTTCTTCATATCAAAATTAATTTTTACTCAGCAAATTTGTATTTTTATTGATAAATTAACAAACAAACACAAATAAAACAGAATTAAACACAATAATCAGTATGAAAAACAACTAAATCAATTAATAAAATACATCAAAAACAAAGTATTTAATAAAAAAAAATAACATCAATATTACAATGAACACCTAAATATCTACAGGTTAAAAAAACACTCACAACACACTGAAAAACTGACGAATATAAACCCAAAAAGCAATATTAATTCACAATATCCCCTAAAAAAAAGTTTATAAATAAAAAAAACCGCCAGAAGGCGGTTTTTATAAGCAAGCAAAAATTACTTATTCTTTTCTGAAAACTAAGACAGCCTCGTCATTTCCGGGCGTATTGTCCAGGTTTTTACTATTATCATTAATTCTTAATTCAGTATTGGAATAGGAATCAATTTCTTTTTTCATTGTTTTGGAAACTCCAGCTTCTGTATAGGTAAGGGTTAATGTCTGATACATTTTATCAAAGGTCCATTTTCCTCCAAAAGAATCAAAAAGATTACAGTTTCCGGAAGAAGAAGACAAATCATATCTTTCATAAGATCCCGAGAAATCCGGATTTATAAATATAACTCCTTTCTTTTCACAGTCACTCAATGTGACATCTTTACCTCTAAACTCATACTTATATGGTTTCCAAGTCCCATTAATACTTACATTTTCATTTTCAACTGCACGATCGTCATCACTGGAACATGATGCAACACTCATTAAAAGAACAATTCCTATAAAAAATCTCATATAAATGTTTTTATATTCCTCAAACCTACTCGTAGGTTTGAGGAATTATTATTTAATTTAAAACTTATCCCAAAATATTTTTGTAGATACTTTGTCACCTCCAATTTTTGAAGCTGCAGCGTTCACATTCTTAGCGTTAAGAAGATATTCCTGATCAGAATATTTCATTCTTACCGGTACAGACTCTACCACAGATCCCCCAGGATTTACAAATACAGGGAAATCTAATCTTCTTGCAAAATTCCATGCCTGGAATCCTTTATTGAACATTGCTATCCAAGCTTGCTCACCCACAGATTTTTTCCAGTTCGCAGCATTATATGGATTGGCTGTGATAAATGCAGTTGCAGTCGGTGTATCAATACCATATTCAGCCATTGAAGCTGTAATAGCATCTTTATATAAATTAGCTGCAGTATCTCCAACATTAAATCCTCTTGCAGCAGCTTCAGTTCTTAAAAACTGAATTTCAGAATAATCTAATAAAAAGCCTTGTGCATTTTCTCCAGAAATTACGTTTGTAAAGTGAGAGTAATCTTTGAAAATATTCTGGTCTCCATAAACTCCTCCAACATAAGCACCAGCAACCTGTGTAAACCAAGTTGCTCTTCTTGGATCTGAAGTAGTATTCATAAAATTAACAAGAACATCTGACGGAATAAAGTCATTTCTACCAGATTGAATAACATCCTGATATACTGGGTTTGATAATAATCCTGAAGGAAATGTCTGAAGTCCGAAGTTATCTATTTTTCCCGTGAATAAACCGGCATTATATGCTGCTTCTGCATACGTTTTAGCCAATGCAGGGTCGCTATCTGCTAAGGTTACAGCCATTCTGAATTTCAATGAATTACCCATTTTCTTCCATTTAGTCATGTCTCCTTTATAGATTAAATCCTTTTCATATCCACTACCAGACGTATTAATCATAGCAATAGCAGCATCAATTCTTTTGATAAGATCCAGATACACTGTTTTTGCATCATCATAAGGAATTTCCGCACTTCCTGGATTTTCAGCGGTAGCTTTCAATGCTCCGAAATAAGGGATATCACCATATGTATCAACCAAATTAGCCCATGCATAAACATTTACTAACTCAATCATAGCAATATTGTTATTTTTAGTAACGGGATCTACTCCTTCGCTCTCAAGAAACCTTCTGGCATCTCTTAATGCAGATAATACTCCTGGAGAATTAATTGTAGCTGATGCTGATGCCATCATACGATTATAGTGATTTCTTGGAATTGGTCTTGTCACCATATCATAGTTCGTCTCATCAGTATAAGTAGTTTCTGACCACTGCTGTGTAAAAAACCTTGTAATGTTACGGTTTACATTGGCAGACAATAGCTGATCAAGAAGTGCATGTTCAGCACTGGCAAAAAGTACTCCTGACGGAACTTCAGTTGGGTGTTTAGGGTCTTCATTTAGTGACGTGATGTCTCTTTCACAAGATGTAAAAGTTAACGATAATGAAGCTAAACCTATAATTAAAAATATTTTTTTCATTTTCTAGAATTTTAAAGTTATATCAATCCCAATATCACGGGTAGTAGGTAGTACTCCGATAGAGTTACCTTTAGCTCCTAAACCATTCCCAGTACCCGCTTCCGGATCTGCATAAGGTAAGTTTTTGTGGATAATCCAAAGGTTTCTACCTACAATTGAAATTTTCGCATCACGAATAGCAGTATTAGCCAGAACAGATTTAGGAAGGTTATACCCTATACTTGCTTCTCTAAGTTTTACATAAGATGCATCATAAACGAATCTTTTATTCGGCATTCTTCTATATCCGTCTACGTTACCAAATGATCCAGGATTAATCGCAGGTGTTGTATTTACATTTCCATTCGGGTTAACACCTGGATGTACGAATCCACCCTCTCTGTAATCAGCTGTTTCTGCATAAAGACCAGTTGCTAATCCGTAATACATATCGGTAGAGAATACATCACCTCCTTTTTTCACATCAATAAGGAAACTTACTGAGAAATCTTTATAACGGAAGCTGTTTCTGATACCACCTACCCAGTCTGGTGTGATATTCCCTATAACCTGATTATTATTTCTTAAATAACGACCTGTAGCTGGATCAATGACTCTATCGCCATTTGCATTATATACATAATCGGATCCTACCAAAGCTCCAAAAGACTCTCCTACACGTGCGTTAAGAGAAACCCCACCCTGATAACTTGCTATTAAGTAATTCTGAGAATCACCATTTAATGCAATAACTTTATTCTCATTTTTAGACCAGTTCACGTTTACATCCCATGTAAAATTATTTGTTTTAAATGGTGTCCCGTTTAACTGTACTTCTATACCTTTGTTATCAATCTGTCCGGCATTTACAAGGAATGTTCTATATCCTGTTGCGGAAGAAACCGGTAAATTGATAATCTGATCAAATGTTCTGGTCTTATAGATTGCAATATCAAAACCTAATCTGTTTTTGAAGAATTGTGCCTCCATACCAAATTCTGTTTCCTTAGATCTTTGAGGTTTCAGGTTTGGATTCGCAAGGAAAAAAGGTTGATCAAACAGACCTTCACCTCTAGCTTTGAAAGTATTTACCAATCTGTAATTATTAGTAGAAGAACCTACTTCAGCGTAGTTTGCTCTCAATTTCCAGAAACTTAACCATGGTTGTTTTACAAATTCGGATAGAATAACAGCACCTGTAACGGAAGGATATCCATAGCTATTATTTCCTTTTGGTAAGTTAGACGATTGGTCTACACGGTAAGTACCATCCACAAATAAGAAGTTCTTATACCCAAAAGATGCTGTTGCATATAAACTGGAAGTAACCCATTTTGCATAATTCTCATCAGGTGGAAGTATCGTTCTTACAGAGTTGGATATAGCAAAAAGGCCAGGTTTAGATAACCCTCCTTCTGTACTCATAAAAATATTATCCACAAGGTTTCTTCTAACGTTTCCCCCTGCAATACCGCTAACACTTAGGTCCGAAGTAATATCCACCTTGTAATTAGCGAATAAATCAAAGTTGATCTCAGTGTTTTTCACATTGGTTCTTGCGTATCCCGAACTTACATTAAGCCCGGATGCACCAAATGCCTGAGGAAGCGATCCATTCATTAATCTTTCTTCTACAACCATCTGTAAATCATCATAAGATAATTTCCCTGTAATTCCAAAGTTTTTGGAAACATCATATTTTAACTGTGCATAACTGAATATTCTGGTCCTGTCATCAGATTGATAATTCTGATATCTCTGGAAATATGGATTGTTCCAGTATTGAGGAGTTCCATCAGCCGCAGTAGATCTGTTCCAGGAAAAGTTACTATTTCCATTGTTAGCATAAGCATCTCTTAATGCCAACACATCTACGTTGGTCTGCCACCACTGCCTGAAACCAGAAACAATATTATCTGAATAGCCAGTTTCATTACGTCCTCTAGTATCTTGTAAAGTTAAAGTTGTGAAAACAGAGGCATGTAATTTATCTGTAAAATCGTGATTAAATTTCGCAGAAATTGTATTTTTCTTAAGTTCAGAGTTAGGCATCAAACCATTAGAAAGCATATTGGAATATGACAAGGAAAGATTCGAAGTTTTATTTCCTTTTTCAATGGTAATTGTATTAATGTATGTGACTGGTGTTTCAAAGAATTTAATAGGTCCGTTTTTCGCAGCAACCCAAGGTGTAGCTTTTCCATAGTTTGGAGAAGAAGGATCAAATGAATCCCATTGGTATACCAATTGGTTGGGATTAAATGCAGGTCCGTAAGATGCGTCATCTACAAAGTTAGCATAATTGTAACCTCCAGGTCCCGGATCTTCATTCCATGCCTGGCCACCGTATCCTGCTCCATACTTTGTCTGATAGGTAGGGAAAGTAGATTTATCAATAAATCCGGCTGTAATTCCTGAGTTGAGAGTAACACCCCAGCTTCCGTCATTGTTTCCTCGTCCGCTTTTAGTTACAATTAAGATTACACCATCGCTTCCTCTTTCACCATATAAAGCTGATGCAGCAGCACCCTTCAGTACGTTTACAGATTCTATGTCTTCCTGGTTAATGTCTGAAAGAAAGTTACCGTAATCGAATACAGATCCGGTTACCGTATTATTGTTAACTGGTGAACCATCAATTACAATAAGTGGAGATCCTCCTGACAGAGATTTATATCCTCTGATCAAAAGGTTTGCAGATCCGCCAAAGTTGTTGTTTGTATTTACCTGTAGTCCGGCTACCTTACCTGAAAGAAGAGATGCGACGTTTCCGGTATTGGTAGTTCCACCCGTTAATTCCGCAGCTTTCACTTCTTCAGAAGCATAACCAAGAGATTTTTTCTCTCTTTTAATACCGAGAGCGGTTACAACCACCCCCTCAATTTCTTTTGTTTTAATAGTATCATTCTTTTGCTGAGCGTTGGCAACAGCTATGGAAGAAGACAATACTAAAACAAGAAGACTTGCTGTTAGTTTCTTCATATCAAATTAATTTTTGTGACTTTACAAATTTGTAAAACTTTCTTAATACCACAAAGCAAAATGTGAAAAAATTACAACTTATTCAATATTTTTAAACAAAACCAGATAATAAATTATTAAAATAAGTTAAAAACAGAATATTTAACAAAAACACATCATTTTAAAGTTAATTTTTTTTAAGAAATAATAACAATCAATTAAATTGATATAATCTATATTTCAAATACAACAACTATAACAAACAGGCTGAATATCAGAAAATTAAAAACAAAAAAGAATGAAAACTGACACGAATCGACCAACAATACTATGCTGAGCATATTTTATCGATTTTATCAATATTCTCTTTTTAAAACAAAAAAAACCGCCCGAAGGCGGTAAAATATATTAAAATTGTTTTATAAGAATTAGTTTTGATTCCAGAAAGGAGTTGTTGAGTTCTTAGTAAAACATTGAGCATTTGAAATCTGAGGAACGTTTGCTGAGTTAGCTACGTATTCAGATGACGGATACATCAATCTGTACGGCTTATTTGGCTTCGCTGAAGTTGTTGCCATAGGAGTAATTGGAAAACCAGTTCTGTTATAATCGATGAAAGATTCTGTAGGGTTAATTCCAGCAGTAGCTAACCATTTCTGAGTCATGATCGCTTCAATCTTATTATCGTTAGTTCCAGTCCATCCTAAACCTACTTTAGTTTGAATTGCAGTAATGTATGTTGCAGAAGTACCAGCTGTTGAGTATAAGTAATCAAAAGATGATTTGATACCATTTTCGAACTTAGTCTGACCATTAGAGAAGATAGATGGATATCTAACAGCTGCTTCAGCCTGAAGGAAGTTACTTTCTGAGCGGCTCATTAAAACACCAGCTTTCGCAGATCCAACCGAAGTAAGCTGAGACGTACTACTAGGGCTTCCATTTCCAAATATCCAACCGTTTCCAAATCTTGAAACCGTTGTAAGATCTGTTGGAGCTCCTGGCTGTCCAGGGGTAGCACCTTGTCTAACACCTTTAACAACTGAAAGACCATTATAAGATACTAATGAGAACATTCTTCCTCTTCTACCATCAATGATGCCATTAAATTTCTGATAAACATTATCAGTCATACTATAAGGGTTACCATTAAGACAAGTAGCAATGTGTTCAGATGCTGTAAATAATGTATTGTTTTGTAACTGAGAATTTGAACTGTTTCTTACATAATATCCATAAAAAGGGTTCTGCTGATCATCATTAGCAGCACTGTATCCTGGATTTACTAAAACATCGCTTTCTATGAAGTTTGCTCCAGCCAAAGTTTGAAGTTGCTGATCTCTAAAAGTAGCCATAGATCCTGTCACTTTAGACATTCTCACTAACATTCTTAGTTTCACAGTGTTTGCCAGACGCTTCCAGTTATCCATTGTTCCTTGGAAAACAATATCAGTAGCACCTAATTCAAGTGCAGCAGCATTACCGTTATCAATAAGGGTGATCGCATCATTCAGACCAAGAATTAATGATCTGTAGATTTCCTCATCATTATCATATTTTGGAGTTGCATTAGCCTGCCCCATAAAAGCTTGAGAATAAGGAGCATCACCATATAAATCTACAATAGTCTGCATATAAAATGCTTTCATCACTTTTGCAGCAGCTACGTAATTGTCATATTTATGCGTAGAGTTATCATATTTCTCAATAGCAACAAAATTACTTACGTTTCTGTATAATCCATCCCAGATTTGTGGATAAAAAGAACTATCTACATTCAATGTATATTCGTTACCAAATGGAGCACCGAAAGAATAAGAGTTACCTGCATAAGAATTCATCATAAGCCCTCCAAATCTGTTCATCCATGTAGCCTGTGTTCTATAAGTCTGAGCAACAGCACCAGGGAATAATAAAGTTGGAGTAATAGCTTCCGCATGGATATTATTTGGATTTTCATTAATATCCAGATAATGATCACATGAAGTCAACGTCATAGAGGCAACGATTAAACCTAGTATCGTATATTTAAATTTTTTCATTTTCAAGTAATAATTAATTAAAGTTTAGAAAGATGCTTTAAGATTCACCCCAAAGCTTCTAGTTGATGGATACTGTGTTGTATAAGCAAAACCGGCAGCATTTCCAGTTGTACTTGCAGTTTCCGGATCCGCATAGTTTCTATTGTTATCTGCGTACTTAAAGAATGGGTTTCTTGAATAAACACCAATCGTCAATGAATTCAAGAAAGTTGAACCTAAGACTGATTTTGGTAAATCATAACTTAATGCAATTTCTCTAATCTTCAATGCTGTAGCATCAACTACCAAGTTTTCTCCAACAGCTCTATAAGCGCTACTTGAGAAATAGTTGGTAACGTTAGTATAAGTTCCTGCACCTCCCACTGGAGTATTGTTAGGAGTATATACCGGATTCGCTGCAGTACCTGTATTCTGTACTGAGTTAGGAACAATATATCCTTGAGTTCTGTCAAACTCAGCTGATTCCTCTAAACCTCCCGTAAATGCAAGTAGGTTTTTCGTAAAGGATACAAATTTACCTCCTTTTCTAAAGTCTCCCATTGCAGATAAAGTGAACCCTTTATACTTAATGTTTGTAGAGAATCCAAGAATATAATCAGGGGTCGCTCTTCCTAGAACCTGAAGATTACTTGTTGTTAAAGGATTTCCTTTAGAGTCAACAATGATTCTTCCTTGGTCGTCTCTCTGGAATGCGCTTCCTTTGATAACCGGGAAGTCAGATCCTTTTACAGCAAAAATACCTACTGCTGCAGAAGAACTGCTTAATAAAGATACTTCATCAGCTCCATCAGCTAATTCTAATACTTTAGATCTGTATGAAGAGTAAGATACCTTCATATCCCAAGTAAAATCACTTGTTTTAATTGGCGTTATTCCTAAATCAAGTTCAATACCTCTCAGTCTCATTTTACCTACGTTATCAAGAATACTTGTTAATCCAGACGCGCTCGATGCAGTTCTTGCTGTAATCAAGTCATCTGTTGTAGACTGATAAACTGAAGCATCTAATCTGATTCTATCTTTTAAGAATCCTAAAGACATTCCGAAATCTAAAGTATTAACAAATTCTGGCTTAATATCTACTGATGTAGGCGTTTGATTGTTAATATAAGAACTCAATCCGTTGAAAGGGAATCCTGTTGGGAATACTCCGATTTCATCTGTTCTGTACGGATCTACTGCAGTTGTATTACCTACTCTTGTATATGAACCTGTAATTTTTGCATAGTTAAGAATATCTCCTTTTAGACCTTCAAATGCTTTTGTTGGTACAAAAGACAAACCAACTGAATAATATGGATAAACAGGGTTTGTTCTTTTTCCTGTGCTATAAGGTCTTGTTGACAATACTGAAGACTGCTCAATTCTAAATGTAGAGTTTAAGAATAAATAATCATTATAGCTTAAATCCAAGTTAGCAAATCCTGCAATAATTCTACTGTTTGTCTGATAGTTATCTAAATTAGCGCTGGAGAAAGGATCTGGATTAAGTACATTTTTAATATGATACCAGCCTGGGATATCTAAATTATTCCCTCCTACAGATGTTACATTATAGGTTCTGTCCTGAATGTTATTACCAATGTTAAACTTCAATCCGATTTTATCTGTCAACTCATAATTAAAGTTAATCATTAAGTCACCATAATAATTTCTTTCTTTAGAAGTACTTTCATAGAACCAAGATGTTATATCACCATTACCTAAATCTCCGAAAGTAATTCCATCAATGGAAGCTCCGGGAAGGTTATAAGTTTTCGTGAAAACAGCACCATCATTATGTCTTGTATAAGTCATCCCTCTTGTTGTAACGTTTCCGTTATACGTAATGTTAATGTTCTTATTCAATTCATAATCTAAACCAAGGATAGCACTAAAGTAATCACTACGTCTGTCATATCTTTCATGATCGATAGTCCAGTATGGGTTTACTGCATATCCTGTATAATATCCTTCAATTCCACTATTTCTATAAAGTTTGATGTTATTATTAGTAGGAGTCTGAAGAATATCATCATATAAAGATGAGTTTGTTGTAGATATTATTCTGTTAATATAGTTGATGTTACCATCAATTTTTAATTTTCCTATTTTCTTTCCAGCTTTAAAAATAAAACTGTTTTGTCTTAGTTTATCACCCTCAACTACGAAATTATTTTCAGTTCTGTTAGCAGAGAAAGACACATATGAATCTGATCCACCTGCTGTTGCTGTAATTCCGTTTTGAGTTAATACTCCTGTTGAAAAGAATTTATTCATGAAGTTTTTCACTGGAGCATATTTTTCATAAATAAATGATCCATCAGCCTGTGGAAGACCTGAAGGCATCATAGTTCCTCCGATAGCCGGATTGTCATAAGCAGCTCCCCAAGACATGTTTTCCCATGGCACATAGTTTGTACCTCCGTAGCTTACATCACTCCATCCTTCATCCTGAACTCCTTTACCGTATTTCTGCTGAACTTTTGGAAGCATGAAAACATTAGAAATATCAATAGATGAATTGAAAGTCATCTGAAGTTTTTCAGATTTTGTTCCTCTTTTAGTAGTAACAATAATTACCCCGTTTACCCCTTGCTGACCGTAAAGAGCAGCACCCTGTAAACCTTTAATTACGTTAATGTTTTCGATTGCTTCTGGTGGTATCTGCTGTAAGATGTCAGCAGATGAAATAACATTATCAATTACAATTAATGCCTGGTTATTACCAGTGATAGATTTAGCCCCTCTTAAGACAACTCTATAACTAGGATCTACACCATTGTTTGTTAAATTGATTTGTAAACCTGAAACCTTACCTGTCAACGCCTGTACAGCAGTTGGCGCAGATGCCTGGTTCAATTCTTTTGTCGTTACAACTTGCTGTGTATTTGTTATCGCGTCAGCCTTTCTTTTGATACCTAAGGCTCCGGTAACAACTATCTCCTCTATATTTTTGGTTTTTAGAGTATCCTTAGTGTTTTGGGCTGACATCATCACAAATGAGGATGATAGTACAACCGCAAATACACTCGCAGTTAATTTCTTCATATCAAATTCAATTATTTTTTACAGGCTACAAATTTGTAAAACTTTCTTAAAAACACAAAGCATTTTCTTAAAAAAATATAAAAATTTCAATTATTATCAAAAAACATCGAAAATAAAATGTTAATATTTATTAAAAAAAGAAATTTTAACAAATATTAAAAAATAATCAGACTACATTATTCAAAAAAATTCAATAAAAAATTCAATTGATAATTTATACATAAAATAAACAAAACAACTACATAAAAAATAAAATAGAGTCAATAATTACAATATATATTCAAAAAATACACAATAACAATGAAATATCATCAAATTATATAGATTTTACTCTTCGTTTAAAAAATATAAAAAAACGCCAAAAATCAAAAAAATAGTATAATCATCAAAAAAAACAATCCTTTTTAACAAAAATTATAAATTTAAAATATTTAAGGATTATCCCAAAAAACAAGTACATTATACCACATTATATTTGACAAAATCATTCAATCAAAAAAAACTGATTAATACATTTGTTTTTTTAATTTTGCATCTGTTATTTCAGACAAATATGGAGCTAATAAAAAACTGGTCGAAACTTTATATCGAGGCCGGATGTGATGAAGTAGGAAGAGGGTGTTTAAGTGGTCCGGTGGTGGCAGCAGCGGTAATTTTAGATGATGATTTCAAACAAAATCTGGTTAATGATTCCAAAAAATTAACGTTCAAAACACGTATGGAACTGGATAGTTATATCAAAGATAATGTGAAAAACTATGCCATCGCAGAATTACCTCCTTCCTTTATTGACGAACATAATATTCTTAATGCAAGTATTCATGCGATGCACCGTGCTTTGGATCAACTGACAATAACCCCTGAACTTATTTTGGTAGACGGAAATAAATTTCATCCTTATAACTACATCCCGCATCAATGTATTATCAAAGGGGATTCCAAAGTTTTATCTATTGCTGCAGCGTCTATTCTTGCTAAAAACTACAGGGATAAATTAATGATTCAGCTTCATGAGGAACACCCTGAATATGGATGGGATACCAATTTTGGCTACGCTACAAAAAAACATCAGGAAGCCCTTATAAAATACGGCCCAACACCTCATCACAGACAATCTTTCAGACTTAAATATGATTGAAAAGCGCTCATTTTCAATTATTAAATTCGTAGACATCCATTAGAAATTTAAAATCTTTCTAAATAAAATAACCAAAAAAAAGAGAAGCAATTATTAAAATTACTTCTCTTTTTTATGCTATAATGAAGAATTACTTCTTCTTATTTCTTTGCTGTTCCTGAGTTTTTTGCTGCTCCTGAGCTTTCTCCATCATTTCTCTCATTCTCTTCTGGAATTTACCTTCTGCTTTTGGTTTTTCTTTGTTCGACTGAATCTGGGCATGAATTTTCTTCTCATCCAGAATCACATACTTAATAACAAGGATGATCAGGATGTTAATCGCATTTGATACAAAATAGTACCATGAAAGACCTGAAGCCGAAGTATTAAGGAAGAACAGGAATGTAATCGGGAAGATATACATTAAAACCTTCATATTGGGCATTCCTTCCTGCTGAGGCTGCTGCATGTTTCCTGAAGTCATAACAGTATAAATCAAGATAACAACCGTACACGCTAAAGCGAAAATACTTAAGTGATCTCCAAGGAAAGGAACTTTAAATGGAAGCTTGATCAAATCATCATACGCTGTTAAGTCTTTTGCAAACCAGAACCCTTGTCCTCTAAGATCAATAAAGTTCGGGAAGAAACGGAATAAGGCATAGAAAATTGGAATCTGGACTAATGCCGGCAAACATCCCGCCATCTGATTTACTCCTGCCTTTCTGTAAACTTCCATTGTAGCCTGCTGTTTCTTCATCGGATCTGCATCCTTGAACTTCGCATTCACCTCATCAATTTCCGGACGGATTACCTTCATCATCGCACTTAGCTTGTGCTGCTTATACATAATAGGTGAAAGGATCAGTTTCACAATGATCGTCATTACAAAAATTACCCAACCTGCTGATAATCCCCATGCAGCGATAATGCTGTATAACCACATGAAGAAATAACGGTTCATTGCTCCGATGAATGACCAACCTAAAGGAAGAATCTCATCAAAGTTTTTATCATAAGATTTAAGCAATGGTAAATCCAATGGCATAAAATACCATGTGAAATCCTGGTTCAGCTCACTTCCAGTCATTTGAACGAAACCTTCATAGTTGAATTTCTTCAAATATTCTCCTTCTTCAACATTTTCCTGGTTTCCTTTATTTTGAGTGAATCCGTTTTTAGCTTCGATTACTGAAGAGAAAAACTGCTGTTTTACACCAATCCAGTTAAGGGTTTCTTTTTCCTCTTCCATTGTGGTTCTTCCATCATAATCATAGTCTTTATAATTATTGAAAGCATAAGAAAACTCAGAGTGAGACTGCTCCTGAGCTCTACCTTTTTCCAGGTTTCTTACATTATAGTCCCAAATGAAATCTGCTTTGTTATCAGAAGTAATTTTAGAAAGTCCCTGAGTTCTTACTTTAAAATCAAGGGTATATTTTGGAAGCAGTGTGTAAATGAATTGAATTACAGCACCATTATAATCTGCAGTTAAAGTTACCGCATTGCCATTAACAGTAGGTGAGAAAACTAAATCTTTAGTATTAACAATCTTCCCTGTTTTATCTTTAAACTGAAAACCGTAGTTGGAGTTATTTTTAGTGATCAGATAAAGTGGCTGATCTGCATTGTCTGTTTTGTGATTGTAGGCTTTATATTTTAAAAGCTCTACTTTGGAAACCTGTCCTCCTAAGCTTGAAAATTCAAGTTTCAATTCATTATTTCCAAGGCTTGCCGTCTGGATTGCATTAGGAGTTACATTTGGATTGATATTGTTTGCCTGAGTTTGCTTTACGGCATTTTTAGCCTGTTCCGTTTTTTGCTCCTGAGCTTTCAACTCCGCTTCTTTCGTTTGTTTGTTCTGGAAGTAGAACATAAAACCGAAGAGAACAAGGCATAAAACCGCGAAACTAATCATTTGCTTCTTATCGATTCCGTTGTTTTGTTGCATTTTATTTTATATTAAAATTTTAAATTTAAAATGTACGTACTGGTGTACGTAATTTGAGCTGACAAAAATACTGTTTTTTTATCAAAACTCTATGCTTTACGTTGTTACTATATAATAAACTCAGGCTGATTATTCTCAGCCTGAGTTTATATGTAGACGTTTATGATAAAATTTTACCTTATTTCTTTTCGCAAGCTTTAATAAACGCTCTGAATAAAGGATGCGGTGTCGCTACAGTACTTTTATATTCAGGGTGATACTGAACTCCCACATAGAATGGGTGATCAGGAAGTTCCAGTGCTTCTACCAAACCTGTTTCAGGGTTAGTACCTGTAGCAAGGAAACCATTTTTTTCAAACTCCTGAAGATAATCACTGTTGAATTCATAACGGTGACGGTGTCTTTCAGAAATATTTTTGGCTCCGTAGATATCGTTTAATTTAGATCCGTTTTTCAACGTACACTTCCATGCTCCAAGACGCATTGTTCCTCCTTTATCTACTACATTTTTCTGTTCTTCCATCAAAGAAATTACAGGATCAGGAGTAGCTGTATCAAATTCCATAGAGTTTGCTTTGGTATGTCCTAAAACATTTCTTGCAAATTCAATTGTCATAATCTGCATTCCTAAACAGATTCCCAACATTGGAATTTTATTTTCTCTTGCATATTTTGCAGTAAGAACTTTTCCTTCAATTCCTCTGTCTCCGAAACCAGGAGCTACAAGTATACCATTCACTCCTTTCAGTGTATCTTTGATATTTTCTTCCGTAATATCTCCACTGTATACCCATCTTACTTTTACTTCAGTTTCAAGGTCAGCACCTGCATGTTTGAATGCTTCAGCAATAGAAATATAAGAATCCTGAAGGGAAACATATTTTCCTACCAATGCAATTTCAACAGTTTTTTTAGGGTTCTGGAATTTTTTAAGGAAACTCTTCCAGTCTTTAAGATCTGCGTCTTTATCGCTTTTCAGATCAAGTTCTTTCAGTACTACATCATCAAAGTTCTGCTTCTGAAGATACATTGGAACTTCATAGATCGTTTCAAGATCTTTACATTCGATAACATTATCTAAAGGAACATTACAGAACTGAGCTAATTTTGCTCTCTGATCTTTAGGAATTTTATGTTCTGTTCTACAAACTAAAACATCTGCCATAATTCCGCTTTCCATCAACTGACGAACGGAGTGCTGGGATGGTTTTGTTTTTAATTCTCCACTTGAAGCCAGATATGGCAATAAAGTAAGGTGAATCACCATAGAATTTTTCTCTCCTAACTCCCATTTTAACTGACGAACAGTTTCAATATAAGGTAAAGATTCAATATCTCCAACAGTTCCTCCGATCTCAGTAATGATGATATCGTAGTTCTGCTTGGAAAGCATTTTAATTCTACGTTTGATTTCGTTAGTAATATGAGGAATTACCTGAACTGTTTTTCCAAGGAAATCTCCTTTTCTTTCTTTTTCAATTACAGTCTGGTAAATTTTTCCTGTAGTAACGTTGTTGTTTTGGGATGTAGGAGCATCAAGGTAACGCTCGTAGTGGCCTAAATCCAGATCCGTCTCTGCACCATCTTCAGTCACATAACACTCTCCGTGCTCATAAGGATTCAAAGTTCCTGGGTCGATATTGATATAAGGATCTAATTTTTGGATCGTTACATTAAAGCCGCGTGATTTTAGTAGAAGTCCCAGAGAAGCAGAAACGATTCCCTTTCCCAAAGATGAAGTTACACCTCCTGTCACAAAGATGTACTTTGTATTCTTTTTACTCATTAGATTAGGTTTGTGCAAAGTTATGGGAAAAAGAGATACAAAGCAATCTTTTACATTTTGAAAATGATAAAACCCGCTTCAAACAATTATAAATCCTGATAAAATTTTTTATCTATATTTGATATAAGCAAATGAAACAAAGCTATAACCAACATGATTTCCGTCTATAAACTAAAACCAAAATTCCAGCAGCTCCTCACGCCTGTCTTATTATTTTTCCACAGAAATAAAATCACAGCCAATCAGATTACCATCAGTTCTATCCTTTTATCGGTAATCATTGGGCTATTATTCTGGAATGCGGATATCTCGAAATGGTTCTTCCTAAGTCTTCCTGTCGGACTACTTCTAAGAATGGCTTTAAACGCTTTGGACGGAATGATGGCCAGAAAATTCAATCAGACCAGTAAACTTGGAGAGGTTTTGAATGAGCTAGGTGATATTGTTTCAGATGTGATTATATTTTTCCCGCTTCTTAAATTTCAACCCGAGAGTTTATATCTTATTGTCATCTTCATCATACTGAGCATTATCAATGAATTTGCCGGATTAATGGGGAAAATTGTGGGAAAAGAAAGACGTTATGAAGGTCCTATGGGAAAAAGTGACCGTGCTCTTATCCTTGGACTGTATGGTTTATTAATGCTTATCGGAGTTAATATTTCCGGGGTTTCCCAATATATTTTTGGAATTATCATTGCTCTACTTTTGATCAGTACTTATATCCGACTTAAGAAATCTTTGCATGAAGCCTGAAGAAAATAAATTTGCAGATGTTCCTTTAAGGGTAAAAACATGGATCTACATCATTATTGTTTTTGCGCTGGGTATTTCACATCCTGTTGCCATGACCGTTTTTGTTTCGTGGATAAGCTATCAATGCTTTTTTGAATTTTCAAGGATGTTTAAAATTCATACATCATCTGTTTATCCTTCACTGTTCATAGGTTTTCTGCAGTTTTTCCTGCTCTACTTTTTAAATGTTGAAACCTATCTTTTGTACAGTTTTCTTATATCAATACTTATTTTCTGTCGTTTTATCTTGTCGGGAACTCCCAAAAAGCAATTGTACGGAATTTCAGTTGCTTTATTGATCTGTCTTTTCGCTTTCCCCCATTTGTTGTGGATAAGGGAAAGATCTGATGGATTGACTGCCATTATATTTATTGTTGTTGTGACAGAACTGAACGATGTATTTCAGTATCTGATGGGAAAATTTTTCGGAAAACATAAAATAACACCTCAAATAAGTCCCAATAAAACTTTGGAGGGCCTTATCGGAGGTGTCTTTCTTACTGTTATTTTGAGTAATATTTTAGGATATTTTCTGCTTGAAACTGGTATTCTGACTAACAGTATTTTAGGAATCGTTCTTGGAATTTCAGGATTTTTGGGAGATATTTTTATGTCTTATATAAAAAGGAAAACCGGGGTAAAAGATACTGGAAACCTTCTTCCTGGGCATGGTGGCCTTCTCGACAGAATGGACAGCTTGGTGTTCAATGCTCCCCTATTCTTCTGGTTATTTCCTCTTCTGATCAAATAGTAAAGCAATGGATGAAAAATTTAAAAGAGCAGTTATTTTTTCAGGAGGTGGAACGAGACTGATGATTTATCTCGGGATTTTTGCGGCTCTGGAAGAGCTCGATCTCAAGCCGGATCTTCTGATTGCTTCCTGTGGTGGTTCATTTGCTGCTACCATCATCAATGCATTCCCCGATCATCTTTCCCGAAAAGAATACCTGCAGTCAGAAGAATATTTTCAGTTTGTTTCAGGTACTGTACTGACAAAGCAGAAAAAGCTTTCACACATGGGACTTTTTTCGCTGAAGAAGATATTTGATAAAAGAAAAGCACCGTTTATTGAAGATGTTTTCAACAGATACCTTGTTGAAATGCCTCAAGACCTATCCCTATGTTTTCCATCCATTAAAAACGTTCAGTTTTCAAAAGAAATCCCCACGATCATTATTGGTTCTGAACTTCTTTTTACTCCCGAAGAATGTGGACAAAAAAGAAATGAAAGAAAATTATATCAAAAAACAATCTTCACAGATCCTGAAACAGCAAAGAAGATTAATTCTGAACAAATTACCAGCAGCTCTGAAAGTTTGAAAAACAGTGCTATTGAAGAATCTCTCAAAATTGTCACAAACTTTTCCCTACTTGAAAGTACCAGAGTTTCTATTTCCGATATGTTTTATGTAGAACCCGCATTTCTTCAGGGAAAACACTTTGCAGGTGGCGCTATAGATCTTGTACCTGCAGAAATAAGTCAACATCTTGCACAGGAAATTATTACTGAAAAGAAACAATTTTACAACGCTGTGGAAGAAGCACTTGTGCGTTCCGTCCTTGGATTCAGCGGAAATGAAAGACTTGCAGAAACCAACCAACTTTTATCCGGCTTGCAGATTGATACGATGAATATAAAACAAGAACTGGAAGGACATTACTTGAAAAAAGGAATTGACTGGAGAAAATTTGAGGTCTGTTTTTCATTCCCGAAAAACTATCAGCAATTTGTGAAAGACATGGAAATACAATGGCAGTATGGGTTTGATCAAACGATGAAGAGTATTAAAAAGAGATGACAAATACTCCAATTGAGGACGTACAAATTCCCCTCCCGCAGAGGGATGGCGAAAATTCAAAGAATTTTTGACGGGGTGGTTCTAAGACCACTTTTTAAGTTTCGGCTAAAGCCAATGGAAATGTTTTATTTTTATTTTAACGGGCTAAAGCCCGTGCCTATTGAATATCTTAGTTTTATAAATAATATTAAAACCTTTAAGAAAATTTAAGAAATAAAGTATAGTTAAGATGAATCATCCTGATTTTTAAGCTTAAAGCAAAGCTCATCTTCATATTCTAAACATCTAAAAAAAAATCTTAATGTTTCAATCGTTAAAAACATTCACCTTATTTTCACTTTTAAAATCTATTTTTACAAAAAATGAAAACCACCAAACACTTATGAACGTTTTTATCGCAGGCGGAACTTCAGGTATTGGCTATGCACTGGCCAGACATTATCTTTCTAAAGGATATTGTGTAGGAATCTGCGGAAGAGATCTTACTAAAATACCAGAGAATGATTTTAAAGATTTAAAAGCTTTCCAGACAGATGTTTGTGATTCAAACGCTATATTATCCACATTACAGTCTTTTCTTGTGGATAAAAGTACACTTGATATTTTCATTAACTGTGCCGGTAGCTACGCAGAAGATGTAGCAGGAAGAATTTCATATGAAGAAGCTGAAGAAATGCTTCAAACCAATATTCTGGGAACGGTAAACTGTTTCGAGGCAGCCAGAAAGGTAATGAAGAACCAGAAAAAAGGAAGTATTGCTATAATTGCGTCTGTTTCCGGGATACTGGAATATGAAAACTCCAGTTTGTATACAAAAACCAAACGTTCAGTAATTCAGATTGCGGATGCTTACCGAAGAGCATTGAAACCTTTTGGAATTTCCGTTACAACCATTGCGCCGGGATATATTGATACTGAGAAATTAAGACAACTCAATCAGAATGATCTAAGCAAAAAACCATTTCTTACCGATGTAGAAACAGCAGTCTCCGTCATCTCGGAAGCGATTGAAAAACAGAGGAAGCTCATTATTTTTCCTGTAAAAATGAAATGGATGATGAAATCTTTATCTCTGCTTCCTGCTTCATTGTTAAATATCATCATGTTCAGAAAAGCCCAATGGATGAAAAACGACTGACCATACAACAAAAGCTGTACGCCCTGACGCTTTGTGCCATTGTATTTATGATGGTCTATAATTTCGCTGCATGGTATGTTTCAAAGCTACCTGAAGTTCCGTCTTTTGTTTTTGATTTTGAAAATTATATTCCATTTATTTCATGGAGTATTATTTCTTATATGACAAGCGGATTTTTTTTCTGTCTGGTATTTTTCTTCTGTCAGAATAAGGAGCAGCTTAAAGTTTTGACACAGCGGATGCTCTTTATTACCATTGTTTCCGGAATTTGCTTTTTATTATTCCCTTTAAAATTCTCTCTGTCCAAACCTGAGGTCGACAGTTCTGTTTTGGGATATTCTTTTCAGTTTTTAAAAGTGTTTGATTCTCCTTTTAATCAAGCTCCGTCACTGCATATTGCTTTTGCATTTATTTTCTGGTCAGTTTTCAGAAATGTAAAAAGTGGAAGAACATTCTTAATGCTTTGGCTTATTCTATTGGGCATTTCTACTTTAACAACTTATCAACATCATTTCATTGATATCATCACCGGAAGTATTCTTGCCCATCTTTGTTTTGTGATATTTCCGTATAGAAAAAATGATTTTCTGTACAGAAATTTTCATGTAGCCAATATTTATTTTTTATCGGGATGGATTATTATTTTAATGGCAATTCTTATTAATCAATTCTTGGGGAAAGCAGGATTGATTATGCTTTGGCCTGGTTTTATGATTCTTTTGATCGGGTATCATTATCAGAAAAATGATATTTCTTTTTTAAAAAACAAAGCAGGAAACATTCCATGGTTTAAAAAGATTTTCTATTTCCCTTATCTGTTATTGTATCGGATATTTTGGCAGTTTTTCCGGAAAAACAAAACTCCTGTAGAAGTTGTTCCCAGATTATATATTTCATCCAGACCAGATCATAAAAGTCTGAAAGATTTTAAACCCGATAAAACAACACTTGTTTATGATGTATCAGCGGAGATGGAAGAACTCTCTCTCATTAAGGATAAAACGACTTATCATTCTTTTCCCTTTTTGGACATTGGAACATTTGATACAAAGGAAACAAAAAAACTGGTTTCTGAAATTACAGTACATTACAGACATCTGCCTTCAGATGGAAAGATTCTGATCCACTGCACTATGGGATTCACCAGAAGTTCAGTTATAGGGATTTTAGTAATCAAAAATATTTTATCTTTACCTCTTACAGAAGCAATAACCATTATGAAAACCCACAATAAGCATGCTGTCATACCTACTTATCTGGAGGATTTTCTGAAAAAAATTTAATCTATGAACAGTGGACATTTTAAAAGTTTTGACAACAGTGAAATTTTTTATCGTGAATGGAACTACCAGCCTCATCAGAAAAGTATCATCATGATCCACCGCGGGCATGAGCATTCGGAAAGATTGAATGATATTGCACAATCTCCCCAGTTTTCAAAATATAACATCTTTGCATTTGACCTTAGAGGACACGGTCATACAAAAACTCAAACCTCATCTGTTTTTATGGATTATGTAAGAGATCTTGATGCTTTCTCAAAATTTGTTAGCACTCAGTATGATGTGAAAACTTCAGACATGTTTGTGGTTGCCAACAGTATTGGCGGTGTGGTTGCTTCTGCCTGGGCTCATGATTTTGCGCCTTCTATCGCAGGGATGGCACTTCTGGCTCCTGCTTTTAAAATCAACCTCATCGTTCCTCTTGCTAATGAGATGATTACATTAGGAACAAAACTTAAGAAAGGGCTCATTATTAAAAGCTATGTGAAATCCAAAATGCTGACTCATGACCCTGAACAGCAAAAAGCATATGATACAGATCCACTGATTTCAAGATCTATTGATGCTGAACTGCTCATTGATCTGGCAAAAGCCGGAAAACGTCTGGTAGAAGATGCTGAAGCTTTAGATACCCCAACTTTAATTCTCGCTGCAGAAAAGGATCATGTGGTTTTCAATAAGGAACAGAAAGCATTCCATGAAAAGCTGGATACAGATTTGAAACATTATGAAGTTCTTCCTGATTTTTTCCATGGTATTTTATTCGATACCGGAAAGGAAAAAGTCTATGATAAAATTGTAGATTTTGCGGAAAAATGCTTCAACAGGCCTATAAAACAAGCCTCTCTTTCTCCTGACCAATTTTCTGTAAAAGAATATGAAGATCTGCAAAATAATGTGGGAAATAACCTGAATTTTAAAATACAGAAATTATCTCTGTCAAAGATTGGGAAAATAAGCAACGGAATGGCCATTGGACTGAAATACGGCTTCGATTCCGGGGCTTCACTGGATTATGTTTACCAGAATCAGCCGAAAGGGAAATTGGGTTTTGGAAAAATGATGGATAAGAATTACCTCAACGCTATTGGCTGGAAGGGAATCCGCATCAGAAAACAACATTTATTACAACTTTTAGAAAAAAATATACAGGCTCTTAAACAACAGGGCAGATCTGTTAAAATACTCGATATTGCGGGCGGAACAGGAAATTATTTATTTGATATCAAAGAAAAGTATCCTGATGCTGAAATCGTGATCAACGAATTTGTAAAGTCTAATATTGAAATAGGAGAAAAGGTCATTAAAGAAAAGAATTATCAGAACATCCGCTTTACAAACCTTGACTGTTTTGATTCACAAACCTATCAAAAACTGAATTTCGAACCTAATATTACCATTGTTTCAGGAATTCTGGAGCTTTTCGGGGATAATGAAATGGCGAGTAAAGCCATTCAGGGGATAAATTCTGTTTCAGAAAAGAACGCTTACATTGTTTATACAGGGCAGCCATGGCATCCTCAATTAAAAATGATTGCCTATGTTCTGAATAATCACCAGCATAAAGACTGGATCATGAGAAGGCGTTCCCAAAAGGAGCTGGACAGAGTTATGGCTTTTAATACTATTCGGAAAGAAAATATGCTGATTGATGATTTTGGAATTTTTACAGTTTCTTCAGGAAAGGTGAATGTTTCGAATTAAAAATATTTTAGTGCTCTCGCAGGTTTTGCTGATAAAGCAGATTTTTTATCTGTTTTATTCCTAAATTGGATCAAACTTTGACATTGATTATTTTTAACCACAACAGTCACAAAAGATTTAAACACTTAAGTTTTTTTAGAGACAACCGTTAGGCATAATAAGCACACCTAAGCTTTTTGAAAATCTTTGATTTTCATCTTCTGTGAACTTTTCTACGGAATTCTTTTAAGCCTATTCAACTGAAAGTTTTTGTGAGCTTTTGTGATTTTACAAGGTGTAAATAGTTTTCACATAAAAAAGGTTTTCCATTGAAGTGGAAAACCTTTTTATATTTTATATTTTGAAATATTATTGTTTTACAAGCTCAAAGTAAGCTGTTACTTCAACATCTTTCGCGATACCTGCTCCTGACGGATCATATTTGATTCCATAATCCAGACGGTTTACTGTAAATTTTGTCTGAATTCCCATGATCTCTTTTCCGTCTTTATTCTTTGTAATCCCACCCAATGTAACCGGAGCACTGATTTCTTTCTCTACTCCTTTCATGGTTAGTTTTCCTTTTACAATATAGTTGTTGTTTTTATCTTTTGTAACGGAAGAGCTCTTAAATTCAATAGTAGGATATTTGGCAACATCGAAAAACTCTTCACTGATAAGATGTCTGTCTCTCATGTCCACTCCGGTATTAATAGTAGGAACACTGATAGAAAAGTTTAAATCTGCATTATCCAGATTAGCACCACTGGTAGCTGCTTTTCCGTCAAATTTATCAAACCTTCCCTGTACAAAACTAATCCCCATGTGCTTGATATTAAAGTTAACCGATGAATGCATCTGGTCTACCTGCCAGGTTCCCTGTCCAAAAGCAACAATACTTAAAAGCGTAAATACGAAAGATAAAAATACTTTTTTCATTGTAATGATATTTTACATTAATATATTTTAATTGAATGAAGCTAAGATATGAAAGATATTTCTACCGTACATGGATTAGTTTTTAATATTAAATTCATTTAGATTCTGAAAGAAAAATGCTTTTTTATAACTTCGCAGTATGGCAAAACTGAAAACAGCATATTTCTGTCAAAACTGCGGAACCCAGTATCCTCAATGGCTGGGACAATGTAAAAACTGTGGAGAATGGAACACTTTAGTAGAAGAGGTTGTAGAGAAACCGTCTCATAAAACTCCTCCTTTTTCAAAAACCAAACAACATGTCATCAATATTGTTGAAGTGGAAACCAGCGAAGAGCCGAGAATAAAAACACCTTCTGAAGAACTTAACCGTGTTTTGGGAGGAGGAATTGTTTTGGGTTCTGTGACTCTGATTGGCGGCGAACCGGGAATCGGAAAATCTACCCTTTTGCTTCAGCTTGCTTTGAAAATGAAGAAAAAAGTTTTCTATGTTTCTGGGGAAGAAAGTGCTTCTCAGATTAAAATGAGAGCGGACAGACTTACAGACATTCAAAATCCGAACTGTTTTCTTTTCACTGAAACTTCATTGGAAAAAATTCTTCATGAGGCCAAAAAACTGGAACCTGATTTCGTGATCATTGATTCTATTCAGACCCTGCAGTCTCAACTGATAGAAAGTTCTCCGGGAACTGTTTCTCAAATCAGAGAATGTTCTAATGAAATTATCAAATATGCCAAAGAAAATAACACTCCTGTCTTCCTTGTAGGACACATTACCAAAGACGGACAAATTGCCGGACCAAAAGTTCTGGAGCATATGGTGGATGTTGTTCTGAATTTTGATGGAGACCGAAATCACCTTTTCAGATTATTAAGGGCTAATAAAAATCGTTTTGGTTCTACTTCAGAAATTGGAATCTATGAAATGATTTCTCAGGGATTGAAAGAGATTAAAAACCCTTCTGAAATTCTGATCACCAAAAAATTTGAAGAACTTTCCGGAAACTCCGTTGCCGTAACTCTGGAAGGAAACCGACCTATGCTTCTGGAGATTCAGGCATTGGTGAGTACAGCTGTTTACGGAACTCCTCAAAGAAGCTGTACCGGTTTTGACTCCAAAAGACTGAATATGCTTTTGGCTGTACTGGAAAAAAGAGCAGGTTTCCAATTGGGAGCAAAAGACGTTTTCCTGAATATTACCGGAGGAATAAAAACAGACGATCCGGCACTGGATTTAGCGGTCATTGCTTCTGTTCTTTCCTCTAATGAAGATATTGCGATTTCTGAACATTACTGCTTTGCCGGAGAAATCGGATTAAGTGGTGAAATTCGTCCGGTAGCCCAGATTGAACAGCGAATTACTGAGGCTGAAAAATTAGGTTATGAGAAAATATTTGTTTCCAATCTTAATAAAATCCCGAAAAGAAAATTTGGAATCAAGATTGAAGAAGTGAGTAAGATTGAAGATTTTCATGAGAGACTTTTTTAATGCGAATCGTCAATTTTGCTGCACAAGTCAATAGTCAATCAGAATGCGGATAAAAATTCACAAGCGAAGTGGATTCACTAATGGTAAAATTATGAATGGTCAATTTTGCTTCGCAAGTCAATTGTCAATTGGGCGTGGATAAAAATTCACAAGCAAAGCGGATTGACAATTGATAGCATTGTGAATGGGCAATTTGCTGAACAAGTCAATCATCAATCAGAATGCGGATAAAAATTCACAAGCGAAGTGGATTCACTAATGGTAAAATTATGAATGGTCAATTTTGCTTCGCAAGTCAATTGTCAATTGGGCGTGGATAAAAATTCACAAGCAAAGCGGATTGACTATTCACTATTCATTATTCACTCTCTTATCAAACATTCACATTTAATTCATACCTTTAATTTATGAATTATCTGGCGCATTCTTTTCTTTCTTTTACCGACGGTCAGATCGTGGGGCAGTTTCTCGAGGACTTTATCCGTAACAGAGATCGTTTTACTTTCCCGAAAGATATTCAGGACGGAATTACTCTGCACAGAGCTATTGATACTTACACCGATTCTCATCCTGCCATTCATGAAGCCAAAAAGGTATTCGCTCCTTTGGTAAGGCTATATGCAGGTGCGTTTGTAGATGTCTCTATGGATCATTTTGTAGCCAAGGATCTTTCTCTGAATTCTCTTCCGGAATGGAAAGCCCATTCCCTTAAAGTTTATCGTGTTTTAAATGCCTATGAACAATGGCTTCCTGAAAATTTCAAAAAGATGCTTGTGAAAATGGAGCATGATGACTGGCTTTATAATTACCGTGAAGACTGGGGAATTAAATTCAGCATTCAGAATGTTTTGAATAAAGCGAAGTACCTTGATAAGGATATTCCTGTTTTTGAAGCTTTTTTGAAAAACAAAGACCATCTTCAGCAGTGTTACGATGATTTTTTTCCTGATCTTTTAACCCATGTAAAGGGAATTAATGCTCTTTTACAACTGGATAATTAGTTTAAAATAAAAACACTTACCTTATAATAAAAGATAAGTGTTCTATAAATTTGTGTTATTAGAATTTTTTATGCCTGAATACTTTGTAGAAAAGCTTTTGGGAACACTTTTCTATTAAGTTTTTTTAATAATATTAATCTCCAATTCTGAATACTAAAAGCTGAGTTGAAGTTGCCGCCAGAGTCATCCCGGTACCTGAACAGTTTCCAGATTGCCCTCTTCCCAGTCGAATAGGCCAGGTTCTTCCCGCAGGAACGGTAGTGGCATAAGTAATAGTCCCACCATGGTTGGATAAAATACCTGAATTATGATAGGCTGTACTATGGATTCTCTGAGTTCCGGCTGCTCCGGTAGGAAAATCCACAATATACGAGCTGTTTCTACATTTGTCAGCTTCTACTGTAGTTCCGTTATCATTGTTATGAAGTGCCTCATATACAAAAGTAATCTGATAAGTTCCCGCAGGAAATGTAATGGTACTGGTTCCTGCATTATAACTCATTCCGGAGATTGAATTTTTTACAACAGTCATAGGAACAGTTGATGAGCTTCCTGCAGCTACACCATTAAGAAAATCACTCTGCGCTGTATCCAGTCTGAAAAGCGCCGGGTTTGGAATGGATAATGCTCCAAGTGTTCCAATGGTTTTCACAACACCGTTAGCATCCAATACCATCAGTGGGTCTGTCGTTGTATTTCCGGCCGTAGTTCCCTGTAAACGTAAAGGATCTGTTCCATTAACATGTAGTCTGTTGGTAGGTGCTGCAGTTCCTAATCCTACTCTATCATTCGCAGCATCTACTGATAAAGTAGTACCATCTACAGAAAAAGCATTTACAGCTGTTCCCGTAAAAGCAAGCGTATTACTTCCTTGTGTTACAGCACGGTTTCCGGTTAAAGTTCCATCTGAATTATAAATATTTACAGAACTTGTTGCAGGAATTGCTTTCCAGGTTCCTACTCCTGCAGCATCAGAAGTAAGGACATATCCGTTCGATTGATTTCCATCTACAATTTTTATAGCTGCTACCGGAACGGCAGGGGTTCCTGCAGACTGAACATCTAATTTTGTAGCGGGAACAACTGTTCCAATCCCCACATTTCCTGAAGATTTTATCGTCATTCTTGCAGCATAATCTGTAGCATTTCTGGTGAAAACCTGTAATCCTGCATAATTATTTGTAGCATCTCTGTCTATTCCTATAATAGATGCTCCCGTAATACCAGAAGAACTTGTGGAGGGAATAAATTCAATTCCTCCAAATAAGGTATTAGTGACATTATTATTGTATAAGGTAATATTTCTTGGAGTCGCCTGACCACATGGAGCTCCACAGTTATCAATTCCAGCGGACAGAATATCTGTAACATTTCCTGCTATAGGATTTAAGACGGATAAAAAACTGGTGGGTGCTGCTGTTCCTATTCCCACTCTTCTGTTAAGAGCATCTACTGAAAAGTTGTTCCCGTTAACAGAAAAAGCATTTGTGGCATTTGCAGTAAAGGCCAATGTATTGCTTCCCTGAGTTACCGTTCTGTTTCCGGTTAGTGTTCCATTGGTATTATAAATATTAGTATCAATGGCATTACCTGGATTATGAAGCTTAACCCATACTGATCCATTATAATAATAATACCCTACAGTATCAATATTTACAGCATTTCCTCCTTGTGAGCCATTTCCCACACTATTCACATAGATCATTGTAGAAGTTGGAATTGCTGTCATGCTTTGGGCTCTCAATCTGTCTACTCGTGCTACTAAAAGGCCGTCTACAGCATTAGAAGTTCCCGTTGGGTTTTTTGCAGTAATATCCAACGTTGTAGTTGGATTAGCTGTATTAATCCCTACCTGAGCAAAAGCAAAACTACTGATTGTAAGTAGTGTCAGTGTAATGTTCTTTCTTTTCATATTAAGTTATTTAATAATTGGGCTACTTATTCATTTTCTTTGGAAGAACGTGTACTATTTTAAAGGTTTCATCCTATAAAAAAAATATGAAATCATAGCAAAGTTGTGGTGAGTATAATCAGATTAATTCTGACTATATAAAATTGTTGTTGGTAAAAAGCACTAGATAATAAATTTATTTCACTTCATAATATAATTGATTTAATTGTTATAATTCAAAAAAAATATAAATAAATTATTAAAATAATATTAAAATAAACACATCAACATATTAAATAAAATATCAAAATTTAAACAATAAGAATAAATATTTCATGAAAATAACAAAATAATTGAAAATATAATTAAAAAATATGTTAATAATTAAAATTTAACATTTTATCAAATCATCAGTCAAAAAATATTAGTCGTTATATAGTGACTTATTTCAACTTTATTTTACGTAAAAAAAGCAGCAACTTTAGTTACTGCTTCATAAGTTTTATTATAAAATATAAATGATTAAAAGGTTTTAAACATATAGCGGTTAGGATAGGTAAGTTTTTCACTATTTCTTTGTCCGTTTACAATAATATGGACAATGTTGATCTGATCATCAAAAAGATTATACAGAAAACTTACGGCTGTTTCCACTTTTTTCGGGGCAGCTACAGGTTCTGATTCCATAAAAATATTTACAGATTCCTGGTCTTCTTCATAACCGATATAGTTTATCTTCAAAAATTTGTTATCAGCTTTTAGTTTAAAATATTCTGCACAATATTTTTGCAGAGCGTCGTTCAATTTTGCTTTGTATTTTTCATCATTAAAATGAAAAGCGCCTCCATATTTTTTTCCTAAACCATTTTCCATATCATCCAGGAAAAATCTACCTGTCACTTCAAATGTTCTGGATTTTGAATTATAATTAATTTCTACAGAGCCTACGTGATATGGGTGAAAAGCTTCACTCTTTGTAAAACTCTGAAAAGTTATTGTTAATAATAAAAGAAAACTCCAAAAAAACTTACCTGACATGAATCTTATTTTACAGCAAATATAAAAAAAGCAGCAGTTATAGAAACTGCTGCTTTTCATTGAATTTGATCGATGAAGATTTATTGCTTAATTACTTTTTTTGTAATTTTTGTATTATCCTCGAGCATTATGGTGAACAGATACGTTCCTTTTATCAGTTCGGAAATATCAATTTTACCTGAATTAGTATTCACATTTACTGTTTTAATCAATTTTCCTGAAACATCATAAATGGTTACCGTTCCTTTAGAATGTCTTCCCAATACTACGTTAACAAAATCTTTGGCAGGATTCGGAGTGATATTCACTTCTGAATTCATCTTTACATCAGCTGTTCCTAATGTTGTTCCTGTTTTAACAAAATACCCCCCAAAACCTGTTGTCTGGAAACTGACTTCCCAATATTGGTAGGTGCCATTCCAGATAATATCTGCAACATCTGGTGTAATAACCGTGGCAGCTCCTCCAAAAGAAGCAACTGTACCCGTAGTGCTTGTTCCTGTATATTTTTCAATAAGAAGATTCGCTTTATTGGCTACATCGTTAGGTGAAGTAGGTAATTTCACTCCATTGGTCAGATTATAAGCATCGAAATCACTCTGCTTGAAATATAAAGTTACTTTTCCGGTAGCTGTAGTAGTATTTGCATCTGAATTGATTTCATATCTTCTTGCAACATAATTTGGCTGTGCATTATCTACCCATACCTTTGAGGTAACATTTCCTGTTACAGTACTGCCCATTTCTTTTTCTATTCTTGAGATAAGCTGGCACGCATTTGTAAAATAGTTATAACCATTTGTTACCGTATTCGCTTTTGTTTGGTTGGAAGTTGCTAAATTCTTTACTTCAGCAACGTTTTCATAGATTACCGCTCTCATTTTAAGATCAAATGTTCTGGAAGTCCATGTAGTACCATCAGTAGAAGTTTTAGATCTGCTATTCAGTACAGCATTCTCTGCTTTCATGGCAATTCTTCCCCCTAATCCATTAACAACAATATAAAATTCTTTTCCGGTTACCATCTGTACATTCAAATCTGAAAGATTGATATAATTCCAGGTATATCTCTGAATATTATTAAGCCATGAAGTAATGGTTTTAGTAGCAATAATATCTCCGGGATTTCCGTTGGCATCCACCTTTCTGATCTGAATATCCACCGGGATATCTGAAGGAATTGAAGACCCTGATACAAAAGAGAACCCTCCCAGTTTCCCTGTTAATGTAGGCGTATATCTTACCGCAAGAGCCATATTATCAAAATAATAATTAAATTCTGTATTGGCTACAATGTATGGCTCATCGTAACTTACTGTTTCAAAATTGGATTTTACACATCCTATTTCATCAGTAACAGCTTTATAGATATCCAATTTACCATATCCCCATCTCATATTCGGAACGACACCAGTGGCACCATCCATTCTTGCATTAGCTGTAAGGCGGGCTTTCACCTGTGCTGCCGTCAATGAAGGATTAGCCTGCAGTAATAACCCTACTGCTCCAGCTACTCCCGGTGAAGACATACTTGTTCCCTGGTTTTTCACGTAATAATTGGTGCCTGAAATAATATCTGTTGCTGCCGGAGCAGAATTGCTGGATCTTGATGAAATCACATTCTGGCCTGAACCTGCGATATCCGGCTTTTGAACCCCATCCACTCTTGGTCCCTGTGAACTGAATGAAGAGATAGATTCCTGTGGGGTTGTGGTAGAATAAGCTCCCGTACTATACCAGCTTGGTCTTCCCATATATGATGCTACTGTAATAGCATTAGAAGCATTCCCCGGGCTTCCTACAATATATTCATTATCCCCGTTTTGCAACGTGGTTTGTACTCCCTGGCTATACAGCCAGCCATGGGTTGAGATTTGCTGTGTTCCGTTATTGGTAATTTCCAATGTATAATTTCCCTGAACATTGGTGGTTCCTGAAGTTCTGGTAATTACCAGCTGAACATACCTTTTATTATTATCATTGCTCCAATAGTTATACATTGTTGCTGTAAGCCCACCTCCCAAAATATTATGAGCTGTAGTTGTACTTATGTTCTGAGTATACTGCTGTCCATCGGGAGTAGTTAGCTTTGCAGTAACAGGAGTATTATCATTGGCATACATTATAAATGAAAATACTGTAGCTGCAGAAGTATTGCTTGCTACCGTAAAATTATAAGTCTGGGAAGCATTAGCGGCAATATCAACTTTTCTGTGAAGATTATCTCCGTAATCATTACCTGCTGAAATAACAACTACTCTTCCCGCTGCTGAAGTGGTAAAATTATTAACTGCTACTTCATGGCTTGAAGTTCCATCATGGGCACTGCTCTGACCTCCGATACTCATATTGACAACAATAGGTTTATTAAGTGCTGTCGCCACATTTTTGAAGTAGGTCAAAGCATTAATGGTATTTGTTGTAGGAAAAGATCCGTTTCCTCCTTTTACAAAAACAATATCCGCATCAGACGAGAATCCTTTATGTCTTTTATCCGTAAAAGCAGAGCCATTTCCAGCAGCAGTACCTGAAACATGGGTTCCATGACCATTGGTATCATTTTCACGAACAAAACCAGTGGGTGTGCCATCCAGTTCATCATCAATCTGTGCTTTTGTATATTCCACCCCAGTAGAAAACCCTATCGGGGTAACTTCTCCCGCTTGGGCAGTTAATGTCTGATCCCAAATAGAAACAATTCTGCTTTTGGTCTGATCATCAGCTTTTCTGAAATCCGGGTGTTTCCAGTCTATTCCAGTGTCATAAATTCCTACTAAAACTCCTGTTCCATTATAAGCTGTGTTATTGAAAACACCATCCTGCAAAAGACTTGCTCCGGACTGAGCACGGCTCACATCGTTATGAAGTTCATCAAACTGCGGTCCCATTACAGAAGTTACATACGGAAGCTGAGTCAGTCTTTCAATATCTTCAATAGAAGCTAAAGCTGTGGAAAAAGTGGGAAACTGGCTTTGTACAATAAATCCGTCTGCTTTTAGTTTTTCAGGCTCCTTCGTGTAAACAATACATGAATACATGGTTTGTGCTCCTTTTGAAGTCACTACCAGGTGCTGGTCAAGTTTCATATCAGGACGTTCCAGTTCTTTTACAGCTCTTCCCTTAGCAATACTTTCTTTATTTTTCAATAAAATATCAAACCGGGAATCCAGTTTCTGTACCTGTCCGTAAAAAGCGTAGGAGTACAATCCCAAAAAGGCTGCTGTAGCATTTCTAAGAAGCTTCGCTCCTCCATGTGAAATGTTTACATTTGTAAAAAATAATTTTTTGATATCCATATTTCATTTTTAAGCAATACAATTATACAATTTTTATTTAAAACATAAATAATATAAAATATTAATAAAGATTAAGCGTAAAAATTAAATCAAATAATAAAATTAATAATATTTTAACAATATATTCAAAATATAAAATTTTTTAATCAAAATGCAGGATTTTCTTTTTTATTTAAACCTTGGATGGGAACATATTATTTCTCTGGATGCCCTGGATCATCAGCTTTTTGTTTTGGCTTTGATTGCTGTCTACTCTTACAGTGACTGGAAAAAAATACTGATTCTTGTTACTGCATTTACAATCGGACATTCTATTACATTAGCTTTAAGCATTCTGGATGTTTTCAGAGTTCCTTCTGACTGGGTGGAGTTTTTAATTCCTTTAACCATTGTTCTTACTTCACTGGATAATATTATCATGAAAAATCAGAAACAGACTTTGATGCGGGCCAACTATTATCTTGCATTGATCTTCGGTTTGGTTCATGGAATGGGATTCGCCAACACAGCAAGAGTAATGATTGCTAAAAGCCAAAGTATTGCTTTACCTCTCCTTGGGTTTAATATTGGTTTGGAACTTGGTCAGATTGTCATTGTTGCAGCAATTTTAATCATCCTGTTTCTTTCACTCAATCTTTTCAAAGTGAATAAAAAAGACTGGATACTCTTTGTTTCTTCCGGAGTATTTGCTTTATCCTTAAAAATGACTTTGGAAAGAATTCCTTTTTAAAAGTTAAATATTCTCATCAATTCAACAGGTAATTACTATCTTTGATCATTAAAAAATCATTTCGGTTATGAAACTAAAAGTTGTTATACTTTCACTTTCTGTATTTGCATATACAGGTTTCACCGCACAAAATATTCAGAATAACCCGGGCAGCAATCATGGTAACAAGTTTGAGCAGCTAGGAACTATTCTACCAACACCCAACATCTACAGAACGGCTTCAGGAGCTCCAGGTCACGGATACTGGCAGAACAGAGCCGATTATAACATCACCGCTTATCTGGATGAAGATAAAAGAAATCTGAAAGGTTCAGAAACGGTGACTTACTACAATAATTCGCCCGATGAGCTGGACTATATCTGGCTGCAGCTTGATGAAAACGAACATTCAAGCATCAGAAATGCAGGATATGACACTTCGTCTGTACTTCGTTCTTCCACTACGGACCAGCAGCTTAAGGCTACAGAGCTTCCTGTAAAAGATAACGGTTATGGCGTAAGTCTGGAAAAAGTAACAGATGCTTCAGGTAATCCATTGAAGTATACAGTCAACAAAACGATGATGCGTATTGATCTTCCCAAAGTTTTAAAAAAGGGTGAGAAATTCGTTTTCAAAGTAGACTGGAACTATAATATCTCCGACAGAATTAAAATGGGAGGCCGTGGAGGTTTTGAAAACTTCCCTGAAGATGGCAATGATCTGTATACAATGGCGCAATGGTACCCAAGAATGTGCGTCTATAGTGACTTCCAGGGTTGGCAGAATCATCAGTTTACCGGAAGAGGTGAATTTGCTTTGGTTTTCGGAGACTTTAAGGTTTCCATGAATGTACCTGCCGATCATATTGTTGGCGGAACAGGAGAATGTAAAAATTACGATCAGGTATTGACATCTGATCAGTTATCAAGATACAGAAAAGCAGAAAATGCAGCTGAGCCTATCGAAATTGTAACGCTGGACGAAGCTAAAAAAGCCGAGAAAAATCATTCAAAACAAAGAAAAACATGGGTTTTCGAAGCGAAAGATGTTCGTGATTTTGCATGGACTTCTTCCAGAAAGTTTGTCTGGGACGGAATGCGCGTAACGATTCCTGAAAACAATAATAAAGTAATGGCAATGAGTTTCTATCCAAAAGAATCTTACGGTCTTTACAGAAAATTTTCTACAAAAGCGGTAGCCCATACCATCAAAACCTATTCGGAATTTACCATTCCTTATCCATATCCTGTGGCACAGTCTGTAGAAGCAGCAAACGGAATGGAATATCCGATGATTTGTTTCAATTTCGGAAGAACCGAGAAAGACGGAACCTATTCTGAAGGGACAAAAAATGGAATGATCGGAGTAATCATCCACGAGGTTGGCCACAACTTCTTCCCTATGATCATCAATTCTGATGAAAGACAATGGGCATGGATGGATGAAGGGTTGAATACCTTTACAGAATATCTTACAGAAGAAAAATGGGATAATAAATTCCCATCCAAAAGAGGACCGGCATGGACAATCGTAGATTATATGAAACTCCCGAAAGATCAGCTGGAACCTATCATGAGTAACTCTGAAAATATTGTTCAGTATGGTCCGAACGCTTATTCAAAACCTGCTACAGGACTGAATATTCTTCGTGAAACAATCATGGGAAGAGAGCTTTTCGACAAAGCATTTAAAACGTATGCCAAAAGATGGGCATTCAAGCATCCTGAACCTGCAGATTTATTCCGTACAATGGAAGATGCCAGCGGTGAAGACCTTGACTGGTTCTGGAGAGGCTGGTTCTACGGTACAGATCCTGTAGATATTGCTATTGATAAAGTAACGGTTGCTGTTCCTAATCTTGAGAGTGATCCAAGAGCTGCTGCTGAAGTAAAATATCAGGTTGAAAAACCGTTGGTAAATAGCTTTGAAGACCTTTCAAAAATCAGAAACAGAGAAGATAAGAATATCAAGTTCTATGTAGATGGTGATAAAGATCTTCAGGATTTCTATTACAGATATGACAGAGGCCAGGAAAAGATTGATAATAATAAGCAATACACCATCAAAACAGAAGCAGGTCTTCCTTTAGATGCCAAGGACAAAGAGAAATTCAAAAATATAACAGGATATCAGATAGATTTTGTGAACAAAGGCGGTCTGGTAATGCCAATCATTCTTGAGTTCACTTTTGAAGACGGATCAAAAGTATATGACAAATCTGCAGCACAGATCTGGAGACTGAACGAACAAAAAGTTTCCAAGACCTATTATTTTGATAAGAAAGTAAAATCTATTCAGCTGGATCCAATGAGAGAAACTGCTGATATTGATACAAGCAATAATTTCTGGAGTAATGCAGGAGCAGGAAGTGAAACTTCAAAATTCCAACTTTTCAAACAAAAACAAGGAGGAGGTTCTGTAAGAGGAGGCTCAACCGGAAAAGTCAACCCAATGCAAGCCGCAGGAAAGAGTTAAAAATCAAAAGGTTGTAACTTTTACAAATACAGCACTACTTATTATTAAAAAGATCATGAGAACTATTCTTTTCCTTTTAATACTAAGTAGTGCTAATTTTTTTTCCCAGAAGCTACTTACTCCTGAAAATTCCGGGATCAACTCAAAACTTATCCAGGATGAAACTTCTGAAGCTGTATGGTTTGCTGAAAATGCGGGAACAAAGATAGAAATAGGAAGCATTATTACTGAAGTCAAAAAACTGAATAAAGCAGATCTTTTGATCAGAACAACGGTAAAAATGAAACAGGCTCCGGATGCTAAATGGACGGATTCTACTCTTGTCAAAACAGCCAATTTCACCCCAGTCTACCACTCTTCTTACAATTCAATGAGAGACATGGTTCTCAAGTCTGAAAAAAATAAGGTCACCGGATATTATCTTGATAAGAAATCTCAGAAAAAAGATATGGTTGAAATTCCTGCAGATCATTATTTTGACAGCAGCAGCTATGCCCAGCTGATCAGATATCTTCCGTTGAAAGAAAATTACACTGCTGAGATTTCTATTTTCGATTACAATCCAAAATCTGAAAAAAAAGGGATAATGAAAGCTTACATTCTGGATACTCAAAAGACAGAATATAAAGGAAAACCGGTTTGGACAGTAAAAACCAATGATGACATCAGCAACAAAGCAACCACAGTAACCTATTATATTGATTCAGTAACAAGGAAAATTGTAAAGCAGGATATAGAAATGGCAGGAAGAAAAATGTATTTAGAAACAGCTCCATAAATTACTTAAATCCAGATACCAATATCTCACTTTCGTCTACAAAAAACATAACAACCTGACTTAAAAAGTTTTATATTTGAATCACCATAAACACCAAATGTCAAAAACCTGATTGACTTTAAATGTTCAGGACGTACCCATCAAAATATTTTTAACTATGAAAAATGCAAAACTACTAAGCAGAGATGCTCAGAAAACTATTCATGGCGGGCTTGCTGCCAGACTTGTATGCTGCGAACGCGACGACAACGGAAAATGTACTTTATGGATCGGGCCGGGGCAAAACTGTCCTTAGTTCTGTCATCTGATAACAATTTTGATAAAGCCGGAAATTTCCGGCTTTAATTGTTTTTCCACTACACATATTCTTTATAATCTGATAATCAAAATTTTATTGTAAAAATTCTCAACAAAATATATCACACAATAAAGAAAAATAGTATCTTTGATTCACTTCTTTTACACCAAATGTCAAAATCCTGATTGACTTTAAATGCTCAGGAACGTACAAACAAAATATTATTAACTATGAAAAACGCTAAATTATTAAGCAGAGATGCTCAGAAATCTATCAATGGCGGAGCAGCAGGACGTATTTGCTGTGAGTACAATTACAAAGGACAATGTATCCTGTGGATCGGACCTGGACAATATTGCCCATAATTCAATCCTTAGATAACAATTAAAAAAGAGGCTGTCCCAAAGGTTAAATAATTTGACTTTTGTTATTCTGACGAAGGAAGAATCTTACTTATAACCATATAAGATTCTTCACTCCATTTTATTTCGTTCAGAATGACACTTTGGAACAACCTCTTTTTAACTTAAATGTTCTTTTACATTCTTTTTATAGGTTCTCCCCAAAGGAAGCTCATCGCCATTTTTCAAAAAAACATGGCTGGAATTATACGAATTGATATGTTCTGATAATACAATATAAGACTTATGAATTCTAATAAATCCGAAATGCTGAAACTTCTCTTCAAAATTGGACATTCTTTCCAGAATCATATACTTTTTCAACGGCGTCATCAGCACAATATATTCCCCGAATCCCTGTATCCAGAGAATATCTTTTAGAAAGACTTTATTCATCACATAGTTGGATTTGAACATAATAAAGTCTTCTTGTTGCTGACTGCTTGCTGAGCTTTTAAACTGAACAAAATCCCTTGCCTTATTGACTGCTTTTTTAAATGTATCAAAATCTACAGGTTTGATAAGATAATGAACAACATCAAGCTCAAAGGCTTTTACTGCATATTTTGTTTCCAGTGTAAGAAAAATACACAGTGGTGGATCGGGAAGCTGTTGCAAAAGCTCTACTCCATTAATCCCAGGCATATTGATATCGAAAACAACCAGATCTACTTTATTGGCTTTCAGAAACGCCAGTGCTTCTTCCGGTTTCTGAAATGAAGCCAGCAGTTCAACCTCTTCAAGCTGATCGCAATATTGTTTTACAAGCTGTAATGCAGGATATTCATCATCTACATTAACGATAGTCAGGTTAGCCATTGATAGTAATTGTTAAAGCAATTTTATATTGATCATTTTCTTTCGGTCCGGAATAAAATTCATACTGATCAGGATAAAATTTTTCCAATATATGAATAATTGCTTCATTACCCAATCCGTGATAATCAGATTCAGCTACAAGAGTTCTATCTTTCCCGACAGAATTTATGATTTCAAAATACAGTTCAGAGCGCTCAATATTACAGAATAGCTTTATAAAAGCATGAGCATCTTCTCCAATTGCCGAATGTTTTAAAGCATTTTCAAATAAAGTAAGAAGTATAGCAGACGGAATTTCAGCAATGTCAAATTCTTCCTGATCTTCAATATCCATTACAATATCAAGCTGGTTATTGTATTTAAGCTGATACAATGCAGCAAGCGCTTTCAGGGAAGAAAACTCCTGAGAAACCGTTACTTTTTCTTTTCCACTGTCGTAAATAATATATTTCAGAAGTTTGCTCAACTGCAAAATAGAATCCGATGTTTTCTCCGAATGGGTAAAACTATTGGCATATATATTATTAAGGGTATTCAACAAAAAATGAGGATTCAGTTTCGACTTCAGCAAATCAAGATAAAGCTGATCTTTCTCTTCTCCAAGGCTGATCACATCCTGTTCTATTAAAAATTTGTCTTTGGTAATTCCCAAAAAAGAACCCACCAGAATGATGATTCCTTGTGAAATGTACACATTATACAGAAAGCCGACATGGTAACCCTCACCACTGAAATCCATCTGGAAAACGGCAGGTTCCCACAAAATTCTGAAAAGGCTGGACCCTAAAAAAAGGATTAAAGCATAGAGAATAAACTCCGGATACTTATTCGACAAATAGAATCTGGGCACCAGATAATAATACACCAGATAATAAATTCCCACATTGAAAATTGTATTCAAAATAATACTTATCACCAACTGATTTGAATCCAGGAAGTAGTTTTCGGTGAAATAAGTCATCAGAATGAAGATAAAAAGGAAAAAAATGTGCTGAAACCTCAACAAAAATTTCCAGCGGTACGTCATAAGGCTTTTCAGAATCTTACCACTAAATAAAATTCTGATAATCAATAATATAATAATAAAATTAATGATTAAAAACATAGTCCATACCTTATTTTGAAACGCATCAAATATAATATCTTTTTGTCTCAAAATGCAGTTCGTTGAGAAAAACTGTCATTGATTGAAAAAATCCGGGCCCGCTCTTCTGAATAAATATATTTGAGAAACCGCAATATTAATCAAATATTACATGAAACTTAATATAAAATCAACGCTTATTTTATCATTTTGTCTACTGAATGGTCTTTTATACAGCCAGAGCAAAGACAATTATAATATGTGGTTTCAGTACCTGATGTCAGCAAAGCTGACTGATAAAAGTACTTTAACCGCGCTTACCCAATACCGTTCTTTTGACCTGGCTTATGACACCCGACTTTTCCTTGTGAATGCCTATGTAGATTATGAAGTGGCAGAAAATATAAGACCTGCCGCAGGAGCCATGTTTCTGATCCTAGAATCTTATAATGCCGACGATTCTAAAAAGATAAGATATGAAAAAAGGCCTTTCCAGCAAGTAACTGCTGAGTATTTCATCGGGAGAACCTCCATCTCCAACCGTCTTAGAGTGGAAGAACGTTTCCTCAGCAATCCCGATGAATTTGAGGTAAGAATCCGATACCTGATCTCTGTACGAATTCCTTTCAATAAAAAAGGAGAAAAAGAAAAACTCTATGGTATTCTTAAAAATGAAATAAGAATGAATGTGGATAAAGTAGAGCCTTTCGATAGCAATCGTATTACCGCAGGTCTTGGAATAAAAGTAGGCAAAAACTCTGCATTGGAACTAGCCTTCATCAATCAACTGGAAACCGGAAAAACAAGTAATTACGGATTTATAGGCTTCAGAAACAGTTTTGACTGGAGAAAAAAGAAACAACAATAATCTCATTAATATTTATAGATAACTATGCTTACATTTCTTGGTTTTTTAATGATTTTCATCTTCATGATTCTCATCATGAACAAAAAGATGACTCCTCTTACCGCTTTAGTCCTTGTGCCAGTTCTTATAGCTTTAGTAGCAGGATTCGGGCCTGATCTGGGGAAAATGATGAAAGATGGAGTAAAAGAAATAGCACTTACGGGGGTTATGCTGATTTTTGCCATCCTGTACTTCAGTCTGATGATTGATACCGGGCTTTTTGAGCCACTTGTCAATGCCATATTAAAAGCTGTAGGAGATAATCCTGTAAAAACAACCATCGGAACTGCCCTTCTCACCACTTTAGTTTCTTTAGACGGTGATGGCTCTTCCACTTACATTATTGTAGTGGCAGCATTGCTCCCTCTTTATAAAAAACAGGGTATGAACCCTCTGGTTTTAACCTGTATTATCATGCTTGCAGGTGGTATTATGAATATTCTACCATGGGGTGGCCCTACCGCAAGAGTGATGAGCTCCCTTAAACTGGGGCATACTGAAATATTTGTCCCTATGATTCCGGTTATGCTGATCGGGCTGGTATGGGTATTTTTTGTGGCCTATATTCTGGGAGTTCGGGAGAAAAAAAGAATCAGCAAACATGGAAAATATACCAAATACAGCGGACAAGATATTGCCGGTGAAAATGACCCTGCATTAAGACGCCCAAAGCTTATTATTGTTAATTTAATCCTGACTATTATCCTTCTTTGCGTGATGATTCTGGACATTATTCCTTTGGGAATTGCGTTTATGATTGCCTTCTGCATAGCTTCCCTGATTAATTACCCGAAACTGAAAGACCAGCAGAAAATCATTTCAAAACATGCAGGGAATGCGTTATCAGTAGCAGGAATGATCTTTGGAGCAGGAATTTTCACAGGAATCCTGAATGGAACCGGAATTATGAATGCTATGGGAAACAGCATTATCAGTATTGTTCCTAAAACCTGGGGCGGCTATCTGAATGTCATCACCGCAATATTCAGTGTACCACTTACCTTTTTCCTTACCAATGATGCTTATTATTTTGGAATATTACCTGTGATTACAGCTACAGGCAGCCAGTTGAATATTCCTCCTGATATTTTGGGACGTGCCAGTCTTGTAGGGCAGGCTTCTCATTTATTAAGTCCATTGGTGCCTTCTACTTATCTGCTGGTTTCCCTGGCCGGTGTAGAATTCTCTGACCACCTGAAATTCACCTTAAAATGGGCTATCGGATCATCAATTGTAATGTTACTGAGTGCTTTGATTCTTGGTATTATATAAGGTTATATCTTTGAATATTGTAATCTTACCATCTATAAAAAGTGAATGATGAAAACTGCCAAGCAAAAAACATTTACCGACTCTTATCTAAGAAACCTTACGCTTTATGTATTCACAGCAATTATCTGTGGAGCATTGACCGGTTATTATTTTCCGGAAGTCAGTAAACATCTGGAAACGGTAAGCAGTTATTTTTTCACGCTTCTTGAAGTTTTGATTATTCCTGTTATTTTCATTGCAGTAACGTATGGGGTAAGCTATATTTTCAGTACCAAAAATGCTTTTAAAATTGTAAGCCAGATGGTTCTGTATTTTTTAATCATTACCTCCATCAGTATTTTATTGGGAATCGGGTCTGGTCTTCTTTTAAAACCGGGTGCCAATACAGGAATTATTATTTCTTCTCATAAAGAACTCCCTGAAAGGTTTTTAATAAAGACTTCAAACCCATTACACATCAGCAACTATGTCCTTTTTCTTTTAATCTCAATTTCTGCAGGAATTGTGATTGGTCTTTCAAAGAAGAGGAATAACATTTTTAAAGCTTTAGATGCGGGAAGAAATTTGTTTTTCAAACTTATCAAATATGTTTACCTGTTTCTTCCTATCGTCATTTTCTCTAATATCGCCTACGGAATTTCAGTATATGGAATTAATACTCTCCTACCGTTAAGCAAAATTGTCGCTACGGTATATCTTACCAGTGTATTTTTTATTTTCGGGATATTAGGCGTTTTAACGGCTTACTTTAAAATTAATCTTTGGGATTTTCTGATCAGCATCAAAGAAGAAATCATTCTTGTAGTGGCAACATCTTCTTCAAAAACTGCCTTCCCAATGATCTTTGACAAAATGGAATCACAAGGCTATGACCGAAAAATTCTTCGTCTTATCATTCCTCTGGGATACAATTTCAATCTGGCAGGAGCGTGCATTTATCTTTCTATTTCATGTATTTTCCTCGTTCAGCTTTACAATATTTCTCTTACGCCAATGGATTATTTCTGGCTTTTTATAACAATTTCCATAGCTTCCAAAACCGCTTCCGGAGTTCCAGGCTCAGGTTTTCTTGCCCTGATGTTTACCCTAAGCAGGTTTGGAAAAATTCCCACCACAGATCTTGCGCTTTTATACAGCATAGACCGCTTTATGAATGAAGCCAGATCGGTTACCAATTTCATCGGCATTTCAGTTTCTGCTGCCATTATTTCAAAACTTAATCAAAATTCTATTCCCTTAAAAAATGATATTTCCTGATTTTACACACCTCTTCAATGACATCGTAGAAAACCCTGCAAAATCCATTGCTATTATCGGCAATCTTATCCTGATCGAAAGCCTTCTTTCTGTAGACAATGCAGCAGTATTGGCTACTATCGTCATGGATCTACCCGAACATCAAAGAAAAAAAGCCCTGAAATATGGAATCCTTGGAGCCTATGTATTTCGTGGACTGGCTCTTATTTTTGCCTCCGTACTGATTTCCGTGTGGTGGCTGAAACCATTGGGAGGATTCTACCTGATCTACATTTCCTTTGACTGGTTCATCAAAAAAATTAAAAACACAAATGATGAAGAAAATCAAGAAGAAAACCCGGACAAAGAATCCAGCTGGCTGTATAAAAATTCCATCGGATTATTGGGCCAATTCTGGGCAACGGTTGCTATCGTAGAAGTAATGGATCTTGCTTTTTCTATAGATAATGTTTTTGCAGCAGTGGCTTTTTCAGACAATTTACTTCTGATTACGCTGGGTGTATTTATAGGAATTCTAGCGATGAGATTTATTGCGCAATGGTTTGTTCGTCTCATGCAGGTATTCCCTTTCCTGGAAACTGCAGCTTTTATCGTCATTGCTATTTTAGGAGTTAAACTAAGTTTGTCATTATTTGAGCATTTCTACCCTGCTACGGCATTCGCTCAGTTTTTAGCCAGCCATACTATGGAAATATTAGTTTCCGCCATCACTGTTCTTTTGTTTGTAGTACCGGTAGTGACGAGCTATGCTTTCGGATTCCCGGCCCGTAAAAAATAATTTTTCTGCCAAATTTTCACATTCGGAAATAAAAGTCTGCCATTTCAGCCACCAGTGTCTCATGGCATACATTTAGAGAATTACAACACAGAAATAATTAAAAAATAAATATATTATGTCAGTAAACTTTAAACCATTGGCAGACAGAGTTCTGGTAGAGCCAATCGCAGCAGAAACTAAAACAGCTTCAGGAATCATTATCCCGGACACTGCAAAGGAAAAGCCGCAAGAAGGTACTGTAGTGGCAGTAGGTCCTGGTAAAAAAGATGAGCCTACAACAGTTCAGGTAGGTGACAAAGTTCTTTATGGAAAATATTCAGGTGCTGAATTGAAGTTGGAAGGTAAAGATTACTTGATCGTAAGAGAAGCTGATTTATTGGGAATCATTGGGTAAGCTTCTGGCTATTGGCTTCTGGCAAATGGCTTTTCTGAGTTGAAATTAATTCATGAGAGATTTTAAAAAATTTGAAGTGTGGCAATTAAGTCATCAATTGACTTTAAAAATCTATACTTCAACCAGAAGTTTTCCAAAAGAGGAAATTTTTGGACTCACCTCTCAAATCAAAAGATCATTTGCATCCATCGGATATAATATTTCAGAAGGAAGTGGCAGAAATTCGGATAAAGAATTTGCCAATTTCATCAATATTGCACTGGGATCATCCAATGAAGCTGAAAACCAATTGATTCTTGCTAAAGATTTAGGATACATTCATGAAAATGATTTCCAAAATCTTTTGGAAGAATTGACAACACTAAAAAAGAAGCTTGTAACTCTGTGGAACAGGCTCAATGGAAATTAAAAAATAAAGTTAAACTAACGAATTCGCAAAGCTAAGAGCTATAAGCAATTCGCCAAAAGCTAAACAACATGGCAAAAGAAATAAAATTCGATATTGAATCAAGAGACGCTCTAAAGAGAGGAGTAGATGCATTGGCTAATGCAGTAAAAGTAACTTTAGGTCCTAAAGGGAGAAACGTAGTCATTGAAAAATCTTTCGGTGCTCCACACGTAACTAAGGATGGTGTGTCTGTTGCAAAAGAAATCGAACTTGAAGACAGAGTAGAAAATATGGGAGCGCAAATGGTAAAAGAAGTAGCTTCCAAAACTAATGATATCGCAGGAGACGGTACTACTACCGCTACTGTATTGGCACAGGCTATCGTAAGAGAAGGTCTTAAGAACGTAGCTGCTGGTGCTAACCCAATGGATCTTAAAAGAGGAATCGACAAAGCAGTAACTGCAGTTGTTGAAAACTTAAAAGCACAGTCTCAGGCTGTGGGAGATTCTACAGATAAAGTAAAGCAAGTTGCTTCTGTATCTGCTAACAACGACGAAACAATCGGTGCTTTAATCGCTGAGGCTTTCGGAAAAGTTGGAAAAGAAGGTGTAATCACTGTAGAAGAAGCTAAAGGTATCGATACAACGGTAGATGTTGTAGAAGGTATGCAGTTCGACAGAGGTTACCAGTCACCTTACTTCGTGACTAACCCTGAGAAAATGTTAGCTGAACTAGAAAACCCATATATCCTTTTAGTAGAGAAGAAAATTTCTTCAATGAAAGAATTGTTACCGGTTCTTGAGCCAATTGCACAAGGTGGTAAGTCTCTATTAATCATCTCTGAAGAAGTTGAAGGTGAAGCTTTAGCTACTTTGGTAGTGAACAAACTAAGAGGTTCTCTTAAAATTGCTGCTGTAAAAGCTCCGGGATTCGGAGACAGAAGAAAAGCAATGTTAGAAGATATCGCTATCCTTACAGGTGGACAGGTGATCTCTGAAGAGCAAGGTTTCACAATGGAAAACATCTCTTTAGACATGCTTGGAACTGCTGAGAAAGTAACGATCGACAAAGACAACACAACGGTTGTAAACGGTGGTGGTGACGAAGCGAAAATCAAAGGAAGAGTAGCTCAGATCAAAGCTCAGATGGAAACTACAACTTCTGACTACGACAGAGAGAAACTTCAGGAAAGATTAGCTAAGTTAGCTGGTGGTGTTGCTGTACTTTATGTAGGTGCTGCTTCTGAAGTAGAAATGAAAGAGAAAAAAGACAGAGTAGATGATGCACTACACGCTACAAGAGCTGCTGTAGAAGAAGGTATCGTTGCAGGTGGTGGTGTTGCTTTAGTAAGAGCAATTAAATCTCTGGACAATCTTTCTGGTGCTAACGCTGACGAAAACACAGGGATCAAAATCGTGAAAAGAGCGATCGAAGAGCCATTAAGACAAATCGTTGCTAACGCAGGTGGTGAAGGTTCTGTAATTGTTGCTAAAGTAGCAGAAGGAACAGGAGACTTCGGATACAATGCGAAAACTGACGAGTATGTTCAAATGCTTGAAGCAGGAATCATTGACCCAACTAAAGTAACAAGAGTTGCCCTTGAAAACGCAGCTTCTGTATCTGGAATGCTTTTAACAACTGAATGTGTTATCACTGAAGTGAAGAGCGCTGAACCAGCTATGCCAATGGGTGGTGGAATGCCAGGAATGATGTAACAACGTGTCGTTGAGACAATTTAATATATAGACCGCTCTGCTTTTGTAGGGCGGTTTTTTTGTGGAATATGGTTTCCCGTAAGGAATACTTATCTTAATATACTAACTTGTCATGAAATATTATACCTTGTAAAATTATTGTAATGCGTAGATTTGGACTTAACCCTGCTACCGCACGATTGCATCGTGTGGCTCGGTTAAAATTATATAATTTATAATACTGTAACCACACGAAAGGATTCGTGCGGTAGCAGAGAGAAATGGCGAAATACCGTTAATCACATTCTTAAATAATTATTTGCCCCGCTACCGCACGATTGTATTGTGTGGCTTTGATTTTTTCATATATTATTAGAATCTTTAATTTATAATATTATAAACACACGAAAGGATTCGTATGGCAGCGGGGGAAATATAAAAGCTATTCTAAAAGAACAATTTTTTGCTCAAATGCTCTCTATTTAAATTTGAACATACAGATACTCTCTCATGTTAATTTAATATCTAAATTTGAATGTTTGTAACAAAAAAACAAATTAAGAATGAAAATTAATTGCAACAAATGTAAAAATGAAGTGATTACTCTAAACTTTTCTGAAGAACAAAAGCTTGATCTTTATATTTTGATGCAAAACGATTTAAAAGTATTTGCTGAAAAAAAAATAATTGACGAATTCAATGTAGACAAAAATGAAGTAAAAATTATTATTCAACATTTAAACAATAGAAATGACAGATGTGCAGAATGTGAGTTTGAAAAATTAAATGGAGAATATATTGAATGTCCCAATTGTGGTGCTTTTAATTATAATCTTAATGAACCCATGTTTAATTTAGAATTTTGCAGTCATTTAGAATGGTCTCTGGATTTTAAAAACATTGAAAATGAAAATATAAAATATTATACGAAGACTTTTTGGTGTGATGGTATAAAACATTTACCAGAAGACACAAAATCTCTACTTTATCATAATATTGAAAACAACAAGCAAATAATAACAAAAGCCTGGATTGGATATAATGGCAATGAAATTTATGAGATGAAAATAAAGTTTGGGAAAAAAGCTATAGCAAATTATAAGAATAATAAAAGTTTAATCGAATGCATTCCAGGAAATAATGAAAATCCGAATTGGATAAAATTATTTATGGAAGATAAAAAGATTGAAATTCAATTAAAATAATAATTGTTGCCAGCATGAGTTTGCATCACTGTAGAAGACAGTAACCTCGTTCTACAAATTCTCCCGGCTTTGCGTCAATAAAAACAAAACCCAAAGTCAGGAGACTTCGGATAGCAAAGAGATTATACTAATTAAAATTCAACACTTCCCCAACGCTTTTTTTTCAGTTATACGATCATAACAATATATATTCTCATGAAATCAAGAGTTCTCTTTATTCTTATTATTCTAATTTCTTATAGTTGCTCACTAAGTAAATATAATAACGTTCCTGTTCAAAATGAAATTGATCTTTCCTTTAAAAGCTTCAGTGAAATTAAAAAAGAAGAAATGGATAAAAAATCAAAAGATATTACTCTTGGATATTTTTGGGGAATTGGAGAAGATATCTATCCCGCTTTTGAAAAATATAAGTTTGAAATTCCCAGATCATATCAAAGAAACGAAAACAATTTCATTCTTAAAGTAGATTATTTTTTTACCAAAGATGAGCAAATCAAATTCAAATCTTATGAATGGAATGAAAATGAAAAAATTGAAACTTCGAATGAAATGTTTAACGAAAAATTCCACGAAATAAAAAAATATTTAACTGAAAATCTTGGAAAACCATCCCTTGAAGTATATGAAGATTTAGAAAAATCCAAAGATGAAACAGTAAGGGATGATATAAAATGGCACAGTAAAAATTTAAATACCTACTTATTTCGTTTCAGAGGAAAAGGTGGATTTGATCAAATACGTTTGGCAATTTATTGTGATTAAGAATATTGTTATGAACAGAAGAACGTTAATACAATAAAGTTATACATGAAAAAAAAATTACTCTTAGGAATATTGTTCTCTATTTCAATTTCTTTTCACATTAAAGCTCAGGATTTTCCACAAAAATTTGAAAAGGAATTTTGCACCTGTTTATCTGGTAAAACAAATTATACTGATGAAACATTTAAAACTTGTTCTTCTGAAGTAATGACAAAACTTCAGAAGGATTTTGAAAACTTCCATAACAGCACAGCGAACAAAAACAGAGATGATTTCATGAAAGACCTTATGATCAGATTAATAAATAATTGTGATCCTTTCTATATTCATATGGCTGATTTAAAAAGAACAGGAATGGACAAGTTTAGAAATGATTATAAGGAAATAAGTATTGATTCTCTAAAAAATAAATTTACTGAAACAAAGCTTTTAGCTGATTATTGGGAAATAGCCAACTGGTATTTTGCTCATAATGAAAATGAACAGGCCGAAAGGATGTATAAAGAAATTTTAAAAAATGAACCTGATCAAATAGAAGCGGCTTATATGTTAGGGGCACTTTATGATGAATCGGGAAAATACAAAGAAGCAAAAGTATTATACGACAAAGTGTATGAAAGTACAGGAAATATACAGTACAGATTATATTCGGAAATGGATTTGAAAAGGATAAAATGATCATTTCGTTACAAACCATATTGCGGGAAACAAAACAGGATATTGTTTTGTTTCCCGCAACTTGTATAAGACTTCCGGAGGTCTCGGGAGATTCTTTTTAACTTTCGTAGAATTCGTTTGATGACAAACATATACGTTTGTGACTTTCAGAGAAATCATTTAATGAAAACCCACCTCCGCAAAGTCCGACTTTGCAGAAATAAAACAAAATCCACCAACACTCTAATTTTTATCCCCAAACTTTCTCTTATCTTTGTTTCAATAACGATCTGAACAGTGTTGACGAGGTAACACCAAAACAAAATATGGCAACAAAAGAAGAATTCTGGGATAGGAAAAAGAAATTAAATGATGATTTCTTCGTGATGGGCTCCGTGGCCCATCCTGCAACTGAAGAACAAATTAAAAAATATGAAGACAGCACAGGGTTTACCTTCAGTGAAGATGTTAAGGATTTTCTGACCTCATTCGGGTCCTTACTTTTTGAAGTCAAGGAAGAGATATGGAAACGTCCCCAGGAATTTGATGTTCTACCAAGCTGGAAATTCGGGTATGGCTTTTTTGTGTACGGACTTTCGCAGGATGAAGAGATGCCTTCATGGATGGGATTTGAAGAAAAACATCAGGAAGCCCTTGAGTATAAAGAGAAACCATTGGGACAACTATTTTTCAAGCGCAGCGGAAATCTCTACAGAGCCTATACCGACAACGGAATCATAAAAATTGAGTATGACAAATATGACGAAGAAGATTATGAAGTATTTGAAGGAAATATTTATGATTTTTTAATTGAAGAAATTAATAATTTAGAACAGGATTATCTGGAATATATCAACGAAGGAAAATCCTGATGTATTTTACACAACCTTATAATTTCTGATTTTAAGTCTATAAAACAAAAACACTAAAACTTACTACCATTGAAAACAAAATTATTATTCCTGTCATTTTTGGGTTCCTTGCTGACCCATGCACAAAAGCTTCATTTCCAAAAACTCGCCGGTATGTCTGCAGGCAGAGGGGCCATAACAAGTGTAATATTGAATGATAATATTTATGTGTCCAATGGCTATACAGCAGATAAAGAAGTCAATTATATTGAGAAATATAATATTACTGATGACAGTTGGAGTATTCTCAATGCTACTCTAAGTCCCAAAAGATTTGCTAATTCGGAGGCTTACAATAATAAGATCTATATTTTTAACGGTTTGGGGAACTGTCACCTTGAAATTTTAGATCTTGCAACCAATACCGTAACCGAAGGAGCAATTAATCCTTATTATGCCGGCGGTTCCGGTTCTGCCATACATAATGGTAAAATATATGTGTTTGGAGGAAGTGGATTAAACGGAGCCCCTATATATTCCGATAAATTTCAGTATTACGACATTGCTTCAGATACCTGGCATCCATTACCGGATATGTCTATAGCTAAAGAAACAAAAGGCAAAGTTGTTAATAATAAACTGTATGTAATCGGTGGTTTTAACGAAACTTCGTCTAATCTGATAGATGTTTACGACCTTAATACGAATCGTTGGACCAATCAGTATAAAATGCCTGTTGGGATATCCGGCCATTCATTGGCAGTAGCCGATAATAAAATTTTCATTGTGGGTGATTATAGTAATCAGGATTTTCTGGCCTATTTTGATACTGCCAACAATAAATTCTACCAGTTATCATCCGATATGACTCCCCGAAGACACGCAGCTGCAGAAGTATATAACAATAGATTATACATCATTGGAGGAAATACAAGTACTCTTCCCTCTTCCTCTATTAAAAGTACACAATTTGCAGAGATTAATGAAATAATGTTCAATCTGAATATCCCGTTATCTCCATAGACAAAAAACATCAATACCCAACTCCTCAAAGTCGGGAGACCTGCCGCCATCAAAAAATAAAATCCAAAGTCTCACACTTCAGATTCAGCTTTTACATATATTTGTTTCTATCAATATGTAAAACAAACACGAAATCTTACTACCATTGAAAACAAGATTATTATTCCTTTTATTTTTTTGCTCACTGCTCACCTATGCACAAACGCTTCAGTTTAAAACTCTCGCTAATATGTCTGCCGGCAGAGGAGCTACAACCAGTGTCATCGTGGATGATAATATATATGTGAGCAATGGATATCAGCAAAGCGGAGGTAACGCCAGTTTTATTGAAAAATATAATATTACCGATAATAAATGGAGTCTTCTCAATGCTACTCTAAGTCCCAAAAAATTTGCAAATTCGGAGACTTACGATAATAAGATTTATATTTTTAACGGTTGGGGAAACAGTCATCTTGAAATTGTAGACCTTGCCACCAATAAGGTAACGAAGGGAGCTGTTAACCGTTCTTATACCGGAAATGCAGGTTCTGCCATCCATAATGGAAAAATATACGTTTTCGGTGGCAGCGGACTCAACAATGCTGCAACCACTGTATTTTCTAACAGATTCCAATATTATGATATTGCTTCCAATACATGGCATCCATTACCGGATATGCCTACAGCCAGAGAAGCAAAAGGCAAAATTGTGAATGATAAATTGTATGTCATTGGCGGTTTTAACGGTACTTCATCCCGCCTGATCAATGTTTACGACCTTAACACTAATCTCTGGACCGATCAATATACGATGCCTTCCGGGATATCCGGACATTCATTAGCCGTATCCGGTACTAAGATTTTTATAGCAGGAGGTTATAATAATCAGGCTTTTCTGGCCTATTTTGATACGGCAACCAATAAATTCCATCCGTTATCCTCTAATATGATTCCCAGAAGACATGCTGCAGCGGAGGTATATAACAATAAATTATACATCATCGGCGGAAGTACAACATCTTCCACCAAATCAGCTATTAAAAGCTTACAAGCAGCTGATATTACTGAAAGTGCACAGGACACAAAAGAAAATTAAATACACAGCATACTCAAAATAAAACAATTGATGATAGACGAAATTTTAGTACAAAAAATGATTGAAGATGAAATTCATCCTGATTATACCATCTTCAAATTTTATGAAACAGAGCCTTATATTTTTATTTTCTGGAAGCATAAAAAATATGATAAAGATGATGAAAGAGGAAAGTTAATTGGAGTCGGACCTATTGTTCTTGATAAAGCACAGAAAAATTATACCATTTTGGGTTCCGGATCAAACAATGCACATTATTACAAACATTTGCCAGACAATCTCTTTGATGAATACAGAATCATCAATACTTTTGAAAGTATTAAAGCTGGAATTGTAAGGAGAAAGTATGTAAATACTGATGATGTTGACAGATTATGTCAGATTATAACTAATGGTTGGGCCAGTGTTGATTTTGACATGCATTATCCTAAAGATTATGATGTAGAAACTCATATTATTGCTGTTTTAAAAAACAAAGAACAACAAGGCACCATCATCAAATTCTGGAATGAAATAGGTTACCAATATAAAATACTGAGTGATACAGAAATATTACTTTGGAAAACAAAAGACGAATAAAAAATTAAAAATCAGAAAAGATGGAAGTCCTTATGATAAACAAAAACAATAACTAACACAGGTTGATAATCAAATTTAAATAAAAAACAATGAGAAAACATATTATTTCAGGTATTTTAGTTTTAATTTTTCAGGCATTCTCTGCACAGATAAACACAGATCTTATTAAAAAGAATGTCACTGAAAATCCACAGGAAAATTTTTATAAACTTTTAGACGTATTCAAAGTAAATCCTTCTGAATTGACGCAGGAGCAGTTGAATCAATTGTACTACGGAAGTAAATTCATAAAAATTGATTACACCATTGGAAATTATAACAGTGAATCCGGAACATTCTGGAAACCTGCTCAAAAAAGACTGTCAAAAAGTAAAGCTGAGAAAATGGTAACTGAAGCGGAATCAAAATACGCCATCAATCCTCTTAACAAAAATTTACTGGATGATATGATGAATATTTATAGCGCACTTGATGATCATAAAAAAAGAGAATTATGTGCTAAGCAAAAAGATGTAATCATTCAAACGATAGAAAAAAGTGGTGACGGAAAAAGTGAAGAGACCGCCATTTGTGTTTTAACCCCTGGAGAAGTTTTACAACAACTTGAAAATCTTGCTACCTCAGGCCCGAGGGCTGAATTCAGTCAAAAAATGAGACAACTTTCAGACGGAAGCATTCTAACCATTTATAAAATTGGAGACAGAGAAGTATTTGTAAAATTAGTGGGTGGATATTTTTTCTAAAATGATTTCCACTTTAAAGCATACAATTTATTTTTCTTAGTCCAGACAACATTTAACCATGAAAAAATTATTTTACATTTCAATTTTCCTGTTTAGTTTACAATCATTTGCTCAGGCAGGGCCGCCTCCGGTAGGCTACCCAACTGAAGAAAACAAAATTTTAATCAACCAACTGATGGAGACCGCAGAATTAAAAAGGTATATCTATAATTACTGCATTGATAGGATAGAACTCGCATCAAGATTAGAAAAATGGGATGAAAACAAGAAGAATGAAATCATAAAAAGTATTCATCTTGAAAAAATGGATGATGCCATCTATAACTCATTCAGCAATTACACCAAGGAAGAATTACAACTACTCATTGAGTCATTCAACAAATTACCAAAAAGAAAATCATACATCATTCCAATGCCTTTAATCTTACAGTTGAGAGTGGAAGGGTTTTCTAAATCATTAATTAAAGGAGACTATTTATAATAATTTGAATGAAAAGAAGTAAAATATTTTGCGAACATACCACTGATGATACATCTCCGTATTGATAAAATTAAAGAAAAATGGACCAGTGAAAATATCAAACTAAATTCGCCCGCAACATCAGAATCCATTAAAGCAGCTGAGAAAATGATAGACTTTCAATTTCCGGATGATTTTAAAGAATTCTATTTAAAACTGGATGGATTTGCAGATTGGGACTGGACAAAGAATATGTTTTCCATCTGGCCGTTAGCAAGAATTCTGGAGGAGTATCATAATGAAAATGATAAGAGTTTCATTGTATTGGCAGATTATCTGATTAACGCTCATCATATTGGTTTTGTAAAAGGGAAAAACGGGATATTTAAAAATACAGATGAAATGCATGTGAAGATAGCAGATACTTTTTCTGAAGCAATCTTTCTTATCCATACAGATGCAGATATTCTGTATTGATGTCAATCCTTGTCGTAGACAGTTTTTTTATCCACAAAGATTCTCTTGTTATTCGTAGATTTGGAGACTAATAATCATGATATGAACGCTCAGGAACTTCAAACATTGCTCACCGAAAGAGCTGAAAAATTTCATCTCAAAAATGAAGCATTTCACACGCTCCACAAAATACTCTCAGAAGATCCTGAAGAATTAATAGGAGGCTTTGCCCGCCACGAAATTACTTTTGTATTTGAGGGATACCAATATCTGATTGAACAGCAATACCAAGAACCTATTATCCGGGCAAGAATAAGTCTTTGTGTGGAAAACGAAATCTATCTTAAAAACCTAGAAGCCATCGGGTATTATGATCTTGAAATGAATTTTGATGGCGAAATAGTGGACGACTGGTTGGTAATTGATAAGGAAAAATACCTGAAAGACATTGGAATCATATCCTATTTTCAGGAGATGAACAAAAAGATGCCTCCTCAATATTTACGAAGAAACCACAGTGAATATAAATTTGTTTCTTACATCTCCCTGATTGGAACACTCTTCATCAGCAAAGAATTTGAAAGGGTCGGAGTATTTATCAACAGAGCAAACACTTATTTAAATGACACCAATAATGTTTTACCAGATAAAGATTATTTAAAGAAATGCCGATATTTTCTGAAAATAATGACCCAGTACTTACTGGAAAACAATTTGTTATCAGAAAGTTTAAAACAAAGATTGACAGAGAATAATAATCCACTTCGCTAAATCTGTAAACTTGTATCAATATTAGAAGAAATGTTATGAAAAAAAGACAATTTAAAAAACTGGACAATTCAATTTCAAGCTTTCAATGGATAAAAAAGAAAAGTGAAAGATATTGGCAGAAAGTGGATCTGATGGAATGCTGGGGATTCCAGATTCAGGAAGGAAGCAAATGGAAAAAAGGATTGTCGGAGTCTGAATTAGAAGATTTCCAGAAACAACTGAATATCACCTTTCCTGAGTCATTAAAAAACTATTACAGAACAATGAATGGTCTTGACAAACCGGGAATTGACAATAATGGTGGTGAAGGAGAAATTGATTTTGGTCCTATATTTTATTCCTATCCTGATGACATTCCCATCATAAAAGCAAGAATTAAACTGACCATGGAAGCCAACCGTGTGACGGAAGATATTATGAAGAACCAAAATGTACCTCCTATTATCCCCTATTTAGGACATCGTTTTTTAATACTGGATCATGAAGAAGCTGTTCTTTCAATGTTTGGCAATGATATTATATTCTGGAATGGCAATTTAGCAAAAGGAATTGTAAGTGATATTTTTTTAATTCGTCATGCTGAAAAAAAGAAAATTGATACAAGCTCATTCTGGAACAAAAAAATTGGGTAGTTTAAATAAATAGTTCTACTTAGTTACTTAAATCGTTAAATTACAAGAAGTCGGAAAATTTCTGTAAATATTCAGAAGTAAAACATCCATACAACAATATGAAAAAAGCATTTGAATTTCTCACCCATTTAAAAGAAAATAACAATCGGGAATGGTTTGCCAGACATAAATCCGAATACGATGTCATTGTAAAAGAAAACAAAGTTTTTTTTAATCAGATTTATACCGAGCTTCAGGAATACGATAACCTGAAAGGAATCCATATTTTCAGAATTTATAAAGACGTTCGTTTTTCCAAAGACCAGACGCCTTATAAAACCAATTTCGGAGTGGGATATTCCCGTTCGAAACCTATGTTGAGAGGTGGATATTATATTCAGCTGGAACCGGGCAACAGTTTTGTAGGCGGTGGATTCTGGGGTCCTGAAGCTAAAGATTTACTTCGCATCCGTAAAGAATTTGAAATCAACAGTTCAGAAATTGAAAAAATTACCTCAGATAAAACTTTTATACAATATTTTGGACAACTTAAAGGAGACGCTGTAAAAACGGCACCTCGTGGGTTTGATAAAAATCATCCGGCTATTGATCTGATCAGAAAAAAGCAATTTCTGGTAATGCGGAAATTTACAGATACGGAGGTTTTATCGGACAACTTTCAAAAAGAAGTAATTCAAACATTACTTGCCATGAGACCTTTTTTTGATTATATGAGTGAAATTCTGACCACGGATATGAACGGGGAACCTTTATTTTAAAAAGCCATGAAAAAAACGTCTTTATTCATTTTTACATCTTTTATAGTATTGAGTTGTTCTGATAATTCTAAGAAGACAAAATCGATGGATTTTCGTAGTTTTAAACTTCAGGCTCCTAAAGACTGGAGCAAACTGAAAATGGATGCTTATGATAGTAATGCCGGAATTATCATCACAAAAAATAATGATTCGATTTTCTACGATTATGGACCTTATTCAAATTCTCTTGAACAGCTTTCAGCTCCTGTTATCAACCGAAAAGATTTGAATGAACTCTTAAAAGTAAATCCAAAAATTGACACTACATTATTTATTATCCTCAATGAAAATGAGAATCCGGAGGATTTCATTAAAAGTAAAATAACCTATAAAAAAATTGATGGGTACAAGGCAAAAATATTGGAACCCAAACAAGTGGAAAAAGGAATGACAGGAGTTTATATCGACAGCCTCAAGACTGAATCACTAGGAAAAATCAGATTCAATCTATATGGTAAAAATCTGAAGAAAGAAAGTCAGACAGAACTTTTAAAAGCAATTCAGACATTACAGTTTAGAAAATAATATAACTGAGAATTATTTTCTATGGCTTTGAATAAAATCTCTCCAATAAGAGTTTCCCATTAACTTTTTATATTTTTGCTCTGCCGCAAAATTAATAAACCCATGAAACTGTATATTTTATTTGCTCTTTTTGTTATTTCCAGCATAGTAACTGCACAAGAAAAAACATATCCATCCATCAAAAAGGGAGATTTTCCGGAAGGTATTTATATTACTTTGGAGGATGTTTTAAATAAAAAACCATCTTCAACCGAAGAAGTCTATTTCAAAGCCTGTGAAAAGTGTGATTCTCTTGACATGCCGGAAAAAGCATTCTTTTATTTCAAACAAAAAAATAAAAGAGTAAAAGTTCCATTAGCTGTTTCGCATAAAGGAGAAATGTATTTTCAGACCTATCGAAAATATACCAACAAGAAAGATAATGGATATGATCCTGACCAGTATTCAAGATTTTGCAAAGTTTTGAACTATGGAAGATTCATTTATTTCGAAGAAAACATGAAAGGTTTATGGTCGAAGGCACTCTTAGGAGCATTAACTCCTCTTGCCTACTCTATTAATGGAAAAACCAAAGGAATTGTTTTAGATTTAGACAATAAAGAATTTAATATTCTGCAAAATTGTGATGATTTAAATGATTTCCTATCCAAACACGACATTCCTGAATTTCAATGTAATTCAGAAACCTTCACCATTGGAGATTTGAGAACAAAAATTGAAGAAATTAATCTGCCTTACCGCTAAGCTGATGAACAAGCTTAAGTTTATAACTCCAATGAAATCCAGGCTTTTTTTACTTTTTCTCATAATATTTTCTGTGAAAATTGCTGCCTGCAAATGCAATGGCACTCCTACTTTAAAATCTTCATTTGACAGTGCTGATTTTGTTTTTATTGGTGAAATATATGATATTACAGAAGTTCCTTCTGGATTTAAAACGGTCCAGAATATTCTAAGTAAAGTAAAAATCAATAAGACCTACAAATCGGATTCCTATGATGGATTTTATGCACACAATGCTACCCTTTTCGGATCTCCGCTGCATTCCTGCGATGTTCTTTTTACCAAAAAAGGGAAATATCTGATTTTCGCATATGATGAAAAAGTTACCGGACTTCTTTACTCTGACCAATGCTTTATTCAAAAAAAACTGGATGAGCTTTCTCCGGAAGAATTAAAAGAACTGGAGTCTCTAAGTTCTCAGTATAAAAAATTATCTGAAAACTCTGATACCTCCAATGATCCTGAATTTACAGATTTGATTGCGGACGACGACAAACAATCCGACAGAGAAATCAGAGAACAAAAAAGAGAAATATCAACACTCCATCAACAGAATAACAGGTATAAAATCATCATTTATATTTCTATTTTTGTGATCATTATGTTTCTTATAACTCTAATCTTCCTGCGCAGAAAAACACAGCGTTGAAATGAATTTTAAGAGACTCAAAACCTAAATCAATCTTATTAAACATGAAAAAAATAATACTAGACCTTGCCACAACATTAGACGGATTTATTGAAGGACCCAACGGAGAAACCGACTGGTGTATCATGGATGATGATATGGATTTTGATGGATTTCTTTCCGGAGTAGACACTATCTTTTATGGAAGAGTAAGCTATGATGCATGGGGAAATTATCAACCGGAAGAAAATGCAGGTTCGGAAGAACGAGAGCTTTGGGAAACAATTCATTCAAAAAATAAATTTGTCTTTTCCAGTCAGAACCGAGAAGATGAGAATGCAGTTTTTATCAGTTCTGATATTGTGGAAAAAGTTTCAGAAATAAAAAACCAGGGAGGAAAAGACATCTGGTTGTATGGAGGAGCAAGTCTTATTAAAACTTTTATTCAGCATAATCTTATTGATACCTACAGAATATCTGTTCACCCCATTGCTCTTGGGAAAGGAAAACCTCTTTTTGAAGATTTAAAGGAAAGATTAAATTTAAAATTGGTCAAAACCAATGTTTTCAAATCCGGTGTAGTACAGCTTATTTATGAGGTTTAAATAAAAAATAATCAAACAAATCATGAAAAAAATAGTAGGAATCTTTTTTTGTCTGGTGACTTCCTGTACGATGTCTGGACAAAATATTTCTGTCATTGAAAAAAAACTCAACCGTTCTTTTCAAAGAATTCAATACTGGTATGATACAAGCCGCAAGAATATCCTCACTGAAGACTCTCTTTACGCTGCCAATAGAAAGTTCGAAAAATTATTACATCACTATACATCATCCAATCCTCAAACCCTAAAGCACGATTTTAAATCACTTACAAAAAGTGGATTATCTGTCAGTTCCTCGGAAGATGGAAAATTTAGAATCTATTCATGGAATACGCTAACCGGAGGAACAATGCGTTTTTACAGAAGTGTTTTCCAGTACGAATCCGGTAAAAAAGTACAGAGTGAAACGTTGAAAAGTGACATGGAGCAGGATGCAGAATCCAATTACTATCAGATTAATGATATTGTATCACAGAATAAAAAGTATTATCTGGCCCAAAACATTTCTGTATACAGCACAGCCCTATATTACTATAGAGTAAAAGTTTTTTCTATTGACAATGGAAAATTAAACAGTAATGCTAAACTTATAAAAACCACTTCCGGAATTCAAAATGAGTTAAGCTATGAATTGGATTTTACAGCATCTTCTAACATCAATAATTCAATCAAAACCAAAACATTTGAAAACCTGGATATTCAATATGATCCTAAAAAGAAAATCATCAGTATTCCATTAATTCTTGATGATTCTAAAATTACAGAAAAGAAAATCCGTTATCAGTTCAAAGGGAAGTACTTTGAAAAAATATAGTATGAAAAAAATCATTGCTGCTACATTTCTGGTATTAGTTCTAACCCTTTACAACTACCCTGTTTATGACGACAAAAAAATAACATTTGCTATTATTTTTCTTTGTTGTGTTGTTCTTATATTTTCCATTGCTAAACTCTATTCTCCCGAAGAAAAAGGTTATGATTCATTTGAAAAGGAAATGGATAGCCTGCATACATTTGATGGGATATTTGAATACACAAAAGATGGATTTTATTTCAAGCAAAATAACAGAACAGAGTTTGTAAAATGGGATGAAATTATATCCGTATATTCTTTCAGTATTCCGTCTCCATTTGCTAACAGACAATCCGGGCTGGAAATTATTACTGGTGAAAAAACCTATGAATTTGATGATAAAGTAACCCTGGGAATTGTAAAATTAGAAGATCAGCTTTCGACTCATCTTCCAACTTGGGAGCTGGATTCACCAACGGTGAAGATGAACAATTTCGGACTTAAGAAAACGAAATTATATAAAAAAAACTTGCTCTAAAGATAGATGATTATGCCGGTCACCATTGAAATAAAAAACAGAACCAATTGGGTTGTGACCATTATATTGGGTTTAGGCTTGTTGATCCTTTCTCTTATCATCCTGATTATTATTCCTCTTTTAAGCATCCAGGCAGAAGGTTTCTTTTTTATTGTAAACTACATTTCATTTGCCACTCCCTTTGTCGCATTTTTTATACTATTTCTATATATCTGGTTATGGAATACTTTTGGAAAAACAATCTTCATCATTGAACCCGAAAAAATAACAGTCCGATATAAAAACAAATTGTTTACCAGTCCCCGCATCTATTTAAAAAAAGAAATTGATCAGATTTTGGTAAAAGATTTTCAGGTAGAAAAACATGCATTGGGGATTCGTTATCACTTTTCTCTGAGTGGTTCAACCTATTCTGTTGTTTTTATACAAAATGGCAACGAAATAAGAGTTATCAACTGGATCACCGAAACCAAAGCCAGTGAAATAGTAACTGAAATAAAAAAACATGTGGTATTAAAATGAAAAAATTGATCACACTAGAAAACGGGGTTTTAGAAACCCGGACTCATTATAGATGCAAAAAATGGATTATATGGAAATTTTAAAGGATACGAAAATGAGAAGTTGACTTTCGGAAAAATCATTCTGGAACATGGAAAAACCGTAAAATATTTTATCGAAACAGGGAAAGCATCGATGGTCATGGTCTATGGTGTTAAAACATTAATTCAAATTAAGTAATCTTCTACCCTTCTTCAATAAAACATTTTTAAAATCTCATGTAATATTATCACACTTAAAAGTGTCTTATTTAAAAAAATTACATGAAATCTATTCTCACCTGTATCGTTTTAATGCTTGCGGTACATCCTCTTTTTTCACAGAAATCCAAAAAATTGGAACAATTATTTTCAACGTATGAAAAAGCAGGATTGTTTAATGGTTCTGTTTTGATTGCCGAAAAAGGAAAAATTATTTTTGAAAATAGCTATGGCTACAGAAATGCTCCTAAAAAAAAGAAAAATACCAACAACAGTCTTTACAGGGTTTTCTCCACCACAAAAATGTTTACGGCAACCGTTATTTTTCAGTTGGAAGAACAGGGAAAATTATCTTTGAATGACAAACTCTCCAAATATTATCCTGATTTTCCAAAAGGCGACAGCATTACCATTGCCCAGTTGCTTTCCCACACTTCAGGAATTCCCAATGATACAAACTCTGAATACACGATAGATGAGGAAACATTTTTAAAATATATTTCTGCAAAACCTTTGAATTTTTCCCCTGGTAAGGATTGGGATTACTCCAATTCCGGATATTATATTCTAAGTTATATCATTAAGAAAGTTACAGGTCTGAATTATGATCAGGTCATAGAAAATAATATTCTGAAACCTCTGAAGATGAATCATAGTGGATTCAATTTTAATAATATCACAGATGAAAACAAGGCATTTGGATATGAGTTTTTATCTGATAAAAGGTCTAACGAAGCATTACGTTTTAAAACCGACCATCCTTTTGGAGCCGGAGCTATGTATTCTACGGTGGAAGATCTTTTTAAATTTAATGAAGCGTTAAAGAACTATACCCTTCTTAAAAAAGAGACAACAGATAAAGCTTTTACACCTTATCTTAAAGATCATTATGGCTTAGGTTTCCAGATCTCAACGGTTTTTGATAAAAAACGGATTGGCCATGATGGTGGTGGACCTGGCTATAGAAGCCGATATTACAGAGTTCTGGATGATGATATTTGTGTGGTTCTGATTTCCAATTCAGAACTTTCGCACTCCGATTTTATTATTCCCCAAGTAGAAAAAATACTGTACAATAAACCTTATAGCATTCCAGCTATTGCAAAAGTGAATGTGGAAGATTTAAAAAAGCTGGAAGGTGTTTATTCCACAGAAAATTCAAATTTTTATATCACCAGTAACGATGGACTACTTGTTTTCAAAGAAGGCAGCTATCCAAGAAACGCTTTATTACCGAAAAGCAAAACATCATTTCAGCTGGATGAAAAATTCACCTGTACATTCCAACCGGATCAAAACGGAAAAATAAATACCGTTGTCATCCATTTCTGGGATGGAACTGTAAAAACAGCAAAAAGAAATACCAATACTCTTGCGTGGGGAATTATTGGAAACGCCACTCCGAATGGTTGGGAAGGAAAAGATATTCTGTTACAAACAGATCCTAAAAATCCGAATATTTATTTTCTGAAAAACTATACATTGAAAAAAGGGAATTTAAAATTCAGATTTAATAATGACTGGGGATACAGCCTCGGTCTGAATAACGATAATAAAAGTATCGCCTTTGATGCCTATGATTTTCCAATCCATGAAGATGGAATTTATGATATTGTCCTTGACATGACCAATGCTGTACAACCACAATACAGCATTAAAAAATCAATTCCATAACATCGTATTCATAAAGTAAAAAATACACATTTTCAAACCGTTTTGTTTTCAAAGCGGTTTTTATTTTGAATATCCATTACTATTTTTTATTATTTTTATCTCACACAAAATCAAATACAAAATAGAATCTATGCCCCATTTTATAATAGATTGTTCGCAGGATATTCTTCAGCAGAGAACACCTGAAGAGTTAATGGATGCCGTTTACGAAGTGGCAGACGGAACAGGACTATTTGCTCCCAATGACATCAAAGTAAGACTTCAGCCCTATCAGTATTACAAATTAGGCACAGGAAAGAAAAATTTTCTCCATGTGTTTGGGTATATCATGCAGGGACGCAATACAGAACAAAAAACTAATCTTTCCAACCAGATCTGTATCCGGCTTTCAGAATTGCTGCCTGATATTTCTTTTCTTTCTGTTAATATCAATGATTTCGAAGCGGCGACATACAGTAACAAAGCACTCATCAATCCTGAAAATTCAGACCAAGACAGGCATTTTGGTTTATAACATTCACCTTTACACACACAACTAAACATTAATAATATGAGCTTAAAAACATTAGTCAGCAAAAGTGCACAGTACAACAATTGGGTAGTCAACAAATATATTGACTGGTTATCCACAAAGTCTGATGAACAACTTAACCAGGAAACCATTTCCAGTTTTCCGACAATTTTAAAAACGTTACACCACATCTGGCAAACACAGGAATATTGGTGGAGTCATATTTCTGAAAAGGATGATTTTGATTTTGTAAAAACAACAGAGACTACCAGCAAAGAAGATGTTTTCAATGCCATAAAAAACAACTCGCAGAAACTGGTAGACTATGTGGAAAGTTTATCTGAAGAAGATCTTTCAAAAAATGTAAAGATAGAATCTCAATGGTTTCAGTGTGATTTTTCCAAATACGAATACATCCAGCATGCTATTCTTCACGGAACCTATCACAGAGGACAAATCGTAACAATGGGAAGAAATATAGGAATCACGGATGCTCCTATGACGGATTTTAATTTCTGGAATATTTATAAAGACAAAGAATAAAGTCAATAATTTTGTGGATAAGTCTAAGTTATAATTTCACAATATCAACTTAACATCAATTAAACAATTGATTTACAATAATTTAAATTCAAAATTAACCGTTATCCACATCTTTAAATAGCTGTGGATAACTTTTCCATATTCAATTTATGTTTGTGGATAAACTATGGATAAGTTTTTTACTTCATCAAAATAATTCATTAGTTAACTACTTTTCAATATCTTACAAAACATATTATTTTTCTTGATATTTCCACAATAGAAAATCAGGTGGATAACTTTTGTGGATAAGTTATCCACATTTTTTTGCTATAAAAATTTTCCTGCTAAGATCTAAAATCTCACATATTGAACATTTATTCATAATCTATTATGAATATTTTTTTATAAATTGCATCAAAAACAAATCACCAACAAAAGAATTAATACACATAACTTAAATTATATCAACAAATTAAAAACACATTAAATAAAAAAACATATTTATGATTATAAATTTCAGCTAGTAGTTCAAATGAACATTGAAATCTCAACAAACACAAATTCGCAGGTATCCAAAAAATATGATTCCACAACGATGATGAAAAGTTATCCACAAATGAAAACAGATTTAATAACCCAATACCCTCATTCAAATGACAACAACAGACATCATGGAAAACATCATCCCTTATCTTGGGGAAACACAACCTTACATTTCTATTCCAGAAAATACAATTTTCAATGATAACAGCATAGAAACTAAAATTTGCAATTGCGATTTCAGCCATGAGAACTTTTCTAAACTCATAAAAATTCTGTCTTCTCTGGGAAGCTGCAATTTGTACAGACTTCTCAACACTACATCTAAAGAACAGATTTATTTCATGGGTGAAAAAGTGAGAATAAGACAGCTTTCTTATAAAAAATATGATTCGGTTTTCATTGTTGGTGAAAGCTTTTTAGAATCGAAAAGAAAAGGTAAATCTTCTCTATTGGTAAGAGATCATCATTCCGGAGAACCTCTTTACTCTTTTGAACTCGATTATCATATCATCGCAAAAGATACATTCAAACTTTTTTACAAAGATTATTATAATGACACTCCGGTAGAATATTATGAAGAAACGCTTCCTAAAGGTAAAATCACTATCGAAAGTGACTGCCAGTTCAGTATTCTCCTGGAACCTTTTACTCCTAACCAATGCAAAGGACATTTTGAAAACTACCCCATTGTTCCTTCTGTTTTTACTATGAATTGCATATTAAGGGAAATTTTCAATTTTATGGGAAAGGAAAAGGCTTATGAAGTAGATAATCTGGAAGGCTTTGCAACAAAAGCAATGCCCACAGGAATAGAATATCAGATTGAAGTTTCTCACCAGCAGTTTTTAAAAGACCTCATCTTTTTCAAATGTGAAATAAAAGATCTTTTGGGAACCCCTTATGTTATTATTTTAGTAAACCTCCGATCAAAAGAGAACAAATAAAAAGATAAACACTGCAGCAATGTGGTGTTTTTTCATTCATCAGATCTGTTGTAAATACACATCTCTATTTTTAAAGGTCTTTTCGTAAATTACAATCTCAAAATAAAATATACCAAAACTCTCATTTTATATGGAAAAATATGCAGTATCATCAGACGGTCAGAAAATTCATTACCAAGAATCCGGAAGCGGAAATACCACATTGATTTTCGTTCACGGATGGCTCGGGAATACGGAATGGTGGGCAGACCAGCAGAAATATTTCAGCAGCCAATATCATATTGTACAAATGGATCTTGCAGGACATGGAAAATCTGATGCTTCCAGACAGGAATGGAGCAGTGCAAAATATGCGGACGACATCAAAGCCGTCGCTGATGCAATTGATTCGAATGAAATAATTCTTGTAGGACATTCTATGTCCGGAGCTTATGTACTTGAAGCTTCATTGAAAATATCAAAAGTAAAAGCTATAATTCTGATCGATACATTGAAAAACCTGGATGAGTCCTTTACCGAAGAACAGGCTGAAGAAGCGCTTTCTCAATATGGAAAGGATTTCAAATACACTGTAGAAAACATTTTGCCACAATTTTTATTTGCAGAAGGAACGCCCCGTGATGTAAAAGAAAGAGTACAGCATGAATTTCTTCAACACAAACCTGAATTGGCAATCAATGCGCTCTGGCCTTTATATAAAACAGACTTCAACCCATTCGCAAAACAGATTCAGGTACCCGTTATAGCTATTAATTCCGATGCTTCTCCTACTGATATTGAAGCTAACCGCAAATATTTAAAAGACTATGATTATGTTACCATTGAAGGCGTTGGCCATTATCCCATGTTGGAAAAACCAGATGAATTCAATTCTATTCTTGATGGAGTTATCAAAAAACTAATCTAATATTTAGAGATGCAGAATACCAGAGTCTTTGCAACAGCATTCTCCAGTGTTTATCCACATTACATCCAAAAAACCGAAAAGAAAGGACGTACCAGAGAAGAGGTACATGAAATCATATTCTGGCTCACCGGATATCACGAAAAAGAATTACAGGAAATATTAAACAATAAAACTGATTTTAAAACTTTCTTTGAAAAAGCACCTCAGATCAACCCCAATGTTTCATTGATAAAAGGTGTCATCTGTGGACATCGGGTGGAAGACATTGAGGATGAACTTATGCGAAATATCCGTTATCTGGATAAGCTGATCGATGAATTGGCGAAAGGGAAGAAGATGGAAAAAATACTAAGAACAACCTAAAGATATCAATTAAAAAAAAGCATTCTTTAAATTTGATTAAAAACGCTTCTCCAATTCAAAAAACTTCCCGAAATTAGCGGCCTGTGCGTTAAATACCATTCAATGAAATAAAAATTTAAATTACAACATACAGCAAAACTTAGTATAAGTTTTCTTCGGGGCAGGGTGGAATTCCCTACCGGCGGTTACAGTCCGCGACTCCTTTCTTCGGAAAGGACTGATCTGGTGAAATTCCGGAACCGACAGTTAAAGTCTGGATGGGAGAAGAAAATGAGATGACCAATAGGATTCCTTATGGACTCTTGTTGCGTTGTATTTCATTTCCATGTACCGAAGAGTATTTTAACTTTTAAAAGTAAAATAACATGGAAAAATTATTAGAACAATTCGGAGCTACCTCCAGAGAACGTGTAGAAAAAGCACTTCAGACATTACAAAAGGGAAAAGGTATTCTTTTAGTAGATGACGAAAATCGTGAAAACGAAGGCGATATCATCTTTCCCGCTTCCACGATTACAGAACAGGACATGGCACTTCTGATCCGCGAATGCAGCGGTATCGTATGCTTGTGTATTTCTGAGGAAAAAAGCCGACACCTCAACCTTCGTCCGATGGTGGAAAACAACAATTCAAAAAATCAAACTGCATTCACCATTTCCATTGAAGCCAGAGAAGGTGTAGAATCAGGTGTTTCAGCAAAAGACCGCGTAACAACAATCAGAACAGCCGTAGCATCAAATGCACAGGCAGAGCATATTGCAAGCCCAGGTCATGTATTCCCTTTAATTGCAAGAGAAGGTGGAGTATTTGAAAGACGTGGTCATACTGAAGGCAGCGTTGACCTTGTAAAAATGGCTAACCTGGGTAACGATGCTGTACTTTGTGAACTGACGAATGAAGACGGTTCTATGGCAAGACTTCCGGAAATTGTAGACTTTGCCATCAAAAAAGGGATGAGTGTAGTGACCATCGAGGATATTTATACTTACCGCAAAATGGTAATAAGCAATTAAACTTAAACATTTTTAACGCACAGACTGCCTGTTGATCCGATCAACAGGCGTTTTTATTAAAAATTTAACTAAAAACTAATTAATTTGATAATTGAATACCATTTTTTATTTATTTTTAACAAAAAATTTTGACTATGAAAAAATCTTTACTCCTTTTATTAGGAGCATCTGCGATGTTTTCTGCGCAGATTACGCTTACAAAAGCGGCTAATGACCCTATTTCTGGAAATATCGTTAATTATAATCTTGCCACCGGAGGTGTAAACAACACTGCAACAGGAGCCAATGCTACATTCTCAAATGCAGGACTTACGATGGGAGCAGCATCACAAACAACCTATTTAACTCCTACTTCTACTGAAATAGCAACTTTCCCAGGTTCCACTATTAAAATGATAGATGGCGCAACAATAGTTTACTATAAAGCGTCTTCGACTAAACTGGAAATCACAGGAATGGTAAACACACAGGCAACTTTAAACTTTAATGTGGATAACGGTACTCATATTAATTTTCCAACCACTTATGGACCAGCACAAACTGATACTGCAAAAGGTACTTTCTCCTCATCTTCTGCCAACGGATTGTTCAGTGGTACAATGACTGCCATTGCTGATGCATATGGAACTTTAATTATAGGTAATCAAACATACAGTAATGTTCTTAGAGTAAAATTCACACAGAATCTCAATCTATATTCATCATTCGATGTTACTTATTCTAATCCTATTGGAGCAATAACCAATACAGCCTATTCTTATTATGATGCTTCACACAGATATTCTCTGTTAAATTCTACCAGCGGAAATATCAGTATTCCATTATTAAGTATCAACCAGAATGTAGTAACTTCATTTGCATTAAGTGAAACATTCCTGGCAACCAGCAATGCAGTGAAAAAAGAAAACCTAGTGGTGTATCCAAACCCTGCTCAGGATTTTATCGGTTTCAAAGGAAATACAGATAATTATTCTAAAGCAAACATTTACAGTCTGGATGGTAAACTGGTTAAGACTTCCGATGTAAAATCTGGAAACATACAGATCTCAGATCTTCCGCCAGCATCTTATTTCATTGAGATCAGTGGAAAAAATGCTGCAGAAACAAAGAATACAAAATTCATCAAGAAATAATACAAACAAATCCCCGCTCCAATGAGCGGGGATTTGTTTTGTAAGGAAGCAGGAGGATGGAGGTTGGAAGCTATTTTAGTCTAAGAATAAATAGAGTTTAATTTATTCTATTTTTTAATAAATAAAATCTTCAATGATTATCTGTACAATATAAAATCCCATCCTCCAGCTTCCCTCTTTCCACCTAAAACCAACTCTTAAAAAGTAGCTGCAGGAGCTGTTTCATTATTAAGCTTTCGCTGAATTTCGGTTTTCTTCCCTTTCGAGAAATCATAACTTAGCCCTAATATAAACATCGACTTATTGTTCATAATCTGTGTATGAACTTTATAATCTACCAGACTTTCCGGCAAACTTTTCGTTTTGTATTCTGAAGGCATTCCTATCCAATACATTCCTGTAGAAAATGTCCAGTTTTTATGTTTATAGCTCACAAAAATATTATTCTGATTCTCATTTGTATTAAGGAATGCTCCATTGAGACTATACACAGGAATATTGAACTGATACTGAACGGAAAAAGATTTATATTCTGAAGAAAGCGAGAAATAGTTTCCTAAATAATTATTTTTTATCAAAGCTCCTTTGCTTGTTCTTACTGTTTCAGAAGTAGGTGTAATCACAGCTTTGATAACAAGGAGGCTATTTCCAAAAGGTTTATAAGATCCTGTTAACTGAACTCCATATCTCTGAGCATTTTTTCCGTTTTCATAAGTCAGTGCATATCCATTCAATACCTCATCATGAACGTAATACTGATTGATTACCCTGTTGGTATATCGGTAAAATAAACCTGCATTGAAATCAAAATACTTATTATTAAAAGAATAGGTCAGATTATTAGAAAAAACCTGTTGAGATTGTAAAAAAGGATTTCCTCTCTGAACAATATTAGGTGCCAATTGCACTACATTACTACTTAATGCATTACTCCATGGACTTACCGGATTATAACTTGCTGTAAAACGAAGGTTCTGATTATTTTTAATCTGATAAGCTAAGATAATTTTTGGAGTAAAAGTCCATTCATCAAAAACATTCTCTGCACTTTTGTTATGAATATTGGTAAGACCAGCTCCGATACGATAGCTTAATTTGTCTATTTTCCCGGCAAATTCAGTATAGAAATACTGTTCCAGATAAGTAACACTGTATTGGGAATATCCGGCAAGATTATTCAAATCATTAGAAATAGAAGACCTTGAAATACGGTATCCGGATGAAAGTTTTCCTGCTGTAAAATCATGGACATGTGCCAGTTCTCCTACCACACTCGTCTGCTTTGCTTTCAATACCATATCATTATCATATACCGATAATCCTGAACCTACAATCCATTCTTTGGCCGTTTCTGTAGTATTGGTAGTATAATGAGAACCTACAACATTAATACTCAACTCATCTTTTTCCCCAATCTTTTTAGAATAATAAAGATCCAGCTTAGGGATCACATAATCTGAACCATTATTTTTGAACATATTGTGCTCTTCCTTCAGATTATCCTCAGTAAAAACACTCTGCCCTACTCCTTTTGAAAACCTGCTGAAAATATCCATATTCAGTTTAGCCTGAAAAGCGTAGTCATCAGGCACAAGTCTGGTATAGCGTAACGCAATATTCTGGAAAGTATATCCGAAATGATCTTTTCTATTTTCATCAGAACGGTAATGATTTCCATTCAGTTGATAATCATAGACACTATTGACTCTTCTGTCATTATAATCTCTAAGATTCAGTGAATATTCCAGTCCGAAATTATTCTTTCCTTTTGTATAATCTGCGTAGGCAGAACCATTCACAAATCCCGTATTCAAAGCAGCAGAAACATCAGCTCCGAAAACATATCCCGTTTCTGTAGATTTTGTCAGAATATTCACTACCGTATCTGCTCTTGTTGCCCATCTTGCCGGTGGAATATCATAGTATTCTACCTTTACAACCTCACTGGGTGCAATACTTCGGATCTGCATATCGGTAGCTTCAATCCCGTTGATAAGAAATAGTGTAGTTCCTCCCTTCGTACTGGTAATGGTATTGGCTACCGGATCCAGTTGTAATTCTGGAAGAGTACGAAGTAAATCTTTTGCATAGCGAGCTTTTTCCAGCGCCTCTTTATCAAAAGTATAAACAGCTTTGTCTGCAAACTGTTTTTTACGCTGAGATTTCAAAATAACCTCCTGAATTTCTTGGGTAGCCACTGCATCCACTGTATCATTTTTCTTTTCCTGTGAAAACATAAAGACACCACAAAGAAAGAAAATGGTATATATAGTTTTTTTCATGTCTGAAGATGAATTATACAATTAGAACAATCAATTATCAATGTTTGTTACATTTGTAATGGCAACCGATTAGAAAGTGATCAATATGTTTTCTTTAAAAACTTTAATTATTATGTTAAATCCAGCCCGTTTTTTGCTGGTATTTTTTACATCACAAAATATAGAGTCATGAAAAAAGCAGTCCTATTAATTCCATGCTTTCTGTTTTCTGTCCTGGGAGCTCAGGAAATTCAGAACAGCCCGGCGGCAGAGAAGATGAATATCATCAAGACCAATGTCACAGCGTATGCATTCAGAAATATCAATCTGTCTTATGAAAGAGCTATCAACCAATGGTTTTCTGTGAACATTGGCTTTGGAACGATGACTGAAGGAAAAGTACCTTTTATCAATTCTTTTCTGAAAGATGAAGATGAAAAAAGATTCCAGAATTTGAGAGTAAAAGCCACTAATTTCACGATAGAGCCAAGGTTTTATATTGGACAAGGCTATGGAAAAGGTTTTTATTTTGCACCCTATTACCGATACTCAAGTGTCACATCCAATACTTTTGATTTTTATTATGATTATAACGGCCCGAATGGGATCACTTATCCAATTCCACTTAAAGGGCATGGAGATACCAAAGGAAATAGTGGAGGTTTAATGGTTGGTGTACAGGTCTTTCTGACCAGAAGCCAGAATCTTGTATTGGATTTCTGGATCGCAGGTGCCCACTACGGAAGCGGGAAAGGAGATTTTACCATGACCTCAGATTATGTACTCACACCGGATATGCAGGCACAGCTTAAAAAAGAAATTGAAAACCTGGATATTCCTTTTGTAAAATATACGGTAGAAACCAATGCCAATGGAGCAAAAATAAAGGTAGACGGACCTTGGGCTGGTTTCAGAAGTGGGCTTTCGATTGGATATAGGTTTTAAAAACTCACTTTTATATACTATTAAACCGTTCTTTTCCAGAGCGGTTTGCTTTTTTCTGAAATTTGTATCTTGGATCCCATTATTAAAAAAAACTTTTCAGGAAAATAACATTGTATGAACTCAACGGCTATCACTACAGGTCAAAGAATCAAAGCCATTATAGGCGGATCTATTGGAAATCTTGTTGAATGGTATGACTGGTATGCATATGCTGCCTTTGCCATTTATTTCTCCCATTCATTTTTCCCTGATTCTGACCTGAATGCACAACTGATGAATACCGCAGGAATATTTGCTGTAGGATTTCTTATGCGTCCTATCGGCGGATGGTTGTTCGGGAGTATTGCTGATAAAGTCGGAAGAAAAAAAGCAATGACGCTTTCTGTTTTGTTGATGTCTTTTGGATCTTTACTGATTGCCCTTACTCCGACCTATCAATCCATAGGTATTCTTGCTCCCTTATTGCTTTTGCTGGCAAGATTACTTCAGGGATTAAGTGTAGGTGGTGAATATGGAGTTTCCGCAACTTACCTCAGCGAAATGGCGACTCAGGACAGAAGAGGATTTTATTCAAGTTTTCAATATGTCACTTTGATTGGCGGGCAGCTTATAGCATTGGGAATTCAGCTTATTTTACAAAAATTATTACTCACAGAAGCTCAGCTGGAAGAATGGGGCTGGAGAATTCCTTTTGTAATTGGGGCACTTCTTTCCATTATTGCATTATACCTTCGGGCTAATCTTCACGAAACAGAAGCTTTTGAGAATAAAAAGACAGTCAACGAAAAGAAAAAAGGAACAGTAAAAGAACTCCTGAAACATCCAAAAGCTCTGCTTACTGTTGTGGGACTGACTTTAGGAGGAACACTGGCATTTTATACCTATACAACGTATATGCAGAAATTCCTGGTGAATACGGTACATCTTACCAAGGAAGAGTCTACATTAGTTTCTTTCATTTCGTTATTTATTTTCGCCTGCCTTCAGCCTGTATTTGGAGGGTTATCTGACAAGATCGGAAGAAGGCCGCTTCTTTTAGGTTTTGGCATTCTGGGAACTTTATGTACGGTTCCGCTTCTTACAGCATTGAGCACAACTACGTCCATTTGGACTGCATTTTTCCTGATTATGGCAGCGTTAATTATTGTAAGTGGCTACACATCCATTAATGCTGTTGTAAAAGCAGAGCTGTTTCCATCTGAAATCAGAGCGCTTGGTGTAGGTTTACCTTATGCTATTACCGTTGCAGTATTTGGAGGAACAGCGGAATATATTGCACTTTGGTTTAAAAAGATAGGATCTGAAGAATATTTTTACTGGTACATTACCGGTTGTATTCTTTTTTCCCTTGTTGTGTATGTTGGAATGAAAGACACCAAGAAAACTTCTACACTGGATAAAGATTAGTTTCTGACAGTCTATAAAAAAGCGAGCGCCACAGAAAATCTGCGGCGCTCGTTCTATTTTTTAATGATAGGCCTGTTTAAATTTTTCAATCATACTATCCAGATTATGACGCTGGACATATATACTTTTTACCTCTTCATACCTCGGCGATTTGTAGAAAACCTCATGGAAATCCATACTACCGTTTCCTACTTTTACAACTTTCTGTACTTCGATATTCAACTTTCTTAATTCGTCTTTAAAGACTTTAAATTCATCTTGGATACTACTGCTCATTAATATTTATAGTTTTTTAGTTAAAAATTCCATTCACCCCTTCAAATGTTAGGGGTAACATCTCAAATTCCGAATAAAGTTAGTAAATTTATCAACACAAAATAACACTTTGATAATATTTTATTATTTTTTTTACAAATAGTCAGTCAATATCATTTAATTGATACATATTTCATATTTTTAGCATCATAAAAAATTGTAAAAACCCTATCCAAACTATGAATATCAAAGCATTCTTCTCTTTATTCTTTTTTACAATGCTCAGTTTTCTGCATGGTCAAAAAATAGAATTTAAAGCACCGGATTATGTGGAAATTCAAAAAAATATTGAGAATAAAAATTCAGAATTCTATTATCCGAAACTTTTAAAGAGGTTAAAACAGAACGATACGCTTCTTACCAGCAATCAATATCGTCATCTTTACTTCGGATATACCTTCCAAAAAGAATATCAGCCTTATAAAACAGGGAAGAAAGCTGAAGAGGTTGCCAAGTATTATCGTGGAGAAGGTATTTCACAAAAAGATCTTTCCAAAGGAATCCAGTTATTTTTGGGCGCATTGGATGAAAATCCGCTGGATTTGCGTGCTATGAATTATCTCGCCTATTTGTATCATTTAAACAATGATGACGCCACAGCTGAAAAAATTGCAGGAAATTTCCACGGGTTATTAAATGCCATTCTTACCTCAGGTGATGGATTGACCTGTGAAACAGGCTTTCACGTTATCTCTGTAACAGATGAATACGCACTTTTAAACAGGTTTCAAATGGAAACAAAGGCACAAAACCACAATGGAAAATGTGATTATCAGGAATTTGAAAAAGACAAATATAAAGTCTCTGGGTTTTACTTTGACATCAGCAGATTCTACGGAAGGATATTAGATTAATAATTTCCTGATATTTTATTCATTATTTCATCGCGTTTTTACTATTTAGAAATGACTGCTATCCATTTTTATAAAAATAAATTTCATATGATTTTACCCTAAACAAAAGGGTTTGGAAGGAGGAGAAATATTTTTTTTCAAAAAAAGATTAATTCTTGTGTAACATTTTTTAAAGGTTCGTCTCTAAAAGACAAATAAACTTTAAAACTTTAGAAATCATGAAAAAATTCACATTCCTTTTAATCATCATGTTATTTTTTTTAGCGGTATGCAATATATTTGGCCAACAAACAACTTATCCGTTTGAAGTGAAAAAAACCGGAAAAGGAAATCAATCTTTACTATTCATTCCGGGATTTGCCTCTTCAGGTGATGTTTGGAACGAAACCACTGCAAAGTTTGAAAAAGATTTCACCTGTTATACTTTAACGATGGCTGGATTTGCCGGAACAAAACCACAGACAGATGCCAGCTTTAAAGACTGGGAAAAAAGTATTGCGGCTTACATCAAAAATAATAAAATTGACAAACCTATTCTTATCGGACATAGTATGGGAGGCGGTCTTGCCCTGGCTATTGCAGCCGATTATCCCGAACTTGTAGGTAAAATTATTATTGTAGATACTCTGCCCTGCCTGGCAGCCTTATCTGATCCTAATTTTACTTCTAAAGAAAACAATGACTGTTCGGCTACCATTACTCAGTTAACAGCAATGAATGATGAACAGTTCCGAAAAATGCAGACTCAGGCTATGCCACGTCTCATAGCTGATACTTCGATGCAGGAAACCGTGATCAACTGGAGCATGAAATCTGACCGAAAAACATTTGCTAAAATGTACTGCGATTTTTATAATACAGATCTCAGAGAGAAAATAAAAAACATCCAATGCCCTTCCCTTATTCTTTTGGAATCCTTTTTTGTTAACCTTAAACCCACTATTGAAGGGCAGTACAAAAATTTAAAGAATGCCAATATGCAGTATGCTTCAAAAGGATTACACTTCATTATGTACGATGATAAGGATTGGTATTTTAGCCAGCTTAACAACTTTTTATCTGTGAAATAATGGTTTTTGAAGAGATATACGAACTCTACTGGCAAAGGATATTCCGTTTATGCATGGGATATGTGAATGATACTGATATTGCTCAGGATCTTGCTCAGGAAACATTTATCATAGTCTGGCAGCAGCTCCCGAAATTCAGGAATGAATCCAGCGTAGGAACATGGATTTTCAGAATAGCTTCTAACAACTGTCTCCGACAGATTGAAAAGGAAAAGAAATTTGCCAAAACAGATTTACCCATCAACCTGGAAGAAAAAAAACAGGAATCTATGGAACCTCAGATTCAAATGCTCTATCAGTTTATTTCAGAGTTGCCCGAAACAGACAGAATTATTATTTCATTGGAACTGGAAGAGATAAAACAGGCTGAAATAGCCCATATCGTAGGACTTTCAGAGTCTAATATCAGGGTAAAGATTCACAGGATAAAAGAAAAACTAACGCAAAAGTTTAAAGACAATGGATACTAATATCGATTTCAAAAATATATGGAAGCAGCAAACTTCCAACAAACCCAATCTGGAAGAACTTCTTGGAAAACTGAAAAAATTCAGAAACCAGAACCTGCGCAAACTGATTCTCGCCAATGTGGCTTTAATCACCACCTCTATATTAATTGCTTTTATCTGGTACATTTACCAGCCTCAGATGATCACTACAAAAATTGGAATTGTACTCGTTATTCTGGCTATGGTAATCTTTCTTCTGGCCTATAACAAAATGTTTATGGTATTTTATAAGATTGATCAGACCCAATCGAACAGTGAATATCTTCAAAGTTTATATGTGGTAAAAAACAAACAGAAATGGATGGAGACCACGATACTCAATCTGTATTTTATGATGCTCTTTCTGGGAATTTGTTTTTATATGTATGAATACACATCGAGAATGGCCATTGGTTTTGGTATTCTAACGTATGTTATAACATGTGCATGGATCGCTTTCAACTGGTTTTACTTAAGGCCCCGAACCATAAAGAAACAACAGGAAAAACTTAACGAATTAATTAATAAATTTGAGGAGATCAATAATCAATTAAAAGAATCATGATTTCTTCTGACAACAAAAACCACTGGGAAAATGTATATGAAACCAAAAATCCTGATCAGGTAAGCTGGACCCAGAAAAAACCACAGACCTCCCTTGACTTTATTCTTTCTTCAGGATTGGGAAAAGATGCCAGCATCATTGATATTGGTGGTGGAGACAGCAACCTTGTTGATTTTCTTCTTGAGGAAGGATATGAAAATATTACAGTGCTTGATATTTCTGCCAAATCTCTGGAAAAGGCGCAGGAAAGACTCGGAGATGCTGCCGGTAAAGTAAAATGGATTGTCACAGATATTACAGCCTTCTCTCCAACAGAAACCTATGACATCTGGCATGACAGAGCTGCTTTTCATTTTCTGACAACTCCGGAGCAGGTCTCAAAATACATCGATATTGCGGAGAAAAATGTAAACCATTTTATGATCATTGGAACTTTTTCGAAAAACGGCCCTACGAAATGCAGTGGATTGGATATTCAGCAGTATGACGAGGAATCATTATCAGAAAAATTTGAAAAAAACTTTAAAAAAGTACAGTGTATTACTGAAGATCACACCACTCCTTTTGAAACGGTTCAAAATTTTGTATTCTGCAGTTTTAAAAAGTAGTAATGAATTGTATGTAGTTAATTAAATATAAAAAAAGAGAGTCATTTCCGGCTCTCTTTTTTGTTTATTATCATTCCTTATGGGTTATGATTCTTTTTCTTCTTCCATTTCCACTTCATGGCGAAGCTGGGCTTTGTAAAGCGTGGCATAATATCCGTTTTTATCCAAAAGATCAAGGTGTTTTCCTTCTTCTACAATTTTACCATGCTCCATCACAATAATCTTATCAGCTTTTTCAATGGTAGAAAGTCTGTGGGCAATAATAATGGAAGTTCTGTTTTTGGTAATTTTTTCCGTAGCTCTCTGAATAAGCTTTTCACTTTCATGATCAATAGAAGAGGTAGCTTCATCCAGAATTAAAATTTTCGGATCTGATAAATAAGCTCTCAGGAAAGACAACAATTGTCTCTGCCCTAAAGAAATAGACGAACCTCTTTCGCTTACTACATAATCATATCCTCCAGGAAGCTGTTCAATAAACTGATCTACTTCAATTTCTCTGGCTCCTGCTTTTATCTTCTCCAACGTGATGCTGTCATCTCCAAAAGCAAGATTTTCAAAAATACTTCCGTGGAAAAGGAACACATCCTGTAATACCACTCCGATATGACTTCTGAGATTATAAAGCTCATAATCTTTTAAATCCACATCATCAATCAGAATATTTCCGGAGTTGATATCATATAATCTTGTAATCAAACTGATAATGGTAGATTTTCCGGCACCTGTTGCTCCTACAATCGCGACGGTTTCTCCCGGATTTACTTTGAAATCAATTCCTTTCAGTACTTCCTGCTTTTCATCATACGCAAAATGTACTTTCTGGAATTCAATTTTTCCGGCAAAATGATCTTTCTTCACCGTTCCGTTATTCGGCATTGAGTTTTCTTCATCCATCAATCCCAATACTCTTTCTGCTCCTACAATTCCTCGCTGGATATTGTTGAAACGGTCTGCAATCTGTCTCAAAGGACGGATCAGCATTGAAATATACTGGATAAAAGCAATCACCACTCCGGCACTGATCGTAATATATCCTCCATAGAAAAGGATAAAACCGATGAATAATGAAGAAATAAGTTCCACTACAGGAAAAAACAGTGAGAAAATAAATACAGTTCTCAGCAATGCTCCCTTCAGCGTAATATTGATATCATCAAATTTTTTGAACTCAGATTCCTGTCTGTTGAAGACCTGAATAATTGACATTCCTGCCAGTCTTTCCTGAACAAATGAGTTTTGATTGGCCGTCCAGTTTCTTTCATCTCCAAAAGCTTTTTTCAGTCTTTTCTGAAAGAATCTCGTAATCAATACCATTAAAGGTAAAATAGCCAGTGTAATATAACTCAGGTGAACATTGGTACTGAACATCATCACCAGTACAAACAGAATTCTCAGAATATCTCCGAATACCATCAGGAATCCGTCTGTATATACTGTAGCAATGGTTTCCACATCTCCTACAGCACGCGTCACCAACTGCCCGATAGGCGTTTTGTCAAAAAATGAAGTTTTGAAATAAATCAGTTTAGCATATAAACGCTCTCTGATATCCCTGATCACATTCTGCGAGATGAAATTTGAAAAATAAACCAGGAAAAAGTTTAATATAGTTTCTGCAAACACCAATCCCACAAGAATGTAGATGTGTTTCATCATCAAAGCCTTATCATGCAGCTTTGTAATATCATTATCCACTACCTGCATAGTAAGATATGGCCTGTAAGTAGAAACGATGGAAAGGAATATGGAAATGATAAGGGTAAGGATGAACCAAGAACGAAATTTCATTCCGATAAAGAACAGCCTTTTTATAATTCCCCAGGTATCTTGTTTTTTCATTGTACGAATCGAAAGAAAGAATTAAAATAAAATTCTATGCAAAAATAAGACATTATAACCGTACTGCCTTTACAACTTTTGCAAATCGTCATAGAAAATATAAGATACCTACCATTTACAATATGAATATATTAAGCATTCTTTTGTATCCAGCCCAGTACGTATTCCGCTACTTCTTCCCAGTTTTTTTCACCACAGATGAAATGACTTCTCCCTGCAAACTCTTTAAAATCAACAATGCTGCCAGGATCTTTATAAGCTCCTGCTATCTTCTTTGAAAATGCTGCCGGAAAAATATGATCATTAGAACCTGCAATAAACAGTAGTGGTTGATGGGGCTTTTTTAGATCTAGTTTTGCAGAAGCTTTAAACAAAGGATCTTTGGCCAGTTTTCTGCTTTCAGGAACAGCTACTGTTTCATACAGTTTATCACTTTCTTCTTTTGAATAATTATTAAAAAAGGCTTTGTGATACCATTCTTTTGTTCCAAGATACGGACTGTTTCCTTTGAAAAAGTTCACCACCGGCCAAACGATTTTAATGGTAGAAAAAGGAGCCATAACGTTCTTTGGAGGCGCTCCGTCAATACTTACTCCGGCTTCCGCTTTTCCCATATCAATAAGTTTCTGAACCATAAGTCCTCCAAAAGAATGCCCGATTACAATAGGTTTTTCAGGAAGACTGTCTATCAGCTTTACCAGATTGTTTACGGTATCATCAAATCCTACATGACGAAGTTCTCCCGGAATATTATTCTTTAAATGAACAGGATTTCCTTCATGTCCAGGATTGGAAGGTGTATGTACTGTATATCCCTGAGCTTCAAAATAGGTTTTCCATTCTTTCCAGCTTGTATTATTCACAAATAACCCATGAATTAATACGATCGTTTTTGTTTTCATAATTTTTACTTTTTTGTATTGTTAAATTGATGAAACAAATTTCCGCAGATAAAATGACGAAAACTTTAACTCAGGTTAAAATCGTACTATTTCCCTGAAATTCTTTTCCTTATCCTACTCAGAGAAGGTCCCTGAATGCCCAGATAAGAAGAAATATGATACAGCGGAACATTGCTGAAAATATCCGGATGTTCTTTCATAAGATCCAGATAGCGTTCTTCCGGAGACTTTAATAAAAACCCCTCTACCCTTGTCATGGTAATATTAAATGCTGCCTGTGCCATAAGCCGCCCGAATTTTTCCCATTGATGCGACTGCTGATAAAGCGAAAGTAAATCGGTATGCCGGATAAAAATAATGGAGGCATCCGTAAGAGCCTGTGTAAAATAATCACATGGAATCTGATTCAGAAAACTTTTAAAAGGAACAACAAAGCCATTGGCAGAATACAGAAAAACATTCTTCTCTTCTCCGGTATCTCCATTAATAACGTAAGAACGGAAAACACCCTCAACAATAAACCCCAAATAAGAACATACATTTCCCTGAAGATTATAAAAATCTCCTTTTTTATATTCCTTAGGAAGCCAAAATTGTTCAGACAATCTGAAATCTTCTTCTGAAAGTCCGGCAAAATGATGTAATGCGAAGGCTAGTTTTTCAATTTCAGTCATGGTTATTTTTTAGTATCCCTTACATTATTTAAAAATAATCTTAATTTCTGATACTAAAAAGAGAAATGTTACTGATCAATAGTCTTCCCTATTTCTTCAATTTCGATGGTTTTTGCCGGTCTTTCTTTTATAAACTTGTTTTCAAGGAGTTTATAAACACCCCAAACGGCAACAATAGAGATGAGCCAACCTACCATATTCACTCCGGAAAAACCTGTGTAATTTACATTATCTACGGACTCAGGATCTGTCATTCCCAAATACACACCGTAACTCATACCTAAGACTAATTGAGTTCCCAGATAAATTCCGATAGCCAAAAGACCGTAATGCCACTTTGTTTTCCCAAACCTTTCTGCTAATTGTGCATAATATCGGTAGGCACCGATAAGAATAAAAATTGATAACATGATTATTATTTTTGTTTTTAGTTTTTATTTAAAATTCGTACCCCACATCTACCAGATACAACCCGTGTCCCGGTGCTGAAGTACCTGCTGCGTTGCGGTTTTTATCTTCAATCACTTTACGAAGATCTTCAGGTTTCAGTTTTCCTGTTCCTATTTCCACCATTGTTCCTACAATAGCACGAACCATATTTCTGAGAAAACGATTGGCAGAAACGGTAAATTTCAGTTCTGTTCCGTTCTGTTCCCATTCTGCTTTGTAGATTTTGCAGATATTCGTTTTGTTGTCTGTTTTTAATTTAGCAAAACTTGTGAAATCTTCATATTCAAAGAGAATTTTACAGGCCTCATTCATGGCCTCTATATCCAGGGATCTTTTCCAGTGCTGCCATGCAGATTCCTGAGTGAAGGGATTTTTTTCCAGAGAGATATAATATTCGTAAGTTCTGTACGTCGCATCAAAACGGGCATGAAAATCATCTTTTACGGGAAATATCCTTTTAATAGAAATATCAGGGGGCAGAAAACTGTTCAGTCTTCGCACAAGCTGATCATCCAATTCCTTTTCCGTATCAAAATGGGCAAATATTTTTTTGGCATGAACTCCTGTATCTGTTCTTCCCGCACCTGTAGTTTTTATCTCTTCGCGCAAAATGGTAGACAGCGCCTTTTCCAGTTCTTCCTGTACAGAAATAGCATCCGGCTGTATCTGGTAGCCGAAATAATTCTTTCCGTTGTAAGAAAATTCAATAAAGTATCTCAATGTATTGTAATAACTCCACAAAAATACTTTAATTTAACGAAATATTTGTTGAAAAGTCTTTGAGAATATTACTCCAAATGCTTATGAAAATTCCTATTTTTGCAATCGTATGAAAAGATGGTACCTTTATCCTTTTTCCCTCGGTTATCATTTGGTAACGGGTATCCGGAACACAATGTATGATCTGGGAGTTTTTAAGTCGACAAAATTCAAGACACCGATAATCAATGTCGGAAACCTTTCTGTGGGCGGAAGCGGGAAGTCACCCATGGTGATGTATCTTGCCCAGTTCTTATCCAAACATTACAGAACCGGAGTGCTTTCACGTGGCTACGGAAGGCTTACCAAAGGCTATGAAGTAACAAATTACGAAAGCAACTACAAAATGGTGGGAGACGAAGCGATGCAGCTTTTTGAACGTTTTAAAAACCGTTTCGTAATTGCCGTTTCAGAAGAACGTGTTCCTGGTGCCAAAAAAGTGATTGATGATATGGATCTTGAAGTTCTGGTACTGGATGATGCTATGCAGCACAGAGCCATCAAAGCCGGATTCAATATTCTGATGACTGATTTTAATGATCCGTTTTTCAAGGATTACCTTCTTCCTGCCGGAGACCTGAGAGAATCAAGAGCAGGATATAAAAGAGCCAATATCATCATGGTCAGCAAATGTCCTGATGAACTTACTGAGGAAACCAAAAGATATTATATCTCAAGAATAAGACCTTCTTACGGACAGAAAGTATTCTTTTCATCCATTGGCTATGACGAAAATGTGTACGGAAAAGATAAAATGCTTCCGGATAACAACCTGAATTATTATGATATTTTACTGATCACCGGAATTGCGAATCCTAAACCGCTTCTGGAACATCTGGCAAAATTCTCAAAAAGGGTGAAACATTTAAAATTCAGAGATCATCATAATTTCACGGATGATGATATTAAAAAAATCCTTGCCGAATACAAAAAATTAGGAGAATATAAACTGATATTAACCACAGAGAAAGACTACGTACGTCTGAAAACTTTTGACTATCTTAGAGAAATTGTTTACTACTGGCCTATCAATGTACTTATTGATAAGAAAGAGGAATTCAATCAAATCATCTTAGATTATGTTAGAAAAAATTAAAGAGACTGCAGATTTTATTAAAAATATTATTCAGGAAACCCCTGATTTTGCAGTTGTTTTAGGATCCGGACTTGGGAAATTACAAAATGAAGTAGAACCGATCCATGTTTTAGAGTACAAAGACATTCCTCATTTTCCACAGACTACAGTGGCCGGACACACCGGAAAACTGATTTACGGAATCCTGGAAGGGAAAAAAGTACTGATGATGAGCGGACGTTTCCATTATTATGAAGGACATTCTATGGAAACCGTGACTTTTCCGATAAGAGTTTTTCATGCACTGGGAATTCAAAATCTTATTCTTTCCAATGCCTGCGGTGGCGTAAACCCAGCTTACAGCGTTGCAGATATTGTCATCCTGAAAGATCATATCAACATGATGCCTGAGCATCCTTTACGCGGAAAAAATATTGATGAGCTCGGACCACGTTTTGTGGATATGAGCGAGCCTTACAACAAAAAAATGATTGCTACTGCAAAACAGGCTGCTGCAGATCAACACATCAAAATTCATCAGGGAGTTTATGTTGCCCTTCAGGGACCAACTTTTGAAACACCGGCCGAATATGGTATGATCAAAGCTATCGGTGGTGATATGGTAGGAATGAGTACCGTTCCGGAAGTCATTGTTGCCAGACATATGGGAATGGATGTTTTCTGTATTTCCGTTATTACGGATCTTGGCGGGCCGGATGTCGCTTTTGCCGTTTCTCACGAAGAAGTTTTAAACGCTGCCAACAAAGCAATGCCCAACGTAATTGCCGTTGTCAAAGGTTTGATTAAAAATTACCAGTAAATATAACCCTATATTACAACTGAAGACGTAACATTCCCCTCCTCTGGAGAGGTGGCAAAAATTTAAAGAATTTTTGACGGGGTGGTTTACCCGTTCCCACTCTCCTTCCTAATAGAATCCATCAATATTATAAATTTTTACTAATTCCAAAGAAATCAATCTCAGATTGCCATTCATTGTTTAGATTTGTACCCATGAAATTGTACGAGATGAGAAAGTTGATATTACTATTGATGATGGGTATTTTTGGGATAAGCTATTCACAAAAAGTCCCAACGGTCCTGAAAACAGGATTTTCAAAAGAAGCTTTACAACAGAAACTGGAAGATGAAGATGGGAAAACCATTACCATCCAGCAAATTCTGAATCAGCATAAAGGAAAAGTTTTAGTAATTGATTTCTGGGCGGGCTGGTGTAGAGATTGCTTAAATGCGCTTCCAAAAGCTAAGGAATTAGAAGAAAATAACAAGAATATTGATTTTGTATTTCTATCATTAGACCGTTCAAAAGAAGGGTTTGAAAAAAGTCTTGAAAGATTTGATATGAAACACAAAGAAAACTATTGGTTTTCTACAGGTTGGAAAAATGATTTTAATAACTATATAGATCTTAACTGGATTCCAAGATATATGGTAATTGACCAGAAATCTTCTATTGCAAAATATTACGCAATATCTCCCGAAGATCCTGAACTTCAGCAAACCATAGACAAGCTTTTAAAATAACTGTCATTTATTTTAATCCGAAAAAATATACAAAACTCATTGGAATCATTAACTTTTTCAATGAGTTTTAAAATTTCAGATAGATATCACCATGATCACAAGAGAAGCCACAGAACAGGATTTAGCAATCCTTTTAGAATTTGAACAGGGAGTTGTTACTGCCGAAAGACCGTTCAACAGTACCCTGATTGAAGGAGAGATTCATTATTATGATTTAAAACATCTGATACAATCTCCGGAAGCTACCGTAATTGTTGCCGAAGAGAATAATGAAATCATTGCATCAGGATATGCTTTGATTAAGAAAGCAGCAAAAGATTATTATCAGTTTAAAGAATATGCCTATCTCGGTTTTATGTATGTAAAGCCTGAACACAGAGGAAAGGGAATCAATAAAGTGATTACTGATGAACTTATTTCCTGGTCAAAATCAAGAGGAATTAGCGAGGTAAGACTTGATGTCTACGCACAAAATGAATCTGCCATAAAAGCGTATGAAAAAGCAGGTTTTGAACCTCATCTTCTCACCATGAGACTGAAGGCGTAAAATGCAGGAAGCGGGAAGATTGAAGCTGGAAGTAGTTTATGTACCAAGAATAGCCTGTGAGTTTTTTTAATTAATTTTCAATAAACAGGTCATCAATTTCCATATAGCCCTCATTAACTTCAAACTTCCATCATATAAAAAATTTACCGTCAATAAAGGAATCCATATCTTTGCATATGGATTTTTCTTTGCCTCTTCGTAAAATTATTCATGTGGACATGGATGCATTCTATGCTTCTGTGGAGCAGCATGATAATCCTACGTTGAAGGGCAAGCCAATAGCCGTAGGCGGGCAGCATCGTGGTGTAGTGGCAGCCGCAAGCTATGAAGCCAGAAAATTTGGTGTCCGTTCTGCAATGCCCAGTAAAACAGCCAAAGAAAAATGTCCCCATCTTATTTTTGTTCCTCCCCGATTTGCCCGATACAAAGAGATCTCCAAAAAGATCCGGGAAATTTTCTATGAATATACGGATCTGGTAGAACCTCTGTCTCTGGATGAAGCTTATCTGGATGTCACCGAAAATAAAAAGGGAATGGAATCTGCCAACCTCATCGCCAAAGAAATCCGTCAGAAAATTTTTGAACAAACAGGATTAACAGCTTCAGCAGGTATTTCCGTCAACAAATTTTTAGCTAAAGTAGCTTCCGATATTAATAAACCGAACGGCCAGAAAACCATCCATCCTGATAAAATGGAGCATTTTCTGGAAGAATTGCCTGTGGAGAAATTTTATGGTGTAGGAAAAGTGACGGCTAACAAAATGTTTAGTTTAGGAATTTATAAAGGAAAAGATTTAAAGAAAAGATCGCTTGAAGATCTGATCAAACTTTTCGGAAAGTCTGGCAATCATTATTATAATGTGGTACGCGGAATTCATACTTCTGAAGTAAAACCTCATCGGATTCAGAAAAGTGTGGCCGTGGAAAGAACTTTTTTTGAAGATCTTTTAGATGAACAGCAAATCAATGAAAAGCTGGAAAGCCTTGCAGAGGAAATTCATCAAAGGCTACAGAAACATAATATTCTTGGTAGAACTTTAACGTTAAAAATAAAATACAAAGACTTTTCTCTTTTCACAAGAAGCATCACTAGGGAAAATTATTTTTCGTCGCCCGAACAGTATTATAACACCGGAAAAAAACTTTGGGAACTTCGTCCTTTTGATAAAGCTGTCCGCCTGCTCGGATTGTCTCTCTCCCACCTTAATACGGAAGAAAAAAAGCAGGTTTCCGTTCAACTAAAAATCCCGTTTGAGGAATTCGAAAATGAATAGGTGATATTTTTTTGCTAACTTGTATCTACCAAATCAGCAAATCTATGAACCCAACCATGATCCAGTTTTTCCACTGGTATTCTGAAGGAGACGGAAAATTGTGGAAAGAAGCCGAAAAGCAGGCCAGATATTTAGCAAAACTTGGAATTACTTCTGTATGGTTTCCTCCTGCCTACAAAGGGACAAATGGTGGTTATTCTATTGGCTATGATGCCTACGACCTCTATGATCTTGGAGAATTTGATCAAAAAGGAACCATTCCTACCAGATACGGTACAAAAAACGACTATACAAAAGCCATTAAAGCCTTAAAGAAACAAAATATACAGATCATTGTAGATATCGTTCTTGGACATAAAGCCGGAGGTGATGAACTGGAAAAATTCAAAGTGGTAAAAGTAGATGAGGAAAACAGGGAAAAAGTGATTTCCGATGTTATCGAAATAGAATCTTACACGAAATTCACCTTTCCCGGCAGAGGAAAAAAATATTCAGATTTTGAATGGAATTTCACCTGTTTCAGCGGTGTAGATTATGCTGAAGGAATGGATTCTCACATTTATAAAATACAGTCAGAATACGGAAATGACTGGGAGGAAATGATTGATGATGAAAAGGGAAATTATGATTACCTGATGTATAATGATATTGAGCACCGGAATCCTTTTGTTCGGGAAGAGCTCAATACCTGGGCAAAATGGTATTTTGATCAGACCGATTTTGATGGGGTAAGACTGGATGCTTTAAAACATATTTCTTTTGATTTTTACAAAGAATGGCTTACGCTGCTTCGTTCCAATTCCGGAAAAAATATTTTCGCAGTAGGAGAATACTGGGCTCCGGGATATCTTCATCTGCTCCAAAAGTATATAGAAGTAACAGATGGCTGCATGAGTCTTTTCGACAGTTCGTTACAGAATAATTTTCATACAGCTTCCAGAGAAGGTGATTCTTATGATCTCAGAAGAATTTTTGATGAAACCCTTACTCAGGCAGATCCTATGCATTCTGTAAGCTTGGTAGCCAATCATGATACGCAGCCTTTGCAGGATCTTGAAGCTCCCGTAGAGCCTTGGTTCAAACCTATTGCTTATGCTCTTATTCTATTGAGAAAAGACGGATATCCTTGTGTATTTTACCCCGATCTTTATGGAGCTCATTATGTGGATAAAGACAGAGAGGGTAATGATCAGGAAATATTTATGCCTAAAATAGACGGCATTGAAGAGTTATTAAAAGCGAGGAAAGATCATGCTTATGGTGATCAGCATGATTATTTTGAGGATGCCAATTGTCTCGGCTGGGTACGTACGGGAGATGATGAACATACAGGATGTGCCGTAGTTCTGAGCAATAAAGATTCTTACAACAAACCTATGGAAATGGGAGCGTTGTATGCCGGAAAAAAATTCAAAGATCTGCTGAAAAGATTCAAAGAAAAAGTAACGATTGATGAAAACGGATGGGGAGATTTCCCTGTTCCGGCGGGAAATGTAAGCGTTTGGATTCCTGAGTGATATCAATTTACCAGAAACCCTTGTCAAGGTTTAAAACCTTGACAAGGGTCATCATTTTATCAGCAAGTTTTAATTTAGCAATAAATATATCTACAATTCCAAACATCGATAGCCCATTCACAACATTGACCATCTTCTGTGGAAGTACAGCATACTTTACCCCAATTTAAATCTCCTGCTTTTAAACTTTTTAATTCCTGACGGTTCAGTTTTTTTACTTTGATTTCTTTGTGCGTTTTCATAATTGTTATTTTTTATGGTTTAGTTATTAAATATACATTAAAAATCATAATTATGAATAAATATTCAGTATCAATTACTAGATTTAGTATATATAATTTTCATTATTAAAGATAAATATTGAGAATATGATGAACCACCCCGTCAAAAATTCTTTGAATTTTTGCCACCCCTCCAAAGGATGGGAATGTTTACGTCTTCAGTTGGGATATTTGTTAAGATTAGAAATTTGATAGATAGATATGGATGGAGCTACATTTTTCGGAGTTCCAGAATTTCCGGTCTTTCAGAGGTGTCGGATATTTTTCCGGTGCGGGCAAATTCAGCCCAGAGGAATCTCAGCTTTTTACCATTCTCATGAATACGGCTCCAGGGAATATCTTTCAACAATTCGGAAGACTTCCAGGCTGATTCATTCCCGAAAATTAAAGGAAGGTCAATACAATGCGGTGCACCAATATGATTATCTTTCAATTTTGAATGAATTCTGAAGAGATAGACATTTCCTCCTGCATCCGCCAGATTCTGAGCAAACTGCCTGGCTGGATTTCCGTAGATCAATGCTGTGGTTTTTTCCACCGTTTTATCCATAATTTTTAAACCGAATCCTTTTCCGAAATATTTATTTAAAGCTTCTGAGGTTTTAAGATAAAATGCCGTTTCATCATTATTTAAACCAATCAGGACATCGTATTTCTGAGCATTTTTTTTCCACATATCTACAGACTCTTCTTCTTTACACAAAGGGAAATGTCCGTACTGAGTTCCAAAAGGCATTGCTGCTTTCAAACCGTATCTTATCACAGAGGGTACAAATTTTCCGTATCCATCCATCATTTTTAAAACATCTGGATCATCTTTCAAAAATTCTGTTTTTTTCAGAAATTCTGCCGACATCTTCTGTCTTTTATGACGTAATCCTAAGGGAGCACTCTGGATAATTACACGCTGGAATAAATCCTCCACTCCTTCCGAGATCATTAAATGAGCAATAGCATCCCCTCCTGAAGACTGCCCGAGAAGGGTAATATTATTTTCATCACCTCCCAGATCTGCAATATTGTTTTTAATCCACTTTAAAGCTTCAATGATATCCAGTAAACCAAGATTAGCAGGTCTTTTTTCATCGCCACCTAAAAAACCAAATAATCCTAACCGATATGAAACAGTAACTACAATAATATGTTGCTCCCTCACCCATTCTCCTGGATTGGCAGTGGCAAGATCTCCACAGCCTATTTCATGAGAACCTCCGTGAATCCAGACTACAACAGCAAGTTTTTCATTTTCAGAAATGACTTCCGGGCGGGTTATGGAAAGGTATTGGGTAGATTCATCAGGCTCGAAACTTTCAACAGGTGTCGTTCCAATCATTTTTTCTACAAGCGGACTTAAAGTCTGCGGACAGACCGGAGTTTTTTCCGGAGAAATAATTATGGAAGATAAGGAAGCTTCTGCAGCAACTGGTTTTTTAAATCTTTCAGAATGGGCATAGCGGATACTTCTGGCTCTGATAATTCCATTTTCTTTTAATGCTAAGATTTTTCCGAAACGGGTTTCGAAAATAGTGGTATTCTGCTGATTGGGTGTCATCTTTAAAACTGTGAAAACTTTTCTCTTTAAATTTAATTATTTAAACACAAATCTCACCAATATTCACTCATTATCATAGTGTCATTTGTGATAAAAATTAGTGCTATTCGTGTTGAAAAAACTAGTTCAGGATTTTATATTCACTCGGAGAGATCCCCACTTTAGTTTTGAACAACCTCGTAAAATGCTGTGGATATTTAAAGCCCAGATCATAGGATATTTCACTGATTGTTTTTGCCTGATCCAGAATCTGTTCTTTGGCTATATCGATAAGCTTATTGTGGATAAATTCCTGTGCGGAAATTCCCAGTTCTTTTTTAATCAGATCTCCGAAATAATTGGCAGACAGATTCAATTTTTCTGCGAAGTAGTTCACCATAGGGAAACCTATATTTTTTGGATTTTCAGATTTTAAATAATCATCTACCAGATTTTCAAATTTCCCGATGACTCCCTGATTGATATGATCTCTTGTAATAAACTGACGGTCATAGAAACGCATACAGTAATTCAGAAAAAGCTCAATATTATTAACAATTAAAGATTTACTGTGTTTATCAATGGCCTGCCCCAGCTCCAGTTTAATATTCTTAAAGCAATCCAGCACCACCTCCCTTTCTTTTTCTGAGAGATGAAGAGCTTCATGTACATCATACGAGAAAAATGAATAGTCTTTGATATTCTTCCCTAGGTTGGTTCCTTTTATTAAATCCGGATGAAAAATCAGAGCAAAACCTGCGGGCTGAACAAATCTGTCTTTATTATAAATTCCATAGGTCTGACCGGGAGCAATAAAAACCAATGTTCCTTCCTGATAATCGTAGCTGTGTTTTCCATACTGCATGTCTCCACACATGACGTCTTTCAGAAAAACGGTATAAAACCCAAATTTTCTTCTATACTGGCAAATAGGATCAGACTTGGAAAAATCAATGATACTTACCAGCGGATGCAGGGTTTCATGATTCGCCATTTTATTATATTCTGTTACCGTATTATAGATTTCAACCTCCTGATTTTCCATGAAGTATATTTTTATTACTATTCAAAATTACCACTTTCATTTGTAACTAAAATGATGTCGGTAAAATTGGTAAGTAATTCGGTAATCTGTATAAGTTTTGTTTAAGTGAAAGTTTCGACTTTTGTACCGTTATGGAAACTTTTAATACCAACATTTTTCCGAAAGGGGAAAAGGCTCCTTCAGATTATTTCTCTGGAGGAATAGCATGGGTTCATATTCTGAAACCCAATGAAGACAACCTGAACTGCCAGATCGGGAATGTGATTTTCGAACCTGGATGCAGAAATAACTGGCATTCACACGGAGGTGGACAGATTTTAATCGTAACTGCAGGAAAAGGATATTATCAGGAAAAAGGAAAACCTGTACAGATTTTAAACCCTGGAGATATTGTTAATATTCCTCCTGATGTTATCCATTGGCATGGAGCCGCTCCTGATAATGATTTAACCCATATTGCCATTAACACTAATACTCAAAACGGGATTATAGAATGGATGGAGCCTGTCACGGATGAAGAATATAATAATATATAACCCTAAATAAACTAAATATAAAAATGAGTACAATCACAGTAAAAGCTTATGGTGCAGAGTCTACCACGGCAGATCTGAAAGAAATGAATATTGAGAGAAGAGAGGTAACCGCAAAAGATGTAGAGATTGAAATTCTATATTGTGGAGTTTGCCACTCTGATCTTCATACCGCAAGAAACGACTGGGGCGGATCTTTGTATCCTGTAGTTCCGGGACATGAAATTGTAGGAAGAATTACAAAAGTGGGAAGTGAAGTTTCCAAATTTAAAGTTGGAGATCTTGCAGGTGTAGGATGTATTGTAGATTCTTGTGGACACTGCGACAGCTGTCAGCATGATCTTGAACAATATTGCCTGAATGGCTTCACCGGAACATACAACGGAAAGGATAAACATTTGGGAGGTCATACTTTTGGAGGATATTCTCAAAAAGTAGTAGTGGATTCTCACCACGTTTTAAAAGTACCTGAAAACCTTGATCTGGCCGCAGTAGCTCCACTTCTTTGTGCAGGTATTACTACATGGTCACCTTTAAAACACTGGAATGTAGGCCCCGGTTCTAAAGTAGCTGTTGTAGGCTTGGGAGGTCTTGGTCACATGGCAATTAAACTGGCAAAAGGACTGGGAGCTGAAGTTACCTTATTCTCCAGAACTCCGGGGAAAACTGAAGATGCAAAACAATTGGGTGCTGATCATGTAGTGATTTCTACGGATGAATCACAAATGGATTCTGTAAAAGGAAAATTCGATGTGATTATTGATACAGTTCCTTATGTACATGACGTTAATCCGTATGTGGCTACTTTAAATATCAATGGAACTCATGTTCTAGTAGGATATCTTGGAGGTTTAGAACCTATACTGAATACAGTTCCTATGATTATGGGAAGAAAATCAGTGGCGGGTTCAGTAATCGGTGGTATTGCGGAAACTCAGGAATTACTGGATTTCTGTGGAGAGCACAATATTGTTTCGGAAATTGAAATGATCAACATGCAGGACATCAACGAAGCGTATGAAAGAATGCTGAAAAGCGATGTAAGATACCGTTTCGTTATTGATATGCAGTCTTTATAATTCTTTGATAGAATATTAACAGAAACAGGCTCTTCGGATTGAAGAGCCTGTTTTTATTTTTTCAGGTTTTGGCTAAAAGCATTCTGATCCTGATTCAGAATATATTTATTTCCTTCAGCACATTTGATATCATTTCTTTCCATATCCTGAAAAGCCCATGCAGCCATCGCATCAATCACAGGAGCCAGTTCATTCCCTGCTTCGCTCAGCTTATAGGTAACATGTGGAGGTATCACAGGTTTTGCTGTTCGGATAATGAGTCCGTCTGTTTCAAGCTGTTTCAAATGCTGGATAAGCATTTTTTCCGTTACGGCAGGAATTGCTTTTTTCAATTCACTGTATCTTTTTTCTCCTGTGGAAAGATTAAACAGGATAATCGGTTTCCAGAATCCTCCAATTCTTTCCATAACGTACATTACAGGACAATCCTGCACGTTTTTTTTATTCTCCTGAATAGTTGAACTTTCTTTGATAGCTGTCATATCTACATACTTTAGGGTAAGTACTTGTATAAAAGTAAGTACAAATATAACTTTGTTCCCAGAAATAAAAAAATATTTACATATGAAAATTATAATCACAGGATCACTAGGAAATGTAGCTAAACCATTAGCACAACAGTTAATTGCCGAAGGACATCATATTACTGTAATAAGCAGCAGCGATGCCAGAAAACAGGATATTGAATCTCTGGGCGCAACGCCAGCTATAGGGTCTATTACAGACGTTCAGTTCTTAACCCAAACATTCGAAGGAGCGGATGCTGTTTTTGTAATGACTCCTCCAGCAATCAGCCCGGATAAAATTGTGGAAAACACAACCAATGCCGGAAAAAATTATGCTGAAGCTTTAAAAAATGCCAATGTAAAAAGAGCTGTCATGTTAAGCAGCGTTGGTGCTGAATCTCCTGTAGAAAATGGCCCGATTGCAGGGCTTCACAATATTGAAAAAATATATAATGAAGTAGAGAACACTTCTTTTACTTTTTTAAGAGCCGGATATTTTTATAACAATTTTTTCAATGATATTCCTTTAATTCAAAATGCTGGAATCATTGGAGGAAATTATCCTGCAGATATTGAAGTACCCATTGTACACCCTAATGATATTGCCAAAGCAGCTGCTGAAGAACTGGTAAAAGATGAAAATACCAACACTATCAGATATATTGTAAGTGACGTAAGAAAAGCTTCTGACTTTGCTAAAGTTCTGGGAACTTCTGTTGATAAACCTGAGCTTCCATGGGTAGAATTCTCTGATGAAGATTCTTTAAACGGAATGCTTCAGGCAGGATTACCTGAAGATATGGCTAAGTTGTATGTTGAAATGGGAAGAGGAATAAGAACTGGTGTTGTACAGAAGGATTTTATTGATCATGGTTCTCCGGTTACAGGAAGTGTTAAATTAGAAGATTTTGCAAAGGAGTTTTCTCCTAGATTTTAATTTCTTTTGTCTTGAAACAAAAGAAACAAAAGTTCAAGACTGGAATTAAAATGCTAAAAATAATTTTTGTTCTCTAAAAATTCTAAACTTGCGCGGATTCACTATTAATTTAGTATCGAATTTAATTCCCGCGCTTCAAACAGTAGAATTTTCTTAACGTTCACAAAACTTATTTTTTTAACGCTTTTAATTCCTAAGTCAATTTATAAAACGAGTTTCGGCGCACCTTTGGTGCGCCGAAACTACTTTATCTAATTATTTTTTTAATCTTCAGATTATTTTTTCTCTTTCAACGTTTCTTTTAAAACTTTCAGTTTTCCATCAATTGGCTGATCTATTTTTAATCCTAAAACCTCAGCAACCAAAGGATAAACATTGATGTTGGCAAATTCGCTGATCACCAGATTGTTTTTAAACTCAGGTCCCCAGGCAAAGAAAGTGGCTTTCATTTCCGATACCACTTTAGGATTGTAACCATGTTTCCCCACTGATGATTTCTTACCTTTCTCCAGGAAAATCTTTGGTGCTTTCGGGATCAGAAGAATCTGTCCTATTCTGTTATACTGGTCATCTCTTGTGGCGAAATGCAGATATTTAGGCAGTTTTTTGTCAAGATAAACTTCATAGTCATCTGTTTTCTTGGCTTTCAGTTCTTTGTAAACTGCTTTTACCTCATCAGGATTTTTAACGTAAACTCTCAGCAAGGTTTGGGAATTGTAAAAATCAAATCTGTTTTTATCAAAAAGAACAGCAGGAATTTCCAACGGTGTACCTCCGTCTACTTTAATCATTCCGTGATCGGAAACAAAAACAAAGTTGACATTTTTTAACCCTAAATCATTTACTTTCTGAGCAAGATCGCCAATGGCCTGGTCTATCAGATGAACAGCATTTTCCGTTTCTTTGGTATCCGGACCATAATGATGCCCGCTTCCATCTACTTCCGGGAAATACAATGAAATAAAATGAGGTCTTTTATCTTCCGGTAATTTCAGCCAGTTAACTACTTTTTCTACTTTTTCTGAAGGGGTAAATTTTTCGTGATAAGGATAATAATAAGTAGGTCGCACTCCTCCTGCATCGCTGGCAGATCCTACCCACATTAAAGAGGCTGATACCATTCCCTGTTTTTCAGCAAGTCCCCAAAGCGGAGTTCCCCCGTACCAGCTTCCATCCTCAGCATTTTTCTTGCTGCTCATTGCATAGCCTTCTTTTCTCTTGTAATCGTAGAAAAAGTTATCAATCAAACCATGATGGGAAGGATAAAGTCCGGTAATTAAGCTCCAGTGGTTTGGGAAAGTAATACTTGGGTAACTTGGAATCATTGCTTCAGCCTTTACTCCATCATTAGCTAGTTTCAAAAGGTTTTCAGCATTGTATTTCTGAGCATAATCATAACGGAAACCATCCGTTGATATCATGATCACATAAGGTTTTGACTGTGCTTCCGTGCTGTTTTGCCTTCCCGGGATAACTACCTGGGCAGTATCAATATTTGCCTGCTGTGCAAAAGCCGTAAAGGAAATTAGCAGCAGTAAAAAATGGATTCCTCGCTTCATTATTTTAAAATTTTCTGCAAAGTTACATCCTATACTTCTGCCTGAAAAGTTTAGGAGATTAAAAGTATATTAAAACCTCTTATTTTGTTTGAGTCAAAATTAATCGCTGTTAAATAGGTCTTTTCATTTCAAACTGTGAAAGCCAGTTGTTCAGCCCTACTCTTTTGCTAAGAAACATAGCGGTATTTTCTGAGGAATCATCCACATTGTTCAAGGCTACAGCCTGTCCGTTATTTTTTTCTCTAATCGCATTAAACAGCTTTGTACCTATTCCCTGATTTCTGTAATTCTTATCTACAGCAAACTGATATATTTTTCTTGAAGCAGGACCGTAAACAATATATCCGACCAGATTTTCATCTTTATAAGCACCTAAAGTCTCATAGTTTTCCGGCATGGGTTCCAATACGAAAACAGATCCTTGCCATGAAGGTTCAATATCCCAGAATGAGCATAATACATTCCATTGAAAGTCTTTCAAATCTCGTATGGATACTTCAATATTCCCTTTTTCCTGTTTAATATTTCCATTAAAGCAAAGCAGTCTTCTGACAATTGTAAATCCTAAATTTTCATAAGCTCTGATAGCAGACTGATTTCCTTCAATCACTTCAAGCAATAATGTATTGGCATTTCTTTCTTTTAAAACATGAATGATAAAATCGTACATTTTTCTTACCAGGCCTTTACCTCTGCTTTCCGGAACGACTCCTGTTCCGCCATTGTAAATAATTTTCTCACCATTCTCAATTTTTTCAGACTGAAGAATAAAGCCTACCAGTTTTCCATCTTCAAATGCTCCGGCAGACAAATTCATATCTAATTTTTCTGCAGCAATTTTTGAAACAAGTACTTCTTTCGTTAAGTGAAAAGGAACAACATAATCAGAAAATGAATGATTGAACACGGATAAAAGTTCATCTATTGTGATATTAGCTAACGTTTTAAATTCCATTGGTCGTAAAAAATTGTAAAGTCAGGAAACTTCCTTTTGTTAAGAATCAGGATCTACACAAATATATGAATTTTAAAGCAAACTCCCTGAAATTGGGACTTTAACAAAAAAATGATACCCCTGAAAGATCAGAGGTATCTGTTTTAAAAAAATATTTAGGTGTGTTTTTTCTGAAAAATTATTCTTTAATCAATTTTTCATAAGATGTAGTTCCATCTTTCAATGTGATTTCAAAATAATAAATACCAGATTTTAAATCTCTGATACTAATACTTTCTCCCTCAAGTTTTACAGATCTTACTTTTCTTCCGGCAGATTCATAAATATCTACAGATTTTATTTTATCCGCATTTTTTAAACTTACAGTTTCTTTAGCAGGGTTTGGATAAAGAACTATTTTCTTGCTCTCTAAAGCTGTTTCACTAGTTCCTAGAGTAGCAGCAAAATTAAGAGCTGTAGTACCACAGCTGTTAGAACCGTGATAACCAATCGTAAAATTTGATAATCTGCGTCCATAAGTAACGTTGAGAGGACTTGTAGGAGGAACTGTAAAGACATAATCATTAACATCTCCTGTGTTTAAAGCTCTTGTAGCAACTACAGTACGGACACTTCCTGCAACCGTGTTGGATGTTACCGTCCAGTTTTGAGTTCCATCCAACGGCGGAACCACACCCTGTCCATTAAATGTTCTGTCACTTAAGTTCGTTCCGTCAAAGATTACAACATCCTTTCCGATATCATCCATATTTGTGGTATTAAAAGCCATTCCAAGCCATCCTGTAGAAGGACCAACAAGGGTAAGGGTAACTAAAGAAGGGCTAAGGTCTATCTTAACTGAATAAGCCAAATCTGTTCCTCCAGGTGTAGAAAAAAGAGGCACAGTTCCTGTCGAATATTGACTTTTTACATTTAAAAAAGCAAAAAATCCGATCAATAATACAAGTGTAGTTTTTAATTTCATATGATCAATTTTTTAATAGGTTAATAATATCTTGATTTTTAGAAAATAAAGCATATTCAAAAACAGTTTTTCCCTGTTTATCTGATAATGTTTTATTGGCTTTATTTTTTAGTAACAGTTCAACCATTTCTTTGTTTTGGGACTGAACAGCATATATCAATGGAGTTACTCCACTGCTGTTTCCTACATTTGGATCAGCCTTGTTCTGTAATAATTTCTGAGTAAGATTTTTATCTCCTTTAAATACAGAAGCCGTTAAAGCCGTTCCTTCTCCGCTTGCATAATTCATGTTCTTAACGCGGGGAATTAAAAATTCAGCAACAGGAGTATTCCCTCTGTAACATGCTAAAATAAGGGGTGAAAATCCGTTCTCATTGATCTGATTAATCACATCCGGATTTTGTTTCATCAAATCCTGTACTTCAGTCACAGTCCCACTTCTTGCAATATCAAATATTGATTTAGCTTTTTCCTGAGCAGATACTAATGAGCTCAGGAACAATCCTAATAGTAAGATTATATTTCTCATTGTTTTACCATTATGTAGTTGTATTCGATATTGACATTTTCAGCCACTTTCTTGGTAACCATTTTGGGAATAGTCACTTTATAATCTACAGGTCTTGCTACAAAGCCTCCCTGCATATAGATTTTTCCATCTTTTGCATATAAAGTGGCAGCAGAGGTAACGGCTTTGTCTACTCCATGAAAGTTTAATGTTCCCTGCACCGTATATTTCTGAGGGCTTGCAGTAAGCTTCGTTTTATCAAAGTTGACAATCTTTCCTTTGAAAGTAGTTTTCGGATATTTTGCAGATTCAGCATAACTTTCATTGAAGTGCTCTTCCATTAATTTTGTTTTAAAATGAAAGTTTTTAACAGTTGAAACGGATGCCATTTCACCATTATCTGCATTGAGAATGACAACATTGTTATCATCCTGAGCAAAAATATCATCAAACAGAGGTACCGAAGCTTCAAAAGTCACTTTCCCTGTTTTGGAACTATATTTCTGTGCTGAAGCGTAACCGGCAGAAAGGAGTAATACGCTTAATAATGCTAATTTTTTCATATCAATTTTTTTAATTTTCATTTAATCCGTCAGCTTTCCATTTGATAAACATATTGATCTGAGCTGCAGATAGAGATCCTCCCTTTGGCATTTTCTCCGGATCACCATTAGGTCTTTGGATACGATCCAGAATTCCGTCAATATTATTTTTTACCTGATCATAGGTAACCAGAGGTTTAAAACTTCCTGCGGAATGACAGCCTGCGCAGCTGTTATCCATAATGGGTTTTACATCTGCTGTATATTTTACAGGTGCCGTGATAGGTGTGTTATCAGAAATCTCTTCATACGTTCTGCTGTCACAAGCCATCAGTATGATTGCTGATGACAATACTAATAAGGATGTTAGCTTTTTCATATTAAAAAACTCTATAAAGATTAAACCCAAAGAAAATATGTCCCTTTCCCCATGCTCCTGTAGCATTGGTAAGATATCCGATGTCTGAATTTATCTGGGAGTTCGTGAGTAAAAGCTGAAACACATGTCCTCCTGTTTCTATATCTACCCCTAATGATAGTGGGTTTTTATAAAAACTGTGATCGTCGAAATTCACAAAGTATTCTGCGTTCACAGAAACTCTTTTTGAGATTTTGTAGCGTCCTCCCAAGCCTGCCAGAAACTGGTTTTTGTTTTCAATGGTAGGTTCGTAAAGATTTTTATGAACAAAGGAAGGAGTAAGCTGTAAAGAAAGCTTCTCATTGAATCTTCTTGAGATCAATGCCTGTGTAAGGTAAGAAAGCCTGTCACTGAATTTTAAGTGTGGATAAGTATCTTTATCCAGTTCAGTATTGGCGCCCATTACATTATACCCCACAATATCCACCGGAAAGTTTTCACTTTGTTGTACCAGTCTGTATTTCACTGCACCTTCAAAGGTTTTCATATTTGTTTCTCTGGACAGACTTACCGAAACAGCATCTGAAATACCGTAGATAGCGCCTAATTTGGTGGAAGCATTATCCAGTCCGAAAAAGTCTTTAAATCCTGCACTTATGTCCCCAAATCTATGGGCAACAATCATGTACCATTCTTTTTTGGCGGCTAGTTTTGTAGATTGTCCTGTTACAATCTGAAGGGCTTTGAAGGCGGGTTGTGAGGTTTCTGTATTGGTTTTAACAGTGTCAATATCTTTCAGCAGATCTTCCTGTGCAAAGACAAGACCTGAAGAAAACATTGACAAAAATAAGAGAGTTTTTGTCATATACAATTTGAATTAAATTATGATATAACAAACTTATTGAGTTCTCAATTCAAAAATAGGTGATAAAAGTCACCAGTCAAATTGTTTTTATCAATGATAGAAATAAAGTTTTCAAACAATTGAAATTAGACGATTCTAACATTTTCATTTACAGGAACTTTTATTCCTTCTTTAGTCTGAACAATTTCACCTTCGCTCTCAATTTTTTTCAAAACTCTGCTCACAACTTCTCTGGAAGTTCCCAAACTATTGGCAATTTCACGATGGGTAATCTTAATAGGGTTATTTCCTGTGGATGAAATCTGTTGTTTGATATAGTTCAGAACCCGCTTATCCAGTCTGTGAAAAACAGCATCATTCACCATGTTCATCACTTCTGAAAATCTTCGGTCATATTCATGATAAAAGAGTTTATTAATCTCCGGAAATCTGGTAAGCCATTCGTGCATGATAGAAACGGGAATCAGAATGGCTTCTGAATCTTCTTCTGCAACCGCATATACCCTGCTGATATAATCTGTCAGAATAGATGAAAAGGTCATCAGACAACTATCTTTCGGTTTGATATAATAGTAGATCAGTTCCCTACCATCATTGAGGGTAAAAACCCTGATAGAACCTTTTATTAAGAAGGGAACAAACTTATTTTTCTGTCCTTCTCTTATAATTTCAGTCTTTGCTTTTATATCAATAGCAACAGCATGTTTTTCAAGCTCAGATAAAAATTCGGCACCTAAAAAGCCAAATTTACTTACTGCGAACGAGTTATCAATCATATCTTATATTTTCTGCTTTTTCTTAAACAAAGATATAAAATTGATATATCCTTACTACACATTTTTATCTTATTAAACAAAATTAACAATTTAACAAATTCTAATTATCTTTCCTTAAAGTGCAAAAAAAATGTCCTGGTAAAAACCAGGACATTCTTTATTTTATTGTAAAAGAAATCTTACGCTTGAACGTTGTTTCCTCCTAATACGAAAGGCTCAACTTCTTTGATTTCTCCGAACTGCTGCTCGTAGTTAGCGATGTTCTGTTGAAGAGCGCTTAATACTCTCTTAGCGTGAAGTGGAGCAAGAATTACTCTTGATCTTACTTTAGCTTGCTGAACACCTGGCATCAACTGAATAAAGTCTACTACAAATTCAGATGGAGAGTGGTTTACTAAAGCTAGGTTAGCATAGATACCAGCAGCTACCATTTCGTTTAATTCGATGTTGATGTTTCCGTCTTGTGGATTTTGATTGTTGTCCATTGTTATAAATTATGTTTTTAAAATTCGAAATTTGAGATTGTGAAAATATAAAAATAATTTCAAATCCCAAATTTCAAATCATTAATTTTAGTTAAGGTCTTCGAATTCTTTCTTAGAACCAACAATAACGTTCTGATACTCTTTAAGACCTGTACCTGCAGGAATTCTGTGACCTACAATTACATTTTCTTTAAGACCGTTAAGATCGTCTACTTTACCAGCAACTGCTGCTTCGTTAAGAACTTTCGTTGTTTCCTGGAATGATGCTGCAGACATGAATGACTTAGTCTGAAGAGCCGCTCTTGTAATACCTTGTAGTACAGGAGTTGCAGTAGCAGGAAGAGCTTCTCTTACTTCTACTAAACCTAAATCTTCACGCTTCAACTTAGAGTTTTCGTCTCTTAATTCTCTTGCCGTAATCATCTGACCTGGTTGGAATTCTTTAGAATCACCAGCATCTACTACTACTTTAAGACCGAATACTCTGTTGTTTTCTTCCAAGAAATCAAACTTGTGTTCAAGAGCTCCTTCAAGGAATTGAGTATCACCTCCATCTACGATAGATACTTTCGTCATCATCTGTCTTACGATAATTTCGAAGTGCTTGTCGTCGATTTTTACCCCCTGTAGACGGTAAACTTCCTGAATCTCGTTTACTAAGTATTCCTGAACGGCAGTTGGACCTTTAATTCTTAAGATATCTTCCGGTGTGATAGAACCGTCAGAAAGTGGAGAACCTGCTCTTACGAAGTCATTCTCCTGAACAAGAATCTGGTTAGAAAGTTTTACTAAGTAAATTTTTCTTTCTCCAGTTTTAGCCTCAACAATAAGTTCACGATTACCTCTCTTGATTTTTCCGTAAGAAACTACCCCGTCGATTTCAGTAACAACCGCTGGGTTTGAAGGGTTTCTTGCTTCGAATAATTCGGTAACTCTCGGAAGACCTCCGGTGATATCCCCTGCTTTTGCAGATTTTCTTGGGATTTTGATTAAGACTTTACCAGCCTTAATTTTTTCACCATCGTTAACCATTAAGTGGGCTCCTACCGGTAAGTTGTAAGCTTTTTGCTCAACTCCTTTAGAGTCTACCACTTTCAAGGTAGGTACGGCTTTCTTATTTCTAGATTCAGAGATTACTTTCTCTTCGAATCCTGTTTGTTCGTCAATTTCAAGTTGGAATGAAATACCCTGGATGATATCCTCGTATTCTACCTTACCTGAAGTTTCAGCAATGATAACCGCGTTATACGGATCCCATCTACAGATTGTATCTCCTTTCTTCACTTTATCACCTGGTTTTACAGATAATATAGATCCGTAAGGTACGTTAGCTACCATTAATGGAGTTCTGGACTCATTATCAGCAACTAATCTGAATTCTGTTGAACGAGAAACTACAACCTCAGCTGTATTACCGTTTTCATCTTCAGAAGTAATTGTTCTTACTTCATCCATTTCTACGATACCGTCTCTTCTTGCAACGATAGATGGGTTTTCTGATACGTTACCTGCAGTACCCCCTTGGTGGAAGGTTCTCAACGTAAGCTGAGTACCTGGTTCCCCAATTGACTGTGCTGCAATTACACCTACCGCTTCACCCATGTGGATCACTTTACCTGTTGCTAAGTTTCTACCGTAACATTTTGCACAGATACCTTTCTTAGTTTCACAAGTTAATGGTGAACGAACCTCCACAGCTTCTAATCCTGCTTCTTCGATTCTCTTCGCCAAAGATTCAATGATCACCTGATCTGCACTTGCAATAAGCTCGTCAGTTTCAGGATCGTAAATATTATGAAGGGATACTCTACCTAAGATTCTTTCAGAGATTTTTTCAACGATCTCGTCATTTTTCTTAAGTGCAGTAACTTCTGTACCTCTCAATGTTCCACAGTCGTCTTCTGTAACGATAACGTCCTGTGCAACGTCTACCAATCTTCTCGTTAAGTAACCAGCATCGGCTGTCTTAAGAGCGGTATCCGCAAGACCCTTACGAGCACCGTGGGTAGAGATAAAGTACTCTAGAATCGAAAGACCTTCCTTAAAGTTTGCAAGGATCGGGTTTTCGATGATCTCCGCTCCGGTAGAACCAGCTTTCTGCGGTTTTGCCATCAAACCTCTCATCCCTGATAACTGACGGATCTGTTCTTTAGAACCCCTCGCTCCAGAGTCAAGCATCATGTATACAGAGTTGAAACCACCTTGGTCAGTTTTCATTCTGCTCATGATCATTTCAGTTAATCCTGCGTTGGTATTTGTCCAAACGTCGATTACCTGGTTATAACGTTCTGTATCGGTAATTAGACCCATGTTATAGTTAGCTCTAATTTCGTCTACAGTTTCAATTGATTGTGCAATCATCTGCTTTTTCTCAACAGGAACTACAATATCTCCTAGTGAGAAAGAAAGACCTCCTTTGAATGCGTTTGAATATCCTAGGTCTTTCATTGCATCAAGGAACTTCACAGTTGTAGGGAAATCTGTATCAGCAAGGATCTTACCGATAACGTTTCTCAATGATTTCTTAGTCAAAAGTTCATTGATATATCCTACCTGCTTAGGTACAATCTGGTTGAATAGGATTCTACCTACAGAAGTTTCGATCAATCTTGTAACGATTTCTCCATCTTCTTTGATAGGTAGTCTACATCTTACTTTAGCATTTAAAGATACTCTACCTTCAGCGTAAGCAATTTCTGCTTCTTCAGGAGAATAGAATGCAAGACCTTCTCCTTTTACTTTCATTGTCTCAGTAGAGCTTAATTCTTTAGTCATGAAATAAAGACCAAGAACCATGTCCTGAGATGGTACTGTAATTGGAGAACCGTTTGCAGGGTTCAAGATGTTTTGAGAACCTAACATCAATAACTGAGCTTCAAGGATCGCTTCTGGTCCTAGTGGCAAGTGTACCGCCATCTGGTCACCATCGAAATCGGCGTTGAAGGCCGTAGTTACTAATGGGTGTAGCTGGATTGCCTTACCTTCGATCATCTTAGGTTGGAAAGCCTGAATACCCAGTCTGTGAAGCGTAGGTGCTCTGTTCAATAGAACAGGGTGACCTTTCATCACGTTTTCAAGGATATCATAAACTACTGGTTCTTTTCTGTCGATAATTCTCTTTGCAGATTTTACTGTTTTTACAATACCTCTTTCAATTAGTTTTCTAATGATGAATGGTTTGTAAAGTTCAGCTGCCATATCCTTAGGAATACCACATTCGTGAAGCTGTAAGTTTGGACCTACAACAATTACCGAACGCGCAGAGTAGTCAACCCTTTTTCCTAGTAGGTTCTGACGGAAACGACCTTGCTTACCTTTCAATGAATCCGAAAGTGATTTCAATGGTCTGTTTGATTCAGATTTTACTGCAGAAGATTTTCTTGTGTTATCGAATAATGAATCTACTGATTCCTGAAGCATACGCTTCTCGTTTCTCAAGATTACTTCAGGAGCTTTGATCTCCAATAATCTCTTCAAACGGTTATTTCTGATAATAACTCTTCTATAAAGGTCATTCAAGTCAGAAGTTGCGAAACGTCCTCCATCCAATGGAACCAATGGTCTTAGTTCTGGTGGGATAACAGGAAGTACACGCATGATCATCCACTCTGGTCTGTTGATCATTCTTGTATTAGCACCTCTTAATGCTTCTACAACGTTCAATCTCTTAAGAGCTTCTGTTCTTCTTTGTTTTGAACCTTCGTTGTGAGCTTTGTGTCTCAAGTCGAAAGACAATGCATCAAGATCGATTCTTTTTAATAGATCTTCTACAGCTTCAGCACCCATTCTGGCGATGAATTTGTTTGGATCAGAATCATCAAGATACTGGTTTTCTACAGGAAGAGTTTCCATGATATCAAGGTACTCTTCTTCTGTAAGGAATTCCATATTTTCAAAATCAGAACCGTCTAACTTCTTAGCAATACCCTGCTGAATCACTACATATCTTTCGTAGTAGATGATCATGTCTAATTTCTTAGAAGGAATTCCTAAAAGGTATCCGATTTTGTTTGGTAATGAACGGAAATACCAGATGTGTGCAATTGGAACTACAAGGTTGATGTGCCCGATTCTCTCTCTTCTTACTTTTTTCTCAGTAACTTCTACTCCACAACGGTCACAAACGATCCCTTTGTAACGAATTCTCTTGTATTTACCACAAGCACATTCGTAATCCTTTACAGGACCAAAGATTTTCTCACAAAATAGCCCGTCTCTTTCAGGCTTGTGAGTTCTGTAGTTAATAGTTTCCGGCTTTAAAACCTCCCCTCTTGAGTCTTGTAAAATAGACTCCGGTGACGCTAGACCGATGGTTATTTTATTAAATCTACTTGATTTATTTTTATTTGACATAATTTTATTTTTGATTATAAAGATTAAAGATTGAAAGCATTACACTTTCACTCTTATCATCTCGGAGTTGATTAATTCTTTAATTTTTAGTAATTAAATCTTTAATTTACTCCTCCAATCTTACGTCTAATCCAAGACCTTGTAACTCGTGAAGTAATACGTTGAATGATTCCGGAATACCTGGTTCAGGCATAGATTCACCTTTTGCAATTGCTTCATAAGTTTTTGCTCTACCAATCACGTCATCCGACTTCACAGTAAGGATCTCTCTAAGGATGTTAGATGCACCGAATGCTTCAAGTGCCCAAACCTCCATCTCTCCGAATCTCTGACCTCCGAACTGAGCTTTACCTCCTAACGGCTGCTGAGTAATCAATGAGTAAGGACCAATAGAACGTGCATGCATCTTATCATCTACCATGTGTCCTAGTTTCAACATGTAAATAATACCTACTGTTGCAGCCTGAGTAAATCTTTCTCCGGTACCACCATCATAAAGGTGAGTGTGACCGAATTTAGGAAGACCTGCTTTCTCAGTATATTCAGTAATCTGATCAAGACTTGCTCCATCGAAGATTGGCGTAGCGAACTTCAATCCTAATTTTCTACCAGCCCATCCAAGAACGGTTTCGTAGATCTGACCGATGTTCATACGAGAAGGTACCCCTAGTGGATTCAATACGATATCTACTGGTGTTCCGTCTTCAAGGAATGGCATATCTTCTTCACGAACGATTCTTGAAACGATACCTTTGTTACCGTGACGTCCTGCCATTTTATCTCCTACATTCAGTTTACGTTTCTTAGCGATGTAAACTTTAGCCAACTTCATGATACCTGCCGGAAGCTCATCTCCGATTGAAATTGCAAATTTCTCACGGTTTTTAACTCCCTGGATGTCGTTATATTTGATTTTGTAATTGTGAATCAATTGTTTGATCAATTCATTCTTGTCAGCGTCTACTGTCCAGTCTGAACCGCTAACGTTTACATAATCTTCAACTGAAGTTAATAACTTGTGAGTGAATTTCACACCTTTACCGATGATTTCTTCGTCTAGGTCGTTTTGTACCCCTTGAGAAGTTTTACCGCTTACCAGTGTATTTAATTTTTCAATTAAAGTATTTCTCAACTCGTCAAACTTAGCCTTGTAAGTGTTTTCAATTTCTTCAAGTTTAAGTTTTTCTTCAGTTCTTTTCTTTTTGTCTTTAATGTTTCTAGAGAACAATTTCTTGTTGATAACAACTCCTCTTAATGAAGAGTCAGCTTTCAATGAAGCATCCTTCACATCACCAGCTTTATCACCGAAGATTGCTCTAAGAAGTTTTTCTTCAGGAGTCGGGTCAGATTCACCTTTTGGAGTAATTTTACCAATCATGATATCTCCAGGCTTCACTTCAGCACCGATTCTGATCATACCGTTCTCGTCAAGATCTTTAGTAGCTTCTTCAGATACGTTTGGAATATCTGCTGTAAGCTCTTCCATACCTAATTTGGTATCACGAACTTCAAGAGAATATTCATCCACGTGGATTGAAGTAAACCAGTCTTCACGTACAACTTTTTCGTTGATTACGATTGCATCCTCGAAGTTGTACCCTTTCCAAGGCATGAACGCTACCACTAAGTTTCTACCAAGAGCTAATTCTCCTTTTTCAGTAGCATAACCGTCGCAAAGTACCTGTCCTTTTTCCACTACATCACCTACTCTTACGTTTGGTCTTAGGGTAATGGTTGTACTCTGGTTAGTTTTTCTAAACTTAGTAAGGTTGTATGTTTTAGTAGCAGACTCGAATTGTACTAAATCTTCGTCTTCGCTTCTTTCATATTTAATAACGATTCTGTCAGCATCTACGTACTCTACAGTACCTGTACCTTCAGCGTTAATTAAAATTCTTGAATCTCTTGCAACTTGTTGCTCAAGCCCTGTACCCACGATTGGAGCCTGTGGCTTCAATAGAGGAACGGCCTGACGCATCATGTTAGATCCCATCAATGCACGGTTCGCATCATCATGCTCAAGGAACGGAATTAATGAAGCAGAAATACCAGAGATCTGGTTTGGTGCAACATCAATAAGGTTAACCTGAGATGGTTCCACTACAGGGTAGTCACCATCTAATCTTGCAATAATTCTATCTGTTAAGAAATCACCGTTATCGCTCAATTCAACGTTTGCCTGAGCAATTACTTTGTCTTCTTCGTCTTCTGCATTAAGGTAAATAGGATCAGCATTAAGATTAATCTTGCTGTCTTCTACTTTTCTATATGGAGTTTCGATGAAACCTAGTCTGTTGATTTTAGCATAAATACCTAGGGATGAAATCAAACCGATGTTTGGTCCTTCCGGAGTTTCAATCGGGCAAATTCTTCCGTAGTGAGTATGGTGAACGTCTCGAACCTCGAAACCTGCTCTTTCTCTTGATAAACCACCAGGCCCTAGTGCAGATAATCTTCTCTTGTGAGTAATTTCTGATAGAGGGTTGGTTTGGTCCATGAACTGAGAAAGCTGGTTGGTACCAAAGAATGAGTTAATTACAGATGTTAATGTCTTAGCATTTACAAGGTCAAGTGGAGTAAAGATTTCGTTATCTCTAACGTTCATTCTTTCCTTGATTGTTCTTGCAATTCTTGAAAGACCTACTCCGAACTGTCCAGCTAATTGCTCACCAACAGTTTTAATTCTTCTGTTTGATAAGTGGTCAATATCATCAACCTCAGCTTTAGAGTTTACAAGCTCGATTAAGTGTCTTACAATAGCAATGATATCTTCTTTTGTAAGAACCTCAGTTGTAGTTGGAATATTAAGACCTAACTTTTTGTTCAATCTGTAACGTCCTACTTCACCTAATGAATATCTTTGCTCAGAGAAGAATAATTTTTCAATGATTCCTCTTGCAGTTTCCTCATCTGGTGGATCTGCATTTCTTAACTGACGATAAATATACTCTACCGCTTCTTTTTCAGAGTTAGTAGGGTCTTTTTGTAATGTATTCTGGATGATAGAGAATTCGTTGCTGTTTTCTTTGTGAATCAGGATTGATTTCACACCAGCATCAAGAATAAGATCTAAGTGTTCTTTTTCAAGAATAGTTTCTCTATCCAGGATGATTTCGTTTCTTTCGATAGAAACTACCTCACCTGTATCTTCGTCTACGAAATCTTCGAACCAAGTGTTCAATACTCTCGCAGCCAATGTTCTCCCTTCTACTTTTTTAAGGGCAGCTTTAGAAACTTTCACTTCTTCAGCAAGGTCGAAGATCTGAAGGATATCCTTGTCAGATTCATAACCGATCGCTCTTAATAGAGTTGTTAATGGTAATTTTTTCTTACGGTCGATATACGCGTACATTACGCTGTTGATATCTGTTGTAAATTCCATCCAAGATCCTTTGAAAGGGATAATTCTTGAATAGTAAAGTTTGGTTCCGTTTGCGTGGTAAGTTTGTCCGAAGAATACACCAGGTGAACGGTGAAGCTGCGTAACGATAACTCTTTCAGCACCATTGATGATAAAAGAACCACTTGGCGTCATATAAGGAACCGGACCTAAGTATACGTCCTGAACCACTGTTTGGAAATCTTCGTGTTCCGGGTCAGTACAATACAATTTAAGTCTAGCTTTTAGAGGAACTGAATAAGTAAGTCCTCTTTCCACACACTCATCGATTGAATAACGTGGAGAATCTACCAGATAGTCTAAGAATTCTAATACGAATTGGTTTCTTGAATCCGTAATTGGGAAATTCTCTTGGAAAGTCTTGTAAAGAGCTTCTGTCTTTCTGGCTTCAGGAAGTGTATCAAGCTGGAAAAATTCTCTGAAAGACTCAATTTGGATATCCAAAAAGTCTGGAGTGATGATTTTTCCTTTCGCTGATGAGAAATTAATTCTCGGATTTCCTTGAGTTGTTGATTTTGTTTTACTCATAAAACTTTTAAGAAAGGGTTAAAAAATATTTTGATTCATTAAAAAATATCAGAAAAGAACAAGAAACAAGATAAAAGTAAAAGGTAAAAGTGTTTTTGGCGCTCACAAAGGACCTTAAGCTCTTTTAAACTTTGTATGTAGTTCTTTCTAACTGCAACGCTGGTATATCTTTTCACAGCGTAATGCAAAATATTTTTATTACTTTTGAGGCAGTATTACCGCAGTATTTATATACACGAAATCCCTTCCATGTTTTACACAGTGAAAGAGCTGATTTTCAGTATTTTATAAATTTACAAACAATTTTTCGCGCCAAAAGAGGGGCAAAGATACAAAAAGTTATCCACAATAACAAATAAATCATCTCATTTTGAGACTCTTAAAAACAAGAGAGGCTGCCCAAATATGAGCAACCCCTCCACAACACAAGCTAATCCTATGATTATTTCACAATAACCCTATAAGATTTTATTTTTGATTTAGTTTCTACTTTAATAATATACACTCCTGTAGGAAGTGAAGAAGTATCAATACCTGTATGGGCATTAAAACGATCTGTCTTAACAACCTGTCCTTGTGCAGAGAACAAAGTATATACACCTTCTTCCTCTGATATAATTCTAAGATTTTCTCCTGCTTTTACCGGATTCGGGTATACTTTTACATCATTCGCTGCTTCGATAATTTCTGCGGAAGTAGTTTTTGCCACATTAGATGCATTTTTCAATAATGAAGCATAAGGTGAAAGCGGGGAATCCGGAGAACCTCTTTTTACAAGATCCGTATCTACTACTGCCTGAATTCCATCTTTGTCTTTATCATTAATGGTAGAAATGAATCCTCCTCCTAATGTATCCAGATTTGCTTTTCCGATCTTATAAAGGTCAGGTTCTGAACCATCGGAAGTAATATCCAGAAAGTCAGGTTTATCATCTCCGTCTGTATTTTTGATTGGATATTTCAATACACCTGAATCAGGTGAAGTTTCCAGAATATCAGCAATTCCGTTTTTACCAACCGGAACATTCGTATCAATGATACCGTTATGATCAGAATCAATCTGATTGATGACAGAGGTCGGAATTCCAGATTCAAATAAATCCAGGATACCATCATTATCAGAATCCAGATCAAGATAATTAGGAACAGAATCTCCCAATACAGGTGTTAAAAGAATATCTCCTTCGTTATCATCATCCTGGAACTTGCCGTTTTTATCAAAGTCTTCTATTGCATCCGGAATTCCGTCATTATCAGAATCCAGATCACAGGCATCTACAATTCCGTCACCATCCGTATCGAGTGCAGGAGATTTGTCATTTACGGCTGTACATCCTTCCGCACAGTCAGGAATTCCGTTTCCGTTATTATCTATGCTGTCATCTCCTCCCTGGCATTGATCAAAACAGTTCGGTACACCGTCATTATCATCATCTCTGCTCGCAAATGCATTGTAGATATAATAGTTTTGAGGAATACGAATGGCCGTTCCGCTGTTGAAAGTGATTTTAATACGGTTAAAAGGTTTTGTTGATTTCCCTCCAACATAGAATTTATTGGAATTCGTTGTGAAGAAATTTCCACTGATAAGACTTCCTGAACTCGTAAAAGTATCTGTCAAAGTATTTCCGTTGTACAATGTTACTGTGATATTTTCCAAAACACTTACTCCAAGAAGGTTTCCTGCTTTTTCTACCGTAAATCCGGCCATTGTGTTGGCAGGAAGCACTGCATTAGTTCCTACCGTTGCAAATGCGGAGAAAAGGCTGAAAATAGAAGCAGCCGGAACAGTAGCTGTGGCATAATTGGAAGGATTATTATCTACAATCGCTTCAGGACTGGTCATTTTAGCTAAAATAAGACCAAGAAACCCTGGTCCGGAAGTCCATGAAGTACCTGTAACCAAATTTCCAGGAACAGCAGAACCGCTTGTCTGAATTTTATCATCACAATCACAAGAAACCGGTTCTTCGAAAGCATAATAGACTTTCAATGCTCCTAAATTAAATCCCAGGGTTTGAGTCACTTTTAATCTTACTTCATTGAAAGGTTTAGTAGTCGTTAAGGTAACTTTTTGTTTTCCTGAGCCATAACCTAATACTTTTATATTAATTAAGCCTCCTCCGTCGGACAACTGTTTTGAATCCTGAAGCTGGCCAAAAAGATAAGTTTCTATGGTAATATTTTTTAAAAACTCTGCACTTAACAATTTACCCTGATCATCCGGTTCTATTACAAAACCTGTTCTGTTTCCTGCAGGGTATGTCTGGTTTTTGTCTAAAACGCCTACCGAATAAGAACCCAATAATCCCACTGGCAGAACAATTGATCCATAAGAATTTTTGTTCCCGTCTCCTATTTTTTCTTTATTCTGAACATAAGAAAGCGGAGCAAGAAAACTGCTGCTTCCGGATACATTTCCATCCACACCGCTTCCCGCAATAATATCGTCACAAATACCATTGTTATCTGTAGGTACTTTTGCAGGATCAAATGCGAATGCATAATATACATTCATTGCACTGAATATGGAAAGAACATTGGTCTGATACAACCTTACTTCATCAAATTCTTTTGAAGTTTTGAAATGAAGAAATATTCTGTTTTTACTTCCCCCGAATGCAGGCACTGACAAAAGTGTACTGCTGGTAGTCGTTTCCTGAAGAACCCCATTTTTATAAGTACTGATTCTCAAAGAGCTCAAAAGATCAACTGTGATAAAACTTGTTCCAAGATCTACATTGAAACCGGTAATATATCCTGCAGGATAGGTTGTATTTTTATTCTTTACAGAGATTCCGTTTCCACTTAAAAGAGAAGCGAAATTACCCATACTTACACTATTATCAAGACTTGCATCCACCACCGGATTCATGCTTCCGTTATAGCATGCCAGGCAGATCCCTGAATTGTTGACAGGTTTTGCCTCCACACCCATTCCACGGATTGGTTCATAGCCCTGCTGTGCAAATACTCCTGCAGACATCATCAATGTCATGAGCAGCGCAGCTAACTTTTCGAATAATTTTCTGGTCATTTTTTATTTTTTTAAGGTTTGTGTTTTTATTGAATTAGTAAAGTGCCTTCCAGTTGGAACCGTTACAACCTTCATGAACTTTAGCAGTTGTATTATATCGGATTGCGCCTTCTTCAGCCGTTGTACATGTTGCATTGGCACCGGAAGCAATTCCTTTCATCTGAAGAGCTGCCCCTGTAGAAGTAGCCGCTGTAGGAGCCATATTAATTCCCAGTATGGTATCTGTTCCGTTTCCTTTATTGAAAAAAACATGTTCCTTATTAGCATACACCATTTGTCCCGCAGCAGCCTGACCTGAAAATCCTATAGCAAAAGCTTCCGTACCTGTCGCTGTATTTGCCGAACCAACCGCTATATTATTTAATGAGGTGGTGTTTCCGCTTCCAATGGCAATCCCACCATTGTTATTGTGATTATTTCCGATGGTCAGCCCCGTGAGTCCTGTTACTGTATTCAGATTTCCAAAGACAAGGTTATTAGCACCTGTTGCTGTATTGTTATTTCCTATTACTTTAGCTCCATTATTTGCTGCATTGTTTAATCCAATAGCTACAGCCGGAAAATTTCCCTGTGCAGAAACGGTATTATCTTTTCCAAGGGCAATATTGGAGGAAGTACTGTTTGTAAGGATATTATTTGATCCCCATGTCAATGAAGCATAAGGACCTGATGAAGAATTAGCATTTCCACCCTGCAGGGTTCCGTTAATATCCAGAATTCCTTTTACGTTTTTCTGAGTTGCCAAAACCAAGTTCTGACCGTCATTAGTTCCCAGGTAATTTCCAGTACTGATGTCTGTTCCTATGATGGCAGTACTTGCTGTAGTTCCTGAATTCCCTACTAGTCGCCAGTTTCCGCTTAAGCTACTCCATTTCGAACCGTCAAAATAATAGTAGCCTGGTGAAACAACATCCACAGTTTGTCCTGTTGGGGTAGTCTCAGCGGCTGTAACATATACGATTGCTCCGGTTTGGGCTGCAGTATAGTTTTTAGCTTTTAATTGTATTCCTGTAAGTCTTGGGGCAATCACACCGTCAAGCTTGCCTGGATTGGAAGGTGATCCTACAATATCAAAAGTTGCCTGTGGTTGATTAATATTAATCCCTACCTGAGCGAGTATTGGAAAACTTACTGATAACAGAGCGATGGTTAATAATTTATTTTTCATTTCTAATGATGTTTGCTGTTTTTATGTAAATGTGTTTTTTTGAAAGGGCAATTCTCACGCTTTCTCATCTAAATCATAAATGAAATAACAGCTCATGCTGTAAGAAGGCGTTTAAAATTGTAAGGAATGTTATAGAATAAGGGAAAGAATCGGTTTATCGGGAATTTTGATGATAAATTTAAAACCGTCAACCAGTTTAATGGAGTTACTATAGAACTTTTTAACGTCTTTAAATATCGGGTAAGCTTTCTCCCTATATTGCTGACATGAATAGTTCCATTTATTTGATATGCCTATAAGTTTTATAGTATTAAAGAAAGGGAATTTATGTTGGGAATCTTTGTTATAAAATATATGAGTTCCATTTTGATGAGCAGAAAGACATTCGGAAACAGACCTATCATTTTTTGTTTCAGAACACTGATGAACAGAAACATCAGCTAAGTAACCCTGCAGATGATTTTTAATATCTGAACAATAAGACAACTCAGGTTTTGTTCTCATCACAGATATCAACTTAGTGTTTAATTTTCCTACAGCTGCCAGAAGCAACAAAAGTGTAATCTTATGGCCGTAGGAAAGAAAATAATTTCTATCCAATTATATTGTGTTTTTTCGATACAAATATAATATATTTTCAACCAAAATAACACTTTATTAATAAAAATTCACACTAAATAAAAAAATACACTAAATAACATTAAAATATTATGTTAATTATTGAATAATATTTAATCGTAAAAAGATATATTAAAATAAGAACCAATAATATTAAAATACTGTTACAGAATAAGAATCACATTTACAAAGACTTACATACAAAAAAAAAGCCCGGGCAAATGCCCGGGCTTCTATATTTATAATAAAATTGAAATTATTTCAATTCTACTTCAGCACCAGCTTCTTCTAATTGCTTCTTAAGAGCTTCAGCTTCGTCTTTAGAAACACCTTGCTTAATTGCAGCAGGAGCTCCGTCTACGATATCTTTAGCTTCTTTAAGACCAGCACCAGTTAAATCTTTTACTAATTTAACGATAGCTAATTTAGAAGCACCTGCAGACTTAAGAATTACGTCGAATTCAGTCTTTTCTTCAGCAGCTTCACCAGCAGGACCAGCCATTACTACTGCAGCAGCAGCAGGCTCAATTCCGTACTCATCCTTAAGGATAGCAGCTAATTCGTTTACGTCTTTTACAGTTAGGTTTACTAGCGTTTCAGCTAAATTTTTTAAATCTGACATTGTTGTAATGTTTTTGTTGATTATTTATTTAATTTTTTGAGTGTAATTATTCAGCACTTGTTTCTTCAGTGCTTTCTGCAGCAGCTTCTGGAGCTTCAGCAGCAGGAGTTTCTTCTACTACAGGAGCAGCTTCTTCAGCTTGAGCTTCTACAGTTTCAGATTTGTTTTGAAGAGCAGAAACAACTCTCTGGATTGGAGACTGAAGTAATCCGATGATTTCACCGATCATTTCTTCTCTAGACTTGATGTTAGCCAACATGTCTAGGTTATTGTCACCAACATAGAAAGTTTCTTGAACAAAAGCAGACTTTAAAGCTGGCTTTTCTTCTTTCTTTCTGAATCCTTGGATCAATTTCGCAGGAGCGTTTGCTGTTTCAGCAATCATTAACGCTGAGTTTCCTTTGAAAGATGGGAACATTTCAGAGTAATCTACTCCATCAATTTGCTCCATTGCTTTTTGTAAAAGTGTATTTTTTACAACTTTCACTTTGATATTTTGCTTGAAAGCCTGTCTTCTGAAATCTGAAGATTTACCAGCGTTCAAACCTTCTAAATCTGCTACGTATACTACTTTTGCATCCTGAAGCAAATCTTTGATCTCTTGTATTGCTACAACTTTTTGGTCTTTTGTCATTGTCTTAAGGATTATTATTAGTTAACAGATTTAGTATCAATTGCAATACCTGGGCTCATTGTAGAAGACAAATAGATGCTCTTCACATAAGTTCCTTTAGCAGCAGTTGGTTTCATTTTGATCAATGTCTGGATTAATTCCTGAGCATTTTCTTTGATCTTAGCAGCATCGAAAGATACTTTACCAATACCTGCATGGATAATACCATACTTGTCTACTTTGAAATCAATTTTACCTGCTTTAACTTCAGTTACTGCTTTACCAATTTCCATTGTTACAGTTCCTGATTTAGGGTTTGGCATTAAACCTCTTGGACCTAATACTCTACCTAATGGACCTAATTTACCCATTACAGCTGGCATAGTAACGATAACGTCAACATCTGTCCAACCTTCTTTGATTTTTTGTAAATATTCGTCAAGACCTACATAGTCAGCACCAGCAGCTTTAGCTTCTGCTTCTTTATCTGGAGTTACAAGAGCTAATACTTTAACATCTTTACCAGTACCGTGAGGAAGAGATACAACACCTCTTACCATTTGGTTTGCTTTTCTTGGGTCTACACCTAATCTTACAGCGATATCTACTGAAGCATCAAACTTTGTAGTGTTCACTTCTTTTACAAGAGCTGAACCTTCTTCAAGGTTATAGATTCTTCCTTTTTCTACTTTGCTTAAAGCTTCCTTTTGCTTTTTAGTTAATTTTGCCATTTCTTTAAGTTTTAAGCGTTAGTTGGTTTAGCTCCTGTTACTCTTAATCCCATAGATCTAGCAGTACCTGCAACCATAGAAAGAGCAGAGTCCATTGTAAAACAGTTAAGATCCGCCATTTTATCTTCAGCGATTTTCTTTACTTGTTCCCAAGTTACAGAACCTACTTTGTTTCTGTTTGGTTCACCAGAACCTCCCTTGATCTTAGCTGCATCCATTAACTGGATCGCTGCAGGTGGAGTTTTAATAACGAATTCAAAAGATTTGTCTTCGTATACTGTAATTACTACAGGTAAAACTTGCCCTGGCTTATCTTGGGTTCTTCCGTTAAATTGCTTACAAAACTCCATGATGTTCACACCTGCAGAACCCAATGCTGGACCTACTGGTGGAGAAGGGTTAGCTGCGCCACCTTTCACCTGAAGCTTTACCATTTTAAAGACTTTCTTAGCCATTGTTTGTTTTTTAAATTTGAATAATTAATGAGTTTGGAAGCATTTATTATTCAGCAGGTTATGCACTCACATAACAATAAACCTACTTTTTGGACTGCAAAAGTATAAAATATTTTTGAAATAGCAAACGGAAATTGCTGATTTTTAAAAAGTTTTAGAAAAAATAAATCTTGCCCAGTATTGTATAATTTAAAATACGGTAAGGAAAATAAAAAACGGTTATTTGCATTAAATAACCGTTTTTAAAATATTTTTAAAAGGAAAGACTGATTAAAAACCGGAAGGTTTATTAATTGTTTTTGTAGAACCGTCATTTCCTCCAAGATCATCATTGATGTCGCTTATATTTTGCTTTTCAATCAATCTTCTGTAGGCCATCAGGTAAAGGTCAACCGTAAAGTTGTTATAAGTTCTTGATGGTGTAGTGGTATTGGTAGCAATCATTCTGCTATCCGTAAATCTTGCTCTTACGTGCCATGTTCCGTTACTTTTGAAGGCTACTACATCCGGTGATCCCTGTTTATTGTCATTCACACCATTGTCTCCGTAATCAAGCATTACGCTGGTATTTCCATCATTCAGCTTAAATGAATAGTTATGAAGTATAACCAAAAAGTTAGTGGCATCAATTTTAGTATCATAATCTGTAATTCCTGTCCCAGGTACACCGGTAAGGGTAAGCTTAAGGTAATTGAACAATCCGCTGCTTTCCAGAGCAGGATCATACAACTGTAAAGCATTCTGTGAAGTTGCTAAAAAGCTACCTCCTGTCATGGTAGGTTCTCCCGGATTTCTCAAGTACAGAGAATTCGTATATGTTTTTCCATTAACATCAAGTGTTTCTGTAGGATTAGATGTATTCACCCCTACTTTTCCTTTCTGGGCATTTAAAAATATCCCAAGGCACATGATTATTGTGATATAAATTTTTCTTTTCATAGTTTTTTTATTGAAGCCCTAAAGGCGTATTGGTTGAAACTCCCGAATATCCCGGTGAAGCAGATGCTGAAACAGAACCGTTAAAAGTTCCCCAGTCTTTCACTAATGATTTTTCAAATACATTTAGAGTAAGTGTCCAGGTTCCATTGATGGAGGAAACAGTTCCAGCTCCTTTAAAAGCCAGGTTAATAGCATGGTATTTTTTACCTCCACTGGTTACCTGTGTAATTTCAGTTGCGTAGGAACCATACGATTTTGGGCTGGTGGTGGTATTCGCTGCCGAAACCGCTCCTGTAAAAACAGCACCTGTAATAGCCACAACATATTTACTCGCATCTAATCCTGTATTGAGATTTACCACTTCATCCTGTCTCACATTTTTCAATACAACATTATACATATTTACAGGTGCTACATTACGGAGCGATATATCCAGCAGTTTTACCTTACCTACCGGCGAAGAATCTTTTGATCGGGTAAGAAGAAGATAATTTCCGCCTGCCTTTGTATTTTCAGTATCTATTAAATAGGATTCTACTAATGTTTCCCCTTCAACGTCCAACGTTCCTTTAGGTGTTGTAGTATTTATTCCCACTTGCGCATTTATGCTTAAAGCAGCAAAACCCGTGAAGAGTATCGCAATAATTTTTTTCATATAGTTTATGTTTTTATTGAATTAATGGAGCTGTTGCAGCACCAGTACCTGCCCCACTAAGGCTTTGTGTTGAATTAAAATCTTTGGCATACGATCTGTCAAACACCAATAAGTTCAGCGTCCAGACACCTGTAGGGAAAGAATTATCAGGGGCGAATCCCTGGTAGTCTGCCTTAAGTTTCCATGTTCCTCCTGAAGAGTAGGCAAAAATCTGAGGCATTGGTGTAAGCCAGTCTGCAGAATACGTTCTTGTAGGCTGTGTAAATCCAAAAGAAGAGATTACCACCAAAAACTTGCTGGAATTAATCTTTGTGTCAAATTGATTTACCCAATCCTTGTCTGTAGGATCACAGGTAATTTTGAACTGAATAAGATTAATAGGTGCCGGTGAATTAGGTACAAAAGAATCATTGTACGCTGTAATTTTGTTTTCCGGAGCCGGAGACTTAATAATGAAAGTGTAATTCTCGTCCGCTTTCAGTTTCTCCAGAGGTTGCTTGAAAACAATTCCTGATGTCTTCATTGTACCATTTACAGTAAGTTCCTTTTCTGGTGTCGCAGTATTGATACCAACCTGCGCACTCGTGAGCACAGATGCACCCACCAGAATGATCATCGAAATAATTTTTGTCATTGGGTTATGTGTTTATATAAGACTTGTGTTTTGTTTAGCTAATCCGGATTTTATATTTATTAAAACAACATACATTGCTTATACCTCTGTAACCAGGGTATGAAATAAGAAATATAAAATTTTGTGGATTAGTTAACAGCTTGGTTGCAAGAAGTATGCCATCTGAAGGTGAATTAAGCAATTAAAAAAAACTCAATGTTTAAAAAGAAAATATGATCACCGAATGGTGATAATTAAATTAAAGCAAAGTACACTATAGAAGTAACCAACAGAGGTGTGAAATTTGAAAATCAACAAAATAATATTAATAAACTTAAAAAAACTCTAACAATAGGGAAAAAATATAAAAACTAAGTTTCAATATTTCATTATGAATTAATAGTATTATAGAACTACTTGATAATAAAGAATAAGCAATTCATCACCCAAAAAAAATTGAAAAGAATATATATGAAAAAAGACCGCTTAAAAAGCAGTCTTTTTTATATTTTATAAGTAATGTATTATACTTTTTCTACTTGCATGTAGCTTAATTCCATTGGAGTTTTTCTACCGAAGATCAATACAGAAACTTCAATTTTCTTTTTGTCTTCAAGAATCTTCTCAACTGTACCATTGAATCCGTTGAAAGGTCCGTCGACTACTTTAACGTTTTCACCTACTACATAAGGAATTTCAACATCGCTTGCAAATTCTGAAAGTTCATCCATTCTTCCAAGCATTCTGTTAACCTCTGATTTTCTCATTGGAACAGGATCTCCTCCTTTTGTTAAACTCAAGAAAGAAATAACTCCTGGGATATTTTTAATAACGTGAGGAATCTCTCCCATCAGGTCAGCTTCAATCATCAAGTAGCCAGGATAGTAAGGTCTCTCTTTAGGAACTTTTTTACCGTTTCTAATTTGGATCACCTTTTCCATAGGAATAACCACTTGAGTAACGTACTGCTCAAACCCTAGACGTTTGATTTCTGTCTCAATATAGTTTTTCACTTTATTTTCCTGTCCGCTGATTGCTTTCAGCACATACCATTTCAATTCGCTCATTATGGAAAATACTTAATTATTAATTGAACAAGTTGATTAGCATTCCTATTATGTTGCTGATTGCTTTTGAAAACAATTCATCAACTCCAAAGGTAAATAAAGCCAGAATAACTGTCGCAATAGTCACTACAATTGTAGAAGACTGAAGGTCAGCCCATTTTGGCCATTCAACTTTATGTCTGAATTCGTTATAAGAACCTTTTAAAAAATCGACAAATGAACTCATAATTTATATTTGCACGGGCACAAGGATTCGAACCCTGATCAACGGTTTTGGAGACCGGTATCCTACCATTGGACGATGCCCGTAGTTAAAAAAAGCTCCGTAAAGAGTGTTCCTTACGGAAGCTTTTTATATTGTTTTAGATGTGAATTAGTCGATGATTTCAGTTACCTGACCTGCACCTACTGTTCTACCACCTTCTCTGATCGCGAATCTAAGACCCTCGTTAAGAGCGATTGGCTGAAGTAATTCAACAGTGATTGTTAAGTTATCACCAGGCATTACCATTTCTACACCTTCTGGTAAGAAGATCTCACCTGTAACGTCAGTAGTTCTTACGTAGAACTGAGGACGGTACTTGTTGTGGAATGGAGTGTGACGTCCACCTTCTTCTTTAGAAAGGATATAAACCTCAGCTTTGAATTTTTTGTGTGGCTTAACTGAATCTTTCTTAGCGATAACCATACCTCTCTTGATGTCAGTTTTTTCAATACCTCTCAACAATAGACCTACGTTATCACCAGCTTCACCTCTGTCTAGGATTTTTCTGAACATCTCAACTCCTGTAATAGTAGAAGTTAATTTTTCATCACCCATACCTACGATATCAACTGGATCACCAGTGTTGATAACACCAGCCTCGATTCTACCAGTTGCTACAGTACCTCTACCTGTAATAGAGAATACGTCTTCGATTGGCATCAAGAATGGCTTATCCTGATCTCTAACAGGCTGCTCGATCCATGTATCAACTGCATCCATTAATTCTTCAACAGTCTTAACCCACTTCTCGTCTCCGTTAAGAGCACCAAGAGCAGATCCTTGGATCACTGGAGAGTTATCTCCGTCATATTCGTAAGTAGATAATAAATCTCTAAGTTCAAGTTCAACAAGCTCTAAAAGCTCAGCATCATCCACCATGTCAACTTTGTTCATGAAAACAACGATTCTTGGTACGTTTACCTGACGGCAAAGTAGGATGTGCTCTCTAGTTTGAGGCATTGGTCCATCAGTTGCAGCACATACTAAGATCGCTCCATCCATCTGAGCAGCACCAGTTACCATGTTCTTAACATAGTCGGCGTGACCTGGACAGTCAACGTGTGCATAGTGTCTGTTTTCAGTTTCGTACTCGATGTGAGCTGTATTAATAGTGATACCTCTTTCTTTTTCTTCTGGAGCAGAGTCAATAGCAGAGAAGTCTTTTTTCTCAGCAAGACCTTTGTTAGCTAATACACTACTGATAGCTGCAGTAAGTGTAGTTTTACCATGGTCAACGTGACCAATAGTACCAATGTTCAAGTGTGGTTTGTTACGATTAAACGTTTCCTTTGCCATGATTTAAAATTATTTATTTATTGTTTTTCAAATTTTCGGTGTGCAAATATAATGAATTTTTAAATACCAAAAACTTTTTATTAAAAAAACTTTCAATATTCTCATCCAGTGAAGGACAAACCTTATATTTAACGTATTGAGACTGCAAATTTACACATTTTTCCGAATAGAAAAAATCCTTAGAAACGTTTTATTAAAAATATAAACTATCTTGTTAATTATGAACAGGATATACAGACAAAAAAATATTGATTATTACCTGTATCCATGAATCCAAGTGCTGTTTTTTCTCGTACATATAAAGATAACAACTAAAATTAATATTATGAGAAAACTATTACACATGTATTTAGCCTTGTTTGCTATTACAACATTATTTTCATGTGATCATTCAGATGAAAACAGTATGTCAGAAAATATGCCTCCGCAGGGCCCGGATCTTATGGTATATGGAATAACAGCAATGAATGAGCTGGTTTATTTTAACTCCAATAATCCAAAAACCTTCCTCTCAAAAACAGCGGTAACCGGTGTTACCTCAGGAGAAAAATTATTAAGTATAGATTTCAGACCTGCCACAGGAGAATTGTATGCATTATCCAATGCCAGCAAATTATATATCATCAATACCTCCAATGCTTCCGCAAGAACAGTAAGCTCAACAGCATTTTCCCCTATGATCTCCGGAACAATAGCTTCTATTGATTTCAATCCTACTGTTGACAGAATTCGTCTGGTAAGTAATTCCGGACAAAATCTACGCTTACATCCGGAAACCGGAGTTGTTGCTGCTACTGATATTACTATTAATGGAACAGGAAGTCCTTCAATAACAGGATTAGCCTATACCAACAGTAAGGCTGGTGCTTCTACAACCATTTTATATGATATTGATCCGATGCTGGGAAAATTATATAAACAGGATCCTCCCAACAATGGAACTTTGGTAGAGGTTGGAAGTCTTGGAACTACTTTTACAGGACAGGCTGCTTTTGACATCAAATATGATAACAGTACTGCTCTCTTAGCTTTTAATGATAAACTGCATATTCTGGATCTGAATAATGGAAAAGCAACCTCTATAGGAACTCTTCAACAAGGAATCATTGACATTGCCATTCCTACAGAACCGGTAGCTTATGCCATTGACAATTCGAATAATATTCAGATTTTCAATCCGAATACCCCAATGCCTGTCTCCAAGACTGTGGCAGGACTACAAAGTGGTGAAAATATTTTAGGAATCGATTTCCGTCCTGCCAACGGACAATTGTATGCTTTGGGAAGTTCAAGCAGAATTTACACCATAAACTTAGGAACAGGCGCTGCCACAGCCATAGGAACAGCTCCATTTGCCACCCTCCTTTCTGGAACTGATTTTGGATTTGATTTTAACCCCACTGTTGACAGAATAAGGGTAGTAAGCAATACTGGACAAAATCTCCGACTCAATCCTAACGATGGAACTATTGCTGCTGCAGATCTCGCATTAAATCCTGGAAGTCCAATGATAAGTGCAGCCGCCTATACCAACAATTTTGCCGGAGCTACTGCTACTACTCTGTTTGTTATCGATCATAATACGGATAAATTATATCAGCAAAACCCACCCAACAACGGGACTTTAGTTGAGACAGGTTCTTTAGGAATCAATATTACCAATGCTAATGGTTTTGATATTGGAGGCATGAGCCAGAAAGCTTATTTAATGGCTACTGTAGGTTCTTCAACAAAAATTTACACTGTAAATACAATGACAGGAGCAGCTACTTCTGTTTCTGATTACCCCAATACTGTAAAAGCTTTTGCAGTGGGGTTAGGATTTTAAACTCATCCTTTTTTTATTTCAATAATGGAGAAGCGCGGAAAACTTTGTTTTCCGCGCTTCTAACTAATATATAAATGAAAGATTAATTAAATTTGACTGAGCTTTTTTGTTCTGTTGAAGATCCAGAAGATAATCGGAAAAATAAGCAGGGTAAGCACTGTAGCTGTAATCAGTCCTCCGATAATAACAATGGCCAAAGGTTTCTGAGATTCCGATCCGATTCCTGTAGACAAGGCTGCCGGCATCAATCCGATGGAAGCCATCAATGCTGTCATAATCACGGGTCTTGTTCTGGATTTCACCCCATTTAAGATGGCGGTGTCTATATCCATTCCGTCTTTAACATTCTGATGGAACTCGGTGATGAGAATAACCCCGTTCTGGATACAAATTCCCAGAAGGGCAATCATCCCTACTCCGGCAGAGATTCCAAAATTGATTCCGGTAACATGCAATGCGATAATTCCTCCTATCAAAGCAAAAGGTACGTTCGCTAACACCAAAAGAGAATCTTTCATATTCCCAAACAGAATAAACAACAGGAAGAAAATCATCAGAATACTCACAGGTACTACCTGTGCTAACCTGTGAGAGGCACGCTGCTGGTTTTCAAACTGACCTGTCCATCCTACAGAATAGCCATCCGGAAGGTCAATGGTTTCCACTTTTTTCTGGGCATCCGCAATGGTACTTCCCAAATCTCTGTCACGAATGGAGAATTTAACTCCGATATATCGCTTTATATTGTCTCTGTAGATAAATGCAGCTCCGTTATCTTTAACAATGGTACTTATTTCTTTTAAAGGAATTTTTGCTCCATCCTGTGTAGGTACCATCAAAGCAGCAATGTCATTTTCATTGGTTCTGTATTCCTGAGAATAACGAAGACGGATCGGGAATTTTCTTTCCCCGTCAAACATTTCAGAAGCTGTTTTTCCTCCAAAAGCCATTTCCAGCACAGCTTGGGCATCCGCAGGCATGACTCCGTAAGCAGCCATCTTATCTCTATCCAAAACTACGCTCACTTCCGGTTGCCCAATATTTTTAATGATTCCCGGATCTTTTACGCCTTTCACATCTTTAATCTTCAGTAAGACTTCATGGGCTAATTTATCCAGAGTTTCAAGGTTATCACCGTAGATTTTGATTCCGTTTTCAGCTTTAAAACCTGCAACGGCTTCTGCTACGTTATCCGAAATCGGCTGAGAATAGTTGAAGGTAATTCCCTGATAACTTCTAAGTTTTTTGTCTATTTCATTGATCAGTTCATCATAAGTAATCTTACGCTTCCATTCTTCTCTTGGCTTAAGATTCACCGCAAATTGTACAAATCCAAACCCGTTGGGATCAGTTCCGTCATTACTTCTTCCCGTCTGCGCAAGAACATCTGTTACTTCGGAGAAGCTCATAATGTCTTTCTTTAAAAGATCAGCTGTTTTCAGAGATTCTTTTAATGAGGAGCTCATCGGCATTTCTGCAGTGATCCACAATGAACCTTCGTTCAACTGGGGTAGAAATTCTGTTCCTAAAAATTTACCGGAAAACAAAGTAACTGCCAAGAAAGAAATCGCCACAATCATGCTCATCTTTTTATGTTTGAACGTTAAATTAAAGCCTTTCAAAACGATTCTGTCCCAGAAATTAACAAATGGGTTATTTTTTTCTCTTACATTTTTATTTAAAAGAATATGGGAAAGAACAGGAACTAATGTTAAGGTAAATATCAACGCTCCCATTAATGCAAATCCCAATGTAAATGCCAGAGGAGAGAACATTTTTCCTTCTACTTTCTGAAATGAGAAAATAGGAATCAGAGAGGTGATGATAATTAATTTCGAAAAGAAGATTGCTTTTCCTAATCCGGTTCCGGTCTGCTTAATCCAGCCACCTTTGGCAAGTTTATTAAACTTCTCCATTCCGTACCGCTTCGCTTTATGATCGAGCATTACGAAGAGACCTTCCACCATGACGACGGCTCCGTCAATGATAATCCCGAAGTCAACCGCTCCTAACGAAAGCAGATTGGCACTCATCCCGGCCAGTTTTAAACATAAAAAGGCAAATAATAGAGACAGAGGAATGATGATGGAAACAATCAAAGTGGTTCTCCAGTCTGCCATAAAGATTAAAACAATTACCGTTACCAATACAATTCCTTCAATAAGGTTATGCATTACAGTATGCGTAGTGAAATCCATCAGATTGTCGCGGTCATAGAAAGTGACCATTTTCACATCTTTCGGAAGTACTTTTTCGTTAAGCTCTTTAATCTTAGCTTTCACTCCTACCAGAACTTCTCTTGGATTCTCTCCTTTTCTCATCACAACGATTCCTTCTACTGTATCGTCATGATGATTCAAAGCAGCCTGTCCTACTCTAGGCATAGAGCTTTCATGAACTTCTGCTACATTTTTTACCAAAACAGGGTTTCCACTGTCATTCTGAATGGTAATATTTCCGATATCTGCCACAGATTTTACCAAACCAATACCTCTTACTACATAAGCCTGGCCATTTTTTTCAATGACATCACCTCCTACATTCAGATTACTCTTGGTAACGGCATCATATACCTGAAGCGGAGTCAGATTATATTTATCCAATGCTCTCGGATCAATACTGAGTTCAAAAACTTTATCCTGCCCTCCGAAAACGTTGATATCTGCTACACCCGGAACCCCTCTTAAGGCACGGTCTATCACCCAGTTTTGCAGGGTAAGCAATGTTCGGGAATCTTTTGTTTTACTTTCCAGCGTATATCTGAAAATCTCACCGGTTGGCCCGTAGGGTGGCTGTACTTCGGGGTCTACCTCATCAGGAAGGCTAATGGTTCTTAACTGGTTATTGACCTGATTTCTGGCAAAAGTATCATCCACCCCGTCGTCAAACAGAATTTTAACAATGGAAAGTCCAAACATGGTGGTACTTCTCACACTTGTTTTTTTCTGAACCGGGCTCATCGCCAATTCGATGGGTGTCGTGACAAAACGTTCTACTTCTTCTGCACTACGTCCATTCCATTGGGTGATGATTACAATCTGGGTATTGGTTACATCCGGAAAAGCTTCAATAGGCATGTTTTTGAAACTTATAAAACCGGAGATGGCTAAAATCGCTACCCAGATAAAGGTAAATGCTTTATTTTTTAATGAAAAAGCGATTATATTTTTTATGAATTTATTCATGATAGATACATTGATGACCTAAAAAAGCCGTTAAAGAAAAATGCAAACATTCTTAATGGTTTAATAAGACTAGCTGTTCAGCGAGCGGTAGATCAGCAGCTGATTGTTGGTAATCACTTCTTCTCCTTCTTTCAGACCGTCTGCAATATAGGTGACATCACCCACCTGCTTTAATACTTTGATTTCTCTGATCTTTACATCTGTCCTGGATTTAAAAATCACCACAAAGCTTTTATTATCATCAAAGATCACAGCTTTGGATGGAACAGTAAGCGTAGAGTTGCTTTCCAGACTGGAAACTTTTATTGTGGCTTTACTGTCCGGGATTAAAAGTCCGTTGGCATTGTCCAATACTACTCTTGCCTGCATGGCGTTAGTCTGCGGATCAATAATTTTGAATATTTTATCAATTTTTCCATCAAAAACTTTGTCGGGATAAGAAAGGGTGGAAACCTGTGCCTTCATTCCAAGACTGATTTTATCAATATCAGATTCATTGACATTCATTATCGCCCATACATTGGTAGTATTGGCCACATCAAAAATATTATCACTTCTGTCACTTCTCAGCTGCATGTCTTTATTGATACTTTTCTGAACAATATATCCGCTGATAGGTGCTACCACACTGTATATGTTTCCGGTTTTCACATTATAAACCGTACTTACCGCTGCAGCTCTCTGCAATTGGTCTTCAGCTTTTTGTAACTGACTTTTAGCTTCCAGAACATCTCTTTCTGTATTAAGCTTTCCTTCGTAAAGCTCTTTTGCCACACGAAGATTATTTTTTGCCACTACCAGATCTGTTTTTGCATCGCTCACATCCTTTTGAATTTCTGCAAGCTCAGTACTCCTAATCGTAGCCAGTACTTGTCCTTTTTTTACATAGTCACCCAATTCTACATTGACACTCATCACATTTCCTCCTACTAAAGGGTATACGTCTATATAGCTGTTTTTATCTGCTGAGATTTTTCCGTAAAAGCTGTATTCATCTTCTATATTCTTTTTTTCAACTTTTGCCAGAGAAATAGAATTCAGCATCGTGTTACTGAGTTCAAATCCTTTTTTGGCATGAACATTTTTCTCTTCCTCTTTTTTGGAACAGGCCATTAATGAAAGAACCATCAATGCGGGGATAATATATGTTTTCATCATTTTAATAGAAGATTTTCGTTTGTACTAATTGATTAAGCTGTTCTGCAGACTGCATGATTTCATTTTTCATATCATAGATCTGAAGAGCTGTCTCCCTGTAACTATCCATGAAGTCTGTAAATTCAATCAGGTTTACATTTCCTTTTCTGAAATTGTTCAGCATTCCATTGTAAACAAGTTCCATATTCTGAAGGTCTGTAGTTTTCACATCCAGAAGCTGGTCGTATTGTGCTTTCCAGGTTTTATAGGCAGATTGGACTTTAGTTTCCAGAGTTAGTTTTTGAAAGTCTGCATTTTTCTGATTCTGCTGAATGGCATAATTTGCTTTTACAACATTTCCCTGATTGGCTTTCCATAGCGGCAAAGGAATTCCTAAAGTCAAATTTGCTTCGTTATTGAAGGTTCCTCCTGCCTGGTCCCATGCAGCGCCTACGGTAACATCCGGTACATTCAATGATTTCTGCCACTGTGCATAAAGCTTACTGTTATCAATAAGTTTCAAATTATATCGATAATCTGCATTATTTTCCAGAGCTTTGCTTTTCAGTTCTTCTTCATCACCGAAAGGCTGTGCCACCAAAGCTTCTTTAGCTTCGGTTTCAGACATCGTAGGTTCTATCTCTTCAGTAACTCCTGTCAGAACTTTCAGATTCTGTTCAAAATCAAGAATATTTTTATTGATCTCCAGTTTATCATGATTCAGCTGGATTACAATACTCTGCAGCCTTACTGCGTCTTTAAGGGAAACATTTCCTTTTGCTGACTGCACACGATAGGCGTTTAAAAGATCATTCATATACCCTAGCTGCCTGTTGGTATTCTCAAGCTTTAGTTTTTCGTAATAAAGATTGAAATAGGTAGAACGGAGCTGGGCTCTTAAATCTACCAGCAATTGTGAAAACTGAAGTTGAGCAAGCTCTTTATTGGACTTGGCAAAAGCAATTTCATTTTTCTTTTTACCACCCATGTAAATCAATTGAGTAATACCCGCTCCTTTAGAATGTCCTACATCAAAAAACTTTTTGTCTTGAGGATTATAAGCGTTGAATTGCCCGCTTAATTGGGGTAATTCCCAGATTTTAGCCTGCAGAATATCCGCATCAGCCATATTGATGTTGTATTGTTCGGCGAGCAGTTGGAGGTTGTTCTTCTGGAAAGCTTCTTCGCAATCCAAAAGAGACATCTGCTGTTGTGCCGCCATGAATGAGGAAACGGCGAGGCACAGCACTGCAATTCTGTTCATTATTTTTCTTTTTAAATTACAAAATTGCTTTGATGCTATTAAAAGAAACTTAAATGACGCTTAAAAAAATATTAAAATAGGCTTGAGCAGGCTGTTTCTACAACAAACCACAACATGAAATCAGTGAATTTTTCTCCAACTATTGAATTTTTATTAAAAAATTTAATCGGGAGTTTAACAAAAAAGCAACTGTTTTTCATATCAGCTGCTTTTCATTTTATTTTTTAAAAAATAGTGTAAACTTATTCATATACTCTTCAGGTGAAGAATATATAATATCTGCATCATGATATTCCAGAATCCTTTTGACGATTCTAAGACCTAATCCTGACCCGGCTATATTCTGTGCGTTATTTCCCCTCGTAAAAGCTTCAAACAATTTAGTCTGCTCATCTTCAGAAATAGTATTACCATGAGAAATAACTTCGATGGAAAGATTATCGTTGGTTTCAGTGATCAGAACATTCACTTCTGTATTATCTGAATACACCGCTGCATTTTTAAACAAGTTGATAAATACAATTACCAATAGTGACTGAATTCCTTTTATAGTCAGAAAAGCATTTTCAGAACTTTCTTCATTGATCAGAAAATCCAGCTTAAGTTGTGGATAACTTTTTTCCACCGCTTCAAAAGCTTCAAAAATGACTTCATCGATTCTTACTTCCTCATAAATACTCTGGATATTTTCTTTATCAAACTTGGTAAGCAGTAAAAGTGAATTTGTCAGATCCGACAGCTGGTATACATCTCTCTGGATTTGTTTTAAAGAAGACAGAGTTTCCGGAGAATGTTCTTCAAACTTAATAAGGTTTTCCAGCTGAAATGCCATTCTTGTAATAGGAGTTCTTATCTCATGCGAAGCACTGGCTGTAAAATCTTTTTGTGACTGAAATACATCATCCAGCCTTCCAATCATTGTATTAAAGGATTTTGCAAGAACACTTACTTCATCATTGGATTGCTCTACCGGAATCTGTGTGGTGAGTTTATGAGCCGTAACTTCAGAGATTTCTTTGTTCAGATCTTCCAGAGGACGGAGGAACTTTTCTACAAAATAATAGCTGAAGAAACCAATAAGCATGGTGCTCATCACATAAGCTGTAATCAAAAGATATTTAAGATATCCCAATTTGGATTTCCCATTGGTATCAAAAGCACTTGTAAGGATATAATAATTTTCGCCGTTGATATTCCTAAGGGCTGCATAGATTTCCGGAACGGTCTTTTCTGTATAGATAATCTTCTTTTTATCCAGCTCCTTAAGCATGGCACTATCCCAGATGACATTTCGGTCTTTGATCGTACTGTAGATCAATTCTTTTTTCTCATTGAAAATTAAAATCTTTTCATTCAAAAGAATGTTATCTGAATTTTCATTGAAAAAAACGGGTGCTTCCTCTTCAAAGTCTTTGGATTTTGAGATGAAATGAGAAGTAAATTCAAGTCTCTGCCTGAATCTTTCTTTAAACTCATCTCTTCTGAAATCATTAAAAGATAAATAAATGACCGCCATCACCATTCCAAATAATAATGAAAAGGCAATACTTATCGTTAAAGCGATCTTTCTTTTTAAAGACATTTATAATGGGCTTAGATAGTATCCAAACCCTGAACGGGTGTGGATCAGTTTTATTTTAAAATCTTTATCGATCTTCTTCCTCAGGAAATTGATATAAACTTCTACGGTGTTAGTATTCGTGTTAAAATTATGTTCCCAGACATGTTCTGTGATCTGTTGCTTGGAAACGGTTCTTCCTTGTGCTTCTGCAAGATAAACCAGAAGTTGGAATTCTTTTAGGGTAAGGGCTATCTCATTACCTCCACGATAAACTTTCTGTTCGGTTTTATTGATAATAAGGTCATCAATTCTTAAAATATCCTGATCTGAACTATCAGAAGGCGCTTTTCTCCTCAGCAATGAATTGATTCTTAGCAGAAGTTCCTCAAACTGGAATGGCTTTACAAGATAATCATCAGCCAGCCTGGTGAAGGCATCTTTTTTATCAGAGATATCCCCATAGGCAGAAATGATAATGATAGGAGTATTTTTGTCAAAAGAACGGATAGTCTGACAGACATCAAGCCCATTTATCTTAGGAACATTAATGTCTAATAAATACAGATCATACGTGCTATTTTTTATCTGGCGGAGAAAGGTCTCTCCGTCATAGATCTTATCACAATTAAAATTATTTGATTCTAAAAATCTGCACAATTCCGCAGACAAAATGAGATCATCTTCCAGTAAAAGAATATTCATCAAAAATTTATTTTACACGAATTTAAAGAAAATTTTATGATTGTGATTCTAAAGGTGAGGGAAAAGTTTTCATGATAGCACTATCAGCAAGAAACGAATCTGAAAAAAAGATTGAAGAAGGAAATAATTTTAGGATTTATCTAAGCAGATGTTTAACTGTAAAATGATCAGATAATAAAATTACATTCTTTTGGGCATAAAAAAATCCCGAAGAGATTCGGGAAAATCGAGAGCCAACTACGGGACTTGAACCCGTGACCTCTTCCTTACCAAGGAAGCACTCTACCGCTGAGCTAAGTCGGCATCAACTAAAAAAATCACACTAAGTAGCATGATTTTTTGTTGAGCGGAAGACGGGGGTCGAACCCGCGACATTCAGCTTGGAAGGCTGACGCTCTACCAACTGAGCTACTTCCGCAATTTTGTTTCCAAAACTATTGGTAAACGCTGTGCAAAACTAAGAAAATTTATTTAATCTTGCAAGTTTTTTTATAATATAAAATGTGGGGAGAGCAGGATTCGAACCTACGAAGCCGAAGCAACTGAGTTACAGTCAGTCCCATTTAGCCACTCTGGAATCTCCCCAGATATTTTATATTAAAATGAGCCTCCAGAGGGATTCGAACCCACGACCCCGAGATTACAAATCACGTGCTCTGGCCAACTGAGCTATGGAGGCATTTTAATAAAAGACTGAAATTGATTGAGAAACTCTACTCTACATATTTCAGTGTTAAAAAAATCACTTTTAACGTGTGATTTTTTGAGCGGAAGACGGGGGTCGAACCCGCGACATTCAGCTTGGAAGGCTGACGCTCTACCAACTGAGCTACTTCCGCAATTTTGTTTCCAAAACTATTGGTAAACGCTGTGCAAAACTAAGAAAACTTATTTAATCTTGCAAGTTTTTTTTTATAAAAATATAAAGTGGGGAGAGCAGGATTCGAACCTACGAAGCCGAAGCAACTGAGTTACAGTCAGTCCCATTTAGCCACTCTGGAATCTCCCCAAAAGTTTATATTTTATGAGCCTCCAGAGGGATTCGAACCCACGACCCCGAGATTACAAATCACGTGCTCTGGCCAACTGAGCTATGGAGGCAAATATAAAAAAGAATTCAAAAGATCGCTGTTCCTTTTTTGCGAGTGCAAATATAGAACGGATTTTTTGAATTCTCAAATATTTTATAAACTTTTTTTAACTTTTTTTCCTATGCCATTTCTTTTTTCTTGATTAATAGCTTTTTAGCAGTATCAACACAAAGGTCCAAACTTTCTTCAAAACTTGTAGATGTCTTCTTTACTACGATATCGTCTCCCGGAACCGCCAAAATAATCTCGGCTGTTTTATTTGCTTTATCAGCATTATTTTCCACTTTTAAAAATACCTTACACTCCTGAATTTTGTCATAGAAGGTATCCAATTTGCTAACTTTTTTGTCGATGTGTGACTCTAGTGGTTCGTGTGGTGTTAAACCGATTGATTGAACTGAAATCTTCATAATTCTTCTTTTTTTGATGCTCGAGGGTGAGCCTGATTAAACACTTTTTTCAATTGTTCAATATTAGCATTCGTATAGACTTGAGTACTGGCAAGACTGGAATGCCCTAATATTTTTTTCACTTTGGAGATCTCCGCCCCATTATCCAAAACGTGAGTAGCAAAGCTATGCCGAAGGATGTGAGGACTTTTTTTTTCTTTCGTTGTTATAAGACTAAGGTACTTATTAACTACCACATAAACAAATTTTTCGTTGAGTTTTTTCCCTTTCTTATTGACAAAAAAATATGATTTAAATTCTGTCTGTGGATTTCTTATTTCAAGATAACTTTTAAGAAGTCCGGACAGTTCATCGGAAATAGGAATTACCCTTGCTTTATTCCCCTTTCCTATTACTTTTAATTCATTTTCATATAAGTCAACATTCTCAAATATCAGGCCACAAAGTTCCGCTTTACGCACACCTGTCTGGTAAAGAACCTCCATAATACATTTTTCAAGTACATCATGTACCTCCTCGAAAATCCTTTCATTAAGGTCTTCCATTTCCTCTTTAGACATAGGAATCTGTTTCTCAGCGTAAAACTTCAGAGAAGAAATACCTTCGGTAGGAGAAACTTTAATTTCCCCTATTTTTAAAAGAAAAAGATAGAAACTACGGAGCGAGGATAATTTTCTGTTGATACTTCTTTTAGAAATGTCATTTTCACTGAGTTCAACAATAAAATTCCGGATAATCTTTTTGTCTGCCCTGGCTAAATTTTCGGAAGATTCTGTTCGGAGAAAGAAATGAGAAAAGTCTTCAAGGTCTTTTTTGTAGCTTGTGATCGTATGAGGAGAATATCTTTTTTCGAATTGTAAGTATTCTAAAAATTTTTCCAGCATCATAGGTATAAAAATAAAAATTCACTCCTCAAATATAAGAATTTAAGAAGTGAATTAATATATGGTTAAGAAAAAATCTTAAGCCTGCTCTTCTTTGCTAAGCGCTCTTTGTTTGTAAGCAGCTTTTAACTTAGATTGTCTCAAAGTTACAGAAGGCTTGATAAAAGCTTGTCTAGATCTTAATTGACGAACAGTTCCTGTTTTATCAAATTTTCTCTTGTATTTTTTTAAAGCTCTGTCGATGGATTCACCATCTTTTACTGGAATTATTAACATATTTTACATCTCATTTTGGATTGCAAAACTAGACAATTTTTATGAGAACACAAAATATATTGCAACAAACAATCACTCTTCCATCTTAAGTCTTAAAAAAAACCTTGTATTAAAGCCTGTTGACAAACAATAATATTTTATCCACAATAACTGGATATTCAATTATTAATAGCTTCAGGATACTCATTTTGTTTCCTAATTTCTATTAAAACCACGTACATTAATGAAATGTAAACAAAAAGCATTATCTTTGCCATCACTTTATTCATGGGGTTGACTGGTTTCGACAGCAAGACCAATGGGTAAGTAAGCATGCAGAGAACCGTAGCGCGATCTCTATAATCCCTTGCTACAAAATTTTAACTGGCAACGAAGAGTTCGCTCTTGCAGCTTAATATCGAAGTATAGTAGATCAAGCGTTTTCCCGAAGATTTCAGTAGGGAAGCAAGATATTCCACAAATGCTCTGTTCTGCGGCGTTTGATTCTGGGATATAGGAATGCGGAAATAAGGCTTTAGAAGCTTTGGCTAAAGCTCGAAAACTTTAGAAGATAAGCTGGTAGTTGGGTGTCTATCCTCTGCTTCCAGTCGAAAACCAATGGTAGAATAAGCATGTAGAAAGCTTATGTATTGCTTGTTTGGACGAGGGTTCGAATCCCTCCAACTCCACAAAAACCGCTTATTTTATTTAAGCGGTTTTTTTATTTGTTTCTTGCAGATTACAGACTCTCAAAATTCAATAATTTGGTAATTAGAATAAATCCATATATTTACATTAATATTCTTTATTCTCTAATAAAAAGAGAATAGTAATTCATTGAATAACTAATAATCCATTTTATGAAAATTACAAAGAACGCTTTATCAATATCCCTTTTTGCATTTTTATTTTTAGTTTTAAGTTGTTCTGGAGATAATGATAATCTACTTGAAAAAGAAGAACCAACAGCACCTGTTCAAACTAAACACTTCAACCCACCACTCTGGATACAAGGCACATGGCATACAACAGAGACTCCTACTACACGCTTAAAATTTACTAAAGATGACATTATTTCATTAAATGACAATTCCAGTCTCAATGATCAAATAAACAAATCGAAAACTACAAATATAATATGGGCAGTTGAACATGAAGCATCATCAAGTAGTGGATACGTTTATTTAATAACATATAGACCCACTACAGGGAGCTTATATAGTAATTCTGAATTTAGAGTTTATAAAATTAATGACACACTAATGCGAAGAATTACAGATTCTCCTTATTCAGTTTATTATGCCAAAGAAAAAGACTAGTAAATTAAAAAACATTGATTTCATATTTATTTCTTAAAGAAAATCATCTATTTAAATAGGTGATTTTTCTTATTTCTCATTGTTTACGACAAAAAAATGAACTCAATAATGCTATAGAATTTTACAATTACCCATTGGGTTTTATTCATATTAAGATAAAATTCTACCCGATCTCAAACTTTCTTATTGTAAAACATTTTACCATTATTCAATTTAGATTTCAATATTTTACACATATTAAATATAACCTACTGAAAACGAAAAGACTAAACAGAAACAACCCAAAATAAAAGCTTCTGGTCCACAAAAAAGACTAAAAAAATGTTTTATCGTAAAGAATTTTATATATTTGCACCATCTAACAATTAAAAAAATAATTTACTATGTCAGACATTGCATCAAGAGTAAAAGCTATCATCGCTGATAAGCTTGACGTTGAAGAAACAGAAGTAACTCCTGAAGCTAGCTTCACTAACGATTTAGGAGCTGATTCACTAGATACAGTTGAGTTAATCATGGAATTTGAAAAAGAATTTAACATTCAGATCCCTGATGACCAAGCTGAAAAAATTACTACTGTAGGACACGCTATCGCTTACATCGAAGAAGTAGTAAATAAATAATATTCTTCAACAAAAAAGAAATTAAACAAAGTTTATGGAATTAAAAAGAGTAGTTGTAACCGGATTTGGAGCAATAACACCAATAGGAAATAATGCAAAAGAATACTGGGAAAATCTTGTGAAAGGTGAGAGCGGTGCCGCTCCGATTACTCTTTTTGATGCCACAAACTTTAAAACAAAGTTCGCTTGCGAGGTAAAAAATTTCGATCCGTTACAGCATTTCGATAAGAAAGAGGCTAAAAAGATGGACAGAAATACTCAATTGGGACTTGTTGCTGCAAGAGAAGCAGTAGCGCATTCCGGAATTATTGAAGACAATGTAGATAAAAACAGAGTTGGTGTAATCTGGGGTTCTGGAATCGGAGGATTAGAGACTTTTGAAACTGAAGTTTTAGGATGGGCCAATACGGAAATTCCGAGATTCAACCCTTTCTTTATCCCAAAAATGATTGCAGATATCACTCCTGGGCATATTTCAATTGAATATGGGTTCCATGGGCCAAACTATACTACTGTATCTGCATGCGCATCTTCAGCAAATGCTATAATTGATTCCAAAATGCTAATCCAGTTAGGAAAAGCAGACGTTATTGTGTGCGGAGGCTCTGAAGCAGCCGTTACAGCAAGTGGTGTTGGTGGATTCAACGCAATGATGGCACTTTCTACAAGAAATGACGATCCTAAAACAGCTTCAAGACCTTTTGACAAAGACAGAGATGGATTTGTATTAGGAGAAGGAGCCGGATGTATCGTTCTTGAAGAATATGAGCACGCTGTAAAACGTGGTGCTACAATTTATGCAGAATTATTAGGAGGAGGTCTGAGTGCTGATGCACATCACATGACTGCTCCACATCCTGAAGGCCTTGGCGCTTATCTGGTAATGAAAAGTTGTCTGGAAGATGCAGGCTTAACTGCTGATGAAGTAGATCATATCAACATGCATGGTACATCTACTCCATTAGGAGACATCGCAGAATCCAATGCAATTTCTAAATTATTAGGCGAGCACGCTTATGACATTCAGATTAATTCTACAAAATCAATGACTGGCCACCTTTTAGGTGCTGCAGGAGTTATTGAAGCTATCGCTGCATTGGGAACTATTATTCATGGTACTGTTCCTCCAACCATCAACCATTTTACTGATGATGAAAATATTGACAGCAGACTCAACTTTACGTTCAATACTGCTGTTAAGAAAGATGTAAAAGTAGCCATGAGCAATACTTTTGGATTTGGCGGGCATAACGCTTGCGTTCTATTTAAGAAAATCTAAATTCAATGAATGGAGTTACAGAAATACTTTTCTAAATTCCTTCTCAAAAAAAGAAAAAGACAATTAACGGAGAGAGAATATTTTCTCAGTACCGAGCTTAGAAAAGTTTTGGGTACAGAGGTACAGAATATTGCTCTTTACCGCGAAGCTTTTTCTTTGAAAAATTCTTCTAAAAATCAAGACAGCAATTACGAAAGACTTGAATTTTTGGGAGATTCTGTTTTGGGTACAATTATTTCTTGTCATTTGTTCCAGACTTATCCTCAGGCCAATGAGGGATATCTGACACAAATGAAATCTAAGATTGTTAATAGGAAAAACCTCAATAAATTAGGAGAAGATCTCAAGCTTACCAGCCTTTTGCAAAAGCAAAACAGCTCATCAGCTTTGGGAGAAAATATCTCTGGAAATTTGTTTGAAGCCTTAATCGGTGCTGTTTATTTAGACTTCCATTATGATGCCTGTAAAAGGATTATTTTGGAAAAATTGCTGACCCCTTCCGAGATCAATAAGCTTGAAAACAAAATTGTAAGTTATAAAGGTCTCTTGCTCGAATGGAGCCAAAAGAAGAAGGTCAATATAAAGTACGAAACCTGCGAGGAAATACAGGCTAATAAATCTATCGTATTTAGGTGTCATGTATGGCTGGGAGACGAAAAAATTGCTAATGCAACAGAGACTTCCAAGAAGAAAGCAGAGGAAAAAGCAGCACAGAGAGCATTTTATATTTTAAACAAAAAAGAAAATATACTTGGAAATTCAAAAACTTTATGATCTTGATGATATAGAATTTGAAGATATTGCCATAGGATTGGTAAGATTAGCCAAAGATGTACCTGCTCATGAGTTTTTCTACAAAATAAATCAAACCAACAACCTCAATTTTTCAAGAAAGAAAGATCTTGTCTTTCATGGAGGTTATTATGATTATTTTTTTCCAAGATTTGAAGCCTACCACAAGTATACGAAGACTTGTTTTACCTTCATTTCCAATAAATCTTCTGAAAGTAAGCAAAAAAAAATTCAGACAGAACTCTTTACAGAAGAAGAAAACATTAAATTTTTATTAAATAATCAGGTAGATGTGGAATATATTCTGCATAGTTCGGAACAGTTTCCTGATTTTTCCGTAATTTTGCTCCCTGAAAATCTTGTGTTTCCAATTCAAGATTATACACTGAGTTCTGATGAGGAACTTTATCAAATTATCCAGTATTATGAATAAGTATTTAAAGAAGACAAAAATTATCGCAACACTAGGACCTGCTTCATCGTCGAAGGAGGTAATGTTAGATTTAATGAAAGCGGGTGTTGATATTTTCAGAATAAATTTTTCCCATGCAGATTACGACTTAGTTCGAAAAAATATTGAAATAATTAGAGAGCTAAACAATGAGTACGGTTATTCTGTAGGAATCCTTGGAGACCTTCAGGGTCCTAAGCTGAGAGTGGGAGTTGTAAAGGAGGGATCTTACCTGAACCCGGGTGATATTCTTACTTTCACCAATGAAAAGATGGAGGGAGATTCCACAAAGGTGTACATGACTTACCAACAGTTTCCACAAGATGTAAAAGTAGGAGAAAGAATCCTTATTGATGATGGGAAACTAATGCTGGAGGTTATCGAAACCAATGAAAAAGATACTGTAAAAGCAAAAACTATTCAGGGAGGTCCGTTAAGTTCCAAAAAAGGGGTTAATCTACCTAATACAAACGTTTCTCTTCCTGCATTGACAGAAAAAGATATTCAGGATGCTAATTTCATGCTTGATATGGAGGTAGACTGGATTGCTCTTTCTTTTGTTCGTCATGCACAGGACATCATTGACCTGAAAGAATTAATTGCAAAACATCCGAACGGTAAATTCAAGACTCCTATTATTGCGAAAATTGAAAAGCCAGAAGGCGTTAAAAATATTGAGGAAATCCTTCTTGAATGTGATGGATTAATGGTTGCACGTGGAGATCTTGGAGTAGAAGTTCCAATGGAAGAAGTTCCTGCAATCCAGAAAAACCTGGTAGAAAAAGCAAGATTCTATTCCAAGCCGGTAATTATTGCTACTCAGATGATGGAAACCATGATCAATAGCTTAACACCAACAAGAGCGGAAGTAAATGACGTTGCCAACTCTGTATTGGACGGAGCTGATGCCGTAATGCTTTCCGGGGAAACTTCTGTAGGGAGATATCCGGTACAGGTTGTGGAAAACATGGCTAAAATTGTAAAGAATATCGAAACTACTCATTTCTATCAGCACAAAAATGAGCCTATCGAAAAAGATTACAACTGTATCGATGAAAGATTCATTACAAACAGGGTTTGTCTTGCAGCAGTAAGAATTGCTAAAACAACCAACGTTTCTGCCATTGTAACGCTTACTCATTCAGGGTATACAGCTTTCCAGCTTGCAGCACACAGACCAAACTCTCACATCATCGTATATAGTGGTAACAGAAGAGTAATTACCATGCTGAACCTTCTTTGGGGTGTACATGCCTATTACTATGACATGAAGAAGTCTACTGACGAAACGATCATTCAGGTAAATATGTTAACGCATAACTATGGTTACATTGAAACCGGAGATTTCGTAATCAACATCAATGCTACTCCATCATATGAAGGCGGAAAAACAAATACATTGAGACTTACGACAGTATAAGCAATAAGCAATAAGCAATAAGCAATAAGCAATAAGCAATAAGCAAAATTACTTTTTGTCAAAGCATAAAAAAACTCCCGGAAATGAATTTTCGGGAGTTTTTATTTATAGTTAAGGTTTACTGTTAACTTATAAACGTAATTTGTCATTCTGAACGAAACGGAGTGAAGTGAAGAATCTCTGAGACTCCTCTGTTCCCCGGAATGACATTATACCTAATTTAGTTACCTACAATCGTCTTAGCGGTCACAAATTCTTTTAAAGCTAATAAGGATAGTTCTGTTCCATATCCTGAAGCTTTTGATCCTCCAAATGGAAAACGTGGATCAGAACTTGTCATACGATTGATATTGACTGTTCCAGATTCAAGGTTTTCAATGAAGAATAGCTGACGGTCTTTATTTTGAGTCCAGACAGAATTGGAAAGTCCGAAAGGAATATCATTCGCCATCTGTAAAGCTTCTTCATCAGTTTTTGCAATCATAACCATACCAAGAGGTCCGAAAAGTTCTTCTTTTAAAATTGGATTTCCTTCCTGAACTCTGATTAAACCAGGACTAAATTCATTTTCAGAAACTCTTTCCAGAGGGATGATGATTTCAGCACCGTTTTCCAATGCTCTGTTGAACTGAGCTTCCAATTCATCAGCAAGGTCCGGTCTTGCCATCCCTGCCAGTTTGGTTTCTTTATCCAAAGGATCTCCGATCTCATATTTCTTATATTCTTCAATGAATATTGGTAAAAACGCATCTTCAATCTTTTCATCTATGATAAATCTTTTTGCTGCAGTACAGGTTTGTCCACAGTTTTGAAGTCTGGATTTTGCTCCTGCTTTTGCTGCTGCTTCAAGATCTGCATCATCGAAAATAATGAAAGCATCACTTCCGCCTAATTCAAGTAAAGATTTTTTGATATTTAAACCAGCTATTGAAGCTACTTCGCCTCCAGCTTTTCCGCTCCCTGTAAGACTTACACCTCTTACAGCATCATGTTCAAGGATTTCTTTTACAGCTTTATGCCCTACTTCAAGATTCTGAAAAATACCTTCAGGAAAACCTGCTTCCAGAAGTACTTCTTCAATGGCATTTCCACTTCCGAAACAAATTGAAGCATGTTTCAAAACGATTGTATTTCCTGCTAGAATTGCAGGAGTAGCAAATCTCAGCACCTGCCAAAAAGGAAAGTTCCACGGCATTACACCTAAGATCACTCCTTTCGGAGCATAATGAACTTCAGAATAAGCAAATTCTGAATCAACTTTTTCTGGTTTTAATATATTTTCAGCAGTGGCATAATAATTCATCATTAAAGCACACTTTTCCACTTCAGCAATAGATTCTGAAATGGGTTTATTCATTTCTGTAGTAATTATTTTCCCAAATTTCTCCGAATTATTCTTTAAAATTTCCGCTGCTTTTGCAATTAACTTCTGCCTTTCCTCAAACGGCACTTTTCTCCACACTGAAAACGCTTTATCTGCTTTAATAAGCTTGCTTTCAATTAATTGTTCCATAATATAAATTTCTGTTTTAAATTCAGCTAATGAATTTATGAGCGCTTTTATTTTAAAAGCACGGTGAAATTAGCAAATTCCATTCCTTAAGGGTCAATAAAATAATGATTTTCTCTATCGGAAGAATATAACTTTCTTACATCATTAGCCATTCATTCACAAGACATGCTGCCAGTCTTGCTGTTCTGTCCTGGATATCAAAAGAAGGATTAACTTCTGCCACATCCAGCGCCAGTAATTTTTTATTTTTTAAGATATGTCTGTAAAAATGCATAAAGGCTGTATCTGCAAAGATACCATTATATGCTGCAGCCGAGACTCCGGGAGCAACAGATGCATTGAAGACATCCATACAAATGGTAAGATAGGCATAATCCACACTATCCAGCAACTCATCAATACGCTGATAGATAGACGTAAGATTTTCAAAAAATAATTCGTCTGCAAGAATATATTTCATCCCATACTGATGGGCCGTATCAAAAAGCTTCAACGTATTGGAGTTTCTCTGAATTCCAATATGCAAAGAATTGATAGGACCTTCCTGAGCAATCTGCCAGAATCCGGTTCCTGAGCTTGGCCCTACTCCATTTTCCGGCTGTCGGTTATCAAAATGAGCATCAATATTAATAATGCCTATCTTTTGTTCCGGGAAGGCTGTTTTAACGCCTAAATAATGAGCATAAGTCACTTCATGACCTCCACCCAAAACAAGGGATTTTCCTCCTTTCAAAAGTACTTTTGACACATTTTTGGCAAGATTATTCTGAGTATTTTCAAGATGACCATCCTCACAGGTAACATTCCCAAAGTCAAGCATTGAAAAGTCCGGAAGAATTACCGGAAAATTAGACATATTTTTCCTGATCACATCCGGAGCATCTTTCGCTCCCTGACGGCCTTTGTTTCTCCTCACTCCTTCATCTACAGCAAAACCATGCAATGCAAAATCTCCTGTAGAAATATTGTCGTAATTACGTTCTTCTTTTACTCTTTGAAATAATCTGTGATAGAGAAGTTCTTCTCCGTCCAATCTGCCTTGCCAAATATTACTCATTATTCAGTCATTTGCCTATTGTATGTCATTGAATAAGAAGATCTCAAATAGCTTATTCAATGACAAAGTATGGTTAATTTATAATTTTAAATCTGACTTCCATCAATGTATACATGTTCTGCATTTAAGCTTCCTTGATTGTAAAGTACATTCTGGAAATTATTGGTTTTAAAAGTGACAAAATCTGCCTTTTTTCCTACTTCCAGCTGTCCCCTTTCCTCAAGGTTAAGGGCATATGCAGCACGGAAAGTCATTCCAGCCAAAACTTCAGCGGTAGTTAGTTTCTGGAAAGTGGCTAAAATTGATGCCTGGGTAATTAAATTTCCCATTGGGGCAGATCCCGGATTCCAGTCACTAGCAATGGCTACAATAGCGCCCGCATCTAATAATTTTCTTGCCGGAGTAAATTTCTCACCCAATCCTAAACTCGCTCCCGGAAGGGCTGTTGCCACCGTATCAGATTCTGCCAAGAACTGAATATCTTCATCTATTGTTGCTTCCAAATGGTCTGCAGACTTCGCTCCTACTTCTACGGCAATTCTTGAACTTCCAGGGGTAAACTGATCTGCGTGAACGGTAATTTCAAAGCCTAATTCTTTTGCTTTAAGTAAGAATTCTTTACTTTCTTCAGGTTGAAAAGCAGACTTTTCGATAAAGATATCTACTCTATTCGCTAAATCTTCTTCTTTTACTTTTGGTAAAATTTCGGTGATGATATATTCCAGATATTCGGGATTGCTTCCTTCAAAATCTCTTGGTTTTAGGTGGGCTGAAAGACAGGTTGGAACTAAAGTAGCTCTAGTTTCACTCTGTGCTTTTTTAATAATTCTAAGCATTTTCAACTCGTTTTCCACATCCAGACCGTATCCGCTTTTCACTTCAATGGTCGTAATTCCCAGATCAACCAAAAAGTTGATTCTTTCTCCTAAAGTTTTTAACAATTCTTCTTCTGAAGCATTTCTGGTATGCTGCACGGAACTCCAGATTCCACCACCGCTTTCTGCAATTTCCAGATAGGTTTTCCCTGCATTGCGCATGGCAAAATCATTGGCGCGGTTTCCTCCGAAACAGATGTGGGTATGTGAATCTACAAAAGCAGGAAGAACAACCTGTTCTCCTTCAATATGTTCGATTTCTATGGTAGGATTTTCTGTTTTTAATGTTTCAAAATTTCCAACTTTCCGGATGGTATTCTGATCTACTACAATTCCTCCGTCTACAATAATTTCCAGCTGCTCATCGGAAAGTTTTCCTCTTAAGGGTAAGTTAGCAAGCGTTACCACCTGCTTAAATGGTCCTATTAATTTCATTAGTTTAAAGTTAATGCGATGTTTAGATTCAAGCTGACTCATTTTTTATCAGTATTCTTTTTCTAAACATTCAAAATTTCATTAATTTTTATGAATAATTTCTCCTCTCAAAAATACTTAAAATATCCCAATTATTTAAATCTTAGCTATTCTCATTTTCAACCCTGGCATAAACCTCTCTATCAATCTCAACGTTTTCTCAATCTGCCCTTCAACCTTTGTCTAAATTTGCTATCTTTGAAGTAAATGAAATGAATTAATGCCAGATTTTTTACATCCAGATAAGGAAAACTACTCACGAGAGGAGCTGATGCAGGAAGAACAGATCCGTCCCCAGAGCTTTAAAGATTTTGCGGGACAGAGAAAGACGCTGGAGAACCTTGAGGTTTTTGTTACCGCTGCGAAAAGACGTGGCGGAGCACTAGATCATGTTTTATTACATGGTCCACCGGGGCTTGGTAAAACGACTTTAGCCAATATTATTGCTAATGAACTTGGGGTAAATTGTAAGGTTACTTCGGGTCCTGTATTGGATAAACCTGGAAGTTTAGCTGGTTTATTGACCAATCTGGAAGAAAATGATGTTCTTTTCATTGATGAAATTCACCGTCTTTCTCCTGTAGTAGAGGAATACCTGTATTCTGCAATGGAGGATTATAAGATTGATATCATGTTGGAAACAGGTCCTAATGCAAGAAGTGTACAGATAGGGCTGAATCCTTTTACTCTCGTAGGTGCTACGACAAGAAGTGGTATGCTTACAAAACCAATGCTTGCCCGATTCGGAATTCAAAGCAGACTGGAATATTATTCTGTTGAACTTTTGTCTATGATTATTCAGAGAAGTGCAAGGGTTTTAGGAGTAGTTATTTATGAAGACGCAGCGATCGAAATTGCGAGACGAAGCCGTGGAACACCGAGGATTGCTAATGCATTACTGAGAAGAGTACGTGATTTCGCTGAGATCAAAGGAAATGGTGAAATTGAAATCAAGATTACAAAATATGCCTTGGATTCTCTTAATGTAGATGAATTTGGACTGGATGAAATGGACAATAAAATCATGCGTGTCATGATTGAAAACTTTAAAGGAAAACCTGTTGGTATTTCTGCTCTGGCAACATCTATTGCAGAGAATCCTGAAACGCTGGAAGAAGTATATGAACCGTTTTTGATTCAGGAAGGGTTTATTATCCGTACTCCAAGAGGACGAGAAGTTACTGACAAGGCTTACAAGCATTTAAATATTACAAGGCCTAGAAACCCGGGAGAGCTGTTCTAGGTTCAAAGTTTTGAGTTCAAGGTTCAAGGTTTAAGGTTTAAGGTTTAAAGTTAATGAGAATTGATTAGTTTATGTTTATACCTAAGTTATACAGAAGTGAAGATTTTGAAGTGATGCGAAAGATCATCAAAGAAAATTCTTTTGCTTTACTGATTTCTTCCGTAGATAAGATACGGGCCACTCATTCTATGATGATGCTTAATGAAGATGATCCTGAAAATATTTATATTGAAACTCATATTTCAAGAGCTAACCCACAGGCGAAAACCTTAAAAAATGGTGATGAAGTTCTTTGTGACTTCTTAGGGGCTCATACTTATATTTCCAGCAGCTGGTATGATCACATCAATGTTTCCACCTGGAATTATGAGGCAGTACAGATTCACGGAAAAGTTGAAATAATGAATCATGATGAGCTGTATGCTCATTTGGATAAATTAACGTCTAAATATGAAAGTTTTCAACAATGCCCAATGATGGTGAAAGACATGGGAAAAGAATTTGTAGAAAAAGAAATGAAGGGTGCTTTTGGGATTAAAGTTATTCCAACCGAAATATTTATCAAACAAAAACTTTCTCAGAACAGAAAAGAGAATGATTTTAACAACATCATTACTCAACTTGAACAATCTGATGATAATGCGAGAAAGATTGCTGAGAAAATGAAATTAATAAAGAAATAATCAAAATATACATATGAAGTTATATCCAATACAATGTGGAAAATTTAAACTGGACGGCGGTGCTATGTTCGGAGTCGTCCCGAAGAGTCTGTGGGAAAAAACGAACCCTGCAGACGAAAAAAACCTAATCGAACTGGGAACACGTTCTCTGCTTATTGAAGATGGAAAAAAACTGATCCTGGTAGACTGCGGTCTTGGTAACAAACAGGATGATAAATTCTTCGGTCACTACTCTCTTTGGGGAGATGATACTCTTGATAAAAATCTTAAAAAATATGGCTTTATAAAGGAGGATATTACGGATGTATTCCTTACTCACCTTCACTTCGATCACTGTGGTGGTGCTATCGAATGGAATGATGACAGAACCGGATACAGACCAGCCTTCAAAAATGCCAACTTCTGGACGAATGAAAATCACTGGCAATGGGCAACAGAACCTAATGCAAGAGAAAAAGCAAGCTTCCTGAAGGAAAATATTATGCCGATGCAGGAAAGCGGCCAGCTTAACTATTTGCCTCTTCCTACTACCGGAAACTATGGTTTTGCTCCAGATCTTAAAATGGACGTTATTTTCGTAGACGGGCATACAGAAAAACAAATGCTTCCGGTGATCCAATACCAGGAAAAAACTGTTGTTTTTGCTGCAGACCTTATTCCTACGGCAGGACATATCAACCCGGTGTATGTGATGGGTTATGATACCAGACCTCTTTTAACAATGGAAGAGAAAGCAAAGTTCCTGAAGCAGTGTGTAGACAATGAATATTTACTGTTCTTTGAACACGATGCTCATCATGAACTTGCAAGTCTTAAAATGACCGAGAAAGGAGTGAGACTTGATGAGACGTTTAGCTTTAATGATGTTTTTGGATATTAATTTTTAATCATGGAAGAATTACATTCAGAAACACAGCAGACAGAGCCGGAACCAGCACCCAAGATCATTGGTTTAACAGGAGGAATAGGTTCTGGAAAAACTACAGTAGCGCGCTTTATAGAGGAATTCGGTTTTCCGGTTTATTATTCCGATGACAGAGCTAAAGCCATTGTCAATGAGAGTGAAGACCTGAAAATAAAAATCAAGGAACTTCTTGGCGAAGAATCTTATGATGAAAATGGGTTATATGACAGAAAATTTGTGGCTGATCAAGTTTTTAATAACAAAGATCTGCTTCAGCAATTGAATGAGATCATCCACCCCGCTGTAAGAATAGATTTTGAAAACTGGGTTAAGAAACAAACCAAATATTTAGTTTTTAAAGAAACAGCTTTATTGTTTGAATTGAAACTTAACAGACAATGTTATAAATCTCTTTTAGTAACTGCTGAGGATAATATCAGAATTAAAAGAGTAATGGACAGGGATAACAAAACCTATCGCGAGGTAGAAGCTGTCATGGAGAAACAGATGCCTGAAAGGGATAAAATTAAAATGGCGGATTGCATTATCTATAACAATACCAATCTGGAAGAATTAAAAGAACAAACTGAAAAAGTAGTTTTCAGTATTGAATAAATAAGAACTCGTTAGAAGCTTTTCTAACGAGTTTTTTTCTGCAAAAAATAATTCCTGAGGATTATATTTCCAATGAGATATTTTAATAAAAAAAGGTAGTATCTCACTAACTGTGTAAGTTAAAAAGTTATTCTGGAAAATTTTGAGCCCTTATAGCTCAAAAAATTTTACGGAAATAACTTTTTATTATTTTTAACCATTACATAGTTATGATCGACAAAGAAGAATTATTAAACAACAAGGATTTTTACAAGTCCTTTAAAAATGGAGAAGACTTAACTTCTTTCTTCAAAGAAATGCACAAGCGAGCTATAGAGCATATGCTTGATGCAGAATTGGACTCTCATTTGGATAATGATAAACATCAGAAATCTGCCACTGGAAATTACCGTAACGGTCACGGGACTAAAAAGATAAAATCCTCATTTGGCGAATCTGAAATTAAAGTTCCCAGAGATAGAGGAGGTAGTTTTGAACCAGCATTGGTTCCAAAGAGACATAATATTATCGATGGTTTGGAGAATATTATCATATCATTTTATGCTAAGGGAATGAGTGTAAGTGATATTGAAGAACAAATTAAAGAAATGTATGATTTTGATGTTTCTACCTCTACCATCTCACGAATCACCAATGCGGTTGCCAGTGAAGTTGTTAGCTGGCAGAACCGCCCGCTTGAAGATTTGTATCTCATTGTCTGGATGGATGGGATTGTTTTCAAGGTAAGGGAAAATTCCAAAGTCATTAATAAAACCGTTTATCTGGCTGTTGGATTAAACCGTGACGGGAGAAAGGAGGTCTTGGGAATGTGGCTTGGAAAAAATGAAAGTTCAGCCTTCTGGATGAGTGTTCTCACGGATTTAAAAGCCCGTGGTGTGGAGGATATTCTCATCACTGCTACCGATAACTTAAACGGATTTACCCAAACAATCCGTTCCGTCTTTCCTGAATCTCAAACCCAAATTTGCGTTGTCCATCAAATAAGAAATGCCTGCAAATATGTGGTCTGGAGGGACAGAAAAGAATTTTCTGCCGATATGAAGCATATTTACACCGCTCCAACAAAACAAGCGGCTCAAGCAGCTCTCAATGATTTTGCAGATAAATGGGAAAGCAAATATTCTTATGCTATACAATCCTGGCGAAACAATTGGGATGAACTCACTGTATTTTTTGAATTTCCTCTCGAGATACGAAAAATCATTTACACCACAAATTTAATTGAAAATCTCAACGGCAAAATCAGAAAATACACCAAAAATAAAATGTCTTTTCCTACTGATGATGCTGTAATGAAATCAGTTTATTTGGCATTAAAAGAAGCTACTAAAAAATGGACAATGCCTATACAGAATTGGGGTATTGTCCTCAACCAATTTATGCTTATTTTTGAGAAAAGGCTCAGATTATAAAATCTAAGCCCTGACTTTTTAACTTACACACTTTACGGGATAGTGTCTAAAAAAATAAGCCTCCATAAATGAAGGCTTATTCGATTTGAAATTTAAATGACTTATTCTTTTATAAACTTCTTTTGGATGGTATTTCCGTTATCTTCAATATATATTATATACACACTGTTAATCAATTTACTCATATCAATTTTATTATTTAGGATAATTCCACCTGATATAAATTGGCCGGAAATATTGTATAACTTATAATTAGCTTTTCTACTAATATTTTTTACATATAATAAAGTGCTTACCGGATTCGGATAAATCAGAATTTCATTCTGATCAAGTAAGTTAAGGACTTGTTTCTTTTGAATAATCACTTTATAATCCTCTACTTCTCCGTTTTTGAAGTCTGTACAGTTTAAAGGGATACCGTCTCTTGACATAGCTACTCTCATCACTACATATTTATGGTCTGTCATACTTACAAAAGCATTTGCAGGTACATTGAATTTTCCTGAAACAGGACTGTTTGAATTTGGGGAAGAAGTGAATACTCTTTCGTTGATATCAAACTCTCCGTTTCTGTTGAAGTCAATCCAAACTGCAATTCCTTCGTTGTAAGTATTTCCTGTCCATTTCTTCTCAATGATGATCTCATTGTCAGTTGATCCCTGGATCATCTCGATGAATGTTTTAGGAACTCCGGTATAATCTGTATAAGTAGATGCTCTGGATTCATTCTCCATAGTGTTCTTACCTGTAGGCTTCACGGTAACTTTAGAAATATACTCTCCTGTAGAGTTTTCAGCCTTCATCTTACAGTAGATTACTGTAGGAGTTGTAAAGTAGTAAGGAGGAGTATAGCTTCCTGGCGTACCATTACAGATATTTACTACCTGCATTTCATATTTCGTTAATTCTGTAAGACCTGTTAATACAAGGTTATTAACTAATGATGGTACTTCTGTCCAACTTGGAATACCTACTTTTCTATATCTGAGAACATACGTTGCTCCCGGGAACGGATCCCACTGAATAGCCGCTGATGTAGGAAGCAATTGAGTAATTGTTAATCCTGGAGGTGGAATCTGGCATATTCTTCCTGTAGTAAATACTTTAGGGTTAGAATATGGATTTAGAACTGTACTTCCAACACATTGATTCGCAATTTGTACTTCATATGTTTTATTGATGCCTAACCCCGTAAGATTAAACGTATTGGCGGGAGGTACTGGCAGCGGTACCGGGTTCCATACTGCCGTTCCTACTTCTCTCCATCTCATTACATAAGTAGACAATGATGAAACCGGCAACCATTCGATCAAAGCAGATGTTGATGTAATATTACTTACTATTACATTTGGAGGAGCAGGATCACATCTTGTTACAAACTCATTATGAGAATAAACTCCTGCTGTTCCATTACACATTGCTGCAATTTCAACTTCATATGATGTACCGGGTAATAAATTAGCCATACTAAAAGTATTCATTACCTGTGGAGGTAAAGCAGCAGCCTGATTGTTCGTTATCCAGTTTAAAGTTCCAACAGGCCTGTACCTTATCCGGTAGTTTCCTACAACGTTATTACGAGGCCATCGTACAGAAGCAGAACTATGAGTTATCCCAGCTACAGTAGCTATTGGAACTGCAGTATTACATGCTAATGTTGTAAAACTTCCTCCCGAAACCCATAGGCTTTGATTAGTACCACACACAGAACGTATCCACCAGTAATAAGTAGTACTTGGCAACAACTGAGATAAGTTTGCAGAAACAGTATTGGAAGAACCGGTAGATGCTATATTTTGATTAGGGGGAGTATTTGTTGTTGTCAGATAATATTCATACCCATTAGCCGGAGGTAAAGCCGGAGCGGTCCAATTCAGCTGTGCTGTAGTAGATGTTATTAAAGTTACAGGTATAGGTGCAGGAAGAAAACATCTTCCAAGATAAATATTATCCACCGCAGCTGGTGGCTGAGCTCCGCTATTATTATTATTTCTCCATTCAAATACTAAACGAAGATTTGATCCTGCAAAACTGCTTACATTCAAATTTGCATTAGTATAGGTCTGCCATGCTGGTTGTGTATTAAAATTAGAACCTACTTTTATTCTTCCAGCTCCTGCGGTAATACTTGTCCCTGCTGCCGGAGTAAAAGAAGTGGGCACAAGCCATACTGTAAGATAATCCCGATCATTTTCTCCTGCAGCTCTCCAATTGAAAGATAAAACAGTATTGGTAGTTCCTGCAGGAATAACAATATCTCTATAAGTATGAACAATACTGGCAGAACTTGCATTATAGGCATTTGTACCTCCATTTGTATTGGAGATATAAATAGCATCAGAAGGATTTCCTGCCGCACTGCCATGTTCCCATTTATTTGATTGAGTACCATTCACAAAAGTAAAATCCCCATCATCAACACTGAAGTCTTGTTTATAAGGAAAAGGAGCAGGAGCAATCACATTACAGGATGCAAGTACTAAAGCAACAATAAAGATACTTAATAACTTAAACACAATAGATTGTCTTGTTCCCATCTAAGAAAAATTTACTTTGTTTTGACAAATTATTTTTGCTTTTACAATGTTTTGATTCAACAAAGCCAGATAAGTTACCTTGCCAGAACCAGCAGTTTCAACTTCCCACTTTTGAATGTTTAACAGACAGAAGTGTGCATCAATTAAAAAGAATAGAATTTTACTCATTTTGGTATAAATTGTTTTGATTAATAATAACATTTGAAGAAAATGACACTTTACTTGAGTACTCAAAACTATTATTAATTTCATAAAATAAAAACCAAATAAACATCATTTTAACACAACAAGTAGCTAATACGTATTAAATAAAATACTATTTACCCTGTTTACGTTTTTAATATTAAAATAACCACTTTAAAAGTTTTTAACTGTTCAAAAGACTTGTTATGGAATCTTATAGACAAAAAAAATAAGCCTCCATTTCTGGAGGCTTATTCTATTTGAAATTTAAATGACTTATTCTTTGATAAATTTCTTTTGGGTAGTATTACCGTTATCGTCGATATCAATAACATACACACCGTTAATCAATCTGCTTACATTGATCTGGTTGTTTAGTAAGATACCGTCAGCAATTACCTGCCCAGCAGCATTGTAGATCTTATATTTAGCTCTCTTGCTAACATTTTTCACAAACAATACTGAGCTTACCGGGTTAGGATAAATCATAACACTTGTCTGATCAATTGGATTAGCAACAGTCGGTTTAGAGATTCTTACCGTGTAATCCTCTACTTCTCCGTTTTTGAAGTCAGCACAGTTTACAGGGATACCGTCTCTAGACATTGCTACTCTCATCACTACGTACTTATAGTCTGTCATACTTACAAAAGCATCTGCAGGTACATTGAATTTTCCTGAAACAGGGCTGTTTGAATTTGGTGAAGAAGTAAATACTCTTTCGTTGATATCAAACTCTCCGTTTCTGTTGAAGTCAATCCAAACTGCGATTCCTTCGTTGTAAGTGTTTCCTGTCCATTTTTTCTCGATGATGATCTCATTGTCAGTTGATCCCTGGATCATCTCGATGAATGTTTTAGGAACTCCGGTATAATCTGTATAAGTAGATGCTCCGGATTCATTCTCCATTGTTTTCTTACCTGTAGGCTTCACAGTAACTTTAGAGATATGCTCTCCTGTAGAGTTTTCTGCTTTCATCTTACAGTAGATTACTGTAGGAGTTGTAAAGTAGTAAGGAGGAGTATAGTTTCCTGGCGTACCATTACAGATATTCACTACCTGCATTTCATATTTCGTTAATTCTGTAAGACCTGTCAATACAATGTTATTAACTAATGACGGTACTTCTGTCCAGCTTGGAATACCTACTTTTCTATATCTGAGAACATACGTTGCTCCCGGGAACGGATCCCACTGGATTGCCGCTGATGTAGGAAGCAATTGAGTAATTGTTAATCCTGGAGGCGGAATCTGGCATATTCTTTCTGTAGTAAATACTTTAGGGTTAGAATATGGGTTCAGCGTTGTTTCACCATTACACTGGTTAGCAATCTGTACTTCATAAGTTGTATATGGCTCTAGAGGAGTTACACTTCCTAATACATAAGTATTGGCTGGAGCTGCTGGTAAACTTATAGTAGCCCATGCAGTAGTACCTACTTTTCTCCATCTCATTGTATACGTAGAGCTTGCTGCAAGCGGAGACCACGTAATTAATGCTGTTGTTGGAGTAATGTTACTTACTGTTACATTTGGAGGAGTAGGATCACATCTTGTAGTGAATGTCTTGATTGGAGTTGCTGTTCCAACGATATCTCCACAAATAGCTGCTACCTCTACTTCATAAGTAGTAGCTGGTGTCAATCCGCTGATTACTAACGGAAGGTTACCCAATTGTGCTGAAGCATATACTTGCGTCCAAGCTGTTGTTCCCTGAACTCTGTATCTCACCACATAGCTCACTCCTGCTCCTGTGATGGTAACAGTAGCTGTTGTATGCGTTGTTGTAAATGTTGGAGCATTAGGAGTTGCATTGCTACAAGGTCTGATTCTTACTCTATAGTCTTCCACTTCTCCATCTACTGCATTCTGACACATTGTAGGAGCACTTGTACGTTTCAGTACAACTCTCATAGTAGTTGTCAATGGTCCTGTGTAAGCAGTTGAAGGAACAGCAAAAGTAGCTGTAACCGGAGTCGTTGTATTAGCTGGAGAAATTAGAATTCTCTCAGCATCTGTAAACTGTCCGTTTCTGTCAAAGTCAATCCAAGCTGTTACAGCATCGTTACCTGTTGCGCCTGTCCAACCTTTTGCAACAGAGATTTTGTTATTTTGAGAATTTACATCTAAAGTAACAAGAGTCTCAGCTGTAGTATAGCTTGTATAGTTTGTCTGTACTGAAGTATTATTCATTGGTGGAACTCCAAGATTCGAAGAGGTAACTGTTACATTCGAAATATGGTCATTTGTTCCGGTACCTGTCATTGGACAGTAAGACAATGGAGGTGTTGTAAATGCTACTGATGATGAGTAAGACCCTGTAGAACCGTTACAAGTTGTAGAAACCTGAACTTCATAATTGGTCTGCTCTGTAAGACCAGTAATTCCGTAGAAGTTCTGACCAGCAGGAACTGTAGCTGTTTGCCAAGCTCCACTTGGAGCAACTCTCCATCTTATATTATATGTAGCACCCGCAGTAGCAACCCATGATACCGTTGCTGTAGTAGCACCAATATTATTCACGGTAATATTTGTTGGAGCAGCTGTTGAACAAGGCTGAGCATCTACAAATTTTACTGCATAATCTTCTACTTCTCCCTGGCTGAATGTACCACAAGGATTAGCATTATCAAAATATCTCATTACTACACGCATACGAGTAGGAAGAGTTCCTGTATATACGTTACCACTTGCCACCGTAGGTACTGCGAAAGTAGCCGTTACAGGGGTAGTTGTGTTATAGGTAGTATTAAGAATTCTTTCACTGGTTTCAAATGTTCCGTTTCTGTTAAAATCTACCCATGCTGAAACTCCATAAGATGTAGGAGAACCTGGCCAGTATTTGTTTACAGAAATTTTATTATTTGCTGAACCTCTTTCAAAGATCACTACTCTTGTAGCATCTGTTGTATAATCTTTATAATTGTCAGATCCGGAATTACTCAACATAATAGGAGTATTCGTAGGAGTAACAGTTACATTATTAATATATCCGCTTGTCGCAGTATTACTTGTAGGACCTGCTGTACAATAAGTAAGAGCTGGTGTTGTAAAGGTAACACTTGGTGAGAATGCACCTGTTGTTCCTCCACAAACAGTAGCAACCTGTACTTCATAGGTAGTCTGCTCCAATAATCCGGTAAGTATTTGATTACTGATTAATGGTGTATTTACAGCAATCTGCTGCCAAGCACCAGAAGGAGAAACTCTGTATCTTACTATATAAGTAGCTCCTGTAGCTGATGTCCAAGTAACATTAGCTGAAGAAGGAGTGATGCTATTTACTGTAATATTAGATGGTGGTGCTGTAGTACAAGGTGATAAATCTATAAATTTTACTGCATAGTCTTCAGTTTCACCATAAGAGTATGTTCCACAAGCGTTGATAGGGCTGTATTCGTTTAATACAACACGCATTTTTGTAGTCAGGTTTCCAGTGTAAACACCACCTGCAGCATTTGGTACTGTAAATGTAGCTGTAACTGGAGTTGTTGTATTACTTGGTGAAGTAAGTACTCTTTCATTTGCTTCAAAAACACCATTACGGTTAAAGTCAATCCAAACTCCCGTTAAGAAGCTATATTGATACCCTGGCCAAGTTTTTGAAACAGAAACTGTAGCAGTACCACCTCTTACTAAAGTAACTACTCTCGTAGGATCTGTACTGTAATCTGTATAACCACTTTGATCAGAGTTACTGTTCATTGATGGCGCTCCTTGTGCATTCACAGAAACCTGGTTGATATATCCATCAATAAATGTACTTGTAGCACCGGAAGCACAATATGTAAGAGCCGGTGTTGTAAAGTTGACGCTGGAAGAGAATGCTCCCTGAGAGCCTCCACAGACAGTTGCTACCTGAACTTCATATTGAGTTTGCTCAGTTAATCCGGTAATCAGCTGATTCCCAACCAAAGGAGTTGTAACGTTAATCGTTGTCCAAGCTCCACCTGATACAGGTCTGTATCTTACAACATAAGTAGCTCCTGCAGAAAGATACCAAGCTACGTTAGCTGAAGTTGTTGTAAGGTTTGAAACTGTAATATTAGTAGGCGGTGCTGCTGAACACGCTGGCAACTGGTGACTTTCCAGCTGGATTCTTGGAATATCTGCAAGTCTGTCTTTTGCAGAAGGAGGTGCAGCAGGATCTGGGTTCGTTCCATCTTCATAATAGATGATCCCTCGGTTTGCCCCTGCATTATAAGATCCCCAAGCCGTACCTGGTGAAGATGCGTAACCTGGAGTTTTTTCATTTACAGCAACCACAAGATTGTCTGTTCCATTCCATAAAAATGGTGTAGCTAATTGAAGCGTTACCCAGTTTCCATTCGTTAAGTTAGGTAAATCTCCGGCATACACCTGAGTCAGAGAACTTAGCGGCACCCAGTTTGTATTGGATGTAAAGGCAGTCTGGGTTGTATTTCCCATGTATACCACCCAATCCTTATATACAGCCTGAGAGGTTGCAACAGTAGTGGAATAAAACTTTATAGCTGTGATATAGTTCGACGTACCAATGGCAGTCGTAAGTTCCGCAGCCGTATAGATCTGCTGGGAATAACTATACCCATAGTAGGAACGTATGGGGAGATACACAGAGGTACCCGTTCCTGTCCCGATCTGTCCTGCCTGAGCCGAGACTTTGGATACAAAGCCTGTACAAATCAAACAGAGAAACAGAATTAAAGAGGTAAAGAATTTCTTCATAATGTTTTCATTATAATATTAATCACACAAATCTAATCATTTTTTATTATTAATTTATAAGTGCATTTATGTTTTTTTTATAAAAAAATAACAAATTCATCACTTATGCTCTAAATAAAGAAATCCCCGGGAGTTCCCGGGGATTTACTAATATTTAAAGGTTATCTTTATTTTTTGATAAATTTAGATTTGAATTGTTCAATTCCTTTATCATCTATTGTAATAATGTAACCACCTTTAACTAAAGCTGAAACATTAACCTTTCCATTATTGATATTTCCTCTATCTACTAATTGTCCGGCAGCACTATAGATTTTATAAGTTGCTTTATCTGAAACTTTAGTAATGTTTAGAACATCAGTTGCAGGGTTTGGATAAATCTGAATACCATTATTCTTAACAGCACTTTCAGAAGTAGCAAGATTACCTGTAATAACTACGTTATAATCCTCAACCTCACCATCGAAAAGTTCTCCACAAACATAATCTGAAGGTAATGATAAACCAATGTTACCTCCTCCAGTTCCAGCACCTACATAGAATGCTACAACTCTCATTCTTAACGGCTGTCCTTCTACTGCATTTGCTGGAATTGTAACGTTTCCGCTTACTACAGTTGATGGCTGCGTTAATGTTACAGGATAATTCAATACTCTTTCTGAATCACTGAAAACACCATCCTTGTTAAAGTCTATAAATGCAGCTACCGTATCATAATCAGCACTACCGGAGTTCCCTACTGTAACTGAAATAGGATAAGTAGTTCCTTTTACCAGGTTAACTTGAAGTGCTGTATTTGTTGTATAGTTTGTATAGGTACTATTTACAGAAGTGTTATTTACATTCGCAAGTGTCACATTGGCAATATACTCATAGTCTGAACTTGTTGAAGCAGCTGCGCAGTAAGCAAGTGCAGGTGTACTGAAGTTTACAGATGCAGAATATGTTCCTACTGTAGTACCACAAACTAAAGCTACCTGAACTTCATACGTTGTACCATCAATTAAATTACTTAAGTTGATTGAAGGAACTGCTGTATCAGCTTCAGTCCATACAGTTGTACCTACTTTTCTGTAACGTACTTTATAAGTTGCGCCTGTATAAGACATCCAAGATACACTTCCTGAAGACACCGTAATGTTGCTTACAACAACGTTAGTTGGTGCAGCACTGCTACAAGCAGATAGAGGTGCAATACTTACAGGTCCTACTGCATAGAAAACATTCCCTATTGAAGAAACTCTTACTTTAATAGTCTGACCGTTCAATGAAGAAGGGAAAGTAAAGTTTTCAGATCCGTCATTAGGTGTTGATGCTGATAATACCGTCCAGGTTGTTCCGTTATCTGTAGTATAATCAATTTTTACATTAGCAACATTATAAGGAGCTGCATTAGTATTGGCAACAATCCATTGAACCGGAGTTGGAGTATTCACATCAGCATATTGGTTAGCTAATCTGAAAGGCCCATTATCTCCTACAACAATAGTCTGAACTTTAAAAGCAGATTGTTGCTCAGCTACATTGGAATTATTATCTCTTACTGTTAATGCAAAATTTGTAGTTCTTGCCGTAGTAGATACAGCTTCCCAAGTATTGTTTGCATTATTTAATACTCCGTTCATTACAGACGTAAATTTCGGGAAGTATCTTGTTGGGCTTGCGTTTGGAGCAGCAGATCTGAATGAAGCTCCTGATGTTGTATTTCCTAAGTTATATTTATCAATAGAAACTAAGGCATCATCTACTTCTTCCCAAGAATATGTCATTGGGTCATTTTCAGGATCTGTAGCACTACCCGTCAACGCAAAAGCAGTACCTTTTGGTATAGTATATGTTGGCAGATCAGTAATTACCGGTGGGTTATTGGTAATTGTAGTTTCTACGTCACAAGTTTTTGCAATTAAGTTCGCTTGTACCTGACCGATACTTGCTTTATGGAAATAAGGATCAGAGTTTTGCTGAACATCTGTATCAGGACCGGTAATACCAGCATATCCCATAATGGTAGTTCCTGAACCTGGCTCCATATTTACTCCACTTCCTTCAAGATTATGAGAGAAAGTATGATTAGCTCCTAACTGGTGACCCATCTCATGGGCTACATAGTCGATATCGAAGCTATCCCCTGATGGAATTCCATTCGCAGGAGAAGTAAATCCTGAACCTTTTCCTTTAGGAACTGAAGTTGTAGGATTAATACATACACATCCGATACATCCGGCGTTTCCTCCACCTCCAGATTTACCGAATAAATGTCCGATATCATAGTTAGCATTTCCTACATTATTTGTCAAAGCTGTTTGAAGCTGTGCATTCCATGCTCCACCCGCTCCCGTTGCAGCAGCAGCATAGGGATCTGTAGCAGGATCAATATAAATTACATTGGGAAAGTTCTGTAAATTCAAATGCAATGCAAAGTCTTTCTCAAAAACTCCATTTACTCTGGTTAGAGTATTGTTGATCGCAACAATAGCAGGAGCTCTTTTCTGATCATCCGTAGCAGTAGCAGGTACACCAGCAAGTCCCATAAAGTATTGCGTGTACTCACCTGTAACGGACATTGCCAGTCTCATTGTTCTGTATTTCTTATCAGAACTTTTGTTAAAAGTTGTTGGCTGATTAGTGAACGACTGTCCATTTTTTAATAAAGCATCTATTTCCTTCTTAGCAGCAGGAGATTCTTCTGTAGAACACAAGAAACCGTTCTTTTCCTTTTTTGTTTTAGGATGAACAGCATATACTGACTTGTCTGTTGAAGCAGGGTCAATAAATTCATATTTATCTCCATGGATGATCATTGACTGAAAATCATTAGGAGCGATACTGAATCTTAAGTATTTGGTAGGGTCATCGACACTTGTTCCAACATAAGATCCTAATTCATACTTGTCTGCCAGTTCTTTTACAACTACTGGAAAACTATATACATTAAACCTTTCAATCTTCCCGCTCATCGTAGGAAGAGAAATTACTACAGGAGTGGAGTTTGCTCCCATTTCCTGTGCATTCTTCAGCTGAGATCTCAGTAAGTTCAGGTCCAGTTTATAGTACCCGTTACTTCTTACATTAGATTGATCTACTCTAAATCCTGTACTTCTTTTGTTGTCGTCTCCTTTTTTAAGAGAAGTTGGTGTCCATTGGCCGAACACTGCCCCTCCTATACAAGTAAACATTAAAGCAGTAAATACTCTTTTCATAAATTAAAACACAATTATAATTTCCGCCAAATATAGCTATTTTATAACTCACACAAATAAAATAACTTAATATTTTTTAATATTATACACCTAAAAAACATATTCATTAAAAAAAATACAAACCAAAGAATAAGATTAGTTTTATATTCTATATAGTGTAAAAGTCAAGGGTTCTCTTTTTTATAAATTATAAGCAGTATTCATTAAAAAAAACACAACCTTTAGAACATTCTAAAGGTTGTGTTTTTTTTATTTTAAATGGCAAAAGCTGTTATTTCTAGAACTTATAAGCTATATTCCATGCAAATCCCATATTAAACTTTGAAGAACTTTTTCCAAAACCAGGAACAATCATTGGAGTGATGTCATCCTGTTTAGAAGTATATACCATATATCTTGGCTGAAGATTTACATCTATATAAAAATTGGAACTGAATAACTGTACTCTACCTCCAATAGTTCCTTCCAACCAAAAAGAAGACTGTGAGGATGAAGGAAATGCTTCAGAAGAATTACTTCCTCCAAATCCACGAACGGGAATCGCCATATATTCCTGATTATAGAATGATCCTGCCACTTTTCCACCGGCATAAAATCCGTTGAATTCATTTTCAGCATCTTTTGCGAGCATATAGAATGCACCCAACTTAACGAAAGGACCGCTTGCCTTAGCATCATAGCCATTTTTCTGATATACGTTTTTCTCAAAACCTGCTTCTGCAATAGCATGAATATTTCCTTTGATTTTTGAAGAAATAAATCCCTGATACAGTTTTCTATCCGAAAAAAATCCGGCTCCGGTATTCAATACATCAAGGCCAACCATAAAATTAGGCTCATATTTTTCGTGAACCTTCTTCTCTGCTTCCTTCTTTTTATCTTGTGCCCAGCTTATTATTCCAAATAAACTAAAAAGAAAGGTAAAGATTAGTCTTGTCTTCATTCTCTATTTGATTTTGTCCGACCTCCACTTTCTGAACTGGATCCGGAGTTACTAATTCTGAAGTTAAATTCTCGTAATACTTTTTGATTCCGCATCCCGGAGATACATAGGTTGACTTCGTTGTATAATTAATTCTTACTTTAGATTCTGCCCCTTTTTTCGTAAGTTTAAAATAAACGTCTGTATAAGGTGAACTGTCTACCCGTAGAGGAATTAACCTGGAATCAGTCTTTACAGCTACACCCAGATCTACCTTTCCTGCACCATAGTCTACTGCGACATACAATGAATCCAGAGTCGTCTCTTTTCCATTATCTATATCTCTAAAGGCCACCTTCATTCTTGGAGTTCCTTCTCCACTTTCACAAATATCATCGTCGCCTCCACAGGAAACAAGCATTCCTAAAAAGCAGATTGCTATGAGAAATTTAAAATACTTCATATTAAGATTTGAAATTCAAATTTAAATAATTTATTTTTTAATCAACAACGCAATGTTCTCAACATGGTGTGTTTGTGGGAACATATCTACCGGTAAGATCTTTACTAAAGTATAATGGTCTTTCATTAAAGCAAGATCTCTCGCCTGTGTAGCAGAGTTACAGCTTACATAAACTACTTTTTCCGGTGAAAGCTTAAGGATCTGTTCTACAACCTTCTGATGCATTCCATCTCTTGGTGGATCTGTGATTAACACATCTGCTTTAGGGTGGTTAGCCATGAATTCATCATTGAAAATGTCTTTCATATCTCCACAATAGAACGTTGTATTTGTTAAACCGTTCAATGCAGCATGTTCTATTGCCGCATCTATTGCTTCCTGTACAGATTCTATTCCGATTACCTGTTTTGCATTTCTTGCTACATATTGTGCGATGGTTCCTGTTCCTGTATAAAGGTCATACACTACTTCATCACCTTTCAGATCTGCAAACTCCAGGGTTTTTCTGTATAGTTCCAACGCCTGTTTGTAGTTGGTCTGGAAGAAAGATTTTGGTCCAATTTTAAACTTCAGCCCATCCATCTCTTCCATAAGATATCCTTCTCCGAAATATACGTTGATATTTAAATCATAGATAGAGTCATTCTGTTTAGGATTGATGGCATATACCAATGTTTTAATCTGCGGGAATTTTTCTAATAAGAACTCAAAAAGCTTTTCTCTGTTTTCTTTTTCTTCTCTGTAAAGTTGGAAAAGAACCATCCATTCTCCATGAGAGTTCTGTCTCATCATTAAGGTTCTTAAGAATCCTTCCTGATTTCTTACGTCAAAGAAATCCAGGCCAGTATTAACCCCATATTCTTTTACAGCCAGTCTAATAGCATTAGAAGGACCTTCCTGAAGGAAACATTCTTTCAAATCAAGAATTTTGCTCCACATCCCGGGAATATGAAAACCTAAAGCATCTTTGCTCCCGAAATTTTCTTCAGAACTAATTTCGTACTGAGTAAGCCATCTTGCATTGGAGAAGGAAAACTCCATTTTATTTCTATAAAAATATTGTTCTTCAGATCCTAGAATTGGCACAGTTTCAAACTCATCAATTCCTCCGATTCTTTTGATATTATTATAGACTTCTTCCTGTTTAAAATCAAGCTGTTTTTCATAACTCATATTCTGCCACTTGCATCCTCCGCAAGTACCAAAGTGGATACATTTAGGCTCAACTCTGTATGGTGATTTTTCAAGTACTTCAATTGCTTCGCCTTCATAGTATTTAGACTTCGCTTTTTTCACTCTCACATTCACAATATCTCCTGGAATTGCGCCTGTTACCATTACGGTTTTACCTTCCTCTGTTTTTCCTATTGCTACGCCTTTTGCTCCGGCAGTCAACAATTTTATATTTTCAAGAGTTAGATCTCTTTTTTTCTTCCTACTCATTCTAAAATTTTCTATTTTCCTAATTGAAACTTTTACGTTCCAGTTTGCAAAAATACAATAAAAAAAACCTTATCCGAAGATAAGGTTTCTATACTATGTTAAAGTTTATTATTTTGTTGGAGCCGGCTGTGGATTTGCTGGCTGTGGTGCTTGCTGCATTGCAGATGGATCAAGCTGTAATTGCGGCTGCATTTGTGCATTTGGATCTACCTTCGGAGCTGAAAGACCTGTTTGTTTATCCAAAATAGTCACTAATTCCTGCTCACCAAGGTTTACGAAAGATCTGCTGGCAATTTTACCATCTTTATCAATAATAACAAAGCAAGGTAACTTGAACCCGTATACTCCATATTTCTTAGCAATGTCAGAGTTCAATCCTCCTTCTCCATAAACATTCACTCCCTGAATTCCTTTTAATAAAGAATTGCTTGTTTTAATGAATTGATCTTTTGTATCGTCAACGTTTACAAATACAAAATTCATTTTAGACTTATAAAAGTTTACCACTTCTTTTAATACAGGTACTGTAGCTTCGCTGATGTAAGGATTCCATGAAGCATAGAAGAATAACATATAAGGTTTTCCTTTGTTTTCAGAAAGCTGGTATGATTTTCCATCTTGTTTTGCTAATGCTGCTTCAGGAGCAACGTCTCCGATTTTAAGCCCTGTAATAGCTACCTGCATTTTTAAAAGGTCACTTTTAATGGTAGCATCTTTAATATCTGAATCGATGATCTTTTTAATCTTGTCAATATTGGCAGCTGGAGTTGTTGGATGGATATCAGCCTGAGCCATTACAAATGCAAGAAGATAATCTTTTGCTGTTTGAGATAAATCTTTTTTTGTTTTTAAATACTGAGCGAACATCTCAGAAGTTGTAATCCCTGTTTTTCCTTTGCTGTTTGCTTCAGCATATTTCTGGAAATCCGGAGTCATTTTTACAAGAAGATATTGTCTGTAAAGAGGAATAGTTTTTACCATTCCATCTTTGTCTGTTTCCAGCTGAGTTTCGTAATCTTTGAAAGCCTTAGAAGCTTTGAAAGAAGGATTTCCAGACATTGGACCATGGGACATTTCATAGTTCGCAAGCAAGTTAAGAATGGTTACTTTCACATCGTTTTTCTTCCATTCCAATAATCCTTTGCTTGGGTTATTTTTCTTTGCAAGGTCATCTACATTTTTATTAATATCTGCCTCAATTTTATGCATCCCTTTCAAAAATGCAGCTTCGTCTCCACCCATTAATACAGGTAAATTAACTTTACCTCCGTAGTCTGCCAAGAACTTCATACTTGCCGTAAGGAAGTCATTATTCTTTTTAGCATCTCCGGTAATCACATATTCATTTGGGAAAGTTGCTCCGTTTCCTGAGATATTCACTTTTTGGCCACCTTCAAGATAGATCAGGCTTTGTCTGCCAGCGTAATTGATTACGTACATTCCATCTTTAGGAGCGTCAAAATTTCCTGAAAAGTTTCCGTCTTTATCAAGACCTATATTAATCAAAGGCAGGGTTCCTACTCCTGAAGCTTCTACAAATTCAATTCTTTCTAATGGTGAGCTTCCAGTAATTTTTCCTTTTACTTCTACTTTTTTTGAACAAGACATCACAAAGAATGTGATGATAAACAATAAAAGATATTTTTTCATTTCAATTTTTAATATTACACAAAAATACGCTTTTTAGGGCTTGCTAATTCACACTAATTATTTTTTTTAAAAATTTTATTATTACCATTCAAAAGGGATATTCCAATTATTGAAGGTTATCTTTTTGACGGTAAAAAGTATTTGAAAGTTTTTTCAGAAAACGATTCAATTACCTTCCAAATATATACTTAATAAATAAAGAATAACGAAGATCAGTCAATAAGTTAACAAACTTTAACAGGGTTATCTTTTTCATAAAAAAATCGCCTCCAAAAATGAAGGCGATTTTTTATGTATTTGAATCAATTCTATCCTTGATCTGCAAGAGCAGCCATGTATTCTCTGTTCATTCTCGCGATGTTTTCAAGAGAAATACCTTTAGGGCATTCTACCTCACATGCTCCGGTATTTGAACAGTTTCCGAATCCTTCTTCGTCCATAGCTTTCACCATGTTCAGAACTCTTCTCTTAGCTTCTACTCTACCTTGTGGAAGTAATGCATACTGAGAAACTTTTGCTCCAACGAATAACATTGCAGATCCGTTTTTACATGTAGCTACACACGCTCCACATCCGATACAAGCTGCAGCATCCATTGCTTTATCTGCATCTTCTTTAGGAACAGGGATAGCGTTAGCATCCAATGTATTACCGGAAGTGTTCACAGAAATGAATCCTCCTGCTGCCATTACTCTGTCGAATGCGCTTCTGTCTACCATCAAATCTTTGATTACAGGGAAAGCAGCACTTCTCCAAGGTTCAATAACGATCGTCTCACCATCTTTGAACATTCTCATGTGAAGCTGACAAGTTGTAATACCCGTATCAGGACCGTGAGCTCTACCATTGATGTAAAGAGAACACATACCGCAAATTCCTTCACGACAGTCGTGGTCGAAAGCGATAGGTTCTTTTCCTTCGTTAATTAAGTTTTCGTTCAGGATATCCAACATCTCCAAAAATGAAGAGTCTGTAGATACATCTGATATTTTATAGGTCTCAAACTGACCTTTAGTTTTACTATTTTTTTGTCTCCAAATTTTCAGCGTAAGATGTAAGCCTTTTTTTGCACTCATAATGTTATATTTATAGGTTGGAGATTATTTATAACTTCTAGTTTTAACCTCGATGTTGTCGTATATCAATTCTTCTTTATGCAACACTTCTGTGTTGATATCGTTTCCTTGATATTCCCAAGCTCCGACGTATTTGTAGTTTACGTCATCTCTTTCCGCTTCTCCGTCCGGAGTTGAATGGTCTTCACGGAAATGTCCACCACAAGATTCATTTCTGTGTAGTGCATCGATAGCCATTAATTGTCCAAGTTCAAGGAAGTCTGCTACTCTGAATGCTTTTTCAAGCTCAGTGTTCATACCTTCTCCTTCTCCTGGTACTTTTACGTTTTTCCAGAAATCGTTTCTTACTTCTTCAATTTCTTTGATTGCTTCTCTTAATCCTTCAGGAGTTCTTCCCATTCCAACTTTATTCCACATAATGTTTCCTAATTGTTTGTGGAAATGGTCTACAGAGTGAGTTCCTTTGTTATTTAAGAAGAAATCAATTTTTTCTTTAATTCCTTTTTCAGCTTCGTCAAACGCTCCTGAGTTCGTAGGAATAGCTCCTGTTCTGATATCTGCAGAAAGGTAATCTGCAATCGTGTAAGGAAGTACGAAATATCCGTCAGCAAGACCCTGCATCAATGCAGAAGCACCCAATCTGTTTGCACCGTGATCTGAGAAGTTAGCTTCACCGATTACGAAACAACCTGGGATTGTAGACTGAAGGTTATAATCAACCCATACACCACCCATTGTATAGTGAACTGCAGGATAGATCTTCATTGGAGTTTTGTAAGGATCGTCAGCTGTAATTTTTTCGTACATTACGAATAAGTTACCGTATTTCTCCTCTACCCAGCTCTTACCTAAATCATAGATCTGCTGATCTGTAGGATTATGAATATGTTTTTCGATAGCGGATTCTTTACCTTTTTTCATGATCTCTGTAGAGAAATCAAGGTAAACACCTTCCTGAGTATCATTATTTTCGATTCCGAATCCAGCATCACATCTTTCCTTAGCAGCTCTGGACGCAACGTCTCTAGGTACAAGGTTACCGAATGCAGGGTATCTTCTTTCCAAATAATAATCTCTATCTTCTTCTTTAATATTTTCAGGTCTTAATTTACCTTCTCTGATTGCTACCGAATCTTCGTGTTTTTTAGGAACCCAGATTCTTCCGGAGTTTCTTAATGATTCAGACATCAAAGTCAGTTTAGACTGCTGTGTTCCGTGAACAGGAATACAAGTCGGGTGAATCTGTACGTAGCAAGGGTTTGCGAAGTAAGCTCCTTTTTTGTGAATTTTCCATGCAGCAGAAACGTTAGATCCCATTGCATTGGTAGAAAGGAAATATACGTTTCCGTATCCTCCAGAAGCGATTACTACAGCGTGAGCAGAATGTCTTTCAATTTCACCTGTTACAAGGTTTCTTGCGATAATCCCTCTTGCTTTTCCGTCAACAATAACAAGATCTAACATCTCATGACGGTTGTACATTTTGATTCTTCCTTTACCGATCTGACGGCTCATTGAAGAATAAGCACCTAATAATAACTGCTGTCCTGTTTGTCCTTTTGCGTAGAAAGTTCTTTTTACCTGAACCCCACCAAATGAACGGTTATCCAGCTGACCGCCGTAATCTCTCCCGAAAGGAACCCCCTGGGAAACACACTGGTCAATAATATTTGCAGAAACTTCAGCTAACCTGTAAACGTTGGCCTCTCTTGCTCTATAGTCACCACCTTTGATGGTATCATAGAATAATCTGTAAGTAGAGTCACCATCTCCCTGGTAATTTTTAGCTGCGTTGATCCCTCCCTGAGCTGCAATAGAGTGCGCTCTTCTTGGAGAATCCTGGTAGCAGAATGCTTTCACATTATATCCTTGCTCAGCTAATGTAGCTGCAGCAGAACCTCCTGCCAAACCTGTACCTACAACAATAATATCAATCTTATCTCTGTTGTTTGGTGCAACAAGGTTCATATGGTCTTTATGATTTTTCCACTTGTCTTTAAGAGGACCCGCTGGAATTCTTGAATCTAATTTACTCATACTAGTATATTGATATTATTGAGTTATAAAATGGAAAACTGCAACGATGATAAATCCTGCAGGGATAAGGATTGAATACCATGTCCCGAAAGCTTTGATCACCGGCGTATATTTTGGATGTCTCGCACCGATAGACTGGAATGAAGACTGGAATCCGTGCGCTAAGTGTAATCCTAGTAGAACAAAAGAGATTACATACAAAGCCACTCTCCAAAGATCAGCAAACTTTTCATGAAGTTCCGGCCAGAAACGTTCTGCATCAGGAGTCAATCCTTCTACATACTTGTAATTAATTTCATGCAACCAGAAATCATATAAGTGAAGCGCCAAGAATGCTAAAATAACAGCTCCTGAAATAATCATATTTCTGGACATCCATGAAGAATTCACTGATGCGTTGTTTGCTGCATACTTTACCGGACGCGCCTTATTATTCTTGATCTCAAGCACAAATCCCATTACAAAATGGAAAATTACTGCAAAACCAAGAATAGGCTGCATTAAGAACTGCACAAAAGGATTATAGCCCATAAAGTCAGATGCTGTATTGAATGCATCCTTGTTTAGAACTGATAACAAATTGGTTGTCAAATGCAGTATAAGAAAAATCAGCAAAAACATAGCTGATAATGCCATAGCGTATTTTCTACCTATCGTAGAACTCGTTAAACCTGCCATATAAGTTTAAATTTGAATTTCCACAAAATTAAGAAAGTTTAACAATATCGAAAAGTGAGAAATCTCACAAATAGACAGTTTGTAATCTTTCTAAATAAGATTTTCACCCATTATAAATACAGGAAAATGGCTAAATTCAGAACCATCATTTCAGATCATAAATCTTATTCCTGAAAACCACTTTTTGAATGGAGGGTGACAAGGTTTTTATCTCAAAATGATCTACTCTCCTGGAAGCACAATATGGATTGACTATATACTGTAAAATCTTCGTCTTATTTTTCATATCCGAAATCCAGAAACAGACTCTGTCCCCATTTTTCACTGAAAAAATTTTGTTTCTGTTAAAATGATGAACCAATATCTCTTCCTTCTGATTTTCAAAAGCTGTGATTCCGCTTCTTATCATTAGAAATAGTAGCATTGCCATCATCAATCTCATTGTATTTTTCATATTGAATTTCAGTATAGCTGCTCTTAGTAAATAGACAAATATTGCTAATGACATCACTTCTATCCCATTCATTGGAATATTTTCAAAGAACAGCACGTCAACCTCAGCAAACCAATGGATCACCTTCAGCAAAAACTGAATAATCCCGTCATATATACCATTTATAAGTTCAAAATCAATCCCAAAAGAAATAAGAACTGTTATTAAAAAAGAGAAAATAATAATTAATTCAGAAAAAGGAACGATAACAAAATTGGCAATGATTGATATCAATGAAAACTGATGAAAATAGTACAACACCAGAGGAAGTGTTGCCAACTGTGCAGATAAAGATATGGTAATCGTGTTAAACAGAAGTTTTTTAATATAATTATCCTGTTTTGGGAAGTATTTCAGCAGAGGCTGATTCAGCCAATAAATTCCCAAAACAGCCAAAAAGCTAAGCTGAAATCCTACATCAAAAAGCTGTTGCGTATCTCCGATTAGAATAAAAAAAGCAGACAAGGCTAGTGAGTGAAGCAGATCTGGCTTTCGCTGAAGCAAAACAAAAATAAAATAAACACTCAGCATGATACAAGATCGCAATACTGAATTACCCAATCCAATAAAAGCGGCGAACAACCAGATAAAAATCAAACTGAAAGTAACCGCATATTTTCTGAATTGTAAAGGAACAAATCGAATCAAAAAAAAGTAGAACATCCCGAAAACAACCACAATATGAGTTCCGGAAATAGCCAGAAAATGAACCAACCCGGACTTATTGAAATCTCTAACAGTGTCTGCATCAATTTCTGTTCGGTCTGCCAGAATAATACCTTTCAGAAATTCTTTAGTTTTTTCTGAAATTTCTGTTTTATCTATTTTGTTAAGAACCTCAAACCTATATTGCCTAAGCTGATCTGCCCACGTTAAGTCATTCCGTTCTGCAGATATAATTACTTTTGAAAGATAAACCTGGTAATCAATATGTTTTCTTTTCAGATATTGGGCATAATCAAATTGAAAATCATATGATGGAATCTGAGGTTTTGTAATGTAAACCTCGGCTTTGTAGTAGTGAATAAAATCAAACTCTTTTTTATCTTTTGAAACATAAAAAATTGAATTAAAACATGCATTTCCTGCCTGTGCAATGCCTTCATATTTTCTATACTTTTCCGAAGAATTTAGTTTCTGAGAGATCTTAAATAAAACCGTTTCATGCTTCTTGACCAGAAGTTTATCAACTGGTGAAGAAGTGTTATAGAAATGAAGAACAATTCCTGCTCCAAACAGCAGAAGCATCAGTAAAACTGTTTTGGTTTTATGCAGAAGATAAGAATGAAAACAGATTAAAATCAACAATATTGAGCAGACTACTCCCACTCCATGAACAACAGTCTTTACTAATACCACTTTATCCTGAAAAAGAATTCCAAGAATAAAGCATACTGAGAGAATAAGAAGAGGCTGTTTGTTCAATATCCATTAATTATTCTTTTAAAATAGGCAATGAATGGGAAATTCATGATCTCTTTACAAACTAAATAAGCGCTCTGTCTTCATTAAAAATGTTAACAGAACGCTTAATTTTTTTTACTAAAAATTACGTTTAAAAGTATATTACCTATTTTTCAAAAATTTATCCGTCAAACGCTTCGTTTCTTTGATATAAAATAAAGGATCTTTCCCGTAATCTTCATATTTAAAATCTCCTGCTTTTTTAGGAATAGCAGGCTCTATTTGCGTTCCTTCATGCCATTCATTGAATGATGTAATTCCAATGAACTCCGGATTTACTTTACTGGCAGCATCAAACATTTTCTCATAATATTTTCCATGATCTCTGCTTTTGAAATTCGCTTCATTCCACGGACGGATTCTTGTATCAGAATAACCAGGACCTACACACGGAATAAAAATCAGATGATGATCTTTAGCATATTTGGCCATAAAATCCCAATTAGCCGTTGTACTTCCATATACAAATCCTTCGCTGGCAAAATAGGTATAGAAACCATCAAAGCCTGCCGAATCAAAAAATTTAGCATCATCTTTCTCAACCCAAAGTCCGATATAAAGAGCATCTAAATCTGTGTTTCGGACTGTTCGTTCTCCATCTTTGGATAGTATTTTCCTCCACTCTTCTTTAGGAATTTTATAGCTATCATACACATAAAACAGAGGTTTTCCTTCTTTTTTATAGAATGCATGATGATGAGAATACGTTTTTATCAGGTAAGAAAGCTGCTCTTTTAATTCTGAAGTATTTTTATAAAAGGGCTCAATGTGGAATGCTATTTTTAAATCAAACCGATCTGCAATATCTAAATATTTGATAAGACTTTTATCCGTAAACGAATCTTTTCCCAACCAGCTTACAACAACTACTCCTACTCCGGAGTCTTTGATCATTTTCATATGCTGCCCGATGGTTTTCGGATCATTGGAACTGTAGTTGCCAAGAGCCGGGTAAAAATTAGCTCCGATATCATCTCCTCCTTTATGATGTCCCAGATTATTCCACTTCGGATTACTCCAGTGAGGAAGGATCTCATGATTCCAGTGCTGATAATCTCCATCTGTTGCAGGATTGGCATACCAGCCGTAATAAAATATCTGAACTTTATCTCTTGCACTGCTCTGCTGGGCAAAACTGTTTGTGAAAAACAATATAAAAGTCAGGAATAACAGAAAACGGTTACAATAATTCATAGTTAAAAGTAGATTAATAATCAGAAACTCGGTATAAACTATACTTTCAATATCACCTCAGCAGCATGATCGCTGGCTCCTTTTCCGCCAAGCTTTTCTCTCAGAAGGCTATAGTCATTCAGAACCTGATCCCTTTTCTCTCCTGACAAAATTTTATTGAGCTCTTCTACCAGATTTTTAGTATTCAGATCATTTTGAATCAATTCTTTCACCACTTCTCTGTCCATAATCAGATTAACCAGAGAAATATAATTGATATTTTTCACCAATCTTTTAGCAATAGCATAGGAAATTTTACTTCCACGATAGCACACCACTTCAGGGATATTCAACAAAGCGGTTTCCAACGTAGCTGTTCCGGAAGTCACCAAAGCAGCTTTTGAACATCTTAGCAGATCATAGGTTTTATTAGAAACAAAATGAACATTATCATCTACATATTTCTGATAAAATTCTTTTGGAAGACTTGGGGCTCCGGCAATCACAAACTGATAGTTTTGAAACTGCGGTCTTACGGAAAGCATTATTTCAAGCATCTTTTCTACTTCCTGTTCTCTGGACCCCGGAAGTAATGCGATAATTTCTTTTTCATTCAAACCATGTTCTGATTTGAATTTTTCAATGCTGATTTCCTGAAGATCCGAAATAGCATCCAGCAACGGATGACCTACAAAATGAGAATGCACTCCATGTTTTCTGTAAAAGTCTTCTTCAAAAGGAAGAATGACCATCATTTCATCCACATATTTTTTGATAATCTCTACGCGGCCTTCTTTCCAAGCCCAAAGCTGTGGAGAAATATAATAAACAACTTTGATTCCCAATTCTTTGGCAAATCTGGCAATTCTCAGGTTGAATCCCGGATAATCCACCAAAATCAAAACGTCAGGTCTGTTCTTCTGAATATCCTCTTTACAGAATTTAATATTATTCAGAATGGTACGGAGGTTCATCACCACTTCCAGGAATCCCATAAAAGCAAGATCACGGTAATGCTTTACCAACGTTCCGCCCTGAGCTTTCATCAGGTCGCCACCCCAAAATCTAAATTCCGCATGTGGATCCTTGTGTTTTAAGGCTTTCATCAGGTTGCTTCCATGCAAGTCACCGGAAGCTTCTCCTGCAATAATATAATACTTCATTTCTATAGTAAGGATAGAGAACAAATTAAGATAGATATGATCTTAATTCGTAAATTTGTTCAAAGATAATGATAAAAAATGTCAGAAGAATTTGAAATCCGGAATAAAGTTGCAGAAAGCGGCCTTATCAATTTTGACCTTACCACTTTACTGCCAAAAGGGGAAAGAAAGGGTATTGACCTTAAAGATTTCCTTTGGCAGGAAATGATCCTGAAAGAAAAAGATTTCCGCGAAAAGGTAGATGCAATCGATACGGAACAATATAAAGACACTTACGTATACATTTACAATTCCGTAGACACTATTATTCCTCTTTGGGCTTATTTTGTTTTAACAGCAAAGATTACCGATGTAGCAAAAAAAGTAGTTTTTGGAAACCGCGAGGATCTGGAAGTTATTTTAATGCATAATGCCATCCAGACTCATGATTTTGAGGAAATGAGAGGAAAAAGAGTGCTTGTAAAAGGATGTTCAGATAAAGAAATTCCTGAAAATGCTTATATTGAATTGGTAGAACAACTGAAACCTATTGTAAAATCTCTGATGTTCGGAGAAGCGTGTTCAAACGTTCCTATCATTAAAAACTAAAGTCTTCTGAAACGCTCTCAGAAACTTTAACAATAATTATGAAAGGCGGTCAATTTGTAAGGCATATTTTTTGATAACTTTGGTGTAATTAATACTAAATAAACACAAAAAATGAGTTTAATAGACCTACTTACAGGGAACACAGGCAACCAGGTTGCTGAACAGGCTGAAAACAAATTCGGAATCAGTAAAAACCAGGTAATCGCCCTATTAGCAGTTGCTACCCCTCTTATTATTTCTTATCTTAGAAATAAATCTCAGGACGCTAAAGAAGCAGAAGCTTTAAATAATGCTTTAGATAAAGACCACAACGGAAGTATTTTAAATGATGCTTCACAAATTGAGGCAAGACAGGCTGAAGGAGGATCTATTCTTGATCATATCTTCGGTGGGCAAAAAAGTACTGTTGAAAACCAACTGTCACAGAACACTGGAATTTCAATAGATAAAATAGGTCCTATCCTTGCGATGCTTGCACCTGTAGTAATGGGTTATATCGGACAGCAAAAACAACAGAGCAATGTAGGAGCTGGCGGCTTAGGAGATCTTTTAGGAGGAATCCTTGGAAATGCTTCCAATCAGGCACAAGCTCAGCAGTCTAATCCTTTGAATGACATTCTTGGAAGTGTTTTAGGAGGTGGCGGACAATCTCAATCATCAGGAAATCCTTTGAATGATATCCTGGGAAGTGTATTGGGTGGTGGTGGAAACCAACAACAAGGCGGCGGCGGTTTAGGCAGCATCCTTGGTAATATTTTGGGAGGTAAATAATTAATTTAATTTTCATAAAAAAAGACCGGAGACATGATCTTCGGTCTTTTTTATTTTTAATTACTTTTTAGATTTTTCTGCAGAAGCAGGAAATGATTTTGAAGCTTTTTTAGGTCTTCTTTTACCATAACTTCCGGAATTAATTTTTCCTCTTCTTGATTTTTTGTCTCCTTTTCCCATAGTATTATGTATTTGTTGTTCTACGAATTTAGAAAATACAATACTAAAATCCAATTAATGAAGCTGTTAAAGTTTTATAAATTAGGTTAGGAAGCTGGAGGATGGATGTTGGAAGTTACTATCAGGTTGCTATTTTGATTCTCTGTTATCAAATTAGTTCTATTTTCTTCATCTTATTGATAAAAGGCTAGCTTAAATATTTCAGGCTGCCAGTACTCCCCTCTTCAAGTTTCCATCATCCATACATTCTACACTTTTATCGTCTTCCATTTTCCTTTTTTAAATAAGATAAAAGCAACAATGGTTATCAATGTTTCTGCGGCAGGAATTGATATAAAAACTCCTTTGGGGCCCATGTCAAGATATTTTGATAAGAAATAAGCCAGCGGAATCTGAAACAGCCAGAAACCAAAAAGATTAACCCAGGTAGGAGTCCATGTATCACCAGCTCCATTAAAGGCATTGATCATCACCATCCCGATTCCATAGAAAATAAATCCTATACTCATAATCTGAAGTGCATTTTTAGCAAAATCTTTAATCGCCATTTCCTGAGTAAAAAAACTAACTAAAAAGTTCCCCATAAAAAGGAAAATCAAACTTACCACAAGCATAAAAATGACATTATATTTCACGGTTTTCATCACCGACTGTTCTGCTCTCAGCATTTCATTCGCTCCCATATTCTGTCCTACCAACGTAGAGGCAGCATTACTCAATCCCCAGGCTGGAAGCATAAAGAACATCATTAGTCTTAAAGCGGTCTGATAACCCGCCGACGCATTCTCTCCTCCTGTAGTTGCTACAAGTTCTGCAAGGAAAATCCAACTGCATGAGGCAATGACAAACTGAAAAATTCCGGGAGTTGCAATTTTTATAATGGATTTGATTAATGTATAATTCGGTTTAAAATAAGGAAGTTTAATTCTTATCTGAGTATCGGCCACCAAAAGATGATACAGCTGATAAATAACACCAATGCTACGTCCTATTGTTGTTGCCAAAGCAGCTCCCGTGAGCCCCAAAGCAGGAACAGGTCCTAAGCCTTTTATCAGAATTGGACAGAGAATAATGTTGGCAATATTCGCAATCCATAAACTTTTCATGGCAATCATAGCATTTCCGGCTCCTCTGAAAATCCCATTAATTAAAAACAAAAGCATAATAATCGTGCTGCTTCCCATCATAATTCTGGTAAAATTCTTCCCATAAGCTGCTGCTTCCGGTTTTGAACCCATCAGGATTAAAATTTCTTCTGCAAAGATCACCCCCAACAAGCTTAAAATAAAAGTAATCGCAAAGGAAACGAGTAATACCTGCGCTGCACTTCTGGAAGCCTGTTCCGGATTTTTCTCACCAATTCTTCTTGCTACCAAAGCTGTAGCCGCCATACTCATCCCAATGGCAATAGAATACATTATCGAAAGTACAGATTCGGTAAGTCCTACCGTCTGGATAGCAAAACCGCTTTCTTTCAGATGACCGACAAAATAGAGATCCACAAGCGCAAACACAGATTCCATAGCCATTTCAAGCATCATAGGAATCGCTAAAAGCAGCACAGCACTTCTGATATTCACTTTCGTAAAATCAGTTTCTTCACCGCTGAATGCTTTTTTCAAAAATTCAACATATTTTGTCATTTCGCAATTAATATTTTATGTAATCCCAAAAATACAAATCCAATTATTAGAAAAACTTAGCAATTGGTAATAAAATTTAATTTAGATTTGTATATTCTTAAAAATTATCCTTATGAAAAAAATAATCTCTACTACTTTTCTATTTGGAATGTTACTGTCCGGCAGCATGTTCTCTGCCCAGAAGATGAGTCAGGAAAAGATGAAAGCCATTTATTCTGATGATATAGCAACATTCAAAAAACAGTTTGCTCCGGGAGATTACAACAAATGTTTCCTTGTGGGAAATATACTTTATTCACCCCTTGGTTTCAGTGTAATGTCTGACAGAAAGAATATTATCAACTTCCTTTTGGATAACAAAGCGAATGTGAATAAAAAATGTCAGAATAAAACTCCTCTTGAAGTAGCTGATGAAACAAAAGGTAGTGAAGAAGTAAAGAGAATTCTGATCGCAAAAGGTGGTAATAGAATCTAAAAAAATCTAAAAACAATATATGAAACTTCCGAAAGGGAGTTTTTTTTATTTATAAAACCTGCAAAAATCTTATCTTTGCCAACGAAAAATTCAAGGTTCGGAATTGAACCTTAAACATTGAACTTTAAACAAATAATTATGTTTCGATCACACACCAACGGAGAGCTATCTCTGAAAAATCTGAATGAAGAAGTTACACTATCAGGATGGGTACAGACTATCCGTGATAAAGGATTTATGATTTGGGTAGATCTTCGAGATCGTTACGGAATTACCCAGCTGGTTTTTGACCAGGACCGCTCTTCTGCTCAATTGATGGAGGAAGCTAAAAAACTGGGCCGTGAATTTGTGATTCAGGCTACCGGAAAAGTTATTGAAAGAGTAAGCAAAAACCCTAATATTCCAACCGGGGAAATTGAAATTCTGGTAGAAAAACTGACGATTCTGAATGATTCTCAGCTTCCACCTTTCACTATTGAGGATGAAACGGATGGTGGTGAAGAATTAAGAATGAAATACCGTTACCTGGATATCAGAAGAAATCCGGTAAAAGATAAACTGATCTTCCGTCACAAGATGGCACAGAAAGTAAGAAATTATTTATCTGACGAAGGTTTCATTGAAGTGGAAACTCCTGTTTTGATCAAGTCTACTCCGGAAGGAGCAAGAGATTTCGTGGTACCAAGCAGAATGAACCCTGGACAGTTTTATGCATTGCCACAGTCTCCACAAACTTTCAAACAACTTTTAATGGTAGGTGGAATGGATAAATATTTCCAGATTGTAAAATGTTTCCGTGACGAGGATTTAAGAGCTGACAGACAGCCGGAGTTTACACAAATCGACTGTGAAATGGCTTTTGTAGAGCAGGAAGACGTTATGAACGTATTCGAAGGAATGACTAAAACTCTTATAAAAGATATTACAGGTCAGGAATTCGGAGCTTTCCCAAGAATGACTTTCGCAGAGGCGATGAAAAAATACGGAAATGACAAACCGGATATCCGTTTCGGAATGGAATTCGTAGAACTGAATGAACTGGTAAAAGGAAAAGACTTTAAAATATTTGATGACGCTGAGCTAGTAGTAGGAATCAATGTAGAAGGATGTGCAGACTATACGAGAAAGCAGATCGATGAACTTGTGGATTGGGTTAAACGTCCTCAGATCGGAGCTTCAGGAATGGTTTGGGCAAAATTCCAGAATGACGGAGTAAAAACCTCATCGGTAAACAAATTCTACAACGAAGAAGATTTAGCAAAAATCATCGAAAAATTCGGAGCAAAAGAAGGCGACTTAATGTTGATTCTTTCCGGAAACGAAAATAAAGTAAGAGCTCAGCTTTCAGCATTGAGAATGGAACTTGGTAACCGTTTAGGACTAAGAAAAGGAAATGTATTTGCACCGCTTTGGGTTGTTGACTTCCCTCTATTGGAATGGGATGAAGATACTGAAAGATACCACGCCATGCACCACCCTTTCACGTCTCCAAAGCCGGAAGATATCCACTTGTTGGAAACAGATCCTGGAAAAGCAAGAGCCAACGCTTATGACATGGTTCTGAACGGAAACGAAATCGGAGGTGGATCTATCAGAATTTTTGACAGAGATCTTCAGTCTAAAATGTTTGACTTATTAGGATTTACCAGAGAAGAAGCAGAAGCTCAGTTTGGATTCCTGATGAACGCATTTAAATATGGTGCTCCGCCACACGGAGGTTTAGCATTCGGGTTTGACCGTTTGGTAGCCATTCTTGACGGGAACGAAGTGATCAGAGATTATATCGCTTTCCCTAAGAACAATTCAGGACGAGATGTAATGATCGATGCACCTGCTTCGATTGCTGATGCACAGCTCGACGAATTAGAATTACAATTGAATTTAAAAGCATAAATGTAAAGCGGGGTATTTGCCCCGCTTTTTTTATATTCTTATTACAGGAGCCTTAAGTTCACCCTGAACTTCCTGATGTTTTATACTGACGATACTATTTTTGAAAAATAAATAGTAATAAAATAGCATTATTTAGAATCAAAAAACATTACAAATCCTAACATAATTTATCAATTTGCTAACAAAACAAACTTTACACCAGTGAAATATGTATTTTAACACACTATGTCAAATATTCGTGAAATAACTTAATTTAAAATTTAATAGTAAAAATTAAATTAAAACACTTACATAAACGAAATAAATACATTTTTCAAATAAAAACCCAACAAAACAATCATTATATTATGTTATATGTAAATATGATTTTTATTAATATATTTACGTTACACAGCTGAATTATAATGAAGACTTAATCAAAACTTAGGAATTGATGTATTTTTATAATCTCATGCGTATGATAATAATATAGCTGTTCATATTTTAAAACCTTGATCACCAAACCAATATTAAATAATATGAAAAGCAAACTATTACTATTATCAGGATGCCTTGTTCTGGCACTGAATTCATGTAGGTCGGACATTGAAAATCCTCAAACTGATTCAATCGATCCTGCAACCACAAAGCTGGACAATGCAAAGATTCACAAATTATCTATTGACGGAAAACTCACGTATGTTAATGAAGTAAATGGTGAATATTTTTATGCAGAAGATATTACGATTAGCCCCGAACAGTTTAATGTATTACAAAAGCAGGCCAATCCCGGAACATCAACAGCAGAGAAAAGTACCATTGTAAGCTCTTTTATTAAGACATGGCCGGATGCAACCGTTTATTATACATTACCCAGCCAGGGAAGTCTGAGTACTCAGAATTATAATACGTTCCTGACCAATATCAACAAAGCGTTTGATATGATTTCTTCACAAACCAGTATGCAGTTTGTTGAACGAACCAACCAAACAGAATATATCACCTTTACTTATACAACATCCAACAGTTCTCCACTTGGATGGCAAAAAAACAGAGTTAACGGTATAAAAATTTATAATATTACTTATCCCGCTATTATTGCCCACGAAATCATGCATTCTATGGGAATCATGCATGAACAGTGCCGCCCGGATAGAGATCAGTACATCATTGTAGATGTTAACAAAGCCGTAGAAGGAAGCCGTCATAACTTCAATCTTTACAATGATTACGCAGGACATGGTGCTTTTGATTTCGGTTCAGTCATGATGTATCAGTCTACAGATTTTGCTATAGACTCAAGTCAGCCAGTAATGACTAAGCTGGATGGATCTACATTCACCAAGCAAAGAACAGGGTTGTCTGCGGGTGATTATGCTGGTATCAATCATTTGTATGGACCTGTAAATGCTACTTCTGCCGTCAACGGAACGTATACAATGAGAACAGCTTTAGCAAGTGATAAAAATGTAGATGTTTCAGGAAGTTCAACTACAGACGGTACCAGCATCATTCTGTATTCCGCTTCTACAGGGAATAACCAGAGATTTACTTTCACCAAATCAGATCATGGTTATTATACCATCAAATCTATATTGGATCCTACAAAGGTATTAACCGTGAAAAGTAACGGGACAACGAATGGAACAGCTGTTGAATTACGAACCAATGCTAATACAGATTCTCAAAAATGGTTATTATTCAATTTAGGAAATAATGGATTTGGATTTGCTCCAAAGAACGCACCAGCATTGAGATTAGAGGTGAAAAATGGTACAACAACCAATCTTACTCCTATTGTAATCGGCACAACTGATCAAACGGTTCAGCCTTCTACAAAGCAACGCTTCATCCTTACAAAAGTTAACTAAATTTCTTCATACAAAAAAGAGGTTAGGAAATAAACTCTCTAACCTCTTTCTATTCTATAACTATCTATTAGATTAATTTCAACATTTCATTCCTTCCCGGTCCGGTTGAAAGATAAGCCACAGAAATTCCCAATTCTTCTTCCAAGAATGACAGAAACCCGATGACTTCTTTTGGTAATTCTGAAGGACTTTTCATTGCAGAGAAGTCAGCCTCCCAGCCATTCATCCATTTTAGTATAGGTTTTCCGTTTTCAGGAAGCAAACCTGAAGCAGTTACAATCTCTCCATTTTCCAGTTCATAATGAGTACAAACTGCTACGGATTTCAATCCGCTTAAAACATCTGCTTTTGTCAGCACCAGCTGAGTCACTCCATTGATCATTACAGCATACTTCAAAGCAGGAAGATCCAGCCAGCCTGTTCTTCTAGGACGTCCCGTATTGGAACCAAACTCGTTTCCTTTTGTTCTGATCTGTTCACCTAATTCATCAAATAATTCAGTTGGAAAAACTCCGTTCCCTACTCTTGTACAGTATGCTTTTGCAATCCCGAATATCTCACCGATCTTTTTCGGTGAAACACCTAATCCGCTGCTCGCTCCTGAAGCAGTAGTTGAAGAAGAAGTTACATACGGATATGTTCCGTGGTCAATATCCAGCATAGCAGCCTGAGATCCTTCTGCTAAGATTGTCTTACCTTCTGCCAGAGCATTGTTTAAATATATTTCAGTCTCCGTACATTTGAATCTTTTCAGAAAATCTACGGCTTCAAAAAATTCATTGCTTATTTCCTCCAGGGAAGGCAGCGTCATACCTCCTGCAGTCAGCATCTTATAATCTCTTTCTAAAATGTGCTGTACTCTGCTTCTAAAGTCAGGAGCAAACATATCTCCTATTCTTACATTCTGTCTTAAGATTTTATTTGAATAAGCTTGCGCAATACCGTTTTTGGTGGTTCCGATGGTTGTATAATCAGAACTTTCCTCCATAAAAACATCCAGAAGCTTATGAGTAGGCAGCACAAAGTGAGCTTTCAATGAAATAATCACATTACTTTCCGGCTGAACCGTTTCATCAAATAACTGAAGATTTGCAATTTCTTTTTTGAAACTTACAGGATCAAGAACAGTTCCTGTACCAATTACATTCTGCACTCCTTTCATAAAGATCCCCGAAGGAATCATTTTAAGCGTAATTCTTCGTCCGTTTCTCTCTATGCTGTGCCCAGCATTCGATCCACCATTAAAACGCGCTGTAATGTCATAATTTTCACTGATCAGATCAATAAACTTTCCTTTTCCTTCATCACCCCATTGTAATCCTAATACAATATCCATATTCGTACTTTAAATTTTATGGGACAAAGCTATGACAGTCAATAAGAAAGACCATTGTCATTTGACAAAAACAGATTTATTGAGAAATTAGAAGCTATATGTTAGAAGTTAGTAACAACTATCCAACCCTATTACTCTCCCACAAAATCTTATACGATATTTCTTCTGATACGGCTCAGTGAAGAAGGAGTGACTCCAAGATACGAAGCCAGCATAGATTGCGGAACTCTGTTGGCAAGCCCCGGATAATGATTTAAAAAATGAATGTAACGGGATTTCGCATCCTGATTGAGCATGATACTGGCAACCTTTAGTTTATTCTCAACAACAAAAGCATGGATTCTTGCAAACAAAACAGGCCATACAGCAATTTTCTCTTCCAGAAGTTTAAAATGCTTAAGATCAATCACCAGCAGTACAGCATCTGTAATAGCTTCAATATCTTCATGAGCAGGCAGCTGATCGGTAAAACCTTGAAAATCTCCTATAAATCTACCTTCATAGATGAAATACCGGGTAAAATCGTCACCCTGTTTGTTATAGTATAAAGAGCGGAAAACCCCTTCCTTTACAAAAGCAATTCTTTGACTTACTTTCCCGGCCTCTACAAAAGGTTCTCCCTTCTTTACCTTGATTTCCTGAATTCCTTCAGCAATCAAAAGTTCCTCCTGAGGATTCAGTATTCCGAATTTTTTGATATAAGTAAAAAGCTCTTCCATATTTCTGTTTTATCCACGGATTGCGGAAATATAAAGATATGAAAGTGATTGCTAAAAACAATTGTCATTTGGCAACAAACCTACTTAAAGGTACCACACGGGCTTTCAACGGCATGTTAATTGCTTGATTTTTAAAAACGTAAGACAATGAAAGCAATTTGGAACGGCGCCATTGGCTTCGGTTTAGTAAACATTCCTGTTAAAATTTACTCAGCAACAGAAACCACAAAATTAGATCTCGATATGCTTGACAAATCTGATTTTTCCAATATCCGATTTAAGAGAGTAAATGAAAATACTGGAAAAGAAGTTAAATGGGAAAACATCGTCAAAGGTTATCTCATGGACGAAAAATATATCGTTCTTGATGAAGAGGATTACGAAACAGCAAGCCCCGAAAAAACAAAAATACTTTCCATTGACCAATTTGTCAAAGAAGAGGAAGTAGATAGTGTGTATTTTGAAACCCCTTATTATCTGGAACCTCAGAAAAATGGAGAAAGCGCCTACAGACTTTTACTGAAAGCGCTTGAAAAAACATCCATGGTAGGAATCGGAACATTTGTTCTCCGTGAGACTGAAGCCATCGGAATGATCCGTCCTTACAATAAAGAAATACTGGTCCTGAACCGTCTGAGATTTGATCAGGAAATAAGAAATTATACAGACTTAAAAATCCCCGCTCAAAAGGCTCCGAAACCTGCAGAGCTTAAAATGGCCGTCAATCTTATTGAACAACTTTCTCAGGAATTTGATCCTGCGTTATATAAGGACACTTATTCTGATGCACTGATGAAAATCATTAAACAGAAAGCAAAAGGCAAAAGTATAAAAGCCAAAAAAGTTCAGCCTCCAAAAGAAGGTAAAGTGATTGACCTGATGGCACAGTTAAAAGCAAGTCTTAGCAATTCCAAATCCAAATCCGCATCATAATGGCTCTTAAAGATTATCATAAAAAAAGAAAGTTTGATGAAACCAGCGAACCCAAAGGAGAAACAAAAAAAAGTAAAGACAAACTGATTTTTGTGATCCAGAGACATGCCGCTACCAGGCTTCATTATGACTTCCGGCTTGAAATGGAAGGTGTATTGAAAAGCTGGGCCGTTCCGAAAGGTCCGTCATTAGATCCGAAAGACAAACGGCTTGCTATGATGGTGGAAGATCACCCATACGATTATAAAGATTTTGAAGGAAATATCCCGGAAGGAAATTATGGTGCCGGACAAGTGGAAGTATGGGACAGCGGAACTTATGAACCTTTGGAAGAAAATTCTAAACTTTCACATGAAAAAGAACTTCTGAAGGAATTACATGCAGGTTCTTTAAAATTTATTTTACACGGCAAAAAACTGAAAGGAGAATTCGCTTTGGTTAAAATGAAAAATACGGATGACAACTCATGGTTGCTCATCAAACATAATGACGAATTTGCAGAAAGTCCTTACAATGCTGAAGAAAACACTTCACCAAAATCATTGGTCACCCAATTTTTAGAGGAAAAAAAAAGCTTAAAAATAAAAGAAAAAAAGAAGTTATAATCTCTGAAAAGCCCTTCAGGAAATTTAATTCTTTAACAAACGAGAAAAAATTAAAGTCCTTTATCAAACCTATGCTGGCCAAACTTTCAGATAAAGCCTTTAATGATAAAGACTGGATCTTTGAGATAAAATGGGATGGCTACCGAGCTATTGCTGACCTCAGCCGTGACACTCCACTTTTCTATTCCAGGAACGGAGTTTCTTTTTTATCAAAATTTGACAAAATTACTCAGGACTTCGGTAAACAGAAACATCATATGATCGTTGACGGTGAAGTTGTAGCCTACGACGAACAGGGAAAGCCTAATTTTCAGCTTTTACAACAAATCGGGGATAATCCCAGTACAGCTCTTGTTTATCAGGTTTTTGACCTTTTATGGCTGAATGGTCATTCTACTGAAGAAATTCCTCTTATCCAGCGAAAAGAACTTTTGAAAGAAGCTTTAATTGAAACTGACAGTATTCAATATTGTGATCATATTCCTGAAAAAGGTATTGAACTTTTTGCTCAGATGAAAAAAATGAAACTGGAAGGTATGATTGCAAAGCGGGCAGACAGTTTATATCTTGAAAACAGCAGGAACAGCGACTGGCTTAAAATCAAATTTTCCAAGACAGAGGAAGTCATTATTTGTGGGTTCACAGAGCCAAGAGGTTCACGGGAAAGTTTCGGGGCCTTGATTTTAGGAAAATATAGTAATGAAAAACTTATTTATTGTGGCCATACGGGTACCGGATTTAATAACACTTCTTTGAAAGAGCTTTATAAAAGGTTTCAGAAATTAATTATAAAATCTTCTCCTTTCGAAAATATTCCAAAGACCAATATGCCGGTAACATGGGTAAAACCTGACCTTGTATGTGAAATCAAATATTCAGAAATAACTTTGGACGGAATCTTCAGACATCCTGTTTTTATCACAATCAGAGAAGATAAAAATCCGGAAGATCTTAAAGAATCATCCTTCACCGAAAAATCTAAAGAAATGAAATCAAAAGCAGTATTAAAAAAAGCAGAGATTAATGAGAAAGAAAAAGAGATCACTTTGGATAAACATCCCGTAAAACTGACAAATCAGAATAAAGTTTATTTCCCTAAAGATGGCATTACAAAAGGAGATGTCATTGAATATTACCAGTCTATAGCACGTTATATTCTCCCTTATTTAAAAAATCGCCCCCTTTCTCTCAATCGGTTTCCCAATGGAATTGAGGAACAAGGTTTTTATCAGAAAGATGCCGGAGATCACATTCCAGACTGGATAAAAACCACACAGGTCTATTCTGAATCGAATGATAAATACATCGATTATATTTACTGCAACGACAAAGCTACTTTAGCTTATCTGAATAATTTAGGTTGTATTGATCTGAACCCATGGAACAGTTCTTTACCGGATCTTGAGCATCCGGATTATCTGGTTTTAGATCTTGACCCTTCTTCAAAAAACACATTTGATGAGGTGATTGAAACAGCGCTTCAGGTGAATGAAGTTTTAAAAGCTATTAAAATAAAAGGTTATTGTAAAACTTCGGGAAGTACGGGAATTCATATTTATATTCCTATGGGAACTCATTATGATTTTGACCAGGTAAAAGATTTCGCTCATATTCTTATGAAGCAGGTGAATGATAAACAGCCCAAGATTACCACTTTAGAAAGAAGTCTTCAAAAAAGGGATAACAAAAAAATTTATCTTGATTACCTGCAGAACAGAACCGGGCAAACTTTGGCAAGCGCATACAGTCTTAGACCCAAACCGGGAGCATCAGTTTCTATGCCTTTGGATTGGGATGAATTAAAGCCTGGTCTGAAGCCAACAGATTTTAATATTAATAATGCTCTTGACAGAATTAAAAAGAAAGGTGACTTGTTCAAACCGGTTTTGGGTAATGGAATTGATATGATGAATGCTTTGGAGCTACTACAGAATATTGGTTAATTTCTCTATTTTTGCCAGCAAAATTTTTAATCATGGAGGAGCCTATCAAATTACAATTATATTTCAAAGAAAATGTAGAGAGGGAAAATCAGAAATTTTTCTTTCAGTATACCTGGAAAAAGCACTTCGTTGAACTCAAAAAAGCAATCCTATATGCTGTGCTATTCCTCGCATTAGGATTTCTTCCTTTAAAATCTTTGAATCTTGGTCCCGTTTCCGTTATTTTTAAATATGGTAGTTTCTTATTTATAGGATATATTTTCCTTCTTTTATATCAATATTTCAGTACCAGAAATAAAACCTTCAATTTGATAGAAGAACAAATTGAAAATCTTAGAAGAAAACATGAGGAAATCAGTTTTATAACCCTTCACAAGGACAGCATTACTGTTAAAAATCCATTCAATACAATCAACTGTGTCTGGGATAAAACTCATTATAAAATGGTTGATCAATACCTTATTTTAAATATGGTTAATAAAAATATTAATTTCATTTTTACAGAACCTGAGTTTAAGGAGAATGAATATAAAATTTTATTAGATTATCTTCAGGAATATTCTAAAAAAGAGAAGTAAAAATATTACCATTTTTTTTAAATAAAAACTCCTACATTACAATAATGCAGGAGCTTCTTAAAAAAATTAAATATAATTATTGATTGTAAACATGAATATCTCTCTGTGGAAAAGGAATTCCGATTCCTGCTTTATCGAGAGCTTCTTTACAACCGATGATTAGTTCTTCGTTCATCGTCCAGAAATTTTCAGTGGAAGTACTTACTCTTACGGATACATTGACAGCACTGTCTCCAAGTTCCGTAACGACCACCTGTGGAGCAGGCGTTGCAAGAGCATATTGATTATTCTTAATGACATTCATTAAAATATCTTTGGTCTGTCTAAGATCCGCATCATAGGCAATTCCGATATCCAGTGATGTTCTTCTTGTCCCCAGTTGGGTAAAATTGGTAATACTGTTATTTGAAACTACTCCGTTAGGAATAACGATCAGTTGGTTTTGTGGGGTGATCAGTTTTGTATGAAAAATATCAATAGCATCTACAGTCCCTGAAACCCCTGAATTGGTAGAAATAAAATCACCAATCTTAAATGGTTTTAATAGTAGAATTAAGATTCCTCCTGCAAAATTCGTTAAGGACCCCTGTAAAGCTAAGCCAACTGCTAAACCTGCGGCACCAATCATGGCGACAAATGCGGAAGTCTGTACCCCAAGCTGTGTTACAACAACGATAAACAACAGAATATTCAGTCCCCAGTTGATAATATTCAAAAGAAAATGCTGCAGAGAAGCTTCCATATTTCTCTTTTTGAAGCCTTTTTCAACCAGTTTTTTAATCATTCTGATCATCCATGATCCGATCAGGTAGATCAATAAGGCAGAAATAATTGCAGTAAAAATTCTTGGTGCCCATGAAATTGCTGAAGAAATTAAGGTGTCCCAGTGCTGTTGGATGTTGTTCAGTTTTAAATCGTCCATTGTATACTATGTGTTTTACTATTTATATCAATAAAGTATTGACATCTTCTGCAGGATTAAAAAAAGAAATTACCTTACACTGCCTGAGTGAAAGTAAATGATATTGATCCTCTAAAATAGATGGGCTGCAGAACAGACTGTTTCTGCTTTACTCAATAATTATTCAGAAAATTGAATCTTGCAGGAAGAAATAATTTTTGCTCATAGAATTACAAAAACGATACCGAAGTGTGGTATCAATCAAAGAAAAATAATGTTGATGAACATCACTTAAGGCAATTTTGCAGCCAGACTTTCCGGTAAAAGTCTAAGAATATGGTAGATAATTTTCCATTTAAAATTCGGAACAATGGTAAAGGAATTTCCGGCGTTGACAATAAATTTCGCCACATAATCCGGCTCCATGATCAGAGATTCATTCAGTTCCAGTCCTTCGTTGATTTTTGTTCTGATATAGCCAATAACCAGAGCATTCACAATAATTCTTCGGGAAGCTAGTTCCTGTCTCAATCCTGCCAGAAACTGGGTAAACGCAGCCTTTGTACTTCCGTAGACAAAATTGCTTTTTCTCCCTCTTACTCCGGACAATGAAGAGAGCCCGATTATTCTTTCCAGGTTGGTATTGCTTTTATCCATTGCAATAATACTCAGGATAGAAACTCCACCCATATAATTAACTTCCATCATTTGTTTCGCTCCTTTGAAATCAGTCAGTGCCTTTTGATTGTCTACTAAAAAACCGGCAGCATAAACCACAATATGAGGTTTGATGGAAAGATCAGAATAAAATTTTTGATGAGAATCAAAATCTGCAGCATCAAAATACAAAACAGAAACTTTGGAACGGTCCAGATTGTTTGAATCAATGAAATCATTCAAAGAGGTTGTATTCCTGGAAGCTGCGATTACGGAAAACCCTTTATCCACATATTGTTTTATGCATTGCTTTGCAACATCTGAATTGGCTCCCAGAATAAGAACTGTTTTGTTTGTGTTTTGATTCATGAAGCAAAGATAATTTTTTATTAAACACTAATTTCACTAATTGTTTTTCACAAATGGACACAATTTTTCAAACCCGTATAAAAAAATTGCGGCGGGTGAACTTTGTTCACCCGCCGCAGCTAAATATTTTCAGACTGAATTATTTCTTTTCTTCAGTTGCTGTTTCTTTTTTATCATCTGCCTTCTCAGCAGCTTTTGCTTTATCTCCAAAACGAGATTCTGTCATTTCTCTTGAAACTGCAGCTTTTTCAAATTTCAGTTTTCCGGATAATGTTTCGATAACAAAACCGTCATCCTGAACCTGAGCAATTCTTCCGTGAAGACCTGATGTAAGAACTACTCTTGTTCCCACTTTAAGGTTTTCCTGAAAGTTTTTCTCCTGCTTTTGTTTTTTCATCTGAGGTCTGATCATCAGGAAATAAAACCCTACAAACATTACCCCCATCATGATCAGCATCATAGGTGAAGATCCACCCTGTGCCTGTAAAAATAGTGTCAACATATTTTAAATATTATGGTTGAATGTTCGCTGTGAACGTTAATCTGATTGGAGCTTTTTCTACGTTAGCAAAAACGTCTGCATACTTCTGAACGTTTCCGTCGAAGCTTGAAGAATCGAAATGCAAAGTAACTTTTCCTTTTTTACCAGGCATGATAGGCTCTTTTGTAAAATCAGGAGCTGTACATCCGCATCCTGGCTTCACTTCAGAAATGATTAATGGGTTCTTACCTGTGTTGGTAATTTCATATACGTGCTCTACTTTATCTCCTTTTTTGATTTTTCCAAAATCGAAGCTGTTTTCAGATAAAGCTACAGAAGTAGATGGTTCGTTAGAAACCGGAGCTGCTGCTTCACCAGTTACAGGTGCTGCTACAGAATCAGTAGTTAGCGGAGCCACAACAGCTGCAGAATCAGTAGTTGCAGTTTCAGCACTTTGAGTTTCTTTGTTTTCTTTTTTACATGAAACTAACCCAAAGCCTATAATTGACAAGGCGATAATTGATAACGTCTTTTTCATTTTATATTCTATTTTGATCTTTACAATATTTATCTAAAATACCATTGATGAAGATATTGGAACGGTCTGTAGCAAATACTTTTGCAATTTCAATATATTCATTAATGATTACTCTTGAAGGTGTGAAAGCAAAGTTATCAAGTTCTGCAATTGCTGTAGATAAAATTACTTTATCCATTAGAGAAACTCTTTCCAAATCCCAGTTTTCCAGTCTTTCTTCCAGTTTCTTTTCATTGTTTTCCCAGTTGTTCAGGGTATCTCTTAACAATTTTGCAGCGAATGTTTTATCTTCTTCATCTTTAATCATTTTGATCAAAGTTCTGCTTTCTTCATCTTCTCTCAGGAAACCGATTGTTTTTTGTACCATTGAATTGGCAATATGGATATCATCGTACCATGAAAGTTCCTTATCTCCTAAGTAATCATGAAAATCTTCATTTTCAGCAATATATCTTAGAAATAATTTACCTATAAATTTCTGATCTTCTTCAAAAGAATATCCTTCTTCTTTCATAAAATCCTGATAACGTTTCCCGGCAGTAATTCTCTGGAAAGTTTTTACCAATAAATCATCATGCATATCCCATTTCAACTGCTTGTGCTGCCCTGTAAAAAATAATCTTTCAGGATTTTCTTCCAGCTTAAGCAATACCTGGTTATTGATGAATTTTTGGTTAGGATTAATATCAGCATCAGTTTTAAGAAATTTATTCTTACCAATTTCGATCTGATTTTCTGCCAAATCTTTCAAACCCACCAAAAAGTTGAGCTGATAGATGTATAGATAATAGATTTTCTCTATCCCGGCAAACATGTTTTTCTCTAAAACATCAAATTTTACAGGATTTTGGTAGTAAGAATACACGGTCTGTACTACTTTTTCACGGATTTGTCGTCTTCCTAACATTCAAAGAGCTTTTTTATGGGTGCAAAGATACAAAATTTAAAATTGATGAAATTCGTAGTGTGATGACATTTTTGTAATTTTGTGCAACTATATGAAAGCGCTTAAAACCTTAAACCCCTATTTTTGGAAACACAAAATATTGTTGTTTTGGGGGGTACTATTTATCATTGCCAGTAATTTCTTTAATATATATAAGGTTCAGTTTGTAGGAAAATCTGTGGATGAACTTACAAAAAGTGGGAATCTTGGCTTTAACAATCAGGTTCTGATTTATGTTGGAATTATTGTAGGATGTTCTCTCTTAACCGGATTCTTCACCTTTATGATGAGACAAACCATCATTGTCGCATCCAGAAGGATAGAATACGAGCTTAAAAATAAAATCTACAGACATTATCAGGATTTATCTTTAACGGATTATAAACAAACTACCATCGGAGACTTAATGAACAGATTAAGTGAGGATGTTGTTGCCGTAAGAATGTATCTTGGTCCCGGAGTGATGTATGTAGCGAACTTAATTGTATTGGTGCTGATTACCGCTATTTACATGGTAAAAACGGATGCTTCCATGACAATGTGGACCTTACTTCCACTTCCTATTTTATCTTTTGCTATTTATAAGGTAAGTTCTATTATCAACAAAAAGTCGAAGATCATGCAGAAAAGTCAGTCTGCGATCTCAACTTTTGTTCAGGATAGCTTTTCCGGAATCCGTGTGGTAAAATTCTTCGCCAGAGAAAAATACATTGAAAAAAACTACGGAATCAAAGTTACCGATTATCAAAATAAAGCTTTGGATCTTGCTAAAACAGAAGCTTATTTCTTCACCATTATTCTTTTTGTCATCGGGTTATTAAATGTTGCCATTATCTGGATTGGAGGAACAAAATATATTGCAGGAGAATTAAGCATTGGTAAGATTGCCGATTTCTTCATGTATATCAACACCCTGATTTTCCCTTTCTCTATGGTAGGATGGGTAACTTCTGTCAACCAGAGAGCTGAAGCATCTATGCAGAGGATCAATGAATTTATGGATAAAAAATCAGAAATTATTAATACTAATTTTGAAAACTATCCGATCACAGGAGATATAGAATTCAGAAATGTTTCTTACGTATATCCAAATACAGGAATCAAAGCTCTGGACAATCTAAGTTTCAAAGTAAAAGCCGGGGAATCATTGGCTATTATGGGGAAAACCGGTAGTGGAAAATCAACTATTGCCTTACTATTATGCCGATTAATAGATCCTACTGAAGGAGAAATTTTAATTGATGGTAAAAACCTGAAGAACCATAATCTGGAGAACTACAGAAACTTTATCGGATATATTCCTCAGGAGAGTTATTTATTCTCTGATTCTATTGAAAATAATATCGGTTTTGCCATTGATCATCCTTCTCACGAGAAAGTAGTAGAGTATTCCAATATTGCAGATGTTCACAAAAATATTGTAGAGTTTAAAGACCAATATAAAACACTTGTGGGTGAACGCGGAGTAATGCTTTCGGGGGGACAAAAGCAAAGAATTTGTATCGCAAGAGCCTTAATTAAGGACCCTAATATCATTATTTTTGACGATTCTTTGTCCGCTTTAGACACTGAAACGGAGCAGAATATTTTGGAAAATATTGATAAAAAAATCAGTAACGCAACTTCCATAATTATCACACACAGAGAGTCTAGCGCACAAAAAGCCCATCAGATTATCAACCTGACCGAAATTGCCAATTCTGTAACCGCATAGCCATTTCATTCTCAATTGTTAAATAAATCATAAAAAAAATTTTGTGATTAAAAGAATTCTTTTATATTTGTTCTTAACAAGATTAAAAAATATCTAACAATGAGTGAATACAAGGAACGCCATGAAAATGAGATTTTCACGAAGGTGTTAAAAGCAGGGAGAAGAACTTATTTCTTTGATGTGCGCGAGACGAAAGCAGGAGATTATTATCTTACAATCACTGAGAGTAAGAAGAATTTCGGAGAGAATGGGGAAGCTACATTCGAGAAGCATAAAATTTACCTTTACAAGGAAGATTTTAAGAGTTTCCAGGAGATGTTTAATGAGTCCACAGATTTCATCATTAATGAAAAGGGTGAGGATGTAATTTCAGAAAAACATGACAAAGACTTCAAAAGCAGATCTTTCACCATTGATTCTGACGACGAGGTTTAAAAAAAGAATATCTAAAAACACAAGCATCTGAAAAAGATGCTTTTTTTATGCTCCAAAACTATCTATGCATAAAAAAACGGGCTAAATGCCCGCTTCTATTGAATGTTATGATGAATATTTTTTTTAAGATTTCTCATAGCTGTCTTATTATTTTGCAAATACCATTTTTATACGTTGGCCCAAGATTATAAACGTAATACGTGAAAAAATTTGAAAAAAAAGTAGAAAAAAGAAACTTTCAGTGGGTACTGAAATAGGTACAAAATAAAAAAGTACACTTTCAAAAAGTGTACTTTCTTTGGGTGAATGATGGGTCTCGAACCCACGACCTTCGGAACCACAATCCGACGCTCTAACCAACTGAGCTACAATCACCGTTTTCTGAGTGCAAATATAGGACAATTTCCTCAACTACCAAACAATTCCATCAAAATTTTTCAAAGAAATTAATCTCTCAGACGTAAACCCCTCAGCATAAGCAACTCCCGATAATCGCCCTAAATCCTGAGCGCGGTAAGTTAAGCTCTCATAAAAGTCTTTTGTGGTAATTGGAGTCTCAGGTTCTTTAGACGTTGGGTCATAAAACTGAGTTTTGTATGCCATACAAGCTTCCAACTTTGTATTAAGATGCTCCGAAATATCAATGACAAATTCCGGTTTGATATCTTTCCACTGAATATAATGAAAAACATGCTTTGGTCTCCATACTTCCTGAGATTCTCCATCCAATACAGTTTCAATTTTTCTGAGCCCGGACAAAAAGCACGCATCCGATACTAATTTCGCTCCTTTTGCATGATCTGGATGTCTATCATCAATCGCATTCGCTAAGACGATTTCTGGCCTGTATTTGCGAATCATTTTTACGATCCTCATTTGGTATTCTTCGGAGTTAACCAAAAAACCATCTTTCATTCCAAGATTCTCTCTTGCGGAAAGCCCTAAGATTTTGGCAGCATCCGCTGCTTCAGTTTTTCTGGTTTCATCTGTACCTCTTGTTCCGAGCTCTCCTCTTGTAAGATCTACAACTACACATTTTTTACCCTCTGAAACCATTTTAGCGATAGTTCCTCCACACCCCAATTCTACATCATCAGGATGTGCTCCAAAAGCAAGTATATCAGTTTTCATAAAATCAAAGATAAGTTTAAAATAAAAACTTCCCAAACATTACGAATGGGAAGTTTTAATATCTATAATTTAAATTTTAAATTACTTATTGATCTCTGCATTTAATTTTACAGCATCCTGATAAGTAGGATCCAACTGTAGAGATTTTGCTACATAATCTTTTGCCTTAGCAGCATCAGAATCTTTGCTCATATATGCTACGGCAAAATAAGCATAAGCAAGAGTCTGTTTATTAGCTTCCTGATCAGCTGGTTTTACTGTACTGATGAATTTCTCATAAGCCATTTTTGCTGCATCATTGTTTCCTGCCTGCTGGTAAGAATACCCTTGGCTGTAATATGCCGGTGCCCAATCTGGAAGAAGTGCAGACATTTTTTGCCATGTAAGGATAGCTCCATTCCAGTTTTTAACATCCTGGTAAGCTGTAGCTAGCTTAAATAATGAATCAGAATCCTGGTTATTAGCAGCAACTTTCTGTTTCAATGCCTCAATTTCAGGATTAGTAGGTCCTTTGTCAACTTCTGACTGAGATACACCACCACCTCCAGCGATGTTAGCCAATTCAAGATCCCACTTCATTGTTTCATCTTTAGCAGCCTTTGCGATAGCAACTTTCTGCTGAGATTCTGTCATTAAAGCTGTCTTTTTAGCAGCATCTTTTTCATCTTTTGCTAAACCTGCTGCAATAAGACCTTGTAAACCTTGGTCAGCAGGTTGTACTCTTGTTTTTTCAACCTGAGAAACGAAAGTATCCATGTTTTGCTTAGCATCTGCATAGTTTTTATCAGCATATGCATTGTAAGCTCTTAATTTGAACTTGATAGGATCTTCAATTTTATCAAAAATCTTATCTAATACCATTTTAGAGTTTACATAATCTTCGTTTGTGAAGTATAGTTTTGCAATTTCTAATTGAGTATACGGATCTTCATCAGCATACTTGGTATAGTTGATAAGGTCTTGTGTAGCCTTTGCATTCTGTTGGTATCTGATATCATAACCAGCTAATGCCTTATATGCAGGAGCATAAGTAGCATCTACACCAATAGCTTTATCAATGTTTTGCTTAGCTTGTTGCCATTGTTGTGCAGCCATCCATAAAGTTGCCATTCTTGTATAAACGGAAGCTTTATTTTTAGCAGTAGGTAATGCTTTATCATAAGCAGACATAGCCTCTCCCGGCATTCTCTTTAATCTGTAAGCATCCCCTAATGTATAATAATAGTGTGCAGGAACACCTTTTTTCTCAGCTTTTTCGATAGCTTTAGTCAAAAACTGAATAGCAAGATCAGGTGAACTGTTTTTCTCGAATAGAGTTAAAGCTTCTGCAGCTCTGAAAAGAACTTCAGCATCTTTTTCTCTTGAATCAGTAACTACTTTCTGAATTTCAGCAACGGCATTTTTATCACCTTTACCTAATTTAACAGCAGCTAAACCAATTTTGTTAAGATAGCTTTTACCATCAGCCGCTAAGCCTTTATTGAAATTTTCAGTTGCTTTAGCGTAATCTGGCTCTCCTTGTCTTAAGAAAGTATTTCCTAAATAGAAGTAGTTATCAGCTGTGGGTTCTTTAGCGATCATTTCAGTGAAATTTGTTTTTGCCTGAGCAAATTTATCACTGTCAATACTGTTGATACCATCCTGCAATGTCTGTGCAGAGGCGAAACCGGTAAAAAATACCACGGCTGCTCCAAAAGCAATCTTCTTTACATTCATATTCATTATATCTTTCATTTTATATTTTCAAATAATTGAGTTTTATTGTACACAATTTTCAGACCAAATCAAAATTTTTAATGAGGATAAATTGTGAATTTAATATTTTTTAACGCATCTGCACTTCTCTCTTATAAATATTATAAGGTTGCAACCCTTCTTTCTGAACAATTTTTTGGCCTAAATGGGTACATGAAAATCTTATAAATCCATTGGCAATATTAAAATTACCTTCGTTAATCAGGAAATAAAGCACTCTTGTAAACGGATATTCCATTGTACGAAGTCCTTCAAAATCTGCATTGTACGATTTTCCTTTTTCTACCACAGGAAGAACCTTCACCATCTCTCTCAATTTTTCTGACGTTTTATCATAAGGACGGCTAAAAGTATTCAATCCAATAACGCCTATTTTATCGGGATATTTTCCTAATTCCTCTATAATCTTCTGATTTCCCGGAATAATGGAAAATTTCAGGTCTTTGGGTTGTTTTTTTAATTTCTCAGCAACAAAATTCAGGTTACTGGAGTTCGTTCCATCAAAAATAAATTCCTTTTTATCAGACATCAAACCGCTGTTGATTTCTTCTATTGAAATACTTTCTTTTGGAGAATCTTTAGGAACAACAAAAACTACTGCATCTGCAGCAAATTTAGCAGGAAGAAACTTTAAATCAGTTCTTTCCTCATATGTTTTTATTTCTTCAGGATTAAGATTTCTGGACATTACTACCACTTTAGCACTTCCTTTCAAAAGATCAAGAAGTCCTAAATCTTCTTTCTTGGTTTCTACTTTGATGTGTGTCTCAGGATAGTTGATCATATAGCCGTCAGCTAATGCTTCTGTAACGCTTTGAAAAGATTCGTCAGTAAAAATTGTAAGATTACCTTTGTGATAAGAAGGAGCGTTTTTCTCCTTTTTGCAGCTTGCAAGCATCATACTCAACACAAAAATTACTGCAAGCTTGAAACTATTCTTCATTTCTCGATTTTTTAATTCTTGAGATCGCCCTGTAAATTCTAAAAATACCATAAATAATAAGCACCACCCCTAGTGCATAAGCAACAGCGGGCTCTAAGATAGTAAAGAAGAATTTGTAGACAATCACTACAATTCCTAAAACGATATAAAACAATCCCGTAACCAGGGATAACCAATTGAACATCATGTAACAAAAATACCAAAAAAAATAAAAAGAGAAGCATAAGCCTCTCTTTTTATTTATATTTTGAATAAATAAGTCTTATTCAAAGTTCATAGTAAATGGTACGCTATAGTAAGATCTAACGCTCTCCCCGTTTCTTTTCGCAGGAGTCCATTTTTTAAGTTTCTTAACTACACGCATTGCTTCACTGTTGAAGTCGCCATTTGGAGATTTCTCTTCAATAGTAACATTCGAAACAGTTCCGTCTTTTTCAACAACGAACTTAAGCTTCGCTTTAAGTGTTCCTTCACCTCCTTCCATCAAAGATGTATCGAAGTTGTCTCCCAAGAACTTTCTTAATGCTCCCATACCTCCAGGATATTCTGCAGACTGGTCAACATCTTTATAGATCTCGTTAGGGTTGTTCGCTTTCACTTCTACTGTACTAGCTTTAGTACCTGTAGATGGTGGTGGCGGTGGTGGTGTATAAGCCGGAGCTTTTACCCCTTCCTGATTATTCAAACCAGTTGTAGTTTCCAACTGCTTAGAAATTGGTGGTGGTGGAGTTTCAATTTTCGGAGCTTTTACAGGCTCTGGAACCACGTTCTGAATTACTTCAATTTTCTCTTCCTCTTTTGGAGGCGGAGGTGGTGGTGGTTCTTCTTCTTTAGGCTGCTCGATAATCGGTTCTTCCTCGATAATATCTACTAGATCTGCCTTAACTTCTTGCTTAGGCGGAGCTGTAAGATTTTTAATCGTAAGATAGATGAACGGAGACAAAGCCGCCAAAAGGAATAATGCTGTTCCGATAATAAAAGACTTTGTTAAAAGTCTCGGATACTGATGTCTAAGATCATAGGCACCATATTCCTTGTTTCTATTTTCAAATACGATCTCGTCTAAAGTAAGATTCTGACCGTATACATTTTCATCTGCCATAGATTAGATATACAATTTTATGGTTAAATTACTTTGTAGCAGCTGGTGCAGCAGCACCTCCTACTTTCTTCTCATAAATAGCTTTTTCCCAAGGTTTGATATCAGTAACCCCGTACTGCTCACTTTTGGTAATTGCCATTTCGTCAAGAATATCAACAAAGTTCTTATATATAGCATCGTCAGTTGGCTTGATGATCACGGTAAATTTCGTTTGATCTGCAGCTCTAGATTTTGCCTGCTGAATTACTTTTCTAATTCCTTCTCTGTCAAGAGTAGTTTCCATAAGAGTTTGGTCATTTAAGGATGTAGCATCCTGCTGGTGCCAAAAAACTCTATTGTTTTTTCCTAATAAGATAGAAATTGAGTTAGAAAGTTTAATTTCTGTTGGAGGTGGTTTTTGTTTTTCATCTTTCGGTTTAGCCGGAAGACCCAAATCCATAACGTTCGGTTTACTGAACGTAGTTGTGAACATAAAGAAGGTAATCAATAGAAAACCCAAGTCCACCATCGGAGTCATATCGACTCTGGTGTTTTGCTTCTTGGAACGGACCTTGCCGCCCTTGCCGCCTTTTTCTTGTACTTGTACTTCTGCCATTTCTATCGATATTATTCGTTAGGTTTACCTTCTTGTGATGTAATCAACCAAAATTTAAGAAAATCAATATCTCTTAAACCTTCAAATAAACTTTTCACTTTAGGGTATTGTGTTGTAACGTCACCTTTAATCGCTAACTTATAGTCAGGGTTAACGCTCAAACTTTCTTTTACCCAATCAATTAATTGCTTATTTGTACTGTCCATAGGAATTCCTGATGGACTTCTATAATTTTTCTGCTCATCTGCAGGCATATCCAAGTAACCTTTAAGCTGGTTCATTGGAACTCCAATTGCCTGAACTTTCTGGAAAGCAGCTTTTTGGTTGTTGTCAAAAGTAATACCATACTTTTGTCCCATTTTATCCAAAAGAGCAATTCTTTCTGATGCATTTTCTACTGGCTGGAAATAGAATTTTCCGTCCGGAGTAGCATTGATAGTCATTAAACTAGCATCAGGAAGCAATTTTTCCGAAATTGAAGATGGCGGTTTGATCTGCTCCACGTCAGGTTTTTTAAACTGAGTGGTCAAGATAAAGAACGTAAGAAGTAGGAACGCAACGTCACACATTGCGGTCATGTCCGTTACGACTCCATGTCTTTTAGGTTTGACTCTCGCCATTATTATAAAATATTTTTAATTAAACTTCTTTTAATTGCTAATGCAAATATCTTGCTAATTCTTAGTTGAATTCAGCGAAAGATTGTTGGATACTCATAGAGATCTCATCGATCTTGTAAGTTAATCCATCAATTTTAGATGTAAAGAAGTTATAAAGGATAATAGCGATTGCTGAAGTACCAATACCTAATGCCGTGTTAATCAAGGCTTCAGAGATACCTGTAGATAGAGCAGCAGCATCTGGAGTACCACCTCCTGAACCTAATGCAAAGAACGCCTTGATCATCCCGATTACTGTTCCAAGTAGTGCAATTAGGGTTGCAACTGTACCTAGAGTAGAAAGGATCATCATGTTTTTCTCAAGCATTGGCATCTCAAGAGTAGTAGCTTCTTCGATAGCTTTGTTAAGAGCTACCATTTTCTGCTCTTTATTTAATGTAGTATCGTGAGAAAGTGCTTTGTAAGTAGTAAGACCTTCTTTTACTACGTTACCAACAGATCCTTGTTGTCTGTCACACTCTTCGATAGCTTCGTCAATTTTGTTTTGGTTTAGTAAGCTTCTTACTTGAACAACGAAGTTGTCTAAGTTTCCTTTTCCAGCAGCTTTACCAAGAACGAAATATCTTTCAAAAGAGAAAACGATTACAGTAATCATGAAAGTAATCAAGATTGGTACGATAACCCCTCCTTTGTAGATAATACCTAAAAACGATTCTGGGTGAATGTCTTTTCCTTCAACACTTGAAAAAGCTACAGAACCACTTCCTAGTTTTTCTGCATCCTTAAAGTTTCCTGGGCTACCAAGAACGAATAAATAAATACATACTCCTATAGCAAATAGAATAGGAATAATAACAGCTGGATTTAAACCTCCTGCCTTTCTAGCAACTACTTGCTCATCATTTTTTGAAACATTCATTTCCATATTTAACTAAATTATATTGTTTTAAAATTTTACAGGGTGTAAATTAAAGGCAAAATTAATTAAAATGCAAGAGTCTTAATTAAACATTTTGCTTTTTTTTGATAAAGAAAATTTAATACGATTTCGAAATAGTAATTATTTTAAATTATTTTATTTATTTTTTCCAAATTTAACATTTCAGTTAAAAAATCAAAAAAATAAGACACCCATTTTTTTTAATTTCCCAATGTTAATTTTTTTTTAAATTACGATATTCACAATACGGTGAGGGACTACAATGATTTTTTTAGGGGTTTTACCCTCCAAAATCTGTTGCATTTTCTCGTTCGAAATCACCAAATCTTCCACTTCCTTGGCAGATAATTGAGCTGAAAGCGAAATTTTGAACTTCATTCTACCATTTACACTTACCGGATACTCAATTTCGTCTTCAACCAGATAATCTTCATTCAATGCCGGGAATTGTTCAAATTCTATCGATGTATCGTTTCCTAGTAAACTCCACAATTCTTCACAGATGTGAGGAGCATAAGGAGAAATGATAACGGCAAGCGGTTCTAAAATATTGCGTTTGTTACATTTTATTTTCTGAAGCTCATTTACAGCAATCATAAAGGATGATACTGAAGTATTGAAAGAGAAATTTTCAATATCGTATACTACCTTCTTTATTAAGGTATGTAAAACTTTGTATTCTGCTTTTGTAGGTTCTTCGTCTGAAACTTCAAATACGTCTCCGTTGAAATACAGGTTCCAGAATTTTTTAAGGAAACCATATACTCCACTTAACCCTTGAGTATTCCAAGGCTTGGATTGTTCTAAAGGTCCTAAGAACATTTCGTACAATCTTAAACCGTCTGCTCCGTACTCTCCACAGATGTCATCAGGATTTACTACGTTATATTTTGACTTGGACATTTTTTCTACTTCACGATCTGTGATGTATTTTCCGTCTTCCAAAATAAATTCTGCCTCAGCATAATCCGGTCTCCATGCTTTGAAAGCTTCTGTATCCAATTCATCAGAAGTTCCTTTTAATAAGGATACGTCTACGTGAATCTGTTGAGTCTGGTAATCCTTAGCTAAATTTTTAGATACATATTGATTCGTACCGTCAATTCTGTATACAAATGCACTCATTCCTAAGATCATCCCCTGGTTGATCAATTTCTGGAATGGCTCATCATGGCTGATGTAGCCTCTGTCTTTTAAGAACATGTTCCAGAAACGGGAATATAATAAGTGGCCGGTTGCGTGTTCGCTTCCTCCTATATATAGATCTACCTGTCCCCAATAATCTGCTAACTCTTTTTTAACAAAAGTTTCTTCATCGTTAGGATCCATATATCTAAGGAAATACCATGAGCTTCCTGCCCAACCTGGCATCGTAGATAATTCTAACGGGAAAATAGTTTTGTCATCAATAAGATCTATAGCAACTACTTTCTGGTTAGCTTCATCCCAAGCAAATTCTTTTGCATTTCCTAATGGTGGATCTCCATCTTCCGTTGGCAAATATTTTTCAACTTCAGGGAGTTCCAAAGGTAAAGCAGAAGCTGGCAACGTGTAAGGCATTCCATCCTTATAATATATAGGAACTGGTTCTCCCCAATAACGCTGTCTTGAGAAAATAGCATCACGCTGTCTGTAGTTTGTAGTTCCATGACCGATTCCTTTCGTTTCGATCTCGGAAATCATTTTTGCTTTCGCTTCATTATAATGTAATCCGTTTAGGAAATCTGAATTTACACAAACGGAATCTTTGGAATCAAAAGATTTCTCCTGAACATCTTCTTCAGTTTCCACCACTTTTTTGATTTCAAGATTAAATTTCTTCGCAAATCTATGGTCACGCTCATCGTGTGCCGGAACTGCCATCACAGCTCCTGTTCCATATCCCATCAACACATAGTCTGAAATATAGATTGGCATTTTTTCATTGCTGAATGGATTGATTGCATAACTTCCGGTGAAAGCTCCGCTCACGTTTTTCACGTCAGACATTCTGTCTCTCTCCGTTTTTTTGGAAGTTTCTTCAATATAAGTATCTACTTCTACTTTTTGAGCATCCGTAGTAATAGTTTCCACTAAAGGATTTTCCGGAGCCAACACCATAAAGGTAGCTCCAAAGATGGTGTCAGGTCTTGTGGTAAATACCTCAACGGTTTCATCATGACCTTCTACATTGAACTGCACCTGAGCACCCTGAGATTTTCCGATCCAGTATTCCTGAGAATCTTTCAACGGTTGTGGCCAGTCTAAGGTATTTAATCCCTGTAATAATCTTTCAGAGTATGCAGAAATTCTCATGCTCCACTGCATCATTTTCTTCTGGAATACCGGGAATCCTCCTCTTTCGGATTTTCCATCCTTCACCTCATCATTCGCCAATACTGTTCCTAATGCAGGACACCAGTTTACTGTCGTTTCTGCTCTGTAAGAAAGACGATAGTTTAAAAGGATATCTTCTTTATCAATTTCAGAAGCATTCTTCCACTCTTCTGCAGTGAAATTTAATTCGTCGTTCTGATTGGCATTTAATCCTTCTGTTCCTTTTTCTTCAAAATGCTGAATCAAAGAATCAATAGATTCCGCCTTATCAGTATTTTTGTTATACCACGAGTGATACAATTGAATAAAAATCCATTGTGTCCACTTATAATATGAAGCGTCTGAAGTTCTTACTTCTCTGCTCCAGTCGAATGAGAAACCGATTTTCTTCAGCTGCTCTTCGTATCTGTTGATATTCTGTTCTGTAGTAATAGCCGGATGCTGTCCTGTCTGGATCGCATATTGCTCAGCAGGAAGTCCAAAGCTGTCATATCCTACCGGGTGGAGTACATTAAACCCCTGGTGTCTTTTGTATCTCGCATAGATATCCGATGCAATATATCCCAGCGGGTGACCTACGTGAAGTCCTGCTCCTGATGGATATGGGAACATATCGAGTACATAAAACTTAGGTTTATCTGTGTTATTAGAGGTTTTATAGGTTTGATTTTCCTCCCAGTATTTCTGCCACTTTTTTTCTATCTGCTGATGATCGTAAAACACTTTGTATGTATGTTATATGTTAGACTGAATTATTTTTCTTTTTCACAAGATTCACAAAATTAGTGATTTTAAAGTAAATAGAAATTGAATTTATAATGAATTGCAATTCTATCCTCAACAAAAAAATCCCATCCGGAGATGAGATCTGTTTTATATCCTGAAGTATATACTATTATTGAGTAACTCTTTTGAAGGTATATGTTCTTGTCTGGAATATTTTTGGATCCTGAGTCTCCTCTCTCACAGCAAGATTGAGCGTTGTAGCATCCAAAGTAATAACCTTCGCATTCTGAGGCTCTACGATTCCCTGAATTTTCATCTGAACGTCTTTCCCTTCCTTATTATAAGTATAATTGAATTTTATATCTGAAAGAATAGCACACTGACCAGGTGTAGCAGTATCTCCCCAGTTCGTTTTCCCTCCCTTAGAATCAACGCTGAACCACCATCTTGTCTGCTTCTGACAATCTGTATAAGTAATCGTGTTAGAAACCGGGTCTTCACCAACTTCTACAGTGGTAACTACTTCTTTTAACGGTTGCCATGTCCCAACAAGAGGAGCTTCCAGAACAGTATCATTGTCACTACTACAGCCTGTAGCTGCAGCAAACAAAGATAAACCTGCAAATAGTAATGCTAATTTCTTCATAGATCAATTTTTTCAAGCGCTAAAATTATAATTTTTTTGATTTATATTACTATTTTTTATGAAAAATTATTTCATCGACGATTATTTATATATATTTAAAAATAGGGACACCCCATTTTCCCTTTATTTAACAAATAATGAATACATGAGCATCGTTCATTCTATTAAAAAAGTTATTTTTGCAGGAAACAAAATACAAATGCAGGATATTACGAGAAACAATTTTGATTTTATACGTGTTCTCCTTGCCTTTATTGTCTTTCTGGGACATCTTGGCACACTCAGCGCTTCTCCTGATCTCAAGATTTTTGAGCACAGCCCTATAGAAATTGCTGTTTTCGGTTTTTTTGCAGTGAGTGGATTTCTTATTGCAAGGAGCTATGAGAGGTCTTCAAGCCTGAAAAGCTATTTAAAAAAGAGAATCAAAAGAATTGTTCCTGCCTACTTATTGGTTATTTTTTTATGCGCAATTTTATTAAGCCTGGTAAGTACCTATTCTTTCACCGAATATTTCAGCAATACACAAGTTTACAAATACCTATTTTGGAATTCATTATTTTTAAATTTTAAAGCACCCTGGCTTCCCGGAGTTTTTGGGAATCAAGCAGTGAATGGTGCCCTATGGACGCTGAAAATAGAAATGTGCTACTATTTTGCGGTTCCTCTGTTGTTTTTGCTTTTCGGAAAAAATAATAAATACAGAAATACAAGTTTGATTATTTTATATTTCTTATCACTTATTTATCTGAATTATTTTGAATCTTTAAATAAAATTTCACTTGCCAAACAGCTTCCTGGAACATTATCCTATTTTATCCCTGGAATGTTGATTTACTTTAATTTTGATAAATTCATCCAACATAAAAATCTCATTTTCATCATTGCATTCGTCACCGTGTGGATTGATTTATTTTTAAAAGTTCAGCTTTTTTCTCCAATGATGATCGGGGTTATTGTAATGTACATTGCCTATTCATTCAAATTCTTAAATAATTTCGGAAAATATGGAGATTTCACCTATGGAATCTACATTTTCCACTTCCCTATTATCAGAACTTTCCAGACTTTAGGATTGTTTGAAGATTACAATCCATTTGTAATGGCTTTGGTATGTATGTTGGTGGTTATTGCGGTAGGTGTAAGTTCATGGCACCTTTATGAAAAAAGATTTTTATAATTTTGTAGTATAGAAAACATAAATGAAAGATCTAGTCTCCATTATTACTCCCTGTTATAATTCTGCAGAATTTATCGAGGAAACCATACATTCTGTTCTTAACCAAACCTATGAAAACTGGGAATGGCTTATTACTGATGACCTTTCTAAAGATAACACTGTTGAGATCATCAAAAAATACAATGATCCCAGAATAAAACTTCAGGTACTGGAGAAAAACGGAGGTGCCGGAAATGCAAGAAACAATAGCCTTGAGAGGGCACAGGGAAGATATATTGCCTTTCTGGATTCCGATGATTACTGGTATCCCGAATATCTGGAAACGATGACAGATTATATGCAGGAGTACAAAGCAGAACTTGTTTATTGTAATTATTCAAGATGCGATGAACAGCTTCAACCTATTCTGAAAGATTTTATGGCGGATAAGGTGGTTACATTCTCTAATCTTCTCAAAACATGCCGTCTGGCACCCGTATCTACAATGTATGATACTCAAAGAGTTGGCAAATTTTTATTCCCTGTAAAAAGTAAACGTGAAGATCATGTGATGTGGCTGAATCTTTTAAAAGTAATTCCGGAAGGTATTCCTGTAAAAAAGACTCTGGCCAAATACAGGATGCGCGAAAACAGCGTTTCCAGAAACAAAAAAAACATCATCAAAGATCAATATCTTGTCTATAAAGATTTCATGGGATTCTCCACAGTAAAATCGTTGTATTATACGGCTAACTGGGCATTAAACGGATTCCTGAAATATTCGAAAATTTTCAATTAATGGAGTATTCAAAAGAGTTCAAAGCCGCTCTGAGTGCTTTTTCCGGAACGGAGAAGGACAAACTTATTTTCAGACTCCTGAGAAAGGATAAATTATTATCTAAAAAACTCTACTTTGAACTGATTGATCCGGAAACCACGGATGATAAAAGAAACACAATGGAAGAGCATGTGGAGGAACAGCTTCTTCTGGCTTCGAAATATGTGGGAAATGCCAAATATTTCCTGTCTACTGTGCGAAAAATAAGTGCTGAAATCACCGAGCATGTAAAAATCACGACTGATAAATTTGGAGAAGTTTCCCTGAATCTTCTTCTTATCAACAAGGTACTGGAAAACAACAGCGACCTCAGCAGACAAAGGTTTGACAATGTTTATAAACTTTACATTTACATCATCAACAAGGTTTTCAAATCATTGATTCTTGTAAAAAAACTGGATGAAGATTACTGGATGGAAATTGATGAATATCTGCGTGATACTCAGAATAAACTTTTAGAGAATCATTATCTTCAAAAACTTTGTATTAACAATGGCCTTGACTTCAACTGGTTGAAATGCGACAGAATTCCTGAAAACATTGACCAGATTATGAAAGAGATTAAAAGCCAGGGATTCTTAAGATAACCTGAGTTTGGGTTAAGTAAATATTGAAGGTGGGAAGCGGGAAGAAATAGGATGGAGGTAATTATTTTTAGTTATAAAATTACAGTCGCTTCACAAGTAAATACAGAAGTTGTTTCAACTTATCAAAAAATATGGGATATCTATTAAAACCATTAAGAAGGATTTAAGAAATAAAGTATAGTTAAGATGAATCATTCTGATTTTAAGCTTAAAGCGAAGCTCATCTTAATACTCTCAACACCTTAATACATCTTAATGTTTCAATAAACAAAAGTTTAAACAAATTGAAATTGACTCTTAAAAAAGAGAAACAGCCATTGTTGATGCTCTTCATACCTTCACTTCTTCCAGCTTCCATCTCCCAGCTTCAAAACCATCTCAATCAGGAATTCTTATCCCGAATTCAGGTTAAGATAATATTTTCTGAAGGATCATTCTGGTAGAATCTGGTTTTTCATCTACAAATTTTCCGGCGTTTTCGGACATTGAGGCAAGTTCTTCTCTGTTATCTTCGTTCACGAGAAATAAAACAAATTCTGAGGCTGTATATTCGTCAGGGAAAGACTTTCCGCCATTGGCAGAGATCAGGTCGTCAGCTTCCGGATTCTTTTTGTAATGATTTCCAAAGATCACCGGAACACCAAAAGTAGCAGCTTCCAGAATATTATGAAGTCCGGCATCATGAAATCCTCCTCCTACAACAGCTACATCTGCATAAGAATATAATTTTGATAATAAACCAATACTGTCTATGATCAGAATTGGAGTATTGAAAGTTGAAGATGTTGTATTTTGTATTTCGCTGTACAGTAAAGCATCCGGGAATATATTTTTCAAATGCTCAACTCTTTTCAGATCATGGGGTGCTATGATAAGTTTTGCTGAATTATTTTTGCGGGAAACTACTTCTGCTATTTTCTCTTCTGCCTGCCACGAACTTCCAAAGACTATTGCTTTATTTTCACCAATAAAGTCTGCAATAAAATCTACATGATTATTTCTTTCACGCAGCTGTTTTACTCTGTCAAACCTGGTATCTCCTGTTACGGAAGACTGCGTTAATCCAACACTTTTCGCCAAAGCCAATGAAAACTGCGTCTGGTGGAAAAACCAATCTACATTTTTCTGAAGCTGCTTCACAAACCATTTTCCATAGGAAGTAAAGAAAGACTGTCTTTCATAGAACAGGGCAGAAATAACATAAATCTTTGTCCCTTTGTTTTTCAATTCTGCAAAGAGGTTGTACCAATAATCATATTTAACCGTAAAAAATAGTTCAGCATTAAATTGGTCTGTAAATTCTTTTACAGCATTTTTTGTATCGAAAGGTAAATAACAAATAGCGTCTGCAATATGTTTTTTCTTCACCACATTTTCATATCCCGACGGCGAAAAGAAAGTCACCAGTACTTTGTGCTGAGGAAAATTTTCTTTAAGCTTCTCCAGCACAGGCAATCCCTGCTCATATTCGCCCAGACTTGCAGCATGCATCCAAATTACTTGATCTGTTTTTGAAAATGCAGATTTCACTTTATCCAAAGACTGCGCTCTTCCTTCAACGCCTTTTTTAGTTTTATCATTAATCAACGCAAAAGCCTTCATTCCGAAGGTAAGTAGACTGATAAATATATTGTACAGAAATGCCATTTTAATTATTCTTTAATTTCAATTCTGTCATAATCCGTAGGCGGATTTGATATGACTAAAAACTCAATTTCTTCCTCTGATTCATTGGAGATAAAATGCTTCACTCCCGGCTCAATGGATATAGATTCTCCCTGCCCAACAAGGAATTTTTCTCCATTGATATAGAACACTGCCTCTCCTTTCAGAATATAAAAAAACTGTTCTGCCACTTTATGAAAGTGCAGTTTCTCTGAAGTTCCTGCAGGCATTTTCTCCTGCTTTACGGATAAGTTTTGGGTATTTTTAAGAATCCAGCTGTCACATTGGTTTCCCCAGATATAATGTTCTGAATTATCTTTAGAATGTATCATTTGAATAGATAGGCAATAAAAAGCAATGCAGGAGTAAATAACACGACAGATAAAAAGATGGTAGCAAATGTAATTCTCGGTTTAGCCTGATCATCTACAGCATATCTGAACATATAGTCCTGAATATTCATAAAAATAACCGCCAAAAACAAAAAAAGAATTCTCAAACCAATCTTCATAATTAAAAACTGAGCATTCATATTCTGCGCTGTAATTTCTACCGGGAAATTAGTGTCTTCGGGATGTCTCATGCCATACACAAACAGAGCAAATAATCCCAGAGCCAATACAGGCATCAGAAAGGCATACATTCTCCCTCCAAATCCATCCGCTTTTCCTTCCATATCAAAATGTACAGGAATCCTCTCTGGCAACGTGCTATAGTTTTTCAGGGTAAACCACCACAGAAAAACGACTAATCCAAAATTAAAAATATCAAAAGTTGTAAAAAGAATATTTTCCATTTCAGATGAGATTGAATTAGGATTAGATTACACTTTTCAGCACTCTCAGTTTATGAGTATGCTTATTCATTTCTTTATTGAAAATCCCTGTGGAATCCAGCGTGTCTATTCTTACTTTTCCGGAAGCATGGATGATCTTTTGATTTTCCAGCATAATTCCTACATGAATAATTTTCCCTTCTGCATTTTCAAAGAATGCAAGATCTCCAGGCTGCGTTTCTTCAATAAAAGTAAGTGCTTCACCTACCTCAGCCTGTTGTGATGCATCTCTGGGTATTTTTATATTGTGAATTTTGTAAACCAATTGGGTAAATCCGGAGCAGTCTACCGCGAAGAAACTTTTTCCTCCCCACAGATAGGGTACATTTAGGAACTCTTTTGCTGTCAGGGCAATACTTTCACGCACATCATGACTTCTTCTTGAAGCAACCACCGGAAACTCCACTTCGGAACCTATAGAAAGTAAAGTTTTACCATCGTTCATTAATACGGAAGAAAAATCTTCAGTAACGACAGTCACTTTTCTTTTGGCCAGCTCTTCGTCTGTTATAGGCTTCAGCTGCTTGGTATCCATCCATCCTTCATAGCCATCATAATGCATTTTTATCTTGGTCCAGTTTTTATCTACCTCCAAAATATCTGCACTTTCCCCAAACAATATTTCCGTAACAATTTCAGCTCTGTCAGAATTTTCTGCACGAACCGGCGCTACTGTAACAATACAAACTCCTTTATTCATTAATTTTCAATTTAAAGATTGAATTATTTAAAGATTAAAAATACGATGTGTATCTCTTTAAATGTTTAATCCTTGAATATTTCAGTTACTTTCTGCGTAGAAAGTTGACTCCATCACGCAAAGGTAAAATAAGATTTTCAAAATCTTCGTCTTTTGCTGCCAAATCATTTAATTCCTGGATAGACTGGGTAGATTTCAGCTTCGGATTTTCTTCCAACACTTTACCATACCACAAGACATTATCAAAAAGAATCACCGTTCCTGATTTTGTATGCGGTTTGATCAGTCTGAAATATTCAGCATAGTTTTCTTTATCGGCATCTACAAAAATCAGATCAAAAAATTCATCTGTTTCTTTTAAATATTCCTTGGCATCCTGGAGTTTAAAATCAATCTGACTGGCATATTCACTAGACTCAAAATATTTTTTAGGAAGATAAGCAAGATCTTCATTCACATCCAAAGTTGTAATTTTTCCGTCTTTTGATAATCCTGATGCAAGACATAGTGTAGCATATCCGGTGAATGTTCCAATTTCAAGAATACTTTTCGGCTGCATCATCTGGGAAATAATCGTCAGCAATCTTCCTTGCTGATATCCGGAAATCATATGAGGCTGTGTGGTTTTCTGATAGGTTTCTCTTCTCAACTTTTTCAGAATTTCGGATTCCGAAGAAGCGTGTGCCTCCAAATATCTGTCCATTTCAGGATTCTTTTCTTCAAAAAAACTCATACCATTTTAATTTAAACAAATTTAAGGATTTTAAAGCTAGCTTTTAAACCCAATAATAAGATACAAAAAAAGAGAGAAATTAATCCCTCTCTTTTTCTTAGCCTGATCTAAATTTTATTATACGGCTATACAATATTGTCTTATACCGGCACAAACCCATCCTGGGCAACACTTTGTTTGTGGGCTAGTACAAAATATCTGTGGATTACACCCATTAATAGCACCTTGTACAGTTTTCATTTCTCCTCTTGAAAGTTTTTTTAAATTTTTCATAATGATTTTAGTTTAGTATTAATTTCCTACTCTTTAGATTTTCGGACACCTCTTTTATTATTTCCTATAATGGAGATTTAAATATACATATTCTTTTATTAATCAACCAATTATAGGCCTTTAAATTATTTATAAAATGTATAAAAATATTCACCCAGTGAAAACCCCATATAAAATACCGTGAAAACACGGATGTTATTTTTGTGGTATTAGTTATAAGTTTGCAATAAGAATAAGGGGTAAAAACACTAAGAGAAAACAAGATGATTGCAGGAGAGACACAAACTAACCATGAGAATCACAAAAAAGTTATACTGAAAAGTAGAACTGATGCTTCTGCAGCAAAAAGTAAGACAGAAATATCCACTTCATTTTTGCAACGAATTATTTCACTCCTGAAAAAGGAAGAATTAATTTGATTAAAAAATAAATCCCGGCCACCTTCGGGATTTATTTTTGCTTTATACACAGATATTTCTTCTCAGGTTATCTCAGATTAAAACCTCATCATCATTTTTCCCAACATCTGTTCACAGAACTTCACTAAGTTCATTGTCAAGTTCATTCTCAGAACTCATATGGTAAGCCACAATACATCAGCTTGAAATATCCATGAATAGCCATTACTATTCAAAACTCTGATTCATATTTTACTTCAAAAGTCAAAATCCTCATAAAAAAACAGGAAAAACACCTGTATCTGACTGCTCATATGCTTCTACCTTTGATATAAGTTTTCCAACCACGAAACATTCAAATAAAGGAGGCACCCGAAAATCCTAAAAAAGAGTAGGGATATTTTAAAAACAACCACATGAAAACAAAGACTTTATTATTAATCGGAGCAATAGTGGGACTTGTTATGATATTTTCCCAGCTAAAACCTCAGGAAATGTCTTTTTATAAAGAAAAAGGCAATTACATTGTAGACCATAATTACATCCTGAAAGATGTGAAAAAAATTTCTGACGAAGACATGAAAAGTTTATTAAATCTTCAGAAACTTCATCAGAACAGTTTGGGTACCAATTTCATTATCTATAAAATCAACAGACAGTATGTAATCCGCGGATGCTTAATGAAAGCTAATATCGACTGGAAAAAGTATGGAGATCTAAGAGAAAAAGTGGAAGGAATTCTAAAAAAATATGGAGCTAAAGAATTAGGAACAGATTATTATGCTATTCAAAACAACCAGGTTGCAACCAATGGAGCTTTGCTGAGCCAGAAAGATATTGCCTCTTTAAACAGATTAACCGTTAAGGGAGCAGAAGAATATACGATCTGTCCACCAACGATGGGTAGAAGAAATCTTACCAATGTGATTATAAAATCATACAAAGTCAATACAGCCATTGATCCAAGAATCAATGTAAAACTGAACAGTGTATTGATGAATTACAAATAACCTCAAAAGGCTGTTTTTAGTCCGAAGACAGCCTTTTTTAAATCTTTTGCCATGAAAAGAAAGCTACAGTTATCCGGAATTTTTATAATCCTATTGGTGGTCTTCACCATTGGTTTGAAAGGTACATTTGATGGTTACTATGGTTTTTATTATGAAAATAAAGACTATAAAAAACCACTGTTATATACTATTTCCGAAGACATTGCCCAATCAAAACCCGTCAATATATTTACTTCTTACACTGGTTTTGATACAGGATATGGTTTCTATGCACCCAATGTTGCCAGTGACTTTGTCATGAGCTTTGAATTAAAAGATCAAAATGGCAATATCCTTGAACAAAAAAATCTTCCTTATTTTAATAACAAAGAGAGCAGAGTAAGATATACGACTGTTTTTAACATGTTTCTTGATAAAATTTCCGATCAAAATAAGTACGACAAAAAGTATTATCAGTATCTGGATATCATTATCAGACAGATCGCAGCCCACGTGATGAAAGAAAATCCGCTGGCATCCAGTGTTACAACAAAGCTTTATCTGTACAACTACCCTACTGTTGCAGATTTCAAAAAGGGAAAAACGAATGAAAATCTTATTCTTATTGATGAATTCAAATACTAAAGTGATGAAAAATCTGAATCCATTCTATACCAAAATTGAAAATTTCTTTTTCAAACAAAATAATCAAACGGAATTTTTAAGTTTCTTTCGGATTGCCATAGGAATTGTGATCCTTTTACAATTTACTGCGGTACTGCCGGATTTTGAAAAATTATTTTCCAGTAGCAGTGTTATTCCTCAGGATATCATGAGTGTTTTTACACCAGACTGGCTGATTACCTTCTCAAAAATGGTAAGCTTTTTTCAGACCTTAGGGATTGAAGAAAGTACAACGATAGCCATAACCAAGGTATCGTTTATTACATTGTGTATTTTGATCATCACCGGATTGTATTCAAGGATCTCTGCATTTTTTTTACTTATACTGCAAATAGCCTTGCTTAAGGGAAGTTCTTTTTTTGCCTATGGTGCAGATTTTTTCACAAGCATGTCTTTATTCTATCTGATTCTTTTTCCTGCTGACCAGCACTTTTCACTGAGAAATTGTATTTTCAGAAGAAAACCTGGAAATACCAATATCACTCCAGTTAAAAGATTATTTCAGATCCATATTTCTATTGCTTACTTTTTTTCCGGGCTTGACAAAGCTTTAGGTTTCAACTGGTGGAACGGTGAATCTATCTGGAAAGCCATTCATCTGCCCTACTCCAACAGAGACCTGAATATTGATTTCAGCTGGCTGATAGAACACTCTTATATTCTGAGCTTGATGGGATGGAGTACCATTATTATTGAGATGTGTTATCCTTTCTTTATCTGGTACAAACCCACACAGAAAACATGGCTTTTTCTCACCATCTCCATGCATATAGGAATTGCGCTTGTACTCAATTTATATTATTTTTCAGCCATTATGATCGTCTGGAATATCACCAATTTTTATTTTGAACAACCTGCTAAAAAAACAGTTTCGTCTCCAAAGAAAAAAATATCGGCAGATTATATTCCCAAACAGGTTGGCTCATAAAAAAAACAAATCCCGAATTGCTTCGGGATTTATAATAATATAGGGTTTAGTCATTATTTCTTAGGAGCGATATCCATCAGTTTCATAAACTCATCAAGTTTAGGCATAATGATGATTTCCGTTCTTCTGTTTTCTGATCTACCTGAAACGCTCATATTAGTTGCTTTCGGGTTGTATTCAGAACGTCCACCAGCAGTGATTCTTGCCGGATCTACTCCAAACTGAGTCTGAAGAACTTTAGCAACTGAAGTACCTCTTAATGCAGAAAGATCCCAGTTGTCTCTTGGAAGATTTGGAGAGTTCAACGGAGCATTATCGGTGTTACCTTCAATTAATACAGAGTATTTATCGTAATCGTTGATTACTTTTGCTACTTTACCTAACACTTCCTGAGCTGCAGGCAAGATGTTGTAATCTCCTGTTTTGTATAGCATTTTATCAGAAAGAGAGATCATTACTACTCCTTTCAATACTTTTACCTGTACATCTTCATCTGATACATTATCCAATGATCTCTTCAGTTTATTAGACAATGCCAGATTCAAGCTGTCATTTTTAGCGTTACTGGAGATCAATTGCTTGATATAAGAATTGGAAGCATTGATTTCTCCTACCAGTTTATCAATGTTAGCAGAACTTTTTCCTGTATTGGACAGACATGCATCAAGTGATGATTTTAATGCATCGTGCTGGCTTTTCAACAAGTTGTTTTCACCTGCCAATGCAGAGTTCTGAGATTTCAAATCCTGAATTTCTCTCTGTCTTTCTCCAATATTTTCAATACACTGCTTATAGTTTGTGCTCAAAGCATCATACTGCTTTTTGCTGACACAAGATGTCATCCCCAGCGCCATTGCAGAAACTGCTAAAACTTTTAAAATCTTCATAAATAATCATTTTTAGACTACTCAAAGTTAGGAAAATTCAATTGAATTATATCGGTTATCTTTGCATAAAAGAAATTCTCAACATCTATGTTGGATCAATTAGCCTTCACCAATCAATTAAAAAGTCTCGTTCACCAACCGGAAAATCACACCTATCTTCTGGCTGTAAGCGGAGGTGCAGATTCTATGGTTCTGGCCTCTTTGTTCAGGGATTTAGGTCTTGAAATTCAAGATTCAGCATTTCGGTTTCAGGTAGCTCATATCAATTATAAACTTCGTGGTGATGATTCTAATCTGGATCAGAAAACCGTGCAGGATTTTTGTGAGAAAAATCATATAAAATTTCATCTGTATGAAGTTTCGGAAAAAGATCAGAAACCGGAAAACTCTATTCAGCTTTGGGCAAGAGAGCTTAGGTATGCTTTTTTTAAAGAAGTTCAGGAAAAAGAAAATCTGGAATTTCTCGTTACCGCACATCACCTTAATGATCAGCTGGAAACTTTCATCATTAATCTGTCCAAAGCTGCTGGCATTAATGGATTGACTGGAATTCCATCGAATGATAATAATATCCTTCGCCCTCTTTTAGATTTTTCAAAAAAAGAAATTTATCAGTTTGCTGAGGAGAATACTATTGAATTCCGGGAAGATCTTTCTAATAAAAAAAGTGATTATCTGAGAAATAAAATCAGGAATGAGATTGTTCCTCTTCTGATGGAAACCAACGATCACTTTCTGGAAAACTTCAGAAAAAGTTCTTTATATCTCAATCAGACTAAAGATTTTGTTCAGAAACAGATTCAGGAGATAGAAAATAATCTTACAATATTTAACCAAAACTATAAAATCTTATCAAAGGAAAAGCTGGATCAGGAAAGTGATTTCGTGAAATTTGAAATCTTAAAAAAATACGGATTCAATCAGGAAGAAGAAATCCCGAAAATTTTTAAAGCAGAAAACAACAGTTCTTTCTTTTCAAAAGAATATCAGTTGATCGTCAACCGTGATGAACTTATTTTTATTGATAAAAGCGAAGAAAAGGAAACTCCGGAAGAAATAGTACTGATCAAAAATTTTGATTTTTCTGAAAACCAGATCAGCATCAACCTCGTAGATGATATTGAAAACATGGTTGAGTTCAATAAAGGATTTGAATGGAACTTCGATGCTGAAAAGCTTCAGTTTCCACTCCTTTTGAGAAAACAACAGGATGGAGATGAATTTTATCCAACAGGGTTTTCAGGGAAAAAGAAGGTTTCTAAATTTTTTAGGGACGAAAAATTATCTGCTTTGATCAAGGAAAAGATCTGGTTATTGTGTGACTCCGGAAACCATATTTTGGGTGTCATCCCTCTCAGACAGGATCGCAGGTATCAGGCAGACAGAACTACTCAAAAAAAGATAACTGTAACGTGGACAGAAAAACAACTAATTCGTTAGCTGTTGATGATTTTAAGAAAGACAGCAATATAGCTTTTGGAATTTTATACCAACAGTATTTTGGTTATACTCAGAAATTTATTCTGAATAATAAAGGTAATCTGGAAGATGCAGAAGATATTTTCCAGGACGCATTACTCATTCTTTACGAAAAGCTCAATGCTGATGACTTCAAAATTCAAACCTGTCTGGGAAATTATATTATCGGAATTGTAAAAAATCTGTGGTTTAAAAAACTAAAAAACAGAAACTTTTATGTAGAGTCTCCTGAAAACTATTTCATGGAACATCAGGTGGAAATAAGTACTGCCATTGAAAATGAAAGGTATTACTGGGAAAAACTGGTTGGCTATATCAAATCGATCTCTTCACATTGTCAGAATCTGATCCATGACATTTTTATTGAAAATAAAAGTATAGAGGAAATTCAGGATAAATACCAGTATTCCAGCAAACATAATGCTCAGAATCAAAAATACAAATGTGTAGAGCAGATCAAGAAGATTAAAAATAACAGCATTTTTTCTACCTGATAATCAAACTATTAAATAAAATATTTTAATTCATGGGTGATTTTATTCTTGATCAGGGAACATAATAAGAAAAGAAATATATGTTCAGAAAAATCGTATTGAGCCTTCTTATACTAGTAGGAATTTCATTCAACGCACAAAGCGCAGGCATCAATTTTCAAAAAATTGATTTGGAAGCCGCGAAAAAAATCGCAGCAAAAGAGAATAAACTGATCTTCATTGATCTGTTCACCACATGGTGCGGACCTTGTAAGCTGATGGCAAAAAACACCTTTACTGACCCAAGAATCGGAGAGATGTTCAACAAAAATTTTGTAAATCTTGCCATAGACGCAGAAAAAGAAGGGCTAAGCCTTGCCAAAGAATTTAAAGTGGTAAACTATCCTTCCTTTTTATTCCTGGATTCAAAAGGAAAACTGGTTCAATATGATTTCGGATACTATAATCCTGAACAGTTTTTGGAAGTAGGAGCATCTGTCCTGAAAAAAAAGATGTCTCAACCCGGCAAAACTTTAGATCAGGTAAAAGGAAAAATGATAGGTGATAAAATTGATAATTTCAATGCAAAAGATCATTTAGGAAATACATTTTCATCATCAAAGGAAAACAAAAAACTGGTGATTGTTTTTATTCGTGGGCAATGGTGTCCTTATTGTAACAAATATATTGAAACATTACAAAATCTGGCTCCGGAGCTGAAATCGAAAAACGCAAGACTTGTCATTATTTCTCCAGAAAAACCGGAGTTTATAGAGAAAACGATCAGCAAAACAAAGACAGACTATACAGTTTTATATGATGAAGGATATAAAATTGCAGAAGCATTTGATGTTCTATATACCCCTGACAGTGAAACACTTAATTTTTACAACTCAAAATTAAAGGAGGATTTCGCTGACAGCAGATCAGATCATTCCGGAAGACTTCCTGTATCGGCAACCTTCATCGTTAATGAAGGGAAAGAAATTACATGGAGACATTTTGATCCGGACTATAAAAACAGAGCATCTGTAGAAGATATTTTAAAAAATCTGAATTGATTTTCTCAGAATTTTTTGCTCTGGAAAAGATCCTCATCATAATACCAAGTTGGCAAAATTGAAAAAATCTATAATCATTTTGAATGATAAAATAAGTAACACTTCTATTGCGATTAGGGCATAAGACAAAATATTTTAGGGATCAGGCTTAAAAAAAGAAAGTTTCTAAATTTTTTAGGGACGAAAAATTATCTATTTTAGCGAGGCAAAAAATCTGGACACAGACTCATTAGGAATAATACTGTATTTGACAGCTTTCCTTTCAGGTAAGACAGAAGATTTGCAAAGAATGAGAAAACGAAATGGAGTCTCAAAATTTTAATGAAATGAACAATGAAATTTAGAAATTGGTTTTTATTAATTCTACTATTTTTAGCGACAGGAATTAATGCGCAGATAAAAAATCCTGTAAAGTTTAAATTCACCATCAACGATTTGGGGAACAATCAATACGAAGCGGTATTGAATGCTACCATGGAAAGCGGATGGCATATTTACTCTAAAGATTTACCGGAAGATACCGGAATTCCGACCGAGTATAAAGTGACAGGAAAAAATATTGAGTTGATCGGAAAATTTACCGAAGTAGGTAAAAAACATGAAGAGTTTTCTGAAGCATTTGGAGGAACCATTGTTTTCTATTCCAATTCTGCAGGATTTAAGCAAAAATTTAAATTAAAAGATCCGACAAAACCTGCAGATGTCACTTCTGAGATTACCTATCAGACGTGTGACGACAGAGTTTGTCTGGCTCCCAATACTTTAGAATTCAACCAAAAGGTTACGCCAAAAGGGGCAACGGAAGAGGCTACGACCGAGGAAACTGCAGGTCCTGCTAAAGACTCTGTAAAAATAACTGAGACGGTTACTGAAAATCCTGCAAAAACAGAAGCTACGATCACAGAAACTTCAAAACTGGATCCTAAGCAGCTGAAAATTGAAAGTATTGATTTCAAAAAACCATTGACGGATTGCGGTACTGCCTCTACCAAAGTGGATGAAAACTACTGGACGTATCTATTTTTAGGATTTATCGGAGGATTAATTGCTTTGCTTACGCCATGCGTTTTCCCGATGATTCCGCTTACCGTTTCATTCTTTACAAAAGGAAGTAAAGACAAAGCAAAAGGGAAAAGAGATGCGCTTATTTATGGGTTTTTCATTCTTCTTATCTTCGTTTTATTGAGTATTCCTTTCCATATTATTGATGGAATTGCCGGAAATATCTTCAACGAGATTTCTACCAGCGTATGGTTGAATATTGCTTTCTTTATCATATTCATCTTCTTTGCCGGAAGTTTCTTCGGATATTATGATATCACTTTACCAAGTTCTATTGCCAACAAATCTTCCAAAGCAGAAGAGGCAGGAGGAATTATCGGTATTTTCTTCATGGCATTGACCCTGGTAATTGTTTCTTTCTCATGTACAGGACCTATTTTAGGAAGTTTACTAGGAAGCGCTGTCACAGGTTCATCCAATGTTCCAATGCTATTGACATTTGCTTTGGCAGGATTCGGGCTGGCATGGGCGATTATTTTTGGATTGCTGGCATTATTCCCGCAGGCATTACAAAGTCTTCCGAAATCCGGAGGATGGATGAATACGGTAAAAGTTGTTTTAGGATTCGTAGAATTGGCGTTAGCATTGAAATTCTTGTCTAAAGCAGATCTTGTATCCAAAACATTCTTCTTAAAAAGAGAACTTTTCATTGCGATCTGGATTATTATCGCATTAGGATTAGCAATCTATTTATTAGGATTGATCAGGTTCCCTCATGATGACAAAAAGCCTAAAATCTCTATCACCAGAAAAATATTAGGGGTATTGGGAATTGGTTTTGTGATCTACCTGGTTCAGGGTTTAATCCCGTCTGACCGTCCGAAACTTCAATTATTAAGTGGAATTTTACCTCCGCTGAACGTAAGCTATTTCCATGATGAAAAAGACGGAATTTTAGGAATGCATCCGGAACACGACTTCTTCAAAGCAATAGAACTGGCTAAAAAAGAAGATAAACCAATCCTGATCGACTTCACAGGATACGGATGTGAAAACTGTAGAAAAATGGAAGAATTTGTATGGAGCGAACCGGACATCTTACCGATTCTTCAGAACGATGTAGTACTGGCTTCTCTATATGTAGATGACAAGGAAGAGCTTCCTGAAGATCAGAAAACCAAAATTGACCTTGGAGACGGGCAGATCAAAAAGGTAAAAACAATTGGGGACAGATGGAGTTTATTCCAACAGGTGAACTTCAATAATAACTCTCAACCACACTATGTTTTAATTACTCCGGACGGAAAAGTAATCAACACGCCTGTTTCAGGGTATATGCCAAAAGAGGATTTCAAAAAATTCCTGGAATGTGGTGTTAATTTCTACAAAAAGAATAAATAAATTATTTACATATCATTCAAAAACTCACACTTTATCGTGTGAGTTTTTTGTTTTCATGAATTAAATAAACAACAAAACACCAAACGTAGTGTAAAATTAATTACATTTGAATAACCATCACTTATTCAAATACATATGAGATATTTAACATCTACTTTTTTATTTTTTACTTTTTCAATACTCACAGCACAGACTGCTCCTTCCATAGAATGGCAAAAAGCATTGGGAGGCACTCAGGGCGAATCTGCCAATGCTATTCAACAAACCTCTGATGGAGGGTATATTGTAGCGGGAAACTCTATGTCCAATGATGGAAATATTACAAATCACGGAGATTCTGATTACTGGGTTATAAAGTTAAATGCCTCAGGAAGTATACAATGGCAGAAATCATTAGGTGGAAGCCTCTATGACAGTGCCAATTCTATTCAACAGACAACCGACGGAGGATATATTGTGGCAGGAGAATCCACCTCTACCAGCGGAGATGCGACAGGAAATCACGGGAATTCTGATTACTGGATTGTAAAATTAGATTCCTCAGGAACTCTACAATGGCAAAAATCATTAGGTGGAACTAATGAAGACAGAGCAAAATCTGTCCGGCAAACCTCTGACGGCGGATATATTGTAGCCGGAGAATCTGACTCTACAGATGGAGATGTGACAGGAAATCATGGGAATCCCGATTATTGGATCGTAAAATTAGATTCCTCAGGAACTCTACAATGGCAAAAATCATTGGGTGGAAGTTCTTATGAAAGGTGTAATTCTATCCAACAAACATCAGACGGTGGATATATTATTGCAGGAGCATCCGCCTCTACTAATGGAGACATTACAGAAAATCATGGAAACGAAGATTTTTGGATTGTAAAATTAAATTCCTCAGGAGCTCTGCAATGGCAAAAAACATTGGCCGGAAATCTTGCTGACTCTGCAGAATCTATCCAGCAAACATCAGATGGCGGATATATTGTGGCCGGTGGATCTACCTCTGCAAACTCTGAGATTCCAACAGTTTTTGGAATATCTAATTATTGTGTGGCAAAATTAGACGCTGCCGGAAATACAGTATGGCAAAAATACTTTGGCGGTGCTGGTAACGATTATGCCTATTCTGTAAAGCAAACTTCTGATGGCGGATATATAGTGGCCGGCGGAACTTCTTCTGTAAACGGAGATGTAACAGGAAATCATGGAAGTAATGATTACTGGATAATAAAGTTAGACCCTTCAGGAATTTCACAATGGCAAAAGCCGCTGGGAGGAACCGCTTTTGATGATGCCTACTCTATTCAAAAAACAACTGACGGAGGATATATAGTCGCAGGCCAAATTTTTTCCACCGACGGAGATGTGACAGGACATCATGGTTCAGTAGATGCCTGGGTAGTTAAATTAAGTACTGAACAGTTAGGAATCTCCGAAAGTCAGAAAATGAATCAGCCCAACCTTTACCCTAACCCGGCAAAAGATTTCTTTTATGCAGATAACTTACCTCAGGAAAGCAACATTCATATTACCGATATGTCGGGAAGAAAAATTTTCTCAGAAAAGTACCATGAGAGAAAAATAAAAATCAATACTTCCGCATTCTCAGAAGGAATCTATATTGTACAGATAAAAAGCAAAGAGGAAATCATTCTTTCAAAGAAAATAACAGTCAGCAGATAATTTATTGACTAATACTTTAATCATTCGGGAGAAATAACATCATAGATTATTTTTTAGCGAATTGAATAAAATTAATTACATTAGAATAAACTAATACCCATCAAAAATATGAGAAACTTAACGTTTATTCTATCATTATTTATAACTTCAATTCTATACGCTCAAACGACTCCTTCCATTCAATGGCAAAAATCGATGGGAGGAAGTAATGTAGACCTGTTTCACTTTGTAGAACCAACTTCTGATGGAGGATATATTGTCTCAGGTTCTACCTTTTCCAACAACGGAGATCTTACACAGAATTTTGGCAGCAGGGACGCCTGGATTATTAAATTTGATTTCAACGGAAATATACAATGGCAAAAATTATTAGGAGGCAGCCAGGCAGAATTATTCCATTCTATACGGGAAACTTCCGATGGAGGATATATTCTTGCCGGAGGATCAAGTTCTGTAGATGGCGATCTTACCAGCAACAATGGTTTTGAAGATTATTGGATTGTAAAATTAGATTCAACTGGGGATATAGAATGGCAAAAATCGATAGGCGGAAGCGATCGCGATATTGCAAAAGATATTTTGCAAACTTCTGATGAAGGATACATTATTGCCGGAACAAGCTATTCTAATGATGGTGATGTACTGGGAAGCCATGGGGGTTCGGATATCTGGATCATTAAGACAAATTCCGCAGGAAATGTACAATGGCAAAAATCCTTAGGCAGCAGTTCAGCAGAACAAGTTCAATCTATCCAGCAAACTTCTGACAATGGATATATTATTGCCGCCACCACGGGAAATATTGCCGACGGAGATGTTACACAAATTTATGGAGGATCAGATTATTGGATTATAAAACTGGATTCATACGGGAATTTACAATGGCAGAAATCCTTAGGTGGAACAGGCTTTGATACTGCCAATTCTATTCAACAGACTTTTGATGGAGGCTATATTGTTGCCGGAATATATGAAAGGTCTATTTATCCTTATCCCTTAAATTCTGATTATGGCATCATAAAGCTAGCCAGTAATGGAGATGTACAATGGCAAAAATTTTTTGGAGGCAATAAAAGTGATGGTGCAAAATCTATTCAACAAACATCTGATGGAGGATATATAATTGCAGGGCTTTCCAATTCTAACAATGGTGACGTGCTGGGAAATCATGGAAATACTGATGCATGGATTATAAAAACAGATAACACAGGAACGCTTCAATGGCAAAAATCTTTAGGCGGAACCGGCAATGAAAATGCGGAGACTATCCGGAAGACCGTAGATGGCGGATTCATTATCATTGGATATTCCAGTTCCACCAATGGAGATGTTTCAGAGAACCACGGCAATATTGACGGGTGGATCGTAAAGCTAAGCCCGGAACAGTTAGGCATCTCCGAAAGCCAGAAAATGAATCAGCCCAACCTTTACCCTAACCCGGCAAAAGATTTCTTTTATGCAGATAACTTACCTCAGGAAAGCAACATTCATATTACCGATATGTCGGGAAGAAAAATTTTCTCACAAAAGTACCATGAGAAAAAAATAAAAATCAATACTTCTGCATTCTCAGAAGGAATCTATATTGTACAGATAAAAAGCAAAGAGGAAATCATTCTCTCAAAGAAAATAACAGTCAGCAGATAATGTATTGATAAATACTTTAATCATTCGGAAGAAATCATGTCAATAGATTATTTTTTCACCCTAAAACACTCATCCATTATTGCGTGAGTGTTTTGTTTACCTCTTCAGCTGATTAGGTTACTTGCCCAAACAATAAAGTCCTGATTTTTATTTTCAAACAAAATGAAAAGAAATGGGAATACTTGAAAATTAATTACAAAAACAATCAATAGATTCATGAATTTATTGATTATTTCACAAACAAGGCACACTTGTTGTAAGAATTTTTCAAAAAAAACACCGTTTAACATTTAAAAATTTTTAATCATGGCAGAAGTAATTGCACAAGAGAAACAAGGCGGAAAGCAAAAGAAAAAAATGATCCGCGTGGACATGACTCCTATGGTAGATCTGGGATTCTTACTCATCACCTTCTTTATGTTTACCACTAATTTTACAAAACCTAATGTAATGGATCTGGGACTACCTGCAAAAGACCATAATCCCAACCCGCTCCCAAATGATCATGTAATTGGAGATCAAAACCAGATTACCTTTATCCTGGGAAAAGACAACCGCGTATTTTATCATCAGAGCAATCAGAAAGATCTGAATACAGGTAATCTTAAAGAAACTGATTTCAGTGGAATAAAGATTTCAAAAATCATTGCTGAAGCTTATAAAAACGCTCCGGTACCCAACATTTTTACAGTGATTGTAAAACCAACGGATGAAGCCAATTACAAAAATTTTGTAGACATGCTGGACAACCTTGCTATTTCTAAAAAAGAAAGATATGGTGTAACAGACATCAAGCCTTGGGAAACAAAGGTTTACAAGGAATTAACTCAATAAAAGACAAGGGCATTTTTTAAATGCTCTTTTTTTGACTAAATTTGAAAGGAGAAACAGATCTGCAGCATGCAACCTGCTGTATTATTTTTAACCTTCTAAATTTTGGAATCATGCTGAACTTTGAAAGAAAAGGAAACGGAAAAGAAACTTTAGTACTTCTTCACGGATTTATGGAAAACCTATCCATCTGGAGCGATATGGAACATCATCTTTCCAAAGATTTTTCTCTGCTCAAAATTGACCTTCCCGGCCATGGACAATCTGAAATTCTGGCTGAAGTTCACACCATGGAACTGATGGCTGAAGAAGTAAAAAAAGTATTGGATGATCAGCATTTAGAAAAAGTACATCTTCTGGGACATTCTATGGGAGGATATACCTCTCTCGCTTTTGCAGAGAAGTATCCTGATTCTTTAAAAAGTCTTACTTTATTTTTCTCTACGTATTTTCCGGATGATGAAGAGAAAAAACAGCAGCGTATCAAAAGCTACAGAATCATAAAAGATGCTTTTGCCCATTATGCAAGAGCCGGAGTACCTAATTTATTCAATCCGAATGAAAGAGACATTCTGGAAGGAAAAATTGAAACAGCTCTTGAAACAGCCCTTTCCACCAACAATTTAGGGGCTCTTGCCTGTGTGAAAGGTATGGTAGAAAGAACCGACAAAAAGCATGTTCTGGAAAACCTTGAAGCTAAAATCTTAGTATTGGCGGGTAAACATGACAATGCTGTAAAAACCGACATGATGATCAAACATCTTCCGGACAGAACGAATATCAAATCTTATATCCTGGACTGCGGCCACAACGGTCACTGGGAAAAGCCAGGAATCTGCGCAGAAATCATCAACACAGAACTTCTTCACAATCTTCCTAAAAAACTGGTTTTATAAAACAGGTAACATGACAAATTAAGCTGTGCATAACAAAAAATCCTGTATATTAGTAGAGGATAATTTTGGTAATGGCTTTATTTTCATTCAAAAAAAAGAAACCACCGGCACCACCGGTTATCGGACTTACACTTTCAGGCGGAGGAATGCGTGGGATTGCTCATATTGCCGTACTGAAAGCTCTGGAAGAATACAATCTGAAACCACACATCATCTCTGGAACCAGTGCGGGTTCTATCATTGGTGCTTTTTATTCTTTTGGAAAAACACCGGACGAGATGATGGAAATTGTAAGACAAACTTCTTTTTTCTCAAGATCATCTTTAAAATTATCCAAAAACGGAATCTTCAGCTCCAATTTTATTTTAAAACTATTCAAAGATTATTTCCCGGAAGACAATTTCAGTATTTTAGAAATTCCGATGTATGTGGCTGCCACGGAAATGACACATGGCATTGTAGATTTCTTTTCTGAAGGAGAGCTTTTTGGGCCATTACTGGCTTCCTCAAGCGTTCCTTTTATTCTTCCTCCGGTAAGGATCGGTGAGAAAATTTATGTGGATGGTGGCGTTCTGGATAATCTCCCTATTGAACCCATCATGGATAAATGTAATTTTCTGATTGCTTCTCACGTCAACTCCATCAGCTATGATGAATTAAACAAAATGAGTCTGATGAAAGAATTTGACAGAATCCTCCATTTAGCGATTGCAAAGTCGGTCTATTCTAAAGCAAAATACTGCAATATCTTTTTGGATCCGCCCAAAATGACGAAATACAGTCTTTTCAACAAAAGATATATGGATGAAATGTTTCAGCAGGTGTACGATTATACCTGCCAGGAACTTGAAGAAAAGGGGTTTCGTAAAAGTATTTAGAAGTTTTTACCAGAAAATTTACAGGTTTTTTGTTCTTATAAACCTTCTTCTTTCACTTTTTCTTTGAAGTTGACTATAGTTCCCGCTAAAGAATCTAAAGATTTCCCTCCGGCTGCATTAATGTGCCCGCCACCGTTGAAATATTTTCTTGAGAATTGGTTCACGTCCACATCATCTTTACTTCTGAAAGAAATTTTAACGAAGTCTTCGTAAAGATCTTCCATAAAGAATGCTGACATTTTCACTCCGGCAATACTCAGACCATAATTCACAAAACCTTCTGTATCTCCTTTCTGGAAACCAAATTCTTTCAGTTCATTTCTGGTAAGGCTTAAAACAGCCACTGTTCCGTCATTCACTACTTCTATTCTTCCAAGAACCAAAGCAAGCAAATGCAGACGGGAAACCGTATTGGTGTCCCATGTATTGGATGTGATCATGGCAGGATCTGCACCGTGTTCAATAAGATTAGCAATAATACGGTGAGTAGTGGCACTGGTAGAACGAAAACGGAAACCTCCTGTATCCGTCATAATTCCGGTATAAAGACATTCTGCCATATCCTGATTCACCAGTTTTTCATCATTCATTGCTTCTATGAAATGATAAATCATCTGTGAAGTGGCAGGAATTACCGTATCAGAATACACAAAATCAAATTGTTCCGGTTGCTGGTGATGATCGATAAGAATTTTCTTTCCCGGAGCTTTTACCAACCAGTCTCCCAATAACCCTATTCTTGATGGAGAATTAAAATCCAGGCAGAAAATAACATCTGCTCCCGCAATCATATCAGAAGCCAGTTTTCTTTTATATTCTGCAATAATAACTTTTTTAGATTCCGGCATCCATTTCAGAAATTTCGGAAAATCATTAGGTACGATAACCTCTGCATGAATTCCTTTTGCTTTCAGATAATGTTTTAATCCCAAGCTTGAACCAATAGCATCTCCATCCGGGTTATAATGGGTAAGGATCACTATTCTGCTATCCTGGGTAAGTAATGTATTGATATCTAAAAGTTCTGCTGGTGTAAACATCCGGTGTTTATTTTTCGTTAAAATTAAAGTTTTCAAAGATAGAGCTTTTATATAAATCATTTAAATATTATTTTTGTACACGAAAATGGTTTTCCCATGAGGGTTTATAAATGCCTGACTGAAAAACATTACATTTAATTTTAAAAAAAGATAATTAAAGTTTGTAACTTATATTTTTTTATATATCTTTGCAACCTGAAAATTAATAGATTAATTACGATTTAAACATATAGTAATGAGTAAAAGAACATTCCAGCCATCAGAAAGAAAGAGAAGAAACAAACACGGTTTCAGAGAAAGAATGTCTACGCCAAATGGAAGAAGAGTTTTGGCTGCGAGAAGAGCTAAAGGCAGAAAGAGATTAACTGTAAGTGCTGCACGCGCTAAGAGATAATTTCTAATTATCATATACAAAACATGCTTGAGAAGTTCCTTTTCAGGCATTTTTTGTTGTTAAAATTTACTAAAATTTAGGCTACATCAACATCTTTTTTCTATTTTTAAAAGTTGAAATATTTTTATAAGAAATAGCCTTTAAAATTAAATTATGCCACATACAAATATCGCCGGAGACAATATTATAAGTTTACAAAACGCAAAGATTGCGCAAAAAAACTTTACTGTACTTTCTGATGTAAATCTTAATATAAAGAAAGGTAGATTCTGCTACCTTATCGGGAAAACAGGTTCCGGGAAAAGTTCCCTACTGAAAACGCTTTACGGACACATTCCATTAGCATCAGGACATGGAGCTGTTGTAGGATTTGATCTGGCAAAACTAAAGCCGTCTGACATCCCTAACTTAAGAAGAAAACTAGGTATCGTATTCCAGGATTTCCAGTTACTTTCTGACAGAACGGTTGAAAAGAATCTGAAATTCGTTCTTGAAGCAACAGGATGGAATGATAAAGTAAAAATAGAAGACCGTATCAATGAGGTTTTAGGAAGCGTGAACATGAAAAGCAAGAAGCATAAAATGCCTCACGAACTTTCCGGAGGAGAACAGCAGCGTATTGCTATCGCAAGAGCCCTTCTTAACCACCCGGATCTTATCTTAGCGGATGAGCCTACAGGAAACCTTGACCCTGAGACTTCCAATGAAATTATGACATTATTAAAGCAGGTTGCCCTTGAAAATGGCGCTGCAGTAGTAATGGCAACACACGATTATCACATGATTCAAAATTTCCCTGGCGAAGCCATCAGATGTGAAGACGGAAAAGTTTCTGTATTGGATACTTCAGAATTATTCGAATAAGAATAAAAAAATAAGAAGGTCAGAAATAACCAACTTCTAAAATCTAATTTCTAACTTCTTTACTTAAAAACATGAAACTCTTTGGTGAGTTCAAGATATTGGTCCGAGTACTGTCTCGGACTTTTTTCTATAATAAAATCAGATTCGTTGATTTCTTTTTCTTGTGATGAAAACTCCAGAATCAATCTTTTTGCCTTTGAATTTTCAATTCCTTTGATATTCACTTTCCTGTTCAGATACAGATTATTTTCTTTGCCGGTTGAAACAAAAACCTCTCCTGCTTCCACAGGTATGATCACAGAAAACATCCCGTTTTCAGACAATAATTCTGCCGCCTTGATGATCAACTGTCTGAAGTTTAATTCTACAGTCTGACGCGCAATCTTATCTTTATCAGATCCTGATTCTTCAAAATACGGAGGATTGGAAACTATAAGATCAAAACGATCTTCTGTTTCAAAAGTTTTAAAATCCTGAAACTTATTTTTTAACCTTGTACGAAAAGGAGAATGTTCAAAATTGAGCTGGGTAAGCTTTGCAGCATCCTCATTAATATCCAGTCCCAAAAAGCCCGCCTGTGGATTTCTTTGTGCCAGCATAAGAGAAATTAATCCCGTGCCTGTTCCTACTTCCAAAATACTGGAAGCATGTTCAATATCAGCCAAAGCCCCAAGCAGCACACCATCTGTTCCTACACGAAAGACGTCTTTAGACTGCTGAATTTGAAATTGTTTAAATGTAAAAGACTTCACTATAAATTGGTAGGCAGTGTAATAATGAATGTAGACCCCTTCCCTACTTCTGATTTCACAGAGATCTCACCTTTATAATCCTCGATCATTTTTCTTACCATGGATAAACCTAGTCCCATTCCACTACTTTTAGAGGTGAAATTCGGTTCAAAGATTCTTTCATACATGTTTTCAGGAATCCCGACTCCGTTATCCTGAACAGAGATAATCACTCTTCTCTGATGCTGTTCCACATCCACATTGATAATGAGTTTTCTCTGATCACTTTCTGCCTGCTTTGCATTAGTCACAAGGTTTGTAATGATTCTGGAAAGATAAATTCTATCCATATTGATCATTATATTCGTCTTGTTGGCGTGCATGAAAATACTGTCATCATTGAATACACGGAGAATATCTTCAACTTCCGTATTCAGATTGATCACTTCATTATTTTTTTCAGGAAGTTTGGCAAATTCTGAGAATGCTGAGGCTACTGTAGCAATCAAATCAATCTGATCAACAATAGTTTTACTCATTTGCTTCACTCTTTCTCTGATATTCGGATCTTCAGGATCAAATTTCCTTTCAAAATTCTGAATGGTCAGCTTCATTGGAGTCAATGGATTTTTCACCTCATGAGCCACTTGCTTGGCCATTTCTCTCCACGCTTCTTCAGATGCTTTGAATCTAAGTCTTTCTTTCTGATCCTGAATCTGTAAAATCATCCTGTTATAGGCTCTGGCCAGAGCATTAAGCTCATCATTCTTATAATATCTGATAGGACGCATTTCATTTTCAAACAAAGTAATACGGGTAATCATATCAGAGAATTTCGTAATGGTTTTCGCCAGGCTATTAGAAGTAACCCAGCTGATCCATATACTAAAAAGGATAAGGAATATATCGACTAAAAGAATATACTTTACGTACTGATGCAGAACCTCCAGATAAGCAGATTCATTGTGGTATAAAGGGATATAAACAATTCCGATAGGTTCAAGTTCATTGTTTTTCAATAAAAGATAGGAAGAAGTAAGCTTAGCATCCTTAGCAGCATCATAATTCACCATGTCTACTCTTGCGTCAGTAGACAGAATCTTATTGATGATTTCTATAGGAATTGTTTTCTGCTCAACTAATCCTTCATCTTTATTGGAAAGCAAATAGTTTCCTTTCAGATCATAAATAAAAATGTCATGCTGGTTGATATCCGCTATTTCAAAGATTTTATTCCCTAAAACTTCCGGAAGATCTTTTGTTTCTATAAGAGTCTGGCTTACTGCATAATCCAGATATCGCATGACAGCATTGGTTTTATCCTGCATATCGATATTACTCTGCTGTAAAGAATGATTTCTCAATACAAAGTAAGGAACAAGTGATGTAGCAACGACACTTAAAAAACATACCAGCAAGAAACCGAAAAATACCCGGTTTCTTAAGCTATATCCTTTATACTTATTTATTGACATTCTACTTTTTAATTAACCTAGCAATATACTTACCAATGATATCAAATTCCAGGTTTACTTTATCACCAATTTTCAAATGTTTCATATTCGTGAATTCCCAGGTGTAAGGAATAATAGCTACAGAAAACTGAGCATCTTCGCTCTTAGCAACAGTAAGACTGATTCCGTTTACTGTAATTGAACCCTGAGGCACCGTTACAAAAGTTCCGTCATTATCATACTTCATAGTAATAAAATAACTTCCGTCTTTATTTTCAATATTGACAACTTCACCGGTTTTATCAACATGTCCCTGAACAATGTGGCCATCCAGCCTTCCATCCATCTTCATGCAACGCTCAAGATTTACAACAGTTCCCAATTCCCATTTTCCAAGGTTGGTTTTTTCCAGTGTTTCGTTAATCGCTGTAACCACATAATGATTGTCTTTTATCTCAACAACTGTAAGGCAACAGCCGTTGTGGGCAAGGCTCTGATCAATTTTCAGTTCGTTTGTAAAAGGGCATGTAAGGGTGAAATCTATATTGCTTCCTTTTTCTTCAATCTTCTCAATAACACCAACTGCTTCAATAATTCCTGTGAACATATTATTTTTTGCTAAATTTGTAAATTATAATCTTCAAAGATAATCAAAATGAGCCCAAAAAACCATAAAGTACGAGTAGGAATTTCAATCGGTGATTTCAACGGCATCGGTCCGGAGATCATTATGAAGTCTCTGAAAGACAAAACTATTACAGATTTTTTCACGCCTGTAATTTTTGGTTCGGGAAAATTATTCACTTATCAGAAAAACATTTTTAAGTTGAATCTTAATTTCAACTACGTTAACGAGCCTTCACAGGCACAGGCAGGGAAACTTAATATGGTTAACCTTACCAAAGAAAACGTGAATGTAGAATTGGGAGTTCCTACTGAAGAATCCACGAAAATGGCGATTGATTCTCTAGAAGCGGCTACTGAAGCTTTGATGAAAGGAGATATTGATGTATTGGTAACCGCTCCGATCAACAAGGATGAAATGGTAAAAATGGGATTCAAACATGCCGGACATACAGGATATTTTGAAGAGAAATTCAACAAAAAAGGATTAATGTTCCTTGTTACTGAAGATCTTAAAGTAGCTGTTTCCACGCATCATATTCCTATTGCACAGGTAGCTGAAAATATTTCCAAGGAAAAAATAAAGAAACAGATCAGAGTATTAAATCAGACGCTTATAGAAGATTTCTGTATTCAAAAGCCTAAAATTGCTGTATTGGGACTAAATCCCCATGCAGGAGACGGAGGCGTTATCGGAAACGAAGAAATTGAAATCATCAGCCCGGCTATTAAAGAACTTTCTGACAACGGAATACTGGCATTCGGACCTTTCCCTGCAGACAGCTTTTTCCAGCCGAGTAAATACAAAAATTTCGATGCTGTTTTAGCAATGTATCACGACCAAGGACTGGCTCCTTTCAAAACATTAGCTTATGAGGAAGGAGTAAATTATACAGCCGGACTTCCTTTTATCAGAACATCTCCTGACCATGGAGTTGCTTACGATATTGCAGGAAAAAATGTGGCCGATGAGCAGAGTTTTACAGAAGCGATCTTCACAGCGATCCAGGTTTTCAAGAACAGAAGTGAATACCGCGAACTGATGAATGACCGCCTTCAGCCTAGAAAATTGGCTGTAGACAATGGAATAGATGAAGATCTACCGGAGGAAACTGAAGCATAAATCTTTAAAACAAATTTTAAATTAATTTGTTTCAGATTTTATTTGTTATTATAAAAAAAATGCATATTTTTGCACACTCATTTTATGGACAAGTTAAGAAACTATGACGTAAGCTTTTCCGGACTTAAAAACGGAAGACACGAGTTCAAGTTTGAGATAGATAAAACGTTCTTTCAATTATTTGACACTGAGCAGGAATTTACAAATCCTAGAATAGAAGTGAATGTATCACTTGATAAACACACTACTTTTTTAGAATTTGAGATTAAAATTAATGGATTGGTCGAGTTGGTTTGTGACATCACAAATGAAGATTTCGACTATCCTATTGAGAATGAAATCAAAATTTTGGTGAATTTCGGGGAAGAATATGATGACAGCAACGAAGATGTCATTACCATTCCTACTACAGAGCATGCTTTCAATGTAGCACATTTGATTTATGAAAATGTAATGCTTTCCATCCCGATGAAAAAGATTTCACCGAATGTAAGTGATGACGATCTTAAAATTCTTGACCAGTTCAGTCCTAAAGATATTGAGGTAACTGAAGAAGAAGAACATGAAAGTGACCCTAGATGGGATGCTTTAAGAAAATTAAAAGACAATAATTAAATAGAATAATTTAAATATGATGAGATGATGAATCTCATCGCTCATCAATTAAAAAAGTTATTAGAAAATGGCACATCCAAAGAGAAGACAGTCGTCCACAAGAAGAGATAAGAGAAGAACTCACTACAAAGCTGTAGTTCCTCAATTAGCTAAAGATGCAACAACAGGAGAGCTTCACCTATACCACAGAGCTCACTGGCATGAAGGAAAACTTTACTACAGAGGTAAAGTAGTATTGGAAAAAGAAGTAGCTACTACTGAAGAAAACTAAGAGTCGCTTTTCACTGAAAAAGCCTCATTTTAATACAAAAACCGCCCAATTTTGATAAAATTTGGCGGTTTTTTGTTGTTTTTTACGTTTTTTTGGTATCTTTGACATCAAATCAAATATCAAATTTATGGACATTAAAGACATACAAAATCTTATCAAGTTTGTATCTAAGGCTGAAGTATCAGAAGTGAAGTACAAAACTAAAGATTTCGAAATCACTATTAAAACTCCATTAGCTGGAAGCGATGCTGTTTACGCACAGCCAGCAGTATACCACACTGCTCCACAAGCGGTAGCTGCTCCTGCACCTGTTGCAACTCCGGCTGCTCCTGCTGCTGAAAAAGCTGAAGCTGCATCTGATGACAGCAAATATGTAACAATCAAATCTCCAATGATTGGTACTTTCTATAGAAAACCATCTCCTGATAAAGATGTATTTGTAAATGTAGGTGACGAAGTTTCTGTTGGTAAAGTAGTTTGTGTTATTGAAGCAATGAAGCTATTCAACCAGATTGAATCTGAAATCAGCGGAAAAATTGTTAAAATTTTAGTGGACGACGCTACTCCTGTTGAGTATGACCAACCTTTATTCTTAGTAGATCCATCTTAATTTAGAAGTTAGATGTTAGACATTAGATGTTAGATTAAATTCTACATTAAAATAACATTATCTAATTTTCAAATTATCTAATTTTCAAATTGAAGAAGATGTTCAAAAAAATATTAATAGCCAATCGTGGCGAAATTGCAATGCGTATTTTACGTACTTGTAAAGAAATGGGGATCAAAACCGTTGCGGTATACTCTACTGCTGATAAAGACAGTCTTCACGTAAGATTTGCTGATGAAGCGGTATGTATTGGCCCTGCAATGAGTAAAGACTCATATCTTAAAATCCCTAACATTATTGCTGCTGCGGAAATTACCAATGCTGATGCGATTCACCCAGGTTACGGATTCTTATCTGAAAATGCTAACTTCTCAAGAATCTGCCAGAAGAACGGTATCAAATTCATTGGTGCTTCCCCTGAACAGATTGAAAAAATGGGAGACAAAGCAAATGCTAAGGCTACCATGAAAGCAGCAGGTGTACCATGTGTACCTGGTTCTGACGGATTGATCGAATCTTACGAACACGCTGTAAAAGTAGCTGAAGAAACAGGATACCCTGTAATGATCAAAGCTACTGCCGGTGGTGGAGGTAAAGGGATGAGAGCTGTTTGGAAAGCTGAAGACCTTAAAGATCACTGGGAATCTGCTATTCAGGAAGCTGTAGCTGCCTTTGGAAACGGAGGTATGTATATGGAAAAACTGATTGAAGAGCCCAGACACATCGAAATTCAGGTTGCTGGTGACCAATTCGGTAAAGCTTGCCACCTTTCTGAAAGAGACTGTTCTGTACAGAGAAGAAATCAGAAATTAACTGAAGAAACGCCTTCTCCTTTCATGACAGACGAACTTCGTGAGAAAATGGGTGACGCTGCTGTAAAAGCTGCTGAATTCATTGGATATGAAGGTGTAGGAACTATCGAATTCCTTGTAGACAAACACAGAAATTTCTATTTCATGGAAATGAATACAAGAATCCAGGTAGAACACCCTATTACTGAGCAGGTAATTGATTATGACCTGATCAGAGAACAAATTCTTCTTGCTGCAGGAACTCCTATTTCAGGAATCAACTATTACCCTAAATTACATTCAATCGAATGTAGAATCAACGCAGAAGATCCTTACGCAGACTTCAGACCTTCTCCGGGAAAAATCACTGGATTAAACATCCCTGGAGGACACGGAATCAGAGTAGATACTCACGTGTATTCCGGATATACAATCCCTTCTAACTACGACTCTATGATTGCCAAGCTTATTACTACGGCTCAAACCCGTGAGGAAGCTATTGCAAAAATGAGACGTGCTCTTGAAGAATTCTATATTGAAGGCGTAAAAACAACGATTCCTTTCCACAGACAACTGATGGATAATGAAGATTATCTTTCAGGAAACTACACCACAAAATTCATGGAGGATTTTGTAATGGACAGAAAATATGATAATCACTAAGATTATTTTATCATAAAAATGAAACTGCCTCTTTTTGAGGCAGTTTTTATTTTAACCTGTAAATCTGAAATTTTCAATGCAAAGCGTAAAGCAGCCGTTACTGTGTTTTATTATTGAGGCATGAATAAAAATTAATAAACAGACAGAAAATAAAATTTCGCACTCATAAAGATAGAATACCTACAACAGTCTGTCAACAGGGAAAATATTTTCTAATCCTCCATTATTCCACCCTAAAATCTACTTCAATTACACCCTCAAACGTCACTTGGTAATTGTTTATACATATCATTAATATTGCGTAAATTTGTTGAAAACCAAAATATATGTCAACAGCAGAACAAACAAAAAACTCGCAGTATTTTATTGACCTTGAAGACAAACATGGAGCACACAACTATCACCCACTTCCAGTGGTTCTGGACCGCGGAGAAGGTGTTTTCGTTTGGGACGTGGAAGGTAAAAGGTACTATGATTTTCTTTCAGCATATTCTGCTGTGAACCAAGGACATTCTCATCCTAAAATTGTAGGAGCTTTGGTAGAGCAGGCACAAAAGCTGGCTTTAACTTCAAGAGCTTTCTACAACTCTAAATTAGGAGAATACGAGCAGAAAATAACGACCCTTTTTGGATTTGACAAAGTTTTACCAATGAACTCCGGAGCTGAAGCTGTGGAAACTGCTGTAAAACTAGCCCGAAAGTGGAGTTATGAAGTAAAAGGAATTGCAGAAAATGCAGCGAAAATTATCGTTTGTGAAAACAACTTCCACGGAAGAACAACAACTATTGTTTCTTTCTCTAACGATCCGGATGCTAACCAAAACTACGGACCTTTTACTCCAGGATTTATCAAAATTCCTTATAACGATATTGCAGCCTTAGAAGAAGTTCTTAGCAGAGAAGCAGCAAATATTGCAGCATTCCTTGTAGAACCTATTCAGGGAGAAGCAGGAGTATATGTGCCGGATGAAAATTTCCTTAAAAATGCTTCCGAATTATGTAAAAAATACAATGTTCTTTTCATCGCTGATGAAGTTCAGACGGGTATTGCAAGAACAGGAAAACTGATTGCATGCCACCACGAAAATGTACAGCCGGATATCTTGATTTTAGGAAAAGCGCTTTCCGGAGGAATGTATCCTGTATCTGCTGTGTTAGCAAATGACAACATCATGAATGTTATCAAACCTGGACAACATGGTTCTACATTCGGAGGAAACCCTATTGCATGTGCAGTAGCAGTAGCAGCATTGGATGTAGTAGCTGATGAAAAACTGTCTGAAAGAGCGGAAGAATTAGGAAAGCTTTTCAGAGCTGAAATAGAGAAGCTTATTGAAAAAACAGACCTTATTACCAAAGTAAGAGGAAAAGGCCTTTTAAATGCGATCCTGATCAATGATACACCTGATAGTTCTACTGCATGGAACCTTTGCTTACTGTTAAAAGAAAACGGACTGTTGGCAAAGCCCACTCACGGTAATATCATCAGATTGGCACCACCATTGGTAATTACTGAAGAGCAATTGCTGGATTGTGTGAAGATTATTGAAAAGACTATTCTCGAGTATAAATAAATGGCTCTTTCCCTTGCAATCATTACTTATAATGAAGAAGAGAACATCGTAAGACTTTTAGATTCATTGACAGATATTGTAGATGAAATTATTATTGTCGATAGCTTTTCTACAGATAAGACCAAAGAGATTTGCACTCAAAAATATCCTCAGGTAAAATTCTTTGAGAAAAAATTTAATGGGTATGGTGAACAAAAAAACCATGCCCTTCATTTGTGTTCTCATGAATGGGTTTTATTCCTTGATGCTGATGAAGTTCCTGATCAAAATCTGAAAAGATCTATACAGAACATCGTTTCTTCAAAAAGCACGGAATTCAATGTATATAAAGCAAAATTCAACAACCATCTTGGGATTCACCTGATCCGATTTGGGGGTTGGGGAAATGTATGCCGTGAAAGGCTTTTCAGAAAAAAATATGTAAAGTATTCTGATGATAAAGTTCATGAATTTTTGATTACCGATCAGAAAGTGGGCCTTATGGAAGGAAAACTGGATCATTATACTTACAAAAGCATTCATCATCATGTAACGAAAATCAATAAATATTCGGATATGATGGCTGAAAAGATGTTTGAGCGAGGAAAAAGAATCAATAGATTTAAAATCATTGTAAGCCCAATGTTTGAGTTTATTAAGGTTTTTATTTTCAAACTTGGTTTTCTGGATGGATTTCCAGGATTTTACATTGCCAAAACAATGTCTTATTACACCTTCCTGAAATACATTAAACTGCATGAAAAAACACGACTGTACGAAAAAATACGGCAGCAGGAAATTGAAAAAAATACAGTAAAATAGTATGATTCTGTATCTTATTCCTCTTTTATTGGCGATATTTATCGTTGTATATTTCCGTCTCTATTTATTTGCCTTTCCCTACCACAGACTGGTCATTCTTATGTACCACCAGGTTGAAAAGGAAAGCCATGAAGATCTTACCGTCAGTTTAAAAAATCTTGAACAGCAGTTTTCATATCTGAGCTCTAAAAAGTATACTTCATATTTTTTCTCAGAACTTCCTCTTTCAGCAAAAAGAAACATTATCATCACTTTTGATGACGGCTATAGAAACAACCTCGAATACCTCCCTTCTTTATTGGAAAAGTATAATCTGAAGGCGACAATTTTTATTCCAACAGGATTTATTGAAAATGGATATAACAATTATTCAATGATGACCTTTGATGAAATCAGAAGTCTGGATAAAAAATATTTTGAGATTGCTCTTCATAGCCATGCCCATGAAAATTTAAGCAATGTATCTCTTGACTTTATAGAAAAAGATCTAAAAAAAAATATGGAGATTCTCGATGCCCAAAATATAGGCTATTCAAAGGTTTTGGCATATCCTTATGGAAAATATCCACAAAAAAAACATGATAAATTAGCATTTTTTTCTATTTTGAAAAAAATAGGAATTGATTTTGCAGTAAGAATTGGAAATAAAGTGAATTATCACCCTACCCAGCGCCCATACGAACTGTGTAGAATTGATATAAAAGGCAAAGATTCGCTTATAAAATTCAAATTAAAACTTATCTTTGGCAGATTAAAACTATTTTAAAAAACAATTTTAGGGAAGTATTCACCTACTCCTCTATCAAACAAAGCGTTGTGATGAATATAAGTGGTTTAATCATAACATATAATGAAGAAAAAAATATACAGGATGTCCTAGAATCTTTTGATTTCTGTGATGAAATAATAGTAGTAGATTCTTTTAGTACGGATAACACTGTAGAAATTGCAAAGAAATTCTCCAATGTAAAGGTGGTTCAAAATAAATTTGAAGACTTTACAAAACAAAGAAATTTGGCACTGGATACTGCAACCAACGACTGGGTTTTATTTTTGGATGGTGATGAGAGAATTACACCGGCCCTGAAGCAGGAAATTATTGATGAGCTTAATAAACCCGGGCAAAAGGATGCCTATTATTTTTACAGGAAATTCTTTTTTGCCCAGAAACCGATTCATTTTTCAGGAACACAGTCTGATAAAAATTTCAGGCTATTCAGAAAATCGAAAGCCAGATATATGGCAGGAAAAAAGGTACATGAAACTCTGGAGGTTAACGGAACCATCGGAGTTTTAAAAAATAAATTACTCCATTACTCCGTTTCAGATTATGAATCTTACAGAAAAAAAATGATTCACTACGGAGTTTTAAAGGGGAAAGAACTGGCTGCTAAAGGAAAAAAGTACAGTGTTTGGGTTCAATATCTTAAAACTGCTTTTAAATTCTTTAAGGCCTATATAATGAGACTGGGTATTTTAGACGGAAAAGAAGGCTATCAGTTATCTTATCTGCAATCTTTAAGTGTCTATGAAACCTATGAATCATTAAAAAAAGAGCAAAATTAGTTGGATGAAGATTTGTATCATTAGTTATGATTTTTGGGATTATGATAAGTATATTGTTGAAACATTATGCCAACGTGGTATTGATGCTCATCATATAAAGATCAGTACCGTTACTCATTCCAACTTCAACGAAAGAGCTGTAAATGCATTAAGCAAAACTTTTTTAAACAAAAATCTTAAGACTGAAAAAAGACAGAAATATGTTCTGGATTCTCTGGAGAAATTAGGGCATCAGGATCAGATACTGGTGATGAATCCGGATACATTTGATCTTTCTACCCTTAAAAAAATCCGAAAATCGACAGACCGTCTGGTGACCTATCTGTATGATAATCTTGAAAGAGTTCCTGTGGAAGACAAACTGTATCTTTTTGACAAAGTCTTTTCCTTTGACTATATTGATGTTAAAAAGCACGGTTTTGAAAAATTAACCAATTACATTTACCTTCCCCACTGTGCCAAAGAAAACCAGCAGCCTGAAATGGATCTTTTTTACATCACATCTTATGATAACAGAAGGGTTTCACTCATAAAATTGCTGGCGAAAAAGCTGATTGAGCAAGGATTGAAATTCCAGATTATGATTATTGGAAAAAAATCCTGGAAACATCAGCTCACCAATATTTTCATGACGGTACCCAAGAATCTTTTCCTGATTTTCAGTATCAAGAAGATTCCGCATAATGATCTTCCAAAATATTATAAAAACTCAAAAGTTTTACTGGATCTGATGCGTGAAGGGCAATATGGACTTAGCTTCAGAGTTTTTGAAGCCATGTCTCTGGAAAAGAAAATCATAACTGATAATGAAGCCATTAAAACCTATGATTTTTACAATCCCAATAATATTTTGATTTTAAACAAAAATATTAGTAATCTTGACAAATCTTTTTTTGAAAAACCTTACGAGAAAATTCCGGAAGAAATCTACTACAGATACACTTTGGATAGTTGGGTAAATAAAGTTTTTGAACTCGATACTAAAAACTGACAAATGGGAATCTTAAAAAAAATAAAAAAACACTTCGAAAGAAAAGAAAAACTCAAAAACCTTCAGTCTAAGGATATAGTCAACATTAATCTGTATGACGCTTCCCAAAAAACGATCCTGTTTGCATCAAGAGATTTTCCTGCCCATGATAAAGAATCCGGGGCTAACAGACTGAAAGAACTTATATTTATTTACAAAGAATTAGGATACAACTGCATTTTATTTGCTCCCCATATGTTTGAAGACGATTCTTATGTGAAGTTTTATAAGCAGCACAATGTTATCGTTTATATAGAGAACAAGAAATACAGGAATATTTATGATTTCCTGTCTTCTTTTCAAAAGATAGATTACGTTTGGTTCAACGGCCCTCTGGCGCTGAATCTTTTTTATAAAAAAATGAAAGCAGTTTTGCCTTCCGCCAAATTCATTTATGATATGGTGGATATTCATTTTTTAAGATTTAAAAGAGCCATCGAACTGGAACCTACCCGTATTTCTTTAAAGAAAAATTATAAACATTTTTTCCGTCTGGAAACTGTTGTTGCTCCAAAACTGGATTATATTATTGCCATCTCTGATAAGGAGAAAGAAATTATGAGCCAGTATGCAGATAAAAATAAGATCATTACAGTATCTAATATCCATTATCCTAAAATTGATATTTCTGAGCGAAAAAGCTTCAGTGAAAGCAAGGGAATTACCTTCATTGGTTCTATTCACGAGCCGAATATTGATGCGGTAAAGTTTCTCTATGAAAAAATAATGCCCATTGTCTGGAAAACCAATCCTGAGCTGGAAGTAAGCATCATCGGGAATGTGGCAGAAAAACTTGATCTTAAACTATTTCCTAAGTTTAAATTTTTAGGCTTTGTGGAAAGCATTGAAGAGCACTTTATGAATTCGAAAATTATGGTGGCTCCCCTAAGATTTGGTGCTGGTGTGAAAGGAAAAATCGGACAGGCTTTTGAATACTTTTTCCCTGTAGTTACTACGGATATCGGTGCAGAAGGAATGAAACTTACCGATCAAAAGCATGTATTGATTGCCAATGATGAAAACAGTTTCGCAAAGGCTATTATTGATCTGAATAATGATGAAGAGCTTTGGAATACTTTAAGCAGAAATTCTGTGGACAGTCTGAGAGCATTTTCACCTGAAGAAGTAAAAGAAAAACTTAAAACATTATAATCCATGTCATTAAGTGTAAATTACCACGGTTTTTTTGATGGAAATTTTGGTATAGCAGAAGCCACAAGGCTTAATGCCACTGCTATGGAAAACGCAGGCATTAAAGTAAACCGCATCAGCTACTCAAGTGACACTCTTGAAAAGTCTAAAAGTGCCACAGAACCAGATGCATTAATTAATATTTTTCACATTAACAGTAATGTGACTCACGAATTTTTTTCAAAAAATCAGGATATCAATCTTGCAGGGCATTACAATATTGTTTATTGGGCCTGGGAATTTCCCGAAGTGTCAGATAAAACCGTTGAGTTTCTGAATATTTTTGATGAATTATGGGTTCCCAGCGATTTTTGTGTCAATATTTTCACAAAATATACCGGGATTCCTGTAATGAGATTTTCTCATCCAATTCAGAAACTGGATCCTTCTGATGAATTTAAATTTGAAGAGTATAATATTGAACCTGGTTCAAACGTATATATTACAATTTTCGATTCTTTAAGTACGACTATCAGAAAAAACCCTGAAGCGACTATTGAAGCGTTCATTAATGTTTTTAAAGATGATCCTGAAAGTGTTTTGATTGTGAAAACACATAATCTCAGCAGAAGTAAAGATGCTCAAAAAGTATTGGAAAAATATACTGGCATCTCTAATATTATCATTATTGATGAACATTTCTCGAAAGAAAAGCTCCATTCTCTTATTCAGAAGTCTGACATTCTTGTTTCTCTGCATGGTTCTGAAGGTTTCGGGCTTACGATGGCAGAAGCAATGTCATATGGGAAGATTGTTGTAGGAACAGGATATTCCGGAAATCTGGACTTTATGAATGTGAACAACAGTTTCCTTGTTCAGTATAGTTTTATTAAAACCGCCAATACAAAAGGATTAATTGCCGAAGGTCTGACTTTAGCTAAGCCTGACTTACATGATGCTACCCAAAAACTTTTGTATATAAAGAATAACTTCAAGACTTTAGGGCCTATTAAACAAAATGCGGAGGCTCAGATCAGAGATAATTTTTCTCTTGAAGCTATAGGAAATCTACTCAAACTAAGACTTTCTTTTATTAACCAGATGAATAAGAAAGAAAACACCCCAGAAAATAGTATAGGGAACGTTTTTTATCTTGCTGAAATAGACCGATTGAGCGGCAGGGTAAATTACCTTGAAAAAACCTTGTATAATAAGATCAGGAGAAAAGTAAACACCTTTTTAAAGAAAATAAAAGGGAAGAAATAAAAAAAGCGGTGGAAGGTAAATCCACCGCTTTTATTTTATAATATATTATTTTTTTTGTTTTCTATTTCTGAAATACATTTTGATACCATAGATCCACTCAATAGGCTTGCTTTTTTTGTAAATTCTAAGATCTTTTTTCAAAAATATACTGTCTGCATATAATTTTATTAATGCTGACCTGCTTTGCTGAATTTTACCTTCAGAAATAAGCTCTTCTGATCTTTTTCTGATCATTTTCCCTACTCCTTCAAGAGAAAAATCTTTCGTGATTGTTTTACGAGCATTATCCGACTTCACTTTAATATCCTCACCACCCTGATACACCTTTTTGAGGTATTCTGAGGCTTTTTCCAATGAAGGTTCAGACCATACTGTGTTAGAATCATAATTAAGATCATCCGAACCGTAAGAAACCTTCTCAGCTTGTACCAAAAAACTGTTTTCAGAATTCATAAATTCCAGATTTCCGGAATAATCTGTCGCAATAACAGGTTTTCCAAAATACATGGCCTCAGCCATCGTAAGTCCGAATCCTTCAGATCTGTGAAGAGAAATATAACTATCACAGTTACTGATCACATAGTTCAAGGCATTTTTATCAAAAATCTTTTCTACAATTTTAATCTTTACCGAGTCTCCGATTGCTTCTTTTATCTGTTGTTTCTCTAAAGAAAATTTATCTGATTTCGAGGTTTTAATGGTTAAAAAAGCATTATTATCCTTTCCGTCAAATGTTTCTCTGAAAACCTTAATCAGATTGAGTACATTTTTCCTTTGTATGGAACTGTTATAATCAAAAATGAATAAAAAATTAAAGGAGTCTTTATTATAAAAATTCAAAGCATCCAGATCTTCCGTTTCCTTCAGATGAATATCAATGGGATGAGGAATTACTTTTACTGGAGATGCAATATATTTTTCAATGCATTTCTTGCAATATTCTGAAGGCGTCCAGACCTCATCAAAAAGATTAATATTCAAAAGATAATCTTCCGGAATGGTCTCTGATTCCCACGCCATATAAAGAATATTGTATTTTCTTTCAAAAAAAGAATAATCAAAGTATTCAAAGAAGTTTGAAATTTCCGAAACGGATGGTGATACCTGAATTAAATTAATAGGATGATCTGCTTTTTTGGAAAACTGAGTAAATGTAAGATCATTATTATTATGATTGGTTCTCACATCATAGTTGATCATACTGATAGGCATACCAGCTCTCTGTATCGCTTTACAATTAAGTCTTGTTGCTTCAGCAATACCAAACTCACCATTAATAAATCCAAAAACGTTAACTCCTAAATCTTCCATTTTTATTTTCTAATAATTCAAACTGATTAATCTTCCAGTGTTTCATAAAAATTGTTCTGCTTTTTCTGCTTCTCAAAATTCTTTTTATGAACTAATGATAATTCATATTTTGCAGGAATTTCGGTAAAGTTTTTATTTCCATACAAAACTTCATGCACTTTATTCTTCCAGAAGATTTTTTTATTGTTTTTGATAATCCTGGGCTGATAGTCCGGAAAATTAATATACCCTTCATTATTCATATTCCAGCCCATTTGCTGCACATATTCTTCTGTAATCCCTTCCACCGTATTGATTCTGGGAACATAAAATATTTCAACACTTTTCTCTTTTTTAAGATAAGATTTCAATGTTTTGATAAAATACTCTGTAGGATATTCATCTGCATCAATCTGAAACAGATACTGACATTTCGCCCTTTCTATTAATCTGTTTTTAAAGGTTGCAAAATCTCCATCCAGCCTGGCCTCAAGTTTTATAATACGATCATAATGAGCGAGCAACTCTGTCACCTCTTGATTTTTATTGGTAACATCCTGAAGAACAATAACCTCATCATTACCATCAATCAAAGGAAGAAGAATATCCAATAATTTTTTAAGCTCCTTCGCTTCATCATTGACGGTGATTCCATAAGAAACAGTTATAAATTTGCTGGAAAAGCGTGAAAGTAAGCTCATAATTTAATTATAGATTATAGGATAGTTGCCAGAAAAGTGGGTAAAGTAATTTTCAGCAATAATTTGTTTTACGTAATTTTTATATTTCCTTGTAGGATAAAAACAGCTTCCTGTCTTTTTGTAATAATATTTTTTGAAAAATCCGGGAAGTTTTTTCTCATCATGTTCTACTTCATTCCCTCTCTCAGTTCCCTTTATTTTATATAAAACCTGAACATTGAATGCGGGTGGCAAAGCTTCAAACCAGTTATTGATCTGAGAAAAATAAGCGAATGGCGTTTCTTCAAAACTGTTCAGTTCACCTTGATTGTGGTCTGAAAAATAATAGTCTTTAAAAACATCTGCTACATTTTTGGGTCTGAAAATAAATACTCCGCCATTGATACTTCCCTGCAATAAAGGATTTGCTTCAAAATGCCGGTCAGTAAAATACATTTCACTGGTTTCTTCCAATATTCTTGGAATATGCCCCCAGGTTTTGTTGAATTCGTCAGTTCCTCTGGGATCCAGAATTGCCCCGAAATATTTGTTTTCCGGAAGAAAATCAAAAATAGAAGGTGCTTTATCCGAAATAATAATATCCAGATCCATAAAAAGAACCATGTCATATTCTTTCGTTTCTGAAGGAATCAGCAGTTTCTGAGCTAAAAGCGGTCGATGAAAACTCTCATCCATTGGTTTATCAATAATCTTTAAATCCGCATCACATTTTTTAGCATAGCTTTCAAACATTGCTCTATTTTTGTTGTACATTTTCCAGTACTTTTCCCCTACAATAAAAAGACATATTGCTTTTCTCATTGATAAACTAAATTTATAAGTTACAAAAATACATTTTTAATAAAAGACTACTAGCAATATTCTTTCACTGTTCCTTTAATCAACGAAAATATTTTGCAAATATTCATTTTTTGTTCTTGTTGTATAAAAAAAACCGTCCCAAAGCTGAGACGGTTTTTTTGTTGTAAAATATTAATATTATTTAGTTAATAAGCGTAAAAAGGGATTCCTTCTGCAACATAGTTATTAGGTGTCCCCGGATAAGTACTGTAGTAATGATCTCTTTCACTGCCACTGTAGAATTGATAAATAGGTCTTTTGGTGCTATCCATTGTTGCATAGAAAGCAATTCCTTCATAGGTATAATTCCATGGTGTCCCCTGATACGTGGAATAATAATGATCCTTGTCATTTGCACTATAGAACTGATAAACAGGAACTGTATTGGGTGCTTTATAGCTATACGCTTTAAACTGCTCGCCTTCCGCCTGATAATTATTAGGAGTTCCAGCCCAAGTAGAAAGGAAGTGATCTCTTTCTGAACCACTATAAAATCCATAAATTGGAACCGGAATATAATCCAGCATTACTTTATTATCAATAAGGTATTGGATTACGTATGATTTAAGCTCTGCTTTTTTAGCAGGATCTTTTACCAGATCAAAAATAAATACTAACCCATTATTTCCAAAATCCACTAATACAGAATTATTGGGTGTAGAACTGTTTTGCCAGTTTGCTATATTGATCTTCGGAGTGTTCTGATCAAGATTAAGCTCCCCAATCAAACCTTTTGAAGGATCTCCACCTCTTGTTCTGTAGGATAATTTTTTAGAATAGTTCATGGTAGATTCTGATGTATTGACATCATTCTGAACATCAACATCAAAAATTTTAGCCATTCCCAATTTTATTCCGATTCTTGCAGCACGGTCACGACTTTCATTTCTTGTTTCAGACTGGAATAAGACATCCATTTTTGCCCCGGTATAAATGTCAACCATTACGTGTGTACCATAATCCTGTACAATTTGTTGTGGTGATTTTACCTGTAAATCCTGAGCGAATTCAGGGGTAATATAATCAGCTAACATATCTGTTGTAGCATTAAATCTTAATCTTTTCTGCTTGATAGTTAGATTATAACTTCCGTAGATGTATTTTGCATCAAATTTATGATTGGTAGTAACTGCAGAATTAAATCCTACCGAAAGTGTTTTTTTAAATAAAGGAATTCCTGCAGTCACATCTACTTTTGTAGATACCATTTTGGAGTAAGTTTCTGCATTCTCTCCATATTCTTCAACATACTCCTGAGTATTGGTATTTTCAGAAACCAGTCTTGCTGCCTGTTCAGCTTTGAAACGATCGATATCAACTACTTTAAATCCTGCGGAATTAGCATTAGCATATTCTCCTGCAGCATTAAAGCCATGTCCTAAGACATCATAAATTCCGTCACCTGCAAATTTAGCAGCTGATAATCGATTGGTCCTAGCAGAATTTTCGGGAGTTGCGTCAGTATTCAGGTCTTCAGAAGAACATGAACTCATAAAAAGCATCAGTAAACTACTGAAGCAAAATAAAATTTGTTTTTTCATAGATTATTAAAAAGTTTCTGCAAATGTAATATTCATCACCTAGTGACAAAAGAATTTCAAAATGATATATATCATTAATTGGTGAATTTAACAATCGTTTAAAACGCTACTAATAAGCATTTGCAGCATCACACAATGGAGAGTTAATAACAATAAACAATTACATTTATTACTTTCTCACCAAACTCAAAACCCTATTCAATTATAAATAAAAAGCGGAGCCAGAATTACTGACTCCACCCATAATGTATAACCAAATTGATTTATATAAATCCAAAAATTAATTAGCTGGAATATAGAAAGCAATACCTTCTCTGATACTCCAATAGTTCACAGGACCTAAATTAGGCGACACTGAAAGATAATGATCCGATCCGTTTTTAGCTTTATAGCTGTATACAGGAATTCTTCCAGCTCCCGGAGTTTTATAAGCATAGAATGCTACCCCCATATAAACATTCCAATAAGAAGATGGTTGCAACGTACTGGCCTGTGTAAAGTAATGATCTGCTCCTGAAGTACTTTTATAGCAGTAAATAGGAACTGTATCTGGTGCTTTGTACTGAAAAACTTTAAATGTTGGTCCTTCATTAGTCCAGTAAGAAGATGGCTGAAGGTTTGTATTGAAAGTGAAATAATGATTACTGTCTGCCTGATTTTGGTAGCCATATAACATTGTGGTATTATACTCCAATGAAATTTGGTTATCAATTAAATACTGATCTACATACGCCTTAAGCTGAGCTTTTTTAGCAGCATCTTTTACCAGATTATAGATAGGGACTAGGCCGTTATTTCCAAATTCTACCAATACAGAATTGCTAGCCGTAGAACTGCTTTGCCAGTTTGCAATATTAATTTTTGGAGTATTCTGATCAAGATTAAGTTCTCCAACCAAACCTTTTGAAGGATCACCACCCCTTGTTCTGTAGGATAATTTCTTAGAGTAATTCATAGATGATTCCGACGTATTCACATCATTGGTTACATCCACATCAAAGATAGATTTCACCCCTACTTTTACTCCAATTCTGGCAGCACGATCACGGCTTTCGTTACTTGTTTCAGACTGGAACATGATATCCATTTTAGCTCCTGTATAAATATCAACCATAACGTGAGTTCCATAATCCTCTACAATCTGCTGAGGAGATTTCGTTTGCAAATCCTGGGTAAATTCCGGAGTTACATAATCTGCTAACATATCCGTGGTAGCATTGAATCTTAGCCTTTTTTGCTTAATGATAAGGTTGTAACTGCCATAAATGTATTTGGCATCAAATTTATGGTTGGTTGTCACTGCAGAATTAAACCCTACTGATACTGTTTTTTTAAACAAAGGAATTCCTGCTGTAACATCTACTTTTGTAGAAACCATTTTAGAATAGGTTTCTGCATTTTCTCCATATTCTTCAAGATACTGTTGTGTATTTGTATTTTCAGAGAGTAATCTTGCAGCCTGTTCTGTTTTAAAACGGTCAATATCAACCACTTTAAAACCTGCAGAATTAGCATTAGCATATTCCCCAGTAGCATTAAAACCGTGCCCTAAGACATCATAAATACCATCACCTGCAAATTTGGCTGCTGACAAACGATTAGTTTTTGCCGGACTATCAGGAGCAGATTCATTATTATTCAGATCATCTGAAGAACATGACCCCATGAAAAGCAACAGTGCTGCACTGAAGCTAAATAAAATTTGTTTTTTCATAGTATTATTTTAAAATTTTCAACAAATATAAACTTCAATATGAGGTGAAATATAAAAACAACAACTGACATATATCATTATTTAGTGATTTTAATATATCCTTAAAACACAATGAATAAACGACCAAACAATCCCTTAATTGTGATTTAATTAAAGAATACAAATTACAGAAACAAACGTACAAACACTCGCAAAAGAACACACGCATTAAACACAATACTTATTGTTTATGAATTCATTTTTCACAACCACATTTTATAGGTTATGATCAATGAGTAAAAAAAATATTATCAGAAATATAAGATTGGGAGTTTTAAAACCGCATTTATCCAAAATCTATAGAAATAAATAAAAAAGTCAGGATCAAAAAATCAATACACGGTCAGAAATCATCTCTTAAACGCATAATTTTAAGTAAATTTGCAAAAATTTAAATTGAAATGGAGAAAGTAAGAGTACGTTTTGCTCCAAGTCCTACAGGACCATTACATTTGGGAGGCGTAAGAACCGCATTATATGATTATCTTTTTGCTAAAAATCAAGGGGGAGAATTTGTATTGAGAATTGAAGATACAGATACAGCCAGATATGTAGAAGGAGCTGAAGAATATATTGAAGAAGCTTTAGAATGGTGCGGAATCATTCCTGATGAAAGTCCTAAAAAAGGAGGAAAATTCGCTCCTTACAGACAATCTGAAAGAAGAGACATCTATGATAGATATACAGAACAGATTCTAAAAACTGACTATGCATACATTGCTTTTGATACAGCAGAAGAACTGGATGCAATGCGTTCTGAGTACGAAGCGAAAGGTGATGTTTTCTCTTATGATAATAAAACAAGAAACCGTTTAAGAAACAGCCTTGCCCTTTCAGAAGAAGAAGTCCAAAAATTATTGGATGAAAAAACTCCTTATGTTGTAAGATTTAAAATGCCTGTTGACAGAGTATTAAACCTTGAAGATATTATTCGTGGAAAATTTAAAGTTAATACCAATACTTTAGATGATAAAGTTCTGGTAAAGAATGACGGAATGCCGACTTACCATTTTGCGAATATCATTGATGATCATGAAATGGAAATCTCTCACGTCATCCGTGGTGAAGAATGGCTTCCATCTTTGGGCCTTCATACCTTATTATATGAAGCAATGCAGTGGGAAGCACCACAATTTGCACACCTGTCTTTAATTTTAAAGCCAGAAGGAAAAGGAAAATTAAGCAAAAGAGACGGAGATAAATTCGGATTCCCGGTATTCCCTCTTGACTTCAAAGATCCAGCTACAGGTGTAGTTTCTAAAGGATACAGAGAAAATGGATACCTTCCTGATGCTTTCATCAATATGGTAGCATTATTAGGATGGTCTCCGGCAGATGATAAAGAAATACTTCCTTTAGAGGAGATGATCAAAGAATTTGATCTTCATAAAGTACATAAGGCTGGCGCAAGGTTCAGCAAAGAAAAATCCGAGTGGTTCAACCATCAATATATTCAGATGAAATCTGATGAAGAACTTCTTCAGATCCTTAAGAATACAGATCTTGATCTTTCCGCCGTATCTGATGAAAAGCTATTGAAAGTAATTCAACTGATGAAAGAAAGAGCCACTTTCCCGAAAGACATCTATGAGAGTGGAAAATTCTTCTTTGAAGCTCCAACTTCGTATGATGAAAAAGCATCGAAAAAGGCATGGAATGAAGAAACATCTACAATTTTAGGTGAATTGGCTGCAACATTTGAAGCCACAGACTTTGTTGCTGAAACATTGAAGCAAACCATGCATGACTTCGCTGAAAACAAAGGATTAGGCATGGGTAAAGTCATGATGCCGTTACGATTATCTTTGGTAGGAGAACTGAAAGGACCAGATGTTCCGGACATTCTGGAAACCCTTGGTAAAGAGGAAAGTATCTCCAGAATAAACAATGCTATAAATAATTTTAAATAGAATAACCATAATTTTTCATACATTTGAAAGATTTAATTTACTTCAAGAAATGGAATATTTAAGTTTCGAACTTCCTATCAAAGAATTGATGGACCAATACCAGACGTGTTCTTTAGTAGGAGAAGAAAGTGGTGTTGATGTAAAATTAGCATGCAGCCAGATTGAGGATAAGATTTTAGAAAAGAAAAAAGAAATCTATTCAAGTCTTACACCTTGGCAAAGAGTACAACTGTCCCGTCACCCGGATCGTCCTTATACACTGGACTACATCAACGGAATGGCAGACAAAGGCAGTTTCTTAGAACTTCATGGAGACAGAAATTTCGCTGATGATCCGGCAATGATTGGAGGATTGATTACCCTTGATGGTCAGAAAGTAATGATCATAGGGACTCAAAAAGGAAGAACAACTAAAGAAAGACAGCACAGAAGATTTGGAATGCCAAATCCGGAAGGATACAGAAAAGCTTTAAGATTAATGAAGCTTGCTGAAAAATTTAATATCCCTGTGGTAACTTTAGTAGATACACCGGGAGCTTATCCTGGATTGGAAGCTGAAGAAAGAGGACAAGGAGAAGCTATTGCAAGAAATATTTTTGAAATGGTTCAGCTGAAAACTCCAATCTTCACTTACATCATCGGAGAAGGTGCCAGTGGTGGAGCATTAGGAATAGGTGTTGGAAATAAAGTATATATGTTGGAAAACACTTGGTATACAGTAATTGCACCAGAAAGCTGTTCTTCTATCTTATGGAGAAACTGGGATCACAAAGAAGATGCAGCCAATGCATTAAATCTTACTCCAGCAGATGCTTTAAGAGAAAAGTTCATTGACGGAATCATTGAGGAACCACTTGGAGGTGCTCATTATGATCAGGAAACCACTTATTTGAACTTGAAAAATTCAATTTTACAAAATATCAAGGCTTTTTCCAAATTTACAGGACAGGAGCTTGAAACCCAAAGACAGGACAAATTCATTGCAATGGGCCAGTTTAAAGGATAAAAAAATAAAAAGGTTAAGAATTTCTTCTTAACCTTTTTTCTTTAGTTTTCTTCTTTCTTATTCTATTTATTCCGCAACATTCAGGGCAATTTCAATATCCTGAGTAATTTTCTTTACAGATGAATATTTTGCATCACAAACTGATGTGGTCATTACGTATTCTCCTTTATCAACCAGGATAAAATTCTCCCCTTTTGCTGGAACCGTTAGATTATAATATTTTTTCCCGCTGATCTTAACAATAAGATTACAGGCTGATTTGTTCTTGATATTGATATAAGCTTCACTTTTGTTGATATCATTATTAAAAAGATGAGTAAGCATTGCTGCTCTCCTTTTCCCTTCCTCACTTGGTTCAGCTTTAGATGTTCCTGCCGTTTTTGCTGTACCTGCAGATCCCACCGATGCAAAAGTAGTTCTTCTTTCTTCTTTTAAAGCTTCAATAGCAGCTGCTGTATTATTAGAAACAGGTTTCCCATTGGATGTATAAGTTTTTTTTGCGGCAATTGTCTTTCCGCTATTCAATTCATTATTTTTAACAATATTTTCGATTTTCTCTTTACTAATTGGTTTAATCGTAGGCTTTGCTTCCGGAGAATTATCAGCCATGATAATATCAATCAACTTTCTTTTGAAATAGTCGGTTTTAGCATGACCAGGGTTCTGTTTCAAAAATCCGGCAATTATTCTTGCCTCTTTTGAAATCTCAGCTTCCTGCTCAGTATAGATAATTACAGTTTCTTTTTCAACAACAGCTTTAGATTTTGTTTTTTTCTTTTTTTGAGAAAAACCTAGAGCAAAAATGCATATAAATAGAAGGAAGAAGATTTTTTTCATTAATCAAACCTTTAAAATAATATTAAATATATTAATAACGTGAAAAGTCATTTTTTAGTTTATCATTAAAATTATTATCTTTGCACTGCTCTAAAATTAAGCTAAAAATTAATACTAATCTTAAATAAAAAATAATAGATATTATGTCTTATACACCAGTTGCTGCAGACGTAGCTAAATTAAGAAACCAAACAGGTGCAGGTATGATGGACTGCAAGAAAGCTCTAGTTGAAGCTGAAGGAGACTTCGAAAAAGCGGTAGATATCCTTAGAAAAAAAGGACAGAAAGTTGCTGCTAACAGAGCTGACAGAGAGTCTACTGAAGGTGCAGTAATCGCAAGAGTAAACGAAGACAACACTTTAGGTGCTGTAATTTCTTTAAATTGTGAAACTGACTTCGTTGCTAAAAATGAAGCATTCGTTGAGCTAGCTTACGAATTAGCTGAAATGGCTATCTTCGCTGCTACTAAAGAAGAACTTTTAGCTACAGATTTCCACGGAATCACTGTTGCTGAGAAATTAGTTGAGCAAACAGGAGTTATCGGTGAGAAAATTGAAATCGGATCTTTCGAAAGAATCCAGGGAGATTTCTTAGGAGCTTACATCCACGCTGGAAACAAAATTGCTGCAATCACTTCTCTTTCTGCTAAAGTAGACGGAGCTGAAGAAGCTGCTAAAGCTGTTTCTATGCAGGTTGCTGCAATGAACCCAATTGCTCTTGACGAAACTGCAGTTTCTCAGGAAACTATCGACAGAGAGTTAGAGATCGAAAGACACAAACTTACTGAAGAAGGTAAGCCTGCAAACATTATCGACAACATCTTGAAAGGTAAAATGCAGAGATTCTACAAAGACAACACTTTGGTACACCAGGATTTCATTAAAGACGGAAGTATCTCAGTTGCTGATTACGTAAAATCTGTAAACGCAGACCTAAAAGTAACAGGATTTGTAAGAGTAAGCCTATAAGCTAACTTTTTCAAAAAATATAGAATCCCGGTGAAGTTTCATCGGGATTTTTATTTTTATATTACTTCTGCTATACTTATTAACGCAAAACTATCATCCGGAGGGAAAACCAATAAGGTTTTAAACAATTCAAATAGACAAAATTTTTCTCCAGGAAATGCTGAAAGATAATTACATAGACTGAGGATGATATTCAATTACCAGTTTCATATTCAAGATGGCTTTTAATTAAATATCAAAGACGATTTTTTAACATTTATTTAAATTTTATTAAAAGTATTTCATTTTTTATTTTATTTTTGTAGAAATCCTAATTCCATACACATGAAAAGATTTCTACTCAGTTTGGTATTAATTTTTTTGACAATTAATCCACTCTTTGCACAAAGGGATACCGAGCATTGGATTGCTCCTTATTATGACAGTGTTGGAGGGTATAACAATATGATATACCTTTCTACTGATTCAGACACACCTTTTGACGTAACCATTTACAACAACAATGCCGCGATTACAACTGTTACAATCAGTAAAGGCAATCCACAAACCTATAAGGTTACTAATAACCTTATTTCCACAGGAACATCTACCGAAGCATTCATTGTGGGTAACAAAGGGCTTTATTTAAAAGCAGTCAAACCTTTTTACTGTAGTTTAAGACTAGCACAGAGTGTTCACGGGGAAGTCATCACCAGTAAAGGAAAGGCTGGAATTGGAAAAACATTTTTCGTTGCTGCCGCTCCTAACACTAATACAAGCAGTATTCAGAATTTTACTGCAGGTGTTCTTGCCACTGAAGACAACACAAATGTAACAGTATCATGGAACCCAACTGCAGGAGTAGTTTTTATTAATGGTAGTCCAACTGGAAATACTCAGACTTTTACTTTACAAAAAGGACAATCTTTCATCCTTGCAGGATCTGGATCGCAGTCTGGAAACAAAACTGGTTTTATTGGTGCCAAAATAGTTGCAACCAAACCAGTTACACTTACCAATGGAAGCTGTAATGCCAACTTCTCAGCTTCAACAACAGGAAGTGATCCGGTTCTGGATCAATCTGTTCCGGTTGACAGACTTGGAAATACTTTTGCCATGGTAAAAACAAGATCTACATCTCCCGGCCTAAATATGGAAGGAGGTCTTATTGTGGCTACAGAAGATAATACTGATGTATATTTAAATGGCAGTGGTACTTCTGTTGCGACACTTGCTGCCGGAGAATGGTACAGAATTAATGAAACCAGCTACGTGGCTCAGGGAACATTAGGACATTCAAACATGTTTATTTCAACAACCAAAAATGTATATCTATATCAATTTATTGGAGTATTGGCAAGTGATGCAACCAATGGATTCAACTATATCCCGCCATTAAACTGTTTTCTTCCAAGAAAAATTGATGAGATCGGAAAGATTAATGAAATGCCTCTTGGAGTAGGAGGAGCCAGCATGACAACAAGTGACCTGGTTGTAAAATTAAACATCTTAACAGAGGCTGGTGCTACTGTCATGCTAAATGACGCTCCTCTTTTGCCTGAGGCCGGACCTTATCCATTGGCAGGAAATGCTAACTGGGTTACCTATGGAATCAACAGTGTATCCGGAAATATTAAGATTACATCTACAAAAGCTGTAACAGCAGGTATCAATGGAGGATATAGTTCTGCAGGATACGGAGGTTACTTTGCCGGATTCTCATCAATCCCTGTAATTGCGAAAAAGACAGGTGAGTGTGTTCCGGGAATCGTTCTTGAAGTAGACGATGGATATGAAACTTATCAGTGGTTCCGTGACGGAGTTGCTATTCCTGGTGCTACCAGTTATACATATACTCCTACACAATCAGGAAATTACACCGTAAAAGTAACAATGGGAACCTGTCCTCCTGTGACAACTCCTATCTATAAAGTACAAACTTGTTTAAAAGAAACAACACAAGCACTTAACGCTTGTTCTACTAAAATTATCACCCCTACATTTACTTCTTCCACTCAAACTGTGGTTCCAAGTACAGTAGTAATTTTAACTCCTCCTACCAAAGGAACAGCTGTAGTGAATCCAAACGGAACAATCACTTATACACCTAATCCTGGATATTTAGGACCAGACAAAATCATCTATAAATTCTGTGGAAACTCAGTTGAATTTACAGATTGTGAGCAAGTGACATTAAACCTTACTGTAGTACCATTCATCGTAACCGATGCTTCTATTAAGGCTTGTTGGTACGATGTGGATCCTTACGCTTATTTTGACCTTACAAAAGCAAAAGTAACAGACTATAATGCTGTTACAAAAAAATACTACCGTACCCTGAATGATCTTACGGCAGGAATCAATGAAATCACAACACCAACCAATTTCCCTTCAACCGGAGGATTTGTATATGTGAAAGTAACAACTGCTGAAGGATGTACGGCAAATGCAAAAATTGAATTAATTGTACTACCAATTAAAAAATCTCCAGTCCTTGTAGATCAGTATATCTGTATGGATGCGAAAACTAACCTGGACGCTGGTCCTGGATATGATTCATACCAATGGAGCACTGGAGCTACCTCTTCAGGTATCAGAGACATAGGTGTTGGAGAATACACTGTAATTCTTGGTAAGAACGGATGTTTCCTTACACAGACTGTAAAAGTTAAAAAAGTTGAAGATCCAGTAATTCAAACTATTGAGATCAATAATAATACAGCAACTGTAATTGTAAGCGGAGGTAAAGCTCCTTACAAATATGCAGTTGATGGAACTGCAAACTGGCAGGATTCAAGCACCTTCACAGGTTTAACAAGAGGACAGCACACTTTCTATGTAAAAGATGTTTATAACTGTACTCCTATTGCTGTGGAAGTTACCATTCCTAATCTATTAAATGCCATTACACCTAATGGAGATAATGTAAATGATTATATAGATTACAGTGAATTGGCTTATAAAGAAAATCTAAGCTTTGTAGTGTATGACAGATATGGAAACATGGTGTTCACCGGAAATAGATTCAACAACTACAGATGGGATGGAAAACACTTTGATAAAAAATTAGGAACAGGAACATACTGGTATCATATCAGTTGGAATGAGGCCAACAAAGAAAAGACTCCAATAAAATATACAGGTTGGATTCTTGTTAAAAACAGAGAGTAATAATTAGTTTAAAACTATATTTAATGAGCCGTGATCAAATGATCGCGGCTCATTTTTTTAGACTTTCAATTAAATCCGCTTATTATATTAAGTTAAAAGCAAAAAAAATAATATAAATTTAAATTTTGTTTAACCACCTTTTCGAAATCATATTTTTTTATTCTATTTTCAATAATTTAATACTTTTTATCACTAAATTTGTGATAAAGACCACCGCTGAATGAAAAAAATTTTATCTTTTTTGTTTATGTTTTGCATTTTCACCTCTGCTTTTTCCCAATTGGACCGAGAGCATTGGTTTGCTCCTATGATAGACAGAACAACCGCTCCCAATCCCTATCAAAAACTGTATTTATCTACCAATAGAACAACTCCTTTTCCTGTAAGTATTTACAATAACAATGTTTTGATTGGAACAGTAAATATCAGTAAAAATAATCCACAGAAATTTGATGTATTAAGAGATTATATCATTACCAAACTGCAGGGAGATTTATTCACCACAACCACTAAGGGATTATATCTTAAAGCTGAATTTCCCTTTTATGCCAATTTAAGGTTCTCAGTATTCAACCATGCAGAAATCATTACTTCCAAAGGAACTTCTTCCACAGGGCTAAAGTTTTATGCAGCTACAGCTCCTATTACGGTGAGTAACCCCATTCTGAATTTCATGACGAGCGTATTGGCAACCGAAGATAACACCACGGTTACCGTTTCCGGCTACAGTCCTACTGTTCAGTTTTCAAATGGACTGACTGGAACAACCAACCCGACATTAACATTTACTTTAAATAAGGGACAATCCTACATTATTGACGGAATTGGTAACATAACAGGAAACTTTAATGGTTTCATTGGTGCAAAGATTACTTCAAACAAACCTGTCAATGTTACCAATGGAAATTTTAACGGTCAATATGCAGGAAATTATCCAGCTAGCTCAGATATTTTAATGGATCAGGCAGTACCTGTCAACAGACTTGGAAATGAATTTGCCATTGTAAAGGGTAGCGGACCGATTGGTACTCGTACAGAAGGAGCTATTGTAATTGCTACTGAAGACAATACTCAGATCTTTGTCAATAATGAAATTCCTCCTGTAGCAACTCTCAATGCAGGAAAATACTTCATTATCCCTGATTCCAAATATATCCTTCAGGGAAATGGTCATTATAATTTATATCTCAAAACCTCTAAAAATGCTTATGTCTACCAGATTTTAGCTGGAGATTCAAATGCAGGAAGTGAAGTATTTACCGGAGGATTCAATTTTATTCCTGCATTAAACTGTTATCTTCCGAAGCAGATTAATGAACTGGGACTTATTAATGAAAATTTTGTCCATTCCAACGGTCACCCCGGAGGTATTCTGAACATCACCACAAAACTGAACATTATTACAGAAAGAGGAGCTAACGTTACAGTGAACGGAGCAAATCCACCAGCAATAACCGGCCCTTACAATATGACTGGTACAACAAATTGGGTTACCTATGGAATTCCCAATGTAACAGGTACTATTACTGTAGTTTCAGATAAAGCAATTATGGCTGGCATCACTGCCGGCAGTGATGCGGTAGGATATGGAGGTTTTTTTGCCGGTTTTCCTACACAGCCGGTTATTTTACAATCCGGAGGTGGTTGTATTCCAGGGATGGTTCTTACTGTTGATCCTTTAATTTATGATACCTACCAATGGTACAGAAATGGGAATATTATTCCGGGAGCAAATACTTCTTCCATTGCCCCTGCACTACCAGGGTATTATACATGCTCTGTAACAATGGGAAGCTGTGCACCTTTAGTCACTGAACAATTTAAAGTTCTGAATTGTACAAAACTATCCAGTACCTCATACACTGCATGTAATTCTAAAACGATAATCCCTGCATTCAGCGGTTCACCACAAACTCCCGTTCCAAGCACGGTAGCTATTACAACAACACCTTCATTGGGTACAGCTGTTATAAACTCTACTACAGGCGTTATTACTTATACTGTAAATACTCCAGGAACATCAGGAACTGATACATTCTCCTATACATTCTGTGGAGATGATCCAGACTTTCCAGATTGTGAAACGATAACCGTTACGATGAATATTCAGGCTCTAACCGTAATGAATGCAACATTATTTGCCTGTGATATCAATGGGCAGGGAACATTCAACCTGACGACAGCCAATGTTACCAGTAACTCACCAGTTACTATTACTTATTACCCTACCCTTTTGGATGCTCAGAATGAAAATGCAGCAGCACTAATAACTAACACAACTGCCTATACCGCAACTAACGGAACAATAGTATATGCGGTTGTTAATGACAATATTGGATGCAAAAATATTGCACAAATAACACTATCACTTTTTAATAAAGCTATTGTACTGGATAACTACAATGGTACCTTCTGTGATGATAATCTGGATGGAACAGTTACTGTGGTGCTTTCCAATATCACCCCTATTGTTCTTAATAATCCAAATTACTTTACGAATGTAAGATATTATGCAAACCTTGCAGATGCCAATGCAGGGAATAACAATACGCTCCCTAATAACTGGAGTTATACAGCAACTACAACCATTTACATCAGGGTAGATTCTCCGGATGGATGTGCTTCTGTGATCAAACCTTTACAATTTAGTATCGGAGCAAAAGTACCATTGATTACAAAAACTGTTACAGAAAGCACCTGTGATGATGATTTGGACGGAATAAAGAGTGTTAACTTAGCTCAGTTTATTCCCCAGTTTACATTAGATCCGAATGTTACCTTCACTTTTCATGCAACTTTAGCAGATGCTCAGAATAATGTGAATCCAGTTTCATCCCCTGTTAATATTACAACTTCACAGACTTTTTATATCCGTTTTGAGAAAAATGGAGTTTGTCCTGAAGTAGGTACTCTGAAAATCAATATTAAAGTTCCTAAGAAATCAGATATTTTAAAAGATAAGACCATTTGCCCAAAAACCACTACTACACTTAATGCAGGACCTGGCTTTGAAAAATACTTATGGAGCACCGGGGCAACTACTCCTTCCATTACGAATGTTGCTCCCGGAAGTTATTGGGTAGAACTTACCTCCAATGGCTGTGTTTACAAGCAATATGTAAATGTTACAGAATTACCTCTTCCAATCATAACCTCTATTGAAATTGATGGAACAACTGTAAAAGTTGGGGCAAGCGGTGGTACACCTCCTTATGAATATTCTTTAGATGGTGTGGTATGGCAGAGTTCCAATGTTTTCTACAATGTACCCAGAGGAGCTCACAACATATTTGTAAGAGACTCTAAAATGTGTGAGGATGTTAAAAAACCATTTGCCATTATTAACCTGATCAATACCATTACTCCGAATGGAGATGGTCATAATGAAGTCATCGACTATTCTTCTTTAATGAAGAATGATAATCTTGTATTCCGGATCTTTGACAGGTATGGTGCGGAAGTCTTCAGAGGCACTCCTGAAAACAGATACACCTGGGATGGAAGAATTGGTGGCAGGTATGTTCCTACAGCAAATTACTGGTACTTCATCACCTGGACAGAATATGGCTCCAACCTTATGGTAAAATACACGAGTTGGTTACTTGTAAAACATAGGTAACAACAGAAAACCGGAAGAAAAGCAGTTGAAAATTCAGTACTTCTTTCTTCCGGTTTTTTTATGTAAATGTTTCGTTTTTTACATGAGTGACAAGTTTCTAACACTCCTTAACAATTTAATCCCAAAGTTTAATATAACTTTAACCACTATTATTCATCTAACTACACAGAATTGCTTTATTTCTATGTAATTTTGCGCATTATATGAAGAAACTGTTTACTCTACTGCTATTGGTTTTTCTGGCAAAAATTAATGCACAAATATATTCCGGGGAGGTATTTCTGAGAGACAACTCTATTTTATATCTCAATCAGGTGTATGTCACCAATCTGAATACACAGAAGACCGTTCTTACGGACTACAATGGTAACTTTAATATCCCTGCCAATATCGGGGATGTCATCCGGTTTACCTCTATCGTGACCGAAAGAAAAGACATCAAGCTGACTCCTCAATCCATGGAACAAAAAAATCTTGTTGAGCTTAAAATTGCCTATTACGAAATTCAGGAGATTGTTCTCAGCAGGTTCAAGCCTACCGGTAACCTTCGATATGATGTTAACTCTTTAAGAAAAGAAGATAAAGCATATGCCCTTAAAAAAGTAATTGGTCTTCCTGAACCCAAAGGAGATGGAACACCACCGGAACTTCCTGTTGCAGGACTTCGAGATGGAGGACTTACCTTCAGCCTGGAAAGTATTTATGATATCCTTTCCGGTGAAAGAAAGAAAAAACAGCGTTACCAGGCCTATGAAAGGATGAACAGCTCCGTAGCACAGATCAAAAATTATCTGGGGAAAGATTATTTTATAAAGTTTAAAATACCGGAAAACTTAATTGACAATTTCCTTCAGTTTGTTTATTCCTCCGAAAATATCCAGGCTTACGTATTAGCAGGTAACTTTGAAGCAGTAAAAATTCCTATTGAAAAATATCTTCCTATTTATCAGAAAAGACTCAAAAATTCACACCTTCAGGAAGTTGTAGGCGGTAACTAGAAATTTTTAAAAAAACAACTCAAAATATTTTATAACTCATGTACATTACATGGGTTATTTTTTTGTTGAATGACTGAAAGTACCAGCTATGCTTTGCTACAAGTATTTACAATATGAATTATTCAAATTTTGCAACAAATTATTCCTCAATATTCAAAAATATGCTTAATTTTATCTCACAAACAAGTGTTTAAAATAAAAACACCAGATATTTCGTTATCAAATAAAAAACTAAGCAACCAAAACGCAAATTAAGAGTGAAGCACCAAATTTCTAACTTAATATTAATTAATGAAAAAAGTACTTTTACTTCTTGGCTGTATGTTCTTTTTTATGGTTTCTGCCCAAAAGAAAGGGAAAGATTATAGTGATATTTTAAAAAGTAAGAATATCTATGAGATCAATGCCTTTTTAAGGGATGCTCACCCTGATGATCCCCGAAGATCTGTTTTGAAACCCAGGGTAATGGAAATGATGAAAGAGTATATCAAAAATGCACACCCTGCTGATCAAAAGGTAAAAGACATGCAGGAAATGCTTGCTATGTTGAGGAGAAGACCTTCTACCAAAATTACTTTTGATGAAATGAATGCCATCATCAAACAAAAACAAATTGCAAAATACAAAGCTGAGCTGGCTGCAAAACAATCTACCACAGTGTTTACTCCAAGTACTGCTCAAAATACATATGTTGTGAATACCACTGCAAATACGGCAATTCCTAATGCTGAAGCAGAAGAATTCAATATGCTGATGGCTGTATCTCCTGTAGAACACAAAAACAGAACAGTAAAAATCTTAAATTCCTTATTTGATAATGATCCTAATGCTAAAGAATGTATTGTTTTGATTCGAAATAAATCGGATTGTAATATCATCGTAAGAATAGAAGGTGTAGGAACTACCAAATATAGACTGGCTGTTCCTGCTCAGGGTGAAGGTTCCATTGTGATAGATAAAGGGCAATATCTTTTTACCAGCCTTGTTTGCGGAGCTCAATATGCTTCACAAAAAACAATTGAAAGACCAATTATGGTGGCTTTGGGAAGTCAATAATACAAACTAAATGCGAATGATCTCTATGTCTTTTACAACCAAAAGACATAGAGACTCCATAAATTTTCACTATTTTTGCACTCATTTTATAACTCAATGGGCAAGAATAAATTAGCAAGATTTGCAGAAAACAAAATATTACCGAATGTAATCCAGCCAACAAGAGAAGATGCTTTAAATGGTTTCGATCTTAAAGGAAAATGGAGAGACAATTTTTTTAAAAATGATAATCCTATCGTATTGGAACTGGGCTGTGGAAAAGGAGAATATTCTGTAGGACTCGCAAAAACATTTCCTGAAAAAAACTTCATCGGAGTTGATATTAAAGGAGCCAGATTTTGGTTTGGCGCTAAAGAAGCCGTGGATAACAACATGACTAATGTAGCGTTTTTGAGAACTCAGATCGAACTTGTAGATTATTTCTTTGCTGAAAATGAAGTAGACGAAATCTGGATTACATTCCCTGATCCACAGATTAAATATAAAAGAACAAAACACAGATTAACCCATCCGGATTTTTTAAACCGATATAAAAAGTTCCTGAAGCCAGGAGGAATTATACACCTGAAAACCGATTCAGAATTCCTGCATGGATATACCCTTGGATATTTACAGGGAGCAGGTTATGAAATCATTTCTGCCCACCATGATATCTACGGTGCACCAGAATACGATCCTAATACAGAACATTTGAGAGACATCAAAACGTATTATGAAGAGCTATTCTCAGCGAAAGGAAAAACAATTACTTACATCAAATTCCGGATAAGCTGATGAAATAAACCAACTTGATGAAAAAAAATTTTTAACGATTTTATTCTTCACATTTCTTATTCCCCACTTTACGCAGGCTCAGAAAAGCAGTAAAGACATTTTAAAAAGCACAAACATCAAAGAATTTGAAGAATACCTGAAGAACGCACAGCCTGACGATCCTGAAAAGACTGTGCTGAAACCAAAGCTTATTGCTTTAAAAAACACAGAATGGACAAAGGGAGCACTTACGGCCAAACCTATGGAAGCAAGACCTGTTATTGCAGACATTCCTAAAGGTGCAATGAGAAATCCTAATTCGGACGATGCCAAAGAGTTTAAAAAACTTATTGCTGAAACCTCTGCTGAACATAAGGAAAAAACAGTAAGGGTACTGAATGCAATGTTTAATGAGGATATTCACCGTAATGAAGCGATTCTCTTATTCAAAAATAATTCTGACTGTAATATTGTATTGCGGATAGAAGGAAAAGAGTTTTACAATCTTGCTGTTCCTGCTCATGCAGAAAATTTCATTGTACTTAAGAAAAACTCATATACATTGAGCAGCAATATCTGTGATATGAAATATTCCTCTCAGAAAGATATTAAAAAAAGTATATTTGTAACGGTAGACAATCCAAAACCGTCCAACATTGAACTGAAATCTGCTCAAAAGGAGCCAATAACAGAGAAGTCAAAAAAAAACAAAAGTCAAAAAATAAAATAGGATGAAAAAACTATTAGTTCTTACCGGAATTTCATTGATTCTTGCCAGCTGTAATGTCAATTATGGAGGCTATCCGGGAAGAACCTCCTACCCTTATCCTGCTAACAATTCAGGGAACAGAGCCAATACAGAAAGAGAGTATAACGATCTTATGAAGACTTATAAGCCGGAAACAGCTGATGTACTTAATGACCTTCTCAACAGTGATGATCCTAAAAATCCAAAGACCTCTATTTCTGTGGAAAATAAATCTCCTTGTAATATGGTCCTTACGGTGAGCGGCGGCAATTTCTTCAAGAAGATCCCCATTGGTGCAGGTAAAATAGGATATACCATGGTTCCCAAAAATCAGAACTACAGATTATCCGGAGTAGTTTGTAATTCTAATTACCAATCAACAAAATTTGTTACTACTTCTTATTCTATAAAACTTTCAAACTAAAATATAACCTGCAGAATTCTGCAGGTTTTTATTTTTTAATGAAGGTATTCATCTTTATTATAATCAATAGCTGTTGACACCAGGATCATATGGCTTTTAAAGCTCTCAAAATAACTCGTTATAGGAAAAGTCTATGAAAGAATTTATACTGCCTGAAAACGCTTAATAGAACGATCAGCATAAACCAGTATCCATAAGCCCGTCCTCATATTTCATTGTTCTTAAAATAATGCTGAGCTAAAGTCCTTTTATTAAAAGTGAAAACTGGCATTAAATCAAAATAATATTTTGAAAACCAAACACATAAAAAATATTTCCATATATTTAGAAATATAATTGCGGTATCCGAAAAGCATATAGAGTAGGAAAAAAATTAAAACTAAAACCATGAAAAATTTAAAAAAAGTCTCAAGAACTGAGCTAAGAACAATCAAAGGAGGATACAGAAGCTGTATGGATGGCTGTAGTATGGAACTGGGAGAAATGTGCTGCAATGGAGTATGCAGAATTGGAGTAATTATTCCTAGTACTGATCCTGATCTACCGGAGCTAATGGTATGTCCTAAGAAATAAATTCGGATATAAACAATAAAAAAACGCTGGACCGAAATCCAGCGTTTTTCCTATATTAAAGAAAATCTTTAATTATTCTGCATCGAAATCAGCATCTGTATCAGCAGATACTTTTTCTCCTTCTTCTTTAGATTTTTCTTTATCAGCTTTTCTTTGAGACTGACCTTCTTTGATAGATTCAGAAACTACGCTAAGGATCATATCAATAGACTTAGAAGCATCATCGTTTCCTGGGATAACGAAGTCAACTTTTCTAGGGTCAGAGTTTGTATCAACGATACCGAAAACTGGAATACCAAGTTTCTTAGCTTCAGTTACCGCGATATGTTCTCTTAAGATATCAACTACAAATACAGCAGATGGAAGTCTCACCATGTCAGCGATAGAACCTAAGTTCTTCTCTAGGTTAGCTCTTTGTCTGTCAACTTGCAATCTTTCTTTTTTAGATAAAGTTTCGAACGTACCGTCTTTTTTCATTTTGTCGATAGAGTTCATCTTCTTTACAGCCTTTCTGATAGTAACGAAGTTCGTTAACATACCTCCTGGCCATCTTTCTGTAATATAAGGCATATTAAGTTCAGAAGCGTGTTTTGCAACTACTTCTTTCGCTTGCTTCTTAGTAGCTACGAAAAGAACTTTTTTACCTGCAGAAGTTAATTTTTCTAAAGCGCTGCACGCTTCATCCAATTTAACTGCTGTTTTATGTAAGTCTACAATGTGAATACCGTTTTTCTCCATAAAAATGTATGGAGCCATATTTGGATTCCACTTTCTAGTCATGTGACCGAAGTGTACGCCAGCCTCTAAAAGGTCTTTTACATTTGCTTTTGCCATGTTTTCTGTTTTTGTTAGTTTACTTTCCGTCTTTTAAACAATCAACAACTTCTTTAGATGGGAGAAGCGTTTGGATGCTAAACGTAACGGGCAATTGGCGGTTTGCTTTTTGCTTTTGGCAATGGGCTTTTCGCCGAGATTAAGTTTAAAAAAATTTAATACATTCCTGTAGCCAATAGCTATAAGCCATCTGCCAACGAGAAATCTTAACGTTTTGAGAATTGGAATCTCTTTCTTGCTTTTTTCTGACCTGGCTTCTTTCTTTCCACCATTCTTGCGTCTCTTGTAAGTAAACCAGCTGGCTTCAATGCTAATCTGAACTCAGCGTTGATTTCGCATAAAGCTCTAGAAATACCTAATCTGATAGCCTCTGCCTGACCTGTATTTCCACCACCGAATACGTTTACGGTAACGTCATACTGACCAACAGTCTCAGAAAGGATAAACGGTTGGTTTAATTTGTAAACCATCACGTCTGTAGAGAAATATTCTTTAGCATCTTTACCGTTTACTGTAATAACACCAGAACCTGGTTTTACATAAACTCTAGCTACAGAAGTTTTTCTTCTTCCGATTTTGTGAACTATAGACATAATTAATTATTTAAATTCGTTAACATTAATTGTTTTTGGCTGTTGAGCTTCATGTTTGTGCTCAGTTCCTTCATATAAGTAAAGGTTCTTAAGGATAGCAGCTCCTAATCTGTTTTTAGGTAACATACCTTTTACAGATTTCTCTAATACCTTTAAAGAATCTTTCTTTTGAAGTTCAGCCGCAGTCATAGACTTCTGTCCACCAGGGTATCCTGTATGCCAGATATAAGTCTTATCAGCCCACTTGTTTCCGGAAAGTGTAATTTTCCCAGCATTCAAAACGATTACGTTATCACCACAATCTACGTGAGGTGTGTAGTTCGTTTTGTGCTTACCTCTCAAAATCTTTGCAACCGTAGAAGCTAATCTACCTAACGGCTGTCCTTCAGCGTCTACCACAACCCATTCTTTATTAGCAGTAGCTTTGTTCGCTGAAACAGTTTTGTAACTTAATGTATTCACACGTTTTAGTTAAAGATTAAACATAATTTACCCCTAAAAGGGTGTGCAAAGGTACAAATTATTTTCGTAACCCAAAAACATATTTTATTTAATCTATATAATCTTCACTCTACACTCCTCTATCAATAGATTTTAACACTATTTATAATTTTGGCACAGATCTTGCGAACTAATGAGCCGATGAAAAAAACACTTCGAAGATTCTAAAAACACCAATGAAACAGCAAAGAGTTTATTCCCTCAACTCTTTCTTTTATTAAATTTACTTTAACGATTCCCTTAAAATATACTAGTATATATATAATTTCACTGAAATAATTATATTTGTGGCAATCATATTCCATAATCATGAGCCACGGAAAAGTACGAGAAGATAAAACCTGTCTAAACTGCGGACATCAGGTTGAAGAAAGGTTTTGCCCCCACTGCGGACAGGAAAACATTGAAAGACGACAGCCTTTCTATTTTCTTTTCACCCATTTCATTGAAGATTTTACTCATTATGACGGACAGTTCTGGGGAACAGTAAAAAATCTGTTATTTAAACCCGGCAAACTGACAAATACTTATCTTGAAGGGAAGAGACAGAAGTTCGTACCACCTGTAAAGCTTTATATTTTCGTCAGTTTTATTACATTCTTCGTGTTTGCCCTTTTTCCTATGGTTAATATAGGCTCTCCAAAAGAGGGAAATACTGGAGAAAATAGTAAGACCAACCTTTTAAAAGTCATGAAACCTGCTGGAAAACAAAAGCTGATAGACAGTATCAAAGCAAAAAAACATCTGACTGAACAAGACTCTCTTGCCATTGAGGGAATAAAAGCAATGCCTGATTCTTCTGAGATAGGAGACATGATGAACATGGACAAAAAAATAGATCCGGACGTAAGCTTTGGAGAATATAAAACCAGAAAGGCCTATGATTCTGCTAAAGCCAAAAACCCGTCATCTCTCAGTTTTATTGAAGCTCCCATTGTTCACAAATTCTTTGAACTTAAAGAAAAAGGGGTTAAGAAAAAGGAGATTATGGCCGGCATGTTAGAAAAGTCTTTTCATAATCTTCCTAAAGCCCTTTTCATCTACCTTCCACTTTTCGCATTCTTTTTATGGGTTTTCCATAGTAAGAAAAAATGGTGGTATTTTGATCACGGAATTTTTACCCTGCATTATTTCTCGTTTTTACTGCTAACCATCTTACTGATATTCCTAATCTTTAAGTTGACAGGCCTTATAGATTTTTGGCTGATTAATACTATTTTATATTTAACAATATCATTCCTGTTATTATATACCATGGCGTATTTCTTTATTGCCCACAGGCGTGTTTATCGTGCCCATGGCTTGGTAAGCATTATTGTTGGAATGGTATTATTTACTATTAATTTTATTGCATTCATGTTTTTACTCCTGGGCCTTGCCCTGATAAGTTTCATGATGATTCACTAAATAAAAAAATAAGCTGTCACATTTGACAGCTTATTTTTTTATTATTTATTTTCTTAATGATTTAGTTGCCCTAAAGCTCGCTATGACATAGTAGGCGACAAACACCATGGAAAACTTCAGAATGGATGGTATAGCCAGCTCAAGTTTAAAAATAAGAGTACCTACAACAACCAGAATAGCCATTACTACAAAAGACAGCCCCAGTTTCTTTACCAATGTAATATCCGGAGTATCTAAATAATAAGCAATCCCCCACGCTGCACCAAAAGCAATAGCATAGTAGAACTCTAACCCGCTATTCTCTGAACTTAAAAAGAAATAATTAATCAGGAAGCTTACTGCAGTTCCCAATGCGAAATATATCAACGCTTTTTGCATGTCTGTAAAATATGGTGCAAAAATAGAGAAATTAATTTGAGAATCTGACGAAGCCCCATTTGAAAATGAAATCGTCATAACTCATTTTAATTCTGTAGTTACCGAACCATTCAACTTTCAAACATTTAAACACAAAATTGGGGAGATACAATTAAATAACACGAAGTAACAAACTGAAAATCAAAAATATAAAATCAAACACTATGTTCTTTTTTTATTATTATATTTGGAAACTTAGAAACTTTCTAGAATTTTTATGGAAACCCAAAAATATACTCCAACCAACAAGGTAAGAATTGTAACTGCTGCCTCATTATTTGATGGGCATGATGCTGCAATCAATATTATGCGTCGTGTCATCCAGGGCACAGGATGCGAAGTGATCCACTTAGGACACGATAAATCAGCAGAAGAAGTTGTAAATACAGCAATCCAGGAAGATGCCAATGCTATTGCATTAACTTCATATCAGGGTGGTCACAACGAATATTTCAAATATATCTATGACCTGTTGAGAGAAAAAAATTCACCTCAGATCAAGATCTTTGGCGGCGGTGGCGGTGTAATTCTTCCGGAAGAAATCAAAGATTTGATGTCTTACGGAATCGACAGGATTTATTCTCCGGATGACGGCCGTGAGCTTGGTCTTCAGGGAATGATTGATGATCTGGTACACAGATCAGATTTTGCAACTGGAAAAGATGTTACTGCAAAAGATCTTGACGATATCAGCTTTGAAAACCCGTCAAGTATTGCACAGATTATCTCAGCCGTAGAAAACTTCTCCGAAGAAAAGCCTGAACTTGTACAAGCTATTGATGAAAAATCTAAAGATTTAACCATTCCTATTATTGGTATCACAGGTACCGGAGGAGCTGGTAAGTCTTCATTAACAGATGAGTTGGTTAGACGTTTCTTACGTTCCAATACAGATAAAAAAATTGCCATTATTTCCATCGACCCTTCGAAAAAGAAAACCGGAGGTGCTTTATTGGGAGACAGAATCCGTATGAATGCGATCAATGATCCAAGAGTTTATATGCGTTCAATGGCAACAAGAGAAAACAACGTTTCTGTTTCTCCGTTTATTCATTCTGCACTGAATGTATTGAAACTGGCTCATCCGGATGTTATTATCCTTGAAACTTCAGGAATCGGGCAGTCTGGTTCAGAAGTTTCTGATTTTGCAGATGTTTCTATGTATGTAATGACTCCTGAATATGGAGCTTCTACCCAGTTGGAAAAAATCGACATGCTAGACTATGCAGATCTTGTAGCATTGAACAAATCTGACAAACGTGGTGCATTGGATGCGCTTCAGGCGGTAAGAAAACAGTTCCAGAGAAACCACCTTCTATGGGAAAGTCCATTAGATGATATGCCGGTGTATGCAACTAAAGCTTCTCAGTTTAATGATCACGGAACAACAGAATTATACAACAGATTAGTTTCAAAAGTAAACGATAAATTCGCTGATTTAAATCTAAAAACTTTTGTAGAACAGGAAGTTACTGAAGAAGTAACGATTATTCCTCCGAAAAGAGTCCGTTATCTTTCTGAAATCGTTGAAAACAACAAACAATACGATATCAATATTGAAAAGCAGGCCGAACTGGCCAGAACAATGTATCATATTGAAGGTGTAAAAAATATTATCTCCAATGAAGTTTTAGAGACTGAATATCAAAAAGCAGAGAAAGAGCTTCAACAGGATAATATCGACTTCTTAAAAACATGGGACGATACGAAAAAAGCTTTCCATGCAGAGTTTTATTCTTATTTCGTAAGAGGAAAAGAAATTAAAGTTGAAACGTCTACAGAATCTTTATCTCATTTGAGAATTCCAAAAATTGCATTACCAAAATACAATGACTGGGGTGATCTGATCAAATGGAAAGGCCAGGAAAACCTTCCGGGAAGCTTCCCTTATACTGCAGGTATTTATCCGTTCAAAAGAACCGGTGAAGATCCTACAAGGATGTTTGCAGGAGAAGGAGGCCCTGAAAGAACCAACAGAAGATTCCATTATGTTTCTGCAGAAATGCCTGCAAAACGTTTATCTACAGCATTTGACTCTGTAACGCTATACGGTCAGGATCCTGCTTTACCACCAGATATTTATGGTAAAATCGGAAATGCGGGGGTTTCTATCGCAACACTGGATGATGCGAAGAAATTATACTCCGGATTTGATCTGGTGAATGCATTAACTTCGGTTTCAATGACAATCAACGGTCCTGCACCGATGCTACTGGCTTTCTTTATGAATGCTGCCATCGATCAGAATGTTGAAAAATATATCAAAGAAAACGGTTTAGAGTCTAAAGTAGAAGCTAAACTGAAAGAAAAATTTGATGATAAAGGGTTAGAAAGACCGAAATACAACGGTGAACTTCCTCCATCCAATAACGGTTTAGGACTACAGCTTTTAGGATTAACAGGTGATGAAGTAATCCCTGCTGATGTATATGCAGAAATTAAAGCTAAAACAATTGCTACGGTTCGTGGCACTGTTCAGGCTGACATCTTAAAAGAAGACCAGGCTCAGAATACTTGTATTTTCTCTACAGAATTTGCATTGAGATTAATGGGTGACGTTCAGGAATATTTCATCAGAGAAAAAGTAAGAAACTTCTACTCTGTTTCTATTTCAGGATACCATATTGCTGAAGCAGGAGCGAATCCGGTTTCCCAATTGGCATTCACACTGGCAAATGGTTTCACGTATGTGGAATATTACTTAAGCCGCGGAATGGATATCAATGATTTTGCACCGAACTTATCTTTCTTCTTCTCTAATGGTATCGACCCTGAATATTCAGTAATCGGACGTGTAGCAAGAAGAATCTGGGCAAAAGCTATGAAATTGAAATATGGAGCTGACGAAAGAAGCCAGATGTTGAAATACCACATCCAGACTTCAGGACGTTCTCTTCATGCTCAGGAAATTGATTTCAATGATATCAGAACGACTCTTCAGGCGCTTTATGCGATCTATGACAACTGTAACTCCCTACACACCAATGCTTATGACGAAGCGATTACAACGCCTACTGAGCAATCGGTAAGAAGAGCAATGGCGATTCAGTTGATCATCAACAAAGAATTAGGATTGGCTAAAAACGAAAATCCGCTTCAGGGATCATTCATCATTGAAGAATTAACGGATCTTGTAGAAGAAGCTGTATATACTGAATTCGACAGAATCACAGAAAGAGGTGGAGTTCTTGGAGCTATGGAAACCATGTATCAGCGTTCAAAAATCCAGGAAGAATCTATGCATTACGAATGGTTGAAGCATACCGGTGAATATCCGATCATCGGAGTAAATACTTTCTTAGGAAAAGATGGTTCCCCAACCGTTTTACCAGGAGAAGTTATCCGTTCTACAGAAGAGGAGAAACAAGCACAGATTGAATCTCTTCACAATTTCCAGCAAGCGAATGACAGCAGATCTGAAGAAGCTTTAAGACAACTTCAACATGCAGCCATTAACCAGCAAAACTTATTTGAAGTGATGATGGATGCTGTGAAATACTGTTCTTTAGGACAAATCACCAATGCTTTATTTGAAGTAGGCGGTAAGTACAGAAGAAATATGTAAGCTTATACAGCAAACATTTTTTATATAAAACCTCAAAGGATTTCTTTGAGGTTTTTATTTTTAATGTGAAAAAACGCTAATTTTTGATAAGCAGGTTGATAATATTTGTTAAAAATTAAAAATAAACTATACTGACCCTATATATTTGTCATCAAAAAATTCGAATGAAAACATGTATTAAAATTATTTCGGTGTTTGGTCTTTTTGTGGTATTAAGTTCTTGTAAAACTACTCCTGTGGAAAATGCTCACAAAAGCGATATGGTTAGAAATACTGAAGAATTACAAAAAAGAGACCAGGCAGAAAAAGATAGAGTTGATGTTACAAGCTCCCAAAACAACTACGGAAAACCCGTTTCAAAATAAGAAAATCGGCTTTGTAAATAAAAAAACTCCTGATGTATTCGGGAGTTTTTGTATTTTTAATCTAAACAAAACTGATATCATGGAAAAAGAATTTCGAATCAATGAGCCATGCCACGTTGGCAGAAAAAACATGCAGGATATTCCTGGCGGAAGTTTTTGTGATTTTTGCTCAAAGAAAGTCCATGATCTTACGCAGAAAACGGATGAAGAAATCAAAGTATTATTACAATCCAATGAATCTATTTGTGGAAGAATTCAGGCTGGCAGAATATCTTCACCCAGTAAAAAGCCAATCATCAGTTATAGTTTGTCCGATATTCCTTTGAATAAAATTGCCGGAGGAATTTTCCTCTCTGTACTATTCATGTCCAATATCGAGGCACAAAAAACAAAAATGGACACCCTCAAAAGATATGATAATTTGGATGGACTGATTGTCTATGCTGTCAAACCAGTAGATGAACCTCCTTACGGATCAAAAGGATATTATCCTAAAGGTAATATTACCAGGAATCTGAAAATTAAGCTTTTGGGAAATGAAAAAATCTTAACTCAAAATTATTTTATTACCATTCTTACTCCCACCCAAAAATTTAGTTCTGGCTATGAGAATTACCTAAACATTCCTTCTGATAATATAAAATTTAAAAGCATCTTTGTCATTGAAACTACGATAGGTCAGGATGATGAATGGAACAAAAATAAGTATTTCCTTTTTGTTGAAAGCAGACAGATTAAAGATGATTCCTCGGTAACTCTGGATTTGAATAAAGCAAAAGAATTGTATCCCAATCCTAAGAATAATGACTTTCTGTATTTTCTTGATGGTGTGTTGATCTCTAAGGAAGAATATGAAGAAAGTAAAAAGAAAAACAATATCCGGTCTTATTTTCTAACGGAAGCCTATGCGAAAGAACTCTTCGAAGAATATGATGTGGAAAACGGAGTGATCGTATCTTATCGACAATAGTATTTCATATCGTATTAACCATAAAATCTCCCTATTTTTGAGAGATTTTTATTTTAAATGAAACCAAAAGCTTTATTCAACTGGAGCAGCGGAAAAGATTCTGCCCTTGCTCTTTATAAAATACTACAGGAAGACCAGTACGAAGTCAGCACACTGCTTACCAGTATCAATCAGGAATTTCAAAGGATCTCTATGCATGGTGTTCATGTATCGCTTTTAGAAAAACAAGCCGAAAGCCTAGGAATTCCATTAACCAAAATGGAACTTCCCAAAGAACCATCCATGGAAGAATACCAACAGATCATGAGTAAGACAATGACTGAAATTAAGGCTCAGGGCATTACTCATTCAATTTTTGGCGATATCTTTCTTGAAGATCTGAGAAAATACAGGGAAGACCAATTAAACGCTATTGGTATGAATGCAGTATTTCCTCTTTGGAAACAAAATACCTCCAACCTCATCCATGAATTTTTAGATCTTGGTTTTAAAACTATCGTAACCTGTGTCAACGGATCCTACCTTGATCAAAGTTTTGCCGGACGAATTATTGATCAGCAATTCATTGACGATCTTCCTGAAAATGTAGATCCATGCGGAGAAAACGGAGAGTTTCATACTTTTACTTTTGATGGGCCTATTTTCAAAAATCCCGTTCAGTTTGAAATTGGGGAGACAGTAAAAAAAACATATCCTAAACCAAAAAATTCTGCTGAAGACGAAGATGGAGAATATGTTTTCTGGTTCAGTGATCTGGTATTAAAATAAGCCTGAGAATATTCTTTCACAGGCTTTTTCAATGTTCTATTTATTCCAGGAGTTATTTCATTCATAAGACTGAAATATTCCACAAAGATTGATTAAATCCACATTAAATTGTTCCGGAACCTCATCCTAGCACGCAATTTGCTTCCCTTACTGCTCTTTAGGATATTTTAGTATCTTTAAGAGTATCAATCATCATTAAAAAATACAACACCTGTGATCAAAAATTTAGTATTCCTTTCCCTTTTCTGTGCTTTGCTTTCATGCAGTACTACTGAAGCACCAAAAATGACGTATGTTGATAAAAAAGCAATTGTTGATTCTACCATCGCGGCTTTTCAGAAAACACTTTTAGAACAACAGATTGATTCTACCTTCAAGAAATACCATTTCAATGGAAGTATTGCTGTTTTTAAAGATTCTATACCTCTTTACAGAAGGGAAAACGGTTATTCAGATTTTAAAAGAAAAACTAAAATTGACAGCAATACCATTTTTGCAATTGGATCTGTAAGCAAACAGTTCACAGCTGTTTTGATCCTGCTTCAGATGGAACAGGGAAAACTGAATGTGACAGATAAAGCTTCAAAATACCTGAAAGAATTTCAGATCAAAGAATATGAAAATATTACAATTCATCAACTGTTAAACCATACTTCGGGATTGAATCTGATGGGTGGAAAACTGATGTTTAAGAGCGGTTCATATTTTTTCTATTCCAATGACGGATTTAATACTCTTGGAAAGATTGTGGAAAAAGTCACTGGGAAATCATATGATGAGAATGTATCGGAACTGTTCAAAAAAGCAGGAATGACCCATTCTTCAACAGGAAATATTTTCAAAGGAAATAATTTTGCCAGTGCTTATGTTGGAACACCTGCCAAATTCTCAGAAGTTCCCAATATGCCGAAAAGATTAGGTGGATCAGAAATTGGTACACCAGCTGGTGGAATATTATCTACGATTCAGGATCTTCATTCATGGAATAACGCTCTGTATGGTGGAAAAATTTTAAAACCGGAAACCCTTACATTATTCATGGCAAAAAGTTCAGAAAGACACCATGCTATTTTTGGAAAAATGGGTTATGCTTATGGAATTATGCTTAATATCGGGCAACCCAATTCTTATTTCCACAGCGGTTATATAAAAGGTTCTCCTTCCTTAAACATCTATTATCCGGACACCAAAACGTCTGTGATTATCCTGTCCAATATTGCAGATGAAGAAAGAGGAAAAGGAGTAATCTTCAGACCTCATATTGAAGTGAAAAAGATCACAGACCATCTTGAGAATACGCTTACACAGCTTAGAATAAAACAGTAGTTTTAATGGCAGCTTTTCTATGCTGGCTTCAGGAATTCCTGCATTTTTAGCAGGTTTTTTTTATGTTCAATAAAGTTAAGCACAGCAAAAGCAAGTGCAGTTTGCAATACAAAAGGAAGAATTAAAGTTATCAGAATTCCGACAACATCAGTATAGTTTTGTTGTCTGAAAAACTGGTAAGCATAATCCCCACTCTTCAATGCCACCTGAGTCATAGAAGAGGCACATACAACCATTAATCCAAGATTCTGCTGATACATGGTGTAAAGACATTTTCCTTTGTATTTAAAGTCTGCTTTTATATATTTCCAGATTTTATAATTAAAAATCCATATCAATATTGTTGTCAATACAAATGAACCATTGAGAAGTCTGAAAAATAATTTATACTCCTCCTGATTTCCTGCCATAAAAATTAATAACAGATTAATAACAAATGCCAGAACAGCTATCATCAAAGATTTTTTGAAAATACCTCTGTATTTTTCTCTGATAATTCTTTTGGCAATCAAAGGAATTTTTGTAGGATAAAACAAAAGGTAATTAACCATTTTAAACTCTCTGCTCCATGATTCTTTTACCCTCAAGAAAGCTTCCTCGAAACTGATATTTTCACTGCATTGAATATCCAGAATCTGACTGATCATATGATCTCTGATTTCTACCAAAATATCCAGAGACAGCTCTTGGGCTACCAGATAATCTGTAACTTTATTTTCCTGTGCTTCGGTCATCATATATTGAATATTGTCTGTAAGTTGACTAAATAACTTTTCATCTCAGTTTCTTGCTCTGCCTGTTGTTTTTTTCCTTTTTCAGTCAACAGATAATATTTCCTGTCTCTCCCATTAATCTTCTGAATTTCGGAAGTGATCATTCCATCGCTTTCTAATTTGTGTAGCAATGGATAGAGCGCACCTTCCGTCATTTCAAGTTCACCCAGAGTAAGTTCTTTGGCTCTTTGGGTAATCTGATAACCATACATCTTCACTTCTTTCGAAAGGAGCTTCAAAATAATATTCTGCAAAGTACCTTTATAGAGACTATTCTTTTTCATAAAATGATTTGTATACCTTGCAAACTTATGCATAATTTTCTTATGTATTAAAATTTAATTTAAAAACTTTTAATTTGTCATATGAAAAAAATGTACTTCATTGCCATTTATCCACCTCAGGAAATTATTGAAGAAATAAAAGTGTTTAAACAAGATCTGGCAACCAATTATGCCAATTCCAAGGCTTTGAAAAATGAAGCACATATTACACTTTTTCCTCCTTTTTCAAGAGAAATTGAACTGGAGGATGATATTCATATTGCTTTTCAGAAGATCAATACGGAAATCATACCTTTTGAAGTAGAGCTGGATGGTTTTGGAAGCTTTCCCAATCCTAAAAACCCTGTACTCTATATTCAGCCCAAAGAAAATACTCAATTAACAGAGCTTTATCATAGGGTAAAGGAGTATTTTAATTTTGCCCAATATTCTTTTCACCCGCATATGACTGTGGGATTCAGAGATCTGACCTGGGAAAATTATCTTAAAGCCTGGGAAAAATATGAAACCAAGGAATATAAAACTAAATTCATAGTTGATAGAATTCTCCTCCTCCGTCACGATGGACAATGGGTACCTGTAGCAGAGAAAAAACTGGAAAAATAAAACCGGCTGCTGGAGCCGGTTTCGTTTCATTTATTCTTTGATGATCTTCTGAGAAATAATCAGGTTTTTATTTTCTTTTACATTCAACAGATAAGTACCTGCCGGATAATTTTTAATATCAACCTTTATAGCAGAATCATTCAGTTCAAATCTGGATGGAATAAGCTTTCCTGAAGCATCATAAACTTCAATGTTTATATTTTTTGAAAAAGCCTGTTTCCCTTTAATGAAAAATTCTCCATTTGTTGGGTTCGGATAAATACTAAAACGTCTTTCTTCAGCTTTTACCTCCGAAATTTTAAGTGTAGTTTTGCTCAAAGTCCAGGAAACATTGGTAACATGGAGCGTACTGTGATTATCTACTTTCAAAAGTGGGTTGTTATCTACAACCGAAAGTGTCAGGGTATTATTTCCGTTGTTAAGTTGTCCCGGAGTGATAGTAATGCTACTTCCTGTTTCTCCAAGAGTCGTTCCGTTTAAACTCCAGGAATTAACCAGCGTATTCGGGATGGGAAGGATTTCATTGGCTGTGAAAGTAACATTGGATGTAGCATCCACCGTTGTATTATTAGCCGGAGTATAGGAATCCACAGGAGAAACCAAACTATGGATTCTTTCAATGATTGCCTCTTTACATACAGAACAGAACTGTTGATTAAGATATCTCATTTCGCAACTCTGATGCGGCCTGAACCATGTTGGGCTCTCAGCATGGGCATACACTCCTACTCCATTCAATCCTACCCAGTTTTTCCATTTTATCGTTGCCGGATTAGAATTCTGTGTTTTATTGGGTGATTCCAGCGAACCTGAAAACCAATATTCATCCGCTAATTTACCAAAAGAATGCCCCAGCTCATGCACCACAATTTCATTGGAAGAACCATTAAGTGAAGCAAAAGCATAAGTTCCTCCACAACCACCATATTCTGTAGAATTACCCAGCACGTAAGTAATGTCATAATCCGGGATATTGGCTGCCAGAACCTGTCCTACTTTATTGGTCGTATTACTGTAGATGCAACGGTGAACTCCTACATCAAAAGTAGATCCAAGATAGTTATTGGGGTTGGTAACAGGAATTACAGGCTCGGTAACGTCTGTTGCCGTTCCGGGATGCTTTACTCCGGATTCGGTAGAAATTACTTTTACGGCATAGGCATTAAAATAATTTTTATATTCCGTATAGGGACTTTTCGTAAAAAGGTAATTGACTGTATTCTGAGCCGATGTTGTAAAAGCAGTCTGCTGTGCGGAAGTAAATCCGTCTCCTAAAACTGCAATCACAACACGTTTACTGTTGTCTCCATTCTGTAAAAGAGGAATGGTCTCGAATGTCTGGGCAAAACAACTGCTTCCGATTAAAAGGGATAATAAAGTTTTTTTCATAATTATAGTTTTTGTGTGAATAATACCTGTACTCCATCCTCAGTGGCTTTTTCAATCTTTACTGACTGAACATTTTCAGAATAAGAAAACCTGGCACTGAATTCAGTATTTTGAAGAGAAGCTTTATGTCGGGAAATTCCTTCTTTTTCATATACCTCCAATTCAGGATTAAAAGGATCTTTCACAAGCTGTTTACCTACTTCTTTTCCATCAGCCCCTGTTAATGTAATCACAAGATCACCCTTACGAACGTCATCTCTTTCAAAAGAAGGTACATGTTTTAGTCTGCCGTCTGCAATTTTAGTACTCTGAAGCGTAATTTTGGCATTCCCTGACTGATCTTTATCCGCCTTGAAAAACAGATAAATAATCCGGTCGTTCTTTTTTGTCATCACCTCCGAAGGTTTACTTTTAGCTGCATTATTTTCCTTCTGAAAGCTACATAGCAGAAAAACAGGAACAATAAGCACATTAAATACGTTTTTCATAATCATTTTTGCTTAAAGTTACTAAAGTTTTAAATAAAAACGAAAATCATTACCAATACTTTTTTATCCTTAAAACATAGAAAGTCATATCTTTGAAGTAATGATTTCAGAGAAAATAATTTTAGGAATTGACCCGGGAACAACGGTAATGGGATTTGGTATTATCTCCGTAAAAAAAGGAAAAATGGAGATGGTCTCTATCCATGAACTGATCTTAAAAAAATATCCTAATCACGAAACTAAGCTTAAGTACATTTTTGAAAGAACCCTGTCTCTTATTGACGAGTTTCATCCTGATGAAGTAGCTCTTGAAGCTCCCTTCTACGGAAAAAATGTACAGAGTATGCTGAAACTTGGGCGTGCTCAGGGCGTTGCCATGGCTGCCAGTCTTTACAGAAACATCCCTATTACGGAATATTCTCCCAAAAAAATTAAAATGGCTATCACCGGAAATGGTAATGCCAGTAAGGAGCAGGTAGCAGGTATGCTTCAAAACCTTCTTAAATTAAAGGAATTCCCTACAAAATATTTAGATGCTTCCGATGGTCTTGCTGTAGCAGTATGTCATCATTTTAATTCAGGAACTATAGCAGATACTAAATCGTATTCCGGATGGGAAAGTTTTTTAAAGCAGAATCCGGATAGATTGAAATAATTTTTGCATTCTCTTTATAAGTTTTCAAAAAAATAAATTTTAACCTTCTTAAAAACAACATTTTAAGCAAATACGCACAATTACTTGGTAAAACATAATACTATCTTTTACATTGGTATGATTTTTAGTACTACCTTTGTATAAATTTTCAGTTATGAAAACAAACCAACAAACTATAAATCAAGGGACTCATAAAATAAACTGGTTCCAAAAGTTTCTGATGGTATGTTCAGGCGGGAACATCCATATTTTAAGAAAGACTCCGAGTGAATGGAATAAGTTTTCCGGCATTGGAGGTATTGTCCTTTTCACTGCAGTATTCGCCACTTTATCTGCAGGCTATGCTATGTATACAGTATTCGATAATATTTGGGCCTCTGTAGGATTTGGAATTCTGTGGGGATTAATGATTTTCAATCTTGACCGCTATATTGTTTCTTCCATCAAAAAAACAGGAACATGGTGGAATCAGATTCTGATGTCTATCCCACGTCTCATCCTTGCAACCTTTCTGGGAATTATCATTTCCAAACCTTTAGAACTTAAAATTTTTGAAAAAGAGGTGAACAAACAGCTGAATACCATTATTCAAAGAAATAAAAAGCAGCTACAGGGTGAAATGAACGGCAGGATTCTTCAACAAAGTGGTCCTTTTGAAACAGAAAAGCAGCAAATTTCAGGAAAAATTGCTCAGTACCAGCAATCCTATGACTCTGCTTCTGTAGAGCTTGAAAAAGAAATCCTGGGTAAACAATCGGGATTAACCAGCGGAAAAGAAGGTTATGGCCCAAATGCCAAACGTAAGCAACAACTGAAGGAGCAACGCAGACTGGATCTGGAAAACTACCAGAAGCAGGCAGCTCCCAGACTGGAATATCTGGATAAAGAGATATCCAAGGTATACACTAATCTGGAAACAGAAAGAAAATCTACAGAAACTTTCGAAGATAAGTTCAATGGTTTTGCAGCAAGACTTCAGGCATTGGATGAACTTGGTAAAAATTCGGCGATCATTGGACTTGCAGCCGCTTTTATCATGGGATTGTTTATCTGCCTTGAGATTTCTCCGGTTCTGGTAAAATTAATCTCTCACGTAGGACCCTATGATTATCTTTTAGAAAAAACAGAAAATGATTTCAGGTTGTATTCTAAAGAGAAAATTGAAAAAGGAAATGCTCTCACTGATTTCAGAATTGATGATTTTAAGGATAATCTGAAAAGTTAAAATAATAACGAAATACATCATCCGACCTTAAACATTAGAGAAAAAATCTATAATAAATAATTTTTCAATAAATAAAATCTAACCTTTCGTAATATATCGAAAGGTTTTTCTTTTAATCAAGTATTTTATGTAAAATATTTTTTAATTTTATATTACTTAAAATCCTTGCTATCATGAAAAACTTAATTTTTGCATGTACACTGCTGATAGGCAGTGCATTTGCTCCTGCTCTAAAAGCACAGGCATCAGAACCATTTTTAGGGCAAATAGCCTTTGTACCTTATAATTTTGCTCCAAAATACTGGGCAGAATGTAATGGGCAGCTTCTGCCCATCGCTCAAAACCAAGCACTTTTTTCATTGTTAGGAACCACTTATGGAGGAAATGGGACCACCACATTTGCTTTACCAGACATGAGAGGAAGAGTACTTGTTCATAACGGACAGGCTCCGGGAGGTCCTACTACTTATACCATGGGAGAAACCGGAGGAACCGAAAGTGTAACACTATTGATAACACAAATGCCGGCTCACAATCATACTGTAAATGCTGTAACAGCGGAAGGAAATCAAAGTACTCCAACAAATAATTTACCTGCTGACACAAAAGGTCTTGATAAAGAATATTCCGATACAGCTGCTAACACTGTAATGAAAAACACAATGGTAGGAAATACAGGAGGAAGCCAACCTCATGAAAACAGACCTCCGTTTATTACCTTGAAGTGTATTATTGCATTAGCCGGAGTTTTCCCATCACAAAATTAATAACTATGAAAATTCTTTACTTATTATGTCTGATGGCAGGAAGCACAGCTTTTGCACAGACTATAACTTTTAAAGGATGCATTAATCTGTTTGATGATCAAACTTTTATTTTTAATAAAACCGGGGTTGACACCAATAACAAAAGCATCTATGTAACGACTCCTGTTGACGGAGAGCCATGCAGTGGTCTGGGAACCTGCGAATTTAGAATACAATGGAATAATACTCTTACAAGATGGGAATTTCTTGCTGATGAGGGATATGGTACATTTACAAACCCTAAACTTGTTTATTACAATTCAACAGGCAATAATTCAGTTTCTTTTCCTCCTGGTAACAGTATTGGAACTTGGGTTGAAAACACAGCATTTACAACCGGGCTATGTAATGGAAATCTTACTGCAGGAAATTCTACCATGACTGGTGATGTGCAAACCACTACGCTAGGGACTTCGGAGCTTACGAAAAATAGGATTCAGATCTTCCCTAATCCTGTGACTGATTTCATCAGTATTAAAGGTATCGACGACGGAATGTCAATCCAGATTTATACTATTGACGGACGTCTTGTAAAGTCAGAAATGTTTGATTCTAAGATTGATGTTTCTCAACTTGTTCCCGGAGGATATGTACTGAAAATAAATACCAGAAATTTTCAGACGCATCAATTTAAATTTGTGAAAAAATAAATACTTAAAAAAGAATAAATGATTAAAGCTTTCGAAATTTTCGGAGGCTTTTTTTGAATCCAATTTTAACATAGAATAAAAAATGTCCCCATGGAAATGAGGACATTTGTATTTATTTAGATGATATTCAATTTATTTGATGATCAACTTAGAAGACTTACTGTCTTTTCCATTAGAAACCTGAATCATATAAACTCCTTTTTCTAATTGCTGGTCTACTTTGAAAACTCCATTTCCTTCTTCAGATACAGATGGGCTTGATACCAATCTTCCTGACATATCAGAAATAGAAACTTTCAGATTCTTACCATTTTTAGCTTTAATGAAGATTTTATCTCCGGTTGCTACCGGGTTAGGATAAACAGTTAAGTCACCATTATCAGCTTTTACTTCACTTGTTCCTAAGTTGGTAACAAATTTTACAGTATAATCTTCAACCTGGCCATACATCAGCTGTCCACAAGGTGTCATATTAGGGTTCTCATCATCTACAAGCACTCTCATTCTTAGAGGAGTATTCAATACTACTGAAGCAGGCGCTGTAATGGTAGTACTGTAAGTACCTATTAAAGTAACCGGATCTGCAGCAATATTATCAACAGAACCTACAAGTTCAGAAGCTTCAAAAGTACCATTATTATTGTAGTCGATCCATATTCTTACATCATTATTTGAATCTGATACATTTACCTGAAGATTATGAGTACCTGTCGCTGAAAGTTCTGTAGATGTAGCTTTCAAGCAGCTTGCACCTGTATAATCTTCATAAAAACTAGCATTATTCTGCCAAAATCCTGTCGTCGCATTATTAATAGCGCCTAATTTCACTAAAGTTGGCCCCACAAAATAATTAGCCGGATTAGTTACTCCGGTTGGATTACATGTTGCAGCAATAGGAGTTCCTATCGCAGCTGCAGCAGAAGGAGCCGTTGCTCCTAATGAAGTACTAAGCGCCCCTCTCATTAAGAAGAAATAAAGAGCAGCTCTGTCATGTTGTCCATTAGTAAACTTAAATGCCGTTGGGTTTGTATAGTTCATCATATTATACTGTACTCCCTGATAGTTTGCTCCTGTACAATAATTCATATCATTGTTGGTAGGTGCAGGATCATTCAGCAAGCTTCTTGATCTTTCTGTATCGCATACCTGATCATCATCTTTATTACAGTCATTATTAGTCATCGCTGGACAGTAGGTCGTAGAAGTAGTCCCTTGTGGCGGCTGAGCATTAGCATTACCAAAAGTATGAAGTAATCCCATACTATGTCCAAACTCGTGCGCCAAAGTAATATCATCCTGTAAAGTAACTACAAAAGATTTCATAAAGGATTCGTAGTTAGCATCGGCATTTTGAGGCAGTCCTGCCCATCCCATGATACCATATGTTCCACCACCATCTACTTTATTCATGATATAGATATTAAAGTAAGATGCCTCGGGCCAGTGTGGTGCAATGGTTTTTACCTGATCCGTGGTAACACCATTTGCTCCACTACGTTTTACTCCATAAGCATCATAACCTGTAAGAGTTCCTCCGTTATATCGAAGAATCCCCGTAGTGGCATTACAATTAGGATCTCTTTTAGCCAACACCAATTTAATTGGCATTGTAGCAGCATTACCAAAATCTGCAGGAATCCCCTGCGCCCATTGATAAGTACCTGCATACATTTGATTACAATGATCCAACCAAGCCTGAATTTGTGCATCACTCTTATTGTAAGCTGTACCAATAGCGGCACCGGTAGGTGCTATTATGTGTACTACCACAGGAATTTCGTAAACTCCATTTACAATTTTGTATGCACTTCCATTTTTAGCAGCAGTATTTTGATTACCGCTAATAATTTTGTTACGGATATTACGAATCATTTCATCAATTTCCGCATTCTGTTTTTGGTGTACTCTCTGCTCATTATCAAAGTCACACCAATCTTTTTTTTGCTGTGCAGATACTGAAAGGGATAGTAACAAAGCCCCACAAAGGATAGTTTTCTTCATTTCACTAATTTAAAAAATTAAACAATTTACAAATATACTGCCTTTACATCTTAACTCGTGACATTCACAACCAAAACAAGCAATAAATTTAAAATTTATTACAGTTAGTAGAAAAAACTTAACTATTGTTACATTTAAATTAAAAAATAAAATTAACACCAAACCCAATAGAAGTAATTTTATTTATATTATAATTAAAAAAAATAGAAAAATAAAAACGAATCAATAATTTAAAAAACACACAATTGAAAATTAACACCCTATCAACCAAATTATTAAAATAAAATCATAAAATAAAAAAACCGCACAAATTGTGCGGTTTTTCATATTTAAATTCAATTATAATTTTATAAAGAATAATTCGGAGCTTCCTGTGTAATAATTACATCATGCGGGTGAGATTCTTTCAATCCGCTTCCAGTAATCATAACCAATTTTGAGTCTCTTTGAAGGGTTTCAATATCTTTTGCACCACAGTATCCCATTCCGGCTCTTAAACCTCCTGTCAATTGGAAAATAACATCTTCCAGCTTTCCTTTATGTGGAACTCTTCCTTCAATTCCTTCCGGAACGAATTTTTTAGCTTCACTTTGGAAATATCTTTCTTTACCACCTCTCTTCATTGCTGAAAGACTTCCCATTCCCTGGTAAGACTTGAATTTTCTTCCCTGGAAGATAATTTCTTCTCCCGGAGCCTCATCTGTACCTGCTAAAAGTGAACCTAACATTACAGCACCTGCACCACTAGCGATAGCTTTTACAATATCTCCGGAAAGTTTGATCCCTCCGTCGCCAATTACTGCTACATTTTGAGATTTAGCATATTCATAAACGTTATAGATAGCAGATAGCTGAGGAACTCCTACTCCGGCAACTACTCTGGTTGTACAGATAGATCCTGGACCTACTCCTACCTTCAATACGTTTGCTCCTGCTGCAATAAGATCTTTTGCTGCATCTGCTGTTACAATATTCCCTCCCACAATATCAAGGTTAGGATATGCTTTTCTGATTTCTGAAATTTTATCTAAAACTCCTTTAGAATGACCATGTGCAGAATCGATCGCTACGATATCAACTCCTGCCTGTACTAAAGCCTCAATTCTCGTTAATGTATCTTCTCCTACTCCTACTCCTGCTCCTACGATAAGACGACCATTTTCATCTTTATTAGCATTAGGGTACTCCAACTGATTATCAATATCCTTGATAGTAATTAAACCTACAAGTTTGTTATCTTTATCTACGATAGGAAGTTTCTCAACTCTGTTCTTAAGAAGGATTTCTTTTGCCTTTTCAAGATTGGTATCTTTGTCTGAAGTGATCAGATTTTCTTTGGTCATGATCTCTTCTACTTTCATATCAAGATTTTCCTGATATTTTACATCTCTGTTGGTAATAATTCCGATCAGGACATTATCGGGATCTACTACAGGAAGACCGGAAATCTTATATCTTGACATCAGATCTTTAGCTTCACCTAAAGTATGATCTTTAGATAAAGTAACCGGATCAGAGATCATTCCGTTTTCGGAACGTTTTACTCGGTTTACCTGAGCTGCCTGCTCAGCGATTGTCATGTTTTTGTGGATAAATCCTAACCCTCCAACTCTTGCTAAAGCAATTGCCAGATCAGCTTCAGTAACAGTGTCCATCGCAGCGGAAACTATCGGAACATTCAGCGTGATTTTGTCGGTAAGTCTTGATTTTAATGAAACCTGGTTAGGTAAAACTTCTGAATAAGAAGGGACTAGAAGAACGTCATCGAAAGTGATGGCTGTCTCTACAATTTTGTTATGAATAGACATCTTTACTTTCTTTGCAAAATTAGGTTATTTTAGTGAGATATGAAAATCCTTTTTGATAGTTTAAATAAAAATTAATAATCAATAACTTAAATCAAAAAACCGTCCTTGTATCAGAACGGTTACGGTACAAAATAATTGAATAAGTTTGAAACTACTTTATTTATATGTTAAATATGAACATTGAAGGTCTAATTATGAGGTTTCCATTTTCATCCAGTTTGAATATTTGAGATGATATGATTATTTATCAGAAACAGAATTAATCATTTTTGAAATATCATTAGCCGTAAAGCTTCCTTTTATATCTACAAATACCATTTCATTCTTACCGGAACCTACGGTGATCAGCATATTTTTAATGGTCTCCCCATCCTGCTTTACACGTATTTCGATATCATCCCCATCATGTTTTATGCTTGCCCATTCTTCATAATGGTTATTATTTAAAAACTGGGCATAATCATTAAGCATTTCTTTGTTTCCGTTTGTTATGGTAAGAACTTTTATTTTTGAAGCTTTCTTTACAAGATTCACAGTTTCCTCACTTTCTCCTCCTTCTCTTAGAGCTTTTTTAATATAAGATTTAGCAAGAACCATCGGAACGTTAATACTCGCAAACTGAACTCCTTCAGAATTATATTTAGCATTCCGGAAAAAATCTATGTTGGGTTTTTCTGAAACAATACACGACTGAAGCAATCCCATAGTCAGAATCGTGAGAAAAATGTGTGTAAGAGTTTTCATAGTTTAGTTTTTTATTTGATTTGTCTGAAGCTTCCTCCTGAAATTTTATCTACTTTGGCATCCAGCTCAGGGTTTCCTTTCAGTTTTACATCAGCTCCTGAAGAAACGCTTACTTTTAACTTATCTGTAACGAGTAAGGAAAGACTTGCCCCTGAAGTAGATTCTGCTACAGCTGTAGCGATCTTAAGGTCGTCTGCTTTACACGAAGCACCACTGCTGGTATCTATTACGGCAGAAACCGCTTCTCCTGATAAATGCACACTTGCTCCGCTTGAGGTATCCAAGGCCAGTTTATGTGTTGTAAGCTCAGCGTTCAGAACAGCACCAGAGCTCACTGTAACAGCTGCTGCCTGTCTCGCATTGAAAGTTCCTTTGATAATGGAACCTGATTCCGCATCAATCTCCATGCTATTTTCATTAACGGGATTCACCGCTGTAAAAACACTTCCCGATGACGCTTTTATACTCTGAAGATTAGGAGCAGAAACGTTCACATTCAGATTTTTAAATCTCAGATTTCGAACGCCTTTATTGTCTACATATATTTTTAATACTCCGTTTTCTACCTTGGTAATAACATACTGAAGCTTATCTGCGTCTGCAATTACTTTTACACTTCTGTTATTCTCCTGCTTGAAAGTAACATTTACGCCTACACTGGCATCTATTTTTGAAAACTCACCTACATTTCTGTTGTCACCATTCAGATAAGAAGAAGTATTATCTGAAGTAAGGCTGCTTCTCATAGAACTTGTCATTGTAGAAGTAGTTGTTTCACCGGAATTAATGATCTTATTAACATCTGACAGTTTCATTTTTCCGTTAAGAATAAAAATAATATTCTCTTCTTTGGAATCTACGTTAAAAACCAGATTTTCCAGATAGTTGTCTTTTTCATCTCCGGCAAGGAATTTCATGGAAGTTCCGTCACTGCTCATAGACATCAGCTCATTGAAGTTGAGGGAGTTTAAAGCCTGGTTTATTCTCTCTGTTTTATCTTCATTCATTTTTATATTCGCAAGATTCTCATCTTTTAGGCGATCCGGGAATGTAATTTTAGGAATAATCAGGATCTTAAGCCCCTCTACATCATTCAGGATTGGTTTTATCTTTCCGATATAGGCATCATTAACATCAATGGTGTTCAGCAGTTTGAACATCGGTTTTTTGATGTTGATAGAGGTTACTCTTCCTTTTTTTTCAAAATCCTGAAAAAGCCTGTCTAATTTCTCAGTCTGTGCAGAATACGTTGCAAAGCTGCTTAGCATTATAGCTATTATAAAAAATATTTTTTTCATGAGATTGTTCTGATTTTTAATATTCGCTGTCAAGATTTTCATTTTTCTGGGAAGATGCTACTGTTTTTTTAAATTCACTTCCTAATTTCATAAAGGAATATCTGGTAACATCCAGGGCTTCTTTTTCGCTGCTGATTCTTTTTCCATTTACAATGACATAAGAGTCATTGTAAGCTGCTGCAGAATCATTTAAATTTTTACTGGGGTAAGAAGAGTTATCAACATATCTAGGTTTTCTTTCTTTTTTAAGTCTTCCTCTTTTTGGCAGAATTTCATCCATTACATCTTTTTCTGCTACCTGGTTATCCTGAAATACAGAATCTTTTTTCACTCCGGAAATAGAGTCTGTATGATTCACTGCAACCTGTTCCTGATGATCACTGTTTTCTTCAATAAATCCGGACTTCTGCTTTAAGATTTCATCTTTCACCAGTTTTTCTCTGTCCTGAGCATCTGCTGTTCTTGAATTATTATCATTCAGAAATAAGCCGATACCGAAAACCAGCATTACACTGGCGGCCATCCAGAACCATTTGGGAAAGGAGGGCTTTTTCTTTTCTTCCAGTGGAATAACAGGAGTCGTATTCTGTTCAGATTCCTTGCCTTCTGCAGTCTGAAGAAAATCTTCAAAGCTCCAGTCCATTTTCTCTTCCTTAATTTCCCGGAAGACCTCGTTGTATTTATCTTGTAATTGATCTTTTTTCATAGCTCATCAGTTGTGAGATTTGTTCTTTTACTTTTTGTCTCGCACGCATCAGGTTTACCCTGACTGCATTTTCCTCCATTTCCAGCATTTCAGAAATTTCGGAAACATCATACTCTTCTACATCTTTCAAGTGGATGACCAACTTCTGTTTTTCGGGGAGCTGATTGATAAATCCTATAATATGTTCCTTAAGATTATCAACCTCCATACTGTAAAGCTCCGACCGGTGAAGCTGCATATCCGCAAAGCCGATCTTTACATCATGATGCTTCAGGCGGTTCAGGCATTCGTTCCGGACAGACTTCAGCGCATAGGATTTAAAGTTCCCGAATTGCTCAAGCTCATCCCTCTTCTGCCAAAACTTCATCATGAGATCCTGTACCACATCTTCTGCTTCATCACTGCTCATAACAAACCGCTTCGCAAAACGATACATCTCGTCTTTGAGAATAAACACCGTATTCTTGAAAGTTTCTTGGGTCATGAGTTTTGTTTCTTATAGGTAAGACAATTACTATTACTTATCTATTACATCAAAAATAAAAAAACTTCAAAAAAATTGAAGTTTTTTATTATAATTATATTAATACGTATTAAAAATATGTTTCAGAATCGCCTTATCTTCTTCTGTTAAAGCCACTTTTCTTCTCGCCATGGCTCTTTCTGCCACTTCATATACTTTATCCAGTTTGAACCTTTCATCGTCTTTCAATCCGCCCCATGAAAAGTTTTCTACAAGGTTAGGTGGAAAGCCTGGTTTGAAGATATTGGAAGCAACACCAATTACCGTTCCTGTATTCAATTGGGTATTGATAGCCGTTTTGGAATGATCCCCTACAATCAAGCCCGCAAACTGCAAGCCTGTATCTTCAAACACTTTGGTTCTGTAGTTCCACAGTTTTACATGACTGTAATTATTTTTAAGATTGGAAGAATTGGTATCAGCACCGAAGTTACACCACTCCCCAATCACAGAGTTTCCAATAAAACCCTCGTGTCCTTTACTTGTATATCCGAAAATGATAATATTATTCACTTCACCACCTACTTTACATTGAGGACCGATAGTAGTAGCTCCGTAAATTTTAGATCCAAGATTAAATTTGGAATCTTCTCCTAATGTAATAGGTCCACGCAAATGGCACCCTTCCATTATCTCTGCATTTTTTCCAATATAAATTTTTCCTGTTTTAGTATTCAGAGTGGAAAATTCAATTTCCGCACCTTCTTCAATAAACAGGTCTTTTTTATCTCCTAAAAATCCATTGGTGGAAGATAGCTCCTGTGAAGTTCTTCCTTTAGTAAGCAGTTCAAAATCAAAATCAATTGCGTGATGGTTATAAGAAAACAGATCTTTCGGTCTTTTGAAGAAAATAAGTTCTTCCTTAATATCCGTCATTTTTTCAATCTGATTCAGAGAAAAACCTTTCATATTGATTTTAGCAGCAATAAGTTCATCTTCATAAACCAATGCTTCCCCTTGCTTAAGATCTTTAATCTGTTGAATTACAGTTTCTGTGGGAAGGAAATTGGGAACTAAAAAAAGACTTTCTTTTTCCTCCGGACTTTTAAATTTATCCTGAAGATACATTTCTGTGAAGTAGGTTACCTCAGTATTTTCAAGAATCTTCTGCCATCTTTCGGAGAAGGTAAGAATTCCGCATCGCATTGCTGCAACCGGGCGTGTAAAAGTAAGCGGAAGAAAGTCTTCCCAATATTGTGCGTCTGAAAATACCAATTGCATCATTCAGTTTTTAAGTTTAAGGTTTCAAGATCAACAAATTTACAATAAAAAAAGTCTTCCAAAAATTGGAAGACTTTAATATTTTAAATGTATAAAAATTACTTAGCGAATTTTTTATACTTGTTCATGAACTTATCAACTCTACCTGCAGTGTCAACTAGTTTTACTTTACCAGTGTAGAAAGGGTGAGAAGTTGAAGAGATTTCCATCTTGATTAGAGGATACTCTTGTCCTTCGTACTCGATAGTGTCTTTTGTTTCTGCAGTAGACTTGCAAAGAAACACCTCGTCGTTACTCATATCTTTGAAAACAACAAGTCTATAATTTTCTGGGTGGATTCCGTTTTTCATAATACTATTTTTAAAAAAATTAAGTTTGCTTTCGAAATAGTAATGGATATTTCTCTGCTAAATTTTAGGTTGCAAAAATACAACATTTTTTCTAAATTCCAAATACTGAATTCAATATTTTTTTATTGATAAGAAATTCAAAGTATTTTCGTTAAATTTGGAACTTACTTAAACTTTAATTTCAATGAAATTCAAATTATTACTGGCTTTTTCCTTCTGGATGTTACTTGTAGCAGTATCATGTAATAAAGATGACATAACGTTTGACAGTCCTTCCCAGGAACTCCGCTTCTCAAGAGATACGGTATTTTGTGATACGGTATATCACCAAGTACGTTCAGAAACTTATGTTGTAAAAGTATATAATAATGAAGATAAGGATATCATGATCCCAAGAGTGAACCTTGAAAAAGGAGCTGCTTCATTATATAGAATCAATGTAGATGGAAAACCTGGATATGATTTTAAAAATGTTCCTTTAAGAAAGAAAGACAGCCTTTATATTTTTGTTGAAATTGCCCCGGAAGCTACAGGACCGGAAGCCATTGCAGAAGACAAAGTTCTTTTCACAAGCCCTGCCGGACAACAGCATGTGACCTTATTCTCTGTAGTTCAGGATGCTGAATTTTTCATTCAGACGCCTGGTAACCCGAATGTAATTACCAGTTCCACTGCATGGAATAATAATAAAGCAAAAATCATCTACGGAAATCTGACCATCAATCCAAGTGTAACTCTTGATATCAACGCCGGAACTAAAGTTTATTTCCATAAAAACAGCGGAATGAAAGTTTCTTCCGGAGCGGTCTTAAATATCAACGGTACTCAGGCCAATCAGGTTATTCTTCGTGGCGACAGAAATGATCCTTATTATGATACGATTCCTAAAAACTGGAATTCTATTAAAATGGAAGCCAATTCTACTCTTAAGATGAACCATGCAAGACTTTTCGGAGGAACGAGAGGACTGGATATGAAGCAAACCAATGCTACCATTACCAATTCCTTCATCCACACTTTCTTTGAATATGGAATTTATGCTGTAGGTTCTACCGTGAATGCCAACAACCTTGTGATGAACAACTGCGGTTTATCCTGTGTAGGGATTTTCCTGGGTGGAAAACACAGCTATACTCATGCTACCATTGCAAACTATTCTAAAACAATGAGTTCTTTTGACAGAGCAGGAATTTTTGCCGCCAATGAATGGAAAAATGATGCCGGACAGACACAACAGGGAGCTTTACAGCAGCTTGATATTAAAAACAGTATCGTCTATTCTGACAGGGATGATGCTGTTCATTTTGAACAAACCCCGGGACAGCAGTTTGAATTTTTACTTCAAAATTCATTAATAAAATATACCAGTGCAACAGGAGCAGGTTTCACTTTTGATAACAATCCGAATGTGATACAAACGGTGAAGAATGCAGAGCCTCAGTTTGTGAATTACTTTATGGCTAAGATGAATTTAAGAGTAAAACCTGGTTCACCAGCTCTTGGAAAAGGAAATACAGCGGTAGCAGCAACGGTACCTTTTGATATTGTGAATGTATCCAGAACGACCACCCCAACTTTAGGAGCTTATCAATAATGGAAATTACTCAGTTACAGCAGCAGGTAGATGAATGGATCAAAACCATTGGGGTAAGATACTTTAATGAACTTACCAATATGGCGATGCTGACAGAAGAAGTAGGCGAAGTAGCAAGAATCATTGCCAGAAGATATGGTGAACAAAGCGAAAAGGAAAGTGATAAGAATAAAGATCTTGGTGAAGAACTTGCAGATGTGCTTTTTGTAACATTATGTTTAGCCAATCAAACCGGAGTCAATTTACAGGACGCTTTCGACAGAAAAATGAAAATCAAAACAGACCGTGATAAAGACCGGCATCAAAACAACGAAAAATTGAAATAATAATAAATGATGAGTTATAAATAATACATAAATTTGTAACTCATTATTTTTTAAGATAATGTAGATCATAATGAAGCTAGAAAAATCAAAATTAGTAGGTAATAAAACAGTACAGATCAGCGGTTCGAAAAGTATTTCGAATCGTTTATTGATTCTGGAAAGTCTGTTTAACAATATAAAAATCGGGAATTTATCCAATTCTCAGGATACTCAGTTGCTGAAAAAAGCTTTATCTGAGAATACCGATGTGGTAGATATTCATCATGCGGGAACGGCAATGCGTTTTCTTACTTCTTATTATTCTATTCAGGAAGGAAAGACTACTATTCTTACAGGTTCGGGAAGAATGAAGGAAAGACCGATCAAAAATCTGGTAAGTGCTTTGAGAGATCTTGGAGTTGAAATTGAATATATGGAAAACGAAGGATTTCCTCCTTTAAAAATTACAGGGAGAAAAATCACTCAGACTTCTGTGAATGTTCCTGCCAATATTTCAAGCCAGTTTATCACTTCTCTGCTCCTTATCGCAGGAAAACTTGAAAACGGATTGGTGATTAACCTTGTAGGTGATGTTACTTCAAGATCTTATATTGAAATGACACTTGACATCCTGACCAGATTTGGAATCCAAAGCAGTTTTGAAGGAAATACCATCAAAGTAGAACCTTTTACTCCTGAGAATGATGCTGAGGTTGTACATTATGAAGTGGAAAGTGACTGGAGCTCGGCTTCTTACTTCTACTCTATCTGTGCATTGGGAAGAGAAACGATTCATCTGAAAAGTTTTTACAAAGAATCCACACAAGGAGATTCCGCCATTGCTAACATTTATGAAAAGTTCTTCGGGATCAAAACTACATTCTCAGAAGATGAGCATCAGCTAACGCTTGAACCTCAGCCTGATTTTTCTTTCCCGGAAAAAATTGTTCTGGATATGAATGACTGTCCGGATATTGCACAAACCCTTTGTGTAACGGCAGCCGCTTTAAAAATTCCTTTTGAGATTTCCGGATTGGGAACCTTAAGAGTAAAAGAAACCGACAGACTTCTTGCTTTATATAATGAGCTTAAAAAGCTGGGAACGGAAACAGAAATCACAGATTTAACCATTCAATCCATCAGTTTTGGAGAAGCTGAAAATGATATTTCGATTAAGACCTATCAGGATCACAGAATGGCGATGAGTTTTGCTCCGTTCAGTCTGATTAAGGAACTTAATATTGAAGATGAAGATGTAGTAGAAAAGTCTTATCCAATGTTCTGGAAAGATCTTGAAAGCATACTGACTCATTAATGTCATAAGAATGTGGTAATTTGAAATTGATTTTTTATTTCGGATTACCACATTTTCACATTGAAGCTGTTTAAAGTTATATCTATTAAAACCATTAAGAAGAATTGAAGAAATAAAGTTTAGTTAAGATGAATCATTCTGATTTTTAAGCTTAAAAGCAAAGCTCATCTTAATACTCTCAACACTTTAATACAATCTTAATGTTTCAAAAACAAAAGTTTAAACAAGTTGAATATAATAATGATGAAACCTTTCTTTTCCTTTTTGATTGTCTTAGCTGTTTCAAGCTTATCTGCTCAGAATCTGAAAAACTTTTCAGTTCCGAAAGGATATACTCAGATTGCACAAACCAAAGGTGATCTTGACAAAGATGGAAAAGAGGAAATTGTATTGGTATTTGACACCCATATAAAAGCATCAGACGACCGAAATCTGGAAGGTACTGCTGATTACAAAAGAGTTTTCTATATTCTGAAAAATGACAATGGCGGATTAAAAGTATGGAAGGAAAACTCCAGCATTCTTTTTTCAAGCGGAACCGGATTCTATCCTTCAGACAATACGCTTCAGGTCACCATAAAAAATAACAGTCTTCATATTGGGCAAACGTTCTTTACCAATTCAAGACATACTCAGAAATACAAACATACTTTCAGATTTCAAAACGGAGATTTTTATCTGATCGGATCTCATGATCATTTTGAAGATACCTGTGATTTCAGCTTCACCAATGAAATCAATTTTTCTACAGGCAAAGTTATTATTGACAGAGAATATTCATCCTGTGATGATGATGCCAAAATCCCTGAAAACACTCACAAAGAGTTTACTCACAAACTTCAGAATTTGATCAAAATGAATGATTTTAAAATAGGGGAACATAAGTTCAAGATTCCCGGCTTGAATGAGGATTTTGTTTTTTAAGAGGGAAGATTGATGCTGGATGCTGGAGGTTACTGTTTGACGGTTAATCTATGATAGCAGCTTTTATTGTAAATACTTTCTCTTTAAAATCGGAGTACTCTTTAACTATTAACAACTTCTCCTCTTCCATCCTCCAGCTTCAAGCTTCCTAGCTTTATAGCAACTTAATCATCTCTTAAAGTTAAATTAACTCCTAGTGCTTTGATATATTCTTATTTTTAAGCTACTTTAAAAATAAAAAAACTATGTTCAAACAAAGCATGAAACGTATGACAGCGATCACTCTTGGAGTGGTTACTGCATCTGTCTTTTTTTCCTGTTCCAATGACAGCCTTATGGAAAGAGACTCTAATGAAAACAGTTTAGCTACTTTAGCAAAAACGAATAGTAGAGCTTCTTTAGCACCTATCGAAATGAACAGCTGGATGTCCGGTCTTCAGGATAACATTTCCCTTTCAAAAATCTCAATTCCCGGAACTCATGATTCCGGAGCACGTGTAGATGCCCCTGTTGTATCAGGTACGGCTAAAACTCAAAACCTCAGCATCGCAGAACAACTGAATGCAGGAGTTCGTTTTCTGGATATACGTTGCAGACATATTGATAATGCTTTCACCATTCATCACGGAGCGATTTACCAAAATCTGAATTTTGATGATGTGCTTAATGCATGTTATGCATTCCTTAACAGCCATCCATCAGAAACAATTATCATGTCTGTAAAAGAGGAATATGATGCTTCCAATACCACCAGAAGTTTTGAACAGACTTTTGATTCTTATGTGCAGAAAAATCCTTCTAAATGGGATCTTGGTTCAAATATTCCTACGCTAGGTTCTGTTAGAGGAAAAATCAAATTATTAAGAAGATTCTCTTCAGGAGCAACCAAAGGAATCAATGCTTCACCATGGGCAGATAATACTACTTTTGACATCAACAATTCCGGGGTGCAGTTAAAAGTACAGGATTATTACAAAGTAACTAATAATGACGATAAGTGGAATGGAATTTTCAACCTTCTTAATGAAGCCAAAAATGATACGAATGGTAAGCTTTTCGTGAATTTCACCAGCGGATATAAACCTGGAATCTTCGGTATCCCAAGTATTCCTACGGTATCCAATAATATTAATCCAAGACTTAAAACATTCTTCCAGTCGAATACTCAGGGATCATTCGGTATAATGCCAATTGACTTTGTGAATGCTGAGCTGTCTGAATTAATCGTTAAGACGAATTTCTAAATTATTATTTGTTAGATATACTCAAAGGCTGTCTCTCTTGTTGAGGCAGCCTTTTTGAATTTTATTCATATTTTATCTCTCGCAGATTTTGCAGATAATGCAGATTAACTCAAGCATCTGCTTAATCTGTAGAATCTGCGGGAGCTTTAAATTAATTCATAAAAAAAGACTGCTTCAAAAACGAAACAATCTCTCTTTGTAAAAGTAAAAGTATAAATCAAAAGCTATTTCTTAATTCCGTAAGCAGCCAGTATTTTGTTGAAAATCTCCGTATTTTCGAACAACCCTGTGAATTCTTTTGAATTGGGCCCGTAAGCAAAAACACTTGACGGAATAGAGGTATGATCATTCGTACTGAAGTTTCCGAATATCCAGCCATCTTTCAAACTGCCATCCAAAAGGGTTAATCCTCCGGTTTCATGGTCACCCACCACAATCACTAAGGTTTCTTTATTTTCATCAGCAAATTTCATGGCTTTCCCTACCACATGGTCGAAATCCAGTAATTCTGTAACCAGTTGCTCAATATTGTTGCTATGACCGCCTCCATCAGTCTGGGAAGCTTCAATCATCATGAAGAATCCGTTTTTATTATTCTTTAAATCATTTAAAGTAAGATCAAAAGCATCTGCCAGCCAGTTTCCTCTTCCATTGGTGATTCTTTGTGAAGCCAAAGGATCAATAACCAATGTACGGTTATTAATTTTCGTTACTGATTTCAAATCGTGATACAAATCTATTTTCGCTTCTTTGAATTTCTGTAGGTTATCCTGAGACAATCCGCTTGTAGGACCTCCAATCAGTATTTTTGTTTTTGAAGCAGCAAAATCTTTTAAAATAGGCTCTGAACTGTTTCTGTTATCCGAATGAGCATAGAAGTCTGCTGGGGTAGCATCCGTAACATCACCTGTGGAAATCAAGCCGGAAGTCATTCCTTTTTCAGCGATGATATCAGGAATTTGTGCTAATGCTTTTCCCATATGGTCTACTCCTACAAAAGTATTTTTAGTTTTTACACCCGTTGCAAAAGCTGTAGAACCCGGTGCAGAATCTGTAATGTAGGCGTTGGATGAATTGGTTTTGGAAAGCCCTGTGGATTTCATATTGAAAACATTCAGTTTTCCTTTGTTCGCTGTAAAGGCTGCATAATATTGTGGTAAAGAAGTTCCGTCCGGAATAAGGAGGATGATATTCTTTACCTTTTTCTCCACACCGTCTGATTGATAAGTTGGAGTATAAGTGGCATATTCCTTTGTATTCTTATAAAAGTTTTTCGGAATCGTGTTCATAAATTTTTTTAGATCCGGAATATGATCAGTGTTGATATAATCTACTCCTAAATCCATCAGATTTACCCAGGCATTCGGGAAATCCGGAGCTCCATAAAAACGAACAGGTTTCTGCTGAGCATGGGCTTTGTCTACAGCAGTTTTGATTTTTTGTGTTTCTTCATCCCTTGGAATTCCTTTTCCGTTCCATTTTACCAGTCCCGGAAGATCTGCACTGAACATTCCTACTCTTTTCAACTGATCTGCAGAATAGGTTTTATCAAGATCTCCATCAAAATAAAGATAACTTGGATAATTTTTAAAATCTGCAGGCTGAGGTCTTCCTCCGGTAATGACAATTTTAATTCCGGAATTTCCGGTAATCTCCGGATACTTTTCCAGCGTACTCACCAAAGCTGCCAGTGAAGTTTTATAGTCTTGTTTTATATCAATCAGTAATTGAAGTTTCTTACCTCCATCAGGATAAATATTCCCTTTGTTGAGTTTAATCTGTTTAGAAATATTATCGAGGTAAAGATTTTCCAATGTTCTGTCTGCAGAAAGTTCCTTTTCGGTATGCGCTACCCAAAGCTTTCCTTTTACCAGAAAAACATCTGCCTCGATAGAACCAAAGTTAGCATAATAAGCCTGCCAGAATGGGATCTCCTGCATGTAATCATTATGAGAATGTGCATTCCCTACGTTATAATTCAAATAATTCTGTGCCTGATTTTCAGAAAAAACAGCAAGGGCTAATACAGCCCATATTTTTGATAGTTTCATTCGTATATCGTTATTATTTTATAGGTCAGATGAAACGACCTATCTCCATACCTTTGAAAAAACTATATCACCACAGAAGGTTCTGTAATGATATAGTGACTTATATATAAAAAGATTAAAATTTTACCAGCCCTCATTCTGTTTAATGATCCCGTGACTGTTTACGATTTCAGCCTGTGGAACTGCCCAAACATTATGTACAGCTGGATTAAAGTTTCTTGCTGCCCAGACTACCTGTCCATTGATACCGTGCAGAGGCTTCGCATACGCTGCCTGCGCATCTCCCCAACGTACAAGGTCTCTGTGTCTGTCTGCCCATTCACCCGCCAGTTCACAACGTCTTTCATGTTTCAGATCAGCCAGTGTACATCCGTTTTTCGCAGGTAAGCCTGCACGTGCTCTGATCATATTGATTTCCTGGTCTGCAGATTTTCCTTGCATCAATGAAGCTTCTGCTTTGATCAAGATCACCTCAGCATAACGCATAATCGGAACGGCAAGGTCTGTACACGGATAATCTCCGTTGGCACTTACGTGACCACTTTTCAGCTCATATTTGAAGGCATCCATATATTTATTGAACTGATATCCGGTAAGGGAATTGGTAGAAGCGTATGTTCTTTCTTTTCCGTTAAAGGTAAATTTGTCTCCTATTTTAAGAATGGTAGCACTTCTTCTAAGGTCTCCGGTTTCATATTCATCAAACAATTCCTTAGTCGGTTGGAAGTATCCCCATCCGTTATATTCTCCCCATCCTTTGTTTTCAAGCATTACTCCCGGAAGAATACTTCCCCAGGCTGTAAACTTTGTAGTTCCAGGGATTGACCAGATATATTCTGAGCTGTAGTTATTTTCGGATTTAAAAACATCTGCGAAATTACCTAATAAGGCTCTGTTTCCTTTGGTCATTACTTCATTAGCCCAGAATTCTGCATTTTTCCAGTCTTTCATAAACAGATATACTTTTGCTAGCAATGCCCAAGCTGCCGCTTTATGAGGTCTTCCGTAATCCTTTGCAGGAAGTTCTGCCTGTGTAGGTAATAATTCAGCAGCTCTTTTCAGGTCGTTCACAATGTAAGTATAGTTTTCCATAACGTTAGCCGCTCTTGGAATCGGGTTGGTATCCGGATCTTTTGAACGGTCTATGATCGGAACTCCAGCTTTTTCATTTCCGTAAGAATAAGCCAGTTCAAAATACATTCTGCTGCTCATGAACAAAGCTTCTCCGAGGTATTTATTTTTAGTAGCCTGTGAAGTCTGAATATTATCAACATTACGGATCACACGGTTGGCTACTCCAATAACGTTGTATCTTTTGTTCCATTGGGTTTCAAGATCTCCTGCTGCGATATAATTACTGCTAAAGTTTTTGGCATTATCGGCCTCACTTTTAGCTCTTCCCGTTACCATATCATCACTGGCATTGATAAACCAGAACAGCCCTCTTCCATAAAATTCACCATCGAATAAAGGTTTGTACATAGCATTGGCTCCTGTAATCAAGTCATTTTCCGTTTTCCAGAAACTGGCTTCCGTAGGGGTTCCTTCCGGCTGAACATCCAGTTCTCCCGTACATGACAGAAGCATCACTGATATTCCTGATACTAACAATATTTTGTTGAAAAATTTCATTTCTTTTACTTTTTGTTGGTTAAAAATTATAATCCGACCTCTATTCCAAAGATGAATGAGCGTGCCTGAGGATATCTTCCGGTATCAACACCGTAAGAGTTCATCCCTACTTCAGGATCGAATCCTGTATATTTCGTTATGGTAAACAGGTTGTTGGAAGTCATATATATTCTTACTTTGTTTACATCTAGTTTCCTGTACAATTCTTTTGGTAATGAATACCCGATGGTAAGGTTCTTCAGTCTTAAGTAAGATCCGTCTTCCACATAGAAATCTGATACTTTGGAATAATTACCACTTGGGTCACCGTGTACCAGTCTTGGAATATCAGTATTGGTATTCTGTGGAGTCCATGCGTTCAGGATATCTCTGTCCATATTATAATTCTGTCCTGTTCCACCTGGGTTCAAAGAAATGAACTTCATCCCGTTGAATATTTTATTTCCGTAAACGCCCTGGAAGAATAAGTTCAGATCAAAGTTTTTCCAGGTCATGTTATAAGAGAATCCGTAAGAAAACTTAGGGTATGGACTTCCAAGATTGACGAAGTCATTATTATTAAGCACTCCTGTATTTCCTTCTTTCTTCAGGAATTTAATATCTCCCGGTTTAGCATTCGGCTGGATAAGATTTCCGTTGGCATCTTTATAATTGTTGATTTCTTCCTGAGTCTGGAAAATCCCTCCGGTCTTATACCCATAGAAAGAATACAGAGGATCTCCCACTTTCACACGGGTTGGCTTTAATACGCCTCTTACTCCGTTATCATTGATAAAGATCTCATCTACATTGGCAAGTTGCTTCACCGTATTTTTTAGTTGACTCATTGTTGCTCCCACTGAGAACGTAAAGTCATCTGAAATCACCTTGTTGTAATTGATTCCCAATTCGTATCCTTTATCCTGGAATAATCCGGCATTCACATACTGATTATTATACGTTGCTGTACTTGGCAAGCTTACATTGAAGATCTGATCTTTGGAATTCTTTACGAAATAATCAAACTGTAAGGAAAGGCTGTTGTGAAGAAATGAAGCATCTACCCCAAAGTTGGTCTGCTCAGATTTTCCCCATTTCAGATCGGGATTCGGACGTGTGGTTGCGTAATAAGCAATATTCTGAGAAGGATCCTGTCCAAAAATAACATTATTATCTCTGGTCATTAATGGATTCACAGCTTGAGGTGAAATTCCTCCAAGATTCCCCAGAATACCATAGCTTCCTCTTAATTTCAGACTTGACAGCCATGAAATCTCCTTCATAAAGTTTTCTTTCGAAACCACCCATGCACCGGAAACCGCATAATAATTCGCAAATCTGTTCTGTTTTGCTACGAGTGACGAACCATCACGTCTTCCCAATAAACTTACAATATACTTTCCTGCATAGTCGTAGTTTACTCTCGCCAGGTAAGAAACCAAAGATTGTTTGAATCTGTAACTGGAAACATCTTTATTGGTATCCGCAGCATTCTGAAGATGTTGGAAAACCTCAGCTTCACTTCTGAAATCATATGATTTTGCCACAAAACCATCGTCAATTGTTTTCTGGAAAGTAAAACCTCCAAGGAAATCAAAATTATGTTTTCCTGCTGAAATTTTATACGTCAACAACTGCTCAGCAAGCGCTGTAGATGAATTATTGGATTGATATTCTAAATTATTGGTATCAAAAATTTTTCCTACTTCCAACACTCTGTACGTAAAGTTCTTTACATCCCCCAATTTAAACGTCTGGGAGAAATTGGAACGGAATTTTAAATCTTTTGCTAATGTAATTTCAGCATAAGGGTTGATTAAAATCTCGTGGGTAGGGTTTCTGATGCTGATTCTTTTAAGGTAAGCTACAGGGTTGATCATATCTCCATATCCACCTGCTACATCTATCGGAAGTCCTGAAAATGCACCACTCGGTGTATACACAGGAACATTTGGCGGATAATACATGGCAGCAACCAAAGCTCCTGTATAGCCACTCTTGGTATCTGCTGTGTTTCCGTCAGAGTAATTATAGTACATATTTTCTCCGATCGTCAGCCAGTCTTTTACTTTATGTTCAGAATTGACTCTGAAATTATATCGTTTTGCCTGAGTATTCAATAAAATTCCTTCCAGATTTCTGTGATTCATTCCCACAAAATATCTGGATTTTTCACTTCCTCCACTCAGATTTACATTGTATTCCTGAATAGTTCCTGTTCTGAAAATTTCTTTCATCCAGTCTGTTCTGGTAATTCTTCCGTCCGGATATTGATTAGGATTAAAAGCCATAGGTAAGCTTCCCAGTTTCCCGGCATTTTCGTAGGCCTTGTACATCACGTCCTGAAATTCCGCTGCATTCAGAGATTCTTTCAGTCTCCATGCCTGGTTTACTCCGTATTTCACATCAAAATCTACCGTTAGATTTCCTTTTTTCCCTTTTTTAGTGGTAATAAGAATAACCCCTCCGGAAGATCTTGCTCCGTAAATAGCTGCAGAAGCATCTTTAAGTACAGAAATATCCTGAATATCGTTGGGATTAATAGAAGGAGTTCCGTTGAAAACTACTCCATCCACTACATACAGAGGAGTTTCTCCATTGATTCCTCCCAAACCACGAATATTTACCTTAGGTGCTCCGTTAGGATCTCCACCCTCGTTCACTACAGTTACTCCGGGAGCTTTACCCTGAAGAACTTCTCCTACTCCGGACAAAGATCTGGAAGTAAGCTTATCCAGTGAAGCCTCCGAAACAGCTCCGGAAACTTTACTTTTTTTCTGTGTTCCATATCCAACCACAACAATCTCGTCGATGGATTTTTCTTTTAAGCTGTCTTTTTTCTGAGCGAGGAACATCGGTGAAGCTGATATTGCACCAATAAGTAATACCCTTCCCGTTAAATACGTTACGGATACAGGGATTTTAAATACATTCATGATCTCCTTTTTGATTAGGTGCAAAATTAGAACAGCCTGCTCCCACACCTCATTAAGGTTTTCTTATGTTTTTATTAAGAAATTTTAGCTTTTTTAAGATGCTATCCACTACAAATAAAATTAAACAACTGTTTTTCAATTATTTACATAATTAAAAGTAATCATTCCTCAAATAATCCATGCATGATTGAGATTAACTTTATTTTAAGTTTATCATCAAATCGGGACAATAGATGAAGAAATCATTAAAAATTATTTCAGGAATAATAAATAACTGAGTTCATTTTTCTTTTTTTACATTTGCTGAAAATAGATTTTACTTTTGAACACAGACCTTTAAAAACGTCTCATTGCCATCAGAAGAAAAATAAAAACATTAAAAATCATACGAATTCAATGACCATCATTATTACAGGAACCTCATCAGGAATAGGGTTTGCATTAGCCGAATATTTTGGTAAAAAAGGACATAAAGTATACGGATTAAGCAGAAAGCATACAGAAAGCCAATACTTCAAATCTATCCCCACTGATGTGACAGACAATACAGCAGTTCAAAATGCTGTAGCTGAGGTTTTAAAAACAGAAACTAAAATTGATGTTCTGATCAATAATGCCGGAATGGGAATGGTAGGTGCCGTAGAAGATTCTACCAAAGAAGATATTCTGAAACTTTTCAGTCTGAATCTTGCCGGACCTGTACAGATGATGAGTGCCGTTCTTCCCAACATGCGTGAACATAAATTCGGAAAGATCATCAATGTTTCTAGCATCGGAAGTGAAATGGGGCTGCCTTTCCGTGGATTTTATTCGGCTTCCAAATCTGCATTGGATAAAGTAACCGAAGCGATGAGGTATGAAGTATACCCATGGAATATTGACGTTTGTTCTCTTCACCTGGGAGATATTAAAACCAATATTGCAGACAACAGAGTGATTGCACAGGTTTCTCAACCTTATAAAAATGTTTTTGACAAAGTGTATGCGCTGATGAATTCTCACGTAAATGACGGAACAGAGCCTTTGGAAGTAGCAGAATATATTGAAAAACTTTTAGCAAAAAATAAATGGAAAGCTCATTATTATTTTGGTAAATTCGGGCAGAAAATAGGAGTTCCTTTGAAATGGATTCTTCCACAGGGAACTTATGAGAATTTGATGAAAAAATATAATAAACTGGATTAGTTTCAGTTGTATAAAAAGCTATTTGATAATAAAATTTTAAACCATTAAGAAGAATTAAGTTGTAAAGGATTATTAAGATAAGCTTCGCTTTAAGTTTTATCATAATTACGCTTAATTTTATCACTTGTCTGGTGTAGATACATTTGGGATTGAAACTGTTTCTGAAAATATTTTTTGTACTGTTCTGCGTTTTCACACAAGCGCAGAAAAAGCAGTATTGGCTTATTGACACAGAAACTAAAGTCAGAAAAAAAGTAAAAGATTCTACTTCTGCCGTAAAATTTCTGGATTCTTTAGCTCAAAGTAATTATTTCTTCACGAAACTGAAAGACGTAAAAGTAAAAGGTGACAGCACAGAAATTTTCTATGATAAAGGAAAAAATTTCAATGAAACTTATGTAAACCTTACAGATTCTTTGGTTCAAAAATTAAAAATTCAGAAAGATTTTTTTACTAAAAATTTAGACTCCACCAAGAAAAGTATCAACAAAACCTATATTGATGAAGGGTATTCTTTCAGTAGAATCAAATCTAAATACAAAGGGCAGAAAAATGGCTATCCGATTGTAGAACTTGACATCAACAAGAATGATAAAAGAACGATCAATGGGTTTGTGGTAAAAGGATACGAAAAAGTTCCCAAAAGATTCATCAAAAACCTGGAAAAGGAGTTCAAAGGCAAAAACTATGATGACAAAAACCTTTTAGCCATCAACAAAAACTTTCAGAGTCATCCTTTTCTAACCCTTGAACGGCAGCCACAAACTTTATTTACGAAAGATTCTACCAGTATTTACCTGTTTCTGGAAAAGAAAAAGACAAATACTTTCGATGGGGTCATTGGTTTTGGAAATGACAAAAGCTCAAAGTTTACGTTAAACGGAACCATGAATGTCAATTTCAGGAATATGTTCAATGGTTTTGAAACGGTCAATTTGTACTGGCAGAGAAACCCGGATAAGGGACAGAATTTCGATCTTCGGGTGGACATTCCGTACCTGTTCAAATCGAATATCGGGATGGATACGAAAGTAAATATCTACAGACAAGACTCAACGTTTGCCAATGTAAAATTCCTTCCTGCCTTTTATTACCATATCAATAACCGAAATAAAATCGGTTTGAGAGCGACTCTGGAAACCTCTACTATTATTGATACGTTATACGTTCAGGGAAAAGATTATAACAAAAAAGGGATCGGGATATGGTATGAAATGACAGAACCCACTGATATTGATCTTTTTCTTTACAAAACAAGGATCAATGCCGGATATGATTTCTTAACAACTACCTATTCTAAAGATAATATTAAAGCCAATCAAAATCAGTTTTATTTCTTTGGAGAGCACAATTACCACATTTCCGGAAACCATTTCCTGAACATCAAAGCAGAGGGTGCCATGATGGATTCTAAAATAGAGTTTTCTGCCAATGAATTATACCGTTTCGGAGGTTGGAATTCTATGCGGGGATTCAATGAAAATTCTCTCGCCGCTGACTTTTATTATTATGGAAGTCTGGAATATCGGTATCTGATCGGCAACCAGGCCTTCTTTGACGTCTTTGGACAATACGGACAGCTTAATAATAAATCTTTAAATGTAAAGCCCAAACTCTACAGTGTCGGGCTCGGTTTCAACTTCTTCATTCCTATCGGTCTGATGAGTTTCCAGCTGTCTAATGGTAATGAGTTTGGAAATCCGTTTAAGTTTAATGATATTAAAATCCACTGGGGAATTCTGAGTAGGTTTTAGAAAGAAAAGAAGGAAGTGCTAAGCTGGAGGCTGGAAGTTATCGAAGTCCTGGCTTCACAATCTGTTACTTTCATAAGACGGAAGTTTTTTTCAAAAATTTATTACTGAGGATTTCAAGAAGTAGACACCACCACAATAACCTCCAACATCCCTCTCCCAGCTTCCTATCTATATTTATATAATAAAGCAAAAGTCCCTATACAAAGGACATTTTTCATTTTACTTATTTATTAATTCTTATTGTTAAAAAATATTAAATCGTATTTTTATTTTAATACATCATTAAAGTACTGGTAACAGTGCACTGCTAAATTTGCCTTCAAAAAAATGAAGAAAACTCTAGCCACTTTTGCCGTTTTTTTACTTCCTCTTTATTTTTCTGCTCAGGAAATCAATATTTCAGGAAATGTAAAATCAGAAAACGGTTCTAGTGTTTCCGGTGTGAACATCACCGACAAAAACACAGGAAAGACTGCTACTACAGATGAAAATGGTAATTTCACTATTTCTGCAAACCCCAAAGACATTCTTGAATTTTTTGCTCCTGATTTTTCTGTTTATACCGTTGAGGTTTCTTCCAAAAAACAGTATTCTGTTGTTTTAAAAAAGCCAAACGAAAAGCAGATTGAAGGCGTTGTAATTACCGCTTTAGGTATTGCCAAGAAAAAAGAAAAGATTGGTTATTCTACTCAGGAAGTGGGAACAAAACAATTTGAAACCATTACTACTCCAAGTATTGGAAATTTATTCTCCGGACAGGTAGCCGGATTGAATGTATCCAATCCGACGGGGATGCAACAGGCTCCACAGTTTACGCTGAGAGGAAACTCCAATCTGGTTTTTGTTATTGATGGTGTGATTGTGGAAAAAGAGGTTTTCCAGAATTTAGATCCCAACAATATTGAAAACATCAACGTGTTGAAGGGAGCTACCGCTTCTGCTCTATATGGTTCAAGAGGTCGTTACGGAGCTGTCTTAATCACCACAAAAAATGCTAAGAAGAAAGGATTCTCAGTAGAATTTTCTCAGAATACCATGATTACAGCAGGGTTTACCAACCTTCCCAAAACCCAGACTGAATATGGAAATGGTTCACACGGAAAATATGAATTCTGGGACGGAGCTGACGGCGGAGTGAATGATGGAGATATGATCTGGGGACCAAAATTTGTTCCCGGTTTACAGATTGCCCAATGGAATAGCCCGATCAGAGATAAAGTAACAGGTCAGGTAGTTCCGTGGTATGGAGCCGTGACAGGAACTCAGTATGATGATAAATCAAGATATGAAAGAGTGCCGATTGACTGGAAATACCATGATAACTTAAGTACTTTTTTAAAACCTGCGGTTATCAACAATAATAACTTTGCGATCAGCTATAGAAATAACAAAGATGTATACAGGTTCTCCGGAAACTTCATGAATTATGATGACAGGGTTCCCAATTCTTATCTTCAGAAATACGGGATCAACTTCTCTTCTGAAAACCATCTAGGAGATAAATTAACCTTCGATACAAAATTCAACTTCAACCAGGCGTTTACTCCTAATATCCCCAACTACGATTATAATCCAAGTGGACACATGTACACCATTCTGATCTGGATGGGAGGCGATGTAGATGGAAAAGCATTGAAAAATCATATGTGGATTCCTGGAAAAGAAGGAAGAGCACAAGCCAACTGGAACTATGCATGGTACAACAATCCATGGTTTGGAGCAGAATATTACAAGAATCAGAACAGAACCAATATTATCAATGCTCAGACAGGTCTAGAGTATAAAGCTACACAGGATCTATCGGTAAAAGGGAAAATATCTCTTGTAGAAAACCATAGCAAAACGGAAATTCTGAGTCCTTATTCCTATTTCAATTATGATGCTCCAAGAAGTGGCGGTTATATTTTGAAAGATAATAAAACATGGAATCTCAACTACGATGTTCTGGCGACTTATAAGAAAAAAATATCTGAAAACTTTGATTTTACAATCAATGCAGGAGGTTCTGCTTTCTATTATAAAAATAACAATAATGAAAGGTCTACGGATGGATTAAAAATTCCTGAAGTGTACACCTTCGAAAACTCTATCGGAGCACTTAAAAATTATACCTATTTGAAGGAAAAATTAATTTACAGTGCTTATTCAACAATTGATATCGGATTGTATAATGCTTTTTTCATCAATGTTTCTGGACGTAACGACTGGTCTTCCACACTACCAAAAGCCAACAGATCGTACTTCTACCCTTCTGCTTCCATCAGTGCCGTTATTTCCAACCTGGTAAAAATGCCTGAGTCTATTAATATGTTGAAACTTTCTGCTTCATGGGCGAAAGTAGCGTATGATTTCCAGCCTTATTCCATCAGAAATTATTATCTGAACAATGAGGGAATCACATTCAATGGAAATCCTACTTATTATTATCCAATGACTTTGAACGTAGAAAACTCTTTGAAGCCGGAGCAGACAAAATCTTATGAATTAGGTTTAAGCGCAGGTTTCCTGAATAACAGAATTACTTTCGATGCTACTTATTTCAGAACATTGGATTATAATAATATTCTTCAGTTCCCTGCTGCTGAATCATCTGGTTTCACTTCACAATATGTAAACGGAAACGAATATACCACAAAAGGATTTGAAGTTTCCCTTGGTTTAGTTCCGGTAAAAACTTCTGATTTCAGCTGGAAAACATTAATTAACTGGAGTACTTACGAACAAAAGCTAACTTCTATCTACGATAATATGCCGAACTACAAAAATATTAAGTTAGGCGAAAGAATGGATAGCTATTATGACTATACATGGCAAAAGTCTCCGGATGGAAAAGTAATTCTTGATGCGAATACAGGAATGCCGACAAGAGCCAATGCTCCAAGTAACTTAGGACATTTCAATCCGGACTGGACTTTCGGTTTCAATAACACATTCAAATATAAAAAATTCACTTTAAACATTGGAATTGACGGAAGCATCGGAGGTGTCATGAGATCCCAGGTAGTGGAAAAAATGTGGTGGGGAGGAAAACATCCTAATTCTGTAGCGTACAGAGATCTTGAGTATGCGAATCCGGGAACGTACTATTTTGTACCGGATGGGGTTAACTACAATCCGGCAACCGGGACCTATACTCCACACACCAAAGCAATCAGCTACCAGGACTGGGCACAGAATTATCCATACCGAGCAAGAGTAACACAAGATGAAAGTGAAGAATTTGCTAACGTTTTCGACAGAACTTTCATCAAGCTTAGATCTGTAGTTCTTGAATATGATTTCTCTTCATTACTCAATCCAAGAGGAATGGTAAAAGGTTTCACCGCCAATATTTCTGCCTACAACCTGGCGATGTGGAAAAAATCAAAGAACCTTTATTCTGATCCGGATTTCCAGACAAAAACGGAAAATGATATTCAGGATCCATCCAGCAGATGGTTTGGAATCGGTTTTAATCTTAAGTTTTAACTAAAAAGTACGTCAAGACAATGAAAAATAATATAAACAAAGTGAAAGGTCAAAATGGTAAAACGGCAAAATGGCTGATGAAATCTCTATTTGCAGCCGGGCTTCTGACATTGGCTTCATGTGAATCCAACCTTGATACCATCAATGAAAACCCTAATGACCAGGCCAGTATAGATCCTAAATATCTTTTGACTTATGTTGAAAAATACACTTTCCAGGTAAATGGAGATAATATGTATGCCTCCAGAATGATGATTGGTACTGATGGCGAAAATTCTTATCAGTATATGAAATGGAATGATACTTCTTTTGAAGTTTATACCAAAGGACTTCTGAACACCGGAAAAATGATGCAGGAAGCTGAAAAAAGAGGAAATAAAAATTATCTGGCTATCGGAAAGTTTTTGAGAGCCTATCATTTCTTCAATATCAGTTTAAAAGTAGGAAGTGCTCCTTATTCTGAGGCAGCAAAGGGTGAATCTGGAATTACCCAGCCTAAATATGATACACAGGAAGCCATCATGTCCGGAATTTTATCAGAATTAAAAGAAGCCAATGATCTTATTAATACCAACGAAAAAATTGAAGGTGACATTGTATACAACGGAGATGCTTTAAAGTGGAAAAAACTAATCAATTCATTCCGTCTGAAAATCCTGATCACTTTATCTAAAAAAGCGACAGTAGGAAATTATAATATCGCTACAGAATTTGCTTCAATTGCAGGAAGCCAATCTCTCATGACTTCCATTGCAGATAATGGTGAACTTAAGTTTGCAGATGCTGCTGACAGCAGATACACGATGTTTAATAATAGTGGATATGGTTCGAGTTTGTATATGGCAGATTATTTTATTAATATGTTCAAAGACAGGCATGATCCACGTTTGTTCACATTTGCAGCACAGACTACCGGAGCAAAAGAAGCAGGAAAAGCCATCACAGATTATACAGGATATAACGGTGGAAATCCTACTTCCCCCTACTCTGATAATGCAGCGCTGATCACGGCAAAAAACATTTCTAAAGTAAACGATCGTTTCTATAAAGATCCTACCAATGAACCTGCGTCTGTATTAAGTTATTCAGAACTTGAGTTTATTCTGGCTGAAGCCACAGCAAGAGGCTGGATTTCCGGATCTGCAAAAACACATTATGACAATGCTATCAAAGCAAGTTTCAATTTTTATCAGACGTATGTAAAAAATCCGGGACAATATTTCTCAGGCTTTGATGTGAACCAATATCTGACAACTCCTTTAGTCGTTTATAATAATACTGATCCATTGCAAACACAACTGGAGAAGATCATGACTCAAAAATACATGACGATGTTCCATCAGGCACAGTGGACTTCTTACTTTGATTATTTAAGAACAGGCTTTCCAAATTATCCTTTAAAAGCAGGAGTTGCAGCTCCTTTCAGGTTCAGATATCCGCAGTCTGAGTATAATTACAACAGCAATAATTTAAAAGCTGCTTTAACGGCTCAATATGGAGGAAATGATAATATCAATTCCAAACCTTGGTGGTTACAATAAAAATCTGATTAACTTTATATCAAACAAAGAAACCGCAGGAAAATCCTATTAACTTGCGGTTTCTTTCTTATTACGATTGAACATGAACAGAAGAGAATTTTTAGAGAAATCAAGTATTTTATTAGCGGGATTAGGAACTTCAGGGGTTCTGCATCCTTCTATTTTAAAAGCTTTAGCCATTGATCCGGCTGCCCAGTCTACATTTTATGATGCAGAGCATGTTGTCATCCTGATGCAGGAAAACCGTTCATTTGATCATGCTTTTGGTGCTCTCAAAGGAGTAAGAGGTTTTTTGGATAAAAGAGCTTTTATAAAACAGGACGGCCATTCTGTTTTCTTTCAAAAAAATGATGAAGGAAAATATGCATCTCCCGCCCGTCTGGATTTAAGAAATACAAAATCTACCTGGATGAGCTCATTGCCTCACTCATGGGCAGATCAGCAGAAAGCTTTGAACAAAGGAAAATTTGACCAATGGCTTCAGGCAAAAGCCTCGGGAAATAAAGAGTATAAAAATATTCCGCTTACCTTAGGGTATTACAACCGCGAAGACCTTCCGTTTTATTATCAGCTGGCAGACGCCTTCACTATATTCGATCAGTATTTCTGCTCATCGCTTACCGGAACTACTCCCAACAGGCTGTTTCTTTGGTCCGGAACATTGAGAGAACAGCAAAACGGAAAAGTAAAGGCCAATGTTGTCAATGAAAATATTGATTATGACAAAGCAACGCAGGCAAAATGGAAAAGTTTCCCGGAAATATTAGAACAACAAAATGTTTCCTGGAAAATTTATCAGAATGAAATCAGTCTTCCAAAAGGAATGTCCGGAGAGCAGGAAGCCTGGCTGAGTAATTTTACAGATAACCCGATTGAGTGGTTTTCAAAATTTAACGTTAAGTTTTCAAAAGGGTATTATCAGAATATTCCCAATATCATTGCCTATCTGAAGAAGGAGATTGAAAAAAATCCTAATCAGAAAGAAAGACTTGAAGCCATGTTGGCGGAAGTACAGGAAGATCAGGTGAAATACCATCCTGATAATTATTCCAAACTTTCAAAAGAAGAAAAAAATCTTCACGAAAAAGCATTTACAACCAATTCCAATAATCCGGATTACTGGAAACTGGAAATCGGAAAGGATGAAAACGGAGAAAGGCTTGTTGTTCCGGAAGGTGATGTATTATTCCAGTTCCGTAAAGATGTGGAAGAGAAAAAACTTCCGTTGGTTTCCTGGCTGGTAGCACCGGAACACTTCTCAGATCATCCTGGATCACCTTGGTATGGAGCATGGTATATTTCTGAAGTTCTGAATATTCTGACCAAAGATCCTGAAACATGGAAAAAAACCATATTTATCATCAATTATGATGAGAATGACGGATATTTTGACCACGTACTACCTTTTGCACCACCGGTGAACCCAAGCCAGCCCGTAGATATGAACGGAAAAGAAGGGGTGGAATATGTGGATCAATCTCAGGAGTATATGAGCAATCCTTCTTTGAAAAGCTATGAAAAAGTAGAAGGAACAGTGGGATTAGGCTATAGAGTACCTATGATCATCGTATCACCATGGACGAAAGGAGGCTTCGTAAATTCTGAAGTATCGGATCACACGTCTGTACTGCAGTTTCTGGAAAAATTCATCATGAAAAAGTTTAAAAAGGATGTTCATGTTGACAATATCAGCGACTGGAGAAGAGCGGTATGCGGAGATCTTACCTCTGCTTTCAATTCTTCCAGCGTGAAAGTTCCGAAAATGGATTATCTGAATCAAAAGGATTATGCTACTACCATCAATGCAGCTAAAAATAAACCTGTTCCCAATCTGAAATGGTATTCTGAAGATGAACTTAAAGACAATTTGCTTGACATTCAGGAAAGAGGACTGAAACCCTCCAACCCATTGCCTTATCATTTTCATGTAAACCTGGAAGGAGATCATATAAAAATGACTAACCTGAAAGAAAATGGAGTTCCTTTACTTGTTTATGACAGGACTCAATTTGACAGCAATAATTATCATTTTTCATATGCCTTATATTCCAGACAAAATTTATCCCATCCTGTACATTCCGGAGCTTATGATTATGAAATTTTTGGTCCCAATGGCTTTTTCAGGAAATTCCAGGGAAGTATTTCACCAGAAATAGAGATAATTTTTGAGAATATAACAGCAAAAAATCAGGTTAAACTGACTATAAGAAGCAACAAAAAGAAAAATTTTTCCATCAATCTGGAAGATCTGTACACAAAAAATAAAAAAACAATTTCTGTACAAAAACCAGAAGAAAAAATAATTATTGATCTTGATAAATTTAAAGGTTGGTATGATTTGAAAATAACACTAAATGAGCATCTGTGGCACTTTTCAGGGAGAATAGAGACTGGAAAAGTCTCAGTTTCTGATCCGCACTGGGCATAAAAAATGTTGATCAATAGGGATAAAAGCCTGTACAAATTTGTACAGGCTTTTTTTGACTTATTCTGTTAAAGTATCTATTGAATATAATGCATTACATACAGTAAATAATTATTAATATAAAAATTATGATATATTTTTCTCAAACTATTCCGAATTTTATTATATTCACTATACTAATTATCAGCATCATGAAAAAACTAAATTTGACAATTGCAGCGTCTTTATTTGCATTGGCTCTATCCGGGAATCTAAGCGCCCAAGACCTCGCTACAGATAACCATACGGTTACCATTTCTATTCCCGAAGTTGCATTGGTAGATATTGAACCAGCAGCAACCAAAAACATTACCCTTGGATTTACAGCGCCTACTGAAGCCGGAAATCCTATTCTTCCATCTGCGGCCAACACTACGTTGTGGCTTAATTACTCTTCTATTAAATCTGTGGCAGATCCTACCCGTAATATAAGCGTAAAAATGAACGCTCTCATTCCTGGAGTAGATCTTCATGTAACTGCTGCTGCTGCCACCGGAGCCGGAGCTGGTACATTAGGGCTATCCGCAGGTCTATTGACTTTAAATGCTGCCGGCCAGACGATTATTTCAGGTATCGGAAGTGCTTACACAGGAAATGGAGCTAATAACGGTCACAATCTTACCTATGCACTCGCTGCAGGAAGTGGTCCTGGAGGGGTAGCAGCTTACGCTGACTTACAGGCTACTGCTACTGTTGCTGCTACCGTTACTTATACAATATCAGACGATTAGAATTTAATTAAAATTCAATTTCGCCTTTCAAAAATAAGAAGAAGCTGTTAATCAGTTTCTTCCTGGCTTTGTATTATTCATGATTTAACTCCAAACTTTACACAATGATAAAGCGTATCCTTCTTTTGATCACCCTGATTTTGCAGTTCAGCTTTTTACATGCCGGTATTGTGATTCTCAACGGGCTTACGCATTCTTACAAAATAGAAAACGGAAAGGTTTATAAAGGAAAAGTTGCCATTGAAAACACGGGCAGCAATCCTCAAAGTGTAAAAATATTTTTACAGGATTATACCTACCATGCGGACGGAACGATCAATTATACAGCATTACGTACCAATACACGAAGTAACGGAGAGTGGTTGAAACTCAACACCAATCTTGTTACTCTTAAAGGTAAAGAAAAGACTGAGATATTCTATGAAATAACAGTTCCCAATCAGGCAATGGATCCGGGAAGCTATTGGAGTGTGATCATTGTAGAACCGGTAGAAGATATAAAACCAAGTGATGGTAAACCTGGAGTGAGCATCACTTCTATTATACGATACGCCATTCAGGTCATTACAGATTTGGAAACAGAAAAAGCCAAACCGGATCTTAAGTTTGAAAGTATCAAGGTGGAAAAACAGGAAGGAAAACAAACGGCAAAGATAGCAATAGCCAATAATGGTAATCTTTACTGTAAAGCCATAACATCTATTGAAATCTATAACCGCAAAACGGGTGAAAAAGTGGGAACTTATTCAAGTTTAACAATGGGGCTGTTACCCAACACCTCCAAAACATTTTACATTGACATCAGTAAAGTACCCCCCGATAAATACAAAGCAGCTATCATAGCTACCGATGAAGAAGAGAATGCTTTTGCACTCAATGTGGAATTAGAAGTAAAAAATGATTAGAACTTGGACTTTATTTATTATCATATCATTATTCCCGGTATTTATTTTTTCTCAAGAGCAATCCAATAGATTGATCAGTAAAAAAGATAGTTTAATGCCGGGAATGTCTACTTCTATTCCCTTCACTTTAGAAAACAATTCGGCAGAAACCAAAATATACGATATCTCAGTTTCCACATCAAGTCCTTCAATCAATCCTATTTTAGCAAAAGGAGAATTTCAAATTCTTCCTCATGAAACATCAGTTTATCTCGTTCCCCTGCGTATCGGCACAGAAACAGGACAGGGTATCTATACTGTAATACTGAATATTACCGATCGCAATAACGGAATAGCTTTTACAAAAAATACAAAAATCATCGTTTCAGGGAACAGCAATCTTTTAGTTACTGCCTTGAATACTCCTGAATTTGTAAGAGCTGGGGAAACAATCCGTGCGTCTTTTCTTTTAAAAAATAATGGTAATATAACAGAAAGTATTGTTCTAGAAAGTAAAAATGCTATTGTTGATAATGAAACATCATTAGTCCTGGAACCTAATGAGTCAAAAACAATTACTATTCATAAAGTAACAAATCCAGAACTCGCTCAAAATGAATTTCAAAACCTAAACCTTTCGGTACATCCAAAAGGTAATCCAAAAGAAAATCAGGATGTCTATGTGAGTACTCAGGTGATATCAGCAAAACCTTCTGAAAAAGACATTTATCACAGGCTTCCTGTTGCTTTCTCATTATCTTTCATTGGTATGCAGAATATGGGAGTATATAATGATGGTTTTCAGGGAGAAATATATGGTAAGGGAACACTTGATAAAGACAATAAAAATCAGATTGAGTTCAGAGCGGTTACTCACAATCCTATAGAAATCAATACATTTACTCAATATGAAGAATATTTTGTGAATTATAAACGGAACAATTTCTCTATTCATCTGGGTGATAAAACTTACTCTTCTTCCTATCTTACAGAATTTGCAAGATATGGCCGCGGGGCAGAAATCCGATATGATCTCAATAAAGTAAGCTTCGGTGGATTTTATAACCATCCGAGGTTTTTCAGAGATATTAAAGATGAATTTAATTTTTATTCCGCCTTTAAAATCCGAAAAGAGTCCGAAATTTCTGTAGGCTATCTCTACAAAACTCCAAGAAAAGAAGAAATCAGATATAGCGAAGTAAGACTTGATTCAGATGCTCATTTGCCTTATGCCAAAGGAAAATTCAAGGTTTCAAACAATATAACTCTTTCCGGAGAATTGGCGTACAGTACTACACAAAAAACAGATGGAACAGCTTATTTATTACAAGCTGAGGCCGTTTTTAAAAAGTGGAATGGAAATTTAATGTATATGAGAGCCAGCCCTGATTTCGCCGGATATTTTACCAATACCAATACCTTTAATGGTAATATTTTCTACAATCTCACAAAGAAAATAAGTGTCTTTGCCAATTATATGCAGGATGCCAAAAATTTCCAAAGAGATACCCTGTTACTGGCTGCACCCTATAGAAAGTCTTTTCAATATGGTATACAGTACAAATATATACCGAGTGGTTTCATTATCCTTAATAATGGATATCAAACCTATAAAGACCGTTTAGAACCTAAGCAATTTGATTATTATGAGCGTTACTTCAAAGTGAGTATTAATCAGCAGATAGGCGTGTTTCAGGTAAACCTGGATGGACAATTTGGGAAAACAGATAATTATCTGACAGGATTTAGTGGCAATTCAAGTTTTTATTCTGCGAATCTTTCATTTCAAAAGTTCAAAACGTCATTTAACATTTTCGGAAGTTATGCTATCAGCTCAAGATATCAGCTTCAAAATCAGAAAAACCTTTATTACGGAGCCAGAATCTTTAGTCAGTTTTCTGATAAGACCAGCTTAAGTATCTTTTATCAGAACAATTATATGCCTGAGGAATATTTTAAAGACAGAAATCTGTTTGAACTTCTATTTCACCAGCAGTTATTTCCCGGAAATGAACTTGACCTTTCCGGAAGATATTCATTGCAAAGAGGAGAAATCGGAGATAAAGATTTTATATTCTCCATGCGCTATACATGGCGTCCCAATATTCCCGTACAGAAAACGGCGGAATATGTTTCGCTTTCAGGAAATGTAAGTAACCTGGGTATAAAAAAGACGGAAGGAATTAGATTAATGCTCGGAAGTTATTTATCTGTTACGGATAAGGATGGAAATTATATATTTAAAAATATTATTCCAGGTAATTATTTTATTGAAATGGACCGCTCCACTACAGAACTCAATGACATTCCAACTCAAACTTTACCTGCTGCTCTTTCACTGATGAATAAAGAAAATACCTTTAATTTTGGATTAACAACAGCAGCAAATGTTCAGGGACATGTTAAAATTTTAGAAACCGGAGAAAAAGATCAATCGGATTTTGGCCAGGTACAATCTGAAAAAGGAAAGAAGAAAAAGGAAAGTATTGTTGTGGAAGCGACCAATAATGATCAGACTTTCCGCAAGATCTGTTTCATTGGAGAAAACTTTGACTTCACTTATCTTAGGCCTGGAGACTGGACTATTAAAGTCTATCGTAACGGGCTTGATAAACGGTATAAAATTTCAACAGACAAATTTCTGTTTACTTTACAACCTTCGGAAACAAAAAAAATAAGCATCAATGTTGTCAAACAACAGATAGAGATCAAATATCAACAGGAATCCTTGAAAGTAGGATATAATGAAATAAAAAAGAAGAGATGATTCTGATCCGTACCATATTATTAATTGCATTTTGTGTTGTATCCGGTTCAATCTATTCCCAGACCGCAAATACTACTGTCAGTCTTACACTGCCTGTGGTAACTTTAATGGATATTGAGCCAACAGGAAGTATTGTTTTAAATTTTACGCCTCCTACAGAAGCAGGAAATGCTCTTGGAGCACCAACTCCCAATACGTCGAAATGGATCAACTATACTTCAGCTATTGCTACCGGTGGACTTACCAGAAGAATTACGGCCTCAGTAAATAAAGTTATCGCAGGTGTTAATATAAGAGTTCAGGCAGCCTCAGCCTCAGGAGCTGGCGGTGGAACATTGGGAACATCCTCAGGGCAGGTAATTCTTACCACTACTCCTACTACCATCATTAGTGGTATTGGCGGAGCATATACAGGAAATGGAGCGAATAACGGCCATGCCCTCACTATTTCACTTGCCACTAATACTTATGCCAATTTACAGGCTCAGGCCAATACAGCAATCATCATCACCTATACCATCACAGAATAAAATGAAAATGAAAAGTCCCCTTCTCAAAGAACAGTTCTTAAAAAGATATCTTTACATTATTGCTTTAATAATGGGAAGTTATCTCGAAGGGCAAACCATAAGTATTGCCGGCACTAACTGGACTGTGAGTGTCCCTACCATTACAGAGGCAGGAAGTAACTATACCGGAACTTATGATAACCCTGCACAATTAACATTATCCGGTCTTTTGCCTGGGTCTTTTCTTAATCTTCTCTCAGCCTCCGGAGCAAAAATCACCATGCAACTTTCCCCAACTTCATGGAACAGCTCCCTAAAACTATATGCAAAAAGAAGTGGGGGAACAGCAACAATCAATGGTCTTTGTGTCCTTTGTACCTCTTCGATCAATGGAGGTACCGCAAATTTTATAGAAATACCACAAGCAAATGCTGTAACATTATCAACAATAACCTTTAGTGGAGTTTTAGGAGTCAATAACAGTGTAAATTATTCCGGCATCAATGTACAACTTGAAATAGGTGGAGTGTCTGTCACAATTCCCGCAGCATCTTACAGCACACAAATAGTTTTTACGATAGCAGCAAACTAAATATTTAATTAAGAAAACTTGCGATGTGATCAATATAAGAACCGTTTCTTTAGAGAAGCGGTTTTTTTATTTCTTTTGACTTAAAATAACATGGATTCCGGAGCTTAAATACTTTTAATAAACAAAGTATAAGTTTTATATATGATAAGCCAATTATGAGCTTAAAATGATAGAGGGCATAATTTCCGGGGTACGGGGTTCGAGTTACAGAGATTAGACGTCAGAGTTGCAAGTGTAAGCATCACTTCTATTCCCATTGAACCATTCCCTAAGAATCAAGGTTTATGTATGAGAGGTTTAAAGAATTTAAGATGACAAGAGAATGTCTAAGTTTTTTAGCAATTAGTATTAGAAGTGTCATGCTGAGCGGAGTCGAAGCATTTTAATAAGAAGAAATTATATTTCTGTTATTTTAATTCCACGAAAGAGCTTTATTTAGACTCCTACGGAGTGACAGACTGGGTTGGAATAAAGATAGTATTGAAGGTAAAGACCCATTGTGGGATAAAGAATGGAAAAACAGAGGGCTGGAAGCAGGAAGCTTGAAGCTGGAGGAAGGAAGATAAAGGAGATATGAGCTGGTTAGTTTATTACGTCGCATCTATTACTAATTACTCATTGCCTATTACTCATTGCTCATTACTTATGTCTCTGTTGGGTTTGGGGGTTGGTTTGTTGGTGTATGTATATAACAAAAAAACCTTTATCGTAATGATAAAGGTTTTTTAAAAATAAAATAAAAACTGGCGGCGGCCTACTCTCCCGCGTTAGCAGTACCATCGGCGCTGGTGGGCTTAACTTCTGTGTTCGGAATGGGAACAGGTGAGCCCCACCGCTAAAACCACCCTAAAGGTTGTATATAAGGTTGCTGGATGTAGGTAATAGGTTGCAGGTTGTACCTGCTTCCTGATAGCTACCATCTGCTACCTGTTTTAAGCGATAAAAACTTTCACAAAGACAAAACCTTCACTGCGCATAAAGCACTTGGTTTATTAGTAACCATAGACTATAAATCTACGGGTAATTAGTACTACTTGGCTATGACATTACTGTCTTTACACCTATAGCCTATCAACGTCGTCATCTACAACGACCCTTAAAAGATGTCTCATCTTGAGGCGAGTTTCGCACTTATATGCTTTCAGTGCTTATCTCTTCCAAACGTAGCTACTCAGCGGTGCACCTGGCGGTACAACTGATACACCAGAGGTTTGTTCAATTCGGTCCTCTCGTACTAGAATCAAGCCCTCTCAAACATCTAACGCCCGCAATAGATAGAGACCGAACTGTCTCACGACGTTCTGAACCCAGCTCGCGTGCCACTTTAATGGGCGAACAGCCCAACCCTTGGGACCTTCTCCAGCCCCAGGATGTGACGAGCCGACATCGAGGTGCCGAACCTCCCCGTCGATGTGAGCTCTTGGGGGAGACTAGCCTGTTATCCCCGGAGTACCTTTTATCCTATGAGCGATGGCCCTTCCATACGGAACCACCGGATCACTATGTCCTGCTTTCGCACCTGATCGACTTGTAGGTCTCACAGTCAAGCACCCTTATGCCATTACACTCTACGCACGGTTACCAAGCGTGCTGAGGGTACCTTTGAAAGCCTCCGTTACTCTTTTGGAGGCGACCACCCCAGTCAAACTACCCACCACGCAATGTCCTTCTGAAAGAAGTTAGGCTCCAAGTAAGTAAAGGGTGGTATTTCAACGTTGGCTCCACAAACACTAGCGTGCCTGCTTCAAAGCCTCCCACCTATCCTACACATTACTTACTCAAAGTCAATACGAAGTTATAGTAAAGGTTCACAGGGTCTTTTCGTCCCATTGCGGGTAATCGGCATCTTCACCGATACTACAATTTCACCGAGCTCGTGGCTGAGACAGTGCCCAGATCGTTACACCATTCGTGCAGGTCGGAACTTACCCGACAAGGAATTTCGCTACCTTAGGACCGTTATAGTTACGGCCGCCGTTTACTGGGGCTTCAGTTAATGCCTTCGATTTAACTCTAAGCACCTTCCTTAACCTTCCAGCACCGGGCAGGTGTCAGACCCTATACAGCATCTTTCGATTTAGCAGAGTCCTGTGTTTTTGATAAACAGTCGCCTGGGCCTCTTCACTGCGGCCAACATTGCTGTTGGCGTCTCTTCTTCCGAAGTTACGAGACTATTTTGCCTAGTTCCTTAGCCACGACTCACTCGAGCACCTTAGGATTCTCTCCTCGACCACCTGTGTCGGTTTTGGTACGGGTTGCTTCACTTCGGCTTTTCTTGGATCAGATTACACTACAGCAGCTTCGCCCGAAGGCTAGGCCTTGACTATTCCGTCAGTCTCCAGCAGCTACATCCAACCGTCCCCTTTTATTGTGAGCAAGTATGGGAATATTAACCCATTGTCCATCCACTACCCCTTTCGGGTTCGCGTTAGGTCCCGACTAACCCTCAGCTGATTAGCATGGCTGAGGAAGCCTTGGTCTTTCGGTGAGCAGGTTTCTCGCCTGCTTTATCGTTACTTATGCCTACATTTTCTTTTCTATCCGCTCCACAATACCTCACAGTACTGCTTCGGCGCAAATAGAATGCTCTCCTACCAGATATATCTAAAATATAAATCCATAGCTTCGGTAATATGTTTATGCCCGATTATTATCCATGCCGGACCGCTCGACTAGTGAGCTGTTACGCACTCTTTAAATGAATGGCTGCTTCCAAGCCAACATCCTAGCTGTCAATGCAGTCCAACCGCGTTGTTTCAACTTAACATATATTTTGGGACCTTAGCTGTTGGTCTGGGTTCTTTCCCTCTCGGACATGGACCTTAGCACCCATGCCCTCACTGCCGTAGAACATTTATTAGCATTCGGAGTTTGTCAGGAATTGGTAGGCGATGAAACCCCCGCATCCAATCAGTAGCTCTACCTCTAATAAACTTATATACGACGCTGCACCTAAATGCATTTCGGAGAGTACGAGCTATCTCCCAGTTTGATTGGCCTTTCACCCCTACCCACAGGTCATCCGAAGACTTTTCAACGTCAACCGGTTCGGTCCTCCACTCTGTGTTACCAGAGCTTCAACCTGCCCATGGGTAGATCACAAGGTTTCGCGTCTAATCCTACTAACTATGCGCCCTATTCAGACTCGCTTTCGCTCCGGCTCCGGTACTTAATACCTTAACCTCGCTAGTAAAATTAACTCGTAGGCTCATTATGCAAAAGGCACGCCGTCACAGCTTTATGCTGCTCCGACCGCTTGTAGGCGTACGGTTTCAGGTTCTATTTCACCCTTCTATTCGAAGTGCTTTTCACCTTTCCTTCACAGTACTTGTTCACTATCGGTCTTTCAGGAGTATTTAGCCTTGGAGGATGGTCCCCCCATATTCAGACAGGATTTCACGTGTCCCGCCCTACTCATTTATCATCTTAATATGCCTTTCGAGTACAGGATTATCACCTTCTACGATTGTTCTTTCCAGAACATTCCTCTAAACATAAAAAGACTTTTGGGCTAATCCGCTTTCGCTCGCCACTACTTACGGAATCTCTTCGATTTCTTTTCCTCCGGGTACTTAGATGTTTCAGTTCTCCGGGTTTGCTCCTCTTACGAGGTGACATATCTTCAATATGCCGGGTTGCCCCATTCGGATATCTGCGGATCAATTCGTGTGTGCCAATCCCCGCAGCTTTTCGCAGCTTACCACGTCCTTCGTCGCCTCTGAAAGCCTAGGCATCCGCCATACGCCCTTAACGATTTCTTTCCTATTGGTTACTCAAGCGCTTTATGCGCTCGGTTTTCTCTTTGTGATGTCTTTACCGTTAATGTCAATGATCTTAATTTCTTTCTTTCAAACTGATGAACAAATGTTGTTTTTGGCTCCATTCGTAACTTTTAAATCAGTCTTCCAAAACTGTGGAGAATAAGGGAGTCGAACCCTTGACCTCCTGCGTGCAAGGCAGGCGCTCTAGCCAGCTGAGCTAATTCCCCGCTAGTTTAGATGTTAGTAGTTAGAAGTTAGAGATTAGTAAAAACTAACTTCTAATTTCTAGATTCTAACCTCTATTTTAATTAGTAGTCTCGGGCAGGCTCGAACTGCCGACCTCTACATTATCAGTGTAGCGCTCTAACCAGCTGAGCTACGAGACTTTGTTTTAGATGTTAGATTTTAGATACTAGATGTTAGACTAATCTCTAACTTCTAATTTCTAACTTCTTTTCTAAATCTCTTTCCCTATACTAATTTCTAGTGGGTTTTGTATTTTTATATAGCAACCAAACAAAAAACTAAAGCTATTGCTTTAAGTAAGTATATTGTATCTTACGATACTGATTTTGTTTAACGTCTTAAGACGCTCTAAAATGAGATGTTCCAGCCGCACCTTCCGGTACGGCTACCTTGTTACGACTTAGCCCTAGTTACCTGTTTTACCCTAGGCAGCTCCTGTTACGGTCACCGACTTCAGGTACCCCAGACTTCCATGGCTTGACGGGCGGTGTGTACAAGGCCCGGGAACGTATTCACCGCGCCATGGCTGATGCGCGATTACTAGCGATTCCAGCTTCATAGAGTCGAGTTGCAGACTCCAATCCGAACTGAGACCGGCTTTCGAGATTTGCATCACTTCGCAGTGTAGCTACCCTCTGTACCGGCCATTGTATTACGTGTGTGGCCCAAGGCGTAAGGGCCGTGATGATTTGACGTCATCCCCACCTTCCTCTCTACTTGCGTAGGCAGTCTCACTAGAGTCCCCAACTTAATGATGGCAACTAGTGACAGGGGTTGCGCTCGTTGCAGGACTTAACCTAACACCTCACGGCACGAGCTGACGACAACCATGCAGCACCTTGAAAAATGTCCGAAGAAAAGTCTATTTCTAAACCTGTCATTTCCCATTTAAGCCTTGGTAAGGTTCCTCGCGTATCATCGAATTAAACCACATAATCCACCGCTTGTGCGGGCCCCCGTCAATTCCTTTGAGTTTCAAACTTGCGTTCGTACTCCCCAGGTGGCTAACTTATCACTTTCGCTTAGTCTCTGAAGCTTGCGCTCCAAAAACGAGTTAGCATCGTTTACGGCGTGGACTACCAGGGTATCTAATCCTGTTCGCTCCCCACGCTTTCGTCCATCAGCGTCAGTTGTTGCTTAGTAACCTGCCTTCGCAATTGGTGTTCTAAGTAATATCTATGCATTTCACCGCTACACTACTTATTCCAGCTACTTCAACAACACTCAAGACTTGCAGTATCAATGGCAGTTTCACAGTTAAGCTGTGAGATTTCACCACTGACTTACAAATCCGCCTACGGACCCTTTAAACCCAATAAATCCGGATAACGCTTGCACCCTCCGTATTACCGCGGCTGCTGGCACGGAGTTAGCCGGTGCTTATTCGTATAGTACCTTCAGCTAGATACACGTATCTAGGTTTATCCCTATACAAAAGAAGTTTACAACCCATAGGGCCGTCGTCCTTCACGCGGGATGGCTGGATCAGGCTCGCACCCATTGTCCAATATTCCTCACTGCTGCCTCCCGTAGGAGTCTGGTCCGTGTCTCAGTACCAGTGTGGGGGATCACCCTCTCAGGCCCCCTAAAGATCGTAGACTTGGTGAGCCGTTACCTCACCAACTATCTAATCTTGCGCGTGCCCATCTCTATCCACCGGAGTTTTCAATATTAAATGATGCCATTCAATATATTATGGGGTATTAATCTTCCTTTCGAAAGGCTATCCCCCTGATAAAGGCAGGTTGCACACGTGTTCCGCACCCGTACGCCGCTCTCAAGATCCCGAAGAATCTCTACCGCTCGGCTTGCATGTGTTAGGCCTCCCGCTAGCGTTCATCCTGAGCCAGGATCAAACTCTCCATTGTATGTTTGTCTGACTCACTCAAAGTTTTTAACGCTTTAGTTTTTCCTTACTTGGTTGTTATATTGTATGTCAATGATCTTTATATCTTTCGCTTTTTAACGTAACAATCTTTCTGTCAGTGTTGCTCCGTATTTGCGAGTGCAAAAGTAAAACTTTATTTTGAATTGACCAAATGTTTTTGAAGAAAATTTTAAAGTTTTTTTTAAGTAACCTTAATTCTTCCTAAACCTTCAATCTCTCTACTCCTGCGCTCCCTCTAATTGGGACTGCAAAGATAATAACTATTTTTTAACTGACAACTTTTTTTATAAAAAAATTAAAGTTTTTTTTTCGTCCTTATCTTATGAAGTATTTCTTTGTTTCTGCCCATCTAAAGGCTCTTCTGCGCTACTGAATGTCTTTCGTTTTTCAGTGGGGCAAAGATAGAAACTTACCATACACTACGCAACTTTATTTAACTTAAATTTCATATTGAAACGAGATTTTATCCTAATCTACTGGAAGGCAGGGAGAAAAATTTTAAACATTTGTTTGGAGGATCGGGTGAGAGGGTTGGAGAGTTGGAGGGTTTGAGAGGATGAGAGGGGATGATTCGAAGGGCGGGAGGCGGGGTTTTGGGGTGTGGAAGGATCAAAATAAGGGATATATAATAATAAGGATAGATGTAGGGTTGGGCTGAAGCCTGAGGATCGGAAAATTTTCATGAGAACAGGCTACTATTGATATATAATAAGATAAGGAGGGTTTCCAACAAAGCCTGTAAAAAGTCCGACTGGTCATACGTTTGGATTAAAGCCCAAGACAAAGATCATATAAAAGAAGAGGCTGTCAAAAGTCTCCCTCTCTCGGACTCCTATTTAAGGAATTCTCCGAGCGTTGGTTTACCTTTTGACAGCCTCTTCGTATTGATGGTTTATATAGGTAAACCTATAATTGTTTAGTATAGACAGCTTCTAAGGTCTGCTTTCTTTATATATTACGCTCAAAAATTCAGCATAGGACTTCTCCAGACCAATAATATCTCCGGATTTCAGATTCAAACCTCCTACTCCTGAGTTATCTGGTTTTACTTTTAGAGAAGAAACCTGAAAATAGAGGTTGTCATCATTGGCTTTTGGTTGAACTTTCACTGTAGAACCTAAAAGCTTTTTGGTTGAGATGGTATAGATTTCTCCCGGAACAACTTTTAATTTCAAAAATGATCTGGGAGAGATTTTATAGTCTTTACGGTTGATGCTAATCTTTTGGTCTTTTTCAGAAGAGGCAAATATATACATGTCACCATGTGTAGCCGTTAATTTTTCTTTGGGTGTATAATATAAAGCTATTTTATAATTGGCAGCATTGAATGCCTGAGGTGTACCATCAACATTTTCGAAAGGTTTTAATTCAAATGTATTGGCACCAATTTCTTTTGCTTTTTTATATACCAAGGAAAATACGAGTGCATCATCTTTTGAAAAACCCTGTACTTCTACTTCTCCTAAATAAATAGCATCTGTAGCAGCAGCTTCTTTTCTTAATAAGAATTTATCTGAGTTGTCATTTGTTTTTTCAACTCTGGTCATATAAACATTCTGTGCATTCCACAGCTGGATACATAACACTGAAAAGAGGATTGCAATATTCTTCATATATATAGTATTAGTGTGAAAGGATCTCAACACATTCTTCAAGGCTGTTTTCCCAATGTTTGGGTTCTATTTTGTAAACTTCCTCTATTTTATCCAAAGACATGGTACTTCTTACAGGTCTTTTGGCGGGAGTTGGATACTGTTCGGTTGTTAATGGATTTAATTGTATTGATGACTTTGAAAATTCTGCAATTTTTTTTGCAAATTCAAACCAGGTTGTCTCCGGATAGTTTGAGAAATGGAAAATTCCATAGGTTTTCTGCGGTGCTTCAATAATCCTCATAATAGCTTCTGCCAAATCGTTTGCGTTAGTAGGCTGTCCAAACTGATCCGCAACGATTCCCAACTCTTCTTTTTGAGAGAAAAGGTTTAACATTGTTTTCACAAAGTTCTTATTAAATTCAGAATACAGCCATGAAGTTCTCAGAATGATTGTCTTTGGATTGATTTCCAGAGCAAGTTCTTCTCCTTCTCTTTTTGAAGCTCCATATACTCCAATCGGGTTTGTAAAGTCATCTTCAGAGTAAGGAAGGTTTGTGGTACCATCAAAAACATAATCTGTAGAAACATGGATCAGAACAGATTTATGATCTGCGCATGCCTGAGCAAGATGAGCTACTCCATCAGCATTTACGGCAAAGGCTTTATCTTTTTCCTTTTCCGCCAGATCAACTGCGGTGTAAGCGGAGGCATTGATGCAATAATCAGGTTTGTTATCATAAAAGAAATCATTCACCTGCTCTTCATTGGTAACGTTTAAAGTGGACGAGTCTGTAAATAAGAATTCATATAGATGTTCAAAATCCGGGGCAATCTTTTTTATGCAGTTTCCTAATTGTCCGTTACTCCCTATTACTGCTATTTTTTTCATTTGTTTATTATTAATTTTTAAATTGGAACCTTCAATAAGAAATGAGATTAAGAGTTCTTGGCATTCTGAGATCTTAAAAACTTCACTCTTGACTGGAAGTCTTTTTGGATAAGATCCACATAAAATTTATCAAAAACCTCTTTGATATCTTCGGGATGAACTTCAGATTTTCTTGTTTTAACATTAAAATAAATAACGGTCACCCAAAGTACAGCATGAATTGTCTTTTCATCAAGGCTTTTCATCAGAATTTCGACTTTTGCCGTTCTATCCTGTACATCGATGGTCTTGCTGCTGATCACTACCTGTGTATTATATCTTACTTCTTTCAGATAGGCTATTTCATTTTGAATAGCAATCCAGGTACAGCCGGTTTGTTTGGTATATTCTTCATAGGTAAATCCATAAAATGTTTCTACATGATCTTCTCTGGCATTGAACATATACTCAAGATATTTTACATTATTCAGATGTCCGATTGGATCACAGTCACTAAACCTAACTTTGACCGTAGTTGATACTTCTTTTTCCATTCCGCAAAAATAAAAAAACCACCTCTAAAAGAGGTGGTTAGTTTTATAAATCTTTGTTAATTTGCTGAAATTATTGAATTCCTAGTTCTTTCTTCACAGCTGCAGTTGCGTCTGGTCCTGCTTTATAAAGGAATGCTGTTGAGTTTGCATCCATAATATAATCGTATCCGCTAGCTTTAGCTACTTTTTCTACTGCATCGTTTAGCTTTTTCTCAATAGGAGCGAAAGCTAAGTCTTGCTTAGACTGAAGATCTTTTTGAGCTTTTTCCTGCATTTGCTGGATTTCTTCAGCTAATTTTTTCATTTCTGCTTCTCTCGCGTTGTTTTCGTCAGCTGTTTTCTTAGGAGCTTCAGTTTGATATTGCTGATATTTAGTTTGAGCTGCGTCAGCTTTTTTCTTAATCTCAGCTTGTTTAGTATCTAAGAATGTTTTAAGATCAGCATCTGCTTTCTTTTTCTCCGGCATTGCGTTAAGAACTCCCATTACATCTAAAGTAGCAATTTTTTGAGCTTTTGCCATACCTACAGATACAACCATCATTACTGCTGCAAATAATACACTTAATTTTTTCATAACTGGTAAATAAATAATTTAATTTGTTTTTAGATTTTAAAATATAGCAAAAGTTAATTCTTTGATTATTTTTTGCCTTTGCTATTTGTTTTTTCCTTCTTGTCTGTCCCTTTTAATAGAATAGACAATACTTTTTCGGTGTAATCATATTTTGACTGAAGGAAAATAACACTAATGTTATTGCTTTTATCAAGAACTATGCCCAAGCCATTTTTTTCGGACATTGTTTTGATAGCTCCCCAAATCTGATCCTGAAAAGGCTGAACAAGATTTGTTCTCAGTTTTGTAATTTCACCGTTAGCTCCAAAACGTAAGCTTGTTGTTGTTTTAATATTTTTATCAAGATCGGTAACTTCTTTTTCTCTAAGTTTAAGCTGGTCACCTATCAATAAAACTTTTTCACTTTCAAAAGCAGCTTTTTTTCTTTCATATTCAGACTGAAGGCTTTGAAGTTCAGACTCCCAGGTATCGATCTGAGAATTCAACCTTGCTTCAGCTTCTTTATACTGAGGTAATTTATTCAAAATTTCATTAGTATCCACTACTCCGATTTTCTGGGCACTGTTCAACCCGAAAAGCAAGAGTAATGCGAACGTGAAAATTATTTTAAAGTGCTTCATAATTATAATTATAATGTTTGGTTCATCAAGAAGTGGTTTCTCCATCCAGACTTTTCACCAGAAATAGTTTTATCAAGACCTAGTGCAAAGTCAAATCCGATCAATCCAAATGCTCCCATATAAACTCTTACCCCAATTCCGACAGATCTTTTCAACTGGAACGGGCTGTAAGAACTCCATGAATTCCATACGTTACCTCCTTCAGCGAATGTCAAAGCATAGATTTTTGCAGTCTGGCTCATTGAGATCGGGTATCTTAATTCTAAAGTAAATCTGTTATAGATTGTACCTCCTCCTTTCTGTGTAATATCTTCTCCCTGACCTCCTTCTGTAGTGGCATTTTCATAACCTCTTAAAGGAATCAATTCTCTACCGTCATATCGACCTCCGAAAAGACCTGTTCCTCCCATATAGAATCTTTCGAATGGCGGAGCACCCAATTGGCTGTTATATCCGTCCATGAATCCCATTTCTGCAGAAGATCTCAAGACCAGTTTTCCAATGATTTCATTGTAAACATCAGCTTTAAACTTGATTTTATAGAATTCCATCCACTTATATTTGTCAATAGCTGACATTGTAGAGTAATCTTTTTTCTTAAACAATGAGTATGGAGGAGTCAGTTTTGCTGAAAGCTCGATATTGGATCCAGTTGTTGGGAAAATCGGGTCAATACCTGCAGAGTTTCTGCTCAGTCCTAAGTTGACACTGAAGTTATTGGCAGTACCATTATTTTCAGTGGAATCTCCAAACTGGAATGGATAGTTTTTGAAGTCATACTTCTGGAACTGTAGCCCAGTATAAAGAGAGAAATAGTCATCCGGCCAGTTCAATAGTCTGTTCAGACCTACTGAAGCAGAGAAGATGTTCAATTTCTGAGCGTCTCCATATTGATCTGTATATCTTACTCTTGAGTTATTCAAACTTACAGAAAGAGCTGTTGGTCTTGTACCAAATAGCCAAGGTTCTGTGAATGATACTCCATAGTTCTGGAAGTACTGTCCTGCTTGCACCTGAACTGAGAACGTTTGTCCGTCTCCCTGAGGTACTGGTTTGAAATCTTTAAACTTAAGAAAATTCTTTAATGAGAAGTTATTAAATGTCAATCCTAAAGTACCGATGAAACTGTTACCACCGTAACCTGCCTGTAGCTGAACCTGAGAAGATCCTTTTTCTACAAGTTTCCAATTGATATCTACGGTATTATCCACCTGATTTGGCTGGATATCCTGTCCGATTTGCTGAGGGTCAAAGAATGACATCCCTGCTAAATCGAAATAGGTTCTCTTAATTTCTGTTTTCTTGAATAGCTCTCCTGGTTTTGTTCTTAGTGCTCTAAGAATTACATGGTCATGGGTTGTTGTATTCCCCTGCCATGTTACTTTATTCCAGGTAGCCTGCTCTCCTTCATTAATTCTTACTTCAAGGTTTACGGCATCTCCTGCTACTGATTTTTCAACAGGTGTTACGTTTGAGAAAAGGTAACCATTGTTCATGTAAACAGATTTAATATCCGAATCATCCTCTTTACCACCGTCTTCACCAACTTTTTTGTTGAAACCTACAGCATCGTAAATATCACCTTTCTTATATCCTAATAATCTCTGTAAGTATTCTGTAGAGTATACAGTATTACCCGTGAATGTAACATCCCCGATATAATATTTTTTACCCTCGCTAAGTTTTACATTGATTTCGTAATTATTTCTTTTGTTTCTCCATACTGAATCTGAAACAATTTTAGCGTCTCTGTATCCAAGGGAGTTGTAATAACTGATAAGACTTTGCTTGTCTTCCTGATATTTATCTTCAATGAATTTTGAGGACTTCAAAATACCACCAATACCGAAACGTTTTTGCTTAGTTTCTTTGAAAGCTTTATTTCTAAGTTTTCTATCGGTTACATTCTCGTTTCCTTCAAATTCAATATGATCAATTTTGATTCTTTTACCCTTATCAACATTAATTGTCCAGTCTACCAACGCAGGATCTCCTGCATTTACCTTATCCTGAATAGTGATTTTAGCATCTGCAAAACCTTTTTTGATATAGTCTTTAGGGACATGGGTTTTAAGGCTTGAAACTAAGTTCTGAGTAATCTTAGTTCCTGGTTTAAGGTTGTTATCCTTTGCCAGTTTTTCACTTTTAGATTTACCGATTCCTTTTCCTGCAAATTTCACTTCTCCAAGTTCTTTCAGATCCTGTAGATGAAATTTCAGAACAATCGTTTGTCCTTCAATACTTTGAACGTAAACTTCCACTTCAGAAAAAGATTGGGTATCCCAAAGCTTTTTTACAGCATTGCTGATTTTCTGTCCCGGAATGTCTACACTTTCTCCTTTTGTAAGGCCCGTAAATCTTAAGATCTGAGCTGGTGTATATTTTTTTACCCCATCTACAACGATGTCTTTAAGTGTATAAGTTCCTGCCTCATTTTCTGCATGTACAGCATTATTTACTTTTGTGCTGTCTTGTGGAGTTACTTGTCCATAAAAATGTGCAGAAGCAGCAAACATAATGATGGGTAATAGTCTAAACTTCATTTTATCGAGTCTTTCTTTTCTTAAAATTTTATTGGCCTTTCACCTGTTCGCCGGTTAAACCATATCTTCTTTCCTTGTTTTGATAATCAACAATACATTGGAAGAAAATATCTTTGGTGAAATCCGGCCACAGCACATTTAAAAACTGTAATTCTGCATAAGCAATCTGCCAAAGCAGGAAGTTGCTTATCCTTATTTCGCCGCTGGTTCTGATCAGTAAATCTACAGGAGGAAAATCTTTTGTATATAGATAGTTTTCGAATAAACTTTCGTTTATATTTTCTATCTCTACTTTTCCTTCTTTTACATCAGAACTTATATTTTTTACGGCTTCCAGTATTTCATTTTGTGAGCCATAGCTAATAGCCAATACAAGGTTTCCTTTTGTGTTTTCTTTTGTAAGCTCTACCACACGTTCCAACTGCTCTTTTACTAATGTAGGTAGTTTCTCAAGATTCCCTATAACATGCATTCTCAATCCTTTGCTGAAGATCTCTTCTGCTTCCAGCAGTAAGGTCTCTACCAACAGGTTCATAAGGGTATTCACTTCTTCACTTGGACGATTCCAATTTTCTGAAGAGAATGTATACAGTGTTAAATAAGGGATATTAATCTCATTACATGCATTAATAGCATTTCTTACTGCATTAATGGCATTTTTGTGACCGAAAGTTCTTTCTTCGCCACGAGATTTTGCCCATCTTCCATTACCATCCATAATGATGGCTACGTGTTTTGGTAAATTCTCAGAATTTATTTTTTCTTTAATCAACGACATATTATTCACAATAACATGGAGGTCTTCCGAACGAATATGTAAGTCCTAAACTGAAAGTATTTATCCAGTCGTTGGATCTTCCATCTCCAATATTTCTCTTTTTAATAAACTCTGCTTCTCTTTCTTTAGAAACCGCATAATAATTTCCTGACTGTAATAATGAACCACCTGTAGCGGGATCCAAAATATCAGCATTAAAAGAAGTTTTTACATCTTTGGAAAGGATCTTACTATGATCCAACTGATCCGTCAATGTATATCTGAATGTAGCTTCTGCAAATATAGCCCAAGAATGGTTGAATTTATACTTCAGACCCACCCCAAAAGGAATATGCATTGTTACTTTTTTCCCTAATGAATAATCTGTGGTGGTTGTAAAATCCAATTCATTGATCGGAGCCAGTGCCACACCATCAGCATCTCTCCTGAAATCATTCACAAGAGTAGCTTTAGGAGCATCAAACATCAAAGCACCGATACCTCCGAAGATGTAAGGGCTCAGCATGCTGATCTGCTCGTTATTTACAGGGAAAAAGTTATATTCAAACATTAAACTCGCCTCATACACATTGTTTTTTCCGTATGAGTTTCTATTTCTTCTATAATCCTCTTTCGCCGCTTTATCACTAAACTGAATCTGATTGTATCCCAAATCCAATCTAACGGTCTGATGCGGGTTAAAATTAAATCTGTATAATAAACCACCATAAAATGGGATGCCCCAATCTGACGCTCTGCTTAAATCCAACGGCTTCTGTAAAATATAATTTGTCCTTCCTACATCTCCCACTAGGTTACTCATACCTAGACGAACTCCCAATTCGTTTCTTTGTGCTTTAACACTTACCACTCCAAGGAAGGCAAGGAAGCTAAACAATAATTTTTTATTCATAAAAGAATATGGATTTATGGTTATTTTAAAATTTAATTTTTGCAAATATAAAACATTTTTATATTAATGATAATCTTAATGTTTAGTTAAAAATAAACAAAAAAACATAATTTGTTATAAAGTAAACGGCAAAGTGGCAAAAATATTCTTTTTTTCATAGAATGAAAATACTTTAAATATGAAAAAACCCCCATTAAATGAGGGTTTAATGCTTTATTTTTTATTGAATAATACCTGTACTTTATTTCTGATCCTTATTAATAAAGGCTCTTTATAATTTTTATCTTCATCAAAATATCCGTAACCATAACCATATCCGTAGCCGTAACCGTAGCCATATCCGTAGCCTTGTTTGGTGTTATAGTCATTATAAACAAGTCCTAAATTACTAACTTCATCATTATGATACTTTTCAGTAATCATTTTCAGCATATACTTTTCTGTATATTCATGGCGTACTACATAAATATTAGTATCAGAATATTTCATCAGCTCATATGAGTCAGCCACAAGACCTACAGGTGGTGAATCTATAATAATGAAATCATATTTTTCTTTAAGTTCTTCTATAAATCTGATATTTTTCTGGCTCATTAAAAGCTCAGATGGGTTTGGTGGGATAGGACCTGAAGTAGCAACATCAAGATTAGGAATCTTGGTTTTGTTAATAATCTGGTCAATATCTACTTCTCCTGTAAGATAATTTGAGATCCCATATTTATTATCAATCTTAAAGTCTCCAAAGATTTTTGGTTTTCTAAGATCCATTCCTAATAAAATTGTTTTTTTATCACTCAATCCTATTACAGATGCCAAATTGATAGAAATATAAGTTTTCCCTTCTCCTCCAATGGATGATGTGATCAAAATAACTTTACCTTTTTCACTTTCATTATCCATTAAGAATCTCATATTTGCTCTTATTCCTCTGAAAGCCTCAGATACAGATGATTTTGGCTGTTCCAGAACGGTAAGCATATTTTCATTGCTGTTATTTCCTATTACTCCAAGAAGTGGAATTTTCGTAGCACTTAACAGCTCTTTGATATTTCTGATTTTACTGTCTAATACTTCACCCACAAAGATAAACAGTAATGGAAGTAGCAGTAACCCAGAGATAATAGCAGTCTTTGCTAGCTTTACATTAGGTCCGATAGCCCTTTGTCCCAGGTTTTTAGCAGGGTCAATCACAGTAATATCAGATTGGTTGGTAGCCATTCTCATCTTCGTATCACTCTGTCTTCCCAAGAGACTATTATAAGTAGCCTCAATCATATTATATCCTCTCTCTGCATCCAAATATCTTCTTTCTTTTTCAGGATAAGAAGCTAAATCTGAGTTGGCACCTGAAATATCACGATCAATTTTGTTGATCTCGTCATAATATCTGCTATAATATCCTCTTAAGCTGTTTGATGATCCCGTTCTTGCTTCATCAATAAGTCTGTTGATTTCTCTCATTGGCTCTGATGAAGGCTTATAGATGGAAGCCATTTCTGCTCTTTTGGTATATAAAGCTTTAAGTTCAGAGACTGTTGCTGAGAATACTCCATCTTCAAAACCTGCGGCATTGGTTCCAATCATTTTATCAAAATTCTGGGACTGCAGCGTGTTTTTTATATTGTTAAGTGAATTGATTTTGCTTATGATATCTGCTTTTCTAGCCTCCAGTTCTTTTATTTTTTCAAGAGATTTTTCATCTCTGTCTTTAATGTTATAAAGTTTTTCCGAGGTTTTTAAATAATTCAGCACATTAGCACTTGAATCAAGCTTTTTGCGGATATTATCCAGATTGTCTTTTAAAAAGATGTCTGTGTTCTTATTAACCACATTTTTATCAGCCAATCTCTTTTTCTGTAATTCTGCAACAGATTTATTAAGGAAATTAACTGTACTATTAAGATTATATCCTTTTTTGGTAATAATCATAATAGATCTGATTTCTTTATCAAAATCAACACCTGTAGTCGAAACAATTTCATTCACACTCTCATTTACAGAACTCAGGTTTACAATGATATTATCCAGTTTGATTTTAGTAGGTACTGGATTTCTAATAAGCCTGAATCTCAGGTTAGGAGAATTGTACCACTCATTGATTTTAATGATTTTATCAGCGGGTCTGCCATATGAGTTGATGCTCTGAAAGCCTTCAACTTCATAATTGTATAAGTTTGTAGATTCGCCTTCTTCGGGTAAAACTACTTGATATGCTCCATCTCCTTTTGGCATCAGGGTAATAGGATAATTAATCTGTTGAAGATGTTTTTTATCAATCTGAAGAAAAACAGGTGAATCATCTTTATCCAGGTAAGTAGATTTTATCAGTCCTTTGGTAGAATAATTAACAAAAAGATCCAGTTCTTTTACCAAAAACTCGTTATGTGATCTGGATAAAAGCATTTTCTTCAGATAAAGCCCATCCTGATTTCCGGTATCACCCCAAATGAAATTGATCGATTGATTATTCTGTGTTGGTAAAAACTCAGACCCTTTGCTGGAAGTACTTAATGACAAGTCTGATGCATAAATATTTTGCGCATAGTAATGAGTGTATCCCCATGCAAGCCCATAGCCGATAAAAAACATGAATACAAACCAATACCAGTTCTTAAGAATCCTTCTTAAAAAGTGCTCTAAATCAAATAATGCAAATGATCCATACTTTTCTTTCTGAGAATTATTCTTCTCTGCAGCGTTTACTCTTTCTGGAATCATGACTAAAGATTTTTAAGAAGTAAATAAATAGACAATGCTGTAGTAATCACCGAAACTCCTGTTGTTAAAGTCTGAATAGGATCTTTTCCGAATCCATTTAAGCTCTTTGCTCTGGTGTTCAAATAGATTTCATCTCCATTCTGTACATAGTAGAAAGGTGAATTCATAAGATCTTCGCGGGTAAGATCTATTTTGGCAATTTTGATTCCTTCAGGAAGCTTTCTGTGGATAACGATCTCTTTCTTATCGATCGTTCTGTTCAGTCCGCCATTAATAGCCAAAGCCTCAGTAATGGTAAGGGTATTTTTATGAGCTACTTTCTCTCCTGAAAGGCCCGTAGTTTCTACGTCACCAAGAATATAATAAGTAATACCATCTGTATTTAAACGTACTTCAGACTTACCTTCCTGGAAGTTTTCATTTACTTTTTCCTGAATTTCTTTTCTAATATCCTCTAATGTTCTCCCTTCGGCTTTTACATAGCCAATTCCAAAAACATTGACATCTCCGTTGGAGTCAACCTTGAGCCCATTAAAATAAAAATTCATGTTTCCTCCTCTGCTTGCTCCAGAGGTAGTACCAATTCCTCCTCCCACAGAACCTCCACCTGATATAGCAGGGCTTGTTGCTGTTCCAGCTCCAGTTCCTATTCCTCCGGAGGAATTGTAAGAGGAATAAAACTGTGCAGCATCTCCTTTGGGAGTTGTTACAATGTTAAGATTAAGGATATCATTTTTGGTAATCCTGTATACAGGAATATTGTAGGGAACGAGCCCTTCTTCATTAATTACAAGACTCTCACTTGGCTGTAAGTATCTTACATCCTTTGTTGTAATACATGAGGTAACTAAAAGAGGGAATATTAAAAATAAATATTTAAAGTTTTTCATCATATATAATATTGTTTACAAAAGTAATATTTAATTGTTAATTTTTGTTATTTCTTAATCGATATAGCAAATCTGGCAGATAAGCACCAAAAAAACCTATTGAAAGAATCACCAATAATAAAAGATTGACATTAATATGTCTTAAATAATAAGCTATTCCAACAATCATCAAATAGTAAAGGATAATATAAAAAGTTGATCTCCTATGGGTAAGGTTCAATTTCAACAGTTTATGATGAATATGGTTTTTATCGGCATCAAATGGGGATTTTTTATTGTAAAGCCTGATCATGATTACATTTAAAGTATCCACGATCGGAAGAATCAAGATAGCTACCGCTACTACAGGAGCAGACTGAAGGTGATATCTTGGAACATCAATGAGTTTCTTATCTATAAAAATATCTATAAAACAAATGGATGTAAAAGCTAACAAAAAGCCAAGGAGCATAGATCCTGTATCTCCCATAAATATTTTGTGGGTACGGTAATTTGACAAATTATAATACAAAAATGCCAGTACAGTTCCTATAATAACAACGGATAACACTACCAGTGGATAGTTATACTCTCCTAAGCGATAATAACTGATTCCAAATAAAGCACTGCAGATCACAGAATAACCACCTGCCAGCCCGTCTATCCCGTCAATCAGGTTGAATGCATTAATCAGAATAATAAATGTTACAATACTGAATATTATACTTACGAAATACTCCAGCTCGTATACTCCGAAGATTCCGAATAAACTTCTGATTCTGATATCCGAGCCAATAACAATCAGGGAAGACACAACAATTTGGGCAACAAGTTTTTTGTAAGCCCTCATTACAACAATATCATCCATTACGCCCACATAGAGCAGGATAATTAATGAAGCAAATAAAAATTTGTAGAGATCAAATAACTCATAGGCAAAAATAGAGGCACAGATTCCTATGGAATAAAAGATGGCAATACCTCCCAGGTTGGGAATTTCTCTAAGATGCGAGCTTCTTATCCCAGGCTCATCCATCAGATTCTTTCTTCTTGAAATCTTGACAATGGTAGGAATAGAGAAAAATGTAATTAAAAAGGAGAACACGAAGCCTAGCCCTATTTTTATATAGAAAATAGGTATTCCCGATCCGCCTAAGAACAATTCAAAATTTTTCATTCTTTTCTTATTCAGCACTTGTATCTCCTAAATAAAAAATCATAATACAGAACTTACAAGCACGTCATTATCATTTTCTATTGACCGAAACAATAGTACTTACATTTGTGTTTACTAAATCAATTTTCTTATCAATCTTTTCTGCCCCGCAAAAAACAACAGATAAAAAATCTTTTTCTTCAAGGGCAAAGATAAAAGATAATTCTTACCAAAACGACTATACTTCAATATATCTTGAATTTTTATTTGTCTTTCCTTCATAAAAAGAACTAATTGATCCGACATACTATAAAATATTTCTTCTTTTTTAACAAAGGCCAGATAGGCCAAAAATGAGTAAACCCCTTCAAAAATCTGAAAATTTTTCAACTCTTCTTTTTTGTAGGAATATGGGGATTTACTGAATATTTTTTCCACATCAGACACGGCTTTTAACATATCAAGCCCCTTTTCTGTGTGGGTTTTTGTAATAGAATCAGTACGTTCAAGGTACTGGTAATGGAAATTCTGAGTCTGCGCGATGATTTCACATTCCAACAAAAGCTGTGGAATAAGCTGAATATCCTCAAAATGAACTCCTTTTTTAAATCTTTTCTGATTAAAAAGTTCTTTTTTAAACAGCTTATTACATGCGAAATAGCTGATATCCGAAAAAACAGAAAAATAATCTCCAAGTACTATTTTCTCAGGCATATTGGGAAGCTGAGTCAGTTTTTGGATAATTTTCCCATTTTCATCTACTTTCTGAATATTACAGATCACCATCTTCGCTCGGTGTTTTTCTGCTAAAAGAAGCATTTCTTCAAACATGGTTTCGGTGACATAATCATCACTGTCTACAAAACCGATGTAATCACCGGTAGCCTTATCAATTCCAAAATTACGGGCATCACTTAGACCTCCGTTTTCTTTGGTAAAAGCTTTTATTTTATCCGGATATTTTTGTACAAATTCTTTAATTATTTGTTCAGAGTTATCTTTACTTCCGTCATTCACTACAAGAATCTCAATATCAGGAAGACTTTGCTTCACCAGGGAATCAAGGCATTTTGTCAAATAATTTTCGACATTATAAACGGGAACAATAATGGATACTCTTGAGGGAACATTTGTCATACATTAAATTTTCGTCAGTCTTGCATTCAGCCAGCCTTTTTTAGCTTCATCAAAATCCTTTCTGGAGCAGGGAATGCAGTTTTCTATATTTTCATCATCACCAAAATACCACAAATTACTGAAAGTATCACGCCTGAATGCATATTGTCTGTCATCTACCAAAACATAGAACAGCTCATAATGTCTTTCTTTCGGGTGAGAATGCTGGATATTGATTCCTTCAATCAGATACCACAGCATTTGTGCTAAAAGCTGATGGTTCAGCTGGTTCTCTGAATAAATATTATAATTAAAAATCCCAACAGATTTCAGATTTTCACTCAATCCGATTTCTTTCATATAGGCACAGATTTCTCTTCTGTTCAAACCATTTACTTGAGGATTCATTGAAAAAGGTTCACTAAAGCTTTCAATAGCATCACAATTTACAGTTACCAGATCTGCTTTTCTGAAGAAAGGCTCTGTTTTTTCTGTAGAATTCATCATTTCAGCCAGTCGGATAATATCAAACTCTACTTCTTTGATCAGCCTTACAGAATCCATTTCATTCAAATGTTTCTGGTAACCCAGATGGTGATAATTTTTAATGGAGAAATTCTTGGCTCCGAAAATCTTGCTTAAAAAAGTATGCTCATTGATTGTCTCCCCTTGTTGAAGGGAAATAATATTACTGATCTGGGTATAATTAATGCTTTTCTTATGGAAATTCAATGCTGAAAATAATGAAAAAGCAAAATCATTGGAACCACCGATAATCACCGGAATAGCTCTTTTATAATGACATGCCGACAATACTTCCTGTAAGATATAATGAGTATCCTGAACAGATTTTCCGGATACCAAATCTCCAAGATCTACAACAGGAATTTCGAAGTCCATCTGCGAAAGCTTATAAAATTCTTTTCTTACTGCCGTAAAATCCTGTACTTCCGCATCTCCGCCTGCTCCTCTATAATCTGACACAAACAAAAGAACAATACTGTCTTCTCTGATATCTTTTGTAATCCGATTTCCTATCTGCCAGCTTTCTGTTTTGAAATTTCTTGGTGAAATGATAAAGTCTTCGAAATCCATATTTTAATTTAAAATGTAATAATTGATTAATCGCTTGATGTAACAAACATACAAAAAACATAGGAACTGAGTAGAATGTGGTATATTTTGTTCATAAAAAAGCCGTCAACAAATTGTTAACGGCTGGTATTTTTAAAGAACTCAATCCTTTTCCTGTTAATTTCTGAAACATAGAAAATTCCTACTTGTTTGCTTCTGCTTTATTCTTCCAATATTCTGCAAGGTTTTTCAGTTCCTGATTTCTATCCTGAAGATCTTTGATACGGGCTTCATATTGTTCTACTAGTTTATCTGAAATATAATTATTTATTGTAGTAACCTTACTAATTGCACTAGCATCACCCAAGGTGTTATTAGAAATACTATCCCCAGTTTCCTCTTTCATTAAGTTATAAATATCCGTTTCATAAAATTCTGAAATTTTTAAAAGATTATCTATCCCTGGTTCAGTCTGATCACTTTCCCATTTCCCATATGCTGTTTGCGAAACATCAAACTCTACCACTACCTGCATCTGAGAAAGATTTCTATTGGTTCTCAATTCACGAAGTTTAGTTCCTAAAGACATATTCTAATAATTTTCAGCTAATTTACTATTTTTTGTTATCTAAATTTAAAACTTTTGTTTTGGATTTTAAAACATTGGTTGTTGTACAGAATCAAAATTTTAAATAACATTGCAAAAATTATCACGCCAGCGTGACAAGAAATATTATATTTAACTACTTAAAAAAACAAAATCATGATGAAAAAAGTATTTTCGTGGTTGTTACTGGTAACAACCTTGAGTCTTACCCTGCAATCCTGCAGAAATGATTATTTCCCCGACCAGCAGGAAGCTTCTACTATCAATAATGCTTTCCGGTATACCTATAAAAGGATTTCTTTAGAGGAAAGTAAGCACAAAATAAACCTTGTTCCTGAATTGCAAAAGATTAATGAAAAGCTTAAAACTCTGGAAACCTTTAATTTAGGAAAATCTGTAAAATACAATAACGGAGTATCTGTGAATACAGATGATGTGATCTACATAGAGCGCGGAACGAATGTACACAGCTATACATTTCAACTGACAAGGGACAATGCTTCTGTGAATGCTCCTTTGGAAAACCTTGTATTAAGCCTATTACCTGATGGAACTTACAAAGAACTTTTAATTACCTATCATTTTACACCACAGGAAAAAGAAGTTCTGGCAAATGGAGGTTCCGTTGACACGAAAGGTAAACTGGCTGTAGAAGAACTCAACCCAGGAACATATAATGGATTAGTAGGAAAGTCTGATATATCTTGTGAATGGATTGAAGAATCTTATTATACTGCCTGTAGTGAAGGTCAGCATTTTAATGGGGAACTTCCAAAAACGCAAGGAGGTCCTTGCAAAGCAGATCAACCTTCAACGAAAGTGACCGTAGTAATCCATCGATGTAAAGCTCTCCCAGCTTCTACAGCATTGGGAGATGATGGAACTGGCGGCGGTGGTGGACCTTTTGGAGGGTCAGGAGGAAACAATAATGGTACTCCTACAATACCTAATCTACCACTTGATAGTAAAGACCCTTGTAAAAAAGCAAAAACACCTACAAATAATGTTAATACCCTTTTACATACATCTACAATATCTTCTGAGTTAGGTGCTTTAAAACAACATGCAACAAATGATCATTATGAATACGGAACGGCAATTATAAGTACAGGTACAAGTATTATAGCACAAGATCCATATTCAAGCAATGACCCTAATGATCCCGGTCATGTTTCAATAATTATTCCCTCCATAGGAGATTATCTCGCCTCTGCACACTCACACCCTAGTCATGGCGCTCCACCTCCTTCTGTAAGAGACCTATACAACACTCTTCAAAGTAGTCAACAATACCTTACATTTCAGTCATCATTTGTATTCAGCAGTAATGGAACAATATATGCATTTGTAATTACAGATAGAGATAAAGCAATAGAATTTTTGGCTACATATCCATTTTCAAGTAATACTACAAACGAAGGGAGAATTTTTAATGATAAATCAGAAGTGGGTAAAGATTTTCTTGAAATATTAGACAACTATATGACAGGAAGATTACCTGCATATTCTGGGAATAGCCAAACTGATGGTTTAGAATCAGGCTATGCATATATTCTTGAAAAGTATAATAGTGGTATTAGTTTAGCTAAAACTGATGGAAACGGAAACTTAAAAGCACTTTCGTCCACACCTTTTGAATATATAATTCCCGCATCTGGTGGAAAAAAGATAACAGGCTATAAGGCACAACCATGCCCATAATATTTAACTATCAAATATTATCATTATGAAAACAAAAAAAATATTTATACTCCTAATTACAATTATTTCTTTTACTTTTTTTAAATCACAAACAAGTCAGCCAATTACAATGGTAGATTATCCTAATTTTTATAACCAAACGATAAGTAACTTAAACAATATCATTCCCAATAAAACAAATTATTATAATCAACCTCTTTCAGTTTTTTTACAAAACTTATCTCAAAATAACCTGTCGATACAGTCTTATTATCCGGATAGTGGATATCTAAGATTAATGTTTGTTGGCGATGCAGAAACAAGGTCTGAAATTCGCAAAAAAGATTATGCTAACCCTTATATAGATATTTATTTCACTCAAACATTTGACTTCCAACAAGCAACAGCAATTATTAATCAATATCATTGGTTTTGGAATACAACTGCTGAAAATTTTTACAAAAGTTTAATTATAAAAAATATCACGTTTTGGGATACAAATGGTTTAACAAATAAAAATGGAGGACCTCAATAATTGAATACTGCCAAAACAATAATATAAAGCCTCCAAGTTTGGAGGTTTTATTTTCTAAATACAAACTATGAAAAATATATACCTGCTTATATCTACTCTTTTTCTTGTAAGTTGTATTTCAAACAATCATTCAATTACTTATTTTCTTTCACCAGGAATAGAAAACATAGAAGTGTTTCCAACAAATGAAAAGGATTCAGCAAAAATTCGGGAAATAAATTCAGCAATTGAGAAAAGCTTAGAAAAATGTAAACAAGAAAAAAATAAGGAATGTATAGATGACAGGGATATAATGACAATGTATGCAAAATTCCCAAAAGGAATTTCTAATTTCAGAGTGGTTTTGTTTAATAATTTAAAACTCCCAAAAAATACTACAACTGGTGAAAACCGTATTCTCGTCACCATTGGAACAGAAAATAAATTAGAAAATATTGAAATACTTAAATACACTGATCAGGAGACTAAAAAATCTATTAAAACAGCGTTCAAATTAAAAGAATTAAATACATGGGAATCTGCAAGCATTTATGGAATTCCTGTGAAAGAAAAATTTGAAATAAGTATTTTCATAGAAAACAAAAAGATTACCCATTATTAAGCTGTCCTTTTATGTTCAAAATCTTGTCAACATTGTATCTTGTCGTTTATAGTCAATTTTCACTGAGATTATTTATAAAATAAAAAATCCGTCTCACAAGCTATGTGAGACGGACTTTTTATTCTAATTCGTGTACTAAATAATTAGCACTTTCCGAATGATTGACTGATAACTGTTATTCCAGCTATATTAATAGTAACTCTAACTCCTGTTGGAATTCCCCAAGTTGTACATATAGCCAAACAAGCCTGACCAGCTGTTCCGTTAGGAATACTTAATGGTATGCTGAAACAATATTTCCCAAAACCTAGGGGTAAATTGATGCAAACTTTGTTGTTTTCAACAGTAATGGAGATACACTCTGCTGTTACAAGTAGATAACCTGCGCTTGCTCTCGCAAGGCTTAGATCTGAATCTTTTCCTGATGAACGAAGATTTGCCTGGCTGTCTTCGTTTGATCTTTTTGCTGCTTCTAATGCATTTGAGATAGCTTCTTCGCTAAAATTAAATTCTGCCATGATTTGATAGTTTTAGTTTTCTTACTCGTTTGGCTTTTCAGAATCCGCCTCGTTTTTAAAGTGGTTTCTGAGCTCCACCTTTTGTAATATTACGGTGTAAAGCTAGAGAATTAAAATACTGTGTATCATAGCTTTAGTACTGAAATTTCAATTTCCGTATTTATACTTAGAGCTTAGTAACCATCATCATCCACAAAGGTAACTCCCTAAATAGGGAAATTTATTTAACGTTTATCATGTGCAGTTTTATATTTTTTCAACTGATTATCAATGAAAAAAACACAGACTAAAATCTGTGCTTTTCTATTATTCTAAATATAATTTATTTTTTTGCTGCTGGTTTCTTAGCTACAGTTTTTTTCACTGTTGTAGCTGCCTTTTTAGTTGTGGCAACTTTTTTAGCTGCAGGTTTTTTCTTTTCTGCAAAAGCTTTAGGATCCTGATCTGTAATCCATTTTTTAACCTCATCTAAAGAAAGTTCTTTTAACTCCTCTGCTTCATATTTGGTATCGTCTGCTTTCTTAGGAATTTTGAACATTGCTTTTCCAAACTTGATGAAAGGTCCCCATCTTCCGTTTTCAATGGAGATTTTTTCTTTTTCCCACTGCTGGATATATCGGTTGGCTTCTTTTTCAAGCTTAGCATCAATCAGTTCGTTAATATCGCTTTGTGAAAGATTTTCAAAATCATATCTCTTTGGAACATTCACGAAAATATCTTTGTACTTGATAAACGGTCCGAATCTTCCTGATCCTTTGGTTACCGGCTCTCCTTTATAGGTAGCAATTGGAGCATCAGCAATCTTCTTTTCATTGATAATCTCCTCAGCACGTTTCTGATCTACAGAAAGCGGATCTTCCCCTTTTGGAATACTGATATAGGTTTCTCCCCATTTCACATAAGGCCCAAATCTTCCCACTCCCACAGAAACTGGCTGTCCGTCAACTTCACTTAAGTCGAAAGGCAACTTAAACAGTTCCAGTGCTTCTTCGAAAGTAATGGTTGCAATATTCTGTCCTGTCATTAAGGAAGCAAAGATTGGTTTCTCTTCATCATCCGTTTCTCCAATCTGGATCATCGCTCCAAATCTTCCAATTCTTGCATGAACATTTTTACCAGTCTTTGGATCTACTCCTAATAGCCTGTCTCCTGTTGCACGGTCTGCATTTTCTTCTACATCTTCAATTCTCGGGTGGAATTTTGAGTAGAAATTCGTCATCATTTCTTTCCATTTCTGATCACCGCTCGCAATTTCGTCAAAACTTTCTTCTACTCTTGCTGTGAAACCGTAATCAAGGATTTCTCTGAAATTATCCGTTAAGAAATCATTGACTACTTCACCGATGTCTGTAGGAATGAATTTATTTTTATCCCCACCGAATTTCTCTTCAAGAACTACTTTTTTGATCTTATCTTTTGCTAAAGACATTTTGATCACTTCACGGGTATGTGGTTCAATTTCTCTTTTATCTACATACTCTCTGTTCTGAATCGTCTGAATTGTTGGAGCGTAAGTAGATGGTCTACCAATCCCTAATTCTTCAAGTTTTCTTACCAATCCGGCTTCCGTATATCTTGCACTTGGCCTTGTGAACTTTTCAGTAGCTGTAATGGTTTTATAGTTTAAAACTTCACCTACACTTACTTTCGGCAACAACTTATCGTTGTTTTCCTCATCATCCTCTTCTGCCTTTACAATTCCGTAAGCTTTCAGGAAACCATCAAATATAATAACTTCTCCCTGTGCTTCAAAATGATGCGGCAATGATGCATTTCCTATTTCAATCACTGTCTTTTCAATTTTGGCATTAGCCATCTGAGAAGCCAGTGTTCTTTTATAGATTAATTGATATAGTCTGTTTAATTGTGCATCAGCTACAGTTTTCACTCCAAAATCTGTAGGTCGGATCGCTTCGTGAGCTTCCTGTGCTGAAGCTGATTTTGTAGTATAGTTTCTTGGAGAAGAATATTCTGCTCCATATTCTGATATAATTTGTTTTTTGGCTCCTTCAATAGCTTCCTGGGAAAGGTTTACAGAGTCTGTTCTCATATAAGTAATAAACCCTTCTTCGTATAACCTCTGTGCGAGACGCATCGTATTGGTTACATTATAACCAAGTCTTGAGGAAGCTTCCTGCTGCAATGTAGAGGTTGTAAATGGTGCTGAAGCTGAACGGGTACCTGGCTTGGTTTCAACATTCAGAACTTTAAATTCTGTAGTTTTTGCCTGCTCCAGGAATTTCTCTGCCTCTTCTTCCTTTTCAAAGTCTTTTTTCAGCTTGGCAGCAATTTCCTGCTCTGTTTTATTTAAGAAGATTCCATCCAGTTTAAAGCTTGCTTTTGGTTTAAACTCACGGATCTCTTTTTCTCTCTCAACGATTAACCTAACTGCTACAGACTGTACTCTACCTGCAGACAGTCCCGGTTTTACTTTTTTCCATAAAACGGGAGACATTTCAAAACCTACAATTCTGTCCAGCACTCTTCTCGCCTGCTGTGCATTCACTAAGTTCTGATCAATATCTCTTGGATTGTCGATTGCTTTTAGAATGGCATTTTTGGTAATCTCGTGGAAAACAATTCTTTTTCTGTTTTCAGGCTTCAGTTTCAATTCATCCGCAAGATGCCATGCAATAGCTTCTCCTTCGCGGTCCTCATCGGAAGCAAGCCATACCATATCAGCTTTCTTTACGGCAGCCTTCAATTCGGTTACCAATTTCTTTTTGTCTGCTGAAACTTCGTAATCAGGACTGAATGTGGCAAGGTCTATCCCCATTCCTTTTTTAGGAAGGTCACGGATATGTCCGAAACTGGATTTCACTTCAAAATCCTTTCCTAGATATTTCTGAATAGTTTTTGCTTTTGCCGGGGACTCTACGATTACTAAATTTTTCGACATTCTAACTAAAAATTTTTGCAAAAGTAAAGCTTTTTTATTATATACTTTTTGTTAAACGGGTTTAATTTAATAATCAATCCGCTTTACAGCATCTTTCAACACTCATTTTTTGGAGAAACAAACCCTTTGTAGTATAGGTTTTAGACTGATATACAATTATCAACATTCATTGATATAGAATTTTTCATCAGCCATAATAGATGTAAGAAATATGCTGTCTTATAAAAAAGCAGAACAAGAAGCCTCATTCTGCTTTTAATCTCTTATTTTAAGATTTATTGTTTTATAATTTTCACAACCGCTTCAGAGTTGTTAATTCTTATGACATAAACCCCTGCACTTAAAGACGAAAGATCTGTCTGATTGTTGATAAACTGTCCGGATCTTACAAGTTGACCCAGAACATTAAAAATCTGAAAATTATATTCTTTATTTTCCGTGGCTCTGATGTAAAGAATACTCGAAAAAGGGCTCGGGTAGAGAGATATCATATTGTTGACCACCTTAGATTTCGCATTTTCTTTCATCAATGCAGGTCTATTAGATATAACCGAAAGTCCTGATGCGGGACCTTCTTCATTACCATTGGCATCATACTTTATTTTTACACATCGGCATCCTGTTCCGAAATACGGATCATTATTGTCATGAAAAACCATTATTCTATTAGTTGTAGAGGCTGCATCAAATAACACATTAATAGATCTTCCAATGTAATTTGAATTTAAAGCTGCGGTCCATACTGCCGGATACTGAAAGTTGAGCACATTAAATGTTCCCTGTGCAGTCTGATTGGCTGTTACACTTCTGAATCCTCTTGAACCGGAATCAGGATAATTCCCTAGAGAATATGCTGAATTATTAAAAATATACCCCACTGTAGCATTGGCAGAGTTTCTCACTCTCGTTCCGGAATAATCTGTAGCAATACTGTATGATGTGGCTACATTTTTATCTTTTTTGTACCAGGGAGTCTGTCCAAAATCTGCTCCTGAAACCAGGGCTACACTTGTAAGATCCGGTACTCTCCATCCTTCAGGGCAAGGATCAAAAGGGGATTTCTTCCCTCCTCTTCCCCATCTGTCAGAAGCCAGATTAGGTTCCTGCGCCAACCAGTCTGTACCATTGGTATAATTGGGAGTTGTACTGTTGTAAGGAGCAAAAGTACTTGGAATCATATATACCAGAGGGTTCTTCACAGAATAGGATACTATTTTGGAGATTCTGTCTGCCGGTTTATCCGTTACCTGTAGATTTGATGTTCCCGCATATGTGTCATAAGGCACAATATAGTTTCCTGAAAGATTATTATAATCCGACTGATTAAGTGTACTGTAAGCCACTGTTCCATTAGCAGCCACTGTTCCCAAAAACACATTATAAAAACTTCTGTTATCCGCATACTGGAATGCTGGAATAGGATCTTTCCTTCCCCATTGATAATGCAATCCTGTAGAAGCACGTATTTTCAGCAGCTCATCAGTTGTAGGTGCCTGAGGATTGGCAACATTGGGAAAAGCATCTGTTGCTCCAAGATTACGATCCATGAAAGTGGTCTGCAATACAGCATCAGCTTTATTAACATAGTTCACGTAATTTGTAACAGCTACCGGAGTTTCTGTAGTATAAGTAGAAGATCCTACCGGAGAATCCGTAACCCAGATATGCCAGCTCCAATATACCGGCGAAGATATACTTCCATTATGTAATGTTACAACAGCATTTCCACTTTCATTGGGTACAATTTCTACAGATATTTTAGAGTTACTGATCTCCTGCAATGACGAAGGTGAAGGATTTACTATTGAAATTCTACTGATAAGAGCTGTATTAGTTGTCCAGAGAACATTCGCTTTTAAATTATTAAAACTGGAAGTATTTAATATCTCAGTATTATCCAATAATTGACTTTGCACAGAGAATGCTTTACTGACTGGAATGTCAATGGTAGTAACCGTTGCGTTTTTAACAACCTGGTAAGTATTCGGATTATTGAAACCTTCTTTGTATTCTGTAGCTGCAGGCAGATATTCTGTTGGAAAATCATAATCATTAATTATATATAATGGATCTTTTATACATCTGCAGCCATTGGCATCCGAAGTATACATTCCGGACATAGGAAAATAGTAATAACGTCCTTTAATATTAGGATAATTAGCATCCGGAATATCTGGCTGTCCTTTATCCGGAATCATGGAAAGTCCTCTTACTGTAACAGCAGGAGAAGTATCGAACAATCGGGTTAAAGTTGCTGTCCACAATGCAATGTGATGCTGATCACTATATTGTCCTAAATGAGCTCCTCTGATAAGCTGTCCGTTTCCAGGAAAAATTCCCATATTATATCCACCGATAGCCGATAGATCAAAGCCAAGATTAGGATAAATTCTAAATCCCGTCATGAAGGCCGGAACTCCTGCATCAGTAGGCTTTATGATATGATATTTATTGGATTCAAAAACATTTTTTGCCATATTGGTTTTGACTCCAAAAGGCGAAAAGTCTATTCTGATATCATCTACATAAGAGGGAGAAGCCAGGTTGGCAACCAGCATTGAGGGGATACGCCATCCGTTAGGACACGGATCATAAGGAGATTTATCTCTATAAGGTTTCGTTTTATCATCAGTATTGTAGACGGTTTCAATTTTCCCCTGTGCATTATCAGACCACAGATTGAGTTCTGAAAGCCTGTTATTAGGTAAGGTCGTTGATTTACCAAACCAATTGACGGGAAGATTGAGATTATTGTTGTAGTAAGCCTGACCTGAGTTATCATCTTTATTCACATAAATAAGACTCAAAGGATTTTTTACAGAAAGTCTTATATTATTGGTAACCTCTGCAGCGGAAAGCAGAACAAACTTTCTGAGATCATCAATACTTACAGCATTGGTCATATTTTTAGCTCCTCTATGCCTCACTCTGCCTATAGATCCTGAAGCTTCATAGAAATCATTTCCCCTCGTTACTAAAGGTGGTATAGGATCTTTTCTTCCCCACTGATAAAGAAGCCCGATACTCTTATTCCAGTCTGATGCTGTGATAGAACTTGTGAGGGCTCCAAGATTTCTATCCATCCATTTCCAATCGGAATCCGGGATAACTTCTGTTGTCCCATCCGATTTCATTCTTTTGACATTGTTGAAACTTTTATAGGCAACGCCATTGGTAGGATCATCTGTTACCCAGATATGCCAGCTCCAATAAATCTCTCCATTTACTTTGAGAGCTACCACAGCATTCCCTTTTTTTGTCTTATTGACAGGGACTTTTATCTTAGCATCCTGACCGGTTCCTATTATTTCAAGGGCATAATTTACTCCGGATTTTATAAGCCCATGAACATCTTCCCACAAAACATCTGCTGTTACCGTTCCTGCAGGAACACCGCTTCCGTTAAGATATCCGCCTCCCTCCCACATCGCATAAGCTTTTTTTACAGGAACCAACAATCCTTCACTGTTCTGATTGGGATCAAAGAGGTAACTGTTGGGTGCTTTTTTCCAGTCGGGAAGAAGTAATTGTGTCAATTCATTCAGTGGCCTTTTCAATGAGTCCTTACTCTCCTTGAGCCATAGATTTCTGTTGATATTACCTTTGGAACTGACTCCAAATAATATCAGGCAGATGACTGCCGCTAATTTTCCAGCTAATCTTTTCATACCTTAGGTTTTAGTGTCATTAGCGGAATGCAATTTTTAAGCCCACTTCAATAAAAAGTGATTTATTTTATAAATAACAACATTATATTTAAATTACATTATTAATAATTTAACATAAAACCCAATAAACAAAACAAACTCTAATAAATTTCCACATAAAAAAAAGACAGCCTTAAGCTGCCTTCATTATATTTTAACTTTCAATATTCTATGGAAGAATATGATTTTGATAACGATCAATCGAGAATCGTCCGGCTTTGATATTATTAAACATAGAGAAGATAACAAAATTGAAGACGACCAGTGCAATGATAAAGGCGTAAATCATATTTTTAACCCTTCCGGAAACAACATACATTGCATTCGGAATAATGATATAGGAGAACCCAATAAATGCTCCTGCAAGTCTGGATGAGAAGATTGGGTTATTTCTAAAAATAAAATAAAGACATATCCCGATTACAGCATAGCTTCTATGGTATTCATAGTAGGGATAGAGTTCTTTCATCTTGTTATCAAAAACAAAAAGGAAGAAGGTAAGGATAGCCATCATGACCTCCGGGATTCCAATTCCCCCGTTAAGTCGCTGCACAGTTTCATCCATATATCCATTAAAACCCTCTACAAGCGTACTGTTAGAGGCCATACCGTCTAGGAAACCTCCAAAACTCCTATAGATTTCAAACGGAGATAAAAAGACAGAACCTACAATCATAATCAACATCACCGTTCTATTCAACGGAATGCGAGCCAGCCAATACATCGGCAGAAATAAATAACAAACACTGTGTATACCAGATCCTATGAATATAAAAAACAGGTAATGCCAGAGTTTTCGTTCTTTAATATACCGTATTGCAAAATAAACGATAAAAGTTCCCAGGTTTTGTCTGATCTGTCCACTTTCCCCGATAAAGAAGTTGGGAATAAACATGAAAAGAGTAAAAGTAAAAGGATAAAAAGTATTGTCTTCTGTATATTCTACTTTAAAGATCATTGCAAAAACAGCAATGACGAATGTTACCATATAAAAAGGTGCATCAAAAAAGTTGAGAAGAACTTTATTAATCAAAGTATACAGCCATTCCACATCCAGAGTTTCCGTCCCTTCCATATGGAGCATCTTCATAAAGATACTGTAATAGCTTTTGGTATCAGAGTAAATATAAATTCCTTTGTAACTTCCGTAATCCGGACCTACACTGTCTCTAAAACCAACAATAATAATAAAATAAACCGCAAGGAACCAGAACCACTTTTTATCGACCTTCTTTCCATATACTTCCTGAACACTGAAGAACAGCATATAGACGATTGCAATTATATAATATGGATGTAGTAAACTCATGCTAGATCTCTGATGTTTTTTTAAACTGATGATATGCTGTGATTATTCCAGTGAGAATTAAAGGTAAAAAAAGCCTCACTTCCCAGAAAAGTCCTACCAAAGTAATCATAAGAAGATAAGGAATGGAAAAGAAAAAATACTTTCCAAAAACACTTCTGTTTTCTTCTTCTGTACAAAGACCATATATAAAATAAATCACAATTAGTGCAAAGACCAATCCTGCAAGATTGAAAGGACTGGAAAAGTTCCTGTTAATATAAAACCCTTCCACAAAAGTAGTTTCATCCTGAACAAGCAGAGCTCTCAATCCCAGATAGGGAATCAGAAAAGCAACAACCAACGGTATAATTTTCCAGATTACCTTATAATTTCCTTTTTTCAACTCAGCTATATTGAAAAATACTGCTGCAAAAAAGGCAATATTCAGACAAGCCGTTTCTCTTACCAAAGTAGAGATTCCAATAAGACCAATGAGAATAAAAAAGAAAATATTTTTTTGAGTATCTAAATATTTCAGGGTTAAAAACACACCTGCCAAATAACAGAAGAGTGCAATGGTGTCACAATTTGTAGGTGCATACTGTGTGATTACAATAAAAAACACAGATAAGAGATGAATAATCCTCCTTGCCTTAAGATTCAGAAGAAGTCCTATTGATTTCATCCGGAAAATAGCATTCAAAATCAAAGAACACAAAACAAAGAACACACTGTTCATCAGGAAAAGCCCATGATAAAAAGGGGTTCCGTTTTTTGACAAAAAATCTTTGAAGAAAGAAAGAGGTCCGTTGATCAGATTGTACATCAAATCTGTCATCTGTACACTCAGATAATTGGGAATCACTCTGTAAGCATATACTGAGGAAAATAAAAAATCAGGGGTTGTCTCTGATGTTTTCAGTCTTGTATAGGAAGATTCAAATCCATAATAAGACATGGCAAACAACAGAAGCGGAAGTACTATTACAAATAGAAATCCGTTTATTTTTTCATCATTTCTTTTCAACATATCTAAAACAGATTCTTATTTTTTTAATAATAATGGTGGTTTAAAATACATTTTTTCAAAAGGGAACTTTTGCAAAAGTAGAATATTTTTTCATTCTTCCTAGAATATTTTATTGATTTTCAGTTAAAACTTATCACTAACTATTTTGAACTAATGCTTAAAAAATTAAATTTGCAGACTTGATTTAAATGCAATGCATCGCTTTTTTATATTTTTATATTATCTGATTTCCAAAAATAAAATCCTGTCTGTGTTTACAGCTTTAGGAATTGCCGCCTTATGCATGTTCTTTGCATCAAAGATCAATTTTGAGGAAGATATCAACCAGATTATTCCTAAAAATGAAAAATCTGATCTTACAGCAAAGGTTCTTAAGCAGCTTAATTTTTCGGATAAGATTATTGTTATTATAGAAAATAAATCCAGTGAAGACAGCTTCCAGCTTTCTGAAACAGCAGATACTTTTCTGAAAAAAATTGAGCCTTTACAGAAATACATCGGCTCTGTTCAGGGCAAAGTGAATGATAATGAAATCTCCGAAACCTTTGATTTTGTCAATCAGAATTTACCTTTATTCCTGAATGAAAATGATTATAAGGAAATTGATCAAAAGCTCCAGAAAGACAGTATTGCTAAACAGGTAGAGAATAATTACATCTCTCTGGTTTCTCCCACAAGCCTTGTCACTAAAGAGTTTATAAAAAAAGATCCTTTGGGGCTTACTTTTTTGGGGATCAAAAAATTAAATGCTTTAAACATCAGTAAAGACTTTAAACTTGAAGACAGCTATATTGTAACTAAAGATGGTAAGAACCTCTTGCTTTTCATTGATCCTAAAAACAAAAGCAACGATACGAAGGCTAATGAGGCATTTGTAGATCAGCTTAATTCCATCAAAGACGGCATCAACAAACAGTTCAAAGGAAAAACAGAGATCAGCTATTTCGGTTCTCCGGTGATTGCTGTGGCCAATGCGAAGCAGATCAAAAAAGATATTCAGAACACAGTGGTTATTTCCATGACGGTTCTTCTGGTTCTACTGATCTATTATTTCAGAAATATTTTTACTCCCATCATTGTTTTTTTACCGACAGTATTTTCTGTACTGCTTGCTTTATTGGTTCTTTATTTTATTAAAGATAAGATTTCGGCAATTTCACTAAGTGTGGGAGCTATTCTGATTGGAATTACCATTGATTATGCCCTGCATATTCTTACCCATTATAAGCACAATAATAATATTGAGGAGCTTTACAAAGAAATTACGCAGCCTATTATATTGAGTAGTGCAACAACAGCCGTTTCATTCTTATGCTTGGTTTTTGTTCGTTCTGAAGCACTGAAAGACTTAGGACTTTTTGCAGCCATTACCGTGATCCTGTCTTCAATCACAGCTTTAATTATCGTTCCTCAGCTTTACAAACCAAAAGAGAAGAGTGAACAGCCCAATACCAACTTTATTGACAAAATCGGATCTTATCCGTACGAGAAAAACAAACCTCTGATTATCGGATGTTCTATTATTATTCTTGCCTGTCTGTTTGGATTCAGGCATGTAGGTTTCAATGAAGATATTGGCGATCTGAATTATATTCCCAAAGAATTAAAAATCAGTGAAGCAAAACTGCAGAAACTTTCTGACATTACTTCAAAATCAATCTACACGATCTCTTATGGGGATTCTGAAGAACAGGCTTTAAGCAGAAATTCTGAACTGAGCAGCTTCCTTGAAAAAGAGAAAAAAGAGGGCAAGATTTTAAGCTATAATTCTATAGGAAGCGTTGTGCTTTCAGAAAAAGACCAACAGAAAAAAATTGAGGAATGGAATCGATTCTGGAATGACCAGAAGAAGAGTCAGACCATTTCCGAGCTGGTCAGCAACGGGAATAAATTCGGTTTCAACAGTTCCGCTTTTGATGGCTTCAATGAAGTTTTGCATAAAAATTATTCCGCATTGAGTCTGAAAGATTATCAAAAAGTAAAAGCGCTTCAGATATCAGAATTCATGAGCAACGAAAATGGTTTCTACACGGTTTCCAATGTGGTAAAAGTAGATGAAAAAAAACGGGATACTTTCATCAGGGATATTGAGAAGAAGCATGATGCCATTGCCATTGACCGCCAGCAGATGAACGAAAATTTTCTGGGCCTGCTGAAGAGAGATTTTAATACGCTCATCAATTATTCACTTTTAGCTATTGTCCTGACGATTATCGTATTCTTCAGAAATTTTGAATTAACAATTCTCACCATGTTTCCGATTGTTTTAACGGGAGTGGTGACAGCCGGAATTCTTTATTTCTTAGGATTGGAATTAAATATTTTCAGTACTGTAGTGTGTACCCTGGTATTTGGAGTCGGAGATGATTTCAGTATTTTCCTGACGCAGGCGATGCAGAAAGAACACACCACAGGAAAGAATGAATTACCAACGTATAGAACATCTATTATTCTTGCCGTTTTCACCACAATACTTTCCATTGGATCATTAATCTTCGCTAAGCATCCTGCATTACACTCCTTAGCGTTAGTTGCCCTGATCGGAATGTTCTCAGTCATTATTATCACTTCTACTCTATATCCTTTCTGGTTCAGATTATTGATTACCAACCGGGCCAAAAAAGGACTTTCTCCGATTACTTTCAGGTTATTTCTGCGGGCAGTGTTCTCGTTTTTATATTATGGATTAGGCGGATTGGTATTTTCTGCTGTCGGAAGCTTATTTATTAAGAATTCAAAGGGAAGAACATTAGATATTATCAAATTAATTCTTGCTAAGTTTTTAACATCTGTACTCTATATTACTCCTTTTGTAAAGAAAAGAGTGATTAAAAATCTGTCCGAAGATTTCAGCAAACCTGCTGTCATTATTGCCAACCATACGTCTTTTCTGGATACACTGGCTATTGCAATGGCTACCCACAAAATTATTTATCTGGTGAATGACTGGGTATACGAGTCTCCTGTTTTTGGAAAACTGGTAAGAGCGTTAGGCTTTTATCCTGTTTCACAGGGAATCGAGAATGGAATGGACAAACTGAAAGAAAAAGTTGAGCAAGGATATTCACTGGTTGTTTTTCCGGAAGCAGAACGTTCTTACACCAATGATGTGAAAAGGTTTCATAAAGGAGCATTTTATCTTGCTGAGCAATTCGGATTGGATATTCTTCCACTTTACATCCACGGAAACTCTGAAGTATTACCGAAAGGAGACTTCATTATCTATAACGGAAGCATTACGGTAAAAGTGGGCAACAGAATCAGCAAAGACGACATGAGTTTTGGTAAAAACTATTCTGAGAGAACAAAGAGGATCAACGCCTATTTCAGAGAAGAATTTGCCAAACTGCGTGAAGAGATTGAGGATGAGAATTACTTTAAAAAGAAATTATTCCTGAGCTATCTGTATAAAGACAGTGAAATGGTAAAAGCAGTAAAAGAAGATTTTAATGCCAATAAATCAGTATATTTCGAACTGAACAAGCATATTTCAAATGATGCCAATATTCTTCATTTGGCTGATGATTTCGGGCAGAAGGATGCATTATTAACTTTATACCAGGCCAGCCGAAGAGTTTTTTCTCTGATTCAGAATGATGAAAAAAGAGCAACAGCAGCACACAGCTATCTGGTAAAAAGAAGAAAGATACAGTATATAAAAGACCTTTCTGAGGTAAACAAAAAGATTGATGTACTCCTGGTCTCCCATGATCGTTTTACATGGAATGATATTCAGGAGCTGCCGGAAACGATCATTTTTGTAAATACAAAAAGTGATTCTTTTGAAAGTGATAATTATGCACTAAAATTTAGTTCTGAATCATTAAAAGTATTTAAAACCAAATAATAAATATGAAAAACATATTTTTGTAAACGCTAAAGAAAACTAATGAAGAAAAATATACTTGTCATATATTATTCACAAACCGGACAACTCGAAGATATCGTGAGAAATATAGCCCAACCTTTTGAAGCTAAAAAGGAGGCTTATGATGTTACGTATTACAACATTCAGCTAAAAGAAGATTTTCCTTTTCCCTGGCCAGGCGATGTCTTTTTCAACACTTTTCCTGAATCTTATCTGCAGATTCCAAAAGAAATACTTCCTCCTTCAGAAGAAATTCTGAACAAAAAGTATGACCTTATCCTGTTTGGGTATCAGGTATGGTATCTCACACCATCCATTCCTATTATTTCTTTCTTAAAGAGTGATTATGCAAAACAAATCCTTAAAGATACTCCTGTGGTTACGATCTCAGGAACCAGAAATATGTGGATGCTTTCCCAGGAAAAATTAAAGGTTTACTTAAGAGATTTACAGGCTAAACTCGTAGGAAATATTGCTTTGGTAGACAGACACGACAATTACACCAGCGTATTAACGATTCTCCGATGGCTTACCACAGGTCAGAAAGAAAAATCAGGAATGCTTCCTGCTGCAGGAGTTTCCGATGAAGAAATCACAGGTTCTGTAAAGTATGGCGAGATTATTGAAAGACATTTTAATAATAACGACCTTAACAGTTTACAACCAGATCTTGTGAAAAACGGAGCGATTGAAATCCGTGCGTTTTTAGTACGCGTAGAAAAGGTAGGAAACAAAATTTTTACAGTATGGTCTAACCTGATTATCAAGAAAAAAGAGAAACGTCCATTGCTGATAAAATTCTTTAAGGTATATTTGATGGCAGCGATATGGATTATCTCACCTGTCGTTTTGGTTTTACACTTGCTTACAACCCCTATATTTTGGTTTAAAAGACAAAAACAAAAAAGATATTTACAAGGAATTAATTTAAAATAGAATGTACGACGTATTTATAACAAAAGCATCAAAATACTTACCCAATGAGCCGGTAGCGAATGATGAAATGGAGACTTATCTTGGGCTTATCAATGATGCGCCATCTAAAGCAAAATCACTTATCCTAAGAAATAATAAAATCACGACAAGATACTACGCTTTAGACAAAGAAGGGAACCCTACCCACTCTAATGCGCAGCTTACTGCAAAAGCAATCGAAGGACTTTTTGACGAAAACTTCAAAAAGGAAGATATGAAATTATTATCTGTAGGAACTACTTCACCGGATCAGATCCAGCCTTCTCACGCTTCTATGGTACATGGTGAACTGAACATCGGAAAATCTATTGAAATTAATACTTCAACAGGGCTTTGCAATTCAGGAATGAATGCGTTAAACTATGGATTCCTTTCTGTAAAGGCCGGTGTACAGGACAACGCCGTATGTGCAGGTTCCGAAAGAATGTCTGCATGGATGACTGCTGACAAATTCAACCACGAGGCTGAAAATTTAAAATTACTGGAAGAAAGACCCATCATTGCTTTCAAAAGAGAATTCCTGAGATGGATGCTTTCTGATGGAGCCGGAGCTTTCCTTTTGGAAAATAAACCGAGAGAAAACAGTACTTCCTTAAAAGTAGAATTCATTGATTTCTATTCTTATGCTCACGAAATTGAGGCATGTATGTATGCAGGATGCGACAAACAGGAAGACGGAAGCCTTAAATCATGGGCAGACTATCCTTCTGACGAATGGTTAAAGGAATCTATTTTTGCCATCAAACAGGATACTAAAATCCTTGATAAATACATCCTTGTAAAAGGAGCAGAAAGTTTAAGATCATCTTTTGATAAACATAATCTGGATCCGGAAAAAATTGACCACGTATTGGCTCACATTTCTTCAGGATACTTTAAAGACGGACTGAAAGAAGAATTTGCTAAAAAAGGAATGGATTTCCCTGCAGAAAAATGGTTCTATAACCTTTCTGAGGTTGGAAACATCGGTGCAGGATCTATATTTATTGCCCTTGAAGAACTGATGAATTCAGGAAAACTAAAAAAGGGAGAAAAAGTACTTCTTTGCGTTCCTGAAAGTGGAAGATTCGCTTATTCATGTGCTCTATTAACCGTTTGCTAATGGAACACAGACTGCCCACATCTGATAAAGATTTTGTAGAAAGTCTTATTCCGCAAAGGTTCCCTTTTGTGATGGTGCATGAATTGTCAGAGTATTCTGAGAACCATCTTCTGTCTGGCTTTGAAATAAAAGAGGATAATCTCTTCATCCAGGACGGATTTTTTCAGGCTTCAGGTTTGATTGAGCACCAGGCACAGAGCGTTGCTCTGCATACAGGATATAAATATTATCTGCTGGGAAAAGATGCACCTACGGGATATATCGGAGCTATCAAGTCTTTTGAAGCCGAAATACTACCTAAAGTGGGAGACCATCTCAAATCTGAAGTTACCATCCTTAATGAAGTAATGGGAGTAACCCTCGTGGATATCGTTACCAAACTGAACGGTGAGGTGATTGCAAAATCTCAAATGAAAACCGCTGTAAAATAAACTGGAAATGGAAATAAAGGAAGAGAATATCATCAATATACACAACTTTTTACCGCATCGCGAACCGATGTTGATGGCAGACTACATTCTGGAGCTGACCAAAGAAAAAGTAGTGACTTCCTTTGAAATCAAAGAAGATAATATATTTGTTCACAACAATGAATTTGCAGAAGCCGGCCTTATTGAAAATATGGCTCAAACCTGCTCTTCTATCCTTGGACAAAGCTTCTTTGAAAATCCTGAAGCCGATACTAAAGTGATTGGATTCATTACCAATATCAAGAAGATTGAGATTTTTGCTCTTCCAAAAGTGAATGACAAAATCATTTCCAAAGCTTCACTTATTTCACAGTTTGAGAACATTTGCCATATTTTCTGTGAAACATTCAATAATGATGAATTATTGATCAGAGCAGAAATTAACCTGTTTATTCAGGAAGTAAAATCGTAAAGATCAATTCAACATAGAATAGAAAAGCTGTACAAAACGTACAGCTTTTTTATTCTCAACCTTACTAAATGAATTTGTGAAAATTTGTGCAATCCATTTGTGCTATTTGTGTTTAAAAAATAGGTTTTGGTTAAAGCCCACTCCTATTGAATTGATTACAATGACTTTACGGAAAAAGGTTCATTTTTCGTTTATTTCCACATTCATCACAACCTTTCAAAACAACTGATAAACAACACATTATAGACTCAAAAACCTCATCATCAGATGAATTATTTCACGTGAAACATTTTATAAATCCGTGAAACTCTGATGGTCAGGGAGAAACAGTTTTAAACGACAAAAAAGCGGAACATTTCTGTCCCGCTTTTATCATTATTTTAAACAAAATAATTAGTATCCGAAGATCTCTTCAAGAGATACTTCCTGGAATTCTCCCATTTTGTTGATAGATTCCATATTCAGATTTTCTTTCTTACCGATGATAGCTGTATTGTATTTTACAGGTTTTACTTCAGTGTTGTAGAATCCTGTAAGCTGTGGCAATGTCAATCCTTGAATTTCAGCGTAAATATCTTTTCTGATATCATAGTCAACCCCTAATTTTTTCAATGCTAACTGATTGAAGAAAATATTTGTTCTGTTGATTCTGTTGGAAGCAATCTGTTTTAAGGCAGAACCTCTGGCATTCTCAAACTGGGCAGGGATTTGTGGTAAAGATACCATTAATTCATTCATTGCATTTACAGCTAAAGGAAGCTTGTTGGATTGTGTTCCGATATAATTTGTCACATAGTTTGCTTTCCCTTTTTCCGAAGCATTTCCATAAGAAACATAGGCCGTATAAGCCAATGACTTACTTTCTCTGATCTCCTGGAAAACGATAGAAGATAATCCTCTTCCGAAATATTCATTGAAAACATTTGCTTTCCCGAAATTACCAAGGTTTACTGTACTTGCTTTTGCTACTTTAGACATTTCCATCTGTACCATGTCATAATTTGTGAAGTATACCTTTCCTTCTGTAGCTGGTTCAGCATATTCTTTGGCTTGTGCCGGCTGAAGGCTTGTATTGGTAATAAATGGCTTCACTGCTTTTTCCAAACCTGACTGATCCTGTCCGTAAAGAAGCACCTGATAAGGATACTGGTTCAGTGTTTTCACTTTCTTCATCAATTCTACAGCGTCAATACTCTCAAGACGATCTTTGGAAACGATGTCGGTCATTCTTGAGTTTTTACCATATTTAGCATAGTTTGAAAGAGCCGCCATAATTCTCACTTTATCTTTCTTCGCAGCAGCTCTGGATTCAAGAATGGTTTTTACCGTTTGAGCATAAACCGCCTTATCAGCTTTTACATTCGTCATCCAGTGGTTCATCAGCTCTGTAGCTTTCTTCATATTACTTTCAAGACCGCTTAATGTAATAATCATCTGGTCATTGGAAGTTCTCAGGCTATAGCTGATTCCCAGTTTAAAAAATTCTTCTTTCAGCTGTTCCGGAGTGTATTTATCGGTTCCAAGATATTCAAAAAGAGTTCCTGCAATAGAAAGTTCTTTATCATTATCTGTTCCGAAAGGGAAGATATAACTGATTTGAGCAACCTCATTATATTTATTCTTCACAAAGCTTATCGTCTTATCTTTGATCTTTGAAGTCTGAATGGCTGTTTTAAAATCAATAAATTCAGGCTTACTTTCCGGCACTTTTGTATTCAGAATATCTTTAAGGAAAGGAGACTGAGCTTCTCTGTTCAGTTTAATTGGGGTAATTCCAGGGTTCTGTACACGTACAAGTTTATCATTCACTCCTTTTTCTTTATAAATAACAACATAATTATCCTTAAAGAATTCGTTAGCAAACTTCACTACGTCAGCTTTTGTGATCTTATCATACTGATTGATCTCATCAAGCTCCTGTTCCCATGTTCTTACATTGATATAAGAATCATACAATTCAGTCGCTAATCCGTCAGCTGTTTCCCAGCTTTTCATACGCTGAACTTTTTTATCATTTACGATAGCTTTCAGTATCCAGTCCGGGAACTGTCCTTTTTTAACAAGATCCAACTGATCCATCAGCAATTTTTTAGCTTCATCAAAGCTTTGTCCCTCTTTAGGTGTTACTACCAGTCCAAATGTACCGTACATTTTGTAAGGAGATTCATACGCTCCCGCTCCAAGCGTTTTTTGCTTTTGATTAATATTAAGGTCAATTAATCCAGCATCTCCTCTGTTACTTAAAATTTCAGATACTACATCTGCCAGTCTTGCTTCCTGAGTTCCATAAGAATCTGTTCTCCATGCAATGGTCATTCTCGGTGTAGTAGGACTTTTTACCGTTCTGGTAACAATGCTGGTCATTGGTTCTTCCGTAACCATCTTTTTCATCGGAAGCTCTTTGTATTTGAATGCTCCGAAATATTGGTCAACTAATTTTATAGTTTTGTCATAATCCAGATCTCCAACCAATACTACAGCCATGTTATTAGGCACATAATACGTGTCAAAATACTTGTGAATCGCTTCCATAGAAGGACTCTTCAAATGTTCTGAAGTTCCTATTGTTGTCTGCTGTCCGTTCGGGTGTTTTGGGAAAAGAGCCTGCATCAATGAATAGAATACAAGACGGCTGTCGTTATCCTGAGCTCTGTTATATTCCTCATATACCGCTTCAAGCTCGGTGTGGAAAAGACGTAGTACCAACTCTGAAAAACGCTCTTTCTCCACCTTTAACCACTTTTCCAATTCATTAGAAGGAATATTGTTTTTATACACCGTTTCATCCAAAGATGTATGAGCATTCGTTCCTGTAGCTCCTAATGAAGAAATTGCTTTATCATATTCATTAGCGATGGCATATTTGGAGGCTTCCTGAGAAACTTCGTCAATTTTTTTATAAAGTTCTTTCTTTTTTTCAGGATCTTTCTCTGCTTTATGCTGTTCATAAAGATCGGAGATCTGCTGTAGCAAAACTTTTTCCTTTGCCCAGTCCTGAGTTCCAAGATGTGAAGTTCCCTTGAAAACCATATGCTCCAGATAGTGAGCTAATCCGGTGTTATCACTCGGGTCATTATTTGATCCTGTTCTTACCGGAATATAAGTCTGAATTCTTGGAGCATCCTCATTTTTTGCCAGATAAACCTTCAATCCGTTTTTCAGTGTATACACACGCACTCCGGCCTGGTCATTCTTTACCGTTTCATAAGAATACCCTTGAGCATCCGTCTGCTTTTGAGTCTCAAATTTTTGTGCCATTGCGCTGATCATACAGAAAAGCGAAACCGAAATAAAAATCTTTTTCATAGTAGTTATTTAATATTATTTTTCAATCCAAATTTCCACCCATTAGTCTTATTTATATAAACACTTGTTACAAAAGAACTGTTACAAGCAGAAACAATAAGCTTTAAAGGATTCTTTTAAGATTCTTTTATAGAAGATTAGTTAAAAGGAACCTTCCCAACAGGGAAAAATAAAAAATGGTTTATATTACTATTTGGGAGATTTATTGATGATACTGTCTCTATTTCACTGTAATAACTCCCTCAGATTTAATATGATTTACATATAATGTATTTTCACTATTTTAGCCACCTGATTAAAAGAATCAGAAACAGGTGAACTCTATTTCACCTGAAATCTAAAAAAATGAACATTATTTAGATGAAAAAACAAGACCTGCCTCAAGACGAAAGTAACCTGAAATCCGCCAACATGACTGAAGTTCTGTATGTGACGGATGAGAACGACAACTACACGACAGCAAACAGTACAGGCTGGGATGCCAAGAAAGCTGCTCTGGATGAATCTATGGAACTTATTTATGAGAGAATTGAGGAAGCAAAGCAAAATGTAGCCAACAATATAGCAAGCCCTATTGCTTATTATATGGAACTGAATAAAATGGATCTGGGAGTCCTTGCTTCTTATGTAGGAATGTGGCAATGGAGGGTGAAAAGACATTTTAAACCCAAAATATTCAAAACACTAAGTGAAAATGCACTGAAAAAATATGCCGATGCATTCGGTATTTCAGTGGATGAATTAAAAAACTTCAACGGAAAATAAATGAAATGGGCAAGAAACAATGCACTTTCCATTTGACCAATGAAAAGATACAATCAGCAAATGAAATTAAACTTTGAACACCATCAGACTGCGCATTGCGAAAACGGTGTTGCTTCTAATCTACTGCTTAATAAAGGACTGAAACTAAGCGAACCTATGATCTTCGGGATTGGTTCCGGACTGTTTTTCGTCTATCTTCCTTTTTTAAAGGTGAATTTTGCTCCGGGCTTCAGCTATCGCCCAATGCCGGGTGCTATTTTCAGTAAAGCAGCCAAAAGATTAGGAATTAAAATCAAAAGAGAAAAATTCTCAAATCCTCAAGATGCCCAAAAAGCTCTTGAAAGAAATCTGGAACAAAATATTCCTACAGGACTTCAGGTGGGCGTTTTCAACCTTACCTATTTCCCTGAAGAATACAAATTCCACTTCAATGCCCATAACCTTGTGGTATACGGAAAAGAAGACGGAAATTTCCTGATCAGTGATCCGGTAATGGATTATACCACTTCCCTTTCCGAAGCAGAACTGGAAAAAGTGCGATATGCAAAAGGAGCACTTCCTCCAAAAGGACATATGTACTACCCTATTTATGTCCCGGAAAATGTGAATCTTGAAGAGGCCATAAAAAAAGGAATCAAGGATACCTGCAAAAATATGCTGGCGCCTGTACCACTTATCGGAGTAAAAGCCATGAGATGGGTAGCCAGAAGCATCCCGAAATGGGCAGATAAAAAAGGTACAAAAGTGACCAACCATTATTTGGGACAATTGATCAGAATGCAGGAAGAAATTGGAACCGGAGGCGGAGGCTTCAGATTTATCTATGGTGCATTTCTTCAGGAAGCAGCAGTTATTCTTAAAAATGATGAACTTAAGGAATTATCAAAAGAAATCACTTCTATTGGTGACCTTTGGAGAGACTTTGCCGTGGATATTGCCCGTGTTTATAAAAACAGAAACTCCAAAAGCAATATCTATAACGAACTTTCAAAAACGATGCTGCACATTGCAGATCTGGAAGAAGCTTTCTATAAAAAACTAAGAAAAGCGATCTGATATGGCAGAAAATATGATTGAGATCAAAAACTTATACAAGAAATACAAAAATTCTGATGAGTTTTCTGTAAATGATATTTCTTTGAGCATCAGCAAAAATGAAATCTATGGAATTCTCGGCCCCAACGGAGCTGGGAAAACTACATTGATTTCAATGCTTTCAGGATTGATAAAACCTACTTCCGGACAATTTACCATCAATGGTTTATCTCCACAGAAAGATGGTTTTAAAATCAGGCAGATTATCGGAATTGTTCCTCAGGAATATGCCTTATATCCAACGCTTACTGCAAAAGAAAATCTTATGTTCTTCGGAAGCCTTTATGGTTTGAAACATAATCAGCTTCAAAAAGCCATTGATGAATCTCTGGAAATCATGGGACTTTCAAAATTTGCCAACAAGCAGGTAGGACAATTTTCAGGAGGGATGAAACGACGCTGCAACCTCATCGCAGGAACCCTTCACAACCCTAAAGTTCTCTTTCTGGATGAACCGACTGTAGGTGTGGATGTTCAGTCTAAAAAAGCAATTATTGATTATCTTCTGGATTTAAATAAACAGGGAACCTGCATTATTTATACTTCCCATCACCTTTCTGAGGCAGAAGAGTTCTGTACAAAAATTGCCATCATCGATCATGGAAAAATTCATGCTGTAGGAACGCCTGAAGAACTTGTTTCACAGATTGCCAATGCCGAAAACCTGGAAGACGTTTTCATTTCATTAACCGGAAAAGAATTAAGAGATGTTGTTGTATAAACTGTGGAGAAGTTTTATTAAGGAAATTCTTCTACTGAAAAGAGATATCGGAGGAATTGTCATCATCTTTGTGATGCCTTTGCTTTTGATTGTAACTATTACCCTTATTCAGGATTCTACCTTTAAAAACCTTGAAGGCTCAAAAATCCCAATTATTTTTATTGATCAGGACAAATCTGAAGTTTCAAAAAATATAAAAGCAGAACTGGAAAACAGCAAAACATTCCAGCTGCTGACCAACTTCAACGAAAAATCGGCTCAGGATGCTGTTTTTTCTGGAGATTATCAGATGGCGATTGTCATCCCCGAAAACTTAACGAAAGATTTAAATTCCAATATTGATTCTAAAGTTCAGACCATAGTAAGTTCATTCGGACTGGAAGGTGATTCTGCAAAAGTAAAAACAGCAGCTCCTAAAGCAAAAGAAATTCACTTATATTTTGATCCTGCTACCAATGCCGGATTCAAAAATTCTGTGATGAATTCTGTGAATAAAATGGTTTTTGAGATTGAAAATAAAAAGATCTACAAAGCATTTCAGGATCAGCTGGGAACTACGGAGAATCTTGACGAAAATAAAAACCTGATCAGCTTTAAAGAAATCACACCCAAGAAAGGAGAGATGGATGTAATGCCGAATTCTGTTCAGCATAACGTTCCTGCATGGACTCTTTTTGCCATCTTCTTTATTGTAGTCCCTTTATCCATCAATCTGGTAAAAGAAAAAAGCCAGGGAACGAGTGTAAGAGCAAGAATAAGCCCTACTCCTTATTTTGTCCATATTTTAGGAAAAACCTTTACCTACCTTATCATCTGTCTTATTCAGTTTTTACTGATGGTTGCCGTAGGAATTTATCTTTTCCCTTATATGGATCTTCCGGCTTTTGATGTATCAGGAAAAATGTTCCAGCTTGTGACAGTTACCCTGTTTGCAGGATTGGCAGCTATTGGATTTGGAGTTTTATTAGGAACTATAGCCGATACACAGGAACAGTCTGCTCCATTTGGAGCGACGTCTGTAGTTGTTTTGGCAGCCATTGGCGGAATCTGGGTTCCTGTATTTTTAATGCCGGAATTCATGCAGACCGTAGCCAAATTCTCTCCTATGAACTGGGGACTGAATGCCTATTACGATATTATTTTAAGAAACAGCGGAATTGGCGGAATTGCCAAAGAACTGTTTTTCCTTTTCTTATTTTATATTGCTACTGTAGCTATTTCCATTTTTTACGAAAAAAAACAAAATGCAGTCTAAAGAAAACATATTAACCTGTACCGAAGAAGTAAGAGTACGCTTCAATGAAACAGATCCTCTGGGAATTGTCTGGCATGGACATTATATCGTGTATTTTGAAGACGGAAGAGAAGCTTTCGGTCGTCTGCACGGTCTTACTTATCTTGATATTCAGAATGCAGGATTTGTAACACCTATCGTAAAAAGTACCTGCGAACATTTTCTTCCTTTAAAATATGGAGAAACATTCAAAATTGTGACTACTTTTATCAATTCTGTTTCTGCTAAGCTTATTTACAGATATGAGCTTTTCAATCAGGAAGATCAACTGGTATGCAGCGGTGAAACCATTCAGGTTTTTCTTGACAGTAACGGCAGCTTATGCCTGTACAATCCGGAGTTTTTTCAAACCTGGAAAGATAAAATGGGTTTATCATGAGCAAGGAAATTTATATCACAGACTACAATTGTGTAACTCCTTTAGGTTTCACTATTGATTCCAACTGGAATGCCCTGTTAAAAGGACAGTCGGGAGTTGCTTTACATAAAATTATAGACAATCAGGATGCTTTTTATGCTTCTATGATTGATTCTGATAAACTGAATGAAGAATTCGATAGATACTTCGACTCCGCTCAGAATGACATTCCTAATTTTACAAGACTGGAGAAGATGCTTCTTTTAAGCTTACAGCCTCTTGTTGGGAAACATTCTATATCAGAAGACACGGCTTTTATCCTTTCCACAACAAAAGGAAATATCAGCCTGTTAAAAAACCAGTCCGAATTACCGGAAGGCGTTTATTTATCAAAATTAGCAGAAAAAATTGCTAACTACTTTGGATTTAAAACGAAACCGATTATCGTTTCCAATGCCTGCGTTTCAGGGGTAATGGCAATTTCTGTTGCCAAAAACATGATTCAGGCCGGAAAATATAAAGATGCCTTTGTCATTGCCGGGGATGAGCTTTCTGAATTTGTTATTTCAGGATTTAACTCATTTCAGGCCATTGGCTCCGGACCTTGCAAACCTTATGATAAAACCAGGGACGGTATCAATATCGGTGAAGCAGCAGCCGCAGTCTATATAACCAGCTGTCATTCTGACGAAGGAAGAATCCCAAAAACCGAAAAATTTAAATTTAAAGTACTGGGAGATTCTGCAGTCAATGATGCCAATCATATTTCCGGGCCTTCAAGAACAGGTGACGGTTTATATGCCAGTATCAGAAATGCAATGACTGAAGCGAATGTTTCTCCGGAACAAATCGATTTTATTTCTGCCCACGGAACAGCTACTTTATATAACGACGAAATGGAAGCCATTGCCTTCAATAGAATGGATCTTCAGAATATTCCGCTCAACAGTATGAAAGGATATTACGGCCATTGCCTTGGTGCATCCGGACTTCTGGAAAGTATTATTTCTATGGAAGGAGCTCTTAACAGCACTTTGCTTCCTTCAAAGAATTTTGAGGAAACAGGAGTAACCCAGCCTTTGAATATCATCAGAGAAAACAAATCTGCAGAAATTAAATATATTCTAAAGACCGCTTCCGGTTTTGGTGGATGTAATGCAGCTGTTGTGCTGGAAAAATGTTAAACTGAACGTGATGAAGAAAATAAACAGTTGTACCATAGAACATTCAAAAATAACCGTTGACGGGAATATAATTTTTGAGAGTCAAAGCGAAACCTTTCAGGAATTTGCCAAAGAAGCTTATAAAAATTTAGAACTCAGCTATCCAAAGTTTCATAAAATGGATAACCTGAGTAAACTGGCTTTTCTTTCCGCTGAAACCATCTTGAAAGACGAAGATCACAGCAGAACAGCCATTGTTTTTGCCAACAGATCTTCCAGTCTGGATACCGATTTCAAATACCAGGAAAGCATCAATGATCAGAATAACTTCTATCCAAGTCCTGCCGTTTTTGTCTATACTCTACCCAATATCTGTGTAGGCGAAATAAGCATTAAGCACAAAATGCAGACAGAAAATGCTTTTTTCGTGCTGGATGATTTTGATGAAAAATTTTTGAATGACTATTCTGAACAGATTCTTCTATCCGGAAAAGCCGACAAAGTATTGTGTGGCTGGGTGGAATTGTATCAGGAAAATTACAAAGCTTTTGTATATTTGCTAACCTTATAAAAATGTAACAATATAACAGTGCAATGATGTAATGATCTTCATGATATGCTGAAACACTGATAAACCAACTTAATTATGGAAAACTTAAAAACAGAATTGAAACACAAAATTATTGAAGTTCTTAACCTTGAAGATGTATCTGTAGAAGAAATCAAAGATACGGATCCGTTATTCGGAGGAGGATTAGGATTAGATTCTATCGACGCTTTGGAACTGATCGTTCTTCTTGATAAAGACTACGGAATAAAATTAGCTGATCCTAAGAAAGGAAAGGAAATTTTCCAGTCTATCGATACAATGGCAAAATTCATCGAGGACAACAGAACAAAATAAATTAATATAACAATCTAACAGTGTAACAATGTAGCAATTATTGGTAAATTATTCGATTGCTACATTGTTACATTATTGAATACCATGAGTCAAAAAATTGCCATAACGGGAATGGGCATCATTTCCTCCATCGGAAACAATGTGGAGGAAAATTTTATTTCATTGCAATCCGGAAAACATGGAATTTCAGATATCGAAATGTTTGAAACCCGTCATGCCGGAGCCATTAAAACAGGTGAAATAAAATTATCTAATGAAGAACTTGTACAGCAGCTTCAGCTTGATGAAGACAATAATGTGACAAGAACGTCTTTACTGGGAATGATCGCTGCGAAAGAAGCTGTAGAAAGTGCAGGAATTTCAGATATCAATGGTTACAGAACCGGACTGATCTCTTCTACAAGTGTAGGAGGAATGGATATCACTGAAAAATACTTCTACTCTTACGAAGACTTTCCTGAAAAGCAAAAATATATTGACGCCCACGATGCCGGAAATTCCTCATTGGCTATTGCCGATTATCTGGGATTAAAGGGTATGGTTTCTACCATCAGCACAGCCTGTTCATCTGCAGCCAATGCCATTATGATGGGCGCTAAACTGATTAAAAACGGAGTTTTGGATCGTGTGATTGTCGGAGGAACAGATTCTCTTTCAAAATTTACTTTGAATGGTTTCAATACGCTGATGATTCTTACGGATTCTTACAACACTCCTTTTGACAACGACAGAAAAGGACTTAATCTTGGGGAAGCTGCCGCTTTCTTAGTCCTTGAATCTGAAGAAATGGTCAAAAAAGAAAATAAAAAAGTTCTGGCTTATCTTTCCGGATATGGAAATGCCAATGATGCACACCATCAGACTGCTTCTTCAGAAAACGGACAGGGTGCATTTCTAGCCATGCAGCAAGCCCTGAAAATTTCCGGATTGGAAAAAGAAAATATAGATTATATCAACGTTCACGGAACGGCTACTCCCAACAATGATTTATCTGAGGGAATTGCCATGATAAGAATCTTCGGAGAAAACAAAGTTCCTGAATTCAGCTCTACGAAAGCGTTTACAGGACATACTTTAGCAGCTGCGGCAGGAATTGAAGCTGTATTTTCAATTTTAGCCATGCAACACAGCGTGATCTTCCCGAACCTGAATTTTAAAACAAAAATGGAAGAGTTCGACCTTACTCCTGTGACCGAACTGAAAGAGAAAAACATTGATAATGTACTTTCTAACTCATTTGGATTCGGAGGAAACTGTTCAACCTTAATTTTCTCAAAATCATGAGTACAGTATACATCAACAGTGCATCCTGTATCTCAGTTCAGGACACTTTAAACGAAAATATTCTTCAAAACCTTACGTCTGAGAGTTCTTCAAACATCATTAAAGCGATAGAACCTAATTACAAAGAGTTCATTCCACCTGCAATGATCAGAAGAATGTCTAAAACAGTGAAAATGAGCTCCGTAGCATCTCATTACGCATTGAAGGAAGCTGGAATTGAAAAGCCGGATGCCATCATTGTAGGAACCGGAATGGGTTGCTCCCAGGATTCTGAAAAATTCCTGAAAAACGTGATTGATAATCATGAAGAGTTTCTTACACCGACCTTTTTTATCCAGTCTACCCACAACACAGTAGCAGGACAGATTGCGCTAGGATTACAGTGCCATGCGTATAACTTCACGTATGTAAATACTTCTTCTTCACTGGAGTTTTCATTACTGGATGCCCAGCTCCAGATCAATGACGGAGAAGCAGAAAATGTTCTGGTAGGTTCCACGGATGAACAGACAGACAGAACAATGGAGCTTTACTGCTTAAATAATACGATCAAAAAAGAAACAGATCTTCCCACTGATTATTTAAACTCTACGACTAATGGAGTGATTTGGGGTGAAGGTGCCAGCTTTTTTGTGGTAGGAAAAGATAAGACTGAAAACTCTTACGCTAAGCTTAAGAATATCCAAATCAGTAATAAGGTTGAATTAAATGAGGTAAAGGATTTTATCCAGAATTTCTTAACTCAAAACAATCTTTCCAGCAAGGATATTGATGCTGTTATTTTAGGATTCAGCGGAGATGCAAAGTCAGATATGTATTATACAGAAGCCATGAATATGTTTCCGGATTCAGCACAGCTGTATTACAAACATTTGAGTGGTGAATTCAATACGGCAAGTGGTTTTTCAACATTTATAGCCTGCCATATTTTGAAGGAACAGCAGATTCCGGACATCATGATGATCAATTCTATGAAAAAAGAAAACGTGAAGAATATACTTCTTTACAACCATCTGGGAGGTGATGATCACAGTTTGGTATTACTGGAAAAGGCTTAATTAAAGAGAAGTAATAAAAACAGTGCTGCTGTCATTCTGACGAAGGAAGAATCTCTGCTTTTATTATAGATTCTTCATTTCGCTTCGCTACACTCAGAATGACAAAATGGGTATACATTCAGGAAGTTTAACAATAAAAAATAATCAGCAATGAAACATTATCCTTTCATCCTGTTCTATCTTTTCTGTAACGTTTTTATTTATGCGTTCCACGGAAGCTTTTGGGTGTATCTGTTTTGTTTTCTTGCTTTTTCTGCCGTGGTTGTCTGGGGTTCATTTGATATTGAACTGGGATATTTTGTGAACAGTATTACCCACAAGCGCACCAGACTCAAAGAAGTCGCCCTTACGTTTGATGACGGACCTACTGAATTTACACCAAAGTTTTTAGACCTGCTTAAAGAACATCAGATAAAAGCAACTTTTTTCTGTATCGGAAAACAGATTGAAAAATATCCTGAGACGTTTCAGAGAATCATTGCAGAAGGCCATACAATTGGTAATCATACCTTATCACATTCCAATTCTACAGGCTTTTTATCGACTTCAAAAATGATTGAGGAAATTGAAAGATGTGATGAAGTCATGAAAAATGTGGGAAATATCCAGACTAATCTCTACAGACCACCGTTCGGAGTGACGAATCCCAATATTGCAAAAGCGATTAAAAAAACGAATAAAGACAGCATCGGTTGGAATGTTCGATCACTGGACACTATCATTGATGACGAAAATAAAATTTACAACAGAGTAACCAAAAGCCTTAAAAATGGGAGTATTATCCTTCTTCATGATACCTCGGAAAAGACCTTTCGGGTGCTGACCAATTTATTAGTATTTTTGGAGGATAAAAAATATTCAACTTTTACTGTTGATACAGTGATAAATTCAAATAGAAATGATTAAAAATATTGCTTTCGGAGCATTCTTACTGGTTTCCGGTTTCTTTTTTGCACAAAATACCGCAATGTCTGGAGCTGAAGCCAAAGCATTTGTGTCGAAGGTTTCTTCAGACACGAAAGAAATTAAAACGTTACAGAGTGATTTTACCCAGACCAAAAAAATGGATTTCCTGGATAAAAGCATCGTTACTTATGGGAAAATGTCTTTGCAGACGCCCAATATGCTAAGCTGGAAATATACCAAGCCTTATCAGTACAGCATTGTTTTTAAAAGCAATAAAATCTTCATCAATGATCAGGGTAAAAAGTCTTCTGTAGATGCGAAGAGTAAAACATTTGAAAAAATCAATAAACTGATTGTAGGAAGCTCAAACGGAACGATGTTCAATGATCCGGAGTTCACTGTGACGTATTTTAAGAACGGAAATTACAATGTAGCTAAGTTTATTCCTAAGACTTCGCAGCTGTTGAAATACATCAAGCAGATTGAGCTGTATTTCCCAAAGAACCAGTCGACAGTTTCCCAGGTGAATATGACGGAGGCTTCCGGAGATACTACGAATATTGTTTTCAAAAATACAAAGATCAATGCTTCCATTCCTGCGTCAGAGTTTTCTTTATAGCCTGATTCTGATCCTGGCTGTTTCCTGTAAAACGTATCAGTTAACAGATGTAAAACCTGTCTCCTCTTCTGAAAAGATGGTTGAAAATTTATACTTTTCTTCAGGTGAAGATTATGTATACAAATGCCAGATGGACATTTATAAAAACCATGTGAGCGGAATTCTGATCATCAAAAAACTGAATGAATCGACACATCGCGTCGCATTAACCTCAGATTTTGGAAATAAACTGATTGATTTTGAGGTTTCCGATGATGATTTCAAACTGAATTATGTACTTCCTGACCTGGATAAAAAAATCGTGATCAACTTTCTGAAAAATGACTTCCAGCAGCTTCTGAAAAGAAAATATCCTGTCAGTGAAAGCTTTGAAAATGATCATGCTAACATCTATCTTTCAAAAATCGAAAATAAAAGCTATTATCTGTTTTTCAACAAAGAAAATAATTTGCTGAAACAAATTATCTATACGAAAAACGGCAAGGAAAAAATCGATTTCACTTTTGATGCAAAAAGACCTATCTTCGCAGACAGCTTAAACCTGCAGCACAAGGACTTTAAGATCAATATAAAACTATTTCAAATAACCGAAACGGAATAAATTTCCCATGAAAAAAATATATTTCTTACTTTTTGCACTTTTCACCAGTTTATCTTTTGCACAGGTAACTTTCAACCCGGGAATCAGAGTGGGTGCCAATATTTCACATATCTCTGACGGACCTGCCCATGAGTCCTTTTATTATAATGATAATCAAGGATATCACTACGGAACCAATGCTTATGATATCAAATCAAAAGTAGATTTTTACATAGGTTTTCAGGCCAATATCCGATTTGCAAAATTCTATGCTCTTCAGCCGGAAATTTATTATACCCGCCAGGGAGCAAAGTTTGAAAGCCAAAATCCAGGTGTTTCTTCTAAAACAGTTACTCTTTCTTATGTGGGAGGAGCGGTAGTGAATAAATTCTATTTTGAGAAATTTAATATCCATTTTGGCCCGACTTTGGAACTTCTGACAGATCATAAAAATATCGATTCTCCTATTGAGGGAGATTTGGGGCTGTTATTTGGAGCCGGTTATGATATTACAAAAAATATAGGCGTTGAAGCCAGAATTAAAAAAGGTTTTGTACATATTAATAATGACAATACCAACGTGACATTCCAGGCGGGAATGTATTACACATTTAATCTTAAAAAATAAGATCATGCAGACCATTCTTACAGACTTTTATACTTTAACATCATACGATAAGACAGAAGACGGAAAGTTTACTGCTCATATTCATCTTAATAAAGACCACGATATTTTCAAAGGTCATTTCCCAGGAAATCCGGTAACTCCAGGTGTTTGTATGATGCAGATTATTAAGGAACTGACTGAGGAATTTACAGGTTCAAAGTTATTTCTGAAAACAGCTTCCAATGTAAAGTTCATGGCGATTATCAATCCTTTTGAAACACCTGATTTGGTACTTCAACTGGATATTGCTGAAAATGAAGAAGATGTTAAAGTAAAAAACTCTACTTCTTTTGGCGAGACTATTGCATTGAAATTGTCTGTAAGCTATAAAAAATTACCATCATGAAACTAATCTTATCATTCTTTGCAGCATTTGTTTTTTTCTTTCAGTCTGATCTTGAAACATTGAGAAACAGCTATGCTAAAGCCAATGAATCTAATACTAATACACAAAACTTCATTGAAACAGCGGACAAACAATCCGGTTCTGATGCAGTAACTGTAGGATACAAGGCAGCAGCAAAGATTATGGAGGCAAAAATTGCTAAAAGCAACAGAAAATCACTGGTAAAAACAGGAGCAACAAGTCTTGAAAGCGTTATCAAAAGTAATCCTAATAATGCAGAATTACGTCTGATCAGAATGAGCGTTCAGGAAAATATTCCAAAGATTGTAGGATACCGTGGAAGTTTGAAGGATGATAAAGCGTTCCTGTTGAACAATTACAGCAAACAGAATACAGCATTAAAAGGCTATATCAAAAGGTTTGCAATGCAATCTAAAACCATTACAGAGGCTGAAAGAGCCACTTTAAAATAAAAAAATGTTGCTTGCTGAAGTACAAAACGCCATTTCTGAAAAGAAGATATGCGTTTTAATACCTACCTACAATAATGAAAAAACCCTGAAGAGGGTTATTGACGGCGTTCTCGACTACACCGAAAGTATTATTGTGGTGAATGATGGTTCTACCGATTCTACGGTACAGATTCTTTCTCAATATCCTCAGATTATGGTTATTTCCCTTCCAGAGAACAAAGGAAAAGGAAATGGTCTTAAAACAGGTTTCAGAGCAGCAAAGAAGTCAGGATATGATTACGCCATCACGATTGATTCTGATGGGCAGCATTATCCGGATGATATTCCGGTATTTGTAGAAGCTCTTCTTCACGAAAAAGAAGATGTTCTCCTGATCGGGAACAGAAATATGTCTCAGGATGGTATTCCTAAGAAAAGCAGCTTCGGAAACCGTTTTTCCAATTTCTGGTTCTGGTTTGAAACGGGTATCAAACTGGAAGATACACAGTCCGGTTACAGGCTTTATCCTTTGCATAAAATTCCCAAGAAATATTTTACCCCAAAGTTTGAATTTGAGATCGAAATCATTGTAAGAACTGCATGGAGGCATGTTCCGGTAAAGAATGTGCCGATCAAGGTTCTGTATGATCCTGCAGAGCGGGTTTCTCATTTCAGACCTTTCAAAGATTTTACAAGAATCAGTATTCTGAATACAATTCTGGTAACGATTACACTACTTTATATTATTCCGAGAAACTTCGTGAATAATTTCAAAAAAAAAAGTTTTAAAAGATTCATACAGGAAGATGTCTTAGAAAGTGACGGAAGCAACCGTACTAAGGCCTTTTCTATAGCATTGGGGGTTTTTATAGGACTTTCACCTTTCTGGGGATTTCAAACGCTTCTGGTGATCAGCTTATCTGTACTTTTTAAACTTAATAAAGTACTTGCATTTGTAGCTTCCAATGTGAGCCTTCCTCCTTTTATTCCCTTTATTATAGCGGCTTCTCTGTTTTTGGGTGCACCATTTGTAAGTGGAGACAGCGATATTCTAAGTCAGGATTTAAACTTTGAACTGATTAAGAATAATCTTCTGCAATATATTATCGGTAGTTTTATTTTAAGTACCACCCTTTCTGCTCTTGCAGGAGTAGCGTCTTTTTTGTTTCTGAATAAAGTAAGCCCGGAAAGCAATTAAAAAAGCCTGGAACAAAGTTACAGGCCTATCACAATTAGTTATTATAAATTCCTATTTGGAAACAATAATCTTTTGAGAATAATCAAGTGAATCATTACTCACTTTTACAATATAAGCTCCATTGATTAGTTTTTCTGCACTAATGGTGTTTTGCTTATTAAGGTTGATACTTTCTTTGGAAATCAGTTTTCCTGTAAAATCAAAGATAGAAACTGTAGTGATTCCTGACAACTTGATATCAGAAGGTGTTTTTATCGTGAATTCATTTCTTACAGGATTTGGATAGATAGAAAGTCCTTTAGAATCATTAATTTCTTTTACAGCCAATGTAGCACATTCAGCAGGAACAGTAAAATCTTCTACCTGATCACTCATTTCAGGTAAATTATTAAATGAGGCATAGCCATTAAGCCCACCAGGCGAAGCATTCATCCCTAACCCTCTTTTAGCAAAAACATTCCAAATCAAACATTTATTATCCCCTCCTGTTGATGCCTGATCAGCAGCTAAAATAGCATCTCTTCCCTGTACAAAGCTAGGATTACACTGTTGTAATTTTAATGCATCTACTACCACCTGAAGAACTCTTGCGCTTCCGCTGTTTGGATCTGCCAGAACATTGCTGTTGTACCCATATTTTTCTACATACTTCCAATTAAGATCCCAAAGCATAGATGCCCAAACAAATCCAATACTATGAGCATCTGGTGAAGTAAGAGTAGACCCTAATACATTTTCATTTATTACCATTCCATTAGTTTTTCCATAAGTATAGTTATTTATTGTAAAATCAGGTGAATATTTAGTAGATCTAAGCCCTCCTCCATTAGTGTTTTGTCCCAAAGCAAATGTTCCTACCCCTCTAGCTACAGATGCATTATCCCCAGGTTTATTCGTTAGCATCAGAGCAAAGAAATCAGACCATCCTTCTCCCATTTGTTCATTGGAAGAATAGGAATTTAAACAATCACTTCCTATACCTGTCATACGATTACTAATCCCATGCCCATACTCATGTATAATAATTCCATTATCTAAGCTTGCATCATTGTATATATAAGTAGCTTTATCATCTTTTAAAGTAACATTTACTAAAGTCCCTTTCATAATTTCATTTACGAGAAAAGAGCCTTCAGAATTTTCGATTAATATCGAAGGTATTGTTATACTGGCATCTGTCCCTCCTATAGGTGCAAAACCTACAGAAGCAGGTGCGTTATAAACTACTACTCCTACTGCTCCTTTTAACTGTGCATTTTTAACTTTAACGGTATAGCTACAACCTCCTCTTTGTATTAAAGCAATTTTTCCCATCAGGTTCTCAGAAATATCAGAACATCCGTTTTGCGGAGTAGTCAGAGCCAAATCTCCGGTTATAGGAGGATTCCCTTCAAGTGTAGGGCCAAACGTCGCTTTTTTACTGGAAGGTTTTCTTATGGTAAATACAGAAGGTGAGTTATAGAAAAGGTTCTGAATTTGGGCAGGTTCATACAGGTACATCTGCATTCTTGGTACATACCCATCAGCAGGTGATTGAAAATTTGCATTATTATAACCTGCTCCATCTCTAGCTTCGGCTAGTACGGCATCATTTCCTGCTCCTCCTGCCGCAAAATTATTTGTTTGGAAATTTCTGGACGTTTCTGTGAATCCGAATTTATAAAACACATCATGTATTTTGTTATTCACATAGAATAAATTAGTTACAGCCGCAGAAGTATAATTATGCGGTGGAAGAGTTACATCCATTGGGAAATCAAATGCTCTGTTGGCTCCTCCATCAGGAGAGAACTGTGGCGTATTGGTCGCATTTTCGTCTGTATATGCAAATACATTATTCCCTCTTGTATTCGTGTAATGAGTTATTCCATCAAAATGCCATCCATCAGGAGAAGCAGTAATATCCCATGGATTATTCAGTAGTATTCTGCTTCCGAAAGAGGGAGCTTCTACCGGGAGTGGCAATACATTATAGGATGCGTTATCCGGAGCTAAAACAGAATTCTTATTAAATTGATTTACTTCATTATTTAAATATTCCGGAAAGACGACAGCCTGGGCATTCTGTCCCTCAATAGGAAGCTCTCGCTGAATATGCTCATAAGCATCATTATGAAAATTACAGGAAAGGTTGAGATTTTCACGGTATAAAACTGTCCCATCAATTGTACTGATAATTACCGTCAATAGATTCCTTGTTTCTTTCTCTTCAATATTGAACTGATATCCCAGTGTAAGTTCACCTGCATTTGCGAAATAAATAAGATTAGTCTTTATGGGAATTTCTTTTCCTTCACTGCTTCGGGATATTGTAAGTCCATTGAATTTTTTAACTGTTTCTGATATCAACGCGTCCTTTGATGATGTTTGTTTTCCTTTTATACTAGATGGATAAGTATTGATAAAAGTATTTGCAAAACTTAAAACTTTATTATCTCGGATTAAAACATTAGCAGAACTACCAAATATGGGAATACCATTAATTGTTTGTTGTATTCCCACAACATCACCTTTTAAACTTTTTGAATGATCAACATTGATTACTGTAAATGTTTTCAACTCTTCATGTATTCTTTGAAATGGTCCTTTTTCAGAGTTGAGATAGGTTTTAATAATCTGATCGTATTTTTGTGCTGAGAGTATTCCAGATCCTGAAAAACAACTCAACACCAAAATTTGAAGAGAAAATTTTATTTTTTTCATTATTTATTATTTTTCGAGTGCAAAAAAAATTAATATTACACACAAAAACAATAAAGTATCAAACTAAACATACACTATCAAAAAAAAAGACTATTTCCACACAAATAGATTAAAAAAAACAATCAAAAAAAATAATTTCAGTAATTTTAATAATATGAAAAACAAATTAATTCTATACACAGTGGTTTATTTATTGAAATTTAAACTTTCACTTAAATTATTTTGAAAGATAAATAGAATAATACCAATAAGCTAAACCATCAAAACTTATCGGAAAATAAACTGAACTAAATCTTTTAAAAACTGTTCATCTACTTTTCCTTTTGTTTCATAATCTTTTGGAGATGGTTTTCCAGTGCCGGAAATAAATAAGTGACTTAATGTAGGATAAAACTTAAATACGGCTGTCTTATCATTTTTCAATGTTTCTTTCCAAAGGTTGAAATCTTTTTCAGTCACCTGATAATCTCTTCCCCCTTGTGCAAAAAACATGGGAGCTTTTACTTTTTTAACCTCATTAAGCTGATTGTAATCTTTTAAATATTTCCAATACGGTGCAGATTGTCCCAAAGGAAGTTCTGATGAAGGTGAACTTACATTAAATTTAGATGAATTTAAAAATGCTACCTGCTTTTTCACTTCCTGAACCGCCTCAGCAGGAACTTTAGTTGGATCTATAGCATGAAGATAATCATACTGTTCCACTAATAAATCCTGTAATGATCTCGCATTTCCAGCCATAAAAACATATTTTGAAACCTGAGCTTTTTCTGCAATTTTTGGCATCATATACGCTCCCTGGCTATGCCCGAGAATGATAATCTGGTATCCTTTGTAATCAGCATTATTTTTAAAATAAAGAGCTGCGTTTACGGCATCATTGACCGTTTCCTCTTCTACAGTAGATTTTTCATTAAATGTCTCAGGATAGGAATAGGTTCTTTTATCATATCGGTAGGAAGCAATTCCGTTGGCTAAAAGGTATTCTGCAATATCTTTAAACGGCTTATTTTCCCCAATGGTTTCATCTCTGTCATGTGCTCCTGAGCCATGAACGAAAATCACCAGTTTCTTTTTATTGTTGGAGGGAGGAAGCAACAGCGTTCCATTCAGTTCAATTCCATCACTTTTTATTTTTAGTGTGGTCTTCTCATCTGGTTTCTCAAATGTTTTATGCGGAACTAAAAAGAAGCCCAGCATTTTATTATTTTCTCCAAAAGTAATTTGAATGTCAAGTTTTGTTTTTTCAAATTCGGAATAGTAATAATAGGTGCTTCCTTCATTATTTACTTCAAGGATATTTTTCAATCCTCCAACCTGGCTCTGAAGCTGGTCCGGAATGGCTTTAAGCTGATCCACCGGAATCTGGCCCGCTACGGAAGGATCAAAATAAGAGTGTGCTTTTTCCGCATTTTTATCTACCAGCAAAGCTTTAATGAAAGTATTTCCGATCTCTTTTCTATCCTGAGAAAAGAATAAAAGAGCAGATGCGGTAAAGAATAGGGTTAAAAGTTTTTTCATAATCAATTATTTAAAGACCACATCAGCAAATGATAATGGAGTCATCATTATGGTGACAAATATCGCAATAATAACCAGGGCTAACTGTGTGATATGGTATATTTTTTCTCTTTCCTCCTCATTGATGTCAAAAGTAAATTTTATTTTATCAGGCCTTCTGATGATCAGCCAAATAAACACGAGAACAGCGAGATTCATCAATACAGGAAACACAAGAAAGATTTTGCTTCCATAATTGTCCTTCATACTTCCGTAACCGTGAATAGTGATGGTGTCTGGTATTGAACTGTAAACGGTACACAAATACACAGAATAACAGATGATAATGACAAAAGGAATGCAGAACAGCAGTTTTATATATTTAGGGATCATTTCAGTTTCTTTAAAGTTTTCTTCAGGTATTTTTCAACATTTTTTCTGTCCGGAACTGTTGTAATTTCTTTCGTCAAAGCTTTCTCAAACTCCATTTTTGCCTTTGAATATTCTTTTTTGCTAAAATAATACTTTCCTGACTGATAATAAACCTGCCAAAATTCAGGATTCATATTCTGGTAGGAAGGAATTACATCATCTGTCAACAATGTGTTTTTATCATCAGCGGCCTCATTGATTTCTTTACCGTACATTTTAGACAGCTCATAGTTTTGGAATTCTTCCGAATCAGCAAACGGATCTCTCGCAATATTCAATCCTGTTTTTGCCTGTAAACTTTGCGACAGCTGCTTCCCGGAAAAAATCTCATTCAGGTCATAACAAACAAATTCTCCCAGCTGATAAGGATTAGAAGAAACCCAAACCAGTTTTTTCTGAGGCGAAAATATAACGGCATGGTGAGCCAATAGCTGATTGAGTGCTTTTTCATTTCCATAGCCAATGTTTTTATCTTTCAATCCGGATCTATTTCTTAAAATAGAAGCCATCTTTTCGGGAGTGATCTTTTTTTCTTCCTGTAAAAGCTCCTGAAGTTTTTCATAACGATATTCGGAATGGCTTTCTTCAATCTGTTTCTGATTTCTTTTATCATCTTTGTAAGCTTCAGACTGGAAATGATTGGTGCAAAGAACTCTGCTGGTATTCTGCACGCTGTACACTCCGAAATTCTTAGGTGAAACTTCAATAATGACTGCATTTTTATCAGCCGCACTTCCCACAAGAATAGACTCTGAAACGAAAACTTTTCTTTTTTGGGCAATGGCAATAGCCTCTTCTATATTTTTTGCATATTGTAGAATCTCTCTCGTAACAAGGGAAATAGGAGTTTTTGCCGTTAAAGGAATTTTTGATTTTCCGGCATTAATGGTCACTGTAATTCCTTCTTTATTCATTCCGGAAACCACACCAATCATTCCCGGCCAGCTTACCGACATGTAGGGAATTCCTTCTTCGGGTTGCACAAATTCTACCAATTTATTTTTAGCAAAATCATCTCCCACATAAAAATCGAAATTTCTTCCAATCAACAAGTCTCCATCTTCAGTATTTTCATTCCAAACAGCAAGAGATGTACAGCCTACCATGGCAAGATCCTGCATAGCATGTCCTATATCATGCGCTCCGTGCAGGTAAAGATTTCTTAAATATTTGGGAGCAATAAAATCATACTGATTGGATGAATAGTGTGACAAGCCAAATAATTCTGCCTGATAATCTTCTCTTACATTGAGGTACATCTTTCTGTTATACCATTTTAAAAAGCCTCTTAACAGCCTTTGTCTGAATTTTGAGGGCACAAACCCTTCCACTTTTGAAAAGAAAATACCTTCCTGTTTCTGCATTAAGCTTTGGGTTAATGCTCCGTTATTATAGCCCAGCTGCAAAGGATTTCCTTTGATATATAATTCCCAGAGCTGCTGTTTATTTTTGGTAAGATAATTCTGATTGTAGCTGAATGTACTGTCATTGATCTGGTTCACTTCAGGAACTTCCAGCGCATATTGTTTTACTTCAGGAATATGTTTGATAGATTTTGATATTCCGCATGACGTGAGGAAAACACAAAAAGTGAGGTAAAGAAAAATTCTTTTGTAAGATGAATAAATGGTTTTAGTTTTTTTCACTTTAGTTTTTATTAATCATTTGTGTCAGCCGCATGTCTATCGTTTCTTTTCCGATAATTTCAGCACAGGTATTAAAAGCTCCGATCGTAACGCCTAAGATCCCATGCATATTCACGGATTGTCCGGTCAGGAAAAGGTTGTCAATTTTGGTACGGGGAGAAACCATCGTTTTAAGAGGATTCTCTGAGCTTTTCATGTATCCATACATATTTCCTTCACAATTCCCGATATAGTCCCGATAAGACAAAGGAGAGGAAGTATAGAGTGTTTCAATGGCATGCCTTACATTCGGAATTTTCTTTTCCAGAGCGTCAAGCATTTTTTCTGTTTTTTCAAGCTTAAATCTTTCATAGGCATTTCCTCTTTCATGCTCATCGGCAACGGTATTGAAGGTATTTTCCCATTCTTTAACCTCATCAAAATCCATATAAGATATCGCCGTCAGACTTTCTGCGAATTCAGGATGACGTTTCGAAGGTGTGGAAGAAAGCATATACGTTTCCGGCCATGATTCTTTCCTGTATTGGAACGCATTCCAAACCTGTTCTTCGGATGAGTAGTGATATCTGTTATAATTAAAATTCGGAAGATAATGAGGTTTTAAAACAAGGTAAATACTAAAGCACGATGAAACTGGCTTCCAGCTTAAAACCCTGTTCAGAAAGGATTTCTTAAGTCTTTCTTCTCCAATAAGCTTAATAGTGGAACGGATTTCTATATTTGAAATAAATTGTTTGGCAGCGTATTCTTTTCCTGTTTTTGTTTTGACAGAGGTCAGTGTATTATTTTCATTAAAAACAAATTCTGAAACTTCCGAGTGCTTGTGTACTTCGGCTCCATATTCCCGGAGTTTTCTGATCAGAAGTTTAGAGATCTGGCTTCCTCCTTTCACACATTTGTACGCACTTTGGATATAAGAATTTACCGTCAAAGCATGTACATAAAAGGGAACATTCTCCGAGTCTCCGGCATATAAAAAGTTGGAACCTAATAAAACCGACTGAAGTTTTTTATTCTGGGTAACAGATTCAATGAATCTTTTGGTATTAAGGTGCAGGATTTCTTCGTTGTAGCTATCTTTTCCCACCACATGATATCTGGGAAACTGACTGCATACATACTGAATTTCTTCACAATAGTTTTCAAGATTTTCTTTTTCTTCGGGAAAATATTTTGAAAGCTGTTCTACAAAATTCTGATAACCCTGTGCATGGGGATATTCTATTTCATCATCTCCGAAACTGATTCTGTCATAGCCATCTTCATCCATCAACTGAAGTTCAAGATCATCCATGATTTCAAGATAGGAAAAGAACTGGTTCAGATTCTGCCCTTTGGATAAGCCCCCAAGATAATGGACTCCGGTATCAAAAATAAGTTTATCTCTTGAAAAGGTCTGCAGATTTCCTCCATATTGGTTATTTTTCTCCAGAACGCATACTTTCAGACCTTCTTTCGCCAAAATAAGAGCTGAAACAAGACCTCCCAATCCGCTGCCGATTACAAGTATGTCGTATTCTTTCTTCAAAAGAGAATGTGCTTTTAATAATTAAGAAACAGGGAATTTAAGATATTTAAAGATTACTTTCGTAAAGTAAGCATAGAAATTTTATTAGTCATCTTAAATCTCAGTACATCTTAATGGTTTTAGTTTTTTATTCGTTTTGTGGGATAAAAATAGAAAAATTAATCAACATCATCCCAAAAATCAAAATAATTAAACCATTGAAGCGGGTATTTTTTCACCATAGTTTCAAGATTGTTCACATACGACTGTAAAAGCCCTTGTGAATCACGGTTTTTGATGTTTTGAGCCACTCTTGCATACAGATGGTAATGAAGATTGTTTTCCTTCATCACATAGACATAGACTACTGGAACTCCTAATCTTGAGGCAATCAAAAATGGGCCGGCCGGAAATTTTGCACTTTTTCCCAGCAGTTCTGCCTCCAGATATTTGGATCCTTCGAAATAACGGTCTCCGGTAAAGCAGATAAGCTCATTATTGGACAAAGCCTGATTGATCTCAAAGATATGAGACATGTCTTCTTTTACGTAAATGAACTTGATATTACTCTCTTTTACGGCAACACTTTCAAGATATTCCTTGATGACGGTAACTTCCTGATCTGTAGTCACCAGATTGATCTGACAGTCAAAATCAATATCAGCAAAAAAATGCTCTGCAATTTCAAAATTACCGATATGGGCACTGATCAGCACTCCTCCTTTTTTAGCGGCTAAAAGATTTCTGAGATTTTCAATACCGTCAAACTCATAAGTATATTTTTCTCTGAGCCCGGCAGAAATCGCGGTTTTATCAATCAGAACTTTTCCGAAGGTAAAATAGCTTTTAAAGATAGAAGCTTTGGATTTCCAGTATCCGTAGTTCAGTCTTTTCTGGAAATAATAAAGAATGTATTGGTTGCTTTTCTTCTGAAACAGTGAATAATAGGCGGCTACAAAGTACAGCACACCATATGAACTTCTGATCCCGATATTTCTAATACACCAGACGAATATTCTGTATCCGAGTACTGTTCCTTTAGATTTACCTTTCCACTTGTTCATATCTAGAATTTAATATAACAGAGAGCCAATGTAATAATACCTTTTTGAAGTGTCCGTTACCGGATCACTGTGATATTGTTACATTGGCACATTTTATAGAATAAAGATTTACTCAATAACTACGCGTTTTTTTCAGCAATCTTATTTTCAATCGTTGTATAGAAATCATCAAATGTTACCATTTTTTTGAAATCTGCTTCTCCTAATTTCACCCCGAAATTGGATTCAATCACGACTACCATGTCGATATAATCTAAGCTGTCTAAGCCCAGTGTATTTTTAAGGTTGGCATCGTTACTGATTTCGTCTCCGTCTACCTCGAATTCGTTTACAAGAAAATCATTAACAATAGCAACAATTTTTTCCCTTTCCATGTTTTTAATCAAATTTTTTAACTATTAGTGCAGAATTGGTTCCCCCAAACCCAAAAGAATTCGACAAAAATACATCAATTTTTTGATTTTTTGTTTTTGCGACTAAATTTATCTTTTTCGCCTCATTATCAGGGTTTTCCAGATTAATATTAGGAGCAACAAAATCATTCTGCATCATCAGAATAGAGTAGATAACTTCACTTGCACCTGCCATCCAGCACTCGTGTCCGGTCATCGATTTGGTAGAACTTACCGGAACTTCACTCCCGAAGATCTCATAGATGGCTTTCGCCTCGTTGGCATCACCAATTGGAGTAGAAGTTGCATGAGCATTGATATAATCGATGTCTGAAGCTTTTAATCCTGACTGTTTTAAGGCTCTGTCCATTGCCAAAGCCGGCCCGTCTACATTAGGGGTTGAAATATGACCTCCGTTTGAAGAAAAACCATACCCGATAATTTCAGCAATAATCGGAACACCTCTTCTTTGGGCAGATTCTAAGCTTTCAACGATCAGACTGGCTGCTCCACCACTTGGAATCAATCCGTCTCTTTCTGCATCGAAAGGTCTGGATGCTTTTGTAGGCTCATCTTCTCTGGCTGAGAATACTCCCAATCCGTCAAAGCTCGCCATGGAATATTTGTTGGTTTCCTGAGCTCCGCCGCAGATAATCATATCCTGAAACCCATTTTTGATCATCATATAAGCCAGTCCCAAAGAATGGGAACCGCTTGCACATGCTGCACTGATGGTAAGATTGATTCCTTTCAGTTTAAAAATGGTTGAAAGGTTCATCGTTACCGTTGAGTTCATTGATTTAAAGATCGCTCCCGAGCCCATCAATGTTGTATCTTTCTTTTCCCTTGCAATATCGATAGATTCTACGACTGCCTGGGAAACACTGTCGTTTCCGTATAAGATTCCCACTTCATGAGCATCTAAGAATTCTTCGTCCAGATTCGCCTGTTTTAAAGCATCCATAGTAGCAAGATAAGCATATTCGCTTTCCTCTCCCATGCTGACACGCTGGCGTCTGTTTAAAAGATTTTTCAGATCAGGTTTCGGAACTACTCCTGTAAGGCCAGACCTGAAACCAAATTCTTTTCTGTCCTGATCTAAAACAATACCGGATTTTCCTTGATATAGGGATTCCCTGACCTCTTCTAAAGACGTCCCGATGCAGGAATAAATTCCCATTCCGGTAATTACAACCCTATTTTCCATGTTATGAATAAATTCCTCCGTTAATATTAATCACTTCTCCTGTAATGTAGGAAGATTTTTTAGATGCTAAAAATGCAACAAGATCTGCCACTTCTTCCGCTTCTCCAAATCTATTGGCTGGAATCATGGCTTTCAATTCTTCTTCATTGAACTCCTGGGTCATATCTGTTTTGATGAAACCAGGTGCTACGGCATTTACGGTAACATTTCTTTTGGCAACTTCCTGAGCAAGAGCTTTTGTAGCCCCTACCACAGCACCTTTTGCTGCAGAATAATTCGTTTGACCAGCTGTTCCTTTTACTCCCGATACAGAAACCATATTGATGATTCTTCCGTACTTATTACGAAGCAGCTTTTGAATGAAGAAGTTGGTTACATTGAAAAATCCATCCAAACTTGTATTGATCACACTGTTCCAGTCTTCTTTCTGCATCCACATAAAAAGACCATCTCTTGTGATTCCGGCGTTATTGACAATCACTTCTACCACGGCATCAGGATTTTTATCCTGCCATTCCGTCAAAACAGTCTTTGTCTCTTCTGTATTTCCTACATCAAATTTAAGGATTTCTCCGGTAGCGCCCAATTCTTCTACTTTGGCCAACGTCTCGTTTGCTGCCGTTTCGTTTGAAGCGTAGTTGATAAGGATGTGATAGTTTTTCTCTTCAGCCAGTTTTATACAGATTGCCCTCCCGATTCCTCTGGAGCCTCCTGTTACAATTGCACATTTCATGCGTTAGTGTTTATATCGTTTTTAGTTTTTTTAAGTTGAGAGAGTGTCTTTAACTGAATAGACAATCTATGACAGCTAATAGTTACATTCCTTTAAGATATTTCTTTACTTCCTCCAGATACGAATACATCACCATATCATCTGAGAAAGCAGGAATTATTTTTCTGATTTCGTCATACAGTTCTTTTGTAGATGATGAAACCTTATCCTGGAATCCAAGATATTCAACCGCCTGAATAATGGTAATAGCTTCAATGGCTAATACTTCAAAGGCATTTTCAATTACTTTTCTGCAAATTACGGCAGCGTTTGTTCCCATACTAACGATATCCTGATTATCATTATTGTTTGGAATACTGTGAACATACATAGAGTTTGACAACATCTGGCTTTCTGCTGTGGTAGAAGTTGCTGTAAACTGTACACCCTGCATTCCGAAATTGAAACCTAATTTACCTAAATTCACAAAAGGAGGCAAAATTTCGTTGATTTTAGCATTCAGAAGATAGTTTAGCTGTCTTTCTGCAAGCATGGTAAGTTTTGTTACCACAATTTTAAGCTTGTCCATTTCAAGAGAGATATAATCTCCATGGAAGTTTCCTCCGTGATATACATGCTGGTCTTCAACATTGATAATCGGGTTATCATTGGCAGAGTTGATCTCATTTTCAAGAACTTTCTCTGTATATTCCAACGTATCCAGTACAGGACCTAAAATCTGAGGAACACATCTTAATGAATAGTATTCCTGAACTTTTTCCTTGAATACTTTCTCCTGCTCTTCAAAGTGAGTATAAAGGTGATCTTCTCTTTTTCTGATCAGTTTGCTATCAGCAAGATGAGCACGCATTCTTTCTGCCACTTTCTGCTGACCGTAATGTTTCTTAGTTCCGTTCAACGCTTCAGATAAATGGTCATCATAAGCCTGTACAATTTCATTGATGGCACAAGAAAGTCTTAGAGAAATATCTGTAAGCTGATTCGCTTTATAGGCATTTACAATACCGATTCCTGACATCACGGAAGTTCCGTTCATCAAAGCAAGCCCTTCACGGATCTCTACTTTTATTGGTTCTAATCCTTCTGTTTCAAAAACCTCTTTGGTAAGTCTTCTTTCTCCATTATAAAATACTTCTCCTTCTCCAATTAATACCAAAGCCAGGTGAGCCAGTTGAACAAGATCACCACTTGCTCCTACTCCTCCATGTTCAAAAATCAGTGGAGTAATATCTCTGTTGATAAGCTCCTGAAGAAGATAAATAACAGACTGATGCACTCCTGAATTCCCTAATGATAAGGTATTCAGTCTTGCCAGCATACATGCTTTTACTTCTTCTGCAGGCAAAGGATTCCCGATTCCTGAAGAGTGGCTTCTGATCAGGTTATACTGAAGCTGGTGTGTATCTTCGTCACTGATTTTAAACTGAGCCATGGGCCCAAAACCGGTGTTCACACCATATATTACTTTATTTTTTGAAAATTCTTTTAAAAACTGAAAACTTTTATCCACTCTTGATAAAAGGGATTCATCCAGTTCTATTTTTTCATTCTCAATGATAATTTTTTGAAAGTCTTTCAGTTCTAAAAAGTTATTTATTTTCATCAATTAAAAGTAATAGTTGATAATTTTGTAAAATATTAATTATTTGTCACTAATTTTGCGGCAAAGATAAAAGTTATTATTAAAATAAAAAATCAAAGATGAGCAAAGAATCTGTTGACGTTCTTGTAATCGGAGCCGGACCCTCCGGATGCGTGTCTTCTTCGTACCTGAAGAACAATAACGTCAGCGTAAAAGTAGTCGAAAAGACAAAATTCCCCAGACTCGTAGTTGGAGAAAGCTTAATTCCAAGGGTAATGGACCACTTTGAGGAGGCCGGACTTTTCCCTGCATTAGACAAAATGGGCTTTGAAAAAAAGCTTGGAGCTCGTTTTCTTCGTGGTGACGAAGTCTGCATTTTTGATTTCAGCAACAAATTCGGGGAAGGCTGGGACTGGACCTGGCAGGTTCCGAGAGCTGATTTTGATAATACTCTTGCTCAGGAAGTAATGAATAAGGGAATTGATCTTGAATTTGAAACTGAGGTTATAGACATCAAATTTGACGGAACAGATTCTATAACTACGGTAAGAAACAAGGATGGAGAAACAAAAGAGATTCATGCTAAGTTTGTTATCGATTCCAGTGGCTACGGAAGAGTGCTGCCTCGTCTTCTTGATTTGGAGAAACCTTCAAAATTATCACCTCACTCTGCTATTTTCTCTCATGTAAACGATATCAACAGAGAACCGGGAGAGGAAGGAACTTTGATTTCTTTTGACATTATTGAAACAGAAGTATGGCTTTGGGTAATTCCTTTTTCCAACGGAAACACAAGTTTAGGAATTGTAGGCCCTACTGAATATATTGATAGACTATCTGAAAACGGAGATACAACAGAAGCTTTGAGAAAAGCCATTTCTCTTTCTGATTATTATGTAAAACGTTTTGGAAATGTAGATTTTCTTTTTGAACCTAAACATCTGAAAGATTATTCCTGTTCTGTAAAAAGTTTATTCGGAGACGGATTTGCTTTAACAGGAAATGCTTCAGAATTCCTTGATCCAGTCTTCTCTTCAGGAATGGCTTTTGCCACAGAATCCGGAATGCTGGCCGCCAAACTGGCGTTAAGACAATTAAACGGAGAAAAAATTGACTGGCAGAAAGAATACACAGATTATATTTTATACGGAGTAGATGTTTTCACAACGTATGTAAAAGAGTGGTATACCGGAAATCTTCAGGAATTATTCTTCCATCAACCGGAAAATCCGGACGTAAAGAAAAAGATCTGTGCTGTTTTAGCAGGCTATGTCTGGAATAAAGACAATCCTTTTGTGAGAAAGCACGATACAGTTATTAAAAACCTTGCGAACCTGATTAAGCTGGAAAAGCAGGAACAGCAAAATCAAGCATAAAAAAACGGTCTGAAAATTCAGACCGTTTTTTGTTTTATTTTAAAGATTTTTTAATTTCTCTTCCCAGATACCTTCCGGTAGATTCATAGGCTGCAGCTATTCTTCCGTACTCCATTACAAATTCTTCATTCTGCACAAATTTGTCAAACTTTTTAAGCTCTACTTCAGCTAAGACTGTAGAAGGATTATTGGTTTCTACCAGCTTTATTTTACCTGTTATCTCAGCAGTCATGGCAGTCAATCCGGCATGCCAGCCCGGGAAAATCCAGTTTGTTTCCACCAGCAGGGTATATTTTGCGGAAGGATCTTTTTTAAATGAAATATTTTTATACGTCTTATTAAGCCCTTTTGCAAAATAATCTGCATACTCAGTTTTATATTTTTCCCACTCTCCGATCCATTCATTCCATGCCGCTTGTCCTCTTTTAGGATTGTCAAGAACCTGTTTTTTTCTGTTTTCAAGGTATTGAGTTTCTGTAATATTTTCTTTCATAAACAGAACGTTCTCAAATTTAACCTCAACATTTAATTCGGTCTGATCTTTTAAGACATTCAGATTTCCTGCAACAATTTTCATTTTTTCCTGACCGAAAGCGATTGTCATTGTCACCATGAACACCAGCAATAATAATTTTCTCATATGCTATTAGTTTTTTTAAATTAAGAGCCCAAAGATATTATAAAAGGAAGTATTTATATGACTCTTTATTTTAATTTTATCTTAAGTCAATAAAAGTGATTGGCTTTCTGCTGTTTGGATTAAAAACGGTTTTAGAAAGAACATCAAAATCAATAATTTCAATTTTTGGGCTCACTCTTAATTTAGCACGGAAGTGATCTCTTACTTCATTGACAAACCCTTCATGATCTGCTTCTGTACTTAGTTTAATGATAATCTCATCAAGTCCGATTTCGTTAGCCTGAATAACAATCTGATAGCATAAGATATTGTTGAAATCATTCAAAATATCATTCATGGCAGGTGGATACAATGTCGTTCCTTTGTATTTGATCATCTGCTGCTTTCTTCCTACTACAGGCCCTAATCTCATCGTATTTCTTCCACATTGACATGGCTCACCATGCGCTTTTACAAGATCTCCGGTTTTAAATCTCAATAAAGGAATGGCTTCAACACCCAATGTTGTAATCGTAAGTTCACCACTTTCTCCTTCTTTTACAGGATTTCCTTCATCATCCAGGATTTCAGTAATAATCAATTCCGGATGGTGATGTCCTCCCATCTGATATTCACACTCTGTAAAAGCGGTACTCATTTCGGTAGACGCATAGGTAGAAAAAAGTTTGATATCCCATTTCTCTTTGATTTTCTGTGAAAGAATATTATCTGTAAAATCCTGATTTTTGATGCTTTCGCCAATACATACAGCCCCATACACACTGGAGTTTTTATAATCTAACCCGTGTTTTTCGGCGTAATCAATCATTTTCAGTAGAAAAGAAGGTACGGTAATCAAATATTTTGGTTTGTATCTGAAAATAGAATCCCACTGCAGTTCCGGAATTCCGGGTCCCATTCTTACCACGCTTGCTCCCATTTTTCTTAAACCAAGAAAATAAGCAAGCCCAGCCATAAATCTTTTATCTATGGTGGTAATCATCTGAACAACATCTCCTTTCTGAATTCCTGCACAGGCAAATGATATCGCTTCATTGTACGCAAGCCTTTCAAGATCACTGTCGGATAATCCGAAAGTCACCGGGTCTCCCAATGTTCCGGAAGTGGTACTGTAATCCACAATTTTATCTGGTGTTATACAGAAAAAATCATGGTTATACTGCTGAAGATCATTCTTTGTAGTGGTAGGAATCTTCTGAAGATCCTCCAACGTACGGATATCTGCAATATTGATATTATTATCTTTAAACAGTTTCTGGTAAAAAGGGGAATGAGCTTCAAGATAAGTCAAAAGCTCATGAAGTTTTTCTTCCTGAAATATTTTGATTTCCTGAATCCCTGCTTTCTCGATTAACGGATGAAATTCCAATGATTTTAATTTTTAAAAAGCAAATTTATCTAATTAAAATTAAAAGATTTAAAGATTCAAGTATTAAAAGATGAATTATCTCTTAAACGTAAAAGTTTGTGTATTGGTATTCCCTGCAGTATTGATGGTTGTTACTTTTAAAGTATGAGAACCGCTTCCTTTAGGACATTTTTCATCAAAAGTGTAGACAAAATTATCTTTTACACGGGCAAACCTCAACCATTTGCCATCCAGTTCGGCTCGGAATGAAATAATATCTCCCACTTTCGTTGTTCCTTTTAAGAGTAAAGAGCTGCTATTAACCAACGCTCCTTCTGCCCAGCCTGATGAAACGGATGGAAGATTATTGTCAATCAACAATTTTGCAGTACCCAATCTGTTGAATTTTCCTTCCGCCCAATCACCATTCCATTTTACCTTAACAACATTTTTGTCACTGCCATAGTCAAGAACAATAACGGCTTTGTCTTTTTCTGTATTGGTTAATTTTCTGTTGGGTTTTATTTTTAAAGTATATTCATCCTGAACTGGAATGTAAGGACTTTGTAAAACAATACTGTTTGAAACCGCATTCGGATCTGTATCCGGTTTTTCATAAGTATTGAAATTTACCGCATCATACATAGCATTTTTACTGAAGGTAATCTCCGTATTTTCTGTGGTAATGGTTTTCCCTTGATTAGCCATTATTGTTTTTGCCGTAGAAGGTATTTTGTCTGAGACTTTGCTTAACTGAAGTTTGGTTGTCAGACGGCTTGTATTTCCTTTGACGTCTTTCAGAACAATTTCAATAGTATGAACATTTTCATCCTGAAGCTTAATAATCCCATTTTCATTCGGAAGGCTGTAGTTCTGCAATTTCATTCCCGGTAAATCAGATAAGTGCTGAATTCCCATTTTATCTCTGATGAATTTGGTATAATCTATACAGCCGTTGAGGTAACGAGTATCATCATAGTGGATCTTATCAATTTTAAAACTGTAAATCAGCTTACCATCCATTAATAGTTCCGCATTATAAATACCTAGATTAAAACCCTGATTAGCTTTATCAACGGCTTTAACGGCAAAACTTATCTCAGGAGAGTTTACCTGAATGAGACCAGCAGTATAAATATTCCCAGCTTTTTTTACTGAAATGCTATTCGCTCCTGGTTCATAAGTACTGAAACGACGGTCATACCAATACAACCCGCTTATAATGGGTGCTATATTATCAGGAATGGCAAAGCCAAAAAGTAACGGATTTAAACATTCCTCTGTTTTGGTATCTCTTATTTCAAAATGGAGATGTGGGCCTGCAGATCCTCCTGTATTTCCACTCAAGGCAATCTGTTGTCCCTTTTCCACAGGAAACTGTCCGGGTTGAAAGGTAATATCCTGTTCCCACTTCTCATCTTTATACTGCCTTTCTTTTACATATCCATCAAGTGCATTAAAATATTTGTTCAGGTGAGCATATACCGTTGTATATCCATTGGGATGAGTGATGTAGATTGCATTTCCAAACCCGTAGCGCTCTACTTTTATCCTGCTCACATAGCCATCAGCAGCTGCAAGAACAGGAAGATTTTCCTGGCTATTGGTTCTCAGATCCAGCCCCATATGAAAGTGATTGGTTCTGACAGCTCCGAAATTGGCAGCCAGCTGCATGGGAATGTTGAGCGGATTTCTGAAATAATTTTGTGGATAATTATTTTGAGCTTGTACAATGCCTGTGTTGATAAAACAAACAAAAAGCATCAGGTAATAAAAGATTTTCATACAGCATTTGGGTTTATAGGTCTATTTAAATGTACAAAATTCCGGCCAATAAACGGTTGTTGAGATATTCATTTTTAGAATCACTTTTGTTTTCTTACCCATAGATTTCCTCCGCTGAGTGAAACGCCTTTGCGAGCAATTTTAACCCATTCATAAGATCTTTGTGAACTTTGCGTAATCATTAAGTTTTGGCTAAAGCCATTGGATATGTTTTTTATTATTTAATCGGGCTTCCTTCGACTATGCTCAAGATAATCGCCCACTCCTATTGAATAAATTGCATTAAATTTTATATAAAAAACACCCAGAAAAATTCACTTATAAACCACTTACCATTCCCTTTTTCTCACTTTCTTTATTTATATTTCTGAAATTGAACTTTTTAATAGAAGATATCAAAATAAAACATATATTATAAACCGACAAATTTTAGTAAATTTGCAGACTTAATTAATCAACGATATTGAGATATTTACAATGAGCCAATTTAAAGAATACAAAAACCTCAACCTTATTGACGTAGCAGACAATGTAGCGGAATTTTGGAAACAAAATAAAACTTTCAATAAGAGTGTTGAGATTCGTCAGGGAAATCCTGAGTTTGTTTTTTATGAAGGTCCGCCTTCAGCAAACGGTATGCCTGGAATTCACCACGTAATGGCAAGAGCATTGAAAGATATTTTCTGCCGTTACCAGACTCAAAACGGAAAGCAGGTTTTCCGTAAAGCAGGCTGGGATACGCATGGTCTTCCTGTGGAACTGGGTGTAGAAAAAGAGTTAGGAATCACGAAAGAAGATATTGGCAAAAAAATCTCTATTGAAGACTATAACAAAGCTTGCCGTGAAGCAGTAATGCGTTATACCGATGTATGGAATAACCTTACGGAGAAAATCGGATATTGGGTAGACCTTGATGATCCGTACATCACGTACAAGTCAAAATATATGGAAACTGTTTGGTGGTTATTGAAGCAGTTGTACAGCAAAGATTTGTTGTACAAAGGCTACACGATCCAGCCTTACTCTCCAAAAGCAGGGACAGGACTTTCTTCTCACGAGCTGAATCAGCCCGGGACATACCGTGATGTTTCAGACACAACGGTTGTGGCTCAGTTTAAAGTGAAGAAAAACTCTTCAACATTGTTTAATGATGTTGATGGAGATGTACATATCCTTGCATGGACGACGACTCCATGGACGCTTCCATCCAATACTGCTCTTACCGTTGGTAGAGATATTGAATATGTTGTAGTTAAAACCTTCAATCAATATACATTTGAACCTGTAACAGTAGTTTTATCAAGTGTTCTTTTACCTAAGGTTTTCGGTAAAAAATATGCAGAAGGTTCAGATGAAGATTTTGCCAACTATACTCCGGAAACGAAAGTAATTCCTTTCAGAATACTAAAAGAATTTACTGGAGAAAAACTTGTTGATACAAGATATGAGCAATTAGTTCCTTGGTTTACGCCAAATGACAATCCTGAGAATGCATTCAGAGTAATCTTAGGAGATTTCGTAACGACTGAGGACGGTACAGGTATCGTTCACACGGCTCCTACTTTTGGTGCTGATGATGCGAGAGTAGCTAAAATGGCTCAACCAGAAATTCCACCGATGTTGGTAAAAGATGAAAATGACAATCTTGTACCATTGGTAGATTTACAAGGGAAATTCATCAAAGGAGACAATGTGCCTGAGGTATTCTCCGGAACTTATATCAAAAATGAGTACTACGATGAAGGAACTGCTCCTGAGAAATCATGGGATGTAGAACTTGCCATCTTATTGAAAACGGAAAACAAGGCCTTCAAAGTAGAAAAATATGTCCACTCCTATCCACATTGCTGGAGAACAGATAAGCCGGTATTGTACTATCCGCTTGATTCATGGTTTGTGAAAATGACTGCTGTAAAAGACAGACTGGTTAATTTGAACAAAGACATCAACTGGAAGCCAAAAGCTACCGGAGAAGGACGTTTTGCCAACTGGTTGGAAAATGTAAACGACTGGAATCTTTCCCGTTCAAGATATTGGGGTATTCCGTTGCCAATCTGGAGAACAGATGATTTGAAAGAAGAAAAGATCATAGGTTCTGTAGAGGAATTATACAACGAAATCGAAAAATCAATTGCAGCCGGACTGATGACTGAAAACCCGTTCAAAGGTTTCATCATTGGAAATATGTCTGAGTCTAACTATGAACTTGTGGATCTTCACAAAAATGTAGTAGACAAAGTGGTATTGGTTTCAGATTCCGGAAAAGCAATGAAGCGTGAAAGTGATTTGATCGATGTTTGGTTCGATTCAGGTTCTATGCCTTATGCGCAACTGCATTATCCTTTTGAAAACAAAGAATTAATAGACAACAATAAAGCATTCCCTGCTGATTTCATCGCAGAAGGTGTTGACCAGACCCGTGGATGGTTCTATACACTTCACGCAATCGGAACCGCGGTATTTGATTCAGTTGCTTATAAAAATGTAATGAGTAACGGTCTTGTTCTGGATAAGAACGGACAAAAAATGTCAAAACGTTTAGGAAATGCTGTAGATCCGTTTGAAACACTTGCAGTGTACGGTCCGGATGCAACGCGTTGGTATATGATCTCGAATGCAAACCCATGGGAAAACCTGAAGTTTGACATTGAAGGAATTGACGAGGTAAGAAGAAAATTCTTCGGAACACTTTACAATACCTATTCATTCTTTGCTTTATATGCGAATGTGGATGGCTTCAACTATTCAGAAAAAGAAGTGGAAAACCGTCCGGAAATCGACAGATGGATCCTTTCTGAACTGAATCTTCTGATCAAGGAAGTGAAAGCTTTCTATGAAGACTATGAGCCAACAAGAGTTGCAAGAGCGATCAGTAATTTCGTGAATGATAACTTAAGTAACTGGTATGTAAGATTGTGCAGAAGACGTTTCTGGAAAGGAGATTATTCTGATGACAAGATCTCTGCTTACCAGACTTTATACACATGTCTTGAAGTAGTTGCCAAGCTATCTGCTCCAATTGCTCCGTTCTTTATGGATCAGTTATATCAGGACCTGAATAAAGTAACAGGTAAAGAAAACTGCGAATCTGTACACCTTACAGGCTTCCCGGTAGCTGATGAAAGCTTAATTGATCAGGACCTGGTTGAAAAAACGCATTTAGCACAGAACATTACAAGTATGGTTTTCTCTCTGAGAAAGAAAGAAAATGTAAAAGTTCGTCAGCCGTTACAAAAAGTATTGGTTCCTGTATTGGATTCTAAAGCAGAAGAGCAGATTCTTGCTGTAGCAGATCTGATCAAGCAGGAAGTAAATGTGAAAGAATTACAGTTAATTAATGCTGAAGAAGCATCTCACTTAATTGTAAAACAGATAAAACCTAACTTCAAAGCTCTTGGTCCTAAATTAGGAAAAGACATGAAAGTGGTAGGTGCAGAGATTGCAAATCTTACTACAGAACAGATTGCCGGTCTTGAAAAAGAAGGAAGAATAGACGTTCAAGGATACGAGATCACTCTTGATGATGTGGAAATCTCTACAAAAGATATCCCTGGATGGACGGTTACTTCTGATGGAAAAACAACTGTGGCATTAGATTTGACGTTAACCGATGAGCTAAAATCTGAAGGTATCGCAAGAGAATTCATCAACAGAATTCAAAACCTGCGAAAAGATAAAGACTTTGATCTGACAGACAGAATTTCAATCACATTAGAAGAAAGTTCTCCTTTCTTGAATGAGATTAAGAAAAATGAGGAATATATTTCTTCCGAAGTCTTGTCAAATAAAATAGAAATTGTATCTTCACTTTCAAATTTTAACGAAATCGAAATAGATGAGGTTAATTTTAAGATAAATGTTGAAAAAAATTAACATGTAGTTATTATATTTCAAATTCCATTTCATAATTTTATTAAAAAAGAGAAAGAATATGTCAGACGAAAGAGTTAGATACAGCGATGCTGATTTACAGGAATTTAAAGCGATCATTAAAGAAAAAATAGAAAAAGCAGAAAAGGATCTTCAGCTTATCAGAGAAAGTTTCATCAATGACCAGAATAATGGTACTGATGATACGTCTCCTACTTTCAAAGCTTTTGAAGAAGGAGCAGAAACGTTAAGCAAAGAACAGAATTCTATTTTGGCAGGAAGACAGGAAAAATTCGTGCGTGACCTTAAAAATGCTTTGATCAGAATCGAAAATAAAACGTATGGTGTTTGCAGAGTAACAGGAAAACTGATTCCTAAGGAAAGACTTTTAGCTGTTCCTCACGCTACGCTGAGCATCGAAGCGAAAAACATGCAAAAATAACCGTAAGGTTTGAAAAATAATATTGGGTTTATATCGTATTCACGGATACTTTATAAACCTAATTTTTAATGTATACCCATGAGCGAATTATTAATTTTGGGATTGATTGTCACACTAGTGCTGCTGTTTTTCAACAGAGAATGGATCAAAAACAGATTCTTTCCTGAACCGCAGAAGAACTATACCATTGATGATCAATTCAATTCTGATAAACGGGAGCGGGAGAAAGAAATCGACAGACTTTTGAGTAAGATGGGCAAAAATGGAGTCAATGATCTGTCTGAGAAAGACAGGAAAAGACTTGATGAGCTGTCCAAAATGTAAAAAACAAATATAAGAAATGGAATCTATCATAGTACATCCTAAAAATTCTATGGAGCTGAGTGCACTGAAAAGTGTCCTGAAGGAAATGAATATTAAATTTGAAAAGGCTCATGTTAAGAGCTCTTTCAATGGACAGAAAGTGGTCAAGAAAGCAAGCGATAACAAAAATGTAAAGCCGGCTTCAAAGCCCTCAAAACCTAAAGGACAGTAATGAAAAAGATCTTAGCGATAACACTTTTAGTGTTGTTCATTGACCAGGCTTCAAAAATTTATATCAAAACTCATTTTGAACTGAATGAGAGTATTCCTGTCATCAATGGCTTTTTTAATAAAACTTTTGTTGAAAATCCGGGAATGGCGTATGGATTTCACTTCGGAGGAATCATTGGAAAATATTTTCTGGTTATCCTAAGAGTTTTCCTGATTGGAGGGATGATCTACATGTTCAAAAAATGGTTAAAAGAAGGAGCTTCTAATTATCTTTTAGTTCCAATGGCGATCATTTTTGCAGGTGCAATCGGAAATCTTATTGACGGAATGTTCTATGGAATGATCTTCGACAGCGGAACTGTTTATGACGCCAGCACAGACCGATGGATTGGCTATGGCGGAATTTCTAAGCTTGTTCCTTTCGGACACGGATATTCTACATTTATGAAAGGATGTGTAGTGGATATGCTTCATTTTCCTGTAGTAGACTGGTACGTTCCTGAAAGCTGGCCTTTGATAGGAGGAAAACATATTGAGTTCTTCAAATATATTTTCAACGTTGCAGATTCTGCCATTACAGTAGGAGCAGCATTCTTATTAATATTCAGAAAAAAAGCTTTCCCGAACGGTCTGGAGTTTTAAAAGATATATTTTCGGATGAAAAAAATAATCAAAAATATTTTTAAATTTTTCCTGCTTCTTCTCGTTGCAGGAATTATTTTTATTGCCTGGGCGAATTACAGCATTCAAAAAGACAGCGAACCATTCGTTTCCTATAATACTGCTGATGTACCGCAAACAAAAACCGCATTATTACTGGGAACCGGAAAACTTCTGAGCAACGGAACCCCAAATGCTTATTTCTATAACAGAATTAAGGCCGCAAGTGATTTATACAAAAGTGGAAAAATACAATACATCATCGTTAGTGGTGATAACAGTACCAAGGATTATAACGAACCTGAAGATATGCAGCTTGCACTGATGCAGGAGGGAATTCCGCAGGATAAAATCATTATGGATCACGCCGGATTCAGGACACTGGATTCTGTGGTAAGAGCAAAAGATATTTTCAGTCAGACAAAACTGGTTATTATTTCTCAGAAGTTTCACAATGAAAGAGCTGTTTTTCTGGCCAGAAAAAATGGAATGGAAGCCTTTGGATATAATGCAGCGGATGTGAATAAATATGCAGGGTTAAAAACCAATTTGAGAGAATATTTTGCGAAAGCCAAAGCATATTGGGATCTTCTTTTTGGGGTGGAACCGAAATTTGGAGGAGAGAAGATTGTGATTCCTTAATATTTTTCCCACGGGTTGCACGGATTTTCACGGATGATTGTGTAGAAGGATATTAAGATTTTACCGATTGATAGGTTTTGGCTGAAGCCAATGGGTGAATGTTCAATTTTAAGCTGGCTGGGCTGAAGCCCACCCCTATTGAATTTTAATGACAACATCTTTTATCTTTTATCTTTCGTTATTCCCGGCAAACCTCGTAAATTTGCTATTCATTAATTTTTAAATATAAATTTTAAACAAATGTCAAGAATTCTTACCGGCATACAAGCCACCGGAACGCCCCATCTTGGAAACTTATTGGGAGCTATTATTCCTGCTATCGAACTATCCAAGCAGGAAGGAAATGAATCATTTTTATTTATTGCGAATCTTCACACGCTTACACAGATTAAGGATGCGCAGACTTTAAGACAAAATACCTACGAGATTGCTGCGGCTTGGCTTGCTTGTGGATTAGATACTGAAAAAACATATTTCTACAGACAAAGTGATATCGCTGAAACCTGTGAACTTTCTTGGCATTTATCATGTTTTTTCCCTTATCAAAGATTAACATTGGCCCATTCATTTAAGGATAAAGCAGACAGACTACAGGATGTGAATGCTGGTTTGTTTACTTACCCTATTCTGATGGCTGCAGATATTTTATTGTATGATGCGGAAATTGTACCTGTAGGAAAAGACCAGCTTCAGCACCTGGAATTTGCAAGAGATGTCGCTTCAAGGTTCAATAACCAGATGGGTGAAATTCTTGTTCTTCCACAATCTGAACTTCAGGAAGATACTAAATATGTTCCTGGAACAGACGGTCAGAAAATGTCTAAATCAAGAGGAAATATCATCAATATTTTCTTACCTGAAAAGGAATTGAAAAAACAGGTGATGAGCATTGAATCAGATTCGAAATCTTTAGAAGAACCTAAGGATCCTGAAACGGATAAAACATTCCAGATTTATCAGCTTATTGCTACATCTGAACAGACTGAAGAATTAAGAGCAAAATATCTTGCCGGAAACTTCGGATACGGACATGCTAAGAAAGAACTTTTAGATCTTATCCTGGTACGTTTTGAGAAAGAAAGAGAAACGTTCGCTTATTATATGAACAATCTTGATGAACTTGAAGCAAAACTTCAGCAAGGAGCTGAGAAAACCAGACCTATTGCACTGGAAACGCTGAAAAGAGTAAGAACAAGCTTAGGATTTTAATTCTGAGTTTTAAACATAAGAAAGCCTTTCGTTTGAAAGGCTTTTTCTTTTGATATAAATTATTATCGAGCATTATTCTTGGTCAGGATAAAGTAATGCATCTGATCTCCATATTCGTAATTAATATCCCAGCCCGGATATTGTTTGATAATAGTCTTAATGATAGACAATCCCAGTCCGGTGGACGTATGATCTGAACCTTGTTTGTAAAAGCGGTTAAAGATCCTTGACTGATCTAAAGACACAGGGTTTCCACTGTTTTGAAATGCTATTCTGTTATTTTCAATGATAATGTTTAGAGTTCCTTCTTCGTTGTTATATTTTACTGCATTTTTAAGAAGGTTAGACAAAAGAATATCGGCAAGATCCTGATTGAAATCTGCGACAAATTTTCCTTTCTCAATGATACTGACTTCTACTTTTTTAAAGGCAATAAAGTCTTCATAATTCTGAACTAATTGAGCGATCATTGCATTAAAATCAACATCTGAAGTTTTATTAAACTGGCTGTTTTCAATCTTGGAAAGCATTAATAAAGATTTGTTTAAACCTACCATTCTTCTCAGGTCATTCTTCACTTCCGTAAGAAAAGTCAGATTCTTTTTGTCAAGATCATCATTCTGGATCATCAGATCAATTTTATTAATCACGATAGCCAAAGGAGTTTGAAGCTCATGGGAAGCATTTTCAATAAACTGTTTCTGCTGATAGAAAACCAATTCATTACGTTCAATCATTTCATTGATTTCCACATTTAATTCTTCAAACTCAGTGATCTTATAGTTCTGTTTTTCCTGAGAAAAAGGAATTCCAAACTGATATTTTTTTAGTTTATCCAAAATCAGATAGAACGGCCTCATGGCTTTATTCAGCAGATATCCATTGACAGCTACGATACTTACCACCAAAAGGATATAAAGCACAATTAAGGCTGTCGTAAGGTCGTATATCAATTCATCCTCTTCTACCGTAGATGTTCTGATGACAAGCCGCTGATGACCTTTGAACTGATCAATAAAGTCGGCCTCAAGAACTCTGTAAGGCTGGTCTTTGTCATCATACTCCATATAGTACATCTTGTTGTACAGCCTGCTTTTATTTTGATAATCTCCAGCTTTGATCGGATTGATTTTAAATTCATTGAATCCAAATTCATTGTTCTTCAAAAGCTGAGGATTAAGATAAACCGCTTTAATGATCTGTATCTTTCTGTCCCTCAATCCATCATCCACATTATCATGTACTTCATCCAGGATATAGGCATAAAAAAGACCGGCCCACACTGCTATAATCAGCAGCAGGATCATGATCAGATATTTTATCGTGTAATATTTTAATGAAGTCTTCATCAGATGAATTTATATCCTATTCCGTATACAGCCTGAAAATCAGCTTCTGCATTGAGAGTTTTCAGTTTTTTTCGAAGGTTTTTAATCTGGGAATAAATAAAATCCAGACTGTCTGCCTGATCGATATAATCTCCCCAGATTGCTTCGGCTAATGTTGTTTTCTGTAAGGTTTTCTCCGGATGAATTACAAAATAATACAAAAGGTCATATTCTTTTCGGTTAAGAATAAGCTCTTCATCCCCTACTTTTACCGTTCTGTTCTCCGGATCAATGCTGATATTTTTGTATCGGATGATATTTTCACCATCCTGATTTTTTCTTCTGATCACAGACTTGATTCTGGCCATCAATTCTGCAAGGTGGAAAGGTTTTGCTAGATAATCATCTGCTCCTATTTCCAGTCCGGCCACCTTATCGTCCACAGAGTCTTTGGCAGAAAGAATGATCACAGGATCTTTCTTGTGCATTTTTTTGATCTCTTTCAGAAGATCTATTCCGTTTCCGTCAGGCAGCATAATATCGAGCAAAATGCAGTCGTATTCGTAAGAAATAATTTTCTCCAGCCCACCACTGTAATTTTCCGCATATTCAACAATGAAATGCTCTGCTTCCAGAAACTTCTGTACGGTATCTTTCAGTTCGGGTTCATCTTCTACTATTAAAATCTTCATATTTCTGGATCTGTATATTCTGCTACTTCATTAATGTATATCAAATATATGAAATTAAAAGCTGGAAGATTGAAGAGGGAAGCTGGAAGTTATTCAGACTCCATCAATCTATGCAGTTTCATTTAACTTTCTTCTTCCGGCCTCCAACTTCCAGTCTTACCATTAATTCGATTTGACATATCGGCCGTCTGCATCAAAAACGAGACTGATACCATTCATTAGATTGATTTTATAGGCATTATATTTTTTCTCAATAGAATCAATCACGCTACCGGGATGGTGCTTTGTCATAAAAGACACAATACTTTTTCTAATCATCGCAGAAGAAACCTTTCTTCCGTTGCTGTTTATTAAATTCCAGTTGACCATAGTATTAATATTTAGTGTTTGTATTCGGTTACGTGCTAATCATCAATTCTTTTAAAATTCCCGTTTCTGTCGAATTCAAGCTCCAATCCATTGGAAAGTTCTGCTTTATAAGACCATCTTTTCTTTTCAATCTTAATAATGTAAGTGTTAGGGAAATTTTTCGTGCTGTAATTCCTGATTGAAGCAGGAATAAAACCATATGGGATTTTCTGATGTTTTCCATCTACTTCTTTCCAGTTTCCATTGCTATCGAACTCCATTCTCATTCCATTAGTCAGATATACTTTGTACTCATCTACACCATAGATTTCTCTGTCTTCTATTGCTGAATTTACTGGTATTCCTTTAAAATGAGCCGCAAGAAAGTTTTTAGCTGTTTTCGGTAACTGATTAGCATTGATTGCTCTGTCCTGTGCAGAAACAAAGCCTCCGATCAATAAAAATAAGACCATTAATACTCCTGTGATTTTCTTTACATTTTTCATACTATTACATTTTTCTGTTATTATTATGGAGCAAAGTTCCTAATCAATTTGGGAAAGAATTGGGAAAAATGATTTTGGTGGAGAATATTTAATTTAACCAAAGATTGACACAGATGATCACAAATGTTTGTTCTGAAGTGTATTGAAAACAGAAAAGCCACTAAGGTGTTCTTAGTGGCTTTTTATCAGATTCTATGATCTTATACTCTATAAATATTCTTTAATCTGCTGAAGATGGGTAATGGCTTTTAAACCTTCCTTCTGTTTGTCTTCTTTATAAACATCGAAGAAGATTGCATCCATTCCGAAATCCGTAGCTCCCATAGCATCTGCAATCCAGTCATCGCCAATCAGGATACTTTCTTCTTTTCTGGCTTCAGAAAGTCCTAATGAATATTCAAAAATTCTTGGATTGGGCTTTCTTACTCCTACTGCATCTGCACTGGTAATTGTTTTAAAATAAGGTGCAATTCCGGACAGGGTACACTTCCTTTCTGTGACCTCCTGAAAACCATTGGAGATAATGTGTAGTGTATAATTCTTAGCTTTCAGATATTCCAAAACATCTTCAGCGCCTTCTACCAGTTCATTATGGCTCACAATATTATCAAGGAAGTTTTCTTCAAAATAAAGGGCAAGCTCTTTATTATCTACTCCAAAATGTTTAAATGAATCATAAAAACGGTGTTCTCTCAAGTACTCTTTGCCAATAATTCCGTCTCTGATCTTTTCCCACAATTCTTCGTTGATATCGTGATATACAGAGTGAAACTCTTCAAAGTCAATAGAGTACTTCGAAGTAATTTCCTGTTTTTCAAAAAGATCTTTGATGGTAAGATAAGCATTTCTGCGGTGATCCCAGAGTGTATTATCCAGGTCAAAAAAAACATGCTGCATTTTCATACAGCACAAAGTTAATAATTTTAATTTTTTGTAATAGGATAATTTTTGCTCTTGCTCTTCACAATCTCAAGGCTTTTGGAAAAATTCAGCAAAAAATCAATTGTTTGTTTCTTAGGTTTCAAAGTTTTCACTTTTAAGGAGTCATTTTTTTTCATAAGCGAAGTATGTTTTCCTTAAAACGTAAAATTTCACAAAATATTATTTATCTGGTTAATATTATATTGTTTTCATCCATGATTTTTCTCAGGTTGATGAGTGCATATCTTACTCTTCCTAAAGTAGTATTAATGCTCATCTCTGTATGATCTGCAATTTCTTTGAAACTCAAACCATCAAAAAATCTCAGCTTGATTACCTCCTGCTGGTTTTGTGGTAAAAACTGTAACATCCTTAATAAATCCTCCTGGATCTGATTGGTCACTAGCTGATCCTCAATATTTTCCGAAGGCTCTCTGATCAAATCAAAGATAGAATATTCATCTGTTTCAAAAGTAGTTTCTGAAACTTTGATATTCTTGGCTTTTGACCTGAAATGATCGATGATTAAATTGTGGGAAATTCTTTTCGCCCAAAGAATAAATTTGCCTTCTTCGTTATAGCGTCCTTCTTTCAGCATTACAATAATCTTCATGAATGTATCCTGAAAGATATCGTTGGCTAAATCTTCATCATTAATTTTGTAAAAAATGAATGTAAAAAGTTCTCTCTGATGACGGTGAATGAGGGTTGATAATGCGCTCTCATCACCTTTCTGGTAAAGGGAAATTAGTAAACTATCCGATTTTGATTTCATAACTCTTCTCAATATAAATATTTGCAGACAGGCATTCTACCAGATATTTCTTCTGGCCTTTGCTGTATAAACAAAACAGTTCTAGAGTAGAGTATCTTCTATAGGCGGTAGTACAATTATTATGATGTAAATATAATAATTTTTTAATAACTGTTAACCTATTATTAAATTTTATAGAGAAAAATTTAAAAAAAATCATTTAAACATGTCATGAATAAAGACTGTGGGGATATTTAATGTTAAATTAACATTCAGTCCTTTCATCTCTTTACCGTTCAATCGGGTATCTCCGATAGGAAAAGCATAGCCTCCTGTAAGATCGAGCATTCCAAATAAGGTAACTCCTATCTTAGGGGCAATGTATTTATTGGTACCTTCTACTCCTGCTAAAAAGTAATACGAGTGATAGAAGTCTACATTTTTTTCAAAATTAAGAAGTACATCAGCCTGTAGTTTCGGCATAATAGCAAATTTAGAATCCACAGATCCCATCATTGCAGATCCTCCCAATCTGTAAATAACATCATCATTTTTAAGGAAAAGCAATTTACCTCCTACTTCACCAAAACTTTGATTCTGGTAAGTATACCCTACACTGATCATTTTATGCATGGTATATTGAGCTTTTACTAATGTACTTAGCAAAAACAGGGACAGGACAGCAACTACAGTTCGAAAATTCATCATCTTTCTATATTATTAAGGTGTAAAATTAAAAAAAACTGCCTTATCCAAAGATAAAGCAGTTCATTTATTATTCTTTAAAAGAAATTAAATTCCAAAAGCGGCTTTAATTTCCTCAACTTTGTCTAGTTTCTCCCAAGTAAAGAACTCAAGCCCTTTCAATGTAAGCTCATTTTTATGTCCTTTATTGAAAGTTTTATCAGCCACATAATGCTCTTTACCCATGTGTCCGTAAGAAGCCGTTTCCTGATAAATAGGGTTTCTTAATTTTAAGTTCTGCTCGATAGCATAAGGTCTTAAATCAAAAATAGCAGAAACTTTTTTCGCGATATCTCCATCATGAAGGTCTACTTTCGCAGTTCCATAAGTGTTGATGTATAAACCACAAGGTTCAGCTACTCCAATTGCATAAGAAACCTGTACCAAAACTTCATCCGCTACGCCTGCAGCCACTAAGTTCTTAGCAATATGTCTTGTAGCATATGCAGCACTTCTATCTACTTTAGAAGGATCTTTTCCAGAGAAAGCACCACCACCGTGAGCTCCTTTACCTCCGTAAGTATCAACGATGATTTTTCTACCTGTAAGACCTGTATCTCCGTGAGGTCCTCCGATTACGAATTTCCCTGTAGGATTGATGTGATATTTAATCTGATCGTTAAATAAAGCTTTGATTTCTTCAGTCTGCTGTGCAACAACTCTTGGAACCAGAATATTTTTGATATCCTCACGGATTTTGTTCAACATTTCTTCTTCACTTCCAAAGTCATCATGCTGAGTAGAAACTACGATAGAATCTATTCTGATTGGTTTATGATCATCAGAATACTCAATGGTTACCTGGCTTTTTGCATCAGGACGAAGATAAGCGATTTCTTTATTTTCTCTTCTGATGGCAGAAAGTTCTTTCAGAATTGTGTGAGCAAGATCCAATGCAAGAGGCATATAGTTGGCCGTTTCATTGGTAGCATACCCGAACATCATTCCCTGGTCTCCAGCTCCCTGTGCATTTGCTTTAGCTTCGAAAGACTCATCATTTACCGCTCTGTCAACTCCCTGGTTGATATCAGGTGACTGCTCATGGATTGCAGAGATTACTCCACAAGAATCTCCATTGAACATATACTCTCCTTTCGTATATCCGATTCCATTGATTACTTCTCTGGCAATGGTCTGTACATCAAGGTAAGCATCTGATTTTACTTCTCCTGCCAACACCACCTGTCCGGTAGTTACAAGAGTTTCACATGCTACTTTTGAATCTTTATCATATGCTAAGAAATGGTCGATTAATGCATCGGAAATTTGATCGGCAATTTTATCCGGATGTCCTTCTGAAACTGATTCAGATGTAAATAAATAAGACATATAATTCTTTTGTTTTTAAAGATTTAAAAAATTGTATTTGCGAAAAATATGAATGAAATTGCCCAGAAAAAAGAATACTGTTTTAGCATTTTTTTATAGAGGTTGCAATCAGGTCAAATTTTTCCTCGTAATAAACGTCAGCAAATTTAAGTACTATTTTCGTAATACTCAAAAATTTTGTTTATTAATTATAATTTTATTTAAATTGATGATTTCTATCACTTTAAAGCATTTCCATTACTGAGGCTTAATGCTTACAAATTCTTTCGGACTTTCGTGGTAATTCAACTTAAGTTCTAAAGAAGTTTTGATAGAATGTGATAATTCATCAATAATTTTTTGCTTAAAGGTTGGTTTATAATAAATAATACTGATTTCTCGATAAGGGAAAGGTTTTTTGAATCTGAAAACATTTTTCTTCTGCTCTTCTGAAAGCTGGCTCAGAGCCAATTCCGGCAGAATACTGATTCCTCCTACTTTATCTACCATATGCACCAAAGTCTGAATATTGGAAGCCAGGAAGTCTAAATTTTTAGGCTTCAGGGTATTTTCTTTCAGATGACAGATATTTTCAAACTGATTTCTCAGACAGTTTCCTTCTTCAAGCAGCCATACTTTCTCTACATTCAGATCTTCCGGAATGATATAAGAATTCTTTTTGTTAGCTTCTGTATTGGAACTGTAAATCATCAGCTCCTCATTGAATAGGAAATCCTGATAAAACTCATCAGCAGTATCATAAGGAGTAGAGATAATTCCCGCATCCAGTTCTCCTGCTTTTAAAGCTTTAATAATATTATCTGTTGTCATTTCTTTCACATTCATCTGAATCTTCGGATTTTCCTCCAGGAATTTGAAAATCTCTGTTGGCAGAATGAAAGAAGACACTGTAGGAATGATCCCCAGATTGATGGTTCCTCCTAAAATATTATTCAAAAGATTGGCTTTGTTTTTCAGCTCATTCACAGACTCGATAATTACCTTTGCCTGATCAATAATCTGAAGACCTACATCCGTGGTACGAATCGGGTGGGTAGTTCTGTCAAACACCTTTACATCCAGTTCATCCTCAAATTTCTGTATCATGGCACTTAACGTAGGTTGGGTAATAAAACACGCCTGAGCGGCCTTACCAAAATGTTTATACTTATCTACAGCGATAAGATACTCCAGTTGCTGAATGTTCATTTGATTAATATTATCTATTACAAAGATATAACGTTTTTGCTATTACCAATTAAAAATTCAAGTAAATTTGATATTCATTACCTTTACACTTGGATTTAGAAAAACAAAAAACATTTATACAAATCATTAATGATATGGATTCTAAAAAATTAACGTTAAGTAGCGGCGCACCTTATTTTGAACATCAGGATTCACAGACGGTAGGACCAAGAGGCCCGGTATTGCTGCAGGACTTTATTCTTCAGGAAAATCTTGCACATTTCGTTAGGGAAAGGATTCCTGAAAGGATTGTGCATGCCAAAGGAAGCGGAGCTTACGGAACTTTCACCGTAACGCATGATATCAGCCAGTACACAAAAGCAAAACTGTTTTCAAAAGTAGGAAACTCATGCAGAATGTTTGCAAGATTTTCTACTGTGGGAGGTGAAAAAGGAAGTGCAGATACGGCAAGAGACCCAAGAGGATTTGCATTAAAATTTTATACTGAAGACGGAAACTGGGATCTTGTAGGAAATAATACTCCTGTATTCTTTATTAAGGATGCCAAAAAATTCCCGGATTTTATTCATACTCAGAAAAGAGTACCAAAAACCAATTTAAAAAGTGCCACCATGATGTGGGATTTCTGGAGCCTAAACCCGGAATCACTTCATCAGGTTCTTATATTAATGTCAGACAGAGGAACTCCACATGGTTACAGACATATGCATGGTTTCGGATCTCATACTTTCTCCATGATTAATGATAAAAATGAAAGAGTATGGGTAAAGTTCCACTTCAAGACTAAACAGGGTGTAAAAAACTTCACGGATGAAGAAGCGGTAAAAATGGCCGGAGAAAACCCGGACTTTGCACAGGAAGATCTTTGCAATGCTATTGAAAATGGAGATTTCCCGAAATGGACCTTATTTATACAGGTAATGACTGAGGAACAGGCAAAAGATTTCAGATGGAATCCGTTTGATGTAACCAAAGTATGGTTCCATGACGATTTTCCTTTGATCGAGGTTGGAGAAATGGAACTTAATGAAGTTCCTGTTAATTATTTTGCGCATGTAGAACAGTCTACTTTTTCTCCGAGCAATCTGATTAACGGAATCAGCTTCTCTCCGGACAAAATGCTTCAGGGAAGATTATTCTCATATCCTGATGCTCACCGTTACAGAGTAGGGGTCAACTCTCATCAGCTGGAAGTGAACAGATGTCCATTTGAAGTCAACAATTATCAAAGAGATGGTTATATGGCAGATTCAAGCCAGTATCAGGACAAACCTAATTATCATCCGAACAGTTTTGATGACATCAAAGCAGATTCATCTTATAAAAACTATGAATATGAGTTAGACAGTGCTCATGTTGCCAGCTACAACAGAAATGACAACGACAGTGATCACTATACCCAACCAGGACTTTTGTATTCAAAAGCAATGAATGCAGAAGACAGAGATCATTTGATCAAAAATATTGTAGGCAGCATGAATGGCATTACAGGACCGAAAAAAGATGAGATTATCAACCGACAACTATGTCACTTTTTCCGTGCTAACATTGAGCTTGGCATGAAAGTGGCTTCTCAGCTAAATGTTAATATTGATGCAAATATGATGAATCATTCCAAATAATCATATTGAATGATAAATTAAAAAAAAGGAAAAAAAAATAATATTTTTTCCTTTTTTTTGTAAAAAATTCATAATTTGCAAAGGATGATATTTTAAAGTGGAAAAATGAGTTACGAGAACATATTATTAAAAAAAGAAGATAAATTATCTATTATTACCATAAACAGACCTGAGAGTTTAAATGCTTTAAATGCTAAAACAATTCAGGAAATCAGTACCGCACTGGATGAGCTTAACGCTGACACTTCATGTAGAGTAATTATCCTTACCGGAAGTGGAGAAAAATCTTTTGTAGCGGGAGCTGATATCAAGGAATTCAGCGACTTCGGACAGGAAAAAGCTGAAGAACTTGCAAGAAACGGACAAAATACATTGTTCAACAAAATTGAAAATATGTCTAAACCTGTCATTGCAGCCGTAAACGGTTTTGCATTAGGAGGAGGTTTGGAGCTTGCCATGGCATGCCACATCAGATACGCATCGGAAAACGCCAGATTAGGACTTCCTGAAGTAACTCTTGGATTAATTCCAGGATATGGAGGAACTCAGAGGCTTCCAAAGCTTGTAGGAAAAGGTATTGCCAATGAAATGATCTTCTCTGCCAAAATGATCCCTGCTCAAAAAGCAAAAGAGATCGGATTGGTGAATGAAGTATATCCTATTGAAGAATTATTAACCAAAACGAAAGAATTAGCAAACACGATTGCCTACAATTCGCCAATGGCAATATCGAAGGCTATAAATGCCGTGAATTTATCTGATACGGAGAAAGGTTTTGAAACTGAAATTAAATATTTCGGAGAACTTTTTGAAATGGAAGATAAGAAAGAAGGAGTTACTGCGTTTCTAGAGAAGAGAAAGCCTAACTTCTAAATCTTTCTAAAAGATTTTAATCCAAATTATTTCGAAAAAAAACAATGCTGCGGTATGAATAAGTTTGATAAAGCTTATCTAAAAATGGCTCAGGAATGGGCAAAACTCTCCTACTGTAAGAGAAAACAGGTGGGAGCTCTTATCGTAAAAGATAGGATGATTATTTCAGATGGTTACAACGGGACTCCTTCGGGATTCGAAAACTGCTGTGAAGATGGAGAAGGAAAAACACACTGGTACGTATTGCATGCGGAAGCTAACGCTATATTAAAGCTGGCTGCCTCTACCCAATCTGCGAAAGGAGCAACGTTATATTTAACGCTGTCTCCATGTAAAGAATGTAGTAAACTGATTCTGCAGGCCGGGATTACGAGACTGGTGTACATTAATGAGTATTCGGATGACGATGGAATATCGTTCCTGAGGAACCATAACATTGAAATAGAACAAATATCGGACTGTGAACTAAAAAAATAAGCACAAATGACTTGGGATGAAAAGATCAAAGATTTTGAAATATTTCTTCGTTTCGAAAGAAATTTTTCAGAAAACACGCTCGACGCTTACGTTCGGGACATTAAGAAATTAAAAGATTACGCAGAAGAGGATCTGGAAAACGTCGGTCCAGACTCCATCGGTTACGAAAACCTGCAGGAATACATTTTCAATCTTTCCAAACAGAAATTCAGTGAGAGATCACAAGCAAGATGGATATCTTCCATCAAAGCTTTCTTTAAATTTCTGCTGGAGGATGAATATCGTGAAGACAATCCTGCGGCGTTACTTGAAGGCCCTAAACTGGGATTATATCTACCTGATACTTTAAGCCTGCCTGATATCAACAAAATTATTGCTGCTATTGAGGTCAATACAGATCTAGGAAAAAGAAACCACTGCATCATAGAGGTACTATATGGATGCGGACTTCGTGTTTCTGAACTGATCGATCTGAAGATCTCCAATATCAACTTCAAAGAACAGTACATCAAGGTACACGGAAAAGGAAATAAAACCCGTTTTGTTCCTTTAGCCGACTATACCGCTGATTTGCTTGAAAGTTATATCAAAGAGGTACGTTCTAAAGGAAAAGTGAATAAGAAATATGAAGATACTCTGTTTTTAAACAGCCGAGGGACCTCTATGTCCAGAGTAATCGTATTTCTTATAATCAAAGAACTTACAGATAAAGCAGGGGTTAACAAAAAAATATCTCCACACACATTCAGACATTCATTTGCGACCCATTTATTACAGAATGGAGCAGATTTGCGTTATATCCAGGAAATGCTGGGACACTCCAGTATTACAACAACGGAGATCTATACGCACCTGAAAACGGAAGAATTAAGGGATGTTATTTTAAGTTATCACCCGAGAAATATTAATATTGCTCAATGAAACTATTGAAATATTGCCCAAGCTGTGGCAAGGAGTCCTTACACTGGGATGGTGAAAAAAAATGGAGCTGCCCGGAATGTGGTTTTACTTTGTATAATAATGTGGCAGGTGCTGTAGCGGTTGTCATCAGATGTGGAGACGAAATTTATCTTACGAGAAGAAACAGAGATCCTAAAAAAGGGAAACTTGATCTTGCCGGAGGATTTGTTGACCCTAAAGAAAGTGCAGAGGAAACCTGTAAGAGAGAACTTTTTGAAGAACTTCAGCTTGATATCAATATTTCTAACCTGAAATACCTTACCAGCCTTCCCAACATCTATCAATACAAGGAAATTGATTATAATACGATCGATCTCTTTTATGAATACAATGTTTCGGAAAAGTTTGAGGTAAATCTTGAGCTCTCTGAGATTTCGGAAGCAGTCTGGATTCCTTTACAGAATCTGGATCTTGAAGATCTTGCTTTTGATTCTCAGAAGAGATTTTTTGAGAGCTATTTAAAGAAATAATTTTTGTAAAATATTCTCCCGCAGATTTTACAAACTGAGCAGATTGTTTAAAACAAATATCTGTCCGGTCTGTAAAATCTGCGGGAGTTTTTTTATGGTAGAGATTAATAAGTTTTAGTCTTCAGCATTTCTTCAAAATACTGAATCAGCAATGCTCTTTCTGCTTCTGAAAGATTAGCCTCTTTATGGTACACGATATAGCCAGGCATCGGCATTGTTTTATTCTGAATAGTCTGAATAGATTTAGTAAGCATGTTCTCCTTCAAATCCTTATTATAAGTTTGCCAGGCAGAAAAATTAAGATGTTCCCTACCTTCATTCACATGGCTTTTTACAGACCAGGAAACGGGCGCAATAAAAGCATATTTTGGGTATACTGTTTCATTAGAATGACAGTCGTAACAGGCATTTTTAAGCAGTGTTCTGATCTTTTCCGGTGATTTCCTTGCATCAACAAAGTTTACCTTCGTATCCACAGGCTGATTGGTTCTGTCGATAGGAAAGAACTGAATCAGAGCAAATGCCACCAATGTCCAGAATATTATTTTCTTAGCAATCTTCATCAACTTACTTTACTGGCGTTAAAACAGCATTTTGAGATTTCAATTCTTTTTTAGCTTCTTGTTTCACTTCAGTGGTAGCTGATGGTGTTTCCACTGCAGGAGTTGCTACAGCGGGTGTAGCTCCTTTAGGATTATCAAGTGTTTTGGTATCCTTAAGATCCCACTCTTCTCTTGTTTCCCATAGACCTCTAATGATCACTTTTTTATAGAAAATATAAGCATCTTCAGCAAAAATATCATTAGCAAAATCTGCTTCATCCCAATATTTATTCCCGTTATTATCTACCAGAATTCTCACTACATATTCTCCAGGTTTCAGGATATCAAATTTCACTTTATCTCCTTTTGTATACCTCTGATAGGCTATTTTATCTGAAGAATCCAGCAGTTGAATCCAATAATTTGTCGTAGGTGCATTAGAAATGGAGAATTCAACGCTTCCAAACTGGTCTATTTTGTCAACATCAAAATCGAAACGCTTAGACTGAGTATTTTTTGCATAGAATGAGGATACAGTTTCTTTAGGCACAGTAAGCTCATAGCTTTTTCCCATCACAAAATCTGACTGAACCTGAATTTGGTATGGATTGGTTTCTGAAATTTTCGCAGTAAATGGTAACGTTGTTAAACTGTCTCCTTTTACTCTCAATGTCCATTTTGAAGGATCTATTTTATCAACTATATAATTGGAAGATATCTTAAAATCTGACTTTGGAGCTAATGATTCACCTCCATTATCACTGTTGAGATCCATGACATTCTTTTTATTGTATCTGTAAAATAAAGATACACTGTAGGCACTGTCTTTTTTCGGACCTTTATTATGAGTGAATATCAGTTTTTCATTGGCATCCTGCCCTACATTATCTTTTGCCGCATCAAACCAGATTCTTACAGAGTCCGATTTCGGAGTATGGGTTATTTTTACATCTTTCAGCTTCTCATTCAGCGACTGAACTTTTACTTCATCAGGATTTCCTTCAAAAGTCATCAGAACACCTCCTGAGATTTCTTTCATTTCTACATACTTTACAGCCTTTTTGGAAGGATATACTTTTAAGTTTAATCCTGATATAGATTTCTCAAAATTGATTGGATCTTTCTGGAATCCTACTTTTTCTTTCCCCGGGTCATACATAGAATTTCCGTTCTCATCTTCAAAAGCAATAATTTTATATTTTCCAGGAGTCAGATAGTTTAGTTCGTAATATCCGTCTTCATCTACCTTAGTGATATAGTAAGGCTTTTTCTTGTAATCCATCGTATCTTTTACCTGATACAATCCTACCACAAGTTTATTTTCAGCTGTTGTAGTTCCTGTTTTCTTTTTAGTATCCAGGGCATCTTTTATTTCACCACTGATATAAAGGTCATCCAATTTATCGCCTGTAGAAAAAGCAAAATTGAAATACCTTAGTATATTGGATTCGTTATTATCAACAATTGAGTTTCCAAAATTGAAGTTATAAGTAGTATTAGCCTGAAGAGTATCTGACCATTGAATCAGAACAAATTTGTTGGCAATATTGGACGGGAGAATTCTCGTTATTCCTTTAATAGGAGGTGAAATAATCAGGTTTTTATTGATATCCTTCAACGTCACATATTCATCAAAGTCCAGACGGAGCTGGTGAATATCTCTTTTGACATTAATTCTTGTTGTATCAATGTTTGAACTTAAAAACTTCGGCGCCAGAGTATCTTTAGGTCCTCCAACAGGAGATCCTACTCTTGCACATGAATGTACAAGAAAACAGATAACGAATAATAAAAGAAACCTTTTCATGAAAATGTTTAGGCAAAAGTAAACATTATTCTCCAAAAACTTCCTGTCCGGAATTCAAAGTATCTTTATTGTCATGCATCACCGAATGAAGCTTATCCTTCTGCAAAGGGAAATCCTCGAATAATCCGGATAATGCAAGAGCTGTATATACTTTGTTTGAATATTTGTTTCCGATAGCTACGATGGTAACCTTAGATTTTAAAAGATGGGCAAATACGGAGTTCGTACCATGCCACCATCCATTGTGATAAGTAAGCTTTTCACCGTTATCAAATATTTTCATCCTGAATCCTAAGCCATAATTATTCATTCCTGCTTTTTCATTGCTGTAAGGAGTGAATACCATCTGCATCAGTTCAGGCTTCAGGAAATTTTTCGAAAACATGGCTTTTGAGAAATTGTACAGATCTCTTGGCGTAGTGTACACATTTTTATCTCCATAAATCAGATCAAGTCTGTCTAAAGGATACAGCTTATTTCCTCCATAATAAAAAGACTGTGCTGCTGTTGGAATATCTTTTTCCTGAAAGATGTAAGTGTTATTCATTTTCAATGGTGTGAAAACCATTTCTTTCATCGCCTGAGGAAAAGGAGTTTTGGTCACTTTTTCAATTAATAAAGCCAATAAAGCAAAATTCGTATTGCAATACATAAATCCTGTATCCGTATCTCTTGCCAGATCAGGTTTATATTTAATGATCATGTTCAATACATCTTGATTCGTAATAAATTGCTTGGAAAGTTCTGCCGGAGCCGGCTGTATCTTGGTAATAAAATATTCATATTTTGGAAGACCACTTCTTTGATCCAATAAAGTCTGAACGGTAACATTCGGATAGGGAAATCCTGGGAAAAACTGAGTAAGGTGATCTGTAAATTTTATTTTTCCTGCCTCTATCAATTTCATCATGGCCATTGCCGTTAAAGTTTTCGAAACTGAAGCAACGTGTAAAGGTGTATTTTTGTCGATCGGCATCTGGTTTCCTTCTCTTCCGAAGCCTCTGTAATTTTCATACAGGATTTCATCACCTTTGGCAACAAGAATTCCACCACTAAGGTCTCCTCCTTCCCATACCTTTTTGTAATACTGATCGATATAACTTACAGTAGTCTGTCTGTTCAGAAGTTGTCCGTCCCCTTTTGTAAAAATATCACCCAGATCTACATTTCCATAGTTGGGCAGATTGGTTGTATTTTCAGCCGAAGCTTCTTTGGCTTCAGACTTTTTTTTACAGGAAAATATCGATAATAAAACAGTTAGGATAAGTACAAAATTACGCGTCTTCATGAGATTCAAAAATGAGCGGCAATTTAATAAAACTCAAAATAAATAATAAATATGAGGTGGATATTATGAATTATTTAACATAAATGAATAGAGAATTAAAAATGCGAAAAGGCAAAATCCGGAAAATGAGGAGGTAAAAAGCAGAGAAAATAAATTCTCTTCCTTAGAATCTAAACCTTATCAAATAGGAGGGCCTGCTTGTCCTATTATTCTTCCGCCAAATGTAATAAGACTATACATATTTAAAATTGCAGTACTCAAATCATCCTGGTTACAATAATAGTTATCAATGGTCCCATATACTGAATACTCTCAAATATTAAATCCTTCTTCAATGTCATTATAGTAAATTACTCTTCTACCTATTAATCCTACGACCCAAAAACCTCCTCCTTCCTGTCCATACTCTTCTTCGTACCATTTTTCAGGGTATATTTTGATTAAATCCCAGAAGTTTAAAAGATGGCCATTTAAATCTTTTTCTGTCAAGAAAATCTTTTCAAAAATTTCTTCAATGGATATTGGAGTCCAGGTCATGATTATATAAAAGTTAATAATTCGAAATTAATAAAAAAAAGACGAATTCACTTTTTGTAAATTCGTCTTTTTATCTTTTTTATATTGCTTAGTTTAACAATGTGAAGCTACTATTTTATCTACAATAAACTGAGCCAGTTTTTCTTTACTCTGATGCGTCCAGCCTGCAATATGGGGTGTGACAATTGCTTTTTCTGATTCCAGAAGGTATTTTAAATCTTCATTTTCAGATTCTATGTTCTCGAAAGAAGACTTTTCATACTCCAATACATCCAGACAAGTCCCTTTTACCTTTCCTGATTTCAACCCTTCTACTAAACTTTTAGTTTCAACATTCTTTCCTCTTGCTGTATTCACGAAATAAAAGTCGTTTTTCATTTCCTGAATGAATGTTTGATCAATAAGATAATGCGTTTCTGACGTTAGAGGAATATGTAAACTTACAACCTCTGCAGATTGTTTTAATTCTTCTAATGAAACCTGTGTGGCATATTCATCAGAAAGGTCAGGAAGAATATCATGGAAAATCACCTTACATCCGAATCCTGAAAGTCTTTTTGCAGTAGCTTTTCCCATGTTTCCATATCCAATTAATCCTACTGTTTTCCCTAACAACTCGTCACCTCTGTTTTCTTCACGTTTCCAGATCCCGTTTTTCACTTCCTGAGAAGCAATAAAAAGTCTGTTCATAATAACAAGCAGCATTCCCACTACATGCTCCGCCACAGAATCTCTATTTCCCTCCGGAGAATTAATCAGCTGAATTCCCAGTTTTTCGGCAACAGGAATATCAATATTTTCCATTCCGGCACCTACTCTTGCGATGAATTTCAGGTTCTTTCCTTTTTCCAGAAAGTTTTTGTTAAGTGGGATACGGCTTCTGATAATAATTCCGTCGTAATTCTCAATTTTATCACAAACCTCATCATAAGACGACGTAAAATCCTCTTCCAAAATAAAATTCTGAGCCAAAAGCTGTTCAGTAATAAGAGGATGATTTTTATCTAAAAGAAGTATTTTCATAGTTTAAACACGAATGACACTAATTTATTTCACAAATAACACAAATTATAAAGTACCGTTAATTACTCTCTTAACCCCATTTTTAAACTGAAGTGTATTGAAGTTGATCAATATCCCAAGTTTACAATTACTTAGGTGAAGGTAGGTAAGTATTTGCGCTAAATGAATATCCTGTAATGATTCTATAGATTTTATTTTCAGCACAAATTTTTTCTCAATCAAAAAGTCAAGTCTATAGCCAACATCCATTTTAACTTCATCATAAATTAATGGCATCGGTTTTTGTCTTTCTACAAGAATATCATGTTTACTTAATTCATAAAACAGGCATTCTTCATAAGCACTTTCCAAAAGTCCTGGTCCAAGAGATTTATGAACTATATACCCTGCTTCATAAACAATTTTTGATATATCATTTTCTGAAATATCCATTTTGATTATTTTTTCATCTGACTGAGCACAAACCATTTGTGAAAATTTGTGCCAACCATTTGCGTTTTTTGTGTTTTATTTCTTGTCTTTTTTAGACTCCTGCGGTTCCTGGAATAACTTTTTAAGTTCTACAGATTCCAAAGGTTTCATTCTTCCGGAAAGGATTAATGAAAGTTCTTTTCTACGGAATGCTGCTGCAAATCTTTCTTTTTCTTCCTCTGTTTCAGGAATCATTTCCGGAATAGGAATCGGACGATTGAATTCATCCACTGCAACAAACGTATAAATCCCTGCATTTGTATGAATTTTCTTCTGGTTAATCGGATCATCCAACCATACATCTACATACACTTCCATGGAAGTAGAGAATGCTCTGGAAACTTTAGATTCCAATACCACTACACCTCCTTCCGGAATCGGATGGTTGAAAGATACGTGGTTTACAGAAGCTGTTACTACTCTTCTTTCACAGTGTCTTGCTGCAGAAATAGACGCACAACGGTCCATTTTTGCCAGAAGTTCACCACCGAAAAGGTTTCTTAAAGAGTTGGTTTCGTTCGGAAGAACGATATTGGTCATAATAGTCAGAGATTCTGACGCTTTTTTTATTTTTGCCATCTAGTCTTAGTGTTGTTTGGGACAGCCGGAGCAGGTTTCATTCCTTTTCCGACAGGTTTTACTAATGAATCTTTTTTCAAAGAATCTGAAACAGGTGTTTCCGGGGTATGTACCATCACTTTTACCGTATCTTTTACAATTCTATGGGTAGAGGTCTGTACGGAAACATTATTGAAAGATTTTTTTCCAAAAAGAAGTTCCTGTTGGGTAAACGCAAGGTATAAAATTCCAAGAACCGGAATAACCAGAAGGAAAATCCAAAGAATTGTTTTTTTGAATTTAAAATCCTTTTCGCGATTCACTGTGGTATTCACTTTTTCCCCGTTATTGATATCTGAGAATCTGATTTCCTCCAATCCGTAAAAATCCGGACGTCCGGATTCTATTCTTTTTCCCTTGAAATGAGTGTGCCCTTCTTCAATGAAGACTGTTCCAAGGTTTTGAATTTCAAGAACCTGTTCGGCCTGAAGTTTTTTCTTCCAAAAATCAGTCTGAATTTTAAGATCACTTTTTGAAGCTTCCAGAGACATCTGTTTTTGTTCTGCAATAAAAGCAGCAAGATCTTCAGCCTGTACTTCGTAATCTATTGTAAATTCAATCTGACTGGCCGGAGGCAGAATGCTTCCGTTTTCAGAATTAATAATTGCCTTAGAATTTTTCAGTGAAAACACCCCAAAGCCTGGAACTGTGGCAGTTCCAAATTGTTTTAAGTATTCTAAAATATATGCTGAAATATTCATTTGGCAGCAAATTTATAACTTTTTCGGGACTTTTTGTAATATTTAATGGATATAAAAAAGACTGCCGGAGCAGCCTTTTAATTATTCTGTATTAAAAAAGGAATACCATTATTCAAATCCTTTTTTAAAAGCTTTACTATTATGGTTTTAAGAGAAAAAAGCTGAAAAATAAAGGAACAGATTTGTGGTTCCATAGATCTATTCCCTAAACTTTTTTCCTGATTACTGAATCTTCCAGCTTATTCCAAACATAAAGTTCGTTCCTGCCTGTGAAAAATAATACGGTTGGCCTTCATATACAGATCCGTTGTTCACATATTTCTTGTTGAACAGGTTATTCACCAATAGCTTTAATGCAATTTCATTATTAGCAATTTTAAACTGATACTGCGCATTGAAATCTGTCAGGAAATAATCTTTAAGCTGAAGATTCGCATCTTCGGTATTGTCCAGATATTGTTTTCCAACATACTGATTCATTAAAGCAAACTGGAAATTCTTTGTAGGATTGAATTTCAGGCTTATATTGGCAATTACATTCGGAGAGAATGAAATCTGAGTATTTCCAAGGCTTTTAGGCAAATCTCCATTTTGAATATTGAAATCCTGATTTCTGTTCTGACTTAACGTTACGTTTCCTGAAACCTCCCATTGTTTAGATAGTTTTGCCAAAGCACCTACTTCAACCCCTCTTCTGTAGCTCTTCCCTGAATTTGTTCTGATAAATGCTCCTACGTTATTCAGTTCTCCGTTCAACACCAACTGGTTCACATAATACATATAGTAAACATTGGCCGTCAATGAAACAATCCCGAACTGTTTTTCAAAACCTGCTTCAATATCATGAAGTTTTTCTGCTTTCACATCGTTATTGGCCATCAGATCATCTCTGTTGGGTTCACGATGAGCATGAGCGTATGAAAGGAAAATTTTACCTCCGTCAATCCTGTAATTCACTCCGGCTTTAGGATTAAAGAACAGCCAGTTTTTACTTAAATCTGCACCTTCACCGTCCCCTGCCATCAGGATCTTAGTATTGTAATTAATTTTTCTAAGCTGTAAATCACCAAAGAATTCAAAATTATTCACTCTTAATAAAGCTTTTGCAAAACCAGACACTTCATTCTTCACAGAGCGGTTTCTGTAATATTCGCTTTCATCAATCTGAGGGAAAAATACTCCCGTCACATTTCCATAGTGTCTTCCGTAATACTGATTCACAACGGCACCAAAGTTCAGATCCAGATTTTCAAACTTCCCGTACAATGTAGAAACCATTCCGTAGAAATCGTTATTCAGCCATTTTTTTCTGATAAAATCTGAGTATTTTATAGTTTGTCCACCTTCAATGATATTAGGCAGATTGTACCTTGAGAAAGGATTTCCCTGTTTATAGTTTTCGTAATATCCTTTTCCTTTTGTATAGTGGAACGTGGTTTCCAGATTCCAGCGGTCACTGAATTTCTGCTCCCAAAGCAACTGATAATGATTCTGTCTGTAATTATCCGTTTCATTATCATAGAAACTTACAATATTCTCCCAATTGGCATCATAAATCGCTCCTGAAATATTGAATTTAGGATCAGTTTCCCAGGTTTTACGGTCAATTCCATTCCAGGCCTGATACGTTTTCTCTTTTCCACCAAAAGCCATTAAACGTAATTTCGTGTTTCCTTCTTCAAATAAAGCAGTGAAATTATAAGAATGTAAGTTGGATGAAGCTCTGTCTATATATCCGTCAGAATGAATATGAGTGTATCTTCCCATCACGGAAAGACGGTTTTTCCAGAATTTTCCGGAGCCTATTTCAGCTGAATATTTATAGGTATTAAATGATCCGTAGCTGTCGTCTGTTTTAAAATAAAACTTCTCTTCCGGATCTTTAGAAAGTACATTAATACTTGCTCCGAAAGCGGAAACACCATTATTGGAAGTTCCCACCCCTCTCTGAATGACAATCTGTGATGCTGAACTTGTTAAATCCGGAACGTTGACAAAAAATATCCCCTGGCTTTCAGAATCGTTGTATGGAACACCATTCATCATGACATTGATAGCACTTCCTGAAACTCCACGGATTCTGAAGCCGGTATATCCTACTCCATTTCCGGCATCGGAAGTAGAAATAATGGAGGTTTGATTTTTCAAAAGAATAGGAAGATCCTGTCCCAGATTCTTACTGTCCAGATCTTTCTGTACATTGATGATTTCCTTTGCTACCGGCAGTCTTTTGGTAAAGTTGACTGCCTCAATTTCCCTGACCTTTAGGGAATCTTTATTCTGGGCCTGTATAAAAGCTACAGAGCCTACACTAAGCCCTAAAAAAAATAATCCTTTCATTCTATAAATCTTTAACATTTAATGAATAAAAGGGGTGATTATGAGATAATTGATAAATAGTAAATGATACGTGATGTTTACCGATCATTTATCGCTAATCATCTATCAATTATTTAAATGGTTCCCTAAACAGCATTACCTGTTCCAGGTTCATTGGGTATAATCTCAGCCTGTTAAAGCACCCCTTTATTTCAGCTGCAAAATTACAAAAAATATATGAATTGGAATTCGGGTTTCGAGATGCAGGATAGTGGGTTACGAAGTGCGAGACTCAGGGTGTTAGGTTGAGGGTTACGCAATGGAAAAAATACTACGAAAAATAGGAGTTATCAGATGAATCATTCATCACTTATAACTCTCTAGTAAGTTTTGTTATTGGCGTCGATATAGTAGTAATTCGAGCCATCTTTTGTTACTTCAAACATCTTACCCAGTTTCCAGCTGAAGTTTCGCTTAATATTGGAATATTCAAACGGAATGATAATCTTATTATTAACATCGATGATTCCAAATTTATCATTATTGGAAGCCACAATCATCGGATTAGCCACATCATCTCCTTCAAGAATGAACAGATACTGATATTGAGGATAGATCTGATATTGTCTGTAATCGGCGGCATTTACAAATTTTGATTTTTCAATGATTCCGTAAAAACCATTCAGAATATAGGCCTGAAATAACTGTTGTTTATATTCTTCAAATTTACATTTTCCAAAATCTGCTTCTTTGAACTGATACACTCTCTTTCCAGACTGATCTACACGATATGAAATCATATTTTTTTCTACCGTAGCATAGTCTCTTGTTCCAAATTTTCTGACTTTTTCATTAGGAGAATTCAGAAGATTGCAGTCTTCATAAAAAAATACCGCGATATGATATTCCGGCTGGATAATAAATTTCCCATTCTGATTGACATACCCGAACTGATCACCCTTTTTCTTAGGAATCAAAACTGGAAGATCTTTATTGATCACCACCAGATCAGCATTAGGTTTGTTAGCTGCAGCTGCTTTTTTAGTCGTGGTTTTTGATCCTTTCTTCAAGGGAACTTTCTTCACAGATTGGGTCTGTGAGAAAACGAAAATCGAAATAAAAACACACAAAACATTCAGGATATTTTTCATATTCTCCATTTGTTTACAAAAATACGACCAAAAATAGATATTATAAAATTCATATTTATAAAGAATCTAAATAATTTCATTCTTATAAAATAGTAAAATTTCGTAATTTTGGGAACATTTTGAATTGTTTGATAATTTTAAAAAACTTTTGAAAAAGTGTAGATTATGCTGACTTTATTCGGTTAATGTTGCATCAAAATGCGAGAACTCAAAATGTCATTAATTGTATTTATACACACCGGTAAAGAAAAAGCAGGCCTACCTTTAATTTTGAAAGACCTTCTATTATGAGTATTTATAAGGATTACATCAAAGAGATTGAAGAAAGAAAAACCCAAGGGCTTCATCCAAAGCCAATTGATGGGGCTGAATTACTAAGCGAAATCATTACACAAATTAAAGATTCAGGTAATGCTGACCGATCAGATTCTCTTAAATTTTTCATTTATAACACACTACCCGGAACTACAAGTGCAGCGGGAGTGAAAGCAAAATTTTTAAAAGAAATTATTCTAGGTGAATCCGTAGTAGAAGAAATTTCCCCTGCATATGCCTTTGAATTGTTATCTCACATGAAAGGCGGACCTTCTATTGAAGTATTGCTGGATCTTGCTCTAGGTAACGATCCTGCTACTGCTAAAGAAGCGGCTAACGTTCTTAAAACTCAGGTTTTCCTTTATGAAGCAGATACTACCCGTCTGAAAGAAGCATTCAACAGCGGAAACGAAATTGCAAAAGAAATTCTTGAAAGCTACGCAAAAGCTGAATTCTTCACTAAACTTCCTGAAGTTGCAGAAGAAATCAAAGTAGTAACATTTATCGCCGGTGAAGGAGATATCTCTACAGACTTACTTTCTCCGGGTAACCAGGCTCACTCAAGATCAGACCGTGAGCTTCACGGTAAATGTATGATCACTCCTGAAGCTCAGGAAGAAATCAAAGCTTTACAGGCACAACATCCTGATGCAAGCGTGATGCTTATTGCTGAAAAAGGAACAATGGGTGTAGGTTCATCAAGAATGTCCGGAGTAAACAACGTTGCTCTTTGGACAGGAAAACAGGCAAGCCCATATGTACCATTCGTAAACATTGCTCCTATTGTAGGAGGAACAAACGGAATTTCTCCTATCTTCCTTACCACAGTAGACGTTACCGGAGGTATTGGTATCGACCTTAAAAACTGGGTGAAGAAAGTAGACGAAAACGGAAACCCTGTTCGTAACGAAAATGGAGACATCGTTCTTGAAGAAGCGTATTCAGTAGCAACAGGAACTGTTTTAACAATCAATACAAAAGAAAAGAAATTATATAACGGAGATCAGGAATTGATCGACCTTACCAAATCTTTCACTCCGCAAAAGATGGAATTCATCAAAGCTGGTGGATCTTACGCTATTGTATTTGGTAAGAAGTTACAAACATTTGCAGCTCAGCTTTTAGGAGTTGAAGCTCCAGTTGTTTTTGCTCCATCAAAAGAAATTTCTCACGAAGGACAAGGACTTACTGCTGTAGAAAAGATTTTCAACAGAAATGCAGTTGGAACTACACCAGGAAAAGTTTTACACGCTGGTTCAGACGTTCGTGTACAGGTAAATATCGTTGGATCCCAGGATACAACAGGTCTTATGACTTCTCAGGAGCTTGAATCTATGGCAGCAACTGTGATTTCTCCAATTGTTGATGGTGCTTACCAGTCAGGATGTCACACTGCTTCTGTTTGGGATAAAAAAGCTCAGGCTAACATTCCGAAGCTAATGAAGTTCATGAACGAATTTGGTTTGATTACAGCCCGTGACCCTAAAGGTGAATACCACGCGATGACTGACGTTATCCACAAAGTTCTTAACGACATCACTGTAGACGAGTGGGCCATCATCATCGGAGGTGACTCTCACACAAGAATGTCAAAAGGGGTAGCTTTCGGAGCTGACTCAGGAACTGTGGCTCTTGCATTAGCTACCGGTGAAGCCTCTATGCCAATTCCTGAATCTGTAAAAGTAACCTTCAAAGGAAACATGAAAGAACACATGGATTTCCGTGATGTGGTTCATGCTACACAGGCTCAGATGTTGAAGCAGTTTGGAGGAGAAAACGTATTCCAGGGTAGAATCATTGAGGTTCACATCGGAACACTTCCTGCTGACCAGGCATTTACATTTACAGACTGGACTGCTGAGATGAAGGCAAAAGCTTCTATCAACATTTCTGAAGATAATACTTTGATCGAATCACTGGAAATTGCAAAAGGCAGAATCCAGATCATGATCGACAAGGGTATGGATAACCACAATAAGGTTCTTCAGGGACTAATTGACAAAGCAAACAAGAGAATCGAAGAAATCAGATCAGGAGAAAAACCTGCTTTGACTCCGGATTCAAACGCTAAATATTACGCTGAAGTAGTTGTAGATCTTGACGTAATTGTTGAGCCAATGATTGCTGACCCGGATGTAAACAATGACGATGTTTCCAAGAGATATACACACGATACCATCAGAGATCTTTCTTACTATGGTGGTGAGAAAAAAGTAGATCTTGGTTTCGTAGGATCTTGTATGGTTCACAAAGGTGACCTTAAGATCGTTTCTCAAATGCTTAGAAACATTGAAAAACAACAAGGTAAAGTAGAATTCAGTGCTCCTCTTGTAGTAGCAGCTCCTACTTACAACATCATTGATGAGTTAAAGGCAGAAGGAGACTGGGAATTATTAGAAAAATACTCAGCTTTTGAATTTGATGATAACGCTCCAAAAGGAGAAGCTCGTGTGGAATACAAAAACGTAATGTACCTTGAGCGTCCTGGATGTAACCTTTGTATGGGTAACCAGGAAAAAGCAGCGAAAGGAGATACTGTTTTAGCTACATCTACCCGTCTTTTCCAGGGAAGAGTAGTGGAAGATTCTGAACGTAAAAAAGGAGAATCTCTATTGGCTTCAACGCCGGTTGTTGTTCTTTCTGCGATTATCGGAAGAATTCCTAGCATTGATGAGTATAAAGCTGCCGTTGAGGGAATTGACCTTACTACTTTTGTTCCTTCTATTAAAGAACTGACAAGTACAAGCGCTCACTAAGAGATTAATAATACGTCGAAAGACCTATTAAAAACTATATCATTGGAAGATTTTGGTCCTTTTGGATTTAAAATCTTCCAATTTTTTGTTTAGAACGTTTCTATTTTAAGATAGTTACGTTTTTTTTTCGATAAAATCAGGAAAATAAATTCTAATTTTTCTTAAATTGAAAGTTATAAAATCTATTGATTTTAAAGTCAAAAACACCCTATTTATGGATTATAGGAACGTTTTTTGATGTACAAAAGAGTGATTTTTCTTTTTCATCCCATAGAAAAAGAAGCTTTAACGGAAAAAGAACAAAACTAAAATACGATATGACTTTTGATATTGATATGATCAAAAAGGTGTATGAGCGCTACCCGGAAAGAATTGCTGCGGCAAGACAAATCGTGGGAAAACCCCTTACCCTTTCAGAAAAAATTCTTTACACCCACCTTTGGGAAGGAAATGCTACACAAGCATATGAACGAGGAAACTCTTATGTAGACTTTGCACCAGACAGAGTAGCAATGCAGGATGCCACAGCACAGATGGCTCTTTTACAATTCATGCAGGCAGGAAAAGTTAAAGTAGCGGTTCCTTCTACTGCTCATGCAGATCACCTGATCCAGGCGAAAGTAGGTGCAGACAAAGATTTACAGGAAGGGATCAACAAAAACTCTGAGGTATTCAACTTCCTGAGTTCTGTATGTGATAAATACGGAATCGGATTCTGGAAACCGGGAGCTGGTATCATTCACCAGGTTGTACTGGAAAATTATGCCTTCCCTGGAGGAATGATGATCGGTACCGATTCTCACACAGTAAATGCAGGAGGATTAGGAATGGTAGCAATTGGTGTAGGTGGTGCTGATGCAGTAGACGTAATGGCAGGAATGGCCTGGGAACTTAAAATGCCTAAACTTATCGGGGTAAAATTAACCGGTAAAATGAATGGATGGACCTCTGCAAAAGATGTTATCTTAAAAGTAGCAGGAATCCTGACTGTAAAAGGAGGTACAGGATGCATCGTAGAATATTTCGGTGAAGGTGCTGAATCTCTTTCTGCAACAGGTAAAGGGACTATCTGTAACATGGGTGCTGAAATCGGAGCTACAACTTCTACTTTCGGGTATGATGATTCAATGAGAAGATATCTTTCCGCTACTGGAAGACAGGATGTAGTAGATGCTGCTGATACAATTGCAGAACACTTAACAGGTGATGCTGAGGTATATGCTAACCCTGAACAATATTTTGATCAATTAATAGAAATCAACCTTTCTGAACTGACTCCTCACTTAAACGGACCTTTCACACCAGATTTAGCGACTCCAGTTGCTGAATTCAGAGCTAAAGCTGAAGCTAACGGATGGCCTTTAGAAGTAGAATGGGCACTTATCGGTTCTTGTACCAACTCTTCTTATGAAGATTTATCAAGAGCAGCTTCCATTGTAGAGGATGCAGTATCAAAAGGGGTAAAACCTAAAGCAATCCTTGGAATCAACCCTGGTTCTGAGCAAGTGAAGTTCACAGCAGAAAGAGACGGTTTCTTAGATTCTTTCAGAAAATTTGAGAATGCAAGAATCTTTACCAATGCTTGTGGACCATGTATCGGACAATGGGACAGAGAAGGTGCGGAAAAAGGAGAGAAAAACTCTATTATCCACTCTTTCAACAGAAACTTTGCGAAAAGAGCTGACGGTAACCCGAATACCCACGCATTCGTAGCTTCTCCGGAAATGGTAGCTGCTGTAGCAATCTCTGGTAGACTGGACTTCAACCCAATTACGGATACCTTAACTAACGAATCAGGTGAACAGGTAAAACTTAACGAGCCTAAAGGTTTCGAACTTCCAGCAAAAGGATTTGCGGTAGATGACAACGGATACCAGGCTCCATCACATGATGGTTCTAAAGTAGTTGTGAATGTAAGTCCTACTTCAGACAGACTTCAGTTATTGGAAGAATTCCCGGCTTGGGATGGTAAAAACATTCAAGGAGCTAAAGTATTGATCAAAGCTTTCGGAAAATGTACTACTGACCACATTTCTATGGCTGGACCTTGGTTGAAATACAGAGGTCACCTTGATAATATTTCAAACAACATGTTGATTGGAGCGGTAAATGCTTACAACATGGAAACCAATAAAGTTAAAAACGAATTAACCGGTGAATACGGTGAAGTTCCGGCTGTACAAAGAGCTTACAAAGCTGCAGGTGTTCCAACCATTGTGGTAGGAGATCAGAACTATGGTGAAGGTTCTTCAAGAGAGCATGCTGCCATGGAGCCTAGACACCTTGGTGTGAAAGCAGTATTGGTAAAATCATTCGCGAGAATCCACGAAACCAACCTTAAGAAACAAGGAATGCTTGGAATTACTTTCGCTAATGAAGCAGACTATGATAAAATTCTGGAAGATGACACGGTTAACTTCTTAGATCTTGACCAATTTGCTCCGGGAAAACAATTGACTTTAGAATTCGTTCATGCTGACGGAACTAAAGACATCATTATGGCCAACCATACTTACAACGATCAACAAATTGATTGGTTTAAGGCTGGTTCAGCGCTAAACCTGATCAAACAACAGGAAAAATAAAATTAATTGTTAGATTAATTAATAGAAAGGCGGCTTCATTAGAAGTCGTCTTTTTTGTTTTAGTTATATTGAAGAACTTTGGTAAATCTTCCAAACCTTATAGGTTTTAAAAACCTATAAGGTTTAATATTAATCTTAAAACATTTTCACTTTAATCTATCCAGAAGATTTGCTCTATAGCTTTCCCCAATCGGAATTTCATACTCGGGAAGAATCACTTTTTTAGCACCTATACTTTTGATTTTATCCAGATTGACAATGAAAGATTTATGAATCCGCACAAATCTTTCAGGAAGTTGGTTTTCCATTGATTTAAGAGTATCCAGAACGATAAACTCATTGGCTTCCGTCCGGATATTAACATAGTCTTTGATACTTTCAATATAAAGAATCTCATTAAAGCCGATACGATGTCTCTGCCCTGAAGATTTTACAAAGAAATGGGTATTTTCCTCCTGTGGAAAAGGAAACCGCTCCTGAGCCTTTGATATACTCTTTTGAAATCTTTCAAATGAAATAGGCTTCAATAAATAATCCACTACATTATGCTCATATCCTTCCAGAGCATACTCTGAATAAGCTGTTGTCAGAATATACTTTTGATCAGGTCCTACAATTTTCATAAAATTGATTCCTGTAAGTTCCGGCATCTGAATGTCCAGAAAGATGAGGTCTGAATCGTTTTTTTGAAGATATTCCAAAGCCAGGATTGGATTCTCTGTGGAAAACACCAATTCAAGAAAGGGAATCTTCTCTACATAATGTTCAAGAAGAGAGATTGCCAAAGGCTCATCATCCACAATAATGCATTTTATCTTATTCATCCCTTAAATCTATTTTTAAATCCACCATAAATTCTGTTTCCGAATCCCTGATCTCCAGCTGATGTTTAGGATACAATATTTCCAGTCTTTTTTTCACATTCTGAATACCTATTCCTGAAACGGTATCTTTCATTTTCTGTGTTTTAAAATTCAAAAGATAAAAATGCAGAATTTTATTCTGATCTGAAATTTTCATTTCAAAACCTTTATCACGGAAATCACCATGCTTGAAGGCATTCTCAACAAAAGGAACCAACAGCATGGGTGAGATCTTCAGTTGAGGATATTGAATATCTTTTTCTATCAACAAAAGTTCAGGATTTCTGATTCTAAGCTTTTCCAGCGCAATCAGACTGTCTATGTAACCAATTTCCTTATCCAAAGAAATGGAGTCTTTTTCGAGATCTTTGGTGCTGTATCTCAGCAGCTGTCCCAGCTCTTCAATGGCAGGAAGCGCTTTATCTGATTTTTGATAGACAAGAGAATAAATATTATTTAATGAATTAAAAATAAAATGAGGATTGATCTGTGTTTTCAAAGCCTGTAGCTCTGCCTGTTTCTTTTCGATCAGAAGTTGTTTTTTATCATTTTCTGCGACTCCGTATTTCTCCACGATCCACAAAATTCCGGCAATGAAAACCGTCAGTGAAGCATTGTAGATATTATCTGTCAAATAATATAAAAGTCCGGTATCTTTATTATAATTTCTGAATCCAAGAGTAATAGGAAGCAGCACTTCTTCTATTCCATACCGAATGACACCAAAGCTTAATATAGAGATCAAAAAAACTAAAACGGCAGAATAAAGTTTCTCCAGGTTTAATACTTTCGGAATAATAACCAGATACAAAAGATAAAAAGTAGAAATTTCAGAAATAAAATAGGTAAAGTTCAGCACATACGTTTCAAATCCTCTTCGCTCAGGAAAAAAGAAGTAAGGTGTAATGTTGTTTCCTATAAAGTTGAAACTCCAATACAAAATCTGAAGCCAGATAATTTGCTTTTTATTCATACTCAAATATAAATCTCTGCAGGCACAACTCATCAATCCTTTTCGATAAAAACCTGTTTTTTTCCGACGAAACTTTTTTGACATGCATAATGTTCCCCTTCATCTAAATGCTATTTCCATTCAAGAGCCCTTCCAATACTTTTGTGAGAGAAATTTAACACAATCATTATTTAATCTGTCATTAATATCCCATGAAAAAACATATTTTATTTATAACAACCCTTGCTTTTTCTTTTGCAGTAGCACAAACTAAAGACACTATCAATGTTAACAAAATTGAAGCAGTGACGGTGAATGGTAAAAAAGTTCTTGTAGAGCGTAAAGTGGATCGTCTTGTTTACAACGTTCAAAACTCCATGCTTTCACAGGGAAGCTCCGGGACTGAAGTTCTGGCAGGAACTCCTTTATTGCAGGTAGATGAAAATAAAGGACTTCTTTCCATTGCCGGAAAAAATGGAGTGTCTGTAATGGTAAATGACCGAATGCTGAATCTTTCCGGAACCGAACTCATGAATTATCTGAGAAACCTTCGTTCTGAAAATATCTTGAAAATTGAAGTGATCACAACTCCACCTGCTAAATATGAAGCTCAGGGAAACACCGGAATTATCAATATCGTCCTTAAAAAGAATCAGAATCTGGGATGGAGCGGCTATCTGAATACTAACTACACCCAGAGAACCTATGCTGGTTTCAGTAGTGTGGCCGGAATAAATTATCAAAACGAAAAGATAAAAGCTTCTGTAAAGGTGATGGGATATGATGGAGATAAAAGGTCTGTAGAAAAAAATAATATCATCGGGCAAAACTCTTCTATCAGCAAAGACGACAGAAAGGATATGAATGACGGACTTGGACTGAATGCCAATTTTGACTATTCTCTTTCTAAAAATTCCAATATCGGATTGGTATACGATATTACAAAGGGACATACCAATATGGATATCAATTCAACACAGAATTACCTCACAGGAAGCACTCCTACTTTACAGACAGACACAGATTCAAAGCATCGCTCTCCTTTTACCACCCAAATGCTTAATCTTTATTTTGATCAGAAATTGGGTGAGCATAAACTTAGTTTCGGAGCCAATTATTATGGAAATTTGCCTGATAATGAGGTTAATTTCACAACAAGAAATATTGTCAGTAATACAACTCAGATTGTTAGAAATCTATCTTCGGTAGATTATAAAATCTATTCCGGGCAGGCAGACTTAACTTTAAATTTCAAAAAAATTCAAGTAGAAACAGGAGCGAAATACAGTCAGTTTTCTAATAATTCAGACATCGCATATTTTAATTTTAACAATGGAAATTATATCATAGATCCGGCAAAGAGTAATCTTTTTGATTATCATGAAAAAAATTATGCAGCCTATATCAGTGCCAGTAAAGACCTCAGCGAAAAATGGTCTGTAAAGGCAGGGCTTCGTTATGAATATTCACAAACCAGCGGTTTTTCTCCTACTACCCAATCAAAATCGGAGAACAATTATGGAAAATTCTTTCCAACAGCCTATATATCTTATAAAGCCAATGAAAACAATCAGTTCAGCATTAATTATTCCCGAAGAATTAACCGTCCTTACTTCCGGGCTTTAGACCCGTTCCGATGGTATTCTAATCCTAATACATATTATACCGGAAACCCAAGTCTGCAACCTTCTTTCAATCACAATATTGAATTCAATTATATTTTTAAAAGTAAATTTTCTGCCAATCTTTACTATCAGAGAACCACAAATAATTTTGATCAACTCTCATTCCTGAACGGAATTGACCTTACCAGTACTTATGAAAATTATTACAATCAAAATATTTACGGGCTCAATCTCAATTATACGGACACCTATTTCAAAATCTGGGAAAGTAATATTTCTACCTCCTTCAGCTATAATGAAACTCAGATTACAAAGTTCAATCTGGTTGCTAAAAACGGACAGTCATTTTATTTTTCTTTGAACAATACTTTCCAGCTGAATAAAGCGAAGACATTCATGCTATTTGTCAATTACTGGAATAACCTTCCTTCCAGAGACGGATATTTTTCTATGAAAAACACAGCAAGTCTGGATGCAGGAATCAAAATGAGTTTTGCGGAAAAAGCCCTTCAGGTCAATCTTTCGGTGAGCGATATTTTCAGACAGTCCGGATTGAGAGCTGATATGTATTTTACTGATAATACACAATCTTTCAACAACTATTGGGATGCCAGAAGAATGAACCTCAGCATCACCTATAATTTTGGAAATCAGAAAGTAAAATCGAATAACAGGTCAGTCAATTTTGAAGAAAAAAACCGTGCCCAATAACTGCAAAAAGCTAAGCTTAGGGATTTTTCCCTGAGATAACCATCATCATATATAAAAAACGAAGCATTCTCAAAAGTGTCATTCTGAACACAGACTGAAAGTCTGCGAACGAAGTTCATAAATGTAGTGAAGAATCTCATATGTTTGGTTATCAACAAGATTCTTCCTTCGTCAGAATGACAAAAGCCAAATTGTTTGACTTTTGAGACGCTTCATTTTTTTGTTTAAATAATTTATAAATCATGTCAATATTTAGAATCTGAATTCAATTCTTGCAAACAAGAACCTTCCCCCTATACCGTACTGGGAAACCTGTCTGGAATACACAAACTGGTTATCAGCAGTTAATGAACTTATATTCGGGCTTTTAGAAGGCAGAATATTCAGGATGTTATTGCTCCCGATCGTTGCTGAAATATTTTTATTAAAATCATACCCTACAGATAAATCCGTCACAAAGCGGTTATTAAGAACAAAATGCTCTGTACTTCCTGTTACTCCGTCAAAATTAGCATCCAGAACATCTGCATCAGTTACTTTACCAAAGAAAGAATTACGCAGTACAAAGGTAAATCCGGAAACTCTTAAAGTATTCGATAAAGTAGCTTTTACACGAGGAACAGCTTCTTCAAAATACACTCTGTTGGGTTCTGAGAAATAATTATCAATCTGGCTTACCAATTTAGGTGACGCATGAATATCTCCGATTCTTTTGGTCTGATTAAAGTTGATTCCCAAATTATTCTCCAAAGAAATCCCCGATGAGATTTTTGAGTTCTGAGAAATCGTAATATCCAACCCTTTTGTCTGAGAGTCTACAGCATTGGCAAAAAAGTTGGCAGCGCTGGCTCTTGCCAGATCAAAGGCACTTTGCAATACCTGATCATCAGCATTGTTGATTTTATCCGGACGGAAAAACAGATCCGTAAGTACTACTCTGTCTTTAATCTTTATTAAATAAGCATCTGCGGTGAAAGTCAGGTTTAATGTTGGAATCTTCCATGTAATTCCTGTGCTGTAGGATTGTGAAGTTTCCTGTTTTAATTTCGGAATACCCAATGCCTGTGCGGCTTCAGAATTATTCCTAAAAGTACCAACCTGCGTAGTTTTTCCCTGCTGAATCAACGTAGATGTGGAGCTATAATAGATTTGAGCTAAAGAAGGCGCTCTGAATCCTGTAGAAACAGCACCTCTCCAGTTCAGGTTAGGAGCCAGCTTCACGTTGGTTGCCACTTTATAATTGAATGTAGATCCGAAGTCTGAATAATTCTCATATCGCAAAGCTCCTTCCAACAGCCAGCCATCAGTAACTTCCAGCTCTGCATCAGCATAAGCAGCAATACTGTTCCTATTTCCTGAAACGGCATTTTCCGGACTAAAGCCTGGAAAAACCTGTGCTCCCGCTGGCCTTACATTTCCGAAGAAGTCGGTTACCTTCTCATTTTCAGGAGTTTTAGCAGTTACCACACGTCCATAGATATCATAAGAAGCATAAGAATTTTCTTTTCCGGCATTCACTTTATAATTTTCATGTCGGTATTCTGCTCCGAATGCAATATTCAATCCTTTCAATATATCATATTTTTTTGAGAAGTCAAGATTGACGGTATTTTGTGAAAACTCAGATCCTCCGGCATCAAAGGTTCTTGGAGAATTGTCTGTCAAAGAAGCATTAAATGTATTGACAACCCCAAAACCAAAGGTATTTTTCCCGAAAGTATTACTGAAATCCACATTCCAGCCATTCCATTTTCCTTTAATTCCGGCAGCAAGAGAATAATCATTCACGGCTGCTTCAATCTGAGGAAGATATCCATTGGGAGTCACTGCATTGATGTTTCTCTCCGTATTTGGAAGTCTGTAAAATCCTCCGGCATTTCCAAGGCGGTAGCTATAGCCTCCAAATGAGTACACCTTCCAGTCATCATTCACAGGAATTTCAGAGTTGAAGAAGAGCTGGCCCGACTGCAGCTTAGACTGTCCCGCTCTTAGGCTGAAATCTTTTCTCTCCAGTCCTCTGTAATTAAGCTCCTGAGATGTAAAATCTTTACCTAATAATTTTTGAAGATCGGAAATGCTGTTGGCTCCTGAAATTTGAGATTGAAAATCAGTTCCAAAATAACCCACCTTAGCTGCATATTGTTTTATTGTATTGATAATCTGCTGAGTATTGGAAGTATTCGAAATATTTTTATACAAACCATCAATATTCACTCCATCCTGCAATGCTCTGTAATTAATTGCATTATAAGCATTGAAAATATCACCTTCTCTTACTCCGGCTCTGGAATAAGGATCACGATATTGTGCAGAACCTGTAATATTAATAAATCCCGTTTTTCCTATTTTAGCTCCATAATTAAGATCTACGGAAATAGTCTGTCCATCTACTCCTCCGGAGAAATTATTGGCAACAGGCGATGCGTATCCTCCCAGAAATACTTGTCCGGAAAGTCCTAATCTTTTTTTCAGGCCGAGATTGACAACTCCTGCAATGGCATCAGAACCATATTGAGCAGAAGCTCCGTCTCTTAAACCTCAATTTTTTCTAAAGCAAAGGCTGGAATAGCGTTAAGGTCAGTTCCCACAGAGCCTCTTCCCGGCGTAAGGGTAACATTAATCAATGAAGACTGGTATCTTCTTTTTCCATTGAGTAAAACCAAAACCTGATCCGGCCCCAACCCTCTTAAAAGTGCAGGGTCTACAAAGTCAGTTCCATCGTTCACCGTGTGTGAGGTGGATGAAAATGAAGGGACAATATAATTTAAAGCCTGACTGATATTGTTAGTGGGGCTTTGTTTTAAAATTTTCGATATGTTAATAATATCTACCGGAACGGGCGTATCTGTCAGTGATCTTCCTGAGCCTCTTGAACCGAGGATGACTACATCATCTATTTTTTTAGATTGTAAAGTGTCCGTCTGGGCGTAATAAAATGTAGAGATAAGCGCGATAGAAGGAACAAATATTTTTGTTTTGAAATTATGCATATTGTTTGTTGTTACTTTTTGTTGTTAAAAATTGTTTTTAAGCAATACAAATCCTGTAACCCTAAAATGTAAGGTTACCATTGATGTTCGGAATGTTTGTATTATTTTTTAGAAATAGAAAGTGCTAGCAGCAACAACACATGCGCATATAGAAATGGCATGAAAACATATCAGAATAATGAAGACTCACTTCATGATCTGAAGAATAAAAAATTACTGATGGAATGTGATTTCCCTTGTCTTTAAACATTGATTTTAACTTTAAAACAAAAATTCAAGATGGGGATAATGATAGAATGATAAACATTTTTTCCGGAAAATCCGGCTTATCGATTGCAGCACCTTGCTTGTTTTTGCAGGTTGCTATCCCATCTAGAGATTCTTGATAATTACCTGGCAAAGATATAATTATTTCGGAAATAAAAAAAATTTCAGCTTAATTTTTCGATTTTCACAATTTTATCGTAACAAATTTTGTTTTTCAGCGTCTAACCGGATATCAGTAAAACATTATGAAAAAAACGATTTTCGCTTTATCACTGGTAAGTTCTGTTTTTGTTTTCTCACAAGAAAAGAATACTACGGGTGCTAAAGAAAAACAAATAGAAGGTGTAGTTATCACCAAAACTAAAAAAGCCGTTGAACAAAAGGCCGACCGTACCATTTTTGACTTTTCTGAACAACCTCAGCTGAATAACGGAAACGTTCTGGAAGGAATTAAAAAACTTCCGGGACTTGTATCTACCGATATTGCAGGAATGATGTATCAGGGAAAAATGCTGGAAGTATATCTTAACGGAAGACCTCTGAATATTACGTCCAATGAATTGAACTCTTTCCTTGAAGGAATGCCTGCCAACTCTGTAGAAAGAATAGAAGTAATCACACAGCCCGGTGCTGAGTTTCCGGCTACTTCCGGAGGTGCCATCATGAATATCATTACTAATAAAAATGCCAACAAATATTTAACTGCTACGTATTCAGGAAATTATTCTTTCACGAATTATGATAAATACAGAAACAGGACGACCAATTCTGTTAATTTAAATGCAAGGAATAAATATTTCGGATGGCAGCTGAACGTAGGTCAAAACTATCGTGAAAGTATGCTAAATGGTCAACAAGACGAACTTTTGAGCAGCCATACCGATAGATACGCACGTGGATATTTTGCAAAATCAGGGTTAACTTTTGATTTGGGTCAGGACAGATTATTATTGAACTACGATATTTATCACAATAATAATGACAACTATACTTTAAGTAACGGTCATGGTGATTTGCCTTTCCAGAATAATCCAAAAGATTTAAGGGAAGCTTTTTATACATCTTCGGATGTTGCCCATACCAATAGTCTCAGACAGGAAGCTGTGGTAACGTATCAGAAACGTTTTGCAGATAAATCTCAAAAATTAGACTTCCAGTTTGGCTATACAAGATCAGACAGTAAATTTTCTCAGGACAATTTCTTTCAGGATGGTAATTTTGCAGCAGCACCCTATCTTCCTATCAATAGCCCTACCAATGGTTTAAAAGATATTCTGAACAATAAATCTGTAATGAATATTGCCAACTTCAAAGTAGATTATGCCCAACCTATCAAACTTCTTGATGGCGGAAAGGTAAGTTTTGGAGGATTATATGAAAGACAGGATTATGATACGGAAAGTTTTGGGCTGACTAACTTAGAATATCAAAGACAAACTGCTTCTACCTATTTGGAGTTTCAGGCTAAACTGAAAAAGTTTGACTTCACATTGGGTTCCCGTGCGGAAAACTATGATATTTCCGGGGTAACAAGATATTTTGATAAAGATGCGAAACTGGTGGAGGCTAATTTGATTCCTTTCAATAAGTTTAAATTTTTCCCGAATGCAAGCGTACAATATAACATGATGAATCAGGTTAATATTGCCGCCAATTACAACAGAAAAATCAGCTTACCGAGTATTTCTGCTTTGAACCCGAATAACGTAACTTTCTCCGGACCAAGTACCGAAGTAAATGGTAATCCTAACCTACAGCCTACTATTTTTGATAATTATGAATTGAAAATTTCAGCTTTTGATTATGCATTTATCGGATATAGTGTAAGTTCGGCAAGCAACCAGGTGGCACAGATCATCCGAAAGGACGGAAGAAAACTTTACAACGAGCAGGTGAATATTTCGAATATGAAAATTCACAATTTCAATGTGGGATTACCGGTTCCTTTTATGATTTTCAGTAAGCCATTTAGTGAAATCATGAAATTTAATTTCAATCCGGATAAAATTAATTTCATGTATTTATATGCAGGATATCAGAAACATGAAATCGATAACCTGAATAATAAAGGCTTCTGGATTTTCAATATCATGACCCAGGTTATTTTACCTAAGGACATCAAACTGACAGCCAACTACAGCTATCTGACTCCAAAGGCGGGATATTTCTACTTTACGGCAGAAAAACCATTCAACAACTCTCTTGATATTACGTTGACGAAAAAGTTTATGAACAACCGTCTGACGCTTTCTGTTTTTGCGAATGATATTTTCAACGGACAGATGATGCAGGTACGTTCTAATCCACCATCAGGAACGCCGGTCTTGATCAGTAGCAAGTATGACACGAGAAATTTCGGATTTTCTATCAATTATAAAATTCCGACAAGAAATAAACTGGCAAAAGAGGATCCGAATATCCTGAACCAGACTAAAAAAGAAGATAACGGAGGCGTAATGCAGCAGGCACAGTAATTCTTCTTGACAATAAAATAAAAATAGGCGTAAAATGATTTGCGCCTATTTTTTATTTGTCGGATAATTTTTGGCTAAAGCCAATGGATGGTTTTATAAAAGTAAAACGGGTTTCCTTCGTCTACGCTCAGGATCAGAACCCGTTCCTATTGATATTGGATTTGTGTTATTTGTGAAAATATTAGTGACATTAGTGTTTACATCTACATCAGAAATCTATCGTCTGAAATCTCCAGTTCAGTGTGTCTACCAATGTCAGTTGATTCACAATCACCGGAAGATCTGTGATTATTTTTAATGCCTGAAGAGCCATCATGCTGCCTATCATTCCGGGAAGGGCTCCCAATACGCCAAGACTGTCACAATCCGGTACATCCTCATCGAAAGGCGGTTCAGGGAAAATATCCCGTAAGTTTTTGCTTCCATTATGATTAAACACAGCAACCTGTCCTGAAAACCCTAAAATACTCCCGTAAACCAAAGTTTTATTCAGTTTTACGCAGGTATCATTCACCAGATATCTTGTGGAAAAATTGTCAGATCCGTCAACAATAATATCATACTGAGAAAGAATTTCTTCAATATTTTCTTCATTGATTTTCTCTTCAATTCCTGTCAATTTAACCTGATGATTGAGCTCTTCTACAAATATTTCTGCACTCTTTACTTTGGAAAATCCTACTCTGTTTTCAGTATGAATGATCTGCCGGTTCAGATTATGAAGTTCTACATGATCAAAATCGATAATACCTAAAGTTCCTACTCCTGCTGCAGCCAGATATTGAATAACAGGACTTCCCAAACCTCCTGCTCCAATGACAAGAACTTTGGAAGACCTTATTTTCTTTTGTCCTTCCAATCCTATTTCTTCAATAAATATCTGACGGCTGTACCGTGAAAAATGATCTTCTTTCATAATTATCATTGAACCATTAAGGTTTTTTAAGTTTGTAAGGAAAGTTAAGATGAGCTTCGCTTCAAAAAAGAGAGTATCTTAAAAATCTTCGATTTTTCTTAAATAACCTTCACCTCTTCAAAATCCTTAATGATTTAAAAATTTAAAATCCACTATAAACGGAATCCCAGTCTTTCATTACAGGATCATAGCCTGCTTTTTTAATCATAACTCGGATTTCATCCATACTTCTTTCGTCACTGGTTTCAAACTGTTCCAGAGATTCTTTATCCACTGCATATCCTCCGGGATTTGTTTTTGAACCTGCACTCATGGCAGTTGCTCCCAGAGAGACAATATTATTTCTGAACACTTCATTTTCTCTGGTAGAAATGGAGATTTCAAGGTCTTCATTCCAGATTCTGTAGGCACAGATCAATTGAAGAAGGTCTTTATCTTCCATGATAAAATTAGGTTCGATGATTCCTTCAGCAGGTCTGAGTCTTGGAAAGGAAACAGAAAATTTACTTTTCCAGTACTGCTTCTGAAGATAATCGATGTGTAATGCATTGAAAAAACTGTCAACTCTCCAATCTTCAAGCCCAAGGAGAACTCCAAGTCCAATTTTATGAATGCCTGCTCTTCCTATCCTGTCGGGAGTTTCGAGACGGAAATGGAAGTTAGATTTTTTACCCTTCGGGTGATATTCTCTGTATACATCCTGATGATAGGTTTCCTGATACACTAAAACGGAATGCACTCCTTCTTCATGAAGCAGTTTGTATTCTTCTTCCAATAGTGGCTGAACTTCAATGGAAATATTAGAAAAATGAGGTTTTAACTTACGGACAGCATTCTGAAAGTAAGGTACTCCTACTATTTTATTGGCTTCACCGCTTACAAGTAATACATGATTCACTCCCATAGATTTCAGTACTGAGGCTTCAATCATCAGTTCCATATCGGAAAGCGTTTTCCTTTTCAGATTATTATCAAGGCTGAATCCGCAATAGGTGCAGATATTCTGACATTCATTGCTGAGATACAGCGGTGCATACAACTGAATGGTTTTTCCAAATCGTTTTTGGGTGAGCATTTGTGTCATTCTTGCCATCAGTTCCAGTTCCTGAGAAGCGGCTGGCGACAGGAGATTCAAAAAATCGTCCAGGGTTTTATTCTTTTTCTGAAGACTGCATCTTACATCGGCCAGACTTACTTTTTCAAGCTTATTCTTTACCTCATCCCACTGGTAGTTTTCAAAAACATCTTTAAAGCTTTTCATGAGTCTGATTTATTCAAATAAAAACGAAGTAAGCGGGCTTGACGCTTCGGCATGGTTGGCAATAGCTCCCAATCCTGATTCAAAGGCTCTTCTTCCGGCAATCACACCTTCTTTAAAAGCCAAAGCCATATTCAGTGGATTTCCGGCAACAGCAATGGCAGTATTCACCAAAACAGCATCTGCTCCCATTTCCATTGCTTTTGCAGCATCTGACGGTGCCCCGATTCCGGCATCTACCACTACAGGAACATTACTCTGACTGATGATTATTTCCAGAAAATCCTGTGTTCTTAATCCTTTATTCGTTCCGATAGGTGCCCCCAAAGGCATTACTACAGCAGTTCCGGCATCTTCAAGACGTTTACATAAAACAGGATCAGCATGAATGTAAGGCATTACAATAAATCCCAGTTTGGCCAATTCTTCCGTAGCATACAAGGTTTCAATAGGATCTGGCAATAAATATTTCGGGTCCGGATGAATTTCCAGTTTGACCCAGTTGGTTTCCAGTGCTTCTCTTGCTAACTGTGCTGCCAGTACAGCTTCTTTAGCAGTCCGCGCTCCGGAAGTATTCGGAAGAAGATGAACATGGGTTTCTTTTAATGAATCAAGCAGACCATCTTCACTGGATTGGGCGTCAATTCTTTTGAGAGCCATAGTCACCATATTCGTTTCGGATGCGATAACAGATTGTACCATATCACTCATGCTTCCGAATTTTCCTGTTCCTAGGAACAATCTTGATTCAAAAGTTCTTCCTGCTATTTCTAATTTCTGATTGTTCATATCATTACTTTTTTTAATTCATTAATTAGGGTCGGCTGCTTTGTAATAAGCCCGGATACAGCAACACCGTAAATCCCGATCTCCTGTAACGGTAAAATATCTTCAAGCGTAACACTTCCGATGGCAAATATTTTAGGAATGTCTATTGATTTCTCTCTTAATCCATCAATGATAGACTGATATCCTTCAAACCCAAGAATCGGGCTTAGTTTTTCTTTGGTTGTGGTAAATCTCAATGGTCCTAGACCGATATAATCACAAGATTCTTTGATTCTCTGAAGAACATCTGAAAGGGTATTAGCCGTTCCTCCAATAATCTTATTTTCGCCTAAGATCATTCTTGCTTCTTCAATAGCGCTATCGTTTAATCCCAGATGAACGCCATCAGCATCTACTTCTTTAGCTATTTGTACATGGTCATTGATGATACAAACCGCCTGATATTCTGAACAAAGTTGTTTTGAAATTTCACAGAGTTGGATTAATTCGTTTTCAGGAGCATTTTTCCATCGAACCTGTACCCATTTGATGCCGTTATCCAGTGCTTTACGGATGTAAAGTTCCTGTTCTTGTCGGGTATTTCCCTGTGATATATATTGTAATTTTTCCATGTTTTCTATGAATGTGTTCCCAATAAAGAGGGATTACTTTTTAAAAATTTTTCGATGTATCGTTTTCCGGTTCGGCAGGCATTCTCCATATTTTCTCCTTTTGCAAGCTCTGCTGTAATGGCTGAGGATAAAACACAGCCGGAACCGTGTTTGGGAAAATAGGTTGTACTACCTTCGGCTGGAACTAAAAGCGTTTCTTTTTCACTTTCAACTAAAATATCCGTTCCCAGATGATCTTTCCGATGTCCTCCTTTAATCAGTAAAGAGCATTGATTCGTATCCGGCAAAAGATGATTTTCTTTTAAAACACTGTATTCATTATCATTAGGAGTTATTAAACTAAGTTTATTAACCGTATTTTTTAATTGAGGAAGTGTTTCAAGATCAAAAAATGTGAATTCGGAAGTGCTTTTCAGAACGGGATCCCATACGATTTTCACATCAGGATTTCCTTTTTGAACTGTTTCCACAATCTTACCCATAAATTCGGCATCCTTCACTATTCCGATTTTCACGGCTGAAACAGGATAACTTTCCATCATCACCTGAATGGCTTCAGTTACTTCGTCTATAGGACGCCATTCTAAACTCAGACATTTTGAAGCAGTTTGCAATGTTAATGCTGTACATACTCCAAGCCCCATTACTTTTGATTGTTCAAAGGTTTTACTATCTGATAATAAGCCAGCGCCGCCACTGGGATCGAAACCTGCGATGCTTATGACATAAGGACGTTCCTGCATTTTTTGAATACTTTTAAGGGTTCTTCACTTTCCCAGATGGCACCTAATAAAGCTGCTCCATTTGCTTCTGATTCGAAAACTTCATGAATATTATCCTGATCAATTCCTCCAAGGGCAATCAATTTGACATCAGGATTGTCCCGATGTTTTATTTCTTCCTTAATGGTAGAATCCAGTCCATATCCTTTTTTGGAGATACTTGGAAAGAATGGGCCTATGAAAGCATATTCCCATTCTTTTTCCAAAGTATTGTATGTTTTAATATCATGTACCGAAGTTGAAATGGTATTTTCTTTCACAAACGATTTATATATTTCTTCCTTTCTATCAATCTCCCTGAAATGAAACCTTGAAATAGTAAATTCCTTCCCAAGATCGTAATGCGTATGCAATACCAGCTGTGAATAGAAAGATTCATCAATCTGAGTGATAAATTCAATCATTTCATTCCGGCTGAGCCACGGTTTACGGATATGAAGCAGATCAAGACCTTCCTGAAACATCTGATGAATAGTATCTGTTTCATTCGGAGCAATCCATTCAGGAGTTATGACTAGAATCATATATAGATTTCTTTTCCTTTTTCGATAAACTCCTGTGATTTATCCAGCATTCCCTGTTCTGCAGATTCACGAATTTCCTGTGTGATTTTCATGGAACAGAATTTCGGTCCGCACATGGAACAGAAATGAGCAATTTTGGCTCCTTCTGCAGGAAGTGTTTCATCGTGATAAGCTCTTGCTGTCTCTGGATCTAATGAAAGATTGAACTGGTCTTCCCATCTGAATTCAAATCTTGCCTTACTTAATGCATTATCTCTATACTGCGCTCCCGGATGTCCTTTTGCCAGGTCTGCTGCGTGAGCTGCCAGTTTATAAGTAATTACCCCAACTTTTACATCATCTTTATTCGGAAGTCCTAAGTGTTCCTTTGGTGTTACATAGCAAAGCATTGCACAACCAAACCATCCGATCATTGCTGCACCGATTCCCGAAGTAATGTGATCATACCCTGGTGCAATATCTGTAGTTAAAGGACCTAAGGTGTAAAACGGAGCTTCATGGCATTCTTCCAGTTGCTTTTCCATGTTTTCTTTAATCATATGCATCGGAACGTGTCCAGGTCCTTCAATCATCACCTGTACATTGTGTTTCCAGGCAATTTTAGTCAGTTCACCTAAAGTTTCCAGTTCTGCAAACTGAGCGGCATCATTGGCATCTGCAATAGATCCCGGACGAAGACCATCTCCCAGAGAGAAAGCAACATCATATTTTTTCATGATCTCACAGATCTCCTCAAAATGAGTGTACAAAAAGCTTTCTTTATGATGGAATAAACACCATTTTGCCATGATGGATCCTCCTCTGGAAACAATTCCGGTTACTCTTTTCGCTGTTAAATGAATGTATCTTAGTAAAACTCCTGCGTGAATAGTGAAATAGGAAACTCCCTGCTCTGCCTGTTCAATCAGCGTATCTCTGAAAATTTCCCATGTCAGATCTTCAGGAACTCCTTTTACTTTTTCCAATGCCTGATAGATGGGAACAGTACCGATAGGAACCGGGCTGTTTCTGATGATCCATTCTCTTGTTTCGTGAATATTTTTCCCTGTGGAAAGATCCATAATGGTATCGCCTCCCCATCGGCAAGCCCATACTGCTTTTTCTACTTCTTCTTCAATACTGGATGAAACGGCACTGTTTCCGATATTGGCATTGATTTTCACCAGGAAATTTCTTCCAATGATCATCGGTTCACTTTCCGGGTGATTGATATTATTGGGAATGATCGCTCTTCCGGCAGCAATTTCGTCTCTTACAAATTCCGGAGTGATCTTGCTTTTGGGAGTATTGGCACCAAAGCTGTGTCCCGGATGTTGAAAAGCCATTTCTTTAGATACAGAATCAAGCTGTTCTATTCTCTGGTTTTCCCTGATAGCCACATATTCCATTTCCGGAGTAATGATGCCCTGTCTGGCATAGTAAAGCTGTGTAACTTCTTTTCCTTCCTGTGCAACTTTAGGTTTATGATCATAAGAGAATCTCAGTTCATCCAGACGTGGATCTGCTAAACGGGCTTTTCCGTATTCAGAAGTAATTCCGTCAAGGATATTCACATCATTTCTATCCAGAATCCATTGTTCTCTGATTCTTGGAAGCCCTTTCTGAATATCAATGACTGCATTTTCATCGGTATAAGGACCTGAAGTGTCATAAATCGTTACCGGAGCATTATGTTCAAAGCCGCCATTGGTTAATTTGGTCGGGCTAAGCTGTATTTCACGCATTGCTACATTGATAGGGTGTAATGTTCCTTCAACATAGATTTTCTTTGAGTTCGGAAATGGCGAACATGTAATGGAGTGAGCCATAAGTATTGGTATTAAATATGAGAATTAACCGCCTTGAGTGGCAGTAATGATTAAAATAGAATCGTTGTTGTTAAGGATTGTTTCCGCCCAGATTGACAGGGGAATAATGCGATTGTTGAGCGCTACAGCAATGCCTTTTTTCTTACCAGGCAGTTCAATAGCCAGTAATGCTTCCAGATTTTCAGGAAGTACATCAAATGTTTTTCGGGTGTGGTTGATTATAAGTTCCATTCCTAATATTTTATATATACTTTAGGAATGGCCATTATTGTACAATAGAATGTACAGCAAAAGTCATCTACTTTTCCCTACGCTGGTATGATCCAGATCAGGTTCAAAGGGTAAAGTCTCAGTCTGTTGGTAACAGACACCCCTAAAGTTTGGGACGAAGTTAGACATTTTTTCAGAATGGGCAAAATCTGAAATGATTTTAAATAAAAAGCCCGTCTCTGAAATTGAGACGGGCTTTATTGATATTTAAATCAAAAAAAATTTATTGAAAAAGCTTCACAGTTCCATCTAAATTATAAGAATTATTCCATGCTCCTATGTATGTAGTACCTAAGTTTCCTGAATTATACATCTTAGTAACCATCCTGTTAAAATTATTAGTAGGTAGGGTAAAATAAAAATATTCTGCAAAAACACCTAACTTACGAAATGGATTCGGGGCAGTATCATACTGAGAAAACTCAACTACTTTTGTAATATAAATATCTACATTATTATGTTTTTCTGTGGTAATTGCCTTCTCAACATTACCCACATTATCATAAGTAATTTTTTCTACATATGTTAAAATATAATCATTGGGATTAGCTGGATTATAAGCTGCATTAGGAAATTCAGTCAAAGCTTCTGTAAGTTTTCCAACAGTATTATAACTGTATGTAATACGCTTATCCTTCGCAGCATTAGTAACAGAAGGAATATTTAATTTAATAATTCTTCCCTGATTATCAAATTCAAAGTTTCTTTCATCAATTATACTAGTTTTATAATTTTTCATTGTAGCAGTATTACCTGTGTAGGATATTCTGGTATATGGATCATTAAAAAAAGAATCAGGATACATCTCGTTTCCAATTGAAATATATCCATTTCGTTTAAGCACCCTTCCCTCTGAGTCATATTCAAAGGTATAATTTTTATCTATTCCCGCCAGAGTAACTGAGTTCAACTTAGGGAAAGAAGCTGAAATTTTAGCGGGTCTATCTGTTATAACTTGCTGAGGAGTATCAATTTCCAAGATATCATCATCTTTAGAACAAGACGTAATGACCAATAACATGGTCATCACAAAAATTAATTTAAGTTTCATAGTATTTAGTTTTTAGTTTTATTCTTCACAAGCCCTCCAGATCGCATCATTCTGCGGAACAGGAGCTATGATTTCAATTTTTTCTTTGGTTACCGGATGAATAAATTCCAGTTTCCTTGCATGAAGATTTATTCCGCCATCAGGATTGGAACGTGGTGCTCCATATTTCAGGTCACCCTTAATCGGAACTCCAGTTTTGGATAACTGTGCTCTGATCTGATGATGTCTTCCGGTTTCGAGATCAATCTCAAGAAGAAGATAATTATCCAGTGTTTTAATCACATGATAGGTAAGAATGGCTTCTTTTGCTCCTTCTGTAGCTTTCGGAAAGACAATGGCTTTATTGTTTTTTTCGTTTTTCTTTAAATAATGAACCAGTCTTTGACTTTGCGGGATCATTTCTTTTCCTACAACCGCCCAATATGTTTTCTTCACTTCACGGTTTTTCACCATCTGCGTCAAACGGGAAAGTGCTTTGGAAGTTTTTGCATAGATCACCAGCCCTGATGTAGGACGGTCTATACGATGAACCAAGCCGAGAAAAACATTTCCCGGCTTAGCATCTCTTATTTTTATAAAATTCTTGATGGATTCTAATAGTGATTCATCTCCGGTTTTGTCACCCTGTACAAGTTGACCCACCTTTTTATTAATCACCAGAAGATGGTTGTCTTCATATATAATCTGCTCCTTCATACTTCTTCCGTCTATCTTCTTCTATTGGATAAAGACAGGATAATCCCTGCCAGAAGCCCTACTGTTTTTACAGCTGAAAGCTTTGAACCTTCCGGAATAAATGCTCCGAATACACAGATCGCAGCAGCAGCATACATTGCATACACAAAGTTTTTATTGGTAAGTAACGGCGCCTGAATAAAGAAGCTCGCTCCTATCAGCACATAAAATACTTTTCTAGAAAGTAAATGATTGATTTCCGGAGAGAACAGATTAAACCATCCTACAGCAAGACAGATCAATGCTGCTATAGATAATATTCCCTGAGTAGATTGCTGATTCTGCATAGATTAATAGCTTTCGTTTTCGTTAGGAAACTCTACACTTTTCACATCTTTTACATATTGAGCGACAGCTCCTGTAATTTCTGTGTAAAGATCAAGGTATCTTCTTAAGAATTTTGGGCTGAAACCTTTGTTCATTCCTACCATATCATGATACACCAAAACCTGTCCGTCACAATCTGCACCAGCACCGATTCCGATGGTAGGAATAGAAATACTTTCCGTTACTTTTTTAGCTAATTCTGCTGGAATTTTTTCCAATACGATTGAAAAACACCCTAATTCTTCTAAAAGTTGTGCATCAGCAATTAATTTTTCAGCTTCTGCCTCTTCTTTAGCTCTTACTTTATACGTTCCGAATTTATAGATAGACTGTGGTGTTAAACCCAAATGTCCCATTACCGGAATTCCGGCATTGATGATTTTTTTGATAGACTTGGAAATTTCTTTTCCACCTTCAATTTTCACAGCATGTGCCCCACCTTCCTTCATCATTCTTACCGCAGACTCCAATGCTTTTTCAGGATTACTCTGATAAGTTCCGAAAGGTAAATCTGCTACCACCAAAGCTCTGTCGGTTCCTCTTACCACACTTTGAGCATGATAGATCATTTGATCCAGCGTAATGGGTAATGTAGTTTCAAAACCAGCCATTACATTCGCTGCAGAGTCTCCAATCAAAATAGCATCTACTCCACCTGCATCTACCATTTTCGCCGTGGTAAAATCATAGGCTGTAAGCATTGTTATTTTCTCCTTGTCGAATTTCATTTTACGCAAGGTTTCAGTTGTAACTTTTTTAATTTCAGAGTGAACAGACATAATTTATCTATTTTTAAAAGTTAAAAAGTCGGCCTTGAGCCGACTTAAGTTTTTGTATGATTTATAAAACTACGTGACCGAGTTTCATGAGTTTGTCGTGATTTAAAATCTTGATATTTCTTCCGTCGACTTCAATCAGACTATCCTGTTTGAATTCTGAGATCAGACGGATGGCACTTTCTGTAGCGGTACCGATAATATTGGCAATTTCTTCTCTCGTTAATGAGATCTTGATAAATCCTTCAGGATCTACTCCCAGTTTCTGTTCCAGCAGCAAAAGAATTTCTGCCAGTCTTTCTCTTACTGTTTTCTGTGCAAGGAAAGTAATGGTGTTGGAAGATTCTCCTAATTCGTATGAGATTTTCTGAAGCATTACGAAAGACAGCTGTGGATCTACCTCCAAAAGATACATGAAAATATCTGCGGGTAAGAACACACATTCAATATCTGTCATTGCTTCTGCTTTGGCCTGGAAATTTTCCCCGCAAAGCAAAGAACGATAGCCGATGATATCTCCTTCTTTGATAAATCTTAAAATTTGATCTTTACCGAACGCTCCTGATTTCGAAAGTTTGGCAGCACCTTTTTCCAGAACAAACACTCCTTTTGGAGTTTCGCCATCCTCGAAAATGGTATCATGTTTCTGAAAACTCAGTTTCTTTTTGCCATTAATGTATTTTTCAAAATCTGCGCTAGAAAGTCTTTCTTTAAATGATTTATCATTAAAAACTCTGGCGAACCTCTCTTCAATTGCTATCTGTTGTTCCTGCGGCATTTTATATGATATTTATCACAAAAATAGAACTTTTTAACACGATAAACAAAAAAATTTGTTATAATTTTGTAGTTCAATATTTTATGGGGTGAGCGAGAACTGTTTTCATTGTGGTCAAGGGATAGAAAAAGAGAGAATTTTATTTGATGAAAAGACTTTCTGTTGTAATGGATGTAAGTCTGTTTACGAGATTCTAAATTTAAATCATTTAGGCAATTTCTATGAGCTTAATAAAGGTGCCGGAATTCGTCCGAATGATGAAAATTCTTCTCAGTTTGATTACTTAGACACACCGGAAATCTTTGAGAAAGTCACTGATTTCTCTGAAGGAAGCACCAGTCTTGTTACTTTCAAAATCCCTGTCATTCACTGTTCTTCCTGTATCTGGCTATTGGAAAGCCTTCATACATTAAATAAGCACATTAAATATTCGCAGGTTAACTTCACAAGAAAGACCTTACAGATCTCCTTCAACCATAACGATCTGAAATTAAGCGAACTCGCTAAATTCTTAACCAATCTAGGATATAAACCGGTCATCAGCCTTGAAACTGCTGATAAAAATGAAGATCACCTTGACAAATCTTTATTGGTTAAATTTGCTATTGCTGCCTTTGCTTTTGGTAACGGAATGTTCCTTGCTTTTCCTGAATATATTGGAGGAGAAGATTATTGGATGGAACATTACAGAGGTTTATTCAGAACTCTGATTTTCCTTCTGGCAACACCTGTTGTATTTTATTCAGCTTCAGATTATTATAAATCTGCATGGTACGGTTTAAAAAATAAGATTGTCAATATTGATGTTCCGATTGTCTTAGGAATTTTTGTTCTATACGGAAGAAGTATCTATGAAGTAGTAACAGATTATGGACCAGGATATTTCGACACTCTTTGTGGACTTTTATTCTTCATGCTTCTCGGGAAAATTTTCCAGAAAAGAACATACAGCGCTCTGTCCTATGACAGAGATTATAAATCCTTCTACCCGATTGCCGTAACGAAAGTTGATTTCGAAGGAAAACAGGATAATATTTTACTGTCTGAAATAAAAGTGGGTGATAGAATTCTGGTTAGAAACCAGGAAATCATTCCGGTAGACGCTATCCTGATCAACGGAGAAGGAAATATAGACAACAGTTTCATCACGGGAGAAAGTGAAAGTATCAGCAAACAGCCTGGAGATAAAATTTTCGCAGGAGGGAAACAGGTAGGATCTTCTTTAGAGCTTGAAGTGATTAAAAATGTGGACCAAAGTTACTTAACTCAGCTTTGGAATAAGGAAGCATTTAAAAAACACGAAACGGGTCTTGACACTCTTACAAATAATGTCAGCAAATATTTCACATTCATTATTTTAGGTATCGCTTTAGTCGCAGGAACGTATTGGTATTTTATTGATTTAAAAATTATGTTCCAGGTTATTTCAGCCATTCTGATTATTGCATGTCCTTGTGCGCTTGCCTTGTCTGCACCGTTTACTTTCGGTCACATTATGAGGATTTTAGGCCGAAATAAGTTTTATGTAAAAGATACTTTAACGATTGAAAAAATTGCTAAGCTGGACACGATTGTTTTTGATAAAACAGGAACCATTACTCACAGAAAGAAATCAAATATAAAATACGAAGGTTCCGAGATCAATGAATTTGATTCTCTGAATATTAAGACTTTATTAAAAAATTCCAACCACCCGCTTTCAAAATCATTGTACGAATTCATTGAAATGAACGATGAGTATTTCCCTGTAGAGAAATTTGTTGAAATCTCAGGAAAAGGATATGAGGCCAGTGTAAGAGGAAATCTGTATAAAATTGGTTCTGCACGCTACAATAACCAGGAGCCTAAAAACCTTGAAACAGCAGTTCACATCAGCAAAAACGGAGAATACTTAGGAAAATTCATCTTTAAAAACGAATACCGTCCGAAGCTGAAAGAACTTTTTACAAAACTTACCCACTACAAAATATTTATCCTGAGCGGAGACAATTCCTCAGAAGAAAATCAGCTTAAAGAGCTTATCCCTAATTACAAAGGAATGGCCTTTAATCAAAGCCCGGAAGACAAGTTAAACTACATAAAATCCCTTCAGGATCAACACTTAAAAGTTGCAATGCTTGGAGACGGTCTTAATGATGCAGGTGCTTTAAAACAAAGTAATGTAGGAATTGCTATTGCTGACGATACAAACAGTTTTACCCCATCTTCTGATGTGATTATGAATGGAGATAAAGTAGTTACTCTGGACAATTACCTGAACGTTTGTAAGGGTTCTATTACCATTGTGAAAATGACATTTATAATCAGTTTTCTGTACAATATTGTTGGTTTAAGTTACGCTGTTACAGGGCATATGCATCCGCTCTTTGCTGCAATCATTATGCCAATCAGTTCCATCACGGTGGTTACCTTTACTACACTTTCAACCTGGATTTTAGGTCGTAAACATTTCAAAAAACAGGCGTAGAAGCCCTTATTTAGACTGATTTTAAATTAGCTGAAATCGGCATTTCGTGATGAATGTCATTATTTTTCACTAAATTTGAACCCCGAAAATAGGTTAATTTTGTTGTCCAATGGATATTCTATATTTAATGATCCTCTGCAGTGTTTCTTTAGCTGCGATTTTCTTGGTCGTATTTATAGTGTATGCCCGAAAAGGACAGTTTGAAGATGATGAATCTCCTGCTGTCAGAATTCTTTTCGATGACGAAAAGGTCAAAGAAAATGATGAAACTGGCGACAAAAATAAAGACGAGAAAGAAATAGGAGAAAATAATAAAAATTGAGAAAAATAGTGAATAGTTGATATGGAAACACAGAAGTTTAGTTATGACAATAGTATTGTCCGTGCGTTCCTTTATGCGACCTTAGTTTTCGGTCTCATTGGATTTACGTTCGGGCTTACGGCGGCATTAATGCTTTTCTACCCGGAATTACCTGAATTCTTTTTCGGGACGGATGACACAACCATTAAAAGTTTGGCATCTGGTAATATTGAAGGGTTAATAAACACTCATGGTGCATTTGGTTTTGGTAGAATCAGAATGTTGCACACCAATACCGTAATCTTTGCATTCGTTTGTAACATCGTTTACACGGGTATTTATTACTCATTACAGAGATTATTAAAAACAAGAATGTACAGTGACACATTGTCTTGGTTACATTTCTGGACTTGGCAGTTTATGATCGTTGCTACGTTCGTTACCTTCTTTATGGGGATCAATACCTCTAAGGAATATGCTGAACACGAGTGGCCGATCGACATATTGATCGCATTCTCATGGATCATTTTTGGTATCAATATGTTCCTGACTATTTCTAAGAGAAGAGTGAGACACCTTTATGTAGCCATCTGGTTCTACATTGGTACTTGGATTGCAGTAGCAATGCTTCACATCTTCAACAACCTTGAAGTACCTTTATCTTTCACAGGCTGGAAATCTTATTCAGCATATGCAGGGGTAAAAGATGCTATTGTACAGTGGTGGTATGGACACAATGCGGTTGCATTCGTATTGACAACTCCGGTTCTAGGTTTAATGTATTACTTCCTTCCGAAGGCTGCAGACAGACCGGTATTCTCTTATAAGCTGTCTATTATTCACTTCTGGTCATTAATTTTCGTATATATCTGGGCTGGTCCTCACCACCTTCAGTATACAGCTCTTCCAGCTTGGGCTCAGGCGGTAGGAACAGGGTTCTCTATCATGCTTATTGCACCATCTTGGGGAGGTATGTTAAATGGTCTTCTTACACTAAGAGGAGCTTGGGATAAAGTAAGAGAAAATCCTATCCTTAAGTTCTTCGTAGTAGCTGTTACCTGTTATGGTATGGCAACGTTTGAAGGACCGCTTTTGGCAACTAAAAACATCAACAAAATTGGTCACTTTACAGACTGGGTTATCGGTCACGTACACTTAGGAGCTCTTGGATGGAATGGTTTCATGGCATTCGGGGTTATCTATTATTTGGTACCAATCATGTGGAGAACAAAACTTTGGTCTGTAAAATTAGCTAACTGGCATTTCTGGTTAGGTACTTTAGGAATTATTTTCTATGCAGTTCCAATGTATATTTCAGGATTTACACAAGGATTAATGTGGAAGCAATTCAACCCGGATGGAACATTATTATGGAAAAACTGGTTGGATACGGTAACGGCAATTATTCCTTACTTCAAAATGAGATTCGTAGGAGGTTTATTCTATATCTCAGGATCTATCCTAATGATTGTAAACGTAATCGCTACAGTAAGAAAAGGATCATTCCAGAAAGAAGTTCCTGCTGAAGCTCCAGCGTTGGCAAACATCAGTAAAAACAGAAAAGAAGGAGAAGGTACTCACCTTTGGCTTGAAAGAACTCCGGTATTATTAGGTATTCTTTCTTTCTTTACAATATCTATCGGTAGTTCAATTGAAATTATCCCTACACTATCTCTTAAGAAAAGTGTACCTACAATTTCTGCAGTGAAGCCTTATTCACCACTTGAACTTGAAGGTAGAGATATCTATATCCGTGAAGGATGTAACGCTTGTCACTCTCAGATGATCAGACCGTTCAGAGATGAGATTACAAGATTCAACGGTAAAAACGGACAATACTCCAAAGCTGGAGAATTCGTATACGACAGACCATTCCTATGGGGTTCTAAGAGAACAGGACCGGATTTACATAGAGAAGGTGGTAAAAACCCAAGTTCTTGGCACTACAAACACATGTATAACCCAAGATCAACTTCTGCAGGTTCTATCATGCCTCGTTACCCTTGGTTAATTGCTACTGACTTAGACAGAACTAAGATGGTAGACAAGATGAAGCTGATGAAGAATGTATTCGATGTACCTTATACTAAGGCTGAAATCGATTCTGCAGATACATGGGCAAACAACCAATCGGCAAAAATTGTGAAAGATATCTTCTCTGAAGCAAATGACCTTAAGCAGGCTTATGCGAAGAGACCTCAGGGAGAATTAGAGAAAAAAGAAATTGTAGCTCTTATTTCTTATCTTCAGAGATTAGGAACTGATATCAAAACAACTGAAATCAAAACAGCAAGTAATAACTAAAAACATTAAAAGGTTCATACTATGATTCCTCAGAATTTTAAAGATATATTATCCAATACAGAAAATGCTGGTTTCTACCAGACGCTGGCTCTGATTTTCTTTATGCTGTTCTTCATCGCTTTGGTAATCTATGTTTTTAGCAGACCTAAAAAATATTACAAAGAAGAAGAAGAGGCACCTCTTGGGGATGATGAAGATGACGATTTTAATTTAAAAAATTAAACTATTTTTTATGAAACAAAGAACACCTGTTGTTATAAACATCTTAATAATAATCGGACTTTTAATAGTTTTTTATTATTTATTTGTACAGAGCTACGCGTTCCTTTCTTCACCTTACTTCTGGGGAACTGTTGTTATCGCTGGGATCCTTGCTTACATTCATGGAGCAATCGGAGACCTTATCGAGAACAACAAATTCAAGAAATTATCTCCTGAAGAAAAGGCAGCTTATTTAGCTGAAAAGAAAGTTCCTTATTTCAAAAGATTGTACCAAAGTGCATTCAAAAAGCAATCTGCTTCTGAAGAAAAGGATATCCTTATCGACCACGGTTTCGACGGAATCATGGAGTTGGATAACCAATTACCGAAATGGTGGGTAGGTTTATTCTATTTTGGGACCGCTTTTTGTATTGTATATATTGCAGCATACTCTTTCACAGACTTCGCTCACCCGTTAAGCGAATATGAAAAAGAATATAAAGAACAGTTAGCAAGTATTGAAGAATACCAAAAAACTCAGCCTCCTGTAACGATTGAAACAGCTAAATATTCAGCTGATAACATTGCAGAAGGTAAAGAATTATTCAAAACAAACTGTGCATCTTGTCACAAAGAAGACGGTAGTGGAGGTATCGGACCAAACCTTACTGATAACTACTGGATCAACCAGCCTGAGAAAACGTTATTCAAAAACGTATTCCATATGGACTGGAATGGTTCTCCTACTAACCCTGCCATGAGAGCATTCGGTAAAAACGGAGAAGTTTCAGGTGCAGAGATTGAGAAGATTGCCGCGTATGTATATCACATCAATCAGGAACAACCACCAGTGACTCAGGCTCAGGGAGGAGCAGCTCCTCAAGGAACTGAAGCACATTGGGAAAAAGAATAATTTAAAAAATTAGAAAACATATGAAAAAAACATAATTTGTTATTAGATTAAAATAGTAACGAATTATGTTTTTTCTTTTTTAAAACCTATTACATATGTCAGACATAGAAGAAATAGAAGTACGCGGCGGACAGGGACAGGTTCTGGACCCTGAGACTTACAGAGATTCTATAGGGACAATGGAGCAATCCGGAAAAAGAAGATGGGTATTTCCTAGGAAACCAAAAGGGAAATATACCAACTACAGAAACATTGTAAGTTACCTTTTATTAATTATTTATTTTGCATTACCATTCATCAAAATCAATGGCAACCCATTGTTGATGTTTAATGTAATAGACAGGGAGTTTTTCATCTTTGGACAGCCTTTCTATCCACAGGACTTCTTTATCCTTACTTTAGGTGCTATCGCCTCTTTAATCTTTATTATTGTTTTTACGATTGCATTCGGAAGAATTTTCTGCGGGTGGATTTGCCCTCAGACAATTTTTATGGAATCTATCTTCCGTAAAATCGAATATCTGATTGAAGGTGACCGAAACAAGCAGATGAAGCTGGACAGACAGGAGTGGAACAGTGAGAAGATCTGGAAAAGAAGTTTAAAATGGACTGTTTATATTATCATTTCATTGGTCATCACCCACTTTATGTTCATGTATATCGTAGGATATGAAGAGGTATTTAAGATCGTTGGCGAAGGACCATTTGCACATCCTACCAATTTTATTGTGATGATTCTTCTTACCGCAGCATTTTACTTTGTATTTGCGTGGTTCAGAGAACAGGTTTGTACATTGGTTTGTCCATACGGAAGACTTCAGGGTGTATTGATTGATAAAGATACCATCAATGTATTTTATGATTTCAAAAGAGGGGAAGGAAGATCAAAATGGAGAAAAGGTGAAGACAGAAAAGCTGCTGGCAAGGGAGATTGTATCGACTGTCATCAATGTGTAGTAGTTTGCCCAACGGGAATTGATATCAGAGACGGACAACAGCTGGAATGTATCAACTGTACTGCATGTATTGATGCCTGTGATGAAGTGATGGAAAAAGTAGGTCTTCCAAAAGGATTGATCCGCTATGCTTCTGAAAACGAAATTGAAAAAGAAACTCAATTCAAGTTTACAGGAAGAATGAAAGGTTTCTCAATATTCCTGTTCCTTCTTGTAGGATTCCTGGGATATCTTCTTTACAGCCGTGGTGAGATGGAGGCTAAATTCATCAAACCGGCAGGTAGCACATTCTTTGTAAGAGACGGTAAAATTACCAATACTTATAATTATACTTTCCTTAATAAAACGAACGAGAAAAAAATCGTTACCATCAAAGTAATAGATCCGGCACATGGTGAAATTACTTACAGTGCATCAAGTAAGATTCAGGTAGACAGAGATAAAATTTCAAAAGGGACAATTAATATCAGCTTCCCGGAAAATGATATGAAACTCTCTAAACAGAATATTACCATTGGTGTTTACGATATGAAGGGTAAATTGGTAGACTCATATCAGACCTATTTTGAAGGACCATTTAAACTGCAATTTTAATTAGAAAAAGATGAAGAACTTTAGTTGGGGACATGGTGTTGTAATTGCACTATTAGCATTCATAGTTTTTATATTATCCATGATGTTTCTTTTCCCGAACGGGCAGAAGAACTCTGAAATGGTAACCGATAATTATTACGAAGAAGAGTTGAAGTACCAGGATGTGATTGATGCTAAGAAAAAAGCAGATGATCTTCAGGAAAAACCTGTATACAGCCAGGATACTCAAGGAATAAAAATTACTTTTCCAAAAGAATATAATAACTCAAATACTACGGTAAAATTTGTTTTAAACAGAACCGACGACCAGAATTTAGACATTAAAAAATCTGTACAGCTTGATGCCAGCCAGTCTTTCACAATACCAGCACAGGTATTAAAAGTAGGAAACTACACGTTAAGATTAAGTTGGACAAAAGATAAAACAGACTACCGAATGGATTATGATGTGATATGGAAATAGGACTTATTGTATCGGCTATTGCTTTAGGCTTTGCTTCCGGTTTTCACTGTATCGGAATGTGCGGACCTATTGCTTTATCGATGGGATTAACCAAAAAACAGGCAGCCAATTTCTATCTTCAGAACCTTACTTATCAATTCGGAAGAATTTTCACCTATTCCTTATTGGGTGCACTTCTCGGAATTATCGGGCAGGGATTTGAAATGGCAGGCTTTCAAAAATATCTTACCATTACTGCTGGGGTTCTTCTGATCATTATGGCTGTATTTTCATTTGGCGGAAAAGATTTTGCTTCAAAAATTCCTTTCCTATCCAAGTTTCTGTACAGCGTAAAAATGAATTTAGGAAAATTACTTCAGAAAGCAGATTACCGTTCAAGATTTACAACAGGTCTATTAAATGGCTTTTTACCGTGTGGAATGGTATATATGGCACTTACCGCCAGCCTTGCAGGAGGAGGAATATGGCAGGGAGCTTTATATATGGCTTTATTTGGTCTTGGAACCCTTCCGTTCATGTTTGCCATAGTTCTGGCCGGAAATCTCATGAATCAAGCCTTTAGAGTAAAAGTCTTAAAAGCTGTTCCGGTAATCATGATTATTTTAGGAGGATTATTCATTCTGAGAGGTCTTGAACTTGGAATACCGTATGTTTCTCCTAAGGCAGAAGCCATGACAATTATTAAAGACCCGAACGGAGCCGTTAACTGCCATTAATTTGTATTTAAATCTACTATGAATAAAACCATCATCTTATTTCTGATAAGTCTTTTTATCCTGCAATCCTGCAGTATCAATTCTGAAATTGTCTATCATAAAGATGCTGCCTCCTCTTCTATCACAGATATCGATACAAGGGAGTTTATGGCTGAGATGATGGCTATGACACCAGATTCCTTAAAGCAGAAAGAATTTGGAGAAATGGACAGACTTCCGACTACCTGGACAAGTATGTATGATCTTTCTAAAAAAGAAGGAAAATTAAAAACTGAAAATCCGGACTCCATCAGAATCATGAAAAAGGTTTTCATGAAATCCACAAAAGAAGACAACAAGCTGGCAGGATTTTCTTTTAAAATGGACCATTTTACTCCAGAAGATTATTTGGTTTTGAAAAGTTTTACAAAGACTGAAAAAATCCCTTTAGATCAAAATATATACAATAGCTGGGATGGAAAAACCCTCACTATCGATACAGAAAATTTTAATCTTAAAAGTATTGAAGAGGCTGTCAAAACCAAAAGTTCAAAGGAAGAAGCTGAGAAAGTAGCTGGTATGATGGTAATGTTTTTTAAAAAGATTGGTACAACCTTAAAATTTGAAAATAAAATAAAATCAATTTCAGGTAAACATGATTGGGTAAAACAGATTGACGACCATTCCATAAGAATAGATTATGATCTGAAAGCCATTTATGACCAGGATACAAAACTCAAAAACGCAGATAAAAAGATTATCATCGTTACGGAATAAAAGTAAAAACCACCGAAGATCGGTGGTTTTTTTATATATTAAATCAAAAGATTCGCTTAGTTGATAACATCAAATCTCGCATATTCTGCAACCTTTTTAGGAAGCTTAATTCCTTCTGCTGTCTGGTTGTTCTCCAGCAATGCAGCCATAATTCTTGGTAATGCCATTGCTGATCCGTTTAAGGTATGAACCAACTGAGATTTACCATCTCCTTTGTAACGGCATTTCAATCTGTTAGCCTGGAAGGTTTCAAAGTTAGATACAGAGCTTACTTCTAACCACATTTCCTGAGCAGCACTCCATACTTCAAAGTCATACGTCATTGCAGATGCAAAACCTGTATCACCTCCACAAAGTCTTAATACTCTGAACGGAAGCTCAAGATCGGTAAGGATTTCTTTGATGTGCTCTACCATTTCTTCCAGAACAGCATAAGAATTTTCCGGTTTTTCAATTCTTACGATTTCTACTTTTTCAAACTGGTGAAGACGGTTCAATCCTCTTACGTGAGCTCCGTAGCTTCCCGCTTCTCTTCTGTAACACTGAGAGAATGCTGTATTTTTAATCGGAAGGTCTTTTTCCTCAAGCAATACATCACGGTAAAGGTTCGTTACAGGAACCTCTGCTGTAGGAATAAGATATAATCTATCTTCGTTGATATAATACATCTGTCCTTCTTTATCTGGCAGCTGCCCGGTACCAAAACCTGAAGCCTCATTCACAACGTGAGGAGGATTCACTTCTGTATATCCTTTTTCTACGTTTTTATCTAAGAAATACTGAACCAAAGCTCTCTGTAATCTCGCTCCTTTTCCTAAATAAACAGGAAAACCTGCTCCGGCAATTTTCACCCCTAATTCAAAATCAATCAGGTTGTATTTTTTTGCCAGTTCCCAGTGAGGGATTGCACCTTCACCAAGGCCTTCTACAGGATGAGACTGGAAAATGATTTCGTTATCATCGGCAGAAGCACCACTCTTTACCAATTCATTTGGAATGTTGGGTAGCTGATACAGAATATTCAGTAAATCATTTTCTTTAACTTCTAGCTGGGATTTCAATTCTGAGCTCGACTCTTTGTATTGTGCTGTTTTAGATTTTGCTGATTCCGCTTCTTCTTTTTTCCCTTCTTTCATCAAAAGTCCGATTTCTTTCGAAATTTTGTTGATTTCGGAAAGTTGGGAATCTAGTTCAAACTGGATTCTTTTTCTTTCTTCGTCGGCAGCGATAGCCTCGTCTACCAACTCAAGATTTTTGAATTGTCTTTTCTTAAGACCTTCTAAAACGCGTTCTTTATTGTCGCGCAAAAAATTGACTTGTAACATTTTATTTAGATGTTAAATATTAGATGTTTAGCTCATAATAAGCTAACAATTGTACAAATTTAAAAATTATTTTGTGATCGTAACGGTATTTATTGAAGTAGGTGCATCAGCATCTTTTGAAAACACTTCATTTCCGTCATACAATACCTTTGAAACCTGAAATGCAGTAGGTGTATTACGATATTGAACTTCCAATGTCCCGGTAACATTATCACTAACATTGGTACTTTTTGTAAAGGTAATCAACATTTTGGAATGGAAAGAAGTTCCTGTTCCTGGTTGATCCGGGCTGATAGAATCCAGTCTTCTTCTTTTTGCTCCTGCAAGATATTCCATATAGTATAATGACTCGGGTGATGTTTTTAACGAAATACTTACCGGAGCAATATCTTTCGTTCCAAAAATATCATTCACGGAATACCCTGTATAAGATCCTGTAAGTTTACTGTTCAGAAGATCCTGACCAGCACTGTTTTTCATATAGATATTAAGTACCTGATCTATTCTCTGCAAAGAATCATCATCACTTTTACAACTGATGAGTGCAAAAACCGCTACAAAAATGCCCCAAAAATATTTCATCATAAATACAAAGGTAAAATATTAATCTTTAGACTGCTTCTTTATTTTTCAAAATATTTCTGATACCAGAGCTCAAAGGTAACCAGCTGCCATATTTTCACCCAATCATACTCATACTCCTGATGATTCCACCACTCATCAATTACGGCTGGATTAAAGAAATTTCTCTTTTTCAAACGTTCAAGATTTTCAGTAATAAAGTCTCTTACTTTTTGCTCATTTTTAATGAAATAATTAACCGGAAATGAAAATCCTTTCTTGGGCATATTCAAAACTTCCTGAGGAAGATATTTTTCAGCTGTTTTACGTAATAAAGGTTTATTCTGAACTCCATTAAATCTAATATTCTGCGGAAGTGCTGATACATAATCTATCAGGCTGTTACTCAGATAAGGATAACGAAATTCCACACTATACTTCATCGCACTCAGATCATCCCGGAAAACGTGATGGGAAGAGAGTGAATATTTCATATCATATTCAAAATACCCGCTATAATTTTTTCCTTCTGAAAGATGATAATTTGAAAGGTCCGAATCAATTTTACTGTAAATATCTGGGTTTATAAGACTTTTAACTTCCAGCGGTCTCATACTGATCTGGCTTTGTCTGAAAAAATCAAACATATGATCCTGAGAAAAGTAGTTTTTAACTCGCTGTGAAAATTTATCTTTGGTAAAAATAAAAGGATTTACAAAATTGAAATTCCTCATCAGAAGCCATTTATTCAGCTTCAGCGTATGGGAATAGCCGGCAAAAAGTTCATCAGCTCCATTTCCGCTTAATACGACTTTAAAGTTTTTATCATGAGCGTATTTTGCTGCATTGATTAAGACTTCAAAGCTGCTGTAAGGTTCTTCAAAATGCTGGATATTTTCTGTAAGGTGTTCCAGTGCTTCTTCATCACTCACCTCTTTTATCTCATGCAAAACATCAAAATGTCTGGCGGCTATAGCGGCATTTGTAACTTCTTCTTCAGAAAACGGATAAGAGATAGTGTATGCATTAATATCAGCGTTAAAAAGTTTTGATTTTGAAGCAATTAACGTCGAATCAATTCCACCGCTCATCATAATAGCAACAGGAACATCGGCAAATAATTGTTCTGAAATACTTTCAGAAAGAAGTTCATCTATTTTTTTTACTGCTTCTTCTTCAGAAATACTTTTTGCAGGCTGTGAAGGAAGTTTCCAGAATTTTTTTGTGGTGATTTTCTGATCTTTTAAATCAATGGTCATAAAGGAAGCAGGTTCTAGGGAAAAAATATGCTGAAAACAGGTTTGAGGTGCTAATGTTGTCTGAAAAAGAAAATTGGTATACACTCCATCCCAGTTGATTTCAGGTTTTACCAGTTCATTTTTCAATAATGCTTTTATTTCTGAAGCCCAAACCAACCCTTCTTCATTTTGATGGTAGAAAAGAGGCTTCATCCCTACTCTGTCTCTTGCCAGTATCAGTTTTTGAGAGATAAGATCTACAATACAGATCGCAAACATCCCATCCAGTTTTGCAAAAGCAGAGTTTCCCCACTCCTGATACGCTTTGAGAATAACTTCTGTATCCGAAGTACTGTGGAAAGAGTACCCTAAAGATTCAAGTTCTTTCCTTAATTTTTTAAAATTATAAATCTCTCCGTTAAACGTGATAATAATTTGTTCATTTTCTGAGAGCATAGGCTGGTGCCCTTTTTCAGACAAATCTATAATGGATAATCTGCGGAAACCTAAAGCAATATTAGAATTTCCATCTTTTAAAACCGGAAACTGGTCTTTAATTTTTTGGGTGGAATCGTCCCCTGAAAAAGAAACTCCTTCGCCGGCATTGTATAACCAGAACCCTTCATCATCCGGACCGCGATGTTTGATTGCCTGATTCATTTCCAGAATATTTGTAGAGGAAATACTTTTATGGAATGAATAATAACCGCTGATTCCGCACATAGTAAAGACTTAATAGATTTGTAAAAATAGGAAAATGACTTTGTTTTCTGTATGTGTCCGAAACAATTATTTCTTTAAAAATTTTTGCCTGAAAACCTGGATTTCTTCTTTTGTAACCATATAGTCTTTCAAACTAAAGGGAGTAGAAGCGTAAAATTTTCTGAATAACAGGAAAGATGAAACAAAATAGGATGATGTAGTGGCAATACAAGCTCCTAAAATTCCCCATCTAGGTATGGCAATAAAAGAAAATACAACTGTGACCACCAATCCAACAATAGATTTTATATTGAGAATTTTTAAATCTCTCATTCCCGAAAAGTAATGTCCCACCATATCACTTACTGCAATGGCAAAAATTCCCGGTGATAAAAGGAGCATGATTTCTTTGGTATCTCTGAACTCTTTTCCGAAGATCATCTCATAAACCTGAGCAGGTATAATAATGATTCCCAGCACAAAACCTATCATCAGAAAAAAAGTCAGCTTTAAAGATTCTTTGGTTTTCCCTATGGATTCTTCCCTGCTTTTACTATTCACCACATCTGAATATAAAATAACAGCAATGCTGCGGGTAATAGTCCATATAGCTTCCGAGAAAGTAACTCCGATGGAGAATATTCCTACACTGGCAATGCCTTCAAAATATTCTAAGAAATAAAATGAAAGCCTGTAATTGAGAAACTGTACAAAAGCACTCAATTGAGTTTTCCAGCCATATTCAAACATATTTCTGCCCACCTCTTTACAGAATGATATTTCGGAAAGATTACATTTTTTGATAATCTGAAAAAAGCTGGTAAGGAAAAGAAGTGCCAGACATCCAATCTGGGCAAGAAAATACACTGAAACATCTTTCTTTCTGAACAGATACACCAATATTCCTATAAAGATAATATGAACCAGCTGCTGTAAAACAGTATAAACATTAAACTTCTTAATATTCTGTGTTCCAATAAACAAGCTGATATTGGTTGATAAAAGTGAAGAAAAAACAGATATCCCGATCAGATACAATAGATATTCACTCTGGATAGAAGCTATACTGAATAAAAAAGGGATTAAAAGCCCTGTTAAGAGAGACCACAGATAGGCATATAACAAAACCTTTTCTATTTTAAATCTCGAGGCGAAATAAGAAGCACTGCTTCCGGAAAAGATACTACTGAAAAAACTTACTGCTGCTGCATTGGCAACCACAATAGAAATGGTTCCCTTACCTTCACTTCCCCACATATTCGTAGAATAGATCACCAGGCCGAAACTCAGGATCAGAATAAGAAAGCGTGAGACAAATGTTTTAATGATAGTAAGCTGCATGGTGATTATTTATCAATAGATTTTTTTACAAAATCAACAAAGGAATCTTTTATAAGTTCCCAATTATATTTTTCTTTAAATTCTTTTCTGGCACTGAGCGCATGAGAACGATACAATTCAGGATTTCTAATATAGTTAATGATCACATCCGAGACTGCTTCAGCATTCTGAGGATCTACCAGACTTCCAAATGAAAGTTCCTTCATATGTTTTCGGATACCTTTTAAATTTGAGTAAATAACAGGTTTTCCCGCTCCCATAAAATAGAACAGCTTTATCGGCAAAGAATGGTTGTTTTCAAAGTTAATTTCCCTGAGATCAAAACATAAATCTGCATCTGCAAATGCTTCTGTAAATGTTTCAAAACTTGTTGGTTTTCTGATCTCAATATCATCAAAAGAATATTTCTTCAATAATGATGAAAAGTAGAATTCATCGCTTTCCTGTACCGTTGAACCAATAATCAGAATCCTGATATGGAGTGCAGGCAGTTTTTGACGAAGCCTATCTATTGCATTGAAAAAGTTTTCAATTCCTTTATCTTTAGAAATCTGACCTGTATAGCATACCTTGATAACGTTCGGATCGAGCTGTTTTATACTTTCCCTGATGTAAAGAGAATCTGGATAATAAGGAACAACGATCTGTTTTTTAAATCCAAAAAAATAAGCTAAAGGAAACTTCTTAGTGGTTTCACCAAAAATGAAATGAGTACTTAAAAATCCAGTATACAGCTGGATAAGAGAAAACTTTATAGCCTGAAAAATGGTAGCCGGAAATCTATACTTTTGAAGCATTGACATGGAAGGATACCATTCTGTAACGTCATAGATACAACTTATCTTATGCTCTTTTACAAATTTCTTTACTGCTACAACGGCCAATGGTTCAGAACAAATGATACATTCGGGATGAAAAGTATTGCAAACTTTACTGAAAGTTTCCATTTTCATTTCTATACTTTCTTCAAGAACGGCAAAAGATTCTATTTCAATCCCATCAATACAACCTTTATACTCTGCATATAAACTGCATATTTTCACTTCATACCCATTATCTCTAAGAGCTTTCGCCTGATGATAAAAAATGCGGTCATCATTATAGCTGTGGGAAGTCGTTAAAAAAAGTACTTTAGGCATTAGTCACTGCTCGAATCTATACAAATATACATTAAAACAAAAAAGTGGAAATATATTTTCCACTTTATGATTATTCTTTTGTATCAGCTTAACAGCGATTATTTTATAGAAGCCGCCCAACTTTTCTCCAAAGGAAGAAGGAAGTGGCTTAAAAAGTCCAGATACGTATTTTTAGAGAAGTCAAAAACCTGGATATCTTCTGCAAGTTCTCCGTTTCTCAACTTCATTTTAAAATCAATTAATTTTAAAGTTTTCACTTCACCGTTCTCAACAAAGCTTGCCTTCATTCTATCAAAAAGGCCTAATTGATATTCTTCATCAATTTCTCTCATTACCTTTCCTAAAGCATCAATGCTGCATCCTGAAGCCATTTCTTTTTCTTCATCTACACACACGATGATAAACTGATTCTTCTCAATTTTAAATGAAGAAGAAAGCGGTTTTCCATGAGCTGCCCATGTTGCAAGGAAATCAAATAGTTTCTCGGTAATAGCTTTTGCTTCTTTTGTTTCAAAAGGTCTTGAAGCCGGGTATATAATGACTCTGTAGTCGTTGGTTTCTACAATATTAGATTCTTCGATTTTCATAATGTAAATATTTATTTTTCAAGGATTTATCAAACAAAATAAATTCTGATCACTGACCAGAATATTAATTTAACGGTGATTGAATATCCTTATCATCTTGAATACAAAATTACGCAATTTTCTCGAGTTTAAGATCATTGTATTTTTTGCTCAGCACATAGAGCATCATAATGAAAAGCGGGAAGATAAAAGGGAAGAAAAACCTTAATGCTGCCGACTGCGGGAAGAAAAAGAATTTGATATAAAGATTCACCACGAAAAGAACGGAAATCATTCTTACCCATACATCTTTGGAACGCCAGAAAATTACTCCAATCATAATGGCTACCGATAAAGTGACCTTTTTGAAATAAATAATCTTAATGTAAATGATACTCAGATAGTCCATTAAACTAACGTCTATCGGATGTGTGGAAATAATAGGTCTTCTATCGATAAAAGTATCATAGAAGAGATCTTTCCATCCCGGATAATGATAAAACTTAATAATGGCCAGATACATGACCAGAAGAACTGTTCCCTGCGCAATAAAAGAAACATCAATTTTCTTTTCCTGGAAATAACGGAAAAAGAAAACAGCGATAATATAAGTCAGGGTGAATGTAATATAATCCGGCCTTATAAAGGTAATTCCAAACAGAAGTACAAACATGGCCCATTTGCTCCATTTTTTAATTAAGCCAATCATAAAGATCAGCATAAACTGAAAGATGAACATATCCGGCGTAGAAACCCTGGACATGTAGGTCATTGGTGGCAAAAGCATGGCGGCAATCGTTAATAGTATGGCAAGCCAGTATTTCTTTGGAAACAGGAGTTTCAGAATATAAAATAATAATACTCCAGAAAAAAAGTAAGAAATAAGACTGGTAAACAGTACAGCCATTGGCGATGATAATCCAAGCTTATAAAAGAGAGTGATCACAAGAATATACCCTACTTTGATCTGAAAATAGGGTAATTGTTCTGTAAAAGATTGTGTATTTTTTACGAAATACTGCCTGGGAATGTCCCACTGCTTTATTCCGATAATGTCTGTATAATGTTCTGCAGGAGCCTCTTTTTTTATTTCCTCATAGGTAAGGATTCGAACTTTATCCGGAGAATCTGGAAATTCCGAAGTATACATACATCCCAGATACCCTGGCATGTCCCAATCATATACTCTGTTTTGATAATTCCAGAATGTAAGAAGAGCAAGTATCGAAATGATAAACAAAAAGGAGAGTCTCCATTTCAGCTTCATAAACCTGTATAAGATGTCAATTATAAGTCTTCTGCTTCAGCAAGAAGTTCAACGATATCTTTTACGGCAACTTCTGTATTTTTGTTAAAGTGTTTTACGCCATCCGTCATCATGGTATTACAGAAAGGGCATCCTGTAGCAATTACCTTAGGTTCAAAAGATAAAGCTTCTTCTGTTCTTTCAATATTGATGTCTTTCTTTCCTTTTTCTGGTTCTTTAAACATCTGTGCACCACCTGCTCCACAGCAAAGACCATTGGTTTTGCAACGTTTCATTTCTACAAGTTCGGCATCCAGCTTTTCAAGAAGCATTCTTGGCGCTTCATATTCGTCATTGGCACGTCCCAGATAACATGGATCATGGAAAGTAATTTTTTTCCCTCTGAATGCACCTCCTTCAATCTTCAGTCTTCCTTCTTCCATTAAGGTTTTAAGGAACTGAGTATGGTGTACTACATCAAAGTGCCCGCCAAGGCTTGGATATTCATTTTTAAGCGTATTAAAACAGTGTGGACAAGCCGTTACGATTTTCTTTACTTCGTAAGCATTCAATACTTCAATATTGGTAAGAGCCATCATCTGGAATACAAATTCGTTTCCTGCTCTTTTCGCAGGATCTCCGGTACAGCTTTCTTCCTGTCCCAGAACTGCAAATTCAACCCCTATTTTATTTAATATCTTGCAAAATGCTTTTGTAATTTTTTTGGCACGGTCATCAAAACTTCCCGCACATCCAACCCAGAATAAAACTTCCGGAGCTTTTCCTTCGGCAGCATACTCTGCCATTGTTTTTATAGTGAAATCCATTTCTTTTTCAATTTGAAAATGTGAGAATTTGGAAATTTGAAAGTGATGTAGACTGTAATCAATTTCAAATTTTCAAATTGATTAATTATCTAGTTTTCCGATGCCCAGTTCAGACGGTCAGCCTGATTATACTGCCAAGGGGCTGCGTTGTTTTCCACATTGGTCATCATCAGGTTCAGTTCCTGTGGAGCAGCAGACTGTTCCATCACCAGGAATCTTCTCATTTCAAAGATAATGGAAAGCGGGTCAAGCAATACCGGACAAGCATCTGTACACGCATTACAAGTGGTACAAGCCCAAAGTTCTTCTTTCGTGATATAATCGTTCAACAGTTTTTTACCATCATCAACGAATTTTCCGTTTTGATCAATATTTCTTCCTACTTCTTCCAATCGGTCTCTGGTTTTCATCAGAATCAATCTCGGAGAAAGTTTTTTACCGGTAATATTAGCCGGGCAAACAGAAGTACAGCGTCCGCATTCTGTACATGAATAAGCATTCAGCAATTGTACCTGATTCAGATCGAAGATATCTTCTGCTCCAAATTTAGACGGTACATCAGCCTCAGCTCCTTCAGCTGGTGCAGCATATGGATCTGCATTAGGGTCCATCATTAATTTGATTTCCTTTGTTACAGACTCAAGGTTATTGAATTTTCCTTTTTTATCAAGATTGGCATACCATGTACTTGGAAATGCAAGGATAATATGTAAATGCTTTGAGTAATAAAGATAGTTCATGAAGAAAAGAATCCCTACAAAGTGGAACCACCAAGCAGCTTTCTCTGTGAACATCAAAAATCCGCTATCAAAGCTGAAGATTTCCAAGAACGGAACAAATGTCATCTCACTGATCGGGAAGCTTCCATGCTCTGGTAAAACTCCTCTTGACTGTAAAACAAAATCTGAAGCATTCATCATAAAGAAAGCCATCATTAAGGCGAACTCAATAATCAAAATCCAGTTGGCATCATTTTTTGGCCAACCGAAAAGTTCTTTCATCGTCAATCTCTTCACTCCGTAAAAATTTCTACGAATAAAGAAAATGACAACCCCAACCACTACTAGAAGTGCTAAAACTTCTAATGTTGCTGTAAAGAAATTATAAAATGTATGCCCGAAAATGATTGATAAAAAACGGTGTGTACCAAATATTCCATCAACAACAATTTCTATTAATTCAATATTAATAATCACAAAACCTACATATACAAAAAGGTGTAAAACTCCTGCAACAGGACGTGCTGTCATTTTACTCTGTCCCATGGCCACACGAGCCATCGTTTCCCAGCGTTCTCCTTTTCTGTCGTTTCTATTGATTTCGTGACCTAACCTGATATTTCTATAGATCTTCTGGAGACTTTTGGCAAACAGCCCAAATCCCGCCACTAATAAAATCAGGAAAATAATGTTATCGATGTACTGCATAAGGCGTATTAGTCTTTGTTATTTTTACCGAAAACCGAGAAGTTGATATATCTCTTCGGATTCGCTTTCATATCTTCAATCAATGAATTCAAATTGGAAGATGCTGAATTCAGGTTGTTGTAAAGTTGTTCATCCTTCATCAGTTTACCTAAACTTCCTTCTCCTTTATCTATACCACCAATCACCTGATTTAATTTTCCTACGGTAGCATCCAAATTGGCAATCGTAGCATTCAACTGTTTCGTATCAATGCTCTGAGCCAGATTTCCATATTTATCCAGAGTAACTTTTCCACTCTGCATGGTAAGACTTGCATCGTCCAGCACCTTTTGCAGTTTTGGATCATTGTGCCCTACCAGTGTATTTACACTTCCTGCTGTAGTCTGTAATGCTCCAACTGTTTTATTAAGGTTCGCTAATAAAGCTTTTATTTCCGCTCTGTTCTGAGCATCAAAAACCTGGTTGGCATTGGCCATTAAAGAGTCTACTCTATGTAAAACCACCTGTAGCTGATCTTTTACCGGACCAACCTGAGAAGAAAGACTTCCCAATGTTCCCAGTTTAAAAGCTCCTTTTAAGGTATCACCGTCTTTTGCAGTCGGTCCTCCATACATAAGGTTTACTCTCATTTCTTTACCGGACATTAATCCCGGTTCAAAGATCTCCAGTGATGAGTTTTTTGAAAATTCGAATTTGTTATCAACGGTAATTTTTACGACGAAATTAATTTTTCCATCTTTTGAGGTGATAGGAATAATTTTATCTACCTGCCCTACTTTCAATCCATTAATAGAGACTGCCGCAGACTGCGCCAGACCTTCCACATTGTCATATTTTGCGTAAAATATATTGTCGGTAGTAAAAAGGCTTTTCCCTTTCATAAACTGAAACAACACCACAAAGCCTACGATAGCTAGAAGTGCAATCACACCAGCTTTTAATTCTTTACTGAACTTCACTTGCTAATTTTTTTCTAATAAGCAAATATAATACATTTTAAATAAATCTTTTCCTTTATTGTTCTGCGTTAAATACAAAAAAAGCGACAAAAAAATTTGTCGCTTTTTATATCATTGAAATGATTTTCTTATTGTTGCTGATTTCCCAGCTTGTTCCAGATCTCGATTCTGTAATCTTCGATATCTGCGTTGTCCTGAAGACTCTTCATCCAAGCCTGTCCGAACATTCCAGCACTTCTCTGAGTAAGAGATTCTGTAAACTGCTTAAGATCTCCAGGCTGTTTGTTTACAGTTTCTGATTTTTTGATCAAAACATAAACTCCTGTTCCACCTTCAACCGGGTTAGAAAGTTTACCTTTTGCAACACCGAATGCTGCACCGGCAACTTTAGGTTCCATAGCACCTGCTACTGAAGGATTCAATAGGTTCACCTGAGCAGATTGTTTTGGAGCGGCAAACAATTTAGCAATCTGATCTAAGCTGGAAGCTTTTGCTGCTGCAATTTTATCAGAAATTTGTTTTGCTGCCAATTTATTTTTAACGATAACTTCGATCTGATCTCTCACTGATTCCGGATCAGCAAGACCTGCTTCCTGTTTTCCGTTCAGATACACTACAATTTTATCACCAGTTCCGTCTACTGTAAATAATTCAGTATCTCCTTTTTCTCTTTTCTTATCAAAAGCCCATGTAAGGATATCAGCATCTTTTTCAGTACCTAAGCCCTGAAGCTGACCTTCAAATCTTTTCGCTGCTTTTGGATTGGAGAACTGATAGTTTCCTTTTTTAGCAATGTTCACGAAATCGTTGAAAGATTTTCCTTGAACCTGCTGAATGAATTTCCTTGAGTTTTTGTCTGTTTCAGCCTCAGTAGCATCTGAAGGTTTGATTGCTTTCACAAGGTTAGCAACTTTATACCCCATTGATCCTGATTTTTTATCTTCAATATTGATGATATGGTAACCGAACTGTGTTTCTACGACTCCTGTAGCTCCTTTAGGATTGCTTGCAAGATAAGCAAGGAATTCCGGAACGAAAGGCGTCTCTGGTGTTGTCCAACCAAGGCTACCTCCCTGAGCTGCAGAATTTGGATCGCTTGAAAGCTTAAGGAATTCTGTAAATTTAGCAGGAGTTGCTTTTACAATTGCACCAATTGAGTCTGCCAATTTCTTAGCCTGCTCTTTAGTTCTTGTTACCCCTTCACCTGCAGGGCTTCCTTTGAATGCAATTAGGATATGTCTGGATAAAGTAGAATCTGAAGGTCTTTTACCTACCAATTTAGAAACTACATATACATCTTGTTCTTTATAAGGACCAAAAGTCTGACCTACTGCTGCTGCAGTGATCTGATCTTTGATTGTTGGAGGCAATTGAGCAGGATTCAAATACTGAGGATTGAATGGTGCATCAGAATTTGCCGCTACAAACATAGAATCGTTTTTAGTATTCTGGAAGTTTTCAGTTCCTCCACTTGCATCTGTACCTCCTGAATATAATTTTGTAATTTCTTTCAAGGCTGCTGCATCATCTGCTGCACTTGGTTTAGATGGGAAAAATACAATACCGATATTTCTGCTAGGCTCAGCTTTGAACATTACAGGGTGCTTCTTGATGTAATCAGCAAGATCCTGTGTTGTCACATTGATCTTCGTTTTTTGAAGATAAGCTGCGTAATCTACTTTTACAAAGTCGATGTCTGCAAGCTGATCTCTCTGCTTCATCAATTCTTCAGCTTCTTTCTTACCTGTAGTGATACCTGCTGAAAGATTAGTAAACACCTGTCTTGCCATCAGTCTGTACTCGATAGTCTTTCTCGTTTTCAACCATTGAGTATATCCTTGAGGATTGGTGTTTTGTAATGTTTCAATTTCTTTTTTAAGCTCTTGAGTTTTAAAGTTACCTTTCTCATCAAAGAACTGTTGATTCTGAGCAAACATCTGATCGTACTGGATTTGATTCCAGAAATAATCATCAGTCATTTCAAAGCCCAATTTCTCAAACTGTTGTTTGATAAGTTTAGATTGTACAAGTAACTGCCAAGCCTGCTCTTCAAGACCGTTTTTCGGACGACCTTGCTGTTCAGCCTGCTGCTGCAACACGAAAAGCTGATCATTGAACTCTTCGCGGGTGATTTTCTCACCGTTTACTTTTCCTAAAACGTCAGGATTCTTACCAAAAACCTTGTCGATACTATCTGGGTTCACCAGGAACGCCAAAAGCGCTAAGGCTATTACTCCCATTAAAAGCCAAGGCTTACTCCTAATCTGTCCTAAAATTGCCATTTTATAAATTATAGTTTTTTATCAGTTTGCGAAAATACACATTTTTAAGAAATTACAGAAACAGAACTGCTTAATTTTGATTTTTAATGCAAAGATTATCTAAAAAAGGAAATTTTGACCGTATTTTTAAGTAAAAAACAAATGGCATAAGTATTGTGCATTTTTAAAACATTATAATATGCCGCACGTTTTCAGAGTATATTATATAAAAATCCCTTTAACGATAAAAAACGAAAATGACAATTTGTCATTCGATTGACTATGACAGAATTTGAAGATATTAGTTTAGAAGAAATGATCAGTGACGGATTTGATATCGTAACTGAAGAAATCAATCTTTCCGACTTCGCAGAGACTGATAAAAATTCCGAACAGAAAATATTCCCTATACTTCCCGTAAGAAATATGGTTATGTTCCCCAATGTAGTAATTCCTATTACTGCAGGGAGAAAAACCTCTATACAGCTTCTTGAAGAAGCACAGAAGAACGGAGATTTTATTGGAATTGTAAGCCAGAAAAATTCGGATCTGGAACAACCTTCCGAAAAAGATATTTATTCTACCGGTACCTTGGCAAAAATCATTAAGATTATTAAACTGCCAGAAGGTAATATTACTGCTATCACTAAAGGTTTCCACAGATTTAAGATTAAAAAAATCATAGATAATAAACCTTACTTCAAAGCAGAAATATCAAAATTAAAAGACAGCCGACCTAAAGATCAGGAAGAGTATGAAGCATTATTGGAGAACATCAAAGATCTCGCTTTAAAGATCATTGAACTTGATCCCAATATTCCTAATGCTGCAAATTTCGCGATCAAAAATATTAACAATAATGATGATCTTCTGAATTTCATCTGCACGAATGCTAATTTCTCTTCCATTGCAAAACAAAAACTTCTTGAAGAGAAAAGCCTGATGATCAGAGCCAATCAGTGCTATGAGATGATGCATGAGGATTTCAGAAAGCTGGAGCTGAGAAATCAGATTCATCAGAAAACCTCAAAGGATCTTGATAAACAGCAGAGAGAATACTTCCTGAATCAACAAATCAGAACAATCCAGGAAGAACTGGGCGGTGGACCTGAAAGTGATGTGGAAGATCTTATTGCTAAGGCTAAAACAAAAAAATGGAGTCAGGAGGTAGAAGACCATTTCCAGAAAGAAATCAGCAGACTTCAGCGTCAGAATCCTAATTCTCCGGACTATAACGTACAGAGAAACTACCTGGATTTCTTTACAGATCTACCTTGGGAAACTTATACAAAAGATATTTTTGATATTGCTAAGGCTGAAAAAGTACTTGACAAAGCACACTTCGGTCTGGAAGATATCAAGAAAAGAATTCTTGAGCACATGGCTGTTTTAAAATTAAAAAACAACATGAAGTCTCCTATCTTATTATTGGTAGGGCCTCCGGGTGTGGGTAAGACCTCTTTAGGAAAATCTATTGCTGATGCTTTAGGGAGAAAATATGTAAGATTATCATTGGGAGGACTTCATGACGAGAGTGAAATCCGCGGACATAGAAAAACGTATATCGGTGCTATGGCGGGAAGAATTTTACAATCTATCAAAAAATCCGGCACTTCAAATCCGGTAATTGTTCTTGATGAGATTGATAAAATCGGACAAGGTCTTCATGGGGATCCAAGCTCAGCGCTTTTAGAAGTTCTTGATCCTGAACAAAATAAGTCTTTTTATGACAATTTCCTGGAGATGGGCTATGACCTTTCAAAAGTAATGTTCATTGCTACAGCCAATTCACTTTCAACGATACAGACTCCTCTTTTAGACAGAACGGAAATCATTCAGATTGCCGGTTATACTTTGGAGGAAAAGATTGAGATTGCCAAAAGACATTTAATCAAAAAGCAACAGGAAGAAAATGGTCTGGATGCAAAATCATTCAAACTTGGAAATGCAGAACTTAAGCATATTGTAGAAGCACATACTTCTGAAAGTGGTGTAAGAACTTTGGAAAAAAGAATTGCAGCCATTGGAAGATGGGTAGCACTACAGACAGCTTTGGTAAAAGAATATGACCCAAAAATTTCAGTGGAAAAAGTAGATGAAATCCTTGGAGTTCCAAGACCTAAAAGCTTATCTGAAATCACTGGAGTTCCGGGTGTGGTAACCGGTCTTGCATGGACAAGCGTAGGAGGAGATATCCTTTATATTGAAAGTATTTTAAGCAATGGTAAAGGGGCATTAACGATGACTGGAAACCTGGGAACAGTAATGAAAGAATCGGCTACTATTGCGCTGGAATATATAAAAGCGAAACATGATGAGCTGGGAATACCACAAGAAGACCTGGATAAGAAAAACATTCACGTACACGTTCCTGAAGGAGCAACGCCTAAAGACGGACCGTCTGCTGGTATTGCTATGCTGACATCAATGGTTTCTTCGTTTAAAAACAAGAAAATAAAACCTCACCTGGCAATGACCGGAGAGATTACATTAAGAGGAAAAGTACTACCTGTAGGGGGAATCAAAGAAAAGCTTCTTGCCGCAACAAGAGCAGGGATCAAAGATGTTATTCTTTGTGAGGCTAACAGAAAAGATGTGGAGGAAATCAAAAAAGATTATCTGAAAAATCTGAGAGTACATTACGTTAACAGAATGGAAGAAGTCATTGACATCGCCATTGAAGAATAAAACAATTTATAACATATTAACTTCTCAATAAAGAAACACGTTCTGATATTCAGGGCGTGTTTCTGTTTTAGGTAAAAAAATCACAATCAACCTGGCTGGGTGGAATAAAATTTGATACAATCCAAGAAAATCCTGAAGGATTGAATAAAAAATTTTTCAATTCAGAAGGGTTTTCTTATTTTTATTCCACACTGCATATTTTTAGATTATGAATTTCCTTAGACTTCCTTTCCTTGTCAAGCTTACCCTCGTGGTAGTTTCCATCATTGGACTTGGCTACCTTCTGGCATTAGGACAGAGTATTTTAGCTCCGTTTTTCCTGGCATTCCTGATGGCGATGCTGTTTTTGCCTGCAGCCACTTTTATGGAAAGAAAGCTAAGATTTCCAAGATCTATGTCTACCATGACTTCAGTATTTATTATGCTGATGATTTTAAGCGGTATTATTTATTTCTTTACCAATCAGCTATCTGATTTCAGTAAGGATCTTCCGCATCTCAAGGAACAGTTTACCACTGTTTTTAACAGCCTTCAGCATTGGGTTTCCAAAACATTTAATGTGAAAGTGGATGAACAGGTGGATTACATTAACCAAGGATTAACTAAACTTCTGTCTTCTTCGGGAGTAATTTTAGGATTTACTTTTGGAATTTTTTCAACGGGATTCGGCTTCATTATATTTTTCACCCTGTTTTTTATCTTTATTTTAAATTACAGAAGACTTTTAAATAATTTTATCGTTACTGTTTTCAACGAAAGACATAAAGCCAGTGTACAGGAAGCTGTGAACGAGATTCGGATCATGACTAAGAAATACATCTTTGGGCTTTTCCTTCAGGTGATTATTGTTTCTGTTTTAACATCCACTCTCCTTACCATTCTTGGAGTGAAATATGCTATTCTTCTGGGAGTTCTGACAGGATTATTAAATGTTATTCCGTATCTGGGAATCTTTATTTCTCTTCTCATTTCCTGTTTTATAGCATTTGCTACTTCTACACCTTCAACCTGTATTTATGTTGCCTTAGGGTATATTGCCATTCATGCTGTAGATGGAAATATTGTTCTACCATTTGTGGTGGGTTCTAAAGTTAAAATCAACGCTTTATTTTCTTTTATTGGAATCCTTTTAGGAGAACATCTTTGGGGAATTGCAGGAATGTTCCTGTGTATTCCGGCCATTGCGATTATAAAAATTATCTGTGAAAGAGTGGATGATCTCAAACCTTGGGGAAGATTGCTGGGAGAAGAGCCCAAACCTCATAAGAAGAAAAAAAGCTACAAAATTTCCAAGAATATCACTTTGAAGGAAATGGACTAGAATATGAGTAATGAGTAATAAGCAATGGGTAATGGGTAATAATTGACCTAATCCTAACTTTGAATGCTTACATATTAAACTTTAAATAAAAAGACTGCCTTTTTAGAGACAGTCTTTTTTTATTGTTATGACGCAGCGCACCAAGGACTCATTCCATTTGGACAGGTATCTGTGCACAGGATATAAGTTTGGCTATCCGGACAGTATCCTTTATCCGGCTCCGGAGTTCCTCCTCCACCTCCAATACAAGGATGACCTGCAGGAATTTTACATGGACAATCTATGGGTCCAATATCACATTTTTCAATTCCTCCCTGGATTTCTCTCAAATTTGTACGGTTTAATTTTTTAAGATTTTTCAACATAATATTATTAGTTTAGTTTGAATTTCAAATATAAACAATGAAATTATTCAAAACACAACATTAACCTATCATTAACATTAATTATATATTTTTTATAAAAACACAATCAACGAATCCTATTTTTATTTTACATTTGATATAAAATCATCAATCATGAAAATAGTAAAATTCATTTTATGTTTACTTTTCGGGCTTATGTTTATTAATGCCGGGTTAAACAAATTTTTTAACTATATGCCCATGGAAAAACCTACTCCTGAACAAATGAAACTTTTCGCTGCTTTTGGAGAAATCAGCTGGCTGATGCCTTTAGTGGGGATTGTAGAAGTCATTGGCGGATTATTATTTATTTTCCCAAAAACAAGAGCGTTGGGCGCCATTGTTATTTTACCTGTCATGGTAGGAATTGTTACCCATGTTTTCACAATGGATAAATCTCCTATGGGAATGGGTATCGCCGGCGTGATGTTTCTGATCAACCTTTGGATGATTATTGACAACAAGGAAAAATATAAAAATTTAGTTTCGTAAGGTAGCAGGCAATAGATTGCAGGTTGCAGTAGTCTAGTTCTGCTTTTTACTACCCATAACCTATTATCTGCTACCTGCCACCTATTTCCTATACAAAAGCACTGAAACCTGTAATCGATCGTCCTACGATGAGCGAGTTGATTTCTTTTGTTCCTTCGTAAGAATAAATGGCTTCTGCATCGGCAACAAATCTGGCCACATCATACTCGAGCAGAATTCCGTTTCCTCCCATTACTTCTCTTGCTCTGGAAACAATATCTCTTGTTCTGAGGGTACAGAAAACTTTGGCTAAAGAAGCATGTTCATCTTTTAAAATTCCTTCATCCTGCATTTCAGACAGTCTGAAAACCATCGTCTGCATGGCAGTAAGGTTAGACAACATTTCCACCAGATGTCCCTGAATCATTTGGAATGAGGCGATAGGTCTTCCAAATTGTTCTCTTTTTCGGGTATAATCTAACGCGCTTTCATAAGCTCCGCGTGCACAGCCTGTAGCCATCCATGCTACTCCAGCTCTTGTCATTCTCAGCACTTTTCCTGTATCTTTAAAGGAATTAGCATTCTGCAAACGGTTTTCTTCGGTAACGAGACAATCTTTTAAGGTAATCAATCCGTTCTGGACAATTCTTAACGCCATTTTCCCTTTAATTTTTTCTACGGAATATCCAGGATTGTCTTTTTCTACAATAAATCCTTTCACTTCTCCGCTATCAAGATCTCTGGCCCAGATAATAATCAGATCAGCGAAAGTAGCATTTCCAATCCATTTTTTCTGGCCATTCAGGACCCAGCCTTCCGGTGTTTTTTTACAGGTTACTGTAAGTCCGCCTGCTGCTCCGGATCCAACTTCCGGTTCAGTAAGCCCAAAGGCACCAATTTTTTCAAATTTCTGCATCTGCGGAAGCCATTTTTGCTTCTGTTCTTCAGATCCGCAGATATAAATAGAACCCATTGCCAGTCCGGATTGTACTCCGAAAAAAGTAGCAATAGAAGCATCTACTCTTGCCATTTCCATAGCAATAACACCTTCCATCAGGAAAGACATTCCCGGACAGCCATAGCCTTCATAAGTAACACCACAAATATCCAGTTTTTGAAATTTTGGAATCAGCTCAAAAGGAAATTCATCTCTGAGCCAGTAATGATTGACCAGAGGTTTGACTTCTTTTTCCATGAATGCTCTTACTTTCAGCTGAATTTCGCGCTGTTCCGGAGTAAGAGTATGGTAGATATCATAAAAATCTCCGTCAATGGGCGGAAGTTCTTTCTTTTTCTTTTCCGGATCAAGCATTTTCATAAGCCCGGAAAGCTGTTTATCATCCAGTTTTGAGAAATTTTGCATCAGTTTTGGCAGATCCACTTTTTTAGAAATGGCACTCAACTGATCAAAATCTATGGATGTGAATAGTCCTATTGCGTTTCTGATTTTGGAAAAGGTATTTGACATAGTGATAGATTGTAGTGTTGGTTTGTAAAAGATAAGCAAAAATTGCTCCGAAAGCAAAGTACCAGGATCCTCCCTGTTTTACAAACCCCTTAATTTCAATCAATTAAAACAGAATATTCCGTTTACAAGCTTTTTACTTCTGATTTTCAAGCGTTACAAAAGATCCTGGCTGAACTTTGACTCAAGGAAAACAACAAAAATCAATGCTATGAAAACGACTTACATTAAATTATCTCTATCAGCTGTTCTTTTATTAGGAATTTATTCATGTAAAAAGGGAGAAGTTTCCTCTAATGATCTTGAAGCGTATGCTACTACAGATTCAGCCGCTGTGGTGGTTTCGGACAGTATTTCATCGGTTGCAGATATGAAAGTAAAAGACAAGCAGTTTATTAAGACTGCTGATGTGAATATGGAAGTAAAAGATGTGTATAATGCAACGATTGCTATTGAAAAATCGGTTCAGGAGCTCGGAGGTTTTGTCACGAACAGCAATCTTCAAAGTAATGTGGTTTCTGAAAGCACTTACAACACTTCCAATGAAGAAGCAATGCTGGTCAAAAAATACCAGTCGGAGAATAGAATGCAGGCGCGTATTCCTACTGAAAAACTGGGTGAGCTTTTAACCGCAATCAATACAAATAAATTATTTCTTAATTCAAGATCTATCAATGCGGAAGATGTGACGGCCAATATCAAATATTCTGAGCTTGAAGGAAAAAGAAATCAAAAGACTTCTGAAAATATCAGCAAGCTGAAAACCAATAAAGATAAAGTAACGCTGGACGATGAGAATATGTCTGAAGGAAATCTTCAAAAGCTGTCCAGCATGAACATGACAGATGATTTAAAATACAGCACGATTGACATTTACATCAAAGAGCCTCAGTTGCGCATTGCTGAAATTGCTGTTACCAACACTACAAATATTGATAATAAGTACAAATACAATTTCATCTATGATGCAAAAGACGGGTTTGTATACGGATTCTACCTGATTCAGAGAATTATCGTTGGCCTTATCAATGTATGGCCTCTTGTATTAATTGCTGCTGCAATCATCTATTTTTTAAGAAAAAGAAAAATCACAAAACCTGAGTATTCAAAAAATCAGGAATAAAAAAACCATCCTAACCAATTGGTTATCATCATAATTTTAGATTTTACAGCCTCCTGTTTTCAGGAGGTTTTTATTTTTTTTGAAAAAAAACTGTAACGATTGTAATGCCTGCTTTACCTACTGTTTAAAAGAACAGAAAATCAAAAAAATCAATACTATGAAAAATTTAATAAAACTTGGATTCGCAGCATTATTATCACTGAACTCCATAACTACCAACGCACAAAGTAAAAGTAACAACAAGGAAAACAGTCTGCTTTGGGAAGTCTCCGGAAACGGGCTGTCTAAGCCTTCTTATATTACCGGAACTTTTCATATCTTATGCAGTAAAGATTTTGAGATCAAACCGAAGGTATTAAAAGCACTTGAGAAATCTGACAACTTTGTTATGGAAATCAATTATACAGATCCCGCTGAAATGATGTCATTACAGAAAATGTTTAAAGCAGATAAAAAAATATCGGATCAGCTTTCTCCCGAAGAAGCTAAAGAACTGAATACGGTTCTTGCCAATTACGGAACAGATCTGAAAAGTATAGATTCTTCAAGCCCTCAGGCTCTGTATGCACTGCTTTCTACCAAAGCAATCCCATGTCCTCAGACCGAAGTAAAACTTTACGAAATGGAACTTCTTCAGAAAGCAATGAAAGATAAAAAAAGCATCAAAGGACTCGAAAAAGTAGAAGATCAGATGAAATCGATTAATGAAGCTTATAATCTGAAGAGTACCATTGCTCAATTGAAAATGGACAAGGAATATCAAATATTGTTCAGACAGATGATTGAAGCCTTTAAAAATGAAAATGTACAATCTCTTTACAGTCTTTTTAAGGATGAAAGATTCATGAATGCCCAACAGGAAAAGGCTATGCTTACCAATAGAAATCAAAACTGGGTAAAAGTAATGCCAGACATGATGAAAAAAGAAGGTTCATTCTTTGCTGTTGGAGGCTCTCATCTTATGGGTGAAAACGGAATTATTCCTCTTCTACAGGCAAAAGGCTACACGGTAAAACCTGTATCAAGCTTATAATAATAACCAAACCATGAAACGATTGTGAGCAATCCAACTGAAACTGCTTTTTTAAAGCTCGTCAACCAGCACAAAGGTATCTTATACAAAGCCTCACGGATCTATGCCGATTCCGTAGAAGATCGGGAAGACCTTCAGCAGGAAATTCTTATCCAGCTTTGGAAGTCCTACCAGAATTTCAAAGGAAACAGTGAGTTTTCCACGTGGATGTATCGGGTTGCGATCAATACTGCAATTACATATTTAAAAAAGGAAAAGCAAAGATCCAATAATCATACAGATGCTCCTTCGCATTTTGAAGTACAGCAGGAAGATTATAATCCCACAAAAGACAGGCAGCTGGAAATTTTCTACAGTGCCGTTCAGGAGCTTAATTCTTTAGAAAAAGCCGTCATATTTTATTTCATGGAAGGAATGTCACATAAAGAAATTGGAAATAATTTAGGCCTCAGTGAAGGTAATGCTCGTGTAAAACTCAACAGAACAAAAGAAAAAATACAGCAAATCATAAAAAAATCAGGTTATGAATTTTGATCAATTAAAAGAACAGTGGAATAAGGAAGACAGCGACGTCCATATTCCTGATACGATAGAACAATTAAAGGAAAGCAAACACCCTATAGAAAAAATCCAGAAAAACATGAAGAAAGAATTTCCTATGCAGGTTCTGGCCATCATTCTGATCGCTTTTTTCCCTCTTCAGTTTAAATTTCCTCATTCACAATATATTATTTATTATGTATCCTATACGATGATGGTCGTTATATCTTCGTACTATCTGCTAGGATTTTATAAATTCTACAAACAGACGGAACTTTATACCGGAAACACCAAAAACAGCCTTTGGAAAATATACCATGAGCTTCGGCTGAATATGGAAAGATACCAGTCTTTCGGATTTCTGTTACTTCCTCATTTCCTTGTAACGATAGGTATGGTGATTTATAATACGATGAAAGAACATGGAAAATCTTTAACAGAACTTACCACTGCTCATCAACAAGGTTTAATCATTGCAGTTCTTATCGGAACTTTAGGACTGATAACAAGCATCGTTCTATGGACAAAATACGTCTATGGAAGGAGTGCCAAACAACTGGAAACAATTTTGAACGAAATGGAAGAATAACCTTGAAAACTCTTGTCACAAAACATTTTTCATACAACCTCAGATAAACTCTGAGGTTTTGTTTTTTAAAAAATCGTTATTTATTATCTTCAAATTTATCTGAGGTTTTATTTTTCCGTAAATTTGCAAATCAGAAATAAATCATTATGGATTATGAGCTCTTCTCATCCGATACATGATCTTCTGAGCGATAAAAATTCTGTAATATGCTATCAAAAATAAATCCAACACAAACTAGCAGCTGGAAAGCACTTGACGAACACTTCGGTGGAAATGACTTTGATCTTAGAACTCTTTTCCAGTACAACCCGAACCGTTTTAATGAGTTTTCTCTACAAAAGGACAACTATCTTTTTGATTATTCTAAAAACCTGATTGATTCAAGAACAAAGGATCTTTTATTACAATTGGCAGAAGAAAGCCAGTTAAAAGATGCTATTTCCAGAATGTTCTCGGGAGATAAAATCAATGAAACTGAAGGAAGAGCAGTTCTTCATACAGCTTTAAGAGATTTTTCTGACCGTGAAATTATCGTAGATGGAGAAAACATCAAACCACAGATTAAAAGAGTTCTTGAGCATATGAAATCTTTTTCTGAAAAGATTATTTCAGGAGAACATAAAGGTTTCAGCGGAAAAGAGATTACAGATGTAGTCAACATCGGGATTGGAGGATCAGACTTAGGTCCTGTGATGGTTTGTTCAGCTTTAAAGCATTTTAAAACAAGATTAAACGCTCACTTTGTTTCCAATGTGGACGGAAATCATATTGCAGAAGTAGTGAAAGACTTAAATCCTGAAACTACTTTATTCATCATTGCTTCCAAAACATTTACGACTCAGGAAACAATGACGAATGCCAATTCAGCTAAAGACTGGTTCCTGAAAGCAGGAAAACAGGAAGATGTAGCCAAGCATTTTGTTGCTTTATCTACTAATATTGAAGAAGTTAAGAAGTTCGGAATCGCAGAAGAAAATATTTTTGAGTTCTGGGACTGGGTAGGCGGAAGATATTCTCTTTGGAGCGCAATCGGATTAAGTATTGTACTTTCTGTAGGATATGAAAACTTCGAACAGCTTTTAAGAGGTGCTTTTGATACAGATCAGCACTTCCAGACAGCAGAATTCTCTGAAAACGTTCCTGTACTAATGGGACTTTTGGGAATCTGGTATCGTAATTTCTATGCAGCAACTACTTATGCTATCTTACCTTACTCTCAATATCTGGACAGATTTGCAGCCTATCTTCAGCAGGGAGATATGGAAAGTAACGGAAAATGTGTAGACAGAAACGGTGAATTCGTAGAATATGAAACGGGACCGATCATCTGGGGAGAACCTGGAACAAACGGCCAGCACGCATTTTATCAGTTAATCCACCAGGGAACAGAATTGATTCCGGCAGATTTTATTGCCTATGCAAAAAGCCCGAACCATGTTTCTGATCATCAGGACAAGCTATTAGCTAACTTTTTCGCTCAGACTGAAGCACTTGCCTTCGGAAAACTGGAAGAAGAAGTGGAAGAAGAGCTTAGAAATTCCGGAAAATCTGATGAAGAAATAGACAGACTGATCAATTTCAAAGTCTTCCATGGAAATACACCAACTAACTCTATATTATTCAAGGAATTAACTCCTTTCTCACTAGGTCAGCTCATTGCTTTATATGAACACAAAATTTTCGTTCAGGGAGTAATCTGGAATATTTTCAGTTTTGACCAGTTTGGAGTGGAATTAGGAAAAGTATTAGCCAATAAAATCCTTCCGGAGCTTGAAAACAATGAGGCAATAAGCTCTCATGACAGCTCTACCAATGGATTGATCAATTACTATAAGGAAAACAAATAGTAAGTAAAAAGAAAGTAAAAGTAAATCTATAAAGTAAAAAAGTAAAAATGGCAGAAATTCTTGACGGACTTAAAGTATCCAAGGAAATTAAAGCAGAGATCAAGGTTGAAGTAGAAAAGATTCTCGCAAGCAAAAGAAGAGCTCCACATTTGGTGGCTATTCTTGTAGGAAATAATGGAGCTAGCAAGGCCTATGTAAACTCTAAAGTGAAAGACTGTGAGGAAGTAGGATTTCAATCCAGCTTAATCAAGTTTCCAAGCACTGTTTCTGAATCTGAACTATTGGAAAAAATTGACGAGCTTAATAAGTCTAAAGCAGTAGACGGATTTATAGTTCAGCTGCCTTTACCAGATCAGATTGATCAGGAAAAAATCATCAATGCTATTGACCCTAGAAAAGATGTGGATGGTTTCCACCCTGAAAACTTCGGAAAAATGGCTCTTGAAATGGATACTTTCTTACCGGCAACTCCTTTCGGAATTTTAACATTATTGGAAAGATATAATATTGAAACGAAAGGAAAAGACTGTGTAATTATCGGAAGAAGTAAAATTGTAGGAAGACCAATGAGTATTTTGATGGGAAGAAAAGATTTCCCTGGAAACTCTACCGTTACCCTTACACACTCATACACAAAAGACATCGAAGAATACACAAGAAAAGCAGACATCGTTATTACCGCTTTGGGAGATCCTCATTTCTTAAAAGGAGATATGATCAAGGAAGGAGCCGTAATTGTGGACGTGGGTATTACAAGAGTAGATAATGACTCTCCAAAAGGATATTACCTTGCAGGTGATGTAGATTTTGACAGCTGTGCTGCAAAAGCAAGCTGGATTACTCCGGTACCAGGAGGAGTAGGCCCAATGACAAGAGCGATGTTGATGAAAAACACCATCATTGCTTATAAAACTTCGGTCTATAACGACTAATTTTAAAATGAATAAAGAAGAAGATATTTTATTAAAAGAAGGTAAAATGCTCCCTGTAATGGAGCATTTTTACACTTTACAGGGAGAAGGAGCACACACCGGAAAAGCCGCATACTTTATCAGGCTGGGAGGGTGCGATGTAGGATGTCACTGGTGTGATGTAAAAGAAAGCTGGGATCCGGAACTTCATCCCCTGATGAATGCAGAAGAAATTGCAGAAACTGCAGCTAAACACTGTAAAACAATTGTGTTGACTGGTGGTGAGCCTTTAATGTGGAATTTAGATATCCTGACATCCAAACTAAAAGAACTAGGGTGTACAGTACATATCGAAACTTCCGGAGCTTATCCGATGAGCGGTCAACTGGACTGGATTACCCTTTCACCAAAGAAAACAGGGCTTCCTAAAGAAGAGATTTATCAAAAGGCCAATGAGCTTAAAGTCATTATTTTCAACCAGCATGATTTTACATTTGCTCAGGAACAGGCTGCAAAAGTTTCTGAAAACTGTAAGCTTTATCTTCAGAGTGAATGGAGCAAAAGAGATGATATGTATCCTAAAATTACAGATTTCATCCTGGAAAACCCTGAATGGCAGGCTTCTGTTCAGACGCACAAATATCTGAATATCCCGTAAAAAAGTGTAAATTAGCCGGGCTTATCCGCTATAATACCGATAGATGCAGAGAATTCGATACTCTAGATACCTGAAATCAATCATTATGTTGCTTGACCTCATGGTTATTGCATCTATCTTCATATTCTTTTTTATAAGCAGAAACGAAAGTTTAAAATACAATAAAGAAACCTGGTATCAGAATAGTTTTTCTCTGGTTCTGTTGTTTTTGTTCTGGGTACTATTAAGTGGTAGGACAAAAATATACAATATTCCGAGGAACCTTACTTATACCCTGTTTCTTGAACGCCTCTTAATCCATTTCCTCTTTTTTATACTGGGAGTACTGCTTATAGGAAAGGTAAGTAATAATGTATTTTTCAATTCGGATATTTACTGGCTTTCACTTTATCTTTTTATTGCCATTTTCCTGGCGAAATCATTAGTCTATTTCGCAATCAAGTACCTGCGATCTCTTGGAGCCAACTACAGAAACGTAATGTTTTTGGGAGACAGCCACTCTACAGAGATTCTTAAGAATATCTTTACAGAACGTAAAGATTATGGGTACAGAATATTTGAATACGATTATTCTGAGGTTAAGATTAATGAACTGGTTGCATTCTGGAAAAAGAACGGAATTCATACCTTGTTTTTATCTACGGAAAACTCTTATGATGAAACCATGGAAACTGAAATTTTCAGATTGGCTGAGGATAATAAGATTCATATTTCATTGATTCCAAGCATTACACAAAGTGATTTTTTCCTTTATGATCTTGGATATATACAAACCCAGCCGGTACTTAATCAGGCCAGATATCCGTTAGATTATTATTCTAATTTCCTGATGAAAAGGACATTAGACATTTTCTTCTCTGCTATTATATTGGTTTTCATTTGCTCATGGGTATTTCCAATTATTGCCATTTTAATCAAAACAACTTCTAAAGGTCCGGTATTTTTCATTCAGAAGAGATACGGTTTTCATGAAGAGGTTTTTAATTGTATTAAATTCAGAACAATGGTTGTTAATGATGAATCTACAACCAAAACCACCTCTGTAAATGATTCCAGAATTACCAGAGTGGGTAAATTTTTAAGAAAAACCAGTCTTGATGAACTTCCTCAATTCCTTAATGTGTTGAGAGGTGAAATGTCTGTAGTAGGTCCGCGTCCACATATGCTGGCTGTTGACAATTATTACAAACCCAAAATCGGAAGATACAGTCTGAGAAGTATGGTTAATCCGGGTATTACCGGACTGGCACAGGTGAATGGACTGCGTGGTGACTTCGGAGATGTGGAAGTAGAAATGAAAAAAAGAGTTCTGGCAGATGCTTTCTATGTAAGAAACTGGAGTTTCGTACTTGATGTGGTTATTATTTTAAAAACCGTTTTATTGGTGATTGGAGGAGATAAAAACGCAAAATAAAGAGCGGAATAAGATAAATATTGAAATAATTTTAACACAAAACCAAGCTTCGGTCTTATTCTTGACTGTAGTCCAATTAAATAAAAAAGTCTAATTTAGCAGTATGTTAAAAAAGTTTTTCACAGCGATAGGGGAATACATTATCCTCTTGGGAAAATCCCTGCAGAAACCTCAGAAAATGAGAGTGTTCTGGAAGCTGTTCATGAGAGAAATTAATGATTTGGGAGTAAATTCTTTCGGGCTTGTCATCTTCACATCCATCTTCGTGGGAGCTGTAGTTGCTATTCAGATGTTCAATAACTTTGATGCTTCTTCCTTTCCTATTCCGCCATCATTTGTAGGATATGCTACAAAAGCGGTATTGGTGTTGGAATTTGCACCTACTATTATCAGCCTTATTCTGGCGGGTAAAGTAGGATCATATATTGCTTCCAGTATCGGAACAATGAGGGTTTCAGAACAGATTGATGCCTTGGATATTATGGGAGTAAACTCACCCAATTTCCTGATATTTCCTAAAATCATTGCCTGTATGCTGTTTAATCCTCTCCTTATTGCCATCAGTATTGTATTTGGTATTGGTGGAGGCTATATTGCCGGGATTCTAACAGGAAACTGGACAGAGAACGATTATATTATTGGTATTCAAATGTATATGCCGAATTTATTCATTTACTATGCATTTACCAAAACAATCGTTTTTGCTTTTATCATTGCAACCGTACCTTCTTATTTCGGATACAATGTAAAAGGAGGATCTTTGGAAGTAGGTAGAGCCAGTACACAGGCCGTAGTATGGACAATGGTGTTCATTATTATCTCTGAATTAATTTTAACCCAATTAATATTAAGCTGATGATTGAGGTAAAAGATCTTAAGAAAAGTTTTGATGATGTTGAAGTGCTTAAGGGAATTTCAACTTCATTTGATAAAGGAAAAGTAAACTTAATCATTGGGCAGAGTGGTTCCGGGAAAACCGTTTTTCTAAAAAGTTTATTGAATGTTTATATGCCTTCATCAGGAGAAATTCTGTTTGACGGAAAAGATATCAATACCATGACCAGAGATGAAAAACAACATCTCCGTTCAGAAATCGGAACCGTTTTCCAGGGAAGTGCCTTATTTGACTCTCTAACAGTGGAAGAAAATATCATGTTCCCTCTTGACATGTTTACCAATCTTACCTACAGAGAAAAAAAGAAAAGAGTTTTTGAAGTAATAGGAAGAGTACATCTTGATAAAGCAGAAAAAAAATATCCTTCCGAAATTTCAGGAGGTATGCAGAAAAGGGTGGCTATTGCAAGAGCTATTGTCAACAATCCTAAGTATCTGTTTTGTGATGAGCCCAATTCCGGGCTGGATCCCTATACCTCTAAGATTATTGATGATCTTCTTTACGAAATCACAAAAGAATATAATACTACCACCATCATCAATACCCATGATATGAACTCTGTAATGACGATTGGCGAGAAAATTGTATACCTAAGACTGGGAATTAAAGAATGGGAAGGTAACAAAGACATTCTGATTACAGCAGGCAATAAAAATCTGATTGATTTCGTTTATTCTTCAGAACTGTTTAAAGAGCTGAGAGAATATTTACTTGAGAATAATAAAACGATTGAAACGACAAATACAAAAATAGACGATAATGAAAAAGGTACTTAGTATAGCGTTATTAGGGTTTTCAATGTGGGCTTCTGCACAGATTTCACTGGCAGGTAAAGCCAACTTAATTTTTCCAACAGGCTCACCTTCATGGTCCAATATTAAAGGAACAGTGAATGATGCTATTGCAGGAACAGGTAAAAATAATGTAGGTTTCAATGTTGGGCTTTCCTTAAAAGTAGGTCTTCCTACTTCATTGTTTGTAATGCCGGAAATCTATTATACTCATTTCAAAAATGAGTTTACGACAGAGAACACTACTTTTGACGTAAAAAGCAACCGTATTGATGTTCCGGTTCTTTTAGGATATAATCTTTTAGGGAATATGCTTGGAGTTTTTGTAGGACCTGTAGGAAGTTTTAACTTAAACAAAGACAATACTTACAACGATTTCAAAGAAAATGCTAAAAATGACTTTACAGTAGGATACCAGTTTGGGGCACAGCTTGAAATTAAAAAGCTTATTGTAAATGCAAGATATGAAGGTGCTTTCAGTAAAGACGAAAGAAACTTCATCAACAAAGTTTCTGGTTCAGAAATCAGATATGATAACAGACCTAACCTGTTTATGGTAGGTTTAGGATATAAATTCTAATAAATTATCGAAAATAACAACTTTAAACCCTCAAATTTAAATTTGAGGGTTTTTATTTTGATTTTCAAGTTCAGCCTGACGTTTTGCAATTTCTGCAGCCTGTTTTTCAAGATCTTCTTTGTCTTTTTGTAACTGCTTGAATTCTTTTTTCTTCTGCTCTTCTTTTATAGCGCTTCCTTTACTTACATAGCCTACCATTCCTCCAATGATAAGCCCTATTCCAACTCCCGCCATGATTCCCATAATATGAGAAATTTTTATCTGCTCTACGGCAAAATCAGTTGTCAAATAGAAAAGTAATGCAGAAACAGCCAAAAGTATAAGTCCGGTAATTGATAAACTCTTCATAATATTGTGTTTAGGTAGTTACATAAAAAAAGCCTTACCAAATTTACTAAAAATTTAATAAGGCTATATTCAAGATTAAAATTCTAATTATATTTTTCCTCCCGCAGCCTTATAATATTCCAAAGCTTTCGGAAGATCTTTATTGATATCTGAAATTCTTGTTTCCGGATTCGGGTGGGTAGATAAGAATTCAGGTTGTCTTGATCCTGTAGATGCTGCTTCCATTCTGTTCCAGAAAGGAATTGCTGCTCTTGGATCATATCCAGCCATAGACATCAGGTAAAGTCCCATTTCATCTGCCTCAGATTCCTGGCCTCTTCCGTATTTCAATAAAGCAACCTGTGAACCGATAGGGTAAACCTTCTGGAAAACACTTGCCCATTGTGAATTTGAGATTGTTCCTCCCAGGATTGCCCCTCCATACTGAGCTACCATTGCCTGAGAAATTCTTTCATTTCCGTGGCCTGCCAGTGCGTGAGAAACTTCATGTCCCATTACTACTGCAAGTCCGTTATCGTCTTTTGTTACCGGTAATATTCCGGTATAGACTGCTACTTTTCCACCAGGCATACACCAGGCGTTTAGCTCGTTGCTCTGCAAAAGATTAAATTCCCAGCTGTAGCTTGCAAGATCTGCTGATCTTCCAATACTCTGATAATATCTTTCTGCTGCATTTTTAATTCTGTTTCCTACATTTACCACTCTCTTTGCATCTGCTGTACCGGTAATCACTTTACCTTTAGACAATGTCGTTCTATATTCCTGTGAAGACATTGTTAAAATTTCCGAATTGTTGGCCAGCTGTAAAGAAGACCTCCCCGTAATCGGGTTTGTAGTACAGGCAACAGCCGACAGAGCAATAGCTCCCATTCCAAATAGATGTGTAACTTTCATAGTTTGAGTGTTAATAATTCAACCTTAACAATTTTTATTCCAAAATATTTCGGAAAGAATATATTTGCATACATTTTGCTATCTAAATTTAATAATTATCTCATTATGAAAAAGTATATTTCTTTACTGATGATGTTTGGATTCCTGTTCTTCTTTCAGAGCTGTGCTTCACAAGGTTCATTAGATCCGAAAACAGTGGACACTTTGGTAGATTCTCAGGAGTTTACTTTTTATGCACAAAGAGCCAATCCTACAAATTATGATGTCATTAATGTTTTAAACTCAATGCCTAATTCTACTGCAACGAGGGTACTTAATCTGAATGGAGATTATACCATTGATGTCAGTAAAAATACACTGGATGTAGTGTTGCCTTATTTTGGAAGGATGTTCAATCCAACTTTTGGAAGTGCCAGTGATAACAGCTACCGATTTACTTCAAAAGATTTTACGGTAACTAAAACTCAGAATAAAAAAGGAACCTGGACTTTTAAGTTCAAACCTAAAGATGTAAGAAACGTAGACGAAGTTAATATTGAAGTATTTAAAAACGGAAAAGCTTTCGTTTCTATGAGGAGTAATGACAGACAGCCGATTACTTATGACGGATACATTTCTAAAACTGAGGTAAAAAAGGAAAAAGAGAAACTTTAATCCCTGTTTTCGTTCGATAAAAATTTTTCAACAAATAATTTTGCTTCAGTACTTGGATTAGAAACCATGGCTGAAGCATTTTTTTTGTGCATGTGATAAGCTTCTTCTATAGCATTGCTCTTTTTCATCAGGGATAAAATATATTCCTGAACCCAATATTCAAATCGTTTTTCAGCCTGCTGAACACGAATTTCTTCAAAACGGCCGCTTTTCTTTTTCAGATCAATAAATTCGAATATTGTATCATAGACTTCCTGTAATCCTTGATTATGAAGTGCAGAACCTAGTAAAACAGGAATCTTCCATCCTTTTTCTTTAGGCGGAATAAAGTCTAGGGCTCTTTTTAATTCAAGTCTTGTATTTTTTGCTTTCTGAAGATTGTCCTGGTCTACTTTATTGATGAATATAAGATCTACCATTTCCATGATCCCTCGTTTTATTCCCTGAAGTTCATCTCCTCCTCCAATGATTTTAAGGAACAAAAAAACATCGGTAATATCGGCTACCAGAACTTCTGATTGCCCTACTCCTACAGTTTCAATTAAAATATAGTCATAGCCTGCAGCTTCGCAGATCATCATGGTTTCAAAAGTAGTATTGGCTACTCCTCCCAGAAATCCTGAACTGGGAGAAGGGCGAATGAATGCATTTTCTTCTTTGGCCAATTCCTCCATTCTGGTTTTATCCCCCAAAATACTTCCTTTGTTAATGGCTGAACTGGGATCAATAGCCAAAACAGCAACTTTTTTCCCCTGAGCAATAACCAGGCGACCAAAGTTTTCTATAAAAGTAGACTTTCCTGCTCCGGGAACACCCGTTACTCCTACCCTCACAGAGTTTCCGGTAAGAGGCATAATTTTCTTCAAAAGTTCTTCTGCCTGTACTCTGTGCTCTGCTTTCTTACTTTCAACCAATGTAATAGCTTTTGCAATCAGGCGTTTGTTTCCTGACTGTATTCCCTCTATTAGCTCTTCTGTAGAAAATTTCATTAATTCAAAATTAATAATTAAAATGGGAATGGTCAATACCTGGATCATAATGATCACACAAAAGACCCAAATTGGCTTTATTTGAAATTATCAATTTTTCATGAATTTAGTTTTTATTTCTTCTAAATTAAAACTAGAACACCCTGTATCAAGGGCTTAAGGAATTTATTACATTTGTTATATATCAAAAGAAGAAACATGAAAAAACTCATCGCTGCGGCTTCGTTTACTGCTATTTTGCTGGTTTCCTGTACGCCGAAAGCTTCTACATCCGCTGCTACTACAGGAACCTCTACCTCTACTGCAGAACAGATTGCTCAAGGGAAAACTATTTTTGAAAACTCTTGCGGAAGATGTCATAAACTACCAGATCCTGCTTCACACAATCCTGTACAATGGGTAGGAATTATGAATTCTATGGCTCCAAAAGCAAAACTGACGGATGAACAGCACCAATGGGTTTATGATTATATTGTTTCTGTGAAGAAGTAATCATCAAACAAAAATAGGATATGAAAAAATTCATTTTAACGGGTATTGCAGCATCAGCATTTCTGGTATCCTGCGGGCCGAAAAGTGTGGCCGTTACAGGGCCAAAGTATACCTCATCTGAGCAGTTGGCGCAAGGAAAAACAATTTTTGAAAATTCCTGTGCAAAATGTCACAAACTGCCGGAACCCACCAAGCATGATAACCAGGGATGGATCAATACCTTAAGCAGAATGGCTCCAAAGGCCAAGCTTACTGATGACCAACATCAAATGGTGTATGATTATCTGATCTCTGTAAATAAAAAATAAGACTACCTCAAAATTGTCATTCTGAACACAGGCTGAAAGTCTGCGAACGAAGTTCATAAATGGAGTGAAGAATCTCACTCTTATGTTTATCAATGAGATTCTTCCTTCGTCAGAAATCGAAGATTCGACGTAGTCAATGACAGAAGTCAAAAAAAATTTGACTTTTGAGGCAGTCATACTATTTTTATTATAAGTCAAAAAAAGATTATTCTGCCTTTTTTACGGTTCTTATTCTGGTTACTTTTCCTTTAACCAGTTTTTCTCTGTCTTCAATAATTTCGAGTGCTGCACGGTTGTAAGCAAATTTTTTAGCTTCTTTAAGCGTTGCCAAAGCCTGTTTGTACTCAAAGTTTCTCTCCTGAAGAAGAGAAAGACAGTTCAGAATTTCAGATTTATCAATTCCTTTTAGTTTCAAAGCAAATTCAATCAGTTTTTCTGCTTCTTTGTAATCTTCATTACTCAAAAGACATTCAATATAATATTTGGGTGTATTGATATTTCCGATATTACTCTGCATGGCTTCATCAAAGTATTTTTTTGCCGTTTCATAATCTTTCAATTCTTCTGAATATACTCTTCCCATGAGACAAAGGCTGTCCGCATCTTCCGGTTCGTAGGATAAAGCATAATTCAGCGCATCCATACATTCAGAAAGATTGAATGGAAAGTAGTCTAATGCTTCAAAATAATATTTACTTTTAGTTAAGGTCATTTCTATAGTTTTTTAATTCATTTTTCAAGGCACTCCTTTGCTTTTTGAATGTCTTGTCTTCGTAATTCTTTTTAAAATCTGTCCCTGAGAATGTACGAACCGGATTTCCACGCTCTACCTGCATCTGGAGAGACCAGGTTTCTTTCAATTTTCTTTCCAGTTGCTGGATGTAAACTGCCATTACCTTTTCTTTGAGCCTGATAATGGATAGTTTTTTATTTTCCAGCTGTGAACGGGAATCCTGTACAAAAACAGTTTCGTTGGTAGGGATATAAGTGGCACGCACAGCAGTATTCACCTTATTTACGTTTTGTCCTCCGCTTCCCTGGCTTCTTGCAGTCTGAAATCTGATATCTTTTTCATTGAAATCAATCATTTTTACATTTTCCAATTCAAAAATTCCAATGAACCAATTGCTTCTTTTATGGAGCTTCCTGAATGTACTTTTTCCTATCCAGCAAACGCTTCCCAGCCAGCTTTTTAAAAACGAGGTCAAGTCTTTTCCTTTTAAAAGAAGGGTAACTGATTTTAGTGTCAGATTTTCATCCCCGTTTTCCCGATGAATGATTTCGTATTCTATTGTATTGTGTTTTGCCTCTTCAAGAAAGGTCTTCAGAACCTTGGCTACTACCCACTGGCATTCTAAAGGACCTCTTCCTGAAGTGATCTGTATTAATTTTTCCATTTTTTATATTGGCATTTTGCTTAATAAAGGGCTTCCTACCGGATTTATTCCCTTTTCTAATAGTTCTTTTGCGGCCATCACTGCCCAGCACTTATCACTGGAGTGGATATTTCTGTAAAAAGAAAGTAAAATATCAGGCCTCACAACGGTAAAACCATTGGCTTCAATTGTCTTTAGATCATCTCTTTCAAAGAAGTCTATGGTAATTCTGTGGAATTTTTCATTTTCCAGCTCAACAGTCTTTTCATATCTGCGAAAGTTTTCTTCACTCGGCAGATGGTCATATCGGGTCCAGACTTTCTGGAATCCTTCCTGCTGAAGAACGATCACTACTTCTGCAACATTTTCTTTTTTTACAAAAACATCAATATCCTTGTGGTCATGGGCATGTTTGTATTCTGTATGTTCTTTTTCTGACATGAAATGCCAAGCCCAGCCACCTGATATAATGACTTTATCTTTTAATATATTTAAAATTTCGAGCCCTAACCGGATTCTGAATTCCGGCCAGACTTCACCGTATCGTTTTATGTTATGTGGTGCTCCCATTTTTTTGTTTTTTAGATTGAATATTCAAAACCTTATAGACTTTAAAATATTTCTTTGTTAAACCTTATAGGTTTTTGAAACCTATAAGGTTGTAAAGTATAAGGCTAATTACTTATCCATTCTCACAATTCTCGGCTGGAATGTTCCCAGAATATCTACCAGCTCACTCTGCGCATTCATCACCTCATTAATGTCTTTGTAGGCCATTGGTGCTTCTTCTGCATTTCCGCCCATCAATGTGACATTTTTCAGTTTCAGTTCTTTTTTGATATCATGCTGAGTGAAAAGACTTCTGCATTCTCCTCTTGAATGGGCTCTTCCTGCACCATGTGATGCTGAATTCAAAGATTCAGGATTTCCTTTTCCGCGAACGATAAATCCTTTTGCAGTCATCGATCCTGGAATCATTCCCAATTCGTTTTCATTAGCAGGAGTAGCTCCTTTTCGATGAACAATCACTTCTTTTCCGTTATGAATTTCTTTCCACGCAAAATTGTGATGGTTCTCAATTCTCGCTTTTACTCTTCCACCGACTGCTTTTACAAGCCTTCTGTGAATATCATCATGACAGGCTGAAGCATAATCTCCGGCAAGATTCATTGCCGTCCAGTATTCCAGTCCAAGATGGGTACTAAGGTCCAGCCATGCGAAGTTTTGAGCTTCTTTCGGTAAAGGACATTGTTCCGTTGCCATTCTTGAATAATACTGTGCGATTTCTGCTCCCAGCCCTCTCGAGCCACTGTGAGAAAGTATTCCCAGATATTTTCCTTTTGGAAGGCCAATTTGTTCGTCTTCTTCAGTGATTTCCACTTCCCCGAATTCTACAAAGTGATTTCCTCCACCTGAGGATCCCATCTGTTTGATGGCTTTTCCCTTTAATCTTCTTAGGATCGGGATCATATCGAATGTATCTCTGTCGAAAATCTCATGATCTATGTGAGATTTATGCGTTTCATACATTCCAAATTTTGTATGTTCAGCAAGCGCTTTTTCATATTTATCTCTTGCTCCTTCAAGATATGAAACTGGTGTATCCAAAATACTGAGGCTCATTCTGCAGCCAATATCCATTCCTACTCCATAAGGGATTACGGCATTTTCTACGGCAAGAACTCCTCCTATGGGAAGCCCATACCCACTGTGGGCATCCGGCATTAATGCTCCCTGAGTAGAGATAGGCAGTTTCAAAGCTGTGTATAACTGATTTTTTGCCTCTTCTGAAATATTGTTTCCAAAAATCTGAAAGGAAGCACGCTGTGAATTCAGCATTCTTTTTTCTGTTTTTTTGGATGAAAGCAGGGTTTCTGCGATTTGTCCGAAAGTCAGATCTTTTTCAAATTCTTCCGGATTCAGCAGAATTTCCTTTAAAAGAGATTTTACGTGGTGAATATTTTTCGTTGCAAAATTTCTTTTCATGACTTCCAATGCTACGTTTACGCTTTGGTTATTGGGATAGCCCAGTTTTAATATATCTTTTCCTTTTAGTTTTAAATTTCCCATTGTTTTTGTTTTAAATAACAGTTGGACTTATTCGTCCTGTAAGCTTTCTGCAATTTCTGTTGCAGACATTGTGCAGGTTGCATATTTCCTGCTTTTGATAAGTTTTCTTTGATACTTTTCTTTCCATGGATTCGACTTACCTAGAATAGTCTTGTGCATAATCCCTATCACCTTATACTGTCCCAAATAGGAATCCAGCGCTGCATATTCTTTTTCCAGCTCCAAATCCAAGGGTTTGTAATGGGTAATCATATTGGGTTTTACCCTCAAAGTAAACCTCCATGGTTCAGTAAATTTGTAGTAGATTCCGAATATCTTATTGACAGGACAATAATCTTCTTTCTTTTCAAAATATTGTCTTTCTCTGTCGGTAAACTCTAATTTTGGATAATTCCAGGAAAATGAAGTAATATACCTGAGCTTCTGCTCTCTTTCTACATATATCTTTCTTCCGAACTTTCTTTTCTTTTTCAGAAATCTTCGGTTATCAGAATACATATAGGTATTTATCTTCTTTAAAATACCTTCGAAAAAATCTCCGTCTTTGGATTGTTTTACATCCTCTCTTACAACAAAGAATCTTACAAATCCTTTTTGATAGGGTTTATCCAATGGTATCAACGGAAGATTTCTTCTCATTTTCCAGAGTTCTCTACTACGTTTGTATTTTTTTCTTATCTGCTTTTCTACATCTTTTCTAATTGTTCTTTTTCTGCTTCTTACGCTTCTCAGGCGGAAATGCAGAAGGTTATCATTTTCCATTGTGAACAGAAGTCTGATGTGAGATCGTAGAAACCAGGTTCTTTTTTTCTCACACAACTTTTAATCAACTAAAATATTAGTTGAATGGATTAATAATAGACGGAATAGTTCTGAGGAATGAACCTCATCCTATTTTGCCTTTAATGACACTAAAAAAGATTTCGGGGAAACTTGAAGTTTGAAATATTGCGCAATAAAAAACCCGAAATCTCTACGACTTCGGGTTCTGATATTTCATTGTACTGTTATTCTAAGAATGTACCAAACCGCGAAGCCTTACCACCATAAGTGGCAATCCAACTGTAGAATTCTGTTTTGTTCTGAACATTGCTTCGTCGTTTTTTATTGGTTAAACTTGATTTTCAGGTGCAAATATATACATTTTTCTGATAATCAAAATATTTTTTTTCACTTAAGGTGAATAATGCTGAGAAAAATGGCATCAATTACCTTCGTCATTCGTTTTGTATCCAGCGTTTCCAAAGTATCGGTAGGTTCATGATAGTTTTTGTTTCTGAAGAAGGATGTATCGGTGATCATGAGTGCAGGAAAGTCGAAATTCCAATAATTCAGATGGTCAGAATAGTCTATTCCTGCTACGAATTTGGGAGCTGAGAACGTTTCAGTTTTGATCTGTTGGGAATCTTTGAAGTTTCCTATAAAGTTTCTTACAAAAGGTCCTGCGCCAGTTATTTTTTTAACCAGAGTAATAAAATTTCCCTGATCACCATATATCCAGGAAAGAATACTTATAGGAAAACTCTGAGAACCTTTTTCATCACGGAAATAACCTATCATTTCTACGCTTGCCATTCCATAGACATCAATTTTGTTGTCTTTTAAATATTTTGCATGGATATAGCTTCCCATATTTTCGGTTCTGAAATAAGGTGGCTCTTCCAGCGTATAAGCAACTAAATCTACTCTGTACTTCAGCTTCTGTCCTTTGAGCATTCTTGCAAGCTCCAGAAGAGCAGTAACTCCGGTTGCGTTGTCGTCTGCTCCCTGCTGATCGCCACAAACATCATAATGAGCACCTATAATAATCCGTTTGGCATTTTCCGGACCAAAAGAAGTAATTACATTTTTATATACTTTACCGTCAACTTTATATTCCTGAAAAGTGGTACTGTCTCCATAAGTAGCAAACGTCTGATGAATATAATCTGCAACAGCATTTAGCTGATCAATATTTTTATGATTTCTAAACTGTGGAGTTTGGGTAAGTGCCGTCAAATGTTTTTTAACAAGACTGGTATCCGCAATTATTGTGGAACTGGGTACTGATCTGTTTTTCTTTATTGAACCTAGCAAAAAAACTCCTGTAATAACAAATAAGCCTACGAAAAGAAACAGTTTTTTCCTCGTAGGCTTTATATTTTTAAAATTCACGGATATATTTTTAATCTCTGTCCTGAAATTAAAACTTTTTTATTTATTTTTCTAAAAATCTTTCCAGAATTTCCACTGCGCATTTCGGAAGGTTGGTCCCAGGTCCGAAAATAAAGTCAGCACCATTGGCATAAAGGAACTCATAATCCTGTTGTGGAATTACTCCTCCTACAACGATGGTAATATCGTCTGCACCCAGTTTGGACAGTTCTTCCACTACCTGAGGAACTAATGTTTTGTGTCCTGCGGCCAATGAAGAAACACCTAAAATGTGAATATCATTTTCTACCGCTTGCTTAGCTACTTCTTCCGGTGTCTGAAACAATGGAGCAACGTCTACGTCAAATCCCATATCAGCAAATGCTGTTGCTACTACTTTCGCACCTCTGTCGTGCCCATCCTGCCCCATTTTAGCGACCATTAGTCTTGGGCGGCGTCCTTCTTCTTCTTCAAATTTCTGAGTCAGATTAAGGGCTTTTTCAAAGTATTCGTTTTTACCGGCATTCATTGCGTATACACCAGAGATTGTTTTAATGTTTGCTTTATATCTTCCAAAGGTTTCTTCCATGGCATCACTCATTTCACCAAGGGTAACTCTTCTTCTTGCGGCTTCAATACATAGAGCCAGAAGGTTTCCTTTTCCTGTTTTGGCGCTTTCGCGGATGTCATTCAGGATTTGCTCGACAGCTTCTGTATTTCTTTCTGCTTTGATCGTATTTAACCTTTCAATCTGTTTTCTACGAACTTCTGTATTGTCAATGTCCAGGATTTCTATTTGATCCTGTTTCAATGAGGATTTAAATGAATTGACTCCAATAATGAATTCCTCACCACTGTCGATCTTAGCCTGTTTTTTTGCTGCGGCTTCTTCAATTCTCATTTTTGGAATTCCGGCTTCGATCGCCTTCGTCATTCCGCCTTCCTGTTCTACCTCATCAATATACCTCATTGCTTCCTCGATCATTTGCTGAGTAAGGCTTTCTACAAGGTTACTTCCTCCCATTGGATCTACTACATCGCATATTCCGCTTTCCTGCTGAAGAATGATTTGTGTATTTCTTGCAATTTTTGCAGAGTAATCTGTAGGAAGGGCAATGGCTTCATCCAGTGCGTTGGTGTGAAGAGACTGTGTTCCTCCTAATGCTGAAGACAGCGCTTCTATTGCTGTTCTTGTGATATTATTGAAAGGTTCCTGCTCTGTTAAAGACCATCCTGAAGTTTGAGAATGGGTTCTTAACGCCAGAGATTTTGGATTCTGAGGATTAAATTGTTTTAAAAGGGTTGCCCAGATATATCTTGCAGCACGCATTTTCGCAATTTCCATGAAATGATTCATTCCGATTGCCCAGAAGAAAGAAAGTCTTGGAGCGAAATCGTCTACGTTCATTCCTGCTTTTATCCCTGTTCTTACATATTCAAGACCATCTGCCAATGTGTAAGCCATTTCAAGCACAGGCGTTGCACCAGCTTCCTGCATATGGTATCCGGAAATGGAAATGGAATTGAATTTGGGAATATTTTGCGAAGTGTATTCAAAAATATCTGCAATGATCTTCATGGAAGGTGCCGGCGGATAGATATAAGTATTTCTTACCATGAATTCTTTCAAAATATCATTCTGAATGGTTCCGGAAAGCAATTCCTGCTTTACTCCCTGCTCTTCTGCCGCTACAATATAGAAAGACAAAATAGGAAGTACAGCTCCGTTCATGGTCATGGAAACTGAAATCTGATCTAATGGAATTTCATTGAAAAGGATTTTCATGTCTTCCACAGAGTCTATGGCAACTCCTGCTTTTCCTACATCTCCCACCACTCTTGAGTGGTCAGAATCATATCCTCTATGCGTCGCAAGGTCAAATGCTACGGAAAGTCCTTTCTGACCTGCTGCAAGGTTTCTTCTGTAGAAAGCATTGGATTCTTCAGCGGTAGAAAATCCGGCATACTGACGGATTGTCCATGGCTTCTGAACATACATGGTGGAATACGGTCCTCTCAGATAGGGAGCAATTCCTGGAGAAGTCTGCGTTAATGATTCATCTTTTACATCTTTTTTTTCATAGGATGATTTGAGTTCAAGGCCGTCTTTTTCAAAATTGTAAATCTCTCTTTCCTGAGATGATACACTAAAATCCGGTTTTTTCACAGAAATTGTCTTTCGCATTCCAATTATTTTTGTCCCCGTAAAGTTAATTTTTTTGAGCGAAACATGAAACTTATGTTAACGTTCTGTTTTTCTAGGTTTTAGCAAAAGAAAAAGGCCGGGCAAATGCCCGACCTTTCTTATTGGTATCAATTTAAATTATTTCTTTATTCCCATCTCAAATAAAGCAAATGATATAAGATCTGCATTCTCACTAATCACCTGATCTGTAGATCTTCCTGCTCCGTGGCCTGCATTCTTCTCAATTCTTAAAAGAATAGGGTTTTTACATCCCTGTTTTTCCTGAAGTTCTGCTCCAAATTTGAATGAGTGTGCCGGAACCACTCTGTCATCATGATCACTGGTAATGATCATTGTAGATGGATAGCAAGTTCCTGCTTTTACATTATGTACAGGAGAATAGGATTTCAGATATTCAAACATTTCTTTGCTGTCCTCGGCAGTACCATAGTCGTAAGACCATCCTGCTCCGGCAGTAAATTTATTATACCTCAACATGTCCAAAACTCCAACTCCAGGGAAGGCTACTCTCGCAAGATCCGGCCTCATTGTCATTGTTGCTCCTACTAATAATCCTCCGTTTGATCTTCCTGACAGCGCCATATATTCTTTTGAAGTATAGCCTTTACTTTGAAGGTATTCTCCGGCAGCAATAAAGTCTTCAAAAACATTTTTCTTCTGCTGCTTTGTTCCTGCATCATGCCATTTTTTACCATATTCTCCACCACCACGGATGTTTGGAACAGCGTAAATACCACCATTTTCCATCCAGATAGCGTTTACTACAGAGAATGACGGCTGCAGACTGATATTAAAACCTCCATAAGAGTAAAGAATAGTAGGATTTTTACCGTCCAGTTTAGTTCCTTTCTTATAGTTGATCATCATAGGAACTTTTGTGCCGTCTTTTGAAGTATAGAATACCTGTTCCGAAACATAATCATCCGGATTAAACTTCACTTTAGGTTTTTGATAGACTTCAGATTTTCCTGAGTCTACATTGAATTTATAGGTCGTTCCCGGTGTAATATAATTGCTGAAAGAGAAGTAAACATCTTTCTCTTTTTCTTTTCCTCCGAATCCTGAGATATTTCCTTTACCAGGAAGAGTAATTTCTCTCACCAGTTTTCCGGTTTTATCAAACTGTTTTACCTGATCTATGGCATCAATCATATAGGTTGCAAAGAAATATCCTCCCCCTGAAGAGATCCCTAATACGTTTTCAGTTTGTGGAATCACGTCTTTCCATGTTGATGGAGACGGATTGGCAATTGTTGTTTTTACTAGACGCATATTGGGAGCATCTTTATCTGTAAAAATGAAAAGATCATCACCTTGTGTATCTACAATGTTGGCATTGATATCAAATCCGCTCATAATTTGTACAAAGTCTCCTCCTTTTTTAAGGTCTTTTATATACAATTCATTACCATTGGTAGCATTAGCAGCAGAAATGATAAGGTATCTCTGATCTTCAGAAACTCCGGCACTAAGATATCTTCTTGGGGTTTTATCTCCTCCGAAAATCAATTTATCTTCAGACTGTTTTGTTCCCAACTTGTGAAAATATACTTTGTGCTTATCCGTCATTCCGGAAAGTACTGTTCCCTCTTTAGGTTTGTCGTAGCTTGAATAATAAAACCCTTCATCTCCCTGCAATGAAATTCCGCTGAATTTTACATCCAGTATCGTTTCATCAATCTGTTTTTTGGTAACAGCATCAATGATGATGATCTTATTCCAGTCGCTTCCTCCTTCAGAAATAGAGTAAGCAGCAAGGTTTCCTTTTTTATTGAATGAAAGATTGGAAAGAGAGGTCGTTCCTTTCTCTGAAAATTTATTAGGATCTAAAAATACTTCTGTAGCATTGGTCTTATTGTTGGTTCTGTACAAAACAGATTGCGCCTGTAGACCATCATTTTTATAATAATAGGTATAATCTCCTTCTTTGAAAGGTGCTGAAATTTTTTCATAATTCCAGATATCTTTCAGCTGGCTTTTGATTTTATCCCTGAACGGAATTTTTGAAAGATAATTCTGGCTGTAAGCGACTTCTTCATCTACCCATTTTTTTGTAGGTTCAGAATCGTTTTCCAGATCTCTGAAAGGATCAGAAACAGCGTTTCCGAAATAGGTATCTGTCTGGCTTCCTTTTAATGCTTTAGGATAAATCATTTTCTGAGAGTAAAAAGATGCTGAAAATAATACTCCAGCGGTTAACAATATAGGTTTAAAATTCATACTGATCGGTTTTTCTCAAAAATACGCAAAGTATATGAAATAAAAAAAGTCCCGTTATATTGGGACTTTTTTATTCTTTATGAAGATATTTTTCAATTATTCATTAGCTCCGAAGCTTTCAAAATAGAAATCGGTAAGATTGGAAACAATCTCATCAGGGCTTCCATTCCAATAGTATATTTTATCTCCTTCTTTAAGTTCATATAAACTAAAGTTTTGATCTGTTGTTACAGTCTTATTGGCATTTTTAAAATCCTGAACGGCCTGAATTAAATATTTTTTAAGGTCTTCCGTTTTAATTTTGTTCAGATCTCCTTTTGGTCCGGAAGTCAGTTTTGATGGAACAAGGAAGCTTACAGAATAGCTTATTTCAGCAATTTTTTGTCCTTCCACATGCTCATTCGGCACTACTTTTACATCTTTAACGGTAAGTTTTCCCGTTTTAAAGTTTCCAAACATAGCTCTGAAATAATCTTCAGCTTCTTTTTTACATGCTGCTGCCGTAGCTTTAGGGAAAGCAGCAAGAAAATTCTCTACACTGCCATTGATCATTTCCTGTGACGTTTCTTTAAAATCTACCTGATAAGCAATCTGTCCGTCTACTGTAGGTTTTAAATAATCATTGAGTTTATTCAATGCTGCATCATCATTGCTCACAAACGTACCAAAAAAGAGTTCAAAGGCTTCTTTAGGTTTCTTTACTTCTGTCTGAGCCATCAGTTGCTGTCCCATCATGGTAAGCAACAGCAGGAAAATAATTTTGTAGTTTTTCATAGTTGATATTTTGTTTTGTTATTGGGAAAAACAAAGCCCCTGAAAAGTCAGAGGCTTTGTTTTTATTTATCTTAATTTTAATAATTCTCTTCTTCCCCTTTCATCTTCTCTGCATTTTCTGCCATGATTACAGCGTCAATCATTTCAGAAATATCACCATTCATATAAGCATCAAGGTTGTACATAGACTTATTGATTCTGTGATCTGTAACTCTACCTTGTGGATAGTTGTACGTTTTAATTTTTGCAGAACGGTCTCCTGTAGATACCATAGATTTACGTTGTGCAGCGATATCTCCCTGTACTTTCTGTAATTCAATATCATATAGTTTTGTTCTTAGCATTTCCATTGCCAATTCACGGTTAGCAAGCTGAGAACGAGCCTGTTGACAAACTACAACAAGTCCTGAAGGTTTGTGGGTAAGCTGAACTTTAGTTTCAACCTTGTTTACGTTCTGACCACCGGCACCTCCTGAACGGGAAGTCTGCATTTCAATATCTGCAGGATTCAGTTCAAAATCTACTTCTTCAGCTTCCGGAAGAACAGCAATAGTGATAGCGGAAGTATGCACTCTTCCCTGAGATTCAGTTTCAGGTACACGTTGTACACGGTGAACTCCGGATTCGAACTTCATAATTCCGTAAACACCTTCTCCTTCCACTTTCATGATCAGTTCCTTGTACCCTTTTGCGGCTTCGTTAGAATCTGTTACTTCATGTCTCCATCCTTTTGTTTTGAAATACATGGTATACATTCTGTACACATCTTCCACAAAGATAGCTGCTTCATCACCACCTGTACCGGCACGTAATTCCACGATAACGTTTTTGTCATCTGCAGGATCTTTAGGGATCAGTAATACTTTCAGCTCTTCTTCCAAACCAGGAATTTTAGCCTGAGCTTCCAGTTTTTCTTCTTTAGCCAGATCTACCAGGTCTCTGTCTGAACCATCTGCAATGATTTCTTCAGATTCTGCGATACTATCCAAAGCGCCTTTGTACTGATCGTAAACTCTTACAATTTTCCCCAAATCACTATATTCTTTGTTCAAAGAAGAATATCTTTTTTGGTCTGAAATGACATCAGGCTGTATAATAAGGTCTGCAACCTCATTATATCTTTGTTTTATAGCTTCTAATTTTGGAATTAATGATTTAGACATTGTAGAAATTTTGTGGGTGCAAAGATAAGGATTATTAATTCAAAATTAAAATTCCGAATCATCATAAATTTTTGAGCATTAGGGATAAAGGATGCAAAACCACAAAAAGACAGATTTGCCAATCTGTTTATTCCCCTTTCTGAATCATCAAAATTAAGTTTGAGATCCTTTAGAAAGTCTTCTGTCTATTAAATATAAAGCAATTCCTACCGCAATAATTCCCAATCCTATCAAGCTTTCTTTAGGGTTATGAATGAATGTAAAATAGAGAATATAAAAACTGAACAATAGAAAAACTGCCGGAAAAATATGGAATGCATTCGACTTAAAGATTTTCCTGTCTTTTTTCTTCAGGAAGAATACAGTTGAAATCGCCAGACTTGCAAAAAGCTGCAAAATAAAGGCTGTATAGACAAAAATTTCTTTAAAACTTCCGGTTAGAATAATAACAGCTGCAATGACAGCATGAGCGAAAATAGCTCTTACCGGAATTCCTTTTGCATTTCCGGCGGATAATGGTCTCCAAATGGAGGTATGCTTTGCAAAAGCCTGTGTTAATCTTGATCCTACCCACAGATAACCACTGATGGTTGCAATGAGCTGCAGCGCAATAAAAATATTGACGATCTTTCCAAAAGCCGGTCCCAGCATATTGACAGCCGCTTCTCCCATCACATCTTCTTTTCCTGCCAGTTGACTTACAGGTGCATGTTTCAGCATAATATAATTCACCAGAATATAGCTTACCGTTACGAAAACAGTTCCGATGATGAGTGATTTGGGAAGATTTTTCTGAACATCTTTTATTTCTCCAGCGATATAAGATGCCGAATTCCAGCCTGTGTAGGAATAGGTTACAAATACCAGAGACGTAGCAAATGCGGGAAGCATGATCTCATTCTGCCAGCAGTCACTGAAATTGATACTGTTGCCTATCTGTGGTGAATCTGAAATTCCTACCCCAAGAATAACCAGTACAATAATAAAGGCTATCTTAATGAATGTAAAAAAGTTATGAAATCTGCTGGATGTTTTCAGGCTGAACGATAACGCAATGGCAACCAGGAAAATCGCTGCAATTGCAAATCCGTTTCCAAAAGAATACTCAAATACGGAAAGGTATTTCGACATGGCCAATGCAGCCAGCGCTACCGGAGAGGAAAACCCGATGATGAGTGAAACCCAGCTTATCAGATATCCGAATATGGGATGATAGGTTTCTGTGAGATAAATAAAATCGCCTCCGTTTCCTTTAAAATGGGAGCCCAATTCTGCGTAGCAAAATGCTCCAAATAAAGCGAGAACTCCTCCTATACTCCATAGCAGGAATATGCTGTAGGTATTGGTGATATCGGATAACTGAAATCCCAGGGTGGTAAAAATCCCTGTTCCGATCATATTGGAAACGACGATGGCTGCTGCTGTTTTCCAGCCAATCTGATGTGAGGTAGTACTCATTTACTGATTAAAAATTAAAATTAAGCCTTCCGAAGAAATAATTCCCCAGTGTTCCCATCTGGACCGGTGCATATTTGAATACTCCATAATATGAATTTTCATAAATCTGGCGGTCCGGGAAGACATCAAATACATTGTTAGCTCCTACCGTAAAATTGATGTTTTTTGTGAAATCATACCCAACACTAATGTCAGTAACTATCTTTGGTGAGAATTCCTGCACGTCTCCAAACGGATAGCCATCTCTTATTACTTTACCAAAATAGGTATTTCTTACGAGAAAATTGAACTTCCCGATTCCATAATTTAATCCTAATGAAGCTTTTATTTTGGGTGAAAGGGTTTCAATGATGTTGATCTGATCCGGACCAAAAAACTGTTCCTGAGGCGTTCCTAAGTTTTCCGGAAAATGGAAATCTGTGATTTTGGTTTCAGTATAGTTTCCAGCAAGATTGATATTTAATTTTCCATTGCCAAGAATCCAGTCATAGGTTACTACGACATCAACTCCTTTTGTTTCGGTATCGATAGCATTGGCAAAAAATCTTCCGCTCTCTACCTCATTTCCCTGTCCTACTATCGCTGGATCTGACAATCTTGGATCTGTTATATTTCCGGTAATAACGATTCTGTCTTTTACTTTAATGATATATCCATCTACGGTTATCAACAGTCCTTTTACAGGTTTTAAAGTAAATCCGGCACTTCCGTTTACAGAGGTTTCCTGTTTAAGTTTATCAAATCCGAGAATTTCAGCAGCTTTGCTGTCATTGCTAAAGATTCCCTTTGTGACAATCTTCTCGCCTGAAGTAGAAATATCAGCATAAGAGTTATTAAAATACTGCTGTTGCAATGATGGTGCTCTGAATCCTGTTCCTACCGCAGCTCTTACCGCATAGTTTTTTACAAATTCATATCGTACCGCAAGTTTTCCGTTCAGTGTATTTCCAAAATCTGAATAATTTTCAAATCTTGCCGCCGCATCAATATTTAATTTTTTATCTAAATCATAGGAAACATCTGCATATACTGCGGTGGAATGCCTGTCTTTCTTCAATGCATTATTGGGAGAAAATCCGATAAAAGATTGAGATCCTCCCGCACCAAGCACTGTTGATCCTTCAGTGGCAACGTTTCCATTGATGTCATATTGGGTATAAGAAGCTTCATCACCTGCCTTGATCTGGTATTGTTCAAATCTGAATTCTCCTCCAAATGCAATATTGAAACGGTTTATATTTTTGGAAACATCAAGATTAATGGTATTTTGAAGAAAGCTATGCGCTCCGGCATAAAAACGGGTTGGAGATTTTGCTCCCAAAGAAGCATTATTCGTATTGTTTACATTATAATTGAAGGTATTGCTTCCAAAGGTATTACTAAGGTCAAAAAACCAGTCGTTAACATTATATTTTGCTCCTACAGCATAAGAAACATCGTATACCTGAGAGGCCAGAGTAGCCTGAAATCCGTTCGGGTAAATGGACGAAACTACATTAGATTTTTCGCTCGGAAGTCTTCTGAAACCAAAACCATTTCCTTCTTTGATGCTGAATCCTCCAAAAGAATACACTTTAAAATTGTCATTAAAAGGATATTCTGAATTGAAAAACAGCTGTCCCTGTCTGATCTGGGCATCTCCGATCTGAAAATTAAAATCATCACGCGTTAATCCTCTTTTTGCAAGTTCTGCATCATCTGCGGCTCTGGCAGCTTTTATGGCTTCTGCGTCCCCTGCAAATTCATAGGCAAAATTATCTCCGAAAATATCCAGGTCGTGATTTTGCGTTCTAGTGGTTTTTCCTCTGTGACTTAGCTGTAATGAAAGATTAATATAGCCTTCTTTCTTTCCTAATGAGGCTCCATAATTAACTCCTGCCTGGTAAGTATCACCATCATTTCTTCCGGTTAATCCATAGGTAAGGCTTGCCGAAGCTCCCGTATTTTTCTTAAGAATTATATTGATTACTCCTGCAATGGCATCAGAACCATATTGTGCAGCAGCTCCGTCTCTTAACACTTCTATCCTATCAATTGCAATTACGGGAATAGTGCTCAGATCTGTTCCTACAGAGCCATTTCCTACCGTATTCTGATAATTTACCAAAGACGTAGAATGCCTTCTTTTTCCGTTAAGCAAAACCAAAACCTGATCGGGTCCCATTCCTCTTAAAGTTACGGGATCAATATGTTCTGTACCATCTGAAGCAGACTGTCTCACTGCATTAAACGATGGAATCACATAATTCAGAAGATCCTGAGCAGTCATTTGCGGAGAACTTCTCTGGATTTTATCGATGTTGATTACATCTACAGGAACTGGTGTCTCCAGTTTTGTTCTTTTGACATTACGGTTTCCGACGATGATAATATCTTCGATCTCTTTTCCTTTTTCCTCACTTTCCTGAGCAGCGACCAGAATTGCTCCAAGCAATAATACAGCTGTGCTTAATTTTTTCATTTTGTTCTTGCCAATTAATAATACGAATCTGACGGATCTTTCCGCAGATACACAAGACATCAAGAAATGGAATTCATATAGAGTATTGACTTCACTTATCTCCCCCTAAGGGTTGGAATTAGCACCTTTACACTTCTGGAAACGTGTAGGTTGCTAAGGTTTCACCGGGCCAAATCCCTCCACCTTTCTTGATAAATCTACTGCAAAAGTAGACTATTTTTTTAAATGTACAAAAAAAGGCAAATCTGCTCTGCTGCAAATTTGCCTTTTATTATTTTATAGAACTTGTTTACACTTTTATTTTTGAACCATTAAGATTTAATAAGAGTTTAAGAGTATTAAGATAAGCTTCGCTTTAAGCTTAAAAATCAGAATGATCCATCTTAACGATACTTTATTTCTCAAATAGCTCTTAATGGATCAATATACTATAAATCAACAACTTTATAATTTTTTTTTATTGAATCATCATCTTTTGAATCGCTATTCCTGTGTCTGATTTCAGCTGTACCAGATAGGTTCCTGCCGGATAACTAACTTTCATATTATAAGCTCCGTTCTCTTTATCCAGTTTAAAAGAATCCATTCTTTTACCGGTCATATCAAAAATTGAAATCTCACCATTTTTTGCTTTACTGAAAACCAGTTTAGCGATTCCGTTTCGAACCGGATTATCTGCAATCTGAAGGGATAATTTGTTGGTTGCAGTGGTATCTACTGTTGATAGAGCGCCAGCATAATTTCCAAAGATCCTGAATTCTCCTGGCTGTAAAGTGATCGGAGTTGTTGTGGAAGCTATATTCGAAATACTGTTGTCCATCAGATTCTGCCATTGACCTGTGTAAGGAAAATAAGGCACAACATTCTGCGCGGAAGTAGTATAATTGGCCAACACTACCACATTCTTTATTCCTGTTGTAATAGCGGCATCATACACATAAATTCTTGTGATCAGGCCGGTAGGATCGTTCGTAAGGTTATTGGATTCTATACTGTAGGTTTTAGATTTAAAAACCTGATGGGTATTTCTGATATTGATGATTTTTGCCCATGTATCATATACTGCCTTTCTGTTTGCATTGGTATCATATCCTAAAGTGAATGCAACAGGTTTCTCATCGGTTCTACATCCATTGTCTATAGTACCATTCGCACATCTGTTGATACTGAATTCATATCCTAATTCTCCAAACTGCCAGATCATTTTCGGACCAGGAATGGTAAAGAAGGTTGCACCGAAAGTTTTCATTCTTTCAAGAGCGGTATTCAGATCTTTCACATTATAACTTCCATTGATTGCGCCATAGGCAAGGTTTTTAAACATCAATCTTTCTTCGTCATGGCTTTCTCCATAGCCTACAGCACTCATATTGGTGAAGCCGTGAAGACTGTGATTCATGCGGTCATAATTGCTATTTTCCTGATATCCCATTGTATTCTGATTGTAAGGGTCTGTCTGTTTATTCCAAAGCATAACTCCTTTTCCTTCTGCAATTCTGTAGTTGGCCCATTGCTGCTCTTCTGCATCTGTTCCCAGATGTTCGAAGATCATATAAGAATTGGGGTCAATGGCCCATTGTTTGTCAGCATAATTTTTCATGATATCCACTCTGTCCTGCTGATAGGCATTGGTACAGGCCTCATCGTTTTCAGAACAGCTTTGCGTAAACCCTTTGGTTAAATCCCAACGGAAGCCGTCTATGTGGTATTCTGTCAGCCATTGTTGAAGGCATCTTTCAACGTAATATTGCGTTGAAGGGCTTGTGTGGTTAAAATCATTGAAGACATTGTAAGAATGTTTCGGAACCTGATTAAAGTAAGGATTGTTCGGTGCAACATCGCCATAGCCATCACCATCCGGATCTACATTCCAAAGTCTTACTAAAGGAGAACGTCCTGTAGCGTGGTTAAAAGCCACATCCAGAATCACTGCAATTCCGTTCTGATGGCATAGATCTACAAATTCTTTGAATTTTTCCGGAGTTCCATACGCTTTATCTAAGGCATAATGGAAAGAAGTATTGTATCCCCATGAAAGATTTCCATCAAATTCCATGATGGGAAGCAATTCTATAGCATTGATTTTTAAGTTCTTTAAATACAGGATTTTATCAATCAGTGACTGCCAGTTCTTTTCCTGTGTAAAGTCTCTCAATAATAATTCATAGACTACCAGATCTTGTTTTGCAGGTCTCTGAAAATTGGTTACCTGCCAGTTATAAGCGGTCTGTCCGGTTTTAAATGTTGAGACTTCAAAACCCTGTCCGGCAGGAAATGCTGGTAAGTTCGGATAAGTAGAAGCTGAAATCCACTGATCATCGTAAGAAGATAGAATTTGTGGAGAATAAGGATCTGCTACTTTCCTCAAATCATTGGTTCTGTATTGGAAGGTATAAAGCTGCTGAGGAGTAATTCCATTGAGCTCAATCCAGTACAGATCAGGATTTGTGGTATCTTTTTTCATTAAATAAGTATCATTCACCGCCCAGTTATTGAAACTTCCGATGACATGCACAAAGCTTTTGCCCGGAGCATATAGTGCTAATCCCACTTTGGTAGGATCTGTGGGGTGATAATTGATTCCCTGTCTGATCCAGTTTGGTATTGCTTCAGAAACCACATTTCTAGGAACCTGTAAGATAAATGTTGCCGTTTTAGAATTGGTTCCCTGTGTTGCTACAAGCTCCATGCTGGCATCCTGAGTGACCGTATAATTATAAGAATAAGATTGTGAAGGAGTTGTTGTAGAATTAACAACAGCTCCGTTGGCTTTTAACTGAAATATAGCATTGTTATTGGCTGTAGCTGTAATATTGATAGAATTCCCAACAGGAACAGTAGTAAGGCTATTGGCCAGTGGATTGGTAAGGCTTAAACTTAAAGTCCCTACGTTTACAAAAATGTCAGGTGAAGTCTGATGGGAACCTGTTTTATCTTTTAATAAAAATCCAAATCTTCCGATTCCTGTTCTTCCGAAGAATGTTGTTGGAGTAAAAGTAAGTGAATAGCTGTCTGTTGCAGCATTATAATTCAGCTTATTCAAATCATTGGAATTATTCCAGCTGCCATTAGTAGGACAATTCTGACTATTCTGATAATTGGTATCAAACGACCAGGTCCACATATAAATGGCATTATTGGAAACTCCCCATGCAGATTCATCAATCTGATCCCCAGGAACCGTAAGCGTAATGGCATCTGTTTCATTGAATGGATTAGGAGAAATTGTATAGTTAATCTGCCCAAAAACGTACATTGTAATCAGCAGAAAAACAACGGAATAAAATTTTCTCATGTCTTATTTTTTATCGAATATAGTGTTATTTTTTATTCATAACCTTTATTTTGAGCCAGTTTTTGTTAAATATTTCCATTTTTCGGGAAAAACAAAATAAAAAAAGACTCATGAAATTTCATGAGCCTTCCAATAAAAGTAATTGTAATGAACTAATTCCTTTTGGCAAAAATCTTTGGTATTGAATTTCGCTTAATTTTTTATAATCTTTTTAGAAATGGATTGTCCATTCTTTAATTTTAATTCTACAATATACAATCCTGAAGGAAGTTCAGTCATGTTGATCTGATTATCTGAGAACTGTACATTCATTCTTTGTCCTACTGCGTTGACAACATTTACTTTTTCAATTCCTGAATCAGCTTTAACCATAAGAATTCCTTTTGTAGGGTTAGGATACATTCCAATTACAGGTTGATTCAGTTTGGTTTCTGAAGTACTCAAAGAAGAGGTAGGCTTGATACATCTTACTGAAGCACCCTGCCCTCTCATAGCACCAGCAGATGGATTGGCAATCGTGGATCCGATATACAGATATTTCCCTCCTAAACTTGATGTATCAGAGCTCCAGAAATACCCTCTTTGCCCTACAAAAGTAAAGTTCCCATCACTGGAGCTTCTATAACCTCCTGCAGGTAATTTAAGATGACTGTTATAAGCAGCTGTAGGGTTAGAAATACTTTCTGCTCCTATTAAAGTTGTCCAGTCTGCCTGAGAAGGCATTTTCCAGTCTGCACCTATTGCTTTACAAGGATCTATACCTGCAGAAGCATTTACATCTGCAAGTGATGTCCCATTCCATGTATCTCCACTTGCAAAATTTGCCCACCATGCCGGAGATCCTGCAACATAGCCACCCACGGTGGTACTTGTTCCTTCCGGAGTGTTAGGTGATGGTGCCTGCACGATCTGAGAACTTCTAAGTTGATGCCCGTCATCCCATCTTCCCCATTGGAAAAGGTCTCCATAAGAATTCGCATCCGCTACTGATGAAGCCACCTGCGTACTTCCAAGGTTCTGCTGAAGCCAGATTTTTCCGTCTGCTCCTCTTACCGTAGTATAAGCAACCTGCTGTCCGCGATACATAAAACTTACACAACCAATATCACCTACATTGGCTCCTGGATCTGTATTGCTGCATGTTTGTGGATTAAGGTTCAGAGAAATTCTTTTCACCTTTGTTGTATTGTCAGAATAAGCCAAAACAAGATAATTTTGTGCCTTATCTATTGCCAAATCATTGTATTTTGCTTCGCCATCTGAAACAAAATCTCCTCCAAATGGAGCCCAATTCTGAGTGTCATCTAGTTTATAAACCGTATTTCTCAGGAAGTTATCATTTTCAAAACGGCTGGCCACTACATAAGGTTTTCCGGATTCTGTTACGGCTAACGCAACATGCTGTACTCTTCCCTCTGAGAAGTTGGCATTTCCAACCTGTACCCAGGAGTTTCCGTCAAATTTCTTGACATTCACTTTTTTTCCTCCCCCAGAGTTGGATACATACGCTACATAGATTCTGTTCGCCCCATCCAAAGCAATATCAGCATTGTACTGTTCCCCTGACGAAGAAGCATCAGCTGCCGCTCCTCCTACCAAACTCCAGTTTTGTGTTGAACTTGCATCCGTACTGTTCTGATATACTTTTATCCCTCCGGAAACATTGCAGGTATACACTGTATTATTGGTTCCTATTACCATTTCAGCAAATTCAGCACCTCCTGAAAAACCTGCATTTCCTACCTGTTCCCATGCACCTCCGGAATATTTTTTTACTGTTCCGGAACCGTAAGATCCATAAGTGAATATAATATTATCTGAGGATACTGCAGAAGCCTGATAATTTACCGAGCTGTCTGTAGCATTAGGAAGCTGAGACCATAAAGAGCCTGTAAATAAACGTACTTCCATCCCGGAGCCTGGATAACCAAGCTGATTGGTATAATAAATACTGTTTCCGTTTGGACTTATAGACAAGGAGTTGTAAGTGGCAGTTCCTGTAGTAACTCCGGGTGTTCCCCCTAAGTAAGACCATGAGTTCCCGTTAAATTTCTGAACGGAGCCTTTAGCTACTGAAACATCATAATATGACAGATAATAGTTTCCTGAGTTATCAATAACAAGATTGTTAAAACTGCTTCCTCCTGCAGATACATCCTGAATGCCTCCTACATTTTCCCATTGCTGGGCATACATATAGCTTCCAGCAACGGTTAGCAGCACTAATCCCGTTCTGATTTTCTGAATTGCAAAATGTAAATCTTTAAACATATGAAATATTATTTTTAATTATTCTAAATTTAATTTAATTTTGCGCAAAAGTACCTCACATTATTAACCCCGAGTTATCATTTTCGAACTTTTGGTTATCCTGCGAAGGACTTTTATCTTAAGAAGTTGTACCATGGCTGTAAAAATGTGTTGTATGAGGAGTCAATCAAAAAGTGGACATTTGTTCATATCCGAGGACATCAAAATCATCATGCAGGAAGACCTGTGTCCTGATCAATCCTTCAAGTCTCATATGCTGGAGGGGAAGTCAAGTTTTAATCTTATTTTCCTGTTGAGTGATGGCATTAATTTAGAAGGCCATGATTGCGGCACCCAGTTTTTATTCAAGAAAAATCAATATATCCTCCATTATTCTCCTAAAGAAAGTATTGCTGAACTATGGACAGAAAATCAGGAAATTCTGAGGTATCTCCAGATTCAGATTAATTATCAATATATTTTTAACCTCATCAATCCGGAACTAAATCGTGAGAATGCTGAGATTCTGGAAAACATGATCCATAATAATTTTATATTCCTTCATAAAGAAACTCCGCCGGATATGACGGTTGAGATGCATATGATTGTAAAAGAGATTCTGGATTATAATAAGAAAGGAATCATGCAGAAGTTATTTATAGAAGCAAAGATTATCAAACTTCTTATCCTGATCTTTGAGCAATTTAATGAGAAAAACATTCTCGAGGATACTCCAAAGACTCCCGAAATGATCAGGAAATTCATTGATGAGAATTATCACAGGAATATAAAAGCGGAAGAAATAGGAAAATATTTTGGTCTGAACCAGAATATCATCAGAAAGGAATTTAAAACTCAGTACCATACAACGATTGCTCATTATATTTCGGAGCTCAGAATGTTGAAAGCAAAGAAACTGATCACTAATAAAGAAATTATGATCAAAGAGATTGCTATTGAATGCGGTTATGAGTACCTCCAGAACTTTACACGCGCTTTCAAAAAGAAATTTGGGGTATCTCCTGAAAGTCTGAGGAATAATAAATAGAAAAACCGCTTAATTGCTTAAGCGGTTTATATATGTTGTTTTGCTTTGATATTACTTTTTCAGAATTCAGGTGAAAAAGCAATGACAATCAATTAATGATGATGTCCGTGATCGTGAAGGAAAGGTCCGTTTCCTTTAGGCTCGCTATAGATAACTTCTACACCTTCCTGCTCAGAAATAAGCTTTCTTCTGATATCTTCAGGATCGAAAGGCTTTACTTTTCCGAAATACTCTTTCAAACCTTCAGTTAGCCACATTGGGATTACTAATCCGAAGAACATAAAAATACACCAGAATCCTACTAAGAACATAGTAATGAAGAATATAGTCCAAAGGAACTGGTAGAACGGCCAAAATGCTGATAATATCGTTATCATTCTCTTAAAGATTTTAGGCAAAAATAGAACTTTTTTCCTTTTTACACAAAAGATCAGCGCTCTATTTTCTTATTTATTTTAATTTTAAACTAATTAGTGGGCCAGATTTGCGAAGAAATCATTGCCTTTATCATCGGAAATGATGAATGCAGGGAAGTCTTTTACTTCAATTTTTCTTACCGCTTCCATTCCTAATTCCGGGAAGTCTACTACATCTACAGACACAATATTGTCTTTCGCAAGAATAGCAGCCGGTCCTCCGATTGATCCAAGATAGAAACCTCCGTATTTGTGACATGCATTGGTAACATCTTTACTTCTGTTTCCTTTTGCCAGCATAATCATACTTCCACCATGGCTCTGGAACTCGTCTACGTAAACGTCCATCCTTCCGGCAGTAGTAGGTCCGAAACTTCCTGAAGCCATTCCCTCCGGAGTTTTTGCAGGTCCAGCGTAATAGATTGGGTGATTTTTGAAATATTCAGGCATTGGTTTCCCGCTGTCGATAATTTCTTTGATTTTTGCGTGAGCAATATCTCTCGCTACGATCAGTGTTCCGTTCAGTTTTAATCTTGTTTTGATCGGATATTTGGAAAGTTCAGCAAGAATTTCAGGCATTGGCTTGTTCAGGTTAACCTCAACAGCTTCTTCTAAATGTGGAGGAGTATCTGGTAAGAATCTTTTTGGATCCTGCTCTAATTGTTCAAGGAAGATTCCTTCTTTTGTAATTTTTCCTTTGATATTTCTGTCTGCGGAACAGGAAACACCCATTCCTACCGGACAAGATGCAGCATGCCTTGGAAGTCTGATCACTCTTACGTCGTGTGTAAGATATTTTCCTCCAAACTGAGCTCCGATAGCACTTTCCTGACAGATTTTCTGAACTTTAGCTTCCCATTCAAGGTCTCTGAATGCCTGTCCGGCCTCATTTCCTTCTGTCGGAAGATTATCGTAATATTTTGCAGATGCTTTTTTCACTGCTGCAAGGTTGGCTTCTGCTGAAGTACCTCCGATTACCAATGCTAAGTGATATGGTGGACATGCAGCTGTTCCAAGGTCTGAAATTCTTTCTTTAACAAATGCTTCAAGAGATTTTTCGTTTAATAAGGATTTCGTTTTCTGATATAAGAATGTCTTATTCGCAGAACCTCCTCCTTTTGTCAAGAATAAGAATTCGTAATAATCTCCTTTTTTAGCATAGATATCGATCTGTGCAGGAAGGTTAGATCCCGAATTCTTCTCATCAAACATCGTCAAAGGAACTACCTGAGAATATCTTAGGTTTCTTTTCTGATACGTATTGAAGATTCCCTTGCTCAGGTATTCTCCATCATCCACTCCTGTGTATACATTTTCTCCTTTCTTTCCCATTACGATAGCTGTTCCCGTATCCTGACACGAAGGAAGCGCTCCCTCTACAGCTACTGCAGCATTTTGTAAAAGGTTGTAAGCAACAAATCTGTCGTTATCTGTAGCTTCAGGATCATCAATAATTCTTCTAAGGCTTTCTAAGTGCGAAGAACGAAGCATGAAAGAAACATCTGCCATCGCTTCTTCAGCTAACAGTTCCAATCCTTTCGGGTCTACTGTTAAAATTTCTCTCTCACCTAGTTTTTCAACCTTTACATAGTCTGATGTAAGCTTCTTGTACACCGTATCATCTTTCTGAATAGGATACGGATCCTGATATCTAAAATCCATTCAATTTTTGTTTGTACAAAAGTACGCCTCCTTTAAAAAAATATGAGTAAAATCAGTCATTTATAATGATATTTATAATGATTATAAATTGGAGGTTTCTGAGTTTATAAGTACCTTTATAGAAGCTAAATAAACAAAGCCAAAACATTATTTTTTTCATCAAACATAAATAATGTTTACAATTTTTATGGCTTAAAATAAAAAGATCATACAAATTTCAACCACTATGAATTACAGAATTGAAAAAGACACCATGGGAGAAGTGCAGGTACCTGCAGATAAACTTTGGGGTGCACAGACGGAACGTTCCAGAAACAATTTTAAAATAGGACCTGAAGGTTCAATGCCACATGAAATTATCGAAGCTTTTGCTTATCTGAAAAAGGCTGCTGCTTATACCAACACTGATCTGGGAGTACTTTCTGCAGAAAAAAGAGATATGATCGCTAAGGTATGTGATGAAATTCTGGAAGGAAAACTTAACGATCAGTTTCCTTTGGTAATCTGGCAGACAGGTTCCGGAACTCAGTCGAACATGAATGTGAATGAAGTTGTTTCCAACAGAGCTCATGTGAATAACGGAGGTACATTAGGTGAAAAATCTGAAATTCACCCGAATGATGATGTGAATAAATCCCAATCTTCCAATGATACTTATCCTACTGCGATGCATATCGCTGCGTATACAAAAGTGGTGGAAGTAACTATTCCAGCCGTGGAAAAATTAAAAAATACGTTGGCTGAAAAGTCAAAAGCTTTCAAAGATGTTGTAAAGATTGGTAGAACTCACCTGATGGATGCCACTCCACTTACTCTTGGACAGGAATTTTCAGGATATGTAGCTCAGTTGGAATTCGGATTGAGAGCTTTAAAAAATACATTACCTCACCTTTCTGAGCTTGCATTAGGAGGAACTGCTGTAGGTACAGGATTAAATACGCCTAACGGTTATGATGTAAAAGTAGCTGAATATATCGCCCAATTTACCAATCATCCTTTCGTTACCGCAGAAAATAAATTTGAAGCCCTTGCTGCGCATGATGCGATTGTGGAATCTCACGGAGCATTAAAGCAACTGGCTGTTTCTTTATATAAAATTGCTCAGGATGTGAGATTACTGGCCTCTGGTCCACGTTCCGGAATCGGGGAAATTCATATTCCTGAGAATGAACCGGGATCTTCTATTATGCCGGGGAAAGTAAATCCTACTCAGAATGAAGCGATGACCATGGTTTGCGCACAGGTTTTAGGAAACGATACGACCATTTCATTTGCCGGAACTCAGGGGAATTACGAGCTGAATGTCTTCAAACCGGTAATGGCTTATAATTTCTTACAGTCTGCCCAACTGATTGCTGATGCATGTATTTCCTTCAATGATCACTGTGCGGTAGGTATTGAGCCAAACCATGAAAGAATTAAAGAACTGGTAGACAAATCTTTAATGCTTGTAACCGCTTTAAATACTCATATCGGATATGAAAATGCAGCTAAGATTGCAAAAACAGCCCATAAAAATGGGACAACATTAAAAGAAGAAGCCATTAATCTTGGCTTGTTAACTGCTGAACAGTTTGACGAATGGGTGAAACCTGAAGACATGGTGGGAAGTTTAAAATAATGATTCTATAACTGATACAAAGCAAAAACTCCGGGAACTATTTCCGGAGTTTTTCATTTTACTGTCAAAATATATTTAATCTAATCCAATGGCCAAGCCAAATATCAGTGCTTTATCATTTTTGAAATAACTGTCTTTAAAGAAGTTGCTGAAATCTTTTTTCACAAACACGCTGAAACTGTTGTATGAGAAAGTTATCTGCGCTCCATACACAAAAGGATTCACCTGATAGTTTCCGCGGTCTCTGGTTTCACCGTCATTTCCTTTTACAATATTGTTCGTAGACATTTTTACCCCTCCATAAACATTGGCTCCAATTTTAAAACCAGTATAATAGCTTCTGTACTGGATATCCATTCCGGCATTTTTAAGTTTTGAGAAATTATACTGCATCCCAAGGGGAACCATGATATATCCGGTTCTCAATTTGCTTTTATCTAGGTTTCCGTTGTATTGCGCCAAAGCGACTCCCTGATCTGCACTTCTTGTAAACAGCATATTATTATCTGCTCTTACCGTTCTCCAGGAAAATCCTAACCCGGAAATTACCGCCCACGGGCTTGTTCTGCTGAGCTGATAGTTCAGTTTCAGACCAAACTCCAGGTTATTGGCGTATCCAATGTTTTTATCCAGAACATTATCAGGTTCACTGTTTGTAAGTGTCATGATTCCATAAGAGAAATATCCTGTAAAGCTTCTGCTGGGACGGAATTTTTTCAATAATTTTTCTTTAAGCTCTTCTTTAGAGGTAACATCGGTATTCAAGAGGGAATATCTTACCTGCTTTTGAATAACATCATCCAGATCAAATCCAAGTTCCTCAATTCTTTTATCCATTTTCTCAGAATAACGGTCTGCAATCTGAGCTTTTTCTCTGTCGAAATCTGCTTTATCAAGATTTCTTGCCTGCAAAACAACCAGTTCATCTTCCATCAGCTTTTTTTCTTCCTGAATGATGTTATTGATCTTTGCAGCATATTCTTCTACTTTTTCTTTTACAATAGGGCTTACCTCTGTATCTTTTTTAGAAGACAGGTTAATATTGAATGTCTTTTGTGCATAGAATGATGCTGAAAAAGAGCACAGCAATCCCATTACGATTAATTTCTTGATCATATTATTAATTTTTAAATTTTTACGGATACATTATCTGGCATTCAAATCAATAGTAGCCACGTTACTTCCATCCTTTGTTTTTTCGATAACATCTTTATGCTCTACTGAGAAAAGAAGTGTGGATGGGTCTACATATTTTTTCTTTTTAACCGGAGTTTTTATAGAATCGGCTTTTGCCATGAGTTTAGGATTAGAAATCTGAGTGATATCCAGCTTCTTCAAAGGAAGAGTTTCTTTAGGGATAAGTTTATTCTGGTCCATTGCCATAGGAGAAATCGCTTCTTGCTTATCCTGAGAAAGAGTTTTTTTCACCTCCTTTTTATCGTTATTTTCAACTGCCAGCGGGACATGATTCTGAACCGGATCTTTTACCATTTCTTCTGTAGTATTTTTTCCGGTTTGCGTTACAATTTCCGGCTGAGTTTCGGAAGGTTGATTCAGGAAAAAAAGAACGCTTCCCAAGCTGAATGTCAAAATCAAACATGCTGCTACTAAAAACCAGTTCATTTTTGATTTGGAACGGTTATTATTGTTATTCTGAAGCTCAATTTCGGACCACAGATCTCTTGATGGAGCAATTTCTCTTTCCTCAATCTGCTTTTTGATCTGAAATTCAATATTATCTTTAGACATTTTCATTTTTCACTTTTTTTTGTTGTTGAAAGTAGATCTTTCTTAATTTTTCTTTTGCTCTGAACAGCTGTGTTTTGCTGACAGCCACTGAAATCTGCAAACTATCAGCAATTTCCTGATGAGAATATTCTTCCAGCACATACAGGTTAAAAACCATTCTGTAGGCATCGGGAAGCTGATCCAAAAGCTCTTGTGCATTAAAATCACAATCAATCTCTGCTTCATGGATATCTTCATGAAAAGATTGATTAATCTCGTCCAGATAGAAAACAGTTTTATGACTCTTGATAAAATTCAGGCATTCATTTACGACAATTCTTCTTGCCCAGCTTTCCAGGTTCGACTCTCCTCTGAAGCTTTCTATGTGCTTAAAAATTTTACAGAATGCTTTAATGAGACAATCTTCGGCCTGATACAAATCGCTTACATAGCTTTTGCTTACACTCAGGAATCTCTTTACATTCTGTTCATAGAAAATCTTCTGTGCAGCCGGATCCTGTTTCTTCAGGAGGCTTAACAAATCATTCTTTTTATTTCCGAACAAAAGTTTCATGCTTATGCTGTTTCTATACTAAAGACAATCAAAACAAAAAAAGGTTACAACTTGAAAAAAAATATTTTATTATTTACTACAATAAGTTGATCTTTTTTGTCCAGAGTTACAAATTCCCACACTTTTTTATTTCGAGAAACAAAAGAAAAACCTTTAAATAAAAAACTGAATAGCAATATTTTAATTAAAGATATTCTGTATTCATTTTTTTCCTATATTAGGGATATAATTAATTTAAAACTAAATCCATGAAAAATCTAAAAAAATTAGACAGAGAAAATCTAAAAGCAGTATTAGGAGGTGGCTTTACATGCCTTGGTAACCTTTACTTAATAGAGGTTAACGGCTATTCTGCATGCTGTACAAAACCCGATGTAGATCCTTGCAACTCTTCTGCATTTTGTCTGACTCCTGTGGGTATGTGTGATACTGGCGGTCCAGCTTAATTCTAAGCTCAATTAAGACAGTACCATGAAACAACTAAAAAAGTTAAAAAGAGAGAACCTGAAAACAATTAAGGGAGGAAACACACCACTATGCGACATGTATCTGGTACATTACAACGGATATTATGCGTGTTGCAGTGTACCTACTACCAATCCCTGTGAACTGAAAAAAAGGGAATGCCTGGTGGAAAACGGAATGTGTGATTCATACAATCCTGATAATCTGACATAATTCCTCTAAAAAGAACTGATAAAAAAGGCTGCCTTGAATAAGACAGCCTTTTATTTTATCCTGAGAATTCATCAAGCATATTTCTGGTAGGAACAAAGAAAAGTGTTCCGGTAACTGCTGTGCTGAAATCTAAAATTCTGTCATAATTTCCCGGAGGATCGCCTATAAACATATTCGTCAACATTTTTTTTGTTGTTTCAAATGTACTTGAATAGGCAATAAAGTAAGTTCCAAACTCATTGGTAGAAGGATTCCCAAAAGGCATATTATCTCTGACGATTTTCAATTCTTCACCATTCTCGCCTTCTATATTGGCTAAAGCAATGTGTGAATTCGAAGGTTTTACATCATCAGACATTTCAATATCATTTTCCTTTGACCTTCCAATTACTTTCTCCTGATCTTCTGTTGACAAACTCTTCCAGGCATCCATATTGTGAAGATATTTCTGAACAAAAAGGTAACTTCCTCCTTTATACTGAGAATCTTCATCGCCTATTTTCCCAAAATAATCACGATCGTCCCCGTGAGGGTTTTCCGTTCCGTCTACAAAACCAAGAATAGAACGTGCATCCCAATATTTGAATCCATGAATCTCCAGAATACTTTCAGCTACAGAACTTAACAATCCGGATATTTCAACCGCCATATCGAAAATAAGGCTCTTGTTGTCTGCTCTCAGATGAAAATGAAGATCTCCGGGAGTAGAAACAGCAGTATGTTTTGTTCCTTTTATTTCTTTAAAATTGACTAATTCTTTTGGCAGAGGCTTTGGTAGTTCCAGTTTACTCCATGCATCTGCACCAATTCCCATGACACAACTTGCTCTGCTGTCCGGAAAACGGTTAAACACCGAATTGTTAAGATTTAACACCAACGCGCATAATTCCTGAAAAACATCTTTCAGCTGTGGACTGTCATTAAGTTTCCACACCATGAAAATAGTATTGCTGTTGGGATAATCTGTTACATTCTGCGATTCTGTTGTATTCATACCTCTATTTTTGTGGTATTAAATATCCGAAACTGAAACCTGATCTGCAAAATATTGTTCCAAATCTTTCAATGTTTCCGGATTAGTCTGAATATCTTTTACCATGAGACCTTTGTTCACCACCACAATTCTGTTGCAGACTTCTGTGGTATGGGAAAGATCATGGCTGGAAATAAGAAAAGTAACGCCATCCTGTTTTGATAATTCTTTAATCAGATTTTTAAGTTTGATTTGGGTGGACGGATCAAGGTTGGCAAAAGGCTCATCAAGAATAATAATTTCAGGATTCCCGATAATAGCTCCTACAATTCCTACTTTTTTCTGATTTCCTTTTGAAAGATCACGGACATACTTCCCGGATTTCAGGATTTCACCATTGAAAAAATCATGAAAAGGTTTCAGGAATTCATCTACAGATGCTTTATTCTGACCTCTCAACTCCCCGAGAAAATAAAAATATTCCTCCGGAGTAAGATACCCAATGAGAAACGTATCATCTACAAATGCTGATACTTTATTTTTCCAGGCTTCAGATTCGTTGACTTTAATGCCATCAATGCTTACAAACCCTGTTGTTGCCTGAATCAAATCCAGCATCAGGCTGAAAAGGGTTGTTTTTCCTGCTCCGTTATTTCCTACAAGGCCAAATGTTTCTCCTTTAGGAATGTCAAGATTTTCGATATTAAGAACCGTTGCTGTCCCGTATGTTTTTGATAGATTATGTATATTGATCATGGCTTAATTTATATTTTTAAATGCCTCCAATGTGCTGTATTTCTCTCTTTTATATTGTTTTACAATGATATCGAAGATTTTCTCTCTCAGAAAAAAGCCGATAATTCCTATAATTGCAATACTTATTACTCCACCAGTAATTCCCCATAGATATTTTGTCAGGGCAAATACTCCCATTGGGAGAAGCATTTTAGGAATCAGCAGAAGCATTGTCATTAAACTAAAACTTCCTTTTTGTCCCATTCTTTTCTCTTTTGAATTTAGATCGATCTGATTTTTATTGAAAGCTCCGGACCAAAGCGTAAATTGAGAGTTAACACCTATATTGTATAATCCTGCTGCGAAGAATGTAACGTAGATCTCCCAGCCAAAGTAGGCATAACAGAGAGCAATGATCACAGAAGCAGCTGTTATAATATTCATCAGCCACCATTTTGCTTTCAGATATTCTTTGTAGGGAACGTTCAGGGTCATCATCAATGGAAAATATGAGCTGTCAAAAGCAGGTACTCGCTGCCCAAACAGAAACTGAAAACCTCCTGTTACAAAAAGTCCCATAACCATCATCATTGCAGGGGTTTTGTAGAGTGCAGAGCTAAACATCAGCAATCCATAGAACAGAAACATAAAGCTTCCAAAAAGAATTCCTTTGGTAACTTTATTGCGTCTCAGCATTCTGATATCATTATTGATAAATGCTCCTATAACACCGTATTTATTAAGGAAGGCAATATTTTCTGTTTTCCCGACTGTTTTCTTGGCTTCAAGCCCCTGATCCAAATAAAATTCATTGCGAAGATAGCGGAAACATACCCACCAAAATATCACAAACAATAGAACAGGAATCAATGCAAAGTAAGGTTTTTCATACAAGCTGAAGAAAACCAATTCAGAATAGGACAAAACCGGAACAATATTATAATACCCCAGCGCTCCTATACCCAGAAAGCATACTCCTACGATAACTGCCAGCGTTTCTTTACCATTGAAGAAGATATTGATAAAATTATTCATGTAGAGTAATGAAACCGCCCCTATAAGCCATAATAATACTCCTGGAATACTATATCCATTGAATAACGCAATAAGTGAAAATGTAATAAAGAATAAGGAACTCAGCCAACTGAATGCTGAAAGAAACGTCTTAGCCAGCATATAATTGACCAATGTATTCTTCCTGATATTCAGAGTGAGAAACGGCTTAATATTCTGTGTAGGGATTTCCTGCCAGAGATATTTAAGAACAAGATCAATAATCCAGGCAACAATCATGAATTTTGAAACCACCTTTAAAGGATCCTGGTGCATTTCCTCCTGAATGTAGAAAAAGGCAATAAATGCTCCTCCTAAAAGGGATCCTATAAAGTAAAGAATTCCTATAAAACGGAGAATTTTCATGGTCAGATTGATCCCTAAAGATGTACCACGAAAAAAGCTTTTGATTTCAAGCCTAAGGAACTTTAGAAACATATTTTAGTTTTTATACATTAGTAAATATAATGTAAAATATGTTACAACTTTTTAAGAAAAAAGTGGATTTATTTAATTATCCTATAAGCTCTTTTGCCTGTGCTAAGGCTGCTTCCGTAATTTTACTTCCGGAAAGTAACTGAGCAATTTCGTTCAGTTTTTCCTCACTGCTTAATGGAATAATGGTAGATTGTGTTCTGCCGGAAATATCTTGTTTTACTACCTTATAATTGTCGTTTCCTTTAGCAGCAACCTGTGCAAGGTGGGAAATAACAATCAACTGCATGTCTTCGGACATTTCTCTCATCAGGTTACCGATTTCTTCAGCTACTTTTCCTGAAACACCAGTGTCAATTTCGTCCAGAATAAGGGTTGGCAACTCATCACTTTCTGCAATAATTTTCTTTACAGCAAGCATTACTCTTGATCTTTCACCGCCGGAAATAGCAGTCTGAATCGGTTTTAAAGGAAAGCCTGAGTTAGCCTGAAACAACAGCTGAATATTTTCTTTTCCAAACTGGTTAAATTCATCAGCATCCTGTAATTCTATATCCACCTTTGCTTTTTCCAGTCCTAATTTCTTGAGAAGACTTTCTGCTTTTTTGATGAAAACAGGTATATTCTTATGTCTGTTCTTTGAAAGTTTTGAAGCAAGGCTCAGAAGTGTTTTTTCTTTTTGAGAGATATTTTCTTCTGTTTCTTCAATCTGTAATTCAAGATCTGAGGCTCCTTTCTGATCTCCAGCCAGCTGATTTCTGATCTCAATCAATTCATTAAGATCTGAAACATTATGTTTAAGGAATAAAGCGTTGATTTTATTATTAAGATCGGTAAGATATATCAGATTTTCAGGATTGATTTCTACTCTTTCCGCTTCATGTTCCAATTCAGAGATAATGTCTTTAAGCTCTACAAAAGAGGTTTCCAGCCTTGAATCAAGTTCAGCAAAACTGGTAGAAATTTCGGAAATTTTTGAAAGCTTGTTGGTTGCTTCATTAAAGAATGACAGAATTCCAATTTCCTCCTGATGAAACCTTGACAGAATCTGGCCTACATTTTCAGAGATCATTCCTGCATTTTCCTGGATAGAAAGCTGATTCTGAATATCCTCATAATCAACATCGTCAAGCTTCAGCTCTTCCAATTCGTTGAGTAAAAATTCTTTATAATCGCTTTCTTTATTGGATTCTGAAAGTTGGGTTTTCAGTTTTTTCAACAACAATTTCAGCGTTTGAAATTCAGAAAACTCCTGTTGATAATCTTCAATGATTTTTTTATTCTCAGAAAGCCCGTCGATAATTTTAAACTGATATTCTGAGGTAAAAAGATTGGACGTTTCAAATTGGGAATGGATATCAATCAGCTGTGAAGAAAGCTCTCTAAGAATATCTAAGGTTACCGGTACATCATTGATAAATGCCCGGGATTTCCCTGAGGGAAGTATTTCTCTTCGGATAATCGTCTGAAGTTCGTAGTCCAGATCGTTTTCAATAAAGAATTTCTTAAACTGATTGTTGAGAGAAAACTCGGTTTCCACCACACTTTTCTCTTCAGCTTTGGCGATTGATTTTACATCTGCTCTTTCGCCCAAAATAAGTCGAAGAGCACCTAGGATAATAGATTTCCCTGCCCCCGTTTCACCGGTAATCACCTGTAAACCATTTTTCAATGATACTTCAAGGGTATCAATCAGGGCAAAGTTTTTAATGTAAATTCTCGAAAGCATTGATAATCCGTGTTATAATCCAATTTGAGTTTGAACTGTAAAAATAAGTTTTTTTTCATTCTTGTCCGATTAAATTAAAGCATAATTAACAGATCGCTCCTACGGAGCTTTATTTTTTCGGGGATTTCATTTTTCTTTTCTAACAGCAGATCCCGATGGGATCAAATCCAGCTCCTGTGGGAACTAACTGCTAATTCATGTTGCAAACATTGATATTTTCAAATGTATGAATCCTTTTTATCGGACAATAATGTTTCTTATTGAAGCAAGAAAATGTTTTTTGATGACCCTTTAATAATCAGCCGGCGATCTCTCAACTTATCCACCAATTTTTAGACTTTCCATTTATTCCACTTATTCTCTATATTCTTCGGTGAAAGGATGATCATTGTCTGTTTAAGATCATTAAGAATCAATCCTCCATTATTTCCGGAATTGAAAATATTGAAAATTTCATCGCTTTTAGTATCCATGAACTGGTTAAAGAAAAACGCCTGCTGGAAATTATTTTCGTACATTTTTAATTGCATCAGGGCATCAAAAATCACTTTTTTCCCGGCAGTCTGATCCTGGTTGAAAAGATTGTCTAACCCAGCTCTATGATAAGTATAAATGGTAGAACGTAACTGACTCCAGTTAGGATTCATAATTTCGTTAATCAAAATAGAACGGCTTCTCGGCTCGTTGATGGTATTCCAGCCCTCATAGTTTCTGTTTTGGGAATTCTGTGCAATCTGCTGTGCTTTTGCATACCATTGTGATCCTCCCATAGACTGGAAACTATCTGCATCCAGACCTAAAATAACATAAATATAAAAACTGATTACATCAGTAAGATTCTTCCCGGAGAATTGTCTTTCATTAAAAATAAGACTCTCATTTTCAATATATTCAAAAGCAAATCTCTGATCCTGAAGATTAATTAATGGAGATTCATAGGTCGTATTGTACACAGGTCTTACCGCCTGAATAACAATAGATCCTTTGAATTTGTTAACATCTCTTTCTGCAATAACAATAGAAAAAGCACATTTTATTTTTTCAAAATTCTGAAGTTTCTTACCTGTCCAGCTGGTATTATTGATAAAGTCCCTGAGACTTTTCTCCAATGCTTTATAGGCCTGCTGATTACTTCCTCCCAGCTGTTGGGAGTTTACCTGTACCGTAGACAGCAGCTCCTGAGAAAAACTTTGAGTATATAGAAAAAACAGAAAAAATAAACTTATAATTTTTTTCATTGTCTATTAAAAATTGAGAACGGAAATTTATTAAAATTATTTTAAAAGTTGAGACTCAACAAAATCGAGAATATCTTTTGCTACATCATCCTTGGATTTCAGATTGAATTCCTTCTTCTCTGTTTTGGTAAATATCTTGATTTTATTGGTATCATTTTTAAAACCGGCTCCTTCATCACGAAGAGAATTGAGAACAATCATATCCAGATTTTTCTTTTCCAGCTTTCCTTTTGCATTTTCCTCTTCATTTTGAGTTTCCAGCGCAAATCCTACCAAAAACTGGTGGGTCTTCTTTTCGCCCATTGTTTTTAGGATGTCCGGATTTTTAACCAATTCAATCGTCAGGTTTTCATCGTTTTTTTTGATTTTTTCCTTGGCAACGTCTTTTGGTGCATAATCTGCTACTGCTGCACTGGCAATTCCTATGTCTATGCTGTCGTAAAATTCAAATACCTTAGCCAGCATTTCTTTGGCTGAAGTCACTTTATGAAGTTCAACATTCGGATCATTAATAGTTTGAAAACTCGGTCCTGAAATCAGAATTACTTTTGCCCCTCTTTTTGAAGCTTCTTCTGCAAGAGAGAATCCCATCTTTCCAGATGAATGATTTCCGATGAATCTTACCGGATCTATAGCTTCATAGGTAGGCCCGGCAGTAATTAAAACCGTTTTTCCTTCGAGGCTTCGTGAATGGATTTTTGAATTAAAATAATGTTCAACAGTATTAAAAATTGTTGCCGGTTCTGCCATTCTCCCCTGTCCGATCAGTCCGCTGGCCAACTCTCCGTTTTCCGCAGGAATAATAATATGTCCAAAACTTTCTGCCAGCTCCAGATTCTTTTTTGTAGAAGGGTGCGCATACATATCAAGGTCCATTGCAGGAGCTATGAATACGGGGCATTTTGCAGACATATAAGTGGCAATAACAAGGTTATCACACATTCCGTGAACCATTTTAGACAGTGTATTGGCTGTACATGGAGCAACGATCATAACATCCGCCCACAGAGCCATTTCTACATGACTGTTCCATGTTCCGTTATCACTATAAAAATCCGAATACACTGGTTTTTTGGATAATGTAGACAGACTTAGTTTCGTTACAAAGTTTTCTGCATCAGGAGTCATAACAACCTGTACTTCGGCACCTTTCTTCACAAAGTCTCTGATCAGAAAGTGGATTTTGTAAGCCGCGATTCCTCCAGAGACAGCGATAAGTATCTTTTTACCGGAAACACTCATTTAGTTCTAATTTTTTGAAATACTAAAGTACTTATTTTTTCCCACACAATGAGGCTTTAAAACAACAAAGGTCATAAAAGAAGTGAATTCCTTTATGACCTTGATTTATTAAAATACAGAAGATTACTTTCTTTCTTCTGTTTTTCTGAAATAAACATCTTCGTTTAACCATTCTTCAATAGCAATTGAAGTTGGCTTTGGAAGCTTTTCGTAATGTTTAGAGATCTCAATTTGCTCTCTGTTTTCGAAAACCTCTTCTAATGTAGAATTGTGAACGGCAAATTCATCCAATTTGTTGTGAAGTTCCGTACGGATCTCCGCATTGATCTGCTCTGCTCTCTTTCCCATGATAACAATAGCTTCATAGATTGAACCTACTTTATCTTCAATCTTATCTTTGTCGTAAGTAATTGTATTTACTTCTGCTTTTGTATCTTTTACACTCATTTTGAGAAAATTATTTTTATTTTAAGATGGCAAATTTACGAATTATCTTTGAATTTTGAAAGTCGCCGCAGGAGGAGGTGTCTTAAGTGCTGCACTGTCCCTCTGTAACTGCATTGCTTTCTTTTCATTACTAATTTGATCCTTGATTTGCTGTTCTGTTTTATCTTTATCTGCCAGTTTTTCAGCTTCTTTTTTCTGTTTCGCAGTTAAAGCCGCAATTCTGGCCTCAGTTATTTTTTTAACTCCTACGAAATTCTGTTTTTCTTTTTCCAGTTTTTCTCTAAGATCGGTTGCCGTTTTAGAGTATTCTGTGTTAGGAAGCTCTTTTTCTACCAGTTTTGTATAAGTAAGGGCACTTTCAATACGCTCATCTTTCAGACCATATATAGATTTCATCGCCAATTCATAACGTGATTTCATGATATAGTCATAGATTTTTGAACGAAGTTTTGTACTTGGAAAATCTTCCAAAACATTTTCAAATGCTACATTGGCTGCTTTATACTCGCCCATTTTGTAGTATTGTCTTCCGTTTTCATAAGCTTTAAATTCTAGCTTATAAGACAATTCATCAATTAACTGGCTGATATTTTTAGATCTTTCAGAGTTAGGATAATTGTTCAGGAACTCCTGAAGCTCATTGATGGCCAATTCTGTACTTGACTGATCCAGGTTATAATCCATAGATCCTTCATAGTAACATAATGCAGACATATATGCTGCTTCTTCTGCTCTAGGATCTTTAGGAAAACTTACTGCGAAATTTTTAAACTGGTGACCTGCCAGCTTATAGCTTTTGTCATAATAGTTGGCATAAGCTGTGTTGAAACCTACGTTAGGAAAATCATCTGTTCCCGCCACAAGATTGGCAAGCCTGTCGTAAAGAGCCAATGCATTTTTCCACTTTTTCTTAGCAAAATTTTCATTAGCTGCTTTCAAGATAAATTCTTTATCAGCACTTCTCATTGCTCTTTCCTGCTGGCTTACGCAAGATGTAACCACCGCTACAGCAAAAAGACCTAAAATATATTTTTTCATATATAAAATTCAACAGTTTTCGGATTATACAGCCGATTTACTAATTTGCAAAAATATAACTTTTTTGCCAATAGATTTTTTTTTATGAATATTTAACGTAATTTTAGTCTGCAGCGTATCCCAAAATTGCAAAAACACTTAATAAAAGATTCATTCTCACCTTTTTCTCCGCTTCTTTTGCATAGGTTTCCTCATTTTTGCTCGGAACATAGAGCTCATAGAAATTTTTATTTCTGATGACAAATAAAGTGGATCCAATGATCATGGTAAGAATATCTTCAGGTTTAGGAGTAAAAGTAAAAACGCCTGATGCAACCCCTTTCTTAATGACTTCATCCAGTTTTTTCACAAATAGCTGATAGAAATCCAGCAGTTCATCTTTCAGGTTCTCTGTATGACGAAGTTCCTGAGTCACGAAACCATGAAAATAATTATACTTGAAAAGCTGAGAAACGATATATTTAATCATTTCCCTCAATTGCATTTCAGGTTTACCTTCTTTGATGGTATCTGCAAATTCTGAAAAATTTTCTCTGGTTTTCAGTACTCTGTACTGATAGAGATAGGACATCATTTTCTCTTTAGAACCGAAGTAGTAAGAGATCATGGCGACGTTGATATTTGCTTTAGAACAAATATCTCTTACAGAAGTTCCCTCATATCCTTTCTTGGCGATGAGCTCTTCTGCAATATCCAATATGTGAATCTGTTTTTCTGTAAATTTTTTTTTCATGAAGTGCACTTTGAGTAAAGTTAAGAAATTTTTAACACATTTATAAACGATCGTTTAATAATTTTAAATTAATTCTGAAAATACTTACTTTTGAACATGGATTTTTTTGATTTTCATCATCATAAGAAATATGTCAGAAACGGAATTTACAATATGAACATTGAGCAAATTCCGCCTGATTTCCCTTATTCTATTGGAATTCATCCCCAAGATATTGATGTTAATAATCTCGAACAACAGTTTTCATGGATGAAAAGTATGATGTTTCAAAATTGTTTTGCCATTGGTGAATGTGGTTTAGATTCTTTAGTTTCTATAGATCAGAAAATTCAGGAAGATGTTTTTTTAAGACAGATCAGAATCGCCAATGAAGTCAAAAAACCTATGATTATTCATTGTGTCAGAAAATTTTATGAGGTCATTTCTTTTAAAAAGAAAGCCGAACAGCCCATGATCATTCATGGTTTTAATAAAAAACGTCAAATTGCTGAAGACCTTCTTGCCAATAATTTTTATCTGAGTTTTGGAAAAGCTGTTTTGTATAATTTATCTTTGCAGGATATTTTAAAAAACACTCCATTAGACAAATTCTTTTTAGAAACTGACAATGAAGATTTTAGCATCGAAGAATTGTATGATAAAGTTTCGGAAATAAAAGGTATTTCTTTGGAGCAGCTCAATGAACAAATTTTAGAAAATTTACACTCAATAAAAAATGGATAAGTACTGGTTGGAAAGAACGGAGCTTCTGGTAAAAGAAGAAGGCTTGGAAAAATTGAACAAAGCCACTGTTTTGGTTGTTGGTTTAGGCGGCGTAGGTTCTTTTGCAGCTGAATTTCTTGCAAGAGCCGGAGTTGGCAATATGACGATTGTGGATGGTGATACAGTAGATATTACTAATATCAACAGACAGTTACCTGCCTTACGTTCTACTGTAGGAAAACATAAAGTAGAAGTTGTAGCTGAAAGACTTTTAGATATTAACCCTGATCTTAATTTAACCAAAATCAATGAGTTTCTAAATCCTGAAAGAATGGATGAAGTTCTGGATTCTGCAAAATTTGATTATGTTTTAGACTGTATTGACAGTGTAACGCCAAAACTTTGTCTGATTATTGCGGCCAAAAGAAGAAGGATAAAAATCGTAAGTTCAATGGGTGCCGGTGGAAAAACCGATCCAAGCAAGGTAATGGTAAGAGACATCAGCAAAACTGAACATTGCCACCTTGCAAGACAGGTAAGAAAAAGGCTGAAAAAAGTAAAAATTGACAAAGGTGTTCGTTGTGTTTTTGCTAATGATATTCAGGATGAAGAAAGTTTGAAAATGACGGACGGAACCAACTATAAAAGATCTTTTTACGGAACAATAAGTTATATGCCTGCCATTTTCGGATTGTATACGGCTTCAGAAGTGATTAATCATTTATTAAATCAGGATTAAGATATTCTCTCACATATTTCACAGATTTTTAAAACGATTTTCATGTCTTAATCTCTGAAATCTGTGGGAGAAAAATAAAAAAATATATTTACACTTCGTAAATGACAAATTCCAAATATCCCAGAGCGGAAAAGCTCAAAAAAAACACAGAGATCAGTTTGCTTTTTGAGAAAGGTAAATGGAGAACGAGCGGAAACCTGAGAATTATTATTCTAAAGGATAAACCCAACCTTTCTGTAGAAGCTGCAAGATTTGGAGTTTCTGTTTCTAAGAGATATTTTAAAAGAGCAGTACACAGGAATCGTATCAAAAGGTTACTGAGAGAATGCTATCGTCTGAATAAAGATCTTTTCAGGCAAGCCTTTGGAGAAAAAACTATGGCCATGCTATTTTGGGTTTCTCCTGAGATGCCTCCTAAATTTCAGGATGTGGAGGCTCAGTTTATCAAGCTTTGTGAAGCTCAGAAAAAGTAATCATCTTTTCTGATAAAATAATAAAAATCTGTGAGACATTTTCTTGCAGATTTTTTTATTTCCCACAGATCGCACAGACTTACACAGATAAAATCTTCTTTTTACTTTCTGGCAAATCACAAATAGTAAAGCTCAAAACCTCGTACCCTGCATCCCGTATCTGGAACTCTAAAATCAACAACGCTCCAAATATCATATAGTTTTTGTAATTTAGGGAAAACAATAAATCTGAAAATTAATATGTTAGACAACCTTCCCTATTTTTCTTATATAATCAGTGCATTTATTGGGATTGGATTGGCAGCCGCTACAGGTTTCCGGGTATTTCTTCCTATGTTTATTGTAAGCCTTGCCTCTTATTTCAACTGGATTCCAATGAATGAGCATTTTGAATGGCTTGCTGGTCTTCCTACACTTATTACGACAGGAATAGCCACTATTATTGAGATATTGGCTTATTACATCCCTTTTGTTGACCATTTACTGGATACTGTTTCTATTCCTATGGCAACAGTGGCTGGTTCCATATTATTTGCAAGTCAGTTTGCTGATCTTGGAACTTTCCCACAATGGGCTTTGGCATTAATTGCCGGTGGAGGTACAGCAGCTACCATCAGCTCTGGATTTGCAGGAATAAGGGCTGCTTCTACTGCGACGACCGGAGGTTTAGGAAACTCGGTGGTAGGAACAACAGAGACAGCCGGTGCGGGGATCATGTCTATTCTTGCAATGGCAGCTCCGGTAATAGCAGCCATATTTGCCATCATTACCTTAATTGTTGTTATTGTATTTGGGCGGAAGGCCTGGAAAAAATTAAGAAGCACTAAAAGCAATTCTCAGGAGTTATAAAATAAAAAAAGGTACTGTTTTAATCAGTACCTTTTTCTTTTTAATTTTTACTTCTGAAGTCCTTAATATCTTTAATCTTGGATTCAAAATATTCTTTTTTCCCGGGACTCTTTTTGATAAGTATTTCAAACGCTTTTATGGCCTTTGTATATAGTTTCTGTTCAAAATAAAGATTAGCCAATGTCTCTGTCATCAAATGTGAGATATCGTCATTCTTTTCTTTTACAACATAGGTACTTTCTTCTTTTAACTGACTGATTCTAGGATTGTTCTCAATAAAGTTCTCAATAGCCTTTTCTTTGATTTCTGATTTTTCCTTTTCAATCTCTTCTGTTCTGTCAATCTTAAGCCAGCTCTGCCATGTGTTGATAAAACCTGGAACGTTGCTGTCTATGGATGATTGAGTCGTATTTTTCATAGTAACCTCCTGTACTTTTTCTACAGGTTCTTCTTTCTTTTCCTCCTGCTTTTCTTCAACTTTAAGGGTAGAAATATCAGTTCCAAAGAAGGAAACATTCATTACAGGTACATTTTCTTTTAAAGTCTCAGTATTAGATTTTTCTTCATCAACTGATTCAGTGGATTCAGAATGATCCTCTTCAATTTGTGATGTTTCTAGTACTGAAATAACTTCTTCCTGAGTGGTTCCTGCAACAGTTTCGGACGTTTGTTCCTCTTCAATAATTACTTCAGATTCTACAGCTGGCGTTATTTTCTCTGTTGGGGTTTTTATTTCTGGAGCTGATACCTGTTCAGGTTTACTGATTAAGGAATCCGGCATATTGGATTCCACACTCATTGGTTTCCATGCAGATTGTACTTCAGGAGCTTCTTCTATCTTTTCTTCAGTAACTTCAGGTTTAGTTTCCTCAACTAGAGATATCTGATTCTCAACAACTTCTTCCTGTACAGGTTCTTCTTTTATTTCTTCAGGTTTTTCTTCACTTGTTGACCAGAAATGGAAGTTTTGAGTATCTGCGAAGCTAATTTCATGATCTTCAACTGTTTCAGGCTCTATTTCTTCTTCTTGCGGAACAAGTTTAGTTTCCTTCATTTTTTTCTCCACCTCTTCAATCAGGCGTCTCATTTCCTCCTCGTGTTTATTGACATTCGGTTGGGAAATTTCTGCGGTTTCCGCTATTTCTTCGTTGTTGGCCTGGATTTTAACGTCCGGCATAAATGAATCTGTTCCATGGAAACTTACTTCCGCATCAGATAATTCCACTGAAGGCAATTCTTCATGCCCATTTGCTTCTTCTTTTTCAACAGAAATCTGATCTTCGTCAATGATGGTTTCTGGTGTAAAGTTTTCTCCGGCTTCTGTTTCAGCTTGTACTTCTTCCTCAGAAACCAATTCAGTTTCATGAGCGGATTCCTCCTTTACAGGCTCTTCTGCTACTGCTGCCTCACTATTTACTTCCGATACTAAAGGTGCAACTTCATGAAAGCTGGTATTATCTTCTTCTTCAATTTTTTCTTCCTCTTTTGCTGAAGAAATCTGCTCTTCGGGAATAACAGTTTCCGGTGTAAAATTCTCTCCACCATTTTCCTCCGCTTCAACTTGTACAGATTCCACTTTCTCCTGAACCGGTTCTTCAACTATAGTCTCAGTCTTCTGGATTACCAGAGTTCCAGATTCAAGGGTAGATTCAATATCTATTGTCTCAGAATTTTCTTCATCCAGGAAGTTTTCTTCTCCTTCAAATAAAATTCTGTTTCGTTCACCGTTTATATAAATGTGTTTAACTTCCTGTGCGGTTGGTAAAACACAAGTACTTTTCTCCTCTTCCAAAGGTTTTTCCAAAGAAACTTCCTCTTCTCTCCTGATGGGAAAGGATTGGATCTTTGGAGTAAATTGGGCAGGTTTTTCAATTGTTTTAGAAGGTTTCTTCTCTTCCACAATTTCAGGTTTCACCTCCTGTCTGATCTTTCCGTTGATCAGCTGATATAAAATCTTTTTATCAGTAGTATATGCAGCCGTTATAGAAAGCTCCTTCTGATAGTTTTCTTTTTCGTACAGATGCACTCCATACAGATGAAGCGCCCTGATATTCTGAATATAAGGAAAAGTGTGAATCTCTTCTTTCAAAAGACCAAGGTCTTCTAACTGAATATTTTTCGGATTTTTTATTAATTCTAAAACTCTCGGATTCATCTTACCAATTCGCTACAATGTCGTTAAATATCTTATTAATAATTCTATCTGTTACCAGTTTTACCTGCTGGTCTTCGATCTGACTTAGGGATACATCACTGTTGAAAGCAGCTTCATCAGAGTATGTTCTGTCAAAACTTGCATCCGGATGAATTTTATTTTCATAATGTACCTTTACTGTAATCGTAAGTTTATTCTGTGCCTGCTGAATCACTCCTCCAGAAGGGTTGGTCTGGGTATTGGAACTGATGGTGGTAGGGGTAATGGAATAGTCAGTAATTTCTCCTTCTATCAGGATATCCGGATTTTCTTTTGTTCCTTTCAAAGTGGTTCTCTGAAGGAATCTGTTTTGTATTGCTGTAGAAAACTGTTGGGATAATGCAGGGTTTACAAGAGGTGCATTATTGGGAAATTCATTAATCTGAACTGTTTTCTCGTCTGTAAGGGACGATCCCGTAAAGCTGTAGCATGAATTTAAAACTCCCAGCAATGCAAAAAGCATTCCCGTTAACAGTGATTGTTTCAAGCTGATATTGTTAATTTTAAAGTTCATTTTTAGATCCGATTTCAATAATTTCATCATATTCAATTTGTTGAATAGCATCTTCATAAGCAAAATAATTTGCTGTGTATAAGAATGGTAAGGTAAGAAAAATTCCTATCCCACAAGCAATAATACCAATCTGGGACAAAATACTCACTACCAATGAGAAAAGAAAAATTGACAATAGATTTCCTTTGCTCATTATTTTTGAAATATTCCAGGCTTCTTTTACTTCCCTGATTCCTTTAAGACTGATTAATGGTATGATATAAAAGCCTTTTAATACAAAGTAATATATCGCGCCAATCAATAAAAACATATAGGGAAACCCAAAAAATGCTACCATTGGATTGGGTTCATTACCCTCAGATAATGCACCTGATATACCCAGCACAGCAAATAAAGGAATGTAAAGCAATAAAACACCACCAAAAACAATTAACTGCAACATAAAATAAGGCATGAAGTCTTTGAAATCAAAAATATCTCCAGGACTTGCCGGCTGATTTCTGTTCAACCTTTGAAGGTATTTGTATAAATTACCCATTGCAAGCAGTCCGCAGAACGGAATAATAGACATCACAAAGCATACTAAAAATGCTACAAAAATATTCCCGAAATCTTTCTTTAAAAGTTCGAAACCTTTGTTAATGTATTCTCCGAGCTTAAAATTGATCGGCTTAGGTGTTAAATTGACTTTCATTATTTATGTTTTGCTAATCTTCCAGGTTATATTGTTTTATTTTTCTGTATAAAGTTCTTTGTGAAATTCCAAGCTCATCTGCAGCTCTGTTTCTACGTCCTTTATGCTTCTCCAAAGCCTTGATAATCAAATCTTTTTCATTATTCTGAAGAGAGAGTGATTCTGGCCTGTTTTCTTCTATTTCAATATCCTCAATATCTTCATAGCTGTCCTCAGGTGTCGAAATAATCGTAGGAGTCTGCACTGCCGGAGTATCATTATTATCAAAATATAACAAAGATCCGGAGTTCACCTGTGGCTGACTTTCAGGAGTATAGATTCTGTTGATCAGGTTTTTCTCATGGTTGCTCAGATCTGATGTTCCTCTGTTCTTGATCAGTTCCGAAGTTAAGGATTTTAAATCATTAATATCATTCCTCATATCGAATAGAATTTTATACATGATTTCTCTTTCACTTCCGAAATCGCTCTGTTTTGGAGTGCTTTGAGTATTGACAACCATTGGAAGATGTGTTTCCATAGGAATATACTCGGCAAGCTTCTCAGCTGTGATATTTCTGTTCCTTTCCACAACGGTCATCTGCTCTACTAAGTTTCTTAGCTGGCGGACGTTACCCGGGAAGGAATAACTTTCTATGTAATGAACAGCGCTTTGCTCCAGTTCCAGTTCCGGCATTCTGTATTTTTCTGCAAAGTCTATTGCAAATTTTCTGAATAGCAAATGGATATCTCCTTTTCTTTCTCTCAAAGGCGGCATATCAATCTGTACGGTATTCAAACGGTAATACAAATCCTCACGGAATCTTCCGTCATGGATGGCTTTCATCATATTAACGTTGGTAGCAGCCACAATTCTCACATTGGTTTTCTGTACCTGTGAAGAACCTACTTTCATAAATTCACCACTTTCCAGCACTCTTAAAAGACGAACCTGAGTTTGTAGAGGAAGTTCTCCTACCTCATCCAAAAAGATGGTTCCTCCGTCTGCTACTTCAAAATATCCTTTTCTTGTAGCTGTAGCCCCTGTAAAAGCTCCTTTTTCGTGTCCGAATAATTCAGAGTCTATAGTTCCTTCCGGAATTGCTCCACAGTTTACAACGATATAAGGCTGATGTTTTCTTCTGGATTCTGAATGAATGATTTTCGGAATAAATTCTTTCCCTACTCCACTTTCTCCAATCACCAATACAGAGATATCTGTAGGTGCAACCTGGATAGATTTTTCGAGGGCACGATTGAGTGCAGGAAAGTTTCCGATAATTCCGAAACGGTTTTTTATGTTTTGTAGCTCGTTGCTCATAAGTAAATTTTTGATTATTGACTGAATGTTAATCTTCTACAGCTCTTCAATTTCTTTTCTGTAGACTTTGTTAAAGTGATGAGTGTAGACATCTTTCATGGTCTTTCCTTCATCATACGTTTGTAAGGCTAACATTTTTAAATCCAAATAATCTTTGTTTCTGATCTTAGAAACTTTACTTTTAAAGTATATATTCTCAGCAAAGTCGTACTCTTTGCTTTGTTTTTCAAAATTTTCCAGGGCTCTGTCATATCTTCCCAGCTCGAAATAGGTAACTCCCAGCTGATAATGATCAAACATTCCCTTCACATAACCTCTGGTAGCCAGAAGTCTTTCTATAATCCCTGCGGCTTTTTCTTTCTGTCCTAAAGCACTGTAGGACATAGCTCTTACTACGTCCAGATTATAGTCCCCGTTTTGAGATCTTCCTAAGTCTCCGGGCTCATATTTTTTTAACCATTCTAAATCCTGAATTGCTCCTTTATAGTCTCTTAAGAACTGAAACTTCGTCCAGCCTCTGTAACCAAGGTGCATTTTGGGGTCTAAAGCAACCGCTTTATCCATTAAAATTTTCCAGGTTACGAAATCTCCGTTTTTAAGATATGGAACTGCTTTTTCCATATAAGCATGGGAGAAATCGGGACACAATTCAATGGCTTTATCAAAGCCTTCCTGAGATTCTGCGAACCCCTGTAAATCTGAAGCCCAGTTGTATAACTCACACGCTTTTTTACAGTTCTCACCCTCTACTGCATTACAGTTGACCTGTGCAATAGTATTGGTGTAAACGATAAGTAACAAAAAGCTAAGGTAATACCTCTGAAACTTTTCCATTTTCAATTTTATAGGTTAAATACTGATAATAATCTACTTTTAAACCTTTTATCTCTTTCGGCATCCAGCCATTGAGTGATTTTGTAAACTGCAGCAGTTTATTTTCCAATTCTTCATCCAGTACAGAATCTTTCAGATCCGGGCTCATATGCTGTAATCTGAAGAGACCTGTCTTTCCTTCACAATTTACTAAAAATCTCACGGTAATATAGCCGTTGATCTTTTTTTCAGAATATATATTTTCTTTTTTAAGTTTTTCAGTGATCGCAATCTTTTCACCCTTATAGCTAAATTCCTTTGAACCCTGATAATACTGAAAACTGAAATGTCCCCATTTTTCTGAGCCACACTTCTTAAAATCAGCATTATCCAATTTCGCATCGAATTTGATATCTCCTACGGTTGCAGGATATTTTTTTACATTTTTTTCTGTCTGGCTAAATACCATAGCAAACGAAAGCATTGCAAAAAGATAAACTGCTTTGATCACTGCTTAATTTTGTTCTACTGTTCTCCCTAAAAGTGTGCCTTGTGTATTGTCATGTACAAAAACGTTCACAATGTCACCTATTTTCTGTCCTTCCAGTTTATCGAAAACACATACAGCATTCTGAGAGTTTCTTCCTTTCCATTGGTTTTTGTTCTTCTTGGAAATTCCTTCAATCAGCACCTCATGTACTCTGCCTACATAAGATTTCATTCTTTGGTTTGAAAGCTCACCCTGAAGAGCAATAACCTCAGCAAGACGTCTCTGTTTCACATCAGCCGGAATATTGTCTTCCATTTTCTTGTGAGCCGGTGTTCCCGGTCTTTCTGAGTAGGCAAACATATAACCGTAGTCATATTCTACTTCTCTCATCAAGCTTAAGGTATCCTGGTGATCTTCTTCAGATTCATTACAGAATCCAACGATCATATCCTGAGAGAATGCTACTTCCGGAACAATTTCCTTGGCTTTTCTGATCAGATCAAGGTATTCTTCACGGGTATGCTGTCTGTTCATCGCTTCAAGCATATTATTGCTTCCGCTTTGTACAGGAAGGTGAACATATTTACAGATGTTGTGATGCTTTGCCATCATTTTGAATACATCCAGACTCATATCCTGAGGATTTGAAGTAGAGAATCTGATTCTCAGTTCCGGAACGGCTTTAGCCACTAAATCAAGAAGCTGAGCAAAATTAACGGCTGTTGCTTTCTGCATTTCAGAAGCTTTGGCAAAGTCTTTTTTAGGACCTCCTCCATACCAAAGGTAAGAGTCTACGTTTTGGCCTAAAAGGGTAATTTCTTTATATCCGTTATTGGCAAGGTCTTTACACTCTTCAATAATAGAGTGTGGATCACGGCTTCTTTCTCTTCCTCTTGTAAAAGGAACTACACAGAATGTACACATATTATCGCAACCTCTGGTAATGGTAACAAATGCGGTAACACCGTTTCCTCCTAAACGAACAGGATTGATATCTGCATAGGTTTCTTCTTTGGAAAGAATTACGTTAATCGCATCTCTTCCATCATCGGTTTCTTTTAAAAGATTTGGTAAGTCTCTGTAGGCATCCGGACCTACAACAAGGTCAACCAATTGCTCTTCTTCTAAAAACTTGGTTTTCAGCCTTTCCGCCATACATCCCAGAACTCCTACCGTCATATTCGGTCTTTCTTTTTTCAGATTTTTGAACTGAGAAAGACGCATTCTTACCGTCTGTTCAGCTTTTTCTCGGATGGAACATGTATTTAAAAGAATCAAATCGGCTTCTTCAACTTTCATCGTTGTATTATAGCCTTGTTCATTAAGAATGGATGCAACAATTTCAGAGTCAGAGAAATTCATCTGACAACCATAGCTTTCTAAAAACAGTTTTTTAGAGTTCTCCGGTCTTTCTGCAATAGCAAAAGCTTCGCCCTGTTTTGTTTCGTCTATATATTTTTCCTGCACGATAATCGATTTAAGGCCCGCAATTTTAAATTACGAACAAATAAGTTTGCAAAGATACAAAATATTGTGACAGAATGTCAGGAGATTATCTGTATCTGTTATCATGGAAATTTTGATCCATTATTTTATCCTGATCTTCCAAATCTTTCTGAAGATCAAATTGTTGAAAAATCGGTTGGCTAATTTTAGCTCTCATTGGAATATTATTAAATGTAGCAGGATTCCATTTTCCTTTTATTCTAGATAGACTATTGATGATATCTTTCTTTTCATAGTCAAAAAAATCACCTTCAATATTGAAATCCTCCATTTCGCCATTCTCATTGACAACAAATGTCAACAAGGCTCTTTTGTCCTCGTTTTTCTTTACGAATCTTTCAAAAATAGTCTTAACCTCAAATCCAAAAGCTTTTATTCCTTTTTTAAAAGTTGGGCCTTTCTTTTCGTTTTTACTTGGATCATCTTTGGAATTAACTAAATAAAAAGGATTTATTTCAATTTTGGCAATTGCTCCCATAAATTTCCCGTTCACTTTTGCCGGCATCCATTTTTTGAGATGGGGAATAATTTTACGGCTGAAATCAAATGCACATTTATTTTTTTGAATATTTACAGTGTCAAAATCTTTAACATAATTGATGGTTGAATTTTCAAACACAAGAATCTGTACACTATACCGTTCTTCACTTTTTTCACAAGGCAGCAGCTTTTGTTCTTTAACAACCTTTACCATTTCCTTATTTAATTGATTCAACCCACCAGCATAAAAGTCTTGGTCATAAGGATATTTATCCAAAACTTCATTTTGAGCAAAAATTAATTTTGTTGTAAAGAAAGTGATGAGCAACAAAAATTTCTTAATCATGATTATAGGTATTGTTAACAGAACTGATTTTTATTTATTGTTGTAGAATCAACTGAAACTCCTTTTTTTTTACAATGGTTTCCATTTGATTTTTATTTTTTCCAGAGCTTATTTTATCCCTTTAATAAATATCTCCCTTTATTTAAATTTTGAAAAGAAAACCTTTATATCTAATCGATATCCACAGACATTGAAGAGAAGTTCATTTTAACTTTAATCTGTGAAGCTACAGGCTGTCCGCCACAAGAGGCCGGAGTCCAGTTTTTCTTTATTCTTCTTACTACATATTGCATATCATCAAAAAAAACTTCACTGTTCTGTACTTTGGGCATTCCTTTCACATCTACTACTTTTCCTTTAGCATCAAGCACTAAGGTAAATGTAAAATCACCTGTAAGAGCATAGAAATCAGAATTCAGGTATGCATACATATATTTGTTTAGGATTTCTTTATAAGCCGCAACACCTCCTTCATAGGCTGCAGGTTTAAAATCATTACATTTTACAGCCACCTGCATAAAAGGTTCTTTGATGTCTATTTTCAGAACATTTTTATTACTCTCCCTGATAAAAGAATCATCCCGCTCTTCCTGATCCTGTGCAAACGAAAAATTAACTGCACATAAAGCCAAAAATAAAAGTATTGTTCTCATAATTTTGTTTACAAATAATAAACAAAGGTAAATATTTAGCTTATTTATAAAAAACAAAACTTCACGCAAAGCATGAAGTTTTAGAATTTAAATATTATGAATTCAAAGCAAGTTTTGAATTCATTGCTTCTTAATCTTATAGCAGACCCTTAATGTGTTTATAATTACTTTTTACAGTTTCAAAAACCTCATCCATTTTACCACCAAGCATCAGCTGAGCCATAGACTTGGTCATTCCCATAATCTGGTCAAATTCAATCTTAGGAGGAAGAGCCAGCGCATTAGGATTGGTGAAAATATTCAGAAGATAAGGTCCGTTGTGATCCAGACATTCTTTGATAGCACTTTCTACATCTTCCGGAAGATGAACGTTTTTTCCCGGATAGCCCATAGCGTGTGCAACCATTGCAAAATCCGGGTTAATCATATCTGTTTCATTGTCGGGCATTCCGCCAACTTCCATTTCCAGTTTTACCATTCCCAACGTTCTGTTGTTGAAAACAATCAGTTTTATTGGAAGCTTATACTGAAAAATAGTAGCCATATCTCCTAACAGCATAGATAATCCTCCGTCTCCACACATGGCAATCACCTGTTTCCCAGGATGAGCTAAAGCTGCTCCGATAGCCATTGGCATGGCGTTCGCCATTGATCCATGATTGAATGAACCCAGCATTTTCCTTTCGCCTGTTCCTGTAATAAATCTTGCTCCCCAAACACAGCACATTCCGGTATCAACCGTAAAAATCGCGTCATGCTTAGCAAGTTTATCCAACGTGTGCGCCACATATTCCGGCTGAATAGCATTCTCTTTTCCAGAATCTTTAACATACTCCAACTGGTTTTCTTTCACTTTATCATAAAATGCCAGCTGCTCGTTCAGGAAATGAACATCCGTTTTTTCTTCCAGTAAGGGCAGTAATGCTTTAATGGTTTCTTTGACATCTCCAGCAAGTCCTAACTCTAATTTTGCTCTTCTTCCTAATCTTTCAGGACTTTCATCAATCTGGACAATTTTATTTTTTACAGGCATGAATTTCTGATAGGGAAAATCCGTCCCCAGAAGAATGACGAGATCAGCTTCGTGCATGGCGTGATACGCCGAAGGAAATCCTAACAATCCTGTAAGTCCTACTTCATTAGGATTATTGGGTTGGATAGCCATTTTTCCCCTAAATGAATATCCTACGGGCGCTTTTAACAGATTAGACAAAGCAATCACCTCATCACGGGCTTCAGCTGCTCCTATTCCACAATACAGTGTTACCTTTTTGCTTTTATTTATAAGTCCCGATAAACTTTTTAGTTCATTATCAGATGGTCTTATCACAGGATTGGTTTTAAAGATTTGAGTGGAGGTAGAGCCTTCTTCAGCATCCAGTTCAGAAACGTCTCCCGGAAGTCCTATCACCGCAACTCCTTTTTTGGAAATTGCATGTTGAATAGCAGTCTGTACCGTTCTTTGTACCTGCTCTGGCCGGGTAATCATTTGATTATAGTAACTACAGTCGTCAAACAGTTTTATCGTATTGGTTTCCTGAAAGTAGTCCATTCCCATTTCGTCGCTTGGAATCGTGGAAGCAATCACCAACATGGGGACATGAGAACGATGCGCTTCATAAACTCCGTTAATCAGATGGACATGCCCAGGGCCACAGCTTCCGGCACACACTGCCAAACCATCAAGCTCAGCTTCTGCAGCAGCAGCATAAGCTCCTACTTCTTCATGCCTTACATGAATCCACTGAATACTGCTTTTTTTGACCGCAATATTCAAATGGTTGAGACTATCGCCGGTTACTGCATAAATTCTTTTCACATTGGCATTTTCGAGCATTTCAACAATCTGCTCTGCGATGTTTTTTGCCATAATTACTCTGTTTTGGTGGTTGTTTTTGGGTAAAAATAGTACTTGAAAAGGATAATAATCTTCCTATTTCTATCAAATTTAGCTAATAAAGTTGAGACTCCATCTCTCATTCAATGTTAAAAACTTGTAATTTAATTTTGAATTCTTTTTCTATTTAAACCTCACAGGTTTTGAATACCTGTGAGGTTTAGGTCTCCAGCAAAACAAAACAGCCACCCAAAAAAGGTGGCTGTTTATATGATATGTTTCGGATTTTACATCACTACTTCTATCTGATTTCTCAACAAATCTTCAAACTCATCTCTTTTACGGATCAAATGAGCTTTTCCATCTAAGAACAGAACTTCAGCAGGCTTTAATCTTGAGTTGAAGTTTGAACTCATTTCAAAACCATACGCTCCTGCATTGTGGAAAGCAAGGATATCTCCTTCTCTTACTTCATTCAGTTTTCTGTCCCATGCGAATGTATCGGTTTCACAGATGTTTCCTACTACCGTATAAATTCTTTCTGCTCCTTTCGGATTAGATAGGTTCTCAATCATGTGATAAGAATCGTAGAACATCGGACGGATCAGGTGGTTAAACCCTGAATTCACTCCTACAAAAACGGTAGCAGTTGTCTGCTTGATTACATTAGCTTTCACCAATAAATATCCGCTTTTCCCAACTAAGAATTTCCCGGGTTCAAACCATAACTCGAATTTTTTTCCTGTAGATTTTGAAAATTCAGAAATTACTTTTTCTACTTTTTTACCTAATGTTCTCACATCAGTTTCTTCTTCACTGTCCTGATAAGGGATTTTGAAACCACTTCCCATATCCAGATATTTCAGGTTCGGGAAATGCTCAGAAAGTTCCAGCATGATCTCCAAGGCCTGAAGGAATACATCAGGATCTTTAATTTCGCTTCCTGTATGCATGTGAAGTCCTTCAACATTCAGGTTGGTACTTTTCATCACTCTTTCGATGTGACGAACCTGGTGAATGGAAATACCGAATTTACTGTCGATATGCCCTGTTGAAATCTTATAGTTACCGCCGGCAAAAATATGCGGATTGATTCTTACTAAAATAGGATAGGTGTTTCCGTATTTATTCCCGAATTGCTCAAGAATAGAAATGTTATCAATGTTAATATGAACTCCAAAAGTCATTGCTTCTTCTATTTCAGCCAGATCAACACAATTGGGAGTAAACAATATCTTTTCTTTCGAAAATCCTGCCTTCAATCCTAGTTTAACTTCGTTAATAGATACACAATCCAAAGATGCCCCCAGGTTCTTGACATACTTAAGAATATTGATATTTGTCAAAGCCTTTGCAGCGTAGAAGAACTTCGTATGTTTTAAAAATGAAGAGGTAAGTTTTTCGTATTGAACTTTGATGGACTCCGCATCATAAACATACACTGGTGTGCCAAACTCATTGGCAATCTTTAATAATTCTTTTGAATTCATAATTTCATTTTAACATAAAAAAAGCAGATTCTTCAGAAAAGAGCCTGCCACATTGATTATTTTTTATGCAAGACAACTCTTTTAAATATTCCAAACCTTAGAGAACTTTACAGCTCCCTTTTTTCCAGTTTTATTTTGTTTAAAATTTTGCATTGCTTGTATTTATTTTTTGCAAAAATACTATTTATTTTTTACTTTTTAAAAATTGATTTTACAAGTATTGTGTTCAGAAGATAACTTGTAACATATAGACACTCTTTTACTTCGGTAACGGTAATGTCTCAAAATCCCCACGAAGCAGTGCCAGCTGCAATTCGTTATTCAGATCTGTGGAAGATAGCGGAAGATCAATTTTCAACTTAGCCAGCTTACTCAGTGTCTGAATCTGCGTAAACAGCTCATAGAATCCAAAGGAAACCACCTTCCCGTTTTCTATGATTAAAAATAACTTTTCTCCTAATTTTCTTCCAGACCCCAACCAAAGTTCATTCCTTTTTCTGAATTCAATTTTCTGTTTCAGGACAGAAAAATCTTTAAATTCTTCCTGAGAACCAATGAACTGAACAGCTTTTGTCCCCTGAGTAAATGATCTGAATTTCAAGACCGGTTTCTCAGTTTTATTGAGTTTATTTTTCTCAACCACATATTTATTATTCCTGAAATATAATCCGAAAGGTAAAACTTCTTTCTTTTTAATATTCTTGGAATTCAGGATCAATTTGGCAATAATATCTGTTCCGGTAAGCTCAAAATTAATCTGCTCAACATCTTTCTGAATCTGTTCCCATTTTTTTGATTTGGAATTGAAAACCTTTTTGGAAAATTTGTTGATATCCTGAACATAATCAGAGAACATGATACGACCAGCTTCATCCTGAAAGTATACAAATCCTTTATCATTAGGAAGATCCTGGGTCAGTTCTTTGATCTTATTGATATACGTTTTGGCATTAGACTCATCGTGCTGCTTCTGAATGATTTCATTTTCTGTATCCTTTGAAATCAGAAGTTTGAAAAGTTCTAAGGTAGCTCTTGCATCGCCTTCCGCCCTGTGATGATTCGTCAAAGGAATACCCAATGATTTCACCAGTTTTCCCAACGAATAACTTACCTCATCAGGAATCAGTTTTTTCGCTAACGGAATTGTATCTAAAGTGTTGATTTTAAAATCATAACCAAGCCTTTTGAATGACTGGCGAAGCATCCTGTAATCAAAATCAATATTATGACCTACCAAAGTTGTATTTTGAGTAATTTCTATCACTCTTTTGGCAATTTCATGAAATTTTGGAGCAGTTTTGACCATTTTCGGGGTAATACTGGTCAGTTTTTGTACAAAAGGGGTAATATCACCTTCAGGGTTTACCAGAGATATAAACTGGTCTATAATTTTCTGACCGTCATATCTGTAAATGGCGATATCTATAATGCATTCATTTCTATAACCTGCACCATTACTTTCTATATCTATAATTGAATACATGAATGTGTGTTAACTGCTGTTTTTCTAGTTTAATATTTAAAACCGATCTCTTATTCCCCAATAAAATACGGTCTTATTTTTCTTTGTTAAGTAAAGATAACCTGCTAAAATAACAAAAAATATATCAAAATACAGCAGGTTGTCTTTCAAAATTATCTTCTTCTGCCTCCCAGACCGAACATTCCGAGAATAGCTTTTGCTCCTTCTCTCATTAATGTAGAAGTAAAAGTACGTCCGGCTTTACTTTGTAATACCTGTTCAAACATTCCGGGTTCTTCTTTCACTGGTCTTGATTTTTGGGTTGGAGCAGGGTTTTGTGCTGCCTGTTCCATTCTGCTGGTCAGCATTTCATAAGCAGATTCTCTGTCAACCGCCTGCTCATATTTTGCAACAAGAGCTGATCTTGAAGTGAGATCGGAAATTTCAGCATCATTCAGAACATCCATTCTTGATTCCGGAGAGATCAGATAAGTATGTACCAATGGGGTTGGAATTCCTTTTTCATCAAGAGCTGTAACAAATGCTTCTCCAATTCCTAAATTCTGGATCAGACTGGAAGCATTATAGTATTCTGTGGTAGGATAATTTTCAACAGCTTTGGTAATTTCTTTTTTATCTTTCGCGGTAAATCCTCTTAATGCATGCTGTATTTTCAATCCTAATTGGGAAAGGACATTTTCAGGGACATCACCAGGAATCTGTGTAATAAAATAGATCCCAACTCCTTTGGAACGGATCAGTTTTACCATTGTTTCAATTTGTGAAAGAAGCGCTTTGGAAGCTTCATCAAAAATCAGGTGGGCTTCATCAATGAATAACACCAATTTCGGCTTTCCGCTATCTCCTTCTTCCGGAAATGTCATATAAATTTCTGCAAAAAGAGAAAGCATAAACGTGGAGAAAAGCTGAGGTTTGTTCTGGATATCTGCTACTCTTAAAATATTAACGACTCCTTTTCCGTCTCTTGTTTCCAGTAAGTCATGAACATCAAAGCTTAATTCACCGAAAAATCCTGCTGCTCCCTGTTGCTCCAGGGCCACAATAGATCTTAAAATAGCTCCGAGAGACGCTGGGGCAATAGATCCGTAATTGGCTGCAAGCTCGGCTTTTCCTTGTGCATTATCCGTCACATACTGAAGTACTTTTTTTAAATCGTTAAGATCAATCAATGGAAGTCCTTTATCATCACAGTATTTGAAGACAATGGACATGATACTTTGCTGTGTATCATTCAATTCAAGGATTTTGCTTAATAAAACAGGCCCGAATTCTGTAACCGTAGCTCTCAATTTTACACCTTTTCCTCCGGAAATGCTCATGAGTTCTACCGGAAAGCCTTGTGGATTATAAGGAAGCTGTGTTTTGCCATACCTTTCTTCAATGATAGGATTCATCTGTCCCGCTTCTGCAATCCCGGAAAAGTCTCCTTTAATATCCAGAACCAAAGAGGGAATTCCTGCATGAGAAAGCTGTTCTGCAAACACCTGTAATGTTTTTGTTTTACCGGTTCCGGTAGCTCCGGCAATAAGACCGTGACGGTTTATGGTTTTCAGAGGTATAGTTACGTTCACTTCTGTGACTACTTCTCCGTCCAACATTCCTTTTCCTAATATTATATGCTCTCCTTTTGGAGTGTATCTCGTGTTAAGTTCTTCAATAAATTGTGTTTTGTCTGCCATTTGATTGCTTTTTTAAACTTATAAATATAAAATTTTTTGTAAAATATGTAAAGATATTTTCAGAAGAACTTCTCTCTATTCCTTTCGAAAATAAATTTGCCCTTTGATAATCAAATCTTAAACCACGATTATTTTTTTTCATATCAGGAAGCGTATAAGAACTAAACATGATATAAAACAGCATTCGCCAATTGACATTATGTAAGGCATTCTTTTTGCTTAAAAACAACATACTAAACACACGTTTAACAAAGTATTGAAAGAAACTATCAATGGGATTTAACATTTCATTTAGAATTTATCTAATACTTTGTATCTTTAACTCATTAAAAAAAGACCCCAATGAAAATTGAACAAATATATACGGGCTGTCTGGCTCAGGGTGCCTATTATATTGTATCAGAGAATGAAGCTGTCATTATTGATCCTCTAAGAGAAGTAAAACCTTATCTGGATCGTCTGGAAAAAGACAATGTCACTTTAAAATATATTTTTGAAACTCACTTCCATGCAGATTTTGTATCAGGACATTTGGATTTAAGCAAAAAAACAGGTGCTCCTATTGTATACGGACCTACTGCTGCTCCTGAATTTGATGCCATCATTGCTGAAGACAATCAGGTTTTTGAGATCGGAAAAGTGAAAATAAAGGTTATGCATACTCCTGGACATACGATGGAAAGCAGTACTTACCTTTTAATCGATGAAAATGGTGTTGAAACTGCAATTTTCACAGGTGATACCCTGTTTTTAGGAGATGTAGGAAGACCGGATCTTGCACAGAAGGCGACTAACCTTACTCAGGAAGACCTTGCAGGAATTCTTTACGACAGTCTTCAGAACAAAATTATGCCGTTGGATGACAGCATCACAGTTTATCCAGCTCATGGAGCAGGATCTGCGTGTGGGAAGAATATGCAGAAGGAAACGGTAGACATTTTAGGGAACCAAAAAAGAACAAACTACGCTCTTAATCAACCGGATAAAGCTTCTTTTATCAGAGAAGTTCTTGATGGCTTAACCGCTCCTCCAAAATATTTCGGGATGAATGTTGCTTTAAATAAAGGTGGCTATGAAAGCCTGGACGTTGTGATGAACAAAGGCTTACAGCCTGTTGCACCTGAAGATTTTGAAGCACTGGCAGAGGAAACAGGAGCATTAATTTTAGATACAAGAGGAGCTGCGGACTTCCATAAAGGATTTGTTCCCAACTCTATCAATATAGGACTGAAAGGAGATTTTGCCCCATGGGTAGGAACCCTTATTGTAGATGTAAAGCATCCTTTATTATTAGTTACTGATGAAGGAACTGAAGAGGAAGTGATTACAAGACTGAGCCGAGTAGGCTTTGACAATGTGATTGGTTACCTGAAAGGAAGTTTTGAAGCATGGAAAAAAGCTGGTAAGGAAATTGACGAAGTTAAAAGAATTACTCCGTCTGAATTTGCAGAGCAGTTTACAGCAGACGCTACTGTAATTGATGTAAGAAAACTGACTGAATACTCTGCAGAACACATTGACAACGCTTACAACAAACCATTGGATACCATCAGCGACTGGGCACGTACCATTGATGATTCTGAACACTTCTTCCTGCACTGCGCCGGCGGATACAGAAGCATGATTGCTGCAAGCATCCTTAACTCACACGGAATCAGAAATTTTACTGAAATAGAAGGTGGTTTTAACGGAATCAAAAAAACGGAAAAACTTCCAACTACAGATTTTGTATGTCAATCTAAGACCTTGTAAGACATGAAAATTCAGTTTTTCGGATTATTTTTAGCATTAGCATTTACATTAAGTGCCTGTAAGACAAACCCTACAGCTACAGTTCCTACAGCCAACATCAAAGAAGTGGTTAACAGCCCTGATGTAACATTAGTAGATGTCAGAATTCCGGAGCAATATGCTGCAGGAACAGCAAAAAATGCTATCAATATTCCATTAGCAGAGATTCAAAACAATATAGAAACTCTAAAAGGAAAAAAAGTTGTTGTGTTTTGCAATAAAGGAATCCAGGCAGATCAGGCCATGGAAATTCTGAAGAAAAATGGTGTGGAAGCTTATGATGGAACAACCTGGAAGAATGTAAAAGCGATCCAGGATGAAACAAACAAAAAAGCAAACTAATAAAACCAAAACTATGTCACAAAAATTTCAGGAAATCATAGATTCCGAAAGACCAGTACTTATCGATTTTTTCGCAACATGGTGTCAGCCTTGTAAAGTACAGTCTTCGGTATTAAATACAGTAAAGGAAAATATTGGCGAAGGAGCCAGAATTATAAAGGTAGATGTAGATCAATATCCTGCACTGGCAGCTCAGTATGGTGTTCGTGGAGTCCCTACACTGGCCATTTTTAAAAAAGGAGAAATGCTATGGAAGGAAAGTGGTGTTCATGATGTGAATACCCTCACACAACTTTTACAAGAATATGTTTAAAACTGTGATTTTTCACAGTTTTTTTGCTTTTTATAATTCCCGCAGATCGCACAGATTTCCACAGATAATTATGCTTATTTTTCTTTATATAGAAATTAAAAATCTGTGAAGATCTGCGAAATCTGTGGGAAAATCTTAAAATTCAATAGAAAAGGAATCTCTATCATTCAAAAACTGGAAATGCTTTCTAAAATCTTTCAATTCCTCTATATACAGTTCTGCAGATACAAGACTTCCCTGTTTCTGAGAAATTTCTTTTCCATCCCCAAAGAAGCAGTGAGAACTTTCCTGATAAAACAAATCATTTCCATCGGTCCCGATTCTATTTAAACCAAATACAAAAGATAAGTTTTCAATAGCTCTGGCTTTTAGCAAGTGTTCCCATGCTCCTACTCTTTTCTCAGGCCAGTTGGCAACATATAAAAGGGCATCATAATCATCATTATTCCTTGCAAAGACAGGAAAACGAAGATCATAACATACCTGAAGCAGGAAACGTATTCCTTTATATTCAACAATTACTCTTTCTTTTCCTGGTGTGTACACTTTATCTTCTCCGGAAAAAGAGAACAGGTGTCTTTTATCATAAAAAGATGTTTCACCATCCGGCTTTATAAAAAACATTCTGTTATAAAATTTTCCGTTTTGTTCTACCGGAGCACTTCCGCAAAACGCTGCATTTTTCTCTTTCGAGATCTTTTTCAAAAACTCCAGTGATTCATTATTTCTGTCCGAAACTTCAGAAGCATCCATACAGAAACCTGTTGAAAACATTTCAGGAAGAAGAAACAGATCTGCCTCTACATTCAGTAGTTCACTTTCTATATGTGCAAAATTCTCAGTTTTATTTTTCCAGATGATATCTAAATTAAGCCCTACAACTTTCATCTTTTATTCTTTTTAAATTATTCCAAATGTGAAGTATAAAAATACAGCTTTTATCTTTACAAAAGGAGAATTAAATGGTTGAAAAGATGGTTTTTCACGCAAAAACAGGGTACTATTTCTTAATAATTTATTAAAGTCAATCATTTTTATACGACTCCCATTCTTTCGGTTTCATTTTTGATAGAGATATTTTTTATTATTACCCTTAAAATTAAAAATTTATGAAGAAATTGTTTTTTATGGTGGCGATCTTCTTTTTTGGCGCTATGGCTAATGCTCAGGCCTGGACAGGAAAGGGAGATCAGAAAATACAACTGGGACTGAGCGCATGGGGATATGGAACCGGAATCACGGGAACTTACGACTATGGACTCAACAAACTTATTTCTGTAGGAGCCGGGATTAATGGCTACTTCGACAATTATAAAAACAACGATAAAGATAATCGTGTTTTTGTTTTCGGAAGATTGAACTTTCACTTACAGGAAGCTTTAAACTTGCCCTCCAAATGGGATATCTACCCTGGAGTAGACCTTGGAGTTCTTGGGAAAGACTTTGGAGTGGGAGCTCACATCGGAGCCCGTTATTTCTTCACAGAGAAAATTGGAGTCTTTGCAGAGGTTGGTAATAATGGCAGCCTTGGTGTTTCTTTCAATTTATAATCTTATCATCAAATCGTCTTTAAATATGACAAAGCTTCTTGTTTCGGGGAGCTTTTTTATTTGGCATAGTTTTGATAATTGTTACCTTTGCAAATTAAAATCTAAAATTTATTAATGGAAATAGCAATTAAACTTTTTCAGTTCATTCTGAGCATCTCTATACTTGTGCTTCTTCATGAGCTTGGGCATTTCTTACCGGCAATATGGTTTAAGACCAGAGCAGAGAAGTTTTTCCTGTTTTTTGATCCTTATTTCTCCATATTCTCCATGAAGAAAATCAACGGAAAATGGCAGTATAAATTTTTATCAAAAAACTTACCGGATTCTGAAGTAATAGAAGTGAACGGAAAGAAGGAAGAAGTTCCTATCGATATATCAAAACTTCCGGATAACGACTGGAGAAAACACCCAGAGCAAACGAAATACGGTATCGGATGGCTTCCTTTTGGAGGGTATGTAAAAATTGCCGGAATGGTGGATGAAAGTATGGATACTGCCCAAATGAAAAAACCGGCAGAACCATGGGAATTCAGATCAAAACCGGCTTGGCAGAGGCTGATCATTATGTTGGGAGGAGTTACAGTTAACTTTTTCCTTGCATGGTTAATCTACAGCTGTCTTTCTTTCTTTAACGGAGAAACGTATACGGATATCACAAAATTCAACAACGGTATTGAAGCGACTTCTGCTGGAAAGAAAATGGGATTCCAGAATGGTGACAAAATCATCAGCGTAGACGGAAAACCTGCGGAAAGACTTGAAAATACTTCAATCAATATTCTATTAGGAGATCATGTTACCGTAAACAGAAACGGGCAGGAAGTTACTTTCCCGGTGAATGCAGATGGTGTAGCAGATGTTCTTAAACAGAAAGAAGCAAGACTATATATCACCCCAAGAGTTTCTATGGTTGTTGATTCATTAGCGACTCCTTCTTCTCAGGCATCTGGTCTAGCAAAAGGTGATAAAATTGTAGGAATCAATGGTAAGAAAGCAGCATTCTTTGATGAAGTAAGCGCTCTTTTAAGTGAAAATAAAGGAAAAACAATTTCTGTAGACGTTGAAAGAAACGGAGCTCTACAAACATTACCGGCAGTTTCTGTAGATAAAAACGGAAAATTAGGTATCGCAATTGACACAAAAAGCATCGCTAAAAATATTGTAACGAATAAAAAATATTCTTTCGGTGAGGCTATTCCAAGAGGATTTACAAGAACTATTGAAGCATTAACAACTCAGGTTAAGCAGTTCAAAATTATGTTCAACTCTAAAGTTCAGGGTTATAAGAACGTTGGAGGTCCTATTGCTATTGTAAAGAATATGCCTGTGGATAAAGATGCGGATGGAAGCGTTAAGATCAACTGGGTTGCTTTCTGGAGCTTTACAGCAATGTTCTCCGTATGGTTAGCATTCCTGAACCTTATTCCTATTCCGGGACTTGATGGTGGACACGTTTTATTTACTTTATATGAAATTATTGTAGGGAAACCTGTTCCGCAGAAAGTTTTGGAAAACGCACAGATGATTGGAGTTATCTTCCTGTTAGGATTGATGTTACTGATCTTTGGAAGCGACATCTTCAAAGTATTTATGGGTAAATTATAAATTTTTTAAAATTTCTCTTAAAAATATTTGTAGGGTATAAATATTCGTCCTATATTTGCACCACTTAAAACAAAGGACATTCCTCCTTAGCTCAGTTGGTTAGAGCATCTGACTGTTAATCAGAGGGTCGCTGGTTCGAGCCCAGCAGGAGGAGCAAGAAGACTTACAGAAATGTAAGTCTTTTTTTGTGCTTTCATCTGAACAATACACTGTAATAACTATAAAAAGACTGATATTTGCAACTTATCTTAAGTTTTTATGAAATATTGACCTGTTGTATTGAATATCATCTGCCCTTTCAAGCATTTTTCATGTAACTATTTCGTTAATAATCCGACTATTCTTTTTCAGAGTACTACAGATTGAGAAAATTTTCAGCAAATGAAAACTTCTCTACAATGAAAAAGAATAATAAAAACAACATATAGTATTAATTGTACCATGAAGAAAACTATTATTTCGTTATTCACAGCATTTTCTATTATAGGAATTTCGGCGCAGGAAAAGTCTTATTTTTTATCAAGTCCTTCATTGAGTCCTGATGGAAAAACAGCTTACTTCTCTTATGACGGTGACATCTGGAAAGCAGATTCCAATGGAGGAAATGCTTCAAGAATTACCGCACTGGATGGAGAAGAAATCAATCCCCGACTTTCTCCGGATGGGAAATGGCTTGCATTCAGTTCTAACCAATACGGAAATTATGATGTTTATCTAATGCCCGCAGGAGGCGGAACCATCAAGCAGCTGACTTTCCATACCGGAAGAGACGAAATGGAAAGTTGGGCATGGGACAGTAAAACGATTTATTTTACTTCCACCAGAAATAATAATTTCGGAAGTTTTAAAACCACAATTGAAGGAAAAACTCCAGAAAAACTTTTCAATAATTACTTTAACTATACCAATGGACTTGTGGAAACTCCTGCAGGAGAATATCTTTTCACAAGCTCATCTGAAAGCGCCCATCAGGTACAGAGAAAACGTTATAAGGGAGAAAATAATCCTGATATTCTCGGATACAATCCAAAAAGCAATTCTTTCAAACAGTACACCAACTATGAAGGAAAAGATTTCAATCCAAGTGTAGATAAAAATGGTATTATCTATTTTATTTCTGATGAGAACAATGGAGAATACAATCTTTATAAAATTGAAAATGGTAAAAAAACTGCTTTAACGCAATTTGACACTTCTATTAAAAAACCTTTTGTTTCAGCCGACGGATCCAAAGTTATTTTTGAAAAGGATTATCAGCTTTATACTTATGATGTAGCCTCAAAAAAAACAACTCTACTCAACATCAGTCTGAATACCAATAAAACCCTGGAAAAAGCTCAGAATTTCAATGTGGAAAATAATATTTCCTATTATGATGTATCTCCGGACGGTAAAAAAATGGCATTCATAAGCCGTGGTATCATATTCGTTTCTGACATTGAAGGAAAGTTTGCCCAGCAGGTTTCTGACGGTAAAGAACGTGCTATGGAAGTAAAATGGCTGAAAGACAACCGTACTTTACTTTACAATCAGACTTATAACGGATATCAAAACTGGTTTACGATTCAGGCAGACGGAAAAGGACAGCCAAAGCAATTAACGGAAGATTTAAGAAATAACCGCAGCATCACCCTGAACAACGACCTTTCAAAAGCCGTTTACTTAAGCGGAAGAGATGAAGTAAGATTATTGGATTTAAAAAGTTTAAAATCCACTACCATTGTAAAAGATGAAATCTGGGCATTCCAAAACTCAAGACCTTCTTTCTCGCCAAACAATGAATATGTATTATTTTCTGCAAAAAGAAACTTCGAACTCGATATTTTCATCTATAATATCAAAAAAGCACAGACTTTAAACCTTACCAACACTGGAGTTTCAGAGGAAGATCCTGTGTGGTCTCCAAACGGCAAGTATATTTATTTCGCGAGTGACAGAACCAATCCGTCTTACCCTCTAGGCATGCAGAAATCTAACATTTACCGCATGGCTCTGGATTGGTTTGATGAACCTTTTAAATCTGAAAAATTCGACAGTCTTTTCACTGAAGAAAAGAAGGAAACAAAATCTTCGGATAAAGATAAGGATAAAGATAAGAAGGACAAAAAAGGGGAAGACAAGGATAAAGAGGACAAAGAGAAAAAAGAAGAAAAAGAACCGGTAATCAAAGAGCTGAAAGTAAATCCTGAAGATACCCTGGACAGAATTGAACTGGTAACCGACCGATATGGATATCAGGATGATCCGACCGTTTTTGCCGATGATAAAAAAGAGATTCTATTATTTAATTCTAATCAGGATAATGGAAAAAGACAACTATACAAAAAGGTTTTCACCGATTTTGAGCCTGCCAAATCTGAAAAAGTATTTGATAAAGCAGCTTATTATTTAACTAAAAATGAGAAAAACCTATTCGCTCTGATAGAAGGTAATATCTACAAAACAACTGTTGCTGCATTAAAGCCTGAGAAAATCAATATCCAATATAGCTTTGATAAAGATCTGGCATCAGAATTTACTCAGATGTATGCTGAAGCATGGACAGGTGTAGAAGAAAACTTCTACGACGAAAAATTCCATGGTATCGACTGGAAAGCCAAAAAGGAGCAGTATGCAAAGTATCTTCCGTATGTAAATAACAGAAATGATCTGCGAATTTTATTGAATGATCTTCTGGGTGAGCTTAATTCTTCACATACCGGATTTTCATCTACTGGAAAAGAGGAAACTGTATTCCTGAACTATTTCACCAACGAAACCGGAATTATCTTCAAAAAAGACCAGCCTTACACGGTAGAAAGCATTGTAAGAAAATCTCCCGCTTACCGTTCAGGAGTTGACATCAAACCCGGAGATCAACTGACTTCTGTAAACGGAAAAAAGATCGATCAAAACGAAAATATCGAAACCTATTTCACAAGCCCTAAAAAACAGGATGAACTTGTTCTTACCTTCAACCGTGATGGTAAAACTGTAACAACCAAAGTACATCCGATTTCTAATGGGGAATTAAAAGGATTACTTTATGATGATTGGATCTACAACAATCACCAGCGTGTAGACAAGCTTAGCAACAACCGTATTGCCTACTCTTGCATGAAAAACATGTCTACTGATGAACTGGACCGATTCCTTCTGGATATGGTAGAACAGGAGAACAGAAAGGACGCTGTTATTCTCGATTTACGCTACAACACAGGTGGAAATGTTCATGATAAAGTATTGAATTTCCTTTCTCAGAGACCTTATCTGCAATGGAAATACCGTGAAGGAAAAATAACCACACAACCGAACTTCGCTCCTTCCGGAAAACCTATTGTTCTTCTGATCAACGAAACTTCATTAAGTGATGCTGAAATGACAGCAGCCGGGTTCAAAGCTCTAAAGCTGGGTAAAATTATCGGTCAGGATACTTATCGATGGATTATTTTCACTTCAGCAAAAGGGTTGGTAGACGGATCTTCTTATAGACTTCCTTCATGGGGAACTTACACATTAGACGGGCAGAATCTTGAAAAAACAGGTGTAAAACCTGATATTTATGTTAAAAATACCTTTATGGACCGTCTTCAGAACAATGATCCACAACTGGAAAGAGCTGTTCAGGAAATTCTTAAAGATTTAAAGAAATAAATAGAGTCCTGTAAAACTGCAGACAAATATATATCTGATGCTGAAATAACGGTTATTTTCACCGTTATTTCAGAACCAGATTAAAGCTAAAAACCCTGAAGATGTAAGTTATTATTCTAATTAAACCATTTTGGCTTCTATATTTCTAAGAATATTTCTGGAATCAATTTAAAAAGACAAAATATTTCTTATTGAATTTCAACACATTTAGTCAAAAATCATCAAGAATAAAGGATAAAACTTGCTTGGTACGGATATTCCTATTATATTTGCACCACTTAAAACAAAGGAAATTCCTCCTTAGCTCAGTTGGTTAGAGCATCTGACTGTTAATCAGAGGGTCGCTGGTTCGAGCCCAGCAGGAGGAGCCACATTATCAAGGAGTTACGATATTTAATTATTGTAACTCTTTTTTATTTGCACAAAATTTGCATAAAAATTCAGCATTTTTAATATCTTTTTCCACACCCGATTTGCATAACCCTTGCACAAAGTCCAAAATTTCAATTTAAAACTTCCAAGCTATAAAACACCAACAAGTTTTAATAAACAGCCTGAAAATACTATCTAACACTGTCAAAACTCTCACTTATATCAAACACAGGTAGAAATAGAACTAAAACCCACAAATAACCACTGATAAAAACAAAAACACATTCCAAGACCGCACAAAACAAAAAAAAACTATCTAAAAAAGCTGTATAGTAATCTCTATATATTCTATAAACACAAACCAATTTAAACCCACTAATTGAGTAAAAATAAATCCAACCAAAATGAAAAAATACACAACTTAAAATATAATACGACACGTTTTGTCGCTTTATAGGTATACATTTGCATCAAAGTAGTAAAGAACAAATAAAAAGATATTTCCACTTTATTAGGACTTAATTATTGAATTTATATCTTTGCCGCCAAGAAAACTAAATAACTTTTAAATTTTTACACATAAATGAAAAACAAATTTATTGTGAGGTTACTCTCTTTGGTAACTATTATGGTCTTGTTATATTCCTGTAGGAATGAACTAACATCAGAACAAGAAACCTACAACAACAGTAGTCAATTCAAACCAACATCTAAAACAATTAGTTTAGAACAAAGCAAACACAAATTAATTCTTAAAACTGAATTACAAAAAGCACAAGGCAATTTACAAGAAATCAAAACCAACTCATCAGGTAAATCAGTTGATTATGCAAATGGTGTTTCCATTGACACAGATAATGTAACTTACATTGAGGTTGGACCCACTTTCCATACCTACACATTTAATCTAGTTAGAGAAAATGCTTCTGAAAATGCACCATTAGAAAATTTGGTATTATCTTCGCTACCTGACGGAACTTATAAAGAACTTTTAGTAACTTACAATTTTACATCAGAGGAAAAAAAAGATTTACTTGCTGGAAAATTTGTGAAAACAGCTGGCAAAACCACAGCTATTGAACTGACAAAAGGAACTTATGGAGGGGTGATTTCTAACAGAAGTATGGGAGGTTCCGAATCCTGCTCTTACCAAACGGTAGATATGGTTTTTTCCTGCTATACAGGTGAGCATCATTCGGGTAACGAAAGCTCTTGGGGTGGATGTAATTGGCAGAATGCTGATGGAGGTTATCCCCCTCTACACATTACTACAGTTGCATTAGTTTGTACAGCAAGTACGGCGTTGGGAGATGACGGCGCACCAGGAGGTGGAACAGGTTCTGGTGACGGAGGAGGTTTAGGAAGTGGACCAAACGAAGGAACTCCTACAATACCAACGCTACCGCTTCCAAGAAACACTCCTTGTGGAAAAATAAAGGTTCAAAGAAGAAATGTTGACTTTTATGGTAAAATGAATGTGTTAGAATCTAATACGGGTTTAAAAATGGAAACTGGATTTATACAAAGAAACGATGGTAATTACGAATATAAAGACAATGCCACTGCTAATGAGACTAGTAATTCATTAGGACTTCCTAATGCTAGTTTACCAGAAAATAAAAATATTAAAGGGTATATGCATACGCATGTAGATGATTTTACATATTATGATACTACAGAAGGGGCAGATGCTACAAGATATGGTATAAAAATATTTTCTCCTGCTGATGTAAGTTATTTTATGGATATGATAAAAAATGCAAAAGATAACTTCAATGATTTAGGAGAAGTTTATGCTGTAATGGTTTCAAGTTCGGTAAATTATCAAATTCGTTTTACTGGTAACGAATATCAGATTAAAACTTTCACCGATGCTGATGCTATAGCTTTAAAAAAATCTTATTTTGAATTTATGAGAAGTAGAATAGGTAAACAGAAACAACTAGAGTTAGGCTTTCTTCAATTCATAAATGACAGAATGAATTTAAAAGGAGTAAGTTTGTATAGAATGAATACAGATGGAACAACCACAGAAATTAACCTTAATGCTGATAAAACAGATACAACAGAAACAAATTGTCCAAACTAAAAAAAAATTTTATGAAATACTTATTTTTTACTTTAATCTTTTTTACTATTTCTTGTAACGCACAAGTAATTTCTTTAGAAGAAGCAGCTCAATGTCTAACAAATCCTAATTGTCCAAACTATAATTATGAAAAAGATATTAATAATTCTTTAAATAAATATATCAGTACATGGAAAGGGACTTATAATGGAAAAACCTATGAGATTCAGCTCAAAAAAGGCATTTATGAGGAGATAGGTATAAGAAGAGATAAATTAATTGGTAGAATGAAAGTAACTGATGCTAACGGAAATATAATTTATAATTCTTTTAACGAAACTAATGATACAACGATTAAATTTAATGGCCTAGGATTTCAAAAAGATTTAAAAGCATACATGATGTACTTTATTGGCAATAGTGAATTTGCTTGTGGTGAACAAGGTATTGTTTATTTAAGAATTAAGCCAGAAACACCAAATAAAATGAGTATACTTATGTTGCAAGATGCCGATATTACTTGGGGAGAATGTCCACCTAGTTATCAACCCACTATACCTTATAAAAAATCAATATCTTTAGTAAAACAATAGACTAAAGATTTTTAAAGCATTAAAAAATGATTGGTTCTACCACAGACAGGCATAGCCAATCATTTTGATTTTAAGCCACATCACTATATCAAATTTGAAATAACATATTAGATATTTGATAAGAAGAAATGATTGGTTTTACTACAACTACACTATAGTAAAACCAATCACTTTCTTTAATTCCCAACAACAATTGGATAATTCTCATCACAATCTTTAAACAACTCATCAAACTTTTTAATAATCATATTTTTAAGGTATATAAAGGTTTTATCTAATTTCTTAACCTTAATATAATTTTTTAATCTGGTTTTACTTCTTCCTTTCGTAGCATCAGAACCAAAATCCTGTTTCCAAAAAGTATACTCTAATTTGTTTCCCAGATTAGCAATTTCTGTATCAGTAAGACCTTCAGTAAATCTATCATCCACAATCATCAAAGAATCAAACATTAGAAAATCATTGAATAGTGTAACATTTTTGTATGGTTCGTATAAATCACAGAAATTCAATATTCCAAACTTTTCTAATTCCTTTGAGTTGTATTTTAATTCTATTCTCAAAAGTTCATAATCAAGTTTATTTTGTCTGCCTTTATCATAGATTTTAAAAGTGTAATTTCCTGATTTAAATTTCTTTAGTACAAACCCGTTTTTATCTTAAAACTCAATCACCTCTAACTGTTAATCAGAGGGTCGCTGGTTCGAGCCCAGCAGGAGGAGCTACTGAAAATCAAACACTTACATTAATTTGTGAGTGTTTTTTTTGATTTATATCTTTCTAAGTATAACATTAGTACAACAACTAACAGTCTCAAATATAGGAATATTTTAATTGATTTTCAGATATTTGTTATATTTTTAGTTTAAATCTCTAACTATGGAAAAATATATTTTTGAATTTCACAAAGCAATAGCTGACTTCCATAAATCAATTAAAGAAAATTATAATCGTTTTCTGGAATCTAGACTTTTTTGGTTTATAGCTTTACTTATTATTCCTACTTTCTTATTACAATATAATTTATTCTTTTTTAGGGAAAGCCTTTATTTTTTTTCGATCTATCTTTCATTGACCATTTTTATACTTGGTTTGCTAATGCCTCCTATAATCTATAAAATTATAGGATTGGATTTCTTTGCTCTCAAGAAAAAATATTTTCAAAAAGAAAAGATCAAATTTACAAATGAAGAATCAATAGTAAATTCATTTGATGAAGAGTTGACAGAATATCTTTACTACATTCTGCATGATGAATGCCGTATTCTGGATACTACCCTTGTTTCAGATAAATCTAACTGTCTCCAAAATTTTCCCGACCTATTCTCTAAAAATTATATTGTGGATTCTGTAAATAACCTGAAGATTTACAAACATACAGATGCCTGTATTTATATGACCTGTGACCAAAAAGTAGCAGGATATATTATTCACGAAATATTCAGGCCGCTTTTGAAAATTGAAACAAAACAGTTGTGCAATTATTTTTATTATTATAAAAACAATGAATTCCGGAAAGTAAACTATGGCTCAATTAATTCCACTTCTAAAAGAAGGGAATTGAATAAAGTCAAGCCTAGAATCCAGGAACTCCTATCGAAAAGTTATGTTTAAGAAAAATAAAGTTCTGCTACATAACTTTTAGCCTTTTCATCTGTCTACACTCATTTATTTTCGTGTCAAATTTTTGAAATATGACACCGATTCAGCTACAGCAAGAACTTAATGAGATTAAGAAACTCGTCCATCAAAACTACATTAACAATAAGGAAGTTTTTAATAGTACGGAACTTATTTCGTATTTGAAAATTTCTGAAAGTTTACTCTATAAGCTGACCTCCCGTAAGCTTATACCTCATTGTAAACCAACCAATGGAGTGCTGCTATTTTTTAAGGAAGAAATTCATGAGTGGATTAAACAGCATCGTATCTACACCGTTGAGGATGCCGAACGCATGATAAGGAACCATAAAAGGAATAATAGATAACTAAAACTCTTTTCCTATGAAACTTTATCTTTTAATTCAGGAATGTTGTACTAAATGTTATACTAGAATAATAGAGCAATGCCATTTCATGAAACAGAACTAAAAATTATCCGCAAAGCATTTGAGAATACAAAGCTTCAGCAGCAGATAAGGCTTGGGAACCATTTCGTAGATGATTTTATTTTTGACGATCACCAGGCGGCGGAAATTCCTATAAATGCATTACGGGTAATTTTTAACATTATTTCCATTCTCAGCAGCGAACAGTTCCGCCCTGAAGACCGCCCGAAACAATTGTCCTTATTTGATCAGGAATTTGAGACCCAAAATAATACTTTTGCTTCAATGAGAATTAAGAACAATAAAATCTCACCAAGCGGATCGACCAGACAGGTCATTGAGGCTTATGAATTTTTAGCCAAGTTCAAAATGGGCTGGTATAAATCTGTTAATTCCAAAGGAAAGGAGATTAGAACTTTCGGAGGCCTGATCTCTACGCCGAGCTATGATCAAAGAGGATACACTTCCTTTCTTATCAGCAGTTATTGGCTAAAGAAACTCATTGTTATTCCACAATATAATTATGTACTATATAACCTCGTCTATAATATCAAGAATAATAAGCATATTATTTTTGCGATCTGGCTCTCAAAACTGCCTGAAAATGGGACAGTTTTAAAACTGGTTACACTCAATGAAAAGTTTGGGTTAAACTATAAAACTGCCAATGATTTTTGCTTCAAATTTCTAAAACCTGTAAGAAGTAATCTTGATAGATACAGTAATATATCCTTTAATTACAGATATATCTCAGACAATATATTTATTCACCCCTACCTGACAAAAAATATTGCAGGAGAAAACACATCACCTAATGCCGATATACATTTTAAAATTACTTATCGTTTAGGGTATTTTAAAAAGAAATATAAACTGAATGAACAGGAAATGCTAAGATTCTCTTATCAATACCGGAACATTCCGCAGACAAGAGAACTTATTGAAAAAGCTTACCACTGTTTTGTCAGAGGTAACAGGCAAAAGAAACTAAAATCATCCTACTTTCGGGGAAAGTTATTTTTAGAGGAAATCCAAAAAATAATTATTGAGCTGTACAAAGACACAAAAATGGGAAAGCTGCTTCCTAATGGATATCCAGTAATCTTATGAATTCGGAAAAGCACTCATGTCATTTCGGAAAGGCACTCATGTCAAATTCGGAAAAGCGCTCTCTGGAGTTAATAAATTCTTAAAATCAAAGATTATGTTGCCTTGATTTCGGAAAAGCACTCATTCGCAGAGTCGAAATTAAAGAATTGTGGATAAGTTTTCGGTGGAACAGGTGAGTTTTCGGAAAAGCACTCATTCCAATACAATCCTTTTTTCGGAAAAGCACTCATTCACCTTTCGGAATTGCGCTCATGTCTGATTCGGAAAAGCGCTCATGTCAAAACTGGCCCAAAGCCTTTGATATAAAGTGTTTGCAGGAATTAGTAAAAGTATATTAAAAAGTAATTAAAAGTCTTTTTTTATTTAAAAGGAAAACTGAGTAAAGAATTGCATTAAAAAAAGAAAAAAAATGAATTGTGAAGAAATTAAAAAGAATATTGGAATCAGAACAGTCTTAGAATCTTTTAATCTGTTTCCTGTGAAAGAAAATTTACGGACTGCTTTCTATTTTGCATTGGACCGGGAAGAAAAAACCCCCAGCCTTTCGGTGGATTTTATAAAAAATAAGGCATTCGACTTCGGAACAGGAAAGAGTTATGATGTGATCTCAATTGTCCAAACTATCAATAAATGTTCGGTTTCCGATGCCCTAAAACACCTTGAAAAGCTTGACTTTTCACAGGATAAAATTGAAAAAAACAATAAAGAAGGTTGGCAGACACGGACTTATGAAGTTTCAAAAATACATGAAATTATCCATCCCGCGTTAGTCAGGTATCTGAAAGAAAGAAAAGTTTACGAGCAGAGTCATTTTATAAAGGAAATCCATTTTCGTTTAAGGTGGAAAAATTATTTCGGAATAGGTTTTCTCAATGATTCCGGAGGTATGGAAATCAGAAATCAATATTTTAAAATCTGTTTAGGAGATAAAGATGTAACCCTGATTGAAAATGGGGCAGATGAGATTGCTGTTTTTGAAGGCTTCTTTGACTTCCTGTCCTATATGAATATAGAAAATGAAAAGGACTCTAACTCAGATTATCTCATATTAAATTCTACAGCAATGCTTTATAAAGCTGAAAAGAAACTAAACAGATACAATAAAATTTCACTTTTCCTGGACAATGATTCCAATGGAAAAATGATCACTGAAAAACTGATAATAAAATATGAAAATGTGGAGGATTGTTCGCTGATCTATCATAATTTTAAAGATCTTAATGAGTGGTTTTGCAGCAGGAAATTATAAGCTACTGAATTGTAAATGACATACTATCTACCCCCAAAATAAAGAGGCTGTCTCCTATGTTTGCAAAGTCAGATGTAGGAGTTTTTAATTTATACATTTGCTAGAATAATAGTGAAGATCAGAAGAGCTAAAGGCTGTCTTAGTAACTTAAAGTATAGTATACTGATTTTGAGAAATAGCCTTCTGTTCTTTCGCTTCCTAAGACAGAACAGAATGTAAGGCGGTGATTTAACCAGCTTCAATATCCATTAGGAGACAAGTCTACGGGAAGCTATACTATATACTTAAATTTTAATAAATACAGTTAGTATGCAAACACTTAAACAAGTAGTAGGTATTGATGTAGGTAGTAAAGAACTCGTAGTATGTTTTGGGAAACTCTTTAGTAATCTTGAAAAACAACTTTATCTTTATGGCAATTTTCGTAATACCTCCCAAGGATTAGCAAAATTATATCAATGGGTTGAAAAACACAAGGATACTGATGTGAGCGTTCATTATATTATGGAAGCTACGGGCGTTTATCACGAAAAATTGGCTTATTTTTTAGAAGGAAAATATTGTAACATCAGCATTATCCTTCCCAATAAAATCAGCAACTACTTTAGAAGTCTGGAGGTAAAAACCATCACTGACAGAACATCCTCAGAGGCTATCACTTTATTTGGTTTAGAGCGTAATACAGAACTATGGAAGAGCCCTGATCCGGTTTATAAAACGCTAAAGCAACTTACCAGAGAAAGAGACCAGTTAGTACAAGAGCGTACAATGATCAAAAGTCAACTTCATGCCGAGCAAACTGAATCAACTCCCAATAGTCACTCTATCAAAAGAATGCAATATCGTATTACCATATTGAATGATCAGGAAGTAGAAATACAAAAAGAAATAAGGGAAGTTATAAAATCTAATTCTAAGCTTATTGATGCCGTAAATACAATAAAATCTATTCCTGGAATAGGTTTACTTACTGCAGCAATAATATTAGCTGAAACCAATGGTTTTGAAACAATTAGAAACAAAAAACAATTAGTAAGTTATGCAGGATTAGACATCAAAGAAAAACAATCAGGTATATCAATCAATGGTAAACCGGTAATCTCCAAACGAGGCAACAGGTATCTGCGTAAAGCCATACATTTACCTGCACTCGCAGCAATAAGACATGAGCAGCATTATAAAAATATTTTCGTTAGGTTGGTCAATAAACATGGAATCAGAATGAAAGCTGCGGTAGCTGTACAAAGAAAATTATTGGAACTGGCATTTATACTCTACAAAACTCAACAACAATACAATCCCAAATACCATCTAAATCTTACTCCAATAAAAGAAAGTTAGGGTAACCCCTGAAGATTACCCTAAGCAGGCTTGTATAAAACAGCCTTAAAGTACAAATTTATAAAAAATATTTTTTTTCTTGGATATTAACACAGAATCTCAAAAGTACCCCCTCTCTCGGACTCCTTTTGTCATTTAGGAGATTATCAGAGCGTTAATTTACCTTTTGAGACAGCCTCATTCGATTATTTCTTGCTTTCTTCTACAGAAACTTTTCTAAAATCTTTTAGAAGCTTGCTTAGTTCCAAAGCAGCTTTTCTTGCTCTTGTTCCTGCGGCTTTGTTTCCTTTTTCTAGCTGAAGATCTGAATCCGTTTTAAAAGTCTCGAATTCTGCGCTAATTTTTTCTAATAGTTCTTTCATTAAAGATCGTTTTATGTTTTAAAGCTGCAAATATAAAAGAATAGGTTTTATATACAAAAATTCTTTTAGAACTATTAGTGAACCATTAATTCCTCTGTAAGTCCATTCCTATAGTTAACTTGCTGTAAAACTTTTAAAAGAATTATCTCTTTTAAATATTCATGTTTTTTTTATTCTGATAATAAGAAGTACATCTTAGTCCTCCCAAATGATACTCAAAGCCTTTCCTTTGTAGGGAATACAGTGCTCATAAAATCGTCTATTCACATCTTCTTCTTTTACATAGTAAAACCAATCCATAGCCCAAACTTGCTCCGTTTTAAAGATATCTCGTACATTAGTTTTTGTGAAATATTCCCCCATTACAGTATTTTCAGGTACTTTTTTATCATTCAGCAACCATTTATAAGGAAAATCATCACTCTCTGTCTTCCATTTGATAAAACCATTTTCAGAATAAATTATCATTATGGGATGATTACCAATTTGAGCAAACCTAAAAGCACAAGCCGTGATACTAACATTATAATTAAAAGCTAAATTTTGAATTAAATCAAAACTAAATTTTTTTCTAAATATATCTTCCTTAAATTTTACTTCAGGCATTAATAAACATGAAGCAAAGTAATCTGCTTCTCTTTCTATGGAATTAAATTGCTTTATATTCGTGGTGGAAGGATGTGGAGCCAACAATCCCGATTTTAGTCCAATACGATGGGTATCTATAAAGTAATGTCCGAGCTCATGGGCAAGGGTAAACCTTCCTCTTTTAGAATCTCTTTCATTTCCACTATCAGTATTTAAATGAATATAAAATTTTTTATTTGAATATACTGTCATTCCATCGAATGTTCCTTTTTCGTAGGGATAATATATTAATTCTAATCCCTCATTAATTGCAATTTTATCAACTGGAATGATTCTTTCCTTAAAATCCTGTGCAATATACTCTGCAAGTTCTTTGATATGGACTAAAGGAGTATTATTTATCATTTTTTTTATGATTTTCTTTCATCTTATCAATAATATGCTGAGGAAGATTACTTCCTTTTCTTGCAACCATTTTCAAACTATTAATTTCGATATTTAATGTCTCTTCACTAATAGATTTAATATTTTGAATTTTTTGCATACCTCTTTTAATAATTTCTTCTGGAGAATTCCAATCTGCTGGAATTTCACTATCTATCGGATTGAGTAATTCAAAATCTTTTATTTCCTGATCTGTTTGAGGAAAGAGCAAACCTTTAGATTGAAATAAATCAATTACTTTCTTTTTATTTGTCATGTTTTAAAGGTTTTAGTTCTGTATATTTTGAAAAGTGCTCAATAATCTTTTTCTCACTTCTCTCCTTTATTTTTCTTATGTTAGGTTTCGTAGTTCCATACATTTCGCATAATAAATCTAATACATCCGACGGTGTTTTCATTCCTTCTTCGTAATACATATATAATGTTAAAAGTATATGTCTATCTCGTTCAGATAATAAATTTAGTGCGTCATTTAATACTTTTAGATTTACACTTTCAAAAATTCCTTCTGGTAAAACCTCACTTTCTATTATTGCGACATCATTATTTCCATTGGAAAGACTTTCTTCTTTATTTCTATAATATTCAATTAATAATCTCTTTAGCTCATTTCTTGCCACTGTTGAAAGCCAAGCTTTAAAATTGTTTTCAATCGCATTTTCTGGAAAAGAAAAAATCAGAGGGTTTTCATAAATTTTGAAAAATGTATTATTCATTACGGTGTTCAAAACTTGTTCATCATAGATTCCACTATTTTTCAAAGCTCCAGAAATAACTGCACTTAAAAATTTACTATAACTTTTATACAACTTTGAGAAAGCAGCCAAAGCAGAAGTTTCATCATCTGATTTTTCAGAAATGACCAATAATATATCTTCTATTTCTTCTACTGTCATTTGCTTTTATATATAATTAATTTCTGTGACAAATTACAAAATTAAAGTTAATGTCACGCTTTTTACTTTATACTTATAGATGAACATTCTAGCATGGTCAATCCTTTAGACCAATAAGTTAAAGGAATAAAAACACATACATTATGGCAACAAATCCTCCAACTGGCGATGGCCACAGAAATGGTGCTGTTAAAGGACGTTCGCAAACCTATAATCCCAAAACAGAATCTTGGGTAAAACGCGACACAAAAACAGGTCAATTTATGGATGTAAAAACGTCCAGCAGTACTCCATTCAAAGGGATAAGAAAAGAAAAGTAATCCCTGTTAATTACAGGTGTCTAATCAGTGACACCTGTAGTTAATAAAATCATCAATTAACATAACTATTAATATGGCAGAAATTTTTACAACTTTAGCAGCATTAACAAAGCCCTCCTTGTCTAAGGGAGTCACTATAGCTTGGGAAAATAGGAATTATATTAAGCTTTTTATGCAGACCAAATTTGGTAAATATAAAAATCAGTATATCCGGTTTTCCATGGCAGGGTTAATTAAAATCAAAATTCCCAATAGCAATAAATATCTCTTGGTATTTAATCGAAGAATTGAAAACCAGCTTCAACCTATTGGAGGTGTCTATAAACGACATGGAGATGAAAGTCTTTTTAATCAATGGAATTATAAAGCTGACAATGCTAAAAATGGTCTTGATGTCGATAATAAGAGTGAATTAGACTTAAGGTTTATGGTTCCTGGAAAACATTGTATAGAAGTTCTTAACTGGTTTGAAAAAGGAAATGAAAGAGAAGCAAGCCCTCACAGAGAATTCAAGGAAGAAGTTTTAGATACAAAAATTTTAGATTCTGAAATTTTTGGGTGTCAAAACTATAAACATATCCGCAGGTATTCAAAAAATTTATCGTGGAGTGATTTCTTCAGTTGCTATGAAATTTTAATCTATGATATTTTTGAATTATTACCTAATGAAGCACAAAAGTTAGCTCTAATCGAATTATCAAAACAAGAAAATGATCTTTCGAGAGGGTTCGCAATAGTAACCTGTGATGACATTGAGCAATTAAGATTAATGAATGGGCCTAAGCAAATCGCTCGAATCGGCCAGCATACAAAGTTATTAATTAATAAAGATTTTTAATATGATTGATATTTTTAAAGATTACATTCTACAAAGAGAAGAACTTTTAGCGAGAATTGCTCAAGAACTTCAACTGGATAAAACACGACTAGGAAGAATGGAAACTGCTTATAATACAGTAGCTGAATTACTTAAAAAAGACAATGATTTTTTTGAAGACTTAGTCATTGAAATTTATGCCCAAGGTTCTAAGCGAATTGGTACAACTGTAAAACCTATCAATGAAGAGGATTTTGACCTAGATACTGTTTTACACATTTATGACCCTTACCACAATCATAATCCGGAAGGAATTTATAATGCACTAGTAAAGGCCTTGCAGAAAGATAGCTATTATAAATCAATAATGGAAAAGAAGAAAAGGTGTGTTCGACTTAATTATAAAAGTGATTTCCATATGGATATTTTACCGGCCTGTATGCCAAATGCTTTTGAAAAAGAAATAATTAAAATTCCTGAAAAGGCATTACAATCATGGTCAACAGGAAATCCTAAAGGCTTCTCCAACTGGTTTCTAAGAATTGCTAATTCGGTAAAAGAACCTATTTTATTGAAAAATTCTGACGCACTTATAAAAGCTCAAGTAGAAACAGAAAAACTACCCTCAGAACTTTATCTAAAGACTCCTTTACAAAGAGCAGTACAATTATTAAAAAGATACCGAGATATTTATTATCAAGGGAAGGAATATAGAGTTTCTAGTATTGTCATCACAACATTATTAGCTCAAATGTATGAGTCTGAAAATTCAATATTTGAAACGATTGACAATGTAGTTGGAAAAATAAAAAGAAAATATATAGAAGCTATTCAAGGTAAATATAGATTTAGAATACTAAATCCCGTAAATCTTGAAGAAGATTTTACAGATTCGTGGACCGATAAACATTATGATAGCTTTTATAATTTCATAATAGACTTTCATACCAAATGGCAAAATTTAAAAAATTCCTTTGAAACCAGTAAGGAAGATTATATTCAATTATTTGGGGAAGGCATCTATAAAAAAGCATTAAATGAGCAAATCAGTATGTTCTCAAAATCTACAAAAGATGAACTTATAAAAGCAAGTTCTTTAATTACGAGCGGTAGTGCATTCACAAATTCGCAGGGATTAATTAATTCAAATAATGGTATTAAGAATGGATTTCATCACAATTTTGGAGGAAAAGCTTAGAAAGGAAAACCAAAAGAATTGGTTTTCCTTTCTATTGGTTCAAAAGTTAATTGTAGAAAAATATTTCAATTGGATAGACCTTCACATCGATACAAAAAAAAGAGCTTTAATTGGTACAGGCTCAATCAGTTTAGGAAACAAATACTATTCATTTAAAATTTTTTATTCGCCTTTTTATAAATTTAGATATGATAAAATATTTATTAATAATAAATATATTGCATACAATGATAGTATCCATATTTATACAGACTTATCATTATGCCTTTATCATCCAATAATAGATCGACCTATTTTGCAAAAATTGCCTCTTTACAAAATAATCCCTTGGATTACTGAATGGGTTGTTTATTATGAACAATGGAAAAAATATGGGGTTTGGTTAGGAAGAGAAATTAAGCATCAATCACTATAAAATATTTTTTATTCTATTTTGAATTTTTCTATAATGTTATTCAAACCATTAATTTGGTTTTCTGTAAGAAATCCCGTTTTCTGACAAGATTTTTTTAAAGAGTAGACAAAACCGGTGTCAAAAAATGGGTTATCCTCAGCCCATTTTAATACGAGATTAATCTTGTTAAAATGGGAGTTTGTTTCATAGCTTGTAAAATTTAAGAACTTACGGTTTACTTTCTCTTTAAAATCCCATTGCTTACGTGACATTACTCTTTTGCGATAAATTGATTTATAAAATTTATAGTCAAATTCTGTAATCCCTTTCTTTCTATATAAATATTCAATAACTTCAGAACTTATACTACTTTTAATATCTTCTTTTACTTTTTTGATAGAAGAAAAAATTTTATTGCCATCCTCAATTCCCAAAAACTTATTTATACAGCAATTTCCAACTTCTGTTACTGAAGCATTTTTTGTGTTTTTTATAACACAAATATTTCTAATAGGATAATGTCCACAAAGACATCTTTGTAATTCATCAGCATAATAAGCAACATCAAAATTCCATTCGAGCTTTGCAAAATCCCAATCTTTAGCTACGCTTAATTCAATAATCTCTTCAATAAGTTTATAATGCATTTTTCTATTAATATATATTCATCATAAAATTAAAGCCATTACTATTAATTATTCTGGACATGCATACCCAAGTTCTCCATTTAAAAACTCAAGAAAAGATAAAGCTTTTACCACTCCTTCTTTAGATAAATTATGCATATCTCTAAATTGTTCAGGGTATCCTTGAATCAATTCAACCAACTCTCGGGTTTTTTCTTCATCAGTAACGTGTCCTAATTGTTTCCATTTTTGCTCGGTGGCAAGTGAAATATTATGTACTGACTTAATTCTCTCTTCATTATATTTGACATAGTGGTTTTTTTTAAAATCTAAAAGCCATGCAAAATCTGCATTTCCACTATATTGACGTTCCAACCGATCTATTACGTTGCCAAAATAGATATGACCTGTAAAAATAGATGGAAAGTATGATGCTATTAGGTCTCCTATTCTATCCCAAAAATTATATACTTTCTCATAGCAGACATTTGTAAACATTTGATATCTTCTGGTAGCTGTATTAACTATTACAGGAAAAAAAGCAGTGCCAGTATTGGTATTTATTGAATTTCTTAAAGGATTATTAATATATGGTCTGTATAGAAACAGTTGAGCTGTAAAATACAGAATTTCATCAGAACACAATAAAATATCATCTAATAGATGCATATAATTAAAACGGCTTATTGAAGGATTCCCATCATAATGACAATTCCTATGTCTTGTAATTTCCGATTCCCAGCTAAATAATGCTTTCCCATTTGATAACAAATAGCTCCCATCATGTCCACTTAAAGGAGACAATTCATGTTCAATATACACAGAAACTATCTTTCTATTATAAGCTTCTAATAATTCTCTTGCTTCATCCATATTTATTGTTTTTGTGAAAATACTAAATTCTTATAAAAAAACAAAAGTAACAACATAATGATAAAATTGGTTTTATAACAGAAATCTAGACTTGTAAATTATTATTCTAGTTTACACCAGATAGCATCACACCATCAAATTTAAATTAAGTTCCTCCTGAGATTTTGCTTTTTACGATTGCAAATGTAGTACAGGTCATTCACTCAAAAAAATCTTTTTGGGTTTCTACAAAAATTCTCTCCACTTCTCTCCAACAATTTTTCCAGACACTCCTGAATCCTCCGGACAAAAAGATTTCGAAGCCCATAACATTAATCATTTTTTCAAATGCCGGGATTGGGTTTTAAGTGCCTGATCCTGAACTATGCTCATTGGCAAAGAAAAAAGCCGGAACCTCAGTTAGACGAATCAATTAAATCACAGACGTTCTTTGACATCAACGGAAAACAAAGGAAAACAAGGATTAATACTGCCTTTTCTATTTAGAATAAAGTATTTAAAAAAGCCGAGTGTCCTCGATACCAAATCAATTGACCTCGAAAATTTAACAAACACAGAAAAGTATAATAATTAAAAATTAACATTATGAACATCGTTGGAAGAATTACAAGAAATGCTGAAATCAGCGTACTAAAAAACGACAGAAAAGTTGTGAATTTTTCAGTAGCTATTAACAACAGCTATAAGACCAAGCAGGGAGAGCGTAAAGACCAGACCACCTATTTCAATTGTTCTTACTGGCTAAGTCCAAATGTAGCCAAAATCCTTACCAAAGGTGCTTTGGTAGAATTATCAGGCAGAGTGAGTTCAAATGCGTGGATTGGGAAAGACGGAGAAATCCGTTCAGGACTGAACTTTCATACGTCAAGCATTAAGCTACACGGTAGTAGTGGAAAAAATTCTGAAAGCAAATCGAAACAAAACACAAAGGAGGAAACAGGTAACCCTTTTGCAGGGGATACGGATGATGACTTACCATTTTAATAATTAACCCAAGATTATCTAAAAAAAACGTATGGAATCACAATATAATTTTCAGATGAAGTCCCGAAATGATCGAACAGAATGGGAGCAGGTAGCAATATACTTCAAAATCCATTGTGACAGGACAACAGCGATACACTATGCAAGAAGCTTGTCATTGAAATTTAACAAGGAAATCCGATTGACACAGGGTGCAGACCCCATGAAAACAAGTGGAACATACATCTATGAAAATCCCTGACTATGACAACAAAATCAAAATCTGAAGCCAAAAAACTAGCAAAAGCTTACAGCTATAATAAAGATTACACAGATGTACCTGTATATGTTATTTATTGTAGTCGAACAGAAAAATATTATGTAGATACCAATGGTTTAATACGGCTTTGGGAAAAGCTTGAAGGCTACTATATCAAAGGAGTTTTTACCTCCGAAAAGAATAATTCATAACATAAAAAAATTAAAAAATGAAACAATCAGATAAACCAACTTCATATTTACTCATAAAATCGAGTACGAACAGTGAATGGGACAGTTGTGATTTTGCCATTATCAACATTACAAAAGAGTGGCGACAAGCCCAAAAGAAACGCTTAGAGGTCTTAAAAGTCATTGAAAATGATGAAGATATAAAATCGCTGAACTATTTCGATACCCATGTGGAATTCTTTAGATTTTCGGAAGAATATGATCCTTTGATTGAAGAGTGCCTTTCCGTGAGAAACAGAATTTTCATTGACTTGGAAAAAGAAGATTTAAAACAACTGATACAACCCGAAAATAGTTTGTGTCATTACCAAATGCAGGTATCTAAGGATGGAAATGCTATTTATAAAGCCTATGGAAAGCATACGGAAGAAGAATTTAGGACAGTGGAGTTTTCATTATGGGAACTAATAGACTTCAATACTCATTTAGTAATTAATCCATAACCCAACAAATTATGCAAACCAATTTTTTCAATCAGATAGCCAAAATGGATATTAATAGTAAGTTGATACTAACCATTGCCAAAGCAAACGAAAGCCAAATAGTGGCTTCCATATTAGTACAAAATGATGGATGTGGAGATAAAGCGAAAAATATCATTCCACCTCTTAACCTCAAAGGAACGGCAGACGAACTTGATGCCGAATTTTTTGAACACATTAAAGCACCATTAAAAACCGCTTCGGGACTGATGGTCGGTATGGAAAGCTTTATGAAGCAATTAGAGGAAGCCAAAAAACAGTCGGCAATGGAAAAGGAAAAATCCGACAAAGAGAAAAAAGAGAAAGAAGCCAAAGAGAAAAAGTACAAAGATGCTTTTGAGAAAGCCGAAGAACTCGAAAAAGAAGGCAATTACAAAGGAGCATGGTCAGCACTTCCAAAGGCTTCGGAATATCCCGACTATGCAGAAACTATCCACAAAAAGCAGGATGAATATGAAAGACACTTTGCCCACAATCTTTTCAGTCAGGAAGAAACTTCTACCACAACCATTAATCAACAGCCGTGATAACCATAGAAACCTATATAGCAATCTTACAACATGATAAGGGTAGAATAAGATTCCAAATAAATTCTATGAGTGGAAAACAGGGAGCTGTACGACAGATAATGGCAATAGAAAATTGCCCACTGTCAGCAATCATCGGACTACAGATGAAGCGCAGAAAAATAGTAAAATAAAATACGTCAAATCAGAAAATCAACAATTATGTTACTTGCAACCCAATTAGAAAGAGTTTTTATCCTGAGAGATAACGGACAGGAAATCAGATTAACAGACCCTGAACCGAAATGGAGTGTAGAAGCCGTGATGAATTTTTACGCCAATACCTATCCGATTTTAACTACAGCAAAAGTATCTGCACCACAAATCAGGAATGACACGGTAGAATACCGTTTTGAAAGTGTAATGGGAACTAAAGGCTGATACATTATTGTGGTTAGGTTTTCAGCAAATCAGTTGTAAACCTAACCACTATTTACCCAATATCAATCACTAAATTATGATGAATGCAACGAAAAATTATATCGGGAAAAATACAGCTTCCCGAACATCAAAAACAAAAGCAACTGCACAAACAGTTGGGCGAGTTCGCCCATTGGATGCAACGCCCAAAGGATGCAGGCGAAATACAGAAAGACAAAATGAAAGCAGTGCCAATAGCCATGCTACCCATGCTTTTCTAAAATGCTCGTTTTTACCTAAGCTGAAAGACACACCACCCATACAGGATGGGAAGAAAACAGACAAAATGGAAAGGGATTTTTACCAGTCCCTTTCCCAATTGGCTGAACATTACGGAATCACACCTGCACCGTCAAAACATTTAGGTTTTCCTTACAATATTGCTTTTGCTTTAGAGGATATCAAAAAGCAGTTAAAAATTAAAATAAAGAATTGGGAGAAAATCCGTCTGGTACAGGATAAAAAGAAAACGAATTTTCTGAGTGAAGAAAGATATAATACAGGGGCTACTTTATATTATATTCCAATAATTCCACTGTACCGATTATCTAAAAATCCTAATTATAAAAAGGCTACACAACTTTTGCAGTCCGTTTGTTCCTATCTGTATCACATCGCAGATGTCCCCTATTACAGACAGCAGGACAGTTACCTGTGCTGGATGTATGAAATGGTTTCGGAGTGGCTTATTTATGATGAAACCGAAGATACCCCTGACTACTTACGTGAAATAAAGCAAAGCGAGTGGATTGGTGATCGTATGGAACAAAAAATATACAACCCGAATAATTTAACCCGATTTAAAGAGAGAATCAATCGTTTTGAGAACAGAGATTCCTTTGAAACCGATTGTCTTTTATTAGCCTGTGATACCCTTGCCCTCTATGAAATGTTTCCTGATGCTTCTATTTATCGAAATATTCAACAGGACAAAAGAAATACATCTCATGACGATTATAATGAGGACTATCATGAAAGAACCATCACAATGGATAAATATGTTTCATTCTGTGCAGATGATAAAGGGGTATTGTTTCAAAATTTATTTGATTCCGTTAATGCTGAATTTCAGGAAAGTACAGAAATAGAAGAACCATCCATCGAAAAAAGATTTGACGGAACAAATATCAGCAAAGATAACCTTGATTTTGAAAACAGCATTTTTCCCCTGATTGAAAGATTAATAGACCTATTAAACAGCATTAAAATATAACATTATGAAAGATATAACCGATCACTTCGGAACACTCTATCATCCGGTTTCAGCTCTGGTCATTTATCAGACCAAAGACGATGATAAAGATACTTATGTAGAACATTTTGATATGGATAAAAACGGAAATCCCATTAATGCTCATCCTTTGAGCGAGAGGGAAGCTAAAATATTGGCAAAGTCCCTTAACACAGAAAAAGAAAAAAGCAAAGCATTTCTGAAACCTGAAAGTATCCTGCCCACCAATGTCCTATATATTAATCCAACTGAAAAAGGCTCGGTAATATGGTACACCAAAGCCAGAAAAACAACACTCTTTTTCACAGAATCACTTGGAATTCCCAATGGTACAGCAAATGTTCCTGCTATGTTGTGGGAGGCATCAAAGCAAAATCTTACCGTATTTGCCCTCACATCTGACAAAAGACCAACCGAAAAAACAATTTTATACCATGCTCCCTTTTTTAATGTGTATAACAGCGGAAGTGTCTGCATGGGAACAGTCAATGTTGATATTAAAAATTCAGCATCGGTTGAAGAATTTATTCGCGCTTGGGAACACTATTTTTTTAACAGTAAGTTCAGCCATTTAAACCATAATCCTATCAATGGCAACTGTGTAAGCATTTGGAAAGATCTTATTGATACAGATAAAACCTTCCCGAAAGAAATATTAAAAAAGACCAATAAAACCCTTAAAAATATACTGCCATGACAAGCGAAAAAACAAAAGTCCATTTTACGGACAATTACCTGATTAATCCGACCAACCCTGTAACCATTAACCTGATCGGTGCAGGGGGAACAGGCTCAAAAGTATTGACAGCATTAATGGAAATGAATCACAGCCTGATTCAATTGGGACATGCAGGGTTACAAGTGCGACTTTGGGATGATGATCTCATTACCGAAGCGAATTTAGGGAGACAGCGTTTTGCAGAATCGGAAGTAGGGTTATACAAGTCCGTTGCCCTAATCAACCGTGCTAACCGTTGGATGGGAACAAACTGGAAAGCAGAAACACAAAAATTTAAAAAGAGTGAATCAGAAAAATTTTCTGAAAATATTCTTTCAAATATTTATATATCCTGTGTTGACAGTGTGAGTGCAAGATTTGAAATTGCTGATATATTGAAAAGACTGAATAACGGCAGGTATTATGCTGACCGTCCTTTGTATTGGTTAGATTATGGCAATAATCAACATACAGCACAGGCAATGTTAGCTACCATAGGAACGATCAAACAACCCAATTCCGAGAAATATGAAACAGTGGATCATTTACCTTTTATCACCGATGAATTTGGAGATTTGTTAAAACAATCCGAAGAGTCCGACGATACACCAAGCTGTTCATTGGCAGAAGCACTAGAAAAGCAGGATTTGTTTATCAACTCAACACTAGCACAAATGGGAAGCTCTCTGCTTTGGAATCTGTTCCGTAACGGATTAACCGAAAACAAGGGATTTTTCCTTAACCTGAAAAATTTCCATTCCCAACCCATAAAAATCACATAATTTTTTGCCGCCTGAGAAAATCGGGCGGCAAAAATGCATTTCCTCCCTTTGGTCGGAAACGCATTTTTGCGGAAAGCGGTGCAACCCCATTGAAAAACAATGCAGTGCTGTTGCCTTGTGTTTTTAAAAGAGGGTGCGGATTTTATATTATTTTATTGGTTTATTAGAATATTTTGTGTCGGTGAAATCCTTAAAGAACAAATGATGTCAAAAAATATAGAAAAAGGCAGCTATACTTTTCTACAAGATTAATATATTAATTGTTAAATTTGACAATCATTAAAGCAATTCCTAATTACTACGATTGTTTTATAATGTGCTAATCTTAAAAAGTTATCTCTAAAATGCCATCATTACACTGGATAGGAAAAGAAAAAGTCATTAATCATCACCAAGAAGTTCCTTACAGGATATTGGAGAACCAATATACCATTAGTAGTAGAACTGAAAACTCAGCTACTTCTGAAAACAAAATCATTCATGGAGATAACCTAGAAGCTTTGAAAAGCCTTTTACCCGAATATGAAGGAAAAATTAATTGTATATATATAGATCCACCATATAATACAGGAAATGAAGGATGGGTTTATAATGACAATGTCAATGATCCTAAAATAAAAAAATGGTTGGGAGAAGTAGTTGGCAAAGAAAGTGAGGACCTCACACGACATGATAAATGGCTTTGCATGATGTATCCACGGCTAAAACTTTTACATAAGCTTTTGGCAGATGATGGTGCTATTTTTATTTCTATTGATGATAATGAACAGGCTAATCTCAAACTTATTTGTGATGAAATTTTTGGGAGTGGAAACTTTATTTCAAATGTAGCAGTTGTTAACAATTTTAAAGGAAGAAGTGATGATAAATACATCGCATCAGCACATGAAAGCCTTTTAATTTATCATAAAGGTAAATTTATAACTAATGGGGTTGAATTGCCAGAAGATTATTCTAAAGAATATAAAGAAATAGATGCGAAAGGAAAAAGATATAGATTATTAGGGCTTAGAAAAAGAGGAAGCAATGCAAGACAAGTTGATAGACCAAATCTATATTATCCAATTTATTTTAATCCTAAAACAAATAATATAGATATTATATATAAGCAAGGCTATATTGAAATATATCCTAAATTGTCCGATGGAGAAAATGGAACTTGGAGATGGGGTAAAGAAACCTTATTAAATAGAATCGATGAATTAGAAATTAAGAAAGTTAAAACACGTAATGAGTTTGATGTTTTTCAGAAAGATTTCTTGGGTGACGGAGAATCTTTAAAAAGGATTAAGCCTAAATCATTTTGGCATGGCTCTGAATTTTCAAGTGAGGCAGGAACATTACAATTGAAAAAAATATTTGAAGACAAATCCTTTCCTACCCCTAAATCGATTGATTTGATTGAATATTGTTTGCAGCAAGCCACTGATAAAAAGTCTATTATTTTGGATTCCTTTGCTGGTTCTGGTACTACAGCACATGCAGTATTGAATCTAAACAAACAAGATGGTGGAAACAGAAAATTCATTTTGATAGAAATGGAAAATTATGCGGAAACAATTACTGCTGAAAGAGTAAAAAGAGTTATCAATGGTTATGGCAAAGACAATAATGAAGTAGAAGGAACTGGAGGAGATTTTAGTTACTACACGTTAGGAAAACCTATTTTCTTAGAAAATGATTTGCTTAATGAAGAAGTGGAAACAGAAAAAATAGAAGAATATGTTTGGTACACAGAAACCAAAGAACATTATCGAAGCCAAGACGAGAAATATTTGTTAGGCAAGAGAAATGACACTGCATATTATTTTTACTATGAAAAAGACAGATTAACCATTTTAGATGAAAGTTATTTGAGAACCTTGAAAACAAAAGCCAGTCAGTATATCATTTATGCAGATTTGTGTCTGCTTGACCAAAAGTTGATGGATAAGTATCATATTATTTTCAAAAAAATACCAAGGGATATTTCAAGATTTTAAAAAATAGTTAAACTATTTAAAAATGAAGTAACTGTCAAATTTGAAAATAAAAAACTAAAGACAAAGTAAGACTTATGGAATTAAAACCATACCAACATACAGTAATTAAGGATTTGGAGAAATTTCTAACCTATCTACAAACAGAGAACAATTCAGCCAAAGCATTTAATAAATATTGGGAAGATAAGTTAGGATTTCCCTATTCTCCACAATTAGATGGTTCTTATAAAGGTATGAAACCCTATAAAGATACTGTTCCTGGTGCTATCCATATTGCAATAAAAGTGCCTACTGCCGGCGGAAAGACTTTTATAGCTATAAATGCATTGGATACACTTAACAAATATTTTAATCAAGGAAATCCGAAGGCTGTTGTTTGGTTAGTTCCTTGGTCTAATCTATTACAGCAAACGGTTAATAATTTGTCCAAGCCTAACCACCCATATAGAGAAAAACTTAGTACTCTTTTTGGGAACAGAGTGGAAGTTTATGAAAAGGATCAGTTGCTACAAGGAGTCAATTTTAACCCTTCTTCTGTTACGGAACAGTTAAATATATTTGTATTTAATTTCAGTAGTTTAAGGATTGATAAAAAGAAAAAAGAAGATAGAAAGGTTTATCAGGAAAATGGTGCCTTAGAGCCTTTTAGAGATACCATTGTAGAAAAAGATTTGATAATACCAGATACAGATGATACGGCTTTAATCAATATTATTAGAAGTTTAAACCCAGTTGTAATAGTTGATGAAAGTCACAATGCTGAAAGTGCCTTAAGTGTAGAAATGTTGCAAAACTTAAATCCTTCATTGATATTGGATTTAACCGCTACACCAAAAGAAAATAGTAATATTATTTCTTTTGTCAATGCTCTATCTTTAAAGAAGGAGCATATGGTAAAGCTTCCTGTGATTGTGTATAATCATCACAAAAAAGAAGAAGTAATTACCAGTGCCCTGCATCTACAAAGGCAGTTGGAATTGTTGGCAAAAGAAGAAGAAAAAGAAACTGGAAAATATATTAGACCGATTATTCTGTTTCAGGCACAGTCCAATATAAAAGGAAAAGATAATACCACTTTTGGGAAGATTAAGGAACAATTGATAAAACTTCAAATCCCAGAAGAGCAGATAAAAATAAAAACCAGTAATATAGATGAACTGAAAGGAATTGATTTAATGGCTAAAGACTGTCAGGTAAGATATATCATTACCGTCAATGCCTTGAAAGAAGGTTGGGATTGTCCCAATGCATATATATTGGCTTCTTTAGCAGATAAATCTTCTGCGGTTGATGTTGAACAAATTTTAGGTAGGATTTTAAGGCAACCTTATACCATCAAACACAATCAGGCATTACTTAATATGTCTTTTGTTTTGACTGCTTCTGCTAAATTCAATGAAACTTTAGACAGCATAGTAAAAGGCTTACAAGACTCAGGATTTAGTAAAGATGATTATTATGCTGAACAGGAAACTGTGGAGGAAGTAATATTGACACCTAATGAGATATTAAATGGAAGTTTATTTGATGACGACAAAATTAAAAATGAAACACCAAAATCTGATGAGGAGTTTGATATTTCCCAAATAGAATTCAATCCCAATGAAGAAACTACATTAGAACAAATAAAAACAAGTAATCCTATTCTTACTCAACTTACCCAAAGAGCTGAACAACAAGGAGCTGAATTTGAGCAAAAAGTTAATGAATTAGAGATAGATGATAGTACTTCCTTATTTACAGAAGTTATGAAAACTCAACCTAAACAATTTCCAATAGCCAAAGAATTTAAAGACTTCGCAAAAGAAATTGAACTTCCACAATTTTTCATAGAGAAAAAAGATGATTTAACAAGTGCTTTATTTCCAGAACTGAATGAAAAATGGGAGTTTCTGCATAAAAACAGTTTGCTGGATGGTTTTATCTTATCCAATTACAGTACACAAATTACTTTCGAAGAAATTTCCAAAGATATTATTGCTGTGGATTTTGATGAAAGTAAAGGTACGGCCAGCATCAAGAAGCTTAATTCAAAAGCTAAAGCTCTCTTGGTTGATTCTATTCTTTCTAAACCCAAAGGCTCTCAAATCAGACAAATTACAGGAATTGTTGTCAAAAAATTAGGAGATATGACTCCAATTTCTGAACAAGAATTGCAAAAATATGTAAGTAGAGTTTTTGAAAATCTGACTTCTGATCAGATTAGAGATATTATAGACAATGATTTTATTTATGTCAAAAGAATAAAAGACAAAATCAATGAGTTATCTAATGAATATGCTAAAGAGAAATTCTTTAAACTGATAGATAGCAACAACATAATAGTACAAGGGAATTTCTTATTTTCTGATACCATTACTCCATTAAATACTAGTACCCCTATTTCAAAATCTCTATATGAAAAAGAAGCATCTATGAACAATTTTGAACAAAGCATGATACTGGAAATTGCTTCTTTAGAAAATGTAAAATTCTGGCACAGAAACTTGGAGAGAGGAAAAGGATTTGCTTTAAATGGTTTTAGTTCCAACCATTATCCTGATTTTATAATTTATACTCATAAAGGGAATAAAATTCTCTTGGAAACGAAAGGAGATGACAGAGACAATGATGACAGCAGAGATAAAAATACTTTAGGAAAAACTTGGGAAAAATTGGCTGGCAGTAATTATAAATACTTCATGGTATTTCAAACCAAAAAAGTTCAAAATACCTATACAGCAAGTAGTGTAATTGATGTTTTAAAAGGACTATGAGAATACAATTTCCCATGAATGTATGATGGATTAAACAAGAATAGAGGGGCTTCATTTCATTTAATCTAAAAAGTTTCATTCTCAACCGATAAGACACTTGCATAATTTCTGCCACCTGAGAAAGTTCGAACAGCAAAAATGCATTTTCTCCTGTTGGTCGGAAACGCATTTTTGCAGAAAGCGGTGCACCCCATTTCTAAAACATTGCCGCATTTTAGCAGGGTATGTTTTTGAAAAAAGGATGCGAGCGGAAGTGATAGCAGAAGAACTTCGGAAAAGAGGAGTAAAATTTACAACTCATTTTCTAAAGCTATCAAATTAACAGTTAAGTCAATTGCTGTCATAGTAACATTTGAATTGATATATAGTAAACCAATTAACTTTCACCCCACTTTTGACAGCAATAGCCACAATGTCTTTGGTATTCTTACAAGAAATTTTTATTGCCTTAGTAACTTAACTTTTTATCTGTGGATAATAATTCCTGTCATTTTCAAAGAACTTAGCCTGAAATCCTAGTCCAGCTTGATTAAAATCTGCGCGAATACTTTCATAAAATGATGACGTCTACAGAATAAATAATAGCATAAATCTTCAAAAGATTTTGTTGGGTTTTCGTTCTTTGTTTTAAAAATATCCCAATTAATTTTAAATGCTGTACTCATCGATAAAACTTAAAAATCTCACTCTCAATTAGACAATTCTCTTGCACATCCTGTCTACCCAATCTATTATTTCCTTATTTTCAGCAAATTGTAGAGGATATTTTCTAATGGACACCACTTTTTTACCACCCGCAGCTATTTTTGAGGTTGTTGCAATAAGTCCCCTTCCTGCTTCTTCAAAAGCAACATCAGTATAAAAAGACTTTACAGTTTCAATTTTAACTTCGTTACTTTCTTTATGTCTTTTACATTGTATAATAATATAAGGTTTTGTTTTATCCTCTTTATTAAAAACTCTGACATCAACACCTCCATCATTGGTTCCCGGTCCTAACTCAATTTCGTAACCTTGTCGATTAAAAAATTCTGCGGTCAGCCTTTCAAAGTTTCTCCAATGCATCGCTTCCAATTCCTTTGGATTAGCCTGCAAGAAGTTGATGAATTTTTGATCTATAAATTCATTTTCATTAATTGGGATATGCTCTTTTTTAAAAAGATCTTCCAAACTTACACCACCATCCCACAGAATTTCCTCAGTAGGAGTAATATTATTTGACATTTGCTGCTGATGTATTATATCTTTAAATGCTTGTTCGATAACTTCAAGAGGATATTTACCATCCTCAATCAATTTTTCAAATATGAATGTAGTATCAATGAGTTGTGGATCATCAGGATTATACTTTTCAGCAGCTAAGCTCATAATTTGTCGAACACATCCCATATAATCAATCTCTTGTTCCATCCATTCAACACATTTTTCCACATCTTGAACAAATAAAGGGATGGTGTTTTCCAACTCCCCTAATTTCTTCCTGATTTCCCGGCAGTACATATCAAAATCTTCCGATCTGACACGTATTCCCACATCAGCAGATTCTTCGTATCGATCAAAATGTGAATTCGGAAATTCTTCTTTCAGTAATTCAATTAGATATTCTTCTGTTATCACCAAACCAGTTTTTATTATCACAACATCCAAAATTGAATTAATACAATTTTGAAGTGACCAAATAATAGCACCCATCCTATTTTGATTCTAATTCTGCTTTTATATTAATAGAAAGAAATTCCGGTACTGCATCTCCTATATTATCCTCAATAAAATTAACACCTGATTCAGTAAGCCTTCCATTAGGATCGAGACTTTTAAGCCAAGCATATTCTTTTATAAAAACTCTGGAAGGTATAAGATGGGAGGTCTTAAACTTAATAGAATAATTACTTCCGTCGTCTTTTTTATCAAAAAAATGATCCGAAGACATTGGAATATTCCCGTTGATATTTTTTGTACTCAATATACAAGCTAAAAATTTCTCATCATCTTCTGCTTTTAAAAAAACAATCGGATGTTTGTGATTTTTATGATCCTTAGCCCAAAAAATTTGACCTTTTTCTAAGTTATGCATAAGTTTTTTATTTAAATATAAATAATTTCCAATGTATATGGAAGTATTTTTTTTCCTTTAAATAGAATTACAAATTATTTGAGCATTACTAAACCAAATTGTGTAAAATAAAAATTGTTTAAATTAATATTATTTAAGATATTTACATGGTTCCTATAATAAAAAAACTAATCAAAATAATGGAAGTTCCTGTAAAATATCTTGTTGATACCGTAGATCTGACCATTGATGATATCTTACTTCCGATGTTGGAGTCTATCGTAAATTCGGTAATAAGTTTACAAAAACTGGACGATCAAAAGGAAGAAAAGAAAATTCAGGTTCAGATCATTCGTGGTGAACAACCCAAAACTTTAAACTTCGACAATGTTAGAACTATTGCGGGCTATAAAGTTATAGATAATGGAATAGGTTTTAACATTGACAACTATAAATCCTTTAATACGCCGTTTTCACAAGTTAATAAGGATTATGGCTGTAAAGGAATCGGCAGGTTTACTGTTTTAGCCGCATTTCAGGATTATAATGTGTATAGTAATTATTTTGAAAATGGGAAATGGTTTAAAAGAGTCTTTAATTTTTCGACAGAAAATGAAATTCAACCGATTGAAGAAGGTGAATCATCTGAAAACTTCAGGAAAACAATTGTAACAATAAGTAATTGTTATAATGATACAATACTTGAAAATTCGGCTTTAAGTCTAAAAACTATAGCCGAAAAAATAATGGAGCATTGCTTTATTTTCTATTTAAACAATGCCTTACCTAGAATAGAAGTAGTAGATTTTGAAACAAATGAAGTCGAAGTAATTAACGAACTCTTTGAGAAAGTTTCGAAAGAGAAGGAGAGAGACTTCACTTTGAAGGGCGAAGATTTTAAATTTTATATTACTAAAACACCAAAAGAAGGTAATAGAAAAAATAATTATTTATACTACTGTGCGAACAATAGAGCTGTAAGCAACGCACGTAATCTTAAGAATGTAAATTCATTATTTTCATATCCGATATTGCTTGAAAATTCATACTTCTTTTTTGATATTTATTTAGTTTCGGAATTTTTAAATAAGAAAGTATTTAGAACTCGTAATGGATTTAACATTCCAAAAGAAAAGGAAAATCAACTATTTAACGACCAACATACTATTTCATTTCAAGATATTGAAGAACAGATTTCAATTATTATTGAAAAAGAATATGAAGAGTTTGTAAAAAATGCGAAGCAAAAAAGTATTGAGAATACTCAGAAATATATAAAAGAAAAAGCACCAAGATTCAACAGTTTTTTAAAGAGTGAAAGTGTATTAAATTCAATTCCACCCAATTTATCGGAAGATAAATTAGAAGAATATTTGTATAAAGTTTCTTATAATGCTAGAAAAAATGTTGAGCAGAACATTGATAAATTTATACAATCAAAAGATATCAGTGAGGAAGCAATCACGCAGATCATAGACGACATTAAAGCAAAAACTGCTTATGATGTAGATAATCTAGCAGATTACATGATGAGAAGAAAAGCAATTATTAGATTGTTTGATAAATTCCTGGATGCTGACGAAAGTGGTCGCTATAAATTGGAAGAAGATATTCATAATTTAATATTTCCATTAGGATTTACAAATAATGATTTGCCATATGAAAACCATAATCTTTGGCTTCTAGATGAGCGCTTTGTTACCTATAAATTTATCGCATCAGATAAATCCATTACTTCGTATTCACAAGTCAACAGTCGGAAGGAATTAGACCTGGTTATGGTCGATAATCCTACAATGTTTAATAATCCTATTAGCTTTGGAGATAAAAATAGCGGCGAAGTAAATTCAATGGTTATATTCGAATTTAAAAGACCTGGAGATGTTGCACATCAAAAAAGCAAAACTAATTACAGATGGGAATTTTCAGAATTAGTTGAACCCTATTTTGATGAATTTCTGTACAATCCAATCAAGAAAAACTACAAAGGAAATCAAGTACTAATAAAAGAAACCACTCCAAAATTTGGTTATATTGTGCTAGATATGATCCCTGATATGCTGGCTAGATATAATAGGAACAAAGGCTGGAATCTCACACCATTTGGCACTTTTTTTAAAATCGAAGCAAATCTTAATCTACATTTAGAGGTTATGACATTCAGACAGCTTCTTGATTCTTCTAAAAATAGACACAATCCCTTTTTTGACAGATTATTCTCAAAGTAAAAAACAAAAAAGAGATCATACAAATATCTAATAAAAAACTTTAAATTAGATTATTTTATATCTGTACAATAAGCGCAATGTATATATTTCGCCTACTGATATAATAATAGTCCTAGTAAAATTATAATTTTTCACGTCCTGAACCGACAATCTGCAAAAACTGCTACATCTGTCCTACTTTGCTTTGGATATGAAAAAATCCAATCTTCACTTTTTCTCTGGCCATGAGCTGTTTTCATATTGCAAAAGTATAAATCAGGCTTCTACTCAAAAAAATCTTTTTGGGTTTCTCGAAAAATTCTTTTTCGCTCTGCTCCGATAATTTTCCCAGACACTCCTTAAATCCTCCTGACAAAAAGATTTCGGAGCCTCCATTCTATGTTCTCATTCCGGTTTTGTGCTAAACCTGATTTCTATCATCAGTGGGCAAAGAAAAACAGCACACCGGCTAGATGAAAAAAGCATAGCGTTCTTTAACATTTCCACAACTAAAATACAAGCCGATGTCTACCAAAAATGAATATTAACAATTTAAAATTTCAGATTATGAAAAATCCAAACATTTCAGCCAATGAATACTACAATCATTTTATAGGTACAGAATCCTACTACTCTTACCTTTTAGGCTTGTTATTAACTGATGGTGTCAAAACCATTGCAGATGAAGAACAATGCCATTGGTTCTTAGACTGCATTGCCTCTTACCAATTTGAAGAAAAATTTAAACAGGAAGAGTTCCAGGTGTGGAAAATCAAAAGAATTCAAGATACCAAATTCAAACTTACCGCAACTGACGGGAACAATAATGTCCTCATTTCACAAGATATTGCATTTTCCGATTTCTTCTTTGATGAATTAACCATTTGGAAAGAAACGAACGTCTTACTGCTCCCAAGCGAACATTAGTCTCAAAATACCTCACGATGTATAGGCAATCGTATTTTTTTTAATCCTAAATAACAACAATATGAATAAAGCAACATTTGAATGGAAAATAGAAATAGAATTTTGGTTCGTCTATCATGAAGACTTGGGTAACCTATCTATTGAAGAAAGAGAAATACTGGAAAAACAGACAAAGGAAAGCATTTTTCATTTTATCACAAAAGACGGCTATACTGCCGGGGAACTCTGCGAAAGTATAGATGACAGAGAATTTTACGGATGGTGGAATTACAGAATTACAAACAAATAATCACATTATCATGGGAACTTACACTATTATTTATCTGAAAAAACAGGATCAGGCTAAAGAGGTCAACGAATTTCTAAAGGAAAAATATAAACTCAACTATGAAAACTATAATGAAGTCGATTACGGCGTTTTCTTTACACAGGAAATGTTCGACGAAGATCTTAGGTTTATGAATGAAGATCAGGAAGGCAGGACGAATCTTCCCCATTATCAACGCCCGATTTCCAGAGAAACATACTATTCACTACTATTTGGGGCTAAAAACTGTTTCGGAGATATCGGCACAACATGTATTAAAATCTCCTGCATTGCTGAAAAAGATGTAGAAATTATTAAAGCCTTACAGGAATTTTCCAAAACTCCTGAATTTAAAAGGTATATCAATTTCAGGAAGTCAAAAAATCTTCAACGGTTACTGCTTATCAGATTATGATTTTCTTTTTTTAAAGCAATTGGAATCTATCTGATTGCTTTTTATTCTGGCTGTTTCCTGTTTTCTGTTCGCAAAATTAGAAATCTGCACTTCAGTACAAAAAAATCTTTTTGGGTATCTAAAAAAATTCTTTTCACAAGTTCCAACAATTTTCTCAGACACTCCTGAATTCTGTGAACAAAAAGATTTCAGAGCCTTCATTCCATTGCTTCCATTTCGGTTTTGTCTGAATACAGTTTCCTGTAGCCATAAAGCAAAAGAAAACAACAAGAAACAGTCAGAACAATTTAAAATCAAACATTATGAAAGCTTTAACTAAAAAAACAAATTCAAAAACACAGTTCTCTACCTCTAAAGAAGACAAATTTATTTCCAAGATCCTTGAAAATCTTGATAATGTAAATGCCAACGATTGGGAACAGTATGCTAATGTCCCGTTTCAGCATCCTAAAAATCTCTTTACCAAAAAAGAATATCAGGGTTTCAATACCTTCGCATTATATATAGATACGCTTGTTAACAAATTTAAAACATCCTGCTATGCGACATTCAGCTCTATATCTAAAGCTGGCGGAAAGTTGAAAAAAGGAGCGAAAGGAACTGTCATTGAATTCTTCAGCCATGTTTTTAAACATAAGGAGACAGGAGAAATTTTCACAGCTGAACAGTTTTCAACAATGTCTTCGGTTGAAAGAGAAAACCTCACCAAAATTATCTGCATACGGAACTATACGGTTTTCAATTCAGAATTTATCGAAAATTTGGAAAAGATTGACATCAATATTGATCCTGAAGATGAAAATCACGAATTGGATTTCCAGGAGCAAATAAATTGTGAGAATTTCATCACAAAAATAATTACATCCGGAAATCTGCAACTTACCCACGCAAGGCTAAACGTAGCCTGCTATTCGCCTATACAGGATTATATTGCTATTCCTGAAAAGAAATTCTTTATCTCAGAAGACGGATATTATGCCACTTTATTTCATGAAATCATTCACTGGACAGGTCACGAAAGCCGACTGAACAGAAATTTGAAAGGGCATTATGATGTTACAAGTTATTCCTTTGAAGAGCTGATCGCCGAAATGGGAAGTATGCTAATCTGCTTACAATTTGGAATCACTTCGGAATTTATTAATTCTGTGCGCTATTTAAAAAGCTGGTCTGTAAATAATTCAGAAAACAGAATTGAGAATATCAAAAAAGCATTTGTCGAATCCAAAAAAGCAAAGAAATTTTTAGAACAATTTTGATTCCCAAACAGTATAAAATCGAGGCTGCCTTTCGGCAGCCTCTGTATTATCGTCCAAAATTGTTTTTTAATTCAATATCTTCCTTACAAAACTCTTTAAAGGAGCTTTGAAAATATTCCAGCCAACGACGATAATAAGTAGGGCAAGAGAAATCTTTCTTGCGTCATTATTGTCTGATATTGTTCCTATGAAAGAAAACAAAAATATATAAAATGCGATAGCACCATAAACCACAAATTTAATAATCCTTTTCATAATCATATAGTTATTGCAGATTTGGATGATAAAGATAAAGAATTTTTTTATTAGTTGTTATAATATTTTTAATTGTTTTGATAGGTAAAAAATAGTATTTTTGTTTTTATTCACTAAATTAATATTATATAGGCATGGAAGAAAGTAAAAAAGACAATATGATTACTGATATCATAAGACGGAACTATTATCTAGAACAATTTTTCAAATACAATGATATTCATGTAAATCTTCTTGGAGATATCAATAATCCTCTCATTGTAACTGAAGATAATATTGTACTGAGCTGTTTTGTCAGTAATTTCAATTTAATTTTTAAGGATAATTCGTTTGAGGGTAAAGAAATATTTACCATCAAACTAAAAAAGGAAGCCCAAAATGCTAAAGATCAGCTGGAAAAGTGGGTGAAATCGGCAGCTCACAGAAAAATTTATTTATTTACCTCAGAGGACGGGCTGTACTACAGCAAATACATAAAATTATACAACCATATATTTCCATTATTCAGCCCTGCCAAAGAACTGGCTTATTATGTATTTCAGAGACAGAAAGCCATAGAGATAGTACAGAAACTGAAAAAAAGCAATATAGACCTTTCTATTATTTATTGATCTAAAAACATTGAAATGCAACTTTGCATTCATGTTTTTACTCTACTTTTGTGAATAATATTTTGTTGCCCTTTGGGCAAGTTGGCTAATTAAAATAAGTAGTGATGTGCGCAAAAAAAGCAGTCAAGAAAACTAAAAACCTGTTAATTAAAACGGATAAAATCTTAATTGATAATTTTAAAGTATATAGCTTTACCTATTATAAAGATAATGGGCTCTTATCATTATTCTCTTTCCGCCATTACTTGGCACTTGCTCTTTTGAATATTGAGCAGGATTTTAAGGATAGATATGGAAATATATCTTTTCCAGATGAGCAGTATCTGGTGTTCTATAAAAAACGGGGAACCAAGATAACCCAGGTCAAGGAAGAAAGAGTATTGGAAAGTATTAATTTTTTGCTTCCGATCGAATTTTCTGAATTGTATTATAGTCTGATGCACACCTATTATATTAATGAGAAATCAGATTCATCAAGTTATTCCATTTCATTATTTTTTGAATTTATTGTCTCTTTCGTAAGCAATAATAAAGTGAACTTTCTGCCTGTCGAATTATAATATAATTCAACATTTGTACTTTTACTTATGTATAGATTTAAATAATTCCATATTTATGTAATACAGTATTTATACAAACATTTAATTAAGTAATAATATTTTGCAATAAATATATAAATCTATAGTTATAGCAATATTGAAATTTATACTGATATAGTTCAATAATAACACATTTATATAGTTACACTATTGAACTATTATACGATGGTATGATTTAAATAAAAAAAGCAATTGTATAATTGTACAAATTAATGCATACTTGTAATTTCGTAGTGTATGTTTTTTTGGAGGTGCAAGATGTCCTTTTGGACGTCCATTTTTATGAAAAATGACCGCAAAAGAGTATCCTGCCTTTTTACAAAAGGATTTAAATCACTCGGAACTTATGATTTAGCTAGCAAGATTTTAGATTGTGCAGTAAAAGCATTCTTTGGAATTGACAAGATATTGAATACAAATATATCTTCAGGCAGATTTTATAGTTTGAGATTTTAGGTTAGCCTGTAACTCTGCTTTTCTCTTTCTTATAAAATCAGTGGCACGTATCCCGTTAATTTCATAAAAAAGGTTTGAAAAGTTTTGCCTGGAAGCAATTCCACATTCTTCAGAAAGACTTACTATTTTATAATCGAGATATTTTTTATCCTCAAAAAGGAGCTCCGTTATATATTCAATTCTCAGTTCACTTAAATATTTAGTGAAGTTTTTTCCTTTGTATTCATTAATAACATAAGAAAGATATTTATCATTGGTATTAAACTGCTGAGCTAATTTGTAAATAGTAAGCCCTTTTTGAATGAATCTCTTTTTATCTTCAAATACTTGAAGCTTGTGTAAAAGTTCTTCTATTTTATCTTTAGCGATCTCGTATTTTTTACCATCTTCGATCCTTACATTAATAACTGGTTTTGAAGTCTCTTTTTTTATTGTCATGAGTTTATTTTCCAATGCTAGGTACTGCCGACGGATTTTCTTTTCTCGCTTATAACGAATACTTAAGGCAATAACAAGGCTGGAGGCGAGGACCATTAGTCCACTATTGATAAGGATTCCTTTGGAATTTGCTTTTTCAAGTTTCATTTTTGCCTCCTGTAAAGTACGGGTATCAAATTCTATATGAATTTTATCTATGAGATAAACATAATCTTCACCAAGGATTTCATCTATTTTTAATAACTGGCTCATATAATAGAGCTGTTGCTTTTCTTTATTTTGTTGTTGATAATGTTTGATTAATAATTCATAATTTTCCCGGAGCTCAGGTAAAATAAAATGGTAATTTTGGAAAATTGAATCTACCTTACGAAAATTATCAATTGCTTCCTTAGTCTTACCCTGGGCTAAAAAGGATTTTCCCATATAAAAATAAATGATGGGCTCCCAGCTAATATCTGAATTTTTTCTGATTTCAGGAAGTGATAGACCAAGCTCTTTTAGAGCTTGCGCATAATCTTTCTTTCGATAACTTGCAATTCCTTTACACTTCAGGAAATAACTGTGTTCCAGTAATAAATCATTATCAATAGAAGTATGCCTCAATCCCATTTCGGTCAAAGAATCTGATATTTTATAATGTTTTAAATTCCTGTGGCAGATAGCCATTTGATGAAGAGTATTATAATAGCCTTTGGTACTATTATATATTTCATTGGGGTGCAATTCTGCCCCGAGTTTAGATTTAAAAAAAATTCGGCATTTTTCAAATAGAGTTAAAGCATTCTCATAATAACCTAAGTAGCTTTTCACAACACCTATATGGTACAATATTTTATGTTTAAAATATTCATCCTTAGAATGCTTAGAATATTCATAAGCAACCATATATTCATCCAATGCCTTTTTAAACTTCTTATAATTATAATAATAAACAACACCTTTACCTAGATGGGCGACACTTATCAGATCATTATTCCCTGAAGTTTTAGCGGCAAAAACAGCACTGTCTGAATATACCAGCTTCTGTTCTTTTGTAACGGAATACATTACTGCATCTTTATAGCCCTGGAATAACCTCTGATAATTCTTTTCCTGTTTAGCTTTTGCAATATATAAATTAATATGAGGCAGTGCCCTTATGTCACTATCCGGATAGTTTTCATACTTCTTACGAAGTTGCGCATATTCATTGAAGTCACTTTTTTGACAAAAAACAACTGCAAAACAAAAAAATAAGATAACAATGTAAACTTTTTTGTCCATTAATGTTGATGTGAGGTGGGTGAAAGATTGTCAAAATTACATAAAATATATCATTTCTTTTTTATGGAAATTGATTTGAAACGTTTTAACCTTAATTATTTGTATTTTAACAACATATATCTGTTTATTGATGTTATTTTTCCCGAATTAGCACGTCGTATTTCCCGAAAGGCGCCCATAAATTCTTTTTCTATCGAAGAAGACCTTATAATTTCGAAAACAGAATTCTAATAAATATTTCAATCCGGCCGGAGATAACTTTTAATATCAAAATGTAATGAAAGAGTTAATCTCATCTTTAACGGTTATTCTGTTGATTATATCCGCTCAGTCATGTAGAGGAGAAGATATCACAGATGAACCATTTTATCTGGAAACAAAAAACAAAACAGAAAATACTTCACACAGTAAGAAAATGGATAGTATCGTAATTCTAAAAGAATCGGAACAAGAAACATCACCTGTTGATGGGGATACTGAACCACCGCCCAAAGATGGTATCAGGTGGAAAGTAAAACAATAATATAACGATAAGAAATTAATTTTTCAAAATGGAACTTACACACTCTAATCAATCATTTTAGCCAACATGAAGTAACCTGAAAATGCTATTCGGGTTACTTTTATTTTTTTCTTGATGTAAACGAATTCGCAACAGCTCGTATTGTTACATTTTGAATTCAGTTCTTTTAACCTAATATTAATGTATACCTAATAAAATGCACATCTATCAGCTTGCCATCATTGATCAAAAACTAAAAGAAGCAATGGCTAAATTTTCATTGCTTCCGGTTCATACTTCTATTTTTGATGCAGCTCTTTTTGAACAGCTTTTGGATGATAGCAGGGTTCTAATAAAAACATATATTTCGTTACTGAAATCATTACAAATATTACCTAAAGAAAATCACTACTATAAAGAACATTATCTAATAAAGCATACTGTCAACGGAGCTGAAGCTGATGGGACTATTGATCCGGATTACCTTACAGCAATCCAAAATCTTGTTTTGCCGCATTTGGTTGGCGATTCCTCTGATAAAAAGCAAATATTTCCAATCCATATTCATTTCACAACAAATACAGAAGTCTATTTATTTTCGGGAATTAGCCTATATAAGCAGGATGAATCAATAGTATACAGCTTATTGCATGAAATGTCAATGCCTGTGAACCATATAAGTTATACTTCCCATGCAAAGTGCAATTACCTTTTGAATATATTTTATGCAGAGGAATATAATGAAAAACAAAGCATTCATAACTTATATCCCCGGTATAACATAAGCTATCGGCAGTTTAGGAAGGATTGCAAAATCTGCCTGGGAACCACCTTCTACAATTTTTATATGAAAATGAAAATGCTGGATGTACTTGATGATATTATGCTGACCAATCTATCACTAAAGGAAATTGCTCATAAAAATAATTTTTCCAGCTACATCGCAATGCACCAGTTATTTAAAAGAAAATACAATTTCCCATTATACATAATTCCAAGAATATTAAATGGATCAAACTGACAATTTTTCGACAAGTGCCATTTTTTACTATGTTTTAGTCATTTTTTACTATGTTTTGGACAAATTATACAATAGTATAATTATATAATTTACAGAACTTTACACCACTAACTAATCACCATAAAATTAACATGAAGAAAAAGTTCTCTTATCATTTCCCTGGTATTGTAGCCTATTTTTTTGTATTGCTTTTCGTATATGCTGCGTTAAGTAAGCTATTAGATTTTGAGGCTTTTCAGGTACAGTTAGCGCAGTCACCACTATTAAGTGCATATGCCGGATTCATCTCTTATGCTGTTATTATTGTTGAGCTCATCATAGCAGCATTATTATGCATTAACAGTACACGGTTACTAGGGCTCTATGCATCATTCGGACTGATGGTGAGCTTTACCTTATATATTTACCTGATACTGAATTTTAGTGATTTTGTACCCTGTTCATGCGGGGGAATCCTGGAAAAGCTGGGATGGACGGAACATATGATCTTTAATGTAGCTTGCATTGCGCTTGCCTTGGGAGCTATTATCATTTTGGAAAGGCAAAGAGGTACGAATCGGCAACGTTATCTTATTCTCTCCGTAACCATTGGAGTTATAAGCTGCGGATTGGTGATTTTTTTGTTCATTAGCTCGGAACATATCATGAAGACAGAGAATAATTTTACCCGACGTTTTCTTCAGTATCCAATGGAAGAGGATAAAAAAATGGACTTGGGAGCGAATTCTTTCTATTTTGCCGGAACTGCTGATAACAAAATATATTTGGGTAACTATACAACCCCTCTGATCTTAACTGTGATTGATACAGCCCTTACCTCTAAGGCATCATCTACTTTGGTTATAGACCACAAAAACCATCCGTTTCGGTCAATACAGATACAGGTACAGAAGCCTTACTACTATATTTATGATGGCAATGTCCCTGTAATTTACAGAGGTGAGCTCGGAAAACAAAATGCTAAAACGATTAGCTATAAGGATGCGTACTTCAACCAGATCATTCCTTTGGATTCTGCACGCTTCGCCATCAGGACACAAAGTAGCGAAACACAAAACCGTGTATTGGGTATTCTGGACCTTCAGCAAGACCCAAAAGTGAAACTGTATCCCGGTTTATTGGAAAGGCAAAAGGATGGGGTTTTTGATTCCGATGGTAAAATGATTCGTGATCATGCAAGTGGAAAACTTTTGTACATTTATTTCTACCGCAACAAGTTCATAGAAATGGATCATGAACTGAATGTACTGAGAAAGCTTCATACGATTGATACAGTTACCCAGGCACAAATACAGGTAACACAACTGAAAGACGGACAGCACAAAATGAGTGCACCGCCCTTAACAGTGAATAAAGATATGGTTGCATATCGCAAGCTCTTGTTTAATGAATCTAATCTAATGGGAAAACATGAATCCCGAAAAGCCTGGAAACAAGCAGCTATTATAGATGTGTACCGTACCGACCGGCAGGAATATGTGGGAAGTTTTTATATCTTCAACCGCGGGAAGGATAAAATGTCCCATATGCTGGTTACCGATAAGTATTTCTATATTCTTATCGGAAATGAAATTGTCAGGTATCGGTTATATCCGTCCCTTATCCGGCATTTCAGCACAGGGAAAGCCGAAAACCTGTAAAAAGAGTAGGCATAACATCAAAATCTTTTTATATGAAAAAGTTTATTTTGCCTGTTGTAGTTTTCTTAACAGGCGCAGGAGGTGCATTTGCATCCACCGTATCTAAAACCGCAGATTCAACAATGGTACCTGGTCACAGGTTTGACCCATCTGCATCAGAAGTAAAATGTATCGAAGTTGCCCAGTGCAGCACCATCGAAGGTGCAGAATGTACATGGAACTCCGAAGTACTGAAAGAAAAGATCAATGACACTGCTTGTGGAGCGCCATTGTACCGACTTAACTAAAAATCTGAAGGGTGTCAAAAGCACCCTTCTTTATTTATTATTAACCCATATTGCCCTCTTATGATCTCTCAGGTAAAAATCAAACCAATCCAGTATCTTGTAGGTAAGGTCAATCTTTGAAGTCTCTTGCCACATACCATGCCCATCATCGGGATAAAATATTGCCACGACCTTTTTTTTATTTCTTTTTAAAGCATTGTAAAATGTCCTGGTTTCTTCCCAGTTCACATTCTTATCCTGCATACCGCACCATAAAAGCATGGGCGAACTTACCCGATCGGTATTATACAGAGGATTATTCCTAAAATAAAGCTCCTTATCCTGTGAAAAGGATTTTCCCATTCTGTACTGCCCGGATTCATACCTCCAAAATTCCGGCATATGGTAGCTTTCATTAAAAGTATGATAAACATGTACGATGTCGGTATTAGCTGCTCCGGAAATATAAGTTTTGAACAGCTCTGAACGGGTAGCAATAAAATTGGTCTGGTACCCGCCAAATGACTGCCCTATAAGCCCTACGTTTGAGGCATCAATAGCCTTATTTTTTAGTACCGCTTTTATAGATGCTTCCACGGATTGTAGTGCAGAAATTCCTGGGCCTTCCTTACCGTAAGCAATATCCGGTAAAAAGACAAAATATCCCTTTTCCTGTAATAGCCTCACATTAAAACCCAAGCTGTTTTTATAAGTTGGCCGCCAGTATTGTGAGCTTAGGTGGTGCTGACTCTCATAAATATGTACCACCATCGGATAGATCAGCGAAGGACGGTAATCTATTGGATAGTAAAGCAGCCCCTTCAGGGGAATACTTTCCGGTCCGGTATAGTCAATAATGTCTATCCTTGCTTTTGAAATCTTAGTATCTTGCGTATTGCTTTGATAGATCACATCATTTTTTCCATTTTTAGCAACAACAATCTGAGGGGGCATATTGTAGTTCTCCTGCAAATAAGCAAAGGTGATACAAGGGGGATTATACAAGAGAGAACTCATTCTGCCATTAGTAGTAGGAATGGCGGTATAGCTTTTATTCCCATACAATCTCTGATACCCGAACTGATTATTCATTTCATTCCGGTATTCTACCATGAACGGGCGGTTATCATCAATCACAGAGCGGTAAAAATTGTAATTGGATAAGAGTGATTCCCTTTTACTTTCCATAATACGATATATGTATCCTTTAGTTGTTCCGGTTAAGGTTTTAAAGCCTTCTTTCCGGATATCATAGTACCAGAGAGCATCATTCCCACCAAAAACAATTCCTTTACCATCAAGGGTAAAGTAAGGCTGCTCTACTCCATTTTTTGAGATAAGGGTTGTTTTTCCATCAGAAATCCTATATAATTTCCATTGGTTATTTTGGGGGTAGAGAAGATATTCTCCCTTTGCAGAGACGTATAGTTCAGTACACACGGTATCTACCTTTACGGAAGTATTGTTCATCCGGTCGTATACAGAAATCAGCAGAGGAGATGTTTTTCGAGTATAATCTTTAAGCTCCCGGGGATTAAAAGCCAGGAAATACCGCTCGTTATGTAGGGGAATGATTTTTTGAAATCCACTGCTGTCATTCAGGTTTTCAAGCCGCCCTGTTTCAGGTTCCCAGAAATACTGCTTTTCTTGGAATTGCAGTAAAAACTTACCTTCAAGGTTTGTATCATCACTGTACCAGATATCAGGTGAAGATTTCTTCGTTTCAGTCTTATTGCTGATGGTGCTTATGAAAAATTGTTTTCCCTGCCCAAAGCTTTTTACCGTAGCGTGATGAAACAACAGGTCTTCATCTAATGGATAACTTTTATTATCCTGCACATTTGTATATACTATTTTCATATACCCGGTGGCGGGGTCTTTTTCTAAGCTGATCAGACTTTCTGTATCTGAAATAACACTGATACCTTCAATGGGCCTGCTGGTTTGGTACAGCAACTGTTTCACAGAACCGGATAATCTGAAAATACTATACCATTTATCTTTTTTATTCTCATTTATTGTCTCCTGTACTACATAGAGATCGGAATTATCTTCCATTACATAAGCTGTAACATCTTCCAAGACCCGTAACAGGCTTCCTTCTGCTGAAAACCATGACAGGGAATTCTTTTGTGAGATATCAGACCATAACAAAAATTCTCTTCCGTTTTTAAGAGATTCTATTTTTTTTATTTGAGTAAAAACTGTACCATTGACAAAAATATTACTTTCGCTATCTTTCTCATGCACTTTTCCTTTCTTTTGTTCTCTTAAGCTCAGGTATTCCGCCTTTCCATCTTTATCCAACAGCAATACTCTGTTATTGACGAGAAACTGTAAATCAGAAATATGGGTTCTTTTAAGGGCAATGGATTCGGGGACATCTGTTCTTAAGATCATAAGCGTGTCTTCCCCGCTGTCTATCACTTTTTTTACTGCCACCCATTTTCCGTCCGCTGACATTTTGACTAGCTGAATTTCATAGGATTCTGAGGTTAACTTTTGCAGATGATTGATGTCTTTTACTTTGAGCTCCTGTGCTGAGAGTAAAGGCAAAGGTACAGGCGGCCACCTCAGCACATATAGTAAAAGCAGCGTCATAAGGATCATAAGCAAACGATAGGCGGTTTTCATCAGTATCCCGGATTTTGTGGATTAAGGTTTAAGTTCAGCAATAGTTCCTTTTGAGGCAGCGGCCATGCTGTATGGTAGCTTTTCCAGTTAGGCTTTATAGTAGCCAAATCCCCAAGACGGTCAAACCGTTTTAAGGCCATGAACCTTTGTCCCATTTCTGCAAAAAATTCCCTTCTGATTTCTAACAACAGTTCCTGAAGAAAAGCTTCCTTTGTCCAGCTTCCCGTTAGCGGCGGAATGCCGGCTCTTTGCCTGGTGGCATTGAGATAAGGCAGCGCTTCCGTTACCCTGTTTTGCTGCGCTAAAGCTTCTGCCATAATAAGGTATGCTTCTTCAAGCCTGAAAATAATAGAATACTCATCTGTGTTTCCTGAAAGGTTTTTATATTTAGCTGCGCGGTACCAGGTATTCTGGGAAACGGTCACAGGAGTGATCCATGTCTGTTTTCTCAGATCAGCAGGAGCGAAAATACTAACAAGATTTGTGCTAATGGCATAGGCATTGGGGGCGGCCCCTGAGAAGTAATACAGGGAAGCCTCTTTGGTAGAATCCCCGGAGTTTAACGGTTTTAGCTGCCAGAGAATATGCTTCCCTCCTTTCTTAAAAACTTTGGTGATGTCCTGCTCTAGCTGGTAAAGGGGATTTTGGATGATATTTACGGCTAATTGTTCTGCCTGAGCCCATTTATGCTGAAGAATATATACTTTGACCAGTAGCAGCTCCGCCACCTTTTTATTGGGATAAATTCTCTCGGCATTTCGGTAGGTATCCGAAAGTAAGCTGATGGTAAGACTCAGGTCAGTCTCTAATTTTTGTAATAATGCCTCTCTGGAAAGCTTCGATAAATGGCTGTTGATTTGATAGTCGGTTGTTTCCGTATATGGAATTTCCTGATAAACCTGCTGTAAATAAAAGTAGATAAGGCTTCTCACTAAAAGCGCTTCCCCTTTGATCCTGTTTTTATCTTCCGTCACTAGAGATACAGAGCCATTTACACCCATGATAATGGAATTGGCAGCGTAAATTTGCTGGTACGCTGTATTCCATGTTTTTTCGATCATCGGGTTGGTAGGAATCTGTTGGTTCTGGTAGAGTTCCAGTGCTCCGCTATTGTTATTAACATAATAGCAGTCCAGATCATCCGTATAGGTTCCCAGCACAGCCCCCATGCCATCGCTTCCACCTGAAATAACAGATGAATTCAAAAGTCCTGAATATAAACCTGACAGAGCAGCATTGGCACTTTGCAGGTCTTCAAATACTTGCTCTGTCCCAATCTGGTTATCCGGGTCATCAACTTCCACCAGCTTGTCACACGAAACTGCCATAAGCAAAAGGAAGATAAAAAAGAATGGTATTTTTACTGCTGCAAAAGCCATTGGGAGTATATCTCTACCATTTATTTTTGATTCAATTATAGGTGTAGTCCTGAGATTGATATTATATTTTTCCATTTTCTTAGTTTTTAAAAGTTAAGCTGGATTCCAAAAGAATAGGTTTTGAGTGGGGGTAAGAAACCTGTAAGGACAAATTCGGGATCGAGCCCGAAATACTTAGTCAACGTCAACAGGTTTTGACCCTGAAAATAAATCATGGCATCTTTTACAATCCCGTTTTCAGGTCTAAGCCTATAGCTTAACTGAATATTTTTCAACCGGATGAATGAAGCATCACTTATAGCTGCCGTACTGTTCTTAAAGAAGGTTTGCAAAGCGGTTTTCTGGGTGTCAGCCCCTGAAGTATAGGGCATATAGCTCCCGTTCGGATTCGCCTGAGACCATACATTGAGCAGCTCTACAGACTGGTTATTCATCGTTCCCGGAGTTGGCATATAGTTGTGGTAATTCCAGTTCCTTTGCTTAACAAACTGTAATAAAAAAGAGAATGTCCAGTTTTTATACTGGAGCTGGTTCTGTAACCCTCCAAAATACCGGACCCCTATTCTTTCGGCCACCTGGTTATCATCCGGCGAAGTGATTTTCCCGTCACCGTTAAAATCTTTAAAGCGGTAAAGCCCCGTTCCCGGGTCTATCCCTTCATACTGATATACTTTGACAATAGAGACAGGATATCCTATGACATATTGATTAGCATACGTTGAACCTTGCAACCCCGGAAAAGAAACAAGCTTGCTGGTCGGAATGCTGATGTTAAAGCTGGTATTCCATTTGAAATGAGAAGTTCTTACTGGAAAAGCACTAAGGTCAAATTCAAACCCCTTGTTTTCAACCGTTGCCGGAAGATTGGCCTGGATAGAGCTGAAACCTGTCGTTCCAGGCAAGGGAACCCCTACAAGCTGATTGGAAGAACGGTTCCTGTACCATGCTGCCGAAAGGTTGATGCGGTCTTTCAGGAAGCCTAATTCTACAGCAGCTTCAAGCTTTACCGTTTTCTCCCAGCTGAAAAACGGGTTATATAACCGAGAAGGATTCAGTGCGGTAATCCCGCCATAATCTGTCCCGGAAACGGTATAAGTGTCTAAATATTGGTAATCGCCAATCTTATCACTTCCTGTAGTACCGATACTGCCCCTGAGTTTTCCGAAGCTCAGCCATTTAGCTTCCTTAAGGAAGTGTTCGTTAGAGAAGAGCCATGCCGCCCCTACAGCTCCGAAATTGGCAAATCGTTTTTGCGGACCGAATCTGCTTGATCCATCCCTTCTTCCGGTGATATTGAGAATATACCTGTGTTTATATTGATAATTGATACGCCCGAATAAGGCAGCATACCTGTACTCATTCCCTGCTTCGGTAATAATTTTGGTTTTTGCGGCTCCGATATTGTGGATCAGGGCATTGCTTTCAAACCCATATCCCTGGTTCTGGGACTGGTAACCGGAATCCTGCTGGAAGGTTCCCCCGGCAAGCACATCAACCTGATGGTCTCCAAAGGTATGCTTCCAGCCAAGTTGTGGCTCAATAATATATGAGAAATATTGGCGCCTGTTTCTTAAGGCTGAAGAAGTAGCACTGGTTAATCCGTAAGAAGGATTGTACATGGTATGGGGTAGCAACGAATATTCTTCAAAAGCCCGGTAATTAATCCCACCATTGAGCTTAACCGATATTCCTTTGTATACTTCATAGCTCATATTGATATTGGAAGTGAACTGCTTGCTATCATTGGAATACGTGCTTACAAACGGGGCAGTAGGGTTGTCAAACGTATTGTTTTCCCAGTTGATATTGCCGCCAGATGTATATAATGCCGGGGCATTCGGGCTTAGAAATAATGATTTGTTGGTAATCTCCTGATTGAGCATATTATTGGTCTGAAAGGAAATCAGGTTGGAAAGGTTAGCGGTAAATTTCCGATCTTTGGATTGATGGGAAATGCTGGAAGTAATATTGTTGGTTTTGTACCGGAACGATGCTGGGAATACCGTGGTCTGCTCATTGTGGCTGCCACTTACTAAAAAAGAAGTCCCTTCATTTCCGCCACTGACAGAAACCTGCGTGCTTATCGTTTCAGCGGTGTTTCCAATGAGTACCTTTTGCCAGTCAGTATACCGTGACTGATTCCAGGTTTCATTGATATCATAGGCGGTGGCTGGATAAGTGGTAATCCCGTCGTTAGCATAGGCCTGTTTACGCATGCGAATATATTCTTCCGTATTCATCATCTTCATTTTGGAAGCAGCCCGGCTTAAAGCATAGCTGGTATTAACGCTAAGCTGTGTCTTTCCTTTCTTTCCTTTTTTGGTGGTGATAAGGACCACACCATTCGCTCCTCGGGAACCGTAAATAGCAGTAGCATCGGCATCTTTCAGTATTTCGATGTTTTCAATATCATTAGGGTTAATACTGTTTAATGGGCTGATGGAAGAGTAAGGCATAATGCTGCTGGAATACCGGGATGGGTTCTCGGAACTGATCACTACGCCGTCAACAATATACATCGGGTCATTACCCTCTCTTCTAAGGCTGTTTTTCCCCCGGATCTGGATATCAACACCTCCACCGGGAACACCGGAATTCTGGGTAATATTGACACCGGAGATTCTGCCCTGTACAGCGGAAAGCACATTAGCTACAGGCTGGTTTTCGATATCCTTTGCCGATACTTTTGCTATGCTTCCAGTACGCTCCTTATCTTTGACTTTATAATACCCTGCATTAAGCACTACTTCTTCAATGCTACTTACTTTTTCTGAAGATGGCTTATTTGAAGGAGATAAAGTGTCTGTCTTTTTCCTTAGTACGGAAGATTCAGGAGGAATTTTTCGAGGAATAGTATCAGAACTGCTCTGTACCTGTGCCTGAAAAGAGACGCCTGCTATCGTCAGCATAAAGACAAAAGCTATGCTCCCTATGCTGGTATAGGATTTTTTCATAAATTTGAAAAGTTTAATTTAATTAAGCAATTAGGCTCTTTCCTGCCCAAGCGGTCAACTTTTGCGGAAAGGGCTTTTTTATTTCCTAGCGTTCTGTAACAAAAAGATAACTAAGTATCATTATAATAGGTGCTGCTTATTTTCATTTGATAGTCTTTTATGGTTACATTGTGTTTTTAAATATTGTCTAGGAGGAAGTTTTGGGAGATTACAAAACCTCCAACCTAAACACATCATAAAGAATTAATATGAATGAAATTAACCTCGAGTGTGAACTGTAAAGCTCCAATGGATGCGCTGCCATTGTATCCTATCTAATCTTTATAGTAAAAGCAGCTTAGAGAAATGTAGAGAAGGCGGACATCATTGAAAAAACAGCGTGGAACTCTACCTACCGTATCAGAGGTACTGGCATACCCTTTACCACGAATAAGAGAGCCCACGCCTAGAACGTGAGCAATCTGCTTATTGTCTTGTGGTAAAATGAAAAGTGCCAGTTTTCTGATACAAGATTCTAAGCGAATAGCTTCTAATATTTTTTGAAGTTTCGCAAAATTACAATTAAGTAACTTCTTTTACAAAGATAAGAAAAAATATTTTGGTATACAAAACTATACCAAAATATTTTTCATTATGTGCTTAATTGCATTTATGATTAAAGAAAGTGAAAAAATTATAATTATAAAAACTGCGATTACTTTGCGTAAAATGCTAAGTAACAATAAGAGTTCCTCAGCGAAATCGGATGGTAGTATAGACATAGTCAATAGTTATGATAAAATAGCTGCAAACTCTAATTCAGAACTGACCAAAGCTACAGTAAATAGTGCTTTTAGCGGAAAGAAAAGGTCAACGATGGCAACTATTGTTCTTATTGTTGAGTCAATGGGTTATACAATGATTGATTTTGCTGAAATTTATGATAAGCTTTCGGAAAGAGATGTTAATAAATTCAGAGAAGAAATGCTTAAAAAAAGTTAGTAAATTCCATAATTATATTTCAACCATCTGTTATTTGTTAATAGATAAATAGACTGCAAGCAATTTATGGGAATAATGATAAAAGAATTAGAAAGCAAATTGCTCTCTAATTCTTCTAAAATGTAAAATTGTACAATCTGTTAAAATTGACCAGTGTTTAGTTGATTTTGGATGAATATAAATCGCCTCTTTCAATGCCCTTTCTTAAAGGTCAGCTAAATCTTGCTGATAATACTGCATGTATCGCCATCGTAAAAAATCCACTCTTGGCCGTTATCATCGGTAAAATGAATTTCTCTATTATCCGGATAATAAAACCCTACAAACCTTTCGCCTATCTGAATTGTAGAGCCTTGTTCTAATTCCTGTTCAATTTTTAGAACTTCAAAAATAACATGATACTCAGTCATTATACATTTAATAAATTTTCATCGAACCATACATCTTCATAGCCTTTATTATCTATCAGAAAACGATTTCCTGCCGGAAGTCCTAAATATGATATAACAAAAGAAGCATTTTTCAATAAATGATATGCGTGTGAAGGCTGAAAAAAATCAAATGCATCTGAGTATTCTCCTGACCAAATATACCAACCATTTAAAGTTTCTGTTCGAGGGTGTCTTAATCCATTTATTTGAATATTGGGATTAAAATTTTTACCCAAAGCAATTAATGTGTCTAATTCAACTAAATCTGAAATTTGAGAATATTTCATGCACATCTTCAGTTGTTTTTCCAAGTAATCTCTATTGTTCATTACAAATACTAAAAAAGATTTTTATCATAATTAAATTTTTCTCCAAAAGTGACTGTTTTGTTCTCTAAAACATAAGGGTAAACGAATTTATATCTATGTTCCGGAGATAAAATAAACTCAACTATTAAAACATCTTTTCCCTCATATTTTCCGTCCAGACCAATAGCACAAATCCTTACATCTTCATCTTTTAAATCATTATAAAAAGCGTTTAATAAAATATCATACATTTCTTCTGAATCAGTAGTTTCTGAATAAGCTCCAATATAGGTTAAATCTCCGTTTGCTCTTATATATGTGCCATACGGAGCAAATTCTCCATTCTCAATTAGAAATAATTCAGCCTGTTCCTTTATAGCTTCAAGTAGTTTTTCAGCAGTATTCATTTAATTTTCGACCAGATTTAAAACTTTCCAATCTCCTTCTTTAGATCGCCATACCCATAATTTGTTGAATGTAAAATTTCCGTTTTGATAGATAACTTTTTCTTCAATTAATCGCTGATCCTCTTTTTTTTCTACAAGAGTAAAACACCTTTCTATATTTTCGAAATTTGGAAATGCGTTTGATTGAAAAGTTTCGATCAAAGATGATTTTAGTGCTTCTACTATTTTATTTTTTATCTCTGTGGTAATAATTGCGCCTCTTTCCTTCAGTAAATTTTCTGCTTCCATTTCAAAATCTTTACAAGAAATCACACCTTTTAAATCGTTATTTGAGTAATAATTTTCAATTTTAATTATAGCTCCTTCAGGTGTAGTCAAATCCGGCTTAAAAAAATCATTTCCATCATCAATTTTTACTCCAAAATCAATATCAAAGTTCATTTTTGATTCATCGTCAAGAGTATCTCTATAATGTCGTATGGTATAACCTCCTATTAGTCTTCCTTTTTCAATAATCATCCAATCTATTACATCATTTATTAAAATCTTTTGGGAATTTCCATTTTCAGCCAAGTTACCCGAATAATAATTATCTTCAATTTTAACATTTTCTAACCATACATAAGCATTTTCATTATTTTTAAACTTAACAGAATTATATTCTGTCTGCGTATTCATAATTAGAGAATTAAAATGCCATAAAGTATTTTTCGCCTTATATAAATTGTATTGATAAGTATTATCTTCTACGATTTTTGCACTATTATTCATTACAAAATATCTTTTATCCACTGTGCTCGTTGTGCTGTATAGTCACTCCATTGCGCCTCATACCATCCCTCGCAATAGCATTAACCCAAACCACGGTAGCAGAAAAATAAATACCAGTTTCTTCATATCTTATTTCTAAAGCTGTTGTTTTAAATTTGTATATCATTTTCAAATATAAAGCATCGATTATATTCCATCCATAAGAATAAAGTTTAAATATTCCAGCTTATTTTCCCCGGTTTTAAAAACTATAATTATATCCCACCGTACAGGTCATTTCATTTAGATTAGGGTTTTCAACCGCTTGGTCTGTATTTCTGAACATCTGAATAAAAGCAAGATCAAAGCTATGTTTCTTCCACGGCATATAATTACCCCCCAATCTGAAATTCATGACATTGATATTTGCCGTTGAACTTCCTGAATGATTATAGGATGCTCCAACACTTGTCTTTAGCTTGTCTTCTTTAAGGAAAGACTTAGTAACAGTAACCGCAGGCCCCCAAATATTTGATATCTGTGAAGCGGCATAGGTATAAGTATAATTTACTGATGCCGCAATATTCATCTTCTTTTCCGGGAATCCGAGAGTGTAGTTGACATTCGCATTATGAAATCTGGATAAGCCGCCTTTTCTTACTATACCGTTTTCCCTGTTGACCATCTCGTTTAGGGAATAGTTGATATTGATATTCTGTACTTTTTCCTTACTGCTGGAAATGATATAATTAACATTAATGTTTGTATTCTGCGAAATCTGCTTATAATCTATCGAATCCTTTGGTTGCTGAATAAGCAGGGGATTATTATTAATGTTATTAAACTGGTTAAGCTGCTTGTTGGTGAACATGGTAAAGTTAGAGTAGCTTGCCGTAACCATCAATTTATCTGATGCTTTAAAATTGGCATTGACAGCCCCAACCCAGCGGCTCGTCTGCTTAAATTTCTGATTATCCAGATTATCTCGTTGTCTTCCTATATTAGCTGAAAGGGCTAATCTATCCTTCAATAAAGTAAAAGACGTGTTCAATGTAATATTTTCAAGATCATTATTGAAATAATAAGCTCCAAGCGTTTTGTACCCCGGATCTATTCTTTCATATTTTACCCCTACCATTCCTTTTCTAAGCTTTAGGTTTACCCCTCCGTTATATGCTGAGTAGCTTTCCATAGATGAATTAGGAGAAAGAAACCTGGCTGCAATTCCCTTTTTTTCTGCACCGCTTGAAGTTGCCCTCAGATCATTAACCAAAGCGGTATTGGCATATTCCCCAAATACTTCAAGATTTTTATCGATCATAAAGCTTCCTGTCATGGATAGTACCAGATTCTCCTGCGGCAATACTCCCTTTGCATCGGGAGCTGCTGACAGTGAACCCACATCGTCTTTTGCATAAAAGCCGATCAGTCCCAATTTATATCTTTCTTTTTCCCATCTCAAATGCGTACCATATCCCATTCTTTTGTAAGCAGGAATCGTATTGGGGTTTCCATCATCTTCAACAGCTTTGTTAAGCCTTCCTGTCATTAAAGCTACTTTAAGAGGCATATTAGGGCTCAGCTCTAAACCGGCACCTGTAAATAACAATCCATTAAATGTATAAGGAGAAAATGTCATATTAGCGTCTCCGATATAAGCCTTTATCCATTTATATTTTGGCGCAATACTTATTCTGTTGAATTTAAATGGCACCTGGTACCCTAATTGACTCCCTTGATTAGTCAAGCTATATGATATGGGCATTGACCACCGATACAAACCGAGATTAAGATTCCCATTCAGAAAATAAGTAAACGGGGCTCTTCCATTATATACATTGGAACTGTAAAAAACAGAATTAGCAGAAACTCCGCCGCTTATTTTAAAAGGGTTCTTTTTGAGCTCCTCCATTGTCCTTTTCCCAAGATTTTCCAAATCTACCTCCTGTGCTTTATACATTGCACCGGCAGAAACAAATAGAGCCAGCATGAAGCTTCTTATATAGATCTTCCTCATAATTAAGGCTGTTTTTGAACTTTAATATCTACCAAAATGTAAGAGCTTAAACCATTAGCCACAAAGCTCTTAATCTTAACAGCTCCTTTTCTTCCGTCTGCTGTTTGGAACAGGATAACCCTTGGAACTACAGAATTACTGAAAGGTGATTTTCCAGCATTAGTTTCTGTAACCGTAATGGTATTAAAATCATTTCCGGCATCCAGAGTATCAAACCCTGATGAAGAAAGCTGTGTTCCAACCAGTTCCTGTGAGTTGATCACTTTAGTATGAGTAGCATTAGGAATAGCTAAAAATCCATTATTCTGGACTTCATCAGGCGATACAAACTGGTTATATATAAAGGATGAATTCAATCCAAAAAAAGCAAAATCTATTTTGGAACCATTGGCTGCATTTACTTCATTCTGCTTAAGCACAGTTCCCAATTCAGATGAAAAGAAAGAACCTACCGTTGAGCTGGCACTGCTTATTCCCAACTGAATATTTGAAAATGATAACAGATTAGCATCCGGTAAAACGGTTACCTGTTTTTGTAAAATCTTAGTTTCTTTATCGTTGATTGCTTTTAAAATAATCGTATATGTTCCTGCCGCCGGTAAATTAATGTCCGGGCTAACCGCTGTTGAAGTTGCAGGATTAGCGCCTACAATGGTCCATTCATACGTAAAGGCATTAGTCGATATATTATTCAAGTGTAATAATACCGGAGCCTGATAATCATTATCAATAGGGTCAACAGTCCAGTTAAAATCTATGGTCATTGCCGGCTTTATGGTAACTGTTTTCTGGGTTGAATAAGTTTCCAGTCCATTGGAAATTGTTAATTTTATGATATGGTCGCCCGGAGTTGTAAATACCACATCAGGGTTTTGGGCATTGGAAGTTGCAGGACTTCCTCCCTCAAACTCCCAAAGGTATTGTGTAGCGCCTAAAGATTTGTCTATCATATGTAAGGTTACCGGAGAAATATCACTGCCCTGCATCTGCCATTCGAAATCTACATTCATCGCAGCATCTGCTTTTACTTCTATTTCCTTTTCATCAACATTTCCATCTTTATTGGATGCCTTTAGTTTTATTTTATAGACTCCGGGACTGGCATAAGTGATGGGTAAAGGACTTTTTTCTGTAGAACTTGTTACTGAAGCTCCTTCAAATGACCATTGGTACGTCTCCGCCCCTGTCGATTTATTGGTAATTTCCACTTTTACAGGCACGGAATAATCATCGTTTATCACTTTTATACTAAAATCAGCCTTCACCGGAATACTTTCTTCCACTGCACACGCATTAAATGTAAATGCGAGTACACCGATAAGAAAAAAGTATAGCGTTTTTAGATTTTTATGAAATTTCATCTGTTATTTTTTAGTTTGTCATGGTTATTATTGTACAAGCATTTTCTTTACCAATGCCTCATTACCTGTTTCGAGTATGATCAGGTAAGATCCGCCAGGAAGCGATGTATTGAATGGTACTGTAAAATACGTTGATGGAGTCAACTTTGTGGCAGGATACACTTCATGGGAAATCATATCAATAATTCTGATATTAATTATAGCTGCTTTTTCCAGACCTACCAATACTTTGAACAGTCCGTTATTAGGGTTCGGAAGAATGGTAAATTCTCTAACATTAGAGGCTTTTTCGGGATTAAGATTTACTCCTGTAGTATTTTCTTCAACAATTACTTTTTTATAGAATGTTTTTTCGCATGCTCCCTGAGTTCCTTTAAGCCCAATTTCGTAAGCACCTAGCTTAGAGAATTTCAGTTCTAAAAAATCCTTTGTTTTATTAATCACCTGAATGTCAGATGTATCAGGAATCACCCATTCTACAGTCTGTGGCTGGGTTGGGGATATATTGACCAGAACTACGGTTGCTTCTCTGTAGGCATGAGTGGTCAGCATAAACTGTGGGTTCAAAACTTCTGAAGAGTTTTTGATTATAACGCTGTCAGTAGCTGTACAACCTTTTGAATCTGTAATGAGTACAGTATACGTTCCCGCATCAGATAAAGTAATTGACGGATTTGTAGAAATTATATTTCCATTTTGATCTTTCCATTGATAGGATGCTGCCGGATCACCAACCGCCACATTATAAGTCTGGGTATCTCCTAAGCACAGTGTAATATCTTTTCCTAAATTTACGGTAAGCTGTGTGGGATCTGTCAGCGTGTAATTTCTGAAAATACTGCATCCATTGGCATCTGTAACTGTGACAGTATAAACTCCTGAAGGAATTAATGCATTATTCAGTCCTGTTACTCCATTGGACCAAACAATATTGTATGGAGCTTTTCCTCCTGAAACCTCTATTTTAATTTCACCGTTATTGGCACCAAAACATATCGGGTTCTGCACTGATAAATCATTAATTAATAACTGATCTGGCCCTTGAATCTGGACACTTCCGCTTACTTTACAGTTTTTGGTATCATTAACCAGAACAAAATAGTTTCCTGCCGAAAGACCTGTTACCGTAGGTGTAGTATCATTGGTATTCCATTGATAAGTGTATCCGCCTGTACCACCTGTGGCGGCCACGGAAACCTGACCACTGCTTTGGTTGTAGCAGGCAATTGTATTGGCTGAAAGAGTTATCGCAAGTTCTGCCGGAAATACTAAAGTATATTGTGTCTCTGCCATATTGTTATTGGCATCTTTTACCAATACTTTATACGTTCCGGTTGTAAGATTTCCCAGGGTAGACTGCGCTGCTCCAGCAATATTCTGGAAAAGCCCGCCATTTAAAATCTGCCACTGGTAAGTATAAGTTCCTACACCACCTGTTACAATAGCTTTAAGGATACCGTCTTCTGCCTCATCCGGAACTCCGTTGTTATCCAAATCCGGTTTATACTGGTAATTATTGGCAATATTACAGGATATCTGTTTGTCAACCTGGATGTTAACTGTAAGAGGATCTGGTTGGCTTACAATGAATTCCTGGGAGATAATTCCACAATTGCCCAGCTGGCTTGATGCACTGGCATAATTTTTATCTTTTACCGTCAGATAATAGTTTCCGACCGGAAGCCCACCTATCTTAATGGTATAAGGATTATTCACCAGATCAGTTGTAATTCCGGTATTGATTACAGGACCCGTAGGGCTGTCTTTTCTCCATTCGAAATTGTATGATCCGTCTGTATTAGGTGTTCCTCCAATCACTCTCACAGAGATGTAGCCATTGCTTAATCCATACCCTGTTGGCTGTGAAATATCGACTTCAGCAGACGGAATGGCAATAGCTGCGCCAGGTTGGGTAATGGTAACTGTAATTTCTTTTTCATTACCATTTTCCTTGGCTACGCAAAGATTGGAATCTCTTACTTTGATTTTATAAATTCCTGCTGCAAGGTTCTGTATCTGGGTAGTATTTCCACTGCTGAAATTCGTCCAATCCAAAAAGGGCTGTCCGTCTTTGGTTACTTTATACTGAAATTGGTTTTGTCCTCCTGCTGCGGTTAAATTAATAACCCCGTCGCTTCCCTGAAAACAATACACATTGGTTTGGGAAGTCATGGAAAAAGTAACCGGAGTGGGTTTTGTTATCTCAAAATTAATGGTGTGACTTGGGCTGTCGGTATAGGTTGCATTTCCGTTATAAGTTCCTAACAAATCCAATTTATAGGTCCCGGGTGGTAAGTTTTGTAAGGTGTATGATGTGCTGGCCTGCAAATCACCAGTAATATCCTGATTTAAAACCGCAGCGCCTGTTACGGTATTGACTAAAGATATCTTTAATGTCTCACCTGCTACGAGTGTTCTGTCGAAGTTTAAAGTTACCGTACCATCTGTAGTATCAAAACATTTGGTAGGAGTAACTGTACTTGAAAATACATGTGGAGCAGATTTTATCATGGTTAAAACAACAGGCGAAGAAACAGACTGATAAGCTCCGTTGGACAAACAAGAAGCAACTCTAAAGTAAATGTTCTGGCCAATATACTGTGAGTAATTATTTCCAAAAAGGTCTTTGGCAGAAACGCTTAGCTTGTTGAGATTTGATAATGAAGGAGATATATCAACCCAGTTTACATTATCCAAGCTATACTGATAATGGTATAAATTGGCTGCAAATCCCTGTCTGGCATATAAATTAATTTTATCCTCAGAAGGCAAAACCGTATTTGAAGTTCCTGCATCGGTTAATGATACTAATGTATGAATAGGAGTTACCTTCATCTTATACGATATCCATGTCATTCTCGGTGAATGGGTATCAACATTATAGTTATTCTCATTACATATATTGATGGCATCATACTGATCGTAGTTGGCATCTGTACCGGTTCTGAAATTCACAAATCCCTCAGTATGGGCAGTAACAGGGAGCTTTGATGAAGTTTGCGGAGGGCTTAATGTCCAGTTATTCTCATTATCCCCATTATTGGCAATAGGTCTGAAATACAAATCTTCTGTGGAATTATCATTATAAATAACCGTAATGGTAACATGAGAGCTTGTATTGTTTTTCACTCCGGCATTAACACTGTAGTTAAGACCATATAGTTCAATCTTATATTCAGCCTGTCCTCCTTGCCCCCAAAGGAAAACATTTGCAGTTATTAATAGTAATAATAAAAATTTTTTCATTGCCTTATTTTATTGTGTTTGATATTTAATATTCAATTGTAATTTTTTCGGTTTTAGCCAATTGATTGCTTTTCAGCATCGGTTTCATAAGATATGTGTAAGAATTACCTGTCTGAACCGATTTATCTTCGAGAAAATTCTGTGCTCCATTAAGGGTTCCCCACATCGTTGGCTTTTCAGTGCCTTTCTGACGGTAGACTATAATTTCGCCAACATCTTTACCAGTAATTTTCCAGTTAAGTTCAACTTGTTTTTTAGTTCGATTTGCAGAACCAGAAAGATTAGTCAATATTGATAAAGCCTCAATTCTGTTGCTTCTGAGGGTCATTTCCTGAGACTTATCAGATTTCAGCTTGCTTTTATCAACCGCCAATAAATAATACGTGTAGCTTTTATCTGCTTCCACATCCTTATCGGTGTACGTATAGTCTGGTTTTATATCTTTAGTCTCATAAATCATTTTCCAGCTTTTGTCAGCATCATCTTTTGATTTACGGAATAATTGATGAACCTCAACATCATCACTGTGGCTTCTCATCCAGCTGATGGTAATTTTACCGTCATCTTCCAGCTTATATTCTGTAAAAACTGGGGTTTGAGGTTTCACTTTATCGGGCTTTTCCAATTCAAGAATAATTGATGGCTTGGACTGATTTTTCCTTCTGTCAGTTGCTGTCACATAATAATATACCTTGGAGTTAAGGTTTTCTAACACAACCTGATCTTCAAAATGGTTTTTTGTAATCGCCTGAGGTGTAACACGAACCAATTCATCTCCTTTTTGAATTCCTCTGAAAATATGATAGCCTTCCAGATCTTTTTCAGTATTGGCTTTCCATTTCAGATGGGCTACTCCCAATGAATCTATTTTCCCTTCAAACTGTAATGGCGTTTCCGGAGGTGTTGTATCATTAGGCTGTGCAAGAACTGAGAAAGATTCTCTTTTATCCCCTGCTTTACCGATGGCCTGTATCTTATAATAATTGGATGGCGCTAAGCTTTTTGTAATTATGCTTCTGCTGCTAACCGGAATCTTGTTTTTAATCACCTTATAGGTGTTCTGTAGATCAGTTTCGGAGTGCAATAATTCGAAAGAAGCAATATTTTTTTCGTCTTCCTGTGGAAATTCCCATTCAAGTTTGATATCTTCATTTTCATCAATAATAAAATCTGAGATCCTGGGTGTTGCTTCAAGGCTTTTCTTTCCTGCTCCTGAAACCACATCGGAATAAGGACCATAATCCCCAAAAATTGTTTTCCCGCGGATACGGTAGCTGAATTTAGAATTATTCTGAGCTAAAGAATCCACAAAGGTCATTCCCTGCACCTGTCTTCCATCGTTGTCATTCATATTCATCACAGGAAGATCCCCTAAGGATTTGAAGCTGGCTCCATCCTGAGATTTTTCAACATAATAGGCTGTATACGTATCTCTTAATTGTAGATATTCCCATGAAAGGGTAACGGTTTTATCTTTAAATATTCCGATAAAATCAATAGGTTTAGGAAGTTCATGAGTTGATGAAACGGCCGCTAAGGCATCTCCTTTTTGAACTAACAATGTCCCTTCGGAAGTATTGATGCTTACGGTATAAAGATATCTTTCATTAGATTTTACATTGGTGTCTGTGTAAGCCCAGCCTGCCAGTTTTGCCACTTCAAAATCCAGATCGGCAGCCATTAAAGCATAAGCAAACCGCTGCTCAACTTCCTGAGATTTGTTGACTACACCTTCAAGCTTACCCTGCTTCTCTCCCATTTCTACTTCGAAACTATCGCCAAAAAGAGATTGTGCAACAATGGCTGCATTATCATTTTTCTCAACCACTTTCTTCCATTCGTTTTCGGAAGCGGGTTTGAAAATTCCCAAATCTTTTTCTTCCGCTTTTGGAAGAACTTTTCCGTCACGGGAAAGGGTGAATCTTTTTAAGGAAAATCCAATTTTATTGGCTTTCTGCCAGGCTATAGGTTCATCTACTGCCCATCGCAAAGAAATACGGTCTTTCTTACCGTCTACTTTTAGACGGATATGAGGAATGATTGTTTTGTCTTTATCCTTCTGCTGTCCCCATAAAAAAGGAAACGAAAACAGCAATAGCAGTAATAAATATTTATTCAAAATATGTTGTTTTTTTAATTTCATACGTGTTGCGTAATAGCTATTCTAAAATGTAGCTCACAAACTCATCCTTTTTATCTGAAGGAATATCATTATGTGGCGATTTCAAAACCATAGTATTCCATGGTTTCCATATATTAGAAAGTTCTGTGTTCGTGGAATGATAATGTTCCAAAATTCCTTTAATAAAATAGTCCTTTAAAGGCATTTCTAAAACTCTTTCAACTCCATCTTTGGTTAGAACTATCTTATATTCCAATTCATTTTTATCATTAATATGAAAAGTAAATATCCCCCTGTCCCAAGAACTCAGATATTCTAAATCTCCATCATTATCATATTGTGTTGGGACAAGACCATTATCTTTTTCAAATTCAAAAATCATTGACATCATTCTGTCGTTTGCCCAATGGTGAAAGACGTTTGCATAATCTATCAAATTTTCGTTTGCTTTCTCACTTTCCCACTCATATAAACTTGAGTATGTCCCATCCTTTTTAATTTTATAGATTGCCACGTTAAATTTTTCTTCAGTGTCAATTTTAGTTTTAAAAAGTTCATAAACTTGATGCTCATATTTAAATAACTCTCTCCCATCTAATGAAGTATTTTTTTTATCATCATTAGCGTGATACGATATGAAAACATCATAGCTCCCCCCAAGAGTAAATATAAATTTCACTTCTAATATGTCGTAAGGAAATTCATCATAATATCCGTAAAAAGCTTCCACTACAGTTTTCATATTTACCATAAAATTATTCTAAAATGTAGCTCACAAATTCATCCACTCTGTCATAAGGAATACCAGTATGAGGTGACTTAATTATCAAAGTATTCCAAGGCTTCCATTCATCAGAAAGGATTGTGTTCGTTATCTTATGATGTTCTAAAATCCCTTCTATAAAATAATCTTTTAATAGCATTTCCAATACACTTTCAACACCATCTTTGGTAAGGACAATTTTATATTCCAATTCACTTTTATCATTAATATGAAAAGTAAATACTCCACTATCCCAAGAACTTAGATATTCTAAATCTCCATCTCCGTCATATTGAGTAGGTAAAAGATTATTTTCTTTTTCAAATTCAAATATCATTGACATCATCCTGTCATTTGCCCATTGATAAAATACTTGTGCATAATTTAACAGGTTTTGCTTTTGTAGACCAGAATCCCACCAGTAACGTTCTAAATATGTTCCATCGGGATAAATTTCAATTTTAGCCTTGTTAAATTTTTCTGACGTATTTAATACTCTTTTTTGTTTTTTATGTATTATATCAGCTATATCGAACAATTCAAACTCTCCCCATAAAGATTTTTCTCCACCTTTAATTACTGTAAGTTGTGGCTCGTAACCTCCTGCTTCAGTAAAATCTATTTCAATTAAAATTTTTTCCCAAACTTTTTCTTTGAAAAACTCATCTACAATAGTTAATATTTTTTCCATACATGTAACAATTGGTTTACTCCAAAGTATAGCTCACAAACTGATCTACTTTGTCATAAGGAATACCAGTATGAGGTGACTTAATTATCAAAGTATTCCAAGGTTTCCATTCATCAGAAAGGATTGTGTTCGTTATCTTATGATGTTCTAAAATCCCTTCTATAAAATAATCTTTTAATGGCATTTCCAATACTCTTTCAACTCCATCTTTGGTTAGAACTATTTTATATTCCAATTCATTTTTATCATTAATATGAAAAGTAAATACCCCGCTATCCCAAGAACTCAGATATTCTAATTCATCATCGGCATCATATTGAGTGGGTAATAAGTTATTTTCTTTTTCAAATTCAAAGATCATTGACATCATTCTGTCGTTTGCCCATTGAAAAACTACTTCTGCTCCTTTAAGTAAATCTTGTTTATCTTTTTCTGAATCCCACCATTTATTTTCTATAGTCTTACCGTCTGAAAATATTTCAATCTGATATTTATTAAATCTTTTAGATACATCATTTAAACTTTGATTATACTGATTGTTTATCAAATTGAGTAGATTATCTATTAATTTAAATTTTATCCAAAAAGAATTAGTGGTTCCATACTCATCTATATATTCTATTTTATCATAACCAATTGCTCCTCCATTAATATTAAAAATAATATTAATTTTTTCCCATTTTACATCTTTAAGTTGATTAAAAATCGCCTCCATAATATTACCTACTCTAAAATGTAACTCACAAATTCATCAACTCTGTCATAAGGAATACCAGTATGAGGTGACTTAATTATTAGTGTATTCCAAGACTTCCATACATCTGAAAGTTCTGTATTGGTAATCTTATGATGTTCCAAAATTCCTTCTATAAAATAATCTTTCAAAGGCATTTCCAAAACTCTTTCAAGTCCGTCTTTGATAAGAACTATTTTATATTCTAATTCATTTTTATCATTAATATGAAAAGTAAATACCCCATTATCCCAAGAACTCAAATATTCTAATTCATCATCATTGTCATATTGAGTTGGCAGTAAATTATTATCTTTTTCAAACTCAAATATCATAGACATCATTCTTTCATTTGCCCATTGAAAAAATACATTAGCATAATCAAATAAATCTTGATGTTCTTTACCTATGTCCCACCAATATTTATCGGAAAAAGTACCATCAATATTAATCTCTATTCTTACATGATTAAATTTTTGTTTAGAATCCTTAAGTTCTTCATATCTTTCAGCCATTTCTCTCACAACACTTCTTATAGGTTTATTAGAAACTAATGACTCTACGTACCTATTATCTTTCTCATATTGAACAATAAAATTGTAACTACCCTGTAATGTGAATATGTAGTCGACAATTAATTTGTCATATTCAAATTCCTTGTAGTAATTTTTTATTTCTGAAACTAAATGATTAACATCCATTTTACTATTATTAAGGGTTAGTAATTCCTTCTTTACTCAAACTATTATTATGTTGACCGTCGACGTACACATCTACGTCAATTGCATTTGGCCTTTTTGAATTTCCAGTAAAATAAAGCAGCTAAAGCTTTTGCAGATTCTAAATCTTTACAAGAAAGTAAAACAATTTCTTTTAATCTTCATTAGTTATATTCTTATAATACATTTGGGCTATTTCTAATTTACTTTCATAATAAAGGATATTTATTTTTTCAACAAAATACTCTTCCAATTCACCATTTAGGCAATCATAAATTATATATTTTATTCGATCATACAATAAATTTTTAATTTTTCTAGAATTTCGAAACGTATCTATATATTTTTTTTGTAAATATAGATGTGCTATTAACCTTGTAATTTGAATGTTAGTTTTTTTTGTTTTTTTCAGATTTAGAAGTACTAAGTTTATAGCTTCTACTAAATCTAATATACTTTCTTCATAATTAAAAAGACCCAATCTAAAACCTTCTGTCTTTTTACTTGATTTCGATCTATAAAGTCTCTGCAATTGCTTCTCTTTACTACTTATATTATTCCAAGTTTCATCCGTATCTGCTTCATCAAAATTATATTCACTATCTAGCCATACAAATTCTTGTTTTAAGTCTTTATATGGGCCTAAGTAATTTGAATAATTTTCCTTAATATTTCTCCAATCCATATATATTACAATTCTTTAATTTTATAAATTTTCACATCTGAAGATGTTGGATGATTTTTAATCTCTACTAATTTATATTTACTATTTGTTCTTAATAAAACTTCAAATTCAGAACTATTGATTGATTTTAAATCAGTTCCTAATTTCGCTTCGATCTCCCACATTACACTACCATTATTACCTCGCATAAAATCACTTGCAATGTAAACTTCTGTAGAAGTAGAAGTAAACCTTCCGCCAAAATCAAAATCCTCTCCTACACTTAAGGTTTTAGCAAAATCAGATTCCGCCTTTCCTGCTCCTCTATAAACGATACCATTGTATTTTGGCAACTTAGATTGTGCAGATTCCATTAGCTTTTTCATTTCATTATATTCAGCAGTCATAGGTATTTCCCCAGCCAATGCTTTATTAAAATCACTATAATAATTATCTTGTATAAATAATTTTAAAGAAGCTTCTTCTGCTGTTGTTACACCATCACCAAATTTTCTAATATGTGATCCGTTTTCTAAAGGCTCATATATTTGTTTAAATTTAGGATTTTTTAAAAGGTCATCAAGACTACTAATGATATTGTCAATGTTATTAATCTTATTTAATCCATCTTCACTTCCTACAACCGCAGTTACCTTTTCTCCATCAACTTCAATTTCCACCAAATGATTTCCATTTTCATCAACAGGAAGTTTATCCAGTCCTCCTTCATTATTTATTGCCTGCTCAATCTTTTGTTTAATTCCTTGAGCTTCCTGCTCAGTAAGATTGGTTAGCTTATTTTTTAAAGAAATTTTTATATTCTGAATTGGGAAACCACATCCAAATCCGCTTGGCGTAACTTTGATATCAATTCTTTTTATAAAATCAACACCTTCTTTCAGAACATATTTTACGGCTTTGCCGGATGCACTTGCAACAGGTTTTATTACTTTTCCTGCAATTTGGATAGTCTTTCCTAGTAATTGTCCCATCACATCCAGCTTTTCCATTGTCTGGACAATAGCAGTTGCTCCTTTTATTTCGCCAGCCCCTATAAAGCAAGATGCTACCACAAAAGTTACTTCACCTGCTCCATAGGATATCATACAAGGATTGGAAGTGTACTTATTCCACTGTTCCCCTACCATTCCTTTTACATCCTTCCACTGTATTTTAGAGATCGTTGTTGCAAAATTGGTTCTGGCATCATTCTCATTGGTAATCATCTTGATTAAGAATGAACCTCCTTCCGGAATTGCAGCAGCCGTTCCAACTAATCCGTTCCAGACTCCGCAAGTGAATGCAAAATCAACACGGCTTGGTGTATATTTGTCTCCCATTGGAGATCCAATTAATCCGCTTAGTTCATCATCAATAACTTTTAGACTGACATAAGAATAAATCTTTGCAGGGAAAGGATTGTAATCTGTATTATCAGGATTGTAATATCTTTCCGGAATTTTAGCTTTGGTAAGTAATTCTGACAGACCATCTAAAATTGCAGTCAGCGGATTGAATTTCATCAACCAGAAATCATCTATCCACGCTGAATTCTGTTTCAACAGTAGTTCTATATCCTTAGCAGATTTTCCTGCATATTCCGGAAGACCACTTCCAACGTTGATTTTAATATCGTATTTCTTAGTCTGACTGTTTACATTCAGCCAGATGACCATTTCCTTAGCTTCAGGCTGATTATATCTTGCCTGTACTTTTTGAAGAACAGATGCAGCAGTATTCTCGTCAGTAATAAAGATTTTACCTTTAATTCCTGTGGAATTTTTATTAGATACAATGCTTCCTAACATTGCCTGTATTTCCTCGGCAGTAAATCTTCCTGTATAATCTACAACATCTTTGGATTCATCTGTTGTGGTTCCATTACCTGTAGATGGTCTGCTGTATAGATCATTAATAGATTTTAATCCATTACCAGATCCCGTTCCTGTACCTGAACAGGCAATAAATCCGGAGTAGATAGGTTTTGTATTATCATCAATTTTATCATATTGCTGGATATAATCCGCCAATGCCTGAGTCTTATCAGTCTTCGACAAAATATTGGCTGTTACTTCCGCAAATGTAGTTTTGATAAATTTCGATTTTCCGCAAACAGCATCATGATCGTAAATTAACCAGACTGTATTTTCATTTTTTGGAGTAACCGTAGATGAATAAGCTCCCTTCTGTATATCACCATTTGGATAATATGCTTTTTGAGATTCTACCCACTGATACTGAATATCATTTTCAATAAAGCCCGGTAAGAATCCTTCTCCAACTTTTACAACATTTCCATGAACAGCAGTAGAAGTATTAGCTTTAATTAATTTGAAATCTGGTGTTAAACCAAAACCTCCTGCAATCTCACCACTACTCTGACTTTGGAATGCATACAATTTAAATGCAGGATCGTTTATTTGCTTCCAATCCAAATGAGAAAGTTCTTCCCCAGTGCTGTAATCCATTAACAGATCCGTAGCACCTTTTGTTGTCTGGTAAGCTTTCCAAGGGTGTTCCAGTTTAAACACTCCATGACCTAATTCATGGGCACCCGTTTTCTGCGGAGCATTGTTATATACATATCCAAACTGACCGTTCAGACGCATATATCCATTCTGACCCGTGGAAGAAGTCTTGTTGGTAACGAATAGGACATATCTTGCATCGGTACCTTTATACAATGCATTGATCTGTTGCTGTTGAGGGCTGTAGGTACTCATGAGATCAGCATCTTCACTTGAAATCGTATTACCGCTGATAATGCTGCTGATATCTAAAACAGGCTCTTCTTTTACAGTAAAATTAACTCCAATCTTATTATAGACCTGATTGATCTTATTGCCCTGTGCCTGTAGCTTAGATTGAGAATTGGCATCTAACGGAACCAAACTCACATTAACAGTTTTAGGACTTAAATGTACTAATCGGAAATTGCTGATTACTTTTTGTTTTCCTGTGCTCTCTTTCGGCATCAGTACAACAATTACTTCTTCCTCGGCATAATCAAATGTTCCCGGAAGTTTTAGCTGGTAATTTCTTTCCGTATCTGTCTTGCTCAATTCTATAGCTTCAATGGCCTTACCTAAACTCAACGTTTTAAAGATAATTTTGGCATCTTTAAGTGTTGGATCAGTAATGGTTACTTTAGCATCAAACAGTTCAGTTTGTTTATTTACCGTAGCTTTATAAGGTACATATACGGTATTGTTTTCTGTATCTTTTACTGACGGATATTTAGATTTTGGAAGTTTTGTTTTATCTGCGGTATCATACGCGAATTTTCCATTGGCATTTTCTTTCCATTCGATTTTAATACCTTTTGCTGTATATTGGTTAACAGCAGCTGTATTTCCACTTCCGGTAACGCCATCTGTATTTGATGAAGTCGACGCACCACCTTCTGCCTCTTTACCTACTTTGGTTATGTTACCATTTTCATCAACGGTCCAGATATTCCCATCTTTGTCTTTGATCTGATAATCTTTTCCTCCGGGGAAATCTTGCTGGCTTGGGGTTCCTCCCGTACCAAAATCGCCATAAACGGTAATTTTTCCGGGAGGTGGTGTCGCCGTATAAGTGACATTCGTAATAACATAATCTAAGATAACGTCTTTTACTCCTGCATCTCCAAATGTTTCTCCTAAACCTCCTGAAGCATAATGTACAGCAGTTTCATTTGGGTCATAAGTGGTTTCAATAACCCCTTCGATCAGTTTTTTATCGGTATTAAGTTTAATATTGGTAAAACTTACTTTTATTTTAGTATCTGCTAAATAAGGAACTTCAATATAACCGACTCCTGTATATACTCCACTTCCCTGTGCTGATAATACCGTAACAGGGAAATCCCCCGCCATAAAGACTTCATTGTTTCCTAATTGAGTATTTAATGGAGTTTTATTGGCGATATCAATAGCAGGCATAATCCCGCACTGGTAATTATTATCTACATCATTAGCATCGGTGGTGAAATATTGTATTCCGCTATATGAATAGGCGTTTCCTCCGGAATTGCCGTTTTCAAATGGATTGGTGTTATTAAAAGTCTGTGTATTTCCACACACAGAACCGATACGGTATTCGTATTCAGTTTTATCTTCCAGCCCGGTAAGAATGGCCGAAGCCTGATAACTTTGCTGGCTTACCCATTCTGCCGTGCTTCCTTTTTTACGGTACTGCACATTATACAGACCTGCCGGTTGACCTGCAATGCTCCATTTGAGTTCTACTCTTCCTCTTCCTACATTTTTAGCCATTAATAGTGTTGGAACGGCACAGTTTTCTACATAATCAAAATAAAAAATCTCGGACAAACCATTGTTTTTATACACACCGTTATCGTCGGTAGGATTCGCTCCCAAAACAGGATTTCCTGATTTAGCCTGTACCTGCCATGCATATCTCTTGCCCGGTATCAGCTGTGTCTTATCAATCCCATAATATAAGGTAGGAGCATAGGTTTCTTCGGTCCAGAGTGAAGGTGCAGAAAGAAATCCTGAAATCGGACTTTGTCCCTGATCCCAAAGCTCTTTTAAAGTAAAGATATATTTCGTGTTGGGCGCAATCTGTCTTGGCATCCATTGGAACACAATACCGGCTCCTCCGCTGTAAGGTGAAAGCGCCTGAACTTTTTCGGCATTTTGAGGCAGCGTAAGCATGGGCGGATCATATTGAACCATGAACACCGTAGCACACGTTTTCGCTGAAAGATTATTTTTAGTAAAATAATCATAAGCCTGAAAGCAGAACTGATACACCCCATCCGACAACGGTTTGGAATACTGAACGGCATTGATTCCCGATAGATTCTGCAGTTCAAATAAGGATCTGAGGTCTACATTGGTTAATGTAACATTGTTCCCCGGATAGAGCATAAAAGGATTCATGCCCACAATAAAATCATTGGATCTCGCCAGTGGAACAGCATTTAATCCCGCCTCCAGGGAAAATTTAATTCCTGTCTGATGCTGAGGCTCCAGCAAATCTGTCATTAGAACCTGCAATTGAAGCTTGTTATCGGTACTTGTGGCATAATCCCCTATTTTTAAACTATAGGGTGGTATTACGACAGGAATCAGTTTAACAGGATACTGCTGAGCCTTTGCTGTAGGCAATATGCCGTAAGCCGTAAGCATGAATGCTGTCATGAGCTTCATACAGTAAGCAGTAAGCTTTTGCCGATTATTTTTATATGGTTTACAATAACTCTTAGTCATCTTTCGGTGTTCGTATTTGTTGTTTTTGAGTGAATAAGTAATTTTATTTACTTATTTAAATTCATAGTTAATCTGTTTTTCTGTTCCCTGCTTATTCCCCGGAAGAGTATATTTAGCTTTCACATTGTATCTGGTTTCAGGGATAATCCCATAGGTTGATTCCAGCAAGGCATTAATCACGGCTGGTCTTACGTTAGCCGGAGACCCTACATATTTAGATGCAGCTTTTGAAATCAGCTCATACCAGTCGGACTTATAATAGCTGAATAAATCATATTTGAATGGGAACGTCTGTTTTAAGAATCCGTTTCCTTTATCGCTTCCTAAATACTGCATATATGAAGTAAAGACAGGGAACGCTTTTACCGGTGGAATTCCGGCAAAATCATCTTCACTTTCAGCTCTGTTTAATGTTAGCTCATCAATCGGATAATTGTTGTAAATCAATCCTTTAAACTTATTAGCAAAGGAATCATCCATTAATGCTGTAAGGTCAATAAGAGGCTTATTATCTGTATATTTCGAGCCGGAAATTTCAGTGGCATCAAAGTATTCATCAGCATTCATGTTATTCTGAAGGGTAACCACATCAGAACTTAGCTTGATCCACAACGGATTAAAATTCAATGAAGACAGCTTGTTCTCAAATGTATTGTACTTACTTGTTCTGAAAGTAAAAGCCAGCCTTTCGATCTCTCCATCTTTGGAAAGACTTTGCGCTTTCTTCACTTCCGTCGTTACGGATACAGCAGAGTCGTCTGTATTTTCTTCTGTTTTTACCGTCTCTTCAACCGTATCATTTCCTGTTGAAGTAGTATTTCCGTTTTTATTTTTAGCAATTAACGCAAATGTGTAGTCTTTCTGTTTACCGAGATTAGGGGTATTGAAGTTGACCGTATTATCATTGGTATTATAAGAGAAATTACTTTCAGTTGGCGATTCAGCAGCAAAAGCGGTTACGGTGTTCCAGTTAGGATCATCAAATAAATAATCCTGTCCACGCTTCAGTTTTATATAACCGGTATTGGCTTCTCCGGTGTAATAATTTTCCTGTTCAGGAACCGGATAGGCATATTTGATATTACTTAAAGGAATAACATTTGGTGCTGATCCAGTGGTAAAGATTCTTTCTTCGATCTCAATTGCTTTTTGGCCGTCTGCCATCACCACTTCATACATTCCGTTCTTTTTCTCCATAAAGCTTACCTGCGCAATTGCTTTCAGGGTTTTGTTTGGAGGAAGAATATCTTCGGAAACAAAATTGGCTACATCCTTAGAATTAGCATATTCTATGACTCCTTTAATTTCTTTACCTTGGTCATCGATGATGGTCATTTTATCAACCACTACTTTATACGTATGATCGCCATCGTCCTCAGGAATGACAATAGGCTCATTAACCCGTACAGCAAAGGTTGCCTGCGGAATAGCAAATACGTCTACATCGGTTTCATCTTTTTTAGGAGTAAGGTCAGAAATGATTTTCATCCCTCCAAGAACGGATGAGTTTTCCAGTACACATTCTTCTCCAAATTCCATCTTGAATCTGAATCTTCCTTTGATCATACCTCCAAGCAGATTATAATATCCTCCAAGGTATCCTCTCACCCAATAAGGATTTGGTCCTTTTGCCTGTAATAAAGAAGCAACTCCGGCTTTGATAATAGGAATTTTCTTTTTGATGAACCAAAGTTTTATCTTAATTCCAAGCTCACCCTGCAAATAAACATAAGCCTGTCCGTTGGCATACCATCCATTAATACCGATCTGCTCTCCACCACGGTTAGAACATTTTGCCTCACCATAGTTTTTCAGCATAATATCTGTTCCTAAACCTGCCTGGAAACGGGCGTAAAGGAATAAAGCAGTCATATCTCCGGTATCAAACTTCAGGTGGGTTCCAAATGCAAATCCTTTTCCGTCTCCTAAAGCATTCAGGCTGCTCATATAATCCAGGTCATTCAGCTGAAGTCCTAAAATTTCAGCAACTTCAGGCGGCGGTGGCGGACTTCCCGGAATACGGGTTCCTACCATAAAATAACTTCCGGACTGAAGATAGAAACTTCCCAGACCAACTTTTAATCCAATCATATCGGTAGGTGTCCCGATGTGCATATACCACTCATCAGGCGCAACGTGAATCACAGCCCAACCAGCCCTTCCATTGGGACCGATACCTTTAATAATTCCGTGAGCAATATCTACAAAAACATCAAGGCTTGCATGAAAAACGCTATTGTTGAAATCGTAATTCATAGCGAGCTTGGCATAGATCGCACCATCAACTTTTTCAGTTACCGGATATTGCTCGTCAACAGTTTTTGTATCAAGGAAAGAATTTACATGACTGTTATTTTTAAGTTCATTCAGGAATTTTGAATTTCCAGTCATTTCTTTAAACTTATCTTTTACTCCTGCTAAAGGATCACCGGGAACTAATTTGGATATATCAGCCATCACAACAGCTTCTCCAATAAATCCGATATTAGCCAAACCACCATTCGGATTCGTGGAAATGTTAAAACCGGCCATAATACTCACTGCTTTGTCACTGGCTACTGAACCATAAATTCCAGCTCTTAGTGCCAATCCGACTGTATTATCCGGCTTTAAAACCAATGCTTTATTGGCATATGCGGGATTTAAAGACATATCTCTATCCGGAATCATATGGTAAAATGCCCCGCCTGTAAATCCTGTAATCGTTAAAGCTGTTGCCTGAATCTTTAGCCCTTTAACCGAACCTTCGAAGCCCCAATAACGGAAAGTACTAAATCCATAAGCAGCATTGACATCAACCTCGATTCCTTTTAATCCATTTAGCTTGGCATTAAGATGTGCTGTAAAGCCATTACCGTACAAGGGGTCTTTACGCATAATCTGAAATTCACCGGAAACAATTGCTACACCGATATCGACATTCCTAAGTCCTAGTTTGGTTAAATTAAAACCATCGTATTTCCATCTTTGCTTATTATTTTCGTTAGTAATAAGACCTCTTATCATCATTCCACCCGTAGCGGAAAAACGTTCTTCCTGCAGACCAACAGTTACAGAAAAGCCTAAGCTAGCCTGTGAGCCATCAGCTATAACAACAATATCGCTGATACTTGCCGGAAAATTGGCTAATTTTTGCTCACCCTCAACACCAAAATACTGTGCTGTGATGTAAGGCGCTTTTGTTTGAATGGTCAAACCCTGAAACTTTACCCCTTTAAAATCAGCATCTTTCTTTTCATTGGGATCATTGTCATCAGCGGAAGCATTCGCTCCGATAGCAAGACTCCCATTAAGAATAGCTTTGGGTAAAAACTCGCGGTTTTTAACACGCATTTCTATTGTTGAGCCTGCGGCAATAGTTGCCTTGGCACTCCAGATATCAAAGTTAATATCATCAAATGTCGTAACAGAAATTAAATACTCTTCTTCTGTTATCATACCACGATATCCTAAATACTTTGGAATCGTATTATTCTGATTGTCGTTATTCTTCTGAATAGGAAGCTGAACTGTTCCTTCCAGGTTTGCTCCTACAATTTTAGAGGCAGCTAAATCAATTCCAATTTTATCCAGAGAATATCTCCATGCGTTTTCTTTATTGGTTACTCCTCTGTCAATGGGGAATAAATTATTGGCCGTAAAATTTCCTGATACACCATAAGAATCGATCAGAAGATTATTCGCTTCAAAAGAAACCCTGCTGTCAATATGGTCTTCTGTTTTAAATTCCTGGGGCAGTCCTATATTTAAAGTCTGAACATACAGTCCCCGCCATGATTCCGTACCTCCTATTAAATATCCGTGCGTATTATAATACTGGGGGAACATCACACTTGGATCAGTCCGTAAATCACTCAAATCCAAAACAGCATTATTTACAAAGAATGAAAAATACCCTTTATCCTGATTTTTAATTTGAGAGGTAATGGCAAATGGTGTAATACTTACTTTTACCAAAATATCATTCCAGTCTGTGGCTTTAAATGCAAAATCTCCACGAACCCGGTTAGTTTGTCCGTTACTGCCAAACTCAGGTAAAACACTTCCATTGCTGTCCAAAGGAACCAAAACATTTCTGGATATTTGGACATTTCCTTTTAAGGATAACTCTTTTATGCCGTCACAATCAATGATTACGTACGTATTGTCGTTGACGCTTCCTCCGTTAAGCTTATTAATCCGTCCTCCTTCAAGGGTAAGCATCCATTGATTTTGGTTGAAGGGCATATTGATATCGCCAAGCAAGGATAGCTTGGCATCTCCTATAATCTTTCCATTATAAGAAAGCTTAACATCTTCCGCCCCAAAAAACAGCGTTTTTTTTCCACCTTCTGCCCCTTGCTGTGGAGTTACTACACGGGCATATACATTAATTAAAGCATACTCAGGAGTGAATTTGGCTTTGGTAACAACGATTCCGTATTCTACGTTGGATATATTTTCTCTAAGCCCAATCGGTAATTCCGTAAGATCATTCGGATTTATGGTATTGGTAAAATGGCCATTGGCTTCAAGTGTATTGAAAGCTCCAATCGCTTTACCTATCTCAGCATCGGTCTCAGGATCGTTATCCGAATTATTTATAAAATGATCGGAATAAAGTTCCGGAATAGAAAAACGGCTCTTATCCTTTATATTATACTGAAGTGAATCTTTATGGGCAGCAAAAGCATTATTGCAACCCATAAGCATATATACGGAAAGTATTAAAAGAAAATAAATATTCTTCATCAAATTGTATTATTTTTTACAAAATCATATGTTTTTTTACACAAACAACAATGTGAAAGATTTCAAGCATTATTAACAGAAAATCATTCGTAACTATTGTTATTTTATGCCCTATGATTGACCAACAACGCCAATGATGATACCATTATTAATTCTTGAAAAAACTTTAATTGAGTTGGTAATAATAAGTAAAACAGCTGGTTATGGCATAGGTATTTTCCCCATATTTATACCGTAATTTAACGGATACTGATCATATACCACTCCTTATGGGAACTTTGAAGTAAGTACTAATCACTATCTGCACCTATTATCACTACGGGCTACCACCAAGTTTGCTTGGTCTTATTTATTACATATAATTCATTATTAAATGTTTATGCAAAGATAAAAATAATTTCACTGAAAACGGGCTTTGGAAAAATTCTTTTCCCGATGAGTTGACATAAAGTATAAAATGATAAAATAATCGAAGGGTAAAAATGATTAAACTTGAGAATTTCCGTGATTCATTTATTTTGAAATTTATATATGTAAAACTATATATTTAAATCACAATCATGTTTTAAAAAAATCCTAAAATTATCAAGTAATTATTTTTTTTCTTAGGCAAGAGGATTTACCTAAGCCTAAGAAAAAAAATATTCCTTTATATTATGGTTATCGGATAGTCCAATAAAAATTGAATTTTTTAAAAAGAATTAAACACGTCAAGTTTTGGCGTGGGTGAGGATTAGCTTTGCTTTAGAAACATTAAAACAAAATATTAATTGCTAAAACACAGCTTATGGAAGAATTTGATGACGAATTTGGTGATTTATCACAGTTTAAAATACTCTCTTTTGAAGAGGTAAATCAAGGATTTACAGGAAACAATGCTTTTGCCAACACAATTATCAACAAAGACAACTCTCCTGATTACAGAAGCCCGTTCCATGATTACAGAAATACACCTTTAGGTTATTCCTATCTGACAGATAATCCTATATCCGTATTTGCTTCAACAGGGGTAAATGAGAAAGGAGAAAAGGGATATGAATATTATTCAGAAGTATTACCTTGTGAAACGGGTTCACAGGTATATGGAAGCTATCAGTCCAATGCAAGAAAGAAACAGGCTTTATTTCTGTTCTATGAGAAGCCCAATCCTAACAAATCTAACTTCTCAGGTGACTTCTATATTGCCAAGATGGGAGATTACTTCGTACAGCTATTTAAAAGGTTTCCAGAGCCATTACCTTCCAGTATTAATGGTCAGTTTTTCAGGAATATCACTTCTATGGAAGATGAAGCTGCTTATTTAGCTCAGTTAGCTTATACTTTTGAGAAAGATAAGATTGATGCAACTCTTGTTCATCAGGCTTTAATGAGGGAGTATCAGTTTTACACAGGTGACAGAAGATTTGAAGAGATTATTGGAAATATCTCATCTATTCCTGCTAATGCCATTGGGTGGTGTGCTGAAAAGCTGGAAGTTTTTAAGCCTACAGAAAAAAATTACAATTCTCTGGCTAAAGATTATTCTCCATTAATTCCTATCATAGGAGGTGTTACAGTTCCTGTTAATATGAATAAAGCTGCACAGTTCTTTGAGAACTTGGGAGATAATCCTTTTGTTCAGGGAGCTGAAGTTGCTTTTTCAAAAGTGTGGGCTATGGTAAAACAGGCAGCAAGTAAGGTTAAAGATGCTTCTGTAGACCATCTTCCTGATGCATTTAAAAAGCTGATCAATAAAATTACCGGAGTCATTAATGATATTAGATCCTTTCTTACCAATGTAACAGATGATCTTAGTGAATTGGTAAAACAAGGGGTAGAGGTTCTTAAATTAGCTAATGCCTTCTATTGCGGTGTTAACAGTGGGCTTATCAGTCTTATCCAATGCTTACTTTACATTTTAGAATTCCTTTTACAGCCTACAACTACTTTTTCTTATCAGCAGTATCTTGAAAGAAGAGATTTAATGGAAAAGGCAGAAGATGTAATAGACTGGGTGACAGAGCATGTCCCTAAATTCTTACAAGGAGTTAAAGATCTTTTTAAAGCAAGTGGAAGTATTTCAAAGTCTGACATGGAAGGGATATTTGATAAAATGAAGGAGTATTTTGGTGATATTTCTCGCTATACTGTGGCTTTTTATGTTGGTATTTTTGCCTTTGAATTACTGATTAATATCCTGTTACTTATCTTTACAGAGGGTGCAGGGAATGTGGTAAAAGGAGCTACTTATGTCCAGAAAGCAGCAAATTTATTAAAGGTTCTGGCAAGGGAAACTGTTTCTGTAGCCACATTAGGAATTACAGATTTACTGGCTTTTCTTTCAAGATTTATTGTTAGATTTGGGAAAGCTTGTGCTAAGGGATTTAAAGGATTCATCAAGTTTGTTGAAGAATTATTACAAGGTGCCAAGAATGGTGCCAAGGCTGAGGATTTAGCCATGACAGTAGAGGAAATTGAAGAAATTGTATTAAAAGGAAAAAAAGCCCAAAGCATCTACTATATTCTTGCTAGTGCCAGAATAGGCTTTAAAAAACTAGGAATTGAAATCCTAGCTAAAGCAGATGGTTATCTGCTGAAATGGAAGGAAAAACCTATATTCAAAGGAGACTATAAAGAGATCAATGCTTTCTGGAATAAGATTCTTAAACCTAGACTAGGAACTGGAACAGGTGGAATTTTAAAGTATCTTGAAGTTCTTTCCAGAAACATGATTGCCCAGGAGCATAGTATGTCTTGTGCTGCTGCATGTATCAGACAATTAGCTAAAGATCATGGAATAGAAATGACAGAAGCAACAATAAGAAAACTAGCAGGTACTACGGAAGAATTAGGAACAACTGATTTAGGAATGGTCTTGGCTTTAGAGGATGTTTTCAAAGGTAAGAATATTGAAGCTCTCTCTTATTTTAGAAATACAGATGAAGCAATACCTGATATTTTAAAAGACATTTCTAAAGAAGGAAGCTGGCTAGCATCTATTCATCCATTAAATGGTCAAAAGCACGCTGTTATTGTAGATAAAATTATTGAGAATAAAGTTTACATTAGAGATCCATGGCCTATTGAAGGAATAGGTAAAGGAAATGGTGTAGAGGCTATTGTAAATTTAGATGATTTTGTCTATTCTTGGGTAAAAGCAGGGGCAAATAAATATAAAGTAAAATAAATTAATTATGGACTATAAAGAGATTTCAGAAAAACTAGAAGAATTAGGTTATGCTACTCAGTTTCATAATCTTATTAATTCATTAACAGTTGGCATTCCAGAAAATGGAAATTTCAAGCTAGATTCAATATTTAGAATAGAGAAAAATGGTAATAAAATGAATGTAAACTATTTCACTGGACAAGTTCCTGTTGAAAAAGAGTTTAAGGCCATTGAAGAACTTCTTAAGTTTGTAAGACAGGTTTTTCCAATTGAAGAATAACTAACTTAATATTTCTAAACTGAACCATTTTTGAAGTATAGTAAAAAGTGGTTCATTTATCATCATTTATATAATAACAGCTAACTATGAAATATTTTGTTTGTTTAATTCTAACCGTTGCGATACATACCATCTCTTTTTCACAAAATAAGCAAACTGTAGAGAAAGATATAAAAGAAATCACTAATTTTTTAAAAAATGATAATTTAATTTCATTTTTTAAAAAACATCAAAGCTACAGGCAATTGCTGGAGGGCTATTTGAAAAATGGTGATACATTACGATATAAGAGAATGTCTGACAGCTCGGATTATAAGTACAATAATGCAATGTATGGCGATAATATTGTAAGAAATTTTCTTAATTGCAAAAAAATATTTACGGTTGATAACAAAAAAATTAAGATTGACTGGAAGCATTCTTTTGTGAAAGAAATTTTAATAGAAGAAAACAGAAACACAATTGATAAAAGTGATCCCAACCAAGAAATCTTTATTCCAGTAAAAGTTTTGGTTTCTAATACTCAAAACAACAACAACTTAGTGCTTATTAATGTTAGTTTAATTTATTCAAAATCGGGGTCCCTAATGTCATTTAGGATTTTAGAAAATATGCATATTGGGTTTTCTTCCATAAAAGAGTATCTGAAATTTGAAAATGAAAAAATATTGACAAATGGGGTGCAGAACGGAGGTAGAAACCACCTAAAAAGAATAGACAATTCTGAATCCTTTCCTGATAAACAATACAAAAAAACATATGTCGCAGAAAATAATAACGCCTATAAACTAATTTTAACTTTTGAGACAAAAGAAAATACTACATTAATAAGGCTTGCAACTAGGATAATAAATGGTAATCTAAAGCATAAATCATTTGGACAATGGGAAAACTGGGAAGGAATTATTATCTTTAATCCATATGGTAGTGAAACCACTTGGTATATGTATGAAGATGAGGGAAAAATTACATGTTTTTCTATTGATTCCTATATAGCAGATATAGACAAACTGGAAATGATTACTTTTAATCAAACTAAGAACGATGAAAGATAGAAGCATTGTTTAAGATTCCAAAGCCTGTTCAAAAAGGTTCAGGATATTTATTTTTTATATTTATTTTTGAAGGAATCAACGACACTATCCCGTAAAGTGTGTAAGTTAAAAAGTCAGGGCTTAGATTTTATAATCTGAGCCTTTTCTCAAAAATAAGCATAAATTGGTTGAGGACAATACCCCAATTCTGTATAGGCATTGTCCATTTTTTAGTAGCTTCTTTTAATGCCAAATAAACTGATTTCATTACCGCATCATCAGTAGGAAAAGACATTTTATTTTTGGTGTATTTTCTGATTTTGCCGTTGAGATTTTCAATTAAATTTGTGGTGTAAATGATTTTTCGTATCTCGAGAGGAAATTCAAAAAATACAGTGAGTTCATCCCAATTGTTTCGCCAGGATTGTATAGCATAAGAATATTTGCTTTCCCATTTATCTGCAAAATCATTGAGAGCTGCTTGAGCCGCTTGTTTTGTTGGAGCGGTGTAAATATGCTTCATATCGGCAGAAAATTCTTTTCTGTCCCTCCAGACCACATATTTGCAGGCATTTCTTATTTGATGGACAACGCAAATTTGGGTTTGAGATTCAGGAAAGACGGAACGGATTGTTTGGGTAAATCCGTTTAAGTTATCGGTAGCAGTGATGAGAATATCCTCCACACCACGGGCTTTTAAATCCGTGAGAACACTCATCCAGAAGGCTGAACTTTCATTTTTTCCAAGCCACATTCCCAAGACCTCCTTTCTCCCGTCACGGTTTAATCCAACAGCCAGATAAACGGTTTTATTAATGACTTTGGAATTTTCCCTTACCTTGAAAACAATCCCATCCATCCAGACAATGAGATACAAATCTTCAAGCGGGCGGTTCTGCCAGCTAACAACTTCACTGGCAACCGCATTGGTGATTCGTGAGATGGTAGAGGTAGAAACATCAAAATCATACATTTCTTTAATTTGTTCTTCAATATCACTCACACTCATTCCCTTAGCATAAAATGATATGATAATATTCTCCAAACCATCGATAATATTATGTCTCTTTGGAACCAATGCTGGTTCAAAACTACCTCCTCTATCTCTGGGAACTTTAATTTCAGATTCGCCAAATGAGGATTTTATCTTTTTAGTCCCGTGACCGTTACGGTAATTTCCAGTGGCAGATTTCTGATGTTTATCATTATCCAAATGAGAGTCCAATTCTGCATCAAGCATATGCTCTATAGCTCGCTTGTGCATTTCTTTGAAGAAAGAAGTTAAGTCTTCTCCATTTTTAAAGGACTTGTAAAAATCCTTGTTGTTTAATAATTCTTCTTTGTCCATCATAACTATGTAATGGTTAAAAATAATAAAAAGTTATTTCCGTAAAATTTTTTGAGCTATAAGGGCTCAAAATTTTCCAGAATAACTTTTTAACTTACACAGTTAGTGAGATACTACCGAATCAACCATAGAACGTAGTGATAGCTTTGACAGATCTATCTCCCATAGCCGCTGGTTTTCATTAATTACCCGCAGTATTCTGTTATTCAGATCAAATTCTTCAACAAAACAATAGTAAAGCAACCGTAAAAGCCTTTTGGGATTTACATCTTCCTTCTTATGAAGATAAAAATAAAGAAATGGGGATTCAGATTTCTTTAAGTTGAGAGAGATAATCTGCTCCTCTCCATAGAAATGATTACCTACTCCCCATCCACTCAATCGTTTTACTCTTCCTTTATTGGAGATAACATATTTACCATCGAAACCAGGTAATGGCTTCCAGTTCTCATCCGGTCGGTTACTTAAGGATAAATCCAAAATCGCGGGTGGATTCTTCTTATTGATACGAGGTTTACCCAGCTTTTCCCAGAGAGAATCATTAAATACTTTTTTTGAATTAATTATTGTTCTTACCGTAGTCGCATAAGTTTTATTTCTTTCTTTAAGTATATCATTAACAGATTGTAAGGTGAGTTTCGAAATATCTATATTCAACTGTGAATCACTTTCGTTTACAATCCTCAAATCTTTGTCTGTAAGATCAAATTCTTCGACAAAACAATAATAAAGCAGTCGGGTAATTGCTATATGATAATTTCGTCCCTTACAGCTTAATTTAGTATAAAAATAATACGGTTTATTATCAGGCTTTAGTACAAAAAGTGATATGATATGCTCTTTCCAAAAAGTTTTGTTTCTATTCTCCGTCCAGCTGTTTAGCCGTTTTATTCTTCCTTTGTTGGAGATGGCAAAATACCCTTCGAGATCAGGAATCGGTTTCCATTTTTCACCAGGAAGATCTTGCAGCGACAAATTCATACAGGCAGGCGGATTGCTCTCATCAATTGGTGGTTGCCCGAGCCTTTTCCAAAGACTTGTATTGAGTGCTTTTTCCGGTTTACTTTTAGTTTCAGGGATAAAATCTTCTTTAATAGGTGTGTAGCCTTTTACAAACCAGCGGAATGTTCCCGCAGTAGTCCTTTTTTTGTTGATAACGGATAGAATATGAGTGTGATGGATTCCTAAAGTTTTACTTGCCACATAAATATTATCATAACTGCCCACAAAAACACCATCAACCGTATATTGGCTCACTGCCTGCTGATAATTCCCCTTCTTCCCTCTACCTGTGTTCAGTGCTTTACTCCGTATCTCATTGGCAGTTGCCCTTTCCAAATTACTAAAATGTACATTAAACCTATTTTCATCTTTAAAAGACATGCGAAATGCAAGATCATCCATATCAAATTTTTCAACAAAATGATAATAGACTAAACGGGCTACCGACTTTCCATATACTCTTCCTTCAACAGAAAGGTTACATCTCACATTAAAAAAATGAGCCTTTAAATGTTTATTAAAATATCTAAAAGCTTGTGGTTTCATAATCCTATCCAATATTTTCTGCTCTCCTCCATTGGGAGCTGAAACCCACCGCTCCAAACTTTTTATTCTACCATAATTAGAAATAGCATAATTCTCAAAATCTTCTATCAACTTCCATTCTTCACCTGGAAGATCTTCCAGAGAATGATTGGAAAGGACTGTGTTTACATATTCATCTCCTAATTCAGTAGGTAGTTTCATAAGTCAAAAATTTCTATTGTAAATTACTTTGATATAACTCAATATCTAATTTAACGAAATTTTATAAGATCAAAGATATTCTCGTTTTGGCTCAGATTACACTCGTTTAATTTAAAATTTTTAATAGTATTAATTCCCGAATTAGAACGTGTTTATTCCTGAAAAGCACCAATAACAGCTTTCATTCCAATACCCATACCCCTAAATTGCACCTCGGAATTGCAGTACAATCTCCCATAAAAACACATTGATTATCAATTCTGTAATGAGAATCCAATAACTTAAAATATTTTAAATTATGATTGATAATTCAATTAAAAAAAAGGTCTAAAAATAGATCTTGCTACCGGTTTTATTACCCTTAATCAAATTAGAAAAGGAAAGATCTTTTATTTTCTACTAAGAGGAAAAAGCAGAAAGTCTTCCAAGAGGTTTATGTTTTCATTTGCCCTATTGACAAAGGGTAAAAAAAATAAGAAGGTCAAAATTAAAGTTAACACTCCTTTTAAAATGGGAGAGGTTACTCTTATCAATGGTTCCGTTTTCTTTGTAAATGCATCTATTCATTTTGATCTATTTGTACAGGGAGATGAAACGTATTTGTTAATAAATGAGCAGCTGTTTAATCTCGTTGATGGGGAAATTATTAAGATTGAAATTTCTAATACAACTCCGAAAATACAACAATACAATTTTCAAAACTTCTTGACCATATTGCTTACTTATTGGTAGAAAATAAAAATCCCAGGCTTAATAGTCTGGGATTTATAATAGGTAAATCTAATCGCAAGTTTTTGAAAATCGAAATATTACAAAGGAAACATTTGAAAACGAAAACCTAACTTACACCAATATCCCTGTATCTTTCCGTTATTTGTGATTGAATTATTAATAGTCTAAGGAAATATGGCCTGGATTATTTTTCATTTTTTTGATTTTTTCCGTAAATACGATCAACAACATAATTATATTCAAAAATCTCCTCTGCTTCTTTATCCAGATTTTTTCTTGGCAAAAGTATTACCGTGGTAAAGAGATCTCTTTTTTTATCATAGCTGTCAATACGCTCAAGCCTGCCTCCATAATCGCGGTCAGCAATTGGATTAAGGGAGTATGGGAGAATAGTGTCCGTTTTGTTGATGTAAAAAATGCTGAAATTTTCTTTAGAGGCGATCTGAAAACGTTTAAATGCCTTTCTATTGTACAAAATTGTATCTGTTAAATTCTTTTTGTTTTCATAACCATAGATCGGAATATTGATCCAAACAGCACCCGATTTTTTATTGAATAGATTTTTCCGGATGTCAGAAAGTTGTTTTTCTTTGAAAACAAGGACTTTGCCTTCCATTTTATTGCCAACATCAAAATACACTGAATCCCTGATATAATATACTCTGTCTGTAATTTCCGGCAGGTGAATATTTGGAACCAGCTCAATAATATCACTATCCCAATAATTAATTTTTGAAATGATAATCTGCTGATGGTCATCCAGCCCCTTAGAAGCATTGTAGTAAATATTGGTAATTACATCAATACCTCCCTTTTCACTCCGGATTTTGCTGTCTTTATTGCAGGAAACGAAAAGGGAAAAGATTACCATTAAAAAGCAATTTTTCATAGCTGCTACATTTTACGCGAATAATTTTGCTGGTTTTTCACTTCCTTTGTCTCAGAATTATCCTTTTGAAAGGCTTGTTCATTAGAATTGACCCGCTTCATTTTGCTATCGTACAAATTGAGCATTTTGTACTGGGGATTTAGAATCGCTTTCCCCTCTGTCACTTTATTATTCTGATCCGAGAACTTTACTGAAACAATATTTCCCTTTTCCAATGATTTTTGAGTGATCTCTTTATGCTTTTCATCATCAAAAACCAATTTGGACTTAGCCATAATTTTTTCCACATCAATGCCATAATTTTTATTAAATACCTGAAGTTTAAAATTTCCTTTTTCATTTTTTTCTTCGCCCAGCAGAAGCTTTATGAAAGCATCTTCTTTTTCATCAGAATGCTTACTATTAATTTCTGTTTTCACCGATCTTCCTTCCAAAAGATTAATAGCTTCTTTAGCTGTAATTCTGCCATTTGCTGAAAATGTATGAGTGAGCTCCATATTCTTTTCTTCGTTCTTAAGGGTAGCCAGAAAAGTATTTAGATAAACTTTATTGTTTGTAGAAGATTTTTGAAAATTAAGAGTAAATTCTACCTTGTTGTTTTTAAAAGAAGCTTTATCTGAAGCGACTACCATAGAAAACTCTTTGACTCCTGAACCTGTCTTTTTTGCCAGCTCTTTATGCATGGCAGGATCTTCACCCATTCCAAGATATTTGATTTGGTCTTTCAGGTATCCAAAGTTTGTTTTTTCTTTCTGTTTTGCCGGAGCTTCATTCTGTTGGGATTCAGTCCGTTTTGCTTCATCATTATCGATTGCTTCTTTTGCCTGGGTATTATTTTTCTGTGCTTTTTCATATTCCGATTGGACTGTCTCGGAAATGTTTCCTTTTTCCGTTTTTTCTTTCGGAATTTCAAAGGAAGCACCGTTGATATTTATGCTAAGGCTTTCTTTTTCTTCGAGCTTTTGTCCTGCTTTTTGAATCTGAGTGACCAGATTATTGGGCGTTGACATTTTATCGAAGAATGGTTTTTCCTGCCCCGGTAATTCAATTTTTACCTGTAAATCTGCTTTTTTGTTTTCAAATAGGTTATTTTTCATAATTTCTGAATTTTGTTCAATAAGGGTTATAAATCTATCAATATGTACTTTTTCACTTGTTTTATTAACAGAATGTGTAAAAGTATTGTCACCCACCATTTTTTCAATCTTTAAAATCTCTTCTTGTGAATAGCCTGCTTTTAATTTTTCGTATTGGTCATATTCTTTCCAGGTGGAGCTGTCAGCAAAAAAATTATCAAGGTCTTCAGCTGTTTTTTTTGCATACTGCAATAACAAATCTTTTTCTTTTGGTAAAAGAGCAGAAATAATTTCTTTAATTCTTTCAGGTGTTTTTTCAATTTGTTCTTGTTCCATAGGTTTTGTATTTGGGTTATTATTGGATAAATTATTATTTGTTGTAATTTCCGGGTATAATGGCTTTTGGGAATTAATGATTTACCACAATAGGCTCTGGCTAGCTATATACCGTGATAAATAATAATTTCGGATACTGTATTTCTGGTCGTTAATTCCTAACAGAAAACAAATCCTGGATTTACTGATCTGCTCGAAGCCGAGTTGGATTTGTATGCTCCCATATTGGATTTTTAGAAAATTTTTGTTATTATATTTTACGATTCTGCATGTAATTCCTTTATCCAGAAGTTCGAGGTATAAAGCAACCAGATCAAAGTTTTCTAAGGAATGAAAAAAATGGAGTTTGGGAATATTCTGCTTATTTTGGATATAATTCCTATGCAAATAGGATGTAATAAATTGATTGCTTTTTATTCCTGAAATAATAATTCGAGAATTTCTAAAATACCCTTCTTTCTTAACCTGAAAAAATAGTATTGCTTCCTGAATATACCGGAAGCAATACATATTGTAAATCAGCATATCCCCGAAAGGATTGATGATCTTATAAAAATCCTCTGTTTCTATACTTGTAAAATCACGATAAACGATACACCATGAGTTTTCATTACTTCCGGAAAAATACAGATTGCCGCCCTCACTGATCTTCCCCTCGAATAATTGAAGGGTCTCTAAATCCAGCTGCATTGCTATAAACTTAATATTATCTTCCTCTGGAAAAAGAGGTTGATTTTCGGCTATCTTCTTCATTTCTCCTTTTCTCTTCTTTCTTCTGATTGGCATCTTCAAACAGGTCAGGATCACCTACCTTTAACCTTACGGTATCATCATTCTTTTCCTGATTCTGAGTTTCAGAAACCTTGCCCTGAACATTAGAAATTTCCTTTCCAACAATATTCAAATCAGCAATAATTTGCTTATTATCAGGATACTGCTCTGCTTTGGATTGAAGAAAGCTTTTAAGCTTTTGAAGTTCCGTAAGGTATTTTTTGCTCTCGTGCTGCTTACGGTTTTCTTCCTGCATTTTTGCCAGTTTCTGGATACCTTTAATGATCAGGAATGTAATTCCTCCGTCCAGAGCAAGGGAAGTAATGAGCAACACTTTTACCGAAGCAGAAAGGTTCTTTTCATTATCTGCTTTAGGACTGAGCTGGATTGTGGTTTCATCATCTAGTTTTACCTCTTTTCCCTTACGCAGCAGCTGAAGCTGTTTTTCCGATAGCGTATGTCCGTTTACCGTTTGCAGCTCATATTTGGTGGTATCAATATCTTTGATGGTTTTGTCTTTTGTGTCTAATTCAAAAAGCCTGGATTGGAACTCTTTATTTTTTTCATCAAAATGGCGAATGATAAAAAGATTGTCGTATCTGGTAATCTCCTTTATTTCTCCCTCTATATTGGCATGCAGGGTAGCTTTCTCGATTCCGGTCTGGGTAATCTGGACACGATCTCCGATCTTAAAGTTTTTGAGACTCTCTTCCAGTTTATTACCAAAAAACCTCGTTTTTCCCCTTTCGTTTTCAACTTCCACAAAGAGGGTAATCTCATTTTCGGGGTTATTATTGAAATGGCTCTTCCCGATATGGGTTATGGTGCCATAATCAGCCATTACTTTATAAAGGTTGGCATTCTTAGAAGAAACCTCCATTAATTCCGCGGAGGACAAATCTTTATGACTGACCCAGTCTTTATTATAAGCATTAACACTGAGCTTATCTTCAGCTATTTTAAAGGTCAGCCGGTTTTGATCATTCTCGGCAATAAGGACCCCGCCTTTCAGGAAGTTGTAGACTTCCTGCTGCGAGAGTTTTTTAGAGAACTGGTTGTCTTCAGTCATGATTCCGAATCTCTTTAAATCGTCGGTGAGAAATGTTGTGTTATTTTCCATTGTTATAGTCTGCTAAAGCGTTATTGGTTTGTATTAAATCATTTAAAAATTGAATGGGATTGATATATCTCCCGTTTTCCTTGACAGCAAAATGCAAATGCGGTGCGGTGCTTTTTCCGGTATTACCACTCAGTGCAATAATATCCCCGGCATAGATGATATCACCTTCAGAAAAAAATGTCCTGGAAAGGTGCATATAGACAGTCTCAAAATCACCGTGCCGGATTTTAATATATTTTCCTGCGCCACCACTGTAGCCGGCATCGGATACAGTACCATCCAAAACAGCAAATACATAGTCACTATTTGCACGCAGGTCAATACCCGCATGAAACTTTTCTGTTTTATCGACCGGATGAAAGCGGTTCCCATAATTTGAGGTGATAATCATTCTCTGTAAAGGCATAAACACGACCTGCTCCTCTTTAAAATCATAGTTGTCGGCAGTAATCAGGTCCAGCTTTTTATACCGCAGTCTTTTCTCTGCTATTTCTTTATGATTTCTTAAAGGCAGATCCTCTTCCGGATCATCGGCTTCCGGTGATAACCCTTTAGAAAAATCTGCCGATTGAACTTTAGATTCTTTTAAGGGCTCTTTTGTCTCTATAGGTTCTGAATTCTTCCTTTTTTCTGCTTCTTTTGCTTCCTTTCTTTTTTTTATTGTTTTCCCTTCAATGTGGTAGGATAGAAAATGTCCGCTGAAACGATTCTCAGAAAGCGGGGCAACCGCAATGCTGTTAAGTTTGCCTCTGTAGGAAACCGTATTGAACTGTGAATAGAATTTTGAGAAAAGAAATAAAGGAATGAGGATTATTATTTTTTTCATTTACTTTTTTAGGTATTAATAAAATTGTATCACGCACTGCGCGAGAATTCCCCGATAATAAGTTCAACTTCCTTGTTAATACGCAGAAAATTGGACATCAGGATTTTATTTTTGTTGTCGTTTCCGGATTCATCTGTAAAACTGTAATACACCGGAAGGTCAACATAATTCTGCTCTTCGGTTTTGATAGCTTCCATATCAAGGTTAATCTTCCCATGAATAGCCGAAGTTGTATATTCCTGTGTTTCATTCTGCACGTCTTTGGCTACAATCCCAACCATTTCCCCGGATCGAAGCCCGGCGATTTTTCCGGCAGGAATAAGGTTATCCATTTTCTCCTGTATGGAAATTGTAGTCTGATTGTTATTGATCGACATCGACTGTGATTTTTGCTTCACCTTTCCGAATACTTTTTCGAGCCAGTCGAGTGTGCTTTTATCCCTTGCACTTCCACTCAGGATATTTCCGATAATAGCGGTAATGGTATCAGCAACCTCTTTCTTATAAAACTGCTTAAACTGCGGGATCTCCTGCAATCCTAATAAAACAGCTACTTTATTGCTCCGGGCTGTGGCAATCAGGTTGTCGATTTTATGGATGTAAATGGTCGGAAGCTCATCAGCAATAATTCCGCTGGGAAGGTTCCCTTTGGAATTGATCTGTTTGAGTAACCTATTCAAAACTGTGGAATAAAGCGCCGAGTTAATATCCTGGGTATTGGGGTCGGATGCCAGCACTATAATAGTGGGATTTTTATGATCTGAAATTTTTAAATTCACTTCATCTCCGGAGAATACCCAGAAACTTTCTTTGGTTGCAAGTCTCGATAAAAAAATCTTCAGTGTACCGATTTGCCCTTCCAACTGATCAAAAGCTTTATTGTCATAGGCTGACTTAAAGGTTGACAGCAGTGAATGCAGTTCTATATTGGTAAATAGCGTATTGAATATTTCCTCATAACTGCGGTTCATAAAAGCCAGCAGATGAGGAAGGGTAGAAAATTTTCCATTCTCGTATTTTGCCAGGAATGCAATGCAGGAAGAGAGAAAATTAATTGCCGATTGTGTAAAAAACTGATCGCTTCCGCCCCCTGAACTGCCTCCTTTTTGTAGCGAAGACACCATCGCTTCCGCCATTTCCTGTGCTTCTGCCAAAGTAGTAAGGTATTCTTTTTTTAAGGGATTCACACGCCGGGATTTTTCAACTTCATTGAGGTTAATCACCGCAAAATCATAGTTATACTCCTTTTCATGCTGTTTTTTCAATCGGTAATGGTAATAGGCAATCTTACCCAAGTCAGGGTATTTATAGTCATAAATACAAAGACAGAAACCTTTCTGAATCAATTGCCGGATGGCCGGGGCTATAATTCCAAAGGATTTTCCACTTCCGGGAACTCCGATTACGATTGTGCCTTTAAAAGGATTGATGTTGATCCAGCCTTTGTTCATCCGTTTGTTATAATAGAACAGGTACGGAATGTTGATCGAATAATTAGTATTAATCAGCTCTTTATTCTGGTTAAAGCTCTCTTCCTCAATGTTCCAGCGGTCTTTACCCAGCTTATGTTTCATAATCTTGCCGATATTATCCGCTCCCAATAAGGTAATCAGCACTCCTAAAAATGAGAGAAGCAGATATCCCGCCTGATAGAGATTGAAATGCGGAGCAAGAAGAATAGCCTCTTTATTAAAGGTGTCATCAATAAACATCAGTGATCCAAACATCATCAGTAACCCGCAAATAATGGGAAGCATAATAGATTGGTTAATATTGATATTTTGATTCTTCTTCGGTTTTGTTCCGATGGCAATCAGGATAATCAGTACAATTTCTGCAAACTTCGCATGGAGTGGCGGGAATAGAAAAGGCATTTTGGCAAACGACTTTAATAGTTTTGGAAGAATCGGAATTTCGGTTCCACCAAAAAACAAAATGATACATTCTATCAATACCAGCATATACACCGCTTTCTGAAAGAAGCCGTAAATCTTCTGTTGTTCTTTACTTTCCTGCATAATATGGTCTTTGGTTAAGAATATAAAAAGCAGACAGCCCGGAATTTCCGGGGCTGCACTGTTTGGTTAATATGGCAATATGGGTTAGAATGTATCTGCCTGTAAAATATCTGAGTATTTTACTTCCAGGTTGATCGTCCGTCCACTAATCTGGTTTTCAATCAGCCGGATGTTCAATACCTTATTATTAGGATAAGTGAATTTTTTGAACACAAAAATATTCCGATAAGATTTTTTGAATCTCTTTACATTATACAATCTAAATATCGGTTCTACCTCTATGGACTGTACATTGGTTGCTTTATAAATTTTCTTGTCATCTATGGAAAATTTCAGCTTTTCAATGTCATAAACGAGATTGGTACTGTTCTTAAAGCTAACATCCAGAAAGACATAATCACCGAAAGTATAGACGCTATTTAATTGTGATATCAGCCCTAAATCCTTATTCTTCCTGAGTAATTTATTTTCCTTTTTTTCAATCAGCTGCATTGAATATTTTCTCAGCTCGGCATTAGACATCTGAAATTCCGGATATTCCAAAGGCTGCATATCCTCTGGCAGAATCTCTCTATTGGTTATAATATGTGAGGAATTATCTTCCATAAAAACCAATTTGTACTGCGCCATGAAGGATTGTCCTACAATGGTAACAATACCTAATTCCTGATGATCGTAGTAAGTAATTGGGATATCAACTGTCTTTTTCAGGCTGTCATTCACAAAATGTTTTTCTTCTTCATTTTGCTGAATTTTAATCCTGACCACATTTTCGGCAGGAAGGTCGCCAATGAGACGGTTGGTACTTAAATCTACAAACTGTATGGGTTCGGGGCTTCGGAAATGCAGGTTAACATTCCGGGTAATATTAATCTCGGGAAGGTTATTTTTATACACCTTGGAAAGCACCTGGCTTTGTCCAAAGGCGGATATGGATATAAGTGTTATGGTAAGTATTAATAATAATTTTTTCATGGGTTAAGGGTGGTGTTGGTTTTATAAATGCTCTTTTTCTTATTTTCCAGTTCTTTGCTATCAATCAGGTAGACAAAAGAATTGTACTTAATCTTTGCTTTGTTCTTCCGGATCACATCAGCAATGGTCTTGGAAGTGGATTGGTATACCGAGGTTAGTGTGGTTGTGAAAAAATCTGCACCTCCTGTGGATAGGTTTTGCCCCTGTACGATATTTTCACCCATAGAACGTGTCATTTCCCGGAATGCTGAACCGGGTACATATAAGCCTTCCATTCCGTCAATATCATAGATATTAAGGTTAATGGGAAGGATTTCGTTCTGGTGCATAACCGACACGATATGCAGGTTCACCCGTTGAAGTGAAAACCCGCTGATCAGGGCATACAAAGGAGTCCCTTTCGATATTTTGGCATTACCGACATAGACATCTTCCAGAAGACGAATCCTTATCCTGCTTCCGAGAAAACCCTTGATGTTTTCATCAATCACAGCTTTTATAAAAGAACTTTCCTTTTGTTTGTAAATGGAATTGAAATCGGCACTTTTGGACGCTTTGGTTACCTTCAGGGTAGAATTCAAAAAGAAATCTTTTTCCTTTTCATTTTTCTTCATTTTTTCCAATGCCTTGGCCTGATCTTTCAGTTCGGGATTGTTGGCTTTTTCAATGCTGTCCATGAGCATCATTTGCTCACGCATAAGCGCCATTTGTTCTTTTTTCCAATCCGCAGCTTCATTTTTCTGTTCTCCGGAATTTGTAGTATTGTATTCCTGGCTGTCACCGTTAAGCATTTTGAGCATTTTCATACTTCTATCATACTGCTCGTCTTCACGCTGCCTGCTTTGCCTGCCGTCCTTTGCGTTGTAATAGGATTGCTGTCTTGCCTGCCGGGAAAGACTGTTCAACCTTTCTTTCTCCCTGGCATAGTTTAAGCTGTCGATATGTCTCTTCTGATGGTCAGAAAGGTTATCATCAAAAGTTTCAAGATTTTCCTGTTCGTTTCCAAAACCGTCAATCATTGTTCTGCCATCCGTCCGCTTGTCGAAAAAATCGGCATAAGCATCGGCTTTACCTTTGATCTCCGAGCGTTCTCCTACATTTCCGAAGTCCGTTGATATATCCTTGCTTTCGGCAAGCTTATTCTTATCCTGCCCTGAACTGGCTGCGAACTGGGTATAAAAATACCCTATCATCAAAACAAATGGCAGAGCAATGAGCGGAAGGATGTACTTGGGTTGTTTTACGTTAAGTTTCTTCATTGCTTATTCTTTATTTGGTATTTATCAAGCAGGTATCTTATCCTTATGCTGTCCGAAGCACTTAGGACTTTTTTTCTGCGGTAATATTCGAGTTCTTTGAGAGCTTCACTCATATCTAGTATGTTCTCTGCTTCCTTGACGGTTTTACCGAAAGAATTCGTTGCATCCGTCAGGATATTTTGCCTTTTCATCTTTTCATATTCCGGGACTGACACCTTATATACATAAATAAGGTTCCCAATGGTAAAAAGGACGGAAAAGAAAATAAGCCCGAACATGATATAAAATGTTTTTTTGGGCTGCTTTTCTGCAAAATGCTCCGCTCTTTTCCAGAGCGTGATTTTCTCGTTACTGATTATTTTTTGCTGCTGTTCCATTATCTGAATTTTTCTTTAACGGATAGATCCGAGTTATCTAAGGTTTTCCATTTTTCAATCAGCACACCGTGGGGATTGTTCGGGGAACGTGGAATATCCTTTACAAATCCTTCCGTAATCAGCTTCCTTACAATAAGCTGTGTTTTCCGGTTAATCGTCTGTGTACCGTAATAGACAAACTTTAAATTTTGTTCATCAAGCTTTATACTGTCAGCTTTTACGGTCATTACGCTGTTAGAGGAAATGATCTGATTATAGAATCCTTTCTCTTTTAGGTTCATATACTCTTTCATTCCACTGTCATCAATGAGATACAGTGCCCTTTTGGTCTGTTCCCTGATGTAATCATCATCGGCAGACAGGGTGAAAAACAGTGAATGAAAAAGATCGATCTGTGCTTTATACTCCACAGGGCGGTTCATGAGCAGATCAGTCTGCTTTACTAAAACCGGAACACCGTTATCCAGTACATAGATAGATTTTCTGGCATCCCGGATCTGTAGATAGGAAAACACAAACCCTGCAATAACCACAATCACTGATAACACGAGGCAGCCTATAGTGGCCACCCGGTTTATTTTTATTTTTTGTTCAATATTTTTTACGAGTCCCATAATTATATTTTCATTAACGATGCGCCTTTGGTGGCAACTGCCATTCCGGCGCGTTTCATCTTAGACATTGCTCCTGTATTGCTGCCCCCTGATGGTATGATATAGTTGGCGAGTGTCGGGACACATAAAATGCCTACGGCCGTAATCAAAAAACACACGATTACGAGTCCGAAGGACATAATGCCACTGCTTGAATAGGTGAGCAGCAGATCCATATTTTTAATACTTCCGTCATTATTGATGATCTGGTCGTAGCGTTCAATCTCTGCTTCAAAAGCAAAAAGCTGGAGCAATGTCCCAATCTTCAAAATGATGAATGCTACAAATCCGTATAGGTTGACATTGATAAACCTTGCGACCCACTGCGAGAGGAAGTTGGAAAACGCCGGAAATACTGATAAGCCGACTGGAATTGGGCCGACAATGATCAGAATGGTGGAAAATATCAATTGAATGAAGAATATGCCATATACACATATTCGCAGTATCCATAGGCCAATGAGCTCTAAAGCACTGGAAATAGCTAGCTGAAAACTAATCTGTAAACGGAGATAAAGTTCATAAACAGGGCTCATCAGGCTGGTAAGACCGTCTCCCATCATATCCAATCCTTGTTCAATTAAAGACTGATCTCCGGCCTCCTGCTGTTGTATTTCTGCCTGCGCTTTTGCCTGCTCTTCAACAATGCGGTCTACCACCTGCTGCTGTTTCTTAAACCGCACCCATCGTAAAGAGTTGAGTTCCTGCTGGCTTTCCACAAAACTTTCCTCTGATACATCCTGCAATTTCAGTAAGGGTGCTCTGAGCAGTCCCACAAAAGACACCCAGTTCATAATCACAAGACCGATGGCAAAAGGTTTAAGCATCGGTACGATTTCCCATTCCCGGTCTCCGCTGATCATCTGCCAGCCGATATTTCCGAGATAAAGTAAAGCCCCGACACCGGCTACAGCCTGTCCGAACAGGATAAACTGTCCATACTCCGCTGTCATAAAGCTATCGTACAAAGGCAGGAACTTTTCGGTAAACCATCCTTCCAGAACGCCTTCACCCTGTAAAAAGTCCATGGCCTTCTGATAGTACTCATCACTATGGGTGTCCTGTGAAAAGACAAGGCAGGGGATAAAGAGAAGCATTAACAGGGTAATGCTTTTTAGTATCATTTTTTGTTTCATAAAATTATTTGTTATTTAGTATAAGTGCCCGGTGAGCACATCCATGAATATTTCAGCATCACGCCGTTCTTTGGTAATCTTTGCGGGATTCTTGGTTTTGTAGCTTTCCAGCCTGGCTTCAGCTTTCAGTCTGTTTTCAGCCTGAGCGTTCAAATAAGCAAGGTATTTCCTCATCTTTCTCCACTCGATCAGGCAGTCATGATACGCAAGGATACGTTTGCCTCTGGGCATATCAACCGTTTTAGCAATTTTATATTTGTCCTGCATCACATCAATCTTTCGTCTGCATTCCCCGATAATCCCAAAATTGTTGAAGCGCTCCCATGCTTTATAAGAGGTAAACCCCCATTGATACGGAACCGGAGAATTGGTATCAAAATTGTCCAGACTTTTGAGCATATCTTTATAATACAGCAAGTACAGGGGATCTGCTGATGAAGTAGCACTTGTATAGTGATAAAACTCTTTAAGGTTCTCTTCATAGGTGTTTTTTGCTTCCTCCTGAATGTCTTCTGTTTTATCCTGCTGCACAAGGGTTGTGGCATACCGCTGGTTTTGAAGCCCCCACGGACCTAATGGACGGATATCGCTGCCACCTTTGTAATCGCGGTTGCGGCTTGGTGCTAGCCACCCCCAAACCATAGCATAGGCATAATTGGTCTGAATTCCCAAAAAATATTTCGGTTTGGGCTGCCAGTCGCCCCACTCGTAGAATACCTGCCGCTTTTCCTGCCCTACGATATGCTTGTCTTTTATCCTCTTAATGCTTTGCCCTTTCCATTCAGTAAAGGGAAGCAATAGGATGATAAGGGTCAGAATTAGAATATTTTTCATAGCCTAAAATATTTACCACCCGTTAAGGTTAAATTGATAATTGTTAATGATATTTTGAATCATAGCTCTGTCCTGGATATACCAGCTGTTCAGTACACCGATGTGCCGGAAATAGGGTTTCTTTTCAGCATTCCGTAGGTAATTGATAATATGCACCGTCCACCCGTTCATGATTTTGATCTCGTGTTGTATCTTGGAAAGAATCTTCTGCCGGTCATAGCTGTCCATGAGGTAATCGTTTTCCTCATTCATCACACAGCTGCTGATATTCTCATATGAATTCATAGCATGGAGATACAGCTTAGAATAATAATTGGTAATCAAAACTGTATACTGAGGCTTTTGACCGGACAATTCCAGCATTTTTTGCATGTTTCCCACCAGTTTTGAAAAATCATAGTAGATGGCTTCAAGCTGCTTTCCCTGCTTTAGGGCAGAGTTCACATTTCGAAGCTGGTTGTAGATATGGTTTTTAATTACCACAACCTGTGTGGCTTTTTCTTTTATGTCGTCATAGGCTTTCCGCTGCTTTTCATAAGAATTCTGATACAGCTTTTCGGAGACGACACGTGCTGCCTGGTTAGCCGTCACCTGTGCCTGCAATTCCAGGTTATAATAGAGCTGATAATAATACTGGGCACTCCCTTTGATGAAAAATAAAGGGAGGATTATAATTAATAATTTTCTCATTTTAATAAAGATTTGCGTTGTTGATAATGTCCTGAATGATTTTCTTATCCCGATTGATCCAGTTTTGCAGGAGATTGTTCCGCAGTTTCATTTTCCGTTTGGCATTAACAATTTTTTGCAAAGTGGAATAGGATTGCTGGCGAAGCCCTTTAATTTCCGATTGGGCGTAGTCCAGCAGTATTTTGCGTTCCGCTTTTTCCATTTCGTTGATGGTTCCGTAGGACAGGACAATGCCAGCCATCAGCCTGATATCCATTTGAAGGCTATTGATGAACTCATATTGCCCGCTTAATGCCAGTGGAATCCAAAGAGGGGCATCTGCCAGCTCATCATAAATTTTGGATTGTATCTCGTAAATCTTATCAATTTCCTTTACAATGCTGACAGAAGCAGGAATAGTCTGAACGGCAAAGGATAGGTTGTTAAGCCTGCCTCTTATATTTTCTGTGACCTCCCGGTATTTGTTCCACTCTTCCTTATTGGCTGATTCCAGCGCTAAGTTGGTCAGCTGCTTATTTCTCATCTCTTTTTGCTTTTCATTTTCCTGCATCGTTTTCTGAATCTCAGAATTGATCAGGTAATAGCAGATGTAATTGCCTCCGGTAAACTGTCCCCGTAATGATGAAGAATATATAATTACCAGGAGAAACAAAAAATGTCTTAAAAACGATTTCATAATCCTAAAGTTCCTGCGTTATTTAAAATCTGCTTAAAGATCTGCCTGTCAGTGTTCACATACGTCTGAAACGGATTAATGGATTTCCAGAAGCCTTTTTTCTTGGCTCTTTTGATCGCCCACCGCACATTGACCAGATATACATTCATCAGGCGGGTGTTGTTCTCAATATTAAACAGCAGCCGTCTCCGGTCTCCGGAAGTAGCCAGGTTCAGCTCACCGCTGGTCAGAAGGTCAGCGACATCGGTATAAATGTCGGTAGCTTTATTCGTGACCAGCTGAACAGACTTGTAGGCAAAAACACTGTATTCCGGTGCATCCTGAACTTCGTCATAGATTCCGTTGACATTGGTAATGAGTTTGCTTAGGTTGTTGTAAATATTCTGAACCTGGATTCCGTTCTTTAAGGTTCCGTTAACTTCTTTAAGCCCTTTATAGACCTTATTCTGAAGATCATTGGCAAGTACCATCTGCGTGGAGACAAAAGCCTGGGCCTGCTGAAGCTTGTTCATTTCGTCCACTGTCTTCTCCTGCTCATTTTTGATCTGGCTGGCATATAATGCCATTGCAGGAGCGGTCAGCACGTCGATATACGGAGTCTGCGCTTTAAGGAAACTCACGATAAAGACAAATAGAAGTACATTATATTTTTTCATAAGTTGTTGGTTGGTTTTTAATAAACTCCCGTAAAGTCATATCACGGTCAAGGAGTTCCCTTTTCATTGTTTTAAAAAAATCTTTTCCTTTATGCCGATGCTTAAAAGATTGATAATAACTGATAAGAGACTTATCAATAGGTCTTTGGTACAGGTTAACCAGCTCCACGAGGTTAGGGAGACTGTCTCCCAAGCTTTCTATATCCAGAACAAAATGCTCCAATGCCTGCTGATAATTTCCAAAAGCACCAACATAGTATTCAAGAGCAGATTTTTCCGGTTTTTCCGTTGTATAGGTCAAATATTGGTGCAGGGAGACCTCGTTACCATAGACTTCACCTTTGCTGCCCCGTTTAAGATAGAACTCCTTGAAACGGCTTCTGCCGCTTTTGTTATTCAGATTGTTGATCGTAAAAATCTTGCTTTGTTCCACATCATTAAGAGAAAGTAAGGCTGCGATGCGATCAAAATTGTCAATAAATTTGGTCTGATCCAGCAGTATAAACGTATCGGAATTGTTGATAATACTGTCTTTGACTACCGCATTTCCAATGATGTCATCCAGTTCCTGGGTAACCACAATGGCTTCACCCCAGAATTTTCTTACGGTTTTATACAAATAGAGGATATAGCCCCCCATCAGCTTACTGGCAATGGCTTTCCATGCTTCTTCCAGTATAATGGCTTTACGGCGGTCTTTTCTAAGACGCATTTTCTGGATAAAGGTATCCATGATAATCAGCGTCACAATAGGGAAAAGTTTGGGGTTATCCTTTACATTGTCAATCTCATAGACAATGAAAGGTTCTTCAAATAAGGAATTATCCGTACTTTCATTGAGGGCCGTGCCGTATCTTCCGCCTTTGTAAAAGTCTGCCAGGACATAAAGGAAAGTTCGTAGGTTAAACTCGCCTTCCGCAATCCTGTACTTTTTGTTGGACAGGTAGATCGGCAGGAATTTTTCGGCATACTCATAAAAGCTGTTGAACGAAAGCTCCGGAATATGAAGTTTTTCTTCCAGCTCAGCCACTTTTTTAATGAGTGCCCTTCTGAAAGCCTGTTCCCATTCCGAGGTATTGATTTGTGGTCTTCGTATAACTTCTCTTTTTGAGAGAATAAGCCGGGTTTCATCATATGCCCTTCGCTTTTCTTCATGGGACAGCGTTTCGTAGGCTTCGTAGATTCTGTTAAACAGGGCATCGTCATAATTTTCATGACCCCGGTTTTTATCCGGATGATACTGGATGGCCAGTTTTCTGAAAGCTTTCTTGATCTCATCTTTTTCCGCTGTCATGGGAATACCGAGAATATCATAATAGCTCTCGTTTTCGCTGAACTGATTTTCGAAATCCGCATATAATTCTTCTTCGTAAATGTTGTATTTGTTTAGGTACAGGATGAGCTCACGGGATGTTTTGTGGGCATACCAATTGGTTCCTCCATTGAAATACTGATGGTAATAAGACAGCAGAAGATTATCCAGGATGGATTTCTGGGTGGTAGTCATCGACCCCTCAGGGCCTTGCCAGATCAGGAAGATTAAATTTCCTAAAAATTCTATCTTTTCAATATTGAATTCCGCCTTATCCATCACAAATGGGTTCATTGTGATAGGCTTTTCTTCTGTATACTGGATGTATTTCCCGTTTTTGTATTTGGCGGTTCCGCTGTAACTGTCTCCAACATCTACAATCACCACATCATAATTATAGGTGAGGTATTGCTCGATAATGCTGTTCATCAGGAAAGACTTTCCGCTGCCTGAAGGACCTAGAACAAATTTGTTCCGATTGTTAATCCTTCCGGTCTGCATTGGCAGATCGGAAGTGTCTATTTTAAGCGGGACACCCTGCCTGTCGGTAAACCGAAGATAAAAGCCGGAATGCTCATCTATGGGGTAGCTTTCTTTAAAAAAAAAACACAACGAGGCTTCGCTCGTAGTGGTAAACAGATCATAATCTTTCAGCTCGTTGGCATTGCCGGGCATTGAAGCCCGGAACAGCTCCAACTGATTATAGCTGCTTTTACTGGTAATGACCCCTTTCTGAAAGAGCTGGTTTTCAATCATAGACTGCGTTTTCTCCATATCCTCCCGCGATTCGCAGCCGACGACCATACTATAATGCGCATCTACAATCAACTGTCCGTCTTTGGCAATACTATCTAGCAGTACTCCGATTTCTTCTGCACAAATACGGTTCAAAGGCTCATTCTGAAATCCTTCATGACGGTTTTTCTTATTGGATAAAAATTTGACTCTTTCTACTTGGTCGGGAATAACAATAATCTGATTATAGATGATCGTGTTATACTGTTCCAGATCATTCAGAAAAGAAAAATTGTCAACCGCCGTATTTTTTGTCGCTCCGTTTCCTCCCAGGGTGGTATAGGGATACATTTCATTGGGAAGCTCAATATTTTCAACATCAACCAAGGAAATGGCTTTTACAAAAGATCTTCCTATTTGGAGGTTGTCGTCCAGCGAACGGATATTATCAAGGGCTTTGGTTGTTTTTCCAAAATTCATGGAAAGAATGGAAGAAATATAATATTCAAAGTCCTTTTCAAAGAAAAACCGGGGCTCAAAGCCATTATCCTTCAGCAGCATAAAAACTTTTTCTGCTTTATCACGCAGCTGCTTGTATTTTTTTTCAGAATATTTATACAGGCTTTTCTTTTTACTTTGGTCGATCCGGTGGGTAAACACCAAAATACTGTCGATGGTTTTAAAAATCCTGCCCTCAAAATGATCTGAATATTTCTGCTGTAAATATTCTTCATGAGGTTCAGCTTTGTAAACCTTCTTATCGAAAATGTCGAGTTTCTGTACAATATGCCCTTCGCCGATGATACTGATAATATTCAGTAAGACAGAATGATATTTAAGATAAAGTTCCCGGTCAGCAGAATATTGAGTAACAATATTTTTAACCTGAATAGCAACAATGGGATTACCGTATTCGCCAATCAGGACATCATAACGGACATCCTGCTCTGCACCATAGTCATAACCGATAAAAGGAAGGCTAAAGGTTTTCTTTTTCATTTTCGTCAATTTTTATATTGGGTTCGTACTTCTGTTTCAGCTTAATTCTGGCAGGAATGATATGAATCTCATGGTGGTTCGCTGTTTTATTATACAACCCCTTGGATTTCTGAAGCCTAAAGACATTCCATATCAACCCGCCGCCGATAGCAAAAGCGAGCGCGATTCCTATAAAGAAGCCGATGACTTTGCTTAAGATAATCCCCAGTATCATTGTTCCTGCAAACGATCCCCCTGCATAATAGATGTATTTTCCTTTCAGTCCCTTAAATACAAGAGGCTTCTTAAGCCCCTTGTATAGAAAAAAGCTCCTTTCCATTTTTTAAATGCCAAAGAATGCCTGGATAACGGTTGGAACGAGCAAAAGGAAAATACAGGCGCCACCCCAGCCAATGAGTTCTTTGTTGACATCGTTATCACCATTATTCCATTTATTATAAATTCGCACACCGCCGACAATTCCGACTACGGCACCAATCATCTGAACCAGGTTCGATACTGGCTCTACATATTCTTCAATATCCGACGTGGCAGAAGAAATAGCACCTGCACCTCCTGACTGTGCCAATACGAGGTTAGAAACCAGTAGTATGGCAACTGCAAAAAATTCCTTAATGATGTTAAGTTTATTGAATGGTTGTTTAATATATTTTTTCATTTTGATATTTAAATTTTTGTTGAACAGTATTGAATTGTGCTTTCAAAAGCTGTTGGATTTTTGATAAAAAAAATTCCAAAGCATACGGTATTACTGCATACTTTGGAATCGAAACAGGTGACGGCTCAGCCGTACCACTTCTATTTAACTGTTAAAAAACTAAACTTGATTTATAAAAATTCTGCCCATTTTCATTGCTAACAACAATATGGCGGGAAGCTTTTTCAAAGAAATTCCGGAACACCTCATCCGATATAGTGGACGGAAGGATTTCGGTTTCTTTGGATTGTACATCCTGCTCTTTAATGTTAAGGCTCGAACTTATTCTCGAAAGAAAAGACAATTTTTGCTCATTCTTTTCTTCAATGGCAGGTTCAGCCTCCGTATTATAATTGTCAATCGCCTTTTCTTCTTCATAGCGGGCCTGTATCAAACCCGATTCGTTGTCATCGTCAGAAAATAATTCTTCTTCATCTGAAAAGGTATAAGAGCCTGGCATATTGAGATCTTCTGTTTCCTGTTCACTGACATGAGTAATATCAGCAGGAATTTCATCCCTAATGCTCCCAAGGCTTATAACCTCGCCTTCATTTTCATTTCTGAGGACCACAGGTGTTTTTATAAATAAGTCATACACTATATTTCCGGCATAGTACAACAGGTACAGTATGCCGATAACTATAAAGACTTTTCCCATTAAAATTCTTATTGTTTTAAAATGTTGATGATGGTATCATAATCCTTTGACTTCAAGGTAAAATGCACTGCAAAGCTGATGAACCTGCTTACCGAAATTCCATCAGCTCGCAGGCTGACGAGTTCCCGGTATTGGGTATCCTGAATCCTGATCATTCTGCTGGTTTTATCTCTTTCCTTATAGGTTTGGACAAATTCAGTAATTACTGATAATAATTCATCGTCAGGAGCAGGGAATTTTGATTCCGTAATTTTTGCTGTAGCTTTTTTTCCTGAAGCTTTGGATCTTCTGCTGGCGGTATGTACTTTTTCGGTTTTCCCATCTATAGGCAGTTTTAGATTCTTAGCCAGCTCTTCTTTATCTTCCTCTGTGGCATAGCGGTCTAAAATTCCCATATATGATAGATTAATTCATCGAATGTTTCTTTTACTGCCAGCTTTTGCTCATAGGTGAGCTCCTTGGTATTAATACTGAGCAGGCATTTCCGGGTAAATACCCAGCTGCCGATTACTTTCCCAATCGTTTCAAATTCAGCGTCCATTACAGGTTTGAGTTCATAGCTGTCATCTTTCCGCATATTGCTTCTGATAAAATATAATTTTGCATTAACTTTAATCAGTCTGAGCAGGTTGAGGAAAAGAACGGTAGACATCATGGTTACATTGGAATACCCAAAAGGAATAATGATAACGTCACTGTATTGCAATACCTGGGTATAATTATTTTGGATATTACCTGCCGTATCAAACAGAAAGACTTCTTCACTCGTTTTGAGCTGATGTAAAACTTTTTCGTTTTGGGTAAGGTGAATATTATCTTCAGAAATTTTTTCCACTTCATATAAATAGCCCCCCTTTATTTCTTTGTCTTCTGACCACCTTCTGTAAAATGAACGCTGAAAATCAAAATCGATTACATTGACCTTTTTGTCGGTAAACATGGAAAGATAATTGGCAAATGCAATGGCAAGAGTGGTTTTGCCCACACCGCCTTTTTGATTTGCAAAAGTGATAATCATCTCTTTTTTTTCTTTTTTCTGCGATTATTTTCATGTTCTTCGTTTGCCGGCTGTGAGGGTCCCGCAATATCAAATAGGGAAGAACGCCGAAGCATTTCCCTGAAATCTGATGAAACCGGAACCTGTACGCCGCTTACAATAGGATGTGATTCAAAATTCTGAGGGGAAAGCAGCCTTGATAAATAAAGATTTTGATAATTTTCCGAGACCAATTCTTTTAACATAAAAATGGCATTGTCGTTACCGTTAATAACATACAATTCATTTGAAAAATTAAGGATCTTAATCTTATCTTCCGGGCTGCTCACTTTTCCAAAATTCCGGATATGATCCATTGTTGAATTTCGTGTTTCTTTCCAGATATTATAAGCTGTCTTTTTTGAATTTTTCAAAAACACCATATAATCCCGGATCTCGCATTTGTACTCGTCTTCCAAATGCTTCTTGTAAGCTTCCTTCGTTTCGATTGTTATATTTGAATTGGTCAGAATTTCAAAGAGCTTTTTATCCAATACTCCGGAGGTCATCTTGAAAAGGTCTCCCATTTTCATGATTTCACTTCCTTTATAAATTGCTTTTGCTTTGTGGTCGATGATGGTATAGCCGAACGGCTGTTTATCATCCTTGAATGAAAGAACAACGTCAATACCGAATTTCTTCTTCAGCTGGTATTGAAGTTCCGATTGGTAGGAGATGTATTTTCCTTTTTCATCTGCAACTTTAAAGACAGAATTTGAAAATACCTCTTTGTATTTTTTGAATATCGCAAATATCTGTTTTTTTCTGCTATCTTCAATATTCTTTTCTGAAAATTTTAAATCTCCGGTATTAATTGACATTAAATGCAAACCGTTGCAAAGGATATGAATAGTATTTTCTTTTTCATACACTGAGTAACCGGAATTTTCCAGCAGTTTTTGTAACTGGCTGGAATTACTATATGAATACCCTAAAAGTTGATCCAGCTTCTTATGGACATCTGTTCCATACAGCTCTTTTAATACTTCCTGAAGGGCAGTCTGGCTTTTATACTTTTCAAAATCCCTTTCTATTCGTTTTCCGGAATGCTTATCAACCCTGGAACTAACGATGTGGACGTGATTATTGGAAGTGTCATTATGAAAAACTACAATGTATGGCTGTTCTCCATACCCCATCTTTTCCATAAATTTTTCAGCGGTTAGTGCCAGCTGCTCTTTTGAATATAATCTCCCTTTTGCAGAGATCGTACCATGAAATTGGGGATTTTGAACACGTTTGTTGTTATTGGAGATTGCTTTGAAATAATTTTTAACTTCCTGCCTGCTTGAAGCGGAATTAAGGTAAGCAGGAAAATTTTTCATCAAAAGAAGCTCCCCTTTTCCCTTATCAATCTTCTTATCATTATAAGCAACCCCATTAAAATCTTTGGAACTCTTATTTAAAATTTTGACGATCATTTGGAAAGTTCTGTATAAATTTTTTTGATGATTCGATTTTGCTCGGTTTTAATGCTATTGAGCTCCTGAAGCTTAGAATTGTATTCTTTCAATAGCTCTTTCGGTATCGATTTTTCGGTATTGACATACCGCGCAATCTGATTGATATTGTTCTCTATCTTGGCAAAAACATTTCCCTGCTTTTCAATAAAAAACATGATTTCTTTACGGTCGTTTTCAAGCATTTTGCCTTCGACCATATTGACAATAAAATCTGAAAGGTAAATATTACATTTCTGACAATAAGCCAGCCATTTTTCTTTAATTGGCTGGTCCAAGCGCAGGGTAATCCTGGCATTTTTACTGCGAGTGGGAGATTGTTCTTTTTTCATTTGTCTCTTCTTTAGGTTAATGACCTGTTATAAAACTAATCAGGTAAATCATTTCAGTAAGATTGGCAAACGAGAAAGTTCTTCCCCTAATTTAAAAAGGGGTTTAAATTAAAAAAAAATCAGTATTTTGCTTTAGCTCAATAAAATATGTCGCTATTTGCAAAAGATTGCAAAACAGCCGGGTGAGCCTGATCAGCAATTCATTAAAACTTATAACATATGAAGAAAACATATTTTATATTAATATTAACTGTTGCAACCACATATTTGTCTGGTCAAACAAATAAGTCAGAGAAAGTCTTTCAACTTTTTCCAACCCAAAATATGTGGACCTTTCTAAAGTTAAACACCCGTAATGGCCAAATTTGGCAGGTTCAATATAGTATGAAGGATACAAATCGTTTCGAAATAAAGCTCAACTCAAATTCTTTAACTACCGCTGAAGGTGAAATGGATGGTAGATTTAATCTTTATCCTACTCAAAATTTTAACAGTTTTCTTTTGCTTGACCAAACTGATGGTAGAGTTTGGCAAGTCCAATGGTCGACAAAGCCAGAGGAAATGAGTATGGTTCCAATTAATAAAATTGAATGAAACCTTTGGATATTAAATTTTTTTTAGATGATATACCAAAAATAAAATTAAACTAATCATACGTTTTTATTAGAAAGTAAATCTAAAAATTGCTTTGAAAACTCACCCGGTTTAATAAAAAATGGGGTTTCTCTGGCAGAAATAGGTCTCAATAGTCTTTGCAAATAATCAGTAAAATGTTTAGGATTATTGTAACTTTTTTTTGGCAGTTCATTAAGTTGTTTTGTGTGGGCTATTAGTAAATCTTTTAAAATTTTAAAATTGTCTTTAATATTATGATTCCACAAAATTAAAGTATCAATATCCATTAAAGTTAATGGGTGAATTTTAAACTTTTCATTACATTTTATATTTCTTAGATTCAGTTCTTCAATGAACCAATTATTCAATTTATAGTTAATTCCCATTGATTCAAAAACTCTGTCATGTACAAGCAGTATAGGGAAAATTTCAATTTTATGATTGTATTTAATTGTATTATCAAATTTGAAATTTTGGTTGTAAATAAACTCAATTGAATTTACTAATTGTTTAATACCAACTCTTTTTATTTTTCTCTTTTTTTTACTTTGCAAAAATTTTTCTTTTAAAAAATTTTCGATTGTTTCTATATCGTTTGCCGACTTAATTGATTTACTAATTAAAACATCTTTATTTTCAAATATTAATAGGGTATTATTATAATTTAAGTAGTAATCAGGATCATTTTTTTCTTCATTTTCGTATTCAATTTTTTTAGTGTAAAATTTTTTGCTAAAAATATCATCTAACAAGTTTTTCATTAGAAAATTCTCTGAAAATTCTTTATTATAGTAACTAAAGAAGTCATCAATTTTAATTTTATTTTCTCTAAAAATTTCTTGTAATCGAAATTTGGCACTTCGATAAAATAAGTCTACAGCAAAATAGAAATTTACAATGGAAAATCTATTTTCATCAATGAAATAAAGTGGTTTCTTTTTTAATTCTGTAAAATCTTCATCCTCGATAATTTTTGTGGCTGCTATATTTTTCACTAAATCAAAACAAGAAAGATTTTGACTTGTAAATAGGTATTGATTATTAAGCTTAGCAATAAAAAGGGTTGCGAATAAATATTTCATATTGTATATAAAATCCTTTTCATTAGTCAATCCATATGATTTTATAAATTCGGCTTTTATTAATTCAAAATTTTTGATTGAAAGAAATTTTAATAAGCTTTCAACCTTGTAAATTGTTGCATAAATTAATTTTACAAATTCATTTTTATCATCTTCAAACATTGAAATTTCACTTAATTGAAATCCTTGCAGAACAATAAAGTTTATGAAAGATTCTTTGTTTTGGTTTGTTTGGAAATCATGATTATACTCGGTAAATCTTGAATTTAATACCAGGAAAGCTTTGAACAGATTTAGTTCAGAGTTTGAGCCTTTATCTCCATCCACGCTGAATTTCTCTATGTTTGACAAGATAAGTTCTGAAAGTTTAAGATAAGAATGTGGTGAAATTATTTCGATATCCTTATCTGAACCACGTTTAAAAATTTCTATCCTTTTAGCAATATCTTTCGCTATTTCTTTATCAGAAAAAAAATTATTATAGGTTGGTAATGGATAGGTATTGCAAAAACCAATGCTTTTAAGTAATAATTCCTTTGGTATTTTAAGAAGATAGAATAAAGGATTTTCCTTATTCTCTTCAGGAAAAATTTCTTCGAAGTGGGGAACGATTTTAAAGTTCATTAATGTTCTTAAGCTTTTATTTAAAATTCAAAAATACAAATTATTCTCGGCTATGATTATTGTAATACTGATAAGAATGGAAAGCAACAAAAGTTCAAATGAATTCTTTGGAATTTTTTTAATTTCTTGGAGAATTGAATCTTCTTAACAGAATTCTCATTGAGAATTTTAGGAAAGAAATCCTTATCCTACTTGAAAAAAAAATCCGAGAAAAAATTCAAATATTTTTTTTTGGAGAATTTTTCAATTTCTTGGAGAATTGAATATCATAACAGAATTCCCAATGAAAATTTTCAGGAAAGAAACCCTTATCCTTATTGAAAAAAATTCTGAGAAAAAATTCAAATATTTTTTTTGGAGAATTTTTCAATTTCTTGGAGAATTGAATCTTACAAGCAGAATTCTCAATGAGAATTTTAGGAAAGAAATCCTCATTCTATTTGAAAAATAATTCTGAGAAAAATTCAAATATTTTTTGGAGAATTTTTCAATTTCTTGGAGAATTGAATATCATAACAGAATTCCCAATGAAAATTTTCAGGAAAGAAACCCTTATCCTTATTGAAAAAAATTCTGAGAAAAAATTCAAATATTTTTTTTGGAGAATTTTTCAATTTCTTGGAGAATTGAATCTTACAAGCAGAATTCTCAATGAGAATTTTAGGAAAGAAATCCTCATTCTATTTGAAAAATAATTCTGAGAAAAATTCAAATATTTTTTGGAGAATTTTTCAATTTCTTGGAGAATTGAATCTTACATACAGAATCCTCAGAAAAAATTTTAAGGAAAGAAATCCCCATTCTACTTGAAAAATAATTCTGAGAATAAATTCAAATATTTTTTTTGGAGAATTTTTTAATTTCTTGGAGAATTGAATCTTACAAGCAGAATTCTCAAAGAGAATTTTTAGGAAAGAAATCCCTATCCTATTTGAAAAATAATTCTGAGAAAAATTCAAATATTTTTTTTGGAGAATTTTTTAATTTCTTGGAGAATTGAATCTTACAAGCAGAATTCTCAAAGAGAATTTTTAGGAAAGAAATCCCTATCCTATTTGAAAAATAATTCTGAGAAAAATTCAAATATTTTTTTGGAGAATTTTTCAATTTCTTGGAGAATTGAATCTTACATACAGAATCCTCAGAAAAAAATTTTAGGAAAGAAATCCGTATCCTATTTGAAAAATAATTCTGAGAAAACTTAAATATTTTTTTGGAGAATTTTTAATTTCTTGGAGAATTGAATCTTACATGCAGTATCCTCAGAAAAAAATTTTAGAAAGAAATTCCTATCTTATTTGAAAAATAATTCTGAGAAAAACTTAAATATTTTTTTGGAGAGAATTGAATCTTTTTTCAAAAAGAGTTTTAGAAAAAATCAGATTTTGTCTGACAAAAAACAATTCTGGAAAATATCAAATGAATTTCCCAGAATTAAATTAAAATTTAGCTTTTAAATCTTCAACAACTTTATTTGTTAATAATTCTCCACGAAGATCCTTATATAAATCTGAAAGAAAATATTTTGTTCCACCAGCAACTCCTTCTGTAATCAAAATTTCATCATCCTTTAACTTACTCAACAAATACTTAATCTGATTTCTATTTAAAGAATTTTTTAAATGCTGTTCTATTTCCCCAATTTTCATTTTTTTCCCTTGCAAAAGTAAAACGATGGATTCTACTTCTGTGGCAATATATTTTTTGCCGATCATTTGCATTTCTCCCTCTAATTTATGAAAATCCTCTGTAAGAATATATCTGTTAGTATGTGTGGACACAGGACGAATAAGCCCCAGTGTTAGTAATTGGCTTACTATATTTTCTTTTAAATGAGCAAAAATTCCTTTTCTTACTTTATATAGTGTGATAATTTGTTCCACCCCTAATTTAGGCTCTTTATCACTATTTTGATATTCATTGATAAAAACATGAAATGCTTTATCAGTAATTTGTGAGTATAATCCCAATGTAACTTGAAACATATCAGAAGGTGAGTAATCTGGTTCAGGCTTGCCTTCAGAAAGGGTTAATGAAAAAATTTTATCTACTCCCTGACCGCTTCTCTCAACCAAACCTGTTTTTTCTAAAATATCCGTCAATAGTCTGCTCCTTGGGGTACTGCTTACTGTTAGAATATTTTCAATATTAACCCCTTTAGGAAATCCTCCAGGATTAGTTATAATAATTTTATTAGGGTATTGTTTTATAACTACTTCACTGGATATACTATAATCCCGATGTGCTACTGCATTAAGAATTGCCTCTCTAAGAACAGCTTCGTTGAAATCATAAATATCATAAATATAGGTTCCATTTTGTATAGGATGCTTTTTATTGAGAAGTGGTTGGTTAATCAATTTCCAAACTTCTTCTACTGCTTTATATAATGGCCCCTCAATAACGATTCTATTATCAAAATGAATTTGAACTTCAGAGGTTCGATATTCCCAAATAATTTTGCATTGAGGTAATTTAGTATGTAGAACCTCCTTTTTAGCTAGCAAAATGAGACATGCATAATTAAGTCCGGAAGGTGTTTTAAGCTTTAAATCTGTCAGAATTTGCTCTTGGCTTAATTGTCCGAATAAAGGATTACGCTGCTTAATTGCATAGTTATCTTTCAAAATTGTAAATGCTTCATCATCAATATCATCTAATGTAAAGCCTTCAACAATTTTTGCCGAAAAATCAGGTTCTTGTTCGGATAGTATAGCAAACATTTCTTCATCACTCATATTACGTAAACTATCACCTACCCGCATAAGTGGTACCCCTTCAAATTTCAGCATTTTACCAATAGGTCTTGTAGGAATATGAGAAACCAATACTCTTAATCCATTTTCATCAAATAATTCTTCAAGACGAATTCTTATTTCCAACTTTTCATATACAGCGTCTTCTAATCCACCGAGCGTTCCTTTTGCAAAATTACTCCCAACCACAGTGTGCGGAAAAGCATCACTCATCCCGAAAATTAATTTACCACCTCCCTCGTTAGCTAGTGCAACAATATAACCTAAATAACATTTTCTTCGGTTTTCCTGTTCTTTATGTGAACCTCCATTAAAGGGGAAATTATTTTTAGCTTCTTTGAATTCTACTTTATCTTCCGATTCTTTTAGATATTGTAGTTCTTGTATTGTCATAAATATGGTGTTGTTACAAAAATATTAAAATTAAAGAAAGTATGTACCTTAAACAAATAGAAAAGATTTCAAATTTATGATTCCATATTAAAAAATACTGTCGATAACCAGATCCACTTCATTAGTCGAAAAATCTTCAAGGTAACTTTCAGTTGTACTAAGTTTCTTATGTCCCAAAGACTGTTTGATAATATTGATGTTTACATCTTTTCTCAAAGCTGTTGTCGCAAAAGTATGCCGGGCTGTATAGAATGTAATGTGCTTATCTATTTCACATAATTTAAGGAGATATTTCAATTGCTTATTGTAGTATTTTCTTACTGAATATTTTCTATTATATAATTCTTCCGCGGAATATTCTTCCTTATTCATTTTCAAAATAGGAAATATATAAGGGGTATCGTAAATCCTGTATTTCCTATAGAAATTTAGCACCTCTCCAATGATTTCATTTTTTGGTAATTTCACATTGATATGTGCTTTCGTTTTTATCCTGCTATAACTAAATTTTAAATCTTCCAAATGTGACCATTCTAATTCTGCCAGATCTGTAAAGTTCATCCCTCTCGCGTAATAACTGAAGATATACAGATACCTTGCATGTCTGACAGATGGAGCTTTCTCCGCATCAAAATCAATAATCTTTTCGAATTCTTGTTCAGACAAAGCCTTTTTCTTTTTTTGACTTTTTAATTTCGATATTTTATATCCTTCTTTTGAAAAAGGATAATGGATTTTGGAGACAACTTTTGCTTTAATTGCTTTGTTATAAACCATTCTGATATTCCTCATGTAGACGGCAATCCCGCCATCATCTGCATTTTTACGGAGATGTCTCTCGAAGCCGTTTAAAAAAGGTTCGTCAATATCTTCAAACCTGTATCTATCAATATTCCTTTTAAATTTTCCGAGGGCTCTTATTGTTGTTTCCAAGGAAATTTTATAGCTGATTTGTCCGTTTTCCTCCATCATTTTAATCTCTTTTTCAAAAAACTCTTTGAGTAGGATTCCGGAATTTCCACGAAGACGATAATGGTTGTCAAATTGTATTAAAGTAACCATTCCCTGCTCTTTTTGGATTTTCTCGATAATATCGGTTGCCTCATCTTTTAGGGTTCTCAAAGATGAATTAAAGGAAAGATGATTTCTAAATTTAGAATTGAACTCCCCTGTTTTAGAATTCCATTCAATTAGCTTACATTTGTACGGAGTAGAATAAAATTTTGACTTCCTGTTTATTGTAACTCTCAAATAAATAGGAAATAGCCCGTCTTGTAATGGATTCTTTTTGCAAATGGTTTTAATACTTGGTTTCATATGTTTAATTTTTAAGTATAACATCAGTACAACATGTTGTACTTGATACTCAAAATGGATGAAACCAAAAATAGACACCCAACACCTTAACTCAATGCAAATCAGCATATTTGAAGCTAAATACAAATAAATGAAACCCTATGGTTTTCATCTGTTAATCAGAGGGTCGCTGGTTCGAGCCCAGCAGGAGGAGCAAAAAAGACTTACATTTCTGTAAGTCTTTTTTCATTTTATAAATCCTTAAAACAGCATCTGAATATGCTATAGAGATTGTGACTTATACTCTCTTTTAATTCCCTGATTATTATATTTTAAGCATTAAAACTTTCCGATTAATTTTTAACCCTTACATATATTATTTTCGTTACTTTTGTCGTTTTATAGGATAGAATAAAAATATTTTATTTTTTTACCTGTTTTTTTAATAAACTGCATGCTTTTTGTTTATGATAATTGCCTGAAGAAACGAATGATGTTAAACAATAACTCCCAAAAACACTATCTTTTATTTTTCTTTCTGATTCTCGCCGGTTCCGTATGCGCTCAAAACAAAGCGAGCGGTAAGGTGGTTGACGAAAAGAACAGTAAAGAACTCAATAAAGTTGATATCTTTATCAACGACAGTAAAACACCTGCCCTGACGACAACTTCAGGCAGTTTCATCATTCAGTCTGATAGCATCATTCATCAGTTAAAATTTTCCAGAAAAAATTATACTACAGAAACCCTTGATATCACTCCCGAAAATGCTGACAATATTTTCGTACAGCTTTCGCAGGCTAAAGTAAGTGATATTCAGGAAATTGTTCTTCAAAGCGGAAAAACAAAATACAAAAGCAAGAAAGAAAATCCGGCTTATGCCATTATGCAGAAAGTCTGGGCACAAAAAAGAAATAACGGACTGGAAAAATTCGATACCTATTCTTATAAAGAGTATGAAAAAACACAGTTTGACCTGAACAATCTTGACAGCGCATTCATGAAGAAAAAGATTTTCAATAAATTGGATTTCATTTTCGATTATGCAGATTCCACAGCAAGCGGAAGACTTGGACTTCCTATTTTCCTGAACGAAGCCGTTTATGAAAATTACGGTAAAAATAAACCCGAAAAGGACAGCAAAAGAACATTAGTAGCCCAGAAGACTTCAGGTTTTCAGGACAATCAGGTGATTACGGTTTCGGCTAAAAACTTATACCGTGATATCAATATCTACGACAATACTCTGAATTATTTCGATATCGGATTCCAGAGCCCTGTTGGAAGTGATGGTTTTGGCACTTACGATTATAGCCTTATGGACACCATTACGATTCGTGGTGAGAAAGCCTTTCAGATAAGGTATCAGCCCAAGAGAAAAGACATTCTCGCATTCCAGGGAAACCTTTATATTGATACCGATACTTATGCTGTTTTAGGAGCAACATTAAAGTCAACACAGAAGATCAACGTCAACTTTGTCAACAGTGTGTATACTCAGGTAGAATACGACAATCCTGATGACGCTACATTTCTTCCTAAAAAACTGATCACCGAATTTGAAATGAGTCCTTTCTCAAAAAAGAAAGGCGCAAAAAGTATCATCGCCAAAAGATCGGTAGATTATTCCGAATATCAATTCAACAAACCTCTTGACCCTAAAGTATTCAAACGTACCGAAGAAGAATACGAAGACAAGTTCACCAATAAAGACGATGCATATTGGACTAAAGCCAGACCTGACACTTTATCTAAAGCAGAACAGGGCGTTTATAACATGCTTGACCAGCTTCAGCAGACTCCGAAATTCAACCGAATGGTAAAACTGTTTGAAACGCTTGGTTCAAGGTATTATAATGCCTTTAAAGGAATAGATATTGGTCCTATTTTCTCAATTTACGGAAGAAATGAAGTAGAAGGTGACAGAATAAGATTAGGAGCAAGAACCTATTTCGGATTGAATGATACCTGGAGAGCTCAGTTTTATACAGCGTATGGGTTCAAAGATCAACAGTTTAAATATGGAGTGGAAGCAAGATATATGTTCAATAAGCTTAACCGCTTTATGATTGGAGCAGGCACCAGCAGAGATATTGTTCAGCTTGGGGGACAGCTTACATCAGGTGATGGTGTTACGCCGCAATCTTCATCTACCAGTACCTTTTTTGCAAGAGGAGAAAACATTTCTTTAAGTTCGGTAAACAAAACAAGCGTTTTTGCTGCTATTGAACCATGGAAAAATTTCCAGATCAGAGTAGATGGAGTAATGCAGAGTATTAAGTCTGCTATTCCTGAGAAATTCAATCTGATGTATTATAAAGACGGGCAGTTGAGACAAACAGTTAATGACTCGCACGTTACCATCAGTTTAATTGCCAAACCTGGTGCAAAATTCTCACAAACTGGTATTGACCGCTACCAAGCCAGAAACTTGGCTCCAACTATCGTTTTAAGATATACACGAGGGATTGAAGGATTATTTAATGCCGATTTCAATTATGACAAACTTCAATTCATGCTTTATAAGCCGTTTTTAATTGGAAGTATGGGCAAATTAGTGGTTAATTTCGAAGCTGGAAAGAATTTCAATACAGTTCCTTTGGCACTACAGAATATTATTCCTGCCAACCTTTCCTATGGTCTGGTACCGAATACATTCTCTCAGCTTAACTATTATGAGTTTGTTACGGATGCGTATACGACTCTTCAATTAGAACACCATTTTAACGGTAAGATCCTTTCTTACATTCCTTTGATTAAAAAGCTAAAATTGAGAGAAGTTGCCTTTATCAGAGGAGCGTATGGAACACTTAGCGATGCTTCCAAAGCAATTAATGTAGAAGGTTTTAAATATTCTGCACCAAGCGAACATATCTATTATGAATATGGATTCGGGATTGAAAATATAGGAATTGGAAACCTTAGAATCTTCAGAGTGGATTTCAACTGGAGAGGAAATTATCTGGACAGACCGGATATCTCTAAATTCGGGGTTAAAGCAGGATTCCAGGTAGGATTCTAAACGGAACATAATATAAAACAAGTTCGGCGGCTTCTTTGAAGCCGCCGAACTTTATTGTAAAGCTTTAATTAAAAGCATTCGCAAGGCTCTTCTACATCAAGAAGGCAACGCATTTTCTGCTCCTTTGTCAGTCCACACCACGTACTACATGAAGTAATTGGCTTTGGTGGACACCATACTGTACCCGCTCCTCCGTTGATTTCTTTAAGGCTCTTTTTCGTTAATTTTTTCAAATTTTTCATGATTGTTTAGTTTTATTTGTTGCCTACTCTCTTTGCTTTTCGGCTTCCGCAATGATTTTTTATTGGTTTACGGACAAATATATCAATATTTCACAACCACGAGATATTATTTAACGTTTTTTAATATTAAAAAAAACTGAACACTATCAAAGGTTCAGCTCTATTTGTGATCTTAAAGAAGATTCGGATTATACTTTCCGATACTATTCAAAACATTCTGTGCATGGCTGAGAAAGAATACAGTGTGATTTCTGCCATGGAGTCCATCTGCACCACTCATCACAAGACTGAAACATGGAAGGACATTCTGCTGCTACACCTCCGGTTAATGCTTTTAAATTCTTTCTGGTTAATTTTCTTACATTTTTCATAGATATTTTGTTTTAATATAGGCCTACTCTTTTGCTTTTCGGCTATCGCAACTGAGTCAAAACTGAACAGTTAACAAATATAAAATATTTCACGAATAAATGAATATATCAAAAACAGCCAATAAAAAAACCTCAGTAAAAACTGAGGTTTTAATTTTTATAAAACGCTTAAATTATGCGTTTGGCTCTACAGATACGAAAGATCTGTTGTTTGCTTTCTTTCTGAAAACTACTTTACCATCTACTAATGCAAACAAAGTGTGATCTTTACCGATTCCCACGTTATCACCTGGGTGGTGCTGAGTACCTCTTTGTCTAACAATAATATTTCCGGCAATAGCTTCTTGTCCTCCGAAAATCTTCACACCTAATCTTTTAGAGTGAGACTCTCTACCGTTCTTGGAACTACCGACTCCTTTCTTGTGTGCCATTTTATTACTGGATTATTTATTAAGTGCTTTAAATTGATCGATATTCTTAATGATAGCAGCATCTACTTCTTCATGAGTAAGAATATTCTTTTCTAATTCAACTTTAACTGCTTTACCTAAAGTAATTAAAGTTTCTCTGTTCTCTTTAGACTGAGACAAGTTGTTTTTCTTTAAGTGATAGTTCAATTCGTGATCTTCACCAAAGTTAACAGTTGCGTTGTCTGAAAGAACTTCACCTTTCACAGTTTCTTTTTTAGCAGCAGCTTTTTTAGCTCCACCCTCAAAACCTGTAATACCAGTGATTACGATTTGAGTTAAAGATTGTCTGTGACCGTTTTTCACTTTGTAACCTTTTCTTCTTTTCTTTTTGAAAACGATTACTTTATCAGCTTTAACGTGGTCAAGGATCTCTGCTTCTACAGTGATTCCGTTTACAGCTGGGGCGCCTACAGTGATTGCACCGTTTACAGTAAGAAGAACTTTATCGAAAGAAACTTTTCCTCCTTTATCTCCTTTTAAACGGTTTACAAACAACTTCTGGTCTTGCTCAACTTTGTATTGAAGCCCTGCTATTTCTACAATTGCAAACATTGTTTATAAATTTTTAGTTATTTCGAGGTGCAAATATACATATAAATTTCTAAATAGCTTACAATCAAAGCAATGTTTTTTTAATTAAAATCCTATTCACTATGTTTTGAATAATTTTTTTCAATAATGTACTCACACTTAAGAGATAATTTCATACCTTCGTTTTACCAAATTGAATTTATATATGAAAAGAAACTTTAATCTCTGCTTACTAGCAGGTGCCATTGCTGTTACTTCATTAACAGCATGTAGCGATGACCAAATGGACAACAATGTTCAACCTCAGCAAGAAGCACTAAGTGCAAAAATTGATCAGCCTGGGGATCTTGAAAAAATCTGTTCTTATGTAGACAACAACTGGAGTACGAATTCAGTTCTATTGACAGGGCTTCAAAACTCCACAGACACCAATTTTATGAATGCACAAATGACTAAAATTGCAAGCATGTGGGGAAGAAGCAATCCTCTTCTGAGATTTGTAAATGACCCTACTAATTTTAATTCTACCTACAATGCTATATCTTATGGCAATGGAAGAATTTATTACGGTTATGCGATCTATTATGATGCAAAAGCTAAAGGCGGTGATATTGTAAACGCAATGATCCTTGCCCACGAGTACGGACATCAGCTGCAGTATATCTTCAATCTCCCTTCTGTATCAGAATCAACGTACAGACCAAACGAGCTTGAAGCGGACGGTTTTGCAGGATATTATTTGAGAAGACCTAACGGATACAATAAAACCAGTTTCGCAGAAATTGCAGCGGCTTATGAATTTGCTCAAAGCATTGGCGACTATCAGACAACCAATGTAAACCATCACGGAACACCTGCACAGAGAAGATCAGCAGTTCGTTTAGGATTCCTTTTAGGACAGTATGATCTTAATGCATCCAATTTCGATTACAACTTCTTCTATTACTATCAGGGAGTATTAAATGGTACTTACAAGATGGCTAAGAACACTGTAAATCCAGAAATTGACGCATACATGAGTCAATATATTGATGAGCTTAGAAAAATTCAGTCAGGAGAAATTTCTGCGGAAGAATTTAAACATCTTCAATAAACAAGAACATTCATTTTTAGCATATTTAAGAAAGGAGGCGGGCAGTATGTACCGCCCCTTTTTTTGTTTTTAATTACTATTCTATTTTATCAAATCAATTTCTTTGTATTTTTGAAACAACAAAAAAAAACACCCAAGTAACTATAATGAACAGAGATCTCTACATTGATTTCGCCAAAGGATTGGCAACACTCTCCATCATATTTATCCATACAGCATTCTGGTCTGGACAATTTTATATTCCCGCAGAAGTAAGAGTTTTCTCTCTGGTTTTCGATGTAGCCCTTTTTTATGCACTCAGCGGTATTACTTCCGGAGCCAATATTGAAAAAACATTATACCGTCTTCTGAAGCTTCAGATAACCTATATGATTTTTGTAACCTTTCTGTTCTTTTTAGATTACTTTTTTAAAGTGTTTGGGTTAAGCTTTTTTTCCATGGAATGGCTTCAGAGCTTTTACTCTACATTTGGTTCAAAATATTCTACAACCAGCATTTCAACATACCCTCAGTGGCAAAACCTGGGAAACTGGTATCTTCATCAATACACCAATGCTGATACTTTTCCGGTAGTAATGGGAAGTTTCTGGTATCTTAAAGTGTATTATGTACTCACTGTTTTCGGAGTGCTTATCCTAAGGTTTTTCCCAAAACATATCAATTGGTTCATTGGACTTTGTATTGCTTTAACCTTATTATTCAACATCTTCCCGGAATATTATCCTACAGGACAGGTGGGATACGTAGCTTTTTATCTTGCTGTATTCTTAATTGGCCACAAAATGCGTGGAAAAAAGATCCCTACCAAAGCCATTCCTGTATTATATGGACTTGTAGGAGCAGCTCTCATATGGATGTTCTGGTACTACGGAGGAGACATCTTCTATAAAATCAACAAAAATAAATTCCCTCCAAAAATTCCTTACATCATCTGGGCATTATTCTCTCTGGTGACCTTATTTATTCTTTACAACCGATTGAAAATCACAAAAGAAAACTTTATTACCCATATCGGAAAAAATGCTATTTTCTTCTATTTTGCACAGGGAATCAGCTCTTCGCTTGTCTATTTTCTGGTCGTTCCGTTAAAAGAAAATATGCCATGGTGGCTTTTGATGCTCATTATTTATGGGATTAATATCATTTTAGCTTTCATTATTTCTGCAGGATTGAAAAAAGTAGATGCCACAGGTTGGAATATTCTGGAATTCTTAAGAAAAAAGACCGCATCTTAAGACTTTAAGGATCAAATTGAAATAAAGTCACATTTCTTACCTCAATTTGTTTAAATTTACAAAAATTTTACAACATGTTTAAGTTGAAACTACCTACCGATCCAAGGTGGGCAAATATTGCAGAAGGAAACATTGGAGAAATTTTAACGGATCATGCCTGGTGCGAGCAGAAAGCAGCTACCAATGCCATAGGCCTGATAACGATGCTTCCGGAATATCCTGAGATTGTGACTGAACTTCTTGCCATTGCACAAGAGGAACTGGATCACTTCAATCAGGTACATGAGATCATCAAAAAAAGAGGCTTTACTTTTGGAAGAGCAAGAAAAGATGATTACGTGAATGAACTGGCAAAATTTATTGTACAGGGAAGCAGAGAAGACCTCATCGTAGACAAAATGCTTTTTGCCGCTATGATTGAAGCCAGAAGCTGCGAAAGATTCAAAGTTCTGACGGAAAATATCAAAGACGAAGAACTTAAGGTTTTCTACAAAGAACTGATGATTTCTGAGGCCAATCATTATACTACTTTCATCGGATTTGCAAGACAACTCGGAGATCCGGAAAAAGTAAACCAGCGTTGGGAAGAATGGCTGGAATATGAAGCCAATATTATTAAATCCTACGGAAATAAAGAAACCATACACGGTTAACATAAGAATAGTAAAGAATACACCTTGAAGAAGCCAAGCTTTGAAAATATCGCCAATATGTTCCTGAAAAACTTTTTTCAGGGATTGGTTATCATTGGACCTATCGGGCTTACCATTTTTGTAATCTGGTATATTGTAAGCGCAATTGACAATCTTGTTCCTTCTCTGGCCAAGCAGATTCCTGGGCTTGTATTCGTATCTATTATACTTTTTACTGCTATTTTAGGATATTTAGGAAATAAATTCGTGGTCGGAAGATTCTTTTTCGATACCATGGACAGCTTACTGGAGAAAACTCCGGGAGTAAAACACATTTACACTCCTACGAAAGACGTCATGTCTTCATTCGTAGGTGACAAGAAAAAATTCAACGATCCTGTATGGGTAAAAACCAACGAGAATCCGGAAATCTGGAGAATCGGCTTTTTAACTCAAAAAGAAATGTCGGACGTTGACAAGCATAATTACGTTGCGGTATACCTTCCCCACTCGTACGCCATCTCGGGCTGGGTAATTGTTACTGAAGAAAAAAACATCAAACCTGTAGTGGGAATGACAGCAGCTTCTGCCATGAAGTTTGCAGTGAGCGGCGGTGTAGCCGGATTCCATTCTGATGAAAATATATTTAAGGCTCCCGAATAATCTCTTTCCTTTCCTTATTTATAACATTGATGAATTTTGAAAAATTATTTTCAAGCACATTTTCTTTACAAACAATTTAAAACATAATTTAACTCATGAATTTACCGTACGCGGAACCTTTCCGCATTAAAATGGTGGAAGAAATCTATCAATCCACCAGAGAAGAAAGAGAGCAATGGCTTAAAGAAGCTAATTATAACCTTTTCAACTTAAGATCTTCACATGTTTATATTGACCTGCTTACCGATTCAGGGACAGGAGCAATGTCTGATAAACAATGGTCTGCTTTGATGACCGGAGACGAAAGCTATGCCGGATCACGTTCTTTTGAACAGTTACAGAAAACCGTTGAAAAAATCACAGGATTCAAATATTTATTACCAACACACCAGGGAAGAGCTGCAGAAAACGTTCTTTTCTCAGTATTGGTAAAAGAAGGCGACGTAGTTCCGGGAAACTCGCATTTTGATACAACAAAAGGGCATATCGAAATCAGAAAGGCACACGCAATTGACTGTACAATTGACGAAGCTTTTGACATTAATGATCTTCACCCATTCAAAGGAAATATCAACCTTGAAAAACTTGAAGAAGTTTATAAAAGCCACCCTAAAGAAAACATTCCATTCTGTTTAATTACCATTACTTGTAACTCTTCTGGTGGGCAACCTGTTTCTTTGGAAAATATGAAAGCAGTAAAAGCTCTTTCTGACCAATACGGAATCCCTGTATTCTTTGACTCAGCGAGATTTGCAGAGAATGCTTACTTCATCAAAAAAAGAGAAGCAGGACAGGAAAACAGAAGCATTAAGGACATCTGTAAAGAGATTTTCTCTTACGGAGACGGAATGACAATGAGTTCCAAAAAAGATGGTTTGGTAAATATCGGAGGATTCATTGCTTTGAACAACGAAGAAGTTTTCAGAAAAGCTTCTAACTTCACCATTATCTACGAAGGTTTCATTACCTACGGAGGAATGGCCGGAAGAGATATGGCAGCACTGGCAGTAGGTCTTGACGAAGCTACTGAGTTTGCTTACCTTGAAAGCAGAATTTCTCAGGTCGAATATCTTGGAAATAAACTGATTGAATATGGAATTCCTGTTCAGAAACCTATCGGAGGACACGCTGTATTCATCGATTCTTTAAACTTCCTTCCCAATGTTTCCCGTGAAGAATATCCGGCTCAGACATTAGGTCTTGAAATTTATAAAGAAGCAGGGATCAGAACTGTAGAAATCGGGACTTTACTGGCAGACAGAGATCCTGCTACAAGAGAAAACCGTTATCCGAAGTTAGAACTGGTACGTCTGGCAATTCCTAGAAGAACGTATACCAACAACCACATGGATTATATTGCTGCTGCCATCAAAAACGTATACGAAAGACGTGACGAAATAGCAAAAGGATACAAGATTACGTGGGAACCGGAAATCTTAAGACACTTTACTGTTCAGCTTGAAAAAGCTTAATTATAAAACCGGAATTTTTTCCGGTTTTTTTATGCCTAAAAACTCAAAGTTTGTTTGCAAAAAAACAATCTGATTCTTTACATTATCAAAACAAACTATCACCTGACAAACACAGATAAATCAATCATATTTTTTTATTACATATTGTATCTTAACCTGATTTCGGGATAAGAATTTCTGATTGAGATGGTTTTGAAGCTGGGAGCTGGAAGAAGGAAGGTATGAAGAGCATCAACAATGGCTGTTTCTCTTTTTTAAGAGTCAATTTCAATTTGTTTAAACTTTTGTTTATTGAAACATTAAGATGTATTAAAGTGTTGAGAGTATTAAGATGAGCTTCGCTTTAAGCTTAAAATCAGAATGATTCATCTTAACTATACTTTATTTCTTAAATCCTTCTTAAGGGTTTTAATAGATATCCAATATTTTTTGATAAGTTGAAACAACTTCTGTATTTACTTGTGAAGCGGCTGTAATTTTATAACTAAAAATAATTACCTCCATCCTATTTCTTCCAGCTTCCAGCTTCCCGCATTCAATATTACTTTACTTAACCCGAACTCAGGCTATCTTATGCTCTTCGTTTTATTTTTCATAAAATCAAAATCAAATTGACTCATTTTTTGAAATAGTGAAGGTTTTTAATTTTAATTTTGCACTTACCTAAGGGAGATTAAAAAGATACTTAAAAAACCAACCTGAAAAACACTTTATTCCGAAAATGAAGAAAATTGCTGTCGTGGGCGCCGGTATTTCTGGCTTGAGCATGGCGAATTACTTAGAAAAGCACAAAATCGACTACCACATTTACGAAAGGAGAAAAAAAGAAGATCTGGCTGGTCACGGTTTTCTCATTCCACAGGAAGGAATGGATTATCTTTACCAGATTATTGACCCTGAACTGCTTCTTAAGCATGGAAACTTTCTAACAAAATACACAAAGTATTCTCATACCGGAAAAGTTTTGGCTGAAAAGAAACTGGAGCACGTTTTCGCTATTTCAAGACACTCATTAATCAATTTATTATCCCAAAACATTGCTCCGGAAAAGATTACATACGAAGAAACCATCATTATTGATGATTTACAGAACGGTAAACTGAAGCTTTCAGGCGGAACGATTATTGATGCTGACATTGCTGTCATCTCTGATGGTTCCAGAAGCCGGATCAGAAAACATCTTTTTAAAGATGAAATGATGAGGGCAGTAAGAGAAAGTGAAGTCGTGAATATCATTCAAAACAAAGAAATTGCAGATTCTATTGAAAATGATTTTATGAAGTTTCACCATGAAGACGGAGGCCTTACTTTCGGGATTCTTAAACTTTCTGATGATACTGTTCTTTGGTATTCACAGTTTGACAACCAAAAATATATGATCAATAAATGTTCTGTGGAGAACTTAAGAAAATACATGATTGAAGTTTTTGAAAACTGGCATCCTCTAATCCCCGAAATCATCCAAAAATCAGACTATAAAAATGTACATTTATGGAATGTTTATGAACTTGAAAAACTCAATCCATTTTATCAGGAAAACACAGTATTCATAGGTGATGCAGCGCACCCACTGATTCCATTTACCAGTCAGGGAGTTACCTCTGCCCTGAAAGACTCGCTCTTATTAACGAAATATTTAGTTGAAGAAGAAAATATACAGACCGCTTTCAGTAAATACGAAGCAGAGAGAAAACCTGAAATCGAGGTTCATATCAACAACGGAAGGATATTACTCAATCAGTTTCTGCTTCCGCTAAGCCAACAAACAGAAAATATTTTACCCATATCTTATAAATAATGATGTTCACCAATAACGATATCAATTTTGAAGCCCTGAAAAGAAAGGCGTATAACGGAAGATGGGCTACGCTTGAAGACGGAATCATTCCTCTTACAGCAGCTGATCCTGACTTCAGAACAGCACCTGAAATAGAACAGGGAATTATTGAATACCTGAAAGACGGTTACCTCAGCTATGGCCCGTTTTCCGGACTTCCGGAGTTTAAGAAAAGCGTTGCAGATCATTTTAACCTGGAAAAACATGGAAGTTTCTCACCGGAGAATGTTCTGGCTGTCAACAGTGCTGCCCAGGGAATGTTCCTTATTGCATCTTATGTTCTCAATCCCGGAGATGAAGCCATTATTCTGGATCCTGTAGATTTTCTTTTCAAGAAATCAGTAGAAACTGCAGGTGGTAAAGTAATGCTCTGCCCTGTGGATACTACAACAGGAGAAATTGATTTTGAAAAACTGGTTTCTTTAATCAATCCCAGGACTAAACTTATCAGCATATGCAACCCGCACAATCCGCTTGGAAAAGTTTATTCTAAGGAAGTATTGATAAAAGTAGCAGAAATTGCATCTGCTCATGATCTTTGGGTAATGAGTGATGAAATCTGGAGTGATATTATTTATGATCATAAAGACTTTCATACGTATTCTTCCGTTTCGGAGAAGGCAAAGAGAAAGAGCTTTACCGTGTATGGGTTTTCAAAATCATTTGGAATAGCAGGATTAAGAATTGGAGCTGTACTCTGCAATGATCAGGATATTCTTGAAGATTTCACAGAGAAATCTAATTTCAACTCCACCATAGAAGGTGTTTCTACGCTGTCTCAGATTGCAGGAAGTGTAGCACTGGAGAAGGCAAAACCCTGGTACAAAGAGTTCTTAACTCATTTACAGAGCAACAGAGATCTTGCTTTTAAATTATTAAGCCGTTCAGAAATAGTAACTCCCAATCTCCCTGAAGCCACTTTTGTCCTGTTTCCGAAGATTGAAAACGGAATGTCCAGTGATCAATTTGCCCAACATGTCCTGACACACGGAAAGGTTGCCATTGTTCCCGGATCGGAAAGATGGTTCGGAAAAGGAGCGGAAGGACATATCAGAATTTGCTTCTCCACCTCACAGGAAATTTTAGAAGAAGGGATTAACAGAATCATTACCAGCTTTTAACATTAAAAATTTTAATTAAATTTAAATAATAGATTATTATTTTTCTGAAATTATCACAAATCAACACGGAATTAAGATTTTCGTACTAAATATTTAATTTTAGTATTGATTTAAAAATAAATATTGATAATTTTGATCGAATCATCACTCAAAATTATTAATATGAAAATAAAATACATCAGCATTATATTCCTTGGAGTTTCTGCCTTCTCCTATGCCCAGCAGGTAAAAGATACTTTGAAAGAATCAAAGATTGACGAAGTGGCCATTACCGGGAGCCGAAACAAGAAAAGAACAGTCGTAAACACGCCTGTTCCCATCGATATCATAGACATTAAACAGGTAAGCCAGTCAACTGGACAGGTGGAAATCAACCAGCTTTTACAGTTTTCCGCACCTTCTTTCAATTCTAACAAACAATCAGGGTCTGACGGTGCCGATGCAGTAGATCCTGCCACTTTAAGAGGCTTAGGTCCTGATCAAACTCTACTTTTGTTAAATGGAAAAAGATATCACCAGTCTTCACTGATCAACCTTTTCGGAACGAAAGGAAGAGGAAATACGGGATATGACATGAATACAATCCCGATTGGCGCCATAAAAAGAGTGGAAGTTCTTCGTGACGGAGCTTCTGCACAATATGGATCAGATGCTATTGCAGGAGTTATCAATGTTATTCTGAATGACAGAGACAAAGGTTTTGAAGGAAATGCTTTTTATGGAATGAATCTTTTCAAAAGTCCCGGAAACAATGATGTTGTATCAGACCATAAAGTGGATGGAAATACCTTTGATTTCAATGGAAATTTAGGGACTAAAATAGGATCAAAAGGCGGTTTCGGAAATTTCACCGTAGAGTTTGTGAATAAAGATTACGCTATACGAAATGCAAATCCGGATGTTTATACCTCTCCCAGACAGCGTTTTGGAGATGCAAAAGCTCAGAACATTTACTTTTTCGGAAATATTGAAGTCCCATTAACTGATGGTCTGAAGTTTTATTCCCGCCAAGGTTTTTCACATAGAAATACTAAGGCTTACGCGTGGACCAGAACCCCTGATGCAGATGGTAATATTCCTGAAGTTTACCCTACAGGATTTAACCCGATTGAAAATACCAGCATTACGGATTTTACGTTTGACAACGGATTAAAGTTCAAAGTTGCAGACTGGGATGTAGATTTTTATAATGCTTTTGGCAACAACAGATTCACTTATCAGATAGACAATACAATTAATGCCACTTTAGGAGTCAGATCTCCTACAAGCTTTAATGCAGGAGGGCATTCTCTGCTGCAGAATACAACTGGGTTTAATGCTGTGAAACAATTCAAAGTACTGGAAGGACTTAACGTTGCTTTCGGATCTGAATTCAGGTATGAAAAATTTGATATCATCAAAGGAGAAGAAGCTTCTTACGCTATGTATGATGTCAATGGAAATCTTGTGACTCCAAGCACTCCTCAAAACTTATTGGTTACGAATCCTTCAAGTGGCAATGTAAGGCCAGGTGGCTCACAAGGTTTTCCAGGCTATTCTACAGACACAGGCAAGAGCAGAAATAACTTCGCAGCGTATGTAGATACTGAATTGGATGTTACTAAAAACTGGATGATAAGCATTGCCGGAAGATTTGAAAATTATAATGATTTTGGAAGCACTCTGAATGGTAAATTTGCCACAAGATATGCTATCACGCCACAGTTTGCTTTCCGAGGATCTGTTTCTACTGGATTCAGGGCGCCTTCTCTGGCTCAGAAATACTACAGCCAGCAGTTTACAAACTTCCAGGGCGGTCAATTGGTTACAATCCAGCTGGCATCTAATGACAGTAAAATCGCAAGCAGCCTGGGAATTCCTCAATTGAAGCAGGAAACCTCCGTGAATGGAAGTGCCGGATTTACCTTCAATACAGGAAAATTTACGGCAACCGTAGATGGTTATTACATCCGTGTTAAAGACAGAATCGTTCTTACCGGATATTTTGCACAAGCAGACTTGCCGGCAGATGTTCAGGCAGAAAACCCATTTATTGACCAGGTACAGTTCTTCTCTAATGCCATCGACACGAAAACAAAAGGAGTTGATGTGATCTTAAGCTATACTGAAAATATCGGTTCAGGAAAACTGACCGCTACCCTAGCCGGAAACTATAATGATATGAAAATCACAAAAGTGAATACTTCAGAACAGTTGGCAGGGAAAGAAGATATTTACCTGAGTGCAAGAGAAAAAGCATTTATTCTTGCTTCTGCTCCGAAGACAAAAGTGAATTTAAACCTTAATTACAGGCTCAACAAATTCAATGTAAACCTTCAGATGGTAAGGTTTGATAAAGTAACGCTGATTGGCTATGATGACTCAGAACAGGTGTATAATCCAAAAGTAACCACCGATCTTTCTTTCGGTTATGAATTCTGCAAGAACCTGAATCTTACTTTAGGAAGTAAAAACCTGTTCAACAGATATCCTACTCTACAGACCACTCATGTATCCGACGGAAATACGGAAGCTGGAGGTATTTTTGACCCTGTACAGATGGGATTTGCCGGAAGACAGGTTTTTGCCAGACTTAATTTTAAGTTTTAAAAGAATAAAAAAACTGTATCAAAATGTCATTCTGAACGAAATGAAATGTAGTGAAGAATCTTATGTTATTGGTTTATAAATGAGATTCTTTGAACGACGTTCGCAGACCTGCAGTCTTTGTCAGAATGACAAAGGTAAAATTATTAACCTTTGATACAGTTTTTTCCTATTTTTTTGAAATTTTATAAAGCTTACCGCTATCTGTTACTGCATACAGATTTCCATCCATTCCGTTCAATACATCACGGAAGCGTTCTTTCTGATCCGCGAGAAGACGCTCTTCTCCTACTACTCTATTATCTTTCATGACAATTCGGTTAATGTGTTCGCCGCTTAGACATCCAATAATAAGATTACCTTTCCATTCTTCAATATTTCCTGTATAGAAAGTAATTCCACTTGGTGAAATCACAGGATCCCAATAATAGACAGGTTGCTCGGTCCCTTCTTTTTGGGTGATTCCCTGCCCTACTTTATCTCCTGAATATTCAATACCATAGGTTACATCTCCCCAGCCGTAATTTTTTCCCGGCTGGATCAGATTGATTTCATCACCACCTCGTGGTCCCATTTCCACATCCCACAAATTTCCGTTGGGATCTATAGCCATTCCCTGCGGATTTCGGATTCCATAAGCATATATTTCAGGCTTATAACCGGATTTTCCAATAAAAGGATTTCCTGGTGCAGGTTTACCATCTTTGGTAATCTTTAAAATTTTTCCGAGATAATTATCTGTTTTCTGCGCATATACACGGGTAACTTTGTCTGATCTTTCTCCTGTACTGACAAATAAATTTCCATCTTTATCAAAAGCCAGACGGCTTCCGTAGTGCTTATCTCCGTCATAAGAAGGTTCAGCACGGAAAATCACTTTTACTTCTGAAATATTTTTAAGATCTGCAGAAAGTTTCCCTTTTGCTACCGATGTTAAATTTCCTTTTCCAAATGGCTCCGAGAAGCTGAAGTAAATAATATTGCTGGTTTTAAAATCAGGATCAAGAGCAACATCCAACATTCCACCCTGTCCTTTTGAATCTACTTTTGGAAAACCTTCAATTTTTGAAACCTGTTTACCATCTGTTGAAACAACATTCATATACCCTTTCTTATCTGTGATGAGAAATTTTCCGTCAGGCAAATTAATAATCCCCCAAGGTCTTCCTAAATCTTTATTCAATATTTCAACATTATAGGCTGTTGTTGTCTTTACAGCTTTAATTCTGGTCTGCCCTTTAAATGCCGGCTTATAGTCGGAATTAGGATTATCTGTTTCCACACTTCCGTCATTTCCTGTCTTTTGAGCATTCGCATGATTCTCTTTGCATGAAGATAAAAAAAGAAAAAGGCTTACTACAGGAATGTAAAATTGATTGATTTTCATATTATTATGATTAGGTTTCATACATCGAATGGAAAAATAATGCCAATAAAGTTTGCATATATTAATTTTTATTCTACATTTGTAGAACAAATTACAAACTTGTAGAATGAAAGAGATCAAACTAACCGATTCTGAAAAAGTCCTTATGGAAATTCTTTGGGAAAAGAAAACTGTTTTCATGAAGGATATTCTGGAAGCCTATCCGGAGCCAAAGCCTGCAGCAACTACTATTGCGACCTTGCTTAAAAGAATGCAGAACAAAGAACTTATAGGCTATAAACTCTATGGAAATTCCCGCGAATACTATCCAAAGGTAGAGAAGGGGGAATATTTCAAGGAAGAAATGACTTCCATGATTGACCGTTTTTTCAACAGCTCTGTGACCCAGTTTGCATCATTTTTTACTTCCAACGCAAAACTTAGCCAAAAGGAACTGAAAGAACTTCGTGATATTATTGACGAACAGATAAAAGAATAAATATGATCGCTATTATTCTGAAAATAATTCTGTGTTCTTCTATTTTCATTGCTGTTTATTATTTGTTTCTGGAAAAAGAAAGAATGCATAGATTCAACCGGTTGTATCTGCTAAGCTCATTATTGTTATCCAATATAATTCCGTTTGTGACGATTACCTTACCAAGCCGAAACACTGCAACAACTCCTCAACTGATCATGGAAGAAACGGCACAGCAACTGGTTATTATCCCGCAACAACAGGAAAGTTTTAACTGGGAAAATATGTTTTGGGGAATTTATATTGTGATCTCACTTTTTCTGTTGTTAAAAAGCCTTTTTTCCCTTATTGCTATAAAAAGAATCTCAGGAGAAAAGCATAAGTATCAGCATCACAATGTTATATTAACAAAAGAAAACCTTTCTCCTTTTAGTTTTTGGAATACCATTTATATGGGAGAAAGCTATATGAATAATCATACAATAGATCCGAGGGTTTTTCTTCACGAAAAGACTCATATTGAACAGAAACACAGTGTCGATCTATTGTTTCTGGATATTTTAAAGATTTTCACCTGGTTCAATCCTGTTCTTTTCCTGTATAAGAAAGCAGTTATAACCAATCACGAATTTTTGGCTGACGAGGCGGTTATAAAAAGTAATTATGACATGAAAGAATATCAGCGTCTTATTCTTGAAGAAATTCTCAGCCACCAAAATCCTCCTTTGACCCATTCATTTAATTTTAATAACACCAAAAAAAGATTTATTATGATGAAAACAAAAAAATCAAAATTCAGTCTGCTAAAGAAAACAGCAGGAATCTCCGTTTTAATTTCCGCAGCAGCATTATTTTCTGAAAGAACATATGCGGGTAATTCTTCTCATATTCTTGTTTCTGAAAGAATAGCAGAGATCCCTGCCCAAATGGCTGGTCAGGATCCTTATCAGGAATTCAAAGACATATTAGCAAAGTATGCAGATCTTCTGAAACAGGAAAATTATCCCGAGTTTTCAAAGAAGGTTACTGAAAGTGATAGAAAAAGGCTTGGTGAACTGTATCCACTGCTTAATAAAAATCAGAAAAATGAGCAGAAGATTACGTTCTTTTCTATCCCTGAGCTGAAAAAAAGAATTCCAACAGAAAACGAACTGAATTCATTTTCAGACAAAAAAAGCTATGCAGTCTGGATTGATTCAAAAAAAATAGAAAACAGCGATTTGAAAAATTACAATAAAGATGATTTTTCAAATATTTATATCAGCAAAGTTTCTCAAAATGCCAGAACAGCAAAAAATCCACAACCTTATCAGGTTAGCTTAATGACTCATTCTTATTTTGAAAAGACCAAAGAAGAAGGAAAATCATCTGTTATAATGGGTTTTAAAAGACAAGGATTAAAAAAAGTTTCAGATACAATAATTCCGAGGGTGTATAGCACAAGTGAAAACAATAAAGATAAAAACACAAATACAGCCGTCAACACCCAACAAAATACAAATGAAATTCCAGCTCAATATCCCGGAGGACCTAAAGACTTAAAAATCAAAATAAGCAGGAATGTGGATGTGAGTAATTTAGGAGACTACAAAGGTCCTATAACGTCTACCGCTTTTATTCATATTAATGAGGCAGGAAAAACAACTCAGGTAACCACTTCAGGAGAAAACGAAATTCTTAACCGGGAACTTCTGAAAACTGTCACTGAAATCAGCAATGAAACAGTATGGATACCCGCAATGAAAGAAGGGAAAGCCATTGCTTCAATATTAAAAGTTCCGGCAACGATGACGTTTACACGACCATAAGAACAAAAGCGCTAATGATTAGCGCTTTTTATTTTTCAATTGTTTTCATTCAGACATCTTCAAAAAATAACAACTACAAGGGTGATAAGTTAAAATTTTATTATCAAAATATTCACCTTCAAAACATTATACGGTCTAATAATTTCTTTCGTATTTTTGTTGTATACATTCTTTTCTATGGATTTTAAGCTTCAATCAGAATATAAACCTACCGGGGACCAACCTCAAGCTATTGAAAAACTTACCGAAGGAATAGAGATCGGGGAGAAATATCAAACGCTTTTAGGGGTAACAGGTTCCGGAAAAACCTTTACTGTCGCAAATGTGATACAAAAGGTACAACGTCCCACTTTAGTATTAGCACACAATAAGACTCTTGCTGCACAGCTCTTTATGGAATTTAAAGAATTTTTCCCGGAGAATGCCGTGGAATACTTTGTCAGCTACTATGACTACTATCAGCCAGAGGCCTATATTGCCACAACAGGAACTTATATTGAAAAAGACCTGAGCATCAATGAAGAAGTCGAAAAGTTGCGTCTTTCTGCAACTGCCAGTCTTCTTTCAGGAAGGAGAGACGTTTTGATCGTGGCTTCTGTTTCATGTATTTATGGTATCGGAAACCCTACGGAATTTCATAAATCATTAATTTCTATAGCGATTGGTGAAAAGGTGACTAGAACAGCTCTTCTCCATTCATTAGTTAATGCATTGTATGCCAGAACCCTCAATGAGTTTCAAAGAGGAACGTTTCGTGTAAAAGGAGATGTGATTGATGTTTTCCCTGCCTACACTGATAATGCAATCAGAATTCAGTTTTTTGGAGATGAAATTGAAAAAATTCAAAGTTTTGATCCTGTTACTGGAAATGTAGAGGATAATTTTGATCAGATACAGATTTACCCCGCCAATCTATTCGTAACGTCGAAGGAGACTTTAAATGGAGCGATTAAAGACATTCAGGATGATATGGTAAAACAGGTTGATTTCTTTAGCTCAGTCGGAAAGCCATTAGAAGCAAAACGACTTCAGGAAAGAACGGAACTGGATCTTGAAATGATTAAAGAACTGGGCTATTGCTCAGGAATTGAGAACTACTCACGGTATCTGGATGGCCGCCTTCCGGGAACAAGACCATTCTGTTTGATTGATTATTTCCCTAAAGATTTTTTAATGGTCATTGACGAAAGCCACGTTACTGTTCCGCAAGTTCATGCTATGTACGGAGGAGACCGAAGCAGAAAAGAAGCGTTGGTGGAATATGGTTTCAGACTTCCGGCAGCGATGGACAACAGACCTTTAAAGTTTGAGGAATTTGAAGCCATTCAGAATCAGGTTATTTATGTTTCTGCAACGCCAGCAGATTATGAGCTGGAGAAAACCGGAGGTGCTTATATTGAACAAATCATCCGTCCTACCGGACTTCTTGACCCGATTATTGAAGTAAGGCCTTCATTAAACCAGATTGATGATCTGATGGAAGAAATCCAGAAAAGATCTGATGCTGATGAAAGGGTTCTGGTAACTACTCTAACAAAGAAAATGGCAGAAGAACTTACGAAATACTTCACCAAATTCGGAATCAGAACAAGATATATTCACTCGGATGTTGAAACACTGGAACGTATTCAGATTATGCAGGATCTTCGTTTAGGACTTTTTGATGTATTGATTGGGGTTAATTTATTGAGAGAAGGTTTGGATTTACCTGAAGTTTCATTAGTTGCCATTCTGGATGCTGATAAAGAAGGAATGTTGAGAAGCAGAAGATCAATGATACAAACTGTGGGACGTGCCGCAAGAAACGTGAACGGAAAAGCGATCATGTACGCTGATAAAATTACAAAATCCATGCAGGCCACTCTGGATGAAACCGAATACCGTCGTGCTAAACAAATGCAGTACAATGATGAGCATGGTCTGAAGCCAACAGCTTTAAATAAAAAGATTTCTGAAAATCTTGTGGGAAGAAGCAAAGACTTCCCTGATGAAAAATACACCCAAAAAGAGATTCTCCAGAAAGTTGCGGAAACAAAAGCAACTTATGCCAGTGAAGATATTGAGAAAATGATTGCTCAGAAACAGAAAGAAATGGAATCTGCTGCGAAAAACCTTGACTTTATTAAAGCTGCTAAGCTGCGGGATGAAATCGCAGCTTTGAAAGCTTAAAAAATTGATTATAAAATAGAGGCTGTCTAAAAAGTCCAAAAAAATATCCCCGTTACTTAAAAAGTTTCGGGGATTTTTTTGTTGTTTGTCCTTTAAGATTTATCTTTAAGGTGCACCCAAACAAACATTGATATGAAAGTACGGTTTAAATCTTTACCCACCAATACTCCCAGCTTATTTCCTGAAGATATTTTTGATAAGATAGGTGCTAATGATCCGGTACGTCTTATCAATGAATTAGTGGATAACTTGAATATCGATCATATTATAAGTGAATATAAAGGCGGTGGAACGACAAGTTTTCACCCCCGGATGATGATCAAAGTTTTATTCTATGCCTATTTCAACAATATTTATTCATGCCGTAAAATAGAAAAGGCACTTGGAGAAAATATTCATTTCATGTGGCTTTCCGGCAACAGTAAGCCTGATTACAGAACCATCAATTACTTTAGGAGCAAACGGCTTAAAAACCATATTCACCGTCTTTTTGCAGATGTTACCGTTGTTTTGCAGAATTTAGGTTACGTAAGTTTAAATGTTCAATATATAGATGGTACAAAAATAGAATCATCTGCCAACCGATACAGCTTTGTATGGAAAAAATCTGTAGAAAAGAATAAATTAAAACTGGAAGCTCAAATTCATTCCGTACTTGAAGATATTGAATCCCAAATCAAAGAAGAGCGTTATGAATCCCATGAAAAGACCCTTCCAAAATCTATTGACAGCAGAGAGCTTCAGGATAAAATAGCAGAACTTAATCACTCTGTGGCACAGGACAATAAAACCGGTAAGAAGCTCATTAAAAAGCTTCAGCATCAGGACCTGCCCAGATTACAGAAGTATGAAGATCAATTAAAAATACTCTCAGGCCGCAACAGTTATAGTAAGACAGATCCCGACGCCTGCTTCATGCGGCTCAAAGACGACCATATGAAAAATGGGCAGCTTAAGCCAGCCTATAATGCACAGATCAGTACTGAAAACCAGTTTATCACCCATTACAGCATTCATCAGACTCCTGGAGATACCACTACATTGAAGGATCATCTTAACAGCTTTGAAAATCAGTATCACAAACAAAGTAAAGAGGTAGTAGCAGATGCCGGATATGGAAGTGAAGAGAATTACGAAATGATGGCAGAAAAAGCTATAGAGGGCTATGTAAAATATAATAATTTTCATAAAGAACAGAAGCGCAGTGAGAAGAACAATGCGTTTGCTGTACAGAACTTATATTATAATGAGGAAAATAACTTCTATGTATGTCCCTGCGGACAGCAAATGAACTTTATCGGTAAAGGCAAAAGAATCAGCAGTAACGGATATGAATCTCAGGTACATTATTATCAGGCTTTCAGATGTCAGGGTTGTCCTCTTAGAGAAAGCTGCCATCAAAGCCAGGATAATCGATTAATCGAAGTGAATTATAATCTGAACCATCACAGAATGAAAGCCAGACAAAGGCTGATATCTGAAAAAGGGCATTACCACAGAAGTAAACGGCCTATAGAAGTAGAAGCTGTATTCGGGCAATTAAAAAGCAATAATAAATTTTCAAGATTTACTCTAAAAGGACTTGAAAAAGTAAATATTGAATTTGGATTAATGGCATTGGCACATAATCTTAGAAAATTAGTGAAAAACAGAAAACTTAACCGTAAAAATTGGCTAAATACACTTAAATGCAAACAACATATGCATCTTTTCCATAAGTATATGAAAATCCAAAAGTATAAAATTGCTGCATAACTATACGCAGTCTCAAAACAAAAAAAAAGAGGCTGACCTTTTTGGACAGCCTCTTTATATTGAAGTTATGTTTATTTTACAATCCGTTTCTTACTGATTTCTAAAAAATATAAAAAATCATATAAAAAACTCATCATAAACAAAAAATGAACTACCATATTAGGAGTTATTATTTTTATTAAACATAAAATATATTAAAAAATATAAAATTATGAATATCACAAAAAAATAAAATAATATAAGAAAAATCATTACATTTGAAATTATAAAAACAACAAAATGATGAAAAAAGCAGTACAATTATACTTCTTGTTATTTGCTATTTTCTATAGCCATGCCCAAAGTAATGCAACCCGTTTCTTTTACGAACTGTCGTTTAAACCTAAAAAAGATTCGTCTAAAATCCAAAAGGCAATTGGAATCCTAGATATTTCAGAAAAAGAATCTATTTATAAAGACTATAACTTAGTTGCACAAGATTCTATATTAATACAAGCTGCTGAAAAAATGCATAAATCAGGAATCTTTTATGATATTGGGAAATCTATAAAATGGCCGTCTTTTACTTTTAAGATTAAGAAAGAATATCCAGATATGAAAACAATATTCGTAGATGGTATTTCTCAAAAATATTTTGGATATATCGATTCTACACCACAGAATTGGAAAATTGAGAAAGAAACAGATAAGATTCTAGGATTTTCTGCCCAGAAAGCTACGCTTGATTTCGGGGGAAGAAAATGGGTAGCTTGGTTTACAAATGAAATTCAATATTCAGACGGACCGTATAAGTTCCATGGATTACCTGGATTAATTGTAAAAATCGAAGATACAAAAGGTAACTATTCATGGGTACTTTCTGGAATAAAAAAAATAACAAACTTTTCAGAACTAAGTTTTACAGAAAGAATATCTGGTTTTAATGATGTTAATATAATCTCTCGAGACAAGTTTCTCAAAGCTTATAATTCTTTTAAAAATGACCCATTTTCGGAAGCAAGATCAAAAATAACAGCAGAAATGAGATCCAGCAAAATGCCAGGAAGCAACATAACAGTTGGAGAATTATTGAGCCAACAAGAAAAGAGAGTCCTTGATTTTTTTAAATCAAATGATAACCCTATTGAAATAAAATAAATAATATATATTATGATGAAAACAATATTGATTCTATTACTATTTCCCATTTTTTCTATTGCTCAAAACAAAAAAGAAATGGGAAAAGATTTTGTTGAAGGCCTATACAATACTGACAAGATCGAAAAATCCTATTCCTATTTAGACCCTTCCATAACTAACAAATTTGACTTAAATCAGTTAAAAAAAACTCTTACAAATGTAGAAACTCAATTTGGTAATTTTAAAACAATTCTAGAAATTAATAATGAGGATAATACGTACTACTATTATTGCGAATTTGACAAAACTAAAATTGATATGATGATTACGTTTAATAACTCCAGTAAAATAGCAGGGTTTTACTACGTTCCTCATAAATCATTCACAGATAAGAAATTAAAATAAACATCAATATAAGTTTAACAATTATAAAACACTATTATGAAAAAAATCAGAAAATTTGTACAAAACCCAGTGTTTATCTTTTTACTTCTCCTCAATTTTATTTATGTTAATGCAAATAGGAATAAAATAATAGAGGAACAAGTTAAAGTAAATCAAAAAAGTGGTGAAGAAATCTTTAAGGGATTATTTTTCCTTCAAAATGACATTTCAGATAAAGTCGAATCTTTAAAAAATATTAAAATACAAATAGAAAATTCTAGCAACTCAAAGCAAACCTTACAAAATTTAAAAGAAATGAGCTCAGAATCAGTTAATTTCATTAAGGTTAAGTATCCCCATTTTCTTGGAAATTTACAAAAAGCTATGTATTCAGGGAACTTATATGAAATAGACAAATATCTTAAAGAATCTGTGATACTTGTTGAGCAATCTGGATTAGCATCAGATAAATATTCAGGACTATTTACATTTAGCAGTGCAATAAAGAATAACGATACATTGAAAAGTCAAATTATAAATTTAGATCTTAGTAATTCAAAAGATTCTCAAACATTAAAAGATATATTAAACGATTACGCTGTAAAAGAAAATATTACTCAATTATGTACATTGGCTGGTGCTTTTTGTGTATTTTACGCAATCGCAGCTGCAGTATCAATTGCCGTGGCTACATATAGTGTAGTTACAAAAATGGCATATTGGGATCCTCTATCAGAAACGATGGAAATGTCAAGTTTGGAACCTTCGAAACAATTAAGTAAGGATATCTTAGTAGGGCAATTAGATAGTTATTTTAGAGGATAATGAAAGACAATTTTTCTATCTATAAAAAAATCATCATTACTTTTTGGATATTCATTATAACAATTATTTTCATTTCATCGCTCAAAACACAAGTTGTTTTGAGCGAGAAATTGAAAATGGAGTTAAATACTTTATTTCCAGAAGGATGGAGCTTTTTCACACGTAATCCAAGAGAATCGCTTCTAGAAGCATATAAAATTGAAAATAATCGTTTAGTTTATCTTCCTTTATCTAATTCATCTAAAGAGAATTTATATGGTTTTTCAAGAAAATCTAGAGTTCAAGGGTTTGAAGCATCAATTATTGTTTCAGATATACCAACTAAATTATGGACTGAAGATGTTGGGAGTAATTACGCTAAACATTTGTATGATAAAGCTATTGAAGTTAAATTAAAGAAAAGTAATAACTATTTTAAAAATGGATTTTATTTGTTTATTGTGAGAAAACCAATTCCTTGGGCTTGGGCAAGTAGAAATCAAGAAAAATTTACACCATATTCATTTGTTAAAATTAATTTAAAATAAATGCCTGATTTTTCAAAAATATATACATCAAATGTTTTACAGTATGCGAGATCTTTTCTGGCATTGAGTTTGATCCTTACATTAATATGTTCTCCATTTAAGGATCTATTTCCAGATTTTCATATTATAAAGCTTAAAGAGAATTTAAGGGAATTATCCTTTTTGAATTATTATCTTTGGTTTTCAAATATGAAAATTCCCTATTATTTTACATTACTTATTTTGATCTTAGTAATAACTGGAATATATCCGAGATTTTTATCATTGTTTCATTGGTGGGCTACATACTCAACTTTCTATACAATGTTTATAATTGAAGGAGGGGATCAAATTAGTGTAATAATTGTTTTGTTATTAATTCCTATATGTCTCATAGATCCCAGAAAATTAGGATGGATAACCGTAAACAATTCTATTGTTCCAAAGAATAAATACTTAATATTTTTCTCCTATTCAGTCTTTGTTGTTATACAAATTCAATTAGGAATGTTATATCTAAATGCGGGAGTTGCAAAACTTTTAGTTTCAGAATGGATTGATGGAACAGCAGTTTATTATTGGTTTAACAATAATATTTTTGGTGCTCCAGACTATATTAAATTTTTGATAGGTCCATTATTTACAAATAGCATAACAGTAACTTTAATAAATTGGGGAGTAATAGGTTTAGAAATAATGCTGTTTGTTGGTTTATTTCTAAAACAAAAATTGAAATATGTATTATTCACTTTAGCATTCATATTTCATTTTCTTATATTTTTAATTCATGGTCTAGGTACTTTTTGGATTTCAATGACAGGATGTCTGATTTTATACTGTTTTGATCCAACAATTACTATGAAACAAAATATCCTAAAAATAAGAAAAGTATTCTCAAGCTATAAAAAGACTTTATTATTATCTGAAAAGACATAATTATGAAAACTCAAATTCTTAAATTTCCAATATTGCTTCGATTTTTGTCTATTGTTCAATTTATTGTTGTATTAACAATTTGTTTAAAAGGTGATGAATCTCGTAATACAATATATTTTATTTCTATATTGTCATTAATTGTTATTTTAATATTGCTGTTTTCAAAACTTAAAATTATTGTTGACTTAGATTTTATAAGATATTCTTTTTTCCCATTTATTCCTTTTTATAAGATTTTAAATAAAAAAGACATAAAAAATGCCTATATCGGCAATCTTATTGATTTCTATTCTACCATTGGATGGGGAATACGTTATTCTAGGAAGTATGGTTGGGGCTATATTTTAGATTCTGAAAAAGTTATTTATATTGAACTATATTCTGGAAAAAAAGTTCTATTGAGCATTAAAAATGAAAATGACTTTTTATCATACTTAAAATATAGATCTTCTACTTAATTGTCTGGTAGAAATTATTATAAACTATATAAAGCTGCTAAGCTGCGGGATGAAATTGCAGCTTTGAAAGCTTAAAAGGATTAATGATAAAATAATTTCGGCGGCATCTTCGATGCCGCCGAAACTTTATACCAATAGGTCTATTTAATATTTATAATCCATTTCTTACCGCAGCTCTGATAGGAGTCAAAAGATCCATCAGCCCGTTTATTTTGATTTCGTAGACTGTTGAAAGCTGCATTCCCAGTTTTCCCTTTGGCATTCCGTTTTTATTAAACCATTCAAGATAGCTGATCGGAAGATCAATAAGAACCGTTCCTTCATACTTACCAAAAGGCATTTTCAATACACAGATTTCTTTTAATATTTCGGGATTAAGTCCTTCCACTTTTATATAATTAAATTAATTTTTCTTTAATATCATCCTCACCGGGTAATTCAAGATCCGGAGGTGTTTCTTCATCCGAAAATTCATTTCTGTATACCTGAACCAGCAGAAGTGTCAATGAGATAAGGATAGGCCCGAAAATAAGTCCCATAAACCCAAACAGATTCATTCCCATGATGATTCCGAATACAGTATTCAAGGGGTGAATATTTTCCAGTTTCTTTAAAAGGGTAAAGCGAAGCAGATTATCTGTAAGCCCTACCACCACAAGACAGTAGATTGCCAAACCAATTCCTTGTCCGGTATTGCCTTCCGCAATCATAAAGATACACACCGGAACATAGATAATAGCTGTTCCTACTACAGGAATCACAGAAGCCGCAGCCGTTAGTGCAAAAAGCAATGCTGCTCCCGGTGCCCCAAAAATCAGATAACCGATGAGAGCAACAATCCCCTGTCCTATAGCTACAACCGGAATCCCGATAGCATTGGCCATGATCAGTTTTCTCATTTTATCGCCTATCAAAGAAATGTTGGATCTTTTCAACGGTGCTGAAGAAGTAAGGATCTTTTCAAAAAGCCTTGGTCTTTCCAGCATAAAATAGAGAATAAAATACATGGACATCACTACTGTAAGAGTATTGAATGTGCCGCTGACTGCAGAAGTAGAAGCTTTTCCTACATTATCTTTCAGCTTGGCCATATTTTCTTTGCTCAGAATATCAAATCCTGTTTTCGAGAAAATATAAGAATGGATTTTATCCAGGAAGATATTGAACTTGGCCATATAAGCCTGTGCATTTCCCAGCTTATCAATAATCAGATCAGCAATAAAATAAATCGGAAGAATAAGAACAATAAGACTAGCAAACATCAATGCAAAAGCCGCAAGTGACGGTTTCCATTTTTTTTCTTCCTGCAAATAAAAATTATACTTCCTGCAGACTACATAAATGGTAATCGCTCCCAACACCGAGGGAATAAACAATGCCAGATTAAAACAGATCAATCCTGCCAATACCAGAATGATGGCCAGCAACGACATCTGCTTTATCGCAACACTGCTTATTTGTTTGTCCTTATTCATCATGTATTTTATATTTTTATTTGCTGTACATAATTTGTCTTGGTTTTCCTAAGAAAGCACAATAAGTAGAGTACATTACAATCATAATAAACGGAGCTGTCAGGATAACTCCTATACCACAAAGAATAACCCCTGCAATAGAAATCAGAAATCCTAAAAATCCTGTCAATAAGAAAGTTCCATAGTTTTCTTTAGCAATGTTGAATGACTTTGATAAAGCTTCTGTAGCTGAAGCATTTTCAAATAACAGAATCGGATATCCTATTAAAAGGAAAGGATATACAAAAATGATAGGCAAAACGCACAATGCCAGAGCAATTGACGAAATAATCCAGGCAAGAAGACTATAAATCAAAATGTTTACAAAATTCTGGCGGTATCCGATAAAAAGATCAGAAAATTCAATCGGGCTTTTGGTATTGTATTTATTTACCATGTAGATCAATCCTACATACAAAGGAGATAATAAAAGACCAAAAAGACTGGAAGCCCCCATATATAAAGGAAGTCCCGGAGCACTCCAATAATTAAAATCACCTCCTGAAGATTTCATCTCTTCTACCATAGAAGCAGAATCAAATCCCGTAAGCATCTGAATAACAGACCCTCCAATTAGATAAATAATCATGGCTACAATTCCGTAACCGAAAACGCCTTTGTACATTTCAAAAGCATGAGAAATAATTGATCCCGTATCTCTATTAGGTACAGAGCCTTGCTGATCAAATTCGTTAAATTCAGACATAGTTTAAATATTTAATGATTTTACCAAATTTACTTTTTTTTAGTAAAAACATCGCATTAAACACGAATGAATTTTAACTTTTCTCCGAAAAGACAGTTTTATAAAGTGAGTAAATCATGGCATTCCAAAAAGGAAAAGTGAAAAGTCCACCTATCAGAAACAAGGCGAAGCCTAAATACTTAAATAGAAAAGCTACGATCACACACACCATGATTTCAACGAAATACATTTTAAGAGCTTTAAAATTCAGGGAAATGGCTTCAAAAATTCTTTTATTGGTAAAGAACATCAATGGAGCAACAAAGATAGTTACAGCAACCCAAATTACTGCTAATACAACGGTAGGAATGGTAAATCTGTAAATAAAGAACCAGAAAAGAAAATATCCCACATACTTAAAAAAGTTAAGCCCGTTGTACCCGGCAAACAAATCTCCTAATACAATATTCTCTTTAAGATCAAGCTTTCGGAAGATCTGGAACATTCCAAGATTCAAGGGGTACAGAAATGCTGTCGTTCCCCAGATTGCCAATGTAAACATCTGATAATTTTCGGTAGCTGTTATTTGCTCCATTTTCTTCAGATAAACCTGAGTGCCTTGCATAAAGGCTTCCTGCAATTCTTTATTATAAGAAAAAATATCATACTTCTCACCGAAAAGCATCACTCCGGTAAGCAATATTCCAAAAAAGACAATGGAAAACATCAACTGAAAAACGAGTGTTTTATTCCAATAAAAAAATGCCTGCTTCAATATAAAATCTATTCCCGGTTTCTGAGGATATTTATTCTGCATCATAAAAAAATTTATGCAAAAGTAAACATCAATAAGTACTTTTGCAGAATGTTTTCAGTGAATCATCAAAAATTTATGGAAATGGACGAACTTTCTCTTCAGAAGGTTCCCTATTTTTTCGTAATCGACTTTCTTTCGGAGAATGTTGAAATCTATCAGGAGCATGAAATTGAAAAAGAAGGTTTAATTATTGATTTTCAAGAGTTTTCAAACACCAAAGAGACCAATAAACTGGACAAAAAAGTAGTCTGGAAATCCTTTCCTGAAACATTGGAGAGCTTTCAGATTGGTTTTGATAAGGTTCAGAAAAATATTCGTCTGGGAAACTCTTACTTAGTAAATTATACTAGAAAAACGAAGATAGAGACCAATTTAACCTTAGAAGAAATTTTTTACCACTCAAATGCTAAGTACAAAGTTTTTTATAAAGATTTTTTTGTATTTTTTTCTCCTGAAACTTTTGTAAAGATCATCGACGGAAAAATTTTCACCTATCCTATGAAAGGAACAATTGACGCATCTATTGAAAATGCAGCAGAAATTCTGAAGAATGACAGAAAGGAGAAGGCAGAACATTACACCGTAGTAGATCTTCTCCGAAATGATCTGAGTATGGTAGCTGATGAAGTAAAGGTGGACCAATTCCAGCATATTGACTTTATCAAAACCCAACAAAAGGATCTGTATGCAATGAGTTCTGAAATTTCAGGAATGATAAAACCTGAATATGAGGGAAAAGTAGGAAGTATTATGCAGAAACTTCTTCCTGCGGGCTCTATTTTAGGAGCTCCCAAACCTAAAACACTGGAAATAATTCTGGATGCGGAAGGATATGACAGAGGATATTACACAGGAGTTTGCGGCTGGTTTGACGGCCAAAATGTAGACAGTTGTGTAATGATACGCTTTATAGAAAAAGAAGAAGACCAACTTTATTTCAAAAGCGGAGGCGGTATAACGCACATGAGTAAATTAGAAGACGAGTATCAGGAAATGAAAAATAAAATCTATGTCCCAATTCATTGAAAGTATTAAAGTAGAAGATCAGGAGATTTTTCTATTGGATCTACATCAGAAACGTGTCAATCAAACATTTTCCCATTTCGGGAAGGAAGACTCTATTGATCTGGCCAAAATCTATAAAAATCTACAGCATGATGAGGATGGTCTTTTCAAGTTAAGAATTGCTTATGACCTTGACAAAAAAATCAGAACACAGATGATTCCTTATGCAATCCCAGAAATACAGGATTTCAAGCTGGTAGAAAATAACAGCTTTGATTATTCATTCAAGTTCGAGGATCGTAAAGAACTGGATAAAATGAAAGCTAAAGCGAAAGCTGAAGAAATTATCATTGTTAAAAACAATCATATCACCGATACTTCCTTCTCTAACCTTTTGTTTTTGAAAGGAAAAGATTGGTTTACACCTTCTACTTATCTATTGAACGGAGTACAAAGACAGCATCTTTTAAAGCAAAAAAAGATCAAAGAAACGGAGATTACTTTACAGAATATAAAGCAATTCACCCATTTCCAGATCATTAATGCGTTGAATGATTTCGATGATATGTTTATCTATCCTATCGACAGAATTATCAATCTGCCGGGGAATGAAGAATATCTTGATCTTTAAATCTATTTCATAAACTCAAAATACGACTTCAGTACATCTGCACTATTCTTCCCGTGAGTATTTACTTCAAGGATTTTTGGCTGTGCATCAGGTTTGAAGAAATTCTCAAGAACTCTATCCAGAGTAAGCTCATCCTCTACTCTGATATAGGAAAATCCGAAATGTTTCGCCAGAGATTCGGCGTTCTTGCGGTGTTTGGTAGCAATAAATTCGTCTAATGTATTCGGGTTGGCATTTCCAGGTCCCGGAATGATTTTAAAGATATTTCCTTCACCATTATTGAAGATCATAATTCTTACAAATGGTGGAATATATTGGTTCCAAAGACCATTGATATCATAGAAGAAACTCAGATCTCCTGTGATCAGTAAAGTTGGATTTTCATTTTTTATGGCAAATCCCATTGCTGTAGAAGTAGATCCATCAATACCACTTGTTCCTCTGTTACAATACATTTTTCTCTTTCCGAAATCAAACAACTGAGCATATCTGATCCCCGATGAATTACTGAAATGAATATTGTAATTTTCAGGAATTGTCTGTGATGCTTTATTGAAAAAATAAAAATCCGAAAAATCAATTGTATTCAGAAACTGCTCGTGTTTAGCATCTTTTTTATCCCTTAAAACATCCCAAAGATTAAAATAAGGTCTTGGTTCCAGATTAATAAACTTCAGTAGCTTTGAGAAGAAAACCTCAGGTTTCACTTCTATCTTTTCTGTCAGCGAGAAATAAGTATCAGGCTGCCATACTTCATCAAGATGCCAGTGCTGTTTCGGACGTGCACTTCTCAGAAATTGCTTTACCTTTTTGGAAACCACATTCTGCCCTATCGTAATCAACAGGTCTGGAGCATATGTTTTATAATCCTCTTCCGTAAAATTGAAAATATAACGGTCTATATGTTTGAAGAACTTCTCATGGTGTAAATTTGAATTGGCTTCACTCAATACTACCACAGAATGGTTTTTCACCAATTGAGTCAACTGATTTTCCAGTTCCGGACTGTAATCTCTTGTTCCTACCAACAGCATAATTCTTTGTGAAGTATGCCATTCTGCAATCAGATTGGATGGAATTTCATATTCTTTATGCTTGATTGTCTTTTCCACAGTAGGAAAAGTAGGGAGCTCTGACACCAGCTCATATAAAGGTTCTTCTAAAGGAATATTAATATGCACCGGGCCTTGCTTCTCAAAACAAAGTTCAATGGCCTTTTTAATGGTATCGAAATTAATATCTTCTGCATTTTCCTTGCTGTCTTCCAAAAGCTGGAAGTCGCCATAAGAATGCTGATGAAAAACATCCTTCTGTCTTATTGTCTGCCCATCAAATATATCAACAAAATCGGTCGGTCGGTCTGCCGTTAGTATCAAAAGAGGTACATTCTGATAAAAAGCTTCAGTAACTGCCGGATAATAATTAACTACCGCTGATCCGCTCGTACAGGTAATCGCTGCAGGCTTTTTCTCACTTTTTGCCATTCCCATTGCCACGAAAGCAGCACTTCTTTCGTCTACAATGCTATAACAGTTGAAACTATCTACCTCTGAAAAATGGATGGCCAAAGGAGCATTTCTTGACCCCGGAGAAATTACGATATCTGCAATTCCGTACTGCTGAAGAAGATGTGCAAGTATTTGGATACTTCTCTTAGAAGAATATTTTTTCATACAGCAAATTTAACTTATAAATAATGATTTTAAAATCATTTAATTTAAAAAAAATGTAATTTTGCTGTTCGTAAATTTCTAAAAATGGATAAAATACCTAGTGTAGACCTGCGTGATTTCCTTTCGGGCAACCCGGAACGCAAACAGAAATTTGTAAATGAAATCGGAAAAGCTTATGAAGAAATTGGTTTTGTAGCCTTAAAAGGCCACTTTCTTGATGACAACCTAGTGGATGATTTGTATGGAGAGGTAAAAAACTTTTTTGAACAACCAGTGGAAACGAAACAAAAGTATGAGATTCCAGGAATTGGGGGCCAGAGAGGTTATGTAGGATTCGGTAAAGAAACTGCTAAAGGTTTCAAAAAAGGAGACTTAAAAGAATTTTGGCATTTTGGACAGTATCTGTCTGATGATTCAAAATACAGAACTGAGTATCCGGACAACGTAATCGTTGATGAACTTCCAAAGTTCAACGAAGTTGGTAAAGAAGCATTCCAAATGCTTGAGAAAACAGGGCAGTATGTGTTAAGAGCCTTAGCATTACACCTTGGTTTAGATGAATTTTATTTTGATGACAAAATCGCAGAAGGAAATTCTATTTTAAGACCTATTCACTACCCTCCAATCACTGAAGAGCCAGATGATGCGGTAAGAGCAGCAGCTCACGGAGACATCAACCTTATCACTCTTTTAATGGGAGCACAAGGGAAAGGTCTTCAGGTTCAAAACCACAACGGAGAATGGATTGATGCCATTGCAGAACCAGATGAGCTAATGATCAACGTTGGAGATATGCTTTCAAGACATACCAACAACAAATTGAAATCTACCATCCACAGAGTGGTAAACCCGCCAAGAGAAATGTGGAGTACTTCAAGATATTCAATTCCTTTCTTTATGCATCCTGTCAGTGCAATGTCTTTAAATGCACTTGAAAACTGTATAGATGAAAACAATCCAAAATTATACGAAGATACTACTGCCGGAGAATTCCTGCATGAAAGATTGATCGAACTGGGATTGATTAAAAAATAAAAAAGAAACGGCTGCCTCTGATTTGAGACAGCCGTTTTCATTATACTATCCTGTTATACAATAAAATTCAGGACATGGTGTAGGTTGTGTAAAAGTACCCCACGGACAGATGCAGGTGTATGTATCTCCACCACCACCAGGATTTTCTCCTCCACCAGGATTTTCGTAAGGAACACATTTTCCCCCTGAGCAGATTTGTCCTGCAGAACAGCCTCCTTCTCCCGGTCCACCGCCTTCTAAGCAATAGGCTGGAAAATTGACCCCCGCAACAATACTTCTCTTGTCGTCTCTTGAAAGTTTTTTTAGATTTTTCATAGTTATAGTTTTAATTTTTCCTACTCTATAAGCTTTTCGGATAACGCTAGCTTAAAAATAGTATTTATTTTATTAGCAATCAAACATTTAGATAAAAACCATTGATTATATAGCTCTCAAAACTGTTTATTATATTAATTTTTTATTTTAATGAAATAAACATTATTAATTAAAAATATTTTAACTATTTTTACTTTACTTACAAATTTTCAATTAAAACAATATGAAAAATCTAAAAAAACTAAAAAAAGACCAATTAAAAAACATTGCAGGAGGTGCTAACCTTCCAGAAACAGATTTCTGCATGTATTATTGCAATGGAACCATTGTTTGTGCAACCTGCAGCGATGATTTCAAATGCCCGGACACGAACAGTGATATGTAAGATTACAATCAAAATGTAACCAATAAGAACCGTTTCTATAGAGAAGCGGTTTTTTTATTTCTTTTGACTTAAAATAACATGGATTCCGGAGCTTAAATACTTTTAATAAACAAAGTATAAGTTTTATATATGATAAGCTAATTATGAGCTTAAAATGATAGAGGGCATAATTTCCGGGGTACGGGGTTCGAGTTACAGAGATTAGACGTCAGAGTTGCAAGTGTGAGGATACACCTTTATTCCAATTAGATGATTCCGTAAGAATCAAGGTTCATGTATGAGAGGTTTAAAGAATGTAAGATAACAAGAGAATGTCTAAGTTTTTTAGCAATTAGTATTAGCAGTGTCATGCTGAGCGGAGTCGAAGCATTTTAATAAGAAGAAATTATATTTCTGTTATTTTAATTCCACGAAAGAGCTTTATTTAGACTCCTACGGAGTGACAGGATTCGGTTGGAATAAAGAATAGTATTGAAGGTAAAGACCCATTGTTGGATAAAGAATGGAAAAACAGAGGGCTGGAAGCAGGAAGCTTGAAGCAGGAGGAAGGAAGATAAAGGAGATATGAGCTGGTTAGTTTATTACGTCGCATCTATTACTCATTGCTTATTACTCATTACTTATGTCTTTGTTGGGTTGGTGTAGCTTTGTTGGTGTATGTATATAACAAAAAAACCTTTATCGTAATGATAAAGGTTTTTTAAAAATAAAATAAAAACTGGCGGCGGCCTACTCTCCCGCGTTAGCAGTACCATCGGCGCTGGTGGGCTTAACTTCTGTGTTCGGAATGGGAACAGGTGAGCCCCACCGCTAAAACCACCCTAAAGGTTGTATATAAGGTTGCTGGATGTAGGTAATAGGTTGCAGGTTGTACCTGCTTCCTGATAGCTACCATCTGCTACCTGTTTTAAGCGATAAAAACTTTCACAAAGACAAAACCTTCACTGCGCATAAAGCACTTGGTTTATTAGTAACCATAGACTATAAATCTACGGGTAATTAGTACTACTTGGCTATGACATTACTGTCTTTACACCTATAGCCTATCAACGTCGTCATCTACAACGACCCTTAAAAGATGTCTCATCTTGAGGCGAGTTTCGCACTTATATGCTTTCAGTGCTTATCTCTTCCAAACGTAGCTACTCAGCGGTGCACCTGGCGGTACAACTGATACACCAGAGGTTTGTTCAATTCGGTCCTCTCGTACTAGAATCAAGCCCTCTCAAACATCTAACGCCCGCAATAGATAGAGACCGAACTGTCTCACGACGTTCTGAACCCAGCTCGCGTGCCACTTTAATGGGCGAACAGCCCAACCCTTGGGACCTTCTCCAGCCCCAGGATGTGACGAGCCGACATCGAGGTGCCGAACCTCCCCGTCGATGTGAGCTCTTGGGGGAGACTAGCCTGTTATCCCCGGAGTACCTTTTATCCTATGAGCGATGGCCCTTCCATACGGAACCACCGGATCACTATGTCCTGCTTTCGCACCTGATCGACTTGTAGGTCTCACAGTCAAGCACCCTTATGCCATTACACTCTACGCACGGTTACCAAGCGTGCTGAGGGTACCTTTGAAAGCCTCCGTTACTCTTTTGGAGGCGACCACCCCAGTCAAACTACCCACCACGCAATGTCCTTCTAAAAGAAGTTAGGCTCCAAGTAAGTAAAGGGTGGTATTTCAACGTTGGCTCCACAAACACTAGCGTGCCTGCTTCAAAGCCTCCCACCTATCCTACACATTACTTACTCAAAGTCAATACGAAGTTATAGTAAAGGTTCACAGGGTCTTTTCGTCCCATTGCGGGTAATCGGCATCTTCACCGATACTACAATTTCACCGAGCTCGTGGCTGAGACAGTGCCCAGATCGTTACACCATTCGTGCAGGTCGGAACTTACCCGACAAGGAATTTCGCTACCTTAGGACCGTTATAGTTACGGCCGCCGTTTACTGGGGCTTCAGTTAATGCCTTCGATTTAACTCTAAGCACCTTCCTTAACCTTCCAGCACCGGGCAGGTGTCAGACCCTATACAGCATCTTTCGATTTAGCAGAGTCCTGTGTTTTTGATAAACAGTCGCCTGGGCCTCTTCACTGCGGCCAACATTGCTGTTGGCGTCTCTTCTTCCGAAGTTACGAGACTATTTTGCCTAGTTCCTTAGCCACGACTCACTCGAGCACCTTAGGATTCTCTCCTCGACCACCTGTGTCGGTTTTGGTACGGGTTGCTTCACTTCGGCTTTTCTTGGATCAGATTACACTACAGCAGCTTCGCCCGAAGGCTAGGCCTTGACTATTCCGTCAGTCTCCAGCAGCTACATCCAACCGTCCCCTTTTATTGTGAGCAAGTATGGGAATATTAACCCATTGTCCATCCACTACCCCTTTCGGGTTCGCGTTAGGTCCCGACTAACCCTCAGCTGATTAGCATGGCTGAGGAAGCCTTGGTCTTTCGGTGAGCAGGTTTCTCGCCTGCTTTATCGTTACTTATGCCTACATTTTCTTTTCTATCCGCTCCACAATACCTCACAGTACTGCTTCGGCGCAAATAGAATGCTCTCCTACCAGATATATCTAAAATATAAATCCATAGCTTCGGTAATATGTTTATGCCCGATTATTATCCATGCCGGACCGCTCGACTAGTGAGCTGTTACGCACTCTTTAAATGAATGGCTGCTTCCAAGCCAACATCCTAGCTGTCAATGCAGTCCAACCGCGTTGTTTCAACTTAACATATATTTTGGGACCTTAGCTGTTGGTCTGGGTTCTTTCCCTCTCGGACATGGACCTTAGCACCCATGCCCTCACTGCCGTAGAACATTTATTAGCATTCGGAGTTTGTCAGGAATTGGTAGGCGATGAAACCCCCGCATCCAATCAGTAGCTCTACCTCTAATAAACTTATATACGACGCTGCACCTAAATGCATTTCGGAGAGTACGAGCTATCTCCCAGTTTGATTGGCCTTTCACCCCTACCCACAGGTCATCCGAAGACTTTTCAACGTCAACCGGTTCGGTCCTCCACTCTGTGTTACCAGAGCTTCAACCTGCCCATGGGTAGATCACAAGGTTTCGCGTCTAATCCTACTAACTATGCGCCCTATTCAGACTCGCTTTCGCTCCGGCTCCGGTACTTAATACCTTAACCTCGCTAGTAAAATTAACTCGTAGGCTCATTATGCAAAAGGCACGCCGTCACAGCTTTATGCTGCTCCGACCGCTTGTAGGCGTACGGTTTCAGGTTCTATTTCACCCTTCTATTCGAAGTGCTTTTCACCTTTCCTTCACAGTACTTGTTCACTATCGGTCTTTCAGGAGTATTTAGCCTTGGAGGATGGTCCCCCCATATTCAGACAGGATTTCACGTGTCCCGCCCTACTCATTTATCATCTTAATATGCCTTTCGAGTACAGGATTATCACCTTCTACGATTGTTCTTTCCAGAACATTCCTCTAAACATAAAAAGACTTTTGGGCTAATCCGCTTTCGCTCGCCACTACTTACGGAATCTCTTCGATTTCTTTTCCTCCGGGTACTTAGATGTTTCAGTTCTCCGGGTTTGCTCCTCTTACGAGGTGACATATCTTCAATATGCCGGGTTGCCCCATTCGGATATCTGCGGATCAATTCGTGTGTGCCAATCCCCGCAGCTTTTCGCAGCTTACCACGTCCTTCGTCGCCTCTGAAAGCCTAGGCATCCGCCATACGCCCTTAACGATTTCTTTCCTATTGGTTACTCAAGCGCTTTATGCGCTCGGTTTTCTCTTTGTGATGTCTTTACCGTTAATGTCAATGATCTTAATTTCTTTCTTTCAAACTGATGAACAAATGTTGTTTTTGGCTCCATTCGTAACTTTTAAATCAGTCTTCCAAAACTGTGGAGAATAAGGGAGTCGAACCCTTGACCTCCTGCGTGCAAGGCAGGCGCTCTAGCCAGCTGAGCTAATTCCCCGCTAGTTTAGATGTTAGTAGTTAGAAGTTAGAGATTAGTAAAAACTAACTTCTAATTTCTAGATTCTAACCTCTATTTTAATTAGTAGTCTCGGGCAGGCTCGAACTGCCGACCTCTACATTATCAGTGTAGCGCTCTAACCAGCTGAGCTACGAGACTTTGTTTTAGATGTTAGATTTTAGATACTAGATGTTAGACTAATCTCTAACTTCTAATTTCTAACTTCTTTTCTAAATCTCTTTCCCTATACTAATTTCTAGTGGGTTTTGTATTTTTATATAGCAACCAAACAAAAAACTAAAGCTATTGCTTTAAGTAAGTATATTGTATCTTACGATACTGATTTTGTTTAACGTCTTAAGACGCTCTAAAATGAGATGTTCCAGCCGCACCTTCCGGTACGGCTACCTTGTTACGACTTAGCCCTAGTTACCTGTTTTACCCTAGGCAGCTCCTGTTACGGTCACCGACTTCAGGTACCCCAGACTTCCATGGCTTGACGGGCGGTGTGTACAAGGCCCGGGAACGTATTCACCGCGCCATGGCTGATGCGCGATTACTAGCGATTCCAGCTTCATAGAGTCGAGTTGCAGACTCCAATCCGAACTGAGACCGGCTTTCGAGATTTGCATCACTTCGCAGTGTAGCTGCCCTCTGTACCGGCCATTGTATTACGTGTGTGGCCCAAGGCGTAAGGGCCGTGATGATTTGACGTCATCCCCACCTTCCTCTCTACTTGCGTAGGCAGTCTCACTAGAGTCCCCAACTTAATGATGGCAACTAGTGACAGGGGTTGCGCTCGTTGCAGGACTTAACCTAACACCTCACGGCACGAGCTGACGACAACCATGCAGCACCTTGAAAAATGTCCGAAGAAAAGTCTATTTCTAAACCTGTCATTTCCCATTTAAGCCTTGGTAAGGTTCCTCGCGTATCATCGAATTAAACCACATAATCCACCGCTTGTGCGGGCCCCCGTCAATTCCTTTGAGTTTCAAACTTGCGTTCGTACTCCCCAGGTGGCTAACTTATCACTTTCGCTTAGTCTCTGAAGCTTGCGCTCCAAAAACGAGTTAGCATCGTTTACGGCGTGGACTACCAGGGTATCTAATCCTGTTCGCTCCCCACGCTTTCGTCCATCAGCGTCAGTTGTTGCTTAGTAACCTGCCTTCGCAATTGGTGTTCTAAGTAATATCTATGCATTTCACCGCTACACTACTTATTCCAGCTACTTCAACAACACTCAAGACTTGCAGTATCAATGGCAGTTTCACAGTTAAGCTGTGAGATTTCACCACTGACTTACAAATCCGCCTACGGACCCTTTAAACCCAATAAATCCGGATAACGCTTGCACCCTCCGTATTACCGCGGCTGCTGGCACGGAGTTAGCCGGTGCTTATTCGTATAGTACCTTCAGCTAGATACACGTATCTAGGTTTATCCCTATACAAAAGAAGTTTACAACCCATAGGGCCGTCGTCCTTCACGCGGGATGGCTGGATCAGGCTCGCACCCATTGTCCAATATTCCTCACTGCTGCCTCCCGTAGGAGTCTGGTCCGTGTCTCAGTACCAGTGTGGGGGATCACCCTCTCAGGCCCCCTAAAGATCGTAGACTTGGTGAGCCGTTACCTCACCAACTATCTAATCTTGCGCGTGCCCATCTCTATCCACCGGAGTTTTCAATATCAAATGATGCCATTCAATATATTATGGGGTATTAATCTTCCTTTCGAAAGGCTATCCCCCTGATAAAGGCAGGTTGCACACGTGTTCCGCACCCGTACGCCGCTCTCAAGATCCCGAAGAATCTCTACCGCTCGGCTTGCATGTGTTAGGCCTCCCGCTAGCGTTCATCCTGAGCCAGGATCAAACTCTCCATTGTATGTTTGTCTGACTCACTCAAAGTTTTTAACGCTTTAGTTTTTCCTTACTTGGTTGTTATATTGTATGTCAATGATCTTTATATCTTTCGCTTTTTAACGTAGCAATCTTTCTGTCAGTGTTGCTCCGTATTTGCGAGTGCAAAAGTAAAACTTTATTTTGAATTGACCAAATGTTTTTGAAGAAAATTTTAAAGTTTTTTAAGTAACCTTAATTCTTCCTAAACCTTCAATCTCTCTACTCCTGCGCTCCCTCTAATTGGGACTGCAAAGATAATAACTATTTTTTAACTGACAACTTTTTTTATAAAAAAATTAAAGTTTTTTTTTCGTCCTTATCTTATGAAGTATTTCTTTGTTTCTGCCCATCTAAAGGCTCTTCTGCGCTACTGAATGTCTTTCGTTTTTCAGTGGGGCAAAGATAGAAACTTCCCATACACTACGCAACTTTATTTAACTTAAATTTCATATTGAAACGAGATTTTACCCTAATCTACTGGAAGGCAGGGAGAAAAATTTTAAACATTTGTTTGGAGGATCGGGGGAGAACGTGGGAGTGTGGGAGAGTTGGAGGGTTTGAGAGAGATGGTTCGGGGGGCGGGAGGCGGGGTTTTGGGGTGTGGAGGGATCAAAATAATAGGTATATAATTATATAGAATAGCTTTTTTAAATTAATAGCCTATATATAAGTTTTGGCTAAAGCCGGCTTAAGGAGTTATTTTTTACTAAACGGGCTAAAGCCCGTTCCTATTGAATAGTTATAATGAACCACAGATGACACAGATTGACACAGAGAAGATTTTTGCTTTTATAGTATATATAATAATATAGAGTAATAAGATGTAACTCCTATACCCGTAATTAATTAAAATGCTTCGACTCTGCTCAGCATGACACTAGCTAATACTAACTGATAAAATGCCTTAGACATTATACGGTCATTTTACTTTCCTTTATTAAAACTCTCGTAAAGAAGTTGGGATTCCTGCGCAATGACACAAGGGGAATAGATATTTATACTCTCTAAACAGTTTCCATAGAAATCAGCAAGATGAGAATTCAATACAAATGTTCCTTTTCTACCGGGAACCCGAAACTCGTAACACAATAACCCGAACCTCATCATTCATCATTCATCATTCATCATTCATAATTCATCATTCATAATTCATAATTCTCATTTATAATTCCCCCTCCCCTAGCCCTGATAGTAATGGTTACCCCGCAGCTTGGGTTGGAGGGTGGGTGGGTTTGGGTGTGGGAGACCCTTCGGCTTCGCTCAGGGTGACAGCGTGGGAGAGCGCTGGCGCGAGGAGTATGAATGGATAGCAGGATGAAGCTCCTGAGAAAGTTCGAGAGTTTGAGAGTTTGAGGGTTTGAGGGTTTGAGTGCAATAGAGTTTGAAGAAATGGCAACAAGATTATACTATATATAAGATAAGCTTAATCAAACAATCTAAGCTGCTGATCGCGAGTTCCGGTAAAGTTAGATGTTGAAAGCCTTGGAAATTCTTTACCTTCAAAAAACTTCTTTTTACCAATCTTAAAGGTGGTGTGAATCATTTCTGCAATATTTCCCTCTCCTCTTTGTCTTTCAAAATATCTTTTATCGCCAAGTTTTCCACCTCTCATGGAGCGGATAAGATTTAAAACTTTTTGTGCCCTGTCCGGAAAATGAGTCTCAATCCAGTTCACAAAAACCGGCTCAACGGTATCATTTAGCCTTACGAGGGTATATCCGAATCCCAAAGCACCGGCATCCGAAATAGCTTTCAATATATTTAAAGGTTCATCACTATTGAGCCCTGGGATAATGGGCGCTACCATTACATGTACGGGAATATTGTTTTCAGAAAGAATTTCAACTGCTTTTAATTTATTTTTTGCTGAGCTTGTTCTCGGCTCCATCTTTCGTCTCAGTTCTTCATTGATTGTTGGGATGCTTAGAGAAACAGATACCAGATTCTGTTCTGCCATTGGTTTTAAAATATCGAGATCTCTCAGCACCAGAGCATTTTTTGTCAGAATATTGACCGGATGTCTGTAATCAAGACAGAGCTGCAGTAATTTTCTGGTAATTTCAAATTGTCTTTCGGCCGGCTGATAGCAGTCGGTATTTCCGGACAAAAGAATCGGGGCGGCTTTATAGCCTCTTTTTTGAAAAAATTTCTCCAGTAATTCAGGAGCATTTTTCTTAACCATGATTTTTCTTTCAAAGTCGATCCCGGCACTATAGCCCCAATATTCGTGGGTAGGTCTTGCAAAGCAGTAAGAGCAGCCGTGTTCACATCCCTGATAAGGATTCATGGAATATTCCATTGGAAGATCTTCGCTTTTAACCTGATTGACAATGGTTTTGGGAAATACTTCCGTGAAAGAGGTCTTCACAGTCTCGAAATCTTCATCTTCAGGCTCATAGGTATACCTGTCGAAACGATTAACAACGTTTCGCTGAGCTCCCTGACCTTTTATGAAATTTTCGTTTTGCATTCTGATGTAAAATTAGAATGGAATTTTTATAAAATAATGAGTTTTAACATTAAAGTTTTCCACAAAAAAAATCCAACACTTTCAAAAGCGTTGGATTTAAACATAATTAAATATATTTTTTTACTACTTCACTGCGTAAAATTCCACTCCGTGTGTTTCGTCGTCGTGGTTCTTTTCATCAAAGTGTCTGTGATAGTCCGAATAGGAATCACTATATTTTTTATCTTTTTTTGTCAAAATTTTTTTAATGCTAATTAAACTTAATACTGCCAAAAGACCAACTCCCCCTGCCAGTAAAACTCCAACTTCTTTTTTCATATTTTCTTTGATTTATTATTGATACCATTGCAAAAAGCATACCTATTTTATTTTTTCAAATTATAAATTTTGTTAACATTAAACTTTATTTTTAGGAAAATTACAATCTGCTATTTTTCTTATATTTAGAAGTTGCAATGGTTTAATTATTGTACTTAAAAATAAAAATATTATTATGGAAAATTCAGAGAATTTTGATAGAATGACAACTTTAAGCGAAGTTATGAAAACGCTTTCTGAAAGAGGAATACAAAGGGAATTCAGGATGAATGAAAATTGTGAAATGAAGTTTGAGAATTCAGACAGAATTTATCAGCCTGCTGAGTTGGTCATTTTAAAAACATATCGTTTCGAAGGAGACAGCAATCCAGATGATAATGCAGTACTTTATGTGGTAAAGGATAATGCAGGAAACCGAGGAATGATTATAGATTCTTACGGGGCAGACAGCAATTATCCAGGTGAAGAGTTCGATAAGTTTTTAAGGGATATTCCTATTTTGGAAAGTGATGAATTCAATTTTTAATTAAATCTCTCTTATATTGATTTTTTAAACCATTAAGTTCGTTTTTATTAAAACATTGCCTTCTTTATATAAATGGTAATGAATAAGCAGACGTAATGGTTTAAAGAATTATTCTTCGGTCTTTTCTTTTTTCTTGAATATATTATTCAGAAAACCTTTCTTTTCTTTTTTCTCTTCTTCCGGCTGGGGAGTTTCTTTTTTATTTTTTATTTCCTGTTTTATTTCTTTTACCGACTGCTTCATATCTTTCACAGAAGAAACTGCCTCCTTCACCTTTTTCTCCGTCTTTTCTACATTTTTACCAATAAGGGTTTTCTTTAATCCCTGTTCAATTCCTCTCCAGAAAAGATTAAAGAAAGACTTTGTAGGATCACGTTCTACATTTTCTACTGTAACTGCGTCAGGGAAATTTCCTGAGTTTGATTTCAGAAAAACATTAGCAACGGCTGTTAGAAACCCTTTTTTCTCATGGTTATTCTTATTTAATACTGCAATTTTTAAGTCTTTATGTTTAAGATTAAAAGTTCCGTGTAATCCGGCAGGGTTTCCTTTGAAGCTAAAAAGCATTTCCTGAATAGTTCCTGCAGTAGCGGTCACATGAAGATAAGGTCTGATAAAGGGATTGATTCCACTTGCGGGAAGATTGGTCGTTTTCCCGGAGATTGCAAATTTATCATTCTGATCGGCTACATCAAAGTTCCAGTTCACAGAAAGCGGGGAAAGATTCATGAAAGAACAATTAATTTTAATGTCCACTTTTGTGGGTTTTCCTTTTATTTTAGCAGAGTTCAGATTTTTAACGTTCATATTAAAATTACTGAAGGTCAGTTTTCCGGGTCCCATACTTTCCGGAGTATCTTCTTCGTATACCAGAACAGAATTTTTGAGATCAAGATTATGAATTGTCATTGGAATTTTAATAGAACGCAGCATTTTAGAATATAATGCTTTTATTTTCGGATCGTCCTTGGGAATTTTACTTCTGAAAATATTGGCATTTGCAGACTCAATGTCTACCTGGGAGGCGTTAACCATTTTGTTGTGAGAAAACAGATCCCACTCTCCTTTTGCAGTAATTTGTCCGGCTTTTAAATCATACAGATCTCTCTCAACGGGTATCATTTTGATAAATTGTGCTCTTGAAACGAGAGGCTTCATGGCAAAATTGTTAATCTGTACCTTATTTTTATTCAGTTTAATAAGCCCAAGGCTCATATTGTAAAACTGTGTTTTATAAGCCAGGTTTCTGGTAGTGATATAATAATCTTTTACTTTGAAGGACAACCCTGTCTGATTGGGTTTAGGTGATAACTCAATATTATTTACCGTTGCATTAAGATCATGGAAAGTCAAAGGCTGTTTTCCTTTATCATACGTAATGTTTGAGTTTTTTAAGGATGTTTTTCTTATGATAATGGAATTAATAATCCCTGGTCCGGCAGATTTATTAGTTGTTTTTTCACCTGCTTTAAAAGTTCCGTTTACATTTTCTACGAGAAGATCTTTAAGATCAACATTTAGTTTTTTATCAACGAATTCCAGTTTATTGATATTAAAAGCAATATGATTTGTTTTTAACTCTGCCGCTGCTTTTCCTGTTGCAGGATGGCCTGGTGTCAATACAACATCCCAGATTTCCCCATTTGTTGGCTTCAACCCTAAACTTCTTACTGTAATATTCTGAGTGTTGGAGTATTCAATATTCCTTCCTGCAATGGTAAAATCTTTGTATCCTATAGGAATAACCTGTTCAGAAGTTTCTTTATTAAACATCAGCTGATTGATATTTACAGTAAGATTCCCGACTGACAGAAGATTATTTCCATCCGGCTTTGTGACCTTTACTATGGCATTATTCAGCTTTATATTTTTTAAATCAACTTCAAAATTTGATTTCTTTTCAGCTTTTTTAGCTTTTACTCCTGTGTTATAGACTTTCAGAGCAGGATTCTGGAAGTCTGCATTCGTAAGTGAAACTTTGTTTTTATTTAAAATGACCTCCGTAAAATCCATTTTGGGAACGGAAAATTCAAATAACTGAGCCTTTTTAGGATAAAACTTTTTAAACTGAGCAAAAGAGAGCAACGGAGTCAGCCTGAAATTCTCAACAGCCATTTGCCCATTAGTTGTATTTATACTACCGATGGTAATAGCATATGTTTCATCCGGACGAAGAAAGAATTTTTCTCCTTTGATGCTGTATTTGTCAAAAACGACGGGTAATTTATTTTCTACAGACTCTTCCGTCATCTGTAAATTTTCTACAAACAAATCCAGTTGTTGTACGGATAGAAATTTCTGCTTTGTATGCCTGAAAACAGCAATTTTACCTTCGTTGATCCTTATATTTTCAAATGAAACCGGATTCCTTTTCTTTCCGGTTTTACGATCAATAGGTTTTGCAAGAATGATGTTTAAAACAGGTTTTGCCAGCAACAGATCTGACGAGCTGATTCTTTTATTAAAAAGAGCATCATATATTCCAAAACGGCTTATCTTCAAGGTATCAATAGTTCCCTGCAGGCCGATAACGTCTGTATTTTGCGGATCTTTACTGTTTACCGTGATTCCTGTTGCAAAGATATTTCCTGTTCCCAGATCAACATCCAGCGTTTTGTAAGAAACTTTATAGTTTGTATTTTTTTTGATGTATTCCGGAAGTTGGGTTTTGAGCCATAGATTCAGTCCGAAATTCGCAGCAAGAAGAATTCCTGCCAGGATTCCGAAACTTATTAATAGCCTTTTAACCCATTTTTTCATATTTTGTGATTTGATTCTTTTCCTATTATATAGATCAGTTCTTTATTTCCAGTTCTATTACATACCCTTCATGCCCTCTTACATTGATAAAATTTCCTCCTTCAAATCCAAGATACTGACCTTTAATTCCAGTAAGTTTTCCTGTAAACTCAGGTTTTTTATCTAATGTAAATGATGAAACTTTTTCCGGTTTTTCAAAAGGATAGTCAAACATCCACAGTTCTTCTCCTTCTCTATAAAATTTCTGGAAGTCTTCAGGAAAATATTCTTTTATTTTTTGTCTGAAATCAGCAAGATCTACTTCTCCTTCAAAATCGTCCTGCAGCATCTTTCTCCAATTTGTTTTATCTGCTAGGTGTTCTTTTAAAGCCACCTCTATCATTCCTGCTTCATAACGATTTTCTGTTCTTGCAATAGGCAATGCAAAAGTCGCACCCTGATCAATCCATCTTGTAGGAATCTGCGTATTTCTGGTCACTCCTACTTTTACATCTCCGGTGTAAGCCAGATAAACCGTGTGTGGTTGCAGCTGAATTTGTTTTTCCACCTCAAGATCACGTTCTGCAACTCCTAAATGCGCTGTAGAAAGTTCAGGCCGAATAATGGTATCACTGGCATATGGGCTTTCAAAAAAGCAGCTTTTGCAGAATCCCATTCTGTAAATAGGCTTATTCAGTCCGCAATTTACACATTGAAATCCGGTATGTTTGATGCTTAACTCCTTTCCAAACAGCTCATTCATATGGATCAGATCTCCAGAAAGATTGAGGTAGTATTGGATTGGCTTAGCATCGACGCTTGTCATCTTTAAAATTTGCCCTTGAAACTGCATATTATATTTGTATTACTTTTTTAAGTAAATTTAATGATTATATTTTTCAAAAAGTAAAATTTATATTTTTGTACTCATAAAAAATACAAATGGTTTATCTTGTAACAGGCGGTAGTGGGTTCATCGGTTCCCATTTAGTTGAACGATTATTAAGAAATGGACATTCTGTCATAAACATTGACAATTTTGATGATTTCTATGACTATCAGGTAAAAATTAAAAATACTTTAGAGTCAATCGGTAAAAATTCGGATTTTGAATTCTCAGATAAAGAGACGGATATTCCGCGTTTGGTTTCCCTCACTCATTCTGACCAATATTCCCTCTATTGGCAGGATATCCGTGATAAAAAAGGTCTTGAAAACATCTTTAAGAATCATCATATTGATATGGTAATTCATCTGGCAGCACTTGCCGGAGTGCGTCCCTCTATTGAACGCCCTCTTGAATACGAAGAAGTGAATGTACGTGGTACTATGAATCTTTGGGAACTGTGTAAGGATTTTAATATTAAAAAATTCATTTGTGCATCTTCTTCAAGTGTTTATGGAAATAATGAAAAAGTTCCTTTTGCTGAAACAGACAATGTAGACAATCCTATCTCACCCTATGCGGCAACCAAGAAAAGTGGAGAGGTTATAGGGCATGTTTACCATAATCTATACCATATAGATATGATCCAGCTCAGGTTCTTTACGGTATATGGACCAAGACAAAGACCCGATCTTGCAATCCACAAGTTTGCAAAGCTTATTTCGGAGAATCAGGAAATCCCTTTCTATGGCGATGGAAATACGGCCAGAGACTATACTTATATAGATGATATCATAGATGGAATTACCAAATCTATCCTTTATCTTGAAAACAATTCCGGGGTTTACGAAATTCTGAATCTGGGAGAAAACCAGGTCATCACTTTATCTGAGATGGTAGCCACTATAGAAATGACACTTGGAAAAAGCGCTATCAGAAAAATTCTGCCAATGCAACCTGGTGATGTCACAAAAACGAATGCCGATATTACCAAAGCAAAGGATTTAATAGGGTATAAACCTGCCACAGACTTCCAAAATGGCATAAAAAAATTTGTGGAATGGTTTTTGAGAAAACGACAATAAGTAAATTGCTGACACAGCTGCCAGCCAGTTTGTGACAGTCATTTATAAGAAAAAATTATAAAAAGAATTGAAAATCAAGTATAAAAAAGTTTATTATACAACCTATTTTTATACTTTTGCAAAAAATTAGAAAATTATGTACTGGACATTAGAATTAGCTTCATATTTAAGTGACGCACCTTGGCCAATGACAAAAGCAGAGCTTATTGACTACGCAATCAGAACTGGTGCACCAATGGAAGTAGTAGAAAACCTTCAGGCAATCGAGGATGAAGGAGAAATTTATGAATCTATCGAAGAAGTATGGAGTGACTATCCTACTGACGAGGATTTCCTTTGGAACGAGGACGAATATTAATAAAGCGATAAGCTTTAGGCTGCTTGCTTAGAGCTTTTTTGCCCTTTTTATATATTAATTTACACGATAAGTGTTATTTAAAACGCTTAAAGCATTTTGCATTAAGCATAAAGCAAAAAATTTATGAGTTTTTTAAACAAAGTTCTTAAAGGGTTTTTGGGAGACAAGAAAGCGCAGGACCTAAAAGAAGTAAAAAAAGTTGTAACAAAAATCAGAGCTGTAGAACCTAACATTCAACAATTGTCGGATGATGGGTTGAGACAAAAAACTGCTGAGTTTAAAGAGAATATAAAATCTGCAACCAGTAAGATCACAGCTCAAATAGAACAGATAAGAGAGCAGATAAAAACTTCAACCAATGTTGATGAAAAAGAAGCTCTTTTCACAAAAATTGAGGCTCTAAAGAAAGAATCATACGAAATTGAAGAGAAAGTTCTGGTTCAGGTTCTTCCCGAAGCTTTTGCATTGATCAAAGAAACGGCAAGAAGATGGGCTCAGAATGGAGAAATTCGTGTAACAGCTAGTGACTGGGATAGAGAACTTGCTGCTGCAGGAAAAGATTTCGTTAGCATTCAGGGAGACACAGCTGTTTGGAAAAACTCATGGGACGCTGCCGGAACTCCTGTAGTTTGGGATATGGTCCACTATGATGTTCAGTTTATCGGAGGGGTTATTCTTCACAGTGGTAAAATTGCCGAGATGGCAACCGGTGAAGGTAAAACTTTGGTAGGAACATTACCTATTTATTTAAATTCACTTCCGGAAAGAGGAGTACACGTTGTAACCGTGAACGACTATCTTGCAAAAAGAGACTCCGCATGGATGGGACCTCTTTATCAGTTCCACGGAATGTCTATCGATTGTATCGATAACCACCAGCCGAACTCTGACGGAAGAAGAAAAGCATACAACTCAGATATTACTTACGGAACCAACAACGAATTCGGTTTCGATTATTTGAGAGACAACATGGTGACATCACCTTCAGAACTGGTACAAAGAGAATTAAACTTTGCTATCGTGGATGAAGTTGACTCTGTATTGGTAGATGATGCAAGAACACCATTGATCATCTCTGGTCCGGTTCCTCAGGGAGACAGACAAGAGTTTGATGTTCTTAAGCCTTCTATCGACAGAATTGTTGAAGTACAAAAGAAAACCGTTTCTACCATTTTCAATGAAGCGAAAAAATTAATCGCTGCAGGAAATACAAAAGAAGGAGGATTCAAATTACTTCAGGCATACAGAGGTCTTCCAAAAAACAGACAATTAATCAAATTCTTATCGGAAAGCGGAAACAGAGCATTGCTTCAGAAAGTTGAAGCGCAATATATGCAGGACAACAACCGTGATATGCCGATTGTAGATAAAGATCTTTACTTCGTAATCGAGGAGAAAAACAATCAGGTAGACCTTACAGACAAAGGAGTTGAATACATGTCTCAGGGTAACTCTGATCCAAACTTCTTCGTACTCCCGGATATCGGAACTGAGATTGCTGAAGTAGAAGCTAAAAACCTTTCTAAAGAAGAAGAGTTTGAAGCAAAAGAAAGACTTTTCTCTGATTTTGCTGAAAAATCAGAACGTGTTCACACAATGAGCCAGCTATTGAAAGCGTACACATTATTTGAAAAAGATGATGAGTATGTGGTGATTGACGGTGAAGTAAAAATCGTTGATGAGCAGACAGGTCGTATCATGGAGGGACGTCGTTATTCAGACGGTCTTCACCAGGCGATCGAAGCGAAAGAGAATGTAAAAATTGAGGCCGCTACTCAAACTTTTGCAACGGTTACGCTTCAGAACTATTTCCGTATGTACAACAAACTTGCGGGGATGACGGGTACAGCAGAAACAGAAGCTGGAGAGCTTTGGGAAATCTACAAATTAGATGTTGTGGTAATTCCTACCAACCGTCCTATTTTAAGACATGACAAGCAGGACTTAGTTTTCAAAACGAACAGAGAAAAATATAATGCTGTAATTGAAGAAATTGAAAAATTAACAGCACAGAAAAGACCTGTATTGGTAGGTACTACTTCTGTTGAAATTTCTCAGTTACTTTCAAAAGCACTTCAATTAAGAAAAATTCCACACCAGGTATTGAACGCGAAACTTCACAAGAAGGAAGCAGAAATTGTAGCTGGGGCAGGACAGCCGGGAGTTGTAACCATTGCAACCAACATGGCAGGTCGTGGTACCGACATTAAACTTTCTAAAGAAGTAAAAGATGCAGGAGGTTTAGCCATCATCGGAACAGAAAGACACGATTCCAGACGTGTTGACAGACAGTTAAGAGGTAGAGCAGGACGTCAGGGAGATCCGGGAAGTTCTCAGTTCTATGTATCTCTTGAAGATAACTTAATGCGTTTGTTCGGTTCTGAGAGAATCGCTAAAATGATGGACAGAATGGGTCATAAAGAAGGAGAAGTAATTCAGCACTCTATGATCAGTAAGTCTATTGAAAGAGCTCAGAAAAAAGTGGAAGAAAATAACTTCGGAACAAGAAAGAGACTTCTTGAATATGATGACGTAATGAACAAACAACGTGACGTAATCTATAAGAGAAGAAAGAACGCTTTATTCGGAGACCACTTGAAATATGATATCACGAATATGATTTTCGATGTTGCCAATTCTATCGTTGCGAAAGGAAAAGCTTCAGGAAATTATAAAGATTTTGAATACGAAATCATTAAAACATTCACAATGGAATCTCCGGTTTCTCAAAGTGATTTTAATAATAAAAACGTTCAGGATCTGACGAATATTTTATTCAAAGCAGCTCAGGAAGACTATAAAATGAAGCTGAACCTATTGAAAGAAAAATCATTCCCAATCATTGAGAATGTATACCAAAATCAAGGTTCAATGTTCAAAATGATCCAGGTTCCTTTCACAGACGGACACAAAACAATGACAATTGTAGCTGATCTTAAAGAAGCTTATGATACTCAGTGTGAAAGTTTAGTGAACGATTTTGAAAAGAATATCACTTTATCAATTATCGATGAAAACTGGAAGCTTCACCTTCGTGAGATGGACGACTTAAGAAGATCTTCTCAGGGAGCTGTTTACGAGCAGAAAGATCCACTGGTAATTTATAAGCAGGAATCTTTCCACTTATTCAGTGAAATGATCGATAAATTAAACAAAGAAATTATTTCTTTCTTATATAAAGGAGAAATTCCGGCTTAAGAAAAATTTAATAATATCATACAAAAACCGCTCTGGCATTGGCCATAGCGGTTTTTTGTTATTCAGTATATAATAATTTCATGATAAATATCAATCTCATTATTTATTTAGAACAGTTAAAAATAATATATTTGCAGAAAATTTGACTTTCATGAAAAATGTACTGATCTGTGCTTCCGCTCTGGGAACAATGCTGGTTTCTGCCCAAAAAAAAGATACATTAACCACTAAAAGCATTGACGAAGTAATCATCAATACATATGTAAAGAAAGATAGTGAATACTCTAATAAGATGCCTTTAAAAGCTATAGAGGATCCTCAGGTATATTCTTCCATTGATAAAGGAATACTGGAAAACCAATTGTTATTTACCGTAGATGATGCATTCAGAAACGTTGCAGGTGCCCAGAAAATGTGGAGTGCTACAAACAGAGCAGGAGACGGAGGTATTTATCTTAACTTAAGAGGTTTTGTAGCTGGAAACTCTATCAGAAATGGTATGGTAGCTCCTATTACTACTTCTATGGACGCTATTAATGTAGAGAGAATTGAAGTTTTAAAAGGACCTTCTGCTACCTTATTCGGAAGTAATCTGACCTCTTACGGAGGAGTAGTGAACAGAGTGACTAAAAAACCCTTTGAAACTTTTGCAGGTGCTGTTTCTCTGGCAGGTGGAAGCTATAACTACTACAGAGTGCAGGCAGACGTGAATGCACCGCTTACGAAAGATAAAAAATTATTATTCAGATTAAATACAGCCTATACCAACCAGGGAACTTTCCAGAGAACCAATGCAAAGAACTCTTTCTATGCATTCACTCCATCCCTTACTTACCGTCCTACAGATAATTTAGAGATTAATGCTGAGCTGGAAATGTTTGAAACCAATTCATATCCTGAAACCGCTTTCTTCTTTTATTATCCGAGTTCACAGCTTGGCGCAGACAGCATGGATAAACTGGAGAAATTGGGTTATAACTATAAACAGTCTTATACCGGAGAAGGTCTTAAAACGGTGGGTAAAGCAAGAAACTTCTTTGGACAGGTTAATTATAAGATTAATGAACATATCAAATCCTCTACAAACGTAAGTACTTCTTATTCTTATTCAGACGGATTTAACCCTTATTTTTATTTTGCCCCAAACCCTTTAAACAGTTCAGAAATTGGGGTAGCAAGAGCGGACCAGTCAACCAAAGACAGCAAAAGAACATATTTCCAGCTTCAACAGAACTTCAATTTTGATTTTAATATCGGAAGCGTAAGAAACAGAACGGTAGCAGGTTTTGATTATATGAGAATGAATGATAATCAGTATTTTCTGTTTACAGATTTTGACTGGGTACCATTTAATGCCACAGATTATTCCAATATGAATGGCCAGACATTGGGAGCAAAATACACAGCACTACAAAGCGGGTCTGATTTTGAGAAAAACAACACTTATATAAGCAAAGGAAAAAGAGATATTTACAGTGGTTATATCTCCAACGTCATCACTCCGGTAGAAGGGCTTAATATTCTTACTTCTGTACGATACGAAAGTGTAAACTTCAAAGGAGGACAAACCGGACAAAAACTTACTGATTCTTTTAGCCAGGGAGCATGGTCACCAAAATTCGGAGTTGTTTATCAGATTCTTCCTGAAAAATTATCCGTTTTCGGAAACTTCCAGAATAGTTTTTCAGTAAATGGATATTATACTTCAGATAAAACAGGAGGCGTAACCCTTTCAACACCAGAAAGAGCCAATCAGTTTGAAGGAGGAATCAAAACAAATCTTATCAAAGGAAGAGTTACTACAACTTTAAGCTACTACAATATTCAGGTAAAAAATACCCTTCTGAATACGGGTGAAATGACAGGAACAGGACAGGCTGTACAAAATCAGGCAGGTTTATTAAGAAGCCAGGGAGTAGAATTGGAAGCAAATGCTTATCTGATCAAAGGATTCTCCGTTATCGCCGGAGTAAGCTACAACGATATGAAATATACGGAAGCTGATGAAACAGTAATCGGAAGAAGACCTGCTACAGCATCATCTCCATGGTTAGTTAACTTCAATGCAAGCTACCAGTTCCTTGACGGAAAATTAAAAGGACTTGGCTTCGGAGTTGGAGGAAATTACGCGAGCGACAACAAAATTGTTAACTCTACAACGATGGGTACTTTCATCCTTCCAAAATATCTGGTATTGAATGCTAACGCATTTTATGATACTAAAAAATTCAGAATCGGGGTAAAAGTAGACAACTTTACGAACGAACACTACTGGAGCGGATATACAACTGCTAATGCTCAGGCTCTTGCCAATGTATTGGGTAGTTTCACTTATAAATTTTAAAACTGTTAGAATAAATTATTCCCCTTATAAACAATGAAAAGAATAACAATAGGAGCTGCATTATTAACTTCCATGTTCAATTTTGCACAGGAAAAAAAAGACACCATCAAATCCAACGATATTGAAGAAGTAGTTGTTAACGGAAGATATTATCAGAAATACAAACTGAATGAAGTCTCAGGTTCATTGAGAATTCAGACTCCGATTCTTGAGCTTCCTCAGAATGTACAGTCTGTAAGTTCTCAGGTTCTTGCTGACCAGATGACCCTGAACATGTCAGAAGGTATTGTTCGTAACGTAAGTGGGGCAAGAAAAGTAGAACACTGGGATAATGTATATTCCAATGTATTCATGAGAGGTGCCAGTATTTCTACTTTTATGAACGGAATGAATGTCTCTTCTACTTGGGGACCTATTAATCCTGACGCATCTATTATAGACAGAATAGAGTTCGTAAAAGGTCCTGCCGGATTTATGGGCTCTATGGGAGATCCTGCCGGATTTTATAATGTAGTTACAAAAAAGCCTACCGGAAAATTTGCCAACAGTGTGCGTTTCACAACGGGAAGCTATAATCTTTTCAGAGGTGAAGCTGATCTTGACGGAGTTCTTGTAAAAGACGGTGTTTTAGACTATCGTATCAATTTAATGGGAAGTTCCAACAATTCCTGGGTGGAAAATGATAAAACAAGCAAAATTATTGTTGCTCCGTCTATTACTTTCAGACCTACAAAGAGCACTACATTTACCGCTCAGTATAACTATCAATACTTAAAATTCAATCAGCCCGGAGCTTATCTGATGTCTAACGACGGATACGCTTCACTGAATGTACATACCAACTTTAATGACCCGAACTTCAAGAAAACTGAAGTAAAGGATCAGAGTTTATTTTTAAGCTTAGATCAGAAGCTTTTCAAAGACTGGGTTTGGAGTACTCAATATGCGTACATGGACCTGAATTATGACGGAGGTTCATGGTGGGGAACTTTTGATCCTAATAATAAAGATGTTTTAAACAGAACATTAAGCAACTGGCAGGCAAAAGGAAAAAATCACATTTTCCAAACCTATGTAAGAGGTAAGCTTAACACAGGAAACATTGTACATAAAATTATTGCCGGATTCGATTATGGAGATCGAAAGTATAATGCAGACTTTTCATCTTTTGCCGGAGGGCCATTCCCTATTAATATTTATAATGTAAATTATGGAGTAGATCCTTCAAAACTTCCTTCTTCTGATTTTTATACATTGAACACTTCCGCTCCATTCTATAATGACCAGGGCGTAAAATATACTTCATATTATGCTCAGGATCAGATTGAAATGTTTAATAATAAGTTAAGATTAACATTAGCAGGAAGATATACAAGCGGAAAAACTTATTCTGCATATCCTAACCTAAGCCCAGGTACTCCTATCGTACCGGATGAAGCAGGAGAATTTACACCAAGAGTAGGAATTAGTTATTCTATCAATGAAAACTTCTCTGCTTACGGGATTTATGACAAAACCTTCGTACCACAATCCGGTACAGGAATTCATCAGACATTGATTACAGATCCTTTCAGAGGACAGAATATTGAATTCGGATTGAAAAAAGACTGGTTCGGAGGAAAATGGAACTCTACTTTCGCAGTATACGAAATCAGAAGACAAAATATTCTTGTTGCCGGAAATTCAAATGAAAATAATGGAGCTCCTTTCCAGGTTGCTACAGGTGAGCAGAGAGCAAGAGGTTTCGAAACTGATATCAAAGGAGAAATCATCAAAGGGTTGAATATTATCATCAACTATGCTTATACAGACGCAAAAACCGTTAAAGACACAGATCCTACAAGAATTGGTATCCAATCTCCGGGGAATGCAAAAAATGTTCAGAATACCTGGATTAACTATAGATTTGAAAATGGTCTTATGAAAGGGTTCGGAATTTCAGCCGGTTATCAGTATCAGGGAGGAAGACAATCCTGGTTTGGAGTAAGTGCTACAAAAGATCAGAGCCTTCCGGATTATTTTGATACCAACTTCGGGGTTTCCTATGTTGCTAAGAAATTTGATGTCAATCTAATGTTGAATAATGTCCTTAACAGAAAATTGTACAGTGGGTACAGAGGAGATGCCGGCGAATATGCATGGATCTACAATGCTCCGCGTAACTGGAGATTATCAATCGGATATAAATTTTAAAAAATCAAAGGTTAGCCCCTCACGGGGTTAACTTTTTGCTATGAGAAAAAAGCATCACCATAAAAAGAAAGCTCCTTCAAAAAAATGGTCTGCCAAGCTACATTTGTGGTTTGGTTTATCTGTTGGTTTCATTGTATTTATAGTCTCTCTTTCGGGGACTTTATATGTTTTTAAGGATGAAATACATAATAGTCTGCGCAAAGAAGATATTTATCTGAAAAAAGAAGATATCGGGACAAAGCCTTTACCTATTAATCTGCTTCGTGAAAAGGTATCAATGGAGCTTAATGAAAAATATCCTGTAAGCGCTGTAGAAATTCCTTTGGATAAAAATCAATCCTACCAGTTTGAGTACTATGAAAAAAGCAAAAAGGGATGGAACTATTTCCAGCAGGTACGTATTAATAAAAAAGCTTATGTGAATCCATATAACGGGCAAATCCTTGCTGTTTATGATGAAAAATACGATGTATTCAATATTTTGAAATATATCCACTGGGGACTTTTGCTTAATTCAGAATGGGGACCGTATACGGTAGGAATTCCAACCGTTCTTTTTATCGTTATGCTGATAACAGGAATTATTTTATGGTGGCCTAAAAATAAAAATGCCAGAAAAGGACGCTTTTGGTTCAACTGGGAAAATGTAAAAAACTGGAAGCGTAAAAACTACGATCTTCATAATATCTTAGGGTTCTATGCATCATTTATTGCATTGCTATTAAGTGTTACAGGGCTTTATTTTGCGTATCCCTATGTAAAAAACACCTTTACTTTTGCTTTATCCGGTTCATGGGAACTTCCAAAAGAAAAAGAAAGAAAATCTCCGGACTCCCTGATGGCGAAGAATGAAGCTGTTTTTGATCTGGCTGCAGCCCAAACCGAAAAACTGTACGCAAAATCATCAAGCTTCAGAATTACCCTAAACGGAAAGAATAAAAAAGGAAAAGAACTGAAAAATCTTCCGGTAACAGTTTACGGAATGGATGGAAGATACAGTGAAAGAAACATCCTGACATTCGACAAATACTCTGGAAAACTACTGGCCAACAAACCTCATCACAAACTTACTACTGCCGAGAAATACTCCAACGCCAACTATGATATCCATACCGGATCCTACTTCGGAATCATTGGAAAGGTCATCTGGTTTATGGCCGGCCTTACGTGTACATCACTCCCTGTAACCGGATTCCTGGTTTGGTGGGGAAAAAGAAAGAAAAAAGGAAAGAAAATATAATGAAAAAAGTGCTTTTATCAGCTGCCTGCTTAGGAACTACTACCGTTTTTGCTCAGGTAAAAGATAGTTTACAAACTAAAAATGTAGACGAGGTTGTCATGACCGCCTCCAGAAAAAAGGAAAATATCAAAGAAGTTCCAAGCTCCATTACAGTGGTAGGAGAAAAACAGATTCAGTCTCAGCTGACTGTGAACTCAGATATTACAAGCATTCTGCAATACACTGTTCCCAGTTTAGGAACCAATTCAGGACAGACTTCCAATTCAGGACAGACATTAAGAGGTCGCCAGGTTTTGGTTTTGATTGATGGAATTCCACAGTCTACCCCACTTCGTAACGGAGCTAGAGATTTAAGGACTATTGACCCTTCAGCCATCGAAAGAATTGAGGTGATCAAAGGAGCTTCTTCCATCTATGGTAACGGAGCAGATGGAGGGATCATCAATTATATTACAAAGAGAAACAAAACAGATAAAAAGATCTCCGGAATTTCGCAGATTGGTCTTACAGGACAACCTTATGGTGGTACTTTAGGAGTAAGAGCCAGCCAGCTTTTAACCGGAAAGATCAAGAAGTTTGACTATACCCTTTCATTAGCCTACGAAAGAACAGGATATACAAAAGACGGAGACGGTGTTTTAATAAGCCCTACGTACAGTATTGCCAAGATGGACAACTATAATGGATTATTGAAAGTAGGTTATGACATCAACGAAAATCAAAGAATTGAAGCGTCTTACATCGGCTATTCTTCAAGATCAGATCTGAATGTAGGATTAAAAACAGGTAAATACGGTATCACGCCTACTATTGGTGAAGGAATTGGAAAAGGATTGGAAACAACCCCTCAGGGAACTCCAAAAAACCACAATATCCGAGTGAGCTATGACAATAAGAACCTGTTTGCAGGAACTTCTTTAAATATCAACCTTTACTATCAGGATTTCAAAACCGTTTACGGGTACAGCGATACCTTTTTCAATGGTGGACAGTCTAATGTCATTTCAAAAAAAGCAGGAGCAAGATTCAATTTTGATACTCAACTTTGGAATTCAGCTAACTCTCAGGCAGAAATCATCTACGGAGCTGATATTCTGAATGATGAAACAGTACAAAAACTGGAAGACGGCCGTTTCTGGACTCCGAATATGAACATGACTAATATTGCACCTTTCGTATTGGCAAAAATTGATCTGTTCAAAAAATTAACCATTAAAGGAGGACTTCGTTACGAAAACATCAAAGTAAATGTAGATGACTTCAATACCCTTTCCACCCTTAAAAGTGACGGAACTTTCACGAAGAGTATTCCTGTAGCTGGTGGAAAACTGAACTACAATGCATTGGTAGGAAATATTGGAATTCGTTACAATATTGAACCTTATATCAATCTTTTCGGAAGCTTCTCACAAGCCTACTCTATCAATGAATTAGGAAGAATTTTAAGAACCTCAACTTCTGAAACCATTAAAAGCCTGGAAACAAAACCAATTATCGTAAACAACTACGAATTGGGAGCAACAGGACAACTTTCCAGCTGGTTGAACTATGAATTAACTTCTTATGTGAGTACCTCTAAACTGGGAGCATCATTCGTACAAAGTCCGGACAGAGCATTAATGATTCAGAGATCTCCCGAGATTGTATACGGTGTGGAAGGATTTTTACACTTTACGCCTACAAAATGGATTCAGTTTGGTGGAAGCTACAGCTGGATGGAAGGAATTACCTCTGTAAAAGATGACGGTGATTATTCTACCAAGATTAACAACAGCAGAATTTCTGCACCTAAAGTATTGGCTTATGTTCAGGCAAGACCTGTTCCTGCTCTATCCGTTGGGGTTGATATGCTTCACTCTTTCCAGCAAAACAGATTCGAGCCTAATGCTAAAACGGGATTGTATGCTTATGGTGAAGGATATGTTCCTGAATATACTGTCTTTAACTTCAAATCAAGTTATGAAGTTAACAACAACTGGAGATTGTCATTAGGTGTTGAAAATATTTTTAACAAAGTATATCAACCTGCTATTTCATGGTGGACTGCAAGAGACAGTGACTTCACCAATGCTCTTGGACTAAGAGGGACATTCATGATTGAATACAAATTTTAATTAATCTAAATAAAAAGTAAAGCATATCTTTGCTTTACTTTTTACTGTTATATGAAGAAAAACCATCATCATAAAAAGAAACCGGGCTTTTTCAAAAAATGGTCAGCCAAGCTGCACCTTTGGTTCGGGTTGGGAATAGGATTTCTGATCTTTATTATCTCCATTACCGGAGCTTTATATGTATTTAAAGATGAAGTGGAAAACATCACCCGAAAAGATGTTATCTACCATCATGAGCAAAATATTGAGCAGAAACAGGTTCTTCCTATCAGAGTAATGGAAAAGGCTGTTGCGCAACAGGTAAAAGAGAAATATCCTATCCACTGGGTAAATGTTCCTATTGACAAGACGCAATCTTATATGTTCTTCTGGTATGAGCATAATACGGATGCCTGGAATTATTTTGATGAATTTCCCATCTACAAACAGGCTTATGTAAATCCTTACACAGGAAAGGTACTGAGAGTCTATGATGAAAAAAACGGATTCTTCAATATTGTAAAAATGATCCACTGGAGCTACCTTCTGAAACAGGATTGGGGAACGTATGTCGTGGGAATTCCTGTTATCATTTTTATCATCATGCTGATCTCCGGGATTATCCTATGGTGGCCAAAGAACAAAGCCGCAAGAAAACAGCGTTTTGCTTTCAAATGGAAAAATATTAAAAGCTGGAAGCGAAAAAACTACGACCTTCATAATGTCTTAGGATTTTACGCATCTATTTTTGCTTTAATCTTCTCAATTACAGGACTTTTCTATGCATTTTTCGTAGTACAGGCAATGATCTATGTGATATTTTCTGGTGGAGAAACCAAGTATCCCGACTTCTCACACATTAAAACAAAAGCTCCTATCGAGCTTAGAACAGAAGGAACACTGGATAAAATCATCAATACCGTACAGACAAAATATCCGGATTCCTATGGTTTTGCTATAGATTTAGGACATCCGCACATGGATGACCACGAACATCCTAACTTTGAGGTGTACGTGAAGCACCTTTCTTATTCTTACCATAAAAGCAGCAGCTTAATCTTTGATGAAAACTCTGGAGAATTGCTACATACTCATGATCCGAAAGATAAAAACTTTGGAGAAAAGGTGGTGAGCGCCAATTATGATATTCACGTAGGAGCTATTTTAGGACTTCCTACCAAGATTATTGCTTTTATTGTAAGTATTATCTGTGCTTCTCTTCCGGTTACCGGATTTATGATCTGGTGGGGAAGAAAAAAGAAAAAACCAATAAAAACAGCTTAAAGTATTAAATAAAACCTACTTAATAATCCATTAATACAATCTTTTTTATAATTTTAGCCCTTAGAATTTAATAATAGAAATGTCATTAATAGATTTATCAAAACAAGTTGCCCTTGGAGTTGACATCGGCGGAACCAATACTAAATTCGGAATCGTAAACCACCGTGGTGAAGTTCTGGATAAAGGAAATCTGAGAACTGATGCCTATGACAAAGTGGAAGATTTCATCGATGCTTTATATGAACATGTTCGTCCAATGATGGAAAAGTATGGTACTGAAGCACACTTTGACGGAATCGGAGTAGGCGCACCAAACGCGAACTATTACAAAGGAACCATAGAGCTTGCCCCTAATCTTCCATGGAAAGGTGTTATTCCTTTCGCTGAGCTGATGACGGCAAAATTCGGTCTTCCTTGTACAGTAACCAATGATGCCAATGCTGCGGCACTGGGAGAAATGCTTTTCGGAGCTGCAAGAGGAATGAAAGATTTCATCATGATTACCCTGGGAACAGGAGTAGGAAGTGGAATTATTGCCAACGGAAGCTTAATCTATGGACATGACGGGTTTGCCGGAGAATTGGGACATACGATTGTAAAGCCAGGCGGGAGAAAACACTGGAGCACAGGTTCTGAAGGAAGTCTGGAAGCCTATGCTTCTGCTACAGGAATTACCATTACAGCAAAGAAAATGAGAGCAGAGTTCCCGGAATCTATGCTGAATCAATATCCTGAAGATGAAATCAATTCTAAAACAGTATACGAATGTGCTATTAAAGAAGACCCAATTGCTATCGAGGTTTTCAGATATACAGGTCAGAAGCTGGGTGAAGCAATAGCTAATTTTGTAATGTTCTCTTCACCGGAAGCTATTCTTCTATTCGGAGGAGTTATCAAAGCTGGAGATTTTATTTTAAAGCCTGCTAAGCTTCATATGGAAAGAAACCTTCTTCCAATTTTCAGAAATAAAGTAAAACTGGTATTCAGTGAACTTGACGAAGCAGATGCTGCAATTCTTGGAGCGAGTGCTTTGGTTTGGGAAAAATAACTGAAAGTCTTTTACATAATATAGAGCATCCTTTTTAGGGTGCTTTCTTTTTTCCCACAGATTGCGCAGATTTTCACAAATGATTGCGCTTTATTTCCCTTGTGTTATTTGTGAAAGCATTGGTGTTATTTGTGTTTAAAACCATTTGCTACATCTATCATTGTAATTTGAGTTTAAGACGTAAAAGCATGTTCAAATGAAAAAGTTTTTCATATTTTTGATTGGTCTTTTCCGGATCAGGAAAGGATAATAAAACAATATAATTACCCAAAATGGACAACAATAATTTAGAACAGATTACTTTCGGAGGTGGATGTTTCTGGTGTGTGGAAAGCTGTTTCAATATGCTTAAAGGAGTACAATCTGCTATTTCAGGATATTCCGGCGGACATAAAGATAACCCGACTTATCAGGAAGTTTGTACAGGAGAGACAGGACATGCTGAAGTAGTTCAAATCACTTATGATCCTGCTGTTATTTCTTATGAACAATTGATGGATGTATTTTTCTTTTTACATGATCCTACTCAATTAAACAGACAAGGGAATGATATCGGAACTCAATACCGTTCTGTCATTTATTATAAACATGAAGCTGAGAAAGCAAAAGCTGAAGAAGCGATCAAAGTATCTCAGGAATCAGGAAGATGGACAGGAACTTATGTAACAGAGTTAACGAAATTCGATACATTCTGGCCGGCAGAGCAATACCATCAGGGCTATTATAATGAAAACCCAACACAACCTTATTGCAGCGCTGTGGTTGGACCTAAAATACAGAAGTTCAAAAAGCATTTCGGGGAACTGGGAATGTTGAATGCAGAGTAAAACATTGAATGTTTTAAGTTTTGGCTAAAGCCAATAGATGGTAGAGGTTTTTTGATTAAACGGGCTGAAGCCCGTTCCTATTGATGTTTAAATTTTAGCAGGATATTCACAAAACCCACATAAAATAACAGAAGCGAAGAGGAGATCTCTTCGCTTCTTGTTTGGCACAAAAATAATTGTTTATATAAAGAAACTAATATCCGGGGTTTTGTGTAAAGTCTTTTGAAGCATCAATGGTGGCCTGAGGAATAGGGAAAATTCTTCTGTAAGGCTGGGAAGCTGGTTTAGCTGTTCCCGGTAAATCAAATTTCTTGAATCTGATCATCGCCTTTCTTCTGTACATTTCCCAATACAGTTCATACCCTGATTCTTTGAACAATGTATTTTCATCCAAAGAAGCAATAGCAACTCCCGGAGCATTATTCTTTAAAGCATCATTTGTTCTGCTTGTTCTCAGTTTATTGACATCCGCCAACGCTGCAGCTAGGTTTCCACTTCTTAAGTAAGCTTCTGCTCTCATCATATAGATAGTTCCTAATCTGTACAATGGAACATCCATTCCGCTTGTTCCGTTGTTTCCATATCCCGGATCAAACTCAAACTTAAAATTTCTAACTCCTCTGTTGATCTGAGCCTGTGTAAATACAGATTCGGAAGGATTATCAAAATTCAGTTCAGGGGTAAAGTCTGCAGCAAGTGTTGTATTTTTTTCAGTAAATAATTTGTAAACTTTAATTCTTCCGTCTGGAGTCATATCAAAATTTCCATCTGAAAGAATTTTAGGACCGTACTGCTGTCCCACCTGCAGACCTCTGTTGAAATGAAACCATTGTTTTCCAGTTCCTTCCACCTTACTGGAAGAAGGTACGCTCACATCTGTTCCATCATTTCTGAACCATGTTCCGTCCGCATACTGATAAGATCTTTGAAAACGTGGATCATCATGATTTCCGTTCCATGAATAATAGAATTCCGGAGTGATACACGATGCATTGGTTCCTCTGTTATCCGGTGATGGTTTCTGAATTCTCTCCATAGACATATACGCCAGGTCATTATCTGAAGTCTTGTCTGTATTTTTCTTCTGAACAATGGAGAAAATCATTTCCTTGCTTGTATCATTATTGATATCAAAATTGTGAAAGTAATTGGATTCCAGGCTAAAATTAGAATTATTGATCAACAAATTAGAATATTCAATGACCTTATCCATATCTGTTCCCGAACCCGTCACAGCCTGCTCTAAAAAGTTGAATGATCCTGCCGTTTTATTTTTCAAAACCGCTCTGTTCAGATACATATCTGCCAGGAATGCATACGCTGCCTGTTTGGTAAATCTTCCTGCATGTGTATTTTGTGTTTTGATATCTGCAAGATTGGGAATAAGCCCTTCCACTTCAGTAATTAAAGCATCAATGGTAGTCTCTGCTTTTCTGATCTGAATGGGAGCATTAATATTACCTGGATCTCTGTAAGGAGCCTGCCCGAAAAGATCAATTGTTGTATAGGTATAATAAGCCAGTAGTCCTTTTGCTTCTGCTAAAAATAAAGCTCTGTTCGTACCGTTGCTTTTTTCAATACTTGAAATGGCTGTCAGAGACTTTGTTATCCCGAAGTTCAGGGAATTCCAGGTAGTTTTTACAACATCACTGCTGGCATCCCATGAGAATTCGTGCATGGCTCTCCATTTTCCACCATCACCCCAGTCACTTCCTCTTGTGGGTAATAATGCTTCATCAGTAGAATATTCCTGCAAAGCGAAAACATTTCCATGGTCTACAAAAGTTCCGTCACCCAGCTGGCTATATGCAGCAGCAAGAGCAGCCTCAGGATCTGCTGTTTCAGAGCCCAATACCTCATCGATTACTTTTTCATCCAGATTGGTACATCCCGTTAAAGACAGTACAGCAAAGGATAAAACAATTGTATTTAGATTTAAAAATTTAGATTTCATGATTTCTTTTCAATTAAAATTTAACAGTAGCTCCCAAAATGAAAGTCTTTGCAGACGGATATGTAGTGTAATCAATTCCCAGAGACTGGTTTCCACTCACCTGTTTGTTGGTATCCACCAATGGATCATATCCTGAATAGCTTGTAAGAGTCATCAGGTTTTGTGCACTTATATACAAATTGATACTTCTCAGAAACTTCAGTTGGCTGGTATCAAAAGTGTATCCTAATCTTACGTTATTCAGTCTGATAAAGTCTGACTTTTCAAGATAAAGGGATGATAACTGAGGCTGATTGGTGAAGTTCGCTCCTGATTCATAGAAGTTTTTCAACACGTTTCTGTCTGAAGCTAAGTTGTTGATATTTAAATCCAATGCAGTATTATTCACAAGGTAGCCACCCGTTTGTCCGATGAACGAGAAAGAGAAATCAAACTTCTTGTATTTCATATAAGAATTGATTCCGAAAGTGAAATTGGGTATCGCTCCTTCAAAGATCTTTCTGTCATTCTGGTCAATTCTTCCATCATTATTTACATCTTCATAAATATATTTTCCGTTCGCATCTACTCCTAGATAGTTCAGCATATAGAAAGAGCCGGCTTCGTAGCCATTTCTGTAAATATTGGCCGTCACTCCGGAAAGTCCGGGCCCTGAAACTTCTCCTGAATAAATCGCTGAAACCGGAAGGTCTTTCACCACGTTATTCACGGTAGCACCATTGACATCAAAGTTCCATGTAAAATTTTCAGTTTTGATAATTTCTGAACCTAAAGAGAACTCAAATCCTTTATTAACAATCTTTGCATCCACATTTTTCCATACTGTACTTGTAGGGCTTAACGGTCTGGAAGGGATATTCAGAATCGGATCTTTCGTTACTTTGTTATAGTATTCTAGTGATCCATACAATTTGTTTCTCCATAAACTGAAGTCTGCTCCAATATTGGTCTGCTCCACTACTTCCCACTTCAGATCAGGATTAGGTGTTCTGTTGATCACTACTCCATTGATCAGGTTCAGATTATCATACAAGTAATATCCTCCGGATGGTGACAGAGAAGAACTCGCCTGGGTAATCTTGTTCGGAACTTCCTGATTTCCGGTTTGTCCCCAGCTTCCTCTTAATTTTAATTCATTGATGATTTGAGAGTCTTTCAGGAAGTTTTCATTGGAAACGGTCCAGCCTACTGCTACAGAAGGGAAATATCCATATTTGTTATTTTGACCGAAACGGGTAGAACCGTCAGCTCTTAATGAAGCAGTTAATAAGTATTTTTTATCAAAATTATAATTTACCCTTCCGAAGTAAGACTGCAGTTCATTCTCCTGTGCGTATCCTGCTGCCGGAATAAAGGCTTCCCCAGAATATCCAGGATTAATTTCCGGAGCAATCCCCGCTCCCTGATTCGCAATATTCTTTAATCCGAAATAGGTTCCTGTAGTTTTGAACTTCTGATAAGAGAAACCACCTAACAAACTGAAATTATGTTTATTTAAACTAAGATCATAGGTTAAGTAATGTTCTAAAAGTACGTTATAAGAATCCAGATTAGCCTGAACATACATTCCCTTTGGGGTTCTGTCTGTAATATTCGGATACATCGTGGTATTTCTCTCAGATATTGTTTTATCAATCCCTAAATTGAACTTATAATTCAACCCGGGTAAGATTCTCAACGTGGCTTCTGTATTCCCCAACACTCGGAATGTATTGGTTTTATCATTGTAAACGCTCAACAGATACAATGGATTGTAATGAGCATTCATATTAAAGTTGGTAAAGTTTCCGTTCTGATCATATACGGAACGTGTAGGATTGGCCATCAAAGCATGGATAATCACCTGTCCGTCTGAACCTGCATTCGCTCCGTTCGGTATTCCGGTTTCTTTGATGTCACTTGCCGTAAGGTTGAGTTTAATCTTTAATCTTTTATTATCAAAGAAAGACTCTTCTGCATTCAAACGGGCTGTCGTTCTTTTAAAGCCACTGTTCAGAATAATACCATCCTGATCCATGTGAGAAATGGAGGCAAAGTAATTTCCGGTTTCCGTAGATTTTGAAAATGACACGGAATGGTTGGAAGACACTGCATTTCTGAAAATTTCATCCTGCCAGTCTGTATTTCCGCCATGGTCGTATAATTTATTGATTCCTGCTGACCGGTATTCATCAGCACTCATCAGATCTAATTTTTTAATAACTGAAGAAAAGCCTAAATACGTGTCATAGGTAAATAAGGGTTCTCCTTTTCTTCCCCTTTTTGTAGTTACCAAAACAACACCGTTTGATCCTCTTGCTCCGTAGATGGCTGCGGCAGAAGCATCTTTTAAAACAGTTATGGATTCGATATCACTGGTATTCAAAAAGTTGAGCGGATTCTTCGCCTGAGCATTTCCTAAACCGATATTCGGACCTGTAGCACTTACAGCATCATTGCTCAAAGGAACTCCGTCTACTACAAATAAAGGAGTACTTCCGCTTCGGATGGAACCGATCCCTCTGATGGAAACATTCACTCCCGCTCCAGGCTCACCGCTCGACTGAACGATGCGGACACCCGCGATTTTCCCTTGCATCAGGTTATCAACGGAAATATTCATTCCTTCTTTGAAATTTTCTGCTTTCAGCTGGCTTACGGCTCCTGTTAGGTCAGATTTTTTCTGAGAACCATATCCAACCAACGTAACTTCTTCAATGGAAGTAGATCCTTTTTGAGTTTCTAATTGTACAGTAACTGAAGTACTAGAGATTTTCACCATTTGGGTCCCGTATCCTTCATAAGAAATAGATAAGGTCTGCCCGATATTGGCCGAAATGGTAAATTTTCCTGATGCGTCGGTAGAAGCTGTATCTCCGGTTTCCACCACCGTGATTTTTGCGCCTTCAACGGATGCTCCTTTCTGATCCGTTACAGTTCCGGAAATGGTTTCGTTTACCTGTGAAAACACAGGATAGTTTAAGGTAAATCCTTTTGCTTCAGCTTGGTTTGCCACCAAAAAAATTAAAGCAATCGGAATTAGCTTTTTAAACTTAAAAAAATTAATTTTGTGGTACATATCAATAAGTAAAGTAATTGCAAGACGTTACATTGCTTATCAAAAAGCCGCTGTTGTTCCCGCAACAGTGGTTTTCTTTTCAGGCAACGGTTAGTTTTTATTTCGGCATACAAAGTAAAAGGATCTACCACAAATCTATTTTAACATAATATTATCTTAAAGTCAACAATATATAAATATCTCAAATTGAGATAATAAAAACAGACTAAAAATCAAATATTTATGGACATTAAATTTTTCAGAATTTACAGAATTTTAAAAATTACTTAACATAATATACAGGTAGTTACCTGTAAAGAGTCATTAATTTCGTCTTTAAAATGTATCGAAATGAAAAAGGCTGTTCTATTGAGTATCTGTTTGTCTTCATTCAACCTGTTTTGGTCACAATCTAACAATCTCAATGATTTAAAAATTAATGAAATTCAGGTCATTGGCTCTCATAATTCCTATAAAAAGGCTATCCTTCCTGAGGTGTACAGTTATTTATCTCAAAAAGATACTCTGAATGTTTTACCGAGGATTCAGTATAAACACATTCCCATTCCACAGCAACTTGATCTGGGCTTGAGAAATCTGGAAATTGATGTGTATGCAGATAGTAAAGGAGGAAAATATGCCCATCCGAAAATTCTGGATCTGGTAAAGACAACCGAACCTTTTGATCCGGAAGGTAAAATGAAAAAGCCGGGTTATAAAATGATTCATGTTACAGATATTGATTATCAAACCTGGTATTATACATTAGAAGATTGTTTGAAGGATTTGAAAAAATGGTCAGATCAACATCATGATCATGATCCGGTTTTTATCACCCTTGAGCCCAAAGATGGAAAAGCTAATCAGTTCGGAACAGAGCCGGAACATTATACTTCAAAACTTTTTGATGACCTAGATCATGAATTGAAAAAGTATCTGGGAAAAGATAAAATAATCACTCCGGACGATATCCGCGGTTCTTATTCAACATTGAATGAAGCTGTTGTAAAGAAAAACTGGCCAAAAGTAAAAAACGTAAAAGGGAAATTCCTTTTTGTAATGGATAATAACGGGGAAAACAGGGATTTATATATCAAAGATCATCTTTCCTTGAAAGGGAGAATGATTTTTACCAATTCTACTCCGGGAACTGCTGAGGCTGCTGTTTTGTTTATGAATGAACCTCAAAAAGACGGTACTACCATAAAAAATCTGGTTAAACAAGGGTATATCATCCGTACCCGAGCTGATGCAGATACCATGGAAGCACGAAGGGAAGACTATTCAAGATTTGAGAAAGCCAAAGAAAGTGGTGCACAAATTATTACAACAGATTATTATTATCCCAGCAAATTATTCAAATCCAATTATAAGGTAAGTTTTGACAACAACACTTATGAAAGAATGAATCCCGTGACAGGAAAATAGTCCTGTTTTGCTATTAGATTTATAATTGAGGAGGCTGTCTGATTGGGCAGCCTTTCTGTTTTTAAACACGAATAACACAAATATTTTCACAAATAACACAAGGAAAATAAGAATGCTATTTCTCGCAATCATTCTCTGCAAAGTATTTTAAAGCAGTTAGTATTAGCAGTGTCATGCTGAGCTTAGTCGAAGCATTTTAATTTTAAACACGAATAACACAAATATTTTCACAAATAACACAAGGAAAATAAAGCGCAATCATCCGCGAAAATCTGTGAAATCCGTGGGAAAAATAAAACATCTTATCATAGATAGATGTGACAAATTATTTTAAACACGGATAACACTACTGTCGTTTACAAATAGGCACAAATATTCTACCAGCATAAACCGAATGTTTATAAAGCCCTATGATTTATAGCTTCCTTATTTCTTTCCTCTTCAAATCTATTTCAAAATGGTCTGCCGGATCTCCATGGGAAAGTAATGAAAGGATTTTGAAAACTGATTTTAACTGTTGAATCAATGGGTCATTCGAGTTGTTTTCTTTGTACAGGTCTTCCAATAGCTGATACTGTTTCAGCCTTTCCTCAGGAATGTCTTTTTTTGCAATTTCATCAGCCGATTGAAATTTATATAGATCCAATAACAGATCATCAAAAGACCATTTTTTAAAAGTTTCTGATTTGATTTGCTTCTCATTCAACTGATTTTTATTTTGAATAAGTAAAAGAAGATCTTCCCCATTTAAATCTTTAGCCTTTTCAATAAACTCTTTTGGCCAGTCATCCGGAATCATTCGAAGACGAACCAGTTCTTTTAAATGAAAAAGCATGAAATCATGATAGGATTTTGTCTTTAGAATATCTTTATTCCAAAGCATTTTATCTGCATTACTTTGTAAGGCCTCATATTCTTTTTCATACAAAGCAAACAGCTCATCGAAGCGAGGAACTTCATTTAAAACTTCGGTTTGAACTTCCATCTTCTCAGGAGATTGTATAGTCAGAATTTTATATGCCGGCAAGTAAGCCGCCAATGAGGGCACCTGAACATTCACTAAAATATTATCCCCTGCTTTCCTTATTCCTGTATCATTTATATGCATGTGACCTGCAAAGTGAATTTGCAAACCCGCATCAGCAAACACTTTTGCTACTTCTTCCTGGGGAACACGTTCCAATTGCCATTTTTTTTCACCCAATAAATTTTGAATCTCCTGTGTGGCTCCATCATTGAAATCAATCATAGGATAATGGGTAAATGCAATAAGGGTTTTATTGTTTTTCTTTGCTTCAGCAGCTAGTTTTTTTACCCATTGGATTAAATGCTGTTTGTTTGTGAGTACATTATTATAACCAATACTCGCTCCTTTATAGTTTGAAGCATTTTCAGGGCGTTCATTGATGTTTTTCGGGATATAAGTATTTCCGTCAATAGCAATAAGCCATACATCTTTCACAGGCTCAACAACATAACTCAAATCCGGAACAAAAAAACCTTTAGCCACTTCATACATTCTTTTGGAATACGCTGCAGACTGTAACCCTTTTTTGTACGTATAGTTTTTAAAAGAATTCCGATCGAAAGGAGTGCTCCAGTACAAGTCTTCTTTTTGGGGATAAAACCCAAAGTTTTTTAATTCATTTAAAATCTCAAGATATCCGGATTCTGCAATATCTTTTGTAATGACTTTATCTGTTGATTTACTGACACTTTCTGTGCTATAAACTCCTAAGGGCTTTCCATTTTGCCCAAGGAAATCATCTTTCCCTCCATCCTTCCGAAAGGGTCCAACAGGATCATGATTTCCGGTCGTTAAATAAAAACGAATTCCATACTTTCTATGGTACTGTTCTAAAATAGTGTGCAGCCCTCGAAGGTTATAAGCCTGGCCATCATCCGAAAAATCTCCGGGCATGGCTACAATTTTAATTCCTTTCTCCACAATATCATCCAAAGCCTTGAGAAATGCAAAATAGTTCTCATTGAAGATTCTTGTGGAATGCAATTGAGAATCCATCGTTCTCAGAATCGTTGGTTTTCCTGTTTTGGGATTTATAATTCCTTTAAAATTGTTATCCGAAAAACTTCCGTACAAATCCTGGAAATGCACATCTGAAAGAAAAGCAATCTGTACAGGTTTCTGTGCGTAGGAAAATGAAAATACAACAGTTAAAAAGGAGATTATTATTTTATTCATCTTAAAAAAGACGAAATTACAGGAATAGATAAGGAATTGCTTTAATTGAATTTTAAATTATTGTGAAGGAAATTTATTCTGAAGGGCTCATCTCAGGTTTTTTCCCGGAATATTTTCTAATGATGTATTCAGTGGCCGGTTTTAGTTCCTTTTTATTTTCAGGATCAATTCCATCCATGGTAAAAAATTCAACTTCCCCATTGACTTTTGAATACCATATTTTCCCCAGGGCATTCTCCACTGTAAGAGTATCCTTTCTTGTAATACGTTTAAAGTATTTAATCCGGATTATATCTTTAGGAATAACATTCAACATGGGATTTTCTTCCTTGCAGTCCGTCAACTTATATTCATTTTGATCCCAGCACATACAATTCTTTTCAATGGCAGGCAGAGTCAAAAAACTGAATGGATTATATGTATTTCTATTCCCGGATGAACAATAATAATTGCCAATTAAAAAACCTCCGAGCATAAATATACCAACAAGGCCAAAACTGTTCTGTCTGACAAACTCAGGCATTTTAAAGTGTTGTTCATTAATGATATTTATATTGATTTTTGAAAGTCTTTCTGATATAATTTCCTCATCCTGATCCACACTTATTTTGACGGTGGTCAGATTTTTTTTTTCATCATTTTTGATAAAAGTCCTTGAAAACTCTGTAAAATCTTTATAGCCGATATACTGGCTCATTTTATTCAGCCTCTCAGATTCAATATTCCTGAGACTATTTCCTTCTACAAAGTCTTCATAATACCGTATGAAGGTTTTCTCTGAAATATCGTAGAATTTCAGGTTATCAATAAAACAAAGATGCAGATAAGTAGCCAGTCCACTTTTTGTGGTTTTCTCTGACTCTCTCCTTGCCTGCTCAAATACTTCATTAATCAGTAGTTTTTTCTTGGACATATACAGTGTTTTCGGGCATTACAAAGTAGATGATTTTCAATCACACCACATTACGGATTTCCGTAATAACTCCACGCTTACTTACTGTCTATCGATGTCTATGTTTTGTCTAACATCCCTCTTCTTTTTTGCTGCAAATTTGCTTCAGAAATCAACAAAAAACATTAAAAAACTGATTTCAGAAAAACCAGAGAAAACAGAGATTAAACTCCGGATTGGGAAGCAGATGTTTCTTCTCCGTTTTTAAAGGTTCACTTCCCTAAAAAATTAAGAAGCGCTTCGAAATTTTAACAGTGTACAGCTTGCGATAAATACTTCGTGAGAGGAAGAAATACGATTTCAACTTCGAAAATTTTAAAGGAAATGATCCAAATTATAATGATGCTATTAGGATTAGCATTTTCAGATAATAATGCCAATACTTCAACAACGGATAACAACAATTACGAATCCCCTGCAATGAACCTTTCAACCGGAACAGTAGGAATGGCACCAGAAGACACAAGCGGCGAAACAGGACAGATTTTGCCTCCAAAAAAATAATTAAACAAAAGGGCAATGAAAATTGTCCTTTTTTTAATACCTTTAGTTGCTATCAATTATTATCATGTATGCTGGTTTTAAATTTCTAGGAATTTTTCTTTTATTCATTAGCTGTAATTTTTCCGAAAACAGGAATCCTCCGGTAAAGGCCCCTTCAACTGAAGCGGACAAAATGTACAATGAAGCAGCTTCTTTATACAATAATGATAATGTAAAGGCATTCACACTCCTTTCAAAAGCGGAAAGTATCTATAAGCTAAAGAATGATTCCGCTAATATTGCATCCTGTTTAACCTTGAAGGCTATTATACTGAATGATATCGGAGATTATCTTAGCAGTAATGAAAGAGCTATTGATGCATTATCCTTTTTAAAACTTCCTGAAGACTCCGCCTATCTTCCTTCCATTTATAATAACCTTGCGATATCCGAAAAAAATCTCAAACATTATTCTGAGGCTCTCAACTGGTATCATAAAGCTTTACAGGTAAGTTCGGATAATTTTCAGAAAATCACGATCAAAAATAATATTGCTGACGCCTACGGAAAACTGAAAAGCTACCCGCAGGCCATCAATATTTACCAATCTCTTCTCAAGAATAAAACACTGCAAAAAAACGAGATTGATTATGCCCGGATTTTAGATAATTACAATTATATCAGCTGGCTTGAAAATAATAATTATAAGGCAGAAGAAGGCTTGTTAGCCGCAGTTGTTTTAAGACAAAAAGTCAATGATAAATCTGGTCTCATATCCAGTCATTCTCATCTTGCTGAATATTATCTACGCTTAGATAAGACTAAAGCATTGTATCATATCAATGAAAAATATCGTTTGGCAAAGGCGGTCAAAAACCCCAATGACAGATTAGAGGCTCTTGACTTTCTGGTAAAAAATGACAAAGGAATACACCTGCAAGGTTACTTTACAGAATATCAACAACTTAATGACAGCATTCAATTATCAAGAGATAAAGCAAAAAACAGATTTGCTCTGATAGAATTTGATGTAGAAAAAAAGAAAGCTGAAAATCTTTTGCTTCAGAAAGGGCTAGCTCAGAAGGAATATCAACTTACTAAAAAGAATATTTTAATTATAAGTATCAGTTTAGGAACGCTTGCCCTTATTATCAGTGCTTTCTTTTGGTATAAAAAACGTAAGCAGACCATGCTTTTGGAATCCGACAATAAGTTAAAAGAACAACAGCTAAAAGTTTCCAAGAAAATTCATGATGTAGTAGCCAACGGAATTTATCAGGTAATGACCAAGATTGAAAACCAGGAAGATTTTGATAAAGAAAAAGTACTTGACGAATTGGAGTTTGTATATGAAAAGTCAAGAGATATTTCCTATGAGAAAGCTGCCTCCGAAAATAAATCTGAGTTCAGTAAGAGAATATCCACTCTTATCGCATCTTTTAATAATGAAAATGTAAAGACTTACCTTGCCGGAAATGATGAAAATATATGGAAAACACTGAAAGAATTTACCCGGGAAGAAATCTATCAGGTGATGCGGGAACTTCTGATCAATATGAAAAAACACAGTCAGGCTACCCTTGTTGCTTTTAAATTTGAAAGAAAAAATAATTATATACAAATTCAGTATACAGACAATGGAATCGGTATTCCGGGAGGAATTATCTATAAAAATGGTTTAACAAATACGGATTCCCGTATTGAAGCTATCCATGGAGAAATTATTTTTGACACTGAAACCGAAAAGGGATTGAAAATTTATATTTCATTTCCTGCTTCTTAAAAAAGAAAAAGAATGTTCAAAAAAATTTTAATAGCTGAAGATCACGAAAGCAGTAGTATTTCTGTACAGAAAACATTAGAAGACCTTAGTATTTCCAACACAGATTATGTCTATTATTGTGATGATGCATTAGCTAAAATTCAAAAATCCATTCGTGAAGATGATCTTTATGATTTGTTAATTACAGATCTTTCTTTTGAAGAAGACCATAATATACAAAATCTTAAAGACGGAAAAGAGCTGATAAAGACCATTAAAGAACTGCATCCTTCATTGAAAGTCATTGTTTTTTCTGCAGAACATAGATCCGGGGTGATAGACAGCCTTTTTAACGAATATGGAATTAATGGTTTTGTTCGTAAAGCCAGAAATGATTCAAAAGAACTTAAAAAAGCAATTGCTTCAACGTATGTAGACGAAAATTATCTTTCACTGGATCTTAAACAGGAAGTAAAAAAGCTCAACAATTACGAATTTTCCACCTATGACATTACTTTAGTATCTCTTTTGTCTCAGGGAGTTTTACAGAAAAACATCCCTGTTTATCTCCAAAATAACGATATTAAACCCAATAGTTTAAGCAGTGTAGAGAAAAAACTGAACAGTATGAAAGAAGATCTTCAGATAACAAGTAATGAACAGCTTGTTGCTTTTTGTAAAGATTTGGGAATTATTTAATCTTTACCGTAACCTCTCTTGTATATAAACCTTTCATTTTTGGAAGGTTTTTTTGTTTTACGGCTTTCCGTAAGGATTTTATTTTAATGGATGATATTTTTGGAATATAAACAAAACTAACAAAATGGACCTTAAAATTAAACTTGAGCAATTACAGCAAAAAGTATCAGGATTAAAAGATCAAATTGCAACAGAAGAGGCAACAAAAAATGCTTTTGTAATGCCTTTTATACAAATTCTAGGCTATGATATTTTTAATCCTACCGAAGTTATTCCTGAACATGTTTGTGATATCGGAACCAAGAAAGGAGAAAAAGTGGATTATGTAATTAAAAATAATGATGAGCCTATTTTTATAATTGAATGTAAGCATTGGAAAGAAAGTGCTGACGCTCACAATTCTCAACTTCATAGATATTATCATGTTTCTAAAACAAGATTTGGTGTTCTAACAAATGGTATTGTATATAATTTTTATACAGATCTTGAAAAACCTAATATTATGGATGAAAAACCATTTTTCACCATCAATATGGAAGACCTAAAAGACAGTTCAATTAAGATATTAGAAAGCTTTACTAAAAAAGACTACAATCTGGAGAATATTCTAGACTCAGCTGAAGCCTTGAAATATATTAAAGCCATACGAAAAGAGTTTGAAAAAGAAATAGAATCTCCATCTGATGAAATTGTAAAACTGTTGGTTGGAAGGTTCTTTGAAAAACCAATGACTGCTAACAGAATGCTTTCTTTTAAAGAGTATACAAAAAAAGCATTAGCAACGTCTATTAATGAATCTATAAGTTTCCGACTTAAATCTGCTTTAAATATCAATGAACAAATTGAAAAACAGGAAGAAGATATAAAACCATCCCAACCTATAGATGAAAATAATGATTCTAAAATTGTGACTACTGAAGAAGAACTTGAAGGATTTCAGATTGTGAAAGCTATTATGCGAGAAAAAATTCCCGCAGTACGCATCGCTTACAGAGACACATTATCTTATTTTGGAATTCTACTTGATGATAATAACAGAAAACCCCTTTGTAGACTACATTTCAATACGGCTAACAAATACATTGAAACATTTCACAATGGTAAGGATGCAGGAGAGAAAGTATTATTAAATAACCTAGATGAAATTTATAACTTTAGAGAAGAGCTTCATAAAACGCTAGAAAACTATTAAAAGTATACTCCAAAGCTACATCTAAAAGTGTAGAAAAAGCAAAAAGTTGCAATATATTTTGCGGCAATTTAGGAATTATTTAATCCATTACGGTTTTCCGTAAGGTCAGTTTTCTCAATAGTCTTACTTTTGATGTAAGAAATGATGAAAAAAACTAATAACACCCAATATAATTTTATACAGTTCGAAAAAAGGTATCTCGTTTGAGATACCTTTTTACTTTCTTATCATTTCCGTATGCGGAATATCGTCTTCCAGATATTTCTTTCCTGTATCTTCAAATCCGAAGCCGCTGTAAAATCGTAAAAGATAATCCTGTGCCGATATTTTGATTTCAGAAGTATGAAAACGGTTTTCTATAGTTTCCACAGCATATTGTATCAGCTGTTTTCCCAAACTTTTCCCTCTTGCCTGCTCTGTTGTCAGAACTCTGCCGAAGGAAGTTTCATCATATTTTATCCCCTTGTCAAATACACGGCAATAAGCCAAAACCTGTCCATCTTCTTCCGCCCAGATATGAACACCTTTCTGATCATAGTTATCCAGATCAGGATAAGGACAGTTCTGTTCAATCACGAAAACATCAATACGGGCTTTTAGTACTGCGTATAATTCAGGAACAGTAAACTCATCAAACGTTTTGATTTTCCAGACAATATTACTCATCGAAACTTATATTATTATGGGTTAAAAAATCATTGGTCTTCTGTATAAAATTAAGAATGTTATCTCCACCTTCTTTCTTTTCTGCTGAGGTGATATACAGTTCAGGAAGATCTTCCCATGTTTTATGAAGTTCAGCCTTATAATCTTCTACGTTTTTGACCACTGCATTCGGCTTTAGTTTGTCTGCCTTGGTAAAGACAATCGAGAACGGGATTCCACTTTCTCCACACCATTGGATAAATTCCAGATCAATCTTTTGCGGAGTATGTCTTACATCTACCAGCACAAAAAGGTTAACCAGATTTCTTCTGTTCAGAATATAATTGGTGATCAGCTTTTCAAAATCTTTTCGCTGAACTTTTGAAACCTTTGCATAGCCATATCCTGGTAAATCGGTAAGATACCAGTTTTCATTCACCAAAAAATGATTGATCAGCTGGGTTTTTCCTGGGGTTTGTGATGTTTTAGCAAGATCTTTGTGATTCATCATTGCATTGATCAGTGATGACTTTCCTACGTTCGACCTTCCGATAAAAGCATATTCGGGAATATTTGGTTCAGGACATTCCTGCCATTTTCCACTACTCTTTACAAACTCTGCTGTCTTGATAATCATTTTTGAATGTATTTTAGAAAAATAAACCATTAAGAAAAGCTCTTAATGGTCATTTATATGTTTTAAACTTTATCTTTTATCCAGTTATACAGGATCTCATTGAATTCATCCGGTTTTTCCATCATGGCAGCATGGCCGCATTTATCAATCCAGAATAAGTCGGAATTAGGAATAAACTTGTGCATATCTTCTGCCACTTCAGGAGGAGTAACATTATCCTGTTTACCCCAGATCAGGCAGGTAGGTGTCACAATCTTCGGAAGATCATTCAGCATATTGTGTTTGATGGCACTTCTTGCCAGCATTACTGTTTTTATTCCTTTCATTCTATCGTTTACTACCCCGAAAACTTCATCTACGAGATCTTCTGTTGCCACCTTTGGATCGTAGAAAACTTCCTCCGTTTTCTTTCTGATATAAGAACGGTCATTTTTTCTCGGAAAACTGTCTCCGAAAGTTCTTTCATAAAGCCCTGAACTTCCCGTAAGAACAAGATTCTTTACCAGATCAGGTCTTGCTAAAGTCAATATAAGTCCTACATGGCCTCCCATTGAGTTTCCTACAATAGTTACCGGACCAGAAATATGACTTTCTATAAACTTGATAATATATTTTGCAATAGTGGTAAGATTCGTATTGAGTACCGGCAGATCATAGATCGGCAACTGAGGAACATATACTTTGAAGCCTCTATCCGAAAAAAAATCTACCATTTTATCGAAATTACTCAAACCACCCATTAACCCGTGCAACAGCACTAATGGATGTCCTTCTCCCGCTTCTACATAGGAATATTTCTTTTCTTTTTTTGTACTAAATATCATAAAACGCCTTAATAAAGCCCTGCAAAAATACAAATTAAACCTCAAAAAAATTTTGATTATCCTAATTTAAGATAAAAATAATATAATATTCTGCTTTTTAACTTTTTTTTTCAAAACGGCTTTATTATGGCGTAAATAGCACTTTCAACAAGTATCTTCATATCAGCATTTTACATTATTGAAATTCAATCTTTAATAAAACTTATTAACATTGAGTCAAAAAGTGGGAAAAAGTGGGAAATTTTGGAAATTATTATATAAATTTGTCCCAAATGAAAAATTTCATTGGGACATATGAGTGTAAAATTGACGACAAAGGCCGCTTAAAAGTTCCTTCATCTTTAATCAAACAGATGGAAAACTTCGACGATAAGGCGTTTGTAGTCAAAAGATCTGTGTTCCAACCTTGTCTGGAAGTTTATCCTATGAATGCATGGGACAAACTGATGGGTAAAATTAATAAACTGAACAGGTTCATAAAAAAGAATGCTGATTTCATACGAATGTTTACGGCAGGAGTAAAAACAGTAGAGTTGGATAATGCAGGAAGACTACAGATCTCTAAAGACCTTACGGTTTTCGCAAATCTTCAGAAAGATATTGTGATTACCAGTGCAGGAGAACTCTTTGAGATTTGGGATAAAGATGCCTATGAAAAGGTAATTGCTACCAACGAAGCAGATTTTGCAAGCCTTGCCGAAGATGTGATGGGCTCTTTCGATGAAGAATAACTGTAGTAGGTTATTAATTGATTATATAGTAAATAAAAAACACAATTAAGCATGTATCATAACCCCGTTTTGTTGAAGCAGAGTGTTGATGATTTGGTGACGAATCCTGACGGAATATATGTGGACTGCACCTTTGGAGGAGGAGGCCATTCAAGAGAAATCTTGAGCAGACTTTCCGACAAAGGGAGATTGTTCAGTTTTGATCAGGACCTGGATGCACTTAAAAATACAATTGATGATCCACGTTTCACATTGGTAAATCAGAATTTCAGATTTCTGGAAAACTCATTGCTGATGTATGGCATTTCACAAGTGGATGGTGTTTTGGCAGACTTAGGGGTGTCTTCTCACCAGTTTGATGAAGCAGACAGAGGTTTCTCTACAAGAAGCAATGCTCCTTTGGACATGAGAATGAATGTAATGCAGAATCTGGATGCCAAAAGAGTGATTAATGAATATGAAGAAAGCGAACTTGCAGACCTTTTCTATCACTATGGAGAATTAAGAGAAGCAAGAAAGCTGGCGAGAGAAATTGTTCACCACAGAAAAACTAAAAGTATAGATACTACGGAAGATCTGAAAAAATTGTTCAGCTACATTCCACCTCACAAGGTTAATAAATTCTATGCTCAGCTTTTTCAGGCGATAAGAATTGAAGTCAACCAGGAACTTGAAGTATTGAAAGAAATGCTGGTTCAGGCTTATAATGTTTTAAAACCGGAAGGAAGATTAGTCGTTATTTCTTACCACTCTCTGGAAGACCGTTTGGTAAAAAGATTCCTGAAAAACGGAATGTTCGAAGGAGAACCGGAAAGAGATATCTACGGAAATTATAAAAAGGCATTCGAATTGATAAAGAGTAAAGCAATCATTCCTGATGATCAGGAAATCGAAGAAAACTCAAGAGCAAGAAGTGCCAAGATGAGAACAGGAATAAAAGTATAAAATGTGAATAAGCGAATTGTCAATAGTGAATCATTTAACAAAATAAAGTTGACCATTGACACAACGTACATTCACTACAAAGCAAATTGACATCATAAATTGGCTAAAAGAACAACAAATCGCCCCCAGAAAAGACTCACTTTTATAGACATTATAAAAGGAAACTTTCTGAATCGTGATGAGATCAAAATACATTACAAGTATTTTCTCCTCTTGTTCGTTCTGATGATGGCCATGATTTATACCAACCATCTCGTCAATAAAAAAATAAAAATTGTAAACGCCTTAAAGGAAGAAACAGAAGAATACAAATCACGAAACGCTTACGCCCAGAGTAAGCTGATCAAAGTAAAAATGGAATCAGAGCTGGGGAAAGAAGTTGCCCGGGATTCATTGATGACCCTGGAAAACCACCCTCACAAATTGCTAATAAAACTGGACAGTACAGATGCAAAAGCAAAATGAATACGACAATAAACGTAAGAAAACGTTACGATGGGGCTACCTCTTTGCAGTGGTAGCTTTGTGCGTGTTTGTAATGTTCTTGGCAAGGATTGTTATTCTTCAGAATACCAATGTCCAGGAAATTAAAGATGATTACATTAATAAAAACTATCGTGAAGCCACTTTAAAAGCTGCCCGAGGTAACTTGTTTGCTTCTGACGGTTCTATCCTTGCAACAACGGTGATGAGATATGACATCTATCTTGATTTCAAAACAATGAAAGATACGGTGTACTCCAATAATATCGGAGCACTGACGGATTCCCTGAGCAAAATGTTCGGAAAATCCAGAGGAGAATTCAGACAGAAGTTTGATGAGCAGAAGAAAAAGAAAAACCAGTATTATACCTTGGTAAAAGGATTGGATTTCGATCAATACGACAGAATCCGAAAGTTCCCGATCTTCAAAAGAGGAAAAAATAAAGGCGGATTTATTGTTGACAGAAACTATAAAAGAGAATTGGCTACTTCAGAAATCGGAGCCGGAACTATCGGTATGGATAACGGAGAACTTAAATCCGGACTGGAAGGTGCTTTCTCAAAATATTTAACCGGAACAGACGGTAAAAGACTGGAGCAAAGAATCAACTCTTCCCAATGGAAACCGATCGACTTCTGGAAAGTTCAGGAACCGGTAGACGGAGAAGATGTTTATACAACCTTAGACCTTAGAATTCAAGACATTGCGCATTCCGCCCTTGAAAAGCAGCTGATTAATTTCGAAGCTAAACACGGAACTGTCATTGTGATGGAAGTGGAAACCGGAAAAGTACGTGCTCTTGTAAATTTAAGAAGAACAGAAGAAGGAGAATACGAAGACTCTTACAACTATGCGCTGAAAGATAATATCGAGCCCGGATCTACATTTAAAACCATTTCGCTTCTGGCAGCAATGGACGATGGATTCATCGATGAAAACACAACGGTAAACGTAGGAAACGGAGTCTGGGTATATGCAAAACAGAGAATCTCTGACGGACACGGAGGAGGAACATACGATATCAGTGATGTATTGGCAAAGTCCAGTAACGTAGGAACGTCAAAGCTCATCACAAAGTATTATGCAGAAAAGCCTCAGATTTTTCTTGATCACCTGAAACGTTGGAAATTATTCGATAAAATGGACATCGAGCTTCCGGGAATCACAAAACCGAAGATCGTAACCCCACAGAATAAAAGATGGAATGCCGCAACACTGGCTTCTATTTCTTACGGGTATTCTTCCAACATCAACCTGCTGCAGTTGACAACCTTCTATAATGGAGTAGCCAATGGAGGGAAAATGCTTAAGCCTTTATTCATTGATAAAATCATGAAAGACGGTAAAGTAATGTACAACGCAAAACCTGAAGTAATGGTGAACAAGATGGCTTCTGAAAAAGCGATTAAAATGATGACCAGCGCTTTAACCAAAGCAGTAGAAAAAGGAACAGGACGAAGCATCTTTACTCCCAACCTGAAAATGGCAGGAAAAACAGGTACCGCAAGATTTGAATACTGGCTGCCTGGTCCAATGAAATATCGTGCATCATTTGCAGGATTCTATCCGGCTGACGCTCCAAAATATACATGCTATGTCATGATTAGCGAGCCCAATACCGCAAAAGGATTTTATGGAGGTTCCGTTTCAGCACCGGTGTTTAAAGAAATTGCAGGAAAAACATTCCTGAAAACGCCTCAGAATATTGAAAAAGAAATGCTGGTAGACAAAAAGGTAAACCTGAGCAAAATGGTTGAGCCTAATGTTAAAGTAGCAGTCAATGATAAGCAAATGCCTAATGTGGTAGGATTAATCGGGAAAAATGTAATCCCGCAGCTGGAAAACTTAGGCTACCGTGTCGATTATAAAGGAGTAGGAAGAATTAAAGAACAATTCCCTCTGGAAGGCACAACGATTAGTAAGAACCAGAGAATTTATTTGTCTCTGCAGAATTAAAAACAAGGATTTAAAACAGAATAAGGCAATGCCTTATTGATAAAGATGATAATAACAGAATTAGTAAACAGAATCCCAGTATTGGAAATCCACGGTGATAACAACCGTGAGGTGACTGAATTGGTGATCGACAGCAGAAAAGTTACAGAAAACTCTCTTTACATTGCCATGAGAGGAACAGTGGTGGATGGTCATTCATTCATTGCATCTGCTATTGAAAAAGGAGCTGCCGCAATTGTTTGCGAAGAATTCCCTGAAACATTGGTGGAAAATGTAACCTATGTTCAGGTAAAAGATTCATCTAAAGCCTTAGGCCATCTTGCTTCTAACTTCTATGGAAACCCTTCAGAGAAGTTAAAACTGATAGGAGTTACGGGAACGAATGGAAAAACATCTGTTTCTACCCTTCTTTTTGACGTTTTTAAAAACCTTGGATATCCAGCCGCTTTACTTTCTACTGTTGAAATCAGAATTGGTGAAGAAATTATTCCGGCTACCCACACAACTCCTGATGTGATTACGATCAACAGGATTCTGGCCGAGGCTGTAGAAAAAGGTTGTGAATTTGCCTTCATGGAAGTAAGCTCACACGGAATTGCCCAAAACAGAATTGAAGGATTACATTTCAAAGTAGCGGGCTTTACCAATCTTACTCATGATCATTTAGATTATCATAAAACTTTCGAAGAATATTTAAAAACTAAGAAAAGATTCTTCGACCAATTAGAAGATACAGCCATTGCCGTCACCAATGTAGATGACAAAAATGGAAACGTCATGCTTCAGAACACTAAGGCTAAAAAGAAGTCTTATGCATTGAAAACCATGGCAGACTATCACGGGAAATTATTGGAAGTAGATTTCAACGGAATGCTGTTGAATTTCAACGGAAAAGAATTCTGGACGACATTAACCGGAAAATTCAATGTATACAACTTGCTGCTTGTATTCGGAATTGCTGAAGAACTAGGTTTCGAGCAGGATGAAATTCTTCAGGCTATCAGCAAATTAAAAAGAGTTTCCGGAAGATTTGAAACGTTCAAATCCGATGGTGGAATTTTCTTTATCGTAGACTATGCACACACTCCGGACGCTTTGGAAAACATTCTGGACAGCATCAACGATATCAGAACCAAAAACGAAAGATTAATCACTGTATTCGGTTGTGGAGGAGACAGAGATCACTCCAAAAGACCTGAAATGGGAAATATTGCCACCAAAAAATCAACTTTGGCAATCATCACTTCAGATAATCCGAGAACAGAAGATCCTGCACAGATCATCAAAGAAATTGAAGCAGGAGTTGAACCTCAGAACTTCAGCAAATACACTTCAATTCCGGATAGAAAAGAGGCTATAAAAATGGCCATAAAGTTTTCAGAACCCAAAGATATCGTTTTAGTTGCCGGAAAAGGGCACGAAACTTATCAGGAGATCAATGGTGTGAGACACCATTTTGACGACAAAGAAGTAATTAATGAGCTCTGGAAATTAATGTCCAAATAGATTGAAAGATTGAATTCATTTAAAGATTTAAAAATTTGATAATGACAAAGAATTTTGAAAATTTTCCTGTATACATCAAAAGCTTAGATCTTATTGAAAAAGTCTATATTTTTCTTCAAAGTCAAAGTTTTGAAAAAGAATATGAATTTAATAACCAGATAAAAAGAACGAGTTTTTCTATTAGTAATAATATTGCGGAAGGCTCAGAATATAATAATAACAGACAATTTATCAGATATTTAAAAATTGCGAAAGGCAGCTGTGCTGAAGTCAAAAGCATGCTGATTGTAAGTAAAAGATTAAAATTAGGTGACGAAAATAAAGCGGAAGAAATTATTGCCCCTTCAAGAGAAGTTTCTTCAAACATATCAAAGTTCATTAAGTATTTAAGTGAAAATATTGAGAAGCCCAATCTTTAAATCTTTAAATAAATTAAATTTTTAAATAATAAAAAACAGAAACATGCTATACTATCTATACGAATATCTAACCAACCATGGAATTCACGTTCCGGGATTAGGAATGTTGAAATACATTTCCTTCCGTGCCGGAATGGCTGTATTATTCTCGCTTATCATTGCTCTTGTCTACGGAAAAAGAGTAATCAATTATCTGAGAACAAAACAGATGGGAGAATTGGTGCGTGATCTGGGATTGGATGGGCAGAAACAAAAAGAAGGAACTCCTACCATGGGAGGGCTTATCATTATTTTGGCAACCATCATTCCGGTATTGCTGTTTACAAGGATTACTAATGTCTATATTGTATTGCTTCTGGTTTCCATGTTCTGGATGGGTGCCATTGGTTTCCTGGATGATTATTTAAAGAAAATTAAAAAAAATAAAGACGGTTTAAGTGGTAAATTCAAAATTGTAGGCCAGGTTGGTTTAGGACTAATTGTCGGAATTACCATGTATTTCCACCCGGACATTACCGTAAAAAGAAAATATGCAGATGCTAAAGTGGTAAACAGAAACAATGTAGAGCAAAACTTTATGCCTACAGAGAAAATTACCGTTTCTACTGTTCCTTTTGCAAAAAATAATGAGTTCGACTATAGTGGAATTTTATTCTGGATGAATGATAAAGATGCCCATGAGTGGGCATGGATTGTCTTTATTCCCATTGTGATCTTCATTGTAACAGCCGTTTCAAACGGAGCCAATATCACAGATGGAATTGACGGTCTGGCAGCGGGAACAAGTGCCATTATACTGCTCACGCTGGCTCTTTTCGCCTACCTTTCAGGGAACATCATTTTTGCAGACTATCTCAACATCATGTTCCTGCCGAATATGGGTGAAACTACCATTTTTGCTGTAGCAATGGTAGGTGCTGTGATCGGATTCTTCTGGTACAATACTTATCCTGCACAGGTTTTCATGGGAGATACCGGAAGTTTAATGCTGGGAGGAGTAATTGCCGTTTTAGCCATCATTTTAAGAAAAGAATTGCTGATTCCTGTATTATGCGGAATCTTCTTAATTGAAAACCTGTCTGTAATGCTTCAGGTAGTTGTTTTCAAATACAGAAAAAGAAAATACGGGTTGGAATATGCCCAAAACAATAGACTATTCAAAATGTCACCATTACACCATCATTATCAGAAAGAAGGATTCCACGAAAGTAAAATCGTGAACAGAATGATCATCATTGGAGTAATATTGGCTATTGTATGTCTGATCACATTAAAAATGAGATAAAAATTAAAAGCTGTAAGCAATAAGCGTAAAGCTTAAAGCCTATAGCATAAAGCTTTTATAATATGAAAATAGTTGTTTTAGGAGGTGGAGAAAGCGGATGCGGAGCTGCTTATTTGGCCAAAAAGAAAGGTCTGGAAGTATTTCTTTCAGATAAAGGTGCCATTAAGGATAACTATAAGCAGTTTCTTACCGATAATGAAATTGAATTTGAAGAAGGAAACCACGATGAAGAAAGGATTTTAAATGCTGACTGGATCGTAAAAAGCCCGGGAATTCCGAAAAAGGCAGACATCATCAATAAAATTCATGAAAAAGGAATCAGACTTTCCTCTGAAATTGAATTTGCTTCTGAATTTACAGACGCAAAAATCATTGCCATTACCGGAAGCAACGGAAAAACAACCACAACTTCCCTGATCTATTATATCCTGAAAAATGACGGATTGAATGTAGGTCTAGGAGGAAATATCGGATATAGCTTTGCAAAGCAGGTAGCAGATGAAAACCATGAATATTATGTATTGGAAGTAAGCTCTTTCCAGCTGGATGATATTCAGAATTTCAGACCGTATATCTCTTTATTGTTAAACCTGTCTCAGGATCACCTGGATCAGTACAACTACAATTATGAGGAATATGCTTTGGCTAAATTCAGAATAACAGAAAACCAGGAGAACGACAACTTCTTCATCTACAATAAAGATGATGAAATGAGTAAGAATCTTCTTGAAAAGCTTGAAATAAAAGCTAAAATGATTCCTTTCTCAACCAAAGAGAAGTTACCTGAAGGAGGTTTTGTGAACGCAGATGAGATTATAGTAAAAATGAAAGACGAATTCGCAATGAAAGTTGATGAATTGTCTCTTTTAGGAAACCACAATGTAGCGAACAGCTTAGCAGCTTCTATCGCCGGTAAGATCTTAAAAATCAACAATGAAAGCATCAGACATTCATTGATGACATTCCAGGCCGTAGAACACAGATTGGAATTTGTAACTGAAATTGATAGCGTAAAATATATCAACGACAGTAAAGCAACCAATGTAAATGCTACTTACTACGCCTTAGAAAGTATGAAAACACCAACCGTTTGGATTGTTGGTGGATTAGATAAAGGAAATGACTATACCGAAATTGAAGATTTAGTCAAAAGAAAAGTAAAGGCAATCGTTTGCCTTGGAGTAGATAACAAGAAGATCATCGATTTCTTTAAAGACAAAAAAGAAGTTATTTATGATACTTCAAGCATGGAAGAAGCAGTGAGAATTTCAAAATCACTGGCTAAAAAAGGCGATACTGTTTTATTATCTCCATGCTGCGCAAGCTTTGACTTGTTCAAAAGCTATGAAGACAGAGGACGCCAGTTTAAAGAACAGGTATTAAAAGCCAATGGCCATTAGCCAAAAGCCAATAGCATTAAATATGGACGAACAGAACACAGAAAGCAGATTCGAATTTCTAAAGGGCGATAAAGTACTTTGGATGGTCATCCTTGTGATCTCCATTTTCTCTATTTTCCCGGTATACTCTGCGAGTTCAAATCTTGAATACATTGTCAATAACGGGACTACAACGGGTCACGTTATCAAACATATGTTCTTTGTAGTCCTGGGATTAGCAATTATGAGACTGGTAGGAACCATAAAATATGAATACATCGGAAAGCTCAGCAGTATCCTGCTCGGCCTTATGATAGTTCTGTTGATTGTTACCATGTTTACCGGGCAGACCATTGATGGAGCCAGTGCTTCCAGATGGCTGAAAATCCCGGGAACACCGATTTCCTTCCAGCCTTCCTCATTTGCCTTTTTAATGCTCATCATTTATCTGTGCAGATATTTAACCAAGAAGATCACCAGAGAAAGGCTTCCTATAGAGAATATCATGTATATTTTTGGCCCTATACTGCTTGTTTTTGTATTGGTAGCCAAAGATAATGGTTCCACAGCATTAATGATTTTAATGGTTTCCGTAGTTGTTCTTATCATTGGGCAGCTTCACTGGAAATACATTGCAGGGTTTATTTCAGCCTCATTTGTAGCCATTGTATTATTTTTATTAATAGCACTGAATACGAATATGATTGGCGGAAACCGTGTTCATACATGGATGAGCCGTGTAGAAACATTTACTTCGAGCAAAGCAAAATCAGCCGATGTAGATGATGAAAGCGTAAAAGCAAAAAACTATCAGGTAATGCAAGCCAAAGCAGCCATCGTACATGGTGGAATTACCGGAATGGGACCAGGAAAAAGTGCATTGAAACAAATGCTTCCTCAATCTGCCTCCGACTTTATTTTCGCAGTGATCGTAGAAGAATACGGAGTGATTGGAGCTGCCTTCCTGATCAGTTTATACCTGATCATGATGATAAGAATCGTAATGATCGCCAGTAAAATGCCGGCCTTCTTCGGATCGTTGCTCGTGCTCAGTCTCGGGGTAATGATCTTTATTCAGCTTTCGGTAAATATTGCCGTTGCAGTGAACCTGATCCCGGTGACAGGACAGCCGCTGCCTTTGATCAGTTACGGAGGAACCTCAATGCTGGTAACCTATCTGCAGTTAGGCATTATTTTAAATATAAGCTCCAGAATTCAGATTTATGATGAAGAAGGAATGGGCAAAAAACAAAGTATAGCAGAAATAAACGATATCGCTTAAAATGGACAAAAAATTAAAAATATTATTATCAGGCGGCGGAACCGGAGGACACATCTTCCCGGCCATTGCCATCGCTGATGAAATCAGAAAAAGATTTCCTGATGCAGAATTTTTGTTCATTGGTGCCAACGGGAAAATGGAAATGGAAAAAGTTCCACAGGCAGGCTATAAAATTGAAGGAATTGATATTGCAGGAATAGACAGAGGAAACTTGTTATCCAACCTGGGACTGCCTTTCAAGATTCTGAAAAGTTTATCAAAATCTAAAAGGATTATCAAAGACTTCGCCCCTGATTTTGCAGTAGGAACCGGAGGATTTGCCAGCGGACCCGCTCTTTATGAAGCAAGCAAAATGGGAATTCCCATTTTCATACAGGAACAGAATGCCCATGCAGGAGTAACCAATAAAATTTTAAGCAAAAAAGCGAAAGCCGTTTTCACAGCGTATCCAAAAGTAGAAGGTTTTCCGGCAGAGAAAATAAAATTCCTTGGAAATCCGATTCGTGAGAATATTGTTTCAGGAATGCAGGATACCGCTCAGGCAAAAGAAAAAATGGGATTGAATACAGACAAACTTACGATTTTGTCTGTAGGAGGTTCTTTAGGCTCCAGAACATTGAATAATGCATGGAAAGAAAATATTGAAAATCTGAAAGAAAAAGGATATCAATTAATTTGGCAAACAGGAAAGTTGGATTACAAAGAATTGTCTTCCAACCTCCAGCTTCCAGCTTCCATTCATTTGAAAGAATTCATCAAAGACATGGAACTGGCCTATTCCGCAGCTGATATCATTGTTTCCAGAGCCGGAGCTATTGCCATTTCAGAGTTGGCTGTGGCGCAAAAACCGGTGCTTTTGGTTCCTTTCCCTTTTGCAGCGGAAGACCATCAAACTAAAAATGCCATGAACCTGGTTGAAAAAAATGCAGCCAGAATGGTGAAAGACTCTGAAATGCAGGAAAAATTCTGGAATACATTATCAGAAATCTGCGAGAATGAAAGGGTAAGAAACGAAATGTCTGACCATCTTAAATATTTTGCCAAGCCAAACGCCGCAAAAGAGATTGTAGACGAGATTTTTAAAGTGATAAAATAATCAGGAAAGGCTTCGACAAGCTCAGCCTGACATAAATAAATCAGTTAGTATTAGAGCTGTCACCCTGAGCTTGTCGAAGGGCCAGTAAGCAAACACAAATGAATGAAAATATATTATGTATACATTGTAAAATGTTCGGATAACTCCTATTATATAGGCTTTACCAACGATTTGGAAAGAAGAATTACTGAACATAATGACGGTTTAAATCCTGAAAGTTACACGTATACAAGAAAACCTGTAGAACTTGTTTTCTACCATGAATTTAATGATGTCACTCAAGCGATAAGCTTTGAAAAACAAATTAAAGGCTGGAGTAGAAAAAAGAAGGAAGGAATAATAAATGATAACTGGGATTTATTACCAATGTTATCAAAAAATAGGATGAAAGATTAGAAGGCTTCGACAAGCTCAGCCTGACACTGTTAAAATGTAATGCATTAACGAGTCATTAAGTTAGTTGAGGAAAGCTTTAGAATATAAACAACTCTGAAATTATTCAAGAGTCATTAAAGATTAAAATATAAATGAACATTTTACAAACATATCAAACTTTTTACTTCGTTGGAATCGGAGGTATCGGAATGAGTGCATTGGCACGCTATTTCAATGCATCCGGAAAAAAAGTATTGGGTTACGACAAAACCAATACAAAACTTACTCAGAACCTGATGAATGAAGGCATTGATATTGTTTTTGAAGATATTATTGATGAAAGGATTACTTCCCTTCAGAAAGAAGATACCTTAGTCATTTATACTCCAGCCATCAAAACGCTTGGAATACTGGATTATTTCAATCAAAATCAGTTTGAAGTTTTAAAACGTGCTAAAGTTTTAGGCTTAATTACTGAAAATACAGATTGTATCGCTATTGCAGGAACTCATGGAAAAACCACTACATCTACCCTTGTGGCCCATTTGTGCAAAGAAGCGGATCTTCCTTTCTCATGCTTTTTGGGAGGAATTTCTGAAAACTTTAAATCCAACTTCCTGTACAATGGTTCCAAGTATTCTGTAGTAGAAGCAGATGAGTATGACAGAAGCTTCCTGAATTTATCTCCAGACTGGGCAGTAGTAACTTCTACAGATGCGGATCATCTGGACATTTATGGAGACATCAACCATATTGAAGAAGGGTTCAGACAGTTTGCAGCTTTAGTTCCTCAAGACAAACAACTTTTTGTAAGAAAAGGACTGGAAATTGGCAGAGGGCATCAAACTTATGCAGTGAATGAGCCGGCAGATTATTATTCAGACAATCTGCGTATGGAACATGATAAAATTTATTTTGACTTCCATACTCCAACGGAAACAATAAAAGATTTTGTCTGGGAAATTCCGGGAATTCATAATGTGGAAAATGCCACTGTAGCACTGGCTATTCTGCATAATTTAGGCGCAGATTTTGATACGCTGAAAAAAGCAATTGCCAATTTTAAAGGAATTAAAAGAAGATATACCAAACATATTTATCAAAACGGTAAAATTTACATTGATGATTATGCTCACCACCCTACAGAAATCAATGCTGTAATGAGCTCAATCAGAACATTTTATCCTGACAAAAAACTATTGGTAACCTTCCAGCCTCACCTTTTCAGCAGAACGAGAGATTTCGCAGATGGGTTTGCTGAAAGTTTGAGCAAAGCAGATGAGCTTATCCTTCTCGACATTTACCCTGCAAGAGAACTTCAGGAAAATTTTGAAGGAATCACTTCAAGCTGGCTGTTGGACAAAGTAACATTAGATAAAAAAGAAGTATCGACTTTATCCGATGCTTTTGAAAAAATAAAAGAGAAAGATTTTGATATCCTCCTTACCGTAGGCGCAGGAAATATAGATACCCTGTATGACCCTATCTGTGAATGGATTGAGAAAATTTGAGTATAAACGCAATGCTCGCGAAGAAAAAAATGTAAAATCGTTCGCAAAGGCGTTTCACTCAGCAAATGAGAATACAACAGATTTATTAAAAACATAATTAATTTATTAATAACAACTTATTCAATTGATAGCCGTAGCTAAGTGAAACGTGCTTGCGAACGGAAAAATAAAATTGATTTGTGCCCATAGTGGCAGAAAAAAAATATGAAAAATAAATACAGAATATTAAAAATTGTTGTCACTGTAATTATCCTGGGATTGTTACTGAGCTTCTCATTGAGAAGATTCAGCCGTGAGCAGATTACGGACAATAAGATTTCTGTAAAAATGAGCGAGAAAACTCCGGTATATTTTGTTGATGAAAAAGACATCAGGGAAATTGTAAAAAAAGAAAATCCTTCAGGAAAAGTGGGAGATCTTAACATTCCTTCTTTGGAAAAAAAGATCAATTCCCTGCCAGCAGTAGACAGTGCCAATGTTTATCTGAACCTGAACGGAAAGCTCAATCTGGATATCAAACAGAGAGTGCCCGTTTTCAGATTAAATAAAGATGGAAAAGACTTTTATGTAGATGAAAAAGGAATTGAATTCCCTATTTCAAGAACCTATTCACACCCATGTATGCTGGTAACCGGAAACGTACAGCCGGATGAATATGAAAAGCTGGCGGAACTGGTAGAAAAGATAGACAAAGATGATTTCAGTAAGAAATATTTTATCGGAATCTCTAAGAGTAAAGATAGCTATAGCCTTCTGACAAGTGAAGGAAACTACAGAGTAGAAATTGGAGACCTTGATAATATTGATTTTAAAGTAAAAGGATTTAAAACCTTTGTAGAAAAATACCTTGTGTATCAAGACCCTCAGAAATACAGCATGGTTTCTGTAAAATATCAGAATCAGATTGTCACTACTTTAAACCCCTATTTTAAAGAAAATGACAGTATATTAAAGGCAGGAAAGATGGAATTGGCAAAAGTTCCTTCCCCAACAGCCGCTAAAAAGACGGAAGCTAAACCCAAAATAGCAGAGGTAAAAAAAAGTAGCTCCACTTCGGTAAAACCGAAAGAGAGTACCAAACCGAAAGGACCAACAAAAGAAACTAAAAAAGTAGAGAAAAAGCCACCCGTCAAGGCGCAGTCCAAGCCTAAGGCAAAAGTAAAAATAGAATAAGTCCCTCAGGGCATTTAATACACAAATAGGAGCCTATCCTTATAGATAAAAAAGTAGAAAAAATCAAATCGATATAAAATGGAAAATCAAGAGTATTCAGTAGGTCTGGACATCGGGACAACGAAGATAGTCGCGATTGTCGGAAGAAGGAATGCACACGGGAAAATAGAAGTTCTCGGTGTAGGAAAAGCTAAAAGTCTTGGTGTTCATAAAGGTATTGTGAATAATATTTCACAAACTATTAATTCAATCAAGGCTGCAGTATCCGAAGCACAATCCAGTGCCGGAGTTCCTATCCGCAAAGTCACGGTAGGTATTGCAGGAAAACACATCCGTTCTCTGCAGCACTCCGATTATATTATGCGTGAACATCCTGATAAATTTATTACAGACGATGACATTGAAGCATTAAAAGATCAGGTAAAAAAGCTGGTTATGCTTCCTGGAGAAGAAATTATCCACGTACTTCCTCAAGAATATAAAGTGGATTCCGAGGGCGAAATTCAGGAACCAGTCGGAATGCACGGAAAACGTTTAGAAGCCAACTTCCATGTTGTAGTGGGGCAAATGGGCAGCATCAGAAACATTGCCAGATGCGTTCGTGAAGCCGGATTAGAAATGGAAGCCCTTACTTTAGAGCCATTGGCATCTTCAGAAGCTGTCCTTACAAAAGAAGAAAAAGAAGCCGGTGTAGCCATTGTAGACATTGGTGGTGGTACAACTGATATTGCGATCTTTAAAGACAATATAATCCGTCATACCTGTGTGATTCCATACGGAGGCGGAATTATTACCGAAGACATCAAAGAAGGCTGTTCCATCATTGAGAAACACGCAGAACAACTGAAAGTAAAGTTTGGTTCGGCTGTTCCCGAATTAGAAAAAGACAGTACTTTTGTAACCATTCCCGGACTTCACGGAAGACCAGACAAAGAAATTTCTTTAAAAACTCTGGCTCAGATCATCAACGCAAGAGTAGAAGAAGTTTTGGAAATGGTGAATACAGAACTGAAAGCTTACGGTGCTTTTGAACAGAAGAAAAAACTGATTGCCGGAATTGTTCTTACGGGTGGTGGTTCAAATCTGAAACACCTTCGCCAGCTGGCCAATTATACCACAGGTTTTGACAGCAGAATCGGTTTTGCGAATGAATATATCGCTAATGATAAAAACCAATATCTGAAAGGCCCTGAATTTGCTACCTCTATCGGGTTACTGATGGAGAGTTTGAAGATCAGAGACAAAAAGCAGAATGCTGATGAAGCCATAGAAGTTGTTGCAGAACAACCCAAACCGGAAGTTACTGCAGCACAGGCAGAAACTGTTCAACCGGTTCAGCAGGCAGCACCTGTTCAGGAGCAGCAGTCTTTTGAGAATGAAAGACAGGAGAACAGAAAGGCGAAGCTGACCTTCGGGCAGTCGCTTATGGAAAAAGTAAAAAAATTCTTTGAAGAAGTAGAGTAAATAAATATAAATGATAAAAGATTAATGATCAATGATACCTGAAATAGATTAATATTTATTAAATTAAAGACGAATATCATTCATCAATTATCATCTATCACTTATCAATTATTAAAAGTATAGTTATGGAAAATATAGGTACACAAGGATTTTCATTTGATTTGCCAAAAGGAAATTCATCCATCATAAAGGTAATCGGTGTAGGAGGCGGTGGAAACAACGCCCTGAAGCACATGTACGAGAAAGGAATTCACGGGGTTGACTTCGTGATCTGTAATACAGATGCTCAAACATTAGATAATAACCCTGTAGCCAATAAAGTTCAGTTGGGAACTTCTATCACAGAAGGTCTTGGAGCAGGCGCCGATCCTGAAGTAGGAGAAAAATCAGCCATCGAAAGTATTGAAGATATCAAGGCTGCTATGGGCCAAAACACCAAGATGGTGTTTATCACTGCCGGAATGGGTGGTGGTACAGGTACCGGAGCCGCTCCTGTCATTGCAAAAGTAGCAAAAGACATGGGAATTCTTACCGTAGGTATTGTTACCGTTCCTTTCAGTTTTGAAGGGAAAAGAAGACTGGATCAGGCTGAAAATGGTCTTGATAAATTAAAAAATAATGTCGATTCATTAATTGTGATCAACAATGACAAGCTGAGACAGCAGTTTGGAAACCTTGGATTCAAGCAGGGATTCTCAAAAGCTGATGAAGTTTTAGCCAATGCTGCTAAAGGTATGGCAGAAGTTATTACAGGTTACTTTGATGTAAACATTGACTTTAGAGATGCTAAATCTGTCCTTCAGAATTCCGGTACGGCATTGATGTCTACTGGAACTGCTTCAGGTGAAAATAAAGCTGAAGAAGCTGTAAGAAAAGCCCTTGATTCCCCGTTATTGAATGATAATAAGATTACTGGTGCTAAAAACGTCCTGTTATTGATCAGAAGTGGTGCTGAAGAAGTTACCATGGATGAAATCGGTATCATCATGGACCACATTCAGAAAGAAGCAGGAAACACTGCAGATATCATTTTCGGGGTAGGTGCAGATGAAGAATTGGGAGATGCAGTAAGCGTTCTTGTGATCGCAACAGGATTCTCTAATGATAATAAGAAGTTTGCAGGACCTACAGAGAAGATCAGAATCAGTCTTAATGACAGTTTTGAAGCTCCAAAAAATTCTCCTTTCAAAACAAAAGAAGAAAGAGAATCAGCTCCTGAGACCACGCATGATTTTGGTGGAAAAAACCTTTTCAGACTGGATGACGAAGATAACGACACTCCGTTCAATATGACGTCTACTGAAAAAAAAATGATTATTGAAGAAGAGCAGCCAAGAACTGAAATAAAATTCTTTGATAAAGAGGAAGATATCGTAAATACTCCTGAGCAAAGCTGGAGAAATGAAGACGAAGGAGAAGAAGAATATAGCTTATTAGCGATTGATGAAGAACATGATGATCCTAACGATCTTGAGATCCAGTCTTTCTCATTTGATTTTGAAAATAAAAAAGAGGAACCACAATCCGGAACTCCATTCAACAACTCGTTTTCAAATGAAAAACCTGTTGAATTCAGTTTCTTTGTAAACGAGCCTATCAGAAATGAGCCTAATAGCGATTTTGGACAGCCTAAAGCTGAGTTTAATACTCCTGCCAATGCTGCGGTAGCTGAACCAGCTCAAAAGATTGAAACGTTCTACCAGAAACAGGAAGAACCAAAGGTTGAAACAAGATCAACTTTTGAAAACAAAACAGAAATTGAAACTCCGAAAACTGAAGAATCAGAATTCACTTTCGTGAATAAAACGATTGATCAGGACAGAGTAATTGAAAGAAGAAATAAATTAAAAGAATTCAACTCCCGTTACCAGAATTTTGATAGCACAAGTGAATTCGAATCTATTCCTGCTTTTAAAAGAAAAAATATTTCTATCGACGGAAACAATGCATCAGACCAGAATATCAACACTTACCTGTCTGATAACAATGGATCTATGCAGATCAGAGAAAACAGATTTTTAAATAAAGATGTAGACTAAAATTAATTTGAAAATGGAATAATTTGAGAATTTGAAAATTAACCAACTGGTAGATATTCGGTGTATTGGCTAATTATTTTAATTAATAATATAAAGCTCAATCATTTACCGATGTTTTATTATTTTCAAATTATTTCATTCTCAAATTCTCAAATTATAAACTTATGAGTTTAGAAAATACAATAAACGAAGCTATAAAAACAGCAATGAGAGCGAAAGACAAAGTAGCTTTGGACTCTCTGCGTGCTGTGAAATCTCAGATATTACTGCTTAAAACGGAAGCCATCGGAGCTGAAGTAACCGCAGAACAGGAAATTGCTATTCTTCAGAGAATGGTAAAACAACGTAAGGATTCTTACGACCAATTTACTGCACAGGGAAGAAATGATCTTGCAGAAGTAGAAGACGCTCAAATGAAAGTTATTGAGCAATTCTTACCTAAACAGCTTTCAGCTGAAGAATTAGAAACAGAAATGAAAAATATTATTTCTGAAACCGGAGCTGAATCTGTTAAAGATTTAGGGAAGGTAATGGGAGCTGCATCGAAAGCATTAGCCGGAAAATCAGACGGAAAAAGTATTTCCGAGATGGCTAAAAAGCTCCTTTCTTAATGGTGATTTGCGCCTGGACTTAGATTTATTTCAAAGCCCAAAAACGCTTCTCACTCCATAACTATAGGATATACAACCTTTGCATATCGATTTGATTAGAAGCCCGGAACTGTTCAGTTCCGGGCTTCACTTTCTTTGGATATTAAAGTTTGTTAATCAGTTTGATTCTAAACTGAAAGAGAATTAAGCTACTACCATATTTCAGAGAGTATTTAAGTGATTGATTGCTTGAGGGAAAGCTTCAAATGTTTTTTTCACGGTCGTTTGTTTTTCAGAATCATTTCAAATTTAATAATAATATTTTATTATTCCTAGCGTTAATTCACTTTTTTTAGAATATTATTACAATATTAATACTTGGTTAATTTTATATGACTAATCAATTGATAGTTTTTATATATTGAACAAACGCAAAGAATTGCTTAACTTTGTAGCGATAAAAAACAAAATATATGTATCCAACAGATTTAGTAATGCCTATGAAGGCAGAGCTTACAGATAAAGGTTTTCAGGATTTAACAACTCCTACTCAGGTAGAAGATGCTTTGAAGCAGTCCGGAACTACATTATTGGTCATCAACTCTGTATGTGGTTGTGCTGCAGGTGCTGCAAGACCAGGAGTAGTATACTCTTTAACAGGAGATAAAAAACCAGACCATTTAACTACTGTCTTTGCAGGATTTGATACTGAGGCTGTAACAGAAGCAAGAAAGCACCTTGCTCCATTCCCTCCAAGTTCTCCATGTGTAGCACTGTTCAAAGATGGTGAATTGGTTCATATGCTGGAAAGACACCACATCGAAGGAAACCCTGCAGGAGCTATCGCAGCTAACCTTCAGGCAGCATACGACGAATACTGCTAAGAAGCAATATATTAAATATCAAACCGTTACAAGTTTTGTAACGGTTTTTTTATTGAAATTATACCATTTTGCATACAGATCTTTAATTACTCAGTTGGGGAAAATCCGGTTATTTTCATATAATAAACATGACCTGGGTTATTATTTTCATAGTGTATTGCAAGTATACCACTACCGGCAGGGCTCTCTATAACTTTAAATTTATAATCAACACTTCCTCCTACTCCTGCATAATCACTGGTTGTTACAGTTACAGTATCAGTAAGGTTATTGGTAACTGTTGCAGTGGGTCCCTCAGAACTGGTAGTAATAACATATAGTACTGGCTGACCTTGGCTGTTTAAAGATGCTGTCATAGTAAATATTTCCCCTGTATTTCCCCAATATGCCTGCCCCAAGCTAACTGTAAAAAGCGCACCTGGCTTTAAGTCTTGCAAAATGGCAGGACCAGTCAGTCCCGGACCAGCATTCCATTCTGGAGAGATATATGCCCGAACTGGATTATTACGCCAGCTGGCAACACCATTATTATCAGACATCAGAACTTTATTATTTCCCTGTGTTCCGTCTTTGAGCTGTAATCCACCAGCTGTTGTACCATTATCTATAATCAGCTTGGAATTTCCTCCTCCTGCAGGCACTGTATTCGTACCAATCAGCACCTGTTGGGTGCTGGTGGTTCTCATCGCTTCAATATTGTTGGTTTTGGTAATAAGATCAACATTATCTGTAGTTCCTATAAAATTAGTTCCGGCAGCTGTTCCCGAATTTCCGGTAAGCTTCCAGTAGTCATTGGGTACGCTAGTGGAAGTAATAACTCTCTGCCATACAATCCCATCAAAATAATAGTATCCTATTGATGTAATATTTGCTCTGGGCCCAACGGTATCACCTCCGGTAATATCTGTAATATATACGAAAGCTCCGGTTTGTGATGCTGTATATAGGATTCCTTTACCTGTAAGCTCGGCGCGGGTAAGACGTGGGGCCTGTAAACCATCTGCATCTGCAGTACCAAGCTTAGCTTTAACATCCAAAGTCGTGGCGGGAGCAGTAGTATTAATTCCCACCTGAGAATAAGCAAGCCCAGATATGAGCATTGCCACTAAACATTTTTTCATAATATATGTATTTAAAAGTCAGCTAATTAAGTTGGTGAGTTAATTAATCCCTTCATTACTTGTTCTACGAAGTCCTATTTTTAAATCAATTATGAGAATATTTTAAAATCATTATTTACTAACCAATTGAATGTAACAAACTTAGACCAGTACACCAACATATCCTATGGTTATTTAACATAATTATTAGCAAATTTTCAAAAACAAACTACCATTCGAAGGCAAAAAAAGTCTCTCATCCTCTTTCCTTTCATACATTAAATTGTTGATAATATCACAGGACCATTTACTGAGAAATTGAGTAATCAGAAGTAATCATTTCTTTTTAAAACTAAAAGACTATAGAATTTTTATTGAAGACTAAAAAAAAATTTTCTGAAAATTCAAATATCATTATATTTGTTGAAATGGCAACCAAAGCACTTTTCAATACCGTAGTTAACTGGTTCATCCGTCAAAGGATTGACCAGATACAGAATTTCATGGACCATCCTATTGAAACCCAGAAAGGTATACTCTTTTCTCAGCTGTTTCATGCGGAGGATACGGAATATGGCAAACTATACGGATTCAATTCTATCTCCAGTTATCAGGATTTTAAAAACAAAGTTCCTATAGTTACGTATGAAGAAATGGAACCTTTTATTGAAAAGGCAAGACAGGGGCATAAAGATGTAAGCTGGCCTGGTCTCATTAAACATTTTGCCAAATCATCCGGTACCACAAATGCTAAAAGCAAGTTCATTCCGATCTCTGCCGAAAGCCTTGAATACTGCCATATGAAAGCCGGAAAGGATATGGTTTCCATTTATGCCAACAACCATCCCGAAAACCAGCTTTTTAATTATAAAAACTTACGTTTAGGCGGAAGCTCCGAGCTGTATGCTGATTTCAATACAAAATTTGGAGATTTATCTGCTATTCTCATTGATAATCTTCCTTTTTGGGTAGAAATTACCACCACTCCGAGTAAGAAAGTTTCTTTGATGGGAGAATGGGAAAGTAAGCTTAAAGCGATCACTTCCGAAGTAAAGAATGAAGATGTAGGAAGTATCCTGGGAGTACCCAGCTGGATGATGGTTCTTCTGCAAAGAGTATTAAAGGAAACCAATGTAGGAAGTATTTCTGAGCTGTGGCCTAATTTAGAGGTGTTTTTTCACGGTGGAATCAGCTTTAAGCCCTACCGGGAGCAATTCAGGCAGATCATCGGAAAAAACATCAATTACTACGAAATTTACAATGCTTCCGAAGGGTTCTTCGGGATCCAGGACAGATCAGACAGTGATGAGATGCTTCTGATGCTGGATTATGGAATATTCTATGAATTCATCCCGATGGATCAGTTTCATTTTTCAAATCCTAAGGTTGTAAGTCTGGAAGATGTGGAGATAGGAAAAAATTACGCAATGGTGATTACCACCAATGGAGGACTTTGGAGATATCTGATTGGCGATACCGTTGTCTTTACCTCGATCAATCCTTTCAGAATAAAAATAACGGGAAGAACTAAACATTATATCAATGCTTTTGGGGAAGAACTGATGATTACCAATGTGGAATCTGCTCTCTCAAAGGCCTGTGAAGCAACGGGTGCACAAATCACGGATTTTACAGGGGCTCCTGTATTTATGAAGGGAAATGAAGGAGGTGCCCACGAATGGATTTTTGAATTCAGTCAGCATCCTGATAATCTGGATCACTTTATTGATGCTTTTGATAAGCATTTAAAGACCATCAATTCAGACTATGAAGCGAAAAGATACAACAATATGACTCTTAAAAGGCCGATTGTGCATATCGCCAAAGAAAACTTGTTCTATCACTGGCTGGAAGCAAAAGGAAAGCTAGGCGGACAAAATAAAGTACCAAGGTTAAGCAATGACAGAGAGTATATTGATCCATTGCTGGAAATGAATAAATAAAGTTTTATTTGGTAGTATCTCACTAACTGTGTAAGTTAAAAAGTTATTCTGGAAAATTTTGAGCCCTTATAGCTCAAAAAATTTTACGGAAATAACTTTTTATTATTTTTAACCATTACATAGTTATGATCGACAAAGAAGAATTATTAAACAACAAGGATTTTTACAAGTCCTTTAAAAATGGAGAAGACTTAACTTCTTTCTTCAAAGAAATGCACAAGCGAGCTATAGAGCATATGCTTGATGCAGAATTGGACTCTCATTTGGATAATGATAAACATCAGAAATCTGCCACTGGAAATTACCGTAACGGTCACGGGACTAAAAAGATAAAATCCTCATTTGGCGAATCTGAAATTAAAGTTCCCAGAGATAGAGGAGGTAGTTTTGAACCAGCATTGGTTCCAAAGAGACATAATATTATCGATCGTTTGGAGAATATTATCATATCATTTTATGCTAAGGGAATGAGTGTAAGTGATATTGAAGAACAAATTAAAGAAATGTATGATTTTGATGTTTCTACCTCTACCATCTCACGAATCACCAATGCGGTTGCCAGTGAAGTTGTTAGCTGGCAGAACCGCCCGCTTGAAGATTTGTATCTCATTGTCTGGATGGATGGGATTGTTTTCAAGGTAAGGGAAAATTCCAAAGTCATTAATAAAACCGTTTATCTGGCTGTTGGATTAAACCGTGACGGGAGAAAGGAGGTCTTGGGAATGTGGCTTGGAAAAAATGAAAGTTCAGCCTTCTGGATGAGTGTTCTCACGGATTTAAAAGCCCGTGGTGTGGAGGATATTCTCATCACTGCTACCGATAACTTAAACGGATTTACCCAAACAATCCGTTCCGTCTTTCCTGAATCTCAAACCCAAATTTGCGTTGTCCATCAAATAAGAAATGCCTGCAAATATGTGGTCTGGAGGGACAGAAAAGAATTTTCTGCCGATATGAAGCATATTTACACCGCTCCAACAAAACAAGCGGCTCAAGCAGCTCTCAATGATTTTGCAGATAAATGGGAAAGCAAATATTCTTATGCTATACAATCCTGGCGAAACAATTGGGATGAACTCACTGTATTTTTTGAATTTCCTCTCGAGATACGAAAAATCATTTACACCACAAATTTAATTGAAAATCTCAACGGCAAAATCAGAAAATACACCAAAAATAAAATGTCTTTTCCTACTGATGATGCTGTAATGAAATCAGTTTATTTGGCATTAAAAGAAGCTACTAAAAAATGGACAATGCCTATACAGAATTGGGGTATTGTCCTCAACCAATTTATGCTTATTTTTGAGAAAAGGCTCAGATTATAAAATCTAAGCCCTGACTTTTTAACTTACACACTTTACGGGATAGTGTCGTTTATTTTAAAACGCAAAGAATTAGTAATTCGGATGTTTTATTTAAGAGGGCTAAGAATATTGCAGTTTCGCAGCTTATGAAGCGTAGTGGCTATACGTAAGCTTAGTTAGAATCAATCTATTGATTCAATCTTAGCTCCCTCAAATTATTACAGTATCAAAATAGAAACTTTGCGCTAAAAAAGCTATTCACAGATAATAAATAAAAGCCGTAATTCTATTGAACTACGGCTTCTTTATTTATTTGCTTAAATCTTCTTTCACTTTTTTCGCAGCTTCTTCTACTTTCGAAGCTCCTTTTTTAGCGGCTTCTTTTGCATCTTGCCCTACTTTGTTAGCTTCAGCTTTGATATCCTGCCCTGCTTTATTAAGATCTTGTTTTGTCTTATCTGCAGTGGCATCAATTTTATCTTTTGCCTTCTGAGCGGCATCGTCAATCTTGTTACCAGCTTCATCTACTTTAGCTTTCACATCTTCTTTTGCATTGTTGATTTTCGCAGTATCCACAACGTTAGGTGTTTCTGTGGTGGTAGTTGTTGTGGTTGTAGTAGATCCGTCAGGGTTTTCTACCTGTTCTGTTTTTGTAGTTGATTTTGTACATGCTACAGTGAACACAGAGATCACTATTGCGGCAATAATTTGCTTTTTCATATTGTATATTGTTTAATGGTAATTTAAAATTATTCTGTTTTGGTTTCCTGAGTAACTGGTTTTTCTGCTGTCTTCAGCTTCTTTTCAGCGTCTGCTTTTTTCTTTTCCTCTTCCTGTTTTGCTTTGTTTTCCTTTTCAAGTTCTGCTTTTAGCTTATTTTCTTCATCCTGAAGCTTTTTAGCCTGTTTTACTGAATCAAGATACTGAGGAGAAGACATTCTTATTTTTCGTGCAATATCCACTGAAACAGCTCCTGTAGAAAAGGAGTCAATAGCAGTGGTATCATAACGTACTCTCACTTCCTGTTCAGCCCCAAAACCCGGAGATTCTTTCTTGGAACATGCAGTAAAAAGAACGGTAAAAACAAAAATCGCAGCCAGTAAATTTTTCATGGAACTAATTTAGCAGAAATTCTGCAATTACAGGATAGTGATCCGATAATTTCACAGATTGGTCTACTTTATAGCTTAAAGGAATGATTGATTTTGAAGTGAAGATATAATCAATTCTTAAAGGAACTTTATAATCATGAAAGCTGCTAGCACTACCCTTTCCTGCTACTAAGAATGCATCCTGAAGATCTTTTCCAAGATTATAATACTCGTATGAATTCGGAACAGAATTAAAATCTCCTGCCAGAATAACAGGATAAGGAGATAAATCTATCATTTTTCTGATTCTTTTTACCTGATCTTCATGAGCCTGGAATGTAGGAGTCATATGAGAAAGTAATGTTGAAACATTTCCCAACCCTAATTTATCAAGTTTCGTAAACATCGATTTATGAAGTCTGAAGGGTTCAAGATATACATTAATAATTCTGATTACTTTTCCATTGATGTCTATATCAGCATAGAATGAATTTCCGCGGGCTTTCTCATCAATAAGTTCTGCCTGTCTTACAATTTTATGCTTAGTTTTAAGAATAACCGACGGATATTTTATAAGATCACGTTTTATAACACGATTTGTATCTTTTTCCTGTACCAGAATAATATCTGCATCCTGTGCTTTAATATAGTCTTTTACTTTATCCCAGCCATATTCTCCATATTTCACATTAAAGGTCAATACTTTAATATCCCGTATTGTTTTTAAATTTTCTGTTTTGGGAGAAAAGTTCACCCATCGTCTGATTGGATTATAGAAAATAAGTGTACCCAATGCAAAAGCTATAGCAATTTTTTCTTTTTTTAAGATCCAGATCAGTGTAAGAATCAAGTGTGACAGAATCAGATAAGGAAAACCAAGAGACAGAAGATTCAGGTTGCCTAAAATATTGGGTGGAATCCATGCATTCCCCAATGTGCATAACAGCAAAACAGCAACAACGATATGTATAAATAGTAATATCTGGTTCGACTTCATGAAAAAACGGTCTTGGTACGGTTTTCTTTCAACAAAAATCCTACCAAGCAGATAATTTTAACTATTTTTATGATTATTTGCTCTCCGTAGAAAACTTAACTGTGACAGGATAATGATCTGAAATACTTACAGAACGGTCAACTTTATAAGATATTGCCTTTAAAGTTTTTGAAGAAAAAATATAATCGATTCTAATGGGGAATTTATAGTCGTGAAAACTGGTTGCACTTCCTTTTCCTGCGTTCACAAAAGCGTCTTCAAGCCCGTCTGATAAATGATAATATTCGTAAGAATTGGGTACAGAATTAAAATCGCCCGCTAGAATTACAGGATAAGGAGAATTATCAATGGCCTCACGAATGAGCGCCACCTGATCCTGATGTTTTTTAAAAGTAGGAATCAGTCTTTTAACAACATCTTTTATTTTTTGTTCATCGGTATCGGTATTTCCATTAAGTCTCACCATATCTTTTTGAAAGCGAAAAGGATTGAGATAGACATCAATGAACCTGTAGGTCCTGCCTTTAATTTCTATATCAGCCATCACACCAGGAATTCTTACCTCTTCATCTTGTGGATCAATAATCTGCTGTTTAATGATTTTATGCCTGGTCAGAATTGTTAAGCCTCCCCCGGGATTTGCTTTTTGATAGCCTTCAAATTGATATTTAATACCCGCATCCTCCTGCAAAAGAAGAACATCTGCATTCTGAGATTTCAGGTAGGGTTCGAGCTCTTTGTTTCCTATTCTGCCAGCTCTGGTATTGAAAGAAACCACTTTTATTTCAGAATCTCCACTTTTAGAAGAAGAATAGTTAACCCAACGTTTTACAGGATTTATAAACGCTAACCCTGCAAACATAAACACAAACGCCCTTTTTTTCCAGCTAAATACCCAGAAAACCGTTAGAATCACATATACTATAATAAGCACAGGAAAACCTAAGGAAAGCAGATTAAACCAAGGGAAAACCTTTGGTGGAACATAAGCGTTCAATAAAGTACCCAACAGTAGAAATAAAATTCCCAGATGGACAATCAATACTATAAGTCGGAAAATCTTCACAATGCTATTTTAGTTGAATCTGTACAAATGTTTCTTCCAAATTCTTGCCAGCAGCCATCCAACCAAAGCTCCTCCAACATGGGCAAGGTGAGCAATACCTCCTCCGTTTCCGGAAACCCCAAGGTATATAGACCCAACAACAATAATAGGCAACAAATATTTTACTTTAATCGGAACCGGAATAAACATAATTCCAATTTTAGAATCAGGATATAAAGTTGCAAATGCAGCTACCACTCCGAAAATAGCTCCGGAAGCTCCAACCATTGGAGTTGTTAAAATATCTGTTAAACTTTTCAGCAATTCCTTTTGTTTGAGAACTGAACCTGTATTTCCTGCAAACTCAACGCTTGCGCCGGACAGATATGCATTTACATTAAATCCTAGTTGTTCCAATTCCCTGGAGAACTGCTGAACTTCCACAAAATTCCATGCATTAAAAAGAAAAAACGCTCCAAGGCCACTTGCAAAGTACAAAATCAAATACTTTTTGTCTCCTAATGTCTGTTCCAGAATAGGTCCAAAGCTAAAGAGCGTCATCATATTAAATAAAATATGCATAATACTTCCATGCATAAACATATGGGTAATAATCTGCCATGAATGGAAAAAGGGAGAAAAAGGATAAAAGGCAGCAAGATACTCGACCATCTTATTTCCAATTAGATAAGTTATAATGAAAATTATAACATTGATTATTATAATATTCCTTGTAATTGGCGGTATATTGTTAAACATAATTTTTTAAAATTTGTTTTTAAAGTCATTAAACGGAACTTCATAAAAGCATCGTTTGCCGTCCGGCAAAAATTCCGGGAAGCCTAATGCTGTAAAGTCTTTAATCAGCTGTTCCGCATCTTTTTTATAAATAAAGTCAAATCTTGACTTCGACTGCATTTTATTCCATTGGTTATGGTAATACTGCAAAAATTCTTCTTCCGTCTTGTAGTCCAGGATCTCAAAAAGGTTTTCCAGGAACTTCATAGCCTGCGTTTCTTTCAGTCCTTCAGGAAGCGAATCTATTCGAAGTACACTTTCATGAGCAATTTTCATGTCAAACCCTAATTCCGGAAGATATTTTTTTATCGAATTGTATTTTGTCTTTTCGATTTCATTCATATGATACTCCAGAGAGAAAAGAAGGGCATGACTGTTTGTATTTGATTTTCTGGTAGATTTATTTCCTTCAGAAACCAAAAGTCTGTGCATTCTTCCCAAATCCAGCATTAATGTGACATCTCCTTTATTGAAAAGCCAATAACCATTGGGAAGTCTCATTAAATCTTCGTCAAAATCTTCATCTTCAAAGAGGTTAATCTTTGATGGTTCTGCTGTAATATTCTGATGATACATTTCCGTAAGATTCTGAATTTCTTCCGGATGTACTACATTTTTTTCTTCCAGAAACGGATTATAGTCTTTATCTACAATAATTTCCGGCATTTTGAAAACACCTCCGCTGGTTCCGCCCCCATTTCCTTTGCTGGGAATCGGTTTATTCATCATTTCATCCAATTCCGGATCTCTGTCGAAATCTAGGCTTGGAGAAACATTATAAATTCCTAAAGATCTTTTTATGGTTGAACGAAGCAAAGCAAAAATAAGATGCTCGTCTTCAAATTTCACTTCCGTTTTCTGTGGGTGGATATTGACATCTATTTTCTCCGGATCAAGTTCCAGGAAAAGAAAAAACGACGGTACATATCCTGGTTGAAGCAGTCCTTCAAATGCTTCCTGTACTGCTTTATTGAAGTATGGGCTTCTGAAATATCTTCCATTGACAAAAAGGAACTGCTCCCCTCTTGCTTTCTTAGCTCCTTCAGGCTTGGCAACAAAACCATGAAGCTTACACCAGATAATATCTTCTTTAATGGGAATTAAAAGCGGCTGAAGCTTTCTTCCGAAAACATCTACGATACGCTGCATCTGGCTCCCTTTTCTCAGTCTGAAAACCGCTTCATCATCATGGAAGAGAGAAAACTCAAGGTTCTCATGAGCTAGTGCAACACGCTGAAATTCATCAATGACGTGTCTGAATTCAATATTATTATTTTTCAAAAACTTCCTTCTTGCAGGAACGTTATAGAAAAGATTTTTAACCAAAAAGTTTGATCCGTCTGCTGTCTGAACCGGGTCCTGAAACTGGAAAACACCTCCTTCAATATAGATATTAGTCCCGATAGAAGTATCTTTCTGTTTCGTTCTGAGCTCCACCTGGGAAACGGCCGCAATAGAAGCCAGAGCTTCACCACGGAAGCCTTTTGTGGCAATCTTAAAGATATCTTCTGTTCCTTTGATTTTGGAGGTAGCATGTCTTTCAAACGCCATGCGGGCATCTGTCTCAGACATTCCTTTTCCGTCGTCTACCACCTGAATAAGGTTTTTCCCGGCATCTCTGATGATCAATTCAATTTTCGTTGCATCGGCATCAATAGCATTTTCCAAAAGTTCTTTCACGATGGATGCAGGCCGCTGCACCACCTCTCCTGCTGCAATTTGGTTGGCTACATGATCCGGTAAAAGCTGAATAATATCTGACATAAAAACGTAAATCAACTTACAAAAATAGTTAATGAAAACGGGAATTAAAATACTAAAATCGTGATTTAATATTTAATTATCAACATTTTTACGTATTTATCCCCAACTGATTTTTTTAATGTTTGTAATGAAGGGCGTTAGCAAGTTGATAAGTCTGATCAGGAAACTTTCATTTCAACCATCAGAAAAATAGGGCAAAAAATAACATAAACGTTTATATGAAAGATCAATTTTCATAAAAACACCCTTATTTCATAATAAAATAAGGGCATTTACAGCTAGTTTATACAAAAAATTAATAGTGTGTTTTCTATTTTAATCCTCAAAGACCAGTTTTCTTTTCTTTTCTCTTTTAGGAATTCCATGGATTTTTTCATACAGATAAGCAAAAATATTAGGCTTTCTGTAAATCCTGTTATATCTATACTTCGTGTTGAAGTGACGGATATGAATTTTATAAGCATCGTACCCGATGACAATCAGAAGACATATACTGATGACATAGAAGACTCTGAACTCCAGATAGTAGTATGTCAGCCCTGAAAATACAGCTCCCATTACATAGGCAAGCATAATACTCATCAGAAGTTTGGCCCTACCAATCAACTCTCCGTTTCTTCTGTATTTTTTCTGTGTAAACATCGATGCCAGAATTCCTAAATCGGTGGTTGTTCCGGTAAGGTGGGTAGTTTTCACAGAGAAGTTGGAGATACTTGCCGTTAATCCGTTTTGAAGTCCGGTAGCAAAAAGCATCAATGCAACCAAATATTCTGTTTCTTCTAATGTTTTCTGATAATAAAACTGCCCGTACACTCCTACAAAAAGAAGACATATGATTTCCAACACAATGGGCGTGGAATGGGCAAAATATTTACTTTTTTTATTAAAATTGATGACAATAAAGTTGGACAGAAAGCTTCCGAAGAAGAACAAAAAGATCCATCCTCCCACAACTCCTACCTGCGTCCAGTTTCCTTTACTGATTTCTGCCGCCAAAATTGCGTAGTGTCCCGTTACGTTCGACGTAAAAGAGAGAAATATTAATAGGGATGCGATGTTTATAGTACCTGCCGTGAAGGCAGTCAGCGTCCCCAACCTGATATTGTCTCCCAGTGTCCTGCTGTTACTATAATTCCTTAACATTTTTAATCGTTGTTAAATTGTGTTTAATCTTTAGACCTCTACAAAGATCTCTGCCAGCCTTCCTCTTTCCGGAAGTTTTTCTCTTACTTCAACAGTAATTTCATAAGACTTCAGCTCTTTGCATTTTTTGATATAAGGAATCAGATCGAATTTGCCTTTTCCTTTGCTTTTGATAGATGGAGAATAGTAGGCTTCCTCAATATTTTCCGCCTTTACGTACTGGTTGAAGGTTCTTTGGAAACTTCCTGTAAAGACATCACAGATGATTTTATTAACCAGGTGAGGATATTTATTACTGATAATTCCAAAGGCATCGCAGAATTCTGTAGGTCTGATTTTATTGAAAACAGATGTTTTGGTGCTGAACAAAAGATCTCTGATAGAATCTCCGGAATCATACCCGGAAGTCAGGAGGATATTATATTGATTCTGATCTTCTGCTGCATCTTTCTCTTTAAGTACTTTTTTCAATATATTCAATGACTCAAGAGAGTAATCTGTTGCAATTAAAATTGTTTTAGTCATGTTCTTATTATTTTGTATTGTGTTTATCTTTTTGATGATACAAAACTAGAACGACCAAATTAGAAGATCTTTGGAACGGAATTAAAATGTGATTAAAGAGATTAAAATGAGATTAGAAAATTGTTAAGGGGAATTAATATTGGAAAAAACAAAAATCAAAAAAAGGTAGAAAAATGCTAAAATAGTGATTCTTATTTGTCTATTACTTCGCCTTTCTGCATCATGCTATAGAAATTCGGGAACTTCATCTGTACCGTTGTACCCTGATTCTCGTGCGAGCTTACAATCAGTTCACCATGGTGCATTCTTACGATGTTTCGCGCCAATGGAAGTCCGATTCCGTAGCCTTCGTAATTATTGGTATTAGAAGCTCTGAAGAACGGATCATAGATTTTGTTCATTTCCACTTCCGGAATTCCGATACCATTATCTTTTACAATGATGTACACATCCGAATTGGTAGCTCCCAGGGAGACTTTAACCTGCTGGAAATTAGAATATTTACAGCCATTACTGATGATATTGGCCACCGCAAGATGCAATAACTGTTCATTCCCCTGTACCTTTAGTTTTTTCGGATTATCGGGAAGCATACTGATATCCAGATAGATATTATTTCGGGAATCAATTCTTCTGAGGGTTTCAATAACGTCCCAAAGCAGCTGATCAATTCTTACCTTATCCATTTTCTGGATTTTCCCATCGAATCCGGTTTGGGCAATCATTAATAAAGCTTTGATCTTTTTATCCAGCTTTTCTGCTTCATCCAAAATGATTCCCAGGGTTTCTTTATATTCTTCCGCTGTTCTGCTGATGGAAAGAGCAACATCGGCTTCTCCCATAATAGAGGTAAGCGGAGTTCTCAATTCGTGGGAAACATTTCCGATCAGGTGATTCTGGGTTTCAAAAGAGGTTTCAATACGGTTGAGCATATCATTAAAGGTATCCACCAGCTCGTTAAGTTCCTTATTATCGGGCTGAGATTCAAGTCTTAAGTGAAGGTTTTCAGAACTGATTTCCTTTACCTTTCCAGTGATTTTTAAGATCGGTCTGAATAACGTTTTAGACAGATAAAAAGAGAAAATCATACTGAAGAACAGAGACAGAACGATACAGGTAAGCAATGTTCGCTTTAAAAAGCCCAGATAATAAACGACATAATGATTTTTTGCAGAGGCGATTGCAATATAATCTTTATCATCATATTTAAAACTCTGTCCTATATAATAGAATTCTTCATCATTATAATTGGACTCTCCTTCTTTGATAATATTTTTAAAGAAATAGGCAGGAATATGTACTTCCTGAGATATTTTTTTGAAATTGGAATCTGTAGGAACGGCAAAAACATAGTCTTTTTCCATCGGAAGCTCTTCATCATTCAGGCTGCTGAGAACATAATTTTCCGGAAGGTCGAGATGATCTTTGCTTTTTTCGATCTGAACAATTGTTGCTGTTCTGATCTTCAGCAGCTCATAAAACCTCTGGTGCGAAAAATTTACAATAGAAAAGTATACCAAACCACTGAACAGCAAAATGATGGCGGTAAAAACCAACATCAAAAGTACCATCGTTTTGGTCTGATTTGTAATGACTCTGTTAAACATTCATTATGTTTTTTTCAATACATACCCCATTCCAATCACGGTATGAATCAGCTTATTATCATCCTGGCTATCCAGTTTTTTTCTTAAATAATTTACATAAACATCTACCACATTGGTTCCCAGCTCGTAATTTACGCCCCAAACTGCATCCAGAATTTCTGCTCTTGAAATTACTTTTTCAGGGTTATTCAGGAAATACAGCAAAAGTTTATATTCTGTAGAAGTAAGGGAAATATCTTCACCTGCGCGGGTTACTTTTTTGGTGTAGTCATTCACCATCAGATCCGAAAACTGAAAAACGTGTTCATTATCCGGCTCCGGTTCAGCGATTTCCTGTGGACTGTTGTTATTGCTTCTCCTTAGCAAAGATTTCACACGGGCTACCAGTTCAATGAATTTAAAAGGTTTCACCAGATAATCATCTCCGCCACTTTCTAATCCGAGAACAATATTCTCAGAAGTTCCCAAAGCAGTCAGAAATAAAATCGGAACACTTTGATTGGTTTTTCTTATTTCTTTACACACATCCAGCCCATTCATTTCCGGAAGCATAATGTCTAAAATTACCAGATCAAAATCGTTCGCCTGCACCAGCTGCACTCCTGTACGCCCGTCAAAAGCAACAGAAATTTCATATCCATTTTCCTGAAGTCCTTTTTTAATAAAGGATACTACACTGGTTTCGTCTTCAATAAGAATAATTTTTTTCATAAATGAAATAAGGAGTTTTACAAAAATAGGGAAGTTTTCCGGGGATGGGCAAACCTGGAACAGAGAAAGAAAAGGGATGCTAGAAGATGGGAACCTATTACAAACGTTTTATGATTCAGTTCAGATGGATTAGATTTAACGCAAAATCCGCAAGGAATTTTTCAATATAAAATTATAGAATGATCGCAAGGGCGTTTCACTATGCAATGATCGCATTCTTAGCTGAACGAAGTGCCCTCGCGATCAAAAATAAAAACAGCATAATTAATAAACTTGCCAACTTGGTGTTTTTTATTTTTCCACTTTTGTATCACTTTACCTTTTTGTGAATTCCTCTTTTTACCATACAACCTATATAGAATAATATTACCTTTGTTTTGAATATAATGGTGAAAAAATAATCAGGTTAAATTGCACACAGTATGAATGACTTTTTAATAGGTATCGGCAAGAGATTAAAGGATATTAGAAAAAAGAATAATTTAACCATTAATGAACTGGCTTTCAAAGCCAATGTGAGTAACGGTCTTGTTTCAAGGATTGAAAACGGAAGAACAATTCCTTCGCTTCCTGTTTTATTAGATTTAATCCAATCGCTGGAGATTGATGCCAGTTATTTTTTTGAAGGGGTTGAGAAAAAATCCAATGCCAAATTCATTTATGTTCCGAAAGAAAGCCAGCAAGTCATTGAGAAGGAGGTGGAAGCCGAGGGATTCAAATACATGCATATCTTCAGCAAGAGTCTTCATTCTTTGGGTTTTGAAGCTGTGCTCCTAACTCTCGAACCTAATTCTAAAAGAGAGAAAGTCATTACGGATGCCTGGGAATTCAAATATATTCTGAAAGGAGAAGTGAAATACGTAATTGATAATGAAGAAATTATCCTTAAAGAAGGGGATTCGCTTTATTTCAATGGGAAATTTCCTCACGTTCCGGTAAGCATCAGTGATGAAAGCTGTGTTATGCTTGTTCTTTATTTTTATACTGCTTAACTGCATTTTTTTAACGCAAAGTTTTTTACTATTTTGCTTTTGTCATTCTGACGAAGGAAGAATCTCTTATTTGCATTCAATAACTTGAGATTCTTCATTACCTTTCATTTCATTCAGAATGACAATTGTGATGTAGATCCACAAAAAGTTTACAAATATGCAACTTTCGATTTCCCATTTTCTTCCAAGATGAACGAAATATGAACTAAAACAAGCCTTTTTTAAGCAGGTTTCTATTCCTTATATTCTTGGGAAACATTTGCTAAAAACATTGAAACAGCTACTTCAGACCCTCTTTTATAAAATTTTCAAAGGTTAACGTCAATTGGTTTTAAAGTAAAAATTGCGTAACAAACATGGTTTATTTGTTAAACAATACTTAACACAAAATATTTATATATATTAAAATTATTGGCGTGATTTGCATAAAAAATTTAATATATGTAAAAATGAAAACAAAATTAGAGAAATTACTTACCCTTGTTTTTGTCTGTTTCATTGTCTTTGTTTCAGCGCAAAAACAGTTAATTATAGGAACTGTTCTTGACGACAGCCAGCCTCTCCCCGGGGCCACAGTCAAAATAAAAGGCTTATCTAAAAATATAACAACTGATATTGAAGGAAAATTTACCATCAGCGATATTAAAGAAGGCCAATATACTTTACAAATCAGCTATATAGGATATGAATCTTCAGATATCAATATAGATCTGAAACCAGAGCAAACGGTTGACCTAGGAATTATCAAACTATCCCAACCCAGAAAAAATATTGATGAAGTAGTAGTTACCGGAACATTAAAAAATACAGAAGCGAGAGCTTTAAACCTTCAGAAAAATGCCATCAACATCACCAATGTGATTGCCTCAGACGGAATCGGAAAGCTGCCGGACAGAAATGCAGCAGAGACTGTACAGCGTGTGCAGGGAGTTTCGATTGAAAGGGATCAGGGAGAAGGAAGATTTGTTTCCCTGAGAGGACTTCCGCCATTCTGGGCATCCACAACCATCAATGGAAACAGACTGCCCACGGCAGAGGAAGAAACTACTTCCAGAGCAACAGCATTCGACTTCTTTCCTACGGAACTGATCTCTTATGTACATGTAAACAAGTCTTTTACCCCAGATATTGAAGCTGACGGAATAGGCGGTGGTGTCAATTTTATCACCAAAACTCCACCGATGAAAACAGAATTCAAAGCCACTGTAGGAAGCGGTTATAACGCAAAGTCTGACAAAGGAGTTTACAACCTTGGATTTTTATATGGAGGAAGAACGAAGGATAAAAAATTCGGGTATTTATTCAACTTTGCGCATTTCATAAGAAACTGGTCTACAGATAATTTTGAGGCAAGAAGAAGTGGTGACGAAGGGGTTTTCAGACTGGAACTTCGTGATTATAATGGGGTTAGAAAAACAACAGGAATCAATGCCGCTTTTGAATATGTACTCTCTCCAAAGACGACTTTCTATTTAAAGGGAATGTATGGGACTTTATCGGATGACGAAACCCACTATAAACACAGAATCCGATTTGATAAATTCAGCAGTACCAATAATACAGCAAGAGTGGAACTTCAGAATATCCATAATTTACTGATAACGGAACTTACTTCTGTTTCTTTGGGTGCTGTTCATAATTTAAACAAAGGAAAAATCGACTGGGATTTATCTTACTATGACAACAAATTCAAGTACGGAAATATCCCTGATAAGCAGAACAATTCTTACTATGTCATCAAGTACACCCAATCTGGTGTAGGCATCAATCCTGATTATATTTCAAATCATGGAAATGGTCCGAGAGCTTATTGGAAAGCTGATGGCGGGAAATTAGATTATAAAAATCCGGATGCTTTATTCGGTTTCTACAGTGATCCGAACTTTAAAATGGATGCTTCCCAGATGAGATTTACAGATCTTGAATTTTATAAAGTCTTTGTAGAGGAAAAGGATAAAATCGTAGCTGCTTTTAACCATGAGATCAATGCATCTGATAAACTGACTTTGAAATATGGTTTTAAATACAGAGATAAAGAACGTAATGCAAGATTCTCTGATATTTTCTACAACTGGAGCAGCGGAACAGCGCCTCTTCTGTCAGATTATTCTCAATACATCACGACACAGCCCAACGGACCGAAATATTTAAGTGAAATGAATGCCCACATCGGCAATACTTTTGGCCCGGTACTTTCAACCGCAGGAATGAACCAGTTTTGGTATGACAACCAAGGAAATTTAAAAATCAATACTGCTGATTCTGAAGCATTGGAATACAATAAAGCATTAGGAAGAAACTTTGATGTGTTTGAAAAACATGCGGATGCTTACGGTATGGCAACCTATAAACTGAATGATAAAATCATCATTTTAGGAGGAATCAGATTATCAAATACGAATACCAAAGTAAGAGGATACAGTGTGAATGATAACGTCCTGACACCGGTAGAAAATACTAAAAACTATCTGGCTGTTCTTCCGATGATTCATTTAAAATATACGTTAAACGATAAAACCAATCTTCGTTTTGCTGCAACAAGAACTTTTTCCAGACCGAATTTTGGTGATCTGACACCGGGAGGAACTTATATTGAAGCAGATAACGAGTTCAAAGGGGGAAATCCGAATCTTAATCCTACCTATTCTTTGAATTTTGACCTGATGGGAGAATATTATTTTTCCAATGTAGGAATTCTGAGTGGCGGTGTTTTCTATAAATCAATTACTGACCCTATTTTCCAGGATTCTTTTATCGGAGATTACAATGGAATCAATGGCGTACAGTTTACAGCTCCTAATAACGGAAAAGCAGCATGGCTGGGAGGAGTTGAGTTGGGAATTAATAAAAGATTTGACTTCCTTCCAGGGTTTTTACAATACTTTGGAGTACAATTGAATGCCACATTCATGACTTCCGAAATGGAAAAGCCAAGTGGAAGAACGGTAGCACTTCCCTACCAGGCCAAAGAGTTGTACAATGCGCAACTTTTCTTTGAGAAAAAAGGATTCAATGCAAGACTGGCTTATAACTACAAAGGAAAGTATGCTGTAGAATATGCAGAAGAAGATATCAATGATTCTTATTATGGTAAATACAGCAATCTGGATTTCGGAGGTTCTTATCAATTTACCAAATACCTGACTTTGTATGCGGATGTGAACAATATTCTGAACAAACCGCTAATCTATCACTTCGGAAAAAGCGAAGATCGTCCGGAACAGGTGGAATATTATGGAGTCCGATTCAATCTTGGAATAAAACTGAACTTCTAAACCATTACCATGGCCAGAACCATCAATAAAAAAACACTGGTAACACTGAAGGCCGCTTTTGCTGCTTTCGGTGTTTACTTCTGCATGTACGGTTTCAGAAAACCTCTTACCGTAGCTTCTTTCGAGGGACTTTCCTATTTCGGGGTAGATTATAAGATTCTGATTATCATTGCCCAGGCTGTAGGATATTTCATCTCAAAATTCATTGGGATCAAATTTATTTCGGAACTAAAACCTCAGAAGAGAATCACTTATCTCTTCACTTTCATTGCTGTTGCTGAGCTTGCTCTGTTAGGATTTGCAATCGTTCCTGCTCCTTACAATATTCTGTTTATGTTTATAAACGGTATTCCGTTGGGAATGATCTGGGGAATTGTTTTCTCTTATATTGAAGGACGAAAAACCACAGAAATCATCGGACTATTTTTATGTTCAAGCTTTGTGGTGTCTTCAGGATTTACAAAATCTGTAGGGAAATTTCTGATGGATACTTTCTCGGTTACAGAATTTTGGATGCCGTTTGCTGCCGGACTTATTTTCATAATTCCATTGATTCTTTTCGGGCTATTGCTTGAAAGGATTCCCAAACCTTCGGAAGAGGATATTTTGCTTAAAAACAAGAGACAACCATTGAATGGTAAAGAAAGAAAAGCCCTGATCCAACAGTTTTTTGTTCCAATTGTGTGCATCATCTTTTTATATATCAGTTTAACCGTTTTAAGGGATTTCAGAGATAATTTTAATCGTGAGATCTGGGACGGACTGAATTTTACTTTCGACAGCTCTATTTTCACTTTAACGGAAATTCCCATCGCCGTAATGGTTCTGCTGATTTTAAGCTTTATGGTAAAAGTCAAAAACAATAAAAAAGCGTTTGCCTATTATCATTACATTCTTTTTGCGGGAATTCTTACGGTAGGGCTTTCTACGTATCTGTTTCAGCAAGGTTCTCTGTCGCCTTTTTTATGGATGACGGTTTCAGGTTTTGGAATGTACATCTGTTATATTCCTTTCAATGGAATTTATTTTGACCGCATGATTGCCGCTTTTGAAATCAAGGGAAATGTAGGTTTTCTGATCTATATTGTAGATTCCTTCGGTTATCTGGGAAGTGTTCTGATTCTTTTGTATAAAAACTTCGGTTCAGCTCAGACTTCCTGGTTACATTTTTATATTAACTTAAATTATATCATCACCATAGCGGTTTTTATTCTTTCGGTGATTGCTTTTCTGGCATTCAGAAAAAAGTCAAAACCCAAATCTAAATCTAATCAATTCATCAATTTCGATACGTCGAAAATTTTATAAACTATAGTACAATGACAACAAAATTTGATTTACTCGTTGTAGGAGGTGGAATTTTAGGTACATTCCACGCTTATCATGCGCTGAAGAAAAATCTTAAGGTAGCTTTACTGGAAAGAAACTCTGTTCCTCAGGGTGCTACGGTAAGAAATTTCGGACAGGTAGTACCTTCCGGAATGGATCTTAAATGGCAGAACTACGGGAGGGAAAGCCTTGCAATATACAATGAACTTCATGATCAGGCAGACCTTACCATCAGACAAAACGGATCAGTATATATTGCTTCAAATGACGAAGAGCTTCAATTGATTGAAGAACTTTATGAAATCAACAGAAATAATGATTATGAATCTGTTTTATTATCTAAAAACGACTGCATCAAGAAATTTGACGGACTGCGTTCCGACTATTGCAAAGGAGGTTTGTTTTTCCCACAGGAACTTTCCGTAGATTCTGCAGATATGATTGTAAAGCTTCACAAGCTGCTTCAGGAAAAAATGGGACTACAGATTTTTTACAATACAACCGTACTGGAAACCCATGAAGATGATCAGAAATGTACAGCGGTAACTGCAGATGGAACGGAATTTAACGCTTCCAAAATCATAATCTGCGGTGGACACGAGTTCAAAACTTTATATCCTAAAGTATTCAATGACAGTGATCTTGAAGTAAGTAAACTGCAGATGCTTCAGACCAAACCACAGGGAATTTATTCGCTTCAGGGAAATATCCTTACAGGGCTTTCTGTGAGAAGGTATGAATCTTTCAGTGAGTGCCCTTCTTTTCAGAAAATCAAGGCTTTAGAAGATCCTAATTCGTTTGAAAAGAAATATGGAGTTCATATTTTATTCAAACAGGCCCTTGATGGTTCCGTAATCATAGGAGATTCTCACGAATATGCAGATGCTAAAAACGCTGATGATTTGGGATATGATCTTAATATGGAGATTGATGAATTCATGATTCTTGAGGCAAAGAAAATTATTGATCTTCCTACCTATGAAATTCAGAGACGATGGTTCGGGATCTATTCTCAGTGCAAAACGAAAGATATTTTTGAGCACAGCCCATCTGCCAATATTCATATTGTAACGGGTATCGGAGGAAAAGGAATGACGGGAAGCGGTGGCTTTTCTAAATTTAATATTGAAAAAATTTACGCATAAAATTCAAATGAAAAATATAGAATTACTCGTTCTGGATATGGCCGGAACAACAATTGATGAGGATAATGTAGTTTATAAAACGCTTACCAACGCTGTGAATGATTACGGCTATGCGGTAAGCCTGGAAAAAGTATTATCCAGCTGTGCCGGAATGGAAAAGCTGGAAGCCATCACAAGTCTTTTAAAAGAAATTAATGGGAACGAAGAGGATGCTCCTGCTATTTTTGAGAATTTTTCTGACCAGCTGAAAGAATCTTATCAAAATCTGGATGTAAAACCCATCAACGGAACGGAAAATTTCTTATTGAATATGAAAGCTCAAAACAAGAAAATTGTTTTAAATACAGGCTATACCTCAGAAATTGCCCATCAGCTTTTAGATAAACTCAACTGGAAAGAAAGTATTCATTTTGATGCTTTGATTACTGCAGATGATGTTTCAGAAAGTCGTCCAAGCCCTGAAATGATCCAACTTGCCATGAAGAAATTCAATATTACTGAAGCAAGTAAAGTTTTAAAGGCTGGTGATTCTGTTATTGATATTGAAGAGGGAAAAAATGCAGGCTGTGGATTAACAGTAGCCGTACTTTCCGGAGCTCAGAGTAAATCAGAACTAGAAAAAGCAGCTCCGGATTATATTCTGAATACTATTTCTGAAGCTGAAGGAATCCTTTAATCCATTTTTTCAGATTATTTTTAAATACTTCTTGACACAAATGTTTTCATGGTTTTTCTATTGGAAATGTTTGTGTTTTTTACCACCCCGTCAAAAATTCTTTGAATTTTCGCCACCCCTCCAAAGGAGTGGAATGTAGTACGGATCATCAGGTATTTGTTATAACCGGTATTTCCAGAAACCTTTTTTGATCTTCTATTCACAAAGCATGTAACTTAAAACAAACAGAGTCATTTTCTTTTGTGACTTTTGTGGTTCGTTTCTACGTTTTTCCTGTGAACTTTTTTATTATCAATTAATTAACTTTCAGTTCACGAATGTTTACAAATAGTAAACTAATTTTACAATAGTTAAAAATAAATTACTATTTGTAAACTTTTGTAATTCTAAAACCTTATTTCCCCATGAAAACAAAACTATTCTCAATGGCTGTTGTAATGAGCTATTTCCTTGGAGCTCAGACTAAAAAAGTCCTTTTTATTGGCATTGACGGATGCCGTGCAGATGTCATGATGTCTACCCCAACTCCTAATATCCAAAACCTCATCAGTCAGTCCATTTATTCTATTGACGGGCTTTGTGCTGCCACTACGTGGAGCGGAAACGGATGGAGCACCATGCTTACCGGTGTATGGCATACCAAACACAATGTTCAGGACAATAATTTTACCAGTCCGAACTATGTTAATTATCCTGATTTTTTAACCAGAGCAGAGACTTATAATCCCGCTTTAAGAACCATTTCTCTGGCTCATTGGTCACCAATCAACGACAAGATTATCCAAACGGCTGATGTAAAAAGTAATCTGGCAACGGATCTTGCAGTGAAAAATGCTGCTGTTACAGCTTTACAGAATGACAATCCTGATATTCTCTTTGTAGATTTTGATGATGTAGACCATGCCGGACATTCTTATGGATTCTCATCCACTGTTTCTCAATATGTCAATTCTATTAAGACGACAGATTCTTATATCGGAGAAATTGTGACTGCAATGAAAAACAGACCTTCTTATAATAATGAAGACTGGCTGGTAGTATTGACTACAGATCACGGAGCTATTGAAAGTTCTCATGGAGGCGGAAATCTTACGGAAAGAAATATTTTTACGGTGTACTCCAATCCTGGATTTACTCCACAACAGATCAGCAAAACCATTCTGGAATCCAATAAAACATTCAATCAGTTGAATCTTCCGGCGGGAGCTTATGCAAAGCCAGCAAGCCAGACTCCTTTTAATTTTGGTGCAAACCAGGATTTCACCATCGAGTTTTGGGTGAAACCTAATGCTGCTTACTCCAGTGATCCGGTGATGATCAGTAATAAAAACTGGGCGAACGGAAAAAATAAAGGATTTGTTTTCTCAGGATATTCAGGACAGACTTTCAAAATGAATATTGGAGATGGAACTAACAGAATTGACCTTGTAGGCGGAAAAGTGGAAACGAATAAGTGGAAACATATTGCAGCAAGCTTTGACAGAGATGGCCTTGTAACTCTGTATGAAGATGGTGTTCCGGTAACTTTTGCGAAAATGAATACCATCGGCAATATTGATTCCGGACTTCCTTTAACCTTAAATCAGGATGGAACGAATGCTTACGGAATTAATCTGGCAGCTTCTTATAAAGATGTAAGAATCTGGAAATCGGCTCTTCCCAATGATGTGATCGTGAATTGGGCGAACCAGGATATTACAACTTCGCATCCTTATTATTCTCAATTATTAGCTAATTGGAAATGTAGTGGAACTTCAGGAAATACGTTGGCAGACTCTGGTCCAAACGCAAATAACATGACTGTGACAGGTTCTCCTACTTATAATGCAGGTACAGTTAATAATTTTAAGATCTATGACTATACCTCAACAACGAGAGAAACAGACCACTTCCCTACGGTATTGAACTGGCTTTGTATTCCGGTGCAGTCTTCATGGGGAATAGATGGAGTGAATAGAATTCCGGTATGTTCCAAAGAAATATTATCAGCAAAAGAGACGAAGGTAATCGCTGAAGATTTTAAAATTTATCCGAATCCTGTTTCAACATTCATTGGAATCCAGTATCTATCTGAGGATAAGGAAATTAAAGCAGAAATAATAGACAGTAAGGGATCAAATGTTTTAACAACACATTTAAAGTCTTCAAGAGGTTTTTACGATGAAAAAATCAATATCGGAAGTCTTCCGGCTGGTGTGTATTTCATTAAAATCAACGGAAGCAAAAAAGCAATGACCAAGACATTCATCAAGAAATAAAACAGTAAAGCAATTAGATTTAAATTTGATATTAGAACAAGGATATTCCTATCCGAGTTCTAATATTTTTTTTGTTTATGTACTGAAAATCAACTCCATTCTGACATCTGCACGGTCGTACTCAGCATGACCAATAGGTGTATGGATAAAGCCAAGCTTTTCATACAACTTAATAGCCGGAACAAGGATAGAATTGGTGACTAGAAAAACTTTTTCTGCCTTTAATTCTTTTGCTTTTTCCACTAGAGCATTTCCCAGCAGATAGCCTAATTTTTTTCCTTGTGCTTTAGGGCTTACCGCCATCTTTGAAAGCTCAAAAGTAAGAGGATTACCCTCTGTTTTTACCAAGGCACAGGTTCCTACAACTTCTCCATCCAGCAAAGCAAAGGCTATATATCCACCTTTATTTAAAATTTCCTCTTCGGGATGATCCAGAAGCTTGTAATCTCCTGCTTCCATCACAAAAAACGTTTTGATCCATTCCTCATTCAAAGCTTTGAAAGCTTCTTTATACTGAGGTTCATAGGCTATAATTTTTACTTCATTTTTACTATCATTCATCGCTATAAGGTTTATTAAATTCTGTTTTTTATCATTTTTCCCAGCTTTTCCAGATCACTTTCCACTCTGTCTGTCCATTCTAATGCATAGTTTAAACGCATACAGTTCTGATACTGATTATATTGTGAAAAGATTCTTCCCGGGGCAAAGTTTACTTTCTGACTGACAGCCAAATCATAAAGATCTTCTGTACAGATTCTCTTATCCAGTTCCAGCCAGAGCATAAAACCGCCCTTGGGTTCTGAGATTTTTGTATTATCAGGAAAATATTCAATCACCGATTTCTGGATCTGAAGGTAGTTGGCGTACAATTTCTTTCTGAACATTCTCAGGTGATGATCATACCTTCCGTGGGCAAGGAAATCAGCAATCACATCCGAGAATAAAGAAGGTCCGCTCACCGTCTGAACCAGTTTTTGACGAATAATTTTCTCTTTAAATTTTCCCGGCGCTACCCATCCTACTCTAAAACCAGGTGCTAATGTCTTGGAAACCGAGCCTACCCACATCACAATTCCTGCTTCATCATAAAACTTACAAGGTTTCGGTCTTCCTGCTCCGAAATAGATGTTTCCGTAGACATCATCTTCCACCAAAGGAACATTGTGCTCGGTAAGCATTTTAACCAGCTCTTTTTTGTTCTCGTCCGGCATTTGAAATCCCAACGGATTATTATAATTTACCACAAAACAACATGCAGAGAGCTTGGGAAGCACTTTCTTTAGAGCATCCAGATCCACTCCTGTAATAGGATGTGTAGGAATTTCTACTGCTTTCAATCCCAATAATTGAATGGCCTGAAGAATTCCGAAATACACAGGGCTTTCCACTGCCACCGAATCTCCCGGTTGCGTAACGGCCATTAAGCAATTATAAACGGCATTCATCGCTCCGGAAGTGATTACCAGATCATCTTCTGTGATTTTCCCTTCCATGACCATCGACCATTTAGCAATTTCACGGCGCAGCACTTCGCTTCCCTGCACAGGTTCATAATTCGTTCCGCTGTCACTCTTCCTTTTCATTACATCAATCATGCACTTTTTCATCTTGGCTACCGGAAGAAGACTTTTCCCGGGAATTCCAAGCGCGAATTGTGTGACATCTGTCCCTCCTATACTCCCGAATACCTTGTCAATCAAATCCTGAGGAGTATTTTTACCTTCTGAAACCTTCATCTGTGTCACAGAAGGCAGCGCCAGTTTTCGCTGGGAAGTCTGGCTCACATAATATCCATATTTCGGACGTGATTCTACCAGAGAGCGGCTCTCCAGTTCCATATACGCTTGTTTTATAGTATTCAGACTTACATTGTATAATTTCTGGGCACTTCTCAATGAAGGCAGCCTGTCTCCAAACTGCAGGGTTTCGCTTTTAATCTGCTCTGTGACAGAATTGGCTATTTTAAGGTACAGAACATCTTTAGACATAGAATCTGGGTTTTACGTAAATGTACAATTTTATCCTGTTTTTATTCAGGATTCAGCCAACTGATCATACTGTTGATACTGCTTTTTAATTGTTCCGGATCCTTGAAATTGGGTGTATTATTATTTTTGCAATATCTTTCAGCACGGGAATAAAAATTCCTTTTTTCTGATTCCGTCATTCTGTTTTTATCATAGATTTTAAAAGATATTTCATCCTTTTCATTGATGATAAGACTGGCAAAAGCAACAGTTTCTTTTCCATTTTTAGCCAAAAGAAAAGGAAGTCCGAAATTCTGGTCTGCTTGCTTCAAATTCTGCGTTTGCAGAAAAATGTTCTTCAGCTCCAACATATCTGATACATAAGCCTCAGCATATTGAAACTGTTTCTGATGTTGAGTGATTGTTTCCATATTTTCTTCTTTAGCTAAACAAAATTATGGAGTATTTAATTTTGGATACAGATACAGAACTATAGAATATTATGGATACAGATTTTTTATTTGATCTTTTACTCTCGCAGATAAAGTAGATTTCGCAGATTTTCTCTTGAAGAAATCCTAATTCACACAATTGATAATAGCATAGAAATAAAAAACAGACTGCTTCTTCCGAAACAGCCTGTTTGCAACTATTTAAAGTTTCATGGTTATTGTTCTGTTTTTTTAAGGGCTTCTTTGATTCCTTCTAATCCGTCACCAAATTGGGCAAGCAGTGCTACAATCTGCGACATTCTATCATTCTCACCCAGTCCTTTCAGGGTTTTATTTTTAACAAAGGTTTTCTTTATTTCATTCCAGCGTTCGGTTTCTTCTTCCGAAAGAATTCCTATGAGTTCTTTCATTTTCAGCATATTGGCTTCTGCTCCGGTTGTCAGCGTCTGAGATTCATTTTGATAATGATTCATCACAATCTGAATGACTTCATTGTCTTTAAGAATCGGTTGTATCTGTGCAATCAGCTTATTCATATTACGGTAAGATCCCTGCAATTTGAACGGTGGTTCATTTCGATAATCGTCTGACATGGCTGCGGATGCGATATATTCTTTGTTCACCTTCAACACCATATTTCTCACCCTGATTGTGTTTTTCAGTACTGTTCTGAAATCTGATATTTCACTGGAACTGAAATTTCCTTTCAGGTTATCGGCAGGATTATCTGTAATCACACAATCATAGAGTTCATACAGGTTTTCCATTCCCGGATGGGTCAGTCTGGTCAGATATTCATTAGACATTAAAGCATTTTCAATAAGACTCAGGTCAAAAAGGTCTGTTTTCGATCCGGATATTTCTCCAAGATTGTAAGTATCTGAACGGTTGGCTAACATGTCCGGAATTTTAAACTTTTCTCCACTCTCCGTGTATGGATTTCCGGCCATGACGAGGCAGAATCTCTTGGATCGAAGATCATATGTTTTACTTTCCCCATTATAGATTCCTTCAATTTTTCTCTGTCCGTCTGCAAGAGAGATGAATTTCTGTAAAAACTCAGGATTACAGTGCTGGATATCATCAAGATAAAGCATAACATTGTCTCCCATTTCCAGGGCAAGATTCAGTTTTTCAAGTTCCTGTCTGGCACCTGCATTTCTGGCTTCGGAAGGGTCCGTTGATACAATATCGTATCCTAATGATGGTCCGTTGATCTTCATAAATACCAACCCCATTCGCTCTGCCATATATTCCATCAGGGTTGTCTTTCCGTATCCAGGAGGAGATACCAGAAGAAGCATTCCCATTCTGTCTGTTCTTTTGTCTGATCCCACAGTTCCCAATTGCTTGGCAAGATTGGCTCCGATGAGAGGGAAATAAACATCATTAATCAGTTTATTTCTCACAAATGAGCTTAAAACCTGAGGCTTAAAGGTATCCAGCTTCAATGCTTTTTTCTTTTCATCTACCCAGCTGTATTTCAATTCCTGAAGACGTTTGTATTTCGGAACGGTAACGGTATTAAAGTGACTCAGTCTGGATACAAATTCAAAGTAGTTAAGATGATATTCCGTGTCTTTTTCAAGAGATTTCAGCTCTTTTATGGCGACTTCATAAGCAATGTGTTTGATATTTTTCGGATCAAACTTTTGAGTAATGATGAATGCTGCAGCTTCCTGTATTATATTTTCATCAGCTTCCGGATCAAATGCCTGTAATGCACTTTCGGCAATGTAATAACATGCTGAAGGATACTGATACATAGCCTGTATCTGAGCAATGAACTCCAGATCTTTGCCTTTTTCTTTGAGTTCTTTCAGGAACAATTCATACAAAGTAGCAGCTTTTTCTGAGATCAGGAAGCTTTCTTTATCTTCTTTTTTCAGGTATATGGCAGCATTGATATAATCCGTCTCCAGAAAAATACCATGTGCTGATGCAAAAGATTTCATTTCTTCCGAAATTTCTCTGCTTAAGTACTCAAATCCCTGTTTTACAGTGAATGATTGAGTAATAATGGATGCTACCTCAAACTGTTTGGTATAGTATTCTTTCCTTTCACTTTCAAGGAAAAACCAGAAAAGCTGGGCTAAAGTTCTCTCCTGTGCTGTAAACCTCATCAGTCCAAGTTCATTATGGATCTGCTGAAGTTTCAAGACAATCATTTCAGCATCTTTATCATGAATTCCTTTTACCAGTCCTTCTCCGAAATGTTCTGCCGTAAACTGCTGTACTGCCTTTTCATTTTCAATCTCCGAGGTTATTTCCTTGCGAGCGGAAAATACATTCCAGGCAAGGTATTCAAATCTTTTTACCTTGTTGTTTTCTGAAACAAATTCCTGATTCCAGACTTCTTTGAATTCATCTGCCGTGAAGTTCAATGGTTCATAAAAGCTTGTTCCGGTAAGGTGATAATAATATTGAGCATTCCTCAGTACCAGCGTAAGATCCAGCTTCTGCTGATTGACTGCAAATTTATAGTCTCCCAATGCAATGACGCTTTCTCCGTCTGCATAGATCTCTTTTTTATCTTTCAGTTTTCTTACGGCTTCCTGCTGCTGGGTTTTTAACAACGTCTGAATCTCTTCTGATTTTGCTGAATCTTCCCATTCTGCAAGCTGTCTGGAGAGATCTCTCACTTTCTCCACCATCAGATCTGCAGCAAAATAGCCATTGATCTCATTTTCTGAGTCAAAAGATTCTGCTTTGGTCTGTACCGATTTCAAGATTCTCTGCGCAGCATCAAAAAGATTCTGAGTCCTTTTATTTCTTGCTTCGGTAAGCTGTACCCTCTTATTTTGAAAATGTCCGTAAACTTCTTCTCTTTTGGTTCCTATCTGCTGAATAAACTCTTCGAAATCAATAAATTTCGTTTCCATTTCTTCCAGCTGAATAGAGAGTTTGGTCAGATATTCATCACATTTCTCAGGAGTTTGTGAAAGCTCCAGAAAATTGATCACAGACTGGTCAAATAAGGTAATCTGAGCCTGAAAATCTGAAGCCAGCTCTTTCCCTGAAATTTCTCTTTTTCTTTTGCTGAGTTCAAGCCTTTCCTGATTCAGTCTTGCAAAGATTAAAGAGATATTTTCAATAATCTGGGTAGACTGGGAGGTGTCTTCAATTTTAAGGTTATTGACAATATCCACCAATAATTCCAGCTGCCCGGAAAGTGTATTGATATTTTCTTCAATTATTTTGGCGTCAATGGCTTTCTGCAGTCCAATGATATCTTCGGAAATCTGCTGTGCTCTTTCTTCGTATGGCAATAATGCACCTTCCTGAAGCAGAAATTCCACACAGGCATTTGAGAGTTCTGTATAACGGTCTGCAAGAGATTTTTCCAATCTATCCAGCAAAGCTTTTTCTGCATATTTAAGCTCTCTGGCTCCTGTCACTTCTCCTCTTAATGCTCTGATCTGAGAAAGAGCATCAATGTATTCTGTAAGCTGAGAATAGTGAAGCCTTTTGGTATCATCAAGAATTTTATCACAGGACAACTTTATCTTTTCTAAAGTTTCCTCTGTATTCTTCCTTTGTTCTACTACTTTTTCGTACTCATTGATGGCCGAATGGGCAATCGCCCTGATCTCTTTCAATGGCATATCCAGCTTCTGAACTTCCTCTTCCCCAAGAAAATAGTAAGTATCCAGAATAAAGGTTGAGAGCTTTACAATATCATCATACAAACCACTGTAAGAATCTTTTTTATTCAGAAGGGTTATCAGCTCCTGACTCTCAGCCATTACTCTTACAATATCCTTATTTCCAATTTTGTAAAGTAAACTGTCTGCTTTTTCCATATTGGGCAACAGTTCTTTGGAAAAAGGAGTCTGCCAGATCTGAGACAGATGATGTTTTGTGGTTTCGATGCTTTCTCTGAGATAGATCAGTTTCCCGTCATTAAGAAATGTAAAACCGCTGCATCGGATCGGGGTTTCTATAGTCTGGGTGATGATATTATAGGAGATCAGCTGATAATTATTGGTCTTATCATCGTAGAAAACGTATAAAAAATTCTCTCCGTTCGGTTCTGCAACAGTTTTCAGATAGTAAAGTCTGTTCTGATCCTGAGAGATCACTTTTAATCCTCCTGTCTGAAGGGCATATCCGTTTGAAAATAATACCCCTTGATTTTCCGGAAGCAAAAGCCCTGAATATTTAATAGCATCTGCCCTTGAAACGGTTTTTTCTTTGTGATTATAAATGAAATAGCGTTCTGTTTCCTGATAAGGCTTTATTTTAAACAAAACAAGATTATCCAGATCACAGAAATGAATCTCAGCATCATCCAGATTCTGATCTTTATGAATTACATCTTCAGAGTAGATTCCCTTTCCTGTATCTGTATTGTCTTCTACTTTAATGGTAATATCTCCACCGATGCTTTCTACAAAAACTTTATCTGCTAAAGAAATATGAGGATGTTTTCCGGATCTCTGCATATCTCTTGTTGCCTTTGTCCATACAAAACCATGCTGCTGAGGATATGATGTTTCGGAGGCACTTCTTGAATCTACATAGATCAGTTGATTCTCTTTGATCAGCCATTTAAAAGCTTTGATATCTGTGGTACTTTCTGACAGCTGAAAAACCATATAAAGATAGTTTTCCGTGAAGGTAAATCTGGCAAAGAAAGTATTTCTGTAATATTTGTAAAGGTTTTTAAACTCGTCGATGAAAACTTCATCATTGATCAGGGTCTGATCCTGAGGTTCAAACCGGTCATTATTGATTTTATATATTGAAAAAACGTCCGAAATATTGATTTCCGTCTGAAGTCCCAGGTGTGCATTAGATCCAAAAATCAGGAGATCACCCAATGAATAAATATCTTTGGCAATGCAGCTGTGATCCGTCGAAATTCTTTCATTGGCAATGAGAGAGAAATCCACTCCGCCAAATATATTTTTACGGCTTTCATTAAGCTGCTGAAGTCTCTGAATCAGGTCATTCTTCTGCTCATTTAAACGGTTCTGAATAATTTCGTAAGTTCCGGAATTAAGTTGTTCTGACATCGTTTTTATTTAGGTTGTCATGGCTGCTGTAGGACAGCAGGTCTTTGTATAACTTGTGGTACTTTGAAAATTTTTTTTTGATATAAACCTTATAGGTTTTGGAAACCTATAAGGTTTGAGGTTTAGAATCTCTTAAAGCATCTAAAGCTCTCTTGCATTAAACATGGTTATTATTCACAGGTTTGTGTTCCACTCCCAGATGTTTAGCCATGTCAAGTGCTCTTTCCAGAATCCCTTTTTCCTGTTGATTGGCTACGCCGTTCAGTTTAAAAATCAGGGAAGCAATGCTCATATTTTTGATGTCATCGGATGAGATTTTATATTTATCCACCATTCCCATCACTTTTCCAATGATGTTTTCTCCATCACCCAGAAGGTTTTCTTTTACAATCTGTGCATTTTCGCTGTGGCTGATGAATTTATCTAATCCTTTTCCTGCAGAAACCTGTCTGATAACATTGTCGAAGAAAGTATTATCACCTCCTACGATATCAATTTTTGCAGATTTGAAGGCTTCTGCGAGTACCATAGACTGAGCTTCTGCAATATCTTTCTGAATAGCAATCTGAGCCAGTTCCACATCTTTTTCTTTGGCAAGCTGAAGACGGAATTCTTCGTGATCTTTTCCGGCATCGTTCAGTTTCTTCATGGCTTCTGCTTTCTCTGTGATTCCTGCTGCTTCTGCCAATGCTTTTTCTTTGATAACTTCTGCCTGAGCAATTCCTTCTTTTTTATTGGCGTCAGCTTTTTTCTCAATCACTGTAGCTTCTGCAACACCTTGTCTTTCTGCAGCATCTGCTTTCGCATGCATTACCTGAGCTTCTGATAATCCTACTGTTGCTTCTTCTTTTGCTTTTGCGTCTGCAATAATCTTACGGGCTTCAGCTTCTTTTTCTGCAGCATCTCTTTTCGCCTGTGCTTCAATTACATATTTCTGAGCATCTTTTTCTGCTGCCAATCTTCGGGATTCTGCGGCTCTTGTTTCCTCGATCAGCTTTTTCTCTGCTTCCTGAGTGGCAACAGTAATTTCTACCTGCTTGTTTCTTTCTGCAGTTTTGAAGGCTTCCAGATCTTTGATTCCCTGCTGTTCTTCCACTACGGTTTTCTCCATGGTTAAACGCTCGCGGATCGCATCCTGAATACTTTTCTTCTCCAGTTCTATTGCTTTCTCCTTTTCAATCTGAGCAAGAGAGACAATTCTTTCTCTTTCTGTAGCTTCAAGGGCTTTATCCTTTAATACTCTTTCGGTTTCTACCAAATCTGCACGTTCTTTATTTTTAGCAGCGATCACGACCTGACGAAGTTTATTTTCTTCTGCAATCTGTAGTTTTTCTTCTGTAGCAATACGCACTGTTTCATATCTCAGGCGCTCCTCTTCTTCTACTTTCAGAATTTCTGCATTTTCACGGGCTTTGATATTGGCCACTTCTCTTTTTTGAGATTCTTCTTTTTCTGCCAGCTGTTTTTCAAGTTCCAGAATGGCTTCTCTGGCTTCTACATTTTGTTTTGTAATGGTTTTTTCTTCATCACGACGAACCTGATTGGCTTTAATATTTTGAGTAGCTGTCAGTTCGGTAATTTTTTTAATCCCTTCAGAATCAAGGATATTATCTTTATCTAATTTATCAATTGAGGTCTGCTCAAGGTAGTCTATTGCACAGTCATCCAGCACATATCCGTTAAGATCTGTTCCGATGATATCAAGGATTTCCTGACGGAATTCGCTTCTGGCTTCATATAGTTCTGTAAAATCAAATTTCTTTCCTACCGTTTTAAGAGCTTCTGAAAATTTGGCTTCAAACAATTCTCTTAATGTCTGGGCATCTGAAGCACGCTGACAACCAATCGTTTGACCTACATTCACAATATCATCTACTGATTTATTGACACGGATAAAAAATGCCACCTGAATATCTGCTCTCATATTGTCTTTACAGATTAACCCTGCTCTTCCCTCTCTTGAAATCTCCAGCTTTTTTACGGAGATATCCATAGATTCCATACGATGGATAATGGGAATGACAATACCGGCATTAAAGAAGACTTTTGTACCTCCATAACCAGTTCTTAAAATAACGATTCCCTGAACAGTTTTTTTATACATCGATAAAATCCAGAAAATCAATCCGATTGTTGCTACGACGGCAACAATAATTCCAGCAATTAAAGGTAAGTTCATAGTTTTATAAGTTTATAGTTTATATAGATGTGTTTTTTATTTTTATAAGAATTGGAAGATGATATCCAGGATATAATTCATCAGAATCAAAAAAATAGTCAGCATGGTTATTAGTTTTTTATTTTAATATCTTATTGATTTCTGTACGTAGTAAATCCTTTTTTCGGGTTCTTCATCTACAATCATAACCCGGGTTCCGTGCTCCAGCCTGCTTCCGTCATTGCTTCTTACCATCAATGTCATAGGATCACTTCCGATGAAGACTTCCATCATTCCTATTTTATCATCCTGAATACTGGATTTTAGGCGTCCTTCTCTTCCTAAAAAGGCATAGGACAATTCTCCTTTATGATTGATCTCTTTAAAAAAGGGATTCAGGGGCTTTAGAATTATTTTGGTTAATAGCATTCCCCCAATCATCATTGGAAAGAGAATCAGTATTCCTGCCCATGTGGGAAGTGGAATGAAATAATTCAGATAAAATGAGCCCAGCCAGGTAATCAGCAATGAAAGTGTAAGAAAGTATGTTACCGGAACAATGTCCAGATTCAGAAATTTCAGGAAATGCATCCATGCCGAAGGATCATGATCAGGAGCGTGGAGATGACCATCCGGAACGTCTATATCTGCATCAGCATCCAGATCGGAATGAATTCCAACATCGATATCCAGCCCGGTAAGAATGGTGAATAGCCAATAGACTACCGAAAGTGCCAAAAGGACAGTCAGCACCGTATTCACCGGAGAAAATGCTACATTCAAAAATTCCTGAAAGGTCATATATTAGCCTTTTTTAAGGGTTTCTTTTAATCTGTTTAAAGCTTCTTCAGCTTTTGTATCACTATTGTTTACTACGGCATCTATCTCTTCATCAATGCTTTTTCCTGATTTTGAAAGATCAGAATAAGCTTCTGCAAGGGCTTCCTGCTGTACAACACGATCCTTCAGTTTTTCCAGCATACTCACTGTACTTCCGGTGTCCATCTGGGTCATCTTCTGATTGATATCTTTTGTGGCTTCACTCACCTGAACTCTTGCTTTCAGGGTTTTCAATTCGTTTTCCCATTTGGCAATGCTTGATTTCAGATGGTTGATATTACCCTGCATTTTTTCGCAGTCATCATACAGTTTCTCATGTTCTTTCTGAAGAGCTGTTGCATTTTCCAAAGAAGAGGTCTGTTTTTTCAGTGCTTCTTTAGCAAGGCGGTCTGCGTCAGCGGTTTCCACCTCTCCTTTTTCTGCTTTCTGAACAATGACTATAGCTTTATTATAATAATCATTGGCGGTCTGCTGTTCTGTTTCTGCGTCATTCTTTTTACGTATGGCAAGCGCTTTCAATTGAGCAAGTGCTTCTATACTTTTTCCCAACTGTTCTTTCATTTCACGGATTCCCTGTTCCGTTAAATTGATTGGGTCTTCAAAGCTGTCGATCACAGAATGGATCTCTGCTTTTCCTATCGTTAACAATCTTTTAAAAATGTTCATTTTAAATATCTTTTGTGAATTACTTACTCATTTCAAGCATTTCTGTTGTAAATTCCCCCACAAGGATTCCTAAAGAATTGATGGAAGCCATCACTTCGTTTTGCGCCATATTATCGGTTGGGAGTGTATCTCTGAAAATCACCCTTCTTCCGCTTCCGTCCAGTACAAATGCTCCGTGAACGATGTCTCTGTTTTTCTGAAGGAGTCTCAGAAATATTTTTTCGGATGGGTTTTTGATTTCAAAAAGAAACTGTTCCATGATCAGAATAGAGTCTGATATTATAAGGATCATGTTTTTTATCCCGTTGGATTCTTTTTCGATGATTAAGATTCTCTGAGCCTCATCTTCCAACGTGATGTTAAACTCATAATCTAACAACCACTCTTTGACCGTTCTGAATATTTGATTTCTCATGATGGCTGGTTTAGTGTTTTATTTTTCGTCTACACAAATATAAAATAAAATTTTCAAATTGCAAATATTATTAGCAATTATTTATTTCAGATTCTCTATCTTTGCAAAAAAGATTAGACAAGATGAGCTTCTTTGGAACTAATATTAAAAAAATAAGACAGGTTAAAGGACTGAGTCAAAAGGCTTTTGCCGATTTATTTGATTTAAACAGAGGAGTAATAAGCTCTTATGAAGAAGGTCGCGCAGAACCTAAGATAGAAACTATATTAAAGGTAGCCAATCATTTTAACCTTAATCTTGACAAATTACTGACCGAAACCCTTCAGGTAAACCAATTAGTAAGCGTTTCTGATATAGACCAGCTGATGCTTTTCCCGGAATTGGCCATTCAGAACAGCAAAGAAGCACACGAAAAAACGCAGGAAAGCAATCCAAACGAACCCTTATTGCAAAAAATATTAGCATCCGTGAATTTGGTGTATGAATTTACCTCTGAAAAAACTTTGCTACCGCAATATCAATATGGTGATATTTTGTTTTTGAACAAAGCAGATCAGAAAACAGAATCTGTCAACAACCTTCTTATTTATCAGGATGGAAACCTCGTGCACGCTACTGACAAGCCATCAGCAGCAAACTCCGAGCAAGAGTATTATAAAATTGTAGGATACGTTTCTACTGCTGAGAAAAATATTTTCACCAGTATTTTTGAGAGGCTGGAGAATTTGGAACGTAAAAATAGTATTAAATGATCATTTTTGCAATCCACTAAAATGATATAGCCTTATAGGACAAATAAAAAAGCCCTCCGTAATACATTACAGAGGGCTTTGTACCCCAGACGGGACTTGAACCCGTACGTCCTTGCGGACACAGGATTTTAAGTCCTGCGTGTCTACCAGTTCCACCACCAGGGCATGGTGTGGGCAAAAAAAAAGATTCGAACCAGAGGTTCCAACCTTCTTAACGACTCTAAAAGAGAACTTTTAGAATAGTGCGGATGAAGGGACTCGAACCCCCACGCCTCACAGCACCAGATCCTAAGTCTGGCGTGGCTACCAATTACACCACATCCGCTGGTTTTGTTGATCTGAATACTCAGATTCAACCTGATTTCTTACAAATATAAGATTTTTATTTAAAGAACACTCTCTATTAAAACAAAAAACCCTCCGTAAGATATTACAGAGGGTCTTGTACCCCAGACGGGACTTGAACCCGTACGTCCTTGCGGACACAGGATTTTAAGTCCTGCGTGTCTACCAGTTCCACCACCAGGGCATGGTGTGGAGCGAAAAACGGGATTCGAACCCGCGACCCCAACCTTGGCAAGGTTGTGCTCTACCAGCTGAGCTATTTTCGCATAGTGCGGATGAAGGGACTCGAACCCCCACGCCTCACGGCACCAGATCCTAAGTCTGGCGTGGCTACCAATTACACCACATCCGCTGGTTTTTTATATTGTAAGTTTTAAAGAGCTTGCTTCGTTTTTGTGAGTGCAAATATAGGACAATTTCCTTTACTACCAAACTTTTCAAGAAAAAAAAATAAAATTTCCACATTTTTTTTTCATGCCTTCTTTTATTACATTTCATTTTCTTACTTTTACATCGTTAATATTTACGATATGGAATTACAAGGAACGGTAAAGAAACTTTTTGATGCTCAAACATTTGCGAGCGGGTTTCAAAAAAGAGAAATGGTTATTTTGACCCAGGAACAGTATCCACAGCCGATAAACATAGAATTTTTATCTGATAAAATCAGTTTATTAGATAACCTTAAAGAAGGAGAAAACGTAAAGGTAGGAATCAACATCAGAGGGAGAGAATGGGTTTCTCCTCAGGGTGAAACTAAATACTTCAACTCTATTACAGGGTGGAGAGTAGAGAAAGTTTTTGACAATGGTTCTGAACCTACTCAGGCAATGCCTCAGCAATCTGCATCTCCAGTTTCTAACGAGAATCCGTTTGCCGGAGATGACGATGATGATTTACCTTTCTAATTAAAGAATAAAGATCAAATATAAATCCTGCTTTTTGAAGTGGGATTTTTTTTCTAAAAATGGTCCGATTAGACGAAAACGAGATTTCATTTCCTGACCCAGAGCTGTATGAAGGTCATGAGGGAGTGGTTGCTTTTGGGGGCGACCTGTCCGTAGAACGTATTTGGTTTGCTTATCAGCTGGGCATTTTTCCATGGTACAATCCCGGAGAGGAAATCCTTTGGTGGTGTCCTGATCCAAGATTTGTTCTTATTCCTGAAGAATTAAAAGTCTCAAAATCAATGAGAAAAATCTTAAACAGGAATGTTTTTACTTTCTCTGAGAATAAGAATTTCAGAGAGGTGATCAGAAACTGCCAGCAGGCTACCCGAAAAGGACAATCAGGAACATGGCTTTCTGATGAACTGATGGATTCTTTTATCCAGCTTCATGAATATGGTTTGGCCAAAAGCATTGAAGTGTGGCAGGATGAAGAACTTGTAGGTGGCTTTTACGGATTGCAGATTGGAAATGTTTTCTGCGGAGAAAGTATGTTTGCTAAAGTAAGTAATGCTTCAAAAGCAGGGTTTATCAATTTTGTAGAAAGCAACAAAGACAATATTGAATTAATTGACTGTCAGTCACATACCGAACACCTGGAGAGTCTGGGAGCAAAAATGATTCCCAAAAAAGAATTTCTAAAAATCTTACACGAAAATAATGAACGCAGATAAAGAAAAGTGGGTTCTTCTGGTTATCCTGAGCATTATCTGGGGATCATCCTTTATTTTAATCAAAAAATCGCTGGAACATTTCAATCCGTTTCAGGTTGGATCTTTAAGGGTTCTTATTGCCGGCATTATTCTGCTTCCGGTTGCTATTTCCAATTACAAACTTTTCCCTAAAAAACATTTGAAATGGTTAATTCTGGCTGCTTTTACCGGGAATTTCATTCCGATGTTTCTGTTTCCGATTGCTGAAACCGAAATAAGCAGTAGTATTGCAGGGATTATCAACTCCATGATGCCCATTTTCGTCATTATTGTTGGAGCTTTGGTATGGAAGTTCGAAACAACAAAAAAACAAATTGTAGGCACGTTAATAAGCTTCACTGGAGTCTGTATTCTGGCTTTTGGTGGTGGAGACAGCGGAGAATTGAAAATGATCCCGATTCTGTTGCTTTTATTGGCTACTTTATGCTACGCAATGAGTACAACGACCGTGAAGTCTAAGCTAATGGAGGTATCTTCTACCGTTTTATCTGCTTTTGTTTTCTCATTTGTTTTATTATTACCTTCCATTATTGCCTTAACAGGCACAGGATTCTTTTCAGAATTCAGCTTTTCAAAGGATAACCTGATGGGACTTATGTTTGTCAGCCTTTTATCTGTTTTCGGAACCGGATTGGCAATGATGATGAATTATCGTTTATTGAAAGTTTCCTCTCCTCTTTTTGCTTCAACCGTCACTTTGGTAATGCCAATCGTTGCCATTATCTGGGGAATTATTGATGGTGAAAAACTCACTTATTTACAATTCATAGGAGCCGGAGTTATTATTGCCGGACTCATATTTTTAAGAACAAATCCAAAAAAATAAAATTATGTTATAAATTAAATTATATTTGGATGATTTAACTTATAACTATGAAAAAACTGCTACTTTTTGGGGCTATAGCCTTATCTACACTTTCTTGTTCCAACTCTGATGACACTCCTTTCGACAACAGTGATCCATCTAATCAAAGCGTAATTCTTCCCACGAAGATGACTATGGACGGTATTGTAATGAAAATCAATTACAACGGAACTAAAATCATCAGTATGATTAACAACATTAATCATGGACAAAGAGTGGAGTTCTCCTATACCGAAGATTATATTTCCGGGATTAAACATTATGAAAATAATGTTCTTGAAAGCGCTGTAGAATATGGATATTCTAATGGGCGAATGGCTTCAGCTATTATAAAGGAATATTCCACTACCGGAACTGTACAGAATACGGTTACATTTACTTATAACTATACCAGTAATACAGAAATCAATGTAAAAAGACAGACCAATTCAGGGACTGGAGGATCCTCTACCATTAACAGTGTATTTACGTACAGCAGTGGAAATATGGTAAGTAACGTAGGATCAGGAGCCGGAATCGTCAATGGAAATACAGTTAATTACACGGAAAAAGAGACTTATACCTATACTGATAAGAACTATCCTTTCAAAAATGTCAAAGGTTTTGACAAAATTATATTTAACGGAAATGAAAGCAGCGATGGGATAAGTATGCTATTTTCGAATATTAAGAACAGCTTAAGCACTTATAAAGGAGAGTTTACCAATACTACAGCCGGAGGAGGAACAGCTGCAGGAACAACCTCTCATAAGTATACAACAACGTTTAATACTGCGGGTTATCCATCTGAAGAAAGCAGACAGTCTCTTGATATGAACGGAAATGCAAATACCAGCGCTCCGGATAAATTTTTCTACGAATACAATTATCAATAAAAAAAACCTGCATTTCTGCAGGTTTTCTGTTATTTGTTAGAGAAATCTAGTTCTTTTTCTTCACTTTGCTGGCTTTGACCTTTTTCACTTCGTCTTTAATGAAAGGATATTTTTTCTGCATATCCTTAGCTAAAGAAGGATCAAGTTCCAATGCTTTCTGAAGAGATTCCATTCCTTTATCCTGGTCTTTCAGATTGTAAAAACAATTGCTCAACTGATAAAACAGCTCGGCTCTGTAATGTTTTTTAATGGCTCTGTTCAAGACTGTTACCGCGTCTTCATACTCTCCTACCAACATTAAAACTTCTGAATAGGCATACCAGTTGTAGAACCTTGAAGGCTCTGCATCCACCAGTTTTTTAAGACAGGAAAGACTTTCTTCAAACTTCCCTGAATCAATGAACAAAAATGCCAATCTCTTCTGATAGTCAAGATTATTTTCATTCAGCTGGGTAGCTTCTTTGGCATAATGCAATGCTTCAGACATTCCGCCCATTTCTTCATAAAGATAAGACTGCTCCATCATTGCAAGATAAAACTGAGGGTCTTCTCTCAATGATTTCTGAAATGAGTTTAAAGCTAAAATAGGCTGTTTTAAGGCCTTGTTGCATAATCCGATCTTATAGAAAGTAAATGCTTTTGTATATTCCAGCTCCAGCATTTCTTCATAAGTTTCGATGGCCTTCTGGTATTGTCCCAAAGCTTCATAACAAGCTGCTTTATTGGCATATACTCCTACAGAGTTTGAATTGATTGCCAATAAATAATCGTAGCCTCTTATCGCTTCATCATAATTTTTTCTGTTGAAATAGAATTGTCCGTATTCAAACCATGCAGTTTCAGAATAAGGGAATTCATCTAAATATTCATTAAGAAAGGCAATAGCCTCCTCACTCTTATTCAGGTCACTGAAACACACCATACAGTTTTCCAACGAATATTCATCCGTAGGATCTTCCTTCAGTGCTTTTCTGTAATGTTTAAGAGCGTTAAAAGGATCTCCAAGATTCACATATTCATCCGCAATAAAGTTGTGGAGAAAGTTTTCTTCTTCCTCTAATGTTAAAGCTTTTTTGCAGATTTCAATGGATTTTCTGGGATTTCCTAAGTTCGAATAATACTTGGCGTAGCAAACCAAAAAGTCTGTATGCTCCATAGAAGCGCCTTTCAGTTCGTCAATAAGTTCTTTCGCCGTATTATACTCTTCCCACTCCAGAAGGATTTCAAGTCTTTTGATCTTAATATCCAACGAATTAGGGTGAAGCTTGAGTCCGTAATTAACAGCCATGTCAGCGTAATTAAAATCACCAAGCTCCAAATAATAAACAATAATGTCTTCCAGCTCTTCGGTATCGAAGTAGAATTCGTCATTGTTTTCCATCATTTCCTCGAACTTTTTTACAAGTTCATTTCCAAAATACTCTTCCAATAGTGTCCTCTTTGTCGGCCCAACGCTTGAATTTGCTTACAAACCTCGGCAAACGTTTAGTTAATAATACATCTGAAACTGATATTCAAATATTTATGCAAAGTTGCAACTTTTTTTTGAATATTCCATTTCATAAATTTCTATTATAAAAATAGTAAAAAAAGAAAACCGATAAAAGGATTGTGGATAAAAAAACGGAAATTGGGGTTAAATTCTTATGACAAGGCGTTTTCCGCTTTCTATCTCAGCGTTCCATATCGTTTCGATATTTTTTATATTCACTTCTTGTGTTTCCATTTTAATTTTTCCTTCAACTGCTGCCTGAAACATTTCAGGGATAATTTCTGAAAATAGAAGTGCTGATTCTTCTTTTGTCCAGCTTCCCAATCCTGATCCTGAAATCTGAATATCAGTTCCTCTGAGGATCTGTGAAGACAGCTGAATGGTATCACCACTCATTCCTCCTATAGTTACCAGCTTTGTCTGATGAGAAAAGGTTCCGTCTCCTTTGAAAGCAGACAAGATCATTTCTACAGAATGTCCCCAGATATAATCTATGATAATATCTATCGGTGTTTCCTGATGAATTTCTTTTATTTTTTGCTTAAAATCTTGATCATTCAGTTTTAGAGAAACGACCTCATCAGCACCCAGCTCAAGTAAAGACTGCAAAGATTCTTCATTTCTTCCGGTAACAATAATCTTCTGTGCTCCATATAGTCTGGCAATCTGAACGGCAATTCTTCCTGTAATTCCTGTTGCTCCATTAATCAGGACAGTATTTCCAGTCTGTATTCCTGCCTTGAACTTTAATGCCATAGCAGATCCCATAACAGCGTTTGGTAATGCAGCAGCCAGAGAAAAATCCAGTTCTTCAGGAATCGGAATGATCATCTTTTTATCGGCTGCAGCCTTTTCAGAGACTGTTCCTTTTTTGCTGAAAAAATAAACCTTATTTCCGTTTTCAAGATATCCTGCTCCATCAGTTCCTATAACCGTTGGCTGGTGTTCCTGGTTTTCTGTGGAATAGTGATTTCCTCCTGCTCTGGCTCTGTCTAGATTTTTAATCGATGCGGCTTTTACAAAAACCAAGATTTCGTTTTCCTGTACTTCCGGCTCTTGAAAATCTGCATATTGAGGAATGCTTCCTTTTTCAAATACTACTGCTGCTTTCATTCTTTTAATTTTTATACAAAATTAGGAGGGAAGAAGGCTGCGAAGCGATAACATTTGTTATGAGTTTTGGATTTTGGGAAAGGATGATGGAAGTGGGAAGCCGAGAGTTTATAAAGCCGGTAATAGAGTTAACAAACGCAGCGTTCGCAAGGAAACAAGATATTCTTTGCGTGCATCGCGTTTAAAATTTAATAGAACAAGTCCGAAGTTATAGATTATCGCTTGAAACCTACAGCTTGTGACTTCCATCTTCCAACCTCTTAAAGTCTTTCTTTCAATATTTTGCTTTTGATTCTACTGAGATGCACCGTTGTAATCCCCAGATAAGAGGCGATATAATGTTGGGGAACTCTTTTAATAATGTCGGGTTTTTGTTTAACCAAGTTCAGGTATCGTTGCTGTGGGGTGTCTTTAATGAATGAAAAGAAGTGTTTCATATAATCGAAGACTCTTTCAAAAAGGGCATCCATAAAGAGGTTTCTGAGCTCAGGATTCTCGTAGACTTCTTCCAGGAAAGCATCTACATCAGGTTTATTGATTTTGTATAAAATACAGGGTTCTATAGTCTCAAACGAAACCATACTAGGCAAGCCTTTTTTAAAGCTTTCAAGGGAAGAAAACATTGTATTTTCAAGAAAAAACTGGAAGGTAGCGTCTTTTCCGTCATTATTATACCAGGCTCTAACGATGCCTTTTTCAATATAGTAAGCATTGTAGGAAATTTCACCTTCTTTTAAAAGCAAAGTTTTGGCAGGGACTTCCATACGCTGGAAACTGCCCAGAAATTTTCTCCACTTTTCTTTAGGGAAAGGAAATTTGTTTTTAATATGTTCAAACATTTCTGGTATAAAAAAAGAACGGACTGTTTGTCCGTTCTTCCTGTATTTTTAGATTAAACTCTTGATTTTAGCAATGATATCATCTCCTAACTGATCTGCCTCTTCCTGAGATTTAGCTTCAGTATAAATTCTGATGATTGGCTCTGTATTGGATTTTCTAAGGTGAACCCAATTGTTTTCAAAGTCTATTTTAACACCATCTACTGTAGAAACTTCTTCATTCTGATATTCCTGCTCCATTTTGCTTAAAATAGCGTCTACATCAATCTCCGGTGTAAGCTCTATTTTCTTTTTACCCATGAAATAGCTTGGATATCCGGCTCTTAATTCAGAAACAGTCTTGTTTTCTTTAGCTAAATGTGTTAAAAATAAAGCAACTCCTACTAAAGAATCTCTTCCATAATGTAATTCAGGGTAGATAATTCCTCCGTTTCCTTCTCCTCCGATCACAGCATTTTTCTCTTTCATCAAAGTAACTACGTTTACTTCTCCTACAGCACTTGCGAAATATTCTGAATTGTGAGTCTGTGCTACATCTCTCAAGGCACGGCTTGAAGAAAGATTGGAAATTGCTACTCCATTTTTATTTTTCAACAGGTAATCAGCAACGGCTACCAGTGTATATTCCTCCCCGAACATTTCTCCTTTTTCATCAATAAGAGCTAATCTGTCTACATCCGGATCTACTACAACTCCTAGGTCAGCATTTTCTTTTTTCACCAGTTCACAGATATCTCCCAAATGTTCTTTCAAAGGTTCAGGATTGTGTGGGAAATGTCCTGTAGGTTCACAATATAATTTGATGGTTTCACAACCTAATTTATCTAAAAGCATTGGGATAGCAATTCCTCCTGTAGAGTTTACAGCATCAAGAACTACTTTAAAATTCTTCGCTTTGATTGCTTCAACATCTACCATTGGTAAATCCAGGATCTGCTGAATATGGATATCAAAAGCATCGTCTCTTGTTTCATATTTTCCAAGATCATCTACTTCTGCATAATTGAAATCTTCACTTTCTGCCAAAGCCAATACTTCAGTACCATTTTCACCTGTGATGAATTCTCCTTTTTCGTTTAAGAGTTTAAGGGCATTCCATTGTTTTGGGTTATGAGAAGCAGTAAGAATAATTCCTCCGTCGGCATTCAGTTCAGGAACCATTATTTCAACGGTAGGAGTTGTAGAAAGCCCAAGGTCAACTACATTAATTCCCAATCCCTGCAATGTAGCTGTTACTAAAGAAGAAACCATCTGACCAGAAATTCTGGCGTCTCTTCCGATAATTAGGGTAAGATCTTTTTTGTTTTTATTATTTTGAAGCCAAGTTCCGAATGCAGATGCGAATTTTACCACATCCAGTGGTGTTAAGTTATCATTTACTTTTCCACCAATGGTTCCGCGAATTCCGGAAATAGATTTTATTAATGACATGATGTTTTTACTTTTATTTTGTTCTTTCTAAGTTTTCCAACACAAAGATACTTAAAAGACCCTTCAACTTATAGAACGGGAATCTTTTTTTGAATTTTATCATAGGTATTTTTCACAACTTTCGGAGGAGCAAAACGATACCCAATATATAACAGTCCATAGAGATTATTATTTTCTACAGTCTGATTGTTTTTCTGGTCATAGGCATAGGTTTTAAAATTCATTTTTCCTCCGAATAAAAACCGGTCCGTATTATAACCTATATGAAGCCCTCCCTGCATTCTTATGGTAGCATACTGGGCATTTTCTTTTGATCCTCCGTTCTGAAAATCTCTGTAACTGGAGAATTTCCCTCCAATTCCGAGGGCCAGGTAAGGGGAAATATTGACATTCTTCCCAATAACCCAATTATAGAAATATCCAATATTCCCTCCGATATTATATTGGGTTTCTTTGCTTTTTACTCCGTCAATTGTATTTCTAAAAACGGTAAGGTCATAATCCAAAAAAGGGACCCAGCTTCCACAGCTTTTATATTGCCATTCGCCTTGGGTATAGATACTTCTTGCTGAAAAATTTTTATTGAGAACATAAGACGTAGATCCACCAAAAGTCTGCACTCTTAAATCCGGAAACTTAATGTAGGGATCTCTTCCTTCCTGCCATTCGGGGGACAGATCTTTCATGTTTTCCACATAAAAGCCTTTTACATTTTTATAATAGACATTCTGAATGAATCTTCCAGGAAAAAATCTGAAACTTAAATCGGTATAAGAACTTTTCCCTTTCAATTCTTCATCATTATTTCCATCTAAAAATCGGGGTGCAAATGATATTGTTGCACTTATTATTCTATAATCTATGGAAAAGGAAGTTTTCGTTTTGTTGTTGATGGACAGAATTGTCTCGTTGACATTCTTCCCCTCTCCTTCTGAAAAAACATAGCTTTCAATATTGGTATCAAGATTCACACGAATCATCACCTGGTCTGCATAAGACTTGGTATTTGCGGTATCTGACTGTGCTTTTACCTGAAGAGCTGATAAAGAAAATAATACGAGTAATCCTGCCTTTAAAAAATTCAAATCGAATAATTTATATTAGAAAAATGAAATTACTATATTTTTTTCAATTATCCGATAAACCCAATGTTAAGAACAGCCGCAATCTTTATCGCAGTTGGTTCTTTTGGAGCTGAATTTCTTTGGCGCGAAATTCTTTTTAAGTACTTTGAATAAAGAGTAACAGGCAAATGTTACAATTAAGGCAATAAGTACGTACTGAATAATTAATGATGAGTCCATTACTTTAAAATCTGATATACTATTATCGACACAAAATATGCCAAACCTGTCATCATGACTACCTGAAAGCCGGTCCATTTCCAGCTTTTGGTTTCTCTGTAGACTACTGCAAGTGTAGAAACACACTGCATTGCAAATGCGTAGAAAAGAAGAACCGAAATTCCGGTTGCAAAACTGAAGACTTTTTCGCCGTTGGGTTTTACGTCTCTTCTCATTTTATCAATTACTTTCACTTCGGGAGCATCATCTTCCAGGCTATAAAGGGTAGACATTGTTCCTACAAAAACTTCTCTTGCTACAAAGCTTGTAAGGATTCCTACACCCATTTTCCAGTCGTAACCAAGAGGAGCAATTACAGGTTCTATTCCTTTACCCATCTTAGCAAGGTAAGAATGGTCTAAGTGAACATCTGCAGCCACAAATTCGTTTGTTTTCTGGCTTGGCCCGAAATAGCTTAAAAACCAGATGATGATACTTACGATGAAAATTATTTTTCCGGCTCCGGTAATGAAGTCCCATACTTTTCCTAAAACCATTTTAAAGTCATATCCAAAAAGTGGTTTTTTATAGGCTGGAAGATCCATTACGAGATACGTTTTTCCTTTACTTTTAATAAATCTTTTAAGGATTGCTGCAGAGAATAAAGCGACTAAGAAGCCAAGGAGATACATTCCCATCAAGACCAGTGCTTTATATTTGATTCCTAGAAATGTTCCTTCTGAGATAATCAGTCCGATAATGATACTGTAAACCGGAAGTCTCGCAGAACATGTCATAAATGGTGTTACCAATATCGTAAGCAATCTTTCTTTTACATTCTCAATATTTCTTGTAGAGATCACCGCCGGGATGGCACAGGCCGTTCCTGATACAAGGGGAACGATACTTTTTCCGTTAAGTCCGAAAGGGCGAAGCAATCTGTCCATCAGGAATACCACTCTTGCCATATATCCTGAATCTTCTAATAAGTAAAGGAAATACAACAGAATTCCGATCTGTGGTGCAAAAACTACAATTCCTCCTATTCCCGGAACAATTCCATTTGAAATCAATGAATTAATTGGTCCTTCCGGAAGATGTTCGTTGGAGAATGCTGCCAACCATGAGAAGGTCTCTTCGATCCAGTTCATAGGGTATTCCGCAAGAAAGAAAACACTTTGGAATATTACTAATAAGATCGCTAAAAAGACTACATAACCCCAGAATTTATGAACTAAAACTTTATCCAGTTTTTCCGTTAATAATTCTTTGAACTGAGCTTTTTTAGAAATGACATCAGCCAGTATTTTGTCTACATTCTGATATCTTCTTACGGTTTCCTGAACCTGAAGTCTTTTCGGCACTAAGCTTTTAGAATCAGCATCATTGAGCTGTTCCATTACTGAGCCAATTCTTCCAAGATCTGTTCCCAGTGAGAGGCTCATCCAAGCTTTATATTCATTGTCGAAACCTTTATGTGCTGCCAGTTTCTGAATAAAATCTCTATGCTCGTTGGGTGTTTCAAAAGAAAGGGTATTTGTTTTTACAAATTCGTTGTTGTAAACAGCTTCTCTTACTGCATCAATCCCGATTTGTTCTTTGGCATTGGTCTGAATAATTTTAATGCCTAGTGCATCGGAAAATTTTTGAATATCAATAGTAATTCCTCTTCTTTCAGCCTGGTCAATCTGATTGACAATCAAGATCATTGGAATGCCGAGGTCCTGAATCTGCTGAAACAGCAGCAATCCTCTTTTTAAGCTTAATGCTTCAAGAATATAAACAACTCCTGCGTAGTTTTTCTGCTCATCAATAAGGTATTTGGAAAAAATGGCCTCATCTTCTGAGCTAGGGTATACACTGTAGGAACCCGGAAGGTCAATAACCTCCACTTCCTCATTTTTATAAGTATAATTCCCTGAGTGGCTTGCTACGGTAACGCCGGCATAGTTTCCTGTCTTTTGCTTTTTGTTGCAAAGCGTATTAAAAACTGTTGACTTTCCTACATTAGGATTTCCGACTAAAAGTATCTGTTTTTTCTTGTTTTCCTGCATTAATTCAATTCTTCAACAATGATGTAATCTCCTTCTTCCTCACGAAGAGCAATCCGGCTTTTTTCTGCTCCAAACTCCACATACATAGGCCCATTGAATGGTGCCTGATACAAAATTCTGAAAGTGGTTTCCGGAAGAAGTCCCATTTCAATGATTTTATTGGGCATTTTCAGATGGTCATTATCATACCCCAATATCTTCCCCATTTTGTTTTTAGGGAATCCACTTAATTTATGTAATCCTTTCTCTTTCAAAGCCTAATTTTTAGTCCTGCAAATATACGCTATTTAAATTTAATCTAAATAACGTTTTGAGACAAAAGAAATCAACCCAAACACATTGCTGTATCTGGGTTGATTCAAAATATAATTTAGTTGATATGAATGCTTATTTTTTCTTCTTATCAGAAGGCTGTTCTTTTTCTATGGGATTATCATTGGATCCGAAGAAATCTTTCACCTGCTTTTCCAGTCTTTTCATGAAGTCTCCTACTGTTCCGTCTGTTCCTGGCATTGGTCTGCTCATATTTTCTGCAGTCATGTAAGGTCTTGATTCTGCGAATGGATCTGCTTTGTATCCCTCGTAAGATTTCAGGAATTTTTCTTTGGATGTAGGTGTTACAGTATTGCTCATCATTCCCATCTTAGCATTGATCTTATCGGCATATGATAATTCATCATAGTTTTCGATTTTTTTATTTCCGCTCAATTGCCATGAATAGTTTTTATCAGCATCTTCTATTTTTACAATCAGACCAGGAAGTCCTTTAAATTTATAAGGTCCATCCTGAAAAGGAATATCAGAACTAAACCAGGCTGTCCACTTTCTTCCTCCAAATTCTGTAGTTGCTTTCTGAGCATTGTATGCACCTACTTTTTCTTTATCTGGTAAAATACTCCATTGTAATTTCGGTTCGTCCTCGTAGGAGAATAGGTTTCTACTGATTCTATCTACATACTGAACCTTCATGTCCGGATAGCTTTTGATAATTTTATAAGAGAATTTTGGCCACTTTATAAATTTGGTCATATCCTTGAAAGACTTGGTTTTCTCCATTTCTTCTATCTGAACTTTAATGATAGAATCCTGAGCCGGCATTGTATAATCCTGATAGATTGATTTCTTAGGGGTAATATCAAGAATAGTAATGATCTTATCCATTCTTGCCGAATCTTTCTTCGGCTTAAAAGTCAGTTCATAAAAGAAACGGTTTGCTGTTTCTTTAGATTCCTGAGCTCCTGCAAATGCAAAAAGAGCAATAAGAAATATGGAGAATAACTTTTTCATTGTAGCAAGTTTTATATAATTAGTAATCACTTGTCTTCTTTTGTTACAGTTTTACTGAAATTTTATTTTCCGAGAAAAAAATTCATCTACTTCAGATGGCCGATGATTAAAAAATCATGATTCTCTTAAAACAGTTTCATTTTTAAAACACTTACCTTTAAGTTTCTAAAAAACAAAATATTATGGATACCTTATCTCAATTAAAATCCGAACTGGAGGGAGAGTTCCAAACCACAAAAAAATTTATTGAACTATTCCCTGATGGAAAAAACGATTATGCTCCGCATGAAAAAAGTATGAAACTGATGCCACTTGCCACCCATCTTGTTGAAGTTTTTGAATGGCCAAACACTATTTTGAAAACTTCTGAGTTGGATTTTGCAAAAGGAGACTATAAACCTACCATTCTTTCTACAAGAGATGATCTCATAAAAAAACTGGAAGATGATTATCAGTCTGCAAAAACAGCATTGGAAAACAGTACAGAAGACGATCTGAATCCCAGCTGGACGATTAAAAATGATGGCCATGAACTGGCAAGCTGGAGCAAATATGGTGCAATACGACATGCTTTAAACCAAATCACTCATCACAGGGCTCAATTGGGAGTATATTACAGACTAAACAATATTCCTTTGCCGGGAAGCTATGGGCCTTCAGCAGACCAGCAAAGCTTTTAATTTTAATACATCATTATATCTCAACAAAAAACCAATCCGGATGGATTGGTTTTTATATTATTTAAAGTTGAATTTTACAGTTAGCATCACCTGGCTTGGGCGGAGCTGCATACTTGTTTGTGTGATATTCGTATTATCAATATCGATTCTTTCAAACACTCTCTTATTTGCTATATTCATCCATTTTAGTTCAAAATCAATTTTCTTTTTAGCCCATGAGAACTGATATGAAACGTCAAAGAAACCATTATTATATTTTATATCTGCAGATTTTGAATTGATCTGATCCCAATAAAATCCTATGGTATGGTTTTCTAACGGATAGAAAAATACGTTAAGATTGTGGTTGTATCCTTCTGACTTTCCTTTATTATCCGTAAGGAAAATATTAGATGTCTTATTCCATGTTTTAGACGCATTAAAATCAACACTCATCCATGAGAAATAAGTATTGTTAAATTTAATTCCTAGCGTATTTCCATTCGTTTTATTATCAATATTATCAGTATTTCTGATGGATTGAGATTTAGAAATGGTATTGTTATAACTTAATGATGCATTGGTTTTAAATTTCGGAAAATATTTTCCTATTTCTGCATAATAGGTATTGCTGGTCCTTTTATTTTCTCTCTCCAAGTATTCTGTTACTCTGAAACCTGATTCATTAACGATACTTGAAGCAATAAGGTTATTTTTCGCATCACTTATTCTATATCCAACGTTAAAGAAAAGGTTATTTAACGGATTTCTGTACTCCAATCTTGTTCCTGCATTTTTAGTAGTAGTCTGAGGGATCGGGTTTTTAGGATTCATCACATTAAATCCTCCTGGACTAGTGAGAATATATCCTGCATAAGCTGTCTGAATATCTCCGAAATTGTTACTAATTCCTCCATTCACACTCGCTTTGAAGAATGAGGCAAATGAATATTGAGCAAAAACATTAGGAGTAAATGTTACTTTACTTAATGATTTGGAAACATTTCTAAATGCATCTTCAGCTTTAATATTATTGAAGTTTACAGGGAAACTTGAAAATAAACTCCATGACTCTGATTTATAATTGATTCCTACGGAAGCTGATGGATTAACTCTCGTAAATTTCAGATCATTTTCATAAGCTAAATTTGCAAAATCCGGTTTATTATCTACAGTACTTCCATCAAAATTTGTTGTCAGGTTATCCGTTGAAAAATCAAATCCTACCTGTGGTGTGAATGTCCATCCTTTTGAAGAGAAACTGATATTTGCAGAATGTGACGTATCTAAAGATTTAATCCTGAAATATTGTAAAGCAGTACTTCCTGGTGTGAATTTTATGGTTGTAAAATCAGTGCTTCCAGGTTCTTTATATGGAAACTGTAAATAATTTGCAGGAGAAATTTCTAAAATCTGTTTATCATTCTGATAACTCAGATAAGATTTGAAATTCACCATTTTTTCTTTCCATGGAATAATTGTACTTAAAGAGTTCTGGAAAGATGTTGTAGGTGATTCCAATGCTTCATTTCCTATCCTGTAACCTTGCTTATCATTTCTTTCTGCAAAAGCCCTATCTGCATTCCAGAATTGAGAGAATGTTGTTGTGTTTTTAAAGAATCCTTTTTTTGCATTTTTAGTAAAGATCAACTCTCCTTTTAATTTGTCTGTATAGAAATTGTTCAGGAATCTTGTAGTATATTGTGTACCCTGTTGAATATCTCTGGTAATACTATTTGACTCTCTTTCCACGGCATTATTGGTATAGTTGGCATTGGCTTTAAGTTCCCATTCTTTCTTTTTATCAATATTAGTTAGATAATTCGCTGATAAATAATGCACACTGTTCATCAAATATCTTTTTACAGGAAGATCAGGTACCGTTGCATTTTCCACATCTAACCAATTATTTTGCGAAATGTTACTTCTTCTTCCTTCCCATGAACTACCGAATGCTAAAATATTCCCTTCATTTTCCACCTGCTCACCCATGTTATTGGTTTTATAATTGACAACCCATTGGCTTTTTTGTCCGAAAAACATGGGTGTTAATTTTACATTCCAAAGCCATGGATCTCCAAATCCGGTTCCTACTTCTCCTCTTCCAGTCATCGTAACAGAATTTTTCAGTTTGATATTGATGGCAGCCTGGTCTGAAGGTACTTTATCCTGAAGGATTTTTACCGGCTGGTGGTTCTCCAGAACTTCTACTTTCTGTACGGCATCTTTAGGAAGAGAGTTGTTGATGGTACCGTAGCCACCTTCCATCAGGTCTTTTCCGTTGACGTAGAATTTATTGATGGCATTTCCCTGGTATAGAATTGTTCCGTCTTTGTTTACTTCAATTCCCGGAATCTTTTTCATTACATCCGCAAGGGTTCTGTCGTTTTTACTATTGAAAGCCTTAAGATCGTAAGAAATGGTGTCTCCTCTTGCGGTGATCATTTTGGTTTTCAGCTGTACTTCTTTAATTTCTGTAGCTTCAGACTGCATTTTAAAGTTCAGAGTCTGATCACTGTTATTAATTTGCTTGGTAAGAGGTTTCTGATTGAATGCTTTTACTTTCAGATCCACATTGGATTCAGCGGATGTAAAAGTTATTTTATATTCTCCTTTGGAATTTGTAATGGCATAAGCAAGAATAGCATCTTTACCGGGCTCTTCTATGGTTACACTGGCGCTTGGTATTGCTACCCCGTCATCATCAGTAATTTTTCCTGAAACCGTTTTCTGTGCAAAAGTAAGCACAGTAAAGAAAAGCATCAGAAATAAAGAAATATTTTTTTTCATACTTATTATTTGCTCAATTAGTTAATCATTATAGTTTTTTGTTACACTTTTTATAAAGATGAATTTTATAGTTAAAGGTTAAATTAATATCACTACAAACATAGTGATAATTTTCAAACTTTTGATTTTCCTTTGAAAAAAGAAATCTTTTTAAGTAGATTCACAACCTTCTTACCCGTCTTTGCGAATATTTATTTTATCATAAAATCATGTTTGGCATAAAAAATCTGCAAAAGAAGCGAGTGATTTATTTTTTGATTTTTGTAACATAATCTGAATAGATTTTGTCTTATTGATTAGATAAGAGAACAATTTTAACAAGAAGCTAAGAAATTAGTAATCTTACTTATTCTAAATAGGAAAATCTGATTTGAATCATAGATTAAAAAAAAATTAAACGCTATCTCATCAATATATATTTAATAATTTTGTAACATAAAATTTATAAAATGGGAATAATTTTAAAGCCTATAGATGTTGTAGATGACATTTCGAAAGAAGAATTCTACGAAAAATATCTGAAGCCAAGAAGGCCCGTTGTCATCAAAAATATGGCAAAAAAATGGCCTGCTTACCAAAAATGGACGATGGAATATATGAAGGAGGTTGTAGGAGATGTGGAGGTCCCGCTATATGACAGTTCAAAGGCAGATCCTTCTGCTCCCATCAATGCATCAGCCGCAACAATGAAGTTTGGAGATTATATAGATCTTATCCAGCGAGAGCCTACTGATCTTAGAATTTTCCTCTTCGACCCCATAAAATACGCTCCTAAACTTCTGGAAGATTATATTTCTCCTAAAGAATTAATGGGGGGCTTCCTTGATAAATACCCAAATATGTTCTTTGGAGGAAAAGGTTCTGTAACCTTCCTTCACTTCGATATCGATATGGCTCATATTTTCCATACCCATTTCAACGGAAGAAAACATATTCTTCTTTTTGATTATAAATGGAGAGAAAGACTTTATCAGATTCCGTATGCAACCTATGCCCTGGAAGATTATGATATTGAAAACCCTGATTTCACAAAGTTCCCGGCGCTGGATGGCGTAGAAGGAATTGAATGCTATCTTGAACATGGTGATACCTTATTCATGCCTACCGGATGGTGGCACTGGATGAAATATCTGGACGGAAGTTTCTCTATTTCTTTAAGAGCATGGGACAAATCATGGGCAGTAAAAGCACATTCTCTATGGAATCTTACTGTACAGCGTAAGTTTGACGACATTATGAAGTCAAATTTTAAAAAAAACTACATGGATTGGAAAGAGAAAATGGCAGTTAAAAGAGCAGAAATGGCCTTGAAAAGAGGATTACCAAGATAATAAAAAAGACGTTTCACTTGAAACGTCTTTTTATTTTATTTACTCAATATCAATAATTTACAACACTCTATAAATAGGATACTGCCTGAATGTCTTTTCTTCAAAATATGGGGAATGTCTGTACACCCAATCTAACTGTGCATCTCCATCTTCTGACAGCTTTTTATCAGATGCTTTGGCAGCTTCAAATGCTTCTTTCAGTTTTTTATCCTTTTTCAAAAGTTCAGCTGCTGTATCTTCAAAGATATAAGCAGAATAGTATTCTTTCTGTGCCAGGATTCCATCAAAGAAATTCCAATTAAAAAAAGAGTCTAAAGCCTCAGGTTCAAGGGTTTCTATAATGTATTTTACACCAGACTGATTGGTTGAAACCAGATAATCTCCGGCTGTAAATACCCTATTTTTCTGTGTAGCCTCAACTGTAGTTTCAAAATGCAGATAATGACCTTCGTAAGGGTTTTTAACGGTTTTAAAATCTTTAATTTTATAAGACTCAACCGCTAAAGTACTGTCTTTCTGTATCGGTTTCATCTGAATATTATTTCTTTTAAATTCTTCAATCACACGGTACTGCGACTGCGGAACTACGTAATATTTTGGAATGGTAATATATCCCGTTGGAACAGCCGTCGTAAAGAGTTTTATATTCTTTGTAAAAGGCTTATTTCTATCATAATACAACCTTGGTTTCCCTGAAACTTCACTGGGTTTATATTTTCCTTCATAGCCTTTAAAATCCATAGTAGAGAACTTCGTAGAGTCTATTTTCCAACGGATTCCGTATTGTTTTCCGGCCTGATATTGTTTTAAATTCTCTATACGAAGCTGCTTTATTTTTTGATAATCTTTATCCAAATTCTGCAGGTTGACCAGCATATATTTGTAAGTGGCATCTACCCTTTTATCATACGGTTTCAGCATATGGGTTTCGGGAACAGTTCCCAAAGAATTAAAAAGGGAAGTATATCCTGTGGAATATCTCGGAGAGTCTTCAAATGAAGCAAATCCTACTTCCGGAATATCTCCGTGAATATTGACGTAGGGAGTACTTTCATACCCCAGCTTTTTCATATCTTCAAGATTTTTAGCCTGATAATCATTGTAGAAATAATTTCCAAGGGTATTTCCCAGACGTTCTTTAAACGTAGAAATATAGGTGAATGTATATTGATAATCTGCTCCGTTGCTGACATGGTTGTCAATGAAAACATCCGGTTTTAACCACTGATAGATTTCCTGAAAGCTTCTCGCATTTTTAGAATCTGCCTTGATAAAATCTCTGTTCAGATCATAATTCCTTGCATTTCCTCTGAAACCATACTGTTCAGGACCATTTTGATTGGCTCTTGAGTAAGAACCTCTGTTGAGCATTCCACTTACATTATAGGCAGAAATAGCGGCAATAATAAAGTTTTGTGGAGTTTTGATCTTTTTAGTGGCAAGATCTCTCATCAGCATCATGGTTGCATCAATTCCGTCCGGTTCTCCAGGGTGAATCCCATTATTAACGAAGAGGACGGCTTTGTCTTTTCTTAATTTTTCAAGATCTTTTTCAGGAAAAGGGTTATAAACTGCCACATAAATGGGTTTTCCATTGTCATCTTCTCCTTTTTTAAGGTATTGAATGGTATTGAAATTTTTCGCCAGATCCTGATAATAGCTGTTCATTTCATCGTAGGTAACCGTCTGATTTCCATTCCCTTTTTCAAAAGGAGTCTGAAATGATTTTTGAGCTAAAAACAAGGTAGAACTTAGGGTGAATAAAAGATATTTCAGTTTCATTGAAGTCGTATTTTCAGACTTTAAAAGTAGTTATCTTTTAGGAGAAATGAGAATATGTTGATGGGTAAAATGTTTTTAAAATAGAAACCTAACAGGTTTTCAAAACCTGTTAGGTTTGTTCTTGGTAGTATTAATTTCTGCCTTTTTCTTTAGGATATAAGGACGGAAGCGGATCACTTTGCCAGAATTGCTTGGAGTCAATATCCATGATGGATAAAGATCCGGTATAGGCTGCTCCGGTATCCATATTCCAGATATTGGCTTTATTGGCTGGTATTTTGATCCCAATATCGAGAGTAGGCGTATGTCCGATGAATATTTCTTTATACAAAAGCAGTCTTTTAGGATATAATTCAGAATTTTTCGACAGTTTTTTATCCATTGCCACAGCAGTTTCCCAAAGCGTTCTGTCCCATCGGTAATTACTGGAGTACACTTCTTTTTCAGGACCGTGCATGGAAGAATATCCGGCATGAATAAACAGTCGGTTCTGATCATCAATATGATAATTTTTCATCCTTTGAAAGAATTCGAGATGAATATCCAAATCTTCAAGGGAATAATCAGCATAACTTTCTACTGTACTTTTTCCTCCGTTGAAAAGCCATACATCGGGTTTTTGTCCAAAACTCAACCAGTCTTCACACCATGCATCATGGTTTCCTTTGATGAAAATACATTCCTGTTTTTCGGAAAGTTCCAGTAAAAACTGTATGATTTGTGAAGATTCGCTCCATCCATCTACATAATCTCCGAGGAAGATCAGCCGATCATTTTCGGTCACTCCTGCTCTTTCAAGAACCTGCAACAAGGCTTTAAATCCTCCGTGGATGTCTCCTATGACTAACGTTCTGCTCATTTTATTTTGAAATATATTTTGCATCCACAAAATCTGTGAGCCAAACTCCATTTGCAGACTGGTAAAAAGATAATCCTTCCTGATGCATTGTTCCGGTTCTGATGGTCAGAATCACAGGTTTGCCGTGTCTCATTCCGACCTTTGTAGCAGTCTCTTTATCAGCACTTAAGTGTACATGCTGACGTGTTCTTTTTTCAATTCCTTTTTCTAAAATGGAAGAAATATTGGCTTCTGCTGTTCCATGGTACAGAAATTCCGGAGGCTGCTTGGCTTCCAAAGCCAGATCGATATCAATAGAATGGCCCTGGCTTGCTCTGATCATGGTTTTATCTTCGTTAAAAGCAAAACGCTTTTTATTATTGGTTTCTACTACCTCATCTAATTCTTCGGGAGTAAAATATATTCTTCTTTTGGCTGACTTTATTCTCAGCTCTTCTACATCTGCCCAACCGTTTTCATCCAATGTAAGACCTATACTTTCCGGCTGATGCCTCAAGATCAGGCTTAAAAATTTACTTATCTTTTTCTTTTCTATTTCGTTCATGGTTTGCATTTTAATTCATTAATTTTTGGTGTAATTTCTCACACAATGCTTCAATATCATCCTTTCTCACCAGCTCAGAAACCCAATCCTTTGGTATGTTTTCATATCCATAATAAATTCCGGCAATACCTCCGGTGATGGCTCCTGTGGTATCGGTATCTTCCCCAAGATTTACGGCTTTTAAAACTGCCTCTGAGTAACTTTCCGAGTTTAAAAAACACCATAAAGAAGCTTCCAGGCTGTGAAGGACATATCCTCCAGAATTTATTTCCTCCTCTTGCAAAGTAGGTAAAGGAGCTAAATCATATTCTCCTACTTTGAGTTCTAAAATCCGGTGGAATTTATCCATTTCATTTTGTGAACAAATAAGATTATAATCTAAAAAATCCCGAACTGTTTTCTGCATTGTCCGATATGCTTCCCATTTCTCTTTTCCTTTTAGAATTTCCAAAGCAAATTCCAAATAAATAAAACAGGCTAAAACTGAACGGATATGCCTGTGTGTAATAGAAGAAACGTCTTTTACAATATCAAACCGTTTTTCAATAGTAAAATTCCTGATGTAAAATAATAACGGCATAATCCTCATTAAAGAGCCATTTCCATTATCAAACTCAGAATTCCCTCCGCATAAAGTAGGAGAAATACCTTTTCCTATTCTATAAATGGCTTGTGAAGTTGCAATACCTATATCGAAAACACGACCATGAGGTGTCCATATTTCTGCGTTATACCATTGCAGGAATTTCAACGCTATATTTTCAGTATCATATCCCTTGCATAAACTATCTGCCAGACACAAAGTTAAAGATCCATCATCACTCCATGTCCCTGCAGGTTGACGATGGGTGCCCAAAGCACGCATTTTGGTAACAGGAGAACGTTTAAGCTCTTCCCTGCCTCTGAACTCTACCGGAACACCCAGTGCATCTCCAATACAGACACCCATAATTCCTGCTTTTACTTTGTTTTCCATCAGGCAAGATTCACTAGTTTATCAAATAATAATTTCATTCCCTGCGTAGCTGTTTCCTTCATGACTACGGCTCTCTGTCCATATCCGAATCCTGTTTCATGAGGATTGATGACGATTAAAAGGCAGTCGTCTTTGATATCATGAATCAGTCCGGCAGCAGGATAAACCTGCAACGAAGTTCCGATTACCAGCAGAATATCTGATTCTTTTACAATTTCTCTTGCCGTTTGATACAAAGGAACATCTTCTCCAAACCAAACGATAAAAGGTCTTAATTGAGCTCCGTCTTCTGCCTGATCTCCTATTTTAATATCATCTTTTTGTTCATAAATCAGGCTTTTATTATTACTCGAACATGATTTGAACAATTCTCCGTGAATATGAAGGATGTTGGTAGATCCTGCTCTTTCGTGAAGATCATCAATATTCTGGGTAATGATCTGGACATCGAAATGTTTTTCCAGCTCAGCCAGCAATTGATGCGCTTCGTTGGGTTGTACTTCATGCAGCTGTCGTCTTCTCTGATTGTAAAATTCAAGGACTAAGGCTCTGTCTTTTTTCCATCCTTCCGGACTTGCTACATCTGTTACATTATGATTTTCCCAGAGACCATCTCCGTCTCTGAAGGTTTTTATTCCGCTTTCGGCACTGATTCCTGCGCCGCTTAATATGGTTAGTTTTTTCATGGTTTTTTAATTTTTTCTTTTACATTCTGAAAAATAATAATGATCAAAATGATGATAAAAATAGGAATTAGTAATATCCACACTAAAATATCTCCTACTCCTATGGCTTCTTTTATTCTAAATTTTTCTTTCGTTTTATAGTTAATAAAATCTACAAAATTTTCTTTATTCGTAAGCTCTTTATCATATCCCAACCAGTCAAAATTTGTGATAAAGTCTCCAAAAATATACAGATCGGGAGATTTAGGATGTGATAAATTGAAAAAATAAAAGGTTTCAAAATCCTGCCCAACCAAAGGTTCATATTCAATATTATACTGAAAACAAAAAAGACTTTCAGTGCTCAGTAAGTCTCTTTGCTTCAAAGCTTCTTTCAATTGACTTTGGTATTTTTTCAGCTTTACAATATCATTTTCCACAGGGAAAACATTTGATTTTTTTCCAGCATGTTGAAGATAATAAATATAATTTTCAGGAAACTGCAGATTCAATTCTTTCTGAAAAAAAGCAATTTCTTCATTTTCCAATCCCACGTTAGGATCTTCAGGCTGATCTACGAATCTGAAATTATATTTTTTCACAGTTGTAAAAGATCTTTATAAATCTTTTCATTTTCATCATCAAAACAGACAAAAATAACTTTCTCAATAATATCTGAATGAAATTCTCTGACTTCATCTACTGCAATTTTTCCTGCCAGTTCTTTTGGAAATCTATAAACACCTGTACTAATATTAGGAAAAGCAATCGTCTTCACACCATGGCTTTCTGCTAAATTCAAAGAATTACGATAACAGTTTGCCAGAAGAATGGATTCCTTTTCTTCATGGCCGTTCCAAACCGGGCCTACTGTATGAATAACATATTTTGCAGGGAGATTTCCTGCATTTGTTACTACCGCTTCTCCCGTTTTGCATTTTCCTTGTCTATTTCTGATCTCAACACATTCTTCCAATATCTGAGATCCTCCCACTCTGTGAATAGCTCCATCTACACCGCCTCCACCAAGTAAGGATGAATTGGCAGCGTTAACAATTGCATCAACTTGGATTTTTGTGATGTCTCCTTTTATTAGTTCTATTTTCATCTTAAATTGAGTTTTTTATTTAAACCCTCATCATCAAATAATAAAGGTTTTTCTTCAGGAATGCTCAGATTATCTAAATCATCATTCAGTACAAACTGATATTGCTCTGCCACAAAATCTGAAATATTTTCAATGAGAAGAATATCATCCTTAGCAAAAGTCCGAATAAATTCGTTCCGTAAACCAATCTGTATGGCTCTTCGTTCCAGTTTATTTCCAAAAGGATCATGATCCGGATCCCACTGCAGCCTTACTGAAGATTCTTTTATGTGCTTCTGCCACTCATCTCTGGAAATCCCAAAACTTGTATTGTAAGAAGAATATACGGCATTTTCCAGATATTTTATGAAAGCTTCTTTCTTCAAATGAATAGCCAGAACGCTTTCCTGACCTTCTTTTCTCCCCCAGCCATTTCTGTACATCATCCAAAGAAAATTTGGTTTTATCCAGGTCATTCTTTCCAAACTAAAACTTCCGCCAAAGAATTGATTCTTCACTGCAAATTCTCCAATTTCCTTTCTATAGGACTGATACACTACAATCTTTTCATCATCATATTGAGCCATGATGTGATATCCTTGTCCAGGCCAGTCTTGTAATTGTTCTTTATATTTTTTTAGCTTGATTTTCATTGTATTTCTTCAAATGGTTTCAGCATTTCTTCTTTCTTGGTAAGCACTGCGAAAACCACTCTTTTAAATTTATTTTTATATTTCCCCTGAAGATGTTTCCTGAATAATCCTGCAATTTCTTTTGGATCATTTTTGAAAACACCGCATCCCCAGGCTCCTAAAATCAGAACTTCATTTCCCTGATGTAAGGCCATTGAGAGCATTTTATCCATTCTAAGATCCATTGCATCGAGAATTTCATGTGCTCTTTCCGGTTCCTGACGTTTTACCACACCTGCATTGACTGCCGGAGAAGTGATGAAATTACACAGAACAGGCTTAGGAAGCAATTCTCCCTTATCTTTCCTGAAAACAGGAACTTTAGGACTGTAAATCATTGTATCAGTATAAAAACAGGATTCCATCGCACGATGAATTGTGTAATAATCCCATGCCTGAAGTAAGCTTTCATACAGTCCGGAGGTTCTTGCCAGGCTTTCTTCCTGTGCTTCCGCTCCATTGATAAATCCTCCTCCCGGATTTTTTGCTGATGCAAAGTTCAGACATATGATTTTCTCCTGATTTTCTTCTTCGGCTAATTGTAAAATTGCTTTTAAAGAACTGCATTTCCATGTTTCAATTTTTGTTTCAAAACTGATTTCCGGCAACGGAGATTCGTCCATTTCAGAAAGTTGTTCCGGAGTGAAAAGAACAGTTTCTTTTTTACTGATTTCCAGTTCGTTTTCTATATTTATTTTTTTGTTGTTTTCGTTTATATAATATTTTTGGGCAAGGGTATCTAAGGTATCTTTTGCCATTCCTTTATTTGTCATGGTTAATTTTTTAATATTAGACATCAGTTCTCCCAACTCCGTATTTCCTGCTTTTTCAAAATCATCTCCTATAAATACTTGGGTTACTTTGATGTTTCCTACAATGGCTTTATTAAAACTATCCAGTTCTTCTGATGGAACCCATAGCTCGTTGTGGTTTCTTGCTCCTACATTCTGAGCAGGATATTGAGCTGCCACTTCTTCTTGTACATCAAACTGGGTTACAAAACCAAGATAGTTTCCGGCTTCGTCTCGGGTGTTCCATTTTTCTGCGATCTCTGAAGCATATTCTTCATTGAGAACAGGATAAAAAATGGGCTGCCATTCCAGTCTTGGAGGAAATTCTTTAAATCCGCTTTCTATAATCAGGATCATTTCTTTTTCTCCTACTGGTCTATATAATGTTGTTGTTTTCATGGTTATTCTTTTTATTCAAAATCATATACATATACTTGCACCTCTTTTGCAAGCAATGTTCTTTCAATAATAGGTTCTATTTCTTTCCATTTTCCTCCTGCCAGCCCACATCCAATTCTCGGCATGTGAACGCTTGCATTCAGCAGCAACGCTTCACTGGAAAGTTTTTCGAGAGCTTTTTCAATAGCATCATATCGAACAGGAACTCCATGACTTCCTGTTTTTATTCCTTTTTGTCCGATTATATTAGCTACATATATGTATTTTTCAACCTGGACCAACTGAATTTTTCCTAATGCAAAATCATTTTTACTTCTGAAGCGATGCCAGTCTCTGTATTTCTTTTCAGGTTCTTCCCATCTTTTGGAAACAGCCAGTACAAATCCTTTTCCCCAGCCTCCGATATCATTACAGATATGGGCGATGATTTTTGTTCCTTTGGCTTGTGGGGCTGTTGCATCTCCTTTCAAATATTGTATGGTTTTCATGGTTCTTAATTTTCAATCATTTCTCATTCTTCTATTCTATCATTAAATATAAAATTAATGCTTTTATCTTATCGTTTCTTCTTCTTTTTGAAATTTAAAAATTGGCTTAAAATCTTTTGAATAAGGAGAATAGGATCCATAAACGGTATTCAATTCAACGTCCAGATTTTCTAATTTAAATTGCTCATCAACCTGATCTAAGCAGGTAATAACAAGATTCTTTTTAACCGGAAATACATAGGCTCCATCCAGCTTTAAGGCATAATTCAGCAGTTTGTAATCTATTTCTCCGGTTCTTAACTCCTTTTGATACTCATTAAATGTACAGGTTTCTTCTTCATTATTTTTCAGATTCATTTCTTTTTCATTGCTCATCCAGCCGTTTCCATGGCGGGTGGCGTAGCTTCTGGTCACATAATACATTTCAATATCTTCAATCTTTAAAAGCTTACAGATTTCGCAGGCATTTTTTGAAGTCGTATTTGCATAGGTCACATTAGGGAAAACGCCATGATCCATATCGAGTAAAATACCCTGACTCCCTTCGAAAATAAGGTGATCAAACGAAGCCAGGTAGTTATAATCATTTATCTTCCAATCAATAGCTTCAATAGCACCTAAGAAAGGCTGCAAAAGTTCAGTAATCTCATTTTCATCTACAAAACCGTAGTAATAGGCAATTCCTTTCAGTTTTTCCATCAACATTTCTTTGGGCGCTATGAGGTCTATGGCAAATAGCTTATAAGGACTTTCGTTTCTTTTCATCGTAGTACCTACTCCTTTTCCACAGGTTCCGTGTTCCAGATTACGGGCGTTCGTTCTGTTTTGCCATACATCAAGAGGAGTTGTCACTTTTGCCAATGGATGAATATGAAGCTCAATGTTTCCGTTTTTTGCTTTTAATTCTTCCCTCTCATTAAGTAGAAAAACCGGATGAATCGTACAGTGCTCGGTAAAGTAAGAAGGCAGACCACGAAGTGCTCCACTTGCAAAACTGGAATGCACATGCTTTCTTTCATCAATCATTACGGTATGTGCAGCCTGCTGTCCTCCTGAAAATCTGACCACAACAGCATCCGGATTCTGAGAAGCCAGAAAATCTGTAGTAATCCCTTTTCCTTCGTCTCCAAAACCAAGTCCTATTACTATTTGCGCCTTTTTCATGTCTTTTATTTTTTTAAATCTTTTGTCTTTGTCATTCCTATTTACTGATGACCATGACAGATTTCTAAAGCATCTGAAACTGATCTAATCCTCCAGTTCCTGTTGTTCCGAAGCTTTTGTTTTTAAATTTATCACAGATAATATTTTTAATAACATTCGGAATTTCCCTGTGATCTGCTATGGAAATACAGTTTTGTCCTAATAATTCTTTCCAGCCTCTGTCTGCTCTCAATGCCTGATCAGAGTGCAGAACACTGATGTGGTATACTTCATATTTTTTCTTTGCTTCTTCCAACAGTTCAAAATGAGTATAGGTTTGCTGTCCTTTTCCCATAATTTCCCTGATCGCAGACGCCGAAAGTGTTTTTAAACAAGGTTCATCACCTACAGTAAACAGTAATCCCTTCTGTCCTCTTTTTTCAAAAGCATCCGTTCTGGTGTGAAAAGCGGCAAAATACCACGCTAAAAGATAACTTTCTCCTGCATTTCCACCTCCTCCGGATTCAATGTAAGTTCGTGTGAGCCACATATCCAGTTCCTCATCTCCTGATTCAAACTGCCCGACCTGAAGGGGATAGCCATCACATTCATGATCTCCAATTCCAAGAAACAATAAGGCAGGATCGGGAACGCCTCCCTGGATAATTCCTCCCATGAGTTTAGGTAATCCTTCTCTGATCAGTTCGTGAGGAATATGTCCCATGCTTCCGGTAACATCCAGTCCTAAAATAATCGGAACGGAATGAGGATGAACTGCTGAATCTCTGGATTCTCTGAAAGAAATTCCGTGAGGGTTCATAGATTCGTGAGCCATTCTTTTGGCATTCTGGGTGAAAATTTCCCCTGCGGATTTTGTTCCGTAACCTGCTTTACTTGCTCTGTCATAACGAGCGTCTAAATCGTATCTTGTACTTCCCATGACTACAATGTTTTTCCAAATAAATATTCAAATCTCTTTTGGGTTACTTCGAGCTGAATATTCAGATTTCTGATTGTTAATGATAATTCCATGTCTTTCTGAACAAATGCTTCGGGATTAAAATCCGCAAAAGTCAGACTGTTTCTGTCTAAAGGACTGATATCAATAAGCCCTTCCTGTTCACGCTCAAGTCTTTTGATTTTTAGTTCGATATCTTCAACTCTGCGTCTGTAGATCAGTTCGGAATCTGCTCCGATGATTCTAGCACGGTCTTCTCTGATCTGATCATTATTTCTTTGTAATGATTCGATAAATCTGGGTTTTAATTCATCTTCCATGATCAAATATTTTTATTTGTGTTAATATTACGCTAATTAAACCAGACACAGTAATGCCTTTCTCTAATCCGGATGATTTATACTTTTGAATACATTACATCTGTTCTTAAAACATATTTCAATCCACTGATCAGTGTTTTTCCTTCATGTCTTAATGGATGGTGAAAAATCAGAGCAGTTCCTTTCTTTGGAGCAACGGTAAAAAGGTTTTCAAATTCTGTTTCTCCTCCTTCAAAATCATCATTCAGGTAAATCATAAAGGTGTAAAAGCTTTTCTCTCTTTCATTTCGGATATAACTTCCATCTCTGTGCATTTTGAACTGCTGTCCGGGAGCATATTTATAAACTCTGAGCATTTCATTAAAGTTAAGAATCTGATATCCATCATGTTCCTGAGGTAAAAATTCTGTAGCCTTATTGAAGAGCTCTTCAGCAATTGCAGTATCAAAAATCATCAGTCGGTCATTATTTCTGATCCCTTTATTCATTTGCTGACGTCCGAAAACATTGATTTTTGCTTCTTCAAAAACTTTTTCCTGCGAAAGACTGATGTGTAATGATCACATTCTGTTTCAGTCAGAAAATCTTCAATCAGAAATATCTGTGGGTGTAATTCTATTTTTTCCATAATTAATATTTTGTGCCTGGTTTGTGTTTTTACCTTCTTAATTCATCTCTTACCTCCATCAAAGCAAATCCTAAAAGGTTTTCTCCGTTCCATAATAGAGGGTTTTCAGCTCTGTTATCGGTTTCCAGCATCCCGATTCCCCAGATTCTATCATAAGGACTTGCCTCCACTAAAACTTTGTCTCCGGTTGATAAAAGGAAGTCTTTAAATTTCTGATTTTGAGAGAATTTCAAAAGATTTCCCTGAGTTACTATCTGATATTTATGTTCATCCCAAAGTTTCGGATCAAAGTCTTTCACTTTTCGTCCAAGCGCTTTTGCCTGATTAGGAGTAGTCGCTTTTAAGATTTCCTTTTCCATTTCAGCATCATTAAATAATCTTGCTTTTCCAGCCATCATATAATGTTCTGCTGTTTTATAAACTATCCCGTTCTCTTCAAAACTTCCTGGAAACCATTGGCTGAAACATGATTTGGTAACGATATCTTTTGCTGTATGTCCCCAGAAAAAGAAGAACTTTATCTTTTCTTTCTTCTGAAAACTTTCTGTAATATTTTGTAAGGTGTATTTCATGATTGCGTTATTTTGACACAAATTTAAAACAATATCAGTCTTTGCAGCAAATTTATTTGTGTTAATTTCACACTAATAAATGTAATCAATTGATTTACAGTGACAAAAATTTAATTTTGAAAAACACGAATAACACAAATTTTAATCACAAATGACACAAATTTGATGCGTTTAGGCTAAAGCTAATTGAATTAAATGATAAAAAAACGGGCTCCCTTCGACTAAACTCAGGATTATAGCCCGTTCCTATTGAAAGTATTTTAATGAGTTTATTAGAATATGTTTCTTACGCTCCACATTATTTGTGAACATAAGTGACAAAATATTAGTGACTATTCGTGCAAAACATTCGTGAAATTAGTGTTTACACATCTTATTTGATTTCAAAATAAAAGCCCTGCTCTTCCAGCTCTTTATATTTTTCTTTATTAAAAGTAAAAAGTTTTCCAGGTCTGCCACTGCCTTCTTTTTTTACGTTGTTGGTTTCATTAAGCAGTCCGTAGCTCATGATTTTTTTACGGAAATTTCTTCTGTCAATTTCCTGTCCGACAATTGTTTTATAGAGGTTTTCAAGGTCTGAAAAAGGGAATTCTTCATTGAGAAGATTGAAGCCGATTGGCTGGTATTGAATTTTTGTACGAAGTCTTTTTAGAGCAGTCTCAATGATTGTTTTATGATCAAAGGCCACTGAAGGAAGTTTATTGATACTGAACCATTGTGCATCTTCCGCATCCGAATCAGCAAACAGCTCATGATAAGAAGGGTTTACAAGCCCTAAATAAGCCACAGAAACCACTCTGTTTCTCGGATCACGACCCAGATTACCAAAAGTATACAATTGTTCTAAAAAATCGGGCTTTATGCCTGCTTCTTCATAGAGTTCTCTTTTTACCGCATCATCTACACTTTCATCATCCAGAACAAGTCCTCCCGGAAGTGCCCATCCTCCTTTAAAAGGTTCAATATTTCTTTTAATCAGAAGGATCTGAAGATCTTTTTTATCAAAATATCCGAAAATAACGGCATCTACAGCCACTTTTATATCCTGTAATTTTTTTGGAGACTCCATAAATTGATTTGCGTTACGAATACACAAAGCTACGATTTATGCCTGTATTAAAAAATAATTTCCGTTATAATAAAAGTTCTTATCTTTAAGTTATCTTTCTAACCATCTTAAAACTAAATTATTATGAAAAATTTATTAACAATTCTTTCTGCAGTTTTATTATTAATAGCTTGTGAGAAAGGAAAAACAACAGCTGCCACTGGTTCTGACAAAACAGATTCAGCATCTACCTCTGAATGGAAACCTGTAGATTCAGCAACCGCCATGAAAGACTGGATGGCGTACTCAACTCCGGGAGAAATGCAAAAAATGCTTGCAAAATCTGATGGAACCTGGAACGGAGAAACTTCCATGTGGATGGAAAACGGGGCAAAACCGATGATGAGTAAATCCGAGGCTACCAATAAAATGATGTTTGGCGGACGTTATCAAATGACTAATCACAAAGGTGACTTTATGGGAATGCCTTTTGAGGGGATGAGCATTGTAGGATATGACAACTCAAAGAAGAAGTTTGTCAGTACTTGGATTGACAATATGGGAACCGGAATCATGCATAGTGAAGGAGACTGGAATCCTTCCACAAAATCGGTTGAATTTAAAGGAAAAATGACAGATCCTTCAAGACCTGGAAAGGACTGTGATTTCAGAGAAGTATTCACCTTTGTAGATGACAATAATCAAAAGCTGGAAATGTATGGCCCTGATTCCAAAACAGGGAAAGAGTACAAAACAATGGAAATAAAGTATACCCGTAAAAAATAAATCAATAAGAAAACCGCTTCGTTGGAAGCGGTTTTTGTTTTATAAATTATTTCTTAAAAGGTTTGACACTATCCCGTAAAGTGTGTAAGTTAAAAAGTCAGGGCTTAGATTTTATAATCTGAGCCTTTTCTCAAAAATAAGCATAAATTGGTTGAGGACAATACCCCAATTCTGTATAGGCATTGTCCATTTTTTAGTAGCTTCTTTTAATGCCAAATAAACTGATTTCATTACAGCATCATCAGTAGGAAAAGACATTTTATTTTTGGTGTATTTTCTGATTTTGCCGTTGAGATTTTCAATTAAATTTGTGGTGTAAATGATTTTTCGTATCTCGAGAGGAAATTCAAAAAATACAGTGAGTTCATCCCAATTGTTTCGCCAGGATTGTATAGCATAAGAATATTTGCTTTCCCATTTATCTGCAAAATCATTGAGAGCTGCTTGAGCCGCTTGTTTTGTTGGAGCGGTGTAAATATGCTTCATATCGGCAGAAAATTCTTTTCTGTCCCTCCAGACCACATATTTGCAGGCATTTCTTATTTGATGGACAACGCAAATTTGGGTTTGAGATTCAGGAAAGACGGAACGGATTGTTTGGGTAAATCCGTTTAAGTTATCGGTAGCAGTGATGAGAATATCCTCCACACCACGGGCTTTTAAATCCGTGAGAACACTCATCCAGAAGGCTGAACTTTCATTTTTTCCAAGCCACATTCCCAAGACCTCCTTTCTCCCGTCACGGTTTAATCCAACAGCCAGATAAACGGTTTTATTAATGACTTTGGAATTTTCCCTTACCTTGAAAACAATCCCATCCATCCAGACAATGAGATACAAATCTTCAAGCGGGCGGTTCTGCCAGCTAACAACTTCACTGGCAACCGCATTGGTGATTCGTGAGATGGTAGAGGTAGAAACATCAAAATCATACATTTCTTTAATTTGTTCTTCTATATCACTCACACTCATTCCCTTAGCATAAAATGATATGATAATATTCTCCAAACCATCGATAATATTATGTCTCTTTGGAACCAATGCTGGTTCAAAACTACCTCCTCTATCTCTGGGAACTTTAATTTCAGATTCGCCAAATGAGGATTTTATCTTTTTAGTCCCGTGACCGTTACGGTAATTTCCAGTGGCAGATTTCTGATGTTTATCATTATCCAAATGAGAGTCCAATTCTGCATCAAGCATATGCTCTATAGCTCGCTTGTGCATTTCTTTGAAGAAAGAAGTTAAGTCTTCTCCATTTTTAAAGGACTTGTAAAAATCCTTGTTGTTTAATAATTCTTCTTTGTCCATCATAACTATGTAATGGTTAAAAATAATAAAAAGTTATTTCCGTAAAATTTTTTGAGCTATAAGGGCTCAAAATTTTCCAGAATAACTTTTTAACTTACACAGTTAGTGAGATACTACCAAAGGTTTTTTAGTCTGCTTTAAAACATTCTTTTCATCACCATCTAATTTTCTTTGTAATTTTTTCACATCCTCTGCCGGAGGTAAATCTTCAGGGACTATTCCTCTGTTTGTCAACATATTTCTAACAGCAACATTATTATCTATATGCTCTTCTTCAATATTTAATTGCCCTTTTAAGTTTTTATTTTGAACATTCAAACCTGTCATTTCAGCTGCCAGATCTTTAGCTTTAATACTAATTGTAGGTAAAAAATCTGCTACTGGTCTGCTTTCAGGAACTTTCATTTTTTTCTTTAACATGTTTGTATTTAAACGAAAAAGCGCTTGATCTCCTTTACTTCTTATCACAGCAAATCCCTGGCTATCAACCCCTCTTTCATATAAAATTCCTGAAAGTTGTTTTTCAGTCTGACTTAATTTTTCGCGAGCTTTGATTCTTTCATATTCTAACAACCTCTGTTCCACCAATTCCGCTCTCCTGGTTTGAACAGCAAAATAGTTCTGGGCGAAAGATATTTCCTGTTTTCTACTATCGCCGTTTTGTGCGATTAAGTAACAGCCATATCTTGTTAGTAAAATATCATCTATTTCTTTCTCCGCTCCTTTAGGCATTTGTATCGTTTTCCTGACATCAGGAAAATGATACTCAATTAACTCTCCAACGTTTTTACAAGCATCTTTGGCCTTTATAATTACTTTTTCAAAGTTTTCCCATTTACTATATCCCAATAATATTTGTAAATCTCTTGCACTCCAACACTCTATTCCCTCTAGTTCAGAGGCTGCTTCTTCAAATTTATAGAATAAATCTTTTATTTCTTCTGATTTCATTTAATAATGTGTTTTTATAAATGTACAAAAAAAACCGCTTCTGATGAAGCGGTTTTTATTTTATAATAGATTAATAATTAATCATTTAACTTTAGTACAGCCATGAACGCTGATTGTGGTACTTCTACTCTACCAATCTGCTTCATTTTCTTTTTACCTTCTTTCTGCTTTTCCAATAGTTTACGTTTTCTGGAAATATCTCCACCGTAACATTTTGCGGTAACGTCTTTTCTTAAAGCTTTAATCGTTTCTCTTGCGATTACTTTCGTCCCTAATGCAGCCTGAACAGCAATATCAAACTGTTGTCTCGGGATCAGTTCACGAAGCTTTTCACACATTCTTTTACCGATGTAATAAGCATTAGAATCGTGAATCAATGAAGATAAAGCATCTACCATATCACCATTGATCAGGATATCCATTTTTACAAGCTTTGAAGCTCTGAATCCGATTGGATGATAATCGAATGAAGCATATCCTTTAGAGATAGATTTTAATCTGTCATAGAAGTCGAATACAACCTCAGCAAGCGGCATATTAAAAATTAACTCTACTCTTTCTGATGTCAGATAACTCTGGTTAACGATTTCTCCTCTTTTTTCGATACATAAAGTCATTACAGCTCCTACGAAGTCGGATTTTGTAATGATAGAAGCCTTGATGAAAGGTTCTTCTACTCTGTCCATCGTTGAAGGATCCATCATTTCAGACGGGTTGTTGATCAAAATCGGAACTTCAGGTTCTTTTTTAGTATATCCAAAATAAGAAACGTTCGGTACCGTGGTGATTACGTTCATATTGAACTCTCTGTCAAGACGTTCCTGAACAATTTCCATGTGTAGCATTCCCAAGAATCCGCAACGGAAACCAAAACCAAGAGCTGCTGAACTTTCCGGCTCGAAAACCAGAGAAGCATCATTCAGTCTTAACTTTTCAAGAGAGAATCTTAATTCTTCAAAATCTTCAGAATCAATTGGGTAAATCCCGGCAAATACCATTGGTTTTACTTCCTCGAATCCATCAATTGGTCCATCAGCAGGATTTTCAAAAGAAGTGATGGTATCTCCTACTTTTACTTCACGGGCATCTTTAATACCCGATACAAGATATCCTACGTCACCACAATGGATTGTTTTCTTTGGAACCTGCTTTAGTTTTAATGTACCTACTTCATCAGCTCCATATTCTTTTCCTGTAGCAAAGAACTTAATCTTTTCATTTTTAGTGATGCTTCCGTTCACTACTTTGAAATAAGCTTCAATACCTCTGAACGGGTTGTATACAGAGTCAAAGATCAAAGCCTGAAGTGGTCCGTCAGGATCTCCTACCGGTGCAGGAATTCTTTCAACAATCTGCTCTAAAAGGTTATGAACACCTTCTCCTGTTTTTCCTGAAACTCTCAATACATCTTCATATTCGCATCCGATAAGGTTCATGATCTCATCGGTTACTTCTTCAGGGTTCGCAGACGGAAGGTCAATTTTATTTAGAATCGGAATGATCGTTAAATCATTTTCCAATGCAAGATACAGGTTACTAATGGTTTGAGCCTGAATACTCTGTGCAGCATCTACAATAAGAAGTGCACCTTCACAGGCAGCAATAGAACGGGAAACTTCATAAGAGAAGTCAACGTGTCCCGGGGTATCAATAAGGTTTAAAATATATTTTTCTCCTTTATACTCATAATCCATCTGAATAGCGTGTGATTTAATGGTAATCCCACGTTCTTTCTCCAAATCCATATCATCAAGCGTCTGAGACTGTAATTCTCTTTGGGTAACAGTATTCGTGTACTCCAATAGACGGTCTGCCAGGGTACTTTTACCATGGTCGATATGAGCGATTATGCAAAAATTTCGTATGTTTTTCATTTAAGAATCTTGTAGTTTGCAAAGATAAGAAAATGCAGGAGAATTTTTCATTCTTAATTCTTTCTTTTAACTGAAACACAGATAACAATAAGAAGAGAGGTAAAATTTTCCCTCTTTTTAAATATTATTTTGTTTTGCCAAAGTCTTCGGGTAATAGATAATTTCCAGTAAAAGGATCAAGATAAACTTTAGGTCCTGCAGTATTCTTTTTTTTACCTGATAAACTGACATCGATCACAGCACCAATAACACCACCAATCAAACCACCCGCAGCAGCACCAATTGTAACCCCGGTTGTAGCCGTTTCAGGAAATAATTCTGCTTTTGTTGCTTCTATAAAAACTCCATTATCATCTTTGAAAATCTCAGTGTAACCCACAGGAATATTTTTGTACGCGATGCCCTTATAGACAAAAGCATAGAAATGTCTTATTGCTGTTTTTTCATCTCCTTTTACAGCCTTTGTAACGATTCCTTTATCATTCGCCTGCAAAGTAAATCCTGGTTCAGGATTGTGGGTAAAAAAGCTGTAATAGTCTTTATAAGCCCCTTCTTTAAGTTCGTTTGCTTTTAGAATGCTCAGTTTTTCTTTTAATACAGAGGTATAATCAGAAAAATCATTTTCCGAAATGCTAAGTTCCCAAGGCGTCGCTTTATAAGAGTCCTTAAAAAGATCGGTAAGAATTAAAGTCACTTTTCTTGCCAGGCTTTGTGCCAGATAAGGTGTTGTACGGGATGAGACGGTTGCGATAGTGTCTATTCTATCCATAAAATGATATCCGTCTTCTTTCTTAATAAATGTACTTGCCTTTAATTCAAGCTTTCCGATAGAGTACTTTTCCTTCTTATCTTCTGAAATACTTAAATTTTCAAGCAAAAAAACCATATCATTATTTCCTCGTGTCGGATTGTACTTATAAAACCAATCCTGTATGTCTTTGCCTGCATTATTTTCGAAAACAACTTTCACTTCATCCTTATGATACATGACCATTCCGATTTCCTGATTGGATCTTTGATCTATCACCGTAAAACTTTTGATAGAGTTTTTGCTGTCTTTAATAGATTTTGAAAGATCAATTGTTTCTGTTTTCTGACCCCATAATACGATCGAAAACAATAAAAAGAAAAGTACTTTTTTCATAGATAAACTTTGTAGTAAAAATATTTTTTTTTGGTGTAAAATTAAACGGCTCTCACAGAAAAAATCTGTAAGAGCCGTCCAACATTAAAAAAATAAACTATTATGGGTTCTGTTTAGTTCCGGAAGCATTGTTATTATTTCCGTGAGGCTTTCTTTCATCCATTTTATCCTTCATCATCTTTTCGGATTGAAACAGTTTCAGAACTTTTTGGCAGGGAATTACCTGCTGCATTTTATCTGCATATTTTTTCCTGTTATCCAATAGCTTCTGCCCTACTTCAAAACTTTGCTGCAACTTAGCTTTCGCTTCGTCATCTGATAAAGTTTCGGGATCAAAATTGGAATTAAACTGACTTTTTATCTGCTTCTGGCTATCCAGATATTCGTTATACAATTGTGTAAATTCAGCTTTATCATCTGGATCGACATTCAGATTATCCATGATCATATTATTCCTGAATTTCTTCAGGAGATCTTTTCTTTCTTCCGGAGAAAGATTATTGATGACTTCTTTCCTTTGTTTAGGATCCATCTTTTTCCAATCATAATCTGTCCTTTGGGCGTTTAATCCAAAGCCATAAATAATCAAAAACGTCAATAATATCTTTTTCATTTTCTTTTAATTATAAATATCCAAATAAACGTCCTGAGTCGAATTACTTGCTAACTCTGCAATTTCAGAATTAGAAAACGAGTCCAGATATTCATTCATTCGTGTTTCTTCTTTTTTCTTTACAGTTTTCACCGGTTTAGGGCTCTCTGCTGTTTTTTTAGTTTCGCTTACACTTTTAGAAGCATAAACATTGTTATTTTTTTGATTTTCAACTGTTTGATTATTATTTTCAACAGAAGTTAAATCAGATTTTAAAGTTTCATAAGCCAGCTCGCTTTCTGTTTTGGGCTCTCCGTTATTGGCAACATAGGTTGTTTTAGAGTTCAGGATTTGTTCCGTGGAATTGTTATCTGAATTAAAAACATAAGTTGCTCCAAAAATCAAAGCCAGTGATGCAGCTGCTGCATACATCCAGTTCAGCTTAAAGACAGGTGCTTTTTTACTTGTCTTTATATCATTCATAACGCTCTCCTGAATACTTTCAAACATATTATCAGGAACTGTGTAAATGTTTTTACGCTCTAATTTTTCTATGTCGAACTCTTTCATCTTTGTTGGTCAAAAATTATTTTTCGTAATTTTCTTTAATATAATCTTCTATTTTCTGTTTGGCATAATGATAATTCGTTTTCAACGTCCCTACCGACATATCTACAATTTTTGATATTTCTTCGTAAGGTAAATCATCATAATACCGCATCATAAATACCAGTTTCTGCTTTTCGGGCAGACTCTGTATAGCGTTCTGCAGTAAAATCTGTATTTCTTCAGCATCACCTTCTGTATTATCTGCAACAAGATTCTGCATATGATACTCCGGATCCTCATCCGTTTTCTGCATTTTTTTCATTTTGTTAACCTGCTGTAACGCTTCGTTGGTAGCGATTCTGTACAACCAGGTATACAACTGGCTATCATTTTTGAACTGATGAAAATTCTGATATGCTTTAATAAAAGTTTCCTGCAAAGTATCCTGTGCAAGATCTCCGTCCACAATAATTCTTCTTATGTGCCAGTACAATCTGCTTTGATAGGCGTCCATCAAGGCACGAACCCCTTTATCCTGGGTCCGTGGATTCTGCATCAACGAAATTATTTCCGCGTCCTTAATCTTCATAAGATGCCTTCATTGTTTTGGATTACAAAAATAGCTGAAAGTTAAATTAAAAATTCAATTTTCAATGTAAATATTAAAAATAATATGAGACACTTACGCAATAAACGTGCCTATATTGAAGTACAGGATTTATGAAACCATCTTCCTTTCCCGGCTCAGCTTAAAATCTTATATTTGTTATATGCAAATTGTAATCATCGGTTCCGGGAATGTAGCCTATCATATGGCAAAAGCTTTCACTTTGAAAAGTATTCCTCTGGCCCAGATTTTTGGGAGGAACGAAAAAGAATTAGGTAAAATTTCTGAAGAATTAAATATTCCTTACTCTACAGATCATCTGGAAGAAGCAGATCTTTATATTCTTTGTGTAAGTGATCATTCTGTAGAAGAAGTCTCAAAAATTATTACAAAAAAAGACTGTTTGGTTGCCCACACCTCCGGATCTCTTCCAAAAGAAGTTCTGGCTGGTAAGTATAGAAAATCCAGCTTCTACCCTTTACAGACTTTTTCAAAATCCAAAGAACTGGAATATGAAAAAATTCCGTTTTTCATAGAGGCAGAAAATGAAAAAGATCAGAAAATATTGTTTGATCTTGCTTCAAAGATTTCGGAAAGAGTAATGGAAAGCAATCATGAAAAAAGAAAATATATTCACCTGACGGCTGTTTTTGCCTGCAATTTTGTGAATCATCTTTTTTCAAGAGCTAAAGAAATTTCAGATTCCCAGGATATTCCGTTTGATTATTTCCTGCCACTGATTGATGAAACGGTTCAGAAAATTCATGAAATTGAACCTAAACAGGCACAAACCGGTCCGGCAGTAAGAAATGATGTAAGGATTTTACAGCTGCACGAACAGTTATTAAAAGACGAAAGTCTTGAAATTTATAAAACAATGAATCATTCTATTCAGACAATGTATGAGCTATAAAGAGAAATTAAAAGATATTAAGGCATTTGTATTTGATGTTGACGGCGTTTTCACAGACGGAAGTGTTTATCTTCTTCCCGGAGGAAATATGTGCAGGGTAATGAACGTTCTGGACGGCTATGCGGTAGTTAAAGCTTTAAAAAACAATTATTTAATCGGTGTTATTACGGGTGGAAATGATGAAATGGTAAAGCACAGGATCAATTATCTGGGTATTCAGGATTACTATCCGAAGTCTCACAATAAAATAGATGATTTCGAAGACTTTAAGAAGAAATATAATCTTAAAAATGAAGAAATACTGACCATGGGTGATGATCTTCCGGATATTCATATCATGGAAAGTTCAGCCATTGCGGCATGTCCTGAAAATGCTGTTCCTGAAGTAAAAGGAATTTCCGATTATATTTCCCCTAAAAAAGGAGGAACGGGTGCAGTTCGTGATGTAATTGAACAGGTAATGAAAGTTCAGGGGAACTGGCATGACGATAATACTCAATCTGTATAAGTATCTGTATGAAATTACTTTTAGCATCACAATCCCCAAGGAGAAAAGAACTTCTTTCGAGTTTAGGCTTTGAATTTGAAGTCGTAAAAATAGACTGTGAGGAAATTATTCCGGAAAATATCAAAATAGAAGAAGCCGCAGCTTATCTTTCTGACTTAAAAGCTTCAGCTTTCAGAGATCTGGAAGCGGGTGAAGTACTTCTGACCGCCGATACGGTAGTCGCTATCGATAATCAGATCCTGGGAAAACCTAAAGATGAAGAAGACGCTTTTACCATGCTTCAAAGTCTTTCGGGAAGAACACATCAGGTCTACACGGGAATTACCATCAAAACAGCCAATAAGTCTTTTACAGAAACAGATGTAGCGGATGTTACTCTGGACAAACTTTCAGAGGAAGAAATAACCTATTACATTCAGAATTATAAGCCTTTTGATAAAGCCGGCAGTTATGGTGTTCAGGAATGGCTGGGAATGGCAAAGATCACAAGCCTTACAGGAAGTTATTATACCATTATGGGACTTCCTACCCATCTTGTTTATAAAATTCTGAAAGAATCTTCTCTTATTTAAAAGATTATCAGGTTCAAAACGCTCATTAAAGAAGAAATAAAATACTTCCTGAAGAAATATAAATATTATTCATTATAAAATTTTATTATTTTTACAAAATCATCAAACTGCTGATAATAAAAAGCAGATTAGCGAGTTATATTGAATAATGAAAAAGAATATATTATTCCTTTTAGTCATATGTCTAGTTGCTTCATGTGCTACCAAAACAAAAAAGCCGGAGCAGCGTTCAAGAGTATTGAAAGGATTTTCCACATATTATAACACATTATTTAATGCAAAAGATGCATTAAACAGTGAGTTTACCACCAGAGACAAAGGGCATAAGGACAACTTTTATGCTCCTTATATTCCTATTCTGACTTACGAAGAACAGCCTTTGGGAAGTGATCTTGGACAGACTGAGGCTTTTGCCGAAAATTCTATGAAGATGGCTGAAGTAGCCAACAGACCTTCGGGAAGAGGTAATTCAGGAGTTCCGAATATCCCTGGAGGACCTCCGGGAGGCGGGCCTTCAAGACCTGACGGGGAACAGTCTAAAGGAGCTACTACGCTGGAAATTGCAGAAGCAAAAGCTTTAAAAGCTATTAATAAATATTCTGTAACCAGAAATGGTGAAGAGAAAAATAAACAGATTTTTGATGCCTACATGATCCTTGCCCAGGCAAGAATTTATCGGGGCAAATCTCTTGAGGCACTTGACGCTCTGAATTATGTTTTCACCCGTATGAAAGATGATAAAAGGATTGCACTCGCAAGAATTTATCAAGGGCTTGCGTATGATAAAATCAAAGATTATCACAGGGCACATGAAACTTTTGCCAAACTGAAAAGTGAAGATATCAGTAAAAGCTATGCAAAGCTTCTGAGTATTTATTATTCTGAATCTTTGCTTGATGCCGGGAAGAAAGAAGAGGCCGCCAAAGAACTTGATAATGCTTTTGAACTGAACAGCAACAGAAAACTGAAGAGTAGAATCGCTTATCTGAGAGGTCAGGTTCTGGAAAATCTGAACCAGAATGATAAAGCAAGAGAAAGCTATGCTGCAGCGTATAAATATGCCAGTGATTTCGAATTTGAAGTAAAATCTCAGGTTGCCATCGCCAAAACTTTTAACGGTAAAGGTGACTATGCCGGAGCAAAAAATTATCTGGAAGGAATCAGTAAAAAAGGAATGTATGGCTCCAGAAAAAATGAATTTTACTATGCTTTAGGGTTAATGGCCAATAAAGCTGGTAAAAAGGATGAAGCTCAGCAATTCTTCAGAAAATCCCTTTTTGAAAAGGTTTCTGATCCTCAGATCCGTGGATTGGCTTATTATGAAATAGGAAAAAGCTACCTTGACAAAAATGATTATATCGGAGCTGGAAGTTATTATGATTCTGCGCTTGCTGTAATGACCTATGAACCTTCAAAGATCTTATTAAAGGATCAATCCGAATACATCAAAAAGATTTCCAAAAACTATTATCTTATTAAAAAGAATGACAGTATTCTTTCTCTGGCAAAGATGAATGATGGCCAGAAAACAGATTATTTCACAAAATATATTGCCAAACTAAAGATTAAAGAAGAGAAAGAAGAACAGGAAAGAAGACGTGCAGAAAGAAGTAAAGGTTTTGATACCGGAGATTATAGTGCCAACTCTATCTTTGCCAACAGCTCTAATTCTTTTGAGGACTTCGGAATCACGACAAAAGGATTTTATTTCAGCAATTCAGGAACGGTAAGCAAAGGTACCTCTTCATTTAAGCAAATCTGGGGAGACCGTGCTCTTGCTGATAACTGGCGTTCTTCTAAGAAAATGGCCTCTATTGAAGATATGAAAAATGAAGCGTTAGGAGTAACTTCAGCGCCCAATCCAAGACGTTTTGAGCCTGCGTTCTATATTGAACAGATTCCTACAGATCAGGGAAAATTATCTCAGTTAAAAAAAGACAGAGATACCGCTTCTTTAGGTTTGGGAATTATGTATCAGAATTATTTTACCAATACTCCACTGGCTACGAAAACGCTTTATGACCTTGTAGATGTAAAACCGGAAGAAAAAGTAATGCTACAGGCACTGTATGAGATTTTTGCTATGAATTATGAGAAAAATCCCCAGGCTTCTGAAAGAGCAAAACAAATTCTCTTAGCTGATTATCCTTATACTTCTTACGCTGAATTTGCCAGAAATCCTAAGAACAAGTCATTTGTAAAATCAACTGAAGAAGTTGAAAACGAATACAAAAAGGCGTATGCGTTATTTGAATCAGAAAAATTTGTGGAAAGTAAAGATATTATAGATCAGACGATTCAAAAGTTTCCGAAAGATGCACTGGTTCCTAAACTGTATTTATTAAATGCTTTCAATGCAGGAAAATCAAGTGGGAAGGAAGTTATGATTCTGCAGTTGGAACAGATTGCCCTGAATTATTCCAAAACACCTGAAGGGATAAGAGCTAAAGAAATGCTGAATTATCTGAAAAGTGACCTTAGCTTCCAGGCAACGGACAATAAAGGAAATAATATTCCTCAACAACCATCAGGAGCGCCTGTACAACCTAACACCCAAAATACGGGAGTTCCACAAATGAACAGTGGAAAAGTACAGAAGCTGGATAATATAAATACAGTTCAACAGGCAAGTCCGGGTCAACCACAAAATCCTAAAAAACCTAATGAGACAAAATCAGGATCGAAGATCCCGCCAAGACCTCAATAAAATAAAAAAGCGAAGATTTATTCTTCGCTTTTCTTTTTCTTTACTCCATGGAAATCTTTGAGATAAAAAGGCTCAAAATAAGCCATATCTTCAAATTCTTTGTTTTGTATTTTCTCCAGAGTCTTTCTGATGAGATATTGTGCAGAAGGATAAACATCTTCTTTAAAAACAGCATCAGGGAGATTCAGAATCTCTTTTGCTTTTTTAGCACCATCCCCTACAAACAGAACTTTTTTATCTTTAAATTCTTCAAAAGAAGTTTCATCTAAAATCTTAGCTTCGGTCTTGGATAACTCCTCCCCTGTTTTACCGTCATAAACGGCCGTATAAACCTCCATTCTCCTTGCGTCGATCAAAGGTATTATAAAATCGTAGTTATCGCCTAAAAAAGGCTCTATCATACTTTCAAGAGAATTCACTGCTATCAAAGGAACTTTGAGTCCATAACAAAACCCTTTTGCTGAGGCTGCTCCGATTCTTAAGCCGGTATAAGATCCGGGCCCTTTTCCTAAAGAAACGGCTTCAATATCTTTAAGCGAAATTCCCGCTCCTTCCAATGCCCATTCAACATAGGTGTGAAGACTTTCGGATTGTTTATAGTTTTCAGAAACTTCTTCGCAAAGGCATAATAGCTTCTCATCGTCTGATATGGCTACTGAACAGTTCTTGGATGATGTTTCTAGATATAGAATTTTCATTTTTTTGTTTTAAGCTAAACAGCAATATTGCAAAAGCAAAATCGCATTTAATTTTCTGCAAATTTACTCCATTATTTTGAACTATTTTCTATAAATCGTTCTTGGTTCAGCCTGAGCACTTGGATAGATGGTCATATCTGAAATGGTAACGTGTTTCGGTGCGTTCACACAGTAAGCAATAGCATCAGCAATATCTTCTGCCTTCAAAGGTTCATAACCTGCATATACAGTTGAAGCCTTCTCACTGTCACCTTTGAATCTTATCAAAGAGAAATCTGTTTCTACAGCACCGGGCTGAATGTTGGTCACTTTGATTCCAAATTCAGTAAGTTCCAGTCTCATTCCTTCTGAAATAACGTCTACTGCTTTCTTCGTTGCACAGTACACTACTCCATTCGCATAAGTTTGTCTTGCTGCGACAGAACTGATATTTACAATATGACCTAAATTTTTAGTTTTCATAATTGGAATAATCATTTTGGAAACATAGAGTAATCCCTTTACATTTCCGTCAATCATAGAATCCCAGTCATTGGTCTTACCTGCTGATAGAGGATCTAATCCGTGAGCATTACCTGCGTTATTAATCAGAACATCAATCTCTTTCCAATTTTCAGGAAGAGAATTAATAGCGGTTTCAACTTCTTCGAGATTCCTTACATCAAACATTAAACTAAATATTTCGGTAAATTCAGAAAGTTCTGTTTTCACAGCTTCCAGCACTTCACTTCTCCTTCCACAAATAATAATTCTGTTTCCTTGTTTTGCAAGAAGCTCTGCAGTGGCTTTACCTATGCCAGAAGTGGCTCCGGTGATCAATATTGTCTTCATAAAATTGGTTGTTACATGTCTGAATGCACTCCTCTATCAATGTCATGATTCTGTTACATTCAAACATTGTTGTATTGATTTATTAATTTGCATCAAAGGCCTGAAAAGCATCTTTGATATGGTCTATGATTAAGTCTTTATTATCATCGGGAAGAACGGAGATAATATCAAATCTGACTTCCTGATCTTTATTAAATTCCTCCATATAATGATCGGCTGCAGAAACAATAGATTTTATCTTTGTTTTTGTGACAGCTTCCTGAGGGAGCATAAAGGCATCGGTAGATCTTGCTTTCACTTCCACGATAATAATCTGGTTATCTTTTTCAGCAATGATATCAATTTCGTTTTGTTTAAAACGAAAGTTTCTGGCCTTGATTTTATAACCATTTTTCTGAAGATAATCAGCAGCGAGATTTTCTGCTATTTTTCCAAAATCATTATGATGAGCCATAGTATGTATTTAAGAGTTTGGAGATAAGAGAGTAGTGCTGCTTTAAAAATCTATTTTTACTTTAGCATCCACTTTCATTTTCACATTTGCACCGATTAAAAGTGGCCTGTTGTCTTTAATGTGTCCATTCGGGAAAGCAAATACTACGGGGAATTTATATTTTGAAATTCTGTCAGAAATAAGCTTATATACGAACTCATCAAAGCTTTCTTCATAGCTTTTATTTTCCTTTTCATCTCCCATATTGGTCATTCCACCAACAATCAATCCTTTGATTTTATTGAAGACACCTGCCAGCTCCAGACTCATAATCATACGGTCCAGTGCATAGAAGTTTTCTCCGATATCTTCAATAAACAGAATCTTATCTTTAAAATCGAATGAATATTTGGTTCCCAGAAGGGCGTAGATAAGGGCTAAATTCCCTCCAACCAATTCTCCTTGGATATTCCCTTTTTTGTTTAAAGGATGAGATTTAAGGCTGTATTTAGGCTTTTTGCCTTTAAGGATATCAAAGATCAGATCATAGCTTTCATCTGTCACTCCAAAACTGGATGTTTTGATGGTCTGTCCATGAATGGAAACAAAACCTTTCTTAAGCAGATAACTTTGTATGACTGTATTGTCTGAATATCCGATATACCATTTCGGGTTTTCTGTAAAGTTTTTCAACTTCAGGTGTTGAAGCAGATGCTGGCATCCGTAACCACCTCTGGAAGCCCATATAGCTTTTATTTCCGTATCATTTAAGGCCCAGTTGATATCTTTTGTTCTTTCCTTTTCTGTTCCGGCGTAATTATATCCGTTTGAAAATTTAGTGTAGAGATGTTCTCCGAGAACAGGTTCAAAACCTCTACTTTTAATCATTTCTATTCCCTTTTCCAGTTGAGTCGTATCTACGGCTCCTGCAGGGGAAATAACAGCTATTTTGTCTCCTTTTTTAAGAGACTTTGGAAAGATCATTTTTTTCATTTTGTTTTTTGATATTTTACTTCTTTCTTTTCTGCTTCCTCCAGCTGTTTTTCAAATTGGTTGAACTTTTTAAAACTCTGCAGGAAAATAAAGAAACTGAAGATAATAAGAATACAGCCAACAACTCTTCTGATTTGGTTGGCTAGTTTTTGTGTTAATTTATCGTGAAATTGCTTGGCAAGAAATATCTTGGCAAGATCTATAGACAGGTAAGTGGCCAGTACTATGCTGATGTATAAAATAAAACTGCTGGTGTCCGGATATTGATTTCTTACGGAAATTACCGTTACCAGCCAGAAAAGGATGACTCCAACATTCAGAAGATTAAAGAAAAAACCATTGAAAAAGGTCTTAATATAATTTTGACCAATGATCTTTTCTTCTCCGGGCATGTGCATTTTGGTTTTGGTAACCAGCATCACAATTCCATAGATGAAAATAAGAATAGAGGTGATCCTGTAAAAACCGGGATGTTTATCAATTAAAGAAACAATATCTGTACTGGCATAGTACGCCGCTACAATGCATAATAAATCTGCAGTAATCACACCAAGATCTAGTGACAAGGCATGTCTGGGGCCTCTGGAAAAGCTGGTTTCAATTAGCAGGAAAAAAATAGGTCCTATGAAAACCAGGCTCAGCATAAATCCTAATATGATGGCAGATAGTACAAGTTCTAGCATTAAGTGGTGTTTTAAAATGAATAAAAATTCATTTCGTTTAATACAAAGTTAGACTTTATGATTTAATTATTCAATAAAGTTGTGATATATCAAGTAGATTTTAATCAGACTTTAATGTAAAATTTTTAAGAAATAGGAGAGGAGCGTTAATTTCATACTTTTTAATGCTAAAAAAACAAAAGACCGATGGTTTTATAATCCATCAGTCTTTATAATTTTATTTACAGTCTTGTTAAAGACCTACTTATTTTACTTCACAATCTGGAAGTCAAGCTGCTTCTGAATCAGATTGGCTTTTACCACTTTGATCTGAACTTCATCCCCCAACTGGTATTTATTTCCGTGTCTAATTCCGTATACGGCATGGGTTTTTGCATCATACATATAGGAATCGTCCACAAGATCTCTAAGCTTGATAAGACCTTCAGCTCCATTTTCAGGAATTTCAACCCAGAAACCAAATTCTGCTACTCCGGAAATCACTCCTTTGAATGTTTCTCCCAGATGTTTTTCCATGAATTTCACCTGCATGAATTTGATGGAGTCTCTTTCCGCATCTGCTGCCAGTCTTTCCATCGCACTGCAGTGTTTTGCTTTTTCTTCAAGCTCACCTCTGTTCGGAGATTTTCCTCCATCCAGATAATGCTGAAGAAGACGGTGTGCAAGCAAATCCGGGTAACGACGGATGGGAGAGGTGAAGTGGCTGTAATACTCAAACCCCAGACCGTAGTGGCCAATAGGTTCTGTAGAGTATACCGCTTTACTCATACTTCTCATCGCAAGAGTTTCAATCATATTTTCTTCCCCTTTTCCTTTTACATCATGAAGAAGTTTATTCAAAGATGCAGCCACTTTTTTGGTATTGGCCAAATCCATTTTATATCCGAAAGTAGCAACGAAGTCTCTCAACGATTCCAGTTTTGCAGGATCCGGATCGTCGTGAACCCTATAAATAAATGTATTGTTGGTGATCTCACCTTTTCTTGAAAGAGATACAAATTCTGATACTTTTTTATTGGCTAAAAGCATGAATTCCTCGATCAGGTGGTTGGAGTCTTTACTGATTTTAAAGTAAACACCAATCGGCTCATTATTTTCATCAAGATTGAATCTTACTTCACTTCTGTCAAAAGTAATAGCTCCTTTTCTGATACGTTCATGACGCATTATTTTCGCCAGTTTATCAAGCGTATTGATTTCTTCCGCCAGATCTCCCTGTCCGGTTTCAATACGTTCCTGTGCTTCCTCATAAGTGAATCTTCTGTCTGAATGGATCACCGTTCTTCCAAACCACTGTCTCTGAATTTCAGCATTGTCATTCAGTTCAAAAACAGCTGAGAAGGTATATTTATCTTCGTGTGGACGAAGGGAGCAAACATCATTACTCAAAACTTCCGGCAGCATCGGCACAACCCTGTCAACAAGATATACCGAAGTAGCTCTCTGATAGGCTTCATCATCCAGAATAGTTCCCGGCACTACATAATGAGATACATCTGCAATATGAACTCCGATTTCCCAGTTTCCGTTTTCCAGTTTTCTCATGGATAAAGCATCATCAAAGTCCTTTGCATCCTTAGGGTCAATGGTAAATGTACAGATATTACGCATATCCCATCGCTTCGTAACTTCTTCATCCGTAATACTTCTGTCAATTTTATCTGCATCAGCTTCTACTTCCGATGGAAATTCATAAGGAAGACCATATTCTGCAAGGATAGAGTGGATCTCCGTTTCATGTTCTCCCGGAGCACCCAGCACCTGAATGATTTCACCTTCCGGATTTTTATCACCAGGTCTCCATTCTGTCATTTTTACAATAACCTTATCACCATCTTCAGCTGTGCTGAATTTTCCTTTCGGAATGAAGATATCTGTGTTGATTGATTTTTTATCGCAAACCACAAACCCAAATTCCTTGTGAGCAACCTTCTGAAAGGTCCCTACAAATTCTGTTCTGGTACGTTCCAAAACTTCCAAAACAGAGCCTTCCAGTTTCTTTCCTTTATAATGATAAGTTATAATAAGAACCTTATCTCCCTGCAATGCATCCTTCACATTTTTGGCGTGAACGAAGACATCATCTTCCAAACCTTCCACACTTACGTAAGCATTTCCACTTTGGTTAAAGTCAATAGTTCCGGTAAGCGTTCCTGCGATTTTCAGGTTTACGATATATTTTCCTTTTTCTACTTCCTTGATTTTTTCAGATCCCTGAAGTTTGTGCAGTGCCTGGATCACAAGTTCCCTTTGTCTTGGATTTTTGTAATCTATTCCGTCAGCGATCTGCTTATAATTATAAATTTTGGATGAATTTGCATTCATAAAACGGAGGATCATTCTTCCGATCTCCATCATTTTTAAATCATTTTTATGACTTATATATTTTCTTTTTTTTGGCATTTTAATTTTCTTTTAATTGTTTTGGTCTTATCTCAACTAAGACCTTTTTCTAAATCTTCCTTATTCGTTCCTTTGTATAAGGTTATTCAATTTCATCATTAGAATCTTTCCGTAAATCATCAGAAATTATCTTTCAGTTTGCTTACAACGGGAGCTTTAGTTTTGTATAAATTTAATACAATTCTGGAGAAGAAAAGAGAAAAACCTTTTATTAAATATGTTTCAAATATAAGAAAGGCTTTGGAGAATAATAGAGTGTAATTTCTATTGGACACTGCAAATGTACGAATAAAAAATAAATAAGGCTTGTAAAGTGATTTACAAGCCTTATTATAATTAGCAAACTGCAATTTTGTCAACTCTGTTCTGGTGTCTTCCACCTTCGAAGTCTGTTGAAAGAAATTTATCTACAATTTCAAGAGCCAGTTCTTTAGATATAAATCTTGCCGGCATTGAAATCATGTTTGCATCATTATGTTGTCTTGCCAGTGTTGCAATCTCCGGCATCCAGCATAATGCGCATCTTATCTTCTGGTGTTTGTTCGCAGTGATCTGAACTCCGTTTCCGCTTCCACAGATCAGAATTCCCAGCTCATTTTCTCCGTTTTCCACAGAGGTTGCCGCAGGGTGTACAAAGTCCGGATAATCCACACTGTTTGTGGAAAACGTTCCAAAATCCTGAACTTCAAAACGTTCTGAAAGGTAGTTCTTAACAATCTCCTTATATTCATAGCCTGCATGGTCCGCTGCGATAGCAATTTTTCTTTTCATAATACTCTTATTAAGCTTTATTAGATTCTATTTCCTTACAAAGGTAAGAATAATAACAATTCGTGTTAGTAAACCCTGAGTTAATTGTGAAAAGGTATGTGAATAACTGTGGAAAACTTTTCTCAACTTTCTATTTTTAAAGATCAATTTATTTCGTAATAGAAAATCTTTCCTCAAACTTTTACCACAACTTTCCAGATGTTTTCTTCAGCTATCCCCAGATTTTTCCATAATAAAATAACTAATAATGGTTTCATTTCAAAGTTATCAACATTTGTTAATAAGTGTGTGAAATAGCGGGTTTACAGGGATTTATATTGTGAGTTAAATATGAGTTGAATAAAAGTTGAATGTTATCAATTTTTAGCTTAAAACTTATCCCCGAAACTAACAACACTCAACAACAACTACATTATTCTTTTTTTTAAAAGAGAAAAAATTGTTGATTAATGGGTGATTGGGTTCGGGGAAAGTTTTTGAAAACTTTTATTTTAATCAAACTGTTGAAAAAGTTTAAAACCTTACATTTGTGAAACAAAAATTCAATGAGATTTATGAAATTGTTCTTGCGAGATTTTACCGAAAGCTAAAACGGATTTTGAGCACGGCGGTTTCATAGGGCTTAGCAAAAAATAAATCTACTTATGAAAACAATCAATGATCTTAATTTTAAAGATAAGAAGGCTCTGGTAAGAGTGGACTTCAATGTTCCACAGGACGATCAACTGAAGGTGACGGACAACACAAGAATTGTGGCTGTGAAACCAACGGTGGAAAAGATCCTTAATGATGGTGGTTCTGTCATCTTAATCACACACCTTGGAAGACCTAAGGGAGAGGTTAAAGATGAATTTTCTCTTAAACATATTGTTGGCGAAGTTTCTGCAGTTTTAGGACAGGAAGTGAAATTTGTTGATGAATGCATTGGAGAGAAGGCAGAGCAAGCAGCTGCAGATTTAAAACCAGGAGAGATCTTACTATTGGAAAATGTACGTTTTCATAACGAGGAGGAAAAAGGAGACGCTGCATTCGCAGAGAAGCTTTCAAAGTTAGGTGATGCTTATGTAAATGATGCATTTGGTACGGCGCACAGAGCTCATGCTTCCACAGCAGTAATCGCTCAATATTTTCCATCAACTAAATATTTCGGTTTACTAATGGCTAAAGAGCTTCAGGCAATCGATAAAGTATTAAAAAGTGGTGAGAAACCCGTTACAGCTATTTTGGGTGGTTCTAAAGTTTCAACTAAAATTACCATTATAGAAAATATTCTTCCTGCAGTAGATAATCTGATCATTGGTGGAGGTATGGCATTTACTTTTATTAAGGCTCTTGGAGGGAAAATCGGTAATTCTCTTGTAGAAGAAGATAAACTTCCTTTGGCCCTTGAGATTTTAGGAAAAGCTAAAGAGCACAAAGTAAAAGTATATCTTCCGTCTGATGCCATCATCGCTGAAAGCTTTAGTAATGATGTGGAGAGAAAAGAAGTTGATATTTATACAATTCCTGAAGGATGGATGGGACTTGATGCAGGTCACAAATCAAGAGATCAGTTCAATGATGTATTATTAAACTCAAGAACAATTCTTTGGAATGGGCCAATTGGTGTTTTTGAAATGTCAAATTTTGCTGGCGGAACAGTTGCATTAGGGGAGAGTATTGCTGAAGCAACAAGATTAGGAGCTTTCTCTTTAGTAGGAGGAGGAGACAGTGTTGCTTTCGTGAAGCAATTCGGATATGCTGATCAGGTAAGCTATGTTTCTACCGGAGGTGGAGCAATGCTTGAAAGTCTTGAAGGACTTGAATTACCAGGAGTAGCTGCAATCAATAATTAATATAAAATAACAGATATTTTAAAGCTTGCTAATATAATTAGCAGGCTTTTTTTATTTCTTAAACTTAAAGAAAATCCTTTATTGATAGGAGTTTTAGTACTATTTTAGATATAACTTATAGTTATATAGAGAAGGGTTGAATTCTCTTTCAGAGACTTATATTTTTTAGGAAATTTATGATCAGAATATTCTTGTAAAATTTATAAATTTATGTGATTTTATTTCTGGTTTTATTCTCATTTTGCTTTGGTAAATGACCATTATTTTTGCAATATTATTGATATAAAAAGTGGTATTTTTTCTATGAATTATACCTTGTATTTCGAAAAATATAGAAGAAGTAGTTGATATGATTTTATGAAAATTGCTAGTAGATTGGAAGGAGAGATTTGTTATTTTTTTCCAATTGTAAGCAGGCTTTAATTATCTTTTTTGAAAAAGAACTTTTGTGAGTAGTTTTAAAATTACCGGTTTCTGGTAATAGTATTTTATATTGTTTTAGTATTTAAATTTCTATTAGAAAAATGGAAAATATAATTTTTTGAAAACTTTAAATCTTTAATTCAAAGATTCATTTATTTCACATAATAGTGATAGTGTTGTATCTTGTTGATTATTAATTATTAAACTTAATTATCAACTATTTTATCATTTATTATTTTCATGTGATAATCTTACTAAAATAATAGAAATCAATAGGTAAGTATATTAAAATGAATAAGTTAATTAGTTTTTTGATTTTTTAAGATTTCTTTCCAGGATAAATTTAAGTAAGTTTTAATTTTTTATTTCTTAAACTTAAAAAGTTGCTATGAATTTAAAATTATTTAGTGCTTTTAAGTTTTAAATTTTTTTATTGATTTTTGATTTTTGAAATTCTCTATAATTATTAATTTTTACTTTTTGTCCAGTTTTTTTAAAAAATAGAACCTTTCAATTTTTATCATTTTTATTTTTTGAAATAGGGAAAAATTATTTTTTATCAAAAAAGAGAGAGTGGAGTAGGGAGCTTCTTTTTTTTATGGTGGAAGAATTACTTTAGGAAGAAATTGGATTTTCTATTTTTTGTCGTTAGAAATATATTTACCGGATCAGCTTTAATTTTTTCTTTGCAATAAAAATGCTGAAAATTGACCTTCATAAATAGCTTAAAAATCGATTTTCTATCTTTTCTAGAGTATTTATATATTATTTTATTTTGAGGTTAATTTAAAGCTGTTTTCGTGATAATCTATCCTGTTAAAACTAAATTTCTTCTCTTTTTCGCTGTTTTTTATGCTTTTGTTAAAATTTGAATTAAAAAGTTCAAGGAATACTTTAAGAAGATAAAAGGAAAGGTAATTTGTATTTCTCTTTATTTTTTTAAATGGAGTAGGGGAGATATTTTTTTATTGATAGGTAAGGAATGTAAATTTCAATTTTATTTTTAAGTTTTTCTAAAATAGGAGTAGAACTTAAAATATGAATGTAATCCAGAAAAAGAAAACTCAGGAGAAAAAATCCTGAGTTTTTTATTTTTTAAGTTAAAAATGCTGAAAATTGACCTTCATAAATGGGTTAAAAATCGATTTTCTATCTTTTTTCGATAATATATATCAAACTTGAAAATTCGTTGGAAAACAATGCTTTTACGTTCGAAATTGTTCCGTAGACTACTGCTTTTAGCCATAATAGAGGAGATTTTTTATATTTTTCGCTCAACATGGAGATGTAGTAGGAGTCAAGGACTAAGGGTTTGATTTTTCTCATTTTCCAGTCGGGATTTTTAGAAATTAAATTTTCCATTCCGTTTTTAGAAAAATGATAGATATGTCTTGGTACATCATAAGCGGCCCAATATTCTTTATAATGTTGGGCATCATAAGAAGTAGGGTTGGGAACTGCAATGACAAGAATTCCTTTTTCTTTTAATTTTCTATGAAATGTACGAAGCATTTCATCCTGGTTTTCGATGTGTTCAAATACATGCCATAGTGTAATAGCATCTAAGGTATTATCTTCAATTTTATGAATATCATCTAAAATGGAAGCTCTTGTTATTTTTCCTTTTGCAGCTTTTCTTGCATCAGCGTCGGGTTCAAAACCGAGGGTTTCAAAATCATTTTCTATATGCTTTACAAACTCTCCGGCACCGCATCCATAATCAAGAACTTTTGAACCTTTTTTTATTCTGTCTACTAATATATTTTTTTTATACTGAAGATTGAAAGACTGGAGAAATTTATAAAGCTTTTCTTTCAGGCTTCCGGAATCCTGATGATGAGAAATGTAATCTTCACTTTCATAATATGCGGAAATATTGGATGGAACAGGAGAGGTTTTGAAAACTCCTTTTGTTTCTGTTTCTCTTATTTCAAATATCTCATTGGAAAGAAAATGATCCTTTATTTTCATTATTTAGGAACTATTAGATAGTTAATTTTATCAATTGTTTTTACAAATTTGTAATCAATCTTATGAACCAGATCAATATAATCTTGAAAAGAGGTTCCAAAATCTTGTTGGAATTGTTCTTCATATTCAAATACAATTGCCATTTTATGCTGTTTTATAGTATTTATTGCACCTTCCAGGGCAAATAGATCTGCTCCTTGTATATCAATTTTCATAAAACTTATTTTTTTATCAAAATTGATAGAATCAATTGTGATAGTATCTATTTGAGAGCTTTTGTGATTGTTGATGTCAATTCCGAAAGATCCAAGACTTGAAAATCTTTTAAGATCTATCTCCTGAAAGCATACTTTTTTATTTGATTGATTATATACCGCATTATAATATGGTACTATATTTTTTATATTATTTGCAGTTATATTTAAATTAAGTATGTCAAATACTTTTTTTTGTGCTTCAAATGAATAAACTGCACCATTTTCCCCTACATATTTAGAAAATTCTAATGACATTTGACCATAGTTTGCACCAATATCAAGAACTATAGTGTCCTTCTGAATATATTCTTTGGCTATAGAAATTATATTTTCATCATAAAATAACCCTCTTTTCATTTTCTGCGCAACTGCATCTTTGTTTAATTCTTTTGGTACATAATAGTTACCAATTGGAGTAGGGTGGTATGTTAGTTCATTAAATAAAGATTTCCCTTTAAAAACCTTTTTTTTTTCTAATTTTTTAAGATCATATCCTATAAAATTAATTGCTGTGAGGATTTTTCTTTTCATATGTATTTTTAATGTTTCACGTGAAACATTTTATTTAACGTCCTAGATAAACTAATAAAACATTAATATCAGCTGGAGAAACGCCGCTTATTCTACCTGCCTGTGCAATGGTCTTCGGACGAACGTTAGACATCTTCTGTTTTGCTTCTGCAGAAAGGCTGGAAAGCTTCGTATAATCAAAATCTTCAGGAATTTTAATGTTTTCCAGACGATTTAATTTAGCAACGTTTTCTTTTTCTTTCTCAATATATCCTTTATACTTAATATTGATCTCTGCCTGTTCTCTTACTTCATCATTATATTGAGTAGAAACTTCTTTAATAAAATCAATTTCATCCAGTTTTTCTAATGTCATATTGGGTCTGGTAAGGATTTGAGCTGCTCTGTAAGCCTGATCTACAGGACTGCTTTCAATTGATTCCAGAACCGGATTGATAATACCTGGTTTTAAAGAAGTTTCACGGAGAAACTCTTCAAGTGACTGACTTTCAGATATTTTAGTTTCAACTCGTCTTAATCTGTCTTCTTTTGCTAATCCTAACTGGTATGCTTTCTCTGTTAATCTGATATCGGCATTATCCTGTCTTAAAAGAAGTCTGTATTCTGCACGTGAAGTAAACATTCTGTAAGGTTCTTCCGTTCCTTTTGTGATTAAGTCATCAATCAATACTCCAATATAAGCTTCATCTCTGTTTAGGATAAAATCTCCTTTTTCGTGTACTTTATTGTGTGCATTGATTCCGGCAATTAATCCTTGTCCTGCTGCTTCTTCATATCCGGTAGTTCCGTTAATCTGCCCTGCAAAATATAAATTGTCAATTAATTTAGTTTCGAGTGTATGTTTTAATTGGGTAGGAGGGAAGTAGTCGTATTCAATAGCATAACCCGGACGGAAAACTTTTACATTTTCAAATCCTGGAATATGTTTCATTGCTTTGATCTGTACATCTTCAGGAAGAGAAGAACTGAATCCGTTTACATAGATTTCTACTGTTTTCCATCCTTCCGGTTCTACGAAAAGCTGATGTCTGTTTCTTTCTGCAAAACGATTAATTTTGTCTTCAATACTTGGACAGTATCTTGGACCTAAACTTTGAATGGTTCCATTGAACATTGGGCTTCGGTCAAAACCTTCTCTTAAAATATCGTGTACGGTTTCGTTAGTATATACGATATGACAGCTTAATTGTTTTGTCAGTTTCGGAGTATCAAGATAGCTGAACTTTTGAGGATTTTCATCTCCTTTCTGTTCTTCCATTTTTGAATAATCCAAACTTCTTCCGTCTACTCTTGGTGGAGTTCCGGTTTTCATTCTTCCTGCTTCGAATCCTAAAGTGACCAATTGTTCTGTAATTCCAAAAGCTCTTGGTTCACCCATTCTTCCTCCGCCTAATTGTTTATCTCCAACGTGGATTAATCCGTTAAGAAAAGTTCCGTTAGTAAGAACTACAGATTTTGCTCTGATCTCAATTCCTAAAGAAGTAACAACTCCTGCTACTTTATTATTTTCAACAATCAGTTGTTTTACCATATCCTGAAAGAAATCAAGATTGGGAGTATTCTCTAATGCTAAGCGCCATTCTTCAGCAAAAAGCATTCTATCATTTTGGGTTCTCGGAGACCACATCGCAGGACCTTTTGAAAGATTCAGCATTTTGAATTGGATCGCAGATTTGTCTGCCACAATTCCGGAATATCCTCCCATTGCATCAATCTCTCTTACGATCTGTCCTTTTGCGATTCCGCCCATTGCCGGGTTGCAACTCATCTGTCCGATGGTCTGCATATTCATTGTAATAAGTAGGGTTTTTGAACCGAGGTTAGCTGCTGCGGCTGCGGCTTCACAACCTGCGTGTCCGGCACCTACTACTATCACATCATATATTTCTGAAATCATTTTTATCTCGCTTGTTTTAAGCTTTAAACCTTATCTTTATAACCAATGTTTCACGTGAAACATTTTTGGAGAATGCACTCTAGATAAACTTATATTGTTACTAGAATAGAGTACTTTAGATATGGGACTTTAAGTGATTGTTCAATTCTAAAACTTTAAATCCCTGTATTTATCCAGGTGCAGATCTTCCATTCTCCGCATCTCTTTTTCTTCCTCTTCCGTCTTGTCTTTATAGCCTGCAAGGTGTAAAATACCGTGGGCTAAAACCCTTCTTAATTCTTCTTCATAATCTCGGGAAAGGGTAGAGGCGTTATCAGAAATGCGCTGCAAAGATACGAAAATCTCAGCGCTTATTGTCTTGCCTTTTACATAATCAAAAGTGATAATATCTGTATAATAATCATGCTGCAAATAATCCTGATTGATCTTAAGAAGATATTCATCATCACAGAAAATGTAATTGATTTCTCCTAGTTTTTTTCCTTCTGAAAGAATAAGATCTTCCAGCCATTTTTTGTAATCTGTACTTACCGACTCTGGTAAGTTTTCATAAAAGAACTGTATCATTTTTTTAAAACCAGTGTCCTAATATAACACTGAATATACCTTTTTGGTTATTTTTTAGGGAGTGGCTAAAGTTTACTTTTATCTGCCCGAAAGGAGATTTGTAACCTGCCGTAATTCCCAGTGAACTATAATTTACTTTAACTGCATCCTCAAACTTGATATCGTTTGATAAGTTGGCAAAGGTAAAGTTTCCGCTGATAAAATAGTTTTTATTAAACTTAAACTGGACATCATTAGAAGCCAGTATTACATTGTTTGTATAAAGCTGAGCGAAATAGAATCCTCCAAAACTTTTAAAATTCATAAGATTCTGCTCAAAAATTCCTCCTAATCTATATTGGTAATAAGCAGGAAGGTTCTCGCCGAGAGTAACCCCTCCAAATAGATTCAGACGATAACTGAATTGTTTCCCAAGTGGAATGTTAAGCCTTAGGTCTGCTTTAATCTGAATGATTCTTTTATCAACTTCAGACTTTAATAGATCTACAACCTTTCCTTCTGCAGCAAAATAAACCCCTTTGGTAGGGAATTCCTTATCATCCTGAGTATCGGTTTTGATAAAGACATAAGGGTTTAAAAAACGGCTGTAACGTCTGTTGTCTCCATTGCTGTTTTCCGCTTTAAAATAGTCATGGCTTATACCACCACCAATGGCAAATTTGTCCTTCCATATAGACTGTATATAGGCTTCATTTCTTATCCATTCCCAACGGTCTACTACGTAATTGTCTACATTCTTTATATCAAAACTCATCCCGGATGAATAAAGACCAACTCCCGGAATGTATCCGTTATCTATAAAATAATTCAGGTAATATCTCATGCGATCTCCCACAACGACATCCAGGGAAAGGTTAGAATTTTTGAATAAAAGTCTTTTTGCAGAATAATTTAAAAGTAATCCTGTTTTAAAAACTTCGTCATAATGGAGTCCGAATTTTAAAAAATGGCGGGCATCATCTTCAGTGACGTAAAGCTTCAGGTAGTTGGCGTCATTCTCCTGAACGATATCATAATTGATAAATTTGTAGTTGTTGGTGGCAACCAGTTTATCAATCATTTTATTAATACTTCCATAGGTCTGCAAAGAGGGGAGACGTAATCCCATTTTACCCAGCGTGTAGTTTTTACCGTAAATTTTACTTCCTTCAATAGAAATGCTATCGATCTTATAAACGTTGGAATAGATTGGATTTACGCGCTGTCTAAGGCGATCAAATGGTTTCTTTGGAAGCTGGTCCAGGATCTGGGAATATTTTAATCCTTCCACATATCCGCTATCCAGAATTTTCTTTTTATCATCGTAGCTTGTTGCAGACATTCCTTTCAGGTTGGGTTTGATATTGATGTCTGTATATTTATATTGTTTTCGGGTATCTTTTTTGATTCCGAAATCAATAACCTGGTTCAGAATAGCTATAATATTGTTTAAATCCTCTCTTTTCGACAAATCCTGATTAAGGTCCACACCGATGACGATATCAATTCCTTTGTCCTTTAAAGGCTTTGAAGGATAGTTTACCGTCATAGCTCCGTCAATATAAATGCTGTCGCCAATTTTTACAGGATCCATTAAAGATGGAAAAGCAGAACTTGCCATAATAGACTGTACCAGATCTCCCTTTTCAAAGATCTGCATATTACCGCTTTCAAGATTGGTAGCGACGCAAAGGAATGGAATAGGCATTTTGGAAAAGTCCTCAATATTGGAAACGTTTTTAAAAAGCTCTTTCAGAAGATAAACGTTTCTCTGTCCGGTACTGATTGAGGAGGGAAGTGTAATTTTTCCGTTTTTAAGCGGAATGGATAAAAGATATTTGTCTACAGATTTATTAAAAAAGCTGGCTTCCTGCCGGGACTTTGGATCCATAATCAGAGAATAGAAATCTGTATCCATGACTATTTTTTCTATTTCTTTCCCGGAATACCCGGCGGCATACAATCCACCTACGATGGCTCCCATGCTGGTGCCGGAAATATAGTCTACTTTCACTCCCAAAGAATCCAGTACTTTAAGAACTCCGACATGTGAAAAACCCTTGGCACCACCACCGGCAAGTGATAACCCTATTTTTGGATTTTTCGGAATTACCAAATCTTTTTTTACCTGAGAATGGATCAATAATAATTGGAATATGGAAAGCAGAATCAGGAGTTTTCTCATAGTTAATCTTTTATATAAATCCGTTTCACCCGGGGTGAAATGGAGGTTAATACTTCATAGGTTATCGTTTTGCAGTATCCTGCGAATTCTTTTAAGCTTGGTTTGGCGTTGAAAACAGTTACCGTATCACCTTCTTTTACGTGGGGAATATGGTCTACATTAATCATCATCATATCCATGCAGATATTTCCGACAATAGGTGCAAGAGTCTTATTTACCCCTACATTTCCTACCTGATTTCCGATGAGTCTCGGAATTCCGTCTGCATATCCTACAGGAATCGTTGCAATTCTCGTAGAATGATCCGCTTTATATCTTCTGCTGTAGCCTACTGATTCACCATTTTCAACGGTTGATATCTGTGAAATTACGGTTTTAAAGCTTACCACAGATCGTAATTGTTTCTGTATTTCAGGATCTGCTGATTCTCCCAGCATACCAATACCGATTCTCACCATGTCATGCTGATGATCTTTATAGCTCGTAATTCCTGCAGAATTCAGAATATGACGGATAGGAGTGTAGCCTAGTTTTTCAATAAGGTAGCTGGAATTTTTTTCGAAAACATCAAGTTGTTTCAAAGTGAATTCTTTTTCTTCAGGCATATCAGAAGAAGATAAATGACTGAACATACTTTGAACCTTTACATTTTTCTGACTTAAAGTTTCGCTTAACTGATCCAACTCAAAATCTTTGAAACCAAGACGGTGCATTCCTGTCTCCAGCTTAATATGGATTGGATATTTCTTATCATATCCGGATTTCTGAACGGCTTCATAAAATAGTTCCAATACTCTGAAACTGTAAATTTCAGGTTCCAGGTTGTATTCTATAATAGTCTGATAGCTGTGCTGTTCAGGATTCATAACAATAATAGGAGTAGTAATCCCTTTCTTACGAAGTTCTACTCCTTCATCTGCATAAGCTACCCCAAGATAATCTATATGATGATGCTGAAGAAATTCTGACACTTCAAAACTTCCCAGTCCGTAAGCATTGGCTTTTACCATAGCCATCATTTTAGTTCCAGGCTTCAGAAGAGATTTATGATAGTTGATATTGTGAAGGATGGCATTGAGATTTACTTCTAATACCGTATCATGTTTTCTGAGTTCAAGAATATCTTTCAGTTTTTCGATCTCAAATTTTCTGGCTCCTTTCAGTAGAATAATCTGATTTTCTATTTCAGTAAGATGTTTACTTTCAATGAGCTCTTTGGTGTCAATAAAAGTATATGTTTTAGCTTTAAATAATTCACTGAAGTTTGATATTTCATCGCCAATTAAGAATACAGAATCAAAATGCTGCTCATTCACCAGTTCAGAAACTTCTTCGTACAATTCTTTGGCGTTGGAATTCACTCCTACAATATCTGTTAAGACCAAAGATTTTTTAGATTTGTTGTATTCATTCAAAAACTGCAGGGCAGTCTTCAAAGAGTCAAGGTCAAGATTAAAAGAATCGTTGATGACAATATTGCCCTTAATTCCTTCAATCGCTTCAAGCCTCATTTCAACGGCTTTTAAAAGGTTGATTTTTTCAACGATCTTTTTATTTTCGATATTCAGTTCCTTAAGCACAGAGATAAGCGCCATAGCATTGGTTAATGTCGCTTCGTCTCTCTGATGAACCGGAAAACTGATTTCTTCACCCAAATATTCCACAATGATGTTTTCATCTTTAGAAATATTGTTTTTGATGAAAACCTGATTCTCTTTTTTAAAACCGTAAGAAATTAATTTTTTATCGGAATAGGAATTTTTAATTTTTTGATCCACCAAAGAATTATCTCCATTATAAATGATCACTTCAGAATTTTTGAAAAGACTGATTTTTTCGTCAATCAATTCTTCATCGGAAGAAAAGTTGGCAGCATGGGCAGTTCCGATGTGGGTAAGCAGCCCGATCTGAGGATGGAAAATATTTTCAAGTTTTTCCATTTCATGCGGTTTTGAAATCCCTACCTCAAAAATTCCCAGCTGATGTGAGCTGTTGATCTGAAGAAGAGACAATGGAAGACCGATCTGAGAATTAAAACTTTTAGGGCTTTTTACAGTAGGAAATTCGTTCCATAAACATTGATACAACCATTCTTTTAAAATAGTCTTACCATTACTTCCTGTAATTCCGATTGATTGTAAATGAGAATTTTCGAAATGATACTTTGCTAATTTTTGAAGAAACTCTACGGAATTTTCAACAATAATCCAGGTAATATTTTCAAACTCCGGATAGTGATGTTCAGAAATAATGACATTGATACCTCTGTCCATTGCAGATTCAATAAATTTTTCTCCGGAATTTTTCTGAGTATTGATCGCGATAAAGGCTGTATTTTTGGTAGAATAAATAATTCTGCTGTCGTAAGCTATATTTTTGATCAATAGATTTCCGTCTCCAATGATCTGTGCATTGGTGATCTCTGCAATGTGTTGTACTGTATAATTCATTGGTACCCTTTCTGCTTTATTTAGAGCGAAACTGCAAAAAGGTAAAACTGCAAAAGAAATAAAGACCATTCTGTCATCTTCTTTTCTTTTTTAATATTTTACAATAAAGCTTTTTCGCTTTTCATTTTAATAGTAAGTGAATATATTGTATGGTTTGATGCAAACAGCATTTTTCTCTGTTTTGCCTTTATCCATTAATTATTTTCTTTTTGAAAGTACTTCGTCAATAAAAACACGGCGGCTTACTGCTTCATAGCTTTCTGTTTCTCCTAATTCTACCAGATTATCTCCCTGAGAAGTTCTCATGGAATAGTTGGCCAGATTACCTGTTCTCTTACAAATAGCATGCACTTTTGTAACATACTCGGCAGTCGCCATCAAATTAGGCATTGGTCCAAACGGACGGCCCAAAAAATCCATATCCAATCCTGCAATAACTACTCTGATACCGCTATTGGCAAGCTGATTGGCAACATCTACAATGCTTTCATCAAAAAACTGAGCTTCATCAATGGCTACTACATCACAATTGGAAGCCAACAGAAGAATTTCATTAGGGTTTTCTACTGCTGTACTACGGATTTTATTCTGATTATGAGAGACTACATCCTCTTCAGAATACCGTATATCCATTTTGGGTTTAAAAATTTCCACATTCTGTCCTGCCATTTCCGCTCTTCGCAATCTGCGGATAAGTTCCTCGGTTTTACCGGAAAACATAGAGCCACAAATTACTTCCATCCAACCACTTTGTTTGGAATGATTAATTGTATTTTCTAAAAACATTTGTTAAATTAGCCGTATATTTTTAACATCAAAAGTAAGCAATTTTAATAAGAATCTTATTATGCAGAATATCCAAGATTTAAAGGAAAAGATTTTTTTTGAATCCATGAATATCATTGATAATCTGGACAAAATAAGCAATATAGACGAATTACTTTCCAAGCAAGATCTTGTAGATGAGCTTGCTAACAGGATTTCTTTTTTGAAACTGCTGGAAAAAAATATTGAATACTTCGTAGCAGACAATACGACACAGAATCCGGACCATCAGTATGCCTCTTTTGTTTCAGGTGAAACAGAACATCATGATACCGGAAACGAAGTGATGGAAGAAGAAGCTATTTTCAATAATGAACTGAACGAAATTGATGAAAATGAAGTTTTTTCAGACGAACCTGAAGAAGAAGAGGCTGTTTTCAACAATCAGTTAAATGAAATTGTTGAAAATGAATTCCATGAAAATATCGTAAGCTTTATAGAAGAAAACAAGGAAGAAAAATTACCGGAAAATATTCAGGAAGAGACTCCTGAATATGAAACTCTGGAAGAAGAAGCTGCTTTCAATAATGTGCTGAACGAAATTGATGAAAATGAAATTTCAGAAGAACAGAGAGCTGTTTTGAGTTTTGTGGATGAAGATAAAATTCTTGCGGATTCTACACCGGATTCGGATGAAGATCTTAATGAAGATCTGTTTTATAATGAAGTTACAGAAGAAGAAGCTATTTTCAATAATCAGCTTAATGAAATAGAAGAGCAGGAAGAAGAAGAAATTGCTAAGTCGGAATCTGAAAAAGAAACGGATTTTGCTGTAGTGAATGATGCAAAACCTCCTGTAACGGAAACAATTCCGAGTATTTTTGATACAGAAACGCTGGATGATGAAATACTGATTGAAGAAAACGAAGAACAGTTTGTAACTTCAAATGTTTCCATAGAGCAGGGAGAAATGGCTACGGAAACTTCCAATGTAGAAAATATTCTGAGTGAGATTAAAAACGACCATTCTGAAGAAGAAACAAAAGAAGAAAGCATCCTTGCCGAAGTTTATGACCGAAGAAAAATTGTTGAAATCGATAAACCTATTCCCGAAGAAACAGATAAACATCCTTCTGATGAGAGCTTCGAAAATTTAGAAGAATACCATCGGGAGAAAAAAATAAAATTAGCCAATATCAAAGGAATGAAGGCTGTTCAGTCACTTTTTGATGATGACCACCTGGAGCTTCCCAAAGAAGAGAAAACTTCTCCGGTTGTAAAAGAAGACTCAGGAAGTATTCTGAAATCCAATATTCCGACCAATTTCATGGAAGCAGATAAGCTGAAACCTGAATTTAAGCTTGATCTTAATGACAGACTTGCCTTCACGAAGATGCTTTTTGAAGGAAGCCAGGCAGATCTGAATGATACGGTTTATCAACTGAATCAATTCAGAACACTGGAAGAAGCCAAAGAATATCTTAGTGATCTGTATTATGACAGAAAATGGAATAAGGTGGATGAATATGCCCAGAGACTTTGGATATTGGTGGAAAATAAATTCTTATAATTTTGAGCGGAATCCTATATTTTGTTCCCACACCCGTTGGGAACCTGGAAGACATGACATTCAGAGCAGTAAATGTTCTGAAAGAAGTAGATTATATTTTATGTGAAGACACCAGAACTTCCGGAATACTTTTAAAACATTTTGAGATCTCCAAGCCTTTAAAATCTTATCATTTGCATAATGAGCATCAGGCAACGGAGAAAGTGATTGCAGACCTTAAAAACGGGCAGAATATCGCTATTATTACTGATGCGGGAACACCTGGTATCTCAGATCCCGGATATTTGCTGGCCAAAGCGGGAGCAGATAATAATATTGACATGATTTGCCTTCCCGGAGCAACTGCTCTGATTCCGGCACTTGTGGTTTCGGGACTTCCTAATAATGAATTTTTATTCGCAGGATTTCTGCCGCAGAAAAAAGGAAGACAAACCAAACTGAAACAGCTTGCTGAAGAAAAAAAGACGATCGTTTTATACGAAAGTCCTCATAAAATCAATACCACGCTGGAGCAGATTAAAGAATTCTTCGGAGAAGAAACCAAAGTAAGCTTAAGCCGGGAGATTTCTAAAAAATTTGAAGAAACTAAACGCGGAACAATCAATGAATTAATTGAATTTTCCAAGAGTAAAACTTTAAAAGGAGAGATCGTTCTTATTGTCAATAATTCTATTTAATTTTCTTTGAAAAAATTAGTTTTTGTATTGTGTTCTGTAGTCTGTACAGCACAGACTAACCAATATATGAAGGTAATCCTGTCGAAAAAAACAGGGAAAGAAATCAGTTCCTATTCGGAAGGATATGGAACATTCTATGACACTGGTTACAAGAAACAGGGAATTGTAGATTCTTTAGGAACTATAACGTTTGAATCTCCTTACAAAGGAAGTATTCTGCATGTTTTCAAAAACCGGTTTATCCTTTATTCTGAAGAAGGAAATAGTAGAAAATCAGCTGTAATTGACGAAAAAGGAACAGAACTTATTCCCCTGAACGATCAGGAGTTTAATACACCGTGGTGGAGTGAAGATTGTATCATCTCATCAAAACAGAATGCTGAAGCCGTCTATGATTTTAAAGGAAAGGAAATCATTCCTTATTCTGAAAAGATCCGTTTTTCAGGGAAGAACAGGCTTTTTGTCTTAAAAGATAAAAAATGGTTTCTGTATGACCTTAAAGGAAAGCAGCTCAGTACTCGTGAATTTAAAGAAGATTATAGCTTTGAAGAGGGTAGAGCACTGATCATCAATGAAGATAATGAAAAAGAAATCATTGGAAATAACGGGCAGACTCTGCACAAATTTTCAAAACAAGTGGTAGATATCAATGCCTATCCTTATCTGATTACTCAAAATAAGGCTACAGGAAAATATGGCTTGATTGATGCTGATGGAAATACAATTGCTGACGAAATCTATAACGATATCACCCCTGAATACTTTGGTAAAAAAGAGTATATCTACCTTACAAAAAAAGGAAAAACAACAGTTTTCAGTAAAAAAGACAAGAAGCTGTATGCGCAGACTTTTAAATATTTAAATCCTTTATTGAATAATTATTTCGGTGTCTACAATGATAAAGTAAAGAAATCAGGAATTATAGACCTGGAGGGAAACATTATTCTTCCACTGGAATATGATTTCATCAGAAGTTTTACCATTTCAGGAAAAGATTTTATTTATCTTAAAAAAGGAAATGAAGAGAAGTTTCTTGATAAAGACCTTAAAAATATTGTAGGAGAAGGGGTTCAGATTCTGGGCTTTTATCCTGATAATCTTATTGTTGGAAAACAGGATCGTTACTACAGGTTTTCAGTGAAAGATCAGTCATTATCTGAGTTGAAAAATATAAGTCAGATAAAAAATGAGGATGTTGAATACTTTAATCCTCTTAATCAGTATTCAAAACCTCTGGTTTGTAGAAATACAGGCAATTTATATGGAATTCTGGATGGAAAAGGAACAGAAATTGTACCCTTTGTTTACGAAGATATTATCACATTCGGGAATGCTGAAAACGAAATCGTAGTGAAAAAAGAAGGAAAATTCGGAGTTTCCAATTTTCAGAATGAGCCTTTGAAAGAAATTATTTATGATAAATATTTCTGGCAGAAAGAGGTATTAAGACTGGATAAGAGTAAAAAAACAGACTTTATTTACTTCACCAGGTTTAGAAATAATTCTGGTCAACTTTAATGAAAATCCTGATAATCATCAAAAAAATAGTAGTATTTTGACAATTTAAATGGGTTGAATAACATTTTATAATATCTTTGCAAACCGTTTAATTCCAGAAAGGAATTGTAGAAACATGAAGAGGCAGCTGTCACAAGCTGAACGAGTTATAAAAGAAAATAATTGTCAATAGATATGAAAATATTAGAAGGAAAAGTAGCACTAATTACCGGAGCTACAAGAGGAATCGGTAAAGGTATCGCTGAAATGTTTGCTCAACAAGGAGCAAAAGTGGCATTTACCTACGCTGGCTCTGTAGACAAAGCAAAAGAATTAGAAGCAGCTTTAAGTTCTGTAACCCAAATTAAGGGATATCAGTCTGACGCATCAGATTATGATGCAGCTCAGAAATTGGTGGAAGATGTAATGGCAGAGTTCGGGCAGATTGATATTTTGGTAAACAATGCAGGGATTACAAAAGATAACCTGTTATTGAGAATGTCCAAAGAAGATTGGGATAAAGTAATCAAAGTAAACTTAGATTCAGTTTTCAACCTTACAAAAGCGGTAATCAAGCCGATGATGAAGGCAAGATCAGGATCTATCATCAATATGACTTCTGTAGTAGGTGTGAAAGGTAATGCCGGACAAGCCAACTATGCAGCTTCTAAAGCTGGGGTGATCGGATTTACAAAATCTGTGGCACTGGAGTTAGGATCAAGAAATATCAGATGTAATGCGATTGCACCTGGATTTATCGAAACAGAAATGACTGCTGTTCTGGATGAAAAAACAGTTCAGGGATGGAGAGAAGAAATTCCAATGAAGAGAGGAGGACAGCCTGCAGATATCGCCAATGCATGTGTATTCTTAGGCAGCGAAATGTCAGCATACATTACCGGACAGACATTAAACGTTGACGGTGGAATGTTAACTTAAAAAATGAAAAAAGCACAGAATATAGTATTATTCTTGTCAGTTTTAATAGGCATCGGTCTGGCATACATTAGTGTTTTTAATGTATATCAGACCGATGATTATTTTTGTTCCTATGCCACCAGAAAATTAGGATTGCTGCAATGTTTTATAGATACCTATACAACATGGGGCGGAAGGTATTTCGGATACTCTGTGAATATGTTTAATCCTGTCTTTTATGACAGTAAAAATATTGTTCCGAAAATCTATCCTGTTTTTTTAATGCTTTCCTTTATTGGAGTTTCCGCATTCAACTTTAAAGAATATTTCAACTATTCTTTCAAAGAGTCTATTAAAAAAGGCTTTCTTTTATTTTTCTTTTATACCATACTTCTGGTAAGCCTGCCTGAACATTACTTCTGGATTACAGGTTCCAATATCTACTTCGTTCCTGCAATTTTAGCGGGTATTTTACTCTATTTTATTAAAAAAAATAAAGATACAGGAAAGAATATCTGGTTTTATCTTTCCCTATTGCTTGTCGTAATGCTGATGGGTTCTAATGAAATTCTGGCATTGATTGTATGGGGAATTCTGTTGGTGTCTTATTATCAGAAACGTAATAAGAAAAACCTGACTTTGGTATTGACTGCAAGCGTCTTTTTGTTGGTAAGTTTTCTTGCGCCTGGGAACTTCAACAGAATGGGTGAAACCGAACAAGGAATTATAAAATGGGCGAAAAGAATAGGCCTTTTTGGAGCTAATACACTCTATGTTGCAGCCAAAGTTCTTTTAATACTACCTTTATTTATGATGGTTTTTGAAGAAGAACTCAAAAAAATAACCAGTAAGATAACCTTTAAAAAAGCTGTTTTATTCTGGATGGTTTCATTGATTCCTTTGTTATTTACAGGGTATATTCTTACCTCTATCGCAAGGCAGTTTGAAAGTATTATCTTCTATTTCTTAATCACCTTTTCACTGATTGTCTTTTTTAAATTTGAAAAAATTAAAAAACTTTGGTGGATTTCCCTTTTCATTATTTTCCTTCCTGAGCTCAAAGCTTTCCCGGAGAAATATTCTTATTTTAATATTGATCTTAATGGTGAAAATATAGTCATGGAGCTTCTGACTACAGATCTTAAGGAATATGAAAGAGAGATGAATGAAAGGGTTGATATAATTAAAAACTCTTCTCAGGATTCTGTGGTGGTAGACAAAATAAAAGAAGTTCCGAGAATTTTATATATGGATGAAATGGCTTCTGTAAAAGAGGAAAAAACCTATGTAAATGATCAGCTTGAAAAATATTTCAATAAAAAATACATCAGAACAAAAGAATAAATAAAGGCTTTAGATACGTAATCTAAAGCCTTTTGTTGTATTTCTAGTCCTTAAAAACCTGGTTTTCCTGTTCCTGAACCCTTATAAAAGTTGTTCTTTTGGAAAGTTCCTTAAGCTGCGAAGCCCCTACATAAGTACATGTGGATCTCACGCCTCCTAAAATATCCTTTACAGTGTCTGAAACCGGACCTTTATAGGCTACTTTCACTGTTTTTCCTTCAGAAGCACGGTATTCTGCTACACCCCCGGAATGCTTGTCCATGGCTGTTTTGGAACTCATTCCATAGAAAGAACGATATTTTTTACCGTTTTCTTCAATCATTTCTCCGCCACTTTCATCATGTCCGGCAAACATTCCTCCCAACATGACGAAATCTGCACCGCCACCAAAGGCTTTTGCAACGTCTCCTGGAACTTTACATCCGCCATCAGCGATGATATGTCCGCCCAGTCCATGAGCGGCATCAGCACATTCTATAATTGCAGAAAGCTGAGGGTATCCAACTCCTGTTTTTACTCTGGTAGTACACACTGATCCTGGGCCAATTCCTACTTTGATGATGTCTGCACCTACCAATAGAAGCTCTTCTACCATTTCTCCGGTAACCACATTTCCGGCCATAATAATTTTATCCGGAAAATTGGCCCTTGCTTTCTTCACAAATTCAACGAAATGCTCAGAATAGCCATTGGCTACATCTATACAGAGAAACTCAATTTTTGGGTGCTTTTCGAGAATCTGTTTTATTTTTTCTTCATCTGCTTTTCCTGTTCCGGTACTCAAAGCAATATACTGATGAATACTTTCAGGCTGGCTGTCCAGAAACTGGCTCCATTCAGCAGGAGTATAATGTTTATGAACAGCAGTAATAATTTTCTCTTTTGCCAGCTCTACGGCCATTTCAAAAGTTCCTACTGTATCCATATTGGCAGCAATTACGGGAACTCCTGTCCATTTTTTCTTGGTATGCTTAAAGGTAAATTCTCTTTGTAAATCAACTTCTGAACGGGATTTTAAAGTAGAACGTTTAGGGCGGAACATTACATCCTTGAACCCCAGTTTTATGTCATATTCTATACGCATTTTGTAATTATTTGTCAGAATAAAGGTAGTAAATAATCTTGAACAGGCACTTGATCAGGGAATGCTTTTTCCGGTTTATGGAACAAAAAAACAGGGTTTGAAAAACTTATTTCAAACCCTGTTTTATTTATTTCAATACTTCAACTCAGTGTTATACTGAATAGAACTTTCTGATATTTCCAGAATTATTTTGCCTCTTTTACATTTTCAAAAGTCATCACTTCTTCCAATGTTTTCATATATTCATAAGCTGTCAGGTCAAACTTTACAGGAACAATAGAAATATATCCGTTAGCCAATGCTGTTTCATCAGCATCTTCAGAATCATCCATATTGTTGAAATAACCGGTTAGCCAGTAATATTTTTTACCGTGCGGATTGATTCTTTCATCGAAGCTTTCTTCCCATTTGGCATTGGCCTGTTTACAGACTTTTACTCCCTTAATCTCTTCTGCTGGAAGTTTAGGAATATTTACGTTCAGTACAACTCCTTTTGGCATTGGGTTTTCCAATGTTCTTCTTACAATATTCTGAATAAATTCCTTAGCCTGAGTAAAATCCGCTTCCCAACTGAAATCCAGTAATGAGAATCCAATAGCAGGAATTCCTTCAACACCAGCTTCTACTGCAGCAGACATTGTTCCGGAATAGATTACATTGATAGAAGAATTTGCTCCGTGATTGATCCCTGAAACTACAATATCAGGTCTTCTGGTCAGAATTTTATCAAGAGCCATTTTTACACAGTCTACAGGAGTTCCGCTGCAGGAAAAATCTGTCTGCGGGCCATCCAGGGTAACTTCTTCGTAACTTAGGGTAGAATTGATAGTAATAGCGTGGCCTTTTCCACTTTGAGGAGAGTTGGGTGCTACAACCACTACTTCTCCGATTTCATTCATAAAACTGATAAGATTTCTGATACCAGGAGCTGTAATTCCGTCATCATTAGTCACCAGAATAAGTGGTCTTTCCATAAATTATCTTTAATTTTTTATTTAAATAGAGTAGTTTGTTCATTTTCAGAATTGAACAAATAGATTTTCAACACATCAAATGTAGGTAAAAATCAGACGCAATAAAATACCGGATTGGGATTGGCTGTACTGAAAAGAGAAATAAAATTCTCATACTTTGACTAATAGAATGAAGAACAAAGCATAGATAAGGAAAAGCAAAAAATGCAGAAAATAAAACTGAAATGAAGAAAATTTAATATGAATTTCATTTCAGTTTTAATGTAAGTGGTTGTACAAAATAATAAACTAGTCGAGAGGCTTTCTGCCGGAAATGATATTATAAAGAATAACAATAATGGCAATGACCAGTAAAACGTGAATTAAATAACCTGTGCTCATTCCGGGAACTACTCCTAGCATTCCCAATAGCCAAACAACGATGCAGATGACTGCGACTAACCATAGTAAACTTTTCATGACTTAATATTTTGAATTTGTATGGTTAATTCTCTGCATATTTTATGCCTTTATGGTTAAAAATTGGTTTTTGTGGTATGTGTTTTCTGTTTTTAGATTAAAAAATAAAAATTTAGATGTGCCTGAAAAAAGGATTGATCTGTATCATTTTATAACGAAACTGTCTGATAATAGGAAATGGCTCATACTGTCTTGATTATTTGCAAATCTCTTTAAATAAAAATGATCAAAACTGTCGATATTTGTAAATAAGGTATTAAATTTGATCATTTGTAACAGTACCAAACTTACTGCTACTAATTACTATACTTATTTTAAAAAAATTAATAAATAAAGACAGTTTATGTGGAAAAATTTCAAACTGAATAAATTTTTACTCCTGATTCCATTAACCAGTCTAATGTTTTGTTTCAACTCGCCACAGAATGACGATGAAAAGATGCAGACGATAATGGTGAGCGTAAAAAACACACTTTCTTATCTGCATTATAGCCCGAAATCTATCAATGATGCCTATTCGAAGGACGTTTATAAGCATTATTTCGAATTGGTAGACCCAGCGAAAAGATATTTTCTGCAATCTGATATGGATGAATTCAACAAGCATGAAACCAAGCTTGATGACTATATCGGACAAGGTGATCTTACATTCTATAAGCTCACAATTGACAGACTCTACCAAAGAGTGGATGAGATTGATAAAATCACGCAGGATATTTTCAGCAAGCCCATCAATCTTCAGGAAGATGAAACGCTTACTCTTGAGCCCAAACTAAAAAAAGTACCTGCCAACAAACAGGAACAGTATAATGAGTGGAAAAAATTCATCAAATACAACATCCTTCAGGAAGTTGAGTCGATGAACAGCAAAGAAGAGGCTCAGAAAGAAAAGAAAGACTCTGTTCAGAAATACAAACTGAAAGATACGATCAAGTTTAAACCACTTACTCAGGACGAGAAGATCAAAAAAGCGACTGATGAAGTAAAAGACCTTGTAAAAGATACTTTCACAAGATTCAAAAAGAGAAAGAAAATGGATTGGTTTACCGTGTATATGAATGCGTATACAGAAGTATTCGATCCGCATACGAACTATTATTCTCCAAAAGATAAAGAAGATTTTGATACACAGTTTACCGGAAAAGTAATCGGTATCGGAGCTCTGATTCAGGAGAAAAAAGGAAACCTTTACTTAGGAGCGCTTACCATTGGTGCACCGGCATGGAAATCAAAACAGCTTTCAGAAGGAGATAAAATCCTGAAAGTAAGATCAAAACCGAAAGAAGATGCTGTAAATGTGGTAGGAATGCTTTCTGATGAAGCGGTAAGATTAATCAGAGGAGAGAAAGGAACTCCGGTAACATTAACTGTTCAGAAAAAAGACGGTACTATTAAAGATGTAACCATGATCCGTGAAGAAGTTGCTATTGAAGATACTTTTGCAAGAAGTATTGTGGTGAACACTCCAAATGGGAAGAAATACGGTTTCATCAACCTTCCAAGCTTTAATGCTGATTTTGAAAATGCCAAAGGAAGAAACGCTTCTGATGACATCAAAAATGAAATCATTAAGCTTAAAGAACAGAATATTCAGGGAATCATTCTTGACCTTAGAAATAATGGAGGAGGTTCTTTAACTGAAGTAGGAGATATCATGGGACTTTTCATGGAAGCTGGTCCTTACGTTCAGGTGAAAGACGGAAACGGTAAAATACAGACGCTTAAGAACAAAAATGAAACTCCAATCTGGACAGGTCCGTTGGTTATCATGCAAAACGAACTTTCAGCTTCTGCTTCAGAAATCCTTGCAGGAGTAATGCAGGATTATGGTAGAGCGATGATTATCGGATCTCCACAATCTTTCGGAAAAGGTACCGTTCAGACTTTTGTTGATCTGAACAGATTCCTGAACACTGAAGATGATTTCGGATCTCTAAAACTGACAATTCAGAAGTTCTACAGAATTACCGGAGAATCTACACAGAGAAAAGGAATAGTGTCTGATATCCAGATGAAAGACTTCTTTACGTATGCTGAAGTAGGAGAGCGATATGATGATTATGCATTGGCTTGGGATAAAATTCCACCTACAAAATTCCAGAAACTGAATTATTTCAACATTCAGGCGCTGGAGAAGGCAAGTGCAGACAGAATGGCTAAAAACAGCAATTACCAGTTGTTATTAGAATCTGCTCAGTGGAGAGAAAAACTGGATAAAGAAGAAAATATCACTTTGAATATTACGAAGTTTAACGAACTGATGAAGAACAGAAAATCTCAGATTGAAAAGTTCAAGGCTTTGACAAAATTTGAGAACGGTCTTCAGTTCATCATGTATCCAAGTGAAATTGAAAGAGAGAAAAAAGACGAAGCTTTCAAGAAAAAATCTGAAATGTGGATCAAGAATCTGAAAAAAGATCTTTACCTGCAGGAAGCAATGAATATTGTATCAGATATGGGAGCTAAATCCTAAACATAAAAAAGCCGCTAATTTTTATTAGCGGCTTTTTTATTGAGTAACAGGATTACTTAATTTCTACACATCCCACTCTTCCTCCGGCATTTCCGGTAGGCTGGGTATGGAAGTCATCCGCTGCTGCGTGCACAATAAGGCCTTTCCCGATGATGTTTTTAGATTCATCAGTACATCCCAGACACCATTTGTCTGTCTTGAAAGTCAATGTTGCAGTTCCACTCTGATCGGCAACCAGGTTTCCTATATCTCCCATATGGAAATGTTCAGCACCCCATTTCCCATGATCATTCTTCGAAGGATTCCAGTGACCTCCTGTAGAAGTTCCGTCTGCTGCAGAGCAATCTCCTTTTTCATGAATGTGTACCGCATGGATTCCGGGAGTAAGGTTGGTAATATCCAGCTTCATGGTTACTTCATTTCCATTTTGAGTAAACTTCGCCGTTCCTCCTGTCTGTGTTCCGCTTTTGGCATTTACAGAATATGTTTTTGTTGTTCCACATGAAACGGCTAAAACTGCAAATCCTGCCAATAATGCTAATGTTTGTACTTTCATTTTTTAAATGATTTATAGTGATTTTAGGATAAATTTAAAAAAGATTTTCCAAAGGGCTTTATGATCTTAATCTTTTTTAAAAAACAAGACTTAAATGGTAACCGTGATATGACTTGTTTTAAGCTTAAATTCAGAAACTTTACTCTGTAGCCTAACTTCTTTAAAAAGAGGCGAAAAAAAACTTATTTTAGTGGGTAGAAAGTAATCTTTATCCTATAGGTGTCGGCCGGAAAGAAATAAAAAATGATTATCCTGTATACATTAATCAATGAAACAAAACATCAGCCTCTTCTTGATAGGTATCTACCTTTTTTTTCCCAGGAAATTAAAAAAGATATCCTGAGGTACAGAAGATGGCAGGATGCTCAGCTTTCTTTATTGGGAAAAGTTCTTTTACAAGGTGGACTGAAAACATATTACAATATTACTGAGCCAGAAATAGAAACTCTTCCAAACAAAAAACCTTATTTGAAAGGATTTCATTTGCATTTTAATATCTCGCATTCCAAGGACCTTGTTGTTTGTGCTTTTGCAGAATATCCTTTGGGAATAGATGTGGAATTTAATGATCCTAAGACGAATTATCAGGATTTTGAATTTCAGATGACTGCTAATGAGTTTCAGGAAATTGAGAACTTTGGTGATAAAATGAAAGCCTTTTTTACCTTTTGGACGAGAAAAGAAGCGGTAATAAAAGCCCATGGAGCAGGAATGATGTTACCTTTGGATTCTTTTGAAATCTTGCATAATGAATGTATTATTGAAGAGGAAAAATTTTTTACCAAAGAGATTTTTATTCATGAAGATTATCATAGCTTTATTAGTTCTTCAGATCAGAAAATTAAAGATGTAATCCCTATTATTGAGCATTTTGAAATAGAAGTTTAAGGTAAAATAGAAAACTATTTTCTGATAATAGCAATAAAAGACAACATAATTCCGCTCCGGAAAAATATCTTTGTGAATTAACAATTTTGAAGTGGAAGAATATAAAAAACGGATTGTAAAAACAATTCAATATATTGATAACCATATTGATGCAGGTCTTTCTCTGGAAAAAGTTTCAGAGGTAAGTGCCTATTCCCCTTTTCATTTTCACAGAATTTTCAAGCTGGTTACAGGAGAAACCCTTCAGAACTATATTATCAGAAAGAAAATAGAGAAAAGTGCTCTTCATCTGGCGGTTCATAAAAATATGGAGATCAAGGAGATCTATTGGGATCTTGGTTTCTCCAATCATTCAGTTTTCTGTAAAACATTCAAAAAATATTACGGTCTCGCACCCACTGAGTTTCGCAGATCGGCTCCAGAAAAATTTCACAAGATTTTACAAATACAAAGCAAGAACGGACAAGTTGATACGGTTTTCAGCCAATACATTTGCAACATTGAAAACCTGTTAAACTGGACTAAAATGAATTTAAAAATCGAAGTAAAAGAAATGCCGGAAATGAATCTGGCCTCTGTTATGAGCCTTGGAATGGCTAATGTAGAACCTTCTTTCAACATATTAATAGACTGGGCAAAAAAGAAACAACTGTTTCCTCGGGAAAATCTTAAAATGATCTCTGTTTATCACGACAGCTGCAAGATCACACCTCTTGATAAGGTCAGGATTCATGCCTGCATGCTTTTGGATGAGAAACTGACTCAGCAGGAAGGGGAAGTGTTTGCAGAAACTTTAGAAGGCGGAAAATACATTGTAGGAAGCGGTGAAGTTACTCTCACCGACTTTGAGCAGTGCTGGGTTTCTTTGTTCCTGTGGATGAATGAGAACCATTATTCTACAAGAAGAACCTTTCCCTATGAGATCTATCACACCAATTTTAAGGAACATCCGGAAGGGAAGATGATCGTGGATTTTTGCATTCCGATTCATTAATTACCATTCGGTAGCAAAAGAATGCCTTTCAGTAATAAATTTTTTACAGAAAGGCATTTCTCGTACTATTTTTGACCCAGAAAACAATAAAAATGAAAACAAAAGGACAAAACATACTGTTTCTGATTCTCCTTCTCACTTCCATCATGGGATATTCCCAGGTGAAAATATCAGGAAAAGTATCCTTTAAAAACAAAGGAGTCGCTGAAGTAAATGTTACTTTGAAAGATACCTATGACGGTTCAACAACAGATGCTCAGGGGAATTTTACATTTGAAACTTCAGAAAAAGGGGCACACGTCATAATCTTTACCCATCCAAAATATGAAAATATTGAAAGGACGGTTTCTATTGAAAATCAGGATATTTCTTTGAATGTTGATCTTAAAGAACAGATCAGTGAGATTGATGCAGTAGTAGTTTCTGCAGGATCTATTGAAGCCAGTGATAAAAAAAGAGCAACAGCATTGCTTACGCCCATAGATATTTATACCACAGCAGGAGCAGACGGACAGATTTCTTCAGCATTGACATATCTCCCGGGAGTCCAGAAAGTTGGAGGAACAGAAGGGTTATTCATCCGTGGTGGTACAGGAACGGAATCTAAAATCTTTATGGACGGAAGTCTTATCAACAATTATTTTTCGAATTCTGTTCCGGGGATTGCGGGAAGAGATCAGTTCAATACTTCTCTTTTTAAAGGAAACATCTTCTCAAGTGGTGGCTATTCTGCACTGTACGGGCAGGCTCTTTCCGGAGCATTGATGCTGGAAAGTGTAGATCTTCCGGATGAAACGTCCTATAACTTTGGGGTTTCTCCTATTTTTCTGAGTGCAGGATTTCAAAAGTTAGGAGATAATAAAAACTATTCCTACGGAGCTACAGCTGGATACTCTCTTTTAAGTCTGATGCAGAAAGTCTTTAATTTTAATACAGACTTTGTAGAAGCTCCCCAAGGGCTTAACGGAGATCTTAATTTCAGATTTAAAACAAAATCAGGAGGCTTTTTCAAATATTACGGAATGTTCAACTCCAATAAAATGGGAGTGAGATCAGAAAGTCTTGAACCCGGATATGATTTCAGTCTGGTAAAACTTAACGGAAAAAATACATTTCATAACCTTTCTTTTAAACAGAAATTTGGAAAATATCTCCTGAATGTAGGCAGTTCTTATTCCTACAACAGATCGGATCTTCATTTTTCCACAGAAACCAATGATGTTGAATCCAACAGAAGCCAGCTTCTGACTGATGGAAATTATCTGAACTTCAAGGCTGTTCTTGAAAGAAAAATCAACAGAATCAGTGCAGTACGAGGAGGAATTGAGCTGAATAATACCGATGAAAACCTGAATTTTGAAGCAGTACAAAAACATTATAAAGATTTGATCTCCTCTGCTTTCGTGGAAACTGATCTTGGTTTCAGCAATGCGTTGTCAGCGAAAATAGGAGTGAGAGCAGAACATTCTTCATTTTTAGGGAAGGATAATATTGCACCTCGTTTTGCTATTGCCTACCGCCTTGCAAAAGACTGGACCACTTCGTTAGCTTATGGACTTTTTTATCAGAATCCGGAAAGTAAATACATCAATGGACCTGCGAATCTTGGTTTCCAGAAATCCCAGCATTATATTTTCCAGGTTCAGAGAGCTTCAGAGGGCAGAACTTTACGTTTTGAGGCATTTTATAAAAAATATGACCAGCTGATTAAAACATTCAATATTACTCAGGACAAAGAGCAAAATCAGCAGATTCAGACTGCTTTAAACAATGATGGCTACGGATATGCAAAAGGACTGGAATTTTTCTGGAGAGATAATAAAAAGACCTTTGAAAATATCGATTACTGGATCAGCTACTCCTACCTGGATTCCAAAAGAGATTTCCTGAATTATCCGGTAAGCCTGCAGCCGAGTTTTGCAGCAGAACATACTCTTTCAGCAGTAGCAAAAAGATTTATTCCGGAATGGAAACTTGGGGTCAATTTATCCTACACTTATGCAAAAGGACGTCCTTATTATGACATTGCCTCTACCTTTGAGAATGGAAAAGCCATCAATTATACCCGAAATGAAGGAAGATTAAAAGATTACAATGCATTAAATTTCAGTATTAATTATCTTCCGAATATTGGTAAAAAAGATGCGAAAGCCTTTCCTGTATTTGTATTGAGCATCAGCAATTTTTTAGGATCAAAGAATATTTATGGCTATAATTTTTCAGCCAACGGTTCCAGAAGCTCTGCCATTGTTCCGCCAGTCAATACTTTTGTTTTCATAGGAGCATTTATAAGCTTTGGAGTAGATAAAACAGATGATGCCATCAATAATAATTTATAAAAAACATATCTTAGAACAAACAAACATAATTCACTTTTAAAATTTGATATCATGAAAAAATACCTTTTAAGTTTTGCTTTAGCTTTTGTGAGCTTAACTGTTTTTGCACAGGCAGATTATGACAAAATAATGTCTGAAAAAATAGCCAGAATAGAAACCTGTAAAACCTCAGAAGATTTCCAGACTCTGGCGAATGATTTCCAGAGAATAGGGAGTAAAGAAAGTACAAAATGGCTTCCGGCTTACTATGCAGCATTTTCTTATATCCAAAAAGGAAGAACCCTGATGAGAGACGGAAAAATGCAGGAGTTGGATGGTATCGCAGACCAGGCTGAAAAACATCTTTCAATGGCTCAGAATCTTGCAGGAACGGATAATGCAGAAATTCACCTGTTGAGAAAAATGTCTTATTCTCTGAGAATGATGGTGAATCCTGCACAGCGTTATATGACAGATGGGGCAAGAGCTGCTGAGGAAATGAATATTGCAGAAAAATTAGATTCTTCAAATCCGAGAATTGCACTAATCAAAGCGGAAGATGTTTATTTTACTCCGGAGCAGTATGGAGGTAGCAAAACCAAAGGATTGGAGATGTTTAAAGATGCTCAGGCAAAGTTTAAAACCTACAAGCCCAAAACGGCTTTAGATCCTAACTGGGGAAGAGGAGAAGCCGATTATTTCTTAAGCTTACCGGCAGAAAAAGCAAAATAGTTTTCTCTATATTTCATATCTATCAACCTTCATTCGTGGAGGTTTTTTTATACCATTCGGAAAGAAAAATCAGCCCTTCGGTAACAATTAATTTTTGATACCTTTAATAAAAACTAATTTTGAGTCAAGAAAACAGATCATGAAACGGAAAAACTTTATCGTACTATTCTGGGTATCCCTTGCAGTTTCCATGTTTTTCTTTTTTGTTTTTACAGAAGAGAAGAATCTTGAAAACTTTTTATATACCCTGCTTATCTCTTTTATTTATTCTTTTGTATTGGGAGGAGGAAACGGAATGCTCAACAGTTTTCTGAATAAAAAAATCCCATGGTCGGAAGCTACAACCAAAAGAGCGGTTATCAGTATTATTTCAATTATTGTCGCCAATTTTGTGCTGGTCTATTTCTGTAATTATGTCAATTTTGTACTGATTCAAAAAGCGGCTACTACAGAAGAATTTTTTCTGGGAAAATATAATTTCCTCAATTGGTTTACCATCAATATCGCGTTGTTGATATCTGCTTTCCTTCATGCCAGAAGTTTTATGGAAGAGCTGAAGAAAACTTCCAGAAAAGAAGTGGTAGAACAGAAACTTATCGCCAAATCTGCCAATGCCCAGTTTGAAAGTTTAAAGAACCAGCTGGATCCGCATTTCCTTTTTAATTCTTTAAATGTTTTAAGCTCTCTGATTGATGAAAATCCAAGACAGGCGCAAAAGTTTACCGCTTCAATGTCAAAGATTTACCGATATGTACTTGAACAAAAAGATAAAGAACTGGTAACGGTGGAAGACGAGATAGAATTTGCGAAAACCTATTGTGAACTTTTAAAAACAAGGTTTGAAGACAGTGTAGATTTTACCTTTGATGTTGCTAAAGAGGATTATCAGAAATATGTAGTTCCACTGGCCTTGCAGCTATTGTTGGAGAACTGTATCAAGCATAATTTTGCCACGTCATCAAAACCTTTAATCATCAGAATTTTTTCAGACGGAAATACCCTCTGCATTGAAAACAATCTTCAGGTAAGAGAACAGATCAAAGAAAGCTCGGGAATTGGTCTTGCTAATATTGTACAGCGTTATTCACTGCTTACAGAAAGAAATGTCTTCATAGAAAAATCTGAAGATCATTTTAAAGTAAAACTTCCAATGCTCATGGCTAAACCACAAGTTTCCACATCGAAACCTGAAGATGATTCTGCGGCTTACCAACGGGCACAAAAAAGAGTAAAGGAGATTAAGAGTTTTTATATGAACCTTATTTCTTACTGTACGGTAAGTGCCTTTTTAATCTTTATTAATCTTTTCACGAGCAGCAGAAATCACTGGTTCTGGTTTCCTGTACTGGGATGGGGAATAGGCGTTGCTTCTCACGCATTTCAGGTGTTTGGGGTAGGAGAATCCTGGCAGGAAAAGAAGATTCGTGAAATTATGAACAAACAAAAAAAATAAAGTGATGGAAAGATTTGACGAAAACAATATTGAATATCAACGTGCAAGAAGGCAGGTAGAAAGATTAAGAGGTTTTTATGGACATTTATTCGCTTATATCGCAGTGAATGCTCTGATTGTTGTCTATAATTGTATGCACCTGAAACCTGGTGAAAGCTATTTTCAGTTTAAAAACTTTTTTACGGCTACTTTCTGGGGAATAGGGCTTGCAGCACATGCGGTTACCGTTTTTCTGCCCCGTGTTAATTTTATCAAGAAATGGGAAGATAAAAAGATCAAGGAACTGATGGATAAACAGAAAGATCACTAAAAAGAATCGCGTTTAATCTTAAAAACCTTCTGAAAAATGAATACTTTATCTATTCTATTCTACATTTCCATGGCCGCTTGGTTTCTCACGGAATTCCTTTACAAGAACATGCTGAAATCCGGTAAAGAAGACCAAAAGAACAAGGATAAATCCACACTGAACATCTTATGGCTGGCGATTCCTTTTTCCATTGTAAGCGCAATATTCATGTCTTATAATTTTCATTTTCCGATGGCTGATGGTGTCTGGATTCTTTACCTGGGTGAATTTTTTATTCTTATCGGGATTATTGTCAGGTATGTGATCATCAGATCTTTGGGGAAATATTTTACTGTAGATATTACCATCAGACAGGATCATAAAATCAAAAAAGAAGGGTTTTATAAATACCTGAGACATCCTTCCTATGCTTTTTCCCTGCTGACTTCTCTTGGCCTTGGTTTGTATTTAAATAACTGGTTGTCATTGATTTTTGCTTTTGTACCTCCGTTTTTAGCCTTTGCCTATAGGATTAAAATTGAAGAACAGGCCTTGATAGAACAGTTTGGGGATGAGTATATTGAATATAGAAAAAGCACGAAGAAATTAATCCCGTTTATCTATTAATGACAGGTTTTTACGGTTCGGATAGCATAAACTACCATTCGGTAATATAAAATTGATTGAAGGGTGTGTTCTGATCTATCTTTGACTCAAGAAAAAAACAAATTAACCTTTAAAACAAAACATTATGGAAATTTTGCCTGATAAAGAAACAATTGCTTACAGAAAAGCTTCAAGAAGAGTGAAAGACCTGAAAGAATTTTATGGAAACCTTACCTCTTACTGTATCATTATTCCTTTTTTAGCAATACTTAACATTATAACTGCTCCCGGATATTTATGGTTTTTATGGCCTGCACTGGGATGGGGAGTAGGAATTGCATTTCATGCCATTAGCTTATTTGGAATTGGTAAAAGCTGGGAAGAAAGAAAAATAAAAGAACTGATGGAGAAGGATGAAAAACAGAAAATAAAAACACTATAAACGATAACTTAAAAACTTAGAACATCATGAATTACGAAACTGCCCACGCAAGAACCAACAGCATCAGAAAATTCTATAAAAGCCTTTTTATATTTGCCCTATTTGCCGTTCTAATCATTCCTGATGATATTTTTGGCGAAAAGATGATTAGCTTTCATTGGTTTGACAGATATACCATCCTTGGAATTTGGGCATTTATCATTCTTGTAAAAGCTGCAAAACTGTTTCTTTTTGATTCCGAATGGGAAAGAGATATGATTGAAAAAGAACTTAAAAAAGAGAAAAAGCGAATAGATTATTAAAATTTGTCTGCTTTTATCTAACTTTATTTCCCGATAATCTGAAAACTAAAATTAAAGATCAATGATCAAAACTGTCATCATAGAAGACGAAAAACCTGCTTCAAGGAAATTAGAAAGAATGTTGAATAACTTTCCTGAAATAGAGATAGTTGCCAAAATAGAATCAGTAGAAGAAGGCGTTGCCTGGTTTTCTGAAAATGAGCATCCGCAGCTGATCTTCTCAGATATTGTTTTGGGAGACGGACTGTCTTTTGATATTTTTGAAAAAGCACCTACCAAAGGTTTCATTATCTATACGACAGCATTTGATCAGTACACCCTGAAAGCCTTTAAGCTGAACAGCATTGATTATCTTTTAAAACCCATCCTTGATGAAGACCTGGAAGGAGCAGTGGAGAAATTTAAATCCTTTATTCCTGCCAATGATACCAATGGTTCTCAGGATATTAAACAGCTGATCCGAAAAGAAAAATCGACCCTTTCCAGAGTTCTGGTTAAAATAGGCTACAACCTTAAGATTATACAGACCCACGAAATAAGCTGCTTTTTCAGTGAGAATAAAATCGTTTATCTTCAGACAGAAGACCGTACCTATCCATCAGATTTTACGCTTGATGAGCTGGAAGATGTTCTGGATACGAAAAAGTTTTTCCGGGTGAACAGACAGTTTATTATCAGTTCGGATTATATCAAAAATATTCATACTTCACCGTACTACAAAGTGGACCTTGAATTTCAGCCGGAAGAAGAAATAACGGTAAGCAGAGACCGTGTAAAAGATTTTAAAGACTGGCTGGTCAGTTGATAAAGATTAACTTAAAAAACAAACACCATGGATCTTATATTATTATTTTTTAAACTATTCCTGACTCTTTTTTATCCCTGAAAAATGCATCATCAGGAATTATAAAAATTACTGGCGGATTGTACAAACTGGTGAAAAGCTCCTGTGACCTCTTTTGAATGCTTATGGGTAAGCGGAAATGGCACCATATGAGAGTATTCAAACGGGAAATCCTTGATTTCAATGTCTACATTGATATTCCTGTAGCCGCCCTTCAATGTATTTAAAGCTTCTATCGGAGGGGCAACACTGTCTTTTTCCAAAACAAAGGCTTTGATCTGAGATTGGATTTCATGAATTCTTTCCTCTCTTTCCTTCTGAAAATAATTGTAGCGAAGCATTTTTTTGAACCAACTTTCCTGTGGATGCAATGCTTCATTCTGATAATGTTTCAGACGGGAATCTGATTTAAAATCAGAGCTCAGCAATTCCGTAAAAACAGACTGCATTTTAACGGTTGCCTGAGTATCCATGATATATTTGGATATAGGAAACATCCTGTCGATCGTCATTCCTCCACAAAAACAAAACACTTTTGATCGGGTAAAATAATGATGGGGATCTGCCATTTTGATAATCAGAGAAAGAAATGATCCTATAGAATAGCCAAATAAATCCAGATTTGTTTCTGGAGAAATACTCTTGACTTTACCCTTTTTAATGTCCTTTACCACTTCTGTGATATCAGAATAAGTCTGCAGTCCGGACCAGAAAATTCTTTGAGGATGCGCTTCCAGTCTTGAACTTATGGCAGCATTCACATAAGAGTAATTCATGTTTTCCGGATACTTTTTCTTTCTGAAATTGACCACTTCCATCATGTGATGGCGGTCACTCCAGATAGGTTCTGCACGATCCATATGAAAAGCAATAGGAAATAATATGATGGCTTTTTGTGTTCGTTGGGCCAGTTCATAGGCCCAAGGAAGATACTTATCCCATTTCTTTTCATTCAGGCCATGAAAGAAAAGGATAACTCCTTTAGCTGTTTCTATATCTGCTCTCTTCAGGATATGATATTCAAACTTTTTATTGCATTCAATATCAAAATCTTTGATGTCTACAGCGGGCTGGTTGTAAAAGAGATAGCCAGTTTTGTTGATTTCAAGGGTTTGCTGATGTTTGTTGCAATGTTGATTTTCTGAACCGTAAAGCAGGTCGCAAACCTTAGATTCAAATGAAATTGATTCAATGGTTACATTCAATTCTTTAATTTCAACCCTGCCTTTTCCGGAATCAAAATGATTTTTCAAAACTTCATACAATTCATAATATTCCATAGCAAGACGATTGAAGGGTTCATATTTAGAACCATTAAGTTAGAGAATTATTGCGGTAATGAATTGATTTTTAGGAGCTAAATGTATTCTAGGCATAGGAGAATTACAATAAACCCCGAAACAGTTTTATTCCGGGGTCGTGATATGTAGATTGATGATGATGTTTATGGTTGAGTTGTCTTTTTATCCAACAATTTTTATATTTTTTAACTATCTGTAATCAATTCTGTTAGATTCTGTGTCTTCAAGTTGTTTAACAATTGATTCCGGGATCTCATCACTGTCAATCGGAAAACTTATAGAATCAGAAATAAAGTTTCTTCTGTCCGCTTTTCTGAAAATTTCAAACAAAGCAATCGGTTCCTGGTTGAAACTGATACAGGTGCTTATGAAGTGGATTTCGTGGAGTTTATAGTCCGGGTTTTTAAGTTTTTCTTTAATATCCTTTATCCTTGAAATGAAATGCCTCTGACGAATAAATGTATTGCTGTTCATGATGATAAACACATAATCCGAATAAGCGGTTACCTTTCCGAAATATTTGTGGTGATCGCCACCGCTTCTTTCAATAAAATATTCTCCGGTGGTTTCAGACTTATAAATCTCCATCGCAGAGCGCCATATACGATCTTCTTTTGCCATCAAAGGATTATCGGGCAGATTTCTGTTGTAAGAATACCAGCAGCCTATTAAACGGTCTAAAAGAGCGGTGTTCAGATTAACATTATTCATATCAATCCTCAGATCATTAAAATTGAATGCTTCCGTATTGGAGTTAATAAAATCTATGTAATTGGAATACCCCAAAACTTTGACAATTAGGCTCAGTTTAGCTAGATTGGGCCTGCTTAAAACTGCATTTTCATTCTGTTTGAATTTCTTTAGTTTATTAATAATCAGATGTTCATACAGATAATTCGTTCCCAGAAGATCTGGTTCTTTTTTGATCTCCTTTTCATTATGTTCATTGATAATCAGATCATTCAGTTCGGCACTTATATAAGACCATTCGGTTTTGGTAACGTCTTCCCAATGGTTTTTCTTTAAAAATTGCCTGCTTAAAAAATTCATCAGTTTCTCAAGATGCAGAATATCTTCCTTTTTCATGGTGTTTATTTATAAGACTAATTTAAGATTTTTATCAAACCAAAAAAGATTTTTGAAAGACTTTTATATTGTATAATCCATTGATATTTGAATAGAAAAACAAAAATCAAAACAATGGAAACAAAAATGGTAATAAAAGACGAATCTCTTTGGAGCCGTATACAGACATTCTCTCTGGATGCTCCGGGAGTTGATTTCCCTTTTTCAAAAAAGCTGGCCAAAGAAGAACGCTGGAGCCTTGATTTCACACGAAAAGCAATTGAAGAATACAAAAAGTTTGTTTATCTCTGCTGTACACTTCCCAATGGAGCTTCTCCCAGTAAGATAGTTGATAAGGTTTGGCATATGCATCTTATCTATACCCAGAATTATTGGGAAGAATTCTGTCCACATATTTTAAAAAAGCCACTTCATCATCATCCTTCGAAAGGTGGTTATGCGGAAAAAGAAAAACATCAGAACTGGTTTGAAGATACTTTAACAAGTTATCGGCAGATTTTCCAGCAGGAAGCACCTGAAGAAATCTGGAGAGAGAGTAAGAAAAAATCAAAAGTACAATCCTGGCTGAGAAAAATGGCCTTCTTTGCTCCCATATTTGTGTTACTGCTTTTATTTTCGTGTACAGAAGGAGATAACTTTTCAGGGTTAATGGTTACTGGAGTTGTATTTGGGATTATTTTCATTCTGGGAACAATTGTTTCAATTATAGGAGATCAGGAGGTTTCTGACCCTAACAGAAAAGATAAGCAAAACAATGACGGAGGAAGTTGTGGCGGATCAAGCTGCAGCGGCGGAGGCGGTTGTGGAGGCGGCTGCGGTGGTTGTGGAGGATGCGGTGGCTGTGGAGGATAATAAAACTAATCATTATGAAAAAAATTATCATTCATTCACTGCCGGTTGTGATTAGCCTTGTATGGCTTATGGCAGTACCACAGACATTTAATCCGATTATTCTTAAAGGTCCGGACTTTCTGAGGTTCTATCTCATCCTGGTTCTTGGATTTTATGTTTCGCTTTTCATGCTAAATTCTTTGAAAGAAACCATTTCGGGAACGACATTTTATTTTGTGGGATTAATTTTCTTGTTGGGAATTATCAAGCTTATCAGAGGTCTCATGTTGGGAAAACCTGTTGGATTTCTTGTTATGATCTTAATAGCAGAATGTATTGTTACATTGATTTTTATCTCAAGTCATGTAAATGAAAAGATAAGGTAAAATCTATTATTAAAAACAAACCCGAAACAAAAATGTTCCGGGCTTTATCATGTGTGGTTGATATTAAATATCTTTCTTTTTTTCTTTTACGGGTTGATAGCCATATTTTCGAACCATAACGGAAGTCAGGACTACCAAAATAAGACTGATCGCGATATTGGAGTTTTCCGGATGTACAATGGCCTGATAAAGATTATAACCGAAAACAGATGATACCACTGCAATCAGAATATTGTTTACATAAGCATACTGGTTTTTTGTAGATGTTTTCATAGTAGTATTTTTTATTGTTATTTACTCAGTAAGTATGATAACTTAAAAAACGTTACAGAAAAATTTAAAAAAAATATTTTTCTTTAAAAAACAATCTCAATGACCCGAATCCCGTACCCCAAAACTCTTACGAAATCACACCGCTACCGATCAGTTCCTCATCAATATACCATGAAGCAAACTGTCCTTCGGCAATAGCAGACTGAAGCTCATCAAATTCAATATAAAAAGCATTTTCAAACTGATACAGGGTTGCTTTCTGCAAAGGCTGTCTGTATCTGAATCTTGCCATTACTTCCATAGATCCTCCGTTTTGAAGTTTCAAATCCTCACGAACCCAGTGCAGCTCAGAATTATCAATTTTCAGCGCTTTTTTATGAAGTCCCGGGAAATGGCTTCCTTCTCCTACGAAAAGGATGTTGTTTTCCATATCTCTGGAGATGATAAAACAGCTTTCTTTATGGCCGCCTATCCCAAGGCCTTTACTTTGTCCGATCGTGAAAAACTGGGCTCCCTGATGTTTCCCGATTACTTTTCCGTCAGATTTTTTATAATTGATTTTTCGTGATAAAAACTCAAGTTCCTCTTCTTTGGAGGAGAATTCAGGTTTTTCTTCCGAAAATAAAGGAGAATCTTTGAAAATTTCTACAATTTCACCTTCATTAGGTTTCAATTGCTGCTGTAAAAACTGTGGAAGGCTTACTTTTCCGATAAAACATAACCCCTGAGAATCTTTTTTATCTGCTGTTACCAGCCCGATTTCTTTTGCAATTTCTCTTACCTGAGGTTTTGTAAGTTCTCCGATAGGAAATAAAGCTTTTGAAAGCTGATCCTGACTTAGCTGACAAAGGAAGTAAGACTGATCTTTATTATTGTCTTTTCCTGCCAGAAGATGGAAAATTTCTTTACCGTTTTCATCAAAAGTAGAATTTACCCTTGCATAATGTCCTGTAGCAACTTTATCTGCACCTAAAGACATGGCAGTCTTCATAAACACATCGAATTTTACTTCTCTGTTACACAATACATCAGGGTTGGGAGTTCTGCCTTTTTCATATTCGGCAAACATATAGTCAACAATACGTTCTTTGTAAAGTTCACTCATGTCTATCACCTGGAAAGGAATTCCAAGCTTTTGTGCCACCATAAGGGCATCATTACTGTCCTCAATCCAGGGACATTCATCTTCAAGTGTTACGGAAGCATCATTCCAGTTTCTCATGAATAAAGCCACTACCTCATGGCCTTGCTGCTGCAGCAAATATGCTGTAACACTAGAATCTACACCTCCGGAGAGGCCTACTACTATTTTCATTGTATTTCAATTTTACGAAACTCTTAACGGGAGTTCTTAGTTTGATGCGGCAAAAATACAACTAAATAAATTCGTAAAAAAACCATAATTTTAAACATTGATAAAAACGATAGAGCTTTATATCGTCTTTTTATCAATCTCTCTGCAGATGGAAACAGATGAGAATATAATTGTAAGACCAAAAATATAACATATGAAAAAGTTTATTATTTCTATGATGCTGGTATTTTCAGGATCAGTTTTTTCCCAAATTTCAGTAGGAGCACCCGTACAGGAAAACAGTAAGTGGACTTTTGGAGGAGGCATTGGATTAGGATTTGGAAGTAACAGCGCCTTTAATCTGTCGGCTTCACCAAGAGTAGGCTACAGGTTTACTAATGATTTTGAAGGCGGGGTAATAGGAAGTGTTTCGTGGCAGACTTCTGATTATTATAAATCTACCATGTTTGGAGTAGGGCCTTTTGTCAATTATTATTTTGCAAGATCATTTTATGTGGGGGCCAACTACCAGCATTATTTTGTGGATTACAAGGATAAATACTACGATTATAAATACAATACAGAAGAAAATGCATTGTACCTTGGAGGAGGTTATATGCAGAGAATTGGGAATAATTCCTTTATGCAGCTGGGGTTAATGTACAACGTGCTTTGGAAGCAGAATTCCAGTGTATTTTCCAGCGGTCTGATCCCGAATATTGGTTTTGTGGTGGGACTTTAATATTTAATTTATCAATAGGAACGGACTTTAGTCCGTTTAATGAGAAACCAAAATTCATTCGGCTTTAGCCAAAACGTATAAAAACAAAAATCCCCGGGAAACTTCCCGGGGATTTTTTATTTGAAATTAAATTATTTATTTAATTAAGATTGAGAAGACTTTTCAGCTGATTTCTTAGCTTTCTGTGTTTTCCCGATTAATCCGTCTTTTGCTTCATTAAGGTCAAGAACTACGGTTTCTCCTTCGTTCAATTGCTTATTTACCAGCATTTCTGCCAATAAGTCTTCAATATACTTCTGAATCGCACGTTTCAATGGTCTTGCTCCGAAATCTTTATCCCATCCTTTTTCAGAAATAAAGTCTTTTGCTTCTTCAGTAAGATCTACTTTATATCCTAGTTTTTCAAGTCTGCCATAAAGTTTGTTCAGTTCAATATCAATAATTTTCTTGATATCATCCTGTACAAGAGAGTTGAAGATCACAATATCATCAATTCTGTTTAAGAATTCTGGAGCAAATGCTTTTTTAAGGGCATTTTCAATCGTACTTCTCGCTCTTGAGTCTGAAGTTGTTTTCTTCGCAGAAGTTCCGAATCCTACACCGTCTCCAAAGTCTTTAAGATCTCTTGTTCCGATGTTTGAAGTAAGAATAATGATGGTATTTCTAAAATCAATTTTTCTTCCTAAGCTGTCTGTAACGTGTCCTTCATCCAAAATCTGCAACAGAATATTGAATACATCCGGGTGAGCTTTTTCAATCTCATCCAAAAGAACTACTGCATAAGGCTTTCTTCTTACCGCTTCTGTCAGCTGACCACCTTCTTCGTATCCTACGTATCCCGGAGGCGCACCAACCAATCTTGAAACCGCAAATTTCTCCATGTATTCACTCATGTCAATTCTGATCAGAGATTCATCGGATTCGAATAGCTCTCTTGCCATTACCTTCGCCAATTCGGTTTTACCAACCCCGGTTGTTCCAAGGAAAATAAAGGTACCGATAGGGCGGTTAGGATCTTTAAGACCTGCTCTGTTTCTTTGAATAGCTTTAACAACTTTCTTCACAGCATCTTCCTGACCGATTACTTTTCCGTTCAGTTTCTCATCCATCTGGGCCAGTTTGTCAAGCTCGTTCTTACCAACTTTCGTTACCGGAACACCACTCATCATAGAAACCACTTCCGCTACATTTTCTTCTGTTACGGTTTCTTTTTTCTCTTTTACATCTTTGTCCCATTTTTCCTGAGCAGCATTCAGTTCCATCTGAAGACGTTCTTCTTCATCTTTCAGCTTTCTTGCTTCAAGGTAGTCCTGAGCTTTTACAGCCTTCTGTTTCAGTTCTTTGATATCTTCGATTTTCTTTTCAAAATCAATGATTTCTGTAGGAACTTTCATGTTTTTGATATAAACACGGGATCCGGCTTCGTCCATTGCATCGATTGCTTTGTCCGGTAAGAAACGGTCTGTAATATATCTCGATGTCAAATTGACACAAGCCAGAATTGCTTCCGGAGTATAGATTACATTATGATGTTCCTCATATTTATCTTTGATCTGATTCAAGATCTGAACAGTTTCATCAATAGAAGTAGGCTCCACCATTACTTTCTGGAATCTTCTTTCTAAAGCTCCGTCTTTTTCAATATACTGACGGTACTCATCCAGGGTAGTTGCCCCGATGCATTGAATTTCACCTCTTGCCAAAGCCGGTTTGAACATATTGGAAGCATCTAAACTTCCCGTAGAACTTCCTGCTCCTACAATCGTATGAAGCTCATCAATAAATAGAATGACATCTCTGTTTTTCTCCAGTTCCGTCATAATCGCCTTCATTCTTTCCTCAAACTGACCACGGTACTTAGTTCCGGCCACTAAACTTGCCAGGTCTAAAGTGATTACACGTTTTCCGTAAAGAACTCTCGACACTTTTTTCTGTTGAATTCTTAGTGCTAAACCTTCAGCAATGGCAGATTTACCAACTCCCGGCTCTCCGATAAGAAGAGGGTTGTTTTTCTTTCTACGCGATAAGATCTGAGAAACTCTCTCAATTTCTTTTTCACGGCCGATTACTGGGTCCAGTTTTCCATCTCTTGCCAAAGAAGTAAGGTCTCTACCAAAGTTATCCAATGTAGGCGTTTTACTTTTTGCAGAACCTAGATTTCCTGTAGGCTTTCTCATTTGCTCAAATTCTTCTCTCTCATCATCATCATCGTAAGCACTCATCTGAGGAGACTGCCCTGAATTTTTAAGCATAGTCTGGTATTCTCTTGAAACTCCTTCGTAGTCGATGTCATAAGCTCCCAGAATATTTGAAGTAGGATCTTCATATTTATAAAGAATACCTAAAAGCAGGTGAACGGTATTAATTTCATTGCTTTTATATTGACGGCATTCTAACTCTGCACGTTTAATGGCATGGTCTGCCATCTTGGTGAAAGAAATATTGGTAACCTCTTCAGAAATAGGATTAAGACTTGCTGTATTTAAAGTTTCAATTTTTCTTCTGATTTGTGTTAAATCCGCATTAAGGTTTTGAAGGATTTCTTTTGCAGAGTTTTCCGTTTTTATAATACCTAAAAGTAGATGTTCTGTATTAAGAAATTCACTTTTCAGCCTTTTAGCTTCGCTTTTGCTTTGTTTGAACACCTGGCTCAAACCTTGTGAAAACTTATAATCCATAATATATCTCATTAGAACAAAGGCAACATTACCTTTTATTCATTATCTAAATTACAAATATTTTACCAAAAATCAATTAATGACTTTATGGCAGAAAAAAATTTATTATCTTATTGAAAATGATTAAGTTTGTAACCTTAAATTTTCCCCATGAATCCTGAACTTACCACATACATCGGCTATTCTGCTTCTCTTTTTATCGTATTGAGTTTCATACTGAAAGATGTAAGAAAAATCAGAATTGTCAATATGATTGGCTGTATCTGTTTTGTCATTTATGGCTTTTTTAGCGGACCGCTTTGGCCGGTAATTATTCCAAACGGATTAATCTGCTTCATTCAGATCTATCATTTAATACTAGGTAAGAAGAGTTGATGAGGAAAAAAATAATTACTTCTGCTTTTAGTAATCTGTATACTGACCAACGGATAGAAAAGGTGTGCAAAACCCTTTTTGATAACGGATATTCTATAGAATTGATCGGTAACGACTGGGAAGGGAATGAAAAAATGGAGCGTCCTTATCCCTTTTCCAGAATAGGATTACAATCTAAAAGTTTAAAAACCGCTTATTTTGAGTTCAATTGGAAATTATACAAAGAACTTAAGAAAAAAGCGGACAAAGATACTATTCTTCATGCCAATGACATCGATGCACTTCTGCCAAATTATCTCATTGCCAGAAAACTGAACATTCCTTTAGTCTTTGACAGTCATGAAATTTTCACGGAAATGCCATCTGTACAAAACAGGTTTTCGCAAAAATTCTGGAGAGTGCTGGAGAGAAATTTGGTTCCTCATGTGAAATTTATGATGACGGAAAGTGAAAGCTATGCCGAATGGTTCCATGAAAAATACAATGTAAACCCAATAGTTGTCAGAAATATTCCGAGAAAGATACTTTCTGCTCCTGAAATTCCGGACAATCGGCCTAAAATTATTCTGTATCAAGGAGCGATCAATCAGTCCAGAGGAATTGAGAAAATGATTGTTGCCATGCATCATATTAAAGATGCTGTTTTGAAAATTGCAGGTGACGGGCCGAAGAAAAAAGAATACGAAGAGCTTGTTATTCATGAAAAACTACAGGATAAAGTTTTTTTTCTGGGTAAGCTGAAGCCGGAAAATCTCAGAGAAATTACCAAAACAGCTGATGTAGGGTTTAGTCTTGAAGAAAATAATGGGGTAAGTTATTATTATTCTCTTCCTAATAAAGTTTGTGATTATATTCAGAGCAGAGTTCCGTTGGTTATGATTAATTTTCCGGAGATGCAAAGGATTAAAAATCAATTTGATGTAGGAGAAATTATTCCGGATCATCAGCCTGAAACCATTGAGAAAGCAATTAATCTTGTTCTTCAGAGAGGAAGACAGCATTATCAAAGCGAATTAAATAAGGCAGCAGATGTTTTTTGCTGGGAGAATGAAGAAACAAAAATCCTGCAACTTTTTGAAAAAGCATCACGTAAATAATTTTTACAAAATTGGTTATCTTTGCAAAAGAAATTTGATTTAAAATGACCATTAAAGAAAAACAGCAGGAAATAATAGATGAATTCGCTTTTCTTGAAGATTGGGAGCAAAAGTATGAATACATCATTGATCTTGGAAAAGAACTGAAAGGCTTGGCTGAAGATAAGAAAACAGAAGAAAATCTGATTAAAGGCTGCCAGAGCAAAGTTTGGATTGATGCTGAATTTAAAGACGGGAAACTTTTCTTTAATGCAGATTCTGATGGTATTCTACCAAAAGGGATCGTTTCTCTTTTAGTAAGTATTTACAGTGGACATTCCACTCAGGAAATTCTGGATTCTGATTTTGATTTTATTGCAGAAATAGGACTACAGGAATTTCTTTCACCTTCCAGAGCGAACGGGCTGATGGCGATGACAAAGCAGATCAAGTTTTATGCAGTTGCTTACCAACTGAAATCATAACCGTGACCAGAATTTTAGCATATCGTTTTTCCGCATTCGGAGATGTTGCGATGACAGTACCTGTTTTCAGAGAATTTCTGGAGCAGAACCCCGGTGTGGAAATTATTATGGTTTCGAGGAAAAATTTTGAGGCTTTGTTTGCCGGAATTTCCAATGTAACTTTTAAGGGGATTGATCTGGATGATTACAAAGGTCTTTTTGGATTGAGGAAACTCAGCAATGAACTGATCCGTGAGTTTAATCCGGATTGTATTGCCAACCTCCATGATGTAATCCGAACCAAGGTTTTAGACAGAATATATAGAAGAAAGGGTCTTAAGGTCTTTAAAATTAATAAAGGCAAAGAAGAAAAAGAACATCTTACGGACGTCTGGAATCTGGAAAAGGTACAACTGAAAAAAACAGTGGAACGTTACGCTGACGTTTTCCGTGAAATGGGATTCAAAGTTGAACTTTCTCATCAATTAAGACCGGTTTCAGAACAAAAATCAGGAATTGGGTTTGCTCCTTTTGCTCAGCATAAAGGAAAAATGCTTCCTTTGGAGAAATCCTATGAACTGGTAAGAATTCTGGCTCAAAAACATACAGTATATTTCTTTGGTGGAGGTAAAAAAGAAACGGAAACTCTTGAAAAATGGGAAGAAGAGATTCCTAATACAAAAAACCTTGCCGGAAAATTAAATCTTACTGAAGAACTCAACTATATTGCCGGGCTTGAACTGATGATATCCATGGATTCTGCCAATATGCACCTTGCAAGTCTTGTAGGAACGAGATGTGTTTCTATTTGGGGAGCTACTCATCCATATGCAGGATTTTTAGGATTCGGGCAGAGTGAAGAAGATGTTGTTCAGGTGAAAGACCTGAGCTGCAGACCATGTTCGGTTTTTGGAGATAAAGAATGCTACAGAGGCGATTGGGCTTGCCTTGAAGAATTTAATATTCAGAAAGTGGTGGACAGGATTAATTTTTAAAAATAATCTTGACCATCTCATTAGCTTTAGCTTTATCAGAATGGGTTTTTTCTAAAATTTCCTTTCTCTTTTCAGTATCATGATACTCTTTTTCAGCTGAGGTGATAATTTGTTGGCGGATTTCGTTCATATCAGATCCAAACAGGCATACACTCTTCAAAACAGGATCATCTGTGATGTTTCCGTTGATAATGACAAAACGGCTGTTGTAGAGTGTATTAAACAGCTTCACCTTTGTTCCGGAATTCTGGTAAGAAATCAAAATATTGCCATGAGCACCTTCCAGAAGGTTATAAAGATTTTCTGTGGTTTGAATAGGAGTGAGGCTGATGTTTTCAATTGTTGAAATCTTTCTTTTAATATCTTCAGTGGCACGATCTGAGGCTACAACCAGTTGATATTGTGGAAGAGTTTTGAATAAGTTAATTGTTTCATTCAATGCTCTTTTGTTATCTGCGGTAGTGAGGTCTCCATGAAAAAGAAAATACTTTCCTTTTGTATCCAATTCCTTTACGGATGTATTACCGTGGAAGATATGAATCAGATGCGCATTTCCCGAATAAGTTTCTACTTCATTGTATTCCTTTTCAGACAGGCAGAATACAGCTTCAAATTTCTTTAAAAGTTTTTTCTGATATCCGGAATACTTTAAAGATTCAATTTTGTAGATGATCTTTTTGAATATGTTTTTCTCAGACACAGACAGGCCTTTATAATACTCTGATTCGTTATTGTGGTAACGGAGGTAGAGTTTGTGGTCATTGTCTCTCAGAAACTGTATAATATGCGTTGTCTGTAAGCCTTCGAACAAGATCGGAGCCTTGTTCTCTTCCAGATTTTTAAGTAGAGCTTCAGAATCTCTGATGGCAGCCGCAAAAGGTGTTCCTGAAAAATAGAGGAGTGGATTCTTTTTCTTTTGATAAAAAAACACATTTTCCGTGATCTCTTCGACTTCCGGATCAACCTTATGTGGAATCTGATCTACAAAACAGTGAAGGTGAATCTTTATTCCCAGATCAGATAAGGCTTTAATCTTATAATACACATCAATAATGCCACCGTAAGAAGGTGGGTAGGGATAATTGAATGATATGAGATGGAGCTGCTTCACGTCTGGCGAATTCAAGTGCAGGCAAAGGTAGATAAATATAAGGAAAAGTGGAGGAGAAGGTTTGTGATTTGCTTAGGACAGATTTTTAGATGTTGATGATTGCAAAATATATTTATAAAATACAAAACCATTCTCTACTAGCTTCAAGAATGGTTCTGTTTTAAAATGTATTAAATTAGTTAGCCTTCTATTGGAAAAACTTGTCTCAAAAATTTTAATAGTTCTTCAATGGTTTTAAATTCTTTCTCAACTGGAATTTGTCCAGTGAAATAGTTTACATTCATTTTATCACCATTTTTCTCTATTCTAAATATTGAATCTAGCTTGAAATTTCCATTTTCTGGAATCCCAACTGTTAATGAATTAATAAGATTATGAAACTGAGTAGCATAACCTAATTCTTCTAGTTTTTCTGAAATCTCTTTATAATTCATTGTTAATCTTCTAGTGGGAAAATCTGTCTGATGAATTTTAATAGTTCATCTATAGTCTTAAATTCTCTCTCTACGGGGATTTGTCCTAAAGGGTATTGTATGATGATTTTTTCTTTTTCAATTCTAATTTGTGATATAGAATTTACTTTAGGATTTCCTTTATTATCATCAATACTATTAAAAATGATTCCCAATCTTTCTTGTAAATAAGGATTATAGCCCTCTTCAGAAAGTGTATTTATAATTTCTTTAATGTTCATTATATATAATTTTAATTATTTCACATGATAGCTAGAAGCTCCACCTCGTAACCAAGAATCAGCAAATTCATCCAATCCAATCACTGCTTCAACTCCTTTTCCTTTTCCTATTCCTTCAGGAGGCCAAGGATCTCTAACAAAAACTTTTCCATCAACAATTTTATCAACAATTACCACATGATAGTTACCATTTTCAGGTAAGACTATACCTATCCATGACCCTTCTTTTGAAATATCTTCTAAGATTAATGGCATTAAATTATCTGGATTTCTGATAAAAGTTCTGTCAAGAATCTCTTTATCCTTAAATATACTTCTCAACGCATCTAAAATTCCATCAGGAAATGTTCCCATTTCTTTAGTGGTTCTAGCAAATTCTCTAATAACCTTTTCAGTGAGTTCTATTCCATGATCCTTAGCTAATTGCCTAATACATGCAGCAGCACAAGACATGCTATGCTCCTGAGCAACCATATTTCTGGAAAGAATTTCAAGATACTTTAAAATTCCTCCTGTTCCAGCTCCTATTCTGGGTTTTAGGACTTTATTCCAGAAAGCATTAACCTCTTTAAAATCTCCTTTGAAAATAGGTTTTTCCTTCCATTTCAATAGATAACCATCTGCTTTAGCCAGAATCTCAATACCAAGCTTCTTAAAACCTATTCTGGCATTAGCAAGAATATTGAAAATGCTTTGAGCTTTTTTTCCTTGTAATACAATTTCTTCAATCTCCTCTGCTGTCATGGCTAAATCCTCAGCTTTAGTACCATTCTTAGCACCTTGTAATAATTCTTCAATGAACCTGATAAAGCCTTTAAACCCTTTAGCACAAGCCTTTCCAAATCTAATAATAAATCTTGAAAGAAATGCCAGTAAATCTGTAATTCCAAGTGTTGCCACAGAAACAGTTTCTCTTGCCAGAACCTTTAATAGACTTGCTGCTTTCTGGACATAAGTAACTCCTTTTACCACATTCCCTGCACCCTCTGTAAAAATAAGTAGCAGAATATTAATTAGTAGTTCAAAAGCAAAAATGCCTACATAAAAAGCTACTGTATATCTTGAAACATCACCAAAATACTCTTTCATCTTATCCAGTATTCCTTCCATATCAGATTGAGAAATGCTTCCACTGGCTTTGAATAGGTCTTTAATTCCCTGTAAGAACTTAGGAACATTCTCTGTTACCCAATCCAATACATCCTCAGCTTTTTCCATCAAGTCTCTTCTTTCAAGATACTGCTGATAGGAGAAAGCGGTTGTAGGCTGTAAAAGAAACTCTAAAATATACAGCAAACATTGTATAAGGCTGATAAGTCCATTATTAATACCACAATAAAAAGCATTGGCTATTTTAAGAATCTCTACCCCCTGTTTTATCATGTCACTAAGATCATCTGTTATATTGGTCAGAAAGGATTTAATATCATTAATGACTCCTGTAATCTTATTAATCAGCTTTTTAAAAGCATCAGGAAGGTGGTCTATAGACGCTTTTTTAACTTTGTTTGCAGCCTGTTTTATCATTGACCAGATCTTTGAAAAAACAACTTCAGCTCCCTGAACAAAAGGATTGTCCCCCAGATTCTCAAAGAACTGTGCTGCTTTATTTATAGTAACAGGAACTGCAACACCTCCTATAATAGGAATTAATGGAGAATAATCTTTAGCCTTAGGATTGTAATTTTTCTCTGTAGGCTTAAAGGCTTCTAACTTTTCAGCACACCAGCCAATTGCATCAGCAGGAATAGATGAAATATTTCCTATAATCTCTTCAAACCTCCTATCTCCTGTGTAAAACTGATATTCTCTCATTAATGCCTGATGAACAAGATTAGCATCTATTTTATCTTTCTCAAAAGTATAAGCCAACTGTGTCAGATAGGCAGCTTCATCTTCCATGGAGGTGATATTCCTGAAGAACTGACCATTTATATTGGAGGGCAATGGTTCTGGAAATCTCTTGAAGAGTTGTACAAAGTAATCTCCCATTTTGGCAATATAAAAGTCACCAGAAAAGTTTGATTTGTCAGGATTAGGTTTCTCATAGAACAGAAATAAAGCCTGTTTCTTTCTGGCATTAGCCTGATAGCTTCCATATACCTGTGAACCTGTTTCACAGGGCAGAACTTCTGCGTAATACTCATATCCTTTTTCTCCTTTGGTATTAACTCCTGTTGAAGAAAATATTGATACCGGATTATCAGTCAGATAAGAATAGCCTAATGGAGTGTTTCTGTAATCATGGAATGGGCTTCTGTAATCAGGAGAGCTATCTTTGTTGACTATATAATCACCCAAAGCGTTTTTGTCGCCCATAAATCCATTTTTGAGATCTTCCTGGGAAATGACCTTGAATTCAGAGAGGTCATCACTCCACTCATCATCAAATTGTTTTTTCATAAGCTGTGTTTTAGTAATTAATATTTTGTTTTAATGTTACTAAAGCAAAGCTAATCCTTGCCAACGCCAGAACTTGACGTGTAATATCTATTATTTATTTGATACTGATGAAAAAGCGTAAATTAATTTTTAGATACCGGGGAAAGTGGTAAGAATAAAATAAAAAAATCTCCCAGAAATCTGAGAGATTTTTTGTGGGTCCTGAGGGATTCGAACCCCCGACCCTCTGGGTGTAAACCAGATGCTCTGAACCAACTGAGCTAAGAACCCGAATTTTTTTGAAAGGTTTCGTTTCCTTTTCTGTGGGTCCTGAGGGATTCGAACCCCCGACCCTCTGGGTGTAAACCAGATGCTCTGAACCAACTGAGCTAAGAACCCTCTAGACTTGTTCTCTTGTTTAGAGTGGTGCAAATATACGACTTATTCTTTAATCTCCAAATTTTTTTCTAAAAAATCTCCCACTACAAAGTTGCTTCCGCCGATAAAAATCATTTCTTCATTTGTACATCGTTCTTTTGCAGCTAGATACGCTTCCTGTACGGAATCAAAAATTTTATAAAAAATTTTCGCCTCCTGAAGCAGATTTTCGTAATCTTCCGGATGTCTTCCCCTGTTGATGGATGGTTTTGCAAAATAAAACTCAGAATTTTCAGGAAGTAATTTCATCACATCATCTATTTTTTTGTCATTCACAAATCCCAAAATAACATGCTTGTGTCTGTTAATTGAATTTAATTGTGAAAAAACATACTCCAAACCTGCCTGATTGTGTCCTGTGTCACAAATTGTAAGCGGATTATCTGAAAATTCAAACCAGCGTCCGATGAATCCTGTATTCTGATGAACATGAAGCAATCCGTTTTCAAGGGCTTCGTCAGAAATATTGACTTTCAGTTTTTTTAATTCTTCAATTGCTGCTAATACAACTCTGATATTTTTCTTCTGATAATTTCCCTTCAGATCAGATTCCAGATTTGTATTAATAAGTGTAGCATCTATAAAAGGAGCGTTTTCTTTAAGGGCTTTTTCCCGGATGATATTTTTAACTGATTCATTTTCGTCACCTGAAATAATCGGGATATTGTGCTTAATAATGCCTGCTTTCTCCGTTGCTATTTCTTTGATGGTGTCTCCAAGAATATTCTGATGATCCAGCTGAACATTCGTAATAGCAGAAACTAAAGGATTGATAATATTGGTTGAGTCAAGTCTTCCTCCCAGCCCAACTTCAATGATCGCAAAATCTACCTGCTGCTGGTAAAAATACTCAAAAGCCATTATTGTGGTGAATTCAAAAAATGAAGGACGGATATCTTCCGGAATCGTTTTTAATTTTTGAATAAAATCAAAGACAAATTCTTTATTACAGTTTTTTCCATTCACCTTTATTCGCTCCGTGAAGTCTATAAGGTGTGGAGAATTGTATAACCCGGTTTTATAACCAGCCTCCTGAAGAACCGATGCCAGCATATTGCTTGAAGAACCTTTTCCATTAGTACCGCCAATGTGAATACATTTTATTTTATCCTGAGGATTTCCAAAAAAAGCACAAAGCTTTGTAATGTTATCAAGCCCAGGTTTATAAGCCTTCTGTCCATCTATCTGATAGTTGGGCATCTGTACGAAAAGCCAGTCGATAGCTTCCTGATATTGTTCATTTGTCATGATGCAAAATTCCCAAAAGTTTTTTTAAAATAAAATATAATTTTTCAATCTGTAACTTTTTTATATTTAATTCGTCTAATATTGAAAAATCTTAATATGAAATCGCTGTGATTTACATGGTATACTACTCATGAAGGCAACACGATTCCATATGACCATTAAAAACAAATAAACATATACAATATGAAAAAAGTTTGGATCATCGTTTTTGGATTAGGTTATCTGGGTTTAAGCGCTCAGAAGAAATGGTCCTTAAAAGAATGTGTAAGCTATGCAGTGGAGCATAATCTTCAGGTTATCCAAAATCAGTATAACAAACAAAACCAGGAATACAACCTTAAAGCGGCCCAAAAAGAATATTTACCTTCCCTATCTGGAAGTGTGACGAGTGGGGTGAGTTTCGGACAAGGATCATTAGGAGCCGGAAGTTTTAGAAACGATAGGTTCAATAACAGTGTTGGTCTGGGAGCCGATGTTTTGGTGTATAATAATGGGAGGTTAGAAAAAAATATAAGAAAAGCTCAGTTTGATGTGGAAGCCAGTCAATATGATATTGAAACCATTAAAAATGATATTTCTCTTCAGATTGCTCAGCAATATCTGACCACTTTGTTGAATAAAGAGATTGTTAAAATCTCTCAGAGTGCCGTGGATAATGCGCAGAAACAGTTTGACAGAGCTAAAATTACAACTCAGGTTGGAACAACAGCCCAGACGGTTCTGGCAGAGGCTGAAGCTGCACTGGCAAGAGAAAAACAAAATCTTAAAACTGCAGAAGTAAACGTTGGCCGTGCTTTATTTGCCATTGTTCAGCTTTTACAGCTTTCAGATTATAAGGGGTTTGATGTGGAAGATGTGAATATTCCTGAAAAACTTGATTTACAACTTACTAGCGCAGATGAAGTGCTTACAACTGCATATGAAATACAACCTCAGATCAAAGCAGCGGAAAGCCGTATAAGATCTGCCGAAGCACAAACTGAGGTAAGCAAAACAGCATACTGGCCTACATTAACAGCGAGCGCTGGTCTTAATACTTTCTATAACAGACAATTTGATCCTATGCCAGGTACTGTGCAGGGAACTTTTTTTGAACAATATAAAGATCAGTTTGGTCAAAACGTAGGGCTGTCACTTAATATTCCTATCTTCAATAAAGGGAAAACAAAACTTCAGGTAGAACAGTCTAAAATAAATGAAAGTTTAGCCAAGAATTCCTTGGAACAACAGAAACAGACTGTAAGACAAAACGTACAGAAAGCTCAGTTTGATGCTGACGCCAATTATGAAACCTATCTGTCAGCAGTAGAAGCAGAAAAAAGCTCGAAACTAGCTCTTGGTTTTGCTGATAAAAGTTATACTGCCGGAAGAACAACCATTTATGACGTCAACGTGGCGAGAAATAATTATGCAAATGCACAGGGATCAGTAGCGCAGGCAAAATATAATTATCTTTTTAGTCTTAAACTATTGAATTTCTATGCAGGAATTCCATTAAGTTTGTAAAATGCCAATCAAATCATTAGAAAAATACTTACCTCAAAATACGCTTAAATATTTAAGAATCTGGTTTTTAGATTATTATATACATATAAAAGTCACAAGAAACAGAAATTCAAAACTGGGAGATTATAGAAAGCTTCCGGACAATTCTCATGAAATTACGGTAAATTCTACCCTTACTCCACAACTTTTTTTCTTTGTACTGACTCATGAGCTCGCCCATCTGATTGCTTTCGAAAAATATGGACGAAGAATTTCTCCCCATGGCAACGAATGGAAAGAAACTTTCAGAAATATGCTCCTGGAAAGTCTTGAGATTTATGATGAAGAACTCAAACCTATCATCATAAAATTTTCAAAATCACCCAAAGCCAATTTCATGGCAAGCCCTGATCTGGTAAGATATTTCCATACTGAGAAACAGGATGATACTCTGCAATTTATCGAGGAACTTAAAAAGGGAGAATTTTTTATCTATCGCAACGAAAAGTATTTATTAGAAGGTCTGGTTAAAAAAAACTATCTTTGTAAGAACCTGGCTACTGGAAGGAAGTATTCTTTCAAGCCTTTAGCGAGGGTAGAAAAATGTAGCTAAGAATGTTAAAATCAGATAGATACTGCGTTATAATGGCGGGGGGAATCGGAAGCCGGTTCTGGCCTATGAGCACGCAGAAATTTCCAAAACAGTTTCAGGATATTTTAGGAACCGGGCGTACCATGATTCAGCAGACCTATGACCGAATCAGCAAGATAATTCCTAAAGAGCAGATATTCGTGATTACGAATAAAGAATATGTTCCTGTTTCCCATCAGCAGCTTCCGGAAATTCCTGAAGAGAATATTGTGGGTGAGCCGTTGATGAAGAATACAGCAGCTTGTAATCTGTATATGGCTAACAAAATTGCTGAGATTAATCCGGATGCAACCATGATTGTATTGCCGGCAGATCATCTGATCCTTAAAGAGGACGTATTTCTGGAAAAAGTGGAGCTGGCATTTGAGGTAGCTTCACAGCATGATTATCTGGTAACATTAGGGATAACTCCAACAAGACCTGACACAGGCTATGGCTATATTCAGTTTGTAGAAAAAAAAGGATCAGAATATTTTAAAGTGAAAACATTCACGGAAAAACCTATTCTTGAAATTGCCCAAAGCTTTTTGGAAAGTGGTGATTTCCTTTGGAATGCAGGAATTTTTGTATGGAATGTGAAAAGCATTCACCATGCTTTTGATCTTTATCTTCCTGAGATGATGCAGCATTTTATGGCTTGTGAGTACAACTCCGAAAAAGAAAACAACTGTATTGAAACCATCTATCCGAAGGTTCAGAAAATCTCCATTGATAACGGGATTTTAGAGAAGGCAAAGAATGTTTACGTGATTCCTTCAGACTTAGGATGGAGTGATCTTGGTACATGGACTTCCGTATATGAAAATACAGAAAAAGATAAAAACGGAAACGCTGTAAAACTGAAACATTTACTTTCTTATAATTCAAAAGGGAATATCATCCGTTTAAAGAACAATAACAAGGCAGTAATTATTGACGGCCTTGAAAACTACATTGTTGTAGATACAGATAAAGCGCTTCTTATCTGCCCTCGGGATAATGATCAGCTCATTAAAGATTATGTTCTTGACTTAAAAAACTTTAAGAAGGGCGAGAAGTTTATGTAAAATTTGGTATATTTTCTGCTGATTTTTAAATTATGATTAAAACTGCAACCCGATTTACAATTCTTACATTTTTACTTTTGGGAGTCTTAGGATTTGCCCAGGAGAAGAAAAAGTTTTCAAGCATTCCTGCTATTTTGCAGCAGATCAATCCCGGTAATAGGGTAGATTCATGGGTGTTGGTATACAACAGCTATGGGAAAGGACAGGAAATAAAGATTTCGGGTAAGGTAGACTATACTCCTCAATTCTCAGGATTCAATCTTTTCCCTAGTGAAGACAGTTTTTATTATATCGCTTATTCGGAAGGAGGTAAAGTAAATTACGTTACGGATGTCGAAGGATTGAAGAAGTTTGTAGATAGAATTGATAATGCTCAGGAAGCAGCTATTGTATTAGCTGCTGACGGATATATGGTAGATGAGGAGTTTAAGGACCTTGCTGGTAATTATCATGAAGATAAGTCGAATTACTATCTGGACCTTGGAAAACTAACCTCAAAAGAATGTCCATACCAGAAAACACATTATACAGTTACAGTCAATAAATCTACTGGTGCTGTAAGCAATGTCAAAGACAATGGAACTTATATTGAGCTTTACAATAAAAAATGTGCTAATAACCCGAGACTTTTAAAAATCGAAAAAAAAGAAGAACCAAAGAAAGATGAGCCCAAAAAAACACCCAAGCGCAAATAATACCTATGAGACTGAGCGATTAATCCTTCGCCCTATGTCCCGTGAAGACAAAGATTTTGTCTTTGAACTTTATAACAGACCCAAATTTATTCAACATATCGGCAACCGCAATGTAAATTCCATTGAAGATGCTGAAAATTATATCCTCAACAGATTTGCTCCACAGATTGAAAGACTGGGATTTGGAAACTATCTTTTAGTAACCAAAGAAGGAAATGAAAAAGTAGGTGCAGTAGGAATCTTCGAAAGGGAAGGGCTTGATATTGTGGATATCGGATATTCTTTATTGGAAGAGTTTGAAGGCAAAGGATATGCTTATGAAGCAGCTCAGAAAGTGAAATCTATTGGGATGGATGATTTTGGATTAACAAAAATATCTGCCATCATTTCAAAAGATAATATTTCTTCCCAAAAACTGATTGAAAAACTAGGGCTGAGGTTTAAAAAACATGTTATACTTCCTGGTGAAACAGAAGAATTAAATTACTACGAAACAGAATAAAAACATAAAAAAGCTTTCACAAATAACGTATAGATTGTACATCATGTTATTTGTGAATGCTTTTGTGATATTTGTGTTTAACAAAGAATTATCCTTCCAGAATCTGCTCCGCAGCAGTCTTTGAAGTTACTTTTTCAATCACTCTTGTACAAACTCCATTTTCATCAAAAATAAAAGTGGTTCTTACAATTCCCATATACGTTTTTCCAAACGTTTTTTTCTCCTGCCATACTCCGAATTTTTCGATAATATCTCGCTTTTCATCTGCGATAAGATCATAAGGGAATGCAAATTTGCTATGGAAATTTTTCTGCTTTTTTACCGTGTCTCCACTTACTCCCAGTAATTGAAATCCTGCTTTTTCAAGCTTAGAATAATTATCGCTCAGGTTGCAGGCTTCCACTGTACAGGTTGGTGTACTCGCTTGAGGATAGAAGAAAACGACCAGCTTTTTTCCAATTAATTTTGATGAGGTTACTGTTTCTCCGTCTTGATTGAATCCTTCAAATTCAGGTAATTTATCTCCAACTTTCAGCATAATGATTTAATTTTGTTCAAATTTAAGGCATACATGACAAAAAAACAAAGAGCTGAGCTCGTTCAGATAGAACTGGAAAAATTATATCCCACTACACCTATTCCGTTAGATCATACCGATCCCTATACATTGATGGTTGCTGTAGCGCTTTCTGCGCAGACTACAGACAAAAAAGTTAATCAGGTTACGCCTGATCTTTTTGCCGTGGCAGGAACTCCCCAAAGAATGGCCAAACTGGAAGAATTTGAAATCAAAGAGCTGATCAAAGAAATCGGACTTTCCAATACAAAGGCTAAAAACCTGAAGAGAATGGCAGAACTTCTGCTGGAAAGACATAATGGTATTGTTCCACAGACTTATGAGGAATTAGAAGCACTTCCTGGAGTAGGGCACAAGACGGCTTCTGTTGTTATGAGCCAGGGATTTGGATTTCCTGCTTTTCCGGTAGATACACACATTCATCGTCTGATGACACAATGGAAACTTACCTCCGGAAAAAATGTGGTGGAAACAGAGCGTGATGCTAAGAATTTATTCCCTGAAGAAGTATGGAACAAACTTCACCTTCAGATCATTTTCTATGGAAGAGAATATTCTCCGGCAAGAGGAAAAGGAGAGAAGGATTTTATTACGAAAATGATGTTTGAGAAATAAGGATTAACATTTTTTAAGATTATTTAAGCTGTTTTCGGCTTTTAATATCAGTATATGAACACCATTTCTTGGTGTTTTTTTTTATCTCATAAATTGCTTTTTGGCTTTTTTTTTCACCAATAAAGGATATTTATAAATTTTCACCAAAAAATCTCTATTTTATGAATTTAACTTTATCTGTTTGATTTATAGTATCATTTGGAGACAATAATGGATCTTTCAAAATTTTCTTTGCTGTAAATAATTACAGAGGTATTGTATTTCAATAAAAAGAGATATATTTGGATCAGTACCATGAAGACCCAAAATGAAAAAAGTTAATCTTTTCGTTTTATTTGTAGTTTTATTTTCCTGTGCTTGTAAAGGGCAGGTTCATCGTTTTTATTATGAACTTACCTATAAACCCTCTATCAAAAATAAGACGATAAAGACCGATATATTCTATTTGGACAGTCTTGATAAAAGATCTGTATTCATTCGAAAAGAGAAGTGGGAATCTGATTCTCTTTTTACATCACAATCCCCGGTTTTATCATTAGGAACAATGAATTTTAAGGTAATAAAAGATCTTGGTAATTCATCTGTTATTCTGAAAGATGATTTATTTATAGGTATTATTTCCTATAAAGAATATCCTGATCTTCATTGGAAGCTTTTACCTGAAAAAAGAAATATCGAAACGCTTCAAGTACAAAAAGCAGAAACCCATTATGGAGGAAGGTCTTGGATAGCTTGGTTTACTCAGGATATTCCGGTTTTTGATGGACCTTATGTTTTTATGGGGCTTCCTGGATTGATCATAGAGCTAAGAGATGATGCTAACGAGTATCAGTGGAAATTTAAAGGGAGCAGAAAAAATGTCAGGGCTACATTGCAAACAGAATCAGTAATGGATGATGTTGTAATGTCAAAAGAAGCCTATATAAAAAGTAAAGAAAACTTCATAAATGACCCTCTGCCAATTTTGATGCAAAGCATGACAGATGTTAGTAAAAGTTCCGAAATCATGAATAAAATGCACCAACAGGCAGAATCAATAAAAAAATATTATCAGGACAACGATAATACTATTGAAAGATAGTATAAACAAACCAACTATAACCATGGAATTAAGAAAAGAAATTAACGCTGTGTTTTTATATCTGAAATCAATTGATGTAAAGATTGATAAGAATGATTACATCTATCAGGTAGAATCACATCCAGAGACTCCAAGTCTTTTGGCTTTCAGTGATGCTCTCAGCTTTTTTGGTATTCCAAATGGTGCTTTTACAATTGAATTCCAGGATTTTGATCATTTACCGGATACTTTTCTTACCATATTGGATGTAGGAAACGGACATTTGATTTTATCATATATAGAAAAAAAAGGACAAAATATTTTATATACTGATCATGAAGGGGTTCAGAAAAGTATTTCCCTCACTGAAATGGAGAATGTATGGACCGGAGCAGTACTTGCAGCTGAAAATAATGGGGAAATTACAAAATCATCTAATTCTTTTTATGCCAAATTGTTACCGACGTTGATCATTTGCGCTGTCTTTTTGATATTGTTTTTTATTGGAGGATGGTTTTTAAGTGGCTTTGGATTCATTACAATGATAGGATTGTTTTTTTCTTTCGAAGCTATAAAAACAGAATTAGGTTTTGAATCCGGTTTTTCTGCTCAGCTTTGTGATGGCAGTGAAAAGTCAAGCTGCAGTCAGATTATCAATTCTGAAAAAGGAAAGATTGCAGGTTTCAAATTAAGTGATCTCAGTATTTTTCTTTTTGGAACTCAGCTTTTATCATTGGTAGTGCTCAATCAGGATTTTCTCAATAACTATTATTTTCTCATTGGAGTTTCTCTGCTGGCATGCATTCCATTTACTTTATATTCTATTTATTTCCAAATGAAAGTAGAGAAAAAATGGTGTCCGATATGCTTGAGTATTATTGGGGTAATTTATGCACAACTCATTTATCTGATGTTTAATATGACAGGGATTTTGAGTAAAGTAAACATTGATTTTACAACGATTTCTCTCCTGGCTGCAGTCGCTGCTGCTTTTGCCGGAGCCTATTTCTTTGTTAAAAAAGCACTTATAGGCTATGGTAAACTAAAGAAAGATACTGAATTTGATTCCCGATATATCAGACATTATCCTTATTTTAAAAATATACTGACGAGCACAGAACCTCTCCATTTAAAGGCTGAGCCAATCTTGTTGGGAAATCCAAATGCGCCTGTTACAATTACTTTTATTACAAGCCCTTTGTGCGGATACTGTAGAGAAGCGCATGATTTTTTACAAAGAATTTATAATCAATATAAAAATCAGGTCAACATCAAAATCAGATTTAATATGACAGGAGTCGTAACAGCTGAAGTAGAAGAGATGCTGATTCAGCTCCTGAACATTTATCAAACAAAAGGCGAAGATAAATTTATTGAAGCTCTTCATGACTGGTATAGTCACAGACAGGCAGAGAAATGGTTGAAAAAATATAGTACTACTCTTGATAACAGAACCTTTCTACTGAATAAACTGGTTTCTGTTTCTTATGAAAATTTACAGAATAACCTTTTTTTCACACCGCATTACTTTATCAACGACTATGCATTTCCTGTAAGACTTAATAAAAAGTATATGGAAGTATTTATGCCGGATCTTATTGAGGATGAATGGAATGAACAGCTTGATTCTGTAGAAGAATTGGAGGTTGAATACCGATAAAAGAAGAAAATTATTATAATAATTATACAAAGAGGAAGCCGAAAATCTAAAGAGTAGGCAAACAAATTAAAACAAATTTCTATGAAAAAATTACAAAAGCTGAGCTTAAATGCCATGAAAAACGAAATGAGCAGAAACGAAATGAGAGTTATTAAAGCTGGTTCAGCAGGTGAGCCAGGAACTTGTAACTGTAATTCACAGTACTGCTATATGAATGGTATGAGAGCTGTATGTGGTGGTGGATGGCCAGCAAAATGCTGCTAATCAGTCAAAAATAACTTATATTTTTTCTGTAATTGCAATTTTGCAATTACAGAATTTTTTTAACCTATGAATACACCAAGTTTAGTTTTAATTACCTGCTGGTACGGCAAATATCCCTGGTATATGCCGTATTACCTGCATTCTTGTGCTTTTAATCCAAGTGTAGATTTTGTGATTATAACTGATAATACAGAGGAGGTAAAAAATGTACCCTCAAACGTGAAAATAGTCCATAAAAATCTGGAAGATATCATCTACGATACATCTAATAGACTTGGATTTCCAATCAACATAGATTATCCTTATAAGCTATGTGATTTTAAGCCAGCGTACGGTTTTATGTTTCCGGAGCTTATACAAGGATATGATTTCTGGGGGCACTGCGATCTTGATCTTATTTATGGAGATATAAGAGCTTTTTTTACCAATGAATTTCTCGACAGTTATGATTATATCAGTGTAAGAGACGATTATACCACCGGATGCTTTGGCTTGTACAGGAACAATGAATTACTGAATACATTCTTTAAAAGAAGTAAAGACTATAAAAAGGTATTTTCTATGCCGGATCACTTTTGTTTTGATGAATGCAATTTTGTTTGGGACGATCTCGCAGAAGGGATTCCTATTTTCGAAATTGAAACAGAGATTGAAAGTTTTACCCATATCATGAAACATGCTGAAAGAGATGAAATTCTCAGAACCCATTTTGATTTTATTCTGATGGAAGGTTATACCGGAAGAGTAAAATTTGATAACGGTAAGATAATTTACAAAAACAAATATGAGGCAATTATGTTTCATATGTTTTGGCTTAAAAAAGTATACAACCCCGAAAAAGTACCTGCAAAAATCCCAAACAGGTATAATGTAAGCCCCACTAGAATTTATTGGTAATTACTGTACTACTAATTAAAAAAAATACTATGAAAAAATTACAAAAAATGAGTCTCAATGTTATGAAAAATAACATGAACAGGAACGAAATGAGAGTTATTAAGGCCGGATCTGGGCCAGGTGTTTGTGGCTGTCAATCTCTACACTGCACTGTGAAGGGTTACGCATTAGCATATTGCAACCCTGGTGGATATTTATGTTGCTAATTTATTTTGAAAACTTATAAAAAGAGAGAATATTAGACTGTTCTCTCTTTTTTATTCATTAGCATAAATTGTTTGTACTTTTTTTGATAGATACCAAGAGTAAGATCTGCTGTTTTAAAATATTCTTCAATATTCCCATTGACATTATTTTCTTCTGTAATATCAGAATATCCGAAATCTTTCTGAACAGAGATAAAAGGGTATAATACCATTTTATGGGCCGTAAGCTGTGATAAAAAGTTATCTGCAGTATCTTCCGGGCCAAAATCAGCATTGAGTATCTGATCAAAAAAACGACTATAAATCACCATAAACTGGGTACACCAGAAATGATTGATCCAAAATCTGTTTTCCGTAACAGGAACAACAAACCTAAAGCCTCCTCCGATACCTCCGGCAAGAATATCTGCTCCCTGTTCATTAGATTCTATGATATGCTCCATCAATACATCTCTATCATAATGTTCTGTGAAAATATGATCATCTTCTACGATAATAATTACATCATCTTCGTTTTCAATAGCAATGCTTACCGTTTTTTTTATGCTTTCCCACAATCCTATATTTCCTTTTTCATGAATACATGCTTCTACAATATGGCAATCAAATTCAGGTTTTCCCTCAAACTCTTTTAAAATACTTTCCCTTCTGTCTTCTCTATGTTTCAGATTAATAATGTATGTAGGGATCATGATGTCTGAAAAATGATTAAGGCTCATAAGTGTAATATTTTTTTATTTGGGAAAGTTCATCCAGAAGATCTTCAGGATTGTCATCCAGATTCTGGAAATCAATAGTATTTTCGAAGGATTGAAAATTCCCATCATTATTATAATGAGAAATAAAAGGATGCATGACAAAAACATCTTCCAGATTTGACGATAAGAAAACATCAAGTGGCAATGGAACTGTAGAATTCTCATGTAAGAAAAGAGGAAATGTTTTTTTGAAAATGATTAGGAATTGCGATCCCTTAAAACCATCCACCCAAAAAATATGATCCGTTGCTTCTATTGTCTTTTCGAAGCTTAATAGACCTCCCAATAATAGGTTTCCTCCAATTTTTTTTACTTTATCAATACAACTTTCAAGGTATTCTTGTGAAAAATTTGAACAGAACTGATGTTGAGAAGTGGAAATAATGATATGCTCTTCTTCATAGTTCTTTTTTATTATATTCTTCAGTTCTCCTGTGATGCAGAGAGGTTCGTCAGTGAAAATAAATTCTGGTGCAAAATGCCTTTCTTCATATTGTTGCAAATCAACAGGTGATTTTTCAGAATACGAAGAGAAAACAAAAATTTTCTTCATAAATGATTAGTTTTTCAAGGTAAATTAGTTTTGTAAAAATAGGTTATCAGATTAAATATCCAGCAACCTTCTGTGATAATTTATCTGTCCCAAATGATAATCCAGATGGGCAACCAGATGAATAAGGAAGTAATCCGTGGTCATTTTGTTTTCAAAGACAACCAAAGGATATTCTTTTTTAAGATCTTCTTCAGATAATTGTGGCAGAACAGAATCTATCATCGCTATGGTGGCTTCAACTTTTTCAATAAGTTCAGCTCTTGGAACATCTTTTAATGAAAACTCCAGCTCACGATGCCTTACGTAACCCGTATTTCCAAGCTGTGCTCCTACAAAATGATTGATATTTCCCACCAGATGAAGGGTCAGATTACCCGCAGAATTGGCAATGTTTTTATCAATCTTCCAAAGGTTTTCTTCTTTCTGATAGGCTTCTATCTCTGTTTTTAATTTATTTAAATCTCTGTTGAAAAGAGATCTTAGGCTTTCTGTGATCATATCAATTTTACTGTATTTTAGTTTTAAAGTATCCTCTGAAGTGTTTAAAAACCAGGCTGTCAATGCTGCATTTGTAATCTATAAAACCATAAATGCTATCATTTTTGTTAAATTTATTGGTGTTTAGAGTCAGTTTCTGTTCCAAAACTTTTGATTTTATGAACTTTTTCTCTGTTTTTAAAGTTTTAGGATCAATATCTTTTATATAAAATTGGTTGTTGAATACTTTTACCAAAACCCCGTTTCCAAAATAGCCATTATGATTGTTCAGCAGAATATTTAAAGTATCATTTTGATATTGAGCCTTACATTTATAGTCATTAAAAATAAAAGATCCTTTAAGAAGACCATCATAATAAAATGCTTTCTGGACAATATAAGCTGTTCTTGTTCGGCTTTCAACAATTTCACTGTTATACAGCTTCAGCTCCGGATATTTCGTGAGAAGCTGAATGGTGTCATAATTGGGTAAATCTTTATTAACAGAGAATTTTTCAAAATTCTGCTCCTTTTGACAGCTTAATAACACCAATAAAATACTGGTAAAAAATAAAAATAGTCTCACAAAGAAACTATTTTTGTTTTTTAGCCCAAAGCTCCATCTTTCTGTTCAGAACGTCCAAAGGAAGACATCCCTGGCTCAATACTTCATCATGGAAACTTGCCAGATTGAATTTGCTTCCAAGTTCTTTCTGATATTTTTCTCTCAGCTCACGGATTCTTAAAGACCCTATTTTGTAGCCTAATGCCTGTCCCGGCATTGCCATATATCTTTCTACTTCTGCAGTGGCAGATCCCTCGTCATAAGAAATATTGCTTAGGAAATACTTGATCGCCTCTTCTCTTGACATTTTTCCGGTATGAAGTCCAGTATCTACAACAAGTCTTACCGCTCTCAGCATCTGATCGCTCAGGTAACCCATTTTCTGATAAGGATCTGTGTATAAACCAAACTCAGGACCTAGTGTTTCACAATAATGAGCCCATCCTTCACCGTATGCTCCAAACCAACCGAATCTCATAAACTTAGGAAGCTTTGTGTTTTCCTGCTGAAGAGAAACCTGATAGTGATGCCCTGGGATTGCCTCATGAAGGAAAAGAGACTCCATTCCTGAAGTAACATTGAATTTTGTAGGATCAGGAAGCGGAACATAAAATATTCCTGCTCTTTTTCCATCCGGAGTTCCCGGCATATATTCTGCGCTGGCGCTTGCCTCTCTGAATTTCTCCGTCTGTCTGATCTCAAACTTTGTTTTTGGCGTTACATTAAACATTGTTTTCAGCTTCGGAGTGATTTTCGTTAAGATTCCGTTGAATGCATTTAAAACCTCTTTAGATGTTTTATAAGTCATTGCCTTTGGATCCGTTTTTACAAAAGTGATAAACTCTTCAAGAGTTCCTGTAAAACCTACCTGTTGTTTCACTTTTTCCATTTCTGCACGAAGCATAGCTACTTGCTGAAGTCCGATCTTATTAATTTCTTCAGGAGATTTCTTAGTGGTTGTCCAGCTTTTTACATAATAATTGTAGATCTCATTTCCGTTAGGAAGGCTGTTGTATCCGTCTGTATCCCTTGCTTTAGGAAGGTACTCTTTTTCTAAAAATGTTCCCATTTTAGTATAAGCCGGGATGATTTTTTTCGTAATAGCATCTTTATAAAGTGCAGAAAATTTCTCTTTCTGTGCCTCTGTGAAGTTTTTAGGGAAATTTTTAATAGGTCCGTAGAAAATATTTTTTTCCATATCAGACGTTGTAATTTCTTCAGCCTTCATTTGAGGAATCATCTTGACAACCAGTTTTTTAGGAAGCACAACCTTATTGTTGATTCCCTCACGGAAGTTGTCTGCTGCTGCATTCATCCACTCCGGGAATTTTTCCATTCTTTTCAGCCAGTCGCTGTAGTCTTTTTCTGTTTTAAAAGGTTGATTGCCCTGTCCGCTTCCATACAATGGGAACGTTAGCGGAAGTCCTCCAAATTGAGTAAAAGGAATATATTCCGGATGGTAAGCATAGGCCTCAGTTTTATCTTTTAAAGTATAATCCAAAACATCATACACCACTTTATCTTCATCAGAAAGGGTTTTATAATCTACATGTTCCAGTTGTTTTTGCACAGAATTGTAGAAAGCAATTTCTCCTGAGATAAAATCTTTATCAATATTGATAGGAAGCTGGTCGTTATATCTTGTATCTCCTTGTGCGGTAGCATCTAAAGGATATAGTTTAAGATACTGCTCATAATAGTTGGAAGCGATAGAATCCAGGTTGCTTGGAGTCACCTTTGTAAGGGGAGAATCCGATTTTTTGCAGGAAGCAAGCCCAATCACCAACCCTAATCCTAGAATACTTTTTGATAAAATGTTTTTCATTTTCAGAATCTTTATGAAAACAAAAATAAGTATTATTGGGAGATTCAGACTTATTGTTTGCATTGATTTTAAAAAATTATTTTCAAAATCCTTTTAACTTTGAATCAATTTTTTATCTTTGTCTAAAACGTTTAACAATCATATTATTACAGTTCTTTTTTAAGAAAAAATGAAAGGGATTTTAAAAATTTACCATCCGGAGGAGACGCTAAAATACAATATCAGAAATACTTATTGTAAGGCAGTTTACAGCAACCAGCAACACTTTTTAGAGGTTGAAGTGATTACGGATGACAGTTTGGATCACGTAGATGATGATTCATTACAGTACAACTTTCCACAGCTTTCACTTGAAGTGTTCGATTTCCCTATCGAGTCAACGGAAATTGAAGGAAAAACAATCAAAATCAATGATTCTGATGAAGAAACTTATACAGAGGTAGATCTTTTCGATGACGAAGAGGCCTATATCTATGATAATGAGCTTCTTTTTGAAAGAAATGAAGAAGGGGAGCTTCAGGTCATCTGGAAAGGGACCATTGATGATTTCTATACCGGATCAGATACACCGATCCCTTTTAGATTAAAATGCGAATTTAAGCAAGATGATATTGAGGTAGGAGAAGACTAATATAGGCTTCTATCTTTTTCATACCAGATTTCTTTTCAAAATTATTTTTGGAAAGAAATTTGCTGTTTGTAAAATTGTAACAAAATTTAAGTTGTTTTTAAGCAATTTTTAAGAGTTCAATTCATAATATTCTCCTACATTTGTCGTTGAAATTTAATAAAATTTACATTTAATGCTGTTAACGGAACTTTCTCAGATTTTATTTGCACAAATCGCCACACCTGCAGTTGCTGCAGACAACTTAGAGTTCTCATTCTGGAAGATTATGTTCCATGGAGGAGCTTTCGCTAAAATAGTGATGGTCACTGTATTACTATTGGGAGTGTTTTCTCTATATCTGTTTTTTGAAAGGTTTTTCTTTATCAAAAGACTGACATCAAAAACAGATTCCAACTTCATGAACAATATCGAAGACTTCATCAAGGCGGGAAAAATAGAGGCAGCAGCAGATTACTGCAAAACCCAGAACTCTCCTGAAGGAAGAATTTTAGAAAAAGGAATTTCAAGATTAGGACGTCCTGTTTCTGATATTGTAAGTGCTATGGAATCCCAGGCACAGGTAGAGGTTGCCAATATGGAAAAAAACCTGAACCTTTTGGCTGTAGTACCGAGTATCGCACCCATGTTGGGACTTTTAGGTACAGTAATCGGGATGATTATTGCTTTCTTTAATCTTTCCCACGCAACAGGATCTTTCTCACCGAAAACACTTTCAGAAGGGATCTATACCGCTTTAGGACAGACCGCCGTAGGTTTGGCTGTAGCGATTCCTGCTAACTTCTGTTATAATATTCTATTGACAAGGATTGATAAATTTGTCCTGAAAGCTCAGAATATGTCAGGAGAATTTTTAGACCTTATCAACAAACCTTTATAAATCTTTCTTACGATGAAAATTCAAAGAAGAAATAAAGCAAATCCGGAATTCAGTTTAGCAGCGATGACAGACGTTATCCTGTTGATGCTGATTTTCTTTATGATCACCTCTTCAGCTGCCAATCAAAGCGCTATTGATGTGAATCTGCCGAAAGCCGGAGCCGTTGACGATAATATTCCGAATCCTGTGACGGTAAGCATCAAACCGGATGGCTCATTCTTTGTGGATGATAATCCTGTAAATAGAGGAGAACTGGAGAAAATTATTGTAGATAAATTAGCCAGCCAGCCCAATAAATCATTTACGATCAGAGCTGATGAAAACACATTGCACAAAGATGTTGTTTTTGTAATGGAAATTGCTGAGAAATATAAATTTAACATTGCCATTGCAACCGTTAAAGATAAATAACAGACCCGGATTTCCGGAAAGAATTACGTTTTAAGATGAAAAGCTATACAGCAAACAGAAACGAAGAAAATAAAGATAGAGTAAAGAGCGCACTGCTTTCTATTCTCATCTGGGCTGCTATTCTGCTTTTTGTTTTTTTGTATAAATTAAAACCTGAACTGGACAAAGATCCTGAAGTGGTTACTACCATGCTGGTGAACTTTGGAGACAACAGAAATGGAAAAGGAATTGAAGAACCTGCTGAACAGCCGGGAAGTCTTGCCGCAGCCACAGAAGAAGTAACTCCTGAGCCTGCAGAAACTCCTGTTCCGGAAACAAAAACAGTTATAAAACCAGAACCAGTTCCTACTCCGGAACCAAAGAAAACTGAGGTTAAGGAGAAGGTAATTACAGGAAATAATTCAAAAGCTACTGTTCCTAAAAAAGAGGAATCCAAAAAAGCTGAGAAAAAAGAAGCCACGAGCACAAGTGCTTCAAAAAATACTAAAAAATCAGGAGCCGCTACGGCTAACTCAAAAACAGGAAATGGAGACGGAAAAGGAACTGCAGCTATCGGAAACCTGATCAAAGGAAGAGGAACCAAAGCTGGAAGCCAGGGCACTGGTGAAGGCATTGGAAATGCAGGAGATCCTTTAGGAGGAGATGGAAACGGAGACAGTAAAGTAGGGATCGACAGAAAACTGGTGGGCTATATTCCCGGAACAATGGGAAGAGGAGGATCACAGCCTTCTCACAGCTGTACGGCAAGTGGATCAATTACCATTGCTTATACGGTAGATAAAGCAGGAAATGTGGTGTCTGCAAGAAGATCCGGAGGTGTTTCAGATCCTTGTGTAGCATCTACCTCTGTGAGCTGGGTTAAGAAATATGTAAAGGCAGAGAAAGCCAATACTTCTTCTACCGGAACTTATAAAATTACATTCTAAAAATACAAAAGCACTTTATTCAAGTGCTTTTTTTAATTCATTTATTCTGTTGATGACCGGAAGGGCAAAGATACCGCTGGTCTGAAGATAAAGCTCATAGAATGTCTTTGCTTTATCCTGAAAATCTTTGTTCTGATCATGTCTGCTGTTGAAATAGAAAAGATTTCCCAACATTTCATAATAATCTTTGTGATCTCTTTCCTGTCTTTCATTCACAATAGCAATCATTTCTTCCTTAGTTTTAGAAGCAACCTCTGTGAAGCTCATCTTAAAGATATCTCTCATCAACGTATCAAAATCCAGCTCTTTCTGCATTAAGCTTTCTTCAGGTTTATCCAGAATAAGTTTTTCCAATGCCTGGGTTAATTGACGGATGAGTCTTAGGGTAAATTCTTTATCTGTGATCATAATGGATTTAAAGTTTTAAGTTTAATGTTTAAAGTTAATAGCATCTGCTCAACCAGTAACGTTTAATTTAATTAAGCAAAGAATAAGTAAGCCAAAGCAATGGCTGTGATAACGCCTACCAAATCGGCCAGAAGCATAGCAATTACCGTATATCTTGTATTCTTAACGGCAACAGCGCCGAAGTATACTGCAATGACGTAGAACGTCGTATCTGAGCTTCCCTGAAGTACAGCGGCTAATTTTCCCTGAAAACTATCAGCCCCGAATGTGGTCATTGTATCCACCATCATTCCTCTGGCTCCGGAACCGGATAAAGGCTTGATTAACGCAGTCGGAAGTCCGTCTACAAATCTTGGATCCATATTGGCAACGTTGGCTACCCATTTCATCCCGTCAATAATTACATCAAATACACCGGAAGTTCTTAATAACGAAATCGCAATCAGCATTCCAACCAGATAAGGAATAATCTTAACACAGGTAGTGAAACCTTCTTTTGCGCCTTCAATAAAGGCATCAAAAACGTTGATCTTTTTATAAACGGCTCCTAATACAATTGCAAGGAAGATAAACAGAATTAAACCATTGCTTAGTACTTTACTGAAGTCATCCAGTTCATCTTTACTCAATTGCACCAGATATAATACCAATAAAGCAATAATTGCTGAAATTCCTCCTACATAAGCTATTACTACCGGACGAAGCAGATTGATTTTCTGATACAAAGAAACGATAATCATTGCCGCCAGCGTAGCTGCAAAAGTAGCAATCATACACGGCAGGAAAATATCTGTAGGGGTTTTGGATCCCATAGATGCTCTGATCGCAATAATGGAGACCGGAATCAAAGTCATACCTCCTGCGTGAAGACACAGAAACATGATCTGTGAGTTGCTTGCGGTATCTTTATTAGGATTTAAAGTCTGAAGACTTTCCATTGCTTTTAAACCAAAAGGAGTGGCTGCATTATCCAATCCAAGAAGATTGGCACTGAAGTTCATCAGCATATGTCCGAATGCAGGATGATTTTTCGGAATTTCAGGGAATAATCTGGAGAAAAATGGCTGAATCAAACGGCTTAGAAGATTGATTCCTCCTGCTTTTTCAGCAATACTCATGAATCCCATAAACAGGGTCATAATTCCGATAAGACCAAGACAGATCTTCACTGCAGTTTCTGAAGTTCCGATAACTCCATCGGCTTCCTGAACACGGTAAACGCTAACATTCTGTTTTAAAGAATCTGTTTTGTAATGAATTCTGCTGTCTGCAAAATCATTTTTTTTCATCAGGCTGTCTCTGACAACAGGAGAGAGGCTGTTCATAGGCTGAGAAGCAATCTTCACTGTATCACCTCCTTTTCCCACTACCATATCATTGAAAATGGTTTTGTAGTTACCTGACGAAACGTATTTTATACTGGCAATGGCAATGGCAATGATAATGAAAGCCGACCAAATTCTGCTGAGAACCATCTGATTGATTTAATTGTTTAAACTTATCAAAAATACTTTAAACCACAAAAATAACTAAAGTCTTTTGTTATTCCGGTATGAAAGAGAGCTAATGATGGTTTGGCAGTTTTATATTATTTTAACGCAGTGTTCGCAAAGTTCCTAAATAATGGGAAAAATGATTTTTCTCGTTCGCAAAGGCGTTAGCACTAAGCAAAGAGAACTTCAATTATGGAACATTGTTGAATGAAATGCCCTTGCGGACGAGAACATGCATAAAGTTTTTAAATTTTCCTTGCGATCTTTAGCGTTTAAAATAAATAATTTACTCTTCCAGATAAACAAGATGTCCTTCAAAATCATCATCCAGATTTTTCAGAACTTTAGCATCATCCATTTTTTTGACCAGTGCGTCTACAAAGAAGCTTTTCTCAAAAAACTGGCGGTGAATTCCGGGTAAAATTTCCATGAAATAATCCATTCCGATTTTGTTGTTATGGAGATCCATTTTAGTTTCTAAAGGCTCATTGGGGAAGAGTTCTTCATGCATGTCTGTTATTCTCTTGCAGAAATCCAGTGCTTTTTTAGGGGAAGAGATTTTGCAGCAGTACATCATAATGAAGCAGCACCACAGGGCATGTCTGAAAGCATTTCCAATTCCGTTATTGGAGGCTGTTGCAGGGAATTTTTTCTGTGCAATGGTAAATGCCTTTACCGTAGCATGAAAACTTAATAAAGCGAAAAGAGGATGGGGAAGGACAAGTGATAAAAGACGGATAATCTTTTTAAAACTCATGCTTCTGATGGTATTGAAAAATATCTTAAAAGTCCTCATAAATAAAAATCTCTCCCTAATTAGAGAGAGATTGTATTGTTTTTGTTACAGATACTATGCTTTTACAGCTAATAAATTAACTGTTTTGGCAACAGTATCCTGAATTTCAGTTCTTTTTACGATGAAATCTACAAATCCTTTTTCCTGTAAGAATTCTGATGTCTGGAATCCTTCCGGTAAGTCTCTACCGATTGTTTCACGGATTACTCTTGGTCCTGCGAAACCGATCAGTGCTCCCGGTTCTGCCATAATGATATCAGCAGTCATTGCAAAAGAAGCTGTGATTCCACCGAATGTAGGGTCACAAAGATAAGCGATGTATAAAAGTCCAGCTTCAGAAAGCTGAGCTAATTTAGCCTGAACTTTTGCCAGCTGCATCAAAGAGTAAGTAGCTTCCTGCATTCTTGCTCCTCCGGACTGACAGATAATCATATACGGAAGTTTGTGTGCGATACAGTAATCTATTGCTCTTCTGATCTTTTCTCCCATTACAGAACCTAAAGATCCACCGATGAAAGCAAAGTCCATACAAGAAACGACCATTTCAGTTCCTTTTACAGTTCCTACAGCGTTTCGGATAGAATCTGTAAGCTTAGTTTTAGCTTTTACTTCTTTCAAACGGTCTTTGTAAGGCTTTGTATCTTTGAAGTTTAAGATATCAATACTTTCAACATTAGCATCCAGTTCGGTAAATTTACCACCGTCAAAAAGGATGTCAAAAAATTCTGCACTTCCTATTCTCACATGAAATCCATCTTCAGGAGAAACATAGTTATTTCTCTTTAGTTCATCATGTTCCACTACTTTTCCGGATGGAGTCTGATGCCAAAGACCTTTGGGAACGTCCTTTTTCTCATCAGTAGAAGTGGTAATGTTTTTTGCTTTTCTTTTAAACCAGTCGAATGCCATTTTTGTTTGTATTAATGTATAAATGTAAAATGTACCAATGTAAATGTATTTCTATGAATACTTTTTACATTGATACAAATGTACAGTTCTTATTTTAAAGTATTTACGTTATTTAAATCTTCAAATGCTTTCACCAATCTTGTAGAGAATGTTTCTTCACCTTTTCTTACCCAAACTCTTGGGTCATAGAATTTCTTGTTAGGTTTTTCTTCTCCTTCAGGGTTTCCGATTTGAGCTCTTAAATATTCAATATTGTTAACCATATAGTCTCTCACACCTTCTGTGTAAGCAAACTGAAGGTCAGTGTCGATGTTCATTTTGATTACTCCATAGTCGATAGCTTCTCTGATCTCTTCTAAAGTAGATCCTGAACCTCCATGGAATACAAAGTTGATAGGTTTTGCAGCTGTTCCGAATTTTTCCTGAACATATTTCTGAGAATTGTCAAGGATTTTCGGTGTAAGAACTACGTTACCTGGTTTGTAAACTCCGTGTACGTTACCGAAAGCAGCAGCGATAGTGAAGTTATCAGAAATCGCTTTTAATTTTTCATAAGTATAAGCGATATCTTCAGGTTGAGTATATAATTTAGAGTTGTCAACATCTGAGTTGTCTACACCATCTTCTTCACCACCAGTTACTCCGATTTCTACTTCCAGAGTCATCTGAAGCTTAGCCATTCTTTCGAAATACTGAGCTGAAATTTCAAGGTTTTCTTCTAAAGATTCTTCAGAAAGGTCCAGCATGTGAGAAGAGTAAAGAGATTTTCCTGTCTGCTTGAAGAATTCTTCGTTAGCATCCATTAGTCCGTCAATCCAAGGAAGTAATTTCTTTGCACAGTGGTCTGTGTGTAGAATTACCGTTGCTCCGTAAGCTTCAGCAAGAGTATGAATATGTTTTGCTCCAGCGATAGATCCAAGGATAGCAGCTCTTTGTCCGTCATTGTTTAATCCTTTTCCTGCGTTGAATGCAGCTCCACCATTAGAAAACTGGATAATTACAGGAGAGTTCAATTTCGCTGCAGTTTCCATTACAGCATTGACGTTGCTTGATCCAATTACGTTTACTGCAGGTAATGCAAATTTGTTTTCTTTAGCATACTGAAAGATATCAGTAACTAACTGACCTGTGGCAACTCCTGCCGGAAAAATTCTGCTCATGTTTTACTTTTTATTATAAATTTATTAGGTGTTTTAATTTCGTGTAAAGGTAATCATTTTTAAGAAATTACTAGTTTCTTTTATCTCGGCCCCAAAGGAGCTTCTGACGGATGGTTTCGTAAAAACTCAAACCGTTGGGCTGTACCAGAAGAAGCTGGAATTTTGCCTTTTTGATAATGATTTCCTTATCCGTTTCTATGTGTATCAGTCGGGAATCTAAGGAAAGAGAGTATTGAGGTACACGGCTTTCCACCCTGAATTTTATTTCTACTTTGTCATTCACTACTAAAGGTCTCACATTCAGATTGTGAGGAGCGATCGGAGTAATGACAAAATTTTCGTTGTTGGGAGAAATGATTGGTCCGCCACAGCTCAGAGAGTAAGCGGTAGAACCGGTAGGTGTTGAAATAATGACACCATCACCCCAGAATACATTCAGAAACTCATCATTGATATAAGAATCCACAGTAATCATCGATGTCGTTTCTTTTCGGGAAACGGTAACGTCGTTTAGTGCATAAGGGAAAGCTCCTTCCAGTTTGGGAGAAACGACCTCAATTACTGAACGGCGGCTTGTTTTTACATCTCCCTTTAAAATGGAATCCAGTTCTTTAAAGGCTTCTTCTTTTGTGAAAAAGGCTAAAAACCCAAGTCTTCCTGTATTAACTCCTACCACCGGAATTTCAAGATCCTCAATAAAGGTTAAAGAATTTACAATGGTTCCGTCTCCACCAAAAGTGAAAAACAAATCTACCTGTTTATCAAGAAGATCCTGTTTGGAGTTGAAGGTTTCGAATATTTTTGAAAACTGAAGTGCTTCAGCCATTTCATCATACAGAACAGATTTTACACCTCTTGCTTCAAGTTCAGAGATAAACTTGCTTAAATATAAAAAAGTATCAAGATCTTTTTTCTGAGAATATATGGCTGCCTTCATGTTATATTTCTATGAATTTTTGTAAAAAACCATAACGGTCTTTAAACAGATCGGATTTCTCATCAGAATAGTATTTTTCCACAATTCTGTAGTCGTACCGGTCAAATGTAGCATCTATCGAGGCCAGGTTTTCATTACTGATCTTTATTGTGACTTGGACCACCTCCTCAGACATAAAGCTTATAAATCCTCCGTAAAACTTCGAATTGTTGCTTTCTACAATATTGGTAATTTCCGTCATTGAATATTTTCTGGCCGGAGTTTCTACGGTAAGAATAGCTCCTGTTTCTGAAAATAAAGGATAACGGGAAAGGTCCTGAAAAACATCTTCACAGGTAATATAGCCCAGATATTTTTCATTTTTATTAATCACCGGAATCACATTGGAGCTGAAAGTATAAAACAGACGGATGCTGTCCATCACATTGTTGTCCTCCAGAATTGCAAACCGTTCAATCTGGTGTTCCAGGTCCTTCAGTGTTCCCCCATCTTCTTCATACAGAAAATCCATGGCAATGGCTCCGAAGAAGTGATGAGATTTTTTGATGAAAATATGGGAATATCCGAAGTCTTCCAACAGGTTTCTGGCCGACTCTATGGAGTCAGACAGGCTAAAACATGGAAAGTCTTTTGAGATATAGTCCTTGATAAACATTGTGCTAATTTATAAAAAATTAAACGAAACTTTTTCTGAAAAGCCGACTTTTTTTAAGATGAAACAAAAAAAATGCCGTCAAAATTTGTTTGTAAAAAAAAATAAAGTACCTTTGTCGCCTTTCATTTTTACTTTTTATTAGATTTATTTCAAACTGCACTGTCTACTAAGGACATATGCAGTTTTTTTATTTTAATGCTTTTGCAAATTCCCACATCACAATTCCGGCGCACACACTTACATTAAGAGAATGCTTGGTTCCAAGCTGTGGAATTTCTAAAAACACATCAATATTCGGAAGTACTTCATCGCTGATTCCTTCCACTTCGTTTCCTAAAATTAAAGCATATTTTTTCGATCTGTCAATGGTGAAATCAGTAATAAGCTGACTTCCTGTAGTCTGCTCAATCCCGATGATTTCGTATCCTTTGCTTTTCAAATCAGCAATAGCACTATTTGTTTCTGCTTCATGAGACCAGTCTACACTTTCCGTTGCCCCCAATGCCGCTTTATGGATCTCACGGTGAGGTGGTTGCGGTGTAATTCCACAAAGGATTATTTTTTCAATTAAGAAGGCATCTGCCGTTCTGAAAGCTGCACCTACGTTGTGCATACTTCTGATATTATCTAAAATGATGACCAACGGAATTTTTTCAACCTTCTTAAATGTTTCTACATCTATTCTGTTTAGTTCTTCCAGTTTTAGTTTCTGTACCAATTGTATTATTTTGTTGAGATTAATTTTCCGTCTTGATAGACCTCTGTTTTTTCTATGCTTCCGTCTTCACGGTAATGAACTCTGTTGCCGTTTCTTTTATCGTTGGCAAGCTCCGTTTCACGCTGCAATTTTCCTGATGGATAAAACACTTTCCATTTTCCGGTGGCAAGCCCATTGTCGTATTGCCCAATGTCTTTTATAGACTTTCCGTCTTCATGGAAGGTTTTGCTTTCTCCCTGTAATTTATTGAATTTATAATTAGAAATTTCAACTATTTTACCGGCAGGAGAATAGAACGTTGCAGTAAGACTGTTGTCATAAATGTTCTTTTCTCCGTTTCTGAAAGCTTCTTTGGAAGTCAGCACTCCGGTCTTATCGAAATAGGACCATTCTTTTACTTTGTATCCTTTTTTATATTCTCCTTTTGACTGTACTTTTCCGTTATCGTGATAAAAAACAGCATCACCATCCAGTTTCCCTTTCTTCCATTCTACCATATTTTTTACCTGACCATTGTCATAGAATTCTTTGCAGGATCCTTCCTGTAGCCCGTCCTTATATCCACAAGGTTTCTGTGCTGTGATCAGAACAGAAGTGGAAAAAAACAATAGAAATAGGTGCTTCATAGCTATTTTTATTTCAAAAATAGTAAAATACTTATATTTGACTCAAAAATATACTATGAAAAAATTACTCACATTATTTATACTGACATGGGGATTTATGTATTTGGGTGCGCAGAACACGTATTATCCACAAGCTTTCTTCGATAAAAAATTAGCCAGAGAGATGCTTGGATTCGGAAATTCTACCATTGAAGGAGTGGCTTCTACCAAACAAAAGACAGCCCTTGGAATAAAGCCTCTTCTGGGAGAAAAACATTATGCTAAAGAAGGAACTGTAGTGATGCTTTTTCCGGTGACGCCTTATTTTGAGGAATTTTATGATATGAGGAGGAAATATGAGAATAAAAAGACAACTGTCTATATGTCTGAGGAAGCCTTTAAATATAGAGTAGAGGCTTTAACAGATAATAGAGGAAGGTTTAAATTTGAAAAACTGAAACCCGGGAAATACTATCTTGAAACGATCGTGAATTTCACAGCTTCAGCAAGTTATCAGCAGCAAACCGGGACTTCAAATGCTTATAACGGATATGGAGCCTATTTGTATTCCACACCCATATACAGTACGTTTTTCTACGGATATTCTGCTGCCAACAGGGAAAGCAAATTTGTAGAAATAAAACAGGATGGTGAACTTAAAGAAATCAAGCTTTAGAAGCTTGATTTTTTATTTTCTGTTCATAATCTGATGTACATTCTTCTCGATATTCTGAGCTAAAGTCTCCATTGGAATATCATTTTCATCGTTATTGAACGGATCTTCAATTTCTTCTGCAATAAGTTCAAGACTCATCAAGACATAATATACAAAGACTGTAAGCGGAATCATGAAAAGACCTATCGTAATCACGTAGGCAATAGGAAGCGCAAAAACATACAGAATAATAAATTTCTTGATGAAAGAAGAGTAGGAATAAGGAATTGGAGTGTTTTTGATTCTTTCACAACCTCCACATACATCCAGAAATCCGGAAAGCTGAGTGTCTAAGTACAGCATTTCAACTTCTGAAATTTTACCTTCTTTTTTTAACTGGTTCAATTTATGACTCAGCAGAATCACTATTTCGCTTGGTCCATGATTTTTTAAAGAGCTTTCAATTTCAGAATAATCTTCATCCAAAGCCAGTCTTGTAGATTCCTTGGAAAGGTGTTTGGCTAAAAAGTGAGGAAAGTATTTTAAATACCTTGCTATCTGCTCAGCATCCTGGCGGTTATCACCAAGAATAGTATTGATTTTTATGGCAAAGTTTCTGGTATCATTGACCAGTTTTCCCCAAAGTTTTCTGCCTTCCCACCATCTGTCATAAGCAGTATTGGTTCTGAAAACCAGCAAAAGAGAAAGTACAAAACCCAGCAGAGAATGGATCATACCAACATTGCTCACTCCTGATTTTGTGGTAAGGTGCAAATATTCAACTTCGAGATACTGAATTCCCCAGGAATATAATCCTACAAGAATCATACTTGGGAAAAGAATTTTTAAAGTATCACTTTTGTGTAAACTGAAAAGGATTTTAATGAAATGTTTGGTATTGTAGACTCTCATAAACTCGCTTATTACTACAAATATAATTTTTTCATCTGAGCTCTGCTAATAAAGTAAGGAAGTCTGAAGCTGGGAGCGGGAAGTTATTGAAACTGAAGAAGAGCTCTAAGTTTTCCATAAAAATCTTTTTATAGAGTGATGTATAGACGTTTGCAAGACAATGTACATCCCTAACTAGAGTTGACCGTATTGTTATTTAATATCTCATTGTTAAATATATTCAAAATAGGTTTATTAATGTTCATATTTTGTCTCCAATATTCTTCAAATTTTTCTGGAGACATTTTACCAATTGCATTATGCGGTCGTTTAGTGTTATAATGGTTGACCGCTTTTTTAATAAACCTTTTAAGCTGCTCAAAGTTCTTTGGATTCCAATATTGGATATAATCATTCTTTATGGTTCTATTGATGCGTTCTGCATAAGCGTTCTCCTGAGCAGAAGCCCCCATACTTATTGTACTGTTATGGGCTTTTAATAAATCAATATAATCCCTTGAAGTGTATTGACTTCCTCTATCTGAATGATGAACCTTTGGAGGCTGGTTATTTTTCAATGCCATTTTTAAAGCTTTCAAATTGGCTGAAGCACGCATATGATCTGATACACTAAAGCCTACAATTTTCTTGGTATAAACGTCTATAATAAATACGGCATAGTAGAACTTGTCTTCAATTGGAATATAAGTGAGATCCGATTGCCAGAGAGCAGAAGGAGATGATATTTTCATTCCTTTTATTACATTAGGAAAATAAATCTTTGAGGCAATTGTAGTTCTTTTATAATTTTTCTTGATGTTTAAACGATAACCCAACTGCATGAAAATCTCTATAAAATTATCTCTACCAATAAAGTTAGGTTTTAATGTATAGTACATTTTTTCAACTCCACAACCCGGATGTTCCCTTCTTAGTTCATCGGCATCCATGATCAATGCTGCCAGTTTTACATCAAATTCCTGTTGTCTTTTTACCTGTTGATGTACAGCCTGTTTACTCACGCCAATGGACCGATAAAACATATTCATGGAATAGTTTACTTTTTCTTTGTTTGATCTAAACCATTGGATTGTGGAGTGGCGAAGTTTTTTTTGATGTCAATATGTAATTCGGTTTTAGCTAAATCTATCATCTTCTCCAAATAATCTATTTTGATCTGCTTTTGCCCCACACTGCGTTCTAACTCACGGATACGATCCTCTAAGTCTTTAACTTTTTGTGTACTGCTTATTTTCATTTCAATAACTCTTTGTCCTGGTTCGTTAAAGGTAGAAAATTTATAAATCCAATTATAAATGCTGCTATTACTAATTCCATAAAGTTTTTCCAGCTGAAGAGTACTGTAGGTGCCTTTTTCAAAGAGAGAAACTATTTCACGTTTAAATTCTTCAGAATAAATCCTATTCTTTTTAATAAGTCTGATGTTTACTTTCATAATAAATTGATCTTTTTTTAGTCAACTTATTTCAGGGACGTACACAAATCTTAACTTCCAGCATCCCTCTTCCAGCTTCCAGCCATTTTAATCTTAATTTTCTCAGGTTTCAAAAAAACACTATTTTTAGTTCGCATTAAATACAAAATACATGATCCTCGAAAACGTAGATATTGTAAATGATATCAGCAAAGAAGATTTTCAGAAAAATTATTTTAAAAAGCAAAAACCTCTTTTGATTAAGAATTTTGCCAGTAGATGGGACGCTTTTGATAAATGGAATCTTGCCTATATCAAAGAAAAAGCAGGAGATCAGGAAGTTCCGTTGTATGATAACAAACCGGCTGATGCTGCGAAAAGTTCTGATGCCCCGGTTACCCATATGAAAATGAAGGACTATATTGATACCATCAAAAACAAGCCTTCTGATCTGCGAATCTTTTTCTATATCATCACAGACAGACTTCCCGAGCTGCTGAAAAACTTTACCTATCCGGATCTTGGAATAAAGTTCTTTAAAAGACTTCCGACTTTATTCTTCGGTGGAAGTGAAGCTCATGTTTTAATGCATTATGATGTGGATCTGGGGGATTTTATGCACATCCATTTTGAAGGAAAGAAAAGAATTTTATTATTTGATCAGAAACAGTCTCCGTTTTTATATAAAGTACCTTTGTCTGTTCACACCGTTTACGATGTCGACTACGAAAATCCGGATTACGAAAAGTTTCCGGCGCTGAAATATGCCAAAGGATACGAAATTTTCATGGAGCATGGCGATGCGCTCTTTATTCCAGGAGCTTTCTGGCACTTCAACAGATATCTGGAACCCGGTTTTTCGCTTTCACTGAGGGCTCTTCCCAATAAACCCAATGTCTTTGCCAGTATGTTATATCATGTCTTCATTATGAGGTATACGGATAAACTGATGCGAAAAATTTTCAAAGCAAAATGGGTGAATTATAAGCAAAAATGGGCCTACAAGAAAAGTTCCGAGGCTTTGGAAAAGTACACGAGAACAGGAAAATAACGAGGAAAGGGAGATGGAAGCTGGAGGAGGGAAGTCTCATTACAGCTCAGTACTAATAGACTACATTTTATTTAGAGGGTGATCATTATTTAAACCACCAATAGAAACCTCCATCATCCATCTTCGTGCTTCCAGCTTATTTATTAATCAGTCCGAAGATTGTTGCATCTACGAATTTTCCTTTTTCAAAAAAATAATCTTTCAATGTTCCTTCTTTGCTGAAATTTAAAGAAGTCAACAGTCTTTCAGAAGAAATATTGGAAGGATCTATGAAAGCATCCACACGGTGAAGCCTCATTGTTTCAAATCCATAGGTTAAAATAGGAAGAATGGCTTCTTTCATATAGGATTGTTGCCAGAATTTGGGATTGAGCTCATAGCCGACTTCTGCTCTGAAATGTTCCCTGTACCAGTTGTGATAGCCACAGGTACCAATGACTTTTCCATCGGATTTCAGTTCCAGAGCCCATCTGAAGCCTTTGCCTTTTTCGAATTCACTATTGAAGTGCTGGATAATACGTCGGGAGTCGTCTTCCGTCTTGAAGGTATCCAGATCATAATATTCCATAACTTCATCTAAAGAAAAATATTCAAAAAGATCTTGGGTATCATTAAAAGTAAGCTGACGCAAAATAAGCCTTTCAGTCTCTAAAACAGGAAATTCCATGAATAATGTGATTTGATGGCTGAAAAATACGATTAATTACTGATAAAGAAAAGTATAGAAGATTAACCCCTAAACAATTCTCTTACCCTGAATTTATTTTTTTAAATTTGGGGCTCATTTTTTACTATGGCAAAAGCAGCGAAGAAAGAAACCCCGTTAATGACGCAGTACAATACCATCAAGGCAAAATATCCTGATGCGCTATTATTGTTCAGGGTTGGGGATTTTTATGAAACTTTTGGGCAGGATGCTGTCAGAACTTCTCAGATTCTGGGTATTGTGCTTACCAAAAGAGCCAATGGTGAGGGGCATATAGAACTTGCTGGGTTTCCACATCATTCTGTAGATTCTTATCTTCCAAAATTGGTAAGAGCGGGAATGAGGGTGGCAATCTGTGATCAGCTGGAAGATCCGAAAATGGTGAAAGGGATCGTAAAACGTGGTGTTACTGAGTTGGTTACGCCTGGGGTTACCTTCAATGATCAGGTTTTGAATTCCAAAAAGAATAACTTCCTTCTTTCATTGCATAAAGAAAAAGAGAAATACGGAATTGCCTTAGTGGATATTTCTACCGGAGAGTTTCTGGTAAGTGAAGGAAATCTGGAAAAGATTTTGCACATTGTGAATACCTTTGATCCCAGTGAGATTATTTTCCAGAGAAGTACACAGATTCCGGAACAGATCAAAAATAAGAATGCCTTTAAGCTTGAAGACTGGGCTTTTCAATATAATTTTGCCTACGAAAAATTAACGAATCACTTTAAAACCAATTCATTAAAAGGTTTTGGAGTAGAAAGCCTTCCGTTGGCGATTACAGCGGCAGGAGCTATTTTTGCGTATCTGGTAGAAGATACGCATCATAATCTGCTTGCTCATATTACAAAGCTTCAGATCATTCCTCAGGAAGATTATCTGATGATGGATAATTTTACCCTGAGAAACCTGGAAATTGTTTATCCAAGCAATCCACAGGGGAAATCACTGTTGGATATCATTGATAAAACGTCTACTCCGATGGGAGGAAGGCTTTTGAGAAGGAGAATTATTCTTCCTTTAAAGTCTGTGGATGAGATCATGAGAAGACTATCTCTGATTGATTTCTTAAACGAAAATGATGCACTGAAATATGAAATCTGCCAGCTTCTGAAATCCATTTCTGATCTTGACCGATTAATGGGAAAACTGGCTGCAGAGAAAATTTCACCTAAAGAACTGGGATATTTACGTCAGAGTTTAATTAATATTCATAAAATCAAAGCTTTATTGCATCCTCATGCAGATGTACTGGCGTGGCTAGAGCCATTGTTTGACCTTGAAGAACTGATTAAATTCCTGCAGAACCATCTTAATGAAGAGCTTCCGGTAAATATTGCCAAAGGAAATATCATTAAAGAAGGGGTTTCTGAAGAGCTGGACAGACTGAGAAATCTTCAGAGCAAAGGACGCGGTTTCCTGGATGAAATGTGCCAGAGAGAAATTGAAAGAACAGGGATTACCAGCCTTAAGATTGATTTTAACAACGTTTTCGGATACTATATTGAAGTCCGCAATACGCATAAAGATAAAGTTCCGGATGACTGGGTAAGAAAGCAGACCTTAGTAAATGCAGAAAGGTATATTACCGAAGAACTGAAGGAATACGAAAACCAGATCCTTGGTGCCGAAGAAAAAATAGGCGTCCTGGAAACATCTCTCTACAGAAATGTCTGTACTGAAACAATGGTTTATATAGATCAGATTCAGGGGAATTCCAATATCATTGCCCAACTTGATGTGGCTGCGGGATTATCTGAACTGGCTGTATCTGAAAGTTATACAAAGCCTGTCTTGAATGACGGCTATGCGATTGATTTAAAAGAAGCCAGACACCCGATTATTGAAAATGCGCTTCCCTTAGGAGAAAAATATATTCCGAATGATATCTTCCTGGATAAAGATTCCCAGCAGATTATCATGGTAACAGGACCGAACATGGCAGGTAAATCTGCAATTCTGCGGCAGACAGCCATTGTATGTCTTTTGGCTCAGATCGGAAGTTTTGTACCGGCAAAGCATGCTGAAATCGGATTGCTGGATAAAATCTTTACAAGGGTAGGAGCTACCGATAATATTTCTGCAGGAGAATCTACTTTCATGGTGGAAATGAATGAGGCAGCGAATATTTTGAACAATATTTCAGAACGAAGCCTGATCCTGCTAGATGAAATCGGGCGTGGAACTTCTACTTATGACGGGGTTTCTATTGCATGGGCCATTGCAGAATATCTTCATCAGCATCCAACGCAGGCGAAGACCTTATTTGCAACGCATTATCATGAACTGAATGAAATGACTGTCAATTTTGAAAGGGTGAAAAACTTCCATGTTTCTATCCAGGAAAACAAAGGGAATATTATTTTTCTGAGAAAACTGATTCCGGGCGGAAGCGAGCACAGTTTTGGTATCCACGTTGCAAAACTGGCCGGAATGCCTGCCAAAGTGGTCAACAGAGCGAATGAGATCCTTAAAACTCTTGAGGCAAGCAGAACGCAGGGAAATGGAAGTACTTCTGAGAGTATTAAAAGAGTGACAGAAGAAAATATGCAGCTTTCTTTCTTCCAGCTTGATGATCCTGTCCTGGAGAATATCCGCGAAGAACTGACGAAAATAGATATTAATACATTGACACCAATTGAAGCTTTAATGAAGCTGAACTCAATAAAAAAAATGATTGGAGGGTAATCCAATCATTTTTTTTTACTGTTATTTTGGGCTAGCAGCAGAATCCATCCTGCATCCCCGGAACGCCATATTGTTCTTCTCCGGTATGAGGATCTGTACAGCTTATTACTCTTGGGCATACAGGTCTGTTTGCTCCACCGCTGATCTCTTTCAGCTCAATTTTACTCAATTTTCTTTTCTGATTTTTTAAATTTTTCATAATAATTTTAATTTGGTAAAAGCTAATTTACAAGATATTTTATTATGTTCAAAATATTGTGAGTCAAATTGTTAACTTTTTTAGAAGAGAATCTATTTTATAAAAAAAGATTGAGGGGCTGCCTCAATCCTGATTTATCTAACAAGTTTCAATGTATTAACAGCAATAGCCATTTTTGTCACCAGCTCCAAGCTGCCATTCTTCAAATTCTCCTCTGCGGCAGAATCCGTCCCAGCATACTCTGCCACTTCCTGTAATTTCTTTTAACTCACTTTTTGTCAGTTTTCTTTTTTGAATGTTTGATTTTTTCATGATGATTTGATTTTGGTTATTGTTTTTAGTGTATTGGATTAGCAGCAAAATCCGGTGCTGTCTAAAGGTCCTACAGTATATTCATCATCTGTTCCTCTTACCCTGCAAAGACCTTCCCAGCATATCCCAGGTCCATTTCCTCCTGTGATATTTTTCAATGCTTTTTTAGTCAGTTTTTTCTGATTGCTTAATTTTTTCATGGTATTTTTAGTTTGATTCAACTCAAATATATAAAAATCATCTATATAATTCTATTACTTGTGAAAAAATTAACATATCTGCAAAAAAAAGAGCCTTAGTGGCTCTTTTGTATTATAAATGATTGTATTCGTAAGTATTAACGTCTGTGGAACCTGTAAATGTAGTCCCATTTTTATCATAATAGCTTCGGATTTCTTTGGTAGGATAACCGCTGGAATTATATTCGAAATTAGATTTAAATATGGTCATTCAGTTCCGGTTCCATTATTGTAACTGATGATGTGGTTATAGCTTAATGTATTGTGTGCAGATCCGCTTTCATCTTCATTATCAATCATCTTCATATAACCCGTTATATTTTTTAGAGGAGCATTTTTGGTATCATATACTACCGTTTTTAAGGTAGAGGTTCCGGTTTCAGTGGTATTATTCTGAGTTCTTGAAAGGATTAAAGCTGGTTTTATAACAAGCGCACGATTAGTTTACCATCATAGAACTGAGAAAATGTACATTTTTCTGAGCTGTTTTTTTCATAAAAAACGAAAATACTAGATATCAGCCTTCATTTTGGGAGAAATTGAAGGTTTTAGGAGTAATTTTTCATAAATTCCTGGAGTATAAGAAATTTTAATAGTAAAAAGATATCTGTAGTATTTTTTTCATCAAAAATAAAAATACTAAAATCTGCCTTCACTTAAAAGTGAAATATATAAAAAAGACCGGAGAAAACTCCAAAATACCTTTGTCGAAAATTCTTTAGTCTATCAAAAGAAATAAAAAAATTTCGGGACTCATAAAGGATTGAAAATCAATGATGATTTTAATGTTTTATTCATTCATAAAAAAAATATTAATGATAGTTTTTATTAAAATTCCAAAAAAATATATATTTATTGCAATATAAAAACGTATTATATGAGAAAATTATCATTGTTCCTTTTTTTGTTATGTGGATTCCATGGGTTTTCACAATTTATTCCGGCTCCTGTGAGTTCGGTTACCTCTTCGCAACCACCCGAACCAGGCACAGATGTTACCAAGTTGATTGATGGCAATACTGCTACCATTTATCATACTAATTGGTCGGTGAACGGAATTCCGGATGAGTTGAATTTTTATTTTAATGCTAATGTTACCAGTATTAAAAAACTGGTTTACACCCCAAGACAAGCTTCAGGTACAAATGGGATTTGGACTAATGTAAGTATTTCCTATAGTACACAGGCGGCTCCCAATACTTTCATCCCGGTAAGCAATAATTTAATTTGGGCTCTCAGTGATGCGGATAAGGAATTTATTTTCCCTACCGCTATTCAAAACCCTTATATCATTAAGATAACCGCAAATGCAGGCTCTGGAAACTTCTCCAGTGGTGCAGAAATGAAATTCTTTTCTGAACTACAGCTCGTTCCGGCTTCTGTGAATTCGGTTACCTCTTCACAACCGGCACAACCAGGGACTGAAGTTGCCAAGTTGATTGATGGCAATAATGCTACCATTTATCATACTAATTGGTCGGTGAACGCAATTCCGGATGAGTTGAAATTTTATTTTAATCCTAATGTTCCCAATATCAGAAAACTGATTTACACCCCAAGACAAGCTTCAGGTACAAACGGAATTTGGACTAATGTAAGTATTTCCTACAGTACACAGGCGGAACCCAATACTTTCATCCCGGTAAGCAATAATTTAATTTGGGCTCTCAGTGATGCGGATAAGGAATTTATTTTCCCTAACTCTATCCAAGACCCATATATCATTAAGATAACCGTAAATGCAGGCTCTGGAAACTTCTCAAGCGGTGGAGAGGTGAGATTCTTTTCTCAACAACAACCTGCGATTGTTGACGGTATAGACTGCCCCATCAATACATCCGAATTAAGTATAAGCGGGAGCAATGATGTGAAGGCTACCATCTCCGCTTCAGGAACGACTGCGTCATCTTATCAGCCTGGAGAAGATATAGATAAATCTTATGATAATGATGTGAGTACGTTGTATCACTCTCCACATGGCGTTACTACTTTTCCGGTGGTGTTAAATTACAGATTAGATGGTGCTACCCCTATCGATTATCTAAAATATACGCCTAGGTCCGGTAGCGACAACGGGCGGTTTGGAAGCGTGAGTATCAGTTATAATACGAGCACAAACAGCACATATGTTCCGTTAATGACATTTGATTTTCAGTATTCTTCTTCTCCTGTGAAGGTTTACTTTCCAAATCAGATTACCCCTTTGAATGTAAGAATTACAGTAAACGATGGGAAGAACAGTTTTGCAAGCTGTGCTGAAATGGGCTTTTATAAATCAGGCGCTTCAGTGGTTAATAATCCTTACAGCAATATTTTTACAGACAATCTTTATTCAGCATTGAAGTCTTCTGTTACTCAAGCGGATATAAATAATATGACATCGCCATTCTATAAAGGGTTAGCGCAATGTCTATTTAACGGAACTTATGTAAAAAAATACAGGGTTCAGAATTATAGTGTTTACCCTCCTGTTGCTGTTACTACAGGTAATTTAAAGGTGGGAAGTGGCTATAGCACTTTTGAGAATCCTACAGGTATTGTGTTTGCACAGGGGGAAAAGGTAGTTTTGTTTGCTCAGAATATCCCAGCAGGAGTAATTGTTTCTCTGAAGGTGAAAGATTTTTCTACCTCTTTATATGGCACTGACTCCTATTATGAGCTTCATAATGGTTTAAATGTATTTCCTGTAACCAACAGTGGCTTGGGATATATCAATTATTATAATACCAATGCGGCATTACCTGATATCAAAATCAATATTGTTTCCGGTAAGGTTAATGGTCTTTATCATTATCAAAAATCTACACAAAGTGATTGGGAGGCAGATCTTACGAATTCGGCTTATAATATGATTGACGTTGTGGGACAGCATGTCCATATGGTTTATAAAAAAAGCACGCTGAAAAATTATGCTCTTCATAATCAGGTAGCGCTTGTTTCAAAACTCGATCTTATGGTAAAAAATGAGTGGCTTGTGATGGGATTGTATAAATATAATTTAGTTCCCAAAAACCGTATGTTCGGCTATAGTAATGACGGCGGAGGCTGGCATGCAGGCGGGCTGGGTATTAATATGGATGCTAACGGAAATGATAACTATGTTGCTGATATTAATCAATTGTCTGTATGGGGATTTGCACATGAATTTGGGCATATTAATCAGATAAGCCCGGATCTTAAATGGATTGGCACTACAGAAGTTACCAATAATATATACAGTGCATGGGTGGATTATAATATGAGTACAGAACAAGATGGACTGACCAGTGTGGAAAGATTTGATGAATCACCAGCAGCAGGAATGGCCAGCGTGGCAGGAGGAAGAATAAACGGAGGTATTCTGAATACAACCGTCAATAAGCAACCTTTACAAGATAGTGTAAATTCGGATAATTTTAAAGTATTAATCCCTTTCTGGCAGCTTGAATTGTATTATCAGCTGGCCGGAGCTTCACGAAATGCGCCGGTTCTTTCCTTTAATTACCCAACTAGCTATACAGGAGTAGATTATGCGCACTGGTTTGCAACGGTTGCCAACAAGGCAAGAAACACCAATTCTTCCGGGGTCTCAAATGGTGATTTGCTTCTGAATTTTGTGAAAAATACCTGTGATGCAGTGCAGGAAGATTTAACAGAATTCTTTACAACAACCGGATTTTTAAGACCGATAAACAGGAATATTGATGATTACGGTTTTGGTCAGCTTACCATTACGCAGGCTCAGATTGATGCTACGATTGCATCTATAAAGTCTAAGAACTATCAGCAGCCTGTTTCTCCTGTAATGAATTATATTTCAGCACGTAGCGTTGCAGCTTTCCGTGACCTTCTTCCGGTAAGCGGACAAACAGGCCAGGGAGTTACTTTAAATAATGATTATCTTACTGTACAGCACAGTGCTTGGAGAAATGCAGTTGCCTATGAAACATTCGATGCCAATAATAAATTGATTTATGTATCTGTTATGGGGACTGGTGATGTTAGTAACAATACTACAAAAGTGTATTATCCTTCCAGTGCTAGAGCTGTTTATGCAGTGGGTTACAATGGACAGAAAATTTTGGTTTATCCTGTTTCAACTACTTTAGCAGGCAAAGGGAAAACAAATAATTCAGAATTAAAAGATAATGTAGAATTAAGAAATAATTCAGAATTCATTGTGTATCCTAATCCTGTAGAGCAAAACGGATCAATTCATATTAAATTAGAAAATGCATCAGGAAATTACAGTGTAAATATTTTTAGTGCAGATGGAAGAGTGCTTTTCAGTTCAACAGGAAGTATTGAAGCCATTGAAACGAAAATAAATACAGAGTTTGTTAAATATCCTTCGGGAACTTACTCACTTTCTTTGAAAGATGAAAAAGGGAATGCCTTTAAAAGCGTTAAGGTTATTAAAAAATAATTTTAGCCAATGCTTCTCACGATTAGAATGTAAGAGATAAGTTCTGCAAAGTTCTATAATACATTATTATAAGGACTGGAATATAAGTGATTTATAATCAGTATGTACGGGTATTCGTGCATACTGATTTTTTTTAAGTGGAAATACATTTCAGGAAAAAATGTGTTTTTGTTCGATCCAAAAAAAGATATTTCGATTGAAGTGAATTTTATTTTTGTATATTGTTGAATTATAGTTATTTGCGTTTTGATAATGAAAAATTTAATAAAAATATTAGCCATGATCCTATTCTGCTCGCTTTTCAAAGCCCAGCAGACCAATGTTTCTGTTGTGAAATATGAAGATCTGGAGAAGAGAATTCAGCAGGAAAAAGATAAATTGCTTGTGGTCAACTTCTGGTCTACAACCTGTGGACCGTGTGTAAAAGAGCTGCCACATTTTATGGAAGTGAATGCTAAATATGCAGATAATCAGAAGTATAAGATGATTTTGGTCTCGTTAGACAGACTCGCAGATAAAGAAAGAGTCTTGAAATTCATTAAAACTAAAAATCTTACCGCTGAGGTACTCCTGTTGGACGATATCAAAAGGATGAACACCTGGATTCCAAGATTTGAAAAAGACTGGGACGGAAATATTCCGGTAACGTTGTTCTACAAAAACGGATCAAAAATCCATTTCAATGACGGTGAAATGAGCAAAGAAGATTTGGAAAAAACAATTAAAGAAAATCTACAATAAATAATTAAATTATGAAAAACCTGAAAATTTTAATGACCGCATGCATCGTTGGGCTGGGATTACTAAGCTTTACAGCGAAAGATCATGATAGAAATATTAGTCAGAAAATGGACGTTTCATCGGTAAAAGGCTATGAAGTAGGGGACGAAGCCGCCGATTTTAAGCTTAAAAATATTGATGGGAAAATGGTTTCCCTCAGTGATTTTAAAAGTGCAAAGGGATTCATTGTAGTATTTACCTGTAATCACTGTCCTTATGCAAAAAAATATGAGGACAGAATCATTGAGCTGGATAAAAAATATAAGGCTCAGGGCTATCCGGTAATTGCCATTAATCCTAATGATCCCAATGTACAGCCGGAAGATGGCTATCAGCAGATGATTGAAAGAGCAAAGCAGAAAGGATTTACTTTCCCCTATCTGGCAGATGAAGGGCAGAAAATTTATCCGCAGTACGGAGCAACAAAAACTCCCCATGTTTTCGTACTGAAAAAAGAGAATGGAAAGAACATCGTAAAATACATTGGTGCTATCGACAACAATTATGATAATCCGAATGATGTCTCAGAATACTATGCCCAGGATGCCGTAAATGCACTGATCAAAGGGGACCCGGTGAAAATGACAAAAACAGTAGCCATAGGATGTACAATTAAAGTAAAGAAATAATATATTTGCCTTTATAAAATAAGATCGGTGTTCTTGGAATACCGATTTTTTATGCCTTAAACTCAATTTGAAATGAAATTCCAGTTCAGCCTGAAGTATCTGCTTCTTACCCTATTTATTTTTCTTGCAGAAGTGTTGATTGCCACCAAACTAAGTGATATTTTCTTCGTGAGAGCTTATCTTGGGGATGTGATTGTGGTAATGCTTCTTTACACGTTTGTAAAGAGCTTTGTAAAAGTAAATGATCAGAAACTGATTCTGGGAATTCTGATTTTTTCATTTCTGGTAGAATTTGCCCAGTATTTCAATATCGCAGAAAAACTAGGCTTCCGCCCTGGAAGCCTGATGTATATTGTTATCGGAAATTCTTTTTCCTGGATAGATAACCTCTGCTATGCGGTAGGCTGCCTGATTCTCTATCTTATCGTAAGAATGACAAACAGTGATGGCTTAACCTCAACCCCTAATCCCTAGTCCCTACCACCTGCAACCTGCAACCTACCACCTGCCACCTATTACCTATCTCCCAAAACTATCATACTTATCCTCAGCATACTTGGTAAAGCGGTTCAGAAGAGCTACATTTTCCTTTTCCATAGGCGAAAGATCATTATCTACATTGCTGGAAACAGGAATATACCAGTCTGTTTGTTCAAAGAAATTTCTGTAGGTTTCTTTTTTGAAAGAATAACCATGTCTTGCAAATACAGAGTTTTTGATGATCTCAAGATCTAGCTTTCTTAAGTTTTTAAGGTCTTTTTCTGTCAGTTTTTGCTTCGATGCATTCAGTTTGAAGATGGCTTCTGAAGCGATACGGTTTTTAGAGGTTTTATAACTTTCTGTTTTTCCGGTTTCTTCATCGGTGTATTTTTCGGTAAACTCTTTAGGATTTGACCAGTCTACCAGATCAGAATCCTTATCCAGCATAAAGTTAGGGTTATAAACAAACTCTTTTTTGGTCAATTTAAGTGTTTTTGAAGGAGCTTTAACGCTTGTTTTATCAAAAGCATTCCACTTTCCGGTTAAGCTGTCTCCTTTCAATTTTACTTCAAATCTTCCATCTGTTTTGTCATTGCCGGGTTCATCCAGTACAAAAGAAGCGGTTGATTCATTGAAAACTCCTCTGAATGGTCGTTGATTACCATTCACGATACTTTGTCCGTAAACACTGTCTTTGGTAATTCTGTTGATCTTTAAAGAAATTCTTTTGTAGTTACTGACATCATATTCTGAGCCGTCCGTTTGGTCCACTACCTTTTCCATGCCGGCAAATTCACCCGTGTAAATTCCGTAATATTCTTTGTGAACCTCGGGGATTACCACAGAGTCTTTCTTTGCAGTCAGAGAATCTTTTCCTGATTCAGTAGTCTTTCCCTCTTTTTTGCAGCTTAACAGAGAAACTGTAAGCAGGGAAATGAGTGTGTAATTTAGAATTTTCATATAAGTTTTTTTGTGATTAAATATTCAATAATAAGGATGTTGGGAATCCAGCCCAGCCATGCAATGATCTGATAGACCTCCATAGGATTGGGATGAAATAAATATACAATAATTACCTTCCACATTCTCAGGGTAATAGCAGATAAAGTAAAAGCAAAACTCCGCCACATCCACTGCTTATGTTCTTTAAACCTTTTCTGTCTTGCCAGCTGATAAGCTTTCAACGTTGAAAACCACCATACAAAGCCCAAAATAACAAAAGAAATCTTTGAAAAAAGACCTCCGTTAGCAAAAATTCCCATATAAATTCCCGAAGGTGCTGCACAGATCAGAATGAGAAAAATATATACTTTTCCCATACTCCTGTGGAAATTTTTGAGTCCAAAATTCTTTCTGAGCAAAGCAAGAAAACCCGAAAGAAGCACAAAAATGCTCGTATAAACATGAGTATAGAAAAACGTAAGATATTCCGGTCTTTCTACCACTTCAGTCTGTTTAATCATCAGAAAACTGACTTCAGGATTAAAAGGAATGTATTCTAAGGTGATTTTCAGCATCAGCCAAAAGAAATACCCAAACCCTATGATTAGTAAGATTTTAAAGAAAACTGCAGTATTTCTTTTGGCAGATAGCATTTTAATAATTTTTAAAAGTCATAGGAACGTTATATGTTGATTTAATGGCTTGCCCATTTTTAGTGGCGGGTTTCCATCTTTTTTTTAAAGCATTCATCACACGATCCATTTCTTTATTCATAGCACGGTTGTTTCCTGTTGTTGAAATAGAACTTATACTTCCGTCAGGATTAACATCAAAAGTTGTTAATGATTTCGATGTTCCAGATGCTTTTTCCAGACAGGAAAGATCGAAAACTTGACTGATATCCTGCATCAGAGCAGTCATTCCTCCTGGATATTCAACAGGTGTAGTAACTGTTTTTTCTGTGTTATTGTCTGGATTATAAGTGGTTTCTGGCTGGTTGGTTTGTGAAAATGCGAGTCCAAAACCAAGACACAAAGCGAAGGTTATTATTTTTTTCATGGTTTATTTTATATTCAGGTTATTTATTTTCAAAGAAATCAATCACTAACTCATTGAATAATTCCGGTTTTTCTTCGGGAACATAATGATTGGCATTGGGGATAATAGCTAATTGTCCTTTTGGGATAGATTCTGCGATTTTTACCGTATGTTCTGTCTTTATAAGATCATTATCACCAGCAATGATCAAGGACGGACACTGAATTTTACTCAGGTCTTCATATTTCCATTGAGGATACTTCAAATCCAGATTCAGAAGATCAATAAAGATATCATTTTTGTGGTCTTTATTGTCTTTAGTAAGGCTTACGAGCATTTCTTTCATGGATTTTAAATCATGATCTTTGACTCCTTCCGGAAAAATATTGGCACCTGAACAGGCAATTTTGTCTACCATTTCGGGGTATTTCATCGCCATAGACAGTGCGAGAATTCCTCCGTCACTCCAGCCAATAATTTTTGTTTTTTTAATGTTCAGCTTCTCTAAAAACTGCTTAATATCCTCTGTCTGAATATCAAAAGTAAGTTCTTTCGTTTTGTCATAAGTAGATCTCCCTCTTTCGCGGCAATCGACAATGATCACTTTATATTTTTTAGCAAAGGTGTCCTTCTGGTTAATAAAGGCACTGATAGACTGGCCATTGCCATGAAGCATAAGTACAGGTTCTCCCTCTCCATAGGTTTCATAATATAATTTGATGCCATTAACATCCATAAATTTTCCTTCCGGCATTGTTCCGATAATACCACGACCTTTGATTAACAAAGATTTGCTGCCACTGAATGGTTGGTAATCCGAAGTTTCAATGGTAAAATTTTTTACGTGCTTTATTTTTTGAGAATGGATTCCTTCAAACCAACCCTTTGAAGAGGCAATCTCTTTTTCAAAACCTGAATTTTCCAGCGGAACTTCAGTCCATTTTTTTGACTTTCCATCATTGACTTCCAACTTAAAATCGTCAAAATAAAAATCCCCGTTATTTTGTGCAAAAGCTCCGATATTCATGGTCTTTGCAGATGGATTGATGGTTCCTTTTATTTCGTAGGTTTTCCATTCATGGGTTACCTGGATTCCATAATATTGATTTTCAAAGAAACTCGTAGACTCATCTTTATTATTTATTCTGCACCATAGCCCACAATTGGAACCATTGTCCTCATTGTCTTTTCTGATTTTTACCGTTATACGGAAGTTCCAATTCTGTTTATGCTCTATATTCACAGCTTGAGTGAATGATGTCCAGTCAGAGACAATCGTTTTTTCCTGACTGTATCCTAAAAAGAAGCAGAGTAGAAAAAAGAAACCGAATTTTTTTTTCATGTATTTAGTTTTTATTAAAAGTAATATTTTTTTACAAGTTGTTGAGATCCTGTGCAATAAGCCATCCTTCACTCCAGCATGCCTGGAAGTTGAATCCTCCGGTCACGGCATCGATATTCAAAACTTCTCCCGCAATATAGAAATTAGGAAGTAATTTTGAAGACATGTTTTTAAAGTTAATTTCCTTTAAATCAATGCCTCCGGCCGTTACGAACTCATCTTTGAATGTCGATTTTCCGGTTACCTGGAACTTTTTCTGGCAAAGATTTTCCAATATTTTCTGCATCTCTTTTCCGGAAATATTGGCCACCTGTTTATTAAGATCAACTTTTGAGCTCTCTAAAATTTTCTGCCAGAATCTGTTGGTAATATCGAAGATCTTTGACTGTCCGATGGTTTTTTTAGGGTTGCTTTGCTTGAAATTATGGAACATTTCTTCCGCTTCATCCATTTCTATGGAAACGAAATTCACTTCAATTTCAAAGTTGTATTTAAGTTTTGCCAGACTTATGGCTTCCCATGCAGAAATTTTCAAAACAGCAGGCCCGGAAAGTCCCCAGTGGGTAATTAGTAAGGGTCCGCTTTCTTCTGTTTTCAGTTTTGGAATTGAAATTCCTGCATTTTCAAAGCTTGTTCCAGGAAGGTCTTTCAGCAATTCATCTTTAATATTGAAGGTGAAAAGCGAAGGAACAAGATCCACAATCTTATGACCCAGATTTTCTACAATTTTTAATGATTTTGGAGAACTTCCGGTCGTATAAACGATATAATCTGCTTCAAAATCCCCTGAATTGGTTTTTACAATATATTTTTCGTCCTGTTTTTCAATCTCTTTTACTGTACATTTTGTCTGCACTTTGACATTTTTCTTTTGAGTTTCGTTCAGAAAAGTATTGATGATAGTCTGAGAAGAGTTACTTTCAGGGAAAGTTCTGTTATCATTTTCAATTTTCAAAGGAACGTTTCGTTGATCGAACCATTCCATCGTATCACCAGGCTGAAATTTAGTAAAGACACTTAATAATTCTTTATTTCCACGGGGATAAAACTGAACCAATTCTCTTGGATCAAAGCATGCGTGAGTCACATTACAGCGTCCGCCTCCGGAAATTTTAACCTTCTGAAGGACATCTGAGTTCTGTTCTAAAATCGTAATTGTATATTTCTTTTCGTCAAGATTAGATGCACAGAAAAAGCCTGCAGCACCGCCTCCGATAATAATGATCTGTTTCATGTATATGTAATCCTATGCGGAAGATTATTTTTTCAAAAGTACAATTTTTATAAACCATCTTATTTGAGTATTTTTGAAGATTATAATTTTAATTATATCAAAAACGATTTTCATATGATTTTCTACCATAAATTTGAAGTAAGATGGAGCGATCTTGATGCCAACAAGCACTTGGCTAATTCATCGTATGTACAATATTGTGCACAAGCCAGAATGGCTTTTATGACTAAAGAGAAAATGGGAGTTACCCAGCTGAGCAGATGGGGAATAGGTCCGGTGATCCTGCATGAAAGATATTCTTTCTTCAAAGAAATCTATGCAGATCAGATCGTCATCGTAAGTGTAGAAATAGACGGATGTGCAGAAGATTCTTCCATCTACCGTTTCGTACACAAGTTCTATACTCCGGACGGAATGCACTGTGCTACTGCGGAAGCTACAGGTGTATGGATTGATATGATGCTTAGAAAAATGACCACGCCACCGGATGATGTAGTGGAAGCAATGAATAAGTATAAAACCCCGGACACTGTTGTATTATCGAAAGAAGACTTCAAAAAGTTTCCTTTCCACCCACACAATATTGACCCGGCAGAACTTACTCAATAATTCAAAGTTTAAAATTCAAGGTTTAATGTTTAAAGTTGGAGAAGCAATTTTAAAATTATTCATACTTTTTACATTGGACATTAATACAAAAAATCATGTTTGAAGATAAATCACAGGAGCTGACGCCCATTTCGAAATTAGGAGAATTCGGTCTTATTAAACATTTGACAGAGCATTTTCCACTATCCAATGAATCTTCGGAGCTTGGAGTAGGAGATGATGCGGCAGTAATTAATCCTGACAACAAAAAAGTAGTTCTTACAACAGATGTATTGGCGGAAGGTGTGCACTTTAATTTAGGGTACGTTCCTTTAAAACATTTAGGTTATAAAGCGGTGGTGGTAAACCTAAGTGATATTGCTGCGATGAATGCAACACCTACACAGATATTGGTTTCCCTTGCAGTGTCTAACCGTTTTCCTGTGGAAGCATTGGAAGAGATCTATTCCGGAATTCAGGCAGCATGTGGAAGATATAAGGTTGACCTTATCGGAGGAGATACAACAAGTTCCAATTCAGGTCTGGTGATGAGCATTACCGCTGTAGGAATTGAAAATGAAGAAAACATCGTAAAAAGAAGCGGTGCAAAACCAAATGATCTTCTTGTTGTAACAGGAGATTTAGGAGGTGCCTATATGGGATTACAGATTCTGGAAAGAGAACATGCGGTTTATCTTGCTGATCCTAATATGCAACCGGAAATGGAAGGTTACGATTATATCCTTGAAAGACAGCTAAAGCCTGAAGCAAGAACAGACGTTAAAAAGATTCTGGAAGAACTGGATATTAAACCAACTTCTATGATTGATATTTCAGATGGTCTGGCTTCTGAAATCCTTCACCTTTCGGATCAATCCAATGTAGGGTTCAGATTGTATGAGGAAAAAGTTCCGTTAGACAATCTTACGATCTCTACAGCAGATGAAATGAACTTAAATCCTGTAATGACGGCTTTAAGCGGTGGTGAAGATTATGAACTTTTATTCACCATTTCATCAGAAGATTTTGATAAAATTAAAAACCACCCTGACTTTACTATTATCGGGCATGCTGTAGAAAAAGAAGAAGGAAACTTTATGGTAGCCAGAGGATCTAACCAACTGGTAGCACTTACTGCTCAGGGATGGGATGCTTTTTTAAGTCAATAAAATAGAAAAATTATATTTAATTTTAAATATTGTAAGAAAACCGTAGTATTTTTTACTGCGGTTTTCGCTTTCTCTGATCAAATACATTAGCAATGAATTCATCTGAAAAAAATATTCCCGTTCATAATCTGGTGTCTGAAGAATTTCAGGTCAACACTTTAGAAAATGGACATCCGGAGAACTTCGAGGATATTCACCGGCATAATTTTTTTGAAATTATCTGGTTCAAAGAAGTGCATACAGACAGTCGTCTTGAGCTGGATTTTGAGAGCTATACCGTAAAAAACAACCAGCTCTGTATTATCGTTCCCGGCCAGGTTTTTAATATGAAACTCCGCAATGAAAAAGGATATGTGCTGGCCATCAGTAAAGAAATTTTCAAAGAAGCCTGTGATACGGAAGTGGTTCTGGCTAACGGAGCAAGACCTTTCTTTTTGGATGCAGAAAGCAGTGAAACCGGAAATATGCTTATTTCAATGATTAAAAGAGAATATCTTGGATCCGGACGTGTTGAAATTTTAAAAGCTTATCTGAGAGCTTTCTGTCTCATTATTACAGATCAGATCACAATGCAGAATACTGCAGAAGATGACAAACCGAGAATTCAGCAACTCGCAGCGTTGATAGAAGAGCATTATATCACAGAGAAAAACACAGATTTCTATGCTGAACAGCTCAAAATAAGTGCTCATCACCTCAATGACATTGTCCGTCTTTCCAGAGGAACAACAGTGAAAAAAATGATTGCCCAGAGACTTATTCTGGAAGCCAAAAGAGAGCTCAGTTTTGGTGCTTTAACAGTAAAAGAGATTGCTTTTAAACTGGGTTTTAGCGATGCTTCCTACTTTTCCCGGTTTTTTAAAAAGCATACCCGGCAGAATCCTGATGGATTCAGACTTGGAAAAGACTAATCCTCAGAATGTTCCTTTGTTTTTCATTTTAAATAAATAATTCGGATATAATCAGATTGAGTAATCCTCAGTTTGTGCTATCCTTCCTTCAGTTCTTTTATTGAAAAACGATACTTTTTACAGCAATTTTGCAGTTGAAAAAATCGCCTGCGAAGGCTTATTGTTATTTATGAAGAAGAATTTGAGCATTGTAGTGTTTATTCTCGCACTACTCAACACATTAGAGTCGCTAAGTATAGATCTTTATCTTCCCGCTTTCCCAAGTATGGCGAAGATTTTTAATACCGATATCGGACACATTCAGGTATCCATTTCTGTGTTTTTTGCAGGATTTGCTTTCGGGCAGCTGTTATGGGGACCTTTATCAGATAAAAAAGGAAGAAAACCCATGTTGTACTGCGGACTTTTGCTTTTTATTATAGGAGCTACGGCCATCTATTTTACATCTGATATTTATGTATTATGGGCAATGCGTTTTCTACAAGCGTTTGGAGGAAGTGCCGGAATTGTTATCGGAAGAGCAATCATTATTGATCTCTATGATAAACATAAAGCCGTTACCATCTTTTCACAACAATCACAGATCAGCGGGATTGCTCCGATTGTAGCTCCGCTACTGGGAAGTGTATTCCTTAAATTCTGGGGCTGGAACAGTTCTTTTGCATTTTTATGCATCATGGGACTGATTACCTTTTTCATGGTCTACAAATATGTACCTGAAACCAATACCAGAATCCATCTTTCCGATGATGAAATGTTGAATGAAAAGGGATTGAAAGACCAATTGAAAATGATCATTTCCAACAAAGATTTTATCAACAGTACCATGGTAGGAAGTATTGCCTTTGCTTCTTTGATTATTTATATCTCCAATGCACCATTTTTATTCATGGAGATCCATGGGTTTTCGAGCAGTACCTTTAGTTTTATATTTGCTTTTAACTCATTGGCGTTGATAACAGCCGCTTATATTACGCCTAAACTGATCAAAAGAATAAGCAATTCCACCCTTTTATTTGCCGCTACAATTGTTCTGTTGGTGGTATGTACCCTTCATATTCTGATTGCAGCTGAAAATCTGTCTGTAGCATTGGAAATTGCCATGTTGTATCTGTCATTACTGGCTATCGGAATTTTGTTTCCTATTACATCGGCTCATGCTTTGTCTCCATTTAAAGAAGGAAGAGGAACTGCAGCGGCACTGCTGGGCTTTATGCAGTTGATGGTAACCTTCTTAATATCAGGATTGATAGGTTTCTTAGAAGCAGACTCTATTATTCCTATGGTTGTAACACGTTCTGCAATGGCATTGATTGCAGTGTGGTTCGGATACCGGATTTTTAAAACTCAAAAAAGAGAAAGCTTAAACACCAGTTCTGATCCGGAAATTGATCCTGTTATTTAATCCGGTTGTCATACAATCCGGGCACTTAATCAAGTATTTTTTGTGAAAAATAGTCAAAGGGTTCTCTTTGCATAAAATTTAAAATATGAAAAGAACCCTTTCGACAGCTTTATGCTGTATATTGCCATTAGGATATTGGGTGAACGCACAGTCCGGGCTCTCTGCAGAACTTAAAACAGAGTATATTCCTGCTTCCAATTACATCAGACCTGAAGACAGTACAAAGACCAATTCTAAAAGTGATTTTAAAAGAGTAGACCTGAATCTCAGTATTCCGTTATCCGTGAAGAAAGATACTGACGGGAAGGTAAGGTCGTGGTCTATGCTATTGAGTGGCTCTTATGCAAAGATGACCCATAAAAATTACGAAACTCCGTTGTTTCCGGATCAGATGCTGAATGCGCAGGTCGGAATACAGCATATGAGACCTTTAGGCAAAAAGTGGAGTATGATGATGATGGCATCCGTTGGAGTGTATACAGACCTTGAAAAAATAGATTTCGATGATGTGCTGGGCCAGGGTGGACTTTTATTTATCAGACATTTTAATTCTAATATTTCTTTAGGTGGAGGTCCGGTGCTTACGACGGCTTTTGGTGTTCCCATGATTTTACCCTGGATTTATTTCGATTGGAAAACGAATGGTAAAATTAAGTTTAAGATCAATTTCCCGGAAGGGATGGAAGCCGGATATCTTTTCTCAGATAAATTTACTTTAAAGGCTGTTGTAGAACTGAACGGAATGACTGCAGAGAGAAATATAAACGGAAAATCAATGTTGCTAGGGTATCAGCAGATCACTGCAGGGCTCAGACCGGAATTAAAAATTAATGACAGGCTTACTTTGCGTCTTACGGGAGGAACTGCCATATTGAGGAGCTTCAGCGAAAATGACCGCAAAATCAGCAGTATTTTCAGAGACAAGAAGATCGCAGATCCAAGATTTTCAAGCACATTCTACGCAGCAGTATCACTACGCTGGAATCTCCCATAAAAAATGAAAAACCGGAAGCAGAGAAAAACATTGAATAGAATGCACTCAATTGTTCATTGAACTTAATACCACCCAGCTTCCGGCTTTTCTCTTCCAGCTATTTGCTGATCAGTTTCTTATACACCACCTGATTAAGAAGTTCTTCCTTTCGGGTACGGGATATGGGAAGCTCAATTTTATTAATGAAAAGACGTCCTCCTGAAATCATGTCAATATGGGTAATATTGATGAGGTAAGATTTATGAATCCTGAAAAAATGATCAGAAGGAAGGGATTCTTCAATCGCTTTCATAGTCTGATGGATGATCAGTGATTTATCTTTAAAATGAAGCTTGGTGTAGTTTTGCATACTTTCAATGTACAGAATATCTACCCATGAAATTTTAATAAAAGTATCAGACTGCCTTACATAGAGAAAAGGATCATCCAGAGTAGTATTGTTTTTTAATTTTTCCCCAATGATATACTGCTGCTGTGCCTTATTAACTGCCTGATAAAAACGGTTAAAAGCAATGGGCTTTAAAAGGTAATCCACAACCTGCAGACGGAATCCTTCCAAAGCATATTCTGAATAAGCTGTGGTAAGAATGCATAAAGGAGGATTTTCAAGCTGTTCCAAAAATTCCAATCCTGTGAGATAAGGCATATTGATATCGAGAAAAAGAAGGTCTATTTCACTCTCCTTTACTTTGGTATTGGCTTCCAGAGCGGTAGCGCATGTTCCTTCCACCGATAAAAAGTCAATCTGGTCTGCCAGTTCTTTAAGATGGAATCTTGCCAGAGGCTCATCATCGATAATCAGGCATTTCATTTTAGGAAGAGTATTGCTCATGAGGGTCAGAAAGTGTTAGCGTTAAAGTTATTCTAAAGATATGATGATCTGTTTCAATTTTTAAATCGTGGGAATCCGGATATTGTAATTTTAACCGTTTTTTTACATTTTGAAGGCCAATTCCACCTGCTCCGTCTTTCTTTTTATAAGTAACCATATCCGAATAAGAATTTTCAACATAAAAATAGAGATGATTGTCTTTTTCTTTACAGGAGATTTTTACATAGCCATTATGTCCGGGAAGCCTGCAGACATATTTAAAAGCATTTTCTATAAAAGGAACGAGAAGCAAAGGAGCAATAGAAGCTTTCTTATTATCAATTTCCCAACTGGCTTTTACGTCCAGTTCATTTCCCCATCTCAGTTTTTCTACCTCAACAAGGTTTTGGAGATACTCGATATCTTTATCCAAAGGAACCATAGCCTGATTACAATGATACAACTGATACCTGAGAATATCCGAAAATTTCATCAGTAAAAAATCTGCCAGCTGGGTATCCGTTTTCATCAGAATATGAATATGATTCAGGATATTAAATACCACATGAGGATTAATCTGATCCTGTAAAAGTTTGAGCTGGTTTTCCAGATGAGCCTGCTGAAGGAGAATATGATCCCGCTCTATTCTTCCATGTTCTTTATAAAATTTGATGCCGCATGCTGCTCCATTGATAAGAAAAGAGGCGGGTAAAGACATGTAAAAACCTTTCCACAAAAAAGGGAGCTGGCCGGAAAAGCTTTTGGGAAGCTGATCCTTTGGAGCAACCTCAAGATAAGTAAAAATAACAGCGAAGATGAGACTCAATATGAAAATAACCATGACAACCTGTATCAGAAAACGTTTCATCTTTTTTTCCCGTAAAGCTTTCGGAAGAAGCTTATTGGTCAAAAAATGAGTGAAGGTAAAAGAAGAAGCTGTAATGATAATGGTTTGAATCATAGCGAGATACTTCTCTGTTGTAATCTGAAAATTACACCAGAGTACAATAGCGAGAACAAACCAGAAAATAAAAGTAAATATGTATTCTTTTAAAACAAAAGATTTTGTCATGGAACTGGAAATAGGTTGATAAAAAAATTAGAAACTGCAGGGAAAACAGTTTCTAATGGTAAAGATAATTTAAGTTTTTTAGAACAGGAAATAACCTATTCCAAGGGAAAAACTGTGGGGTTTGGACTTAAATTCTTTACTAATGCTCGTAAGACCAGTCTCATATCTCAAATCTACTGTAAAGTTTTTATAATCTAATCCTACGCCTCCTGTAATGCCAATATTGGATTTGTCAAACTTTTTAAAACCTTCCTGGAGAGCCTGAGAAGTAGACACTTTATCGTTGAAAGCATAACTGTAAACCCCACCTGCAAATATCCTTACATTAAAATCATCGGCTTTAATCAGTTTATATCCTACCACTACAGGAATATCAATAGCGTTCCAGGAAAGTTTTGAAGAGCTTCCGTCTTGGGACTCGAATGATGTTTTCTTTTTGTTGAACAGTGCTTCTCCCTGTACATACAGTTTTCCGATATCCATTCTTGTCATTACTCCTGCCTGATACCCGAATCCATATTTTCCTTCCAGTGAAGATTCCGTGGAGGTTTTTGTAAAGTTTGCCCCTCCCTTTACCCCAATGTGAAAAGCCGGAGTCTGTTGTGCTTTAGTTTCTATACCGCAAAAAATACATAATAACAATGCACTTAGCGCGAAAAATTGCTGCTTCATAAATTAATTATTGTTAAAAATCTAATGCAAAACAACAACGATAAAGCGTGGAATGAAATTTTATTTGATGAATGGCAGAAACACTTTGACAAGGATCTGTTTTAGGATGAAAAATAAAACCCGGAAGTATCACTACTTCCGGGTTTCTATTACTAAAAAGGTTGTTCTTCACAGATGGAAGGAGGAACACATCCGCCACCGCCCGGATTTCCACCGCCTCCTACAGCGATGCATTGCCCCGGATTTCCGTCTTCATACATTTCACAGGCATATCCCCAGGCACATTGGCAGTCGTCCTGACAATTGTAAGAGTTTCCTCCCATATGGCAACCTCCATTTCCGCTTCCTAAAATTTCAGATAAGTCTTTTCTCAAAAGTTTTTTCATTGTTTTCATGATAATTTGGTATTAAATGTTATCGTTTAAAATTGTACGTCCTCGTAAATATAATAAAATTGTCTTAATGTATTGTAAATGAATTTTATGGGAAGATTTTATATAAAAAAGCCACTGTGAAAGTGGCTTTTTATGATCAATAGAAAAAGATGTCTTAGAAACTGAATTCCTTCTGATACAGTGTACGTTCTTTTTGGAAAAGAGGAATGGTTCCTTCATATCGTAAAGGAGCGATTCCAAAACCATAGAACATATCCGCCTGGATTTTACCTTTTACAGTAATCACACCTTTTCTTTGAGGAACCAATGTTAATCCTAAAGATGAAAGGGCAGAAGCTCTTCCTTTTAATCCTGAATTAGCAATTGGAATAGTAAGAAACATTAATCCTACAGCTCCTTTTGCTTCTAAACCACCTTCAGCAGATAAATTTCCCTCTGCAAGAGTGATGGCAGGTTCTGATTTCTTTTGAAGATTAATGTTAATCTCCGGAGTTTTGCTTACTAAAAAGTTAGCATTTCCTTCAAGATCCAAAAGCTTTGCCTGTACTTTTCCTGTAGCCTGTACGCCCAGAAAAGGTCCGGCAGAAAGAGTAGGACTTAAGATCAGTCCTGTAGGTCCCAAAACGATAGGAACGATAGGAATATTCAGGTAATCTGTAGTACTTGCTGTATAGCCCAGGCTTCCTACAATAGTTGCCGTACTCTGAAGTTTGATATCATCCATGATGAGGTTGACATAGAAGTTGGATAAATGTCCCCATGAGAATGTGATATTATAATCAATCTTTGGTGTAAATCCTCCTTGTACATTCACACTGGATGTTCCTGCTGAAGTTAGAGGAAATGAATAAGTTTTATTAAAATTATAACGGTTGAAAGTAATTAATTTCTGATTCTGAAGGTTTTTAGCTTCTATAGAATGTATTCTTTGATTGATCTGCTCAGAAACCATTCCTTCTACAGGAATGTAATTAACCATTTTTCCATCAATATTAACAGGAGCTTTCCCTGATGGATCATACACTCCGCTTAGTGTTCCGCTGTAGATGAACTCTTCAAGTTTTGCACTGGAAGTCTGTACTTTAAATTGATTATTCAATTTTGAAACAGAACTTACTTTCGAAAGAATAGTGCTCACCTGATCACCTTCTATCTTAGTCCCTACAATAACAGTTCCTATAGAAATACTGTCAGTTTGTGGAGTCATACGGCTAAATGTAATTTCTCCTTCATTATGAGTAGAAATGGCATTTACTGATTCATCATTCAGAATAATAACATTCTTCTGTAAAGTCAGATTTCCTAAAGTCTTCATTTGAGCAGACTCTGAAGGTTTTTCAACAGGAGCATCCGCCGGATCATCCTGAGAACAAGACGTTAAAAGAAACAAACAGAAAAAAGAAAAAAGAAAGGAAAAGTAAAAATTTCTGTTGATTTTGAAATGGTTGGTTTTCATTTTCATATAAAGTGATTTTAAGGTTTAATCAAAATTAAGTGAATTATTTAAAACTTACAAAAAAATTGTGTTAAATTAATATCAACAACATAATGATCTTCGATTATGCTTTCGGTATATGAAAAATAAAAACCCGCTATCAGAATAGCGGGTTTTGTATATTATTTTTTAAAAGACATTACTAAAGGAATAGTAACATTGGAGGAGACGGGTTTTCCTTTGTCTTCTGCCGGTTTCCATTTGCCTTTCTCTTTAATCCTGTAAAAAGCAGCTTCAATGAATGCGTTTACATCTTCATTGTTTCCTTTTACATTGGGATTAAGAGCATTCCCTTTAGAGTCCACAACAAAACTTATTGTTGTTTTGTAAGAATCTGAAGAAAAGTTGAGAAAATCAAGGTCTACAGCTTCAGATAATAGCTTTTGAAAAGCAGCTTTACCTTTATCATATTCTGCTTCCTTACTCACTTTTGTTTTTACAGGAGGATCTGCGGAGATCATTTTCTGATCCTCCAGAGAAGCCTTATCTAAAGCGGTTTTGTAAGCCGTTATTTTATCCTCTGTTAAAAGCCATTCCTTCTTGGTTCTTAAATCATTAGGCTTAGGATATTTATTATACAGAGCCGTTTTCTTTCTTTCATAGCGAGAATCTGCCCTCTGAAATTCAGAAACCTGGGCACTGCTGAAAATAAAAGTGAAAATGAATGCTGATGCTAAGACCTTTTTCATGATTTATTAGGCTTTTACAATATTAATAATTACTTCAGTTGCTTTTTCCATACTTTCCAAAGCGACATATTCATACGGTCCGTGGAAGTTGATTCCTCCTGCGAAAATATTCGGACAAGGAAGTCCCATATAAGAAAGCTGAGCACCATCTGTACCTCCTCTGATCGCTTTGATCTTAGGTTCAATACCAGCTTCAGTCATTGCTTTAGCAGCAAGATCTACAATATGCATTTTACCTTCAAATTGTTGCTTCATGTTTCTGTATTGCTCCTTAATCTCCACTTCAGCAGTTCCTTCACCATGTTTTTGATTGAATTCTGCTACTTTTTCCTCCATGATTTTTTTTCTGGCTTCGAATTTATCTGCATCATGATCACGGATGATGTATTGAAGTTTTGCTTCAGAAATATCAGCAGTAATATCCATTAAATGATAGAATCCGTCAAAACCTTTTGTCGTTGCAGGTGTTTCGTTTGCAGGAAGCATTTGAGCAAATTCAGCAGCTAAAAGAGCAGCATTGATCATTTTTCCGTAAGCATAACCAGGGTGAACACTTAACCCGTGGATTTTTACCACAGCTCCGGCAGCGTTAAAGTTTTCATATTCCAATTCTCCAACTTCTCCACCATCCATAGTATAAGCCCATTCTGCACCAAATTTAGCAACATCAAATTTGTGAGCTCCTCTTCCGATTTCTTCATCCGGAGTAAAGCCAATAGCAATTCTTCCATGTTTGATCTCAGGATGTGCAATAAGATATTCTGCTGCCGTTACAATTTCTGCACAGCCTGCTTTATCATCAGCACCCAAAAGAGTGGTTCCGTCAGTAGTAATTAACGTCTGGCCGATATATTTTTTTAAGCTTTCAAATCTTGAAGGAGATAATGTGAATCCTGTTGCCTGGTTCAAAAGAAGATCGTTTCCATCATAATTTTCCCAAACCTGAGGTTTTACATTTTCTCCGTTGAAATCCGGTGAAGTATCATAATGTGAAATAAACCCAATGGTAGGTCTGTCATCGTTTTCCAGGTTAGAAGGAACATAGCCCATGATATAACCGTTGCTATCTATAGAAACATCCTCAAGGCCAATGGTCTTAAGTTCTTCAGTAATATAGTTGGCAATATCCCACTGGCGAGGAGTAGAAGGCGTTGTTTCACTTTCTGCATCGCTGGTTGAATATATTTTTACATAGCTAAGAAAACGGTTCAGTAATTTTTCTTTCCACAAAGGGTTGAATTCTATTGTACTCATCAGATATCATAAATTTTAACAAAGTTAGCAAATTTGATGCTGAGAATACATTATTTGCAATTTAATATCAGTTATTGAAATTATAAATCATATATAAATCTTTGAAAATCAAAATAGTGTTAGCTTTGTATATACAGTGTACTAAGTAGTTTAGTTTTATTATATTTGAGAAAATCAAAAAGTAAAAATGTTTCTTACCGAATGTCCTAGAGATGCAATGCAGGGATGGGGAGAATTTATCCCTACCGATAAAAAAATAGATTATATCAACTCCTTGATGGATGTTGGTTTTGATGTATTGGATTGTCTGAGTTTTGTTTCTCCAAAAGCGATTCCGCAGATGGCCGACTCTGATGAGGTGGCAAAAAATATCGACAAATCACGCTCCAAAACTAAAGTTTCAGCAATTATCGGTAATTACAGAGGTGCCGAAAAAGCATTGAAACATGAGTCTGTAGACATTCTTGGATTTCCATTCTCTATTTCTGAAACTTTTCAACATAGAAATACCAATAAAAGCCAGGAAGAAGCTTTTGATGAAATCATTAAAATGCTTGAGCTGGTAAAAAGTGAAGGGAAACAACTTAATATCTATTTCTCTATGGCTTTTGGAAATCCATACGGCGAGATGTGGAAATGGGAAGATGTTGACCAATGGGCCCAAAAGTTCTCAGACATCGGAGTAAAAGATATCTTATTATCAGATACTACCGGAGTAGCAACTCCTGAAACGATTGCTCTTTTGTTTGAAAAAATACCTTCAAAATATCCTGAAATTAACTTCGGAGGACATTTTCATAATCGTTATGAAGATTCTTATTCAAAATTAAAAGCGGCTTACGATCAAGGTTGCCGAAGATTTGACAGTGCCATCAAAGGAATCGGAGGATGTCCTATGGCTAAGGATGATCTTGTGGGAAATATGCCTACAGAACAGGTTATCAATTTTATGAGTGTTGAAAAAGCTGAACATAAGCTGAACCTTCTGAACTTTGAAAGTTCTTATAACAAGGCGAAGGATATTTTTCATTTTTAAGAATAATGAATTTCTCGCAGATTCTGCAGATCCCACAGATAAAAAAGAAGATCTGCTTAATCAGCAGAATCTGCGAGAAAACTATCAATAGGAGCGGGCTTTAGCCCGCTTTACTATATTGAAAAACACATGGCTTTAGCCAAAACATAATTATATTAACCCAAAATCAACAAAAATGTCTCCAATCATCTCATCATTCGAAATCAAAAATATCCCTGCTGAAAATCTTATTATTCTTGATGCAAGAGCCGGAAAAGATGTAAAGCAAAATTACCTTGAAAAGCATATTAGCGGAGCAAGATTCATTGATCTGGATAAAGATCTGGCTGAAATAGGAGAGGATGCAGCTTTCGGAGGCAGACATCCGCTTCCTTCTGTAGAAAAGTTTGCTGAAACCCTTTCGGATCTTGGGATATCAGAAGAGGCTCATATTGTTGTGTATGACGATAAAAATGCTTCCAATGCGGCTGCAAGAGCTTGGTGGATGTTAAGATCTTTTGGATTGGAAAAAGTTCAGGTTCTTGATGGCGGAATGCAGGCAGCGGAAAAAGAGGGTTTTGAATTTTCTTCCGGGGAAGAGAGATTTGATAAAGCCGTTTTAATTAAAAAAAATCACTGGAATCTTCCGGTTTCAAGCCTGGAAACTGTTGAAAATGAATTGACAAACGATTCTTCTACAGTGATTGATGTGAGAGATGCCTATCGCTATAAAGGAGAATCCGAGCCTATTGATCTTGTAGCAGGACATATTCCGGGAGCGATCAATATCCCTTTTTCTGAAAATCTTGATGAAAACGGAAACTTTCTGAGTCCGGAAATCTTAAAAGAAAAATACACTCAGTTATTGCAAAATAAACCTGATCATCTGATTATTCACTGTGGATCGGGAGTTACTGCCTGTCATACTATTTTAGCTCTGGATTATGCAGGATTTCCCATTCCGGATCTGTATGTAGGTTCATGGAGTGAGTGGAGCAGGAGAGAAGGAAAAGAAATAGCAAAAGATATTTAAAAACAAAAACCCCGAAAAATTATTTTCGGGGTTTTATATTGTTAAGGGTAATTTTTAAAGCATTCCAAGCTCAAACTTTGCCTCTTCGCTCATCATATCCTTATTCCAGCTTGGTTCGAAAGTAAGCTCTAAATCTACACTTTTTACGTTCTCTACTTCAGCTACTTTATCTTTTACTTCCTGAGGAAGTGTTTCTGCAACAGGACAGTTGGGAGTAGTAAGTGTCATTATAATTTTTACGTCAGCATCATCGGAGATCTGGACATCGTAAATCAGCCCTAATTCGTAGATATCTACCGGAATTTCAGGGTCATATACGGTTTTTAGTACACCGATGATTTCCTCACCAATGTCAGCAATTTGATCGTCTGTAAATTTCATTTTTTAATCTAGATTGATATTCCTTTTCAACAAATCTTCCTGACGCATACGCCGGAAAATATTTGCCAAAGTTAAGACATCTTTTTCACAATAGTCCACAATTCTCTGCAAGTCTTTTTCTATGTAGTAAATTGATGAAACCATTGAGCCGTCTATATCATCTTTCGGAGTAGGAATACCAAAGACATGGGCCAGTAGTTCCAGCGATACAAAACTCTTATAATCCCCAAATTTCCATAGTTCCATTGTATCGATGTGAGGAACTTCCCATGGTTTTTTTCCAAACATCTGAAATGGAGCGGGTGGTTGCATTCCATTGATAAGGTATCTTCTGGCAATCCAAGGAAAATCAAATTCTTTTCCGTTGTGAGCACAGAGAATCACATTGTAAAGTCTTGGACTGTTGAAGATTTCTCCAAATTCCTGAAGCATTTTCTTTTCATCATGTCCGGAAAAGCTTTTTATTTTTAGGGTTTCATTCTTTTCAACCATTCCGATGGTGATGCAGATAATTTTTCCAAATTCGGCCATAATACCGGCTCTTTCATAAAATTCTTCTGCGGTAACATCGTCTTTTCTCTGAAATCTTGTTTTTTTATCCCACAGATACTGATCGGTTTCGGATAAATCGTCCCATGATCCAGCTTGTGGAACTGTTTCAATATCAAGGAATAAAACTCTTTCTAAGGGGATGTTTTGTATCATATGTGTTTTGTTGGGTGTTTATCCTACCTGCATTCCATTTTTCGTAGGTAATGAAGGCGCTAAAAGTGTAACATCTTTCTTGTCTTCACCATATAATCCCAACACAAGACATTCACTGAAGAAATTGGCAATCTGCTTTTTAGGGAAATTAACAACCGCTAAAATCTGCTTTCCTATAAGTTCATCTTTTTCATAAAGAGAAGTAATTTGTGCCGACGATTTTCGGATTCCTAGGTCTCCAAAATCTATTTCCAGCTGGTAAGATGGGTTTCTTGCTTTTTCAAAATCATTCACAGAGATGATGGTCCCGCATCTGATGTCTATTTTTTCAAAATCTGCCCAGGTGATATCTGGTTTTACTGTCATGGTAATTCGTTGATTAAATGTTCTACTTCTATTTTCTGTTCTGCATATTTTTGTTGCAACACTGAGCCTTCACCCATTCTTTTATAATATTCCAAGGCCTTTCCACCGAAGAATTTTTTATGAAAATCCGAAACCTCAGGAATCTGTGGAAATACTTTGTGAAAAAGCATCTCATAATAGGCCTGAAATTCTCTTTCATTTTTATCTTCAATGACCTGTCCGGGCGCTTTTTGTCTTACATGAAGCATTTCGTGGGCCACCATATTCAGAACTAGATTAAGATCAAAATCAAATAAATTTCGTGGGATCATTACGGTTTGTGGCCCTCCCAGCTCACCTTCTGCTGTAAGAAGCATCGAAGTAGGAGAGAGTTCTTCCCTGAATCCGAAACCTGCAAAGTTTTCATGCTCCAGCTCAAAAGAATGGATCAGGTATTTTGCTGCATCCAGAATCTGGTTGTGTTCTTTGTAAGCCTCAAGATGGAAGTTGATCTGTTCGAAATTCATCTGAAATATGTTTTAAACAAATGTATTAAAATATTGAGAATACTAAGAAGTTTTGTCTCAAAGGTTTATGATAAAAGATGGAAAATCTTTTTTATACGACGAGTTCTGTCGCTTCTGGGGGTGATCTTTGCTTCAAGAAAAAACACAGAAAATGAAACTTGACTTAAAAATTCAAGGTGGACATCTTTTGCCGGAAAACCACCTAAAAAAATAAGGCTAAAACCTGAAGACATTCTACTAAAAAGAGCTTCAGATCTCAACCTATTTTAACCTATACAAAATTACACAAAATGAACGATATGGAAAATAATACTACAGGCGCAACTGTAGAAAATACACCATCACAAACACTTTTCAGATTTGTAAGTCTTAGAAGTCCTGAATTATCGGATGATACGAAACAAGACAAGAGATTCATTGTTATTCCTCAGGGTCTTAAAAACGATAATGCTTTTTATGTTCCGGTTGTTAATGGAACCGAAGCTAAGCAAAAGCTGCTGCAAACCTGTGCTGCCAATTATGTAAATAATCCGGAACGTATTTCAATAGAATCAAGCAGCCAGAATAATTTAGAAGGTTTTAAAAGAACCTATAAGGCTTATTATACATTCGGAACCTGGCTGGCCAAAAATAAAAATACCTGTACCTATGAGGAGGTTATGGCTAAAAGGGCAGTATTAACAGATCCACAGGCGCCTCCTGTAGCCCCGCCATTAATTGGGTTATGGAATAATCTAATTTATCAGGTAGTAACTCAGAAAGATTTTTATGTTAAGGAAGTTGTTATGCAACAGCTATTGGCGCATCATATTCTTTCTGTATCCAATGAGGAAGAAATGAAAAATGCACTTGCTGCAAGAGTTATTTTGCCTAAAGAACTGATGATGGAAGACGAGACTGCTTCTGCATTGCAATCGGTTTCAAGAATGGCTTCTGAAGGACCTAAAGAGACTTTTCCAACAGAAGAAATGAAAAGTCAGCAGCTTATTTCTGCTGCAAGGATTAAGCTTGAAAAATATGAAGCTTTAAAGAAAAACCTTACTACGATTGAAAGATTATATAAAGCAGAGTATCAAAAAGATTATACAGCAAAAGAAGAAATTCATCAAAACGAAATTACTTCAATTCTTGAAGGATATAAAAGAGAGCTGTCTGCGCACAAACAAAACTATTGTCAGGTAAGAAATCCTGAGGTAAAATATGATCCTTTAGATCCGTGCCAACAAATTCCGGGTATTCCTGAACCTGTATTGCCACGATTCAATTTTCAGTTCAGAGCTGAAATAGAACCAGATTCTTTATTAAGAGCATTAAAACCTGAAAATGTAGATGCGTTGCTTGACATCTTAGGGTATAATTTTCAGTCAGAACCCAATCAGGAGAGGTCTGCAGAGCTGAGTACTTCGGATCTTGCAGGACTTTTGGAAGGCAGAAATACTTTTTTGGAGATTGATTCTCTATTAAAACAAGCCGTTGAAAAAGCCGGTAATGTGATTGTTAAAAATACCAATGTAGATAATGAAGCATATACCAGTATAGGAGGTGTTTTGATTCCTTTTGCAAGAACCATTGCTGCTCCTTTCAGCTATCAGATCTGCCCGAAGTATGTTTTTACAGGGTTTACATTTGATATGGCACTTACAGTTCCGGACTCATCATGGGATGTGAATGCAATCTCTTATACTTTAGCCCCTAATAATGGCTCTGCAGTTTTCAACGGTAATTATTTTGTGAAATCCAGATCAGGCAACACCATCTTTCTGAATGATCTTTGTATGCCGGGATTAGATTTTAATACCATACAGGATGCCTCATTGAGTGCAAAAATCATGTTTACTAATGGAAAAATAGCGAATATTTATGTCAGTAAACTACAGGCAAGAGCTTGTTTATCAGATCGTTTTTTACTTGAAGTAGATGAGGAAGAACCTGTAGATACTGAAGAAGATGACAATAATTTTATTCCATCAGGATTCGGATTCAAACAAATCGGTATTGCAGATTATTTGAAAGTGGAGCAGACCACTCATGCCTACGTTGAAGGTGAAGTTGCTCATATTGAGAATATTATGGCTAGAGAATATCGTGAGAAATCTACCAGAAGACTAAGAAGAAGTGAAAATACGACAACGACATCTTCTGATACTGAAAGAGAACAGCTTACTGATACTACTACAGCTACCCGTTTTGAAATGCAGAATGAGATTGCAAAAATGATGCAGGAAGCATCAGACAGCAATACTCAGTTTGGGGTAAATGCTAACTATGACGGAGGTAATTATAATATCAGTACAAGTATGGGACTGGGCAATGCCAGTCATAGTTCAAGAGATGAGAGTACCAGACAGGCCGTGACTCAGGCTCAGGATATTACATCGAGAGCTATGGACAGAATTGTTACAAAAGTTCACGAAGAAAGAATTGAGAAAATTATTGAAGAATTTGAAGAAAACAATTCTCATGGCTTTGATAATAAAAAAGGAGATAAGCATGTAGTAGGTGTTTACAGATGGGTGGATAAGCTGATGAAAAACCAGATCTATGATTATGGGAAACGTATGATGTTTGAATTCATGATTCCCGAACCCGCAAAGCTCCATCTGTTAGGAATATCTTCCAATAAAAACACCCAATCATTGGTGAAGCCAGAAGATCCTAGAACGTCCCAAACGATGACAATGAAAGATCCTGGAGCATTGGATGATAATACCATCTTTCAATATTGGGTAGGAAAATATAATATTACTGCAGATAAAAGATTAGATCCTGTTATTTATATTTCAAATGCATTTTCTGATAAAAATATTGGAGTTGATAATGAATATGGAGTAGGAAGATGGACCGGTGTGTACCATAATAATGACTTTAAAATTCCCGAAAATTATGAAGCTGTTTATATAAAAGGCTCTTTAAGAGCAGGTGCAGGAGCGATGAATGATGGACAGGGAATGAATCCTAACCATACAGTATATGTTTGTGGTAAGGAATCCGGAACTGCAGTAGATATGGCTTTAAATTCCATAAAAGATAAAATTACTGTTTCTTTTATTTCTTGGGATATGAAAGGGATTTCAGGTTCATTGATTGCAACATGTCAGCTAACGCAGGAAGCAAAAAGACAATGGCAGCAGGAAGCTTTTAATGCGATCATCAATGGATATGAAGTCGCTTTGGTAGAATATAATAATGCTGTATCTGAAGAGAATAATAAAGCTTCTGCAATTAAGGATTCCAATCCAAACTTTTACAGACAGATTGAAAATACTATTCTCAGAAAAAACTGTATTTCTTACATGGCAGACAGAACTTCAAACTCAATTCATGGCTACGGCTTATCAGGCCTGACACAAGGAAGTTCATTTACGGATTATGAAACGAAACTTTCTAAGAATCTTGATCAATACTCCGCTTTTGTAAAATTTATGGAACAGGCATTTGAATGGGAAAATCTATCCTACTACCTGTATCCATACTATTGGGGCAATAAAGAAAACTGGTCAGACATGTACAAAGCAGAGAATACAGATCCTGTTTTCAAAGCCTTTTTACAAAGTGGTATGGCCAGAGTGGTTGCTACTGTGCGTCCAGGTTTTGAGGCCGCTGTACAGTTTTATTTGGCGACCGGAAAGATTTGGAATGGAGGTGAAGTTCCTGTGATTGGAGATGATCTTTATTTATCAATTGTAGATGAATTGAAGCAGCCAAAAGGCAAAAAACATGGAAAAGCATGGATCACGAGACTTCCTACAACCTTAAATATTCTTCAAGCAGAAAGTATTGGGCTGAGAGTAGCTCATGCACTACCATTTACTATTGAAAATCCAGATGATTTTGAAGTGCCTTCAGAAGTAATTACTGAGGATAGATTCAATTTCGGGACTAACAATAATCTTCTTGGAGTAGAATCGCTGGAAGGACAGAAAGTTATTTTGGGAGACTGGAAATAACATAATTATTAACCTTAAAAATTAAAAAAAATGCCAATTATAGGAAAAATTATACGTGTCAATGAACTACCTCCCATTGGAGAAAGGGAAGCGAATGCTATTTATCAGGTAGCGGCTCCGGGTTCTCTCACTTACACAGATTATGCTGTTGATGAAAATGGTGATTTAAAAACCCATGCAGTTGTTGACGGAACAATTCCCTTAGAATTAGCGGATAATCATGTGAGTATTTCAGATGTAGATCTTTTAGCCGAAGGAATCGCAAGCCAGGCTCAATACAATATCAAAACAAAGGAAAAATTAGCTGGAAAATTAGAAATTCCTTTGACCGATGGAAATGCACAGGACTATCCTAAAATCATAGGACTGAATGATAATGGAGATGTTGCCAAACTTCCGGCAGGTGATTTGGGGAAAAATATGATGAATGCCAACCTTTCAAACAGCTCAGCAAGAAGTCATACCCTTAATGCTTCATTTTCAATCAATACTTTAGGAAATCCTTATGTATTATCCGGGTTACCCAATAAGAATTCTGATACTGCCAATTTTCAAAAAGTTGTGGTTCAAAATACCAGTGGCTTAAATGCTGTGGTAGACAGTAAAAATCTACTGTTGGAAATGCCAAGCCAAATGACGGAAGCTGAAAGATCAGCATGGAAAACAAAAATGAATGGAGGCTGGAGTACGGATACCATGAGCGTGGCAGTGATATCACCACCAATTGTAGATAAAACAGACAGACCGTTTTGGATTAACTTAAAAGGAGCAAACCTAAACCTTCCATCTACCAGTTTTAAAGTAGAACTATGTACCCAGGACAGTGTTTCGGCTGATACAGCTACTGTTGTCGCTACAATACCTGGCTCACAGGTTCAGCTGTATACCAATGGAATTGACCTCACTTTCTATTACAACTTTAAAAATATTCCGGCAGTAGAATATAAAATAAGATTGTGGAATGGTGTAGCGTGGTATCTGACAAGTTTTACCATCCGTGTAGTAACCCAGATACAGCGTATCCCTCTCAACAACATTGTTTGGGAACAGAAAATATACAATAATGCGGTATCACCCGCCATTACACAGGCAGGAGCTGCTGTAAGCTACAGTTCTGACAGTAATGTAAAAGCACTTGCTGATGACTCTTCTTTCATCGCAGCCCGAAAGACAAACCAATTGATTGGAGCAGATGAAGATTTTTACATGAGTGTTGAAATTACAGGTAAGACTGCAACGATTAATGGTGCCAACGGATTTGGAACGATGACCCATTTTGTAGGATTAGTCAATGCTGCCAATGGAGTAGACCTGTTAAATCAAACCGTTGCCAATGTTAGGCTTGTACAGTCTTACTGGTATCCTATGGGTAAAATATTTCCTGATAATTCAGCCGAAGCAGTAACTACTGCTGACCCAACGTATGCCCTTAGTGCTACATTTATAAGACGAGGAGGAAGCTGGACCATTATTGTAAACTTTAATAATAAGACTGTTACCTACACCAAAACCGGTTATACAGGAGCGGTTGCCTTTGGAATGTACAATATGAACACAATGGGAAACACTGGAGTAAGCGCCAATATCGTTGAACTGTATAAACTATAACCTTTTATCAAGCTTTGAGATAAAATCAATATAAAAAGGCAGAGTCTGAAAAATTCTGCCTTTCAATCAGGCAATGTCTATGAACTGATAGACATTGCTATTTAACCAGCAAAATTTTAAAATTATGAAAGAAAAATTATTAATACCAGAACAAGTACAGCAACTTTTAAACGAAATTAATACAACAGATTTAAACCTGGGGGAAATCCAGATCTCTGAACATCCTTTACTTCCAACATTTAACCGATTTATTCGAATTAATAAAATGGTGGTAGATACAGAGCTTCCAAGAACCTACCTTTTTTATCAGCAGGTTTTAAGGAATAAAGAAACCAATGAAATTGAACCTTCCAAACTCCCGACTCCGGAATGGCTGATTGGGGAAGAAGAATGGTCAAGCATGAGAGATGAAAACTTTGACAGAATATTTGTTCCTGTAGTAGATGAAGAAACGCAGAATCCTGCTCTGGATGAGGCCGGAAACCCCAAAACCTCTATCATCAAAGTGAATACCCATCATTATATGCTTTGGCTTGTTAAGAATAATAAGGTAGGCTTTCTGGATCTCCTGAAAAGTTATTTACAGGAATTTGTTGAGTTGAAAAGCAATGAACTCAATAAGCTGTCTTAATTACAGATTATTATTTATATGAATTTATAAACATTTTACAGGCAGAGCCTTAAAGCTCTGCCCGTATTCACCTTAAAAATCACAAAATGAGTTTAGAAATTTTAAATAATCCTCTATTGAGGAACATCACGGATTTCTTTCCTGAGAATGAGAATCCCGATTCTAAGACCATTTTCCCGGCTCAGGAATCTCCTCCGGAATTAAAGCAGAAAACCTCACGTCAGATTGCGAATACTTACTATGGAGGAAAACCCATTGCAGAGAGGAATGGGTTCCAAATCTATTCTGATGATCCTGTATTTGGCGGTAATATTGAAGAAGTAGTTGTCTATAAGAGCAGATTCAGCAAGACCATAGCCGGAATTGATGTTGTTCTTTTTGCCAGTAAAAACGGAGCTTTCCTTTTGCAGCGTTATTTGGAAGCTTTACCCAATAGTAATGAACTGATTCTATTTTTAGAAATTGATGACCGTTACAATCATAATACGGTAATGCGTGCTGTAGCGGGAGCAGGACTTACGAATAAAAAGGATATGCCTTTTGCAGACATTCTCAGTTTTACAAGGAAACATGAGGTAACCGTTACTCCAAAATCACTCAAAAATCTTATTGAAAAAGGTATATACAGAAACAAAGTAGATTTTATAAGCTGGTTTCTGGGTTTGAAGGATAAAAGTATCGGGGAAATATTCAGTTTTTTTAAGAAAGAAGGCTTAGAAGGAGCTTCAGCGTTTTTTACAAACGGTATCGCTGAAAATATTGTCAAGTTAAGAATTTCGGAAAACAGATGGAATCCCAATCCGAAAGAAGGAGAATATGATCCTGCCTTTATTCCGGAAGTCTTTTATAAAGAAATAAAAGATTTCTATGAACATAAAGCATTCCAGAATCCTTATGAAAATCTTGCAGGTCAGAAGAAAATAAATTCCAGAATTGTAAAATCTTTTTTTGAAAGCATCAATGAGGTAAAGGATGATTTTAATAGTCTGCTGAAAAACGCTGAAACTTTATTTCCCACTTTTATCTATAAAAGAATCAATAAATCTTTGACTTTCTTTTTTAACCAGATCGACAAGCTGGAGAAGTTTATAGCAGATCCGCTTACCGGAATGCAGCATATTGTTTACAGAAACTATCAGATTGCCAATGCCTTTCTTTGTGGTATTTATAACAGTCTGGTTGATATTATTGCCGGAATCTTTTCCATCATCGGCTTTATCTTCAAAGCAGTCGCTGCCATGGATAAAGTAAATGACCGGAAAGTGGAATATGGGGAAATGTTCCTGGAACTGATGGAAGATTTGCTGGAAGGCATTCTGACTTTTGATTATGTGGAGTTCTTTAAGCAGTGCATTATTTCTCAGCTCAAAACCATTATCCGGTTGGTAAAATGGGTAGAAAAAAATCTTCCTCATGTCACACTGGAAAAAGCGGCCTATTATTACGGTTATATCATTGGAATTATCATTGATATTATTGTGGAAACACTTCTTACAGGTGGAACGGCGGCAGTTGCCAAGCTCGCCAAATCTGTAGAAAGCTTTATCCTGAACCCGCTGGAAAAGATCACCAAGGCAATTACAACAGCTGAGAACGCTCTCAACAAAATTATAGAATTTATTCGAATGATTCTTCGTGAATTTAAAAAGGGATCAAAAGAAATTTTTTCTAAATTAGAAAAGATTTTAGATGAGGTCTTTGGTTTTGGAGAAGAGGTTGCGGATCATGGCTTGTCTCCAGCGGAGAAAACAGTGAAGGATAATAATAAGAGAATTCAGGAGAAGCTTGATAGCCAAAACAAAAGCTTAGATGAAAAATGGAATCAGCAAGTGCAGAAACAAAATAAAAAGCGACTTAATGATTTTAAGGAAAAATGGGAAGGAACTTCAATTAAAAATATTCCAAAATCCGAAATAACAAATATTTTAAGAGGATATACGGAACAAGCTAATAGAATAGCTAAAAGCATTGATGAAAATGAAATTTTGGTTATAGTATTAGATGATAATGAGTTCAATTTGATTTGTCAAATGGAATATGGAGATAGCTTAGACAAGGCTAATAGGACTATTGCTTTTGCTGATGGATTAGATATGTATTTTAGAGAGTCTAGATCAATAGATGAATTTTTAGGAGATATAATTCATGAAGGAACACATGCAATTGAAAACTATGAAAAACGAAGAATGATTATCCAAGGTTTGTCAAGAGAAGAAGCAGAAAAACGTTTTGGAAATGTTAGGTCAAAAGAAAAAAGAGCATATTTTCATGAAAGAGCTTTTCAAAAAGCGCTTGGAATAAAGATAAGCTTTATAAGAATAGACGATATGCTTAGACATATTTTTACACTTTATGAAAAATATTAATTATGAATATAGCTATAGAAAAATTATTAAATGAGCTGACTTCTTATGGGGAGCATCCTCTAAAAATTATCATTTTAAAACAAGCGGAGAATAGTCTAGGAATAAATAAGATGATTTCTCTTATAACAAAATTAATGCAGTGGCATAAGAAAGTAATATTATGGTCAAAGAAATCAATAGATAGTCCAAATGAAGATGTCTACAATAAAGATTACTATCAACCAATCTCTGCAATGATTGAAAATTATAAAGGCTTATTTGAAAACTGTCCTGAACTTTCAGAACTTTATGAGCTTAAAAGTGATAAAATATATTTCAATTCTTCTTTGACAGGTCAGGAAAAACAAGAGGTTTTAGATTATGTAGATGAAAACTATAAGATTGTCCGACACAGTTATGGTAGGAAATCATAATATTTACCGCTTCTTCGGGAGCGGTTTTTAGTTTGGAAGGATTAAATTTTTTTAAACGAGTTAAAATCAGATATGAAAATTAAAGTTTTAAATTATTTTATTATTAATAAACTTAAACCCAACCAAAAAAATATTTTGGATATTAAAATATTAAGCGACGAAGAAGGTCTTTTGAATAATAAACGATTTAAAAATAAGGAAAAAGGGATTTCATTTATTATTAAATCAGTGGGACATATCAATCCTGCGGTTGAAGATTACTATCCTGTTGTAGTAGAAATTGATCAAAATAATGAACTGGAAAATTATAAAGATTTAATTTTTTATGATAACCTTTAAAGTTTAGTATTGAATATGATTTACCACTTCATATGAAGTGGTATATTCTCTTTTAAGTAACCAAGATTTTAAATTAAAAAATATTTATTTAGATGGGAATAAATTAAAATCATTGAAAATCAGTTCGGTAAATATTGATGGGATTAATTTTTATAATAATCCTTTGAAATCTATATGTATTGACCCCAAGATGAAAAAGAAAATAGTTTCCAGTTTAAAAGAAAATGACATAAAAGATTGTGAGATTATTTCTACGTGCAATTTTAAAACTGAAGAGCCTAATGAAAATGAGGTTTTTAGAACGACTATAAAATCTAAATAAACAACATATTTATTTACAGCACAAAAATTACATAACCCCGGCCGCCTTCAAAGGCGGCCGGGGTTATTAAACTAAAAAAATAAATTAAGGATGCTCATTTCTCGCTCTGATGACCAGATTGACTAAATCTGAGCCGCCACTTGCAAAATTATCGCTTGGATTATGCGCGCTTTGAGTAGCCACAGCATACGGAGAACCGTCCCAATATCCCCAAAAAGGACCTCCGCTTTGTCCAGGCCATATATCTGCTTTATGGCTCATGCTTTCGTTGTCATCAGCACTCCAGAAATCCCCATCCAGTGCGATACCTGTTTGGTAGGTAGGTCTTTGCGTTCCTGTAAGATCTCCAGGATATCCTGCGTGAGTCCAGTAAGCCCCACCGTCCCATGAATCGGAATAGGATTTTGAGCCTAACCAGCCTGTGCTGTTTCCAATAGGTCTGTCTAATACAATTACTACATAATCATATTGGATTTCTGTAGAGTCTATGGTAGGGCCAGCTACTTTATACTTGTAATACGTTAATGTACCCCAAGCCGTTCCGTAAGGAGCGCTTCCGTTGTAATACATTGGGGTGAATTTCAGCCATCCTGTTGTATTATTGGGCTGCCAGTCTACAATATGAGAGCAGGTAAGAAGGTGTCTTGGGCCAATCATTACGCCGCTTCCTGAACCTAAAGAACTTTCAACTCTGCCGACACATCTCCACGGATAGGCTGTAGAATTATATACTTTTCTCTGATCTGCTCCAAAAATAGTTCTTGCATTTTCAGCAGTCAGGAAAGAATCTCTTTCAATAAATTTTGGTTTACGGTCTTTTTTAGGTTCTAGTTTTGGATTATATTCAAAATCAGCATGGGTAGGATAGAAATGGTCAGTTTCCAGAGATCTGTTTTCTGCTGTTTTTTCATCCATAGGCATTCCTATAGTTTTCATCCCTTTAGGAAAAGTTCTTCCGTTAATAGTTTCCATAGCCGGAGCCTGGTTGAATAATTTTTCAATAGCTGATGGTTTTTCAGTTGATTTTGCTTTAACAGTTCTAAGTCTTAGAACTTCTTCAGCGGTCATTGGATTGTTGTTTTCGATTTTTGACATGATTATTATTTTTAATCTGGTATATTCCTACTCTTTTAATGGCTTTTCGGATTCCGCCGGTAATGGTTATTAGTTAAGTGAATATTTTTTGTGAAAATTCTGCAGTCATGCTTTCTGTCTGGTTAATTTGCGCTGCTCCCATAGCGGCTAAGGCGACGGCAACCTGTTTGTCAAGTGTTTTTCTGACGATGTTTCCGTTGGTGGCACGCAATATTTTGCAGAAGTGATAGGTAAAATACCCTCGAATTTGTCCGCTGATATTTCCTTCCATCGATACCTGATTGTCTTTTGCCGCCGCCCACAACGTATGATTCATTCCGGCAACAGGCACAAGTGCTTTAGTAAGAACGGTTGATTTTTTTGAACTTTTGGAAGTTTCCATTTCACTGGCATACGTCAGATAGAATTCATCTTCAAGCATTGGTGGAATGTAGCGTGCTGTTTCGTTGAGAAAATCTGCTTCCAGTCCCAGATCCATTTTTCTGGTTCCTGTTCCGGAATAACAGCAGTCGAAGATCACTTCCATATTCACTCCGGCTTTTAGTTTGCTGAGAATCGTTTTAAAATCATCATCACGAATCACTCCGTTATTGGCATAATCGTGCGGACAAATGGCTTCGTCCAGACCATCCAGTTCCAGATCCGATCCTATATTGGCCACTCTGGTTCCGTGCCCTGAATAATAAAAAACCAGAGAATCTCCTTTTACGCTTGTGCTGATCATGGATTTCAGATAGTTCAATATATTCGCTCTTGTGGCATTCTGATTGGTCAGGATTTTAATCTTTGCCGGACTAAAACCACAGATGACCAATGTGTTTGCCATATCTCTCGCGTCATTTACACAGCCATTAAGGTCCGGACCTCCGTATCCAATGGGAGCATAATCATTAATACCTACGATAAGTGCTTTTTTCATTGTATTAGTTTTAAAAATATTCCCTACTCTGTTTCGGCTTTTCGGGGGCTGCCTTTCTGTGTTTTTTTCTATGACAAAATTCCATCATTCTGAAGGACAAAAACAGAGGAGAAAACCGTATTTTGAAAAAGGAAAAACACCTTTTTGTTTGTATATGAATGAGTTATGAAATGAAAATCCGGCAGCTTGAAAAGCTGCCGGATACGTTAATAGAATGTAAAGATGTTTATTTTTTCAGGTAATAATAAGATTAAAAATTAAGTTAGCACAGATCATGTTTCATGGCAAAAAGCACTAGACCCGCTCTGTTTTTTATATCCAGTTTCACGAAAACCGAATCTCGGTAGCCATCTATAGTTTTCGGACTCAGGCACATTTTGTCGGCAATCTCTTTATAGGTAAGTTCACTGCAAGCCCACTTTATAAACTCTTTCTCTCTGTCTTTCAGTTCAGAAAGAAGAGAAGCATTTTTCATTTCTTCTGTTTTTACTTTCAATAATTTCTGGGCAACAAAATCAGTATAGAAACTCCCTTTTTCAAATACAGTTTCTATGGCCTGGAAAAGGATAGAAGGCTGCATATCTTTCAGTAAATACCCTTTAGCACCTGCCTTAAGCATTCTGATAAGAACTTTTTCATCATCATCCATGGTAAGGGCAATGACTTTGATATCGGGGTAATGTTCGGTAAGCCATTCTGTAGTTTCTATACCATTTTTATAAGGCATATTAACATCCATCAGGACTACGGCGGGTAATTCAGAAGCTTTTTCCACACCTGCAATAAATTCTTCTCCGTTGGGATGATTCATAATGACCCGATATTGAGTGTTTTCTGTGATCATATTTTCCAAGGCTTTGGAAATTAAAGTATGATCATCAACGATCGCTATGGGAATAGTTTTCATAATAAATTTTTATGATAGGTTATCAGAGTTTGTGTTCCTTTATTTAATTCTGAGTGTATAGAAAGTTCGGCATGAATCAGTTTTGCTCTCAGTTCCATGTTTTTTAATCCTGAGCCATCCTGAATAATGCTTGTATCAAAGCCTTTTCCGTTATCGGAAATGCTGATGTGTAATTTTTCACAGTCATCTTCCATTTGTATGGAAACATTTTTGGCTTTGGAGTGTTTTAGAATATTGTTGATGCTTTCCTGGATAATTCTGAAGAGAATCAACCCATGTTTTGGGGAAATATCAATATCCTGTTTCTGAGTAATGAATTCTATTTTTAATAATTTCAGTTTTTTGATCCTATGAACTTCTCTTTCAACAGATTCTGCCAGTCCGAAATGAATGATCTGTTCAGTAATTAATGTTTTAGACAGATTTCTTATATCCTGTATACATTCTCCCAACAGTTCATTGAGCTCAATCAGGTCCTCTTTTTCGTTGTTTTTTAATTTGGTAATCAGCTGATTTTGACGAAGACGTACAACAGAAAGTTTTTGTCCCAGATCATCATGTAATTCCTGTCCGATATAATTCAGGGTCTGTTCCTTCATTTCTACCTGAGAAGTGGCCAGCTCTTTTTCAAAACGCAGATCTTTTTCTTTTTGTTCTATCAGCAGGGTTGTCTTTTTCTTGATGAAAACAGCATAGATGAAGATCATTGTCAAAACAACGATAAATAAGGTAATTGTAAAGATGATGACCAAATTATTCTCTTCCATATCTAAGAAGTTTTTATCTGATTTTCTCCTGTTTGTTCCAAATTAAACCTAAGATGAGTATACCGTTACTGATCAGATTCAGCATAAATAAAATGAAGAAATAAATACTTTCTGAAACAGTAGTTCTAAAAAATAAAATTGGAATACTTCCAATGAAAAAAATCAGTAGAGCAACTGAAATCCAGAATGGTAGATAGTTTTTAATTTCCAGTATTTTATCAGAATTAAAGGTTTGGTACAGGAACAAAATAATTGAAAATAGCAACAGAAGAATATCTACGTACAGCATATTAAAAGAAAAGTGATGAAACAGATCATCTTCTGTGTAAAACATAATCACAATATTGAGGACAAAAAGAATCAGGATGATTACCTGTATCTTTTTGAGCATCGGAACATACAGTAATTGGTAATAATAGAATAAGTATAGAAAGAATACGATCATTAAAAAACCAATCACATAAAATATATCCGTAGGCAGACTTGTCAGCTTGAAATAGAAATAACAGGAAATATCAATCAGGGAAAACAACAGATATCCAATGATAAAAAATAAATTTTCCTTTCCGGTTTTTCTATATTTTATGATCATTAAAGTCATCACTATAATGGAAATGATCATCGATATCTGTTTCCCTGTTTCAATATTCCAGTTCATAATTTTGTGTTTTTTAAGGCATTGTTTCTGATAATGCTTTTGGTGGAGGTGCCAGATTGGTCATGTTCATAGATTCTATTGAAGTAACGTCTGTGTTTTCTTCGGTGGTGGCTGATCTGGACATTGCCTTCTCTCTTTCTCTTTTTTGGGCTGTAGGGACTAAAAATATAGTCTGGTAACCTGCATATTCAGGTTTGGCCATTCTGTTTTTAGGATGATTCATGGGATATTTTCCCATATAGATCCTGATACCCGGATTTTTTAATTTTTGTTTTTTTGCGTTTTCTTTTACGTATTTAATATATCCTTCCATATCTTCCAGCGAAAACCAGTACCATCGGGAATCGGGTTCACCGTTTCTGTACTTCATGAGAATTTCATGATTGGTTCTGGTGTATTCATCAAAAAGAACCCTGCCTTCACGATAGCTGATCAGTTTCTTTTTATAACTGTTGCTAACGGGTTCTTTAGGAGGTTCGGAGCAGCTGATCAGACAAAAAGTCAATAGAAATGCTGCACAAATCAGATTTAAAATCTTAGTAAAAAAGGAAGTTTTCATTTTTATGGTTTTAATTTTATGGAACAAAATTAGCTAACGGCACAACTATAAAAAAGAGGGAAAACACTGTTTTTATCCTTTAATAAATTTACGACTTTTTGATATTCAGATGAATAGAATGTGTTAGTTTGTTTTTGTTTTTAAAATAATATTCCAATTGTACCCTTCAAAATAGAAAAATCTGTGTCTCTGTTTATCCATAAGGTATCCCGAAATTGAATCGGAAATAAAACTCAAAAAGAAGCATGAAAATCACAATCACAGGCTATAAAAAAGAAGAAAGATTTTTACAGGGAGTAACCAATGATGAGGATACAGAACTGATTAATTTTTTAATCAATAAAGGATTAAACATCGTTCCCACCATCTGGAATGATCCGAATGTAGACTGGAGCAGTTATGATGTTGTTGTCATCAAATCTCCCTGGGATTATCACAACCATTTAAATGAATTCCTGGGCTGGCTGAACAGTCTTGAAAAATTAGGAGTAAAAGTCCTGAATCCCGTAGAAATCATCCAATGGAACAGTGATAAACATTATCTGAAAGATCTTGAAGAAAATGGACTTCCCGGCATTCCTGCAGAATATCTTGAAAAAGGATCTGTATTGGAAAGGCATTTTTTTGATCGTTTCAATACTGAAAAACTGGTGGTAAAACCCTGTGTAAGCGCCGGAGCACAAAATACAATTACTGTAAGCAAAGATAATTTCAACGAGCGTTCTGCAGAAATTGAAACTCTTCTGAAAGAGCAGGACTATATGGTGCAGCCTTTTGTAGAGGAGATTAAAAACGGAGAGTGGTCATTCCTATTTTTTAATGGAAAATACAGTCATTGTTCATTAAAAACACCTAAACAGGGAGATTTCAGGGTACAGCATTATCATGGGGGAAGCATCAGTTATCCCGAACCGGATCCATTGCACATAGAACAGGCGGGATTGTATTTGAAAAGTCTGCCGGAGGAAACTCTTTATGCAAGAGTGGATGGTGTTTTAATTAATAATTCATTTCATTTAATGGAGCTGGAATTGATAGAACCTTATTTGTTTTTGAATGGGAATCCTGATTTACTGGAAAACTATTATGAGGCATTAATGGCTCTGACAAAATAATTTAGAGTGAATAATTTTTAAAATTAAAATAAAAACAGGACCGGAAATCTATTCCCGGTCCTGTCAAACAAGATTAAGTGTAAAATTTAGCCTTTAAAGGCAAAAAGGATAATTCAAATGTGAACAGATTTTTATTGATTCTTAATCTATGTTTAGGGGAATTGATAGTAATGGTATTTTATTCTTATAAGCCATTATAGCTGTTTTACTTCGATGAAACAGGGATTCCACAAGATTGTATTTATAAGGAACCATAGTTAAAAGGTCTGGTCCCGTTAGTCTTATTTCCTCTTCAATAGCTTTGATGACCTCAATGGATTGAATCATTTTAAAGCTATACTTAATATCATCCAGATCATATCCGGAGTTCAGATCAATATCATGAATAACTTCAGCAAAATCTTCTAACCTTTCACTTACATTGAAAACCTCAATCTCAGCATTGAATTCATTAATAAAGTGGTAAATATCATTCATGGCAGACCAGGTCATGCTTTTGTGCGTATCATAAGCAAAAAGTATTTTTTGGATTCCAGTATATTCTATGTGGGCAGGAACAATGAGTATGGGTTTTTTAATCCTGTGAATCGCCCTTGTTACACTGTTTCCTAAAAGCTTTTGTTCCAGCGTTTTCTCGGCCATTCCCATCACAATAAAATCACAATCATGGAGTTGCATACAGTTTTCAAGCTCTTCAATAAAATTACCGGAAGCCAGATGATGTTGGGTTTCGACAGCATATAATCTTTTAAGCTCAGCTGCCTTATCCTCCAGGTGTTTTTGATTCTTAATCGTTTGAGTGTAGAAAAAATCAGCTGAAGCCTGTGCATTCAAAGCATGGATAGAAACGGTTTGCAGATTAAAAAGTATAATCCTGTATTTATTTTCTTTAGCCATAGAAGCAGCATAATGAGTAGCGTTTTCAGCTTCCTGGGAAAAATCTGTGCAGACAATTATTGTTTTCATTGTACCGGATTTAATACCACAAAACTATGATAGACACTTGTTCTCTTACTCTAAAAATAATGTGATGTTGCATAAAATGATGATGAAATGTCTTTTTCAGGTGATGAACCGTCACATCCATTTGAACGCTGCTATTTTACGTTTCATGTCCTGTTTTGGCGGTCTCGTCTAAAATGGAGGATACTCATATAAAATCTATTTCTATATTTACATTCATAAAGTCCCGGATATGAATAGAATTTCTACCATCAGGAAAAATATAGTACGGAATAAGAAGATTCTTTCTACCATGAAAAGAAGGCTCGTAATCTGGGCTTTAGCAGTAGTCACTTTCTGTGTTTTTTCCTATCTTATTGATCCCTTTGATCCTGTTTGGAAAGGATATCTGGACGCTCCGCTGAAGATGATTCTGGAAGATGCCACATGGATTGTCTTTTTTTCTATCATTATTTCTGAGGTAAGTATATTTATTGACAGAACACTCAATAAATGGCTTCCCTGGAGAAACAGAACGGTAAAACGACTGTTCATCCAATGTTTGCTCCAGATCGTGGGAAGTGTGATGATCGTGATCATTATTAATGCCATTGTAGACTGTACCTCAGTGACATTACCCGAAATGGATTCCCGCAAAGAATATACACTTCTGGGACAATGGATCGCAACCAACATTGTAATATCATTGATTATCAGTGCTTTTAATACCGTAGATTATTTATTGGAAAACTGGAAAAAAACAGCAGTAGAAGCGGCTCAACATAAACTGAGGGCTTCCAAACATAAGCAGGCTGCAATGGCTGCAGAGCTTCAGGCTCTTAAGCTTCAGATAGATCCTCATTTTATTTTTAATAACTTAAGTGTATTGTCAGAACTCATTCTGGAAGATCAGCAGCTAGGTTATGATTATTCTGAGAAGTTTGCGAGAGTATACAGATATCTGTTAGTCAATTCCAAAAAAGACATCATTGCCGTAGAAGAGGAACTCAAATTTTTAGAATCCTATATCTTTCTGATTGAAAAAAGAATTGGGGAAGGAGTCGTATTCAAAATAGATATTAAGGAAGAATACAAATCCAGATTCACCCTTCCGCTGTCTTTACAGTTATTGGTTGAAAATGCTATTAAACACAATCAGACATCCAAAGTAAATCCACTGGAAATCCATGTTTACACAAACGAGGAAGGAGAATTGGTTGTTTCTAATACTATTTTGCCTTTAATCAATAAGCCGGATTCATCAGGAGTAGGGCTTACCAATATTATTGCACGGTACGAAATCTTAGGATATCCTAAACCCGTGATTGAAAAAACAGAAGATAAATTTATTGTAAAACTCCCATTGATATGAAGATTAATAAAGTTTTAATCGTTGAAGACGAAAGACCTAATGCCGACAGATTAAAAAGACTGTTGTTGAAGTTAAGACCCCATATCGAAATTCTGTCTGTGGAAGACTCGATAACCTCAACAGTACACTGGCTGGAAAATAATGTGGTCCCGGATGTTATTATGATGGATGTACGCCTTGCAGATGGTCTCAGCTTTGAAATATTTAACAAACATGAAATTAAAAGTGCTGTTATTTTCACCACAGCCTATGATGAATATGCAGTACAGGCATTCAAGTATAACAGTGTAGATTACCTTCTGAAACCTATTGAAGAAGAAGAACTGGATGCCGCCTTAAAACGCTATGAAACCTTTATGGAATCCGTTCCGGTAGTAGGAACAGCCATTGAAGGACTCTTGAATTACATACAGCCGAAAGATTACAGAAAACGTTTTCTGATCGCCCACAGAGACGGATATAAAACCGTTCTGGCAGAAGATATCTTATACTTTTACACCGAATTGGGAATCAGCAAAGCCATGCTGAATACCGGAGTGGTAGAAAATGTTCCGCAAACTCTTGAAGAACTTGAAAAACAGCTGGATCCTAAATTCTTTTTCCGCGCCAACAGACAATTTATCATCCATATCAATTCCGTAAAGCAGATTTTTAATCATTTTAACGGAAAATTAAAGCTGGAACTGAGAAAGCAGCCTGATATGGAAGTCATTGTAAGCCGGGAAAAAGCTTCCATTTTCAAATCCTGGATGGATTATTAATTTCATAAAAATACAGAGAAGGCTGTCAAAAGTCAAATAATTTGGCCTATGTCATTGACTACGTCGAATCTTCGATTTCTGACGAAGGAAGAATCTCATCAATATCCAAATACATGGGATTCTTCACTACATTTATGAACTTTGTTCGCAGACTTTCAGTCTGTGTTCAGAATAACACTTTTGAGACATCCTCTTTTCTTTTCACTTATGAAATACATTAGTTTATCCTCAATGATTTCACTCTTATTTCCACATAAAAATCTCTTTTTTGTCATAATTATAAACGAAAATAGCTGTTTTCCCTTCATTTTTCCTATCATACGTTTCACCTGCAATTAATGACACTTCACCCAACTTCTGAATGAATATCACTATAAGATGAAGTTATTTTGCTCCTGTAAAATTTAAAAACCAATGTTATGAATTACAGAAAAGGATATCTGGTACTTTCACTTACAGCTGCAGCGATATTGTACTCATGCGGTTCCGGGAACGGCCAGGAAAATGCTCAGCAGATGCAGCAGGCATTGCCTACAGATTTTATCCAGGTGAAGTCCGGAGATGCAGATGTGTCTACAGGATATCCGGGAAGCATAGAAGGACAGGATAATGTAGATATTAAAGCACAGGTAACAGGATATCTGGAAGCAGTATATATCAAAGAAGGACAGTATGTAAGCAAAGGACAGACCCTTTTCAGAATCAATCCATCCGTATACAACGAACAGGTAAATACCAATGAAGCCGCCTTGAAATCTGCTATTGCAGCTCAGGAAACAGCAAGACTTGAAGTGGAAAAACTAAAACCCCTTGTGGAAGGAAAAGTAGTTTCAGATATGCAGCTGAAAACAGCACAGGCAAGTTATAAAGCAGCATCAGCACAGGTAGCACAGGCACAATCATCATTAGGATCATCAAAGATCAACGCCAATTTTACCTACATCAAAGCTCCGGTTAGCGGATATATTGGGCGAATTCCGAATAGAGTAGGAAACCTTATCAGTCCGTCAGATGCTTCTCCGCTGACAACACTTTCAAGCATCAACAGCGTGAATGTATACTTTTCAATGAATGAAGCTGATTTTATTGCCCACAGCAGAGCATCGGTATCAGGAAATACCGCAGAAAATGTTGAGCTTATCCTGGCAGACGGTTCTACTTATTCTCTTCAAGGGAAACTGGAAAATGCCAGCGGAAACTTCGACAGAAATACTGGAAGCATCCAGATGAAAGCTGTTTTTCAGAATCCTGATAAATTATTAAGAGCAGGAGGAACTGCAAGAGTCATGATCCATAATGCTCTGAACGGAGTGATCAGACTTCCGAAAACATCAGTAAAAGATATTCAGGACAGATTCTTTGTCTATAAACTGAATGGTAAGGATAAAGTAAAAATGACTCAGATTACCGTTTCAGGAAGTACCTCTCAGGATTACTTCATCAAAGAAGGCGTGAATGCAGGAGATAAGATTGCCATCAACAGAATTGATGCCCTTACAGACGGAGCGCAGGTGGTGGCACACACCGTTCCTTTGAAATAGTTGTATAACCATTCTTAGAAAATTCAAAAATGTTAAAAAAGATAATAGACCGTCCGGTACTGGCGACGGTAATATCCCTTATCATCGTCATTTTAGGGATTATAGGATTAAACCAGCTGGCGGTGACCAGATTCCCGGATATTTCTCCACCTACGATTACCGTTTCAGGATCGTATCCCGGAGGAAACAGTGAAACCGTGATTCGTTCCGTGGTAACTCCGCTGGAAGAACAGATCAATGGAGTGGAAGATATGGAATACATGAAATCCACAGCAAGTAATGATGGAACCTTTTCCATCTCCATTATATTCAAACAGGGAGTGAATGCCGATCAGGCAGCGGTAAACGTGCAAAACAGAGTGCAACAGGCCACTCCGATACTTCCGCAGGAGGTCGTGAGAATGGGATTGACCACATCCAAGCAACAGAACAGTATGGTATTGATTTTCAATATTTATACTGAAGATAATAAACAGTACGATGAAACTTTCCTTCAGAACTATGCGAATATCAACCTTATTCCGCAGGTAAAAAGAGTAAAAGGAGTTGGGCAGGCTATGGTATTCGGGTTGAAAGATTATTCCATGAGAATATGGCTGAACCCTCAGAAAATGTCATCGTACGGACTTGAGCCGGCAGATGTTTCCAGAGCCATTGCAGACCACAGTTTAGAATCTGCTCCCGGTAAACTGGGAGAAGAATCTGATGCCGCCTTAGAATATGTAATCAGATACAAAGGAAAAAAGAATAAGCCTGAACAATATGAAAATATAATTGTTAAAAATACAGGAAGCCAGGTTATTAGGTTAAAAGATGTAGCCCGTGTAGAATTCGGAGCGATTTCCAATACAGGAGATAACCTTTCCAACGGGAAAAATGCAGTTACTGTAGCCATTATGCAAACCACAGGATCCAATGCGAATCAGATTGAAATAGGGGTAAACAAAGCCCTTGACCAATTATCAAAATCATTCCCTCCAGGTATCAAATATACGAAGGTAATGAGTACCAAAGAAAGATTGGATGAGGCTACAGGACAGGTGAAATCTACTCTGATAGAAGCATTTATTCTGGTATTTATCGTGGTATTTATTTTCTTACAGGATTTCAGATCTACGATTATTCCGGCAGTAGCAGTTCCGGTAGCGATTATAGGTACCTTCTTCTTCCTTCTGGTTTTAGGATTTACCATCAACGTACTGACCCTTTTTGCCCTTGTACTGGCCATCGGTATTGTCGTAGATGATGCCATTGTAGTAGTGGAAGCTGTTCATAGCAATATGGAAGGAACAGACCTTTCAGGAAGAGAAGCTACTCACAAAGCGATGAGTGAAATTACAGGAGCGGTTATTTCTATTACATTGGTGATGTCGGCAGTATTTATTCCCATCGGATTTATGTCCGGTTCTGCAGGATTATTCTATAAGCAGTTTGCCTATACATTAGCCATAGCAATTATTATTTCAGCAGTTAACGCATTGACTTTAACTCCGGCTTTATGTGCCGTGTTTTTGAAAAACAATCACTCAGGAGAAGGTAAAAAACCAAAAGGATTCGGGCAAAGATTTGCGGTAGCATTCAATGCCGGATTCAATAATATGACTAACCGTTATGCAAAAGGAGTGCGCTTTTTAATAGGAAGAAAGTGGATTGCAGGAGGATTAATCGTAGCCGTTATTGGTGTTGCAGGCTGGCTGATGTCAAGCACGCCTAAGAGTTTTGTACCAATGGAAGACGACGGATTTTTCATGTACACTTTAAGCATGCCTCCCGGGACAGCATTGACCAAAACGACAGAAGTTTCCAATAAGATCAATGAAATCTTAAAAGGAGTAGACGCAGTGCAGGAAAATACTTCCATTACAGGATACAACCTTCTTAGTAACAGTGCAGGACCCGCTTATGCAATGGGATTTGTTAAACTGAAGCCTAAGAAAGAAAGAGGTGAAGTTCAGGATATTCAGGAAGTGGTAGACATGGCGAATGCAAAATTGGGAGTGATCAAAGAAGGAAGTGTGATGACTTTCAGAATGCCTCCTGTAGAAGGATATGGAATGACGAATGATGCCGAAATCGTGCTTCAGGATCGTATGGGAAGAGACCCTCAGGTTCTTAAAGCCAAAGCAGATGAACTGATCGGCCAGTTGATGCAGGTTCCGGAAGTGGCATTTGCCTACACCATGTTCCGGGCAGATTATCCTCAGATGGAGCTTGAAGTGAATGAAGATAAAGCAAAACAACTGGGAGTAAGCATTTCCAATCTGTTGGGAACTGTTCAGACCTATTTCTCAGGAGACCAGTCTCAGAATTTCTCAAGATTCGGGAAATTCTACAGAGTGAATATTAAAGCGGACGGAGTTTTCAGAATGGACGAGCAGGCGTTCAATGATATTTTCGTAAAGAATGAAAAAGGAGATATGGTTCCGGTGAATACATTGATTACTTTGAAAAAAGTCTACGGTCCGGAATCCGTTCAGCGTTACAATCTTTACAACTCGTTAAATATCAACGTATCTCCAAAACCTGGAGTAAGTAACGGAGAGTTAATGGGCAAGCTGGAACAGACTTTAAGCAAATTACCATCTGATTACAGTTATGAATGGACAGGATTGAGTCTGGAAGAAAAATCAGCAGGGAATCAAACAATTGCCATCTTCGGGCTGTGTTTACTTTTTGTATATCTGCTACTGGCAGCTCAATATGAAAGTTATATTCTTCCTCTGGCAGTAATGCTTTCCATCCCAACAGGAATTGTAGGAGCATTCTTAGGAATAAAAGCAATCGGACTGGATAATAATATCTATGTACAGGTAGGATTGATTATGCTTATCGGTCTTCTTGCCAAAAATGCGATCCTTATTGTAGAATTTGCCATACAAAGACGAAAAGCAGGTCTTTCCATTCTGGATTCTGCACTGGAAGGAGCGAAGGCGAGATTACGTCCCATTATCATGACTTCATTAGCTTTTATTGTCGGAATGATTCCGCTGATGATTTCTTCAGGAGGAATGGCTTCAGGAAATAAATCCATCAGTACAAGTGCAGCCATGGGAATGCTGAGCGGAGTGATTTTAGGAGTTTTTGTAATTCCTGTACTCTACATGTTCTTTCAGTATCTGGATGAGAAATTCTCTACCAAAAAGAAGTATCATACAACAGAAAATCAATTGACAAATGAGCATATTTAATATAAAGAATTTCCTTATTTCAGGCGCAATGGCATCACTACTGATGTCTTGTGCCGTAGGGAAAAAATATACAAGAACGGATCTTCAGATTCCAGAAACCTATAAAGAATCTGTGCAGGTAACGGGAGATACTGTGGTACTGCCATGGAAGACATTCTTCAAAGATCCCAAATTGATAGGTTTAATAGATAAAGCCCTTTCAAGAAATAATGAAGTGAATGTCGCTTTGAAAAATATAGAACAGTTGGATCTGATTTATAAACAGGCTAAACTAGGTCTGATGCCCACATTAGATCTTACAGCAGGAGCCAACAGAAGCTGGGCGTCTACCAATACCCTTAACGGCTCCCTGAATGAACAGTTTGTCGGTACAAAATACATGGATGATTTCAGTGCCGCACTGAGACTTTCCTGGGAAGTAGACATTTGGGGAAAGGCTAAAATGCAGAAAGAATCTGCGGCGGCAGAGTATTTTGGACAAAAAGAAAATTTAAATGCTATCAAAAGCAGAATCGTTGTTCAGGTAGCTCAGGCTTATTATAATCTGATCAGTCTTGATGAACAGCTGAAAATAGCCGAACAGAATATCGAGTTGAGTGACAATACACTTAAAATGATGAATCTTCAGTTTAAAGCAGGGCAGATAAATTCATTGGCCGTTCAGCAATCGGAAGCACAGAAAAAAACTGCTGAGCTGCTGATTCCTTTAGCAAAACAGAATATTTCTATCCAGGAAAATGCTTTGAGTATTCTTTGTGGAGAATATCCGGCCAAAGTAGAAAGAGAAGGAAATCTGAAAACAATGATTCCTGAAAACAAACTATCAGAAGGATTGCCTGCACAACTGCTGAGCCGTAGACCAGATCTGAAAATGGCAGAGTTTAACGTAATTAGCCTCAACTCAAAAACCGGATTGGCAAAAGCCGCCATGTATCCAAGTATCAGCCTGAGCCCACAGATAGGAGTAAATTCCAATAAATTCAGCTCGTGGTTTGATATTCCCGGATCTATTACCAAAGCAATTGCGGCTAATCTTGCTGCCCCTATTTTTCAGAAAAAACAGTTGAAAACAGCTTATGATACTGCTTTAATTGAACAGGAAAAAGCGGGCATCAACTTTAAACAGTCAGTAATGACTGCGGTGGGAGAAGTTTCCGATGCTATGGCTAAGTCGAAAGGTTCTTCAGAAAGATTACAGCTTTTAGAACAGAGAACAGCTATTCTGGACAAAGGAATCAATGATGCACTGAAGCTGTATAAAAGTGGAATGGCAACCTATCTGGAAGTCATCACTGCCCAGAATAATAAACTTCAGAATGATCTGGAAGCCATCAATGTGACCCTTGAAAAATTAAATGCTGAGGTAGATCTTTACAGAGCACTTGGCGGTGGAGTACAATAAAATACAACTGGTAAATAATGAAAAGGAAGCTATGTCATGTAGTTTCCTTTTTTGCTGTTTATAAAAGACAAATAGAGCTTCATTTTGATAACAGGTACGGAATTTGCAGTGAGATGATGAAATTTTATATTCACAAAATCAATTGGTTATAAATTTTTTTATTCTTTTTTTAGAAAAGGATGCAAGATTTTCAGAAAACAGGATTTATATAGATGAGTACTCGAAAATAATTAATGTTTAACGAAAATGTAATGCAATGAAAAAATTGACAGTACCCCGATTTTTTATAACAGTTTTAATGGTTTTAGTAGGATTTACCCTATACTCTTGTAATGATAATGAAGGACCGGATATTCCACCTGTAAAAATAGAAAACTTACCAGGTAACTATAAAGGAAAACTGATTATTGTACAGGGAAATATCAAAAGAGAAGGCGTAAAAGAGTTCAAAGTAAAGAAAGACACCATCTCATTTGCAGAATTTCCAATAAGTGATATTGTAAAGACTGTGGTGAAAGATCCTGTAAAAGCAGAAAAAGCCATACAAGCACTGGGAAAGGTGAAATATGACGTTAAATATGCTGCAGTAATCAATACAACGAATAATGTGATAGAGCTTACTTTGACCCCAAAAACAATGGAACTTCAGATTCCTGTAGACGGTGTGAATAAAAAGACAGTGGTAGAATTTGTTTCTAAGCAGAAAGGATATTATGTAGGGTTGGATCAAACGCTTAGATATGCTCTCACAGCAGAAAAAATTACAGTAGATGGTACATTGGTTACTCCTTATGAGGTGATTGATTATAATTTTCCATTCTGTATAAAAAATTAATTAATAGATATTATCATCAATGGATTGCGCCTTATTAAAAAGATGCAATCTATTTTTGCTTGACAGTTTAACATCCCAGCGGATACGGAGGCAGCAGCATTATATGGAAGAAAGTAAAGAACAGATTTTGGTAAAGCACCTTCTGATGAAGGAGGAAGCTGCCTGGAAAGAGCTTTTTGGAGCTTATTCCAGAAATCTGTCCTATGTGTGCTCCCGTTATCTGGCAGAAAAAGAAGATGTTCATGATGTGCTCCAAAACAGTTTTATTAAAATGTTCCGTTCAATAGAATCTTTTGAGTACAGAGGAAATGGTTCTTTAAAAGCCTGGATGACCCGTATCACAGTCAATGAATCGTTGAAGCATATCAAACAGAAAGGAGATTTTAAATCTGCTGTAGAAGTAAATGACCTTCCAGATATTCCTAATGAAGAAGAACCGGATTTTGAAGAGATTCCCCGTGAAGATATTATGATGATGATCAGAGCACTTCCTGATGGATACAGAACTGTTTTTAATCTGTATGTGTTTGAGAAAAAAAGCCATAAAGAAATTGCCGTACTGCTGGGGATTGCAGAAAATTCTTCTGCATCACAGTTTCACAGGGCAAAAGGAATGCTTGCTCAGAAAGTAAAAGAATTTAAAATGTCAAAAAAAGCACAATATGAATAATGAATGGCTAAATAACCTGCGAAGCAGAATGGATGACCATGAAGAGGACATTCCGGAAGGGTTGTGGGATGACATTAAAGATGAATTATTTTCCGGAGAAGAAAATGACAGCATTCCCGGATTTATTCCTGAAGTTCATGAAGGGGGAGCAAAGCAAGAAAAAGGAACAAATGCAGGAAACAGATCCATATTTTATCGCGTTGGAGGGATTGCAGCAGCCATTGCATTATTGTTTTTGCTGACCAGAATACTACCCCAGAATGATACTGGAAAAACTCTGTCTCAGAAACCGGCAGATGGGAAGGGAGAAAAGGAAAAAAATTATGTAGAAACTACAGAAACTGAGAATATTTCAGGCAGTGAAGTAAAATCAAAAACAGATGATTTTTTAGCTGAAAATATATTGAACATCGGTGCTCCGGAGAAAACGTTGACACAAAGATATGCTGATAATGGAGTAGAAAATCAGGCTGGAAGCAATCAGAAGATCCAGGATGTCTTCAAGCTTCCTACAGCATCGGAGTCTTTTCAGCAGGAAAGTAAGATCGCCCAGAAAACATCAGTTATTGATGATACGGTGAAAGAAACTGTAAAAGAACAGGCTTCTGATGAGGTTCTTTTTAATCAGGAAAAAGTAAAGGAAGTCTATGCTGAAAATACACAGCGTAAAGCCACGAAATCCAGAGATAAAAAATCATGGATGTTAGGTATGCTTACAGGAAATATGGGTTCCAATTCTGCAGAACAGCAGTTTCCTGGCTATGCTTCAATCACTGGAAAAGCGATGAATGTAGAGCAGGTATGGGCTACAGCTGAATATCATGATGATCCTCTGACGGCTATATTACTGGCCAATCAAAGTCAGCCGGTAGAAGCGAGAATCAGACATAAAGTACCGGTGACATTCGGGCTTTCTGTGTACTATAACTTGGGAAAAAGATGGGGAATAGGAACAGGGCTGAACTATACCAAGCTTTCTTCTGAGTTGCATTCCGGAAGTGACAATAATTATATTAAAGGAGATCAGACAGTTCATTATATAGGAATTCCTGTTCAGGTTAATTATAATGTCATTCAAAAAGGGAAATTCACAGGATATATTACAGCTGGAGCGCTGGTAGAAAAACCAATAGCAGGTAATATTACAACAACTTATGTTGTCGATGATCAAATTAAGGAGTCCTCAAAAGAACGTGTGGAGCCTAAGCCTCTGCAGTTTTCTGTCAATACAGCTGTAGGATTTCAGTTAAAGCTCATTGATAAGGTTGGAATTTATGCAGAACCGGGAATAGGATACCATTTTAAAGAAGAAAATGCCCCCAATACCATTTACAAAGAAAAACCTCTTCAATTTAATATGAAATTCGGAATAAGAGTGCTGCTGGATTAAGGCACACCATTTTTACAACACCAAACTTAATAATCTATATATATGAAAACAAAACTAATTTTTTTAGTGGTTGTACTATTCAGCATTCTGAATATTAAAGCACAATGTACACCCACAATTACCAGTGCAAGACTTGGACAAAAGTATCCGGGAACGATTTTATTCTGTAGTACTGAAGATGAGGTTCTTTCCACGACACAGACGTACACAACGTATCAGTGGTACAAACAGGAATGGACATGGCAGACACCTAATAATAACCCGTGGGTAGCTATTCCGGGAGCAACATCTCAGCAGTTAACCATTAGTGGGAACGATCAGTTGAATTATTTTAAAGTAGTGGTTTCTGAAGGCGACTGTACAGCAGAAAGCCCTACAGCATTTGCAGATGGTTTTGTATATGGTCTGCCGGCTATGATGACTACTTATACGCCCGGAACATATCAGGAAAATGCAGGAACAGTGAATGTCTGCAACGGAGCTTCTGTACAGTTTGATAATATTTTTCCTGTTGTATATGGTAAACATACCTGGTTCAAATGTGTACCAAGCAGTAATCCGCCGACGCTGGGAGATCCGTGTATCATCTCTGGTGTAGTGGGAGATACTTATGTGGCTACCAGTTCAGGGAAATACGGATTTTATGCCTGTACGGAATATTGTCCGGATCAATGTGAGATGTTAGATCCGTTTGCATTTGTAGAACTCAATTTCGGAGATTGGGAATTCTGCAGCAATCTGGGAACAGGAGAGACAAAAATTAAAGATAATAATCTGAAAATTTATCCTAATCCTACGGCGCAGCACCTTTATATTGGGAAAGAATCGGATAAAATCTATAAGGAAGTTATCATCATTGATATGTCCGGAAAACTTGTCCTGAAGAAAGTAGATCACAGATATAATCAGGCGATTGATGTAAGCAGTCTGGTACCAGGAAATTATATCATTGTTTCTAAAAGCACAGATGGAACAGAATATAAAAATAGATTTATAAAAAAATAATAGGATTATAAAATCTGAAGATGTTTAAAAATTGATTGTGGGAAGGAAGAATGGATGTCAGAGGAGGGATGTTCCTTGTATTGAAGAAGAACTGAAGTAATTTATTTTAATACTTTACGCTCATAGATACATTTCATCCTTGTTAATCTAATGACGGTCATAATTACCCCCAAAAGGAGTTCTCTTTATGGCATCCGGCTTCCTGACTCACACTTTTTTTAAGTATTCAGACGAATAATCTTTTTCGTTAGTTTTTAATAATGGTTGAGTCGGTACAAATTTTTTTGTACCGGTTTTTTTTATTCTATGATGAGATAAATCCCTTTGTTGCAGGCTTTCCCTGAGGAATTTTCTTTTCAGAAATACATTGAGTTTCTTGTAAATAATATAAACTTGCAGAAAATTTCATAAAAATTATTTGATAAAAAAAGATGTAAATGATAAATATTGTAACTTTGTTTGGTTGAAAACTTATAACAAACATATCGGCCACATTCTTGTCCTTTGTCTGGTGCTTTTCTTAGTACCGAACTTAGGCTTTGCGTGCACAAAGAAAGATATAAAAAAGGATCAAACTTTAGGTTATAAGTGTCAAACCAGCAGCTTATCAGATAAATTCTGCTGTAAACCTGGTTTTTGTAAAAAAGATAAAAACCATAATGACTGCAATGGCAAATGCAAACACAATTCGTGCCGATGCGGAACTGTGATCTCATTAACAGGGCTTCCTGTTATGGCCGATCTGAAAATCAAAAATCATTTCAGAGAAGAAACGAAACTTAAATTTAGTTTCAGTCAAACCTATTATTCTTCAGGTTTTTCTTCTATCTGGCAACCTCCCAAAATAGGATAATTATCTGGCCGTACAGCCAGAAATAGGTCTTGTCGAAAGCAAACTTTTGTTTTCGGACAATCTGTTGTATTCCAATTATCAATTTTTAAAAATCAGAAAAATGAAATCATTATCAAAAATATTGATGGTAATCAGTGCATTACTATCATACACCATAGGTTTTGCACAGATTAAAAATGCAAAAACAGAGGCGGTAAAAATATATGGCAACTGTGATATGTGTAAAACCAATATCGAAAAAGCCGGGAATCTAAAGAACATTTCATCTGTAGTATGGAATGAAGATACAAAAATGGCTACCCTGAATTATGATGCCCAAAAAACAAATCAGGAAGAAATACTGAAACGTATTGCTTTAGCCGGTTATGACAGTGAAAAATTCTTAGCTCCGGACGATGCTTACAGTAAGCTGCCAGGCTGCTGCCAATACAAAAGAGAGCTAAAACCTGCCAGCATGAATAAAGATAAGGAGATGAATATGAATAATGAACACGCCAATCATGATCACAGCAAAATGACTGAGGCTAACAGTTCTGAAAATAAAAATGAATCTCAGCTTAAAGCAGTTTTTGACAATTATTTTTCTTTAAAAGATGCCCTGGTAAATACTGATGCAGGAACTTCATCGGCAAAGGCCGCCTCGTTGGTAAAAGCCATTCAGAATGTTGAAATGGGCAAGCTTTCCAATGAAGAACATACCGTTTGGATGAAAGTTTTAAAAGATCTGACAACACAGGCAGAAAAAATAGCAAGTACTAAAGACATTGAAAAACAGAGAGGCACTTTTGCACTTCTGTCTGAAAATATCTATGCCCTTACCAAAGTTTCAAAACAGAGCGAAACGGTGTATTACCAGCATTGCCCAATGTTTAATAATGGAAAAGGAGCAAACTGGCTTAGCAAAGAAGAAGCTATCAAAAATCCGTTTTACGGGTCCAAAATGCTTACCTGTGGCAGTGTTCAGGAAACGATTAGCAAGAAGTAATAAAATTTTTAATAAGTAAGTATCAAAACAATGAAACATATAATAGTATCAATCATCATATTAACAGCCGTAATTTCCTGCAAGCAGTCTCCAAATAAAGAAAGTGAACTAAAAACACAGGACAGTACATCCATATCTGAAACAAAGACGGCTCCATTACATGATTCTTTAGTTGCCGCTGAACCAGTAAGTGCTACGGCTCAGAAAACTGAACCAGTTAAAACAGAAACTCAGGTCCAAAATTTTAGTATTGAACCTATTATTAAAGATTATTTGGCTCTTAAAAATGCACTTGTTGCAGACAATGACAAAGGAGCAGCCAGTGCAGGGAAAAAATTACTGGCGACCATCAAAAATGTGGATGTGAAAAGTATTCCTTCCGGTAAACAAAAAGAGTATCAAGAAATAGCAGACAACGCAAAGGAAAACGCTGAACATATCGGTGATAATGCCGGGAAAATTGATCATCAGCGTGAGCATCTGGCTTCTTTAAGCAAAGATGTTTCGGATCTTATTGCCTTATTTGGCAGTTCACAAAAACTGTATCAGGATCATTGCCCAATGTATAATGACGGTAAAGGAGCAGTGTGGATCAGTGAAACCAAAGACATCAAAAATCCTTATTATGGAAATCAGATGTTAAGCTGTGGTTCTGTGAAAAAACAGTTCTGAGAATGAAACAAATACTGAAAAGAATTTTGGTATTTGTTCTGTTTCTTTTTATTGCAATACAATTGTATCAGCCCGCCTTTAATATAGACAAAGGCAAGGCTGTTACAAAAGATTTTACAAGGGTTTATAATATGCCGGCTGAAGTACAAACTCTGTTTCGGAATTCCTGCTATGATTGTCATAGTAATACGACCGATTATGCATGGTACGATTATATACAGCCTGCAAGAGCACTTGTAGAAAACCATATTAAAGACGCAAAAGATGACCTGAATTTCAGTGAATGGGAAACCTATTCCAACCGAAAGCAGGTAAGATTGCTGAATTCAATAAAGGAACAGATTGTAAACAGACAAATGCCACTGTCGTCGTATACTCTAATGCACAGAAAAGCAAAACTGAGTGATGGCGAAATTAAAATAATGACCGAATGGTTAAAAGAGCAGAGCAAAGTTTATGAATAAAAATAATACAATGAATATACCTCAGAATATCACCATAAGATTACTTCAGGCAGTTTTGATTTTCTTCTGCTGGCAAGGTGTTTTAGCACAGAAAGTAGTACGATATGAGCTATATGTAAAAGATACCCTGGTCAGCTACGCCGGGAAAGAAAAAAGGGCCATCGCTGTTAACGGACAGATACCAATGCCTACTCTTACCTTTACAGAAGGAGATACCGCAGAAATTGTAGTCCACAATCAGCTGAAAGAAAGTACATCACTGCATTGGCATGGAGTATTTTTGCCCAATAAAGAAGACGGTGTACCTTGGTTGACCCAAAAGCCCATAAAGCCTGGCGCTACCTATACCTATCGTTTCCCGGTTATTCAACATGGAACGCACTGGTATCATTCCCATTCCGGGCTTCAGGAACAGATTGGAATGTATGGAAGTTTCGTCATGAAAAAAAGAGAGGATGACAAAACCTTCAGAAAAGGAATTGATGACCTGCCTACAGTTCCTATTATTTTAAGTGAATGGACGAACCTGAATCCTGATAATATCAACAGAATGCTGCATAACGCGAATGACTGGGCAGCGATTAAGAAAAACGCCACACAGTCTTATGTAGAAGCCATTAAAGAAGGTCACTTTAAAACAAAATTGACCAATGAGTGGAAACGCATGCTGGCCATGGATGTAAGTGATGTGTATTATGATAAAGTGTTAATCAATGGAAATAACAGTACAGATTTAAAAACTGTAGACGGCAAAAAACTAAAAGCAGGAGATAAAGTACGTTTAAGGATCTCAAACGGAGGAGCTTCTTCCTATTTCTGGTTACGCTATGCAGGAGGTAAAATTACGGTTGTGGCCAATGATGGTAACGATGTAGAACCAGTAGAAGTAGACCGACTGATTATTGCTGTTTCTGAAACTTATGATGTCGTAGTAACCATTCCTCAGGATGGCGTTTCCTATGAATTTTTAGCTACTACAGAAGACAGAACCCAATCTGCAAGCTACTTTGTAGGTAATGGAATCAAACAACTCATTTCTCCTCTTCCCAAACTTAAATACTTTGAAGGAATGAAAATGATGAATGACATGATGAAAATGAACGGAGATCTGAATGATATGGGAATGAAAATGAGCCTTAATCAAATGGATATGAATGTGGTGATGTACCCTGAGATCACAGGTGATGGGAAGAAGAAACAAGATCACAGCCAGCACAATATGAATGCAGATAAAGGAATGGATAAGGAAATGAACATGGATAGCAACAGGTATAATGCCAATGCTTTAGGCAATATTAAAACCCTGAATTATGCCATGCTGCAATCTCCTCATAACACAGAGCTTCCTAAAGATGCTCCCGTAAAGGAATTAAAATTTACCCTCACCGGAAACATGAACCGCTATGTGTGGAGCATGGATAATAAAATCTTATCTGAAACCGATAAAATCCCGGTAAAAAAAGGAGAAATATTAAGAATTACCATCTATAATAATTCCATGATGAGACATCCGATGCATTTACACGGTTTTGACTTCAGGGTAATTAATGGCAAAGGAGAAAAGTCTCCCCTGAAAAATGTACTGGATGTGATGCCAATGGAAACCGATACGATTGAATTTCAGGCTAATGAAGAAGGAGACTGGTTCTTCCACTGCCATATCCTTTATCATATGATGGCAGGAATGAATAGGGTTTTTGCAGTAGATGATTATAAAAATCCATATTTACCAGACAAAAAAGAAGCCTATAATATGCTTCAGAGAGAAAGCAATATGCCCCATTTTATGATTCAGAATGATTTTGCAACCAATGGAAATGACGGGGATGCAATGCTTCAGACTGCAAGATGGAATCTCTCTACAGAATGGCGTTTAGGATATAATGATATGCATGGATATGAAGTGGAAACGCATTTGGGAAGATACATCGGGAAGATGCAGTGGTTTATGCCATTTGTAGGATTCGACTTTCGTTATAGAAAAATGGGAATTGATGAGCAGGAGAAAAATATCTTTGGACAAAAAAATGAAAAAGATACCCGAAGAGCGGTGAGCTTAGGTTTTGTGTATACTCTTCCGATGCTTGTGAACTTTCAGGCAGAAGTATATCATGACGGTATCGTTCGTTTACAGTTGATGAGAGAAGATATTCCCATCTCAAAACGATTGAGAGGAGGTTTTATGGTCAATACCGATAAAGAATACATGACTGAATTAAAGTATATTCTTAATAAAAATGTAAGCATTCGTGCCCACTATGACAGTGATATGGGATGGGGAGCAGGAATTTCTTTAGCTTATTAAATGATAGGGGATAAGAAAGATTAATAATTACTCAATTACAAGAAGCAGCTATTTAATGGCTGCTTCTTTCTTTTAGATATATAGACGAATATACTTTAGCGGAATGTTTTGCTTTCCACATGACTTTTTTCATACAGACCAAAATAAAGTACAACAATGGATTTATATTTATAGCTGAATGTAAGCTTGTTATGATTTTAAAGAAAATTTATCAATCAATCAATCAATATTAATTATAATTAGAACAATTAAAAATAAAATCCTTTTTCCTTTGGGAGTTTACAGGTGAACCTTTAATTTTGCTATTTATAATAATTATAAATAATGAAATTGTATCAGCGTATTTTTATCTTTCTCATTTTTACCCTTACAATTTCCCTCATTAAAGCACAGGATGCTGATTTTACAGTTCAGGGAGCTGTACAGAATCATGCAATGCAGGGATTAAATGGAGTAAATATTTTTGTTGAAAACACAAAAATAAATACAAAAACCGATCAAAACGGAAATTTCAAGATTAGTTACAAGAAAGGAGAAGCTACATTAGTCTTCAGTCTGGATGGTTACAAAAAACTCAAAAAGAAAATAAACTTCGGTAGCAAAGTATCTCCGTTAATTATCCAATTAGCTGATGATCATGCGGCTGTGCAAGAAGTTGTAGTACACGGCAAGGGTAAAGTAAAAGCACTGCAAGACGGTGCTTTTACTGTTAATGCTATTGATGTTGCTAAATTGGCCAATACCACAGCAGATCTTAATCAGGTTCTGAACAGAACAACAGGGATTAAAGTCCGCCAACAGGGAGGTATAGGTTCCGATTATAACTTTTCTATCAATGGAATGTCAGGTAAAGCAGTGAAATTCTTTATCGATGGTGTTCCTTTGGAAATGCTTGGAAAAGGTGTGGATCTGAGTACGTTACCTGTAAATATGGCAGACCGTGTAGAGATCTATAAAGGCGTAGTTCCTATCCATTTAAGTACAGATGCTATGGGTGGAGCGGTCAATATTATTACGCCGTCAAGCAGCAAAAATTACCTGGATGCAAGTATAAGTATTGGTTCTTTTAATACCCAGCGTATCAATCTGAATGGACAGTTTAAAGATGATAAAACCGGAATTATCATGCGTATCAACAGTTTTTATAACCATTCGGATAACGACTATCTGATGAAGGATATGAAAATCTGGAATGCTGCTAAAAACGAATATGAGCTAAAAGACCTGAAACGTTTTAATGACAGGTATCAATCTGTTTTTGGGATGGCTGAAGTAGGATTGGAAAACAAAAGCTGGGCAGATTCTTTCTTTGTGGGAATGTCACAATCCGTTTTTGACAAACAGATCCAGACCGGTTCCAATCAGGAAGTAGTATATGGAGGGGTAAAGCAAAACGGACAGGCTCATAATTACTTTATGAAGTATAAAAAAACAGGTCTGTTCAATGATCATCTGGATGTGAATGTGTATGCCGGTTTCTCAAAAAGCGTTCAGAAAGCAACAGATACCCTTATGCGTAAATACAGCTGGGATAATACTTTTGAACCTTCAGCAACAAGTGAAAAAGGAGGAAGAACGATCATCATGCAGCATGAAGACCGTCTTTACTCACAGGTTGGGGCTACTTACAAAATAGTTGAGCATCACAAGCTTATCTTCAATTATGTACTTGATTATCTTAAGAATACCACATTCAATCAACTTGAAGAGGAAAAAAAGAATGTACCTCCGGCGAAGATGACCAAACAGATTTTGTCTATGGCTTATCAACAGGAGTTTTTCAATAGGCATTGGACTAATATTTTCTTTGCTAAATACTATCAGGTAGGACTTCAGAAAATGGTTTTCGATCCGGTGACCAGAACTGATAATCCGGCAAAGGACAATTTTAGCAGCTGGGGCTATGGTCTTGCTACCACTGTGAAAATTACAAAAGAATTAGGAATAAAAGGATCCTTTGAACGCTCTTATCGTTTGGTAGAACCACAGGAAATTTTCGGAGACGGAGTTGCTGTAACCAGTAATATGAATCTGAAACCTGAAACCAGTAATAATGTAAACGTAGGGTTATACTATGGTCATCATTGGGGGCAGCATGCTTTCCGTATAGAAGGAGCAGGGTATATTCGGGATACAAAGGATTTCATTTATACCGTTCCCAATTTATATAACAGTACTTTCAAATATGAAAACCTGTCTAATATCTTTACACGAGGACTGGAAGGAGAGATCAGTTACCAATACAAAAGACTCCTGAACGTGTTAATGAATGTGAGCTACAACAAAGCGTATGACAATACAAAATTTGCCAATAACAGTGAAGATGTAGTTTCGGCTACTTACAAAAAAGATGTTCCCAACCAGCCTTGGTTATTTGGAAATGTAAATGTAAGCCTTGGTAAAGACGACTGGTTTCAGAAAGACAGCAGGATAGAGCTTTACTACGGACTACAGATGACAGAATGGTTCTACAAAAACTGGAAATCCTATGGAAATCCACGCAACATTCCGATTATTCCAAGACAAACGCTTCACAACATAGGTATAAGTTATTCCATGAAGAACGGAAGATATAATCTGGCGTTTGATGTAAGCAACGTTGGGGATGCGCTGGCTTATGACAATTTCAAACTTCAGAAGCAGGGACGTGCTTTCTATTTAAAATTCAGATACCTACTTAAGTAAAAGATCATGACACAATATTTCAAAAACAGTATACTTTTAATACTTGCATGTTTAACCATTTTTAGCTGCGAACGCGAACCTGGTTTCAGTGACTCTGAAAGTGGTGAAAAAGACTATAAATATTTTTTACTTTCCGCTCTCGGAAGCTGGCCCAATACGGTACATTACATGACGGCTACCAATGACCTGACAAAAGGCGAAATGGATATTACCAAAGAAGGAGATGAAATTAATTCCAAAGGAACTTACTCCTACATTGTAAAAAATGGTTTTATCTACAACTATAAAACCGATCAGGGTATTTTCAAAAAATTTAAATATACACAGGATAGGCTGACCACTGTAAAAGAAGTGCCTTATACCTATATCAGTGACATTGCCAGCTATGTTTGGATAGATAATAATACTTTGGTTATTGTTGGAGATACAGGTGATGGTCAGCATATACGCTATACTGTTTTCAATGCTGCTGACCTTAGTATTATCCGTCAGGGTGAGATTGAAGGATTTCAGCCTTTCCCAAATGCTTATAACTTTTATTCACTAGGCGCTATGACGTATATGGATGGACAAATCTATTTGCAGTACAGCTTCCGTGATGGTAAATGGCTCACTCCTGAATTTTATAATTTTGCTGTAATAGATTATAATACCTTCAAAGTAAAAAATTCCATAACAGATAACCGAAGTTCCGGGGTAGCCAATGGTTCTCCCTATTTCAAAACAACTTTTACAAAAGATAAAGAAGCTTTTTATTACACATGCTTTCCACGTGCAGGAGCTGGAACAAGTGATATTTTCCTTTTCAGGGCTCTTAAAGGCGCAACTTCGCCGGATGCAGGCTATCAGATCAATCTTACCAATCTTGTTGGTGGGAAGCCTCTGGAAACAGTTATCGATTATATCGGTAACAATAAAATGGTAGTTCTGTACCGTGATCAGGCATTAGGAGGCAGCTACAATGGTCGGTATGCTATTATAGATATCGAAACCAAACAGTTGGTAAGGGTTCTGGACGAATTGCCGGGAGATGAACCTTACGAACAAGGTATGTTTGTTCAGAATAACAAATTATACATTGCTGTAAATGCCAGTAAAGGAGGAAACTATGTCTGGATTTACGATCAGCAAACGGATAAGATAACCAAAGGAATGAAGCTTCCCAACAGTATTTCCGGATTTGCCCGTTTCGATAAATTTTATGACTAATTATAGCGTATAAATTTCGTAGAAAATATAAAATGTTTATTTGATTGAAAACCGGGTCTCAAAAATTTTTGAGACCCGGTTTTTTGTAAATGATTACCGATTATTCTAAGCTGTCTGAGAGGTTTTATTTCTTTTAAAGCTTATAATTGAATGACAGCGTTACCACACGGCTGTCCAGATTGTATTTTTGTCGGATGGTAGAGCTGAAGTTATTTCCTGTTACACGGTAATTATTGGTCTTTAATAAATCAGTTACGGCAAGCTTTACGGTTGCTTTATCCTTTAATAATGTTTTAGAAACCCCCAGTGTCAGGTCAAAATAAGCATCACGGATAAACAAGCCAATATTAGATTTCGAAAAATACTGTCCATTAGCCTCTGCTTTCAATCCTTTTGCAATGCTGAAGCTGTTTTGTGCGTTCAACGTAAATGCCAGTTGTGAACTGTTGACCGAGTAATTCTGGTAGTTACCCTTATATTCACTGTTGAATACATTCAGCATAGAAGTAAGCGACCACCATTTAAAAAGCTTTGTAGTAGCCGTAATATTGGCACCATATACATAAGATTTGTTCAGGTTATCCTGAGTTTTTACCAGGATTCCTGTGTCTGGCTGATAGTTGTATACCTCTGTCATTACATCATTTGTAACACTAAAATAGGCTGATGCAATAATGTATTTGCCCCAGGTATATCCCAATTCTGTTGCGTGGGTAAATTCCGGATTCAGATTCGGGTTTCCTTGCCAGTAGTTGAAAGGATCATCATAAAAACGAAACGGATTCAAATCGAAGTGGCTTGGCCTGTTGATTCTTTTACTGTATGAGGCATAAAACCCATGTTGATCATTCATCTGGTATTTGACTGATGCACTTGGGAAAAGGTTTGTATAATCTCTTTTTCTTTGTTCCTGGGAAGTTTTCTGGTTGATATCCGTATGGGTTATTTCTGTTCTCAACCCCAGCTGAAATGTCCATTTCGTAAGATTAAGTTTGTAGTTGGCATACAATGCATGTATCTGCTCTTTGTATGCATATTCATTACTTGCTTTATCATCATTGATCCATTCATTATCCTGTTGTATAAAATACTCCGAAGGGTTGTTATTGGATTTTATAGTAGATTTTAATCCTGTTTCCAGATTATGCATTTCGCTGAAAGGTAACGTAAAATCTACCTTAGCATTGAAAACTTTCAGGCGGGAAGCAATGTTGCCTCTTCTGTTGTTGAATTTCTCTGTTCCCAGATTTACCAATGCATCTGAAATCTGATTCTGACGGGAAGAAAAACGTGAAGTTTCGTATTCCAGATCCACATCTACCTTATAATCCTTATCATTGAAGATATGGGTACCCTTTAAATTATAAGTATAATCGTACCAGTTTTCTTTGCTTTTATTATCTGAAAGTACATGAGCAAACAGGTTGTCTATCGGCTGAAATATTCTGTTTTCCCCTTTCGAAAAATCTTCATATCTCCCTATTTTAGCATCAAATAAAGCTCCAATAGTTGTTTTATCACTAAAAGCATAATCAGCGCCAAATTTAAAGTTATTAGAAGTTAAAGGCTCATTGGTCATGGAGTTCTGATCTGTTCTCCGGGTCATTTGCTGAGGTTGATTCTCATCGAAGAAAATCTGACTAAAGTCCCGTTTTTCTTCTTCCCCACGAAAAGTATAGCTGTAATCTCCGTGTAGAGAGAGTTTATTGTGAGTATAGTTCAGGCTCAATCCTGTATTTATTCTGTTTTTACGACCTCTTCCTCCGTTAAGATAATAGTTGCCACTCAATCCTTCTGATGAGCTTTTTTTCAGTACAATATTGATGATGCCCGCATTTCCAGCAGCATCGTATTTAGACGAAGGATTGGCAATTATTTCAATATTTTTTACCAGTGTGGAATTGGTAGAACGTAACAGGTTGGCAAGCTCTTTTGCCGACAGTGAGCTCAGCTTACCGTTAATCATTACACTTACTCCTTTTTTGCCCCATAATGAGAGTTCACCTTCTTGCGAAACGACCACACCTGGCGTTTTGCCTAGCAATTCCAAAACTGTGGTACCATCAGACAATACACTATTCTCTACATTAAAAATCATTTTATCAGCTTTTTGCTGAAAAACGGCTTTGCTCCCTCTTACTACGATGCCACTAATCTCTGAGATTTTATCTGTCTGTAAAGAATCGTTCTGACTTTCTGTCTGTCCGTAGGCATTCAGGCTCGCCATTAAAGGGAGCCATATATAGTGTTTCTTCATGATAATAGATTTAGGTTGTTGGTTTTTTTTTATTTTTTCTGCCCCACCAGATCATAAATCCGGTTATGGGCAATGAGGCACAGAATAAACTCATAATAAAGGCCAGAATTTTTCCGGGCATTCCGAAAAAAGCTCCCACATGAAGATCATATGTAGCATCTGTAGCCCTTTCTGCCATAGGTTTGTCTTCGTGGGGATGGTTAAATAAAAGCTTCCCCGAATGTTCATCGAAAATCATCATCGAAGACTCGGCATAAGTAAACTCTTTATCCTTGATCCAGATGCTTAAATTATCGTGTTTGTGATCTGCTTCAGCATGGTCTTCCAGATCAATTCCAAAAGAATAAGCTTTCGGATAATGAGTTTTTACCTGTTCTATAATACGGTCTATGGTGGTTACAGTCTCCACAGATTCCGGAGCTGTTGTTTTATATTGACTGAAATCTGGGGTAGCAGTGGAAAAGCCATTCAGTAATGCATATACCCATACTTGCGTAATCCGAAACGAATACATAATACCCGTGATGGCTACAACAAACGCAAGAAAAGAGGCATAAAACCCAAGGATATTGTGTACATCGTAATTTTTACGTCGCCAGCCTTTTACTTTCTCCCAACGGAACCATAGACGCTGTTGACGCATTTTTTTATTCTTCGGCCACCATAGAATAATTCCCGTAATCAGCATTATGACAAAGATAATGGTAGATACTCCCACGATAGTACCGCCAATTTTATTGCTTAGCAGCAACGAGCGGTGCAGAGTCATGCAGATAAAGAAAGGATTATTTTTTACATCATATATGGCGAGTACCTTCCCGGTATATTGGTTTACATAAACGTTTTTATAAACAATAAAGGTATTGAAGTGATTCCAGCCCTCTTCATTAACTTTAATCAATCCGAACTGATAAGAGCGGGCAGGATCTATAGGAATGGTGACTTCATCTGTTTTTACAATTTCATTTTTCAGCTGTGCATTCACAATATCTTTTAACTCGCGTATAGGAATTGGCTTTTTATGCTGAATATCTTTTTCTCCATGGAAAGTTGTTTCCTTGCGCAAGGCAGCGGTAATATCTTCATTGAAAACAAAAAATGCACCTGACAGCGAAACTATTAGTACAATGATGCCTGATAATAATCCGAGCCATAAATGAGCTTTCAGAATATATTTTTTGAAGGTTCCTTTGGATTTTTTATGACCGGTCTTCTGCATTTTATATCTATTTAGTCTTATTAAAAATAAATAAGCCACAAATATAACTTTATTTATATTAATTCTAAACAGCGAGATAACTTTATTTCTCCTTTAAAACCTGATTTTTATTAGGATGTATGCAATCTGAACAACATAGAAATCTTAATAGCTTTGAAGAACCTCTCTCAATGCTCTTTTATTAATATGTTTTTAGTTATGCTTATTTATATAGAAAATCATTAATGTAACTTTCAGATTTTCAAAATACTATATTGTTTACTTTTACTCCAAAAACACACCATGCTGATCAAAATTTATGGAAGTGCCATTCATGGAGTGGCTGCACAGACCATTACTATTGAAGTGAATGTAGATACCGGAGGAGTAGGGTATCATCTCGTAGGGCTTCCTGATAACGCTATTAAGGAAAGCAGTTATAGAATTTCTGCAGCCCTGAAAAATGTAGGATTTAAAATTCCTGGAAAGAAGATTACCATTAATATGGCTCCTGCAGATCTTAGAAAAGAAGGTTCTGCTTACGATCTCAGTATTGCTATTGGTATTTTAACGGCTTCAGATCAAATACTGGCAGAGAACGTTAAAGACTATATTATTATGGGAGAGCTTTCGCTGGACGGAAGTTTACAACCCATTAAAGGTGTTTTACCCATTGCGATCCAGGCCAGAGAAGAAGGCTTTAAAGGAATCATCCTTCCCAAGCAAAATGCCAGGGAAGCAGCCATTGTTAATGAACTTGAAGTGTACGGAGTTGAAAATATCAGAGAGGTTATTGATTTTTTTAACGAAGGAAAGCCTCTCGAAAGAATGACTTTGGATACCAGAAAAGAATTTCATGAAAGAATCAATGATTTTCCTTTCGATTTCTCAGAAGTTAAAGGTCAGGAAACAGCCAAAAGAGCAATGGAAGTGGCCGCTGCAGGCGGACATAATATTATTCTGATCGGCCCTCCCGGAAGCGGAAAAACCATGTTGGCCAAAAGAGTTCCCAGTATTTTACCTCCATTAACATTGAAAGAAGCTTTGGAAACAACAAAAATTCATTCTGTAGCCGGGAAAATAGGAACAGAAACATCATTGATGACTGTTCGTCCCTTCAGATCTCCACATCATACCATATCCGATGTTGCCCTGGTAGGAGGAGGAAGTTATCCGCAACCAGGAGAAATCTCTCTTGCTCATAACGGGGTTTTGTTTCTGGATGAGATGCCCGAATTTAAGAGAACAGTGCTGGAAGTCATGAGACAGCCTTTGGAAGATCGGGAAGTAACGATTTCAAGAGCCAGATTTACGGTCAACTATCCGGCAAGTTTTATGTTGGTAGCTTCTATGAACCCCAGTCCAAGCGGGTTCTTTCCCGATGATCCTAATAATACCTCATCTGTTTATGAAATGCAGCGGTATATGAATAAACTTTCAGGGCCGCTTTTAGATAGAATAGATATCCATATCGAAGTTCAGAAAGTAGAGTTTGAGCAACTTTCCGAGAAAAGAAAAGGAGAGAAGAGCAAAGACATCAGAGAGCGGGTTTTGAAAGCAAGGGATATTCAGAATAAAAGATATCAAAAGCTCAATATCAGCAGCAATGCCCAAATAGGACCTAAGGAAATTGAAGCCTATTGTGAACTGGATGAAACCTCTTTCAGTCTCATCAAATTAGCGATGGAAAAACTTAATCTTTCAGCAAGAGCTTATGACAGAATCCTTAAAGTAGCCCGAACAATAGCAGACCTTGAAGAATCCGAAAATATTCTGTCCCATCATATTTCTGAAGCCATACAATACAGAAGTCTGGATCGTGAATTCTGGAACGCTTAATTTTTTATTCTATTTGATTGATTTAAAACTAAATACTCAGTTTTGTTTTCATAAGTTTAATTCTTATATGTGAAGTTAACATAGTAATTATGTAACACATAAGTTAAAATATTATGTTAAGTTTGATTACCAAATTATTTAAAATATCATATTATGGAAATCAAATTCATAAATACTACGTAGGAAGTGTATCCCACTTATAAAGGATAGACGAAATAAACTCTTCCTTCTTTTTCGAATAGATACATAACGTTTGAATACGGCCTGCCGTCCCGCTCATAGAGAGGTCGGTTTATACCCAAACCAAATCAAATTATTATGTCAAACACCATTCCCTCATTAGAAAGTCTGTCATCAGGTTCAACAGTATTATTGTCCTCTGAAGACAGAGAAAAATTACTCAACAGGTTCAATAAAACCGGTTGGGATTATCATCATGAAGACACCTTGGAATCTCTTTTCCGGAAACAGGCAATCCTCCATCCTGATAAGACTGCCGTGGTTTACCAGGATCAGGAGATTACTTACGGAGAGCTGGATCATAGAAGCAATCAGCTCGCCAACCTGTTATTGAGCCGTGGTATCAAAGAAGGAAAATATGTTCCTATCTGGCTGGACCGTTCTTTGGAATGGGCCATTGCGATACTTGGAGTTATCAAAACAGGTGCAGCCTACGTTCCGATAGACCCTGCTTATCCTGTGAAAAGAGTAGAATATATTCTTTCCGATACCTCTACTGATCTTATCATTACCAATCAAATTCTTGGAGAACTTTTATCAGAGACTGAAAAGACAAAAGTATTTGATCTGAGTCATATGGAGAATCTTAATCATTTATCATCAGAATATCCGGGAATTAATATTCATCAGAATGCCCTGGCATACACAATTTATACCTCAGGCTCAACGGGTAAGCCCAAAGGTGTAATGGTAGACCACCAGGCTATACAACATCTGGTAACATGGCATAATCATCATTTTCATGTGGATCATAGCTCAAAATTAACTCTTGTGGCAGGGTTGGCATTTGATATCTCTGTATGGGAAATGTGGTCTGCTCTTGCTTCCGGAGCCACTATTTTTATTGCTAATAATGAAGACAGAACGGATGCACTTGCTTTACTTGATTATTATAGAAGAAATCAGATTACGCACGGTTTTACACCTTCTGTTTTAGCACCGGCGTTAGTTAATTATTCCGGTAATTATAATGATCTGAAACTGAAATATCTCTTTACAGGAGGTGAAAAGCTAAAACCAGTGCTTACCTCAGAACTAAGTTACGAACTGATAGATTATTACGGTCCCACAGAATGTACCGTTTATGCTACTTATAAAAAAGTGAAAGATATTAACGGGAAATATGTTTCATCTATAGGCAGACCGATTGCCAATGCAAAAGCATTTATTTTAGGAGAAAATAAGGAATTGCTGCCTGTAGGAGCTGTAGGAGAACTCTGTATTGGGGGAAACCTTTTAGCAAAAGGATATCTTAATAATAAAGAACTTACTGATGCTAAATTCATTACCAACCCATTCAATGAAGCAGAGAAGATCTACCGTACAGGAGACCTGGCCAAATGGAATCCGGATGGTGATATTGAATTCTTGGGAAGGATTGATAATCAGGTAAAAATTCGTGGCTTCAGAGTGGAACTGGGAGAGATAGAACGTTCATTGATCCAGCAGGAAAATATTAAAGAAGCTATGGTTATTGGTAAAGAAACGGAAGGAAGCACCAAATATCTGATTGCCTTTATTGTATTGACTCCTGGAGCAATAGCAGATATTTCATCAGTCCGAAATGAATTGAAAGAAGAACTTCCTGGCTACATGATTCCCGCACAAATTATTTTTATAGATAAAATTCCGTTAACGGCAAATGGAAAAACAGATACACAGATATTAAAGGATCTGGCTGATAAAGAAGCAAAAGAATTGATCTCATTTGAGCCTCCAACTAACGAAACCGAAAGAATTATTGCAGATGTCTGGTCGTCTGCATTGGAACGCCCTGTCATCAATATCACGGATAATTTCTTTGATATTGGAGGAAACTCTCTGTTGGTTGCAACGGTAGCGGTTGCTTTGCAGAGAAAGCTGGATGTAAAAGTGTATCTGCGGGATATATATCAGTATCCCGTATTGCAGCAACTGTCAGAAGTTCTTATTAACAGATCCAGAGAGACAAGGGAAGCAATCCCCATGGAAGATGTAGAACCATATGTTGAGCTCCAGAAAGATGTTTATCTTGCTCCGGGAACTGTTTTTGCAGGTGGATTTGATCCTCAGCAGGTGGAAAACCCAACAACAATATTTTTAACAGGTGTCACAGGTTTTGTAGGAATTCACCTGTTACAGGAGCTTCTTGATACGACAAATGCTGATATTTATTGTCTTGTAAGAGCTCAGGATGAGTTTTATGCCATGGAAAAAATTGACAGATGTTTTAAGCAATATCATATTCCTCAACATGTAGAACAGAAATCAAGAATCATTCCTGTTATTGGAGATCTGGCTCTGCCATCCTTAGGATTGTCAGAAGAAATATTTATAAAGCTGGCAAAGCAAACCGATTTGATTTATCATTCCGGAAGCTCAGTCAACTTTATCGAACCTTATTCCTATATGAAAGCTCCCAATGTAGAAGGATTAAGAGAAATCATCAAACTAGCAGGAGCGGAAAGAACAAAATGTCTCGCATTACTATCAACCATTTCCGTGTACAGCTGGGGGCATTTATTTACAGGAAAAACAGTAATGTTGGAATCTGATGATATTGAACAAAATCTGATGTCTGTAAGTAAAGATATTGGTTATGTAAGAAGTAAATGGGTGATGGAAGCCGTTGCTGATTTAGCAGCAAAAGAAGGACTGCCATTAATTACTTATCGTCTTGGATATGCCATGTGTCACAGTAAAACAGGCGCAAGTGCCTCTTATCAATGGTGGTCAGGATTGGTGAAAAATTGTATAGAATTCAAATCATATCCCGCACTCACTGAGCTTAGAGAAGGTCTTATTACCGTAGATTATATGACTAAAGCGATGGCTCATATCACAAAAAATAAAGAAGCAATAGGGAAGAAATTCAACCTGATTGCCCGTCCTGAAACCAATCTTACCTTGGAAGATTTCTTTGGACTCATGAAAAAATATTATCCTTTCCCACTCAAAGACCTTCCTTATAAAGAATGGAGAAAACAGTGGGAAGATGACAGCAAAAACCGTTTGTATCCATTGACGAGTCTTTTCAGAGATAATATGCATGAAGGTTTATCTACCGTAGAGCTTTACCAGAATACTTATGTATGGGATTGCTCCAATGTTATTCAGTATCTGGAAGGATCAGGCATTCAGGAACCGGTATTTGATAAAAAACTGTTGGATTCCTATTTACAATATCTTGGAATTCCGGTTGAATAGAATTTAATAATGGAAAAAGCCCAGACAGATCCTGCTTGGGCTTTTATTTTTTTGTTGAATAAATACGTCAAGTTTTGTCGTTGCAGAGAATGAAATTTGTATCAGGGTAATGAGAAATACTTATCCCCGTTTTTAATTAACTGAAACCAAAGAAAAAATAAATGAATACAATTATTGTATTGTCTAAAGATTTTGCAGCTAACGAAAGTGCAGTGGTAGATCTTAAATCCGGGGGATTTGTAAACCCGTTGAGGGTTCTTACGTTTCAAAATAAAACAGGACAATCTGCACAGTTTCTTTGGCAGGGAGATACAATCTATAACAGAGACAAGGCAGGATATTTTAAAGAAATAAATAATGATCTGGGAGTAAAGGTAAGCCACTATGAGGGTTTTATAACCGTTACGAATGGAGGAGGAGAGCAGTATTTGGAAGGAAAGCTAAAACCCTGATAGAAAGATTATATTATTTTGCAATTAAAAAAAGCTGCCTCAAAAGTGTCATTCTGAACACAGACTGAAGGTCTGCGAACGTAGTTCAACAATGGAGTGAAGAATCTCAAATTGTACATTCGAGATAGTCCATAACAAAAGTCAAATTATTTTACTTTTGAGACAACCTCTTTTTTATGTGAAGATTAATTAACGGTTACCTTAATCACATTCTGTACCGCAGGAACAGGATAAAAGTTTCCTACCTTGGAAATAGTCTTATTTTCACTTTGTGGAGTTCCACCAAACAAGGCCTGATGATTTCCCGCACCCGGATATTGGTCAATACCCGTCCCGGAATCAAATAATGAAGTTTTTAAGCTGAGGTCTCCCTTAGTATTGGCATCAATACTTTGTTCATTAGCATAGAACCAGTCATTGGAAAAACCAAACATGGTTGCATAGGCAATTTTATCACCTGGCTCCGCATTAAAGTTGGTGGTTACCTTACTTCCCGGAGTTACAGGAGCACTTCCTGCAACATATACCCCTTTTACATTAGGTAAAGATTTTAAACTGTTTTGAAGCTTAGCTACATTTCCAAACTGTGCAATATCTTTCAGTCCCATTCCACTGTCTAATTTGCCTAATTCATAAATTGGATTTTTATCACCACGATAAACAACCACCAAGGCAGGAGAAAGCCCTGTCATAATTCCTGTATTGGCATTCAGTTTCGTCATCATTTTACTGATATTTCCCATTTGAGCAATATCTGTGATTTCAGGATTGGATAAAGCGTTAGGTGTAAAAAACGGAGCACTGTTCAGCAGCTGAGATCCATTGTAGTTGGAAACTGCCCATACACCGGGAGAAAAAGGAGTTTCATTGGCTGTTCCGCCAGAGGTATTGGTAATGGTCAGGGTAAATTCTGAAGTTACGTCATTATAAGTAAGATTAAGCTTCATAAGTTGTGAAGCATTGACATTAGGAACCTGCATAATGGGTTTGCTTTCAACCTGTCCTGTGATGTCATCTTTGCTTCCGTTATCCCACAATCGGACACTTGAAGAAACATCTCCGGTAATAGCATTTCCATTGGAGTCAAACAATTTGATGCCCGGCTGCTGGGACGCGAAAAACCAGTCTTTTGAAGCTCCGTACATCGTTGCAAACATTAAAGCCTGTGTTTTTCCTGCACTGAATTTAACAGAAACAGATTGTCCGGGTAAAATAATAGGAGGCGTTCCTGTTCCCTGAAAACTTCCGCTTTCTACAAAATCTTTGGGAGTTACAACGTTTTCAAAAGTAATGGATCTTTGAAAACCCATGTCCATCATCATGTCGTTATTAGAATCACTGCATGAAGTTAAGGAAAACGCAGCTAGAGTAGCTGCAGCTAAAACTGATGTTCTGAAAATAAACTTGTTCATAAAAGTAAATTTTTATAGTTATAATTGATATCTGTAACTATAGTCGGCTACTTTTTGAGATCCTGACAAAAAATATTTTCTTATTTCAATTTTTTTTAAATGTATCGTTTTGAGAGGGAAAAGTAAAGCGGTCTATATCCCCTTTTTCCCATCCAGAATCATCAGAATCATTTTTGCCTTTCTGTTCTCTCTTGTTTCCGGTTTCTTGGCTTCTTCAATCCAACGGATGTATTCCTTTTTGTGAGTATAGCTCATCTTGTCAAATAAAGTTTTTGCTTCCGGATTTTTATTAAAAACAGAAGCGATATCATCAGCAATTTCAACCACTCTTTCCTCCTTGTCTTCAGTAAGAACAACAGAGACTTCATCCCCGAAAGTTTTATCCAACAGTTTTCTTACTTCCTGAGTCAGTCCTAAAATATGACAGTCGGATTTCATTTTGACAAGGCTTCCACGGTATTCAATCTTATCATCAAATAGGGCTTTAATTTTTACCTGTCCTTTTGTATGAAACAATTCCTCTGTAGAAAATGGAAATTCTACGAATGCAGCATTCATTTCTCCGTTCTGCTGAATAATGGCTATGAATTCAATAGGGTTAAGCTTCATGATGAAATATTTTAATAATCAAAAATAAAAAAACCGTGAAAGTAAATTTCACGGTTTTCAAAAATAGATCCAATAAGATTATTTTTTGTTTATTTTCTTAGGGGTTGTCGTAGTCCCTGAGTTTTTAGTTTTTGTATCAGCCGGAGTGTTTGCATCTCTTACAAGCTTCAATTCGTCAACTAATCTTCTTGCACCAGCATACTTATCGATTGTCCAAAGAACGAAACGAACGTCTACGTTGATGGTTTTCTGCCATTCAGGTTCGAATACGATATCTCCGCTTAATGCTTCGCTGTTTCCATCAAAAGCAATACCGATAAGGTTACCGTCTCCGTCAATTACCGGAGAACCAGAGTTACCACCAGTAATATCGTTGTTAGAAAGGAAGTTTACAGGCATATAACCTGCAGCATCAGCATACTGACCGAAATCTTTAAGGTTGTAAAGATCAATCACTCTTTGAGGAAGATCAAATTCTTCATCACCTTTCTTGTATTTTCCAACAAGACCAGTCATATCTGTATAATAGTTATCCGTAATACCGAAATAATTTCTGTCATTTCTGATAGGTAATTTATCTACCGTACCGTAAGTTAATCTCATTGTAGAGTTAGCATCCGGGTAGAATTTCTTCTCAGGCATAGCTTTCATTAAACCAGCTAGGAACAGACGGTTATTTTTCGCAAAATTATCATCTATTTTTACAAATCTTTCCATGCTTATTTTTTGATCAGCAACAATTCCGTTAGCTGCTTTCCAAAGTGGATCAGCATCAAGTTTCAATGCATCCGGGTTCAATAAGAAGTTTGTTGCAGAAGTCTTATTAGCGAAGATTGAAGAATACGCTAAGTTAGAAACAGTCTTAGCATCCAAACCTAAAATAGTAGCAGAAGCAACGTCTGGGTTTTTAACTCTTGCCTGGTAAAGACTTGTCATAGCTGCAAGCATTTCTCCTTCCAAAGATGGATTGAAGTTTTCATAAGCAGCTTTGATAGCAGCTTCTGTTTTAGCTTTCATCGCTAATCTTCCCTGCATATCCTGAGCAGCATACGCTTTAAGAACAGATCCTACCTGAGCAGCAAGGGTAATATATTTGGCATTTCTTGTAAACTGAGTAGCATAGTTTCTTTCAACATTTCTTTCAGAAACTTGCTTATAGTATATTCCAATATCTTCTAAAACGCCATTGTATTGGTCGTTTCCAGGCATTGCAGCCCACTTATTATAAGTTTCTTCGATCTTTTGCTTGTCAGAAATCGTTCCGTTTTTCTCTACTGCATCGATAGTTCCTTGTCTGTTTTTCCAGTAGTTAGCTACAGAAGCATATTGAGAAGCATAGTTAAGTTGAGTCGCTTTATCTTTGTCCATGTATTTTTTCATTACATCCATAGCCAATTTAGAAGCTTCAACCCATGCCGGGTAATCTTTAGTTACCATCTGCTGAATTCCGTAAGAAGTCAGGTAACGGTTTGTTCTTCCAGGATATCCTAAGATCATTGAGAAGTCACCAGGCTTAATTCCTTTAAGAGAAACCGGAAGGAAGTGCTTAGGTTTCAAAGGAGTGTTGCTTGGAGAATATTCAGCAGGGTTTCCTGCAGCATCAGCATACACTCTGAAAACGGTAAAGTCAGCAGTGTGTCTTGGCCATTCCCAGTTGTCTGTGTCTCCTCCGAATTTTCCTAATGATGAAGGTGGAGCACCTACTAATCTGATATCTTTATAATCCTGATATACGAAATAATAGAATTCATTTCCATTGAAGAAATCTCTTACTACTACAGTATATTTCCCGTTTTCAGAGTTTTCAGTCTGGATTGCTTTAGTTTCAGCATCAATCACAGCTTTTCTCTCTGCTCCGGTCATATTGTTGTTTAGTTTAGAATTGATTCTTTGCGTAGCATCATCCATTCTCACTAAAAATCTTACATAAAGATCCTTTGCATTGAATTCGTCTTTCTGTTTCATTGCCCAGAAACCGTTCTTCAAATAATCTTTTTCTGGTGTAGAAGCCGCAGCAACAGCACCGTAACCACAGTGGTGGTTGGTAAATATAAGTCCTTTATCCGAAACAATTTCACCTGTACAGAAACCACCGAAACTTACGATAGCATCTTTTAAGCTTGAATTGTTCACAGAATAAATTTCTTCAGGCGTAAGATGTAGACCCTCTTTTTGCATATCAACACCGTTAAGTCTTTTGATGAGCATTAGCAGCCACATCCCCTCATCCGCCCTCATCTGAGCAAAGCCCAGTAAGAAAGTGAATAGTAGAAATAGTCTTTTCATTTTATAAAATAATTTTTGTGTCGCTAATTTACTAATTTTTACGAGATTCTGTCCCGGAATGGTATGAAAATGGGATGATAATCCGCATGAAAAAGATACTATTACCACTTTTTACAGTTTTACTTTTGGGTGTTGTTTTGAATTGCTCTGCAATGCCGGATAAAAATCCTGTCCTCCAAAGACAATGGATGCTGGTTTCACTGGATGGTTTTTCAAGGGATCAACTGATCGCCAATAAAGCCGAAATGAATCTTACAGGCAATATGATGAAGGGTAAAATTCAGGCAAATGCTTACATGGGATGTAACCGGATGTCTTTTGTTTCTGAATTTAAAAAAGGAGGAAAAGTAAAGTTTTCAAAAGGAATAAGTACCATGAAAGCCTGTCAGGATATGAATCTTGAAAGCTCTTTTCAGAAAAAGATTGAGACCATGACTCATTATTCTATTGAAGGGCATTTTCTTACCTTATCCGACGATCATGGAAATTCAATGAAATTTGTAGCTGCTGATTGGGATTAATAATACCATTCTCCAATATAAAAAGTCCGCCTTGTAGCGGACTTCTTTGTTTGAAAAATCTAGTTTGGTTATCAGCTTTTTGAGGTTACCAGTTTTTGAGAGTCATTAGTTTTTGGGAATTGTTTTTTTTATTTCTTCCAGAGTTGCTGTGTTGGGCAGCCCGGTAACTGTCGTTTTTGTGTTCCTAGAATTTATACTATTGTGATATGCCTGTCTGTTTGGGATGGTTTTTTTAATATCTTCAAGACTTGCTGTATTGGGGAGAAGCTTTCCTGAATTGTCTGCAGCTGCTTTGGGCTTGGATTCCTGTTTTTTGACTTCCAACCCCTGATCAGAAGCTAAACCTGTACTTCCTGCATTTTTTTCAATTCTTTCCTTAGCGGCCTGAATTTGGGCAGCCTGTTGTTCTTTTGCCTGTTTTACAACCAGTGCCTGATCTTCTTCTACAGGAGCCGTTTTTTTACTTTCCTGAGCATAAATAAAAGTGCTTAGAAATAATAATGGGATAATATATGCTATTTTCATGACGGTTTATTTTATGTTGACTAATACTTGAATTTTTCCAATCTCTTTTTGGTCATAATCCTGAAGTGCTTTTCCGATGACCTGGCCAATTTTTACCTTTTTAAGATTGGCTTTCATGGCAACTCCCGCTTTAGATGAAGTCACCAGGAGATCTCCTCTTTTTATGTTTCCGTTCTCAAGGCATACTTTGGTTGGAATGACACCAATGACACCCATTGGCGCTTTATTGGAAATATCAATATCGATATGTTCTTCTGTAAGCAATACACCAGGTTTAGTAGCATACACTCCGGCAACAAGAGTAGAGTAGGGAGTTGATGATTTTTCAACCGTTCTGTCTGCTTTTGTTGAGATAACCAGAATATCACCAGGCTCATATTCCGAAATGTTTCCGTTGACATCAAAAGCTTCAGCAACGTCAGCACCACTGTTTTGTGTACCGCCGTTGAAAAATCCTTTTCCTGTATTATCGATACGGGCAACATTTACGGTTCCCGGGTTTCCTGATTTAAACAAAGCCAAAGATCCTGCACTATGAGTTTCTACGGTAAGGGCTGCATTGGTATTAGATGTATTAAAATTCACAAATCTTGCGGCTCGTCCATTACTGAAATTAGGAACCCATGCAAAAATGGCACTTCCTGTCCCATCTACAGTGGTTTCAACTCCATCTCCGCCATTTGAGGCATTGGCTGTGATACCATTTCCATTTCCGTCAGCAATAGCAACTAATGCCGGGCCATTTCCGGCAGGATTGCTTGCATGAAATAACCCTGCAAATCCTCCAGTTCCGGAAGATACTCCATAGATTCCGGCTGTTCCAAAATTGGCGAATTGGGAATTGACTTCTCCTTTTACCGCAGGAGATGTTCCGGTAACTTTGTCTACTTTAAAATTTCCACCAATACCGTTTCCTACAGTTGTTACTGTGATCACATCGCTGGTGTTGGATTCATTAAAAATATTAAATCGTCCCGCACGTCCGGTGGCAAAAGAAGGAACCCATGCATAAAGAGCATTTCCGGCACCATCAATATTGGTTTCTACACCGTTACCATCTTTTCCTGCATTGGCGGTGATGGCATTTCCGTTCCCATCAGTCAGAGCAATCAATGAAGCTCCGTTTCCGGCAGGGTTTGATGCATAAAATAAACCGGCACGTCCTCCGGTTCCTGAAGAAACTCCAAATACAGCGGCTGCACCAAAATTCCCGAAAATAGTATTTACTTCTCCTCTTACTGCTGCCCCCACACTATTCGTATTGTCAACAATAAAAGAGGCTGCATTCCCTTGAGTATTATCCGGAATATTTCCGTTTCCATTCGTTTCTACCTCAAAAGTATTCCCTGTTGTATTGGTTTGATTGAAATTTTCAAATCGTCCCGCACGGCCGGTACTGTTATTTAAACCTACCTGTCCGTATACACCGATACCAGTTCCTGATGTATTAGTAGCCACAAATCCTCTCACACCATATCCACCTCCATCATTACGGCCCACAACCGCTCCGGCAATATCACTGGTGGTTCTTCCCACAACCGCTTCACCTGCTCCGGTATTGTCTCCTATAATCCCTGCAGATGACTGGGAAGAGGTGATCCCATGAGCCCCGAATCCTCCTGCGGTAGAACTTAGTATTCCCGCTCCAGTACCTGTGGTAGAAACATTGATAACGGTTCCGTTCCCTACAGTAGATGCGGTAAGAACACTATTGGCATTGGCATTGTTGACGATAGAAATATTGGCAGCAATACCATTGTTACTGGTGGCATTTAAACCCGTTCCTGTATTACTGTTTGCATAAACACCATATCCGTTTCCACTGGAATTTCCGTAGACTCCCAAGCCATTTGGAGTAACACCATATACGCCCCAGCCGCTTCCGGCCTGGCTTCCCCATACTCCAATTCCCAGTCCGCCGGTTCCGTTATTGATACCACGTACTGCTGAAGAAAATCCTCCAGGGGCTGTATTGCTTACAATTCCTCTTACAGCAGCAATACTGGATGTGGTTGTGCTGTTAACTCCTTCCACTGAAGTTCCATCACCATCATTGATTAATGAAAATAAAGTGGAAGCATTATTTACCGTATTGGAGTAGGGAATCGTAAAGCTTCCTCCGCTCACTCCGGCAGATTTAGCATACAAAGCATAAGGTACGCTTAGTAACTGGCTGGTTCCTACTATGGTATAGTTGGTTCCGCCCGCTGGATCTGTTTCTGTTTTTAAATAATAGCTTGCTGAAGACCAGTCGATTGTAGCGAATGTTCCGGTAAGGATTGTTCCTGTTCCTATTTCGAGACTAACAAGTCCGTTGGCATTGGTATTTCCGGTAAGTCTTTCAGAATAAACGGCAGCTCCGGCAGGAGATCCCTGTAGTATGCTTACTTTCACGGCAATTCCTTGATTGGCTAAGAGTTGTCCGGAACCGTTTCTCATGACAGCTTGGTAGCTCATTTTTTCCGGAGCCTGGGACAGTCCCATAAAGAAACCTGTCAGGATCCAAAACACTGATAATATTTTTTTCATGGCGTTTTATTTTTTAATGATTTTAAAAGTTTTGATATTTTCTCCATTTTGAGTAATCCTGATAATGTACATAGCAGAAGGAAGTGAGGAGAAATTAAGCTCAGATTTTGATTGTGAGATCTTATCTTTTTTTACCAGTTTGCCCTGGGCATCGAATAACTGGTATTCTGACCCTTTAAAACTATTTGACGTAAAATCTAAATACAAATAATCTCTGAAAGGATTAGGATAGAGCAAAATGCCATTCTGTTCAGAAGGATTTTCAATAGTGGTAAGGGTGATAATTTCGTAAGGCTGCTGAACGCCTTCCAGAACTTGTCCTGTTCCTTTTTCCAGATAGGTGGTCTGACCTACACTGTACGAAACAAAACCATTAACTGCTGATGCATCCAATCCCGTTGCCAAAACTACAGCCTGAGCGTGCAGTATGGGGATGGAAAATACAGACAGAATAATACAATAAATAGATATTCTTTCCATGGATAACAGTTTTGGTGATTAATAGATATGTGTTTTTCTTGGGGAATTTGGGAAGACTAAATTACCACCTCTCTCAATCAATTGGAAAGAAAATAGACCAACGGCAGAAATAATCGACCAATGGCATTTTGTGAATTATGGTTAGGTTTTTTTAAAGATTGAAAAAAGAAAGATTATCCTTGTAAGTGCGGCCAATAGGGAGTTTTATGTGATGTGCAAGCTCTATTTCATGACAACTTTTTCCCCGGATAAGATGGCGTGGGACAGCGTAGCTTCTGTGTATTCTGACAAAAGAATCAAAAAAGTTTTTTTGCAGAAGATTTCCCAAAGAATTTAAAATACAGTGATTTTTTTCAAGAGTGATAATTCTTGTATAATCTTTCAGAGCTTCCAGATAGAGAATATCTTTCATTTTAATCTGATGAATATGGCCTCCTTCTTTTATTTTGATGCAGTTTTCTCCCACCATAGCATCATAACATTCACATTTTTCCTTTACTTCAAAAAAATCAAAAAGCTTTTCCATGGAATGATGAAAGCGTTCTGCAGTGAGGGGTTTGGTAATAAAATCTAAAGTATTAATCTCAAAAGCTCCGGCAGCCAGCTCAGGATGTGAGCTTACGAAAATGCACGCAGGAATCTTATGGGCTAATGTGCGGAGTTCAAGACCACTCATGCCCTTTAAATTAGTTTCGGTAATCAGGAGATCGGCAGGAAGGTCAAGATAGGGAACCGCCTTTTCTGCAGAGTCGAAAGTGGCAACAATTTCAATGTTTTGATATTGCCTGATATAATGCTGAAGAACCAGCCTGTCCAGTTCATCATCATCAATAATCATACATCTAATATGGGTAATCATGATATTCCGGAGATTAGTTTTTTAATTTAAATATTTAAAAATCAGAATTTTATTATATAAAGTTATTGATTTTTTATATATCATTCATCGGTAAACTTAAATTTATATTAAAATATGTTATTAAATAAAAATTGATTTTGTTTTTTTTCTGAAAAATATTAACTTGTAAAAATCATAAACATAGACAGAACTTAATGTTAGAAAAGAAAGAACATAACTATGAGAAAGCAGTCTTGGTGGGTGTTATTACACAGAATCAGGATGAAGAAAAACTGACGGAGTATTTAGATGAACTGGAGTTTTTAGCTTTCACAGCAGGAGCAACCGTACAAAAACGTTTTACCCAAAAACTAACTCAGCCGGATTCCAAAACCTTTATCGGAAGCGGAAAAGCTATTGAGATAAAAGAATATGTAAAAGAAAATGAGATCGGAACCGTAATTTTCGATGATGAACTCTCTCCTTCACAGCTTAAAAACCTGGAAAGAGATATGGAAGTTAAGATCCTGGACCGTACCAATCTTATTCTTGATATTTTTGCCCAAAGAGCACAGACTTCTTATGCAAGAACTCAGGTGGAACTGGCACAATATCAGTATCTTTTACCTCGATTAACAAGAATGTGGACCCACCTTGAGCGTCAGAAAGGAGGTATTGGGATGAGAGGTCCCGGTGAAACGGAAATTGAAACTGACCGTCGTATTATCCGTGACAGAATTACCTTGTTGAAAGAGAAACTGAAGACGATTGACAAGCAGATGGCTACTCAGCGTAACAACCGTGGAAAAGTGGTTCGTGCGGCTTTGGTAGGATATACCAACGTAGGGAAATCTACTTTGATGAATTCTATTTCAAAATCTGAGGTTTTTGCGGAAAATAAACTATTTGCAACCCTTGATACCACAGTAAGAAAAGTGGTGATTGGAAATCTTCCGTTTTTGTTGACAGACACAGTAGGATTCATCAGAAAACTACCTACTCAGCTTGTAGAATCATTCAAATCTACTTTGGATGAGGTTCGTGAAGCTGATCTTTTGATTCATGTGGTGGATATTTCTCACGAAAGCTTTGAAGATCACATAGAATCTGTAAATCATATCCTGATGGAGATCAATGCACATCAGAAACCAATGATTATGATTTTCAACAAAATTGATGATTTCAGCTATGAGAAAAAGGATGAAGATGATCTTACACCTACTACCCGTAAAAATATTTCTCTGGAAGAATGGAAAAAAACATGGATGGCAAAATCTAAGTATCCAACGGTTTTCATCTCTGCATTAACGAAGGAAAACTTCCCGGAAATGAAGAAAATGATTTATGATGAGGTGATGAAAATTCATATTTCCAGATTCCCATACAACGATTTCCTTTTCGAATATTTCGATAACGACGAAGAAGAAAGCAACAATTAATGAAATACCACCTTTTTCTTTTATTTATCCTGTTTTCGGTTTTTGGATTCAGCCAGAAATCCAAAATTGATTTAAAAGCTATTGAGAAAAGTCTCAGGACTTCCGATTCTCCGTACAATTACGACAAGCTTATTTTCAAATTTAAAGGATATCCTAAATCTCTGGACAGTATAGAATCTCAATATCTGTACTACGGAAGAAATTTTAGAAACGATAAAATAAGTACATCAGATGATAGTTTTAAAAGTCTGGTAGAAGCTTTTAAACAAAACAATTTTGCTGATTGCATCAAGCAGGGAAAAGCTTTGTATGATAAAGATCCTACCAATCTGGATGTGCTGCTGATTCTTCTCAGGGCTTATGATTCTGTAAAGGATGGAAATAACTTTATCCATCATCTGAATCAATTCCGTACACTTACTGAAGGGATAAGAAGTTCGGGAGACGGAAAGTCAGAAAAAACAGCCTATGTCGTCAATTCTGTAGGAGATGAATACATTCTGCTGAATATTCTGAATATAGGACAGGACTACACAAGAAGTTCAAAAGCTTCTAAAGATGCCATGTTTGACATCTGGGAAAAGGATGGGAATCAAATTTATATCAAAATACTCTATTTGGAACTAACCAATTAATCTTAAAATAAAAACACTTAGTGGAATTATATTATTCATTTTCAGCATTAATCGTATTAGCATCAATATTTGCCTATCTTAACTATAGGTTTTTAAAACTTCCAAGTACTATCGGAATTATGGTGATCGCCATTGTAGTATCAATTTTTCTGGTACTGTTTGGAGAAACGGTTCTTCCGAGAACTTTCGGACATCTTCACAACCTTATGAATGGTATCGATTTCACGGAGGTGTTGATGGGTGCTATGCTTAATTTTCTACTCTTTGCAGGGGGAATCCATATTAATATTAATGACCTGAAAGAACAGTTCAGACCTGTAGTGATATTTTCCACAGTAGGTGTTGTAATTTCTACTTTTGTGGTAGGATTCGGAATGTTTTATCTGCTTCCTTATGTAGGGGTAAAACTTCCTTTTATCTATTGTCTTGTTTTTGGAGCCTTGATTTCACCTACCGATCCGGTAGCAGTTCTGAGTGTACTGAAACAAGCTAAGGTATCCAAATCACTGGAAACAAAAGTAGCTGGAGAGTCTCTTTTCAATGACGGTATGGCGGTTGTGGTGTTTACAGTTATTTTACAACTGGCGATTGGAAAAGAAGTGGATCTGAGTGTTGAAACAATCGGATTGCTTCTGCTTAAAGAAGCCGGGGGAGGACTTTTACTTGGAGTGCTGTTAGGATGGGTTACTTCAAGATTGATGCGTGAAGTGGATGATTATATTATTTCCGTATTAGTAACACTTTCTGTTGTCATGGGAGGGTATCTTATTGCCCGTCAAATGCATATTTCCGGTCCATTGACGATGGTTGCTGCAGGATTGTTTATGGGGAATTTCAACAGAAGTTTCAAAATGAAATCAGTTACTCAGGACTATCTGATTAAATTCTGGGAATTGATTGATGAAATCCTGAACGCGGTATTATTCCTGTTCATCGGATTTGAACTTTTGATGATTAAAGATCTCAGACATTTCATGATTCCGGGCGTAGTTGCTATTGTGGTCGTTCTGTTTGCAAGATTTATTTCTATCTGGGGGCCTACAAAATTTACTTCCCTGAGAAGAAGTTTCAGTCCGCAGACGGTAAAAGTTCTGGTTTGGGGAGGAATTCGGGGAGGAGTTTCCATTGCCCTGGCGATGTCTATTCCTAAAAGTGAATACAGTGAAATTATTTTAAGTATTACCTATTGCGTTGTCGTATTCTCCATCATTGTTCAGGGGCTTACCATTGCTAAGGTGGCGAATCCTAATAAGATTGCCAAAGAAGAGGAGGAGCAGGAAAATATTGCTGTAGAAGAAAACGCTTAAATTGTCATATGAGCATCATTAAAGAAATACAGGAAGCACTTGCTGTTTTATCCATTCCTGAAAAGGCGGAATTTTTTCCAAGATTCTTTAAAACAGGAAAAGGTGAATATGGCGAAGGCGACTTGTTTCTGGGAGTGAAAGTTCCGGATCAACGTTCTGTGGCCAAAGAATATTATTCGAAAATAGATTTAAAAGAACTCAGTACATTACTTTCTTCAAAATACCACGAGCACAGGCTGACAGCTCTTTTTATGCTGATTTCAAAGTTTGAGAAAACAAAAGATAAATTAGTAAAAGAAGAAGTGGTCGCTTTTTACCTGAACCATCTTCCTTATGTGAACAACTGGGATCTGGTAGATTCTACCTGTTATAAGATTTTAGGAAGGTATGTTTTTGAAAATCAGAAAGAAAGTCTTCTTGTAGAGCTTTCGAAATCTGAGGAAATGTGGCATAAGAGAATTGCTGTAGTGGGAACTATGCACTATATAAAAAAGGGTTCATTTGATCTGACCAAAGAATTTGTTATCAGAAATCTGAAACATCCTCATGATTTGATGCACAAAGCAAACGGTTGGTTGCTAAGGGAAATGGGAAATAAAAATGAAGGTGAGCTGATCAGCTTTCTGAATTTATATTACAAAGAAATGCCGAGAACCTGTCTTCGGTATGCTATTGAAAAACTGGATGAAGATCTTCGTCAGGATTATCTTAAAGGACGAGTTTAAAAAATAATATACGGAAATAGTACCGTATTTTCCCCCAAAAAAGTACCGGGAAACAGCTATTTATGCCCAAAAAATCAAAGATTATAAGGATTTAAGGTCAGAATTGAGTAATTTTGTGCTTTTAAACCTAATCATGAAAAATTTTCTCAGATTATTTCTTCTATGTATTCCTTTGCTGTTCCTGACAAGCTGTTTTGATATTCTTGATAAAGTGAATATAAAAGCTGACGGAACAGGAGAATATACCATTATTCTTAATGCCAGCAAGAGCAAAACAAGACTTGCCTCTATCTCAAAGATGGAAACCATCAACGGAAAAAAAGTTCCTAAAAAGGCAGAAATTGAAAATAAAATCAATGAAGCTGCCAAAATCTTTAAAGCAACACCAGGAATCAGTAATGTGAAAACATCTATGGACTTTGATAATTACATCATCAAGCTGAGCTGTAATTTCAAAAAAATTGAAAACATTAATGCAGGTCTTGAAAAACTGAAAACCCAGAAAATATTGGGTAAAATGGTTCCAACTCAGGTTTACAGCCAAAATCTTGAGAAAAAGACCTTGACAAGGAATAAGGTCAATACTTTCAAGGCTGATTATGACAAGATGAGTAAGGGGGATAAAGAAGTTTTTAACGATGCTCGGTATACTTCCATCATGCAGTTTGAAAATCCGGTGAAATCACAATCGAATACTGCTTACGTGCTTTCTCCCAACAAAAAGGCTCTTAAACTGGAAGCAGATATCCTGGATTTAATCCTTCAGAAAAAACAAATACAAAACACCATTCTTTTTCAATAAATTTCTAAACTATAGTCATGAAATCTATCTTTTTAAAAACGCAAACAATTATTTTCGTTCTCTTTGGCTTTACATTGATTTTAGCCCAAAACAGCATGAAAATTCCTTCCGATGCCGTATTTTATATGGAAGTTAACGGAAAACAGCTTAATAATAAAATCAACTGGAATAAACTGAATCCTTTGCTGCATGAGCTCAGCAAAAAGAGCAAAGAAAATCTTTCATGGACAGATTATTCCAAAACAGGAATCAAATACGATGCTGTTCAATACCATTATGCAAGTTTTAATGACTCTATTAAAGCCTATAATACCCATTTTATCATTGATAATAAGGAAAAGTTTCAGGAGTTCATTAACTCTGTGAAGAAAAAAGGCCAGGAGGTTTCCAGCAGAAAGAACTATTCTTATGTAGATATCAACGATGATATTTTTGTAGCGTGGAACGGAAGCCGTGCTGTTCTGAGCATGATCAGCTATACAAAAACTTATAAGGATCTTTGGGCAGAGGAAGCAGTTGCAGACAGTACTGCTGTTGCAGTGGTTGATTCCGCTTATGCAGAGCCGGGAGATACAGTGTATACAGAAGAACCGGAAAAACCTTTTGATTATAAAGAAGAAATCAAAAGTCTGAAGGATGATATCAAGTATCTGAAAGAAAGTATAAAAGATAACAACAACGAGATTGCAAGAATTCAGAAGGATATCAAATATCTGGAGAAACATCATAAATATCCTGCAGAGAAAGAAACTGCTGAAAATTCTGAAAACGGAGAAGAAATGCCTGAAGATGCTTATGATGAAGAAGAAGAAGAAAAAGCTTTTCAGAAAGAACAGGATTCTATCCGCAGAGAAAACTTCAGGGTTGTTAAAAAGAACGCAGAAGATCGTTTTGACCAATATTTCAGTTCAAATTTAGAAATTGAAGTGCCTAAAGAAATGCTGTCATTCAGAGATGCCAATTCCGATGTTTTTGTCTACACAGATTATGGAAGGATTGTAAACGAAGGAATCTATGGAAAAATGACGAAGTATTACGGCTACGGACAGTTTTTCAAAAACATGTACAATTCCAACTATGCATACAATCTGTACTTTGATAAAGATAAAGTAAGACTGGTTAATAATTATCAGCACAAAAATGCTGACATTCAAAAGAATATTTCTGCCATTTATAAAGGGAAGAAAAACAAAAAACTGCTGGAACTGATCAATGAGAAAAGTGTTGGCTACTATGCCATGAATGTGAATGGTGCAAAATGTTTTGACATGATGTACAGTCTTCTTCAGAATTCCGGAGAAAACGAGTACAAAAAAGAAATGGAGCTGATCATGGAAACCATGAAAATTGTACTGGATGAAGAAGCGATTACCAAAATTGCCCCTGGAAACGGAATCTTTGTTTTGAATGAATTGAAATCCAAAACCGTAGAATATACCGATTATGAATATGATGCAGATTTTAATGAAAAAGAAGTAAAGAAAACCAAAGAAATCGCTGTTCCTAACTTCACTTTCGCTTTTGCAACAGAGAATGAAGGGTATTGGAACCGTATTTTTGATTTGCTGACAACCAACAAAAAACTGTCCAAGAGATTTTCTAAAAAAGGAAACCTTTACACCTTTAAAGAAGAGAAAAACGGAGGATATGTAGATCAGTTGTTTTTTACTGTAAAAGATGGAGTAGTATACCTGATGAGTGCTGCAGATAATAATTTACCGGTAAGCCAATCTGATATTTCCAGAAAATGGGCCAAAGACTCCGCTAAATATCCATTGTCCGGCAGACTGGATATCCAGAAGCTTTTAACAGGATTAGATAAAGAATTCAAAAGTCCGAAAGAAAGAAAAACATTAGAGGCGATCAAAAAAAATGTAGGAGAGCTGTATTATAAAACTGAAGTAAAAGGAGAAAGTATCCAGACTGAGATGAACTATAACATCAAAGATTCTTCAGAAAACAGCTTAATGTATTTCTTTGATATATTCGATCAGGTTTTTAAAGCTAAAGAAACAGAAAAGAAGCCTCAAATTTTATAGATGAAGAAAAAGAAGATTATTGTCCCGTTATTTTTATTGCTGGCTGTTGCAGTATATTTTGTAGCTTTTCACAAAGATAAAAGCCTTCAATATATTCCTGATAATACAGATGCAGTGGTCTTAATTGACACGAAGAAATTAACGGGACAATACCTCTTCAGTTTGGCAACCCATCCCTCAAAATGGTCCGGAAGCAAAGCAAAGAGTAAAACCTCCGGTTCACTGAAAGATGCAGGAATCAGAATTCCGGATTTTCTGCAGATATTCCACGTCAAAGACACTAAATTTTCAGAATGGTACAGTGTTTTAGAACTTAAAGATTCGCAAAAATTCATCACCTATTTAAAGAAGCAAAACTTTGTTGCCAAAGGAAATAACCGTTTTCAGAAGGAACAGTTTTTCTTTATGATAGATGGAAATTATTGTATTGCAGGAACTTCAGATCATGCTTTTGAAACCCTTCAAAAAAAGCTTCTTCAGAATTCTGTACACCATGTTTGGGAGGCAGACCGTTTTATTCAAAATACATTGGGAAGTATTTCATTCATTTCGGGAGGGAAAATTCATAACTTTTCTATCGACTTAAATGATGATGAAATTGAGATTAAAAATAACTCAGATCTTCAGACTTTTAATACAATTGCTTCAAAGCTTCAGAAAGGAAATCAATTTCTGGAACTGGAGTTAGACAAAGAAAACATCAAAAACTTTACCCGTTTTTTTAATAAGAGTGTAGCAGATTCCTCACAGGCTGTTTCCTTAAAAGCCGCTGCAAATCTCGAGCAGGTTAATGATACCATTATCAGTTATGAATATGATGATAATTTCAATGAAGTTGAAAAGAAGACTTTCCAAAAAATTACCCAACCGAATTATACCATTGATATTACAAGTAATGATCCCGAAAAGACCTGGGAATACTTTCAGTCTAAAAAGTGGATCAATGAAGAAAATCAATTCACGGCAATTCCTTTTCAGCCCAATGAAATCAAAAGGAATAATAAAGGGGTCATCATAAAGTCAACCCGAAAATCCGTATCATTATCTCCCCAGCTCAAAGAAAATTACCTGCTGATCAGAAATAATGCTTTGCTGTATTCTTCTTTGAAAACATTGAGTAACACTGAGAAAAAGATCATTTCTGATATCGATTACGTGTTGTATGGGAACAAGGCTCAGAATTATTGGCTAAAAATAAAAGCGAAGAAAGGAGAATTACCCTTAATTTTACGGTGGTAAGCATAGAACCCGAATAAAATTTTCATTAATGGCTCCATCAGACATCGCATTGCTCAAAACTTTTACTCATTATTTTTTACATCTCGTTTTTCCGGTTTTTATTGCATTGGTTTTTTATCGTAAAAATTGGAAAAAGGCATATTTTATTCTTCTTGCTACCATGCTGGTAGATCTGGATCATCTTTTTGCCAATCCTATTTTTGATCCGTCAAGGGGAAGCATAGGTTTTCATTTTTTACATTCTTATTATGCCATTGCGGTGTATTTTTTGCTGCTGTTCTTTAAAGGAAATATAAGGATTATAGGAATTGGGCTTCTGTTTCATATGTTCACGGATTATCAGGACTTTAACTTCTGGCCTCATTAAAATATCATTAATATTTTCTTTTAATATTGAAATTATTATAGATTTTTTGTATTTTGTAGTCAAGATATGAGACTAAAAGAACTTTTACATTATACCTATATTTTTCCTATTCTGGCGGTAGGATACTACTTTTCCGGATTGATGGGAAGTGGTGTTCTTTACGATATTCTTGCCGGTATTTTATTAATCGGAAGCGTTTTATCAGCAGTGCATCATGCTGAAGTTGTGGCTCATAAAGTAGGAGAGCCTTTCGGAACCATTATCCTGGCACTTTGTATCACCATTATTGAAGTGGCGCTTATCATCTCGCTGATGGTTGCCGGCGGAGATCAGGCGATCACGCTGGCCAGAGATACTGTTTTTGCTGCTGTAATGCTTATTCTCAACGGAATTCTGGGAATATGTATTTTAGTAGGTGGCGTTAAATATCATGAACAGTTCTTTGCAAGAACTTCAGCAACTACTTATCTGGTGAGTATTGTTTCCATTCTGGTACTTACCCTTGTTCTTCCCAATTTTACTTCGAGTGTCAACGGACCATTCTATAACGAAGCTCAGCTTATTTTTATATCCATCGCATGTCTTGCCATTTATGGGGTTTTCCTGATGGTGCAGACTGTGCGTCACAGAAGTTATTTTATTGTTCCTGATGAGCATCCTGAAGAGCATTATATACCTTCATTACCCAAAACACTTATCAGCTTTGTCTTTCTAGTGATTTGCCTTGTGATTGTTGTACTGATGGCCAAAGGATTGTCTGATACAATAGAGGGAATGGTGCAAAGTCTTGGAGCTCCAAAATCTCTGGTTGGGGTAATTATTGCTGCTGTAGTTCTTCTTCCTGAAGGCGTTGCAGCGATCCGTGCAGCAAGAGCCAATCAAATTCAGTCCAGTTTGAATCTGGCATTGGGTTCAGCTCTGGCAAGTATCGGTCTCACTATTCCTGCGGTTTCAGCGGTATGCATTATGTATGATATCCCACTGGTATTAGGATTGGATAAAAAAGACATTATTCTGCTTTCTTTATCCGTATTTATTGTGATGCTCTCTTTAAGTCGTGGAAAAACAAATATCCTGTACGGGACTGTTCTGTTGGTGAATCTGGCAGCCTATATCTTTACGGTAATTGTTCCTTAAGAAGAAAAGTACAAAATTACAAATCAGTCTATCTGTAAAAAAAATCCGGGAATTTAACCTCGATATCTATATCCCGTACCCCGAATCCCGTATCACTATAATCTTCTCGCCAACTCCATTTTGAAAGCCATCAGTTTGGCTATATTCTCGGATTTATAGATTGCCATATCAGCATTTTCGCCTACGAAATTTTCCTCAATGGTAGTACGCCAAAGCAGCAGCCATCGGTCGAAGTGTTTTTGCTCCATAGCCTGTATCTCATTAATCGGGAAGTGGACACCCATTGGATTTCCTTTATAGCTCATCTGCCCAAAAAGAATAGACTCCCAGAAAGAATACATTTTAGGAAGATGTTTGTCCCAATCTACTTGAGCAATATCATTAAAAAAGAATCCAATGGTTTCATCTTTAACAACTTTGTTGTAAAATGAATTGACAAGGTGTTCAATATCTTCTCTTGACTCCAGTTTTTTCATACCTCAAATGTACTCCAAAATCAAATTAAAACTCAAATGAATCAATTGATAAAATTCATCAAAACAATATTTTATCTTTGCATCAGAATTAGCAGAAAAACGAAATTCGTATAACCAGCTCAAAAACAAATGATATAGAATGACAGGAGGATTCAGAAAAAAAATCCGTCAGAAAAATGCGGAGAACAGTGGTTTCGGAACCAATGCCTCAGGAAGGTTCATCAATAAAGATGGTCTCCCGAATGTTCAGCGAAGAGGAGTGAATGTTTTTAACAGGCTAAGCTGGTATCACACCATGCTGAATTTATCCTCATTTCGTTTTATTTCTTATCTGGTGGTTGCTTATATTCTCATTAATCTTCTGTTTGCCATGATCTATTACCTGATTGGGGTAGAGCATCTTACAGGAATAGATAAGAGTGATCCACTCAATGAATTTATTGATGTCTTTTTCTTCAGTTCCCAGACATTTACTACGGTTGGCTATGGAAGAATCGCTCCGGTAGGATTTTTGGCAAGTCTTGTAGCAACTTTTGAAGCTTTTCTGGGATTGCTTACCTTTGCCATTGCAACCGGGCTTTTTTACGGAAGATTTTCAAGACCGAGGGCATACTTAAGATTTTCTGATATAGCAGTTATCGCTCCTTTTCAGGAATCTTCAGCATTAATGTTCAGGCTTGCTCCCTATAAAAATAATGCATTGACGGATGCAGACGTTATTATATCGGTAGCTATTGAAGTTGTGGAAAACGGGGTTGCCAAAAGTAATTTTTACAGACTTACCACGCAGATGGGCAAGATCAATACATTGGCCCTCAACTGGACTGTAGTGCATAAAATTGATGAAAACTCTCCGTTTTACGGTTTTTCTGAAGAAGATTTTAAAAATACAGATCTTGAGCTTATCGTACAGGTACGCGCATTTGACGAAGTCTTTTCAAATACGGTGGTTCAAAGATCTTCGTATACTACAGGAGAAATTGTATACGGAGCCAAATTTGTTCCGATGTATTATCCAAACAAAGAAAATCTCTCAACGGTACTGGATCTGGATAAAATTAACGAGTATAAAAAAGAAGAACTTCCGGAGTCCGTGAGAAACAAAGAATAAATGGATTTAGATTTTTATAAAAAACAAGCGATACAAAAGCAGAAAGAACACAAGAAATTTTTGGACGGATTAAAGAAAAAACCGCCCAAAAATCTCGATTATATAGTGCAGGAAACCCATGATGAAGTTTTTGAAGAAATAGATTGTCTGCAGTGTGCCAATTGCTGCAAAACAACTGGGCCTCTCTATACCGAAAAAGATATTGAGAGAATTTCCAAACATCTCCGAATGAAGTCTGCAGACTTTGAAGCAAAGTTTTTAAGAGTAGATGAAGATAATGATAAAGTATTGCAGAATCTTCCCTGTTTTTTTCTGAACAACGATAATACATGTTCTATCTACGACGTAAGGCCAAAAGCCTGTCGTGAATATCCTCATACAGACCGTAAAAAGATTTATCAGATCAATAATTTGATGCTGAAAAATACTGTTATCTGTCCTGCAGCATTTGAATTCGTAGAAAAAATGATGAAGAATGTGACGAAGTAAACCTAAGACGGGGAGCTGGATGATAGGAATGGGAAGTCTTGATAATAAACCGTTTTAGCTAATATTTTCACTGAAATAAACTTCCTGCTTCCAGCATCACTCTTCAAGCCCAATCATCCGAACTCATTTTTCCAAATTCCTCTTAAATAATTATAAAGTACGTTAAATAAGTCTTTTACACATAATTTTATAAATGATGCCTCGTTTAAGTTAAACAATCATTTAAATATTACATTATGAAAAAGTTATTTTTAACGGCAGCGTTTACATTAGTCGGAGTAATCGCAGTATCAGCACAATCAACACCACAAAAGCCGGCCGATACTTCTACTAATAACACTACGACAACTCAAACTCAACAACCGAATACACAGACTACAAGTCCTTCGGATCAGAAGAATCAACAGGAAAAGTCACCTGCCACTACAATGGAAACTGCACCTGCAACGGATCCATCAGTAAGTACAACGCCTACTGATGCCACTAAACCTGCAGATGCTCCTAAAGAAGAGAAGAAAGACAAAAAGAAGAAAAAGTAAAGCACTTTAGCAAACACTAGTCGGAATCCTGAAATCTTGTATTTCAGGATTTTTTTTGTTCAATTTCTTCCACTCTGAACAATAAAATCCTGGTGATCAGATCCAGCGGCAGCTTTTCAGTGATGGGAAATTGAACGGCTCCTTTTGAAAACTTATATTTTCTTTCTTCAAAGTCTTTTTCAAAATTGTGGATGCCTTCAGCTCCGGGATAGAAGCCGATATGCTTTTTATATCCTGCAAAATAAATCAAAGGCTTTCCTTTGTAACGGAATGCGGGCATCTGATACCCGATATATTCTTCCAGATCCGGAACCTGAGAATGAATTGCTTTTCTGAGTTCAAGCAATTTTTTCTGTACATCTATCGGGAACAGAAGGATGTATTCATCAATATTTTTAAAGGTGTTTTTCATCATATAAAAATAAAAAAAGCACTGCATATAGCAGCGCTTTCTCCTTTCACTTTTTACTTTTTTCCCATTATCCCGGGAACAGGCTATATCAAAAAAGGTCGGGAGTTTTTCCCAACCTTTGTTTTTTTGTTACACAACTCCTTGAGCCAACATTGCTTCTGCTACTTTTACGAAGCCGGCAATATTTGCACCTTTTACGTAGTTTACATAACCGTCTTCGTCTTTTCCGTAGTCTCTACAAGCTTTGTGGATACCGATCATGATTTCCTTTAATCTTGCATCAACTTCTTCAGAAGTCCAGTTAAGACGGATAGAGTTCTGAGTCATTTCTAATCCTGATGTAGCAACACCTCCAGCGTTGGAAGCCTTACCAGGAGAGAATAATACTTTATTGTCTAAGAAATAGTTGATTGCATCTAGTGTAGAAGGCATGTTAGCCGCTTCAGTTACACAGATACATCCGTTTTCAACTAATTTTCTTGCATCATCTAAATCTAGTTCATTTTGAGTTGCAGAAGGGAAAGCTACGTCACACTTCACATCCCAAGGACGTTTTCCAGCATGGAACTCGGCAGATGGATATTTTTTAGCATAGTCTTCAGCTCTGTTGTTTCCTGAAGATCTAAGTTCTAATAAATAATCGATCTTTTCTCCGCTGATACCATCTTTATCATAGATGTATCCGTCTGGTCCAGAGATTGTTACTACTTTAGCACCTAGTTCAGTTGCTTTTTTGATAACTCCCCAAGCTACGTTTCCGAAACCTGATACTGTTACAATTTTATCCTGGAAATTTTGTCCGATCGTTTTAAGCATCTGCTCTGCGAAGTATACAACACCGTATCCTGTAGCTTCAGGACGGATTAATGAACCTCCATAAGCAAGACCTTTTCCTGTAAGAACTCCGGTAAACTCATTTCTGATTTTCTTGTACTGTCCGAATAAATATCCGATTTCTCTTGCTCCAACACCGATATCTCCTGCAGGTACGTCTGTTTCAGGACCGATGTGCTTGCATAATTCTGTCATGAAAGCCTGGCAGAAACGCATTACTTCCATATCAGATTTTCCTTGTGGATCGAAATCTGAACCTCCTTTACCACCTCCCATTGGAAGAGTTGTCAAAGAGTTTTTGAATACTTGTTCGAACGCCAGGAACTTAAGAACTGATAAGTTTACAGTAGGGTGGAAACGGATTCCTCCTTTGTATGGTCCAATAGCAGAGTTCATTTGAATTCTGAAACCTCTGTTAACCTGAATTTCTCCTTTGTCATCAACCCATGGAACTCTGAAAATAATAATTCTTTCAGCTTCAGCCATTCTTTCAAGCAGCTTCATTCCGGTATATTCTTTTTTAGTAGCAATGAATGGAATTACTGTTACGGCAACTTCTTTTACAGCCTGTAAAAATTCCGGTTCGTTAGGATTTTTTGCTTCAATTTTTGCAATAAACTCTTGGATTTTCTGGTCAATATTATATTGTTCCATATATTAAGGTTGAATATTATTGTCAACAAATTTAATTTTTTTTTCAAGATTCACAACACTGTATTTCAACATTGTTAAAAATTAAATAATAATGTTTCGTAATATTATTAAATTGATAATTTATGATCAAATTTTATTAAAAATGAAATGTTATGTGTGAAATAATGCAATATTAAGAAATCGTTAAATATCAAATTGCTATAAATTGCCTCCCGGAAAACGATTTTACTTTCCCTAAAAGTTCCAATTCTAAAATTATTGGCAAAATTTTGTGAGTAGAAACTTCAATTTTCTGTGACAGATCATCCAGAGAAATCTGAGGATGGTCTTTGATAGATTGATATATTAAATTCTGACTATCAGACAATTGTATGCTTTTCTCGCTGTGGGGAAATAACTCTTCCATTTTTTCTTTCGGATCATTTAATCCGAGGAGTCCGATAAGATCTTTTATGGTAGAAATAGCGGTTGCTTTATTGTGGAAAATCAGCTGATTACATCCCTGGCTGCTGCTTTCCGTGATTTTTCCAGGGAGTGCAAAAACATCACGGTTATAATCATTGGCAAAGGCTGCTGTGCTCACAGAACCTCCTCCAAAACCGGTTTCCACTACAATAGTTGCAGGAGATATTCCTGCCACGATTCTGTTTCTTTGGATGAAGTTTTCCCGGTCAGGTTTTCTGGAAGAGCTGAACTCCGTTATTAATGCACCTCCTTCCTGTAAAATTTTTTCAGAAAGTTTTCTGTTTGTTGCCGGATATAAATATTGAAAACCATGTGCAAGAACTGCTACAGTGGGTTTTTGATGACAAATAGACTGTTCGTGAACTTCTTTATCAACTCCTAAAGCAAGACCGCTTACAGATGTATATTTTGAAGATTGTGTTGCTTTGAAGAAGTCTTCAATAAACTGTTTTCCATAAGTTGTCATATTTCGGGTTCCTACAATACTTACTTTTGGTTGTGTATTCCCGATATTCCCTTTTTGATAAAGAATAGCCGGTGCATCATTACATTCATTGAGTAGAGAAGGGATTTCTTTGAGATGTTTTAACCTGATTTGAATATTATTTTTTTCGCAAAAATTTAATTCTTCTTCTGCGAATTTCAAATGAGACTTATTTCCAATATCTGAAACTGTTTTCTGTCCTATCCCTTCCAGTTGTTTATACTCTTTTTTTGCTCTTTTCCAGGCTTCCTGAGCGCTTCCGAAAGTACGGATAAGTTTATGAAAATGAATATCGCCAATCTGGCTGCATTCGCGGAGGGCGATGGCATATAAGTATTCTTCGGAGGTCATGTGTGTTTTTTTTCAAATGTAATGAAATAAGTTTTATCTTTTTCTCAATTCATCCAAATGATCCCATATATCATCCTTTTTCTTGTAAGGAAGCTCCATAAAGTCTTCAGGATGATTTTCTTTGTATTCCTGCCACAATTTATCATCTTTTTCGCTGTAATAATTCGGAAACTCCCAGATGAACTTTTTCTTCTTTTCGCCAACATTTTTAAAGGCAAATGCAATAATACTGCCTACTACCGCTCCGGAAAGATGGGCCTGCCATGAAATTTTACTCGGTTCCTGCATATTGTAAAACAATTCTTCAGGAAGCATACCCCAGATCAAACTGCCATAATAAAGCACAACAAGCATTGAAATTGTGAGAAGTTTCGTATTCCATTTAAATACCCCGCTGAAGAATAGGAAAAAAGCGAGTACATAAACTACACCACTGGCTCCGATGGTACAAGTGTACATATATTCACCAGTAAGGATATCAATAGGAGGAAGAAGCCATACCAAAAGTCCCGTTGCCAGCCAGCCGATGATAAAGACTTTGTTGGCAACCAATGGATAAAACTGATACAGCAAAAACATAAGGGCTGCTATGGGAATAGAATTTCCTATAATATGATCAATATTTCCATGTAAAAGGGGAGAGGTAACCACGCCAAGCAATCCCTCAGGTAAGAGAGGAATAATGGCTCCAAAACAGCTTTGAAAAAAGCCCTGCATTTGTAAAAAATACCCGAACCACATCGCTGAAAGCATCAGCAATGGGTATATAACCGCTCTTTTGGAAATTACATTTTTGAACATGTGGATTTTACGTCAAATCAAAAGCCAATAATAAATTTCGGAAAATTTGTCGATGAATTCGTTTCTACCGACCTGATTTTAAGACAAAAGGTATTAAATTTAACTTTTGAACTTATTATTTTGGCATTGATTTTATAGAAATATCTTGTTATGAGGTGATTAAACTTTATTGAAATTCGATTCTTTTAAAGCTGAATTTACCTTTAAAAAAAATTATATTAATATTTTTGCATTGAAAATTATTTAGAGTAATGAAGAAGTTTTTATTGATTCTTTCCTGTTTTATAGGAATATATGCTAGTGCACAAGAAGAATTAAAAAAAGATTCCGTAGTTGTAGACACTGTTAAATACTGGTCGGTTTTAGGAAAAAATACATTAATGATCAATCAGGCTGCCTTTTCAAACTGGGTAGGAGGTGGAGCCAACAATGTAGGATGGCTAGCCGGAATTAATTATAATCTGACGTATGAAAAAGACAAAGACCTTTGGGAAAATATCATCATTCTCGGGTACGGACAGAATGATACAAAAGGACTTGGAATCAGAAAAACGCAGGATGTTATCAATGTTTCTACCAATTATGGGCGAAAATTTTCGAAAAGCTGGTATTTTTCTTTAGGAGCCGGTTTGCAATCACAGTTTGCGGCAGGATATGAAGATGGAAATAACCCTGAAGCCAAAAAAATCTCAAACTTTATGGCACCTGGCTATGTAAACGTCGGGATGGGTATCACGTACAGGCCTAATGATGATTTAACTGTTACTTTACGTCCTACCAACGCCAGATGGACTTTTGTATTAGACAAAGACCTTCAGATGGCAGGAAGCTATGGTCTTAAAAATGATGGTGATACTTCTTTATTACAGTTCGGTTTTCTGGGAACAGCAATGTATAAACTGAAAATAATGGAAGATATTTATTTAACCAATACAGCTTCCGTCTTTTCAAATTACCTTGATCGGCCGGACAGATTGGTTCTTGCTTATGGAGCTTTGCTGAACCTGAAAGTCAATAAATATATTTCTTCTAATGTGACAGTAGATCTGCTCTACGATCATAATCAGATAGAAAAAACGCAGTTGAAGCAAACTCTTGGAATAGGATTCGCATATACCCTGGAAAATGGGGTGAAACGCTCTGATCGTAAAGACAGCCAGTGGTGGATCAAAAAATAGTTTAGAAAACTTATATTATAATTAAAAACACTTCAGAAATGAGGTGTTTTTTCTTTATAAAATTCTGTAATTTTAAGTTGACTTAAGTTTGATTGGTAATTGTTTTGTTTTCAAGTGGTTTAATTTCAGTTGTTTATGAGGTTGTTTTCAGTTATGTTAAATTCAATTTAAAGTGAATTTTATGACGGCGTAAATTATTATTTATACATTTGTAATAAATCAACATTATGAAAAAACTTTTATTGATCAGTTCTATCTCTTTTGGGGCTGTAGCATTCGCTCAGGAGGTTAAGACTGAAGCTCCGGCATCAGACACCGTTAAAGCATGGTCTATTCAGGGACAGAATACATTAATGCTGAACCAGGCAGCCTTTTCAAACTGGGTAGGCGGGGGAGCCAACAACGTGGGATGGCTTGCCGGTGTTAATTACAACCTGACGTATGAAAAAGGAAAAGATCTTTGGGAAAACATTATCATTCTTGGGTATGGACAGAATAACACGCAGGGAACTGGAGTAAGAAAGACTCAGGATGTCATTAATTTATCTACCAACTATGGTAGAGAATTTGTCAAGCATTGGTATTTGTCTGCAGGTGCAGGGCTTCAGACTCAGTTTGCTCCGGGTTATGAAGATGGAAATAATCCTGATGCTAAAAAGATTTCTAATTTTATGGCTCCCGGATATCTGAGTGTAGGAGCAGGGGTTACTTATCGTCCCAATGATAATCTTACCGTGACTTTACGTCCGGCCAATGCAAGATGGACTTTTGTCTTAGATGAAGATCTTCAGAAAGCAGGAACTTATGGTCTTAAAAATGACGGAGATTCTTCTCTTTTTCAGTTCGGTTTCCTGGGTACAGCAATGTATAAGCTGAAGATTATGGAGAATATTACCCTACTGAATACGGCCTCTGTATTCTCAAATTATCTTGATCATCCGGAAAGGCTGGTTCTTGGATACAGCGGAGTTTTAAGTATGAAAATCAACAAATATATTTCTACCAATGTTACTCTGGATCTTTTGTATGATCATAACCAGATATGGAAGACCCAGCTGAAGCAGACTTTAGGCGTAGGATTGGCTTATAATTTTGATAACGGTAAGAAACGTTCAGAAAATAAAGATAACCAAAGCTGGTTGAAAAAATAAGACAGAAATACAATCTGTCATACAACAAAAAAGCACTTCATTTTGAAGTGCTTTCCTTATCAATATATATAAGTCTTAGAATTCTATATCAACGCCTAATTTCTCAGCCAATAACTTAGAAATTTTCTCTTTTAGAGGTTCTATATCAATATTCTGCATCGCATCATTCGCGAAAGCATATAAAAGTAATGCCTGTGCTTCTTTTTTAGAAATTCCTCTTGCTCTCAGGTAGAATAAAGCATCTTCATTCAATTGACCTACTGTACAACCGTGAGAACATTTTACATCATCAGCAAAGATTTCTAACTGAGGTTTGGTATCAATACTTGCCCCTTCGCTTAGCAATACATTGTTATTTTGCTGGTAGGCGTTTGTTTTCTGAGCAATTTTGTCCACAAAAACTTTTCCGTTGAAAACTCCGTGAGCATTCCCATCAAAGATTCCTTTGTAGTTTTGGTAACTTTCACAGTTCGGGAAGTTATGGTGAACCGCTGTATGGTGATCTACCAACTGATCTTTCCCGATAATGGTGATTCCGTTCATGAATGAATTGATATTAGATCCATTATGAATAAAATCAAGGTTGTTTCTTACCAGTTTACCTCCGAAAGAGAATGTGTTTACCGTTGTTAAACTGTCTTTTTCCTGTCTTGCGAAAGTATTGTCGATAAGATAGGTTGTGTTGTTATCGTTCTGAAGTTTGTGCCAGTCAGCCTTTGCATTAGGGTATGTAAAGATCTCCGTTACAGAGTTTGTCAATACATAAGTGCTGTCAAAATTGTGATGGCTTTCAATGACCTCTACTTTAGCTCCTTCTTCTACGATCAAAAGGTTTCTTGTATTGTAAAACGTGTTTTCCTCCTGGTTCTGAGAAATATAAAAAACGTGAATTGGCTTTTCAATCACTACATTTTTAGGAACTTTAAGGAAGAATCCATATTTGCAGTAAGCAAGGTTCAGGTTCGTAAAAGCCTGTTCTTTGGAAGCAATCGTATTGAAATACTTTTCAAAAACTTCTTTATGCTTCTCATCATTCAATGCATAATTGAAAGAAAGGAATTCTACATTCTCAATAGAAACTTTAGATAGCTCTTTGTGAAGCTTACCGTTTACAAAAACAATCCAATCAAAATTTTCTTCTCCAAGGTGCAGTTCATCAAACTGCTCTTTAGTGATATTGTGGCTCTCTTTCGGGAAGAAGTTGTAGCTTTTTTCCGTGATTTCCTTTAGATTGGTATATTTATATTCTTCGTCTTTTTTTGTTGGAAAACCAAGGTTTGCAAATCTTTGAAGAGCTGCTTTTCTGCTGTCATCCAGAAATCTGTGACGAAGACTCTCCAAAAATTCATTATGGTTCTCTATAATTTGTTCTTTTAATGCCATTACTGGTATATCTGTGGTTTGCACCATTTTTTCTTTTTTTATTAACTAAAATATTGTTATTCCGAGGAATAGGGAACCCAATTTTTAATACTAGAGATTCTTTTTCGCCACATTTTATGAATGATTACAAAAAAGGTTAATCTCTGAAATAATATATATTCTTCTTAGTTAAGAAGCCAGTCGTAACCTTTTTCTTCAAGTTCTAATGCTAAAGACTTGTCTCCTGTTTTGATGATTTTTCCATCTGCTAAAACGTGAACGAAATCAGGCTGAATATAGTTTAGCAATCTCTGATAGTGCGTAATCAAAAGAACTGCATTTCCTTCATTTTTAAAGTGGTTTACTCCATCTGCCACGATTCTTAAAGCATCGATATCCAATCCTGAATCAGTTTCATCAAGGATCGCTAATTTAGGATTAAGCATCATCATCTGGAAAATTTCATTTCTTTTCTTTTCACCTCCGGAGAATCCCTCGTTCAATGATCTTGAAAGGAAATCTTTTTTGATTCCCAGCTTTTCAGACTTCTCGCGGATTAATGCAAGCATTTCTTTTGCCGGCATTTCTTCCAGTCCGTTTGCTTTTCTCGTCTCGTTCAAAGCAGCTTTGATAAAGTTCGTTACAGAAACTCCCGGAATTTCCACTGGATACTGGAAAGAAAGGAAAATCCCTTTGTGAGCTCTATCTTCGGGAGCTTCTTCACTGATGTCTTGTCCTTCGAAAAGAATCTCTCCACCAGTTACCTCGTAATCTTCTTTTCCTGCGATTACAGAAGAAAGGGTAGATTTACCAGCTCCGTTTGGTCCCATGATTGCGTGAACTTCTCCCGGCTTTATTTCAAGATTAATACCTTTTAATATTTCTGCGCCATCTTCAATTTTGGCGTGAAGGTCTTTAATTTGTAACATTCTTGCTAACTTTTGCTTTTTATAATTGTATGAGCTTCTTTCCTTTATATACACATCGTCTTTATATGGGATATTTCCTCAATAGACGGACAGAAGCTTTTTATATTTTATGTTTATAATAATCTTCAATGAAGACTATAACTTATATTTCCGTTTATAACGGTTGATCATCGGATAAAAACTCTGAAAACCTTGCCTTTAAATCAGTTTGTTTTTATCTGAAGGGTTCTTTTTTGATCATATTATCCTACTGAACCTTCTAATGAAATCTCAAGTAATTTCTGAGCTTCAATAGCAAATTCCATTGGAAGCTTGTTCAAAACTTCTTTGCTGAAACCATTCACAATCAGAGCAATGGCTCTTTCTGTATCAATACCTCTCTGGTTACAGTAGAAAATCTGATCTTCCCCGATTTTTGAAGTCGTTGCCTCGTGCTCTAACTGTGCTGTAGGATCTTTGATTTCAATATAAGGGAAAGTATGAGCTCCACATTCATTACCCATCAATAAAGAGTCACATTGTGAGAAGTTTCTTGCTCCTTTTGCAGAAGGCATTACTTTCACCTGTCCTCTGTATGAGTTTTGTGATTTCCCGGCAGAAATACCTTTTGAAATAATCGTTGATTTGGTATTCTTTCCGATGTGGATCATCTTTGTACCTGTATCTGCATACTGGTGGTTGTTAGTAACTGCAATAGAGTAGAATTCTCCGATAGAATTGTCTCCTTTAAGGATACAAGACGGATATTTCCATGTTACTGCAGAACCTGTTTCTACCTGTGTCCAAGAGATTTTTGCATTTCTTTCGCAAAGTCCTCTTTTCGTTACAAAGTTGAATACACCTCCTTTTCCTTCTTCGTTACCAGGATACCAGTTCTGTACCGTTGAATATTTGATCTCGGCATTGTCTAAAGCGATCAATTCTACAACGGCAGCGTGAAGTTGGTTTTCATCTCTTGAAGGAGCTGTACATCCTTCAAGATAAGAAACATAACTTCCTTCATCAGCTACAAGAAGCGTTCTTTCAAACTGTCCTGTTCCTGCCTGGTTGATACGGAAATAAGTAGAAAGTTCCATAGGGCATTTTACCCCTTTAGGAATATAACAGAAACTTCCGTCAGAAAATACTGCGGAATTCAATGCTGCATAAAAGTTATCTCCTCTCGGAACTACTTTTCCAAGATATTTTCTTACTAAATCTGGGTGGTTTTTAATAGCCTCAGAGATTGAACAGAAAATAATTCCTTTCTCTGCCAATGTATCCTGGAAAGTTGTTTTCACAGAAACTGAGTCCATTACGATATCTACGGCAACTCCGGAAAGTCTTTTTTGCTCTTCGATATTAATCCCTAGCTTTGCGAATGTCTTCAACAACTCAGGATCTACTTCGTCAAGACTTGCCAGTTCTGGCTTTACTTTAGGAGCAGCGTAGTAACGGATTGCCTGAAAATCTGGTTTTTCATATTTGATATTGGCCCATTCAGGCTCTACCATTTTCTGCCAGATTTTGAAAGATTCCAATCGCCATTCTGTCATCCATTCCGGTTCTTCTTTTTTAGCAGAAATGGCACGGATGATGTCCTCATTTAAACCAATCGGGAAATCTTCATAATCAATCTTCGTTTCCCAACCGAATTCATATTTTTTATTTTCTAGATCGACTCTTAAATCGTCTTCTGTATATTTACTCATTACTTTTTTTTAGATTTCAGATTTTAGATTTCAGAATCCAGAGTAACTCTGAGGTCTGAAATCTAGGATCTAATGTCTTTTCTCTAAAGACTAAATGATTCCCCACACCCACATGTTCTGGATGCATTCGGGTTGTTAAAAACAAACCCTTTTCCGTTCAATCCTCCTGAATACTCAAGAGTTGTTCCTGCTAAATAAAGGATGGATTTTTTATCTATAATAATTTTAATGTTATTATCTTCAAAAATCTGATCTGTGTCTGTTTTTTGGTTATCAAACTTTAAAACATACTCTAAACCAGAGCATCCACCGCTTTTCACCCCTACTCTTATATAATCTTCAGCAGGGTTAAAACCATCTTCCGTCATTAACTGGATGGCTTTCTCCTTTGCATAGTCTGATACTTTTATCATTGTATTTATTTAGAATGATTTAATGATGCAAAAATACGAACTAATTTCCGCAATCTCAAATCGAAGATATCTATTTTAATGATTCTGTTATTAATAGCAATTTCTGAGAGGATAAATTATGTTAAAAAATAATAAATTTAGCCTTTCAATGTGAAGATTTCATTACGGATTTAACCTTGAATCTTATTTTCGATCTATAAAGAAAATTGGTAATGAAACAAAAAACAGTAGTTTTTTTTGTGCTGCTTTTCACCACTGTATCTTATGGACAGACCACCAGATTTGTTTATGAAACCTTGGTAAATCCGGATTCAATCAATCTGGTAAGTATGAAAAGTGAGAGAACTTTTCTGGATGTTAAAGGAGATCGTTCCTTATTCATCAGTGAAAATAAATTGAAAAGAGACTCTCTTTTTGCCGAAATAAGATCAGACATAAAGGAAAACAAAAAAGAGGAAAAAGATTTTTCAAAAATAGAAGGAAAAAAACATTTTGAACCTACATTTTTTGAATATTTCATTACCAAGACAATTCCGGATCAGAAAGTATATTATTATGAGAAGGCTTCCGGAAAACAAATTTATTATCAGGAAGACAGACCTGTAAAATGGGAAATCACCAATATGATGGAGAAACAGAATGGATATTCTGCCCAAAAAGCAGTTGCCGAGTTTGGAGGAAGAGTCTGGACAGCCTGGTTTACTAAAGAAATTCCTCTGTCTGACGGTCCTTACAAATTTTCAGGATTACCAGGACTGATTGTAAAACTGGAAGATGATAAAGGAGACTATAAATTTGATCTTGTGAAAAAGCTTACGATTAAAAATGCTTTTGAAGAACAGATAAATTCTGATGCTAAGCAAAGTACAAGAATTAATTTCCATGGTGATAAAGCTGCTCTTGAACTGGAATTCGGTAAAAATAAAAAAGCTATGGCCGGGAATAATGGTGGTGGAAATATGAACTTCGGAGGAGGAAAGCATGGCGGCGGAATGAATGGGGGAGGAATGAGAGGCGGAATGCACAGAGGCGGAATGGGTGGAGACAATCAGGGAATGCCGATGTCACAAGGCTCATCTGTAGAAACACCTTCTTTTACCAATACAGCACAGAATCCAATTGAATTAAAATAAATAAAAATATAAATGAAAAAATTAGGTATTATCGCATTGGCACTCTTCATACAGAATGTTTCTGCACAGACTAACAGGTTTGTGTATCAGGTGACTATGAAGCCTGATGCAGAAAATAAAACAGATATCAAGACTGAAAATGCTTATCTGGATATTTCTCCGGAGAAATCCGTGTTTTATTCTGAAAACAGAATCAAAAGAGATTCTATTATGCAAAAAGCATTTCAAGGTGGGGGCGGAAGAGGAAGTATAAACAGAGATCAGATGGAAGGATTGAGAACCAATATCAACTATTCTATTGAAAAAGATAAAACAAATCAAAAGACCTATTTCAAAGACAGAATTGGTCGTGATATCTATTCCTATGAAGAAGACAGACCTTTGAACTGGAAAATTGGATCAGAAACCAGAAAAATTGGTGAATACAAAGTTCAGAAAGCTGAGACCGATTTTGGAGGAAGAAAATGGATAGCATGGTTTACCACAGATCTTCCTTATCAGGACGGGCCTTATAAATTCGGAGGGCTTCCCGGGCTGATCGTAAAAGTGGAAGATGATAAAGGGGATTATTCTTTTGATTTAATGAAGAACTATAAAATTGCTGAGTTTCCGACTTTAAATCAGTTTGGAAATACTTTAAAAGTAAAAAGGACAGATTATTTAAAGCAGCAGCAAAAGTTCAGGACTGATCCAATGTCGTTCATGAACCAAAGTGGAGGACAGGGCGGATTTGCGACTACAGTAAGAGTAGGCGGAGGAGGAAGAGGCCCCGGAGGTGGTGGTGGAAACCAGAATCCTGCCGATATGAGAAAAAGAATGGAAGAGAGGGTAAAAGAAGAAGCCAAGAAAAATTCCAATCCAATCGAATTGCAATAAATAAAAAATGCGGTCTTAAGCTAAGACCGCATTTTATTTTATATTATCACCATAATTGTGATAAAACTATTTTAGACACTATCCCGTAAAGTGTGTAAGTTAAAAAGTCAGGGCTTAGATTTTATAATCTGAGCCTTTTCTCAAAAATAAGCATAAATTGGTTGAGGACAATACCCCAATTCTGTATAGGCATTGTCCATTTTTTAGTAGCTTCTTTTAATGCCAAATAAACTGATTTCATTACAGCATCATCAGTAGGAAAAGACATTTTATTTTTGGTGTATTTTCTGATTTTGCCGTTGAGATTTTCAATTAAATTTGTGGTGTAAATGATTTTTCGTATCTCGAGAGGAAATTCAAAAAATACAGTGAGTTCATCCCAATTGTTTCGCCAGGATTGTATAGCATAAGAATATTTGCTTTCCCATTTATCTGCAAAATCATTGAGAGCTGCTTGAGCCGCTTGTTTTGTTGGAGCGGTGTAAATATGCTTCATATCGGCAGAAAATTCTTTTCTGTCCCTCCAGACCACATATTTGCAGGCATTTCTTATTTGATGGACAACGCAAATTTGGGTTTGAGATTCAGGAAAGACGGAACGGATTGTTTGGGTAAATCCGTTTAAGTTATCGGTAGCAGTGATGAGAATATCCTCCACACCACGGGCTTTTAAATCCGTGAGAACACTCATCCAGAAGGCTGAACTTTCATTTTTTCCAAGCCACATTCCCAAGACCTCCTTTCTCCCGTCACGGTTTAATCCAACAGCCAGATAAACGGTTTTATTAATGACTTTGGAATTTTCCCTTACCTTGAAAACAATCCCATCCATCCAGACAATGAGATACAAATCTTCAAGCGGGCGGTTCTGCCAGCTAACAACTTCACTGGCAACCGCATTGGTGATTCGTGAGATGGTAGAGGTAGAAACATCAAAATCATACATTTCTTTAATTTGTTCTTCAATATCACTTACACTCATTCCCTTAGCATAAAATGATATGATAATATTCTCCAAACCATCGATAATATTATGTCTCTTTGGAACCAATGCTGGTTCAAAACTACCTCCTCTATCTCTGGGAACTTTAATTTCAGATTCGCCAAATGAGGATTTTATCTTTTTAGTCCCGTGACCGTTACGGTAATTTCCAGTGGCAGATTTCTGATGTTTATCATTATCCAAATGAGAGTCCAATTCTGCATCAAGCATATGCTCTATAGCTCGCTTGTGCATTTCTTTGAAGAAAGAAGTTAAGTCTTCTCCATTTTTAAAGGACTTGTAAAAATCCTTGTTGTTTAATAATTCTTCTTTGTCGATCATAACTATGTAATGGTTAAAAATAATAAAAAGTTATTTCCGTAAAATTTTTTGAGCTATAAGGGCTCAAAATTTTCCAGAATAACTTTTTAACTTACACAGTTAGTGAGATACTACCCTATTTTAATAGTTGGTTGAAAGTATCTCCTTGTCTGATATCACCAGTGTTGTAGCCTTTCATAAACCATTCTTTACGTTGTGCAGATGATCCATGGGTAAAGCTTTCCTGATTTACATATCCCTGTGCTCTTTTCTGAATATTATCATCTCCAACGGCTTCTGCAGCATCTATGGCAGATTCTATGTCTCCAGGTTCCAGAATATGTTTGCTGTCATTGGTTCTTTTTGCCCAGACTCCTGCATAGAAATCGGCCTGTAATTCTGTAGCAACAGATACTCTGTTCATCTGTTCTTCGGAGTATCTTCCACTTCTTCTTAGAGCATCCACTTTCTGAGTAGTTCCCAAAAGAGTCTGTACATGATGTCCTACTTCGTGGGCAAGAACATAAGCTACTGTAAACTCAGTTACTTTAGCTCCGAATTTTTGCTGAAGCTCACCAAAAAAGCTCATATCCATATAAACTTTCTGATCAGCCGGACAATAGAATGGTCCCATGGCAGATTGCGCTGTACCACATGCTGAAGAAGTTGTATTTTCAAAAAGAACAATACCTGGGTCAGTATAAGTCATACCGTTTTCTTTAAATATTTGAGTCCAGGTCTGGCTATTCCATGCATCCATCATCTTTACCATTTCTCCAATCTGCTTTTCACCTGTAGTCAGTTCTCTTTGCTCTCCGGAATTTCCTGAAGACTGCATGCTGCCAGAATTCAAAATACCGGATGGATCGCCTCCCAAAAAGAATACGATGGCTGCTATAATTAATGTTCCGAGTCCGCCTCCTACAATCATACCGCCACTTCCGCCTCCTGAACCACGGCGGTCATCAACGTTTCCGCCTCTGTCGTCTGTCCATTTCATATCAATAAATTTATGGGTTAATTTAAATATTTTATGCCAAATTATAAGCGAAAATATCTAGATATTTATCTGTTGAGTTGTTTTGTTTTGAGCCAGTAAGAAGTGGACTGATAAGCTGATACAGCATCATCTACCAGTTTCTGATCCGGATTTTTTAATAATTTTTCGTCGTAATACAGCTTGAATTCTGGTTTCAGATCACTTTTTTCCAGTTCCAAAGAATATTGTTTTACCTTTTTTACTGGCGAAATAATGGTCAAACGCTCACCTTTGATAAATCCAAGATCCTGATAGGTTGCCACATACGCTTTAGGCTGGAATTCCTGTCTGAAGACATCCTGACCCAAAAATTTAGACTGATAGTTGAAATTTAATAAGCCCATAAGCGTAGGCATTACATCTATCTGAGACATCAATGCATTGAATTTCTGAGGCTGAATAAATCCTTCAGAGAAGATCATAGCAGGAATTCTGTATTTATCCATTGGAAGCTCTGTTTTTCCGGCACTGGAGGCACAGTGGTCTGCAATGATAACAAAAACTGTGTTCTTATACCAGTCTTGTTTCTTAGCCATATCGAAGAACAATTTAAGCGAGTAGTCTGTATATTTTACACCACCTTCACGGGATTTTGCTGTTCCCGGAATATCAATTCTTCCGTCAGGATAAGTAAACGGTCTGTGATTGGAAACTGTCATCCAGTGATTGAAAAACGGCTTTCCTGACTTGGCTTCAGCGTTCATTACCTGAATAGCTTTTCTGGCCATATCTTCATCAGCAACACCCCAAACATTGGCAAAAGTAATTTCTTCAGGTTTAAAGTTGTTTCTGTCTACAATTCCGTAGCCATTTCCTCCGAAGAAGTCCTGCATATTATCGAAATAGCTGTATCCGCCGTATAAGAATTTAACATCATATCCTTTAGACTTGAAAACACTTCCGGTTGTAAATTTATTCTTATTATCATCTCTTTTGATGATACTTTCTCCTGCAGTAGGAGGAATACACAATGTCAAAGCTTCCAATCCGCGTACCGTTCTGTTTCCGGTTGCATAAAGATTGGTAAACATTAGTGATTTATCAGCAAGGCTATCCAGAAAAGGGGTAATTTTTTGGGTATTACCATAGTGTTCCATGAAATCAGCAGAAAGACTCTCGATAGAGATCAATACTACGTTTTTCTTCATTTCCGGTTGTTCTGCAACAACAGCTCTTGATAAAGTGTGTTGTGGATATTGGCTTAAGAAATTCTTTTCGGCCTGCTGTTGGTTAATCTGTGAGTAAAACTGGAAATAATCCAGTTCATTATGGGTAAATGCCCAGTAGAACTTAGGAAGTCCGTTAGCTTCAATTTCGTCTGCGAAAACATTGTCAGATTTGATTTGCATCAAAGATGGTATTGCCAGGGCACTCAACGCACAAAGTACCATAAAACTGCCCAGAAGAACCATTTTTTGTTTAAAATCCGGAAGTTCAAGCAGCTCATCTTTTGTTTTTTTATAAATAAACCATGTGATGGTAAGCGTAACAATCATGATGGCAGAAAACAATGGAATTACAGGGTAACTTTCCATGATGTTCCCAATCACCTCATTGGTATAAATAAGATAATCTACAGCAATAAAATTATAACGAACTCCAAATTCATTGTAAAAGAAGTATTCGCTTACTCCGTTGAAAATAATCAGAAGAACATATAATAGTAATGTGATGAAATATAATGTATTACGGATCTTAATTCTTTGTGTAGGAAGAAACAGCATCAATCCGAAGAAAAGAGTCTTTATTCCTACGAAAACAAGGGCAATTTCCATGATAGAACCTCCATACTGCTTGAAAATATTGTTCGGAACAAGCCAGATATAAAGGAAGAATAGAACTAATGCTCCCAAAATAAGATAACCGTAAGGCTTTTTGTATTTTGAATTGGAAAGAAAGAGGAAGTAAAGGGCAAGAATAGAGCTGGCCAATATGAAAACAAAAACGTCATTCACCAGACCTATCAGCAAAACTTTTACGACTTCGAAAAATCCAAAACTAGCGGTAGTAATAGGATGAAAAAAGAATACAGTCCTTATTATCAATGAAATAATAAGATAGAAAATTCCTAAATACAGGAAGGGTTTTATTTTTTTTAAAAACATGTATTGTCTGTCTTTATTAATTTTCACAAAGATAGTTTTTGTAGGGAACTTTTGACAGAAAAAAAGAAAAACATCCTTTTTATTAATAAGATTTAAGAATTATTTATATACTAATAAAAAAGGACTATTAAAAAATAGTCCCATTATATTGTCGAAGTCAATTATTGGTTAAGAGTGTCCGAAACCGATATTTCCTTTTTTGTCAGATAATTTCTTTTTGAAATCAATCATTCTAAGAGCTGTAACGGCTGCTTCTACTCCTTTATTTCCAAGATCTCCACCGCTTCTCGCAATAGATTGTTCTTTGTTATCATCCGTTAATACACAGAAAATTGTTGGAGTATCTGTCATGATGTTACAGTCTTTAATTCCTTGCGCTACTGCAGAACATACATAATCAAAATGAGGAGTTTCCCCACGGATCACACATCCGATAGAAATTACTGCGTCATATTTTCTCTCTTTGCAAAGCTGCATGCTTGCATAGCTTAATTCGAAAGCTCCTGGTACAGGGAAAAGTTTGATGTTTTCAGGTTTTACCCCTTCTTTTTCAAGGATTTCCAAAGCTGCATCACGAAGATTGTAAGTTACAAAATCATTCCACTCAGAAAAAACAATGCCGATAGAAAAATCTTCGGCATTAGTTATATGAAGTGGCTTGTAATCGGATAGATTAACTGTTGCCATTTTTTAATAATATTTAGTCATTTCAATATAAGAATCAGACATTCCGTTGTCGTAGTCCTGATATTTTTCATCAATTGCAGAGAAGTATTTTTTAGCTTCTGCATTTTTCTTTAATCCTAATGCAACGATACCTGCTTTTCTTGTGAAATAATATGTTGTGTAAGGATCATCAGATGCTGATGCAGCCTGATCTAGCAGACCTAAAGCCTCATCATTTTTGTTAAGACCTGATTTTGCATCTGCCATAGCACCATACTTCATTGCCATTAAAGTCTTGTTTTTGGAAGAAAATTTATCTAAAAGATCATAAGCTTCCTGGAACTTTCCTTCTTTGAACTTTAATAAACCGGCATTGTAAGAAGAAAGCTTACCGATTTCAGTAGAAGCATATTCATTTGCTGTCCCTATAAAACCAGGATTAGCAGCAGATTTTCCACCCAAAGCATCTTTATCTTTACCTTCAGCAAGGTTTTTCTGAGCAGCAAGGAAACTTTTTACAGCTTCAGTGTTCTTTGGAGCAATTACAAATTGCTTATAAGCAAAGAATCCTAAAACTCCTAAAATCAAAGCTCCAAATACAAAACCAAGTGGCTTTGAATATTTTTCAACAAATCTTTCAGTGTTTAAAGCTTCTCTATCAAGGTCTTTAAAGAACTCAACTGTTTCTTTACCTTCTTGCTCGTTCTGAGCACTCTTTCCCAATTTTGCCATAAGTTTTTAAAAATTGAAATGCAAATTTAATTGTTTCTGAGAGATTTACAAAATACTTTGTGAGTATTATTGATGAAATCTTGTGAATTGTTAATCTTGGATGATGAATTTATTAAAAAAAGATGCTTCGACAGGCTCAGCATGACAACGCTAATAATTTACTGTAAGATTAGAACCAGTAGTATTAGAAGTGTCATGCTGAGCCTGTCGAAGCATATATATTATATCTTAATACCCTAAAATATGGTAGACTTCTGCACCAAATTTTTTCAGCTTTTCGTCACCATTCAAGCCTTGTAAGCCGATAAGAAAACTAAACTGTGAAATAATTGCTCCTTGTTTTTCTACCAACTTGGCAGCGGCTTCAGTAGTTCCTCCTGTTGCTAAAAGGTCATCGTGGATTAAAACTCTTTGTCCAGGTTTTATCTGTCCTTCACGGGTTTCAATAACGGCACTTCCATATTCCAGATCATACTTTTCTGAAATGATTGGCGGTGGAAGTTTTCCTGCTTTCCTGATTAAGATGAATGGAACTTCCAATGCCACAGCAATTGCGATTCCAAAAAGATAACCACGGCTTTCAATTCCGCAGACTGCGTCTATCTTTTCTTTACTGAAGGCTACAAGATCTGCAATAACGTCTTCGTAAAGTTTTGGGTCTAAAAAGATGGGTGAAATATCCTTAAACTGTATTCCCGGAATCGGAAAATCTGGGATATTTTCAATTGTTTCTTCTAATCTTTTGATCAGTTCTGCTGAAGCCATTTATTAATTGATTTTATAGCTGGAAATTTTCCAGTCTCCATTTACATTTTTAAGCCCAAAAGTTACTTTTAAAGAAGTTGTCTTCCCGCTTTTATCCGTTACATCATAAGTGGCATTTACGCTGGCACTGTTAGCTGATGTCCCATTAGTCGTAATATTTTTTACGCTTACATTTTTCACAGATCCAAAACCTGAAGTAGGATTTGAGAAAGATTCATAGCTTCCCCAGCTTGGATTGCTGGCTGTTTCGTATGCTGCTTTTAAATTCTGAGAACTCACGCTGTTCAAAAACTTAGTGACTGTATTTTTTGGGTCTGCAGTGGGTTGCTTTGGAGCAGCAGGTGTTGCAGGAGTAGCTGTCGCAGGATCCGTAGTTGCTCCAGGAGTAGCTGTTGGATTGTTTGGATCTACCACTGCGCTTGGTTGTTCTGTCACTGCTGTTGAATCAGTTTTTGGGATGGCAGGAACTTTTAAAGCTGCTGCATTTACATCAAGACCGATTTTAGACATTTTGAAAGTCTTGGCTGTTGTTTTTACTGAAACCGTGATGTCGATTTTATTATCTACTACTTTTGCAGCAGGGATAGATGAGAACTTTAAATTGAATCCTTTAAAGTTATTATCCTGCATCAGGTTTTTAGCAGTCGCCAATCTTACACCGTTACTGAAGACTTCAAGAGTTGCTTCAAGGCCAGCTCCTGTGAAAGATACAGGGTTTCCGGCTGCATCTACAAGTCTTGGAACAATCTGAATTGCTGTAGGAGCTCCGGTTCCGTCATCTCCTGTAGGTCTTGTCACAAGGCTTAATGATCCTGCTTTTACATCATTAGGATCACTTTCTTTAGCTTTATCATCCCCGAAGATATTCATTTCTCCAAGTGATGGTGGGGCAGTACTTGCCCATTCTATTCCGTTTTTCTGTGCAATTTCGTCAGCCAATGACATAATTTCAGGAACTTTCTTCCCGTTAATCAGTTTTCCAAGGGCTTTTAGCTCATTGATATCACCGTCTGCCTCTACTCCAAATGTCTTAAGGATATAAAGAGCTTCATTAAACTTAATCTGCTTAATGGTAGGTAAACTGGAAGTCATATCATTGATACTTGACTGCAGTGTTTTAGTATTCGTAGCATCTACATGATCTTTCTTACATGCTGTAAAAAGCAACAGACTGAAAACAAGTAGAAAAGAAAACTTTTTCATTTTTATTTGGTTTGTTGCAAATTTAATAAAACCTTTATTAATACTGGATTTTATTTTCACTTTATGTTTTATAGCTCGTTTTATTTCTTTCTCACAGTAGCCATAATCCTATATTTTTAATTTTTATTAGGTTGTTCTTTCAGGTCTCCTTTAAAAAAGTTACTGAAAATAGTTTGCATATTCGGGAATGATGGGTTCTGCCAGTAGGGTGTTTTGTAATTGCTTTTGTCTTTGCTGAACTTTACTTTTTCTACGTCCTTTTCATTACTAAAAGAGAATTCAGTAGGGTAGAAGTTGGTATATAATATCAATTGATTATAATCTGGTTCACTTTTGTGTTTTACTTTAAGAAAATGAATTTCATTAAATTCTAAAAAATCCTGCAATATTTTTTTTGTCTCTTTTTCGTAAGAGATATTTAAGATACTTTTCAAATCAAAAAAGCGATATCCAAGAAATGAAAATTCTTTTTTTTGTAATGCTTCTCCCGTAATTTCGATTTGATCTTTTTGCTCTCCCTTTAATTCTTTAATAACAGAGTTTTTCTTTTTATAATCTGAAATATTTCCAACATCTTTAATGTCCGGAATTTCCAAAGAGTTTGTAAAATCAAGTGTGATAGTCCGTTTTTTTTCAGGTTGAACATTTTCTAATTTGAACATTCTATACTGCTCAACATTTTTACTCTTAAGCTTTTTAGTTTCATTATCGAAGATATAGGTTACAATTCCATCGGTATAACTATTCAATTTGTTGTTTACGGTTAGGTATGAGTTAAAATTACCTTTTATAATAATATATTTTGCAGGCTTATTGTTTTTAATAACAATAGTTTCAATAGCATTTACCTTATCATTAATCCTTATCATTTCATTATCAAAATCTGAGTATTTTAATGATGCAACTGTGAAATTATTATAGACTATTTGAAATTTTTCTTTGGATGGATCTAAAGATTTTTTATCTATTTTTCCATCAATATCAGAGTATGCTAAAATATTTCCATCGTTCCCGAGAACTGAAACCTTGGGAAGAGGTTTATTATTATTTTCAGAAATGAAGGTAATAGATTGTGCATTGAAAAATTGCAACACTAATAAAAAAAGGATTGGGAACAGAGAATTTTTTTTCATAATAAAATGTTTTATAGTTATAAATTAAAAGCCCATAGATAAGATACATGGGGTTGGGACGATTGTGTTAAAAACATAGGTAAACCCATAAAAAAAAGACTGATTGTTTAACAATCAGTCTTTTATAATTTTATTTTGTTACAAGTCCTTAGAAAGGATACTCATAAATTTCAGATTCGTGTAAGAATGGGTTTCCTGTAGGAATCAACTTCAGTTTAGATAAAGCTGAAAGTACAGTAAACATAAATAATCCAGCTACGAATAGGATTGCTCCAAGGATTAACAAGAATACTTCAGGAGTGTTCCAGTATGGTCCTACTGTTCCCGGCATTACCATGTTGAAGTAATCTAAGATGTGTCCTAAGATCACTACTACTGCCATGGTAGTAACTACTTTGTAGTTTCTCTTGATGCTGCTGCTTACTAACACCAATAGTGGTAATAAGAAGTTGATGATCAGCATCGGTAAGAAAGTAGGAGAGTAGTGTTGGAATCTACCGAAGAAGTAGTTAACCTCTTCCGGAACGTTTGCATACCAGTAAAGCATGAACTGAGCGAACCATGTATATGTCCAAAGCATACTTGTAGCGAAAAGGAATACTCCTAAATCGTGTAAGTGGTTATCATTGAACTGTGGTAAGAAACCATTTTTCTTAAGATAAACACTTAATAGAATGATTACAGCGATACCACTTGAAAGGCAGCTAACCATTGAATACCAGATATACATTGTAGAATACCAGTGAGGGTCAATAGACATCAACCAGTCCCAAGCCCAAGCTGCAGAAGCAAATCCGAAGAATGCGATATATCCTACTGCCCATCTGTAAAGCATTTGGTACTCTACTTTAGACTTAGTTTCATCTACTTTCTTAGACTGAGCTTTTAATTTCCAAGCGAAGAAAGAAGCACCAATCACATAGATTAAAGTTCTTACTGCGTAGAAAGGAATATTTAAGAATTTTTTCTTTTCGAATAAGATCACATCAAAATGCGGAGAATCCGGGTTTGTCAATTCAGGGTCCATCCAGTGGAATAAGTGACCATTATGAGTGATGTTTAAGATCATCAGGATTACTAAGATTGCACCACCGTAAGGGATATAAGAAGCAATAGCTTCCATTACTCTTGTAATGATGATTGGCCATCCTGCGTGTGCAGCGTGCTGAATAGAATAGAAGAATAATACGCAGCAGCTCACTCCAAAGAAAAATACAGCTACAAAATGTATTGCTGCTAAAGGCTGGTTGTGTACCTGTAATGTAGCGTGCTCAAGGTGAGCAGCGTGATCCTGAGGTCCAACCATTTCACTTGAGTGTGTAGGAGCAGTATGACCTGAAGCATGAACAGCTTCCATCATTTGTTCTATTTTCTCAGTAGAAATTCCTTTGTTCAAAAAGAAACCAATACCGAAAAGAACTAAACCTACAACAAGAAGTATTATAGAAGTTGATTTTAATTTTGGTGAAAAACTATACATTTCTTTTCTTATTTTTTAGTTTCGGTAGTCGTTTCAGTTGTTGCTGGTGCCGCCGCTGTAGCTGCTGCCGGTGCTGCTGCTCCTTTTTTGAAAGCACTCATCACATACATAGCTACTCTCCATCTGTCTCCTGCGTTCAATTGTCCCGCATAAGATCCCATGGCATTTCTACCGTTTGTTAATACATAATGAACAGATCCTACAGTAATTTCTCTGTCAGCATAGTTTGGTACTCCAGAGAATGCTCCACTTTGAACGATAGGTCCTTGTCCATCACCTCCTGTACCGTGACATGCAGCACAAGTGTGATCAAACAATATTTTACCTCTTTCAAGATCCTTAGCTGCATTAGCTGGGTTCAAAGGAGATGCTGTAAGTTTTTTGGAAGCTTCATACCCTGCGTTGTACTCGTCAACATTCTTAGGTAATAAGCTTTCTTCAAAAACTCCGTCTTTATTCTGAGGAACTGATCCTTCTACTGGAGAAAGACCTGTTGCACCATTATTTTTAACAAAAGCAGGAATTTCATTTTCATGATCTGAATAAGCGTCCTGAGCTTTCATCAATGGATCATAAGCTACCGGAAAATACATGTCCGGGAAATATACCAACGGAGTGTTCTCCTTTGGTCCGCAAGAGTTAAGTAAAACTGTTGTTAAACCTAAAACCGCTGTAATTTTTAATACATTCTTTTTCATTTTAAGCGTCTTTAACAGTTATTTCTTCAACTCCAGTTTCAATAAGCAACTGTTTTACAGATTCTACATCTTCAGTTACAAATTCCATCATGAATTTATCATCAGTAGTTCTTGGATCCGGGTTCTGAGCTGGAGCTCCTGGATACATTTTGTTTCTAACTAAGAAAGTTAAAGACATCATGTGAGCAGCACAGAATACCATTAATTCGAACATTGGAACTACGAATGCCGGCATGTTGTGTCCCCAGTCAAAAGCTGGTTTACCACCGATATTCTGCGGCCAGTCGTGGTTCATTACATACCAGGTTAAAGTAGCACCGATAGTAACCCCATAAAGAGCATATAAGAATGCGGCATCAGAAATTCTAGTTTTCTTTAAACCTAAAGCTTTGTCTAGTCCGTGAACCGGAAACGGAGTATAAACTTCGTTAATTGCGATTCCTTTATCGTTGAATGCTTTAACGCCGTTCATTAAATCGTCGTCGTCAGCATAAAGTCCGTATACAATTTTAGTGGTGCTCATCTCCTTCTTTTGCTTTATAAGTTTCACCTGAGATTTTCAAAATCGATTTTAATTCAGCCTGTGCAATTACAGGGAACGTTCTTGCATATAATAAGAATAATACAGAGAAGAATCCGATAGTTCCTAAGTATACACCCACATCAATGATCGTTGGCTTAAACATTGTCCATGATCCTGGTAAGTAGTCTCTTGAAAGGTTGATAACGATGATATCAAAACGCTCGAACCACATACCGATGTTGATGATTAATGCAACAATGAATGTCCAGATAATGTTCGTTCTTAGTCTCTTGAACCAGAAAGAAGCAGGAATAACAAGGTTACAGATGATCAATGACCAGAATGCCCACCAGTAAGGTCCTACAGCAGCACCTGGAGAAAGATATGTGAAATCTTCAAATCTAGATCCTGAGTACCATCCGATGAAATATTCAGTTGCGTAAGCTACAGTTACCATACCACCAGTTAAGATGATTACGATGTTCATAATTTCGATATGATACATTGTAATATACTCTTCTAAGTGACACACTTTTCTTGCAACCAACAATAGGGTCTGTACCATTGCAAATCCTGAGAAGATTGCACCAGCAACGAAGTAAGGAGGATAGATTGTTGAGTGCCATCCTTTAATTACTGAAGTCGCGAAGTCAAATGATACGGTAGTGTGTACTGAGAATACAAGTGGAGTTGCCAAACCTGCAAGAACCAAAGAAAGTTCTTCGAATCTTTGCCAGTGTTTTGCTTTACCACCCCAACCGAATGCAAGGAATGTATAAATTTTCTTAGTCCAAGGAGTTTTAGCTCTATCTCTGATCATTGCAAAGTCAGGGATTAGTCCCATGAACCAGAATACAGTTGATACTGAGAAATACGTAGAGATCGCAAATACGTCCCAAAGTAGAGGAGAGTTGAAGTTCCCCCAAAGAGAACCGAATTGGTTTGGTAAAGGGAATACCCAGTATCCAACCCAAACTCTACCCATGTGGATTACAGGGAAGATTGCTGCCTGTACAACCGCAAAGATCGTCATCGCCTCTGCAGATCTGTTTACAGACATTCTCCATCTCTGTCTAAATAATAATAATACTGCTGAGATTAGGGTCCCGGCGTGACCGATACCTACCCACCATACGAAGTTGGTAATATCCCAACCCCAGTTAATAGTTCTGTTAAGCCCCCATGCTCCAATACCTGTCCCGATAGTGTAAGCGATACAGCCGAATCCATAGAGGAATAGAACTAGTGCAGCATATAATGAGATCCACCATAATTTACCTGCTCTTTCTTCGATAGGTCGTGCGATATCTTCTGTAATATCGTGATAAGTTTTGTGACCAATAATTAGAGGTTCCCTTATCGGAGCTTCGTAATGTCCTGACATTTTTTACCTATTTATTATTTAAACTTTATTTTTCTACTCTGTTTCTTACTTTAGTGTGATAGAACACGTTTGGTTTTGTTCCGATCTCCTCTAGTAAATAATATCTTCTGTTAGATGCATATTGCTCTCTAATTGAAGAATCTTTATCATTCATGTCTCCAAATGTCATTGCTCCAGTAGAACAAGCTTTAGAACAAGCAGTCTGGAATTCTCCATCCTTCACTCTTCTTCCTTCTTTCTTAGCCTCAAGAATAGTATTCTGAGTCATTTGGATACACATTGAACATTTCTCCATTACCCCTCTAGTTCTTACAACTACATCCGGGTTAAGTACCATTCTTCCTAAATCGTTGTTCATGTTGAAATCGAACTTGTCATTTAGGTTATAAGTAAACCAGTTGAAACGTCTTACTTTGTACGGACAGTTGTTTGCACAATATCTGGTACCGATACATCTGTTGTAAGCCATATGGTTTTGACCTTGCTTACCGTGTGAAGTAGCCGCTACCGGACATACAGTTTCACATGGAGCGTGGTTACAGTGCTGACACATTACTGGTTGGAAAATTACATCCGGGTTGTCTGCAGGGTGGTTTAATGCACCTCCGTCTCCGAAAGCAGTACCGTACAATTCTGGTACAGCCATTCCTTCTTTCAATCCTTCGTAAACTTCTACTTTTTGTCTTGAAGAGTAGTAACGGTCAATTCTTAACCAGTACATATCTCTAGACATTCTTACTTCTTCTTTACCTACTACAGGAACGTTGTTTTCTGCCTGACAAGCAATGATACATGCTCCACAACCAGTACAAGAGTTCAAGTCAATAGATAAGTTAAAGTGAGGACCATCAGTATCATCAAAAGCATCCCAAAGGTCGATTTTTCTCGCTGGAAGTGCTCCGCTGATCGTGTGGTATTCCAAAGGCTTGTTCCATCCTTTGTGCTCATCATCAAAAGCAACGTTAATGAATTCAGCTAAAGGAACTTCCTTCGCGATTTCATAACGACCCATTAATGTATTTTGAAGCTGGATACCTGCGAACTCGTGATCTTCTCCTGTTTTTTCAATTTTAACACCTGAAAGAACAAGGTTAGAACCGTCAAATAAAGGATAAGCATTTACACCAGTATCAGCAGTTGCTCCTGAGTTTTTCTTACCATAACCAAGTGCAAGACCTACAGATCCTTCAGCTTGTCCTGGTTGTACGAATACAGGAACGTTTTCTATTTTAACTCCGTTTACAGTAAGGTTTACAATAGAACCATCTAGCTGCATTCTCGCGTTAAGATCGTTGTCAATTGCAAATTTCTCTGCATCTTTAGGAGAAATTGTAAGGTAGTTATCCCAAGACATTCTTGTGATTGGGTCTGGTAACTCTTGTAACCAAGGGTTGTTTGCCTGAGTACCATCTCCCATTGAAGTCTTAGTGTATAATACTAATTCTAATTCAGAAGCTTTAAAGTTTCCTAGTTCAGCAACAGCCTGAGCAGCATTTCCACCTGCATAAGCAAGAGAAGTTGCATTCGTAGAAGCGTTGATACCGTTATACAATGCTTTGTTGAAAGAAGTACCACCTAAAAGAGAAGCAGAGCTTGCTTTTAAATAATCGTAGTAGTTGTTTGCTGCATTGTTTTTACCATTCTTCCAAACCAATAGAGACTCTTCAATCTGTCTTGATTTGTAGATTTTCTGGATTGTAGGCTGCATTAATGAATATACTCCAGTCTGTGGTTCGATATCTCCCCAAGACTCTAACCAGTTAGCTACCGGAATTACAGCTTTCGCTGCTTTGTACATTTCATTTTTCTTATCTGCTACAGCAACTACGTAAGGAACTTTTGATAAAGATTTTTTGAAATCTTCTCCTTTTGGATGAGAGTAGATAGGGTCTACGTTGTTTGTAATTAATACACCAACTTGTCCACCGTTTACCCATCCTAAGAATTCCTGGTATTTAGCACCGTTGAATTCTTTAAGGAAGTTTGCCTTACCTGTGAAAGCTACTGAACCTAATTTTTGGTTGATTAAGTGTGCTAAAACCTGTGCTCCTTTAGAACCGTCAGCGAAAACAACAGCTTTGCTTCCTTTTGCTTTCAATTCGTTAGCAATTTCAGTTGCAGTCTTATCAGTAGTACCGCCACCTACGATTGCATTGTAAACTTCCACTAACGTTTTGTTTACAGCACTTGGTTTTAATCTGTATCTTGAGTCAGCGTTAGCTCCAGTTAAAGACATGTTAGACTCCACCTGAATGTGTCTCAACATGCTTGCTCCTGGTTTTCTAGCTGCTGCATAAGAAGTCTCTAAGCTTGAAGCATTATAATCTCCTAAGAAATCAGCCTGGAAAGAAACTACCAATTCAGAACCGTTAAGGTCATAAACAGGTAATGCTCTTTGTCCGAATACTTCCTGTGCTGCATCTAATCCTGCAGAGTAAGGGAAAGCATCATAAGTTACTAATTCAGCTGTAGGATATTTAGCTTTGAATTCAGCGAATAACTTTTTGAAAGTTGGTGAAGCAAAAGAGTGTGATAAAACCACAATCTTTTTGCCTGATGCTTTAGCTTCTTCCAAACCTTTGATAACGAAACTGTCTACTTTATCGAAAGTTTCATCTTTGCCGTCTAGTTTAGGCTGCTTTACTTTATCGTTATCATAAAGAGAAAGTACACTTGCCTGAGCTCTTGCGTTAGTTTTACCTAAATCACCACCAGCCGGGTTTGGTTCAATTTTGATAGGTCTACCTTCACGGGTTTTTACTAAAACACTAGCAAAGTCGAAACCGTCAAAATAGGTTGAAGCGTAATAATTAGGGATTCCTGGAATAATGTCATGCGGCTTTACCACATAAGGAATCGTTTTGATTACTGGAGCTTCGCAGGCAGCTAAAGTAACTGCTGCTGTAGAGAATCCTAGTAATTTAAGGAAATCTCTTCTTGAAGTACTTGATCCGTTTTTCTCAGCATCTCCAAGGAAATCTTCTACCGGAATTTCTTCCTGAAACTCTTTCTGAGCCAGCTTATTATTCAAAGCTGGATCTTTAAGTTCATGAATACTTCTGAATTGTATTTTGTTTGAAGCCATTTATACTTCTAATTTTTTAGTTATTAATAATGACATTTACCACACTCAAGACCTCCAATTGCATCTACAGTGATCTTACCTCCATCTTGTGGATATTGTTTTTTCAACTTGTCATGTAGATTTTTGAAGTACTCTTTATTATAACCGTTGTTCATATCAACTTCAGTCGTTCTGTGGCACTCGATACACCATCCCATAGTAAAGTCGTTTGCCATCTGAACAACATTCATTGTATCAATTTTACCGTGACAAGCTTTACATACTACATCAATTTTGTTGTTAGGATTCTTTTTGTTGAAAGAATTGATGATCGCTTGTTCTCCAGCAATTACGTGCTGAGAGTGGTTGAAGTAAACGAAGTCTGGCATGTTGTGGATTCTTGTCCATTCAACCGGCTGTGTTTTTCCTGTGTACTGTTGTTTTGCAGGATCCCAACCTGTTGCAGCATAGATCTTCTGGATTTCTCCGTCATAGAATGCCTTGTCTTTTCCTGGTTCCATGTAGTGATCTGCGTTGTATTCAGAAATTGTTCTGTGACAGTTCATACAAACGTTCATAGAAGGAATCTCAGATACTTTTCCGTATTTAGCACTAGAGTGACATAACTGACAGTCAATTTTTTGTTCTCCAGCGTGGATTTTGTGAGAGAAGTAGATAGGTTGCTCAGGTTTGTACCCTTTGTAAACCCCAATCCACATTAACCAGTTCCATACTCCGTAAGCGGCTAAAATAGCAAGGATTGCTAATAAACCTTTACCAATGAAGTGGAACTTCTCATACATTTCACTGAAAGAACGAACTCTTGTTTCATTAAGTCCCGCTAAATCTTCAGACTGACCCAGTTTTACCAATTGTCTTAGTTTTACCAAGATCCAAACCAGTAAACCTGCGATCGCTAAAAGTGAAATGATTACAACGTTTGTAGTAGTTTTGTCTGCAGGAGCTGCCGCAGTAGCGTCAGTTGCAGGAGTTGCTTCCGGTTTTTTCTCCTCCGGAGCAGGAGGGTTAGTTGTGAAAGCTAAAATGTCGTCAATATCCTTATCTGTAAGATTTGGAAAGACCTGCATTTCAGTCTTGTTAAACTTTTCAAAAATCTCATTGGCGTATTTATCCCCAGAAGCTCTTAGAGCTTTGTTGTCTTTGATCCACTTGTGAAGCCAATCTTTGTCTACACCACCTTCTGTCTTTACACGTTCTACAACCCCTTTTAATGGTGGTCCTACAACTTGTTTGTCCAGCGCGTGACATGCAGTACAATTCGCTTTGAAAAGTTTCTCTCCGTTTTTAGGATCGCCGTCTTGCCCGTAAAATGAAGCACTGGTTGATAGCAATAAGCCTATTGCGATCAACGTTTTTTTATAATGCTTTCTCCAACTAATCATTTAAATTATCTTATGTTAGTAAATTATTGAACATTCAATCAATTCCGCAAAAATAATATTTTTAACAGGAATTTAACGGTATATCGAAAAGGGAAAATATCATTTACGTTTAATTTGTATTGATTCTAAATAACCAGTTTGGTATAGTTTTTTAATTTGTATAAATTTGCGGAAACAAGTTTAAATGAGAAATCTAATCAAAATATTTTCGATATTATCATTATTTGGATTTTATAATATTGAAGCACAGCAAGTTGTTAAAAAGGATACCCTGTCGGGAACAGAACTGGTCATGACAATGGATTCCAAAATAAATGCTGCTTTGGAAGGAATTGAAGGAAAGTGTGCGAAAGTTGCTCCAACAAATTCTCCTAAAGATTTCAGTAATAATGATAGTGGAATTTCTACAGGAATCAATACAAAACCCCCTAAGATCTTTGTGCCGAGCAGAGAACTTACCAATGCAGAAATCTGTAAGAAAAATCCTAGAATTTTAGGGTTCAAAATCCAGATTACAACTGTGAAAAGTAATGAGGAGGCTAATGAGGTGAAATCTTATTTCAGAAAAAGATTCCCGAATCTGAAAGTGGAGACGGATGCTTCTTTAAGACCTAATTATAAAATTTTAGCTGGAAGTTATTTCACAAAACAAAGTGCTGCCAGTGATCTTTCCAAAATCAGAGAATACTTTAAATCTGCAGTAGCAGTACAGTATAGAATTTTCTGTGCAGAAGCAAAATAAGAAGTATTTATTTCAACATAAAAACAAAAAGCTGAGAAATTTTCTCAGCTTTTTTTATTGATAATAATTTTCCATAAACCAGAAAAATTCTGTCATTCTGAAGATGTTATTGATGATCAGATAGATAAACAATATAACCATTGTGAATGTTAAAAACGACATCATTTTTGGTGAAGATCTGTAGGCAAAAAAGAGCCATCCTAAAAGAAGAGGATATACAAAGACAAAATGTCCTCCATAGATATAGGAGGTGTGAAGGCCAAACCTCATCACACAATGGATAATGATGTCAACTAAAAATGAAATGACGATAACCTGAACCCACTTGTTTTTAAAGTTTTTAAAATAACTCCAACTTATCAGGATTAATAATATTGCAATAAAAAAGTAGGGAAGAGGCGATGAGTAAAGATCCATGTAAAGCCCTTTGAAATTAAATCCTTTCATATTATGCTTGTCAGACATAATAAATCCGGGGAAAAGAATATTGCCTCCGAAAAAGAAGGAGAGAATCATATCCCATGTTGGCATTGATTCTACATTCGAGAATTTTTCATACTGTTGATTTGTTTTTGAAAAGATATTCTGATATTTAAAATCAATTCTGTTTAGATAAAGCAGTACAAAACAGATAATAGCTATTGCCACTCTTAGAACTGCATTTCCGAATTTTTTCAAGTTTGTAAAAATGCCCTTCTCAAAAATAAGAGGAATGAAAACCTTTACAATATTTGTAATGGTAAGTCCTCCGATAGTAATCCCAGCCAGTGATAAAGCAGTAGCAGGTATTTTTTCTTCTTTCCTTAGTTTTATTGCCGCATAGTAATTGTATAACGAGAGTAAAAATAAGGTGTAGGTAAAGTTCTCCGGAGTAAAAGACAAGATAATATTAGTGGAAAAAGCTCCAAAGAACAGAATGATTAAAAGGCTTAGCCATAAAGGAAGGTGAATGATGTTTTTTAAATATTTAAATACCTGAATAATATTTAATGTAATGATAATATTACTGAGCCATGCCAACGTAAGTCTGAAGTTGGCATCCATTTTTCCTCCTGAAATAAATAACGAGAATTCTCTTATCCAGTTAAAAAAATAGTAGGATAGAGGATGTCTTTCAAAACTACCTCCTGTCATAAGGATTGATTTGTTGTCGAAACTGAAGTAAGCATCCCACGGAATCCTGCTGTCAAAAATAATCCTGTAATGAAGGGCAATATAAGATCCTAAAATTCCATAACAGACTATGAAAAACAGAAATACTGCCAACTCTGTATAAGTGGAAGGGAAAACCAGTTTAAGAAAATTGATAATTTTTGTTTTGATAAAAGACACGGGTCAAATTTTTTGCAAAAGTAAAATAAAAAAACCACCAAAATTGGTGGTTATAAAAGTTTGTATAAACGTTGTTATTGTTTGATTACTTTCTCGGTTTTGGAAGTTCCGTCAGAGAAATCTACTTTTAATAGATAAACTCCTTTTGGAAGTGAAGAAATATCCAATCTTTCTGAAGTATTGTTGAGCAGAGATTTTCCGCTTGCATCAATTACTGTAGCAGATTTGATTTTTTTATCTGTTTTAATATTGATTTCTCCTTTTGTAGGGTTTGGATAAATGTTTGTAAAGTCTTTTACTTTAGCATTGGCTTCCTGAGTAGCTAATGTAGCACTTGCTAAAACCTGTACATCATCTATCGAAAGGCTATCTGCATCATTGGCTACATAATGGAATCTGAATTTAACATTGGCCAGCCCTGCATATGAGGCTAAGCTCACGGTAATCGCTAGTGTTTCATAATCAGTATATACTCCATAGTTTTCTTCAACCCATACCTGATTCCAGGTAGTTCCTCCATCTGTGGATACCTCTACTTTTAAATCTCCATTAGGATTTGGATCAACCATGTATTCGTATCCAATTTTAGCATTGAACTTTAGGACTGGACTCGTTGTCCCTACTAAACTGAAAGAAGGACTTGTTAAATGAGCATCCTGCGCTTCTGCAATCCATCCTATAGCGGCAGATTTTCCACCATTGATATTAAATGTTGCTTGTCCGGATGCATTAAATATGATAGTGGTAAATCCCCAAGGTCTTGAAGCCACATTTGTTCCGGTTGTCCATCCTGTTGGAGGAAATGTCGTACCCTGAAAAGTCTCTGTGAGAATCTGTGCATTTCCAAATACAAAAGAGATTAGGAAAATGAATAGTAATTTTGTTTTCATTTGGTTTACGTTTAAAGTTGTTAGTAAATGTAATAAAAAAATGAAAATAATTACATGTTTTTTAATTTTTTATGAATATTTGTTAATTACGAACTGCATGAAAGTGTGGAACATCCGGCAGTGTCATCGTATCCAGACGGTCTTTTGGCGGAGAACTCGGGGTATATTTCCTGATATGGATTTTCGAGCGCTTTAATGAGCTTTTCCAGCATCTCTTTTTTGCCATTGCTGATCTCTTCAATACATTCGTAGAGAAGATAATTTCGGAGTATGAATGTTGGATTTGCTTTTTCCATCATGGCTAAAGAGTCTTGTTCCGAAATGGAGTTTAAAGCTTTTCTGGCTTCATAGCTTTTGATAAAACTATTTAGCTTTTCCAGCTTTTCTTCATTCAGAATAATATAAGACACATCTTTAAAATGTTCTGATATGTTTGTGTCTTGGGTTATTTTTTTCAGTTGATTGAAAAACAAGGTATAATCCAACTGAAGTTCTTGCATAAGACTTTGCCAGTTGGTGAAAAATTCTTCATCATCTTTTTGAAGCTGATCAAAACCGAACTTTTTACAGAGCATCTGGTCATGAGCTTCCCAAAAATAAGTTCCAAAATTATTTAAAGTATCTTCTAAAAACTTTTCATCCTTGATTAACGGATGGAGAGCATTAGCAAGCTGCCAAAGATTCCACTGGGCAATTTGTCCCTGTTTTCCGAATGCATATCTTCTTCCCGGAAGGTCTGTTGTATTGGGTGTGAAATTCAAATCATATTCGTCCATCATGGAATAGGGTCCATAATCGATAGTTAATCCGAGAATTGACATGTTATCTGTATTCATCACTCCATGTACAAAGCCTACTCTGAACCATTCAACCATTAAGTTAGCAGTTCGGGTACATATATTTTCAAAGAAGTCTCTGTATTTCTTACTGTCGGTCGCAGTAATTTCCGGATAATAGTTTTCAATGGTAAAGTCGGCAAGCTCCTGAAGATTGTCGTATTCTCTTTGGGCAGACATCAGTTCGAAATGTCCGAAACGTAAGAAACTTTCAGCAGTTCTGATAACTACTGCTCCTTTTTCTAATTTTGGATTTCCGTTATACATGATATCACGCATTACATCTTCACCTGTAAAAGCCAGGCTAAGCGCTCTTGTTGTAGGAATATTTAAGTGATACATAGCCTCACTCATAAGATATTCGCGTACAGAAGATCTTAATACTGCTCTTCCGTCTGCATGTCTTGAGTATGGAGTTGCTCCGGCTCCTTTCCATTGGATTTCGGTCTTTTTTCCTGCCTCATTGGTAATTTCACCTGCAAGGATGGCTCTTCCATCTCCAAGCTGTCCTGCCCAGTTTCCGAACTGATGTCCTGCATAAGCTGTGGCATAGGTTCGAACGTTTTCCGGAAGGTTATTTCCAACCAGGAAGTTCAGGTCTTTATCTTCATATTTTCCCAGGCCTATTTCCTCTGATAAGGCTTCGTTAAAAGCAATCAGTTCAGGTTTATCAAAGCCTGCAGGTTTACTGGTGGCAAATAAAACCTTTGGAGTGTTTCTCTGCATAGGGTTGTTTGAAAAATCACCGGGAAAAGTTTCAATAAATGGCTGTCTGATACGTTCGATATTCATCCTTCAAAGGTATTAATTATAAAAGAAAAGACCTTTCAAATTATTGAAAGGTCTTATGTATTTCTAAAAGAGAATTTATTTATTGAAATCTACTTCATCATTAGAATGAAGGTTTTCATTGATGTTGTCCTCTTTCTTTTCTGTTGGTTTTTTAGGAGTTGGATCTGCCGGTCTTGGATTTTTGATCTCATCGATCGTCTGAAGACTTCCGTCATCTCCATATCCTCCGCTTAATCCTTTAAGGTTAGAACATCCGTCTTTCCAGTCTGAAGGCTTGACAAACTTGTCATCAGGAGTTACTCCTAAGCTCTTATCAGCCCATACTTTCTTCATGAAAATTGCCCAGATCGGTAGTGCCATTCTCGCACCCTGACCTTCACCTGTTCCAAAGAAGTGGGTTGCTCTGTCTTCCCATCCAACCCATGCTCCGGTTGCCAGTTTTGGTGTGATTCCCATAAACCATCCATCGGAGTTATTCTGAGTTGTTCCTGTTTTAGCAGCAATTTCCACAGCTTTTGAAATTCCTCTTCTTCCTAATTCTCCGGAAGCAGTTCCGTATTGTGCAACACCTTTCATAAGTTCAATCATGGTGTAGGCATACATTGGGTTCATTACTTCTTTCGGCTCTACGTTTACTTCTTTGATTACTCTACCGTTGGCATCTTCAATTCTCCAGATCATCTCTGGTTTGTTATAGTTACCATAGTTGGCGAAAGTACTGTATGCACCTAGCATTTCGTAAATAGTGATGTCTGATGAACCTAAAGCGATAGTATTGTTTCTTGGAATATCTTCTGTTACTCCCAGATCTCTTGCTGTCTGGATTACAGCATCTACTCCTGTCATTTCAATAAGTCTTGCAGCAACAGGGTTTTGAGAGTGTGCCAATGCATCTTTTAAAGTAAGCATTCCGCCTCTTCCCGGTACATGCCATCCGTTATGATCGTAAGTTCCGTTAGAAACAGCCGAACAAGGTGTCATTCCCAGTTTCATAATAGCAGTAGCATATACGAAAGGCTTGAATGTAGATCCTACCTGTCTCTTACCTTGTTTGATATGGTCATATTGGAAGTGCTGCCAGTCTATACCACCTACCCAAGCTTTGATTTCTCCGGTTCCTGGAACCATAGACATTAAACCTGCCTGTGCAATTTGTTTGTGGTATCTGATAGAATCCCATGGAGACATTTCCACCTCTTCTTCTCCGGCCCATGTGAATCGTGAAGTTTTGATAGGTTTTTTGAACTCCATCATAATAGAATCCTCAGGCATTCCGTCAGCTTTCAGCAATTTATAACGGCCGGTTCTTTTCATCGCCTGAACCATTACATCTTTGATTTGTTTATCATTAAGATAGTAGAAAGGTCTGTTCTTTCTTCCTCTCTGTTCTGCATCAAATCTCTTCTGAAGATCTGTTAAGTGCTCTTTGATTGATTCTTCAGCATATTTCTGCATTTTAGAATCAAGAGTAACATATATTTTTAAACCGTCCTTGTAAAGGTTAAGTTTTTTACCGGTTTCTTTTTCATGAGCTTCAAGATATTTGTCAATCTCTTTTCTCAGATAGAACTTGTAATAAGCAGAATATCCATCAGTAATACTCTTGATAGGGTGGAAGTCTACTTCAATCGGAGTACTGGCTGCTTTTTCGTACGTTGCAGCATCAATATATCCGGTTTTCTGCATTTGATCTAATACGACATTCCTTCTTTCTTTAGCCTTTTCAGGATATCTGTAAGGATTGTTTTTTCTTGGGTTTTCAAGCATTGCTACAAATGTTGCAGCTTCTGGTAATGTAAGTTCAGATGTTTTCTTGTTAAAGTAAACTCTGGAAGCCATTTCAATACCATTAGCGTTGAAAAGGAAGTCAAATTTGTTGAAATAAAGAGTGATAATCTCTTCTTTGGTGTATCTTTTCTCAAGACTTACTGCTACTACCCATTCTTTCAGTTTCTGGAATGCTCTCTGAACTTTATTCTGAGAAGCATTTCCTGTGAAAAGAAGTTTGGCAAGCTGTTGGGTAATGGTAGAACCTCCACCACGTCCACCACCATATGCAACGGCTCTGGCAACAGAGTATAAATCGATTCCTGAGTGTTCTTTAAAACGCTCATCTTCTTTAGCCTGTAGAGCATAAATAAGATAAGGAGGAAGGTCTTTATAAACGATTGGCTGAGTCTTTTCTTTTTCGAATTTACCCAAAGTTACTCCGTCTGAAGAAATGATTTCAGAAGCAACAAAGATATCCGGGTTTTCAAGTTCTTTTACATCAGGCATTTCCCCAAGGAATCCTTGAGAAACCGAAAAGAAAAGCCCTGAAATTCCCAGAACTACCGCAATGAGTCCGATCCAAATAAACGAAACCCATTTTCTCCAGGAGGTATCTTTCTTTTTCTTGGGAGGCAGAGGAAATGTTTTCCCCTTATTTCCTGCATTTTTTTTGTTTTCTTCCATTTATGGTTACGGTTTAGCCGTTTCTATTTTTACCCCAATATCCTCAATTCCCTGAAGGTTGTCATTTCTCATCGCCTGAGTAAGACTGATTTCATATTTCCCTTTTCCCGGAAACTGGTAATTTACTTTATACTGAAACAAAGTTTCCTTCGTATCACCAAACCCTGTACCAAGCCATTCTCCGTTTGGTTTAGCCAGAACATAATTCAAGGTGTCTGTTTCCTTTTTTTTGTTCTGGAGATTGGTGAAATTCACTATAAACCTTATATTGCTGTAAGGATAAGTGTTGTTATTTCTTACGACAAATATAATATTTTTAGGATTCTGCGGATCTGAAACTTCAAGATTAAATTTTTGTTCACTTTTCTTATTCCATTTGTTATCAACGGAATTCATGATGACATCTCCTCCTGAGGAAGAGTTGCAGCTAAAGAAAAGGATAAGTGAAAGTAATCCTAAAATTTTATGCATTGTTATCTTTTTTTGGAGGATATTTCTTTTTGAATTTTTTCTTGTTCGGATTGTTGCTCTGTGGCTTTTTATCAGCGTCAGAATTATTCACTGCTTTTTCCACAGGGGCTTTTTGCTGTGGGTGCTGCTTTTGAGGTTTAGGCTGATTTGCAGATTGAGCATTCGGGTTTTCGGTTTTTTCAGATCTTTCCGGCCTCTCTTGCCTTTCCGGTCTGTTTCTTTTTTGTCCTTGGCCCTGACCCTGATTTTGCTGGTTGTTATTTTGCTTATTCTGGTTGCTCTGGTTGTTTCTGTTTCGGTTGTTTCCTCTGTTTTTCTTTTCGAAACGATCCACATTGTTTTCCTGAATCAAATCGATCGTGTGAGTAGAGGCTTCCGGTTGTTTCAGGTCTTCAAGAGGAAGTGTTTTTTCTCCTCTTTTATTCTTTGAAATCAATTTTTTAACAAGGTCAATGTCAAAATCATACCATGCAATTGAACTGTCTACATAAGCAAACCACATTTTCTTTTTGAAAACGTCGATTTTAATACAGAATGCTTTTCCTTTCTCTGTTTCCAAAGTAGTTGAAGAAGAAGGGAAGTTGCTTAATGCATCCAGATAACTGTCAAGCTCATAGTTAAGACAACATTTAAGCTTACCGCATTGCCCTGCCAGTTTCTGAGGATTGATACTCAGCTGTTGATATCTTGCAACATTGGTGTTTACAGATCTGAAGTCTGTAAGCCATGTAGAGCAGCAAAGTTCACGTCCGCAAGATCCGATTCCACCTACTTTGGCAGCTTCCTGTCTGAAACCGATTTGTTTCATGTCGATTTTAGTACGGAAAGCTCCAGCGTAATCTTTGATTAGTTGTCTGAAATCCACTCGGTTCTCAGCAGTGTAATAAAAGGTGATTTTTGAGGAGTCACCCTGATATTCCACGTCTGTAACTTTCATTTCAAGGCCTAATCTCTGGGCAATTTTTCTTGCTTCAAGCTTTACGCCATCTTCTTTTTTTCTTGCTTCCTGCCATACCTCAAGATCTTTTTGGTTGGCTTGTCTGTATATTTTGAGTGCCGATTCTTCAGAAAACTTTTTCTTTTTCATCTGAATCTTTACTAATTCTCCCGTAAGGCTTACTACGCCTACATCGTGTCCCGGACTTGATTCTACTGTAATTACGCTACCTATATGTAAAGGGATATTATTTACATTCTTATAAAACGATTTTCTGTCATTTTTAAATCTAACTTCAACAAAATCACACCTGTTTGGTGCCGGATTGTTGATGTTAGAAAGCCAGTCAAAAACACTTAATTTATAACTATTCCCGCAGGTATTTACATTTTCACAGCCATTTGCGGTTTTTTTAGGGCCGCAAGAATGTGCAGAATCGCCGGATGTTTTACATCCACAACTCATATTTTCTATTATTTATAATCTGCAAATTTATGTATTTTTATCTTTATGCGATTCTAAAATACTTAAATAACCTGAATTGGAGATAAAACATTTTCCTGTTTTGAGTCAGAATGATCGTTAAGAGCTGCTATTAAGGATGTAAAGGGCATAGATTTTTTTAATTTAATCTTTTTATTCCAACTCTGTTTAATTTAACATTTATTATCATTTTACTTTCCTGTTTGTGTTCTTTGAGGTTGTTATGACTTAATGTTAAACATTTGTTTAAAATTAAACAATAGATGATTTTTGGTTTTTTAATCTCTTTAAATATTTCATAATGATTATTTTGTGGTTTATTTCCTTTGAGTTATTATTTTAAACATAGTTTTCTTTTAGGATATTGTTTAAAATATTAGCAAATATTAACAGATGTATTCAAAATAATTTTATATTTGGCTTATATAATAATAGTCTATGAAAAAAATATTAGTATCAACTGCTTTATTGGCGGGAGTTCTATCTTACGCAGGTGGCTTTAGAGTTTCCCTGCAAGGGGTAAAACAATTGGCAATGGCGCATACTAGTGCTCATGCCGAAGACGCGAGTGTGACATTCTTTAACCCGGCGGGTATGTCATTTATCCCTTCCAAACTGAGTGTAGTGGCAGGAGGGTTTGCAGCAAGTAACAAGGTTACTTTTCAAAACTTCAATACTTTACAAAGTACAGAAACAGATAACCCTGTAGGAACTCCTTTCTATGCCGCAATTACTTATAGACCGATAGAAAAGCTTACCGTAGGTCTAAGTGTAACAACGCCTTTTGGAAGTACAATTAAGTGGCCGAATGACTGGGAAGGCAAAGAAATGGTTCAGAAATTAGAACTTAAAAGTTTCTACTTCCAGCCAATGGTTTCTGTAAAACTAGCTCCATGGGTATCTTTTGGTGCCAGCTATATCTATGCAAAAGGAGTTGTAGACTGGGATAAAGCAGTTACGCAATTTGGAGGACAAGTAAATATCAATGATAAAAAAGCAAGCGGACACGGATATGGTTTCGGTTTCTACTTCAGACCTGATCCGAAATTGGATGTAAGTATCGCTTACCGTTCAGCAATAGATATGAAAGCTAAAAACGGTACAGCTACTTTCCAGTTCCCTTCTCAATCTATCTATAACCAGTTGAAATTAAATGCTGCCGGACAGGATGGGTTCTCTGCAACACTTCCGTTGGTGGAAGAATACACCATTGGTTTAACTTATAAAGTGACACCGAAATGGCAGGTTTCTGCAGACTTTAACTATCATGGATGGGAGAGATACAGCAAACTTACTTTAGATTTCGATAATGCTCCTATTGGAAACAATCCATCGGATCCTACTATTCTTACAAGCCCTAAAAATTTCAGAAACTCCAAAACATTCAGATTGGGAACTCAATATGCATTCACCAATATGATCTATGGACGTTTAGGAGCTTATTATGATGAAGCACCATATACTACAAATAACTTTATTCCGGAAACACCTTCATATGACACTTATGTTGTAACAGGAGGGATAGGTATCAAGCTGAAACAATTCGGAGTGGATATTGCCGGAGGATATGCAATGCCTCAATACAGAAATGTAGATAATGCTAACTTAGGTTTCTACGGACAGTCAAAAGCAACAGCATTCTACTTAGGTCTAGGTTTATCTTATAATCCATTTTAATTTTAGAAGACTATGAAAAAAATTATAATATCGACAATTGCAGTTTCTGCACTTCTTTTTACAGTAAGCTGTAATACGGATTTCGATACGGATGTGAAAGATATCCCGGTAACAAAAGGAGAGGCGGACTTTTCAAAATATATCTCATTAGGAAACTCTCTTACTTCAGGATATCGTGATGGTGCGCTTTACAGCAGTGGCCAGAATGAATCTTATCCAAGTATGATCGCTGCACAGATGAAATTGGCAGGTGGAGGAGACTTTAAACAACCTTTAATGCCTAATGACGTAGGTGGGTTTAACAATCTTCCGGGTTTCCCAGGAAAATTAACTCTTCAGGTTGTTAATGGATCTTTAGCTCCTGTGCCAAGTGGGGCAGCAGCTGCGTTGGATGTATTATCTGGCGGAGGTACTTATAATAATATGGGGGTTCCTGGTGCAAAGTCATTCCACTTAGTCGCTCCTGGATACGGCAGCCAGGCAGGTCTTGCAATGGGTACAGCTAATCCTTATTTTGTAAGGTTTGCTTCTTCTGCTACTACAAGTGTATTGGCGGATGCTATGGCTCAGAAAGCAACGTTTTTCTCTCTTTGGATAGGAAATAATGATGTTTTGTCATACGCTACCAATGGAGGAACAAACTCTCAGACTGTAGGAGGTGTTACCACTTATACAGCAGCTACAGTTCAGACAGGAAATACGAATCCTACAACGTATAAATCTAATGATATCTCAGATCCTGCATTAGTAGCTGGATCTATTAAGGCAGTTTTAGATGGTCTTAAAAGTGTAGGGACAACAAAAGGGGTTATTGCTAATATTCCTTCTGTTACTTCAGTTCCTTTCTTTACTACGGTACCTTATAACCCTTTGACGCCTGCTCTTTTAGGTTCAAACCTGACAACTCTTAATACGAGTTTATATGGTCCTTTGAAGCAAGCTCTTACTGCTTTTGGAGCTGGGGATAGAATTAATTTACTTTCTGCTACAGGTCCAAACCCTGTTTTAATTAAAGATGTTGCTTTGACAGATTTATCTGCTCAGCTTACCGCTGCTTTAACTCCTTCTTTGGGAGCGCCGACAGCTGCTGCTTTTGGTCAGATCTTTGGCCAGGCAAGACAGGCGACTGCAGATGATTATATTTTGCTTACAACAAGCTCTGTAATTGGAAGTACTGCGGCTGGAGTTCCGCCTCCGGTAAATATTTATGGAATTTCTTATCCATTACAAAACCAGCATGTATTAACAAAAACAGAAGCCGGCTATGTGAAAACAGCAACAACTGCATATAATACCTCTATCAAATCGCTTGCTGATTCTTATGGGTTAGCATTTGTAGATGCTGGTACTAAAATGTTGGAACTGAATGGACAATCCGGGATTTCTTATGACGGAGTAAAATATACTGCGAAATTTGTAACAGGAGGAGCTTTCTCTCTGGATGGAGTTCACCTTACAGGACGTGGATACGGTATTGTTGCTAATGAATTTATCAAGTCTATCAATGCTAAATATAAGTCTACACTTCCACAGGTAGATCCGAACAAATATTCAGGAGTTAAATTCCCTTAATAATTGATAAAATAAAAACTTAGAAACCACAAGAGTAAATCTTGTGGTTTTTTTTTAAATTTGCAAAATCTTTTAAAAAGTAAAAATGGCCGATCAGTTAAGTTATCTATTTTGTACAAGAACCAGCAGGGACTTGGCAGAGAAAATTGCCCAGAATTATGGGAAAGAATTAGGAAAAATCAACTTTCAGGAGTTCAGCGACGGGGAATTTGAGCCTGTTTTGGACGAATCTGTAAGAGGAGGAAGAGTTTTCCTGATTGGATCTACATTCCCTCCTGCAGACAATCTTTTAGAGCTTCTTCTAATGATTGATGCAGCAAAAAGAGCTTCTGCAAAGAGCATTACCGTAGTAATTCCTTACTTCGGACTTGCCAGACAGGACAGAAAAGACAAACCAAGAGCGCCGATCGGTGCTAAACTAGTTGCTAACCTTCTTACAGCAGCGGGAGCAACAAGAGTGATGACTATGGATCTTCACGCAGATCAGATTCAAGGATTCTTCGAAATTCCGGTAGATCATCTGTATGCTTCCAGTATTTTTGTAGATTATATCAGATCTTTAGAGCTTGATAATCTTACTATTGCTTCTCCGGATATGGGAGGTGCAAAAAGAGCGAAAAACTATGCCGGTCACTTAGGGGCTGAAGTAGTAATTGCCTACAAGGAAAGAAAAAAAGCAAACGTTGTAGAAGAAATGTTCCTTATCGGGGATGTAACAGGTAAAAACGTAATCCTTATTGATGATATGATTGATACTGCAGGTACACTTTGTAAAGCAGCTGATATCTTAATTGAAAAAGGAGCAAAAACAGTAAGGGCTATGGCAACTCACGGAGTGCTTTCAGGTAAGGCTTACGAGAATATTGAGAACTCAAAACTCTTGGAAGTTATTGTAACTGACTCAATTCCTGTTAAAAATAATTTGTCATCTAAAATAAAAGTGCTATCTTGCGCCCCATTATTTGCAGATGTTATGACAATGGTTCACGAGCACAAATCAATTAGCAGCAAGTTTGTTATTTAATTGATTTAAAGCATATTGCAAATTAAAATTAGAACAATTTTTTAAATTTTTTATAAATGAAATCTATTACAATTCAAGGTACAAAAAGAGAAAGCGTGGGCAAAAAGTCTACAAAAGCTTTACGTGATGCTGAATTAGTTCCTTGTGTTGTTTATGGAGGTGAAGCACCTTTGAACTTCTCTGCTGAAGAGAGCGCTTTCAAAGGATTAGTATACACTCCTGAAGCACACACGGTATCTATTGAAGTTGACGGAAAAACAATTCCAGCAGTTCTTCAAGATATTCAGTTTCACCCAATTACTGACAAAATTCTTCACATCGACTTCTATCAGTTATCTGACGATAAGCCAGTTATCATGGAGGTTCCTGTAAGAATTACTGGACGTTCTAAAGGTGTTGTTGCTGGTGGTGTTTTACGTCAGTCTTTCAGAAAACTAAAAGTAAAAGCTATCCCTGCTAACCTACCTGACGAAATCGTTGTAGATGTTACTCCATTAAGAATTGGTAACAAACTTTACATCGGTAGCATCAAAACAGAAGGTTACTCTTTCGTACACCCAGACAACGCAGTAGTAGTTGCTGTTAAGATGTCTAGAAATGCAATGAAAGGTGGTGCAGCAATGCAAGATGATGAGGATGAAGAAGAAGGTGCAACTGAAGAAGGTGCAGCTCCTGAAGCTGCAGCTGAAACTGCAGCAGAATAAGAATTACTTATTTAAACAATATAAGAACCCGTCATTTTGGCGGGTTTTTTATTTGATAATGAGTCTCAGTAAAATCGACTAAACAGCTTAATGCATTACTTTTAATTTTGTCTTTTTGCTTTATTGTCTTTCTCCACCTTAAACTATCGAATATTTCTATCAACTGACAATGATCAGTACCCGACCTCATGCTTCCTTTCGGAAAAAAAGCCGTAAATTTGAAGAGTTCTAAATAAGACCGTTTTAATTTAAAAAATAAATAAATGTTTGACATTCAGGAAATAAGAAGCCAGTTTTCTATATTGGACAGAGAAGTGAACGGTAAGCCTTTGGTTTATCTGGATAATGCAGCTACATCCCAAAAACCAAATTCAGTTTTGGAGGTCTGTCACGCATATTATACAGAACTTAATGCCAATGTTCATAGAGGAATTCATACATTGAGCCAGCTGGCAACAGAAGAAATGGAGCTTTCAAGAAGAAAGATTCAGAAATTCATCAATGCTGAACATGATTTTGAAGTCATTTTTACAAAAGGTACAACAGAAGGGTTGAACCTCATTGCTTATATATTAACACAAAAGCTACAGAAAGATGATGAAATCATTATTTCATATCTGGAGCACCATTCTAATATTGTTCCCTGGCAGATGCTTTGTGAAAGAACCGGAGCAAAACTTCGTGTGATTCCGATTGATGAGAACGGAATCCTTCAGATGGATCATTTTGATCAGCTTTTAAGTGAAAAAACGAAGGTCGTTTCTGTAAATCAGGTTTCTAATGCGCTAGGTATTGTGAATCCTATTGAAGAGATTATTGCGAAAACAAGAAAAAATACGGATGCTTATGTTGTTATTGACGGTGCTCAGTCTGCTCCGCATTTCAATATTGATGTTCAGAAAATGGATTGTGATTTCTTTGTATTTTCCGGTCATAAGATGTACGCTCCTATGGGAACAGGTATTTTATACGGAAAACGTGAAATACTAGAAGCTTTGCCACCATTCCATGGAGGAGGAGAGATGATTGCAACATGTTCTTTCGAAGGAACTACCTATGCAGGTCTTCCATTCAAATATGAAGCAGGAACGCCCAATGTAGGAGGAAATATTGCTTTAGGTGCAGCTGTTGATTTCATGCATAAAATAGGGCATACCCATATTCAGAATCATGAAAATGCTCTGTTGGAATATGCGCAAAGACAGCTTTTAGAAATAGATGGTATTAAGATCTATGGTGAAAAAGCAAATAGAACGGGGGTTGTATCCTTTAATCTGGAAGGAGTGGGAATTGCCTCCGATGTAGGGATGATCCTTGATAAAATGGGAATTGCTGTAAGAACAGGACACCACTGTACACAGCCTATTATGAACTTCTTTAATATTGCAGGAACAGTGAGAGCAAGTTTTGCTGTTTATAATACTTTCGAAGAAATTGATGCCTTGGTAGAAGGTGTTAAAAAAGCACAGAGAATGTTGAGCTAATCAATATAGAATCTCTATCATATAAAATAAAAGCAGCTGTTGAGCTGCTTTTATTATTAGTCGATGGGAATGCAGTAGCATTTTCCATCAATAATCACCTGATAATACCCGATAGCACACTCAAGGCAGATTTCTCCTCCTGCCATAATGCTTTTCATTTTTTGTTTGTTCAGCTTTTTCATATGAAATGATTTTGGTTAGATATAAAGGTATAAATTATAGATAAAAATTCTCATTCTTTTTAGAATTAATGTAATGTATTGATTTTATGTATAATTGTGTTTTGTGGAAAATAATTCATTAATTTTATATAAACATCAAATATTTTATTATGAAAAAGCTATTTATTATTTTTTTATCAATTTGCGGAATATGTAATGCGCAAGTTTTTTCTGAAAACTTCAATGGTAATACTCTGCCGACTGGGTGGACGGTAGAAAACCCTGATAACTCTTATAACTGGAATGTGGGTGCACAGAATGGTTTCGCAGGCTTTCCCGATGGGGCGGCTTTTTTTGATGATGATGATGCCGGTCCAACCGGAGTTGTTACAAATGCCAGGCTGATTTCTCCTGTGATTAATCTTACCGGAGTGGTGAACCCAAAGCTGTCATTCAATTATGCCAATATGATTTATGATCTTGATTCTACTTTAAAAGTTGAAGTCTTCAATGGAACTTCCTGGATTCAGGTTTTTACCTTTTCAGGGGAAGCAGGGGTATGGGATCTTGATTTTAATACCTTTTCATATGTAGTAACGAGTTATGCTGCCGCAGCAAATATAGATTTGACACCTTATGCCAATGCTGCTTTTAAACTAAGATTTGTTTATGATGATGCCGGAGACTATTCTTACGGTGTGGTAGTAGATAATGTGATGATTACAAGTGGTGTTTTGGCAACTTCAGAGGTTTCATACGCTGATCATATAAATGTATATCCGAATCCGGTGAAAGGGAATCTTTATATTAAGCAAAGCGCTCAAAATAAATTTGAAAAGATTTCTGTGATTGATCAGTCAGGGAAGCTTGTGAAAACATTTAACAAAGCATCTGATTCCTATGACTTATCAGATCTGCCAAAAGGAATCTATATTATAATGATTATTAATCATGATGGAGAAGTTGTTAAGAAGAAAGTGATGAAGGAATAATCACTGAAAAAATAATTCTAACAAAAAACCCTTATAGAATGCCTATAAGGGGTTTGTATATTTTCAAAAGAATTAATCTTATACATTCGGTTTCCAGTCAACCACTGCTCTGATGAATGCTTCAGCATTTTCAACAGGAACATTCGGTAGAATTCCGTGTCCTAAATTAGCAATGTATCTGTCTTTTCCAAAACGGTTGATCATTTCATTCACCATTTTCTTGATAGTTTCAGGTGTTGAATGAAGTCTTGCAGGATCAAAATTCCCCTGTAGCGTCATTGTGTGGTTTGTCAAAGTTCTTGCGAATTCAGGTTTAATAGTCCAGTCTACACCAAGAGCAGAAGCTTTAGATATAGTCATATCTTCTAACGCAAACCAGCATCCTTTTCCAAATACTACAACATGAGTAAGCGGGCTTAATGCTTCAACAATCTGGTTGATGTACTGCCATGAGAATTCCTGATAATCTGTAGGAGAAAGCATTCCTCCCCAAGAATCGAAAACCTGTACTGCAGAAACTCCTTTTTCTACTTTTCTCTTCAGATAAGCGATTGTAGTATCTGTAATTTTTTGTAATAATAAATGTGCTGCTTCAGGTTGTTGGAAACAGAAAGATTTTGCAATATCAAAAGCTTTGCTTCCTTTTCCTTCTACACAGTAGCAAAGAATAGTCCATGGAGAACCGGCAAAACCGATCAATGGAATATCATTGTCCAGCTTCTGAAGCGTAAGTTCAATAGCATCAAAAACATAACCTAAAGTGTCATTCACATCCGGAGTTTCAATATTCTGAACCTGTTCCATTGTTCTGATAGGAGTATCTAACCATGGGCCTACAGATTCTTTCATTTTGAAATCAATTCCCATTGCCTGTGGAACTACCAGGATATCAGAAAACAGAATCGCGGCATCCAAAGGAAATCTGCGGATAGGCTGCAGAGTGATCTCAGCTGCAAGCTCCGGAGTCTGGCATCTTGTAAAGAAATCATACTGATCTCTTAAAGCAATGAATTCCGGCAGATATCTTCCAGCCTGCCTCATCATCCAGACAGGAGGTCTTTCAACGGTTTCTCCGCGAAGTGCTTTTAAATATAGGTCGTTTTTTATCATAATCTATTGTAACTAATATTACCGGCAATATTTCGGTAACAGATATTCTAAATTCTACTTCCGATTTCTTTTCTGATCAATGCAAAGATAGATGTCAATGTATTTTCTTCAGAAGTAAAAATTTTTTCCTGCGTATAATTTCTCAGCTCACCGGAAGTGGTTTCGCCAATTGAAAAAAGCTTCATGCCTTCCAGAGAATTTCGCCTTGCAAAACTACGAACTCCGCTCGGACTAAAAAATACTGCGGCATGATATTTTTCAGTTATTACCGGATTGATTTCCTCAGTATTATAAATTGTAACTTTTTTGTACTTAATGTTTTGTAACGGAAGGTCTTTGTCCAGAACATTGATGGCAAGATTACCACAGAAGTGCAGGAACTGCTCGTGCTGGCATTTTCCGATAATGAATCTGGAAAGGGTTTCAGCATTTTTCAGGACCTTAAATGTCCCAAAGCCATTTTTCCTCAGCTCTCTTTTGGTCTTTTCTCCTACACAGTAGATCTTGTTATAATTTTTGGCTGTAAAATTCTCATTGGGTTTGAATCTGTTTTTAAAAAAAGACATCACTCCGTTCACGCTGGTGAAAATCAGTGAATAGTTTTTCAGCTCAAAAGGGCTTATCATGATAGGTTTGGTCTTAATCACCTCAACACAGTCAACCGAAATATCCTCTCCTAATTCTTTGGATATAATCGTCTGGTCTATATTTTTGGTAAATAAGATTTTCATGTTTTGAAGTTTAAAGCTGGAAGCTGGATGATAGGGTTTTCTTAAATCTGGCTTTTGATTTCTGCCATAAGTTCTTTTCCTCCGTTTTCAAGAACAACTTTTGCAAACTTTTCTCCAAAATTCTCATTGGGAGTATACACAAAGTTTTCATCTACAGCAATACAGTTTTTCCCATCCAGAGAGCAAAGTGCTGCTTTGAAACGGATCTGATCGCCGATGATTTCTGCAAAAGCTCCGATAGGTGCGGTACAGCCTCCTTCTAAAGTGCTCAGGAAGTTTCTTTCAATTTCTACACAGATCTGAGTCTGTTTGTGGTTGATCTGGCTTACGATCTCATTGATTTCCGGTTTGTCAGTATGTCCGGCTACAGAGATTACCCCTTGTGATGGTGCAGAGATCATTAATGGAAGCATTTCGTAATCAATTTCCATTTTCATTCTTTTGATACCTGCCAAAGATAAAATCGTAGCATCAAAATCTCCGTCTTCAAGTTTTTGAAGTCTGGTTTGAATATTTCCACGGATATCCGAAAAGTCAGTCGTTGGATAATTTCTCAGCCAGAAAGCTCTTCTTCTCAAACTGCTGGTAGCAAGTTTAAGCTCATGGAATTCTTTATTCCTTGAAGATTCTTTTCTGATCAGGATGTCCTGTGGATAATCTCTTTCCAGGTAAGCGATCATCTCAATATTTTGAGGCAATTGAGTGGGAACGTCTTTTAAAGAATGTACGGCAATATCAATCTCGTCATTCAGTAAGGCGATATCAAGGTCTCTTGTGAAAACCCCGGTAATTCCTAAAGAATAAAGTGGTTGATTAAGGTTCTTATCGCCAGAAGAAACGATAGGAACAATTTCCGTTAAATAATTGTTGTTCTGAAGGTGCCTCGCAACCTCTCTAGCCTGCCAAAGTGCAAGTGCGGAATTTCTCGTTCCGATTCTAATGCTTTTCATTGAATTCGTTGTTTGGTTGTTCAACTAATATTTCGTGCATTAATTTACTAATTTCTTCGGCTTTTAAAGGGTTATCGATGATATATTTTGCAAAACGGTTGGTTATTTTCTGGATCATTTTATCAGAAAGTTCCATGTCCGTGATGTTTATGTATTTATTTTTTTTGTAAAAATTATGCATTTCATTGCGTTCCATGTTCTTTAGAACTGCTTTGAAATGATGAATATTAGGTGCCAGTTTTCTCTTTTTCTCCCATTCAATAAAATCTTTCATCAGTTCCTTAATGATTTTTTCAGCTTTCGGGATTTCTCTTTCTCGCTGTTGAATCGTTTCCTGAATCTGTTTTGAAAGTTCATCTACGTCAATCAGCGTTACGTTTTTATTTTCGGTAACATTCTTTTCAACGTTATGAGGAATAGAAAGATCAATGATCAGTGTTTCTTTTCCATTAGGGAAATGAGACTGGTTGACAATAGGATGCTTTGCCCCTGTTGCCACAATAAGAATATCTGTATTTTTTAATTCCTGGTCAAAATCAGAATAATCAACGTGAGGAATATTATATTTCTGGGAAATCTTTTCAGCTTTCTCCTGAGTTCTGTTGGCGATTTTAATTTTTGGCTGATAAACATGCTTTACCAGATTTTCAACGGTATTCTGTCCTATCTCACCTACACCCAAAAGAAGAATGTTTTTTTCAGTAATTCTTTTCTGGCTGTTTAAAATATAATGAACTGCAGCATAGGAAACAGAAGCTGCTCCATTGGAAATGCCGGTTTCATTTTTTATTCTTTTCGAAATCTGAATAGCCGCATTGATGGCTCTCTCCAGATAAGGATTTGAATTTTGTCTTTCTTTTTTGAAACGGCTGTATGCTTTTTTAATTTGTCCGATAATTTCAAAGTCTCCGATAATCTGACTTTCAAGGCCAGCTGCCACTCTGAAAAGATGAATCAAAGCTTCCTCTTTGGTAAGAATATTGGCAAACTGAAGAAAATCTGTAAGTTGTACTCCAATGGTTTTGCAATACTCTTCAGCAACTAAAAGATAATTGGGAGATGTGGTATAAATTTCGGTCCTGTTACAAGTGGAAACAACAAATGCATCACCCAGGTCTTCCTGATGGACCCTGGAAACAAAGTTTTTGATGTTCTCATCAAAGAATGCAAACTTTCCTCTCGTTTCTACGTCGGCTTTCTCGTAGCTTATTGAAAGCACGGCAAAATTTGACGTTCGATGAATGTTGGAATACTGTAACATAAGCAGTCGCAAATTTACGATTTTTTTAATTAACCTCTCTCAGATAGTGTATATGATAATTATCGTAAAAAACTATAAAAGGCAAGAAAAAGGCGTTTCTGGCGGAAAGACAAAACAGTAAAATAATAAAATTCCGTGTTGGAAAAGAATTGTTGGTGTTTTAAAGTTTTTATTTTGGTCTTCAATGCTGTGTTTTCGTAGTCTTTTTACCCTTTTGTAATTTCCCTTTTTTGCCCATTTAACATCCCATTAATTTTAGTTGAAATCAAACTCTGTAAATGTCTAAATTGAAAGTTAATAAAGAATTATAAATTTTAATAAAATTTTAACCAAATTAAGTTGGTGGGAAATTTCTTTAGTACTGTTAAATTTATATCTTTGTAAACTTAAAATCAGAAGAAAAATATGAGTTTATTTGATATGTTTACGCAAGAAATTGCGATAGACCTTGGAACTGCTAATACCCTAATCATCCATAATAATAAAATTGTTATAGATCAACCTTCAATTGTTGCAATTGAACGTTCATCGGGTAAGCCGATTGCCGTCGGAGAGCAAGCCAAGCATATGCAGGGTAAAACTCACGAGGATATCAAAACCATCCGTCCTTTGAAAGACGGGGTTATTGCTGATTTCCACGCTTCTGAACATATGATCAAGGAATTCATCAAGAAAATTCCTGGAATCAAAGGTAAATTCATTCAACCAGCATTACGAATTGTAATCTGTATCCCTTCTGGTATTACTGAAGTTGAAAAAAGAGCGGTAAGAGACTCTGCTCAGAAAGTAAATGCAAAAGAAGTAAGGTTGATCTACGAACCAATGGCAGCGGCAATTGGGGTTGGGATTGATGTTCAAAAGCCTGAAGGAAATATGATCATCGACATAGGTGGTGGTACTACGGAAATTGCTGTTGTAGCTTTAGGAGGTATCGTTTGTGATAAATCTGTGAAGATTGCAGGAGACGTATTTACCAATGATATTGCTTATTACTTAAGAACTCACCATAACCTTTATATCGGAGAAAGAACTGCTGAAAGAATCAAAATTGAAGTAGGTTCTGCAGTAGAAGATCTTGATGTAGATATCGAAGACATCCCGGTACAGGGTAGAGACCTTATTACAGGTAAGCCTAAAGAAATTATGGTTGGATACAAAGAGATCGCCCGTGCATTAGATAAATCAATCATCAGAATTGAAGATGCCGTAATGGAAACATTATCTCTTACACCACCGGAATTGGCTGCTGATATTTACAAAACAGGTATTTATCTAGCCGGAGGAGGAGCGTTATTAAGAGGTCTTGCGGACAGAATTCACAAGAAAACAGGTCTTCCTGTATTTGTAGCTGAAGATCCGTTGAGAGCTGTAGTTCGCGGAACAGGTATTGCCCTTAAGAATATGGATAAGTTCAATTTCTTAATTAAATAATTTTAACTTTTTACGACTTTATATCTGAATGGGATTTTTGCTGAGATTATTTTCGAAGAATACTCTTTTCGTCTTCTTTATATTCCTGCAAATTATTGCTCTGGTTTTGATATTCTCAAGAAATGCCATGCAGAAATCCTGGATTGCAGGCCAAACGGCTGCGTTCAATTCTTGGGTTTCCGGATATATTGATGAAGGAGTTTCTTATCTGAAGCTAAAACAGATCAATGAAGATCTTGTGGTTCAGAATAAAGCCCTTATGACTGAACTCTATGGAAAAGACGGAGAAAAAAATCCTGTTTTCAAAAGAGTTCATGATACCATTGGTGGAGGGCAAATCTATACTTTTGTTGATGGAGAAATTGTTTTCAACAGTATCAACAGAAGAAATAACTATTTTACAATCAACCGTGGCCGTAGAGATGGAGTCTTTCCTCAAATGGGAGTAATGGCGCCAAGAGGTATTGCGGGAATTGTAATCAATTCTACAGATAGTTATGCATTAGTTCAATCCGTGTTAAGTGTTAACAAGATCAGAATTAATGCAGCACTTAAAAACTCAGGGTATTTTGGTACTTTAACATGGAATGGAGATAACTCAAGGGTGATGCACCTGGCGGATATTCCAAAATATGTTGCCTTAAAAGTAGGTGATACTGTTGTTACAGACGGTAAATCTGCTATTTTCCCTAAGGGAGTTACCATCGGTACTATTGCAGGATACTCTGTAGACAATAAAACCGGCTTCTGGGATATTTCCGTAGAGCTGAGTGAAAAAATGGGAGCGTTGAATAAAGTGTATGTGGTGAAGAATCTTAAGAAAGCAGAAGTGCAGAAGATTCAGGACACTATGCAAGCTGTAATAAAAAAAGAAAATGATTAGCAGGACTTTATTTACCGATATATTGATCATGATCTTTCTGGTTGCATTACAAATATTTGTATTGAACAGGATTACCCTTTTCGGGAAATATACTCCGGTATTATATCCTGTGTTTGTCATGTTCTATCCATTTTTCAGAAATAAATTTCAGTTCCTGGCATTGAGCTTTTTAATCGGGCTGTCTATTGACGGTTTCCTCTATTCATGGGGGATCAATGCATTTGCAACAACGTTAATCGCTTATTTCAGAACGTTGATCTTCAGGACTTCCACAGATACGTCTACGGACTTTTTCTCATTCCAGTCCCTTCAATGGGCGCAGTTTTTGCTGTTTTTATTTTCAAGTATTTTCCTGCATCAGCTTTTAGTACAGTATATCGAGTTCTTTAAGTTTAGCAGGTTTTTTGAAATATTATTTAATGTGTTGGTGACAAGTGTAATTTCATTTATCTTTATAGTCATCTACGCATTAATATTTAAAATCAAACAAAAAGTTTGAACACACGTTATTTAAAAATTTTTTCCATCCTCGTTATCATCGCCCTTATTTTTGTGGCGAGGCTTGCTTATTTGCAGTTGTTTACAGACCGTTATGCGTTGAACGCTGCCAATACATCCATTAAAACTGAATATGTTATCCCTCAGCGTGGGGTGATTTTTGACAGAAATGGTAAAATCATGGTGGGTAACCAGCCTGCTTATGAAATTTCTTTTACTCAGGCTTTGATGAAACCTGACTTTGACACACTGGCTTTTTGTAGTTTAATGAAAATTACAAAACAGGATTTTATCAATAAAATCAATGTAATCAAAAAGGAGAAGTATTATTCTAAGCTTACCCCGATGACTTTCATTAAAGACCTCAGCAGAGAAGACATTGCAAGGGTTCAGGAAATTATTTTTAAGTATCCCGCATTTAATATTGTATCAAGACCTCAGCGCCAGTACGAAGTTTCCACATCCGGAAACCTTTTGGGGTACACCAGTGAGGTGAACGAAAGAGATATCAAAAAAGATTCTATCTACTATTTACCTGGAGACTTTATTGGAAAAACAGGTGTTGAAAAATCCTACGAAAAAGAACTCCGCGGAGTAAAAGGAGTGAAATATATCCAAAAAGATATCAGACTTCGTAATATTGGTTCTTATAAAAACGGATCTCTGGATAAAGATGTAATTACGGGTAAAGATATTACCTTAACCATTGATTACGACCTTCAGAGAACGGCAGAAGAAATGCTGGTCAACAAACACGGTGCAATTGTAGCTTTAGATCCTAATAACGGAGAAGTACTAGTGGCTGCAACCGGACCGGATATTGATCCAAACCTTTTCACCGGACCTTATAAATCAAAAAACTTATACGCTCTTTCAAAAGATACGCTTTACGAAAATAAACCTACTTTTGATCGTGCTCTACAGGCAGGATATCCTCCTGGTTCCACGTTCAAACTATTGACTGCTCTAGCGGCAATGCAGATGGGTGTGATGGATGAGAAAACTATTTTCCCGTGTGGAGGAGGATTCTTCTATAAAGGAAAAAGAATTAAAGGTCATGGTGGAGCAGATCCGCTTATTCCTTCTATTCAGGTTTCCAGTAACTGTTTTTTCACCTATGCCTTTATTGCCATCATCAAAAAATATCCGGGAAACCCTTCAAAAGGGGTTGATGAATGGAAAAAAATCATGAGCAGCTTCGGAGTGGGAGAATTTTTAAATAATGACTTTGCCGTTGGTGCAAGGGGTAGAATACCTTCAGGAGATTTTTACGAAAAAAGATTTAAAGCGATCATGAAGGCAAGCGGTTCTCAGAGAACTGATTTTAAAAACTGGGATGAAATGTCCACCGGTGCTATTTATAATGGAATGGGGCAGGGAGATGTTTTGGTAACTCCTATTCAGCTGGCCAATTATGTAGCTGCTATTGCTAATAAAGGATGGTATTATACGCCTCATATTGTAAAAGGAATTGATGGGAAACCCAATCCTGATCCGAGATTTAAAGTTAAACATCAGACTTTAGTAGATCCAAAACATTTCGAACCGGTACTTAAAGGTATGGAGGCTGTAGTGTTGAGAGGAACGGCAAGAGGACTGAAATCGAATGATTTTACACAACTAGCAAAAACAGGTACAGCACAGGTTCCTCAAGGAAAGGATAACTCTATCTTTGTATTGATTGCTCCTGCTGATAAGCCAAAAATTGTTGTAGTAGCCGTAATGGAGCATGCCGGATTTGGAGCTACATGGGCAGGACCAGCCTGTACAGTGATTGCTGAAAAATATATTACAGGTGATTTGAAAAGAGAAAATCTTTACAAAAAAATGATTACCTCGAGTTTCATGCCTGAATATAAAAGACAATGGATTGCAGATTTGAAACGAAAAGGATTATATGTTGATCCCAAACCTGATTCCATCAAACAAAAGAGAATAAAGGACAGTCTGGAGTTGGTAAAACAGCAAAAGGCTAAGCTACAAAAGAAAATAGAAGAGGAAACTAAAAAGAATAACACTGCTAAAAAACCTGTAAAGCAATGAAATGGACAGAAGGAATAGATAAACTGGGCCTTGGGCTGTATTTCCTGCTTTGCATTTTTGCCATTGCAAATATTTACAGTGTTGACCAGAAACTAGGAGAGAAGCAATTGGTTTTTTTCTGTATTTCTGTATTTGTAGGGCTTGTTATATTCGTAGGGAGAAGCAAATTCTTTGAGAATATGGCTGGTATTATTTATATAGGTGGTGTTCTGTTATTAGTAGGTCTTTTCCCGTTTGGTAAAGAGATTCTGGGACAAAAGAACTGGTATAAGTTTGGAAGTTTTACCATGCAGCCCGTTGAGTTTGCAAAAATAGGTACAGCTTTGATGCTGGCCAATTTTGTTTCTAGCCCGGATTTTAATATTAAAAATAAAAAATCTATCTGGACTGCCCTTGCTATTATAGGGATTCCGGCAGCAGTCGTTCTGGCTATTCCGGATGTAGGTTCTATGCTAGTGTTCATTGCATTTTTCATTGCATTATATAGAGAAGGATTGAGTGGTCTTTTATTCGGTATAGGATTTATTTTCGCCGGAGTTTTTCTGATCTCGCTGGCTATTCCTCCCATTTATGTTGCCGTAGCAGTTTTAGTGATTGCCGGTGTTTTAATTGCTATGAATTACCATAGAATGTCATGGGATGTCATTTCTATTTCAGGAATTTCAGGTTCAATTCTTATATTGTGCGGACTGGCTTTTGGGTCTCCTTATATTTTAGAAAAACTGCCAAAACACCAGAGAGAAAGAATTGAGGTTCTTTACAAAGGTGAAAAGGCGTTCAGAGATACTTCCGGATACAACTTATTATATTCCAAAACAGCCATCGGATCAGGTGGAATCTGGGGGAAAGGATACCGTGAAGGATCAGTTACCCAGGGGAAATTTGTTCCGGAACAGGAAACAGATTATATTTTCTGTACCGTAGGAGAAGAATGGGGCTTTGTAGGAAGTGCAGTTCTTATCCTGTGTTATATGGTTTATATCGGAAGAATCTACTATCTGGCAGAACAGCAAAAGTCTACTTTTAACCGTGTATTTGGCTATTGCTTTGCCTCAATCCTGCTGATGCACTTTTCAATCAATTTAGGAATGGTTATGGGGCTTTTCCCTACTGTTGGGATTCCGCTTCCGTATTTCAGTTACGGAGGAAGTTCTTTATTGGCTTTCTCGATGATGACTTTTATCTTCTTTAAGCTTAATTATTCGGATAAGAATAGTTTGGTGTAAAAGAGTGAGGGTGGAAGCTGGATGATGGAAGTTTATCATTGTTCTGCTGACCATTCGTTTTCAAAATCAAAACTTCATCAACACATTTTTTATGAAACAATCCTATTTCTCAGACGAAGATTTCGAGAGCAAAGATTTCACGCAACTTCCTTTAGAAAAAAGTGAGTACGAAAACTGCACATTCCGAAACTGTAATTTTGAGTATGGAAACCTATCTGGTTTCAGCTTTACAGATTGTGAGTTTATCGAGTGCAACCTCAGCATGGCAAAATTGGTAAAAACAGCATTCCATAACGTGATCTTCAAAGAATGTAAAATGTTCGGGCTTCAGTTCAATGAATGTAATGCATTCGGATTGTCTTTTAGGTTTGAGGGAAGCGCTTTACATAATTCAGTTTTTTTTCAGACATCCATTAAGAAAACAGTTTTCAAAAATTCCAAATTAATTGAGGTCGATTTTAGTGAATGTGATTTGTCCAATTCGGTCTTTAGTAACTGTGATCTTTCAGGCGCTGTTTTTGACGCTACAAACCTCGAAAAGGCAGATTTCCGGACATCGGTTAACTATTCGATAGATCCGGCTTTAAATAAGCTTAAAAAGGCTAAATTTTCCCTTTCTGAAATCTATGGACTGTTGTATAAATTAGATATTGAAATTGATAAAAACAGTTGATCTTTGAAAGCTGTTCGTTGAGCATATTAATTTAGGAATATAAAATATAATATTCATTCAATAGGAGCGGGTTTTAACCCGCTTTTCTCTTTAACAGCTATTTCCATTGGCTTTAGCCAAAACCTGCCAAAGATGAGTACATAAAAAAGCCATCAGATTTCTGATGGCTTCATTATTTTAATCAATTATTTATAAAATTAAAAATTTGCGGGTGTAGTAAGAGTAGTAGCTGCTAAGTTATTGTAAGCTTCTCCTTCTTCGTTGATCACTCTTTTTGCGAATCTGAATTTAGGTCCCCAATAAGAATCATTCAGTGAAGAAATCATTACTCCTTTTGATGTTGCTGCGTGGATAAATTTAATCTCACCCTCTTCAGTAACACTTTCTACAATACCTACGTGAGAAATTCTTCTTCCGTGAGAAAAGAAGATTAAGTCTCCTTTCTGTAGCTCTCCTTTTTCAATTCTTTCCCCTTCCTGAGCCTGAGAAGCTGCTACTCTAGGTAAGCTAAGACCTGCTGCTGCTCCGAATACAGAAAGAACGAAAGCTGAACAATCGATACCGTTTCTGGTTGTTCCTCCATATCTGTAAGGAGTTCCAAGGTATGTTTCAGCTTCTTCAAGGATACCGTCAATGGTTTTATTATGTTTGATTGCTTTTGCAATCTCAGAATTCTTAACTGCTTTTTTAGCACTAGCGATAGATGCAGCCTTTTCAGCAAGGAATGAGTCGATAAGTTTTTGCTTATCCTGCTCCATTTTTTTGTTATCTATAGAAGCTAGTTTGGCATCTGTTTTGTATTCTTTTGTGTAAGTTGCTGGTTTTGAAACCACATAATTTGTAGCACACGATTGCAAAGAAACTGTAGTAACTAAAGCAACTAAATAAAACAAAACTCTTTTCTTCATATATATTTGATTATCCGTGTTAAAAAGGAATATTTATTTTCAAAAGCATTACAAAAGTAGAGATTCCGAGCAAAAGACCCCTGATATGATAATTGTCAGGATCTTATTTTAACACATTTTAACATATAATTTACATATGTTAAAGAAAAATAAACCGCAACAGCCTGTTTTTGGTAAGTGTGCGGTTTTTTTTATTAAGATTCTTTAACAAACTCAATCGATTTTCTTCTAGATATCAGGTTTCGTGATATAAAACTCTAATTTTCAGAGCTGTTAATAAAACAAAAAAATTCCCCGGAAAACCGAGGAATTTAAACTAATATGGAACTTTACAGGACGTTATTTTGTAAACAACATTTCTCTGTATTTTGTCATCGGCCAAAGCTCATCGTCCACCATCATTTCCAATGCGTCAGAAGCTTCTCTGATCGGATCAAATAATGGTTTTACTTTGTTACAATAGCTTTCTGCCTGTTTTTGGCTGTCTGAAATACCTTTGGCTGTTTCTCTGGCTTTTAGAAGCTCTTCAACACCAAGTTTAATTTTAGAAACATTTTCAGAAATGCTTGTAATTAAACTCATTTGTTCTTTTGCTAAAGATTTGAATTCTTTATCACCAAAGATTTCTTTAAGACCTTTTACATTTTCAATTAATCTGTTCTGATAATTTAATGCGGAAGGAATGATGTGGTTTCTTGCGATGTCACCTAATACTCTTGATTCGATATCAATTACTGTAGAATATTTCTCTAATTTGATTTCGTTTCTTGCCTCAACTTCTCTGTGGTTGAAAATTCCCATTTCTTCATATAGATCTAAGAATTTCTTATCCATTTCCTGTTTTAAAGCTTCAGGAGTTGTTTTAAGGTTGTTCAATCCTCTTTTCTTAGCTTCTTTCGCCCAGTCATCAGAATATCCGTCTCCTTCAAACATAATGTTTTTACACTGCTTGATGTATTCTCTCAATACATTGAAGATCGCTTCGTCTTTCTTAAGACCTGTTTCAATTAAAGCATCCACTTCTTTCTTGAAGTCATTAAGCTGTTTTGCAGCAATAGTGTTCATTACTGTCATAGACTCTGCACAGTTTGCAGAAGAACCTACCGCTCTGATTTCAAATTTATTTCCTGTAAATGCAAATGGAGAAGTTCTGTTTCTGTCAGTATTATCTAACAAGATTTCAGGAATTTTTCCAACTACATTTAATTTTAATTCTGTTTTCTCTTCTGGAGATAGTTTTCCGTTGGTTACTTTTTCAAGTTCTTCCAATACACTGAACAACTGACTTCCGATAAATACGGAGATGATTGCAGGAGGAGCTTCGTTGGCACCAAGTCTGTGGTCATTGCTTGCAGAAGCGATACTTGCTCTTAAAAGGTCTGCATATTCGTGAACCGCTTTAATTGTGTTAACAAAGAATGTTAAGAACTGTAAGTTTTTCTTTGGATTTCTTCCCGGGCTTAAAAGGTTTTCACCAGTATCTGTAGCTAAAGACCAGTTGTTGTGTTTTCCGCTTCCGTTTACTCCAGCGAATGGTTTTTCGTGGAAAAGAATGTGGAAGTGGTGTTTGTGGGCTACTCTTGCCATGATGTCCATCAACAAAGAGTTGTGGTCTACAGCAACGTTTACTTCTTCAAACATTGGTGCAAGCTCGAACTGGTTAGGGGCAACCTCGTTGTGTCTTGTTGTTGCAGGGATACCCAATTTCATACATTCGATTTCCAGCTCTTTCATGAAGTTCATTACTCTTGTAGGAATAGAACCGAAATAGTGGTCATCAAGCTGCTGTCCTTTTGCAGGAGAATGTCCTAATAATGTCTTACCTGTTAATACAAGATCCGGACGAGATTGGTATAATGCTGAATCAACAAGGAAATATTCCTGCTCCCAACCCAAAGTAGGCGTTACCTTCGTTACGTTTTTGTCAAAATACTGCATTACGTTAGTCGCAGCCTCATCTACAGCGTTCAAAGCTCTCAAAAGAGGTGCTTTGTAATCTAATGTTTCTCCTGTATAAGAGATAAAGATAGAAGGAATACATAATGTAGTTCCCATAATGAATGCCGGAGATGTAGGATCCCAAGCTGTATAACCTCTTGCTTCAAAAGTATTTCTGATACCTCCGTTAGGGAAAGACGATGCGTCTGGCTCCTGCTGGATAAGCATGTTTCCACTGAATCTTTCGATTGCTCTACCTCCTTCAATTGGAGTGAAGAAAGAATCGTGCTTTTCTGCAGTAGTACCTGTTAAAGGCTGGAACCAGTGCGTGTAGTGGGTTACACCTTTGCTCATTGCCCAGTCTTTCATTGCTACAGCTACCTGATCTGCAATATGTCTCTGGATTTTAGTTCCTTTTTTAATAGCGTCGATAATAGAACCGAATGCTTCTTTCGTTAAATATTCTCTCATGGTTTCTTCTGAGAAAACATTTTTGCAGAATAGCTCTGATAATTTCGCAGGGATCTCAACAGAGTTGTCTTTTCTGAAATCCTTAAATGGAAGGGTTTCTAATGCTTTGAATCTTAAGGTTGACATAATTGGGTTGATTTTTTACAGGGCAAATTTACGAAAAAAATGAATCGAAAACATTTTGACCCTAAAAAAATTAGGGGTGTTTTGAAAATTTATATAATTTAAACAGATGTTTGGTGTTTTTTTAACGGGGTGTTTTTTGATTTATTGCTTAAAACATGAGATTCTGAGCCCGTTTTCTAAGGTAGAAATATAAATGTGTTATATGGAGTACAATTTACAATAATTCTACGAGATTAAGCTACTTATTAAAAGACAGTTAAAATAAAGTGGGCAAAGATTTTGTATATTTGTGTGAAATTTATTTTATGACAAATTCTAGAGCAAGAGAAACCACAGAGGCTATTGAAAGACTATACATCTCTATGAGACACTTATTTTATAGAGGATTTTTCAAGCCGGGCGGAGTTTCAGGAGAGAGTATCAGAAGTTTGTTAAAGACCATCAATCCGGAAATTTACGGAACCATGAATATTCCAAGTAAATTGGAACTTGACGGTTTGATGTATGTACTAGACAGGCTTCCGGAAGGAATTGAAGAATGCGCTTTTATTCATCTTACATCTGATGAAGGGTTTGATAAAGGAAGTTTCGAACCTATTGTTCCCAAGAAAAGAAGAAGAAACTGTTATAGAATAGACGAACACCAGATGAATATTGAGGTTCTTTTGGGCCGTTCCGAAATTTATGACATTCTTACCCACCTTACTTTCCTTTTTATAGAAGCTGACAAAATCCGTAATCTGGCATTCATTCAGGACGAGAACTGGAAGCCGACACGTGCCTTCAAAATTATTGAAGAAGTAGTAAAGGGTGAAAAGAAATACAGCAGAAAAGAAAAAGAAGTAGCACTTATTCATCTTTCTTCTTTAATAGGAAGATCTTTTGATGAGACTTTAAGAGCTTATAATACTTTTGGTGATGATCACAATCCGGATCGTCTGTTTAAAATCATTTACAACTTAGCAAAAGTAAGTCTTGATGATGCGAAAGGAAGCAGAGAAAGAGAAATCCATTTCAGTTCTATATTAAAAGAAAGAGTAGGTCACCACTATTTTGGAGAAAAATGGGCGAACAAAGTGAAAGAGGTTTTATTTGAAAACAATCTCCACATGCGTCCGTTACATATTATTTCAGCCAATATGCACTCGGTGAAAAATATGCTGTATGCCAATAATGCCCTTAAAAAGAAGCAACACCACGAGGTGGATTATAAACTATACGAAGAGATTTCAAACAAGAAAGAACTTCGTGATAAAGTTTCAAAATATGCTTTGGAGGAAGGAATGATCCATATTGCAGACAAGAGTGGAAGTAATATTGATGTTCAAATCATAGACCTCAGCAAAACAGACCTGAAGAATACACCATTTGCAGACTGCAAGTTCGGAGGAGATGATGTAGTAATGGTTTTTGACTATGCTTTCGGAGAACAGGCTTTTGAAGTAATGGATGAATTACTTAGACCTTTTGAACATAAAGGAGAAGTATATATGATGCATGTAAAATCTGTTTCCATTATGGGGAAAGCAGGTATTCTTACGGGAGAAAAAGGAGATATCATGATTCCTACTTCTCATATCTTTGAAGGAACTGCAGATAACTATCCTTTTGAAAATGCTTTAAAACTTGAAGATTTTAAAGATGATGAATTAAAAGCTTTTGAAGGGCCAATGATTACTGTTTTGGGAACTTCTCTTCAGAATAAAGATATTCTATTGTACTTTATGAATACTTCATGGAAAGCAATTGGTCTTGAAATGGAAGGAGCACACTACCAGAAAGCCATTCAGGTAGCATCCAAGATCAGACACCATATTTCACCGGATCTGTTTGTAATGTATGCTTATTATGCATCTGATAATCCATTGGAAACAGGAAGTACATTATCTTCAGGAGGATTAGGTCTTACAGGAGTAAAACCAACGTACCTGATCACTTTAAGAATCCTTGAAAAGATTTTAAGAAGTGGTAAGAAAGAAGCTTCTGCTAAAAAATAATTGTAATTCAATATTATAATATCAACCTCAGATACTTTTTGTATTTGAGGTTTTTTTGTAATTAGTTAAACACGAATATCACAATTTTTTTTGCACAAATTGCACTATGTTATTGTGTTTAAAATAGTGGTTTTCATTGGTGAAATTTGTGTTTAAATAAAAACCTATCTTTAGGAAACATAAATAAAATATCCATGAGCTCAGTTTCACAACTTGTCAAAAGATTCAGAGAGGTTCTGCTGGATGGTTTCTGGATCGCTAATACGAATTTTAAAGATCAGCTTTCAGAGGTGAGCTGGGAACAGGCGGTAACAAAAGTAGATGCTTTAAATACCATTGCTATGCTCACTTTTCACATTGATTATTATATTGCAGGAATTGTCAATGTCTTTGAAGGAGGAGATCTTGAGATTAAAGATAAATTCAGTTTTGATCTTCCTCCCATAGAATCTCAACAACAATGGGAAGATTTGTTGAATAAGCTCTGGACGGATTCTGAAAAATTTGCCACATTATTAGAACAAATGCCGGATTCCAAACTTGATGAGGTTTTCGTAGATGAAAAATATGGAACTTACCGAAGAAATATCGACGGAATGATTGAGCATAGTTACTATCATCTGGGGCAGATTACTTTAATTAAAAAACTGTTGAAAAGCAGATCAAACTAACCATTTATATTTTCCAAAAAAGAATTTAACAATACAGATTAAAATCCATCTAAAACCATAACAAACAGAATAAAACCTCAGAATAACTCCTATTTGAGGGTCTTATTTAAATTAACTACCTTTAGAAAAAATAAAATTTTAAATGAGAAAATCGGCTGCAATCATTTTTGCGTTTATCATTTCACAATTTCAGGCTCAGCAAGGAGTTTATTATCAGCAGACTGCGAAGTACAAGATGGATATTGATGTCAATGCTGAAAAATTTACCTATCAGGGAAAACAAACTTTAGAATACACCAACAATTCACCGGACGAGCTGAATGTGGTTTATTTCCACTTATACTGGAATGCTTTCAAACCTAATTCTATGATGGATCAGAGAGTGGCTTCCCAAGGAAAAAATGGTGATGGGAGACTGCAGAAAGATGGTATTTCAAGACTCGCTTCCATTCCTAAAGATCAGGAAGGCGCTCAGAATATTCACTGGATTAAGCAAAATGGGAAAGATCTGAAATTTGAAGTTCAGGAAACCATTATGAAAGTATATCTGGCAGAACCTATCAAGCCAAATTCTACCACTACATTTACAATGGATTGGGATTCTGTAATACCTCAGCAGATCAGAAGAAGCGGAAGAAACAACAGAGAAGGAGTGGATATGACCATGACGCAATGGTATCCGAAAATTGCTGAGTACGATTATGACGGCTGGGCAACTTTCGATTATTTGGGAAGAGAATTCCATGCGCCATTCTCCGATTTTGATGTTACTATTAAAATCAACAAAGATTATGTTGTAGGAGCAGGAGGAATTCTGGAGAATCCAACAGAGGTAAAAGGTTATGATGCCAATGCAAAAATAAAAACAGAAAAAGATAAAAAGGCAATCTGGAAATGGACCGCAAAAAACATTCTTGATTTTGCATGGAGTGCAGACAGAGATTATTCTGTAGAAAGCTTCAATGTTCCTGAAGGGCCAAAAGTATATCTGGTTTATCAGAAAAATGATAAAACGAAGGCATGGGGAGAATCACAGCCTTATATCACGAAGTATTTCCAGATCATGAATGCTCACTTTGGAAAATATGTATATCCAACCTACGCATTTATCCAGGGTGGAGATGGAGGAATGGAATACGGAATGTGTACCATGATTTTAGGAGAAGCTAAAAACGTTAAAGATTTAATGGGCCTAATGGCTCACGAAGGATCTCACTCATGGTATCAGCAGATGCTGGCTACAAATGAATCTGTACGCCCATGGATGGATGAAGGTTTTACAAGCTATGCAGAAGGCTATACTATGTATCAATTATTTCCTGAAGATCTGCCAAATCCTTTTGTGGAAAGACTCGATGCTTACAGAAAATTTGTTAAAAAAGGAATCGAAGAACCAGCTGTTTGGTTAGGAGATCACCATGATAACGGAACGTCTTACACCTATGCATCTTATGTAAAAGGAGAGTTGTATTTGGTGCAGCTTGGATACATTATGGGTGAACAAAATCTTGCAGAAACCTTAAAGCAATATTATGACCAGTGGAGTATGAAGCATCCTTCGGACAGAGATTTCCTTCACATTGCGCAGAAAGTATCAGGAATGGATCTGAAATGGTTCCATAACTATTGGATCAACACAACCAAGACGATCGATTACGGAATTAAGGATGTAAAATACGATGCCAAGTCAACCACCATTACCTTAGTCAATAATGGTCAGGTTCCGATGCCTGTTGATTTTGGAGTGATGACAACGGATAAGAAAGTAATCACTTATCAGATTCCAATGAATATGACTCATACATGGAAAGAAAAAGATATCTACGGAGAGTTGAAAACAATGCCTTACTGGCCATGGACTCAGAAAGAATATACGCTTACCATTCCTTACACAAAATCTCAGTTATCTGTCTTGGGGATTGATTTCAGTCAGAGAATTGCAGATGTGAATATGGAAAATAATTTTGTAGAAGTGAAATAATTATTATCATATATAATATAACAAATAAAAAATCCACAGACCTATCTGTGGATTTTTTTATTTTATTCCAAACTGCTGTACCATCCAATGATTTGAATGATTTTTGATAAGATCCTGTCTCAAGGCTTCATCTTTGGTATTTAAATAACTGTAAACTTTTAAAGGAATAGAATCCGGATATTCTTTTAAGCCATTTGCAACCGTAATTTGTGCTTCTTCTTTTTTTGAGCCGCTATCTAAGGCCTCTGCTTTAAAAATGTAAATGATTGCCGGGAGTTTTCCATATACTTCTTTTGTTTCACTTTCCAGAAGATGCATAGTTTCTATCTGAAACACAGGATTGGGATTTTTCCCTTCTGCTACTGCCTGGCTGATATGCTGCTGATACATCAGAAAAAGATAAAGCAGATGTATATTTTTGGTCCCCGGATCAGAAACTGCTTTTTGAAATTTTTGCGTAAACTCGGGAGTCATTTCATCACTATCTGCCTGAAGATTTTTTTGATAAAACTCATCCATCAGATCATACACCATCCTATCCTTAGTGTCAATTTTTGACTGACTCTTTATTTTTTGTAAAATGCTGGTCATTGAATTGCCGGATTGTGCAAAAATGGAGATGCTGAGGCATAGTAAAGTACCAAGGATCAGTTTTTTCATGATATGTTTTGAATGATTGTGTTGTGAAATTAAATATACAGATTTGTTCATAAGAAAGAAAAAATAAGTGAGTCATTGTAATTTAGTTTGATAATGACAGGTTCTTTTTCTTAAAATTATTAAATTTATTGCCTCAAAATTAAGCGGAAATTTTAATTATATATCATGAATTTCTTCTGAAAAATATGTCAATGAATTCAATCGTAATAAATGTAGGAAACAGCAATATCAGATTTGGTCTTTTCAATGGGGATAATTGTGATATTTCATGGGTAATCAATACAAAGCCTTACAGAACGGCAGATGAACTTTATGTACAGATGCTGATGCTATATCAGACCTATAAAATTGATCCAAAAGAGATTGATAAGGTGATTATAGGATCCGTAGTACCTCAGCTTACCAAAGTAATGAGCTCAGGAATCAAAAAAATTCACGGAACGACTCCTGTAATTGTTGATAGGTCAACGCCTTCCGGAGTACAGGCAAAATCCAAGCAGATGGGAACCGATATCTATGCAAACCTGGTAGCTGCACACAATTTGTACCCGAATAGAAAGAAGATTGTCATAGATTTCGGAACAGCACTTACTGCAAGCTGTGTGGCAGAAACAGGGGAGACCTTAGGGGTAATTATCGCTCCAGGAATTGTGACTTCTCTGAATTCACTGATCAACCAGACGGCGCAGCTTCCGGATATCGAACTGAAGAAACCAAAATCTGTTTTGGGACTGGATACGGTAACCTGTATGCAGAGTGGTATGGTATATGGCTTTCTCGGTATGGTAGAAGGTTTTGTAACCCGTATCAATGAGGAAGTGAACGACGATTGTTTTGTAGTAGCAACAGGAGGTGTTTCCCATGTCTATAAACCTCTGACAGATAAGATACATGTGATGGACAGGCTTCACACTTTGAAAGGTCTTTATTTCCTGGGGAAAGATTTATAAATTAAAGAGTAGAGCGAATCTAATATCTTACTCCTTACCTCAACCTTAATTTTAATATAATGAATAAGTTTCCTATAATAGAAACAGAAAGACTTATTCTTTCACAGCTGGAAGAAAGAGATGTCCCTTTTATTGTTGGATATCTTCAGCATAGAATTTTTTCTGATCTTACCTCCAATATTCCTTATCCGTATGTGGAAAATGATGCCAGATCTTGGTTGAAAATGTCAAAAGAGGCTTTTGATACCAATACCGGATATACTTTTGCAATCCGGAATAAGGAAGGTCAAATCATAGGAGCTATCGGGCTGCATGACAGGGATGATGATAAAGCTGAACTTGGGTATTGGATAGGAATTCCTTATTGGAATAAAGGATACGTTACTGAAGCTGCAAAAGCAATTGTAGATTTTGGTCTTAATGAAATGAAGTTTAACAAAATTTTTGCTACTCATTTCTTTCACAACCCAGCTTCAGGAAGAATAATGGAAAAAATAGGAATGGAACAGGAAGCTGTGTTAAAGCAGGAAATGAAGAAAGACGGAGAATATTTTGATATTGTGAGGTATTGTATTTTGAAAACGGATTAGAAAAAATAGTAACATTTATAAAAACAAAAGCCAGAGAAAATTATCCTCTGGCTTTTTATATATTATTATTTCAGCCCAAATACACTTGATTTTTTGGATGGGTCAGGATTATCTTTTACTTTTAAAAAAGTCCTTAACGATAGAAGAGCATTCGGCTTCCATTATTCCTGTGACAATTTCTGTTTTAGGATGTAGAGAAAGATGTTTATTGATAAAACCTCTTTGCTCATCCCGTGCTCCAATCACTACTTTTGAGATTTGAGACCAGGAAAGTGCACCTGAGCACATCACACAAGGTTCCATCGTTACATAAAGTGTACAGTCTTTTAAGTATTTTCCTCCAAGGAAATTAGCTGCTGAGGTGATGGCCTGCATTTCTGCATGGGCGGTCACATCATTTAATGTTTCGGTGAGGTTGTGGGCTCTTGCAATAATTCTGTTGTTGGAAACTACAACACACCCGATAGGAACCTCATCTTTTTCTAAAGCGGTTTCTGCTTCCTGCAGCGCCATTTTCATGTAATATTCGTCGGTAAACATTTTGTTTATTCAAAGTTTAATGTGAAAGGAACTCTCAAACGGGCTCTTTGAGGAATTCCATCTTTTGTAGCAGGCTGCCATTTCTTTTTAGTAAGTAAAACAGCGATCTCAGCATGTCTGTTAAACGTTGGATTTTCACCAAAACCTTTTGCAGTAAGGATACTTCCGTCTTTTTCTATAATGAATATCACAATACTCTGAAGAGTCCCTTTTTCTTGAGTAACTTCTGATCCTGCATTGAAATTATTGGCAATTTCTTTTTTGAAAGCATCTATGCCATCGGGATATTCAGGCATAACAAACCTTTCATCTTTGGGTGCTGTTAAATTACTGTCAGAAATGTGATAAACAGACTGAATTTTTTCCAGTTCTTTCTCATATTCCAGATTTCTTTTAAGTTTCAGAGCACTTATCTCGCTGTTTTTTTTTAAGCCTATTTTGGTACGTTTTCTTAAAGAAGCTTTTGTAAGCGCGTCTGCATAACTATTTTCTATATTCTGAATCTGAATATCGTATTTTGCCTTAATAATTCTGAGGCTTTCTGTCTGCTGTGAAAAATAAAAATTAAGTGCAAAAAACAGAAATAAGCTGAAATGCTTTTTCATTATTCGGTTATCGTTAAAGTTAAAGGAAGTCTGAAATGATAAATGGTAGGGTCGCCTTTCAGTATTGCAGGAGAAAACTTTTCTGCCAGAGAATATAATGCAATTTCTGCCTGTCTGTTGAAGGTGAAATTATTTCCTTGTGCATGAACATTGCTGACAGTTCCATCTTTCTCAACAATAAAAGCAACATCGGTTTTTATCATTTTTTCTTCAGAATAGACCCCGTCAACATACAAAAGATTGGCAACTTCCTGTCTCAAAGAATTAATTCCACCGGGATAATCTGCAATTTTTTCTGCCTCTGAAAATTTTTCAGATGAGGTAAATCTGGGATTTTTGATGGTCTGCAGATCTTCAAGGTTTCTGACTTTTAATAAAGCTCCAATCAGAGCATTATTTTCAATGCTGTCCATTTTTTTCATAAAAAAAAGAAAATCGCCTTTTATAGCAGCTTTTTTAACTGTATTGGATTCTGCATCAAATTTCTTTTTGAACTCTTTATTCAGCATATTTCTGTGCTGGTTATAGTAGCTCTTCACAAGTCTGAACTCTTCTTTCTGCTGTGCAAGAAAAAAGCAAGAGATAAAGCAGCTGATGCCAATGAATAAAGTTTTCAATAAGGGTTTATTTATGTAAATATAACAAAAAATATGAAATACTTTCTTTATGATCAGCTTTCCAGATAACGGTTTAAAGATTCCTGCAAATGATTGCGGATGTCTTCAACTAAACCTTTCGGTTCCAGAACAGTTACTTCTTTTCCGAATGAAAGAATTTCCTGCATGAAATCATAAGTAGGGTGGAGGAAGAACTCAAAATAGATTTCTTCCGGCGTTTCTTTGGTTTCTTTCTGAGATTGATGAAGAGGGAAACTTCTGATATATTCTCCCTGATGGCGGCTGCATTTCAATACAATGTTCTGTGGTTTCTGTTCCGCAAGGTTCATCACTCCGAATGCATTTTTGAAATGCTCTCTGAAGTTGTATTTGTACTTCTCCCTGAACTGATTTTTGGCTACATCCAGATAGTTGATTCTGTCTAACCCAAATGATTTTAAAACTTTATCTTTTGTATCAATGGCAATAAGATACCATCGGTCTTTAGATTCTTTTAAAGCTAAAGGATGAACTTTTCTTGAGGTCATCAGCTTATTCTTATAATTGTAGTGTTCAAAACTTACAACCCTTTTATTTCTGATAGCGAAGAACAGATCATAAAAATGTTCTACACCAGTGGGTTTTCGACTTTCAAAAAAGATAAAATCTGAAAAATCCGGGTGGGTATTCATGGCGTTACTTACCTGAAAGGATTCGAGTAGTTTTTGGTTGTATTCATCCACTTCCATAATGGGACGACTCTCAATATAATATCGGTTGTCACCCTTTTTTTTGTTGTGAATAGAGAGGTTAAAAAGATCGGAAATCTCCCGGATATCCCTCTGCAGGGTACGGATAGAGTAGCTCTTGATTCCTGCATCCTGGAATTCAAAAGAGTTTAAAAGATAGTCCTCCAGCTGAGAATACGTAGCCGGAGAACTTTCTAGTCTTTTAATAATTAAGGCATATCTTGTCAGATAAAAATCTTTCTTCATTTCTCTATTTTTAGGGTGCAGCAACGCTGCGTTTCATGGTAAAGTTTTATAAGACAAATATATGCGGTTAATGCGACAAAACATGTCGTGTTTTATTTTTTATCTATTATATTCTTATTAGAAAGATGCCGTCAAATTACCATTTTCATCCCATTTTTTATAAGTCCCATCGTATTCTACGTTGTTATGGGCTTTGTATTCTGTATATTTTTTGCCGTTTTTATGGTAAGATCTAAACCATCCTTCCTGATATCCGTCTTTATATTCCTCTTCGCAAAAAAGCTCGCCAGTGTCATAGTATCGTAAAACAATACCTGTAAAAGGGCTGCCATTGTGATAATATATAGGAACTCCTCCGCCATCTAAACGGTTACATGTTAACTCGCTTTCTTTTATTTTTAATGCCATGATTCTTCGATTAATGTATTAAACAAATTTATTAAAATCCCATGAATCTAATTCCTGAGGTTAAATAATAACAATGGACACATGGAGGTTGTAATTTATCGGGAATTCTTAAATATCTGTTGTATCCGATAATATCATGAAAGACTGCTTCTCCCAGCTTTCCTTCAGGATCAATAGTAGTTAACAGCCTATCTAATGCTCTGATCTCTCCATGAGACCCCATTGCACCAGCCCTTAATATGTCAATTTCTTCAGCAGGAACCCCTTTCATTTTTAAACGCGCAATGTGCTTTTCCAACCTTATTTTAAGAGTAGGGTGGATATTATCAATGAAGTTTTTATATACTTCACCTTTTCCTTTTCCTATTTCTGCTTTCAAGAAATTGGTTTCAGTTGAAATATACCTTATTCCATTTTTTACATAAATGAAACCACTTATCATTGTTTTTTCGAAAATAACACCAGCATCGAAAGTAGAAAGAATTTTGGCAGCATCTATATTCACCTTTTCTACGAGGCTTCTACCCCAATCTCCATATTTATTATAAGCTTCTGCTTCAGTAAGTAAATCTTTTAAATTACTTGTAGGATATATTTTACCATATGTAAGAAGTTCTTCAGCTGCTTTAATAAATTCCTTTGGGTTATTAAGATGCTTCAATAGCTTGTTGGCCTCTTTATAAAACTCTGATTTTTGAGCCCTTGTAATTATTTCACCTTTATATACTATAGCAATCTCGTTATTAACTTCTTCTACAACCTTATTTTTTACAATTCTTTGAGTTTTGAACTGTCCTTCTATAAGGAACATGCCATATTTATTTAGCATTTTTGATTTAGCTTCGTTTACAAGACCTCTTGTTGCATCTATTAATTCCTTGTTTGTCAGGAGTACCTTAAATGTATTTTTGGTAAAGTTAGAAATTTCTCTTTCAAGCATTACTTTTACCATGCAGCTCATTACAAAATTCTTTACTTCTGCTCTGGTTTCTTCGGCTAATATCTTTCCCCCTATTTTGTATAATTGTTGTACTACGGCTGTTGTAGCTGTTGCATAACCTGCTGTTTTATAAATTTTCTCCCATATATCCAGAAATTCTTTCGTTAGGTTATCTTTGGCTAATTGAATTCCCAAATCTCCTAAAGCGATAGCTCCGTCTACAGCTACTAACATTCCCCAAAATGTAATGGAGCTGGCTCCTTCAGCAGCTAATAAACTTGTTCCAAGAGTTTCTACAGCTAATGCAATCGCCAACATGTTTATTCCAATTCTGATTGCACTGGCCAGTCCTTCCATATTTTTCTGATGCTGTTTATCATAGAGAAACAATGCAGGTACAAATAAGAGACTTTGAGTTTCTTCTTCTATCACAATAATAATATCTAGTGGATTTAGTTTTATTGCTCTTGTTGTAATGGTATTACTACCAATATCCATGATAACACTTCCGGTATCTATTAACTGTTCGTCTGTAATATATTTTTGTTGAACATAGTATTTGTTTTTGTCCTCTTTTAGATTGGACTCTATTTTTTCCAGACTTACAAAAGATTTTTTCCCAACTGAAAAAAGATTATTAGTAAAAGTGAAGCTATCTTTTGCGATATGAGAGAATGAATTAATGATACTTATAAAGGCCATTTTACAAGGAACCTCCTGTCCCATAAAAGCTATCTCATCATCCAAAGCATGATAGAGGTTAGCTACAAAACTTTGGTTTTTATTGAACTGTTGCATCAAAAATGAGATTCGTTGAGGAGTGTTAAATGCAAATAATGCTTTCATTAACGCAGGACTGGCATCTCTTACAAAACTGAAAAAACCGTTTACATCATAGCTATAAAAAGAACAAATGTTTTTCCATAAAACTTCAGGTTTTAAGCTGGATAATGTGAAATCAGGGGCGTTTTCATATAACCAAATAAGTTGTTTAATATCTGTACACCTTTCAATTAATGGAATATATTTGTTGTTAATTAATTGTTGGAACCATTCAGGGGTATCTCCTTGGATTTCTTTGATTAAGTAATATATATCCGTAATGTTTTCACTGAAAAGCATGATGCCAACATATTTATTATTAATGCTAAATGCATTTTCTGAAGTTGTTGATTGTACGGAATTCCGATACTGTTCTGTATTTTTATAAAAGTATGCTGCCTTACACTTTATTTGTTCCTGGTTGCTGTCAATTTGAAAAGATATTGATATTGTATTATCAATATTATCTATTTTTCTATTGATACCACAGCTAATCGATGTTGTAATTTTCTGTTTATAAGAGTTGATATAAGAAAAAGGAATTGTCTCATTAACTTTTCTCTTTACATCAACCACACCATCTGTACCAATTACAACACTTTCATTAATTATTTTTGTTGGGGCAATAAAGGTATTCCAGTCTAAAGGTTCTTCTATACCTGTCTTCAAGTATTTAACTATCCTGGAAAAATCAATTTTTTCATTTCTTTCTAATCCATAAAAATCTTCTGAATATTTACCAGATTTTTTTTTGGGTAGCCCTAGCGGAGGAATAGCTTTTATGACTTGAGATGGAGAGGAAATATCCTGTATTTTTGGAACTTTTAATGCTTTTATTGTGCTCATCTTTTTAGTTTTTAATGTTATGAGAAATAAAATGGCGGATTAACCGCCATTTTATTGAATAAATATTAACCTAAAGTACTGGTGTCTTTTTCTCCATGCTGTAATTGTGCTTGTTCATCTAATCTGAAACTTGTTTCAAATTCCAACTCTGATGGGTTTTCACAATTCTTAGGATCATTTTCCGGGAAAATCGGTAATGGCTGATTTACTGGAAGTCCTGTAGATTTATCCTGAAGGATCGTTAATGTAGTAGGGATTCTGGTAATCCAGTATTTACCTTGAGGTTCTCCGGTTGGCTGTCTCATTTCATCCACGATACTCATATACATTGGATCTCCGATTACCGGAACAGAACCGCCATTCCAGATTATTCCTGTTTCAAGGAAGAACTGAACGGCTGCTTCGAAACCCGGTTTTACGGTAACGATAATTCTTGCCATACCTGCCTGAAGGAAGCTTCTGAATAAAGGATCCATACTTTCACTTATGTAGAATTCCTGCCAGCTCTTACGGTTAGCCCAATAATATGGGTAGAAGGTGTAATCCATGATTTCCCATTCGAATGCCTGTTCCATAAACTTGGCAAGAGCTGTATATCTGTCTAGATTTTCATTCAGATATACCTGGAAATTATCCATGGTTGTTTTCTCGTCAGCACCATTTGTTGTTTCCTGACCTAATGTATAAAGGTAGTCCTGTAGCAAATAAGCAATACAGTTGTGCTTTAATACATCATGCTCCATATAACGATAGAAAGTATCCTGTCTTTCTTTAAGCTGTGCTTCTTTTTCTTTTTGCTCTGCGTCTAATCTTGCCTGATCTTCCTGGAATTTGGCATAAGCAGCTTCATAAGCTTTAATAATTTCGTTAAAACTATCTGTTTTCCACTTATTGATAAAAGCATCACTTAATTCGCAATTTACGACTACTTTGATGGTATAACTTCTTACATTGTGTCCTTTCACCTGGAAAGTTACATTACCTGTGATATTGAAACCGGATGATCCTTCGCTAAAAACAAGGTCTCCACCACGTTCAGAACGGCCAATCATATCTCCTTTTAAGTTAGAGAAGAGTACTTCAGAATAACGTGATCCTGACCATCCGCCACCTCTGTTTCTTGTTGATACGCAGTTGAAACTTGCATTTTTTCCGGCATAGTTATCCGGGATGGTAAATTGGGTATGATCAATTCCAAAATCGTCATTTGTCTGAGGAACGCTAGACGCAGTATGAATAACTTGTTTGGTTGCTTCCGGGAAAGCTTCTAAAGTTACTCCATATTCCTGAGCCCAATGCTGGATCTGTACAATAGTTGCGGATTTTGGATCTGCCATTAACCACGGCTCCGGTGCTTTTCTAGGATCTACAGGAGCTTTAAGTACCTGAGCTTTGGCAACAGTAAGAGCTAAGCGATGTAATCTTGAAGGTTCAGGAACCATAAATTCAAACATAGTACGCTTACCATAGTTGTAGATCTGGTTTTTCATTTTCTTGTCGATCCATCTGTAAACTCCGGTAATGTGCTTAGGCTGTGCTGCTTCAGCGTTATCAGTGTTGGTTACTTTTCCTCTGTTATCATATTCATGAACATTGGTTTCCGTATATTCTTTGATGATTTTCTGAACTCTTTCTTCTGAAATTTTAGTAAGAACTCTTTCCATTGCTCTTTCCGTGATTTCCTGAGATTTCATTACAGCCTGTCTTGTACTGTCGTGCTGTGCCGTATTATTGGCATAGTCTGCTCCAATTTCAAACTTCATTGCACTGTCATTTCCATAGCTGAATCTTGTGTAGGCAGAAATACTTTGTTGCTTTTCAATTTCTTTGGCAACTTCAGTTTGCATATCCGTTCTGGAAGTTTTGGAAGTGTCTGACATCTTTTCTGTTTCCTGAGATTTGGAAGTTGTATCTGTAACTTCAGAATATTCTCTGGAAACGGAAGATTTGTGTCTCAGTTCACTTGCCATAACGTTCTCAATATTGGAAACCTCTCCAGGAACGTAAGCATGAACACTTTGCACTACTTTCATATAATCGGCTACTCCAAGTCTTTTGATCCCGAAATTTTTACGTTTTTGGATGGTGCCTGGCTCAGGCGTACCTGGGTTTTCAACGGCTGCACGCTTCAATGTAAGCATTCCTGTAAGGTTCAGGTCTTCTTTTGGATATTGTGTAGCAATCTCTCCATAGGCTAAGCTTCCGTTATCAAAAATGATTTCTATTTTGAAATTAAAACTGCCTCTGAATCTATCTACCAAAGCTGCAGGTAAAGTAATCTTATTATCTACCACAGGAATATTGCTGTAGTTTTCCTCAAAGGTTCCGGCAGCATCTGTTGTGGCTGTAATTTTAGCATTAGCAACACTCCAAGAAACATCTTCGACTTCGAAAGAAAAATTAACAAATCCTCTGCTCCCTGACACCCTGTAAGAGCTGTGTGCATATAAGCTGTATGCCATTGGTGTTCTGGCTGTATTTTGAATAAGAGGGATTGAGGCTCCACCGATATTTGCATACTGTTGTTCCGGAAGCGGGCTGTTTTGAAGAGCCGTTTCCATGGAAGAAGAAATATTATTTTTTACAACAAGTAAAGCATCTGCATAGCTTTCTATCTCATCATCAAGAATAATAGTTTGTGCACCTATTCTCAAAGTGTTATCTGAAAGAATCTGAAGATTTTCTGTTTCTTCTGCCAGAGAAGCTAATCCGGTTGTGGACTCTCCGAAAAGTTCAACAAAAAGGTCGAAAGATTCCGGAGAAAGCTTTGCCTGCAAATCTTCTAGATTGATTTCATTTTTGTACGTAAATACAAATGGAGCAACTTCATATTCTTTTAAAGTGCTGTAAAGACGTTCTTTTTCTTCCTCAGACATGTCCGGAGTGATTTTGCTGTCTACTTCGGCCAATTTTCTGTCATAGAGTTCTAAACGTTCTTTGTTTTCTTCCATATATCTTGAATACGCATCCTGGTATGCCTGATGTCTTGATTTATGAAATTTTTTCTGAAGTTTTTCCAGTTCGGAATTCAGTTTGTTCAAAGATTCTTTTCTGTGGATCGCTTTACTGGATACAAAAGAAGCTCTTGCTTCGGATTCTAATCTTTGGATTGTTCTTGCTGCCAAAACGGGTTCAGAACCTTCAGCACTTCTTGAAGCCACTGAAGAAACATTTTCGGTATCTTCTGAAAACAGGATGGTTGGTAAGATAATTTTCCCATCCAATGCTTTTTCCAATGGTTTTTCTCCATTAATCTTGATGATTTCCTGGTCCGTAAGATCCTGATTGCTTGCAAAACCAAGTTGAATAGCCATTAGAACGTGGCTGATTGCTTCTTTAATATAGAAATCTCCCTGAGTAACAATCTGATGGATATAATTATTCCAAAGCTGGGAGAATATAGCAATTCCTTCTGTGTTTAGCTGTCTGTTGGTGTTAATAAGACTTTTGTAATAGTCTGTAACGAAAGCCCAGTCGGCACTTTCTAATGTTTCTTTTTTAGAAAGCTTTCTTCCAATCACCAAAAGATCTTTAAATGCTCCTTCTTCGATTTTCTTTTCGCTTTCGAACCCTGAATTATTAAACTCACCGGCAACCCTTTTCATTGCTGCAAATTTTAACGTTTTGGCAGGTCTTCCAGCGACTGCAGTATCAAAAATACCGGTTACTCCCTTAGGCCTGTGGATAAATCCTAAGTTTTTATCTTTAGTTTCTGTTAATTGTGGGTTTCTAAGACTTACAAATCTGAAAAGTGATTGTGATGCGTTATTGGTTGTATTCATAGGGTTTGTTTCTTTATAATTAATAATTCCTTCTCCTATTAAGGATTTTCCGACGGCAAATGCGGATTTTGCTGTTGATGTATTGTTTGTTGGCATTTTATTCTTATTTTTTGGTGTATTCAAGTGTTAGAGTAAACGAGTTGATAAGAGAATAATCATAATCAGGCGTATTCAACAGTTCAATAATTGCTCTTTCTCTTTCGATGGTGATGTAGGCTTTTGTTCGCCATTGATTACCTGCAAATGCGGTTTTAAGATCATACCATTCTGTAAACATTTCGTTGGAAATGATGGTTTCAAGATCCGGGAATTCAGCCTTCAGATCAATTTCACCTGTTCTGGGAATCTGATCCAGGTACAGGGTTTTTTTATAAACAGGCTTACCGTTGATCCATTTTCCACCTGTTAGCTCTTCTTTGGTACTGTAAGAATGCTGCTTATCTGCATATTGTTTCTGGATGTAATCATTTTCCTGAGCGTTGTCTCCAAAATAAATTTTAGAGCTTAATCCTCTGGCATTTGATACCTGATGTTCTACCATAATGGGTTCGTCAGAATTACTACTTACCATAATTCCTTTTCCATCAGAATGATTAGTAAAATTCATTAAAGAAGCTCCGGCATTGCTTAAACTAAGTTTTGCTCCATACGCTGTTGCTAATACACCATAATCTTTGCTGACATCAAAACTTGATTGTACAGAATGATCTAAACTGCCTGAAGTAATCAGAACCCCGCTTGGGAAAAAGCCTATCTGATTTTTAGTATCTTCTGAAGTATTGGTTTTATATAAAAGGGATTCTATTTCCTCTCCTTCAGCATTCTCAAATTGGATATGACCGGAAACAGGATTGTTCACTTCTGTTCCTGTGAGAGGGATGGAGTTCTGGAAGTCAGAAAGATTTTTATATCCAAATACATTATTGGCATTTAGAACCGCTACTTTTGTATAAGTATTATCAGCCAAAGGTGTTCTTTTTGCAGAAACTACAGCATCAAAATCTAATGTTCTTGCAGCAAAGTCTCCACCAATTAAAGGGGTTACAAAATCATGACGTCTTGCTACCGGATTAGATTCAATAACCAGTTTATTGAATGTTGAGCCTCCTAATGGAGCATTACAACCGATAACAACATTGTTGTCCCCCCAAACACCCATAGCATGAGTAGTAGAAGCGGCATTATATCCAATAAAAGTATTGGAACCCCATGCGCCCGAGCTTGTTGCTTTTCCATGAATCTGTCCGGCATAGGCTCCAAGGAATGTATTTTGAACCCCGTGGGTAAGCCAATATCCGGCTCCTACTCCTAAAGCAGTGTTGTACTTGCCATCAATATTTTTAACCGCTGCTTCATCTCCAACATAAGTACATCCAAGTGCTGTTGTTGAATTTTTCCCGGATTCAGTTCCAACCATTACATTGTAACTTCCGGTTGTTAAAAGTGAGCCGCTATTTACCCCAACAAAGGTATTCCAGTCTCCGGTTGTTAAGTTTGCTCCTGCAAAGCCTCCAATAGCAATAGCACTTTGGCCGGTTGTTAATTTTGGCAACGTGTTATAACCGATCCCGATTCCATATAGTCCGGTATGATCCGTATTCATGTTTCCAAACCATAAAGAATACGTTGTAGGACTAAAGTTTATTTCACCTGCTCTGCCTTGTGCTGGTTGGAAAATAATAGGCTTGGTTGTTCCATTACCTCTGTCAATAACATTTTGTAAATTATCATTCCCACTAAAAGTCGGTTTATCAGAAAGATCATTGTAACTGCCTGTTACAGCCACTTTTTTTACAGTGACTTTTTCCTGTCCTTCCTGTGATAAGGTTACACTTCCATCAGCATTGGTTGTAGGAATAATGCTGAATTCCGAGAGATTGATTGGGAAAGACGATCCGTCATTTTGGGTAATTGTAATAATATTCTGAGAGGCATCATAAACTGCATTCTCAATGCTGATATCGCGGGTTACCAAACTGCTTAAATCTACAGATTTACTTTGCTGGACACCATTCTCACCTGTATAGAAAACAGTTAAGACATTTCCATTCAACTGTGGAGCCTGAATTGTTGTTTGGGTTTCAATTTTTTCTTTCCAAAGCTGAGCATTCTGCGGGCTTAGATTGGATGCATTTACATCTGCTTTTTGAGAGAGATCATAATCTAATTGATCCGCAGGAATCTTTTCATCTTTGTGCCAATAGGAATCATGCCACTCCCAGAATTCTTCCTGCACCGGAATATCTCCGTTTTCGAAATATTTTTTTAATTCTTGTTTTGTTTTCATTTGTTTAATGTTTAATTGATCAGTTTTCCTCCTACGATTTCCACTGTGCTGTCAAAAGAATAAGGAGAATAGGCCGTATCAGGACCTAATGTTACTTTTGTAAGCTGGTTATCTCTGAAAGCATTGTTTTCAATAGTAAGGACACTGTCGGGAATAGTTACCGAGGTAAGTTGATTATTGACAAAAGCATCAGATTTAATTTCTGTTACTCCATCCGGAATGATAATGGACTGAAGCTTGTTAGAAGCAAATGTGCCTAATTTGATATCCTTTATTCCTTTTGGTAGACGTACTTCTGTCAAACTATTTCCTGCGAATGTTTGAATACCGATGTTGGTAACACTGTCAGGAATATATAATGAAGTCAGTTTGTTGCCGTAAAATGCCCAACTTTGGATATCTGTTACGCGGGCAGGGATCTCAAGAGTTGTTAAGCCACCTCCTGAAAATGCACTTTCCTGAATACTGATCACCGAATCCGGAATTTGTAATTCTGTAATGATTAAACCTCCGGTAAAGTTTTTTGGAATACTTAATGTTCCTGGTTTTATAATGATTGTTCTTCTCATAAAGAATGCCAGTGAGGCATTTTTATCATTATCCATTTCAGCATAGAGCACGTTGAATGTACCATTCTCAAGGCCTGTAACTTTCCGCATATCGATTTTTTCATCTTTATGCCAGTACGAGTCCTGCCATTCCCAAAAATCTTCCTGTTTTGGGATATCTCCATTTTCAAAATAGAGTTTTAATTCTTCTTTTGTTTTCATAAAACGTTGTGTGATGGGTTAATAAATTAGGTGCTGTGATCTGCTTTATTTGAGCAGGCTCACTTTTGTGCTATGTTTTCAGACATAGCTCTGGCTGTTCAGCATTTTGTGAATGGTGAATTCAAAGAAATTGAGAATGTTTAATGAGATTGCTGTACGGTTATTATAGAGATTTCAAAAGTAATGTTGAACAGCGCCAGAACTTGTCGTGTATTAGTTTTTATTTAAAAATATCTTCTTCGAGTATTCCTTTTTCAAAATCTTCCCTGAAGAAGTTTTCAATGTCAATGAGATAGTTTTCATAGTCCATCTCAGCATTTTCGATATCGCTCCATTCTATCGTATAGAGATCTTCATTGAAGAGTATATCGGTATTGTGATCTGGTGTTTCCATGTTTTGTGGGATAAGGTGTTGGTTATATTTTTTTGAACATATTTCAGGCTGTTCAGCATAGGAGAATGTCGAATTCAAAGGCTTTTAAAAGTTTTTAAGGATTGTTGTTTTGTGTCTTTCTGATACTCCAAAGGTAGTGGGGCAAAGCGACAAAACTTGACGTGTTTTAAAAAGATTTTTTAATTTTTAAATATAATCTTAATAGCTTATATGAATGAGTTATAAGGTAAAAAGCTTATATTTTATTTTTAATGAGTTTCTGAACAATCTGGTTCAAAGTTTCTCGGTGATCATCAATATAGCTCAATCCGGCTTGTATCAGATTTTCGATATTGGATCTTCTTACGTTATCCATTGCGGGAGACGCATTTTTCAGTGAAGGATTCAATCGGTAATAGTTTTTTTGATTTCTAAGTCCCAGTGTCTGAAACATCTGTTCCAGTTGATAATCCACTGTTTCTGCGTTGGCAGACATCAAAATGTCGACGATTGGGCTTACCCAGCCAATTTTTCCAGCCTTTTCCAGTTTTTTAAAAGAATAAGGTCTTGCTTCAATTCCTGTTCCGATAGAGACAATGATCATGTCATTTACACTCGGATGGTTGGCTTTCTGATGGTTTTTTAAAACTTCTGCGAAAGGAATCTTTCTTGCTTCTGCATAAGCACAAAGCGCGGGATTATTAGCAAACATTCCTCCGTCAATCAAGCTGAAAATCTGGCCATACATGGATTTAATCTGAACAGGACTAAAATACGTAGGAGCCGCTGAAGTCGCTCTGCAGATATCTCTTACATAGAAATTGTCTGTGCTGAGGTTGGCTTTCCACGAGTTGAAAAGTTTTGCTCTTCTGTTCTCTATGTCATAACTTGTTATTAAACATGGTTTTATTAATTCTTTTAATTCTAAATTTCCAAAGAAATCATTTAAGTTTTTTTCAAGAGCTTCCTGAGAAATTCTTTCATTCAATAATCCGAATGGATTGACCAGCTTTTCCCAAAAGGAAACCTGGAAGATGTCGCCGCCCTTTTCAGCATATAATTCCAGCCCTTTTTGAATGGAATATTTTGCTTTTCGGGTTTCATCAGGAGAGAGAATAATAGAAGCAATCAGACCGCCGGTGCTGCTGCCCGCTACCAGATCAAAATAATCTCCGAGCTTGGCAGTCGGCTTATCATAATACTGAAGCTGCTCTTCTATGTAACGCAGAATAATGCAGGTTACAATTCCCCTTATTCCACCTCCGTCCAAAGAAAGAATGGTTGTCTTTTTCATGTGATATTTTTAATGGTTTGTTAAAAGGACACATGCAATCTTAAATCTACAGAACCCCATTGATTGGTCATAAAATGTTGAGATTCCATATTGAGATTTCATTGCTTTTTTTGTTGTTTTCTTATAAAGCAAAAGTAGTCTGAGGAGGCGACAGAACATGTCGTATTATATTTAATTTCAAATAAATGACACTAAAAAACAACGTAATTCTGTTGGTCTTTTGGCATCTTCAAAAGCGTTCTCCAACTGGTTTTTACAGGGCCTTTTTTAGAGGGAATCGTCTTCTTTTCGAAGTGGGGAAGGTCTTTAAATGTTTTCCAGTTTCCACCCCAATCCCAGCCGTGTCTGGCAAAGATTTTTACACATTCGTACCAATCTGCAACTTTGTCATTATCCCAGTCCTTTGCGGTATCCCAGCTTGCTGTTTTCCCATCAATCATCAGGCAGATGTCTACGGCAAGTCCATAATTGTGGATGCTTTGCCCTGCCTTTGCATTGGTTACCTTTTTTCCTGAAGTAATTCTTCCGATGGCATAAAGCTTTTCCTGCTCTTCAAAAGATCTTAATCCCTGAGTGATTCGTATCTTGGCTCTTCCGGTAAGGGCTTCATCACATTCCTGTATAATTTGCTTCATTTCATCTCTTACCAACGGGTGAAGTTTCTGAATCCTTTCTAAGGTTACTTTGTCCATATTTCTTATTTTGTTATAGAACAAAAGTATAGCGCAGAGACGACGAAACTTGACGTGTTTTATTTAAATTTTGTTTAAAATTCTATAACATTCAGCCTTAGGCAAAAAACATAATAAGAAAAGAGATTTAGCAACAAATAACTCATCTGTACATCCAAAAAATGAGAAAAAATTGATTTTAAATTTTTAAAAACCAAATAGAAGTAGTAAATATGATGGATAAAACACAATAGTAAATGCATACGATCCTACCTTTTTTATTGGCCATGGTTGCAGCCATTGTACTGCTCAATATGTGGGCTACAAAATTAAAAATTGCTTATCCTATTTTGCTCGTTGTATTCGGGTTGCTTGTTAGTTTTGTACCAGGTCTTCCGGTTGTAAAGATCAATCCGGATCTTATCTTTTTTATATTTTTACCTCCTCTTTTATTTGAAGCTGCGTGGTCTATTTCCTTTAAAGAAATGAAACGATGGTGGCGCATTATCGGAAGTTTTGCTTTTTTAGTAGTCTTTTTTACAGCGCTGGCAGTGGCGGTGACAGCCAATTATTTTATTCCCGGATTTACACTTGCTCTCGGGTTTTTGCTGGGTGGTATCGTATCTCCACCTGATGCAGTGAGTACAGGAGCGATCATGAAATTTGTAAAAATACCGTCTACCACATCTGCTATTCTGGAAGGAGAAAGTTTATTGAATGATGCTTCTTCATTAATTATATTCCGTTTTGCTTTGATTGCTGTAGGAACCGGACAATTTATATGGCAGGAAGCTTCATTAGACTTTGTATGGATGATCATCGGAGGTGCAGGAATCGGCTTACTATTGGCGTGGATCTTTGTACAGGTTCATAAAAGGCTCCCTACAGAAGCTTCTTCGGATATTGCTTTAACGATTATTGAACCTTATCTGATGTATTGGATAGCAGAACAGTTTCATGCTTCCGGAGTTTTAGCTGTGGTTTGCGGAGGTTTGTATATGTCAGGCAAACGATTGATATTTCTCAACAGTACCAGCCGAATTATGGGCTATAGTGTATGGCAGAGCTTTGTATTTATTCTGAATGGCATCGTTTTCTTAATCATCGGGCTTGAACTTCCTGAAATTGTTGGCGGGTTGAGATCAGAAGGAATTCCTTTAAGAATAGCAATCCAATATGGAGTGCTGGTGACTGGTATTCTGATTGCCGCCAGAATCATAAGCTCTTATGCTGCTATGCTGGCTACATTGATTTTCCGGCCAAGTGTTGCTCCCTTCTTCGGCAAGAAGACGGCTGTTGATGCCTTTGATGCTTGGTTGGACCGGAATGAGAGGTGTTGTTTCATTGGCTGCTGCACTTGCCATTCCGATTACCCTTGAAAACGGACTTCCTTTTCCCAACAGAAATCTTATCCTCTTTATTACTTTCGTGGTGATTCTTCTTACATTACTCGTACAAGGACTTACCTTGCCATACTTCATCAAATATGGACATGTATTTGATGATTTTACAGATGAAGAGAAAGATAAAAAGGCCAGAGAAGAAATAAAACATCAACTGAAACAGCATGTTTATCATTTTCTTAAAAATAAGCATGAAAATGAACTGAACAGCCATGCAGGATTAGAAAGAATGCTGAAACAATGGGAGGAAAAGATCCAGACCAATAATACTGAATGGATGAATGAAAAGACCAAAGATATCTTTTTTGAAATGCTGGAAAGCCAGAGACAGTTTCTTTCAGAATTGAATAAAGATATTTCTGTCAACGAAGAAATTATCCGCCATCAGCTCTATCAGCTCGACCTTGAGGAAGAACGGTTAAGGATGATTTAATCTATGCCATAATTTTTGTTTTTGAAAACAAAACTACAGCGCTAATGCGACAAAACATGTCGTATTATAAAATTTTATTCATTTGTTTTTCAATGTGTTAAATATGGTGTTAATTGTGGTTTAAAAGATTATTTTATTCTTTAAAAACTATAATTTTGTATAGATTTTACTATGCAATTGTCATGTACGCTCTGGTAGATTGTAACAATTTTTTTGTTTCCTGTGAAAGGACTTTAGATCCTGATCTTGAAGGCAAGCCCGTTGTGGTTCTTTCCAACAACGATGGATGTGTTGTATCCAGAAGCAAAGAAGCAAAAGACCTTGGAATTCCTATGGCAGCTCCAGCATTTAAGTACAAAGAGCTTTTTCAGAAACATGATGTGAAAAGTTTTTCTGCAAAATTTGAACTGTATAATTACAAAAGCCAGCAGGTTATCAATATTGCCAAATCGTATGTCATTGACCATGAGGTTTACAGTATCGATGAGCTTTTTCTTGATTTGACAGGATTCAAATATATTGATATGTATGAGTATTGTCTTAAAATCAGGAATGAAATTGATGAGAAAGAAAATATTCCCGTAAGCATAGGAATTGCACCCACCAAAACATTATGTAAAGTGGCAAACAGAATCGTAAAAGAATTTCCGAATAATTTTAAAGGAGTGTATATTCTGGATACTCCTGAAAAAATTGAAAAAGCTCTGAAATGGCTCAACATAGGAGATGTATGGGGAATTGGAAGAAGGCTTGCTGCCAAAATGAACGATAGTGGAGTGTATAAAGCATGGGATCTTCTTCAGAAACCTGAAATGTGGGTTCGAAAAGTGATGGGAATTCATGGCGTAAGAATGATTCATGAATTGAGAGGAATTCGTCAGCTGGAACTGGATGCTCCTTCTCCAAAGAAATCCATCGCAGTCACCCGAAGCTTTATGCAGATGCTCACCAAGAAAGAAGAAGTAAGGGAAAGAGTAGAAACGTTTGGAATGTATTGCTCGGAAAGACTCAGGAAGCAGAATACCTGCTGTAAAATGATTACCGTTTTTGTGCAGACCAATCGATTCAGAAAAGATTTACCTGAATACAAAAATGCAATGACCAGAATTCTTTCAAATCCTACCAATTCGTCTATCCTTATCGGAAGAGTGGTCAATGAACTTTTTGAGGCCATTTACAGAGATGGGTTTCATTATAAGAGAGCAGGAGTAATGGTGAATGATTTTGTTCCCGAAGATCAGAGACAGATCGGTCTTTTCGAAGAAGATATTCAAAACCAGCATCTTCCTGTGATGAAAGCTATGGATGCGATGAACCGAAAATTTGGAAAGGATAAAGTACGCCTTGGAAGCATGAGCGGAGAAAATACTTTTGGTCGTGCAAAACTCTCCCCGGAATATGAAGCTTTCCTGAAAAAAAATACATTACCGGAAGCGAACTTCAGATTTCATTAAGACCTATTTTTAATTCAAAAAACTTTGCTTATTTTCCGCTTTCATTATTTCTTATCGAATGGAAAATAAATGTACTGATATCAATAATTTATTAGAAAAACTGTCTCTGGAAGATCTTTCCGGGTATGAATTTGTGGATTATTGGGATGCAGATACTACAGCTTTAGGACTGAAGAAGGGCAATGTTCTTATCTATATTTCAGCATATGACTATTATAAAACCAATGGCTATGATATCATTATTGAGGAACTTGAAACAGGAGCAATATTGAAATCGGAAGATAATAGATCATACGATGAACTTATTAATGACATTCAATTTTTTCTGAAATAATATTTTTCTTCAAAAAACATAAATTCTTTAAAAATTTCTATTGAAATAAGGTTTTGATTTTATTTTAAATAGTAAAATTCCGTATTTTGATAATGTAAAATATTGCTCTATTTTATTGTTTGTCAATTAATTATGTGTTTGTGCTAGAGGTTAGGCTATTGCAGGAGATCTGCTTTTACATTTATCTTTGGCCAAGAATTGTACACGTTTTAAAACCACAAATTACATGAAAAATCTAAGTATTTTGATGAAGGGAATACTGTTTCCTTTGTGCTTCTCAATAATTTATTCAAAAGCGCAGGTAGGTATTAATACTTCAAACCCTCAAACCACTTTCCATGTGGATGGAGCAAAAGATAATCCCTCATCCGGAGCTCCATCTTCTATCCAAATAGCTAATGATGTTGCTATCACTTCTGCCGGAGAAACAGGGATTGGAACCTTAACGCCAGCTGTTAAAATAGACACCCGTTCAGCAACAAATTCAGACAACTCAATCGGAATAGGAGAAACCAGCCAGACCGCTTCAGCAGCAGGTGGAGGAGCTGTAAGATATAATCCGCTGAATGGTGGAAAGATGCAGTATTCTGATGGTGTGATATGGCAGGACCTTATTTCTTCCCCTACTAAAGCGGTAGTTGTTGCCAATCTTCAGGCAGCTAACTTTGCGGTAAAAATTCCCTATCAGGTTTCTACAGGTGTTGCGGGATGGACGGAAGTTTCCGATCCAACAGGGAATTTTACTCCCGGAACAGGTGTTTTTATAGCTCCAAGAACCGGGGTGTATCTTATTTCTTTTACGTATGACTTTGTAAGAATTCCTATCGTTTCAGGCTACTTTTCAGAAGCAAGATATGTTGTGAACGGAAATACTACGGTAAAGAAATGCGTAAAATCTTACTCCAATATTTCAAAACAGGCACAGGTGGCCGGATCGTGTGTTGCCGGAGTTCAGTTGAACAAAGGAGATACGCTTCAGCCTTATATCTATCAGTCTGTTTATAACGGAAACCTGAGCCTGAGAACAGATACATCTTCTGCAAGCAATGAATATGGCTTTGTAAATCTTTCTATTTTAGAACAATAACATATTTGAATATGAGAAAAATATTAGGACTGGCTTTGGTCATTGGCTGTGGCATAGGGATGAAAGCACAGATAGGAATCAATATGTCTTCTCCGGAAGCAACTGTACATATAGACGGGCAAAAAAATACCACTGTTTCTATACCTTCCAGCTACTACGATGATGTTGTCATTACTCAATCTGGAAATGTAGGAATAGGAACAAAATCTCCCAAAACAAGGCTTGACCTGAGATCAGGAGAACGTTTAAATGCAATAGGAATCGGAGGAACTTCACAGGCTGCTTCTGCAGCAAAGGCCGGAGCGATGAGGTATAATTCCGGAGCTCAGGATCTGAGCTATTCTAACGGGACAACCTGGGTAACACTGGCTCATAAGGCTCCCAATGATTTTGTGGATGCAGAAAATGCTTCCCTACAAAGCTTCAATGATGGAGTACAGACAGCTGTTATCGGCTGGACTAAGAAAACAGATGTGAATAGCAGCTTTAATGCAGGTACAGGAACTTTTACCGCTTCAAAAACGGGGGTGTATATCGTGTCATTTACCTTTTCACTGGCTTCGGGAAGTATTGCAAATGATTCAAGGTATGAAACTTTGATTCAGACCAATTCAGCCTCTTCTTCAACCAATAAGGTATTCAAATGTGTAGGAAGTTACCCTGGAAACAATACCATTGGAAACCGTGTTGCAGGAAACTGTTCCGGCATTTTTAACCTGAACCAGGGAGATAATATTACAGTAAGCCTGAATCAGAAACTGGGAAGTTCAAAAACACTGGACACGGATTCTACGCTAACTTCTTTAAGTATTTTCGGATTATAAAAAGATACATGATGAAAAAGAATTGTTTACTGATTTTAATGACTTTAAGTTTCCAGTGTGCATTTTCACAAATTGGAATCAATACCCCAAACCCGCAAGGTATTTTACATATTGACGGGCAGAAAGATAATCCTTCTTCCGGATCAACATTTACACCCGCTCAGCAGGCTAATGATATTCTTGTAAATAATACAGGGAAACTAGGAGTAGGAACTTTGAGCCCGGCTGTAAAAGTAGACGCCAGAAATTCCGGAAACGGAGCGATTGGTTTTGGAACTTCTACTTTAACAGCTGTTGCAGCAGATGAAGGGGCAGTACGCTATAACAGCGGCGTAGAATATTCCAACGGAAATGAATGGCTTCCTTTGCTGACAGCTCAGCCTGCCAGTAATAAAGTGATTGTGATTGCAGCCAAAACAACGAATAACGTGAAGCTTGCAACTCCAGCCACACCAACCGTAACTGCCGGTTTGCAGAACAGGGCGAGTAACTACTTGGTAGATTGGAGTAAAACCTTTGAAAGTAACTCCGGCACGACCTTCAATGCCGGCACGGGAATTTTTACAGCACCCAGAAACGGAATTTATGTAGCCACTTTCACCACGGACCTGGCTCCATTGGCCATTAATTATACTACAGATCCTTTAAATCCTATTCAGATAGAAGCCATCTGGCAGCTTTATGATAATACGGCAGGATTGGCTGCCTCCAATATTGTCAATACAGTGAAATGTGCCAATACCATGTCCTCAAACAGTGTCGGAAATATTGATGCCGGAAGTAACTGTACCGCTTCATTCTATATGACGGCAGGACAAAGACTAATGCCTTATATCTGGTTTAATTTAAATAACTCAAACGTTGCGAATTTCTCGCTTAATAATACGGGAGGTTATAATAATCTTACCATAGCAGAACAGTAATCAGGAGATCTCATCAAGGGTTTTAATAAAAGCCGAAGGATGCAGCCCTGTGATCTTTTTGAACTCAAGAGAAAAGGCGCTGTGAGATGAATATCCCGTGATTTCAGCAAGATGATTGATCTTATATTTTCTATATTGAGGTTCGTTTTTCAATTGGGTGACAATATAATTGATCCTTAGATGATTAATGTACTGATTGAAATTGAATTTTTTATGTTTCTTAATAACCGTTGAAAGGTATTTTGTGTTGATATTCAACGTGTTTGCAAGGTTGTAACGAGAGATGTTTTTGTTGTTAAACTCAAGGTTTTCTTCAAAAATTTTTAATCCGTTTAGTATGTTTTCCTCTACTTCAGGCGAAATTTTTATTTCTATAGGAGTAGGGGTGTTTTTTGTCTGAATATCCTCAGAAGCTTCCTGTGGATCTTCCTCATAAATAACGGGAGAAATCCCTTCTCTGTAAATTTTTGCTACAACTTCTTTATGTTTTTTACGGAGACGAAGAGTATTGAAAATCACAGCGCCTAAAACAATAATCAGAGTAAGACAGGCTATAATAAGTCCTTTTGAAATGCTGTGACTTTCGTTGAGCTGTTGATGGAAGCTTTCCTCTTTTTTTGATAAAGTTTTGTTGACGGCCATGGCTTTGTTGTAAGCAATGCTGTCTTTTAAGGTAAGGTTTTCAATTTTATATTTTTCGGTATTAGACTCGTCGTGGAGCTGGGCATATGCTTCTTCAAGATTTTTCGTTACCTCAATTTTTTTTTCGTTGAAACCATACTGGTCTACAATGGCCAGAGATTTCTGATAATACAGGATTGCACTGTCTGGTTTATTCTGTTTTGAAAAAGAAAATCCGATATCATTAAGAATGTTGGCCTGAAGATAATAATTGCTTTCCCCTACTAATGAAAGAGCATTTGTAAAATAATATTTGGCTTCCCTGAATTTTTTTACTTCAGATAAATTATAGCCCATATTGGTGTAGGCAGAAATCAGCAATTCATTTCGTCTGGCAGTATTTTTTAGCTTCTGAAATTCCTGAATGGCACTTTTAGAATAAAATGCCTTCTCTTTGTACTGATCCTTATTGAGAAGAATCAAAAAAGAATTAAAGATCATGCCTTTCAGTTCATGTCCTTCTTCCGTATTATTGGTTTTTACTTCTGCCAGAGCATTTCTAAGACTTGTAGAAGATTCTTTAAGCAATCCGAGCTTTGCATACTGAGTTCCCTGCATTCTGTACGCCAGCGCCTTCCCAATGCTGTAATTGCTTTGCGTAGCTATTGTAAGCGCTTTATCTGCAAAATCAAGACTTTTTTCAGCATCTGATTTTAAATAGCTGTTGAAAGACTTTAAATAATAAGCCTTTGCAAGAAATTCCTGGTGGTTTCTTCTCCGGGCAGAATCAATGATCTTATTCAGAATAATTTCTGAGCTGTCAGGATTTTGAGAAGAAAGCATGCGGGCATACTTATATTGTCCCTCAAAATCAAATGATTGAGCGAGTGTAAAAATTGAAATAATAAGGAAGAAAAAGAGAATAATTTTTTTCTTCATTGTGTGTGTTTTTTATTTTTTCTGGTACTTCCAGTTGCGGCTTTTACCTTCAGCAATCCATTCCAAAGACTGTTCCAGTCTCTTATTTCTGGTAGCTTCTGTTTTAGCCTCGGAAACCCATGCAATATACTCTTTTCTGAAAGAGGGTGAAGCTTTTTCAAAAAAATCTTTTGCTTTTGGCTGGGCATTTAAAGCATTCTGAAAATAATCAGGAATTTCCATTTCTGTTTTGGAGGGTGCTGCTTTTTTCATGGTAACGCCCATATCCGTAAGCTCCATAGCTTCTGTAATTGCCTTTTTCAGCTGAGGTCTGGAAGGAAGATCTCCGACCTGCGTAATTTTTCCTAAACTGAACATCGAATTTTTCTCAATATCCTGAGTAATCTCCTGCATGGTTTTCATTTCCTTTTCCAGCCAGAATCCAAAAGTACAGTGCTGTTTGAAAGAAGCCATAGCACAAAGATTTTTCCCTTTATAAATAAAATGGGGAAAGCTCCACTTCATGGTTTCTTCGGCATCAGGACAGAACTCATGAACGGTTTCACGGATGTAATGCAGGATAGGTTTCGCAAAATCCTGTGATTTTTCAATATATGCATCAATTTTTGGACTGTATTTCTCCATCGTTTTTATTGGAATAATTGTACAATTTCATTAACAAGGAATTTTACCTGATCGGGCCTTCCTCTGTCATTTTTAGGGTTGTTGGAATAGCTTCCGGTTTTTACAATGACCATATTATGCTCCGGAACCATAATGATATATTGACCCTGTAATCCCAGAAAATAGTAATGTTTGATGGGGTTGTCATGATTGATCCAAAGGCCCATTCCATAAATGTTTTCAGACTTTTCGGTAGGAGTTCTCATCTGTTCAATGAAACCTTGATTGAGGATTTGCCGGTCTCCCGCTTTTCCGTCATCCAGAAATAACTGTCCCAGCTTGGCAAAATCTCTTGCATTGGAATGAATACAGCAATAGGTTTTTTCCATACCATGATCATCTGTAGTCCATTTTGCATTTTGTTCCATTCCCAGAGGAGCCCAGAACTTTTCTGATAAATAAGTTGCCAATGGTTTATCAAGAGCCTTACGCAGGGCAAAACCAAGAAGTTGTGTAGAACCGCTTTGATATTCAAATCTGACCCCTGGTTCTTCTTTGAATTTTCTTGTGAATACAGCTTTTACAAGGCTTTTTCCATAATAGGCTTTAGCATTGGGAAGAAAAGGATTGTTGTAGTCTTCATTCCAATCTAATCCCGCTTCCATTTGAGCTAAATTTTTAAGGGTAACCTGATTTCCGAAGGGTTTATTTTTAAATTCAGAATAAAAATCGGAGAACTTTTCATCAATAGATGGAATAATTCCTTCTTCCAGTGCTTTTCCCAAAAGCATCACAGTCACTGCTTTCGCCATAGAAAAAGAATTGGTTTGGGATAGCTGGTTATAGCCGTCCCAGTATTGTTCATGAAGAATTTTCCCATTCCTTATCACCACCAAAGCTGCTGTTTTGGAGCGTTTTAAATTGTCAACTAAATGTTTAGGTAAGTCTTTTTTGTTATACTCAGCATCCTCTTCCCAGAGCCTGGGCTCTTCCGTCGCAATAGGGTTGCTGGGGAAAAGGTCTCCATCGTCGATGTATGCACTTGATTTTCCTTTAAGGTAGGTTTTGGAAATACCACTAAATAAATAATCATATCCAAAAAAATAAGCTGCTGCTGCACCTGCTACAGCTCCACCTATCATATACTTTAGTATTCTCATTTTTTCATGAATGGGGTCTTTAACAAATTTAGAATAATTTGGTTATAAAATTTAAAATGAATCAGCAAATAAGTTATTTTTGTTCTTATTGAAGAAAACTATGACCAGAAAACTTTTTGTATTGGGGTACTTCCTATTTTCAATCATGGGAATGGCCCAGATTTATAAACCTATAGATACTGCAGATTATATACAGAGAAAAGCATTTTTAAAGAGTTTTGAAGGAAATAATGAAGCAACTGTAAAGAGGTTAAAGTCTCAATATTCCGGGAAAACAGGTTCTGAATTATCCAAAATTTATAAAGAATTCGGAACTGATTTTGAAAAGCAGGTGAAGAATAAGGATTTTATCTTTAAATCTGAATTTGAAACCAGTATACAATCTATGATTCTACGTCTTAAAAAGAATAATCCTACAATTCCTCAGGATCTGAAAATTCTGATTGCAAAAGACAACACTCCCAATGCTTACTGTCTTGCTGATGGAACCTTTGTCATCAACATGGGGCTTTACAGCTGGCTGAATAATGAGGAACAGATTGCTGCGGTAATTGCTCATGAGCTGGGACACAAAATAGAGGAACATTCCCTGAAGACTTTTTTGAAAATTATCGAACAGGATAAACAGGATAAAGTGGTGGTGCAGAATATAAAATCTACTACAACAAGCAGAAGCCAGGGCCAGAATCAAAAGGCATTCGATATTTTTAAAAATACAGCCTACAAGAAAGGAGTAGAAAGAAGACAAAGCGAAATGCAGGCAGATTCTCTCGGGTATGTTATCTTTAAAAACAGTGATTTCAAGAAAGCAGAATTTGTCAACGCTCTTCAGAGATTACAGGATTTTGATACCATTTCACCAAGAGAACTGAAGGTAGAAACGTATAAAAAACTATTTAATCTTCCCAAGCAGGCATTCAATGAAAAATGGATGAAGAAGGAAGATTTCTCTTTGTATAACTATAATTTCTATAAAGAAAAGCTGAACAAAGATTCTCTGGCATCACATCCTGAAGTTTCCAGAAGACTTGAAGTGCTTAAAAAGACTTTTGCAGAGCTTAAAACTCCTGTTAGCCCGGAAAAACCCTCAGATCTGTTTTTAACATTAAGGAAAACTGCGAGGATGGAGATTTTACCCAATTATTTCCATTCTGAAGATTATGGTTTGGGAATCTATGCTGCCATGCAGTTTTTGCAGGATGAAGAGGAAGAAAAATATTATAAAAGCTGGTTGGGAAGATGTTTTTCCAAAATATATGAAGCAAGAAAAAACTATAATCTGAACCGGTATCTGGATCGTATAGAACCCAAAAATCAAAGTGAAAGTTATCAGCAGTTTCTGAATTTCATGTGGAATTTAAGCCTTGATGAAATAAAAAATATTGCAGACTTTTATCAGACGAATGAGACGATAGCGAAGGTAAACTGATTTTCATTATGAATAATTGGAATATCAATAGGAACGGGCTTTAGCCCGTTTTTGAAATAATAGAAAATTCTATTGGCTTTAGCCAAACCTAAAAGAAAAACCCTGATGTTTAGCCAGGGTTCTTTTTGTATTAATAATTTAATTTTTCCAGACGGATCTTATTGAATTTTTCTTTTTCGTTATATTCCCGAAGAAGGATGTAGCCTTCTTTTCCAACGTATGGCGTTACTGCATAATTATCTTTTTCAGAAATTGGAATAATCTCCTGTTTGAATTTTCCATCAATAATGGTATTGATAAACAAATTCCATCTTTTCTGCCTGGTTACTTCGTCTTTTTGATAGTCACGATAGAAAAATACTACGTCTTTTCCTCCGTTGAGGTATTGTGAGAAGAGGTAATCGCTGTTGACCCATTTTGATTTTTCCTTTTCAAAAACCTGAACATTTTTCACTTTGAAATCTTTATCCGTGTAGATATACACAAGATCCGTGGTCTTCGGAGCGTTGTATTGCCCTGCCGGTTTGTATTTTTCGGATAAAATACCCACACTTCCATCGTTCATAAAGTACATATCTTTGGTCTGAAGCATATAACCGCTTTCTACCATTCCATATTTGTCGACCTTTGGAAGAAAAGCAGAAATATTGGGTTCATAATTGATCGCTTTCATATCAACTGAAAAATCAGATTTGTTGAGGACCATTCTTGCAAATCCCACTGATTCTGAATCATCATAGTTTCTTCCCAATACAACTACTTTATCATCAAACGTTTTATCATTATCAAGCTTTCTGTAGTTGGAGTAGAAGGATTCAATATTATCTATTGTATCATCAGATAGTCCGGTAATCGGTTTGTTGGATGTTTCTTTTCCGGTTTTCATGTCAAGAACCATCAGATTGAATGTCTTCTGCTTGTCATTCACTTTCTTCAGGATACAGTACATATAATTTTCGTCTCTTTCCAGAACGGATAAAGTGGTGTACAGTTTTTTACTTCCGTCAGTGTTATATTTGTATCTCCAGATTTCCTTTTTGTTGTCATCAAATCTCATGAGGCTGTTGCTGTTTTCGTACTTCCCGTAGTCTTTGTATTCAACAGCAAAATAACCACCTTCTTTCAGTTCTCCTACTGCAGAAACGTAGTTGTAGCCTTTCTCTTTTTTCTCATCACGGTTTTCCTTACGTTGTTCTTTCCAGCTTTTCGGCTCGTTGATCTCTTTGAAACTACCGTTTTCCAGGTAATCATAATATATTTTTCGGGTAATAGAGTTGGTTTTCGGATCAATTACCATAGAAACCGGAGTAAATACTTCTTTGCTTTTCACAAGAGAATAATCCATCATGGAAGGCTTTAAGATAATCTGACCTTTAAAATCAACATATCCCAAATAAGAGGCAGCCGTGATATCTCCTTCAAATTCTTTATTGGCAACAGGGTTGAGGTTTTTGTCCAGGATAACATATTCAAACTTTTTGGTTTTATCACCGGATTTTCCATAAGAATATAGAGAAACGTAGCCGTAAAGATTGTCTTTATCATCAAATAGAGCATTCATTCCCACGTGATCACCTGCAGCGAGAGTTGTGAGGTCCTGAGTTTGAGAAAATGCAAATGTCTGGATGAGCCCAAACATTATCAGCGTTATTTTTTTCATGGTTAAAATTTGAAGGATAAAAATAATAAATTAACCTATATGTTGCGAAAAATAAAAAGCTCTGAAAATAATTCCAGAGCTTACTATCTAAAAATGCAAAATAATTATTAATAGTACTCGTAAAGCCAGTTATGAGTACTTGTTCCATAACCAGAACTGTCATATGTAGTAACAGCTTTGGTAGGATAGTTATCTCCGTTAAGCGTGTAAACTGCAGTGATTTTGTTCGTTCCATTGGATGAACCAGAATAACTCTCGGTTTGATTCAATAAATTATTATAACCTATTTGTCCGTCACTCACGTCAAATAAATTGATCTTAACAAAACCTTTTATACCTTTCATCGGACTATTGAAGGTGTCATAAGTATTGGTGATATTGTAGGTAACTCCGTTATAAGTATATTTGGCTGAAGCCACATTTCCGGCATTGGTTAAATTAACATCCACCTGTGCAAATACAAGATTGGAATATGTTCCTGTCGCAGGATTATAAGTTCCGCTTTTATATTCATCAAACTGAACATGGGTATCACTGAGATACTGATAGATTTTGGTATAGGTAAGCGTTCCCTGTTCTTTATCAGTTATCTTTTCCGTTGAAAGTCTTCCATTAGAATAGGTGAATTCTCTCATAAGAACCAGAGTGCCACCAATAAATTCTTCTGTTTTAGCAATATAATCTCCACTGTAAGTATAAACAACTCTATCATCATCCAGTGCATTATAAGTTTCTACAAGCTTATCTCCATTATATTTGAATTCAACCACATAGGGCTGGCCTCCCGGATTGACGTCAGTTGCTTTTTTTAAGAGATGAAAAGGACCGTTATTATTGTTCTGAGAATTATTGCTGTTGTCTCTGTGGTCGGCCGGATTATCATTAGACACACAACTTGAGAGCAATGCCACAGCAAGTGATGAAAACATCAGTTTTTTCATGGTTATTATTAGTTTAGTTTTTAGTCCGCTAAAAATAATCATTTTTATGGTAGGTTGATCCGGAATGTGCGAAAAATAAAAAAGCCCTGAAACCAGGGCTTTTAAACTATAATTGAGAAAGTAAATTTCTGAAGTTCGTTTTCTCATCGATGATTCTTCTCAACTCTGAAACAGGAACTCTTTCCTGCTGCATCGTATCTCTGTCTCTGATGGTTACCGTGTGATCAACTAAAGAGTCATGATCTACAGTGATACAGTATGGAGTACCAATGGCATCCTGTCTTCTGTAACGTTTTCCGATCGCATCTTTTTCTTCGTAGAATAAGTTGAAATCATATTTCAGATCATTGAAGATCTTTTCTGCATATTCTGCTAAACCATCTCTCTTCATCAATGGAAGAATAGCTGCTTTAATTGGTGCTAATGCTGGTGGTAACGATAAAACTGTTCTTTCTGAACCGTCTTCTAACGTTTCGTCTCTTAAACAATGAGAGAAGATTGAAAGGAATAATCTGTCTAAACCTACAGAAGTTTCCACTACATAAGGAACATAGTTTTCGTTTCTCTCAGGATCAAAGAACTGAAGTTTTCTTCCTGAGAATTCTTCATGCGCTTTTAAGTCGAAATCCGTTCTTGAGTGAATACCTTCCAGTTCTTTAAATCCGAATGGGAAGTTAAACTCAATATCAGCCGCAGCATTTGCATAGTGAGCAAGCTTTTCGTGATCGTGGAATCTGTAGTTCTCATTACCCAAACCTAAAGCTCTGTGCCAGTTCAGACGTTTTTGCTTCCACTGCTCGTAGAATTCAAGTTCCGTTCCCGGAGCAACGAAGAACTGCATTTCCATCTGTTCAAATTCACGCATTCTGAAGATAAACTGTCTTGCAACAATCTCATTTCTGAAAGCCTTACCAATCTGAGCAATACCGAAAGGAAGTTTATGACGTGAAGTTTTCTGTACATTCAGGAAGTTCACAAAGATACCCTGAGCCGTTTCCGGTCTCAAATAAAGATCCATTGCACTGTCGGCAGAAGCTCCCAGTTTTGTTCCGAACATCAGGTTGAATTGTCTTACCTCCGTCCAGTTTTTAGAACCTGTATCAGGATCTGCAATTTCAAGCTCTTCAATCAAAGCTTTTACATCAGCAAGATCTTCATTTTCCAGAGACTTTGCCAGTCTTGAAAGAATAGCCTCTCTTTTGGCTCTGTATTCCAGAATTTTTGGATTCGTAGCCACAAACTGATCTTTATCGAAAGCATCCCCGAATCTTTTCGCTGCCTTTTCGATTTCTTTATTCTCTTTATCTTCAATTTTAGCACAATAATCTTCCACCAAAACGTCTGCTCTGAAACGTTTCTTAGAATCTTTATTGTCAATCAATGGATCGTTGAAAGCGTCTACGTGGCCTGATGCCTTCCATGTAGTTGGGTGCATAAGGATCGCCGAATCAATGCCGACAATATTTTCGTTAAGCTGTACCATAGCTTTCCACCAATATTGTTTGATATTATTTTTTAGTTCGGCACCGTTCTGTCCATAATCATAAACAGCGGATAAACCATCATAAATCTCACTCGATGGGAAAATAAAACCATATTCTTTAGCGTGAGAAATCACTTTCTTGAAAACATCTTCTTGCTTTGCCATAATTTTTTTAACGTCTGAAATGCAAAAATATGAATTTGGAATCAAAATCATGAGTTTCAATAAAAAAAGCCGTTAATAAACAGGCAAATATTTACAATTTAATTTTTAAGGAGCCGGGAACCCGCTCTCCGTTGCAATTCCTCGCTCGGCGGCTCTGCTTCGCGCCGCCGCCTCACTGCGGGATTTTCTCTTAGATCGGGGCTATTGATAAAGGAATGTCTAAACCTAACAGGTTTTCAAAACCTGTTAGGTTTACCAAGATAGCAGCATATAATATCAGTCGAAAATCTTTACTTTTGCACCATGTTAGAAATTCTTTATCGTGACGAACATATTATAGCCATTAACAAGCCCAGCGGATTACTGGTTCATAAATCTTTCTATGCGGGAGAAGCCGATACCTACGCTATTCAGGAATTGAAGAAGCAGATTGGGCAAAAAGTGTATCCTGTACACCGTTTAGACCGAAAAACTTCGGGTGTTCTGCTGTTTACCCTAGATAAAGATACTCTTAGAATCATGAGTGAACAGTTTGCATCACGAGAAGTGGAGAAGAAATATCTGGCCATTCTTCGGGGCTGGACAAAAGAAGAAGAAACCATTGATTATGATTTAGTTAATGAAAATGAAGTTAAACAAAATGCCGTTACAAACTATCGCCGTTTGCAGACTTCAGAAATAGATTTACCTTTTCTAAAGCACCAGACTTCGAGATATTCTTTGGTAGAAGCAATTCCTGAAACCGGAAGATTCCATCAGTTGAGAAAACATTTTAAACATATTCTGCATCCTATTTTAGGTTGCCGTAAGCATGGCTGCAATAAACAGAACAAGTTGTGGCTTCAAACATTTGAGATCAATAAAATGACGCTTCACGCCCATCAATTGATTTTTAATCATCCTGTTTCTAACGAAAGAATTACCGTGAATGCGACTATAGATGAAGAGTTCAAAAGAGTAGGGGATATCCTGAAATTGGATCTGAGCGCCTATTCTTAATTAAAACTTTAAGATTTTAAATAACCTTGACAAGGTTGGGGAAGGTATTTCTCTGCTTCTATTGTTTTAACGCAATGCTCGCAAAGTTTAACTAATACATGGTTTTTATTTCCGATCGCAAGGGCACTTCGTTCAGCAAGGATTTATAATGTGCACTTCGCTTAGTGAAGCGCCCTTGCGACCAAAAAATGTTTTCAGGATGGTGATATTTCTTTGCGATCGTAGCGTTAAAATAACTTACTCATTTGCAACGTACATAGATTTGTTTCCAGCTTATAGATACTGTAGATCAGATATTTTGATAAAATATCATAGGATAATCTGCGATTAATTTTAAAATGAGTAATTTTGTAAAACTTTTTTTCAATGTACAAATCGCTCATTCGTCCGATCCTTTTCAAATTTGATCCTGAAGAAGTTCATCATTTTACATTTTCAATGCTTAAAAATTTTGGATTTCTTACCAAACTGTTTTTACCAAAACCAATTGAAGACAAACGTCTGGAAAGAGAAGTTTTCGGATTGAAATTTAAAAATCCTGTAGGACTGGCTGCCGGTTTCGATAAAAATGCAGTGTTATTTAACGAATTGGGAGACCTTGGATTTGGATTTGTAGAAATCGGGACGGTAACTCCAAGAGCGCAGGCCGGAAATCCCAGGAAAAGATTGTTCCGTCTTATTGAAGATGGCGGAATCATCAACAGAATGGGATTCAACAATGATGGTCTTGAAGCAGCTATTGAAAAACTGAAATCCAATAAAGGGAAAATAATCATCGGTGGAAACATCGGGAAAAATACAGATACAAGCCCGGAAAATTATACCCAGGATTACTTAGACTGCTTTGAAGGTCTTCATCCTCATGTAGATTACTTTGTCCTGAATGTAAGCTGCCCGAATGTTGGAAGCCACGCCAAGCTGGAAGATGTAGACTATCTGAGAGAGCTGATTACAGAAGTGAAAAAAATAAACCAGTCAAAATCTGTACAGAAGCCTATACTGCTTAAAATTGCACCGGATCTGAATAACAATCAATTGGATGAAATCATTGAACTGATTGCAGAAACAAAAATTGATGGTATCGTAGTGTCCAATACTTCAGTGAACAGAGAAGGTCTGAAAACCTCTCCGGAAGTTTTAGAACAGATCGGAAATGGTGGATTAAGCGGAAAACCTATCCGTGAGAGAAGTACAAAAATGATCAAATACCTTGCTGATAAAAGCAACAGAGCATTCCCAATCATTGGAGTAGGAGGAATCCACTCTGCTAAAGATGCGATGGAGAAGTTAGATGCAGGAGCTACACTGGTTCAGTTGTACACAGGATTTATTTATGAAGGTCCGGAACTGATCAACGAAATCAATAAGGAACTTCTGAAAAGAGCAAGCAGATTACCAAGATAAAAATAGAGAAAGAGAGTTGAGATAACTCTCTTTTTTTATTTTGACTTTACTACGGATGCATTTTTTATATCTACGGTAAGTGTGTGAGCAGGAGTGCTTTCTGACTTGTTGATTTTATATTGTATAGTTTGTTTGTCTTTGGATCTTGTTTTGGTGACGTCATAGATACTTTCCCAGCAGCTTTCAATCAGGAATTCCTCATAGTTTTTATAATTCCAGTCTTTTGTGAAATAGAGAACCCTGTAACCTTTTTCTCCGTCGCTTGCCCCACATTGCCCACAGGCATTAAAATTTGATATTTGCTCAAAATAAAGCAAAACCCTGTTTCCATTTTCTCCTGAAGAATAGGAAATCAGTTCATTTCCGCCTGCTTTATTAATGAAATCATAGGTATTGATTTTTTTATTATTTGGTAAAAACAGATAATTGTTAAGACGGTAAATCATTGTATTGCCTGTAAACAATTTTGCAGGCTGGGATTTTTTGTCCAGATAAAAATGTCCGGGAATTGGATTATTTTTAAGAGTTGATTGATCAAATATAATAGTTTCCTTTGGTGTTAATTTTTGAGCTATTTCATCAGTCTTTTCTACTTTCTGAAGAGAAGTGATCTGTTCTTTCAAAAGTTTTGAATTCTGCTTTTGTTTCGCTCCAAAATTATACAGTGACAGACTTCCATAATAGTCATATATTCCGGTAAGTGGGATTTTCTTTTTGTATTTGTCATAATAATACCATCCATCCACATAATGCTGATACTGATCACAGTCTACAACACCTGTATAATTGAGTTGTATCGTAATAGGTACTCCATTGATCTCTCCCGTAAAAGTCTGTGAAGAATCTGTAACTTTCTTTAATTCAACTTTTTGCCCGAGAAAAAATGTAAGGAAAAAGAAAAAGAAGACACTGAAAATTTTTTTCATGGTTGAGTTATCGTGGATTTTAGTTTTTTTTAAATGAAGAAGTGCGCAATGGTGTAGATAATCAATCCTACCAGCCCGCCGACCAGCGTTCCGTTAACCCGGATAAACTGGAGATCTTTTCCTACTTCCAGTTCCAGTTTTTCGCTGAGTTCTTTTCCCTGCCAGTTTCCAACGGTAGTACTGATGAGGTTTCCGAATTGATGGGTGTTTTTCAGAATATATTTATAAGCCGTCACCCGAACCCAATGGTCAATTTTGTTCTGAAGGTTTTCGTCGGTTTTTAAATTCTGGGCAAACTCATTCAAATTTTTAGTAAGATAGTTTTTCAAAGCCGAGTTTTCCTCCTGAAGTTCTTTCATCAGCGTTTTTTTGATGGAAACCCAGATGTCATTAGAATATTCATCCAGTTTGTCATTTTTCAGAAGCCCGTTTTTGATGGTTTTAAACTCTTCATCCCATTTCGGATCTTCTTTCAGATCAACAGAGAATTCATGAATTTTCTGGGTAATCAAACCTCTTACTTCGTGTTGAGGATCTTCTTCTATTTCTTTAAAAAAATCAGAAAGTCCATCAGCAATTTTATCAGCAATTTTAGTATCTACAAAAGATGGAATGAATGAATAGCTTCCTTTCTTTACCCGTTCCTGGATCATTTCATCGTTTTCAATGATATAATCTTTGATCTGTTTCGAAAGATTGGTGATGATCCTCTGATGGTCATTTTTTTCCAGAATATAACCAATTCCGTTTCCTACCACTTTATTAAGTTTGATATCATCCGTCATTTCAGAAACCTTTTTGCTGATAAACTGGCTTACCGTAGAATCATCAAGCTTATTAAGAATATCAAGAACAATATCAGAAAGATTTTTAATCAAAATCTCCTGACTTTTTTCCTTTCCCAGCCATTCTCCCACAAAATTGGAAACTTTGAGCTTTTGGATGTAAGGACGTATATTCTGAGGAGAAAGAAAGTTACCCACCACAAAACTTCCAAGATTGTCTCCCAGTCTCTGTTTACTGTTTTCAATCAGGTTGGTATGGGGAATGGGAAGCCCTAGAGGATGACGGAACAATGCAGTTACCGCAAACCAGTCCGCAAGTGCACCTACCATTGCCGCTTCAGCAAAAGCCCGTACATAGCCAATCCAATGAGAGTTATTAGACTTCTGTAAAATAGTGGTAACAATGAAAATAACAGCCATCAGGACAAATAATCCGGTGGCAAATGCTTTATATTTTCTGAGTTGTTTTCTTTTTGCTTCGTCATTCATATTCTCAAATTTACTAAATTTGGTTATGAAACCATTCGTGGTTAAAGAATTAATATTTACTATGAAATTTTTAATTTCAATAACCCTATTAATTATTCTGCAGGCATGTACGCAGAAATACGAACCCATTAAAACCCTTCCTATGGAAAATACAGAAGCAAAAAACAATCCATACTATTCCAGAACCGATACTACCAAACTCAATGTTTCCAATGAAGAATGGAAAAAGCTCCTTACTCCTGATCTCTACGCGATCGCAAGAGAAGCGGCTACAGAAAGAGCTTTTACAGGAAAATATAATGAATTTGATGAGGTTGGTGAATATTATTGTGCTGTATGTGGAAATCATCTGTTCCGTTCTACATCAAAATTTTCCAGCAGCTGTGGCTGGCCGAGTTTCTTTGAAGCTGATAAAGAAGGAGTCTATTATGTAAGAGATCAGTCATATGGAATGGATAGGGTAGAAGTGCTTTGCAAAAGATGTGATTCCCATCTGGGACACGTTTTCGATGATGGTCCGAAGCCTACAGGATTGAGATATTGTATGAATTCTGTAAGCCTTGAATTTGTTCCGGATTCTCAAAAATAAGTGCTTTAATTCACAAAATCAGGACGTTAAAGTTTCTTAAATAGCGTTAAACTTTTTAGAGTTATAACCCTTTGGTAATTATGTTTTTATAATTTTGCCCCACTAATTTGGATTTATATAGTATTGAATGAAAGGATTTTATAGCGTATTAGGCCTTGTTTACATGGTGACGACTTCATTCTACATTTCCCCAAAAGTGGTGGCGAAAAGTGAGAATGTAACAACAACGAAAACTGAAAAAGTAGCTGAAACGAAATCTGAGAAGGGCGCAACAGCCATATCTTCATCAGAAGCACTATACCAATCTATTGCCTTTGACCCGGAACATGAACTGAACTATGAAGTATTCTCAAAAGCATTGACTGGTTATGAAAATTTAAAAAAAGCAGGATTGCTTACCCAGGATTCGCATTTATTAACAATCTGCGATTTTTCTATGTCTTCTAACACTAAAAGACTTTGGATCATTGACCTGGAAGACAAAAAAGTTCTGTTCAACTCATTAGTAGCACACGGAAAGAATACCGGCGAAGAATTTGCGACGAATTTTTCTAACAGGGAAAGTTCGCTGCAGAGTAGCCTGGGATTTTATATCACGGATGCTACCTATCAGGGTGATAACGGATACTCTCTGAAATTATTGGGAATGGATAAGGGCTTTAATGATGCTGCATACAGAAGAGCAATTGTAATGCATGGTGCGGATTATGTAAGTGATGCATTTGCTGCGATGCACAAAAGAATTGGAAGAAGCTGGGGTTGCCCTGCCGTCCCAAGAGAACTCACACAGTCTATAATCAACACGATTAAAGGAAAAAACTGTCTGTTCATTTATTATCCCGATCAGAATTATCTTTCTTCCTCAGAATGGTTGAAAGCATAAAAACAAAAGCAGTCATTTTTTTGACTGCTTTTTTCTTTTGAAGAAATTATTGTAGATATTCTTTAATAATTGTTCTTGCTTCCTCAATGCCATTGCTGATTCGGGCAATTATTTTTCCGTTTTCATCAATGATAAAATGAATAGGATAATTGGTTGCATTCACTTTCTTTTGGAACTCTTTATTTACATCAAAGAAATTAATCCAATTCGCATTGTTTTTCTTTAAAATATTCTTGGCAACCTCCATTCTATTAGGTTTTTGCTCATCTGTAATTGTAATAAAATTTACATTTTGATCTTTATATTCATTATACAGTTTCACAATTTCAGGCATTCCTTTTATGCAGGGAGCACAAGTGGTTGACCAATAATCAATAAAGGTTAATTTATACTTCTTAAAGTCTTCAGACGTTAATTTATTCTGCTTGTCAAAATAAATATCGGGTATTTTTTGCCCGATGGAGGTAGATTGTTCTGCTTTTAAACGAGCTTCAACACCTTTGTATAATTTGTTTTGCTTAAATTTTGCAGAAAATAAATTCAAATTTTCCAAGTAAGCAGGATGGTAATCGTTAAGAGTATAATCATTCACAATTTCCCATAATGCAACATACGAATTTGGATTTTTCCTGATATATTCTCCTAAAAATTCCTGTTTCTTGTCCATATTGATCAAACTGTCAAGCTGGTAGTGACTTTTTGATTTTATATAAAACGGTTCTAATGATGTTTGTAAAGCCTTATATTCTTTGTTCGTTGGGGAATCTATATTAAGTTCTACATTATTGATGTCTTTGGGTAAATCAATTTTATATTTTCCTTTTTCTAAAAAAAATACTTTGGTACTATTGGCTGCTTCACCCTTCTTTCCCATATAACCAAAAGCTACTGGTTGAGGGTACTCTATAAAACCATTGACAATATTTTTCTTTTGAATTTTAAAATAATAAATGGAATGAGCCATCCTGATCTTTTTTCCAAAATCAGAAATATTGTTGTTCGTTTGTATTTTGAAGGTATAAAGGTCCCCAAATCCTTTTCTCGTCGATGGTGCTCCCAACATGAGGCTGTCATTAATGTATGAATCTGAACGGAGATCAATTTCAAAATTATTCTGAGAATAAATACAATTTGAAATGAGCATTAATGATGCATAGAAAAGTTTCTTCATAAAATATTTTGTAGGGAAACTAACTTACAAAAACTTTCATACATAAAAAATCCCTGTGCTTTAAAAACACAGGGATTGTCAATATTTTATTAAAGATCTTCCTACATTTTGTCCTTAGGACTAAGCAAGATTAGTAAATTTCAGAAATAAGAATCACTAGTAATGTATTTTAAAAATTAAGAAAATTTCTTAAAAATTAAAGTGGCATTATGACCTCCAAATCCAAAAGCATTACTTAAAGCATACGTAATATCTTTTTCTTTTGCTTCTCCAAAGACGATATTGATATCCTGAGGAATATTCTCATCAATACTGTGAAGATTGATTGTTGGAGGAATAATTCCATTCTGAATAGCTTTGATGGAAAGAATGGCTTCCACTGCTCCGGCAGCACCCAACAGGTGACCAGTCATTGATTTCGTTGCACTGATATCAAGGTTTTTGCTTCCTTTAAATAATTTATTAATTCCGTTCAGTTCAACCAGATCTCCCAGTGGAGTAGACGTAGCATGTGGATTAATATAATCAATATCATCTACATTGATTTCTGCTTCATTAAGAGCCAATTGCATTGCTTTGATGGCTCCAACACCATCAGGATGAGGTGCTGTCATATGATAGGCATCTGCTGTCATTGCTGCACCCACCAGTTCTGCATAGATTTTTGCTCCTCTTGCTTTGGCGTGCTCATATTCTTCCAGGATCAGAGTTCCCGAACCTTCACCCATTACAAAACCGTCTCTGTCTGCATCATAAGGACGGCTTGCTGTTGCAAAATCATCATTTCTTGTAGACATGGCTTTCATAATAGAAAATCCTCCGATAGAAGCAGGAGAAATGGCCGCTTCAGAGCCACCGCTCACAATTACTTTTGCTTTTCCAAGACGAATATAATTGAAGGCATCCATTAATGCCGTATTTCCGGTGGCACAAGCAGAAACAGTTGTATAATTGATTCCCTGAAGACCATATTTCATAGAAATCATTCCTGATGCCATGTTAGCAATAAATTTCGGTACAAAGAAAGGATTGAATCTTGGAGTTCCGTCCCCAGCTGCAAAATTCATGACCTCACTTTCGAAAGTCCACATTCCGCCCTGTCCTGTTCCCCAGATCACACCAATGTCAAATGGATCCATGTTTTCCAGCTCAAGCCCTGAATCTTTTAAAGCTTCTGCTGTGGAATACATGGCATATTGTGAAAATAAATCACTCCTTTTAATTTCGTTGTGGGTTAAATGTACTTTTGGATCAAAATTTTTAACTTCACAAGCAAAATGTACTTTAAACTTTTCTGTGTCAAAATGGGTGATTTTGTTTGCTCCACTCACTCCATTGATGCTGTTTTGCCAAAATTCTTCGACATTATTTCCCAAAGGCGTCACTGCGCCAAGACCTGTAATGACAACTCTTTTCATACTTAGTTATTGATTTTGAATAAATTCGAGGTTCCTCTCGCTATTAGGCGGGTCTTATCTGCATTCCATATTTCGCACTGAGCGTTTACAAACTGCTTTCCTCTTTTAATGATTTTAGTTTCGGCTACAATATTATCATTTTCTTTTGCAGTTGAAAAATAATCTATGACATTATTTATAGTGGTAATGAAAGAATTTTCATTTAAAGAAAACATGGTAGCACCAATGATATCGTCTATAATGGCAGCGGTAACTCCACCGTGAAGGTTTCCAATCGGGTTCAGCCATTCCGGTCTTATGGTATATTGAAATTCCAGTTGTCCTTCTTCTACAGAAAGAACAATAGGATTAAGCCATTTCATAAATGGAGACGGAGACTGGTCAAATTCTTTTCCGATGAATTGTTTTAATTGTGCTAATCTATCCATATTTAATTTTTACTTTTCTAAAATCATGGTTACTCCCTGTCCACGGGCTGCACAGATGGATATAAATCCTTTTCCGCTGCCTTTTTCATGAAGAAGTTTTGCCAGTGTTGCGATAATTCTTCCTCCTGTTGCGGCAAACGGATGTGCTGCTGCAAGGCTTCCTCCTTTTACATTCAGTTTGCTTCTGTCAATTTTCCCCAGAGCTTTTTCCAATCCGAATTTTTTGGCAAGTTCCTCATTTTCCCAGATTTTGATGGTGGCTAAAACTTGTGCGGCAAATGCTTCGTGAATTTCGTAATAATCAAAGTCTGACAAACTCATGCCTGCTTTTTTAAGCATTCTCTCTGCTGCAAAAACAGGAGCAAGAAGTAAATCCTGTTTATTTTCTACATATTCTATTCCCGCCAATTCAGAAAAACTGATATAGGCTAAAACAGGAAGGTTATTGGCTTTCGCCCATTCTTCACTGGCCAGTAAAACTGCGGAAGCACCATCCGTAAATGGTGTTGAATTTCCTGCCGTTAAAGTTCCATTCTGTTTATCAAAAGCGGGTTTCAACTGTGAAAGCTTCTCAATACTACTATCGCGTCTCAGGTTATTATCTTTATCTAGACCAAAGGCCGGAGTAATCATATCATCAAAAAATCCTTCATCATAAGCTTTTGCCATATTTTGGTGGCTTTTTAAAGCGAGTTCATCCTGCTCTTCTCTGGAAATTTTGTAATATTTGGCGGTAATTTCTGTATGTTCACCCATTACCAGACCGGTTTTAGGTTCCTGTCCTTTATAAGGAATTGGCATCCAGTCTTTCAGTCTTGGGCTTAACAGTTGTTTTAATTTTCCAAACGCTGATTTTTCTTTATTCGCTTGTAAAAGAGCTTTTCTTAATCTGGGTGAAGATTCAAACGGGATGTTACTCATCGCTTCCACTCCGCAGGCAATACCACAATCTATCTGCCCCAGGGCAATTTTATTTCCGATATAAATAGCAGCTTCAATTCCTGTATCACATGCCTGTTGAAGATCACAAGCAGGTGTTGCAGGGTCAAGAGTGGTATTCATCACCGTTTCTCTGATGAGGTTACTCTCAGAAATGTGTTTAATGACTGCGCCACCCGCAACTTCTCCAAGTCGTTTTCCTTTTAAATGATAACGATCTATTAATCCGTTGAGAGAAGCAAGAAGAAGATCCTGATTACCCTGCTCTGAATAAGCGGTATTCATTCTGGCAAAAGGAATTCTGTTGTATCCTACAATAGCCACTTTTTTTGTTTCCATATTGTATAATTTATGATGGAAGAATATTGAGTTCATGATCAATCATGTGGCTGACTTTATCTAAAGCGTGGTTTAGAAAACTTTGGTCACCCATTGTTTTTGAAAGCAGAATTCCACCTTCAATAAGCATGATGAATAGGGAAGCATATTGCTCAGCATTGACTTTTTTATCAATTTCACCTTTATTTTGTCCTTCAACAATGGCATTTGATATTTTTGTCATCCATTGTTCAAAAGATTTTCTAACCTGTGTTTTTAAGGCAGGAAAAGAATCATCAGCTTCGGTTGCGGCATTCATTAAGGGGCAGCCGCCGTTGGCAAAGACAAACTTCCAGTTTTTCCGGTAAAAATCTACAAAAGCATGCAGTTTATCCAGTGAAGTTGGATACTCATCACCAAAAGAACGACTAAGTGTCTTGCTCAATAATCCGGAATTGTATTTGTAAACTTCAATTGCTACTTCATCTTTGTTTTCAAAATTTCCATAGATGCTGCCTTTTGTCAGGCCGGTTGCCTGAGTAATGTCGGACAGCGATGTAGAAATATAACCCTTGGTATTAAAAAGGGTTGCTGTTTTCTCAATGATATGCTGTTTTGTTTTTTCTGCCTTCGACATTATAAATGTTTAATTCTGATGCAAATATACAAAATTATACCATTCGGTATATTTTATTAGAGAAGAATAATTAATTTGAATGTTTTGGGTTTAAGTTTTGGCTAAAACCACTGGAATTGTTTTTAAAAAGAAAAGAGGCCGTCTTAAAAGTGTCATTCTGAACACAGGCTGAAGGTCTGCGAACGTAGTTCAACAATGTAGTGAAGAATCTCATATGTTTGTTATCGAAGAGATTCTTCCTTCGTCAGAATGACAAAAGCCCAATCATTTGGCTTTTGAGATTCTGTGTTAATATCCAAGAAAAAAAAATATTTTTTATAAATTTGTACTTTAAGGCTGTTTTATACAAGCCTGCTTAGGGTAATCTTCAGGGGTTACCCTAACTTTCTTTTATTGGAGTAAGATTTAGATGGTATTTGGGATTGTATTGTTGTTGAGTTTTGTAGAGTATAAATGCCAGTTCCAATAATTTTCTTTGTACAGCTACCGCAGCTTTCATTTTGATTCCATGTTTATTGACCAACCTAACGAAAATATTTTTATAATGCTGCTCATGTCTTATTGCTGCGAGTGCAGGTAAATGTATGGCTTTACGCAGATACCTGTTGCCTCGTTTGGAGATTACCGGTTTACCATTGATTGATATACCTGATTGTTTTTCTTTGATGTCTAATCCTGCATAACTTACTAATTGTTTTTTGTTTCTAATTGTTTCAAAACCATTGGTTTCAGCTAATATTATTGCTGCAGTAAGTAAACCTATTCCAGGAATAGATTTTATTGTATTTACGGCATCAATAAGCTTAGAATTAGATTTTATAACTTCCCTTATTTCTTTTTGTATTTCTACTTCCTGATCATTCAATATGGTAATACGATATTGCATTCTTTTGATAGAGTGACTATTGGGAGTTGATTCAGTTTGCTCGGCATGAAGTTGACTTTTGATCATTGTACGCTCTTGTACTAACTGGTCTCTTTCTCTGGTAAGTTGCTTTAGCGTTTTATAAACCGGATCAGGGCTCTTCCATAGTTCTGTATTACGCTCTAAACCAAATAAAGTGATAGCCTCTGAGGATGTTCTGTCAGTGATGGTTTTTACCTCCAGACTTCTAAAGTAGTTGCTGATTTTATTGGGAAGGATAATGCTGATGTTACAATATTTTCCTTCTAAAAAATAAGCCAATTTTTCGTGATAAACGCCCGTAGCTTCCATAATATAATGAACGCTCACATCAGTATCCTTGTGTTTTTCAACCCATTGATATAATTTTGCTAATCCTTGGGAGGTATTACGAAAATTGCCATAAAGATAAAGTTGTTTTTCAAGATTACTAAAGAGTTTCCCAAAACATACTACGAGTTCTTTACTACCTACATCAATACCTACTACTTGTTTAAGTGTTTGCATACTAACTGTATTTATTAAAATTTAAGTATATAGTATAGCTTCCCGTAGACTTGTCTCCTAATGGATATTGAAGCTGGTTAAATCACCGCCTTACATTCTGTTCTGTCTTAGGAAGCGAAAGAACAGAAGGCTATTTCTCAAAATCAGTATACTATACTTTAAGTTACTAAGACAGCCTTTAGCTCTTCTGATCTTCACTATTATTCTAGCAAATGTATAAATTAAAAACTCCTACATCTGACTTTGCAAACATAGGAGACAGCCTCTTTCTATGATATAAATGCCTGGAATCTTAGTTCTCTAAAGTAGCATTCAATGTGATTTCAAAGTTGAAAGCTGCGCTTACAGGGCATCCTTCTTCAGCAATCTTCGCAAATTTCTGGAATTCTTCTTCTGAGATTCCCGGAACTTTAGCGGTAAGAGTCAGTTCAGATTTTGTAATCTTTCCGATGTTTGGGTCAAGAGTGATTACAGAAGTTGTTTTTAATTCTTCAGGATTGTAACCTGCCTGTGATAATTCTGCATCCAGTTTCATCGTGAAGCATCCTGCATGGGCTGCTGCCAGTAATTCTTCAGGGTTTGTACCTACACCATCTGCAAAACGGCTGTTGAAAGAATATTGAGTCTGGTTTAACGTTGTACTCTGAGTAGTTAAATGTCCTTTTCCTTCTTTAATGGTACCGTTCCAAACGGCTGTTGCGTTACGTCTCATAATGTTTGTTTTTGTATTTAGTATTGTTGTTTGATTTTGATGTTACAAAGGTATATCTGTAGCGAGGATTATTCAATAGATAAAATGACTTAAATATTGTACTTTTTTCCCGAAGTGTAATCTTTTTTGAAATTTGCAGGTGTGCTTCCTGTTTTGTTGGTGAAAAGACGGTTGAAATAAGCCGGATCTTCATAGCCGAGATCGTAAGCAATTTCTTTGACAGGTTTATCCGTATAAAACAGCAATCTTTTAGCTTCTAATAAAATTCTGTTGATGATAAACTGATTGGGTGAGTCCAGATTTAAATTTTTAAATTTATGAGTTAAGGTTTTTGGAGCTATATGAAGCAGCTCAGCATATTCTGCTACATTATGCTTCTCTCTGAAATGAATTTCCAGATGTCTGCTGAAATCTCTGAAAATATCAAGTTCACTGCCAGGTATTCTGAGCGTGTCATTATCCAGATTTTGTTTCTTCCACTTTCGGGTAGCCCGGATGATGATCTGTTTTACATAGGTTCTGATCATTTCCTCTGCGGAAGAATCTTTCCATTCAAGTTCATCCTGAATATTCTGGAACAAACTTTTTATAAGAGATGTTTCAGAATCATCAAGCTCTACGAAAGGAATTTCAAATACATTATGAAAGAGAAGGCCGTCGCAAGCCACTTCTTTATCATGGATCTGAATACAGTAAAAATCCCGGTTGTAGAAAAGAAGGATAGATTCATCTTTCCCTTTTTGGATACTTAAATTTTGGTTGGTGAGAAAGAAAAGTGAAGGTTTCTTGGTTGTATAATGATTAAAATCTACCGTAAGTTCATATCCTGAAGAAATAAAAAATACTTTAATATCTGCAGAGAACCGATTCCCGTTGAAATTCTCCAGATTTTCTTCTGAAAATATTTCCAGTCCGAGTCTTTTATAGTGATCTTCAAAAATAAGCTGTTGCGGCATCCTTTAACTTTAGTTTAAAGATACAAAAAAGCACGATTTGAGCTGTATTAAATTATTGAACCTATGATTTCTTATGTTTGATCTATAAAATTGAAATAAAATAAATCGGAAATATGTTTTTACATTGATATTATTTTATCATTTTTACAAAGATTTGTACTAAGACCTGTATTACTAAACCCTTTTTTCAAAACTGCCTGTATGAGCGAATTAGAAAATATTCTGAGAGAAATAACTCCACTATCTCCTGAGGATAGTTTTCTCGTATTTGACAGGATTAAAGCTTCCTTCGACTTTCCGTACCACTATCATCCGGAAATTGAGATCAACTTTATCTACAAAGGAAAAGGGTATAGAAGAATGATTGGAGATCATACCGGAGAGATCGGAAATATAGAGTTGGTGCTGGTAGGACCTAATTTACCACACTGCTGGGCAAATTACAGATGTAAGAACAGAAAGACCCACGAAATCACCATACAATTTAATCAGGATTTCTTCCATCAGTCCTTAATGGAAAAAAATATTCTGAAACCTATCAATAATCTGATGAAAGACTCCATCAGAGGAATTCTTTTTTCTACAGAAACGGCTGAGAAACTAAAAGATTCGTTTCTCAATCTTTCCAAGATGAACAGTTTTGAATCTTTTATAGAAATTATGAAAATTCTGAATGAATTGGCTGTAGCAGAAAATAAAACACTTTTATCTTCATATAGTATTGAGTTTGAGTCCTTTGCGGATAATGATAAAATGAAAGTTGTTCATGATTTTGTGCATAAAAATTTTGAGAACAAAATAACGCTGGATAATGTAGCATCATTGGTGAATATGAGTAATGTGACGTTTAACAGATTTATCAAAAAAAGAACAGGGAAAACTTTTGTTAATTATCTTAATGAAATAAGAATCAGTTATGCTGCACGCTGGTTGATGGAAAAGAATCTTACTGTTTTTGAAATTGCCTTTGAAGCAGGTTTTAATAATATTGCAAACTTTAACAAGGTATTTAAGTCCATTAAAAAGACAACTCCAACTGAATTTAAAGAGCAGTTTAAAGGAGTTAAAAAGATTGAATAATACGTATTAAAAACTTACTTTTTTCTTTTTTGTACCTTACCTATTGCACTAAAATTGTGCATAGAAATCTACTTTTATTTTGTCAAAATACTTGAATAAATCCCCTTTTTTTAATTGTTGGGGAAGTGTCGTATTTTATTGATATTTAGAGTGTTAATTGCTTTTAAATTTGATTGCTGAAAAAATAATATCGTTTTATGATAAAATAGTATTATATCAGACTGGCAACAAAATTTAGATTTGTGAATGTGAATTAAATCTTAACAAAACTTTAAATTATTTAATACATAAACAGCAAAATTTTGCTGAAAAAACAATAATTTTTTTTGTATTAAAAAATAAAGTAATGTCACTGATTCTCAATTAAATCTAACGAATCTATACCTTATGAGAAAAGCAGTTATACCCGTTCTGTTCGTTTTTTCACTTACTGCGAATGCACAGGAGAAAAAAGCGGCCGACACTACGAAGACAACCAGTATTGAGGAGGTCGTGGTCACCTCTTTGGGGATAAAAAGGCAGGCCCGCTCTTTGACGTATTCCAGTCAGCAGATTGGTGGAGATGAGCTTACAGAAGTGAAAACTCCCAATCTATTAAATTCGATCAATGGAAAAGTTTCCAACGTACAGATCAACAGAACCAATGGTGTAGGTAGCTCCGTAAGGGTGATCATGAGAGGGAATAAGTCTGTAAACAATGCTCAACCACTGTATGTAATTGATGGAATTCCTATTATCAATGGAACAGGAAAATCTGCAGATATCGGACAGTATTCCAATATGCCGGATCCTGGAGATGTACTGAGCTCCATCAATCCTGATGATATTGAAAGCATCAACTTTCTGAAAGGAGCTTCTGCTTCTGCGCTGTATGGTTCTGCCGGAGGGAATGGTGCTATTTTGATTACGACTAAAAAAGGACGTGCCGGGAAAAGTTCAATTACTTACAGCTCCAGCCTTACAGTAGACAGAGCGTACAGCCTTCCGAAACTGCAGCACAGTTATCTGTCTTATGACCCTTCTGTATCAGGATCACAACCGGGACAGGCAGTAGACAGCTGGGGAGCAAAAGGATCTTCAAAGGATTATCTTAAAGATTTTCTTCAGACAGGAACGACATGGGTAAACAGTCTTTCTTTCCAGTCAGGAAATGAAAGATCAACAAGTTATTTCTCTATCGGTAATACGACCAACAAAGGAGTGGTTCCTATGTCTTATTTTGATCAGTACAATGTTTCTTTCAGAAATTCAAGTAAGTTTTTGGATGATAAACTGACATTAGATGCCAACTTCATCGGGTCATTACAGGAAAGTAAGAACAGACAGACTCCGGGAGCATCTTTTTCTCCTTTGACGAGTTTATATTGGTTGCCAAGAGGAGTAGATTTTGATCAGTATGGAGGGGATAATTACTCTTATCTGGATAAAACGAGATTTTTACCAGCTCAAAACTGGTGGGAAGTAAATCCTGACGGAAGCTTCAAAGGAAATCCGGTGACACAGAATCCTTACTGGATCTTAAACAGAAATCCAGTTACAGTAAGTAACAAAAATACATACGGAGCCCTTTCCTTATCTTACCAGATCAATCCTTGGTTAACGGCAAGAGTAAGAGGAAACTACAGCTGGAATATTTCAGACAGCCAGCGTGATATTGCTGCTTTCTCAGCACCTAGCTTACTAGCCAACGGTACTAATGGAAGAATGCTTAAAAATACATATGAAAATTCTTCTACTTACGGAGATGTTCTATTAATTGGTAGTCCTAAAATAAGTGAATCTATTTCATTGGATTTTACTGTAGGAGGAAGTATCAATACTACCAGAAATAAAATAGGACAAATTGATAATGCTTATCTGGCTAATCCAAATCTTTTCACTTTGAATAACCTTCAGTGGAATGTAAACAGAGCGCCTGGAGATGGATATCATAATACCTATACAAATATGAAAAAACAGGTACAGTCTGTTTTTGCAAGTGCTTCCGTAGGATATAAAAATATGTTCTATGTAGATATGACTTTCAGAAACGACTGGGATTCTACTTTAGCATTAACAGGAAGAACCGGGTTTGATTATGAATCTGTAGGAGCAAACGCTATATTGTCTTCTATTTTCAAACTTCCTGAAGGGATTAATTTCTGGAAAGTAAGAGGATCTTATGCAACGGTTGGTTTGGGGTTACCTACCAATATTACCAATGCAATGGTTGAATATAGCAAAGGGTATGTTTATGGAGTAGATGCAGGAACCATTGTATATCCTAAGAGTTCTTTTGCTACTGGAGCAGGTTTTGAGGCTTTGCTTCCAAAGCCGGAACTTAACAAAACATTTGAAGCCGGAACTGAGTTGAGAATGTTAGGTAACAAATTAAATTTTGATATTACTTATTATAACTCAAATACGAGCAACCAATTACTGGAAACAACAATTCCTTCCTATTTAGGAGGATTAGCTCCAGGATCATACTACATCAATGCAGGAAAAATCCGAAATACAGGTTTTGAATCCTCACTATCCTACAAGATTTTTGATTCGTCAAAATTTGGATGGACGGCTACTTTGAATGCATCGGCAAATAAAAATAAGATTGTTGAATTATTACCAACAAGTATCAATGTTTCCAAAGACCTGACTTTTTCACTAACAGGTGGTGGTGATTATACAAGATTAAAACTGGGAGGTTCTTTTGGAGATCTTTACGGAATCAAATTTAAAAGAGATGATCAGGGGCGTATTCTTGTGAATGAAAAAGGTGTTCCTTTGGCAGAAAGTACTCCTTCTTATTTGGGTAATCCGAACCCTAAGTTTATCATGGGATTCAATAACTCCTTTACTATTGGTAAACTGGGAATCTCTTTCCTTATTGATGGTAAATTCGGAGGTAAAGTATTATCTCTTACAGAAAAAGCCAATGATTTATATGGAGTAAGCCAAACCACTGCTGATGCAAGAGATGCCGGAGGTGTATCTATTCCAAATGCAGTGTACGCACCAGGAACTCCAAATGCAGGACAGGCATATACAGGGTTGACGAATGCAAAAGATTATTATAAAGCAGTAGGAACAACCGAAGGATTCGGGAAAGGAGTTGATGAAGCTTATTTATATAGTGCCACAACAATCCGTTTACGCCAGGCATCTGTTTCATATATGTTTGATGTCAACTCAAAATATCTGAAAAATGCAACGGTAAGTTTAGTAGGAACCAATTTATTTTTCTTCTACAAAAAAGCACCGTTTGATCCTGAACAGGTATCAGGAAATACACCTGGTGGGGTAGGAGTAGATTCTTTCGGTCTGCCGGTTACCAGATCTATCGGATTATCTTTAAAAGCTAACTTCTAACTTTTACAATTAAGACAATGAAAATCAATACTATTAAAACATTGGTGTTTGGAGCTGCAGTACTGTTTTCTGCTTCGGGATGTACCAATGACTTTGACCAATATAATCAGGAAAAATTAGGTGGACCTGAAAATTTTTATGCAGATTTTATTGCTGTTGTGAACCCTATGAAATCTATCCAGAGAGGGCTGCAGGCAGATTATCAGCTGTATCCTAACCTGAGTGCAGATATGTACAGCGGAATGTTCAGTACAGCAACACCATTTAACGGAGGAGTAAATAATCTTACTTACTCGATGATGGATGGATGGAACAACAGAATTATTGCCAGACAACAAGATATCTTCAATTATTCTATTATTATTGATAATGCTGCTAAGGGGAACTATCCGGGGGTAGATTTTACCGGAACACTTGCTGTGAAAAAGATTTTGAAAGTCATTACAGCAGCAAGAGTTTCAGACAGCCACGGTCCTGTAGTTTACAGCAAATATGAAAAACCAAACCCTAACGGAGTTACGGATTTTGATTCTCAACAGGAAGCTTACAATTATTTTATTGCTGATCTTACCGCAGCCATTACAGATTTACAGAAAGTAATTGCCATGTCAGCAACACAGAATGTTGAAGATAAAACTTCACTGAAAAGTGCAGACTTAGTGTATGGAGGAAATATGGCTCAATGGGCAAAATTTGCCAATTCACTAAAGCTGAGACTAGCTATGAGAATGAGTTATGCTGATGCTGCGAAATCTAAACAATATGCAGAAGAGGCTTTGGCTTCATCTGCAGGTTTAATTACTGACAATGCAGATAATGCGTTGATCAGTGTAGGACAGTCAGAATTGAGTTTTATCATTTACTCATGGGGAGATTGTTTAATCGGAGCTCCTTTGATGGCTTATATGAATGGATATAACGATCCAAGACTTTCTGCATATGCTATTCCGGCATCAGATGCTAGCCTACAAGGAAAATATATAGGAGTACGCCAGGGAATTGATTTATTAAATGGTAAATCAACTTATGGAGGATTCTCACAGCCTCAGGCAAAATCTGCCAGCGGAGATTATTTTTCCGGGACTGATGGTAAAATGAAATTATTTACTGCTGCAGAAACATGGTTCCTGAAAGCAGAAGCTGCCTTGAGAGGTTATGCCGGAGCAGGTGATATTCAAGCCAACTATACTACCGGAGTTCAGCAGTCTTTTGGAGAATGGGGGAAAAGTGCAAGTGTTGCAACATATCTTGCCGATACCACTTCTACAGAAGCTCCTTATGTAGATCCGAAAAATGCAGATAATAACATCGGTTTAGGACATCCTCAGCTAAGTACCATTACTATTGCATGGAATAACGGGGATACCAACGAAAGAAAGCTGGAAAGAATCATTACTCAAAAATGGCTTTCTCTTTATCCAAACGGGCCAGAAGCGTGGGCTGAGCAGAGAAGAACAGGATATCCGATTCTTTTCAAAGTAAGAAAAAATGACAGTGGCGGAGCCATCAGTACAGAAGCAATGATCAGAAGAATTCCTTTCACCATTGATACCAAAACGTCATTATACAATTATCAGCAGGCTGCTCAAATGCTGAACGGTCCTGACACCGGAGGTACAAAACTTTGGTGGGATAAGAAATAAAAAATATTCAGAATCACTCATTAATAAAGAGGCATCTCAACATCAGATTTTTATTTGATACATTCATTGAAGCGGGAGAATAGAGTAGAATCTCCAAAAAATTTATAGTTTCGTTTTTTAGCCTGAATGAATGTTTGAGATGTTCTCTTTTATTTAGAATCTTATTTTTAAATATGGGAAAAAACAACTCCGGAACCCGTCGGATTCAGCCAATTCTTTGGATTTCCACATTATATTTTGCAATGGGAGTGCCCTTTGTAACCATTAATGCGGTTTCAGGAATCATGTATAAAGATATGGGTGTTTCGGACTCGCAGATCACTTTCTGGACTGCCCTTATCATGTTCTCCTGGACATTAAAACCTCTTTGGAGCCCGTTTCTGGAGATCTATAAAACAAAAAAATTCTTCGTTGTTTTTACTCAGTTTGCGATAGGAATTCTGTTTGCATTAGTGGCCTTAAGTCTGCCAATGCATGATTTTTTCAAATACAGTATTGCACTTTTTGCAGTAGTTGCATTTTGTGGAGCTACCCACGATGTGGTAGCAGACGGAACGTATATTGGGTTTCTTACCAATAAAGAGCAGGCAAAATATATCGGCTGGCAGGGTGCTTTTTATAACCTGGCGAAGATTATCAGCAGTGGTGCACTCGTTTATTTTGCAGGAATTTTAGAAAAGACAAAAGGCGTTACCCATGCCTGGATGATCATTATGGTAATCTATGCATTACTCTTTTTTGTATTGGCTATTTATCACTATTTCATTCTGCCGAAAGAAAATAAAGAAGAACAGAAAGACGAAAAGACTGCCGGAAATGTTCGTCAGGAACTATTGGAAGTCATTACCTCTTTCTTCACCAAAAAGAAAATTCTGTGGTGTATCCTTTTCATTATACTATATCGTTTTGCAGAAGGATTTGCCATCAAGATTGCACCTTTATTTTTTAAAGCTCCAAGAACGTCAGGAGGATTAGGATTATCTACTTCAGATATCGGACTTATTTATGGAACATATGGTTCGGCAGCATTCATCTTAGGATCCGTACTGGCAGGGTATTTTATCTCAGCCCGCGGATTGAAAAGATCTTTGATATGGCTATGTTGCGCATTCAATATTCCTTTTGTGGTTTATGCATTATTAGCGCACTATCAGCCGGCAGATCTTTTACCGGTTGGAGTTGCCGTGGTCGTGGAATATTTCGGTTACGGATTTGGTTTTGTAGGGTTAATGCTCTACATGATGCAGCAGATTGCTCCCGGAAAACACAAAACTGCCCATTACGCATTTGCAACAGGAATTATGAATCTTGGAGTAATGATTCCCGGAATGTTCAGTGGAATGATCAGTGACTGGATCGGGTACAAAATGTTCTTTATCTGGGTGTTAATCGCTACCATTCCTGCATTTTTGGTCACTTTATTTGTTCCTTTTCCTCATCCGGAAAATCAGAAAGAACAACAAATCAATTCATAATAATTAAAAATAAAAAGTAAAAAATACTTTATGACAGCTCAATCAGTAATGATCCCTTGGCAGGATCGCCCGGAAGGTTGCAATGATATCATGTGGAGGTTTTCCGAAAACCCGATCATTAACAGATACGCGATACCAACATCCAACAGTATATTCAACAGTGCCGTGATTCCTTTTGAGGACGGATTTGCCGGAGTCTTCCGTTGTGACAACAAGGCAGTACAGATGAATATTTTTGCTGGTTTCAGTAAAGATGGAATCAATTGGGACATCAATCATGACCCTATTGAAATGCAGGCAGGAAATACGGATATGATTGAATCCGATTACAAATACGATCCCCGCGTAACCTTTATTGAAGACCGCTATTGGATCACTTGGTGCAACGGATACAATGGTCCTACCATCGGAATTGGATATACTTTTGATTTTAAAGAATTTTTTCAGTGTGAAAATGCCTTTCTTCCATTCAACAGAAACGGAGTGTTGTTCCCTGAAAAAATCAATGGTAAATACGCCATGTTGAGCCGTCCGAGTGATAACGGACATACGCCTTTCGGTGACATTTATATCAGCTATAGCCCTGATATGAAATACTGGGGTGAACACCGTTGCGTGATGAAAGTGACTCCTTTTGAAGACAGTGCGTGGCAGTGTACAAAAATCGGAGGTGGGCCGGTTCCTATCAAAACAGAAGAAGGATGGCTGCTTTTCTATCATGGAGTGATCAATACCTGCAGAGGATTCAGATATTCAATGGGAGCCGCTTTGCTTGATCTTGAAGATCCTACAAAAGTATTGTACAGAACGAAACCTTATCTGTTGGCGCCAGCAGAATTGTATGAAATGACAGGAGATGTACCGAATGTGGTTTTCCCTTGTGCAGCATTAACTGAGGGAGACAAAGTAACAGTATATTACGGAGCTGCTGATACCGTAGTTGCAATTGCTTTTGGATACATCTCAGAAATCATTGATTTTATGAAAAAGAATTCAATTTAATACAGTAATATAAAGTTTAGGAAAATAGGTTAATCATCTTAATTTTCCCATTTTCTGGGAATTTTATAATGGTTTTCCTATTTTTAAACCAACTTTTAAACAAAAAAAATCTCCGATACCTCTCTTATCATGAAAAAAGAACTGTTAATCTGCTTTTTTACCACCCTGATTTCTGTAGCCAGTGCCCAGCAAAATAAAAACGATGTTTTATCCTGGGTAGATCCTTTCATAGGCACAGGAGGACACGGGCATACGTTTCCAGGGGCAACTACACCATTTGGGATGATACAGCTGAGTCCGGATCAGAATACAAAAAGTGGCGACTGGGACTGGTGTTCAGGATATCACTACAGCAGCAAAACGATCATGGGCTTCAGTCATAACCACCTGAGCGGAACAGGATGGGCAGACCTTGGAGATATTCTGGTAATGCCTACTGTAGGACAGGTGAAAATGCTTCCGGGATCTGAAGAAAATCCTGAGACAGGTTACCGTTCAAAATTTACACATGATAAAGAAATTGCGTCTCCGGGATATTATTCTGTAATGTTGGACAGCTATGGAATTAAAGCAGAGCTTACTGCTTCCCCAAGAGTCGGATTTCATAAATATACTTTCCCGAAAAGTAGTGAAGCGAATATCATCATTGATCCTACTAATAAAATCTTCGGTAATATCTACCATACTTTAGTGAGTGTGGAAGGCAATAATAAAATCAAAGGGTACTGCTACAGCAATGGCTGGGGAGGTAAACGATTTGCTTACTTCGTGATGGAGTTTTCCAAACCGTTTAAGTCTTACGGCGTGTATGCTGACGGAAAAATTAAAAATGATGAAAAAATTGCCCTTGCCAAAGATGCGAAAGCCTTTGTAAGATTCTCAACAGAAGATCAGGAAAGCATTGAAGTAAAAGTATCTTTATCTCCGGTAAGCACAGAAAACGCACAGGAAAATTTTGATACAGAAGCAACAAATGTTGACTTTGCCAAAGCAAAAGAAACAGCACAAAAAACCTGGAGAGACCTGATCGGAAGATTCCAGGTGACTGGAGGTACGGACAGCCAGAGAAAAATTTTCTATACCGGAGTTTACCATACCTTCATTGCACCAAATTTATACATGGACGTGAATGGAGACTATGTTGCCGCTCAGGAAAACATGAATACCAAATGGTTCACCAACTACAGTACTTATTCTTACTGGGACGGATTCAGAGCAACACATCCATTATTGACCATTATGGATCAGAAACATACAAAAGAATTTGCCAACTCTCTGATCAGCAGATATACAGATCGTAAAGATCATATGCCGATCTGGGAACTTTGTGGATATGATAATTTCTGTATGTTAGGCTATCACAGTGCTTCGGTAATCTGGGATGCCATTTCAAAAGGAGTTCCGGGTATTGATGCAGAAAAAGCATTTGCTGCGATGAAAGATGCTTCTTTAACAGACAAAATGAGCAGCAGCGATGGTGGCGGAGGTCTTAATGATTATATCAAATTAGGCTACACTCCATCAGAAAACGGAGCTTCAGTTTCTGCAACACTGGAATATTCCTATGACGACTGGTGTATTCAGCAGCTTGCAGAAAAATTAGGCAAAAAAGAAGAATCAGAAGTCTATAAAAAACGTTCTATGAACTTCCTGAATACCTTCAATAAAGAAAATAATCACTTCTGGCCAAAACAGAAAGATGGGAAATTCTTAGCAGATTTTACCCTTAACGACTGGAAAAAACTGCAGCCACACTGGGTTTCCGGAAATATCTGGGCGTACGACTTCTTTGTTCCTCATCAGATTGATGAAATGATGAATTTGTATGGAGGAAAAAAAGGATTTGAAGAAAAACTGGACAAAACCTTTACAGAAGCACTTCATATGGAAGGAGAGCAGCATGTAGATATCTCAGGATTCATTGGATCTTTAGGATTCGGAGATGAGCCTGGTCATCATGTTCCATACCTTTACAACTACGCAGGAAGTCCTTACAAAACTCAGAAAATGGTAAAATATATTCGCGACAATATGTACGCAGCTAAACCGGATGGAATCGTGAATAACGAAGACTGTGGTCAAATGTCAGCATGGTATATTTTCTCATCATTAGGATTTTATCCTGTGACACCAGGGAAACCTGTGTATGCCATCGGAGCACCACAATTCCCGAAGGCTTCTTTAAAGCTTGAAAATGGGAAAACGTTCACGGTAATTGCAGACAAAATATCTGACAAGAATATCTATGTACAGAAAATGTTCCTGAACGGAAAAGAATACAAAAGTTGGGAGTTGAATCATAGAGATATCATGAACGGTGGTGAATTGAGATTCGTAATGGGAAGCAAACCAGTAAAATAAGACTAATAAAAATAAACGAAACAAAGTATCAATGGAAAGGAGAAATTTTATTAAAACAAGTGCACTGGCAGGAGCCGGATTGCTGTTTACTCAAAATGTTTTTGCTAAAAATTTAGTGCTGGATGATTTTCCTGTTGTCCGTGTTCCTAAAGATAAAAGACATTTTACCAGTGAATCCGTAGAAAGTGCTATTGCAGCGTTTAAAAAGAAAGTAAAAAACAAAGAGCTGAGCTGGCTTTTTGAAAACTGCTTCCCGAATACATTAGATACTACTGTTTACTATACAGAAACCGGCGGAACACCGGATACCTATGTGATCACTGGGGATATTGATGCCATGTGGCTTCGTGACAGTTCCGCACAGGTTTTTCCTTATCTGCAGTTTTCGAAAAAAGATGAAAAACTACATAAGCTGATCTCAGGAGTAATCCATAAACAGACTACTTTCATCCTGAAAGATCCTTATGCCAATGCTTTCTATAATGATGATCAGAAGATCAGTAAATGGAAAGAATATGACCATACTGATATGAAGCCAGGAACCCATGAAAGAAAGTGGGAAATTGACTCGCTTTGTTATCCTATCCGTCTGGCCTACCATTTCTGGAAAACAACAGGAGATACAAAACCTTTCGATAACAACTGGCTGAAAGGAATTAAGCTTACCCTGCAGACTTTCACAGAACAGCAGAGAAAACATGATCTGGGACCTTACAAATTTGAGCGTACTACAGCTTGGGCAACAGACGGAGTTCCTATGGGAGGATATGGTTATCCAACGAAACCTGTGGGATTGATCAGTTCAATGTTCCGTCCAAGTGATGATGCTACGATCTATGGATTCCTGATCCCTTCTAACTTATTTGCTGTGGTAAGCTTACGCCAGGCTGCGGAAATGGTTTCACAAATTAAAAATGAAAAAACGTTGGCTCAACAACTGAACAGCCTTGCTGATGAGGTAGAAGCAGCCATCAAAAAATACGGAATTTACAATCATCCTGAATTTGGAAAAATCTATGCTTTTGAAGTGAATGGTTTCGGAAGCTACAACCTGATGGATGACGCAAACTGTCCAAGCTTACTGGGACTACCTTATCTGGATGCGGTGAAAGCTGATGACCCTGTATATTTGAATACAAGAAAATTTGTGTGGTCTGAAAACAACCCGTTCTTCTTCAAAGGTAAGCTGGCAGAAGGAATAGGAGGTCCACATATCGGACTTGATATGATCTGGCCAATGAGTATCATAATGAAGGCACTTACTACCAAAGATAAAAGTGAGATCAGATGGTGTATAGATACCTTACAGAAAACGCACGGAGGAACAGGCTTTATGCATGAATCCTTCCATAAAGACGACTCCAAAAAGTTCACCAGAGAATGGTTTGCATGGGCAAATACTTTATTTGGTGAATTGTTATGGAAAACCTTTAACGAAAACCCAGAGCTACTGACATAGCACACCCTTTTATATGGCTTATTCATCTGAGATTCCTTCCCAAAAAAGAAGGTGTCAGGGGAATGCTATATAAAATTCACACACCAAAACACCTTAAAAAAATTATACAATGAAAAAAAAATCCATCTTTACCGCACTGATTGCCATGATGCTTCAGTCTGGTTCTCTGATTAACGCACAACAGCTTAGTCCTACCGGAATTTGCTATGTGGAAGTGAATAACAATAACCTCCTGAATGCTGGAGCGTACAAACTGCAGACATCGAACAGCTATCTGTTTAATGTGGTGAATATTTTTGCGGCCAATATTAATTATGATACCAGCCGTGGTAGAGCTTATCTGTATTCCAATAATAACGTGACCAAGGTTCTTACTAATGCAGATACTTACATAAAGCCACTTCAGCAAAAAGGGATGAAAGTAGTACTTACTATTTTAGGGAATCACCAAGGAGCAGGGATCTGTAATTTTCCTACCCGTGAAGCTGCAAAAGACTTTGCATTACAGTTGGCAAATACAGTAAATACCTATGGTCTTGATGGAATTGATTTTGATGATGAATACTCAGAATACGGAAATAACGGAACAGGGCAGCCTAATGACAGCTCTTTTGTAATGCTTGTTCAGGAGCTCAGAGCCTTATTACCGAATAAAATTATTTCATTCTATTATTATGGTCCTGCCGCTTCTAGACTTTCCTGGAACGGAGCCAGAGTAGGAGATAACGTTAATTACAGCTGGAATGCCATGTACGGAACATTCTCTGCTCCCAATGTACCTCCTCTTACCAAAGCACAAATCTCTCCGGCAGCCGTATGGATGGGAAATACTTCCAATTCTACCACTACCAGCTTAGCTACTCAAACTAAAAATGGAGGGTATGGAGTATTCATGTGGTATGATTTACATGGAACTAATGAGACATCACAGCTTTCAGCAGGAACTCAGACCTTATACGGAGAACCAACTGTTTTAAGCGGTACTTTACAATCATGGACACAAGGAACCAATTGTGATGCACCTATTGGTTTATACACAAGCAACCTTACAGGAACAAGCGCAAAACTAAACTGGTCAGCCGTAGGAACCAATACTTACGATATTGATTATAAACCAGCATCTTCAACAACCTGGACGAGTGCAGTATCTGCAACAAGTTCTACTTCTGTAACTATTTCCGGGTTAACAGCCAATACCGAATATGACTGGAGAATCAGAACCAATTGCAGTGTGAAAAGCGCCTATATGTTTGCACCAAGATTTACAAGCACTTCAGGAACAACGCCTACAGGTTCTTATGCTCTGTCTTTGGATGGAAGCACAGAATCAGGAGCAGCCGGAAGTATGAATCTAAGTGGTTCTGCTTTATCTTTTGAAGGATGGATCAAACCTTCATCATTCAAATCTGCGTCTCCATATATTTCCTCTATCATGGGAACAGAGGTAAGCGACAGCAATTCTGCATTCTTACGATTAGGAGATGCAAGTCTTGCGAATAATAAACTTCAGTTTGTGGTAAGTATTAATAATGTACAGCAAAAATTGGCGTCTGCAACTGCTTTGAATGCCAATACCTGGTATCATGTAGCAGCTACTTATGATGGATCCAATATGAAAATTTACATCAACGGAACTCTGGATGCGACCAAAGCGCAAACCGGAAGTGTGAACTCAACAGGAGCATTCAATGTAGGATATTTATACAACACGTCCAGAAATTTCAATGGAAAAATAGATGAGGTAAGAGTATGGAAACGTGCATTGAGCCAGACGGAAATCAGTCAGAATATGTGTAATGTATCCGTTCCGGCAACTTCACTGGCTGCGTATTGGAAATTTAACGAAGGTAGTGGTTCTACCGTTCAGGATACTTCCGGAAACGGAGTGACTCTAACCTTGACAGGTGTTGATTCTTCTAATTGGGGAACAGATCTGCCATGTACAACAGGAAGTTCAGCATTAGCAAGAACTGCAGGCCAAAAGGCGATCAATGTGGGAGAAACAAATATTAAAAATCAAATAAAACTATACCCTAATCCGGTAAGCAAATCTTCATCACTGACAGTGTCTGTTCCGGATGAATACAGCAAAGGGAAATTGACAGTTTATGATTTTAACGGAAGAATCGTAGATACAAAATCACTGAACTCAGGAGACAATCAATATGAATTGAGCAGAATTTCAGCAGGAAACTATATCGTTCAGTTTGAATCTCATGATGGAAGTTTAAAACAATCTGAAAAACTAATTGTAAAATAACAAACCCAGTCATTGGGCTTCGGCCCAATGATTTTTTCTACTACAAAATTGATATACTATGAGAAAAAAATCCTTTTTTATTCCCCTAATGGCTCTGATGCTTCAGTCAGCTCCGGCACTTAAAGCACAGCAGCTTGATCCTTTGGGAGTCTGCTATGTGGAAGTGAACAACAACAATATGCTGAATGCAGGTTCCTATACTTTGCAGAATACCAACAGACAGCTTTTTGATGTTGCTATTATTTTTGCAGCGAATATCAATTATGATGTTTCTAAAAACCGTGCTTATATCTCAAACAATAACAACGTTACCAAAGTTCTGAATGATGTTAATACCTACGTAAAACCCTTACAGCAAAAAGGAATAAAAGTATTACTGGATCTTTTAGGAAATCACCAGGGAGCAGGAATTTCTAATTTCCCGAACCGTGAGGCAGCTAAAGATTTCGCTCTACAGGTTGCTCATACCGTTTACACTTATGGTCTGGATGGAGTAGACCTTGATGATGAATATGCAGGATATGGAAATAACGGAACGGGACAGCCTAATAACAGTTCTTTTGTAATGCTTTTACAGGAACTGAAAGCGGCAATGCCGGATAAACTGATTACATTCTACTACTACGGTCCGGCTACAACCAGACAAACGTATAATGGAGATTTAGCAGGAAATTATATCAATTATACATGGAATGCCATGTACAGTACGTACAATGCGCCTGTTGTTCCTCCTCTTGATAAATCCAAAATCTCTGCAGCGGCGACCTGGGTACAAAACTCGAATCCAAGCTCTACATCTGCCACTACACTGGCAAGCTTAGCCACGAGCACAAAGAATGATCAATACGGCGTGTTTATGTGGTACGATCTGCCGGGAACCAATGTTGCCAGCTATCTGAGTACTGGATCCAATATTCTTTACAATGAAAATACACTCTTAAGCGGTCAATTGTATTCATGGTCGCAGGGACAGGCTTGTGATCCGCCATTGGGACTTGATGTTTCCAATGTCACAGGAACTTCAGCGCAACTGAACTGGACTTCCAATGCTACCCAGTCTTATAATATTGACTATAAACCAGCTAATTCAACGGTATGGACAAACGTTGCCAATAATTATTCAGGAAATAATATTGTCATCAACAACCTTACCCTGAATACCAATTACGATTGGAGAATCCAGTCTAACTGTTCACCGACATTAACAAGTACTTATATTTTTGCACCAAGGTTTAACTCCGGAAGTGGCTGCACTACGCCATCAGGATTGACTTCCGGAAGTTTCCTTGGTAATACGGCTCAGTTATCATGGGATGCCGGAAATGCAACTTCATATACATTACAGTATAAAACTACAGCTGCCACAACCTGGACTGAAATCCAGAATGTTAGCACCAATTCTTATTCATTACAAAATCTTACCCCTAATACAGCCTATGTGTGGAAGGTACAGGCCTCATGTGCAGGAGGAACTACAAGTACTTATTCAGGAGAAGGATCATTCAACAGTGGTTTCGCTCCGGTTACAAGCCCGGGTGCAAGATCTCTTTCTTTCAACGGAAGCACGCACTATCTTAACGCAGGACAATTTAACCTGAGTGGAAATGCGGTGACCTTTGAAGGATGGGTAAAAGTAAACTCATTTAAATCGGCTTTCCCTTACATCTCATCAGTAATGGGCGTTGAAGTAGGAGATAACAACTCAGCAATGCTTAGATTCGGAGACGGAAACCTGGCGAATAACAAACTTCAGTTTATTTTGAGTTTCGGTTCATCACAGGTAAAATTGAATACAAATACTGCATTCAACACCAATACATGGTATCATATCGCAGCTACTTATGATGGTGCAGCCATGAAAATTTATGTCAATGGTAACCTTGATGCCAGTTTTGCAGTGACAGGCAACTTTACAGCAAACGGAATCCTTTATCTGGGAAGAAACTATGACAATTCCCGTACAATCAATGGTTTCTTGGATGAATTCAGAGTTTGGAAAAAAGCATTAACGCCGCAGGAAATTTTAAGTAACAGCTGTAATGTTCCTGCCAACTCTACCGGTCTTGAAGCCAATTGGAAAATGGATGAAGGAAGTGGTTTAGGAGCTTTAGATGCTACGGCAAATACACATTTTGCAACCCTGATCAATATGACAGATGCGAACTGGAGAACAGACGTTGCCTGCGCAGCATCTCTTGCCGTGAAAGATATAGAATCCGTAAAAGAGAACAGTGTAGTCTATCCAAATCCTGTAAAACGAGGAAATGACATTCATTTTGCCATCAGCGACAATTCGGCAACGGAAGTGGCATTGTATGATGTTTCAGGAAAATTGTTCAAAAAACAGAATATTAATCAAAATAATAACGCAGTGAATACGCAGGATTTAATCAGTGGTACTTATATTTACAAGATTACATCTGTGAACCGTAAAGTACTATCAACCGGTAAAATTATTGTGAAGTAAAAATCAGATAATGAAATAGTTATCGGAACTAATAAAATAGAGTCTGAAATACAAAGCAGATAGACAGAGGCGTACTTCTGTTTGTCTGTTTTTTCAGTCACAGGAGGTGTTGAATTTAAAATAAAAAATAATGCAGAATATAGTAGGAATCGATATCGGAGGCTCTCACATCACGTTGGCTCAGGTAGATGCCGGAAAACGTGAAATCATTTCATCAACCTATGTAAGACAACATGTGGATGCTTTTGAAAACAAAGAAATTATTTTCAATGCATGGGTTTCAGCCATTGAAAAAGTGGCTCATGATCTGGTAAAAGAAGATCTTTTAATCGGTATTGCAATGCCCGGACCTTTCGATTATGAGAACGGGATATCGCTCATGCAGCAGGGAAAATTTATTGATATCTATCAGGTGAATATTAAAGAAGAACTTGCAAAAAGACTGGACATTTCTCAGGAGCAGATTCATTTTGTAAATGATGCCGCTGCTTTTATGGAAGGAGAAGTATTTGGAGGTTGTGCCCAGGGTTTCAACAGTGCTTTTGGAGTGACTCTTGGAACAGGATTGGGAACTACTTTCTTTAACGGAGAATTGGCTACTGATGAAGACTTATGGGATTCTCCTTTCAGAGATTCTATCAGTGAAGACTATCTGGCGACACGCTGGTTTGTGAATCATTATAAAGAACTGACCGGAGAGGAAATATCTGGAACCAAAGATTTGTTGGATAAACCTGCAGAAATACAGACTCAAATGTTTAACGATTATGCAGACGCCTTTTCTGAGTTTATTGTCAGATATGTAGATCATTACAAACCGGAAGTTTTAGTTATAGGAGGGAATATTGCCAAAGCTTATCCTTATTTTGAACAAAGATTTATTCAGAATTTAACAAAGAATAATATTAACTTGCAGGTTAAAATTTCCGCCATTTTTGAAGATGCCGCTATTCTTGGAGCTGCAAGCTATGCATTAAAAAAGCGTATATAAATTAACAAACGAAAAGATACAATGAAGTTTATATTTTCTACTTGCTTACTGTTATTACAGGCCTGGGCGTTAGGTCAGAACGTATCTCCCGTAGATTATGTGAATCCTTTGATGGGAACACAATCCAAACCTTCATTATCCAATGGAAATACTTATCCGGCTGTCGGACTTCCCTGGGGAATGAATATCTGGACACCGCAGACCGGTAAAATGGGTGACGGATGGGCATATACCTACGATGCAGATAAAATAAAAGGATTTAAACAAACCCACCAGCCATCTCCCTGGATGAACGATTATGGCGCATTTGCCATCATGCCGGGAGTTGGAAAAGTGAAATTTAAAGAAGACGAAAGAGCAAGCTGGTTCAGCCATAAAGCTGAGGTTACAACGCCTTATTTTTATAGTGTTTATCTGGCGGATATCAATGTTACTACAGAATTTACACCTACAGAAAGAGCTTCTTATTTTAAATTCGATTTTCCAAAGACGGACAGCGCTTACGTAGTGGTTGATGCATTAAACAAAGGTTCTTATATCAGGATTTTACCAAAAGAAAGAAAAATCCTGGGATACACAACGAGATATTCTACCGGGAAATATGAGAACTTTAAAAACTACTTCGTTATTCAGTTTGATAAAGATTTTGAACTGACAAAAACCTGGAAAGACGATAAACTGGTGAACGATCAATTAGAAATTACCAGTGATCACACCGGAGCTGTAGTAGGATTTAAGCTTAAAAATAAAGAAACGGTTTATGCAAAAGTAGCCTCTTCATTCATCAGCTTTGAACAGGCAGAACTGAATCTGAAAAGAGAAATCGGAAACAAAAATTTTGAACAGGTAAAAACCGATGCTAAAAATATCTGGAATAAAACTTTAGGAAAAATAGAGGTAAAAGGAGGAACTGATCAACAGATGAGAACCTTTTATTCCTCTTTGTACAGGACTTTATTTTTCCCACAGAAATTATATGAAATTGATGCTCAGAATAAAATAAAACACTGGAGTCCTTACAACGGCAAAATTGCAGACGGAAGAATGTTTGCAGGAACCGGTTTTTGGGATACTTTCCGTGCTCTATATCCTTTCCTGAATCTTGTCTATCCAAGTATCAACGTAGAAATGCAGGAAGGATTGGCCAATGCTTACAAAGAAGGAGGTTTCTTACCAGAGTGGAGCAGCCCGGGATATTCTGATATTATGATTGGAAATAATTCTGCGTCCGTAGTAGCAGATGCTTACATCAAGGGACTTCGCGGATATGATACAGAAGCGCTTTGGCAGGCAGTAAAACACGGAGCAAATAATGAAGGTCCTATAGAAGCTGTAGGCCGTGCAGGAGTAGAATATTACAATAGATTAGGTTATGTACCTTACGATGTAAAAATCAATGAAAATGCAGCCAGAACATTGGAGTATGCTTATGATGACTTTTCAATTTATCAGTTAGGAAAAGCACTGGGGAAACCTGCTTCTGAAATTGATATTTATAAAAAAAGAGCTTATAATTACAAAAATGTATTTGATAAGGAAACAGGTTTAATGCGTGGTAAAAATAAAGATGGCAATTTCCAGAAACCTTTCAATCCTTTTAAATGGGGAGATGCTTTCACAGAAGGAAACAGCTGGCATTACACATGGTCGGTTTTCCAGGACATTGATGGTCTGGCAGAACTGATGGGTGGTAAAAAGAAATTTGAAGCCAAATTAGATGAAGTATTCTCATTGCCACCTGTTTTTGATGACAGTTATTATGGAGGAGTGATCCACGAGATCAGAGAAATGCAGATCATGAATATGGGGCAGTACGCGCACGGAAATCAGCCTATCCAGCACATGATTTATCTGTACAACTATGCAGGAGCACCTTACAAAACACAATATTGGGCTAGACAGGTGATGAATAAATTATATCATGCAACACCGGACGGATATTGCGGTGATGAAGATAACGGGCAGACTTCTGCGTGGTATATTTTCTCAGCACTAGGTTTTTATCCGGTAACACCTGCAACGGATCAATACGTGTTGGGAGCACCATTATTTAAAGAAGCTACCATCCATTTGGAAAATGGTAAGAAAATTGAAATAAAAGCTCCGGAAAACAATGCAGATAATTTATATGTAAAATCATTGAATGTAAACCAGCAGTCTTATTCCAAAAACTGGCTGAGCCATAAAGAACTGATGAAGGGAGCCGTTTTAGACTTTAAAATGGATAGCAAGCCCAACAAAGAAAGAGGTTCACAGGAAAAAGATTTTCCTTATTCAATGTCAAAAGAAGAATCAAATAAATAAATTTTAAATTAAAAATATAGCTGTATGAGTACAGAAAAAAAAGAAATATTCGATAGAGTAGAAGGCATGCTGCAGACACAAGGTTTTAACATCGCAGCAAAAGACGATACAAGACCATGGGGAGGATTCTTTGTGATTGATGAAACACAGGCACAGGATTTTGCTAACCAATATTTCGATGGGATTGATGTAGACAACCTGAGAATAGGAGGGAAGCTAAGCCCGAAAATTCTTATTGTTGCTCCGGAAGCAAGATTAAGCTGGCAATATCACCACAGAAGAGCCGAAATCTGGCAGGTAGTAGAAGGAACGGTAGGAATCAAAAGAAGCAATACCGATGAAGAAGGAGAACTGGGAGAATATGGTCCAAAAGATCAGGTGAAACTTCAACAGGGAGAAAGACACAGATTAATTGGTCTTGCAGGTTGGGGAATCGTAGCTGAAATCTGGCAGCATACCGATGCATCCAATCCTTCAGATGAAGATGATATCGTAAGAGTACAGGATGACTTTGGAAGATAAATAAAAAAATCCGCTTCATTGTGGACTGCCCCCAAAAAGTTAGACACTTTTTAGGGGCATTTTTTATGTATAAAAAAGAAAAATTTAGCGTGGCTTTCAAAACTTTTTATTGTCCTTTGTTATTCATGCTGAATTTATTAGCTAATGGCAAAAAATAAACCTTATAGGTTTCTGAAACCTATAAGGTTTTTGTGTATTCAGATTTTATCCTCAATAAGATAAAAACTTTACTTGGTTGTAGGTACTCCAAGCATCATTCTTCCAGCTTTCCGCTTTTAAAACGTTGTCTCTTATTAAGAGTTTACCTGTAATTTATCCCATATAAGAACTTTATAGGCTAATAGCACTCCAAGCATCATTCTTCCAGCCTCCAGCCTTTAAAATGTCACATCCAGTCCCACATAGAAGTTCGCCTTCATAATCGGAGCGTATACCATTCCACCATCAAAATAATTTCCGAAAGGATTTTTAAAATCTACAATCGCATTTTTCTGATAGTAAGAAGTAAGGTTTTCGCCACCTAAATAAGCTCTGATCTTTTTATTGAAATTTCTTGAGATTTGAGCATTAAGAACTGCATAAGATTCTGAATAAGTCGGTAACTGAAACTCTGCAGGATTACTTGAAGTATCAGGAAGCCTTTGTTTTCCAACCCAGTTTAAAGTCGTATCAAAGCTCCAGAATCCACCATTATCGTTCTTATTGGTTGAATAGGCCAGGTTTACAAATCCTCTGTGCTTCGCCATAAAAGGAACTTCTCTTCTTCCACCGATATAATCAGCCTGCACATCATAATATTTATAAGCAAGTCTTACTTCAAGATTTTTTACAGGCATGAAATCCCATTGGGTCTGGAATGAATTCGCAAATGATTTTCCATCCAGATTATAGAATGTCAGCTGTTGAGGAGACTTATCCAAATCTACCAATACCTGATCCTGGAAATCTGTTCTGAAGAAGTCAGCAACAATGCTTGATTTTCTTCCGAATAATTTAAATTCCTGTTGTAAGCTCGCCCCATAATTCCATGCAATTTCAGGTCTTAATCCATAAATATTTCCTCCATTAGATAAAATATTGATAGCTCTGTTCGATGCAAAATACTGCTGGCTTTCCGCAAATACATTCGCTGTTCTGAATCCTCTTCCCGCAGAAAGTCTTAAAATAGTCTGAGGAGTGAAATCATACTTGAAATTAAGTCTTGGCGTAAACTGAGTCCCTGCCAGATTGTGAAAATCTACTCTTGAACCTGCTACTAAAGTATATTTTAAACCAGTTAAAGTATATTCAGCAAAAATCCCCGGAACAATTTCATTTCTTCTCATATCATTCAGCAAATACGTTTCTTTATAGCCATCATATAAGAAACTTGCTCCAGCCTTATACTTGTGGTTGGTATTCCCGATGATGCTTTCAAAAATTAAATTGGAATAATACGTGTGCTGCTGCCCTGCATAATTTCTCAATCCGAAGAAGCTGTCCTGCTGATGGTAAACATATTGGTTCATCCATCCGATACTCTGGTAAGGTTTTCCTTTAAAAACATACCCTGTCTTATTCCAGACCTGGAATCTTGAAATATCGATTCCTACCCCATAAAAAGGTTGCTTGTCCTGACCCAATTTTTTATCAAATCCAATCTGTCCTGCAGTTCTTTCATCCCGGATAAAATTAATTCCGAAGTGAGACCCGAATCCAGACTTTTCAAGATCATTATAATTCAATAAATACGCTGCGTTGATCTGCGTTCCTTTCGGTCTGTCCAGAAAACCGTCATGGTTCATATCGGTATTTCCAAATGTTCCGTTTCCATGAAGAAGGAAAGTCTGTGACCATTTCTCGTTGATAGGAGAAACATTGGTAATATTGATTTCTGCTCTTCCATTAAAGTCAGAAAAAAGGTTCAGAGAAGTCTCTGGAGTCTTTGCATTCTTCAGAAGTTCAGTGTTGATCTGTCCTGTGATACTTTCGTAGCCGTTGGTCACCGTACTTCCTCCTTTAGTAAGCTGAATACTTTCAATCCATCTTCCCGGAATAAAATTTAATCCATAGGCAGAAGCCAACCCTCTGATTTCAGGCAGCTGTTCCTTCGTTAAGCTGGTATATTTTTGATCCAGACCCAGCATTTTTAACTGTTTTGTTCCCGTAACCGCATTGCTGAAAGAAACATCTACCGTTGCATTGGTTTCGAAGCTCTCAGAAAGATTACAGCAAGCAGCCTTTAACAACTCTTTTTTATCAATATTAAAAACAAGTCCGGCTTCTTTCTTGCTTAAAGCTGTAGCTGCCTTTGAACCCGTTACAACAACTCCGTCGATATTTTTTTCATGCTGAGAATGATCCTCTTTAGCTGGTGAAGTCTCATTGTCTTTATGATCTTCATGCTTTGTTGCTTCCTCGTAATGCACTTTTGGATTGGGTTCACCAAAAGTAAAGTCTCTGTCATATAAGCAACATCCCGGAAGTCCGTTGTAAACTGCATCAGAAGCTTTGTATTTTTCATTATCATGACCGGCATCAGCAATAGCCTTTAAAATCTTATCTGATGAGGTTTTTGAAGGATCAAAATTTAAAGTAACCGTTTGTTTTTCTGCATTCCATTCTGCGGTATTGGCTCCGGCATCTTTGGACGCTTTTTCAATTCTGGCTTTACAAGAAGCGCAGTTTCCTCTAACATAGAATTCATTCTCTTTTTTAGTGGAAATAGCGGCACTTACATGATGCTCATGGCTTGTTTCTGCTTGGGAAGGCTTTGCATCTCTTTCGTAATGGCAACATCCCGGAAGTCCTTCATAGGTTGTATCAGACGCTTTGAATTTCTCATTATCATGACCTGCTTCTGCTACCTTTTTTAGAATGTCATCGGCAGATGCTTTGTCTGTTTCAAAGGTTAATGTTTGAAGATCAATAGAGTAAACCGCTGTTTTGGCACCTGCTTTTTTAGCGGCACTTTCAATTCTTGTTTTGCACATTTCACAGTTCCCTTTTACCTTGAACTGATTTTTTGAAAGTGTTTGAGCAGATATAAATTGTGTAAATAGGAATAATGCACCAAGTATCAACCTGGAAATAGGTAATTTCATTTTGTTTAAAAGTTTAAATTAATTAAAAAACAGTTCATTATAATACATAATGAACCCTTGATGTTTTAATTAACCTATCTTGGGCGGCTGCCAGATTTCCTTTAAACGATCTGAAAGATAAGGATCTGAATAGTGAAACTGAGAATTCTTATTCGCTTTGTAATAAGATAGTTCCAGACGTAGATTCTTTGAGAAAGGAGTTTCAATAAAAGTGTAGCAGGCAATACATGATGAGCAGCAGTCATCTTTACATGATTTTGTTTTATCATGATTGCTGTCCTTTTTTGAAGAATGATTTTTACAGCAGTCCATTTTCTTGGAAGACTCTGCTTTACAGCATGTTTCCTGTGCACCTTGCGCATAGAAATTATCCTTGGGAATCAGAAAGACTCCCAGGCAAAAAACTATTGCAAGTATGTGAAACAGCTTCATCTCTGCAAAAATACAAAATTTATGGCAAAGGATCACCAACTTTTAGAGAGCAGCTATGCCAAGGTTCTCCATGTGCCGGATTCAGTTTGGGCTTTTCACCCATCGCCAGATTCTGAGCAGCAGGTGCAGGGGCAGGACTTGGAGAAGGCTGGACTACATTTTGTGCCGGCTGTGGTGCAGGAGCTGGTTTACTGTTTAAGGGTTGGCCTACGGGAATATCACATCGGTGTCCGGGCTGTCCGTGGGGAGGATTCATTCCCGGAGCGGTTTTTACCTGTTTTCCGTTGTTATCAAGGGTGATTTTTCCTGGTGATACAGCATTGGGATCAATTTGGATTGTATTCCCTCCATTCACGTTTACATTTTGCGTAGCTGGAGTAGCTGCTGCTGGAGCACCATTCAGAGGTTGTCCTACCGGAATATCGCATCGATGCCCAGGTTGCCCGTGTGGAGGATTCATTCCTGGAGCTGTTGCCATAGGAGCAGGAGTAGAGTTGGATTGGATGCCTGCCTGATCCATCAGAGCAGTTTTTGAGGTGGTATTTAGGGCTACGTTGGGCTGGCCAGCGTTGGCTTCTTCTTTTAAATAAGTAGCTCTTTCATCCTTTTTACAAGATGCAGCTAATAGTGATACGGCGATCAAACCTATAAATGTATTCTTCATATCCATGGGTATGAAACAAAATTAGCAAAACATTTCCAATTGTTTTGCTAATTTTATACTTATAATTTGATTTTTGGATTAATTTTTTACCAAAAGTCTAAATCCTTCTCCGTGAACGTTGATAATTTCCAATCCTTCGTCGTCTTTTAATAGTTTACGAAGCTTTGCGATATATACGTCCATACTTCTTGCAGTAAAGTAATTTTCTTTTTTCCAGATCTTTCTTAAAGCAAGATCTCTCGGCATAAAATCATTTCTGTGGATGCAAAGAAGTTTTAATAATTCATTTTCTTTAGGAGAAAGTTTGTATTCTTTATCACCTACTTTCAGCTGTCTTAGCATAGAGTCAAAGAAAATATTGCTGATTTTAAACTGCTCCTGCTCTTCATTTTCCAATGTAGAACTTCTCTGAAGAATAGCTTTTATTTTGTATAAAAGAAGTTCAGTGTCAAATGGTTTTGTGATATAATCATCTGCGCCCAGCTGATATCCTTTCAAGATATCTTCTCTCATGTTTCTTGCAGTAAGGAAAATGATAGGTGTATTTTTATCAATCTTTTTTACGTCTTCCGCTAATGAAAATCCGTCTTTTTTAGGCATCATTACGTCAAATATGCAGATATCGAATTCATTTTCTGTAAATTCTTTTAGTCCCTGCTCCCCATCAGTGGCAAGAGTTACTTCAAAATTATTGATGGTCAAATAATCTTTAAGCACCGCCCCGAAACTCTGATCGTCCTCTACTAATAATATTCTGTTGCTCATAATTTTAATAATTAAAAATTAACAATTAAGAATGAACTTCCTCACTCTATCTTCTATATTTTGATATTTGGTTTAACCTTTTTATTTTTATAATTGATAAACGATCATTGATAAACGATCATTGATAACTGATCATTCATCATTTGCATTCTATCCCATTGGCAGCTTTATCGTGAACGTACTTCCATTACCTTTATGAGAGTCTACAATAATCTGTCCTTTGTGCAGTTCTACAATTTTCTTCACGTATGAAAGACCTAATCCCTGTCCTTTTACATTGTGTATATTTCCGGTTTCTTCTCTAAAGAATTTTTCGAAAATTTTGGTTTTATTCTGGGTGTCCATTCCCATTCCTTTATCGGAAATTTCAATCACATACCAGTGTCCCTCATTTCTTGTTTCCACATGTATTTCCGGTGCTTCAGGAGAATATTTGTTGGCATTATCAAGTAAATTCACCAGCATATTGGAGATGTGGAATTCATCTATCTTAAAATTATAATGAGTAGCATTGAACTTCTGCGTAAGCGTTCCGTTTCTTTGCTGTACAATCAGATTGAAAGATTCTGTAGTTCTTTTGATCAATTCTCTTACATTGGTTTCTTTTAAGAATAATTCCACTTCATTTCTTTCAAGCTTGGACATGTTAAGCACATTTTCCACCTGCTTTTTCATTCTTAAGTTCTCCTGCTTGATCAGTTCGGAATAGTATTTTACCTTATCCGGATTGGTGGCAATTTTATCATTGGCCAAAGAATCCGTGGCTACAGAAATGGTTGCCAATGGTGTTTTAAATTCATGAGACATATTGTTGATGAAGTCTGTTTTCACTTCAGCAAGCTTCTTCTGCCTCATCATATAATTAATGGATATAATATAAATCCCAAGAATGGTAAGGAGAGAAAGGAATGTTCCTAACAACATCGGCCAGTTATTCATCGCCAGTGAATATTCTTTTTTAGGGAATACCAATGCAAGACTGTATAACGTGTTTTTCTTATCAGCAAAAAGAGGAAAGCTATAGGTATTGCTGTCCTTTTTTTCTTTGTAAGCCTTATTGGCAATGCTGGTAAGCTTATTATTACGATCCAGAACTCCATATCCGAACTTGGCCGTAATACCTCTTATTTTAAGCTCTTTGGCAATAACAGAGTCAAGTGTTTTCGGATCCACTCTTTTGGTAATAGGAAGGTTATTTCCATACACTTTCACAAATTCTTTCATGGAGTAATCTCCTGTTTCAATCTCCTGATTGATGTCTGTGGTAAGAAGTTCGCGATTGGTGGTATCTCTTTTTATTTTATATGCAGCCTCATCTGTATACAAAGTGGTCAGCTTAATAGAATCTCCTTTTTGGGAAATCGGAAGTTGTGTTTTTTCAATAATATTTTTGGAGTAAATAATCTGTCTTTGTGTACCAGAGTCTTCAACTTGTTGGATTGTAGTTAAAGACGGCTGTTTGCTGTTTGCCAGAATATTTTTTCTGAAATCTTTATAATCCTGATTCAGGTATTTGTCCGCTTCTATCTCTTCAATACTTTTTGAAGTACTTTCCAAAACCGCATACACTTTATTTGAAAAATCCTGTTCCAGTACTCCGTAATAGCCTTTCAACCAATAAAATTGGAGCGTTACGAAGACAATCAGTGAGATTGTCATAAACACTGAAATTATTGGGATGAATTTATTATTCATTATTTAATTATATAGGTTTTGAAAAAATGAATGTTAAAATTAATTGTTTTAAGAGTACCTAAACAAAAAACGAGCCAAAAAATTGTTTTTTTTTTCTTAAAAGAGTGTTTTTTAACAATTATTTATGAATTTTCTTTTAGTTGTCATATGAAAAGTCCCTTTCAATAAATAAAGTGCTAACTTTATTAAAAATAAATATTTATGGAATCTAATATCATTTTCAACAAAGATTTTGATGCGTCCAGCACTTATGTGATGAAGATTTATAAGGCTGATGTTTCAACAGTGTGGAAGTATTTTACAGAAGCCGAATTATTGGATCAATGGTGGGGACCTAAGCCGTGGAAATGTGAAACGGTAAGTCAGGATTTCAAAGAAGGTGGGATCTGGATGTATACCATGGTAGGACCAAATGGTGAAAAAGGACCGATGTATTCTCAAACTCAATACGGAGAAATTACAGAACACAGAAGTCTTGAGTGGATGAGTGCTTTCTGTGATGAGAAAGGAAATATTAATGAAGATTTTCCAAGGTCAAAATGGTTAATCGGTTTTACTGGAGTGGAAGAGGGAACGAAAGTAACCATCAATATCCATTACCATTCTCCTGAAGTCATGAAAAAGCTCATGGACATGGGATTTGAAGAAGGATTTAAAATGGGACTGAATCAACTTGAAAAATTGATTGGATGAATTTGAGTGTATAGAAATACAGTTATTTATAAAAATAGGGTTTTCCATTGGAAAACCCTATTTTTATTTATTGACAGGGATTAGCTTCCTGCTTCATTCTTCAAGACTCCAGCCTTTATAAAAGCTCTTCTTCCTGAAAGTACTGGATAATTGCCTTTTTCATAAGCAAAGTCTGCTCATTAGGTTTTAATTCCGGAAGTTCTTCCAGGCTTTCAAATTGTGGCCATCCGTCTTCATAGTGGGTAAATTTATAATATCCAAAAGGTTCTAGCAGTCTGCAAACCGCAATGTGAATCAGGTTTACCTTGTCTTCTTTTGTGTATTTTTGCTGGCCGCTTCCCAACTCCTGTAACCCTATCAGAAATAAAAGGGTTTCAATGGGCGGATTCTTCTCAGTCTGAAAATTATCTTCGAAGAACTGTTCTATTTTTTTCCAATATTCGGATTCGTTAATCATTCTTTTTGATTTTCTAATTTTAATAAAAATGCGAATTCCAACGCATCTTCCTTCAGAGATTCAAATCTTCCGCTTGCTCCTCCGTGTCCGGAGCTCATGTCAGTTTTAAATACTAACATATTATCGTTTGTTTTTAGCTCTCTCAGTTTTGCCGTCCATTTTGCCGGTTCCCAATACTGCACCTGAGAGTCATGGAATCCTGTAGTGATCAGCATGTGAGGGTAATCTTTAGCTTCTACATTATCATAAGGAGAATAATCTTTCATATAATGATAATATTCTTCGTCATTTGGATTTCCCCATTCATCATATTCCCCGGTTGTCAAAGGGATTGTATCATCAAGCATCGTAGAAACAACATCTACGAATGGCACCTGTGCTACAATTCCGTTGAATAACTGAGGCTCATAATTCACCACAGCACCTACCAACAGTCCTCCGGCACTTCCTCCCATCGCATACATGTGTTTTGATGAAGTATAATTTTCCTTAATTAAATATTTTCCTGCATCAATAAAATCAAAGAATGTATTTTTCTTAAACAGCATTTTTCCGTCTTCATACCATTCTCTTCCCAAATATTCTCCACCACGGATATGCGCAATAGCATAGATGAAACCTCTGTCCAGTAAAGATAATCTTACATTTGAAAAGCTGGCATCAACGGTATGTCCGTAACTTCCATATCCATACAGAAGAAGCGGAGTGTCAGCAGACTTTTTGGTATTTTTATGATATACTAGAGAAATAGGAACTTTAGTTTTTCCATCTCTGGAGTCGGCCCAGATTCTTTCTGAAATATAATTTTCAGGAACAAACTTTCCACCCAAAACTTCCTGTTGCTTCAGTAATTTTGTAGTCTTGTCCTTCATATTATACTCATAAGTGGAGCTAGGCTGTGTAAGGGATGTGTAGCCGTAACGTAAAATCTCTGTATCAAATTCCAGATTGATCCCGATATATGCTGTATAAGTAGGATCGGAGAAAGGTAAGTAATAAGATTCCTGTGTCTTTTCATCAATAATTTTGATCTGAAGCAGTCCTCTTTCTCTTTCTTCCAACACCAGATAATCTTTGAAAATTTCAAAACCTTCCAGTAAAACTTCTGCACGGTGCGGAATAACATCAATCCAGTTTTCCATACCGCAGTTATCAATCTTTGCCTTTACAATCTTGAAATTGATGGCATCGTCCGCATTGGTAATGATGTAAAACTCATCTTCATAATGCTCTACAGAATATTCAAGGTCATCTATTCTTGGCTGGATCACTATCCATTCTGCAAATACATTATCAGAAGGGATAAAGCGATGTTCATCAGAAATAGTGCTTGAGCTTGCAATGAAAATATATTGTAACGATTTTGTTTTAAATACATTAACATCGAAAGTATCATCTTCTTCATGGAAGATCAGTACATCCTCTGCAGAATCTGTTCCCAGCTTGTGTCTGTACACCTGAAATGCGCGAAGACTTTTATCTTTTCTGATGTAAAAAATATGCTGGTTATCATTCGCCCAAACAGCTTTTCCTGTCGTATTAGGAATAGTGTCTGGCAGGATTTTTCCGGTTTTTAAGTTTTTAAAATTAAGCGTATAAATTCTTCTTCCTACATCATCAGAAGAAAAAGAAGCCAGTTCGTTGCTGGGGCTTACGGCAACACTTCCTACTTCGAAAAACTCTTTGCCTTCTGCCAGAATATTAACGTCGAGTACAATTTCCTCTTCATTGTCGAGGCTTTTGTGCTTTCTGCAGAAAATAGGATATTCCTTACCTTCTTCATAACGTACAATATACCAGTATTCATTAAAGAAATAAGGAAGAGACTCATCATCCTTTTTATAACGGGCTTTCATCTCTTCGAAAAGCTCTTCCTGAAGGGCTTCCGTATCTTTCATGATGAATTCTTCGTAGGCATTTTCTTCCTCAATATATTTGATTACTTCAGGGTTTTCCCTTTCATTCAACCAAAAGTAATTATCGGTTCTTATATCGCCGTGGGTTTCCAGTATTTTTTCTATTTTTTTTGCCTGTGGAGCTTTCATCCGGGGTATTTTATTTTTTTTATTGAATAGAATAGGTCTTTATACTTTTCTTCTGAAAGTAAGTAATTTAAGCAGAAATCCTTTCAATATTAATTTTTGTTCAAATTTAGGTAAAAAAAAACCATCTTTCCTTTATTGAAAAGATGGTTCATTGTATTTTTATAATTAAAGACTATTTGTGAAGTGCTTTAATATACTTTTCAAGGGCCATTGTCATAGAAGGAGTTTCCTTCGTAGGTGCCATTAAATCTACTTTTAATCCTGCTTCTTCTGCAGCTGCCAAAGTCGTGTTTCCAAAAACTCCGATCTTTGTTTCATCCTGCTTGAAGTCAGGGAAATTTTGTTGTAGTGATTTTATTCCCTGCGGACTGAAGAAAATCAGCATGTCATAATCTTTAACATTGATATCTGTAAGGTCGCTGCATACGGTACGGTACATAATTGCTCTTGTCCAGTCTACATTAGATGCATCCATGGTTTTTACAATATCCGGACTCAAAACATCTGAAGATGGCAACAGATATTTTTCAGTTGGGAATTTTTTGAAAAGAGGAAGCAGATCTGAGAAGTTTTTCTCCCCAAAGCTGATTTTTCTTTTTCTGTACACAATATGCTTTTGAAGGTAGTTGGCAATTGCTTCCGACTGGCAGATATATCTCATTGTATCCGGAACGGCAAAACGCAATTCCTCTGCTAGTCTGAAGTAATGGTCAATCGCATTTTTACTGGTAAAAATAATACCGGTATACTGCGTCAGATCTATTTTCTGTGTTCTGAGCTCTTTATTGTCAACCCCTTCGACGTGGATAAATGGACGGAAATCAATCTTTATTTTTTCCTTCTTCGCTATATCCAAATATGGAGAAGACTCACTAGGCGCTGGTTGAGAAACCAATATAGACTTTATTCTCATCATTGACTTTTATTAAAAAAATAACAACTTCCAAAGCAATAATAATGGTGCGATTTGGAGGGTGCAAATATACAAAAATTTATAATACCATTTCTCGGGAAGAATCTTGTTCTTGTGAAATAAATAGAAAAAGACTTTGAAAATGAATACAAAAGCAAAGAAGCAGAAATAATATAAAAACATTTTATTTCTGTCTATCGGGAAGTAATAATGGGCTACACAAAGAATTATTAGCAAAAATGAAAGAATGAAATAAAATTTTGTGGAGGTAAAATAAAAAATAGTCCATTTTTTTCCATCCCCTATGCTTTGGTAAAATAGAAATCCTAATGTTGACTTTGTTAAATAAAAAAGAAGCACTGCCAGCAATGTATATCCAAATTTATTAAGCTGATATCCCAGAAGCTGAAGATCTGCAATATATTTCGGTACGATAGGAACGTACTGTGAAATTAATACAGACAGGGTAAGTGTCGTTACACAGGACGTGATAATCCAGCTGGGAAGGTTGTTGCTTGCATCAAAATATTTCTGAAGCAGAAAATCTTTGAGGCTGGCATCTCTTTCTATGACGTTCATCATAAAAACATATAAAAATATACAGCCCACAAGGATAAAGATTACCCAATCATTGTTCTCAGGTATTCTTACGTGATTGATGAAGTGTTGTGATGATGGCAAAATTTAAGTTTTTTTATTTATTATTTAACTTCAGATAACACAGCCCGGCACAGATTTTCCTGTCACCAGATCCATGAATCTGCAGTTATAATATTTGCTCCCACCGATTTTACGTATTGTTCAGATCTGTTGAATAAAAGTTTCTGTTTCATCCGCTTAATCCCCGAGAAATATTTTTGCAAAATTATAGATTATTTTGTATAAAATAAAAAGGTTAAATAAACTATCTTTGCAAACTGAAATGAAAAAACTCGTCATCATCCCAACATATAACGAAAAGGAAAATATTGAAAATATTATTTCCGCGGTTTTTGCATTGGAGGACGACTTTCATATCTTAGTAGTAGATGATTCTTCTCCGGATGGAACTGCAGAAATTGTAAAAGAACTACAGAAGAAACATCCGCATTATTTACACTTATCCATAAGACATGTAAAAGACGGATTGGGAAAGGCATATATCCATGGTTTTAAATGGGCCATCGAAAATAAATACGATTATATTTTTGAAATGGATGCTGATTTTTCACACAATCCTAACGATCTGCCGAAACTTTTTGAAGCATGCAGAAATGCAGATATGGCCATCGGATCCCGTTACTCAAAAGGAGTGAATGTAGTGAACTGGCCTATGGGAAGAGTATTGCTTTCTTATTTTGCCTCCAAATATGTAAGGTTTGTATTAGGACTTCCAATTCATGATACCACTGCCGGATTTGTCTGTTTTTCAAGAAAAGTATTGGAAGAAATAGGATTGGATAATGTAAAACTGAAGGGATATGGATTTCAGATTGAAATGAAATTCAGAGCTTTTAAAAAAGGCTTCAGAATTGTAGAAGTTCCTATTATATTTACCAACAGAATTTTAGGAGAAAGCAAAATGAATGGTGGAATTATCCATGAAGCTGTTTTTGGAGTGCTGAACTTAAAATGGAAATCAATCATCAACAGATTATGAAACTGATGAAAAAGTTAATCTTTATTTTCGTTTTGTTGGGCTTGCTTTCGTGCGGCGATTATATTGATAAGCCTAAAAATCTGATCGATAAAGATATGATGGCGGAAATTATTGCCGATCTTGCAATCAACGATCAGGCTATTTTTGTATATCCTGACAAAAATATGGAAGCAGGAACAAGAGCTGTTTTGAAATCACATAAGGTAAAGCCTGATGATTTTGTAGATAGTTTCAAATACTATGTAATTAAAGAAGAAATGGATGGGATCACCAATGATGCTCAGGAAATATTGCTGAAAAAAGATCCCAAAGCAGATAAATATGTAAAGGAAAAACTGAAACAGAATGGTACTGTAATCCCCTTAGTGAGGTAAATTACCATAATAGTTTCTGTTTTACAAAAATCACTGGCCAAAACAGTGCATTTAAAAAAGTATAGAGATGAAATTTTTTAATATAGAAAAAACCTCTGAAGGAAAAGCAAGAGCAGGGGAAATTACCACAGATCACGGGAAGATTCAAACTCCTATTTTTATGCCTGTGGGAACTGTAGCAAGTGTGAAAACAGTTCATCAGAGAGAATTAAAAGAAGATATTAAAGCTCAGATTATTCTGGGAAATACTTATCACTTATACCTTCGTCCGGGCATGGAAACGATGCAGGATGCAGGTGGTTTACACAAATTCATGAACTGGGATCTTCCTATTCTTACCGATTCAGGAGGTTTTCAGGTATTTTCACTGGCTAGTAACAGAAAGATGACAGAAGAAGGGGCGAGATTCAAATCTCACATCGACGGAAGTTATCATATGTTCTCTCCGGAAAGATCAATGGAGATCCAAAGACAAATCGGAGCCGATATTTTCATGGCTTTTGACGAATGTACTCCTTACCCTTGTGATTACAACCAGGCGAAATCATCTATGGAGCTTACTCACCGTTGGCTGAAAAGATGTATTGAATGGACGAATGATAATCCTGAATTATACGGACATAAGCAAAGGCTTTTCCCTATTGTTCAGGGATCTACCTATTCTGATCTTAGAAAGATTTCTGCAGAAGTGATTTCTGAAGCAGGAGCAGAAGGAAATGCTATCGGAGGACTTTCGGTAGGAGAGCCTGAAGAAGAAATGTACAGAATCACTGATGAAGTAACAGATATCCTTCCAAAAGAAAAACCTAGATACCTGATGGGAGTAGGAACTCCATGGAATATCCTGGAATCTATCGGACTGGGAATTGACATGATGGATTGTGTAATGCCAACAAGAAATGCAAGAAATGCAATGCTTTTCACGTGGCAAGGGGTGATGAACCTTAAAAATGAAAAATGGAAGCGCGATTTTTCGCCTTTAGATGAATTTGGGACCAGTTTTGTAGATCGTGAATATTCAAAAGCGTATCTTCGTCACCTGTTTGTGTCTAAAGAATATCTTGCAAAACAGATTGCTTCGATTCATAATCTTGCCTTCTATCTTGATTTGGTAAAAGTAGCCAGAGAACATATTGTGGCAGGTGATTTCTATGAGTGGAAAAACTCTGTAGTACCGGTTCTTAGACAAAGACTGTAAGAGATATGCTTAAAATTGTAGACAGATATATCATTAAAAAATACCTTGGAACTTTCAGTTTCATGTTGGTGCTATTGTCTATAGTCGTATTGGTAATCGATGTTCAGCAAAAGATTCCAAGAATTGAGAATGCTAAGGCTATTGATCCAAAACTGGATCTGACCTATTTTCTTATTCATTTTTATCCTTTCTGGATTATCAATCTTGTGGTGACCTTTCTTTCCATTCTGGTATTTATTTCGGTGATTTATTTTACCTCCAGAATGGCAAATAACACTGAAATTGTTGCTATTATCAGTAGTGGAGCCAGTTTTCACAGGTTTTCCAAGCCCTATCTGGTAACCTCTATTTTTATCGGATTAATTGCTCTTGTAGTCTATCATATGGTGCTGCCGTGGGCCAATATCAAGAAAAATGAACTGGAGGCCTATACTTATAATGCGGCCAATAAAGAAAAGATTTTAGGAACAGCTCCTGCTTCTTCACAGCTGAGTAAAACGGAATATATTTTCGTTGATTCATGGAATAAAAGAGAAAAAAGAGGGTCGAGTTTTGTCTATCAGAAATACGATAAAGACAGAAAAATGACCTATGAGCTGAAAGCAAGTGAAGTATATTGGGATAAAGCCAAAAAACAGTTTGTCTTAAATAACTATCTGGAAAAAACGATCAATAAAGACAATACCGAAAAGCTCGGAAACGGAATAGAATTAAGGAAAAACTACGGTCACTCACCGGAAGAACTTTTCCCTAACGAGCTCTTAGGACAAAATAAAACCACTCCGGAACTTTTAAAATTTATTGAAAGAGAAAAAGAAAGAGGAAACAGTAACCTGAATTCTTACCTGAATGAACTTCACCAAAGAACGTCAATGCCTGTTTCAATCATTATTCTGACCTTCCTGGCACTTTCTCTGTCATCACAAAAGAAAAGGGGAGGATTAGGAGTTAACCTTGCAATAGGGATCTCATTGGCCTTTATTTTTGTGTTTTCATTCGAAGCCTTAAAAGTGGTTTCGGAAAATAAAAGTTTGTCTCCGGCTGTAGCCATGTGGCTGCCTAATATGGTGTTTTTACCACTTACTCTTTATCTTTATATCAAGAGAGCCAATCAGTAAAGTAATTTTACTTCTTTGTGATAAAAGGAATGCATTCCGTCTTCCAGTTCGATCCAGAGTTCACCCTTTTCGTCTGCATGTCGGATGATGCCATTTTGTCGCTCTTTTTCAATTTCAAAGACTGATATCTGATCCTTTCTGAAAAGGTTTTTATTAAATCCATCCAGAATTTCCTGATCTGAAGGTATGTTTTTGAGCCTTTCAGACAGATATTCATGAAGGTTGAATGCAAGATCTTCCAGATCAAATTGGATCTCTGTCTGCGTCAGAAGTGATCCTGCATTGGATATTTTATCAAAATTTTCCTGAAGAATATTGATCCCGGCTCCGATGATGAAATAATTATTTTGATTAATTTTTTTCTTTTCTATTAAAATTCCAACGATTTTTTTACCTTTAAGGATAATATCATTCGGCCATTTGATTTTTACCTCAGAGTCAGACAATTTGGCAAGGAAATCCCGGATCACCATTGCGGTATAATAATTGAACATAAAGTCGGAGCACAGGATGTTCTGAGTATTCACTGCCAGCGTATAAGCCAGATTTTTTCCGGCAGTCTGAGTCCAGGTATTTCCATACTGACCACGGCCTTTAGTTTGATTAAAAGTATGAAGCCCTATAAAATTTGAATCTCCGTAAAGTAAAAACTTTGATATTTCGTCATTAGTAGAAGAACATTCTTTCAGATAGAAGAGTTGGCTCATTTAAGAAAACTTTAAGAGATTAAGAGGGTAAAAGTAAGGTTAAAGTAAAGAAAAAACAATAAATTTGCAGATTATAGTATTTTTTTAATGAATAAAACAGCAGAAAAACAAGCGTTAATAGATAAAATCGTTGAAGCTATCCAGGATGTAAAAGGGGAAGACATTATGATCTTCGATCTTTCAAACATCGAAAACTCCGTAGCAGAAACGTTCGTGATATGTAGTGGAAACTCAAATACACAGGTAGCTGCATTGGCAGGAAGTGTAGAGAAGAAAGTAAGAAACGAACTACAAGACAGACCTTGGCACGTAGAAGGTACTGAAAATGCGATGTGGGTATTGGTGGATTACGTTTCAGTGGTGGTTCATATATTCCAAAAACAGGTACGTGAGTACTACGATATAGAAGAGCTTTGGGGTGACGCAGTCATTACCAAAATTGAAAATGAATAATAAAAAAATTTAAAAAGTCTAAATGAATAATAAAGGATTCAACTGGTTCTTTCCTATTGCAATCGTAGCTCTTTTGCTATTCTTTGGCTCCAATTTCCTTGGAGGTGATGCAGCAAAATCTATTGATGAAGATGGTTTCTTTAGAGAAATGCAGGCGGGCAAAGTCCAGAATATAATTATATACAAAGACATAGAGAAAGCTGATGTTTTCCTAACAAAAGAAGCAAAATCGGCAATGGTTTCCAAAGCCGGAAAAGAAAACAACCCTCTTTCTGCCTTCGAAATGGCTCCTAAAGCAGATTTTTCTGTGAAATACGGAGACCTTCAACTTTTCCTTCAGAAATTTGAACAGGTCAAAGCCAGCAATCCGGTTATTAAAACAACAAAAGATTACGGAACAGGTAAGAGTGCATTAATGGACATCTTGGTTCCTGCATTGGTTTGGATTTCTATTCTTGGATTATTCTACTTCCTTCTTTTCAGAAAGATGGGCGGTGGTGGAGGTCCTGGCGGACAAATTTTCTCTATCGGAAAATCTAAAGCGAAGCTTTTCGACGAAAAAGAAAGAATTCAGGTAACATTTAAAGATGTTGCAGGATTGGAAGGTGCTAAAGAAGAAGTTCAGGAAGTAGTAGATTTCTTGAAAAACTCTGAAAAATATACAAAACTGGGAGGTAAAATTCCTAAAGGAGTTCTTTTAGTAGGGCCTCCGGGAACAGGTAAAACCTTATTGGCGAAAGCTGTTGCAGGTGAAGCTAAAGTTCCGTTTTTCTCACTTTCAGGTTCTGATTTCGTTGAAATGTTTGTAGGAGTAGGAGCTTCCAGAGTAAGAGACCTTTTTGCTCAGGCTAAAGCAAAATCTCCGGCCATTATCTTCATTGATGAGATTGATGCTATCGGACGTGCAAGAGGAAAAAATAATTTCTCCGGCGGAAACGATGAAAGAGAGAACACTTTGAACCAGCTTCTTACTGAAATGGATGGTTTCGGAACAGATACCAACGTTATCGTAATGGCAGCAACCAACAGAGCGGATATCCTTGATAAAGCTTTGATGAGAGCAGGACGTTTTGACCGTTCTATCTATGTAGATCTTCCGGAGCTTCACGAAAGAAGACAGATCTTTGATGTTCACTTGAAAAAGATCAAACTTGATGATAATGTAGACAGAGAGTTTCTTGCAAAACAGACTCCAGGATTCAGTGGAGCAGATATTGCAAATGTTTGTAACGAAGCAGCGCTTATCGCAGCAAGAAATAACCATACTTCAGTAACAAAACAGGATTTCCTTGATGCTGTAGACAGAATCATTGGTGGTCTTGAAAAGAAAAATAAAGCAATCAAGCCTTCTGAAAAAAGAAGGGTGGCTTACCACGAAGCAGGGCACGCTACGATCTCATGGTTGGTAGAACACGCATCTCCACTTTTAAAAGTGACGATCGTTCCTAGAGGACGTTCACTGGGAGCAGCATGGTACCTTCCTGAAGAAAGACAGCTTACCACTACTGAACAGATGTTGGACGAAATGTGTGCAACATTAGGAGGTAGAGCAGCAGAGCAGGTTATTTTCAATAACATTTCTACAGGAGCACTTTCTGACCTGGAGACAGTGACGAAAAGAGCTCAGGCAATGGTAACAATCTACGGATTAAGCCCGAACATTGGTAATATTTCTTATTATGACAGTTCAGGCCAGTCTGAGTACAATTTCGGAAAACCATATTCTGAAGAAACGGCTACTAAGATTGATGCAGAGATTAAATCTATCATTGAAAACCAATATGAGAGAGCAATAAGAATCCTTGCTGATAATAAAGATAAACTGGATGCTTTAGCTAATAAGCTGCTAGAAAAAGAAGTGATCTTCCGTGAAGACTTAGAAGAAATATTCGGAAAAAGAGCATGGGATCCTGAATTGACAGAGAAGCCTGTAACCAATACTATTCCTGAAAAAGATCAGCCGGTAGTAGTGGAAACACCTCAGATTAAAGAAAAAGAAGAAGAAAGCGAAATACAGGCTCCAGAAAGCCCGACACAGCTTTAAGACTCTTAAAAAATAGAATTCATAAAAACCTGACAACTGCAAAATTGTCAGGTTTTTTCATATTTAAGGAGATATTTTGGACACTATTGTAATTTATTTTCTATTTTTGTATAAAGTTGACTAAAAATAGATTAAGTTGAATTTATTCAAGAGGATTGTAAGCAAACTTACCAACCAGCCTGAAGAAGAGGACAAACAGAGCCTGGAGAAGCTTGGGGATTCGCTGAAAAATGCGGATCTTGACTATAAGTTTGCGCAATTATTTACGCATTCGGGGGGATTTTTTAATTATTGTGCAGATGAAGCGGAAGCTCTACAAACTTTAAATCAAATTATCAAAATAGAAGGGATCCACAATCTTTTTTGTTGGGATAAAGAACTTCAGAATTTTTTGAACGTTGTGAAGTCTTCATATACTTCAGAACTACAGCCGTCTAATGACGCCGCATTCATCACCTGTGAATATCTGATCGCTTATGACGGCAGAATCATGCTTTCACATAATAATATTCTTCATTATCATTCTTCAAGGCTTCCCGATAGAATTATCATCATTGCCAATGTTTCTCAGATTGTAAACAACCTGAATGATGCTATGGGGAAAATAAAAAGGAACGGAAATATCAAGAACCTTACTTCCATAAGCGGAAGCCAATCGAAAATGGACAGTTCTTCCAATTCCAATACAAAACTGTTTTTATTGCTGCTTGAAGATTAAGCAACCACTTCTAAATTTTAAATTTTGGACAAAAATCTCATTCAAAGAACCGTATCAGGTATCGTTTATGTAGCTATCATTATTCTTTGTTCTACTCCGCTGGGAGCACAGCTGCTGAACAATATTGCACCTGGTCTTATCAAGCAACAGTATCTTTATCATGGATTAATGAGCCTGCTGCTGATTGTAGGAACATGGGAATGTGTCAAAATCATGAAGTTTGGAAACGGCTATGAAAAATGGGTCGTATATCCATTGGTCATTTTTATATTTTACATGTTTTCCAAAAGATATTTTAATCACGATTTCTTTTTTGATTTCAGGCTTAGTGAAATACTGGCACTGGCACTTATTGGGATTGCTGTGGTTACTTTATTCAAATATCCCAACGAATTATACTTCGACAGTGGGAAACTTATTTTTACCGTAATCTACGTAGCTCTGCCATTTAGTTTTGCATTGGGGCTGCCAAAGTTCTCAAGCTATAGCGATAGTTTCTCTTTGGAGGTTCTGTTTCTGTTTATCCTGATCTGGAGTAGCGATACCTTTGCATATCTGGTAGGGAAATTCTTCGGTAAACATAAAATGGCTCCTAAAATATCCCCTAAAAAAACATGGGAAGGGTATGCCGGAGGTGTTATTTTAACATTGGTTTTATCCTACTTTATTGAACATTATCAGCCTGAGCTGAGAGGCAACTGGATGGTAGTAGGATTTTTGATTGCTGCCTTTGCTCCTTTAGGAGATTTGGTGGAGAGTCAATTGAAGAGAAACTTCGGTGTAAAGGACAGTGGAAACATCATTCCTGGGCATGGAGGAGTTTTAGACAGACTGGATAGTTTTATTATCTGCGTTCCTGTCGTATATTTGTACTTTATTTTAGAAAAATTTATTTAGTCTCATGAAATTACATAGAGAATCAAAAGGAACGATTACCGTTGCGACCCTGCTTTTTATTATTCTGGGCGCTCTAGCAATTTATTTCCTTGAAATATGGTCACTGGTGATCATTATGCCTTTGTTGGTTATTTACGGTTTAGTATTCTGGTTCTTCAGAGTTCCGGATCGTAATATTCTTGATCACAGAGAAAATGTTATTGCTCCGGTGGACGGAAAAGTGGTAATGATCAAAGAAGTGGAAGAGGATGAATTCATAAAAGGAAAAGCTATCCAGGTTTCTATTTTTATGTCTCCACTCAATGTTCACATCTGTAGATATCCGGTTTCGGGAGAAGTGATTTACAAAAAATATCACCCGGGAAAATATCTGGTAGCATGGCATGAAAAGTCTTCTACAGAGAACGAAAGAACTACGGTAGCTGTTCAGACGATGACTAATCATAAAGTAGTCTTCAGACAGATTGCCGGATATGTTGCAAGAAGAATCGTTTTCTACTGTAATGAAGGAGATAAAGCAAAAGCCGGGCATGAGTTCGGATTTATTAAATTCGGTTCCAGAATGGATGTATTCCTTCCTTTGGATACTGAGATTATCTGTAAAATCGGAGATATTACAAAAGGAGGAGAACATGTTATCGCCAAACTGAAAGAAAATTAATATTCTTATCGTATATAAATCAAAAGAGAGCTATAAAGGCTCTCTTTTTTATTTTGTAAACATTACCCTCGTTTGAGTGTTTTAAGATTAAATTACGCATGAGTAATATTGCGTATCGGAAGATGAATGCTTTTACGTGGAGATCAATAATTTTGCATGCTTAAAAACACAAGCTCATGCTTTTAAGTGATCTGAGGTAAATGCTTATTAATTTATTGTCAAAAATGGTATTTCATTTGAAAATTTTAATAAATTGTAGCTAGAAAACACCTTAATCATATCCTTTTTAATGCTGAAAAAGACTATACATTTCGTTTTGTAGATTTTTTCTTTTGCAAGAAAGGCTGTTAATATTGGGAAATTTATGCTTTCAGGAGTACGAATGCCAACTTAAGCTTGTGAAAGCATAAAAACAACAACAAGATGATTTATAAGTTTTTCTTTAAGGTGATCAACGACGAAGCGGAGAATATGGATGATGATTTTGAAAGTAGTTATCTTCATCTTATTAACCGGTATCTGCTTTTATTGTTCTTCATATTCCTGTTTTATTCCATTTTCATAATTACTTTTTTCGGGGATATGCTGATCTCCATATTTCTTACCGTTATTACCTTTTTCTGGTTGTTTTTAATGGCTATCAAGGGAAAAATGAAACGGTTCAGGAAGGTGTTGAAAGGAGCTGTTATCTTTATACTTGCCCTGTTGACTTTTATTGTAAGCTTTTTTCATATTTATACTTACAAAAATGCGGGAGTAGAGTATTTCTACTTTTGTCTCTTGTTTGCAGTTCCATTTTTTCTGAACTATAAAAAAGATTCTTTTGCTATCTTTTTCATTGCTTTTATGATCAGTATTAATTTTATTGCCTGCCTTTACTTTGATTTTGATTTTCTTCCTAAAAGCAGATTTATAGAAAAAGAGGATTTTAAAACAATAAAATTGCTGAACATTTTATTTTCAGTTGCCTCTTTCCTGATGGATATCGTTTTTATTACCCAGAAAGACGCACTGATTCATGGTTTGATTTCCGATAAAAAAGAAAAAGATTCTACCATCAAAGATCTGGTAAAAACGAATGCGGAACTGATGAAACACCAGATGCTGATCAATCATCTTTCAGAAGAGAACATTCAGGAAATTTTGAATTTGGCGGAAAGTAATTCGCCTATGTTTTTTGAAAAATTTCAGGTGTTTTTCCCGCATTTTATTCCTGATATTTTAAAAATAAATCCTAATCTGATCCATTCTGAGCTCTACTTCTGCGCATTGATGAAGCTGGATTTTGATACAAAAAGAATTGCACAGTGTACCAACAACAGTATTCGTGCTGTGGAAAGTAAAAAGTACAGAATCCGGAAGAAACTCAATATTTCCTCAGAGATTAATATCAATAGCTTTCTTATAAAAATTTAAACAAAATTCTGATTTTTGTTACTCATACGTAGTGTTGAGTAGCTTCTGATGGTAATTTTTGAGTTTCTTGTCGATATTTTTACTTAAAAATATTGTGATGAATATTAAAGACATTCATATTGGAAACCTGATCAGATCTAAAGTAGAAGAATATCAGATTTCAATAGAAAGAATTTCCCGATTTTTAAACAGGACGGAAGATGAAGTAGAGATGATGTTTCATGCCAAAAGTATGGATACTGATGTTCTGTTGAAATGGTGTAAACTTTTAAAATTCGATTTTTTCAGGTTCTATACAGGCCATCTGATTTTGTATGCTCCTCAGGCAAGAATTGATAATGAATTCACTCAAAAGAATGACACTCTGGTTTTCAGAAAGAGCATCTACACACAGGAGGTTAAAGATTTTATTCTTGATAAAATAAAAACGGGTAAAATGACTGCTAATGATGCTGTTAAAAGGTATAAAATACCCAAGACCACTTTATATAAATGGATGAAAAAAATATAATATGATTCCTGATTACAAGCAGATTTATACCGATATTCTTGAAGAAAAGTTTCCTGAAAAATTACTGGATGCGGCCATAAGGCTTAAGCTGGAAACATTGCATTCAGCTTTTGATATTCTGAAATTTAATCAATTGATTTTTGGAGACGCCAACTATACAGTTGGATGTGATAATCAGAGACTCCGTTCTTATGACGAAGAATCTATTTTGAAAATTCTCAGTTACCAAAAAAGAAACGGACTGACTAATCTTCAGGTGAGCCATCATTTTAAGATAAGCCGAAATACAATTGCCAAATGGAAAACCATTTTCAAATCATAAAAAGTGTGGTATTCTGTTTAATCTAATTGCTTTATTTTTTTCTATTGCATAAGAGATAATTGATTTTATGCTGTTTTGATTTTGTTTTTTGAATTTATGGTTGGGTTTTGTTAAATAACTCAACTTTTTTATTTGTATCGAATGTTATGATAAGTTATTGACGTTTTGTGAGTTTTACTACGCGTGAGTAGTATTGCGTAGCGGGAATTAATTTGTAATCGCTTGTGGTTGATAATTTTGTGGAAATTAAATGTTCAGGTTAAAATTTAATTATCAAACAATTATAACTTATACAATGATGGAAACAAAATTTACAATGCCTTCAATCAAAGTCTTGTTCATCGCAATGCTCTTTGTTTTTGGAAAATCTTTCTCTCAGACCAACAATGGTGCAGTAGGGATTAATACTACAACCCCGAACGCTAATTCCGTTTTGGATGTTGTTTCAGGAAATAATAATAAAGGAGTTCTTATTCCTCGCTTAACTGAAGCCCAGCGAAATGCAATTGTAATTAATCAATCCAATGATGATGGTTTGACGATTTACAACACCACAGAAGACTGTTTCAATTACTGGAGTCTTGCGGATAACGAATGGAAAAGTGTCTGCGGACAGATGGGGAAAGCTGTTTTTACCATAGACTGTTCCACGTCCAAAGCCATGGGTAGCTATGTAAAAGGAAAAGAGCTTACCAACTCGAATTACCTGAGCATTGCCGTGAATGTGACAAAGCCCGGTAATTATACCATTTCAGGAACTACCACAAACGGATACAATTTTTATGGAACCGGTGTATTTCTAAATGCCGGAACGCAAACCATACAGATTCCGGGACAGGGTGTTCCTCAGAATATTCAGACAGATAATGTGTCGCTGGAAGCCAACGGAACAACTGTTACCTGTACTCCTGCCATTTCTATTGCTGTGTTAAGTCCTGCAGGAACGTATACAATGAGCTGTGGTAGTGCCACGGTAAACGGTATTTATAAAGTAGGAACAGCTCTTACCGCTTCCAATACCATTACTTTACCAGTGAATGTTTCCACATTGGGAAGCTACACTATTACAACCAACACGGTTGACGGAATTTCTTTCAGCGGGTCAGGAACCTTTACGGCTACAGGAAATCAGAATATAACATTAGGAGGAGCGGGAACACCTTCTTCTACGACAGTAAAAACAATAACTATTACTTCAGACAGCCAGGGAGGTGTATCTACAACATGTTCTGTCAATGTGATTGTGGTAGTTCCAAAGAAAAAACTTTTAACAATCGGAACGGCGCCAAATGGTTGTGGATATAATGTTTCAGGAACTTCTCCGTCAGGAATGGTAACGAAAGCGGCTGCTAATTTTGGAACATTGGCCAACAGCATCGTAAAGTACGAAGGATGGGATCAGATCATAGATGGTACAGACAGCCCGAGTGCTGCACAGTTAACGACCTGGACCACCGGATCTAATCCTGTAGATATAATCGTCATAGGATATGCGTGGGGTATGAATGCTGCGGAAGCACAGGTTTTAAAAAATTATCTGGCAAAAGGTGGTGTAATCGTAGCTTATTCTGAAAGTAATGCCGGAATGCAGAATCTTTTCAGAAATGTTTTTGACGGATCAGTAAATACAGGAAGTGTAAACAGTGCAGGAGCAATTTATAAACTGCCAATGACCAATGATGAAATACTGAACGGTCCTTTCGGTGACATCAGAGGATTGCAATGGGGAGAAGATGCTTCTTCCACAACGTATGCAACCGGGTTACCATCAAGTGAAATTACAGTCTATTCAGGAGATACAAATATTTCTACAGCTTCACCATCGGGAACTGTAGGCCGTGTAACTGCGTTTAAGCATAATACACTGAACTTCATATGGGTAGGAGATGGCGGATTCAACTCTCAATGTGGAACAGTTACTTCTCCCAATACTTCTGATACGATATGTCCATTCTATGCAGATACGAACTATAAGCCTATTGCTAAGCCTAATTATGGAAATGGAGCAGCTGCCTACGAAATGAATGTATATAACTCAATATTCTATGCGAATGCTCTTGCCTGGGCAATTAAAAAGGCAGAGTTCAACGGAATAAACACAAAATGATAAAGTTTTTTAAAGATGACTCCAGCACGATTATTCGTGCCGGAGTTTTTTATTTTATATACTTTTTAATCTCTTCTGTCAGGCTTATTATAAATTCTACAGGAATATCCTCTTCCATATCAATAAGAAGGATTTTAAACTTCTTTCTGCCGTCCTGGATGAGCTCAGGATAATCAAGTCGGTCACCATGATAAAAGCTCAGGTAATGCTTTTTGTATTTTTTGCTGTAGTAGAAATAGCACAGCATTTTCTTTTTGTATTTGATAAAGGGAAGACCGAAACTGAATGTTTCTGTAATGTTTTCCGGATCTGAAGCTAAGATCGTATCACGTAAAAATAAAAGAGTACTTCTTTCAGGCTCTTCGATTCTGTAGAAATACTCTTGTATAGGGTTCATTTTAATTCAATTAAAAGATTAGTCGAAGTTTTGAAGTTCGACAAGTTTGTGATACATTCCTCTTTTTGCGATCAGATCGTGGTGAGTTCCCTGTTCCACAATATCACCTTTTTCCATCACTACAATCCAGTCTGCTTTCTGAATGGTTGAAAGACGGTGAGCAATAACTAGAGAAGTTCTGTTTTCCATCATTTTCTCCAGTGCATCCTGTACAAATCTTTCGGATTCTGTATCCAGTGCAGAGGTGGCTTCATCCAGAATCATGATAGGTGGGTTTTTCAATACCGCTCTGGCAATAGAAACCCTTTGTTTCTGACCTCCGGAAAGTTTACCTCCGTCATCTCCGATATTGGAATCATATCCCTCAGGAAGTGTGGTGATAAATGCGTCTGCATTGGCAATTTTAGCGGCTGCAATCACTTCTTCTCTGGTGGCATCAGGTTTACCCATCAGAATATTATTGTAAACAGAATCATTGAATAATACAGATTCCTGAGTTACCATTCCCAATAGCTTACGGTATTCCTGTAGCTTTAAATGTTTGATATCTGTTCCATCAATCAGAATTTCTCCTTCCGAAACATCATAAAATCTTGCTAAAAGATTGGCAATAGTTGTTTTACCACTTCCACTTTGCCCAACAAGAGCAACGGTTTTTCCTTTTGGAATAGAAAGTGAGAAGTTTTTAAGAATCGTATGGTCTTTATCATAGTAAAAACCAATATTATTAAATTCGATTGAACTATTTAATGTTGAGATAGAAACAGGATTTGGTACTTCGTCAATTTTTACATCCGCATCCAGAATAGCTAAAACTCTTTCAAGAGAAGCTTCACCCTTTTGAACATTCGAAATAGATTGAGATAAACTTTTCACAGGAGGTAAAATCTGGAAGAAAATACCCAGAAAAACTAAGAAATCTGCAGGAGAAATACTTTGTTCTACAATGATTTGCTTTCCACCGTACCATGCGATAATCAGGAACGTAACCGATCCTAAAAATTCGCTCATAGGAGAAGCCAGTTCCTTTTTTCTTCCTAAATTTATTGAACTGTTGATCCATTTCTGCATAGACTGCATAAAACGGTTGTCCATTATTTTTTCTGCGCTGAAAATTTTAATAACCTTCGTAGATTTTAGTGTTTCATCTACAATCGAGAAAATATTTCCCATCTCATTTTGAGCCTGGTGAGAATCTTTTTTCAGACTTTTTCCTATTAAAGCAATCATTGTTCCCATTACAGGCAATACTAAAAGAGAGAAAAGAGTCATCTCTGTACTTAAAAAGAAAAGCGTCACCAACGTACTGATCAGCATGAAAGGGGCGTTGATTAATTCAACTAAACTTCCTAAAATATTACCTTCAACTTCACCCACGTCATTGGACATACGGGACATCAGATCTCCCTTTCTGCTTTCCGTAAAAAAGGAAACAGGTAAAGCAAGAATCTTTCTGTACATCGCTCCACGAAGGTCTTTGGTAACCCCTACACGGTAATTGATCAGTAAAAATGAACCTAAATATCTGAAAAGGTTTCTCAGCAAAAACATAAAAGCTGTGATCACACAAAGCCACGCCAAAACGTTAAGTGCTCCATATTGGGTTACTAAACTCTGAACATAATAATTGGCATATTCTTTTGCATAGGAGAAAAAATCTAAAATTTCTCCCGAATACACAGGTGGATGGCTGTATTTTTTAGCCTCAATGGTTCCGAAAAGCATTCCCAAAACAGGTAGGATTGTCCCTAAGGAAGCAATCTGGAATACAGAATACATAAGATTGAAAAACAAACTTCCGTAGATGTATTTTTGGTGAGGTCTTGCGAACTTTAGTATTTTAATATATTGGTTCATTCAATGAAAAAATTGGATAGCAAAATTACGTAAAATTAAAAGATAAGACGTTCTTAATCCTGTTTTACTTTACTGGATAAGTTTCAAAAAGTGTCTTTTTGTTACAACTCAGCGCTATTAAGCATTATTTTTTTGAATAAATAAACCTGAACAGGGCTTAAGAACAGGAGATCGTAAGGTATTGCTGTTTAATAAAAAAAACTGCTGAAACAGCAGTTTTTATATTATTTCAATTAAAATTTTACCTGATCATTGTATTTAGGAGCAAAATTTTTAGGACTCAGTTTGTCCAGTGTTTTTCCCAAATTATTGATGATCTGAGTCATATTATCAAAATCTACAACGTTGATGTCATCATTTTCATGGTGATAATGAGACGCTTTGGTCATATCAACAGTAGAAAATGAATGGGCAATGATTTTCTTTTTGACAAAGCTTACATTGTCTGAACGGTAGAATAGCTGCTGTTTTGCATAGGGATCTGCATTGATTTTTAATCCATTCACTGCATTTTGATTGAAAAGTTCATCAAGATCTGAGAATCCGTCTCCTGTCATATATAATGCATTTTTTCCCCATTGAGATTCTGTAGCAACCATTTCAAAATTGAAAAGAGCAGTCATTTTATTATAAATATGATCCAGATTTTTATCGGTGGAAATCGCTCTTGAGCCCAACATTCCTTTTTCTTCTCCATTGAATGCCATGAATACCATAGAGAATTCCGGTTTTTTATTTTTAAAATAATCGGCAATGCCTACCAGAGTAGTAATTCCGCTGGCGTCATCATCTGCTCCGTTATAAATATTGTCTCCGCTTTTATCACTGGTTCCGATATGGTCAAAATGACCTGAAAAACCCAGATACTGATCTGATTTTCCTTTTTTGATTCCGCAAACATTGTAAACGGTCTTTCCGTTGTAGTCAAAAGGTACCAGATAAGATTTTCCGGTACAATATTCCAGATTATTTTCTTTGAAAAGTTTTGCAATATAATTGGCAGCATTTTCATTTTCCTGAGTTCCGATCTCACGGCCTTTCATTTCATCTGAAGCGAGAGTGGAAAGAACTGTTTTTACTCTTTCCTTGGAAACTTCCTGTCCAAAAGTAAATATGGAGAATAGTGATAAAGTAAGATACGTTAGCTTTTTCATTGTCTTTTGTTAAAATTATATGATCTGTCGTGCTTTTAATCAAAAAGTTGCAATGAATTTACATAATTTAAATTAAGAATGGGTGACAAATAAAAAAACAGCTCCTTAAAAGAAGCTGTTCTCACTCAAAAAATCGTTGTAAGGCTATCGAAGTCTGTCTACAGATTTTACGAGCCTCTCATCTTTACGGATGTAAATGTTTGCTATAAGCAGACAGATTACCGCAATCAATGGGAAAATCGGCTCAATACCCTTCTCAGGAATTTGAATTCCTCCGGATAAGTTTAGTAACCAGTACGCCAATACACCAATCAACAAAGCGTTTATAATGATGCTGATGGTATTCAGCAAAATTTGTCTTTTTCTGTTTTTGAAACTAAAAATACTTAATGCTCCGATAATAACAAGTACTATACAGCTTATATTAAGTAAAGGAATACTGTCTGAAATGACAACATCCTGTCCTGTTATAAAAAGGAAAACAGCAGCTAAAACTGCTAATAAAGTCCATATTGTTTGTATTCTCTGTAGCATTGAATATTAAATTCTTGGCAAAAATAATATAAATTTTGCACAATTCAAAAATAAGTGTAGATTTGCATTATACAATGTACTTGAAAACAAAAGTCACCGGACTTACTTTTCTTACTCACAATTAATTACATTTTTACATTAAATATGTTTAACATAGAAACGTTAAGGTCAAAATCCGTAACGGAACTGACTAAAATCTTAAAAGATTTGGGCGTTAAAGTTGCAAGAACCAGCAATGAAAATGACAAGATCTTTGCTATTCTTGACTTTCAGGCTTCTAACCCTAAAGTTGCAAAAGATTATTTCAACGCCACCGAAACCGCCAGTGTAAATACTGAAGAGGCTCCAGCAGAAAAACCTGCCAAAGCCCCGGCAAAAAAAGCTGCCCCGAAAAAAACAGCAGCCAAGCCAAAAGCACCAGCAAAAGCTCCAGTAGAAACTAAAACAGAGGAAATAGTAGAAGAAAAGGTAGCTGCTTCTGAAGAAATAAAACCGGAAGAACCAAAAGCTGAACCCACTGTAGCAACAGTAACAGAAGAATCAGCAGCAACTGCTCAGGCAAAAAAGAAAAGAAAAAGAGTTTCTACCAATGCAGGGAATGCAGAAGTATCTCAGGAAAGAACTGAAACTCCAAAAAACACAGAACCTCAAGAGCCTGCTCAGGCTGAAGAAAAGCCTAACAATCCTCAACAACCACAGGCTAACAGACCCCAAAAAGGGCACAACCATCCACAGAACAGTGGAAACCAACATAAAAATCAAAACCAACAACATCAGCATCAGCAGCACCAAAACCAAAATCAGAATCAAAACAGACATTCTGAAAAGGCAGAGGAGCAGAACGACCATAAAAAAGAATTCAATTTCGATGGATTGGTAAGTATTGAAGGTGTTTTGGAAATCTTACCGGATAACTATGGATTTTTACGTTCCTCAGATTTCAGCTATATCTCTTCTCCGGATGATGTGTATGTATCTACAGCACAGATCAGGAATTATGGGTTAAAAACCGGAGATACAGTGAAAGGAATTGTAAGACTTCCAAAAGAAGGAGAGAAATACTTTTCATTGTTAAAACCAACAGAAGTAAACGGACGTGATCTTGCATTCATCAAAGACCGTGTTGCTTTTGAATATCTTACTCCGCTTTTCCCGGAAGAAAAATTCAATTTGGCAGGAAGCAATTCTACCATTTCTACAAGAATTGTAGATTTATTTGCACCTATCGGAAAAGGTCAGAGAGCAATGATCGTTGCACAGCCTAAAACAGGTAAGACGATGTTGCTGAAAGATATTGCTAATTCTATTGCAGCCAACCACCCGGAAGTATACATGATGGTTCTTCTGATTGACGAACGTCCGGAAGAGGTTACTGATATGGAAAGAAGCGTAAATGCAGAAGTAATTGCTTCTACATTTGATGAAGCAGCAGAAAAACATGTGAAAGTAGCCAACCTTGTTCTTGCAAAAGCACAAAGAATGGTAGAATGCGGACATGATGTGGTTATTTTACTGGATTCTATTACAAGATTAGCAAGAGCTTACAACACCGTAACGCCTGCATCTGGTAAAGTACTTTCCGGTGGGGTAGATGCCAATGCTCTTCACAAGCCAAAAAGATTCTTCGGAGCGGCAAGAAAAATTGAAGGCGGAGGTTCTCTTACCATTATTGCTACAGCATTAATTGATACAGGATCTAAAATGGATGAAGTTATCTTTGAAGAATTCAAAGGTACAGGTAACATGGAACTTCAGCTGGACAGAAAAATTGCCAACAGAAGAATTTATCCTGCTATTGACCTTATTTCTTCCAGCACCCGTAGAGATGATCTGCTTCTGGATGAAGTAACTTCTCAGAGAATGTGGATCTTCAGAAAATATCTTTCTGAAATGAATCCTGTAGAAGCTATGGAATTTGTTAATAAAAACATCAAAGGAACTCTGAATAATGAAGAATTCCTGATGTCTATGAATAAATAAATTTAATTTAATATTGTTAAATAGAAAGCACGGATCATTGGGTTCGTGCTTTTTATTAATAGGATAAAAAAATTGAAACTTAATTCATTCTAAATCAATATATCAATGTTAAAGATTTATTAAAGTAATCCACAATCCTTGATAATACCTTAAATATTGGCTAATTTTGAAATATAACATTAAAAATAAAGATTATGTCATTTGAATTACCAAAACTAGGATATGCATACGATGCATTAGAGCCAACGATCGATGCAAGAACTATGGAAATCCACCATACAAAACACCACCAGGCATACATTGACAATTTAAATAAAGCAATTGAAGGAACTGAACTAGCAGGAAAAACTATTGAAGAAATCTGCCAGACAGGAACTGACAAGCCAGCAGTAAGAAATAACGGAGGAGGTCACTTCAACCACTCTCTATTCTGGGAAATTTTAACTCCTGGAGGAAGCAAAGAGCCTGTAGGAAATGTAAAGGCTGCTATCGAAAATTACGGAGGTCTTGATAAATTCAAAACTGATTTTTCTGATGCTGCTAAAACAAGATTCGGTTCAGGATGGGCTTGGTTAGTAAAAAATGCTGACGGTTCTGTATCTGTTTCTTCTACACCAAACCAGGACAACCCATTAATGCCTGTAGCAGACGTTAAAGGAACTCCGGTTTTAGGATTAGACGTTTGGGAGCACGCTTATTATTTAAACTACCAAAACAGAAGACCTGACTATGTTTCTGCATTCTTCGATGTAGTAAACTGGGATAAAGTAGAAGAATTATTCAATAAATAATTTTCAGCTATTATAAAAATGAAAAGGTTCAGAATTATTCTGAACCTTTTTTATTGCATAAATTTAAATTTACCTTATTGCATCGCTTCCGGATAATCCATTCAATCTTAGCTTGTATTTCCAGTTTACATAGGCGAAAACCTGGTATAATTTATATTCAAACTTGATCCCGTAATTTTCCTTAGGATCATAATCTATCCCGGATTCAATAATATTTCTGTACCTGCCGGAATTATAATAGCTGTTCCACTCGTTGACCAAAAATGTGTTTTTTGTCTTCAGATAAGATTCTGTATACTGGCTGATAGGTTTGGCGACAGCACTCAGAAAATAATCAAATTGGGTATCAATGACCGTAAGTTCCCATTCTCCGTCTTCATTTTTAGAAGGCTTCATTTCATGTTGCTCTTTATCTTTCTTTGGTGTTTCCTGAGAAAAACAGCTGAAAGGTATCAATGCAATCATTACTAATAAAATAATATTTTTCATGATATAGGTATTTATATAAAAAAAGCACTCCAATAAGAGTGCCTAACTTTTTTATGGTTCTTTCTGAAGAACTACAAATGCCGGGAAGTGGTCACTGTAGCCTCCTGTAAACTGGTCTCCATTCCAGGATCTGAAAGGATATCCTTTGTAATTTCCTTCTTTATTGACAAGATAAGCCGGAGCGAAAATTTCTGCTTTGTACACAGAATATTCTTTAGTTACCTGATCTGAAATTACGTTTTTAGAAACGATAATCTGGTCAAACAGGTTGGGAGCATCCTGATAAGCTAAAGAAGCAACTCCTTTCTTATATAAAGGATACATCAAGTTAAGATAAGGAGTTTCCTCGCTTAAATCTTTAGGGCTTGCCTGAGCTTTCAAATGGTTTTTTAAACTTGGGCTTACAGGATCGTCGTTAAAGTCACCCATAGCAAAAAGCTTTGTTGTTGGATCTGCAGCTCTTATGCTGTCCATCTGTTGTTTTAATAAAGCAGCAGCAGCATTTCTTTTAGGTAGAGAAATTGCTTCACCACCTCTTCTTGAAGGCCAGTGGTTCATAAAAAACGCTACTTTTTCATTATCTAAAAATCCTGTTACTACAAGGATGTCTCTTGTGTATTCTCTTTTTCCGTTGTCACCGTAAATTACCAGTTCTTTTTTTAATGAATTGGTTGGGGTAAACCTTCTTTTCTGATAGATCAATGCAACGTCAATTCCTCTGTAGTCATAAGAGTTGTAATGAATAATTCCGTAGTCATATTTCTTTAAAGCAGGTTCGTTCACAAGATCCTGAATGACCTGTCTGTTTTCAACCTCAATTAAACCTACTACTGCAGGAGCTGTTTTGGTATATTGTGCTCCCATTTCAGAAATTACCTTAGCTTCGTTGGCCAGTTTTGCCTTATAAATTTTAGCTCCGTAGTTCTTAGCACTTTTAGGAGTGAATTCTTCAGAACCACTTTGTATTCTTACTGCTTTTTTCCCTTTTAAAGCTCCATCGCTCCATGGTCCGTCATATTTTTCTGCTTCCAGAAACTGAATAGAATCCATCGGGATACTTCTGTGGAAAGCAGGGTTTTTAATGTCTTTGGTTCCGTCAATATAATCTGCTGAGCGAATAGTGTCCCAAAGGTTTTCTACATTTAAGAAACCTACGGTTGCTACTTTTCTCAGTTTTCCTTGTTGTTGGGAGAATGCCACGATCGAAATAAACAGGGCAAACAGACTCGAAAATCTCTTCATCTCTTTGGAGTTTTATTATACTATTAATTACAAATTTACTTTTTTTTAACTTGCTGCGTTTTAAATATTTGTAAATTTAAAAGCAGTAATTCGAACCTCTCTTTTATAATGATTCTTAAAAGATTGCAATGTTAAGGAAAAATAACGTTAAAAAAGTTCTGAATTGCAAAATTTGATTAAATTTGTGCCCCCAACTTTTAAACTGTTGAAAATTAACAATAAAAGTATTAAAAAATAAATATACTCATGATTAAAAAATTATCATTGATCTCTTTATTTACTTTGCTGCCTGCGTCATATTATTATGCGCAGACCACTGTGTTTGCGTATCTTAAGGATGCGGACGGTAAACCTGTGGAGCAAGCAAGTGTAGATTTAAAAGGAGCAGGAAATGATGCAAAGGCAGACAAAATCGGATATTTCCAATTTAAGGATTTGATGCCTGGACATTATCAGATTATGGTTACAAAACCCAATTTTGAAACTAAAATTTTTGAATTTGATGTAACCAGTGATGAGAAAAGAAAAGATCTTGGAGTAATTACTCTTTATTCTGCACTGAATGGTGCTGATCAAGGGTTAGCTATCATAGAAGATTCTGGAGAAAGTGATGGCGGTGGTGCACAGCAAACAGCAACGGTAGGATTATTACAGTCTTCTCAGGATGTTTTCAGCAGAATTGCAAGTTTTGATTTAGGACCTTACTGGTTCCGTCCAAGAGGAATTGATAGCAGAACAGGTGAGAATATGATCAATGGGGTTTCTATGGCCGCGGCAGATAATGGAGATGTAGACTTCAGTACCTGGGGAGGATTGAACGAAATTACCCGTTACCCGGAAATTGCAGCTAACCATGCCCCTTCAGAGTATGCTTTCGGAGGAACTACCGGAGTTTTTTATAAAAATACAAAAGCCAGCGAGTACAGAAAAGGAAGTCAGTTGACGTACTCTCTGACCAATAGAAATTATACCAACAGATTATCCTACAGATTTTCATCCGGAATGAATAAGAACGGATGGGCATTTACAGGAATGATTGCGAGAAGATGGGCACAGGAAGGGATTCAGGATGGTACTGCTTATGATGCATACAGCGGATATGTCGGTATTGAGAAGAAATTCAGTGATAGCCATACTATGACTTTGAATGCCATAGGTTCTAAATATGCGAGAAGCTCTTCAAGTCCAAGTACTCAGGAAGTATATGACTTCAGAGGAGTTCATTATAACTCTTATTGGGGATGGCAAAACGGAGATAAAAGAAATGAAAGAGTGAAAAGAGGTTTCCAGCCGATGATTCAATTACAGGATTTCTGGAAAATCAATAAAAACTCTCAGTTGTGGACGTCTGTTTCTTACCAGTTTGGGAAAGAGTACAGTTCAAGATTAGACTGGTACAGAGCTAATAACCCTTCTCCAACTTATTACCGTAATCTGCCAAGCTATTGGTTAAATTATACAAATCCATCTCCGGAGCAGGCTGCCAACATCGGAATCACAAGAGACTGGTGGACGAATGATGACCAGTCACACACACAGATCAACTGGGATAATCTTTACAATGCGAACAGAAACGTAGAGTACAATGCGTTACTTGGCGGAAGAAGAGCTGCTTATTATCTTGTGGATGACGTAAAAGATGATAAAGTATGGAATGTATCTACTCACTATACGTATAACTTCACCGATACTTCCCGTTTTATCTTAAACTTATCTTACCAGAACTACAGATCTGAGCAGTACAGAGAAGTGAATGACCTATTAGGTGCTGATTTTGCATTGAATATGGATCCATTTGCATCTAATACAACAGCAGGAAATGCTTGGGGGAAATTCAATACGAGAGAAAGCGATACAGATGTTGCCAAAAGAGAAGGTGATAAAATCGGATACAGCTATATCTTCAGAAGACAGGAATTCAAAATAAATCCTGCTTTCAAATTCTCCACAGGAAAATTTGATGTTTTTATTTCCGGATTATTCGGTTATACTACAAACAGCAGAGAAGGATTGTTCCAACACTATCTGTATGAGTCTTCTTACGGAAAAGGAGCAGATCAAAACTTCTGGAATGCAGGGGTTAAAGGTCAGGTTACCTATAAAATCAATGGGAGAAACTTCCTGGTTTATAATGGAGCTTACTTTTCACAATCTCCTTTCTTAAATGATATTTACTTTAATACAAGAGTAAGTGGTGTTACTACTCCGGGGATCAAAAATGTTGTTGTTGATGCTAACGATTTGAGCTACGTAATCTCTACCCCAATTGTTAAACTTAGATTGACAGGTTACCTTGTTAATACTCAAAACGAAACAAGCGTACAAAGATATTTTGCACAAGGTGTTAAATTAACTACCTTAACTGAAAGTGGAGAACAGGCTCCAATTCAGGATGGGGCTTTCATTACGCAGGTATTGGCAGGTGCGAATAAGAGAAATATGGGAATTGAGCTTGGTGCACAAGTGAAAGTAACTCCAACCTTAACTGCCAGTGGGTTATTAAGTTTAGGACAATACACTTATACCAATAACCCTACAGTGTATTTTGCATCTGATGCCGTTGGAACTTTCAGAGAGCTTGACGGAAATGGAAATATCGTATCAAGATCTTATACCAACATGGGTGAGGCTACTCTTAAAAATTACAGACAAGGTGGTACTCCTCAGGAGGCATATACGCTAGGTCTTCGTTACAGCAGCCCTAAAAACTACTGGTGGGTAGGAGCAACTTGGAACTACTTTGGGCATTCGTTCCTGGATCCATCTCCTGTAACCAGAACAGAAAGATTCTACACCAATCCAAATACACCTGGAGTACCTTCTGATAATGTCACTGAAGAGGAGCTGGCAAGAGTTCTTACGCCTACAAAATTACCTTCAGCATTCTTCTTCAATGTGAATGCAGGGAAATCCTGGATGATTGGTAAGTATTATGTAATGGTATCCGGATCTGTCAATAACATCCTTAATAACAGAAACTATATTACAGGAGGATTTGAGCAGACCAGAAATGTTAACTATACTGATTATGCTAATGATTATGACAGCGGAAACATGGTATTCGCTCCTAAATATTGGTACAATCAGGGTAGATCTTATTTTGTTAATCTTCAATTCAGATTCTAAAAAACTAAAATTAAAAATCGAAAACAATGAAAAATATATATTTTAAAGCGGCGATCTTCAGTGCCATTTCAATGCTGTCTTTCTCGTCTTGTGTAAAAACTGATGATTATGATGTGCCGGAAATCAAGTGTACCAACAGGTTTGCAGCTGCAAATCACCCGTTAACTGACCTTGCTACCATTGCAAAAGCAAAACCAGGTGAAGCTGATATTATTAAAGAAGATTACATCGTAGAAGCTTATGTATCTTCAAGTGATGAATCAGGAAATATTTACAAAATGATGTTCCTTCAGGATAAGCCTGAAAACCCAACTCAAGGGATTGAAATTGATATCGATGGTGGAAACCAATATCTTGATTATCCTACAGGAGCTTTGGTAAGAATTAACCTGAAAGGATTGATCGTTCAAGGTGTTAACGGAAATATCAAAGTAGGTACTTATGATCCAAACTATCCTATCGGTAGAATTAATCCTAATAAAGTATCCAATTACCTGGCAAGAGTTTGTGATGGGCAAAAACCTGTAGTAGCTGCAATGAAACCATTAGAGTTCAATTCTATCTCTGATGCTTTGAAAAACGGTGCTCACATCAACCAACTTGTAAAAATTAAAAACGTTCAGTTTGAAGAGCCTGAACTGACAAAAACTTTTGCTGATGAATCAGCTACGGGTGACCGTTATATTACAGATAAAAAAGCAGGAAGATTAGACCTTCGTTTCAGCAACTATGCAACGTTTGCGAAATCTCCGATCTCTCCTAAATATGAAAAAAGCGGTGATATCGTTCTTCTTCTAAGCCGTTTTACAAGTTCAAGTAATGCAACGATTTTCACAGATCAGGCTTATATCAGAAATCTTGATGATATTAACTTCCCGAATGCCAGATTCACTCCAGGTGAGCCGGAACTTCCATCAGCTAATGCTGTCAATCTTTTCCCTAGCTCTGATTTTGAAAACTGGCCATCTTTCCTGTCAAGTTTAAACAGCTTTGGACTTATGTCTTATGCATCTCAGGGTATTGGTTTGGGGTATAACGGGACAAACTCCCTTCAGATTAAAGGGACACCTGCCAATAATGACTATGTATTTACAGCGAATGCAGGGTCAGGAATACCAGCAGCTCCAAAGAGAATTACAATGTATATCAAAGGTACTGCATCAGGAAAATCACTTTCTTTCAATGTATACAGAGCAACACCATTAGCTCCTAATACGTCTGCTTTCTATACATTCAATTTAGCAACATTCTCTACCGGTGCTACTTTAAGTCCGGAAAGTACGAATTCATATAACGGTTCTATCAATACGAACGGACAATGGAGACTGATTGAGCTTACGCTTACAGGTCTTACCGATCTTAATACTACCGCTGGAAAAACTATGTTTGCCCTTAAAACAGGAAAAGACGGTATATATGATCTTCAGATTGATAACATCAAAATTGAGTAATAATTAGAATAGAATATATTTTAATTCATTTAATAATAAAAAAACCACTGTTGAAGCAGTGGTTTTTTATTTTCTTTTATTTAACTGTAATCGTTGGATCCCAGTAAAAGTAACCGTACAGAATCTGTTTGTTACTGTCATTCGGATCTAAAATATAAAGTCCAAACTGTACATAGAAATTCTCTGTTCCTGTAGCTTTTACTTTAGAGTCAATACTCGCAAATGTGATATCTGCACTGGCAGCAGGAAGACCATTTTGAGAATTCAAATTAGGTACAGCAGCCTTTTTTCTTTCCACAGAATTGTATATAAAGCTGTTAAAAACCTGATCGCCTGACCAGTACTTAATATTATAGATGATTACTGCATCATCGGAGTTTTGGTATATTGATGTTCCTCTGAAAGAAACAGTATCCCCGGCTCTTGCACTGAAATTCAAATCAGCTGTACCTTGTCCGGAAATAGCGTTGGCATTGGAAACGATCATATGTTGGCTGTTATGATCAATCCCGGTAGGATTATTAGGGTCTGTACTTGGGTTTTTATAAGTACCTCTTACATAATCCGTGTCAATAACGATCAGGACATCAATTTCCTGACTGGATGATTTTAGTTCTATATCTTCCATGATATTTAGTTTTGTTTGGTGTTTTCTTACTCATTGGGCTTTTCAGATTCCGCCCCGTTATTAAAGTGATACGGCTTCACTGATTGGGTTGTAATTACAATACAAATGTACATTGCTGAAAATGAAAATATTAGAGTAAAAATGCTGAAATTTTGAATTAGGTATTTGTACTTAATTAATCTCTTTTTAGTGATTTTTTGAAGTTCCAAAAAAATACCCTGAAAAGTTCAACTTTCCAGGGTACCCATTTTATAATGGTTAAATCTAATTTTCGTTTAAAAAGAAACCTCGTTCACTTCTTTTCCTCTTTGGAAGTTCATTGTTTTCTGGCTGCCTTTGTATGCTATATTTACCAGATTGATCTGCTTAGGAAAAGCGCTCAAAAGGATCGTGTTTTTAATCTTTAAGGTATTGATATCCGAAACGCCTCCGGTTTCGAAATATACCCATACAGTTTCTCCACTGACCTGACTTCCTGTGAAGGTAATCGTTTTAGGAGACCCATTGACAAATACATCAAAATTATTGTTCACATATTTTTTTACCTCTGCTTCAAATCCTGCCGTGTTAGGGTTGATTTTAATAGCATCAGAGATATGGCTTGTATTCATTTTTGTGGTAAACTTCAATGTCTTGCTTCCATCAATATAGTCAACTTTGGTCATTGAAGAGAAAAAGTCTACATACATAAAACTCATTAACACAAAAAATGTTAAAATTCCTGATATATATAAAAGTTTTTTCATCTTAATTAATAGATTTACAATCATACTTGCTAGTTATAAGTCACAAATAATATGCCAATTAGAAATTTACATTTACAGAATATTTATCATAAAAGGCTTTAATATGCGCTACAGCCTCATCAGCCGTATCTACCACACGATAAAGATCAAGATCATCTTCCGCAATCATTCCTTCTTTTAACAGAGTTGCTTTAAACCAATCCAGTAATCCACCCCAGAATTCACTTCCTACCAAAACAATTGGGAATTTTCCAATTTTGTTGGTCTGAATCAAGGTCATCGCTTCGGTCAGCTCATCCAGTGTTCCGAATCCTCCAGGCATTACTACGAAACCTTGAGAGTATTTTACAAACATTACTTTTCTCACGAAAAAGTAATCAAAGTTCATCGAATAGGATTTGTTGATGTATGGATTGAAATGCTGTTCAAAAGGAAGATCAATATTAAGTCCTATAGATTTCCCTTTGGCATTAAAAGCACCTTTATTTCCTGCTTCCATAATCCCCGGACCGCCTCCGGTAATAATTCCGAAACCTAGTTTGGTGATCTTTTCAGCGATATCTACTGCCATTTCATAATATTTGTTCTCCGGCTTCAGTCGGGCAGAGCCAAATATAGAAACGCATGGGCCAATTTTAGCCAGTTTTTCATAGCCGTCTACAAATTCAGCCATGACCTTGAAGACCATCCAGCTGTCTTTGGTGATTGTTTCGTCCCAGGTTTTCTGTCTGAAACTGTTATGCAGTTTTGTTTCGTTAATGTCAAGTTCTGGATTTACTAAACTTTCATCCCTGGTTCCATCAATTTCCATTGCAAAAATTTATTTAAAATGTTTTTCGGCTTCTATTACGGATGATGGTCTTCCGACATCAATAAGAATACTGTCGTGTACAAAACCATGTATATGCTCGGTCTGCATCAGATCCAGATATTCTTCCATAACAGAGAATTTGCCTGTTCTTTTTATTTTTTCGAAGATGACAGGATTGATACAATGAATTCCGCTGAATGCAAGGGGTCTAAAGCCTTTATTGAATTCTGCCAACCTTTGTTCACCAGTCTGTACATTCAGCCATCCTCTCAAAACCATATCATCATTGAAAAGGAGTTTTCTCGAACTTTCTCTGTCCGAAACCGCTAAAGTAGCAAAATCTTTTATCTTTTTGTGGTATTCTACCAATGCATTGATGTTCAGATCGGTTAGAATATCAGCGTTCATGATTAAAAAATCTTCTCCGTGATCCAGGAATTTTCTTGCAAATATCAAGCCGCCACCAGTTTCCAGAAGCTCATTGGTTTCATCAGAGATTTCAATCTTGCAACCGAAATTATTGTTTTTATTCAGAAAATCAACAATCTGTTCTCCAAAATGATGAATGTTGATAACAAAATCCTTTATTCCGAAACTTTTCAGGTAATTAATATTTCTTTCCAGAAGCGGAATTTCATTTACCTTGGCGAGTGCTTTTGGGTGATGATCTGTAAATGGCTTAAGCCTGGTACCTTTTCCTGCTGCGAAAATTAAAGCTTTCATAATTTTATAAGTAATGAGTGATTGGTAATGAGTAATATATAAGTGTAATTAGAAAATTACTTATTGCTCATTACTGATTACTAATATTCAGTTGCGGTTGTTCATCATGATGAAGGGTTACCTGAGTTCCTTCAGGATATTTTTCTCTGATAAATTCTGCAATTTTTATAGCGGAATATACTGATCTGTGCTGTCCGCCTGTACATCCGAAGTTGATTTGAAGATGTTCGAAGCCTCTTGCAAGGTAATCGTCGATATTGATAGAAACCAGAGATTTTATAAGTTCTAAAAACTTTGGCATTTCTGTTTTTGTTTCCAGATATTCCTGAACTCCGATGTCATTTCCGGTCTGGATTTTATATTCTTCAATTCTTCCGGGATTTAAGATTCCACGGCAGTCAAAAGCGAAACCTCCGCCATTTCCTGAATTGTCTTTAGGAATTCCTCCTTTCTTGTAAGAAAAACTGTGTATCTCGATGTTTAGCATATTCTTTTTTATCTTTTTTTAAACCATTAAGGTTTATTTAGTTATGTTGAAATCGCTTTGTGCTTTGCTCAAATATTTTCAATCTGTCAGTCTGAGCGGAGTCGAAGACTTATTTATTTATTATTTCTTCAATTTTTTGTTTTGCCTTCTCTGATGTCAGTTGCTGAATTACTTTTTGCAATTCCGGATAATTATTCATCTGTTCCCATGAGTCTGCAAACTGGGTAATATTCTGTATCCCTTTTTCAAGGCTGGCCATGAAATGTTGCTTCCTCTGAATCAATCCTCGGAATCCGTATGCTCCCAAAACCTGTAAAAATCTCATCATCTGAATAGGCATTACTGCATTTTTCAACTGCATTCTAGTTTCAGGATTTTCAAACTGTTGAATATAATATTCCAGCATTTCCTGTTTGAAATCTTCCGGGAAATTAGCTTTAGCCTGAAAAAGAAAAGAGATGACATCATACATTAACGGACCTTTCATTGCCGATTGATAATCGATGAAAGAAACTTCATTCTTTTCATTCACCATAATATTTCTTGCCTGAAAATCTCGGATCATAATTCCTTTAGGTTCAAGATTTTCAATAAGTACAGCAATTTTTTTAAACTCTTTCAGAAGAGTAGACTTGTTGTATTCAAGTTCCAGAAAATCAGCGGCAAAATTTTTGAAGTAATAAAGATCATGAATCACGGGAAGCTCATCATAACTTTCATATTCAAAGGTTTTTGAAAAATCAATTTTCCCCTGAGTTTGTACCTGCATCTGGAAAAGCTTTTCTAAGGTCTGCTTAACCAAAGATTTCACCGTAGGAGATAATTGTTCTTTTGTAATCACCTCGGAAAGTGTTTGTTGTCCTAAAAATTCCTGAATGTACATCTTCCTGTCATCAGAAACAGCAAAGATGGAAGGGGTATTAAGACTCAGGTCAGAGAATACTTCGGAATAGTAAAGAAAACTTTCATTTTCCGGAAGATTTTCATTGTACGTGATGATGTATTTTTCAGTGCCTGTAGTGGCCAGAAAATTGACCCTCGCAGAGCCGCTTTGAGCTAATGTGACGAATTCAGAAGATTTTTTACCTATATGGTTTTCAAAAAATCGTTTTGCGTTATCAGAAGTCATAATATGGAAACAAATATACTAAATTAACATGAGTTGGAAATGATAGATTTAAGAAGTGATGGATGAAGGTCAAAGAGTTATTATCATGGAGCTGTAGAATTTTGATTTTATTGAATGTTTTTGTGAAAAATTTTCAGTGTAAGCCTAGCAATTATACCGTTTGAACTCTTGTTTTTAACTTTCTTCATTCAAATTCAGGATATTACACGCTAATTTTTATCTTTGTATTATGCTGAAAGACTTTAAACCTGTTTTGGGTATTTTATTGCGTTTTATTATTATTTATCTGGTGCTGCTTTTTGCCTATCAGTTCTATCTGAATAGTGGGAAAGACTCCGGATTGGATTCTTTTTCAAGAATGATTGCCAATCAGGTAACAGCTCTTCAGAATGCGATAGGTTACCCTACAGAACTTTATGATGATGTAAAGAATGAACAGGTTTGGTTTTATGTTAAGCAGAATTATGTGACGAGAATGGTAGAGGGCTGTAATGCGATTTCTGTTATCATTTTATTTGTGTCTTTTGTTTTTGCTTTTTATAAAGGAACGAAAACTTTTGTTTTTGTGGGAGCGGGGTTAGTATTATTGTACGTTATCAATCTTTTAAGAATTGTAGGATTGAATATTGTCATGTCAGATCATAAAGAATATGGAAAGATGTTTCACGATTTTATTTTTCCTGCCATTATTTATGGAAGTGTGGTTGTCCTTTGGCTGATCTGGATTAAATTTTTTGCTTTAAAACATGAAAATTCTTAGCTGGTTTCTGGTTATCGCAGGTGTCTGCGGATTGATTGGGGTAAGAGCTTTGGAAGGAAGTCTTTTTTATGACCCTTTTTTAGACTACTTTCACGAAGCCAATAAACATATTGAGTTCCCTGTCTTTGAATGGGGAAAACTGATTGCAGGACATGTGTTCAGGTTTATTTTAAATCTTCTTTTTTCCTGCCTGATTATTTATGGTTTATTTAAAAATAAAGAATGGACTTTACAGGGAGCTGTAATGATGATTGTAGTTTTTTCCATTACATTCCCGATTTACCTGTACTGTATTCACAACAAATTTGAGATAGGATATCTTTTTTCTTTTTATATGAGAAGATTCGTAATTCAGCCGTTGATTATCCTTTTGATTGTTCCGATGTTCTATTATCGAAAACAGGTGGCTCTTAAATCAAATTGATAAAGCCCAAACTGAATTTCCTTACTCCTCTTCAGAGATGGTATGTTTATCTACACTTGTGACATTTTCCGGGGTCCATTCTACACGCTTTACAAAGTCTTTTTCACGGACAGGACATTCTTTGATCTGACAGATTGAGCATGAAATCGGTTTACAATCGTCCATATGAAAATTGAACTCAATAGTACGTTTAATATTTTTAGCAAGAAGGATGATTACCTTTTCCATTTCTCCATGAGCGTCACGAAGATCATAATACCAGGGAAGAGTAATATGGGCATCAATATGTAAAGAGGAACCAAATTGCTGGATTTTCATGTTGTGGACATCAATCCATTCTATTTGTCTGTTTTCTTCAAGGATTTTAATCACCTGATTTAGTATTTCAGGATCCTGCTCGTCCATAATACCGCTCAGAGATTTTCGAACGATTTTATAGCCTACAAATATGATGTAAAGTCCAAAGCTTAATGCTACTACTGAATCCAGCCAATAGATTTTGGTGAAGTAAACAATAATTAAACTGGCAACCACACCAAGGGTTGTAATGGTATCCGACTGAAGATGTTTACCGGATGAAATAAGAACCAGAGAGTTTTCTCTTTCTCCTTTTTTAATAGAAATATATCCCAGCAGATAATTAATAACTGCAGTGGCAGCAATAATCCATATCCCAAGATCAATTTTACTCAGTGTTTTTCCTACAATAAGACTGTGAATTCCTTCGTAGATGATCATAACACCGGCTATGGCAATTAAGGCTCCTTCAATTCCGGAAGTCACGAATTCTACTTTCCCATGGCCATACGGGTGATCATCATCTTTAGGTTTGGCTGCAAGATGGAGAGAATAAAGTCCCATGAATGCACTGATGACATTGACGATACTTTCCATAGCATCAGAAAATACTGCATCAGAATTGGTAAGCTTCCATGCAATAATTTTTCCGACAAAAAGGATGATTCCGAACGTTGCAATAAGCTTCTGAAATCCTATTTTCTCTTTATGGGCATTTTTCTGGGTGTTCATAATTGTGTTTGATAAAAAAAAGAATCTCAATTCTGAGACTCTTTTTATTTTGTTAGTTTATACTAAGTTGTTTGCTACAAGGTATTCTGCAATTTGTACAGCGTTTGTTGCTGCTCCTTTCCTCAGATTGTCTGCAACGATCCAGAGGTTGAGTGTTTTGGGCTGTGAGAGATCCCTTCTGATCCTTCCAACGAAAACTTCGTCTTTTCCTTCTGAATAAAGAGGCATCGGGTAGTGGTTGTTTTTTACATCATCCATTACGATTACTCCAGGAGTTTCAGATAAAATTTTTCTTACTTCGTCCAGTTCAAATTCATTTTCGAATTCGATGTTTACACTTTCAGAATGTCCTCCCTGAACCGGAACTCTTACAGCGGTTGCTGTTAAGTTAAAGGTATCATCTCCTAAGATTTTCTTAGGCTCCTTCATCAGTTTGATTTCTTCTTTTGTATAGTCATCATCAGCAAATACATCACAGTGTGGCAATGCATTTTTGAAGATTTGATAAGGATACACTTTTTCAGTAGAATCATCTCCGCTGATTTCACCGTTTAACTGGTCTACAGCAGCTTTACCTGTTCCTGTTACAGACTGATAGGTAGAAACAATTACTCTTTTTAAATCATATTTTTTGTTCAAAGGTCCAAGAACCATGACCAACTGAATGGTAGAACAATTCGGATTTGCGATAATTTTATCTTCTTTTGTTAAAACATCAGCATTGATCTCAGGAACGACTAATTTTTTGTCAGGATCCATTCTCCATGCAGAAGAATTGTCAATGACTGTTGTTCCTGCCTCTGCAAATAAAGGAGCAAATTCAAGAGAAGTAGAACCACCCGCAGAGAAGATTGCAATATCCGGTTTGGCAGCTATAGCGTCCTTCATGCTTACGATGGTAAATTCCTTCTGTTTATACTTCACCTTCTTGCCTACAGATCTTTCGGATGCTACCGGGATTAATTCTGTTACAGGGAAGTTTCTCTCCTCCAAAACTTTAAGCATAACTTGTCCAACCATTCCTGTTGAACCTACTACAGCTACTTTCATTGATTTAATTAAAAATTTAAGATTAAACTATTTATAAATTATAACGCATATAATTTCTTTGTCTGTTTTAAGCCCCGAAGACTCTTGTCCAAGGGAATGCAAATGCAAATAAACCTACTGCAATCAGTCCCATAATTACTACTCCTAAAGAAATAGTATCATTTGATTTTACTTTTTTGTTGACGATTGTCATCAAAACTGCTGCAATAAGCATAGAGAATGGATGTTCAACATATTGGAATCTTAATGCTGCATTTTTCATTACTTCTCCCATGTTTAAACCTTTGCTGAAAGTGGTGATCAGCATAATGATCCCTAATAAAAACTGAACGTGGAAGAAAATCATTGTGAAAAGAGTTGTTTTCTTCAAAAATTTGTTCACTTTTCCACTGAAACCGAACATGGTAGCTAAAAGTGCAATGACAAATAATGTTACCAAAAGAATTTCAAGATACCCGAAACCTTTATGGGCATTAAGTAAAATGTTGTAAAAATCCATAATCCTATTTTTTTGTACACAAAGATAACAAAAATCCCGGCTCAAAGCCGGGATTGATATTTATAAAATCTAATATTGTGATATTATTAGAAGTTGAATGATAAGTTAGCTGCCCATGTTCTTCCGAATCCGAAAAGTACACGGTTAGTTGGGTCAATTCCTTTGTATAGAGTAGATTGATAAGCCTCATACTGTGCTGCTGTAGCAAACTGATCACTAGTTTTTGTGAAGACATTTGTTGATGCATCAGAAATATAAGTAGTATCAAACAAGTTATAAACATTTGCACCAATAGTGAAATACTGAGAACTGTCTCTTAGTCTGATTTTGTAAGAGAATCCTACATCAAATAGGTTGAAATCTGGTAATTTCATTACTCCTTTATCTTGAGCTGCTTGGTTAGAGAATGTTGCAATATCAATTGATGAGTAAAGTTTACCTACGTATCTCCAAGTTCCAAAGATACTAAGATCTTTTACTGGTTTTACAGTCGCTCCTAATGAAGCAGTCATCTGAGGAATACTGTTATTACTTGTTCCTCCTACTTTTACTTTATCTAAGTAAAGAGTTGTTGATGTAGAAGATCCAGCTAAGGTAAGTGGGTTGTTGTTATCATCAAAAGCAGCACCTGTAGCATTTCCTTTATAATAATAATCACCCCAAGAGAACATACCTTGGAATTCAAGATAATTAGTTGGTCTGTAAACAGCGTCAAATTCTACTCCCTGGTGAACTTCAGTAATACCACTAATTTCTGCATATCCTGTAGTTGTAGTATTGTCAGGTAGTGTAAATGTCTGGTTAGTTCTTCTTAACCATCTGTCTCCCCACTGTGTTCTGTAAACATTTACATTTGCACTAAGTTTTGGAGATCTGAAACCATATCCAACTTCTGCTGAGAAGATTTTTTCGTTAGTTAAAGTTGGGTTAACTACCTGGAAGTTACTTGGGTATACAGAGTTAAAGAATGGTTGCTTGCTATAGTATCCAACATTTGCGAAAACATTGTGATTTGCATTGATGTTATAGTTAGCTCCCCCTTTAATGTTATATCCAAAAAGGTTTTTGAATCCTGTTTTTGTATTGACAACTTGTCCTTGTTGTTTAGTTACACCATCTTGAATGAAGTTATCAATTCTTTGGTATCCTTGGTTAGAAACTGATCCTTGTAGGAATGCAGAGAAATCATTTTTAGTGAATTCAACTTGACCAAAACCACTGTACCAGATAACCTCTCCGTCATTACTATAACCAATTTGATCTTGGATAGGAGCTGTTTTTCCTCCAAAAGGATTCCAAGCTAATTGTTGATAATTATAAGTTTTGTTGACAATATTAGGTGCAATATTTTTGTTATTACTATCCTTATATCCTGATGCTCCATACAAGTCAGAAGCTACTTGATAATGGTATCCATAATAATATCTATCATCTGTACCTACTGAGAAATTCCAGTTGTCGTTGATTTTATGCTGGAAGTTAGCCAAGATACCATACCAGTTGTGAGAGTTGATACTTGATCTACGGATCAAAGTACTACCAGCACCTGCAGTATTTACGTTAACAGCTTTGTTTGCAGCAAAAATAGCATCGTAGTTGAAGTGACCTTCTGCATCAACGAAAGAGGCATCTGTAATTCCTTTTCCACCAACTCTACCAATTTCACCGGTTCCACCACCTCTACCGTTAGACATATATAAAACTGTACTTAACTTAGATTTCTCACTCATAGTCCAGTCCCAGTTTAGCATCATAACAGGCTTAGAGTAATAATTTGCTCTGTTAGCTAATGATACTTTATTTCCATTTGCATCAGTGTAATAACCATAATCAGAGTTATATTGTCTGTATGGTGTTCCATCATGATCCGGATTGTATTTTATATAATTTTGGATTGTTGGAGAGAATGTTCTCTGATTATGCCATTGAGGTGCAGAAGTTAGTGTAAACTGGAAGTTATGTTTTTTATTTGGCTCCCATCCTAATGCAAAATAATAAGCATAAGATTCATATTGTGTGTTTTCAATATAAGTGCTACCAGCCTGTCTGCTCATCAAGATAGAAGAAGACCATCCATTTTCAGATTTACCTGTATTGTAAGCAAAAGAGGTTTTAAGGTAGTCGTTGTTACCAACTCCGAATCTTAGAATTCCACCTCTTTTCATGTCTGCAGACTTTGTTAAGAAGTTCATAGTACCTCCTACAGAAGCAATTGCTAATTTAGAAGATCCAAGCCCTCTTTGTACCTGCATAGTACTTGTTACGTCAGATAGTCCAGTCCAGTTTGAGAAATAAACAGTACCACCTTCCATATCGTTTACAGGCATGCCGTTTACCATTACAGCGATGTTTCTTGATTCGAAACCACGCATAGTGATCTGAGAATCTCCAAATCCACCACCACCTTTTGTAGCATATACTGATGGTGTTGTGTTTAGCAATTCTACCAACTCCTGGTTTCCTTGTCTCTCAAGGATTTGAGCAGCTTTGATTGTAGATACTGCAACAGGCGTTTTTCTATCTTTAGCGATATCCGTAACACCTCTTAAGATTACCTCCTCAATGTCCTTAGATTTAGTTTTCGTAGAATCCTGAACTTCTTGAGCGTAATAAACACTAGCTGTAGATAATGTAATAACCGCAGTTAGTATCGATTTGTTGATTAATTTCATAATCGTTAGTAATAATTAGATTTAATTTTCTGCAAAATTCGCAAAATAAAATTTAACTATTATTAACTCAATGTTAATTTTTAATCAGTCTTAATAATGTTAAAGTGTTAAAAATCAATATTATGGCTAAAAATCGAATTTTAGTATGAAAAAAGTCATGTTATTGAATTTTTAACAAAGTGGTGGTGTTTTTGTTAAAAATTCAACGCTATTTCACTGCTTTGAGACTCAAATCTATATTCTCAGCAGAGTGTGTAAGGGCTCCTACAGAGATATAGGTAACGCCTGTGGAGGCAATTTCTTTCAGCATATCGCGGGTAATTCCACCTGAAGCTTCAGATTCACAAGAACCATTAATCATTTTTACAGCTTGTTTCATCGTTTTTACATCCATATTATCAAGCATGATCCTGTCAACTTTTGCATTGATGGCTTCCTGAACTTCTTCAAGGTTTCTGGTTTCAACCTCTATTTTCAACTTTTTCTTATTCTTTTTAACGTAATCCTTTGCCATTGCTACTGCATTGGTAATGCTTCCGTTATAATCAATATGATTATCCTTCAGCATGATCATGTCATAAAGACCATATCTGTGATTGGTTCCACCGCCAATAGCTACCGCCCATTTTTCACACATTCTGAAATTGGGAGTCGTTTTTCTCGTATCTAAAAGTTTAGTTTTTGTTCCTACTAATCTTGAGTCCCACTCATGAGTAAGGGTTGCAATGCCGCTCATTCTCTGCATACAGTTAAGAACAAATCTCTCTGTGGAAAGGATAGATCTTGCACTTCCTGTAACCATAAGAGCTACATCTCCGAATTTACATGGAGTTCCATCTTTAATGAAAACCTCTACTTTTAAATTCTTGTCAAATGTTTTAAAAATGATTTCAGCCAGCTCCACACCTGCAAGAATACAATCCTGTTTTACCAAAAGCCTGGCACTTTGCACAAGATCCTGTGGAATAGTAGAAAGAGTAGAATGATCACCATCCTGAATATCTTCTTCAAGCGCACTTTTTATGAATGCTTTTAATGCTTTATCTGTAACGTATGCTGGTCTTTTCATTATAGTATGCTTTTAAGCTAAATCTTTATTATAAAACGCTCCCTTATTCTCTGTCATTTCCATAGATTGGGTAATGATGAGGTGTGCAACGGTTGTTAAGTTTCTTAATTCTGAAAGTTGTGGTGAAAGAATGGAGTAGTGGTAGATTTCATCAACAGCGGCAGCAATTTCCTGATGTTTTTGCAGTGCCATATTCAGACGTCTGTTGCTTCTTACAATACCTACAAGATCGCTCATCATTTCCTGAAGTTGTTTTCTCAGATAGCTGACGATAACCATTTCGTCCATGATTTTCATTCCTTCTTCATTCCATTCCGGAACGGCTTTCAGATCATCAAAGTTGAAATTGTTTTCATTGAGAAGGTTTACCGTTTTCATGGCTGCATTGTGCCCGAAAACCAAGCCTTCAAGAAGTGAGTTTGAAGCAAGTCTGTTGGCACCGTGAAGTCCTGAGTTGGTACATTCTCCTACTGCGAAAAGATTTCTGATGGAAGACTGTCCGTCTCTGTCTACTTCGATTCCACCCATGAGATAGTGGCAGGCAGGTACAACAGGAATCAGTTGAGTGAAAGGATCAATTCCTTCGTCTTTGCATTTTTTATAAATATTCGGGAAATGTTCTAAGAATTTTTCATGATTCATTTCCTTGCAATCCAAGCCAACAAATTCGTCTCCGGTAATTTTCATTTCGGCATCGATGGCTCTTGCAACAATATCTCTTGAGGCTAATTCTTCACGTTCATCATATTTATGCATGAATTTTTCACCTCTTTTGGTTCTTAATTTTGCTCCATCTCCACGAACTGCTTCTGAAATTAAAAACAACATTCCATCCATTTTGCTGTACAAAGCTGTAGGGTGGAACTGATAATATTGCATATTGGAAACATTTCCTTTGGCACGGGCAACGAAAGCAATTCCGTCTCCTGTGGCAATTGTAGGATTGGTGGTGTTTTTATAAACATGTCCGGCACCTCCTGTGGCAACCAGTGTTATTTTAGAAGTAATTTTTTTGATGGTTTTGGATTTCTCATCCAGAATATAAGCCCCGTAGCAGTGGATGTCTCCTTCATTAAGTTCTTTTCCCGGAACGTGGTGCTGTGTGATGATATCAATGACGTAATGATGATCAAGAATTTCAATATTCGGGCTGTTATTGGCTGTTTCCAGTAAAGCTCTTTCGATTTCAAAACCTGTGATATCTTTATGATGGACGATTCTGTTTTCAGTGTGACCGCCTTCTCTTCCTAAAGCGAATTTGCCGTTTTTCATATCGAACTGTGCTCCCCATTCTACAATTTCATTGAATCTTGCAGGAGCTTCTCTTACCACCATCTCTACGACATCACGTTTATTTTCTCCGTCACCGGCACGCATCGTGTCGTCAATATGTTTTTGAAAATTGTCATTCTGAAAATCTGTAACGACAGCGAGACCGCCTTGTGCATATTTGGTATTGCTTTCGTCTTCATCAGACTTGGTTACAATAATGATTTTGGCATCAGGGTGCTGTTCAGAAACTTTAATGGCATAGGAAAGTCCGGAAATGCCGGAACCAATTACTAATACATCCGCTTTTATCATATGCTGGCTTTAGGTACAATCGTTTAAGATTAAATAAATTTAAACAATTTTTCGTTTGGTTTTCTTACTTTTTTCATGTGCTGGAAGTGATCTTCTTCAGAACGGTAACCTAAAGCGAGGGTAACAGTTACTTTTTCTGTTTCAGGATCGGTATTCAGAATTTCTTCTATAAGATCCTGACGGAAGCCTTCCATCGGGCAGGAATCTATATTTTCAATAGCGGCGGCATACATAAGATTGGCCAATACTATATAAGACTGTTTTTCTGCCCAGTTGAAAATTTCATCATGTGTTTTCTGGTTGATATGCTGATTAATACTGTTTCTGAAAGGATCCAGTGTTTCCATAGGAGTATTTCTTACTTCAGAAATATGATTAAAATACCCTCGGATATAGTTCTCTTCTATCACTTTTTTTGAAATAATAACAATAAGATGAGAACAGGTGGAAATCTGAGATGGATTATAAAAAGCAGGAATTAATTTCTGCTTCATCTCCTCACTTTCAACAACCACAATTTTATAAGGCTGAAGCCCCAGCGAACTGGCAGACAGCTTTCCTGACTCAAGAATGTTGTGAAGAGTTTCCTGAGGAATAATCTGATGATTGAATTTTTTTACAGAATATCTTCTGCTTAAAGCTTCCAAATAATTCATACGACAAATTTAAGAATTGAATATGAATAAAGAGTCTTTAAAATGAAATATCTCCTGCCTGTTAATACAAAAAAATCACCCCGACCGGCGGGGTGATTCTTTTGATGTGGTGGAAAGTGTAATTATTCTCTGTTTTTTACAACAATCCAGCCTGAGAATTTTATCGGAGTACTGTTTTTATTATTTTCATTCCATGAAACAGAATACCAATAGTTTCCTGTAGGGACTTTTTTATGTCCATTGGTAGTTCCTGCCCATTTGTAACCATTGGTCTTATCAGCCTGGAACATTTTATAACCATATCTGTCGAAGATGGCAATTTCCAGATTTTGTTTATTGGCTAATGCAGAGTAATCAACGAAATCATTAATACCATCATCATTAGGAGTGATTATATTGATGAGGTTAGGTACTGTAATATTGACTTCAACAGGAACGCAATTATAACCATCTCTTACATATACTTTAGCTTCTCCTCTTGTAATATTGGTGAACACATTGGAGTCCTGCCAGTTGATATTATCCATAGAGTATTGATAAGGAGGAGTTCCACCGTTAGCATATACTGTTACTGTGCTTCCTGAAATGTCAACCGTGGTAATAACAGGATTGTCAGAAGGATATACTGTTACTTTTTGTGTTGCAATACAATCTCCGGTTTTCAGTTTTACCCAGTAAGTACCTACTCCTACATTCTTGATGGATTGTGTGGTTGCTCCTGTGCTCCATTCATAGCTTTTGAATCCGGCTCCCGCATCTAATGTTGTGGTGTTTTCAATACAAATTGTCTTGTCAAGTAAAGTCCTTGAGTAAACAGCAGGTATTACAGTTAATGTAACTTTTGCAATAGAGTAGCATCCATTTCCATTAAAAACTTTAATATAAACAACTCCATTAGGAGCAATGTATGCTGCCGGAGTTGAGATGGCATTAGTTCCACTGATTGCATCTGTCAATGAAGGGTAATATTCTTTTGTAAGTCCACCCTGGGAAACAACAGCCCCTGTAAGGTTAAAAGAAGCCATAGATGGATTGGTTTCAATGAAACATGATTTGAGTTCCACATCATTAACAACTACCACAGGGTAAATATTCAGTGTGATTTTAGAAGTACTTACACATCCCTGAGGTGTGGTTACTTTTACATATATTGTTGCTGCTGCAGAGGCATATGCGGAAGGATTTGTGATCTGATTCGTACCGTTATTCAGATCATATAAAGTAGGATAGAATTCTTTGATAACTCCGGCAACAGTTGTTACAGCAGCGGTATTGAGATCAAAGGTTGCTGTTCCGGCATTGTTGTTATTGCATCCGCTAAGAGTAGCATCTGTTGCTGCAAATGGAGTAGGATTAAGCTGAATAACACCATCACCATTATCACAAAGAGTAGAAGTAGGATCTTTTACCACCACCTTAATAGTTGTATTTCCGGAATACTGGAAACTTGTAGGATTGGCGATAGGAGTAGAACTTCCCAATACATAATAAGTGAAAATATAATTTCCAGGATTATTTACGAATTGAGAATTATAAGAAGTAAGATCTACTGTACCATTTCCGGTAGCTGGATTTGTACAAACAAATGGAGTTATGGTATTACTTAAAATAGGAACTTTATCTACATATACTTTAACGTCTTTAATAGAATGTCTTGCACTGGCACCTCCGGTTGCTGCAGAGAAGCCAAAATATCCCTGTGACATTCCTACTGCACCTCCGGAAGGAGCAAAAGACTGATCTACGATAAGAACACCATTTATTCTTACTTTGATAATCCAGTTTGTAGGGTTGGTAAGGTCTGTTTCTCCGTTTACTTCAACATGTCTGTAGGTATCTCCTACAAACGGTTGGGTAGCAATAAGGTCCGGAGAGTGAAATGTACTTCCCGGAGTGGTGTTGAATTCGATATTATTACCTGCTGTATTATTGGTACCATAAAGAATATGTACTTTACTCATCTGGCCTTCTGTGGTATTGTTGAAAATATCAAAACCAACCATTAGCCCCGAAGCATTAGCTGGAATACCGAGTCCTCCTCCTGATACAAATCCTGTTGGCGGATTGGCAAGATACCAGAAGGTAAAGCCGTCTCCCTTTCCAAATTGTGTGGTTCCGTTTCCGTCAATTCTGAAATCGAATTCCACTTTCCATTTATCACAGTAGCTCAAAGTAATAGGTGTTGATAATTTTACAGCCCCGTATCTGCTGGTCTGGTCTGTGGTAAGCCTTACAAAGTCTCCGCTTACTATAGCATCAGAGACAAGATCCCAGCCCGTTGTATTAACAGGGTTTCCGGTAAGTTGATACGTTTGTGAAAATAATCTTCCCGGCAAGTATAATAAGATAGTCAGTAAAAAAATGAGTATATCTTTTTTCATAGTGGATGGATTGTGATGTTATACTTAATCTTAGAAATAAAATTGTTTTTTATGTTTAAATTGGTGATAAAAAGCAATACCTGGTTCCAATCTCTGATGGAGCAGATTCTGCTTTTAATACCGAAACTACCCCAAATGAGGTAGTTTCTGATAGTAAAATTTATTCTCTGTTTTTAACCAATACCCAGCCTGAGTATTTGGTTTCAGTATTGTCTTTGTTGTTTTCGTTCCATGAAATGGTGTACCAGTAAGTTCCTGTAAGAACTTTTTTACCGGAAGCTGTTCCGTCCCATGTGAAGTTTCTCATTTTTCCGGCTTCGTACAGTTTGTTACCATATCTGTCGTAGACGATGAATATCAGGTTTTTCTTGTAAGCAAGTGCTGAATAATCAATGAAATCATTTACGTTGTCGCCGTTTGGAGTGATAGCATTAATCAGGTTAGGAACGGTAATCTGAACTTCAACAGGTGTACAATTGTAAAAATCTTTTACATACACTCTTACTTCGCCTCTTGCTAAACCTGTGAATATATTACTAGGCTGCCAGTTCATTCCATCCAGAGAAAACTGATACGGAGGAGTTCCCCCTGCTACATTTACTGTGATGGTGTTGTTGTCAATATCAATGCTGGAAATCACTGGATTTGCAGATGCTTTTACATTGACAGTCTGTGTAGTGATACAGTTACCGGTTTTCAATTTTACCCAATAAGGACCTACGCCTACATCTTTAATAGATGAGGTAGTTGCTCCGGTGCTCCATTCATATCCGTCAAATCCTGGTCCTGCATCCAGATCTGTTTTTTCACCAATACAAATGATTTTGTCTTTCAGAACAGAAGAGGTTACTGGCGGTAATACAATAAGATTGATTTTAGCAATATTAAAGCATCCGTTGGCATCCGTTACTTTTGCATATACCGCAGTACTTGTAGATAAATACTGAAGTGGATTCATGATTTCGTTGATTCCGTCTAAAGCATTAGCGATGGATGTGTAGTATTTTTTGGCAGCGCCTGCTCCTAAAGTAGTAACATCTGCGGTTGTCAAATTAAAGATAGCGCTCGTAATATTATTTTCAATGAAACATGATCTTAGAGTAGCTTCTTTCACAGGAGTGTCCGGATAGAATGCAAGGGTAATTTTTGCTGAACCTGTACATCCCTGAGGGGTTGTTACTTTTACATAAACAACTCCGGGAGCAGATAGGTAATTGTCAGGATTTTGAATCTCATTCGTATCGGCGTTGAGGTCTGTCAGCGTTTTATAATATTTTTTTATAACTCCAGGAACATTGGTCACCGCTGCTGTATTCAGATTGAAAGCTGCTGTTCCTGCTTTGTTATTATTACATACCGTAATGGTTTTGTCTTCCGCTTTGAAAGGAGCAAGAACCAATAAAATTTTACCATCCGGGTTATCACACAGTAATCCTGCATTATCTTTAATAACAACTGTTACTGTTGAGTTAGCATTGAACTGATAATTGGTAGGATTCGCAATAGGTGTAGAGCTTCCAAATGGATAATAGGTAAATGTATAATTGGAAGGGTTGCTTACAAATTGTGAATTGAAAGTAGTCAGGTTTACAGATCCGTATCCGGTTGTAGGATTAGGACAGAATGACTGTGTGGCTGAATTCTGTAAAATAGGAACTTTGTCCGTATAAATTTTTACATTTTTAATGGAATGTCTTGATCTTGCACCTCCTGTAGAAGCTGAAAAACCAAAATATCCTACAGTCATTGAAGCAGCAGCACCTGAATGTGCAAAAGACTGATTGCAAATTACATTACCGTCTATTGTTATTTTTATAATCCAGCTGGTAGGAGCTGCAGGATCTACCTGCGCCGTTACTTCTACGTGTTTAAAAGTTGTTCCCTGAAAAGGCTGTGTAGTATTCAGATCCGGGGAGTGGAAAGAACTTCCGGGAACATTAAAAAATTCGACATTATTGCTGTCAGTGGTGTTTTGAACCAGTCCATAACCAACATGCACCTTACTCATGGTAGCAGTTGTGGTGTTGTTGTATGTGTCAAGTCCTACAACAAGTCCTACAGCATTTTGAGATACTCCAAGTCCTGAGCCTAATACGCTGGCTACCGGAGGATTGGCAAGATACCAGAAGGCAATTCCATCTCCATTGGAGGTTTGGTTGGAATCCATTCTGAAATCAAATTCCACTCTCCATTTATCACAATATTTTAAATTAATAGGATCATTCAGCCTGATGGAACCGGATTGGTTATTGGTATCCGGGGTCAGCTGAATAAAATCTGTGTTTACCTGAGTAGGGGAAACCATGGTCCATCCGGTAGTGTTCACTGGGTTTCCGATAAGCTGATAAGTCTGAGCAAAGGACTTCCCAGCTATACAGAGTAAAAAAACAGATAAATACAATAATAGATTTTTATTCATTTATAATGGGACTTAGATTAATATGTAAAGATATTAAATCCCAATTAAATAATATGTATTTAATGTTAATATTGCTTAAATTTTAATAATATTTTAAAAAAAATACTGCTTATTATGATATAATGGTGAATGGTGTAGTAGCAATTACGTATTTACATTAATTAAATTAAAATAAGGAATTGTTATCCAAACCCTCAAAATAAGTATCAATTTCAAGATCTGAGGAACTGGCTGCTGCTACGGCTAATTTATCGCAAAGTTCGTTTTCAAAATGTCCGGCATGACCTTTTACCCAATGCATTTTTGGGGTATGTTTATTGTAAAGTTCAACGAATTTTTTCCAGAGATCAGGGTTTTTTACATTTTTCCAACCTCTCTTGATCCATCCTGCAATCCAGTTTTGGTTGATGGCATCAGATACATATTTGCTATCAGTATACACATGGATGTCATTTTCTGTAGATTTCAGTTTTTCCAATGCGGTGATGACCGCCAGAAGTTCCATTCTGTTGTTGGTCGTTTTTCGAAATCCTTTTGAAAATGTTTTCTGGTAATTTTTTTCAGGAACGCGCATAAGAATTCCATATCCGCCTTTTCCCGGGTTTCCACTGCAAGCTCCGTCCGTATAAATTTCGATTCTCAAATCTGCTTTTTAATAATTGATGTATTGACTGTAAAAATTGAACTGAATTTTAGTTTTTGCTTAAAAAGGGAAGTCATCATCATCATCAAAGTCATTCATTGAAGACCCTGAAAGTTTTGAACTGTCCGGAAGATCAAATGCTGCTCCTGGCTGAATTGTTGTTTTGATCTTGTCAAATCCGCTCGGCTCTCCGAAGTTGGAAGGATATCCTCCTCCGGCACCACCGTCAAGTGCAGCTTCAATATCACCGAATTTTGCAAAATGTTTCAGGAATGATAATCTTACATCTGCCGTAGCACCATTTCTGTGTTTTGCAATAATCAGTTCGGCCTGGTTTTCTGTAGAAGTTTCCTGTCCTTCCTCATCATTATCCCAAACCGTAATTTTATAATACTCTGGTCTGAAGATGAAAGATACGATATCCGCATCCTGCTCAATTGCTCCGGATTCCCTCAGATCTGAAAGCTGAGGTCTTTTTCCAGGTCGGGCTTCCACACTTCTTGAAAGCTGTGACAGGGCAATTACCGGTACGTTAAGTTCTTTTGCAATGGCTTTTAATGAACGTGAAATCATGGAAATCTCCTGTTCACGGTTTCCGACTCCTTTTCCACCACTGCTTCCTGCGGTCATCAGCTGAAGGTAGTCAACCATGATAATTCTTACCCCATGCTGCATTACCAGTCTTCGGCATTTTGCACGGAAATCGAATATGGAAAGGGAAGGGGTTTCGTCAATATATAAAGGAGCGTTTTCCAATTCGGATACATTGGAGAATAGTCTTTGCCATTCTTCATCATCCAGGGTTCCTTTTCTTAATTTTTCTGATGAGATTCTTGTTTCGGAAGCAATCATTCTGGTGATCAGCTGTACCGAGGCCATCTCGAGAGAGAATAATGCCATAGGAACTTTATGTCCCACTGCAATATTTCTTGCCATGGAAAGAAGGAATGCCGTTTTTCCCATCGCGGGACGGGCTGCAATAATAATAAGGTCAGAATTCTGCCATCCACCGGTTTCCTTATCCACATCTCTGAATCCTGAAGGAACTCCGGAAAGTCCCTCTTTATCTTTTAAAGATTTAATGGTATCAATAGCCTGCTTTACCAATGAGTTGGCAGTATCGAATCCTTTCTTAATCGTTCCGTTGGTGATCTCAAAGAAAGATTGTTCTGCTTTATCCAGAAGTTCAAAAACATCTGTTGATTCCTTGTAGGAAGAATCAATAACATTAGCAGAAACATTAATAAGGCTTCTTAAAATATACTTTTCAAGAATAACACGTACGTGATATTCGATATGGGCAGATGAGCTTACTCCCATTGTAAGATCAATGATGTAATGATCACCACCAGCCTGACTCAGTTTGTCTTCTTTTTTTAAATTCTGAATAATCGTCATTAAGTCTACCGGGTGGTTGCCTTCATACAATTTTAGAATAGTAGAAAAGATGACCTGATGTCTGGGATCATAAAACACTTCTGGGGTAAGAAGGTCAATGGAATGGTCAAGACCTTTTTTGTCAATCAAAAAAGTTCCGATAACCAATCTTTCAAAATCCACTGCATTGGGAGGCATTTTTCCATCCGCAATAGACAATTCTTTTGCAAAGTTTCCGTGTGTCAGGGATGATAATGTTTCTTTCTGCGCCATGGTGCAAAGATAGTTTATTTAAAAAATAATAAAAAAATAGTATTCAACAAATTATTAGCAGTCATTCGTAAAATGCTGTAAACAGGAGGTTGGACTTGTTGATAAAAAAAATCACCTCAGTCTGAGGTGATTTTCAAAAAGATGAAGTAAAAACTTATTCTTTATTTTTTACCAATACCCATCCTGAATATTTGGTTTCGGTATTGTCTTTATTGTTTTCGTTCCATGAGATCGTGTACCAGTAAGTTCCGGTTAGGATTTTCTTACCAAAGGCTGTTCCGTCCCAAGTGAAGTTATTCATTTTGTTAGCTTCATGAAGCTTGTTTCCATATCTGTCATATACAATGAAGATAAGGTTTTTCTTGTAAGCTAATGCTGAGTAATCAATAACATCATTTACGTTATCTCCATTCGGAGTAATCGCGTTGATAAGGTTAGGAACAGTAACGGTTACCTGAATAGGAGTACAGTTGTAAGTATCTTTTACATATATCGTATTCTCTCCTCTAGGAAGTCCTGTGAATACGTTAGAATCCTGCCAGTTAACACCGTCAATAGAATATTTGTAAGGAGGAACTCCTCCTGAAGCAGTTACTGTGATGTTGTTGTTGGTAATTTCGATTCCTGAAACCACTGGTTGAAGGCTTGGGTGTACACGTACTTCCTGAAGTGTGAAACATTTTCCGGTCTGAAGTTTTACCCAATAAACCCCAACTCCTACGTTGTTGATAGATTGTGTAGTTTCACCCGTGCTCCATTCGTAGCTTACAAATCCAGGTCCTGCATCCAAAGAGGTTTTGGCTTCAGCACAAATTGTTTTATCTTTTAATACTGCTGATTTTACCGGAGGTAATACAATCAGTTCTATTTTAGCAATTGAATAACACTGTTTGTCATTATCTACTCTTGCATATACTGTTTTGCTTTCTGAAAGATAGTTTAATGCTGCTATAATAGGGTTTGTCTGTGCTTTAGCATCAGCTATAGTTGTATAATATTTAATAATCGTTCCTGTAGGTGTTGGAACAGCTACTCCAATATCTGCCTTGGAAAGATCAAATGTAGAACGGGTAACGTCATTATCAATATAACAGTTTTGAAGTACAGCATCTTTCAGTACCACCGTTGGATAGAATAATAGTCTGATCGTCGTGGTTGCAATACAACCAAAATTGGAAACTACTTTTACATATACAGTTGATTCAGCAGAAACGTAGTTGGTAGGATCTGTAATTTCATTAATTTCAGCATTCATATCCGCAACCGTAGCATAATACTTAATGGTTGCTCCGGTGCCTCCAAATACATTGGCTGTTGTTAAATTATACTTTGCAGTACCGGCTCCATTATTATTACAAGAGTATAATGTGGCTGTATTGGCTGAGATTCCTACATTCACAAACTTGAACTTCCCTGTTATGAAACATCCGTTGATAGGGTTGTCCGGATTGCTTGGGTCTTGGTATACAATTCTGTAATAATATATTGTTGTTCCGTCTACAGTAGCTACCGTAAGTGGATTCTGTCCTGTAAGGGCATCGTTGGTTGTTTTATGATAAGTAACTTTGAAATTCGGGCTGTTACCATTAATAATAGCTGCAGATAGTGTTGTAAAATCAAACTGGGTAGGCAACGCACAAACCATCACCTGATTAGGATCGGTAGGAGTAGCTCCCGGAATACCCGGCGCAATAAATGGATTAGGAGAAAGAATCGGATCGTTAAATGCAGAACTTAAACTTGCCGTTCCTGACCATTCTAAAGAGAAACCATTAACGGATCTACTGAAGTTGTCAATCACTAAATAATAAGTCTGGCCAACCAATACATCCATATAAGGACTCCATTTTCCATTGTTCATACTGGATGTAACACCGGGAGGATTGGTAGGGAATACTGCAGGTGGAGCGAGAGTCAGATCAAGACCTGTATCTCCTGAAGTACCACTATAGTTACATCTTATGGGCTGTATGAAGACGTGATCTGCATTTTGTAATGAAGCACAACCGTTTGCTGTTGGTCCGTAAACTGCAAAATCATAATCATCATCCTGATCGTTAGGTTTTATTTTAAATGCCAGCGTTCCTGGTGTGGATACTGTGAAAGTGTACCAAACTGTATATCTTTCATTGGTGCTGAGGCATCCTCCGTTTTGGTTAAGAATTTCTATAATATTCCCCGGGCCTGAAGGGGTGTATGAGATGTCAGAATTACCACAGATGGGAATTGCTGTGACACAGTCTGACTGTGAATAGGCCATTTGCGCTATCAATAAAATAAAAAGAAGTAATATTTTTTTCATTGTTAAAACTTTTTTTGTTAAACAAACTTGAAATCAATAAATTTTTATCATTATTTGTAAAAGAAAAAGCCGCCAAAGCGGCTTTTTATATTGTGGTGTTTTTATTCTCTGTTTTTTACAACAATCCAACCTGAAAACTTGAAAGGAGTGTTCTTCTTGTCATTCTCATTCCATGTTACAGAATACCAGTAGGTACCTGTTGGAATGTTCTTGCCACCAATTCTACCATCCCATTTGTAACCATTGGATTTGTCTCCCTGATGGATTTTTGTTCCATATCTGTCAAAGATACTCAAAATAAGATTCTGTTTATCAGCCATAGCAGAATAATCCACTACATCATTCACACCATCTCCGTTTGGAGTAATCATATTGATAAGGTTAGGAACCACTACTGCAACTTCAATTGGTTCGCAGTCATAAGCATCTTTTACATATACTTTGTAAGTTCCTCTTGCTACATTGGAGAATACATTAGAAGGCTGCCATAGAATCTTATCCATAGAATACTGATAATCCGGTGTTCCTCCAATAACGTTGATTGTCAAAGTAGTATTGTTAATATCAATATTTGTTACAACTGGTTGCTCAGAAGGATAAACGGTTACCTTTTGAGTGGCAACGCATTCACCTGTTTTTAATTTTACCCAGTAAACGCCTACTCCTACGTCTTTGATAGACTGTGTTGTCGCTCCTGTACTCCATTCATAGCTTTTGAATCCAGGTCCTGCATCTAAAGTGGTAGTGTCTTCTATACAGATAATTTTATCTTTCAATACACTAGATGTTACTGGAGCAATTACTGTTAAACCAATTTTTACCACTACATAACATCCTCTGGTGTCAGATACTCTTACGTATACTAAGCCGCTTGGTGCAATATAATTAGCATTTAAAATTTGGTTGGTTTCATCTATTGCATCTGTCAATGAAGGGAAATATTTTTTCGTGATCCCTGCCTGTGGTGTAATTACAGCAGCGTTATCTAAGTTGAATAATGCTGTAGAAGGATTGGCTTCAATAAAGCATGATCTTAATTCTGCATCTTTTGCAATGATTTGCGGATAGAACTTAAGGGTGATTTCTGCAATATCACTACATCCAAATACAGAAGTTACTTTTACATATATTTTACCTTCAGCAGAAACAAACTGATAGATATTGGTGATCTCATTGATTGAGTTGTTCAGATCATATAACGTGTAATAATATTTTTTAGTTGCCGTTGGATCAGCAAAAACTGCTGCAGTGGTAAGATCATACATTGCCGTACCTGCATTGTTATTATTACAACTTGTCAGCGTTACATCGGTAGCGGTGATCGTTCCATCTTTAAATTTAAATTTACCAGTCTGTCTACATTTATTAATAGGGCTGTTGGGGTTAGTCGGGTCAGTATAGTTGATACTGTAGAAATAAACACCAACAGGGGTAACTGTTTGAGGGCCAACAAGAGGGTTGTTACCTGTTAAAGCATCGTTCTGACTTGTGTGGTAGCTAATGTTGAAGTTAGGGTTACCATTAAGAATACCTGCGGATAATGATGCGAAATCAAAAGTCGCCGGATTTGAACAGATTACTACTTCTCTTGGGTCAGCAGGATTAGCTCCTGGAATTCCCGGTGGGATAAATGGATGAGGTTGTATATTCGGATCTGTAAATGGAGATGATAGAGTAGCTGTTCCACCCCATGATAATTTGAATCCGTTAGCTGTTTCTCTGTGGTTGTTTACAATGATATAGTAAGTCTGACCAGGCAATACATCCATGTATTTTACCCATTTGTCTCCTGTTGCATCCTCACTAAGGTCAGTAGCGGTCATATTAAGACCTGTGTTTCCACTTTGTCCGGAATAAGAACAACGGATGGGAGCTCCCAGGTTTCCGCAAGACTTGTTAGGTCCGTATACTCCAAAGTCATAATCATCTCCCTGGTCGTTAGGGATAATTTCGAAAGTAAGAGTTCCTCCTGTAGCTATGGTAAAAGAATACCATACGGAGTACTTTTCGTCAGAAGTTAAACATCCACCCAGGTCTTCTGCAATGTCTCCGTGCCCGCCTGGTGTATATGAAATGTCAGAGTTACCGCAGACTGCCATTGCAGTGCCACAATCTGATTGTGCAAATAAAATATGTGAAAATATGATTAATAAAACAAGTAATGTTTTTTTCATGAGAATTAATTTTAAAACAAATAGTAAAAGTGTTTAATTACTAAAAAATGCTATTCTTTATCTGATACAAATGAATTTCTAAGTCTTTCCTATCAAAAAAAAAATTGATCATCCCAATCTATTCGGGAGATCATACATTTTTTTGCTGTTAATTTGTTCCGATCAGCTGTTTTCCCCAGATAGGTGAACTGGATGAAGGGTCTGATGTTTCAAATTCTTTGGCTGCTTTTTGATATAATTTTATAGCTTCAGTCTTATTTCCTTGTTTTTCTGCCATTTCAGCTTTTAAGAAGGATAATCTTGGGCTGCTTTTTAAAGTGGTTTCAGCTTTATTCATGTAGCTGGTAACTGTCTTTAATTCTTTTTGTGGATCTGTAGCTGTTTTTATTCTGATTTTCTGAAAATGAATAAGAGCAAGCAGAAGGTTTACTTCTCCGTTGTTCTTTTCGGAAGCAAGTACCTGCATAGCCAGTTTTCTTGCAGTCTCATTAGGCTCTCCAAGAGGGCTGTTCGGACTGTTCTTTAAAAGGAAATTGGTTTTAAGATACAATGCTGCAGCTGCGTAATAATTGGCTTTCCATTTTTCTGAAGTTTTAGCCTCTGAAAACTTAGAGAAAAGTGTATCATAGTCGTTTTCTGTTTTAGCTTCATTGAGCTGCAAAACAGATTGTTGTAAGGTTTGGTCTGAAAAAAATTGAGCATTCATCAGAGAACCTGTCACGAGAAAGCTCAAAATTAGTAAAAGTTTAGTCATAGGGGGATATTTTATGAAGCAAATATAAAAAATTATTAACGTTAAATTAAAGATTTTGAGATATATTTAATGAAAGTAACGTATTGGTTTTAAATATTGTATTTTCTTATTTTGGTTAGATTATGTAGAGATCGTAAAGATATTGGTGCTTTTGATGAATATTTAAGGTTTAATTCTTTTATAAATTTTTAAAAAACAGCTATAAAACAAAAATCAGAATAGAAAACGTTCTATTCTGATTTTAAGTATTTCGAATTCTGATTTTTTTTGTATCAGATTTTAAATAGACTGATAAACAATTAGTTAATATTGCATCTTTCTCAGTTTAGGATTGGTGCTTCCTACAACAAGGGCCACTAAAACAGTCATGCAGCCACCAAATACCACAGAGCGTACAACTCCCAGTAGTTTGGCCATAAGTCCACTTTCGAATTGTCCCATTTCATTGCTGGACATGATGAAAATTGAATTCACACTCAGAACACGTCCTCTGATGTGATCCGGTGTTTTTAACTGTACAATGGTACCTCGGATAACCACGGAAATTCCATCCAGCATTCCGCTCATCACCAGGAACATAAAAGATAGCCAGTATAATTTTGAGAGCCCGAATCCAATAATGCATAGCCCGAATCCGGTAACTACTACAAGAAGTATTTTTCCCTGATTTTTGCGAAGAGGAACAATAGATAAAATAGTAATAATACACATGGAGCCAATGTCTGAAGCAGCATTCAGTAAGCCGAAACCTTCAGCTCCTGAATTCAGGATGTCTGTCGCAAATACAGGGATCATAGCAACTGCTCCGCCAAAAAGTACTGCAAACATATCAAGACATAAAGCTCCCAGAATCTCCTTGGTTTTAAAAATATAAGAAATTCCTTCGCGCATGCTTTCTACTACATTTACTGTTTCCTTTTTGTATTCCGAATACTGTTTTTGAAGTTGCCAGAAAAATAATGAAGCAACAAATATGAGTGCTAAAATAGCAACCAGAGTCCATTTTACACCGATAAATCCAATAAGAACACCACCAATAGCATGTCCGCAAACAGAAGAGATCAGAAAAGTAGCCTGGTTTAGAGTCACGGCATTCGGAAGATTTTCCTTCTTTACAATTTTAGGAATCATGGAAGGAACAATAGGACCGATAAATGCCCTTGCTATTCCCGTAAAAAAGATAACTCCATAAATATAATAAGTAATCTGATGGCCTGTAAAGTGCATTTCTACATCCAGGAAGGCTGGGATCAGCAGAAGCCCGATCAGGAAAATATAAGCATAATTGCAGATGAGAAGCAGTCTCTTCTTTTCATTCATATCAATAACATGTCCTGCATACAGCGCACAGCTTACCGCAGGAATCACTTCTGAAAGTCCGATAAGACCTATTGAAAAAGGATCTTTTGTTAATTGATACACCCACCATCCAAGTAAAGTGGCAAGCATTCTGAAAGCTAAAACAATAAAAAATCTCCCGGTGAGAAGATTTCTGAACTCAACATTTTGTAATGTTTGTAACGGGGTAAAGGAAATCATGAACAAAAATAGCCCTAAAAATTTATTTAGGGCTATCCATATGACAATTTTTGAAAGATATATTAAATATATCTCAAAAGATAAAATCTATTTTAGTCAGCTCTTGATGAACTCAATACGATGGCTGCAACACCTGCTGCTCCAATGATTGTAGCTCCTGCGGCAATTCTTGCCTTTCTTCTGTCTTTTACAGCGGCTACATTGGATTTAGGAATAATTACTTCTGTACTGTCTTTTTTACCGGCTGTACCTACAAGATTTTCACCAACGACGTTTCTGAATAAGATGGTCTGCTTCGGAGAGCCGTCTCTCATAGTTACTTTATATACTTTTCCGGCTTCAAGATTAGAGTAGTTGTTTTTTGAAATATCTTCGCTGTATTTTGTAGTAGCACAAGATGTAATAACAAATAAAGATGTTAGTAAAGACGATTTCAACAGTACAGATGCTTTCATTATTTTCTTTTAGTTTTTCAAATTTATAATTTTTTTCGAATATACGTTTTTGGAATTGAAAAAAAATGATTAAAGTTTGTAAATTTCTAACAGATTTGCAATCTTTCTGTCGTTAGCCAATCTCGGAGTCTTGTTTTGACCGCCTAATTTTCCCTGGGACTTGGCATATTCATGAAAAGCATTTTTTTTAAGCCTCGTAATCTGTAATTTCTGTAAAATATTTCCTGAAATCAAATCATCGTAATATGTATTTCTTGCCCGAAGCTGTTGATCCAGTTCATCTCTGAATGCTTCTAAATGCTCAGGCTCTTTTTCAAATTCAATCAGCCATTCGTGGTAAGGAAGTCCTTCTGTGGGATTTACCTGTGGTGCCAGATGGAATTCCGTAATCTGCGCAGGATATTTTTCAAGAGTCGCTTTCAAAGCTTCTTCTACCTCGAATGCTATCACATGTTCTCCAAAAGCGGAGGTGAAATGTTTGGTTCTCCCGCTTACCAAAACCCTGTACGGATCTTTACTGATGAATCTTACAACATCTCCGATAGAATAGGCCCATAACCCGGAATTAGTCGTAAGAATTAATGCATAATCTTTATGAAGTTCGATTTCTTTTAATGTTAATCTCCTTGCTCCAGGCTTACCATATTCTTCCAAAGGAATGAATTCGTAGAAAATTCCATGATTGGTCAATAGCAGTAGTCCTTCTTTGGTATAATCATCCTGAAAAGCAAAAAAACCTTCAGAAGCAGGGAAAGTCTGAACAATGTCTACTTTACCTCCCAATAACTCTTCCATTTTATCACGATAGGGTTCATAGTTGACTCCTCCGGTTACAATAAGCTGCAGATTGGGGAAAAGCTGTTTGATCTTTTTATCATGTTTTTCTGTCAACTTCTCAAAATACATGATCAGCCATGGCGGAATTCCTGAGATCAGTGTCATGTTTTCATGTTCCGTTTCTTCAATGATTTTATCTACTTTGGTTTCCCAGTCTTCCATAATATTGGTTTCCCAGCTTGGCAGACGGTTTTTCTGAAGATAATTAGGAATATGATGGGCTACAATACCGGAAAGTCTTCCTGTTTTTATCCCAAATACTTCTTCCAGTTCCGGACTGCCCTGAAGGAAAATCATTTTTCCATTCACAAAATCAGCGTTATTCTTTTTACTGATATAATGAAATAAAGCACTTTGAGCTCCGGCTATCTGAAAAGGCATTCCTTCCTTGGAAATCGGAATATATTTAGATCCGGAAGTTGTTCCCGAAGTTTTGGCAAAATATTCAGGAGTTTCTGTCCATAAAATATTAGCCTGACCTTTTTTAACTCTTTCAATATAAGGTTTCAGATCTTCATAGTCGGCTACAGGAACTCTGTCCTGAAATTCTTTTACAGAATGAATGTTTTCAAAATCATGTTCCCGCCCAAAAAGAGTTTTTTGAGCTGTGTTCACTAGAGAAAGTAGTAAGTCCTCCTGGTTTTTCTCAGCATTTTTTTTGAAATCCTCCGCTTTTTGAACATGTTTCTTTGCCCAGATCAGCGCCGCATTTTTCTTGAAGAAGTTTAACATGGGTCAAATTTATAAATAAGTAGAGAATCTGGAATCATTTTTTACGAAGCTTCACATAAAAAAACCGATGGAACAAGTTCCACCGGCTTTTCGAAATTTGATTATGAAAATAACAACTATATGTTAATGTTATGCTTATTTGTTTGCTTTGTACCTTTTATCGGGAGTACCGTCTTTTTTCAGGTGTTTGTTTTCTTTATATCTCTTATCCGGAGTGCCGTCTTTTTTCATTTTAGCAGCCGGTTGTGCAGGCTTCGCCGCTTTTGCATCCATTGCCGGTTTTGCAGCTTTTACTTCAGCTGGTTTAACAGCTTTTGCTGTAGTTGCTTTTACAGGTGGGTGTGCCGTAGCACCTGTAGCGGGAGCAGTCTGCTGAGCAGTGGCAAGTCCTAATCCAAGGATCAAAGACATTGCAGATAAGAATTTTTTCATAAGAATTATTGTTTGTTTTTTGTTGAATAAAGATATACAAAAAGCAGGCTAGAAAATTGAGATTTTCAAACTTAACTAAAGTTTATTACAGCTTAAAAAAAAATTAAAACACTTCATTTACAATGAAAAAGCCTGTCTTCAAAAATAAAGACAGGCTTGAATAATATATAAATAGACATGGCTAGCGCGTACAATTGGCTGTCCACGTTTTGCCATCCTTGACATACAGAATTTTTAAAACATTGTTATCAATTCTGATATAAGAGGTTGCTGTAGAACCAATCATCACCAGCGTATGATCTCCTTCCTGATTAAACTCTATTCCGTTAAGATCCGGAATGCTGTTTGAGAAAGCGAAATTATACTTGGTGCCGCTGGCGATCTTCGTTACAAATACACTTCCGTTATCTGTGCTGATATTGGTAGAGCCTCCATCTTTATAAGAAACACTTCCTTTATAGGTTCCTGCAAAAAATTCATTGTTTACAGGGTCGTCATCTTTACTGCACGACGAAAAAGATACTGCGGTAAATACCAACAGCATCATCACTCCTAAGATTTTAATTGCTTTTTTCATAATACTATTCTTAATGTTTGGTTAGGCAGGAAGTCCCAAACACTATGCCATGGGCGAATACTTGAATTTTTTTAACAGGTTATTAGATAAAATTGTAAAAAATTAAGATTTATTGCCTAAGTGCTTCATTTTAAATCTGAAAGTTGCTCTGTTTTTGAAACAAAGAAAAAAATATCCGTACCTTTGTATAGCAATAAACGGTTTCGGAAAACTCCCGAAATCGCTTTTGTCGTTTATACCATTACTATTTATGCAGTTAAAATCCATCAATGAAAAGTTCCTTCCAGACCTTATGCAGAAAGAGTTTGGGAAAGAAATTTTTACCCAGTTAGAAAACAGTCAGCATATTGCTGTAAAAGGAAGTGCAGGATCTTCAGTTTCTATTTTTGTAGCTGAGCTCTTTTTGGTTCAGAAGAAGAATATTCTTTATCTGGTAGATGATAAGGAAGATGCATTGTATGCCAATACAGAGATGGAAGATCTTCTGGGTAAGGATAAAGTGCTGTATTTTCCGGCAACCCATCTTGAACCTTATCAGGTAGAAAAGACTCAAAATGCCAATCTGGTGTTAAGAACTGAGGTTCTTAATAAAATCAATTCCGGAAGATCTCCGAAAGTGATTGTGGCTTATGCTGGTGCTTTATCTGAAAAGGTTTTGAAAAAAGAAGATTTCAAAGCAATTTCTCATCATATTAAAGTGGGAGATCAGCTGGATTTTGATTTTGTGGACGAACTGCTTAATCATTATCATTTCCAGCAGGCTGATTTCGTTTCTGAACCGGGAGAATTTTCAGTGAGAGGAGGAATTGTAGATGTGTTTTCCTATTCATATGAAAAGCCATACAGGATTACCTTCTTTGGGAATGAAGTGGAAAGCATTAAAACTTTTGATATCGAAACACAGCTTTCGGTAGATAAAGTAAAGGATTTCCAGTTGGTTTCCAACATGAATTTTTCAGTAACGGGAACAAGGGTTTCTCTCTTGCAGCTATTGCCTAAAGAAAGTTTTGTAGTTTCTAAAAACGGAATGGTGGGAATGCAGAAGATCAGAACATTCTACGAAAAGTCTTTGGAAAAGTACGATACATTAAGTAAAGATATTGCCCACAGAACCCCGCAGGAACTTTTTATTTCTGATCAGGAATTTCTCTTCGATTATAAAAAATTCAAAACGGTTGATTTTGGAGGAGTAATCATTGAAGGGTTAAAAGAAGTAACCGAAGTTAAAATGGAACAGCTTCCACAGCCTTCTTTTCATAAAAACTTTGAACTACTGATTGAAGATATTGAAGAAAAGCAGAATGGAGGATTTGATACCTGGATTTCTTTTTCAACAGAAAAACAGAAAGAAAGACTGGAATCTATCTTTGAAGAGCTTGAACACGAGCTTCCATTTAAAAGTTTTAAATCTGAACTTCATGAAGGATTTGTAGATAACGGACACAAACTGCTGGTTTATACGGATCATCAGATCTTTGACCGTTATCAGAGATATAAAGCGAAAAATACTTTTGCAAAATCTGAGCAGCTTACCCTGAAAGACCTGATGTCTCTGAAAATTGGAGATTATATTGCTCACATTGATCATGGAATCGGGAAATTTATGGGATTGGTGAAAGTGAATAATGACGGAAAGATTCAGGAATGTTTCAAACTGACCTATAAAAATGGAGACTTATTATATGTAAGTATTCACTCTTTACATAAAATATCGAAATACAACGGACCGGATGGAAGAGAGATCGTTCTGAGTAAACTTGGATCTCCAACCTGGAAATCTTTAAAACAGAAAACAAAAGCGAAGGTAAAACAGATTGCTTTTGACCTTATTCAATTATATGCCCAGAGGAAAACGGCAAAAGGTTTTGCTTATACTCCGGATTCTTATCTGCAGAACGAATTGGAGGCCAGCTTTATTTATGAAGATACTCCGGACCAGGAAAAAGCTACCGTAGATGTAAAGAGAGATATGGAAGCGGATACGGTAATGGACAGACTTGTTTGTGGTGACGTAGGTTTCGGTAAAACGGAAGTTGCGATCAGAGCAGCGTTTAAAGCGGCAACAGATGGTAAGCAGGTTGCGGTATTGGTTCCTACTACTATCCTTGCTTTTCAGCATTACCGAAGTTTTAAAGAAAGACTTAAAGATTTTCCTGTCAACGTTGCTTATGTCAATAGATTCAGAACAGCTAAGCAGAAATCGGAAACTTTAGAGGCTTTAAAGAACGGGAAAGTAGACATTATCATCGGAACGCATCAATTGGTAAGCAGTTCGGTGAAGTTTAAAGATCTGGGTTTATTAATTATTGATGAAGAACATAAGTTCGGGGTTTCAGTAAAAGATAAACTGAAAACTCTGAAAAATAATGTGGATACCCTGACGCTTACGGCAACTCCTATTCCGAGGACTTTACAGTTCTCGTTAATGGCAGCAAGGGATTTATCCGTTATCAAAACACCACCACCAAACAGACAGCCTGTAGATACCCAATTAATCGGATTCAACGAAGAAACGCTTCGTGATGCTGTTTCTTACGAGCTTCAGAGGGACGGGCAGGTTTACTTTATCAATAACAGAATTGAAAACCTGAAAGATATTGCAGGACTTATTCAGAGGCTGGTTCCGGATGCAAGAGTGATTACAGGACATGGGCAAATGGAAGGGAAGCAGCTTGAAAAGAATGTTCTGGATTTTATGGAAGGGAAATATGACGTTCTTGTGTCCACTACCATCGTAGAAAGTGGGGTAGATGTTCCGAATGCCAATACTATTTTCATCAATGATGCGCAAAGATTTGGAATGGCAGATCTGCATCAGATGAGAGGAAGGGTAGGACGTAGTAACAGAAAAGCATTCTGTTATCTGATTACTCCGCCATATGATATGATGACTTCGGATGCCAGAAAACGTTTGGAAGCTATTGAACAGTTTTCAGATCTGGGAAGTGGTTTCCAGATTGCGATGAAAGATCTGGAGATTCGTGGTGCCGGTGATCTTTTGGGTGCTGAACAAAGTGGGTTTATCAATGAAATGGGGTTTGAAACGTATCAGAAACTAATGCAGGAAGCTTTAGAAGAATTAAAAGACGATGCTGATTTTGAAAGCCTTTTTGAAAATGAAGAAGACAGACAAAAACTTTTCAAATCTGTGAAGGATGTCAATATTGATACCGATTTAGAGTTGATGTTACCGGATTCATATATTTCTAATACAGAAGAAAGGCTGTTGCTGTATCAGAAAATTGCGGAAATTACTAATGAAGCAGACCTTCATCAGTTTGAGCTGGAGCTGATTGACCGTTTCGGAGCATTGCCGAAAGAAGCTGTCAACCTTTTGAAGAGTGTTTCCTTGAAGTGGCTTGCTTCTGATATCGGTTTTGAAAAGATTGTCATGAAAAACGGAGTGTTTTTAGGATACTTCCCGGGGAATCCTCAGGATAAGTTTTATCAGACAGACAGATTCCGACATATTATTAATTATCTGACCCGAAATCCGGCTGAAGCCCAGCTTAAAGAGAAGTCAGGAAAAGAAGGTAATCAATTGATGATGAGGAAAGAAAGAGTGAAAAATGTAGATGAGGTCAATCTGTTGTTGAAAGCAATTATTGAACATGATTAAATTTATTTTCCATTTGCTGAAAATAATATCATAAAAATTATTAGAAACGTGTAAAAAGATTAATTTTTACACGTTTTTTTTGTGATTGTTATCATGTTTTTCTTTTGTAATATTCCTGTTGAAGAGAATTAAGGCGCTTTTTAAGGGGCTAAAATCACTTTTTAATGATAAAAGAAATCCCGCAAAGTCCCGTACAGTAAGGGTTTGAGATCTTATCTTGTTGTTTTTATACATGGAAAGTAGAGTTATGTAGTAATAATTCTACTTTTTAGTATTATTAATTCTATGCTCTAATATGTTTATTTCTATAGGCTTATAGATGTATAACTGGAATTTTTTGGACTTCGTTGCTTAACTTTGCAGTCCTTAATTATGAAAACAATTATACATTGCTGCGTGGCTGGACTTTTTTCGTTCTATGCTAACGCACAGGTGGGAATAGGTACTGCAAAACCCAAATCTGTTCTTGATGTGAACGGAAAAACCACCTTAAGAAAAGAACTTAGAGTAGGCGGTAGTTCAACTCAGGCTGGAGATGCCGGATTGAATGGCCAGGTTTTGGTTTCTCAGGGTGAGGGTTTGCCTCCTGTGTGGAAATCTTTGAATGTTTCCTTTATGGAAGAGGGACAGTATAAGCTGATTAATTCTTATCTGTCATCGGATCAAACGGGTATTAATTCACTTACGGACGGTATCGCTGGTGATGGTATCTACACGAACAACGTGGGAGATAACATTACTGATAACACGAAAGGTAATTGGAAAAAAATAGGCGGGCTCGACAATACTTTTACCATCAAAAATGGAAAGAACAGACTTACCTATCAGTTCCAGACAGGAATTGAAATGAAAGCATCCACATCTACCACAATACAGAGTGTCAGATTTGCCTGCGGTGTTTTCAGAAACGGAGCATTGGTAGCTGTACGTCCGGATAGAATTGCTTCCAATAACAACAGCGGAAAAGCGGGTCTTCAGGATTATATCTTTACTCTTAATTATACGGAGCAGAACGTTCCTGTGGGAGTTCACAATATTGAAATTGCATGCAGAAAGATTGATACATCAAGCTCTACTTCACAATTTACTATTGGACGAAATGTAGATTCTTCAAATGGTGCTTCCAGTGCTTTTACATTGGAATCTACAATGAAAATGGATGTTATCGAATACGTGAGCTATAAAAACAACTAATGATGAAAAAACTATTATCAACGCTGCTTCTTAGCATAGGTCTTTTGGCAACAGCTCAAATAGGAATAAAAACAGACGCTCCACAGGCAAAACTTGATGTAAACGGAGATGCGAATTTCAGAAAGAAAATTGCTGTCCAGAACGCTGCTGATAACTCAATCTTTCAAGGGAACAATGATCAGCTTCTTGTGTCTCAGGGAGAAGGCTTTGCTCCGATCTGGAAGTCACTTCGTATTCCTGAATATGAACCTAATAAATTTTATCTTATATACAACAATTCCTTTTCAGATAAAGTAGGAATTACTTTCTCTTCTTCAGAGAACTCTTCGGTAAGCATGGCTTCAAGAGGAGGAACTTTTACGAAAGGAAAAGAGTATAGTACCCTTACCAATTTTAAGATAATAAACGGACTTTCACAAACCATCAACGTTTACAGTACTCAAAGTAAGGCGTATTTTCAGTTTGAAACGGTTGTACAGGCAGATTTTACGGCGGCAGGAAGTACAGATAACTCCATAGATTATGCATGTGGTATTTTTGTGGATAATAAACTGGTAAACCTGAGACAGAGAAATCTAAAGGCAATTACCACTTCATATCCTTTCCTTACCCATACTCAAATCGGGATTGTAGATAATTTATCTCAGGGTAATCATACCGTTAGCGTTGCCTGTACAAGATTAGGCTCTTATGGAGCTTCAGGTGCAGGAAATACCCTTACTATAGGAACTAATGTGTATAGCAATATCAATAGCTTTATTTCACAGTCTTCTCTTAAAGTTGACGTATATGAAGTTCCTGAAGTATTTAACACGATTATAAACTAAGACGGATTATGAAAAAAATATTATTTGTAACATCACTTTTAGTAGCTGTTGCAACAAATGCCCAAGTGGGTATTAATACTCCTAATCCGACTAATATGCTGGATGTAAACGGAGATCTCAATATCAGAAAAGAATTAAGAACAGGAGGTACTGATGTATTAAAAGGGTCTGCCGGAGAAGCAGGTGACATATTTCACAATAATACGGATTTAGACGCTAATGACTGGAAATCTATTAAAATTGCCGACGGGCAGGGAAGTATGTCTGTGTTTTCCATCAACACCGTTTCGGATAAAACCGGAGTAAGTTTTTCTGGAAGTAGCGGGGCAACTAACCCTTATACTGATGGGGAAGCCCTGACTGGAGGGTGGACGGTAATTCCTGGAACTGTGGATACATTCTCTGTAACCAATGGTACGAATAAAGCTACTTTCTCATTTCAGACGACGATTCAGAAAACAGGAACAAATTCTGCAAGTTTTGCCTGTGGAGTTTTTGTTGATAATGCCCTTAGAGCAGTGAGAACGGATGTGTTATTGGGAGACAGCGGTGCTTATAAGATTTTTAATCTTAATGCTACTCTTACTAATCTTACTCCTAAAAACCAATATTCTGTTAAAGTTGCCTGTATAAAAAGAGCTATTTCAGGAACAACTCTTGGAATAGGAAGAGCAGTGGATACGACCTTCCTCAACAGCGATATGTCACAGTCTGTTTTGACAACATCCATATTGCAACCTTATTAATTTTCATCATAATACAATAATAGGAAATCTAAAAACGTTATGTTTTTAGATTTTTTTTGTTTATTAAGTCTATTTCTTGTGAATTTGTTCAGATAAAGTAAAGTGTATTATCGAAAATTGAATTATATTTGGACAAGCTAAAAAAATTCTATATGGTAAAAAACTATTTTTTTAAAATATTTGCCGGTATTGCTTTTCTTGGGCTGCTGACAGCATGTAATACTACCTCAGATCCCACAGAATCCATCCCAAATCCGGATGACGGAACTCCTCCTAAAAAGATTTTAACGAAGGTAAATTCGAATAATGTTTCTCAGGAAGATTATACTACAACCGCTGTAACCGGAAATCTGCAGACTGCTGTCTCTAAAGATGAATCTTTTGCCGGAACTGCTTATTATACAGGAACCGTAACGTATACCGATAAAAATATCACTAAAATTAAATATGTAAGTTCAGCGGCATCCAGCCTTACTTATGAATTTAATATCGTTCCTGATGCTACAGGTAAAAAGATTTATAACGCTACTTCTACCGCTACGGGGGCAACTCCATCTGCTTCTGTTGTAAGCGACTATACATTTACCTATGATCCGGTTAACAGCAGGCTTACTAAAATTCTTGAGAAGAGAAAAGAAGGAGGAATCAGTGCTTATAACAAATTTATTGATTATTCTTTTGTGTATAATGGAGAAAATGTGATTCAGGTCGTTCGCTCCAAAGGTCTGTTGGATATCAACGGAAACCCGAATATGAGTACTGCGGTAATAAGCAAGTTTAGTTTTCAAAACTATGATGCTCAGAAAAGCCCATATTCTACACTGCCATCAGTGTATTTCATCACGCGAAGTCTGATCGACCCTGTTCAATTCTATAAAATATCTCCGAACAATCCTACTTCTATGTTTATAGAATTGCCATCACCAGCTACTCCTGTTAATACCTCTCAAAGTTATTCTTATGATAATCAAGGGTATGTGGTTGTTGAAAAAAATCAGAATGTAACTTTTACCTATAAAAACTTATAGAAGAAATAGAGTTATTAATCTTACCAGAATATAAATAATAATCTAATTTTTAGGCAAAAAAAAATTATATTTGTCAAAAAAATAATCAATTACAAGGAAATGAAGCAAATTTTCTATTTTATTTTACTAATCGCAGGTTTTTCCTCAATACATTCCTGCAAGGACATGCTGGATGAGGATGGAAATCCATTATTGGATCTTAACAATACAGGAGGCTTAAGCGGTCCCAGAGCATTATACAGAGAAATTACAGATAAAGATACTATCGCAGAATATCAGTACAGCGGACTTCTTGTGACTAAAGTAATCACAGACAGTGCTTCTATCACTGATATTATGTACAGTGGTGATAAAATCAGCCAGATTAATTTCAATGGTTTCCTTGATCTAGACGGAAACGGAAAACTGGATAAAGACAGTGTATCATACACTCAATTATTCACTTATGCAAACAATAACAAACTGCAGCTTATTTCTGAAAACCGTTCAACCTTCAGAAGAACTCCGCCTGTAATACCTGGAGGGCCTGTGGGACCACAGACATTACTGAAAAAAGAGAAAACTGCTTATCAGGTTAAATACAGTACTGCTACAGGAAAACTGGATTCAATCATTATGAGAAACGGACCAGATGTACCAGGAGCTCCACTTAATTTTACAGATTATTCAAAAACAGGTTATACTTATGTAGGAGACAATGTCTCTAAAGTAGTAAGAAACTACGGAACAATGACCGGTGGATCGTTTGGTCCTGTTACTGGAAAATATAGCTACGAATACTATGCTTATGATGAGCAGGTAAGCCCATTCACATTGTTGCCACATGTATATAAAATTTCAAGATTATTATCTACAATCATCAATGACAAAGAAAGTCTTATCTTATCTCCAAACAACCCTAAGAGATGGTCGGTAACAGATCTTACACCACCCATTCCAACTCCGATTGTGAAGAGTACCAATTACGTTTACGATCCTCAGACTTACATGACAAAAGGATACGGCGTTAATTATATCTATAAACCACAATAGAAGAATTTTTAACAATATTCAAACTCAATCTTTCCTAAGATTGAGTTTTTTATTTTTTATACCTTAATTTTGCAAAAAATTTCTGATGAAATATTTAATTGTCGGGCTTGGTAACAAAGGTTCGGAATATGAAAATACAAGACATAACATAGGCTTTAAAGTAGCTGAGAAAATAGCGGAAACTCTTGACGTATCATTCAATACCTCTAATTTTGGCTGGTTGGCAGAAGGAAAGCACAAAGGCAGAAAAGTTTTTGTCCTTAAACCGGATACTTATATGAATCTTTCCGGTAATGCAGTGAAATACTGGATGCAGAAAGAAAATATTCCTTTGGAAAATGTACTGATCATTACCGATGATCTCGCTTTACCTTTCGGGACTTTAAGAATGAAAGGAAAAGGGTCTGATGCAGGACACAACGGACTTAAAAATATCAATGAAGTATTGCAGACTCAAAACTATGCAAGACTTCGCTTCGGAATCTCTGCGGATTTTTCTGCCGGAAGACAGGTTGATTATGTTCTGGGAACATGGAATGAAGAAGAATCTGAAAAGCTTCAAGAAAGAATTGAAACTTCTGCTAAGGCTAGTCTTTCATTCGTATTTGCAGGATTGAACAATACAATGTCTGCTTTTAACGGGAAATAATTCCAGAAAGGGATAAAATAGAACTGAAATTATAATAGAGTTTATAAAATTGAATGACTGCCTTACAATAAGGCAGTCATTTATTTGATGTATTTAACCTGATTTCGGGATAAGAATTCCTGATTTAGATGATCTTGAAGCTGGGAGAAGGAAGAAGGAAGGTGTGAAGATCATCATCAATGGCTATCTTCTCTTTTTTAAGAGTATTTACTTATAACTAAAAATAATAACCTCCATCCTCTTTCTTCCGGCTTCCCGCCTTCAATCTTAGTTTGCTTAACCCGAACTCAGGCTATTTAAAAATATTCTTCTGCTACTTAAAACTATAATTCAGACCTACTTGGAAATTGGTATTTTTTGAAGCTTCTCCAAATCCAGACTGTAAGGTGTCAGTAAAACCGGCAATATAACGGATATTGACTCCTATATTCGGGGTAAACCTGTATCCCAACCCAATTCCGGCTCCAAAATTAAAGGTTCTGAATGATTCTTTATTATTACCTTTATAAGTCTGTCCATTAATATCCCCTTTCGCCTGTGCATTGACAAGAAATCCAAACTCCGGACCGGCTTCCAGATAGAATTCAGGAGTGGCGTTATATTGAAGCATTACAGGAACATTCACATAACTAAGGTTTTGCCTCATATTCTTTATTGTATAGGTGGCCATTTCATAATCACCTTTTATTTTTGCCCCCTGCTTGCTGTAAACTATCTCCGGCTGAAGACTGAGTGCATTAGAAATTGGGATAGTAATAAATGCTCCGGCATAAAATCCTACTTTAGATTGGGTATCACTTCCGGATATATCAGAAAGGTTACCTCCGGCTTTAATACCAAATTTAGGTTTGTCTGTAGATTGCGCAAATGCCATAGTTCCTAAAACGATGCATAAGCTTAATAATTTTTTTTTCATAATTGTGTTTTAAAAAATATATAGTTTTATAATCACATATTGCTGTTCACAGTGCCCTTGTGAAGCTAATGTTTAATATTTTTTCTTAGGTAAGGAAACCGGTTGCTACAGATACAATTTTGTATCCAGGACTGCTTACCGGGCTCGTGTCGGAAATGTTAAAAAAGTAAACTTTTTTTGCTTCTGGGAAAATCATGTGTTTTTATGTTCAAGCTGTTTATGAGGATGTGAATTTATAATTATTTTTCAATAATTAAAATCAAATCTCTTTGAAATGAAATATGTTGCTGTTTAAGCCAGTTTATTGACAAAATAGGTTTATAATTATCTTATTTTATGATGATATATAATAAAACATAAATGCCACCGGATTCCGATGGCATTTTCTGTAAATTATAATTGAAATATAAAGAGTTTTACTTCTTATAACCAGGTTACTGCACCTGTTTCAACGTCATAGTTGGCTCCAACGATTTTAATTTTACCCTCAGCTTCAAGGTTTTTAAGTGTTGAACTTTGCTTACGGATATCTTCAATCGCACTTTTTACGTTTTGGTGATTAAGTCTTTCAAGAAGGGAGCTGTTTTTTGATGAACGCTCTTCATTTTCTTCAATGATCTCATTGATGATAGGGTTGAAGTGATTGATCAGGTGGTTCAGGTTATCCATTCCCAGTCCTTCAATTTGTGCAGCGTCAAGACCTCCTTTTAAAGCCCCACATTTCGTGTGTCCTAAAACTACAATAAGCTTAGAACCTGCAACATTACAGCCAAATTCCATAGATCCAAGAATGTCCTGGTTTACAAAGTTACCGGCAATTCTGATACTGAAAACATCTCCTAATCCCTGATCAAAGATAAGTTCAGCTGAAGTACGGCTGTCTATACAGCTTAAAACTACTGCAAAAGGCCATTGTCCTTCACGTGTTGCATTCACTTGTTCAAGAAGGTCTCTGTTTGCCTTAAGGTTGTTTACAAATCTCTGGTTTCCTTCTTTTAAGAATTCTAATGCTTTCTCAGGAGTAATAGTTGACTGTGTTTCGTATGTATGTGCTTTCATATTTTTATTGTTTTCGAATTTAAAGTTAAAAAAATTAATTAATTATTGGGATTACATAGCTCTTTTGTGAGTAACCAAAATATGGGAATCCTCACTTCTTTCGTAATCTCTGTATGAAGTTTTAAAGCCTATAAGCTCTACATTGATATCCTGTTCCTTTGCACGGATATTGGCAAAATCCTGAATCATTTCCAGTACATCGGTTGCAATGTAGGAAGTGCTCTTCGCATCAATAATGACTGTAGAGTTGGGTTTTATGTTTTTAAGTGTTTTTTTGATGGCTGCCTTATTTAAAAATGATACTTCTTCAGCCAGTTTAATATTGATTCCATCAGCATCATCCAGTCTTTCTCTGCTTAAATAATAGGCTCTTTTCATATTTCCCTGCAGAATGTAGAAAACGGAGATCATAAGACCAATTCCTACACCTTTTAACAGGTCTGTTGCTACTACTGCTACAACAGTTGCCACAAATGGAATAAACTGGAACTTTCCTAAATGCCAGAAATGTTTGAATGTTGCCGGCTTTGCTAATTTATATCCTACTAAAATTAATACCGCTGCTAATGTCGCCAATGGAATTAAATTTAAAATAACAGGAATAGAAAGTACGCAAATCAGCAAGAATACACCATGAATAATAGTTGACATTTTAGAGGTAGCTCCCGCATTGGCATTCGCAGAACTTCTTACTACAACGGAAGTCATAGGAAGACCACCAATAAAAGAACTTATAAGGTTTCCGATTCCCTGAGCTTTAAGCTCAAGATTGGTATCTGTAATTCTTCTTTGTCTGTCTAATCGGTCTGAAGCCTCAATACAGAGTAAAGTTTCAATAGATGCTACAATCGCAATGGTTGCTCCCACGATCCATACTTTTGGATTGGTAAAACCATTAAAGTCAGGCGTTGTAATCAGATTTTTAAAATCATCAAAAGACTGTGGAACCGGTAAAGAAACCAAATGCTGGGTTTCGATAGCCAGAGAACTTCCGGACATCTTAAAGAGCTGATTTAAAAGAATACTTACAATTACGGCAACCAATGCTCCCGGAAGCATTTTCATCCTTTTCAGTACGTGGATTTTGTCCCATGCGATAAGGATTGCTACAGAAGTTAAAGTAATAACAATGGCACCCGGATGGATGGCTCCAAATAATTCATTAAAATATCCGAAGTTCAGGCCATTATCAAAAATAGATTCATGACCTTCATAATCTTTGTCGAAACCTAATGCATGCGGAATCTGTTTTAAAATAATAATGATTCCTATGGCAGCCAGCATTCCTTCAATGACGTTATTCGGGAAATAGTTGGAAATACTTCCGGCTCTTACAAACCCTAAAACCAATTGAATAAGTCCTGCAATAATCCCTGCGCAAAGGAAAAGTTCAAATGCACCTAGATCTGTTATTGCTGTTAAAACGATAGCTGTAAGACCTGCAGCAGGCCCTGAAACTGAAATATTTGAATTACTGATGATTCCTACTACCAGGCCGCCCACGATACCGGAAATAATACCGGATAATGGTGGAGCACCTGATGCTAAAGCAATTCCTAAACACAACGGAAGTGCTACTAAAAATACCACGAGTCCTGAAGGAAAATTTTCCTTGATTCCTCCTATTAATGATGTCTTTTTCATAATGTGAAGCTGTAAAGTATAACCGGCTTATTTATTTTAAATAAGTCAATTATAAAAAGTTGAGAAAAAATAATTTTTAAAGTACATGTGTATCCGATATCACAAAATGATATGGAAATGGTATCAAAAAAATCTAACTATAGGAGTTTACGCTTCCGGAGGAGGGGAAAATATAGTAAGTAAAGGGGAAAGATGAAAAGTATCATCAATCAGAACAAAAGACACGCCCTGAACATCAGGTTCGGAAAACTTCAGATAATCGAATACATCTAAAGGTTTCGGAATCGTCTTTTCGTAAACAATGAATGAGGATGGGTGAGAATGAGGCTCTTCTTCATTGATTATTATATTCGTTCTTGCAATATCCCAGCCCGCAACCGCAGCAATGCTTGGCAGCGCTGTAAAATTCAGAAAAAACGTTAATACAATAATACTCCAGAATTTCATTTTACATTCTTTTTAGAAAAACTATTTAGTCTTTCTGCTCATTACCCAATCCGAACCTGTAAGATTATAGATCTTTTGGATATCTTTTAAGATTTTCTCAAAATCAATCTCCAGATCAATGATTTTACCCGTTCGAAGGTCAAATACCCAGCCGTGAACAATAGGATACTCTTCTAAAATGTATCTTTCCTGTACACAGGCCATTTTAATTACGTTGATGCACTGCTCCTGAACATTAAGTTCTACAAGTCTGTCATAACGCTTGTTTTCGTCCTGAATAGAATCCAGTTCTGCCTGATGTAATCTGTAAACATCACGGATGGTTCTCAACCATGGATTCAATAATCCCAGATCCTGAGGAGTCATTGCTGCTTTTACACCACCACAGTTGTAATGTCCGCAAACAATAATGTGTTTTACTTTCAGATGTTCTACAGCGTATTGAATAACTGCTGTGGAACTCATATCTAAAGTATTAACCACATTGGCAATGTTTCTGTAAACAAACACCTCTCCAGGTTTTGCTCCCATCAACTCTTCTGCGGTAGCTCTGCTATCTGAACATCCTATATAAAGATAATCCGGATGCTGAGTTTTAGCAAGTTCATGGAAGAAATTGGGATCTTCACCTAGTTTGGACTCTACCCATTTTTTATTGTTTTCGAAAATAACCTCGTACGATTGTGACATAATTTTAAATTTTAAAAGTTTATAATTATTTATTTCGTTTAAATTATTTTCAAAATCAATAGACTAAATCAATAATTGTGCAAAAATATACTTTTTGTTAAAAACTCAATCACTTTTAACAAAGTTTAATATTAAAATATGCTTAAAATCATATCTAATATTCCGATATGCTATGCTTTACAAGTATTAGATTCTCTATACTAATCCAAACGTTTAAAAAACTAGGATAAAATTACGAAGTATAAATTAAAATTTGTGATTTGTGAATTAAAATATTCTTAATTATTTAGGTAACCTCGATTGTTTCTTTTAAAATAGTTAATAAAAAGACTTTGTGTCTGTCAAAAAATGAATAATTTAAACCTCTTATTAATCTATCTATCTGATGCCTGATTTTGGTCTGCAATCTTTACCATCGGTATTCTATCTGGCAGGAGTCTTTATCGCCTGTTTCTCTTCATTTCTGATTGTGGGAAAACGTAGAAAGATTACAGCTGATTATATTCTGGCAGCATGGTTTCTGGTGATAGGAATACATCTTATCTTATTTATCTTGTTTTTTTCCGGAGGCTATATAAAGTTTCCTTATTTTCTGGGCTATGAAGTTATTTTTCCCTTTATCCACGGACCAATGTTATATATTTATGTTCTCTGTGTTACAGGAAAAGTACCGGGAAAAAAGATCTGGCTTCTACATTTTGTTCCTGTTCTGATTGTCTTTTTGATGCTATTTAAACTATTGATGTTGTCTCCCTGGGAAAGACTTGCCATTTATCAAAGCGGAGGCAATCAATACCAATTAATCAGCAATATTATCAAATACATGATGATACTTTCAGGAGTATTATATATTACATTAAGTTTTTTTGCTGTCAGAAAATATACACAGGAGATTTCTGACCAATATTCAAATACGGAGAAAATAAATCTCAGCTGGCTGTATTATCTTATTGCTGGATTAGCTTTGATATGGATTGCAGTGATTATTAGAAATGACATTCTTATTTTTTTCATAGTTGTTCTGTTTATTGTAGCTGCTGCGTATTTTGGCATCAGTCGTGTCGGAATTCTGAACTTGCCTGCAGCGGAAGGTGTTGTAAATGAAAAAGAAACAAACGAAGAAACGGTAAAATATCAGAAGAATTCTCCCGGAGAAGATGTTATCATGGCTGTTTACGAAAAGCTTGTGGTGAAGATGGAGAAAGAAAAACTTTATAAAGATCCCGAACTGAATCTGAATCATACCGCTGCCTTACTGGAAGTTCATCCAAATATTCTCTCTCAGGCAATTAACTCCATTGAGAATAAAAATTTTTATGATTATATCAATCGTCACAGGATTGAAGAGTTTAAAAGGATTGCAGTACTTCCTGAAAACGGAAAGTATACTATTCTTTCATTAGCTTTTGAGAGTGGTTTTAATTCTAAAACATCATTTAACCGGAATTTTAAAAAATATATGGACTGCTCACCCAGAGAATTTCTAAAAAGCCAAAGTATAGAGATTACTATGGAATGATTTGCTGGTGAATTGAGCAAAGTGTTTATTCATAATGGTTTATAAACATGTTCCACCTTTCATTTTGGAACAATTGAAGCTTTTATAATCCTCATTTTTACAGAAAAATAATCAGGTATTATGAAAAAAATATTATTTGTAATGATGGGAGTACTGGCATTACTGATCGGAGCTTATCCTCTTATTTATGCCTTCGTTGAATCCAAATATACTTTTCTGGGTTCAAAATCTCCCGAATTACTCCACAACATGATCTGGAAAACAGCATTTTTCACCCATATTACTTTTGGAGGGCTGGCTCTTTTTATAGGCTGGCGTCAGTTTGGCCGTTCATTTCGGACTCGATATATGAGAATCCATCGGAATATCGGAATGTTGTATGTAATTGCTGTGATGCTAAGTTCTGTTTCAGCTATTTATATGGGATTTTATGCCAATGGAGGGCTGGTTTCAGCGATGGGTTTTATCTGTTTAGGGTTGATCTGGTTACTAACCACTCTCACTGCTTTAGTAGAAATCAGAAAAGGAAATATGATCAGGCATCAGCAGCTTATGACCTATAGCTACGCCTGTACCTTTGCTGCAGTCACATTAAGATTATGGCTCCCTTTACTAAAAAGTATTACTGGAGACCCTATTCAGTCTTATATTATTGTAGCATGGCTGTGTTGGATTCCTAATTTATTATTTGCTTATTGGATTAACAGAAAAATAATACAGATAAAAGTTTAAATGCCTGCTTATTCGTCCAATTGATCATATTCCATACTTTTCATCTCCAGATTCAGGTATTTATTTCCTTCATTCTTATAATGTAGGGGAGCTTCAAGACCCATATATTTCATGATCAGAGGGTAGATATAAGTGGTTTGGGTCTGTTTGGTTTCATGCCCTGTAATTCTATAGTTTGCGGGCACTTTATCACCAAACCATACAAAAAACGGTACCTGAGTAGATTCTTTAGAGTCTACGTGCAATAATTTGTCACCTTGTATTTTAAGACCATGATCTGAAGCATAGATGACTACGGAGTTGGTGTTCTTCAGCGTACTGAAAATATTTTTGAAAACGTAATCCGTGTATTTGATAGAGCTGTCATAGCAATTCAGATCACCGGAATTCCAGTTAGGAGGAAGTCTGTTACATGGATTAGGGTGGCTTCCCATAATATGAAGAACTACAAATTTATCTTCCTTCTGCTGAATAACTTTTTGAAGCTCAGGAACAATTACTTCATCATAGCCGTTTACCCACTTTTTGTTTTTAGACATTGAAGCGATGGCTGTAATTCCTCTTGCGCTAGCCTGTGTACTCAGCCAGAAAGAATTATATCCGCTTTGATTCGCCATGTTGATGATATTATAGGATAGTTTATCATAACGATATCTGAATTCATCCGGATGGATACTGGACAGCATCAGCGGAACACTCAGGTTGGTAATACCTGCAGGAGAAACAGCATGATCAAAAATCATCATATTTCCTGCCTGCTCATCTGTATAAGGCGTTGTCTTCTTGTTATAGCCGTATAATGACATATTTTGTTTTCTCTCAGACTCTCCAATGATGAGAATCACGTTTTCTATTCCAGGTTGTATTTTTTTGATATTGAAAACCGGAATATTCTTTTTTATTGCGTTGATGTCTCTCTGTATATTCAACGCGGTATTAAAATCAGATAAATGATAATACACATTCTTAATCATCCTGCCTCCTCCTTTATTACTTACATAGGTGTGTTTAAGGTGATATCCGAATGGTAAAATAAGCCACAGTAATGCGATAATGATAAATTTAGCATCAACTTTAACTATATTTTCTTTAAGGTAATTCACAGAGTACAGCACCATTCCCAGAAAAACGAAAAATAAAATGCCCGGAAGAATAAACATATAAGACATGCTCATTGCCTCATCAGGGTTAGACTCAAGGATACTGATAGCCATTCCTACATTAAATCCGGAATGATAAATAAGAAAACAGGATACCGAGATCAGAAAGTTAATACTTAATAATAAACAGAGAATAACAGCTATTACAGATGTATACTTATTCTTAAAAAGCAGTGCGTTGAATACCAGAAACGAACAAAACATAATTCCATACTCAAAAATATTCCGGATACTGTCCAGTTTTTCTGCCCCAAACAGATTATCAAAGATATAAGGGAATGAAATCAAAAAACCTGTTAGATATATTATAATGAGAAGAATGGGAACTATTTTTTTAAACATGGTTGTATATGTTTCTGTGCTGTTAAAATAAATTTTTATATCAACTTCTTTAATTTTTTTCTGAATAAGAGCCTACAGAATATCAGAATCATGGGGTGCATGAAAAGAATTAATATCAGTTAATAATTCTTATATATTGCAGATATTGTCAACTCAAAAAGAAACTTTTGAATTTAAGTTGTTGTTTTTCTGTTTTATAGAGCTGATTGTGTAGGTGGGAATGGGGATAGTTGGATTTGTATTTTTTTCATCAAAAATTATTTTTTTAATTAGTAATAAACTGGAGTTGTGTTTTTAATATTAAGTGATTTTTTTCAGAACAAGCTGTACTAAATGATAGATACCATCCGGATAATAAAATGTAATATTTTTATATAAAATGGGATGATTGTGATGCTATTTTTTAATCAAACAATACAATTTTTTCAAATGTACACGAAATTACCGATAAATACAAGTAGAATTTTTATGATAACTGTTGGATTTACTATACTTTACGGTTGATATAATCCTTTGTTGCATCTGCTGTAGGGATAATTTTTGCAGGGTTTCCTATGACAACAGAATCAGAGGGAACATCAAAGTTGACATAAGAATTGGGAACAATCAGTACATTATTTCCAATAGTGATTCCTCCTACAATAACGGCATTAGTACCAATCCATACTTCATCGCCAATCACCGGATATCCTTCATTTTTTCCACGGTTTTGTTGCCCTATTGTAACGCCATGGGCGATGTTGCAATTTTTCCCGATTACTGTTTTCGGATTGATCACCAGGCTTCCAAAATGACCTAAATAAAAACCTTCGCCAATCTGAGTCTCAGGATAAATCTGAAACCCGTATTTGATCTGATAATGTCTTAATACAATTCTCCAGAAAGGATTTAAAAAAGGATTTTTCTGATATTTCTGAGCCATTCTCAGAATGTACACAAAATGAAGATTAGGATTAATGCATTTTTTCCAGATCTGAAAAGTGGAAAGCCACTTTCCACTTTCCCGGTAAAAGTCTTTTTGAATGATAGAATAATCAGCCATCGTCAATATATTTATACTTCGTCAATTATTTTCTGAAGGTGTTCTACAGATTTTTCCAATACAAACGGAAGCTCCGTTTCCGAAATCTGTTTTTTGTATTCTTCGGTGATATTTTTATCTGTAAGGAACTTTTTCATTCCTTCATAAATCCCTTCTTCGGAATTTGGAGTAATATTTCCCAGTTTTCCATTCTGCAGAAGATCTCTGATGCCGGAAATATCCGTTGCAGAAATAGGTTTATTCAGAATAAGCGCTTCGGCAATAATGGTAGGAAATCCTTCATGTCGTGAAGACATAATGTAGAAATCCGCCTTTTTCATATAAGGATAAGGATTACTGCTGAAACCAAGCATTTTTGCCGTATCCTGAAGACCAAGTGTATTGAGCTGATCCTGAATATTATTAAAATCATACCCGTCACCAATAATCAAAAGCTGATGTTTGAACCCTTCATCAATAAGTTTTTTATGCACATTAAGCAATCTGTCATATCCTTTCTGAGGATATACTGTTCCTACTGTTACAAAAGTGGGAAGATCACTGTTGAAAGGATAGTCATCTACTTCAATATCCGCCTTTCTTAACGTATCATTTTTGTCAATCGGATTGAAAATCTTAATCACAGATGCTTTTTCAGCTTCATTTTTAGCCAAATCATGCATTCCTTCCTGAAGTTTATTAGAGATTACCAGAATTCTGTCGAACCTGAAAAACTGTCGGATGACTTCCGGAGTATATTCTTTTAAATTGAAAATATCATTCTGTACCCAAATGATCTTTTTCGAATCTTTTTGAGGGCTGGAGAGAATTTCCTGATGCATCGCATGGATGGCAGCAATCTCTACATCGTATTTTTTATTCTTTAAAATAAATTTATAAAGTAGGGAAGGGAACCAGAGAAACATTTTCTGATAGAGAACCCTGTAAGCTTTCACAGGAATATCCTGCGGTCTGTTGGTCGTTATCATTTCTCCTTTTGTCAAATAGTACAGCGTTACCCATGACGGAACCTCTTTAATGTATAATCCTGAATAGAGATTTACCAGAAGGTCAACTTCATATTTGTCAGCAGGCAGGTTCTTCAAAAAGTTGATTAATACTTTCTCAGCACCACCATGACGTAATGAACCTATACGAATGAGGAGTTTTTTCTTTTTCAATTTGTTTTTTACTTTTTATGATTTTACAAGATTAAATTTATTTAATTTTTCTTGCTTTTTTATACTTGTGAGGAAGATTTTCTTTGATATAAGCATCCAGTTTTTTTCTGTCTTTCTCCAATTCACGGGGATATTCCGGATTGTTTTTAAGAACAATATCTCCATAGTCTTCAATAGTACACAGAAATTGTGCCGGATTTCCGATAAAGACTGTGTTGTCTGGCATAGACTGTGACAGGACGGAGTTGGCGCCCAGAATACAGTTGTTCCCAATTTGTACATCCTGCATAATAACAGCATTGAGACCAATGGTACAGTTATTCCCAATTTTTATTCTCCCCAGGATTCTGGCATCTTCATAACCTGGAAGTTTTCTGAGCAGAGTTGTCGTTCCGCCGTGGTTGACAAACCGTACATCTCCCGCAATGTTCACATTATCACCAATTTCGATAAGGTAAGGCTCTGTTCCGAAATACACTTTGTCAGGCATGTTAAAGTTTTTTCCAACTTTCATCCCTCTATATTTAGCCACTTCAAGGCTGCCCCTGTTCAAGAAATTATGATAGAGGGAGTCCATTTTTAGTAGGATTCTGAATATAAAAATCATCACAAGTGTAAATTTGTTTTGTTACTTTTGCAAAGAAAGAGAATTTATTAATATGATGAAAATTTCAAAAATAGAATATTATCTGCCTCAGCAGGTGTTAACTAACGATGATCTTGAAAAGCAGTTTCCTGAATGGAGTTCTGAACGTATTCAGGAGAAAGTAGGTATTTCTCAACGTCATATTTCTTCTGACAGCGAAACTGTACTGGATATGGCGGTACAGTCTTCAGAAAAAATTTTCGAAAACTATGACAGAAACAAGGTAGACTTTATTTTGTTCTGTACCCAGAGTCCGGAGTATTTCCTCCCTACAACGGCCTGTATTTTGCAGGACAGATTGGGGCTTAGGAAAAATATAGGCGCTATGGATTTTAACCTTGGCTGCTCAGGATTTGTTTATGGATTGGCTTTTGCAAAAGGATTGATTGCCGGTGGAATTGCCAAGAGTATTCTTTTGGTTACTTCAGAAACATATACCAAACATATTCATCCGGATGATAAAGGAAACCGAAGTATATTCGGAGACGCCTCTGCCTCTACTATTATTGAAAAAGCTGAAGGTAACGATTATCAGTTCTGTCTGGGAACAGACGGAAGCGGTGCAGAAAACCTTATCGTGAAGAAAGGAGCATTCAAAACAAACTTTGAACTGAACCCTGAGCACGAATTCAGCCCTGAAAATATTTATATGAACGGCCCTGAAATTTTTAATTTCACCATTGAAAATATCCCGGGACTGGTAAAAGAAACATTGGAAGTGAACGGAATGACGATGGATGATATCGATCATTTTGTTTTTCACCAGGCCAATTCTTTTATGCTGAATTATTTGAGAAAGAAAACAAAAATACCGGCAGAGAAATTCTATATTGATATGGAAAAGACCGGGAATACTGTTTCGGCAACTATTCCTATTGCGATTAAAAATATGATGGATAAAGGATTGCTTAAAGAAGGAGATAAGGTTTTAATGGCCGGATTTGGGGTAGGGTACTCATGGGGAGCCACCATTATGGAAATTTAAAAAAATAAACATTTAAAATTATAAAATATGAAAACATCCGTTTTTTTAGAAAAACTACAGGAGGAATTGGAAGAAGATGAAACATTGACTACTGAAACGAACTTGAAATCTTTAGAAAGCTACGATTCTATCAGCTTACTTTCTGTTATTGCGTTTGTAGACGAAAATTTCAGCAAAAAAATTGATACCAAGCATTTTAAAGATATTGAAACCGTTTCAGATCTGATGAATGTTATAGGACAAGAAAATTTTGAAGATTAATGGATGCTTTCTCATTAAAAAATAAAATTATTCTCATTACAGGCGCTTCTTCCGGAATCGGGAGAAGCTGTTCTGTAGAATGCAGCAATAGCGGTGCTGATCTGATTCTTGTAGGAAGAAACCAGGAAGAGCTGATGAAAACCGTTTCTATGCTTAATCCTGAAACAAAAGTTGAAACCATCACGGAAGATATTACCCAATCTGAAAACCTTGAAGCAATTATTGCCGATAAAGTTTCAGTTTTAGGTAAAATATCAGGATTTATTCACTGTGCGGGTATCGAAAAAACGTTACCATTAAAAAAGCACAATCCTCAGTTATATCAGGACATATTTGCAGTGAATGTCATTGCAGGACTTGAAATTGCAAAAATTTTATCTTTAAAAAAATACAAAGACGAAAACTCCAGTTTTGTGTTTATTTCTTCTGTTGCAGGGATGATAGGAGAGGCCGGGAAGGCTGCTTATTCTGCCAGTAAAGGTGCTGTAATTTCCGGAGCCCGTTCTTTGGCCATGGAGCTTTCAAGAAGTAATATTCGGGTTAATAGTATAAGTCCGGCAATGGTTAATACTCCGATTTTAGAGAAAATGTTTGAAAATATCGGAGAAGAAGCTTCATCAGAAATCATAAAAAAGCATCCGCTGGGAATAGGTGAACCTAAAGATGTAGCGAATGCCTGTATTTTCCTGTTGTCTGATGCCTCAAGATGGGTTACGGGTAGCAACCTTGTGATTGACGGAGGGTATTCAGCACAGTAACTTATTTTTTGTGCAGCGTTTCTATAATATTTTCTACGCTGTCAAATATTTTCTTATTGTCAAACTGACTTTCAATTGATTTAAGATTCTCTCTGATGTGGAGAACAAGGTCAGGATCGGTAAGGAATGTTTTCATGGCTGCATACATTTCATCTACTTCATAACTGATAAGGTATCCTGTTTCCCGGTCTTTGATCATCAATCCTACATCTCCTACCTCTGTTGCAATAATAGGTTTCTGAAGAATTAAAGCTTCAGCAATGACCAATGGCCATGCTTCAGACTCCGAAGGAAGAACAAAATAATCCGCTTTTTTGATATAAGGATAAGGATTCATTTGGTTACCAACCAGAATAAATGTTTTTTCAACATTATTTTTAGCTGCCTGTGCCTTGAGGTTGTTCATTTCATCACCCTCACCAATAACAATGATGCTGTGATGAAATCCTTCGTTGATAAGCTTTGTATGAGCGTCAATAAGCTTATGATATCCTTTTCTTGAATGAAGTCTTCCTATAGATGCGAAAACAGGTCCTTCAGGGAAATTTTCAAGCTTTCCTTCTGCCTTACGTTTAATTTCTTCGATAGGAATAGGATTGATGATAACGCTCTCAGCCGGATAATTAAGATTAGGGTAATGCTGGTGCATCATATCTTTGATCTTGTGGGAACAGTATACCATGTGGTCAAATTGCGGAAAGCTCTTTAATATATCCGGCACTAAAGGCTGAAATTTCGGAACATTAATTTCAGAGTGAAACCATCCGATTTTTTTTGAATTCTTATTGGTTGAATTCAGAATAGCATCATAGTCTCTGTAATCCATTCCGATCTCAATATCAAACGTATCATTGATAAGACGGTCTGCAATGGCCGGAGTATTTTTTAGTTTTCTCAGCTTTATTCTTCTTTTAACGAGCTGAAGTTTCTGTAAAATAGAATTGTTGGAAAAATCTTCTTTTCCGTCAGTAAGGTATATTTTTCTGATGTGCTTCGGAAGTTCATCACGCAGTTTCCCCTGGTTAAGCGTAAGGCATACCGTCATTTCAAATTTGTCTGGGTTAAGGTTGTTGAGAAGTCCCAGTAATACTTTTTCCACGCCTCCCATTTCCATGGAACGGTGCCTGAACAAAATTTTTATTTTTTTTTCTAACATTATCCGAAGATTGATTGTAACGTAATTTTTATTTTTTTCTTGATACGGAAAGGCAGCTGATGCTGATACTGCAGGAGCCCGAATATTTCATCTGCACCTGTATACTGTTCAGGAACTTTTTCTCCATTGATGGTCGTAAGTCCTCTGCGCTTTATGGTATTGAAAATCACCTGGGCAAAATATTCGTGGGATTTCTTTTTATTGTCATTCTGGGAAATTCCGCCCTGATGGGTTCTATAAAGATAGTTAGTTTCGTTGATAAACTGAACATTCCCTTTTTCATACATTTTAAGATATAAATCCTGATCTTCTCCTATTTTCAGATTAGGGTTCATTTTTTCGGTCTGTTCATAAACTGCTTTTCTGAAGGTTACAAAATGAGCAATCTGAATCGGAAAATTAAAAAAATAAGGATCTCTGTTCGGTACCTGCATAGCTGATCTGAACGGAGCTATTGGTTTCAGGTTCTGATCACATGTCATAAACCTTGAATAGGTAAGAACTGTGTTTTTTTTAGCCTGAAAAATCTCCATACATTTTTGAATAGCGGTAGGGGAAATAGCATCATCCGGATCCAGAAAACCACAGATTTCTCCTTCGGCCAGTTCAATCAGTTTGCTTTTTGTAACTCCTACACCGGAATTTTTTTCATTTTCAAAAAACTTAAATCTTTTGTCCTTTGAAATCATTTCCTGTATCATTTTCTTCTCGTTTTCAGAAGAGGCATCATCTAAAATTACAGCTTCCCAGTTTGTATAGGTCTGTTGAAGAATACTTTCAAAGCAATCCTTAAAAAAGATGGCGTTGTTGTAATGGGCGATAAGGATAGAAAACTTCATGAACGTTCCTTGAATATTAAATCCTGATGATTGATAACGGTAGTATTAGACGGAATATCTTTATGAATGACACATCCTGCTCCGATGATACAGTTGTCCCCAATAGTAACTCCTTTTAAGACGGTCACATTACTTCCAAGCCAGCAGTTACTTCCTATTTTGATGGGAGCTGTAGTGAACTCGGAGGAGAACAGCTTAAATTCCGGCTGAGTCTGGTAAGCGTGGTTGTGGTCATACAGTTTTACCCCTTCCCCGAATAATGTATTGTTTCCTATTGAAATTCTGTCGAGACAATTGATAGAGCAGAAATTATTCATGAAAAAATGATCCCCGATTTCTAAAGTGGCATTCTGCTGCACAAGAATATGTACATAATTTCGGAAGCTCATGGAATTCCCGAGGGTCACATGTTTTAAATTTTCGTGCAGAACAAAATGATTACTGATCCCAAGTTTTATCCCTTTAAAAGAAACATTAGGGTGTTTTTTGAGACGAGATATCTGGCCTTTCCGTTGAATTTTTGCTAAAATTTCATCAAGCATAACTGAATTTATTTTCACATTTGTAGTTTACAAATATAATTTGTTTTAAATAATTATAATAATAAATCTTATTTTTGTGCCTTAAAAATTAATACTTTATACCCAATAAAACAACTTTTCAGATTGAGGTTGCTGAGTTTTGATAAAGTAAATCATTTGGTGTTCTGTGAAAATAAGTCAGATTACATTTACCCGGTTTGTTGCCGCAATGGCAATTGTAATTTCTCATTTCAATAAAGATCTGTTTTTATATAAGATAGATTATATTTCCAATCTTTTTCTGAGGGCTAACGTAGGAGTAAGCTATTTTTTTATTCTTTCAGGATTTATCATGATCATTGCTTATCACAAGAAAGATAAAATTGATTACCTGGAATTTTACAAAAACAGGTTTGCCAGGATTTATCCACTTTATATGCTCGGACTTTTGCTCTATTTTATGACAAGATATGAGATGTTTGATTGGTATAAACTGGTTTTATATGGGTTAGGCATTCAGAGCTGGATACCGGGAGAAGCAATGATTCTGAATTTTCCCGGATGGTCAATTTCCGTAGAGTTCTTCTTCTACCTGCTTTTTCCATTTTTGTATAATTATTTTTATGCAAGGAAAAACAAAATGATCTGGGTGTTTGCCATTGGTCTCTGGCTGATTACGCAGGTGTTTTCTAATCTTTATCCGGTGTATGGAGCTTATGAAGGACCTCATACGAAAAGCCATGAGTTTCTCTATTATTTCCCTTTCTGGCATCTTAATGAATTCCTTATCGGAAATCTTGCGGGGATATTTTTTGTGAAAAATTACAGACAGAAAAATTATGACCGTCATGTTATTATCGTGTTCTTACTGATCCTTCTGTCTCTGATATTTGTTCCGCTATTCTACCACAATGGGTTAATGGCATTGCTGTTTGTTCCTGCTATCCTTTTGATCTCTGCTAATAATGGGAAGATTTCCCGGTTCTTTTCAATGAAGCCAATGGAGTATCTGGGGGAAATAAGCTATGGTATATACATCACCCATATTCCTGTGCTTTACCTTGTAAGAGAGTTTTTGAAATGGCAGGAGTGTACATTCAGCATAGATATTGTATTTTTGATTTATATTATCGTTATGCTGTTGAGTTCTGCCGTTTTTTACCAGTTTATTGAAAAGCCGATGCGAAATCTTTTAAGAAAGATTCATTTTGTAAAACGTTGATATGTAGATGTTTTTTTAGAACTAAATGTTTAGTTTATCGTTAGAGTAACTCATTTCTGAAGTTGATATTGTACAACCCTGAGCGTATGCTTTTATAGTCTGTCAACAAATACTTTGTGATCATTCCCCATTTTTTCAGAAGGGGAGCATTGGCAATCTGGAAACTTCTGTATACCCGCTTGATGTGAAGCTTAATATCCTCAGGAATGGTATTTTCATTTTCTGCCCAGTGGTTAACTTCCTTCCACAATACCACTCGCGTAGAAGCTGGTTTTACTTCTCCGGAATCTACTTTGGTAATTCTGTTATTCTCATGAACACCTCTCACGGCTACAGCTTTGTCAAGAATTCCCGGATACAGATTCAGATAGTAGGAAAGCCTGAATAAGAATTCTGTGTCCTGATGAAGCTTTAAATGGGTTTTGAAAAAATACTCCATATTCTGTAGAGAACTCTTCCGGATCGTTAAAGCATCAATACTGAAAAGTCCAAAAGTTCCTCTCATATTCAGCTGTCCCGGAAATACATCTTTAGGAGGATGTTCTTTATAAACTGTAGTCAGACGATCTCCAAAAACTTTATAATACTGCTCTTTTGCCTTTTCAGAATAATAGTGAACACCTATAGCGCCATAAACTCCATCTACTTCATGATTGATGAAAAGTTTTTTTTCTGCATCAAAACGGTTAGGAAGATAGTAGTCATCTGCATCAAGGAAAGCAATAAAATCTCCTTCAGCTTTTTCCATTCCTAAATTTCTGCTGGCACCTGCTCCATGATTTCCTTTGTCCGGATGTTGAAAGAGTTTTACCCTGCCATTTTTTTCAGCGAGTTCCCGGCATACCTGCAAGGCATTGTCAGGTGATTTATCTTCTACCAATACCACTTCATATACATCTTCAAACCGGAGAGCGGATTCTACAGCCTGAGCAACATATTTTTCGGCATTGTAAACGGGAATAATGACTGAAATTTTCATTTTTTTCGGATTATGCTTTTAATTTAATTTTCAAATAATTGGTAACTCTTTTCTCTACTAAATAGTATAGAAGTGAGGCTACAATAATAACTAAAACAATTTTAAGAAGAAAAAAAGGAATGTTTAAATAGCCTTCAACTTTAAATCTTTTTAAAATAATTCCTACGAAAGGATGTGACAGGTATAATGAATAGGAAATATCTCCCAGAAATATTAAGAATTTGTTTCCTTTACAATGGAATATATAATCAAAAGTGAGGAAAGAAAAGACAAATGCGGAGATGATGGCCAGTTTTACCCAATCATTATCTATTGGAATGACACTAAGCAAAACAAGTATAAACGATGTTATTCCTATTACAGAAACTATTGCTGCCCATTTCTTTGGTACTTTATATTGGTTCAGTAAGAGAGCAAAGAGAATTCCTACAACAAAATAAAGGTTCAGAGAGTGGGTTACCATTTTCATATAAGGGCTGTCAAAATGTATACAATAACCCAAAATGGTAGTCAGAATGAAAAATGCTACAATGAAATAATACCTTTTTTCTTTAAAAAATAATGAGAGCCCAAATAGGAGATAAAAGAACATCTCAAAATTTAAGGACCAGCCTAAGAAAAGGACCGGAAATTCTTTCCTGGTGGGAAGGAATAGCAATGAATGGATAAGCTCATAAAGCCCTGCACCATGAAAATAGAGTAAAAAACTCCCTCCGGGTATTATCGCAGCGAAAGTCAGAAGATAATACAGTGGAACAATTCTGATCACCCTTCTTTTGTAAAATGAAGTGATCTGCTGAAAAGAATCTTTACTGAAATTTATTTTTTGAGTGGTGAAAGCCATAATAAACCCACTGATAATAAAAAATACAGGAACTCCGATACTCCCTTTTTTAAAGAGAATATCGCCAAGATTAAGCCCTGGCAGGTTTATTGTTTCACGGAAATGAAAACAGCATACCAATAAGGCTGAAATCCCTCTTAATATCTGGAGGTTGTTAAGCTTCATGACTGGAAGAATCTTATTTCTTAAATATCTTTTTCAGAATAAGTCCCATTACAAAAGGTACTCTGGCTATATTATGCTGAAGGGTCCTGAACCCGTCTATTGTAAATTTGGTGTCTTCTGTCATTCCATATTCAGAAAAATCTACTTCAGGAACAGCTTTATGTTTAAAGGTAACGTTCATTAAGTTGTACTGATGGATAACCTGGATGTACATTTCCTTACTGTCTTCCACAGAGAAATCCGGATAATGGCGATAGCTGTTGTGCGCTCTTTCTTTTAACATGGTTTTGAAGTTATCCACACTTTCTGCGAGACTTACAAATGGGTTTACGACCGCATTATAGACATTTACGACCGCTTTACGACCAGGAAGCATTGTCAGCTGGTATCCTCTTCTTAAGTCAATAACAAGATCATGAATCGGTTTAAAATGTTCCTGAACAGTTTTTATATAGTCCTGATGAAGCATATCGTCATTATCAAGTTCACTGGTGATGATAAATTTTGTATCAGGAGTGAAATACTGTGGAATCACTTCTACCGCTTTGGTTTTCATGGCATCAAAATCTTCTACAAAAACGGCTCTGAAAACAGGATATTCTGCTTCGATTTCTTTGATGATATTTCTAAACTTCTCAGATGTATTGACATCAAAAAAAGTCAGCCATATATAGTTTTGATTGGTTTGGTTTTTATAGGAAGGAAGCACATAAGTTCTGAATAACTTAAACCGGTCATCCAGCCACTCTTCTGTAAGGGGTTTATATCCTGAACGTGTTTCGTTCCAGCCTTTTGTGGGAACATTGAATCTTGTCATTATTACATGTACGAACTGACTCATCTAAATAAATTTTTTAAAAAGTTAAATATTCTGTAAGGTTTACTGTTGTATATATTCTCCAGTTTTTTTTCATAAAATGTTTTTCTATTTAAAAGGGCAATATAACTGGGGAAAAATTCATGAAACAGTGCTTTGTGTTTTTCATAGACGGTATGATAGATAAACTCTTTTTTATCATTGTTGCCGGTAATGTCTTTTATCATGGAAGTCTCCGGGTGGGATCTGTAATTGAAAACAACATAATCAATCTTGGTTACAGGCTGGTTTCTGTGCGAAGATATAAGCTGTATCCAAAATTCCCAGTCTTCAAATCCGTGTCTTAATTTTTCGTCATAAATAATTCCTTCATCAAAATATTTTTTCGCAAATAGGGAAGTGCAGTATAATTTATTCCCCAAAAGCAATTCCTTAAGGGTGAATTTTTCCTGTAAATTGGATTTTTTGCTGGTATGACCAAAAGTAACGGTGTCTGAAAAAACGATCAATGTATCAGGGTTTTGATCAATAACAGCCATCATCTTTTCTAAAGCCTGCGGATTAAGGGTGTCATCTGCATCCAGGGGCAGAATATAGTCTCCTGAAGCATTTCTGATCCCCGTATTCCGGGCACCGGAAAGGCCTTTGTTTTCCTGATAAACATAGCGTATTTTATCATTTTCAAGCTTTCTGGATACGGCTGCTGTATCATCAGTAGAACCATCGTCTACAATAATGCATTCCCAATGGGGATAAGACTGGTTCATCACAGACTGTATGCATTCTTCCAGATATTTTGCGTGATTAAAACAGGGAACAATAATGGAAACTTTATTTGTCATTCAAAATGTTTTACTTTATAAATAGGCTGAAAATAATTTTTTCAAATAATCCCCGGAAGAAATTCCAGAGAAAAAAGATTCTGTACGGGGGTTGAATTCTATATTATAATAAGAACCTTCATCAATATTTTCAAACACTGCTTTTTTTCCCAAATGCTCTTCCAGCTGAAACAGGATTTCAGGTAGAGAGTACTGATATGGGTAGGTCAGATTAATGATCTCATTGCTGAATACATCAATATACTGTTCTGTAAATAAAGCAATATCATCAGTGCCAATGAGAATTCTCTTTGCATTGTTGTGGATTGTAAATGGAGTTCCGGACAGGATTGAGTTCTTAAGAAAGTTGATCAGCGTATTGGGATTTCCTCCACGTCCTACTGCATTTCCAATTCTGAAAATAACAAAGTTTTTGCATTGCTCTGCAATGAATTTTTCAGCGTTAAGCTTATGATTAACGTATAAGCTGTCTTTTTTTGTTGGGTCATAAATACTGCAGGTTGAAAAATAAACCAGTTTTTTATCCGGAAACTCTTCTGTTACTTTTGTTAACAGAGCGATTTCTCTTTCAAATTCTGCCGGATTTTTTTCCAGAGAATTGGAAACCCCTGATGCAAAAAAAATAACATCTTCTTTATCATAAAACCTTAAGGCATTTGCCAGAATTCCATTACCAATAATCATATGTTGACTGTTTTATGCCTTATTCCGGGCAGGATGATATTTTAACTTTCAGATTACATTTTTAATTCTGCGATCTTGTTGATAATTTTATAAAGTAAAGTTGGTAGCTTATTTCTAATCGCTATATCTAATCTCTTGGTACGATAGGGGTAAGCACTATAAGCATGGCTGTATTCATCAAAAAGCTTTCCAAATAGATAATATCTGTGCGTACGACTGTTAATTTTATCTTTAAGGATCCCGTCTTTATCAAACATCATTTGAAGAAGAAGGGCTTCCATCTCAATTCTCTCTGCTTTTATTTTAGATAGATTTTCTGGATGTTTTCGATAATAGGCAAGTTTTTCCGGAATATAGGCGATGAGATATTTTTCGCTGATTTTTAGCCATCTGAAATAATCTTCCACAATTAATTTTGTATCATACTTACCTGTTTCTTTAATGACGTCAGTTTTTAACAAAACAGTTAGAGCATGTATTCTGTTCTCTTTCAGAAGTTCTCTTTTAAAAGTGTGAGGATCCATTCCCTTCAGACTGTCATAATTCGAAATATCTCCAATAATAGATCCACTATCATCAACCGTATGAGTATTGCTGAATACCATACCATATTCATCTCCTAAACTTTCAAGCAAGGAAACTGACTTTTCAATGGCTTCAGGATGCATAAAATCATCTGCAGCAATCAGTTTAATGTATTTCCCTTTTGCCAGATCAATAGATTCGTTAAGCATGGTAGCCAGCCCTGTATTATTTGTATGAAAATTTCTTTCTGCAGGATATTGAGTTTCTTTTAGCCATTGTTCAATGACATCAGCGGAATTATCAGAGGAAGCATCATCACCAACAATCAATTGAATATTGGTATAAGTCTGGTTTTTGATGCTGTCCAGATTTTCCCTAATATATCGGGAATGGTTGTAGGATACAACGATGACAGTTACTAATGGTTGTTCCATTTAGAACTCATTTATAGTTTTAATAATTGTTTCAATTTCTTTTTCTTCCAAGACTGATGAAATAGGTAGGCTAAGGACTTCCTCATGCATTTTTTCAGTCACAGGAAAAGAAAGATCATTGTATTCTTTGTAAGCCTGTTGTTTATGAGGTGGAATAGGGTAGTGAATGATAGTCTGTATCCCTTTTTCTGTTAAATAAGCCTGAAGAGCATCTCTGTTTTCTGTTCTAATCACAAATATATGCCATACATGTTCATTCTCATCAGCCGGATTTTCAGGAAGTATAATTTTAGGATTGGTGATGCCGGAAATAAATTTTTTCGCTACTTCACGACGGGTCTCGTTTTCGTGATTGATATACTTTAATTTGACATCTAAAACGGCAGCCTGTAGCTCATCCATTCTGGAATTCAGGCCTTTATATATATTTACATATTTCTGATTAGAACCATAATTTCCTAATGCACGAACTGTTTCGAATAATTCCGTATCATTGGTGGTCACAGCTCCGGCGTCTCCTAATGCTCCCAAATTTTTACCGGGATAAAAGCTGAAGCCTGAAGCATCTCCAAGGTTTCCAGATTTAATGCCCTTCCATTCTGCACCAATAGCCTGAGCGTTGTCTTCAACAATTTTAAGGTTATATTTTTTAGCAATATTTTTCAGCTTCTCTGAAAAAACAATCCTTCCTTGGAGGTGGACAATCAATATTGCTTTTGTTTTCGGACTGATTTTTTCTTCAATTTTAGAAAGGTCGATATTGTAGGTTTTTGCATCCGGCTCTACAAAAACAGGAATTAAGCCATTATCAGATAAAGCCAGAACTGATGCTATATAGGTATTGGCAGGAACAATCACCTCGTCTCCGGGTTTCATTATTCCCAGTTCTATATAAGCGCGGAAAATGAGACGCAGCGCATCGAGTCCATTGGCTACACCAAGGGCATGATCTGAACCTATATATTCAGCTAAATTCTGTTCAAAAACCTTTGTCTTTTCACCAAGAAGATACCAGCCGGAACGGAAAGTCTGTAATAAAGTTTCTTCTATTTCCTGCTGATATTTGAGGTTTATTTTTTGTAAGTTTAAAAAGTTAATCATTTTCGTAACCATTGTTTAATTTCCAATTTTCGAATCCTTCGTGTTCCCATGGCATATTTCTAGAAAAGTTATAGGGCCATGGATAATGTGATTTTTTCCCATTTTTTGATTTGAGCTCACGGACATCTTTGATTTTTTTTGCAGGATTTCCAATAATCAAGGAATAATCTTCGTATTTACCTCCAACAAGCGATTGTGCACCCACCAAGCAATGCTTTCCTATTTCCGATGCTGGGAGTAATACTGTGCCTACAGCAATTTGAGAAAAATCACCAATTGTAGGACCAATACATATATCAGAAGGTGGAGTAGGGTCGTTTGTGAATACTACGTATGGGTAAATAAATACATAATTCCCTATTTTAGATTGTTGCCCAATATGTACGTTGCTGTGTAGCCAACAATTATCTCCAAATTCAACATACCCTTGTATATCAGAAACAGTACCGATTCTGCAGTTATTACCAAATTTTGAGTGCTCCCTGATAGTCACACGATGACCTGTTGAAAACTTTTTCCCGAAAGATGAGCCTGCATATAGAATACTATGGCTTCTTATAAAAGCTCCTTCTTCCAAAATGGTTTTTGGGTTTTCATAATTTTTATTAAAATAATAATCATTTGATGGCTCACCTATTACACAGTCATTACAGATGATTGAATTATCACCAATAGTTACATTATCATATATAACAGTGTTGTCTCCAATTTTTACATTTTTTCCTATTATAGCTTTTTCGCTAATGTATATATTCTTGTTGTTGAATTTCATATATGCTTTTTGATGTTATATTTACTAATTTTTGTCGATCGCTTTTTTAAACTCTTCAAAATCTCTGAAATAGTCTTTTTCATCATATAGTAAAGATGCAAGACACAGAAGTACAGCATTATGTGAAAATTGAATGTCTCTCCACACCAGCTCAGGTATATACAAGCCTTTTGTAGGATGGTCTAAGATGAAGTTTTCTTTATTTCCATCCTTATCTTCGGTATTAAATATAATAGTTCCTGAAACAGCAAATATAATTTGCTGTAGTTCTCGATGAGCATGCCCTCCTCTGGTTACATCCTGGGGAGTATAGTATGTCCAGTAAACACGCTGGATATCAAAAGGAACATTCTTCTGAGCTTCAGCTATGGTAATATATCCTAATTGAGGGTTACCTATTTTATCAAATGTAATGATCTGAGGTTTATTATTTTTCATTAATGTAGTTAAATAGTTCTATAAATTTATCAAAAATAATTGTAAAATTGCTATTGGTATGAAGTCCTTCATTAACATATAAATGTGCATAGAAATCAACATTAAATATATAAGCTAAATTGGAAAATGCATTGAAATCAACTGCATTGTCAGCAGTAAAGCAAATAGCTTTAGGCTGATTTCTGCAAAATATTAAATTAGTCCATGCCGCTCCTGAAATTCCTATGATAAACTCTGCATTTTTAAAATAACTTGCTTGCTCTTCTATACTAAGTTCTTCCAGGCATATCGGTACGAAATCGAATTTTTTTAAATATTCTAATATCTGGTCCTGGTTTTCAGCAATCCTGTGAGTATTTTTCCGGTACAAGAAAAGTTTCTTAGGAAGCTCGTCATTAATGACTAATTTCTCTAAAATATAATTAGAAAAATTATAGGTTATCTCTGTATTGTAGAAAGCTCCTTCTGCTTTAATCAGGTTGTCAAATCTGTTGAACTGAATGTGGTTAAAATCATTTATATGATAAAGCTTTTTTACATGATATGTTTTGCCCGGATTTAAATACTTTACATCAAACTTATTTATGATAAACAAATCCAGTATTTTCTTCATACTTGGAACCTTGAGTACAATATCATTCACTAAAACGGTTGAGGTGTACTTGGGATTTAGTAAAGTAATTTTAGGCATTATTTCTATTAGGAAATGAAACCAGTTCCAGGAACCGTTTCCTCCTAAAAAGAAGCCTTCTTCAAGTTCCTCAACCTCCTTTTTGATAATTTTAGCGTGCTTATCATTATGGAAGTTTACAAAACCTTCATTAAATCTTTCACCTTCACTTCTATGAGTGATCAGATTATCATTTTGAAGGATTGAAGATGAATTGATATCAATATAAGCATCTTCAAATTGATAAAGTGATACTTCTGGAGATACAACTTCAATATACCGTTCTTCAATATTGAGGAATTTCGACAGATAGGTTTTGGTCTTGTTTTCTTCTGCAAGCTTTTGAATAGTTTGCTGTTTACAATCAATAATATCCTTTATAGAAACTATTTCAGAAAATGATTTATATCTGAAATTATAAACCGTTCTCTTAAAATAATTAGATAAAGAATCATTACTCTTTATATAGTCAACAAACTTTCTTATAAAAGCTGCCATTCAAAATTAGTTTTTATAAATCCAGGTTCTACACCCAACCATTCACCTAATTCTTTTGACCTTTCAGTAATTCTGAATTTTAATATATCTTCTTCATACAATACGCTTTCATGTACGTTTCTGATAATATATAAACTTATTACATATTCGCCCACATTCAGGAAATCTTTAGGGATATCACATACAAGTTTATTGTTCCCATTTTGTAATTTCACTTTATATCCGTTACTCATGGTAAAAAGAATATCATTGTTGAAATTTTTTACTATATAAGAAAGATGATACTCATTAATATTATCTTTTATCGTAATGTCAGTAAGAAGATTGAATTTTTGATCTTCTCTGAAATCAATTTCATTTGATTGTAAATTTTCATCAACCAAAGAAATGCTGTTAAGCTCAAAAAGGTTATTCTTAAAGTCTTTATGATCTCCTAATATCACACTGTTACCAAAAGATTGTTTATCTCCATTATAAACGCTAAGAGCCCTGTCTGTGGTACCGTTGTAGATAATGTTTCCGTTAGACATTACAATCCCCTGATTGCATAAGGATTTTATGGCAGTCATATTGTGGCTTACAAACAAGATTGTTCTTCCCTGATCTTTAGTCACGTCTGACATTTTAGCTAAACATTTTTTCTGAAATTCAGCATCTCCCACTGCTAAGACTTCATCTACAATAAGGATTTCGGATTCTAAGTGAGCGGCTACAGCAAAAGCAAGACGAACGTACATCCCCGAAGAATATCGTTTAACCGGAGTGTCTATATATCTCGCTACTCCTGAGAAGTCAACAATTTCATCAAATTTTCTCTTAATTTCTTTTCTTGTCATTCCTAAAATAGCACCATTAAGGAAGACATTTTCACGTCCTGTCATTTCAGGGTGAAAACCTGTTCCTACTTCTAATAAGGAGGCTATTCTTCCGTTGGTGTATATTTTTCCTGTGGTAGGCTTTGTGACTTTACTTAATACTTTCAGAAGAGTTGATTTTCCTGCACCATTTCTTCCAATAATTCCAACAGCGTCTCCCTGTTGGATTTCAAAATTGATATCACGGAGTGACCATACATATTCAGAATCACCTTTTGTAGTTCTGTCATTGGTTTCTCCAATTTTAAGATAAGGATCTTCTTTTCCTCTTACTTTATGCCAGAATCTGTTAAGGTCATGAGAAAGAGTTCCTGTGCCCACTTGTCCCAGGCGATATTGCTTTGATATATTTTCTGCTTTTAAAGACAGCATATTCATAATTGAATTTAAAATTAATAAAATAGTTACCCGTGAAAGTTATACCGTGTCCATAAAAGTTTTTTCAACTTTATTGAAAACAACAATTCCTATCATTAAAAGGATAAGAATAATAGCAGTACTAATTCCCAGCATGGCAGGAGAAAAGTCTCCAACACCTATCCAAGCATATTTAAAACATTCAAAAATACCGGTTAAAGGATTATAGTAAGCCAGTTTTTTAAAGAATCCCGGTAGTGAGGAAACGGGATATATTACTGGAGTTGCATACATATATAGACTTACTCCAAAACCCAGTAACATTGCAAGATCTTTATACTTTGTAGTCAGTGAAGAAAAGATCATCCCAACTCCTAATGCAAAAAGTGCCATTAAGAAGATGAGGAAAGGAGTGGCAAGAATCCAGATATTAGGATGAGCTTCTCCTTTACTATAATAATATGCCCACGCAAGGACAAATAAAATAAGCTGTACTCCAAACCGCATCAGGTTAGAGATAACGATAGACAATGGAGTAACCAGTCTTGGAAAATACACTTTTCCGAAGATGCCTGCATTTCCTGTAAATGTAGAGGATGTGGCGAGTAATGAAGCCGAAAAGTAATTCCAAAGGGTAACACCAGCCAGATAAAAAAGCAGTGGTGGAGCTCCATCCGTTGGTAATTTGGCAATTCTACCAAAAATAACCAGGTATACGATGGTTGTTAGAATGGGATTAATAAAAAACCATATAGGTCCTAAAATAGTCTGCTTAAAGCTGGATATAAAATCTCTCTTTACAAACATATAAACAAGATCTTTGTATTTCCAGACTTCTTTCAGCTTCAAGTCAAACAACGAATGATGTGCACCAATCGTTTCTGTCCACTTTTGTTGTGGTTCATTCATCTGTGTAAGTTTTTGCAAATTTATAATAATTAATTCTTACCGTGTGTATTAGTTTATAAATTTTCATTGTCAATAAAACTAAAAATCAACAACTAATATATTGATATTTGACGGTATGAACAAAAACTATTGGCCATAAAGCCAATAGTCTATGATTTTTATAAATTATGTTTGTTATTTGCCGATAAGTTGTTTCAGGTATTCACCATAGCCGCTTTTGCCATATTTTGCCGCAGTTTCAAGCAGTTTTTCTTCATTGATGAATTTATTCCTGAACGCGATTTCTTCAATACAGCCGATTTTAAATCCCTGTCTTTTTTCTATCACGCTTACAAATTCTGAAGCATCATGAAGAGAATCAAAAGTTCCCGTATCCAGCCATGCTGTTCCCCTGTTCAGTACAGCTACCTCAAGCTTTCCAGTGTTTAGGTAAACATTGTTGATGTCTGTGATTTCCAGTTCACCCCTTGCAGAAGGTTGGATGTTTTTAGCAATTTCCACTACATTATTATCATAGAAATAAAGTCCTGGAACTGCGTAGTTTGATTTGGGATTTAAAGGTTTTTCTTCAATAGAAACGGCTTTCAGATTCTGGTCAAATTCCACTACACCATATCTTTCAGGGTCTGCGACATGATAAGCGAAAACAACTCCTCCTTCAGGATTGGTTTTGTTTTTCAGTAAAGTTCCCATTTCGGAACCATAGAAAATATTGTCTCCCAATACCAGTGCTGCGGGATCGTTACCTATAAAATCTTCACCCAGGATAAAGGCTTGTGCTAAACCATCCGGGTTTGGCTGTACAACATATTCTATATTACAGCCGATTTGTGAGCCGTCGCCTAAAAGTTTGATAAAACCTGCCTGATCATGTGGAGTTGTGATAATCAGAATATCCTTGATTCCTGCTAAAAGTAGTGTGGAAAGCGGATAATAGATCATGGGTTTGTCGTAAACAGGCATCAGCTGCTTGCTTACTGCAATCGTTAGAGGGTAAAGTCTTGTTCCGGAACCTCCGGCTAATATTATTCCTTTCATTTGGTGTGGTTTTGTGTAATTTTTCTGATCTCATCATTTATATAAATATCAATGGCTTGTATGATATTTGGTGAGATGAAAAATGTTTGTGAGTTGGGTTTATACTCGTTGTTTTTATATTTTTTTGTGATTTCTATAATTTGATCATCTGGAATTTCATAAAAAAGTACATAGAAAGAATTCCAACGTTGATTGTACTTTTCTAAATTAAAATTATCAACTATTTTTTGTAATAATGTAATGTCATAATTTTGATTATCTATATTCCATGAAATTTTCTCAGCAATTAGATTTTTGATACTATTTTCATAATTGCTGGCGGCAAAAAAATCATTGAGTATTTTTTTTCTACTTTCCTCAATTTTGGGAGGAGGATGCATACCAAAGAAAACTTCTTGAGAATATAAAGAACTAATAGAAAACAGTGAAAATATAAACGTGAAAAAAAATTTTTTCATACATATTTCCTAAGGTTGATACTGTTGGTTATAATACTTTTGGTAATCTCCGCTGGTTACATTTTCCAGCCACTCTTTATTTTCAAGATACCAGTCTATGGTTTTTCCTAAACCTTCTTCAAAGGTAACTGAAGGTTTCCAGCCTAAATCTTTATTCAGTTTTGTGGCATCAATGGCGTAACGTTTATCGTGACCCGGTCTGTCTTTTACAAAAGTGATCAGTTTTTCAGAATAACCTTCCGGTCTTTCCAGCTTGGCATCCATCTGCCTGATCAGTTCTTTTACGAGATCAATATTCTGCCATTCATTGAATCCTCCGATATTATAAGTCTCCCCGGTTTTGGCTTCCTTAAAAATCTGATGAATAGCCTTGGCATGGTCAATAACAAATAACCAGTCTCTGGTATATTTTCCGTCCCCATAAATTGGAAGTGGTCTCTCATTGATGATATTCGAAATACAAAGCGGAATCAGTTTTTCAGGAAAATGATTCGGTCCGTAGTTATTAGAACAATTGGAAACGATGAAAGGCATTCCATAGGTATTTCCGTAAGCTCTTACCAAATGATCAGAAGCTGCTTTCGAAGCTGAATACGGAGATTGAGGGTCGTATGAAGTTGTTTCTAAAAAGAATCCTGTTTCTCCTAAACTTCCATACACTTCATCAGTAGAAATGTGATAAAAAAGGTTGTTTCTTTTTTCATCCGGGAATCTGCCGTGGGTATGATCAGGGTTTAATGTCCAGAACTCTTTACAAAGGTTCAGAAGATTGGCTGTTCCGTTTACATTGGTATTGATAAATGCCATCGGGTCGGTAATACTTCTGTCTACATGACTTTCAGCTGCTAAATGTACTACAGCATCCGGATTGTATTTTTCAAAAACCCTTCTAAGTTCTTCAGGATTAGTGATGTCTGCTTTTTCGAAAACATAATTGGGTTCATTTTCAATGTCCTTTAAGTTTTCCAGATTTCCGGCGTAAGTAAGGGCATCAAGATTGATGATCGTTGTATCCGGATTGTTTTTTACAAATTCTCTTACAACATGAGAGCCAATGAATCCGGCGCCTCCTGTAATGATAATATTTTTCATTTGTTTATTTTGAGATGGTCTTTCTTCCTATACTTTTATAATGAAATCCGTTTTGTTCAGGGACTTCCAATGGATACATATTTCTGCCGTCAAAAATGACTTTGTTTTTCATTTTTTTAGCCATAAGCTCAAAATTAGGATTTTTAAACTCCGGCCATTCTGTGGCAATAAATAATGCATCTACATCTTCCAGTGCATCATACATTCCTCTGGCGTATTGTATTTTATCACCTAAGAGCTTCTGAACATTACTTTCCGCAACAGCATCATAAGCAATGATCTCTGCACCCTTCTCCAATAGTAGAGCGATGTTGTCTAAAGATGAAGCCTCTCTGATGTCATCTGTGTTGGCTTTAAAAGCAAGTCCCCACATAGCGATTTTCTTTCCTTCAATACTTCCTCCGAAATATTTTTCAATTTCAGACACTAAAATAACTTTTTGAGTGGTATTTACATTTTCAGTGGCTTCCAGGATCTGGAAATTAAAATCTTCCTGTTTTCCGGATTTGATAAGCGCTTTTACATCTTTAGGAAAGCAGCTTCCCCCATATCCGATACCCGGGAATAAAAATCTGTGCCCGATTCTGTCATCGCTGCCCATTCCCAGTCTTACCTTATCCACATCTGCGCCTACCTTTTCACAGTAGTTTGCAATTTCGTTCATAAAGGTAATCTTTACGGCTAAAAATGAGTTCGCAGCATATTTTGTAAGCTCCGATGATTTCTCATCCATAAAGATGATGGGAATTCCCGTATTGGTAAAAGGCTGGTATATTTTAGACATAATATCTTTAGCCCTTTCTGAACTTGCCCCTACAACTACTCTTGAGGGATTCATGGAGTCTTCCACAGCAAAACCTTCTCTTAAGAATTCAGGATTTGAAACCACATCAAAAGCAATATCCGTTTTGGAAGAAATTGTTTCTCTCACTCTGTCTGCTGTTCCTACAGGGACTGTACTTTTATTGACAATGACTTTATATTCAGTCATCATTTCGCCAATATTATTAGCCACCTGAAGTACATAAGACAGATCTGCAGATCCGTCTTCTCCCGGAGGAGTAGGCAATGCCAGATAGATAACTTCGCTTTTGTCTAAAGCTTCTTTAAGATTGGTAGTGAAAAATAATCTTTCAGACTGGATGTTTCTTAAAAACATCTCTTCAAGGTTCGGCTCATAGATGGGAACAATGCCGTTTTTCATACCTTCTACCTTTTTTTCATCAATATCAACACAGTATACTGAATTGCCAAGTTCTGCCAGAGTAGTTCCTGTAACTAGTCCTACATAACCTGTTCCTACAATCGTTATATTCAAAATGTTTGTTTTTAAATTCTAAAGACAAAAGTAATAAAAATCCTGTGACATATTCTTTTAAATTATTGTAAATGAATCTGGCGCTATTTACTTGATACTTAAGATAATTTTGTGTTTTTAGAAAAAAAGCTTATATTTGCAATGGATTTACGGAAAAAATGGGAAGGCTTCGGAAGAAAGCCTTTTTTCGTACTGTAAATCAAGATAAATATATATGGAGTTTAGAAAAAGAATTGAAGAATTATTAAATGAATTCCTTAAGACCAGAAAAGATCTGTTTCTTATTGATCTTAAAATTTCTGCAGGGGATGATATTACAGTGATTTTGGATGGTGATAACGGAGTTTCTTTGCAGGACTGCCTTGATGCAAGCCGTGCCATTGAATTCAATATGGATCGTGAAGAGCATGACTTCAGCCTTCAGGTGATGTCTGCAGGACTGAGCGAGCCACTATCCACACCAAGACAGTTCAGTAAAAACATTGGAAGAGAGATTGAGGTGATGCTGGAGGATTCTTCTAAAATTGAAGGAGAATTGTCAAAAGTAGACGATGAGAAGATCACACTTGTTCTACGTTACCGTAAGCCGAAAGATATCGGAAAAGGAAAAGTAGATGTGGAGGAGGAGAAAGAAATTTCTTATCCTGAGATCAAAAAAGCATTAGTAGTAATTAAATTTTAAAAAGAAAAAAGAATAGATGGATAATATAGCGTTGATTGAATCCTTTGGTGATTTTAAAGACGAAAAGGGGATCAGTAAGATTGATCTTATGGCAATTATTGAAGATTCACTGAAGACTCTTTTAAGAAAGAGATTTGATTCAGATGATCATTTTGATGTGATTGTAAACCCGGATAAAGGAGATTTTCAGATATTTTTGAATAAAACAATTGTAGAGGACGAAATGTCTGAAGATGATGATTTGGAAATTGAAATTTCTGAAGCAAAGAAGATTGACCCTACCTTCGAAGTAGGTGAGGACTTTACAATGGAAATTCCTGTTGCTCAGTTGGGAAGAAGAAATATTCTTACCCTTAAGCAGATCCTTGCTACAAAGCTTCAGGAGCACAATAATGCAATGCTGTACGAACAGTTTAGAGATAAAATTGGTGAAATCGTTGTTGGAGAAATCCACCACATCCGTCATAAGCACGTGATTCTGTTGGATGATGAAGGAAATGAATTCATTTTACCAAAAGAAAACCAGATCCCATCCGATTTCTTTAAAAAGGGTGAGAATATCAGAGCTATTGTTGAGACAGTAGATTTTAAAGGTTCTAAACCACAGATTATTATTTCCAGAACTGCGCCTAAGTTCCTTGAGAAGTTATTAGAGCTGGAAATTCCTGAAATCCAGGACGGAACAATTATCCTGAAAAAGGTAGTAAGAATTCCTGGTGAAAAGGCGAAGATTGCAGTAGATGCTTATGATGACAGAATTGATCCGGTGGGAGCTTGTGTTGGAGTAAAAGGATCCAGAATTCATGGCGTTGTAAGAGAGTTGAGAAATGAAAACATCGATGTTATCCAGTGGTCTAAAAACCCTGAGATTTTGGTGAAGAGAGCATTAGGAAATGTTACAGTCAATAAAATTGACATCAACGAGGATCAAAACTATGCATTAGTATATACTCCTGTTGAAGAGATTTCTAAAGTAATTGGAAAACAAGGACAGAATATCAGACTGGCTTCTTGGTTGTCAGGATATGAAATTGATGTATACAGAGAGTCCAGCGAGGATGACGATGTTGAATTGAGAGAATTTAATGACGATATCGAGCAGTGGATTTTGGATGAGTTTAAGAAAGTAGGACTTACAACTGCAAAATCAGTATTAGATAAAGAAACTGAAAGTCTTTTAAATATGGTAGACCTTGAAGAAGAAACCATCGAAGAGGTGAAACGTATTCTGAGAGAAGAATTTGAAGATTAAGATTTAAATAAATTTTAATAAACAGTAAAAAGGAAATACTTTAATTTTAAAAATTAAAAACAGTAAATAATATAAATGCCAAAAATTAGATTAAATAAAGCGGTTAAGGAATTCAACATTTCGATGTCCAGATTAGTAGAGTTTTTACAATCAAGGGGTTTCGAAGTTGAAAGCAATCCTAACGCTCAATTGGAAGAAGCGGCATATTCTGCATTGGAGGCTGAGTTTGCTAAAGACGGCGAACAAAGAAAGGCTTCCCATGAGGTGGTGATCACTAAAGTTCCGGAAGAAAAACTGGAAATTGAAGAAAAGAAAACCCCTGAAGTGATAAGAGCTAAAGCAAATAAACCAGAAACTAGAATTTTAGGTAAAATAGACTTAGAACCTAAGAAGCCTGAAGTTGAGGAAGCTCCTGCAGCTCCTGTGGCTCCTGTTGCAACACCGGTTGAAGAAAAGAAAGAAGAAATCGTGAAAGAAGAACAACAGCCGGAAGTTAAAGCAGTACCTGAAAAACAGGAATTCAAAGTTTTGGATAAAATTGATTTGTCTCAAATAGAATCTAGAAACAGACCTGTGAAAAAAGACAAGCCAAAAATGGAGGAGAAAAAAGAAGAAGTGAAACCTGTGGAAACAGTAAAAGAAACTCCAAAACCAGTAGTTGCAGAGGAGAAAAAAGTAGAAACTCCAAAAGTAGATGCTGAACCTGAATCTCAGGAACCACAAAAAATTGAGACGGTATATCAGAAACTTGACGGTCCTAAGATCGTTGGGGAAAAGATCGACTTAACTCAGTTTGCGCCGAAGCCAGGTGCCGGAGCAAAAAAGAAAAGAAAGAGAATTGAAAAACCTGGTGGCCAGAATAACCAACAAGGTCAGGGAAATAATCAAAACTCAGGAAATAATAACAACAACCAAGGTGGTCAGGGCCAAGGAAACCGTCAGAACAACAACGGTGGGCAAGGTGGAAACCGCCAAGGTGGTCAGGGAGGACAAGGAAACCGTCCTCAAGGTCAGGGTGGCCAGGGTGGAAACCGTTTTGGAAATAACCAGGGTGGTGGAAACCGTCAGGGTCAGGGTGGTGGCTTCAAAAAAGGAGGCCAGAACAACAGACCTGGACAAAGAGTTATGCCTGTTGAGCTAACCGATGAGCAGGTTAAAAACCAGATCAAAGAAACATTAGAAAAACTTACTAATAAAGGAGGTAAATCTAAATCTGCAAAACACAGAAAAGACAAAAGAACTTTCCGTAGAGAGCAGGATGAGCGTCAGCAGGAGCTTGAAGCACAAGACAGAACTCTTAAAGTAACAGAATTCATCACAGTAGGTGAATTGGCAAGTTTAATGAATGTTTCTCCAACTGAAGTAATCTCTGCTTGTTTCTCATTAGGGGTAATGGTTACCATGAACCAGAGACTTGAAGCTGATACCTTATTATTAGTAGCAGATGAATTCGGTTATAAAATTGAATTCTCAGATGCTGATCTTGAAGATACAGATTCAGAAGATGAAGTAGATACTGAAGAAAGTCTGTTACAAAGAGCTCCTGTAGTTACTGTAATGGGACACGTTGACCACGGTAAGACTTCATTGTTGGACTACATTAGAAAAACAAACGTAATTGCCGGTGAATCCGGAGGAATTACTCAGCACATCGGTGCTTATAACGTGAAACTGGAAAGTGGTCAGAGAATTACCTTCTTAGATACACCAGGTCACGAAGCCTTTACTGCGATGAGAGCGAGAGGTGCACAGATTACGGATATTGCAATTATCGTAATTGCTGCCGATGATGATGTGATGCCACAAACAAAAGAAGCTATTGCTCACGCGCAGGCTGCACAGGTTCCAATGATTATTGCAATCAATAAAGTTGATAAACCTAATGCAAACCCTGATAATATCCGTCAACAACTTTCTGGCTTAAACCCTCCGGTTTTAGTGGAAGAATGGGGTGGAAATGTTCAGGCACAAGAAATCTCGGCTAAATTCGGTAACAACGTAGATGTATTGTTGGAGAAAGTTTTACTACAGGCTGAAATGCTTGAATTAAAAGCAAACCCTGAACGTGCAGCAAACGGAGTTGTTATTGAAGCGTCTTTAGATAAAGGTAGAGGGTATGTAGCAACAATGCTGGTACAGACCGGAACTTTAAGAGTAGGAGATTATGTAGTTGCTGGTAAAAATCACGGTAAAGTAAAAGCTTTGCTTGATGAAAGAGGGAAAAACCTTAACGAAGCGGGACCATCAATTCCTGCAACAATCTTAGGTTTGGACGGAGCGCCTACAGCTGGTGATAAATTCCGTGTTTATGCTGACGAAAGTGAAGGTAAAGCTATTGCCAATAAGAGAGAACAATTACAGAGAGAATTATCAATCAGAACGAAGAAGCATACGACGCTTGAAGAATTGGGTAGACGTATTGCTTTAGGAGAATTCAAAGAATTGAATATTATCCTTAAAGGTGACGTGGATGGTTCTGTAGAAGCTCTTTCTGATCAGTTACAAAGATTATCAACAGAAGAAATCAGTGTTAAAATTCTTCACTCAGGTGTTGGACAAATCACTGAATCTGATATCAACTTAGCAGCAGCATCCGATGCTATTATCATTGGATTTAATGTGAGAGCAGGTGCTAATGCTAAAGAACTTGCAGATCGTGAGGAAATTGAAATCAGAACATATTCTGTAATCTATAAAGCAATTGATGAGGTAAAAGAAGCGATGGAGGGAATGCTTTCTCCGGAAATTCAAGAGCAGGTGATTGGTAATGTTGAAATCCGTGAAGTATTCAAGATTTCTAAAGTAGGAACAATTGCAGGTTGTATGGTTCTTACCGGAAAAGTAACAAGACAGTCTAAAGTACGTTTATTAAGAGACGGAATTGTTAAATTCGACGGAGAGCTTGAAAGTTTGAAACGTTTCAAAGATGATGTTAAAGAAGTAACGAAAGGTTACGAATGTGGTCTGAATCTGAAAGGTTACAATGACATCGAAATCGGAGATATCCTTGAAGTTTACGAAGAAGTAGCTGTCAAGAAAAAACTAAAATAAATATATCCTAAATATGTGAAAACCACTTTTTTATAAAGTGGTTTTTTTATTTTTTATACTCTCTCAATTTATAATGATTCTAAATAATATTTTTTGAATTATTAATAATTTGTTAAAACTAATTTGACCTGTAAAAAAATTATCTTTTATTGAATAAAAACTGTCTATTATTATTGAATCTTATTTGTTTTGTGTAAATTTTAAATGAAATAGTAAAAAAAACGGATGTTTAAACACTGGTTTAATTTGTGGATGTTAATATTTATTAACATATTTGCCCATTAAATATATTAAAATTTGTTAATATGAATGTTAAATTACGTGTATTGAGTGCTGGGGCGCTATTTTTCTTTGGAGGAATGGTAATTGCGCAGCAGCAGACAACAACTAAGAAAAAGGACACGGTAAAAAAAGAAACATCAATTGATGAAGTAGTTTTGTTAGGGTACTCAAAGAGTATCACAAAACCTAAGTCAACTGTTGCTTCTAATACTGTTGGGGAGGTATTCTTCGAGAACAGACCAAATGTCAATATGTTAACTTCTTTACAAGGGTCAGCACCAGGGGTAATTATGAATGGTGGTTCTGGTAGCCCGGGTTCTGCAAAGTTTAGCTTATTGATCCGTGGTACGAGCTCTATTAATGGTAACACAGATGCCTTAATCGTTATTGATGATATTCCATCAAATGCTTCAGAATATAGAAACTTGAACCCTAATGATATCGAGTCTACAACTATTCTGAAAGATGCAGCTGCAACAGCTATCTACGGTAACCGTGGAGCAAATGGTGTAGTTGTTATCAGAACAAAAAGAGGGAAATATAACAGTGGATTTAAGCTTTCCTATACAGGGATGACAGGGATGTCACTAAGACCACTTGATAAATATAATCTTGCCAATACTGAGCAGTATATGGGGATTATGAAATTATATGGTTTATCCGATACTAATCCAAATTATCTTACGGCTAAAGATGCATTAGCTCAAGGTATTAATACAGATTGGAAAAAACTTTTCTTCAAGCCAGAGATGTTCCAGTCTCATGATGTGGCACTTTCTACAGGTGGAGCCAATATATCTTCTTATAACTCTTTCGGTTATATGGAGCAAGGAGGAGCCGTACCAACTACAGACTTTAAAAGATTTACTGTTAGATCAAACATTCAAGCTAAATCTAAAGATAATAAATTAAACGTTAATTCACAGATTGCTCTTGCATTCTCAAGAAGAAACGAATTAAACGAAGAAACTAATACAGGTATCAGAAATAACTCTGTACAAAACCCACTTCTTGGGGTTCTTCTTGGTTTACCATACTTATCTCCGACCAAATATGCGAATGGACAGCAGTTATTTAACTCCATCGGAACTAACTTTAATAATGGTAATAATATCTATGTATTGCAAAACCTTCTAACAAGAGGGAATCTTCCAAATATGGTAGATCAGGTATCTATCGGTGCAAACTTAGGTGCTGCTTATTCTATTAACAAAAACTTTACTGTTAGTAATAAACTTGGTATTGATTACAGACAAAGTGATAGAATCACAGGTAGAGCTCCTTGGGCTTACTTAGCTTTAGCAACTCAGGGAACTGCTAAATATACAGGTTTTGAAGATCAGATCACAACTAGGGATTTGACTATTAACAATGTTGTTTCAGCATTATATAGCGGTAAATTAGATGAGCATTCTGTGGACGCTTCCGTAAATATGGAATATAATAAAGTATATTATAGATCTACAACAAGAAGACAAAACGGATTAGACCCAAGAACTTATGTGCCAGGTTCAGGTACAGGATATGTGCCATTTGATAACTCAGCAACATCTCCTTATATCCCTTCTGTAAGTGCTTCAAGAGTTACAGCAGGTACTTTAGGTATTTTTGGAACGGTAAGTTATGACTACGCAGGAAGATTTGGGTTCCAGGGAACATTGAGAAGAGATGCATCATACCGATTCGTTGGAGAAAACAGATGGGCAACATATTGGTCAGTAGCTGGTAGATGGAATATTGATAAAGAGAGCTTCATGGAAGGGTCTACGTTTAATACTCTTAAGCTAAGAGCTTCTTATGGAACAAATGGTAACCAAAATATCATTGCAGCTACTCCAGGTTCAAACCCATTATTAACAGCTAGCCAGGTTGTAAGAGATTTATATACTTCTCCAACAGGATATGGTAATGCTCTTGGGCTAGGTTTTGCTTATGGAAACCCACTAGTACAATGGGAAGATGTTGCTCAGGCAAACATTGGATTAGACTTTACATTACTTAACAATAAGTTAGAAGGTACTCTTGATGTGTATCAGAAGAAAACAACTAACCTATTCAGTACAATACCTATTTCAGGAGTTTCAGGTTCTTACAGCGTAAGCGGTAATAATGGATCAATGACTAATAAAGGTATTGAACTTGGATTACGTTATAATGTTATCAAGACTAATGATCTTACTTTTAGTCTTTTTGCTAATGGTTCTTATAACAATAATAAAGTTAATGACTATACCATTTTTGGTGATCCGGAACCAGGGACAACGGTTAATATGGCTGGACATACACTAAGTGAATGGTATGTTTACAAATATGCAGGGGTTAATAAGAGTAATGGTAATTTATTATTCTATACTAAAGATGGTGGGGTTACAGAAGCTCCAAAAGTGGAAGATGCTCAATTCCTTGATGTGAGTCCAATTCCTAAATATGCAGGAAGTTTTGGTTTCGAAACCAATTATAAAGGATTCTTCATGGATGGATTATTCACATTCCAAAAGGGTGTTAAGAAATTTGATAACGCTCTTTATTGGTTAGCAAATCCTGAAGGGTTAGGATCAACTGCTGTAGGGTCTTCAAACATGTCAACAGATCTATTAAATGCATGGACTCCTCAGAATTCAAATTCTGATACTCCAAGCTTAAGAGCTACAAACTGGGGATACACTGCTGATTCTGATTATTTCATCAAAGATGCTTCTTTCTTAAAATTGAGATCTGTTACAATAGGATATCAGCTTAGAAAAGAACAGTTACAGAATCTTCCAATTACCGGACTTAGAATTTATGTACAAGGAGAGAACCTTTATACATGGACAAAATGGAGAGGTTTCGACCCTGAGCCACTTACAGGATCAAATTTAAGTGTATATCCTAACCCGAGAATGTATACAGTAGGGGTGAAAATTGATTTCTAAAAAATTATTAAAATGAAAAAAGTATTTTATATATTATCGTTTTTTTTAGTGCTGACGTCATGTAATGATGCACTAGAAATTGTCCAGGATGGAGAGATTAATGATGCAAATGTTGCTTTTCAGTCGGTGGATGATATGCAGAAGTTTCTTAATGGAAGTGTTTATCCAGCTGTGAACCCAACTAATGAGATCTTTTTTACTTCACTGTTTACGGATGAGGTGGGATTTGGTCCAAGTAGCGTAAGTACATCAGATATCTTAACACACAGATTTGTACTTAATTCTACAACAAGCCAGGTTTCAGGTATTTGGGCAAGTAATTATAACATTATTAATAAAGTAAATATCCTTTTAAAAGGAAGTTCTTTAATTGATTATAACTCATTGTCTACTGCGAACAAAGCATTATATACTGGTATATTGGTTAATGCTAGAGCAGTAAGAGCATATGCTTATATTACACTTGAAGCCTATTTCTCTCCAAATATGAAGGATCCGAATGCTTTAGGGGTAATGCTTAGTACTGAGCCAGCGGATATTTTTACTACAAAATTACCAAGAGTTAAAAACTCTGAAGTTTTTGCTTTAATTGATGCAGATTTACAGTACGCACTTACAAACTTTAATGCAAGTGTAGTTTCAACAGGAGTGTCTGCTCAGCATTATTTTGATAAGAAAGCTTCAATTAACGCAATTGCAGCTAGATATTATAACTACAGAGGAGATGATACTAATGCAAAACTTAATGCTGATGCAGTTATTAATACAAGTGGTTTAGCATTAACTCCTGGTACAGGTACATCATATTCTACAATATGGGCAGATACTGCAAGAGGTGAAATCCTTTGGTCTTTATACAGACCTAATAGCGCAACAGGATCTTGGTCTAATATTGCAGGTCTTTGGACTACCAATTCTACTGATCTTAATGGATCTGTAAACTATGATATGGGTAGAAGATTATTTTCTGTAATTAATAATCAAATATCTTCAGCTGGAGATGTTCGTCGTGATGTTTTTGTTGATGCTTCAAGTATATTTGATGGATTTTATCCTAATGGAGCAAATGCCAGAGAAGATGATGTGATTGTAATCAATAAATATCCTGGTAAAACAGCTCCTCTTGCAAGTGCTACTATGCAATTGAGAAATGATATCAAAATGTTTAGATTATCAGAAATGTATTTTATCTTAGCTGAAGTAGCTGCTAACCAGGGTAACTGGGTTGTTGCTGCAGATAATATTAACAAAGTAAGAAAAGCTAGATCCAAAAATGGTGCTGCTGCTTTACCTGTGTATACTGGTGCTCAACAAGCATATGCTGATATCCTTTTGGAAAGAAGAAGAGAATTGTGTTTTGAAGGACACCGTTACTTAGATTTAAAAAGAATGGGTGTAGCTGCTGGAGTAGGTGTTGACAGAGATGTTTATGATGACGATAATAAAACGTTACCACTTACATTACCTGCTAGTGATTATAGATTTACATTACCGATTCCATTGGATGAAATTAATGCAAACCCTAATATTCAACAAAACTCTGGGTATTAATTTAATAATTTAGAATTTATGAAAAAAATTGCATTTTTAATATTGGCATTCGTTGTTTTCTTTTTCAATAGTTGTAAAGATGAAGCTCAGGTTTATGACGGCGAATCATATTTACACTTTAATAAAGGTACAAGGAGTGAAGCTGTTGTGAAGATAGGGTCTGGACCTACTACTGTAGGAATTAATTTTGGTACAGCTCATGCACTTCCTGGAGCAGCGCAAGTGAAACTTGTAGTTGATACTAGTGTGTCAACAGCAGTGGAAGGGACTGATTTTCAAATTGTAAATCAAAATCAAACTGTTGATGCTGGTAAAATCGAAGGACAATTCCAGGTAAAGCTTCTTGAAGCTGGTGCTACTGTAAATCCAAAAGTAATAGTGTTTAAACTACAGTCTTCATCAGTTGCTAATGCTACGTTTGATCAGACTTATACTTTGACATATACTAAAGCTTGTCCAGCTTCTTCATTTGTTGGAAATGGATTGTTTACTAATAATGTAGCGTCTTGGGGAAATCCAGGTACTGTATTTAGTATCCAAGATTTAGGTGTTGTAAATGGTGTTGGTACATTCAAAGTTATCGGATTTATGGATGATGGTACGGATTTGACATTAAAGTACAATCCAGATACTTATATTGTTACAACTCCTGAACAGAGTTTAGGATCTGCTGCTAATGGTGGTATAAATTATATGAAGGATGCTGCTGACGGAAGTAAGTCTACGTTCAATGCTTGTACAAGAGTATTAAAACTTCGTGTTAATTATTTTGTTAAAAACCCTAATACTGGTGCTTCACTAGGAAGTTATGGAGATTATGACGAAGTATTTACAGGTAATTAATTTAATTACTATATTGATATAAAATTAACCCCACATTTGTGGGGTTTTTTATGTCCTTTTATTTCTTATTTTTGCTGTACAATAATGAATAATGAAGTACATCCTTTTCATACTCTTCTCTTTAGGTTTTGTAGCCAAGGCTCAGGTCGTTAATAAAGCAGAGACTAAGCCTCAACTTAAAAAAGAAGACACCCTTGTAATAGATTCCGGGAAAAAAGATTCCCTGAAAATTTTCAAACCTACTATTAATGATTACCAATATCAGACCCAGTTTTCTGAAAAGAAAGTTTTTGATACGGTAATGACTTTTGATAAAACCTATATCTTTTCACAACAAAATAATAAAGATAACTTCGGAAGAGTACAACCTGCCAACATTGGTTCAGGATTTAATCCTCTTGTATTTGAAGTTAATGATGAACAAAATCTTTCTTTATTGCCATCCAACAAATCTTACATGATCATTGGAGCAAATGATGTGAAATATTATGATGTCAAAACACCTACAGCTACATTTTTATATCATAATGCGATGAGAAACGGAGCGGCTCTAAAATCTACCTATACTCAGAATATCGGAAAAAGATTCAATTTTGCGCTTGAATATATGGGGCTTCGTTCACAAGGGCTTTACAGAAACTCCTTGTCAGCTAATAACAACACATTATTTTCAGGGCACTATGTTTCAAAAAATGGAAACTATGAGCTTTTTGCCCATTATCTTCACCAGAATGTAAATAATCAGGAAAGTGGTGGGATTACTGAAGATAACCTGTTTCAGAGTGGAGACAGCAATTATAGTAACAGACAAAACGCACAGGTAAATCTGGCCTCTTCAAGTTCACAGTTTTCTTACAGAAGATATTATCTGAGCCATCAGTTTACTCCATTTAATTCTGAGAAATTTCCTTTCAGTATAAGACATATTCTTTCTCATCAGGGAAACAAATATTACTATAACCAAACTGCTTTGGAGCCTTATTGGTATGACGCTCCTACAGATTTAGTAAATGGCTTTCCATTGACAACCAAAAAATATTCTGAGAATTTCAGTAATACCGTGAGCTTGATTTTTAATAATGAAAAATTCAAATTGGATGCTGGAGTACGTTATCAGATCATTAAATTCGGGATAAGAGATGTTGTTGCACTCAACAACGTGCCTTTTCCTGGCGAGCTGAAAGAAAACAGAATCGGGGCTGTAGGAAACCTGCAGGTAAAACTTTGGGATAAAATTCAGCTAAATTCATTTCTGGAGTTTTCAAACGGAAGCCAGTTTAAAAGTTACCTGAAGACAACCAATAATCTAAAGTTTGAGCCTATCAAAGACTATTTCGTTAATGCTAAGGTAAACTTCCAGAGTGCATATCCATCATTCAATTACTTATTGAATACTTCAGTTTATAGTAACTTCAATTATTATCTTGAAAATGCGAAAAACCAGTCTGTAATGGAAGTGGGAGGAAGCATCAATCTGAAATGGTTTAAAACTGAAATTTTCGCCAATTATTTCAGAATCGAAAACTATACTTACTTTGATAGTAATGGAAGTCCGAAACAAAGTGACAATTCAGTGAATATCTCTCAGATTGGAGGAGATGCTACTTTCAGCTTCAACAAATTCCACCTTAATACAAGAGTGCATTTCCAGAATACCTTAACGAACAAAGATCTGCTTCCAATGCCAGGTTTCATCGGTAGAGCCAATTTCTTCTACCAGACCCAGGCCTTCAAAAAAGCAGCAGAAATTCAGGCAGGTGTTAAAGTATATTATTTTTCTAAGTTTGCATCAAGAGACTATTTTCCTGTTCTTAATGAATATATTCTTCCAAGAGCAGATTCATTTTCAATTGGAGGACAGCCTATCGCCGATATTTATATTAATATGAAGGTTAAAAAAATGTTCTTTTTCATAGAAGGGCAGCAGATAGGAACTGTTATTTCCAATAACAAAGCATATGCATTTCCACATTATCCGGTGTATGATTTCAGATTGAATATCGGAATCGTGTGGTATTTGTTCAACTAAAAACTATACAGGTTGAAAACAATTAATAAAATATCATTTAACGATATAGAAAGCATTCCTCAGCTGGTAAAGGATTTTTTAAATCAGAAGATTGAGGGGTTTGAAAATAATACATTTTCCTTAGATCATTTCAGGCAGCAGATTCATCTGAAAAAAGATTCTTTCACCTCTGAAAAAAGAAACATTTTAGCTGATGTATTTGAAGGACAGTTAGAAACTCTTTCTCTATCTTCAAAACAGAAAGAAAATCTTGAGAATCTTAAACAACCCAATACGTTTACGATAACAACAGGACATCAGTTGAACCTGTTTTCAGGACCTGTTTTCTTTGTATATAAAATTCTTCAGACCATAAAGACATGTACTTATCTGAAAGAAAATTTTCCGGATTTTAATTTTGTTCCGGTGTATTGGATGGCTTCGGAAGACCATGACTTTGCGGAGATCAATCATTTTAAAACCGAGAATAATTATTACGAAACCAATGAGAAATCCGGAGGTCCGGTAGGGAGAATTGAAATCAGTGATACCTATTTCATTTCGGAATTTGAAAAAGAATTCAAAGATTCTATTTTCGGTACAGAGCTGATCTTAATGATGAAGGAAGCTTATAAAGTTGGAAACACTTTAACGGAAGCTATTAAGATTCTTGTCAATCGTCTTTTCTCAGAATTCGGACTTTTGATTCTGGATGGAGATTCTAAGGAACTTAAAAACCAGATGAAGGAGATCTTTAAAGATGAGCTTCTTCATTTCAGCTTACAGAAAACTTCTGAAGATAAAGTAAAGTTTCTGACAGAGAAATACGGAAAGGTTCAGGTAAACCCTCGTGAAATAAATCTTTTCTACCTTTCTGAAACGAGAGAGAGAATAGAATTTAATGGTCAGCAATATAATATTGTAGATAAGCCTATCCAGTTTACAGAAGAAGAAATTCTTGCCGAATTGGAAAATCATCCTGAAAAATTCAGCCCGAATGCATTGATGCGTCCGGTATATCAGGAAAATGTACTTCCTAATTTAGCCTATATCGGAGGTAATGCCGAAATCATGTACTGGCTGGAATTGAAAGATTATTTCTCAAAAATTAATACTCCTTTCCCAATTCTGATTCCAAGAAATTCTATGCTTTTTTTGAAAGAAAAAACTGTAGGGAAAATTGAGAAGCTTGATCTTAAAATTGAAGATTTTTTCCAGAACTTTTCAGTACTTACCAATCAGAAGATTTTAAAAGATAATCCGATTTTACAATTACTCGAAGAAAAAGAAGAATTATTGATCAATAGTTTTTCTACATTGAAAACTTCAGCAGAAACCACTGAGAAATCTTTCGGTAATATGGTGAAGGCAGAAGAAGTACGACAACTAAAATCATTTAAAAGAATGAAAAAACGTCTGCTTCATGCTGAAAAAATAAAACAGAATGAATTGCTGGAACGACTTGAAAATCTGTTTTTAGATGTTCATCCTGCAAAAACATGGCAGGAGAGAGTATATAACTTTAGTGTATTCTTTTCAGATTATGGCTATTCGTGGCTTGAAAATTGTTTGGAAGAAATGGTGGTTCAAGATTCAAAATTAATAATTGTTGCCATTTAATTTTAAAGAAGTATTTTTGTAAATTATAATTATCGAATATGATAAAGAGGTTTTTTATTCTATCCAGTTTATGTATGGTTTTGGGAGTTTCAGCCCAGAAATCACATACGGTTGTGCAAGGTGATAATCCTTACAACATTGCCAAAAAGTATGGAATGACTGTAGATGAATTGCTGAAGCTAAACCCAAAACATAAAGATGGCAAATTGGCGATCGGTGATGTTTTAACTATAAAATCAGATAAAGCAGCCACTCCGGTGGTGACAAAAGCAGTTCTAACAGAAAAAGCAACTTCAACAACAAGCGCTTCTTCTCTGGGTAAAATTGTTTTACTGCCAAAACAAACAATCTATGGCATTACAAAGCAATACAGAATTTCTGAAACAGATCTGAGAAAACTGAATCCTGAATTGGATTCTCACATGAAGATAGGAGACGAGATTACCTTACCTCTTGCCAGCATAAAAAAATACGGTGGTGCTCAACAGGCAGTTACCACAGAAAAACATACTGAAACTCCAGTTGAAAAAACAATAACAACTACTACACCTACAGCAGTTACTACAGCAGCAGAAGGAGAATCTTATGTAATCCAGGCTAAAGATAATTATTACAGAATTACAAAACAGTTTGGCATCAGCCAGCAGGATCTTTATGCTTTAAATCCAGGATTGGAAGAAAAAGGACTGAAACCTGGGGATACCATTAAAATAAAAAGAACAAATACGACTGCCAATACTGATACCGTTGCAGAAACTGCAAATCCAAAAGCAAAAATGGATTCCGGGAACGAAAAATCAACCGCTGCTTCCAATGTTGCAGTAGGTGATGATTATGTAACCTATACAGTTCAGCAGGGAGATACAGTATTCTCTATCGTTAATAAATTCGGTGTTTCTATTGATGAGCTTATCGCTCTTAACCCGGATCTTTCACATGGTTTGAAGACCGGAATGGTTCTAAAAATCAAAAAGCAGGATGCAGCATACGTGAAGAAAAACGGTGATGCTTTAAGTGTTATCTTAATGCTTCCTTTCGGGTACAGTACTAACGAAACTCAGTACAGAGCAATGGCACTTGACTTTTTGACAGGAGCTAAATTGGCTATTGAAAGAAATGCAAGAGGAGGACAGAAACTGGATATCAAAGTTGTAGATTCAGGAAATGAAGCTTCGTTCAAAAATTCTTTGACGCAGATTAATCCTGATAATACAGATCTTATTATCGGACCTTTCTTTAAATCCAATGTAATTGATGTTCTTGATTTTACTAAAAATCAGAAAATTCCGGTTGTAGCACCATTCGCCAACTCTCCTGAACTCTATAACTACAGCAATCTTATTATTGTTGAAACCAACAATCAAACCTATGCTGATAAGATTGTAGAAGAAGTAAAAGGAATTTATTCTGATCAGAAAATATATATAGTGGCAGATGCTAAAAAAGAAGATGCCAATTATATCAAAGCCGGACTTGAAAAAGCGGTGAAAAATCCTAATATTATTATTGTTAATTCCCCGGCAGATATTCAGCCGGATCAGAATATGATGACAGGGCAGTCTGCACCGGTTATTGCTATTTTAGCGAATGATGATAATGCTGCAGGAGATGCTTTTGCTAACAGAATGATTGCGATGTCTAAAGAAGTTCAGGGAATAAAAGCCTTCAGTATGTTCTATTCTCCGGTTTTTGAGAAGAGAGTAGACGAACTGAGCCAGGCAAGCCTGGTCTATCTGATGGATAGAAAGATTAATACAGACGGTAATTTTGAAAAAGAAATTCTGGCTGCTTATAAAAACAAATACTGCAAAACTCCACCAAAATATGCGATCGTAGGTTTTGATGTTGTCAATGACATGCTAACCAGAGAAAACAAAAAAGGAGAGATCTTTAAACAGATGAATAAAGTTCAGACTCAGCTTGCTACCAAATTTGAGTTTGTAAAATCTAAAGCTAATGGTGCTTATGTAAATACCGGTTATAGAGTAATCAGGTTAGTACCTTAAATGATTTATAGCTGTTTAAAAGAATATTGTTAACATTATAGTTATATTTGCATAATATTTAATTCAATACATGAAAGCACTTGTATTTCCAGGGCAGGGTTCTCAGTTCGTAGGAATGGGAAAAGAATTGTATGATTCTAGAAAAGATATTAAAGATCTGATGGAATCTGCCAATGAAATTTTAGGTTTCGACATTCTTTCCATTATGTTTAACGGTACGGATGCGGATCTTAAGAAAACAGAGGTTACCCAGCCTTCAATATTTATACATTCAGTAGCAGCATTAAAAGCCGTAAATGGTCTTGGTGCTGAAATGGTAGCAGGACACTCTTTAGGAGAGTTTTCAGCTTTAGTTGCCAACGGAGTATTATCCTTTGATGACGGTTTGAAATTAGTTTCTGAAAGAGCAAAGGCTATGCAGGAAGCTTGTGATGCCAATCCAAGTTCTATGGCAGCTATCTTAGGATTAGACGATGCTAAGGTTGAAGAAATTTGTGCGCAGATCAGCGGTATTGTTGTTCCTGCTAACTATAACTGTCCAGGGCAATTGGTTATCTCAGGAGAAACTTCTGCAGTAGAAGAAGCTTGCGCAAAACTGAAAGAAGCAGGTGCTAAAAGAGCATTGCTATTGCCAGTAAACGGAGCTTTCCACTCACCATTGATGCAGCCTGCACAGGAAAGACTGGCTGCAGCTATCGAAAAAACAAAATTCAGAAAAGCGACCATTCCTGTATACCAGAATATCACGACAACAGCGGTAACCAATCCTGATGAGATCAAACAAAACCTGATCGCTCAGCTTACCGGTCCGGTAAAATGGACACAATCTGTTCAGAATATGATTAAAGATGGTGCATCTAACTTCGTAGAAGTAGGACCAGGAAAAACCCTTCAGGGATTGATCAAAAAAATTGACGGATCAGTAGAAGCTACTTCTGCAATCTAAACAAAAAATATGAGCGCGATATTTTCACCGGGCAAGCTTATGCTTACTTCAGAATATTTCGCAATAGATGGAGCTCTTGTCTTAGCGGTACCTACCAAGCTGGGACAAGAGTTTTTCTTTGAAGAAAAAGAAGATGGAAAATCCCTTATTCTTTGGGAAGCCTATCATCAGAATACACTATGGTTGAAGGCTGTCATTGATTATAAAACCTGGCAGATCCTGGAAACCAATATTCCATCAAGCGCTGAATTCATTACCAAAACATTGCAAAATGTTCAGCAGCTTTCTAATAGTAAATTCAAAACTGATCTTACTTATCATTTAAAAACCAATCTTCAGTTTCCGGCAGATTACGGACTTGGAAGCAGCTCTACTCTGATGAACAATCTTGCAGAATGGGCAGAGATTGATCCTTTTCATCTTAACTCCATCAGCTTGGGAGGAAGTGGATATGACATTGCAGTGGCGAAAGAAAAATCTGCAGTGCTTTTTCAGAGTAAACCTGAAATAAAATATGAAAGGGTAAATTTTAATCCATCTTTTAAAAATGAACTGATTTTTATTCATTTAAATCAGAAGCAGGATAGCAGAGAAGGAATCAATTTTTACAAGTCTAAAAAGAAGTCTCCGGAATTGGTGAATGAATTTTCCGATCTTACAAAAAAAATATTGTTATGTAATGAATTGGAAAATTTTTCCGAATTAATGATGGTTCATGAGCATAAAATTGCCGATTTTCTTGAAATTCTCACAGTTAAGGAAAAATTATTCTCAGATTGCCCTTCATTTGTCAAAAGTTTGGGCGCTTGGGGCGGAGATTTTGTAATGAGTGCCAAATTTGGGGACTATAAGAACTATTTTTGGGAGAAAGGTTTTCCCACTGTTTTAGAATGGGAAAATATAATTGATTCGTAATCAAATAGTTGTGATCCTGTTTTTTTATTTGCCATTCTGACTTATATCAGTATATTTAAACCACCTTTAACAAATAATTAATATTATTTTTGTTGAAGTCAATAAAGAAATAGAAAATATAAGTAAAATGAAAAACACTAAAATCATCCAGGATTTAGAGAAATTAGGGATTAAAGGAAACTATGAAGTAGTGTATAATCCTTCTTACGAAGAATTATATCAGGCTGAAGTTTCTCCTGAAAATCAGGGGTTTGAGCAAGCTGAGCTTACGGAGTCTGGCGCAGTATCAGTAAAAACAGGAATTTTCACAGGTCGTTCACCTAAAGACAGATATATTGTTCAGGATGATGTTACAAGAGATACAATTTTCTGGGATGGTAAAGTAAACTTACCTACAACTGCAGAAATTTTCGGTTCTTGTAAAGAACTAGTGATGAATCAGCTTTCTGAAGCTAAGAAAATCTATGTAGTAGATGCATTTTGTGGTACAAATGCAGATACAAGACTTAAAGTAAGATTTATCGTTGAAGTAGCATGGCAGGCACATTTCGTGACCAATATGTTTATCCGTCCTTCTCACTACGAACTTGAAAACTTCGGTGAGCCGGATTTCACTGTAATCAACGGATCAAAAACAACCAACCCGAACTGGGAAGCTCAGGGATTACACTCTGAAAACTTTATCATGTTCAACCTTACTGAAAAACTACAGATCATCGGAGGTACCTGGTACGGAGGTGAGATGAAGAAAGGGATGTTTGCTATGATGAACTATTACCTTCCATTAAAAGGTATGGCTTCTATGCACTGTTCTGCAAACGTAGGTGAAAAAGGTGATGTTGCTTTGTTCTTTGGTCTTTCAGGAACAGGTAAAACTACTTTATCAGCAGATCCTAAAAGATACCTTATCGGAGACGATGAGCACGGATGGGATAATAACGGAGTATTCAACTATGAAGGAGGATGCTACGCTAAAGTAATTGACTTATCAGAAGAAAAAGAACCGGATATTTTCAGAGCTATCAAAAGAGATGCACTTCTTGAAAACGTTGTCGTGAACAATGGAGTAGCAGATTATACTGACGGATCTATCACAGAAAATACAAGAGTTTCTTATCCAATCTATCATATCAACAAAATTGTATTGCCTTCTAAAGCAGGTCATGCTAAGAAGATTGTTTATCTTTCTGCGGATGCATTCGGAGTACTTCCTCCGGTTTCTATCCTGAATGAAGATCAGGCTCAATACCACTTCCTTTGCGGTTATACTTCAAAATTAGCCGGAACTGAAAGAGGAATTACAGAACCACAACCATCTTTCTCACCTGCATTTGGTGAAGCGTTCCTTACATTACACCCAACAATGTATTCTAAAACATTGATCGGTAAAATGCAGGAGCACGGAGCTAAAGCATATTTGGTAAATACAGGATGGAACGGTACTGGAAAGAGAATTTCTCTGAAAGATACAAGAGCAATCATTGATGCCATCATTGACGGTTCTATTGACAATGCTCCTAAAACTCAGGTTCCAATTATGAACCTTGAGATTCCTGCTGAATTGCCAAACGTTTCTACAGGTATTTTAGATCCTAGAGATACTTATGAGAATGCTTCAGAATGGGAAGAAAAAGCAAAAGATCTTGCTTCAAGATACATCAAGAACTTTGAACAGTACTGTGATACTGAAGAAGGTAAGAAATTAGTAGCTTCAGGACCTCAATTACAGGAACAAACTATCTAATAGTTACCAATTAACATACAAAAAGCCTCATCATCGATGAGGCTTTTTTTTATTCATATTTTTTACAGTTCTCAATCAGCTTGTTTTGTTCATCCAATTTTAGGATAGTTGATTTGATCGATTCTTCTGTGAGATATTTTATAATCATAAAGTGTTTTGAAGAAAAGTAAGGCTCTCCATTCAATATTTTATCTAAATACTGTGGGGTAGTGAAGGTCATCCAATATTTTGTTTTGTCGGAAAATTCAATGGTTACTTCTATAGTATCAGATTCAATATTTTCGATTTCATCATCAATATGAATAGAAGTTATTTCCGGTTCATTGTTTACACTAAAATAAAAATCAGAATACCACCTCAGTCTTCCTTCGTCATTCCAGATTCTTATATTTTCAATATTTATTTCTTCAATGATATAGGATTTTCTTTTCGTCAATTGCCCGGAATATATTCCAATGTCTTTACAGTAAACCTTATCATTTATCTTCATAAATTACGCTCTTACTATCCATAATTATCTGTGAAAATCTGTGCAATTCGTGGGAAAAGTATAAGCAACAAAATTACTTCAAGCTCAATAAAGCCAATCTATATCCATCCATTCCAAAGCCAGATAAAACCGCATCCGTATTAGCTGCCGTTACAGATTTTTGTCGGAATTCTTCTCTTTTATAAATATTGCTGATATGAACTTCTACTTTTGGCTTACGAATGTTTTTCAAGCAATCAGCAATTGCATAAGAATAATGGGTAAAAGCTCCCGGGTTAATTATCACAGCATCAAAATCATCCTCCTGAAGCCTGTTGATAAGCTCTCCTTCAATATTAGACTGGTAATATTTTAATTCATGAGTCTGAAACTCGGATCTTAAATTTTCCAAATAGCTTTCCATAGAAACATTTCCATAGATTTCCGGTTCTCTTGTGCCTAACAGATTGAGGTTAGGGCCATTGATGATCAAAACTTTCATACCATAAAATTAAAAACTTTTTTTAATTAACCGTCAAAAATTTCAGTTTAGATTAACTTTCGTGCCATTGAATTATTGATAATGATATTTATCATGTTTAAGAAAGTGGTAAAGCTTGTAACTCTTTACTGTAATGGATTTTATTAAAAAATTAAGTTAATTTTTGAAAATTTATCATGAAAAATAAATAAGTCTACTTGTTTTGTAGACTAAAAGTTTCTAGCTTTGCAGTCATATTTCGATCGGCTTATAAAGAAAGATGGAGGGAACTGACCCTGTGAAATCTTAACAACCTACCCGTGGGGCAAGGTGTTACGTTCAGCCTTTTAAGGAAAAATAAGCATTTGGTTTATCGCATTTATCGATGCCCTTTGCTGACTTTTCTGCAAAGGGCTAAATTTTAATATATGATAAATAAAATTGATTATGATTAGCAAAAATTTATTCAATTCTAAAGCTTGGATACCTCCGGTGGCTGCATTTTTCCTGGGAATAACCAGCGTTAATGCGCAGAATTCCAAGCCGAAAAAAGATAGCCTTCATGAAAAGGAGATTGATGAAGTAGTAGTGGTAGCCTATGGAAAAGCTAAAAGAAATAGCTATACCGGTTCTGTAGCTACCATTTCCAGTGATAAGATTAATAACAGACCCGTAACGAATATTACCAAAGCATTAGAAGGGCAGGTAGCAGGGATCCAGACAACCAGTGCATCAGGGCAGCCAGGTGCTGTTTCTACTATCAGAATCAGGGGAATTGGCTCAATCAGTGCTTCCAGTGATCCTTTATACGTTGTAGACGGAATTCCTTTCGATGGAAATCTGAACTCCATCAGTCCAAGCGATATTGAATCTATCAGTGTTTTGAAAGATGCTACAGCAAGTGCTTTGTATGGTTCAAGAGGAGCAAACGGAATTATTATCATTACCACAAAATCAGGTAAGAAAGGAGAAGCCAGGGTTAATTTTAATATCAGTCAGGGATTCTCCGGAAGAGCTGTAAAAGACTATGAACAGGTAAGCACAGATCAGTACTTTCAATTATACTGGGAAGCTTTGAGAAACGGATATCAGTCCGGAAAAGTTTCTTCTCAGCAGGCTGCACAAATGGCGACGGATAATCTTGTTTCCACACTTGGTATTAATCCCTATGGAACTGCTTACCCTAAGCCGGTAGGAACAGATGGAAAACTATTACCAGGTGCGTCACCGCTTTGGAATGATCACTGGAGAGATATTTTACAGAGAGTGGCTTCAAGAAATCAGGTGGATCTTGATATCAGTGGAGGAAGTGATAAAAGCAATTACTTTTTTTCACTAGGATATCTGGATGATAAAGGTATGGCGATTGAATCAGGATATAAAAGATACAATACCCGACTGAAAATCAATTCAGAGGTAAAGAAATGGCTGAATGTTGGAGTTAACTTAAATTATACAAACAGTGTTCAGCAGGCACCAACTTCTTCAGATTCCAAGGCGAGCAATATCATCAATGCTGCACGGTTTATTCCTTCATTTTATCCCTATTATGAAAGAAATGCTGATGGAACTTATGTCTTAGATGCCGACGGAAACCCTGTTTATGATTTTGGAAAATACAGACCTACGAATGCGCTTCAGAATCAGAATGCTGCTGCAACTTTGCCATTAGATAAAAACGAGAATAAAGAAGATAACTTTTCAGGAAAAGGATTCATGGAATTCACTTTCTTACCGGAACTGAAATTCAAGACAAGCTTCTCTGTTGATTTGGTGAACTACAATGGTCATTATTATTCAAACCCATTGTTGGGACAAGGGGCTGAAATTGGAGGTTCAGTGACGAAAACCAATACCAGAACACTTTCCTATACAACCAGCAATATTCTGACATATGATAAAAAGTTTGGAAAGCATCACGTTAATGCATTAGCAGGACATGAATTCTATAAATATGATTATCAGACGATTTCCGGAACAAGAAGTCAGTTCTCCCTGCCTTACTACTATGAGCCGGATGCTGCTTCTCTACTGGGAAGTTTCAGTGGAAACAGTAATAAATTAAGCTTATTAAGTTTTCTGGGAAAAGTAGAGTATGATTATAACAATACTTACTTCTTATCTGCATCTGGAAGGGCAGACAGCTCTTCGAGATTTGAAAAAGATAACAGATGGGGAAGATTCTGGTCAGTAGGAGGTTCATGGAAGATATCTAATGAGGAATTTATTAAAAGCCTGAATGTATTCAACCAATTGACATTGCGTGCCAGTTATGGAGGTCAGGGGAATGATAAATTGCTTAGACCCAACGGACAACCACTTTATTACGCGTATCAGGAACTATACAGATTTATCAGCCTTGGTGGTGAACCTGGAACAACGCTGGAAAAAACATCTACCAATAATGTGAAATGGGAAACCAACCTTAATTTAAACGTAGGATTGGAATTCGCTATTCTCAATAACAGGATTAAAGGTAATATTGAATATTTCAAAAGACAAAGCCAGGATCTTCTGTTTAACATGCCGGTTGCGCCATCATTGGGAATCAGTGATTATCCGGCAAATATCGGAACGATTCAGAATACAGGGTTTGAATTTTCATTATTCACAACACCTATTAAGAATGATGATTTCCAATGGAATGTAGATGTGAACTTAAGTACTTTAAACAACAAGGTAACCAAATTGCCTGGGGGTTCACTTGTGGTAGGAACAAAGCTATTAACTGTAGGAGGTTCTGTATATGATTTCTTTATTCCTGAATGGGCTGGGGTAGATCCAAGCAATGGAAAACCTTTGTGGAAAACAGTTACTACTGATGCCGGCGGAAACTCAGTGGAGGGAACGACTTCAGAATATTCAAAAGCGACAAAACTGTTGCAAGGTTCTGCATTGCCGAAACTGACAGGAGGAATCAGTACAAGTATTGCTTATAAGAATTTTGATTTCTCAGGATTACTGACATTCAAAATCGGAGGTAAAATTTTAGATACCGATTATACCTCCATCATGCATAACGGAAGTGCGGGAGGACGTGCATGGAGCGCAGAAATGCTCAACAGATGGACTCCGGATAATCCTAACACGGATGTTCCCGGATTAAGTACAACAACAAATAACTGGACATCAACCTCATCAAGATTCCTTTACTCCGGAACGTATGCAAGACTTAAAAACGTAAGTTTAGGATACACGCTTCCTGAGGATTATTTTGAGAAAATAGGATTGAAAAAGTTTAGAATTTATATTCAGGCAGAAAACCTTCTGACCTTCTATAAACATAAGGGAATGGATCCTGAACAGGCTTTGGATGGAACAACATATTACAGATATCCGGCAATGAGAACCATTACTTTTGGTCTTCAGGCAACTCTTTAACCTTTTAAAATTGAAACAATGAAAAAATTAAAATACATATCATTAGCACTTATTGGGTTTTTGTCGTTGACAAGCTGTGAAAATGATTTGGATACCGCACCTACTGATCAGGCCAACAGCGTAGAGGTTTTTAAAACTGCTGAAAGTGCTGAAACTGTGGTAAACGGTACCTGGGCAAAATTTAATAATGACGGGACAACGTACGCCAATATCGGTTATTCCACTGTTCTAAGAGCCAGTGATGCCATGGGAAGTGATGTGGCAGTGCTGACTAATAAATATGGCTTTGCTTCTACCTATGCTTTCACGGAAATGGTTAACAATACAGCAAGCCGCCCGCTATTTATCTGGACGATGTTGTATTCCACCATCAATAATATGAATAATGTGATTACAAGAATTGATGGGACAGAAGGAAGCCAGGAGAAAAAGAATCAGGTGAAAGGGCAGGCAAAAGCATTACGTGCTTTCTGTTATCTGAATCTGGCAAGTTTTTATCAGTTCAGTTACCTGAAAGACAAATCAGTTTTGACGGCTCCCATTTACACTGAACCTTCCACAACAAGCACGGTAGGGAAGAAAAGAGCAAGTCTTGAAGAAATCTATACATTGATTAAAAGTGATCTTACGGATGCTGATAACCTGTTGAAAAGTTATACAAGAAATAATAAGGATAAGATCAACCGTGCTGTAGTGAACGGGCTTTTAGCAAGAACCTATCTGAATACCGGTGAATGGAGCAAAGCTTCAGCATCTGCGAAAATTGCAAGAGAAGGTTTCCCTTTAATGGCTCCGGAAAAATATAAGGATGGATTCAATGATATCAACAATGCAGAATGGATCTGGGGACACGGTCAGACGCAAGAACAATCAGATGCGAGCTATGCCTTCCACTATCTGGATGTATCTTCATCAAGAAGTTATTATTACAGCTTTATGGCGGATCCTTATTTTAAAGACCTTTTTGATACCAATGATATCAGATCTCAATTGTTTTCATGGGACGGACAGAAAGGAAGAGAAGGATTGCTGAGGTATGCTAAGTTTAAATTTAAGCCAACCCTTATTGCAGATATTGTGTACATGAGAGCTGCAGAAATGTATCTGATTGAAGCTGAAGCCGAAGCAAGAAGTGGAAATGTTTCTCAAGCGGTAGCAGTATTGAACCAGTTGAAATCTGCCAGAAATGCTAATATTTATAATGGTTCATTAGCACAAAATGCAGTAGTAGATGCGGTTTTGATTGAAAGAAGAAAAGAATTATTCGGAGAAGGATTCTCTCTTTCAGATATCATCAGAACTCAGGGTACAGTAGTAAGAAAACCGTTTGTAGACACAGATGGAAAACCAATAAAAGTTCAGATAACCACACCGGACGGTACCGTGAAAACCGTAGACGGTAAAGGGCATTCTGTTCTTGATTTTCCGGATAAATCAGCTTTTGTACCTAATAGTAATTATTATTTATTCAGTATTCCACAAAGAGAGTTTGAGAATAACCCGAATTTATAAGATATAGTCCATAATTAGATTGATTTTTTGAGCCACTGCTTTTGCGGTGGTTTTTAATATTAATAATAAAGGTAGTTTAAGTATAAATAATAAAAAACCATCCTTATTAAAGAGTGGTTTATGTTTTTTTAATATTGGAGAATTTATACTTAAAAGCCAAATTTATCTATCTGTTATTAAGGGAATAATGTTTATATCTTTAATAACCCTATAATTAAAGATATAAATCCCATGTAGTTTCCTATTTTTGGGGAAGCTTACACTTCCATAAATAGCTCCGAATACAATAGTTCACACTACCTTTGTTCTCGATTAGCTAACATACTTTTTATAGATTACTAATAAAGCAATTAAGAGTATGAGACCCAGGAAAAAGTATAAAATATTTAATCGATATCTTTTTACCTCCTCTTTTGTATAAGATAAGCTTTCTATCTTTTTCCTTGGGAAAATTAACTTCAGAGGCTGCGCTAATAAAAAGAAAATTAATAAAGTAAATAATGAAAATATTATTATTCGCAATATCTCCATTTCTAAATAGGGGTTAATAAATACCTGAACAAAGGCTCCCGAAAAAAGCATTATAGGAATATTATAGGGGAGACTAAAAACTAATATCGTCCAATTATACTGTCCCTTTGTTAACCAAACTTTTTCATAATATTTTTTCAAGCTCCAAAATAAATAAGTAAGTGTTTTCATAGATTATGGTTTTACCAGTTGTGTCTGGATATGGTTATAGGTATCAGTCAAATCTTTATAAATGAATGATGAATTCTGGTTTATTGTATTTTGCTTATCACATGATATCAGGCTAATGATAATCAGCAAATAAAAGGTGATAAAAAAGTGATTGTTTTTCATATGTGCCCTTTTTGATATTGAGTAATTTTTATTTTCAATGATATGAATTTTATTTTTATCATAAAGACCTTAGCTCTCCGAAGTCTTCCGACTTTGAAGCGTGTTTTTAACTAGTTCAAAGTGTGGAGACTTTCTGTAGCGAAGAAATCTTATATAATAAAAAATCCCCCGAAAATCAGGGGATTGAATTATGGATTATTATCTATGATTGAAATAACAAATATTTAGTCTTCTATTTAATTATGAATTACTTTTCTATAAATAAAAGATTGCTTTTCACTGATTATATTTAAATCTTTAATATTGACTTTTTTATTATCAATAAATTCTTTAAGAAAGTTAGCATCCTGTTTTAATTTTAAAGAAAATGAATACGTTTCATTTTCTTTCATATTAAATGTTTCATTTGACTTAAATATAGGATCATAAATGAATTTATCTAAATCTACAGCGCCTATGAATGTTTTCTTTTCAAATGCTTCAAAGTTTAGTATATTATTATTTATTGTTTCATGTATTTCAATCCAACCAAAGGGTTTTTTGAATTTCCTTTTAAAAGGTAAATAGTATTCTTTCTTTTTTTTTAGTTGAGAATTATATTCATTGATCATTTTTTTTTCGATAGAGTCAACAGGGGAGGATAATGAGAAAAGGTCTACTTTCACAATGTTATTATGTTCATCGTATAGAACAATTCTAGGGGATAATAAATTTTTCCTCTTCTCATTAAAATTCTCCAAATTGTATGAGTATTCATCAATATCAAAATAGGTTTCAAATCCTTTGGGATTAACTACTAAGTATTGAGCCCTATTCAGTAAATTCTGAATGCTATAGTTGATGATTAATTTACTTTCCTTATAGTCAAAACTCTCAATCTTTATGTTAAAACTTTGCGCATTAAATAAAGATGATATTAATATTAAAAGACATCGTAATAATTTCATTTTGATTGAATTTTATAATTTTGGTGGAAATGTATTAACTCATTTAAATCATAACCTAGTTGCTCAATTCGCAATTTAAAATATTTATAATTTATTCCTCTTGAACTGTCTATTTGGTTTTGTAAATAGTTGGCATAATACTCATTATAAAATTCTCTTACCTCCCAACCTCTTTTCTTACCTGTGAAATAATGATCTCTGAAAGGGGTGTAATAATATTTTATAAAATAGTGATGATTTAATTCGTGAAATAAGCTCAAAAACATGTCCCAATTTGTTTTATTTCGCTCCATATTTAATTTAACATTACCAGGCTCATATTGTGCCCAATCACTTGCGGGTGCATTGTCGGTATAAACTATTTTATCACCATCTGCTAATCTATTTAAAGTCTTAACTTTTTCAACCATTGGTTCCGCATTAGAAAATTTAGCTGGATCGCTTGGTTTAAATCCTGCATCATCAAGTTCCTTTTTATATTTACTATTCACATTAAATTTATGCGCAAGAAAATTAAAAGCAGTAACCATCAATCCCTGTCCTGCTCCCATCCAGAAATTTCCACCTCCTAAAACAGAACCGACACCACCGCTTACTGCTCCATTGAAGAGGGCAAAACGGTCGCTTCTTAGTATATTATTTTCTCCTACATGTTTTGCAGCCAGATCTAATAAATCATTAGACGCGCTTGCAAAGGCGCCACTTAAAGCTCCACTCCAGAAGTTTCCGCCCTGCATGTAGGAAAGTGTTCCCTGGGTTATAGCATGGGCTCCGGCTCTAGCAATAATCAGGCTTGTCTGGCTTAAGGAATTTGCTATCTGTCCTCCTGCTCTAAAAAGTTCACCGACACCAAATGTTAAATAAGAGGTCATAGCAGCAAGAGTTACTGATTGATATAGACTTCCAATATTAACTGGCCTGTTCATAATATAATCACCGGTGATGGAAGTAACAATTGCGGCGGCAAATGCAACAAGCATAGCGGCAGGAAGTGCATACTCCCCATTAGGGTCATTAAACATTAATGGATTATTCATTACATATCCATATTTGTTATAACTCTGTGTATTGTAAGCGTCCTGAATATTTTCATCTGCATTTAAGAATCTCCTCAATAACGGATCATATAATCTTCCATTCATATGAATGATTCCAACTTCCATAAAGTGCTCATGAGATGTATAACCTCTTTCCAATAATAACCCTCCTGCGTTTACAATTTCCTGTATTTTATTTACATCAGTTATTATCTGCCCGTTGCCAATCTGGAGATGAGTTAGGTTACCCCAAGCATCAAAGTGTCTTTGTTCCAGCTTGTTTCCAGCTTCATCACTAATGGCTAAGATACTGCCTAAATAATCCTTGTGCAAGAATTTATAGGAAGCAGATGTTTCATTATAATTCTTAACATAAATAATAGAACTTTCGTAAGGAGATCCACCAATATAAAGAATATGTTTTTCTTTACCTGTGATATTGTCTTTTGTTACCTCGAAACTTCCGTCTTCACTGTAAAATTTAGTGAATTTTCCATTTCCGTCGGCATTAAAATTACCTCCGTAAGTAACTCTTTGTCTCATTGCAGTCAGTCCATATTGGAAGGCGGCATCACCCTTCAATCCATCATGAATACAGAGTCATTATTCTCATAATCAAAAGATTCAATAATGTTAAAATCTCCTCCAGTAGTTCTGCTTTTCAGTTGATTTTGATAGCATCGAATGAATAGGAGAGTTGTAGAATGTTCCTGTTCTTGATTTCCCGGATAAATCTGCTTTTACACCCAATAGTAACTATTACTTATTCAGTATTCCTCAGAGAGAGTTTGAGAATAACCCGAATTTATAAGATATAGTCCATAATTAGATTGATTTTTTTAAGCCACTGCTTTTGCGGTGGTTTTTTATTAAAAACCCGTTGCTTTTTTAGCAACGGGTTTGTTTTTTTAAATTATTTTTTACTATTTAAGGAATATTTATATTCTGAGCTTTTGTAATAATCATATTTTTTCCTAGAAATCTTAGAAGAGATGCGAGTTTAGATAGATCATAGTCTATCATCTCTCGTTTTCCATCTAAAATATTTTGCAAGAATTCCCAATCCTCAACTAAGCTCCCCGTCGTCAATTCTATGGGATCTTTATATGGGTTGTATAATTCTTCATCTGTAATATTCCAATATAAGTCACTGTCAAAAGTAAAAGAAGTTGAATCATTTAATTTATCTAACTCATTAATTAAAGCCTCAATAAGTTTTTTAATATCTGCTTTTTTTAATTCGGGTTTATTATTTTCCATCGGGCTATTAAGCAATTGGTTAGTTTCTCGCTCTTCGAAGTCTCCCACTTTTGAATAATCTTTTAAGCTCAAAGTCAGGGATTTTATGTGGCCAGAGGGTTAATGTTTGTTTGCTACAATATAAAAGACTTTTTCTCTATTAGGCTTTAGTATTATAGTGTCCATAGTTTTCTCTAACCCAACCACACAGATAATTCCTTTATCTTCAAAAGCTGTTAATTTTTTATCTTTAAAAAAAGCTTCCAAATAACTATCTTTAATTCCTTCAAATTCTTTCACCGTTGTTATTCTCAAAGATATTTTATTTTGTTCGATTTTCTTGTTGTTAAAAATATTATAGCTTCTCGCATATTCAAGCCATGCATTACTAATTTCTTTTCCATTTATATCATAAACAAGATACTTATTAATTAATGTTTTTTCTTTCTCAGTCTCTTTTAGGGAATTGGAATAATGAAGTTTTCCAACTCCTTTATCCATTGCTAAACCTCCAAATATAAAAATATAAAGAATATATGTTATTGTTGAAACCAAGATAATAATCATAATAACATTCCAGTGCTTATTTATTCTTTCAATCATTTTTTCTGAAAATTATTTTTTAGTTCTTTAAAATTGCTATTTGGTATCACAGAATAACCACCATATTTAGATAATCCCGCACCCGTTAAAGCGGCAGAAATAATATGATTACAGTTATTAAAAAGAAAATGGTAATTGCTTTGTAATTGTTTCATCGCTCTTGTAGCGGCTCCCAAATCTTGTTTAGCTGTAGTTTTTATAGTAATTGAATCATCATAATCATATTGTGTTTTTGCAAAGTTTATGGCTTCTTGTCTTGTCTTAAATGTTTTTACAGTTGCATCATTCTTTCCTCCATATAAAGTACTTCCTGAAGAATCTACTCTTCCATCGCTAACAATATAAGTATAGCCATCTTTATCATTTCCTATTATTAATCCACTGTGTCCTTTTCCTCCAGCACCATCTGATGCATTTAATATAATTATATCTTTAGGGGATTCTATTTTTATTGAATGCATCATGTGATTAAATCCGGCTACAACTCCACCAATCAAAGCACCTTGCCAGAAATTTCCTCCTGTAAGCTCAGAACCTACACCACCTAAAATAGCACCAGAAGCAATCGTTCCTACTGCGCTGCTAGCAAATTTACCAGCAACAGCACTAAATGCCGATGCACCGTAGCTTCCCAAAAGCCCTGAAACAAAAGCGCTTTCAAAACCTTGCCCTTGTACTAAGGATATGATTCCCTGTGCTAAAGCATGTGCAGTTCCCTGTACCAAAATAGTTCCCAATTTCCCTAGCTCTGTGGCAATTTGGGTAGCAGTACCAGCCGAGGTGACAAACACACTTCCTATACCATACGTTACTGCTGCTGAAGCAGCACCAAATAAAGTGGATTTGAAGAAACCACCCAAATCCCAATTTTGCCCACTAATCGAAGTCATAATCGTATAGCTGAATGATGCTACCATAGCTCCGATAATCACTGCTGACAAAAATGCAGATTCAACGATCCATTCTCCACTTGGGTCGTTAAACATCAATGGATTATTGAACACATACCCATACTTATTGTAATTTTGGGTATTGTAAGGATCCTGAATATTTTCATCAGCATTCAAGAATCTTCTTAGTAAAGGATCATACAACCTTCCGTTCATGTGGATGATGCCTAGTTCTGCAAAATGCTCATGGCTGGTATATCCGCGATCTATTACAAGATCCTTCGACAAACTCAGGATGACATTTTGGTCAGTGATAATAGCCCCGTTTCCAATCTGAAGATGAGTGAAATTACCCCATGCATCAAAATGCCTTTGTTCTAATTTGTTTCCGGCTTCATCACTTATTGCTAAAATACTACCAATATAGTCTTTATGTAAGAATTTATAAGAATCGCTACTCTCCGCAAAGTTTTTTAAATATACAATATTTGATTCATATGGTGTTTAGTTTCTGAATACTACCTTGCATTTGATTTCCAATAAGAGCTTGACAGGTTAACTCGTCAAATATTGATGTAATAGAAGCCTTTTTGGATGTTGCATAGAATTGATTTGTAGTTTGGCTCATAACCATTTCAATACCTCCTTGAACTTCTAGTACATAGAATGTAGAACCATCTTCTTTTTGTCTTTGTTTGTAGTTGATAATTGTTACCATTTTTTTTGATTTTTGAATTAGAATTTATATCAGTAGAAAACAGCACAAGGTTTCTGAGGAAATAAAAACGATCAGCTATCACTTTGATTGTATTACTGCCTGCGAAAATTTCATTTCTATTCTTACTGGCGGGGGAGTGTTTCCTCCTCAAGATCGGCGGGGGTATGGAGGACAGGGGGAATTACACGTAAATAAGGGTTGTTGAAAAATTTTTTTCAGATTTTTTTAGATAGGTATTACCATAACACTTTCATATAGATTCTGGGTTGTTACATACCACGAAGTAAAATAAAAATTCCTGCATCAATTGATACAGGAATTCGAAAAATATTATATTAAGAGCTTTGTAATAATAAAAAACAGACAATCATTTTAGATCGCCTGTTTTTTGATGAAATACGCTTCAGATATGTCTTGTTTAAAGCAAACCAATATATTTGAAACATAACCCAATCTATTAAGGTAAAATAATTTTATCAGGGTAAAATTTTATACTTCCAGTAAAATATGTATAACCTCCACAATTTTGATTCTTAATATTAGATATTGCATTTTTTTGATCATCATTTAGTAACTTGAATATAAAGTCAAAGTCATCATCTTTAAATACAATAGTTTCACCCTTTCTATATCTTCTTATTTTAAGGTAATATTTTTTTTGACTTTTTTTCTTTATAAATTTAGGTATTGAATTCTCTTTTATTTTCATCATATCCTGTATCTTTTTACACTTTAAATCTCTATTTAGCCTTACATCTAAATCGTTTTTTAATAAATCAAACGATTTTTGCATATATAATACTTCCGGTGTACTTGCTTCGAGTTCATCTTCATAAAAAAAATTATTTAATAAAGGATACTCTATCATTAAGTCTAAGTCTGTATTATTTTCAATGTTTATAACGAGTAAAGAATCCTTTTTGTTAATAGAAGGGTATACTATTATGTCTTTCTTTGAAAATGTTTTGCAAGAGTATATGAGGAAAATAGATAGTAATATTATAATTTTTTTCATAATTTAAAATTTAAAAGATTTTATTAATGGTAAAAGTAATTTATCTAATTCTTCCTTAGAATTATTAAAAAGATATGCAGGCATTTCCCATGGTGAAGGTAGCCATGAATTTTTATTAAATAATTCCACTGACATTTTTCTTATAGAAACATGGCCCCAATTATCAAGATAGCTAGAATATTTGCCCATATTTGCGGTAGCTACCCTTGCTAATAATTCGTACTTGGAGTTATTTAAAACTACATGCCCTACCTCATGAGTTATTGAGTCAACAAACAACGATTTGGAGGCAAATGCTCTTTTTGAAAGATAGATATCATTTGCAGGTGTAGTTACCCCAAGAACCTCTCCTTTAGCAATTTCTCTATCCATTCCCCATAAATTTTCCCACCAAGATTTTTCATAGAAGCCTCCGTTTTGTGCAATGCCATATCCTTCAGGAGCTTTAAGGTATACATTCTCCACACCATAATTTCCCAATCCTCCATAAGCTTCTTGAAATTCATGTACAGTACCATATGAATATTTTAAATTATCTGTTGAATTTGCTGAATCATTAATTGGACTATCAGATATTCTATATTCATGATTTCCTTTTGTAATTTTAGCTGCAGTTACCATTTTGTCAATTCCCCAGCTAACTACCGCTACACCTCCTCCAATCACAGCACCTTTTAGTACCCCTTCAAGGAAGTTTTGTCCGGTAAGTAAAGCTGTGACACCGCCTGTTCCTGCTCCAGTGAAAGCACTGCTTCCCACAGATCCCCAGAAACCACTGGCACTGAAGACCTGTCCTAATCCACCGGAGACTCCTCCTGTGACTGCTCCCATTAGAAGGGCATTTGCAAAACCATTCCATGACCAGCTGTTCATTACCAATGATTGTATTGCATACATCCCTGCACTGATCAGTGTTCCTACCGCTACTCCCCAAATTACCGGAGCAACATATGTTAAGAAAAATCCTGCTGCCAAAACAAATTCCCTACTAGGATCATTAAACATCAGGGGGATTATTGAATATATCCCCTGATATTAAATTCTATTAGTTTTTAATTTCTATATATCCATTTTCCGGATACTTTATTTTCTCATATTTACTATCGTCAAATCTGTTACTTTCAAAAAAGAAAATTTTATATTTTTCAGGATCTGATTCTTTACAATTCAATAAGTATTCGACTATATATTTTGCTTTTGGAGCAAGCTTAAATTCATATTGTTTCATATCTCTGGTTTTTGAAGAATCAATGCTTACAATTTCTTTCTTATTATCTTCAGTAATACAATAAGCTGTAACTCTGTCTGTAATAATATTAGGTATAAATTGTTTAACAACAATATTATCAGGTTCTTTAGTGTTCTGTTTTACTATTTCTTTCGCAAAAATTAAATGTGGAACAGGAAAACGTAATGTGTCATTTCTCAAATTAAAAATAGAAACTGTCAAAATGTTTTTGTGAAATTTCAAATCGGTAACAATTCCTTCATAACTGATTGTTTTTTTTGGTATTTCAAAATCAATTGTACAATTATTTTTACTCAATTTATTTTCACATGAAATCAAACAAATAATTATTAATGGTAGGAAATTTTTCATTTTTTTTAAAATTAATAAGAAGTTTTAACACCCAATTTTCTATTAAACACAGTCAATAAAAAATTTCTTAGCATATTGAATTCTTTGACATTATTACCGGTTATATTATTATTAATAGTATTTAAAATAATGTCTTTATCCATACCAATAGCTGGATTAGCTGGAAATTTATTAACTGCGGAAAGGTAATTTTCCAAATCATATATAGCAGCATGTCCTAAATCACCTATTGCTGTAGTATACGAACTGAATACTTTTTTATCGTGTAAATACTTTATAAAAGCATTACCACCATACATTGCATATGAGTGTGCAGTTTCATGTGCCATAGTTGTAAAAAGAAGTTCTTTTGATGCAAATGCAGCTTTAGCATAATGAATAGTAGATTTCATTGTGAAAAAATTGGGTCTTGTTGTATATGCGTAGGCTTTTCCATTAGACATTTGGAAAAAGCCATCTGACGATTGAGAGTAATAATCTGATCCAGCAATATCTTGCCCTACTCTATATTGATTCATTTGTGTAGAATCATAGCCTGCCTCATTTCGCATATTCTTTAAAGTTTTATCTGAATATTCTAAAGAATTTTTTGCATTTCCATTATCTTGACCATTGTAATATTTGGCTTCATGTTCCATTCCCCCATACTTTACATAATAATTTACGGTATAACTTACGGCGGCTACAGCACCTCCAATTACAGCCCCTGTTGCTAATCCTTTTAAGAAATTATCCCCGTTGATTAATGCAGTAACACCACCTGCTCCACCACCTGCTATCGCGCCATTTCCAACAGTAGCCCAAAAACCACTGGCGCTGAATATTTCTCCGGCTCCAGCCGATACAGCTCCTGTAACAGCTCCCATTAAAAGTGCTTTTGCAAAGCCTCCCAAAGACCAATTATTATTAAAAGTTGCTTGTAAAGCATATACGCCTACACTTATTGCTGCTCCAATAATTGCACCTGATATTACCGTAGCCCAAAAATAACCTAATCCAACACCAATGAGAAAAGGAAGTACTTCTCCTGTAGGATCATTATATAATAATGGATTATTCATCACATACCCATACTTGTTATAGTTTTGAGTATTGTAGGGATCCTGGATATTTTCATCAGCATTTAAGAATCTTCTCAATAACGGATCATATAATCTTCCATTCATATGGATAATGCCTATCTCTGTAAAATGCTCATGACTGGTATATCCGCGATCTACAACGAGATCCTTCGACAAGCTCAGGATGACATTTTGATCAGTGATAATAGCTCCATTTCCAATCTGTAAATGAGTGAAATTACCCCATGCATCAAAGTGTCTCTGTTCTAATTTGTTTCCCGCTTCATCACTGATCGCTAAAATGCTTCCTATATAATCTTTATGCAAAAATTCATAAGAACCATTTCTCATCAAAAATTTTAATTATCATTTAAGAGCTTTTTACTAGTGAGAATAAAACAGACAATCATTTTTAAATTGCCTGTTTTTGATGAAATACTTCTCAGCTAGGTCTTGTTTAAAGCAAACCAATATATTTGAAACATAACCCAATCTATTAAGGTAAAATAATTTTATCAGGGTAAAATTTTATACTTCTAGTAAAATATGTATAACCTCCACAATTTTGATTCTTAATATTAGATATTGCATTTTTTTGATCATCATTTAGTAAATTGAATATAAAGTCAAGTCATCATCTTTAAATACGATAGTTTCACCCTTTCTATATCTTCTTATTTTAAGGTAATATTTGTATAAGTTACAAGTAAACATTTATTGGCTCTGGATCAATTTTTTTACTTCTATAAATTTCTCCTATTCTACCTTCTAAATAAATTATTTTTTTATAAGCAGTATTCTTGAAATTATCTTTATAATTTGCATTATCAAAAATAAAATGTTGTTTCCTACCTGATTTATATTGTATAACAATTTCTGACAGACATCCTTTGCCTTCACAGTATTTTACAAATTTTAGAGAGTCATCAAGTGCATATATTTTTTTATTTATAATAACCTTTTTGATCAAACTTATTTCATCTTTACTCATCATTAAACTATGTTTTCCAGGTTCTTTAAATCTTTTATCAAGAACATAATAGTTTTCTGTTATATTATTTACGATTCCATTGCTTTCATGGGTTATTTTTACGATATCATTTTCTTTTAATTCATTTTTTTCATTTCTGCAATTCAACAAAAAAAAGAAAAATATAATTATAAAATATCTCATATTCTTATTTTTTGAAATTAATAATATTTTTTATAGCATCTGTCCAGTTAAAAACTCCAGGGAATCTACCTCCATAATTATAAAACTGATTCAAAAAACTGCTAAAATCCTGCCCTCGAGATTTCAATAAATTTATAGTAAAGTGATAGGCAGAAGATTCTGTGTAATTTGAAAATTTGCTTCCATAGCTCGCCATAAGCCCAATATACCGATGATAAGCATGGATGTACTCATGACCGAAAACGGCTTGCTTAACTACATCGCTTTTAATTCCTAAATTAGGAGCAATTAATATTCGTGATTTTTCTCCCTGAGTTAAAAACTCCCACCAGTTTTTATTTCGACTAGTTGTTAAGCCTAAAACAGATCCTGGTTCATTTGGATTATTTGTCCAGATTTGATACCTATCTGTAAGTGAATATCCATTTGGAAGATTTTGACTTGTAGCTACTCTATATTCAGTATTAACATTATCTACAGAAGCTTGGTAATCACCTGTTGTTCTGTTAAAATCACTTTGTATTTGTTGATCAGTTGTGTAATAGTCATTAAAATTATTGTCAGATAGATCATATCCTGCATCCTTTAATTCTGTAGAAGTTATTGAGTTTGGAATTTTTGATGTATAATATGCAATCGTTTTTGAAGCTATCCAATTTATCCCTGCAACAGCACCACCAATTACCGCACCTTTTATTACTCCTTCAAGGAAGTTTTGTCCAGTAAGTAAAGCTGTTACACCCCCTGTTCCTGCTCCTACGAAAGCACTGCTTCCTACAGACCCCCAGAAACCACTGGCACTGAAGACTTGCCCCAATCCCCCGGAGACTCCTCCTGTGACTGCACCCATTAGAAGGGCATTGGCAAAACCGTTCCATGACCAGCTATTCATGACCAGTGCCTGTATCGCATACATCCCTGCACTGATAAGTGTTCCTACTGCTACTCCCCAAATTACTGGTGCTAAATAAGTTAAAAAGAATCCGGCAATCCAAAACTCTCCACTTGGATCATTAAACATCAGAGGATTATTCAATACATACCCATACTTGTTATAGTTTTGAGTATTGTAGGGATCCTGGATATTTTCATCAGCATTTAAGAATCTTCTCAATAACGGATCATATAATCTTCCATTCATATGGATAATGCCTATCTCTGCAAAATGCTCATGGCTGGTATAGCCACGATCTACAACGAGATCCTTCGACAAGCTCAGGATGACATTTTGATCAGTGATAACAGCTCCGTTTCCGACCTGAAGATGGGTAAAATTGCCCCAGGCATCGAAATGCCTTTGTTCTAATTTGTTTCCGGCTTCATCACTGATCGCTAAGACGCTTCCAATATAATCTTTATGCAAAAATTTGTAAGAACCACTATTCTCCGTAAAGTTTTTTAAATATACAATATTTGAGTCATAGGGATTACCTCCAATATAAATAAGATGTTTTTCCTTTCCGGTTATATTATCTTTTACTACTTCATAGCTGCCATCCTCACTGTAAAATTTAGTAAACTTACCTTCTCCATCGGTATTGAAATTACCTCCGTAGGTTACTCTCTGTCTCATTGAAGTTAAGCCATACTGGAAGGCTGCATCACCTTTTATTCCATCAATGAATACCGGGTCATTGTTCTCATTATAGGTGATGCTTTGTATTAAATCATTATTATAATTCTGTTCTCCGTCGGCATTAAGGGTCATTCCTGTAGCCTGATAAATCTTAGCAGCATTTTCAAACTTGATTGTTCCTACCTGATCATTTTGGGTAATTCTTCCTTTGATGTCGTAAACATTTCTGCTGGATGTTGGCTTGATTCCGGTTACAGGATTTGTCCAGTTCACCAAACGATTATTATCATCATAATCAAAAGATTCATTAATGTTAAAATCTCCTCCGGTAGTTCTGCTCTTCAGTTCATTTTTGATTGCATCGAATGAATAAGAAATTTGCAGGATACCTGGTTTTATCTGTGAAGAATGATTTACGTTTGTCAGAAAACCATTGGTGCCATACGTATTGTTAATATCTGCAGCTCCCAGTTTAGCTTTTAGTACCTGTCCTTTGGCATTGGTTTCTTTAAGCTCCCACAACACGGTGCCCGTGAGACGATTTTTAATCTGATACAACTCACCGCTCCATGCGCTGTACACATTCTCAATCTGAACTTTAGTAAGGATACCGGAAGAATAAAGCTGCTTTTCATAAGAGCTTACTCTTGCTTTATCGTCATAAGTAATTCCTTTGTGGATAAAGTATTTACCATTACTGCTTTCGGATGAAGATAAGAGTCTCCCCTGTGGATCATATGCTACATTAGAGCTATAGGCTTTTCCTTTAGATGTTCCCGACTTGGAAATAAGTCTACCTTTATTATCGTATGAATATGAAATCAGTTTATTGGTTGCCTGTCCTCCGTCTGTTGTTGAAATTTCTATCTGAGAAATAAGCTGGCCTAAATTATTATAAGTAAATTCTTTGGTCCCTTTTGGACTGGTTGTTTTTTTCGGCTGGCCAAGCCCATCGTATTCATATTTGTAAATACCATTTGACGGATCATTAAACTCTGCTTTTCTACCCCAGGAATCATACTTAGTGGTCACAATATTTTCAGCATATTGTGCTTTAATCTGTTCACCTGCGGCATTATAACTAAACTGAATTATTCCTCCTTTATCTGTAGAAGAAATTACGTTACCTAAGGCATCAGTAGTTTTCGAGGTTGTTCTCCCATATCCATTAAGTTCTTTTACAGTTGTTGTTAAACCGGAAACAGAGGTCTCCATTTGTTTGCCATTGAATGAGGCTGCCGTGACTTTAGCAGGAAAAACCGTATCATCATAAACAATGGTATTCCACATATTGGCAGTTTGCCCTTCAAAGTAAGGCTCAGACTCCTTGGTCTTTCTTCCCAGTACATCATATTGAGTTTCCTGAGAAATATATTGCCCCTGACCAAATGCTTTGGTAGAAACTTTATACTCCTGTCCTAGCTTATTCGTATATTTTTTTGAAATACCTCCATCCGGATTATATTGTGTAACAGTGATATTGGAATTGTTATCTCTGTTATACTGATAGGTAATTGTACCTCCGAGATTGGTTTTAGAAGTCAATAATTTCCCCCAACCATCATAGGTATTAATGAGTGTATTTCCTAACGGATCGGTTTGCGTTAAAATCTGTCCCCAATTGTTGTAGGTAATGAGCGTCTCTAATCCTAGATTATCCGTTTTCTTTACAACAAATCTTCCTTTAGAATCATATTCATTTGTGGTAGTTTGGGTTTGGGAGTCTGCACTATTGCTGATAACCTTCTGTGTAATATTTCCGAAACCGTCATAATTGTATGTTTCAAGTAAATATCCTGTATTATCCCGATTCCAGGTTTTTAATGTTTTTAACAGGTTGTTTTCATAAGTGTATTCTTCTTTGGAAGATTTTGTATCACCATAAACTTGTACTATATCAATCTTTGACTTTGGGCGTCCTGCAAAATAATCAGAACCTGCTGCTGATATATTATGAATGTATTCAAAATCAGAAGTGGTTACAGCATAACCATTATTTACATTCGTTACTGTCTGTTTCGGAAGATAATAATCTCCATAAATAATAGAGCTGTTTGTTATTGTTCCAGTGAGAAAATCCTTTATTTTAGTACTTTTTGCAACAGTAGCGGTAACAATCTTAGGTTTATCGGTATCAGAAACGACAGCACTTACCACCTGTCCGTTTAATAATTTATAAGCCTCATATACCGTTGATTTAAAACTTAATAACAGGGAGTTGTTCTCAGAAATATCTGCCGGGAAAATATTGTTTTCATTGGTAGTCCTGATGCTCCATTCCTTTACCGGAACTCCATCAAAAAGAGGATCAATCTCAATTCCCGACCAGATTTTTGTATTTTCAAAACCATCAGCATACCATGAGCTGCGGGCAGTTTGATGATAACCCATCATCCCTTTACCCTGTAAATGCCCTGTCATTCCCCTGTATCGGAAATCCTGTTTTCTTCCTTCCTGTCTAAGCTGAGATATAGCATAGGACTGGTCTGCTCTGCTTAAAGAAAAATAAGGATAATATTCTTTTTTTACTTTTTGATAGAAACCAGGAAGTACCGGATTATTGGGAATCACTTCCTGATAATCTGCTGAGGTAATAATGTCACCTTGGGTAATAGTTTGTACTTGGGACAGTTTTCCGACAGGTGAAGGAGATTTAAGCTTATGCATCCTTTCTTTCCAGAATAGTAATACATCATAATAGTTATTGTTTACTTTTACCTGTGAAGTGATTGGAGAGAATAAAGCAAATTCACCATTACCGGTTACATAATTATATCCTCCATAATTATAACTGGTATAGAAATCAGGGCTGCCATTTGCCATAGCTCCATTAGCGGTATAAGCGGCAATAGTATAGCCAAAGTATCTATTAAGTATCACTCCGCTTGAATTTACCACTCCTGCTTTGTTAAAGGAGTTGATGTGCACAATATCAGACTTACCGTCTCTATTAATATCTGAAGTAGTGTAAAAATTCCTGTAAATATTGAAAGTAGGATAATTACTGTTTTGATAGTCATCAGGTTTTCTATATTTCAAAAAGTCTGTTTTTAAAATATTGTAAAACCCTTTCCCAGTCCCCATATAAAACCTCCAGTTATCCTTTTCCTGAGTATCTGTGGTAGGGATTGTAAAGTCAAGGTTTCCATCTCCATTAAAATCTCCAAACAACACAGGAGATTCCGGTGCTTTTGTTTCAGCTAAATTACCTGTATATTTTATCTTTTTAAGATACTGGTTAGGAGCTGTTTTTACAAACTCAAATACTGTATAAGCAGTATTAGAGACATCAATAATATCTACTTTCCTATCTCCGTTTACATCCAGATACTTTTGATTTGTATAAAAACTTTCATACCAGCCACTCTCTTTGGAATATGTAGAGACAAGATTGTTTGAGTTTTTCAGGTCTATGATAAATTTATCAGTAAACCCATTGGCTGAACCAGAGCTTGTTAAATTAAGGATAACATCAGATATCCCATCTCCATTAATATCACCTTCATTCAAAGTAGCATCACATACTGTACATACTGTTGGTGATATTAACTTTTCAAATACTTTTACAAAAGTATTATTCCTGAATATATAACCTGTTACTTTGCCATTTTCATATTGAACAATCCCATTCCCATTATGAATCTGACCTTCTTCATCTAACAATGTATTAACTACTTTAGCCTCTGTATTAAAGGTTTTACCTGTAGAAATATCAGTAAAGGTATTATTGAGTCCTCCAAGCTTCACCACACCATTATTCAGAGAAAAATCCAAATATCCATCACCGTTAAAATCACCTGTCAGCTTTACATTCTCAAAACTCTCCACATTATTGTTTGAAAACTCTAAAGCAGGTTGTGTAGGAGTTGGATAAGTAAAAGCGGCAGGGTTGGCAGCATTGTTATCACTATTATACTCAGTTATTTTATCAACGATTTCATAATTCGTTCCGTTTTTTATATAATTAACTGCATATCGTTTAAATGGGTTTCCATTTGAGTTGACTTTAATTTCAGATAATAAACGAGTTTGTAGGAAGCGAACCCCTCCTACATAAGAATCCTCAGCTAAGCTTCTATTAATATAGGTAAAATCTATTTTGTTAAAATGAGGTTTATTTAACGTCTCATTTCCTCCCCATTGGATACTTGAAATAATAGCTACATTTGAAACTCCTGTTTGTAAATAATCATACGTGATATAATTACCTTTACTGTCTTTCCATTTCGCAATATTATATTCAATTGGTGTCCTGGCGCTACTAAGCCCTGAAGTCGTTCCTCCATACCAAGCCTGAGAACCGTCCTCAAAAGTCACTTCCCAGTATTCAGGACCTTGCCATGCCTGTCCGCTAATTGCTCCAATTGACTTAATTTTAATATTGGAATATTTTTCGGTAACATATTCTGCACCATCTTTTCCGTATTCTCCCGACTTTAAAATTAATCTCTGTCCATTAAAACTATAATAATCAGAATAATCCAATTGTATTCCTTTTACTTCTCCATCTTTATCAATATTTTTTCCAACTCTGGAAATAGAGGTAACACCTGAAATATTCCAGCCATAACCTGCTATTCCGTTAGGTGAACCACTTGTATACACTAAATTAACCTGAGGTGCTACACTTTTCACCCCAGGAGGTAAAGCAATAGGTAAAGTAAATTGCAATTGTCCAGTTCCATTGACCTCAATATTTCCTTTGGTATCATGAAAACTTTTCCCATCCGGAGCTGTTGTTCCATAGGGATTATTAGCTCCCGCATTGGAGTCAGTGGGTCCACCGCCTGGATTCTCCGTAGCTGGACCAATTTTGGCTACAAAAGGATTCGATGAGCTGGAAGACGCACGAAATCCTGGTGCCATCACCACTGTTTGTGGATCCTGCACCGTTCTTGAGGTACTTTCTGCCTGATATAGTATGGTCTGTGAAAAGCCCATTACTGACCATAATGACAGTATGAATGATGAAAATACTTGTATTTTCTTATCGTAAAGTTTCATGGTTATCTATCGTTTGGTGATGTTTTTACTGAAAATTCTGCCGTCTTTTAGGGTAAAGCGCACAACATACACTCCCCAGTCATAACCCGTCATATTGATCTTAACCTGGCGGTTTAAGTCTGGTATGTTCTGCTGTTGGAATTTCCAGTGAACTGTACTATGCTGATACAATGAAACGGATTCTATGAGTCTATCTACTTCTTCTGTCCAGTCTATGGTAAGATAATCATTGACAGGGACGGGGTAGAGGCGTATTTGTTTCAAGAATGTTTTCTCATCAATAACAGGAGCTTGTCTGGTGACGGCTGTTATTTTTGACTCTTTTGAAACAATCTCTTCAGCCTTTTTACCAGCAGCATCAATTCCTCTGTATCTCTGGTTTCCGGCTTCGTCATATTTGAAATAAACTTCGGTTTGGGAAAAGCCGAAGAATCCTATCATCAGGGATGATAGTGAGAATAATTTTCTTTTCATTTGTGATTATTTTTGTGTTGATAAGAGTTGCTGAACCTGTTGCTCAAGCTTTTCAATTTTTGCAGATTGGGTTTTTAAAATCTCATTTTCATCCTTAAGATGTTTTAGCTGTTCTGCCTGTTCTTTTATTTGTTTATTCTGATCAATTGAGTACAATGTAAGTTCTTCTATTTTTTGTAATAGTTTAATCTGGAATTCACCCACATTCACACCCTCTTTTTCCATTACTTTAGCAGAAGCAATTTCGGGGAGGTGTTTTTTCTCTTTGATGTGTTTTTCAACTTCTTCTAATTTTGGGAGATCGTATTTTTCATCAAATACAAAATCAGCAGTTGGAGTTAATGTTACTTTTACTTCTTTGGCTTCAAATTTTCCCTGTAATAAAGCATTTCCATTGGGTTTAATGGCAAGTTGTACTTTCTTGTTTGCAATAAAATTAATCGCTCCATAAATTGGGGACTGAAAGTCATTTTCAATATTAAAATCTCCATAACTTCCATATCTGAATCCAATACCTGTATATGTAGAATTTAATTCAAGATTGGCAGTAGTGTGATACCCTAAACTAATCATAGCGCTACCACCAGTTGATCCGAAAGAGGTAAACTTTCCTACAACCAAATTTTGACTATTGGTATTCTCCTGAGCTACATGCAATTTAGCATCAGGATTCGTAGCTCCTATTCCAACATTTCCATTAGTCTTAATTCGGAGTCTCTCAATATTATTAGACCTCAGAACCAAAGGTTGATTATCGGTAGTCCCAATAAAATTGTTGGATGAATTTGTTCCTGAATTTCCTGTAATATTCCAACTCTGTGCAAACGTAAATGATGATACTAGCAGTGCCATCGAAAATAATTGTGTTTTCATCTGTGTTTTTTTATTAAGTGTTTATGTTTTAAATAAATATTTTTTCTATTGAAAAATCAAAAAAGGACCCTTGCCATTACTATTATTTACAATGCTATGAAAGATCGGTCTTTCTTATAAAACATGATTTGTTCAGCGAAACGGAGTAATTTTAGTTTTGTTAAATGCTTGGATAACTTATTTTCATTTTGTGTTTTCTATCCCAAAACTATTTATATTTTATTGGGATTCAAAGTAACTTTTCGTAATTACGAATATCTCTCTAAAAGTTTCTGAAACAGACTAATGATGTACAAAAATATAAACGTTTTATAGTTTTTTTTAAACGAGGTTAGGGTGTCGCAATTTGTGTATCTGTCTGAATTACAGTTTGAATATAAAAATAAAATCCGCTATCGTTTATACTTCTTTTTAAGCTAAAAATTTATTCTATCCAATAAACTGGATTTAAAACGATATTTTTAATGAGCCAGTTATATAGAGAAAGGTTTCAACTTAATAAAAAATCTCTACCTTTGTAACAATGAACCTCTTAAGATGGATACTGGCAATTTATTTCATGGCGCTATCATTGATGCCATGCGAAGACACGTCCCATCCGCTGAATTCAGGAGATAATAAGATCTCATTAAGCATTCATGGAGTTCATTCCACAGAAAAAGGAGATATCTGTTCTCCACTGTGTGCATGCAGCTGTTGTCAGATAACAGTTTCAGCATTTAAAATGGATCCCTTATTGGAGATTCCAGAGCAGATTCCGGCTTACTTTTCAAAGAAGATCCTGTTCCACAAAAATGATTTTGCCTACCAGGTTTACGACCCAATCTGGCAACCTCCTAAAATTTAATTTTTATTGATTTTTAGAAAGCCTATGCTTTCTGATTTTAAACTGTGCTTGAAACTTTGCAATACCATTGCAGAGGTTTTCAGGATATTTTTGCTGCAGTATTTTATACTGTGTGCATTCACTTTTCAATAAAATTAAATATCAATCGTGTTAGATAAAATTATAAAATTCAGTATCAAAAACAAGGTGATCATTGGGTTGATGACGTTGGTACTGATCATCTGGGGAACATGGAGTGCCACCAGATTACCTATAGATGCTGTGCCGGATATTACCAACAATCAGGTGCAGATCATTACCGTATGTCCTACATTGGCAGGACAGGAAGTGGAACAGCTCGTTACCTTTCCTATTGAACAGAGCATTGCCAATGTTCCCGATATTCAGGAAACAAGAAGTATTTCAAGATTCGGACTTTCTGTAATTACCGTAGTGTTCAAAGAAAATGTAGATGTGTACTTTGCCAGACAGCTCATTAATGAACAGCTGAAAAATGCAGTAGAAGAAATTCCCAAAGGTGTAGGAACTCCCGAGCTGGCTCCCGTAAGTACAGGTCTTGGAGAAGTCTATCAGTATATTCTTCACCCTAAAAAAGGAAGCGAAAAGAAATACAATGCCAAAGAACTCCGCACCATGCAGGACTGGATCGTTCGAAGACAGCTGAACGGAACACCGGGAGTTGCGGAAATCAACAGTTTCGGAGGAGAATTAAAACAATACGAAGTGGCTATTGATCCCAATCGCCTAAAAGCAATGGGGACAAGCATCACAGAAATATTTACAGCTCTTGAAAAAAACAATCAGAATACAGGTGGAGCTTATATTGATAAAAAGCCCAATGCTTATTTTATCCGTGGAATTGGCCTGGTGACTTCTCTTGAAGATATCAAAAATATTGCGGTTAAAAATGAAACAGGGAGCGTTCCGATCTTTATAAAAGACGTTGCTGATGTTCGTTTGGGAAGCGCCGTTCGTTACGGAGCATTAACGTATGACGGGAAAGTAGATGCCGTGGGTGGAGTGGTGATGATGCTGAAAGGAGCGAACAGTAATGAGGTGGTCAGCAATATCAAAGCAAAAATTCCGACCATTCAGAAATCTCTTCCCGATGACGTTATCATTGAACCGTTTCTGGACAGAACAGACCTTGTAGACAGAGCCATCAATACCGTACAGAAAAACCTCATCGAAGGAGCGCTGATCGTTATTTTCGTTCTTGTTATTTTCCTGGGAAATCTGAGAGCCGGACTCATCGTTGCTTCAGCCATTCCGCTTTCCTTACTGTTTGCATTGGGAATGATGAATGTTTTCGGTGTAAGTGCCAATCTGATGAGCCTTGGAGCGATAGACTTCGGACTAATTGTAGATGGTGCTGTGATTATTGTAGAAGCAACCTTGCATCATTTGGGAGTACGAAAATCTACCCGTGCTTTGACACAGTCTGAAATGGATGAAGAAGTATTCCTTTCTGCCTCAAAGATCAGAAGCAGTGCGGCTTTCGGAGAAATTATCATCCTTATCGTATACATCCCGATTCTTACTCTGGCAGGCGTGGAAGGAAAAATGTTTACCCCAATGGCAAAAACAGTAGGATTCGCTATTCTGGGAGCATTGATTCTGTCACTGACCTACATTCCGATGATGAGCGCCTTGTTTTTATCTAAGAAAATTTCACACAAAGAAACCTTCTCTGATAAAATGATGAACCGCCTTCAAAAGGTATATCAGCCATTATTACAGAAGGCAATCAAAGTAAAATATATCATCGTTTCAGCAACGGCTGTCGTTTTTCTTATTTCTGCTTTTATCTTTAAAAATATGGGTGGTGAATTTATTCCTCAGCTGCAGGAAGGGGATTTTGCATTTCACTGTATTTTACCACAGGGAAGCTCTTTGAGCCAGAGTATAGAAACCTCCATGCAGGCCTCGAGATTGATCAAACAATTTGATGAGGTGAAAATGGTAGTCGGGAAAACGGGTTCTGCTGAGGTTCCTACAGATCCTATGCCACCTGAAGCTACTGATATGATCGTGGTATTGAAACCGCAAAGCGAATGGAAAACCAAAAAATCTTACAATGAACTGGCCGATGAGATCAGTGAAAAACTGGAAACAATTCCTGGGGTATTCTTTGAAAAAAATCAGCCTATTCAGATGCGTTTTAATGAGCTGATGACCGGGATAAGACAGGATGTTGCTGTAAAAATCTTTGGAGAAAATCTGGATTCTTTAGCAGTATACGCTGATAAAGTTGGAAAAATCATTCAGACCGTAGACGGAGCTACAGCACCTCAGATTGAAAGAGTGAGCGGTCTTCCGCAGATTAACGTTCAGTATGACAGAACAAGAATTGCCAATTATGGATTGAATATCGAAGACGTCAACAATGCAGTAAGTACAGCCTTTGCAGGAAAAGCTGCCGGACAGGTTTTTGAAAATGAAAGACGTTTCGATTTGGTTGTTCGCTTAGATAGTCTTCACAGAACGGATATCTCAGATGTGAATAACCTGATGATTACTTCTGCTACCGGAGCTCAGATTCCACTATCGCAGGTGGCGAATATTAGTTACAAATTAGGACCCGCACAGATCAGTCGTGAGCAGGGAAAACGTAGAATTGTAATCGGTTTCAACGTAAAAGACCGTGATGTGGAAAGTGTGGTGAAAGACATTCAGGCAAAACTGAATAAAGTAAAACTTCCTTCCGGATACTACTTTACCTACGGAGGTCAGTTTGAAAATCTTCAGGAAGCAAGCAAACGTCTGATGATTGCAGTTCCGGTATCATTGCTTCTTATTTTTATGCTCTTGTATTTTACCTTCCGCTCATTCAAACAGGCTGCACTGATTTTTACAGCGATTCCTATGAGTGCGATCGGTGGTGTCTTTGCACTTTTAGTAAGAGATATGCCTTTCAGTATCAGTGCCGGAATTGGATTTATTGCCCTTTTTGGAGTAGCAGTTCTTAACGGAATTGTTTTGATAGGAACATTCAATCAGTTAGAAAAAGAAGGCGAAACCGATATTCTGAAAAGAGTATTTGAAGGAACAAAAACCAGATTAAGACCTGTATTAATGACGGCTACAGTGGCTTCACTAGGATTTTTGCCAATGGCTATTTCCACCGGAGCGGGAGCTGAAGTACAGAAACCTTTGGCTACAGTAGTGATTGGAGGCCTGGTAACAGCAACATTCCTAACACTATTCGTTTTGCCAATGCTGTATATCATTTTTAACACAAAGATTTTGAAAAGAAAAAATAATAATAAGGGAATCATTACTGCTGTTTTGGTTGTAGGATTCATGATGCTGGGACAGACTTTTAATGCACAGTCCAGACCAATTTCGGTAGAACAGGCGGTAGAGCAGGCAGTGACCAATAATTTAACCCTACAGTCAAAAGATTTAAGTATTAAATCTGCTGAAGCATTAAGGGCAACTGCAAAAGAACTCCCTAAATTAAGCTTTGAAGCTCAGCTTGGACAATACAACAGTCCGAAGTTTGACCAGTCGTTTGCGATCTCACAAAGCATTCCTTTTCCAACATTATTTAAAGCAAGAAAAGATTTAATTAATGAGAATATTAAAAGCAAACAGATTGATAAGGAAATTACAGCCAATGAACTGATAAAGCAGGTGCGTACTTACTATTATCAGATTGAATATCTTCAGTATAATAAAGCCCAACTGACCAGTCTGGATAAATATTATGAAGAGTTTATCAGAATAGCAACCGTAAGATTCAAAGCAGGTGATATCAAAAAGATCGAAATCAGTACTGCAGAAACCCAAAAAGGAGAAATTGATCTGCTGCTCAGACAAAATGAAGTTTTTTTGAATAACGCTTACAAGAATTTAAAAACGCTGATGAATACGTCAGAAGATCTTGAAGTTCCGTTTAACAAAGATTATGCTCCTTTAAAAGCAGAAAATGTACTCGATAGTACTGTGGTTGCTAACAATCCTACGGTGAAAGCTTTTTATCAGGAAATGGAGATTGCCGAAAAAAACAAGAAAGTTGAAAAGTCCCTTGGGCTGCCGGATTTTAGTTTAGGATATACCAACCAGTCTTTGATAGGCCTTCATACCATCAACGGACAGGAGAATTTTTATAACTCAGGAAAACGTTTTCAGTCCGCAACAGTAGGCGTAGCCATTCCATTAACATTTGGGGCTACGAAAGCAAGAATTCAGGCGTTGGAATATGAAAAACAAGTCGCCGAAACCAATGCTAAAATGCAGCAGAAACAGCTTTCTGCTCAGTTGGAAAACGCCTTCAGCCAGTATCAGCAGGATTTACAGCAGTATGACTACTATACAAGCCAGGCATTGCCTAACGCAGAGAAAATTGTAAAAGCAGCTCAGCTAGGATATAAAACAGGAGAAATTTCCTATGTAGAATATCTTTTTGCCCTGCAGACGGCCACAAATATCCAGTTGAAATATCTGGAATCCATCCAGCAGGTGAACCAATCTGTAGTTACTATTAACTCCATTATAAACAAATAATATGAAATCGCTGTTCATAAAAATTTCTGCCGGATCAATGAAAATGAAGGCATACAGCATCAGACAAAATACATTTTTACTTATGAAACTCAAATATAATATCATCCCTCTCGTCCTGATCTCAATCTTATTAACAAGCTGTGGAAAAAAAGAAGCTTCGGAAGAAAATGCTCCTGAAAAAACAGAACAGAAAGAACAGGCTCACGAAGAAGCTCCACAAACAATAGCTTCCCTTACAGAAGAGCAGATGAAGTCTGTAGGAGTGGCTTTAGGAAATGTAGAAATGAAAGAGTTGACATCCACGATAAAAGCCAACGGTTTGTTGAGTGTACCCAACAGCAATAAAGCAACGATCACTTCCCTGTACGGAGGAATCATCAAAACCATCAATATTCAGGTTGGAAGTATCGTAAAGAAAGGACAGGTTATTGCCACCATTGCCAATCCGGAATATATCCAGCTTCAGGAAGATTATCTGACTACCAATAGCAGAATTACTTATGCAGAACAGGAATACAGAAGACAAAGAGAGCTTTTTGATAATGATGCAGGCGCAAAGAAAAATCTTCAGAGTGCCGATGCAGAACTTAAAACACTAAGAACAAAAAGAGCATCCCTTTTAAAACAGCTTCAGATGATGGGAATAAGCCCCGGAAAAGTGAGCAATGGAAATATGAAATCCGGTTTGGTCATCACAGCGCCTATCAGTGGAACAATTAGTAGTATTACCGCACAGATCGGAAGTTATGTGGATATTTCTTCTCCTGTTGCTACAGTGATTGATAACGGTTCCATTCACCTCGATCTTCAGGTATTTGAAAAAGATCTTCCTAAAATGAGAGTAGGGCAGATTGTTCATTTTAAACTGACCAATAATCCGGAAACCGAATATGATGCAAGAATTTACAGCATAGGATCTTCTTTTGAAAACGAAAGTAAAACCATCTCTATGCATTGCGAAGTAATTGGAAACAAATCCGGACTGATTGACGGAATGAATATCACCGGAATTGTAAGTCTTGATAAAAGCACAACTCCTGCAGTTCCTACAGAAGCCATTGTAGAAGCAGACGGGAAATATTTTGTATTTGTTCAGACCGATAAAAAAGTGGAAGAAGAACACGAAGAAAAAGGGAAACCTCATCCGAAAACCTTAAACTTTGAGAAAATTGAAGTGGTAAAAGGAACTTCTGATATGGGATATACCGCGATAACTCCGGTAGGAAATATTCCTGACAATGCAAAAATAGTAGTGAAAGGAGCATTTTTCGTGAATGCAAAACTGGTGAATTCCGGAGAACACGAACATTAATGAAAGTAGCCGGAACCAGTAAAATGTCGATTTTAATCCTTAAATTAGAGCTGTTTACGTAATTTTTTATTGAATGAAAACGGCTGGAAAAGTGAAAATGATCTCACCGAATTTTAATAAATAACCCGATTATGTTATTAAACAAAAAAATATCAGTCTGGTATTTCATCCGTGAAATAAAAACCCAAATTCTGTTCATCGGAATATTTGCAGTAGCCATTGGGCTTTTGGACATATTGCCATGGTTTCGCAAGATCTCTCTGCCTTTGAATATTCCGGCATTGTTGGGTACAGCCGTATCATTGCTGCTGGCATTCCGTACTTCCCAATCTTATGAAAGATGGTGGGAAGCCAGAACAGTTTGGGGGGCTATTGTAAACGATTCCAGAACTTTTGTAAGGTTGATTATTCAGTTTATGCCGGTAGGTGATGACAAAACAGTAAAGGATTTTGCAGAAAGACAGATCATCTGGACCTACGCACTTGGAGAATCATTGAGAAAACTGCCATTTTCTGAAAAAGTTCAGCAGTATTTGGATCTACAGCAGATCAAAGCTGCCAATATTCCTAATGCAATTCTGGACGAACACTCCAGACAGCTGAAAGAAATTGCAACTTCCAAAGGTCTGACGGATTTTCAGCAGATGCAGCTGAACGATATCATCACAAGATTATGCGACAGTATGGGAAAATGTGAAAGACTGAAGAATACAGTTTTTCCACGTTCTTACAGTGTTTTAGTTCATATTCTGATCTATGTTTTTGCAGCTATCCTTCCGTTTGGGCTTGATGATTCACAGTTGGTAGTAGAAATTGCGATCACTTTTCTGGTTCCGGTTACATTCATTGCCATTGAAAAAACATCCATCATCATGCAGGATCCGTTTGAAAATGGACCTGTAGATACTCCGATGACTTCTCTGGCACAGACCATCGAGATCAATATCAGACAGATGATCGGTGAGCAGAATGTTCCTCCTAAAAAAGAAAATACATCTTATTATGAAATGTAATTAAACCATACACAATATGGAAAGTACACCAACACAAACAGCTTCTGCAGGAAGCAGACATAAAAAGAACCTCCTGATTGTTCTCTGCCTTAGCGGAACCTATCTCATTGCTGAGGTAATAGGAGGAATAATTACCAACAGTCTTGCGTTGTTGGCCGATGCAGCTCATATGCTGACAGACGTTGTAGGATTGTTACTGGCATTTATTGCCATCAAAATAGGAGAAAGAAAAGCAGATCCTTCCAGAACATTTGGTTACTACAGAACAGAAATATTAGCGGCGGTCATCAATGCAGTAGTTTTACTGGCCATTTCGATTTATGTTTTGTTTGAAGCCTATGAGCGTTTTCAGAACCCGCCTGAAGTACAAAGTAAATCAATGCTGATTGTAGCTGGAATCGGATTGATCGTCAATATTGTCGGAATGATGATTCTCAGAAAAGACTCAGAGGGCAGTCTCAATATGAAAGGTGCCTATTTTGAAGTCCTTTCAGATATGCTTACCTCTGTAGGAGTGATGATAGCCGGAGTAATTATGCTGACCACAGGCTGGTACTATGCCGATCCGTTGATTTCAGCAGCAATAGGACTTCTGATCTTCCCAAGAACATGGAGACTATTGAAAGAAGCCATTAATGTTCTGCTGGAAGGCACCCCTAAAGATGTGGATATTCATGCCCTTCGCCAATCATTGGAGAAAACATCTGGCGTGAAAGATGTTCATGATCTGCACGTGTGGTCACTGACATCCAGTGTTAATGCTATGAGCGCCCATGTAGTAAAAGATGCAGGATATTCTCAGAATCAATTATTAAAAACATTGACAGATACAACGATAGCTAATTTTAAAATCAGTCATACCACTTTTCAGATCGAAGAGGAAGGCTATGAAGAAAATGAAGTCCATCTGTAACAATTTAAAAGCGTACAATGAAAAAAGATATAGAACACAAACTCATTGATAAAAATACCAAACCTACCAGTATGAGGATTTTGGTATATGATTTCTTAAGTTCTCAGGAAGCGGCTTTATCCCTTTCTGAAATAGAAAATCATTTTGAAAATGCTGACAGAATCACCATCTACAGGACATTGAAAACCTTTGAAGAAAAAGGAATTGTTCACAGCATTCAGGAAAATACAACCACGAAATACAAACTCTGTGAAGATGACTGTGATGAAAAAACACACAAAGACTGGCATCTGCATTTCTATTGTAAGATTTGTAAGCAAACCACCTGCAAAGAAGATATTTCCTTCCCTGAAAATATCCAGACCAATTTCAGGATTGATGAAATAAGATTGTTTGCCAAAGGAATCTGCGAAAACTGTCTTGAAAGTTTGCAATAGCATTGCATCAGTCTCATCTTTACATTTGTATAAAAATATTCAGTTATGGAAAAATGCTGTAGTACAACCCCCGAAAAACCAGATACAAAAGGACACAAACATAATCATACGGAAGGAGATGGGCATGACCATGACGGGCATGATCATTCTCACGACTCCGGAGATCAGACGGTCTTTCAGATGTTTCTGCCGGCTATTATATCCTTTATCATTTTATTATTAGGAATTGCCTTTGACAACTATATAAAACCCTCATGGTTTACAGGCTGGGTGCGTTTAGTCTGGTTCCTTGCAGCATATATTCCTGTAGGATTTCCGGTATTGAAAGATGCCTATAAAAGTATCATCAAAGGAGATGTATTCTCAGAATTCTTTCTGATGAGTATCGCAACCATTGGTGCTTTTGCCATCGGAGAATATCCTGAAGGTGTAGCAGTAATGTTGTTTTACGCCGTAGGAGAAGTATTTCAGTCTATGGCGGTGACCAGAGCCAAAGGAAATATAAAAGCATTATTGGATCAGCGTCCTGATGAGGTAACGATTATGGAAAATAATCAGCCTAAGACCATGAAAGCCAAAGAAGCTAAAATTGGAGATATCATCCAGCTGAAACCAGGCGAAAAACTGGCACTGGATGGGGAATTGCTTTCAGATTCCGCTTCATTCAATACCGCAGCTTTAACAGGTGAAAGTAAACCCGATACCAAAAATAAAGGCGAGGTTGTTCTTGCAGGAATGATCAATATGAACAGTATTGCTCTGGTAAAAGTAAATACGGCTTATGAAGACAGTAAACTGAGCAAAATTCTTGAACTGGTTCAGAATGCTACGGCTCAAAAAGCCCCAACAGAATTATTCATCAGAAAATTTGCGAAAGTATATACACCTATCGTTGTATTTCTTGCTATTGGAATTTGTTTACTGCCATATTTCTTCGTGAGCGACTATCAGTTCAGAGACTGGCTGTACAGAGCATTGATCTTTCTTGTAATTTCATGTCCTTGTGCCCTTGTGATCTCAATTCCGTTAGGATACTTCGGAGGAATTGGGGCAGCAAGCCGAAACGGAATATTATTCAAAGGAAGTAATTTCCTGGACAGTATTGCAGAGATTCAGAATGTGGTGATGGATAAAACAGGAACCATGACAGAAGGTGTATTCAAAGTTCAGGAAGTAAGTATGAGTCCTGAATTTAATAAAGAAGAAATTCTTCAGATGGTTAATGTTCTCGAAAGTAAGAGTACCCATCCGGTGGCAACAGCAATTCACAATTATGTAGGAGAAATCAATCATAATATTCCTTTGGAAAATGTAGAAGAAATTGCAGGCCATGGACTGAAAGCCACGGTTAACGGAAAAGAACTTCTGGTTGGGAATTTTAAGCTGATGGATAAGTTCAGCATCCCTTATGATCTTAATCACGCCAATATTGTGTACACGGTGATTGCAGTCGCTTATGATAAAAAGTTTGCAGGCTATATCACCATTGCAGACAGTATAAAAGAAGATGCAAAACAGACCGTAGACAACCTGCATAAAATGAATGTAAAGGCTACCATGCTGAGCGGCGATAAAAGTACTGTTGTTAAATATGTAGCAGATCAGCTGGGTATAGACAATGCATTCGGAGATCTGTTGCCTGAAGACAAAGTAAACAAGGTGAAAGAAATCAAAGCCAGAAATCAGACGGTAGCTTTCGTAGGAGACGGAGTGAATGATGCGCCTGTAGTAGCTTTAAGCGATGTAGGAATTGCAATGGGAGGTTTGGGAAGTGATGCCACCATTGAAACTGCAGATGTAGTGATTCAGGATGATAAACCAAGTAAAATCCCGATGGCGATTAACATCGGAAAACAAACTAAAAAGATCGTTTGGCAGAATATTGTTCTTGCCTTCGCCGTAAAAGCGGTTGTTCTCGTTCTGGGAGCCGGAGGATTGGCAACCATGTGGGAAGCTGTGTTTGCAGATGTAGGAGTAGCGCTGTTGGCTATTTTAAATGCTGTAAGGATTCAGAGAATGAAATTTTAAGAAGCAAATAATAAACACAACTCAATTATATTCAATAAAAGCTCTGCTGAATTTCAGTAGGGCTTTTGTTTTTAATTAAATACTATATTAGTGATATCATTGAAATTCATATTAGGCTGCTGAGACTCCTGAGTGGCAAACATTGTGGATATTTTTGTTAGGGATAAAGCGATCACTTATTATTTATACAGGAAGTATTATCAGGTTGCTTGTCCATTCCGCAGGAATCTAAATGATGGCGTTCTTTATACTGCCGAGACTCCTACCGGAGTGACAAAGGGGCTGCCTTTACTTTCTGTATAAACTATGACAGATAATTAGACAATTACAACAAGTATAAAACTAATACACCCAGTTTGTCATTCCGGTAGGAATCTCTGCAAAGATAAGTCAAATGAGTATTCAATTTTATCGGAGATAAAATCCTAGCGCCTTAAAACAGTAATCATTGAAAAAAACTTGCGTCTTTGCGTTTCCAACATCATACATATCAAAACTTAATTTTAAAAAGGTAATAGTTTTTTTGGAGAAACGCAGAGGGGCGCAATGAATATAAAAATTGTGCTGCTTTTAAGGACGCAAGAAAATCAAAGATTTTCAGCAAAGTTACTTCTGAATGATCAGCTTTATTCAGTCTCATTATTGGGGGGTATTCAATTTTATCGGAGATAAAATCCTAGCGTCTTAAAACAGTAATCATTAAAAAAACTTGCGTCTTTGCGTTTCCAACATCATACATATCAAAACTTAATTTTAAAAAGGTAATAGTTTTTTTTTGGAGAAACGCAGAGGGGCGCAATGAATATAAAAATTGTGCTGCTTTTAAGGACGCAAGAAAATCAAAGATTTTCAGCAAAGCTACTTCTGAATGATCGGCTTCATTCAGTCTCATTATTGGTGGGTATTCAATTTTATCGGAGATAAAATCTTTGCGCCTTAAAACAGTAAGCATTGAAAAAAACTTGCGTCTTTGCGTTTCCAACATCATACATATCAAAACTTAATTTTAAAAAGGTGATAGTTTTTTTTTGGAGAAACGCAGAGGGGCGCAAAGAATATAAAAATTTTGCTGCTTTTAAGGACGCAAGAAAATCAAAGATTTTCAGCAAAGCTACTTCTGAATGATCAGCTTTATTCAGTCTCATTATTGGTGGGTATTCAATTTTATCGGAGATAAAATCCTAGCGCCTTAAAAATCTTAAGCATTAAAAAAACTTGCGTCTTTGCGTTTCCAACATCATACATATCAAAACTTAATTTTAAAAAGGTAATAGTTTTTTTTTTGGAGAAACGCAAAGGTGCAAAGAAGATAAAAATTGTAGTGTTTTTTAGGAAGCAAGAAAATCAAAGATTTTCAGCAAAGCTACTTCTGAATGATCGGCTTCATTCAGTCTCATTATTGGGCGGTATTCAATTTTATCGGAGATAAAATCCTGGCGCCTTAAAACAGTAAACATTGAAAAAAACTTGCTTCTTTGCGTCTACCCAACAAAACATAAAAAAGCTCTGCCAAAAACATCAGCAGAGCTTTTATCAACAAGATTAAATTGTATATAAAGAACTAAATTTTTTATCTAGGTCTTAATTTTCAATCAAAGTTCGGGATAAAATACTACGGGAGACAGGCACAGTTTTATAATTTTTGTGGGTAACAGTATACTACCATAATGACATTCATCATAAATCATCTGTAAAACAGTTTTGAAGTAGTATATTTGTACAGAGAACAAAATCGTTGAAGGCATTCATTTCCATATTCATCATTTTTACCGTTGCATTACGTCCCGTTTTGCCATTGGTAAATTATGCCGTGAACTATGATTATATTGTGAAAAACCTTTGTGAGAACAGAAATGTACCACAATCTACGTGTAAAGGAAAATGCTATGTGGAAAAAGAACTGGCAAAAACAGAAAAACAGTCCAATAGTTCCCAAACCATAAAGATTGCAGGATTAGATGTTTTTATTTCTCATGATATCCTTTCTTTCTCTTCTCATTTGAATTCGGAATCACTTTCTGAAATTCCTGATTCAAGTTATTTTAATTCTCATTCTTCAGATTACTTTTCAAGGATATTCCATCCTCCATTGGCTTAATTTTAAAGAGAACTAAGTTTTTAGTTTAATTAATGAGCGTTTTTAAACCTATCATTAGTAAGTCATTAAAGATACATTCTACAATGAAAATATATTATTGTAAACAATAAGAAATGCATCAGTTTCTCTTGAGAAATGCTGTGTTTTTTCTGACTAGAATATAGTATCATAACTTTATTTAACATTATTAATTTCAATTTAACATTAAAATGAAATCTCCTATTATTTTGACTGCTTTGCTGTCAATATCATTACTGTCGTGTGCCAAGGAAACTCCTCAGGTAAAGCATGCAAGCCACATGGACTCCTCGGGGAAGAAAATAGAAAATGTACAGGTAGTGAATGAAGAAGATCCTATCTGCCACATGAAAACTGCAGGATCTATTAATGATACAGCCATATATAAAAACAAAACGTATGGTTTTTGCAGTGTATCCTGTAAACGTGAATTTAAAAAAAGCCCTGAGAAATATGCCCAAAAATAAAAAGAACAATAATAAAAGTAAAGTGATTATACCCATTGCTTTATTTGCATTGCTTTTCCTGGGAATAGGGGTAGGGATGGGGTATTTTAAAAAGAATCTTTATACGGTGATGAAAGTTCCGGATTTTGAACTCACAGATCAGAACATTAAAAAAATCACCAATAAAGATATGCTGGGAAAAGTATATCTCGTAGAATTTTTCTTCAGCAAATGTCCTACAATTTGCCCGGTGATGAATACCAATATGAAGGCTATTCAGAACCAGATTAATGATCCTGACTTCGGCATTATTTCCATCAGTATTGATCCGGAAAACGATACACCATCAGCATTGAAAGAACATGCTCAAAGAATAGGGGCAACATCTCCGAACTGGCATTTCCTGACTGGAGACCGTACCTATATTGGAAATCTTGCGGATCAGTTTAATATCTACGTAGGTGACAAAGAAGATGAAGGAGAAAGCCTGAACCACAGCGGAATGATTGCGCTGGTAGATCAGGAAGGAAATATCCGATGTCGATACAACAAAGAAAATATGCCTATTCTGTATTACTCAGGATTGAATTATGGTGATCCGGAAGGTAAAACACCCATGCTGACAGGAAAATATCACCCCGACAGAGAAATTCTGATCGAGGATATTAAGAAATTATTGAAATAGAGAGGAGGGAAGTTGGATGCCAGAAGCTGGAAGTTATTCCAGACGATGAAGTTCTAGCGATTTTTGAGATGGCTATAAAAGCAAATAGAAGTTGAAGAAATCATGGTAAGACATCAATAACTTCCAACTTCCATCATCCTTCCTCCCGCTTAACAAGAAAACATTGTTCAACCATAAACAAAAAAATTATGAAGATTTTGAAAATAGCTGCCCTAAGTGCAGTTTTCGCGGCTCAGTTTGCACTGGCTCAGTTTAAGCAGACGCCTCTGCCTTATGCTTATAATGCCTTGGAAGGAAATATTGATGCCCAAACAATGGAAATTCACTATTCAAAACATGGAGCAGCATATGCCGCCAATTTGAATAAAGCCATTGCGGGAACTCCACGGGAAAAAGAAACTTTGTTTCAGATTCTTTCGAATGTTTCAAAACTGCCTGCTGCAGTGAGAAACAATGCTGGTGGTCATTACAACCACGAACTGTTCTGGACGGTTCTTACGCCCCAGAAAAATACACAGCCTTCCGCAAAACTAGCAAAAGCGATTACGGAAACATTCGGAAGTATGGATGCTTTTAAAGAAAAAATGGCTAAAGCCGGAGCAGATCGTTTCGGATCAGGATGGGCATGGCTTTCTGTGGATAAAAGCGGAAAATTATTTGTTTCTTCTACTCCTAACCAGGACAATCCTTTAATGGATGTAGTGGAAGAAAAGGGAACTCCTATCTTCGGAATTGATGTATGGGAACATGCTTATTATTTAAAATATCAGAATAAAAGAGCAGATTATCTTAGTGCGATCTGGAACGTTACCAACTGGAAAGAGATCAGCAGAAGATATGACGAAGCGATAAGCAAGAAGTAGTCAAATGAAATTATTTTACAGCATACTTTTTACCTTGTATATGGTGCTAAGACCTTTAGTGCCCGTGGTAGAGTATGCTGTAAATTATGATTATATCGTTAAAGTTCTCTGTATTAATAAATCCAGACCAGAGGTTCACTGTAACGGAAAATGTTACCTGAGTAAAGAGTTGGCAAAAACCAATGATTCGGAATCTTCACCTTTTCAGAAACTCAAAAACTCAGGACAGAAAGTCCTTGACACCTATATCCTGCCTGAGACCACAGAGATCAATACTACTGGAAAACTTCCGTTTTTCAATTTCAATTTTACCTACGAAACAGCTTATTCTTTTCTGTTTCTTACCCACATTTTCAAACCACCGGTTTTTTTAAGTTAAACGATTACTATTCAACCACAAAAGTCACAAAAGCTTACATCAATTAAGAATCAAAGATTTTTAAAAAGCTTAAGTGTTCTTATTGTGCATAAAACTTACCACTTGACAAACTTAAGTGTAAAAACTTTTGTGCCTTTTGTGGTAAAAAAGAATGTTTTTGCATTCAAAAATTATAATTCAACTTAAAAAATCATCAATGAAAATTTATAAATTTTTATCACTATTCTTTATTGCCTTTACTTTATTCTCTTTTGTAGCCTGCGAAAGCAGCAGGGATGACGAAAATCCACAGGATACCACACCCGGAAACCTTCAGATCAAATTTGAAAACGGATTTAATAATGTAGGAGATATCGTTTTGAATCAGACCGTTCAGACATCTTCCAACGGACAGAAACATAACTTTTCAGCCTTAAAATATGTCATCAGTAATATTACATTGATAGACGAAAACGGAAATGAATTTAAATACAACGAAAATAACCCTGATAAAGGTGCTTTTATCGTAGATCAGGCAGATGCTGTAGCCGGAATTATATACCTTAATCTGGATGGTATTCCGAAAAACAATTACAAGAAAATAAAATTCGGATTGGGGATCAGTCAGAAAGCGTACTTGCTAGGGCAGGACGGACAAGCTGAATTCTGGACAAAAGCCAAGCAAAAAGGAATGTCGTGGTCATGGGCTGCCGGCTATGTCTTTGTAAAGCTGGAAGGAAAATATGGAAATGACACTCCTGCTAAAGAATTCATGAACCATACCGGAAATATGGGAAATGTTACTGCTAATCAGCAACCCGATCTATACCGTGAAATCACATTGAATCTTCCGACAACTGCAAGAGTAACGGCAAAAATTCGACCTTCTGTTCATATTCTGGCAGATCTGAACCAGTTTTTGAGCGGAGATAAGGCTCTTACCCTTACAACGGCCAATGATATGCTGATGGGCTCAAACCAACACCTGACAGATGTTACCAACAATCTTACGAAAATGTTTAAAGTAGACCACGTTCACAATGATTAATTTTTTGATTAAAACGATACTGGTTCTGTTTGTATTGGGATTGAGCTGTATTTCATGTTCTGATGAGGTGATTCAGCCACTGGAAAAAGATGAAGCCTACAACCTGCAGTTTCCTTCTTATTTTCCGGAAATGACTTTTGATAAATCCATCAATCCGGTCACCAAAAACGGAGTGGAGCTGGGACGGAAATTATTTTATGAAGGCAGACTTTCCCGAAATAATACTATTTCATGCGGCTTCTGTCATATTCAGGAAAATGCCTTTACCCATCATGGTCATACGGTAAGCCATGGAGTAGACGACAGAATAGGAATCAGAAATGCACCACCCATTCAGAATATGGCCTTTTTTAAAAGATATATGTGGGACGGAGTGATTCATAATCTGAATGAACAGCCCATCAGCCCGATTACTGATGTGAATGAAATGGACAGCTCCATACCGGAAGCTATTTCAAAGATAAAAGATGATCAGAAGTATAAGAAGCTGTTCAGAGAAGCTTATGGGGACGAAGCTATTACAGGAGAAAGAATTCTGAAAGCATTGTCACAGTTTATGGCTTCTTTAATTTCTGCAGATTCAAAATATGACAGATTCAGACAGGGAAAGGAACAATTGACTTCAACAGAATCTCAAGGGATGGCTTTATTCGGACAGAAATGTGCCTCATGTCATAGCGGAGAACTGTTTACGGATGAGAGTTTCAGAAATACGGGAATGTATTACAATACAGAATTCAAGGATGCGGGACGTTACAGAGTGAGCCTGAATCAGGTCGATTGGATGAAATTCCGTGTTCCGAGTTTAAGAAATGTAGAATACACCGCACCTTATATGCATGACGGAAGGTTTTACACGTTAGACGCTGTACTCAATTTTTATTCAGATCAGGTAGAAGATAATGCCAACCTTGATCCACAGCTGAAACAGAACGGACATGTGGGAATTGCCATGAATAGTCAGGAAAAACAATCAATCATTGCGTTCCTGAAAACATTGTCGGATAAAAGTTTTATATCCAATCCAAAATTTGCAGAATAATTTATAGAAAACATGAAGAAGATTATAGTGATAGTAAGTTTGATCCTGTTGAGTCAGTATCAGGCAAAAACCATTAGAGACAGTGCTTATAGTGCTCCGGAAACCTTTAGCAGATTCGATTTTGATGATGATTGTGATGCCTGTGGGTGTGCTGCAGGAAACGGATCTTCCGGCTTTGAATCTTTACTGAATCCACAGTTTATCGGAATCAAATACTTTGCACAGCATTATAAAGCGAAAGAGAACTTGTTTGTAAAAGACCTGACACAGGATCAGTATTTCAATACGCTGCAGCTTTGGGGGAAAATTCCACTGACTAAAAAGTTGAGTGTATATGCGAGCCTGCCATTCCATTTTCATGAGAAGAAAACCATGCAGGGAGATATTAAAATCAATGGGATTGGAGATCTGAACCTGATGGGAATTTATCAGCTGATGAGCTCTAAAGATAATTTCCATCACCTGAGCGGAGGTTTGGGTGTGAAAATTCCTTTGGGAAAATTTGATGAAAAAGGAGCATCCGGAGTCAATCCGAGTTTTCAGCTGGGAACCGGAAGCTGGGATTATCAGGCAGCTTTGAATTATAAGTTTCAGAAAAATAAAGTAGCCTTATTGGTCAATACAGATTATACCATCAAAACAGAGAATAAGAAAAATTACCGTTTCGGAAACCAATGGAATTATGCTGCAACAGGTTTTTATCAGGTTGCGGGGAATGAAAAATCTATTTTTTCTGTAAAAACGGGAGTTCAGGGAGAAGTTTATGCTCAGAACAAACAGTTCGATGAAGCCTTGCCTAATACTGCTGGAAGTGCTTTGTATGGAAAATTGGGATTTGAAGCTTCTTATAAAAAACTCAGTCTTGGAAGTGAGATCATGCTTCCTATGTATACGCATCTGGCGGGAGGAGATATTGAAGCAAAATCGAGATTCAGTGTTTTCCTGAATATTGGAATTTAAAGTGACACCCTCAATAAAATGACGTTAAAGCTCCTTCGGGAGCTTTAATTGTTTATGAATCATGATTTTAATTGGGGATTAGGAATAATTATTTATCTTTGCCGAAATTTGGTGAGCCCTAAAAAGCTCTTAAAAGGGAATCCGGTGAAAATCCGGAACAGACCCGCTGCTGTAAGCTCCGCACCAAAGTTTTTGAAGAATATATCCACTGTTTTTTAATGGGAAGGATTTCAAAAATGGAGTAAGTCAGAAGACCTGCCAGAAAATAATCGTTTGACGCTTTCGTGGAATAAAGCTTAGGACATCAATGATTCTGTGCAGTGACAGCTGTGCTTTGTCGTTGTATTCTTATATCCATTAGCGTCTTCATTACCCTAAATGAGCTAATGGCGGCAAAACTAATTACTTCTGCAATTCATAAAGCTGTTTTCACAATATTGGTGATCACATCTCAACTTTTATCTTCTCAAACCAAGAAAAACGACAGCCTTCAGGAAGAGACTATTAAAGGAATCAATCTTTACAAAAAGAATTTTAAAGAAATCCTTCCGGCACAAATCCTACAGGGAGAGCAGCTGGAAAGACTGAATAGTCATTCTGTTGCTGATGCACTGCGGTACTTTTCAGGTGTTCAGATTAAAGATTACGGCGGATTGGGTGGTTTGAAAACCATTAATATCCGAAGTATGGGAAGTCAGCATGTGGGTGTTTTCTATGACGGAATTCAATTGGGAAATGCCCAAAACGGACTGGTGGATCTGGGACGATATTCTCTGGATGATCTGGAAGAAATATCATTGTATAACGGACAGAAAAGTGAGATTTTCCAGCCGGCAAAAGACTTCGGGTCTTCAGGGGCTATCTATTTGCAGCCTAAAATACCAGTATTTAAAGGAAATAGAAAAACCAATTTGGTGATAAGAGCAAAAAGTGCTTCCATTGATCTCTTTAATCCTTCATTCCGGTTGGAACAGAAGATTTCAGACAGGGTTTCTGCCAGCTTCAGTGGAGAATTTATGCAGAGTGACGGAATTTACAGATTTCGTTATGCCAAGAAATATCCTGATGGACAACAGGCTTATGATACCATTGCAAAGAGACAGGATTCAGATATTCGGGCAAAACGTTTTGAAACTTCTTTAAACGGAACTTTAAATAACGGAAGCTGGAATATCCGTGGTTACGGTTATATTTCAGACCGCGGAATGCCGGCACCTATTGTGAATGGCCGTTTCGAAGGAAGAGGAGCGAGGCTTTCCGATGAGAATTATTTTGTACAGGCTAATCTGAGAAAAAAACTGTTCCCGAAATTTGAAACACAGCTGAAAGCAAAATTTGCTTACGATTATACCCATTTTATGGATACGGTTCGTTCGCAGTCTATTATTTATACTGATAATACCTATTTCAAAGAGAGCTCTACCTTTCTTCATCGAATATCTATTCCATTACTCCCAATTGGGATGTCAGCCTGAGTGGAGACTTTCAGTACAATAATCTGGATGCCAATCTGGATAACTTTTCTTATCCTACACGTTATACCACATTGGTCGCATTGGCGACAACCTATCAGTGGAACAGATTCAAAATTCTGGGAAGCCTTTTAGGAACCTTTACTTTTGAAGAAGTAAGAAAAAATAAAAGACCGGGAGATGCCAGAGAGTGGACGCCAGCCGTATTTATGAGCTATCAGCCGGAAATCATTCCTGAGCTTACCCTAAGAGCTTTCTATAAAAGGATTTTCAGACTTCCAACCTTTAATGATTTGTATTATACCAATATCGGAAATACTTATCTGAAACCGGAATTCACCAATCAATATGATGTAGGATTTACTTATCAGAAGAATTATACCAACCGTTTCTTTAAAACATTTTATGCTAAAGTAGACGGTTACTACAATAAAGTGCAGGATAAAATTGTAGCTGCCCCTAACGGAAGCATGTTCCGCTGGCTGATGATGAACCTGGGAATGGTTGAAATCATTGGAGCTGATGTGAATGTGCAGACTGAGTTTCAGGTGGGAAAAGTCAATTTTAGACCATTGCTTTCTTATACTTATCAAAGCGCAAGAGATATCAGTGATCCGGAAGATACTTTCTATCGCAATCAGATTCCTTATACACCATGGCACAGTGGATCTTTCAGTCTGATGGCAGATTATAAAGACTGGAGTTTCAATTACAGTGCGATGTACGTAGGAGAAAGATATGATGTGAATCAGGATAACATTCAATACAATTATGTGCAACCTTGGTATACTCACGATCTCTCTGTTCAGAAAAAATTCAACTGGGCGAATCATCAATTTAAAGTAAGTCTTGAGATGAATAATATTTTCAATCAATACTATGATGTTGTCCTCAATTATCCAATGCCTGGAAGAAACTTTAAACTTATTCTAAACTTCACCCTATGAGAAAACTAAACTTTTATTTTTTATTTTTTGTATTAGCTTTTCTTACCTCATGCCGTACCGATGAAATTATTGTCCGTCAGGAAGTGGTAGAAGGACTTCCTTCAGAAAATACGGCAATAAAAGGATTCTATATGCTGAATGAAGGAAACATGGGAAGTAATAAATGTACCCTTGATTTTTTTGATTACACCAAAGGAACTTATTACCGGAACATCTATGCAGAAATCAATCCCAATGTGGTAAAAGAGTTAGGAGATGTAGGGAATGATATTAAGGTGTATGGAAGTAAACTTTATATTGTTGTCAATGTTTCCAACAAAATTGAAGTGCTGGATGCCAAAACGGCCAAACGTATTACTTCTATTCCATTACAAAACTGCAGATACCTTGCTTTCAAAGATGGTAAAGCATATGCCAGCAGCTATGCAGGTCCTGTAGCCATTAATCCTAAAGCACCAAAAGGAAAAGTCGTGGAAATTGATACCACTTCTCTTTCCATCCAGCATGAAGTGGTGGTAGGATATCAGCCGGAAGAAATGGAAATTGTGGGTAATCAATTGTTTGTGGCCAACTCCGGAGGATACAAAGCTCCCGATTATGACAATACTGTTTCGGTAATCGACCTGAACACTTTTACAGAACTCAAAAAAATAAATGTTGCCATCAATCTTCACCACATTAAAAAAGATAATTACGGAGACCTCTATGTAACTTCAAGAGGAGATTATTATAATGTTCCTTCCAGTTTGTATTTAATAGATGCAGCCACGGGAACTGTGAAGAAAAACTTCAATCTCTCTGTGAGCGAAATGACAATCGTGAATGATAAACTGTATTTCTATGGGAATGAATTCAATTACAATACCCACAGTTATAAAAAAACATTTGGAATCATTGATGTAAAAACAGAACAGATCATCGCCAACAGAATTTTTGACAAAGAATATGAAGATGCCATTAAAACACCTTACGGAATTACCGTGAACCCAATCACAGAAGATATCTACATGACAGATGCCAGAAATTATGTATCCATGGGATTTGTGTATTGCTTTGATAAAAACGGACACTTTAAATGGAAAACGGAAGGCGGAAATATCCCTGCCCACTTCGCTTTTTTATACAAATAACCAAACTTTAAGAAATGAACAGAAATAGCTTTACTTATTTGAAAATCGGATTTCTATCCTGCTTCCTTGTAGGAGTGATAGCCTGTAAACATGATGATGAAAATGAATTTACATTTAATGGCCTTGATGACTCCTATACCATTGAACGTTTAAAGGTTTTGAGTATTCCTACCAATGCTTCAGGATCAGTTACATGGAGTATTAATGATTCTATTATTTCTCAAAATTCAGAACTTGAATTCATCAGTCCTACTGCAGAAGCTTATCCTTTGACTTTAAAGATTAACAATAAAGGAAACGAGCAGGTTTTTCATTCTAAAATAATTGTCACCAAAGAAAAAACACCTTATAGTAAATACATTTCCAAAGTATTGGAGTTCCGTCCTGCTGTAGGGCAGTTCATGAACGAAATTCCGGAATATTTACCTGGAAATACTACTGCAAATATGCTTCAGAAAGCAAACGAATCTTTGGTAGGAGGTAATTCTACCATGATCAGTCTCGGTGGATATGGAGGATATGTAGTGTTCGGTTTTGATCATACGATTCCCAATCTGAATGGACGTGATTTTAAAGTACTGGGAAATGCATTCTTTGGAAATGATGCAGCAGATCAACGTTCAGGATCTTGTGAACCGGGAATTATTATGGTAGCCTACGACAGGAATAAAAATGGAAAGCCGGATAATGATGAATGGTATGAAATTGCAGGCAGCGAATATTTCAAAAATGCTACAGTTAAAGACTACAGCATAACCTATCATAAACCTAACGAAAATAAAGTACCTGTACCCGGAACTGAATTCTGGCAGACTGATGTAGAATATATCAAGTGGAATGACAATCTGGGAAATCAGGGATTCAAAACAAAGAATACCTTTCATGCCCAGAGCTATTATCCTTTATGGTTTACAGATCCTTCTTACAGTTTTTCAGGAACCAGACTTGCAAATAACTTCTTCGATCAGAGTGGTGACGGATCTTATTGGGTAGGAAAATCATACGAGTTCGGATATGCAGACAATGCTCCGAATAATGATGATGCCTCCAATATCGATATTTCCTGGGCGGTAGACAGAAGTGGAAAATATGTGAAACTTCCGGGAGTCGATTTTATGAAAATATATACAGGAGTGAATCAGGAAGCAGGATGGCTTGGTGAAGTTTCTACAGAAGTGGCGGGAGCTTACGATTTACATTTCAAATAATATACAATCTATTTAAATTAATAAAAAATGAAAAAGTTTTATCTTTTTATGATGCTTTTTCTGTTTGCAGGTTTATCAACTGCACAGATAAAAGTTCAAGGTGTACCCAGAAATGATATTTCAGGGATCAGCAAGCTCAATACCACTACCATCAGTTTTTCTGATATTCAGTATTGGGTAGGATCAGGAACCAACCAGGCTGCTTTTGTAGTACAGTGGAATGACAGTAAGAATCCTGATGCCATGGTTTGGGGATTCAAATGGAACGGAAATGCTACCGGTGAAGATATGCTGAAAGCTATTGCTAAGGCAGATCACAGATTATATACATTGCTATATCAGGGAACACAGTTTGGATCAGCTGTTGGTGGAATTGGTTTTGATCTGAACGGTCAGGGAACTAATGCACTGATCAAAAGCGGAAATACCACTTATCCTTTATACCCGGTAAATGGTTTCGTGAATACGACAGCCTATGATTTTGACAGCTACACGATTGTAGATGCGGCTAACGATCACTGGCAATCCGGATGGACGGTTAACGGGTACTGGTCATATTGGGTAAAGAACCCTGCAGATGCTGATTTCGGATATTCTAGCGTTGGAGCTTCTTCACGTGTATTGGAAAACGGTTCTTGGGATGTCTGGAATTTTAACGTAGGATTTAATCAAACTCCTATTTCTTCTACCATCACTCCGGTTTCTCCGTATGTTGCTTCCAATAACTTTACCAATGGATATTTCATGGTGAATGAAGAATGGTTCGGTCATACTAACGGTTCTGTTAACTTCATTGATAACAACGGACAGATTAACTATCGTGTGTACAGTAACGCAAACAATAATCAGGCTTTTGGCGCAACTACACAATACGGAACAATCTATGGTGATAAATTCTATTTCGTTTCAAAACAAGCTGCTGATGGAGGAGATACTCAATATACTCCTGGAGGAAGATTGGTTGTAGCCAATGCGCAGACCATGCAGAAACTTGCAGGATTTAATAATATCGGAGGTGGTGATGGTAGATCATTTGTAGGAGTGAACGAACATAAAGGATACATTGGTACTTCTACTGGAATTGTTACTTTCAATATTGATAATTTACAGGTAGGTTCTTTAATTACCGGAACAGGTGGAAACGGACAGATCGGAAACATGATCCGTACGTCACAATATGTTTTTGCGGTGAAGCAAGGAGTAGGAATTTTAGTGATTAATCCTAATACTGATACGATAGTGAGTACAATTGCCGGAGGTTTCTACTCAGTTGCTCAGGCTAAAGACGGAAGTGTTTGGGGAATTCAGGATCAAAAACTGATCAACATTAATCCTACTACTTTTGCTACTCAGGTTTATAATATTCCTACAACGAAATATATCGGAGACTGGGGCGCATGGAATGCCGGTAAATTTTCAGCAAGTAATAAAGAGAATGCCTTATATTGGATCAATTCAATCAGCAGCTGGAGCTCAGGAACACAGATTGTAAGATTCGATGTAACAACAAAAACATTTAACGAAAACTTTGCTGCAATTCCTGGACAAACAGGTCAGTTTAAACAAATTCCTTACGGAGCAGCACTTCGTGTAAACCCTATTACCGGAGAATTAGTTCTGAATACCACAGAAAGCGGATACGGTGCACACTACCAGAAAAACTGGATTCATACGTATGATATGACGGGTGCTCTTATCAATACAAAAACATTGAATGACTATTATTGGTTCCCTTCATTGACGGTATTTACCAATAATTCAGCTCCTGTTGTAAGTAACGTTTTACCTTCACAGGTTACAGCGGGAAATACGACTGCAATTGATCTGAAATCAATCGTTTCTGATGCTGATAATTTGGCTGTGTCAGTAGTAAAGTCAATCAAATCAAACAGCAATCCTACAACTGTTTCTGCTGTGATTAATGAGAATGATGAACTGGTTTTAACGCCACTTGTTTCAGGGACGTCTGATATTGTGATCAGTTTTAACTCAAACGGTAAGCTTGTGGAAAAAACACTTACAGTAAACAGTACAGCTTCCACTTTGGCAACTGCTGAGGTGAAGAAACTAGAATTTGGTATTTATCCAAATCCGGTTACTGATATTCTTACCATTAAAACTCAGGAGAAAATCCAGAATGTTTCTATTTATGATGCATCAGGAAGAATTGTTAATGCTCAGCTGAACAATGGACAGATCAATGTAAGTGCACTTCCAAAAGGTATTTATATTTTAAAAGCTGTGACAGATAAAGCGGTTTATCAGCAAAAATTAATCAAAAACTAATAAGAGTTTAGATCGTAATCTTGTTAAATAAAACCTCTGGTCAATTTTGATCAGAGGTTTTTATTTGTCCTTTAGTATGATTTTAGAGGGCATATGCTCATCAATGGGATATAAAAACCCGGCAAGCTTGGAAAGCTTGCCGGGTTCGATCTGTTATGTATCTTTTTTATTTGATAATCACTTTTTTAGAGTATGTTTTTCCTTCTTTTGTCTGAAGTTTCATAATATATACTCCTTGTGGTTGTTTGGTTTCAAAAGAATTTGATGTCAGTTTAGAACGGAATACTTCTTTTCCTGAAGTATTGGTAAGAGTAACCTCTGAACCTTCAGCAGAAACATTTTTATCTAGAGTAAACTGTCCATCCTTGCTGTGAGCCATGAAATTGATGAAAGGATCTTTATATTGGTAAGCATAATATACTCTAAGCTCTCCGCCAATATTCAATAATCCTGAATTTACATTGATTTTAATACGGTCAAAAGGAATGTTCATGGTCATCTCAATTTCACCTTTGCTTGGATCGCCTGCTCCAAGGTTGATCAGTTTTGTAGCAAGACTTGTGTAATCGTTATTGGAAACATCTCCGTTAAATGTTTCAATAGATGCGCCACCCAATACCTGAGCAGATAGAGGAGTTCCGTTAGAACCAATAGCAATAACAAGTTTGTTGGTATTGTTCGCGATATTGGTAGTAGGGAAGATCAATGTCTGTTCCGTTCTTGCAAGAAGACCTACTGAAACCTGTAAAGTAGAGTAGTCATTCTCGTTACTTCCTACAGCATTTTGAGGATTCAATACACCACAACCCAGGCATACTCCAAGGACCTGATTGGTTTGGCTGCTTGCATAAGTTTTTACAATTTGTGCAGTAGACATTGCGCTCGTTAAAAATAGGAATGATGCCAGAACTGCAGCTTTCATCGTGCGTTGGCCAAATAATAAATAAGTTTTCATATGTAGAAAAATTTTGGGTTTTAGCTTTTTTGTAAATTTATAAATAAAATGATTATGCTGCTTATTTTATTTCATAATTATGTGATTTGTTAATAATTTATTGATATTTGTAATTATGAATTTATTTTTATTTAATAATTATATGGTTGTATTTGTCTGAAAATGAGTGAAAAAAATGCGGCAGCTTTAAAAGTCTGCCGCATTTATTGTATCGCTTATTGAATTATTTGATTAAAATTTTTCTGGAATACGTTTTTCCTTCTTTGGTTTGTATATTCATGATATAAACACCTTCCTGTTGTTTTGACTCAAATGTGTTTGATCTCAATGTAGAACGGAATACTTCTTTTCCTGAAGTATTGAACAAGGTAATTTCTGAACCTTCTACAGAAACATTTCCGCCAAGAGTAATTTGTCCGTTTTGACTGTGAGCCATAATATTCATCAAGGGATCCTGGTAAGCATAATAAATTCTGAAACCACCACCAAGGCTGAGAACGCCACCTGTTAATCCGATTCTTATCCCATCATAAGGTTTTGTAGGTTTGAATTCTACCGTACCTCTGTTAGGAGTTGCACCCAGTTTAAGAAGGCTAACGTCAATGGTTCTGCGGTCTTCGTTCGAAGTGCCACCATTCATGGTTTCAAGCGTTACTCCGCTTAATAACTGTACAGATAAAGGGATATTGTCTGTCCCGATTCCTACTACCAGCCTGGTGTCTGCTCTCAGGTCTGGAAAAATCAGCGTTTGCTGGATTCCTCCCAATAGCACTGTGCCCAATACCATTGTTGAATAGTCGTCTTCATTGTCTCCTACAGCATTGAGCGGATTATCTATACGGCATCCAAGGCAGGCTACTCCGAATACTCCTGAGCTTTGTGCGTGGGCATAAATTCTGTTTTGTGCCATTGACATGGTGCTGGCAGAAAATAAAAATAAAGCCATCAATCCGGCTTTTAAAGAAGATGGGCTTCCCGAAAATAAATTGAATTTCATGTTATATATTTTAGAATGAATAGTTTTATTCAAATTTAAGGATTAATGGAAGAAGTATGAAATAATATTTCCATTATTGGTGATATTTTTAATGAAATTTAATATGACTTCACAGGCTGTGATGAAAATAGCATAAGAAGTTTTGTTGGTGAGATATGTTGACTGAGAAAAAATCCCGTTTTCGCTCGAAAGAGTAGGTGTAATAACTATAGAAAGCTTAAACCTGTTGATGCTTTTGGGGAAAAGTTACTGAAATAGTATATGTAGAAACGAAAAAAGGACTTTCGAAAAAGTCCTTTTGTAGCCCGTAGGGGAATCGAACCCCTCTTACCAGAATGAAAATCTGAGGTCCTAACCGATAGACGAACGGGCCCTCTATCTTCCATTACCGAAGTAATGTGTTAGCTTTTGTTTTTATAAGTGTCAACTCTTATTGTAGCCCGTAGGGGAATCGAACCCCTCTTACCAGAATGAAAATCTGAGGTCCTAACCGATAGACGAACGGGCCGGTTAGATTTATTTAAATATAGCTTTTTCTACGGCGATCTTTATAAAACCACCGTTGTTACAGTGGTCTTATAAGATGTAAGTAGCCCGTAGGGGAATCGAACCCCTCTTACCAGAATGAAAATCTGAGGTCCTAACCGATAGACGAACGGGCCAGCTATATTGTTACGCTAATTTATTAACGTGCTTTGTTAATTTGCTTTTCAAGTTAGCCGCTTTGTTCTTGTGGATAATATTTTTCTTAGCTAATTTATCCAATAAAGCGATAACTTTTGGCAATTGTTCTGTAGCAGCAGCTTTGTTCTCTTCATTTCTTAAAGCTTTTAAAGCTGTTCTAGCAGTCTTGTGGTAATATCTGTTACGAAGTCTTCTAGTTTCGTTTTGTCTGATTCTCTTTAGTGCTGATTTATGATTTGCCATATCGTTTAAATGTGAGTGCAAAACTATAAACTTTTTTTTAAACTACCAAATTTATTTTTAAAAATTTTAATTTTCTTCTGATAGGTACTTTCTCAGTTTATTTATTGCTTGTTCTATTTTTAAATTTTCTTGTTCTTTCTCTATTTTTTTGATCGTATTTCCCAGCATGATCAGTGCATTATTCCATTCTCCAGTGGTATTGGTGAAAGTAAGTCCGTCAATTGTTACTTCAAAAGCAACCCTTTCTCCAGTCCTATAAAGTCTGAAACTGATTTTATCATCTTTGCCTGTAATCCCGTCTTCATTGATTTGTAAATCATAACTTTTTGGGTTAGAGTGGATTTTCTTAAAAAGCAATTTCGCTTCCTGTATTTTTAAATCCGGCATGATATAAAATTTGGTAGCCTGTAGAAAACTACAGACAATGATTTATCAATATTATTTTTCATCAGTGCTGCCATATTTGGATGACCAACCATGGCTAAAATTTTTGCAAATATAATGCTTTTGTCTCATATAACGTAAATGGAATGCTTTTTTCAAATAAAAGTCTCTGTCTTTTCAGTATAATGACAGTAATTTTCAGATTGTCAGCGTACTAAAATTTTGGTACTCTTGCATTTATAATATATGTCTCAAAATTTGAAAAGTTCTTCAAAGTTGTTAATGCTTAAAAATATTTTTTTAAAGCAAAAGACAAAATGAAGTAGCTTATAAAAAAACCTTTAACTCATCAGCTAAAGGTTTTTTAATTGTAGCCTATAGGGGACTACAAATAATCGTTTATTAATAGGTATTTTAGGTAATTAAATATGAAATGTAACCATATTTGTACCACCAATTACATTTTTAATATAAATTAGAAACTCTCTTAAAACTAATCAATAGGTATTAATTTTAATTATCTCGGTTGAATTTTTGTTATTCTAATTTAAAAATTATAACTTTTTTAATTAGCTGTTATTGTATCTAATTTAAATCTTCTTTCAAAACCTTTAATACTATTTTGTGTTTCCAAAATACTTAAAGGGTAATACTTTTCTAAAATAGATTTATCAAATACTACAGGGTGGTATAAGGATCTTATCTTTTCAGTCACCCACATTTCACGTTGATAAATTATATCTCCTGCAAAAGCTAGATAATCTTCGTCGGAACTTTCTTTATTTTCCTGATATTGATAAGTTACCTTAAAACAATCATATCCATTAATTGTTTTTCTGTTATTTCTATCCTCATCAATTTTTAGAATTATATTTTCAGAAAAAGGTTGTTGGTTTATTTGTCCAAATTCATATTGATAGATTTGCGTGGAATCTTCTACATAAATAAATTCCATAATATCTACTTTTGCAGTAATCATTTCATCTATTTGTTGTTCTCTATCCTTATTTTCTGGATTATTAAGAAAGGACTTTCTAAGCGATTCTTTAAACTTTTGTTTTGATACTTTTAATGACTCATCAAATAGCTTAGGGCTTGTAATTTTTGTAATTTCTCTAAATATAATCTCTCCTTTTGTAGGAGTAAAAAAGCCATTGGTTTGAGCTTTAATTCCCAAACCAATTGATATAATAAAAATGTAAATTATTTTTCTCATAATTTTATATTTCCTATCAAGTATTTTGAATGACCAGCTTTATATTACAAAAGTTTTTATTTACCAAATCGTCTTTATGAATACCAAAATATGCTACACTATCCCCTAGATTTGTTAACCCAATTTTTGGATCTGCAAAGTTCAATTGTAGAAGAAGGAGAAAATTAGCTTCTTCCTGTTCTATGAACTTTATTTCTTCTTTCGAATATTGTTCATTCTTATCCAAATGTAAATATTTAGCTGCCCACCAAAATCTTACTGTTCCCTGAAGCGCCTGAGGGTGTCCTAATATATGATGCGTAACATCATAATTACCTTCTGTAATACGACTATTTATTTGAAAAATAATATTTTCAATATTTTCTATTTCATCATCTTCAATGTTACTTTTCTCAATTAGGCTTTCTTGATAAGATGGGAATGTGTAAATTTCTGAAAATGAAAGAGAATATTCATTTGATATGGATGTTATATTTTCTTTTTTGAAATAATTTAAATTTTCCTCATCACAATATAAAATCTTAAAATTTTCTTTCTGATCAGGAAACCTATTATCTAAAGTAGTGTTTAAAAAAAAATATAAGTTTCCATCTTTTGGTAAAATTTCATTTTTATCTTTTATTTCGTTTAAAGATATTTGTGCTAAAAAAGTAAGGGATAAATCCAAATTATCAATATCTTTCTGAAAAAGAGGTTTTCCACCTATTCTTGATAAGTTTAATTCATTAGACTTTGGTACTTCCAATGAGAACGCAATGGCTGGAAGTAATAAAGATTTTATTAATTCCTTATTTTTAATATTTTTATTAATTGAATCAATTATTTGGTCTTTAAGCATAGTTAAAAATTTAAATGATTTAAATATGTCTGGTAGGGTTGTTATTTGTTGCAAGTCTAATATCGAAAATTGAATTTGCAACCATAGTAAATATTTGTCACTGAGTTAGGCTTGAGTGATAATACTCAAGCCATAAACATCAGATTATAAAAAGATAGGTTCCCTAATCTTATATTTTCCCATATACTTTTTCTCCTTTTCCTCAAAAAGAATTTTTATTTTCAATCAATAATTTTACATAAACCAAAGAGATTAGACTTTATAAATTCTTTAATTTTATTTTGGAACTCTTCAATAAAATCTGTTTCATAAAAGTATGATTCAATAAAATTAACATTTTTAATAATCTTATATCCTTCAACAAATGAATTCCATCTTTCGTCCCAATCATAACTGGATTCCAAAAATTTTTTTTGAATTTCTTCGATTGTTTCAAAATTGAAAAAGTAATCTTTTAAAACCGCTTTGTAATCTTCAGACAATTTGTTAAATTTTAAGATTTCAAGAGATTCTAAAACTAGTACACTTAATTCTAGTTCATTAAATAGGAATTGGTAAATTCCTCCATTATTTACTTGGCTTTCAAAATTAATAAGGCCAAACAAAATTCGTTGTTCTTTTGTTAGCATATTTAGAAATTCACCATGTGTCATATTTTTCTCCCAATATTTATTCATAGAATAAACATCATTAGATAATTTCATGCATAAATCAGTATACTCATTTTGAAATTGGTTAAATGGTAAATCTGAATATTTATGAGATAACTCTATCAAATATTGACTTGATATTTCGGGTAAATATCTTTCAGATGAGTTTAGAGATTCAATTCTAACAAAATTTAAAGGTATCATTAATTAAAATTTATAGTTAAGGTAATACAATATCATTCAAATGCGAGTTTGGATTATTTATAATCCACGTCTTAATGTCATTTATGAGTCCTGTAAGAAAATTATAACATTCTTGTGGGGTTGCATTAGGGTGGGTAGACGTAAAAGAATTTAATTTCTTTAATATTTTATTTGTGTAAATATAATGATTTGGTTGATTTCTCCAAGATGTAACAGCAATACCATTTAAAGCTTCATCAATATGAAAGGCGTTACCAGATAATGCAGCACGTTGTATTACATCGTGTTCAATAATAATTTTGGCACGAGGAATTACATGATGTGCTTGTTTTGTTACATCTGTTAAATTAATTGCTTTTCTCAGTTTAGAGTATTTACCAAAAGTAATAATACCTCCTGTCCCTTTTATCATTCCCAGTGCCAGTTTACTTCCTCCTGCAACGGTAATTGTTTTAATTGCAAATTTAGCCCCTGCTGCTCCCCACCCTGCAATAGGTATTGCAGAAGCGAAACTTAGGCTCGCATTTAATCCATCACCTTGGATAGTGTAAATTATCCCATTTGTAATATCAGCAACTTCACCCACAACAGGTACTAATCCTAAAACATCTAATAACAGCTGGAATGTTTCTCTTGATGCTTCCCAAAAACATTTTCCTTTACTCCATGAGGGGTAATATTTTCGTAGATGTAAATAATTTGTTGCAATTAGTTTTACTTTTTCACTAATAAAAGCTTGGGGTACTACAATGATAGAAGGACAGCATTGATTAAGAACTGTTTCCATTTGAGCATCTGTCATATTATCAATATCTGCATAAGAGGTAAATGCAACAAATGCTTCATTTGTCTCTTTTATGTAACTCTCATCATATGGAGAATTTTCAATCTCCAAATTGATAGTTACATAATCTTTAATCTCTGATACTGAAAGTAAAGAAAGTTTATGATGGAAATCTAATGTATAACCATCGAGAAAGAACTTTTTAAACTGTGCTGTGGTTATAGTACTTGGCAAATTTGCCTGCAAACACAGAGTGATAAAATTTTGAGATTCTATACTCCCTCCATTTAAATCATAAAAAGCTTTAAAAGTATCATAAAAATCAGTGTTAGCTGTATCATTAATGATAGCTTTCAAATCTATTGGAAGTTTTTTAACATACTTGAAAAATGTGCTAAGAGTTGGAATTGTTGGAGTATTTGTGTTTCCACCTAATCCTGTAATAGGACCCAATTCACCACCTCCTGGTGATCCGTCATCTCCCAAGGCTGTACTTGCTGTACATACTAATGCTACTACTGTAATATGTTGAGCGGGATAACCTCCTTGGTTTTGCCAATTACAGCTTCCCCAGCTGCTTTCATTTCCTTGGTGGTGCTCTCCTGTATAACAAGAAAAATACATATCTACCGTTTGATAAGAACAGGATTCTACAGTTCCCATATTCCTGTTAGAAACTGCCCCTCCATATGTTCCTTTTGCAAGTTCAATTACGGTTGTTTTACCAGCTGTTTTCACTTCTTTTCCTGCAAGTAAATCTTGTTTTTCCTGTGGTGTGAAATTATAAGTTACTAAAAGCTCCTTATAAGTTCCATCAGGTAAGGATGTTAATATCAGATTTTCTACAGGTGCATTCTCAGGCGCATTTTCTCGTACCAGATTAAATGTGTAAGTATGGAAAGTTGGCCCATATTCAATATAAGTCACGTTGTCTGTGTCAATCGAAACTCCATTGGCATAATCAACTGATTTGCCTGATGCGTTGGTTTTTACTTCTGTTAGATTGTTTTGTGCTTTTTGTAATTCAGTTTTAAGAATCAATTTGTGTTTACTCTGTTCTAGATGAATTGTTTTAGATGTTGGTCTGAATTGGTTGCTATTGTTGTATGTTTCTTGTTCTGTTACCAGTTCTGTATTTCTGCAAGAATACAAAGAGACCATGATGGCTACTAGCAGTAGTAACCGCAAAATAAATTTGTTTTTCATTTGAATTTAAATTAAAATTATTGTGTTTTATTTTATGAATATCCTTTTATTTATCAACTCCTATTTTTAGAGAAAATCGAGAAACTGCTGTGATTTCAATATGTAAAAAAAACAAATTGTTATCCATGGGTAAGAGACTCAATTTTACTTGAAAATGACTGAGATAGTTTATGATAGTAAAGCAGATATTCCTATTATACATAGGCGAAAATATCTGTTAATTAAATAGATTCCTAGTTGATTTTATTCTAAAATATACCTAAAACTACTAAGATGTTTTATTGTTGTTTACTGTACGCGAGAAGTGATAGGGAGAAGCTCTGTTGAGTATAAAAGCTCTGGATAGCTCTGGGTTTTCAAAGTCAGGATTCTACAATGTATGGTGTTTAATAGAGTTTGAACATAAAAAAAGGACTCTTTTAAGAAGTCCTGATTTTAAGGGTTGTAGCCTATAGGGGAATCGAACCCCTGTTGCAAGAATGAAAATCTTGAGTCCTGACCACTAGACGAATAGGCCAAATTTTGAGGTTGCAAAAGTAGGAATTAACTTTTAAACTTCAAAATTATTTTTTTTGATTTATTTGTAGACCTTTTGTATCACAGTATTTTTGACACCTTTAGCTTCAAGTTCCTTTTGAAGTTTTACAGCATCTTCCAATGTATATACTTTTCCATAGGTGTAGTAAAATACACCATTGTCCTTATTTCGTTCCACATCTTTTAAATTCTGGAGGATATAAGAATTGCCATTCAGCTTATCGCCAGCATACACTTCGATCGTATAATATCCCATACTGATTCTCTGATTCGGCATAAATCCTACAGCAAATGCATTTCTGAAACCTGCATCTTTCGCTGTTTTAAGATTAATATCTTTTACCGAAGCCATATTGGTTACAGCATAATAATACTTGTATTGTCCGTTTTCTTTAAGCGTAAGAATATAGTTCAGACCTTTCAGGGCAGGATCATTTTCATTGTATTTCGTAGGAGAACTCATCAATAGAATTCTGAAATCATTTTTCAAAGGAACTTCTGCAGGCTTTTCAGGTTCAGGCTTTCTGACTGCAATAGAACCTCCGGATTTTCTGTCAACTGCTTTTTTATAATCAATGATAGCATTATAGATACTTTCTGCAATTTCACTCTGTCCTTTGTCTGAAGCAATATAGTGGCTTTCTTCAGGATGGTTGATGAAACCTGTTTCTATCAGTACAGATGGCATGGCATTCATACGGAGAACGTGAAGGTTTTTCTGAAAAACACCTCTTGAAGATCTTTTATCTTTATTAACAAAGTTATCTTCAACCAATCCTCCCAAAAGAAGACTTGATTCCAGATACTTACTTTGCTGAAGCTTCAGGGCAATTAATGACTCCGGAGAATCAGGATTATAAGAACCAAAGGTTTGCTTATCTTTTTCATCCAGGAAGATTACATCATTTTCCCTTTTGGCTACTTCAAGATTTTCGTTATTCTGGTTGGGGCCCTGTACATAAGTTTCAGTTCCATAGGCTGTAGGTCTTTGGGAAGAATTACAGTGAATGGATACAAAAAGGTCAGCCTTGCTTCTGTTGGCCAGATTGGTTCTATCAGATAGAGAAGGGTATTCGTCAATTTTACGGGTATATATTACTTTGAAATCTCTGTTTTTCTCTAACATGGCACCTACTTTTAACGTAATGGCAAGTGTAATGTCTTTTTCTGCGACTCTTCCAATGTCGGAATATGTCCTGTTGGCTCCATGATCACTTCCTCCGTGTCCCGCATCCAGAACGATAGTAAACTTCTTTTGAGAGAAAATAAAGTTACTGGTTAGGATAAGGAGAAATGATAAAATTATTTTAAAATTTTGTTTGTGCATCTTACAGTTATAAAAATTATATTAATTTTGGGCCTTAATTATATAGTATAAAATTGGCCAAAACCGTCTTCAAAAATATATTACAAATTTTAATTATCCTAATTTTTAACAATTTTTTAGCACAGAAAACTCCTGAAAAATTGCCTAAAAATGCGGTTAATGATACTATTTCCAAAAAGGATACCATAGTTGTAAAAAAAGAACCCTTAAATGATGTTCTTCGTACAAAAGCGGATGATCAGAGGAGAGATGTCCCTAAAAAGATGACATTCCTGAACAAAAATGCTCAGGTAAAATATCAGGATATGCAGATTGATGCAGATTATATCTCTATTGATGATAACAAAAATCTGATCTATGCGCGAGGAAAACAGGACTCTTTAGGGAAAATTGTAGAACCTGTAATTACTACGCAGGCCGGAAAAAAATACGAAACCAACGAGTTCAGCTATAATACAAAAACAAAACAGGCTATCGCTTTCAATGCAAGAACAGAAGAAAGTGAAGGGGTAATTATAGCTCAGAAGACTAAAAAATATAATGATTCCGTATTCGCAATGAGAAAAGCGGATTATACAACGGATGATTATTTCATTAAGAAAAAAGATACGGCAGCGGATTATTTTATGAGAGCTTATAATATTAAGCTGATTAAAACCAAAACAAAATCCCAGATCGTTACAGGTCCTATTCAGATGTTTATCGAGCAGGTACCTACACCGCTTTACCTTCCGTTTGCTATTTTACCGTTTTCAGATAAAAGGGCTGCAGGTATTCTGATCCCGAGTTTCGGGGAAAGGGAAGATGTAGGTTTTTTCCTGAACGGGATTGGATATTATCAACCTATCGGGGAACATTTTGATCTTAAAGTTTTAGCAGATATTTATACAAAAGGAAGCTGGAACTTGCGTCCTCAGGTGAATTATCAGAAAAAATACCGCTATTCCGGAAACTTTACCGCAGATATTGGTACAATGGTAAGAGGTATCAAAGGTTTGGATGATTATACTAAAAACAGCACCTATAGAATCAACTGGACACACGCTCAGGATTCTAAGGCAAATCCTTTCCTTACGTTCAGTGCTTCTGTGGATATTGTAAGTACCAAGTTCTATAATAACCCGTTGAATAACAACTATATTTTCAACCAGAATGTATTGAATACACAGCAGAACTCTACGGTAACTCTTACCAAAAGATTCCTGAAACTTCCGATGACCATTACAGGAACTGCTTCTTATTCACAAAACTTTGCAACAGGACTGGCAGACCTTCGTCTTCCACAAATGAACGTAGCAATAAACCAGTTTTATCTGTTCAAATCAAGAACAGGAATCAGACAGGGACTTCTTGAAAATATTACGGTGAATACAGGATTCAATCTTACCAATTTCGTAAACACTCAGGAGAATGAGTTATTTAAAAAAGAAATGTGGGATAAGATGCAGACAGGGCTTAAAAATAACATCGCATTGGCAACCAATACAACATTGGCCAAATATTTCACTTTCAGTTTAAGTGCTAATATTGATAATGCGCTGACAACAAAAACGTTGAACAGATTTTATGATCCGATAAAGAATGTAACAGTTGATGAGATCAATAAAAACTTTACGGGATATTCTACATTCTCAACTTCTGCAAGTCTTCAGACAACGCTTTTCGGAATGATGAAATTCAAAAAAGGATCAGCAGTAGAAGCTGTAAGACATATGATGACTCCAAGTGTAAGTTTCACTTATTCTCCGGATTTCTCAAGTCCTAACTTCGGTTATTATAAAAATTATTACAATGCAACAGGTGCTCTGACTCCTTATTCAATTTTTGAAAAAGGAATCATCGGAAGCCCACAAAGTGGAATGCAGGGTGCTCTAGGTTTCAATATCGGAAACAATATCGAAATGAAAGTAAAGTCTAAAAGCGATTCTACAGGAGTAAAGAAAATCAAAATTTTTGAATCTTTAAACCTTGCGGGAAGCTATAACTTTGCTGCTAAAGACCATCCTTGGTCTGTATTCTCCATCAACGGACAATCTTCTTTCTTTAATAATAAACTTACTGTAAATACCAGTCTTGCATTAGAACCTTATAAAATTGACTTCTCATCAGGACAGGATACCGGAGTAAGAACAGAACAGTTTGGGCACTTCAGTGTACAGGGATTCAACGTTCAGCTATCTTATCCTTTAAGCAGTGAGATTTTTGGAGAGAAAACAGATTATGCAAAGAAATATTCGTCGAAAGGAGAGGTCCGAAACGAAAATTATTATTTTGATGATGATCATTATGCTCACTTTGATCAGGCATGGACTTTAAATATCAGTGCAAATTATGCATATTCAAAAGGATTAAGCAAATTTGCCAATAAAATTGCGTCCATAGGATTGGACGGTAGTATCAAGTTAACTCCTTACTGGAATATTAACGGAAGTACGCATTATGACATGGTGACTAAAGAATTGGCATATACAAGAATTGGTTTTTCAAGAGATCAGCGAAGTTTTACGATCAATTTCAACTGGGTTCCTTTCGGACAGTATAAAGTATATGACTTCTTTATCGGTATCAAAGCCAATATCTTAAGTGACGCATTGAAGTACAAAGACAGAAGCTTTACTCAGCCTAATGCACCTTTCTAATATCAGATTGGCATTTGACAATATAAATTTTATATTTGCAAGCAAAATAAATTCTAATGAAATCACTGTTGGCAGAATTCAAAAACCAACGAATATGGCAGATAGTGATTGCATATAACCATAGAAAAAATAAATATCCGCTATGAAACAAATAATCAACACAGTTAATGCACCTGCAGCTATCGGACCTTATTCACAAGCTAATATGGCCAACGGAGTTTTGTATATCTCCGGACAGATTCCTGTAGATCCTGCAACTGGTAAATTGGTAGAAGGAATTGAAAAAGAAACGCACCAGGTAATGAAAAACCTTGAAGCGATTCTTACTGAAGCCGGCATGACTTTCAAAAACGTTGTAAAAGCTACTATCTTCCTTAAGAGTATGGATGATTTTGCTGTAATGAACGATATCTATGCATCTTACTTAGATTCAGAAAGCTATCCTGCCCGTGAAACAGTACAGGTTTCATGTTTGCCTAAAAATGTGGATATCGAAATTTCTATGATTGCACATCAGGATTAATGAACTTTATAAGAAATACAATTGCGGTTCTGATAGGTCTTGGTATTGCAGGGCTTATTATTACTCTTGGTATAAGGGCTTTTCCGCAATGGGTAACTTTTGAGGCTTTTGCTCCGTTTGAGCACTGGCAAAGGTTTCTTTTCAGCATGAAAGATGATAAGGCATTTTTCGGTTTCCTTTTGTTTATTTCCGGATTAGGAACTACCATTGGGGGAGTGGCGACAGCTATTATCGTTAAATATGCTAAAGTAGCCTATGCTATTCTGATTGGCTTTATTATGCTTTTTATTGCCATGTTGGATGTTATTATTTTTCCATATCATCCTACATTTTATAAGATCTCCATTTTCCTTACATTCTTTCCGTTTTCCTGGATTGGAGGTAAGATTGTAGAAGTGATCTACGAAAGAAATAAAAAGAAAAGTATCGCTGATAAAATGAACAAGTCTAAATAAATAATAAAAAAACGCTGCAGATTTCTGCAGCGTTTTTTGTTGATATGAAAAGCATTAATACATTTCCTTATTAAACATATTTCAAAAAATAAAGAGGATAATCCAACTCAAAAGTTTCATGGAAAATGGTAAATCCATTTTGTTGATAGAAGGTTCTATTTTCTAATGTTGTTGTTTCAACATATACGAGATCGCTCTTATATTTATTCATAGATTCATTTAAAAGTTTTGTACCTATTCCTTTTCCCTGTTCACCGGGAACTACAGCCATTAACCATAAATGAACAAATTTTTCTTCCGGATGAAACTTTGCTAAGAGTTTTTCTCGTTGTAAAACTTTAAAGATATTTTCAATTCCAATACAATTGAACAGTAATTTTATTTCAAGCCAGATTTTTTTTAAACTGAATTGGAATTTATCTAAGTATAAAATACATCCTTTGTGATCATCACTAAGAAATATACTTCCATTTAGTATTGATAAATCGAATTGAAACTCCATCAATGCTTTCAATCTTTTATATCTGTTACCAGAATTTTTTATAACAAAATTGATAGAATTAGGAATAAGAACATTGATGAAAGCCTGGCATAAAATATTAACGACTTTTTCTCTATCCTTATAGGTGGCTTTTTTCATGCATTTTTTGCTTTTTCAAATATATGAAAAATGGAATTATTATATATTGTTAATCAGTGTTTTGTGTGGTTTTCATTAGTTTCTGCATTGAGTTTAATTATCTTATTTTTTTTCATAAAAAAACCATTCTTAAGTAAGAATGGTTAGCTTTTTTAATGTTAAATCAAAAAAATCAATTAAGGCATTTTAAATCCTTTTGTATAAATTCTTCCGTAATCATCCACGAATTTCACCTGTACATTTCCTTGGTATTTTTCAAGGATCTTTTCAACATCTTTCTGTGAATTTACCGGTTTACCATTGACTTCAATGATGATATAGTTGTCTACGATTCCGATTTTAGCCATTTCGCTGCCCTCAGATACATTTTTAGCAACTACACCACTGTTCAGTCCGTATTCTGTTTTGAAACGCTCTGTAAGTGGATCAAATTCAGCTCCGATTTTTTCAGTTACAGTAAGATCTGCTTTCGTTCTTGTAGAAGTACCTCCTTTCTGGTCTCTAAGCGTTACAGTGGTAGTACCTTCTTTACCATTTCTTGAATACGTTACCTGAACTTTATCACCAGGACGTTTGCTTCCGATAGACATGGAAAGGTCAGCAAAATCCGTGATATCGTAGTTGTCTACTTTAGTGATTACATCTCCTTTTTTCAATCCTGCATCTTCAGCGCCACTGTTTTCACCAAATCCTGTAACATAAATTCCGGAACCTACTTTCAGATTTGTTTTGAACTGCTTATTGTATGAAGTTACCAATTGATCATTCGAAAGGTCTAAAGACTGAACACCTAAGAATCCTCTCTGTACAATTCCGAATTTCTTGATATCCTCAACAATTTTTCTTGCTAAGTTCGATGGCACTGCAAATCCGTATCCCTGATAATATCCTGTAGTAGACTGAATCGCAGAGTTGATCCCGATAAGCTCTCCATTTGTATTCACCAAAGCTCCTCCAGAGTTACCTGGGTTGATGGCAGCATCCGTCTGAATGAAACTCTCAATAGGATTAGTAGCTTTTCCCTGGCTTCCAAGAATTCCGATACCTCTTCCTTTAGCAGAAACAATACCTGCTGTTACCGTAGAGTTTAATCCCAATGGATTTCCTACTGCAAGAACCCATTGCCCTACATCAATATTGTCAGAATTCGCAAAATTCAGATAAGGAAGACCTTTTTCTTCAATCTTCAGTAAAGAGATATCCGTGTTAGGGTCTGTTCCAACCAAAGTTGCGATATATGATTTTTTGTTGCTTAGTACGACTTCAAGCTTATTGGCACCTGCTACCACATGGTTATTGGAAATGATATAACCGTCCGGAGAGATAATTACACCAGAACCCATTCCCGATGGCATATTATCAGGAGCCTGCTGCTGTTTCTGTCTCTGCTGGCCTCTTCCTCCGAAAGGATCTCCGAAAAAGAAGTCAAACAAATCCTGCTCTGAAGCTCTGCTTGCTGTTCTGCTCTGATAATTTTTAATGGTAACCACAGCCGGAACGGTTGTTTTAGCTGCCTTTACAAAATCTTCACCTACTGCTCCTGTATTCATTCCTGCGAATGAAGTATTGGGTGCTGCTGTTGTGAAATAAGATTGATCTCCATTGTTGGAGCTATGTCCGAAATATTGTAAAGCTCCAACGGTAGTAGCTCCGGAAATGACTCCAACTACTGCAAATGGTAATAGTTTTTTTAAAGTACTCTTCATTGTATATCTTTCTTGTTTATTAATTAATTTCTTTTTTATGTTTTTGAGTAAACAAATTTAATGTTAAATAAGTAAGCAATTAGTATGCTATGTTTCAATTTTAACTAAAATTTAACGGCTATTATATCATTTTATGCCTTATGTCATAATTGTTAATGCCATAGTTAACAAAACTTAAAAAAAAATTAAAGAAAATATGGCAGACTTATGATATAAAGTAAGCTTTTTTTCTTTGCTGGTCGTTAATTACTTTGTGTCTGTGATTTGTATCATAAATATACTTAATTCAAAAATACTTATCTTTGCAAAAATTTTATTCTCACTTAAAACGTTTATAGCATGCAACTGTATAACACCTTAAGCGCAGAAGAAAGAGCTCAACTTATTGATGAAGCCGGTAAAGACCGTCTTACTTTGTCTTTCTATGCGTATGCCAAAATCGAAGACCCAAAAAAATTTCGCGACGAATTATTTATAGCCTGGAATGCACTGGATGCGCTTGGCCGTATTTATGTTGCTAAAGAAGGAATCAATGCTCAGATGAGTGTTCCTGCTGATCAGTTTGAGGCTTTTCGTGATACGCTGGAAGTATATGACTTCATGAAAGGAATCCGTTTGAACGTAGCGGTAGACCAGGACAATTATTCTTTTTTAAAATTAACCATAAAAGTCAGAAACAAAATTGTTGCTGACGGTTTGAATGACGAAACTTTTGATGTTACCAATAAAGGAATTCACTTAAAAGCTCAGGAATTCAATAATTTATTAGAAGATCCGAATACCATTGTCGTAGATTTTAGAAATCACTACGAAAGTGAAGTAGGACATTTCGAAGGAGCCATTACACCGGATGTGGAAAATTTCAGAGAAAGTTTACCAATCATTAACGAACAGCTTCAGGATTTTAAAGAAGATAAAAATCTTTTGATGTACTGTACCGGAGGAATCCGTTGCGAGAAAGCCAGTGCTTATTTCAAACATCAGGGTTTCAAAAATGTTTACCAATTAGAAGGAGGTATCATTGAATATACACGCCAGATAAAAGAAGAAGGAATAGAGAGTAAGTTTATCGGTAAAAACTTTGTATTTGACCACCGTTTAGGGGAGAGAATTACAGATGATATTATTTCACAGTGCCACCAGTGTGGAAAACCTTGTGATAACCATACGAACTGTGCAAACGATGCTTGTCACCTTTTGTTTATCCAATGTGACGAATGTAAAGCGGCAATGGAAAACTGCTGTTCTACGGAATGTCTTGATACAATCCATTTACCTTGGGATGAGCAGGTGAAATTAAGAAAAGGACTTCAGGTTGGAAATAAAGTATTCAGAAAAGGAAAATCTGATGCCTTGAAATTCAAAAATTCCGGAGATTTATCAGATAAACCTTTAGCAAAAGCTGAAACTAAAAATATCCGTCAAAAGATTGCTGTCAAAAAAGAATTGATTGGAAAGGCAGAGCATTACTACTCAAAATCAAAGATTGCACAGTTTTTAATTGAGAATAAAGATCTGTCCATAGGTGATAAAGTATTAATTTCCGGTCCAACAACGGGAGAGCAGGAAGTTACTATTACTGAAATCTACGCTAATGGAGGTCCTTGCGAAACTGCAAAACCAGGAGATCAGATTACTTTTGCATTACCATTCAGAGTTCGCTTATCTGATAAGCTGTACAGAATTGTGCAAAATGCATAATTCAGAGCTTTCAGTAAATTATTTCTGTTTTAATAACCTAGTAATTCCGGACTCAAAATGACCAAAAACGGAACAATAGAATTGATGTCTCCTGCAGGAGATTTCATATCACTTCAGGCAGCTATAGATAATGGAGCAGACTCTGTCTATTTTGGGGTTGAGCAGCTCAATATGCGTGCCAGAGCAACAATGAACTTTACCATTGATGATCTGCCGGAAATTGCCGGAAGATGTGCTGAAAAAGGAGTAAGAACGTATCTTACCCTTAATACCATCATCTATGATCACGATCTTTCTATCGTCAGAACACTTCTCGATAAAGCGAAAGAGGCAGGTCTTACGGCAGTAATTGCAATGGATCAGGCTGTCATCTCATATGCAAGACAAATTGGCATGGAGGTGCATATTTCTACCCAGATTAATATCACCAATATTGAAACAGTAAAATTCTATGCTCTTTTTGCTGATACAATGGTAATGAGCCGTGAACTAAGCATCAGCCAGATCAAAAAAATCTGCACCCAGATTGAAAAAGATCAGGTAAAAGGACCTTCCGGTAATCTTGTTGAAGTGGAAATTTTCGGACATGGTGCCTTATGCATGGCAGTATCCGGGAAATGTTATCTAAGCCTTCATTCCCATAATTCTTCAGCAAACAGAGGCGCCTGCAAGCAGAACTGCCGGAAAAAATATACGGTGATTGATCAGGAGTCAGGTTTTGAAATTGAACTTGACAACGAATATATGATGTCTCCTAAAGACCTGTGTACGATTGGTTTCCTGGATCAGATTGTGGATGCCGGCGTGAAAGTCTTGAAGGTAGAAGGAAGAGGAAGGGCTCCAGAATATGTAGCGACAGTTACAAAATGCTATAGAGAAGCAATCGACAGTATTGCCGAAGGAACATTTTCTCAGGAAAAAGTGGATGAATGGATGAAACTTCTGGAGACCGTCTACAACAGAGGTTTCTGGAGTGGATATTATCTTGGCCAGGAGCTGGGTGAGTGGTCTTCAAACTCAGGTTCCGGTGCAACACAAAAGAAAGTATATATCGGAAAAGGACGGCACTTTTATCCGAAAGCCAATATCGCAGAGTTTGTGGTTGAAGCGTATGATATTTCTGTAGGAGATAATGTGCTTATACAGGGACCTACTACAGGATCACAGGAAATGATTATCGAAAGCATGATGGTTGATGAGAAGGAAGGAGCAGACAAGGCAACAAAATCTGATGTGATTACTTTTCCTACGAAGTTCCGTATACGCCCGAGTGACAAATTATATAAAATTGTGAAAACGTAATGGTCATTGCTACACTTCAAAGAGATAAATGTATTGGGTGTAATTACTGTGTAGAATTCGCTCCCGAATATTTTAGAATGTCTAAAAAAGATGGTAAATCAGTATTGCTTAAGACCATTGATAAAAAAGGCTTCTACACGTTAAAAACACAGGACCTGGAAGCGGTTGAATATTTGGAGAGAGCGGCCAACGCCTGTCCTGTGAAAATTATTTCTGTAAGAATCACATAATCATTATGCTGAAAGCTGAGCTTAGAAAAAAATATACTCAAAAAAGAAAGGCCTTGTCTACCGATGAGGCCTTCCAGTTATCTCAAAAGATTTTTGAGAATTTCATCCGGTATTTCCGTCCGGAAGAATCTGAGAAAGTGCACGTTTTCATCCCGATTCCGGCAAGAAAAGAAATTGATACCCGGATTTTCATTCAATACTTTTTAGCACAGAATATCCGTGTTTATGTACCTAAAATTGTGGGTGACAAACTTATTAATATCGAGATCTTTGAAGATACTGTTTTTGAACCCAACAATTGGGGGATCTCAGAACCTGTTTCCAATGTAGACTCCGGAGAAAAATACTTTCATTACGTGATTACGCCTTTGTTGTATTGTGACCAAAAAGGAAATCGGGTAGGATATGGCAAAGGATTTTATGACGGCTTGTTTCAAAATATATCTGAAGAGACAAAAAAAATCGGAGTCAATTACTTTGACCCCGATGAATATGTGGATGATGTCTGGGAAAATGATGTTCCCCTTGACTATTTGGTTACTCCTACTGAAGTACTGTCTTTCTTAAGCGGTTTGGAATAAAAATCCAAAAAGTAAAACTTAAATTCTTTTTTAAGCTTGGAAGTAGAAAGCAGGATATACTGTGCATTCTTTTCAAAGCTTCCCAGCGACTTATTTTTATTGTCAAAGTATTCTACATTGAACTTGGCATAGTCTAATGTATCCTTTTTATAAAACTCTTTATAAACATTCAGGTTGCTCACCTTGGCTGTTTTTGCTTTCATGCTGTCAAGCTCTTTCAGCAATGTTTTGAAGGTGAGAGAGTCCGGTTTGTGGAAATAACTTTCCATTTGTGAATAAATCACGGTATCTATTTCTGTATTTCTGTTTCCGCTAAGATATAAGGTAGACAGATCAAGAAGCTCCTGAACTTTCTGTTTGGTGATGGAATTAATCGCCTGCATACTATCCATCTGTACGGCAGGATAGCTTTTTTCATTGTTGCTGTTTCGTAGTTTATCGAGGTCGCTCACCTCTGAGGTCTTATTATTACAGGCAATAAATAACGTCAGAAGCACGGTGAAAATTAAAAAATTACTTATTCTTTTCATCTGTGGTAGCAATTTTAAATTTGATGGATACAATTTTACCTTTGTTATCCTTTTTCATTTCTATTACATTCAGGTTTTTCAGAGAGGTCGTTGGTGTGGTTACCAGAGTGATGTATTTCTGCTTATTCAGGCTTTCTATACCATAAGTGTCATTATCATATACCTGATAGATTACCGCATTGTTACTGATCAGGTTCTCCAGCTGGTTTCTCTTCTGCTTAATAAGAGCAACCTGCTCATCGGGATTTCCTCCTTTGATATCTTTGATAGAGAAATAATAGACAGCCATCTTATAATCATCCGGCTTTAGTTCTATTTTTTCTTCTTCCGGGGCATTTTCAAGATTTCTGTTCACTTCCAGAGGCTCGTAGAAAGGAGCACTGATTCGCATTTTTAAATTTTTATCTTTGGTAGAATAATAAAAGCATTCACCAGGTTTTATTTTGTACATCAGTGGAGATTCATTTTCTTTCACTACCATTATTTCTAAGGTATTAATTACAGAAACTCCTCTGTCTTTGTCAATGAAACAATATTTGTAAGTTTTTGAAAAAAGTACATCTTTAAATCCAAGGATACCAGTAATGGTAATCAAAACTGAAGTGACAAGTGCCCATGCATTCTTTTTGAAGAAATTTTTCTTAGGCGAAACCGATGAAATTTCAACTTCATTTGTGGTAGTCTTGTTTTGTGTAATTTGTTGATTTTCAGTATTTGATTTTTGTAAATCACTGTTTTCTGGGGTCCTGATTTCAACTTTTTTAGGTTGAAATTCAATTTTTGGAAGTTCAGGAGCTTCAGAAACTGTTTTTTCAAGTTCATCGAGATCTTCGTCGTCAAAATTTTCATTTTCCTGAAGTAATTCACCCGCAAAAAGATGCTGCTTTTTGAAATCGTACCATGAGTTGTAACCTGCATAAATACTCAATAAATTGAGCATGTCTATTCTTGGTAGTTTAGTAACCGGTGAAGTTTTAAAGTAGGTGTAAAATGATTTTTCACTGATGTTACCTTTCGCTTTTTTTCGAAGGTCTTCCTGAAAATATATAATATCTATACCCTTCCACTTGGATATGTCATCCTGCGAAGGGGTATATTCTTTTAAGTATTGACCCTGAACATCCTTTTTTAGCTGTTCAAAGTGTAATAGATCTAAATCTGTCAATTTTTCAAAAAATAATTAAATTGTTGATTATCAGCTATGTTTTTTTGTAAAACTATTTTACAAAGGTATTACAATTATTTTTCATAGACAAATTTTCTAACTGCTCTACCTTTGTCTTGTTCAAATAACAGAACAGAAGAAAATTTTATAAAACAATATTAACAAAATTAAATTTAATTTATTATGAAAAAGTCATTATTCGTAGCTGCTATCGCTGCAATCTCTCTAGTTGCTTGTAAAAAAACTGAAGCTACTGCTACTGAAGGTACAACTGATTCTGCTGCTGCTACTGTAGCTGATTCTGCTGCTGTAGTTTCTGATTCAGCTGCTAAAGTTGTTGATTCTGCTGCAACTACTGCTGTAGAAGCTACTAAAGATGCTGCTGCTGCTACTACTGCTGCTGGTGCTGAAGTTGCTAAAGATGCTGCTAAAGGAGCTGCTGACGCTGCTAAAGGAGCTGCTGATGCTGCTAAAGGAGCTGCTGATGCTGCTAAAGATGCTGCTAAGAAATAATTCTAGCATACGCTTAACAATAAAAGAACCGTTTCACCCAGTGAAACGGTTTTTTTATGCTTAGTCATTGCGAGCCGAAGGCGAAGCAATCTCTATTATAAAAAGTTATATAGGATTTATCCTTTCTTCTGTTTCAAAGATTCATAACAGGTAATTGCTACCGCATTACTCAGGTTCAAAGAATCAATACTTCCGGCCATCGGAATTAAAGTGTTTTTTCCTTTTCCAATCCAGAAATCACTCAATCCTGAATGTTCCGTCCCGAATAATACTGCTGAACGCTGCTTGAAATCTCTCTTATAAAGATCTTCAGCACTTTCGTCCATAAGCGTTGTGTAGATATTGAAGCTGTTTTTTTGCAGGAATTCCAAGGTTTCTTCATTCTCAGCCTGATAGACTTCCATCCCAAAAAGGCAGCCAACACTGGATCTGATGACATTGGGATTGTAAAAATCAGTTTTCCCATCAGCAACAATCAAAGCATCCACTCCAAAAGCTTCACAACTTCTTAAAATAGCGCCAAGATTTCCTGGTTTTTCTACACCTTCAACAATAATTACCGTAGAATCTTTTTTAGGAACAAATGAAGAAAGTGAATTTTCTTTTGCATGGTAGATTCCGATAATCCCTTCAGAACTACCTCTGTAAGCTATTTTTTCATATACTTTTTCACTTACATAATGGATTTTTCCATTGGGAAGTGTTCCTTTAAAGATATTTTCAGAGATAAAGAACTCCAACGGTTCAAAATCATACTGTATGGCTCTTTCATTTTCCTGCTGGCCTTCTACTACAAAAACTTTTGATTTTTTACGAAACCTGTTGTCAGTAAGGAGCTTAGTGACATTTTTTATTTTATCGTTTTGAAAACTTTCTATCAACATGCTGCAAAATTATGCAAAATTTATGATTGAACTTCTCTGGTTTTGATAAAAAGCTTTTTCCATGTGACCTCCATTGGAGTTTTATTTTTCCTTTTATAATAGATGACCGTTAAGATCAGGACGGCAATGGATAGGAATTTATAGATATTTCCATATAGATTCCCGGAAACGTTTTCTGATACATTAAAGATTTCCCAATACAGATTCATAAAGAAATGAAGGAAGATTGCGGTCCATAAGTTGTATTCCGATTCAAAATATGCCCAGGCAAAGAATACTGATCCTAAAAATGTAATGGCAAATATCTCGGTAAGCTCTATTAAGTTCTGACTTTGGTATAAATGTACCTGTGCAAATAACAATGAACCTAATAAGGCAGATGATAAAAATCCGAGTCTGGTAAACCGATATAGTATTCCGATAAGAAAAGCTCTGAAAATAATCTCTTCAAAAAATGCTGAAGATAATGTGTTGATAAATAACGTTTCAAAATTTATTTTACTGATTATTTTAAAATGAATCACATATCCAATCAACATAGAAAGAGTACTGATAAGAGCTAAAGTGAAACCTTTGAAAATAGGTTTATCTAATGAAAACAGGTCTGAAATGTTTCTTTTTGGAAATAGAATTTTTAGCGTAACGATTAATGGGACTAAAGTCACGGAGTAAGCAATTATATGGGCTATTGCTTTACTGTGAAACAAATCTTTTGAGAAAGTCTGTATGGTTTTAAAAAAGAGAAAATCGAAAAAATAATAGGCTGTAAACCCTAGAATAAAAATGAAAAAGAAGCGGATATTTTTGCTCATGTCTGTTAATTTTGAGCAAAAATGTAGCTTTAAATCAATGCTTTCAAGTTAATGTGATCAATGACAAAGAATAGTGACGAATGACAAAAATTATGAATGCTGCTGTTGCAATTGAGGAATAATTGAAGAAATGAAACTCCTTGAAACAGGGATTTCAAAATCGATTTCAGGAAGGATTAATTTATAACCCTGAGCATTTCCTTTGAGATTTTTTACCCTTCCAAGATTGACAATATAAGAACGATGGCATTTTTTAACAGAATCTGTTTCAATTTGTTGTAAAACACTGGCTAAACTTATTCTGATCAATGTTTTTTGTACGCTATTATTCTCTAGAAAGTAAAATGTACAGTAATTTTCCATAGACTGAACGCAAAGAAAATCTTTTTCATTCATGATAAGCTCGGTATTCTGGGCTGATATTTTTAACAGATTTTGTCGTTGTTCAGAAGCTGAAACGGGAAGATGTTGAGAAATATCGAGGGCTTTCTTTTCATGAATATTCTTTAAATAGATGTACCGTGATAAAATATAGATGATTGAAACCGGAATACCGATTGCAAGAGAATATAAGAACATGTAGAAATAATTGCCAAGATCCAGTGCTACATGGCTCAAGAATAATGAATTGTAAAAGTAGGATAGAACAGAGCTCAGGAATAGAATGAGAATTATTTTTAAAAACTCCGCACCAATATTCCAGTTGCTGAAACGGGAAGTCATAAGATTAGCAATAAAAAATGCCATTCCAAAAATAATGCAATAGGGGAAAAGTAGTAAAAACTTGTAAGGATGTTGGAAGTTTTCGGTGCCAAAAGGCTGAAAAATAATCAGAAACAAATAGACAGCAACTCCTGCCCCCAATGAAGAAACGAAAATTTCTTTGATAGATTCGGACTTTGGGTATGGATATGCTGTAAATGAAAACATAAAACCTGGGATTTAGCTTTCTGATGGTTCAATAAGATTGCCGTTGTCGATAAGACTTTGAGGCAGGTCTTTTTTATTTTTTATTCCTAATGACTTCAATTTCTGAGTCTGGATCACCAGGTTGTCATTTCCGGTGTGAAGCTGTTTGTAGGCATCATTGAATACGTTTTTCGCCTGATCCAGATTTCTGCCTACTTTTTCCAGGTTTTCTACAAAACCTACGAATTTGTCATAGAGTCTGGCTCCACGATCAGCAATTTCAATAGAATTTCGGTTTTGATATTCGCGTTTCCAAAGATCGGCAATCAGCTTAAGAGAAGTGATCAGATTGCTTGGGTTAAGCAAAAGAATTCTTCTTTCATAGGCATAGTTCCAAAGGTTTTGGTCTGCCTGCATTGCTGCAATATAAGCCGGTTCACTCGGAATAAACATCATCACGAAATCCAATGATTTTCCATAGTCATCGTATGCTTTTTGACTGAGTTGATTAATATGGTTTTTGATAGATCCAAGATGCTGGCTTAGTTTTATAGCGTAGACATCTGCATCGGTTTCGTCTACCAATTCTGTAAAAGCAGTCAGAGATACTTTTGAATCAATAATAACATTCCTTTCGTCAGGGTATTTTACAACGGCATCAGGACGCATTTTCTTTCCGGAGAATTCTGAGAATAAAGCTTTATTGTCTTCATCACGCAATTCATGCTCGAGGAAATATTCTCTTCCTTTTACCAATCCTGATTTTTCAAGAATGCTTTCCAGAATCATCTCGCCCCAGTTCCCCTGGGTTTTGCTTTCTCCTTTCAAGGCACGGGTCAGTTTTTTGGCATCATCGGAAATCTGCTGGTTCAGTTCCGCCAGTTCCTTTACTTTTTCAGCTAGAGAGAAACGTTCTTTATTTTCCTTTTCGTAGGCTTCGTTGACTTTATTTTTTAAATCCGCGATTTTCTCCTGAAACGGTTCAAGGATATTTTTTAAGTTATTTTGATTTAAGGCAGTAAACTTTTCAGTTTTTTCTTCTAAAATTTTATTGGCAAGGTTTTCAAACTGAAGTTTAGAATCTTCCTGAATTTTGACGATTTCTTCTTTCTGGGTGTCAAGAGATTGTTGAAGACCCTCATTTTTGGCAGAAAGTTCAGAGTTTTTTGCAAAAAGAGTCTGCTTTTCAAGAATGTGAGTCTCTATCTGAGAAGTCTGTCTCTGATGGGTTTGTTTCAATTCCTGAAACTGAAGATTTAAAGAAGAATATTCGGCAGATATTTTAGAAAATTCATTTTTCAGGTCATCCAGCAGATCCTGCTGCAGCATATTGGCTTCTTTTTCTTTACTGATATTCTGAGTAAGCTCCTGAATTTTCAGATTTGAATTTTCAAGATCAGACTGAGTTTTTATAGATAAGGTGTTCAGTGTATCATAAGAACTTCTTGAAACCATTGATGACTTCAGTGCAAAATATAATATAACAGCGCCCAGTACACCACCGGCAATCAATCCAATAATTAAATATATCATCTCCATGTTTCAAAATTATGAAAAAAGGCTGGAAGAAGGAAGGGGGATGCTGGAAGTTACTTCTGTGCAGAAAAGGACTGACTATTTTTTAAAATTAATTTCAATGTTTTTAAAAGCTGAATAAAATGGGAGATCATTGTTTTATAAAATTATATTACCTCTCTCTTCCAGCCTCCGGCTTCCTTTCTGAACAAGAATACTTATATTTATGGGAAATTTCAGAGACTTATGAATATTTTGTTGGTAGAAGATGATCAAAGAATCAGCAATTTTCTGATTAAAGGCCTTTCTGAGGCTGGCTATAATACGACCCTTGCAGATTCCGGTGAAAAGGCGCGTGAGCTTCTTCATACCTATGATTTTGATATTATTTTAATGGACATCATGCTTCCCGGATTGGACGGAATGCAGCTTACACAGATTATCAGATTTAAAGGAAACTATACCCCGATTTTGGTTTTAAGTGCCCTGAACAGTCCTGATGATAAAATCAAAATGCTCGATATGGGCGCTGATGATTATTTATCCAAACCCTTCCATTTTGAAGAATTGATTTCAAGGATTAAGGCTTTAACCAGAAGAAATAAACTGAGCTATCAGAAAGAAGATCAATATTTATCATGCGGAAATATTATGATTGATACCGATCTTCATAAAGTAACTCAGAATGACAAAGAAATAGAATTTTCCCCTACGGAATACAAACTGTTTACTTTTCTGATGGAGAATAAAAATAAAGTGCTGAGCAGAACCCAGATTTTACATAAAGTATGGGGAATTGATTTTGATAATACAACGAACGTAGTAGATGTTTATATTTCCTATGTCCGTAACAAGATTGATGAGACTGAACAGAAAATTATTCATACGGTAAAAGGAACCGGATATTTGATCAAAGACTGAAAATGACGCTCAGAAACAGATTTACCCTTATTTCAAGCCTGTCATTCGGCATTGTTTCTATCATCACATCTGCGGTGATATTCTTTGCTTATTATGACAGTACCAAGATTTTTTATTTTGAAAAGCTAAGAAATACGGCTCTTATCTCTGCTATTTATTATCTCGAAAAAGATGAACTCCCAAAAGACCGTCATGCTCAGATCAAAAAAGAATACAATCACCTGATTCAGAATAACAGGGTAGCGGTTTACAATCAGAATAATGAAGTTACTTTTGGACACAATCTGAATGATAAGAATATAAAACCTTCTCATTTACAGGCTGTCCGAAATAACAAAGGAATACAGTTTATGTCTGATAATCAATTCTATTATGGGATTTTTTATCCGGACAATCAGGGAGACTTTGTTGTTTTTGTGAAATCTTCCAACGACTCTTTCCAGTCGCAGATCCTGAGATTGGCTATTATCATGCTTTCCGTATTGCTGATTGGGCTGCTTGCAATTTATTTTCTGAGCAGATACCTTTCTAAAGTGGTTTATAAACCTATTTCCAATGTAGTAGAACGGATCAATAAAGTGGAATATAATAACATTTCTACGGCAATCATTACTTCTACCAATACCAATGACGAGATTGAAGATCTGATAAAATCCTATAATAAACTGCTGGGCAGAATTTCAGAAAATGTACTCTTGCAGCAGAACTTTATCAATTATGTTTCTCATGAATTTAAAACACCTTTAGCCGCTATTTCAGGAAACCTGGAAGTCTTTGCCCAAAAAGACCGTACACCGGAAGAATATAAGGAAGTGGCCAAAGAGTCATTGGAAAACGTATATGAGATTGAAAATATTCTCAACAATCTTTTGCTGATGTCCGGAATGACAAAGCTTGAGTCTTCTCACAAACCGATGAGAGTAGATGAGCTGATCTGGAAGATTTATGAAAAATTAGAACCTAAAGCAAAAGAAAACCGTTCATCCATTAAAATACAGCTTCAGGTAACGAAACCTGCTTTACTGGAATTTCCAGGAAACGAAACGCTGCTGTATCTTGCGTTGTATAATATTGTAGAAAATGCGATCAAATATTCCTTTGATAAACCTGTTGTGATTACATTATCAGAAAAGGCCAATCAGTTGTATATCGAAGTCAAAGATGAAGGAAGAGGAATTCCGGCTGATGACCTTGTGAAAATATCTGAAACTTTTTACAGAGGAAAAAATGTAGATACTGTAAAAGGCAGTGGAATTGGTTTATCACTTTCAAAAAGCATTTTTGATCATCATCATATTGTGATGAAAATAGATTCTGCTGTGAATGTTGGTACAAACGTTCTTCTGGAATTTCCTGCTCATTCCTGATTTTTTCTCTCGCTCTCTTTTAGCTTTGTCAATTCCAACTTTGTCACTCCGGTAGGAGTCTCGATATATTTTATAACCCAATTAATGTAGAGTATAGATTCCTTCGGAATGACAAACTGGACGGATAGACTTTACGAATAAATAATCTGCTCAATCAACAAAACCTGTGAGAAAGACTATTCAATTCAATAGGAGCGGGTTTTAACCCGCTTAAGATATACATTTAACATCTCTCGGCTTTTAGCCAAAACATACCCATTCAAACACAATTCCCAGGAATAAAAAAGTTTCTAATCAAACTTTGACCATCATCATATTGTGATGAAAATAGATTCTGCTGTGAATGTTGGTACAAGCGTTCTTCTGGAATTTCCAGTTTATTCCTGATTGTGTTATTCGTGAAAACGTTTGTGTTATTTGTGTTTTTTTAAATTCTAATCAAACTCTAATGTTGAACTAACCGAATTTTAATTTCCTTTACAATTCCCTCTAATATGAGGCAAATAGCTTTGTGGTCTTAAAATAAGAGACCTTGAAGAAGCTATTTTTTACACTATTTTATATTCATTGTTTCAGTTTCTTTTCAGCACAGATTTCAGATACCCTGAAAATTGGAAGAAAGGAAGCTGAAACTATCTTTTTGGCTAAAAACCTCGACCTCATTGCACAGAAGCTTGAAATTTCACAAGCCGAGGCAAGAGCTGTTCAGGCTAAATACTGGCCTAATCCTACATTAAGTATCAGCGAAGTTAATTTATGGAGAACTTATGACATAGAAGAACAGCCGGCATTGATCGGAAACTGGGGAAAAAACACCCAGATTTCTGCGGAGATAGAACAGGTGATTCAGACTGCAGGTAAAAGGCGAAAAAATATTGAACTCCAGAAAATAGAAGTGGAAGGAGAGAAGTATGAACTGCAGGAAGTTTTGCGTGAACTTAAGAAGACCCTCAGAAATACCATTACCGAAGTTCTTTACAATCAGGAACAGCAGAAAATCTATCAGGGGCAGATCACTTCCATTGAGAAATTAACAAAATCCTACAATAATCAATTAAACCTTGGTAATATCAGTAAAGCTGAGTACGTCCGCTTAAAAGCACAGGAAATTGAATTCAAAAAGAAGCTGATTTCATTAAAACAGGAAATCGAAGATCAGCAGGTAGAGCTTAAAGCCTTATTGATGCTGCCTTCTCAATCTTATCTGGTGATAACAGATTCATTTGTCATGCCTGAAAAACAGCTTTCTGAGTTGGAAGTGAATCAATGGATAGACAAGGCAAAAGAAAACCGCCCTGATATTATGATTTCGAAAAATAAAGAGAAACACGCAGCTAAAAACCTGGAAATTCAAAATGCCATGAAAACTCCTGATGTTGCGGTTTCTATAGGATATGACCGTGGAGGAAATATCATGAAAGACTTTATAGGATTAGGTGTTTCTATGGATCTTCCCATTTTCGACCGTAATAAAGGGAATATCCAGGAAGCAAGGCTTGAGATTGAGAAAAGCAAACTGGAAACCCGCAAAAACATGTTGAAATCTGAGAACGAAATTGTTTCTGTCTTTAGAAATTATATCAGAACACAGCAGGTTTCAGAAGAGATCGATGACAATTACGAGTCTACTCTGGATGGTTTACTGGTAAGCCACGAGAAAAATTTCAGACTAAGAAATATCAGCATGCTGGAGTACATGGATTTTCTGGATACCTACATTGGAAATAAAATGATCATCCTGGATACTAAAAAAGAATTGAATCAATACTACGAAAACCTGCAGTATGTTGTAGGACAAGATTTATAAGATATGAACAAAAATATTACTAAATACACTGCTGCAGCTTATCTGTCTGCCCTCATTATTTTTACAGGCTGTGCCGGAAAACAGGAAAATAAAGAAGCTGAAAAAAGTTATTGCATCAGCAAAGAACTTAAAAAAGATATTAAACTGGCCAAAGCAGAACTGCTTCCCATAGAAGAAAGTATCACCCTTACCGGAGAAGTGGAAAGCAATTCTGATAAAACAGTTCCTTTTGTAAGTCTTGTAGACGGAGTGGTGATAGAAACTTATTTCTCACTTGGTGATTATGTAAAAAAAGGGCAAACGTTGGCAAGCGTAAAGAGTACAGCCGTGAATGAAATGCAGGATGATACTCAAACTTTGCAGGCTCAGCTGGCTGTTGCGAAAAGAAAACTGTCTTCCGTAGAAGCCATGTATAAAGATGATATTGCCTCTCAGAAAGATTTGCAGGAAGCACGTTCTGAAGTAGCCATACTGCAATCCAATATTTCCAAGACGCAGAAAAATATGCAGCTGTATTCAGCGGGAGGAAATACCATTCAGATAAAAGCTCCGGCAGACGGATATGTTATTTCAAAAAATATTTCTAAAGGAATGCCTGTTACTGCAGGAGGAGATCAACTGTTTACTATTTCCAATCTGGATAAAGTATGGGTAATGGCCAATGTATATGCTACCAACATGAGACATGTCTATGTAGATCAGCCGGTAGTGGTCAAAACGCTTGCTTATCCGGATGATAGTTTTTCAGGGAAAATCAACAATATTTCTCAGGTTTTTAATGAAAATGAAAGAGTGCTTAAAGCTAAAATCATTATGGATAATAACGGGATGAAGCTGAGACCGAGAATGTCTGCAGATGTTGTATTGCCAGTGAATTCACAAAATAAAAGCGCATTGGCTATTCCTGCGAAAGCCTTAATCTTTGATAACAACCAAAGCTACGTAGTGGTTTACAAAAAAGACTGTGAATTGGAGATCAGGCCAGTAACAGAAATTGCTTCCAACAGCCAGTATATTTATGTAGAAGGCAATTTAAAACCAGGTGAAAATGTCATTGCTTCCAACGGACTATTGATTTATGAGAACCTGAAAAACCAATTAAATACCTCCACGAAGTAATGCGAAAATTTGTACAGAATATAGTTTCCTTCTCTTTAAAAAACTCACTGATTGTTCTTTTGGGGACTTTTCTTTTGCTGGCCGGAGGAATCTATTCCTATATGCATACGCCTATTGAAGCATTTCCGGATGTTACCAATACAAGGGTGAGAGTGATTACCCAATGGCCGGGGAGAAGTGCTGAGGAAATTGAAAAATTTGTCACTTTACCTATTTCCAAAGAAATGAATGCCATCCCGAATAAAACTTCGGTGCGTTCCATTTCCTTATTCGGATTGTCTGTGGTGACAGTTATTTTTGATGATCATGTGAATGATTTTTATGCACAGCAGTATGCTTCCAATAAACTCGGAAATGTAGAACTTCCTGCCGGAGCAGAATATAGTATTGAGCCTCCTTCGGGAGCTACAGGTGAAATTTACAGATATATTATCAAGAGTAAACTTCCCATCAAAGAAGTAACCGCTATTCAGGATTGGGTGGTGGAAAGAGAATTGCTTGCCGTTCCCGGAGTGGCAGATGTGGTAAGCTTTGGTGGAGAAGAGAAGACCTATGAAATAAAAATTAATCCTACGGAATTACACAATTACGACCTTTCCCCCCTGGATGTGTATGAAGCGGTTTCGAAGAGTAATATCAATGTAGGAGGAGATGTGGTGGCAAAAGGTGATCAGGCTTATGTAGTGAGGGGGATTGGTCTTTTGGAGAAAAAAGAAGATATTGAAAACATTCAGATTGAGGTAAAAGGTTCTACGCCTATTCTGGTGAAACACGTAGCAGAAGTAAAAGTATCTGCAAAACCGAGATTGGGACAGGTAGGATACAACAAAGAAAATGATGTTGTAGAAGGAATTGTGATCATGCTTCGGGGTGAAAATCCAAGTGAAGTGATTGCCAGACTGAAAGACAGAATAGAAGAACTGAATGGGGGAGAACTTCCCGGTGATGTACAGATTGTTCCGATCATCGACCGTACAGAACTTGTGAACACAACGGTTCATACCGTTTCCAAAAACCTTATTGAAGGAGTTATTCTGGTTTCCATCATTGTATTTATTTTTCTTTACAACTGGAGAACCACTTTTATTGTAGCATCAGTGATTCCTCTGGCTTTCCTGTTTGCTATTATTATGTTGAAAATTCAGGGTCTGCCGGCCAACCTGATTTCTATGGGAGCACTGGATTTTGGATTGCTTCTGGAAGGAACACTGGTTATTGTGGAACACGTCTTTGTCGCTCTCGAGCTTAAAGCGAAAAAGATTGGGCTGCGTAGATTCAATAAAATTTCAAAACTGGGAATCATCAAGAAAAGCGCAGGAAGTGTGGCAAGTTATATTTTCTTTGCCCTGTTGATTCTGATCGTTGCGTTGATGCCGATTTTCTCTTTCCAGAAAGTTGAAGGAAAAATGTTCTCACCATTAGCATTTACACTAGGATATGCATTATTGGGATCACTGATCTTAAGTTTGACTTATGTTCCGGCAATGTGTAAACTGTTATTGACCAAAAATATTGAAGAGAAAGAAAACTTTATTTCAAGATTCTTCAGAGTTAATATCTATAGAATTTACGAATTCAGTGACCGTCACAAAAAAGGATTTATCATTGGTTTCGTTGCTTTGCTTGCTGTTTGCGGATGGAGATTCTCTAATTACGGATCCGAATTTTTACCCAAACTGAACGAAGGAGCCATCTACGTAAGGGCAACCCTTCCCAACAGTGTCAATCTGGATGAATCTGTACGATTGACCAAAGAGATGAAGGAGATTCTCATGAAGTATGATGAAGTAAAATTTGTTATGACCCAGACAGGTCGTCCGAATGACGGAACAGATCCCACCGGATTTTTTAATATCGAATTTAATATTCAGCTGAAGCCGGAAAATGAATGGAAGAAAAAAATATCCAAAGAAGAACTCCTTGAAGAAATGAGAGTTTCCCTTGAAAAATTTCCGGGTATCAATTTCGGATTCAGCCAGCCGATACAGGATAATGTGGAAGAATATGTGGCAGGAGTGAAAGCTCCGCTGGTGATTAAGATTTTTGGAAATGATCTTTTCGAACTTGAAAATTATGCCAATAAAGTAGCCAATTCTATCAGAACAGTTCCGGGAATATCCGATGTAAATGTTTTCAAAAATATCGGACTTCCGGAGTTGAGAATACAGCTTCACGACTCGAAAATGGCAAAATATGGAGTATCCACGGCAGATGCACAGGCAGTCATCGAAATGACGATCGGAGGACAGGCTGCCACCAAGTTTTATGAAGAAGAAAGAATGTTTGATGTAATGCTTAGGTTTGAAAAAGATTACAGAGATACACCGGAAAAGATGGGAAACATTCTCATCCCTACTCAGGACAATAAAAAAGTTCCGCTGAAAGAAATTGCAACCATTGATTATCATACCGGACCATCATTTATTTACCGTGAAGGAAACAGCAGATATATTGGAGTTGGATTCAATATTGAAGGTCGAGATTTAGGTAGCACTATCAAAGAAGCCAAAGCCAAAGTAGATAAGGAAGTAAAGCTTCCGAAAAATCATAAAATGACGTGGGCTGGAGAATTTGAAAGTAAAGAAAGAGCCGCAAAACAGCTGGCTATGGTTGTACCAATTTCTTTAGTTCTTATTCTGATGCTGTTGTATTTCAACTTCGGAAACATAAAAGACACGCTGATTTCTTCCATCACACTGGCATTTGCGTTTATCGGAGGATTCTTATCCCTTTGGTTTACGGGAACCATCTTCGGAATTTCAGCGGGAATCGGTTTCATTATCCTTTTCGGAGTGGCAACCATAGACGGTATCGTTCTGATCGGGGTCATGAAAGAAAACCTACAAAACAGGATGTCCCTCAAAGAATCCATAGCTGAAGGAGTGAAAAGCAGAATCCGTCCGGTGGTGATGATTGCCCTGATGGGATCTATGGGACTTCTTCCGGCAGCCATGTCAAACGGAATGGGCTCTGAAATTCAGAAACCTTTAGCCATTATGATTGTAGGCGGGTTGATCGTCTGTATGCTGCTGTCATTTACAATATTACCTATCATTTTCCATTATGCCTACCGTAAAAAGCATAAGGAAGCAATATAGTTTCTTTTATTTTGTTCATTATGAGGCCGGGATCCGTGAGGAAGATCCCGGCCTTTTTATTATGAGTTTTTTGTAGATTCTAAAATCTCAATATTCTTTACTACATCACTGCTTTCACATTTTTTTAATTCTTTTAAAAGAGCAGGAGTGAGGATTTTCGGGTTCAGAATTTGGGTAGCAACTTTAGCGGCTGCGTAATCTACAATACCAATCACCGATTCTATAAGGAAATTCGGAGTGTTGGAGGTAATGACTGCCGTGGCCCATGAAGTATCTCTTGCTTTGGAAATGGCAAAATCCAATACAGCATTATCTTTTCCATTTGAGAGTTTGTCCACAAGATCCACAGGATAGCAGATTTTATTCAGAGAATCCTGCACGTTCTGATTAATGGAAGCAATGACATTATTAATGTTCTCAAAATCTTTTTTCAACGGATTTATTTTCCGGTAAGGCATAATAGAAGCGGCAGAAACACCGAGATCCAGATTGATGTGAGCATTCATCCCAAGGAATATATGCTGCAATATCAAAAGGTTTTTGTTTTTAGTGGCTTCAAAAGCAGTATACCAGGAATTGGTACATCTTTCTCCTTTACTATAGCTTTCCCATGCCTGAAGATATCTTTGTGCAAAAGCAATATCAAGCAATGTCATTCTGGGATTATCTTCAAATTTTTTCTGCTGAATTCCTTTCAGAACCTGTGCGGTCATGATCCGGTAAGTACAGGCAAAATATCCTGCAGGACTCTTGTTTTCCTTACACCAGATAATAATTTCATCCAGTTTTTTCAGAACTTCCTCAATGGTTTTCATGATGGTTTTTGTTTACTTAAAGATACTAAAAAAGAGGCGTCTTAAAATTGTCATTCTGAACACAGACTAAAGTCTGCGAACGTAGTTCATCAATGCAGTGAAGAATCTCATGTAGTTGTTTATCAATAAGATTTTTCCTTCGTCAGAATGACAAAAGCCAATTGTTTGACTTTTGACAGCCTCTTTATGTATTGTTTATTCTGATTCTGATTATGGGATGATGGTTATCGGATCAGTGATGATAATCGGATCGGGAAAAGGTTCAAGAACAAGAGGTTTGCAGATGGCTGCCGGTTGGCAGGTTCCTCCCATGCATATAAAGTTAGTCATTGTGGTAGTACCGTCAGGACATCTGATCATGCCTTCTCCAGGGCATCCTCCCGGGCATTCCGCCGGATAGAGTGTTCCACCGAATACATCTTTCAGTTCTGTTCTCGAAAGTTTTGTAATGTTTAATTTTTTCATGAGTTTAATTTTTAATTATGGTATTGGTTTGTTGTAACCCGCTCGTCATTAATAGAGTGAGTTGCTATAAGCTAAAATAATTAAATTAATTCATTGATAAAAGAAATATATTTTAAATTTTTAATTCATTTTGTATGTAATCTTTTGAAATAAAATTGGTTGTATTTTTAAATATGTATTTATTTCTATTTAAAGAGAGATAAATTATTGCGATTTTCTATTGTTAACGTTCTATTAATTCCCTTATTCATGATTTATGTCATTCTGGTTTTGAATGCAAAGAATTAAGTTTGTGCACTTAAAATAAAAATATGAAAAAACTAAGTTTCTTTTTTACCAGTATTGTTTTGCTGTTTTTAACATCTTGCTCTACTGAAGAATTTGAAAATTCTAACCAAAATGAAAACTCAAAAAAAAGTTCAGGGAGAAATTCGGCTAAATTTGCTGGTGATGGCGCTTATGACATCTTAGGATATGGTTATAACGCAACTGGAGAATATGCAAATTCAAACTCCTCAGGATATCAGGTAATTGATCTTGAAAAGTTCAAAAACGAACAGGCCGGAAGATTGATTACTGATAATGTATTTTCTCAGGAATATCTTGAAGAATACGGTGAAAATGCAGAAGCGTACTCAAAAATGGTATCTACGAAGGTAGGAGCAACAGCAGGATTCTCTTTATTTAAAAAGCTCATTTCTGTTACTTTTAGTTCTTCGGTGAGTAATACTACAACCAATAAATTTGATGCTAAATATATTTATGGAAGCTATAATCTTTTAATTAAACAAAGAAGATTCAGATTTAATGCTACTCCTGTTTTATTATCAGATTATCTGACTCCGGAGTTTACGAGTGATCTACAGAACAACAGCCCTGCACAGATTGTAAACGATTATGGAACCCACGTTGCGGTAGATATTTATACCGGTGCTAAGCTAGATGTAATGTTCCAATCTGAAACAACGAATCAAAGCCGTGAAAAGGCAGCCAGAGTGGGTGTTAAGGTGGGTGTAAAAAGTATTTTTGATGCCAATGTTGATAACGATGTAGATACTTCAGAATCCAATAAAAACTTTTCCAGAAAACTATCCTTTAAAACAAGAGGAGGAGATCCGTCTAAGAGTTTGGTAGGAGAGTTGAACCTAGATCAGGCGAATCCTAAAATTAATATTTCCAGCTGGCAGAACAGTTCAACACCAACGAATGCGGTATTGGTAGAGTTTGGAAGCAATGGTTTGGTTCCTCTTTATGAACTTATTAAAGATCCAGTGAAGAAAGCTCAATTGAAAGCTTATATCGATCAATATTTAATTGATAATCAGGTGAGATTAGATTATACCAATACGGCAAACCTTGTCAATGGTAATTTTGTTAGAAATCCTGCAACCAACCAGATCTTTTTTATGTTTGAAAACAAACTGAGATATATCCAAAGCCCTATGACTCTTTATGGATTATTTAATATTACCAGTGGTGAAATTGCTACGGTGAGCCCAAGCAATTTATCAACAGTAGAACGTGGAGCAGATTTAACGCCTGATAATGATCTTAAACAGGACAATTATACCAATAAGATTTATATGAGAGAAGGCAATACTTTAAGATATATTCCAAATATTGGTATTTATAATAAATATAGATTTAATAATAATGCAGTTAAAAAAATAAATGGTACAAATGGCTATACAATAGGTAGCGATATTTTTTAATTTAAAATGATAACTGTAAAAAGAGACTGTCACAAAAGACAGTCTCTTTTTACAGTTATCAAATGTTTGCAGATAATGATTTGAAATGTAGTGGATTTAAAAATAAATTGTATATTTATTTCCAGGTAAAGAGAAATAATAAAGAGGAATCCGAAAATCTTAAAGAGTAGGAAATCAAATTAAACTAAATTAATCATGAAAAATTTAAAAAGCTTAAACAGAAAAGAGTTGAAAACTGTTTTAGGTGGCGCAGCATTAGCTTGTGAAACACCTGTAGATGGAGGCTGCCCGGCAGGATATATATTCTGCAGCAATCCTTATTGCTGTTATCCACCAAGAAAACCCTATATCTGTTTTGATTAAGAAAAAAATCCCTCAACTGAGGGATTTCTTATTTATTAAGGATTTTCTTTTGAGATTTCATCGTGATGCTTTAGATACAAAGGTAACGCTGCTGAACCATACCAAGGGAAAATTTCATAGCTGAAAACACCAGCCTGAACCGCAGGATCGGTTTTTACCCATTGTTCAGCTTCTTCCTTAGATTTGGTGTTGAAAATAAACATGCCGCGGTAGTTTTCTTTATTCTTTTCAAGAAAAGGTCCGGCAACAACAATTTTGCCTTCATCTGCCAGTTTCCCGATATTCATCATATGGCCTTTCATGAGTTCTCCCATTTTAGCTTTGTCTTCAATTTTAGCAGAACCTGATGTCAGCATGACAATCGTATAAGGTTTCATTCCATATTTGTCAGCTCCTAAAGAATTGGCCAGTTCCTGATTATATTTAGGCTTTTCCGTTTTCTTTTCCTGAGCAAAGGAAAAAGCTGATATGAGAAGACCTGCAAGTAGTAATGTTCTTGATTTCATCTTGTTTTATTTTGATAAATATAATAAATCCTTATAGATTTTTGAAAACTGAATTTTAAGTGATGATATAAAACAAAAAACCTCGATAACTTCGAGGTTTGTATCTAATTGTTCTGATGAGGTTACTAATCTTTAATTCTTAAAAATTCTTTCGCCAATTCAATCATCTTTGGATCTCCGGTATATTTACCATGTTCATCGGAAAGTTTTACCGTAGGAATCCATTCCTTATTGGGAGCCTGTACACCGATGAGTTTCATGACGATGTTCATTGGTTTCAATCCTACATCATTCGTAAGATTGGTTCCGATTCCGAATGAGATACCAATTTTTCCTCTGCAGTAATTGGTGATTTCCTCTACTTTTTCAAGATTTAAAGCATCAGAAAAAATAATATATTTAAACATCGGATTAATCCCGTTTCTTTGATAGTGGGCAATGGTCTTGTCAGCAAATTCCAAAGCATCACCACTGTCATGACGAACCCCATCGAAAAGCTTCGCAAATTTTTTGTCGAACTGTTGGAAGAAAACATCGGTAGTATAAGTATCAGACAAGGCCACTCCAAGATCACCTCTGTAAACGTCTACCCAGTGTTCCAGGGCCATTTCATTAGCCATCTTGAATCCATATTCGGCTGCGTGGAACATAAACCATTCGTGAGCATGCGTTCCGATTGGTTTTACGCCGTACTTCATTGCAAAATGAACGTTTGAACTTCCGATAAATGTAGATTCTTTTTTCTGAGTTAAAGCTTCCATTACAAGATTCTGTACCTTGTAAGAGTGTCTTCTTCTCGTTCCGAATTCTGCAAACGTTACTCCAAGTCTACCCAATGAGTCAGCCTTTTCGATTGTTTTGCTCATCACCACTTCGTTGGAATCTCTTTCCATGTGGTTCATTTCGTAATGCAGCTCACTGATCAGTGCCAGCAACGGAACTTCCCAAAGTATGGTTCTGTACCAAAGTCCTTCCACAATAACGGAAAGATCACCTCCTTCCTGATGAATTTTTACTTCAGATGGGTCATAATGGTAGCCTTCTAAAAAATCAAGATAGGGTAGATCTATATAAGGACATGTTCTTGCCATGAACTTTTTTTCATCCTTCGTAAGCTTAAGTTCAGCCATTTTATTCACAGCTTCTCTTAAAGCAGCATCAAACCCTTCTGGAAAGTGGTGCTTTCCCCTGTTGATAAATTCATATTTTACAATAGAACCCGGAAATAGTTTTACCACAGCATTCTGCATGGTTATTTTATAGAAATCATTATCAAGGATAGAGTTTAATCTCACGTCGTTCATAATATGTGTAATTTTAACGCAAATATAAAAATAAAAAATATAATTCCCTAAATGTAAGGCGATTTTTTGGAAATATTTCCATGCTTATGATGGAGTTACTTTCCAAGATAAGAATTGTACACCATACTTCTTTCTCCTGTTCGGTAATATAGTCGCTCATTTGAGAGTTTGACTTAAGTGTAATTTTACAACGGTATTCTGCATGGTCATGTTATGAAAATCTTTGTCGGGTATTGAGTTAAAGGTAATGCAGTCCTTTTTTTGTAATAAAATTTAATAATTTAATTTTGTTCTCCATATTTATTTAGACAGTAAAATGAAAAAATACGGATTTATAAGTGTTTTTGTTTTTCTATTAGGCTATTTTTTTTATTTAGTTTCGGAGATTCTTTCTTTGCCAAAAGGTGTAGGCTATTTTTATCCTGTTGATGATGTTTATATTCATTTGGAGGTAGCAAAAAATATAGCTGATCAGTTTTTATTTTCTATCAACTCCAATTCATTTGATCCGGCATCTTCATCTATATTATATAGTTTCTTTTTGAGCCTTTTAATAAAAGTTTTTGGGGATTCATCTTATTATCCTTTGTTTATTAATCTTACGTTTGGGGTTTTAACAAGTTTTTACGCAGCCAATTTTGTTGTCCTTCAATATGGAAAGAAGTTTGCTCTGTTTTTTATTTTTCTGTTGCAGCCATTGGCAATGATTTATCTTTCCTCTATATTAGGAATGGAGCATACTATTCATATATTCCTCATAGTTCTGTTTTTTATTTTTTATAATAAATTAGCTTCAGGAGATTTGAAGGCTTTAACCCATTTATTAATAGTCGTTTTTTTTCTCGGAGCAGTAAGATTTGAAAGTGTGTTCTTCATTTCTGCCGTTATTTTTGTTTTTGTAGGTCAGAAAAAATTTAGACAGGGCTTGTTGATTGGTTTTGTCGGTTTTTTCCCTATAATTATGTATGGATTATACTCTCTTCTTATGGGAGGTTTGTTTTTTCCAAATTCAGTACTTGTCAAAAGTAATTTTCATGTTTCAGATGCAGAAAGTTGTATAATAATGTTGAAAAGCAAGTTTTTGAATGTGGATTATATCAAATATTTGTTTCCTTTCAGTATATTTTATTTAATGTATGCTTTTTCCAGATATAGAAATGTAAAACTTCCAAGAGTTCTTGAAATGGAAGCATTGCCAATCATCATTTTGCTTACTTCTTACGGGCAGCTCATGTTTGGAATAATGACATTCAGATATGAAAATTATTTGATGATTGCCTATCTTTTTATTGGAGTTAAAATTTGTGATTTTTATTTTAAAACTTCAGGTTTCTCTATTTCTAAGCTTTTTGCTTTTTTATTTGTAGGCTACTCGGTAGTTTTTGGACTATTCAAAATGTATTGGTATCATCCGGTTTTATATACTGATTCTAAAAATCTTTACTACAACCAATATAAGCTCGCACAATTTTTAAAAAAGTATTATGATTCTGAAACAATTGTAGCCAATGATATTGGAGCAATCACCTATTTTACGAATATTGAAGTTTTAGATATGTATGGATTGGGAAGTACAGATGTTGCAAAATACAAATATAAAACCCTGAGGGGAATGATTTTTCGTATTTTATGGGAGAATTAAGTTACCGTAAAAATGCGCGAATTGCTGTAATATATCCAGAATGGTTTGTAGGTCAAATTCCCAAAAATTGGGTTTTGGTTGGAAAATGGAAAATGAGTGATTTTAGAAATCCTCATATAAGGTATGTCAATTTTTATGCTGTTACAAAAAGTGACATACCTTATTTAAGGAAAAATTTAAAAGAGTTTAAATATAATTACTTCCCAAGATAAGAGTTATACATCCAAACTTCTTTCTCCTGCTCGGTAATATAATCGCTCATTTGAGAATTGGTACCTTCATCTCCGGCTTCATCAGTAATATCTAAAAGTTCTCTCTGCAGATCAATCACCACTTTGAATGAGCTTAGAATCTGCTCAACACTTTTGGTACCATCAGTTACTTCTTTACTTTCTTTAATGGTTGCCACCTTCAGGTAATCTGAATAGTTATGCGCAGGCGTAGCTCCTAACGTAAGGATTCTTTCTGCAATCTCGTCAATCTTTAATACAAGGCTGTTATACAATTCCTCAAACTTCGGGTGAAGAGTGAAAAACTGTTCTCCTTTAATATTCCAGTGAGAACCTCTTGTGTTCTGATAGAATACAGAATAGTTAGCCAATAAAATGTTTAATTTTTCTGAAATCTTTTTGCAATCGGCTTCTTTAAGGCCAATGATACTAGCATTTTTCATATGTATATATTTATTTTTTTAAGGTTAGATACAATCACTGCTTCCATTAAGTATGGGAAGAAGCTTTTTTGATGTGATTGATAGTTTATCATTTTGTATACCTCAAATTTACGAAATATCGTGCCGAACTCTACTGATTATTAATAGATCATAACTATAAGAAAGTTTTTAAATATAGTTTGGAAGTATTAATATTGTGCTTATCTAAAACAGACCTCAGAAATTATAGACTATTATGCTTTTTGACACCCTTATTAATATCCCTGAAAATAAAGAAAGATCGCTGGTAAAATATTTCAGTATTGGAATTGTACTGATTTATATTGGTGTCTTTATCGCATTATATCTGAAAGCTGAAGAACCATTTTCTGCCTGGACAATTTCTGATTGGCTGATCAATTATACAGATGGAGGTTTCAAAAGAAGAGGTCTTTTGGGAGATGTATTTTTTTATATACAGGATATAACGGGATTGAAATTACAATTTCAGATCTTTATTCTTCAGATCGTGGGGTTGTCGGGAATTCTGTACTGGACGCTTTTATACCTGAAAAAATATAAGGTTGATCTTTTTTATCTGAGCATCATGGCCTCACCTTATATTCTTTTATTTCCTGCATTGACTGTGAGAAATGCCGGGAGAAGAGAAATCATCTTGATTCTTATAATGCTGTGGTATTCTTTTTCAAAAAAATCTAAGCTTAATGATGCATTATTATGGATTTTTTATATCATTTTTCTTTTCATACACGAGGCTGGATTTTTTTTCCTTCCCTTTTTATTATGGATTAATTATTCCAAATGGCAGAAAATTAATAGTAAATACATGCTGTCTATAGCAGTAGCAGCTTTTGCCAGTATTGGTATTATCTATTTTTTAGGTGGAAATGTGAATCAGGGAGAAAGTTTATCGATCCTGAAAAGCAGAGGAGTGGTTTTTCAGAAAGAGAATATTTTTGACCTGGAATATTATTTTGACTTTAACTATGTTCTTCAGTACAAATTATCATTTCTGGTTCATGCTATTGAACTCCTTATCATAATATTTCAAATAGGACTTTATATTTATCTGTTTAAAAAAGAATCATTCTATAGCTACCTTTTCTGTAATATGATCTGCCTTATTTGGGTTGCTCCTTTATATTATCTTGGAATTGATTGGATGAGATGGAATTATATTTACTCCACATTATTATTTATTGTGTTTACATCGATGTTAAAAACAAATGATTCCGGAATGATATCATTCAATAATAACCCGGTGAAATCTTCATATCTTATTTTTTCCGGTGTTTTTTATTTATTGGTTCTCTTACATCTTCAGCATGATACCATGATTGAATGGATTCAAAACTATCTTATGTAGGAATAAATTTGAAATTTTAATTCTTCATAAGGATAAGAACATTTTTAAATACATCAGATCCTATATCCGGAATTAATTTTAAAAGAAAAAAATATTGAAAATCCGGAGTCGATAAATTTCATAATTATTTAATACTCATTTTTTAGGTTGTAAAATCCATTTCTTCCTGCTTGTTTTCCGCATGTATATTGTACTTCTATATTGATACTCATGAAATGTGTTTCATTTCCGATGTAAGTATTTGATTTTAATTTTTATATAAGAGTTTGCAGATTAAAAAAATATTACTATTTTTGCACCCTAAAATAAAAAGCAATTAAATGCCTACTATTCAACAATTAGTAAGAAAAGGAAGAGCCACGCTTGCCAAGAAGAGCAAATCGGCTGCCCTAGATTCTTGTCCACAAAGACGTGGTGTATGTACGAGAGTATATACAACTACACCTAAGAAACCTAACTCTGCACTTAGAAAAGTAGCAAGGGTAAGACTTTCTAACGGTAAAGAAGTTAACGCCTATATCCCGGGCGAAGGACACAATCTTCAGGAGCACTCGATAGTATTGGTTAGAGGCGGAAGGGTGAAAGACCTACCGGGAGTACGTTACCACATCGTAAGAGGTGCATTAGACACCGCTGGTGTAAATGGAAGAACTCAGAGAAGATCTAAGTACGGAGCTAAGAGACCTAAACCAGGACAAGCAGCTGCTGCTCCTGCAAAAGGAAAGAAAAAATAATCATTAAATAAGGTACAAAAGCAATGAGAAAGACAAAAGCGAAAAAAAGACCGTTGTTACCAGATCCGAAATTTAATGATCAATTGGTAACGAGATTCGTAAACAACTTAATGCTTGACGGTAAGAAGTCAATCGCATTCAAAATTTTCTATGATGCATTAGAGATCGTAGAAACTAAAAAAGGAGATAACGAAAAAACTGCACTTGAAATCTGGAAAGATGCACTTACAAATGTAATGCCTCACGTAGAAGTACGTTCTAGAAGAGTAGGTGGAGCTAACTTCCAAATCCCTATGCCAATCAGAGCTGATAGAAAGATTTCTATGGCAATGAAATGGTTAATCAAATATTCTAAAGCTAGAAATGATAAGTCTATGGCTTTGAAATTAGCTAACGAAGTTGTAGCTGCTTCAAGAGAAGAAGGTGCTGCTTTCAAAAAGAAATCTGATACTCACAAAATGGCGGAAGCTAACAAGGCTTTCTCACACTTCAAATTCTAATCTGAAATGGGAAGAGATCTTAAATTTACAAGAAATATTGGTATCGCTGCTCACATTGATGCAGGTAAGACTACCACTACAGAAAGGATTCTATTCTATACAGGGGTAAACCACAAAATTGGAGAGGTTCACGATGGTGCTTCTACAATGGACTGGATGGAGCAGGAAGCAGAAAGAGGTATTACTATTACTTCTGCAGCTACCACTTGTTCTTGGAACTTTCCAACAGATCAAGGAAAACCTCTAGCTGATACTAAGCCTTACCACTTCAACATCATTGATACACCGGGACACGTTGACTTCACAGTAGAGGTAAACAGATCTTTAAGAGTATTGGATGGATTGGTATTCTTATTCTCTGCAGTAGATGGAGTAGAGCCTCAGTCTGAAACAAACTGGAGACTTGCTGACAACTACAAAGTTGCAAGAATGGGATTCGTAAACAAAATGGACAGACAAGGTGCTGACTTCCTTAACGTGGTAAACCAGGTTAAAGAAATGTTAGGATCTAACGCAGTTCCAATCGTTTTACCAATCGGTGCTGAAGAAGATTTCAAAGGTGTTGTTGACTTAATTAAAAACAGAGCGATCATCTGGGATGAAGCAGGACAAGGAGCTACTTTTGAAGTAGTGCCAATTCCTGAAGATATGAAAGATGAAGTTCTTGAATATAGAGAGAAACTAGTAGAAGCTGTTTCTGAATATGACGAAACTTTGATGGAGAAATTCTTCGAAGATCCGGATTCAATTACAGAAGAAGAAATCAATGCTGCATTGAGAGCTGCTACTATCGATTTATCTATTATCCCAATGACTTGTGGTTCTTCATTCAAGAATAAAGGAGTACAGTTTATGTTGGATGCAGTATGTAAATACCTTCCTTCTCCATTGGATAAAGATGATATCAAAGGTACTGACCCAAGAACTGATGCTGAGATCACAAGAAAACCATCTGTAGATGAGCCTTTCTCTGCATTAGCATTTAAGATTGCTACTGACCCGTTCGTGGGAAGATTAGCATTCTTCAGAGCTTACTCTGGAAGACTAGATGCAGGTTCTTATATCTTGAACACTCGTTCAGGAGATAAAGAAAGAATCTCTAGAATCTATCAGATGCACGCTAACAAGCAAAATCCAGTAGAATATATTGAAGCTGGAGATATTGGTGCAGCAGTTGGATTCAAGTCTATCAAAACTGGTGATACTATGTGTGATGAGAAAAACCCGATCATTCTTGAATCTATGGTTTTCCCTGATCCGGTAATTGGTATCGCTGTTGAGCCTAAAACTAAAGCTGACCAGGATAAAATGGGTAACGCTCTAGCTAAATTGGCTGAAGAAGATCCTACGTTTACTGTTAGAACTGACGAAGCTTCTGGACAAACGATTATCTCTGGTATGGGTGAGCTTCACTTAGATATCATTGTTGACCGTATGAAGAGAGAGTTCAAAGTTGAAGTAAACCAAGGACAACCTCAGGTAGAGTACAAAGAAAACTTAACAAAAGTTGCTCAACACAGAGAAGTTTACAAAAAACAATCTGGTGGTAAAGGTAAATTTGCTGACATTGTATTTGAACTAGGACCTGCAGACGAAGGTAAAATTGGTTTAGAATTCATCAATGAGATCAAAGGTGGTAACGTTCCTAGAGAATTTGTTCCTGCCATTGAAAAAGGCTTTAAAGCTGCAATGAAAAACGGTCCTTTGGCTGGTTTCGAAGTTGAAGGTATTAAAGTTATTCTTAAAGACGGATCTTTCCACGCGGTGGATTCTGATGCTCTTTCATTTGAAATGGCTGCTAAATTAGGATTTAAAGAAGCGGGACGTGCTGCTAAGCCAGTAATTATGGAGCCTATTATGAAACTGGAAGTTGTAACTCCGGAAGAATATATGGGTAACATCATTGGTGACCTTAACAAAAGAAGAGGTACTATCAGTGGTCAGGAAGAGAAAAACGGTGCTGTTGTAATCAAAGGTTCTGTTCCACTTTCTGAAATGTTTGGATACGTAACTACTCTAAGAACACTTTCATCAGGAAGAGCTACTTCTTCTATGGAATTAGAGAAGTACCAAGCTACTCCACAAAACGTTGCTGAAGATATCATAGCTAAAGCAAAAGGTTAATTTTTAAATTAAAGAAATGTCACAAAGAATCAGAATAAAACTAAAATCTTACGATTACAACTTGGTAGACAAGTCTGCTGAGAAAATCGTAAAAACGGTAAAGGCTACTGGTGCTGTTGTAAACGGTCCAATTCCATTGCCAACGAACAAGAGAATCTTCACAGTGTTGAGATCTCCGCACGTAAACAAGAAAGCAAGAGAGCAGTTCCAGTTATCAGCTCACAAGAGACTAATGGATATCTACTCTTCTTCTTCTAAAACTGTTGATGCTCTAATGAAATTAGAACTTCCTTCAGGAGTAGACGTTGAAATTAAAGTGTGATAAATGCATACTTTGCAATGATTATACAATCCGTTCCTTTTTTAGGGACGGATTTTTTGCTTTAATAAGCTTCCATGAATCAATAATTTATTTATTCTTGTTTTTCTTAATCAAATCCAATTTTAGTATTAAAATCTTTTACCACTTTATGATATTTTAATTTCGATTAAAATTCAATTAAAAATTGATTGTAATAATTGGCAGATTTAAAATCTAATTAAATTTGTTTCATAAACACAATAATTAATTTTAATACAAATGATCGAAAAAAAAGAGACATGGGGTTTAATACCTAATGTAAAAAAGCTGTAGCATTGTTAGGACTTGTTCCTGTAATCTTAATGACTTCGTGCCAGAGCGATAAGGATGAAAGCTCTAATGAACTTACGGCTTATCCTTCCAGCCTTATCAGTACGCCTATTGTAACATCTAATTTCTCTGTAGCTATTGCAGAATCGCAGACTCCCGTCAATATTCAACCATCATCTGCAATTACCTTTCACAGCAGTGATCCTGCCATTCATTACGGAGCGATTACTCTGAACTCCGTTGTCAATTATGCAGGAGAATATCTTAAAATAAATGTTGCAGGAGCCGATAATCAAAACAATTATATTACGGTTGGCGGCAAAAAATACAATTTAGCAAGCTTTCATTTCCACCACAGCAGCGAACATACGATCGACGGTAAATACAGCACGATGGAAATTCATTTCGTAAATGTAGCTTCAGATAATTCATACGCTGTTTTAGGTGTCATGGTTGATCTCGGAAACACAAATACATCACTTCAAAGTTTGTTTTCGCAATCTCCTGCTGTAAATAATGGGGTCAATTCCTCGAATACTGTATTTAATATCGCCAGCTTATTACCAGACAATACGCGGGAATATTATACGTACAGCGGTTCTTTAACGACTCCTAATTTCGGATCACATTCTGCAATTACTAACGGCGGTCCTGTAACCTGGTTTGTTTTTAAAAATAAGCAGCAATTATCAACCGCTAACTTTAATAATTATAAATCGATCTACACAGAGCCTAATTTTAGGGCGATTCAACCTTTAAATGGAAGAAAGGTTTATGTAAATCCGGGATTTTAATATATTAATCAATGAAATAAGAAAAGCAGATTGGCAAACCGCAAATCTGTTTTTTTTTTGAATTGTGCTTCCTGTAATCATAAAACACCTTGGAAGGATAACCCTTAATGATACTATGGATCTGTTTGGAGATTACAAGGGGTCGCTGGGTATGATTAATGATCTGATATTAATAGTTCTTTTTTGGGTGACATATGTCACTCTTGTTTATTTATTTAGAATGAATAAAAATAATAATTTTGCAAAAAATTATCAGATGAATAAAGTAGTATCCTTTTCTCTGCTATTATTGGGTGGGGTTCTTGCCAATGCGCAGAAAGTAAATGATTCAGTAAAACACAAGAAAATTGAAGAAGTAGAACTATTTGGTGAGAAAAAGAAACAACCGCAAGGTCTTGATGCCATTACAAGATTGCCTTTGAAAACCAGAGATCAGATTCAAAGTATTTCAATAATCTCCCATAAAGCTATCGAAGAATTAGGAGCACTTACAGTCACTGATGTTGCCAAAAACGTTCCAGGGGTAACCTTGTTTTCAAGTTATGGAGGAGGAAACGAAAGTATGTCCATCAGAGGATATCGTGGAGTTCCCGTATTGAAAAACGGTGTTCAGCTGGATTCAGATTTCCGTACTGCAGGGATGATCACAGATATGCAGGGTGTAGAAAGTATTCAGGTTATCAAAGGATCTGCTGCTATTGGCCAGGGAATTGGAAATGGCTTGGGATCTGCAGGAGGAGTTATTAATGTTGTAACAAAAAGGCCTCAGTTTATTGATCAGACTAATGTAGGTTTCCGTTATGGAAGTTGGGATTTTTACAGACCTACAGTAGATTTCCAGAGAGTATTGGATTCTCAGGGAAAAGTAGCAGTAAGATTCAACGGAGCATACCAGAATAATAATTCATTCAGAAGCAACGTACAAGGAGAAAGAATCTATGTAAATCCATCTATTGCTTTTCGCCCGGATGATAAGACATTAATCAATGTGGAAATGGATTATCTTCATGATAAAAGAACACCGGACAGAGGAACAATCAACCTTGCTCCGGGAACAGTTGAAGCATTATATCATATGCCAAAAGGGAAGTTTTTAGGATATGCATCTGATTATTCAAAAACAGAAACTTTCAACTTTGCTACTACAATTGTACGTAACCTTACAGATAAATTAAAAGTAAGAGCAGCTTTTGTTAATTCCGTAAGCAATACAGATTCTGAAGCTTCTTCTGTATCATTGCCTGCAGGGGAAACAAACTATAATATCAGACAGCGTACCATAGGAAAATCACAAGGTGAAGATATCAATAAAGTATTACAGTTAGACTTCATCGGAGAGCAGATAAAAACAGGATTTATTAACCATACCTTCCAGGTTGGTTTTGATTGGAGAGAAACAGAAACATCATCTACAACTTACGGAGCTTATAAAAATTCAATTGCACCCGGTAATTTAATTACTGCGCGTGATACAAAAATTGATAATATAACTTATGCAGCCAATCCACTGGATATTTTTGACGTAGTGAACGGAAGTATTCCCAATCAACTTCCTGTAAATGTTATTTATAAAAATCTTGGAAGATCAAACGCTGTTTTAACTCCAAGTATCGGGGCAATGGCTCAGGATGTAATGACGATCGGGAAATATGTGAAAGCTCATGTAGGACTTCGTTACAGCAGATTAAATGGTTCTACTAATGAATCTGTAGATACATGGAATCCTAATTTCGGATTAATTGTTTCTCCGCTTCCGAACGTGAACGTATTTGGATCATATACCACTACTACATCTTTAAGATCTTCTAACAATTTCCTTTTAGACGGTGGAAGAGTAGGGCCGTCTATGACTAAACAATGGGAAGCAGGTATTAAATCAGACTGGTTCAATGAGCGCCTAAGATTTAATGTAACAGTGTTTGATATTAAAACTGATCACCTTTCCTTCACAATTCTTGATGAAAATTATAACCCTGTCGTGATCAATAAGCAGACGATGTATGGCCTTGCGGGTAATCTTAGAAGAAAAGGAGTTGAAGTAGAATTGATCGGAAGAATCCTTCCAAACCTTCAGGTGATGTCAGGATGGGCTTATCTGGATGCTCAATATCAGGACAGCCCGGCTTATATGAATGGTTCAGCACCTATGAATGCTCCTAAACATACAGCAAACGGATGGTTGAATTATAAATTCAATAAAGGTACTTTATCAGGACTTGATGTAGGTGCAGGAATTTACTATGTAGGAAAAAGACCAGTTGATGAATGGACTCAGAAAACATTTACTGCAGGTCACCTGAACAGTGTGAAGCCTGGAGATAAGCCTTTTGATATGCCAGAATACACTACAGTAGATGCTCAGGTAGGATACGCAATGAAAAATGGAATGGGAATAAGAGTATTCTTTAATAATATTTTTGATAGTGTAGGGTACAGCTCTTATTTCAGAGGCGGGTACATTGATCAGATTCAGCCGAGAAACTTTGCTGTACAGGTAAACTATAAATTCTAACTCAAAAGATATTATGAAAATCACCAGAACAGTATTCTTATCATTGGTTGCCGTAGCTGGTTTAGCTTCATGTTCCGAAGAGCATTTGTCTGATGAAGAACTGAAAACAGCCAGAGAAAATATTGAAAAAAGTTGCAATAATCCTAAAAGCATATACTCTTGGGGGAATATTTCTCCCTGGAAGGATCATGGGAATAACACATTTTATCCAAAACCTTTTTCATCTGCTCAAATCGGAAAGAGTATGATAGCAGAAGAAAAACAAAACCTTGAAAACCGTTTTTCAGGAAAAATCAAATAATATATTTCACACATTCATATCAATTTTAATTAGAAAACATTAAGACAGAGTATTGTCTTAATGTTTTTTGTTTGTATTTATTATCCCTGATTCCTGTTAATTTTATACATTTATTATTCTAAAAACAAAAGCTATGAGTCATAAAGATCATCATATTTTTGAGAAATTTTCAAACTGGGCTGTGAAATTTACTGGAAGTCCGTATGCTTTTATAGGAGCTTTTCTTATTGTAGTAGTATGGGCAGTTTCAGGACCTTTTTTTGACTATTCCGAAACCTGGCAGTTGGTAATCAATACTGGCACTACCATCATTACTTTTCTGATGGTATTCCTGATTCAGAAAGCTCAGAACAAAGATTCCAAAGCCATACAGATCAAACTCAATGAACTTATTGCGGCTCACGAAAAAGCAAGCAACCGTATTGTGGATATTGAAGACTTGACGGAAGCAGAATTGGACCAGCTTCACATCTATTATGAAAAACTGGGGCAGCTTGCCAAAAAGGATGCAGATATTCATACTTCTCATTCCATTGATGCAGCACAAAGAAATCAGGATTATAAGTACGAATTCTTTAAAAGAAAACATGAAGAATGGATGCAGAAACAAAAAAAGAATTAATTAAAAATTTTCTAAATATTTTAAATATTGTGATATTTTTTTAATTTTTCTATGGGTGTTGTGCGAGTTTTAATGATTTTTTTTGAATTTTCACATGGTTTTTAGTGTTTTTTTTGATAAATATCTACTTTTATTGAAAAAAATATATGAAAACAAAATTATTTTGTTTGCCGGTATTGCTTTTTGTAATATCAGCAAATGCGCAATGGAGCAGGGGATTGCCTCAACAGAAAATAATAAAAAAGAGTGATCATTCTGTTTACTACAAGCTTGATATTGATCAGATAAGAACACAGCTGTTAAGAGCTCCTAAAATGGGTGAAGGTTCTCCCATCACCATTAATATTCCTACTCTTGAAGGGAAAATAGAGAAATTTACAGTGAACAGTTTCCCGGTAATAGATGAAACTTTGGCTAATAAATACCAGCTGGGTTCATACGTTGGGATTGGAGTGGATGATCCTACTAAATATATTAGATTCAGTGTTGCACCTCATGATTTCCAGTCTATGATTATTGGTCCCAACGGTCAATATGAATTTATAGAACCAGCCACATCTGATAAGGCTTTTTATTCCGTACATGGAAAAACTAATAAAAGCGGACATGCATTTGCCTGCTCTACAAAAGAAGATAAAGAAGCTGTAGCTAATCTTGAAAAGCTTAAAAATAGTGGAGCAGCAGCAAAATCAAATAACAAAACCTTCCACACCTTGAGATTGGCCATGTCTGTTACGGGTGAATATACTGCATATTTTGGTGGTGTTGCTGGCGCACTAGCACAGATCAATGCCACTTTGTCAAGAGTAAACGGTGTATTTGAAAAAGAATTTAATCTTCATGTCAATGCAATTGATGCTCCCAACCTGATCTTTACTGACGCAGCTACCGATCCCTATAGTACCTCTGACCTTATGTGTAAATGGAATAATGAACTGATGAATACATTACATGGAGGAGCATATGGAGTCACAGATGCTAATTTTGATATCGGACACTTGTTCGGAGCTTCTGGAGGAGGTGGAAATGCAGGCTGTATAGGCTGTATAGGAAGTAATGATATCAGTACAACTTCTTATACCGCAGCACAAAGTGATTGTCAGGATGCTGGAGGTAATTACTATGCTTATACATCTCCTGATAACTATAAAGGTAGCGGTTTTACTTCCCCTGCGAATAACATACCACAAGGTGATAACTTTGATATAGATTATGTAGCACATGAGATGGGACATCAGCTTGGAGATAATCATACTTTCAGCAGAGATGAAGGAACGGGTTCTAATACTTATGTAGAACCAGGTACAGGAAGTTCTATTATGGGATATGCGGGGCTTTGGGGAAGTATGTCTGTTCAGCCACATTCAGATGCCTATTTTCATAGTGTAAGTATTGATCAGGTACAGGCTAATCTTGCTGCAGTAACCGTTGATGTGGAAACACCAATCACCAATAATCCACCGGTTGTAACGGCCATGAATACGACGTATACCATTCCGAAATCTACAGCATTCGTGCTGACTGCTTCTGCAACTGATCCGGATGGTGATGCTCTGACTTATTGCTGGGAACAGGTGAATTCAAGTAGCCTTTCCGGAGGGGTAACCAAAACCAATATCGGAAATACAAGTTCAGGAGCAAACTTCAGATCCTGGGCGCCTACCACAAGTCCTACCAGATACTTTCCTAAACTGGCAACCGTATTGGGAGGAGCTGTAAAAAATACAACAGATTTTGAAGCTGCAAGTACAGTAGCAAGAACGACTAACTTCCGCGTGACAGTAAGAGATAACAAACCGGGAGGACAGGCTCAGACTGCTTATGCTACCCAGACTGTAGTTGTGGGATCTGCAGCTGCATTTACTGTTAATACAACATCATTAACTCCTAATGCAAACTCTGCTATTGCATGGACTGTTTCCGGAACTACTGCTTCTCCATATAATGTAGCCAACGTTAAAATTGATTATACAGAAGACGCCGGAGCAACCTGGAATGACCTTGCGGCATCAGTTCCAAATAATGGGTCGGCAAACGTTTTCATCCCTGCATCTTTAGCGGGAAAAACGATTCACTTGAGAGTTTCAGCAATCGGAAATGTTTTCTATGCAGTGAAGCAGGCTACAGTGTCCAGTCTGTTGGCAGTTTCTGAAGCTGGAAATGTAAAATCTGTTAAGATTTATCCAAACCCGGTAGAAGAAGTATTGAATGTGATGAATGTTTCCTCCACTGCTTCTTATGAAATTTTCAATGCTCCGGGACAGTTGATTGCAAAAGGAACGATAGGAGAGGGTAAAATTAATGTAAGAACTCTTGTAAAAGGAATCTATTTTATTACGATCAATAATAAAGAAGAGAAAAGCACAACCAAGTTTGTGAAAAAATAATTCAATAAAAAATCAAAATAAAAAACCTCTGAGTCATCAGAGGTTTTTTTATGGTTTGTATTATCTCATAAAATAGTTGAAATAACTACAGCTTCCCATTAAGTTTTTCGTTGTTTCAGTATCAGAATACTGAGCTTTCAACTGAGCAAAATAGGTTCTGTATTTCTGGTTTTTAAGATTGTCCATTTCCTTTTGTCTGGCATCTTCTTTTTCAGACCACTTCGGATCAGAATAATCGAAATCTTTTGGCGCTTTGGCTTCATACTGGTAATACTTGCCCTGTTCAGCACTTGCCATCTGGAATAAGATTCTTGCTTTTTCCTCTTTATTATTGGAAAGCTTAAGTGCTTTTTGATAATAGTTGATTGACAGGTCAAAATTATCAGGTTCAATATAAGAAGTATCAAGGAAGTTTTTGTAATAATACTTGTAAGGATTCTTTTGATTGGTATTCCAGAAGTCATATTTGCCTCCATTGGTGTTGTCGATATCCATAACAAACAATTGACGGTAATATCCTAAAATAGAAGTATTGTATAATAAGTTTCCGATCAGTTGATTGGCTTTTGCTGCTTTTTCACCGGTTCCGTTTCCAATCTTTTTCAGTTGAATCAATACATCTGCCAATTCAAGTTTGTCCATGCTTGTTTTAATGAAGGGGAAATCAGTATAGTTTTCTGCTTTCATACTTTCCGTATCAGGACTTCCGAAACTTTCCCACACATTATGTCCGAAGACAAGATTTGAAATATTTTTAAACCCGTTGTATTCTGCAGGAGCATATTGTTTTGGAGTAATGGTCTGACCATTCTTTTCTGTCCATTCATAATTTTGTCTAGGAATCCCGGCAAAGCTTTTTGCTTTTTCATAATAAGATTTTGCCTTTTCAAAGTCGGCAAGCCTCATTGCTCTGTCACCATAAATGGTACTGAAGAAGGCATCAATATTGCCTACGCTATCCATATTTTTGGCGATAATCTGTTGCTCAAACTGGGTTTTATTTGGCTTTCTGTAAAACTCTTCCACGCTTTTTACCAAACTGGAATTCGGGTTATATTGAAGATCCGAAAGTTTATTGTTCATCAGGAATGATTTTCCGTCCTCTCCCTGAAGGAAATAACGGTTTGCAATAACATCTTTAAGGAAGTCTGCAGTAGAAGGTACTTCACCATAATAATCGAAATTATCGGTAGTGGCTGTATCTTTTTCTACTTTTTTCTCTACAAAGTATTCTGCATAATCTTTCATCAGATGGTCTTCATAGTCTGCATCAATTTTCGGCTGAGAAACAATGTCATTCAGAACTTTCATTCTTTTGATTTCCTCCAGATATTCCGGATTGGTAGTCTTGATGTCGTTCAGAATTTCAGAACTTTCTTTATAGTCTTTCTTTAAAAACTTAAGATAAGCATCTGCAATCTGCCAGTACTCATCTTTAGATTTTTCTTTTGTTTTGTCTGTGAATTTTTCCAGGTCATTAAGGAAATCCTGTGTCTTCTCATCGTAATAATAGCCCGTTCTGTTGTAGAATGGAATTCTGTCCGGATTGCTGAACAGCTCATCATCACTTTGATCAGCTTTAGCATTATCACCTGTTTTATCAGATTTAGAACCTCCGAAAAGATTTTTAAAGAACCTTACAATTTTCTGCCAGAAAGAAAGCTTTTCTTCCTTTACTTCCGTCTTTGTTTGATCTGTAGATTGAGCTTTTGCGGAATTATCCGTTGAATTTTCTTTTGCTTCTGCTTTTTGAGCCTCTGAAGTATAATAATAAGTAGGTAGATAGCTTCTTTCAAGCTCATTGATACTTCTGGCGGCCATTACCTTCAGAATCTCAGAATCAGGATTGATTTCATACATCTTTTCCATCATTGGAATAGGATTGTTGAAATCTTCATACCCTAAAAGAAAATAAGCCATATTCTTTTCCTCATTCGTATTGGCTCTTTTCATAATGTTGCTGAAAGAGGCAGTGTCTGAAAGCTTCATAGAAACAAATGCAGATTCCTTACGGTCTTTGCTGTTCATGAATACCTGGAAAAAATTCCAGTTGGCATCACTGTTCATTTCCATTCCTCTTTGTGCTCCGGCCAGCTGGTCCAGAGACATGAAATAAACCGCTCCTTTTAGTTTTATGGGAGCAACATAGGTTTTGAAAGCCTGTACTGCAGAATCATAGTTTCTTGTATAATGATTCAGACGGATCAGCTGATAGCCGTAACGCTGCTTTATTTCTGGGTTTCTTGCTGCGTTGTACAAAGAAGTTAAAGCAGCAATGGTTTTATGATAATCAAGAGCTGTTGCATTTTTTCTGTTTGCATCTCTGTCATAATAGAATGAGTTTTCACTTTCAATATAATTGATGCTCATATAAGGCTCGAGATATTTGGCTTCAATTAAATAATCAATGCCTTCCTTATATTTTTGGTAAAATCCGGAACCCAGTTTTTGCAAAAGAGGGTTGGTAGGATTTCCGTTCTTTAAAGCATTCAGATCGTTCATACTTATCTTGTACACCAGATTCTGGGTTTCAGAATAGCTGAGCTGATTGCTAAAGAACTTTTTCCATGTTTCCACATTATCATCAGGAATCAATGAGGGATTGTATCCTCCATAAAACCTGCTTGAATAGTTATGCAGAAAAGGAAGATAAGCTTTATCCTTAATAATGCTTTGAGTAAAAAGGTTGAAGTAATCATAATCAGGATCTGACCATGCACAGGCATCAGATTGTGTATGGAAAAGTGATACAACCGCAAGTGAAAGAATATACTTTTTCATAGGGTGTGTAGTGTTTTTTTAGTTTTAATATTGTATGATGGTTGGTTCAGGCAAGTATGCCTCTATCTTTAAAAGATTAAAATTTCCGGTCTAACACAAATTTACTATCTAATTGATAATAAATAATATTAAAATGCGGGATTTTTTTCTGTAAAAACGCAATGACATCGTTAAGCTGTTCTTCGGAGATTTCTTCTACCTTTATTTTAAAGCCTTTGTTTAAATAACTTCCAAAGTAGAATCCGTCTTTCATGACTTCAACTTCGTGATCTGAAATCTTTTTAAAATTGGAGTTTTCCAGATCTCTTTTTGATAAGGCATTAATGAGTTTATGTTTTCCTAAATGGTTGGTAACAATCCCCCACGAATAAATTGGAAGTGCCACTTCAACATTTTTGATAGGGTAATCTTCCATTTTTGAAAGATAGCTTTTCAGAATATTCACATCCAGAATAGAATTCTTATCAGATTTTTCCAGAGGTGATGAAGTGGAGTAGCACATCAGATATACCTTTTCCACAGGAGGAATTCCGGTCTGCTTTTTATCTTTCACCTGGTGAAGGCGAAGCGTACAGGTAATTTCTTTTCCTGAAACTTTTTTGAGCGCTTTCAGAAATTTAAAATAATCATTCCTTGTTCCGGCAGTCCAGTCACAATCGATTTGAATTTCATTATTGGTGTTAAGATGGTATTCTTCTGCTTTCTTTTGAATTAAAAGATGAATGCTTTCTGCCAGAAATCGGATCTCTTCTGCTGAGATACCCAACAAGGTCTGATTAGTAATGAAAACTGTAGGAACAATCTGTTTGTCTGTCTGAAAACTCTGATCCTTGGTGATTACTGCAACAGGTTGAAATTTCCCATTCACCTTATCTACATCAAAGAATCTGGTGTACAAATAAGGAATCGTAGCTTTATCCAGTGCTTTCCTTTCTGCATTGTCAAGCTTCAGTTTGGTTTTCCAGTAATAAAACGTGTAAGGATGATTCTCTTTTCTGCTGCATGATACAGTAAGAAAGAGAAGAAATAGAAATAAAAATTTTAAATGCTTCATTGGTGTAAATCACCCTTCAAAATTAAAGATATTTTGGCAGAATATAAACCGTAAAATCCCGGTGATTGGAGATTAAAGGCAAGAAGCAAAAGAATATCGTATTTATGCATTATGATTTCTACAATTGTAGTAGATTGTATAACTATTCCCCTCCTCCGGAGGGGTGGCAAATTTATAATTTGACGGGGTGGTTCCCAACAACAAGAAAACCACCCCTGATGGAATGGCTTTCTCTATATATTATTGTACTACTTAAAAAATTCGCTTTCGCAGGTACAGGTTTCTTTTTTGATGCTGTCAGAAGATGAGCAGCAGCCTTCAAGATTCTTAACATTTCCTTTTTCATCGGTAAGGTAAATTTTTTCTTTATCGAATTTCACGAAAAACGTTTCTTCAAATTTTTTAAAAACTACTTTCATTACCTTATTGGGTGCGTATTTACCAACATTGATTTCTTCTGATGTTTCTTCTCCACTGGCCTGATTCACCTGGACGTATCCAAAATGTACATCACCATTATTTTTGAGATCCAGATAATAATGAGGAGTACCTGTGCCACTATATCCTTTCATGATATCAAAAGCTCTGTATCCAATAAAAGGAAGCTCTGTCTGCTGTGCCCACGTACAAATACTGATGCACAGAATCATTACACTGAAAAACTTTTTCATAGATATTTTTTTCAAAAGTAAAGATTTTTAAGCAAAACAGCTACCGTAAAAAAACGATTATTGTATTTTAGAATAACTGTTGAATAATAAAATAGACTATCTTTTAATTATAGTATCATGACAAAGCCACCCCAAAAGGAGTGGTTTCTCTATAATTGAGTTAAAGTCGGATTAAAAAACAGTTGCTGCAAGCTGAATCCTTGCAAACTTATTGGATGGGTTCCACATCGCCATCATGGTTACAGGAAGACTGTAATGATCGGTAATCTTAACAACCTTTCCAGCTTTTACCCCTACATTTACGATGTCAAAGCTGTTTTGGCCATTGCCATACAAAAATGTTTTGTCGTTAAGAGCGAATCCGGCTCCTACAAATGCATCCAGATTGACTTTCTGTCCCTTAATAACAGGATAGCTTGCCTGTACATAGGTAGAATATCTGTTCTTTTTGTAACTTCCGTCAGCTTCCAGAATAACTTCTCCTGCATTGGCTCCTCCATAAAGCATAATGTCAGCTTCAATATTAATCGGGAAGGATGGTCCGAAAGTATAGTTGGTCCTTAAATCAATAATATGAGCGGTTCTTCTCTGTGAATAACTGAAGATATCATCAGCAGCTACTGCAGTATTGATGTTTCGGGAGTTGTAAAGATCCCATAGCCCAATATAAAAACGTCCGTCAGAATATTGAATATAATAATTGATCTCTTTATAATGAGTGTTGTCTTTATCATCCGCCAGTGCAGAAGCACCCCAGATTCCTACCTTCCATTTTTTCTCAGCATCCAGGGCATACGACAGATTTCCCATTACCACAGGTTTATCAGTAATAATAAGACCTCTCCATAAGTGATTATTCTGAATGTTAGCTGTAAAATCAAGTCTTCCTTCTTTGGGTTCCTTGGTTTCAGCAGTTTCCTGTGAAAATAGCTTTCCTGTTCCTAAAACAAGAAAGAAGATTCCTTTTAAGATTTTTCTCATCATGTGCCTTATTTTAAAAATCCATATAAAACAGCTGCGATAATAGCTCCTGTTACAGGACCTACTACAGGAATCCATGCATAGCTCCAGTCACTGCTGCCCTTTACAGGTAAGATTGCATGCATAATTCTTGGTGCAAGATCTCTTGCCGGGTTAATAGCATAGCCTGTAGTTCCACCAAGAGATAGGCCTATTGCCCACACTACAAACGTAACAGGAATTGCTCCAATAGAACCTAATCCTACTTTGGCTGTTGGATCTGCCTGTAAAGAAATACTTGGGTCTGCAAAATAGAATACACAGAATACCAGTACAAATGTTCCGATAATCTCACTGATCAGATTGGAAGATGTTTTTCTGATAGCCGGACCTGTACTGAAACATGCTAGTTTTGCTCCTTCATCTTCCGTAATGGCAAAATGATCTTTATGAAACAGCCATACTAAAAATGCACCCAACATTCCTCCAATCATTTGGGCTGCAATATAAGAGGGAACCAGGTCCCATGAAAATTTTCCTGCTGTCGCAAGACCAATGGTCACAGCCGGATTCAGATGGGCCCCACTTATTGGCCCTGCAACGGTTACTCCCACAAATACGGCCAATGCCCATGCGGTAGTAATAACAATCCATCCGGAATTATTTCCTTTTGTATCTTTCAAGACAACATTGGCTACAACACCGTTGCCTAACAATATAAGAAGCATCGTGCCGATAACTTCTGCAATAAATGGGGTCATATAAGTTTTTTGTTTAGTGAATTAATCTTCTATCCAGCTTTGAGCGCTTTTTATAGCTTTCTTCCAGAAGTGGGTCATTTTATCCACCTGCTCTCTATCCAATTGAGGATGGAAGTCTTTGTCTACAATCCATTGTTCCTGGATTTCATCTATGTTTTTCCAGTATCCTACTGCAAGCCCGGCAAGATAAGCTGCTCCAAGTGCTGTAGTTTCCAGAGTTTTTGGTCTTGTTATTTTAAATCCGAAAAGATCAGATTGAATCTGCATCAGAAGATCACTTGCAGAGGCGCCTCCGTCTACTCTCAATTCAAGGCTTGCTCTTCCGGAATCGGCTTCCATTGCTTTCACAATATCATATACCTGAAATGCAATTCCTTCAAGGGTTGCTCTTGCAATATGAGCGTCCGTAGTTCCTCTTGTGATTCCTACAATCGTTCCTCGGGCATATTGATCCCAATGAGGAGCACCAAGACCAGTTAATGCAGGCACGAAATAAACGCCGCCATTATCTTCTACAGAAGCTGCCAACTCATTTACCTGATCAGAAGAATGGATGATTTTAAGACCATCTCTCAGCCATTGAATAGCAGCGCCTCCTACAAAGACACTTCCTTCCAGGGCATAATTGACTTCTCCATTAATTTTCCAGGCTACCGTTGTCAGTAGATTGTTTTTAGAAGAAACAGCTTCAGTTCCTGTATTCATCAATAAGAAACATCCTGTTCCGTAAGTGTTTTTTACCATTCCTGGAGTGGTACACATCTGCCCGAATAAAGCAGCCTGCTGGTCACCTGCGATTCCGGCAATCGGAATTTTGGTAGAGAATAGAGTAGTGGCAGTTTCACCATATATTTCACTGCTTTGCTTTACTTCAGGAAGAATAGCCTTTGGAATGTTGAATAATTCTAATAAATCATTATCCCATTCCAGCGTATGAATGTTCAGAAGCATTGTTCTGCTGGCATTGGAAACATCCGTAATAAACATTTTTCCACGGGTAAGCTTCCATACAAGCCATGTATCAACAGTTCCGAAACATAGTTTTCCTTCTTCAGCTTTCTGTCTTGCTCCTTCTACATTGTCAAGGATCCATTTTAGTTTGGTTGCTGAAAAGTAAGCATCCAGAACAAGCCCTGTCTTTTCTTTGATTGTTTGGGCGTGCCCCTGATCTTTAAGCTCGTCGCAGTATTTGGACGTTCTGCGGTCTTGCCATACAATAGCGTTGTAGATGGGGTCACCGGTTTCTTTGTCCCAGACAATTGTCGTTTCACGTTGATTGGTGATTCCGATAGCGGCAACTTCCAGTCCGGAGATTCCAGCTTTTGCTATAATTTCTGCTGCTACGGAGATCTGTGAAGACCAGATTTCATTTGGGTCATGTTCTACCCATCCCGGAGTAGGGAATATCTGTCTGAAATCTTTCTGAGATACGTATTTTATTTCTCCACTATGGTTGAAGAGAATCGCTCTTGAGGAAGTTGTTCCCTGATCTAGAGCGAGAATAAGCTTTTCATTCATGTATATAGAGTTAATTTAGGTTGATAACTTTAGGTGAATAAGGAGTTAATAAATATCCTTTTGCTAATTCGATAAATTCATTTTCCTGCTGCTGAGCCCATTCTTCAGAATATCCTTTTTCTTCAGCAATGATTCTGGCTACATTATGAGCACAGTCTATAGCTGCTCTTGCATCAAGAAACAGTAAGCGTACTCTTCTTGCCAGAATATCTTCAATAGTTTCTGCCATTTCTGTTCTTACGGCCCACACAACTTCTGCTACCGTGAAAGGGTGATCCGGGTGGATCTTTTGAGCGTAACGGAGATTGCTTTCCTGTAACGCTTTGATAGCTGGAATATCAGATCCGTAAACATACAGGTGATTGGTTCGGTCTACTTGTTCAGGTTTTACATTTCCATGAATGGAAAGGTGTTCCGTTTTAGACGGACTGTTTCCCAACCTGTGAACTTTCATCGCTTCATCTACGGTATCCTCTGCCATTTTACGGTATGTTGTCCATTTTCCTCCGATAATAGAAACTAATCCGGTCTCTGAAGTAATCACTTTATGGCTTCGGGAAACCTCTTTTGTACTTTTGCTTCCGTCTTTAGGGGCAGCAAGTGGACGAAGACCTGCGAAAACAGATTTTACGTCTTCACGGGTAGGTTTTTTAGACAGATATTGTCTGGCAGTATTTAAAACAAAACTGATTTCTTCTTCCAAAGCACGAGGCTCAAAGCTTTCATCCTTTAAAAGAGTGTCCGTAGTTCCCACTAAAGCTCTGTCATGCCATGGAACAACAAATAAAACCCTGCCGTCTGAAGTTTTCGGAATCATGATGGCATCATCACTTTTCAGGAAAGATTTATCCAGTACAAGGTGAATTCCCTGGCTTGGTACCACTAGTTTACCATGCTTAGGATTGTTCATGTTAAGAATGTCATTTGTAAATACACCGGTAGCATTGATGACTACTTTACCATGAATCTGATATTGCTGTTTAGAAATCTGATCTTCTGCAACCACACCTATTACTTTATCAGAGGTGTCTTTCAAAAGGTTGACTACTTTTACATAATTCACAGCGCTTCCCCCTTTTTCAATGATCGTTTGGGTGAGGTTAATCGCAAGTCTGGCATCGTCAAATTGCCCGTCCTGGTAAACAACACCGCTCATTAAGTGGTTTTGTTCAATAGTAGGAAGCTTTTCAACAGTTTTTGATTTGCTGATGTATCTTGTTTTACCCAGACTCAGTTTTCCGGCAAGGAAATCATAAACAGACAGTCCTATTTTATAGTAGATTCCTCCCCACCATGTGTAGTTCGGAATAATGAAAGACTGATTTTTTACGATATGTGCTGCATTTTTTGCTAAGAGTCCTCTTTCTTTTAATGCTTCTTTTACCAATCCGACATCTCCCTGAGCGAGATATCTAACTCCGCCGTGTACCAACTTGGTACTTCTGCTGGATGTTGCTTTTGCAAAGTCATGGGATTCAAGCAATAATGTTTTGAATCCTCTGCTTACTGCGTCTAATGCTGAACCTAAACCACTGGCTCCTCCTCCTATGACAATAAAGTCCCATTCTTTTACATTGGTTAACTTACTGAGTTCTTCGTTTCGTTTCATAAATGTTTCGTTTATGTTTCGTTTTCAAATATATAAATTAAAAATGAAAGCAAAAAGAAAATAAATGAAATTTTAAGATGTGGAAAAAAAGCGGTATTTTTGATGAAACGAATAAAATGGAAAAGCTACTACCAAGGCAGGAGGAAATACTTAAAGAGCTTGATGAAAAAGGACATGTACTTGTTCAGGATTTGTGTGAAAAGCTTAATGTTTCTTCGGTTACGATCCGAAAGGATCTGAACTATCTCGAAAGCCTGGGGCTTCTTTTTAGAAATCATGGAGGAGCGAGTAAGCAGGTAAGATATGCTTATGAGAAAAATGTAGGCGAGAAAGAAAGTATCAATGTGGAGGCCAAGCAGGCGATTGCAAAAGCTGCTTTATCATTGATTCAGGAAAATGACAGTATTATATTGGCATCAGGAACAACCATGCATTATCTGGCAAGAATGCTGGTGAACTTTGGTCCTCTTACAGTGCTGACTTCTTCTTTAAGAGTAGCCATTGAACTTTGCAATAATCCTAACATTAATATTATACAGTTGGGAGGTGAAGTGCGAAAAAGCTCTACTTCTATAGTGGGTTCTATTTCTGAAGGTATTCTTAAGCAGTTTTCCTGCAATAAACTTTTTCTTGGAGTAGATGGGATTGATGCTGAGTTTGGAATCAGTACTTCCAATGCTGCAGAAGCTCACCTGAATCAGATTATGATGGAGTGTGCGGATCAGACAGTAATTCTTGCAGATTCTTCCAAATTAAATAAGAAAGGATTTGGGAAGATTGCGGCTTTGGATCAGGTGGATTATCTTATTACGGATAATGGTATTTGTGCTGAAGACAGGGCTGGAATGGAAGAAGTGGGTGTGAAGGTGATGACTCAGTAAAGTCTTCATCTTAATTTCTTTTTAAAAATCAAAATAAATCTTTGGGAAATTGGTTTTGAATTTTTTCAAAATCATCTAATTGATTAAAAATCAAAATATTTTAGTTGAAATATTTGTCAGTTACAAAATTATTCATACATTTGCACACTCATTTTAGGGGCGTAGTATGCCTATATCAAAAGTAGAAATTACTTCAGACTTCCGAAAAATGGGGATAAATAAAGGATAAATTTTATTATAATATAAACAATGTCAGGTATTATTGGTAAAAAAATCGGTATGACGTCTTTGTTTAACGAAGAAGGAAAAAACATTCCTTGTACAGTTATTCAAGCTGGTCCATGCTCGATTTTACAGGTCAGAACCTTAGAAAACGACGGTTATACAGCTGTTCAGTTAGGTTTCGATGACAAGAGTGAGAAGAACGTTGGTAAAGCGTTAGCTGGCCATTTTAAAAAGGCTGGTTCTGCTCCTAAAGCTAAATTAGTAGAATTCCACGTAGGATTTGCTGATGCTAAAATAGGAGAAGAAGTAAAAGTTGATCTATTCGCTGAAGGTGAATATGTTGACGTAACAGGAACTTCAAAAGGTAAAGGCTTCCAGGGTGTTGTTAAGAGACACGGATTTGGAGGTGTAATGCAGGCAACTCATGGTCAGCACAACAGACTTAGAGCTCCAGGTTCTATCGGTGCTGGTTCAGACCCTTCAAGAGTATTCAAAGGGATGAGAATGGCTGGAAGAATGGGAGGTAAGCAGGTAACTGTTCAAAACCTTCAAGTGTTAAAAGTTGATCAAGAACAAAATCTTTTAGTAGTAAAAGGTGCTGTTCCGGGAGCTAAAAATTCTTATGTAATTATCAGAAAATGGAACTAGTAGTATTAAATACATCAGGAAAAGAGACCGGAAGAAAAGTAACTCTAGACGAAACAGTATTCGGAATTGAGCCAAATCAGCACGCGGTTTACTTAGAAGTTAAGCAGTATCTTGCTGCTCAAAGACAAGGTACTCATAAAGCAAAAGAAAGAAGCGAAATTACTGCTTCTACTAAAAAGCTTAAGAAGCAAAAAGGATCAGGATCTGCTAGATACGGGGATATCAAATCTCCAGTATTCAGAGGTGGAGGTAGAGTATTCGGACCAAAACCAAGAGACTACAGATTCAAATTGAACAAAGCTCTTAAGAGATTAGCTAAGAAATCTGTTTTATCTCAAAAAATGAGAGACAACAGCATTAAAGTTTTAGAAGATGTGAGCTTTGACGCTCCTAAGACTAAAGATTTCATCAATGTATTAAATGCATTGGAACTTAACGGTAAAAAATCTTTATTCGTTCTTCCTGAAGCTAACAAGAATGTGTATTTATCTTCAAGAAACTTACCTAAAACTAAAGTAATGAACTTCAACGAGATCAGTTCTTACGATTTAGTAAACGCTGGTGAGATTATTTTCTTCGAAGGTGCAGTTGAAAAATTCCAGGAAAATTTAAAGAAATAAATCATGTCAGTTATTATTAAACCAGTTATTTCAGAAAAGGCTAATTACCTTACAGATTTAAGAGGTTCTTATTCTTTCTTAGTTAACCCTAAGGCGAATAAAATCGAGATCAAAAAAGCTGTTGAAGCAGCTTACGGTGTAAAAGTAGCAGACGTTAACACAATGATTTATGCTCCGAAGGTTTCTTCAAAGTACACTAAAAAAGGTCTTCAAGTAGGAAAGACAAATAAATTGAAAAAAGCGGTAATCAAACTTGCTGAAGGTGAGGTTATCGATATTTTTGCTGTAAATTAATTATTAATTATAAATAATAGTAATGTCTGTTAGAAAATTAAAACCTATCACCCCGGGACAGAGATTCAGAATTGTAAACAATTTTGAGGAAATTACTACCAACAAACCAGAGAAATCTCTAACAGTTGGTATTAAAAAGTCAGGTGGACGTAACCAAACAGGTAAAATGACCATGCGTTACACCGGAGGTGGACACAAAAAGAAATACAGAATTATTGACTTCAAAAGAAACAAAGCAAACGTTGAAGCAACTGTAAAATCTGTAGAATACGATCCAAACAGAACTGCATTTATCGCTTTATTAGAGTACGCAGACGGAGAGAAGAGATATATCATCGCTCCAAACGGTATCAAAGTTGATCAGAAAGTAGTGTCAGGAGAAAGCGTTGAACCAAACGTAGGTAACGCAATGAAATTGAAAAATATTCCATTGGGTACTGTAATCTCTTGTGTTGAAATGAAGCCTGGACAAGGTGCAATTTTAGCAAGAAGTGCTGGTTCTTCAGCTCAATTAACTTCTAGAGATGGTAAATATGCAATCATCAAGTTACCTTCAGGAGAATCAAGAATGATCCTTACTGAATGTATGGCAATGATTGGTTCAGTTTCCAACTCAGATCACCAATTAACTGTATCAGGTAAGGCTGGTAGAAGCAGATGGTTAGGTAGAAGACCAAGAACAAGAGCGGTTGTAATGAACCCAGTAGATCACCCAATGGGTGGTGGTGAAGGACGTTCTTCAGGAGGTCACCCAAGATCTAGAAACGGTATGCCGTCTAAAGGTTACAAAACTAGAAAGAAAAACAAAGTGTCTAACCGTTACATCGTATCTAAAAGAAAATAATTATGGCAAGATCACTTAAGAAAGGACCGTTCATTCATCATACTTTAGATAAGAAGGTTCAGGCAAATATAGAGTCTGGTAAGAAGACAGTTATCAAAACTTGGTCTAGAGCGTCAATGATCTCTCCGGACTTCGTAGGACAAACTATTGCAGTACACAACGGGAAATCTTTTATCCCAGTTTACGTTACAGAAAACATGGTTGGTCACAAGTTAGGCGAATTTTCTCCAACAAGATCTTTCAGAGGTCATGGTGGTAACAAAAACAAAGGAAGCAGATAATCATGGGATCAAGAAAAAGAGAAAGTGCATTAGCACGTAAATTGACAAACCAAGATGTAGTAAAAGCAATACACAATGATTGCCCATCTTCTCCAAGAAAAATGAGATTAGTTGCTGATATCATTAGAGGAGAGCAAGTTGACAAAGCTTTATACATTCTAAAATATTCTAAAAAAGACGCATCTAACAAGTTAGAAAAAGTATTGCTTTCAGCAATGGCTAACTGGCAAACTAAAAACGAAGGTGCTGATATTGAAGAAGCTAATCTTATCGTTAAAGAAATTTTTGTAGACAGTGCAAGACAATTGAAGAGACTAAGACCAGCTCCACAAGGTAGAGGGTATAGAATCAGAAAAAGATCAAACCACATTACATTAATCTTAGGTAAAAAAGAAAATTAATCAAGGTATGGGACAGAAGACAAATCCAATTGGTAATAGATTAGGTATCATCAGAGGATGGGATTCTAACTGGTTTGGTGGAAACGATTATGGAGACAGAATCGCTGAAGACTACAAAATCAGAAGATACCTTGAGGCTAGATTATCTAAAGGTGGTATTTCAAAAATTTATATCGAAAGAACACTTAAATTAGTAACAGTTACAATCACTACTGCTAGACCGGGACTTATCATCGGTAAAGGAGGTCAGGAAGTTGATAAATTGAAAGAAGAATTGAAGAAACTTACAGGTAAGGATATTCAAATCAACATTTTCGAAATCAAAAGACCTGAATTAGATGCTGTACTAGTTGCTGATAGTATTTCTAAGCAAATTGAAAACAGAATTTCTTACAGAAGAGCTGTTAAAATGGCAATGGCAAGTACTATGAGAATGGGTGCTGAAGGTATCAAAGTTCAAATCTCTGGTAGATTAAACGGAGCTGAAATGGCAAGATCAGAATCTTTCAAAGAAGGAAGAATTCCATTGTCAACTTTCAGAGCTGATATTGATTACCACTGGGCAGAAGCTCACACTACTTACGGTAGACTAGGAGTTAAAGTTTGGATCATGAAAGGTGAAGTTTACGGTAAAAGAGAACTTTCTCCACTAGTGGGACAACAGAAAAAAGGAGGTCAGTCAGACAGAGGAAACAGAGGAGGAGACAGAGACAACAGAAGACCTAGAAAAAACAACAACAATAACAATAATAATTAAAATTTTAGATTAGAAATTTTGAATTTTAAATTACCGTTACTTTTTTAAAATTAAAAAAAATCTAAAATCTAAAATCTAAAATCTAAAATTTAGAAATTATGTTACAACCAAAAAGAACCAAATTCCGTAGAGTTCACAAGATGAAGATGAAGGGGAATGCCCAAAGAGGTAGTCAACTTGCTTACGGAACTTTTGGGATCAAAGCAACGGAAGGAGCTTGGATCACTGCAAGACAGATTGAAGCAGCTCGTATCGCTGCGACAAGATATATGAAGAGAGAAGGTCAACTATGGATCAAAATCTTCCCGGATAAGCCAATTACTAAGAAACCAGCGGAAGTACGTATGGGTAAAGGTAAGGGTGCTGTTGAATATTGGGTAGCTGTAGTAAAACCAGGTAAAATTATGTTCGAAGTTGGAGGAGTTCCTTACGAAATTGCGAAAGAAGCTCTTAGACTTGCTGCACAAAAATTACCAGTAGTTACTAAATTCATCGTTGCTAACGATTTTGTTAAACCTCTATAATCTTTGAATACAATGAAAAATGCTGATATTAAAAATTTAAGCGCGGGTGATATTCAAGCTCAATTAACTGAAGCAAAAGCTCAATATTCTAAATTGAAATTGGCTCATGCAATCAGCCCAATTGAAAACCCGATTCAAATCAGAGATTTGAGAAAAACAATCGCAAGACTAAACACTGAGTTAACTAACAAACAATAATTTCATTTTACAATGGATAGAAATTTAAGAAAAGAAAGAATCGGAGTGGTTTCCAGCAATAAAATGGAAAAAACTATTGTTGTTAGTGAAACTACAAGAGTAAAGCACCCGATGTACGGTAAATTCGTTTTGAAAACGAAAAAATATACTGCACACGACGAGAACAACGAATGCACAGAAGGTGATACAGTTTTGATCCAAGAAACTAGACCTTTGAGCAAGAGCAAGAGATGGAGATTAGTAAGAATCATTGAAAAAGCTAAGTAATAATGTTACAAACAGAATCAAGATTAAAAGTTGCTGATAACACAGGTGCTAAAGAAGTACTAGTTATCAGAGTTCTGGGAGGAACCAGAAGAAGATATGCTTCAGTTGGTGATAAAATCGTTGTTACGATCAAGGATTCTACACCATCTGGAAACGCTAAAAAAGGTCAGGTATCTAAAGCTGTAGTAGTAAGAACTAAAAAAGCAGTAAGAAGAAAAGATGGTTCATACATCAAATTCGACGACAATGCTTGTGTATTACTAAACGCAGCGGGAGAAATGAGAGGAACGCGTGTTTTCGGACCAGTTGCTCGTGAGTTGAGAGACAAAGAATATATGAAAATCATTTCATTAGCTCCTGAAGTACTTTAATTTTAAAAATTTTTAAAAGAAATGTCAAAGTTAAAAATAAAAAGAGGAGATAACGTAATCATTACTACTGGTAAGAAAGATATCAAAGGTAAGACTGGTGAAGTTATTGAAGTGATCAAGAAAGAAGGTAGAGACCCAAGAGTAATCGTTGCAGGACTTAACATCATTAAAAAACACGTTAAGCCTTCAGCTTCTAATCCTCAAGGAGGAATTACTGAGAAGGAAGCTTCTATTCATATCTCAAACGTAGCTTTAGTTGGTAAAGACGGAAAAGCTATCAAAATCGGTTACAAAATCGAAGGAGATAAGAAAGTAAGAATTAACAAAAAAACGGGTGAAACTTTATAATTTGAATTAACATGGAATATATAGCAAGACCCAAAAAAGCATATAAAGAGACAATTGTTCCTGCAATGATGGAAGAATTCGGGTATAAGTCAGTAATGCAAGTACCTAAATTAGAGAAAATCGTTGTATCACAAGGTTTAGGTGATGCTACTGCAGACAAAAAAATCATTGATTATGCTGTAGAAGAGCTTACAAATATCACAGGTCAAAAAGCTGTTGGTACAATCTCTAAGAAAGACGAAGCTGCTTTCAAATTGAGAAAAGGTATGCCTGTAGGTGCGAAAGTTACCCTAAGAGGAAACCAGATGTATGAATTCTTAGACAGACTTACTGCTTCTGCTTTACCTCGTATCAGAGATTTCTCTGGAATCAAAGCTGATGGTTTCGATGGTAGAGGTAACTACAACCTAGGTATTACTGAGCAGATTATCTTCCCTGAAATCGTAATCGACAAAGTGAAAAAAATCCAAGGGATGGACATCACTTTCGTTACTACTGCGAAAACAGATAAAGAAGCTAAAGCATTATTAACTCACTTCGGTTTACCATTTAAAAAGAACTAAGAAATGGCTAAAGAATCAATGAAAGCGCGTGAGCGCAAAAGAGAAGCACTAGTTGCTAAATACGCTGCTAAAAGACAAGCTCTTAAAGAAGCTGGTGATTACGAAGGACTTCAAAAATTGCCTAAAAATGCTTCTCCTGTAAGATTACACAACAGATGTAAACTAACAGGTAGACCAAGAGGATACATGAGAACGTTCGGTATTTCCAGAGTAACTTTCAGAGAAATGGCAAACAACGGTCTTATCCCAGGTGTAAGAAAAGCTAGTTGGTAATAATTACTAATTAAAAATCGGAACAATTAAGTTGTCGAGATACTAAAGATAAAAATATCAGACCGAAGATTTCTGAAGTCTGATATTTTACTCTTCAAGTCTTTTCAAAACTGATTGTTCTTTAACCAATAATTTATAAAAGAAAAATGGTAACAGATCCAATTTCAGATTTCCTAACTAGAGTAAGGAACGCACAAAGCGCAGGCCACAAAGTGGTGGAAATTCCTGCATCGAAAATCAAAAAGGAGATTACTAAGATCCTATTTGATCAAGGGTATATCTTAAACTACAAGTTTGAAGATAACGCTGTTCAAGGAGTGATCAAAATCGCTTTAAAGTACGATAAGCAAACCAACAAACCGGCTATCAAGTCTATCCAAAGAGCTTCTAGACCAGGTTTGAGACAGTACAAAGGTTCTACTGAACTTCCAAGAGTACTAAACGGTTTGGGTATTTCTATCATCTCTACTTCTAAAGGAGTAATGACTGACAAGAAAGCTAGAGAAGAGAAAGTAGGCGGTGAAGTAATCTGCTATGTTTATTAATTTTTAATCAGAGGAAAATGTCAAGAATTGGTAAAGCAATTATAACAATTCCAGCTGGAGTTACAATCACTGAAAATAACGGTGTAGTAACTGTAAAAGGAGCTAAAGGAGAACTTTCTCAAGAGCTTACAGCAGGAATTACTATAGAACAGAAAGATGGTGAACTTAACGTAAACAGACCATCTGATTCTAAACAACACAAAGCGCTTCACGGTTTATACAGAGCGTTAATCAACAACATGATTGTTGGTGTAAATGCAGGTTTCGAAAAGAAACTTGAACTAGTAGGGGTAGGATATAGAGCTTCACACGCAGGTCAAAAACTTGAGTTAGCTTTAGGATTCTCTCACGGTATCGTATTGGAACTTCCAAGTGAAGTAAAAGTTGATACATTGACTGAAAAAGGTAAAAACCCAATTATTACTTTAACGTCTCACGACAACCAACTTCTAGGAATGGTAGCTGCAAAGATCCGTTCTTTCAGAAAGCCTGAACCATACAAAGGAAAAGGTGTAAGATTCGTAGGAGAAATTGTTAGACGTAAAGCTGGTAAATCTGCTTAATAAATTATAAGTATTATGGCATTAAGTAAATTAGAAAAAAGAATAAGAATCAAAAGAAGAGTAAGAGGGAAAATCTCTGGATCTTCTGAATTGCCAAGATTATCTGTATACAAAAGTAATAAGGAAATTTACGCTCAGTTAATCGACGATAAAAATGGTAAAACTTTAGCATCAGCTTCTTCTAGAGAAAAAGGTGTAGACGCTAAAGGTACTAAGACTGAAATTTCTGCTGCTGTTGGTAAAGCTATCGCTGCTAAAGCTATCGCTGCAGGAATCGAAAGTATTGTATTTGACAGAAACGGATTCGTATACCACGGTAGAGTAAAAGCTCTAGCTGATGGTGCAAGAGAAGGTGGACTTAAATTCTAATCATTAAATTTCGGAAATATGTTAGGACTAGATAATATAGAAAGAGTAAAACCGGGAGGATTAGAATTAAAAGATCGTCTCGTAGCTGTTAACAGAGTAACAAAAGTAACAAAAGGAGGTAGAGCTTTCGGATTTTCTGCTATTGTTGTAGTAGGTAACGAAGAAGGTGTTATCGGTTTCGGTTTAGGAAAATCTAAAGAGGTTGCTTCTGCAATTGCTAAAGCAGTTGAAGACGCTAAGAAAAACCTTGTTAAAGTTCCTGTAATGAACCATACTATCCCTCACCAAACTACTGCTAGATACGGTGGTGCAGATATCTTCTTAAGACCTGCTTCCCACGGTACAGGACTTATCGCCGGAGGTGCGGTAAGAGCGGTATTGGAATCTGCTGGTATTCACGATATCCTTTCAAAATCTAAAGGATCTTCTAACCCTCACAACGTAGTGAAAGCTACTTTCAAAGCGTTATTAGACATCAGAAGACCTGAAGAAATCGCTAGAATGAGAGGGATTTCTCTAAGTAAAGTGTTTAACGGTTAATAATTAAAGCAATGGCAACAATTAAAGTAAAGCAAGTAAGAAGCGCTATTGGTAGAACAAAAACCCAAAAGAGAACGCTTGAAGCATTAGGATTAAAAAAACTTCACCAAGTTGTAGAACATGAAGCTACTCCTTCCATCTTAGGAATGATCGCTGCTGTAGGACACTTACTTGAAGTTCAAAAATAATTTTATAAAAGAGAAATTAAAATGAATTTAAATAACATACAACCTGCTGCAGGATCTACTTTCAACTCAAAGAGAATTGGTAGAGGTCAAGGTAGCGGAAAAGGAGGTACTTCAACAAAAGGTCACAAAGGTCAAAAAGCTAGAGCTGGTTATTCTCAAAAAATCGGTTTCGAAGGTGGACAGATGCCTTTACAAAGAAGATTACCTAAATTCGGATTCAAAAACGTAAACAGAAAAGAGTTTAGAGGAGTTAACCTTGATACTATTCAAACTTTAATCGAGAACAAATCCATCACTGGAGATATCACGAAAGAAGTTTTAGTAGCAAACGGGATAGTTTCTAAAAACGAATTAGTGAAAATTATGGGTAGAGGAGAATTGAAATCTGCGGTTTCAATCTCTGCTGACAAATTCACTAAATCTGCTGAAGAGCTTATTGCTAAAGCAGGTGGAAAAGCAATTACCTTATAATACTTACTAATGAAAGAATTTATACAAACACTTAAAAATATTTGGAGTCTTAAAGAACTTAGAGATAAAATTCTCTTTACTTTAGGTATTATCCTTGTGTATAGATTCGCATCTTATATCTCGCTTCCTGCAATTAACCTTGCAGAGGTGGGAGATCTCTTAGAGCATTATAAAAATCAAGGCGGTAACAAGCAAGGAGCAGGTCTCCTTGGCTTGCTTTCGTCGTTTACGGGGGGAGCTTTCAGCCACGCTTCCGTAATGGCGTTAGGAATCATGCCTTATATTTCTGCTTCTATTATTGTTCAGTTGATGGGGATGGCTATTCCTTATCTTCAGAAGCTTCAGAAAGATGGAGAGTCAGGTAGAAATACATTGAACCAAATTACAAGATGGTTAACGATTGGAGTTTGTCTGGTACAGGCACCTTCTTACTTAACTTCTATTACTCAATTATTCTTACCATATGCTCAGTTCCAGTCTGCATATTATGTAGAGCCAAATTCAATCATGTTCTGGTTACCAAGTATTGTTATTTTGGTGGCCGGTTCAGTATTTGCAATGTGGCTAGGTGAAAAGATTACCGATAAAGGAATCGGAAATGGTATCTCTATCCTGATTATGGTGGGGATCCTTTCAAGATTACCTGAGGCATTCGTACAGGAGATGGCCGTGCAGAACGGAAAAGGAGGAATGGGATCTATCATGATCCTTATTGAAGTATTATTCTGGATGGTGGTTGTTCTTTTAGCAGTAATCTTATCAGTTGCTGTTAGAAAAATCCCGATTCAGTATGTAAGCAGAGCTCAAGCAAGAGGAGGTGTAAACAGAAATCTTATGCAGGGAGCAAGACAATGGATTCCATTGAAAGTAAATGCTGCTGGTGTAATGCCGATTATCTTTGCTCAGGCATTGATGTTCGTACCAGGATTATTAACAAAATTCGATGAGTCTAATACTTTTCTTGCAGGTTTCAAGAATGTTTTTAGCTGGCAGTACAACGTATTGTTTGCGCTATTAATTATTATCTTCTCATTTTTCTATACTGCGATTACAATTCCGGTAAACCAAATGGCTGATGATTTGAAGAGAAATGGAGGTTTAGTACCAAAAGTAAGACCAGGAAAAGAGACGGCTGATTATTTAGATGATATTTTATCAAAAATTACCTTGCCAGGTGCAATATTTTTGTCTATCTTTGCAATCCTTCCGGCAATTGTGCATGGAACCTTTGTTCAGACAGATGCGTTTGCCCTATTTTTTGGGGGAACGTCCCTATTAATTATGGTGGGTGTAATTTTAGATACAGTTCAACAGATTAATACATATCTGCTGAACCATCATTATGATGGCTTAATGCAGTCTAAATTATCAAGAACGACTGGATATTAATTTATGGCAAAACAAAAACATATTGAACAAGACGGCGTTATAACGGAAGCACTTTCGAACGCTCAGTTCCGTGTAGAACTAGAAAATGGGCATATTCTTATCGCTCATATTTCTGGTAAAATGAGAATGCATTATATTAAACTTTTACCTGGTGATAAGGTAAAACTAGAAATGTCTCCTTATGATTTATCAAAAGGGAGAATCACATTTAGATATTAAACAAACGCCAAATGGAATCTTCGGATCTCCATTTGGCTCTTGTTAAAAAATAAATACTATCAAAATGAAAGTAAGAGCATCAATTAAAAAAAGAAGCGCTGATTGCAAAATCGTACGCAGAAAAGGTGTACTGTTCGTAATCAACAAGAAGAACCCAAAATTTAAACAAAGACAAGGTTAATTAAATTATGGCGAGAATTGCAGGTATTGATTTACCAAAAAACAAAAGAGGAGTTATCGGTTTAACTTACATTTATGGTGTTGGAAGAAGTACTTCTTCTGAAATCCTTAAAGCTGCCGGTATCAGCGAAGACAAAAAAGTCAACGAATGGAATGACGATGAATTGGCTGCCATCAGAACTTACATCCTAGAAAACGTAAAAGTTGAAGGAGAATTAAGATCTGAAGTGCAATTGAACATCAAGAGATTGATGGACATAGGATGCCAACGAGGAATACGTCACAGACTTGGATTACCTTTAAGAGGCCAGAGAACGAAAAACAACTCTAGAACCAGAAAAGGAAAGAGAAAAACTGTTGCTAACAAGAAAAAAGCTAGTAAATAATCGTTAGGAATTATGGCAAAACAAACTAAAGTAGTTAAGAAGAGAAAAGTAAAAGTTGAAGCTATTGGAGAAGCGCATATTCAGGCTTCTTTCAATAACATCATCATTTCTTTAACAAATAAAAACGGAGAGGTTATCTCTTGGGCTTCTGCCGGTAAAATGGGTTTCAGAGGTTCTAAAAAGAATACTCCATTTGCTGCTCAGATGGCAGCTGAAAATTGCTCTGCTGTAGCTCACGAAGCTGGTTTAAGAAGAGTAAAGGTGTTTGTGAAAGGTCCAGGTGCAGGTAGAGAATCTGCTATCAGATCTATTCACAATTCAGGAATTGAAGTTAGCGAGATCGTTGATGTGACTCCAATGCCACACAACGGATGTAGACCACCAAAAAGAAGAAGAGTTTAATTTTTAGAATTTACCCATTATGGCAAGATATATTGGACCTAAAACTAAGATTGCTAGAAAGTTTGGTGCTGCAATCTACGGAGATGACAAAAACTTCGAAAAGAGAAAAAACCAACCGCCAGGACAACACGGTCCTAACAAAAGAAGAGGTGCTAAAAAATCAGAATATGCAGTTCAGTTAGCGGAAAAACAAAAAGCTAAATATACTTACGGTATTTTAGAAAGACAGTTTGCTAACTTATTTGACAAAGCACACAGAAGTAAAGGTGTAACAGGGGAAGTTCTATTACAACTTTGTGAATCAAGATTGGATAACGTAGTATTCAGATTAGGTTTTGCTAAAACTAGATCTGGAGCTAGACAATTAGTTTCTCACAGACACATCACTGTGAACGGAGAGATTCTTAATATCCCTTCTTACTTGGTAAAAGCTGGTGATGTAATCGCTGTAAGAGAAAAGTCTAAGTCTCTTGATGTTGTTACCAATGCATTGGCTTCTAAGTCAAACTATGAGTGGTTACAATTCAACGATGAGAAGAAAGAAGGTACCTTCATTTCTGCTCCTGAAAGAATCCAGATTCCGGAGGACATTAAGGAGAACCTTATCGTCGAACTTTACTCTAAATAATTTTTTAATCAAATTTTTGCTCAACCCAATAATATGGCAATTTTACAATTCATAAAACCCGATAAAGTAATTTTACTTAACTCTGATGAATTTAAAGGTCAATTTGAATTCAGACCTTTAGAACCAGGTTTCGGGCTTACAATCGGTAATGCTTTGAGAAGAGTGTTGCTTTCTTCTCTGGAAGGATACGCTATTTCATCTATCAAAATAGAAGGTGTAGAGCACGAATTTTCAACTATTCCAGGAGTAATCGAAGACGTTACCGAAATTATTCTTAACCTTAAGCAGGTGAGATTAAAAGCTGCAGCAGAAGGCCAGGCTAACGAGCAGGTTGTTGCTAAAGTTTCAGGTCAAACGGTTATTACTGCTGGTGATTTAGGAAAGTCTATCAATGGATTTGAGGTTCTGAACCCAGATTTATTGATCTGCAACCTAAACAGTGATGTAACTTTCGAAATTACTTTCAATATTGAAAAAGGAAGAGGGTATGTTCCTTCTGAACAAAATAAGTCAAACAATGCTCCTATTGGAACTATTGCTATTGACTCTATTTTCACGCCGATCAAGAAAGTACAATACAGCATTGAAAATTATCGTGTAGAGCAAAAAACAGACTACGAAAAACTTGTATTAGATATAGAAACTGACGGGTCTATCAGCCCTCAGAATGCTTTAACTGAAGCTTCTAAGATATTAATTTATCACTTCATGTTATTCTCCGATGAGAGAATCACTCTTGAAACTGAAGCCGTAAAAGCATCTATCCAGTACGATGAAGAAACTCTTCACACAAGACAACTTCTTAAGTCTAAATTAGCAGATATGGATCTTTCTGTAAGAGCCCTTAACTGTCTAAAAGCAGCTGAAGTAGAAACTCTTGGAGAACTGGTTTCTTACAGTAAGTCTGATTTGATGAAATTCAGAAATTTTGGTAAAAAATCTTTGACAGAACTAGAAGAATTAGTGCATTCAAAAGGTCTTAACTTCGGTTTCGACGTTGCAAAATATAAGTTAGACGCTGATAAATAATTAATAATGAGACACGGTAAAAAATTCAATCACTTAGGAAGAACAGCTTCTCACAGAAGTGCTTTACTTTCTAATATGGCTTGTTCTCTAATTGAGCATAAAAGAATCAACACTACTGTAGCTAAAGCTAAAGCTTTAAGAGTATATGTTGAGCCTCTATTAACAAAAGCAAAAGAAGATACTACACACAACAGAAGAGTAGTATTCTCTTACCTTCAAAATAAATTTGCGGTTGCTGAATTATTCAGAACTGTAGCTCCTAAAATCGCTGAAAGAAACGGTGGTTATACAAGAATCATCAAGACAGGATTCAGACCAGGTGATGCTGCTGATACTGCTCTTATCGAACTAGTAGATTTCAACGAGCTTTACAACCCTAATGCTGAAGAGAAAAAAGCTACAAGAAGAAGCAGAAGATCTACGCCAGCTAAAGCAGCAGTTGTTGCTGATGCTCCTGTAGTAGAAGAAAAAGTAGAAGAAGCTAAAGCTGATACTACTGAAGAAAAAACTGAAGAATAATATTCATTCAGATATATATAAAAACCATCCGTTTTCGGATGGTTTTTTTTTTGTAATACGTATAAAATAAGATGTCCCTCAATATTGAAGGACATTTTTTATTTAGATCTTTGTTCTTTTCAGCTCAATAATATTATTCCCTTGTTCAAGGTGAAGACTATCTCCTTTTACCCTTGCCGTCATATCATCTTTTTTGTAAATCGTTTCATCCCCTTTGGTTTCCGATTTAGGTAATGTGAATGTTTTCTTATTGCTGGTAATGGCTACTGTGCTTTCTTTCGGATCATTTTTAAATACTACTTTTACCAATGTTCCGTCTGTAGCTTTATAAACAAAATCGGTTTTCTCAATTTTCTTTCCGTTAACATCTACTGTCGAAGAACTTTGTGTTACCGAATCTATTTTTCCATTATCGTCTGTAACTACAGTTTCTGAACTGTCTGTTTTGATAACGACTTTGTTTCCGCTTTCACTTTTTTTACAGCTGACTACAGCTAATGCCAACACAGCGCCTAAGGCTAAGATACTTTTTTTCATGATTATATTATTTGATATTCAATATGATTTTATACTTTAATTTTACAAAAATCATGCCTTACAATATGAGAAAATTTAACGGTTATTCATACATATTTCTTTTGTTTTTCTCTTTGAATACTAGGCTTAGCAAAAAGAAAATTTTGAAATTAAAGAGAGGCAGTTCTTCTTATCAAATGAAAAAACTCCGGAAGATATTGGAATATTACATCTGGTTATCAGCAGGCATTTTACATGTCTGGAATATGGTTTAAGAAAGGTAAGAATCGGATTCAGATCTTTGAGTGAATCAAATTCATAATGCAGTAAGCCGTATTGATCAGTAAATTTTTAATCAGATTGTGAAATAATTGTTAATGTAAGGTGATTTTTTGTTTCTTATTTGTTTTTATTTTTAATTTATTGTGAAATATTTAGTCGTATATTGTTTTTGGAATCAAAAATTGATTAAATTTAGTAAAAACTAAAAGACTGAATCACAACTTCAAAATCAAACATAAATATTACACAAAGGTGTAATTGATTTCAAATTGTTTTCTGTTGAAATTTGCTTCAAACAAACAAAGTCATGAGCATTTCCATAGCCATAGTAGAAGACGAGAAAAACTACAACAATGCGTTGAAGAAGGTCATCGATTATCAGAAGGATATGAAAGTGATTGCTCAGTTCTTTGATGGTAATGATGCCATAACAAATCTACCCGATATTTCTCCTGACGTTGTGATGATGGATATCCAATTACAGGATATGCTCGGCATTGAAGTCATAGAAAAATTACGAAAAGAAATGCCCAATACACAGTTTATCATGTGTACCAGTTTTGATGATGATGAAAAGATTTTTAATTCTTTAAAGGCCGGAGCCATGGGATATCTTGTAAAAGGTGAAAGTATGGATAAGATTCTTTCTTCCATCCGCGATGTATACAACGGCGGTGCACCTATGAGTTTTTCTATTGCAAGAAGGGTATTGAAACATTTCGAGAAAAAACTTCCGGAAATAAAAGGCTTTGATGAACTTACAGAACGCGAAAAGGAAATCCTTGAACTTCTTTCTCAGGGACTTCTCTACAAAGAGATTGCAGACAAAAAATTCATCAGCATTGATACTGTGAAAAAACACGTCGGAAATATCTACAGAAAACTCCACGTAAACAATAAGGTGGAAGCAATCAATAAATTTAATCAATCAAAAAACTAAGAAATCATGGAGAATTTAAATCAAACAAATCAAGAAGTACTTGATGACAATTTATCTTACAGAGAAGGCCCAATCGGGAATAAACTTGAGCAGTTAGTTGATGGGTCGGAAATGATGCCTATCAGTGAGATCCTGGCAAAAAGTTTTATTAGTAGTGCCCAAAAAGGCGTTCTGCAATTTATGGAAAATCAAGATGTGAATTTCAATGTTGGAGGTATTTATGCCGTAAAACATTCACTTTTGAAAGATATTTGCGAAATTATGAAAGAAATTAAGGCTACCTATTTAACATTCACTTTCGTACAGATAGATCCCCAGGATTACAGATTAAGACTTACACCGTATTCTGAAAACAGGATGATATATATGGTGGCCTCTTTGCAAACACAAGGTAAAAATACTATTGATGAGAATAATTACTTTATCATTAATGTAAATCAGGAACTTTCCCTCAGTGAGCTAAAAATTTCAAATGGAAGTTTAAAAGGGTTTACAGATTTTTATCTTGACAATGGACATAAAGTATTGACTAATTATTTAGGGCGAAACAATACATGGTATATTAGTTATCATATTGTTGATTTGATAAATACCTTGTCAAAAGATGTTTCTGATACATTTATCATCAACCTTTGCGAGATCAGTGATGTGAAGAAAGTAATTTTTGAAAATAATCTTGGGGATAGATTTCTGGAAGATCAATATAAAAAACACTTTGAAACACACGAAAAACAAATGACACTTGTTTTTAGCACTGAAAAAGGATATTACGATATGGGTTCATTATATCCGTAAAATGCTAATTCAAATAGTATATATTGCAGTACTCTTAGCAGCTACTGTAAAGTCCATAGTTTTAGCTGGAAAGAGAGGTCTTTCCAGCCAAAACTATTTTGCTGTTTTCTTATTCCTTTCACTTTGTCTGGAGCTATATGGACATTATAAAATATTTAATAAAGAATTTGACTTTGCTTATCTGTTTAATTATTACAGCATTTTTCTGATTATATTTTTTAATATATACTATGCTAAAATCTTCCCTCAAAAGCTTAAAGTATTTTTCCGGTGTGTTCTGATAGCCATACTTACATATATTATTCTGTTTGTAAAGTTTTATAGTGAAAACTATGAAAATATATTAGGAATTTTAGTTTGCTTTTATTTTATCATTAATGTGCTGGTTTGGTTTTATATCAGATTAAAAAACTTTGATGAAATAAAAATTATAAACGATCCACATTTTTGGGTTTCCTGTGGATTACTTTTTTGGAGTATTTTCTTTATTTTCAGGTCTATTCCAATGTTTTTCCTTCAAGATAATGATCCGGGACTTTTACAGATTTTAAAAGTTATGCAGTATTGTGTTAATATCATTATGTATGGAATGTTTTATATTGCTTTAAGGAAATTTGAAAATAAAAACACGATATGAAGCAACTTCCGGATACAATAAGATTGGCCTATATTATTGCGGTTATTTTGTTAATAACCTTTGTCATCTTTATTGTTTTAATAGTTGTTCTGTATAATAAAAGACAGCTTTTTTTTATTCAACAGCAACAACTCAAAGAATCCGAACATCAAAACCAGCTTCTTCAGAAAGAACTCGAAAAACAAAAAGTACTGGAGCAGGAACGGGAACGTATCTCCCACGATATGCATGATGATCTGGGAGCAGGAATTTCTGCATTGAAACTTCAGGCAGAATTTCTGAAACAGAAGGCTGAGAATGATGATCTGCAAAGCGATATTGATGAACTTCTGAAAACCTCTGAAGAAATGAATATCTCCATGAGAGAAATGCTATGGAGTCTGAATTCAGGAAATGACACCTTAGGAAGCTTTATCGATTATGCCATCCTTTACACTGGAAACTTTTTGAAAAAAACAAAAATAATGGTGTATTCAGAATGTGAAGATATCATAGCGGAAACAGCTCTCTCTACAGAAATGAGGCGTAATCTTTTTCTCTGCTTAAAAGAGGCTGTCAATAATGTGTACAAACACAGTCAGGCGAATACTGTGAAACTCTCATTCTCGCAGGAAGAAAATAACTTCTTTATGAAAATTACTGATAACGGAAACGGAATTTCCGATGGACAGAAAGAAGGTAATGGCCTTAGAAATATGAAACGAAGAATGAATGAACTATCTGGCGGATGTTCTATCATATCCGAAAACCCTGGAACCTGTCTTGTGTTTAAAATAGCACTATAAATAAATTACCCTTTTGTGTAATTGACTGGTCCGTTTTTTAGAGGGAAATTTGATATATAAAATTAAAAGCCATGAAAACTCTTATTAACGACAGTATTGGAGATTTGGAAGCTGCTTTAAAAAACAACACTGATCTTCAGGAGAAGTTCAAAACCAATCCGATAGAAGCTATTAAAAATGTAGAAATAAAGAACCCGAAAGACACAGACTATTGGATTTACAGAATCATTGTACTTATGCTGGGGTTGGCAGTCATAACCATTATAGCAGGACTTATCCTCATTGCTTACTGGAATGGTGGGGCTGCTAAAGATAATCAGCTGGTCACTATTTTTGCGACCATTTCTTCAGGTGCAATAGGAGCATTAGCCGGACTTTTATCACCTACACCGAGAAAATAAATAATAATAACTTAAAGACTAAATATCATGAAAGCTATAAAATCATCAAAAACCTTAAAATTTGACCTTACAGATAGCCAGGATGTATTTTTAGAAATCACTGTATCATCTACGGGGGCTTGTAGTACGCTAGTTACTATTCCCGGGATAAAAGAATTTGAATATGAAAAAAGAGAGAAAATAGGATTATTTAAAGATCTTAAGGGAAAAACTATTGAAATTAATCATGAGTTTTCTTTTGAAGGTATTCCAAAGAAAAATTTAGATAATGCTATCCAACAAACGCAGATTACTTACTCTGTACTTAATGTAATTGGCCCTTTACAGCCTTTTAAAAAAAGAACAAGCAAAGATTTGGATAGCGAGGAGAGGATTAGTTCTGTAAAATTTATAACCATTGAACATATTACCTTATGAAAAATTATATTTTAATCCTTATTTTCTTTCCTTTGGTCTTTTATGCACAGCAAAAAAAAGATATTAATATTGAGTTGAAAGAATTAGAAATTACAACAGCGCCTTCCGTTGTCCTTTTAGGAGTTTCTCCATCAGAGCTTGAAATTGTTAAATCAAAAAAAGCAATTGTCTTAAGTTTAGTAAATTCATTTAAAAAAAGTGAGGGAATTCCAGACAGTTATGCTTTTGAAGTGACACCATTCTGGCTATTACCATCAAGTAATATGAACTCCTCAAAATATGCTGGATATAGCACAGAGAAAGTTAATGAAAGTGAAGTGAAGCATAAATGGAATATTTTCAGCGAAGTCAAAAAAGCTTCACTTTCATTAGGGTTCGTGAGAGATCTATCATTAGGAACAGGGGATGAAATGAAAAATCCTTCATTTGCATTCAGTGTCAGAAGTACATTGATTAGAGTTCGGACAAAGAAAAATAAAGATTCCATACTTGCTCATGATGCAAGACTGAAAACAGTTTTAAGCAATATTAACAAGGATTGGGTACATTCAAACGAACATAAACTATTAAGTGATTCGTGTGATAAAGCGGGGGTTAAGGATGATGTGCGAGGTGAAATCTTTGAAAAAGGAAAAGCACGCTTCAAAAAGAAATTTGCTGAAAAGTATAAAAGCTCCAAAGAAGCCGACTATTATAGAAATCTTTTAGAAGCTCCACCTCTCATTTCCGCAGATTTTGCAGGAGGTTACAGTACTTTTTTCTCCGATAATAATTTTTCAAATAATCACTTTGGAAAATTAGGATTTTGGTTAACATTCAATACAGGGTTTGATTTTGCAAAAAGTGACGAACCTAATGTAGAAAAAAGGCTTAATTTCTATGGAATAGTAAGATATTTGGATGATGGAACAAATTTAGATGCCAATCAACAGTTTTTAAGAACAAAAAACTATGATATAGGAGGGAAAGCTGAGTTTACCTATAAAAGATTCTCTATTTCCTATGAGTATATCTATAGAATTAATGATATTGATAAAACATTTCGTTCTAGTGGTTTGATTGCCTATAAGGTTTCTGATAAAGTATACATTAATGCTGCCTTCGGGAAGAATTATGGAGAAAAAGATAACCTGATTTCCTTTTTAGGTCTTAATTGGGGACTAGATTCTGAAAAAAAGAGCATTTTTGTAGAGACTCCTAATGAGAAAAAGATTCAATAGCTACATCATAATTTAGAATAAAAACCTTTTTGAGTATTCTCTTCAAAAAGGTTTTTTTATTTCTTTTAAAGTTAGAATTATCATAATATAAATTAACTAAAATTTAACTCGGATTTATCTCAAAAAAATCCCTCGAAATACCCCTAAAAGTTAAATTTTGATTAAATTTGTCTAAACTAAAAAAAATAAAAAATGAGTGCAATTTCTTACATAGAAGCAAGACAGATTTTAGATTCCAGAGGAAATCCTACCATTGAAGTAGATGTATTTACAGAAAGCGGGGCAATGGGCCGTGCAGCTGTACCTTCAGGAGCATCTACAGGAGAACACGAAGCGGTAGAATTACGTGACGGTGGTTCAGAATATCAGGGAAAAGGAGTTCTGAAAGCTGTTGAAAATGTAAAAGAAGTAATTGCAGAGAATTTAGTTGGACAGCCGGTTTTCGAACAAAACTATATCGATCAGATTATGATTGATCTTGACGGAACGCCTAACAAAGGAAATCTTGGAGCTAATGCTATTCTTGGTGTTTCTCTAGCGGTAGCCAGAGCTGCTGCTGCTGAATTGGGAATGCCTCTTTATAAATATGTTGGTGGAGTAAATGCCAATACACTTCCGGTTCCAATGATGAATGTAATCAACGGTGGATCTCACTCAGATGCTCCTATCGCATTCCAGGAATTTATGATCATGCCGGTAAAAGCAGATTCTTTCTCTCACGCTTTGAGAAAAGGAACTGAAATTTTCCACAATTTAAAATCGATCCTTAAAGGAAGAGGTCTTTCTACAGCAGTAGGAGACGAAGGAGGTTTTGCTCCTACTTTCAACGGAACAGAAGATGCTTTGGATACTTTACTTCAGGCGATCGAAAAAGCAGGATACAAGCCTGGTGACGACATTATGTTGGCATTAGACTGTGCGGCTTCAGAATTCTACAAAGACGGAACTTACGATTACAGAAAATTCGAAGGAGACAAAGGCGCTCACAGATCAAGAGAAGAGCAGGTTTCTTACCTTGCAGAATTGGCTGCTAAATATCCGATCATCTCTATCGAAGACGGTATGCAGGAAGATGACTGGGAAGGATGGAAAATGCTTACAGATAAAATCGGTGACAGAGTACAGTTGGTAGGTGACGATTTATTCGTAACAAACGTAGACAGATTATCAAGAGGTGTAAAAGAAGGTATTGCCAACTCCATCCTTGTAAAAGTAAACCAGATTGGTTCTCTTTCTGAAACAATGGCTGCTGTACAAATGGCTCAGAATAACAAATTCACTTCAGTAATGTCTCACAGATCAGGAGAAACTGAAGATTCTACAATTGCTGATTTAGCCGTAGCAATGAACTGTGGACAGATCAAAACAGGTTCAGCTTCAAGATCAGACAGAATGGCAAAATACAACCAGTTATTGAGAATTGAAGAAGCTTTAGGTGAAACTGCAATTTTCCCAGGATTGGAAGCTTTTAAAATCAAAAGATAATTAATCGAATTTATAAATAACGGCAAGCGAAATTTTTAGTTTGCCGTATTTTATGGAAAGTGGTATATTTAAAAAAAAAAAATAAATAAATAATGTCAGACAACAAAGTAATATTGAATTACGACGGTAATTCATATGAATATCCAATCGTGGATAGTACTATCGGAGACAGAGGGATTGATATTTCAAAATTAAGAGACCAGACAGGTTTGATCACTCTGGATTTAGGTTACAAAAATACAGGGGCTACTATTAGCGACATCACTTACTTAGACGGAGATAAAGGAGAATTATTCTACAGAGGTTATCCAATCGAGCAGATTGCTGAGAAATCTAACTTCACTGAAGTAATGTATCTTTTATTACATGGAGAATTACCTACTCAGGATCAGTTTACTTCATTCGACAACAACATTAAAAAATATAACTTCATCGCAGACGAAATGAAAAAAATCATTGATGTTTTTCCTCGTTCTGCTCACCCTATGGGAGTTTTATCTTCTATGACGTCTGCTTTGACAGCTTTCAACCCGAAAGCAGTTAATGTAAACTCTAAAGAAGAAATGGATCATGCTGCTGAGCTTATGATCGCTAAGTTCTCTCACCTTTGTGCCTGGACTTACAGAAAAACTCAAGGTTTACCATTAAACCACGGTGATAACAACCTGAACTACGTAGAAAACTTCTACAAAATGGCATTCAGATTACCAAACGCTGATTTCGAAATCGATCCGGTAGTAGTAAATGCTTTAGATAAATTATTAATCCTTCACGCAGATCACGAACAAAACTGTTCTACTTCTACAGTAAGAATGGTAGGTTCTGCTCACACAGGTCTTTTCGCTTCTATCTCTGCTGGGGTATCTGCACTTTGGGGACCACTTCACGGTGGTGCTAACCAGGCAGTAATCGAAATGCTTGAATTGATCGAAAAAGATGGAGGTGACGTATCTAAATATGTTGCTAAAGCTAAAGATAAAGGAGATAGCTTCCGTCTAATGGGATTCGGACACAGAGTTTACAAAAACTTCGACCCAAGAGCGAAAATCATCAAGAAAGCTGCTGATGATATCCTTAAAGCATTAGGTATCCAGGATAAAGCTCTTGACATTGCAATGCAGTTAGAAAGAGTAGCTCTTGAAGACGAGTACTTCGTAGAAAGAAAACTATATCCAAACGTAGACTTCTACTCAGGTATCATCTACAGAGCATTAGGAATTCCTACAGAAATGTTTACCGTAATGTTTGCATTAGGAAGACTTCCAGGATGGATTTCTCAGTGGAAAGAAATGAGACTGAAAGGAGACCCGATCGGAAGACCAAGACAGGTTTACCAAGGTGCTCAGGAAAGAAACTACATCGACATCGCAAGCAGATAATATTTGCTTATACCATAAAAGAATCCCAAAGCTTGCTTTGGGATTCTTTGTTTTTAATGATTAGGAGCTATTTCCCGCTATCCACTCATACTCCTCACTCCTCCGCATTTCCGGCGCATGTTGCGGGGTAACCGTTTCTATCGGGGCTAGGATATAATCAATATCAATAGAAAAGGGCTTTAGCCCGTTACCCAATAGACAAAACTTCCATTGGCTTTAGCCCAAACCTAGAATCTCCCATATTAATTTTCAAGAAAACATCAATCTATCTGGAATTCAATCCAATAATTTATTAAATTTACTTTTGCATAATATAAGTTTCGGTTAAAACCAAATGATTGTTTTTTTTGATTAAACGGACTAAAGTCCGTTTCTATTGATCAGGAATTTGTGCTTTTGTGCGAATTATTTATGCAATTTGTATTTAAAATTAAAGCTAACAAATCATGACTTTCGGAGAACAGATGTTATTTTTCTTCAGTGCAGTAGGAGCATTCAACGGACTTTTGCTGGGCATTTATCTGCTGTTTGTTAAAAAACTGAAATACCTTCCCGATTTTTTCCTTGGAATTCTTCTCTTAATGCTAAGCTCAAGAGTAGCGATTTCTGTATGCTTTTATTTTTATCCCGATTTACCCAGAATTATCGCACATTTAGGGCTTTCAGCCTTATTTTTTACCGGGCCGGCTTTATATTATTATGTGAAATCTTCCTTCCGGCAGGATCAGTTTGATTGGAAGAGCTGTAAGAAATGGTTTGGAATACTAACCCTTATTTTAGGGGTTGTAGGTTTATTATATCTGGTATTTCCTATTACGTGGGATCACTATTTTGCTACTTTTATCTATACCGTTTGGTCTGTATTTATATTTCTTACGGTCTATCAGTATTTTATTTTACTTAAACAGAATCATAAAAGTCCGAACAATTTTGTACTTCCGATTCTGGTCAGCAATGTGATTATATTTTTGAGCTATCAGCTTATTTCGACAGGCTGGTTACAAATCTATTGTGCAGGAGGAAGTCTTGTGTTCTCGTTCGTGCTTTATGCCAATTTTTTAATTTTATTTAATAAAAAATACCAGCAGCTTCCGTCAAAAGAAACAGAAAAATATTCCAATAAAAAGATTTCCGGAGAACAGGCGGATAGTTTTGTATCGAAACTGGAAAGATTAATGGATACAGAAGAGCTTTATAAAAATCCGAATTTAAAATTGAGTGATCTGGCTTCAAGAATGAATATGTCTGCACATCAGCTTTCTCAATTGCTGAATGATAATCTGGGGAAAAGTTTTGCTACCTGCATCAATGAATACCGAATCAATGATGCCTGTGAAAAAATAGAAAATGGCTCTTATCTGAAAATTGAAGAGATAGGATATGAAGTTGGATTCAATTCCAAATCAACTTTCTTTTCCACATTTAAGAAAATAAAAAATACAACACCTCTTTTGTATAAACAATCTCAAACCATTACTGAGCCTAGGTTTCAGAGTTCAAATTTATAATTCAGTACTGCGGAATTTCAATTTCAAAACCGTATTGCTACCACAAGCCGATACTTTTGATTTCATAAAATTTAAAATTTATGATCATCAAATTATGGCTTTTACTGCTTATGCTATTTTTATCATTTTTTGGTAAAGCGCAGAAAAAGGTAAATGGAAAAGTTCCAGATTCTCTGGCTGAGGTAAAATCTTCCACAACGAATATTTCAGAAGTCATCATTCAATCCGCACCTCGAAAGATGAAATTGAATGAAGGCAATCTTGTACTATCTGTTGCCGGAAATAAAGATTTTAAAACGTCTACTCATCTTCTCGATGTCCTGAGAAAAACTCCTGGGGTTACCGTAGATCAGGAAGACGGAATTTTTATCGGCGGTAGGATTACTCCAGCTGTTCTTATTGATGGAAAACCTGTGGTGATGAGTAACCAGGAATTGCAGGCTTATTTACGGTCTTTATCCCCTGAAATGGTAGAATCTATAGAGGTAAATACCAATCCGTCTTCGAAATATGATGCAGAATTTAAAGGAATTATTGATATTAAGCTAAAAAAGAATATAAATCTCGGCTGGAAAGCTGCCTATAATGGAAATATATATATCAATAAATTCAACTATCGGGAAAATGCACTCAATGTATCTTATCATAAAGGAAAAGTAACGTACAGTGTTCAGGCTGGCTATAATGAAGGCGTTTCAACCTATCGTTATCATGCTTTACAGCATTTGGCGAATACTAATATTATGCGTACTCAGACGTATCAGGAAGACTTGGGAAAAGTGTACAGTCTGCAAGCCGGAATTGATTTCAGGCTGAATGATAAAAACAGGTTGGGTATCAATCTGAGAGGAAACTTCCGGAATAACAACCGTGCACGCAACGGATCACTGTATACAACAGATAAAAATGAAACTCAATTGGTACTGAATACAGCCAGCGAAAACCCTACAGATTATTCACAGGATAACTATGGGATTACAACGGATTATTCTTTTCAGGGCAAAGGATTTAAACTGAGTTTTTTAGGAAACTATCTTTCAGTTAAAAATAAACAGAATGATGATTTTATCAATAGAGATAAAGGTACATCGAAAGTACTGTCGTATTGGAAATCTGACCTGATTAATAAAATTACCATTTATACTGCGCAAATAGATGCTTCCCAAAAAATAAATAATGCCAATATTGAAGCAGGTGTGAAATACAGTCATTCTGATACCCATAATAATATCCGGTATGATACATTATCTGTGGGAAATCAGTTTGTATTTGACCCTACACGAAGTAATATATTCTCCTATAAAGAAAAAATATGGGCAGGTTATCTGGCTTATAAACAGAAAATAGGGGATTTTCAAATCAATGCAGGATTAAGATTTGAAAACACAAACAGTATTTCCAACGCTATTACCATGGATTCTGTTGTTTCCAGAAATTATCTGAAATGGCTGCCTTCTTTAAATGCAAGTTATACTTTTAATACATCCAGTGAATTTTCCCTTTCTTACAGCAGAAGAATCACCAGACCGGCATTCTCTCAACTCAATCCCTTCAGGTTTTATTTCAGTCCGCTAAATTACTGGATTGGAAATCCTTATTTATTGCCTTCCTTTACCAGTCAGATCAAAGTAACGTATCGATATAAAAACTGGATCACAAGCTTTACTGTTGGAAAAGAAAAAGATGTGATGACCCGCTATCCTCTTTATAATCCGGAAACCAATGTTCTGGAGTATTTAGGAACGAATCTTCCCTATCGGAATTTTGCTATTCTGGAGACCAGCTTTCCGGTCAGAATTGCAAAATGGTGGAATATCACCAGCCAGATTGCAGGATATTACAATTATGAATTCAGACCCTATCTGGATGAGGTCTTTGCGTTGAATATTTATAATTATGAAATAAGATTGAATCAGGTATTTTCTCTTCCAAAAGGAATTACACTCAATCTATTCGGTAGTTATGAATCCAAAACTGGAAATAGCCTTTACATCATTCAACCAAGATATACCATAGATGTATCAGTTCAGAAGTCATGGTTTGATAATAAATTGAACACGAAGATTGGTTTTAATAATCTATTGGATTCATACGAGCAGAGACTGGAATTCCGACATAAACAGATTATGGATAACCGTTTTACCCATTGGTGGGATAGCAGTAGGTTGATATTTTCACTCAGTTATACAATGGGAAGCTCAAAATATCAGGTCAAAGAAACCCAAAAGACAGAAGAAGAAAACAGAGCGAGATAAGAAAACCTGCTTTTTTAAGCAGGTTTTCGTTTTTTATTATGGGCATACACAATTACCACATGTCCAGATGGTGCAATTGCCTTCAGCATCCCACTCGCAGCAGTATCTTGGTCTTATTGCGATTCCGCCTATTACTGATTTTTGTTGCTCTCTTCCTAGTTTTTGTGCATGTTTCAGCACTTTAATGTTCTTGTTCATGACTTTGATTTTTGGTGTTAATAGTTAAGTTTTATGATCTATAATTTCGCGAAAATTATATCACTAATATAGGAAATTAAATAATATAATTATCTGTTTTTTTGTTCTTATGTAGATGGAAAATAGTAAGTTGTAGATGTTTTTGGGACTATTCACTGCAATTAGCCAAACAGACAAGGAAATTTTGTTGAAGAGGGTTGATTTTAGAGATCAAATTTAATACATAAAATAATCCAAAAGTTTTATAGATAGAGACCTTTACTTATATTTGTAGTATTGCATAAATCTTTATGAGACTAAATATTAAAAACGAAACGGGTAGGCTGAAGTCAGTAGTTCTAGGCCAACCTAATTCATTGGGACCAGTTCCCACACTAGAGGAAAGTTATGACGCAAAGTCATATTACTCAATCGAACACAACATTTATCCTAAAGAAGAGGATATTATCAATGAAATGAACGCTTTTGAAGCGGTTTTAAAAAAGTATGACGTTGAAGTTTTGCGTCCTAGTATCATCCAAGACTACAATCAGGTTTTTTCGAGAGATGTAGCCTTTGTTATTGATGATAAAATGATCATTTCCAATGTGATTGCAGACAGAGCAGATGAGCAGGAAGCCTACAAAAGTGTTTTTGAAAAAGTAGCATGGAGAAAAATTATTAATCTTCCCGAAACCGCACATATTGAAGGAGGAGATGTAATCGTATGGAATGACTTTATCTTCATCGGAACCTGTTTCAGTGAAGATTACAGAAACTATAAAACGGCAAGAACCAACGAGTATGCCATTGAAATCCTGAAAGAATATTTTCCAAAGAAAAGAATCATCGATCTGGAATTGAAGAAAAACGATAAAGTTCCGTTTGAAGGAATTCTACATTTGGACTGCACATTTAATCCCGTAGGAGAAGACAAATGTATCATTTATAAAAACGGATTCGTAGACGAAAGTGATTACCGTTTAATCCTTGATATTTTCGGAGAAGAAAACTGTTTCCATATCAATGATGAAGAAATGTTTGAAATGTTCCCGAATATTTTCTCTATTTCTCCTGATGTAGTGGTTTCAGACAAAGCATTCACAAGAATGAATGACCATTTGAGAAACGAGTGGGGAATGACTGTTGAAGAAATTCCTTACAGAGAAATATCTAAAATGGGTGGTTTGTTGAGATGTTCTACAATGCCGCTTGTGAGAGAATAATGGAATGGGATAGTTTTAGTGTTTGAGAGCGGAAGAGTTTTAGAGTCTGAGCGTTAGAGTGTTGGTGAGTTTGAATATTTTTTTAATTTTAAAAAAAATATTTGGGTATGTCGACAATTAAATTTCATCAAGACTTAAAAGTTTATCAACAATCATTTGAAACAGCACAGTTGATTTATGAACTCTCAAAATTTTTTCCTAAAGAAGAGCTTTATTCACTTACAGATCAGATCGGAAGATCATCAAGATCGGTAACAGCAAATATTAGTGAGGCTTGGGGCAAAAGAAAATATGAAAAATCCTTCATCGCTAAGCTTACAGATTCAGAGGGTGAAGCAAGAGAAACCCAAACATGGCTCCAGTTTGTCTTTGCTTGCCATTATATGAATGAAGAGCAATACAATAATTTGCACAACAAGTATAACCAAATAATAGGGATGTTAGTTAATATGATGAGCCAGTCAGAAAAGTGGTGCTCATTTTCTTCGGCAAATAAAGGAGAGAATAATTTGTAAAACGCTGTTCAGACACTCAAACTCTAATACACTAACACCCTCAAACTTATAAAAAATGCAAACAACAGATACAGTATTAATGATAGAGCCGATTGCATTCGGTTACAACGCTGAAACAGCGAAAAATAATTATTTCCAGGTAGAACAGACAGGTTCTGATATCCAGTCAAAAGCTTTGGCTGAGTTCAATACTTTTGTCGGAAAACTGAGAGAAAGAGGAATCAATGTGATTACCATAAAAGATACTTTAGACCCTCATACTCCGGATTCTATTTTCCCGAATAACTGGGTAAGTTTTCATAAAGACGGAAAAGTAGTTTTATATCCGATGTTCGCATCCAACAGAAGAGTGGAAAGAAGAGATGATATTATTGAAAGTATCCAGGAACAGGGATTTGAAGTAGTTGAGGTGGATGACTGGTCTTTTTCTGAAACTCAGGGACATTTCCTGGAAGGAACAGGAAGCATGATTTTTGATCATGACAATAAAATTGCATATGGTTCTGTTTCTTTGAGACTGGATGAAAAACTGTTCAGAGAATTCTGTACAAAATACGGATTTACTCCTGTTGTTTTCCATTCATTCCAGACGGTAGGAACGGAAAGACTTCCAATCTATCACACCAATGTAATGATGTGTGTGGCGGATAAGTTTGTTGTAATCTGTCTTGACTGTATCGATGATGAGCTGGAAAGAGAAAAAGTAACAGAAACGATTAAAGGTTCAGGAAAAGAAATCATCGAAATTTCTGAAGAACAGATGCAGCAGTTTGCAGGAAATATGCTTCAGGTTCAGAACAAAGAAGGCGAGAAGTTTCTGGTAATGAGCCAGACAGCTTATCAGTCTTTATCTTCAGAACAGGTAGCTGCTATTGAAAAATACTGCGAAATTATTTATTCAGACCTGAATACCATTGAAGTAAATGGTGGAGGAAGCGCAAGATGTATGCTTGCTGAGGTTTTTCTTCCAAAAAAATAATATATTTACGAAAAAATTAATTGAACCCATTATCAAGTAAAGGTTTACATATTCTTCTGACTTTGGAAACAGAGTCAGAAGATTTGTTATTAGACAGCAAAGGTTTTCTGACGTTTACAGAAGAGATTCTGAAAACAAAGGATGTAGAAATTGTAGGAGTTACCAATCATATTTTTGAAAATGAGAGTTTTACTTCCGCAGTAATCCTGAAAGAGTCTCACCTTTGTATCCACACGTGGCCGGAATTTAAACAGCTTACTTTTGATGTTTTTCTTTGTAATTATACACAGGATAATACCACAAAAGTAGAGCAGATTGCAGATGATGTGGTTCAGTATTTTAAAGCTAATACCATTCAGAAACACAAAATTTACAGATAAAAAATGCATTATGTCTGCCCAGCATGCGAATCAGAAAATACATTAGATCTCAATTTTCCTATCGAGGAATATGTTTGTATCACCTGCTCTCATCTCATTGATGTAGCCGGAAATAAAAAGATTAAACATTTGAAAGTACCGACAGAAAACGTTGTCTTGGACGTCGGACAGAAAGGAAAAATTGAAGGTGTAGAATATACCGTTGTATCAATTGTTGTCAGAAAATACGGAAACAGTATTTTCTGGCGGGAATATTCTTTAAAAGACAGCAAAGGAAATGATGCTTTCCTAAGTGAGAGCGATGGGCATTGGGTTTTCCTGATCTCAATACATCCTGATGATTTTAAAGGTAAAGATTCAAAATTACCAACCTATCTTGGGAGAACTTACCGCTGGTATGAAAACACTCCATGTACTATCGATGCAGCAACAGGTTTTTTTGATGAACACCTGGATTTCAGCATTGCTACCTACAAAGAATATGTCAACGGAACCCGTATGATCTCTCAGGAAAAGACCGCTAAGAAAAGCCAGTATTTTTATGGAGTTCACATTTCAAAGCATGATGTAAAAAGAGCTTTTAAAATAGCTCACATGCCTTATTATACAGGAGTGGGGATCGTTCAGCCTTATTATTTTGATATCAAACAGATGGTCAACATCTTTTGTGTGGCTGCATTAATGATATGTCTGCTTCAGTTGTATGTTTATACTTCGAGAACCAACGAAACCGTTTTTGCGGAGACCATCAATTTTGCAGATGTACAGGACAAGGAAATGGTGAGCAAAAGTTTTACCCTTTCAGGAGGTTCAGCACCATTAAAGGTGAATGTATTTTCAGGTGTTGATAATTCCTGGGCAAATATCCAGCTGAGTCTTGTGAATGAAAAAACCAATGAAATCATCTATACCTCCAAAGATATCGAACAGTATCATGGTTACGAAGATGGAGAAAGTTGGTCTGAGGGAAGTCAGTCCGAAGAATTTAATCTGTGCGGAGTAAGCTCCGGACAATATCACTTTCTTATTTCTGCAGAGAAAGAAGGAGCTTTGCCAACATTTTCCAACCTTCAGTCTCCAGATTCAAAGGTGATGATATCACGGGATAAATCAGGAACTATAGAAATCACTGATCTGTTTAAGGCTCAAACTACAGCCTTTACAGACGGAAAGACTTTAGAAAAAGATACAACAGAATTGGGTAAACTGGTAAAAGCATCGTTCGGAACGTCAAAAATAGATTCTCTGATCAATGCTGAAGCACCTAAACTTACTACAGATCCCATTTCAAGCAATACTTATGTACAACTCAAGGCAACCTGGCTTCCCGTTTCATTCTGGAATTTTGGATTCATTTTATTCATAATGATTGCACTCTTTGTAGCGATGTGGATAGGAAGACATTTCTTTAATGTGAATAAATGGAAGAATAGTTCAAACACCCCATACGCCACATCATGATAACTAATATTTTACAATACATAAGACAAAACTGGATGCTCTGCCTGATTGGGGGGCTTTTCATGACCTGGTTTGTATATCTTACCTATCAGGGAAATCAGGTCTGCGATTGTGCCAAAACGGAAACATATCGGGACGGAACCACAAGAAGTCATTCCAGAGTAGGATTCTACAGATACTATCACAAATAAAAATATAAAAACTATGGACAACATCAATTTCTTACCAATACTAAACTCGGTTCTTTATTCATTTTTAGGAATCGCTATTTTGCTGGTGTGCTATTTCGTTATTGAAAAGCTTACTCCGGAAAAAACATGGCACGAGATCGCTCAGAATAAAAATATAGCATTAGCTATTGTTTTCGGAGCATTTATCATCGGAATTTCAATGATTATAAGCGCAGCAATTCATGGATAAGAAGAGGATTCCTCTTGAGCTGCTTTTATTGTTTTCAGTATTCGTCATTGCTACATGTGGATTGATTTATGAGCTGGTGGCCGGAGCCCTGGCGAGCTATCTTTTAGGAGACTCTGTAAAGCAGTTTTCTTTCATTATCGGGGTATACCTCTTTTCAATGGGTGTAGGTTCCTATCTTGCGAAATTCATCAAAGGAAATCTTATTGATAAATTCATTGAGATCGAAATCCTGGTAGGAATCGTAGGCGGAATCAGCTCTGTAGTGCTGTTTATTCTGTTTAATACACTCGCACACTTTGAAAGCGTTTTATATCTTTTTGTCTTTTTCACGGGCTGTCTTGTAGGAGTGGAAATTCCGCTTCTGATGAATATTCTGAAAGACCGTGTAAAGTTTAAAGATTTAGTTTCAAATGTCTTTGCATTCGATTATATCGGAGCTTTATTAGCGTCGATTCTTTTTCCATTGGTGTTGATTCCAAAGTTAGGAATCGTCAAAACACCTTTGTTTTTCGGATTGATCAATATTTCTATTGCGATATTCCTGTGCTATTATCTTACGAAAGAATTATCAAAACCGTTATCGTTAAAAGTAAAATCTATTGCAGCATTTGCATTTCTGTTAGGCCTTTTCTTTTTCTCGGATACGATTTTGTCTTATTCTGAAGAAAAGCTATATGGCGAAAATGTGGTTTATACCAAAAGTTCACCCTATCAAAGAATTGTTTTAACGAGAAATACACATGAGTTCCGTTTATATTTAAATAACAACTTACAGTTTTCATCCACCGATGAATACCGTTATCATGAAGCATTAGTACATCCGGCGATGTCTATGGCAAAAAACATTGATAACGTTCTGATTCTTGGTGGTGGTGATGGTTTTGCAGCCAGAGAAGTATTGAAATACAAAGATGTTAAAAAAGTGACACTCGTAGATTTGGACGGTGAAATGACTCAGTTTTTCAAGACGAATGAAACCATGCGCAGGTTAAACCAAAATTCGTTTTCCAATCCGAAAGTAGAAATCATCAATAAAGATGCTTACATTTGGGTAAAAGACAGCAAAAAGAAATTTGACGTCATTATCATAGACTTTCCAGATCCGTCCAATTACAGCTTAGGAAAACTCTATTCCCTGCAGTTTTATAAAGAACTGGAGAAGCTGACAACACTTGATACCAAAATCGTGGTTCAGACCACTTCTCCGTATTTTGCTCCGAAATCTTTCTGGTGTATTGAGAAAACAATCAATCAGATTTTTCCTTTCACAGCAGCATATCACACCTATGTTCCGTCCTTTGGAGAATGGGGATTTTCTATGGCTTCCTTTGAGCCCATCAACAACAGAGTTTACAGAAAGCTTCCCGGCTTAAAATATTATGATTATAACTTTTCGCAGATGTCTTATTTTAATAAAGATATGAAAGTGAAAGATGTAGAAGTTAACCGTCTGGATAACCAGATATTAGTCCGTTATTTCGATGAAGAGTGGGGGAAAGTACAGTAGAAAGGATTTTCTTAAAACTATATTTTTAGGTAGTCTTATGCTTCCCTTTTTGCAGTATTGTGGAAAGAAAGTAAAAGCGTTGCTGCTGAAAATTACAGGTACAAACCATGTTCTTGGACATAAGCTATGGGCAAAAGATTTTCCACAATTTTCAGAAGTTATCCACACAAAATATCTTATCGTAGGTGGTGGGATTTCCGGACTTTCCGCATGCAGATTCTTTAGTCAGAATAATGAGAAAGATTATCTTCTTTTGGAAATGGAAAACCATCTGGGAGGAAACTCTTCCAACGGGCAGAATTCATTTTCAAAATTCCCTTTAGGAGCTCATTATTTACCTTTACCTAATAAGGAAAACGTAGAAATAATAGATTTCCTGAAAGAGTGTAAAATCTGCCTGGGAACAGAAGAAAACGGTGAACCTATTCTTGATGAATACCAAATGACTTTTCCACAGCAGGAAAGACTTTTCTATAAAAACTCCTGGCAAAATGATATTGTGCCTCAGAGAGGTATTTCGGCAGAAACACAGCAGGAGCTTAACCGTTTTTTTAAGTTGATGGATGAGCTTCGTATCAGGAAAGATATCCAGGGAAAATATTGGTTCGCCATTCCCGTACATGATTCCAGTAGGGAAGATGAGGTTGTAAAACTTGAAAAAATCATTTTTAAAGATTGGCTTAAGGAAAATAACTACCAGTCGGAAGAACTTCTCTGGTTGCTGGATTATTCCTGCAGAGACGATTTCGGTTTAGGAATAGACTATGTTTCAGCTTGGGCAGGTATTCATTATTTTGCCGGAAGAAAAAACAACTGGAGTACGAAATACAAAGATCAGGTTTTCACATGGCCGGAAGGAAATGCAAGGCTGGCAAAACATTTTTCAAAATACACAGAAGGAAAACACATACCAGAAAACTTAGTTTTTGATGTGAAAATCAAGGATAAAGTTGAGGTATTGAGTTTTGATAATGCCCAGAAGAAAACGAAAAAGATCATTGCGGATAAAGTACTGTTTGCATCACCTCAGTTTGTGAATGAAAGAATTTTTAATCAAAAAAGAGCATCCTCGTTCCATTATGTTCCCTGGCTTTTAACAACGATTACGCTGAAAAATGAATTTGGTGGAGATGAAGAACTGGCCTGGGATAATGTGATTTATGGTACTTCCGGATTGGGATATATTTTTGATCAACATCAGAATCTGAACCAGATTATAGGTGAAAAAGTAATTACCCATTACAGGAGTTTCTCAACGGCAGATGGCAAAAAAGCGAGGAAAAAACTTTATGCCCTGAAAGAATCTGAACTGAAAGATTTAGTTTTGGATGATCTGAAGAAAGCCCATCCATTGATAGAAGATTTCATCCTGGAAATGCAGTTTCATAAAATAGGACATGCGATGATAGCTCCCGTTCCCAACCAGATTTTTGGAGAAGAAACCCAAAAAGCGAAAGATTCCATAGAAGGAAAAATTTTCTTTGCCCACTCTGATCTTTCCGGAATATCTATTTTTGAAGAAGCCTTTTATCAGGGAATCCGAACTGCAGGACAAATGATACAATAATACAATGAAACAACCGTGGATACATAATGCAAAAACAGACTGGTGGTTTATTTTATCACCACCTTTTGTTGTATTGTTGATTATTTTTCTTTTTCAGAAACAGATTCAAGGGCTGGAAAATCATTATTCCTTTTACACATGGCTTTTCCTGATCGTTTTTGTGGATGTGGCTCATGTATATTCTACGCTGTTCAAAACGTATTTCGTAAAGGGAGAAATACAAAAAAATAAACTGCTTTATCTCGGAATTCCTGCGGTAAGCTGGATTTTAGGGATTATTCTGTTTCAATTCGGAAGTCTGACATTCTGGTCGGTACTGGCATTGATAGCCGTTTTTCATTTTATACGCCAGCAATATGGCTTTATGAGAATCTACGCCCGCTTTGAACCGAATAACTGGAGCAAAAGAATAGATGAGATTGCCGTTTATTCTGCTACTATTTTTCCGATGTTGTACTGGTTTAAAACTCCTCGTGCTTTCACATGGTTCGTCAACAACGAATTTGACTGGCTTCAAAATCTTCCGGATTACATTCCTTTTATTACGGTGATCTATTTTACAATTCTGATTATTTGGATTGTTAAAATGGCTTTTGAAGTTTTTAAAACAAAAAATATTAACATTCCTAAAACAGCACTGATCTCCGGGACTTTCCTTTCCTGGTATTTTGGGATTATCTATTTTAACAATGATCTTTTGTTTACTTTTCTGAATGTGGTTTCTCACGGAATTCCCTATATCGCATTGATCTACATCCGGGAAATACAACAAAAAGAAAATCATCAGATGAATTGGATGCTGATTTTTAAATCTTTTTCAGGAATCCTTTTGTTCATAGGAATTCTTTTAGGCTTTGCTTTCCTGGAAGAATTTTTGTGGGAAACTCTGGTATGGAATGAACATTTTTCCCTGAATGTGATGGTTTCTGAAAACTGGCTTCAGTTCCTGATTCCTTTATTGGTTGTTCCGCAGCTCACTCACTATCTGCTGGATGGCTTTATTTGGAGAAAACCCAAAAAAGTTACCTAACTTTGTCTCAATCTTTAAAATCTAAAAATGAGACAATATTTTCTGTCACTGGCTATTTTTCTCGGAATTATTGTGGGTGCTCAGCAGAAAACGTTCTGCAATCCCATCAATATCGATTATGGTTATACCCCTTTTGAAGTTTTTTCCAAACAAGGGAAACATCGTGCTACAGCGGATCCGGTGATTGTTAATTTTAAAAATAAACTGTTTCTTTTTTCTACCAATCAGGAAGGATACTGGTACAGTGATGATATGCTGGACTGGAAATTTGTGAAAAGAAAGTTTTTAAGAGATAATAAATATACCCATGATCTTAATGCTCCGGCTGTCTGGGCAATGAAAGATACTCTATATGTGTATGGTTCTACCTGGGAACAGGATTTCCCCATCTGGAAAAGTACAAACCCCACCAAAGACGACTGGAAAATTGCTGTGGATACTTTAAAGGTAGGAGCGTGGGACCCGGCATTCCATTATGATGAAGATAAAAATAAACTCTATCTGTACTGGGGTTCAAGTAATGAATGGCCATTACTGGGAACAGAAGTGAAAGTAAAAAATCTTCAGTCCGAAGGTTTCGTTAAGCCAATTATTAAACTAAAGCCTGAAGATCACGGTTGGGAACGTTTCGGGGAATACAATGACAACGTTTTTCTTCAGCCTTTTGTAGAAGGAGCGTGGATGACAAAGCACAATGGAAAATATTATATGCAGTATGGTGCTCCGGCAACAGAATTCAGTGGATATTCCGATGGTGTATATGTCAGTAAAAATCCTTTGGAAGGTTTCGAATATCAGCAGCATAATCCATTCTCTTATAAACCGGGAGGTTTTGCCAGAGGAGCAGGTCACGGAGCAACGTTTGAAGACAATTATAAAAACTGGTGGCATATTTCCACCATTTTTATCTCTACCAAAAATAATTTTGAAAGAAGACTGGGAATATGGCCTGCAGGGTTTGATAAAGACGACGTGATGTACTGTAATACGGCTTATGGGGATTATCCTACTTACCTTCCGCAGTATGCACAGGGGAAAGATTTTACTAAAGGTCTTTTTGCCGGATGGATGCTGTTGAATTATAATAAACCGGTTCAGGTTTCATCTACTTTGGGAGGTTATCAGCCCAACTATGCTGTAGATGAAGATATCAAAACGTACTGGAGTGCCAAAACCGGAAATTCCGGAGAATGGTTTCAGACGGATCTTGGAGAAGTGTCTACGATCAATGCCATTCAGATCAATTATGCGGATCAGGATGCGGAGTTTATGGGGAAAACCTTTGGAAAAATGCATCAGTATAAAATCTATGGTTCTAACGATGGAAAGAAATGGAATGTAATTGTGGATAAAAGCAAAAACACAAAAGATGTTCCTCATGATTATGTAGAACTTGAACAACCTGCAAAAGCCCGTTTTCTTAAAATGGAAAATCTGAAAATGCCTACCGGAAAATTTGCATTAAGCGGTTTCAGAGTGTTTGGAAAAGGAGCAGGGAAACAGCCAGCAAAAGTAGAAGGTTTTGTGCCTTTACGAGCTGATCCGAAAAAGTATGGTGAAAGAAGAAGTATCTGGATGAAATGGCAGCAGAATCCTGATGCGGATGGCTATGTAATCTATTTCGGAAAGACTCCCGATAAATTGTATGGAAGCATAATGGTCTACGGAAAGAATGAATATTTCTTTACCGGGGCAGACAGAACAGATGCCTACTATTTCCAGATTGAAGCTTTCAATGCCAACGGGGTTTCTGAAAAAACAGCCGTTGCAAAATCAGAATAAATTAAATTAAAATATAAAAAAATGACACGTTCTGAAAAATCAGGACGTGTTATTTTTTGCCTGTTTTCTTGAGAAATGCTTCTATTTTCTTGATAAGGAATTGATCATTCGGATGTTTATCCCAGTCCAGATGTCCACCATTGAATTGATAAGATTCATGGAGGATATGGTTTTTATTTAAAACAGAATCTAATATTTTCTCTTGTGAAGAAGGAATAACACGATCCGAATTTCCGTAATAGGATAAAGTAGGAGGGGAGCTTTCACTGATCCATTTCACAGGGCTTGCAAAATCTATTCTGGAAGTTCCTGATTCCACTACACGAGGATCTACAAGCCTTCTTTCCACAAAGGAATATTCCTGGTAATTTTTAAAACCCGGATCCGAAAGATCTGCAGGACCCACAATATTAATAACAGCTTTTACTTTTTTATATGAATCAAACTTGTAGGCATACAACATTGATAAATGGGCTCCGGCACTGTTTCCTAATAATATCAACTTCGAACTGTAGCCGAGTTTCTTTTCTAAAAAAGCAGAAACATCTTTAATATCATTCATCTGATTGGGCAATCCATAATGAGTTTCTGATGTCAGTCTGTAATTCATATTGACAAAAATATGATCAGGAAATCTCTCCATCATAGAAAGGGTGAAAAAGGTAAGCTGTGATTTATTTCCACTACGCCAGCCTCCACCATGAATCATGATAAAAATATTCTTTTCTTTGATTGTTTTTGTATGTGGAATATAGAGATCCATTATTTGTTCAGAACTCTGTCCATAATGAACATTTTCCTCTTTATCAAAGCTGATATCTTTGCCCAGATTGATCTTTTTTTCTGTGCAGCTAGTCCAAAGAAAGGGAAGACTAAGGCAAATTAAAATAACTCGTATGTGTTTTTTCATAGCTATTAAATATAAAAAAATCCGCTGAAAAATAATCAGCGGATACCGTAAGAATAATTGAATATGAAGAAAGATAATTCTTTATCTGGTTCTACTTTTAATAGCATCTGAAGCACCTTCGATGTCTCTTACCTTTTTCACTTTCTGGTTTCCGAAATTATAGGTAAGACTTACTGTTAAGCTTCTGTTGTAACGGTTTTGGTGGACATAATTATAGTTCCCGTTTTCCTGAAAATCTTCAATTTTAACGATGTTGGTATTCAGTACATCATTTACATTCACTGCAAACGTCCAGTCGTTCCACATTTTCTTAAGGCTAAGATCTAAACTCATCAGGTTTTTCAATGAACCAAGCTCAATCTGCTGTTTGTCTACGAAGAAGTAATTAAGTCCGAAGAACCATGTTTTCTTTTTATCAAGACGAACAGTATTGTTGGTTTGAATCAGAAGACTGGTAGAATTGGTTTTATTGGTGTACGTAATAAATTTTCCATTGGGTCCTTTTTCATCTTTGAAGCGGTCTCCGGTTGTAGGATCAGTATCAAGGCTTCCATTGTTGATATTATGTTGTACCCCGATATTGAAATTGGTTGTCCAGTATTGCTTGAAAAATGATTTTTGAATACCTACCATTGCAGACATTTCCTGTTTATTCCCAAAATTGGTTCTGATATATCTCAATGCCGGGTTTTCTCCTTCCTTTCCGGCCGGTGATACCGGATATCCCTGAAGTGGTACCTGTGTGATCACATCCTGGATATAAGAGTGGTTTAAAATCAGGAAATACGAATTTTTGAACATATAAGTAAGCTCCTGATTATAGTTGGAAGACGCCTTTACAAATGGATCATTCTGAGTATAATTATCATCTGTAAGAATGTTCCTTACCGGATTAAGTTCCCAGAAACTCGGTCTTCTCATTCTGCTTGAAAAGGAATACGAAATATTGTTTTTGTCATTAATTGCATAATTCACGCTGAGATATGGAAGAAGGTTTTTATAATTTCTTTCAATTCTTCTAAGGGCTTCTGTGGGAGCGTTGTCAGAAGTTCCAAGACTGTTTGTGATCTCATATCGGGTACCTATTTTTCCGGAAAGTTTGTCGGAAATCTTTTTCTCAACGGTAATATACATTCCGTAGATGTTTTCATCATAGATAAAATGGTTGGGCCTTGAATCCGGTGCTTTTACAGGATTAAAAGAATAAGTTATGTTTTTAGAATCGTTATCTGTTTTGGTTTTATTATAATTTCCACCTATAGACACGGTCAGATCATTTTTAAACTTTTGATTATAATCTACCATTCCTGAGAAATTATTAATGATCTGAGGGAGATCCTGCAATACCTGTGTTTTTATTTTTCCTACTTCTCTGTTGATATCCGAAGCAAAAGTTTGATTATCTGTGAACTGAAATCTTCTATAGTTGAGGTAAGCTGCGTTTACATTCAGTTTACTTCCTAATGAATCTGTTTTTAATTCATAATTTAAATTCACAGAATTGTTATAAGATCTTGAATCTTCACGGTTTTTAGACCATGTATATTCTGTCTTTGTTTTTTTAATGGTATTAAATAAATCTACCGTTGAATTATAACTTTTATTGGCCCATGTGTTCCATGATAATGCAAGATTGCTTTTATCATTTAGCTGATAATCAATATTCAGATAACCACCGATGTTTTTATTCGGATCATCCACATCTCCTACAGATTCATTAGAAGTTTTGGAAGTCCCATTTCTTAAAGTATAGGTTTGTGGCTCAATATTTTCACCCCCGCTAAGGCTGGCGCTTACTCCCAGTTTGTTTTTTCTGTAATTGGCTGAGAAACTCGCCTGACTTCCGTTATATTTATTGGTAGTGTTAGACATTCTCATATTTCCATTGAGACCATCACTCATTTTTTTCTTTAAAACGATATTGATGATTCCATCAGATGATTCCACCTGATACTCACTTCCCGGAACAGTAATGACTTCAATTTTCTGGATATTTTCTGCCGGAGTATTTTTCAGAAATTGAGCCAGAGACTCAGCGTCCATATTGCTTTTTCTGCCATTGATAAAGATCAGCGCATTATTTTTTCCTGCGATTTTCAATGTTTTATCATCTGTGGAAGATAATAACGGAGTCTGCTTTAATAGATCAAAAGTGGTATTTCCCTTCGCCACAGGAGATGCTGCTACATCATATACAAAACGGTCGCTTTGTTTTTTAAAAACCTGTTTTGTAATGGTAACTCCTTCTATATTTTTTGTTTTTGCCGTATCGGATTTCTTTTCCTGAGCAAATGCGCAAGTACCGAATATGATAGCCATTGACAAAATTATACGTTTCATGTTGTTTTTATTTAAGAGTGGTTTGAGTGTAAAGTTTTATAGATTAGGTTCTTGATTTTACAGCATCGTTAGCTGATTTCATTTCCCTTGCTTTTTTCAGTTTCTGATTTCCGAAATTATAAGTCACTCCGATGCTCATGAGCCTTGGATAATTGAAGTTGGTGATATTATTATATTTTCCATTAGGCTGTACTCCTTTAATGCTGTAGAAACTTTGATTAAATAAGTCGCTCACTTCCGCTACAATCGTCCAGTCTCCGGCAATTTTTTTCAGACTTAAATCGAAACTCTGTCTTGCTCCTATCATTCCTCCTTCCATTGCGGTCTGGCTGGCAAAGAAGTAATTAACCCCTAAGAACCAATCTTTTTTAGAAGAAAGTCTGATGACATTATTGAGGGTTGCAGACATATTGTAGTTTTTGACATCAATGATATAAGGATCTACCACTTCAGTTTCTCCCGGAACGGGCATAGAAGTAGGATCTTCAAATACTCCGCCTTTGTAGGTAACATATCCTAAATTGACAGAATAGTTGGTTGTCCATATGTCTTTGAACCAGGATTTGTTCATTCCAAGAGTTAGGGCAATCTCCCTATTTTTACCATAATTGGTTCTGATATATCTTAAGAATCTGGTAGTTTCCATAATTGGATTTCCTTTGATATCCTTTATGATTTTCCCCTCAGAATCTTTTTTAGGAGCTGTTACAGTTCCCTGCAATGGAATCAGGTCTGAGGCAGCTGCATCCTCCACCATATTAAAACTAAGGTTGGCATAGAATGCATTTTTGTACATATAATTGATCTCCTGATTATAATATTTGGAAGCCAGTATAAATGGATTGTTCTGCGTATAATTCGTAGGAGTAAAGTAGGTTCTTGAAGGATTCAGTTCCCAGAATCTTGGTCTTCTGATTCTGCTGGAAAAAGTATAGCTTACATTATGGTCTGAGTTGATTGCGTAATTTAAATTCAGATAAGGCAGAAGGTTATTGTAATTTCTTTCAAAACCTGTTTTGTCTACGATATCTCCTGTACTTCTGGTCATTTCATATCTTGCCCCTATTTTTCCGGATATTTTTTCAGTCAGCTTTCTTTCATAGTTCAGATAAATTCCGAGAATATTTTCTTTATAAATGAAGTGATTCGTTTGGTTCGGGTCTATTATAAATTCTCCTTTTGTCAATTTATCCTGTTTGGTATCATTATCTGTATTGGTGTGGTTATAGCTTATTCCCATCAACCATGTTGCTCCTTTAGCTGTTTTTTTCAGATAATCAATATTGGCAGCATAGTTGTTAATAATCTGTGGTACAGCTTGATGTAATGCTGAATATTTGTTGATTGTATCATTTGTTAAAGGAAAACTTTCATTGAAGCTCACTTTATCTCTGTTGAACCACAGGTAAGAAACGTTGGATGTAAGCTTACTTCCCAGAGAATCTGTTTTCATCTCATAATTCAAATTGAAAGAATGATTTCTGGTCTGTGCATCCTCGTTATTAACCGTTCTGTTGTTTAATACTCCGTTTTGCCAGTTCGTAATATCCAGTACAGAATTGAAACTTTTGTTGTATCTCATGTTGTAAGAGAATCCAAGACTGTGTTTTTTATTAATTTCATAATCAACATTGAAGCCTCCACCAAAATTTTTGTTAGGATCATCATTAAACCCAAATGATTCATTTTTGAAAGTAGGATCACCATTGGACAGCGTATATCTTTGTCTGTCTGTCCAGCTTCCCGTTCTGAAATTAGAATTACCTGACCATTTCCCCTGTCTGAAATTAAAAGAAGCTCCTGCATTAGGATTATTGTAATAAGCCTGCTCGTTCTGCATTTTCAACGTTCCGTTGTAGCCGTTGTTTTTGCTTTTTTTCATCACAATATTGATGACACCTTCTTTAGATTCAACCTGGAATTCACTTCCGGGAACTGTGATGACTTCTATTTTCTGAATATCCTCAGAGGGAGTAGATTTCAGCATTTCAATCAATGCCTCAGAGTCCATATTGGTTTTCTTATTGTTGATATAAATCACGGCATCATTTTTTCCCAAAATCTTCAGCGTTTTTCCATCAATACTGGAAATCATCGGAGTTTGTTTTAAAAGATTAAAGGTGTTGGTTCCTTTAGCGATAGATGAAGAAGCTACATCATACACCAAACGGTCACCTTGCTTTTTGAAAACCTGCTTCTTGATATTCACTGCATCAATAGCATTTACTTTCATACTGTCTTTTTTCTGCTGGGCAGTGATAAGTCCACCGAAAAATAGTGCTGCAATAAGAATTTGAGTCTTCATGATTATTCTTTTTTAATTAATAGCTTGTATGGTTTGTTATTTTATATTGCAAAGATATGTAATAAATTTAGTATCATGCAATACAAAGTACTGAAAAATATTTTTAATTAAATTTAATTGATTGATTATCAGTTGATAAAAATTTAGTTAAAAATAATGATTGCTTGACCTTTCTGTATAATAAGACAAATAACAGATGTTAAATGTTACATGGAAGAAAGAAATTAATATAGATTTTTAATTAAAAAAAAGAGAAAAATAATAAAATGTGCTGATGATATACTTTTATTATTAATTTAGTGAAAACTAAAAACTAATACCATATGCGAAAATTTTACCTATTATTTTTGTTGTCTATGTTGTTATTTTCATGTAAAGATGAATCTTTGCTAGAAATAGAAGACAACACATCCAATTCAACCTCCAATTATAATTTTGGAGCTACTACACAAAGAAATTTCCAGGGAGTCGTTCTTGATACAAACGGAATCCCGGTTTCCGGGGCAACAGTTACAATCGGAACAAGTACTGTTACCACCAATCTTAAAGGTTTCTTCACATTTAAAAATGCTTCGGTAAAAGAAAATTTTGCCCATGTAAAAGTGACAAAACCTGGCTTTGTAAATGCATCAAGAGTTTTAGTTCCTACTAACGGAATAAACAGAGTGAATATCATGATGATTCCGGCGACAACCACCTCTACAATTGCTACTGGTTCAACCTCTACAGTTTCACTACCCAACGGAACGAAAGTAAAATTCGATGGAAGCTTCAAAGATGCCAACGGAAATCCCTATTCAGGAAGTGTGAGCGTTGGAGTTTTTCACTTAACACCATCCAACCCATATCTTAATGAATTAATGCCGGGATCTTTTTTGGCAACCAACTTGGGAGGGAATGCCAGAATAATGGAAACTTTTGGAATGCTGCATGTACAATTAACAGGAAGTTCCGGACAGAATCTTCAGATTGCCAACGGCCATACTGCAGAAATTACAGTTCCAATAGATGCTGCACAAACTTCCAGCTCACCAGCCACAATCCCCTTATGGTCATATAATGAAGAGACCGGAATGTGGAAAGAAGAAGGTGCTGCAACAAAGATTGGAAATACCTATGTAGGAACAGTAAGCCATTTTTCGTGGTGGAATTGTGATGCACAGTTTCCACAGGCAACAATGAAAGTAACGGTGAAAAATTCCGCAGGACAGGTTTTACCTAATATTAAAGTAACTTTAAAGAGAAGCTCTCAATCCTACGAAACTTATGGAATCACAGATAATACAGGAACAGTGTCTGGAATTGTTCCTGCAGGGGAGATTCTTGCTTTAAATGTTTATGATGCCTGCAATAATGTAATGTATACTTCTAACGTTGGCCCATTTACGGCTGGAATCATAACAACGATTCAGGATATTACAGTAAATCCTTCTACATCTGTCAATTATACGATTCAGGGAAGTCTTAAAACCTGTGCGAATACTGATGTTACTGATGGCTATGTAATATTGAGATCTGCTTTAAACACTAACTATTTCCAGTATTTATCATTACCTGTAAACAGTACCGGAGGTTTTATATTCAACACGTATGCATGTACTGCAAATCCTCAGTTTACCTATGAAGGGTTTGATGCCATTAATTTACAAAGCACTAATGAAGTCACTTTCACAGCTCCATCTACAACAGTAAATTTGGGAAATATCATGGTTTGTAATTCTGTGAATGAGCTGATCAGTTATAAAATTGATAATCAGCCAACCGTTAATATAGTGGGACTGTTCAATGCACAATGGACAGGTCTTATACCTTCGCCTATTATATCACCTAAACAATTGAGAATAAGTTCACTGAATGCTGCAGGGCCATTTTTTTCTATGACTCAGAATAATATGTTGGGAGTTGCTGCAAGTTTTACTTCTAATTATGGGCTTGAATTTTCTGGAGGGGCTATTACAGCCAATAATGGAAACCTCGTTGTCAATGTAACTTCTTTTGGAGCGGTAGGAGACTATATTGATTTTACAGTCAATGGAACGTTCACCGATAGTTCAGGAAATCACACCTTCACGGCAACAGGGCATGTAAAACGGGATTTGTAATCACCATAAAAATAAAAAGGACCGAAATGGTCCTTTTTTTATGCAGTATATTTATTCTCTATCGAATCGTGCTAGCTTCTTATCTACCCAAACCGTTGCAAAAGGGAAGAATGCTGATAATAAAGCAAAAACAAAATCTTCGTCATCCCAGTTATAAATTTTTCTGGCAGGAAGGCATAACAAAAGGTAAAGTGTAAAAAATAATCCGTGTAAACTACCAATAACGCTGATGAAGATAATAGAATATAAATTTTCATCATACCGAATCCAGATCATCGCAACACAGTACAGTAAAAGACATGAAACAGCTTCGGCAAGACATATCTGCTTAAACCATTTGATAATTTTTTCCTGAGAATATTTTGAGAATATTTTTTCGATGAAGTCCATTTCTTAAATTATGAGGTGAGAGATAAAAGGTAAGAGTCTTTCTCCGGCTTTTAGTTTTAGCCTCTCATTTCTGATGTGCAAAATTACTTATAAAAACTACTACCATCCAAATATTCAAAAACTTCAGGCGGAAGCATAGGTCTTACATTTTTACCACTCTTAACCATATTACGGATTTCCGTAGCAGAAAGTTCTATTACCGGAGCCTTGATCAGAGAGATATTTTCATGCTGTAAATATTCGGAATCTTTTTTCTCTCCTTCAAATACTCTTGGATAGACAATGATATGATGATTTTTGATCAGCATATCAGAGTTTTTCCATTTGTGAAGACTCTTCAGATTATCTTCGCCCATGATCAGACTGAAAGAATAATCAGGATATTTTTCATGAAGATAAGTTAGCGTATCAATAGTATAACTTGGTTTCGGAAGAGAGAATTCTACATTGGAAGCTCTCATATTGGGATAGTTCTTTACCGCAAGTTGTACCATATCAAGTCTGTTATGGTCATTCAGTAAAGATTTTTTGTCTTTAAACGGGTTTTGTGGACTTACTACAAACCAAAGTTCATCCATGTCAGAATTTTCCAGAATATAATTAGCCAGAATAAGATGCCCGATATGAATAGGATTGAATGATCCGAAAAATAAACCGATTTTTTTCATTTTTTGTTAGCTAATAGGTAGCAGTAGTTTAGAATATCAATATTTTGATCAGAACTTTATATTTGTTCAGGCTTTTATTACGTGCAACCTAAATCCTGCAACCTTACTTACTCTCTAAATTTTACATCCTTAATATTAAGATAATGAGTTACATTGCCTTTCCAGTGATTTTCTTCCAGGGTAAAAGCAAGGTCGAAACTTTTATTTTTAAAATCCTCAACAAACTGTCCCAGTTTGAATCCGACACATTCAATATTTCGTCCTGTAGATTCCTGTCTGATATAGAACTTCAGGTGATTATTATCTTTTCCCATTGTTTTTACATACCCGGAAAGTTTCTGATCCGTTAATGTAAAAATAGGTTTCATATTATGAGGTCCAAATGGAGCCAGTTTTCTGTGGAAATTGATAAACTCTCTGTTGATTTCATCTACTTTAATCTCTGTATCAATCGTAATAGAAGGTTCTTTCTGATGATCCTTGATTTTTTCAGAAACAATTCTTTCAAATTTTTCCTTGAAAGCATCAAATTTATCCTTCTCCATCGAAAGTCCGGCCGCAGCATGATGTCCCCCGAATTTAAGGAAATATTCAGAACACAAATCAAGGGCTTCATGTACATCAAAATCAGAAACAGATCTTGCAGAAGCTACCATTTCCCCATTATTACCATCAGTAAATACAAGGGTAGGTTTATAATAGGTTTCAATAAGCCTTGAGGCAACAATACCAATTACACCTTTATTCCATTCAGGATGATAAACAATTGTAGTATGCTTGGTTTCCTGCTGGGATTCTATAATCTGATTTAAAGCAGAAAGTGTGGAATTCATATCCAGCTCACGCCTTTCATCGTTGAGATTCATGATATCATTTACAATCTGATTGGCATGTTTCAGATTGTCAGAAACCATAAGCTCTACAGCAGCTTTACCATGAGAAATTCTTCCGGCAGCATTAATTTTAGGAGCGATTTCAAAAACAATATTGGAAATTTCAAAATGAGAAAGTTTATCCTCAGGAATCAATAATCTTAAACCAAGATTTCTGGTCTTTCTGAGGGTTTTTAATCCCATTTTAGCCAGAACTCTGTTTTCTCCTGTCATGGAAACAATATCTGCTGCAATGGAGATTGCCAGAAGGTCTGTCAGTTCAAATAATTCTGCTTCCGGTAATTTATAAATGGTATTAAGTCCCTGGCAAAGCTTAAAACCAACACCACATCCTGAAAGTTCTTTGAAAGGATATCGGCAGTCATTTCTTTTTGGGTCAAGTACAGCTGCAGCATTAGGAATCTCTTCACCCGGAAGGTGATGGTCACAAATAATAAAATCGATATCCAGATTGCTGGCATAGTTGATCATATCAAGTGCTTTGATTCCACAGTCCAGAGCAATGATTAATGAAAAACCATTTTCTTTGGCAAAATCAATTCCTTCCGTGGAAATTCCATATCCTTCAGAATTTCTGTCAGGAATATAATAATCCAGATATTTTTTCTCAACAATTTTGCTGAGATAAAGGTACATCAAAGCAACAGCTGTGGTTCCGTCCACATCATAGTCACCATATACCAATATTTTTTCTCCATTTTCAATAGCGGTGGCAATACGCTCTACAGCTTTTTGCATGTCTGCCATTAAAAACGGATTGTGTATATCGTTAAGGTTGGGTTTGAAGAATTCTCTGGCCTTTTGATAATTGTCAATTCCCCTTAGAACGAGGATTTTAGATTCAAAAGTACCAAAACCAAGTGACGAACTTAGTCTGTCAACAACTTCCTCATCGGGTTCAGGCTTGTAAATCCATTTTTGACTCATTTCACAAAAATAGGGAAAAAAGTTCTAAAAGCGTCTTTAAAAATCAGCAAATTAGATTTTAAAATGGATGGCATAAGGATGAGCAAAATTTATACTTGTTAGTTAAATTGATCAGCGGAATTATATTCTTATTCATTTTAAAAATGATCTCTGCAGGAAAATTATACTCTTTCAAACTATATGTATCACGCATTTTTAGGATTATTTTGTTTAAAATAAAAGGCAAGAACTTTCGGGTTTCTTTTCAATGATAAAAAAATAACATTCAAGACAGATATAGGAGAATTTTTGACTTAATAATTGTTAAAAAATATTATCTTCGTGCTCCAAATTTTAAATGACTATGAAAAAAATTACGCTAAGCCTTATGTTATTTGGGGCAATGTATTCGATCAATGCACAGAAAATTAACCTCGGAAAAGCTGCCGGAATGGTTTCAAATGGTGCAAAAGCCTTAACATTTACCAACGAAGATGCTGTTAAATTATCCAAAGAATCAGTAGATTGGATGGATAAAAATAATCCTGTAGCAGGACCTAAAGACCCATACACTGTGAGACTGAACAAATTGTTTGGAAAACATAAATCTCAGGATGGTCTGAACCTGAATTATAAAGTTTATAAAGTAAAAGATATCAATGCGTTTGCCTGTGCAGACGGAAGTGTACGCGTATTCTCTTCATTAATGGATATTATGACTGATAATGAATTACTTGCTGTAATCGGCCACGAAATCGGCCACGTAAAGAATCAGGATACCAAAGATGCTATGAAATCAGCTTACCTGAAAGCGGCTGCATTAGATGCTGCATCATCAGCTTCGTCAGCTGTAGCTACCCTTAATGAAAGTCAGGTAGGAAAGATGGCGAATGCCTTTTTAGATGCTTCACACAGTAAAAAGCAGGAGTCTGAAGCAGATACTTATTCATATGACTTTATGAAAGCTAATAAATATGATGTTGTGGGTGCTTATACAGCTTTTAAAAAGTTAGCTTTACTTTCAGAAGGAAGTACACAGACTAATTTTGAAAAGATGTTCAATTCTCACCCCGACAGCAACAAAAGAGCAGAATCTATCAAAAAGAAAGCAGAGAAAGAAGGTTTATGGAAAGATCCGGGAACTGTAGCTTTACCCACTGCTAAATTGACGAAATAATTATTTTATTTATTGTTTAAACGAAAATACCTCAAAGCATTGCTTTGAGGTATTTTTATATAGATTTTAATGTTGTTCAGATTATGAATACATTTTTTCTCTTAATTCTTTTACCTTTTTATCAGCAAGGTATTCGTCATAAGTCATTTCTCTGTCGATGATTCCGGTAGGAGTCAGTTCAATGATTCTGTTACAGACTGTTGAAAGCATTTCGTGGTCATGAGATGCCAGTAAAAGATTTCCTTTGAAGTTAGATAAAGAGTTGTTCAAAGTGGTGATACTCTCAAGGTCTAAGTGGTTGGTAGGTTCATCTAATAAAAGAACGTTAGCTTTCTGAAGCATCATTCTACTGAACATACATCTCATTTTTTCACCTCCGGAAAGTACTTTACAAGATTTCAAAGCTTCATCTCCTGAGAATAGCATTCTTCCTAAGAATCCTCTTACGAATTCTTCGTGACGCTCTTCATCATTCTTTGTAAACTGTCTTAACCAGTCAACCAAGCTTAAGTCTTCCTGGAAGAAGTTGGTATTATCCAATGGCATGTGAGACTGATTGGTAGTAACTCCCCATGCAACTGTACCTTTGTCTGCTTCAACATTTCCAGCCAGAATTTCGAAGAATTCCGTAATGGCCAAAGAGTTTTTGGAAAGTACAGCTACTTTATCTCCTTTTTTAAGATTTAAATCAACATTAGAGAATAATAATTCTCCGTCTTTTGTTTTCTCAAGACCTTTTACATCAAGAATCTGATCTCCAGCTTCTCTCTCCATTTCGAAAATAATAGCAGGGTATCTTCTTGAAGAAGGCTTAATATCGTCAATATTTAATTTGTCGATCATTTTCTTTCTTGCCGTTGCCTGTTTTGCCTTAGCAACGTTAGAACTGAAACGTGCAATGAAGTCCTGAAGTTCTTTTTTCTTCTCTTCAGCTTTCTTGTTGGCCTGAGCTCTTTGTCTTGTTGCCAATTGAGAAGCCTGGTACCAGAAAGAGTAGTTACCTGTATATAGGTTAAGCTTAGAATAATCAAGGTCACCGATGTGGGTACAAACCGTATCAAGGAAGTGACGGTCGTGAGATACAACAATTACCGTGTTTTCATAATCAGCAAGGAAGTCTTCCAGCCATGAGATGGTGTCAATGTCAAGGTCGTTGGTAGGCTCATCCAGAATCAGTACATCAGGGTTCCCGAAAAGTGCCTGTGCCAAAAGAACTTTTACTTTGTCTTTGTTCTCAAGTTCACTCATCAACTGCCAGTGCATATCATCCGTGATTCCTACGTTAGAAAGCATAGTCTGAGCATCAGATTCTGCAGTCCAGCCACCCATCTCGTCATAAATTACACCTAATTCTCCGGCCTTAATACCGTCTTCGTCAGAGAAATCTTCTTTTGCGTATAACGCATCCATTTCCTCTTTTATCTCAAATAATTTCTTATTACCTCTTAAAACAGCTTCAAGAACAGTAAACTGATCATAAGCAAAGTGATCCTGCTCCAAAACTGACATTCTTTTCCCTGGTTCCAGAGATACATGCCCTGTTGTAGGATCCTGCTTTCCTGTTAGTATTTTCAGGAATGTAGACTTTCCCGCACCGTTTGCTCCGATGATCCCGTAGCAGTTTCCTTTGGTAAACATAATATTTACCTCGTCAAAAAGAACTCTTTTCCCGAATTGTAAAGATAAGTTAGATACTGTTAACATATAGTTTTGTAAATTTGGCGCAAAAATACGAAAAGAATTTGGGTATTTTGTAATAATATAATAGTCAAGTTTTTAAATGTATGGTATTTTTTATATATTTCATTAACGAAATTTTAAAATGATGAAGATTGAGAAAACAGTTAGCATATTAAATAAAAGAGCCCGTTTTGAATATGAAATTCTAGAAGAATACGAAGCCGGAATGGTTTTGACGGGTACGGAAATAAAATCTTTACGTTCTTCCAAAGCATCCATTACAGAATCCTTCTGTCAGTTTATTGATGGGGAATTGTACATCATCAACATGATGATTGATGAGTATAAATTGGGAACTTTTTACAATCACAAAACAAAAAGGGAACGGAAATTGCTCTTGCACAAAAAAGAATTACAAAAACTTGAAAAAAAGTTAAAGGATGCTGGGAACACCATAATACCTTTAAAATTATATATCACTGACCGAGGGAAAGCAAAGGTGCTGATAGCGCTTGGTAGAGGGAAAAAACTTTTCGATAAAAGAGAGGCGATAAAAGATAGAGAAAATAAACGGAACCTCGACAGAATATTAAAGAAAAGTTAAAAATCATTTGAAAAACTTTGTATATAAAGAAAAATTATATTTATTTTGCATTATCAATTATTTAATCATTTAATTCTATGAAAAATCTAAAATTAGGAATTTCAGCATTGGCGCTTACTGTTGCCTCTACTGTTTTCGCACAGACTACCAACAATCCGTGGTTAATCGGAGTTGGTGCTCATGCTGAAAACCACGTAGCAGCAAGAGGTACTTTCAGTAATACGTTCTCTGCTAACAATTTGACAAAGAACATGTTCAATGTGAACAACTTCTCTATTACACCTCCACTATCTAAGTTAACAGTTGCTAGAAACGTTGGTAAAGGTTTAGTAATTGACTGGCAAACTTCTGTTGGAAATGTTGAGAACAAAAGATTTAACATGGGGAAAGAATTTTTCCTAATGACAGGTCTTGGTTTCCAGGCTCACGCTGCAGGTCTTTTATGGAACGAAGAATCTTGGTTTGATCCATATTTAAGAGTTGGTGCTAACTATTTAAGACATGACTATACAGCTCTTACTTTCCCTAGAACAGCTGTTGATGCTAACGGTAATCCAATCGAAAACATTGTTAACGGTAAGGACGGTAACGAAAACGGTAAAGCGAATCACTTTACTGTAGCTACTGGTGCTGGTGCTAACTTCTGGGTAACTAAGAACTTCGGTCTTGGTATCCAAGGAGATTATGTATCAACTCCAGGTGACCACTCTACAGTGGCTAACTTCTGGCAAGCTTCTGCTTCTATCTTATTCAGATTCGGAAACAGAGATAGAGATAAGGATGGTATCCTAGATAAAGATGACCTTTGTCCAGATACTCCAGGTTTACCAGAATTCCAAGGATGTCCTGATACTGACGGTGACGGAGTTCCAGATAAAGACGATCAATGTCCAGAAGTGGCTGGTCCAGTTGAAAACAACGGATGCCCTTGGCCAGATACTGACGGTGATGGTGTAATCGACAAAGATGACGCTTGTCCTACAGTAGCAGGTCCTGCTGAAAACAACGGTTGTCCTTGGCCAGATACAGACGGTGACGGTATCCTAGATAAAGATGATGCTTGTCCTACTGTTCCAGGTCTTCCTGAATACAACGGATGTCCTAAACCAAAAGAAGTAACAGCTACTGACGTTGAGAAAAACCTTAAGAGCGTTTACTTCGATTTCAACAAAGCTACAATCAAGCCGGAATCTAAAGGAGCTCTAGATACTGCATCTGAAATCATTAAGAAAGATGGAGGTAGATTCCTATTAGTTGGTGAAACTGACAGAAAAGGAAGTGATGCTTACAACTTGAAATTATCTAAAGAAAGAGCTGCTTCTGTAGTTGCTGCTTTAGATGCAAGAGGTGTAGATGTTAACGCTTTAAAATCAGTAGGTATCGGAGAGCAAAATGCTAAAGTTGCAGAATCTGCATCTGATGCTGAAAGACAATCTGATAGAAAAGTAACTGTTAGATACATTGGTGATGACAGTGAATGGAACAAATATCAGAAATCTGATGTTGTTGCTCCAGCAAAAAAAGCTACTAAGAAAGCTACTAAAAAAGCTCCAGCTAAGAAAAAAGCTGCTGCTAAAAAGAAAAAATAATTAATTTTTCTAAATAATGAATACCTCCAATTTGATTGGAGGTATTTTTTTTTTGTTGACTTTTGAGTAATTTTGTTGGAAATTTAAAAATTAAAATGGGAAGAGCATTTGAATATAGAAAAGCTTCTAAAATGGCCAGATGGGATAAAATGGCCAAGACATTCTCTAAAATTGGAAAAGATATTGCATTAGCGGTAAAAGCTGGTGGAACAGATCCGGAATCCAATCCTGCATTGAGAAGATGTATCCAAAACGCAAAAGGGGCGAATATGCCTAAGGATAATGTTGAAAGAGCCATTAAGAAAGCGAGTGGTGCAGATGCAGAAAACTATGAAGAAATCACTTATGAAGGTTACGGACAAGGTGGTGTTGCTTTTTTTGTAGAATGTACTACAAACAATACAACAAGAACTGTAGCCAACGTAAGAGCTGTTTTCAATAAGTTTGACGGTAACCTTGGTAAAAATGGTGAGTTAGCATTTATCTTCGATAGAAAAGGAATTTTCACAATAGATTTAGCTCAGATTAAAATGGATTGGGATGATTTCGAAATGGAAATGATTGATGGTGGTGCAGAAGATGTGGAAAAGGATGAAGAGGAAGTAATGATTACTACAGCTTTTGAAGATTTCGGTTCTTTATCTCACAAATTGGACGCGCTTGGAATTGAAGCAAAAAGTGCAGAACTTCAAAGAATTCCAAACAATACAAAAGAAGTAAACGCAGAACAGTTCAAAGCTAATATGAAAATGCTTGAGCGTTTCGAAGAGGATGATGACGTGCAAAACGTTTACCACAATATGGAAATCACAGAAGAGCTGATGAACTCTTTATAAAAAATAACATAGCATTCATATACAGTTAATTTTCAATTAGTTTCTTTGTACAAAACTATGAAAAGAAACGTTGAATTAGTTGTTATATCGGATGTTCATTTGGGAACTTATGGATGTAAGGCTAAAGAATTGTTGAGATACCTCAATTCTATCCAGCCTAAAACGTTAGTTTTAAACGGTGATATTATTGATATCTGGCAGTTTAAAAAGTCTTACTTCCCTAAACCTCATTTGAAGGTAATCAGAAAAATTCTTTCACTGGCTACCAAAAACACAGATGTTTATTACATTACAGGCAATCATGACGAAATGTTCCGTAAGTTCACAGATTTTGAACTGGGAAAACTTAAAGTCTGTAATAAAATCTGTCTGAATATAGATGAGAAAAAAACCTGGATTTTTCATGGGGATGTTTTCGATGCATCCGTCCAGCACTCAAAATGGATCGCCAAACTCGGTGGAAAAGGTTACGACCTCCTGATTATTATCAATAATGTTGTAAATTGGTTCTTAGAAAAAATGGGTAAAGAGAAATACTCGTTTTCCAAAAAGATCAAAAACAATGTGAAAAAAGCAGTAAAATATATCGGTGATTTTGAACTTACGGCTTCCGAACTGGCCATTGACAATCATTATGATTATGTCGTTTGCGGGCATATCCATCAACCGCAGATCCGTGAGGTTGTTAATAAAAAAGGATCCTGTACTTATTTGAATTCCGGTGACTGGATTGAAAATCTGTCCGCTTTAGAATATCATGATAAAGAATGGAAGATTTTTTATTACGATGAGCATAAGCATTTGCTGAAAGATGATGAAGCTGAAGAAATTCCGGAAATGGATAATTCTGCTCTTTTAAAAATTGTAACCAACTTTTCCTAAATGAAGATTTTATATGCATTCCAGGGTACTGGAAACGGACATGTTGCCCGAGCACAGGAAATCATTCCTCTTCTCAAAAAACATGCATCTGTTGATACCTTGATCAGCGGCCATCAATCGCAATTGAAGGCTGATTTTGATATTAATTTTCAACACAGAGGTATTTCCCTTCTTTATAATAAAACAGGCGGTTTATCCTATCGAAAAACGTTTACTGAAAATAAATTTCTTGAAGCTGCTAAAACCATCAGAGAATTAGAGCTGTCACAGTATGATTTAATTATTAATGATTATGAACCCTTGACTGGTTGGGCTTCTAAACTGAAAAAACTTCCGATGATAGAACTCAGCCATCAGGCTTCCATGAGCTTTGCGGAAACACCAAAACCGAAGAAAAAAGACTTTCTGGGAGAAATGATTTTAAAATACTATGTTCCAAGTGAAAGGAAAATTGGGTTTCATTTTGAAAATTATCATCCTCAGATTAAAAAACCTGTAATCAGGAGAAAGATCAGAAATCTGAATCCTTACAAACAGGGATATTATCTTGTTTACCTGCCTAGTTTTGCAGATGAGAATATCATTAAAGTGTTAAGAAAAATTCCTGTGGAGTGGAAAGTGTTTTCAAAATACAGCAAAGTACAGGTAAAGGTAAAAAATGTAGAAGTATTTCCTATTGATGAAAGCCAGTATCTGAAATACTTTGAAGGCTGTGACGGAATTTTGTGCAATGCAGGTTTTGAAAGTCCGGCAGAAGCTCTGTTTATGGATAAAAAACTATTTGTAATTCCTATCCATAATCAATATGAACAGGAATGCAATGCATGTGCTCTTGACAAAATGGGAATCCCCAATTCCAAGGTTTTAAATCTTCAGGAAATTATGGAGTGGGTAGCTTCTGATCATCATCTCAGAGTAGATTATCCGGATGATATTGAAGATATCCTTCTCAATGAAGTTTTAATTCTTTAAAAAGATATCGTCCACATCATTCATTCTCATCATTACAGATCTTGCATAGGAACAATGCGGGTATACTTTCCAATTGTTTTCTCTGGCAAATTTAATGGCTTCTTCTACTAAAAATTTTCCCATTCCTCTGCCTTCAAATTCCGGGTGTACCAATACGAAAGAGATAATGAATTTATGATCTTCCGGGAAAATAGTATACGTAAGTCTTCCTACTTCTTTTGTTTCATTGTTTAACGTAAGAACTCCACCGTTTCCGGATTTATTGTTTTCAAATTTCATGATTCAGAACTTTATTCTTCAATATACAAAAATTGAACCGACCTTTGCATAAGCAATAAGCAATAAGCAATAAGCTTCGCGGTTAATTTTTAAATTGACCATTGACCAATCTAATTATCCTTCCCCGTATAATAGTTGTAGTCTTTGATAATAACATTGATAAACTGCCTTTCCGTCATTTTCGTAGGATCTATTTCCAGTTTCAGAATGCTTTTGATTTTTTCGGATAGTTTACTGATGATCTGGCGGTCATCTACTTTCAGAGCTTTGGTATAATTGTCTTTGATGATTCTCATGTCATTATCACTCAAAGCAATCACCTGAGGGAAAGAAGGAACATAATTTTCATGGATATTCTCCAGAATTGTATGAGAAATATTAATGTTGTTTTTTAAAGAAATAACAGCTGTTCCGGAAGCAATGTCACCTAAACGCTGGTTATTTTTAGAGACAATCATAGAAATAAGTCCTACCACTCCGGCAAAAGAAACATCTACGATTCTGAAAACCCAACGGATCATATAATCTGCAAAACTGGCCTGATAGCCATCAATTTTTACTACTTTTATCTTCATCAGTTTTTTACCGGGAGTCTGACCTTCCATCAGACTTTCCAATACAAGAGGATAAATATAGATGGGAAAAGTAAGAATAAGATATACTGCCCGTATAGACCAGTCATCAAGCCCGTCTAAAAGATATCCCAAATCGAAAATATTGAAGAAAAGATACAGGATAATTACCACATAAGCAATCCTGATCAGAAGATCAATAATGAAGGCAAGCATCCTTTCTCCTACGCCTGCAATATTAAAATTAATATTTACATTTTGTGAGGTATTTATCGCTATTTGAGACATATTTTTTATTATTTTAGCCTTAACAATTATGAGAGAAGTTTATTTCATTAAACAAAATAAAGAAAAATGGTTGGGAATAGAACAGGTTATTCAAGGGAAAATTAAAAAAAATCCTGATGACCTGTCTTCGCTATATATAAACCTGATCAACGATCTTTCTTTTGCCCAGACTTATTACCCCAAAAGTAACACCACCGTTTATCTGAATCATTTATCTGCCCAGATTTTTCAGAAGATCTATAAAACCAAAAGGGTAGAGGAAAACAGACTGGTTTACTTTTTTAAAACAGAAGTTCCGTTGTTGATGTATCATTACCGGAGATATCTGATGTATGCATTTCTCTTTTTCATTTTATTTACCTCAATCGGAGTGCTTTCTGCCATTTATGATAAAAATTTCGTGAATATTATTCTAGGTGAAGGATATGTGAATGAAACCGTTGAAAATATTAAAAATAATAATGCTGTAGGCGTTTATCAGAGTGGAAGTACCTGGGGAAGCACCATTGGAATTATCTTTAATAATATTCAGGTTGGAGCAAAATTATATATTTACGGAATTGCCGGAGGAGTGGGAACATTGTTTGCATTGCTATCCAATAGTGTGATGCTGGGAGCTTTTCAATATTTCTTCTATGATTATGGAGCATTGAAAGACAGTGCAAGAGGAATATGGCTTCACGGAGTTTTTGAAATTTTTGCTATGGTAGTGGAAGCGATGTGCGGATTGATTCTGGGCGCATCTATTTTATTTCCGAGAACGTTTTCAAGATTTAATTCGTTTAAAAAAGGATTTAAAGATTCATTTAAAATATTTTTAAGTACTGTTCCTTTCACCATTTGTGCAGGGATTATAGAAGGGTATGTCACCAGACATGCATTGAAGATGCCTTTAATTTTGAATCTGATCATTATTTTGGGTTCACTGGCCATCATTGGATTCTACTATTTTGTATATCCGTCTATTGTCTACAAAAAAACTAATCAACATATCCATGATACAATTTTATAAAAAAAGAGACTTTGGAACTTTTATCAGCGATAGTTTCAATTTTTTCAAATTATACGGAAAGAATTATTTTAAAAACTATATTCTGATCAACGGATTGCTTTTGATCTTAATGGTAACCGTTGTCATTTTCGGATATAAAGAACTCTTTTCACAAATATTCGGATCAAATCTTGGAGGGGAAACCTATTATTTTGAACAATATTTTTCTGAAAACTCAGGAATGCTGATTACGGTGGGATTATTGACCTTCCTGCTTTTCATGGTTCTGATGATTGTCAATTATCTGTATCCTGTTTTTTACTTAAAAAGAATTGCACAGGGTGCAGAAAAGATAAAAGCTGATGAAATTCTGAGTGATTTTAAGAACAATGCCGGAAGAATTGGAAAACTATGCCTGGGGATGATCTTTATTGTTACCCCTGCGATTTTATTTGTAGTAGGTTTTTCTTATATCCTGGTTCTTATTATTATCGGATTCTTTCTTATCCTGCTTCTTTATCCAACGATATTTAATTTCACTACATTTCTGATGTATGATTATTTTAATTCGGAGAGAGGTTTCTGGGGAAGCCTGAGCTATGCTTTGCGTTCTCAGTTTTCTTATCCGAATGGTAGCGAGAAATCACCGTTCTGGAAATATTGGGGATCTGCATTTGTGATGTTTATTATTATTTATATGATAACATCTATATTTACATTTATCCCGATGATGTTCTTTTACGGGTCGCTTCTTATCTCTACACCAGATGGAAATTTTGAACAAAATCCTTTTACCGGAGCTGCCGGAATTCTGTTTTTTGTATTTTATGGATTTTCCATGTTGCTTTCATTTTTTCTTTCAAACCTGATGTATGTAAATGCAGGACTGATGTATTATGACAGCAGAACAGATCTTCACCAGAAAGTTGAATTGGCAGAAATAGACACGATTGGAATCAATGAATAAAATTCTTTTTTTCATATTGCTTTTTTTCTCTCTTGGGCTGGTTAAAGCTCAGGACGATAATTCCGCTTCCGATGATCTGGTAGATTCATTGTATACTACCGGACATTACAGAAATATGCTGCGTGCAGATTCTGTGCTGATGAAATATCCGGTATCGGAGAATGAGGTGTATCCGAAAACATTTAAAGAAAATATTCCGTCAAGATATAGAGGAAATGAATTTGACTATTCTGTATCAAAACCGAGAGAATCTTTCTTTCAAAAGCTGATGCGAAAAATCAATCAGATTATACAGAGTATTTTTGGGGAAACAGCATTCACTAAGTCGGCAGAGCTTACTACTATTCTTATTCGTCTGTTTGCGATTATTCTTGTAGGTTTTCTGTTGTATTTCATTATTAAGTACATTATGGGAAAAGACGGGAATTTTATTTTTGGTAAAAAGAATAAAAAACTGGATCTTAATGTTCAGGAACTTCATGAGAATATCCATGAAATCAATTTCCCTGAAAGTATTGCAAAATTTGAACACGCAGGAGATTACCGTTCCGCAGTTCGTTACCAATTCCTGTTTGTTCTTAAAAAACTGAGTGACAAAAAACTGATCAACTGGAATCCGGAAAAAACAAATAAGGACTATGTCTCAGAGTTGAAATCTCCTCATCTGAAGGAAGATTTCTCTAATCTGTCTTATATTTTTGATTATGTCTGGTATGGAGAATTCAGTATTGAAGAAGAAAGCTATCAGAAATTTAAAAATCAATACCAGGCATTTAAACCCTAACAAATAGTAACCATGAATAAAACTTTCAAAACATATGCTGTAATTTTCGTCATTGTGATGATTATTCTGGCGTTGCTTGAAGTTAACAAAAAAGAAACGACAGACTGGCGGAAGAATTTTGATATCAATGAGAAGTCTCCGTTCGGATTATTTGTTTTTAATAATGAAGCTAAACATCTTTTTAAAAATAAACTGAAGAAGATTGAACAGGTTCCTTATGAATATTACAGCCAGCACAAAAAAGGAGATCACAATATTGTAGTCATTGAAAATAACCTTGACGGTGAGTCATGGAAAAAAATTCTGTCTCAGGTATCTGAAGGCTCAGATGCATTTCTGATGGTAACCCGTATGCCTAAAGAAATTTCAGACAGTATCGGATATTACGATTCCGAAATCTCTTTTGAAGAAGAAAATGTCCTGAAACTTACCGATAAAAAATTTCAGAATGATTTTATTAAATTAGATAAATTTCCATCGGGTAGAGGATTCTCATTCATTAAACCTAAAGTGGAAGTTCTTGGGAAAACAGTAGAGAAAAAGAATACAGATCAGGCCAATTTTATTAAAGTGAAGTTTGGGAAAGGATACATCTATGCACATACCGAACCTCTTTTCCTGACGAATTATTATCTTCTGAAACCCGGCAATGTAAAATATGCACAGGATGTGTTTTCATATCTTCAGGATAGAGAAACCCTTTGGTTTGTATCCAACAAAAGTTCTGAATCACGCTTTTTCATGAGATTTATATTGTCAAATCCACCTTTAAAATATGCATGGTGGGTATTTTTAGGAGGACTTGTTCTTTTTATCTTCTTTAATGCAAAAAGAAAACAGAGGATAGTTCCTGTAGAAGAGCCATTAAGAAATACTTCCCTGGATTTTGTGAAAAGCATTGGAAATCTGTATCTTCAGGAAGGCGATTTTCATGATATGATGGCCAAGAAGGCACAGTATTTTCTGAATAAAGTGAGAATGGACCTGTTGATAGATACTCAGAATTTAGATGAAGAATTTGCAAAAAAATTGCATCTGAAAACCGGGAAACCTATAGAAATGATCAGTGAAGCAATAGCACTTATCAAAAAAGCTCAGGATCCTTATGCCAGTGTAATGAAGGAAGATCTTGCAAGGATCAATAAGCTCCTTGATGAAATACTTAAATAATATAACAATAGAATAACCTAATGATATAAAGCCGATCAATGTTATAATCACTATTCACAGGAAGGGATACAATTATACATTATCGGGCAAGAATGATAAATTAATTTTATTATGGAAAACTTTGATAACCCCAATATAGAAAACCAAAGCACTATCAACCTTAATAAACAGGAAGAACAGTTTCAGTCGAGAATTGATATGATTGAACTTCGTGCAAGCTTAGAGAAAGTGAAATCTGAGATCGGAAAAGTAATTGTAGGGCAGGAGAAAATGATTGAACATCTTTTGGCTGCATTACTTTCCAACGGACACGTACTTATTGAAGGAGTGCCGGGAGTAGCGAAAACAATTACGGCAAAATTATTAGCCAAAACCATTGACGTAGGGTTTAGCAGAATTCAGTTTACTCCGGATCTGATGCCTTCCGATATTTTGGGAACTTCCGTATTCAATGTGAAAAATTCAGAATTTGAATTTAAAAAAGGACCTATCTTCTCCAACTTTATACTGATTGATGAGATCAACAGATCACCTGCCAAAACACAATCTGCATTATTTGAAGTAATGGAAGAAAGACAAATCACAATGGATGGCACGCGTTATACAATGGACGAACCTTTCCTTGTCATCGCTACACAGAACCCGATTGAACATGAGGGAACATACCGACTTCCGGAAGCTCAGCTGGACCGTTTTCTATTCAAAATCAATGTAGGATATCCTAACCTTGAACAGGAAATAGCGATCATTAAAAATCAGCACGAAAGCAAAAAAGAAGATAAAACAGAAGGGATAAACCGTGTTATCACAGCTCAGCAATTGAAAAATTACCAGCATCTGGTAAAAGAAATTATTGTGGAATCTCAATTGATGGAATATATTGCTAAGATTATCATCAATACCAGAGAAAACCAGTTCTTATATCTGGGAGCATCTCCGAGAGCTTCCCTAGCACTTCTTACAGCTTCAAAAGCATTTGCTGCTATAAGAGGACGAGATTTTGTAACCCCTGAGGATATTAAAGAAGCAAGCTATGCTGTTTTAAGACACAGAGTAATCGTATCTCCAGAAAGAGAAATGGAAGGTCTTACTGCAGATGAAATTATCCGTCAGATTTTAGAAGGAATAGAAATACCGAGATAGGTATTAGGTAGTTGATAATAGGTGGCAGGTAGCAGTTAATAGCGAGTGAATGCTTAAATAGTTACAAAATTATTATATATGGCAAATTTTAAAGAACTTTTAGTTTGGCAGAAGTCTATTGATTTTGTTACTGACATTTATAGGATTACTGAAACTTTTCCTAAAACCGAAATCTATGGATTAATATCACAAATAAGAAGGTCTGCTGTTTCTATACCCTCTAATATTGCTGAGGGAAACTCAAGACGAAGCAAACCTGATTATCTACAATTTTTAAAAATAGCAAGAGGCAGTTGTGCAGAGGTGGAAACCCAATTAATAATTTCAAAAAATCTCGGGTTTTTAAATGAAGATGATTATTTGAAACTCAATGAAAGGATTATAGAAATATCCAAATTGTTGAACGGACTTATTAATTCCTTACAATAATAATGAATGTGAAAAAGCTAATAAACGACCACCTAAAACCTTTCATCTGCAACCCGCTACCTAACTAATGAAAAACTTATACATCAATACACGTTTCTTTTTTACACTCATCGGAGTGGGGATTCTGTATGTCCTTGCATTTTTCTTTCCGGTGCTGATGTGGGTTGCCCATATTGCACTCCTGATTTGCTTTCTGGCGGCAATGGTAGATTTTCTGTTGCTTTTTAATCAAAAGAATACATTGCAGGCTCAAAGGATTCTGCCGGAAAAATTGTCCAACGGAGATGAGAATTTTGTAAAAATAGATATTAAAAATAATTATAGTTTTACCATACATACTAAGATTATTGATGAAATTCCGTTTCAGTTTCAAAAGAGAGATTTTTTGATTGAAAAACAAATCGCTTCCGGAGCAAATACATTTTTTCAATACACATTGGAGCCTAAAGAAAGAGGAGAATATCATTTCGGAGGTCTGAATGTGTATGCATCATCACCGTTGGGATTCATCTCAAAAAGATTTATTTTCCAGAAAGATGCGATGTTGCCTGCTTATCCCTCTTTTATTCATCTCAGAAAATATGAGCTGATGGCTATTCAGAGTGAATTTTTATTAGGAGGAATCAAGAAAGTCAGAAAACTGGGACACACTATGGAATTTGAGCAGATCAAAGAATATGTTCCCGGAGATGATATCAGAACGATCAACTGGAAAGCAACTTCCAAGACGAACCGTCTTATGGTAAACCAGTTTCAGGATGAAAAATCACAACGTATTTTTATGCTGATTGATAAAGGAAGAACCATGAAAATGCCTTTCAACGGGTTAAGTTTGCTGGATTATTCTATCAATGCTACGATGGCACTCTCTCATATCATTTTAAGAAAAGGAGACAGAGCCGGAATGATGACTTTTTCCAAGAAAGCCGAAAATAAAATTGCTGCCGATAATAAATCCGGACAACTGAAGAAAATCTCAGAAGCACTTTATAATATTAAAACAGATTTCTTTGAAAGCGACTTCAACCGTTTATACCAGGATGTAAAATATTCCATTAACCAAAGAAGTTTAATTCTGCTTTTTACCAACTTTGAAACGCTGGACGGACTGAACCGACAGTTAAAATATCTTCGTGGAATTGCGAAAAACCATTTGCTGGTTGTTGTATTCTTCAAAAACTCAGAACTGCAGATGCTGATCAACAAAAATCCTGAAAATATGCAGGAGATTTATGATGAAGTCATTGCTGAAAAATTTGAATTTGAAAAGAAACTCATCATCCAGGAACTCCGCAAATATGGAATTTATACGGTCTATACCCTTCCGGAAAATCTGAATATTGATGTTATCAATAAATATCTGGAGATAAAAGCAAGAGGAATTTTATAACTTTGCACAAGCAATAAGCAAATAAACAATGAAAATTACACTTAACAGAATAAACGACGATTTTTTATTTGAATGTACCAACGCTCAGGGAAATTCCATTCTTTTGGATAACACTTCCCAGCCGGGAGCAAAAGGAGTTTCTCCCATGGAAAGTGTACTGATGGCAGTAGCAGGCTGCAGCGGAATTGATGTGGTTTCTATTCTGAAGAAGCAGCGTCAGGAAATCAAAAGTTTCCAGGCAGAAGTAGAAGGAGAAAGAGTGCAGGTAGAAGATGCAAAACCTTTTAAATCTATTAACGTTAAGTTTCTTCTGGAAGGAGAAATTGATCCTAAAAAAGCATTAAAGGCTGCAGAACTTTCTTTTGAAAAATACTGCTCAGTATCAAAAACGTTAGAACCGAATGTAGAAATCGGATACGAAGTATATGTGAACGGAGAAAAAATTTAATCTCTTATCTAAAAATATAAAAAGCCGGATGATTTATCCGGCTTTTTTATTACTCATTACCAATTACTCATTGCTTATTAAAAGGTGAGTCTTGGTTTTATCAATTTTGCCACAGTGGCAGTCCATCCTGTTTGATGGGAAGCACCTACGCCACGGCCATTATCTCCATGGAAATATTCAAAGAAAGTAATATAATCTCTGAAATGTTCATCATAATTGAATTTTGGATTACCTCCGTTGAAAGCTCTTTGTCCATGTTCATCCTTTAAAAACAGAGAGCAAAGTCTTTTGCTGATATTCTGAGCCACTTCATCAAGATTTCTTTTATCTCCACTTCCCGTTGGGAGTTCTACTTTCAGACTGTTTCCATAGTAATAATGGAAACGCTGAAGGCTTTCCACAATCAGAAAATTGATTGGAAACCAAATTGGACCGCGCCAGTTGCTGTTTCCGCCAAACATACGGCTGTCACTTTCTGCAGGTGTATAGTAGACCATATTTTCAGATCCATGTACAGAGAAGACAAAAGGATTTTCCTCATATACTTTGGACATGGCACGGATTCCGTAAGAACTAAGGAATTCATTTTCATCAAGCATTCTGGTCAGAACCTTTGTCAGTCTGTTTTTTCGGAGGATGCTCATCAGGTGTTTCCGGCCTTGTCCTTCCTCGTCCCAGTGAGAAACAAGTTTGGTCAATTCCGGCTTGTTCTTTAAGATCCATTCCATTCGGGTTCTGAAATTCGGCATCTTTTCCAGTAAGCGGTGGTCTACAATCTCAACGGCAAACATCGGAATCAAACCGACAATACTTCTTAATTTTAAAGAAACACTGTCTCCGTTTCCAAGCTGTAGTACATCATAGAAGAATCCGTCTTCTTCATTCCAAAGACCTTTTGTGCCTTCACCCAGGTTTTCCATAGCTTCCGCGATATAAAGATAATGCTCAAAAAACTTGATCGCCATATCTTCATAAACCTGATAATACTGGGCAAGCTCCATTGCAATGCGCATCATATTCAGGGCATACATCGCCATCCAGCTTGTTCCGTCTGCCTGTTCAAGGTGTTGGCCGTCCTTTAATTCCATATTCCGGTCAAAAGCTCCGATATTATCGAGACCAAGGAAACCACCACCAAAGATGTTTTTCCCATTTTTATCTTTTCGGTTTACCCACCAGGTGAAATTAAGAAGCAGTTTCTGGAATACTTTTTCTAAGAATAATAAATCCGGTTTTCCATTAGTTTTTTCATCAATTTTGAAAACACGGAAGCATGACCACGCATGTACGGGCGGATTCACATCACTCATATTCCATTCATAGGCTGGAAGCTGTCCGTTAGGATGCATATACCATTCTTTCGTAAGCAGCAAAAGCTGTCCCTTGGCAAATTCAGCATCGATGATAGAAAATGGTACACAGTGAAATGCCAGATCCCACGTTGCATACCATGGATACTCCCATTTATCGGGCATGGAAATAATATCCTTATTGTGGAGATGATTCCATTCCGTATTTCTTACATATTCGTTGAAATTTCTTGGAGCTTCAAAGTTGGGATCACCTTTCAGCCATTTTCCGATATTGTAATGATAGAACTGTTTGTTCCAGAGAAGTCCGGCAAAAGCCTGTCTCTGCACATTTCTTTCATCTTCGTTGACGGTGTCATTCTGAATTTCTTTATAAAACTCTTCAGCTTCAGCCTCTCGTATATTGAATATTTCATCAAACTTTTCAAAAGGTTCATCAGCTTCATCCGGACATAATCTGAATTCAAAAACTTTGGATTCCCCAGCACCAATAAGCTCATCAATCAGAAAAGAAGCTTTTGTTCCCTTTTTTTCAGGATTTACCGTATTGGTTTTATGAGTAATGAAATTATTGATCCCATCTTTGAAATAAGTATTTTCAGCTGCAGGAGCTCCATAAAGCTTAGAATTATTGGTTTCGTTATCACAAAATACGCTTTGTGCATTGGTATTTCGGGAATAAAGTTTTTTGATTGAAATACTGTCATGGCCAATATTGATACTTCCGTCATGAGAAGCATTGATTTCTGCTTTATACGTATTATATCCCCATTTCCAGTTGTTTCTGAACCATACGGTAGGCGCTACCAGAATAGGGGCTTCATGCTGACTTCGGTTACAGACCGTTACTCTGGCAAGAATATCATTGTGATCGGCTTTACAGTATTCTATAAAAATATCAAAATACTCATCATTATCAAAAATTCCGGTATCGAAAATCTCATATTCCGGTTCCTTTTTACTGCGTCTCCCGTTTTCTGCAACAAGGTCATCGTAAGGAAATTCATTGATCGGATATTTATACACCATTTTCATATAGCTATGAGTAGGTGTATTATCCAGATAATAAAAGATTTCTTTGATGTCTTCCCCATGATTTCCCTGAGGATTGCTCAATCCAAAGAATCTTTCCTTTACCATTTTGTCTTTCTTGTTCCAAAACGAAAAAGCAAAACATAAAAGTTGCTTTACATCAGAAATTCCGGCAATTCCTTCTTCACCCCATCGGTAGGCATAGCTTTCTGCATTATTATGGTTGGTAAAATTCCAGGCATTCCCGTTCGGGCTATAATCTTCGCGTACATTTCCCCACTGCCGGTTGCTTACATAAGGTCCCCAGTTTTTCCATTTGGTATCTTGTAATCTATCTTTTTCGGCGGTCATATCTCATCATTTTTCCATACGAAGTTAGTTTTTTTGATAAGTAATTCCAATTTTTTTCATCTGAAGAATTATTAATATACTCTTGAAATACTTGTATTTAAGGGCTTTTTTAAATATTAAAATAATTTTTTTTTGAAATTAAAAGAAAAGAACTACCTTTGCACCATTCGTTCATTCAAATATTGAAAATGTTATCAAGAAAGGTTGAGGGATTAGACCCTATGAAACCTTAGCAACCCTTTGCGCAAGCAAAGAAGGTGCTACGTTCTACCAAATAATTTTGGACAGATAACTTACTGAAGTTCTTTTCAGCCATTTCCTGTGGCATTTTCAATTGTATTAAAATTTAATAGAATTGAAAACAGAACTAAACTATATTAATCTTACGTATCAAACTTATTCCCAAAAGGAATACCATATCCCGTTAAGCTATCAGCTTTTTGGGAAAGATCTGTTTACAGCCCCTATCATTTTAATCAATCATGCTCTTACCGGAAATTCAAACGTATCCGGAGAAAAAGGCTGGTGGAAACAATTGGTAGGAAAAAATCAGGTTGTTGATACTGATCAATATACTGTTCTGTGTTTTAATATACCCGGAAACGGATACGACGATTTTTTAATTGAAGACTATGAAAACTTCACTCCTGCAGATATCGCAGCGATATTTCTGAAAGGACTTGAAGCTTTACATATCAAAAATTTATATGCCATTATCGGAGGCTCTCTGGGAGGAGGGATTGCCTGGGAAATGCTTGCCAAGCAGCCGGATCTCGCAGAAATATTTATTCCAATAGCCTGTGACTATAGAACACACGATTGGCTTCATGCACAGTGTCTGGTTCAGAAATTTTTATTGAATGATAAAGAGGAACCATTACAGAAAGCAAGAATTCATGCTATGTTGTGTTATAGAACTCCACAGTCACTCAATGACAGATTTCAAAACCAATATAACCAGGAAAAAAAACGCCTGGAATCAGAAGACTGGCTGGTTTATCATGGTAATGCACTAAACGAAAGGTTTAGTTTAAAAGCATACAAGCTGATGAACCATCTCCTGATGAATATAAACGTTGCTGAAGAAGCACTGGAGAACATACAGGCACGAATGCACATGATCTCCGTAGATACAGACTTATTCTTTCCGGCTTCTGAAATCCGAATGTGTTTTGAAAACTTAAAAGAGAAAAATAAGGATGTTTCTTATCACGAGATCCAATCTATACACGGGCATGATGCCTTCCTAATGGAATATCAACAATTAAATAATATCATTAAAAACATTTTATAGAAGTAATGAAAAATGCTAACGAAATAAAATTTTTGAAGAACAGATCAATCGTCAAATTTGAAGGAGAAGATTTCCTGGGAGAAATCGGGATTGACGGACGAATTTTTAAAGCGCTTACTTTGGCGCGTATCAGTGTAGGCGTAATTTCTCAGCAAGCCATAGAAAACGGAATTTCAATTCTGGTTCAAGAAAATGATGCAGAGAAAGCAGTGGCTTGTCTTATTGATGAATTCGAAGCAGAAAGAAAATCTGGAAAAGTTTCCCAAATTTATAGTATTAATAATGTTTCTGTGATTGGTTTTGTTGCAGAAGACTTCAATAAAGTCTTTGCAGAACTGGCAAGAAACAATGTTTTCCCATTGCTTTTGAATCAGGTAGCAGGAGAAAACAGAGTCAATATCGTAGTGACTTCTTCTCAGGATGAAAAAACAAGAAACATCATAGAATCTGAAATTTTCAAAAAGCCGAAGACCGTTCATCTGGCTATCATTGGCCACGGAAATGTAGGAAAAACATTGATTCAACAGGTTTTGGAATCTGCAGAAGAAATTAAAAAACGTAAAAAAATAGATCTTAAAGTAGTTGCAGTAGCCAACTCTAAGAAAATTGCCTTCAACAAAAAAGGATTCGATGCCAATTGGAGTGATGAGGTTTTAACAGCAGAACATCCATCAAATGTAGAAGAATTAATCAACTTCTCTAAGGAAAATCAACTGGAGAATCTGATTGTTGTGGATAACACAGCAAGCAAAGATTTTGTGAAAAACTATCATGCTTTGGCAGAAAACGGATTCGATCTGGTGTCTTCCAACAAGATTTTCAATACCCTTCCGATAGAAGAATACAGAAAACTAAGATATACGTTGAGTAAAAACAACAGACGTTATCTGTATGAAACCAATGTGGGGGCTGGTTTACCGTTAATTGATACCATCAAATTATTACACCTTTCAGGAGAAAATATTACAAGAATCAAAGGTGTGTTCTCAGGAACATTAAGCTATGTGTTCAACAATTTTTCTTTGAGAGATGATAAATTCTCAACCATCATCAACGAAGCGCTGGAAAAAGGATACACAGAACCGGATCCGAGAGAAGATTTATCAGGAAATGATGTAGCAAGAAAATTATTGATTCTGGCGAGAGAATTAGACTTAATCAATGAATTCGGAGATATCAATATTCAGAATCTTGTTCCGGAAAGCCTTCTTGAAGTTTCAAAATCAGAATTCCTTTCAAGATTGGAAGAGCTGGACGAAGAATATCAGAAAATAAAAGAAAACCAGGAACCCGGACATGTATTGAGATATGTAGGTGATCTACATGGTGACTTACAGAAAGATAAAGGCGAACTGGATGTAAAACTGGTTTCTGTTCCTGCAACTTCCGCACTAGGACAGCTGAAAGGCTCAGATTCCATCTTTGAAATTTATACAGAAAGCTATGGAGAAAATCCAATTGTGATTATGGGAGCCGGAGCTGGCGCACAGGTAACAGCAAGAGGTGTATTCGGAGATATTTTAAGAGTAAGTGAAACGAAATAAATTAATGTAACAATCTACCAATCTGGCAGTGTAACCATTATTGCAATTGTATTCTGAGCATAGCGAAGAATCTAATGGTTACCCTGCTGAATTGACAAATTAAAACTATATGGAAAATTTTGAAACATCAGCAATAAGAACCCAAACGGAAAGATCTCAGTTTGATGAGCATTCTACGCCGCTCTATCTTACTTCCAGTTTTATATTTCAGGATGCAGAAGATATGAGAGCAAGCTTTGCAGAAGAAAAACCTAAAAATTTATACAGCCGTTTCTCTAATCCAAATGTAACCGAATTTACAGATAAGATTGCTAAAATGGAAGGGGCAGAAGCAGGATATGCCTTTGCAACAGGAATGGCAGCCATCTATTCTACATTTGCTGCATTACTGAATGCCGGAGATCATATCGTAAGCTGCCAGTCAGTATTTGGATCTACTCATACTTTGTTTACCAAATATTTCCCGAAATGGAATATTGAAACCTCTTATTTCAAAGCACAAGATGCCGCGAATGTAGAGCAATATATTAAACCTAATACCAAGATCTTATACCTTGAAACGCCCACCAATCCGGCCATTGAAATTCTGGATCTTGAGTTTTTCGGACAGATTGCAAAAAAACATAATCTTATCTTTATCGTAGACAATTGTTTTGCAACGCCTTATCTTCAGCAGCCTATCAAGTATGGTGCAGATATTGTGGTACACTCAGCAACGAAACTGATTGACGGACAAGGAAGAGTTTTAGGTGGAATAGCAGTAGGAAAGGAAGACCTGATCAGAGAAATTTATCTTTTTGCAAGAAATACAGGACCAGCATTATCTCCTTTTAATGCATGGGTATTATCAAAAAGCCTTGAAACATTGGCAATCCGTGTAGAAAAACACTGTGAGAATGCATTGAAGGTAGCCGAGTTTTTAGAAAGTCATCCTAATGTAGAATTGGTAAAATATCCATTTCTGAAATCTCATCCGAGTTATGAAATTGCCAAAAAGCAGATGAAACTTGGAGGAAATATCGTAGCCTTTGAAATAAAAGGTGGAATAGAAGGTGGAAGAAACTTTTTAGATAAGATCCAAATGTGTTCACTGTCTGCTAATTTAGGTGATACAAGAACGATCGTTACGCATCCGGCATCTACTACACACTCCAAATTATCAGACGAAGAAAGAAATGAAGTAGGTATTACTGCAGGGCTGGTACGTTGTTCAGTAGGGTTGGAAAATGTGGATGACATTATTGCTGATCTGAAGCAGGCTTTAGATTAATCCAAATAGCAACTGGTCTTAGCCAAAATAGATAAAAATGAAAAATTCAGAACAATTATATAAAGCTTTATCCGAGAGAATTTTAATTCTTGACGGAGCGATGGGAACCATGCTTCAGCGATACAAATTCGAAGAAGAAGATTACCGTGGAGAACGTTTCAAAGACTGGGAACATCCGGTAAAAGGAAACAATGACCTGCTTTCTCTGACACAGCCCCAGGCGATTGAGGAAGTTCATAAGAAATACCTGGAAGCCAAAGCTGATATCATTGAAACCAATACCTTTTCAGGAACTACCATTGCGATGGCAGATTATCACATGGAAGATCTGGTATACGACCTGAACTATGAGTCAGCAAAAATTGCCAGAAAAGCCTGTGACGAGTATACTGCGAAAAATCCGGATAAACCGAGATTCGTAGCGGGATCTATCGGACCTACAAACAGAACAGCTAGTTTGAGTCCTGATGTTAATGATCCAGGGTACAGAGCCATCACTTTTGAAGAATTGAGAGTCGCTTACAAACAGCAGTGTGAAGCTTTGCTGGATGGAGGTTCAGACATCCTTCTGGTAGAAACCATCTTTGATACCCTGAATGCAAAAGCAGCTTTATTTGCTATTGATGAATTACAGGATGAAAGAGGAATTAAGATCCCGATCATGGTTTCAGGAACCATTACCGATGCTTCAGGAAGAACATTGAGCGGACAGACTGCGGAAGCTTTCCTGATCTCAGTTTCTCACCTGAATTTACTAAGCGTAGGTTTCAATTGTGCATTGGGAGCAGATCAGCTGACCCCTTATCTTGAAACACTGGCTCATAATTCAGAATTCTACGTTTCAGCATATCCGAATGCCGGTTTACCGAATGCTTTTGGAAAATATGATGAAACTCCGGAAGATATGGCGAGACAGATCAAAGAATATGTTGAGAAAGGATTAATCAATATTATAGGAGGATGTTGTGGTACAACGCCTGAGCATATTAAAGCGATTGCAGACCTTGTAGAAAAATATGAGCCAAGGAAATTGAAGAAATTTGTGTGATTTGATAGATTTTTTTAATTAAAATCAAAGATGAAGGCTGGATTATAAATGTTAACTTTAAGTAAACCACAAAGTTAAACATATGGAAAAGCCAATTTACTTAAAAGATTCCGAGGATGTCAGATTATTTAATGAGCTGAGAAAGAAAGTGAACCAAAGAGTAGAAACCATTTCTGAGAACAGAGATATCTACATTAAGATCAAAGCGGTACTTCTTCCACTGGTCTATATTGGTTTATATTTTCTGGCTCTTGTGAATGCCGAAAAGCATTGGATCTACATTCTGAGCTTTGTTTTAATGGGAATTTCTTTGGTTTTGATTTATTTAAACTTAATCCACGAAGCAGCCCATAATAACATTTATAAAAGTAAAAGATTAAACGGGCTGGTTCTTCACATTTTTGATTTTATAGGAGCCAATTCCTATATCTGGAAAAAAAGACATATCGCAAGCCATCACGCCTATCCTAACGTAGATGGATGGGACACGGATATCGAACAGAGTGGGCTGCTTTTAATCGTACCGTGGATTAAAGCGAAAGGAGTACAGAAGTATCAGGATAAGTTTTTCTTTTTAGTATATCCGTTGTATTTGTTCAACTGGATGTTTATAAGAGACTTCAGAGACTTCTTTGATAAGGAAAGGGTGATTTTAAAAACCCAGGGAAAGATACCCGCCATTGAAAAAGTAAAAATAATAAGTTATAAGCTGTTCTATTTCTTTTATCAGATTGTGGTTCCTGTAATGTTCTTTAAAGTATCAATAGGATTGGCTTTAGGAGCGTGGTTTTTACAGGTGATATCAGCAAGTATTTTTGCATTGTTTGTTTTACTGCCTTTGCATCCGCTTCCTGATAATGCTTTTCCAAAATTAAATAAAGAAAAAGGTCTGCCATTCAGTTGGCTTCGTCACCAGTTTGAAGTGACCAATGATTTAAAAGAAAATAACTGGTTAGTAAGAAATGTGTTGGGAAATTTCAATTTTCATGTTGCCCATCATCTTTTTCCCAATTACAGTTATATGTATTACAATGAAATTACAGAGGAGATCGAGGAGTTTGCTAAAGAGCATGATTTAGCATATAAAAGATTTCCATTGATTACAGCTTTAAGTAAGCATAGGGATTTATTGAAGCAGAATGCCAATAATGCCTACTATATTTTAGAAGAATAAAATGAAATATTTAAGATTATCAGGCCTTGAGCCTCTTATCATAACCCCGGAGAGTAATTTCATCAACGTTGGTGAAAGGACGAATGTTGCCGGTTCCAAAAAGTTTTTAAGGCTGATCAAAGAGGAGAAATTCTCTGAAGCCTTAGATATTGCCCGCCATCAGGTAGAAGGAGGTGCCCAGATTCTGGACGTTAATTTTGATGATGGATTGATCGATGGTAAAGCATCGATGATCAAATTCCTGAACTTAATTGCCTCAGAACCGGATATTGCAAGAATTCCAATCATGGTAGACTCTTCCAAATGGGAAATCCTTGAAGCAGGTCTTCAGGTAGCTCAGGGAAAATGTGTGGTAAATTCTATCAGCTTAAAAGAAGGTGAGGAAGAATTTATCAAACATGCCAAAGCCATTAAAAGATACGGAGCAGCAGTCATTGTTATGGCGTTTGATGAGGTAGGGCAGGCTGACAGTTTTGAACGAAGAATTGAAATTTCAAAACGTTCCTATGATATCATGGTAAATCAGATTGGTTTCCCTGCAGAAGATATCATTTTCGACTTAAATATCTTTCCGGTAGCAACTGGAATGGATGAGCACAGAAGAAATGCCATCGACTTTATTGAAGCGACACGCTGGGTAAGACAAAACCTTCCCTATGCATCAGTAAGTGGAGGAGTAAGTAATGTTTCTTTCTCTTTCCGTGGAAATGATACCGTAAGAGAAGCGATGCACTCCGTATTCCTTTACCATGCGATTCAGGCAGGAATGAACATTGGTATCGTGAATCCGGCAATGCTGGAAGTGTATGACGAGATCAATAAACAATTACTGGAGCTTGTAGAAGATGTCATTCTGGATAAAAGAGAAGATGCCACAGAAAGACTTCTCGACTATTCCGAAAAGCATAAATCAGTAAAGAAAGAAAAAACTGAAGACTTAGAATGGAGAAACAATCCATTACAGGAAAGAATCACCTATGCTCTGGTAAAAGGAATTGACCGCTTCATTGAAGAAGACGTAGAAGAAGCAAGACAATTGGCAGAAAGACCGCTACATGTGATAGAGATTAATCTGATGACCGGAATGGGAGTCGTAGGAGATTTATTCGGAAGCGGAAAAATGTTCCTTCCTCAGGTAGTGAAGTCCGCAAGGGTAATGAAAAAGGCGGTAGCTTATCTACAACCTTTCATTGAAGCAGAAAAAGACGGATCAAGACCTGCTAATGGTAAAATCCTAATGGCAACAGTAAAAGGTGATGTTCATGATATTGGTAAAAATATTGTAAGCGTTGTTTTGGGTTGTAACAATTATGAAATTGTTGACCTTGGTGTGATGGTTCCTGCTGAAAAGATTATTCAGACTGCTATAGAGGAAAAAGTAGACGTTATTGGTTTAAGTGGACTGATTACGCCAAGTTTGGATGAAATGGTCTATATCGCTTCAGAATTAGAAAGACAAAACTTAGATTTTCCATTATTGATCGGTGGTGCTACAACTTCAAAAGCACATACCGCAGTGAAAATCGATTTAAAATATAAAAATGCAGTTGTTCACGTAAATGATGCCTCAAGAGCTGTAAATGTTGTGAGTTCATTATTAGGTGACAGAAATAAAGAATACGTTTCGGATTTAAAGAATGACTATTCCGATTTCAGAGAAAAGTTTCTGAACAGACAGGTAGATAAAGATTATGTCTCCATTGAAGAAGCAAGAGAAAATCATTTTAAAATTGATTGGGAAAATGAAGAAATATTCACTCCGAATACAATAGGAATAAAAATAATCGAGAATCAGGATTTAAGAGAACTTCTTCCTTTCATCGACTGGTCTCCGTTTTTCAGAAGCTGGGATCTTCACGGAAAATATCCGAATATCTTAGAAGATGAGGTTGTAGGTGCTCAGGCGAAAGAATTATTCAAAGATGCTCAGGTTATTCTGAAAAGAATTCTGGATGAGAAACTGTTAACGGCAAAAGCTATCTTCGGAATCTTTAAAGCCAATTCCAATGAATCTGATGATATCTTGATTTTTGATGAAGATAATAATGAGCAGGCGAAGTTTTTAACCCTTAGACAGCAGGCTCAGAGATCAAAAGGAAAAGATTATCTGGCTCTAAGTGATTTCATTGCTCCTCAAAGCTCTGGAAAAACTGATTACGTGGGAGCATTCTGCGTAACCACCGGATTTGGAACTGATGAACTGTCTGCAGAATACGAAAAAGCCAATGATGACTACAATTCCATCATGGTAAAAGCTCTGGCAGACCGTTTTGCAGAAGCCTATGCAGAATTTTTACATAAAAAAGTACGAACAGAGTATTGGGGATATGCCAATCAGGAAACTTTAAGCAACGAAGAATTGATTGCCGAAAAATACAAAGGAATCCGTCCGGCTCCAGGTTATCCGGCTTGCCCTGATCATTTGGAAAAGAAAACCATCTGGGAGCTTTTAAAAGTAGAAGAAAATACAGGCGTTTTCCTTACAGAAAGCCTTGCTATGTTCCCAACAGCATCTGTTTCCGGATATTATTTCGGAAGCCCGCATGCCAAATATTTCGGATTAGGAAAAATTACAGAAGACCAGCTTGAAGATTATGCAGCAAGAAGAGGTTGTAGCATCCAGGAAGCGAGAAAATGGTTGTCACCAAATTTAGCAGATTAACATTGACATGAAGATAACAGAACACATTAAAAATGCAAATGGAAAAACTTTATTCTCCTTAGAAGTTGTTCCGCCACAGAAAGGAATCGGAATTGAAGACCTCTATACCAATATAGATCCGTTGATGGAATTCAAACCACCTTTCATAGATGTTACAACATCCAGAGAAGAATATATCTACCTAGACAAAGGGAATGGTCTGATGGAACGCCGTATTACAAGAATGCGCCCGGGAACACTGGGAATCTGTGCTGCTATTCAACATAAATATAATGTAGATACAGTTCCGCATCTTCTTTGCGGAGGTTTTACAAAAGAAGAAACAGAATATCTTCTGGTAGACTGTATGTACCTTGGAATAGATAATGTAATGGCCCTAAGAGGAGATGCCATGAAAGGGCATCAGTATTTTGAACCTACTCAGGGAGGGCATGCCAGTGCCATGGATCTTGTAGACCAGATCAATAACCTTGGAAGAGGAAAGTATCTTCATAATGAAGAACAGGTTTGTGATGAACTTAACAAGTTCTGCATTGGTGTTGCAGGATATCCGGAAAAGCATATGGAGGCCCCTTCCATGAATTATGACCTGAAGTGGCTGAAGCAAAAAGTAGACGCCGGAGCAGATTATATCGTTACCCAAATGTTTTTTGACAATAAAAAGTATATTGAATTCGTTCAGAAAGCAAGAGAAATGGGAATCACGGTTCCAATCATTCCGGGAATTAAACCGATTGCAACAAAGAAACACTTGAAAATCCTGCCACAGGTATTCAAAATAGATCTTCCCGAAGAACTGATCAATGAAGTAGAAAATGCAAAGAATAATGAAGCTGTAAAACAAATCGGAATAGAATGGTCCATTGCTCAATGCAAAGAATTACTGGATTTCGGAGTTCCTGTTCTGCACTTCTACTCAATGGGGAAGAGTGATAATATTAAAAAAGTAGCCGGTGAGCTATTCTAATAAAAGTACCAAAATGAAGGAACCCCTGTGAAATTTCACAGGGGTTTATTTTTTATTGATTTAAGAATTTAACCAGTTTGATGAGGTCCGCTTCTTTATTAATTTTGATATTATTAGATTTTACGAACTTTTCAATCTCATCTTTTTTTGATGGGAAAGCTTCTGCTATCTCTTTTATTTTTTTTGGATTCTTAATAAATCCTGATTCTGTTTTGATATAGTAAATAGGATCCTTTGCATTAAAGCTCGCAGGTCTGTCTATTTCATATGAGTTTTTTGCAGAAACAGCATTCTTAAACTCTGTTTTTACTTTTTTTAAAAGCGCATTTTTACCTCCTGCAAGTTCAAAAAAGTACCCCTTTAGATCATCACCAGTATCAATTTTTACTAATATTTCTTTTGTTCTGGTAAATTCAATTCTTGTAAAAGGACTGTCCGGAACTAAAGAATACGTTTCTTCATCTTTTTTAAATTCAACTTCGTCGAAATAAGTGTTATAACGTGCTACAGCAGATTCTTCTCTGTTGCCTGCGATAAATTTAGCGGGGGAAAATGCTTTTTCATAGTAAGGGCTGCCTTGGATGTCGTCATAGCTTATTCCTTTACTGTTAGAATCTCCGTTTTGATAGAAGGTATGATTTAGTAAACGTGATCCGTCATAGCTCAATGTATTCATCTGCTGTGCAGACAGAGGAATAGCTGATATAAATAAGATGTTTATAATTATTTTTCTCATTGTACATAGTTTTAGTTAGTTTGTTCAATAAAATATTTTCAAAATTACAACTATTCCATCAATTTATGTGAAAAGAAATAATTGTTCTCGAGTTATAAATTCGGATGTCTCTCAAACTCCTTACTCCTGTCAAATAAATATCTATAGGTAGCCAACTTCCGGGTAACCGTAGTTTCAAGAGCCTCTGCAATCTTAATCATTTTAGGATTAAAATCACCAATCCACTGTAGTTCCGTAGTCGTAAAATCCGTATGTTTTCTCAAATGTTGAGTCCCTTCCCAGATCATATACCCGTCAATGCCTTTCTTTTGCCATTCGGGAACAACTCCAAAAACAAGTCCCACCATTTTTTCATTCTTTTTAAAACGCTTTAAAAACAAAAATTTAAGCTTTTCAAAAATCCCGAATTTCCCATTCAGATATTTAAACCACTGGTTGAGGTCTGGCATATTAATCCACATCGCAATAGGGGTCTCATTTTCATATACAAACCATGAAATATGCTCATTGATAATAGGTTTCATAGTGTTGAACATCTTCAGAACCTTTGCTTCTTCAAGATGTTTTCCTTCCCCATGCGAAGCCCATGCTTTATTATAAACTTCTGTAAAGTCCCTGGCAAACTTGGGCAGATTATTCTTTTTCATAGGTTGAGCTGAGATTGCAGGGTTTCTTCTGTTCTTTTCATGTGCAATGGTAAAGATCCTCGAAACTTCCGCAAAAACAGGTCTGGTAAAACAAAGCTGTTCAAAATAAATCTGAAAACCATAATTCTCAAACAGATCTTTGTAATAAGGAAAGTTGTAATTCATTCCAAACAAAGGCTCAGCAAAACCTTCAATCAAAAGACCCCAGAATTTATCCCGCTCTCCAAAATTGATAGGTCCATCCATCGCCTCAATTCCTTTTTCCTGAAGCCAGTTTTTACAATGGTCAAAAATAAAATTGGCCGTTTCCTGATCATTGATACAGTCGAAAAACCCCATTCCTCCGGTAGGCTGCTTTTGCTCATAACAGCTGTTTATAAAAACAGCTACTTTCCCAACGGTGTTGCCATTCTTTTTAAACAGAAACCTTTTACATTCTCCGTTTTTAAAGAATTTATTCTTGGCAGGATCAAAAATCTCCTCAATATGTTTATCTAAAGGACGGATATAATTTTTGTCGTGTTGATAAAGGCGGGCCGGGAATTCCAGAAATTCCCTTTTATGGAGTTGGTTTTGTACTTCTTCGACAATAATCATATGTTTTTTTATAAGAAATGGCTATAAAAGATAATGTTTTTCATCTTATTTGAAATAGACAAAAAGATATTATCCGTATTTTTGCTGCAAATTAAATAAAAATGGTTGATTTTACTGATAACGACGATGATATTTTCACTGGAAAAGAACATACGCCTATAAGGGAAGATGCTTTTGATAAATCGCCACAGGAAAAAATTGAAAAAATTACTGAGCTTTTTGGCGAGATCATGGAAACGCTGGGAATGGACATGACAGATGATTCTCTGAAAGACTCTCCAAGACGTGTTGCCAAAATGTATGTGAACGAGATCTTCGGAGGACTTCTTCCTGAAAACAAACCAGGAATCTCCACGTTCTCCAACAAATACAAATACCGCCAGATGTTGGTAGAGAAGGACATCACCGTATATTCTTTCTGCGAACACCACTTTTTACCCATCATAGGAAGAGCACATGTTGCTTATATTTCTAATGGGGAAGTAATCGGCCTTTCAAAAATTAACAGAATTGTAGATTACTATGCGAAAAGACCACAGGTTCAGGAAAGACTTACCATGCAGATTGTAGATGCTTTGAAAGAAGCTTTGGGAACAAAAGACGTAGCGTGTATTATTGATGCAAAACACCTTTGTGTAAACTGCAGAGGAATAAAAGATACGGCAAGTTCTACCATTACTGCAGAACTAAGTGGTATTTTCAGAACAAACCCTATTACAAGACAGGAATTTTTACATTACGTAGGAAGCCATGCAAAACTGGATTAAGAAATAATGAATTACCAGATTCTTCGAAATATTATCGATGCCGAGCTTCAGAGATTTCAAAATATCACTGAAGAAGAATGGTCACGTAAGGGTTCTTCAGAAAAATGGTCCAAAAAAGAAATTATTGGTCATCTTTGTGACAGCGCTTTTACAAATATCCGTAGATTTGTTGTGACACAATATAAAGAAAACGAAAATATTGTATACGACCAGAATTTTTGGGTAAAAGCTCAGAACTATCAGAATGTTCCTACCTCAGATCTTATTGACCTGTGGAAATCTTTGAACTACCAGATTGTTCATATCGTAGAAAATATCCCGGATGAAGCATTACAGAGAACCTGTGATACTACCAAAACAGAACCTCGGGTCTATACATTGGAGTTTATTATCGATGATTATGTAGATCATTTACAGCATCATTTAAAAGCGATTTAATTATGATAAAATTTAAAAAAGTTTCAGATAAGATTTTTATCACAACAATTATTTGTTGTGACAGATGTAATTTTTAACTCAATTTTGAATCTTTAAAATCATTAAATCTTTTAACTTAAAAATAAATGCAATTAAAAATATATAACTCGCTTACAGCAGAAAAAGAAATATTCAAACCTATCTTAGAAGGAAATGTCGGAATGTATGTCTGCGGACCTACCGTGTACAGCAATGTGCATTTGGGAAATGTAAGAACTTTCCTTTCTTTCGACTTTATCTACCGTACCCTGATGCATTTGGGGTATAAAGTAAGATATGTAAGAAATATTACTGATGCAGGTCACCTTACCGATGATGGAAATGTTGATAACGACAGATTCGTAAAACAAACCAGACTTGAAAAGCTGGAGCCTATGGAAATTGTACAGAAATACACCGTAGATTTCCGCAAAGTACTGGATATGTTTAACTTACTCCCTCCAAATATCGAGCCTACCGCTACAGGACATATTGTAGAGCAGATCGAATTAACTCAAAAACTAATTGAAAGAGGCTTTGCTTACGAAAGCAACGGCTCAGTATATTTTGATGTATTAGAATACAACAAGAGAGGACTGAACTATGGTGAACTTTCAAAACGTAATATAGAAGAGCTTTTCGCCAATACCAGAGACCTTGACGGTCAGGGAGAAAAGAAAAACCCACAGGATTTTGCATTGTGGAAAAAAGCATCCCCAGCTCACATCATGAGATGGAATTCCCCTTGGGGAGAAGGTTTCCCGGGATGGCACCTTGAATGTACTGCGATGAGTACTAAATATCTGGGTGAAACATTCGATATCCATGGAGGAGGAATGGACCTTAAATTCCCCCACCACGAATGTGAAATTGCACAAGGGAAAGCTTGCAACGATGCCGCACCGGTAAATTACTGGATGCATGCCAATATGCTGACGATGAATTCTCAGCGTATGAGCAAATCTACAGGGAACTATATCCTTCCGATGCAGTTAGTGACAGGAGATAATGACTTCTTTGAAAAACCATTCCATCCTTCAATTGTACGTTTCTGCTTCCTGCAGGCACACTACAGAAGTGTTCTGGATATTTCAAACGATGCCATGATAGCCAGCGAAAAAGGATTTATCAGACTGATGGAAGCCGTAAAAGTATTGAATACAATTACTCCTGATGACACAAAACAATCCGGTTTCAGCCTGAAAGAGTGGAAAGATAAAGCCTATGATGCTTTAACAGACGATTTCAATTCACCAATCCTGATTGCTCACCTGTTTGAAGCAGTGAAATACATCTTTGCTTTAAATGATGGTAAGGAAACAGTCTCAACAGAAGATCTTGAAGATTTGAAAACTACTCTCAATGCCTTTATCTTTGATGTTTTAGGATTGCAGACTGTAGAAGAGAATAACAATGAAAAGCTGGATCAGACCCTAAAAGTTTTGATCGAATTGAGAAATCAGGCAAGAAAATCCAAAAACTTTGAACTTTCAGACCAGATCAGAGATAAACTGCTTGCAGAAGGTATCGAATTAAAAGATGGAAGAGACGGAACATCATACGTTCTGAACTAAAAATATAAACTTCGTTTTATCCACATTCCGTAGGAGTCCCACATATTTAGGATTCTTACGGAATGTTTTTTTATTACCCCTCAAAAAGCATTGGCATTTCACCCTCCCTTATTTCAATTCCCCACCTTTTTCTATAACCCTCAAACCCTCAAACTCTCCAACTCTCCAACTCTCAAACTTTATTAGGAGCTTCATCCTGCTATCCATTCATACTCCTCGCGCCAGCGCTCTCCCACGCTGTCACCCTGAGCGAAGCCGAAGGGTCTCCCACGCCCAAACCCATCCACCCTCCAACCCCAGCTGCGGGGTAACCATTACTATCAGGGCTAGGGGAGGGGGAATTATAAATGATGAATTATGAATGATGAATGATGAGGTTCGGGTTATTGTGTTACGGGTTTCGGGTTTCCCGGTAGAAAAGGAACATTTGTATTGAATTCTCATCTTGCTGATTTCTATGGAAGCTGGTTATTGAGTATCAATCTCTATTTCCCTTGTGTCATTCCTCAGGCATCCCAACTTCTTTACGAGAGTCTTAAAGGAAGTAAAATGGCAGTATAATGTCTAAGGCATTTTAACAGTTAGTATTAGCTAGTGTCATGCTGAGCAGAGTCGAAGCATTTTAATTACGGGTATAGGAGCTAAATCTATAAATTCTATAAAATAACGAGTGTAGAGATATACCGTTATTCCCCTTGTGTCATTGCGCAGGCATCCCAACTTCTTTACGAGAGTTTTAATAAAGGAAAGTGAAATGACAGTATAATGTCTAAGGCATTTTATCAGTTAGTATTAGCAGTGTCATGCTGAGCAGAGTCGAAGCATTTTAATTACGGGTATAGGAGTTACATCTTATTACTTTATATTATATATACTATAAAAGCAAACATCTTCTCTGTGTCAATCTGTGTCATCTGTGGTTCATTATAACTATTCAATAGGAACGGGCTTTAGCCCGTTTAGTAAAAAATAACTCCTTAAGCCGGCTTTAGCCAAAACTTATATATAGGCTATTAATTTAAAAAAGCTATTCTATATATAATTATATACCCATTATTTTGATCCCTCCACACCCCAAAACCCCGCCTCCCGCCCTTCGAATCATCCCCTCTCACTCTCTCAAACCCTCCCACACTCTCACACTCCCCCGATCCTCCAAACAAATGTTTGAAATTTTTCTCCCTGCGTTCCAGTGTATTAGGTTTAAATATTAATAAAAGGTAAAATTTAAGTTAAATAAAGTTGCGTAGTGTGTGTGAAGTTTCTATCTTTGCCCCACTGAAAAACGAAAGACATTCAGTAGCGCAGAAGAGCCTTTAGATAGGCAGAAACAAAGAAATACTTCATAAGATAAGGACGAAAAAAAACTTTAATTTTTTTATAAAAAAAGTTGTCAGTTAAAAAATAGTTATTATCTTTGCAGTCCCAATTAGAGGGAGTGCAGGAGTAGATAGATTGAAGGTTTAGGAAGAATTAAGGTTACTTAAAAAACTTTAAAATTTTCTTCAAAAACATTTGGTCAATTCAAAATAAAGTTTTACTTTTGCACTCGCAAATACGGAGCAACACTGACAGAAAGATTGCTACGTTAAAAAGCGAAAGATATAAAGATCATTGACATGCAATATAACAACCAAGTAAGGAAAAACTAAAGCGTTAAAAACTTTGAGTGAGTCAGACAAACATACAATGGAGAGTTTGATCCTGGCTCAGGATGAACGCTAGCGGGAGGCCTAACACATGCAAGCCGAGCGGTAGAGATTCTTCGGGATCTTGAGAGCGGCGTACGGGTGCGGAACACGTGTGCAACCTGCCTTTATCAGGGGGATAGCCTTTCGAAAGGAAGATTAATACCCCATAATATATTGAATGGCATCATTTGATATTGAAAACTCCGGTGGATAGAGATGGGCACGCGCAAGATTAGATAGTTGGTGAGGTAACGGCTCACCAAGTCTACGATCTTTAGGGGGCCTGAGAGGGTGATCCCCCACACTGGTACTGAGACACGGACCAGACTCCTACGGGAGGCAGCAGTGAGGAATATTGGACAATGGGTGCGAGCCTGATCCAGCCATCCCGCGTGAAGGACGACGGCCCTATGGGTTGTAAACTTCTTTTGTATAGGGATAAACCTAGATACGTGTATCTAGCTGAAGGTACTATACGAATAAGCACCGGCTAACTCCGTGCCAGCAGCCGCGGTAATACGGAGGGTGCAAGCGTTATCCGGATTTATTGGGTTTAAAGGGTCCGTAGGCGGATTTGTAAGTCAGTGGTGAAATCTCACAGCTTAACTGTGAAACTGCCATTGATACTGCAAGTCTTGAGTGTTGTTGAAGTAGCTGGAATAAGTAGTGTAGCGGTGAAATGCATAGATATTACTTAGAACACCAATTGCGAAGGCAGGTTACTAAGCAACAACTGACGCTGATGGACGAAAGCGTGGGGAGCGAACAGGATTAGATACCCTGGTAGTCCACGCCGTAAACGATGCTAACTCGTTTTTGGAGCGCAAGCTTCAGAGACTAAGCGAAAGTGATAAGTTAGCCACCTGGGGAGTACGAACGCAAGTTTGAAACTCAAAGGAATTGACGGGGGCCCGCACAAGCGGTGGATTATGTGGTTTAATTCGATGATACGCGAGGAACCTTACCAAGGCTTAAATGGGAAATGACAGGTTTAGAAATAGACTTTTCTTCGGACATTTTTCAAGGTGCTGCATGGTTGTCGTCAGCTCGTGCCGTGAGGTGTTAGGTTAAGTCCTGCAACGAGCGCAACCCCTGTCACTAGTTGCCATCATTAAGTTGGGGACTCTAGTGAGACTGCCTACGCAAGTAGAGAGGAAGGTGGGGATGACGTCAAATCATCACGGCCCTTACGCCTTGGGCCACACACGTAATACAATGGCCGGTACAGAGGGTAGCTACACTGCGAAGTGATGCAAATCTCGAAAGCCGGTCTCAGTTCGGATTGGAGTCTGCAACTCGACTCTATGAAGCTGGAATCGCTAGTAATCGCGCATCAGCCATGGCGCGGTGAATACGTTCCCGGGCCTTGTACACACCGCCCGTCAAGCCATGGAAGTCTGGGGTACCTGAAGTCGGTGACCGTAACAGGAGCTGCCTAGGGTAAAACAGGTAACTAGGGCTAAGTCGTAACAAGGTAGCCGTACCGGAAGGTGCGGCTGGAACATCTCATTTTAGAGCGTCTTAAGACGTTAAACAAAATCAGTATCGTAAGATACAATATACTTACTTAAAGCAATAGCTTTAGTTTTTTGTTTGGTTGCTATATAAAAATACAAAACCCACTAGAAATTAGTATAGGGAAAGAGATTTAGAAAAGAAGTTAGAAATTAGAAGTTAGAGATTAGTCTAACATCTAGTATCTAAAATCTAACATCTAAAACAAAGTCTCGTAGCTCAGCTGGTTAGAGCGCTACACTGATAATGTAGAGGTCGGCAGTTCGAGCCTGCCCGAGACTACTAATTAAAATAGAGGTTAGAATCTAGAAATTAGAAGTTAGTTTTTACTAATCTCTAACTTCTAACTACTAACATCTAAACTAGCGGGGAATTAGCTCAGCTGGCTAGAGCGCCTGCCTTGCACGCAGGAGGTCAAGGGTTCGACTCCCTTATTCTCCACAGTTTTGGAAGACTGATTTAAAAGTTACGAATGGAGCCAAAAACAACATTTGTTCATCAGTTTGAAAGAAAGAAATTAAGATCATTGACATTAACGGTAAAGACATCACAAAGAGAAAACCGAGCGCATAAAGCGCTTGAGTAACCAATAGGAAAGAAATCGTTAAGGGCGTATGGCGGATGCCTAGGCTTTCAGAGGCGACGAAGGACGTGGTAAGCTGCGAAAAGCTGCGGGGATTGGCACACACGAATTGATCCGCAGATATCCGAATGGGGCAACCCGGCATATTGAAGATATGTCACCTCGTAAGAGGAGCAAACCCGGAGAACTGAAACATCTAAGTACCCGGAGGAAAAGAAATCGAAGAGATTCCGTAAGTAGTGGCGAGCGAAAGCGGATTAGCCCAAAAGTCTTTTTATGTTTAGAGGAATGTTCTGGAAAGAACAATCGTAGAAGGTGATAATCCTGTACTCGAAAGGCATATTAAGATGATAAATGAGTAGGGCGGGACACGTGAAATCCTGTCTGAATATGGGGGGACCATCCTCCAAGGCTAAATACTCCTGAAAGACCGATAGTGAACAAGTACTGTGAAGGAAAGGTGAAAAGCACTTCGAATAGAAGGGTGAAATAGAACCTGAAACCGTACGCCTACAAGCGGTCGGAGCAGCATAAAGCTGTGACGGCGTGCCTTTTGCATAATGAGCCTACGAGTTAATTTTACTAGCGAGGTTAAGGTATTAAGTACCGGAGCCGGAGCGAAAGCGAGTCTGAATAGGGCGCATAGTTAGTAGGATTAGACGCGAAACCTTGTGATCTACCCATGGGCAGGTTGAAGCTCTGGTAACACAGAGTGGAGGACCGAACCGGTTGACGTTGAAAAGTCTTCGGATGACCTGTGGGTAGGGGTGAAAGGCCAATCAAACTGGGAGATAGCTCGTACTCTCCGAAATGCATTTAGGTGCAGCGTCGTATATAAGTTTATTAGAGGTAGAGCTACTGATTGGATGCGGGGGTTTCATCGCCTACCAATTCCTGACAAACTCCGAATGCTAATAAATGTTCTACGGCAGTGAGGGCATGGGTGCTAAGGTCCATGTCCGAGAGGGAAAGAACCCAGACCAACAGCTAAGGTCCCAAAATATATGTTAAGTTGAAACAACGCGGTTGGACTGCATTGACAGCTAGGATGTTGGCTTGGAAGCAGCCATTCATTTAAAGAGTGCGTAACAGCTCACTAGTCGAGCGGTCCGGCATGGATAATAATCGGGCATAAACATATTACCGAAGCTATGGATTTATATTTTAGATATATCTGGTAGGAGAGCATTCTATTTGCGCCGAAGCAGTACTGTGAGGTATTGTGGAGCGGATAGAAAAGAAAATGTAGGCATAAGTAACGATAAAGCAGGCGAGAAACCTGCTCACCGAAAGACCAAGGCTTCCTCAGCCATGCTAATCAGCTGAGGGTTAGTCGGGACCTAACGCGAACCCGAAAGGGGTAGTGGATGGACAATGGGTTAATATTCCCATACTTGCTCACAATAAAAGGGGACGGTTGGATGTAGCTGCTGGAGACTGACGGAATAGTCAAGGCCTAGCCTTCGGGCGAAGCTGCTGTAGTGTAATCTGATCCAAGAAAAGCCGAAGTGAAGCAACCCGTACCAAAACCGACACAGGTGGTCGAGGAGAGAATCCTAAGGTGCTCGAGTGAGTCGTGGCTAAGGAACTAGGCAAAATAGTCTCGTAACTTCGGAAGAAGAGACGCCAACAGCAATGTTGGCCGCAGTGAAGAGGCCCAGGCGACTGTTTATCAAAAACACAGGACTCTGCTAAATCGAAAGATGCTGTATAGGGTCTGACACCTGCCCGGTGCTGGAAGGTTAAGGAAGGTGCTTAGAGTTAAATCGAAGGCATTAACTGAAGCCCCAGTAAACGGCGGCCGTAACTATAACGGTCCTAAGGTAGCGAAATTCCTTGTCGGGTAAGTTCCGACCTGCACGAATGGTGTAACGATCTGGGCACTGTCTCAGCCACGAGCTCGGTGAAATTGTAGTATCGGTGAAGATGCCGATTACCCGCAATGGGACGAAAAGACCCTGTGAACCTTTACTATAACTTCGTATTGACTTTGAGTAAGTAATGTGTAGGATAGGTGGGAGGCTTTGAAGCAGGCACGCTAGTGTTTGTGGAGCCAACGTTGAAATACCACCCTTTACTTACTTGGAGCCTAACTTCTTTCAGAAGGACATTGCGTGGTGGGTAGTTTGACTGGGGTGGTCGCCTCCAAAAGAGTAACGGAGGCTTTCAAAGGTACCCTCAGCACGCTTGGTAACCGTGCGTAGAGTGTAATGGCATAAGGGTGCTTGACTGTGAGACCTACAAGTCGATCAGGTGCGAAAGCAGGACATAGTGATCCGGTGGTTCCGTATGGAAGGGCCATCGCTCATAGGATAAAAGGTACTCCGGGGATAACAGGCTAGTCTCCCCCAAGAGCTCACATCGACGGGGAGGTTCGGCACCTCGATGTCGGCTCGTCACATCCTGGGGCTGGAGAAGGTCCCAAGGGTTGGGCTGTTCGCCCATTAAAGTGGCACGCGAGCTGGGTTCAGAACGTCGTGAGACAGTTCGGTCTCTATCTATTGCGGGCGTTAGATGTTTGAGAGGGCTTGATTCTAGTACGAGAGGACCGAATTGAACAAACCTCTGGTGTATCAGTTGTACCGCCAGGTGCACCGCTGAGTAGCTACGTTTGGAAGAGATAAGCACTGAAAGCATATAAGTGCGAAACTCGCCTCAAGATGAGACATCTTTTAAGGGTCGTTGTAGATGACGACGTTGATAGGCTATAGGTGTAAAGACAGTAATGTCATAGCCAAGTAGTACTAATTACCCGTAGATTTATAGTCTATGGTTACTAATAAACCAAGTGCTTTATGCGCAGTGAAGGTTTTGTCTTTGTGAAAGTTTTTATCGCTTAAAACAGGTAGCAGATGGTAGCTATCAGGAAGCAGGTACAACCTGCAACCTATTACCTACATCCAGCAACCTTATATACAACCTTTAGGGTGGTTTTAGCGGTGGGGCTCACCTGTTCCCATTCCGAACACAGAAGTTAAGCCCACCAGCGCCGATGGTACTGCTAACGCGGGAGAGTAGGCCGCCGCCAGTTTTTATTTTATTTTTAAAAAACCTTTATCATTACGATAAAGGTTTTTTTGTTATATACATACACCAACAGATCCATAAGTAATAAGTAATGAGCAATGAGTAATAAGCAATGAGTAATGAACAATAGATAATAAGTTACTATGACTAATCCCCGTTGTCTTCCTTCCTCAAGCTTCAAGCTTCCTGCTTCCAGCCCTCTGTTTTTCCATTCTTTATCCAACAATGGGTCTTTACCTTCAATACTATTCTTTATTCCAACCGAATCCTGTCACTCCGTAGGAGTCTAATAAAAACTTAATCGTAAAATCTTAAATTATCAAGAACAATATTTATATTTCTAAAAACCAAAACATATTAGTTTTTGATTTAGTTCCACTTCTATTTTCCTTCTTATAAATATTGATTTTGTTACAAAGTGCAGATGAACTACAATCTTCTGTTTTCATATATTCCTACCATTGTTCTTTATTATGTCTTTACATTCATGCTTAATATCTTTTGCGATACATAATAAACATGCCATCTATATTTTTTTGATTATTTTAAAACAATACTAATCTAAAAATATAATAGTAGTACTTGACATATTTCAGTTTATCATTATTAAGTTTAGAACAGAGAATCTAGCTTTTATACAGTAATACCATTTATTCAAGTTTATTAGCACTAATTGTGGATAAGTATAATTAATCTTTAAATAATTGAATAATAAATAGATATGATAATAGTTTTCCACATTTGGTGTTTTTATGTTAAATAAAGTTGCGTAGTGTATGGGAAGTTTCTATCTTTGCCCCACTGAAAAACGAAAGACATTCAGTAGCGCAGAAGAGCCTTTAGATAGGCAGAAACAAAGAAATACTTCATAAGATAAGGACGAAAAAAAAACTTTAATTTTTTTATAAAAAAAGTTGTCAGTTAAAAAATAGTTATTATCTTTGCAGTCCCAATTAGAGGGAGCGCAGGAGTAGAGAGATTGAAGGTTTAGGAAGAATTAAGGTTACTTAAAAAACTTTAAAATTTTCTTCAAAAACATTTGGTCAATTCAAAATAAAGTTTTACTTTTGCACTCGCAAATACGGAGCAACACTGACAGAAAGATTGCTACGTTAAAAAGCGAAAGATATAAAGATCATTGACATACAATATAACAACCAAGTAAGGAAAAACTAAAGCGTTAAAAACTTTGAGTGAGTCAGACAAACATACAATGGAGAGTTTGATCCTGGCTCAGGATGAACGCTAGCGGGAGGCCTAACACATGCAAGCCGAGCGGTAGAGATTCTTCGGGATCTTGAGAGCGGCGTACGGGTGCGGAACACGTGTGCAACCTGCCTTTATCAGGGGGATAGCCTTTCGAAAGGAAGATTAATACCCCATAATATATTGAATGGCATCATTTAATATTGAAAACTCCGGTGGATAGAGATGGGCACGCGCAAGATTAGATAGTTGGTGAGGTAACGGCTCACCAAGTCTACGATCTTTAGGGGGCCTGAGAGGGTGATCCCCCACACTGGTACTGAGACACGGACCAGACTCCTACGGGAGGCAGCAGTGAGGAATATTGGACAATGGGTGCGAGCCTGATCCAGCCATCCCGCGTGAAGGACGACGGCCCTATGGGTTGTAAACTTCTTTTGTATAGGGATAAACCTAGATACGTGTATCTAGCTGAAGGTACTATACGAATAAGCACCGGCTAACTCCGTGCCAGCAGCCGCGGTAATACGGAGGGTGCAAGCGTTATCCGGATTTATTGGGTTTAAAGGGTCCGTAGGCGGATTTGTAAGTCAGTGGTGAAATCTCACAGCTTAACTGTGAAACTGCCATTGATACTGCAAGTCTTGAGTGTTGTTGAAGTAGCTGGAATAAGTAGTGTAGCGGTGAAATGCATAGATATTACTTAGAACACCAATTGCGAAGGCAGGTTACTAAGCAACAACTGACGCTGATGGACGAAAGCGTGGGGAGCGAACAGGATTAGATACCCTGGTAGTCCACGCCGTAAACGATGCTAACTCGTTTTTGGAGCGCAAGCTTCAGAGACTAAGCGAAAGTGATAAGTTAGCCACCTGGGGAGTACGAACGCAAGTTTGAAACTCAAAGGAATTGACGGGGGCCCGCACAAGCGGTGGATTATGTGGTTTAATTCGATGATACGCGAGGAACCTTACCAAGGCTTAAATGGGAAATGACAGGTTTAGAAATAGACTTTTCTTCGGACATTTTTCAAGGTGCTGCATGGTTGTCGTCAGCTCGTGCCGTGAGGTGTTAGGTTAAGTCCTGCAACGAGCGCAACCCCTGTCACTAGTTGCCATCATTAAGTTGGGGACTCTAGTGAGACTGCCTACGCAAGTAGAGAGGAAGGTGGGGATGACGTCAAATCATCACGGCCCTTACGCCTTGGGCCACACACGTAATACAATGGCCGGTACAGAGGGTAGCTACACTGCGAAGTGATGCAAATCTCGAAAGCCGGTCTCAGTTCGGATTGGAGTCTGCAACTCGACTCTATGAAGCTGGAATCGCTAGTAATCGCGCATCAGCCATGGCGCGGTGAATACGTTCCCGGGCCTTGTACACACCGCCCGTCAAGCCATGGAAGTCTGGGGTACCTGAAGTCGGTGACCGTAACAGGAGCTGCCTAGGGTAAAACAGGTAACTAGGGCTAAGTCGTAACAAGGTAGCCGTACCGGAAGGTGCGGCTGGAACATCTCATTTTAGAGCGTCTTAAGACGTTAAACAAAATCAGTATCGTAAGATACAATATACTTACTTAAAGCAATAGCTTTAGTTTTTTGTTTGGTTGCTATATAAAAATACAAAACCCACTAGAAATTAGTATAGGGAAAGAGATTTAGAAAAGAAGTTAGAAATTAGAAGTTAGAGATTAGTCTAACATCTAGTATCTAAAATCTAACATCTAAAACAAAGTCTCGTAGCTCAGCTGGTTAGAGCGCTACACTGATAATGTAGAGGTCGGCAGTTCGAGCCTGCCCGAGACTACTAATTAAAATAGAGGTTAGAATCTAGAAATTAGAAGTTAGTTTTTACTAATCTCTAACTTCTAACTACTAACATCTAAACTAGCGGGGAATTAGCTCAGCTGGCTAGAGCGCCTGCCTTGCACGCAGGAGGTCAAGGGTTCGACTCCCTTATTCTCCACAGTTTTGGAAGACTGATTTAAAAGTTACGAATGGAGCCAAAAACAACATTTGTTCATCAGTTTGAAAGAAAGAAATTAAGATCATTGACATTAACGGTAAAGACATCACAAAGAGAAAACCGAGCGCATAAAGCGCTTGAGTAACCAATAGGAAAGAAATCGTTAAGGGCGTATGGCGGATGCCTAGGCTTTCAGAGGCGACGAAGGACGTGGTAAGCTGCGAAAAGCTGCGGGGATTGGCACACACGAATTGATCCGCAGATATCCGAATGGGGCAACCCGGCATATTGAAGATATGTCACCTCGTAAGAGGAGCAAACCCGGAGAACTGAAACATCTAAGTACCCGGAGGAAAAGAAATCGAAGAGATTCCGTAAGTAGTGGCGAGCGAAAGCGGATTAGCCCAAAAGTCTTTTTATGTTTAGAGGAATGTTCTGGAAAGAACAATCGTAGAAGGTGATAATCCTGTACTCGAAAGGCATATTAAGATGATAAATGAGTAGGGCGGGACACGTGAAATCCTGTCTGAATATGGGGGGACCATCCTCCAAGGCTAAATACTCCTGAAAGACCGATAGTGAACAAGTACTGTGAAGGAAAGGTGAAAAGCACTTCGAATAGAAGGGTGAAATAGAACCTGAAACCGTACGCCTACAAGCGGTCGGAGCAGCATAAAGCTGTGACGGCGTGCCTTTTGCATAATGAGCCTACGAGTTAATTTTACTAGCGAGGTTAAGGTATTAAGTACCGGAGCCGGAGCGAAAGCGAGTCTGAATAGGGCGCATAGTTAGTAGGATTAGACGCGAAACCTTGTGATCTACCCATGGGCAGGTTGAAGCTCTGGTAACACAGAGTGGAGGACCGAACCGGTTGACGTTGAAAAGTCTTCGGATGACCTGTGGGTAGGGGTGAAAGGCCAATCAAACTGGGAGATAGCTCGTACTCTCCGAAATGCATTTAGGTGCAGCGTCGTATATAAGTTTATTAGAGGTAGAGCTACTGATTGGATGCGGGGGTTTCATCGCCTACCAATTCCTGACAAACTCCGAATGCTAATAAATGTTCTACGGCAGTGAGGGCATGGGTGCTAAGGTCCATGTCCGAGAGGGAAAGAACCCAGACCAACAGCTAAGGTCCCAAAATATATGTTAAGTTGAAACAACGCGGTTGGACTGCATTGACAGCTAGGATGTTGGCTTGGAAGCAGCCATTCATTTAAAGAGTGCGTAACAGCTCACTAGTCGAGCGGTCCGGCATGGATAATAATCGGGCATAAACATATTACCGAAGCTATGGATTTATATTTTAGATATATCTGGTAGGAGAGCATTCTATTTGCGCCGAAGCAGTACTGTGAGGTATTGTGGAGCGGATAGAAAAGAAAATGTAGGCATAAGTAACGATAAAGCAGGCGAGAAACCTGCTCACCGAAAGACCAAGGCTTCCTCAGCCATGCTAATCAGCTGAGGGTTAGTCGGGACCTAACGCGAACCCGAAAGGGGTAGTGGATGGACAATGGGTTAATATTCCCATACTTGCTCACAATAAAAGGGGACGGTTGGATGTAGCTGCTGGAGACTGACGGAATAGTCAAGGCCTAGCCTTCGGGCGAAGCTGCTGTAGTGTAATCTGATCCAAGAAAAGCCGAAGTGAAGCAACCCGTACCAAAACCGACACAGGTGGTCGAGGAGAGAATCCTAAGGTGCTCGAGTGAGTCGTGGCTAAGGAACTAGGCAAAATAGTCTCGTAACTTCGGAAGAAGAGACGCCAACAGCAATGTTGGCCGCAGTGAAGAGGCCCAGGCGACTGTTTATCAAAAACACAGGACTCTGCTAAATCGAAAGATGCTGTATAGGGTCTGACACCTGCCCGGTGCTGGAAGGTTAAGGAAGGTGCTTAGAGTTAAATCGAAGGCATTAACTGAAGCCCCAGTAAACGGCGGCCGTAACTATAACGGTCCTAAGGTAGCGAAATTCCTTGTCGGGTAAGTTCCGACCTGCACGAATGGTGTAACGATCTGGGCACTGTCTCAGCCACGAGCTCGGTGAAATTGTAGTATCGGTGAAGATGCCGATTACCCGCAATGGGACGAAAAGACCCTGTGAACCTTTACTATAACTTCGTATTGACTTTGAGTAAGTAATGTGTAGGATAGGTGGGAGGCTTTGAAGCAGGCACGCTAGTGTTTGTGGAGCCAACGTTGAAATACCACCCTTTACTTACTTGGAGCCTAACTTCTTTCAGAAGGACATTGCGTGGTGGGTAGTTTGACTGGGGTGGTCGCCTCCAAAAGAGTAACGGAGGCTTTCAAAGGTACCCTCAGCACGCTTGGTAACCGTGCGTAGAGTGTAATGGCATAAGGGTGCTTGACTGTGAGACCTACAAGTCGATCAGGTGCGAAAGCAGGACATAGTGATCCGGTGGTTCCGTATGGAAGGGCCATCGCTCATAGGATAAAAGGTACTCCGGGGATAACAGGCTAGTCTCCCCCAAGAGCTCACATCGACGGGGAGGTTCGGCACCTCGATGTCGGCTCGTCACATCCTGGGGCTGGAGAAGGTCCCAAGGGTTGGGCTGTTCGCCCATTAAAGTGGCACGCGAGCTGGGTTCAGAACGTCGTGAGACAGTTCGGTCTCTATCTATTGCGGGCGTTAGATGTTTGAGAGGGCTTGATTCTAGTACGAGAGGACCGAATTGAACAAACCTCTGGTGTATCAGTTGTACCGCCAGGTGCACCGCTGAGTAGCTACGTTTGGAAGAGATAAGCACTGAAAGCATATAAGTGCGAAACTCGCCTCAAGATGAGACATCTTTTAAGGGTCGTTGTAGATGACGACGTTGATAGGCTATAGGTGTAAAGACAGTAATGTCATAGCCAAGTAGTACTAATTACCCGTAGATTTATAGTCTATGGTTACTAATAAACCAAGTGCTTTATGCGCAGTGAAGGTTTTGTCTTTGTGAAAGTTTTTATCGCTTAAAACAGGTAGCAGATGGTAGCTATCAGGAAGCAGGTACAACCTGCAACCTATTACCTACATCCAGCAACCTTATATACAACCTTTAGGGTGGTTTTAGCGGTGGGGCTCACCTGTTCCCATTCCGAACACAGAAGTTAAGCCCACCAGCGCCGATGGTACTGCTAACGCGGGAGAGTAGGCCGCCGCCAGTTTTTATTTTATTTTTAAAAAACCTTTATCATTACGATAAAGGTTTTTTTGTTATATACATACACCAACAAAGCTACACCAACCCAACAAAGACATAAGCAATGAGCAATAAGCAATGAGTAATAGGCAATTAGTAATTAGTAATAGATGCGACGTAATAAACTACCTAGCTCATATCTCCTTTATCTTCCTTCCTCCTGCTTCCTGCTTCCAGCATCAGGCTTCCAGCTTTCTGTCTTTACTACATTACTGACCTATATTCTTCTTATTAAAATGCTTCGATTCCGCTCAGCATGACACTGCTGATACTAACTGCTAAAAAAACTTATATATTATTTTGTCATCTTACATCCTTTAAACCTCTCATACATGAACCTTGATTCTTACGGAATGACACAATGGTATAGCAATGTGACACTTGAAATAAAGAAGATAGTAGAACAAAAATTTATAACCAATCATTCTAATTCTGACTCCATAACCTCGTATCACGAAACTCGTCATTCATTATTTTTCATCTCTCCAGTGTCCCTATTTAAATTTTATTCAAATACCAGGGATTTTTAATTTTCTAATTCAAAAATTATGTAACTTAGTAAGATAAAAACGATTGCGAATCTAAAAATATATGATATGAAAAAACATTTATTCCCTCTGTTTTTACTGTTATTAGGTGTGAATGCACAGGCACAACAGGATTTCTTTGCGATTACAGGAAAAGATACCCAAAGTATTACTTTCAACGATTTTAGGGCAATTGATTGGGTTAGTGGAACTTCAAGAGAGAAGTTTTTTACTGCCGAATCTTCATCAAAAGTATTTTCCCAAACAAGAAAAGGTGTTGTAGCAGAAGACAAAAATTCTTACAATCATTCTCAAGCCGTAACATTAGCTGCTCTTGCCTATGATTCTTCGAATAATAATCTGGTATACATGCCTATGTTTTCTTCGAATATTTATGTTTTGAATCCAAAGACAAAAGAAATTACCTTAGTGGAAAATAATGTGGCAAGAGTATCATCATGTGATATTAATTCTCATATTACCAGAATGGCAACCGGATATAACGGAAACATTTATGCGGTAAATAATGCAGGAACACAGTTTTTAGAAATCAGAAAAGAAGCCGGACAATACAATGTAAATGATCTAGGAATCATTAAAGATGATCCTTCAAATGGCAGAAATTCATTTACTGCAATGGAAACCGGTTTTGGAGGTGATATGATTGCTGATGCAGATAATAACTTCTATGTTTTTGCAGCTTCAGGAAATGTTTTCAAAGTCTTGACCAAAGATTTGAAAGCTAAATTTATAGGTAAAATTGCAGGTATTCCTGATAACTATTCAGTAAATGGTTCCGCAGTAAACGCCCAAGGAAAGGTTGTAGTAGCTAGTGCAAAAGGAGGAGCTTTATACGAGGTTGATCTGACAACTTTACAAGCGAAACAACTTCCGGGAGAAGAAGGACTGCATATTTATGATTTAGCAAGTAAATATTTTGCTAATGATAAATCTTCAACAGTAAATACTCTGGCTGCTAATCTTGATATTTATCCAACAAGAGTTGATGAACATTATATCAACGTTCATATTAATAACAATGTAAAAGGTTCCATTAAACTGAACATTTTTGATATGGCTGGTAAAAATGTAATGACTCAGAACCTGTCTGTGAAAGAGGGTTCATTGGATGAAAAAGTATATCTTAAAGGGTTGGTAGCAGGAGCTTATATTGTGAATATTGCTGATGAATCAGGAAAAATAATATTTAATAAAAAGATTCTGGTAACAAGATAATAGAGTGCTACAATTCAGTATATAAAGACCTTTTCAAATTATTTTGAGAAGGTTTTTTAATGATTATTTGATATCCAATAAGTTTTATTTTTCGATATTAAAATGTACTTTTATAAAAAAATATAGATGAAACTATACTTTAATGTAGGATATATTGTAAATGCTGGAGAAAACCTGCAGCTGGTATTTGGTGAAGAGGAGAATGCCTTACATGTCCATACTATGTTTTACGCGGAGAATGGTGTATGGAAATGTGAAGTAGACTATTTTTCAAAATTCATTTCCTATCATTATCGAGTAGTGAATGAAAAAGGAAATGTATTAAGGGAAGAATTTGTGGGACATCATCTGAGTTTTCCACATAATTATAAGGAATTTATCATTTTTGATGAATGGAATAACAAAAACTTTCCCGAGAATTATTTAAATAATAAAATTCTTTACAATAAACTGCACGACTTTATTCCTGAAAAAGTTACTGTTTTAAAAAAACATACCCATCTCTTTAGAATAGAAGCTCCTATTTATAATCCGGATTGGAGGATTGTTCTTTTCGGAAGTACAGCATCTTTAGGAAACTGGAGCTACGAAAAAGTGGTTCATCTGAATCAGACAGATTTTGGAATGTGGGAAGCTTCCGTTGAAATTCTGGAGAATGAATTTATCCAATTCAAATATTGTATTTACGATACTAAAGAAAATAGGGTTATTGATGTAGAAACCGGAGAAAACAGATTCACGGTAGCTAACCAATTATCTGATGTTTTGCAGGTTGTTTCCAACCATTATTTCAGGTTCAAAGGATATCAGATGTATCATGATGCCGGTGTAGCAATTCCCGTATTCTCTTTGAGAAGTGAAGACGGATTTGGAGTGGGAGAATTTACAGATCTTAAAAAACTGGCAGATTGGACTAAAGAAACCAATCTTGGAATTATTCAGATTCTTCCGATCAATGATACAACAGCTAATTATTCCTGGACGGATTCTTATCCTTATGCAGCTGTATCCGTATATGCTTTGCATCCACAGTATATCTCTTTAGAAAGTCTTGATTATTCTTTACCGAAAGAATTAGTTAAAGAGTATCTATATGAAAAAGAACATTTAAATGCTCTGGATCTGATTGATTATGAAAAGGTGATAGAGGGTAAGTGGAAATATCTTACCGCTGTTTTCAACAAGGAAAAGGATAAAATTTATAAAGACAGAAATTTCAAAAAATTCATCAAGGATAATGAATATTGGCTTGTTCCTTATTCTGCGTTCTGTGTTTTGAGAGACAAATATAAAACACCTAATTTCAACGAGTGGAAGACCCACAAAAAGTATATTGCAGGAAAGATCTCACAATTTTTTACAACGAAAAATAAAGATTACGATACCTCAATGCTTCATGCCTGGGTACAATATCAATTACATGTACAGCTGAAAGAGGCTGTTGATTATACCCATAACCTGGGAGTTTCGTTGAAGGGAGATCTTCCCATTGGTATTTACAGATATTCTGTAGAAGCCTGGACAGAACCGGAATTATTCGGTATGGATTTCCAGGCTGGTGCACCTCCTGACCAGTTTACTGAACTGGGCCAAAACTGGGAGTTCCCAACATACAATTGGGAAGCGATGAAAGCAGACGATTACAAATGGTGGAAAAACAGATTCAAAGCATTGGAACAGTATTTTGATGCCATGAGAATTGATCATATTTTAGGATTCTTCAGAATATGGAGAATGCCAATTTCTGCTGTACAGGGAATTTTAGGGTACTTTTATCCGGCTGTTCCTATTGTAGCGGATGAATTTAAAGCCTGGCAGATTCCGTTCAGTTTTGACAGATACTGTAAACCTTTTATCAACAATAAGATCTTATGGGATTATTTTGGTGAAGAAAGCGGAAAAGCTCTTGAGTTTATGAACCGTAATGAAGATGGTACTTATACTTTCAAAGAAGAATTTGATACCCAGAGAAAACTCGTTAACTTTTTTAAGAAAAAACCACATGGTTCTATTGAAGAAAAATTAGTTTCCCTTTGTGCCAATGTTTTGTTTTTAACAGAAGAAAGAAACGGGAAAACAGTTTACCATCCGAGATTCAATGTTTACAATACGGAATCTTATCAATACCTTCCTGAATCAGAACAGAAAAGTATTTATGATCTGTATCATGATTACTTCTTCAGAAGACAGGATCACTTATGGTTTGAAAAGGCTATGGACAAACTTCCGGTTATCCTGAATGCTACTAAAATGCTGATCTGCGGTGAAGACCTGGGGATGGTTCCTGCCTGCGTACCCATTGTGATGGATGAATTGGCTATTATAGCCCTTAAAGTACAGAGAATGCCTTCTGAAAATATTCCATTCTATAATCCTAAGAATGCCAATTATATGAATGTGGTGACAGCTTCTTCTCACGACAGTTCCACATTGAGACAATGGTGGAAAGAAGATCCTGCATTGACACAGAAATATTACAACCAACAGCTGATACAGTACGGAAAAGCTCCTGAAGATCTCAATCCTCATCTTGCAGAGATCATTATGAAGCAGCATTTATATAATGAAGCTATGCTGGCTATTTTCCCGATTCAGGAGTTTCTGGCGACGGATGCAGAACTTACCAATAAGAAAATGGATAACGAAAGAATCAACAATCCTGCAGTTTTTCCACATTATTGGCGCTACAGAATGCATATCAAACTTGAAGACCTGAAAGAGCAGAAATCTTTCAACAATAAAATTGCTCACTGGGTAAAAGATAGTGGAAGGATGTAAATTTAACAATTGATTATCAGTTAGTTATAAATAATTTAAAAGAAGTTTGATCTTATGATTTAACTTCTTTTTTTTATTTGTATCAAAAAGATAGAATTAAGATATTCTGCTATATATTAACCAATTAACGACTATAGAGATGAAAAAAATATTTTTGGGATTAGCTCTTGGGTTAGGCGTTTTAACGTCGGCTCAGCAGTATCCGAATAATGGTTGGGATGATGATGGTTATTATCAGAATGATGGAGGTTATTACAGTGATCAAGATGATAGAAGTTATTTCCCTGACGATTATTATTACAATTATCCTCAGGACTATTATCCAAGTAATTATTACCAAAGCTATTATAACGACTACAGAGGAAGTATTATTAATATAGACTGGAACGGATTTTTCGTACAGAACAGATTAAGCAGATGGCAGGTAGATCAGATTATGAGATTGAATAATCTGTATGCAAGTTTTACAGCATGGAATAATTTCTACAGATATAATCCGGACAGATGGTATTATGACAGGTTTTATGCTCTGGAAAGAATCTTAGGACCAAGAGTATTTGTAGTTTTCCAGAATAACTATTACAGAGGTTCAAGCCCGATAGTGTATTTTCAGAATTACAGAAGAACTTATTATGTACCGAGATATACTGTAATGCCAAGATATAGAAATATTAATATCAATATTTACAGGGTAGACCGATCAAGATTCCGCAGAATGGATAATCCTACTTTTGATATTATCAGAAGAGACAGCAGACCAGATAACGGTTTCAGAAACACAAGAAGCAATGGAAACTCAGGAGGGTTCCGTGGAAATAACGGAAATAACAATAATTCCGGTTTCAGAAATGAAAGTAATGGTGGTTTCAGAAACAGCAATGAAGGCGGTTTCAGAGGGAATTCTGATAATGGAGGAAACAGAGGAAATGCCGATAACGGAGGCTTCAGAAATAATAATGGAGGCGGTTTCAGAGGAAACAGTGATGTAAGAAGAGAAGCTCCTAAAAGAGAAGATAATGGCGGATTCAGAGGGAATAATGGAGGCTTCAGACAAAAATCTGAAAATTCTGCACCAAGACAAGAGAACCGTGGTAATAGCGGTGGCGGTTTTAGAGGCAGTTTAGTAAGGAATTAATTTTCATATATTATATTTAAGTGGTGTGAAGGACAGGTTTTTATAATCTGTCCTTTTTTTTGCTGTTTTGTTAATTTATTTTTATTAAAATTTAACATTATTTATGAATTTATCAATTTAACTTGTGTTTTAATTCATAATCAAAAAGATATAATAACAAAATAACAATTAATTAAATTTTAAAAAGATGAAAAAATTAGTTTTAGCAATAGCATTTATCGGAATGGGAGGTTTTGCAATGGCACAACAGACTACAACTCCACAAGACAGACAGGCAAGAGCGGTTGAAATGAAGCAGAAAATGGAACAGAAACAACAGGAACGTTTAGACCAGATGCAAAAAGACCTTAATCTTAACTCATCTCAGGTAGCTCAGATAAAGGCACTTCAGGATAAAAGAAAAGCTGAAATGAAGGCGGAATTCGACAAAAATAAAGTAGACAGACAAGCTAAGATGCAGGAAATGCAGGCCAAAAGAGCACAGATGGATACTGATATGAAAAAAATCCTTACTCCTGATCAATATGATAAATGGCAGGCTGACAGAAAAGCTAAAGCAGAGAAAATGAAAATGGCAATGAAGGAAAGAAGAATGATGAAAAAGCCAATGAATACGGGAACTGCTGAAGTAAAATAACAGTTTGTAATTTTAGTTTTTTAATGTGTTAAGGATGGATAGTTTTCCATCCTTTTTGTATTAATTTTCTTTAAAACTTTTGATTTCGGGCTTTTATTCCCTATTTTTGACTATAAATTTAATACTTATGGTTAGCGAAAAAATTGCAAAATTAATTAACGAACAAATTGCCCACGAACAATACGCCGCTCAATATTATCTTTCAATGTCTGCATGGTTTTCTGGAAAAGATCTGGATGGAATTGCCAACTATTTCAGAGTACAGAGCAAAGAAGAATTGATGCATGCAGATAAAATGTTTGATTATTTGAATGATGTAGGAGGAGAAATTATCATCGGAGAAATTCCAAAACCTCCACATGAGTTCGAAAATGCAACAGATATTTTTGAAAAAGCATTAGCACATGAGAAAATCGTAACTAAAAGTATTTTCAATATTGTAAAAAATGCAAACGAAGAGGGAGATTTTGCAACAACATCATTCCTGCAGTGGTTTATCAACGAACAGGTAGAAGAAGAAGCAAGTGCTTCTCAATACGTAACAAAAATCAAAATGGTATGCGATAATCCATCTGCATTATACCTTTTTGATCAGGAATTGTCTCAGAGAGTATTTACTCCTGATACAACCGCTTAAGATTGAAAATTCTTCAAAATATAAAACCGTTATCCTCAGGAATAGCGGTTTTTTTTATTGTATGATAATATCGTTATTTCTTATACGTAGGTCTTTGTATTCTCACTGCAGAAATAAAAACGACTGCTCCCAATACAAAGCTCAGAAACAACGAGTTGGCAATGTTTTCAGTAGACATATAATGACGGTTATCTTCTGTAGCAGATGAATCTAAGTAATCCACAATATGATAAATGACCATTGTAGAAAACAACATCATAATCAGACTTATTACAAGGGAAGTTAAATATATTCTCATGGTTGGTTAGTTGTAATCAAAATATAATCAAAGACTATATTTTATTCGTACTGAATAAAAATAATAAAACCTTTTCTATTTTGAAGGATTTTTTACAAGAATTATGATATTAACCTTTTGGGAATGTTTAAATTATAGATAAATAATCTGAGTTTTGAGTACTTTTTTGCCCAGACGTTCAAGAATATTTTTATATCCTTCTACCTGTGCTTCATCCTTCGCTTTTTGTTCACCGGTTTTGAAATCAACAATGATATACCCTTCTTCTCCCTTTAAAATACGGTCTGGCCTGAATATATGGCTTTCTCCTCTTTCAGAAATCATGATATCTTTTTCATTGATTACTTCCCATTTTTCATCAAAGAATTCTGCATAAGTTCTGACAATTTCCTGTAGCGTAAGCTGTATCTCATTTTTTTCCTCCAGCGTAATCTGGCCTTCCAGAGCATACCCGTCCAATACTTTCACTATATCTTTTTCGGTATTGATTTTCGATAAAAGTTCATGCACAAAAAGCCCGATTCTTACTTTTTCATTTCGTACCTGATAGTTTTTTGAAGGTGTTGCAATTTTGATAGAAGTGCTTTTTTCATTAACATTCTTCAGATTTTGGATATTCTGGGTTTTAAAAGAAGAACTCTTCTCTTTTGAATATTTCTTCAGCATCTCAGGATTTACGGCATACACGTCAAACTCATCAGCCTGTTCAGGATTTTTTGTTTGAAGGAATTCCAGTAGCTCCAGGTTATTGGAAGTCTTATTGGCCTTTTGAAGATAAAAAAACAGCTGTTCAACAGGTCTTGTAGTCGCAACATACTGAAGACATAATCTGTCAATCAGGTTTTTATAAGAATTTTTAGTATTGAAAAACAGAATTTCATCATCATAAACTTCCAGATTTTTACTGAACTGGTTGATGTTGACGGATTTTAATGCTTCATTTTCGTTGGTATCAAACCAGTTGGTAAATTCACTGTCCCGGTTTTTGTTCATCATAGGGATAAAAACAATCGGGAATTCCAGTCCTTTAGACTTATGGATAGTCATGATCTGAACGGCATCAATATTTTCCGAAGCCTGAATAGTGTATGATGAAGCTTCTTCGTCCCAATATTTCAGAAACTCTTTGGTACTGGCACCGGCATTCTGCGTAAAGTTGAAAAGCATTTCCAGGAAGTTCAGTAGAAAGTCTGTTTCTTTATTTTCAACAGAAAATTCGTTGATGTAATATTCAATAAAATTATAAAGATTGAACCTCGGGAAGTTATCCTGTTTAAGCTGTAGTGAATATTTTTGCTGAATAAACTGCAGAATTTCTTCATGTCCTTCAATATCCAGAATTTCTTTCATTCCTAAAGTGAAATCCGGCATATCAATTTTTCCCAATGTATTCAGATGGTACATCATCATAATCAGACAATGTTTATTCTTTGAATTGAGTTCCCAGCGAAGAAATTCAATAACCGCCTTTAAGGTATTGGAAAGTTCCAGCGTAAGCCCTTTATCGGAAATCGTTTTAATATTCGTTTCTTCTCCTTTATACTTCACCTTTAAGCTTCCCAGCTTTTGAGAATAACTGAAAATATCAAAATTTCCACGGCAAAGAATCGTAATATCTGAAAACTTAAAACCATTATCCAGGCATTCCTGAATATCTTTCCGCATCCTTTCTGAAGTATCAGTATAAAATTCTTCATTCGTAAGATTTTCAATCAGATTTACCTTTACACGTCCATCCATTTTAGACTTTGGATTTTGCTCGGCATCTGCCCCGAAAATATTTTTATGCTCTTCCAACAGCCCTTCAGAATGAAAGCGGTACAACTCATTGTTGAATTGTACAATGTTTCTCGCACTTCTCCAGTTGTCTTTTAGAACCAGAAGATCAGCTTCCTTAGGTGAAAACTCCTTTTTGTTGATAATGTCCAGCATCAGTTTACTTTCTCCACCACGGAATCGGTAAATACTCTGCTTGGGATCACCCACCAATGTAAATGAAGTGTATTCCGTAGAAACACTGTGATCTCTCAGTGGAACAAAATTCTGCCACTGCAGTTCCGATGTATCCTGAAACTCATCAAAGAAATAATGCTGAAACTGTGAACCTACTTTTTCATAAATAAAAGCCGAAGGTTCATTTTTAAGATTTTCATTGATCAGAATATTGAATTTAGAAAGAAGAACAAGATCATTTTCCTCCTCAATCTTTTGGAGCTCATCCTGAATATCTTTATTTACCTTTAAAGGAAGAAGAGCAGATAAAACTTTCTCTTTCTTTTGGGTCTCGATGTACAGAAGAATCAGTTTCATTCTGTTGTCGAGAAGCTGGTCAAGGATTTCGAAAATTTCAGCTTCTTTATGTTTGGATTTTGAAGACGCTCCTTTTCTGTAATTATTGATAACAGATTCTTCCTGAGTTGTAGGGAAAGGAAAACCAGCTCTTTTCTGTTGATAAAAATCTATAACCTTAGTAAAGAAGCCTCCGATTCCGTTTTTACCCTGAGCAAAATCTTCAATATCAATATTTCTTGATTTGAATAATTCAATAGAACCGGCAGCCAGCTCTGCAGACTGTTTTTTATTGAGAACAATCTCTTTACGAAGCGTATTCTTTATATTCTCATAATTGGCATCGTCAAAACTTTTATTGCTTTTCAGATGTTCGTAGTGAATATCCTTTACAAATTCCTTCGCAGAATCATAAAGATTTTTGTTAAGATTAATCCTTTCGTTATTTTCAAGACTATAATCTACATAATCCATGAAAGAATTGGAGATGTTTTCATTCTCACCAATCTGATCCAGCATTTTATCAACGGCTTCTATCAGAAATGGCTCAGCTTCAATTTCAAGATTAAAATTTTTCGCCAGTCCTAATTCATAGGAAAAACTTCTTACCAATCTTGAGTTGAAACGGTCAATCGTTCCGATATTCAGTGTGGAATAATTGTGGAGAACGTAATCCAGTAGTTTTTTAGAACGGTGATGAAGCTCATCAATGGTAATTTTCAAACCTTGTTCTTCAAATGCTTTCTGGATATTTTTCAGATCTGTATTTTCAGTATACTCTTTCGCAGAGAAATTTCCCAGCCAGGATAAAATTCTTTCCTTCATCTCATTCGCTGCCTTGTTGGTGAAAGTCAGTGCGAGTATATTCCTGATCGACTGCTGTTGATTAGGATAGCGGAGACAGATCATCAGAAGCCTTTGTACCAGGGCATATGTTTTCCCGGATCCGGCAGAAGCATTGATGACTGTGTAAGAATTTTGCATTGTTGAAAGAGAATTGAGACTGCAAGTTAGCTAAAATTTAAAAGAAATTTTAACAATTTAATCAGCCGATTTAACAGTTTAGAAGGTAAAAATTAAAAAGAAATATTAAAACGCGTTAACTGTGGTTAAACTTATGGGATAAATTAAAAATAATTTTAGCTTTGCTTTATAAAAAATAGCCCGTGAAACTTAAACTATTCTTTTTCTTATCCTTTATTCTTTTTATCCAAACCCATGCCCAAAGCTATATATTTGGTAAGATCATTTCTGAAAATGGTGCTGAAATGCAGGATGTGAATGTCGTAAATATCAGAACTGACGAAATAGTGGTTTCAAACCGGGATGGTCATTTTATGATTTCCGGAAGGCAGGGAGATGAACTACGGTTTATAAAAGCAGGTTATGAGCGTCTCACAAAAAGAGTTTCTCAGGAAAATACCCAGTCTCCTATGAATATAAGTATGGTTCGCCAAACTATTCAGATTCCTGAAGTGGAAGTAAAACAAGGGCTTACCGGAAACCTTAAAATTGATTCAAAACTTTACAATAAGCCGAAGAAGGTGGAAAAACTGATCAAAGAAATGGATCAGTACATTGCTCAGAAATCAGATCCGAGAATATTGGCAGCAAGACCCGGAGAATTTGTACAACCGAAAGGAGAGGGATTTTTTATAGGAAAAGTTAAAAATAAATGGGATGATGTAGATTTAATGAAGTACATCAGAGCAAGCCTTGGTGATGATTATTTTACCAATCTTAAAATAGAAAAACCTCTGATAGATCATTTTATTTATTACGTTTTTGCTGGTGGTTTTGAAAGGAAAAAGATTCTGAAATATGGATTTTGCAGTGATGCGGATCTGAACAGGTTTCAACGTTTTGTCCTGACAAGAATTTCATCTTATCGTGCTCCACAAACTCAAAGATAGATGGAAATTAAATATATCAAAAGGTTTTTGTTTCTTGCGCTTTTTTGTATCGCTCAAGGATTGTGGGGACAACAAAAAATATTAGGGAAGGTAATAACAGGAGATGAACTGGATTTAGCACCTGTACTCGTTGTTAATATCTCCGGGAATAAAAGCACATTAAGCGATATGTCCGGGAATTTTGAAATCGAAGCCAAAGAAAATGATGAGATCAGATTTGTAAAAGAAGGATATTATCGTGTTGATAAAAAAATAACCAAAGAAGAGATCAATGCTCAGCTCAATATTATCCTAAAGAAAATGGAAATTCAAATTCCTGAGGTTAAAATTAAGTATAAACCTACCGGAAATCTGGCAAAAGATAATCAGCACTATAATGAATCCAGAAAACTTCAGGCTTTAAAATCAGATATGGAGGATTATATGAGAAGTCCATTGAATCAACCCTTACCTAATAATGCTATATCAAAAACTTTTACAGGACATGATTTTAATGTAGGCCAGGTAAATCTGTTTGGCGTATTTAATGCTGTATCAGGTCTGGTAAAGAAGGCAACACAACCTAAAATTACCAAAGCGAATTATAATGAAACTCAGGATTTCCTGAGGAGAGTAAGAAATGAAGTGAATCTGAATTTCCTGAAAAAATATGGAATGGATGAAGAACAGATTGATGCATTTCTTCTGTATGCTGATAAAACGCGTTCATTAGCGAAAAGATATCGAAAAGATTTTAGTGTCAGTGTCGTTGAATATGAAATTAAAGTTGCCTTCGGGGAATATAGTAAAACACATAAACTAGAAGGAACTCAAGAATAATATATAAATTAAAAGTTGGCTTATATCACTGAAAATATTGAAACATTAAAACAAAGAAAAATATTTCTTTTCCTGCTTATTCTTTGCAGTAGCTTTGTTTTGTCCCAACAGAAAGTAACGGGGCGAATAGTGGATGACAATGGCGAAAATCTGAGTAAAGTGATCGTGATTAACATGTCTACTGATAAGAAAGTATATTCTGATTCTGAAGGTATATTTTCTATTGATGCCAATCCTAACGATGAATTAAGATTTGTAAAAGAAGACTTCAACAGAGTCTCCAGAAGAGTTCTTATCAATGGGAATAATTTACCTCTGTTTATTACACTTCGTCAGATTCCGAGAGATGTAGGTGAAGTGAAAATTGTAAAAAAACTCACCGGAGATCTGGAAACAGATTCCCGGATTGTAGCCAAAGTAGATAAAGGAGAGCAGGTAAGAGATGCGGTTGGTCTTCCGCAGCCGGTAGGCAAAATGAGAGAAAAGCCGGCAGAGGTGAAAAGTGTGCTTTTACCAATACTTTTAGGAAACCTCAATGTTCAGGGAGTATATGATCTGATCAGCGGGAAAGCCAGAAGACAGAAAAGACAATACAGATATGATGATCTTCAGGAACATATTGCCTGGGTTCGGGACAGAATAGATGATGAATATTTTATCAAAGCCGGAATTCCTGGTGACAGAATTTCAGAATTTATACAGTTTTCATTTCTGGCAAAACCTCAGGTACGAACTTATGTAAAAGCAAGAAACCTTTCCGGTGTTATGCTGAGGTTGGAAGAGACAGCTCCTCTTTTTATAGAGAGATTGCAGCAAAATCAAAAGTAATTTGAATGTTAATAAATTCTTAAAATATTGGAATAGAAATTGATACAATATGAAGTAACAATCCAAATTCACAAATTTTATGAATAAAAACATTTTTGCAGTAGCTATTGCAGCATTAGGTTTTGTCATTGGTCTCGGGTTTTTAGGAAATGCTATTAAAAACAGAAATAAATCTGAAAATACCATTTCTGTAACAGGATTAGGAACAAAACAGTTTACATCAGATCTGATCACCTGGTCCGGAAGTTTTTCGAAAAATAATGTGGACCTGAAATCTGCTTATGATGAACTGGCAATGGATAGAAAAGTAATCAATGACTATCTGCTTTCAAAAGGGATACAACAGAAGGAGATCGTATTTTCTTCGGTAGATATTCAGAAACAGTTCAGAAGCTATAATGATTCAAACGGGAACTATGTTCAGGGAGAATTCTCCGGATATAATCTTACACAAAAGGTTTCTATTGAAAGTAAAGAAGTGGGAAAAATAGAAAACCTATCCAGAAATATTACTGAAATTATCAACCGGGGAATTGAATTCACTTCTTCTTCACCAGCTTATTTCTACACCAAACTGGCTACAGTGAAACAGGAAATGATCGCCAGTGCTACAAAAGATGCAAAAGAACGTGCTGAAAAAATTGCGGAAAACTCGGGAAGCAGCCTGGGAAATCTGAAAAAGGCAACCATGGGTATAATTCAGATTACGGCACCCAATTCCAATGAAGATTATTCTTATGGTGGAACTTTCAATACCTCTTCCAAAGAAAAAGAAGCCAGTATTACCATCAAACTGGAGTACGAAGTAAATTAAATATAAATATCAGTAAAAGAAAAACGCCGGAATAGCTTTCCGGCGTTTTATATTTTAAGCATAAATAATTTTATGAATTTCTTTTTTAGCTTCCTCCACATTTTCAGGGGTGTAGTTAGCAAGCAGCCATAAGTTCAAAGATTTCTTTCCTTCACCATAGCTAGGCTGTACATGAGTGGTATCAATCAAACTGAAATTATTTCTCTGATAAAAAGAATAACGTCTTGAAGCATCTTCACTCAATTCTGCAGGCTCAATTTCCAGGATAATACTCGGATAGCTTTCAGATAAATGATTCATGATATGAGAACCTAATTTTTTGCTTCTGAATGCTTCAAACACTTCAAAATGTTCTACAAAAACAAAAGAACTCAGCTTCCAAAGGATGAGGTAGCCGATAGCTTCCGATTCGTGGATAACAGACATGAATTCTACATAAGGATTTGAAAATAAACTTTCAAACTGATCTTTATCTCTTTGTTCGTCTACAGGAAAAGTCGTCGTGTAAGAAGTATAGATTTCCTGAACTCTATGATCTTCTGCAGAAGTAATCGGTAAAAATTCCATAATTTATAAATCAAAGACACTAGGTCTTCTGGTAATGAAAATATCTTTAATCCAAAGGGTGAATGCCAATCCTAAATAGATCAGAAAGAAGAATCCGGCTGTTGCAAAAGTAGAGTAAATGAAGAAAATTCTCAATTTAGAAACAGGAATTCCCAGCTTGGCACCTGTTCTTGTCAGTACACCAAACCACTCTCTTTCCATTTTATGACGGATATTACTCAGCATTTCCAGATTGTTTTTAAGAATTAAATCTAATACTCAAAGTTAAGAATTTTTTTTGACAACGTTTTTTGAATGATATAGCCTTTTCAGATCAGGTTATTCTTTTAAAAGTTTAAATCCAATGGTACAGGATAAACAATTTTTCGGTTCACAAAAGGTTTTATGATGATAAATAAGACTTTGACTTTCCAGCGCATTGGTGACCTGTAGTCCAAGTTTTTTCCAGCTTGTAATGATAGTGTTTTTCTCTCCGGCAACAGTTTTGTAAAGCTCAATAATTTCGTCTGCAATATCTTCCTGATGATATCTGTGATAGGCATATTGTAAAGGAATTACCGTGTTTACAATGAGAAGATCTATAAAATCTTTGCTCAATGTTTTAGGCTGTACTTTGGAAATAGTTCCGAAATTAAAATGAAAATCCCAGTACTCAGAGGCTTTTATAGATTGGAAAATGGAGTAGAGTTGTTCTGCACTTCTCGCTTCCATAATTTTTGAGAACAAATTCTGATGTTGGTAAAGGTCTGCTAATTGAGATAATCGGATGGTAGGAAAATTGGGAGGTCTTAATCTTAAAAACTTAGGATAGAGTTTTAAATCAGGAATGGAAAATTTGGCTTTAACGAAATCGAATTCTCTTTTCCATATTTTCATCTGCCCGTCCTGTGGTTTCTCAAGCCATCCTGAAATTCCAAATAACAAAGCTTCAAGCTGAAGAGGATTTTGACGGATTTTATTAATAATACTGTAATCGATACTTTCTGCAATCTGCCGGAAAATTGAAGCATTTACTTTTAAACCGAATGAATAGGCAAAACTGTGAAATAAAACAGCTTCAAAATTATTTTTATATAGATTTAAACTCTGTTCAAGCGCTGAAGATTTTTCATCCAGTTTTTTCAGGATATTTTCTTCATGAAAATTGACAGGTACTTTTTTCGGATCAAAAATCTTTTCACAGGCAATAAATTCGTCTCCATTAATAAGTTTATCATATTTCCCTACGATATTTTCATCAATATAATTATGCAATTCCAATGTTGGAACCTGCTTTTCTGTAAGTTCATGAATTTCTATGTCATGCTGAAATACCACATGAAGAATAATATTCTGATAATTGGGATCCTGGGAATGATGGTGGAAAATCCAGTCTGAAGAGCGTATATGCAGTTCTATATTTCCTGCGAGAAGTAAGCCGTTGATTTTGATTTTTGCATCAAGAAAATCGGGGCCTGCGTTTTTATTCCATTTTCCGAAATGGATGATCTCAACGGAATTTCCTTCAATATCCTTGAAGTCAAAATGTTTGAAAATCTTATAGTTCCAAAGATATTGAAGTAGTTTTTCCGTCATAAGTGTGACGTAAATATATTAAAATATTATTGTATTTGTTTGGTTCTTATAAAAGAATAAGTTTTTATTAATTTAATGTTTATGATTTATTTATTTGATTTAGTGTGAGTTGAAACTATATCTGTTTTTTTGCTTTATGATTATTTTTTTCAAAAGTTGAATTTTAAAATTATTTATATCTTAGCTCTAATAATTTTAACGAAACAAGCGTAAGCTGTCGAATTGGTATTAGAAAACTGCGAATCTTCTAAAAAGACCGAATATTGACAGACTTACGCCCGTGTACCTATATGGGCATGGGCGGGGTCTTTTTGGTCTTTTGGGTTCTTCGCAGTACCTCTAATACAAATCGACTTTTGCTCCGTGCCTTTCTTTTTATAAAAACAGAAGAAAAATTTTTCGGGGTTAAATATAATACGACATGATCTGTCGCTATGAAGTGATAGCTTTGTTATCAGAAAGAAACGATTACAAAACCACCAATTTAAAATAAAAAAATATGAAACTACATTATTTTATTTCTCAACATTACAGTGTAAAATACCGTGATTTTACGGATTGTCCAAAAAACAGATAGTGTTTAAGTTTACTGCCAGAAAACCGAAACAAATGAGAGAAAAGAAATTATGTTCCCCAACTTAATTTCTTGTATGCACTGTATAAGAAATTTTATCTTATTTCTTTAGTGTAGGGCTTTACAGCCAAAGGTCTTTGTGACTAATTAAGTAAATCCTGATTTTTTAATCAGGCTATATCATCATTTAAAAAAATAAATCAATATGAAAATATTCTACCCATCAGGATAGACTAATCCTGTTGCGCAAAGTCATATCAATAGGCGGTAATGCCTTATTGAGACTTGTTTTAAATCAAAAAATACAAAATTTTAAAAACAATGAAAAAAAATTACACGATTGCACTTTTCTTGTGCACATTTCTGGGCATTTCCGGCCAAGAAACAGAAGTAATCTGGCAGCGTGATATAAAGTCCAGTACGCAGGATTTTTTAAGTCAGGTTACAACCACCATAGATCAGCAGTATCTCATTACGGGAAGCTCTATCCAGAGTGCCCCTTCGACAGGCTCAGGATTAACAGGCCAAAAACAAAACAGAGGTTATGATTTCCATTTGGTTAAACTCAATCAGCAGGGACAAGAAGTCTGGGAAAAATACTTCTCAGGGCAAAATCATGATTATTTATCCGCTACAGTTACGACACAGGATGGAGGATTTTTAATTTCCGGCACTTCCTATTCAGGAAAAGGACTGGACAAAAAAGAGGATTCTAAAGGAGGTTCAGACATCTGGCTTATCCGTCTTAATGAGTTTGGCGATGAGTTGTGGCAGAAAACGCTAGGAAGCTCATCTGATGAAGAGGCCAGAGCAGTCATTCAAACGACAGATTTAGGATTCTTTCTTGCGGGTAACGTACAGAACTCTTTAAAAGGGTATGGATCTAAAGATGCATTAATAATAAAATTGGACAAAGAAGGAAGAGAATTATCACAATTAATTCTAGGTGGAAAAGGTTTAGATGAGGTTGAAAAAATGATTCCAACCCGTGATGGAGGTGTATTATTGGGAGTATACTCCCGAAGCAATTCTGGAGGGTCAAAAACGACGGAGAATTACGGAGAAGGAGATTACTGGATTATCAAACTGGATAAAACTGGAAAGGTTCAATGGGAGAAAAACTATGGTGGTAAAGGTGATGATCATGTAAGAACACTGGCTGTAACCTCATCCGGATATTTAATCGGTGGAGAATCCCGGTCTAAACGTTCAGGAAATAAAACAGTGGGAACTCAGGAAGGTACAGATCTTTGGCTGATTTCTTTAAATGAACAAGGCGAACAGCAGTGGCAGAAATCCTACAGTTTTGGAAATCGGGATGTTCTAATGGGTATGAATGTCCTTCATTCAGTGGATGACAAATCTAACAAAGGAGTTTTACTCGGTGGTTATACTCCTTCAGAGGGTAGAGTGGAGAAAGATGATAATACATTTTGGCTATTGTATATTGATCAGTTAGGGAACGAGGTATGGAGAAAATATGTAAATGGAGAATCCAGACAAAAAGAAGAAAGACTTTCCGATTTAAAATTAAATAGAGACGGTTCAATCATTCTTGCCGGAACTAGTGCAGAAGAGCTTGGAAAAGAAAACTGGAAGATTGTAAAACTGGGTGATAAACAGGTTGATCAGTTGATGGAAAAATACGACATCAAAATCTATCCGAATCCTGTCTCTGATTATGCTTACATAGAAATCGGTTTTGACTTTAAAGATGCGGATATTCTATTGTATGATATGAGCGGAAGACAACTTCAAAGTATAAAAACAAAAAATAAAGTTACCAAAATTAATACTCAGGCACTCATTCAGGGAGCTTATCTGGCGACTATAAAAACGGATACTAATAAAACAGCAAACGCCAAATTAATAAAGAAATAAAACCATGTTTAAGAAAATTATTTTAGCTATGATTTTTCTAATCTTTAATTTAGGAAAATCACAGATTGAAAGGAATTATGGGGATACAGCCCAGCCTGTACCCTCAGCCTCTTCCTTTTCTTCTTATGTAAATACCCCTGTCTCTTTATCTACTGGGATACCAGGTATTGGAATTCCTTTATTGTCATTACCAACAGGAAATAAGGACTTTGAGATTATGACATCATTGAGTTACCACCCTTACAATACAGGACAAGACAAACCTGCTAGTGAAGTTGGTCTTGGATGGTCTTTATTTAAAGGTGGCGCTGTTATTTCAAGAGTAATTAATGGTGCTGTCGATGAGTTCTATTATGATGCAACGAAATCAAGTTATAAAAAGAATTTATTTGATGACATCTATTACTACGATTTACCTGGTAATTCAGGAAAGTTCAAATTTGTCAGAGATACTATTAACAATACTTTTACTCTTAATAATATCTCAGGAAGTAACGTTAAAATAGAATACACAAGAGATTCTAATACTGCGACACTTGTCCTTAACTCTTTTAAAATAACTGACAGCAAAGGATTTAAATATGTTTTTGAGGATTATAGCATTGCAAGATATGATACAAGTTCTAAAGGTTTTAATTATAAATCGGCCTTCTATTTAACAAAAGTTATTGACGAAAATAATATTACGATAGCTACTTTCAATTACCAGAAAAACAGTAAAAATGTAGATAATAGCAGTATTTTATTATATCAGAACTGTAAGATGGAAAGTATTACTACTTCCTATGGAAAAATCACTTTTGAAAATGTATACAAAGGAATTAGTGATGATGACCCTTATATTATAAAAAGTCTTAGTTTATTGGATATGTCCTCTCATCTTATTGCTAAATACAGACTTGATTATCAAAGTTTTTACAGTTCTACTTATCCAAATAATGTCAATCAAGGAAAAAGGACTCTGTTATCAGTTCAAAAACTAGACAGAAATCAAAACCTTATTGAAGGAAGACAATTTACATATGATGGAACGGGTTCAGAAACCAACTATGGAACTTCTCCAAATCCTAATGAATATGGAAACTTTTTGTGCCCTGATAATACAAAAGCCGATCCTAAAACATATACCTTAGGGCTCCTCAAAAAAATGACTTTACCTGAAGGTGGATATGTCGTATATAATTTTGAGGCTAATGAAGTTTATGAAAATAAAAGTAACCTACAATTAGATACTAATCAGCTCAAAGAGCCTACATTACAATATTTAAATATTGCTAATACAGTTAATTATAATACAAATAGCAGTAGGAGCTATACATTTCAGGTATCAACATCGCAAAAGTTTTTTATTAAACTTTTAATTGATGAAGTTTACGAAATCGTAAACATTCACGGAAATATTATTCTCCCACCAACCTATAAGTTATTAAACTCAATAGGAAATGAAGTTACAGGAACTGCTAATGGCTGCTCAGAAAATGTTAAATATTATAATTTAGCGCCAGGGACTTATACATTCAAAATCAGTGGAAATGGAAATGGACGCATTCAAAATTATGAGATAGTTAATTTATCTGCTCCTTATAAAAATACAACTCAATTGAAAATAGGAGCCCGAATTGCCAATATAAAATATTACGATACAGATAATACAGTAAAAAAAGCCATGTCTTACAAATATGATTTGTTTGATAATAGCGGGACAAGTGGTAAAGTATTTTCCGGAGAAGTCTGCAATGAGGAAATAGGAAATGTAAATGAATCTGTATTGTATAATAATGTAAAGGAGATATATGAGGGAAGCTCAGAAAGTCAGGGTTATTCCCAATATTATTTCAAAACTCCTGATGATTATACAAGCACTATCAATTTCTATAAACCTTATTATAATATTACCTCTACAGCTCTTTTGACAAAAAAAGAAATGTACAATCAACAGAATCAACTAATTTCCAGTGAAAATACAGATTATGTGCTTGATGAAATTGGTGGAGTACAGGAATATATTATTTGTGGAGGTTACAAGTCTAAAAGTGCCTGGTTAAAATCAACTACAACCACATCTAAAACATTTTATGCTAATGGGAGTAGTTTACAAGGTACTACAGAAACAACTTTTAATACTACTAATTTTCAACCTGCCTATACAAAGAGTACTTCTCCGGATGGAAAAATTACTGAAACCACTATAAAATACCCTTTAGATCTTTCGAATACACGTTTGATCAATGCCAATATGCTTTCAATCCCTCTTCAAACGGAAACAAAGGTAAATGGAAGTATTGTCAGCAAAGGTGGGGCAAAATATGAATTTGTAGATAATTTGTATCCTTCTTCTGTAGTTACTTTTGAGATGAAAGATTTAACGCCTATAACAACAATGGTCTATGATGTTTATGACAGTAAAGGAAACCCTGTACAGATTAAGGGTAAAAATGGTATTCCTACAGTAACAATCTGGGGATATTATCAAACATTACCTATTGCTGAGATTGCTGGAGTTGCTTATAGCCAAATCTCAAGTTTACCATCAGTCCTTGCTGCTATAAATGCCTCCAATGCTGATGCTGATAATCCTGCTAATGAAGCATCTCTATTACAAGCTTTGGAAAATCTACGTAGAGACCCTGCATTACAATCTAATCCTGTAACAATTTATACCTATGATCCTTTAATTGGGATTACTAATACCGTTTCTTCTAATGGAGCAAAAGTATCTTATGTATATGATTCTTCCAACAGATTAGTAAAAACAATGGATTCTGATGGAAAAACACTACAGGAATACCAGTATAACTATAAACACTAATACATGATGAAAAAATTTTTAAATATATTCAGTCTTTTATGGCTAGCAGGGCATTCTTACGCCCAAACATTAAATGCTACAACTGCTGAAAACTACGTATATACTAAAAGTTGTCTGGATGCAGACTGTATCAAAAAAACTGAAGCAATACAGTATTTTGATGGATTGGGAAGAGCAAAACAGACAATAGGAATTAAAGCCACTCCATCTGGCAAAGACATCGTAAATCATGTAGAATATGATGCATTTGGAAGAGTAGCTAAAGAGTATCTTCCAATTCCACAGAACACAACACAAAATGGTGCCTTTTATACAGCTCCGCTATCCAATGCCCCCACAGTATTTGGGCAGGAGAAAATTTATTCGGAAAAGCAATTTGAAAACTCTCCTTTAGGCAGAATTAATAAGATTACGCCTTTAGGCAATGATTGGGCACAGCATCCTGTACAAATGGGATATAGTGCAAATATTGCCGGAGAGGTAAAGAAATATACTGTAATCAACTCTTGGGTCGATGAAGCTACTTATTCAAAACTGGTAGAAAGTGGAACCTACGGTGCCAATCAGCTGATGAAAACTACTGTCATAGACAGCGATAATAATACTTCTGTTGAATTTAAAAATGCTGCAGGACAGACAATTTTATTACGCAAGAACGACGGGGCAAAGGATGTAGACACCTATTACGTTTATAATGATTTGGGAATGCAGGTTTTCGTTATTACGCCATTGGCTGCTACAACTACGGTAGATGGAAATGCTTTAGATAATCTATGTTATCAATATCGTTATGACAGTTTGGGTAGGTTGGTAGAAAAGAAACTTCCTGGCAAAGATTGGGAATATATGGTGTATGATAAAGCCGACAGGCTTATCCTTTCTCGTGATACTAATATGAAGCAAAACAACCAATGGTTGATGACAAAATATGATGAGCTTGGAAGACCTGTTTATACAGGCTTTTTAACAGGAGGAGATAGAGCAGCGAGACAAAATGATTTGAAAAACCTTATCATCACTGAAAAAAGAGATGCAACTGGTTTTTTTAGAAGTGCGACAAATATTTATTATACAGAAAACTATTTCAGTGGTGAAACACCCGTCATTTTAAGTATTAATTATTACGATACATATCCACAAGGAACTCCTCCTAAGCCAGCAACTATTTTTGGACAAGATATTATATGGGATAATACCTATGCTTTCCAAAACACAAAAACTCTTCCTACTGCTTCATATGTGAAGAATATTGATGATGATTACTGGACATATAACTGGATATGGTATGATTCGAAATTAAGAGCTGTAGGAAATCATTCTATCAATCATTTGGGAGGATACACCAAAATAGAAACAAAGCTGGATTTTGCAGGTGTTGCAGTGCAAAGTAAAGCGTATCACAAGAGATTACAGACTGATCCTGAGAGAACTATTAGTCAAATTTTTGAATATGATGATCACAACAGGCTTTTGGTACAGAAACATCAGGTTGATAACAACCCTATTGAAATTTTGTCACAAAATGAATATAATGAACAGTCTCAGCTGAAAAGAAAAAAAGTAGGAGGAACTGATACAGCCAATCCATTACAATCTATAGATTACAAATATAATATCCGGGGTTGGGTAACCCAGATTAATGATCCTACCAACTTAGGAAATGACCTGTTTGGATATAAAATAAAATATACCGATCCTGTGATAGGAAACTATCCAGGCAGGTTCAACGGAAATATTGCTGAAGTAGATTGGAAAGCCGCCACAGATGGCCAGCTGAGAAGATATAATTATTCATATGACCGTCTCAACAGATTAGTACATGCCATCTATCTGAAGCCCAATGCTTCAGTTGTACAAACTAGTGCCTATAATGAATGGGTAGATTATGATATTAATGGAAATATAACCCGTCTGGACAGGTATGGAGATTCTGATGGCAATGGCCCTTTACAGATCGACAGACTCTACTACACCTATTCCGGAAACAGGCTAAGCAAAGTTGAAGATACCACCCAAAACCCATCAGGATATCCATATGTGCCAAGCCCTAATACAATTGCCTACGATGATAATGGAAATATGACCAGCCATATGGATAAAGGAATTTCCTCCATCCAATATAATTATCTAAATTTACCTGAAAAAATTACCCAAAACTCCAAAGTAACGGATTATATTTACAGAGCAGATGGAGTAAAAGTAAAAAAGATCTTTGACACAAAAGCTACAGATTATCTGGATGGTTTTCAGTATGAAAACTCTACATTGAAATTCTTCCCAACCACAGAAGGATATTTTAATGTTGAAACAGGAAAGTATGTATATAATTATACTGATCATTTAGGTAATACCAGATTAAGTTATACTAAGAATGGCGCAGGAACAGAGATCATTGAAGAAAGTAATTATTATCCTTTTGGATTAAAGCATGAAGGATATAATGTTTTGTCTGGAAATCTGGCATATAAATACAAGTACAACGGCAAAGAGCTTCAGGAAAGTGGAATGTATGACTATGGAGCGAGGATGTATATGCCGGATTTGGGAAGATGGGGAGTAACAGATCCATTAGCAGAAGTGTTCAGACGATTTAGCCCTTACCATTATGGAGCAGATAACCCTGTAATGTTTACTGATCCTGATGGGATGAGAAACAAACCGTATGAGGGAGGATTAGAAATTAATGTACCGGATGGCTCATGGTGGTTTGCAGGAGGAAGTGGAAATTTCACCTCAGGATATGTAGAGAATAACTGGATTGGTAAACGAACCGGAGGTGGGGCTACAGCGACTTTTGGAGAAACGCAAGCTTATAAAGATATAATGGCTTATCTTAATGATCCTGGGACTAACTATTTCAAAGAAATTGATTTTTCACATTTTGCAGATGGACTTAAGATTATTTCACGACAAGAATGGGGAGCGAAAAATCCTATTAAAAAAGGTAGAAGTTGGGAAAGCTTACCAATTAACTTATCTGCATATTATAATACAATAACAATCCATCATTCTGGAAATGCCAAAAATTATATGACAATACAAGAATTACAGGATAAAGAACAGGGTGATGGTTATGCTGATATACCATATCATTTTGCGATAGATAGCCAAGGTAATATTTATGAAGGTAGACCAATATATATAAAAGGAGCACATACAGCGGGAGCTAACACTTCAAATATTGGAATTGTATTAATGTCAGATTTAGATTATCAAAATAAAGGACTATCCTTTGAAAAATTTTTATATGAAAATTATATTAACGGAAATGGAGGAGCAAGTACAAAAATGAGAGAATCATTAACAAATTTAGTTTCATATTTAAATACTCAATATGGAATTCAATATCTTGGTGGGCATATAGAAAAAATAAATGAAACAAGATATTGTCCTGGTGATGGAGGTATGAAAATTGTGAATTATTTAAGACAAAAGTTTAATATGCAAGTTCCAATAAAACAATAATAACATGAAAGTAATTTTTTATTTAATTAATTTAATAACATTAATAATAATATTTGTAACACCTCAGTCTTTTCATGATGACACTACTAAATCTTTTGATAATTTAATTATTACGGTTACAATATTGAACGTACTTTTAGGAAGCTTAAAAAAAATTAATATTAAAAAATATAATTTTTACATAGTTTCCTTACTACAACTGATTTATTGTATAATAACTATTAGTTATTATGATCATAATAATTTTTATTGGTTAAGATTATTTGCTATTTTTTCGAAGGAAAATAAAGTTTTCAATGTTGATCTCTTAAGCTCATTAGACACTTTAATGTATTATATTATACTAATTATTGTCATTTTGCATTTGAGAAATCTTTTTTTGATTCTTTTTCAGATTTTTTTAAAAGATAAAAAGAAAAAGGTTACATAAGATAATTTACTGCTAGTTGAAGTGGTAATGTTTCAAATGTATTAGTGAAAAATTAGGGTATTGATTTCAATACCCTAATTTTGAATCTTACCTAAAAATACCCGTGACAATGCGAAAGATCTTGAAGAAAGGAACTATTATCCTTTGGGATTAAACCATATTGGAAATATATTTTCTCCGTTTGGAAGTTTCTATAGCTATAAATACAATGGTAAAGAACTTCAAGAAAGTGGGATGTATGACTATGGTGCAAGAATGTATATGCCGGATTTGGGAAGATGGGGTGTAACAGATCCATTAGCAGAAGGGTTCAGACGATTTAGCCCTTACCATTATGGAGCTGACAATCCTGTTATGTTTATAGATCCTGATGGGATGAGAAATGTTCCTTATGATAATGGGGGGATTATCAATAATGTTCCTGATGGTTCATATTGGTTTGCCGGGATGAATGGGAATTTCACTTATACTCCTCAATTTAAACAAGGAAGTCGTAATGGTGGAGGTTCTACTCAGGGGACTTTTGGAAATACACAGGCATATAGAGACCTAATGTTAGCTACGCAAAATAAAGGAACATTTGGTTTGACAAATACCAATGGGGCTATGAAATGGTGGACTGATATACCTGACAGTTATGATAAAGAAGGAAATTTTGTGAAGGGTGTTGGTGGGTTTAATATTCTAAAATTATTAGGTAATGGTTTATTAGGACTTACGAATGATATAGAAAGTGCAAGTCATTCTTTAATGAAATATCAAACAGAAGATTTTTTTAAAGACACTGAAAAACATTTAAATGGGCAATTAGGAAATGCTAATATGATAATAGATGAGTATAATAAATTATCTAGTGTAAACAAAATAAATGCTTCAACTTTTCTTTCAGCAGTCAGTGGTATTAGAGCCGGAAAGATTTTAAGATCAACTGAAGGATTTATGAATTCTGCGGGTAAAATTTCTAAAAGATTAGGCTATGTTGGTACAGCATTAACGGCTGGGGTAACATTATATGAGTTTGGAACTGATACTTGGGATGCTCATTCAATTGTAAATCTTGGTCTATTAGGTGCAACAGCTATTGCTACATTTGCCACAGCTCCTGTTATAGTTGCAGCAGCTCCTGCTATTCTTGCAGGGATTGCAATTTATGGAGTAGCAGACTATATGTTTGGAGTAGGCGATCAGTTAGATAAGAGTATTGGTAGAAAATCTACAATTTGGTACCCATAAAAAAAATATTAAATGAAAAAATATAAATTTAAAAATTTTTCAATAAAAAGACTAATATTGTTTATGTCTTTTGCTTTTATTTTAGTAATAATATTAACTATACTAACTTCTATTTATTATAATCCAAAAATTTTTCCTGCGATTGTACTTTTTGTATTATCAGCTTTAAGCTTTATGTTAATTAAGAATAATTGTACGATTACATATAATATAATTTTGGATAATGATTATATTTTTTTTAACAATAAAAAAATTGATATAATAGATATTCGTAATTATAATTTTAGTGAAACTGAAAAATTTTATGGATGTAGATTAGTCTTTAAATCTTATAAATTTTTTTTAAATATTCCTAAAAAAGACAGCGGTAATTATTTAAATTTTAAAGAAGATTTAATTGAAATTATCACTTTACAGAATAAAAAAAGAAGTAATGATTTGATTGTTGAATACAATTGGTATAATACTAAATCAGCTAAGATTTATGGTTATATAATGATTGGGATAATGTTAACATGGCTAATGTTAATGGTAATGTTTCCTAATAAATTGAATCTATCAAATTTAGGATTGTTCTTAATTGTTTCAGTAGGCCTTTTACCAATTTTATTGAGGATTTTTAAAAATAATAGATCAGTATAGAAAACTGGCAATACTAATTAATAATTTTTGACAACAAAATAGAGCATTGATTTCAATGCTTTATTTTAAAATACTAGTAAACTTACTTGAAAATTCCAGAATAAGTTTTAACATGTAATCCTTAATAGATAATTCTCAAAAAAATTGTAGATTTTGACGACTTATTATTCAATCAGCTAAACGAATTGGATGATAAATATTATGAATTGGAACAAGAGAATATTATGAATCTATTGGAAAATTATTTGAATAATTATAAAAAATGAAACTACTAGATTTAGTAAAATATTTTAGAGATGGAAGCTCTTTTGACGAGTTTTGTCACAAGCAATCTTTGGATCTTGAATCTGAAGCTATTGAAATTTACATGGAACAGCCCTTGAAAATTGACAATGATCTGGCTTTCTTTGAAATTGAGAAAACAGAAGGTAATTATGAATATTCAAGTGATGGTGTAGAATATTCTAATTTATTTGATTTCTATTACTTTCTGGATGCTATTGATGAGTCAAATAATGCAGAAAATAGTTCCGTAAGTAATGAGAACTTAACAAAGCTTCTTTATGACTATGCAATTAATGATGCATAAATATTAAAATTTGGAATTCACTTAAATAATTAAATGGCTCCTGTTTAATACCTCAAACAGGAGCCTATTTTTTTCCAATTGAGTAAATTATATTAATTCTAATTGCTGGACATCGGAAACTTTTTCTTGAAATTTATAAAAGGCTATAAATGATAGGGTCTAGAAGTTTCGCCAAGTACTAGACTGCTTCTAGAGCAAGACTTTATATTGTTTCTGGTAAGACAGAGTTAGCAAAGAAAATCTTAATTCGCTATGCCGAAAAATCTTGGTGGCCTGTAGAACATCTTCAGGTTTTACCTATGAAAATCTTTCAATATGGAGAATTATTGCCAATTTTAAGTAATGAATTAAAAATGGAAATTTTAAGTTTACCCAAAGCTAGATTAGTAAAATAGTCAAACTACGAAATAAAAGAAAGTATTGAAACAGTATAATGATGATAAATAGTGTGTAGCACAAACGTATTAATTATATCTAATCTTTTTTAATAAGAAACAGGTAATCTAATGATTACCTGTTTTATTTTTAATCTAAGTATCAAGTAACGTTTAGATATTTGAAATCAGAATATAATTTCTATTGTGGTTGACACAAATATTGACACTTTTATTATTTTATTTTGTATAATGTGTTTATTTTTAATTGTTTATGTTTGCTGTATTTGGTTCCAAAGATATTGAAGTAGTTTTTCCGTCATAAGTGTGACGTAAATATAATAGAAAAATTATACTTTCGTCAGCTCCTTATTAAAATTTTCTATGGTTGTTCTATACATTTTCTCATAGATAGGAAGAATGTTTTTCAAATCGAATTTTATCGCCTGATCTTTCGCATTTTGCTTCATTTTGGCTAAAAGTTCGTCATTACTCAACAGCTTGATGGTGTAGTTGCTCATGGCTTCCACATTTCCGATTTCAGCAAGATAACCTGTCTCTCCCTGGATATTCACCTCAGGAATTCCACCTGCATTGGAACTGATGACCGGTGTATAAGCTGCCATGGCTTCCAAAGCTGCAAGACCGAAACTTTCCTGTTCAGAAGGCAGAAGAAATACATCCGAAAGCTGCAAGATTTTATAAAGATCATTTACTTTTCCTAAAAGACGGATTTTGGAAATAAGATCAGGATTTTCTTCCAGGAACTGATTCACTTTTTCCATATCAGGACCTTCACCAATGATGATCAGCTTAGATTTAACTTTTCTCTCCACATTCTTAAAGATCTGTAGCACTTCGTCTACACGTTTTACAGGACGAAGATTGGATACGTGGATCAGGATTTTTTCATCAGGATTGGCAAACTGTGTTCTCTGGCACTCAGAACAGTCGTCAAATTCTGAATTATCAATAAAATTGGTAATGACCTGAATTTCTTTTTTGATGTTGAAAAACTGAAGAGTATCTTTTTTCAGACTTTCAGAAACTGAAGTAATAGCATCAGATTGATTGATCGAAAATTCTACCGCATGTTTATAACTTGGATGCTGGCCTACAAGGGTAATATCTGTACCGTGCAATGTAGTGACCAACGGGATATCATTATTGTCTTCCTTCAGCATTTGTTTTGCAGTAAAAGCAGCATATGCATAAGGAATGGCATAATGTGCATGAAGAAGATCCAGTTTATAAAGATTAACAACCCTATAGATCATCGAGCTTAACGCAATATCATAAGGCTGATACTGGAAAAGCGGATACGTCTGAACATTTACCCTGTGAAAGAAAATATTCGGGTTGGTGATATCTAATCTTGCAGGAAGTGCAGAACTGATGAAATGTACTTCATATCCTTTATTGGCAAGGGACATTCCTAATTCTGTTGCTACAATTCCGCTTCCTCCATAGGTGGGATAGCAAAGTATGCCTATTTTCATTAGATTATTGTTGTTTTAATTTTGTATTATTTGGTGTTTGTTGAGGTTGTCAAATTAAGATCTATACCCATTCCAGGTTTCAACTGATCATTGACCAATACTGGCAGTTTTCCCCATATTTTTGTTTTTCCGTTGAAAGCATCTGCAGTTGCATTCATAGAATCATCATTGTTTTCATAAGAAACAAGAACCGTTGAAACTTTTGAAATATCAATATCCTTTAATGCATAAGCACTTCCGAAGACATTCAGAATGACATTTTGATTTTTGGTAAGATCAGAAAGTACTTTTTTAGATTCTGCAGAGATTTTATATGGCTTATAAGCTGTTAAATTATCCTTATGGAAACCTACGATAACTGTAGAACCGGCAGGAATAGTATTAATTTCTCCCGCTTTTTTAATGATAACATTGTTACCCAATCTGTTGGCAAAAGTCTGATAAGGAGCTTCTTCAAGAGGAACATAATAAACCTGTTTTCCTGTAAGAGGCAGTAATTTCTTTTCATCCTTTAATAAAGTCAATGCATTGGAATAAAGATTCTGTACCAACTGAGCGTGAGAATTATTATTCAAATCAGTATTGATATTCTCCGGATTTTTAGGAGTGTATTGAGTCAATCCAAGGAAATATTTGGTTAAAAGGATTTTCTTCACACTTTCCTCTACTCTGGATTGAGAAATTTCTCCTTTATCAAGAGCTTTCTGGATCAATTTTTTACCTTCAGAAACACCTTGTGAGAAAAGCATGATATCATTTCCTGCTTTAAAGGCCATAGCATCCAGTTCACCTGGTTTGTATTTGTTCGCTACAGCACCCATGTTTAAAGCATCGGTAATGATTAAACCTTTATAACCCAGTTTGTCTTTCAGTAATCCTGTAATGATATTTTTAGAAACAGAAGCTGGAATTCCTTTTCCTGATTCTAAGCTTGGAACATATAAGTGAGCCACCATTACACCACCGATTCCTTTATTCATCAACGCTTTGAATGGTGCTAGTTCTACGGTATTAAGTCTGTCAATATTGTGAGAAACTACAGGAAGATCAAGGTGAGAGTCTGTGCTGGTATCACCGTGCCCCGGAAAGTGTTTGATTGCTGCTAAGATGTTGTTATCCTGAAGACCATTGGAGTAGGATAGGGCAGAGCTGATTACATTATTCACTTCAGAGCCGAAGCTTCTGTTCCCGATAATCGGATTATTAGGATTGGTATTGACATCTACCACAGGTGCAAAATCCCAGTTGATTCCCATTCTGTGACAATCTTCTGCAATTTTTGCAGCCATCTGATACACCAGATTTTTATCCTGAATAGCACCTAATGTCATGGCCCAAGGAAATTTGTGAGCAGTAGCAATTCTCTGGTACAATCCCCATTCTGCATCCATCCCAATCATTAAAGGAACTTTAGACTTTTGCTGAAATTCATTGACGAGATTGATTTCCCTTGCGGCATCATCCTGCATTAAAATCAGACCTCCAATTTTATCATTGGTAACAATATTTCTTACCTGGCTGATATACTCTTCTCCTTTATTGGTATATAATGCTACAATAAAAAGCTGTCCTAGTTTTTCATCCTGAGAAAGATTTTTATATGTTTTATCAACCCATTGCTGCGCTTTTTTCAGATCTTCCTTAGAAGCATTTTTTGGCTGATACTGGGCTTTCACATTAGGGCTTATGAATGCGACAATAAAGAGTGAAGTATATAATAATTTCTTCATGACTTTTTGAATAAGAACAAAAATACAATTAAAAAAGTGAGGAAAACAAAGTTTTTGAGATTTTTGGTATATGATTTGAATACGCAATATAAATAATAACTAAACTTTACTAAAAATGAAAAAAATACTTCTCTTCTTATTCCTGGGTGCTGTAGGTTTTACTGCTTATAGCTGTGATAACGATGATGATGTTGTGGTAGCAAAAGATTATGATACGATCAACCAGTCATTTGATATTAGTCCAACTTTTACAAAAGTTACCGACAATCTTTACAGATGGAGTGATAGTTTTAAGAGCCCATTAATACAATCCGATATGGTGCTTGTTTATATGCAGGTGGATACTAATGGAGGTTCTCCTGTTTGGAGGCTTTTACCATTTACTTATTATGTAGGTAATGTGAATAATGATGCTGTGGATTACATTAATGAATTCAGTAAAACGGGTGTTACTATCAATATTAATTCTACTTCTACATTTAGTTTAACAGCCAATCCATCTTACTATCAGAATAAAAATTTCAGAGTTCTTATACTTCCTGCTAATGGAACGGGAACAGGTGGTGCAAAAATGGCTAAAGGAAGTACTGTAGATTACAACGATTATAAGAGTGTAATCCAATATTATAATATTGACGAGTCTAAAATCAAGACTAAATAATTTAGAAATATCTTTTCAGTTTTTTATAATTAAAAAAGCTCCGGGGGAACTGTCTCTCGGGGCTTTTGATTGATTAGGACAGGGGAAATAGTATCCAAGATTATTAAGCCTTTAATTTAACCTGAGTTCGGGATAAGAATTTCTGATTGAGATGGTTTTGAAGCTGGGAGATGGAAGCAGGAAGGTATGAAGAGCATCAACAATGGCTGTTTCTCCTTTTTAAGAGTCAATTTCAATTTGTTTAAACTTTTGTTTATTGAAATAGTAAGATGTATTAAGGTGTTGAGAGTATTAAGATGAGCTTCGCTTTAAGCTTAAAATCAGAATAATTCATCTTAACTATACTTTATTTCTTAAATCCTTCTTAATGGTTTTAATAGATATCCAATATTTTTTGATAAGTTGAAACAACTTCTGTATTTACTTGTGATGCGACTGTAATTTTATAACTAAAAATAATACCTCCATCCTATTTCTTCCCGATTCCCGCTTCCCGCCTTCAATATTACTTTACTTAACCCGAACTCAGGTTAATTTAAGTGTTTTTTCAGCTAATATAATTTGTCCGGAAATGAGTATTCTGGAAGGTAATTTATGGTGTATGAACCGGAAAAGGTTAATAAAAAAAGCTTCAGGAATATCTGAAGCTTTGGTTTTATTTAGTTATCATTGTCATCCAGAAGATGTCCAAAGAAATCTTTTTTTGTCTGCAGATATCCTTTGCTTATTTCATTCGCAGGAATCTGTAATGGTACTCTTGAGTTAAGGTGAATATTGCTGTCTACAACATATTTTACCTTTTCAGGATTATTGGTAAGAAGGTTGATATCTTTTACATCCAATAGATTAAGAATTTCAATGGCTACGCCAAAGTTTCTGTCGTCTGCAGGAAGTCCCAGTTCAAGATTAGCCTGTACAGTGTCCAGACCTTTTTCCTGTAGTGAGTATGCCTTCAGTTTATTGATGATCCCGATGTTTCTTCCTTCCTGGCGAAGGTAGATGATAATTCCACCGTTTTCATGGATATATTTCATTGCAGCATCCAATTGTTGACCGCATTCACATTTTTTTGAATGGAAAACTTCTCCGGTAATACATTCTGAATGGAAACGAACATTAACTGGTTTTGAGAAATCTGTATTTTCTGCAACAATGGCCATATGAGGCATCCAGTCGTTTTCGTTTTCGGAGAAAGCTATCATTCGGAAAGTGCCGTGCTCTGTGGGAACATTGGCTTCCGCCTGAATTTTAATCATTGATAGTTCAATTAGTTTTTAACTTCCTGGCAAAGTATCTTCAATAACAGAAATATTGGTTTTTAAACGCACCAGATATCTGTTAAGAACTTCATCGTCGTCTCTGTCAAGATTTTGCCTTAGCTTTTGAATTTTTTTGTATGATTTTTCGAAGCTTTTAAGGGCTCTGCCTTTTCCCGCAGAATTGCTGGCATCAATAGCATATAAATAATTCTGAAGACTGTATTTCAAGCTGGTAATCTCATCATTTAATCCGTTGTTTTTAAACTTGGGAAAAGTAGAAATCATGTTTGAAATTTCAGAAGCATTTACATTCTGTTTGATATTGATATTGAAATTCTTCTTTGAGCTTCTGTCTGAATCAGACCCTTTAGCATCACTATAAAAATTATTTGACAACGGAGAAAGATTAAGCTTTTCCGTTGCGCAGGAAGATGTTAATATGATAAGTACTCCAAAGAAAAATAGTCGTTTCATTTCTGTTGCCCTTTTTGATAAAGGATTGGGTTAAGACTTTCATCGTTGTACATTTTCATTTGTTTGTACACTTTCATCTTAACGTTACCGTTCTCAATATCAGTAAGCAACTGATCTATAGAAGTTGATAGGTCTTCTTTCTGAGTAAGCAGAACATCCAGTTTAGCCTGGCAGTTGTTTCTGTGTTCTTCAGAAGCAGATTCTCTATTAGCTTCTAACGACATATGATAAACCTTTAATGCAAGAATTGATAGCCTGTCTACTGCCCAAGCGGGAGTTTCTGTATTTATTTTTGCTTCAGGTTTAGGAGTTATATTTTCAAACTTATTAAGAAACCAGCTGTCAATATATTCTACCAGATCAGTTCTTTTCTGATTGGAGGCGTCTATTGTTCTCTTCAGTTGAAGAGCTTCTGCCGGATCAATATTTTCATCTCTAATTATATCTTCCAAATGCCATTGAACGGTATCAATCCAGTTCTTTGCATACAAAATCCGTTCCAAACTATCTTTTTCGAACGGGTTATTAATTAGAGTGTTAACGTCATCAGACACGTGATAGTCTTCAATAGCTTGATTGAAGACTTTCCATGCAGTCTCAGTAAATTTCATTAATTCTAAGGAATTTTAGTTGCTAGAAGAATTATTATTGTTGTTTGAAGAAGATTTATTTTCAGAACCTGGTTTGTCTTCTTCTTTTACTGCATCTTTAAATTCCTTGATTCCAGAACCTACTCCTCTCATTAATTCCGGAATTTTCTTTCCTCCAAAAAGTAATACCAAAAGTATTGCTACGATAAGGATGTGCTGCCAAGATAAGGCAAGTATTGTTAGTGTATTCATCTCTTAAAATTTTTGCAAAGTTACACTTTTTTTAATATGAAATCCAACCTAATGGATCAACTGGTGTACTTCCGTTCCATACTTGGAAATCAAGTGTATAAGCACCATCAAAATCCTGAGCTATTGTACCTACAGGAGTTCCTGATGAAACCTGCTGTCCTTTGGAAACACTTACATTTCCTAAGTTGGAATAAATGGTAAAATAACTTCCGTGTTTGATGATTACAGTCTTTGTTCCGTCATTGTTGGCGAGAACTGAAGATACTGATCCCGGGAATACAGATTTTGCGCGTGTACCTGAAGGGACGGAAATTTTAATCCCGTTATTTTCTTCAGTAATATTTTTGAAAACCGGGTGTGGTTGTCTTCCGAAACGGTGAGTGATTTGTCCGGCTCTGTCTGCAGGGTAACCAAGTCTTCCTCTGCTATCTGCAAAGCTGTTTCCGGTAGCGGTGGAAACTCCGTAACTTGTCATAGCTTTGGTCTCAGCTGCTTTTTTCTCTTCTTCTTTTCTTTTCGTAAGAGCTGCTTCTGCTGCTCTTGCTGCGGCCAATTTATCAGCAGCTTCTTTAGCTCTTGCATTGGCCTCATCAGAAGCCTTTTTAGCGGCTACTCTTCTTGCTTCATCTCTTGCATTAGCTTCTGCCTTTGCTGCGTCTTCATTACGTTTTCTTTCTTCTTCAGCTCTTTTAGCTGCAAGGTCTGCTGCTCTCTTGGCTTCTGCTTCTGCAAGTCTTCTTTCTCTTTCAAGGGCTTCCGCTCTTGCTTTAGCTTCTGCTTCGATTCTTGCTTTCTCTCTCTCAGCAGCTAGTTTTGCCAAACGTATTTTTTCTGCTTCAGCTTTTCTTCTGGCTTCTTCTTCCGCTTTGGCGATTCTGATCTCTTCTGCAATAATAGCTCTGATCTGTCCTTCCAATGCTTTAGACTGAACTTGTTTTTGCTTAAGTTCAGCGGTCAATTTAGATTCGTTTTTCTTGAAATCAGCAACCAGTTGTTCTTTCTGGGCTCTTTCAGTATTGATGGTGGCCAGGTCTTTCTGTTGGTTAACCAATAGATTTTCCTTCGCTTTTACAGAGTTTTGTTTCTGAGCGATGGTTTTTTTGATAAGATTAGCGGCATCTGTGATTTCAGCTGCTTTTTTATCCTGGTAGTCTGAGTATTGTTTCAGATATTGAACTCTACGTATGGCTTCTCCTAAATTTTTAGCAGAAAGTATAAAAGTTACTTTGTTCTGTACTCCTTTGTTTTTATAAGCATTCACCAAAACTTCAGCATAGTTTTTTCTTAAAACAGCCAGTTCTTTATTCTGACGGTTAATTTCCAGCTGACGTAAATAGATATCATCTTCAATGAATCTTTTTTCTTTCTGCGTGTTGTTATAAACCTTTTCTCTTAAGACCAATTTTTGGTTGACATTCGAGAGATAGGCCACGGAAAGCTTAGATTCACTTCTGGTTTTGGCTAAATCGGTATTTATTTGTGCAATTTGTTTTTTAAGTTCGGCATTCTGCTTTTGCAGCTGTTCTTTGGTCTGCTGTCCCTGGTGCAGTCCGAACATCAAAACACCTATTAAAAAGCTAAATTTTCTAATCATTTAATCTCAATTTTCTTATAACTGGATGGTACAGAATAAGGTGTTTCCATCCTCGAAAAGTCAAATTTCGTATTTTCCAGTAAAATTTGACTAGATTTTGAGCCTTTTATAATTATTTTAACATTTTTCGGAAGGCGTATTCCTTCGTATTCGTTCCAGTCGCTGTAAGAAACATCGAGCTCGTCTGAAGACAAAATATCTTTTAAATTGACATTCAATAAATCGTAATTGGTATCGTACTGAAGGGCTATTTTATATTCTCTGTTTTTTTCATCTGTTACAATTTTCTGATTGATGGTAGAAACCATTTTGAATCCTTGTGCATTTTGGGTAAGCGTAAACTGTTTGTCATTGATTTTTACAAAAGTTCTTCCCATTAAGATTTTCTCCAGAGATTTATAATCAATGAAATTAACATTCAGCAGATTATTAAGATAATCAAAATCGGAATCTATAAAGGTTTTATTGATCTTGTCCTGTCCTTTTATCCCTTCGGGAGTTGCAATACCTCTGGCTGCATTAATGAACAAGGCTCTGAGATTCATCCATACCTTTTTGTCATTTTCAATATAGATTGTTGCATCCAGTGTAGGAACATAGCTTCCTGTTTCTACTTTTATTTTACTGTCTATTTTGATCTGCTCGAATTTTGGTGGAATTAATACATGTTCATAGAAAGTAAGTTTATCGCTTACCGGTTCATTTACGTCTTTTGGATTTCCATTGTCTTTTGTAGTATTAATGCTGTCCCGTGTATGATCTGTATCATTTTGAACAGTGTTACGGGTCTTACAGGATGATAGAGCAAGAAGCAATAAAAGTAAAGGAATCCAATTTTTCATGTATTTATCTTTAATTAAAAATACGTTGCAATATTAACGCCAAACCACACAAAATGTTTTTGTGTGGTTTGATGATATGTTGTTTAAGTTAAATATTTTCTATTCTTATTTAGATAAAAAATCTAAAACGGAATAATCACCTAAAGAAATTTCTCTGGCAACTCCGAAATACTGTGCAGAATTACCGATCATAGAATTGGATAGGTTTCCGTGGTTGATTCTTGTGTTTTCCTGAACCAGAGAGTTTTCAATATTAGAATTGACAACAGTTGTATTGTTTCCTAAAGAAACACCAGGACCTACTTTTGAATTGGAGATTTTTACATTTTCTCCAATGAAGCATGGCTGAATGATCAGAGAGTTTTCAATCACAGCAGAAGCAGGATAGTTCTTCATTTCCTCTCTTTCATATTCAAGGATTTTGCTGTTGGTTTCTACTGTAGCATTTTTGTTACCACAATCCATCCAGTCATTTACTTTTCCAAGGGTAAACTTAGCTCCTTTCGCTCTAAGGTTTTCAAGGGCTGTTGTTAATTGATATTCACCTCCGTTTTTAATATCATTATCCATGATATAATTGATTTCTTCCATTAGCTTTTCAGCGCTGTTGAAATAATAAATACCGATGATAGCAAGATCAGAAACGTAAGTCGTTGGTTTTTCAACAAAGTCTGTAATAAAGCCGTAGTTATCCAATTTTACAACTCCGAAAGCAGATGGATCTTCAACGCTTTTCACCCAGATTACTCCGTCAGAATTTTTATCCAGTTGGAAATCTGCACGGAAAAGAGTATCTGCAAAAGCAATAACGATATCACCTTGCATAGACTGCTCAGCACATTTAATAGCATGAGCCGTTCCCAAAGGATCGTTCTGATAATAAATACTTCCTTTTGCTCCCAGCTTTTCAGCAATCTGAATAAGAGATCTTTCGATCTCAGGACCAAAATCTCCGATGATAAACGCTACCTCTTCAATATTTTCTCCTGCAACTTTAGCAATATCTTCCACCAATCTCTGTACGATAGGTTTTCCTGCAATAGGAATAAGAGGTTTTGGAACAGTCAGTGTATGTGGACGTAATCTGGAACCACGTCCAGCCATAGGGACAATAATTTTCATAAATTATATGTATAAAAGATGTTTTATAAGATGTTTAGAATATGAAGGCTAAAGATAATAATTAAAACCTTTGTGGTACTATGATTTATATCTTTTTAAATATTTGTTTAAATTAACAATAGGTTGGTGTACAAGCAAAATAAAGACCAAAGTTTAATTCTTTCTGATTCTCGATAAAATCAGGTTTTTCTCAGAATAAATCAAAATTCCGGTAAAGATTAAAAAGAGTAGATTGCTTGCTAGAATATTATAGTTGAGATACTTTACAATGATGAAACTAAAAACCCCAAGCAGTATCAGAAAGAAAGACATTTTCTTCATTCTGTAAGGAATAGGATAATATTTTTGACCTAACAGGTAAGAAACAATCATCATAATAATATAAGCTCCAAAAGTAGCCCATGCTGAACCCATCATGCTGTGATAATAATTTAAAGCAAGAAAATTAAGTCCTATGTTGATCCCTGCTCCGAGCCATGAAATGACAGTTCCCATACTGGTTCTGTCTGTTACTTTATACCATGTTGAAAAGTTATAATATATTCCAAAACAAAGATTAGCAATAACAATGATCGGGATGATATCTATTGCAATCCAATACGATTTATTAGGAATAAAAACGGCTTTCAACCATGATATATTGGCAATGATTCCCAGTGCTACAGCACAGGCGAAAAACGCAAAATATTCTGCTACTTTGGCGTAGGTTTTTTTCGCATCTCCTTTATCCATCTGTTTAAAGAAGAAAGGCTCAATACCCATTCTGTAAGCGGTAACAAATAACGTCATCAGTACAGCAAGTTTATAGCACCCTCCGTAAGCACCGGCTTCTTCATCGGAAATATAATTTCTCTGTATGGATTTATCAAAGTTTTCATTCACCATAAAAGCCAGACCTGCCAGCATCAGTGGGAAGGAGTATTTGATCATACGTCCGAACAATGAAGTGACAAACTGAAATCTTACCTTTAATATAATAGGAAGTAATAATAAAAAACCTAAGGCACTTCCTGCCAGATTACTGAAGAACGGATAATCTACATTTTGATCCAGCCCCATACTTCTTGATATGTTTTCCGGAATCCAGAAGAATAAAGCAGCAGTGAAAACAGCCTGAAAAATAGCCTGAACAACTCTTACCGCAGAATATTTGATGGGTTTATTGTGGAAACGAAGCCATGCAAAAGGAATCACCAATAAATTGTCAAAAAAAGCAATCATGGCAAACCATCTGATGTATTCAGGGTTATCGTGGTATCCCGCATAATCTGCAATGGGTTGATTGAACAAATAGCACAATGCAAGGAAAAGAGTGGATGTAGAAAATAAAAACCAAAATGAGGTATTGAATGTTTTTTTCTCGTTATCCTCTTCGGCTGAAAATCTAAAATACGCTGTTTCAAAACCAAAAGATAGGATAATGTTAACAAATGAAATCCACGCATAAAGTTGAGTGAAAATCGCAAAACCTTCATTGGGAATCTTATAGATCAAAAGTGGATTAAGGATAAATAGAATGATTCTTGGTGCTATTGCTCCTACTCCGTAGATGATTGTTTGTCCTAATAGTTTTTTATACAAAGCCGAATTTTTTTTGCAAATGTAAAACTTTAAGCATTCGTTTGGTTATTTTGAAGTTAATTAAAACTGAAAATCTTAATTTTGTGTAGAAATAAATTGAAATGAAAGTTCTTATAAAAAATGTAAATATTGTTAACGAAGGAAAAGTCTTTGAAAGCGATATCTTAATAGAAAATGATTTAATATCTAAAATAGCTGCCGGTATTTCTGAAGATGCAGATCAGGTTATTGATGGTTCAGGAAAATATCTTCTTCCCGGAGTAATTGATGATCAGGTGCATTTCCGTGATCCGGGCCTTACTCACAAAGGAGATATTGAAACTGAATCAAGATCTGCCATTGCAGGTGGAATAACCAGTTTTATCGATCAGCCAAATACTGTTCCCAATGCGGTTACCCAGGAATTATTAGCAGACAAGTATGAGATTGCTTCTCAAAAAGCATATGCTAACTATGGTTTTATGATGGGCGGAACGAATGACAATCTGGAGGAAGTTTTAAAAACAAATCCTAGAAATGTTCCGGGAATTAAATTATTCTTAGGATCATCTACAGGAAATATGCTGGTAGATAATCCTGAAACACTTGAGAATATTTTCAGTAATACTAAAATGCTGATTGCTGTTCACTGTGAAGATGAAGCTACCATCAGAGCCAATACACAGAAATATATGGATGAATACGGGGATGATATTCCTGTAAAATTCCATCATCTGATCAGAAGTGAAGAAGCATGTTATAAATCTTCATCCAAAGCCATTGAACTTGCGAAAAAAACGGGAGCTAGACTTCACGTTTTCCACCTTTCAACAGCAAAGGAAATGGAGCTTTTCCGAAATGACATTCCTCTAAAAGATAAAAAGATCACTGCTGAGGTATGTGTTCATCACCTTACATTTACCAACGATGATTACGAAACAAGAGGAAATCTTATCAAATGGAATCCGGCTGTAAAAACCCAAAAGGATAAAGATGCACTTTGGGAAGCATTGCTGGATGACAGAATAGACGTGATTGCTACAGACCACGCTCCGCATACCGCAGAAGAGAAAAATAATGTATATACAAAATGCCCTTCTGGAGCACCTTTGGTACAACATTCACTGGTTGTGATGCTTGAAAACTATAAGAACGGTAAAATATCTCTTGAGAAAATCGTTGAAAAAATGTCTCATAATCCTGCCATTCTTTTCAAAGTTGAAAAAAGAGGTTTTGTAAGAGAAGGCTATAAAGCAGATCTTGTTTTAGTAGATTTAAATCAAGACTGGACGGTTTCCAAAGACAATTTACTGTACAAATGTGGTTGGAGTCCGCTGGAAGGAATGAATTTCCACTCTAAAGTTACCCATACTTTTGTTAATGGACATCTGGTGTATGACAATGGAAAAATTGCAGAGGAGAAATTTGGTGAGAGGCTACTTTTTGAACCAAGAGATTAATAAGAAAAATCGTAAAATATTCCAGATATATTGGGGTATTATAAATTCAATAGGAGCGGGCTTTAGCCCGCTCTTTTATTTTGAAAAACTCCATTGGCTTTAGCCAAAACTTATTCTTAGTTATCGTAGATGTAGGAGATTACGCAGATTTTTTTAACCCAATCATCTGCTCAATCCGCAATAGATTTATTCATTATTTACTTTTTCGCTTTATTCCCCATATAAAAAGTAAGTTTCCCGCCATTCATAATTTCAGAATGCTTCAATGTAAAGTTTTTAATCTCTTTTCCATTCAAAAGAACCTTCTGAACATATACATTTTTCGAACTTTGATTGATCGCTTCGATTTCAAAAGTTTTTCCGTTTTCCAGATTCAATACAGCGTTATCAATGGCAGGACTGCCGATAGCATAATCTTCAGAACCGGGAGCTACAGGATAAAATCCTAATGAACTTAAAATATACCATGCACTCATTTGTCCGGCATCATCATTTCCTCCCAGTCCGTCTGGTGTTGCTTTGTATTGCATTTCCAGAATACGGCGGATTTGTGCCTGTGCTTTCCATGGCTGTCCGGCCCAGTTATAGAAATAAGCTACATGGTGAGCAGGTTCATTTCCGTGAACATATCCACCAATAATTCCTTCCCGGGTAATATCTTCAGTGTCTGCAAAGAATTCATCTGGTAGATGCATCGTGAAAAGTTCATCAAGTTTTGAAGCAAATTTCTTCTTTCCACCCATCATCGTAATCAGTTCAGCTGGATTTTGTGGAACAAAGAAACTGTAGTTCCATGAGTTTCCTTCAATAAAACCTTGCCCGTGGGTGCTTAATACATCAAAATCCTTTTTAAAGCTTCCATCAGCCAGACGGGGACGCATAAACCCGATGGTTTTGTCAAAATTATTTTTCCAGTTTTCAGACCGTTTGATAAACTGGTTGTAGATTTCTGTTTTGTTTAAATGTTTTGCCAGTTGAGCAATAGCCCAGTCATCATAGGCATATTCCAGGGTATTGGAAACTGAAGTTCCGTTTTTCTCAGCCGGAATATAGCCTAGGTCAATATATTGTCCGATGCCTTCGTAATTTCTTTTATTAGCAGTTTCTATACATGCTTTTAAGGCTTCTTCAGGATCACCTGCATAATTTCCTTTAATAATGGCATCAGCAACGACGCTTACACTGTGATATCCACTCATACACCAGTTGTCATTGGCATAATGTGACCAGATAGGCAGCATTTTCATCGAAAACTGATTGTAATGAGCCATCATAGACTTTACCATATCACCATTTCGTTTAGGCTGGATGATATTAAAGAATGGATGTAGTGTACGATAAGTATCCCACAGAGAGAAGGTTGTATAATTGGTAAAACCATCTACTTTGTGAACATTCTGATCCAACCCTTTATATTCTCCATTAACGTCCATATAAGTTGTAGGGTTAATGAAGGTATGATACATTGCTGTATAGAAATTCGTTTTTTCTGTGTCGGAGCCCTTTATAACAATTTTATTTAATTCCTTATTCCAGTTGTCCTGGGCTTGAGCTTTAGCCTGATCGAAGGTTATATTTCCGGCTTCTTTTTCAAGATTTTCCAAAGCATTGGTCTGGCTTACCGGAGAAATAGCCAATTTTACTTCAATGGCCTCATTTTCATTGGTATCAAAATCAAAGAACATTTTCAGATCCTTACCTGCGATTTCCGGGAAATTCTGATTTTGGTCGAATTTTCGCCAAAACCCTTTATAAACTTGTTTCTCATCATAATTTTTCTGACCGTAAGATTTAAAAGGTTTTGAAAACTTCATGGCGAAATAAACGGTTCTGGTTCTTGCCCAGCCATTGGTCTGTCGGTAACCTGTGATGGTGTTTCCGTTTTCTACACGAACGTATGTCCATACATTTTTTCCATCATAGTTATAAATACCTGCCATGAGATCCAGAATAATATGAGACTGGTCAGATTTCGGGAAAGTATAGCGGTGAATTCCTACTCTTGGTGTTGCAGTCAGTTCTGCAAGGATATTGTGATCATCCAGTTTTACTTTATAATATCCGGCTTCTGCTGTTTCGTTCTGGTGTGAAAATCTACTTCTGTACCCACTCCCAGGATTGGAAGCTGTTCCCGGATTCAACTTAAGTTTTCCTACAGTAGGCATCACCAGAAAATCTCCGAGATCGGAATGTCCTGTTCCGCTGAAATGGGTAGAACTGAAACCAACAATGGTTTTATCTTCATAACGGTAACCGGCGCAGTATTTATAAACCTCACCATTATACTTTCCGTTAAGTTCATATGAGATGGAGTCTGTTTCAGGGCTTAGCTGTACAGCACCAAAAGGAACAGTTGCTCCCGGATACGTATGTCCCATCTTTTCGGTTCCGATCAGAGGATTGACATATTGTATTAATTTTTCAAATTTTTGAGCCTTAAACTGTGTACTTACACATAAAAGAAATAGAAAAACAGTAGATCTGTGATTTTTCATTAATGATCAATTTTCAAAGTTTAAAATTAATTAAAATCATCATTTGCTGTTATGTTTTAGAGTAATATGGGGATTATTTATTCTTTTTCAGAAAAGCGGAAACCTATTCCGTGGAGGTTTTCTATTAAAACGTTCTGCTCTTCGGCCAGTACCTTTCGTAATCGGGAAATAAATACATCAAGACTTCGTCCCATAAAATAATCATCATCACCCCAGATCGCTTTCAGGATTTCCTGTCTTTTGACCACCAGATTTTTGTGGCGGATAAAATACAAAAGAAGATCAGATTCTCTTTGGGTAAGAGTAATGCTGTTTTCTATCCCTTGAAGGGTATAGTTTTTAGGATCAAAATTATATTTGCCCACCTTATATTTTAAAAGAGTAGTATCCGTTTTCTTAGTCCGTTTAAGGAAAACCTCAATTTTCAGCATTAGTTCTTCAATACTGAAAGGCTTTACAAGATAATCATCAGCGCCTATTTTAAGCCCTTTGATTCTGTCTTCTTTTAAAGCTTTTGCAGAGATAAAAATAATCGGAACCTCAGCATTTTTACTACGGATTCGCTGTGCCACCTCAAATCCGTTCATGCCCGGCATCATAATATCCAGCAGACAGATGTCGAAATCCTGACTGTTAAATGCTTCCCATGCAGATTCACCATCAGAATAACAGCTGATATCATAATAACTTTCCAGGCTGTCTTCCACCAGAAAGGCTATTGTTTTGTCATCTTCGGCATATAAAATTTTAGATTTCTCCATACTTACACATGATTAATTTGAAAATGGGAAGAAGAGCGTCGTGGTAATTCCTTTATCTTCATTATTTTCTACAGAAATTTTCCAGTGATGCTGTTGAACTACTTTTTTTACATAAAATAATCCCAGTCCGAAGCCATTCACTTCTTCACTTCTTTTGGTGTGTACCCGATAAAATTTTTCAAAAATATGAGGAATATTTTTAGCGGGAATTCCCATTCCGTTGTCTTTAAACTTTAAATATAATCCTTTTGAATCTTTGTGAGCTGAAATTTTAATCACGGGGTTTGTTTCGCAATACTTGATGGAGTTATCCAGAAGGTTATAAATGATGTTGGTAAAGTGAAACTCATCTGCCATTACCGAAGTACTGTTTTCAATATTGATTTCGATGCTGAGGTCTTTATTTTTGTGCTGTATATTGCCTGAGATCTCCTGAATAAAAGGGAGAAGCAGAATTTTTTGAGGTTTTAATGAAAGACCTGCCGCATCGTTCTTCGCAATATTCAATATTTTTTCAATATGACCATTCAGCTTGTGACTTTGATTGATAATAATGGAAGTATAGGTTTGCAGTTTGGAATTTTCCTGAACCATTTCCTGCTTGTTAAGTGCTTCCGAAGCTAAAAGTATAGAGGATAAAGGAGTCTTAAACTCGTGAGTCATATTGTTGATGAAATCACGTTGGAGTTCCGAAAACTTCTTCTGCTGAATGATCGTATAAATAGAATATACGTATACCAGAAGAATAATGATAAGGGCAAATGTAAGGAGGTACCAGAATCGTAATGAACTGATCAGATAAGTGGTTTTATCCGGGAAACGTATGGAAAAGTAATAGATCAGATTTTTATGCTTCGGAAAATTGATCACCTTATTGCTGGGACTTTCCTGATGAGAGGTCATGTATTTCCCATAGATCATTTTATCGCTGTGGCAATTGTATAATGCATATACATAATCTGTGTTGATCTGGAAACGGGTAAATTCTGTTTTCAGATAATATTCAAGAACTACGGGGTGAAATTCATTGTTGATATTAACCACATAATAGTCATTGGCAATGTTCTGTACAGGATTTTCGGTGTAAGAAGTTTTTCCTCCGGAGAGCTTTTCCGCAACTTCCATTAAGGCGATATTAACCTTTTGGTTAAATTTTTTATCTTCAAGATTATAAGCCTGGCGGGTCCACATCAGCTGTGCTATTAAAATTCCGATAATAGCAACGAATCCCAGCGTTATAATAATATTGAGTCTTTTTATTTTCATTTCCTGAAACAATATTATCCAAAAATATCTATTTATCTTTTATTATTAACAACTCGTTAACAAATGTTAGACAGCGGTTAACAAGTTGTAATCACAGTCTGCTTTACATTTGCTTTATCGAAAGAAAATAATCAGTTTCAAATATTAAAATTTATACTCATGAAAAAACTAAAAATTACAGCTCTTTTGGCAGTGTTGGCATTCTCTCCTTTTTATGCTAATGTACTTACTGCAGACGCTCCATCCATTGTAAAAATGGTTGCAGATGCTATTAAATGGAAATCTGAATCTATTGATGTAGGAAATATTCCTCAGGGTAAACCGAAATTGATCAGATTTGAATTTACTAATACAAGCTCAAAACCAATCATTATTCAGAATGTAGCTCCTTCTTGCGGATGTACCACTGCAGATTATACAAAAACGCCTATCCAGCCAGGGAAGAAAGGATTTGTAGAAGCCAGCTATAACGCAGCAGCGGCAGGACCATTTATGAAGACTGTAAACGTTACTACTAGTGACAGCAAAACTCCTAAGACACTTTCTTTCAAAGGAGTGGTAGCTTCTTAATACATTGTTTAAACAAATGAAAAAATAGCCTGGTAATTGTTATCAGGCTATTTTCTTTTTAAATAGTTGATCTATTTTAAGAATAATATAAGGAACAATTATTTGTAGCATTATTTATCAACCCATTTTAAAGGATTGCATTTCAATATTTAGTATTTTTAAGAAAAAATATTTTATGAGTCTATATACACAACCTATGCTGCGCGAAGGTGCACTAAAAGATAAAGTAGCGATTGTAACGGGAGGCGGAAGCGGCCTTGGAAAAGCAATGACCAAATACTTTCTTGAACTGGGTGCCAAAGTGGTGATTACTTCCAGAAACCTGGAAAAATTACAGGGAACAGCTAAGGAACTGGAAGAGGAAACAGGAGGTAAAGTGCTTTGTGTAGCTTGTGATGTAAGAAACTGGGATGAGGTGGAAGCCATGAAGGAAGCCACTCTGAAAGAATTCGGAAAGATTGATATTTTATTGAATAATGCTGCCGGAAACTTTATTTCTCCCACAGAAAAACTGACTCACTCCGCTTTTGACTCTATCCTTGATATTGTTTTAAAAGGAACAAAAAACTGTACTCTTTCAGTAGGAAAACACTGGATCGATTCTAAAACTCCGGGAACTGTACTGAATATCGTAACAACATATGCATGGACAGGTTCTGCTTATGTAGTACCATCTGCCTGTGCAAAAGCAGGAGTTCTGGCGATGACAAGATCACTGGCTGTAGAGTGGGCGAAATACGGAATCCGTTTCAATGCTATTGCTCCGGGACCTTTCCCTACAAAAGGAGCCTGGGACAGACTTCTTCCTGGAGACCTTCAGGAGAAATTTGATATGAAGAAAAAAGTTCCGTTGAGAAGAGTAGGAGAACATCAGGAGCTTGCCAATCTTGCCGCTTATCTGGTTTCCGATTATTCAGCGTATATGAATGGGGAAGTGGTAACTATTGATGGTGGAGAATGGCTTCAGGGAGCCGGAGAATTCAATATGCTTGAAGCAATTCCTAAAGAAATGTGGGATGCTTTAGAAGCGATGATTAAAGCAAAAAAATCAAATTAAATTAAACTTATATTAAAAAAACTCCCGGATGTGTAACAAATCCGGGAGTTTTTTTTACCTATACACTAAATAATACTTTTTCAAATGAATTTTAAACTTCCAACCCTTGTTTCGACGCTTGCAGTGGTTCTGTTCTCAGGAACTGCCTATGCACAGCAAACCCCGAAATATGATTATGTAGAAGCATTTAAACCTTTCTTCTACCCTCAGACAGGTACAGCAACCCGTTCTGCAAGCGGACAGCCGGGACACGCCTATTGGCAGAATTCAGCCGATTATCATTTGAATGTCAGCCTGAATGAAGCTAAAAAAGAGATTACAGGTACAGCAGAAATTACCTACACCAACAACAGTCCCGATAAATTAGGTTTTCTTTGGCTGCAGCTGGATCAGAACCTGTTTGCAAAAGATTCCAGAGGAAATGGCGTAGTTCCACTTTCAGGAAGCAGAAATGGAGCTCATGGTGAAGAATTTAATGGCGGATATACCATTAAATCAGTTAAGCTAGATGGTAAAAAAGAAGTAAAATATACTATTACCGATACGAGAATGCAGATTGATCTTCCAAAAGAATTAAAAGCTAATGGAGGAGTTGCAAAAATAGAAATTGAATATTCCTTTATTTCTCCTGATTACGGATCAGACAGAATGGGTATTCAGGATACTAAAAACGGTAAAATATTTACCATGGCACAATGGTATCCGAGAATGTGCGTATACGATGATGTTTTAGGATGGAATACACTTCCTTACCTTGGAGCTTCGGAGTTTTATTTAGAATATGGAAATATTACAGCTAATATTACAGTACCTGCCAATCAGTATGTAGTGGCATCCGGAGAACTTCTGAATGAGAAAGAAGTGTACAGCAAAGAAGAAATCAGCAGATGGAATGAGGCAAGAAACAGTGATAAAACGGTAATGATCCGTCCAGAATCTGAAATCGGGAAAAATAAGGCATCTGGTACAAAAACCTGGAAATTCAAAATTACGCAGACAAGAGATTTTGCGTGGGCATCTTCTGCCGGATTTATTTTAGATGCTGCAAAAATCAATTTACCTAGTGGAAAAAAATCTCTGGCTATTTCGGCTTATCCTGCAGAAAGTGCTGGCGAAAAAGCATGGGGAAGATCTACAGAATATACGAAAGCTGCTATAGAACATTATTCCAAAAAATGGTATGAATATACGTATCCGGCGGCCACCAATGTAGCAGGAAATGAAGGAGGAATGGAATATCCGGGAATCGTTTTCTGTCATATGGATTCTAAAGGAGAAGACCTTTGGGGCGTTACAGATCATGAGTTCGGACACAACTGGTTTCCTATGATCGTAGGATCTAATGAGAGATTATTTGCCTGGATGGACGAAGGATTCAATACATTCATTAATGGACTTTCAACCGAAGCTTTCAATAAAGGAGAGTATTACCGTAAACCTAACCTGGCAAGATCAGGAAAGTATTTGTTGACTGATGATCTGGAGCCTGTAATGGTAGGGCCGGATAATATGAAAGAAAGAAGTATCGGAGCTTTGGCTTACTATAAGCCGGGAACAGGATTAGATGTTTTAAGAGAAACTATTCTTGGGCCTGAAAAATTTGATAAAGCATTCAGAACATATATTGACCGTTGGGCTTTTAAACATCCAACACCATGGGATTTCTTCCATACGATGGAAAATGTTTCAGGAGAGGAACTGAACTGGTTCTGGAGAGGATGGTTCTTTAATAAATGGAAAATTGATCAGTCAGTTAAGAACGTACAATATGTAAACGGAGACTTTAAAAACGGAGTTCAGATTACGGTCGAAAATATTGGCCAGCTGCCAATGCCTACAACAGTACAAATCAAATTCAAAGATGGAACTGCACAGACGGTGAAAATTCCTGTTGAAGTTTGGAAAAGAAATACAGAATGGACCTTCAAGGTAGATTCCAGCAAGGAAATTGATGAGGTGAAACTGGATCCGAATTCTGTTGTTCCGGATGTAAATCTGGAAAATAATAGTAAAAAACCTGCATAGAAATATTGAATCTATTTAAATTGGCGACTATATACAATTTTACGCCATTGTCATTGACTACGTCGAATCTTCGATTTCTGACGAAGGAAGAATCTCATGTAAAACCTGGATTCTTCATTTCATTCCTGAACTATGTTCGCAGACTTTTAGTCTGTATCAGAATGACAGAGTCATTATAATAAGTAAGATAGCAGATTAATGTAAAATTGTATAAATACCTTTAAATTTAACGCAAAGATTAATATTAATACTGAATTTTTCAGGGAGCAAAGATGGAATCAACTTCATTGATTCTTTCTAAGCGTAAGCATATTCATACAGCTTCATCAGCAGCTTGTTGCTTTCTTAGCTTACTTAAGAATAGGAAGAAATCATATCATCTTTGCGTTTCAAAAAATAAATATCTGAAAAACCTGAGCTTACCACCGTAAGTTCAGGCTTTTTATTTTTAGGGTGTTTTTCCGGGATAAGTAGAGGTGTTTCCCTACAATGTTTTGGTAGTCAGTGATATAATTTTGTCCCATAATATTAATCAAAACAAAAAAACATGGAAACATTAAAATCGGTGCTTGAAGCAAGCCACGCCAAAAAAACAAAAAATGAGTTAATTGATCTTTTATCAGGAGTAGAAAAAGTGCTTACCCCGGCAGTCTATGAAAAAGTATCGGGAGTTGAAACTTCAGAACTGAGTTCATTGACGAATAAAGAATTATTAGCCATCGTAGACGAATTCAAAAAAAGCTATGATGAAAAGTGGGAAAAATCTTTTTCAGGTGCATCTTCAGAAATCATGAAAATGATTGCAGGTAAAATAGCTGCTGATGAAGAAATTTTCAGAACTTCTGATGCTGCCAGCGCAGATTTTGCCGCAGAATTGGGAAGCATTGACTTTGCAACTATTATTGGCGGACCGTTGGATGCCTGCGTAAAAGCACAGTCTAATGCCTCTATTGCCACCGTTAATTTCATCAATGAAGTTGGGTTTGAACTTACAGATCCAGCCAATGCTGCCAGTCCTAAAAAACTGAGAATGGCAGAATTCAAGTACAAAAAAAATATTCCGAATCCGGATTTTAAAGAAGATGAGCCGGTAAGTGCTACCAACCCAAAAACGATTCCGAATGATGTAGAAATTTCAGTGCCTTTTATTGCGTTGCTGAATGTTCCGAGTTTCAGAATTGAAACCTGTGAAGTAGATTTTAATGTAAAACTTAATTCTACATACACAAAAGATGTAAGTGATGAATTCGGGATCAATGCCGGAGTATCTGGCGGATGGGGACCTGTAAAATTCAAAGTGGATGTATCCTATAAGAGAACTTCCAGTACAGGAATCAAAGTGGAAAAAGAATATTCTCTTGGGGTAAAAGTACGTGCCACCAATGATGAAATGCCTGCAGGACTTGAGAAAGTGCTTGGACTTCTTTCACAATAACAGATTTTACGAAAGATGATAAAACTATCAGACTACCTGGATTATCTCAACAACGAGATAATTCAGGCTCGTAAAAAAGCAGACGAAAATGCGGTTCTTATTGCCAAAGAATACGCCCGTCATGAATACCTTAAATATTTTAAGGTTCCGCGTTATGCGCTGCCCAGTGTAAAGATGGATATTCCGATCAAAATCACAGATATAGATTCAGATTCTAAGTATAATTTTAAACTGAATCAGGATCAGTTTGTGACAGAAATAAATGAAAGAATTCGTCTGGCAAACAAAGAGAAAAAACTGAATATTCCAGAAATTAATAAAAGACAGATCCAAACTGAAGAGTTTAAAACCCTGTTCAGTAATCTGGAAAAAAATGATCAGAAATTCGGAAAACTTCCAGCCAATGAAGTTCTTAAACTGGATCTCAGAAAGAAAATGCAGATTCTTAATTCAGGAATATTTCGACCTCAGGAAGGAACAGAAGAAGAAACTGATGAACTGAAAGAAATTTTTTCAAAAGTTCTGTTGAATAAATATACGCTGGTGAATGCAAAACTGAACAGCATTTACATAGATCCCAATACAAGTGCAGCGGAAGATAAAGATAAACTCTTCATCAACCTTCATGTGGAAATGGAGGAGGAAGGAATCAGGATTGTATCATACAAAGATAAAGACGGCAACGAAATAGAACAGATAACTTTTGAGTAATGCAGGAACTTATTCACTTTACGGTACAGAAAATCAAAGAACTGCTGGAACAGTTCAATGAAGTTCAGGCTTTATATCTGTCAAAATCATTTGACTTTGATGCCCGGTTTGATGCATTTCTCAACGAAGTTCTGGAGTATTTCCGTACCAAAGGAAACACCAGCCATGAATCTGAAGTATTGAAAATTATGAATATGATTTCCACCGTTAAAAGAGGTTTTAATCCTATAAAAATGGAGAAAATATTGAATGGGAGAAGGGAAATACTCGGAGGATTCTCATTTAACGGAATGGAAAGTATTTATGGTATTCTCATGGAAATATATGCCAAGGAAAACAAAAAACTTGAGGATGCGGAAGAACTTATTTCAGGAATCATTGTCTCATTATATCAGAATGGTATTCTGGACGATGAAAAGCTGAAAGACATGAATTCTGTTCCCAAAATTGAACGTTTCTGGAATTCACTGGTTGAGCAGAATACAGCCATATCCGGAATTAATAAGAAACTCAGACTGACCATTATTCCGGAGGATATTTTTCTTATTCTGGAAAAGGTATTTCTGAAATTAATTTAAAAAAGATCATTATGGAAACCGGAAGATATATCGTTCTGTTGCAGAATCAGCAGAAAACAGCACTCAAAAAAATAGAGAAAGAACTGGAAGTAAGTATTACCTCTTCAGAATTGCTGTCCAAAGAAAACCGTTCTTATGAAATTATTGATAAGGATAACGGTGTACTTTACAAAAACCTGGGAGTTCTTGTGGTGGATAATATGGATGAAGATCAATTGAAAAGTGCCGTAAAAGATGAATCAAATTCTATTGTATACTACGAAAAAGAGAGAGAATTTTTTCCAGCAGATGAATTGCAGCTGATTAGTGAACTTAAAAAACAGTCAGCCGGACTCGCAGAAAAAATTTCAGAACTTGAAAAATATATCATCAGCAAACCTTTGCCTCAAAAATCATTCATTGAAATGGAATGGGGATTAAAAGCAATCGGACTGGAAAATGCGAACTATACAGGAAAAGGAATTGATGTCTGTATTCTCGATACCGGCCTTGAAACTTCCCACCCGGATTTTTCCCATGAAGAAATTGAAGGAAAATCTTTCATTGATGGTGAAGACTGGAACAGAGATCCCAACGGACATGGTACACATTGTGCCGGTGTTGCTACAGGAAATACAAGAAGTGATACCGGAAAACGATACGGAATTGCCAGAGACTGCAATCTGAAAATAGCAAAAGTGCTTGCAGACAATGGAAGAGGAACAACCAGCAGCGTGATTGATGCGATAGATTGGGCCATCTCGAAAAAATTCAGAATACTATCCCTTTCACTGGCATCTCCGGTGAGACTAGATGATCAGCCTTCTGTTCTTTTTGAAACCATTGGAGAAAGAGCGCTGGAAAATAACTGTCTTATTATCGCAGCTGCGGGAAACGACAGCAACAGACCGCAGATTCCACAGCCTGTTTCAATGCCGGCTAATTCAAAATCGATCATGGCAGTGGGAGCTATTGACGCTCAGATGAAGATCGCAAGATTTTCAAATGCAGGTCTCAACCCGTCCACAGGAGGAAGTATCAATGTCTGTGCTCCCGGAGTTGATATCATCAGTTCCTATCCTAAAAATGCAAAAAATAAAAGTAATTTGTACTACAGCATGAGCGGTACAAGTATGGCAGCACCCCATGTTTCCGGGCTTGCAGCTTTGTATATGGAACAGTTTCCCGATAAATCAGCAAAAGAGATCTGGGAACTGATTGAAAACAAAGCAAGACCTATCGAAGGCATAAAATACAGAGATATTGGAAACGGTTTAATACAGATATACTTATGATCACTTACCTCGCAGTTTTAAAGAAAGATATAAATTTAAAAAAGCTTGAAGTTCTCCTCAAAAGTAAAGGCATAAAACTGGCTGCTCACTACAAAACCATAGGAGTTGTAAAGCTTGAAAGTACCATTTCCATTTCGGAGTCTGAATTCCAGGAGTATTTTATATCTATAGAAGAAGAAAAAGATAATTTAACAATATAATCACATCAATAAAGCTTTTCTGTCACAGAGAAGTTTTATTTTTGTCTCTTAATGATAAAATAACATATGAATTTCAGATTTTCAATGGTGTTTCTGATGTTTTTTGCATTAGGATTCTCCCAAGACCTTACCGTAATGAGTTTTAATATCAGACTGAATGTAGAGTCGGATAAAGAAAACGCCTGGCCAAAAAGAAAACAGGACGTTGCGGATTTATTGACGTACTATCATCCTGATTATTTCGGAGTACAGGAAGCGCTTCCGGAGCAGATGAAAGATATTAAAGCAGGTTTAAAAAACTATGATTATATCGGAGTAGGAAGAGATGACGGTAAAGAAAAAGGAGAATTTTCTGCCATCTTTTATGATACAACCAAACTGGAAATTGTAAAATCCGGGACGTTCTGGTTATCTGAAACTCCGGAAAAACCATCAAAAGGCTGGGATGCTGCGCTGAACAGAATCTGTACCTATGCCGTATTTAAAGATAAAAAATCGAAGAAAGAATTTCTGGCCATGAATCTTCATTTTGATCATATTGGAAATGTAGCAAGAGTAAAATCTTCTGAATTGATCCTGAAAAAAATCAAAGAACTGAATCCAAAGAATCTTCCGGTAACACTGAGTGGAGACTTTAACCTGACAGATGATTCAGAACCGATTAAAATTCTTTCCCAGAATATGAAAGATACTTTCTATCACTCGGAAACCAAGCATTATGGCCCGGTAGGAACTTTCACAGGCTTTAATGTGAATGAAGTTCCAAAAGACAGAATCGATTATATTTTTACACAAGGTTTTAAAATAAGATCTCACCGACACATCAATGACAGAAGAGAAAATCTTTTGTATCCGTCAGATCATTTTCCGGTGATTGTGAATCTTTCCCTATAAAAAATCAATTGGTTGGAAAATCAATTTCAAATCCAATTCCTCTCAGGGATTGGATTTTTATTTGAGGATCACTGTTAAAATATTTGCGAAGCCTGCTGATGAAAACATCAAGACTTCTTCCGGTAAAATAATCATTGGTTTCCCAGAGATTATCCAGAATATTATCCCTTGTAATGATGGATCGGTTGTGCTTCAGAAGATACAGAAGAAGTTCCTGTTCTCTTATGGTCAGTCGGTTGTTTCCATTAGGATGTGACAACAGAAGTTTGGTGGTGTCCAGTGAAAATTCTCCGATTTTTATCTGACTTTCGGTAATGGAGGGAAGTGTTCTCTTCAGAATATTTTTAATTCGTAAAACAAGTTCTTCAGGATCGCAGGGTTTCGCAATATAATCGTCGGCACCTATTTTCAATCCGGTCAAACGGTCAATTTTTTGATTTTTAGCCGTTAAAAATAACAATGGGAAATTACTCCTTTCCTTAATGATCATTTTTGCCAGAGAGAAACCATCTATATTGGGCATCATCACATCCAGAATTCCTATCTGAAAGGGGAAATCAGCCTGAACCAATGGTATGATATCTTCCGGATTCTGAAACCAACTGACTTCAAAATCTTCCAATTCAAGATACTGCTTAAGAATCATTCCGAAATCCGGATCATCTTCTGCCAGAAGGATTTTAGTTTTCATAAGGAATTGATATTTTAAAAGTGCTGCCTGTATGAAGCTGGCTGGAAACTTCTATTTTTCCACTATAGTTGGTAATGATTTTTTTTACAAAATAAAGTCCCAGCCCAAGACCTTTGCTATTGTGAATATTGTTATTCTGTATTCTGTAGAATTTTTCGAAAATATTATTCAGTTCTTTTGTTTCCATGCCCTGACCATTGTCGGAAACTTCAATTTCCAATTGTTGAGAACTGTTTCGGACATCTATTTCAATAACCGATGCTCCATATTTTACACTGTTTTCACAAAGATTTTTAATGACCGTCTCCATTAGATTTTTATCAAAAGGAAGCTCTTGTGAAACTGTATTTTCAAGGTTAAAATCTGTATTTGGATAAGTAACTGAAAGATCCTGAATAAAAAAGTTCCAGTCTTCAGGTTGTATGGCGGTTATTTCATCAGGAATTTCATCTTTATGAAGCTGAAACATCAGGCTTTCAAGACGTGAAATCTGTCTGTCAATAAGAGGAAGCGTTTCAGGATTCCACTCTTTTTTTAATGCTTTCGAAGCTATTTTTAAAGTAGCAATAGGCGTTTTAAACTCATGCGAAATGTTATCCACAATGTTGTGGAGAACTTCCACCTGCTTCTGCTGCTGAATAAGATTTCTGATCGTGAAAATATAAAGCAGAAGAACTCCCGAAAGAAGAATAATGCAGCATATAATCAATAAGGTAAGCTCTTTGAAAACAATACTTTTTATATTTCTGATCTCAAAATCTGTCTGGGTTTTTACAAGAAAAGTATTCTTTTTTTCAATATGTCCTTTATCTGTATCATTTCTTTTGGTGGTTGAGGTTTCCCAACTTCCGTTACTGGCAATGCGTGGATTTTTTAGCTTATCCTGCGTTTCAAAAATAACAATAGGTTCGGTAATTACTTTTGAACTGTCCGGAAGATGGACAATGGAAAGATAGCGTATTCTTGCGGAGATTTCGTAGCCGTCTTTTTGATAACGGCTGTCAATATAATGAACCAGTCTTTCTCTGGCAGATTTCCTGTTTTCTATGAAATAACGGAGAAAATCTTTTTTGTTGATCTCTTTATTATGATACTGTATAATGATTTCCTGAAGAGAATCATCATTTCTTTCTTTAGCCTCCTGGATGTCTTCAAGATTGTCTGTGTAATTGGTAAGTCCGTCATTCACAGATCTGTAGATATCCCTCTCTTTTACCTGGTAGGTTTTATACATAAAATAAACCTGAATTCCCAGTAAAAGCAGGAATAGAGCGGCAAAAACTGAGATGAGAATTTTACTCTTGGTTATCATTAAAACAAAGATAAAACTTTAGTCATTTTCCGGAAATGATTATTTTATTATTAACCTTCCGTTAACCATAGTGTTGAATCTCCACAAATAAAGCTTTATCCATCTTCCTGAATCTGGATGTTTTGATATCAGAAAATACATAAACCCATCATTAACCTTCTATTAACCATGTTTTTTCCAGCCAATGTAGAATTTTGTACCCATAGAACAGAACAATAGTTTTTGTTTGAGAGGATAAAAAAATAACCATGTATAAAATTCTTTTTCTTTTGTGTTTTCCCATCCTGATTCTTTCCCAGCAACAAAAAGCTGGAGGAACAGTGGTAAATACCGAAAATGAAAAGCTTTCATCTGTAAAGGTGGAAGTGTATAATGCTCAGGATAAATTAATCAAAGAATTAAAAACAGATGACAATGGGAAATTTGTACTGGAAGATATTTCAGAGGAAAATATAAAGCTGGTCATTAAAAATCAGGGATACTCTTTATTTGAGAAAAAAGTGGATTTAAAAGAGCCTGAACTACTCAATATCATTCTTAAAAAGGAAGCTCAGGAAATAGAAGGAGTGGTAATGACGAAACGCAAACCTTTAGTGAAAAGAAAGGTAGACCGTCTGGAATTTAATGTGGAAAACAGTAATATTTCTTCACTCAATGCCTGGGAAATTCTAAAAAATACGCCCAGTGTCACGATCAATAACAGTGTATTGAGTGTAAAGGGAAGTACCGGAATTCTGGTGACTATTAATGATAAAAAAGTAATGCTGACAGGGGATGAACTTAAAAATCTTCTGGAAAATACACAGGGAGATGAAGTGAAATCTGTGGAAGTGATTACCAATCCGCCTGCAAAATATGAAGCCTCAGGAAGCGCAGTACTGAATATCGTTCTGAAAAAGAATAAAATTGAAGGCTACCGCGGTATTCTTTCATCCAAATATGTGCAGACACAATATGCCAAAGGTGTATTTGGTCTTTCTCAATATTATAAAAAAGATAAACTTTCCTTAATGGGAAGCTATTATAAAGGGCTGGGAACGTACTACCGGGAAGGAACAGACTATGTAAACTATCCGGAAAGCCAAACCCGATGGGTAAGTACGATGAACAGGAAGGATAAAAACAATAACCAGAATACCCTGAATTTTAATGCGGAATATGAACTGGACAGTTTGACCAATCTAAGCCTCAACTACTCAGGGTATTTTTCTCCAAAGTCCTTCGGAACTTATAATGTTCCTACGTTGATCTATAACCAGCAGGATATAGTGGAATCTGATTATACCACGATCAATGATCACCGTTCCCGTTCCATCAATAACTCGGTAAGTTTTCAGATAGACAGAAAACTGAATAAGAAAAGCAGTCTTTCATGGATCAATTATTTTACAGGAAATAATGTGGATAAATACCAGAATGTAATCACATACCTGAATTTTGCAGGACAGCCACCGAAAGAAGATAATTTCCTCACACAGAATAAAGCAGATGTTCAGCTGTATTCCACTCAATTCGATTATCAGTGGAAAGGGGATAAGCTGGAACTTGAATCGGGAACGAAATATAGTTTTGTAAAGACAAGCAGCCAACTTGATTTCTCTGATAACGAGAACGGAGTATTACAATACCGGCCGGAAAAAAGCAGTATTTTTGATTATAAAGAACATAATTTTGCCCTGTATTCATCATTAGCCTACAATATCGGGAAATGGAGCTTCAAAGGTGGGCTTCGTGCGGAAATGACAAATCTTGAAGGTGTAGTTTCAGAACCTTATGAATTGAATAAAAGTAACTATTGGAAATTTTTTCCCACGTTTTATGCACAATATACCACAGAAAATAAACAGGAGTTTGGATTCTCCTATGGGAAAAGAATCAGTAGACCTTCTTATTCATGGCTGAATCCCGCAAAATCTTATTATAATCTTTTTTCCTATTATCAGGGAGATCCAAAATTAAAAGCCACCATTACTCATAATCTCAATCTTACTTATTCCTGGAAAGACTGGAATCTGGATTTGTACTACAGAAAAGAAATATATCCTTCGATGGAAATCTCCTATCAGGAACCAAGTACGAACAGTTTGATTTATTATTTTACCAATATTGAGAAAGGAGAAGCTTTCGGAGTAAGTTTGTATAAAAATTTCCAGGTGAAGTCCTGGTGGAATGTAATCCTTTCTGAAAATCTTGAGCACAACGAGAATTATTTCAAAGGAATTGACGGAATGCTGTATAAAAATAAAGTCTGGAACTGGGTTTCAAACATCTCAACAAGTTTTACGCTGGATAAAAACAGCGACTGGAAAATGGAAATGGGACACCGCTACTATTCTCCCGGTATACAGGGAACATTCAGAATATCTTCTCTATGGTCAGCCTATTTTGTAATGAATAGAAAATTCTTTAGTAAAAAACTGGAAGCCAGCCTTGTTTTTAGTGATATTTTCAGATCTACAGGGCAGAAGGTCAGTACAAAATATGCAAATCAGGATAATTATTTTCTTGATTATTCAGATACTCAGGGAGTGACATTTTCATTGAAATTCAACTTTGGAAATCAATCGGTTAAAAATGCAAAAACAATTAAGAAGACAGCGGAACAGGATCGATTGTAGAATATTTTAATATAAAAGTTCATTACAGTGAAATATTATCGTGAAAGAATGATCGTCTGATGGCACATTTTCGTTATTTTTGATGCTTATCTTTAAAAAGATTGCTATGAAGAAAATTTTTTCCGGAATGCTGATCGCAGTTTCTTTTCTGCAATTGTCAGCTCAGGAATTGTATATGCCGAGGAATATCAAAAAAGCGTATGAAAGAGGAACACGTGATATCTCCGGAGCGCCAGGAAAAAACTACTGGCAGAATAAAGGAGTGTATAATGTAGAGGTGAAAGTAGATGCTGCTACAAAAATAGTTTCCGGAAAGGAAACCATTGTCTATACCAACAACAGCCCGGATAATCTGAACGAACTGGCTATACGATTTGTGAATAACCTTCACAAACCACAGTCGCCAAGATCAGGATTTGTATCTAAAGATTTCCTTTCATCCGGACTGAAAATTAAGTCTTTTACTGTAAATAATGTAAAATATGAGATCAACAGTGATGACTGGAGCACTGTTGAAAAAGTAAAATTAAAATCAGCTGTAAAATCTAAATCAAAAGCTGAGGTTAAAATAGAGTGGGAATATCCATTATCAGTTCAGAGTGGAAGAGAAGGGCAGATTGATCCTGAAACATTCTATGTGGCATATTCTTTTCCAAGAATTTCCGTGTATGATGATTACAACGGATGGGATATGCTTCAGCATTCGGACAGACAGGAATTTTACAATGATTTCAATGATTACAGTTTTGCCATCACCGCACCAAAAAATTATGTTGTTTGGGCAACCGGAGATTTTCTGAATCCGGAAGCTGTACTTCAGCCAGAATATTTAAAAAGATATAAAGCTTCCTTGAAAAGTGATAAGCTGATGCATATTGCCACTGAGCAGGAAATGAAGTCCGGAAAAGTAACAAAGCAGAACAAGTGGAATGTCTGGAAATTTAAAGCCAGTCATATTACAGATTTCTGTTTTTCGATGAGTAACCATTATGTTTGGGATGCAGCCAGTGTTCAGTTAAAAACAAAAAGAGCCAGCGTTCAGGCCGGATATAAAAACGGAGCGAAAGATTTTGAACACTATGTAGACTGGATGCGCTATAACCTGGATTGGTTCTCAAAAAACTGGCCGGGCGTAGAATATCCTTACAATGTAATGACAGCTATTCAGGGGTATGCAGATATGGAATATCCTATGATGATTAATGATACCAGTATTCCTGATGATCTTAATGATGCGAGGCTGACGGCAGATCATGAAATTGCCCATACTTATTTCCCTTTCTATATGGGAATCAATGAAACAAGATATGCATTTATGGATGAAGGCTGGGCGACTACACTGGAATATCTTATAGGAATTGATGAAAACGGAGAGGCAGCTGCTAAGGAGTTTTATAAAAACTTTCGTGTTAAAAAATGGATCAATGATCCTTCTGCAGAGCAGGATCAACCTGTGATTACGATGAGTACGCAGGTGAGCGGTGCCGGATACGGAAACAACTCTTATGTAAAATCTTCATTGTCGTATCTGGCTTTGAAAGATTACTTAGGAGATGAACTCTTCAAAAAAGCATTACACCATTATATGGATAACTGGAATGGAAAGCATCCGGTTCCGTGGGATTATTTTAATTCTATGAACACAGGATCAGGAAAAAATCTGAACTGGTTCTTCCAGAATTGGTTTTATACCAATAATTATATTGATTTAAAAGTCACAGGAGCCTCTCAGAAGAATGACATGCTTACCATCAATGTTTCAAATGTAGGAGGATTTGCCATACCATTTGATGCAATATTATCTTATGATGACGGAGCTACGGAGAAAATTCATTTTTCACCTTCAGTTTGGGAAAAAGATCAAAAACTGACTGATCTTGTAATTCCTATTAAGAAAAAAGTAAAATCTGTACAGTTGGACGGAGATATCTTTATGGATTATACTCCGGATGACAACCGTAGAAACCTATAAAAGTAAAAGAGGCTGTTCCAAAAGTCAAATAATTGGCTTTTGTCATTCGGACGAAGGAAGAATCTTATTAATAGTCAATTGAGATTCTTCACTACATTTATGAACTTCGTTCGCAGACTTTCAGTCTGTGTTCAGAATGATACTTTTGGAGACAGCCTCTTTTGTATTCTTAAAAATAGGCTGTTAATCTTAGGCCTAATGTAATATAACTTATTTTTTCCTTAGCAATCATATTGTTTAGTTCCTGATCCAGTTCGTCGCCATCCTTAATTTCATCGCTGAAGTAATAGCGGATTGTAGAATTGATCTGATTGTAATCTGTATAGAAAGTAAGACCTAATCCCGGATTGAACTTGTAGGTCATGGAAGCACCCGTGTTCCAGCGGAAAGCCGGTTTTGGCTTGTATCTGGCGATCTGAAGTTCGTGGTTTGGAGCATCAATATCGTTGCCTTTTACAAATACTTTTCCACTTGCTGTTGCAGCATATCCTCCCGTTACCTTTAAAGTAAGCTGCCATTTTTCTGATAGCTCATGAGAAAAATATGGTCCGATGCCTGCAGAAAGAAATCCCATAGATTGTGTTTTGATTTCATGATCGCCAAAATCCTGTCCTTCATCAAAAGTTATTCTTTGAGATTTAATAGGGAAGCTGCTGAAGGATACATCTGCACCTACGCCCCATTTTTTTGAAAAGAAGTAAGCGCCTTCCAGTCCACCCTCAAAACCGATTTGTTTTTTATCATCCAGTTCAGACTCTCTCAGGAAATTGGTAGTGCCTAAAGCTGTTCCCATTTTTAGAGCAAGAAAAGATGGGTAATCATTCCCCTGTATTCTGGATAAAATACTTAAATTATCTCCCTTGTTTTTATAAATTTTGTCGATAAAAAAATACCCGAGTTCTGTTGATATAATTCCGATACCCGCACCAGCCAGAATATCAGGAACCCAATGTCTGTTGTTTAAGTTTCGTCCAAGTCCTGTAAGAGTGGCAGAACCATATCCCGCAATACTGTAGGCTGGGTTTACCAAACCATATTCTTTGTGCAGAAAACTGGCATTGGTAAAAGCCATTGCGGCATGTCCTGACGGAAAAGAGTTGTTTTTGGATCCATCCGGACGTTCTACTTTTGTTGTATATTTAATAGAATTGACTAAAATGGCCATGATGGCTAAACTGGTACCATAAGATAAAGTAGCTCTCCCGAGATTGTTTCTACCTTTTACACCTGCCAGTTTTAATCCGTAAACAGCTACGGCTGGAGCGTATTGTAGATAATCATCATATTTTACTTTGAAGTTGGGAAGGTATCGGTTTCTTACCTCACGAATATTCTCTTTTTCTCCCCATGTTGCAGCAGCAGCGGTAAACAGAAGAGCAGGAGCTACTGATTTTTTCACCCATTCTTTTTGAAAAAAAGGAGTTTTCTCCTGAATAGCATATCCTGAACTGATAAGTGCTAAATCTTTCTTGAGATTTCTGGATGGGATAGTATCCTGTGTTTTAATTCTGATAGTATCCTGAGCTTTAATACAGTATAAATGCAATAGTATTCCTGATGCTAATGCTATTTTTTTCATCTTAGTGGTGTTGAATTTTAAATCGCGTAAAAATATTAAAAAAATCTATCCCAAAAATTGAGATAGACTATTTTAATATTTTTATAATATTCTAATTGAGGTTGTTGGTTATCTTAATCCAGCTCTTGGTCCGGATGCTGCCACTACAGCCTGCATTCTTGTTTTTTGATTGGCAGAAAACATCACCATAGATTTATCGTCTACATAATCCATATAGTTCATGAACATCTGAGAACGGCTTACACCACCACAAACTCTGTTTAAAGGATAAGTAGGATTTCCATAGTTAGGGCCAGGAGAAGTTGGAGTGTCATTAGAGTAATCTGTCTGGCATCCTGCATCAGAAGATCCCCAAAGGTGTGGAAGGTTAAGATAATGTCCTACTTCATGCGTTACTGTTCTTCCTAAATTGAACGGAGCAGAAGCACCTGTTTTTCCGATATATTGATACCCAATTACAAGGCCATCATACCATTGTCCTGCATTTTCAGGATAATACGCGTAGCCTAAAGTTCCAGGTTGGTTGTTTTCGTCAAGAATTGAATTAACCACCCAAATATTCATATTTTTATTTACATCAGTAGCATCAATACCTCCGGTGCTGGCTTTTTTCATTTGTTCAAGATCAGATCTCCAGCCTGTTTTTGTGCTCTGCTTACGGTTGGTTGCTACGAGTTTGAAACGGATTTTTACATCACCTGCCGCAGCTGGTTGAAATGCAGAAGGAATTTTATTAATATCAGAATTGGTTGCCCCATAATCGGCATTAAGTACAGCAATTTGTTCTGCGATTCTTGCATCAGAAACGTTTTGCGTAGAAGTGTTGTAAATTACGTTAAAAACAACCGGGATTTCAACAGTTCCATCTGCAAGAACTTTTCCCACTTTAAGATTTTCTGCAAATTTTTCAGTACTGAATTCAATATCAGCCATTTTTTGTTTTAGTGCAGGGTTTTTCAGAAGCATTGCTTGTCTGATTTCTTCTGATGGACAACCTCTTTTAAGAGCATTCGGAACAGTGTTTTCCTGATCCGGAGAAGTCTCGTTTTGATTGGTTAAGCTGTCGTTGTTGCACGCCGACATAAGGCCCAGAATCAGGGCTCCAAATAAGAATTTTTTCATATCGTTATAATATAATTTGGTTGAGGGCGTGAAATTATATCATTTGAAATTAATATGCAAATTATTTTCGCAAATATTTGATAAATAATTAATTTTTATCCGATTTGATTGAATTAAAATTAACTAAAATCAATTTGTATTGAATTTTAGTTAAAATTTGATATTTATTTTATATTTCACATTTAAGTGTATTTTAAGTGTAAATAATTTTATTGTTTTTCTGTTTTTTGTAGAATATTTTTTATAATAAATCTGTGTAAGATGATTTTTAAAAACAAGTCAGAAACCATTGATTTTTCATCAGATTATATTCTAACACTTCCAGTGGTGACTTTAATTTCAACGGTTTTCATTTGTATTTCTGAAACGGGAACATACCAGAATAAAAAAAATCTGTCTCAAACTCGAGACAGATTTTAAATATGTAAAAGATTTTAATTTTAATACACTCTCAATCCGGATCTTGCGCCAGAAGAAGCTACTACAGACTGCATTCTTGTTTTTTGTCCTGCGGAGAACATAAACATAGCAGCATCATCTACATAATCCATATAGTTCATAAACATTACAGATCTTTGTACACCACTACACGTATTATATAGTGGGTAAGAAGGTTTTCCATAATTCGCAGTAGTTTGTGTAGGAGTATCACTTACCTGGTCGTTTCCACAATTGGCATCTCCCCAGATATGTCTTAAGTTCAGATAGTGGCCTACCTCATGTGTTGCAGTTCTTCCCAGGTTGAAAGGAGAAGAAGCTCCGGTTTTTCCAAAATATGGTGCAGCAATTACAACACCATCATTCCATAAACCTGCAGATTCAGGGAAAGTGGCATATCCAAGAATAGTACGTCCCTGACTGGTCATTTTGCCTACAACCCATAAGTTTAAATAATTGGTAGGATTAGTAGCATCAATTCCACCTTTAGACGCTTTTTTCATATCATCATTAGTCGCCCAGCTTGTTTTTGAAGTGGATTTTCTAACGGTATTTACCAGTCTGAATTTTACTTTTGTATCACCAGAACTTACGGTTTGGAATTCGGTTGGAATTTTATTAACATCACTGTTCGTGCCTGTATAGTCTGCATTCAATACTGCAATTTGTTCTGCAATTCTTGCATCAGAAACGTTTTCAGCTGTAGTTTTGTAGATGACATTTACGATAACAGGTATTTCTACAGTGCCATCAGCAAGAACTTTTCCAAATTTCAGATCATTGGCGAACTTTTCTGTATTGCTTTCTAATGCCGCGAATCTTTGTTGAAGTTCAGGACTTTTTTTCAATGCTTCCTGTCTGATTTCCTCAGAAGCACAGCCTCGTTGGGCTAAACCTGCAGTAGTTGCATTTTCGTCAGTTGTGTTTTCATTTTGATTGGTAATGCTGTCATTGTTACATGCAGCCATTACAGTGAGCATAAAAGCTCCAAATAATAGTTTTTTCATATCAAAATCATTTAGGTTGAGGATGTGAAATTATATTATTTGAAATTAATATGCAAATAAATTTTTGATTTCTTTGTGAGATTGTTAATTGTTATCTATGATTATTAGTTTTAGTTTAATGTTTTTTAAAATGTATTGAATTTTAATCAATTTTGAAAAATGTACTAATGTGATCTTAGTTTTTAATTATTTTGTATGAATTCTTTTCGTTTAAATTTACTTTTGATAGAATTTTTTCATGGTAAAATCTAATTTGCGAAACCATTTTTAATGGCAAAAACGGCAAGCCCTACGCGGGTTTTCAAATCCAGTTTTTCACATAGTTGATCACGATAGCTTTCCACTGTTCTAGGACTGCAGCACATTCTGTCCGCAATTTCCTTATAGCTGAGTTCAGTTACTGTATATTTCAGGAACTCTTTTTCTCTGTCTGAAATTCTTATTGCAATCTCAGATTCCGTCTCTTTGTTAAGATTGGAAAATATAATTTTAGAAGCCCAGTCCGGGTAAAAAAAGCCATCACTATTGAGGCGGGTAAGTGCGGTTTCCAAATCTCTTGGATGGGTATTTTTTAGCAGATAGCCTTTGGCGCCGCTCCTAATCATCTTAATTACACTATTGTCATCTCCCTGCATACTGAGAGCCATGATTTTAATATCAGGATGATTTTTGCTAAGCCAGGCTGCGGTTTCAAAACCGTCCATAATCGGCATGCTGATATCTAAAAGAATAATATCGGGAATGGCATTGCCTTCTTCGAATTTCTGGATGAGATCTTTCCCGTTTTCACTTACATAGATGACTTCAAATTCACTGAAATTACCAATAATTCCTTCCAGAGCTTTTGCAATAAGTATATGGTCGTCAACAATGACAATAGATTTTTTCATGACTGTTTTTTTAAGATAATATTGATTTGTGTTCCTGCATTTTCCTGGCTTTCCATACAAAAACTTGCTCCTATGATTTCAGCTCTGTTTTTCATATTCGTGAGCCCTATTCCGTTGGATTTGATCTGTGAAGTATCAAACCCGATTCCATCATCACGAATATCAAGCTCCCAAAGAGTGTCTTCTGAAGTGTTCAGGTTTATAAAAATATTTTTACAACGGGAATGTTTTATACTGTTTTGAATAAATTCCTGAGTAATCCTAAGTAAAACATTTTTATGAACAAAGCCTAAATCCAGTTGTTTGAAATTGTGTTCAAAACTTACATGGCATTTTTTGAAGGAATTGGTGTTATCTACTTCTTCCTGAATCAAAGTTACAATTTCCTTCTGGTTGATATTATCATCTGTCAACGTTTTTGACAAGCTTCTAAGATCCTGCAGAGATTGATTAATAATCTGTGAAACCTGATCAATTCTTTCACTTGCTTCAGAAACTTTGTTTTCATAAAGCATCTGTTGTACATAAAGACTTACGAGGGTAAGTTTCTGGCCAATATTGTCATGCAATTCCCTGCCGATTTGCTGCATGGTGGCTTGTTGTATTTCCAGTTGGGTAGACAGGAGTTCTCTCTGATGAAGTTCGTTTTTTCTTTCAATTTCATTTAAGTATTCTTTTTTCCGTTGTCTGTAATTCCGGATATAGATAAATACGGCTATTACAAACATCAAAAAAAAGATGTTGAATGAAATAAGAGTGATTAAGAGTTCTGTCTTCCCCATATGAATGAACTTGCAAATAAAATATACATCACTGCTCCTGAAACCTGAAAATATATAAAATAAATATCCCAGATATCAATATATTTCCAAAGAAGAGAGTTAAATGTCATAAATGGTAGATTAGCGATGTAAAAAAGCGTTACTCCCAGATTGATATAAAACATTTTGTTTTTACTGAAATTGAGAATCTCAGATGAATTAACCTGTTTATAAAATTCCATAATGACAAGAGCCATTAAGAGCAGACAACCTATATTATAATTGAAAGAAAAGATTACTTTCTTTTCCGGGAAAAAAAGTGCCCTGAGAACATATGTTAAAAGATATGTTCCTGTTAAGATATAGAATAGTTTTGTTTTCTTTAGAGATTCTTTTGCATACAGCCAATAAAAAAATATAAACTGCAATGGAATCACAAAATAGTTATGAAAATTTATTCTGTCTATTTTAAGCGGTTTTTCTCCCCATTTTACAGCTGATTCACATAAAAAAATAACAATCAGATAAATGGCCAGATATTTCCAATGTAGTTTTTTTACGCGATTATAATAAATAAGGGAGGTTATGGCAGCAAAGGCTTCTCCCCAATACATAAATGAAGAAAAAAATTTTTGAATCTCAGTCATGCTGTGTTTAAGGATATGAATGGTAATTAATAAGATGTACCCAACGGAGGTGATGGTGGAATAAGTGTTCCGCTATTTTCTCCCAAACCATTATCTTCACCTTCTCCTTCACCTTCTCCTCCCAGACCTGTGACAGATCGTGCATTTAATGCCATTGATTTTCCGTTAGCACCTTGGAAAGGATTGAAATCATAATCAATAAGTTCTCCTGCTTCATCGGCTTTTTTCAATGTTGGGATCATTACCAGAGTGTGTTTTTCTGCATATTCTTCCGGAACAGGGTGAGAATCCATAATAGACCAGTTTTCCTGTTTTGGATAAGAGGCGTAATAAAATCTTATTCCCAGATCTTCTTCAGAGGTGGCAGGATCCACTTTTGCTGCTTCTTCTTCAATTTTTGCAATAAAACTTTTTAATTTCGGAAGGTCAAACCAAATAGAATGAGCGTCTTGTATTCCTAAAGTGTTATTGATAGCACTTAAATGATTTTGACGGTAATTGTCAATCAGAGCCTGAATAAGACTGTTTGACATAGTCCCAGGCTGTAATGGATTGTTTGATTCTGTATTCATAGCTTAGTGGTTTACGGTAAAACTCAATTAATATGCAAATCTCGTAAAAAATATTATAGAAAATGTATTTACGAATTGGGAATTACACTGTTATTTTTACCGTGTTTTTACGGATTGCATGAAAGGTTTAATGATTTAGATCCTACTCAAAGAAGATTTCACACTATAAAAAAGCGGAGAAATATGCTTTCCCCGCTTTTTCTTTAAATGCATGGATACTTTCTCCAATCCCTGCAAGTGTAATCTACAGTACAACAGAGGCCTTGAGGGCAGCTCCAGTCTTCACCACACGCAATTGGGAATGGTTCTATTCCGCCATCAATTTTCTTTAATTCATTTCTTTTTAGTTTTTTCATGTTGATTTTGTTTAAGTTATTAGAATAGTAAATATAATTATATTTCACTTAATAAGGATAAATTGAATAAAAAAATAAGTGCTGCAGATTATTCTACAGCACTTATTCACAAAAATAATGTATATGAAAAAAACTATTTTATTGTTCGGTAGGTCGGAAAACTAATCCTGTTTCTACAAAATAATCCAATGTAATTCTGTCTCCGTCATTCACATTTCCGGCAAGAATTTCTTTAGACAATTTGTTTAAAACTTCCTGTTGGATTACTCTTTTCAATGGTCTTGCTCCGAAAGCAGGATCATATCCTTTATCCATCAGATAATCTACGGCATCCTGAGTGAAAGTCATAATGATGTTTCGTTTAGATAACATTTCATTGAATCCTCTCAATTGATACTGAACGATTTTTCCGATTTCTTTTTTCTTTAAAGGCTGGAAGAGTACAATTTCATCAATTCTGTTCAGGAATTCCGGACGCAGTGTCTGTTTTAAAAGATCGAAAACTTCATCTTTCGTTTTATCTACAATTTCATCCTGGTTTTCCTCAGTAAGGTTTTCAAAATTCTCCTGAATCAGATGCGAACCTAAATTCGAAGTCATGATGATGATCGAATTTTTGAAATTCACCACTCGTCCCTTATTATCTGTCAGACGTCCATCATCCAGAACCTGAAGTAATGTATTAAACACATCAGGGTGGGCTTTTTCAATCTCGTCTAAAAGCACTACGGAATAAGGTCTTCTTCTTACTGCCTCAGTTAATTGTCCGCCTTCATCATAACCTACATATCCCGGAGGAGCTCCTACCAATCTTGAAACACTGTGACGTTCCTGATATTCACTCATATCAATTCTTGTCATATTGTTTTCATCATCGAATAAGAATTCTGCCAATGCTTTTGCCAGCTCAGTTTTACCGACTCCGGTTGTTCCCAGGAATAAGAATGAACCGATAGGTTTTTTATCATCGCTCAATCCTGCTCTGTTTCTTCTGATCGCATCAGCAACCGCCTGAATCGCTTCATCCTGTCCTACAACTCTGTGGTGTAGTTCAGTTTCAAGATTCAATAATTTTTCTCTTTCGGATTGTAATAATTTGGTAACCGGAATACCTGTCCATTTACCAATTACTTCGGAGATGTTTTCTGCAGTAACTTCTTCTTTAATCAGTTCATTCTGATGATTCTGCATTTCCAGCTCTACTTTGGCTAGTTCTTCCTCTTTTTCACGAAGTTTTCCATATTGGATCTCTGCTACTTTTGCATAATCTCCTGCTCTGGAAGCTCTTTCTGCCTCGTGTTTCAGAGATTCTATATCTTTTTTGATCTGGGTAAGATCTTCACTTTTCTGTTTTTCTTTCAGCCATTTGGCATTGATCTCATTTCTCTGTTCGGAAATTTTAGCAATATCTTCCTTCAGATGATCAATTTTAGTCTGATTACCTTCTCTTGAGATAGCTGCCAGTTCAATTTCCAACTGCATCAGTCTTCTGTCCAGAACGTCCAGCTCTTCCGGCTTGGAATTGATTTCCATTCTCAATTTTGCAGAAGCTTCATCAATAAGGTCAATCGCTTTGTCCGGTAAGAAACGGTCTGAAATATATCTTTGAGACATTTCTACCGCAGCAATAATTGCCTCATCTTTGATTCTTACTTTGTGGTGCGCTTCGTATTTATCTTTAATACCACGAAGGATAGAGATTGCAGATTCTGTATCCGGTTCTTCCACCATTACTTTCTGGAAACGTCTTTCCAACGCTTTGTCTTTTTCAAAATACTTTTGGTATTCATTCAAAGTAGTGGCACCAATGGCTCTTAATTCTCCTCTTGCTAAGGCTGGTTTTAAGATGTTGGCTGCATCCATTGCTCCTTCACCGCCTCCGGCTCCAACTAAAGTGTGGATCTCATCAATGAAAAGAATTATCTGTCCATCAGACTTGATTACTTCATTCACAACGGATTTTAAACGCTCTTCAAATTCACCTTTATATTTTGCTCCGGCGATCAAAGCTCCCATATCCAGAGAGAACAGCGTTTTATCCATCAGGTTTTCAGGAACGTCACCGCTGATAATTCTGTGGGCAATTCCCTCAGCAATCGCAGTTTTACCTACACCGGGTTCCCCAATAAGGATTGGGTTGTTTTTAGTTCTTCTGGAAAGGATCTGTAAAACCCTTCTGATCTCTTCATCACGCCCGATTACCGGATCCAGTTTTCCTTCAGCTGCTAACTCGTTAAAGTTTTTAGCATATTTATTTAAGGATTGATAAGTTTCCTCTGAGCTTGCAGAAGTGGCTTTGCTTCCTTTTCTTAATTCTTTAATAGCACCATCCAAAAGATTTCTGGTTACACCCATATCTTTCAGCATTTTGGATACTTCGGAAGTGGTTTCCAGAAGAGATAACCATAAATGCTCAATCGTTACATATTCGTCACCCATTTTTTTAGCGATGTTGGGTGCATCCAGTAATACTTTATTAGCAGATTGTGAAAGATAAATGTTTCCTCCCTGTACTTTAGGAAGTTTCTCTAGATTTTCACGGTTTCGCTCTCTTACTAAATTAGCATCTGCTTCAGATTTTTTTAATAAGAATGGCGATATATTTTCATCTACCTGGAAGATTCCTTCAAGGAGATGTTGAGGTTCGATACTTTGATTGCCCAGTTCCATAGCAACCTGTTGTGCTGCCTGGATGGCTTCCTGTGATTTTACAGTATATTGGTTTAAGTTCATATTTTTATATATTTTTGGTAATGGTTTGTTTAAAGTTTAGTTTTCAATTTGTTTAAACTTTTGTTTTTGAAACATTAAGATTGTATTAAGGTTTTTAGAGTATTAAGATAAGCTTCGCTTTAAGCTTAAAATCAGAATGATTCATCTTAACTATACTTTATTTCTTAAATCTTTCTTAATGGTTCTAATATATATCCAATTTTTTTTGATAAGTTTAAACAACTTCTTTTAAAAAACATCAAGAAACCAAATTCTGAGGCTTAGTTTCTTAATGCCATCAATTATTTAATCATTTATTCGATGACTGTATCGCAAAAACTGTTCAATTATTAAATTTACAAAAAAATAGGACAAATTTTCCGGATATTGTATTTTTAACGGAAATTTAACTTGACAAAATTTCCGATTTCGTAATTATTTCTTGGAAATCCATGAACAAAAAGTCATAGCAAGGTAAAATAACTTAAGATTGAAACTGAAGATGATGGGTCTTTTTTCTTTTTATGCTCAAAAAATGACCAGTTTAATTCAGAATAATTACTTTTGCATTTTACCAGATGGAATTAAAAGAAAAACAGAGAAAAATATTAGACGTAGCCGTAGAACTTTTCAAAGAGAAAGGGTATATGGGAAGCTCAGTAAGAGACCTGGCTACCAAACTCAATATCAAGGCAGCATCGCTGTATGCACACATCCGTTCAAAGGAAGAAATTCTGGAATGGATTTGTTTTGGTATTGCTCAGGAGTTTTTCGATGAGCTTCAGGAAGTAAAAAATACAGATATTGCTCCAAAGGAAAAGCTGAATCTATTATTGGATAAGCATCTGTCTGTTGTTCTTAAAAACCGTGATGTTACCCATATTTATTCCAATGAATGGAAGCACCTTGAAGAAAGACTTCCCGAGTTTGTAGAATTAAGGAAAAATTATCAGCAGGAAGTTGAGAAACTGATTTCTGAGATCTACAAAGCGGAAAACTGGGAGCTGAAATCACCATCATTTACCACAAGATTTATCCTTCATACTTTAAATAATTCCTATTTCTGGTTCAAAAGAAGCAGTGATTCCACTGATGAAATTACCGATGAGATCAGAGAAAAAATTCTTTTTGGCCTGCTTGGAAACCAGAAAAAATAACCACTCCGTTTGTCATTGACTACGTCGAATCTTCGATTTCTGACGAAGGAAGAATCTCATAATTATACTGTTTAGTCATAAATTTTAATATTGCGTTTGTTATTTCGGGATAGAGAAATTGATTCATTTAGGTATTTAATAGAGATTCTTCACTGCACTTTCGTTTCGTTCAGAATGACACAATAACTAATTTAAAACTATCTTTCTTATTTAGAATCATTCAAAATATGACAAAAGTCATAAAAATTTTGCCAGCTCCCAAAATCTTTTTAAATTTACACCTAACAAATGTTAGTTAGTTTTATGGATTTTTCAGTTGAATATCTGGAGCTGGGTCAGTTGAGACAGCTTCAATCCGACCGGTTGATCAGCCTGATCAGCTATTTGGGAGAGAAGTCGGAATTTTATAAAAAGAAATTTGATGAATTGCAAATATCTCCACAGGATATTAGGTCGATTGAAGATATCGCTAAACTTCCTATTACTTACAAACAGGATTTAAGAGATAACTATCCATTCGGGCTATTTGCTGTTCCTAAAAATGAGCTTCAGCGTATACACTGCTCAAGCGGAACTACAGGAAAACCAACGGTAGTAGGATATACTAAAGAAGATGTAGACCTTTTCAGTGAAGTGGTGGCAAGATCTTTACATGCTGCAGGAGCAAGACCGGGAATGCAGTTGCACAACGCTTATGGCTACGGAATTTTCACAGGAGGATTAGGGCTTCATTACGGAGCTGAAACGTTGGGAATGAGTGTTCTTCCTATTTCAGGAGGGATGACGGCAAGACAGGTAGACCTGATTGTGGATTTCAAACCTGAAGTGATCTGCTGTTCGCCATCATACGCTTTAACGATTGCAGATGAATTTGCGAGAAGAGGAATTACTGCAGAAGAAATCAGTCTTAAATACGCAGTATTGGGCTCAGAACCATGGACGGAGATTATCAGAGGTCATATTGAAGAAAAATTAGGCGTTCATGCAACCAATATCTATGGGTTAAGTGAAATTATCGGTCCGGGAGTTTCCATGGAAGATTTCGAAGAGAAAGGTGGAGCTTATATCTGGGAAGATCATTTTTATCCGGAGATTTTAGATCCGGTGACCAAGCAGCCGGTTCCCTTTGGAGAAGAAGGAGTATTGGTGATCACTACTTTAACTAAAAAAGCAATGCCGCTTTTACGTTACTGGACAAATGATATCACAAGCCTTTACTACGATGAAAATGCCAAAAGAACCATGGTAAAAATGAAACCCATCGTCGGGAGAGCAGATGATATGCTGATCGTAAGAGGAGTCAATGTTTATCCAAGTCAGATTGAAGATGCTTTTTCTTATGTAAAAGGAGTGGTTCCGAACTACTATTTAACTCCTGTGGAAAAAGAACATATGTGTATTGCTTTGGATATTGATGTTGAAATAGATGATGAATTGGTAAAATCTCAAAAAATAGAATCAAATACCGATGATTATTTTAATTTTGTCGGCAACTTTGGAAAAAACATAGAAAACGAAATAAAAAAGAGAGTAGGAATCACTACGAAAGTAAAAGTTCATGCTCAGGACAGCCTGCCGAAGTGCGAAGGTGGAAAAATTAATAGAATACTTAAAAAATAATGAATTCATTTTATAAACTTAAAACAGTTAAAGTTCAGAAAGATACTTCCGAAGCAGTGAATGTGGCGGTAGAAATCCCTGAAGAACTGAAAGATAAGTTCAGGTTCAAGCAGGGACAGTATCTGAATTTCCGAATGACAATCAATGGAAATGAAGAAAGACGTTCTTACTCTATCTGTAATGCTCCAAGTGAAAAGGGCAATACGCTGGAAGTATTGGTAAAGTTGCTGGAAGGCGGAAAAGTGTCAGGGTATTTCAATGAACATCTTCACATGGATGAAGTGCTGGAAGTAATGCCTCCGATGGGTGGCTTCAATACTTCTTATCACCCGACAAACGTAAAAACTTATGTTGGTCTGGCTGCAGGAAGCGGAATTACTCCTGTATTATCCAATATTAAAGAAAGTCTTTATCAGGAGCCTAAGAGTAATGCTTATCTGTTTTACAGCAACAGAAGCATGAATCATGTTTTAAGAAAGGCAGAGATTGATAAACTTGTAGAGCATTTTAACGGAAGACTTAAGGTAATTTACCTGGTAAGCCGTGAGAAGCACGAAGATCCTGTTTTTGAAGGAAGAATTTCATCAGAAAAATTAGAGCAGCTGTTTGAAAGATATACAGATATTGATGTAAAAGAAGCTACTTATTTCATTTGTGGACCTTCAGAAATGATTAAGGGGATTGCAGACTATCTGAAAAAAGACAAAAAAGTACCTGCTATCCAGGTTTTATTTGAATATTTCACCGCTCCGGATGAAGAAAATACGGAGGAAATGAGTGATGAATTCAAGGCAATTGCCAATATTGAAAGTATGGTAACGGTGATCATTGATGATGATGAATATTCGTTCCACCTTAATTCTAAAAAAGAGAGTATCTTAGATAAAGCATTGAAAGATCAGCTTCCGGTTCCTTTCGCATGTAAAGGAGGCGTTTGCTGTACGTGTAAAGCACATGTTCTGGAAGGGGAAGTTTTCATGGAGAAGAACTATGCGCTTACCGAAGAAGAAGTAGCCAGAGGCTTCGTTCTTACCTGCCAATGTCACCCTACAACCAATGTGGTGATGCTTAATTATGATGTTTAAGACAATTTGAAAATGAGAAAATGTGCTAATTTGAAAATGTCATTATCGTGTTTAAATTTCCAAATTGCCTAATTCTCAAATTTCCAAATTATTTAATTTTCAAATTCAAAAAAAGATGGACTTAGAAAAATTTGTTCAATACGTTCACGAAGAAAATAAAGTAGAACCAAAAGATGTAATGCCGGATGATTACAGAAAGTTATTGGTTCGTCAGATTTCACAGCATGCACATTCTGAAATTGTAGGAATGCTGCCAGAAGCCAACTGGATTTCCAGAGCACCTTCATTGAGAAGAAAAATGGCTCTTTTAGCTAAGGTTCAGGATGAGGCAGGTCACGGCCTATATCTTTATTCTGCTACTGAAACTCTAGGTGACGGAAGCATCAGAGCGGACAGAGATGCTACTTATGATGATATGCTGGAAGGAAAAGCAAAATATTCAAGTATTTTCAACTATCCTACGTTAAGCTGGGCAGATATCGGGGCCATAGGTTGGTTAGTAGACGGTGCTGCTATTATGAACCAGGTAATGCTGATGGGGAACTCTTACGGTCCTTATTCAAGAGCGATGGTGAAAATCTGTAAGGAAGAATCATTCCACCAAAGACAAGGGTATGAAATTCTTATGGCATTGTGCCGTGGAACAAAACAACAGAAAGAAATGGCTCAGGCTTCGTTAAACCGTTTCTGGTGGCCAGCTCTGATGATGTTCGGACCTAATGATGACAGTTCACCCAACTCTAAAATCTCTATGAACTACAGAGTAAAAAGAGAAAGTAACGACAGTCTTCGTCAGAGATTTATCGATGTTACTGTTTCTCAGGCTGAATTCTTAGGATTAACCATTCCGGATAAAGATCTGAAATGGAACGAGGAAAGACAGCATTATGATTTCGGAGAACTTCCCTGGGATGAATTCATGGAAATCTTAAAAGGAAACGGACCTTGTAACAAAAAGCGTATCGAAACAAAGAGAAAAGCGCAAAGAGAAAATTCGTGGGTAAAAGAGGCTGCGGCAGCTTTTGCAGAAAAACAACAAAAAGAAGTAATATAATTTAATGTATTAATTTGAAAATATGCTAATTTGAAAATGTAACTACTACGGATTAATTTTCAAATTACCTAATTCTCAAATTTTCAAATTCTCAAATTAAAATATGGCAAATTTAGATATGTGGGAAGTGTTTATTCAGACTAAACCGGGATTATCTCACAAACACGTTGGAATTGTACAGGCACCAACAGCAGAAATGGCTTTGCAGAATGCAAGAGACGTTTATACAAGAAGAAAAGAAGGAACTTCAGTTTGGGTTGTTCCAAGTAAATATATTGTGACTTCAGAAGGAATTGATAAAGAAGCATTCTTTGATCCGGCTGATGATAAACTATACCGTCACCCGACTTTCTATGAGATTCCAAACGACGTAAAAAATATGTAGATTAATAATTTGAAAATGTACTAATTTGAAAATTTGAAAATGACTTTAACCAAGTTAATTATTCTCAAATTTTCAATTATGACGATTCATCAATTTTCAAATTAAATAATTCTCAAATTTTCAAATTAAAAAATAATGAACCCATTATATAATTATTTATTAAAACTAGCAGACGACAGTTTCATTATGGGACAGCGTTTGTCTGCATGGTGCGGTGAAGGTCCTTACTTAGAGGAAGATATTGCATTGACGAATATTGCGTTGGATGAACTAGGTCAGGCGAATAACTTTTACGTTTACGCTTCAAGAGTGATAGACAACGGAAAAAATGAAGATGATATCGCATTTTTAAGATATGAGCACGAATACGTCAACGCCCATTGGGTAGAACTTCCTAATGAAGATTATGCACAGACTATTCTTAAAGTATATGTATTGTCTGTGTATCAGAAACTGATGTATGAGGCATTATCAAACTCTGCTAATGAAGAATTGGCTGCCATTGCTCAGAAATCATTGAAAGAAGTAAGATATCACTATACGCACGCTGCATCATGGATGAAAATCTTTGCTCAGGGAACAGAAGAAAGCCGTGGACGTTTGGTAAAAGCCATTGAAAATATCTGGGAATATACGAAAGGTCTTTTTGCTAAAACAGAAGGTGAAGATGACCTGGTTGCTTTAAATATTGCTCCCAATTCAGACGCTCTTTACGAAGAATTCCTTGCAATTACCAAGAAAGATTTTGCAGATTTTGGGTTAGAATATCCTGAAAATGCTTTCATGCAGCCAAAATCAAGAACAGGATATCATACAGAATATTTCGGATTTATACTTTGTGAGCTTCAGTATATGCAGAGAGCGTATCCTGGCTGTACCTGGTAATAAGTTATGAAGAAGATGCTTCTTGGGATATTGGCTTTTTTTCTTGCAGCATATGTGATACTATGTGTTGGAATCTATTTCTATCAGGAGAAAATTATTTTTTATCCTGAAAAATTACCGGAAAATTACAAGTTTACATTTGAAGGTAACTTTGAAGAAGTACCCATCAAAACGCAGGGTGGAAAGCATTTGAGTTCTGTTTTATTCAAAGCTCAAAATCCAAAAGGAGTCATCTTTTATCTTCATGGAAACGGAGGGTCCATAAAAAGCTGGGGAGAAGTCGCTCAGCTCTATCGAAGTATGAATTATGATACTTTGATACTTGATTACCGAGGTTACGGAAAAAGTGAAGATAAAATAAACAGTAAAGATCAGCTTTTTTCGGATGTTGAGACTGCTTACAAAGAGCTTTTAAAAAGATATCCGGAAAACAGAATTATTATTTTAGGATATTCTGTAGGAACAGGATTAGCCGCAAAATTAGCATCCATGCATAATGCAGGATTATTGATTTTACAGGCACCTTATTACAGTATAGAAGATGAAATGAGTCAGAAATTCTCATTCCTTCCAAAATTTTTACTGAAATATAATTTTGAGACTGGTGAATATTTAAAAACCGTTCAGTCACCCGTTGTTATTTTTCATGGGGATAAAGATGAGGTTATTAACTATAAAGCCTCTTTAAAGCTTAAAAATAACTTTAAAAAAGGTGATCGTCTGATTATATTAAAAGATCAGTATCACAACGGAATAACAGATAATTTGGATTATCAGAATGCAATGAAAGCCATTCTTGATTCTGATAAAAAATAAAATATGAATCAGCTTTTAGATTTATTAAAAACAATTCCCGATCCGGAAATTCCAGTCATTGATATTGTGGAATTAGGAATCGTAAGAGATGCACAGATAACAGGAGAAAATACCTGCGAAGTGATCATTACACCTACTTATTCTGCCTGTCCTGCTATGTTTACCATTGAGGAGGACATTATCAAAATGATGAAAGAAAACGGATGGGATGCGAAAGTAGTAACCAAGATGTTTCCGATCTGGACAACAGACTGGATTACTGATGAAGCGAGAGAAAAACTCCGTGTTTACGGAATTACACCTCCAGAAAAAGGAGCAGACGAACACCACATCGGGAAACCGAAAAAATGTCCGCGTTGTGGTTCTGAGCATACCAAGCAGATCAGCAGATTTGGGTCTACTTTGTGTAAGGCATCTTATCAGTGTTTAGACTGCCTGGAGCCATTTGATTATTTTAAATGCCATTGATGAGTTATTCATCAATCCACAACAAACTTTACGGCTATGCAAAGCATAACGAAGGAATTGTTAGAATGTTAAATTATTAGACGGTTACATTAATTTATATTGTTAAATTAGTGCGTTGTTAAATAATAAATTAATAAAAACTATGTATACACAACTTGATATTGAAACGCATTTTGACGGAAAGCTGAAAATCGCATATCTTAATCAACCGGAAACGATGAACGCCCTTACCAAGCCGGCTTTATCAGATCTTAGAGACTTTGTTAAAGAGTGCAGCGAAGACGAAACGGTAAGATGTGTTGCCATTTCCGGAAGAGGAAGAGCATTCTGCTCAGGTCAGAATCTGGATGAAGCTTTTGTAGTAGGCAAAGAACACCATGATCATGACATCATCAGAAAAATTGTGGTAGACTATTACAATCCATTAGTAATGGAAGTTACCCGTTGCAAAAAACCGGTTATTGCTTTAGTAAACGGTCCTGCAGTAGGAGCTGGAGCAATGTTAGCTTTAATTTCCGACTTCGTTTTAGCGAATGAGAAAGCATATTTTGCTCAGGCATTTTCAAATATCGGTTTGATTCCTGATACAGGAGGAACTTACTTCTTACCGAAACTTTTAGGTAGACAATTAGCCAATTATTTAGCATTTACAGGTAAAAAATTATCTGCAGAAGAATCTAAAGCGTATGGTCTTGTAGCAGAAGTTTTCACTGAAGAAGAATTTGTTCCAAAATCTATGGAAATTCTTGAAAGAATGGCGAACATGCCGACAGCGGCAATCAAACTTACGAAAAAAGCGTTTGCCAATTCTTATACCAACACATTGAAAGAGCAGCTTGAACTGGAAGGAGATCTTCAGCAGGAAGCAGCAGGCACAGAAGACTTCATTGAAGGAGTAAATGCCTTTTTACAAAAAAGAAAACCTAATTATAAAGGAAGATAATTAATTTGAAAATGAGTTAATTTGAGAATTTGTAAATGAGAAATGACAAAGAAAATATTATTGTAAATAAGACTTTTGATTTTGCACTCAATATTATTGAATTTTCAGAAGATTTATATGAGGATAAAAAATTTCCTTTGGCAAATCAAATTTTTAAATCAGGAACTTCGATTGGAGCCAATGTTAGAGGCTCAAAATGCGGAAAGTAAGGCAGATTTTATTCATAAATTAAAAATTGCCGCTAAAGAAGCTGATGAGATAGAATATTGGCTTTTGCTGTGCTTAAAGTCTCCATATTTGAAATCTCCAAACGAAAAATTAATGTCTGATTTAAAGGAAATTCTATTAACTCTGTCTAAAATTATTTCAAGTTCAAAATTAAAATAATTTTCAAATTAACTCATTTTCAAATTTTCAAATTTAAAATATGAATGTAGGAATTATCGGTGCCGGAACCATGGGAATCGGCATTGCACAAGTAGCCGCAACGAACGGATGCAAAGTATGGGTTTATGACGCCAACGCAAAACAAGTAGAAACGGCAACGGTAGGTTTGGAAAAAACCTTGACCAAATTGGTTGATAAACAAAAAATTTCGGCAGAGAAAATGACTGAAATTTTAGCTAATATTTCCATTGCTACGGAATTGAAAGATTTCAAAGATTGTGAGCTGATTATAGAAGCCATTATCGAAAACAAAGAGATCAAAACCAAAGTATTTACAGAGCTTGAAAACTATGTTTCTGAAAGTTGTGTTCTCAGTTCCAATACCTCATCTATTTCTATCACCTCTCTGGGTGCAGAACTCAAGAAGCCGGAGCGTTTCATCGGAATTCACTTCTTCAATCCGGCTCCATTAATGCCTTTAGTGGAAGTCATTCCATCCTTATTAACAGAAAAAACATTAGCAGAAAAAATCTACAACCTCATGAAAGAATGGGGAAAGACTCCTGTTATTGCCAAAGATATTCCAGGGTTTATTGTCAACAGAATCGCCAGACCTTATTATGGAGAAGGCTTGAGAATTGTTGAAGAAAACATCGCCACACCGGAACAGGTAGATGATGCTATGAAAACATTGGGGAACTTCAAAATGGGACCTTTCGAATTGATGGACCTTATTGGAGTGGATGTCAACTTTGCAGTAACAACTACTGTTTACAAAGATTATTTCTACGATCCGAAATACAAACCGTCTTTATTACAGCAAAGAATGTCTGAAGCCAAACTTCACGGTAGAAAAACCGGAAAAGGTTTCTACGATTACAGCGAAGGAGCAGAAAAGCTTGTAGCTCAGGAAGATAATGCTTTATATCAACAGATCTTTTTAAGAATCATTTCAATGCTGATCAATGAAGCTGTTGAAGCCAAAAGATTAGGAGTTGCCAATGACGAAGATATCGAACTGGCAATGCAGAAAGGTGTCAACTATCCAAAAGGTTTATTAAGCTGGGGTAAAGAAATCGGGTATGCAAAAATCTCCGAAACCCTTCAGAACCTTTACGAAGAATATCAGGAAGAAAGGTATAGACAAAGTCCATTACTTCGTAAAATGAATTAAATAATTTGAAAATGTGCCAATTTGAAAATTGATTATAATGGGTTTTCATTTTCAAATTCTCAAATTTATTTAATTTTCAAATTAATATTATGGATATAGATGAATTCAGAGCAGAGCTGGAGACCAGACTTTTAATTGAGAAAGAATACTTAATTCATGAAGCTTCCTCAGTTGATGATCAGGAAAGGCTTGAGCTATTAGGAAAGTTTAATGAGAAATATAAAGAGCTGATCAAAAGATTGGCCAGCGAAAATGGAATTGATTTAAACGAATCCTATCCCTCTGAAAACTCATCAGACTCAGAAAACCTTTCATACGGGCAGATTATTCTTGGGAAAACCATGAGTGTTTACGACAGATTATCAGATGAACTGTATGAAGAAATAATAAACATATAATTAATAGAAATGAATCCAAGACAAGTAGCAGATTATATGTTCAATCAGGATTATTTTTCCCAATGGATGAATATTAAGATGATTGAAGTAAAAGAAAATTACTGTTTAATAGAAATGCCAATCAAGAAGGATATGCTGAACGGACTTAAAACAGTTCATGGCGGAGTTACCTTTGCTTTTGCAGACTCTGCGCTGGCATTTTCTTCCAACAATACCGGAGATGCTGCCGTAGCATTGAACTGTATCATCAATTTTACCAAAGCAGGAAAGGAAGGCGATGTTTTCAGAGCAGAAAGTGTCTTGGTGAATGATACAAGAAAAACAGCTGTTTATGACATTCAGATTACCAATCAAAACAAAGAACTGATTGCAAAATTTGTAGGAACAGTTTACAAAATCGGAAAAAAAGTAACAGAATTATAAAGAATTCGAAAATTTGAGAATGAGGTAATTTGAAAATTATTGTACTCCATTAATTCTTTACTTGCCTGAAATTTTCAAATTCTCAAATTGACTCATTTTCAAATTAAAATTATGAACAACGTATACATCATAGACTATGTCAGAACTCCCATCTCGAAACTGCAGGGAGGATTATCAGAAGTAAGAGCCGATGACTTGGCTGCTATTGTTATTAAAGAAGTAGTAGCAAGAAATCCTGAAGTTCCTGTAGAGGAAATTGAAGACGTTATTTTCGGATGTGCCAATCAGGCGGGTGAAGATAACAGAAACGTTGCAAGAATGGGGCTTTTATTAGCTGGTCTTCCTTACAAAATTGGTGGAGAGACTGTAAACAGGCTATGTGCTTCAGGAATGTCTGCTGTAGCGAATGCATTCCGTTCCATTGCAGCAGGAGAAGGAGAAATCTATATTGCAGGAGGAGTAGAGCATATGACGCGTTCTCCTTATGTGATGTCAAAGCCAAGCGCTGCTTTCGGTAGAGACAGTCAGATGTTTGATACTACTTTCGGATGGCGTTTCATCAACCCTAAAATGAAAGAACTATACGGGGTTGACGGAATGGGAGAAACAGCTGAAAACTTAGCAGATATCCATCAGATCAACAGAGAAGATCAGGATAAATTTGCTCTTTGGTCTCAGCAGAAAGCGACAAAAGCTCAGGAAAGCGGAAGACTGGCAGAAGAAATTGTAAAAGTTGAAATCCCTCAGAGAAAAGGAGATCCAATCGTTTTCGAAAAAGATGAATTCATTAAACCTGGTTCATCTATGGAAGGTTTGGCAAAACTTCGTCCAGCTTTCAGAAAAGAAGGAACCGTAACTGCTGGAAACGCCTCAGGAATGAATGACGGAGCCGCTGCTTTAATTTTAGCAAGTGAAGAAGCCGTTAAAAAATATGGATTGAAACCAAAAGCAAAAATTCTGGGATCTTCCGTAGCAGGTGTAGAACCAAGAATCATGGGAATCGGACCTGTAGAAGCTGCTCAAAAATTATTAAAAAGATTAAACCTTTCCCTGGAAGATATGGATATCATCGAATTAAACGAAGCATTTGCAGCACAGGCACTCGCTGTAACAAGAAGCTTAGGGTTGAAAGATGATGACGCAAGAATAAATCCGAATGGAGGTGCTATTGCAATTGGTCACCCACTGGGAGTTTCGGGAGCAAGAATCGTAGGTTCTGCAGCAATGGAACTTCAGAAACAGGATAAAAAATATGCATTGTGTACCCTTTGTATCGGTGTAGGTCAGGGATATGCAATGGTCATCGAACGGGTTTAATTTGAAAATGTGCTAATTTGAGAATTTGAAAATGACATTCAATATAATTTAAATTAGCTCATTAATTTCCAAATTATCCCATTCTCAAATTTTCAAATTAAAAAATATGAACATCTACTCATACCACGGGATTCGTCCCATTATAAAACCTTCTGCTTACATTCATCCGCAGGCAGTCATTATCGGGAATGTAGAAATAGGTGAGGAAGTATATATTGGTCCCAATGCGGTCATCCGTGGCGACTGGGGAAAAATTATCATTAAAGACGGAGCTAATGTACAGGAAAACTGTACCCTTCACGTTTTCCCGAATATAGAAACTATTCTGGAAGAATCAGCACACATCGGACATGGCGCGATTATTCATTCCGGACACATTGGAAAAAACTGTCTGATCGGAATGAACTCTGTGGTAATGGACAAAGCCTATATCGGCGACGAAAGTATTGTCGGAGCATTGGCTTTTGTACCAGCCAATTTCAGATGTGAACCAAGAAAACTGGTGGTAGGAAGCCCTGCAAAAGTGATTCGTGATGTCTCTGATGAAATGATTCACTGGAAAACAGAAGGAACAAAACTATATCAGGAGCTGGCAAGAGAAGGAAAAGAAGCGATTCTGCCTTGCGAACCGTTTACAGAATATGTTCAGCAGATCCCAACTAAAATTGTGGATTACAGTATCTGGGATGATATAAAATAATAGTATACAAGAAAACCAAACAGGTTTCTAAAACCTGTTTGGTTTAAAATTTTAATATCGGATTTAAAATGATTAATACAGAAAATTTTGAATTTGAAGGTACATATCACATTTTCTCTCATGTAAATGGGATTGAAGTTATTTTTCGTGAACCATCAAATTATCAATTTTTTCTGGAAAAGATAGAAAAATATATTCTTCCGGTCGCTGATATTTATGCTTATTGTCTGTAGCCTAATCATTTTCATTTGTTGTTAAGATTTAAGAATTTTGATGATGTGGATAGTGAAAATGAGCATCAGTTTTTAATGAAGCATTTTGGTAATTTATTGAATGCTTATGCTAAAGCTTACAACAAAAAATATAATAGAAAAGGAGCTCTTTTTCTGAATGCGGTAAAACGAAAGAAAATATCTGATGAAAAATATTTATTGAAAGTTTTCCATTACATCCATAATAATCCGATTAATCACGGATTTGTAAATAAAATTGATCAATGGAAGCATTCTTCGTATAATTCATATGTAAATCCTGAAAAAGAAAGTAAATTGAATAGAAAGGAAATCATGCAGTATTTTGACTCGCTAGAAGTTTTTAGAAATTATCATAAGTCGACTATTGAATATGATTTTTTAAATTTTGAATAATTGCTAATAATCAAACCTAATGGGTTTTTAAAACCCGTCAGGTTTAACAAAAATAAATATGATTAAAAAAATTGCGCTTGCATGCAGCATAATGTTTGCGGTGGGGTGTACGTTATCAGCACAGACTGTTGCTACAAAACCGCTTACAATAGGAGAAGTGAGGACTATTAAGTCCAAAACATTAAATGAAGACAGAACGCTGAATATTTATCTTCCACAGGGATATGATAAAACAAAATCATACCCGGTGATCTATTTATTGGATGGAAGTATGAATGAAGATTTTATTCACGTTACAGGATTAGTACAATTCTTTAATCAGATGTATTCCATGCCGGAAACTATTGTGGTGGGAGTTGCTAATGTAGATAGAAAAAGAGATTTTACTTTTCATACGGATTTAAAAGACTTACAGAAAGACTATCCTACAACAGGACATTCTGATAAGTTTATTGCATTCGTTGAAAAAGAACTAAAACCTTACGTTGAAAGTCAGTTTAAAACTACAGATAAATACCTTTTTGGTCAGTCTTTGGGAGGACTTTTGGCAACAGAAATCCTTTTAAAAAAACCGGAAATGTTCAATAACTATTTTATCATCAGTCCAAGTTTATGGTGGGATGATGAAAGTCTTTTAAAGCAGGCTCCACAACTACTTTCAAAATCTGCGGATACTAAAAAATTCGTTTATGTTTCTGTAGGGAAAGGAGAACATCCGGTGATGGTAAAAGACGCAGAAGCTTTCTATGATGTTTTGAAAAAAGCAGGAAAGAAAAACTGGACATTGGAATATAAAATGATGGAAACAGACAATCACGCAACTATTCTTCACAGAAGTTTATATGAAGGATTGGTGAAAATGTTTCCTTATCAGGAACCGAAATAATTTTAACTCAAAGAATAATACGGATTCAAACCTTATAGGTCTCGAAGATCTATAAGGTTTAGATAAGTTTATTAAAAAGATTAATCTAAGCAAAAAGTAAAAAACTATATGGAAAAGTTAAAAAACTATATCTACGGACAATGGGTAGAAGGTACCGGAAGCGGAGTTCCTTTGTACAATGCCGTTACAGGAGAGCAGGTAGCTGTTTCCGATACAGAAGGGCTGAATTTTGAACAAGCTCTTGACTACGGAAGAACCGTAGGATATAAAAACCTTTCTTCAATGACTTTCTACGACCGTGGGGAAATGTTGAAAAAAGTAGCTCTTTATCTGTTGGAAAGAAAGAAAAAATATTACGATTTATCATACAAAACAGGAGCTACCCACGTTGATTCATGGGTGGATATTGAAGGAGGTTTCGGAACTTTCTTTACCTACTCCGGACTGGCAAAAAGAATGCTTCCCAATACTTCATTTTGGGTAGATGGTGACACTCAGAAGATTTCTGCTAACGGAACTTTCTTGGGAACGCATATCTTAACACCTAGTGAAGGAGTTTCTGTACAGATCAATGCTTATAATTTTCCGGTATGGGGAATGTTGGAAAAACTATCCACTTCCTTATTGGCTGGTGTTCCTTCTATTGTAAAACCATCTCCTTTCGGATCTTACCTTACCAATGCGGTATTTCAGGATATGATTGAAAGTGGAGTATTGCCTGAAGGAGCTGTTCAGTTAGTGTGCGGAGAACCAGGAAATATCTTAGATTATGTACAGGATGGAGATTCTGTATTGTTCACGGGCTCAGCCAATACAGGAAGAAAATTAAAATCACTTCCATCTATTGCAGGAAATGCGGTTCGTTTCAATATGGAAGCAGATTCCCTGAACTGTTCAATTCTTGGATTGGAAGCAAAACCGGGAACACCTGAATTCGATCTGTTCATCAAAGAAGTTCGTAACGAAATGACTACAAAAGCAGGACAGAAGTGTACTGCGATCAGAAGAATCATCGTTCCTGAACACTTAATTGGTGATGTTCAGAATGCTTTGTCTAAAGCTTTAGATCAAACAAAAATCGGAAACCCATTAAGCAGAGAAACCAAAATGGGATCTTTGGTGGGAAGACAGCAGTATGAAGAAGTTCTGAGAAAAGTAAATATTTTAAAATCAGAAACAGAACTTGTCTATGACGGAAAACACGAACTGGTAGATGCTAACTATGAAAATGGAGCATTTATGAGTCCGAAATTATTCCTGAACGACAAGCCTTTCGAAAAAAATATCTCTCACGATGTAGAAGCTTTCGGGCCGGTATCTACATTAATGCCGTATAAAGATGCTGAAGAAGCGGCTGCATTGGCAAAAAGAGGAAAAGGAAGTTTGGTAGGATCTATCATTTCTCATGACGAGAACTTTATCGCAGAAACTTCATGGAAAATGGCTTCCCAGCACGGAAGAATCTTTGTACTGAACAGAGATAATGCTAAGGAAAGTACAGGTCACGGGTCACCACTTCCGACATTAATGCACGGAGGTCCTGGTAGAGCTGGTGGTGGAGAGGAAATGGGCGGACTGAGCGGTCTTCATTTCTTCCTACAGAAAACAGCAATCCAGGGATCACCGGATGTGTTGAAAGCAATTACTAAGATCTATCAGCAGGGAGCGGAGAAAAAATTCTCAGACAAGCATCCTTTCCAGAAATATTTTGAGGAAGTAGAAGTAGGAGATTCTTTAGAAACTGCGGGAAGAACGGTTACTGATGCAGATATCGTGAACTTTTCCAATGTTTCATGGGATCATTTCTATGCTCATACAGATGCCACAAGCTTAACAGGTACTATCTTCGACAAAACGGTTGCTCATGGATATTTCATCCTTTCAGCAGCAGCAGGATTATTCGTTTCAGGTAAAAAAGGACCTGTTATTGCTAACTATGGATTGGAAGAATGCAGTTTCTTCAAACCTGTATATGCAGGAGATACCATTACTGTTTATTTAACAGCAAAAGAAAAAATCAACAGAGGAGTAAAAGGCAGAAATATTCCTTCCGGTGTTGTAAAATGGCTGGTTGAAGTAGTGAATCAAAGAGATGAGGTAGTTTGCGTGGCAACAATCTTAACATTGGTGGCAAAACAATCTCCTTTCATCGATCTGAATGTGAAAAACGTTCAGAAAATACTGAATGGACTGACAGAAACCACACCTTCTCTTTGGGGAAAAATGTCTCCACAACAAATGATAGAACATCTTGAGCAGGCCATACTGGTGAGTTTTGGAGAGCCGGAAGCCGAAAAATGCTATACTCCGGAAGAAAATCTTGAAAAATGGCAGGATTCTCTTTATAACCACAGAGCAATGCCAAAAGAATTTACAGCTCCTTTCCTTCCACAGGATGGCTCACTTCCTGAACTAACACACAAAAATCTGGAAGCAGCAAAACTGTCATTCATAGATAATGTGAAGAAATTTGTAATCTATTACAAAGAAAATCCACAGGCAGAACACATGAATTATGTTTTCGGAAAACTGAATAAAGAAATGTGGGAATTGATGCACAAAAAGCATTTTACCCACCACTTCCAGCAGTTTGGATTGATTTAATTCAGGAAAATATAAGTTTGAAATCCCTTTCAGTAATTGAAAGGGATTTTTTAATGGATGATTATCCTTGTCAAGGTTTTAAACCTTGACAAGGATGTTGGTTGATTTTAATGTATTTTATTTCAGTTATTTTATTTTTATTTGAAAAATTATTAACTTTAATAGGCGAAATCCGAAAAGCATATAGAGTAGGAGAGAACATCAAAACAAACCACTATGAAAAACTTAAAAAAACTTTCAAGACATGAGTTGAAATCTCTTAAAGGTTCCGGACCAAACTGGTCTTGTGCCCTTAATCCTTGTCCTCCCGGAAGCTGTTGTCTTCCTGGAAGATGGCCTGATATTGCCAGAGCATGTTATATATGTGCTGATTCTTAGATTTTTTTCACTTAAAACAATACATAAAGCTGCTGTTCCTCAGGATTGGCAGCTTTTTTATAATCTCTTCTTCAGCTTAAAATATCCAAATATTAAAAGAGGCAAAGCCAATATCTGGAACAAAAAAACAAGCAGCGACGAAATTCCCTCAAGATGGTTCTCATTAGCTTTTATAAAGAGTTGTTTACCTAGCGGACCGTTTGAAAATACAATAATATTAAACAAATTCCAACCAAAATGCAGTGCAATAGGCAGGTACAGAGATTTTGTTTTAGCGAAAGATACTGCCAGCATCCATCCAAAGATGGCGGTCATCCCAAAAATAATTCCCATCTGAAAAGGATTTCCGAATGCGTTATAAGAAAACCAGTGGTAGACTCCGAAGCAGGCAGCAGATAAAAGACAGGCTTTTGTAGTTCCCCATTTTTCAATAGCAAGGTAAAGCAGAGCTCCTCTGAAAAGTAACTCTTCAAATAATACAGACTTCAGAACCCACCATATCCCCATCAATGCAGCGGATAATGTAAGTTGCTTATTCAGAATCCAGCCATTATTGATGAATGCTGTTGTCATGATATGATAAAGACTGCAAATGGCAGTGGCTAAAAGAAAACCTATTCCAAAATAGATTAATCTTGTTTTGCTGGGCTTGAATCCTAAAACAGAAAGGTCCTTATTTACCGTGAACTTAAGGAGAAGCCATGAAATGATAAGCTCAATGATAATTCCAATCATAGGTTAAAAGTTTTTAGTTGAGTGAAATTGCTATTTCATTGAGAACGAATTTAATAAAAAAAATAACATGCATTAAAACTTGGGAATAGGATGATAAAATATGACGATTAAGTTTCTTTTTGATTAATAATTTATTTAAATGAATAATTAAGTTTTAATAGATTCTTAGTTTCAACTTCTTCTTTCTCTTGTAAAAAAGTACTAATTTTAAAATTCAATCATAAAATCAAGAGCAATGAACGAAAGCTGGATACAAAAATGGGAAGAAGTGAAAAATATTCTGGTTTGTCCTACAGATCTGGAAATATATTTTACTTCTGATGAAATTCTGGGGCAGAAAATGGAGGTGATGGAAATCGGAAATGTTTCTCTTCCTTCCGGAAAAGTGGTGGTAAGAGATCCGCTGGTGTCTTTAAATGCCAATCAATCACCTTATTTTATTCAGGCTCCGAAAGGAAATTTTCCTGTAACTATTGCTGTAGTAAAATCTGAAGATTGGGGAAATAGATATGCTGTTGTAAAAGTTGAATTTACCAAAGAAAAACCTGTTGTTTATAGAGAAGCCTTAGTTGGGATTGAAGAGTTGGAAGGGGTAACTGATGAAGATTTTTTTGGCTTTGAGGTAGATGCTGGTTTAGGTTGTATCGCGGATAAAGAAGTACTTCCTTTTGTAGATCAATTTGTTGATGAAATAAATGTCGACAATGTTTATGATGATTATTTTGCAGGGCTTTTCTCCCAAAGCTATAAAGATTATCCCAACAATCAGAGAGAAGCAGGAGACTGGATCAACTGGACGGTTCCTGGTACCAACTATCAGATTCCGATGTTTGCTAGTGGCTTTGGTGACGGCAGCTACCCTGTTTATTTTGCTTATGATAATAACGGAGAGATATGTGGTTTATACATTCAATTTATTGATATTGAATTGGCTTTAAGTGAAGAAGATGAAGAAGATGATCTTGACGACGATCAACCTGAAAACTTTATTTTTTCTAAAAACTAAATATGAATACAACTTTTGCAGACCATGTTATTACGTTCAATGAAAACCTGAACTATACGGGAAATTTACCTGAAGGTTTTGATGTTCTGAATCCATATCTTGAAAACCCTGAAACATTAATGGTAATGCAGAAGTTTTATCATAAATATTACAATGATTCATCTCAAAGAAAATTTATCATTGGAATCAATCCGAGCCGCCATGGAGCAGGAGTCACCGGTGTTCCGTTTACCGATACCAAAAGGCTTGAAAGTATTTGTGGTATAAAAATGGAATCTGCCCACACTCATGAAGTTTCTTCTGTTTTCATGTATGATATGATTGAAGAATATGGAGGTGCCGATCTTTTTTACAAAGATATTTATATCAACTCTCCATTTCCGTTGGCTATTGTGAGAAAAACAAAAAATGGTTGGTTGAATGCCAATTATTACGATGACAAAAAGCTCTTCGACGCTGTAAAGAATTTTATGATTGATTCTTTAAAGAAACATATCAGTCTTAATCTTGATACATCAGAAGTCTTTGTTCTTGGTAAAAAAAATGCCGATTTTATTTCAAAATTAAATAAAGAAGCAAAATTGTTCGATAAAATGACTGTTCTTGAGCATCCAAGATATATCCAACAGTACAAATTGAAAGAAAAGCAGTTTTATATAGACAAGTATATTCTTGCATTGAAAAAATGAAACATCGAGAGGATGTGATTTCTATGATTGTATGTGTTGTTTTTATTAAATTGTGCTTATGAATGTTTTTCCTAAAGACACAACTTTTAAATACAGCTGGCGAACTTATCAGAAGAAAATTTTAGACAATATGGATGACTATCTCCACGATAATCATCTTCATATTTCGGCTCCTCCTGGTTCTGGAAAAACGGTTCTGGGATTAGAAATGATGTTGAGACTTGGTGAACCAACATTGATTGTTACTCCCACGCTAGCAATCAAAAACCAATGGATTCAGAGATTTTGTGAGCTTTTTCTGGATACGGAAACTGTTCCTGAATGGATATCTTCTGATATTAAAAATCCTGGAATTATAACTGTTACCACTTATCAGGGTATTCATTCTGCTTCTGGAATAGATGAACAAGACGAAGATCTGATAAAAAAATCTTCAAGAATCTCAATTGCAGAAATCATTAAAAAGCTAGAGAAGCAAAAAGTGGGGACTCTTATTTTGGATGAAGCGCATCATTTGAAAAATGCTTGGTGGAGAAGCTTAATGGAATTGAAAAATAGAATTAGTCCTAAAGTTGTTGCTCTTACTGCAACACCTCCTTTTGATGTTTCTGGTTCTGAATGGCAAAAATATATTCAGCTGAATGGTCCTATTGATGTAGAAATTTCTGTTCCTGAATTGATGATTGAAGGAGATCTTTGTCCTCATCAGGATTTGGTTTATTTTACTTCACCCTCAAAAGAAGAGGAGAGGAAACTTGAATACTATCATCATCAGGCAGCCACATTTTTCGAAGAAGTTCAAAATGATGATACGCTACTTGAAGCTTTTGAACAGCATCCTGTTTATCAGCATCCAGCTGTGCATTTGGAATGGATTTACGAAAACATATCATCATATACTTCGGGACTTGTTTATCTTCATTTCAGAGGAAAGGAGATTTCGGATATTCATTTTAATATCATTGGAGATCAGCAAAAATATGTTCCTGAATTTGATTTCTTCTGGATGGAAGAACTTCTTGATTTTTATCTTTTATTGGATGATGCTAATTTTAAAAAATATGAAGAGCATCGGACAGATCTTGGGAATAGGCTCAGAAGATTGGGGTTTCTTGAACAAAGAACAATCAGTTTTTATAATAGTAAAAATGTAAATCAGATTCTTAATTCAAGTATAGGAAAACTTCAGGGCATAAAGGAAATTGCAGATTTTGAGTTTTCAGTTCTTAAAGAAGATCTCAGAATGGTAATTCTCACGGATTTTATTAAAAAAGAATATCTGAGCAATAGCACCGAGAATATAGTAAGTCTTGATAAAATTGGAGCGATTCCAATATTTGAAAAACTTAGAAGAGAAAATTCGCAAAATAAAAAAATAGGTATTCTTACAGGTAGTTTGGTGCTCATACCTTCGAGTGCAAAGGATCTGTTTGATCAGTTTTGTGTAAAAAAGAGCATATCTGGAGTGTCTTTTTCTGCCCTCTCTTATGATCAGAATTATTTGATAATTAGTCTTACAGATCAGATAAAGCATGATGTGGTTCATATAATAACTGAGATTTTTCAATGTGGAGGAATTCAGGTCTTAATTGGGACAAAGTCTTTGTTGGGAGAAGGTTGGGATGCTCCCAAAATGAATAGCCTTGTGCTGGCCAGTTTTGTAAGTTCTTTTGTGCTCTCTAATCAAATGAGAGGAAGAGTTATCAGAACAGATAAAGATAATATAAACAAAACAGGAAATATCTGGCATCTTATATGTTTTGATTCCTATGATATTGGTGGAGGACAGGATTTCAGTAATATAAAGAAAAGATTTAAAACTTTTGTTGGTATTTCCTACAAAGATGAGGTTACCATTGAAAATAATTTTGAACGACTCAATATTAAAACGATAGAACGTAAAGAAGAATTACCGGAAATCAATCAGATATTCTTTGCATGGGCAAAAGATAGAACTGCTCTTGCTGAGCGATGGAAAACAGCTCTTGATAAAGGAAATGTTTTGGTGGAAGAAATTGAAGTCCCTTCAGTGAATATGACAGGTATGGGGAAAATGCGGATGGATTATTTAGGTAAAATGAGCGGAAACTTTGCAAAGATAATGGTGTCATCCATATTGCTATTTTGGCAGGATCTTCTGATGGGGCTTCTCCGAAATGTTGATGAAATTAATTCTATAAAAAGTTTTTCATTACTGGTTTCTCTATTTGGGATTGCAGGTGTTGTTGTGTATGGTGGGAAACTGTATAGATCTACAAAACAATATTTAAGATGTAAAGATGTTGGGAGGCAGTTGAACTCCCTTGCTGAAGTAGTTTTGTATGGATTACTCTATGAAAAAGTAATACGAACCTCTATTGAAAAACTTCGAATTGTAAGTTCTTCAGACAAAAATAAAAATGCATTTTGTTATTTGGAGGGAGGAAGTCAATATGAAAATGCCCAATTTATACAAACTTTACAGGAACTGGTATCCCAAATAGATAACCCAAGATATCTATTGAAACAAAAAAGAGGTTTATTATTTTTGAAAAAAGATATGTACTATCCTATACCCGAGATTTTTGCAAAAAATAAAAAAAGTGCAGAATTTTTTAAAAAACTATGGGATAAAATGATAGGAAAATCTGAGCTGATTTTCACAAGAACTATCGAAGGGCGTAAAATTTTATTAAAATTGAGATTCCAGGCTTTACTCAATAGAAACGGAAGGATAGAACATCTCCACAAGTGGACCCGATAAAATGACAAAATCCCTTCGTCGAAAGGGATTTGTCATTCATGAATTAGAATCTTTGTGGGAATATGGAACTTGTGAAATTTCTTATTTTTAGTTTTTAATGACTTTGGTAGATTCTGTTGCTGTTTTAATAATATAAACTCCTTTTGGAAGCTCTGAAATATTGATTTCATTATTTCCCTTTTGAGTTTGTATCGTTTTCAGAATTTTACCATCAAGACCATAGATTTTAGCTTCACTGGCTTTTTCTGTAGTAATAGAAATAGGCCCGTGGGTTGGATTAGGATAAACAGTCAAGTCTTTTTTAATGCTTTTAGCTTCCGAAGTACCCAATACCAGATTACTATCTTTTACCCAGGTGAAAGCATCCAAACCTACATATCGGAAAGCTCCGTTGGCTGTGATTTGTAACTCATCTATCACAATGTTTGAGTAGTTCTGACCATTTAAGTTGGTAAGATCAATTAAGGTGTATCCATTCGTGCTGCCTAAACTGGTTGCAAATCCGGTAGTTTTTGTTTGGGTAAATTTTGTTACTCCGCTTAATTTTCCGGTTATAGTCAGATTTCCTGTTACATTAAGGTCCAGGTTCAATGCAGAAAGATACATCCAGAATCTGTTTACTTTAAATAAATTAGAAGTGGTTTTTATACTAAATGATGGCGGAGATTGAGTATCGTTGGAATTATCAATATATCTGTTATCATTAGCTGTTCCGCTCCAGCCAGTTCCCGGGAAATTTCCCTGAATATCAAAAACACTTACATGTGAAATGATATTGAAAATGACTCCATTATCGGTGAAGCTTGTACTTCCGTTCGATTCTGTCTCAAATTGTTCCGTACTGGTCTGCCCGAATGAGAAAATTGAAATGAGCAGACTACAGATTGTTAAAAAAGTAGTGCTTTTCATGATTTTTGTTTTAAATGTTAGGTTATTGTGTAGATATTAATCTCTTGGAGGATAAATACCTTCAACACAAATGATATAATTTAAACCTAGATAAGGAGGCATATTATTCACAGGCAGATTTTGTCCTATGAAGGCAATACTTTGATTATTAATAATCGTATCAGGGTTAGCATCATTCACAAAACTCGGTACAGCATTGAAATCTCTTCCTACTTGTGTACCTGAGATGGCAATTGTTGAAGTGGCTGTAGGAGTAGATGAATTAGCATTCTTATTTGCTACTTTAAGCTGAAATCCTGCACCTACACTTGGAAGGTTGGATGCTAAAAGTGTATTTTGTGTAGTTCCGGATACTACTCCCAAAGGATAAAATTGGTTCGCATTTACATTCCCTGCGCCTAAAGCCATACGCCCTTTTAAGTTAGGGAGAGCGAAAGTAGTAATACCGTCTCCACCATACGTTGTTCCTAAAATAGAGAATAAGGCAGAATTTCTTGAAATGCTTATTAGACTTCCGTCGCAAAACATCCAGCCTCTAGGTGCGAAATTTCCTGCAAATAATTTTACAATTCCAATGTACTCTTCCATGATGATTTTTTTTTAGTTTTTAAATTTCTTACTCTTTTACAGGCTTTTCAGAATCCGCCTTTTGATTATTTATTCTCAGTTCAAAGGAACGATTAATAGTAGGGTGGTGCTAGAGTAGAAAATACCAAATTAAAAACTCCGTATTTCTACGTAATAGATGGTGTGAAATATGCGGGTTTAAAAAGAAAATTTATACTTTAAGTTTCTCTGAACGAGCTGTATTTCGTATTTTTGTAACAATCCAATAAAAATAAAAATGAGCGAATTTGTAGCATCAGAAATTAAAAATAATATTGCCGAAATCACTTTCGGAACACCCAAAAGTAATTCTCTTCCGGGAGCAATTTTAGAAAAGCTGGCAGAAACTATTCTTGAAGAAGGAGCAAAAGATGAGGTGAAAGCTATTTTAGTAAAAAGTGCAGGTGAGAAAGCTTTTTGTGCAGGAGCAAGTTTTGACGAACTCTTAGCAATTGAGGAACTGGAAGCTTCCACGAAATTTTTCGGAGGTTTTGCTAAAGTTTTAAATGCAATGAGAAACTGCGGAAAAATTGTAGTGGTAAGAGTTCAGGGAAAAACAACTGGTGGAGGAGTTGGAATTGCTTGTGGAGCAGATTATTGTTTTGCTACTAAAGATTCAGCGCTGGCACTTACTGAAATCAATCTTGGAATCGGGCCTTTTGTAATTGGGCCTTATGTTGAAAGAAAAATAGGTAAGTCGCAATTCTCTGCAATGGCAATTGACGCAGACTTCAGATCTGCTGAATGGGCTGAGCAACATAATGTTTATCATTCCGTTTCAGATACAATTGAGGAAATGGATGAAAAACTAGAGAAGTTTTTACAGACTTTAGCTTCAAGAAGCAGCGATGCTCTAACGCTAATTAAAAAAGTTTCTTGGGAAGGAACTGACCACTTCAATGAGTTAATGCCGGCAAGAATTCATATGAGTGCCAGTCTTATTCTTGAAGATTCTGCCAAGAAAAATATTGAGTCCATTAAAGAAAAATTAAGAGTGAAGTAATTTTTTTTATTGTTTTAAAAAATATTTTATCTAGATACTATGATCCGGGAAGCATTTGTTTTTCCGGATTTTTTATGCTTTATCATAATCTTAGATTCTTATGTTTTTTTCATAGAAATCTAGCATTTTCTATTGTGTTTTTTTAATTGTGTTATTTGTGTATTATTTTGGTTAATTATTCTATAGTGTCAATGAAATCATCTTTTTAGTTTTATTTTTTCATTGTTTTAACGTATTTTAAATAATTGTTTAATATTTTTAAAACTAAATTAACGTATTTTTAACTTATATTTTTAATTGATATTAAATAATGAGTTAAAAATATAAATCATTTGCATTTAATTTATTTAATTATCTTTTTTATTGCCTTTTTATTAATTTTAGTTACATATATTTGCATTCATACTGTTAAAATATGTTAAATATGAAAATGAAGTTAATATTGAGTACTGCTGTGTTGTTCTTTGTAGGAGGACACATGGTAGAAGCCCAAAAGGCTAAGCGCGACACCATACCGCAGGATACTAAGATTGATGAAATTGTGGTGGTTGCTTACGGAAGCCAGAAAAGAGAAACAATGGTTGGCTCCAATACTGAAGTAAAAGCAAAACAATTTGCCGATCGACCGATAACGAGTATCGGACAGGCGCTGGATGGTGCCAGTGCTGGTGTAAAAGTGAGTACGGGTACAGGGCAGCCAGGAAGCTCACCAAGTATCCAAATCCGAGGGATAGGTTCTTATGGTATTACAACAAATCCTTTATATGTAGTTGATGGTACGGTGTATACCGGATCGCTTGCTGCTATTAATCCTAATGATATTGCATCTTATAATATCCTGAAAGATGCTGCTTCTACCTCTCTCTATGGTTCAGCTGCAGCCAATGGTGTTATACTTATTACTACAAAGTCAGGGAGGAAAGGAAAAGATTCTTTTAACTTTAGCATGAGTACCGGAGCGGTGGGTAGATCAACCCCGGAATATGATAGGGTAGATGTGTATCAGTATTATCCTCTAATATGGGAAGCTATCAGAAATGGAAGATTTACATCTAATCCCGGTCTAGGGCTTGCTGCGGCTAATAATTATGCTTCTATAGTTTTGGTTACTGGAAATATACCATTCGGATCAGGGGTTCTCAAAACGAATGTATTTGACGTTGATCCTCATCAGTTGGTTATTGATGGAGTGTTAAATCCAAATGCTAAATTGAAATATACAGACTTAGATTGGCAAAAACCTTTAATGAATACGGGTTTCAGACAGAACTATGAACTGAATTACAGTGGAGGAAGTAATTCAACAACTTATTTTTCTTCAGTAGGATACACCAATGAAACAGGATATCTTATCAAATCAGATTTTGAGAGATTTACAGCAAGACTTAAAGTAGATTCTCAGGTTAAAAGCTGGTTAAAACTTGGAACAAGTATCAGTGGAGTATCTTCTAATGGAAATAATTCTGTGGATGGAGTTGATAATAATTCAGCTTATATTAATCCGTACAGGTGGACAAGAACAATGGGACCTATCTATAGTCCATATGCTCACGATCCTAACACATTTGCGACCCTCTATGATAATGACGGAAACATAGTGTATGATGCTGGAAGTGCCAGAGGGGCTGATGCGGCAGCAGGAAGAAATGTAATTCAGGAAACACTTTTAAATAAAGATCTTTCTAAAAACTATTACATCATTTCCAGAGCCTATGCAGAAATCAAAGTAGATCCTTATCTTACTTTATCTACTAATGTAGGATATGATATCCGAAATAACAGAAGAAGTACCTATGGAAATAAAATTATTGGAGATGCTGCTCCTGGAGGTTCAGCAGAAAAATATAGTTTTACAGAACAGACTTTCACCTGGAATCAACTCTTAAACTACAAAAGAAAATTTGGAGATCATAATTTTGAATTCCTTTTAGGACATGAAAATTATAAATTCATGTATGAATATCTTTATGGGTATAAAAAAGGTCAGATTGTAGATGGAAATGATGAATTGGTCAACTTTGTAACTCTTAGCTCTCTTCCATCATATACAGATACTTATACCAAAGAAGGAGTTTTTTCAAGATTGAATTATGATTATAAGTCAAAATATCTACTTTCAGGATCTATTCGTTGGGATGCTTCATCTAGGTTTGCCAAAGATGTAAGATGGAGTTCATTTTGGTCTCTTGGAGCAGGATGGAGATTAAAAGGGGAAGAATTTTTAAGTAATTCTAACCTTATCAGTGAGTTGAAGTTGAGAGGTTCTTACGGTGAAGTAGGTAATGATAGAACAGATAGTTATTATATGTACAAAAGTACCTATACACTAGGGTATAATAATGCTCAGGAACCTGGAATCCTTTTTGGATTTTTAGCAGATCCTACTATAACTTGGGAAACTAATAAGCAAACTGATGTAGGGATTGATTTCGGATTCTTAAATAATAGAATTACAGGTTCAGTAGAGTACTATAACAGGGTTACTGAAGATCTTATATTCCCTGTTCCTCTTCCTGTTTCTTCCGGTGTTCCAGGTAATACAATCAGCAGAAATGTGGGAACAATGTATAACCGTGGATTTGAATTCAGTATTAATGCAGACGTTATTAAGACTCAGAATTTCACATGGAATATCAATGCTAACGCTTCAACACTTAAAAATCAGATAACAGAATTGTCCAAGGGAATAACAGAAATTATTAATGGAACTAAGAAGGTTTCTGTAGGACATTCGGTGTATGATTACTGGTTGAGACAATGGTATGGTGTAGATCCAGCAGATGGATCTCCTTTATTTCTTGTTGCTGATACCTATGCAAATACAACAGCAACAGATATTAGAACAGTAAATGGAACTAAAGTGACAACGAATTTTAATAAAGCAAAGTATGATTATTCCGGGTCGGCAATTCCTGATTTATTTGGAAGCTTTGGAACATCGATTACTTATAAACAATGGTCACTATCAACTTTGTTTACTTATCAATTAGGTGGAAAGACATATGATTCTAACTACGCTGCTTTGATGTCTAGTTTCTCACAAGGAGGAGCTTTAAGCACTGATATTCTTGACAGATGGACAACTCCAGGTCAGATTACTGATATCCCGGCATTGAACTCTACGACCTATACAAGTTCTAATGCTGCTTCATCAAGATGGTTAGTGAGTTCAGATTTTATCACTTTCAGGCAGGCTACTTTAAGTTATAGTTTTGCGCCAGAGACATTATCTCAGCTTGGTGTATCCGGATTAAGGATCCTTGTTTCAGGAGAAAATTTATGGAGCAAAACGGCAAGAAAAGGATTAGAACCTGCTCAGGCGTTCAATGGTACTGCGTCAAACAGGTATACTCCGGCAAGAATTGTTACTATAGGTTTTAATGTGTCATTTTAAAAAAATTAAATATGAAAAATATTGCAAAAAAATATATAAAATGGGTTGTAGTACTTTCAGCCCTTACGGGAATGGTGTCATGTCAGAGTGATTATCTTGAAACCAATCCTACCACTGCTGTTTCTGAAGAAGCAGCTTATTCAAGTGCGGCTAACCTTATGGCTATTGTAAATGGTATGCATAGAGATATGTATTACAGACAAAATGATAATCAAGGGCAAAATGGTCAGGGTGGAATTATGATCATGATGGATGCTTTGGGGGAAGACCTTGTTTTCCCATCTACAGGAAACGGTTGGTATATCTCAACAGTAAGATGGCAGGATCAAGTAAATGATAATGCTGCCAATGATTTTTATCCTTATCAATTTTACTATGCCTTGATCAGAAATGCAAATATGGTTATTACTAACGGTCCTTCAGTTCCCGCTCCAAACGATGCTGATGTTGCTACTATTAAAACAGCGATTGGTGAAGCATATGCATTCAGAGCTTTCTGTTATTATATGTTAGTTCAAATTTATGGAAAAAGATATGTGCCAGGTGTAAACAATACCCAGCTTGGGGTTCCGATTAGACTGGTTGCAAATGAAATACCTTTGGCAAGAAATACAGTAGAAGAAGTGTATACACAGATCAATAAAGATCTTGATGAAGCTGCTGTTAGACTTGGAAACTCAAGACTCACAAAATCACATTTTAATGATAAAGTAATTTTAGGATTGAGAGCTAGGGTTGCTTTAACGCAAGGTAAATATGCACTAGCTATTACTGCAGCTCAATCAGCACGTTCAGATGCTCCTCTAATGAGTAATGCTGTATATCTTTCCGGATTTAACAATCTTGCATCTAATGGAGAGTGGATGTGGGGTGCTACAATTTTAGCAGACCAAGGTGATACATTTTCGAATTTTGGAGCGTATATGTCAAGAAACTTTAATTCTACCAATATTCGTCAGGCTCCCAAAGCTATTAACAATAAATTATTCCAGCTTTTCCCGTCTACAGACGTAAGGACTAAAAACTTTGATCCAACCGGAGCACACACTAATCTTGGATTGCCTACTACATATTCTAAATTCCCATACACAGGACAGAAGTTCCTTGCCGTAAGTCAGTCCGATAGTAGAGTAGATGTTCCATATATGAGATCTGCAGAAATGTATCTTATTGAAGCGGAGGCTTTGGCCAGATCTGGAAACGAAGCAGGATCGAAAGCTGTTTTTGATGTGTTTGCAAAAAACAGAAATCCTTCTTACACTGGAGCTACCACAACGGGTGCGGCCTATATCACTGAGATTCTTAACAGCAGAAGACTGGAGTTCTGGGGTGAAGGTTTCAGATTCTTAGATCTTAAGAGATTGAATTTAGGCTTGGACAGAACAGGAGCTAACCATTCTTCTGTAGTTACCAATAACGTAATGACAGTGGCTAACACAGATTTACGTTGGGAATTTCTGATTCCAAGAGCTGAGATCAATGCTAACACATTGATTGTTCAGAATCCATTATAACACGTACAGATTTTAATATATGATTGAGAATCCTGCTTTAGCGGGGTTCTCTTTTTTTTATGTCTAAATAAACGATGAGGTTTTCAGTAAAAAATATTTTAAAATATAAAATAAAGAGTTGGTAGATTCAAAATAAATTATAACTTTGTAATTCAAAGTTCTTTTTATGGATTCAAAAAACTATCACGAAGACTTATCCCATATCCGTTCTATGATGGAACGGTCCTCCAGATTTATTTCCCTAAGTGGTTTATCCGGAGTTGTTGCGGGTTTAACGGCTATTATTGGAGCTGTATATGTGTATTTTGTATTTCAGAGGGAAGGAATCAGCTATTTTGATGGAGACAGGAATATTCTGGGACCTGCCTTGGTTAAAGAACTTGTTCTGATTGGAATTGCTATTTTGGTAGTAGCTGTCCTGAGTGGTTATATTTTTACAGCCCATAAAAGCAAAAAGAAAGGTTTGAAGATCTGGGATGCCACTACAAAGCGACTTTTGATTACCTTTGCAGTGCCTTTGGTAGCAGGAGGTGTCTTTTGTCTCGCTCTACTTTATCATCATCTTTTTGTTTTCATTGCTCCGGCTACTCTGATTTTTTATGGATTGGCTCTGGTAGCCGCAGAACGATATACATTAACGGATGTAAAGTATTTAGGATATCTTGAGATTATTTTAGGACTTGTTTCTTTATTCTTTTTAGGATGGGGATTGCTGTTCTGGGCCATTGGTTTCGGTGTTCTGCATATTGTGTATGGATTGATCATGCATAAGAAGTATAAGTAATGGGAATTGGTTTTGTCATATTAATACACCTTTTTGTTATATCAGCTTTCGGTCTTATCTGTGCTGTTGTAGGTTGTTTACTTACTTATTTTATAAGCAGTAGAGAAAGAAGAAGGAATAAAATGATATTAGCATTTATAGGACCTTTTGTGGCATTTTATACATTTTATATTGTCGGAATTATCAGCTTATCCATTGTGTCGGAAAATAAAAAAGTAGATATTGGAATAGGTGATGCCTGGTATGTTCCTTTAAAAAATGACTATCAGCTATTATTTATTGATTTGCCTGAGCAGGCAAGTATTAATACTGGAAAAGGACTGACATTGGTTTCACAAGTGGCTAAAATGGAAGAATTGGGTAATCAGGTTTTTGGAAAAACATTTGACAACGAATTTTTTTTCGTGGATTTAAAAACAAATGAGGTAAAGACTTTTCAAACAGAGAAAGAGTTAAGTGCCTTACATGTAAATAAAAAACTCAATCTAGTAGATACAACTGAATTTTATTCAGAAAGGAAAAACGATATTATGGGCTATTGGCCTTTGTTGATACTGTTTTTATCTCTTATTATCAGTATTGGAGCGGTGTACATATGGAAGTTAATTTTAATTTTTTAATTGTAAAATTGCTTCAGGCTGTATTGATAGAGAAGTAAAGAAAATGAAAGATAGTCAGATTTTGGCTATTTCAGAATAAATAAGATAAAGTAAAATGATCAAAATAAATCAGCTCAATAAAGAATTCGAAAGCCGTGTAAGATTGGGCATTATGTCTGTTCTTATGGTTAACGACTGGGTTGATTTTTCCGAAATGAAAAACCTGCTCGAAATAACCGATGGAAATCTGGCAAGCCACAGCAATGCACTGGAGAAAGCTGGTTATATAGAAGTGAAAAAAGAATTTGTTGGGAAGAAACCTAAAACCTCATATCGCGTTACACAGAGCGGAAGACAGGCATTTACGGAGCACTTGAATGCTCTTGAAAAATTATTGGGACGATAGTCCTATATTTTTTTGAAAATTAACTTTGAATTACAAAGTACTTTATATTTTAAAATTAAATAAAATGATGACACAAAAACAAAAAACAATCACAATTTATGCCCTTCCATTGGCTTTACTCAGTATTCCATTGGTTGGCAATCTATTGTCTAAAGAAGTAAACTGGTCAGGATCAGATTTCCTGATTGCAGGAGCTTTGCTTTTTACAACTGCTTTTCTCATCAATCTGGTAAGAAACAGAATTAGAAAACAAAGTCAGAAAGTGATGATATGTATTTTTATTTTGCTGGCTATAACATTGATATGGCTTGAATTAGCAGTAGGGATTTTCGGAAGTCCGTTTGCCGGAAGCTAAAATCTGATTTGTGATTAATCCTAAATAATAATGAAAGATTCAGAAATAATAAATCTAGGCAAGGCAGTATTCGGAATATTTTTTTCAATTGGAACTCTTTGTCTTTTAGGAGCTCTTATTACAAAAGATAACTGGTTTGCCGGAGCGGGATATCTGCTAATCGTTTTCGGAGTGCCAGTCAATTTATTATGCATATTGGGGTTCTTGACATATGGTGTTATAAATACATCAAAATTTAAAGAATGTATGATAGCCATACTTATTTTGACTGCCAATATTCCCATCGCATTTACTTATGCTATTATAGGCTTGGGGTATTTCAATTAATATCCATAAATATATTTAATACTATTATGAAAAAAATACGCGTTCAGTTCCTGCTTTTTGTATACGATAAAACTCAAAAATTATACAGAAAATATTTCAAAAAGAAAAAAAGACAATGGCAGTTCAATGAAAAACAACTGTTGGAGTTTCAGGAAGATTCTTTAGGTCGAAAATTAGGAGAGTTTTACAGGAAGCACGGCTTCTCAATGATACCAAAGATGGAAAACCACGATGTACATCACCTGATTACCGGTTGTGGAACCAACTTCGAGGATGAAATTGCCATGCAGTACCTGCTTCTGGGAAACGGTAAGCTCAATGCGCACCTTCTGGCTGCAATCGTATTAGGAACAATTATTCTTCCTGAATATGTGAAAATTTATATCAAAGCTTATAAAAAGGGACAAAATATGAGAGCCTTTCATCATTGGGACTTTGAAGAATTGCTATGGCAGAATTATGAACATGTGAAAGACTTTATTCAACAGAAAGAAACGGTAGTTCTTCATTAAAAGCTAAAGATGATGGGAAAAATAAAATTCAGTGCGCTAGGAAAAAGATCATTCATTGTTTCTTTTCTGCTGGGAACCCTTCTACTGTTTGCATTTTGGATCACAAGAGCTGAATTTCTGATCATATTTGGGTTTTATTACGTTGTGATTGCTGCTGTAACTAACCTGTTGATCACTTTATATGAGTTGATGGAATACCTGAGTGATGTTTCTGAAAAGAAAAGAAATGGAAATTCTGTTCTTCTATTACTACTTAATATTCCTATTACTTTTCTATATCTCACCCTATTCTTTAATTTTTGCTGATCTCTATACTTGTACACCTTAAATCTTTCAATCCTTTAAATCTTTAAATATTAAATAATAAACCTCATGAAAACACATCATTATATATTTCTTACAGCTATTCTCTTTGTCATTGTCTTTTATGATCAGGAAGTAGGGCTGAATCTTGGAATTCTGGGAATTGTCTATGCTGTATTAACGCTGTTGAGAACACCGGAAAAAAATAAAACAAAAACATTATATGTACTTTTTGGAACAAGTATCCTGTCCAGTATTGCATTTGCGTGGTTCGGAGATTTTCCATCCTTTATTGCGGTGGCGAGCTCACTGCTTTTGCTTGGCTATAAATCGAAGAACAGAAGATTGAAAATTCTCTTTTTAATTCCGGTTTTTATTGTGAATTGCTGTACTTCATTCTGTCGTTTTTTCAGTTTTGATGAATGGCTGCCTAAGAAGAATATTCCAGGATTATGGCAAAAGACATTTGCTTTCATCTTGATCCCGCTGATACTGGTTTCCGTCTTCTTTGGAATTTACTCTGCAGGAAGTAATCACTTTGCTGCTCTTTTCACCAATTATGAATTGGATCTTAATATTTGGCAGGTATTCTGTCTCTCGGTTTTAGGTTTTTTTATAGCCTTTAATTACTGGAACTATGCGGTGGAAAAGCTCATCTACAAAAACAATCATGTTCTTAATAATGAGTTTGGCAAAGATTCCCGGATTCCCAAGGCTACTTATTCTTTTCTTGATCTTGATGCAGAAAGAATGAGCGGAGTAATCTCTTTTGTTTTATTGAATATTTTATTGGTGTTCTTTATTATTACTTATAATTATGAACAGTTTTATGAAGTTGTAAAAACACCAGTTCAGCTTTCCGAAGAAACCCATGAAAGAGTAAATGCTGTAATCATGTCTATTATAATGGCAATTCTGGTGATTATGTTCTATTTTAAATCCGGATTTAATTTTGATCCAAAAGCAGGACTGTTGAAAATTTTAGCCAAAATCTGGATTCTTCTCAATGCTGTTCTTGTTGTTTCTGCAGCTCTTAAAAACTATGAGTATATTATTAATTATGGATTTACTTATAAAAGATTAGGAGTTCTTGCTTTCCTGCTGTTATCATTAGTTGGTCTGGCGTTGACTTTTATTAAAATTCAAAAGCAGAAAAGAAATATTTTCCTTGTTAACACTATGATCTGGTATTTTTATGGAACCATTCTGGTGTGCAGTTATTTCAATTGGGGAGGTTTTATTACTTCTCAGAATATGAAACGAAAGGATTTTGTGGTCAATTATCATTTAACTTCCATCAACTTCAGTGAAAAAGCACTACTGAAATATGCAGAGAAAAAAAATGATCAGAAGCTTAAAAAGACCTTGCAGGATAAAGTGAAAAATGAAACATCCAAAACATTCCTTTCAAAGATCATATATTATCAGACTATACAATAAAAGATCATGAAAAACTTAGCGGGATCCTCTAGATTTAAAATTAATATATTGTTGATAATGATGACGATATTCTGTTTCAGCCTCTCTGCTTTCAGATATTACATCAGCGATACAAAAGTGTTTTTGTTTCTCAACTGGAATCTGTTTCTGGCCTGGATTCCTTTATTACTGAGTTCTTTTATTCTTGCCTTTAATATCAAAAGCAAAACTTCATTGCTCTTTATAGTAATAGTCTGGATATTGTTCTTTCCCAATTCTCCTTACATTCTTACAGATCTTTTTCACCTCAGAGCAAGAAATGAGATACCGATCTGGTATGACCTCATTGTGATTCTTTCCTATGCGTGGACCGGGCTGATCTGTGGTTTTATAAGTCTTCATGATATTGAAAAGAGACTTTCTGATTATACGAATAGAAATGTCATTAATGGAGTGGTTGTCCTTTTTCTTTTCATGAGCAGCTTCGGAGTTTATCTCGGTCGGTTTTTGAGATGGAATAGCTGGGATGTTCTCAATAATCCTTTTGGTCTGTTCTCGGATATTGTGGTGAGATTCATCTATCCGATGGAATATACCAAAACATGGGGTGTTACTCTTTTGATGGGAATAATGCTCAACTTTATGTACTTTACATTTAAATGGGCAGGAACTAATGATGAAAAAGAATTACAACCGGAAAATAAAACATTAAACGGATTGGAACAATTTTAGCATTTCAATGAGCTCAGCATAATACATGTTGATCCATTCTTAAAATTAATTATTATGAAAAAAAGCTTATTGTTAATTCCTTTGATAATTGTTGCCTGTAAAAAAGAACCTGCTGTGACAAATGTCCCGGATAAGGACTCTACAGTGGTAACAGAAATGCCGGACTCTGTGGTAAAAAAAGATTCTGTAGCATTAAGGAAAAAAGATTCAATTATTAACAATGCTCCGGTCACTAAGGAAGTATTACGTAAAGGCGTAATGAGAGATGAAAAAGACGGCCAGATTATAAGAACTGCAGACGCCAACCAGTTGCCTTTTACAATTGGAGAGGAATTTACAAAGGATGATCAGGATTTGATTTTAAAACTGACCCGTTACGACCGCCCGAATATCAAAGCTAAAATTTCAACAAAAGAGAAAGATTTTAATATTCGTTTCAATCAGATCAGACTTCCAAACGGGAACTACGACGGACCTTTTGGAAGAGAAATTACTTATGATACTCCCGGACAAGGTGAAGTATGGCTGATTATCGGGAAAAGTAACATGGCTTCCGGAAATACCAAGGGAAGTTTTACAGTAACTGTAGAATAAGGCCTAATCAATTTGGTACAATTTCTGCAAACTAAACTCTGAAGTTTAAAATTTAAAATTATGAAAAATATAGTTCTAACAGCAATGGCCGCTTCAGCTGTACTCGTAAGTTGCGGAACCGTACAGTCGCTGGTTCAGAATACATTTCCCTACACAACGAATGTTTTAGTGTCTACAGGAGTTCCTGCAGATAAAGAAGTTTCTTCTACTGCAACAGCTACCAATGTACAGACATGGTTCGGAGGAAATAACAATGCAAAAATTAAAGATGTAAGAATTTCAGATGCGAAAATCTCTGTAGCAGCTCCTTCTGGGGGAAACCTGAGTGCATTCAAAACTGTAAAAATATATGTTTCATCTAACGGAACAGGAGAGAGATTAGTGGCTTCACGTTCCAACATCTCTACCAATTCTTCCAGCTTAAATCTTGATCTTAATGATACAGGATTCCTTGACGAAATTGTAAAAAGTTCAGGATTGACGGTAAGAACCGTTTATGAATTGAAGAATCAGACCTCTTCAGATATGAACATCAAAGTAGCGCTTAATTTCAGCAGCGTTCCAGCAAAATAAAATCAATAAAAATTGATAGTAAAAACCCTCTTTCAGCTTTCTGAAAGAGGGTTTGATGTGAAGTAAAATGTATAAAAAAATCTTGTATTTTAGAGTTTGGTTAATTTCTCAACAACTCTTCTCTGGCCTTCATTAATATTGATGATATACTGCCCCGTAGGAAGTTGTGAAATATCAATCTTTTCATTCGGTAAAACCGAATTTTTAATCACTGTACGTCCCTGAAGGTTAATAATCTCTATATCCAGTTTTTTATTTTCACTGCTTTTAATAGCAATGGAACTGCTGGATGGATTAGGATAAATTTTAACCTCTAATGATGGTAAAGTCTTAACAGGTGCTACAAAATTACTTTCCAGTTGAAGGATAGCATTCTTCACATTAGGAAGAGGTCCGATCTTTTGCCCCGTCACTGTTCCTCCCTGAGGAATTCCTGTTGAAATTAAAAGGTTTTTCATCGCTGAAGGTGTTAAATATTGACCTGTAGTCTGGCGATAGAAAGACTGAATCAAAATAGCTGCAGAAGAAACCACAGGTGTTGCAGAACTTGTACCGCTGAAATAATTATAAGTTCTGTTGTTGTCATTGTCATATTTCGCATAAGATCCATAGCCTGCTGCCATCACACTGCTTCCCCAACCCTGAACATCCACTCTGTTTCCAAATGTACTGAAGCTTAATTTTGAATGGGTAGTATTAGGAGATCCTGCTCCTACAATGATAGCACCACTGTTTCCTCTCGCAAGATAGGTTGCATAAAACGGATCATCCAGATTTTGGTTTCCATTACCTGCCGCTGCAATGATAATAATTCCTGAATCAGTAGCAGCTTTCGTAAGATCCCAGATTACTTTGTCATATTCCGCAGGGCAATACTGACCGTCTTTTCCACCAGTCTGCATTTCGTATAATATAATATCTCCGGCCTGAGATGCATTAATAGATCTGCTTACCGCAGAAGCTCTGTTGTATCCCACCGTAGTCCATTCCATATAACCTTTTATTTCAGAAGCACTATAAGCAGCTCCTGTAAGTCCGATATTATCTTTTATTGAACCTAAAATACTCACAACTGCTGTTCCGTGGTCACGGTAATTATTATTGGCTAATCCTGCATTAGGTGAATAACCAGGTTCAAGCTGTATAGAGTTTTGATTAGACAGCATTTCGTGAGTCTTGTAGAACCCGTATTCTACATCTCGTACACGGATATTCTGTCCTGTGATTCCTCTTGACCATGCATATTTGGCGTTGATTCCCGGATTGTCATTCAGATAAGTCTGCAGGCTTTCCAGATCAGGAGTGGCCACAAAAGCATTGACTAATGGTGGTTCGATAGGTTCGGCACTCATTACAGATACATATTCTATTTCAGGAAATCTCTCAAGAGTATGGATGATTTTTTCTGAAGCTTCTTTATTTTGAAGAGGAATATCGGCCTTATAGATTCTTTTCAGCTTTTCCACAGATTCTCCGGAATTACCGATGGCTTTGCTGCTTCTGGCCATTTCATCAAGTTTGCTGTCTGTAAAATCCAGATCATACTTAAATGAGATATGGTTTTCTCTTGAAAATCTTTCCAGATCAGCGTTTCTGCTGAAAGCTGTTTTTTCTGAATTGATGCCTTTTGAAAAGCATACGTAAATAATTGAATTTTGATCATTAGCCATTTTGGGCTGGCTGTCCTGTCCGAAAGACAGAGTAGAACAGAACGCAAATAATGCGAAAAGGTTGATTTTTGTTTTCATGTGATTTTGTTAAATGGTTGTAAATCAGTTTTGATTTATATCAAAAATAATAATAAAATGAAAACAAATCACGTTTTTGTGAATTTATTTTTTAAATTTTTACTCCTTCCTTTTATTTAGAGGATTTCTTTGTTTATGAATGATAACCCTCACAGGTTTTTAAAGCCTGTGAGGGTTAATGACGGATACATTTTATGCATTTCAATCAAAAAAAAATACGTTCCAACGAATTGAAACGTATTGCTTTATGGTTATATTTATTTCCCGATTTAGCTTTTGGTAAGAGAATCCATGACAATAGTAACGGGTCCGTCATTGATCAGGGAAACCTTCATATCTGCTCCGAAAATTCCACTTTCTGTCTTTAATCCGGATTTAGCGATTTCTTCCTTAAAATAATCAAAAAGTGGCACCGCTTTATCCGGTTTTGCAGCCTTTATGAAAGAAGGTCTGTTGCCTTTTTTATAATCTGCAATCAATGTAAACTGACTGATGGAAAGGATTTCTCCTGAAATATCTTTCACGGAAAGGTTAAGCTTGTCATCTTCATCTCCAAAGATTCTCAGATTTAAAACCTTTTGTACAAGCCAGTCGGCATCTGTCTTTTCATCATTTTCATCTATACCTACCAGCAGCATAAGCCCTTTTCCGATTTCACCAACAATTTTTCCGTCTACTTTTACACTGGCTTCGGAGACTCTCTGTATAACGATTTTCATCTTGTATTTTTAATAGTAAACATTTAAGATTTTACTTGCAGCATCATAACTGTAAGGATAAGTTTTAGGTGGCAGAGATGTTTTGGCTCCAGACTCCGGCTGTCCTGTACTTAATATCCATCTTGTATTATCCTGTGGACAAATAATGGCAATATTGTCTTTTACCTCAAGAGTTGTATTGTTATCAGGACATAGATGTGGTGCATTCCTGTCATAGACTTTAAACCCGTTTGCAGTCCGGACAATAATCAACCCTCTGGTTCCTGACTGTTGCTCGTTCACATAAATCCAGCCATTGATATTGTTCAAAACGTAATAAGCAGGCAGGTTTAGATTAAGCGATACATTGATGGGAACATTTGGGAAACAGTTCACAGTATCTTCTCTGCTTCCACATGAGTTTATAGTTAAATTACTGAAAATCAATAAAATGAAAATGGATAAGATTGAAAAAGTTTTTTTCATTTCAATTTAAATTTTTATATATTTGTAAAAATTAAACGATTACAACACGAAAACATTGTCCGGCAAATGTCGGATTATTTTTTTATACTAAAACTAAATTTTGAAAATTATGGCAAGCTATGTTACTAAGGAGGGCCTAGAGAAAATGAAAGCTGAGCTGGAACAGTTGGAAACTGTGGAGAGACCAAAAATTACTCAGCAGATCGCAGAAGCAAGAGATAAAGGAGATTTATCTGAAAATGCAGAATACGACGCAGCTAAAGAGGCTCAGGGGATGCTTGAAATGAGAATTTCTAAGCTGAAAGATGTTATCTCTACTTCTAAAATTATAGACGAAAGCCAATTAGATACTTCAAAAGTTTCAATCTTAACAACAGTGAAACTTAAAAACAATGCTACCAAGCAAGAGCAGGTATTTACATTGGTACCGGATAACGAAAGCGACCTGAAGACAGGAAAGATTTCTGTGAACACACCTATCGCAAAAGGACTGTTAGGAAAAGCTATTGGCGAAATTGCTGAAATTACTTTACCTAACGGAAACAAACTGTCTTTTGAAGTATTAGACATCTCTTTATAGTCTGATACTCCTTTCTATTTCTGAACTTCTAAATATCTAACCCAAACTTCTGATAAAATGAGCACTATATTCACAAAAATCATTAATGGCGAAATTCCCTCTTATAAGATTGCAGAAAATGAAAACTTTATTGCATTCTTAGACGCAATGCCTTTAGTGAAGGGACATACTTTAGTAGTACCTAAAAAAGAAGTGGATTTGATTTTTGATCTTGAAAGTGAAGAATACAAAAACCTTTGGGGATTTGCCCAAGAGGTAGCCAAGAAGATCAAAACTGCAATTCCATGTGTAAGAGTAGGAGTAGCAGTGGTAGGACTTGAAGTTCCTCATGCACACATCCATCTGATTCCTTTAAATAAGATGGAAGACATGAATTTCAGAAATGAAAGATTAAAATTAACGAACGAAGAATATACAGAGATTCAACACTCAATTATTAATTCTTAACAACCAGAAAATCGTAAAAAAGTAATTTTTTACGATTTTCTTTAACATATACATATATATTATATCATATGAATTCCAACCAATGTTCTTTCTGTGGCAGAAAAAGAAATGAAGTACAGATGCTGATTTCTGGGCAGAATGGTTTTATTTGTGAAAATTGTATAGAGCAGGCACATGCTATCGTAAAAGATGGTGCATCAAAAACAGAATATTCACCTGCTAATAGTATGGAGGAGCTTAAAAAGCCAAAAGAGATCAAAGAATTTCTTGATCAGTATGTGATTGGACAAGATCAGGCAAAAAAGCAACTTTCCATTGCTGTGTATAACCATTATAAAAGATTGCTTCACGCTAAGGACGAGAATAGAGAAGTAGAGCTTGAAAAGTCAAACATTATCATGATAGGAGAGACAGGAACGGGTAAAACGCTTCTGGCAAAAACTATTGCAAGAGAACTGAATGTTCCTTTCTGTATCGTGGATGCTACTATTTTAACTGAGGCAGGATATGTAGGAGAAGACGTTGAAAGTATTCTTTCAAGACTTTTGATGGTCGCAGATTACGATGTGGAAAAAGCTGAAAAAGGAATTGTTTTCATCGATGAGATTGATAAGATTGCCAGAAAATCAGACAATCCAAGTATTACAAGAGACGTTTCAGGAGAAGGCGTACAGCAGGGATTATTAAAACTTTTGGAAGGAAGTATTGTGAATGTTCCGCCACAAGGAGGAAGAAAACACCCGGATCAGAAATATATCCAGGTAAATACCCAAAACATCCTATTTATTGCAGGAGGTGCTTTTGACGGGATCAAAGAGATCATCGAAAGAAGAATGAACAAGCAGGCAATTGGCTTCAGTTCTGAAAAAATCAATAAAACAGACGAGGACGAATATATATTAACAAATATTAATGCAATTGATCTTCGTACTTTCGGATTAATTCCGGAACTTTTAGGAAGATTTCCAATCATCACTTACCTCGATAAACTCACGAAGGAGACCCTGGTAAGAATTATGAAAGAGCCAAAAAATTCAATTGTGAATCAATTTGTGGAACTTTTCAAGATGGATGGTACGGATTTGGTAATAACAGATGGTGCAATTGAAAAAATCGTAGAGGAAACTATTGAAAAAGGATTAGGCGCAAGAGGGTTGAGAGGTACCACCGAAAAAGTTCTAGAAGACTATATGTTTTCAATAGGAGAGGACAAAGAGATCATCCTGACGGAAGATAATGTTTTGATTAATAGATAAAATATTTTTTTTTTAAGAAAAATAATAATACCTTTGCGGGTGAAGATTGTATTAACACACAAATAATTTATACAATGAGAAAAAGTTTATTTGCTATAGGTCTTTTAGCAATTAGTTATTCTGTTCAGGCGCAGATACTATGTCACGTTGACACTAATGCTAATATGTATGTGAGCGAAGGCACCCTAGTTTATAGCGGTGGAGGTGTACAGACAAAAGGTAATGGCCTTTTGGACGTGCATGGAAATATCATGGTTGTAGGATCTGCTACAGATGGTTTTAAAACAATTGATGCCGGAGGTGCTGATAAGACTGACGGTGGAAATATCATCTTAAGGCTTAATACTCCTGCTTCTTTTGCTACTTCCACGTATGGTCAGCTGTACATCGACGGACTATCCCAGTCCAACATCACAGGTATTGTCACTAAAGAGTACAGAACTACAAGTAACGGTAGTGGCAATTATTTCCAACAAGTTGCTTTACCTTTCTTTGGTAAAGCCTTAAGTTCATTATCTACTGAAGTTGGTAAAACTTTCAATACCGGTAGATATAGTAATCCAATTCTAAAGTGGGATAACGCCAATGCGGTTTCTGCACATTTTACAAATTTAGCATCTACTACTGCTGATGGTTCAGGGTATTATATGTTGAAAGTTTCCAGCAATGACTGGAATCCAAGTGCACCTGCAACTGGAACTGTTTTCAATATCAATGGAAAACCGTATGCTCCACTAACAGGAACTGTGTCATTGCAGAATGCAGGAAAATCTAATTTAGGAGCTTCCAATGTTGTATTCGGAAATGGTGGTAACGCTGTGAATTCTTACAACGAAAAGTACAATACTTATCTTGATGATTCATTTGAATTTACTACCACTCCATGGGCTGGAACATTTGGACAAAACTTCTATCAATTTGGTAACCCCTTCCTTACTAATTTAGATTTATCTAATATAGGATATACTGAAAGTGTTACTGGATCAGATGGAAATGCGGTGAGAAATATCTGGGGTATTGAATATAATCCAGGTACTGTTGTTACACTTCCTGGAGGTTCTACTTACGCTACAGGTGCTCAGGTAGTTACTTATGTAGCTACAGGTGACGGAGTTGCTCCGGCAGTTGGAGATGTGAACCTAGATAAAATGGTTATCAAACCTATGCAGTCGTTTAAAATAAAGTTAAGAGACAATACAGCTCAGACTTTAGACTTTAATCCACTGAGAAGATTCAAATCAACAGCTAGAACAGCAGGTACTCCTAACGGTGTAAATGCAGCTAAAACGGCTGGTAAGAATACAGCCAATACTGTAAAACAGCTTGGGGTAATTGGTCTTGATGCTAATGGTAATGAGATTTCCAGAACTTACTACGTGGTTTCTCCATCATTTACAACTGGACACCAGGTTTCTACTGCTACAACAGTTCAAAGTTCAGCTGGTACGAGAATTATCGGTACTTATGAAGAAGCATTGAATGGTGGGTATGATAATAATTATACTAACTATTGGTTATATATTAACGAAGCTAATGAGAGTAACTTCCAAGGTAAAAATGTTAAGTTAGTTAACTACAAACTTGATCAGGTTAAATCTTATAAATTCGAGATCAGAGAAAATGCAGAACTTATTCCTGCTGGTGCACACCAGTTATCTTCAGGAATTGGTTTCTACTATAAAGCGGAAAATGGAAATTTAGTACAGGCTAAACAGGGAGATGTGGTAGCTGTAACAAATGAAGAAGCTAACTTGTATTATGGTGAGCCAAGTAATATTACTTTAGGTGTGGATAAAACAACTTCTAGTGTTTCCAGAACACTTGTTGTTTACGATCCATCTATTACAAATTACATTGTTAGATTTGATCCAAAATGGAAAAAAGCAGACATTCAAGTTTATGATATGAGCGGTAAACTGGTAATCTCTAAAAAAGCGGTTGAAACATCCAGAGATTTTGTAATCGAGCTGAATGGCTCAGTTAAAAATTCATATGTTGTAAAAATCGTTTCTGATAAGGGAGAAACTGTTAACACTAAAATCTTAAAATAAACCACATGAAAATTATTAATAAACTAGTCTTGGCGTTTTTCCTATTTGCTGTATTCGTAGCAAATGCCGCTCCACCACAACCAGCAATCCCAGGAGGAGGAGGAAATGGAGGAAATGGTACCGGGTCACCAGCCTCACCAATTGATATGTATGTATATGTACTTGGTATTGTAGCAATAGGATTTATTGTTTACTTTACAAAAAAGTACAAGAGCGTAAAAGCATAAAATTTTATTAAAATAATATTAAACTCTCTGATTAGTCAGGGAGTTTTTTTATTTTTACTTTATGAAAAAGATTTATACGCTATCAGCGGTTTTGGCTGCATTTGCTTTACAGGCTCAATTTACTGTTACAATTCAGGCTCCGACAGATTTTAAAGACCAGGATGCTATTCTATATACACTTAACGGATCAAAAGATATTATTGTTACTAAAGAACAGAGTAAGAATAGTACATGGACTTTTAAATATCCAGGTCATTATATGGGGATGATGAAAGTTTATTTTCCTGGCTCTAATAATACTGTAAGCTTTATTTCTGAAAATAAAAATGTCAACTTTAAACTGGATATTCAGAATAGCAAAGTAAAAGATGTTACTTATCTGGATGATGCCAATAATCTGATGAGCAAACAACAGGAAGGCTCCCAAAAGAAAGAGCTTATTTTGCCAGCTTTAGCACAAATCAAAGAATATTACAAAGACAATACGGATTTTGGAAAAGCTCTGAAAACAGAAATTGACAGACTTTCTGGTTCTTCAAGTTCTATTGATGCTGCACAACACCCATTTATTGCTTATTATAATACGAATTACAGCAAGTTTCTTTCTAACTCACCCGATTCAACTAAGAAAGTAGATCAGGAAGAAATAATCAATTTTCTGGACAAATCCAATGATATGCTTGAAAGCTCATCGTTATTGAGACCTGTACTGGTGGCTTATCTGAATTCGGGAGGGAATACGAATGTTACTGCTTCTGTAGATAAACTGCTGGACCGTTTAAAAGTAGAGACTCCAAGAGGGCAGACTGTTTTGTCAGAATTGATTGATATCTTCGATGTATATCAGATGGATGAATACAAGAGTAAATATTTATCTCTCGCTAAAAATCTTAAATGTACCATCACAGACAGGCTTGCTTCTACACTGAAATCGAATGCAAACATTGAAATGGGGGCTGTTTTCCCTAATTATAAGTTCCAGTCACCTGTTAATACCACTGCAAAATCTTTACACGATATAAAGGCAGATAAAAAGGTCGTTGTGTTCTGGTCATCTACATGCTCACACTGTGAAAGTGAGCTTCCAAAACTTTTGGAAAAATATAATGATCTGAAATCAAAAAATATTCAGATTGTAGGGTTGTCTTTAGATGTGGATAAGAATTCGTATACCCAGAAAATTGCTGCATTTCCTTGGGTGAATGATTCAGAATTGAGAGGATGGAACAGTAGCTACACAGATTTATATAATATTCATGCAACTCCAACGTATTTTATTTTGGATGCTAACAATAAGATAATCAGCAAACCAGATCATGTTGGCGATGTTTTAGAATATTTTAAGCTAAAATAATTTTGGAGGTAAAGAAATATTTTCTATATTTGCACCACCAAAACGGCGAGGTAGCTCAGTTGGTTAGAGCGCAGGATTCATAACCCTGAGGTCACGGGTTCAATTCCCGTCTTCGCTACAATAAACCGCAATCATTGATTTAATGATTGCGGTTTTTACTTTTAAAAGAATTGCTCTTTTATCTTTTAATTCTTTCCAATGAATTTTATTTTTTAACGATTTCATTCTTCTGATGAAATATTAAGGGAATAATTATACTTCTTCAGCTTCATTATAATGATAGGTTAGTTTTTATCATAAACTCATGTTATGATAGTCCTCATATTCGTCTTCTTGTTGCCCTTTTTTTAATGATCGTATTTTTTGCGATAAAACCTTTACTTAGGTAGATTGTCGCTATAATAGGCTATTTAAACGAATGAGATTGGTTGAGCTACTGCAAAATATTATCAGATGATTTGAAATTTTAATAATAAACAATAAAAACCCCGTTTCACAATTTGTAAAACGGGGTTAGTTTTTAATAAAAGGTTTATTAAACCTGATATCCAAGTAATTTTCTGATTTGATAAAAGAATCTTTCAATCAGTCGCAGATCCTGTGTTACAATTTCTGCGCTGCCTCTAAGCTCTTTATCGAATGTAAGTGTTTTATTATAGCTTGTTTTTAATCCTTTTGGTAAAATTACATCTACATAGTAATTCCCTTTTTCATCAGGAATAAGAGAGATGTTTTGCACTTTTCCTTCGATGATACCGTATTCCTGGAATCGGTAATTGTCCAGTTTAATCAGTACTTTCTCACCAGGAGTTATTTTTCCTGAATTTGTGGTAGGAACGGACATTCTGCCCACTAGCTGCTCTTTATTTTTAGGAAGAATAGAAAGTATGGGTTCTCCTACTTTTACGAACTGATTCTCACCAAAGAACTGTTGGAAACTGGCAACACCATCAGTGGATGAGATGACAAGATAGTTTAGCTCCCACTGTTTTAGAGATTTTCGCAGCTGCTCAAGAAGCTGTAGAGTTTGTGAAGAGTATGTAATTCTGTCTTTTTCGGTATTAATGGCAGTTCCGCTTTTGGTTTTATTCAGATTGGAAATTCCTTCATCCATTTGAGATATGGAGATTTTGATATTCTCAAGGTTTTGCTGTGCCTGAAGATATTTGATCTTTTCATTTTCAAGTTCCATGGCTGAAATCACCCCTTGGTTGAATAATTCCTGAGATCTGTTGAAGTTTTTCTTTGTCAGATCATATTTTATAGATTCCAGGTTCTTCTGCTGTTTCAAGGTAGCAATTCTTATTTTATATTCTGAAATGCTCTGATTGGCGGCCAGATTTTCAGGAGCATAAGGCTGTAGTCTTGTAAAAAGAGCTTCATCCTGAAATGCTTTTGCAAAACTGTTATATTCACCCTGCAATTCACCCAGTTTGAATCTTGAAGCCTGCGCTATAGGGAAGGTATATAATTTATCGGGTGTGATGGAGTCTACCAGTTTTTTAAGTTCTAAAATATCTTTATAGTTAGCTGCAGACTGCATCACCATCAGAACATCATTCTTTTTAACTTCCTGATGGTCTTTTATGAATATTTTCTCAATTTTGGAACTGGTTCGTGCTTCTATTTTCTCAGGAGGATTCTGGGAAGTTACAATAATAGGAGCCGGTACAAATTCCGGATATTTTATAATGTAGCTCATTAAGAGAATCAACAGGAGGATAATAAATATCACTGTATTTCCCCAGCGGATCATCCAATGCGGTGGCTGGGTAAGAATATCCTGTACACTCTCTGAGCGAAGTTCAATATTGTCTAAAACGTCTTCTTTCATTGTTCTGAGGTAAAATTTCCCCCAATATTTCAGGGGGAATATAATTTAAATAATTGGGCAGTTCCCGTCATACCAAGATGGTGGTGAAGTGTCTGCATCGGGAGGGCATTCAAAATGCTTTATACGGCATGGTACCCAGCTGCCAAGACACCAGGATCCACAACAGTTGTTGTCCGGAATAATTACTCCTCCACTCACTAATGTCAAATCTTTTCTTGAAAGTTTTTTAAGATTTTTCATGATTTAATTAGTTTTATTTTTCCTACTCTATAAGCTTTTCGGATTCCGCTATTTTTTTTGCTTTTATGATTAGCTGCCTAATTCAAGCTGATTTCTTACAAGTCTGTAATATTCTCCCCTTAAATCTACCAGATCGGCATGGCTCCCTTCTTCAACTACTTTTCCTTGATCCAGTACAATGATTTTATCAGCATGTCTTACCGTTGAAAGTCTGTGGGCAATCACCACTGCTGTTTTACCTTTAAAGAACTGTTCAAGATTTTCCATAATCACTTTCTCATTATTGGCATCCAATGCAGATGTTGCTTCATCAAATAAAATATATTCAGGAGATTTGTAAACAGCTCTTGCAATGAAAAGTCTCTGCTTTTGGCCTCCACTTACACCAACTCCTTCATTTCCGATCTTTGTATTATAACTTAATGGAAGACTTTCAATAAAATCTTTGATATTGGCTATCTCTACAGCTCGTCTCAATTTTTGTTTATCTATATGATCTTCACCTACAGCAATATTATTGGCGATGGTATCATTGAATACATATCCTTCCTGCATTACAACACCACAATGATCTCTCCAGTATCTCGGAGAAATATTTTTCATATTGGTGTTCCCGATTCTGATTTCACCCTGGTCCGGATCATAAAATTTCATCAACAGTTTCAGTAAAGTGGTTTTTCCACTTCCGCTGGCTCCCACAATAGCTGTGGTCTGCTGGTAAGGAATCGTAAGGCTTAAGTTTTCAAAAACCGGAACATCAGAACCAATATATCTGAATGACATATCTTTGATTTCGATATCTTGCTTCGGAACATCTGTAACGTACTGCTCATTTTTATCTTCTTCATCATCTTTATCATGGATTTCTCCTAATCTTTCAAGGGAAATTTTAGCATCCTGAGTCTGTTTGATAAAGTCGATAAGCTGAAGAAGCGGGCTGTTTAACTGTCCAATAATATACTGAACAGAAAGCATCATCCCCAAAGTAAGGTTTCCACTTAAAACAAGTTTTGCAGAAAGGAAACTCACCAGAATATCTTTCATCTGATTGATAAAGTTTCCTCCAACAGACTGCCATTGTTCTAATGAAAGAGATTTTATTCGGATCTTAAAAAGTTTTACCTGAAGAAATTCCCAGTCCCATCTTTTTTGCTTTTCGGCATTATGCATTTTGATTTCCTGCATACCGTTGATAAGCTCAATTACTTTACTTTGTTCCTGAGATACCTGTGAGAATCTTTTATAATCAAGTTCTTTTCTCTTTTTTAAGAAAAAACTGATCCAGCCAATATATAATACAGCTCCTACAAGATAAACGATGAAAAGTCTGTAATCGTAAAATAATAATACAATGCTGAAAATAATAAGGTTGACCAAAGAGAATAATGTATTCAGTGAAGAGCTTGTAAGAAGCTGTTCAATTCTGTGGTGGTCATTAATTCTTTGCATGATATCTCCTGTCATTCTGGTATCAAAGAAACTTATCGGAAGCTTCATCAATTTGATAAAGAAATCGGAGATGATCGAAATATTGATCCTTGCCGAAAGGTGAAGAAGAATCCAGCTTCGGATGGTCTCAATTCCCATTCTTCCCAGGAATAGCATAATTTGGGCAAGTAGAACTACATAGATAAAATTAATATCCTGATTCTGGATCCCGACGTCTACAATACTTTGGGTAAGAAACGGGAATATCAGGGAAAGTAAACTTCCTCCTAATAGACCAATAGCCAATTGTATAACAAGTGTTTTATATTTAAGAAGATATTTGGACAAGAATGTAAAGCTTGCCTTACTCTCTTCAGCATCAAACTCTGTCTGGAAGAATGCAGGAGTGGTTTCAAGAATCAGGACAATTCCTTCTTCTGTATTTTCGTTGGCATTTTCTCCAATCCAGGACTTGATGAATTCTTCTCTGGTATAAGTGATCAGTCCATAGCTGGGATCTGAAATATAGACTTTGTTATTTTTGTCGATTTTGTATACAACAACAAAATGATTTTTATTCCAGTGTGCTACACATGGAAAAGGAACTTCTTCTGTTAGGGTATTGAAATCGATCTGGACTCCCATTGACCGGAATCCAAGATTTTCTGCGGCATCGCTCAGGCCAAGAAGGCTGCTTCCTTCACGTGTTGTTTCGGAAAGGTTACGAATCTGCTGCAGAGATATACTTTTACCATAATACTTACTGACGATTCTGAGGCATGTAGGGCCACAATCTTTGGTATCTGGTTGCTTATAAAAAGGAAACTTTTTTTTCAAAACTACTACTCATTATAAAATGCCGTCAATAAATGACGACATTTTTGCTTTAATTCAATTATAATTCAATGAAATGGTAAACTGGAAATAGTCCCATTGATCACCGTTTTTCTACTCTTTTACATCTTTTCAGATGGTTATTTTGTTTTTCCTAAGATAGTGAAATTTTTAAATGAATGAGATTTATTTGCTAGATCTCATCATCCTCTATTAATTCATCAATAAAGAATAAAATATCTTCACGATCATACTTGTCTGGAAACTGATATCCATTGATGATAAAGATAGGAGTAAAGCTTAATCCTGCGTTACTGTTTTCTATGGACATCTCTACTAATGGATTCAGATTTTCTGAGGTTACGTTTCCTCCGGAAAGCGCATTGATTTTGCTTTCATCCTTCGTTTCAAACCATTCTTCTACAGCATGTAAAAATTCTTTTTCAGGCTTGTTATGATAGATATGAGTTAAATCTGAAATAAGCTGAGTGTATTTTTCAGGAGCTCTGTCTGGGCTGTAATTGAATCTCATCTGTAGTGAAATATTCTCCGGATATTTTTCCAAAAGTCCTTCAACAAGCTTATGTGCATCTTTACAAAAACCACAATATGGATTGGAAACAATAGAAATACGAAGTTTAGCATCTCTTTTTCCAACAGCAAAAGTTTCAGTATCCTGGAATTCTATTTTTGGATTTTGCTCCATCTGGTTTTTGAAAAGCTCATAGTTTCTCTTGAATCTGAGATTTTTCGCATTCGATTTTTGAAGAGCTTCTTTTTGCTCAAGAAGAGTATTGAAATAAATAACTGCAGAAAAAACAAGAGCCCAAAGAATGACAGTCAATAGAAGAGCTCCCACACTGAAAGACAGATTCTCAAAAAATAAACTGCTGATTACAATTTGCCCTACCAGGATTGAAATAATCAAAAGACATACTCTACAAAATGTTTTTTCTACAAATGCCTGGATGTATAAAGAATATCCGATGGCAATTACAGAAACGAATGTGAAACCTTTTACGATATACGCTGTTGCCGGTAAGAACAGACCTAATACGGCAAGTCCTGCAAAATAAATCAGAGAAAAATCTGCAAACTTTAAGCCCAGAATACTGGTTTTATCCTGTTTGATGATCTTATCACACGAGTTGGCTGTCTGGCTTGCAGCAGCGCCCCCGCCTCCACATATACTTCCGATGACCGTAGAGGTATTTCCGAATTTCTGATTGAAAATTTCCAGGGAAATATAAACTCCTGCTAAGGAAAGTACATTAAATAGAGCCTCGTAAATGGTTTGGCTAATAAAAGAATAGGCAAGAACAGTTGCAAAAATGAGATAAAGAACCGGTTTGAAATTAAAAGCCAGTTTACTTTCTGCATTTTCTGTTTTCTCAAACAGCAGTACAAAATCTGTTGATTTATTATAAAGTTCTTCTTTACCGAAGGTTTTTGCTTTTTCTGAATATACGGAATAATTGCTTCCTGCTTTTTTGACCAGGGAAAATGAATTCTCAATAATAGCAATAAATTCTTCCGGAAGTTCGTCCCAATATTCTTTGTCAAGTTCGTAAGCATCATTTTTTACTCCCATAAAGTTGAGTGTGTCGCTAAATGCCAGTGCGGACGGGTAATTAGGATGGGAGTTGAACTGGAAAATAAATTCCTGTTTATCGAGTTTTAAATGGTTAATTAGTTTGTCAAAAATCATATTAATATTTTTAACTAAAATACACAGATGTTTTAAATATACAAAAAAAATCTCCTTTATTAGTGAGATATAAGTAGGTGTTGGTAGATTTTATTTGATCCTCAGTATTTTATTCCACGTAATTTGGAATCAAAAAAGGTTATCATAATGGGGTTTTGCCCTCATAAAAATAAGTGTTATCTTTTTTTAGTGATCAATTGATCTGCCTATAGAAAATATTTTCTCTTTACAAAAACAGAATTAATATTAACTGAAAAAATGGTTTGGATATGCTGCATATTTTAAATTTAAAATTGTAGAAATATCTCATAAAAAACGGGAGATAACTCCAACTTTTAAAAGAGTGAAAAAGAATAAAAATGGAATAGGTTTTATCCAAACAAATGTTTGATTTTTTAAATTATTAATAACTTATATAGATTTTAACCCTGTTTTGGTTATGATATGTCGTGGTTTTGTGTGATTCGCAATAATGTAAAATGAACTCAAAAAAACTTAAAAAATCATAAAATTTTCATAAAGTTTTAAAAAAGGAGGGAAATGTTTTTGTATTTATAAAATATGTCGTACTTTTACATCGCCTTGAATGAGGGAACAAGTCAAGGTAATAAATTTTTTTTCATCATTTGTGTTTTTAGAATCGTATCGCCTGATACGATTCTTTTTTTATTTATGATTCATAATTTAAGAGCAGATCAATAAAGTAAGAATAGGTAACTGAGCCTTCTTGTTGATTGCTTTTCAGAAACAGGTTATTGGTAAATCCAAAGAAGTCATCCAACCATCCCTGATGCTGAAAAACAAAACTTTTTTCATAAGCACGATCTCTTTTCATAGCTGGAGAGTATTGATGAAGAATATTCTTTACAAACTGTGGGTCTTCCTCCACAATGAACCTTAAAAGACTTTTTAAAGTGAAAAATTCAGTACTGTATCTCAGTTCAGGATTAGTAGAGTGAATACCTATCAGATATCCCACAAAATTAGCCTCCTGTTCTCTTGCAAAACCTAATTGATGGGAGCTTTCATGGGCTGTGGTGAAAGGGATGAAAGTATGGGGTAATCCGGAGTTATACTGAGCTTCTGCGGTAAAGGGATTGTAATATCCAAGAATCCCGGTAAAGTTCATTACATTTTTAAACAGACTTGGTTTGATATCCAGAATTTGAGGAGCTTTTTTATCTGATATATAAGAAGGTAGTTTGGTCTGTTGGTACAGGATTTCCTTTTGTATATCCGTAAGGTTGGTGATGATAAAAACACCATTTTTATCTTCATGAACAGACTGTCTGGTTTGCTTGCATTTTTCAAGATAGACAAGGGCTAATTTTTTTGCCTTATTCATATCGGGTTCCTCCTGGCTGGAAAGTTTTTTAATGATTGGAGTCTGGAAATACAGCATCCCCCAAAATATCTGATAGATGAGATAAAAAATATTGACAATCATCAGAATTCTGATTAAAGAATGATTTCTTTTCTCTTTACTGAATAAAGAGATCAGATAATACAGAAGGAAAACTCCCAGTAGAATGTATATAAGATCTCCAACAGAAAACGGAATCCAGCTGAACAGTATCTGATGAATCCCTTTCTGAAATTCAAAAAAACTTTCAAAAAAAGAAATCATCACTTTGGATTTTGAGAATCCATAAAACAAAAGAAATTGGGCAAGTAAAACACCTGCCCAAAATCTCTTTTTCTTATATATGTTTGTTGTTATATTAATGACCATTACCTTTAGATACTTTATCCAGATCAATGCCCTGAGCTTTCAGAATCCCACTTACACGGATTGCATAGAATGCAAGATAAGCAAAACAAATAACCCCTACGATATAACTGAAATGAATATTGGTAATATCTGCAATATACCCTTGTATAAAGCTTACAATACCTCCACCCATAATCATCATAATTAGATATCCTGAACCTTGGTTAGTGTGCTTTCCAAGTCCGTTGATAGCCAATGCGAAAATACAAGGCCATAAAGTAGAACAGAAAAGACCTACGCTGGTAAATGCATACACAGATACCATCCCTGTAGTGAACATACCGATAAGCAATGCTGTGATCCCTGCCAGAGAGAAGATTAAAAGCATTCTTGCTGGATTTCCTTTGCTTAAGATGTCACAGATAATCATCGCAATGATGATGAATCCATATACATAGAAAGGAGAAAGGTCATGCTTGGCAAGTGCATTCACGAATAAAAACACTCCAAACGCAAGATAAGGTGCTAAGAATCTTAAGATCTTTTTAAATCCGGCATTCACGTCAAATGCTTCTACAGCACCTGTCCAACGGCCAATCATTAATGAAGCCCAATATAAAGAGATGTAAGGAGCTACATCTTTTGTTTCAAATCCTAAATTTTTTTCCATATAAGCAGGAAGGTTACTTGCAGTAGAAACTTCCACTCCTACATAAACGAAGATGGCAATCATTCCCATTACCAATTGAGGATACTGGAAAGCCGAAGTTCTGTGTTCTCCCGGAGTTACATCATCTGTATTCTCAGTATTCGTTGGCGTTACAGCAGGAAGGGAAGAGAATTTAAGCATTAAAGCTACCAGAGCAAAAGCTGCTCCTAATATAAGGTAAGGTACTTTTACACTTTCTATACTCGCTTCCGTATTACCGGCACTTGCAGAACCGAAAATAGCAAATGCAACGATAAGTGGTCCAATGGTAGTTCCTAAGTTATTGATTCCTCCAGCCATTGTTAGTCTCTGAGATCCCGTTTCTGTAGGACCTACTTCAATAGCAAGCGGATTAGCCACAATCTGCTGAAGAGAGAATCCTAAACCTACAATAAATAATCCGGAGATCATTAACGGGAAAGAATGCATATTGGCGGCAGGGTAGAACAGCAATGTTCCCATGGCGGAAATCAAAAGTCCTACAATAAGACCGTTTTTGTATCCGATTTTATTGATCAAATCCTGTTTAAGGCTCTTTGATACAAGCATATAAATTAAAGAACCTACAGTGTACGCTACATAGAAGCATATCTGTACCAACATACTCTCGGTTTGAGATAAATTGAAGGCTTTTTGAAAAACTGGGATCAGAATATCATTACTGGCTGCTACAAATCCCCAAAAGAAGAATACAGTAACCAACGGAATGAATTGGGCCCAATTGGTTTGTTTAGAATAATTTGACATATTTATTATAGATTTCACAAACAAATATAACTATTTCCTTTCAACGGAATACCTGATTAAGGTTTTTTTTATTGTCTCATAAGCCTCTGCCTTTAAGTCTTTTGGCGAATCTGTAGGCTCAATGATTCCATTGAAATACACCTTTACTCTTCCCGGATAGCCTTTTGAGTTTTCAAAAGGGAACATTTCCTTGAGTCCCACAAAGGTATAAACAGCTATAGGAGAATGATGTTTTGAAGACAGCATAAATGCACCGTCCTTAAAATCATCCAGGATAATAGAAGTATCGTCCGGTACACCACCTTCAGGAAAAAGGGCAATACTGTTGCCTTCTTCCATCTTCTCGGCACACCTGCGGTACACATCTGCACGGCTTTTTGCACTGGCTCTGTCTACCATTACACATATCCTTTTATAGATGGTTCCGAAAATCGGAATCTTTACCAGTTCTTTTTTTCCTACAAAACAAATAGGATGATCAGGAAACAGAATGCATACCAGCATAATGTCCATAATGGACGTATGATTGGAAATGAACACGTAAGGAATATTCTTATCTTTTTCCTGCTCCGAAAGTTTAATCAGATCATATCTGAAGCCCATTCCGTAGAACATACCATAACACCAGAGTCTGACGAGTTTATAACCGTACTTGTAATGCTTTTTGTTAAAAGATAAAATAAAGACAGGAATCCCAATAGTAACTGTCAGAAAAAATGCCAACAGCAAGAGCCAGAATCTCCAGAGATAATTTAAAATTTTTGTCACAGCTTAACCGTTAAAAATTACTTTCTTCTTTATCGAATAATTCAGAATGGAAACCAGCAATATTGCTGCAATTTTGCTGATCATTTCCGGGCTCAAGGTATAAAAAAATAAATTGATATTATCTTTAAATATGAAACTATAGAATATTTGGAAAAAGCCTAAGCTGAGTAATGTTGAAAAAAAGGAGACCACCATAAAATAAGCAAACTCTTTTCTCTTTGAATGTTTTCCTCTTTCAAATACAAACCAGATGCTCAGAAAGTAATTGGTAATAATCCCGCAGCTTGTGGAAAAAATGTTACTTAAAGGATAGTGTACCCCATAGAAGTTGGTTTCCTTTACAAAGAAGTGCGGAAGATAGGTGCTGAAAATCTTAAAGCTTCCTATTTCTACAATGGCACTCAGCCCTCCAGCAATAATGAAGAACAAAACTTGTTTCTGACGTATGAGTATTTCTTTCATTCAATTTTAATCTAAAAAAAATAATTGCACATTTTGTGTAAATAATGAAATCAATACTATCTGAAAGATAAATTCATTATTATATTTCGGCTATTAATAATTGTCTTAAAATATCAATAACTACAGAACTTCACAATATGATTGTGCAAATTTATAACTATATGTTAAACACTGAAAAAAGTTGTTAAAATATTTTTTTTAATAAAAATTATTTCTAAATTTATTATTCAGAATGATGTAATAATGACCTGATAATAAATTCATTTTCAACTCCTTGTGTTGATGGTTTTTTCTATCTTGTAGTGCACGGTTAAGCGCATATACTCCAACATTTTATGACCCAATTTTTAATAATATTTGTATGAAACGTCAAAACAAATACAGAAAATTCCAGCTTCAACAGAAAAATATTGAGGCTCTTGAGAAAGAAAATTCCCGCTTCAAAAGAGTGTATTCAGAATATGAAAATATGTCAAACGAATTGTGGAATCTTGAAAACTCCAGCGGAGAACCGGTGCCTGATGATTTTATCAATGCAATGGTATTACAGACTTCCTATCTGGAAGATGAAATAGAAGACTGGCTTATACAATTCAACGAAAAAAAAACACAGATTAAACATTAATGATTTTAGACAGCTTCCAGGTTGTTTTTAAATGCTAATTGAAGATAAATTCATAATTTAGCACCCTTAAATTAAAATCTAAAATATGGTTGCTATTGTAGATAGTGGTTCTACTAAATCGGATTGGGTAATACTTGATGACTTTAAGAAAGTTTTTCTGAAAACAGAAACCATCGGTTTCAATCCGAATTTTATCAACAGAGAACTTATCGCTCCTGAAATACAGAAGAATAGCAATCTGATATCGGTTAAAAATTCAATTACCAAAGTCTTTTTTTATGGTTCCGGATGCGGTGTGAAAAAAAACTGCGAGACCATAGAAGAAGAACTGAAAAAGGTTTTTGGAAAAGCAGAGATTATTGTAAAGGAAGACCTGATGGCTGCAGCCTATGCGGCATACAGTGGGAAACCTGCAATCGTGTGCATTCTTGGCACAGGATCAAATTCCTGTTTTTTTGACGGTGAAAATGTAAAGATAGAACTACCTTCACTAGGATTCCTGATCGGGGATGAAGGAAGTGGAAGTGCTATTGGAAAGCAATTGGTGCGCAGATATTTTATGAAAAAACTGCCTGCAGATCTTCATAAAGAATTTGAAGCAGATTATCAGCTTACCGTAGAAGATGCATTGAAAAACATGTATCATACTCCAAGGCCAAACGCCTATCTGGCGAATTTTACCAAATTTGTAATCGAAAGAAAAGATCATCCTTATTTCAAAGACATGGTTTTTGAGGAAATGAAAAGTTTCTTCGAATATCAGGTTCTTCCTTATGAGGAAGCGCATGATGCCGAAATCAATTTTATCGGCTCCATCGCTTATTATTATGAAAATACACTACGTTCTGTAGCTACAGAACTTAATTTAAATGTGGGACATGTTGTGCAGAAACCAATTGAAAGCTTAGTAGATTACCACATTAAATATATACTTTAACAAAAAACAAAATTTTATGTCAAGTAACAACAATCGTGACGAAAAGAACTTTAGCCAGGCAGCGCTAGATTATCATAAAGCAGAACCCAAAGGAAAAATTGAAGTTATCCCATCAAAGCCACACTCTTCTCAAAGAGATTTGTCATTGGCTTACTCTCCGGGAGTAGCAGTTCCTTGTATGGAAATTCATGATAAGCCGGAAACTGTATATGATTATACAGGAAAAGGAAACCTGGTAGCAGTAATTTCTAACGGTACTGCCGTACTTGGACTGGGAGATATCGGTGCTGAGGCTTCAAAACCGGTAATGGAAGGGAAAGGACTTTTATTCAAGATCTTTGCAGATATCAACGTTTTTGATATTGAGATCGACGAAAAAGATCCGGATAAATTTATTGAAATTGTAAAAGGGATTGCTCCTACTTTTGGAGGGATCAACCTGGAAGATATTAAGGCACCTGAAGCTTTTTATATAGAACAAAGACTGAAAGAGGAATTGAATATTCCTTTGATGCACGATGACCAGCATGGAACAGCCATTATCTCAGCGGCTGCATTGATCAATTCTCTGCAGATTGCCAATAAAGATATTGATAAAGTGAAAATGGTGGTGAATGGAGCTGGTGCTGCAGCTATTGCATGTACCAAGCTTTATATTTCATTAGGATTGAAAAAAGAAAACGTCCTGATGTGTGACAGTAAAGGAGTTATCAATCACAAAAGAGAGAACCTTACTCCTGAAAAATTAGATTTCATCGCTCAGACAGATATCGAAACATTAGAAGATGCTGTAAAAGGATCTGATGTTTTTGTAGGATTGTCAAAAGGAAACGTGATGACTCCGGAAATGTTATTGAGCATGAATGATAACCCTATCGTATTTGCTCTTGCTAACCCTGATCCGGAAATTGCTTATGATCTTGCTCTTGAGACTCGTAAAGATGTGATCATGGCAACAGGAAGAAGTGATTATCCTAACCAGGTAAACAACGTATTAGGATTCCCTTATATCTTCCGTGGAGCATTAGATGTACAGGCTACAGGAATTAATGAAGATATGAAACTGGCTGCCGTACACGCCATTGCTGATCTAGCAAAAGAACCAGTGCCGGAAGCTGTAATTTTAGCATACAACGTTCAGAACCTTCAGTTTGGAAGAGACTATTTTATTCCGAAACCGTTTGATAACAGATTGATCACAAAAGTATCAAGCGCTGTTGCTAAAGCAGCTATTGAAAGTGGTGTTGCCAGAAAAACCATTACGGATTTTGATGAATATGAGCACCAGCTTTTAGACAGAATGGGTAGAGATGAAAGATTGGTAAGAATGATGCAGAGCCGTGCAAAATCCAATCCGAAAAGAATTACCCTTGGAAATGCTGAAGAATATAATGTATTAAAAGCAGCTCAGATTCTTTATGAAGAAGGAATTGCTTACCCAAGTCTTTTAGGAGATAAAAAATACATCAAGGAACAAATGGAGCGTTACGGAATTACCCTGGATGTTCCAATCATTGATCCAAGTGATGACGATCAGAAAGAAAACAGAAAAAAATACAGAGAAACCCTTTGGAAACTTCGTCAGAGAAAAGGAATGAACGAGTACAAAGCGAAAAGATATGTACGCCAGAGAGACTATTTCGGACCTTTGATGCTGAAGCATGGTGATACCGATGGACTTATCGTAGGATTCTCTAAAAACTATACTTCCGTTTTACGTCCTGTTTTAGAAGTGATAGAAAAAGATAAAGGAGTAGATAAAGTAGCGGCAATGATGATGATCTTGTCTGAAAAGAAACCTATTTTCTTCGCAGATACTTCTATCAACCAAAACCCTACCGCTGAAGATCTTGTGAATATTGCTAAAATGGCAGAATTTACAGTAAAATCTTTTGCTATCGAACCAAGAATTGCAATGCTTGGATTTGAAAACTTTGCTGCCATCTCTGAAACTTCTAAAAAAGTAGCAAAAGCAGTAAGTATCCTTCATGAGAAATTTCCTAAAATGGTTGTGGATGGTGAAATTCAGCCGGATTTTGCAATGAATGCAGATCACCTGAGCGATTATCCATTCTCAAAATTAGGAACAACACCGGCAAACACATTCATCTTCCCGAATCTGGAAAGTGCTAACCTTTCTTATAAAATCCTGAGAGGAATGAAAGTAGCGCAGGTAATCGGACCTATCTTAATGGGATTAAAGCAGCCGGTACACGTACTTCAGATGCGTTCAAGCGTTGATGAGATTGTAAACCTTGCTACCATTGCTGTTCTTGATGCTCAAAGAAGAGAGAAAAAATAATACCAAGAATTGAAGGGTAACTGTAAAACAGTAATCCTTTCCTCTTATTTAAAAAATGACACGTTAAACCGTGTTCAGATAGTAAAAAGACTCCATATTTTGGAGTCTTTTGTTTTTCTGTTAATTCCTTGAATTCTTATTTGAAATTTAAGTTAAAAGTCATTCGCACGTTAAATGAAAACATTAATTAGTTTAAATTGCTATATTTGGGAGTTTTAAAAATTAATAATGATATTTTCTTTACAAGGCAATGTTCAAGAACTTACGCCTACCTACGCTGTCATCAATGTTCAAGGAGTTGGTTACTACGTGGGAATCAGTTTGATGACCTCACAGACGCTGGTTTTGAATCAGCAGACCTTTTTATTTATTCAGCAGATCATTCGTGAGGATGCTCATCTCCTCTTTGGATTTAACACACGTTCAGAAAAAGAAATGTTCAATCTGTTAATAAGCGTTAATGGAGTAGGAGCTGTTTCAGCCCTTATTCTGTTGTCAACATTGAGCCTTGATGAGATTGCTTCTGCCATACTTTCCGGAAACAGTGCACTGATCCAAAAAGCAAAAGGAATTGGTGCAAAAACTGCCGAAAGAATTATTGTAGATCTTAAAGATAAAGTACAGAAATACAGCGATCCAAACGCGAACATTTCTGTGATGGTGGATAATAAAATCAAGGAAGAATCGTTATCTGCATTAGAAGTTTTAGGCATTCCTAAACGAACGAGCGAGAAGATTGCGGATAAAATTATAAAACAAAATCCAAGCATCTCGGTAGAAGAATTGGTTAAACAAATCTTAAAAAACATTTAACATTTGGTGGCGAATATTAAGCATCTTAACATATTTTTGTTCCTGTCGTTCCTGTGTATGTCTGTCAGTGCTTTTGCACAAGCACAGAGAGACACAGCGATCATAAGAAAACAATATGAAGTGGCTGACCCTACGAGGTATGAAGCCTATTACGACATAAAAACCGGGATGTACTATGTGTATCCCAAAATTGGAAATACCATTACAGGTCCTCCCACAGCCATGTCTCCGGAAGAGTATAAAGAATATATGCTTGCCAGCCAGACCAGAGCCTACTATAAGGACAAATCTGATAAGTACAATCTCCTTTTCAGAAAAGATAAATCAGATGCTAGGAGAAAAGGACTTATCCCTTCTGTGATGATCAATAACAGACTTTTTGAAACCATTTTCGGAGGTAACAAAATTGAAATCATCCCTTCAGGATATGCATCCCTGGATTTCGCAGGACTTTATCAGAAAATAGATAACCCAATGATTCTGCCTCAAAACAGGACCAGTTTTACCTTTGATATTGATCAGAGAATTCAGTTGGGATTATTAGGGAAAGTAGGGGAAAACCTTCAGTTAAAAGCCAATTATGATACCCAGAGTGGTTTTGCTTTTGAAAACAGAATGAACCTTGTTTGGCAGGCAAAAGGAAGCTGGAAAGATCTTCAGAGTAAAGGTCTTGGAAATGTAGATAAACCCAACGAAGGAGGAGAAGATAAAATCATCAAAAGAGTTGAGTTTGGTAACGTAAACATGCCACTTTCAACCAGTCTTATCCGTGGATCCCAATCACTATTCGGGGTGAAAACGGAATTCCAGTTAGGAAAAACATTTGGAACAGTAGTCCTTTCCCAGCAGCAGGGAGAGGCTCGTAATATTGTAGTTCAGGGAGGTGGTGTGATGAATAATTTTAAAGTCAATGCCATTGACTATGAAGAAAACCAACACTTCTTTTTAGGACATTATTTCCTGAACAAATATGATGATGCTTTGCTTAATTATCCGCAGATCAACTCAACGATCAATATTACCAGAATGGAAGTCTGGGTACTTGATCAGGGGAACAGTAACCTGGCGTATCAGAAAAGTATTATCGGGATCAGAGACCTTGGTGAAGGACCTGGGGGAATTACACTACCGGATAACTCGCTGAACGGTCTTTATGATGCTGTTTCATCTGTAGCAGGAAACAGAGAAGCAGGGAAAAACTATGGGACTATTTTCCAGGGGCAAGTGCTTCCTGGTGATCCCACTCCTTATGATAACGGAGAACAATTCATATACAATACAAAAGCAAGAAAGCTTAACAGTAATGAATTTAATTTCCAGCCACAGTTGGGATATATTTCATTAAATCAGAAACTTAATGACCAACAGCTTTTAGCAGTTTCCTACTCATATACTGTGAACGGAAGCAATAAAGTATACAAAGTAGGGGAATTTTCTGAAGAAAGCCCTGTACTGATCACCAAAGTATTGAGAGTAAACAATAAGGTGAACACGCAGTCTCCGATGTGGGATCTGATGATGAAGAACGTTTATTCTATAGATGCAGGACAGGTATCTCCTGATGGCTTTATCCTTAATGTATATTACAGAGATCCAAAAACAGGAGGTAAAGTAAATTATCTTCCGGATACTCCTGTAAAAGATCAAAACTTACTGAAATTATTTAACTGGGACCGCCTCAATATGAACGGCGATATCCAGAACAATAAAGACGGAAGTAAAGGAGATGGTATTTTCGACTTTGTCAATGGGATTACCATCAGACCTGAAACAGGAAGAGTTATCTTTACCAAAGTACAGCCTTTCGGTAAATATCTGGAATCAAAATTAGGGACAAGTGATCCTCAATACGTTTTTCAGGATCTTTATACCAAACAGAAACAACAGGCGATCTCCAGTAACCTTGCGCAAAGGTATACCATGGAAGGACGCTACAAAGGAGTTCAGGGCCAGGGTATTTCTCTGGGAGCGGTAAACGTTCCTCAGGGATCAGTAAAAGTGGCAGCAAACGGAGTTCAGCTTACAGAAGGAGTTGACTATACGGTAGACTACATGCTCGGTACAGTTACTATCATTAATGAAAATATAAAACAGTCCGGACAGGCCATCAATATTTCACTGGAAAACCAGTTGACATTTAATACCCAAAGAAAGAGATTCTTAGGATTAAACTTAGAAAGAAGATTCAGTGAGAACTTTATCTTAGGAGGAACAGTAATCAATTACTCTGAATCTCCACTGACCCAGAAAGTGAACTTCGGACAGGAAGCGGTAAACAATACCATGGCGGGGATCAACTTGATGTATAACAATCAGGCTCCTTACCTTACAAGATTGACCAATAAACTTCCGATGGTAAAAACCGAAGCTCCATCCAACTTAAACTTCAAGATGGAAGCGGCTTACCTATTACCTGGGTTGAATAAAGGAACAAACAATCAGTCTTACATTGACGATTTTGAACAGACAACTTCTAAAATATCATTAAAAGAACCGGCAGCATGGAGCCTTGCTTCAAAACCGGAAAAAAATACATTGCCGCCATTTAATACAGTACCGGCAAATGACGATATTACAAGCGGATATGGAAGAGGATTATTAACATGGTATAATATTGACCCTAGGTTCTGGAATGTTGGAGGAAAAGCACCTGCAGGAATTACACCACAGTCTGTATCCAACCACGCTTCCAGAAGAGTACAATACTCAGAGATCTATAACAACAGAGATTTCGTAGCAGGAGAACAAACGTTTACGAATACTTTCGATATCTCTTATTTCCCTAAGGAAAAAGGTCCATACAACGTAAACCCGTTGGCAGAACAGGCACAAAGCAGATGGGCGGGGATTATGAGATCGATCAGCGTTCCAAACTTTGTTACTTCAAACATTGAATACGTTGAATTCTGGATGATGGACCCTTATGCAGATGGTAAAACACTGGGTACTGATCCAAAACTTTTACTTCACTTAGGAAACGTTTCTGAAGATGTTCTGAAAGATGGAAAAATGCAGTATGAAAACGGACTTCCAACTCCAGGTAATCCTTCTTCTACAACCAATTCAAACTGGGGAACTCAGCCAAAACAGCCACCAATTTTATATGCATTCTCTACAGAAGGAGATGAAAGAAAAACACAGGATGCCGGATATGATGGTCTTACTTCTGATCAGGAGGCAATGAGATTCGGAAATACATTTGTAAACCCGGTAACCAATATTGCTGACCCTGCAGTAGATGACTTCGTATTCTATCTTTCTGATAAATTTACAGGAAGCCAGGCTGCCTCTGTTGTAGAACGATACAAATATTTCAGAAACCCTGAAGGAAACTCAGAAGCAAACTCTCTGAATGTAGCTTCTCAAACTCCGGATGCTGAAGATATCAATAAAGATTACAACCTTGATCAGACAGAAAATTATAACCAATATGTTATTAAGCTTGACCAGCCAAGTTTGTCACTTGGATCGAATAATATTGTAGATGTAAAAACTGTAAAAGCAACTTTCCAGAACGGGCAGACTTCAGATGTTAAATGGTACTTGTTCAGAATTCCTGTGGCGAATTATGATCCAGCTGAAGGTACACACGAAGATGCAGTATTGAATAACGTAAGATTTGCAAGATTGATGCTGGCAGGATTTGATCAGACATCTACCTTAAGATTCGGAACAATGGATCTTGTAAGATCAGACTGGAGAAAATATACAAGTAAAATTGCCAGTGTAAATGTTCCTAATTCCGACGAAGGAACGGGAACTGTGACAGATCCAAACTTTGAAATAGGAAGTGTAAATATTGAAGAAAATGCATTGAACCAACCTCCATATGTATTGCCTCCGGGAATTGACAGACAGGTATTGAGTGGAAATGCAGGTGCGCAGAGACAGAATGAAGCTTCACTTTACATGAAAGTGAAAGACCTTAAAACTGAGGCAAGAGGAGTATTCAAAAATACGACTTTGGATATGAGAAGATACAAAAAGCTGAAGCTGTTTGTACACGCTCACGATCCTTTGAACAGAGTGATTGGATTGGATGAGAATACCAAATTCTTTATTCGTTTCGGAAGCGATGCCACTGATAACTATTACGAGTATGAATCATCTTTAAGAATGACTCCTACAACAGCAACAGCTCCGATGGAGATCTGGCCAATGGAAAACGAAGTTGATTTTGATGTTCAGAACTTTGTAGATGCTAAAATCAGAAGAGATAAATCTGGTGTTGCTATTACGAATAGAACAGTTGACACAGGATATCAGGAACCTTATAAAAATATCTATATTAAAGGTAGACCAAGTTTAGGAAATATTACCACCATTATGATTGGGGTAAGAAATGCAGATCCAAGAACAAACTCTACCATAACAAGAGTTATGTGGGTTAACGAAATTCGTCTTTCTGAAATTGAGAATGATGGTGGATATGCAGGAAATGCCAGCTTGAACTTTAATATGGGAGACCTTGCAACTGTGAATGCCAATGCCTCTTATACATCAGTTGGTTTTGGAAATATCGATTCGAAACCTGCGGAAAGAACACAATCTACTCAGTCGGCATTCAGTATTAATACTGCGATCAATGTAGATAAATTCCTTCCGGAAAAGACAGGAGTGAAAATTCCTTTAAATTATTCTTACTCGCAGACTATTGAAGATCCAAAGTACAACCCTCTGGATACCGACGTAGAATTCAACAAGGCACCGAACAAAGACCAGTTGAAAAAAGTAGCAAGAACGTATACTCAACAGAGAAGTATTGGTGTCGTTAATATGCATAAAGAAAGAGTAAATCCAAATAAAAAACCTAAGTTTTATGATATCGAAAACGTATCAGTAACTGCTGTTTATAATGATGACTACTTCAGAGATATCTATACCAAAAGAAATTACAGACAGTATCTGAGAGGATATGTTGATTATAATTATACGTTTAAACCGTGGGTGCTGAAACCTTTCAATAAGATGATCAGTGATACGGCAAAATCCACAAAGTATCTGAGATGGGTGAAGGAATTCAATATTAATCCAATTCCTACAAGAATCTCTTTCAGAACTGAAATCGACAGAAATTATAATGAGCTTGAGTTCAGAAATGTTGAAGCTATCCTGAATGGTGACATGAACAGTAATTTCGATGCTATCAGAAACAGAAACTTCTTCTTTGGATGGCAATATGGATTAGGATTCAATTTCACAAAATCATTAAAACTGGAAATCAACTCCGCAACCAGAACGTTGAATGACAATCTGGATGTAAATTCGATGGACAGTAAATCGATTTTTGGAAATGTATTCAGAGCCGGAAGACCGGTATTGTATAACCACAGAGCACAGTTGAATTATAAACTGCCGTTCCAGTATCTGCCTTATCTGGATTTCATTGATGCAGAAGTAGGATACGGATTTACCTACAACTGGGCTGCAAGATCTACTTCATTGACTGGATTTGTAGATCCTAATACGAACCAGACAGCAAGTTTAGGATCTGTGGGGCAGAATACCAATGTGATTCAGGCAACAGCTTCTGCGGACCTTCCGAAGTTCTTTGGGCAGTTTAACTATTTCAAAAATATTAACGCCAAACTTCAGAAGCGCAGACAGGAGATGGACTCTCTGAACAATGTGTATTCAAAACAATGGGAGAAAAACAGATACAGATACAAAAAATATAAATTTAAAAATAAACTTACTCCACTTCAAAGTGCAGCATTCTTACTGACTTCTTTCAAACAGTTAAACGTAAGTTATAACGAAACGAACGGAACAGTACTTCCGGGACTAATATCAGCACCAAACTGGTATGGATCCGGACAAACATTGGGAGGTCCGACACTAGGATTCCTTTTAGGATCCCAAGCTGATATCAGAAGAACCGTAATGGAAAACGGATGGGTGAGTAACTCTAATTATATGACGGATCCATACGTAAGAATGTCGACCAAAGAATTGAGAGCAGACTTACAGGTGATGCCGATGAATGATCTGAGAGTTGACCTTAATGTATTGCATACCTTCAACAGTAACTTCTCACATACAGGATTTAACTATACTAATGGTGGGGTTCCTGATCCGGACTTTACATTCGCCAGCGAAATGATAACCTATTCCAATACAACAACGCTTCTCAGTACGTCATTTAAAGATGGGCAGGCTGTTTACCAGGCGATCAGAGAAAATGCAAGAGCCCTTTCTCAACAGTTGGGAGGTCCTGGAGCAGTATTGGATAATAACGGATTTGCTCAGCACTATAGCATTGGAAATGCCTATGTATTGATTCCAGCCTTTAGAGCTGCGATGGAAGGGAAATCTGTGACGCCTATGGGTAATCCTAAAAAAGCAGGATTCCCATTGCCAAACTGGAGAATTACCTATTCCGGATTAAAAAATATCCCAATGATCAGCGGGCAGTTCACTAAGTTTGATATCTTACATGCCTATACCGCTACGTATACAGCAACAGGTATTCAAAGCAATGTAGACTATCATGGCAACCCGAACGGATATTATCAGACAGTAGATGATGCCGGTAATGTGAAAAAAAATGATGGAGACAAGATTAACCCATATACATTCGCACAGGTTGGATATGTAGAATCTTTCTCACCACTTATCGGAATAGATGTTACCATGAGAAACAATATGCAGTTCGGAATACAGTACAACAGAACCAGAATGATGGTACTGGGATTAGTCAACCAGACTCTTACCGAAGATGCCAATACAGAATATGTAGTAAGACTTGGTTATATTGTCAGAAACTTCAGACTGGGAACGGCCAATATCAGAGGAAGAGGAACAAGAGGAAAAGGAAGTGACCTTAATATCAGAGGAGATATTTCATTAAGAGACAGTAAAACATCCATTATGAATATTCTGTTAAATGATGCCCAGGTTACAGGAGGACAGAGACTCATGAATATCAAACTTTCCGCAGACTACAATGTTTCCGAGAACTTGAACCTGAGAGTATTCTACGAACAGATGACCTCAAAATATAAGATCTCCACAGCATTCCCGCTGTCTACGGTCAGAGCAGGTATCTCAGCCACATTTACATTCGGTGAATCCGGAGGTGGATTCTAAAAATAATACAAACATAAAAGTCCTTCATTTGAAGGACTTTTTTTATATCCAATATTTGAAGCTACTATATTTTTGAATACATTTGTACAAAATAAAAATTTAAAAATGAACACACCATCAGAATTAAAGTACACGAAAGATCACGAATGGATCAAGATCGAAGGTAACGTTGCTACAATCGGTATTACAGACTTCGCACAGGGAGAACTTGGAGACATCGTTTATGTTGATGTAGATACTGTAGATGATGACCTTAATGGAGGAGACGTTTTCGGAAGTGTAGAAGCAGTAAAAACTGTTTCAGACCTATTCTTACCTATCGCAGGAAAGGTTATTGAGTTTAATTCAGAATTAGAAGATCAGCCTGAACTGTTAAATACAGATCCTTATGGAGACGGATGGATCATCAAATTGGAAATTGCTGATGGAGCAGATCAGTCAGAGTTACTTTCTGCGGATGATTACAAAGCGATCATTGGATAAGATTTCAAAAATATTTAGTAAGATACTGCCCATTTATTGGGCATTTCTTACTTATATGCTTCTCAAACCAGGAGAAGAAAATCATGAATATTGGTTCATGTTCAGCGGTATCGATAAGGTATTACATCTTAGCATATTTGCAGCCTTGGGTTTCTCTTTCATTGCCACATTCCCCAAAATAAAATTCTCATACTTTTTTCAGATCATCCTTCTCTATGCTTTCCTCACCGAAATTCTACAGGAAGAAATGGGACTAGGCAGATCTATGGAGACTTTAGATATTGTAGCAGATACCATTGGATGCTTATTAGGATACTATACCTATAAGTTTTTAGTCAAGCGTTTCTTTTAACCTTTGAATTCTACCCGAATTTCAATTCATCTGGTAGCCTGATATTTCCGGCACTCTTAACTCTTCCACACAGAAACTCTATTACCCTCCAGCTCTCTCAAACCCTCCAACTCTCCAACTCTCCAACTCTCAAACTTTATTAGGAGCTTCATCCTGCTATCCATTCATACTCCTCGCGCCAGCGCTCTCCCACGCTGTCACCCTGAGCGAAGCCGAAGGGTCTCCCACGCCCAAACCCATCCACCCTCCAACCCAAGCTGCGGGGTAACCATTACTATCAGGGCTAGGGGAGGAGTTGTAAATGATGAATTATAAATTATAAATGATGAATGATGAATTATGAATGATGAATGATGAATGATGAGGTTCGGGTTATTGTGTTACGAGTTTCGGATTTCCCGGTAGAAAAGGAACATCGGTATTGAATTCTCATCTTGCTGATTTCTATGGAAACTGTTTAGAGAGTATAAATATCTATTCCCCTTGTGTCATTGCGCAGGAATCCCAACTTCTTTACGAGAGTTTTAATAAAGGAAAGTAAAATGACCGTATAATGTCTAAGGCATTTTATCAGTTAGTATTAGCTAATGTCATGCTGAGCTGAGTCGAAGCATTTTAATTAATTACGGGTATAGGAGTTAAATCTATAAATTCTATAAAATAACGAGTGTAGAGATATACCGTTATTCCCCTTGTGTCATTCCGTAGAAATTCAAACTTCTTTACGAGAGTCTTAAAGGAAGTAAAATGACAGTATAATGTCTAAGGCATTTTATCAGTTAGTATTAGCTAGTGTCATGCTGAGCTGAGTTGAAGCATTTTAATTAATTACGGGTATAGGAGCTAAATCTATAAATTCTATAAAATAACGAGTGTATAGTATACCGTTATTCCCCTTGTGTCATTGCGCAGGAATCCCAACTTCTTTACGAGAGTCTTAAAGGAAGTAAAATGACAGTATAATGTCTAAGGTTTTTTTATCAGTTAGTATTAGCTAGTGTCATGCTGAGCAGAGTCGAAGCATTTTAATTACGGGTATAGGAGTTACATCTTATTACTTTATATTATATATACTATAAAAGCAAACATCTTCTCTGTGTCAATCTGTGTCATCTGTGGTTCATTATAACTATTCAATAGGAACGGGCTTTAGCCCGTTTAGTAAAAAATAATTCCTTAAGCCGGCTTTAGCCAAAACTTATATATAGGCTATTAATTTAAAAAAGCTATTCTATATAGTTATATACCCTTTATTTTGATCCCTCCACACCCCAAAACCCCGCCTCCCGCCCTTCGAATCATCCCCTCTCACTCTCTCAAACCCTCCCACACTCTCACACTCCCCCGATCCTCCAAACAAATGTTTAAAATTTTTCTCCCTGCCTTCCAGTAGATTAGGGTAAAATATTGTTTCAATATGAAATTTATGTTAAATAAAGTTGCGTAGTGTATGAGAAGTTTCTATCTTTGCCCCACTGAAAAACGAAAGATATTCAGTAGCGCAGAAGAGCCTTTAGATAGGCAGAAACAAAGAAATACTTCATAAGATAAGGACGAAAAAAAACTTTAATTTTTTTATAAAAAAAGTTGTCAGTTAAAAAATAGTTATTATCTTTGCAGTCCCAATTAGAGGGAGCGCAGGAGTAGATAGATTGAAGGTTTAGGAAGAATTAAGGTTACTTAAAAAACTTTAAAATTTTCTTCAAAAACATTTGGTCAATTCAAAATAAAGTTTTACTTTTGCACTCGCAAATACGGAGCAACACTGACAGAAAGATTGCTACGTTAAAAAGCGAAAGATATAAAGATCATTGACATACAATATAACAACCAAGTAAGGAAAAACTAAAGCGTTAAAAACTTTGAGTGAGTCAGACAAACATACAATGGAGAGTTTGATCCTGGCTCAGGATGAACGCTAGCGGGAGGCTTAACACATGCAAGCCGAGCGGTAGAGATTCTTCGGGATCTTGAGAGCGGCGTACGGGTGCGGAACACGTGTGCAACCTGCCTTTATCAGGGGGATAGCCTTTCGAAAGGAAGATTAATACCCCATAATATATTGAATGGCATCATTTAATATTGAAAACTCCGGTGGATAGAGATGGGCACGCGCAAGATTAGATAGTTGGTGAGGTAACGGCTCACCAAGTCTACGATCTTTAGGGGGCCTGAGAGGGTGATCCCCCACACTGGTACTGAGACACGGACCAGACTCCTACGGGAGGCAGCAGTGAGGAATATTGGACAATGGGTGCGAGCCTGATCCAGCCATCCCGCGTGAAGGACGACGGCCCTATGGGTTGTAAACTTCTTTTGTATAGGGATAAACCTAGATACGTGTATCTAGCTGAAGGTACTATACGAATAAGCACCGGCTAACTCCGTGCCAGCAGCCGCGGTAATACGGAGGGTGCAAGCGTTATCCGGATTTATTGGGTTTAAAGGGTCCGTAGGCGGATTTGTAAGTCAGTGGTGAAATCTCACAGCTTAACTGTGAAACTGCCATTGATACTGCAAGTCTTGAGTGTTGTTGAAGTAGCTGGAATAAGTAGTGTAGCGGTGAAATGCATAGATATTACTTAGAACACCAATTGCGAAGGCAGGTTACTAAGCAACAACTGACGCTGATGGACGAAAGCGTGGGGAGCGAACAGGATTAGATACCCTGGTAGTCCACGCCGTAAACGATGCTAACTCGTTTTTGGAGCGCAAGCTTCAGAGACTAAGCGAAAGTGATAAGTTAGCCACCTGGGGAGTACGAACGCAAGTTTGAAACTCAAAGGAATTGACGGGGGCCCGCACAAGCGGTGGATTATGTGGTTTAATTCGATGATACGCGAGGAACCTTACCAAGGCTTAAATGGGAAATGACAGGTTTAGAAATAGACTTTTCTTCGGACATTTTTCAAGGTGCTGCATGGTTGTCGTCAGCTCGTGCCGTGAGGTGTTAGGTTAAGTCCTGCAACGAGCGCAACCCCTGTCACTAGTTGCCATCATTAAGTTGGGGACTCTAGTGAGACTGCCTACGCAAGTAGAGAGGAAGGTGGGGATGACGTCAAATCATCACGGCCCTTACGCCTTGGGCCACACACGTAATACAATGGCCGGTACAGAGGGTAGCTACACTGCGAAGTGATGCAAATCTCGAAAGCCGGTCTCAGTTCGGATTGGAGTCTGCAACTCGACTCTATGAAGCTGGAATCGCTAGTAATCGCGCATCAGCCATGGCGCGGTGAATACGTTCCCGGGCCTTGTACACACCGCCCGTCAAGCCATGGAAGTCTGGGGTACCTGAAGTCGGTGACCGTAACAGGAGCTGCCTAGGGTAAAACAGGTAACTAGGGCTAAGTCGTAACAAGGTAGCCGTACCGGAAGGTGCGGCTGGAACATCTCATTTTAGAGCGTCTTAAGACGTTAAACAAAATCAGTATCGTAAGATACAATATACTTACTTAAAGCAATAGCTTTAGTTTTTTGTTTGGTTGCTATATAAAAATACAAAACCCACTAGAAATTAGTATAGGGAAAGAGATTTAGAAAAGAAGTTAGAAATTAGAAGTTAGAGATTAGTCTAACATCTAGTATCTAAAATCTAACATCTAAAACAAAGTCTCGTAGCTCAGCTGGTTAGAGCGCTACACTGATAATGTAGAGGTCGGCAGTTCGAGCCTGCCCGAGACTACTAATTAAAATAGAGGTTAGAATCTAGAAATTAGAAGTTAGTTTTTACTAATCTCTAACTTCTAACTACTAACATCTAAACTAGCGGGGAATTAGCTCAGCTGGCTAGAGCGCCTGCCTTGCACGCAGGAGGTCAAGGGTTCGACTCCCTTATTCTCCACAGTTTTGGAAGACTGATTTAAAAGTTACGAATGGAGCCAAAAACAACATTTGTTCATCAGTTTGAAAGAAAGAAATTAAGATCATTGACATTAACGGTAAAGACATCACAAAGAGAAAACCGAGCGCATAAAGCGCTTGAGTAACCAATAGGAAAGAAATCGTTAAGGGCGTATGGCGGATGCCTAGGCTTTCAGAGGCGACGAAGGACGTGGTAAGCTGCGAAAAGCTGCGGGGATTGGCACACACGAATTGATCCGCAGATATCCGAATGGGGCAACCCGGCATATTGAAGATATGTCACCTCGTAAGAGGAGCAAACCCGGAGAACTGAAACATCTAAGTACCCGGAGGAAAAGAAATCGAAGAGATTCCGTAAGTAGTGGCGAGCGAAAGCGGATTAGCCCAAAAGTCTTTTTATGTTTAGAGGAATGTTCTGGAAAGAACAATCGTAGAAGGTGATAATCCTGTACTCGAAAGGCATATTAAGATGATAAATGAGTAGGGCGGGACACGTGAAATCCTGTCTGAATATGGGGGGACCATCCTCCAAGGCTAAATACTCCTGAAAGACCGATAGTGAACAAGTACTGTGAAGGAAAGGTGAAAAGCACTTCGAATAGAAGGGTGAAATAGAACCTGAAACCGTACGCCTACAAGCGGTCGGAGCAGCATAAAGCTGTGACGGCGTGCCTTTTGCATAATGAGCCTACGAGTTAATTTTACTAGCGAGGTTAAGGTATTAAGTACCGGAGCCGGAGCGAAAGCGAGTCTGAATAGGGCGCATAGTTAGTAGGATTAGACGCGAAACCTTGTGATCTACCCATGGGCAGGTTGAAGCTCTGGTAACACAGAGTGGAGGACCGAACCGGTTGACGTTGAAAAGTCTTCGGATGACCTGTGGGTAGGGGTGAAAGGCCAATCAAACTGGGAGATAGCTCGTACTCTCCGAAATGCATTTAGGTGCAGCGTCGTATATAAGTTTATTAGAGGTAGAGCTACTGATTGGATGCGGGGGTTTCATCGCCTACCAATTCCTGACAAACTCCGAATGCTAATAAATGTTCTACGGCAGTGAGGGCATGGGTGCTAAGGTCCATGTCCGAGAGGGAAAGAACCCAGACCAACAGCTAAGGTCCCAAAATATATGTTAAGTTGAAACAACGCGGTTGGACTGCATTGACAGCTAGGATGTTGGCTTGGAAGCAGCCATTCATTTAAAGAGTGCGTAACAGCTCACTAGTCGAGCGGTCCGGCATGGATAATAATCGGGCATAAACATATTACCGAAGCTATGGATTTATATTTTAGATATATCTGGTAGGAGAGCATTCTATTTGCGCCGAAGCAGTACTGTGAGGTATTGTGGAGCGGATAGAAAAGAAAATGTAGGCATAAGTAACGATAAAGCAGGCGAGAAACCTGCTCACCGAAAGACCAAGGCTTCCTCAGCCATGCTAATCAGCTGAGGGTTAGTCGGGACCTAACGCGAACCCGAAAGGGGTAGTGGATGGACAATGGGTTAATATTCCCATACTTGCTCACAATAAAAGGGGACGGTTGGATGTAGCTGCTGGAGACTGACGGAATAGTCAAGGCCTAGCCTTCAGGCGAAGCTGCTGTAGTGTAATCTGATCCAAGAAAAGCCGAAGTGAAGCAACCCGTACCAAAACCGACACAGGTGGTCGAGGAGAGAATCCTAAGGTGCTCGAGTGAGTCGTGGCTAAGGAACTAGGCAAAATAGTCTCGTAACTTCGGAAGAAGAGACGCCAACAGCAATGTTGGCCGCAGTGAAGAGGCCCAGGCGACTGTTTATCAAAAACACAGGACTCTGCTAAATCGAAAGATGCTGTATAGGGTCTGACACCTGCCCGGTGCTGGAAGGTTAAGGAAGGTGCTTAGAGTTAAATCGAAGGCATTAACTGAAGCCCCAGTAAACGGCGGCCGTAACTATAACGGTCCTAAGGTAGCGAAATTCCTTGTCGGGTAAGTTCCGACCTGCACGAATGGTGTAACGATCTGGGCACTGTCTCAGCCACGAGCTCGGTGAAATTGTAGTATCGGTGAAGATGCCGATTACCCGCAATGGGACGAAAAGACCCTGTGAACCTTTACTATAACTTCGTATTGACTTTGAGTAAGTAATGTGTAGGATAGGTGGGAGGCTTTGAAGCAGGCACGCTAGTGTTTGTGGAGCCAACGTTGAAATACCACCCTTTACTTACTTGGAGCCTAACTTCTTTCAGAAGGACATTGCGTGGTGGGTAGTTTGACTGGGGTGGTCGCCTCCAAAAGAGTAACGGAGGCTTTCAAAGGTACCCTCAGCACGCTTGGTAACCGTGCGTAGAGTGTAATGGCATAAGGGTGCTTGACTGTGAGACCTACAAGTCGATCAGGTGCGAAAGCAGGACATAGTGATCCGGTGGTTCCGTATGGAAGGGCCATCGCTCATAGGATAAAAGGTACTCCGGGGATAACAGGCTAGTCTCCCCCAAGAGCTCACATCGACGGGGAGGTTCGGCACCTCGATGTCGGCTCGTCACATCCTGGGGCTGGAGAAGGTCCCAAGGGTTGGGCTGTTCGCCCATTAAAGTGGCACGCGAGCTGGGTTCAGAACGTCGTGAGACAGTTCGGTCTCTATCTATTGCGGGCGTTAGATGTTTGAGAGGGCTTGATTCTAGTACGAGAGGACCGAATTGAACAAACCTCTGGTGTATCAGTTGTACCGCCAGGTGCACCGCTGAGTAGCTACGTTTGGAAGAGATAAGCACTGAAAGCATATAAGTGCGAAACTCGCCTCAAGATGAGACATCTTTTAAGGGTCGTTGTAGATGACGACGTTGATAGGCTATAGGTGTAAAGACAGTAATGTCATAGCCAAGTAGTACTAATTACCCGTAGATTTATAGTCTATGGTTACTAATAAACCAAGTGCTTTATGCGCAGTGAAGGTTTTGTCTTTGTGAAAGTTTTTATCGCTTAAAACAGGTAGCAGATGGTAGCTATCAGGAAGCAGGTACAACCTGCAACCTATTACCTACATCCAGCAACCTTATATACAACCTTTAGGGTGGTTTTAGCGGTGGGGCTCACCTGTTCCCATTCCGAACACAGAAGTTAAGCCCACCAGCGCCGATGGTACTGCTAACGCGGGAGAGTAGGCCGCCGCCAGTTTTTATTTTATTTTTAAAAAACCTTTATCATTACGATAAAGGTTTTTTTGTTATATACATACACCAACAAACCAACCCCCAAACCCAACAGAGACATAAGTAATAAGCAATGAACAATAGATAATAAGTCACTATGACTAATCTCCTTTATCTTCCTTCCTCAAGCTTCAAGCTTCATGCTTCCAGCCCTCTGTTTTTCCATTCTTTATCCCACAATGGGTCTTTACCTTCAATACTATTCTTTATTCCAACCGAATCCTGTCACTCCGTAGGAGTCTAAATAAAGCTCTTTCGTGGAATTAAAATAACAGAAATATAATTTCTTCTTATTAAAATGCTTCGACTCCGCTCAGCATGACACTGCTGATACTGACTGCTAAAAAACTTAGACATTTTCTTGTCATCTTACATCCTTTAATGTCTCATACATAAGTTTGGATTCCTGCGGAATGATACAATTGAAATAATGGCTTATTCATTCAATCTATAGTGTAGAATGGGAAATAATAAATTGCATATAGTCAATATCATGAATTAAATTTCACTATGTGTGGAAAAATTGATATTTTAGTAAAGCGTTATCCGAAAAGCTTAAATAGAGTAGGAAATAACTAAAACTAAAATAACTATGAAAAATCTAGTGAAGATTTCAAGAGAGAGTTTAAAATCATTAAAAGGAAGCGGAGGACCTACATGTCCTGATGATCCTGCATTTGGAATGTGCTATCCTCCAGGCTGGCCAAATGGAATTTGCATGACTAAGTATCAATGCTGCATCAGACTTGGAAGTCCTGTCGAATTTTGTAAAGAAGAATATCTGTCTTAAATTATAATTAAGGCTTTTAAATAATAAGAACGCGGCTATCTCAAACTGAGATAGCCGCGTTTATTTTCTTATTTAGGAATTATCATACCTGTATTACACCTAAGTTGAATTTCTCAGTGATAGGAGCATTATTAGCAGCTTCAATTCCCATAGAAATCCATTTTCTGGTATCTGCAGGATTAATGATGGCATCTGTCCATAATCTTGCAGCTGCATAAGTAGATTCAGTTTGTTTCTGATATTTTTTAGAAATCGTATCCAGAATTTCGTTGTGCTCTTCTTCCGAAATTTCTTTTCCTTGTTTTTTCAATGTTGATTCCTGAATCTGAGCCAATACTTTTGCGGCTTGTGCTCCTCCCATTACTGCTAAGTCAGCCCAAGGCCATGCAACAATTAATCTTGGATCATAAGCTTTTCCACACATTGCATAATTACCTGCTCCATAAGAGTTACCCGTAATAATAGTGAACTTAGGAACAACAGAATTGGAAACTGCATTTACCATTTTAGCTCCATCTTTGATAATTCCGCCATGTTCTGACTTGGAACCAACCATAAATCCGGTAACATCCTGTAAGAAGATTAAAGGTATCTTTCTTTGATTACAATTGGCAATAAATCGAGTTGCTTTATCAGCAGAATCAGAGTAGATTACTCCTCCGAACTGCATTTCTCCTTTTCCACTTTTAACGAGCTTTCTCTGATTGGCTACAATTCCTACAGACCAGCCATCAACTCTTGCCGTTGCACAGATAATACTTTTACCGTAATCTGGCTTGTATTCTTCATATTCGGAGTTATCCACAATACACTTTATAATTTCATAAGTATCATATTGTTCAGCTCTTGAAACCGGCATAATTCCGAAAATATTTTCCGGGTTTTCTTTTGGTGGAAAACTCTCTATTCTGTCAAAGCCTGCTTTTTCAGTAGTTCCAATAGATTTCATGATGTTTTTGATTCTATTCAAAGCATCTTTATCATCTTTAGCTTTATAATCTGTTACACCTGAAATAGAGCAGTGAGTGGTCGCTCCACCTAATGTTTCGTTATCGATACTTTCTCCGATAGCTGCTTTTACAAGATAGCTTCCGGCAAGGAAAATAGAACCTGTTTTATCCACAATCATCGCCTCGTCGCTCATAATGGGAAGATAAGCTCCTCCAGCTACACAACTCCCCATAACGGCAGAGATCTGGATGATTCCCATAGAACTCATTTTAGCATTATTTCTGAAAATTCGTCCAAAATGTTCTTTATCAGGGAAGATCTCATCCTGCATAGGAAGGTAAACACCTGCAGAGTCTACCAGATAAATAATAGGAAGTTTGTTTTCCATAGCAATTTCCTGTGCTCTCAGGTTTTTCTTTCCTGTGATAGGGAACCATGCACCAGCTTTTACAGAGGCATCATTAGCAACTACAATACATTGTCTTCCGGAAACGTAGCCAATAACAACCACTACACCTCCACTAGGACATCCTCCGTGCTCTTGATACATTTCATATCCAGCAAATGCACCCACTTCTATGGAATCTGAATTTTTATCGAGAAGATAATCTATTCTTTCTCTTGCTGTCATTTTTCCTTCATCACGAAGCTTTTGAAGCCTCTTCTCACCACCTCCTTTTTTGATTTCAGTGAGTAAGCGATTTATTTCAGATAATTTTAATCTGTTCTGATCTTCTCGTTTATTGAATTCGATGTCCATAAAATTTTCAATTTTTTACGCTTAAAGATACTATTTTTATGAGGAATACGAATTGGAAGTAAAACAGATGTTTAATTATTTGGTTTTTAGTAATTTGTGAAATTTTTAACTAAAAAATATTTTCAAATAATTTATATTTTTTCTAACTTTACATAAGAGTAATGGAGGGTGATAACCTCTGAAAATTACTCTGTTCCTAGTTTATTTTTTTAATAGTTTATTATTTGAAGGCCCTGAAAGTTTAACACATTTTCAGGGTTTTTTTATGATCAAATTGTAAACGCTAGTAATATTTTCTATATTCTACAATATTGAGATCGGTGGTATCATTTTTATATTTTTTGTATTTTTTTACAGGAATGAAGCCAAGTTTTTCCGGAATTTTTTTGCTGGCTATATTTTCTTCATCCACAGGATATAAAATATAGTTAAAAGTAAAATTATTTTCCAGGAATTCAATAAGAGTTGTTATGATTTCGGTTCCTAATCCTTTTCCTTGAGAGTTCTTTTTTAACCATAATCCAAGCTCAACAGATTCCTCTGTTATATTATGAATGCCGCAACAGCCCACAAAACCTTTATCGGAATCCAGAGCCACCATCACCAGATCTGTATTTTGTGACAAAGTTCTTTTTGATTCGTCAACAAAGTTGATTATATCCTGTCTATTCCCTTGCGGGTTAAAAGGCATGTATCTGGTCACCTCATTGGTAAAATGTTCCAAAATATCATCGATGTGTAAGTCTTCAACAGGACTTAAAGTAAGATGTTTTGTTTTGATTTCAATGCTCGGACTTAATATCATAATTAGTTGACTGATCTTTTTATTAAATTAATAGAAAGTGTTCTGAATTAAGAGTAAAGCTATAAAAAACTTTATTTATTATCTTTTTATTACTGTAAATTTATATTTTTTTACAAGATTTATAAAAGCGTATTTGTAAATTTGCACGTTAAAATAAAAAGGGGATAGGTTATGCATAAATTGGCACTTTTCAGGTTGCATTTAATAGTTTTTTTATGGGGGTTCACTGCAATTCTGGGAAAATTGATTCAGGCCAATGCACAGATTCTGGTTTTTTACAGAATGTTGTTTGCCTCTATTTTTCTTTACGTATTCATCAGGATTTTTAAAAAGGAGAGCATAAAGGTTTCCAAAAAAATATTTTTTCAACTGGCAGCAATAGGTTTTGCGATGGCACTCCATTGGTACTGCTTTTTTTACTCTATTAAAGTTTCCAATGTTTCTATTGCGCTAAGCTGTCTTTCTTTATCTACACTTTTTGCCTCAATTTTGGAGCCGATTATTTTCAAGAGGAAAATTGATGCATCTGAAGTAATCATGGGAACTGTTATTGTGGCCTGTATACTATTGATCTTTAAGACAGAATTTCATTTTAAAGAAGGTATTATTTATGGAATTTTGTGTGCTATATTCGGAACTATTTTTTCTGTTTTTAATGGTAAGATGTTTGGGAAAACAAGTTCTGGGAACATTATTTTTTATGAAATTTTCTGTGGTTGGTTCATTTTAATGTTATTTTATTTGTTTTCAGGGCAAATTTTTCAGATGAATGAAATAAACTACAGAGATCTGGCGTTAATATGCTTGTTAGCCAGTGTTTTCACTGCTTTTCCAATGCTGGAATCGGTGAATTTAATGAAATATATATCACCTTTTACTTTAATTTTAACAGTTAATTTAGAACCGGTCTACGGAATTATACTAGCTTTTTTTATCTTTGGGGAATCAGAACATATGAGCCCTATATTTTATGTCGCTTCAGGTGTTATGATACTGGCAATCATTGCAAATGGATTAATAAAAGCCAGAAAAACTAAAAACTTAAACTAAGCATCAAATTTATATGATGAAAAAATATTTTTTACTTGCATTTTCACTGCTGTTTGGGCTTTCTCAATCTCAGATTATCAGGAAATATTCCAATGAATTCTTAAATATCGGAGCCGGAGCAAGAGGACTTGCCATGGGAGGAGCAGTAATTACCAACCAGGATGACGTATATTCTCCAATGTGGAACCCTGCAGGTTTAATGTCAGTCGAAAGAGATTGGCAAGGAGCTGCAATGCATGCGGAATACTTTGAATCCATTGCAAAATATGACTATCTGGCCTATGCAAAAGTACTTGAAGAAGGTGTTTTTGGGGTTTCGGTAGTAAGGCTTGGAGTTGACAATATTTTAAATACTACCCAAATGATCGATTCTGAAGGGAATATCGATTATGATAAAATTACCAAGTTCTCCCAATCCGATTATGCTGCTATTCTTTCTTATGCTTTCAGACCGGGAGGAAATCCAAAATTGGATGTTGGGGTGAATGCTAAAATTGTTTATAGAAATGTAGGTAAATTTGCAAATGGTTATGGTTTTGGTTTCGATGTGGGAGCAATTTATAAAGCAGATAACGGATGGAAATTCGGAGGTATGGTGAGAGATATTACGACTACTGTAAACTTCTGGACGATTAATCAGAAAGAACTTTCTACTGTTGTAAACGGGGAAGAATTTAACCCTGCTCCTAAAGATAAACTTGAACTTACAATGCCGAAGCTGAATGTAGGTGCCAGCAAGCTATTCGAAATCAATAGCAGTGTGTATGTATTACCGGAAGCAGGTATCAATGTTGATTTTGCTAAAACAGCATCATTAATTTCAACAGATTTTGCCAGTATCAGTCCTTATGCAGGAGCTGAACTGGGATATCAGAAAATGATTTTTGTGAGATTGGGGATCAATAGATTCCAGTCTATTACAGATATAGAAGACCTTAAAAGAAAAGTTTCTTTCCAGCCGAGTGCAGGTCTTGGGATCAGATATAGAGGACTTACACTGGATTATGCAATTACGAATTCAGGAATTGGCGGATCTAATTTCTATTCCAATTTCTTCTCATTAAAACTGGATATGGGAGCATTTAGAAACGATTAAAATTATAAAAATGAAAAAGTTATCAATATTGGTGATGGTTGTTTGCTCAACAATAGCTTTCGCACAAAAGGTTTCGGATTATAAATATGTTGCAGTTCCCGAAAAATTTCAGACTTTCAGCGGAGATTACGGATTGAAAAACTCTTTTCTTAAAGCTCTGACAGAAAGAAAATATATAATTCTTCCTATTATTAAAGATAACTGGCCATCTGAAGCCAAAACCAATTATTGTAATGTGGTTACAGCAGATGTTCTAAATGATAAAAATATATTTAAAAATAAACTGATATTGCAATTTAAAGATTGTAATAACAATTTGATACTGGAATCTAAAGGGAGTTCAAATATTAAAGAATTTGAAGAAGGACTTGGCGAAGCATTGAAGCAGGCTTTGATAAAAGTACCGGCTTCCAATCCCGTTGCGTTATTACCTGCATCTCATAATAGTGCTCAACATACATCTCCTGACCCTGTGGTATCTGTAGCGTCTACAACAACTCCGGAGGCGAGTAATTACTCGAACGGGAAACTGGATCTTCAGAAAATACAGATTGATCCTAGCCAGTTTATTTTGGCAAAGTCTGGTAGCTCAGTACCATTTGCTATTTTCAAAGCAACTTCAAAAAATTCTGTTTTCCTTGTAAAAATGGCTGATGGAAATACAACGATCGGATATTTTGAAAATGGGAATATTGTAATAGATCTTCCACAGACAGATGGAAGATATGCGAAAGAAGTTTTTGCCGCAAAATAATCAAATAAAAATAAATAAGTACAAAAGGCTCTTGAAAAAGAGCCTTTTATAATATATATGTTGATGTGTTTTTCATTTTTTTCGAAAATACTATCCTATAGATATGGAAGGTAATCTAACCATTCATAATCTAAATAAGATGGTGGAAGTATTTATAAAATGAGTGAAATTTTCATAGTATTATTGTTATTAGTTGATAACTCTAATTTATGAAAAAAATACATATAATAATATTTTTTAATAAAATATTTATTTATTTGTGCTTTTTATTGTTGTGTTTGTTTTGTATTAAAAGGAATTTTGGTTTTTGTCCCATTTTGATAAAATGGTAAATTCCAATGAAATCTTACCGAAAAAAAACCTTTTATCTGTGGAAATCGAACTATTGTGCTATGTCAGATCATTAATTAGCATTAAAAAACTCCCAAATTACCTTAGCCTTACTCTTACCTAGAATTTCTTCCAGGGTTTCCAGATTAGCTTCTTTGATACGTTTTACAGACTTCAGTTTAGACAGCAGTAATTCAATAGTTTTTTCTCCTACACCGGGAATTTCTTCCAGCTCGGATTTTATAGTAGAATTTTTCCTTCTCGTTCTGTGATGTTTTACTCCAAATCGGTGGGCTTCATCACGTACACGCTGAAGGATTTTCAATGTTTCAGATTTTTTATCGAGATATAATGGAATAGGATCTTCCGGGAAGAAAATTTCTTCCAGCCTCTTGGCGATCCCTACAATGGTAATTTTTCCGTACAGACCTAATAACCTCAGGCTTTTGACAGCAGAAGAGAGTTGCCCTTTTCCTCCATCTATCAGAATCAGCTGGGGAAGACTTTCTCCTTCATCAAGCATTCTTTTGTAACGGCGGTAGATGACCTCTTCCATGGTTGCAAAATCATTTGGCCCTTCTACCGTTTTAGGATGGAAAATTCTGTAATCTGCTTTACTCGGTTTTCCATCTTTAAAAACAACACAGGCAGACACGGGATTGGTTCCCTGAATATTTGAGTTATCAAAACCTTCAATATGTCTTGGTTCTACCGGCATTCTCAGAAGTTTCTGCATTTCAGCCATGATTCTGTTGGTATGCCTTTCAGGATCTACAATCTGAACCTGCTTCAGCTTTTCCAGACGGTATTCTTTTGCATTTTTTTCAGAAAGCTCTACAATTCTTTTTTTGTCTCCAACTTTTGGAACAATCAGTTTTACATTGGGAATTTCTACAGACAAATGAAATGGTAAGAGAACTTCTTTAGAATCTGAAGAAAACTTTTGGCGAATCTCAATCAAAGCTTCTTCCATAATGTCTTCATCGGTTTCCTCAAGAATCTTTTTGATTTCTGTGGTAAAACTCTGGATGATATTTCCGTTTCTTATCTTAAAGAAATTGACATATGCGGCGGTTTCGTCACTGATCATTCCGAAAACATCCACATCATCAATATTCGGATTAACAACTGTGTTTTTAGCCTGATAATCTTCAAGAATATCCAGTCTTTCCTTAATGATCTGAGCCTCTTCAAACTTCAGGTTGGAAGCCAGTTTCATCATCTGATTCACCAGGTAATCTTTTGCTTTCCGGAAATCCCCTTTGATAATTCCACGGATGGCATCTATTTTTTCGTCATAATCTTCCTTACTTTCAAGATCTTCACATGGCCCTTCACAGTTTTTGATGTGGTATTCCAGGCAGACCTTATATTTTCCATCCGCAATTTTAGATGGAGAAAGATTCAGGTTACAGGTTCTAAGCTTATAAATATGTTTTATGGTATCCAGTAATATTTTTGCAGGACGTACTTTTGCGTAAGGACCGTAATATTCTGATCCGTCTTTTATGACATTTCTTGTCAGGAAAATTCTTGGGAAATCTTCATTTTTGATGCAGATCCATGGATAAGTTTTATCATCCTTCAGCATGACATTATAAAACGGCTGATGCTCTTTAATCAGGTTATTTTCCAATAATAGGGCATCATACTCACTGTTTACAATCGTCGTTTCCAGCCGCTGGATTTTGCTGACCATTATTTTGATCCTGTATCCGGAAAGGTTTTTGTTGAAATAAGAGAGAACCCTCTTTTTAAGATTTTTAGCTTTCCCAACATACAAAAGTTGTTCGTTTTTATCGTAATAACGATAAACACCGGGTTCGGATGGTAAGGTTTTGAGCTGTAGTTCTAAAGAAGGATTCATATAACAAAATTAAGGAAACTTTCCCTATTTAAAAAAGAAAAACCTGCAGATGGCTCTACAGGTTTTATTTTATGGTTCAAAGTATTTTATCCGTTTGCCATTGCAGTATATTCACTTACAAGAAAACTGAAGTAATCCCATTCTACAGAGTTCTTAGGATATTTTTTCATGAAATCCTGATTGTCTCCAAATAGAAAATCATAATTGTCTTCAAAATCATCTTTATGCAGCCACATTACCTTGTTGCCTTTTTTTACATAATAAGATTTGATAACTCCTCCTCCAAGCTGTGGGGATCCCATTACAGAAAAACCTGTTGTTTCTTTGGCTCTGGGATCGTGGTATACCGAAATAATATCATCAAAACCTGGATTGATAACCTGCATCAGAAATTCCTTATCATCTTTTTTGTTCTTTAAAGAAACAGTCTGATTTACAAAATAAATTCTGTCATTGTTGGTGTTTTTTGTCAACTTCTTAGTTCCGAAGTTTCTGATATTCCCCATGTATTTTGCCACTTTTGCAATCTTCTCTGCATTGCTTGGATACACATACATCTCATTGATCTGATCAGCATTGAAAGTAGCATTCTTTTTGGTCACACTGTCTTTGATAGCAACTTCGTAGATCTGCCCTTTTTTGGTTTCAATCTTATTACAGAAACCTTTGTAGGTAGTTCCGTCTTTTAAGATAATGGTAGATGTTTTCTTAGGAGATGGAGTATTAAAACCTTCATTAAAAAGGTAAGTTTCCATTTTTTTGATGTCCTCTTTAGAGTATTTTACTTTCTGCGCGAAAGCAGTTGTGCTTGCTACACATACAGCAAGTAGTAGAGTTTTCAGTCTCATGTATTATTGTTTTTAATTTTCGAGGCTAAAAGTAGTAAATTATTTCGCTTGTTTTATAAAAATATAGAAGATTGAAATTTAGCTTTTCCAATTATTGTTAAATGCGTAATTTTAAGGAAATTTTTTAGAAATGATATACGGAGTAGATGTTTTTACTTTCCATGATGTTCTGGAAATATGTAAAAAACCTAATAAAGCCAAGCTAAACAAAGCAGCAAAAGAACAAATTTTAAAATCTCAGAAAAACGTACAGAAAATAGTAGAGTCAGACAGATGTGTATATGGAATCAATACAGGATTCGGACCATTGTGTGATACTAAAATTTCAGCAGACGAAACCGCTCAGTTACAATACAACCTTATCATTTCTCATGCGGTAGGTGTAGGGAAGCCCATTGATAAAGAGCTTTCCAAGATTATGATGATTGCCAAAGTACATGCGCTTTCGAAAGGATTTTCAGGAGTTTCCCTGGAAGTTATTGAAAGGATGATTCTGATGCTTGAGAAAGATATCATTCCTGTAGTTCCTGAACAGGGATCTGTAGGAGCATCAGGAGACCTTGCTCCCTTAGCACATCTTGTACTGCCTTTACTTGGTTTAGGACAAGTTTGGGAAGGTGATCAGGTTTCTGATACCATGGAGGTTTTGAAAAAACATGACCTTGAACCATTAGCTTTAGGTCCAAAAGAAGGATTGGGATTAATCAATGGTACGCAGTTTATCCTTGCTCATGCGATCAAAGGACTTGAAAAATTTGAATACTTATTAGACCTTGCTGATATGACAGCTGCTATGAGTCTTGAAGCGTACAGAGGATCAGCAAGCCCATTTAAAAAGGAACTTCACGAGATCAGACCTTTCGAAGGCAGTAAAAAAGTGGCGGCAAGAATGCTTAAGTTCTTAAAGGGATCCGAAAATATGAAAGCTCATGAAGATTGTGAGAGAGTTCAGGATCCTTATTCCATGAGATGTGTACCACAGGTTCATGGAGCCAGCAGAAATGCTTTTGAGCATCTTAAAGGAATGGCAGAAACAGAATTGAACTCTGTAACAGATAATCCGATTGTCCTAAGCGCTGAAGAATCTATTTCAGGTGGAAACTTCCACGGACAGCTAATGGCGTTGCCTTTAGATTATGCTACATTAGCAGCTGCGGAATTGGGAAATATTTCAGACAGAAGAAGTTACTTATTATTAGAAGGAAAATATGGACTTCCGAGATTATTAACGGAAAGCTCAGGATTGAATTCCGGATTTATGATTCCTCAGTATACCTCAGCAGCGTTGGTTACAGAGAACAAAACATTATGTTTCCCTGCATCAGCAGACTCTATTCCAACAAGTTTAGGACAGGAAGATCATGTTTCTATGGGAAGTATTTCAGGAAGAAAATTCAATCAGGTTCTTGGAAACCTTGTGAACATTCTTTCTGTTGAGTTGATGTTTGCAGCTCAGGGACTGGAATTCAGAAGACCGGCGAAATGCTCTAAAGTAATTGAAGAAAACTTTGCTATTCTTCGTTCTAAAGTTGCCAAGCTGGAAGATGACAGACTGATCGGTAAAGATATGCTCGCAATTGCTGAGTTAATTAACGAAAGAAAATTTGTTGTCAACTAATCCAAATAAAATAAAGGCTTCCGAAAGGGAGCTTTTTTGTTTTCTACTAAATAATGGCTGGGTTTAAACCTATAAGGTTTGATTCTATCCACATTCATCTTTTAATCAAATAAAAATGCATATCCTCAGAACAGATTCCACTAATAAAGATTTTCAGGGCCTTGTAAAACTCCTCGATGCCACTTTGTCTGAACATAATGGTGAAAATGATGACTTCTTTGCTCAGTTCAATACAATAGATACCATCAAAAACTGTGTCGTAGCTTATATAGATGATATTCCCGCAGCCTGCGGAGCATTCAAACCATTTTCAGAAGATACTGTAGAAATTAAAAGAATGTTTACCCATCCGGAATTCAGAAAGAAAGGACTAGGTTCCACCATTGTAAAAGAACTTGAAAGTTGGGCAACAGAATTGAACTTTACAAAAGCTGTTTTGGAAACTTCCAGGGATCTTAAAAGTGCCATCTCAGTTTATCAAAAAAGTGGTTTTTATCAAATACCCAATTATGGACAATACGTTGGAATAGAGCAAAGTGTATGCTACGGGAAAGTATTGTAATTTAATATTCATGTAATGCTAAATTCATTTTTTTTCAATTTTTAATTCCCGTTAAAGTGTTATATTGTGGCCTCAACCAAAATTATAACATATGAAAAAAACTGTATTCCTATTAGCAATATTTTTTGCTTTAAACTCTTGCTCGAGAGAAGAACTTCAGAACGAAAATGTAAAAACCGAAATGGCCCAGAAAGATCCATTGACTGCAAAACAGATCAACGAAAGGATCAATCAGGCGATTAAAACGGACGGTACTTTCAATTGGAAGAATGAATCCGATCATTTTGTATGGAGTGCTATTTTCCGTGGAAATAAAATGGTCTCTATCGGTTTTGGAGCTTCTAAAGATGACTTCGACAGAAGTAAATCTCCAAACAGCAGCGATATTGAAAAGGAAGTTCTTTCTGTAATCAAAAAATATGAAGGAAAAGACGAAAGAAATTTTCTTCTTCTTTCAGATCAATATCTTAATCAGATGGATGTTGTGATAGAAAATGAGGAAACTGTTTCCGCGCTCCGACAAATGAAAAACATCCGATATGTAGAACCGGCAGACTATCATTATTTTGAATTTGAAGCTCAATATAATGCAGCTGCAAAATCTTCAGGAAGTGGCTCGTCAGGATGTGGGTTCTCATCATCTACCTTAAGTACTGCAGACTATACTTCAACGACACCAAGTGCAAAAATACCTTGGGCTTTTGCTAAGCATAATATTCCTGATGCATGGAGCTACAGTACAGGTGCAGGTGTTACAATAGGACTTATTGATACAGGAGTTTCTCCTGAACAGACTTTGTTGGGAGGAAGTTTTAATAATGGAGCTTCTTCAGGAAGAACGATCAGTAAATACGGAGTATATAATTCAGATGGATCCGGAGATCAGTGTGGACACGGAACAAAAATGGCTTCCGTAATGGCAGCACCAAGAAATAATGCAGGATTACCTGTAGGAGTAGCTTATAATGCCAATCTTATTGCCTACAGAGCTGCAGAAAATGTTGTTCTTGAAACTTCCAGTGAACAGACTGCTGTAAAAACGGCTTTCACAGAATTGGGTAACAATACCAGTGTAAAAATCATCTCTATGTCAATGGGACATATCTTCTCCGTCGGAAAAATTGAAGATGGGGTTAAATATGCTTATTCTAAAGGAAAGCTGATCTTCTGTGCAGGTGGTACTTCAACCAGTTTCACTAGTTTTGTCGGAGTCATTTTCCCTGCATCAATGCCGGAAACTCAGGCGATAACAGGAGTAAAAGAAAATACTTCCAATCAGAAATGTGATGTGTGCCACTCTGGAAGTCAGATTGATTTTACTTTCCAGATGGAGAGACCTTCAGGGAATACTGTTCCTGTATTAAGCTATTATAATGGTCAGGCAGATTATGTAGGTGGTTCTTCAGTGGCTACAGCAGCTACAGCAGGAATTGCAGCTTTGGTTTGGGCTAAAAATCCATCATGGACAAGAGATCAGGTACTGAATAAAATGAGACAGTCTGCTACCTACTATCCAAATGTAAATTCAAGCTATGGCTACGGAAACATCAATGTTCTGAAAGCGGTACAATAAATAATAATTCCATAAAAAAGAAAAAGGAAATATCTCAGCTGAGGTATTTCCTTTTTTATTGTAATATAGATTAGATTATCCTATCCTTACACTTGTCATACTCAATGATCCACCAATAAGCTCGTCATTGAATAAACTAAGCTCTTCGGACTTATCTTTCAGCCCTAAAGAGTAAAGTAGAGGAAGATAATGATCAGGTGTAGGAACAGCATATTGTAAGAAAGTCCCTTGTTTCTGATAATCAATAATATTTTGAAAGTTACCGTCAAGTAACCAGTTGTTGGTTTTTTCACGGGCTTCCACTGCCCAGTCCCAGCCAGCTCCCACTGTATTTATATTTTTCCAGTCGATGAGGCGGAGGTTATGAACAATATTTCCACTTCCGATAATAAGAATACCTTTTTCACGAAGTTTGTTGAGTCTTTTGGCAAGATCATAATGATACTGCGGAGGCTTTGTATAGTCAATACTCAGCTGGATCACCGGAATATCGGCATCAGGATACATATGTTTGATAACTGACCATGCACCATGATCCAGTCCCCAGTTGTGGTCTTCTTCCACATCTACAGGAAGAAGTAATTCCGCTGTTTCTCTCGCCAGTTCCGGACTTCCCGGAGCAGGATACTGTACATCAAAAAGTGCTTTTGGAAAACCATAAAAATCATGGATGGTTTTCGGCATATCCATAGCGGTTACAAAAGTTCCGTCTGTATACCAGTGGGCAGAAATACAAAGAATTGCATTAGGTTTTGGAATTTCTGAGGCAGCTTTTCGGAAACCCTGTACAAATTGGTTCTCTTCAATGGCATTCATTGGTGAGCCATGTCCAAGAAATAAAACAGGCATTCTCTGTGTGCTTTTAAAACCGTCGCTTATGTTTTGAAGATCGTTGAGGTTCATAAATATTGAAGATTATAAAAAAATAAAAGGTTCAAGACTTTTAGAAAAATCCCTGAACCTTTTATACTATATGTTATTTACTATGCCTGTTTTACAAACTGTAATTCACCAGCTACTTTTACATCATCGCTTACCATTACACCTCCTGCTTCAAGAGCGGCATTCCAGTTTAATCCGAAGTCTTTTCTGCTGATTTTTCCTTCAAAAGAGAAACCTGCTTTTGTATTTCCCCATGGGTCTACATTGATTCCTCCGAAATCTACGTCAAGATTTACAGGTTTTGTAATTCCGTTGATGGTAAGATTTCCAACGATAGAATTATTTAATGCCTGAGATTCAAAAGTGATTGTAGGATGTACTTCAGCATTGAAGAACTCTGCAGACTTTAAGTGGTTATCTCTGTCTGTATTGTTTGTGAATACAGAATCCGTTTGGATTGTAGCAGTAGTTTTAGCGTTTGCAAAAAATTCATCTTCAGATTCAATTTCAGCAGTGAAAGTTCTGAAGCTTCCTTTTACGTTAGAGATCATCATGTGTTTTACTTTGAAAGTAATTTCACTATGCGTAGGGTCTAAAATCCATTTTGTTGCCATTGTATTTTGTATTTTTTGTTTGTTATTAATGATGCAAATTTAGGACAGCGCACCTATATGAGTCATTGATATAGGATAAGAAATGAGTTTTTTTGTCAATGGTCAATTTTGCTACGCAAGTGAATGGTGAATACTACACATTTCCAATAATTAAAATTGACAAGCGCAGCGGATTGACTATTCACGATTCACTTATCCAAAAAATTCTACTATTAAGTTAAGAAATAATTCCTTTGAATGCATGAATTCTATTTTATGAATGTTTTAATTTAACATTTCTTAACGAATGATTTTTATTTCTTATTTTTGGTGGATTCAATTTTATACAATGAAATTACATAAATTTTCTTTATTGATGCTGGTTTTAGGCAGTTCAGCATTTGCCCAGACCCAGAAATTTATCATGGCGGAGGCTGTAAATGGAATGAGAACCAACCTTGCTGTAAAAAATATCTCCCAGTTTTCATGGGCTGCAGACGGAAAATCTTATATCCAGGCCGTGAAAGGTGGTTATCTGATTACAGATTTGAAGACCAGCAAACAGGATACTCTGATCTCGTTGAGTCAACTGAACAGAAACCTTTCCAATGATAAGTTTAAAGCTGTTCCACCTATTAAATTTACAGGAAATTCCAATGGCTATTTTACGACAGGTGGTAAAATGTCGTGGATTGAAAAATCAGGAAACGACTGGAAAGTAAAAAGCACAGCTACCATTGATCAGGATGCTGCAAACGTGAAAATGTTTGGTGACGGTCAGACTTTTGCCTTCACAACAAAGAATAATTTATTTATAAACAGAAACGGGAAAACCATTGCGGTTACCAACGAAACGAACGAAAATATCATTAGCGGACAAGCTGTTCACAGAAATGAATTTGGAATTGATACCGGAATTTTCCCGGCTCCAAACTCTGAGAGTGTAGCTTTCTATAAAATGGATCAGAGCATGGTTGCAGATTACCCAATCATCGATTGGTCTGTAACTCCGGCCGTAAATCATAATATCAAATATCCAATGGCTGGTCAGACTTCTCACCAGGTGACATTAGGGGTGTTCAATATTAAAACTCAAGCTACTACTTTCTTAAAAGTGGAAGGCGAAAAAGACCAATATCTAACGGCTGTAACCTGGAGTCCGGATTCAAAATACATCTTTGTAGGTGTACTGAACAGAGGTCAGAATCATATGAAAATGAATCAATATGATGCTGCGACAGGAGAATTGGTAAAAACTTTATTTGAGGAAACAGACAGTAAATATGTTGAGCCACAGCATCCACTTACATTCTTCCCAAACTCTAATACAGACTTCATTTGGCAGAGCCAGAGAACAGGATATAACCATCTGTTCCACTATAGCCTTGAAAAAGGACTGGTATCTCAAATTACAAAAGGTGACTGGCTGGTAACGGAGATTTTAGGATTCAATGAAAAGAAAAAGGAAATCTATTTTACATCAACAAAAGAGACTCCTTTGGAAAGACATTTATACAGAATCAACTGGACCAATTTCAAAATGCAAAAGCTTGATAATGCAGAAGGAATGCACATCGGAACTTTGAGCAGCGATGGAAATTATCTGTATGACACTTACAGTAATGCCAATTCACCAAGAGTTGCCAACATTATCAATACAGCGAATTTAAAAACTACCAATATCCTTACTTCTGAAAATCCATTAAAGAATTATCAGAGACCGGAAATTAAAAACGTAACTTTAAAAGCAGATGACGGAACTCCTTTGTACGGAAAAATCATTCTTCCAACCAACTTTGATCCAAATAAAAAATACCCCACCATTGTTTATCTGTACAACGGACCACACTTGCAGCTGATCACAAATACTTTCCCTGCTTCAGGAAATCTTTGGTATGAATATATGGCCCAGAACGGTTATATTATTTTTACGATGGACGGAAGAGGTTCTTCTAACCGAGGAATGAAGTTTGAGCAGGCTGTATTCAGAAACCTGGGAACTACAGAAATGAATGACCAGATGAAAGGAGTAGACTACTTAAAGTCGCTTCCTTATGTAGATGGAGATAAAATGGGAATCCATGGATGGAGTTTCGGAGGATTTATGACAACAAGCTTCATGCTTCGTAAACCGGATGTATTCAAAGTGGGTGTAGCAGGAGGACCTGTAATCGACTGGAGCATGTACGAAATCATGTACGGAGAAAGATATATGGATACTCCACAGGAAAATCCACAGGGATATGCAGCGGCTAATCTTCTGGATAAAGTTCAGAATCTGAAAGGAAAACTGCTGATGATCCACGGAGCTCAGGATGATGTAGTAGTATGGCAGCATTCTATTAAATTCATCAAATCTGCAGTGGATAACGGAGTTCAGTTGGATTACTTTACGTATCCGGGACATCCGCATAATGTGATTGGGAAAGACAGAGTTCACCTGATGCAGAAAATCACAGATTATTTTGATCTATATCTGAAGAAATAATATTACAATCCAGTCTAGCTTTAGGCTGGATTTTTTGTTTTGCTAAAAAAGGATTAGGATTTTTTGAAAACGCAAAGGCGCAAGATTATTGAATACTTCATATTGTAAGACGCAAAGATTTTATCTGCGATAAAATTTTATAATCCTAATACTATAACAATTAATCTTGCTGAAAATCTTTGATTTTCTTGCGCCTTAAAACAGTATAAAGATAAAAATTCCTTGCGCCTTTGCGTTACCCAACAAAAGCACTACTCATTTTTCTCAACACTTCCGATCTTACCAAACATCAATGTTTTTGATTTTTCATAGTGGTAATTTTGTATTACTAAAATCAACAATATGGAATTAGGAATAGGAATGTTCGGTGATCTGGCTTTAGACCAGTCAACCGGAAAATATAGAGATGCAGGAATTAAGATCCGTGAAATACTGGATCAGGTAAAATTGATGGATGAGGTGGGTATTGATGTCTTTGCAATGGGAGAGCATCACCGTCCGGATTATGCTGTTTCCTCTCCGGAAATAGTTCTGGCGGCGGCCGCAAGTATTACAAAAAATATAAAACTGGCCAGTGGAGTTACTGTTTTGAGCTCTTCGGAACCGGTAAAAGTATATGAAGATTTTTCAACACTGGATCTGATTTCTGACGGAAGAGCTGAGATATTCGTGGGACGGGGAAGTTTCATTGAGTCATTTCCGTTGTATGGATATTCATTGAATGATTATGAACAGTTATTTGATGAAAAACTGGAATTGTTACTGAAAATCAATTCTGAAGAAAACGTAAGCTGGTCAGGAAAACTTCGTGCACCGATGCAGAACCAAACTGTCTATCCAAGAGCAAAAAATGACGGGAAACTTTCAATCTGGAGAGCTGTTGGTGGAACTCCTCAATCTGTTTTGAGCGCGGCTCAGCTTGGAATGCCTTTAGTGGTAGCCATTATTGGAGGAATGCCAATTCAGTTTAGAAATCTGATTGAATTTTATAAACAGGAATACCAAAAAGCGGGACATGATGTTTCAAAAATGCAGATTGCCGTTCATTCACATACTTTTGTGAGTGACGATCAAAATGTAGTAGATGGGTATTTCCATAATTATAAATCCCAGATGGACAGGATAGGGGCTTCCAGAGGATGGGCTCCTTATACTAAAGCACAGTATGAAGGCGGAAGAAGCAAAGACGGCGCTTTATTTATCGGAAGTCCGGCAGAAGTAGCAGACAAAATTGCTTATATGAAGGAAATCTTCGGAATCACAAGATTTATCGGGCACATGGATGTGGGAGATCCTGCTCATGATGTGATGATGAAATCTATTGAATTATTCGGAAAAGAGGTAAAACCTGCCATTAAAGATTTATAAAATAAAAGAGACTGTCTCAGAAGTGTCATTCTGACGAAGGAAGAATCTCATAGATAACCAAATACATGAGATTCTTCACTACATTTATGAACTTCGTTCGCAGACTTTCAGTCTGTGTTCAGAATGACAAAAGCCAAATTGTTTGACTTTTGAGATAGTCTCTTTCTATAGAAATCACAAAAATTATATTTCCTGATAATAGGCGATTGACATCTGAGGATGAAACGGAAGCATGAAAGTTTCCCATCCATTTTCCAGGTCTGTTTCTTTGCTGAGAAGGTATTTACCATCAATAATATCAATCAGTAGAAGTTCAGGTGAGAAAAAAGTAAGACCTATTTTATGTTTTGAAGGATCTTCGAGATGAGAAGAGACCAGATCTAATTTAAAATTTTCAAACGGAAAATAAGTATTCCCTAAAACATCCGGAATACTTCTGATTATTCCACCCAATTGCGAAACATAATTGTTAGCCGCACTGCTCAATAAAAAAGGGATTTTCTGAGCGTTCGGATTTTTCTGAAGCAGTTCCCAATAATTCTTTACGGGATTATCTTTGTCATCAAAAACCTGATGCTGAATTTTATATTCAAAATAAGTGTCATCAAATACATAGCGATCCCAAATCATTTCCGAACTTTGATCGATAACAATACGGAAAGCGAGTTTTATTTTTTTCATCGTTTCATCCATTTTATCATTTTACACTTCCATAAAAAGAATCAGGGCATTTTCACTTAAAGCTTCAAACTCCAGTTCTTCAAGTTCCCAAAGCAGAATAGCATCCCGGTTTTCCATCAGTCTGTTCTGAAATTCAAATGCGCCGTTGAGAACCATTCCGAAAATAGATTTATCAGCATCTTTCAATGCATAATATCCTTCAGCACGTCCATTATAAAGTCCGATAAAGTTAGGCTGCTGTAATACCTTAGAAATAGTAAAGACATTGTTTTTTAGGGTGAAATCCAGTACATTTTTGGTGTAGTTCTGAATATTTTCTTGTTTTTTTAATTCAAAAATTAAAAGATCTGTCTGATCGTGATAGATCATATTTTTGATGACAATATCTTTTCCTTTCTGGGTATTCAGCGTGAGAGAGATTCCTGCCGAAATTGTTTCATAAAAATCATTGATAATAATTTCCCCGTACAAAGGCAGTATGAGAAGAGTTCTTTCTTCTTCAAAACTGAGTCTTAATTCTCCTTCAATATCCAGAACCACCTCTTTGACGTTATACAGAGTATAAGTTCTATCTTTATCGTTAAGAATCTCAGTAACGGTATTTTTATCATTTTCCTGCCAGATTCTGAAATCGTTTTTGAAAATTTTTGAAGGGCTTTGAACTAACATAGGAGACATTTTAATATTCCCACGAGACACAGATCTATACATTGCTTTTGAGGATGATAAACAAACAATTCCTATTGAGATCAGACCTGTGCTTTGTGGAAATGGGATAATAACTAATATTTAAGAAACTTTTCAGAGTTTATGCCGATACTTTTATCGTATGAGTGAGAGCAAAACCACCACTTACACTTCCTGAGACAGCAGACATTTCATTAGAGGTTCCATCACTGAACACATTATCATTGGCATTGTAGGTGTAGCCGCTCATTCCTTTGTATCCGGTACTTGCTGCTACCAGTACCACAGCACTGTCACTTCCCTCAGGAAATGCAATCTGAGTCACCAATAAAGACTGTCCTGCAGAATTATAAACATGAACATGGATATGAGTGGCTCTCCCATTGTACCAACCCGGAAAAATAGAAGTGAATTTTACCTGACCATTCGCATCTGTAGTCTGTCTTCCTCTTAAAAAATGAACCGTCGTGTAGTTGGTAGGCTGCATTCCTGTTCCTCCATATTCAGAGTAGTTTCCATCTTTATCGCAGTGCCAGATATCCACAAAAGCGCCCTGTAAAACTGCACAGCTGGTATTCACATTCTGTATCGTGATCGTAATGGTAAAAGGAACTCCGGTTCTGTCGCTCACAATATTACTTTGAACCAAGCTTGATGGAGATTTTGTAGGAAACGGCCCTTCAGTTTCAGTATTGGTAACCGAACATCCTGTAGAACCTGATCCTGTTGAGGTACCAGAAGATGAATCCGTAATATCATCATCATTTCCGCAATGGATTAAAAGAGGAGCGGCAACGGCTGTTACTCCGGCTAATCCAAGGCTTTTCAGAAAGCCTTTTCTATTCATTGTTTTCATAATACAGGGTTTTAAGATTATATTTTTGGCTGGAAGAGGGAGGCTGGGAGTGGGAAGTTATTTGGAACTATAAAACATCCAGAGCTTTGCTCACAGCTTTCAGCCTTTTCTTATTCCAAAAGTATTTTCAAAAAACGGTGCAGGAAAATTTATGAGGTAAACGAATAAAATGTGTCGGTAAATGAGTGTTTTTTAAGAATTATTAAGAGTTTGCATGGGAGTTTGAAGAGGGAAACCGGATGTATTAAGCTATGTTTTAAAGACGTTCAATACTCCCATCTTCCATTCTTCTGCTTCCATCAGAACTTAACCAATCACTTATTCACAATCTTCATCACAAGATCTTTGTAGGTTTCTCCGATAGGAATGATGAAATCTCCAATGTGAATATTGCGGTTGACAATGGTTTTAATATTCTGTATGGGAACGATATAAGAACGATGGACTCTTACAAAATCCTTTTCAGAGAGTTTTTCCATAATATTTTTCATGGAAGAACGTGCGGTAATCGTTGAGTGATTAGTTAAATGAATCTGGATATAATCATCAAGCCCTTCAATCAGCAGAATATCATCGTAGTTGATCTTATGGAGTTTGTAATCGGCACGTATGGAAAGGTATTTTATTTCGTCAGCATCAGTATTGATTTTCACCTTCTCTACCGCTGCTTTGAATCTTTCAAAAGAAAATGGTTTTAGCAGATAATCAACGGCATTGATACTGAATGCATCTACAGCATATTCCGAGTAGGCTGTGGTAAAGATAACTTTAGTGTTCTGGGAAATGTTTTTATAAAAATCCATTCCGTTTTTAGATGGCATTTCTATGTCCAGAAAGATGAGGTCTACAGGGAATTTATTAAGATATTTTTGGGCATCACTTTGAGTATTGAAGACCTTTTCAAGAGAGAGGTTTTCAATTTTTCCGGCATAATTCTCAATAATTTTTAAAGCGAGAATTTCATCGTCAAGAGCGATGGCTTTTATCATAAGGTTAGAGTAAATTAATTTTTAAATCCACTTCAAAAATCTTTCCATCATTGATCATGCTCAAAGAATGTTTCCCAGGATACATCTGTTGTAAATGTTCAAGAGTATTCTTTAATCCTACTTTCAAGCTCTCTTCATCTGTAATATTCCGGTTCACAATATTATTAAAAACATGAAAATGAAATTGTTCTTCCTCAATCATGATGTTGATCGCTATTTTAGAGGTTTCTTCAGCATTAAAGCCATATTTGAAGGCATTTTCAATAAAATTAACCAAAATAAAAGGAGCTATTTGCAAATCCTTTGTCTCTCCGGTTTCTGTATACGAAAAATCGAGGCTGTTGTCTGTTCTGATCAGTTGCAGAGCTATATAATCTTTTACATATTCAATTTCTTTGCTGAGCTTTACCAGATCTTTACTGCTTTCCTGAACTACGTAGCGCATCACATTGGAAAGTTTCAGAATACTGTTGGGAGCATCATCAGATTTGAATAAAGCCAGTGAGTAAATGGAATTGAGAATATTGAACAGAAAATGAGGCTGCAGCTGATATTTTAAGCTTAATAATTCTGCTTTCGCTTTGGAACGTTCCAATTCTTTTTTCTCGATATTCTTAAAAATAAAAAGAGAGGATAAAAAGGAGAATAGAAAAGGAAGAAGTGATGAAAAAATCATCTGGATATAATAGTTATTTCTGTTCTGGAAGTTGCCCTGTGGAAATCTTTCTCCCATTGGTGGAGGCATATCTCCATTGGGATTTAATGGAGGCGGCTGCATCTGCATAGGAAAATTCCGGGCCGAAATTCTGCTTTCTTCAGTAAGATAATTAGGAATAAAAATCATGAGCCCGAAACAGATCAGAATACAGATTATAAACGGGATATATTTCTTCTTGCTGTAGAATTTGGGAAGGAAAAGATTAAGGTTTAGGTAAAAAAAGATGACAACCAATACGAACCGGATAAACTCTCTCTGAAATGGGGAAACCTTAAATACAGATAATGTTCCGTCAAAATCAGGAGAAGAAACAATCGGAATTGTTAAGAGTAACAGAATAAGGATAATATGTTGCCCGATTTTTTTCACACTGTATAATTATTTAAGACTGAACATGCCTTGTAAAAAACATGGATTAAGATTCTTTTTCATTCAAATGTAATAAAATGAGCCATAAAAAAATACACTTAAGCAGAAAATCAAAAAATTTCATAGCTTAAGTGTACTTTCAAGAAAAGAAGTTTGTTACTGAAAATTGTTTATACAATCTCGATCAGACTTCCTCTTTCTTCGTCTTTAATAATATTGAGTGCCGTAGGAATTTTCTCTTTCAGTTCTTCCACGTGCGAAATAATTCCCACAATTCTGTTTTCTTTCATCAGATTGGTGAGTGTTTCAAATACGATATTCACAGATTCCGTATCCTGTGTTCCGAAACCTTCATCAATAAAGAAGAAATTTTTATCTGCCTGTGCATTGGCCTGAACGCTTTCTGCAAGAGCGAGAGCCAGACTTAAAGATACCTGAAATGCCTGCCCTCCGGAAAGCGTTTTTACACTTCTGCTTTTTCCTTCATTGAGGTAATCGATGATTTCAAAATCGTTATTTTCATTAAGCTGAAGGCTCAGTTGATTTCTCGTCATGCGATGAAAACGTACATTGGCATGATCGCAAAGCTGTCTCAGATAAATAGATGAAACATATTGTACAAAGCCTGCTCCTTTAAACAGGTTCATCATGATCTTCAGATTTTCCGAACGTTTCTGAAGCTTTGTAAGCTCTTTCAGAAGTTCCTCTTTTTTCACAAATTCCTTTTCCAGACGTTCTATTTCTGCAGTTTTTGTGACTACAGAATCACTGATCTGTTTTTGTTCGGTTTGTGCTTCATTGAATTGCTTTTCAGTCAGAGAAAACCGTTCATTATCGAATGAAAGTCCCTTCAACTTTAATTCTAGCTCTCCGATGAATTTCTTTAAAGCTTCAAATTCAACTTTGAAATGCTGAACTTTAGCTCTCACCAGCTGAACATCAATTTCCTGAAGTAAAATATGCTCAACCTCTTTGAATTCTGTGAAGTTTTGATCTGTTAAAGCTTTGACAATTGCCTCCTCATTGTTGGAAATTTCCTTTTCAAGTTCTGCAATCTGTTTTTCAGACTGGCTGACAATGGCTTTTTGCTCTGCCAGTTTAGGAGAAAGGATTTTTTCCTGTTCTAATGCCTTCTGGTAATTTTCCTCAGTTTCCTTGTTGGATTGTACCAGCTTTTGATAAGATTTTTCAATCTCAGATTTTTCCTTTTGGATATACTGATTCCAGTCCAGGATTTTAAGACCGGAACGGCTGATATTGATCTGTTCCTGTTTCGAAACTTCCTCTAAACGGAAAGCTTCCAGAGCACTTTTATACTTTTCCAGAGTTTTGGTTTCCCTGTCAAGATTTTCTCTTTCCAAAGTAATATTCCGTTCAGTTTCCTCAATCTTTTTTTCTAAAATGAATGAATCTGAACGTTTTTTCTCAAACTCTTCTTCCTGATCAGGAGAAAATGTTTTCCATGTAAAATTCAGGATATGATTTTCAATATCTTTTTGAATCTGAAGGACGATTTTCTGTTCCGAAAGAAGCTGTTCTTCAAAGATTTTTTTACGGTCCAGAATTTTGTCAATTTCAGCTTCCTGTTTTTGAAGACCAATAGCTTCCTGTTCCACAGAAGTTATTTTCTCCTGAATTTCCTTCAACTCAGCATTCACATCATGAAATTCCACAATATGCGGATGCTCTTTAGATCCGCAAAGAGGACAGTTTTCACCGTCATGAAGTTCATTGGCAAAACGGGAAAGCTCTTTTTGTATTTTGAGATGATCCAGTTTCTGGGAAAGTTCCTTTTTTTGAGTCTCTAAGGTTTCTTTTCTGATTCTGAAATCTTCTTTATAATTTTCGTTATAAGCAAAAGGTTTCAATTCTTCTGCAATTTCTTCGATTTGTTTTTGATGTTTCCCGATCTTTTCAGTTTGTTCCTGGAGTGATTTTTTCAAATTCTTGTGTTGAATAAACCAGTTGCCCACTTCAGAAAGCAGTGCAGAATCAAGTTTCTGTTCCTTTAAACTTTTAATCTGTACAGAAAGTTCATCAATGGTCTTTTGAATTTTCTCTTTGTGAACATTTACTTCTTTTACTTTTTCAGACCCTTTTTGAGTTCTTTCATTCAGAGTTTTGATCTCTTCAGAAAACGTCAGGATCTGAATGATGAGATTCAAATCATTTTCCTGAATTCTGGATTGCTCCAATGCTTTAAACTGTGGTTCAAGAGCAGTAAGCTGTTCCTTGATGATATTGAAAGCCTTTTCAGTTTCCTGTTGGTTTTTGATCTGCTGTTCTTTCTCATTTCGCTTGTCTGAAATCTCTTTTGAAAGCTTATTTTTCTCAATAATCAATGGGTTGAAAAGCCTGAAAATACGGTCGTATAATTCTGCCTGTGCTTCCAGAGTATCCATTGGAGACTTTTCTTCTGAGAGTTTATTGAATTTTTCTTTATTCTGTTGTAAACTGTCAAAGTCACTTTTTAAGTTTTTCAACTGCTGATAAGTCTGGGAGATCTTTTCCAGTTTTTCATTTGATTCTGAGAGTTTTTTCTGTTCCTCAGTAAGCTGCTCTTTTTGAATCTGAATTTTTTTCTCATTAATTTCTTCAAAACCTTTCAATTGACCTTCCAGCTGATCCAGTTCAGATCTGTTTTTGACATTGAGTGCAGAAACATTGTTCTGAAGGTCAAATTTTTGAAGATTGAAGATCTCCTTCATCATATTCGTTCTTTCTGCAGCGCCCAATTCAAGGAATTCTTTGAACTGTCCCTGCGGAATAATGATAGTTCTTTTGAAGTTGGAATAGCTCAACCCAATAATAGCTTCCGCATTCGAATGATCTAAAGGAATCCATTTTCCATTGATGTTCTCATAAAAAGTAACGGTATTAGGTTTTACCTCTTCGAATTTTTTGGAATTTCTCTTAAAATCACGGGTAGCACGGAACAATTTATTCTCATAATTTACAAAATCAAATTCTATATAAGAACTGTTTGATTTTAAATTCATCATGTTATAAGCCCTTTTATCACGCATGTTCAAACGCTCCGTTTCTCCATATAAAGCAAACGAGATAGCTTCAAGAACCGATGATTTTCCGGAACCTACTGCTCCGAAAATACCAAACAGTCCGGCTTCGGTAAGATTTCTGAAATCAATCGTCTGGCGCTCCTGATACGAGTAAAGTCCTTCGATAGTTAATTGAACAGGGATCATGGCTTATGCATTTAAAATTTCGTTAAACAAATTCATCAGTTCTTCATTGGCTTCCTGCCCGCCGTTTTTAGATTTAAAATAATCTTTGAATAAAATATCAATATCCTGACTTAAATTGATTTCATGGTTTTGATCTTCTGATAATTCCAGATTTTTTACTTTGGGGATAAGGTGAACAATTCCGTTGTGAGACTGATAAATTAATCTTCTTTCGTCTGCCGTTAAAAAAGTCTCACTTTCCAGCGTAAGTTCTATAAATGTATTGGGATTTTCACCCAGCCACTGAACAGCATCATCAATGGAGGTAAATGTTTTTCGGACTAAAGCTCTGCCGCTTTTCAAGAGTTTCTTCTCGTAGGAAACTGTTTTTCCAGGTTCTACCTCAATAATGGAAACATACTTCGTTTGTCCCGCTTCACTAAAGCTGTAGCAAAGGGGAGAAGATGAATAAATAACCGGTTTCTCCTTCGTACCGATATTCTGAAAACCATGAAGGTGACCGAGGGCTGTGTATTGAATCTGCTCAGGAATACTGTCTGAAAAAATCAAATCCGCATTGCCTATCTTAATTGGTTTTTCTCCTTCTGGTTCTTCCAACACTTCTGCACCTCTTTTATTCATATACAAATGAGCCGTCAGAAGATTTACTCCGGAATCATCACAAAACTGATCAGCAAGGTTTTTCCAGGTCTGTGAAAGCACTTTGTTGATTTCTTCCTCTTTATTTTCTCCAAAGTATTCCTTTAATCGGATTTCATTTGCGAAAGGAGTGTGAAGAATTCTTACAGGAAAGTTGATCCCATCAATTTTCAACTCGATAAAACCTTCTTTTGAATGTATAATGTTGAAATAATCTGTACCGAAAGGGTTGATTTCAGCTTTAGGATGACCTATTAAAATAATTCCACATTCCCTTGCCAAAGGATCGGGAGCATCAATTAAGCTCGGAGAATCATGATTACCGGAAATAGCAATCACAGGACGTTTACCATTTAATGATAAACGTTTTAATGTTTTATAAAAAAGTTCAGCAGCCTCTACACTTGGATTGAAATTATCAAATAAATCTCCGGCAATGAGAACTAAATCAACGTTTTGTTCATCGGCCATCTGAACAATTTCATTCATAACCAAAACCTGTTCTTCCAGTCTTGAAAAGCGGTCGAGGCGTTTACCCAAATGCCAGTCGGCAGTGTGGAGGATTTTCATAATTTAAATTTGAGAATTAAAAAGAGTATATGCAACGTAATTTTCAATGGGCTTCACAGAGAATTATTTGCAGGTATTACAATGTAAATATAGAGAATACTTAATTTTTAAAAATAAGGTTTCCCTTAATTCAGACAAAAACTTTCAGACAATATTGTTATAATCAACTATAATTGGTCATTTTAAATCTGAGGTTTTTTAATCCGGATAGGTTGAGTAAAGAACGGTTTTATTGTTCGTTATCAGCTTCTCTTGCTTTGAAATCTTCCCGGATTTGTTTTAAACGTATTTTCCTTTCTGCTTCTGCATTTTGGATTTTACGTTTTTTCTGATCAATTTTCTTTTTATTTTTTTTCCTGTTCGCTTCGTTATTTTTGCTCATATTTTTTATGGGTAATAAATAGCTTCTTCAAAAATAAGAAACAAAAAGGGAAGAAGAGGTGTAGATTTCCGTATAAACTTATAATAAATTAATTTTGTAAAAAAAAAGATGGAACAGCAGTCCAAAGATCCTTTACACGGAAAAAGACTGGATGCTATCCTTGAAGAACTGGTAGAATACTATCAAGGTTTTGAAAGGCTGGGCGAACAGATCAATATAAAATGTTTTACAGATAACCCAAGTATCAACTCTTCCCTGAAGTTTCTGCGGAAAACACCGTGGGCCAGAACAAAGGTGGAAAGCCTGTATCTCTTTATGCTGAGACAGAAAAAAAGAGATGAAAGTAGAAAAAAATAAAGGCTGTAAAAAGAAGATCTCTATTTCTTTATGCTTTTCATAACTTCCTTCTTCCAACCTCCAGCCTCCATGCTCACTGAATCATTTCAAAAACATTATATTTGTATTATTAATCGTGAAACAAAATCACGAAAAAAAGAAAAAATATGACAATCGAAAACAATCACGTTGTAGCTGTAAAGTATATACTTCATACTATCGAACCAGATGGAAGTAAGATTCTTGTAGAAGAAACAACAACAGAAAATCCGCTTACATTTTTGTATGGTGTAGGAATGATGATTCCTAAATTTGAACAGAATATCCTTGGTTTGAAAGCTGGAGATACAGCTGCCTTTACAATTCAGCCTGAAGAAGCTTACGGTGAAAGACAACCGGATGCTATTGCACAATTACCTGTGGAAATGTTCAAAGAATCAGGGCTTCCACCTGTAGGAGCTATTCTTCCTTTATCAGACAATCAGGGGAATAACTTCCAGGCTTTTGTAGTAGAAATTACTCCGGAAGTTGTAGTGGCAGACCTTAACCACCCAATGGCGGGTAAAGTTTTAGATTTCCAGGTGGAGGTTTTAAACACTCGTCCTGCAACTGAAGAAGAGTTGGCACATGGTCACGCTCACGGAGTTGACGGAAACGAAGCTCACTAAAAAATAAAAAAATGTCCGGTTTTTCGGATATTTTTTAGAGATAAAAAATGAGCCACAGAATTATCTGTGGCTCATTTTTATTTATAAGGTTATAATTATAATAGGTATTGAATGCCTGGCATTCTCCTCTTCTGAAGGGGTGGCGAAAATTCAAAGAATTTTTGACGGGGTGGTTCTATACGCAAAGCATTACTCCACAATATATTTCCTCAACAGCTTTACTAATCCAAAAACTCTCCAGAAACATAATACCAACGTTCATGCATTTTCTGAAAAACAGAAAACTCATGATGAACTTGTGAATGGCCGTCCTGATCCGTATAATAAGCTTTAAATTCTACATGGTTTAAAGCCGGAGTCCGGATGATTTCCAGTTTTGTCCATTGATTGATTTCTCCCCATTCCTGAAGATCTTTCTTATTATGGTATTTTCTTTTTCCCGGAAGAGTAGTCTCCATCAGATATTCCCCATTCGGAATGGCAAAAGCAGAAAACCTTGAGCGCATCAGAGCTTCAGCAGTAGGAGCGTGTTTTTCTCCGGAATGATAAGGTTTACAGCACTCTTCGTAGGATTTTCCTGAACAGCATGGACAGTTCATATATCGTATTTTAAATTTTGAATGCAAAAATAATGAATCTCATTAGAAAGGACTTCTGCCTATTTGAATTTTATAATGGAATTAATATGTTGAATTATTATATATTCAATAGAAACGGGCTTTAGCCCGTTCAAAATAAATAAACAAAAATCCACCGGCTTCAGCCGAAACATAGAAAATTTTATGTATCGCAAATACGTAAAAAAAAGAAGCACTCTAATTAAAGAATGCTTCCATTGATTTATTTAATAAACCCTCTGTTTCTCAATAAAGGTTTGATATCCGGATCATGTCCTGTGAAGTCTCTGAATGCCTGATTCAGGTCTACAGAATTTCCTACAGAAAGAATATATTTTCTGAAACGGTCACCATTTTCTCTGGTTAACCCTCCATTTTTACTGATCCATTCCCATGCATCATTATCCAATGTTTCAGACCATAAATAGGCGTAGTATCCTGCAGAATATCCACCTCCCCAAATGTGAGCAAAATAAGGAGTGTGATATCTTGGCGGAACTGTTGCCAAATTGAATCCATGGCTTGCTAAAGATTGTTTTTCAAAATCCAGAACAGGAATAAACTGGCTGTCATTGCTTACTGTATGCCAATCCATATCAAGTTCAGCAGCAGAAACTAACTCTGTAGTCATGTACCCTTGATTGAAAGTAGATGCTTTTTTGATCTTATCTACCAAAGCCTGTGGAATAGGCTGTTTTGTTTCATAATGTACAGCATAATTCTTCAGAACAACCGGATCTAAAGCCCAGTGCTCATTGATCTGAGATGGGAATTCTACGAAGTCTCTCGGTACATTCGTTCCTGAAAGTGAAGGATATTTCTGGCTGGCAAACATTCCGTGAATAGAGTGACCAAATTCATGGAAGATCGTTGAAACATCATCATAACTGATTAATGAAGGTTTTCCTGGTGCCGGTTTCTGATAATTATAGCAGTTAACAATTACAGGTTTTGTTCCTAATAAATAAGACTGTTCTACAAAATTACTCATCCATGCTCCACCGTTTTTAGAATCTCTTGTATAGAAATCCAGATAGTAAATAGCGATAGATTTTCCATCGTGATCGAAAACTTCATATGTTACAACATCCGGATGATAAACCGGAAGGTCTGTTCTTTTTTTGAAAGTCAGTCCGTAGAATTTTTCAGCAGCGAAGAAAACTCCTTTTTCAAGAACGGTTGTGATTTCAAAATAAGGTTTTATTTCACTTTCATCAAGATCAAACTTAGCTTTTCTTACCTGTTCAGCATAGAAATTCCAGTCCCAAGGCTCTACTTTGAAACCTCCTTTCTGCTGATCAATAAGATCCTGAATATCTTTTGCTTCACGTCTTGCTGTTTCCACTGCCGGAGTAGCAATCTGATTCATAAGCTTAGTTGCTGCTTCAGGCGTTTTTGCCATTTGATCCTGAAGTTTCCATTCCGCAAAGTTTTTCTTGCCTAAAATCTGTGCTTTCTTCAGTCTTAGTTTAGCAAGCTGCTCGATGGTAGATCTCGTATCGTTGGCATCTCCTTTCTCAGCTCTGGTCCATGAAGCTTTGAAAAGTTTTTCTCTCGTAGCTCTGTTTTTTAAATTCTGAAGAAGAGGCTGTTGCGTTGTATTTTGTAAAGGCAGAAGGTATTTTCCTGGTTGTCCTGCCGTTTTGGCGTCAGCTGCTGCAGCAGCGATTTCATCTGCAGAAAGTCCGTCAAGCTCTTTTGCGTCAGAGAAAAATACACCTCCCTGCTTTCTTGCTTCCAGTAATTTGTTGGCATATTGAGTAGAAAGAGAAGCCAGTTCCTGATTAAGCTGCTTTAATTTTTCTTTATCAGCTGCAGAAAGATTTGCTCCTGCGATTTCAAAATTCTGCTTATAATATTGTAAAAGTCTTTTGCTTTCAGAATCCAGACCATCTTCTTTGATGGATTGTATTCTTTTAAAAAGATTTTCATTCAGGTATAGTTTATCAGAATGTGCAGCAAAGATAGGTGCATATTCTTCATCCAAAGCCTGCAAAGTAGGGTTTGTATTCGCACTGGTAAGGTTTGAGAATACAATTTGTGCTCTTCTCAGTACTTCACCACTTTTTTCCAATGCAACGATAGTATTTTCAAAAGTAGGAGCAGCCGGATTATTGGCAATTTTTATAATTTCAGCTTCATGTTGCTTTAAACCATAATTAAAAGCAGGTTTGAAGTGTTCGTTTTTGATTTTGTCAAACTCCGGAGCTTCGTACTGAAGCTTGCTCTTCTTCATAAAAGGATTTGAAGATAAAGAGGGATCAGGTGCAGGTAGCTCCTGTTGAATATCGGTCTGTTTCATTGTAGTACAAGATTGATTGAACGCCAAGGCAGAAATTAATAATACCGATGAAATATTCTTCATAAATATAGTTGTTATTAAAGCATAAAGATATTAAAAACTTGCATCATAGGATGTATTTTGGCGAATGTATTTATGTAACCTGTTGTATGAGTGTTTTACAATGAATCTTTTAAGTACCTATGAATCGGGAATGTCTTTTCTGAAAAATCAGTATTGCATACAGTTGCAGTATTTTCAAATGTAATGTAATATTTTTCATAAATTAGTTGTCATTTAATGAAAGAAATTAACAAAAATAATTAACAAAAGGAATAAGCATGAAAACAAGGACTTTATTTATTTTTTCAGCCTTAGCGGCATTGGCCTCATGTAATGATAAACATGAGAACCGAAACAGAGACAGAGAAGGAGACAGAAGTAATTGGGTAGAGAAAGTAGTCAGCAAAGAAAGCGGCCCGATACAGCATAAAGAATTTAACGGAGACTTTGATGAAATTCAGGTTTCACAGGCTATTGAAGCAGAAATTATAAAATCTGAAACCGAGAAAGTTGAAATCTCGGCACCTCAAAGTATCATTGACGAAATTCTGGTGGAAAATGATGGCGGAAAACTGCATATTCATTATAAGCCGGGGATCAGAGTGATGAACATCAGCAAAGTGACAGCTAAAATTTATACAAAAGATTTTAGTAAGCTTGTTGCTGATTCAGCTGCGAGAATTATTATAAAAGATAAATTTACTCAGGAAAAAACAGGTATAGAAGCATCAAGCGCAGGAAGTATTTCCGGAGATCTTGAAGCTAATGATATGGATATCAATGTAAGCAGCAGCAGCAGCTTCGATGGGAAAATATGGGCCGTAAATCTTGATATTGAATCTTCATCAGGATCAACTCTTGATCTTTCCGGTAAAGCAAAAAAGGTAGACGTAAGTGCTTCTTCAGGAAGCAGCGTTTCTGCAAAAGGAGTTATTGCTGATAATGTAGAAGCTGATGCTTCCAGTGGAGCAAGTATTCATATCAGTGCTGTTTCCAGTGTGAATGCAGGTGCTTCATCCGGAGGAAGTGTGGATATCTCGAAAAAAGGAGAGCTTAAGAGTGTGATAAAAGACGAAAGTAGCGGTGGAAGCGTAAACATCCAATAAACTAATCCTGGGATTCTTCCTCATCTTCTTCATCGGTGGATGAGGAACCTTCCCAGTTTTTATTATCAAAATTAAGATTATCGTATGCTAATAATTCCTCCTCACGCTGGAGGATTTCTTTTGTGGTAAACAGAGTAATGTCATCATTGTTTTCCTTCATTTTTGCCAGCTTTCGGACAGATGCTTTATCAATAGCCATAAACCTTTGGCCAAGACGTCTTGCAGCATATTTTCTCATTCCTGTTTCATGAAGTACATCCACGGCCATATCCACAGCTGTTCCTAGTGTTTCACGGTAAATATGATGGACGCCATTGTTCAGATAATCATAGGCATCAATCCTATTTTTTGCTCTTACAAAAATTTTTACTTTAGGATAATGTTCACGGACAAGTTCCGCAATGAATTTATTATCATCCGGATCATCCAGACATAAAACCAGAATTTCAGCATCTTCAATTCCGGCAGCCCTTAAAATAGGAATCCTCGTTGCGTCACCATAATACACTTTAAAACCATAGCTTCTTAGCAGTTTAACACGGTCAGAATCACGATCCAAAACGGTAGCTGGTATTTTATTGGCTTTTAAAAGACGTCCTACTGTACTTCCGAAATGCCCAAAACCTACAATAATGATTTTCTTTTGAGCCACATTGCTGTCGAGAATATTATAATCATGTTCCTCTTCGGGAATTTCTTTAATAAATTTTGGAGTAATAAACTTGTCATTAATGATCAGAAGAATAGGAGTGATACACATGGTGATTGCCGTAACAGCCATCATCTGAGCATTCATCTCAGGACCTAAAAGATAAAGGTCTGATGCATAGTTAAGCAGTACAAATGCAAATTCTCCTACCTGAGAAAGGGCAAAAGCATAAAAAAGACTTTGAGGAGTATCTATCCTGAAAAACTTTCCGATTACATATAGAACCACAAATTTTACGGCCAGCACGGCAAAAACAGTACTGAAAATAAATAAGGGATCCTTCTGAATGATATTAAAATTAATGGTTGATCCTACACTCACAAAGAAAACAGCTAAAAGCAGGCCTTTGAAAGGATCTATTTGTGCTTCCAGCTCATGACGGAATTCACTGTTGGCAAGCATTACTCCAGCGAGGAAAGCTCCTAATGCAGGGGAAAGGCCAATAACAACCATCAGCTCTGAAACCCCAATAACCAAAAATAATGAAGAAGCAGTCAATAGCTCTGACATTCCTGATTTTGAAACATAACGCAGGAAAGGAACAAAGACATATCTACCCAGCAAAATAAGCAATGCCACTCCAAAAATAACCGTTCCGGCTTGAAGCCACTCCGGGAGTTTCTGGATCAGAATCTGAATTTCATTGTCATGATGCTTGGCTTTATAATTGGCCAGAATAGGCAATATTGCCAGAATAGGAATCACCGAAATGTCCTGAAACAACAGGGTAGAAAATGAAGCTTCTCCAGCGGTAGTTTTGAGATTATTTTTTTCCTGTAAAGTCTGCAGAACAATGGCAGTGGAAGATAGAGCAAAGCACATGGCAATAGCTATCGCTTTGTCTACTCTCCAGCCTACGCTTGTGAATACCAGGAAAAGCAGAAGAATGGTAAGAGCCATCTGAGACAGTCCCAGACCCATTATTTTCTTTCGCATTTCCCAGAATTTCCGGGGCTCCAGTTCCAGACCTACCAAAAACAAAAGCATGATCACTCCAAACTCGCTGGCATGCATAATGTCATTGACATTGTTTCCTGTAAGTTTAAGGGCATAAGGACCTATGATAATTCCTCCTAAAATATAACCGATGACAGAACTCAACCCAAATTTCCTGGCTAATGGAACCATAATAATGGCTACACCGAGAAAAATTAATGTGTTCATCGCTAAGCTGGATTCCATATGCTATTGATTGAGGAGTTCTGTAAATTCTTTTTTATGTAAAATAATTTCTTTTTTAGAGAGCTTGTTGGCTTCGTATACGATTTTGATATGCTTAATATCTGCTTTGAAGACCTTTAATGAAACAATAAGCCCGCTGATGAGTTCATCTATGGTATATTGATAAGTGCCGGTTTTACTGAAAGATCTTTCTTTTCCGCCGGTGGTTACGAGAATATAGACTTCTTTTCCTTCCAGAGGATTATGTTCACCTTCTTTAAGCCAGTCTCTGTCGAAAACTTCATCAATCCATAATCTGAGAAGAGGAGGCATTCCGAACCATATCAGGGGAAACTGGAAAACAAAACGTTCGTAATTTTTAAGACGCTTTCTTTCCCGGAAAGCTGCGATATGAAAGTCAGGATATTCTTCGTAAAGATCTCTTAGGGTATAATGCTGGTGGCGAACGTAGAAATTGATGAGCTCTACATTCGAATTGGAGTGCTCCAGATAAGGGTGTGCAAATACTACCAGCGTCTTCTTCATAATCCTGTTTTCAGTAAATATAAGAAAAATATTGAATAAACGGTATTTTTTTAACGCTTTTGTTAATTTTTTACTATTGAAAACTGAATTTAATGTTAAGATTAAATGAATATGGGATGTATTTTTAGCATTTAGATAAAAAAATAATTATTTGTTATTTTGAATTTGTATCCCTTTTAATTTTTTTTTGAAAATATAGAAATTGTAAATAAGGGCTAACAAATAAAGTGAAGAGGGGCTGTAAAAAATAAGCAACGTAGAAAACGGCCCTTTAATGTTTTGCAGGATTGTATAAATATGAATGACTAAAGGGAAACAAAAGAATGAAATAATACTAAGGAATAGCTTATTTCTTACCTGTACCAGTAAATTGAAGAATGCAGTCATCGAAGATAAAAAGCAGCATAGTAAAATAAAAAGAATATAAAAGATCATTATTATCAGTACTTGGCTGCTTTCTGATCCCCCAGAACTTTTAGAGGCTAATATAGTGATGCTTAATGATAGTCCCAATGAAAATAGAAACGAATAAAATAACCGGCTGAGAATTTCTTTCCCCATTTTCTGATTTGGTTGTGAATGTTATAAAAGAGTATAATTTATTTCTTGAAACTACTTATCATTTTACGGATATCCTCACGTAGAATAGTAAGCATATCCTGTTTGGTGACTAAGTATTTATCATCTTCAGGGTTCTCAGTATGCTGATACCAGTAGACATCTTCTTTTATAATTTGTAAATGAGAAGGGAGGTCTTTTATTTTAACAAATTTAGAATCTCCGTTAATACTTACTATTTTTTCTGAATAATCATTTCCTGTATCTTGTTTATATAAACTTTTTATAGCCCTGTTTTCTTTTTTAGGGTTAGCATAATGAGCGGATTCATAAACAAAACCAAATTTAGATTTTTCCGAATAGCAAACAGCAATAACGGATTCTTCATCATTAATTTTCACAATTCTAAAATCACTGAGCCATTCAAAACCTGCATTTTTCATTTCTTCTTTTAAAATTGCACTGGCTTCTAATTTATTTAACCATATGGTGTATAGTCTTTTGCTTTTTAGATTTTTTATATTGTTGTTATAAAAATCATAATAATTTTCTGAATTTATTTTCTGAGAAAATGTACTGATTGAGAAGAGTAAGAAGAAAAAAACAAATGAAAACTTCATGGGATTAGTTAAATAAAAATTGCAGTAAATTCGAAATAGAACTTAATATTATAATGTAAAAATGATATAAATATAAGAGTTTACCAACCTCCGGATGCGCCACCGCCTCCAAAACTTCCGCCACCGCCGAAGCCTCCGCCACCGCCGCCGGAACTTCCTCCGCCAAAGCCACCTCCTCCGAAGCCGCCTGGGAATGGGAAGAAACCGCCAGGATAATTTCTGCGTCCTCTTCTGGTAATGATCACATCATCATCGTCGTCATTATTTCCACCACGTCCGCCTCCTCTGTTTCCAAAAAGGATAGCAATAATGATGAAAATAATAAAAGCAATGATAAGAACTTTAAAGGCACTTCCATTACCGGAAGGAGCTGTTGTAGCTACAGGTTTGAATTTTCCTTCAACAGCCTCCATAATAGCTGAGGTTCCACCATTGATTCCATCATACCAAAGTCCTTTCTTGAAATTTGGAGTGACGATGTAATCTAAGATTTGTCCTGCTACTGAAGCAGTAAGATATTGCTCTACAGCGCGTCCCTGTTGGATAGACATGGTTCTGTCTTCTGTGGCAATAAGGAAAACCACTCCGTTATCCACACCCTTTTTTCCGATTTTCCATTTTTCCCCGAACATGGTTGCCAGAAAATTCACATCTTCCCCTTTGGTAGAGCGGATGATGACGACTTCAATTTCCGTTGAGGTAGAATCTGCAAACTTGATTAGTTTATTATTAAGTGCATCTTTTTCCTGCTGAGAAAGCAATCCGGCTTCATCAAAAACAGGATAGAGCACTGGAGGCTTTTCGGGAATGGTGTATTGTGCTGATACAAAAGTGTAAAAGCAGAGTAGTAAAAATGAAAATACTATTTTAAGAGAACGTAATTTCATTTGGGAGTTGGTTTGGATTTTCTCCTTCTACAGGAAAATGTTTTTTGAGTTCAAGTCCTGTTTCCAGGATAGCACTTTTCAGCGCCTGATAATAATTTCCTTTGGCAAATTCAGCGGTGATATAATCGTGAAGATGATCCCAGTAAGACTGTTTTACTTTTTCATGAATTCCAATATCTCCAATGATGGTAAGGTATTTTTGTTCAAAATTGACATGGAAAAGCACTGCATTTCTGTCTGCTGTTTTATCCATATCCAGTTTTTTGAAAACATCAAATGCAGTTCTGGCATCACGGTTTTCCGTATTGGAATCAATATGCACTCTGATCTCTCCTGTAGAATGATCTTCCGCAGATTGAATCGCTTCCACAAGGGAAGCGATCTGTTGATTTGTTAGGAAATTACCCATTATTATTTGAATACTTCAGGGGCTTTCTGAGCGCCTGCGTCAGCTTTGAAATAAGGTTTTTCTTTGAAGTTGGTGAAATTCGCCAGAATATTATTCGGGAAAGTCTTGATGGAAGTGTTGTAATCCTTCGCAGCATCATTATAGTAAACCGTTTCAGTTCTGATACTGTTTTCGATAGCGGTATATTCTCTTTGGAAGTTGATATACTGCTGATCTGCTTTTAGGTTAGGATAAGACTCTACTACAGCCATCAATCTGCTTAATGCACCCGATAATTCTCCTTGTGCTGCCTGGAATTTTGCCAGATCAGCTTCGGTCATATTCGTAGGATCAATATTGATAGAAGTTGCTTTAGAACGAGCTTCCACAACTTGTGTTAAAGTTTCCTGCTCAAATTTTGAATACGATTTTACGGTTCTTTCCAGGTTAGGAATAAGGTTCGCTCTTTTCTGATATACAGTCTCTACATTAGACCATTTTGCGTTTACCGTCTGTTCTTTGTTGACAAAGCTGTTATATCCGCTTTTTCCCCAGAAGAATAGAATAGCAACAATAATAAGAAGGGCAATACCAATGGTTCCTGCACCCAGACATCCTTTATTTTTCATAGTTTATTTTTTTAAATTTTTTGTGCTAACCAAATATACAAATTATGTGCTAATTTTGTAAAAAATTATTTGAATGACAACAATAGTGGTGGCAATGGGAGAGAAAAATGAAATTGGTTTTGAAAACCAGTTGCTTTGGCATCTTCCCAAAGATTTGAAACATTTTAAAGATATTACTTCAGGGCATCCGATTATTATGGGGAGAAAGACCTATGAAAGTATTGGAAAAGCTCTTCCGAACCGTACCAACATTGTTGTGTCAAGAAAGAAAGACTGGTTTGAGGAAGGAATTCTTATCGTAGGAAGCATCAAAGAAGCATTGAAATTTGCTAAGAAGATTGACGAAGAAGTTTTTGTTATCGGAGGAGGAAATATCTATGAGCAGACTATGGATGTTGTGGACAGACTTGAAGTTACTTTGGTGAAAGCAGATCTTCAGGCTGATACATTCTTTCCGAAAATAGATCCTAAAATCTGGAAAATGACCAACGAAATCTGCCATGAGAAAGATGAAAAGAATGGCTATGATTTCTGTTTCCAGACGTTTGAAAAAATCAAAAAAGAAGATTAGATGTCAATAGTCAATTTTGCTTCGCAAAGTGAATCGTGAATTTTCTTACAGATACAAAAATTAATAAGCGCAGCGAATTGACCATTCACAATTGACTTTTTGAACTTTAAGCTCTAAATTTATTATCTTTGCACTTCTAAAATTTAATAATGAATAAATACATAAAAATTGCAGTAGCAGCAGTTCTTATCCTGTTAGGACTTTATATGATGATTTTCACAAGAAATCTTGGATGGGGTATTGTTGTTTTTCTTTTGGCTGCATTTCCTATCTTACTCTTCTTTAAAAATGAGTATATCTTATTGGCATTCTGGCAATTGAGGAAACAAAATATGGAAAAAGCCGGAGAATGGTTATCCAAGATAACAGATTATAAAGGACAACTTCATAAGACTCAGTATGGATATTTTCACTATTTATCAGGACTGACACAAGCTCAGGATCACCCTGCTAAAGTAGAACCTTTCATGAAGAAGGCTTTAGAGTATGGTTTGAATATGAAACACGACAGAGCAATGGCTACTTTGAATCTTGCAGCAGCTGCTATTTCTAAAGGAAGAAAGCAGGAAGGTCAGAAGTTGCTGGAAGAGGCAAAAAGACTAGACAGCGCAGGAATGATGACGGATCAGATCAAAATGATGAAAGATCAGTTGAAAATGCCAACCATGCAGAAGCATATGCATAACCCGAATATGAGAAACAGAGGAAAATTCTTCTAGTTAAACTAATATATAATATAAAAGAGGCTGTCCTAAAAGGACAGTCTTTTTTGTACGACCCATTACTGTCCGATAAAAAGTATAAATACATTGAAAATATTAATATTTACGCTATGAATTAACAGGTCGCTCCTCCGGAGCTCTCATTTTAAAACAAATACGTTCTATTAACAGTCAGCTCCCATTGGAGCTAAATTTGATCCCATCGGGATCTGCTGTTAGTAGAAAAATGAAATCCCCATAAAATAAAGCTCCCGAAGAGCGACCTGTTAATTCTATTTAAATTTTATCGAACAAGAATGGTTTTTAAATTACATTTCCGAGTTTTGATCATATCCGTAAAATTTTGGCATCTGCCAGTGGTATTTCACTGCGAAAGTTCGAATGGCAACGATGAGTAAAATGGTGAAAATCTGAATGAAAGTGTATGACAGTGTGGTATATTGGGTCATCAGCAAAAATGCTGCTCCACCTACGATACATGCTGTGGCATAAATTTCCTTTCTGAAAATTAATGGAATTCTATTGAGTAATATATCCCGGATAATCCCTCCGAAACAGCCTGTAATAGTTCCTAATGCAATACAGATCATAGGATGAATTCCAGCATTTAATCCTTTCTGAACTCCGATAATGGTAAATAGTCCAAGCCCGAAGCTGTCGAAGATAAATAAAGTTACCTTGAAGTTCTTTTCAAGAGATTTGAATATCATGGAAAAAATACTGGTCACCAGAATCAGGGTACACATAAGAATATCATGCATCCAGAATACAGGGATATCCAGTAACAGATCTCTTACAGTTCCTCCTCCCACAGAAGTTACAAATGCAATAATAAGCACTCCGAACGGATCAAGCCGTTTCTGCATCGCTGCAAAACTTCCGGACATGGAAAAGGCAATGGTCCCAAGGACTTCTATCGCAAAATTGAACTGTTCGTGCATATATTATGAATGATAAATGATAATTGATGAATGATTTTTTTTGCTTAAGCAAATTCTTGGCCATTGTATCAATTATCATTTATCGCTTATCAAATATTGTTTAGTTTATCTCTCCACTCTCACAGAGTCCGGAACCATCAGTTCATATTCGCCGCCGTGGTTAATAACTTCCCTTACAATGCTGCTGCTGATGAATGATTTTCCTGAGGAAGTCAGTAAGAATACGGTTTCCAGCTTTTTGTGAGCTAACGTTCTGTTGGTATGGGCAATCGCTTTTTCAAATTCAAAATCTGCCGGGTTTCTCAATCCTCTGATGATGTACTGAGCATTTTTTTCAAAACAGTAATCTACCGTTAGACCTTCAAATGAATCTACTTCCACATTGGGGAATTCTGCCACTGAATTTTGAATGAATTCCATTCTTTTTTCAAGAGGAAACATATATTTCTTTTGAGAATTCTGCCCGATTGCAATAATTAATTTATCAAATAGCGGTGCCGCTCTTTCTATAATGTCGTAATGTCCTAGTGTAATAGGGTCAAAAGACCCTGGAAAAACAGCAATTTTCATGTTGTACGAGTTATGATTTTGAGTAGTGTATTATGAGTTAAAAGCTATGTATTTATTATTTCTAACTTCTAACCTCTAATTTCTAACTTCTATATTTACTTATTAAGTGCTTTTTCTACTTCATTTCCACAAAGATCCATGATGGAAATTCCATAATGTCTTGCCTGCTGAGGAAGAATACTGGCAGGAGAGAATCCTGGGTTGGTATTCATTTCCAGCATGTAAGGAATTCCGTTCATCAGAATATATTCACTTCTTGAAAAACCACTCATTCCTAATGAATTGTAAGCTCTTTTGGCAATTTCTTCCACTCTTTTTGTAGTTTCTTCATCAATTCTTGCAGGCGTAATTTCTTCAGAAGCACCTTCATACTTCGCTTCATAATCGAAGAACTCATTGGTAGGAACAATTTCCGTAATCCCTAATACAATAGTTTCTCCTTTAAAATCAATAACTCCCACAGAAACTTCCATTCCATCCAGGAAACTTTCGATCAGGATTTCATTGTCTTCTTTGAAGGCAACTTCAGTAGCAGCAATCAATTCAGATTTTTCTTTTACTTTGGAAATTCCCAGAGAAGATCCGGATTGGTTTGGTTTTACAAACAGGGGAAGGTTAAGCTCTGATACAATTTCATCTACATTGATGTCTTCGCCTTTTCTTAAATAAATACTTTTTGCGGAAGGAATTCCGTATTTTGATAATACAGCAAGAGTGTCTTTTTTATTGAAAGTAAGGGCACTCTGGTAAAAATCACAACCTGTATATTTTTGGCCGATTGCATCCCAGTATGCCTGAAGAATTCCGTTTTCTCCCGGAGTTCCGTGGATGATATTGAAACAAGCATCAAATTTTAAAGTTTCCCCATTATCTAAAGTCACAGAAAAATCTCCTCTGTTGATGGCATATTTTTTATCATTTTCACCTAAAAAATACCATTCATCTTTAAGGACTACTACTTTATATACGTCATAGAGATTTCTGTCCAGAGAATCATAAATCAATTGTCCGCTTTTTAGAGAAACGACATATTCATCAGAATAGCCACCCATTACTACGGCAACACTTTTTTTGTTCATAACCATATAGTATCAATTAAGGCAAATTTAATCATTTTATGCAATGCAATATGGGAAATCCTCAAATTTTAAAATCAAAAATGAATTGTGTTAAATAAAAAGTCCATTCTAAAATTATTAGCTATATTTGCGGTTATAATTAAAGTATTTTTAAGTATGCTTAAATCACTTTTCAATTGGAAAGTTTTACTGAATTTAGTAGTAGCCATCGGTGTTTTCGTTGGGCTGGTATGGCTCACATTTCGCTGGTTGGAGTACCATACTAACCACGGTCAGGAAATTCCTGTTCCCAATATTGTAAATAAATCGGTACATGATGCCGTTAAAATATTAGATGATACAGGACTGGAATATGAAGTAGACAGTGCCAATTACGACCCGAAATACAGACCATTCCAGGTATTGCAGGTATATCCTGCGCCAGGTTCCCGTGTAAAAGACGGAAGAACTGTAACGCTTAAAGTAAATCCGAGAACATGGGCTCCTATTGCGGTGCCGAATGTTATTAATAAATATTCAGGACTGGCATTCCAGAGATTGGATCAGGTAGGTCTTAAAATCGGTGATACGATTTATGAGCCTAGTATTCAGAAAGATGCCCTTTTAAGAATATTGTATAAAGGAAACGCTGTGAACCCAGGTACCCGTTTACCAAGATTCTCTACGATTGATGTTGTGGTAGGATCGGGGCCAATGAGAAATATTTCTATTCCGAATGTTGTAGGACTTACGGTAAAAGAAGCAAGAGTTGTAATTGCCAAGAGTATGTTTGAAGTAGGATTGGTAGAGCATGAAGATGGAAGTAAAGATGAATCTGATATTATTTATTATCAGGATCCGGCTTCCGGAGATGTTCGTGATCAGGGAATGCAGATTGACCTTTGGGCAAGTAAGAAAACTCCGGCAGAATTAAGAGCAAAAGTAGAGCAGTTGAATTCTATTTATCGTATGAAAGTGGATACTTCACTTCCTCCGGTACGATATGAAGAAGTGCATAGTGAGCCAAGTTATGATGCTCCGGTAGTACCCGCTCCAGCTCCTAAAAGAGAAACTCCAAAACCGGAAGTTCCGAAGACAGAGACCCCTAAAACTCAGACTACAGCAGCTAAACCAGCTGCTGCAACTGTTGAAAAACCTAAAACCTCTGCCGGGAACGGTACTCATACTGCTGGAAGTACAACCAAACCTGCAGCAACAACAACACAACAGCCTGCTCAAAAGCCAAAAGCTAAGAAGGTTGTCGTAGAATAAGATCAGATTAATATCAAAAATACAGGCTTCAACTATAAAATGTTGAAGCCTTTTGTGTAAAAAATATAAAACAATGTCAGAAGATAACGACGATTTTTTAGATGAAGAATTATTAGATTCCAACAGTATTGAGAACATCGATATTGACGAGGAAAATAAAGGTTTGTATGAACATCTTAATATCACTGTTGACAGCAAGCAGGAACCATTAAGAATTGATAAGTTCCTTTTAATATACAGACAGAATTCTTCAAGGAATAAAATTTCACAGACCTGCAGAGCCGGAAATGTGATAGTGAACGGAACGGCGGTGAAGCAGAATTACCGTGTAAAACCGGGAGATCAGATCTCTGTACTGCTTACCCATCCTCCGAGAGAAAATGTTATTATTCCGCAGGATATTCCTGTAAATATCATTTATGAAGATGATGACCTTGTTGTAGTGGATAAAGAAGCGGGAATGGTGGTACACCCAGGATTTGGAAACTGGGACGGAACATTGGTGAATGCACTGGCCTTCCATTTTGAGAAGAATGGTGAGAAATCCGATCTTGACAGAGTAGGGCTTGTTCACAGAATTGATAAAGATACCTCCGGACTGTTGGTGATTGCCAAGAATGAATATGCATTAAGCTTCCTGGCAAAACAATTCTTTAACCGAACTACGAAAAGACTGTATTGGGCTTTTGTATGGGGAAATATGCAGGATGAAGAGGGGACAATCAGAGGACATATCGGAAGGCATCCTAAAAACAGAATGCAGATGTCTGTTTATGAAGATGGCAGCCAGGGAAAACACGCAGTGACCCATTATAAGGTGCTGGAAAGATTCAAGTATATGACCTGGGTGGAATGTAAGCTTGAAACGGGAAGAACGCATCAGATCAGGGCGCATTTCAGACATATAGGGCATACTTTGTTTAATGATGAAAGATATGAAGGACATACGCCTTTAAGAGGGGTAAATCTTCCAAAATACAAGCAATTTATTAAAAATGTTTTTGAAATTTTGCCAAGACATGCTCTTCATGCACATACCCTTGGATTTATACACCCAACAACAAAAAAGGAATTATATTTTGAGAGCCCAATGCCCAAAGATATGGCGGATGCTGTAAAAAAATGGAGAAATTATTTGGAAAACTAAAAATATATTGAGATTTTTTTTATATTTGTTGAATTGAAATCAAGATTTGTTATGAGAAAACTATATGCTATCGTATGTTTAGCTCTTTTGTCAAATGCATACAAAGCACAAGAATCACTACCATACTATCAGCAATATCTTTTGGATGGTGAGTTCCTGTTCAACCCAGCTCAATACGGAAAAACAGATTACGTACAGCTCAACGCCAATTATCAACAACAATTTTCAAAATTCAGTAATTCTCCCAATGTTCAGTCAATCGGGATGAATGCGAATATCTTTGATAGAGTAGGTGCTGGTATTTCCGTGTTCAGAGACAGTAACGGACCAATCTCTGCGGGTGGTATCACGGCTGGTGCTTCATATTTTATTCCACTGAGTAGTGAAGGAGACAGAAAAGACCAGTTCTCTTTCGGTACAAGTGTTAACTTCTATAACATGAATTTTGATTATTCAAAAATCAATACTGAAGAAGGTGGTGACCCATTATTAAGAGGTGAAGAAAGTAATATCTTTATGGTATATGCAAACTTCGGTTTGGCTGCTACCTACAGAGGTTTATTCGGGGGTGTTTCCGTAAATGATATCGCATTAAGTAATGATGCTTCTATCGTAAACAACTACGAGCCTTCTCCAATTAAATTCTTCTTAAATTTAGGATACAACTGGAACATTGCTGACAACATTACATTAGCACCTTCAGCATTGATTAACCTTAATACAAACTCAACGAGAATGGTCGACTGGAACTTGATGGCGACATTCTCTAATGATATCAACGCATTCTCTTTCGGGGTAAGCTACAGAACGGTTCAGAACAGATTTGACAATCAGAACCTGAGTATCTCTCCAATTGTAAAAGTAAGATTCAACAAATTCATGATCGGAGCTACTTATAACCTTGGATTGTCTGACATCCAGAGCTATGGAGGAAACAGCTTCATGATTGGTCTGGGGTATAACTTCGACAACTTCATTAATGCTAGAGGATTTAGATACTAATTAATTTAATTTAAATAAATTTGAGCTCTGAAATTTTTCAGAGCTTTTTTTATGATATATATTCACATTCCGTTCTGTAAACAAAAATGCAGTTATTGTAACTTTCATTTTTCAACATCCCTGAATTTCAAGGATGAAATGCTTCGTGCCATGAAAACTGAAATACTATTAAGAAAAGATGAGTTACAGAATAAAAATCTGAAATCCCTGTATTTTGGAGGTGGAACTCCTTCTATTCTCTCAGTGGATGAGATCAGTTCTTTAATAGATGATGTTCTGAAATATTTCAGTTTTGAAAAAGATATTGAAGTCACTCTGGAAGCCAATCCCGATGATCTGGATAAAAATTTCTTAAAACAGCTGGCGGGAACACCGGTGAACAGACTGTCCATTGGTACTCAAAGTTTTTTTGAAGAAGATCTGAAACTGATGAACAGAGCTCACAGTGCTTCTGAAGCAGAAAGTTCCATCAAACGGGCACAGGATTTTGGCTTTGAAAACCTGAGTATTGATCTGATCTATGGTTCACCCACTTCCAATCTTGAAATCTGGAAAGAAAACCTGAATAAGACAATTGCTTTAGAAGTTCCTCATATTTCATCTTATGCATTGACGGTTGAGCCTAAAACAGCTTTGGAAAACTGGATTTCAAAAGGGAAAATAAAAAGTCCCAAAGAAGAAGAGCAAAACAAAGAATTCTATTATCTCTCCGACTTTTTAAAAGACAATGGTTTTGAACATTACGAAGTGTCTAATTTTGCCAAACCTGGTTTCTACTCACGACACAATTCTGCCTATTGGAAATACAATGAATATCTTGGAATAGGACCATCAGCACATTCCTATAACGGATTTGATATCAGAAGCTGGAATGTAGCCAATAATCAGCAGTACATTAAAAAACTGAATGATAAACTTCTTGCCAAGGAGGAAGAAATTCTTTCCCAGGAAGATCAGTTTAATGAAATGATTATGATTGGTTTACGTACTATTTGGGGAGTAGATATGGAAAGTTTAAAAAGTAAATTTTCAGACAGAATGCTGGAGCATTTTCAGAGAGAGAGCAAGTCCAAAATAGAGGAAGGTATTTTAATCATTGAGAACGACCATTTAAAAATTCCTGAAAAACATTGGTTTATGGCAGACGGAATTGCTTCGGATTTGTTTATTATTTAGATGAGAAGCCAGGAGTGGGAAGCGGGAAGAGCTGTTTGTGAAAAACTTCCAGCATCCAGCATCCAGCATCCAACAATTTCACTATTTTTGTATAAAATTTCAACTCATTTGAAAACGAAAAAACAAGATTATTCACATCTTTCACCAAGCCAGCCTATCGGAATTTTCGACAGCGGGGTAGGAGGTCTTACCGTTGCCAAAGAAATCAAAAGACTTCTTCCCAACGAAGATCTGATCTACTTTGGAGATACCAAGCATCTTCCATACGGTGAAAAGTCTAAAGATGCGATTATTGAATATTCTACAAAGATCACCAATTTTCTGCTGGAGCAGAACTGTAAAGCGATTGTGATAGCCTGTAATACGGCAACTGCAAACGCTTTGAACGAAGTTATGCAGTCTGTTGCCGGAAAAGTTCCTGTCATAGACGTTATTAATCCTGTTGCAGAAAAAGTTTCATACGAAATCCATAATAATGTAGGAGTAATTGCTACTAAGGCAACTGTGAATTCAGGGCTGTATAAAAAGAGCATCCGTAAGCACAATAAATGGATCAAAGTAGACGAATTGGCTACCCCGTTATTGGTTCCTGCCATTGAGGAAGGTTTTAAAAACCATCCCATCACGCATGCTATTATTTATAATTATTTAAGCAATAATAAATTAAAGAATATTGAAACGTTGATTCTGGGCTGTACCCATTATCCCCTTTTAATAGATGAAATCAAGCAGTATTACGGAAACAGGGTCCGTGTGATAGACTCTCCGAATATTGTAGCCAATCATCTGAAGATCATTCTGGATAAGTATAACCTCCTAAATGATCATAATTCAAAACCGAATTATCATTTCTACCTTTCGGATATTACCAAGAATTTTGAGAAAATCTCCAAGAAATTCTTCGGAAAAACAATTGATTTAGAATTGAAAGTATTATAAATAAAAAAGTCTGCCTCTCTATTGAAGCAGACTTTTTTATTTTTTACATTTTGTCGTTACAAAATCATGTTTTTAAGGCACAAAGATTTATTTTCCATAAAGTTTTATGCCTCATTGAGTTCCCACAGATTTCACAAATTCCACAGATAATAATGCTAAAAATCTGTGTCCTCTGTGAAATCTGTGGGAAAATAATATTCAATTTCATTTGTATTTCTTGTGAAAAAGATCTTGAAATTTGTATTTAAATTATGCCTCCACAATTACTTTTTCAGCATTCAGCCTTTTCTTCGGATTAAATTTAGGCTGATTGGCATCTGCTTCATCTCTTTCTCCAATAGCTACCGCAAATAGTGTTTCGTATTTTTCATTATTCAGAATAGCATCATATCCTTCAGGTTCGATTCCTTCCATCGGAGTAGAATCTATTCCCATTGCTGCACATGCAGATAAAAGAACTCCTAATGATAAATAGACCTGATGACCAAGCCATGATTTTATAGCATCTTCTCCTTTGGGTTTTACCATAGTTCGGTAATAATTAACAGAACCTTCCGGAAGGTTTTCTTCAATTTGTTTTTCAAAGCTTTCTATGTTTTTGATCACCTGAAAGACAATAATATGGCTGCTGTCCAACACTTTTTCTTTATTGAAATAAGACTTCTCCCTAATTGCCTTTTCAGTTCCGGATCATTCACAAAGATAAAATTCCATGGCTGGCTGTTAATGGAAGAAGGACTTAAATTTAAAATCTCCTGAAGCGTTGCAATTTGTTCTTCACTGATTTTTCCCTGTGGGTTATACTTTTTTACAGTATACCTGTTTTTCATTTGGTCTAAAAAGTTCATAATTTTATACTATCATTTTTATAGTTACAAAAGTAATTTAAGTTTCTTAACTTTGCAATAACGGTAAAAAATGATAGTATAAAAATGTATACCATAGATAATAAATCGTATCCCTGCTGTACCAGTGTCACCATGAAATTTATAGGAGGGAAATGGAAAGCAGTAATTTTGCACCACCTTATTGGAGGAGCTAAACGCTATAACGAGATAAGAAAATCAATTCCGACAATTACGGAAAGAACATTAAGCTTACAGCTAAAACAGCTGGAAGAAGACGGAATTGTGGATAGAAAGGTTTTTACGGAAAAGCCTCCTTTAGTTGTTGAATATGAACTGACAGACTTTGGAAAGACGCTTTTACCCGTATTGGAAGCGATCACAAAATGGGGCGAAGAATCTCCTGTCATCTCAAAAAAAATAATCAGAAACTAAAGTTCCTGATTATCTTCTTTATTCGGTTCAAAAAAACTGAAACTTACGTTTCCGTATTTTCGGGTATCTATTAAATTAGGATGTTCAAGCTTCATACGGCTTTGGTGCTCTACAATGAGAACTCCGTTTTCTTTCAGGTATTTATTGTTTAAAACCAGAGAAATCAGCTCGTGGTATTTTTTCTCTTCCATTTCAAAAGGAGCATCGGAGAAAACAATCTCGAACGATTTTTTATTTCTGAATTTTTTTAACCAGTCAAAAACATCACCTCTCTGTACATTGATCTGAAGTGCCATGTCAAGCTCAGAAGCAGTGGAGTTGATAAATGCGGTATGCTTTGGATTCAATTCCACAGACGTTACATTCTGACATCCTCTGGAAGCAAATTCAAAGGTAATAGAGCCAATTCCTGCAAAAAGATCAAGCACGGAAATCGACTGCATATCGTATTTGTTTTCCAGAATGCTGAATAAAGCCTCTTTCGCAAAATCGGTTGTAGGTCTTACTTCAAAGTTTTTAGGAGCGGCAATTTTTTTGGCTTTCCATTTGCCTGATATGATTCTGAACATATTTTTTGTTAGGGTTTAGGTTGTAGATTATAGGGAGCAGGTGACTATTACCTGCGGCCTGCAACCTAGTTAAGTATAAAATTCTTGTTGGGAATATTGTCAAAAACAATTTTCAGGTTTTTAACAAATTTCTGAAGTTCGGAAATAAACGTTTCATTTTCCGTAGTTTCTCCATAAGCATAAAAGGTGGTTTCATTGATTCCGAAACCGATCTTGCTCAATGTAAACATAATGAAGTAAAGGAAATCTACTTCAGAATTCACATCCAGATTATTATAAAGAATGATTTTTTTATTATCAATCGCAAAAAACTCACACTGATTATGATACAGATTGATGTGAATTTCTTTACCTGCTTTATTATTGACAGAACTTAGAAACTTTTCTCCGGAGAAATTAAAATGAGCCGGTATCGCCAGTTCCTTTATTTTTTTATAGTAATTTTTCGGGAAAGTATAATAAAACTGAATGTTGAATTTCTTGTTGATAGAAAGCATCAGTTCTTCCTTTTCTCTGTCTGTGGGAGCGTTGAAAGCAATCAGGTCAAATCCTGCATCATGCTCGGAAAAACCTTCCGGCATCAGGGTGAAGTGATTCAATGCTGAAATCACATGGATCTCGTCATAGCGCTGCTTTATAAGAACTTCATCCAGCTTTTGGTCAATAAGATTGGCCGGTGTCTCTTCAGTAACGAAATAAGACTTTTCCTCCAGAATGTTTTTGTTTTTAACAATCTGGCAAATCAATCCGTCTTTGGTAAAAAGTAAATTAAGTACGTTCATATTTCAATTCCTGCAAATTTAGTGAAATTCTACCATTACCGCACCCGATTGATGGTGAAGTATTTCCTTATTATAAAAATCAATATTGACCTGGCTTTCCAATACATCCCGAACCATCCTCTGCAAAGTCCCGTCACCAATGCCGTGAACAATTTCCAGTCTCTTCAGGTTGTTTTTTCTGCAAAACTCAATCACTTCAATCAGTTTTTCCTTTTGAATAAACAATCTTTCAAAACTGTCATAATCATTGGGATTCTTTACCAAATTATGAAAATGCAGGTCTAAAACCAAATGATTTTTCTGATGTTTTTTAGAAATGATTTTTTTAGGTTCCGCTTTTCTTACGACTCTGATATTTTCATAAAGATCAGCATCTTTAGGAACCAGTTTTTCTTTAGGGTATTGATGAGTAAAACCATATTCATCTTTAAAAACGACAATATTTCCCTTCACGGAAGTAATTACTCCGTTTAAATCTTCATCTACTACCGAAACCTTATCGCCGATCTTCATAATTTTTAAGACTTATCTGAACCCAATATTTCTGCAAAGGTAGAAAGTAAAATGGATGAACACAAACTCTCAAATTCTCAAACCCTCTCACCCCGTCAGGCTCTTGGTCCCAGTTCAATGACCTCCAGATCTTTGATTTCCTCACCGTCTACCACAAAGCGCATCATAGTTCTCACTTTATGCCAGCCCTGTTTACCGCAAGCTCCCGGGTTAAGATGAAGAAGGCTGTTTTTCTCGTCATACATTGCTTTTAAAATATGAGAGTGTCCTGAAATAAATAATTTCGGAGCTTTTTCTGCAATTTCTTTTTTAGTAAGTGGAGTATATTTTCCCGGATAACCTCCGATATGAATCATCAAAACTTCCAGTTTTTCACAAAAGAAACGGTTCACTTCCGGAAATTCTGCCTGAATTTTAGCATCATCAATATTTCCGTAAACACCCTTCAGGGGTTTTATTTTTTCAAGCTGTTCAATCACATCCAGACTTCCGAAATCTCCGCAATGCCATACTTCATCAGCCTGAGAAGCATATTCCAGAATTCGGTCATCAATATAAGAATGAGAGTCGGAGAGGAGAAGAACTTTTGTCATTATCTAAGGGTTCTTTCAGTAATGTTTTCGTTGTATTTATCTTTGAAAATGGCTACACGGTCGGGATTCAGTGCTCCGTCATGATTAATGACTCTTTCTTTCAATAACCATTTCACCAGCTTTTCCATCCCTTTTTTAGAATTCATAAAATTGGCAATTTTACCGATATCAGTAGATTCTACCTTTACCTTTTCTGTCAGAAAATTCAGGATAAAATAATCATCACTTACATAACTTGGCGTTTCATTATCCATATATCTGTAAAGAAGAACTTCCTCATCATCTTTCATGGAGAAAAATGAATATTGTGCTACATTGATCTTTTCAGCTTTCAGGATCTGTTTTCCATCCAGTAAAACTTTATCGTCTTTGATGGTTACATCCTGAGAGAAGTATAAATTACAGCTTATCATCAATAAGAAGAAAGTCAATAATCTGTTAACTGTCATTTTACTATTTTTTTAAGACTGCAAATATAAAGAAGCTTTTATCAATTCACAGGAGATCCTAATCAGTAATATTTTTTGTTTTTCTGATAGAATCCATTTTCTTTTCAATATCTGCGCTGAAAACCTTTTTCAGTTTCAGTTGATTCTCTGTAAGCTTTGAAATAACAAAAGTACCGGTCATATTGGTATTAGAAGGGAAAACTAACGTCACTGTAGAATCTGAAGCTTTTTTCCAGCTCCCGATATAACGGTCTGGTTTTTCATTTTTTTTATTTACAGGTTCTTCCAGGGTATCATATCTTAAGGTAGATTTAATCAGATTTCCTGTGATTTTTCCATTTTTCTGAAATCTTATTCCTTCTCTTCTTGCTTCAAAACCATCCTGTTTTTCATAGGTATAAATATAGGTGTCCATTTTACTGAGATTCCAGGTCTGTAAAAGTAAAGGATTGGAAGTTCTGTCCTGGGCTTTGATACCACTGATTGCGAAAAGAGAGAAAATACAGATACAAATAGGCTTTTTCATGAATACTGCTGATTTATCGTAAAGTTTTAGCACGGCTAAAATTAGCATGCGTAATATTTAGTAAATTTGGGAAAATTAAAATAAACAATGAAACGTAAACTTTCTTTTTTCATTTTTCTTTTGACCGTTGGATTGGCCAATGCGCAGGTGGAAGAAAAAAAACTGGATGAACTGATCCAAAATACCCTGAAAACCTTTGATGTACCGGGAATGTCGGTAGGAATTGTGAAAGATGGAAAAATGATCTATTCCAAAGGGTTTGGTGTACGTTCTCTTACAACAAAGCAGCCGATGGATGACAATACGCTAGTAGGGATTGCTTCCAACTCAAAAGGCTTTACCTGTACAGCATTAGCCATCTTAGCAGATGAAGGAAAACTGAACTGGGATGATAAAGTTTCAAAATATATTCCTGAGTTTCAAATGTATGATCCTTACGTTTCTCAGAATGTAACGATCAAAGATCTTATCACTCACAGAGCTGGTTTAGGACTTGGACAGGGAGATCTAATGTTTTTTCCGGAAGGAGGAAATTTAACTGTTAATGATATCGTTCACAATGTGAGATACCTGAAACCGGAGAATCCTTTCAGAACAAAATTAGATTATAACAATATCATGTTTATTGTGGCCGGAGAAGTCATTCACAGAGTTTCCGGATTAAGCTGGGCAGAGTTTATTGAGCAAAGAATCATGAAACCTGTAGGCATGACTTCAAGTTTCGGAAGCTACAACAGAGCAAAAGCTACAGCAAACAAAATTGACGCACACGCTCCGGTAGACGGAAAAGCAATTGCTGTTCCTCATGACTGGAATGAGACGGGCAATGCAGCTGGAGGAATCATGAGTAATATCAAAGATATGACAACCTGGGCAGAATGTCTTTTAAATAACTTCACTACAAAAGATGGTAAAAAGCTGGTTTCTGATAAGAATGTACAACAGTTATGGAGCTTGCAAATTCCAGATAGAGTGGCTGCAAAAAATCCATATGATACAAGTTTTTACGGATATGGTTTAGGATGGTTTCTGAGTGATGTAAAAGGGCATAAGCAAGTACAACATACCGGTGGTTTGATTGGAACGGTTACACAGTTTACTTTAATTCCTGATATGAAGTTGGGAATTGTAGTCTTGACAAATCAGCAATCAGGAGCAGCCTTCAACACGATTACCAATACAGTGAAAGACTCTTACCTTGGGGTTGCCGACAGAAACTGGCTGAAAACCTATGGTGACAGAATGTCTAAAATGGAAGCTGAATTCAACAAACAGAAGAAAGATGCTTTTGCAAAGTCTGAAGCCTTCAAAAAAGAAAAAGCGCTGCAACCAAAAGCAGAGCAGTTCACAGGAACGTATAACGATGTTTGGTTTGGTGATGTAGACATTGCCCAGCAGGGAAATACCTACAGAATTTCATGTAAAAATTCACCAAGATTAAAAGGAGAATTACTTCCTTATTCCAATAATTCTTTCATCATCAAATGGGACGACAGAAGTTATGATGCGGATGCCTACATTATTTTCAGCTATGATGAAAACGGAAAAGCAGAATCTGCAAAATTGAAAGCGATCTCTGATGTGACGGATTTCAGTTTTGATTTTGATGATCTGGATTTGAAAAGAAAGTAAAAGATAAAATCTTAGAAAAATATTAAAAAGAATGGGCTTCGGTCTGTTCTTTTTTGTTTGTTAACTACGAATGCCACTAATTTATTCACAGATAACACTGATTTTAATAATCATTGAAAATTAGAACTGAAATAATTCAGTAGGAACGGGCTTTAGCTGAAGATAACCACCCCGTCAAAAAATAAATTTTTTGCCACCCCTCCGGTGGAGGGGAATAAGCAGTCGGTAAAAGAAATATTGGTTTATTGCACAAGATTCAGGTCCTGATTTGCTAAAGTAAGCTCTGTGTTAAGATGTTGCTTTTCAAAGAAATTTTTTAGTTCAAGTAATCTTTTTTTATTGTTGTAATGTATGCTTGAATTCAATTTTCTTTGGCATAACGAACAGGCTCTGGCAAGATGATAATCAGTTTCAGTTAATGAATTGGTTCCATTCATCACGCAATTAGCATTCAGACAATGGCTGATTCCAAACATGTGACCAATTTCATGTGAACTGATTTTTATTAATCTTAAAAGGCTTTCATTGAAATTTGAATCGGTTAAATGACCACCTGCAAATCTGTACATAGAAGTTACTCCTACACCATCTTCATAAGAAGCCAGTCCGAAAACATAGTTCCACTCCGGTTTTGGGAAAAGATCTTTTTCGGTAATTCCCATCAGTACTACAGCGTCTTTTGGTTTTCTTTTGATCAGAATGCTGTCCAGTACATATCCTGCAAGAATCTGTTCATTCCCTTCTTTTGAAATTCTTTTGACATTGCTGGGGAAAATACTGTTTGATAAAACAGGAAGTACTTTTGTCTCCAGCTGATAATAGTTTTTCAAATATTGTTGAGTAAGTGTTATTTCTTTTTTCTGAAGTTTATCAAATTTCCTGATGGGCTGAAGATAAATAGTGTTTTTTCCAGGTACAGGTTTTATCTTTTTTAATTTTTGAAAATCTTCAAATGTCTGGAAATGCTCATCATGATTATACCGCCAGCTTCCGGGTTTTGGAGAAGAGGAAAGTTTGATATCATTCAGTGCAATAGATTCATAGTAACTTTTCTTCTGTTTCTGGCAAGAGAAAAGAAGCGTAATTATTGTGACATAAAAAAATAGAAAAGTGAAATTATATTTTCCCTGGTTCATAAAAGAAAAGAAGTTTCTTTTTAGCACCGTCGAATTCTGCCCAGGATTCACAGTCTACTTCAAAACCGGCAACTCCGCAAGTGGGAAAATGGAAAATATCCTCAGAAATGGAATTGGCAAAATTGGAAATTCCATTATTGTGAGAGAAGAACGCAACTGAATTCAGGTTGTCATCCAGATCATAAATTACAGATTCAAAGCTTCTTTCCGAAGGGTTATATAGTTTTTCATCAGTAGAACATTTCAGCTGATAGGCCTGATTAAAGATTTTACAGGTATTCAGTGCACGAACCGCAGGGCTCGATACAAAATGGTCTATAGAAATATTATTGCTTTTCAGGAATCTGGACATGTGCATAGCATCCTCCAAACCTTTGTCTGCCAAAGGTCTGTCAAAGTCCTCCGTTTCCTCCGGCCAGTCGCTTTTTGCATGTCTAACGAGGATGAGTTTCTTCATATAATTGTTTTTTGGAAGATTAAAATTATAAAAAAAATAATGGAATAAAACATGATTTATATAAAAAAACTGCGTTATGAATAAAATCAGTAAATTTTACTAAATTTGCAAACTTATGGGACAAATCCTTGCAATAGACTACGGAAAGGCTCGTTGTGGCATCGCTGCAACCGATGATATGCAGATTATAGCCAGTGGGCTGGAGACTGTAGAGAACCGTTCTTTAATGGAATTTTTGAAAAAATATTTCAATGAAAACAAGGTAGATGAAGTGGTAGTTGGGCTTCCCATAGATTTGAAAGGAAATGTTTCTGAAGTGGAAACCGATATTTTAAAATTCATAGAAGAATTTAAAAAAGAATTTTCGGATATTGCAGTTCATCGTTTGGATGAAAGGTTTACCTCCAAAATGGCTTCATTTTTTATTTCCCAAAGTGGAAAAAACAAGAAAAAGAGGCAGGAAAAAGGATTAATAGATAAAGTAAGTGCAACAATCATATTGCAGAATTTTTTAGAACAAAGATTAAGATGATATTACCGATAAGAGCTTTTGGGGATCCTGTTTTGAGAAAAGTAGGAAAAGATATAGACAAAGATTATCCCGAATTACAGGAACTGATAGATAACATGTTCGAAACCATGTACAGCGCAAATGGCATAGGTCTTGCAGCGCCACAGATTGGTTTGGATATCCGTCTGTTTGTAATAGATGTGACGCCTCTTGCAGAAGATGAGGATTATGAAGATATTAAAGATGAGTTGGCAGAGTTCAAAAAAGTTTTCATCAATGCCCAGATTCTTGAAGAATCAGGGGAAGAATGGAAGTTCAATGAGGGCTGTCTTTCTATCCCGGATGTAAGAGAAGATGTGAAAAGAAAAGGAACAATCGTTATTGAATATTATGACGAAAATTTTGTGAAACATACAGAAACTTTTTCCGATATTAGAGCCCGCGTAATTCAGCATGAATATGACCACATTGAAGGAGTTCTGTTTACCGATCACCTGAGCGCTCTGAAGAAGAAACTCGTAAAAGGTAAGCTGACTAAAATCTCTCAGGGTGACGTGAACATCGGTTACAAAATGAGATTTCCAAAATAATTAAATAAGGATTAAAACGAATAATAAAAAGCAAAAAGCTAGTGCTGATTGCAGAATTTACAAAAAATAAAATTATGCTGTTAGAAAAAATAATTTCAATTTCTGGAAAACCAGGACTTTTCAAATTAGTTTCTCAATTAAGAAACGGATTCATCATTGAAGATGTTACCAACAAGAAAAAAGTAAGCATTGGAAACTCAAGCCAGGTAAGTTTATTGGACAATATTGCCATGTTTACATTTGAGAAAGAAGTTCCTTTGTTTGAAGTATTTGAAAATATTGCTAAAAACAACGACTATAAGGAAACGATTTCTCACAAATCTTCTGATGCAGATTTGAAAGATTTTATGCTGGAATCACTTCCTAACTATGATACAGAAAGAGTATATTCTTCTGACATCAAGAAATTGGCTCAGTGGTACAACATCCTTCATAAAGCAGGATATATCACTCCGGATAGCTTTGTAAAAGCAGAGCCTGAAACTTTGGAAGGTGAACCAGCTGAAGAAGTAAGCATTGAAAAAGAAGCTAAAAAAGCTCCAAAAGCAGAAAAACCAGCTGCTCCAAAAGTAAAAGCTACTTCCGCTGCAAAATCAGCTCCTAAGAGTACACACAGAAAACAAGGATAATTCATTTTTGAATTAAAAATACAAAACCTTGTCTGGAATTTCCGGACAAGGTTTTTTGTTTTTTCAGACAAAAGATAATTGTGTGCTAATATTCCAAACCTAACAGGTTTCGAAAATCTGTTAGGTTTATATATCGAATCTATCCGAATTCTGCTCTCCGCAACTTTTACTTCCAACGTTTGTAATGATGTCCGAATATCCCTTACATTTGTATGAGATTGAATTTCCCATTATTTATGAATACGAAACAAGAGAAACTGGACGCCTTCGGAAGATTACTGGATATTATGGATGATTTGCGTGAAAAATGTCCGTGGGATCAGAAACAGACATTACAATCACTTCGCCATCTTACCCTTGAAGAAACCTACGAGCTTTCAGATGCTATTTTACAGGAAGATTTACAGGAAGTAAAAAAAGAACTGGGTGATGTTCTGCTTCATCTGGTTTTTTATGCTAAAATAGGTTCTGAAAAAGAAAGTTTTGATATCGCAGATGTGATTAATTCCCTGAATGAAAAGCTGATTTTCCGTCATCCTCATATCTATGGAGATGTTGAAGTGAAAGATGAAGAAGAAGTGAAACAGAACTGGGAAAAATTAAAATTAAAAGAAGGGAACAAATCTATTTTGGGTGGAGTTCCGAAAAGCCTGCCAAGTTTAGTGAAAGCCTACAGAATCCAGGACAAGGTGAAGGGAATAGGTTTTGAGTTTCATGATGCAGAAGATGCATGGAAAAAAGTAGATGAAGAGATTCAGGAGTTCCATGCGGAGACGGATTTGGATAAAAAAGAACAGGAACTTGGCGACGTTTTTTTCTCTTTGATTAATTATGCAAGAATTTCAGGTATTAATCCGGATTCTGCGTTGGAAAGAACCAATCTTAAGTTTATTTCAAGATTTCAAAAGATGGAAGGACTTGCCGAAGATCAGGATTTAAAACTGGCAGATATGTCTCTGGAAGAAATGGATGTTCTTTGGGAAAAGGCAAAAAAACTTTCATAGTTGCCGATTGGAACAATTAATGCTTCTTATATTCAGTTAAAAAAATAAAAAATAAATATGTTACGCTTTCTTATTTTACCCGCCTTGCTTTTATTGAGCTGCAATCCAAAAGCTCAGAATTCTCCCACTAACGAGGATGAATTGAAAGTTCAGTTTACCTTACCTAAAAAGTTGAAGGAAGTTTCCGGAATTACTTTATCAAAGGATAAGAAAACAATCTGGGCGATAGAAGACAGAGGAAATAAAAATGCAATATACGGGCTGAGTGATAAAGGCGATATGCTGGCAAAAATACCGGTAGAAAATGCTGAAAATACAGACTGGGAAGATATTATATCTGATCCTCAGGGAAATATTTATATCGGAGATTTTGGAAATAATGACAATAACAGGCAGGATCTGGCGATTTTAAAAACAGATTTAAAAGATACCAAACAAATTGCTGCCAAGGTTGTTCAGACAACTAAATTCCATTATCAGGGACAGACGGAGTTTCCTCCAAAAAAATCAAATCTGTTGTATGATTGTGAAGCTTTTGTTGAAATGAATGGTAACTTTTACTTATTCACCAAAAACAGAAGCAAAGGTTTTGATGGAACTTTCCTTGTTTTCCAGGTGCCTAACAAAGAAGGTAATTTTGAAGCGAAGTTAATAGGGACATTAAAGCTTGATGGAGGTTATAATGATGCAGCTATTACCTCTGCCACCATCAACAGTACAAAAGATAAAATTGTATTGCTTACCCATAAAAATGTACACGTTCTTACTGGATTTACAGCAGACAATTTCAGTGCTGCAAAAATTCAGAAAATCCCTTTGAATCATAATTCCCAAAAAGAAGCTATGGTATTCTTTGATGATAAAACGCTAATGATTGCCGATGAGAAAGGGAAGAATGAAGGTGGAAATGTGTATACTTTTTCTTTAAATTAAATTATATATTTATAAAAAATAAACTAACCAACCATGAAAAAATTACTTTACCTTTCACTTGCATTAAGTCTGTTTTCATGCAGCAGTAGTGATGATACTCCAGCAGACACTCCACCGCCTCCGGTTATACAGACAGAAAAAGCGTACACATATTGTTCAGATGGTGCTGGAACCCTTAATCCTAAAGAGTTTTATGAATTTACCTTTGAAAATGATAAGTTAACTAATATTAAAGGCAGGTTTTATCCAATATATGTACAATTTGAAAATTTGTTTTTTGCTGATCATATCACTAAATTATCTTATATTAATAATAAAGTAGTTGTAAGTCAATTGGAGGAGGCAAATGCTGTAGGGCATAACGAATATCATTATACAATGGATAATAATAGACTTTCAAAGAAAGAACATTATTATGTAAATAATAGTACTGGCACAAGTTCTCTATCTTTTGCAAAAACTTATACTTATGAACAGGATAAATTAAAAAGTGCCCATTTGGTATTTCCTGGTCCTGGAAACTACGAATATTTCACAACCTATTATTATGATAACAGCAGCAATCTTACTAAAAGCGAGTTTTTGGAAAGAATAAATGGAGTAGATAATAAGATGACCACCACTATATATTCTGATTTTGATAGTGCAGCTAATCCATTTAAAAAACTTTATCTGATCAATGATACTTTTTTTGAGAAAAGTTTATCCGTTAATAATTTCAGAAAAAAAGAAACTACTGTTGTAAACTTAGTTCTTAGTATTCCTCCAAAAACATCAATAAAAACATGGAACTATAAATACGATGCCAATGGGCAAATATTATTATACTTTCCAGTACCATAAATGAATAAATAAAACCCCACAGAGAAATCTGTGGGGTTTTTGAATATATGAAATGTTAATGAAGTGATTGACATTTGTAATGTTTACGGAGTCAGATACGAAATATGAATATTTCCGCTTGATAATCTGAAATCCTGAGTATAACGGCAGCGTATCCTAAAGGTTTCTCCTGTATCAAAAAAGTTAATGGAGGAAAGATTATGATTTAATCCTGTAGTACGCTCTCCATGGCCTGTAGAGATACCCGCAAGCGTTGTAAGTGTAGGGGAAACTTTTTGTATGTATGAATTAGCTGTTCCTGCAGTTTGCCCTGATGGATTTAAATTAAGATCATAGGTAGCATAAGGAACAATATTGTAAAATCCAGGTTTTACTACAGTGAAAAGCCCCGTTGTAGAATTGTACGTTAAATAAGCATTATCAATCTTATTACTCACATTGAAAACATAGGTTTGCGAATAGCTTTCATGAGTGTTCACCGGTGTAGAATGCGTTCCTGTATAGCTTCCACTTGCAGGGCTGATATTTGTTTTGTTTCCCACATAAACCACCTTTAGAAAGTTTTCAGATTCAATCGTTTTCCAAACCGGAGCATTTCCCGCTCCGTTGGACATTAAGACCTCGCCTTTGTTTCCTGAATTTCCCTTTGTTCTGTCATCTCCGCCTACATTCAGATCTTTAACTACCTGAAGAGAACCATTTACATGCAGAGTATGTTGTGGAGTTGGAGTTTTAATCCCTATCTGTGCATTTAAGTGTATGAACATGACAAATAATGCCATATACAGTAGCTTTTTTTTCATCATTTGTTGATTTTTTGTTGCCACAAATATAAAATGTTTTTAAAATGTCTATTTTTTAAGGAATTGATAATCATATTGAACTATGTCTGGTTTTGACTTATATAGCTGAAAATATGGCCTTTATTTAAAAGCCATATTTATTTTATCAGTAAAAAGTGTGAGTTGAAAATTTGAATTATTAAATTTTATTAAAATTGAAATTTTTTCAAATTTTTAATTTTAAATAGTTTAATATGTTGTTAAACAGTGTTTTATGTTGAGTTTTTGACTGCGGTACTCATTTCAAAAATGAGATTTTTTTTAATGACCAGATTAAAATTTCATTCCCACTCCGGCAGAAATCCTTCCACCGTCTGAGCCATAAAAATAATTCAATCTTGCAGACATCATTTCCACAATACTCAGCCATACACCGGCACCGGCAGACTGATGCCATTTTCTGGAGTTTTCATTGTCATTCCATACACGGCCGATATCATATCCGATAAGAATTCCCATGTTTGCAGGAACAATATTATTTCTTACCCGTCCGAAATCCCATCGGATTTCCGAGTTATTGGTAAAATATGATCTTCCTGAAAATCTTTCATTTCTGAAGGCTCTCATTCCATTATTGCCTCCAATAGCTGCAGCCTGGTAGAATTCAAAATTATTATTATTGATCCACATCACATTGCTGGAATTGGCGAATACAAATGTTCCCTTTTTATCAATTCTGTGGTCAATGGCAAGTTTTCCTTTTACGGTAACAAAGTTTTTATTAAAATCAGAAAGTGTTGCTTTCCAGTCTGCATTCAACATAAACTCCAATCCAAGAGTAGGGAAGGCTGTATTATCTGCATTTTTATAGCCAAAGGTATAATTGGCTCCTACAAACTGCTGGCTGTTAAATACGCCAGGTCTTACATCCGGAGACTGATTGATGAAACGGTCAGCTTTTCTCTGTACTTTATTATCTTCAAAAGTCAGTTGAAACTGGTGGCTGAGATTCATCCAGCTCTTTTGAGAGATAGAAGGTGCGAAGTTAAACTTGGATATTCTGGCTCTGTTGTATTCTCTTTCCGTATCCTCTTTGTCATATTCACTTTCATTGGAAAGTCCAAAGAAGTTTTGAGAGAATCTCGGAGTCGTATAAAATGCATCAAGGTTGATATCCCAACCTGAGATTGCCTTTTTAAATACCCCTTTGTATGTGAGGCTAAATCCTGCAGTTGCTGTATAAAAATTAGCTTTTAAGCTATGTCTCTGAGTAAATGGGTCACGGATAAAATTATTCACCGTATAATTAGCCAGAACTCCTACAATAACACCATCATCCGGGTTGTAATCCAGGTTTGGATATCCGGCAACAGAATTATATTTAGGATGCTTATAATTATAGCTGTTGATATCATAATCATCCGTAATATTCTTTGTTGCATTACCGTCATTATACGTGTTTTTCTGAGATTTAAAATCATAAATCTTCACTTTTCTTCCATCTGCAACGTTGTAGGTATCATGATTATAGCCACCAATCAGTCTGATATTCATTTTAGGACTTCCGCTTCCTGTTACTACATAAGTATCATCATCTTCAAGTCCATAGATCCATAATTCTTTTGTTTTCGAATCGTGATAGGTCTTTTCAAAAACCAGTTCATTCTGGTCTTTATTCTTACCCAGATAATATTGCTGTACAAGTACTGAATGTCCGTTTTTGGTGATGACAAACTTATCAGGGTTTACCGTTCCCGCCAAAGGAACTTTTTTCAGCAATACATCATAGTACTGAGCGGCATAGCTCTGAAGTTTTGTTTTTCTTATTTTCAGTTTTCTCTGGATTTCAGCAATCGTTTCATCCTGCACCTCTTTTGGAAGATTATGAAAAGCATCATCAATATCCGTATCCGTAAGATGTTCCTGAATATATTTTGCCTGGGTTTCCCACTCATTCTGGTCTGAGCCTTTTAAGAATACAAGATCCATTGGGTAAGGTTCCATGGCAAGCCATTTGACACTGCTGATGTCTTCTGTAAAGGTTTTCATATGGCGGATGGCCGGAACATTCATAATAATTCTGAAAGCTGCCCCGTCATATTTACTGAAAGCCTGATCCCTGTCTTTTGGAATGGGTTTATAAATCACTTTATCACCCTCATCATATTGCGCCCATTTCCATTGATCTGAGTGTCTGTCCCAGTCTCCGATAAGCATATCAAATAACCTTGCTCTGATGTAAGATTCTCTGTCTACAGAATATTTATTACTCTTGCTGAGGTTTTTTAATACATCATCTGTAGAAACAATATCTTTTGCATTATCGAGAGAAGCCAGTGTTTTCGGATCTGAAGAAAAACGTTCTTCAATCATATACATTTCATCTCCATAATTCTCATTATAGGTTCCCAAAGCCTTTTGTTTAGGAATATAATACAGTTTAGGATTACTGTGGAAAATGCCCAGTTTTTCAGACATATTTCCAATCGTAAATGGAGTAAACGGATGATTGGTGGTATAAAAATCAAGTAAGAATTTTTCAGGATATGTATCTGCAAGTTCTTCTCCCAATGTGCTTTTCTGGAAAGCCATATTATTTAAGAAACGGATCGCGCTTTTTTTCACGCCACGCATCACGAATTCCTGTCCGTCTGCAGACTTCAATCGCAAACTGTTGGACTGGTTTCCTCCACCTTCTCTGAAAGGAATGTATCCACCATTCAATTCAGAAAGATTAGCTGTTGGAGCTTCAATGGGAATTCCGTAATATCTTCTGTAATGATCTCCCCAAAGCCAACGGTAAAACTTTCTTTTTTCGGTAAGTGGTACCGGGTAAATGGTTGAAGAGAATGTTGCAGGAAAAGAATTAGGGAAATTATTAACAAACACATCCGGTTTGGAAATCACGGAAATATGAGTCAGTTTTTGAAGTTGAGCATCTTTAGTAGAAAAATACTCCACATCTGTACTTTCATCTTTTCTGAAATTTAAAACTGCAAAACCACTGCCTCCGTAGGAAAAGTCTGTTTTTTCTACAATGGTAGAAGGATCTGTTTTAGAACCTGCGCCACTGATGATCTGTCTTAAGTTTCCATCTTCGTGATATTGCAGATTATGGTCATGGCCGGATACGAAAATAATATTTTCTTTATCCTGAACAATACTTTTCAATCTGTTGGCCAGATCTGCATAATGTTGATTGTTGATATCTTCAGGGCTGGCTCCTGAGGAACTCCTTAATATATTGATTACACTTGCCACCACAGGTACAGGAACTTTACTCTTTAAGGGAAAGAGATGAGATTTTGCAGAATTAAAACCTGCATGTGTTCCACTACTGATGATGGGATGGTGTAGGGCAACAATTATTTTTTTACCCTGATTTTTAATGATTAGATCTTTAAACTCTGTGAAAAAATCTTCACGGGTTTTGATATTACAGTTTTTGTTGATTCCAGGATAATTGTCCCAGTTGGCAATCACCCATTCCGAATCGATAGCAATAAGTTTGATATCTTTAGAAATGTTGATGTCATCAATAGGGCATCCATTTTTAGGAAGGAAAGCTTTTTTATCATCAAGATATTTTTTAACGAGTCCTTCCTGGGTATTCAATCCTTCCAGTCCACTGTACCAGTCATGATTTCCCGGAATTACAAGGGTTTTCCCTTTAAAATTTTTGGTAATGGAGAGTTGATTTTCCAGTTTCTGCTTTGCTGTGGCATAATCTTTATCTGTTTCTTTGGGCATCCCATTGGGGTAGATATTATCACCCAGAAAGATCAGCATAGAGTTACTGCTGGCAGAATCCAGCTTACTTTTCAGTAAATTCAGCGTTTTTTGTGCCTGAGGTTCATCTGAGTTTCCTGCATCTCCAATCAGAAAGAGTTTAAAATCATTTTCAGATTTTATTTCGGAATCTTTTACTTCAAATAAGTTTTTGCCCTTTTGCACGTTATAGGTAGCACAGGAATAAAGGACTCCTGCGGACATTACCGTTCGAAGAACAATAGAAGTATTTTTTAGATGAGTTTTAAAGGATAAATTCATAAATTTACATTAACAAAATTTCAGGGATGAGCATTTTACAAAAAGCTAAAAATTATGTTGAAATCTTATTCAAAGATAAGTTATCTTCGGTATATTTTTATCATAATTTTATCCATACTGCCTATACCGTTAATAAGGCTGAGGAAATCATGAAAAACACTCCTGTTTCTGAAGAGGATCAGGAGAAGGTACTCGTGGCATTATGGTTTCATGATACGGGATATATAGAATGTGCCCTCAACCATGAGGAAAGGAGTGTAGAGGTGATGAAAGCCTTTTTACACCAGGAAAACTATCCGGAAGCCTATATTGCAGACGTTGAAAAACTAATTTTGGCTACGAAAATACAGTATGAACCTCAGAATTTACTGGAAAAAATTGTAAAGGATGCAGACTTCAGCCATTTTGCGGGACATGATTACAGTGATATTTCCGATGCTTTGAGAAAAGAATGGGAGCTTACCAATGTAAGATGTTTTTCCAATGAAGAATGGAATGCCGGAAATCTGGACATGCTGAAAAACAAGCATACTTTTTATACGGATTACGCCAAAGAAAACTGGGAACCGCTGAAAAAGAAAAATATTAAAAAGATCGAGAAGAAGCTGGAAAAAGAAGAAGAGAAAAAAGAAAGTAAAAAGGAGGTTTCAGAAGGTAAAAAAGAAAAAGAAAAATCGGACAGAAGTGTGGATACTTTATTCAGAGTGACGTTGAATAACCATACAAGATTAAGTGATATTGCAGACAGCAAAGCCAATATTCTTTTATCGGTAAATGCCATTATTATTTCAGTTTGTCTTTCTGTATTGGTACCGAAACTGGATGCTCCTAAGAATTCGCATCTGATTCTTCCAAGCTTCATATTATTACTGTCTAGCGTACTGACAATCATATTTGCGATTTTATCCACAAAACCGAATGTCACAAAATCAACATTTACTTCTGAGGATATTACTAACAGAAAAGTAAACCTACTGTTCTTTGGGAACTTTCAGCAGATGTTATTTGACGATTATAACAATGCGATGAAAGACCTTATTAAAGACAGGGATTATATCTACGATTCTATGGTGAAAGATCTGTATTATCTTGGGAAAGTTCTTAACAGAAAATACAAGCTTTTATCCATTACCTATAAGATCTTTATGGCGGGGATTATTATTTCCGTTTTATCTTTCGGGGTGGCTTTTCTTAGTCTTTAATTAAAATATACACACAAATGATCGTCAGACAGCGTACCAATTGGCTGAAAATGTTATTTATATGGAGAGGTTCCGTATTAAAGAAAATTGTTGTTCAGCTTTCCATTATCACGCTGTTTTCCCTGGCTATCTATTTTTTCAAAGGGAGAATATTCGATTATAAAGTACATCTCAATCCTACCATTTTTACATTGATAGGATTGGCACTTGCTATATTTATGGGTTTCTGTAATTCTGCGAGCTATGACCGTTTCTGGGAAGGACGGAAACTCTGGGGATTACTTGTGATTGAGACCAGATCTCTCACAAGACAGATCTTATCCTTAGTAAATGATTCTTCTCCTGAAGCTAAAGAGGAAAAAGAGAGAATGATCAAGCTGATTTCTGCATTCTCCTGGTCACTGAACTTTCAGTTGAGAGATAAATCCGGGACAGAGCATCTTGAGAGATTGCTTTCGCCCGAACAACTGGAACAGGTGAAGAATAAAAAATTCATTCCCAGTATTATTCTTGGATTTATTGCAGACTGGCTCAATGAACAGAATAAAAAAGGAAATATAGACACCATTGTGATGACTTCTATGGATCATCAGCTGAACCAGTTTTCTAATATTTCCGGAGGCTGTGAGAGAATTTACAATACGCCCTTACCCTTTGCTTACAGTGTTTTGTTGCATCGTACTGTTTATTTATATTGTTTCTGGCTTCCATTTGGATTGGTAGATTCTTTGGGCTGGATGATGCCTTTAATCGTTTTATTGATCAGCTACACCTTTATTGCTCTTGATGCTATTATTCAGGAGATTGGAGAACCTTTTGGTGAAGAGGAAAATGACCTTGCCCTGAACAGCATCTGCCGTACTATTGAATTTTCTATTTTTGAACAGGCTGGAATTCCGCAAGGGGAATTGAAGAAGCCGGATACTTATTTTGTGGATTAGCACAAAATTTTTTCCTAGATTAGGTATTTCTGTTATTTATAAAAGAATTGTGGAAACCCGTAATGCTTCATAGTATTTTTTCTTTATATTGCTCATGCTTTTTTAAGTATTGAAACTTTAACTATTTTAAAAACACAAAATTATGACGAAAAAACTACTTTCATAGCTGCTGCTTATGATAGTCTTTAGCCTTGCAATACATTCCTGCAGGAATGATTATTTCCCAGATCAGCAGGAGAATCCTAATGACAGGAATGCTCTCCGGTATACTTACAAAAGAATTTCACTGGATGAAAGTAAGCACAAGACTAATCTTATTCCTGAGCTTAAAAAAGTCAATGAGAAATTTAAAACATTAGAAACCTATGTTTCAGGGAAAGCTGTAAAGTACAGTAATGGGGTTTCTGTAAATACAGATGATGTGATTTACATAGAACGAGGGCCTGATGTTCACAGTTATACTTTTCATCTTACAAGGGATAATGCTGCTGAGGATGCACCTTTGGAAAACCTTGTGCTAAGTCTTCTTCCTGATGGGACTTACAAAGAACTTTTAATTACTTATCACTTTACCCTACCGGAAAAACAAATTCTGGCCAATGGAGGCTCTGTGGATACAAAAGGAAAACTGACCGTAGAAGAACTTAATCCGGGAACTTACAATGGTGGATTAGTTGGGAAGTCAGATATCTCCTGTGAATGGGTAGAAGAATCCTATTATACTTCCTGCAGTGAAGGACAGCATTTCAATGGAGAGCTTCCAAAAACGCAAGGAGGTCCCTGTAAAGCAGATCAGCCTTCCACACGGGTAACAGTAGTTGTCCATAGATGTAAAGCTCTTCCAGCTACAACTGGATTGGGTGATGATGGAACTGGTGGAGGTGGTGGACCTTTTGGAGGATCAGGCGGAAATAATAATGGTACACCTACAATCCCTAATTTACCACTTCCTAGTAGACCTTGTAAAAAAATTATTACTGAAAATGCAAAAGCAAAAACCCTTTTAAATGAATCTGTAGTTGATTTACAAAATAATACAATGAAGTCAGGTATTTCTACTTCAACTGTTGAAAAAGCTTTTACTTTTGGTAAAAATCCTTCAGGTATTTATAAAGTTTCAAGTATCATTTTAGGAAGCTCTTCTGGGGCTAGTGTACCAATGCCTGCAACAAATCCTGATTTTGTTGTGGAAGGAGGTATACATAACCACACATCAGTAACTTATGATGTAGCTTCCCCTGGAGATATTTATTGGTTTTGGAAAGTTCATAATATTAATCCTAATTTTAATTATTACTATACTAATGGGGCTTATACAGGAGCAACTTACGTATATACGATCACAAATCCTACTGCTTTTGCTAATTTTACAACAACTTATCCCGAGCTTACTTATTTTGATATGACAAGTCAAAACTGGAATACATCAATGAGTATTGGAAAAGACTTTAATTTAGTATATAATTATTTTTTTAGTGTTTCAAAAAAATCTGATGAAGAATCAATGGAACTTGCAACAGCTTTTGTAATAGGAAAATATGGAATGGGAATTGGTATAAGTAAAAAAGATAGTTCGGGTAATTTTAGCCCAATTTATGTGAAAGAATTACCTGATCCAACAGACCCAACAAAAATAATATATAAAGAAACAATAGACTGCAATTTAAAATAATTACCAATGAAAAAAATATCAAAAATATTATTAATGATTACTTTTTGTCTATTCATTAAAAGTTTTGCTCAACTAGATACGTTGAATTATTTAAAGCAATTTGAAGTTAATAAAACAAGTTATATAGGGAAGCCTTTTTCTAAGTTATTAAATGATATGACACAAATTCAACCTAAAACGGTTTGGCCTGTCCCAAATTTTAGAACTAAATATTATAATTTTTCAACTGATTTTAATTTTTGTGATAAAGAAGCTTCTTTTCATAATGTAGTTACTTTATCAATAGAATGGGAAACTCCAATTTTAAGACATGAAACCAGATATTTCCAAGAATTAAATAATGCCTTATTCACCAATGAAGAAAGAAATTTTTATGGAAGTAAAATCATAAAAGGGATAAAAGTATATCGTTAATGATGAAGAAATTAATGTTGATTTACTCAATTCTTTTTCTATCCAAAGTATCTTCGCAAGAGATTAAAGGAGTAGCACATACTAGAAAAGTTATTAAAAATGATACGTTACACTCTGTAAAATCAGAAGCACTAATTCATTATATTTCAACATTAGAGAATATAAAAATACTTCCATCTACATCAGAAGAAAGAAAAGCAATTGATTCATTAAAATCAGAAGCTGTAACATCTCTGGAAAAATGCCAGAAAATAAATGGGAACTGTATTGATGATATAGAGCTGTTTGAGCCTAATTATGCAGGTTTTAAGACCGGAATAGACAATTTTCGCAAAATCTTATTTGAAAAATTTAAGGTTCAGGCAAATGCACAGAAAGGAGAAAACAGACTTCGCGTAACAATAGGAAAACAAAATGCGATTGAAAAAATTGATTTCATAAAGTATACAGATGAAGCTTCAAAGAAAGAAATAGAACGTTTATTTCAATCAAAAGAACTTGACAACTGGTATTCTGCTAAAGTTTATAAATATCCTGTAAAACAGGAATTTGAAATCAGTATTTTTATTGAAGAAAAACGATAAATAATCATCCGGGATGTATATTCCGGATTTTTCTATTCCTGCGGAAGCGTAAAAGAAACCCTCAACGCCAGCAATCCTGTAATTCCCTGAAGATCCTCTACCTTTAAAAATTCTACATCATGCTGTAATACTCCTTTCTTCTGAAGTTTTGAAATGTAGTCGAGGTATTCTTTCTGATTTTCCATCCCGAAATAGACGATGGTGATTTTTCCGGGAGCGGTGATACGTTCAGAAGAATCTTTGACATGCGCTTTATCCAGACGCTTTTTGATAATTTCGTAATAAGAATTGTAAGCTCCGTCTACATCAAAGCGTTTTTCATCCATTCTGAAACGGATGTCTATTTTTTCATTATACACGAAGATCAGCGAAGCAATATCCAGCTGTACAGGAAGATATTTTTTGAACGACTGAAATTCAAGTTCCATTTTACAAATCGTCTTAAGCTGCCAGTATCTCAGTTTGTGAACTACTTTCGAAGTATAGTGAAGTTCCGGAGCGATGGTAGAACCACTGTACAGATTATGTTCCACACCGTCAGATTTGAATCTTTCATAGTAATGTGGGAAAATTTCCTGTGCTTTTATCTGGCTTTCATCCAACATATCTGCCAGTTTTCGGTTGACCAGGGTGATAGAATCATCAAGGTTTTTCCTGTGGTGATAAAACAGATCCGTAGAAGTAAAGATGTGTGAAAAATAGTCTTTGATTTTAGTTTTTATTTCTCTTGAGGTTCTTACTTCCAGTTTACCCTGGAGGAAAGGATGAATTTCTTCCCTTAATAATCTCTGGAAACGTTGTTCCGTATCCGCTTTGATCTCATTGTTGATCTCATTCTCAAAAACATCCAGCGCCAGTACAAATTTTTCTGAATCGGAATTGGTGAGTACCAAAACCTCATTCAGCCATTCAATTTGTTGATTAAGATCCTGCAGCATCAGATTAAAACGTTTTTCAGAAGAAGAACGGATATCTGAAACCCCAAACAAAGGAGTCAGATTTTTAAATGCAATCTGCTTTAAAGTATATATTTTTTTTCCAAGCGATGCTGTAAAATATTTTTCAGCTTCATTTCTAAATTTCCACACCACGCTGTCGTGGATGGTTGTATATTCACGCTGAATAATAGCTTCTATCTGATAGTTTTTCTCAAAGTAAAATCTGTTCAGAGAGAAAAGAACCATATCAGTGAAAAACTCCAGTTTTTTAAGCTTTAAACCATTGAAACTTCCGGCAATAGGAGAGGTGAATTCCATGATAGCAAGGAGCTCACCATCTTTCATGATAGGAATTACCATGAAGCTGTTCACATTATTATCCTTTAAAATACTGAAGGAAGGAAGCAGCTTGACATTCTCGTCCAGGTTGTTTACATTGGAAACAACTACAGGCTTTGAATTATGATTTAAATTATTAAAAGTACTCTTACGGGTTTCTTCATCAAATGCATTGATCCAGAAATCCAGGATATGATTGGTGAGAAGGCTTTCATAAATCGGGAGCTTATCCAGTTTCTGTTCCTTTTTATTGAAAGTCATCAGCCCAAAACTTAGCTCAGGAACATCAAAGTAAGATTTGAAAATTTCTGTGAGATTTTCGTTGGGATTCATATTTTCCGGATCAATTTCAATCATGCTTGATTTCAGATCAGAAAGGGCAACTTCAGAGGTACAGTCTACCAGTGAAATAATGGTAAATCCTTTCAATATCCAGGATTGAGATGGGAAATATTTCTTCCAAAGCTTAAAGTCATCAAGATTTTCCAGCAGCATATCCAGAACATCATCAGACGGAATTTTGGCATCTTCTGTAGGAGTAATTTCTGTAAAATCTGAATTGACCGTAATTTTATAATGCTTCATGATTCCCTGCTTATTGGGAATATCATAATAAAACGGGATGGTACTTTTAATATCTTTTTTGAAGTAGCTCTGAAGAATCAGACAGCAACAGAATACATAAAATTCATTATCTGAAATATTCCTGAGTTCTATTTCGAAGTCTTTTCCTGCGTCTTTCAGAATATCTTTAAACCTTTCGGTATAGTTGAAAGTAATGTTGGAAAGCGGAATACTTGCTGCTTTTATTTCGTTTCTGGTGAGGCCTGTTGGAAAAAGATCAGCAAGAAGTAGTCTGATGAGGTCTTCATGTTTTTCAAGAAGGGTAGTGTCATTAAAACCTTCTCTAAGTTCTTTAAAATTTCTGGTGCTCTCTAGTAAAGACTCTGCATAATTGACCCTGTATTCCAGTCTGTCATTATACCGGATATGTTCCAGAACATCCAAATATTTTTTGAATGATATATAAACCTGAAAGGGAGAGTCTTTTTTATAGAGATTAGCCAAGAGCTGAAAAATTTAAAGTAAAGTTATGAAAAAAGCAGAATATTGATAGTGTGGAATTTTTATTTTATTGTACATAATTTGCAGGTGCTTTGGGAAACTCTGCAAGGTATGTTCTAATTCTTTACTTTTTTTTGGAAAGACAGATTATAGATTTACTGATAAATAAAAATTATAGTTTTTTGGGGGAGATATTCATTATTCAAAGGATAATAAAAAAGCACAACTGAAGAGTTGTGCTTTTTATATCTTAAAATTCAGATTTTATAATCCGAATATTCTTGCAAATAGATCCGGGAAAACTCCAAGAATGATAATCAAAGCAATAACAACCACTGCAATGATGTTGTAAGTAAGGGTTACTTTTTCTGATGATTTGAATGTTGATTCTTTAAAGAAGAACATCGCAATGATCAGTCTTAAATAGTAAGCAATAGATAGGGCAGAACCTAACACGGCTACTAATACTAAGAAAGCTGCACCGTTCATAGCCTGGGAGAATAAAGCAAATTTCCCCATGAAACCAGCGGTTAACGGAACTCCTGCCATTGAAAGCATAGAGATCGTTGCTGCTGTTGCTAATAAAGGTTCAGTCTTCGCCAATCCTTTGAAGGCTCCGAAAGAAGTTTCTCTCTTTAATTTCTCTACCCAGATCAGACACATGAAAACACCTACTGTAGATAAAGAATAAGCAAATAAATAAAATGCCAGGTTATACGTAGAAAGGCTTGTCATTCCGAAGAATACCAATCCGATATATCCTGCGTGAGATACTGAAGAGTATGCCAACATTCTTTTTGCATTCGTCTGAGCAAGACCCATAACGTTTGCCAAAAGTAATGTAATGATTAAGAATACTCCTAAAACATTAATCCATTCGTGAGTTACTCCTGCGAAACCAAGCGTCATCAATCTGAACAGAGCAAAGAATCCTGAGATCTTTACTACACTTGCCATGAAAGCTGTGATTAATGAAGGAGAACCTGCATATACATCAGGACTCCACATGTGGAAAGGTGCTAAAGCTACCTTAAATGCCAATGCACAAAGAATTAGTAATACTCCTAAGATGAACATTACATTCCCTGAATTAGCTACCCCGAAATCGTGGATTTTGTATAAATCAAAACTTCCTGCACTTCCGTAGATGAACGCAATACCGAACAGTAAGAAACCTGTTGCGAATGCACCCATAAGGAAATATTTAATAGAAGCTTCGTTGGATCTAAGATCAGTTTTATTAGCTCCAGCCATTACATATAATGGAATAGAAAGGATCTCAACTCCTAAGAACATCGTTACCAGGTTCTGGTATCCGAAAAGGATGATTCCTCCACATAATGCAAATAGCATCAATGCATATAATTCTGACTGGTGGCTTCTGTGGTTGCTGAAAGCAAAACCTCCCAGGAAGAATAACAATAAAGTTGTTACGATTGATATTTTAGTGAATAATGCGGTATTGTCACTGTACTCGTACATATGCTTGTAATGGTCGAAGAACGAACATTCCGGCATAAAACTTACATACAATGCAATGATTAATCCCAAAATCCCAATGTATCTTGCGAATTTTCCTTGTTCAAAAACTCCTGAAAATAACGCAATAACTGCCGTTAGGAAAACAATAATTAAAACACTCATTTCTTAAAATATCAAATTAACTTACCATTGATTGGTAGATAAACTTCACCGAACTACTCACCATGTCGATTACCGGTTGTGGGAAAATACCTAGTAAAATCACAAAAACCGCTAAACTTGCCAATACAGAAAATTCTACACCTGATAAATCTTTTGCTGTACTTAAAACGGCTTCATCTCCTTCTCCAAACATCGCTTTTCCGTAGAATCTCAATAAATACACTGCACAAAGAATTACCGTAAGACCAGCAATTACTGCCGCTGTTCCGTTAAAATCATAAACTGATTTCAACAAAATAAATTCCCCGATGAATCCATTGGTTAATGGAACTCCCATTGAACCTAATATAATGATCAGAAACAATACAGCAAACTTAGGCGCTACTTTAGCTAAACCACCCATTTGTCTGATGTCTCTTGATTTAAATCTCTTATATAAAATATCACAACAGTAGAATAAACCTACTACGTTGATACCGTGAGCAAATGTCTGTACCAAAGCTCCTTCAGCTCCTTCTACATTGAAAGTTCCTCTTAAAGTAACTACTGCAGAAGCAAAGATACCTGCTACCATCAATCCTACGTGAGAGAAAGAAGAATACGCAATGATTCTCTTCATATCCGTTTGGATAATAGCGATCAACGCACCGTGAACAATTCCTACAATAGCAAGAATAATTACGATCTGTCCGGAAATTCCAGCTATAGGAAGTGGAGTGATTGGAAGTAAATAACGCATTACACCGTATACTGCCATCTTCAGCATGATCCCTGATAATAACATGGATCCCTGAGTAGGAGAGTAGGTATACGTGTCAGGCTGCCAAGTATGGAAAGGGAATACCGGTAATTTCACTGCAAAAGCAAAGAAAATAAACCAGAATACCACAGTCTGCTGTACTTCATTCAGCTGAGCATTATATAAATCTGTTAAAGCGAATGATGCAGAGTGGTTGTACACATAGATCAATCCGGCTAACATAAATAATGATCCAACGAATGTATATACGAAGAATTTCGTAGTGAACTCGAACCTTTTATTCTCTTGTCCCCAAAGTCCGGCAATGAACCAAATTGGAATCAAAGTTACTTCCCAGAAAATGTAGAATAACAATCCGTCTAAAGAAGTGAACACTCCTACAAGACCGAACTGCATCAACAGAATCAGTCCGTAGAATGTATTTCTGTAGTTTACATTTTCATTGAAAGATGATAAAATAATGATTGGAGCCAGAATGTTGGTCAATAATAAAAGAAGCATGCTCATCCCATCGATACCGAAGTGAAGAGAGCTCTTCATAAATTGTGACCATGGATAATTGATCTCGTGCTGCAATACGCTGTCTACTGTCGGAGTAAAATCAAAATCCGATAATATATAGAACGTAAGGAGCATTTGTACCAATGCAATTCCAAGCGCCAAATATTTGCTGGAATTATTCTTCCAGGCAAAAACTAATCCCGAACCTACTAGAGGTAATAGTAATAATGTTAATAACAAACAAGACATTATTATTGTAATAAAAAGTTAACAATTAATATAATTCCCACAGCTAAAGACATGATAAGGATATATGTCTCTACATTTCCGTTCTGTACACGCTTCATAGCTTTTCCGCTGTCTTCAGCACCATCACCTACAAAGTTTACAAAACGGTCTAAGATACCCTTATCAAACATTTTTCCTCCGCGTCCTAATCCTTCAACAGTTTTTACAATCAATGCGTTGTAAAGTTCGTCAACGTATAATTTCTTAGCAGAAAGCTTTTCCCATCCGGTATAGTTTTCCTCTGCAACAGCCATCTTTTTCTTACTTACATAAGTATTTCTAACGATGAACCATACAGTGAAGAACATTAATACTGTAGCTGCTAATAAGATCATTTCAGTATTGAAAGGTACTCCTGAAAGAGTAGCTTCCATCTGGCTGTAGCTTTGTTCCGTAAGAACTGGCTTTAACCATTCCATCAGTTTAGCATAATGGCCGTGACCGATGAAGTGTGGCAGGTTGATAAAACCTCCGATTACAGAAAGAATAGCCAATACGATCAATGGTAATGTCATATTAGAAGGGCTTTCATGTAAGTGGTGTTTTTGTTCTTCTGTACCTCTGAATTCTCCGTGGAATGTCAGGTAGTATAGTCTGAACATATAAGTTGCAGTCATTGCCGCTAAAACAAATAAGATTACCCAGTAAACAGGGTTTTTAGCGAAAGCTGCTACTAAAATTTCGTCTTTAGAGATCATCCCTGATAGTAAAGGGAAACCTGAGATGGCTAATGTTCCGATAAGGAATGTAGCGTGGGTAAGAGGAATATATTTTTTAAGACCTCCCATGAAACGCATATCCTGCTCGTTGCTCATAGCGTGGATTACAGAACCTGCACCCAAGAATAATAAAGCTTTGAAGAAAGCGTGCGTCATTACGTGGAACATTGCTGTTGTATATGCTCCAAGACCTAAAGCGATGAACATAAATCCAAGCTGTGAAACTGTAGAGTATGCCAATACTTTTTTGATGTCGTTTTGACGTAGTGCATAAAATCCTGCCAAAGCAGCCGTTAAGAATCCGATGAATAAAATTCCTCCCTGTACCGTAGGTGCTAAAGTAAATAAGAAGTTGGATCTTACTACTAAGTAAATACCTGCTGTTACCATCGTTGCCGCGTGGATCAACGCTGATACAGGAGTAGGTCCTGCCATCGCATCCGGTAACCATGTATATAATGGAACCTGAGCAGATTTACCGGTAGCACCGATGAATAAACTCGCTGTGATAAAGATAATCACTGTTCCGTCTAATTCAAATTTTGAAGCGTTTTCTGCTACAGAAAGATAATCTACAGCATTAGTCTGAGAAGCGATCATGAAAATACCGATCAATAACGCAAGGTCACCAATTCTGTTCATGATGAAAGCTTTTCTTGCTGCTTTACCGTATTCTTCGTTAGTATACCAGAATCCGATTAACAGGTAAGAACAAAGACCTACACCTTCCCATCCGATAAACAGGATAAGGTAGTTGCTTCCCATTACTAAAAGTAACATCGAGAAGATGAAAAGATTCAGGTAAGTAAAAAACTTATAGAATCCTTTATCATGACTCATATATCCGATAGAGTATAAGTGGATCAGTGAACCGATACCCGTAATGATCATCACCATCATTAAAGAAAGCTGATCAATCTGGAATCCAAAATTGATTTGAACTCCGTTTACTCTAAACCATTCAAAAGCTTTTACAATAACAGGCTGGCTTTCAGAATTGAAATTCATGAAAATACTTACAGCAATACAGAAAGATCCGAAAACCATAGCTGTAGCCAAAGATCCTACCAATATTTTTGGAAGATTTTTCCCGAATAGCCCGTTAATAAGAAACCCTAAAAGTGGTAAAAGTACTATTGCATATACTAGATTCTCCATTCTTATCCTCTTAATTTATTAAATATACTCACATCTACAGAACGGGTGTTTCTATATAGCATCGCAATAATTGCCAGACCTACTGCTACTTCAGCAGCAGCTACCACCATAATGAAGAAAACTAAAAGCTGTCCGTCGCCGTTGCCTTTATACGCTGAAAAAGCTGCTAATAAAAGGTTTACAGAATTCAGCATAAGCTCTACACAGCCCAGAATCACAATAGCATTTTTTCTAAGCAATACTCCCATTACTCCCAAACAGAACAATACTGATGAAAGAATGATGAAGTAGTCCAAAGGGATGCTTTGTATAAATGTATTTACTTCTCCCATAATTTTATAAATCTTTTTTACCGATTAATACCGCGCCTACAATACCTGCCAGAATTAGGATGGAAGCAAGCTCAAACGGTAAAACATATTCATTAAACAAAAGTCTACCCAGATTTTTGGTAAGACCTACACCTCTGTCTACATTTTCAACAACAATGTGATTGTCTTTTACTCCTCTGAAAACTCCTAATACACCTACCAAAAGAAGACCTGCTGTAAAAACTCCAACAAATTTTAAAGTATTGTTCTTTTTACTTTCGTCTTGCTTATTAAGGTTAAGCATCATTAAGATATAAAGGAAAAGTACCATGATAGCACCTGCGTACACTATAATCTGGATGATTGCCAGGAACTGTGCATTGAGAAGAATGTACATTCCGGCAATTGAAAACATCGTAACAATTAATGACAAAATAGCATAAAGAGGATTTCTTGCAAATACAAAGTAAACAGCACTTGCCACTGCTAAAAACGCCACCAAGAAAAATAAAAACTGATCCATTATTTTACCGCATTTTTTTGTTTCTCGGATTGTCTTGTCGTGATATCAATCCTTTCATTTATTTTTTCAACTAATTTATCTTTTCCGTAAATGAAAGAACCTCTGTTGGTTTCTACGTCTACCAATCTGTCGGTAAGATAGATGGCAGATTTAGGACAAGCTTCTTCACACATACCACAGAAAATACATCTTAGCATATTGATTTCATATACTGAAGCGTATTTCTCTTCTCTGTAAAGACCTCTTTCCTCTTTAGTTCTTTCAGCAGCAGTCATCGTAATGGCTTCTGCAGGACAAGCTACCGCACAAAGTCCACAAGCTGTACATCTTTCTCTGCCTTCTTCGTCTCTCTTCAAAACGTGCTGACCTCTCCAGATGGTGGTTCTTGGTTTCTGTACTTCCGGATACGAATATACTGCGGGAGCACCCTTTATCACGGTTCTTACAGCATGCTTAAATGTAATCCCCATCCCTGTAAAGATGGCAGGAAGGTAGATTTTTTCAGCAAGGGTCATTTCTTTATTGGAAACAACTTTTGATCTGTTTGTAAGTTTCATTTAATTATAGATATTAGATGTTAGACATTAGATTTTAGACTAATCTTGTCTGTTATCTTAATTATTTAATATTGATGATTGAATATGATACGCTAAAGATAAAACTTTGATTTCATTATCAAATTTTCAAATCAGCTCATTTTCAAATTTCTTAGTTTGCAAATGCTAAAATTACAGCTCCTGTAATTAATAGGTTTACCAATGCCATTGGGATTAATGTTTTCCATCCTAAGTGCATTAACTGGTCATATCTGAATCTTGGAAGTGTCCATCTGATCCACATGAAGATCAGAATTCCGATTACTGTTTTTGTAAGGAATGCTACAACGCTCAAGATTCCTGCAGCATTTTCTCCCCAGTTCTGAGTTACCCATTCAATACCAGGATAGTTATACCCTCCGAAGAAAAGAACAACCATAAAAGCATTGGAAATAAACATGTTCACATATTCTCCGAACATATATAACCCTAACTTCATGGAAGAGTATTCTGTAGAGTATCCTGTTACCAATTCAGATTCACACTCAGGTAAATCGAACGGGTGTCTGTTGGTTTCTGCCAAAGCAGCGACAAAGAAAACAAGGAATGCGATCGGCTGGTAGAAAATGTTCCAGTTCAATCCTGAAACCCAAGGAATAACTCCCCATAATTTTCCGGTAGTCTGACTTTCAGTGATTTCTTTTAAATCCAAACTTCCAGACATCATGATGATAGAAAGAAGTGCTAATCCCATCGCCAATTCATAAGAAATCATCTGAGAAGAAGCACGGATAGCACCTAATAATGAGTATTTGTTGTTCGAAGCCCAACCTCCGATCATAATTCCGTAAACCCCAATGGAAGCCATACCGATGATGAAAAGTACACCAACATCGATGTTTGCTACCTGAAGATCAAAAGAAGTACCTGCAATATTTAAACTTTTACCCCAAGGAATCACAGCTCCTGTAATCAATGAAATAAACATTACCAAAGCTGGCCCTAATACGAAAAGGAATCTTTCTGCATTGGCTGGCGTAAAGTCTTCTTTAAAGAAGAATTTTCCACCGTCAGCAAGAGGCTGCAGTAATCCGAAAGGTCCGGCTCTGTTAGGACCAATTCTATCCTGCATGATAGAGGCTACTTTTCTTTCTGCCCAGGTAGAGTAGGCTGCAATCGTAAGTGATAGCAGGAAAAGTGCTAGTACAAGTATAAGTTTAAATGTAAGTAAATCCATTTTTTATTTTAAATGTTTGAAGATGGGAGCTGGAAGCTGGAAGTTTATCACGTCGTGGCATCAACTCTTCATCACATTACCAAATTTTTTATATATTATTAAAACAGCTAAAATTAAAACTGAAATTTAGGGTATTTATTAAACTCCCAGCTTCCAGCTTCCTAACTTCCAACTATTTTATTTTTCGTCTTTTTCACTGATTTCTTTAGCCATCGGATTGTCTAAAACTCTTAGCTCATCTTTAGGCTTTTCGTAGTGGTTCAATGAAATTACAGAATGTCTGTCGATATGTCTAGGGCCTTCGATGTTCCAGTCTGATAAGGCTTTTCTTTCGAAACGACATGTATCGCAGATGAATTCTTCTACTTCACCCCACTGGTCTTTTCTTGCCGTAACTCTTACAATTTCGTCTCCTTTAAACCATACAACAGCTTTTCCAGAACACTTATCACATTTACAAGTTGCGTTCATCGGTTTTGTAAACCAAACTCTGCTTGCAAAACGTGCTGTTCTGTCTGTTAATGCTCCTACAGGGCAAACGTCGATAACGTTTCCGATGAAGTCATTGTCTAAGGCTTTATTTAAATACGTTGAAATTTCAGCGTGATCTCCTCTGAAAAGGATACCGTGTTCTCTTGTTTCTGTAAGCTGGTTAGCTGTCAGTACGCATCTTGCGCAAAGAATACAACGGTTCATATTTAATTTGATGTTCGGTCCAAGATCATCAGCTTCGTAAGTATTTCTTTCGAATTCTGTTCTTGTGTTTTCTACACCATGCTCATATCCTAAGTCCTGAAGATGACATTCTCCTGCCTGGTCGCAGATAGGGCAGTCCAGCGGGTGGTTTACCAATAAGAATTCGGTAACCGCTTTTCTTCCTTCCTGAGCTTTCTCAGAAGTAAGATTTTTTACTTCCATCCCGTCCATTACATTAGTTCTGCAGCTTGCTACTAATTTTGGCATAGGACGTGGGTCTGCTTCAGATCCTTTAGAAACTTCTACCAGACAAGTTCTACATCTTCCTCCACTGGTTTCCAACTTGCTGTAGTAGCACATTGCAGGAGGTACAGATTTACCACCGATTTGTCTTGCAGCTTCCAGAATAGAAGTACCAGGCAAAACTTCAGTAGTCTGTCCGTCTATAGTTATTTTGAATTTTTTAACTTCTTCGCTCATATGATATGCTTTAAGCTTTATGCGTTAAGCAATAGGCTTTGTTATTTATATTTCTTTGTATTAAATGTATATCCAATTCCTCCCAGAATCTGTCCGAAAACAAAATCCTGACGTGCTTTGTCCGGTTTATTATTCAATGTGGTTTTAATGTCCCACATATTGATATATCCTGCTTTTCCTTCTAATCTCAGCATCCAGTTTTTCCAGAAAACTAAGTTAAGACTGGATCTGATATCAGTTCCCATACCTGCAACGTGAAAACGGTCACTTCTTTCATTTCCAAAAAGTTTTACGTTACTTTTCGGAAACATAAACCCGATTCCGGCTCCATAAGACCATACTAAATCTATATTCTTCTTATGAACAAGATTTTTGTATTTCTCAAGACCTAAGTTTTCATAATTAAGTCCGTCTGTATGTTCAAAAGTAAGGAACTTCTCATCTGCAAGATTTACCTGCCCATTTTGAACCATTGCTGCATATTCAGGATCTGAAATATGTCCTTTGAAACCTACAGTCTGGTTTTGATCCATTACATATTTCATATGGTCTATCCCCAATACCAATGCTAAATTGTCTTTAATGAAATATCCTATTCTGAAATTATACTGTGTTACCGTAAACCAGCTTGGATCAAAATAAACAATTCCAAATTTTGTAGGTCTGTCTTGCGCGGTTACATTATTCAATTGAAAATCGTATCCGTTTCCGGTAAAATGGATGTCAGAATTACTATAAGCAGCTCTGTTCCATCCATAAAATACGAAAACCTGACCTTTTTTGCTTAATGGTAAAGGTTTCTCCTTTTTTTCAGCCTTAATCTGCTCTTTCTCACTCGCTACATATGACAAATCCTCTTCAACAGATCTGTTATAATCTACGGTATCACTCTTCTTCTTTTGTGCAAATACAAGATTCGACATCATTAAGCCGACAACCAATAATTTTTTCATCTTACCTACGCATTCTTTTCAACAGCCGGGATAGGATCTGCATAATGTGCCAATCCATAGTTTTGTGTCTGAGACAATTCAGGGTTTTTCACGTGCCACTCAAATTCATCTCTGAAGTGACGGATCGCTGCTGCAACCGGCCAAGCTGCGGCATCACCCAACGGACAAATCGTATTTCCTTCGATTTTTCTCTGGATATCCCAAAGTAGATCGATATCTTCCATTTTTCCTTCTCCTTTCTCGATTTTCTTTAAAATCTTGTACATCCATCCCGTTCCTTCACGGCAAGGAGTACATTGTCCACAGCTTTCGTGGTTGTAGAATCTTGCCAATGTCATGGTGTGATCTACAATACACTGGTCTTCATCCAAAACGATGAAACCTCCTGAACCCATCATTGTTCCGGTAGCAAAACCACCATCTGCCAATGATTCATAGTTCATATATCTTGGCTCTCCGTTCACGGTTCTCAGCAATAAATTAGCCGGAACAATCGGAACAGAACTTCCTCCAGGAATACAAGCCTTTAATTTTTTACCATCTTTAATACCACCGCAATATTCATCAGAATAGATGAATTCTTCCACCGTGATTGTCATATCGATTTCGTATACACCTGGTTTGTTGATGTTTCCACAAGCAGAAATCAATTTCGTTCCTGTAGATCTTCCAACACCAATTTTAGCGTATTCAGCACCTGTAATATCAATGATCGGAACAATTGCAGCAATAGATTCAACGTTGTTTACCACCGTTGGTCTCTCCCAAAGACCTTTTACAGCCGGGAATGGCGGTTTTAGTCTTGGATTACCTCTTTTTCCTTCAAGGGATTCAAGCAATGCAGTTTCTTCACCACAGATATATGCTCCACCACCTCTCTGTACATAGATTTCAAGATCGAAACCAGTTCCTAAAATATTTTTACCTAAAAATCCTGCTGCTTTAGCTTCTTCAATAGCTTCCTCAAGGATATCCGGAATCCATGAATATTCTCCACGGATGTAGATATAAGAAGTATTGGAACCTAAACAGTAAGAAGAAATTAGCATTCCCTCTATCAATAAATGAGGAAGGAACTCCATCAGATATCTGTCCTTGAATGTTCCAGGTTCAGATTCATCCGCATTCACAACAAGGTGTCTTGGAACACCTTCAGGCTTAGCCAAAAAGCTCCATTTCATTCCTGTTGGGAATCCAGCTCCACCACGACCTCGTAGTCCTGAAGCTTTTACTTCTTCAAGAATTTCGTCAGGAGTCATTTTCAAGGCTTTTTCTGCTGCAGTGTAACCTCCCTGTTTACGGTAAGTCTCAAAGTAGCGAATACCTTCTATATGTGCGTCTTTAAGTAAAAGTTTTTTACTCATTGTTATTTGCTTATTGCAATCGGCTTTTGGCTTCTTGCATTAATTATGATTAAACGTTAAGTGAATAATTTAAAATCTAAAATTTAGAATTTAAAATTTCTATTAGTCTAAAGCAACTTGTCCCTGTCTGCAAAGATCAAGGATTTCATCTACTTTTTCTATCGTTAAATTTTCATGAAAGAATTTTCCAAGCTGCAGCATTGGTGCATATCCGCATGCTCCAAGACATTCAGCAGGCTTTAAGGTGAACATACCGTCTTCAGTAGTCTCTCCGTCCTTAATATTCAGTTTTGTTCTGATATGATCCAGAATTTTTTCGCTTCCACAAACCATACAAGGTCCTGTTCTGCAAACTTCCAAAACATATTTACCTACCGGCTTCATATTGAACATGGTATAGAAAGTTGCCACTTCATATACTTCGATCGGTTGGATACTTAATAGTCCGGCAACATAATCCATCACAGGAACATCTAACCATCCTCCGAATTCTTTCTGTGCCAAGTGAAGTACGGGAAGAAGAGCAGATTTCTGTCTTCCTTCAGGATATCTTGCGATAATTTTGTGTACCTGTGCTAAACTTTCCGGTTTAAAAGCTATTGTTTCGCTCATTTTTGAAATTTTAGATTTTAGATTTAAATTCTAAATGAATAACGGTCTAAAATCAATTTATAATTTATAATTCAAAATTTATAATTCCAGTTATGCGTCTAATTCTCCCGCAATAATATTCATACTACACATCGTTACAATGGCATCTGAAATTACAGAACCTGTAATCATTTCAGGGTAGGCCTGATAGTAGATGAAGCATGGTCTTCTGAAGTGAAGTCTGTAAGGGCTTCTTCCTCCGTCACTCACAAGATAGAAACCTAATTCTCCGTTTCCACCTTCTACAGCATGGTAAACTTCTCCTTTCGGTACATCAGTTTCTCCCATTACAATTTTGAAATGGTAGATCAATGCTTCCATTTTCTGATATACATCTGCCTTTTCAGGAAGATAGAAATCAGGAACATCCGCATGGAATGGTCCTTCCGGAAGATTTTCGTATGCTTGTTTGATAATTTTGATTGATTCCCAGATTTCCTGTTGACGAACCATGAAACGGTCGTAAGTATCTCCTGAAGTTCCTACAGGAATAATGAAGTCGAAATCTTCGTATGAGGAATAAGGCTGTGCAACTCTTACATCATAATCTACACCTGCTGCACGTAAGTTTGGACCTGTAAAACCATAGCTTAAAGCTCTCTCGGCAGAAATAGCTCCTGTACCGATGGTTCTGTCCATGAAAATTCTGTTTCTTTCTAATAGAGTACAGAATTCTTTGAATCTTGGTGGGAAAGTTTTTAAGAAGTCTTTCAACAACTCATGAAACTTAGGTGTGAAATCTCTTTCAAAACCTCCGATTCTTCCCATATTGGTTGTCATTCTGGCTCCGCAGATCTGCTCATACATATCATAAATACGTTCTCTCTCGATGAACATATAAGTAAGACCTGTAATCGCTCCTGAGTCCATTCCGGTTACCCCGTTACAGATCAGGTGGTCACCGATTCTGGCTAGCTCCATCAAGATAACACGCATATAGTCTACACGTTTTGGAACTTCCACGCCAATCAGCTTCTCTACTGTCATGTGCCAACCTAAGTTATTGATGGGTGCAGAACAGTAATTCATACGGTCTGTAAGGGTAGTGATCTGAGAATAGTTTCTTCTTTCAGAAATTTTCTCAAATGCTCTGTGGATATATCCTACTGTTTGCTCTGCGTGAAGGATTCTTTCTCCGTCCATCGTTAAGATATTCTGGAAAATCCCGTGCGTAGCAGGGTGGGTAGGTCCTAGATTCAGGGTATATAATTGTCCGTCAATCTGTTCCTTACTTTCGTACTGGTTTAGTATATTAGATAATGAGTTATCTTTCATAATGATTGCTTTTAGCTATTTGCTTCTGGCTATTGGCTAGCTGCCATTGGCCATTCGCTTTTTTATCTTCCGAACATGCTATCGTTCTTGTCGGTTCTTGTACCGTCTTCAAGGCGATATTCCTTCAACATTGGGTGGTATCCAAGATCTTCCATATTTAAAATAGGTCTAAGATCCGGGTGTCCTTTAAATTTAATCCCATAGAAATCATACGTTTCTCTTTCCATCCAGTTGGCTCCTGCATAGAGCTCTACAAGAGAGTCTACTTCAATATTTTCTCTGGACATAAAGATTTTCAGACGTAATCTGAAATTGGCCATCATATTATGCAAATGGTAAACAACACCAATTTCCTTTTCAGGGAATTCAGGATAATGAATACCACAGATATCCGTAAGGAAATTAAATTCCAGTGATGAATCTTTCAGATAGTGAATGATTTTCTTAATATCTTCTTTCTTCACTTCAATAGTCAGCATTCCATACGGTTCTGAGCTTGAAATGACAGATTCCGGAAATTCTCTTGTGATGGCTTCTAATACAAATTCGTTTGTCATTTCCGTTTAGTTGCTTATGTTGTAAGAATCTAATAATTTCTGATATTCAGGCATATCTCTTCTTCTGATGCTTTCGCTTTCTGCAAGAGCCTGTACCTGCATTACGCCTTCAATGATCTGTTCAGGTCTTGGAGGACATCCAGGAACGTAAACGTCTACCGGAATAATTGTATCAATTCCCTGAAGTACAGAATACGTATCAAAAATACCACCGCTGGAAGCACAAGCTCCAACTGCTACCACCCATTTCGGCTCAGCCATCTGAGTGTAAACTTCTTTTAGGACTGGTCCTAATTTCTTTGATATAGTTCCGCAAACCATCAGCATATCTGCTTGTCTTGGAGAGAAAGAGTTTCTTTCCATACCAAATCTTGAAGCATCATAAGTCGGGTTCAGGGTAGCCATAAACTCGATACCACAACAAGAGGTTGCAAAGGGTAACGGCCAAAGTGAAAACTTTCTTGCCATCCCGATTACACTGCTCAGTTTTGTTGCGAAAAACCCTTCTCCTTCATAGCCTTCGGGAGCAGGTGCATCTGTTCTTATTACTGGTTTTTTATCTGACATTTTCTTTTGTTGATATTTAAAGATTAAAGTGTTTATAAAATTTAATCATCTCTGTTTTTCAATGATTAAATTATTCAATCTTTTAATGTTAAAATTTATTTATCCCAATCCAGCGCGCCTCGTTTCCAGACATAGAAAAACGCTACGAAGAAGATCGCAACGAATGTAAGCACGGCAAGGAAACCTTCCATGCCGAATTCTCTGAAGTTGACAGCGTAAGGATAAAAGAATACGATTTCAATATCGAATAGTACGAACAATACCGCAGTCAGGAAGTACTTGATGGAAAACGGTGTTCTTGCATTTCCTTCTACAGGAATTCCACATTCCCAGCTTTGGTTTTTTACAGAGTCTCCTTTTTTCTGTTGTGGACCTAAGAAATGTGCTCCGAGCAAAGAAACTGCTACAAATCCTACTGCTACACCAGCCTGGATAAGGATTGGAATATAACTTTCAGGTAAATTCATTTTTGCATTATTATCTCAATTTGCAAATTTAGCGAATAAACAAGAAAGCATGAAATTAATCGGCTTAAAAGTCGGATTAAAATCAGCTAAATCGGTAATTTAGAATCAATAAAAATTAGCTTTTTATGATTATTTTTTTGTGATGTTTTTCCCCTTTTTTTGTAGTAACTCTGGAAAAATTATATCCCATCATGTACACTGCGGATATTTTGAATTTATTTATTGGGGAATAAAAGCAAGCGATTAAAGCTCCTATTGAGCTATGTTTATCACTTATTTTTTCATTTTTTTCAAAAGAGTGTAAGCCATAAAAGAAATATATCCAAAAAGAATACTGGCAAAAAGAATATTAATTACCGTATTGGTTTTGTCATCGGGCGACTGGAAAAAGATATTATAACCGATAAATCCGGCAATTAAAATAGCAAATATGATAAGCTGTGGTTTCATAAAGTTCAAAGTTTGGGTGTGAGTTTGTGTTTTACAAAATGCAGTATCAATTATTTGAGTTCCATTGAATACGTTCTTCTTCTTTTGTGATTCACCGGATTGTAATCCTGCCACAACAGCTGAATACTTTTGTTTTCTTCCAGCTCCGGATTGGTTTCAAGATACTTTACTCCTTTTTTTCTGAAAATATCCCAGATTTCTTTGAAAATAATAGAAGTTACTCCTCTTCTCTGATAATCCGGATGAATTCCGATCAGGTAGAAGTTCGCTCTGTCATTTTTCTTTCCTGCTTGTAAGAAATGCCACCAGCCAAAAGGAAGCAGTTTTCCACCGGACTTCTGCAGGGCTTTGGAATAAGAAGGCATTGTAATAGCGAATGAGACCAGATTATTGTGTTCATCAGCAATACAAACAATGAAATCTTTATCAATAAGTTTGAAATATTTCTCTTTGTAGGTTTTGCGCTGTTCATCCGAAATTGGAGTATACGTAGAAAGATGTTTGTAAGTCTCATCCAAAAGATCAAACATAGGATCTACATACTGGATAATCTCTTCTTTTGTTTTGAATTTTAAAACCTTCAGCTTGTACTTTTCAGAAATAAGCTGATTAAATTTATGAATTTTGTCCGGTAACGTTTCAGGGAAGATGATCTCAAATTCTACCCATTCCTTTTCCTTAGTCAATCCCAGGTTCTCAAGATGTTTTGGATAGTATTCATTATTGTAAATTCCAATCATAGTCGCCAGTTGGTCAAAACCTTTGATCAGCATTCCTGCCTTGTCAAGATTGGTAAAGCCCATTGGACCTTCAATTTTGTCAATATTTTTTTCTTTGGCATAATCAACCGCTTTTTGAATCAATGCCTTTGAAACTTCAGCATCATCAATAAAGTCGATCCATCCAAAACGTACTTTTTTAATGCCTAACTCTCTCTCTTCTTTGTGATTGATCAGAACTGCAATTCTTCCTACAATCTTATCATTCTTATAAGCCAGATACTGCTTGGCTTCTGAATATTGAAGCGCAGGATTTTCATCCACATTCCAAATGTTGATTTCGTCATTGATAAAGGACGGAACATAGTAGGGATTGTTTTTATACAAATCCATTGGAAACCTTACGAATTGCTTGAGCTGACCCGCTGTTTTTACTTCAATAATTGAAACTGTAGACATGTTTTTTGAGAGGAATTAAAGGACAAATATAAATAATAATATCTTATACTTTGGCACAGTTTTTATATGATTATGGGTAAAATTAAACACAAAATTTATATAAAATGGTGGGTTATTATATCATTATTGGTATTTCAATGTTGGTGAGCTGGTGGGTTTCGTCCAGATTGAAATCGAAATTTGAATATTATTCCAATGTACACCTTCGAAATGGCCTTTCGGGGAAAGAAGTAGCGGAAAAGATGTTGAGAGATAACGGGATAAATGATGTTCAGGTCATATCAGTACCCGGACAGTTGACGGACCACTATAATCCGGCAGATAAAACAGTAAACCTTTCTGAAGGAGTTTATATGCAGAGAAACGCAGCAGCAGCGGCAGTAGCAGCTCACGAATGCGGACACGCAGTACAACATGCGGTAGGATATTCTATGTTGAATTTACGTTCAAAACTGGTTCCTATAGTGAATATAAGTTCCAATCTGATGCAGTTTGTCCTTATTGCAGGTATTGCGGTAATGGCAGCGTCAAGAACGATTGAGAATCCCAACGGAAATACTACTGTTCTGGCAATCGGAGTTGCAATGTTTGCGATGACCACACTCTTTGCTTTTGTAACACTTCCAGTGGAATACGATGCAAGTAACAGAGCGATGAAGTGGCTTAAAGATACCGGAACTGTAACTGTTGAAGAATTTGTTGGAGTACAGGATAGTTTGAAATGGGCTGCAAGAACTTATGTGGTAGCCGCATTAGGTTCTCTGGCACAACTTCTTTACTGGGGATCTTTGCTTCTTGGTGGAAGAAGGGATTAATCATTAAATTCAAATGAAACATATTGCATCTCAGAAAGCTTTTCTGAGATGTTTTCTTTTTGTGCCAGTTTCAAGGAGGCGGTAAGGATACAATTTTCATTCGCATCGAAGTTCAAAACTTTAGCATCAAATTTTGAAAGCAGGGTGAAAATTGTATTCTGCTGATTGAAATTAAATTGAATCTCTACTTCTGTTTCTAATTCTCTGGTGATAATACTGGCTTCCTCCAATGTAATCTTCGCAGATTCTTTATAAGCTTTTACAAGTCCGGAAACTCCCAGTTTGGTTCCTCCGTAATAACGGACAACAATGACAAGAACATTCGTGATTTCGTTAGCCAAAAGCTGGTTGTAAATAGGTAAGCCAGCACTTCCGGAAGGTTCACCATCATCATTGGCGCGATAGTTTTCCCCATTTAATCCCATTCTGAAAGCATAACAGTGATGAGTAGCTTTCGGGTGCTCTTCTCTTATCTTTTCCAGCGCACTCTTTAGTTCTTTTTCATTAGTCACAGGATAAGCAAATCCTATAAACTTGCTTCCTTTTTCTTTTAAAAGAGTATTTTCTATGGGTTTTTCTATGGTTTTGTATTCAAACGTCATCAGAGTAGCTGCTTTGTTCTGCAAAAATATTAAATAAATCCTAGTAGTTAATGAAAGAAGCCGCCAGATTTCTGACAGCTCCTGTTTTATTTTCTAAGAATCTTTAAACTTTTTTAGGAGCATAAATCTCCGGGAATCAAGCATAGGTGACTTGTGGGACCACAAAAATCTACAGGACAACTATCAATACATCTGGTAGGCTATCCATCAGGTAAAATACAGTTTACAAAAGTCCTTCCTCCCTGGATTGCTTTTAAGTCAATCCTTGATACTTTTTTCAAATTTTTCATTGTTATGCTTAAAAATAGGTTAACAAGGGAATGTTCCATCGGCCCAAGGTGGTGGGCAACTCATACTGGAAGGTGTTGCACAGCAATGCTGTAATGATGGTGGATAGAATGAACAGCACTCAGGAGCAATTCCTCCGTTTACTTTTTTTAAGCTCTGTCTCGAAACTTTCTTTAAATTTTTCATAGTAATTTTAATTTTGTAAAACTAATGTAAAGAAATTATTTCATTTGAAGGTGATAAAAAGTGTTATTTTGCTTTAAAAAATGAAACGGTATTATCTCTGAAATTTTCAATTGTAGCAGGAATTTGACCGAATTCCGGGGCTTTTGTCCCATTTTCTAATATCAAATTCTCGTTTTTAATTACAATGGCTTCGTCCCACAGACTAGCATTTATAAATTCCTGCAGAGTAAAACGACCACCTTCAATAATGACAGACTGGATTTGTTCTTTATACAATGCCTCCATGAGTTCAGACAGGAAATTATCTTTATTGATTTTAATGAAATGAATATGTCCTTCAGTACCTTCTTTTACGGAATTTAAAATTAATGTTCTTGCTTCATTGTTATAAATATTGAAGCTGGCAGGAACTTTTAAATCAAAATCAATCAGAATTCTGACAGGATTTACGCCTTCAGCATTTCTGACGGTAAGACTTGGATTGTCATTCAAAGCAGTTTGGGTTCCTACTAAAATGGCATGCTCATCAGCTCTTAACTGATGAACAAACTGGTTCACTAATGTATTGGAAACGGCTGTCGGTTTAAAATCCTGATCCAAAAATCCATCACCGGATTCTGCCCATTTTAAAATGATATATGGTCTTTTCTTTTCGTGATAAGTGAAAAACCTTTTGTTAAGTTCAATGCATTCTTTTTCAAGTATTCCTGAAACTGCTTCAATTCCTGCATCCTGAATGATTTTCTTTCCTTTTCCATTCACTTTATCATGAGAATCCATAGCACCAATTACTACTTTTTTAAAGCCTAATTCTTTAATTTTCAAAGCACATGGCGGAGTTTTTCCATAATGTGCGCAGGGTTCCAGGGATACATAAATTGTAGATTCCGGAATAAGATCTTTATTCTTAACAGAATTAATGGCATTGATCTCTGCATGGTGTTCTCCTGCTTTGTGATGATATCCTTCACCTATTATTTCTCCGTTGTGTACGATCACACTTCCAACAAGAGGGTTAGGGTAGGTGTTGCCAAGAGCTTTTTGAGCCAGCTCAATACATCTTTTAATATAAAATTCGTCGTTGTTCATATTTATAAAAAGAAAAAGCGAAGACAAATTGCTTTGCTCCGCCTTTATTTATTTTGTTGTGTATTAATCTCCGCTGATAATGCTGTGAAGATTTTGTTTTAACGTTTCCAGATGAGCTTTTTTCTCATCAATCGTGTTGTAAGTGTCTTTTAAAAGAGGATTTTCTCTTGATGGTTTGTTGAAGAAAGAAAGGTTGTTTTCCAGTTTTACAATTTCTGCTTCAAGGTCAGAGATTTGGTTTTTGATCTTTCTAGCTTTATCAGTAAGTTGGTTTTCAGACAGACCTTCTTCTTTCAGTTCAAGTTCATTGATCTTGTTTATTTTCAATTTCTCTCTTAAGGTTTTGTTGAATTCAGAGTTGATTGAAATTTTATCTCTCGGAACTTTCCCGATATTATTCCATGAAGTTTTGATCTGCTCAATTTTTTCGATGCTGCCTTCTTCGTTGGAAACTTCTTTCAGCTCATCAAGAAGTGCTTTTTTGTTTTTATAATTTTCTTTCCAGTTATCGGTAGAAGTATTGCTTTTCTCTCTGTAGTTGTTGAAGAACGCATTACATGCATCACGGAATTCATCCCAGATTTTATTGGTCATGCTCTTTGGAACGTGGCCTACTTTTTTCCAGTCTTCCTGCAGTTTTTTGAATAATGGAACCGAAATATCCCATTCCTCATTGTTCATATTATCCTGTGCAGTCTGGATCAGTTTTAATTTTTCTTCAAGATTCGCCTGTTGAGAACCTTTCAACGATTTATAATAGTTATTTTTCGTTGTATTGAAACCTCTTAGTGTTGTTTTGAAATCATTCCAGTTTTGGTTGGAAAGTTTTCTAGGAACACTTCCTGTCTTTAAAAAGTCAGAACGCAGATCTTCCACTCTTTTGATAGCATTCTGCCAATAGTTGTGGTTAGGCGTTTCTGAAGGTTCAGACAGTTTCTTGATTTCAGCAATAATCTGATTTTTCTTTTCAAGATTTTCACTCTGTTCTTTTTCAATAGAAGCAGAAAGTTCAGATTTTCTTTCGTGAATTTTGTTCGAAATTTCTTTGAACTCTTCCCATGTTTTTTCACGGAATTCCTCTGCTACAGGCTCAGCTTCTTCTTTCCAAAGTTTATGAAGATACTGAAGTTCGTTTAGAGCCTTCTGGATAACGGGTTCGTTTTCCAGCTCTTTAGCACGGGCAATAATGTGTTCTCTCTTTTCCAGATTGTGGCTGTATTCCTGCTCCAAAAATTCTTTATTAAGATCCAGCATCTGATAAAACTGATTCAGGTGATGGAAATAATTATTGTTGAGAATTTTGAATTCAGACTTTGCCACCTGTCCTGCTTTTGACCAGTCTTCTTTAATCTCACGAATAGATTTGAAAAGATTGACACCTGGTTCAGAGTTGGTGTATAGATTTTTAAGTCTTTCGATAATGCTTTGACGGTGATCAAGGTTTTTCTTTTGCTCTTCTTCCTGTCCTTTCTGGAAGGTATCATGTTTTTCCTTGAAAATATTAACCAACGCAGAATACTTAGTCTGAGAAGGGTGTTCGTAGCTGAAATTTTCAGCTGGATTTCCGGCTTCTACATATTCATGCTTTTTATCCTCCACTTCATCATGGATGTAATGACTTGCTTTCTCTTTCAGCTGGTTGAATCTTTTGAAGTTCTCACCGGCATTGGGAGTGTTGATGATTTTTTCCATTTCCTTTAAAGCATCGGCAAGGGAAATTTCTTCTTCATGGTCATCCAGGTGCTCTGCATCATCTTCGTGTTGGTTTGCATCATGAGAAACTGTGTTTTCTGATGGGTCCTGAGATACTTCGTTAGGATTTTTCTTTTCTTCGTTTTCAGAAAGATTGTTTTCTGTAGTCATAGCAAATCTTTTATGTGAGTGGCGTTAATATCCTTTAAATATAGCTTTAAGGCCAATTAAAGTACTAATTTATGTTATTTTTTTTGAAAATTCCAAATTTCCCAAGCTTTTTCTGCTTGCTGTTCAAGCATATAGTACCCATTCACTGTTTTTGCTCCTTTTTCTGAGGCATTGATGATGAATTGGGTGTAGTTTGGGTTGTAAATCAGATCAATAACCAGATGATCTGAAGAAAGCCCGTCAAAAGGAAAGTTCAGACAATCTTTCACATTCGGGAAAGTACCTACCGGTGTACATTGGATAATAATTTTATGTTCTGCAACAGTTTCCTGATCAAGATTTTCATAATTGATTTCTGTACTCCTTGAAATAGTTATAGAAGGAATATTGTGTTTGTCCAATGCATATTTGACTGCTTTTGCTGCCCCTCCGTTTCCTAAGATCAATGCTTTATCCTGTGAGGGTTTTTTGTGTAAAAGAAGCGTCTTTTCAAAACCGAACGCATCTGTATTGTAGCCGGTTTTTTTGCCATTCTGAATAAGAACACAGTTTACGGCACCTATTTTCTCAGCTTCATCACTTAGTTCATCGAGATAATCGATTATTTTTTCTTTATAAGGGATGGTCACATTGAATCCTAACAGGTCCGGAGAAGCAAAAAGATTTTCTACTTCATTGATTTCATTCAGATCAAAAATATCGTAGGAGAAATTCTTCAGCATGAGCTTTTGGAACTTGTTTTCGAAGAATTTTTTAGAAAAAGAATAAGAAATATTTCGTCCTATCAATCCTAATTTTTTATTGGAATCCATACATCAAAAATAAAAAAAAGACCGGATAAATCCGGCCTTGGTTTGAAATATTTTTTAATAATTAATCTACGATAAATTTAGTAGAGAAATTATCTGTTTTAAGGATATAATTTCCTTTTACCATACCTTTAAGGTTGATTTTGTTTGAATGTCTGAAAGGATTTGCAATGGTTTCAATTAATTTACCTGAAAGATCATAGATCTCAGCTTTTGAAATTTTGCTAAGGTTTTCTCCTTTTACAAATAATTCATTATTTCTTACAGGATTAGGGTAGATGGTAAATGCTGATTTGTCTTTTTGGTTTTCAGCAGTAGCTAACGTAGTTCCGAAACATGTCCAGCTAAGATCATCCAGAGCCACTCTGTTGGAAGTAGAAGAATTTGTCAGTTTAATCACTGTATTTCCACTTACATTTATATTACTGATGGTAGTTGTAGTAACAACATTGCTGTAAGGAATAGTTCCTACATTCACATCGTTTACAAGAACATTGAAATATCCTGCGCTCCCGGAGAATTTCAATTGAGTTGTTAAAGTTAAGCTTTGAATTCCACCTGAAAAAGTTGAACTTGTTAAAGTTCCATTTTTTATGGTAATGGCTTTATTATTGATGGTTTGGTCAACTCTTGAGTCAGTAGCAGTCCATGAAATTCCGTTGTTGGTCCAGGTTGCTGTCAGATAAGTATTTGGAGCACCGCTGATCATTTCGAAATTTTCAGTTCCACAGCTTCCTCCTCCGGCAGGTACATCAAGAGTTGTTTCTGTAGCTGTTGTACTTTGTGGAGAAGAGTTTGCGAAAGCATCTTTAGCAATGATGTAGAATGTGTATTGAGTCAAAGGTGATAATCCGGAAACTATAGTAGATGTTGTTGTACCTGAAACGGTCGCTTTTAAGGTTCCGTTGGCATAAATCCCATACGAAGTTACTCCCACATTATCCGTAGCAGCTGTCCAGCTTAAAGCAATAGAGTTTGAAGTTGGGTTGCTGGCAACAAGGTTAGTTGCAGCTGTAGGGGCTTGGTTATCAACAACCGGAGCTCCCCAGATCTGAGTAACATATTCAGGGTGATCAATGAAAGGGTTTCTGTTTCCCTGATAAGCATAAGAAGCATTGTTTCTTGCAATTTCTTCAGCAGACACAGGGTCCATTGCATTCCATGCTAAATATTGATTAAGTGCCCAAGGCTGTAGTCCCGGGAATGCTGTGTTACCAAGCATGTCACCAGTAGTGAAATTAGGAAGTTTATCCTCATATCTTGTCACAAAATAAAGAATCATTCTCGCGATGTCTCCTTTGAAAGCATCAATAGGTTCAAATACCGTACCTCCATATCCTGCTGATACAGATGTACCTAGTTTAGATCCGTTTTTAGATGTAAAAGAAGTGTTGCCAACGATTCCGAAAGGGTAGTTGGATCTCATTCCGTTTACTTTTCCATCGGTAGCTCGGATAAAATGAATATCAGCAACCATAGGAGAAGCACTGTTGAATAAACTCTGAGGAATCACGTGCTCTCTGTTGTAGCAGTCTCCTTCATTAGAATATCCGGCAGATCCGCACTGGCTGGTTCCAAGGGTAAAATTATACTGATCCGGTCCATTTGGATTTTCAGAATAAATATCCAGAATAGTTCCGTCATTTTCATAGAAATAATCACGGTCAGTTGTAGCATAGCCTGTCCATAAACCGCCATAACCGTGGTCTATGTGTCCATCACTGATAATGGTTTGAAGAGCTGTTTTAAGAGCTGCACCTGTTAGTCCGTTAGCATTTGTATAATATCCTGCCGGAGCCTGTGCCAAAGCGCTTATAAATGTCACGCTTAAAAGAAAAAAAGATAAAATTTGTTTCATTTTTTAAAATTGGGGCGTAAAGGTACGAAAAAATGAAACCGAAGTATATTAATTGTATGTAATATATAAAGTTGAAATGTTAGCCTTTAGTAATATATTCTTTACTGATTTTTGAAAAGAACCATGAAATAGTAATTCCAAATAAGGAAGCCGTAAGGGCTACGATAAGATAATTTTTACCTACAATTTTTACCGGGAATGGCAGAACCTCATTGGCTCTGAAGAATTCTGTGTAAAGCTGGAAGTAGCAAAGTGCAGTTCCAAGAATTAATCCGGTAATCACACCGGAAATAACAATCAGGAGCCCGGTGTAGAAATAGGTCATTCTTAAATGGCTTAAAGGAAAGCCGAGTGATATCAATGATTTTGCCTGTTCTTTTTTATCAAGCTGAAGAATAATAATAGCTCCCGCAAGATTAAAGGTCGTAATAAAGATGACCAATGCAAAGATCAGGTAAATAAAAAGCTTTTCAGTGTTAATCATTTTCCAGAAAGCGGCATTTTCCTCTTCCTTGGTTTTGATCTCAATGTTTTTTCCGAGAGAAGAAAGCAGGCTTTGTTTTACAGCATCTGCATTTTCCGGATTTTTCAGTTTAATAACAATCTGGTAAGCGGACTTTTTAGGAAGAGTAAGTAATTCTTCTGTAAGTTCAATAGGAGAAACGATATAATTGTCCAGCTGGTCTTTTCCCGGGAAAACACCCGTTACTAAAATATCTTTTTTATTATAAATATCTTCCTCCTTATTGATGATCCCTGTTCCTGGCTTTGGCATGAATACCGTTGCATAATGATTAGAAGAATCGACAGGAATAGAAAGTCTGTTGTCCAGACTGTTTTCCATTAATACCTCATTAGAATATCTGAAACTTGGATAAGTTCCATAGAATACCTCTTTATTAATGGGGTTTACCTTGACATAAGCAGAGTCAACACCTCTTAAATAAGCAATATCACCCTTTCCATTGAAGCTGATATATACTTTCTCTTCAATAACACGGGAGAAACTGCTGATTTCTTTATTGTTTATCAACACTTTATTGACGCTATCCAGGTTTTTAATAGTCTTTCCGGAAGCGCTTTTTAAAGTAAGATCTGCATGGAGATTAGAAATAAGGTCTTTATTTAGGTTTTCAAGGCCCGAAAAGACAGAAATAATCACGAACATTGCAGCCACAGCAACCGTCATAGCGCCTACAGCCAGCCACGTAATAAACGTAACAGCAGTGCTCCCTTTTTTAGCCAAAAGGTATCTGGATGCTATGTAAAATGCAATATTCTTCAAGATCTATAAAACAGGATTGTCGCCTTCGCCTCTTAATTCTCTTTCCAGTTTTTCAACATCATCAAGAGCAGTATCTAAGTAAAAGTTAAGTTGTGGAATAATACGTACCTGTTTTGCCATTTTCTGGCCAATGAAGTTTCTGTATTGAGTTTTGTTTTCTTCAATCTCCTTCATTACAGCGGTACGGAATTCCTGTGGGAAAATGCTTAAATAAATCTTAGCAATTCCTAAGTCAGCAGTTACTTTTACATCTGAAACAGATACCAATATGCTCTGTTTACTCTCTGCAGCCTGTTTGCGGAAAAGCTCTGCGAAGTCTTCCTGAATGATCTGTGCTACTTTTCTTTGTCTGTTACTTTCCATAATTTCTGCAAATTTAGTACTTTTGTTTGAATTGATACTTTGAAATTCGACTGTAGTATCAAATTTACGATTTAATTATATCTATATAGTATTTATGAAGCTAGAACATATTGGTATTGCGGTAAAGTCTTTGGGCGTTTCTGATGAACTTTTCGCCAAATTATTAGGAAAAGAATCTTATAAAAAAGAAACAGTGGAAAGAGAAGGTGTGGTAACTTCTTTCTATGAGACAGGGGAAAGTAAAATTGAGCTATTAGAAGCGAGTAATCCTGAAAGTCCGATCTCTAAATTTATCGATAAAAAGGGAGAAGGCATCCATCATCTGGCATTTGGCGTTGAAAATATCGTGGAAGAAGTGAAAAGACTGAAAAAAGAAGGATTTCAATTTATCTCCGAAGAACCGAAAGAAGGTGCTGATAACAAATTAGTTGTATTCCTTCATCCCAAGTCTACAAACGGTGTGCTGGTAGAACTTTGCCAAGAAAAGCAATAAAAAATTTTGTAGTGAAAGAAATTTTACTATTTTTGCAAACACAAAATTTAACCAAGTTTTGAGGTCCTATAGCTCAGTTGGTTAGAGCACCTGACTCATAATCAGGTGGTCCCTGGTTCGAGCCCAGGTGGGACCACAATAAAAATCAAGCACTTACATAAATGTAGGTGCTTTTTTTGTTTATTAAAGCTGTTTTCAACAGTTTACTATTCTATTTGATTCTGTAATTCTAATTACTTCATTCTTTTTCATATTGATTTAATGTCTAAAAAGGCATACAATTGGGTTGCAACTTTTAAATTTTAGGTTGCATATTAAATCACACATTTTTAATTATTTACGATAGCTAATGAATATAAATATTTTAAAAATCCTATTTTTAATTTCTGCAACCAGAATTAATAAACAAGGATTAGTACCTATAATCTGTAGATTAACCTTTCAAGGAGATAGAAAAGCATTTTCTACAGGATTGTTTATAAATCCTAATTGTTGGAATAGTAAGCAGCAGAAAGCTAAACCACCCAATGATGAAAATACTTTTATCAATTCCCAATTAAGCCTGATTAAGAATGAAATTAATCAGGCTTTTTTATTTCTACAGGTTAATGAGGAGACCTTTGATGTAGAAGATGTTTTTCTACAATATAAGGGGGAAATTCCCAAAAAGAACAAAACAGTACTTCATGTTTTTAACGAACATAATGATAAGTTAGAAAAGCTGGTTGGTAAAGACTATACAATTGGTACTCTTTGGAAGTTTAAACAGGCAAAACAATTACTGAAAGACTATTTAAAGCACCAATACTATAAGAATGATTATCAGTTCAAGGATATGAATTTGAAGTTTGTTCAAGATTATGAGTTTTATCTAAAATCTGAAAAAAACTTAGCTCTTGCAACTGTTAACAAAACAATACAAAGATTCAGAAGAATGATTAGAATAGCAATTTCAGAAGGAATAATAGATAAAGACCCCTTTATTCTTTATAGAGTTAAATTGATAAAGAAAGAGGTTGTTTATCTTACTACAGAGGAACTTGAATCACTTGAAAAGCATCAATTTTCACAATTCAGATTACAGCAAGTAGCTGATATGTTTATTTTCTGTTGCTACACGGGTTTGGCGTATAATGAAATGTCAAACCTGGAAGCAAAGCATATTGTCAAGGGGTTTGATGGAAACTATTGGATTAAGATGATAAGAGAGAAAACTCAAAAGGAAATCTCTATACCTCTTCTGTCTAAAAGTGCTAACATAATAGAGAAATATCAGAAAATTGGGAATGAAGTTGGAATATTACCTGGAATAAGTAACCAGAAATTCAACTCTTATTTAAAGGAAATTGCAGAAATAGTAGGAATTAAGAAAAATCTCACTCATCACATTGCAAGAAAAACTTTTGCAACTACAGTTTTATTATATAATGATGTACCTATGGAAATTGTTAGTGAACTTTTAGGGCATTCTAAAATTACCATTACTCAGGAACATTATGCTAAAGTTGTAAATAAGAAAGTGAGTGAGCATATTCAAAAGCTAAATCAAAAGCTAAAATAACTTCATTTTTTAACTGTGTTGTATTAATTTTACAGCACAGTTAATATCAATACTAATAAAATGCAACAAATTCGAGTTGAACCATTTAATAATACTCCAATAAACTTTAAAGAGATTAACGCATCTGATTTTGATGGTTTTAATGTTGAAGGTAATGGAAAAACAATAATCGAACCTCATAACGGATATATTACGGATTCTTTATTAGATAATATTGACCTTTACAAAAGTGATACAACTGTTATTAATGCCAGTGTTGGTCAAGGTAAAACAACTGCCGTAATTAAATTTGTTGAGCAATATTACAAAGATAAAAACTACATAGTAGTTATTGCGACACCATTTAAATCCCTTATTGAACAATATGAAAATAAGATTAAGGAAGAGAGTGGCTTAGATAATATCATATTTAATTATCAGGATTTTGAAAATGGTTTAGTAAGTAAGAGAAATTTTAAATCATTACACGAGAAACCGATACAACTTATTACTATTAATAGTCTTCTGGGAAACCCAGGTGAAATTGTTCTTAAACAATCTGATCTAAAGAGAGAATATTATGAATCTTTAATTGAATATGCCAATGAAAATGGAAAGAAAGTCATATTGATTTTAGATGAAATTCATGAATCAATACATAATTTCAAAGAATCTTTAATTTTTAATTTGTTTAAATGGCACTCTGTTATTCATAAAAATATCATTTTAAGTGCAACCTTTAATGAAGCATCAAAAGTGGTCATTAAATACCTTGCAGAATTGACTGATAAAAATATAAAAATCCTGGAATCAGCAAGACATCAGATTGAAGAAGAAAAATTAAGTGATTTGCATTTATGTGTCTATGATAGTTACCATTATAAAGCTAATTCACAAATTTTTGAATCTCTTTTTATTGATGAGGGAAAGAAATATGATAAAATACACATTCTATCGTATTCTCAAAAATTAGCCGAAGATATTTATAAGTCACCATTAGGAAAAAAATTAGACGACACATTTGAAAACTTTAATTTATGCATAAGTAAAAATAATCAACCATTTGATAAAACAGCCTGCAATATTGGAACTGTTTTTAAAACAGGAATTAGTATTGAAGATAATAATTGTGCCTACTTTATAATCATGCCACCTAAATCAGCATATTTAAATATCAAGAACAAAGGAAAGTTAGGAATTTTTACGGATGGAATTTTTAACATAATTCAAGCTGTTGCAAGACCAAGAGCAAAGGCTAACATTTATATAATTATGCCATCTCCAGAAAAATTAATTAAAGTACCTCAACTTCCTGAAAATTATATTAAAGCAACAAGTTTAAACTATTTACCATTTGATAATGAAAATAATCAAGCTGCATACTATGATATAAATTCTCAAGATTCATTATTAAGATCGTTCTATACCAATTTAAGAGAAAATCAAGAAAGTGGCGAACAATTTGTTACAACGAACCAATTGAATATAGTACCTATATTTCCTGATTATGAAAAATACAAACTAACTAACGGAGAGAAATTTTATAGAAATTATTATGAAATTTTTGGCAAAAACCTTTCAGATTATATCTATTGGGCAGCTTGGAACAATCAGTTTGTAAATTGTAGATTAAAAAGTATTATTAAGGCTTCATCATTATTCATAACAGAAGGTTATGTTCAGAGTAGTTTTGATAAATACTATAAATCTGTTTTTTCTGCAAGTGCTTTCTTTAATATGAACTCAGATAAAGATTGTTTAACAAAATTTCGTTCATCTTTATTTTCTAATAATATCTATTTCAAATCATTAAATAAAGATGAATATAATCTTATAGGTCAATACAGAAATTCCTATTTTGAAAAGCAAATAATTTCTTTTATTCAAAGATATAAAAGACCTTTCAATCTTGATATTAAAAAGATGGTTTACTCCACAAACGGATTTGAGTATATAAAAGAAAATAATACATGGAAAAAGAAGGTCGCTAATGATGTTGATATCTCTAAAGAAACTTATCTAAGGTTGGCAATGTTATATTCTAATGAAATTGATATTATTCCTGAAAATTTAAAAGAAGAGGAAAAGAATCTAATTTCAAGTTATAAAAGACTTTTTACTTACAAAGATATTTTATTGAAAGAGTATGTTATCTTGAGTAAAAAAAATATTGAACATCTCCCTATTGACAAGGATATAAATTTCAAGACTGAACATCAAATTGAGCTACAGATAATAATTGAAACTATAAAAAAATTTGATGAAAACATACAGGCATTTAGTTTCTTACAAAAAGCCAAAGACTTAATACCTGTCTATAAGCTTTTGAAAGATTTATTTTTCAAAGAAATATCAATCACAAGAGTTTCTACTAAATCAAATAGTAAGCCTATAAAAGCATTAAAATTTGAATTAATAGAATTTCCTAAAAAAGAGGAGTACATTAATTTAATTTATTCAATAGATGATCCTTGGTTTTTACAATCAGGCAACATTGAATGGGATAAAAAAGATGTAGTGGATGAATTTACAAATGATCCATATCATGGAAAATATTAAACAATGTCTATTTTCTACTTTTCAGTATATATGATTTGACAGTAAAATTTGGACATTTTTCAAAACCAATCTCAAAACCTTGAGGTTGGTTTTTTCTTTTTTGACAGACACCTGGAAAAGGATATATGCTAAATAATTGAAGATATTAAATTTTAAATATTAACCATTAAACAAAAAATATTATGCAATTAAGACAAAGCGAAAGAAAGAGAGCCAAAATCAAAATGGCTCTGCAAGGTGCAAGTGGAACAGGGAAAACATATTCTTCCTTACTCATAGCACAAGGACTGACTAATGGTGACTTGTCAAAAGTAGCTGTTATTGACACTGAGAATGGAAGTGCTGATTTATATGCTCATTTGGGTAATTATAATGTTTTGACAATGTCACCACCATTCACACCTGAGAATTATATTAAAGCTATTGAAGTTTGTGAAAAAGCAGGAATGGAAGTCATTATTATAGATTCAATATCTCATGAATGGGATGAACTATTAGATTTTCATTCTAAATTAGCGGGAAACAGCTTTACAAACTGGGCAAAGGTTATACCGAGACAAAAAGCCTTTGTAGATAAAATTCTTCAAGCCAATGCTCATGTCATTGCCACTATGAGAACTAAACAGGACTATGTACTCAATCAAAAAGATGGTAAATACATTCCTGAAAAAGTAGGTCTGAAATCAGTTCAAAGAGATGGATTGGATTACGAATTTACTTTGGTGTTTGATATTGATATAAAACATTTTGCAGTATCAAGTAAAGACAGAACTGGCTTATTCATGGGGAAACCTGAATTTCAGATAAGTGAATTGACAGGGAAGCTAATTTTAGATTGGTGTAATAGTGGTGTACCTGGAAACCAAAATATTCTTAATGAACAGCAGATAATTCAACAAATTCAGTACTGTAATAATATTGCTGAATTACTGGCTTTGTATAAGCAATATCCCGAATATCAAGAGAACCTTAAACCTCATTATGAAGAGAAAAAGAGTTTCTTAATACAATTATCCAATCCTAAAAATTATTCAACAAATGGACACACTAAGACACATTAAGCCTGCCACTTTAGAGCAGGCTTTTGATTTAAGACCAGTCAGCGATACAATAATTGAAATGTTACCTGGAGATTATACATATATTTCAGCTCCAGGTAATGTGCGAATCCACTCAGACTCTTTACAAACTCAAATTGAATATGCTCATAAACCTTTTATAGAAGCCAATACACAGGAAGTTCATTTACAACATTTGAAAAATGAATGCATTATACCTGTATTCAGCAAGGATAACGAAAAGACTATTAGTCATCAGGAGTTCATAGAAATATCTCAAAACTGCATTGCTAATATATTTCCTAACCATTCTATCACTGAACCAGAAATAAGGGTTTCTCATCAAATTAAAGGTAGGACTCCAGGTGCTATTTATAAAAATGTAAAGGATTTGTTAGACCATGAGAAAACTATTTATTATGAAAGGATGGCTTTTATTGTTAAAATACCTGCAATTACAGATATTATTAACGGTAATGAACTGTCATTAACAATTGGCGGAGTTAGAGCCTATAATCAGGAAAATCTGTATAATAAAAAGACTTTTGAAAAGTTTAAATTTTTTGTTGGTTTTCAGAATAAAGTGTGCTGTAATCTTTGTGTTTGGAGTGATGGATTTGTTGATGATTTGAAGGTTAGCTCTTATGAAGAACTACAATCTAAACTTTTCCAGGTACTTAACAATTATAATGCAGAGAAACATTTATCAGAAATGAAACAGTTTGCAGATTACTCATTAACTGAACATCAATTTGCTCAATTATTGGGTAGAACCAGATTGTATCAACACCTGCCTAAGAAAGAGAAATTAAAGATACCATTACTCCAATTTACCGATGGTCATATTAATACCATTACAAAAGATTATTATGAAGATGAAAGTTTTCGTAGAGATAATTACGGAGATATAAATCTATGGAATCTCTATAATCTCTTTACACAAGCCAATAAGAGCAGTTATATAGATACGTTTTTAGATAGAAATTTGAATGCTTTTGACTTTACCAAAGGTATTTTACAAAGTCTCAATGTTAATTCTGATTATCATTGGTTTTTGAGTTAATTTTTCCACCCTATTTTGGTAGGGTGGATTTTATTAATTATTAAATATCTTGCTTATAAAAAGCCCACAATATCTTTTTTTTATGAGGGATCTAAAATCATCAAGGCAGTTTATATTGTTTAAATCATCACGATTTATTACAATTACTCTTATTCCTTCAGCTAATGCAGTTCTAATAATATCTATTGCTCCAGAACCATTATTAGAGTTAAGAAAATCGCCAGTTACACCATTTGCAGCAATAAAAATTCCTGTTTTCATATTTCTTCTTCTCAATTTCGAGATAAAATTATCTAATGCAGGTGCACCAACAGGATTTGTCCAATTCTTACACTCAATGATAATAGTGTATTCAAAACATTTCAGGACTTCTTCAGTCTGAGCATTCCATAATACTATATCAAGTTCTTCTGAAGTCATTAAGGAATCTTTTCCTTCTACACTAACACCTTGTAATTGAGTAAATAGGTATGTACACAGTGATTCAAATGCATCACCTTTTTCATTATTGGTTTGAGCAGCATCTACAGCAGCAAGCAAACCTCGATAAGTCGTTAGGTCAAACATGTTAGTAAATATATGTTTTTCTAAAAGCTGTTATAAGTGTTTTAAGTAAATCTTTAGAGCTTTTTACATTACTTAAATCGCTGCCAGTAATAACAATTAAATTAATTCCGTTATGTACTTTTAGATCACGAATTAGATTTCTATTGCTGTCTGAAAGTTCTGCTAAAGTTATAAGTATAAAAGATCTAAAACCTTGTAAACTGGCTTTACTAACAAGAGAATGAATTAAAGAGCTTTGTATAGTTTTTGTCGCTTTTATCTCACCAGGTATAGGATTACCTAAATTTTTTAAATCGTCATCCTCATTGTTGTTCCACAGTATAAAATCATATTCTTTAGTTGATCTTGAATCACTTTTTTGAATTTCAAATCCTGGTATGTCTTGCAATAAGTAAAATATCCATTTTTCTAATTCAATATATTTATCATATCCTTTTTTAGTAGTAATAGAATTAAAATTTATATTTGAATCATTTTCGTTGTAATCAAACAAGTGAGATTTTATTGATTTAGGCTTTAAACTTTCAATTTCTTTTTTATCAAATAAAATTTGGCTCAAATTAAAGGCTAATTTTTCAATTCCTAAATCATCAATATTATAAATATAATATCTATTACTAATCATAGAATATCTATTAAAATTATTTGTTTGACTAACGAGGATTACTGGTTTTCCTAAACCATGAGCTATTCCAATTTCATAGTAAATATTAGGCGACTCATTTGAAATATCAGCAATAATGATATCTGATTTTTTTATGGTATCAATCAAACTTGGAATTACACCTTCTTCAATATTAAAATAATCTAATTGTAATAAATCAAATTCAGGATTATTTATTAAATCTAAGGCCTTTCTAATTGGATTTAAGGATTTTAAAATAGATGCTATATAGATCTTCATTTTTGAATTTATTAGTTTATTGTCTGAAAAATATTTGTATAATCAGTAGTTTCGATATTAAATGCTTTATTTTCAATTATTTGCTTTGCATTACCCCAATATATACTATAATTGTTATAAATATTATGATTGTTATTAGATACTGTTAAATATTCTTTCATTTCAGTTTCACTAAAATCGTCAATTATTGGTGAAATTAATTCAGTATATCTCTCTTTTGCATTTTGAAATGAAGAACTATAACCATAAATTTTTATAATAAATTCTATATTAGTACCAGTTTGATTTTTTATATTCGTTGACAAGTATCGTATATTTTGTATACTAATGTTTTGTAAAGGATATTCGTCAGGATAATCAGTAGCGTATTTCTCACTAAAAATATATTGAATATGTGTTGCCAAATCTTTATCAAAGAATGAAACAAATCTTTTTCGATAATCTTTCCTTATTGTATCTGTAACTAATATTTTTAAATTTTGATTTAAAACTTCAAATGTCTTGGGGAAATTATTGAAAACGTCTACAACATAACGGAAATAATCAACATTAATGACACTAAAATAAGAACTTTCTTTTTCCATAAAACTCAATAAAATATCATGTTTATGTATAAGAAAGGTTATTAAAGATTTTGTATTTACAGTTCTATTAATATTCGCTTCTTCGTCATTTACATTGAATGAAATTCTCCATAAACTCTTGAATACTGAAGATAATGTTACGTCATTAAAATTCTCGATATACTTTATTTTAAGATATTTTGATAAAGATTTGTCATTAATGAATATATCCTTATTAATAGCTATATCTTGAATGAAATCATCAAAAATAACTCGAGAGAAAAAAGAAGGTTTTAAAAGTACGCATTCTAACATATTCCTTATATGTGCTTTTACTGTTTCTTTATTAGGATTAAATAAATTATAATTTTGTGATAAAACAGGATGTGCACATAAATGTCTCAAACTTTTTAAGTTTTGAATAAAATTCTTTTCACTTAAATCTATCAAATTTGTTTGCTCTTGAACTTTTTGAATCAAATCATCTTCCCATTGTGAAGAGGTTGGGTTATCAGCTTGTAATTTTTTTATTGTGTTTAGAATGTTGATAGCTTTTGTGTCATTATATATTTCTTCTAAGTTTTTTAATTTAAATAAAACATCTGAAATAACAACAGAATATAATAATACAACTGCTGCCCTATAATTCCCGTTATAATAGCAACTTAAAACTTCCTTAAAATTCTCTTTAGTTTCACTGATTTTTATCTTATCAGCACTCTTATCTATTGAAAAGTCTCTCATGTACTTAGTTACTTTATTTTAAATAATTCATAACTTTCAACTTTCTTACTTTCGAATATTTCTAAAAGTTTCTTCCTCGTGTTATTTTCAGTTGTAAAATTTCTATTGTTTTTGTTTAATATTAGATCAATAGATATTTGAAATTCTGAAGTTTGTTCTTTATTTCTCACATAATCTGGAAAGCCCAAATTAATTATTGCAAAACCTTCGACTCCATTATAATTTACACTATATTTTAACTTAATAGCACCAAAAATTAGCTTTGGAAAATATTCTATTTTTGTCAATAATACATGATTTTGCAATTCTTTGCCATTCAATTTTAAATTATCTAACTCATCCAGAAATACCTTTATATCAGCATGACTCTTTACATTTTCATCCAAATAAAGGTCTATATCTGTGATTGACATAAAATCAAGATAAATACTAAAGTTGCTGATAAATGAGTAGAAGAATTGTATCCTTGATGTATTACTAAAATGATTGTATTTGACGGTTACTATATCATCATTAGATTTTATAATAGAGTTCTTTTGTAGCCTGTCCTTTAATACAGACATTACAATATTATTTACTTCTAAAGTTTCTTTTGATGTAGAATTCTGTTGAATAGAAATTTGAATATCATTTTCTGAATTTTTTTTCAAAGTAATTGAACCTTTATGCAACGTTGTATTGCTGTAAAAATCACTTAGTAAATTTTCTCTTTCTAATTCAAAATCAAAAATAGCAGTATCCTTATCTTCGAAATAAAAAGAAGGGTTTCCTTTTACTTGATAACCTGGTTTATAAGTATACTTATCATTAATTAATGCATGTAAATCAATTTCTCCTGCTAAAACATCAGAAAAAGAAAAGTCAGAACTGCATTTTATGGAAGAAGTTCTATATTTTATGGTTTCTTCTTTAGTTTTTTGAGTTTCATACAAAACATTAAAGTCTCTTGGACTAATAATACTTTTCATCAAAAGAGGTACTGAGTTATTTTTTTCGTTATGTCCAAGAAACACCCCTTTTTCTCTCATTAATTGGTTAATACTTGAAGTAGTTATACTTGATTTTACAAGTAACTGTCTTAACAAATCTCCTTGTGGTAATATATCGTTTTTCATTTTACTTATTTCTAAAGTCTGCAGGGAAATTATTTATCTCTAAATTGTAATCTAACTTATAATTTGAAAACTTTACGAGTTTATCCTTTACCAAATTTTCATGAATGGTATGGTCATAATTTCTGTAATTTATGATTAATTTACTTACAGAATTTAGGTGGTCAAAAGATTTTGCAAAATTTAAAACTTGTACTAATTGTTCCTCTTGAAAATTATCATCTACAAATATGTGAAGTTCTACATTTTCTTTATTCTCCACTCTAAGTAAAATTAAGTCAGAATATAAGTAATTTAAAGGAAAAGTTTTACCATAGGATTTTCTTTGAAGACTGACGTTGTTCAATCCGGTATTATGATATACAAAATCTACATTTTTTGTATCAAATTTTTGTTTAGTTTTATATATACTTTCATATAAGAAATTAACTTTACGATTATCTAAAATGATGATTTTATCAAATATTAATTGACTATCAATTAATATATTGTCAACTTTGGAAACTAAGTCAAAATCTACATCACTGGTGTTTGATAGCCAAGAAAGGACTCCTATTAATTCTGTTTTTTTAACATCACTAAAGTTCTGATTAATGTTATTTTTTAATTTAGAATTATTGAAGCATTCTACAGTATAAGCCAAGTCTTTAATGTGAGATTTAAATAATGTAGATGGATATTTAGGATATTCTTCACCAACATATTTTGATGAAATTATTCCTATATCTAAGCAATTATCTTCCAAAGGACTTTGATAAGAAACCAAACCGTCAATACCATGTGTTGTTTTATCCGATTTCGCACTTGCCTCTTTATGTTTGTTTCCTTTAATGCAATTTATTGATTCGTTTTCTACTAATGAGTTAAAGTTTAGTATTTCTTCAAAAACAAATTTGACAATATACTCTCCTTTTTCTCCTATTTTCTTTGACCATTCTCCCATGATTAATTTTTCTTTGTTGTTATTTTAGTTTTCTTTATTAATGGTTATTATTTATCTTAATTGTATATGATTGTTATTTCATTTGTTTATTAAAAATTCAAGAAAGTCAACCGTATTTTTTAACTTTTCTTTCAGAGAAGGAATGTCTTCCCATTTGTTATGTCTTCTGAAATTTTCCTCTATATTTTTACTAACATTTTTAAATGATTCTTCACTAACATTTTGCCCTAATCTAAAAGCTAATTCTTTTGATTTATGAGTTTTAAAAGGAACAGAATACTCTATACATTTATGGAGAATATTATCGTCTATAGTAACTTTATCAAAAACAGATTTATCTAAGAACATTCCAGCCCATTGTTGAGACTCTGCTCTGTCATGAGCATTAATTAGCCCTTTACCATAAAAAGTATTAATATGATATCCCCCTTCTGGACCAGAATAATTCATATCAAATAGTTCATCATATAATAAAACGCCTCTTACAGGGAAATGAAGACCATTCATTCTCCAATTACATTCATAAGTAGCGTTTAAAATTGAATCAAATTCTACCTGTGAATCACCTTCAGTCCAAAGTATTATGGTATCTGAATAATTTGCAAAAGAAACTGTTTTATTAGTTAAGTCGTTTACAAAAACTCCATTTGATAGTTGTTTAAATTTTCCTGTTTCATTTAAAGCACTATCAATTTGAGTATACATTTGAATTATCACTCTTTGGTGCAGTTCTGAGTTGTTATTGGTTAGGAAGTTTCGATATCCTAATAAATCAAAATATGTAATAAATCTTTTCATAATCTACATGTAAAAAAAATATTTGTTTGGTGGATTTTCAATGTCTTTAGGGAAATACTGGATTATTTCACCAACTTTTCTCGAGAATTGGATGGTAATTGGTAATCCATCACAATAGCTGCAATTGTTGAAATTCATCTTCGTTAATGCCAAAATCTCTTTGCAAATATCCACTATTGGTGTTTCTCCAATGTTTTCGATAGATAATGGCATAGGAACATAAGCACCTGGATAGGTGTCATAATATGGAATAAATCCATTAGTATATAGATAAGCCTTTTCATTAGTAACTTTTAAAAGCGTACCACGTAATACAGGATAGTCACTATTTCTTAAAAGTCTTAATTGTGAACTTTTAATAGTAACCAAATCATATTCAACATTATCTCCAAGCACTTCTTTTATTCCATCTATAATACCATCGAGTTCATTATACTCAGAATTAATGTAAGCATCCCAAAAATCTGAGGTTTTATGTATTACAACTCTCTTTGGGGTATGCTTATTTATGAGTTTGTATTGATTTAGAACGTTTATGATTAGCTCTTTTGCATAATCATATTTAAGGTGTGGAGTGCTAACTCTTGTTTTTTCACTTCTCCATTCAAATTGTTTACCAGTAAAAACTAATCCCTTACCATCTTTATTAAATGCTTGAGCTATACTTGACCTCAAATGATTGTTTCCATTTTCATTAATTTTGTGAAAACTTATACCTAAATAGCAAGTGTCTGCATCTATATCCTTTATTGTCCATGGTGTACAATTTGCAGTTTTATAGTATTGAGCTACACAATAGTTCCATGCAATCATTGATAAGTCTTGTAAACTTTTTTTAGTGCCATCAATTGTTTCCTCTAATATTATCTGAATAGGTATGTTTTTATCTGTAGCTAATATGTCAGCCTTTACTTTTCTTCTTAGATTATGGAAGACATTCCCTAATGTAAATGCTCCAATTTTCTTGAAAACATCTTTACCAATTAATACTATAATTATATCAGGTCTTCCTGTAGAATTTTCTATTAGTTCCAGGTAGCATTTAGTATATAATTCGGAAATTTCGATAAGTTTTTGAATCTGCTTTTTATCAGAGTCTAAAATTTCTGTAATATTTTTTGAATTAATAACATAGTCATCACCATCATTTAGAAACTCACATTGAAAACATGAATCAGAATTAAAGCCAGGAAAATCGGGATTTGCTTTCTTATTTATAATATCACCACTGTCTAAATCTTCAATATAATTTCCTTCAAAATCTTCTTCTCCGAAAAAGGATTCAATTTCTAAGCTTTCATCATCGCTATCATCAGTATTAACCTTCAAAGAGCTTAACTTATAATTAATAGTAGATTCTATTGGATTACTAAATTTTTCAATCCAATTTTTATAATCACTAATTTGTTTTTTAGTTCCAATTACAGAATATTGTATTTGCGATTTATGTGATTTATTACTTATAGAATAAAATCCCATAGCTTCAATACCTTTTTTGGGGTCTTCACATAAAAAATCTTCTGCAAATTCAATTAGTGGTTCTTTTAAGTATTGTATCTCCATCAGTCAAATAATGATAATTGTTGCGTTTCTTCATCAAAAACCTTTTTAGGGTTCAGTTCTCTAATTCCAAAATTTACATCAAAAAATTTCCTTTTAAATCCGATTTCTTCAAAACCATCAGTGGATTTCCAATAATTACCACCTAAATAATTTGTGAGTGAAGTAATGTGGTTATTATAATGTGCATTTCTCTCCGAAACTTTAATTTGATTATTGAGTCTTGTAATTCTTTTTGGATTGTCCAGTGGTATTTTACCATCCTGCGAATAATGATATTTAGGTTCTATTATTAACACTAAAAAATTATCAAACCATTCATACTTTATTTGAAAACCAATATGTTTGAAAAAGAAGGTGTCAAAGTAATAGTACTTGCTTACAACACTTCTTTGATAACGCTTACCTTTACTTGAATATGAAATTTGCTCATAAACTTCTGTTGATTTATTCTCAGACTTAACTTTAGTTTTTAAAGGTTTTTTATTTATTAGCGAGAAATAAAATCTGTTGTGCTCTTTATAATAGCTAATCCTCTTTTTGTAAAAAAAGTTTTTAAGATGGGAGTTAATAATTTCTATAATGATATTTCTATGATCTTTCTTTGATTGAATAAATTTTAAAGGAAGATTAGTTTCAATTGCCTTTCTATTTTTAAGAATTTTATCGAGAATAGTTGGTGATATTATTTTTAAATCTGTGAAAGTGTAAAGAAAATTTGATTTGATAGTAAATTTAGGAAAATCAATTCCTTCGTCATTTAAAATCTCATAAATAGCTTTATTGTTTTTAAACTTGCAGTCATATTTATAAATAAACTTTGGGAAGTCTATTGTGAAGATATTTGTAAATATTTTTTCTTTTACTCCAAATTGAATTCTATCAACAAAATTCTGATTAATAGTTTCATTGAAATTTGATTGTTTTTCAATTAATAGATTTGTTTTCTTATCAAAGGTAATTTTAACATTAGTCTTACTTGATGCTAAAGTCTTATCTATTGTTTTAGCAAATAACTTATCTTCTTTTTCAATATATACAACCAAAATTACAGGCAGTAAGTGCTTATTCCAATATTCAATGTCATTAGAGCTTGCTATAAATTTAAAAGAATCTGGCTTGTCTTCTGTTATATAGCTTCCACCATTAACTGTTGATTTCAACTGAATCTTTAAAATTTGTCCTGTTGCTTCAATTTTATTATCATTATTAATTGAGCTTAATTCTACTTCACCATCAATACCAAAATCATTTTTTGATTCTTCTCTAAAAATTAAGTACGGAGAATGATTGACACAAAAGGAAGCAAATTTGACAACTCCCTTTTCCCCTGTTATATGTTGAGGGCTGATTATTTTAGCCATTAGTTATGTTTATTGCTAATTTACAGAATTTTCCATAAAAATTTTTTTTTAAAAAAAATATTCATTCATAAACTCCCTTGCTAAACAGCCCCCACCCATCTTCAGGAAAAGAAGATTCCCCGCACCTTTATAAGAAAACAAAAATTTTGCAGGAACAATTATAAATTCAAGTTGAAAGCTGGGTTTGTTTGTGCTGGAAATTTCAATTCATGTGGTGTTATTTCTAACTCAAAATCAAAAACAATGGTAAGAATTATCAATTACAAAAGAAGAGTAGCAGAGAACAAGGAGTTCTTTGTACTTGAAGTTTCAGGAGGTATTGAAATGGTATTAAGCAAAACTACAGGAATGTATTATGCCACCTCTAAGAAAGCTACAATTACCTCTACATTCGATGAAGAAACCTGTAAATCTTTAATTGGCTCAGAATTTCCTGGTTCAATTGTAAAGGAAGAATGTGAATCTTATGAATACACTATTCAAGACACAGGAGAAATCATTACGCTATCTCACAGGTATGTTTACAGAGCAGAAGAACTAACTACTTCCAAAGTATATTCAGCTCCAGGTAGCTTATCAATGGCTGATTAAATTTCCTAAAATGTCCAAATTTTACTGTAGAATCTTATATAGGTTCAGGTAAAATCTGGACATTTTATTTTTAGCTGCACAAAATTTCCTTTTATATAATATAGTGTAAGGAAAAAATGTGCAGGAGAATTTAATACTTCACCTGGAAATAAATATTTGGAATCCAGGTGAAAAGCGAAGGCATTCACAATTATTCGTTTGTTATTTGAGTTTTACCTGGAAATATAAAATGTTATTTAGTTTCAGGTGAATGCAACAGCTTGCATACCGTTTTAAACCGTTTACAAGTTACTTGGAGATAAAAGATTTACTTATATGCTTTCTTACTCAACATTATCAGAATAACAACTATTTCCCTTATCCAGGTGTTATGTAGAGATAGTTATAAATAGCCAAAACTTATTCAGGTAAAGTTTTGAACTTAAGAATCTCAAAGGTCTCAATTTCTAACTTTTGAGCAATAATGTGCAATGTATATGCAGTGGGGTTTGTATTCCCAGCTTCTAACCTGGACATATTAGACTTTTCAAAGTTGCATAAAGCAGCCAATTCAACTTGAGAAATGTTTTTCTTTTCTCTAAGCTGTTTTATACGCTTTCCTATTGCAACTTGATACTCTTTTTTATCCACTTTGGCTGAATTAAACAATAATTAGAATACACTTTAACTACTGAAAACCGTAAGGAAATGTGATAAACTCTAACTCTATTTGTTTATTAATATTAATAGCCAAAAGTGGTCATAAATGATAATTATATGGTTATCATAAATGATACATTTACTATATTTGAAAAACTTTAATAACTACATATTATGAAACGTATTTATATTCTATTTCTAATCTTATTTTCAATTTTATCATTTCAATTCTGCTATTCACAACAAGATATTACGATTGATACACAGTATAGAATTAAGCCAGATAGGGGTGTTGCTAAAGAAAACTATTATTTTGGATTTTTCCCTTCTGATGGTGTTCTCTACACGAATGATAAAGATTTAAGTATTCAAAAACAATATTATATAAAGTTTAAGAATACCTTTTACGACAATGCTAATTTGTTTAATGTTGCTTATACAACAGATGCTGTACAACACACATTAAAAAAGAGACCAAATTCAGAGTTGGGAGCATTTTCAATTATTTATGACGAGAAAAATGGACATGTGGTTGGAGTTAGGGTTGTTACACAAGATTCAAGTGAAATCTATTTAACGGAATTTGGGGCAAAACTTTTTAGATAAAATATAGCTTCATGATTATCTTATTGAAACTACTAATAGGTTTAACTATAACGCTGATTGTTATATGGCTGAGAATACTTGAAGTAAGTGAAAACAAAAGAAAGTTAATTAATCTTTACAGCTATGTACTTATTTTTGGAGGGCTTATAGGAATTAGCTCTATCCCGGATAATGATTACGAAGATGGAACTTACTGTGCAGAAATTCATTACTATAATCCAGAAACCGAGACTGAATCTAAATATTTTTTACCAGTTTTTGTCAATGGTGGCAAATTAGTTAAGCTACAATGGTCAAATGGTGGATGGTTAGATGGATCTCATTTTAAAGCGCCAAATATTTCAGATGGAACAGCCACATTTACTTCTGATAGTGGTTATGAATATGAAGTTGAATTATTAAACAGTAAAAGCAAATGTAACTGAATGAAACTAAATATTATAAATTCTCTAAATAATCTAAAACAGCTTAACGACAATCCTTTTACATTACAAAAGATTGCTTATTGGCTGTATGAATACAACGATTTATACAAGGAAGTTAAAAATTATTCTGAGATTCTTTGTGAGCAATGTCAGCGATGGAAAGCTAATGGTTTGCCTTATGACTGTTTACAAGAAGCTGAGTATTGTACTAAGAGATATAGGTATTTTACGAACTTCTACGAAGAAGTTGAATATGGTATTAAAATTCAGGAATTAGATACAGTTTGTAAAGTTGCACTTGAAGAATACAATACTTGTAGTAATAATGATGCGCTCCTAAAAGATTGGTTAATGAAGTACTTTGATATTGGTTACAACAAACTGACTATTTTCTATTATGACCATTTGGATTATAGTGTTAATGATGATGAGGTAGTTCATCCTCATTTTGGGAACTCGCCAATTGGAGAGTTTGGAGTTTGTATTGACAGGAGATATTATAAGAACCTTATTGAATTTGATGATGTATTTAAAATGCTATTTTATGAGAGAAAAATATATCCAGAAAAACTAAAAGAAATAGAAGAGGAAATGCAGAATATAGCTATACCTATGATTCCAATTCCTAAAATTGATTAACAGCCACCTAAGAGGTGGTTTTTTTATACCCTTACATTAATGAAAAACAATATTTATGATTACTTAATTTTTAAACTTGACAGTGAATATACAGAATACGAATTTGATTTAATTTCTATTCCGCCTTATGAATTTATTGAGAATGGATTATCATTAGAACCCTATGAATATTTTGGTCAAATACATGAAGTTTTAGAGTTAAGAATAAAACACATTCTTCTGTATTTTAATGCTGATGTATTGATGAGAGTAGAGTTCCTATATCCAGGTGACATTTTAGATTTTTTAAAACAGAAATTAGAAGAGATGCAGGATATTGAGTTACCAGAATATATGATGTTGATTCTGAGAAAAGATAAGAAATTCTCTGTATTGATGTATCAGAATAAACTATTACAAAACAATTTAAACTAAAGAAATGAATAATATTATATCAGAAGTTTCTGAAATCCAGGTATCTTACAAACCTAACAAAATTGTAAATTCAAAGATTACGACAAGCTTTGATGCTGTTCAAATTATAAGAAAGTTTTGGAATGAAGAAACAATACAAATGCAGGAAGAAACAAAAATATTATTTATGGATTCTTCAAATACAGTAATTGGAGTTTATAGTTTATCTAAAGGTGGGCTTACAGGAACTTTAGTTGATATTAGATTGATTTTATCAGTAGCTTTGAAATGTTTAGCTACAGGGATTATCTTTGTTCATAATCATCCAAGTGGTAATCTTAATCCAAGTAATGCAGACTTATCAATTATGAACAAGCTAAAGACAGCTTGTAAACTCTTAGATATTGCTCTTCTTGACAGTATCATTATTACAAAGGAAAGCTATATGAGTTTTACAGATGAAGTATTATTGTAGTTCAAATAGAGCATAAAAGGCATAATTTTAGGCATACTTACAAATAGTAGATATTGATGATATTTTTGTAAACATATTTAGCTCAGTTGGTTAGAGACAGGGATTTATAATCCCAGTGTCCCTGGTTCGAGCCCAGGTGGGACCACAGAAAATCAACCGCTTACGAAATGTGAGCGGTTTTTTTATTTTTCATAAAATTCAAATTTATTTTTTTAGAGAATGAGCTCTGTTTGTTTTATAAAGACGGAATAAGTGATCATAAACTACCATCTCAAATAATCTTTGATGGGAAATAAACAATCGGTTAATGTGCATATGAAAAATACTTTTGAAGAAATCTTTTGGTTTTATTTTTAATACATTATTGCTTTCCAATTTTGAAAGTTCTTCAGGCTTTAATGTAAGTTCAGTGATATTACTTTTTATTAAATCTCTGATTTCTTCATATTCCTCAGAGGTAATAAATTCAAAGTAATGAGGATAAAACTCATTATACTTTTTCTTTAACTGATCATTTAAGTTCTTATCTGCATTAAATTCTGATTTGAATACACTTTCAGAATCCTTTGCAAACTCTATTTTATGTTCAAGAGATAGGTTGAATGCTGATAAAATTTGATCTATATAAAATAAAGAAGTAATGATCTTTTCTTCATCACTGTATTCCAGGAAGTTTAAAATCAATTGGCTGCTTTTAAAAAAGAGGTTTTCCGCGTATTCTATCGTGTTTTCACCATAACGCTCAAGTTCTCTTGAGTAGGTATCCATAATGATAGAAGAGACTTCTCCTGATTCCAGATAGTCCTTAAATAAGGAATTGATCATTCCCAAGATAATGCTATGGTCAGTTATATTTTTAAGGTTTAATCTTATCCTCAGGTGGGGTTTAGGATCGTTATATCGTATAAAAAACCACTGATAAATAAGGTTTTGAGTTTGTAATTGTTCAACTAGTGGCTCTATAACTTCCTGTAAAATACTATCTGAAGTTTTGATCCCGGTGTAAACTTTCAAATAAAGCCATTCACTTCCCGGATGAAATTTTCTGGTTATCATCTTATTTATAGATCTTTATAAAGAGAGAAAACGAATTGATGAATATAATCTGACTGATCATTGTACAGGAACTCCTCAATAAAAATTGTTTTCTCATTTTTTACGGATGATAAAAACATTTGCATTAAATCGTAATTTTTCAGATTGACCGCCAGTGTATTATCTCCTTTTACCCACTGTATCCATTGTGGAATTTGTTTTAGTTTTCTCCACTCTTCAATGTTTTGAAACAGAAGATCTCTTTTACCAGATTGAAGAATGGAATTAAAATAATGAATTTGTTCAGGATCAATTTTCCACTGTGCTTTAGACAGAATGATATTTTGATATTCAACTCTTGGCAGGAAGTCATAGATTTGGGATAAACCACCCCAGCTAAACGATAAATTAGGTTTTACATTCTGATTATTATAATCGCATAAAAAATGGTAAACAGGTAAAGAGTTGTTTAAATAATTATGGGCATTCGTAAGATGAGGAATAATTTCTTTATTGTGCTTCTTTGACCTTAGAAATAACCGGCTATTCTTTATGGACAGGTACAAGTCTTCCACAAGAATTTGATTGTCTTTTTCTAATACAGAGCTCGCCAGATAAGGGATTTCATATTCTCTTAGCGAAGGCCTTCTGATCACATTTCCAATTCTGGATTCGGGTAAGTGTACAATTTCTGCTAAAATTTTGTCCGGATTAAGTTCCTGTTCTTTTTCAGCAATAGTTTTTACTAAATCTTTTATAGATGATTTTTCTGAGCAGAATCTACCCAATAACTTTCCAGCATTTCCACCTACAGATTTTAAAAATAATTTTTCCTGCTGATTTTCTGAAATAATTTCAGACATAACGGACAATGTATCTGGTAGTTGATTCCATTGTTCCTCAAAACCATTAAAATCATCATCAGTTAAATGTATTATATGATCTTTATTCCAATAAGCTTTTTGTAATTTCTGGTTGAGAATAATTTGTATTGGATTAAGATTTACCTGAATTTCTTTTTTCTGATTAGAATACGGTAGGATTAAATCTTCAATATAAGGATGAACTCCTTTGGCCGGGATATCTTGTAAATAACCAATTCCTATTTCCGGATCTAAAGCATAAGATAAAGGAACTTCTTCGTTGTCAAATCTTTCATGAAAAGCTTTTTTGAATTTTTCTAAAGCAGATTTTTTGTAAGGAACAGCAATTTTATTCAGAAAGGATATTCCTTTCTTCAGTTCCTTTTTCCATTGATAGGATAAATTTGTTTCATCTTCAAAATAAAGATCTGTCTGAAAAAGATATTTTTTTTCATATTGTACATTCAGCTTTTTGATGAATTCCTCAATTTCAGAATATGGTTCTGCTGTATTTTCAAAATGGAAATCAAGTTCACTGATCTTGTTTTTAATAGTCTTTAAAATATCTTTTTCCTGATGTCTGCCAATTTTGTTTAGCATGTAAATTAATCGTTCCAGAAAATCTCCTCCCGAAACTGTTGGATTAATTTCACTTATTAAAACCTGATTTCCGATAAGCTCATCAATAAATTCCCGTGCTTCTTCAAAAGATATATCTTCATGAACGAGAGAGGTGGCAAGCTGGTCAATTGTTTTACCTGTTTCTGAAAATTGTAGTATAAGTTCTAACTCTTTGGAAAATAGAGCAGAAGAAATTATGTAATCTCTTTTTCCTCCTGTATTTTCATATTCTACAAAGCGAATTTTATTTCCAACCTTATGAATACTGTTGTTAGGAAAAAAAGAGATACTATTTTTAACGGATGGAATTAAAAGAATCTGCTCTGATAGTGCCACTAAAAAATGCATATCCAGCTTTGTATCTCTTACTTTTGTTTGCTCTGAGAATATCGGAAATAGAGTCTCTTTTTCAAATTTTCCTGTACTTACTCCTGAAAATAAACCAAATGGAGTACAGCGGGTACTTGAGCGGTTGTAATATTTTAATAATGATTTTTTTGTTCTTTTGTTTAAGGTTTGATAGTCTATTAGACCACTGTCTTTAGATTTTTCTATCTCCTGATACAAAGAAAGAGAAGCTAAATAAATGGCTTCTCTGAAAATAGGATTACTAAAATTTTTATCAAAGGTGCTTTTATCGCCCCAATTATTTTTTAAATCTTTGTATGAAAAAAGTGGTGATCTGACAACAAATGTGTCAAAAAACTGAAATGGAAAACGTGGCATTAATTAAGGGAAATAGGGATTTCTATAAAGCTGTTGTTGTAAAATTTTATTTCCAGAGGAACTGCAGCATCCTTGATGGTTTCTTCGCTCACATCTTTTCCAGTTCCATAGTTGATCTGCATAAGTGGATTTTTTATAACTCCCAAGGCCAAGACCAGTGTACTGCCTTTTGCTATTTTTTTGCTTACAAATTCGTTGTTGACAGCAGTTATATCCGTTTCTTTGTTTTCACGCAACAATTTTCTTTTCTCTGAACTTTTAGCATAGCTTGCTCTTCCATAATAGGTGGATAACAGAAAATATTTCCCCTCTTTGGTCTTTTCATAGAGTTTCATATATACATCAACATCTTTTTTATTGACAGATAATTTCAGATTACCCACAAAATTTCCTGTAAATTCCACCGGTTTTTCAAATGGCTCTGATGAAAATATAACAGCGTTTGGACTGTAAATTTTACTATCCAGCACGTTATCTTTTTGCTTAAAGAGTTCATCTGCATTGGTACGGTCTTTTAAATCTACCGTAAGTGGTGTGAAGTCTTTATCAGTATCTTTTGCCAGAGAAAGCTGATGTTGGCTTGTGATATAGTATTTTAATTTATTTTTATCAAAATCATCAATGTTAGAAGTACTTTTCCATTCATTGGTTCCCATTACCTGATAATTAATTTTATCTTTTAAGAAAGCTGGTTTTAATTTGCCCTTCAGAATATAATCAAACCATTCCATTGTCACGTTTCCGAGATCAATATTGGCTGAAGGATCAATAGCATACCCTTTTAAATTACTTTTAATATAACCTTGAGCTCCTGAATGATCATACGGGCCAATAATGACATAGTGATCGGCGTTTTTGTTATATTTAGAATGGTTTCTTAAATAATATAATGCTCCCAGCTGATCAGAATCATAATATCCTGTAATGGTTAATACCGGGATGTTTATATTAGAATATTCCTTTTTGTAAGGAATCATTTTCTGCCAATAGCTGTCAAATGCCGGATGCTTTAACCAGCGCTGAAATATGATATTTTTTTTACCAGCAATAGAATCTAGCTTGTTAAATGCCTCACCACCTTCATACCATTTTTTAAAAACAGAATTCCATTGATCTTCATCTTTAAAACCTGCATCAAGCATTTTATTGTTGGTAACGTAGTTGATCCAACGAAGAGAATAGGATGAAAAGATGTTATTGTTCATTGGGAAATCTACAACGCCAATTCCTACAGAGGCCTGTGGAATAATAGTTTTTAGAGCTGGATGAATATTTTTAGCGGCTGCCCATTGGCTGAATCCCAGATAACTGCCTCCGATCATTCCTACTTTGCCATTGCTCCATGGCTGTTTTATAATCCAGTCAATGGCCTTATTAATATCTTCCTGTTCATGTTCAAAAGGTTCTATGGCAGCGTTGCTCGTATATTTTCCTCTGGGATATATGTAAACAGAATGATAACCATAGCTTGCCTGTACTTTTTGATCATTGACATCTTCCGGATCAGGATAGATGGAATTGACCAGGATAGTAGATTCTGGATTAGTTATTTTTTTATTTAAAACAACTCTTATACTTATTTCATTATTGATTAATAAACTGTCTTTTACCTCGAAGTTCCTGGAGTCGAATTCTTTTAAATAATTTTTAGCGATATCAAATGTAGGAAGTGTTATATATGAGTTATAACTTCTGCACAGCAGTAAAGCTTTTTTCAGATCTACGCTGTCCTTATTCTCAAAATCATTTTTAAGTGTTGCCAGAATTTCCTTTTTTGTTTTCTCAATATCACCATTGAAATAACGTGGAAGTATTATCTGTGTTTTTATAGGCAGACTTTCGTATTTTTTCAGGAATTCTTCTTTATATTTTTCCTGAAAATTTTTGTATGAATTTTTATTTTTTTGAGCATTTATGTAAATTTCATACTGTGTTCCCATAGCGTATGAAATAATGGGATTACTTTTTCTGTAAACACTGCGTACTGAATCTAGCTGACTTAAAGCAATATCATAGTTTTGTGCTGCCATACTTACTCGGAAAAGATTATCATACTTTACTGCTTTGTCTTTTTCTTTATAATTCTTTTGTATTTCAGAATTTAAATAAAAAATCAAAGGCTGCAGTTTTTCAATATTGTATTCATTAAAATGCTTAATACTTATTTTCTGAGAAAAACTAATATTGAATGTAAGAAGAAAAGATAGGGCTAACAGGTACTTCATAAAATAGAAAATCAGTAATTTTTCTCAAAATTACTGATAAAATGTTGAAATTGTTATTAATTTTTTACTGTCACATCTAGAGTATCTAATGTTTTGTCTAATACAGTATCATTACCATCATTCAAAAGTATTTGATTACCTCCTCCAGAGCTAATCCCTCCTTTTATCTTAGACATTTGAACTTTGTTTAAGGATAATTTTTTTTCTGTTTTTTTAATTTTTTTCACGACTAAAGTAATTTTAAGATTTTTAAATAAATTGAAGTACAAAGGAAATTCTATTCCTGTAAATGAAGAATTTATATATACCGGAATTGATAAATTTCGATAATATTTAATCTTAATTATTTGATTTTAAGTAATTTGTGATTTTGTTTTAATTGAGTGCTTTTATATAATAAGAAGGAAGTGTTCCTGTTATTTTTTTGAAGGCATTCGTGAAAGATTCAGCATTGTTGTAACCAATGTCATCAGCAATAGCAGCAATAGTATGCTTTCTTATTTTTTCATTAGATTTTAATTCTTCCACAATATAGTTGATCCTAAGCTCATTCAGATATTGGGAAAAGTTTTTACCCTTTAGTTCATTGACTAGCTTGGAGAGATAATCTCTGTTGGTATCAAATTCTTTTGACAGAGAATCTAAAGTAATATTTTTATTGAGAAAACTATTAGTCTTTTCAAACTGTTCTATTTTATCAATGAGTATTTTAAATTTTGGATTAGAAGAAAGGTCACTTTTCGTAGCTTTTTCCTTTCTTTCAATGATCGTGGAAGGATTATCTGTAATGGGAGTTTCATTCTTTTGCTCTTTTTCCAACACAGGGGTAATCAAAGGTTTTTCTGATAATACTTTTGCCTGCTTTTCGTATTCTTTTATTTTCTTCCTGTTTTTCCTGATGACGAATATGAAAACCAAAGTAATCAGAAGCAAACACGCTATCAGCCAGGCATTCTGATGGTTCAGTTTTTCAATTACACTTACCTTTTCTTTCATAAGCAAAGGCGTGTCATATTTTTTCAGAATTTCTTTTGAAAGATTTTTGCGGTTTTCAGCTATTATACTGTCGCTATGTATTAGATTGTCAATGTATTTTAGTTGGTTTTTTAAATCGCCTTTCTTTTTATAAAAATCTATCAGAATTTCATATCCATCTCTTTTTATAGGTTCAAAACTGTTGAAAGTAAAAGAAATGGAATCTGCTTTTTTAAAGAATTCTATAGCTTCGTTTTCACTTCGGGTTGCATGTTTTATTTTTCCCAGATAGTAATATAAAACTCCGAGATTGCTATAATCTTTATTATTTATCAATCCTTTTTGTACTTCTAGCAGGATTTTATAAGAAAGCGAATAATCTTTTAGATAAAAGAGGTTAATCCCTTTTATCATAAGGAGATAGCTGTAATAAGAATAATTATTGTATTTCTTGCATTCTGCAAGCCCCAAATCTGCAAATTCAATACCTTTTTTATAATCCTTACATTTAGTATAAATATTAGCTAAAGAAAAAATAGAAGCAATATAGTTTTTCGCATCTACATTGTTGGTTCTTATTTTATCTTTTTCATAACCATAGTATTTCAAAAAAAGAGGGAGGGCTTCCTGATATTCTTCTGTAGCTGTTTTTAGGATGGCAATAAGCTTGTTTATATAAAAAAACTGTTCTTTATTTTCAGCCCTGTTGTGATTAATAGCTCTAGTATATTCATCTAAAGCTTCTTTGTATTTCCCTTCATTGTTGAATAAAATACCTTTTAATATATAAGATTTTGCTGGGTAATCGAAGTTATTAACGTTTTTTGATGCAGAGATGAGTGAATCTGCAAATGGATGTCCGTTTTCATTCTTCAGATTTTTTACCCGGGCTATATTATAATATCCATCAAACAGGATGTCCCTGTTATTTTCTTTCTTTCCTTTTAATAGAATGTAATTGGCTAAAAGCTCAGCTTTATCATTGTCAACCTGGAATACTTTATTGTAAGCATCATTAATATACTTATAACTTTTATTCTTTAACGAGTCTGGAATGTTTAGTCCCTTTATGCTTTGAGAAAAGAAAAAAACAGGAAAAACAGTTAAAATAATTAAATGAAACTTCTTCATATTTCTAAATACCCTGCAAATTTATGAATTATCATCGAATTTTCATCATGGAAGTATAAGTGTTTGTTTATCAGTTATGTGTTGGTCTCTTTGAATCGTGAATTTGTAAATTTTTGGAAAAGGATATACCGATATTGATCAATCTCGGATTAATAATCTTGTAGGCCTTAGGTATAATCATGATGTTTGCATCAGAAATATTGAAAGTAAATGAGGAAAATATTAATATGTGTAAGTGTTCTGTTTCCGTTGTTGGGTTTCTCTCAAGAGAAGAAAGATTCTATTAAAACAGTTATAGAAAAACAAATTGCAGAAATAAAAGTGAATGGTAAAAAACCTTTTTTTGAACAAAAGGATGACCGTTTTGTTTTTAATGTTGAAAATAGCGATTTAGTTGTAGGAAACCACATATCCGAAGTTCTTTCTCAAACACCATTGCTAAAAGTAGATGATAATAAAATAACTCTTTTGGGAACGAACGCCTCTGTTTACATCAATGACAGAAAATCAATTCTGAAAGGAAAAGATTTAATACAATATCTTAATGCTATGCCGGCTTCTAATCTGGTAAAGATAGAGCTGATTACCAATCCCTCCTCAAAATATGATCTGGAGGATGCAATGATTATTAATCTGAAGCTGAAGAAACTGGAAACAGATGGTCTGAAAGGAAGTTTTACTATTACAGATAAACAAAACAGAAAAAACAGTCAGCAGGCAAATATTGCTTTAAATTATCATAAAAACAGATTTTCAAATAATACCATGTTGTTTGTTGAAAATAATAATGACCTGCAAAGAAATAGTATTGATAATTATAGCTCGAAATTCAGTAGAAATCAGATTATAGGAAGTACGCTGATTAAAGAAACCAATTTTGGAGGAAATACAGGTTTTGATTACGAGCTTAATGAGAAAAGCAGCATAGGAGGGATTCTGGAATATTATCACAAAACACCTGAATCTTCCCTTGAAAACAGGAATATTTATTATGATACTACAGGAGGAATTTTTGAAAACAGAACGGTAAATACACAAAATGATAAGCTGAATCTTTTCGGAGGAAATATTTATTACAGCTTTAATGATGATAAAAAAGCCAAAAGACTAGATATCAACTTTGATTATTATACTCATCACAGAGATAATACGACAGAGTTTTTCAATTTGACAAATCCGTATACTAATTTAATATATAATGATTACCAGAAGGACAATTATACGGTAAGAGTAGATTATTCCAAGACTTTTGAAAAATTAAAACTTAGTTTTGAAGCAGGAGGGAAGCTTAACTGGCTTTCTACAGATAACCCCTATGCTTATTACAACGCAGATGGTACATTGAATACATTATTTTCTAATAATTTCATGTATCATGAAAATATCAACGCGTTATATACTAATGTTAAGAAAAAAATCTTTTCTGTTCTGGACGTCAACTTAGGGGTACGTTATGAAAACACAAACATCAACGCAAAACAAAATACAGTTAGCGAGAACTTCTCCAGAAGTTACAACAATATTGTACCCAGTATCAACCTTTCTTATATGATCAATAAGAACAACAGAGTTTCTTTGGGATACAGAACTGCATTATGGAGACCTTATGTGGATGATTTGAACCCATTTATTTATAAGAATAATGAAACCTGGTGGGAAACCGGAAATCCTGACCTTAATGTGGCAAAGATGTATTTATTTAATGCGAGCTACAGCATAAAAAGAACTTGGGTGTTTGTAAGTAATTTCGGAATTGTGAAAAATCCTATTCTTCCTTATACAGAGGTTGTAGATAATGTTTCTATTACAAGGCCCAAAAACTTTGAAGGTAATGTAAAGCGTCTTTATGTGGGATTGAACTATAATAAACCATTGTTTGAAAACAAATGGATGTTTAATCTTTCAACAGGAATGTATTATATCAATAATGCAGATATCTATGATGTTCATCCTAGTTCTTGGTATAATAACTCTTCCGTTACAATTAGTGGAAATAATCTTTGGAATAAAGGCTGGAACATAAGCTATAACTTTGGTTATACCTCTCCATATACATTAGTTAATAAGAAAAACGGTTATTTTATCAATAATCAGCTTGAGGTTTCAAAGAGTTATAAAGATTTTAAATTCAAGCTTTCTGTAAAAGATATGTTGAATCTTTCAAACTCCCGTAATACACTATATAATAATGACGGATATATTGAAACCCTTTCACAATCTAATTTAAGATCCATATCACTCAGCATATCCAAAACATTTGGAAACAACAAGGTAAAAAAGGTGAATACCGGCGATATAGACAAGGGTAGAACTCAAAACGAAAATCCCCGATTATAATCCTGTTTCTTTACTGAAAAACTAATACGCTAAAGGATAAAACTAATAACCATGAAAAACAAAAAACTTGAAGAGTTATCCAAAAAGATAACTCAGGGTAAGCTCAAAAAACTACAAAAACATGAAGTTCTCACTATCTACGCAGGGAAAGACTTTACTGTAGATGATTGCATTAGACATCCCGATTGTAATTCTTATTGCGAAATCTGCTCAACGAATGCTCCCAATTGTTGGAGCTTTTCATAAAGACTTTATTATGAAAACCTGATTCTGGAATCAAAACTTTTCAGCAAAACTGTTAACCTTTAAAATTTATTGTGATGAAAAACAAAAAATTGTATCAAATATCAAAAAAAATTACTGAAAACAAAATCATCATGATGAAAAGAGAATCAGTAGAAATTATTAAAGGCGGTATACAAAAAGAAATAATATCAGACTGTGCATGTTTTGGTGCGAATGCATGCTGGGGATACGGAACCAGTCCATGTGCATTAAATAGTTGCTGGGCTTTCCTCGATTGATGATCTTCTTTCGAACTTGAGTAATTTTTATAGAGCTAAGATTCGTAATAAACATAAAAAACTTATTTCTATGAAAAACAAAAAGCTTGAAACGATTTCTAAAAAAATCACAAATGTCAAAATGAAAAAGCTGCAGAAAGAAGGCCTGGTATTTATTACCGGCGGCTTATTCGCTTACCATTGTAGCCAATGTACCTGTAGTGGGTGCAGGCCGGATCTGCAGACAGATCCTAATTGCTGGATCTTTTCATAAAGAAATTTGTGTTCTGTATAGCCTTGTGTGGAATTAAAACTGTTCAGGGAAATGCTAACCATGAAAATTTATTGTCATGAAAAACAAAAAATTGTTTGAATTGTCTAAAAAAATTACTGAAAACAAGTTACAGGGAATGAACGAGAATTCAGTAAAGACAATCAAAGGAGGTAAACTGCCTCTAGAACTAGCTGCAGACTGCACAAGCCAGAACAGCTGCTGGGGATTTGGAGGTACAGCTACTTGCAGTGGTAACAGCTGCTGGAGTTATAACTAATAGAACTCTGATTCCTTAAAATCATGTTCTGCAGGGTCTTGTGTGGAATTAAAACTTTACAAGAGAAAAAATTAACCTAAGATTTATTGTGATGAAAAACAAAAAATTGTTTGAATTGTCTAAAAAAATCACTGAAAATAAGCTACAAGGATTAAGCGAAAGTTCAGTAAAGACAATCAAAGGAGGTAAGTTGCCTTTAGAACTAGCAGCAACCTGTACAAGTCAGAATGACTGCTGGGGATTCGGAGGTACACAAACTTGCAGTGGTAACGAATGTTGGAGTTACAACTAAAGTAAAAAGTAGAGTAGCATTCGTGCTACTCTATTTAATATTAAAATAAAATAATTATGAAATACAAATTATCAAGATATATCCATACCATAGAAAACGAGGAAATTTTAGATGATCATGTCATTCTTTTTTCTACACGTTCCGGAACATCCATTGAAGTGAAAAAAGGGTTATATGAAAAAATATGTAATCTTGAAACCACTCAAATTCCCGAAGAAATTTTTATCAACCTGATAAAAAATGAGTTTTATGTACCTGAGTTTGAAGATGAATTAAGAGAAATTCTTTCAGACAACATCATGTCTGTTGATCATCAGGATCTGAAAACACTTTCTTATGTGATTCAGCCCTCAGGAAACTGCCAGCTGGGATGTCACTATTGCGGTCAGCTGCATACTAACAAAAGTATGTCAAAAGAAGTTTTAGATCTTACATATGACAGAATCATTACTAAAATGGAAAGTTTGTCAAACGACCTGGAACACCTGAGTATTACATGGTATGGAGGAGAGCCGTTAACAGGTCTTTCGGCTATTTCTAATTTATCTACTCGGCTAATTAACCTTTGCGAAGAGAAAAATTTAAAATATTCTTCAAGAATTATTACAAATGCTTTAAGCCTTAAATATTCTCTTTTTGAAAAACTGGTAAAAAATTACAGGGTTACAGAATATCAGATCACAATTGATGGAACTCAGGAATTCCATGATAAGAGAAGATATCTGAAAAATGGTTCTAACAGTTTTGATATTATCATTAAAAATATCAAAGAAATTGTTAATTCCGAATTATACCAAAAAGAAGCAAGTTTCAATATTAGATGTAATGTAGATAAAGAGAACAGCTACAATGTGATAGATTTTATTGATTATCTGGAAGCAGAAGGAATCCTTCAGCACGTAAGTTTCTACCTTGCTCCTATCCACGACTGGGGTGATAACAAAGCTACTATTAAAGGTGTGTCAAAAGAAGAATTTGCTGAGCTTGAAATAGAAGTTTATATGAAGCTTCTGCAATCAAAAGCAAAATTTAAAACACAGATTATTCCTGAAAGAGTTACTAAACCTTGTATGGTAGTAAGCCAGACCTCAGAAGTATTTGACGCTTTCGGAAATGTCTCCACATGTTGGGAAATTCCGTATACTCCAAAATATGACAACTCTGAATTTTATGCTGGAAACATTGTGAAAGATAAAGATGTAGACAGCAAAAATGTTGTCATGAGAAACTGGTTTAATGAAATACCGGACAACAACTCATGGTGCAAAAGCTGTAAATTCCTTCCTCTCTGTGGTGGAGCATGTCCGAAAAACTGGTATGATAATATCCCGGCGTGTCCTTCCTTCAAATTTAATATTGACGACAGAATTCTTCTTCAGAGATATATTAATGAACAAGCTGTGCTTTCTTAATAGTTTATGTATGGAAACAATAATTTTAGACAAAATAAAGACCGTAGAATTCAGGGAATATGAGGTGAAAAAGCCAAGACATATTTTCGAAAATCTGATTGAGGAATTTAGAAAAGATATTCCGGAAGATATCCAGGCAGGATTGTTTTACTATATGAACCTGTCTGAAAAATCACTTTCTGCTTTCCGTACAGGGAATACCACCTTAGGAAATTACCTTTATTCAAAAATGCAAAGTATGAATAACTATTTCATAGAGCCTATTCATCAGGGGATGATAAGCTTAGACTATGCTTTGCTTGCGTATAAAAATTACGTGGAAAATGATTTTGTACTGGCAGAGAAAAATATTGACAAGGCTATTGAAAGTGCTTTATTTCAGAGTAATACGTTTCCTTATTTTGCCATAATTATTGGAGAACAATCACTTAATAAAATCAGAATTTTTGCACGTACTCAAAATGAAGAACGGTACAAGACAGAAGTCCTGAAGATATTGGCTTTTTTTATGTTTAACCAACATGAAAATGAGAGCTGCAAAAATCTGGCTGAAGATCTTCCCCTTATTGATAAGCAGGGGATGTTAAAACATATCATTAACAACTCTTACATTGCCATTCTTAAATCTTTGCAGGATGAGAAAAAAACAAGGCTGATATTTCAGCAGATCTTTAATACTCTGCTAAGACAAAATGAACTTTCAGGCGATCAGGAAAATTTACTGATAACCATGCGCTGTATTGATAAAATTGAAGATGAAGATTTTTTAGATTATCTGAATGAGAATTTTTCTCATATTAAAAGTTCTCCTCAGAAATTAGTGAAAATTATAATAGAAAATTATTTAGATAAAATATCCAATAACCAGCAATTAGTTAATGACGAAGAATTTACTAAAAAGCTAAAAACACTAGGCATAACAATTTAACTTATTATTGTGTTCAACAAATTTCCCTTTTATTCCCAAATAGAACAGATGGATTGCGGTCCGGTTTGCCTTAAGATTATTCTAAAATATTATGGTAAAGATTGTGATCTGGTATATCTGAGAAATCTTACTGAAGTTACCCGATCCGGGGTTACTCTGGCTGATATTAATGATGCTGGCAAAAAGTTGTATTTTCATACAACTCCCTTTAAGGTTTCTTTGTCTACACTGAATCAGGATGTGCATTTACCCTGCATTTTACATTGGGAGCAGGAGCATTTTGTTGTACTCTATAAAATCAAAAATAATTTTTATTATATCTCAGATCCCAAATATGGCAGACTAAAGCTTAAAAAAGAGCAGTTTGTAAAGCTTTGGATTTCGTCTACAGATAACGAAGGGATTGGATTACAATTAATCCCGAAAGAAGAGTTTGTTGAGTTTAAACCTCCTTTTGAACAACAGGATTTAAAAATTTTCAAAAGCTATATTCGTTCAGTTTTAGAAAAGCAAAATTTCAAAATTGGACTGCTGATTTTTTTAATTACCATAAGTTCCGTAATTTCCTACATCTTTCCTCAGCTGATTCAGAAGATGTTTGATGAAGGAATGAAGTCGAAAGAAGGAAAAGTGATCATGGGAATTTTCGGATTTCAGATGCTTTTGTATGGAGGACAGATACTCATCAATATCCTTCAGAATTTTGTAGGAGTACACTTTAGCTCACAGGTGAGTATTAAAATGCTGAATGACTTGCTGCAGAAAACAGTCAGACTTCCGGTCTCTTTTTTCGAAAACAGATTATATACAGATCTATTACAGAAAATAGAAGAACAGTCAAAAATAGAACAGTTATTAACCAGACAATTGTTATCGAATATTTTATCAGTTTTTTTACTGATTGTACTAATAATAAGGCTTTTAATATATAACCAGTATATAGCATTGGGTTTTTTGGGAATTGCCGTTTTTTCCACCGTATGGATTTACTTGTTTCATAACAAAAGAAGGATTATAGATTATTATGCCTTTAAATTAAATTCAGAAAGCAAAAATCATCTTGTTGAGATGATTACCGGGATGGTTTCCGTTAAAATTAGTAATGCTCATATTTCAAGAATATCAAAGTGGGAAGAGCTTCAGAAAAAAATATATAAGACCAAAGTAAAAAGTCTTATCCTGGATATTTATCAAACCAATGTTACCAGCATTATTAAACAGTTATTTATATTTTCAACTACCTTTTTTTGCGTGTATTGGGTATCACTTGGGAAAATGACAGTTGGTGAGATGCTTAGTATAGGATATATAATAGGTATTGCTTCCGCACCCATAGAAAACCTGGTCGCTTTTTTTCGCTCATTTCAGGATTCAAGTTTAGTGTATAAAAGAGTTCAGGAAATTTTACAGCAAACCGATGAAAACCTAAATTTAAAAGACGGAGATCAGGCTCTGCTGAGAAAAGATATTAGTTTAAATAATCTATGGTTCAAGTATCCGGGGGGACATCAACCCTATGTTTTAAAAAACATCAATTTTAAAATTCCTAACGGGAAAGTTCTTGCCATAGTTGGAGAAAGCGGAAGTGGGAAAACTACATTATCCAAACTTCTTCTGGGATTTTATCCCTCTTCAGAAGGAGATCTGAACATCGGACAAGAAGAGCTGTTTCAGATCAATCATGATTGGTGGAGAAGCAATTGTGGAGTTGTTCTTCAGGACTCATACATATTCAGCGGAACCATAAGAGACAATATTGCTATGCAGGAAGACGCAGATGAAAAATTATTGATCAGTGCTTGTAAATTAGCCAATATATACGAAATGATTCAAAGTCTTCCTTTAGGATTTGACACCAAAATAGGAGCCGCAGGAGATGATTTAAGCGGTGGACAGAAACAACGTATTCTAATTGCAAGAGCGGTATATAAAAATCCGGATTTTATTTTCTTTGATGAAGCTACTTCTGCACTGGATGCAGAAAATGAAAAAATTATACATGATAATTTGCAGGAGTTTTTTAAAGGAAGAACTGTTGTTATCATTGCACACCGTTTATCCACAGTGAAAAGTGCAGACAATATAATTGTTTTAAAAAAGGGAGAAGTTGTAGAGCAGGGTAACCACCAGGAATTAGTATCCAAAAAAGGAGAATATTTTAATTTGGTCAGAAACCAGCTGGAATTAGGAGAATAAAAGAAAACTTAGAGACCTTAAATAATATATTTGATGAAAACAAATTCTCTTCTATAGAACTTGTTGAAAAAAGGAAGCCGGAAGGTTTCCTTTTGTGTATGCCCATTACAGCAATATTTGCATAATTTAATTTCTTATGCATAACATTAAACATTTGTTTAAAAAATCATAAAATACATTTAAAATTCAGTTAACAACCTTCTTCTCCAGATACTGTTGCTTTGCAAAAAAAGTAATGATGGAAAACAACCACCAATTCAACAGAAGAAGATTTCTTAAAAATTCACTATTGGCAGCCGGAGGAATTTTTCTTGCTCCTCTTATTGAAAGTTGCAGTGATGATTTTACTGAAAATGGAAATGCTCCCGATAATCTTCAAAACGGAGGTTTCGAATCCGGGGTAGCGAGTTTTGATCCCAGCGCAACAGGAATTATTATCTGGACCCGATATTCAAAAGGAACTGATGCCGAGATTACATGGGAAATCAGTAAAAACAGTAACTTTTCAGAAGTGGTAAGAAGAGGGCAGGCGAATGCCACAGTTGTTAATGATTTTACTATAGCAGTAGACGTTCAGAATATCTCTTCCAACACAAAATATTACTATAGATTCTATAACGTTAAAACTAAGGAAGTCAGTGTAACAGGAGAGACTCTTACTTTACCTTCAAAGTCAGATGCTGTAGGTGAAGTAAAAATGGCAGTGGTGTCTTGTTCCAACTTTCCTGCCGGACTTTTCAATGTATACGGTGCGATTGCAAAATCTGAAGCTGATGTTGTAGTACATCTTGGGGACTATATTTATGAATATGCTCCGGGACAATATGGAACGAATCCTTACACCAACCAGTTAGGAAGAGCACATCAGCCAGCGAAGGAAATTCTTAACCTCAGCGATTACAGAGAAAGATACAGGCAGTACAGAGGAGATAAGAATCTTCAGCTTCTTCATCAGAAAAAACCGTTCATCTGTGTTTGGGATGATCATGAATTTGCTAATGATACCTATAAATCCGGAGCAGAAAACCATCAGCCTAACGAAGGAGATTTTCAGGCAAGAAAAATGGCAGCTTTCCAGGCATATAGCGAATATATACCTCTTAAAACGGGGAAAGATATGAGAATTTACAGAAGTTTCAACTTCGGAAATATCGTTTCACTTTATATGATGGATACAAGGGTGATTGCCAGAGATAAGCAAATGGAATATTCCGATTACCTTGATAGCACTGGGAATTTTAATCAGGTACAGTTTAAAACAGATTTTTTAAGTACGAACAGAAAACTGATCGGAAATGAGCAGATGGCGTGGCTAGGCTCTCAGATCAATAGCGATACAGCAAAATGGAAAGTGCTTGGACAGCAGATTTTAATGACTAAAATGATGGTTCCTGCAGAACTTCTGATGCTGTTGAATCAAATTCTGGCAGAAATTAAACAACATGGAAGCGCACAGCCGGCAACCATGCAGGCCCTTCAGAATACCATCACTCAACTGATTATTCTTAAAACAAGACACCAGCAGCAGGACCCAACACTGACTCCGCAGGAAATTGCAAGAATTACAACTACTTTACCCTACAATCTGGACGCATGGGATGGATATTTCATGGAAAGAGAACAGCTTTATTCCCTTCTTGCAGGAAAAAATGTAGTGGTATTAGCAGGAGATACTCACAATGCGTGGTTAGGAAAACTGAACGATGCACAAGGTAAATTCATCGGGACAGAGCTTGCTTGCAGTTCCGTTTCTTCTCCTGGTCTTGAAGGATATCTGGGAATCACTTCAGATCCGACAAAAGCGATAGAGCTGGCACAGGCATTTTCATTACTGATTGACGATCTGGATTATGCCAATCTTTATAAAAGAGGATATCTGCATGTGAAATTTACCTCAGGAAGTTCAGTCGCAGAATGGAGATTTGTAGATAATGTTATTTCTGATACCTATAATGTAAGTACAGAAAAAACCTATACCATTTCATAGTTTCAATAATCATATCTTATTTTCAATTTAGTAAAAAGAGTCACGGTGTACTACGGTGGCTCTTTTGTATTATAGTTTGGAAGCTGGAAGCAGGAGGAGAGAAGTTATGGAGATCATAACAAAAGCTACTCTTCAACTTTATTATTTTTTTATGGAAAATTTCATGGATTTTACGATAACTGCCAGAAATTATCAGACTAACAGTTGCTTCCAGCCTCCTGCTTCCAGCTTCCATCTTTACCAGAGTTTACTTAATTTTTTCGTATCTTGAACAGATGCAAGAGGAAGTAAGAAAAGATTTTTTGCCATTAGTTTCTAAAACATGGTGGTTCATGACCTTGTTGACCAGGACTTTTGGGATACTTTTATTGTTGGTAGCGTTTCTGATCATAGTAGGATTGCCTGTTGTGATGAGTGATAAACTGGTCATATTTGTTATCGTAGCCATACTATATTATCCGGCACTTGCTTTCGGTTTATATCGTTTTTTTCTTTACCAACGGAGAATCAGAAAAAGAATAGTCAGAAAGATAGAGGTTGATGATAAAGGAGTTCACTATGAGAGAGCCGATGGAACGATAGATAAAATTTTGTACGACAACCTGAAAAAATATTCCTTTTCTGATGAATATGATGTGAGTATCAGCCCAAGGCACAAAACTTATATATTGAAAGTAAATGACAATGGCTCGGTAGCAGAAGTTGACTTCAATGGAATGGATGCAGGTTACACTACTTATATTGGAAATTTGAAATCTTTACGAAGAAGATATATCCAGGGAATTGTGCATTTTCGACCAGATTTGCGCATAAATCCTTTGGTGTATGATGTCTATTATATTAACCCTGTTGATTTTACTTTCGATCATAAAAAGTTTTGGGCAGAATTTGGGAAGGTTTTTGCAATAATGATCCTATTCTGTTTAGTATTGGGAACCATCATGATCGCATTGGTTAAATGGCTTTTTTAAGAATTTCTCATTGATTAATGAAGAATGTAAATTTCATATCCTTTTCATTTTATTTTTACATCTCAAAATCTTATGCTTATATTTATTTTATATTAAGGTTTGCCGGTCAATGAAATAGAGTGTATTTCTCTAGAAACTATGGCTGGATTTAAAATTAAATGAATGAAAAGTTTAAAAAAACAGCTCGGACAGTTTCCCGATGAAAAAAGAAAAGAATATTTCAGTACACTGCCCAATTATCTCAACGGACGATTTCAGAATATATTAACAACCCCGGCACTGTTAGAAGGAGAAAGCATGACTAAATTACTTCTTCAAAGCTTGTGCAAAGTAGAAAATACATCACCAAAAACAGTTCTCCCGTTTGTAGTAACTGACCTTAAGAATCTTCAGCCGGATGAAAATGTGTTGGTGTGGTTTGGGCACAGCTCCTATTTCATACAGGTGGATAGAAAGAAATTTCTTATAGATCCTGTTTTCAGTGGAAATGCTTCCCCAATGCCCGGTTCTATAAAAGCTTTTCAGGGAGCAGATTATTACAAACCCGAACATATGCCGGATATAGATTTTCTGCTTATTTCCCATGACCATTGGGATCATCTTGATTATAAAACTGTTCAGGAATTAAAAGATAAGGTCGGTAAAGTTATTTGTGGTCTGGGAACAGGACAACATTTCGAATACTGGGGATGGAGTTTTGATACAATTATTGAAAAAAACTGGTGGGAAAGTATAGATATTGCAGAAGGTTTCAGAGTCACACTCACTCCGGCAAGACACTTTTCCGGAAGATTACTGAACCGTAATATATCACTCTGGACTTCTTTTGTTTTAAAAACTCCGACTAAAAATCTGTTTTTGGGTGGGGACAGCGGCTATGGAAATCATTTTACAGAAATTGGGGAAAAATACGGACCATTTGATTTAGCGGTAATGGAAACCGGACAGTATAATGAAAAGTGGCCTTACATTCATACATTACCAGATCAGTTGATGACAGAAATAAAAGAACTGAAAGCCCAAAACTTTATTCCGGTACACAATTCTAAATTTAAACTGGCTCAGCATACCTGGTATGAGCCTTTGGAATTGGCTTCTAAACATGCGGAAGAAAATAATATCAGTATAAGTCTTCCAATGATCGGGGAAAAATTAAAGCTGGATCAATTAGGAACAATAAGCTGGAAAAAATGGTGGGAAGAATACAGGTAAATAAATTACAAGTAATACATTCCTTTAATTTTAAAATATAAAAACCTGCCCATCACTGAGCAGGTTTTTTCCTTCTTATCAAAAAAATAATCACTACAAAGGCTCCTTATGGTTGACCTTGGAATGAATAATATCGTAAAATACGGCTGGGTTAGCAGCATCAGGGGTAATTCTGTAAGTAAAGGTAGTTTCGTTCAGGACGAGAATATCCACAACACGGGTAAAAGTAGGAGTGGTAAGGGTTCTTTTCTTTCCATCCGGAGAAATAGACCATGTTCCTTCAGATCTCAAGACATCATTTAACCCAAAAATTTTAAAAGTTCCGTTGGCCTTGAAGTAAGAATATCCTACAAATCCGGCTACACTGGCATCATTCAATGCAACATTATTTCCGCTTTTATCCTTAGCGCCAGTCGTTTCCCATGGCGTAGAAGCCAGAGTAAGCTGTCCATTGGTTGGCTCAGCATGAGAGGTTTTGGTATGGATGATATCATAGTAAACTGACTGATCACTGGAGTTAGGACGGATTCTGTACGTAAATTCATTTTTGTTCAAAATAAGAATTTCAACGTTACGGGTGAAAATAGTGGTTCCATCAGGGTTTAATGCTGCAATAGTTCTTGTCTTTCCCTGAGCATCTACAGACCATGTTCCCATAGATCTTAATACGTCAGTCAGATTATAAATTGCAAACTTTCCATCTGCTTTGAAATAAGCAAAACCAACATATCCGGCTACGCTGGCATCGGTAAGAGCTACGTTATTTCCATTTTTATCTTTGGCTCCTGTAGTTTCCCATGGAGTAGAAGACAGTACCTGTGAGGGAGTCTGCTGCTCAATACTTATTTCATTGTCGTCATTTGAACATGAAACAAATGATGCCGATAGCAATACGGCTGCTGACAGATAACATAATTTTTTCAGTGTATTCATAAGGGTATTTTTTAAGTCTTTGCAAACTTATTCCTAATAAATATCAATGTGTTGTACGAAATATCTCTTTTGTTGTAGAAAACATAACAGATCCCAGATTAGAATGAGAAGAATAATATCATTGACAAATTTAACAATCAAAGGTGTGAAATTCCTATCCTTTGGAGGGGTGTCAAAAATTCAAAGAATTTTTGACGGGGTGGTTTCTAACATCCACCAAAAACTCTATTTTTGAGTATGAATAACAGAAACCGTGGAAAAAATACAGGTGATGATACCTTATTTGGCTCAGAAAAACAGATCTCCAAACTGAGACTAGCTGTTGAAGACATGCAGTATCTGTTGAGCAGAGAGTATCCGGAAAAAGCGGCTTCAGATCTTGTGGGTAACCGATATAGACTGAAAACCCGTCAGATACAAGCTCTTCGGGGAGCATCTGCATCCACTCAACAGCTTCATAACAGACAGTTGAAGCATGTTGATGCTTCAGATTTAAAAGATAAAACGGTATATCTTGATGGGTTTAATGTTCTTATCTTACTGGAAAGTCTGCTTTCTGAAGCTTTTATTTTTGAAGGATTGGATGGCTGCATCCGTGATCTTTCAGGAGTCCATGGAACTTATAAAAGAGTGAATCAAACCTTAAGAGCAATAGAATTGGTAGCTTCTTTTTACCGGAAAAATCAGATTCATCAATTGGTATGGATCTTTGATCAACCGGTTTCCAACAGTGGAAGAATCAAACAGATTATTCTGGAATTTGCAGAAGAGCATCATCTCAACTGGGAGGCAGATCTGCAATACAATCCCGATAAATTCCTGGCAGAAAGTTCCGCAATTATTATTTCCTCAGATGCCTGGATTCTGGATCACTGTAAAGAATGGTTTAACCTGATCGGATATTTGATTACAGAAGAAAATCTTCCTGCTAATCTGATCAAAATGGCGTAAAATATGAATCTGTTTGAACCCTATATTGCCCTGTTTTCCGAAACATGGAAAGCTCAGTACAAAGCCCTTTTAGCAAAAGAACATCTGGAAGATCTGGAAAAAAATATTGACCGATTTAAAGAAGGAAGCTTAGATTGGGATTTTCCCTATTTTAATGAAGAAATAAAGATCAACAGACAAGAAAGCTTTGAAAAACTGATGAAGATTCTTGAAAATGATAATTCTGATGAGGTAAAAGCCAAACTTCTGGAAGAAATTCCTTTTGAACATTGGCTGAATGTTTTGGGACAAAGAGTAACCTCTGCCAGTATCCGTGATGAAAGTGCTATTCCGCCTTTGAAAGCAACGTTGATCAATGCCTGCAAAGAACCGTTCAACAATGAAATTACCATTGCACAAAGAGCCTGGGAAAAGCATATTGGAAGAATGGATGATGATTTCTGGGGAGAAATAAAAGGGGATAACCAACAGAAGCAGGAAAAAGTAATGGCAAAAATCAACGATATTCTTGACAATAAAACCTGGTGGAATGTTTTCTTCCATTACAAACATGAACTTGTCTTTGAAGTTCGGGAAAAAGAAGGCCATGGAATCCGCTGGAGCCACGGAGGAACAAAGCTGATCGGTTTTCTCGAAAAATTTATCAACGAATAAGTTATCCACAAACATCTGCGCCATCTGTGTAATCCGTGGAAAAATAAAAACGCTCGCAGATTATGCAGATGACGCAGATTTTCTAATCGTAAAGTATTTTGTTTTTTACTTTTTTACTGCGTAAAAACATTGCGCACCATGCTTTTAGTTTTGCAGACATAAAACAGAAGCTATGAATCAATCAGAACAAAAGTTTTCAAACAGGATTCTGTCAGTTTCCATTTTATATTTAGAAATTAACATCGAATAAAAATTAAAAAACAAATGAACATTTATATTGATATTGGCATTAATCTGACCAATAAACAGTTCTATAATGAACACGAAGAAATTATCAACCGGGCTTTGGATCATGGTGTTGAACATATGATTCTCACAGGAACCAGCGTACGCGGAAGCAAAGAATCTGCGGAAATTGCAGAAGAATATCCCGAAATTCTATTTTCAACAGCCGGAATTCATCCTCACGATGCCAAATCTTTTAATGAACAAAGCATCAGTGAACTCAGAAAACTATTAAAACAGGATCATGTGATTTCGGTAGGAGAGTGCGGCCTTGACTTCGATCGTGATTTTTCTCCCAGGCCCATTCAGGAAAAATGTTATCAGGCCCAGCTTGAACTCGCCATTGAAGTGAATAAACCCCTTTTTCTTCACGAAAGGTCAGCTTTTAAAAGATTCAATGAAATCACAGATGACTATCTTTCAAGATTACCTGAAGCCGTTGTACACTGCTTTACCGGAACATTAAACGAAGCAAAAATCTATCTGGATAAAGGATTTTATTTAGGATTTACAGGAGCTATCAGTGATGAAAAAAGATTTAAACATCTCGAAGACGTTATTAAATATACACCTCTTGACAGGATGATGATTGAGACGGACGCTCCATTTATGCTTCCGAAAAATATGCCGAGAATACAGAACAGGCGAAATGAACCTTCATTTTTACCTTATGTAGCACAAACCATTGCCTATCTGAAGAAGATCAGCATTTCTGAAGTAGCAGATGAGACTACAGAAACGGCCAGAAATTTTTTCAGACTATAAAAAAGAGCTCTACTGATAAAGTAAAGCTCTTTTTTTATAATTAATTTATTTCTTACAAACTCTTTATTGCCGATTCCAAAGCCAGTTCCATCATAGGATTCAAAGCTGTTTCTCTTGCGTCAGCAGAGATTTTCTCATGGGTAGGGATAATATCCGTTACGGTAAGAATTGTTGCTGCATTTTTTCCTAAATGCTGAGCATTGGCAAATAAACCAAAAGCTTCCATTTCTACTGCAGGACAGTTGTATTTTGTAGCAATTTCAGGAGTATTAGGATCTTTTCTGTAGAAAATATCACTACTATGAATATTGATTGCTTTAGCATTTAAAGATAAATCTTTAGCCGTTTCATTGATGGTGTTAAAGATATTCCCCTGGTGAGAAAGAATTTCGTCTTCAATTCCCCATGCGTATTTGGCATACGTACTTTCGCTGGCCGCTTTATCAATATTTAAAATATCAAAAAGTTGAAGATCTGTATTGTAAGCACCACAAGTTCCGATTCTGATGATCGTATCTACTTCATATTCTGTAAACAACTCAAAAGAATAGATTCCGATACTTGGGAACCCCATTCCACTCGCTCCTACAGTGATTTCTTTACCTTTATAAAGCCCTGTATAATAAAAAATACCTCTGGTTTTGCTTACCAGTTTAGCATTTTCTAAATAATTTTCAGCAATATACTGTGCACGAAGCGGATCCCCCGGCTGCAATACTACTTTAGCAATTTCTCCTTTTTTTGCACTGATGTGAATACTCATAATGTTTTTTTGAATGCGACAAAGATAATAACTTTTAGTTTGTTTCTGTAATTGCGAAAATGGAAACAATGAAACCATCTCTTCTTAATAAAATATATAAGATATTATTAATAAATGCTTTAAATAATATTTAAAATAAAGTCCTTTGTATAATCCAAAACCTAACCTTGTAAATACAGAACAACAAAATAATAACGTAGAGCAGGCATCGTGAAAGTAGTCCGGCTACTTTTGCAGAAGAAAAACATTTAAAATTTTAAAAATGAAAATCGAACATATTGCCATTTGGGTTAAAGATCTTGAAAAATCCAGAGCATTTTATCAGAGATATTTCGGAGCGGTTTCCAATGAAAAATATCATAATCCTGTTAAAAATTTTCAATCCTATTTTTTAAGCTTTGAGAATGGCTGCCGTCTTGAAATCATGACCAGACCGGATATCAAAGAAAGTGAAAATTCTTACGAATCCCAGCAGTATGGAATTATTCATCTTGCATTTTCTGTAGACAATAAACAAAAAGTAGACGAACTTACAGAAATACTGAGAAAAGATGGATATAAAGTGGCAGGAGAACCACGTACAACTGGAGACGGATATTACGAAAGCGTGATCCTTGATCCCGAAAATAATATCATTGAAATTGTATCACAGTAAGTCATTGCGAGAAGCTTTAGCAACGAAGCAATCTTTATAGTAATGAATACGTAATTTCAAACCTTATAGGTTTTAAAACCTATAAGGTTTAGATTGTAAGATTTATTTTGCTGAAAATCTCACATTGAGCGAAGTCGAAATGTTCTCATGCCTTAAAAACAACAAAATACTAATAAACCTTTGCGCCTTCCAACCTTATAATTAATCCAAAGAATCCATATTTAACAAGAATCTTCTTCATAAAAATTTTATTCTCAACGAAATAATTTTATTTTTGTTAGATCATGGAAACCAAGTCACCGTTTTTAGACACGATCTTTTTGCTTCGTAAAGAAGAATGTATTACTCTTTTTTCAAACTTACAGCAAATTTCCCCTCAGGAAGAGGCGGAAGCTGGAGATTATTTTGAAACTGAATTCGAAAAAGAAAGACTTGAGTTTTTGTCAGATCGATTAACCTGCAATAAAGAAACCGCTGTTTGGGCTGCCAAATTGTTCTACCATAGTGTACAGCTTTATCTCATTAGAGAAAATACAGAAAAAAACATTGACAAGCTTATTCCCCAATTCAAAGGAACACGGGATATTCCTTCTATCTTATCTGCAGATTTATCCCTGAGATTTTTGCCACAGGTAATAGTTGCCTTAAATACAGTTGATCCTGAAGATCCACTGATTGTCCTACTTGAAAATATTCTGACACAGTTTCATTATTCCGGAATTGGGTATGATCTTGATCTGAAGAACGTGAACTGGACAGAAGAACTGAAAGACAATACATACAGAAAACTCTATCTGGAAAGAATTGTTGAAAAAAGAGATTATAAACTGGCGGAAATTCCGTTCATTAATAAACAACTAATAGCCGAATTCGGAATGCACAAAGATGCATTCTGGCGAGAACTAAAAACTACAACCGAAGACCACAATGAAAACGTATGAGAAAGTATTTGAATTTTTAACCGATCCTACAAAAGAAACATTCCTGAAATGCCGTGAACTGGTGATCAATAATCCGGAATATGATCCCTATTCCGAAGATATTGAAAACATGCAGGATTTACTGAATGAAAGTAAATTTGAAGAGGTTATACAATATGTCAACGTCAATATTTTACTGAGTCCAAGAGCGCATATCTGTAAATATTTTGCTTACAAAGAGCTGGGTGATGAAAAAGGAAGGAATATTGAAATGACCATAGCACAGCTTATTTTTGAATGCCTTGAAAAAACAGGAGACGGAACCCAAGATTCTCCTTATATGATCACAAGAATTTCCGACGAAAGAGATCTGATCAGGCATCACCTCAATAAACAGGATGTTTCACAAAGTCTGGTCAAGGATGGAGATAAAATCATGGATGCCCTTACACTGGATGACGGAACACAGCTGTATTTCGATATCAAAGTGCCTTATCAGAGACTGGCTTTTTCATTCAGTAAAAGAAATGAACAGGCAGAAAATAAAGACGAAGAGAAAAACCCGAAGAAAAAGTGGTGGAAATTTTAATTTTTAAAATCAATGAACCAGAATATAAATCAGCTTAATACAGTCCTTAACTACGTAAAAGATACTTTTGTAGGTAAAAATGATGTCGTAGATCTGTTGGGAATATGCCTGTTGGCAAGAGAAAATGCATTTTTATACGGACCTCCGGGTACAGCAAAATCTGCGATTGTCAGAACATTGGCCAAAACAGTGAAAGACGGAAAAAACTTTGAATATTTACTTACCCGTTTTACAGAACCGAACGAGATTTTCGGACCTTTTGATATCAGAAAACTGAAGGAAGGAGAGCTTCTGACCAATACAGAAGGAATGATGCCCGAAGCTTCCATGGTTTTCCTGGATGAGATTTTCAATGCGAACTCGGCAATTTTGAATTCCCTTCTGACGGCACTCAACGAAAAAATATTTAAAAGAGGAAAAGAAACCAAACACCTTCCTGCACTGATGTTTGTAGGAGCAAGTAACGTTCTTCCGGAAGATGAAGCATTGAATGCATTATTTGACCGTTTTCTGGTAAGAATTAACGTAGACTATGTCAATCCCGAACTCTTACAACAGGTACTTTTGGCCGGAAGAAAACTGGAAAACGAAGAAGAAACGGAAGTTCCGGAAATTCATGCTGACGAAATCAGACAATTACAAAAACTGTGTAGAACCATAGATCTTAAACCCATTTATGAAGTCTATCTGAACACAATCATGAGCCTCAGAAATACAGGGATTGCCATTTCAGACCGTAGAGCGGTGAAACTTCAGAATCTGATTGCCGCAAGCGCCCTGATCTGTGGAAGAAAAGAAGCCGTACTTTCTGATTTGTGGGTGTTGAAGCATATCTGGGATACCGAAGAACAGATCGAAATTCTGGAAGGAATTATCAACAGGACCATTGAGAAAGATGATCATCCGGATTCCCATCCACAGGCCATGCAAAACAAAACTCCCAATCCTGAGGAAGTCATGAAAGATGTGAAAATTCTTGTAGAAAAATGGAATGGAGGAACATTGAGTTTTGAAGAACAGAATGTAATAAAAGATAAACTGAGATATTTACAGACCCGTTGTGACTGGATCAGAAATCCGGAACAGAAGCAGTATATCCAGCAAGAAATTGAAAGCTTATGGCAGAAGATTCTTCAAAGCGTTTAAAAGAATTCTGGGCGGAAATTCCCCGTGCTGATGAAGATTTTCTGGGCTCAATCAGAGACTGGAAGAATATTCAGATTGCTGTAGAGGATGAAACGATCTGGCTGAAAGGTTTTACCGAAGAACAGGCGACAGCCTCAGAAATACAACAATTGCCAGACTTTATTTTATATGAACTTCGTGATGGGCTTTTATTCAGAAAAGAGGCTTTGGTTCCCAGTAAAAAGATGAGAACAGCACTGCTTTGGATTCCTATAGATAAAGCATTGCAGCTTAGTCTTCCCCCTTCGAACCAAAACTATTTTGGGATTCATGAACAGGTTCAGATACAACTAAAAGAAAGTAATGAAGAACAGCCGGCCATCGCTTTACTCTGTAATATTGCTGATATTAAAGACCGTATGGTAGCATTGCCAAAATTTAAACTTGAAAAAATACAATGGACTTTGCTGGGAGATAAAGCCCTGTTTGTAGGAATTCCTTTACTCAGCTTTCCCGGAAAAACCTATTGGACCAAAGACAGACATTTACTGCCAGCCGGTCTGGATTTTGAATTTAAAAATGTAAGCCCATTGTTGCAGCAGAAATATAATAAAGAGCAGGAAGGATGGCTTTTATGGGATGAAAATGGGGACTGTATTTTAATAAAAGATGCCGATTTCCGTCCATTGTCCGTGAGCTCATTCCGTCTTACTGAAAAATCAAGAGAATGGAATTAAAAACGTATTTCCAGTCCTACGAAAATTACTTTTGGGAATGGAAAACAGATGAAGATGTTCCCAGAGATTCCGGTTATCATGACAACAATCTCCTCTCGGTACCGGGAGTGGGAGCCATTGCTTACAGACCTTATGTAATGGAGATTTTGAATTATCTTCAGCCCGTGGGATGGCCTCCGTTCGGAGCATTGCTTATGGTTTTATATGCAATGCAGGATGGCTATACAGATTTTGCAGGTCCATTAAGACGCACAGCAGAGTTTTATAGCGGAGAGGATTTTGAATTCAGTGTGGAAAAACAAATTGAATTTCTTGAAAAAATAAAATCACTTCCCAAAACTTATAAACAAAGACAGAACAGAATTGTACTGCTGCAGACTCTTTTTGAAAACGGACACAACAGATTGTCTCCAAGTCTTTCCGATGGTTTTTTAAGATTTTATTATAAAAGACCACATGAACTTGCTTCCAGTGCAGAAAAACATGATGAAGGTTCATCAGCTTTAAACAAAGATTTAAGTGCTTTGAATCTGAACGAAAAATTTCCTACGGTACAATCCATCATTGATGCCATGAAAGGACTGATTCATGAGCCGGAACTGGATGATGAGGTGGTAGAAGAAGAGACAACTGCAGATTCCGGTAAAGATTTTATCAAAGAATTAATTGATGAACCAAAGACTTTTCAGGTGGGAAGCCTTATCAAGAGAATCTGGAGTGGTTTGAAAATTCCAATGCGTCATCTTTCTCCTGGAGAGCAGCCTATCGGAGGCATTTCTGATATGACCAACAAAGGCGATTTTCACAGGATGCTTCTTTCCGAATTTGCCAATGAAGATGATGTCTTTATGAATCGTGTTGCCAATAACGAAGCACTTTATATTCAAAGAGAAATTCCACCCGAAGAAAATATTTTTGAAAGAATTATCCTGATTGATACTTCCCTTAGAAACTGGGGAACACCAAAGGTATTGGCTTATGCCTCTGCAATAGCTGTTATTAAACATCCCAAAGCCCATTCTGAATGTAAAGTTCTTGCTTTAGGGCAGGCAGCAATTCCGATTTCGCTGAATAAAGTGGAAGAAGTGGTGGAAAACCTTAACCAGGTAAGTCCGGTTCTGGAAGTTTCGGAAGCATTGGAGAAGTTTTTTAACGAACATCATTCAGAAAAAGATATTGAAGTTTTCTTCATTACCCATCAGGATAATATGGCTGATGAGGAAATTCAGCGGGTTGTACATCAGAATAGGGATAAATTGAAGTTTTTGGTAACAACCGCTTCAGATGGTGAAATTAATTTTTACAAACATCACAAAGGAGCAAGAAAGCATATCCAGAAAATAAAACTTCCATTGCAGGAGCTGTGGGCCAATCCGCCGCAGCAAAAACAATCCACCCAGAACTTCAACGGAAAGAAAACGGATCTTCCACAAAACTATCCGATTCTATTTCCAACGCCTGTTAATAAGATCGCTAAGTTCTTATATGAAGGGGAATTTTTCATCTTGAGTTCAAAAAAGCAATTACTGAAAACTTACCTTTCTGATAATTATTACGACAGACATTCCTACGATTATTATAAAACATATCATGGCTGTGAAGTTTTGTTTGATAAAATTTCTATAAAACCAAAAGGACAGTTTGCCTTAGCAAAAAACAAACAGCAGCACTTTATTCTGTGTCAGTACCATCCTGAGCAGAAACTTATTTTAAAACTTAATCTTAATACCGGAGAATATTCTGACCAGAACCTTACCGGGATGAATATTCCGGAATCTTACAGATTGATTTATTTTGGACGGAATTTTTATCTCCATCATCCGGATAACGTTACTCATTATAAAATAAATATTGATGGGAACATTTCGGTAGAGCCTATTACCGGAAAGGATAAAGAATTTGAAAAAAATAATATAAAAGCAGAAGCGGAAGTTGCTAAACTGAAGGGAAGTGGATTGAAGGTGATCAATAATTTCAATAAAATAGGAATCAACAAGTATGAAAACCTCGTTATTTCCGGAAATGAATTATACAGTGCCTCGGAAAATACACTGGACTTTTCCAAAAATAAATTTGATATCAAAATTTTTGCAGAACAGAATAAAAATAAATTTACATTCCCTGACGGAAGTGAAATCATTACCGATTCCCGGGGAATGCTGACTTTCCGAAGCAGTAACAAAAGTATTGAAGAATTCTTTATTCCTTCTACACTGGGTGGTTTTCTTTCATTGGCTACCTATACCGAATTCGGAGGGTCAGAATATTATCTTCCGGAACATGCCTTGTTGAAAGTAAGAACAATGGATGATATGTGCGACAGGTTTTTAAAACCGTTTATAGAACAGATTTTGGATTATGGAGCTTAGAATAAAACCTTTCCCGAAAAATAACTATCCCAAAAAAGGACTTTTGATCAAAGGTTCTTCGCCTGTGGTATGGCTTCAGGAAATGGAAGTCCTTGGAATTAATTTACACCAGGTTAAATCTTATGCTATTCCGGCAGACAGCCCCAATGTGCTGTATGGATGTTTTCTTATTTTTGATGACCATGTTCCACAGGAAATAGGACGAAATAGCTACTTTCAAAAGGTGGATGACAGACTTTTCATCCCTGAAAATACAACCTTTTATCCCAAAATAAATCCTGAAGATTGGGTACAGCTTGATTCTCGTTTTCTGATTATGCATCCCGAATTCGGATTGGTAAAACTCTCAGAAGAAATCGACTGGATTTCATTAATTCAACAGCCGGAAACCATAAATGAAACCATCAGAAAACCACTGAACGGAGTTTCAATCCCTCAAAAGATTGAAAGCTACACGGTTGAAATGGATGATGAAAAAGTAATGGAAGCATTACAGCCCAAACAAACCGAAGAAGAATGGATGAACGACCTGCCATTTGATCTTAAAAAAGTAATGGCCGGAAATAAAAAAGAAATAGAGAAATATTTAAAATATATTGAGAAATATCCTGAAAGAGCTGTAGAATTGGGCGTTTCTCTCGATGTTATGGGAACTTCGAGAGGAGATGGATTTGGTAAATTTACCTGGCTGGAAGGATTATTTGGTGGTGCAGGAGGTAAAAAGGAGAGTGCAGGAACCCGAAATTTTCGCAGAGTATTTTGGGCAGTTATTATTGCAGCGATCGTTTTAAAGATTGCATTACCTTCAGATAAAAATAATGCTGAACAGAAAGAAGACACTCCTTCTTCAGGAAAGATAGCAAACAATGCGGTAAAAGCACCTTCAGATATGATTGCTTTCCAGTCCGGAACTTCGGAAATTGATCTTAAAATAGATTCAATGTATCACCAGCAGAGAAAGGGATTATCCAAAGAGCTTATTCATGCAGGAATTATAGAATCAAAAACGAAAGAAGACAAAGAAAATTATAAGAAAGGCGGTGGAAGAGATGTAAGTGAAATAGGAAGAGATATCGAAAAGCTTGTTAATAATGAAAAACAAAGCAGAGATTCCCTCAAAACCATTTACACCCAAAAAATTACAAAACATCTTGAACAAAAAACTGAAAACCTGAAACGTAAAATTTCAGATTCTCTAAAGCAATACACCAAAGGAAAACCGGTGAATGGTGATGTTGTAAAATATCTTCTGAAAAAGAAAAAGGCATTGATGGCTGATTCATTAGGGAAACTTTACGGTACACTGGATATCGTAGATCCTTCTTCTGCTTCAATCGACAAATCTAAAGTAAAAGGAGTGGGTTCAGAAGGAACTCCTTTAGAAAAAGAAGCTCCCGTTTCAGATATTCTGTATATGGTAATCCTGATGATTGCCGGAGTAGGATTGTACTCATTCCTGTTTAAAAATAAATCGTTAAACCTTGGTGGAGACAATGTACCCGGCTGGGTAAAGTTTGTTTTAATAGCAATTCTTGTAGCCATGCTGGTGTATTTATTTTACCCGTTGGTAAAAATGTTTGGATACAACTGGTTTGTATGGGTTCTGGTAATTTGCGTGTTGTTACTCCTTTACCGTCTGTTTAGAGAAGATAAAACCATTTTAAACTCCGATGATGATGAATAGACAGAAATTTATAGACAAATTTATAGCAGCATTCGTGCTGCTGGCCATGTTCAAGGTTGTCGGAATTGTAGCTCAGTTATTCCATGAAAGTTTCTGGAGCGTACTGGGAACATTGGGAATTTTCTTAATTGTAGCCTTCATCATTCTTCTTGTGATCACTTCTTTAAAAGATAAGGAGCAAAACAACAGGAATTCATCAGGAAGAAAAGGCAGCGGAAGTAGCAGTTTCTATCTGGAAAATTCACTCTTTGACAGAATCAGAAGCAAATATGAAGAACTTGCCGAAAAATACATCGCCGAAAAAGACTATAAAAAAGCAGCAAGAGTTTATATGAATCTTTTGCAGGATAACTACAGGGGAGCAAAAACATTGGAAAATGGGGGATTCTACAATGAAGCAGCTGTTGTATACCTTAAAAAACTCAACAATAAATCCGATGCTGCAGCCTGCTATGAAAAAGCCAAACAACATAAGAAAGCCATTGATCTTTACAAAGAAATGGAGCAGAAAGAAAAAGTAGGAGATCTTTATAAAGAAATCAACGATCTCAGAAATGCCCATTATTATTATCAGATAGTAGCGGATGATTATGTGAAAAACAGCCAGATGGTAAAAGCTTCTTTAGTGTACCGCAAAAAGATGGAAAAAACAGAAGATGCTCAGGAAGTACTGTTAAAAGGATGGGAAGAAGATAAAGACGCTTTCAATTGTTTGAATAACTACTTCGCCAATATCTTTGACATTAAAAAACTGGAATCAGAAATTCTGAATTTATATGAAAAAACTCCAGCCAATAAAAAGATTACTTATCTGGATGCTATGAAATATGAATTTAAAAAATCTCAAGAGCTGCATGCTGTAACAAGAAATATAGCCTATGAAATTATTGCTGAAAAAGTAAACACCCGTTCTGAAATTGTTAATGAACTGAAATTTTTCAACCCCAATGATGAAGTGATTCTGAAAGATATTTCAAGATTCAAAACAGGAAGAAACAAAATGTTCAGGAACTAAATATTTAAAGATTGAATCAATTAAAAAATAAATAAAACTTCTGCTTCATCAAATCAATTTTTAATTGATTCTTCATAGCTCCCTAAAAATAAGAAACTCCTGAAATTAAAACATTGCGTTGAAGATAGCATGGCAATTCTGTTTTGTTGGAAAATAGCAAAGGCGTTAAAAATTAACGTTACTGCAATTTTCTTGAGCCTTTGCGTGCCGAAAACCTTCCCCAAATTGTGAATATTATAAAATAATACTAAAAAAGATTTATCTTTGCACCAGAAAATTATGACAATACAAAGAGCACATATCTATGCAGAACTATGCGAAAGTCCTTCTAACAAAGGATTATTCGGACGTGATGAGGTGATATGGAATGAGGCGAAATGTGCTGACTTTGGAAATTATTTACTATAAACTTGTAAAAAATTAATCAAAATACAACAGAAACGCCTCGGAAAACCGAGGCGTTTTTTGTTTTTTAGGTCAGAAATTATTTAGAATGAAAAAAAATAACCATAAACATGAAAAATTTTTAATAAACAATGAAACTTTAATACGATAAAATAGAGTGATAAGCAACCCGGTGAGAGACAGTCATTTAGGTAATTAAGATATCTGCAAAATATTGCGGACAGAAATTCTCTATTCTAAAAATAACATGTAATTGATTGATTATCAATATTTTAATTTGAAAATTTATTTGCAGGTTAAAAAAAATCATATTTACTTTGCAACCGAAAATTGAAAGCAACAGGTTTTCAGGATTCAATTAAAAATAATTTAGAAACAAACAAAAATAAAATGAAACAGTTACACAACATATTCAATCGATATTCAAGACTATTCGGACAGGAGCCGACAGGTTTTGCGTGTATTCTTGAAAGTGGAATTGTGGATAAAAGGTGCTTATATACGTGGGTCAGCTAATGATCTCTTACGTTTAAATATATGAAGCGCCTCCCGAAAAGAGGCGCTTTTTTTTATGGTTTCTTTAGCTTATTTGGTAAAGCGCCGGTCTGTGGAACCGGAGAACAGGGTTCGATCCCCGGAGATACCCAATGGAGAAAATCTCATGGCTCAATTGGATAGAGCGTCGGTTTACGACACCGAAGGTTGAAGGTTCGAGTCCTTCTGAGATTACAAAGAATGTGAATTTTGAAATTAGCAAGCCAAGCAAATTGATTATTCACAAAACCAAAACAATCTCATAGCTCAAATGGTTAGAGCACCGGTCTTTTAAACCGGGGGTTGAAAGTTCAAATCTTTCTGGGGTTACAAAAACGGTTCCGTAGCTCAACTGGATAGAGCATGGGTTTTCTAAACCCAGGGTTAGAGGTTCGAATCCTCTCGGAATCACAAAAAGGTTCATGGAAACTTTCCCATCCGGCTGTCTCCCGGAAAAGAAACAGAAATGAACCCTAAAGCTGGAAAGATAACGGTGGTTGTTTACCCGTCTTGGACGCGGGAGGCCGCAAGTTCGAATCTTGCTTTCCAGACAATTGGTTCCATTAGCATAGAGGTAAGTGCATTCGGCTTTCTACCGAACGACAAGGGTTCGATTCCCTTATGGAATACAAATGATTTCGTAGCTCAAGTGGTTAGAGTGTCGGTCTGATACACCGAAGGTTGAAGGTTCGAGTCCTTCCGGAATTACAATGATTTTGTAGCTCAATGGCAGAGCACCGGTCTGTTAAACCGGAAGTTGAAAGTTCAAGTCTTTCCAGAATCGCAGGTAACTAATTGTTAATTGTTTCAGGAGAAAAAGTGAAAGTTTGTCGAGAGCAGAAGATCTTTACGCCAAACACGAAAAATAGAGACAGGCTTTTCTTCTCTCCAGATTCATTAAAAGTAGGAATATCATTTATAAATTTTTAGGTAAAATAAAGTTTGTCAAGCGCAGAAGTTCTTATATCAAACAAATGAAGACAGACTTTATTTTTTAATCTGATGGTTCGCCGAAGTGGAAGAGTCGGGGCGGTCTGCAACACCGTTGTGTAAACTGAGTGGGTTTGAATCCCATAACCATCTCAATGTAAAAACTATAGGAGATATAAGAATCTTTTATCATCTATAGCAAAGAATATCCTTTATTAATAAAAGAAAAAGGCTGTCGAGCGCAGAAGATCTTTACTCAAACATTCAATATAAAGACAGACCTTTTCTTTTTAAAAGGAAAAATGAGGAATTACTTATTACTCATAAAAATCCGGAAGTACGCCGAAGTTGGAGAGTCGGGGCAGACTGTAAATCTGTTGCTTCATTGCTGAGTAGGTTCGAATCCTACTATTTCCACCAACCATTGATAATGTAATGGCAGCATGCAGGAAATGTACTCTTGTTGTTTAGGTTCGATTCCTGGTCAGTGGCTTAATGCTCTATTCGTCTAACGGTGAGGACGCCTGCCTTTCGAGCAGAAAACAAGGGTTCGATTCCCTTATAGAGTACTGGATGTGAATAGCTGGTCAATATTGAATTGATATTAATACCATGAAAGTTCAGATTTTATTGAAAAAATTGGCCAGTTACCATTCACACAAAAAATGAAGAAAAGAGAAAAAAGGACTGTCGAGAGCAGAAGATCTTTAGTCAATAAAAACAGACAGCCTTTTACTTTTTTAAAACAAAATAGAATTAGGAAAAGAGAAAGGTTTGTCAAGCGTAGAAGATCTTTACAAACACTAACAGGCATAGTTTATCAACAGACAGAGCTTTCTCAAACCTAGCATGACATAAGTAATAAGCAATGAGTAATAATGAAAATAGAAAATATTACTAATTACCAATTACTCATTACTTATAAAAACCTGCGGGAATGGTGGAATGGTAGACACTCTTGATTTAGGATCAAGCTTTTGGGGGTTCGAATCCCTCTTCCCGTACCAAAAATATAAGCAATAAATAATGAGTAATGAGTAATAATGCCAGTCATAGATTTTCATATTACTCATTACTTATAAAATCCGGAAGAGTGGTGTAGAAGGTCTGCACATTAGTCTGAAAAACTAAAGGTACAGGTTCAATTCCTGTCTGTTCCGTAAAACATGAATGATAAGTAATAAGCAATGAGTAATCATTGATACCTGACTGATTTCTGATATTACTCATTACCAATTACTTATTACTCATGAAATTGATTCATAGTGTAATTGGCAGCACACAAGATTTTGATTCTTGGAGTTTAGGTTCGAGTCCTGATGAATTAACAGTATTTACTCTGATAGTGTAATGGCAGCATCTCAGTCTCCAAAACTGATGGTATCGGTTCGAGTCCGGTTCGGAGTGCAAAAAATGAATAGTCAATAGTGAATTTTGCTTTGCAAATGAATCTTTACAAATTGACAGTAAAACGAATTGACGATTCACAATTCACAAATTAATTTAAAACAAAATTTAAAACATGTAGAAAAAATGGAAACGCAACAACAAACATGGCAGAATATGAATGGAAAAATTTTCCAACACTCTATCACACAGCTGGTAGAAGAAGCCATCCTCCGCGAACAGGCCAACGGACATCGTCTGAAAGTATGTGTGGGATCAGACTCCCATGTATACGGAGATGCCATCAACTATGCTACAGCAGTAGTATTTATTCGTGAGGGAAAAGGAGCGTTTACCTTTATCAGAAAAGAAAGAGAAATACAGAGTATCAGTATCAAGGAGCGAATGCTGAATGAAGTCAACAAATCCGTTGAAATTGCATACGCGATCTGCTCTGTGTTGGATGCTTATGGTGTGGAAATGGAGGTACACGCAGATATTAATACCGATCCGGATTTTAAATCCAACGTAGCATTAAAAGATGCCATGGGATATATTCTCGGAATGGGGTATGTATTTAAAGCAAAACCTTTTGCTTTCGCCAGTTCCAACTGTGCTGATATGATGGTGTAATAAAGCAGGAAGCGGGAAGTAGGGAGATGGAAGCTTGATGAATTAATAAAATTTAAATCATGGAAAAAACAAAAAGATCACTATTTCTGGATGATATAAGATACCCGATTGAGGTCTATCATTATACGAAACAGGATATTTTCCTCAGAAGTGACTGGCATATTGTTCGGAATTACGAGCAGTTTGTTAACAGGATTTTGGAAAAAGGACTTCCGGAAATGATCTCTTTTGACCATGATTTGGCAGATGAGCATTATTTGAAACAGGATTCTCAGGAATTTGTTGAAAAAACAGGATACGACTGTGCCAAATGGCTGATAGAATATTGCATGGACAATGATCTGGACCTTCCGGAATTCCATTGCCACTCTATGAATCCGGTAGAAAAGGAAAATATCTTAAACCTGCTGCAAAACTTTAAAAAATTGTAATGAACATTTTTAGATTTATTGAAGATATAAAAACACATCTGAAACTCACATTTAGTGAAGTGGACAGATGGTTTGAAAAAGATAAAAAAACGTTGAATCATCAGCCTTCAAATGGAGGCTGGACGGTTCAGCAAATTTTAGAGCACATTTATCTTACGAATTTTTATCTGCTTATCCTTATCGAAAAAGGCTCAAAGAAAGCAATGAAGAATTCTTTGGATCTTGATCTGGAATCTGAAATAAAAAACTACAGTTTCAATAAAGAAAACTTTGACAAAGTAGGTGAATATGGTGCTTTTGAATGGATAAGACCAGAACATATGGAGCCGAAAGGAGAATTGAGTTTGAATGAAATCCGAAACTTAATTAACCAGCAATATCTTCAATGCTTACACTATCTTGAAGTAATGAAAAATGGGGAAGGACTCTTGTATAAAACGACAATGACAGTGAATGAACTGGGGAAAATTAATGTATATGAATATATTTATTTTCTTTCACTCCATGCCCAAAGACACATTACCCAGATGGGAAAAAACGAATCAGAAACGATTAAAAACTAAAACAAAATGATTTTCAAAACATATAACGCTATAGAAAATGCTTACCAGGCCCGCGTGATCGAACAGATCAGGATGCAGGGTTTTGGGGATGAGGTTTTCATCGTACAGGAAAAAGTTCACGGAGCTAATTTCTCTTTCTTTACCGACGGAAAGGAAATTAAAATCGCGAAGAGAACTGCTTTCATCGAAAAAGATGAGAAATTTTTCAATGCCCATCAGATGTTGGAACGCTACAGAAAAAATGTAATAGAAGTGTTTCAAAAAGTGAAAACCATCCATCCGGATGTTGAAACTGTAGTGATCTACGGTGAATTGTTCGGTGGTGGATACAAACATAAAGAAGTAGAACCTGTAAAAGATGCTGTGAAAGTACAGAAAGGTATTGAGTATGCACCTTACAACGAATTTTACGCTTTCGATATTAAACTGAATGGAATTACCTATTTGGATACAGAAGTGGTCAATCAGATTTTTGAAGAAACAGGATTTTTCTATGCTAAAATTTTGTTTCAGGGAAGTCTTGAAGAAGCTTTGAAATTCCCTAATGTTTTCAATTCAAAAATTCCGGCTTGGCTTGGGCTACCTGAATTGGAAGACAATAGGTGTGAAGGAACCATCGTAAAAACTTTGAAAACCAAATATTTTGGAAACGGAGCCAGAATTATTCTGAAAAATAAGAATGAAAAATGGGTAGAAAAGTCCAAAATGGTTAAAAAAGAGGCTAAAACTGTTCAGAAACAGATTCATTTCAGCGAAAAAGCTCAGGAGATCTGGGAAGAAATACAAAAATATGCTACAGTCAACAGATTGAATAATGTGGTGAGCAAAATCGGCGAATTCGAACCTAAAATGATAGGTAAGCTAATTGGTCTTTTTTCACAGGATATTTTAGAGGATTTCCAGAAAGACTTCCCGGCAGCTTTTGCAACTATTGAAAAAGAAGAGCAGAAAAGGATCAACAAAAAGTTGAATTCTCTAGTAATTGATTTTATAAAAGAAGAGTTGATGACTCTTAAAGTATAGTTTCGGTAAATTTTACCGAAACTTTTTTATGTATAATAAGTATCCATCAAAGTCAGAAGAACGAAAAACACTTCATTTTATTAAAAAAAATAGTACTAATGAAAGTGTGAAAAATTCCCATCCTTTGGAGGGGTGGCGAAAATTCAAAGAATTTTTGACGGGGTGGTTTAAAAAGAAAAAAACTATGTTACAGGCAGAAATAAAAAGTCTTTTAAAAGAAGACATCAGTATATTAATTAAAGTTCCGAACTCAGGAAAACATTATTTATGTGATTGTGGTGAAGCAAGTTTGCTGACTGTGAAAGAATTACAGTCTGTATCGGCAGTATTCATCAGTCATACCCATATTGATCACTTTTCAAATTTCGATGGAATTTTCAGACATCAGATCGGAAGTGGTGAGAAAGTAGTGATTGTCGGACCGAAAAATATCCATCTACAGGTTGAAGCAAGATTAAAATCTTACACATGGAATTTGATTGATGAAAAAGCCATCGAATATGAAATCCGTGAGATTATTTCAAAAGAAGAAATTAATGTTTACACCCTTCGTCCGCCACAATGGAATCTGGAATTGATCAACACTCAGAATTTCCTGTTTGAAGATAAACATGTCAACGTTGACTTTGCTATTCTGGATCACAAAACAGATTCTATTGCTTATTTGTTTAAAGAAAAAGACACGGTAAGCTTCAGTGAAAATGCTTCAGATTTCAAAAAAGGAAAGTGGATTGGTGAGCTGAAGACTGCATTTGAAAATAAGGATGCAGGGAAAGAGATTGAAATCGAAGGGAATGTTTACAAAGCAACAGAATTGTTCCACTTATTAACCCTTAATGAAGGTTACAAATTGGGTGTTATCATGGATCATGCAGTAGCCGAGGACAATTATGATAAAATAAAAACGGTTTTTGGAGAAGCGGATTTGGTGTATATAGAAACATTCTACAAGGACTCTGATCAGGAATTTGCAAAGATCAACTCTCACAGTTTTGCTTCAGCATCAGGAAAAATCATGAATGAATGTAAGGTGAAAGAAGCTATTCCGATTCACTTTTCGAGAAGATACACGGAAAGTGATCAGGAAGAAATAGAAACTGCTTTTTATAAAGCGTTTCGCAAGAATTAATTAAAAATATTTATTAAACAAAAACTACTAAGTTAAACATTGAATGTGTCATTGACTACGTCGAATCTACGATTTCTGACGAAGGAAGAATCTGTTTAAAGTACTAGAGATTCTTCATTCCCCTTCGTTTCATTCAGAATGACACTGGGAATTTTGTAGTTAAAAAAACAATTAAAAAAATGAAACCCAATATATTTTTTACAGCAGACCATCATTTTGGTCACGAGAATATTATAAAGTTTTCAGAGAGACCCTTTGAATCACTGGACCATATGAATGAAGAACTCATTAAAAGATGGAACGAGAAAGTTGAGCCCGGTGATACAGTCTACCATTTAGGAGACATGAGTTTAGGAAAACCGGATTTTACAAAAGAAATTTTAGATCGGTTACATGGTAATATTCATCTGATCAAGGGCAATCATGAAGGAGCTGCTTTAACGTATCCCAAACGATTTGCTTCCATCAGAGATTACCACGAACTCAGAATTGATGAATCGGATCAAAGTAATGGAAAACAGAAAATCATTCTTTTCCATTACGCCATGCGTACCTGGAATGGCTCACATCGCGGGGTCTGGCAATTATACGGCCATTCACACGGAACCTTGCCGGATGATGAAATGGCACTCAGTTTTGACGTTGGGGTAGATTGCCACAACTTTTATCCGGTTTCCTACGAGGAAGTCAAAGAAATAATGAAGAGGAAAAAATGGACGCCTCCATTTGCTCCCAGAAATTAACAATTAACGATGAAAATGAAGCTTGAGGATATGAGAAGTATAAACCTGATTAATTTCTAACCTCTGGCTTCTAATTTCTAAAAAATCATGAAAGCAACCAATGAGATGATAATCATCGATCTGGAAGCCACATGTTGGGAAAACGACAGAATTCCCATTGGGCAACAGGTCGATATTATAGAAATAGGAATTTGCAAATTAAACTTAACATCAAAAGCAATTTCCCAGAAACAAAGCATTTATGTAATTCCGGAACGGTCAGAAATCAACAGATTCTGTACACAATTGACCGGAATTACCCCGCAACTGATAGAAGAAAAAGGAATCTATTTCGAAGAAGCCTGTGAAATAATCAGGGATCAATACCATTCTGCACCGCTTACCTGGGCAGGATATGGAAACTTCGACGGAGAGCAGATCATAGAACAATGTGACTGGCTCGGGATAACCAATCCTTTTTCAGAAAACTATATGAATGTGATGCATGAATTTAAAAGACATTTTAAACTGCATAAACAAATAGGGCTTAAAAGAGCTTTACATTATTTGAATATGGATTTTGAAGGCACTCATCACAGCGGAGCAGACGATGCTTATAACACAGCCAGAATTTTAAGTAAGATTCTGTAAATAATAAATAGGCTGGAAGACTGATGATGGAGGCTGGAAGTAAATGAGACGTTATTAAAACTTCCTCCATCCCATATCATCCATGCTTTAACAATTAAATTTTAAACAAGTGAAAACAACAGAAAATATATTAATAGTAGACCTTGAAGCAACGTGTTGGGATAACCGCCCGCCAAGAGGTCAGGAAAGTGAGATTATCGAAATCGGGGTATGCATTATGAATGCAAAAACCGGTAAGATCTCTAAAAATGAAGGAATTTTAGTAAAACCCCAGTATTCAAAAGTAAGTCCGTTCTGTACGGAGTTGACTACTCTTACCCAAAATATGCTGGATCATGAAGGAATCATGCTGGATGATGCTTTCGATATCCTGAGAGCAGAATATGATTCGGAAGAACTGACTTGGGCGAGCTACGGAAACTACGATCTGAATATGCTTCAAAACCAGGCAAGAAGATTCTACACAGATTATCCAATGAGTGATGACCACATCAATGTGAAGACATTATTTGGTGAAATTCATCCTACGATCAGGAAAAGTGTCGGAATGAACAGAGCTTTGGGTGAATTGGGTATGACTTTAGAAGGTACTCACCACAGAGGAGTAGATGACGCCAAAAACATTGCAAAGATTCTGCATTGGTGCCTGAAGAATTATTAAATCATCTGAAATAAAGCAGATATTTAAAAAATGAAGACTGTCTCAAATGATGAGGCAGTCTTTTTATTATGCTATATCAGATATCCTGTTAGAAATAAAGTTGTGAAGTTCCACCGGAATAGAATGTCCCATCCCCTCAATAAGAAGCCATTCGGCATTGGGAATAGAATCCGCAATATCTTTTCCGCAATCAGGATGAAAGATCAGATCGTCTGTTCCATGGATGATCAGAGTAGGAACGGTTATTTTCTTCAGCACTTCAGAGTTATACTGAAAGGAACCCATGGCTAAAAGCTGCCGGATAATTCCGTTTTTGGTTCTGAAACGTATAAGTTCCTCTTCAAGCAAAGCTTTTTCCTGATTCGAATCAAAAATATATCCCGAACCCGATATTTTCTTTGCAAAACGGATCTTTTCTCTTAGATACTCTTCTTTCTGAAGAACAGGATCAGCAGATACCTGTGTCATCATAGCCATTACTTCCGGATCAGGCTTAGGAAGAGACGGATTCATAGAGGTCGACATAATGATCGTCAATGATAAAACTCTTTCAGGATAATAGGAACCTAAAAGCTGTGCAATAATTCCTCCCATGGAACGTCCAGCTATATGAGCCTTTTCAATATTTAGATGATTAAGAAGACCAATAACATCATTCGCCATATCCATCAAAGAATAAGAAATCCCTTCTTTACTGAGATTCTCGAAAATCTCTTCAATTCTTTTACCAGAAGGAATTTCTCTTTTTGCATTAAAAACAGAACTCCCCGAATCTCTGTTATCAAAACGAATCACCTTAAAGCCTTTTTCAACCAGAAGATTACAAAATGTAATATCCCAACGGATCATCTGACTTCCTAATCCGGGAATTAATACAATGACATCAGAATTTTTTTCGCCAAATACCTCATAGCATAATTCTACATCATTCATTTTGACTGTTTTCATTTAATCTTTTTTTACATTCAACAATACTTCTTCCAATGGTAAAAGTCTGGAATCTTCTACTGCGGCCATTCTATGACCCATAATTTTCATATAAGCTTCGTTCTTTTCAAAACCGAAAAAACCATTGACACTTTGTTGTCTGATTAAGAGACATAGATCCCAATATTCACTTTCAGGACCTATCAAAAACTGATCTCCTTTTCCGATAAATAAAATTTCTCCGCCACTTTCCTTTAAATAAGGTTCGGTTTCCCTGATATAGGTAAGATAGGCATCCCAACCACTTGTTTGCTCATTGGGTTTCAGATCCGGATATTCAGAATAATCTGCTTCCATCTTTAATCTGATAAGGTTAAGATTAATAATGGCCCCTTTTATATTTTTAGTAAACAGATGCTTTCCAGCTTCAAAAGTAGGAGATAAATATTTTTTTGACATCACTTTAATATAATTCTGTAGTTAGTCCGGAAATATAAGACTGTTCAGCCTTTTGAATCTCTTTACGATAGTTGATAAATTCGTTGTTCTGATCCGGAACAACGACTACAAACTCAAAAGTAAAAGAATCATTTCCTGATTCAGTCCATTCTTTCTGTAATTGTGGATGGGTAAATAGTCCTCCGTTTAAAAGAAATTTCATCTTATTCACCAGTGCTTCCAGATTTAAAGAAGCCTGAACATATTTTTTCCCGTTTGAAATGTTAGTAACAGCAAGTACTCCCATTGTTGTTGTATGGTCTTTTGCCTTTTCTCTTAGTTGTTTTTTTAATGCATTTTTCATCTTTTCATTATTGTATATTTCCTCCTAAATCAAATAAAAATTCATTGACCATGCGTAGAGATTTACCCTTTTTGGAAGAAAGAATTTCTTTAGTAATATTTTCAGCACTCAGCTTAGCCTCTTCAAATATCTTTTTACCGTTAGGAGTGATGACCACATAACTTACACGGGCATCTCTTTCATTGGTTTCTCTGGATACCAGTCCGATTTTTTCCAATGGATTCAATAATCGGGTAACTCCTGATGCTGTAAGACCTATTTTTTCAGCAAGATCTATTCTTCTCATTCTACTCTCAGTAGAAGAATAAAGTACATAAAGAATAACAAAGTCATTGAATCCCAGACCATGAACGCTCAGAGAATCAAATTTTCTGGCAATTACAGACTGTAGTTTATTGATGTTTATTAAAAATAATAATTCTGTGCTTATCATTGAAAAGTGTTTGAGTTATCAAGTATTTTATTTTGCAAATATATAAAATTTAGAGAATTACAATCCTGTTTTTATTATTTTAAAAAAAATTAACGTATTGGTAAGCTAACCTGATTTGTTATATGGTATCTTAAATTCTGGAATTAAGACACCAAATGTTGTGTAAATATCATGGTATAACGCTTTTAACCACTTTTTTATTAATATATCTTTAAACAGGGAATTGTTTTTATGTTACCAAAGGCTTTGATAGCTATTGTTTTAATTAACTTAATATTTGTTAAAAAAATCACTTTTATGGGATAATTTACTGTCTGTCAGTCATTTTTTTTTATTTTAGCCGATAAGAATGAGTTTATGCTTATTGATAAAGGTTTTCAGGTGAAAAATTTAAACTGTTGACGTATTGTAAAACAGGAAACGAGTACAAATAACAGAATTCCGGATATGACAAGACACCTGTTGACATTGTCAGTGAATTCTTTGATCGTTACATTCCTGATAATACTTCTTTTTTTAAATACTTCATTCAATTTTATCAAGGTGTTTATGATAATAATCTGATGAGAATTTTATATACGGTATCCTGTTTTTCAGACTCTGCTTTTACAGGGAAAAAATAGTAAAACTCATTAAGTGTTGTATATCAGTATTTTATTTAAATAGATGTTGTGTTTCCGAATGTTTGGATGAAACAGAATACCCTTCCCGGAAGAGGCTTTGTTTATTCTTGTTTTTGGGACTGTTTAATACTATCAAACGCTCTGTGGTACGGCTTTTGAAGCCTTATAAACAGGATGTTTTTGAATAATTTTAAAGAAATGAAGTTGGGAACAATAATCGGTAAAAAGGTAAGATTTGTATGGAATCAGATAAAAGGATTTATCCACAAAATTCCCAAACTTATCAGTCTGATTACCAGTTGTAATGTTGCTTCCGGAAAACTGCTGATACCCATTCTTTCAACAGTTGAAAAGACAGTTTTGAATGCTGAAAAGTTCTTTGGGCTTTATCATAAACTGTTAAAACCAAATCAGTCTGGGATGAAAAAAAATCTTGTCAGACAACCTAAAGAATGGAAAAAAATGAATAACCTGAAACAAATTTATACATCAAATTAAAGCACCATGAAAGAAAGACTTTATGAGATCCTTAATGAGGAAAAAATACATGAGATTATTCCCTTTCTAAAAGAGCTTAGTATTGAAGAAAGGAAAACACTGGTACCGTCTATAAAGAAAATGGACCGTGAGATCAGTAAAATTGTAATGACTAAAAACTCCTACCATACGGCAGGATCTGTGAATCAGCATTCCATTATAGATATTGCTTCATTTGTCTGCATGGACAAAAAGAATTTTGGTAAAAATTACTGGAGTCTTTTCCGTAATGCAGAACAAACTGATCAGATCCTGGAATGGGGATGCCCGGATTGGTTTTCAGACTTTATCAATGAATCAGTAGAAGCTGAATTTACAGCATTTAATTATAAAGATATTTTAGGATGGACAGAGAAAGGATATGTACAGCCTAAACCTGAATTGTTGGGACATCATCTGAGCAATTATCCGGCAGATCTTGACCGTCATCCTGAAACACTCAATACTCATTTTTGGTATTTGTGTGAATTTCCTTCCAAATCTTTGCCTTTCCGCAAAGAATGGTTTCCTATTGTTCAAAAGCTTATTACGGATAAGAAAATTGAAAGAAAAAGATTTCTGAAAGAGTGCCTTTTGGCTGCCAACAGGAATTTTAATAAAAATGTCACGGGTTGGTTTATGGATGCATTTACCTCATTAAAACCCATGGAAGAAGAATTATCCGATTTACAGGATGAACTACTTGCAGGGCTCGTTTCTTCACAGTCAAAAGCCGTGAATACAATATTATCCCACTTGAAAAAAATTGTGGGAACTTCAGAATTTAAGAATGAAGAATTTTCACATTATCTTCCGAATCTACTAAGCTCTGAGGTAAAAACAGTAGTGGTTTCCAGTCTGGGACTTACTGAAAAAATATTCCAGAGAAAGAAAATGGATCCGGATATGCTCGGAATGGCTTTAAGTACAGCATTTGTCAGTAAAGATGACGGCATACAGTCAAAAGCAGCAAAGATCATTCTTAAATACATTCCGGCTTCAGAAAATATGATAGAGGCACTTTCCCATTATTCAGATAATATACTGACCAATGTGCGCCCTCTTTTGGTAAAATATATTGAAGAGAAACAGCCGGAACTTGAGGCGATAGCTTCGGAAAAAAGAGTATTGACCTCAGACGAAAATGCAGTACAGGTACTTCAGAATTTTGAAGACCTGATGTTTTATCTTCCTTTGGCAATGGATGACCCTTACAGCTATCATTGTGATATTGCTTTGACAGGGTTTATCAAATTTGCCGGAGACGTGGATGCAGAATCTGTGAAACTGGTGGAACCTGTATTTTTGAAGGCTTGTAAAACCATTGCGAAATGGGAAGTTCCTTATCTGAATGTTTTACTGTGCAATGCAATCATCAATTATGGTTTGGCTTTGATGGAACAATATCCTGTTCAGCTAAAGAATCTGGAAAAAATATATCAGAAAACCAAAGAAGAAGAAGCTACTAGAGAGTCTTACTCCAATTATCAGAAAAAACTAGGCCCGATAGAAGATGTTGGGGCAGATTGCCCTGCAAGACAGGCCTTTAAAGATATTGCTATCTATGCAGTTGAAAAAATAAAATGCGGTGACAAACTTCCCTTGTTGTTTCCAATAACCCATGCACCATGCTGGATTTCTCCTGTTACTTTGGTAGAAAGGCTGGAGAGCTATCAGAACAGCAATATAGAGCCTCATCATCTGGATATTCAGCTGGCCTTGCAACGTTGTGCATTAGATGATACTTCAAAAGCTATTGCCGAAGCAGAGAAAAGATTAAAAGGTGAATATAAAGAATTACTGCTTTTCTTCTTGGGAAAAAATGAAAAGCCGGAAGGTAAGTTTATACACCCTTCGTGGTGGATGACAGCTGGAATTACCCGTTCACCGGAAACTGTTTTTGAGGAATTTAAAAATTTCGGATATGATAATATTCCTGCAGAATTCTTTTCAGGGGCTTATCAATGGAAAACCATTGACAATAAGAAAAACTCATATTATCCGGTAGAGCTCAATATTACGATTCCAAAATATCATCTTGAAAAAAGAAAAGAACCTTTATTCATGGAATATTTTGTTGCTGAGCAGAAAGAGCTTAACGAAATTCCTGCACTGATGCTTTGCTTCCCCAATACACCTGCAAACGCGCTGGCGAAGGTAATTAAATACTGCCTTTTCTATTCAGGAATTGCAGAAGTTTTTGAAAGAAGTCTTGTTCTGAACACTGCAAATAGGTTGTACCAGATCAAAAAACCTCTCGATGAAATTGGGTATCTGTTTCTTGGGACTATTTTCCTGGACAGTGATAAGACCATTCGTGGAACAGCTGCTGAAATTTGGCTTGAACATATTTCTTGCCAGATGATGGATAATGCAAGACTGGGAAGAGTGATTGGTCTGCACGAAAAATTAGAATGGGCACCGGTGAAGAGATTGACTGATCTTATGCAGCATCACATGCTTAATGTAAGTAAAAATCATAATGTGGCTCTTGAAGAATTGATTTTCAATATTCTGCTTCAAATGGAAGAACCTGTTACCAATCTGAAAAGAATTCTGGAAATCTATCATGAAGTATTGGCTTTGAACCATTCCTCAGTACATCAGGAAGTCGTTGAAAAATTAAACAGCTGGAAAGAAAACTCGAGTCTTAAAAAAATATGTAATCTTCTTCTGAAAAAATAGAACATGGAAGATACGCTGATTTACAACTATTCAGGAGCTTCCTCTTTAGTCAGGAGAGGAGCACTTGAAGAGTTATTTCTTGCTAAATACAGTGAGATTGACAAAAATACCGATGTTCCCTGTTTTTTCTGGGGAAATGTAGGACAACCCTTTATTTTAGCCCGATGTCTGATTACGCTTTCCAACATCGTGAAATCCAGTTTTAACCTGTCACCTTTTCAGATGGCACTTCTTAAAGATCCCATAGTAACGGCAGGAAATGAAAGACTAAGGTTTGAAGGTTTTTCTCATTGTGCAGGAGTGTATGCAAGAGTAGATGTGCTGCCTGAGGGATTGGATGGAGAGTTTCTTGAAAACGGTACAACGAATGTGGATTTCAATCAGCCTATGATAACGGCTTTGGGAAGCATCCGTCCGAATGAAAAAATTATGCTTTCTGTAGGACAAAAAGAAGTTGGGCTATACAAGGAGGAAAGTAAGGTCATAGAAAGAAAAGTGCCATTGCCTGTTAAATGGATCAAAGGACTGGGAACTGTTCAGGTGTATTTATCAGAATCAGAAAAGCGTCATACCTTCAATAAAATCCAGACACAGCAATTGTTCAGAGGAATGCCTAAAGGAGTGGTGAAGTCAGATTATTATTTAATTGTGAGAGGAAATAAACCTATTTTTTCTCCGGTAAAATCTGCAGATTCTGTTTGTATAGGTGGACTTCACAGATTGCGTCTATTAGAACCTCTTCTTCCTTATATTGATGGTTTGCAGGTTTTCGCACATGCTAATATGCAGTCTACAACATGGCAACTCAATATGGGAAATATCCGGTTCAGTTTTTCTTTATCGAGAGAATGCTGGAGAGGTTTTTCAGGTGAAGGTGCAGTGTTGGATAGCCTGATTTCAGATGTTCCTGATGAATGGATTGATGCGTTGGATAAATATGCCTTTGCCAATCAGACTTTTAATCCTGGCAGGCTTGCTTTGGAAGAGAATATCGGTTTTGACAAAGTTGAAAATAGTACTGGCAGGCTTGCTGCAATGGGATTACTGGGGTACGATCTTAATGACAGAGAATTTTTCTATCGTAGACTTCCTTTTAAATTAAGCCGTATTATCGGACTCAATCCCCGCATAAAAAATGCAGAAAAATTGATAGAAGACGGAAAAGTTGAAATTTTAAATAATAATAAAGAAAGAACAGAAGCCAGAGTAAAAGGAACCGGTGTACATCATACAGTAATCATTCAAGAAGAAAAAGAACGTTGTACCTGTGAGTGGTTCAGTAAATATCAGGGGGAAAGAGGTCCCTGTAAACATGTACTGGCAGTGAAAAAACTAATCAATGTTTAAATACTGCTGATGCTCATCTTATCATTTTGTTGACCAACACAAAGGCGCAACATCTTGCGCCACTGTGTTGTATTAACTTTTTATTAATTGCCAGTCTGATTCAGCCATTCTTCATAGCTAAGTACTCCCAATTCGGGTCTGCCTTCACCTTCTAAAATAGAAATAAATTCAAGCTGGTTTCCATCAGGATCATTAAAATAAATGGCCAGTGCAGGCATCCATGCAAATACCATAGGTTCAATACTTCCGTTTTTCAGAAAATTGTATGGTTTTAAATCCTTTTTTTCAAGAAACTCCACAGAATAATTCAAAATATCTTCTTTACTGCTGGAAAAAGCAAAATGTCTGTTCTGAAGATTCTCTTTTTGCTCCCATAACCCCAGCATAAATTCTTTTCCTTCTCCCACCCATAAAAAAGCAATAGGTCTGGTTTCATCTCTGTGAGCCAGTTTTAATCCTAATACTTTCGTGTAAAATTGTATTGCATTTTCCAGATTGCTCACCTGAACATGGGTTTCATATATTCCTTTAATCATAGTTTAATTTTAATAACAACAAAGCTAGAAAACTCTCATCTGAAAACTCTGCATCAGCGATTTCTTTAATGAAAATGAATGATAGAAGGATTTTATAATGATGAATTATAAATGATGAATGATGAATTCGATTGTATCGTCACAACATCTATGCTAATCTGTGGTTAAAATAATTTCAATATAACATTATTCAATAGAGGTGGGCTTTAGCCCGCCTTTCAAATTACCACCTTTCATTTGGCTTAGCCAAAACTTAAAATCTGCGTAATCCTGTATAATCTGCAAGAATCATTTTAAAAATAAAAAAAATCAAAGAAAAATTTTCTACGCAAAAAGATTGCGCAATACTGTTTTTACTTTGCATCAGAAATCAGAGAGGAAGTATCAACCTTCCCATGTTTAACAATAAAAACAGTAACCATGAAATTTAATTTTTTAAAAAAAGAAAATAAAAAAGTAGTACAGAACTACGAAGGTGCAAAAGCATATGCCATGACGCCTGCAGAAGAATTGTATAGTGCTGTTGTTACAACAGGACTGTCAGATGCCAACTATGAAAAAGGAAATGACAGATTGGCGAGAATCCAGTCTCTGATCAAAAAAAATGATCCTGAATTTGTGGCAAAGCTGGCCGTATATGCAAGAAAAGATATGTACCTGAGATCTCTCCCATTGGTTTTGACAACTGAATTGGCAAAGCAGACTTCGGGTACAGACCTTGTAAGCAAAACAGTAGATGGAGTCGTTCAGAGAGCAGATGAAATCACAGAATTGCTGGCGTATTACCAGCTTGCCAACAAAAGAACAGATACCAAGAAACTGAACAAACTGTCCAAACAGATTCAGAAAGGTCTGGTAAAATCCTTCAATAAGTTTGATGAATACCAGTTTGCAAAATACAACAGAAAAGCAGACGTAACGCTGAAAGATGCATTATTCCTGGTTCACCCGAAAGCTAAAGATGAAAATCAGCAGACAGTTTTCAACAAAATTGCTAACAATACACTGGAAACTCCTTATACATGGGAAGTGGAGCTTTCCGTTTTGGGTCAGACGAAATTTGCAAATGATGCAGAAAGAAAACTGGCTTTCAAAAATAAATGGGAAGAATTGATCTTCAGCAACAAACTGGGGTATATGGCAACCATGAGAAACCTGAGGAATATCCTGGAAGCTAAAGTATCATCTGATGCGATGAGCAAAGTGTGCAGATATCTTTCCGATGAAAGAGCCGTAACCAATTCAAAACAGCTACCATTCCGATTCCTGGCGGCTTACAGAGAATTAAAAAGCTTTGATTCTCCTTATCTGTCCTCAGTACTGGAAGCATTGGAAAATGCTGTTGTGGTAAGTGCCAGAAACATCAAAGGCTTTGGTTTTGAGACATCAGTGGTGATCGCTGCCGACGTGTCAGGTTCTATGCAGAAAGCAGTTTCCAGCAAAAGTAAAATTTTACTGTATGATATCGGTTTGCTGATGTCTATGATCTTGCAGTCACAGTGTAAAAATGTGGTAACGGGTATCTTCGGTGACCGTTGGCTGAGAGTTCCAATGCCGAAAAACGGTATTTTAAGGAATGTAGATGCATTCTACAAACGTGAAGGTGAAGTAGGATATTCCACCAATGGTTATCTGGTAATTGAAGATCTCATCAAAAGAAAAGAGCAGGTGGATAAAGTAATGCTTTTCACCGATACTCAGATGTGGGATAGCACAGGAAACAGAAACTCTTTTGAAGACGTGTGGAAAAAGTACAAAGCCATCGCGCCTCATGCAAAGCTGTATATTTTTGACCTTGCAGGTTATGGTACGCAGCCGCTTGATATCAGAAAGGATGATGTACACCTTATTGCAGGTTGGTCAGACAAAATTTTCGATGTATTGAATGCTTTGGAAGACAAAAAATCTGCAGTGAAAATGATTCAAAAAGTAGTGCTGTAACAGGCACTGCTTTTAAAATATAGAATAAAACAATCAATATATTCAGGAGCTTAATCCCGCTTTCCACTTTATCTTTTTCGCCAAAGCTTTCTTCAAGCCATTCAGAAAAAGGATGCCGTTGCAATCGGGGCTAGGAATGATAATTATAAGTTATGAATTATGAATTATGAATTATTCTTTATAATGGAATAATAGCTCTTTGTAAAACCTAACAGAATGTATGTGAAAAAGAATAATAAAAAGTCGAAATCTCCTGTGATGACAACGATGGAAATATGACATAGGAAACGGAGGCGTTAAGAAAATAAGCTATACGAACGTTAAGAAAATTCTACTGTCTGAAGCGCGACACAGAAAGTGAAACGAAGAAGAAATAGCAAATTCGCGCAAGTTTTAGAATTTTTAGAAAGTGTAGGTTATTTTTAGCCGGAGTTTCCAGGTCTTGAACTTTTGGTTCTTTTGCTTCAAGGCAAAACGAACAAATATTCAAATAAAAATCAACTACGTAAAAAGATTGCGTACTCACAATATAATTTTGCAGTGTTAATAATACTGGTGTCGTTAGAAAGACCTCCTTCGATTCCAAACTGACAGAGTCTTTCACCAGATTGCCCGGTAGCTAACCAATGCCGTTGATAAGAGTTTCATCGTCAACTTTCAATTGAACATCAACTGCTCTTATAATTCATTGCTTGGTTTTTAATAAAAAATAACTGCGTAAAAAGAAAACTAATAACTATGAATAATTAAAATCAGGTGTCGTTTTGGAATCGTACTTCGAATCCCCCGTCAGATGTAGGTTCAATTCCTGCCATTCCTGTTGTAAACGGAATGTAGTTCAAAAGAAAGAATAGATGGCATAGAAAGATTCCGCTGCTTTTACCCTGATGCTATAAAAGAGTGCCGTAGAGAAGACCTGCTTCGGTTTAATTTGGTTCGACTCCAGAAGGTCATGAAAGTGATCTTGTACAAGTCTTTTCGAATCTTGCCTCTTTTATTTAAATCACATCAATGAAAAGATAATAAAAGGCCAGAATTTCCATCAATGACAACGATAGAAATATGACATAGGAAACGGAGGCGTTAAGAAAATAAGCTATACGAACGTTAAGAAAATTCTACTGTCTGAAGCGCGACACAGAAAGTGAAACGAAGAAGGAATAGTAAATTTGCGCAAGTTTTAGAATTTTTAGAAAGTGTAGGTTATTTTTAGCCGGAGTTTCCAGGTCTTGAACTTTTGGTTCTTTTGCTTCAAGGCAAAACGAACAAATATTCAAATAAAAATCAACTACGTAAAAAGATTGCGTACTCACAATATAATTTTGCAGTGTTAATAATACTGGTGCCGTTAGAAAGACCTCCTTCGATTCCAAACTGACAGAGTCTTTCACCAGATTGCCCGGTAGCTAGCCAATGCCGTTAATAAGAGTTTCATCGTCAACTTTCAATTGAACATCAACTACTCTTATAATTCATTGCTTGGTTTTTAATAAAAAAACAACTGCGTAAATAGAATGCGCAGTAGGAATATAATTTTGTAGAAAGAAAACTAATAACTATGAATAATTATAAATCAGATCTAAAAGGAGCAGTGTATTGAGGTTAATACTCAATACTTATGAAAAAAGCTAAAACATTAAGACAAAAATTCGGATTCAATGAATATGGATTAATTGACTTTCCAAAGAAAATTTCAGGCGTACAGATCTCAAGATTGATGTACGGGGATGATATGGGTTGTTCATATTGTTTTCCACACGGTGTTGAAGTGGTGAATGCAAGGTATACAAAGTTCCAACGAAACTGGAAGAAATACAGAAAAACCCAATGGAAAAATTAAAATCAGGTGTCGTTTTGGAATCGTACTTCGAATCCCCCGTCAGATGTAGGTTCAATTCCTGCCATTCCTGTTGTAAACGGAATGTAGTTCAAAAGAAAGAATAGATGGCATAGAAAGATTCCGCTGCTTTTACCCTGATGCTATAAAAGAGTGCCGTAGAGAAGACCTACTTCGGTTTAATTTGGTTCGACTCCAGAAGGTCATGAAAGTGATCTTGTACAAGTCTTTTCGAATCTTGCCTCTTTTATTTAAATCACATCAATGAAAAGATAATAAAAGGCCAGAATTTCCATCAATGACAACTATGGAAATATGACATAGGAAACGGAGGCGTTAAGAAAATAAGCTATACGAACGTTAAGAAAATTCTACTGTCTGAAGCGCGACACAGAAAGTGAAACGAAGAAGGAATAGTAAATTTGCACAAGTTTTAGAATTTTTAGAGCGTGTAGATTATTTTTAGCCGGAGTTTCCAGGTCTTGAACTTTTGGTTCTTTTGCTTCAAGGCAAAACGAACAAATATTTAAATAAAAATCAACTACGTAAAAAGATTGCGTACTCACAATATAATTTTGCAGTGTTAATAATACTGGTGCCGTTAGAAAGACCTCCTTCGATTCCAAACTGACAGAGTCTTTCACCAGATTGCCCGGTAGCTAACCAATGCCGTTAATAAGAGTTTCATCGTCAACTTTCAATTGAACATCAACTACTCTTATAATTCATTGCTTGGTTTTAATAAAAAATAACTGCGTAAAAAGAAAACTAATAACTATGAATAATTAAAATCAAGTGTCGTCTTAGAATCATACTTCGAGATTGAGTAAACATTGGGTCGCAGGTTCGAATCCTGCCTTCTCCCTCGAAAAGGAGAGGTAGCTCAGCTGGTAGAGCAAATGCACGGAAGATTCTGAAAAATATTACCTTGATTTGTAAAAGAGTGCCGTAGAGAAGGCCTGCTTCGGTTTAATTTGGTTCGACTCCAGAAGGTCATGAAAGTGATCTTGTACAAGTCTTTTCGAATCTTGCCTCTTTTTTATTTTAAAATGAATAACCATGCATATACCAAGTAATCTGACTGAATTTTTATACTGGGTCAAAGAACGCACAGAAAAATTGTGGTCTGTAGATGATGAAAATTGTCCTAAAGGATTTTACGGAGCTAAATGGCAAGGGCTTTCTGAAGAACAGATTGATCAGGTTGAAAGAAAATATGAGGTGAGCTTTACGTCTGAACATAAAGAATTTTTAAAGATTCTTCATGCAATTGACAAAAAAGAAATTGTTGAATACGAAGATGAAGGGAAACTGATTGCAGAAGAATGTACTTTCTTTTATAATTGGTTAGAGAATGAAACAGAAATTATCAGTCAGATAAATTCTTTTTACAAATGGATGTGGGATGATATTATAAGTGTCAATCATGTTTGGTTGAAATCCTGGGGAATAAAGCCTAAATCTTTGGAGAGAAAAAAAGAAATTTTTGACGAATGGTTTTCAAAACTTCCTCAATTATTGCCTGTCAGGGATTCAGCTTGTGTTGTAGAAAACAACAATTTAAAATGGAATCCTGTAGTAAGCGTTAGGGGTTCGGACGTTGTCATTCTGGGTTGGGATTTCAGAACTTACTTACTATATGAACTAAGAGATCATCTTGATATTTATACAGATGTATATGATGAAGAAGATAAGAGGTTTTATCCGGAACTTATTGATGAGGTACAACAAATATTCAATGAAAATTTTAAGTATGATGAAACCAAAGACATTCCTTATCTGAAAGAAATAATTCTCTATTGGTCCTCCGGATGGAGTGGGTTTGGTTTAAGCTATTATTCTGAAGATGCCAGAATTCATCCTATTGTCAAAACATATATTGCTGAAGAAGAAAAATAAAAACAAACAAGTGCCGTAGAAAAATGTTACTTCACTCATCACGACGGGGTCACGGGTTCGAATCCCGTCTCTTCCACAACAAAAAAACACGGTCTATATAGGAAGAGTAGCTCAGTTGGTTAGAGCACGACTACATTATTCGTTTTTTGCCTTGTTTTATCATACAAGAAGCCGGAAGTGGGACGTTGAAAGATCTTTGTATCATAATTTTCTATAAAGTCAGATAGATTATCAGGCTTTAATCCCTTTCTTCTGCCCACTTCCAGCTTCTTTATATTACCATTTTGAAGTGTCGTTAGGAAAAAATTCATCGTAACACAATTATGGGAGGAATAGCGAAGCCGGTCACTCCGGCAAGGTTATCCGGTTCGACTCCGGCACACGTTTAGCCCGGTTTTTTCCTTACTATTACCTTTAAAAAAAATGCCAGTAGATTACTTACCGGCATTTTTCATTGTATTTTCAAGCTCTTCTTCAAACATTCCTTTCCATTTTGAAAGCGTTGTTCGGCTTATTTTATATTTTCGTGACATATAACTCGTAGAATGACCATGCTTTTTTTGATACTGAAGCAGTTTTAGCATAGTCTGCCTGTCATAGGTTTTGAGTTTTTGATTTTCTCTGGATTGCTTGAACAGTTTTTCATTGAACTTAAGAACATCTTCACTTGTATGAAGCTTTTCAAGAAGGTCTTTAACTTTTGGATCTTTAAGCTTTTCGGGATATTCCATCCTCAGCATATCCTGGTAAATTTTTTTGTAATTAGGGCGCATTTTTATCTGTTTATCCGTTTGAGTTATCACTCTTCTGAAGCCATCTGTGGAGAGTGCTTTTCGGAATAGAATATTCTTTAATAACTTCACTTTGAGTCATTTCACCGGAAAGAATTCTTTTCATAATAAAGTCTTTGATTTCCTGTGTATAAATATTTTTCCTGAAATAAGGCGTTTTTTCGGACTTCTGCTGGTTTTTATTAATGGCAGAAGGAGGAGCGTATAAAATCAAATGTGAACTGTAAAGTCTGAAAAAATCATATTCCAGCAATTTGCTCCATCTTAAAAGAAGATCCGTATCCATTGATCTGCTGTCATACATCATTTCGACAGCCTCTTCATCTTTACTTAAAAATTTACATATTCTCTCTACTGTAATTTCATTTTCATCAACTCTTTCCTTAATGAATTTCCCAATATGGATTTCTTTATATAACATTTTTACTAAATATTGTTCTTTTGTTTAAACTTATATATAAAAAAACGAGAATAGGTGATATATATTATCTTTGACGGTAGGAAATAATTCACAGAAATTTGAAATTGATAAAGAATAAAAATTATGATTAAGAATATTAAAATAGCTTTCATAAGACGATTTATCTTATAAAATAAATTTGAATTTTGCCAAATAGCTTAAAAACAGGTGGGTAGGGATCACCTTAATGTACTTGGATTATATTCTTTATTTTCAATGGTTTCCTCTTCTTCTCTTTCAAACTTCTTTTCCTGCCATTTGTGTGAAATAATATATAACCTATTAAGGTTTTATACAATTCTATGAGTTGAAGCTGTGGATAGATTGATAAACAGCTTTTTACTCGTTGAATTTTTAATTAGTACCAAATAATTGCTTATTCGCTTTCAAATGTAGACAAAAATAAGAAGTAAAAACAATCATAAATATAAAAATTACACCTTATGTGTTTATTTTAATTAAAATTAACATATTATAAGAACTGATGTGTAAATTATTTAAATTAACAGATTTGTTCATGAGAAAATCATAAAAAGAAAAAATTGTATACCATCGCGACAGTCCATACCTTTGTCAATCAATGAAAAATACTATAAGCTTATTCGACTTTTCGAAAAAAATCAATTATAAAAATGAACTACTGGCTGGCTTTACGGTAGCGATGACAATGATTCCTGAATCTCTTTCATTTGCTATCCTGGCAGGTATTTCTCCGCTTACCGGTCTTTATGCAGCTTTTATGATGGGACTTGTAACAGCCGTTTTGGGAGGCCGTCCGGGAATGGTTTCCGGTGGGGCAGGAGCAACCATCGTTGTGTTGATTGCTCTTATACAATCTCATGGGATAGAATATCTTTTTGCCACTGTAGCACTTGCCGGAATCCTTCAGATGATGGTAGGTATTTTTAAACTGGGAAAATTTGTAAGACTGATTCCGCAACCCGTTATGTATGGATTCCTGAACGGATTGGCTATTATTATTTTCATGGCCCAGGTAGAGCAGTTCAAAATAACCGATAGTAGTGGTACGGTAAATTGGCTGCAGGGAATGCCTTTATACATCATGGCCGGCTTAACGGCTCTTACAATTGCCATTGTTTATTTTTTTCCAAAAATCACAAAAGTTGTTCCGGCCTCTCTTGTTGCCATTATCATTGTCTTTGCTGTGGTTCTTGGATTTAATATTCCAACAAAAACGGTAGCAGATATTGCCCATATCAGTGGAAATCTTCCTAGTTTCCATATCCCACAGATTCCTTTTTCTCTGGAAACGTTACAGATTATTTTTCCTTATGCCTTAATTATGGCTGGAGTAGGTCTTATTGAGTCTCTTCTGACATTATCTATGGTGGATGAAATTACGAATACGAAAGGGAGTGCCAATAAAGAATCCGTAGCTCAGGGATTGGCTAATATTACCAATGGTTTCTTTGGAGGAATGGGAGGCTGTGCAATGGTAGCACAAACTCTGGTGAATCTCAATGCAGGTTCCAGAGCCAGATTATCCGGGATAATAGCATCATTGTTAATTTTAATAATAATTCTGTGTGGAGCACCTGTCATAGAGAAAATTCCTATGGCTGCTTTAGTAGGAGTGATGATGATGGTAGCCATCAGTACTTTCCAGTGGGTATCCATCAGGATTGTGAATAAAATGCCGAAATCCGATATTTTTGTTGGAGTAACTGTAGCTCTGATCACTGTCGTTTTACATAATCTGGCTTTAGCAGTTTTGATTGGAGTGATCATTTCGGCATTGGTTTTTGCCTGGGATAATGCTAAAAGAATCAGAGCAAGAAAACATGTGGATGAAAATGGAGTGAAGTACTACGAAATATACGGACCTTTATTTTTTGGTTCAGTAACAGCGTTTACGGATAAATTTGATCCCATGAATGATCCGGATCAGGTGGTTATTGATTTTAAAGAAAGTAGGATTGTAGATATGAGTGCTATAGATGCTCTGGATAAATTATCCAAACGCTATAAACAATATCATAAAACCTTACATCTGCGTCATCTCAGTGAGGACTGTCGTAAAATACTTAAAAATGCAGAAGCTGTAGTGGAAGTCAATATTCAGGATGATCCTACGTATAAGGTAATGCCGGAAAAATAGGAGAGGAGTCAATAAGTGAATTTTGCTTCGCAAGTGAATAGTGAATTTTTGTAGTCAGGAAAAAATTGACAAGCGTAGCGAATTGACGATTGACCTTTCACTATTTCATAGTCAATAAGTGAATTTTGCTTTGCAAGTGAATAGTGAATTTTGTAGTAAAAAAATTGACAAGCGCAGCGGATTGACGATTGACCATTCATAATATTCCCCATAACCAGACAAGGACTGTAAGAAAAAATCTACAATCCTTGCTTGTTTAGGTTATTAATGTATTGGCGATAAAATCAGGCACTAAAGCATAGTGTGATAATTTCATGCTGATGGAAGCTCTTCCGCTTGTCAGGGTTCTCAGATCAGAAATATACCCGAAAGTGGATGCTAACGGAACTTCCGCTGCAAAAATCTTTCTTCCTGATTTTTCATCAATCGAAGTAATGATTCCTCTTCTTCTGTTGATATCCGCAGTGACGGCACCCGTGTATTCCTCAATACTCTGGATTTCTACCTTCATAACAGGTTCCATCAGTTTAGGATGACATCCTTTTGCCGCTGCTTTGAATCCTTCTCTTGCAGCAATCTCGAAATCAAATGCTGCAGAATCCTGAGCGTGGAAAGAACCATCCAGAAGAGTCACCTTCATGTTTTCCAGAGGATATCCTTTCAATGGTCCATGTTCCATAGCTTCTCTGAAACCTTTTTCAACAGAAGGGATGAACTCAGTAGGAATAACACCTCCTTTGATCATATTAACGAACTCCAATCCATGTTCATTATCATTTCCAGGTCCGATTTCAAAAGTGATATCAGCGAACTGACCACTTCCTCCGTTTTGCTTGGAAAGCTTTTCTCTGTGAACTCTGGTTTCCGTTAATATCTCACGATAAGAAACTTTAGGTTTCCCCTGATTGATTTCAATACCATGATTCAGACGGATTTTCTCCAGGGTAACCTCGAGATGAAGTTCTCCCAATCCACTCAATAAAGTTTCCCCGGTTTGTGGATCTCTTTCAACCACTAACGAAGGATCTTCTTCCTGGATTTTTGCCAACACTAAACCGAAAGATTTCTCATCACCATTCGTTTTCGGCTCGATAGCAACTCTGATCACAGGAATCGGAATCGTAATCGCTTCCAGTAATATCGGCTGCTCTATAGAAGATAATGAATCTCCGGTTTTGGCATCCTTTATTCCTGTTAAAGCCACAATATCTCCTGCTTTAGCTTCATCCAGTGTTAATGTTTTGTCCGACTGCATCTGTAAAATTCTGGAAATCCTGTAGCTTTCACCTGTTCTTACATTCAGTATTGTATCTCCGGATTGTATCCTTCCGGAATACACTCTCAGCATAGCCAGCCTTCCCATATGTTTGTCAATTACAACTTTGAAAACAAGTCCTGAAAAAGCAGCAGATTCATTTCTTTCCAATGTTACTGTTTCTTCTGTTTGAGGATCTCTTCCCTGAAGGTCAGCAAGCTGATCCGGAGCAGGCAGATAAGTGACCACAGCATCAAGAAGAGGCTGGATTCCCTTATTTTTAAAAGCAGAACCACATAAAACAGGAACAGCTGATCCTAATCTGCAGACTCTTTGTATCGCTTCTGAGAGCATTTCAACAGTGACTGTTTGTTCAGTATCCATAAAAATATCAAAGAACATTTCATCATTTTCTGCAAGAGTTTCCATTAACTTCATTCTGTATTCATCAGCTTCAGCCATATAATGATCGGGAATTTCTTTTTCCACAATGGTTTCACCGTTTTCATCAGTCCAGTATAATGATTTCATTTTAACAAGATCAATAACACCTTCAAAATGTGCTTCAGCTCCCATCGGAATCTGAAGAGCCAGAGGAACAGCATTCAGTTTGGTTTTTATCTCATTGAGAACCGCAAAGAAGTCTGCCCCAATTCTGTCCATTTTATTGATGAAACAGATTTTGGATGTTCCATGTTTTTCAGCCTGGAACCAAACATTTTCAGTCTGTGGCTGAACTCCTGAAGAAGCACAGAAAACTGCAACTACACTATCCAGAACTCTTAATGAACGTTCCACTTCCACTGCAAAATCAATATGTCCCGGCGTATCAATAATGTTGATGTTATAAACTTTATCGTCTTTTTTCCATTGGGTAGAAACTGCAGCAGATGAAATGGTAATTCCTCTGTTTCTTTCCTGGATGTCTTTATCCATGGTGGTATTTCCATCATCTACATTACCGATTTTATGAATAAGTCCTGTGTAATACAAAAGCCTTTCTGTTAACGTTGTTTTTCCTGCATCTACGTGTGCTATAATCCCTATATTTCGTGTGTTGTATTTCATTTTGTTTGATTTAAATTGTTGATTTTTAGATCTGTGTTTAGAAAAGATTCTGAAAAAAATGGACACAAAATACACTCCGGTCTTATAAAGCCGGCAAAACATTTTTTGTATTTCGTATCAAAGGAAAATTTTCAGAGATCTTAACAAACAACAGATTTTTTTGAATTGTTAAAGTCTGAAATTAGGGCAGCAAAAAAGACCTATCCGAATAGACAGGTCTTCAATATATTTTTGGGTATAAAAGATCTATAGAACTATTCAGATAAATATTCAGTGCTGCCAAAGAACACAGCTCTGACAGGATTGCTTAAAGTTATAATATTTATCATTTTTGTTGACATTGTTGATTTTTAATCGGTTGCGAAATTATAATTTTTTTTTGATTTCCAAAGAATTTTTGAAAATATTTTTTTGTGAACGGATATTAAGCACTTCGTAAATCACTTTCTGTGAGTCTGTCAAATTCATAGAATTTCATAAAAATATCTTAAAACAGATAACGAACGTAATGCTTTTATGATAAATATTTTATCTTTGGGAAGAATAGTATTGTGAACACTTTTTGATGATTAAAAAATTTTAAATCTTTTTCAAGAAGCTAAATAAAAACTTTTAACTTAAAACCTATTGAAAACAGATATTGACATTCATAACCACTGTCATTTTTCTTTTGACCTGTGGCTCACTTTAATCAAATCTCATCCTGAATTTAAAACAAAAAGAGTTGAGCTGTTCTCCTCATTTTTCAACGTAGATAAACCAATAGAGAAGGTTGCGAAAACCGTAAAATATTATGATGATCTTTGTAATACCATCAATGAGGTTGCAGGAGGGAATATTGATACTTTTGAAATTTATCTGATGATTCTGGGTGCTTTGGATGTGGATGTAAAACAATTGAATAAAGAAAAACTTAATGAGTTTTACAACAAAAGTGAAGAATTGTTTCTGGAATATAAACCAGTTGTAATTTTTGAAAATATTCATGATTTTTTTGAGGATATCAAAAATCAGGGAAAGACCATAAATATTCTAAGCAACACTGGATTTATCAAAGGGAAAACAATGAGGAAATTCCTGATTCATGAAAACCTGGATCAGTATATAGATTTCCATATCTATTCCGATGAAATCAACTGTTCCAAACCTAATCCGCTTATTTTTCAGGAAGTGAAGAATAAGATGAAAGATCAGGATTTGCCACTGCACCAGATTCTGCATATTGGAGACAATCCGGTAGCAGATTATCAGGGAGCAAAGAACTTCGGTTTCAGTGCTCATTTACTTAAACACTAAAAATAAACATGAATAAAAGATACAGCTTACACCACATTCATTCGGCGGATGAGTTTACTTTCTCACCTGCAGAATACAGCTTTTTCAAGTATGGCGATAAGTCGTATGCTGAAAAATTTGCAAGAGAATTATTCGACGGATTTATTTCCGAAAATGAAGAGCTTTTAAATACAGATAGAGAGATTGTAGTGCTTCCAAGTCCCTATATGGCAATTCCTACGGCATCCAATTTTTTATGTTTTTACTTTAAAAAACACCTGGATTTTTATCTCTTTCAGAAAGGAAAGAAGTCAAGTATTTTATCTAAAATCAACAGAAACCATACGTATATAACAGATTATGGGAATCTTAATTTTGAAGACCGCAAAAATCTGATCGCCAATGATACTTATTATATCGATAAGGATTTTTTGAGAGGAAAACTTTGTATTTTTATAGACGATATAAAAATCACGGGAAGTCATGAATATACAGTCAACAGAATCCTGAATGAATATAATGTAGAGGCTGACTTTATGTTTCTGTATTACGCAGAACTGATGAATTTTGACCTTGACCCGAAAATTGAAAACTTTTTCAACTACTATGCAGTGAAAAATGTAAAACATGTTGCAGAAGTGATGAATAAAGAAAGTTTTCAGTTCAATACAAGGATTGTAAAATATATTTTAGGCCTGGATTCAAGTAATTTTGATTATCTTACGTCTAAAGTAAAAAAGGAACAGATGGACCTGCTTTTGGAGCTTGCGATCAGTAACAATTATCATTTAATAAAAGAATACGAAAATAACATCAATACTTTAACACAAACGGAATTATATTATGGCTATTAACTTACAAAAAGGACAAAGAGAAAACATTAACGCACCTAAATTTACTGTAGGTTTAGGATGGGATATCAATAATACTTCTACAGGAACGGCTTTCGACCTTGATGCATCTTTATTTTTGCTTGGGGACGACAAAAAATTAGTTTCAGATAATCACTTTATTTTCTATAACAACCTTGAGTCTCCGGACCAATCTGTCATCCACACGGGTGATAACCTTACAGGAGAAGGCTCTGGGGATGATGAGCAGATCAAAATTGATCTTACAAAAATTGACGATGCTATCAAGGAAATTACAGTAGTGGTAACCATTCACGAAGCTGATTCAAGAAAACAAAACTTTGGACAGGTAAGAAATTCTTTCATCAGAATTTTCAATACAGATACGAATGAAGAAATCTTAAAATATGAATTAGACGAAGATTTCTCAATCGAAACCGCTGTAGAATTTGGAAGAATCTACAACAGAAACGGAGAATGGAAATTTGAGGCTGTAGGTGCAGGACAGAGAGACGGCCTTGAGAAATTTGTATCAATTTATCAGAAGTAATCATGGACAATCAGGAAAATCAACCCATAGATCCACTTGGATCAATAGAACCTCTTAAAACCTTTGAACCAACTCCAATGGTTCCACCAACTCCGGCTCAGCCTGTTCAGAACGCAGCGCCGGCGGTTCTTGTGGACAGAGAGGGAAATGTAAATCTGACTCAGCTGCAGTCAGAAGAACGTCAGAAATATGAAGTTCTTGCGAACTCTATTGATGAAGCCAACCCAGGTTCTATCGTGAATTTTGGTGCAGAGCTTCAGAAAACTTTAACTAATCAGAGTGACAGCTTCTTAGGAAATGTAAGAAGATCAAACTCAGGAGAAGTAGGAGGGCTTATCAATGATCTTTTGGTAGAGCTTAACTATGTTGACGTGGAAGAGCTTAACGGAAATAAAGTGAAAAGCTTTCTGAGCAAATTACCATTCATGAAGAAGGTAATGACTCAGGTAGAAAACTTATTTGCAAAATATGACAAGATCATCAATAATATTGAGCAGATCTCATATAAAGTAAATGCAGGAATCATCACTTCTACAAAAGATAATGCTGTACTTCAGACTATTTTTGAAAGCAATGTGAATTCTATCAAGCAGATAGAAGATCTTGTAATTGCAGGAAATATAAGAATGGAAAGAGCTGCAGTAGAGCTTGCTCAGATGGAAACTGCTCCTCAGAATTTTCAGGATTATCAGATTGCAGATAAGAGAGATTTCATTGCAAGGTTAGACAGAAGAATGGCAGATCTGAAAGTGGTGCGTGTGATCATGATGCAGTCGCTTCCGCAGATCAGATTGGTACAGAACAACAACGTTTCTATTGCTGAAAAAGCTCAGACGATTCTTACCACTACACTTCCTGTATGGAAAAACCAGCTTTCACTGGCTGTAGCAATGTACAGACAACAGCAGAATATTGAAATCCAACAGAAAGTTTCTTCCACTACAGAAGAAATTTTAAGAAAGAATGCAGAACGCCTTGGTCAGAATTCTGTGAATGTTGCCAGAGCAAACGAGCAGACTATTGTATCTGTGGAGACATTGAGAGAAACAACATCAATGTTGATCAATACATTGAATGAAGTGAAACAAATCCAGAAACAGGGAGCAGATAACAGAAGAAAACTGGATCAGGATCTTCAGACATTAGAGCATGAACTTAAAGCAAATGTCAGAGGTTAATTTATAGGATACTAAGGTGGGGGATGATGCAGCAACCATATTGTCGCAAAGCAAAAGAAGATTAACAAAGCTTAAGCTTCTCGCTAATTTTTTTGAGCATATTGATATCATATCAATTTATATCAAAACAGATATTATTCATAATCTGTTTCAGGAAAATACAGCTTTGGATTACAATAAACTGGAACTTTTCCACCTGCAGTATACAGACAGCCTCATAGAGCTTCTGACTAAAATTAAAAAGCAGAAGGAAAATGATATGCTGGCGGTCATCAATGAAATTAACATCAACGGTAAATATATTTCAGGTTTTGAAGAAAGACAGGTAGACAACTTTCAGACCGACAGGAAAATGTACAGCGGTGTATTTTCCCAACATCTGAAAACACTGTATAAAGACCTTACGGAAGATAGTTTTACAGCCAATTGGGAGAATGTACTGTACTTTCATAAAAAGTATGCGCAGGAATTTTACAGGACAGATGCAGATGAAACCCTGCTGAAATCTGATTCTTTCCCGGCTTATCAATATAAAGACTATTCCATTGAAAGAAAGCTGTTGGGAAGACTTAATATACAGGGATTTAAAGTCCGTTTTGTCTGTGGTTACCTTATTGGAACTCATGATTATGAGCTTTTTAAAATCTTTCAGTCGGATGATCATTTTATTTTCAGTGTAGACGAAAAGAAATTGTATCTTTTTGACAAAGAATTAGATAAACTGGATACTTCTGAAAATCAGTCTAACCAGAGTACGATTATTGACCAGCTGAGAAGCAAAAATGAACAGCTGGAACACAGTATGAACGAAAGAAAACGTACGTTACCGGCAGAAGTAGAAGGTGTTTTGAAAGATTATATCAAAAACCTGGAAAATATGGACATTATGAGTAAGATATTTGACTTCGATGAAGAAACGAATATTCTGCGGGCAATGCTTAATTTAAATTTGAATAATAACTAAGACGAAATTTGAAAAGCAAAGAAGATTATCTTTTTTGCAAAAAAGTAAATAATAACTAAACATAAAAAGATGGCTATCAACTTACAAAAAGGTCAGAGAATAAACCTTAAAAAAGAAAATGGAGCTGAACTTTCCCAAGCTTGTGTTGGAATCAACTGGGGAGCAATTGAAAAGAAAGGATTTTTTGGAACTAAAAAAGAAGCAGTAGACTTAGACGGAAGCTGTATTTTATATGATTCAAACAAAAATGTTACGGAAGTAATCTATTTCGGAAACCTTAAATCAAGAAACGGATCTGTAAGACACAGCGGAGACGATCTTACCGGTGACGTAAACGGAGATGACGGATTGGATAACGAAGTAATCACAGTAGACTTCAGTCAGCTTGAACCGAATGTGGAGCATGTAGCAATGGTTTTGAACAGCTACAGAGGTCAGGATTTCGGAACCATTCCTTTTGCTTCTATCCGTATTTATGAAGGATCACCTACCAATGTGAGAGAAGTTTTTGCAAAGTATGATATTGCGAATGATGCTTCTTTCAGTGGACACGTTGCCATGGTAATGGGGGTTTTCTATAAGAGAAACGGAGAATGGAAATTCAATGCTATCGGAGATCCTACAGCAGATAAAAAGCTGGAGCAGACAATCCAGACGGTACAGATGAATTACCTATAATTAATTGACAATCAAAAGATAAATAAAATAGCAATATTTGTACTCTGTGCATCTATTGCTTTTATCATATAATAACATAACTCAAGTGGAACATCAAAGTATTTTAGAACTACACCCTGGTCTGGTGTGGGGATTTGCAGTAACAGTTGTTATCATGCTGCTCCTGGACTTAGGGGTATTTAATAAAAAAAGTCATGAAGTCTCTTCCAAAGAAGCTACCATATGGTCTATCGTGTGGATTTCGCTTTCTATGGTTTTTTCAGGGGTGGTATATTGGGTATTCAATACCGATGGAAGTCCTGAAAGCCATGCTTTGGCAATAGAGAAATTTACCCAGTATCAAGCTGCCTATTGGATTGAAAAAGCTTTGTCTGTGGATAACTTGTTTGTATTTATCCTTGTTTTCGGATTCTTTAAAGTTCCGAAATACCTTCATCACAAAGTCCTTTTCTGGGGGATTATCGGAGCCCTGATCTTCAGAGCGATCTTCATCTTTGCAGGAGTAGGACTAATAAACCTGACTTACCTTCCTGAAATGAATATCTTCGGAGAAGCAGTGAAAATCAACGTTGTCATGACATTGTTCGGATTATTCCTTGTGTATGCGGGGATCAAATCATGGGGTGATGGTGACGATGACGATGATGAAGATTACAGCAATACAGCAGGAGCAAGATTAATCAAGAGTTTCTGGAAAGTTTCAGACAATTATGATGGAGATAAATTCTTCACGATCCAGAACGGGATTAAAATGGCAACTCCTCTTTTAGTAGTAGTTGGGGTTATTGAATTTACGGACGTTCTTTTTGCAGTAGATTCCATTCCGGCAATCTTCGCCATTTCAAATGATCCGTTTATCCTTTATACATCTAATATCTTTGCAATTTTAGGATTAAGATCATTATACTTCCTGTTAGCGAACTTTATTCATATGTTCAGCAAACTTCCATACGGATTGGCGATTATCCTATCCTTCATTGGAGTTAAAATGCTTATTGCACCATGGATTCATATTCCGTCTCCGGTTTCATTAGGAATCGTAGGAGGAGTATTGGTAATCTCTGTTCTTTTATCTGTCATCTTCCCTGAAAAAGAAGAAGAGAAGAAAGAAGAGTTGGACGAAAAATAATCACATTTAAAATAAAATGAAAGCCTCTGGAATTTATTTCTGGAGGCTTTTTTTTGTTTATGTTTTTTTGTTGGAAAAACGCAAGTTGTTCTCAAATTATATGTTTTTTAAGGCGCAAAGATTTTATCTCCGATAAAATGGATTATGATTGCATGATATCTAGAAAATTGTAAGGCTGGATTCTTTCAGAATGACAAATACCACGCTTAGTTTATCCATACCGTTTGTCATTCCGGTAGGAATCTCTGTATAGAATGGTTGGAAAACGCAAAGAGGGTAAGTATTGTGCTTTTTTAAGGCGTGAGAATATTTCGACTTCGCTCAATGTGAGATTTTCAGTAACGTTGAATTTTAAGAATGTAAACCTTATAGGTTTCAAAAACCTATAAGGTTTGTGGTAAAGGGAATCAGATTATCTACATATTTTCCTCAAGGATACTTACTGATTATCTACTACATCAGAACCATATTATTAGCAATATTAAATTTTATCGGAGATAAAATCCTTGCGTCCTTACTATACTTTATCAATTAAAAATTTTGCGTCTTTGCGTTTTTCCAAATTACTCAAAGAATATTTTTAAAAATAAAACAGACAGACCAGTCTGTTCTTTGTTTTTTTTCCTACCTTTGTTTCATAAAAGAAAAGCAATGAAGTCTCCAAAAGAAAGAATCATAGAAACCACATTTCAATTGTTTGCCAGACAAGGGTATAATTCTACCGGAATTAACCAGATTATTTCTGAAGCAGAAGTAGCGAGAGCCAGCTTCTATCAATATTTTAAATCCAAAGAAGACCTGTGTGTAGAATTTCTGAAGGTGAGACATGAATATTGGTTCAAAGAACTCAATAGCTTTTTAGCAAAAGAAAAAGATTCAAAATCTAAAATTATCAATGCTTTCGATTTCGTAGTCTATATGAACGAAAAAGAAAACTTCAGAGGATGCAGTTTTTTGAATATTTTATCTGAGATACCAATGGATAATACTAAAATTCTGAGTGGTATTCAGTCTCATAAAGCAGATCTCAGAAACTTCTTTTCAGAATTGGTGAATGATGAAGAACTTTCCGATCATATCTATATGCTTTTTGAAAGCAGTATCATAGAAAGCCAGCTTTTCAAATCCAATGAATTAATTGAAAAATCAAAAAAGATAGTCACTAATTTAATACAATAAATTATGGAACAAAAACATCCGCTTCCGCCTTTCACTCTTGAAACGGCACTGGAAAAAATCCAACTGGCAGAAGATGCCTGGAACAGTCAGAACCCTGAAAAGGTTTCCAAAGCATATACCATCGATAGCGAATGGAGAAACAGAGATACCTTTGTGAACGGTAGAGAAGAGATTGTACTATTTCTTCAGAAGAAATGGGAAAAAGAACTTCATTATAAGCTTAAGAAAGAGTATTGGGCACATACAGACAATCGTATTGCCGTTCGTTTTGAATATGAATATCAGACCAAAGAGGGGAACTGGTTCAGGGCATACGGAAACGAAAACTGGGAGTTTGATGAAAACGGACTGATGGCGAAAAGATACGCAAGTATCAATGATTTGGCTATCCGGGAAGAAGACCGAAAGTTTAGATAAAATGTAAAGACTGTTATGAGAACAGTCTTTTATTTTTTAGTTGGATCAATCTTTTTCAAATCAGATTCAAAAATTCATCACTCATCATTACACTAACCGTTTTTTCCGTGTAGCAGTTTATTAATTTTCCTCCTCGTCTGCACAGAAACTTTATACGCTTCATCACGCAGCTTTTGTATTTTTCCTACAGGCTGAAAAAATATTTTACTTTCAAAAGGATTGAATGAAAGAAGCTCAGTCGTACAATTATGTGAATCCAGCAATGAATTTTTATTGATTCTGACTTCTCCGATTTTAATAAAAGGAGCATTTTTCCATTCAACATTCAGCCTGTTGATGGGTTGGTCTTTCAAATCATGGCAAATCTGTATCAAAACATCTGCTGCAAAATCACTCGTTTGCAGATAATTTTTTAAAGAATCTTTGACCTTTTGCTTTCTTCCAAAATTTTTATCCACAGATTGAGGACAAAGCTTTATTTTGATCATCTGGTCTCCCAATCGGAAGGCACCTACAGAATAATAATCAAATGACAGAATAAAATCATTTCTCTTCCCGATAAGTTTTATAATATTGCGGAGCATATCTCCAGTGAATAAAGAAGGAATCATTTTAACCATCTGAATACACATAGGGAATAAACTTCTCCATTGCTTCATATAAAGTTGGTTAATTGCTGTAAACAACTTCAAAAACGTAGAAACAGATTGAATAGGAAACAAAGGAAAATTAACCAACGGATAATTGGCAAGCAATACTCCGTTTTCATCCTTGATCTGCACAGCAAAGCCATAAGCCGGAATATCTTTTTTTGAATTTTTGATTTTCAGCTGAGCATTAGAGAAACGTATGGTAAGGTCAAACTTTTCCTTATCAAAAAAAGGTTGCAGTGATTCCGGGATATCGGGTTCTATCCAGAATATACCCTTTGCTACCGCATACGTTTTAGCATGAGCATTCCTGGTCGCATAATTGACATCACTGATGGAAGAGGATTGTTCAACAAAATCCGCTATTGTTTTTTTATTGAGTTCCAGAAGCTTTTTTTCCTCCTCATTCAGTTCATCAAACTTCTTATTATATTTTAATGGATTTGGCATTTAGTTTTTAAAATTCAATTATAACGCCAAGTTTTGAAATCTGTGTTAAGCAAGTATTACAATTGTTTGAATTTTGTGGAAAAGATGTTTGAAAATAAGGAAATGTAAGATAATATGATTAATGAATATTGAAAAATAAGCTATTTAACTTATTGATTGTGAGTGTTTATTTATTTTTAATGAGAATGAATTAAAGACATGTTGTTTGAGAGAAAAATACTTTGGGTTTTTAAACTTCCCTCATTGTGCTTCCTTTTTCCAACCCTAAAAAGCCTTATCTTTGTAAAAAATTATAATATGGGAGTAGCAGATATGTTATTTAAACGTAAAAAAGAATTAGCAGAAAAGAACCTGAAAGATGGTAAAGAATATATGGAAGAGTATGGTAAAAGAGAAAGCGTTGTGCAGTTACCAAGCGGCTTGCAATATGAAATCATTACAGAAGGTGACGGTGCAAAACCAGGTCCTAAATCTACTGTAAAGTGCCACTACCACGGAACCACTATTTCCGGAAAAGTATTCGACAGCTCTGTAAAAAGAGGTACACCTGCATCGTTTCCTTTGAACAGAGTGATTTCCGGATGGACAGAAGCTCTTCAGCTGATGCCGGTTGGTAGCAAATGGAGACTGATCATTCCTCCGCATTTAGCGTATGGAGATCAGGAGATCAGCAAAGAGATCGGACCAAACAGTACGCTTGTTTTTGAGGTTGAATTGCTGGATATTAAATAATCCTTCTTAAAAATAGATTAAAAATTTACCTGATTTCAGGTAAATTTTTTTATTTGTACTATATTCGTATTGATAAATTGTAGAATGAAGAAGAAAAAAGAGATGATTTTACAATATGTCAGAGCAACACAAAATATGACTGTATGAAAAAACTTTTTTACCTGTTAATTGTTTTCGGGCTTCTTACTTCCTGCGTTTCCAGGAAGAATCAGGCTATTCAGCAGAATATTCTCACGCTGAAAGACAGCTATTGTAAAGCGCCGTTCAAATATAACTACAGCAATAAACTTCCATCATATAATTCTGATTCTATCTTAGCAGCCAATAAAGAATTAAAAGAGGTCTTTTCTGATCAGAGTATCCTCATCTTAAACGCACTGGATAATTTAGATGAGGTTCATGAGATTATTGATCTTAAAAAAGATTCATCCCTTGCTTCTCAGGTTAAAGTTTTACAGCTGAAGACAAAAATAAACAGTAAAATAACAATAGCTCTTACGGAATTGGATGCTGTAGCTGCAGAATTTGACTGTGAAGGAGAAAGAGTAGCCCAGATTGGAAATTATGTAGACAATCTCAACTCATCAAGAAATAATAAGCTTATCTTATATTCAATCATTGCAGGAGCAGCAGCTTCCATAGCCGGCGGAATTGTGCATGATGAAGGATGGAGTAATGCCATTGATATAGGTGGAGGGGTTCTGGGAGCAGGTTTCGGACTGGCAACTCTTAATCCAAAAGGGAAAAAGGTAGAGTTTATTCATCAGAGAAACCTTTTGAGAGATATCTGGAGAGAAAAACTGGAGTCACCCAATTTTCCTCCTTTTATCTGGTATATGTACACAGAGAAAAAGTTTTCCAACAGAGAAGAACATTCCATTATCGGAAACATGAAACTGAGATGGCTTCACTATCAGTTTGATGACAATAAAGAAGTAGCGGATAAGTCTGTGATTTTCAGTGATGGAGGGCTTTACAGGGCAGATGATCTCCATAATCGTGCAGCCATGCTGAATCAGATGCAGTCGGCCACCCGTACCATCAATCAAAACATCAATTATTTGCTGCTTGATCTGGATAAATTAATCCTTTAAGAAAAATTTAACTGTAATAAATTTTGTTACATTTAAAAAATGTATATCTTTGCAACGTAATTACAATGAACAATACAAGATTTGCTACGGCAGTACATATTATGACATTATTGGCGAAAAGTCCTCAGGAGTGGCTTACTTCTGACTGGATGGCCGGTAGTATCAATGTGAATCCGGTGATTATCCGAAAGGAGATCAGCGTATTGAGAGAAGCAGGTCTGATTATCAGCAGACAAGGAAAAGAAGGAGGAAGTCAGCTTGCAAAGAATGCTGAAATGATTACTATTTCAGAGATTTATAAGGCAGTAAAAAATACAGAAGTATTAGGCAAAAAAAATCAGAATCCCAATCCCGCATGCAGTGTTGGTAAGGAGATTAACAATCATTTAAATACATTATTTGAAGAAACAGATCAATTGGTGGTAAAATTTTTAGGGGATAAGTCATTACAGGAATTTTCTGACCAGTTCCAATAAAATTTTTTAACCTTAAATGTAACAAAATTTATTACAATTTAATTAAAATAAAATATTATGAAAAAAGTAGCAGTAATCGGTGCAACAGGATTTGTAGGAGCACACGTAGTATCAGAATTAGCAGAAAGAGGATATGCGGTAGAAGCGTTGGTAAGAGATGCATCCAAAGTAAAAACACAGGAAAATGTGACAGCAAAAAGTGTGGATGTAAACAATGTAAATGAACTGGCTGAAGCCTTAAAAGGAAGTGATGCTGTAATCAGTACATTCAATGCAGGATGGACGAATCCTAATCTTTATAACGATTTTTTAAACGGTTCTGAGAACATTGAAAAAGCTGTAGAACAGTCAGGAGTAAAAAGATTAATCGTAGTAGGTGGAGCAGGAAGCCTTTACACTCCTGATAATACTCAAATCGTAGATAGCCCGGATTTCCCTGAAGCTTACAAACCTGGAGCAACAGCAGCGAGAGATTATTTAAACAAAATCAAAGAAAATAATACGTTGGATTGGACATTCTTCAGCCCTGCGGTAGAAATGAACCAGGCGAATGTAGGAGAAAGAACAGGAAAATACAGAACTTCATTAGAGACTCCGGTATTTGATGAAAACGGAAGAAGCCGTCTTTCTGTAGAAGATGTAGCCGTAGTTTTGGTAGATGAATTGGAACAGAATAACCACATCCGTGAACGTTTCACAGCAGCTTACTAATCGATAGAAGAACAGAAATGATACAAAAAAAATTATGGTCGTTATTAGCACTGTTGGGATTCATCAGCATATTTGCTGGGAATCTCAAAGTGAAAGTTTATAATCCGGGAACCAAGGCTATTTTTCCTATTACGTCAACTATTATCTATGGAGATAAAGATGCTATATTGGTGGATGCTCAGTTTCAGAAACAATATGCAGAACAGCTGGTAAAAGAAATAAAAGCAACAGGAAAAAACCTGAAAACCGTTTTTATTTCTCACAGTGATCCGGATTTCTATTTTGGACTGGATGTGATTAAAAAAGCTTTTCCTAATGTGAAAATTATTTCAACGGCACAGACTGCTTACCTTATATCAGCTTCAAAAGATGATAAAATGGGAGTGTGGAAACCACAATTGAAAACAGATGCACCATCAGAAATTATAATTCCGGAAGCAGTTACTTCAATTCCTGATCTTGAAGGAAACAAAATTGAAATCAGACAAAATCCGGAAGATCCTGCACATAGCTTTCTATGGATTCCTTCCATCAAAACCATTGCAGGCGGGATTTCAGTTTCTGTTGGTTCACATCTCTGGATGGCAGATACTCAGAATGTAAAAGCAATTGATCAATGGATAGGACAGATTGATGCTATGAAAGCACTGAAACCACAGCAGGTAGTTCCTTCTCATTTTGCAGAACTTTCCACATCACCACAATCTCTTGACTTTGTGAAAAGCTATCTGGAAAATTATAAACAGGCAGTTACTGAAAACAAAACTTCATCTGCTATTGTAGATTTCATGGTTAAAAAATATCCTAATCTGCCAGGAAAAGAAGAACTTGAAATGGGAGTAAAGGTTTATCTTAAAGAAATGAACTGGGATCTTAAATCACCCTATCCGGCAATCGGACAGAAAGTGGAAGTGGACTTTGGAGAAGTAAAATTCGTTCTCGATTTTAAAGATAATAAAACCATGACGTTCAAGGGAACAGCCGGAAGTTCAAAAAACAGTACAGATACCGTAGAATATACTGCGGTAGAAGTAGCAAAAAATGTTTTTATGGTGTACTGGCATGAGCCGCACCTTGGTTTCAATGTAACCCATATTCAGGATTATAATAAAAATATCGTCTATTCAAATATTGCTGGTCCTGATGGTACATTTACCCATCCAAAAGGAACTTTAAAAATTTTGAAATAAGATAAAAAACTACCATTACATGATGGTAGTTTTTATTTTGAACCATTAAGATTTTTTGAAGGATTGAAGCTACATTAAGGAGATTCCACTTAAAGCGGAGCTCATCTTAATATTCTTAAAAACTAAATAATCCTTAATGGTTTAAAAATGGGTTCAAAAAATTTCTCATAAATAAAAAGGCTGTCGAATAGACAGCCTTTTTTATTATAAATTCATAAACAATTTCGGGTTAATCGGAGTATTGTTTTTGTGTACTTCATAATGAAGATGAGGACCTGTAGAACGTCCGGAATTTCCGGATTTTGCAATTACCTGACCAACCTTTACTTTCTCATTTACTTTAGCAACAAGCTGAGATAAATGTCCATATAAAGTAGCCAGTCCGTTTCCGTGTGAAACAATTACACAGTTTCCATAGCCTCCTTTTTGTCCGGAAAAAATGATTGTTCCGGCAGCAGCAGCTCTTACATCAGAACCATAGGCAACAGCAATATCCAGTCCTTTATGGAACTGCATCTGATCAGCTTCAGCAGGTGGATTATTTTTTTCAGCCACAGCAGTTTTAGTTGCAGGCGTTCCGGAAGCAGCTTTTGTTGTCGTTGCAGGAGCAGAAGTTGCAGCTACAGGAGCAGCTTTTGGCGTAACCATTACTTTTACTTCTCTCTTATTTCCGTAGCTGTCTGTAAGTTCTATAATTTTCTCAACAGGTTCAGCTTTTACTTCAGGCTTAGCTGCAGCAGCTACTGTTGGTTTCGCCTCTGTAGCTGCACTTGATCTTACCGAAGCAAAAACAGTTTTGAATGGGATAGGATTTTTTCTTATCCCGAAATTAGAGGAAATATATCCGTCAGTAGGCATTCCCAATGGAACCTGCATCAGTTTTTTCTGAAGATCCATCAGGTATTGGCTGTATCGGTTAGCCTGTTTGGAAAGATAAATAGAATTGGAGATACTGTCCTGGTTGAGCATCATTAGTTTTTCATTGGTGATGTCTTTGGACTTCAGGAAGGAGTTGAGTTGAGCAACGGTCTGATCTACAAGAGTAAGATCACTTTTCATTTTTAGATAATCTACACTGTCCTTTTCAGTGTTTATTTTTACAAGGTTTACTTCGTAGGTTTTGTCATCTCTTTCAGAAAAGAGCTTCGCAATGAATACACCTTGTGCAAAAACTACTAGTAAAAGTCCTCCCAGGAGAATGTTTACGTTCTTCTTGCTGTTTAGAAATTTTTTCATATTTCTTCTCTTAGTAAGTTAAAACGGTTTTGAAGCTGCAAATTTAATTAAAAATAAGTTTTGTGAGTTATTTTTAATTAAAATTCAGTTTTTTCTGTATTTAACGGCTAATTAGATATTTAATTGTGTTGTAGTGTTAATTTTTTCAGAAAATGGCTTTTATCATAGTTTCAAAGCCTGCGTTACGTCTTTGTTTTAATATCTTTGCAGTTCACATTCCAATTATGGCTAAAAAGAAAATTATTTCAGAATCTTCGAATCCAAAAAAGAATAAAAAGGATATTTCTGTAGGAGTTGTAGGAAGCGGAAGTTTTGCAACCGCTATCGTAAAAATGCTTGTTGAAAACTGCAAAGTAGTACACTGGTGTGTAAGAAGTGAATTTGTAAAAGGAGCCATTGAGCTTCGTGGACATAACCCGACTTATCTTACGGCTGCCCATTTTAATCTTAAAAGTTTAAAACTGACAACAGATATTAACGAACTGGTTACTGCCTGTGATGTTATTGTTCTGGCAACACCGTCTATCTACCTGTCCGATACCATGGATAAAATGACGTGTGAGTATTCAGATAAGATCTTTATTTCTGCAATTAAAGGGATTATTCCTAAAGTAAATGATGTGGTAGCACATTATCTGCGTGATGAATTTAAAATTGGTTTCAGAAACCAGGCCGTTATTGCAGGGCCTTGTCATGCTGAAGAGGTGGCTATGGAAAGACTTTCTTATCTTACTATTGCGACAGTGGAAGATGAGACTGCTGAAAAGCTTGAAGGAATCTTCAGTTCAGACTTTATCAAAGTTCATACAAGCAAAGATATTTTAGGAAATGAATACAGTGCAATCCTTAAAAATATTTTTGCAATAGGAGCGGGAATAGCAAGTGGATTAGGGTATGGTGATAACTTTACGGCAGTATTTGTTTCCAATGCGATCCGTGAAATGGAAACATTCCTGGAAGCGATTTACGAAGCACCAAGAGATGTGAATGAAAGTGCCTATCTGGGTGACCTTTTGGTAACAGCATATTCACTTTTCTCAAGAAACAGAAACCTTGGAAACCTGATTGGGAAAGGGTATACCGTGAAGTCTGCCATTCAGTCTATGAACATGGTAGCAGAAGGATATTACGCTGCAGATTCCATTTATAAAACAGCAAAACAGAAAAATCTTAAACTTCCGATTATCGATACCGTATATGCTATTTTGTATGAAGGTAAAAATGCTGAAAAACAGTTTAAAAAACTGACTGCAAAATTGAATTAAAAAAAACAGGACTTTAAAAATTAAAGTCCTGTTAAACATAAATAATGAAACTTAAGCATTTTTCATGCTTAAGTTTTTTTATAGACTCATCTTGGTAATGACAAGTGATAATGATGATCTTACATTCAAATTACTGGCGGTAAAACCGTTTCCTGTATCAAATTCAAACTTCTGACGGATCGTTGTCGGAGAAGCGAGTGTTAAAAAATAACTTCCCTGGAAAAAGGTGAATGAGCTTGATAGCTGGCACATTCTGTTGGTTTCCGTAATCGTTGCACTGGTAGTGGAGTTAATCAGATAAGAACGGGTACAGGTGAAATTTTGGGAAAGATATTGTGTGTTAGCTGTCCCGTTATTATTATTCGCATTGCTGGAATCCACAGAATACCGTACAATATATGTTCCGGCAGGCAGGGTAATCGTGGAATTATCCGCCCCTAGTGAAGCTCCTGTAATTTTATTTGAAGTTACCGTAAAACTTCCCAATGTATTATTTGTACTTCCTGTAGGAATAAGTACTCCTGAACTGATAAGCAGAGACATGATCTGAGGTTCAGAACCGGAAACGACAATACGCTGCCATTGATTTCTTACCCAAACATAATATCCTTTCGGAAAAGTAGATACTCCTCCGCTATTATAGATAATAAGCCCGTCTGCAGGATTTGCAATGGGAGTTGAGTTACTGTTCAGAACAAGCAGATCATATTGCGGAAAAAGAACCCCTTTATTGGAAGAACTAATGTCCAGAACACTGCTCGCATTAGGTGTGTTTGTATTAATACCAACTTGTGCATTTGAGAAAATGCCTAACAGTATCATACAGATTATATAAATAGATGTTTTCATTGTGCAATTGATTATTGGTTAAGCGCTGATCTTTGAATATCAACTTTAGCATTCGTGATGATGATTTCTCCGTTATTAGGAGTTGTTCCTCCGGATCCATTTTGGTAAGTTCCTCCGGCATCATGAGCAATGGCAGGAACTAAAAGAATAGGAGCTGCTGAAGTAGTCACAAAAGAGAAACTCATATTCAGAGTATGGGTCTTATTACTCGCAATTGATTGTGCATTGATACTAATTGTTTTACCATATTGATTTCCGCTGGACGGATCAATAAGTTTTACAAGATACTGATGCAGATGAACAGAAGTTCCGCCTATTCCGGCAGTTGTACTTTCAAGAGCTGTTCTGATATTCAGACACACATTTACCAGATAACCGCTGTTTCCGGGAAGTGTGATAATTCCTGTAGAAGTATTGTATAAAGCTCCGATATCATTGGATACAACAGTAAATGCAGCATCGTTAAAATTTTTGTATGTACCGTTGGCAAGACCTCCAAGTATTGAATAATCAGAGGTGCGTTGAAGCATCATATAACTTACCAGGTTATACGTATCAGAAAGCTGAGTCCACATATTGTTTTTCCAGATATAAAGACCGGGGCTAATGGAGTTCCCTTTATTATAAACAACCAGTCCTTCTGCCGGATTATTTACCGGAGAGGTATTATTCAAAACATCTATAATATCCACTCTTGGAAGAAGTACTCCTTTATTGGTGGTCTGTGAAACTTCCAGAACTGAAGAACTGTTCACTAAAGTCTTCCCAATCGCAACTTGTGCATATATGGTATGAGCTATAATCAATAATAGCAGGATATAACTTTTTTTCATATGTTGATTGTTTTTTTATAGCTGGGATATTTTAATATAAGATCCGGTAGGAATTACATTCACAAGATCGTAGAATGTACTGTTCTGCATTCTTCCAAGATTTAATCTTAATCCTCCTATGATATTGGCGTTCGCATTAGCAGGAACGGTGTAATAATAGGACCAGGTGGCAAGATGGTTGGTGCTGACTTTAGAAACAATAGGAACTTCTTTCCTTGTAGCACCTCCTCCGGTAAAGGTATTCGTTGTATTATTATAGGTATCGTTGATGAAATCTATAAAATATCCCATCAGATAATAAGTACTCCCGGAAAGTGGAGCAGTTCCTCCCTGTCCGGATGGACTTTCCTGAGGTGAATTTAAATTCAGGTTAACCTCTACCAGATATTTTCCCTGTGGAAGAATCAGGGAATATCCTCCGGAAGTGTTCGGAAGAACTTTAAATCCACTGATATTTGATACCCCTGAAACTGCAGGATTATTAACCATAAGCTGAGTGCTGGCACCTGCTATTGCATTGTCAAGAGCTGATAGTGATCCGGTAAAATCAAGATAGGCAACCTTGGGAGTGTTTTGTGCATCAATTGTACTTTGCCATGAATTGGTAGTACTATTAAAAAAATGGAGTGCTTTGTTGTTGCTGTTAGTTCCTCCATTGAACCCAATAAGTCCATTGGCAGGGGAGGCAACAGGACTCGTTGTACTGGTTAGGTTAGCAATATTCAGGTTGGGAAATAATACTCCTTTATTGCCTCCGGAAACAGTTACCGTAGGGGCTGTAGTATAGCCACTACCTCCGTTGTTAATCGTTATGCCAGTAAGCTGACCGTTGGAAATGACTGCTGTAGCACGGGCTTTTGAACCTCCGTTCACTACAGATCCTCCTCCATAAAAATTAATTGTTGGTACCGAAGTATAACCGCTTCCTCCGTTGTTGATGGTAATCCCGGTAACAGCACCTCCCGAAATGGTGGCTGTAGCTGTAGCTGGGGTTCCACTGAAGTTCTCAATGTGCAGAATAGCACTGGGGTCCGGTGTGGACGTGTTGATTCCTACACTTCCGCTCTGGGCAAATCCCATTGTCGCGAACAATGTACTCACGAAGTTAATAATTCTCATCTTTAGTATGTTTATGAAATAATTTTAATTAAATACTTGTTGGAATAGGTATTAAATCAATTGAAAGGTACGTAAAAAAAACAGTTATTCAATGTGGTATGTATAGAATTACATCTATAAAATTATTTATTTGTCAATAAAAAGTGATATTTGATATTTTTAATATAATCATTTATCACTTATTGTTGATAAAATATAATAGTGTAAATGGTTATGGTTGCAGTATTTAATATGATGAACTTAAATAAACTTAAAGTTTTATAAAATTTTATCCTTGAATAGTTTATCAATTAGTTACCATTCAGTGAAATAAAAAAATAAAAAAATAATATTTTTACAAAGAGATATTTTACATTATCAATCATTTCAATGGTACTTTATTGAAATTTTCCATGGTTTTTTGTTGTGTACTCAATAAGTGTTTTGAATTAAAAAATAACGTGTTAAAATCGTTCCGGTTTTTAAAACTTTTCCCGAAATTTGAAGTAAAATTTTAAAATTATGTCACAATCGCTTACAAGCAGAACACCGAAACCTAAATACGACGTTGTACTGATAGGCGGCGGAATCATGAGCGCCACTTTAGCAACGCTGCTTCATGAATTTGATCCAAATCTTGAAATCGCTATCTTCGAAAGACTTGGAAGGTTTGCCAAAGAAAGTACAGCAGCATGGAACAATGCCGGAACAGGACATTCCGCTTTTTGTGAGCTAAATTATACCCCTGAAAAGCCAGACGGATCTATTGACATTTCCAAGGCAGAAAGCATAGCAGAGCAGTTTGAAATTTCAAAACAATTCTGGTCTTATCTGATTACCAAAGGATATATTCATGAACCCAGAGAATTTATCAATTCATGTGCACATATGAGTCTGGTATTTGGAGAAAAGGATGCTGAATACCTTAGAAAACGTCATGATAAGATGGCTGAATCTGTCCTTTTTTCAGGAATGGAATTTTCTACAGATCATGAAAAGCTGAAAGAATGGATTCCTTTGGTGATGAGCAAAAGAAATCAGTCTGAAGTAATGGCTGCAACGAAGATGGATATGGGAACGGATGTGAACTTCGGAACACTGACAAGAAAAATGGGAAGACATCTTCTGGAAGATTCCAATGTTGAGGTTTTCTTATACCATGAAGTGAAAGATATCAGCCCGAGAGAAAGCGGTAAATGGGAAATGAAGGTGAAGGACAGAATCCACAGTCACAAACAGGAAGTGGTAGCAGATTTTGTATTCATTGGGGCAGGAGGCTATGCGCTTCCACTGCTGGATAGTTCAGATATTAAAGAAAGTGAAGGATACGGAGGTTTTCCGGTTTCCGGTCAGTGGCTGGTAAGTCATAATCAGGAGTTGGTAGAAAAGCATCATGCTAAAGTATATACTCAGGCTACAGTAGATGCTCCGCCAATGTCTGTTCCGCACCTTGATCTTAGAATCATTGATGGGAAAAAAGCACTTCTTTTCGGACCTTTTGCAGGATTTTCAACCAAATTTTTAAGAGAAGGAAGTTATCTTGATCTTCCTGAAAGTGTCAATACGAAAAACTTAAAATCACTTTTCGGAGCATGGTGGCACAATATTCCACTAACGAAATATCTTATTCAGCAGGTTGCCATGACGAAATCTCAGAGAATGCAGCATTTGAGAGAGTTTATCAAAGATGCTAAAGAAGAAGACTGGGAACTGAAAGTAGCAGGACAGAGGGTTCAGATCATCAAAAAAGATGAAAAAGAAGGAGGTAAGCTGGAATTCGGAACTGAAGTAGTGGTGAACAAGTCTGGAACGATTGCTTCTTTATTGGGAGCTTCACCAGGTGCATCCACAGCAGTATATGCTATGTTGAACGTGCTGGAAAAATGTTTCCCTGAAAAACTACACGGAGAATGGAAAGGAAAGTTGCTTGAAATGGTTCCTTCTTACGGGCAAAAACTGGCTGAAAACCCTGAGCTGACCCATGAAGTAAGAAATTACACCAAAGAAAAATTAGAATTAGAATATTAACATCAATAATGAGCAATAAGTAATAATCGCTATTACTCATTGCTCATTACTTATTACTCATAAAAAGGTGGAAGAAGTAATTGTAAAACCAGTCATTGCAAAGGAAATCCTGGAATCTCTTCAGGCGAAAACAGAAGAGGAGAGGCAGGTTATTGTACACTGTTGTTTTCCGGCGTCACCGTTTCTGGGAAACCTGATCAGGATCTGGCATTCGACCTATCTTTTTGACAATCAGTCTGAGCATAGAAGCAAAATGATTCATGCGGAAAATATTTCAATTTCACCCTATTGGACGCCGGTTCCTTTTATGAAAGACTTTTGGTTTACCTTGATATTTTCCGGGCTTCCAAAAGATTGTAAAAGTTTTGATCTGAAAGAAGTGATTCCGGAGGAAGGAGGCTTTTTTGTAGAATCAATCAAGAGAAATTCTTCGGACGTATATCGTGTGAAAATATCAGAATCTTATTAATATGAAAGTAAGGGAAGAAAAGCTGGAACAGATTATTCACTGGGCTGAAAACAATCCTGATATCCGTGCTGTTCTTCTGACCAGTTCATTGGTAAATCCTTATGCTCCGGTAGATGATTTTAGTGATCTTGATGTAGAAATTGTTTTTGAAAACAGAGCATCTTATGAATCCGAAAATAAATGGATCAGACTTTTTGGTGAGCCTATTTCCATGATTGAAGAAGATGATAGTGTTTTTGACGGAAAGCATGCCATGAAAATGGTGTTGTACAAAGACCATGTGAAGGTTGACTTTAAACTGTATCAGGTAGCAGAATTTATTGAAGAAATTAAAGAAGAAAACCTTCCTGAAGACTGGGACGTAGGATACAAAGTTTTAATAGATAAAGATAAGCTGACTGAAAACCTGAAGCCACCAACGTATCAGTCGATCATGATTCAGAAACCTTCTGAAAAAGAATTTCAGCAGCTGATGAATGACTTCTGGTGGGATACAACCTATGTTGCAAAGTGCTTGAAGCGTGGAGATATTTTTTACGCCAAATTTATGTCTGAAAATATTCTTCGTACAGATTATTTTGTCCCTTTGATCGAATGGCATATTGCCGGAAATCATGGCTGGAACAATATCACAACCAATAAACACGGAAGGCTTTTTAAAAAATACCTGTCCGCTGATCTATGGAATAAAGTGGAAAAAACTTTCTCGGGAAGCGATATTGAAGAAAACTGGAATGCATTGTTTGCCTATGCTGATGTTGTACATGAGTTGGGAACTTCACTGGCTGAAAAGCTTCATTTTATCTATCCGGAAAAACTGGAAGAAGATATCAGAAACTATCTTAAGGAAGTACAGACAATGCTTTAATTTCAGGCAAATTCATTCTGTTTAATAAGATTTTCAATGCAATATTCTGCAATGGCCGTAATGGTTACAAACGGGTTCACACCAATGGTTCCCGGAATTAAAGATCCATCCAGTACATACAGATTTTCATGATCTTTGAGCTTTCCATATTCGTTGGTAGCTTCTCCTAAAACGCACCCGCCAAGCGGATGATAACAAATATCTGCCCCAAAACCATTATCGAAAAGAAGATGGCTTCTGGTACCACCATTGGCTTTATTCATTTTCCGGATAAAATATTGGGCATTTTCTTTCATTTTGGCGGTATTGCTCTCATCCCAATTCAAAGTAAGAGATTGGCTGGTTTTATTGTAAGCAACTTCTCCTTTCTTATCAACCCTGTTGATCAGAAGGTATAAAGCTGTTGCTACATCCATTCCCATAGGTAAAGGAGCTATTTCTGTGAAAAACGGATGTTCAGGATCATCCCAGTTGTCAATTCCTCCTACCGGAATAGTGGATTGCTTAGCTCCGGTGCCGCCAGACAAAGGCTTCACCCAGTTTCTTCCCGTCATAAAATTTCCGTTATTTCCCCAGTTTTTACCAATCTTTTCATGGATGGGAAATCCGTTCTCTGTATGAGATTGTAGCAGAAGCTGTAAAGTGCCCATTGTTCCTGCAGAAAGAATCAGTTTTTTACAGGTAAAGACTTTGTCAGTAAGCAAAGCTCCGGACGTATCAATCTGCTGGACATTTAATGTATAGCTTTTGTCATCATTCAATTGAATATTTTGTACACGATGAAGATCAAGAATTTCTAAATTTCCCGTTTCCATCGCTTTTCTGAGATAAGTTTTATCTAAACTGTTTTTTCCGTGATTGTTTCCATAGATCACTTCAGTATTAAGAGCCGAGCGGGGAACTTCATTGCTGAATTCTTTTTCCATGTATTTAAAATCATACACATTGGGAACTCTTATTGTTTTAAAGCCGGCTTTGTGGGCTTCTTCTTCACCTACCCGAGTGAATTTATAATAAGGACAGTCTTTCAGAAACTGTTCATCAATAACATTTACTTTAAGTTCTTCCCGTACCAATGGAAAGTAATGGTTGTAAAATTTTTCTGCATCAAGATCAGGAAAAACTTCTTTAAAATAGCTTTCTTTGGGAGTAACAGCCATTCCGCCGTTCACCAGAGAACCTCCGCCAACTCCTCTTCCTACCCAGATTTTAATATGATCAAAATCCAGACGGTCCAAGGTTCCGGTAAAAGGAGTTAACGAAAAAATATTCATAAAAGGAGCAATGCTTTTGTTTTTCAGCCACGCAGAACTTTTTCCGGGTTTCAGCAGATTGGAATAGGGAATTCCTGCTTTTTCCCAGTTAAGACCCATCTCAAGCAGTACTACTTTCTTTCCGGCTTCACACAGACGAAGGGCAGATACAGCGCCTCCATATCCACTGCCAATAATAACAATCGGAACATCGTGATATTCATTTATCTTATTGTTTCTTCTTTCTGCAGCATGAAATAACTCAGATTGAAGAAAATAAAATCCTGATATTGCCAAGACACCGGTCTTAATGAAGCTTTTTCTGTCCATGAGCTTTGTTTCTCAAAAAGTATGCTAGATTATCAGAGGTTAATTTTATTTAAAACAGATTATATTTTTTATTACAATTTTAACTTTTGTTGGAATGAAAATTCATAGCTTTACTTATAATTTTACATTCATGAAAAAATATATCATACTCTTTTTACTGCTTCCTTTATGGGCTTTTTCTCAAAAAAAAATATCAAAAGAGGAAAAAGAGGTACAGAAATTTCAGAAAGAACTTAATGCCGAATACCTCAATCCAAAAGAAACTCCGTTAAGAGGTGATAACTTTAAAAATTTTAAAAAACATCCTTTCTTTCCTTTTGATGCTAAATACAGAGTTACTGCCGAATTTGTGAAATCAGAAGATACAAAACCCTTTGATCTTCCTACGTCTTCAGGAAAAACAAAATCTTATCAGGAATACGGAAAAGCAACATTTACACTGGATGGGAAACCTTATACCGTTACTTTATACCAGAGTCTGGATTTGATCAAACAGGATAAATACAAAGATTATCTCTTCCTTCCTTTCCGTGATGCTACCAATGAAAAAGAAACCTACGGAGGAGGAAAATATATGGATCTTAAAATCCCGGAAGGAAATACCATTGTGCTTGATTTTAATCAATCCTATCATCCTTTCTGTGCTTACAACGCTTATGATTACAATTGCCCTATTGTTCCTGAGGAAAATAAACTTCCCGTGGAAATCCGTGCTGGGGTAATGTATGAAGATATCTACCATCACTAATACTATGATACATTTAGAATTCTTTAAACCAGAAGATCTTTCTGGAGTCAGTTATGCTTTGGATGAAAATCAGATGAGGTTTACAGCGACTGCTCAGCAGGCCTTACAAAGCATCAGCGAACGGGATGATGATGATGCATTTCCCGTGACAATCTTTGAAAATGATCTGCCTGTAGGTTTTTTTGTCCTTGATTTTGGAAAAGATAAATTAGATCTTACGGATAATGAGAATTCGGTTTTACTGCGTTCCCTTTCTGTGAATCCCCAGATGCAGGGCAAAGGAATTGGAAAAGTGGCGATGCTTGAAGTGGGTACTTTTGTCAGAAACCGTTTCAATAGCTGTGATGAAATTGTACTTGCTGTCAACCAGAAAAATAATTCTGCTTATCATATTTATCTTCAGGCAGGATATATTTATGACGGTAAAACCAGAATCGGAAGAAGTGGACCTCAATACCTGATGTACAAAAAACTTTAATAAAATTTTAAAATCATAATTTTTTATCTGCTGATATCTTTCCCTAACTTTGAGTAACATCAAATTACAAAACATGGAAATATCACTTCAGAATCAGGTGGCTGTAATCACAGGAGCTTCCAGTGGAATCGGTTCGGGAATTGCAAAATCATTGGCGGCGGCAGGAGCAATAGTCATTGTTAATCATTCTTCAGAAAGATCTACAGAAGAAGCTAAAGCTGTTTTAAAAGAAATAACGGATGCCGGAGGTAAAGGAATAACCTACCAGTGTGATGTTTCCAAAGAAGATCAGGTAGTCAGGATGTTTCAGGATGTTGTTTCTGAATTCCAAACGGTAGATATTCTGATCAATAATGCAGGCATTCAAAAGGATGCAAAATTCACTGAAATGACTTTGGATCAATGGAATGCTGTCATAGGAGTCAATCTGACAGGGCAATTTCTTTGTGCCAGAGAAGCTATTAAAGAATTTCTAAGAAGGGGAATAGATCTTTCAAGGTCTGTTGCCTGTGGGAAAATTATTCATATCAGCTCCGTGCATGAAATTATTCCGTGGGCAGGACATGCTAATTATGCTTCCAGTAAAGGAGCTGTCAGAATGCTGATGCAGACATTGGCCCAGGAATATGGTGCAGACAAAATTCGTGTCAATTCCATTTGTCCGGGAGCTATTCAGACTCCGATTAACCAGAATGCATGGAGCACTCCGGAAGCTCTCAATTCTCTCCTTACTCTTATTCCCTATAACCGAATCGGACAACCGCAGGATATCGGCAACTTAGCTGCATTTCTTGCAAGTGACCTTGCAGATTATATCACAGGAACCAGCATTTTCGTAGATGGTGGAATGACTACGTTTGAGAGTTTTTCTACGGGAGGATAGGGGAATTCAAAGTTCAAAGTTTAAGGTTCAAAGTTTAAGGTTCAAGGTTTAAGGTTCAAGGTTCAAAGTTTAAAGTTTTTGAGGTTGTTCTTAGAGCTTGAAACGAAATTATATATTACTCATTGCTCATTACTCATAATTATTATCGCTTATGTCAGAAAAACAGAGAATTTCAGATGTTTCATGGAAAAAATGGGGGCCTTATGTCAGTAACCGTGAATGGGGACTTGTTCGTGAGGACTACAGTGAAAACGGAGATGCATGGAATTACACCAATCATGACACCGCAGAAGCCAAAACTTACCGTTGGGGTGAGGAAGGAATATGCGGAATCTGTGATGATCTTCAGAAACTGGTATTTTCTGTAGGATTCTGGAATAAAAAAGATAAAATGGTGAAAGAACGGTTCTTTGGATTGACCAACGGACAGGGAAATCACGGTGAAGATGTGAAAGAATATTTTTACTATCTGGATTCCACCCCTACGCATTCTTACATGAAGATGCTGTATAAGTATCCTCAAAATGCTTTTCCTTATGAAGATCTCATAAAAACAAATGCAGCAAGAGGAAAAGAGGAATCTGAATATGAATTGATTGATACAGGGATTTTTGATCACAATGAATACTTTGACATTTTTATTGAATATGCAAAAGAAAGTCAGAGTGATATCCTTGTAAGACTAACAGTAGTTAATAAATCTGAAAAAGAAGCGCCTCTCGTAATTCTTCCGACCGTCTGGTTCAGGAATACTTGGAATTGGGGATATGATGATTATAGGCCACAATTGTCTGCTGAAGATGCGGATCATATTAAAATCAATCATCAGGATATCGAGGTTAAAAATGTCTATGCAAAACAATCTTTAAAGACATTATTTTGTAACAACGAAACCAATAATGAAAGGCTTTACCAGTCTTCCAATGAGTCAAAATACTGTAAAGACGGGATCAATAATTTTGTGATGACGGGAAATTCTCAGTCTGTGAATCCCCAAAATACAGGAACCAAAGCTTCTTTCTTTATTGATGAGGATTTTAAAGGCGGAGAATCAAAAACATTTGAATTCAGGCTTTCCGATAAAGATATAAGAGGGCCTTTTAAAGATTTTGAGATTCTTTTTGAACAAAGACAGAAAGAAGCAAACGAGTTTTATGCAGAAATTCAGAAAGGAATTGCTTCAGAAGATGAAAAACTGGTACAAAGACAGGCTTTTGCCGGAATGCTTTGGAATAAAATGTTTTACCACTACAATGTGGAAAAATGGCTGAAAGGTGATCCTGCAGAAATGCCTCCGCCAAAGTCCCGTGAAACTATAAGAAACTACGACTGGAAGCATCTTAATAATGAACATATCATTTCAATGCCGGATAAATGGGAATATCCATGGTATGCAACATGGGATCTGGCATTTCACACCATCAGTTTCTCTTTGATAGATCCGGATTTTGCAAAGCATCAGCTAAAACTTTTCCTGTTTGAATGGTATATGCATCCCAACGGACAGTTGCCTGCCTACGAATGGAACTTAAGTGATGTAAATCCACCCGTACATGCCTGGGCGGTTTTCAGGGTATTTAAAATTGATGAATATTTAAAAGATAAACCCGATCTGGAATTTCTGGAAAGTGCTTTCCAGAAGTTATTGATGAATTTTACATGGTGGGTTAATAAGAAAGACCTTAATGGGAATAATATCTTTGAAGGCGGATTCCTGGGACTCGATAATATTGGGGTTTTTGACAGGAATTCTGTTTTGCCTAACGGAGAACAGCTGGAACAGTCTGATGGAACAAGCTGGATGGCCATGTTTGCCCTGAATATGATGAGAATTGCCCTGGAACTGGCTCTTTACAATAAGGTGTATGAAGAGATGGCGATGAAGTTCTTTGAACATTTTCTGTCTATTGCGCATTCACTGGATAATATGGGAGATGAGAATTTCAGTCTCTGGGATGAGCAGGATGAGTTTTTCTATGACGCCATAGCTTCCAGTGACGGAACACATATGTATTTGAAGTTGAGAACAATTGTCGGATTAATTCCGATGTTTGCCGTTGAGGTTATCGATGATGAAATGATTGAAAACCTTCCCAATTTCAAGAAAAGAATGAAATGGGTACTGGATAATAAGCCTGAACTGGCTTCTCTGGTTTCAAGATGGGAAGTGAAAGGACAGGATTCCAAACACCTTTTATCTCTGCTTCGGGGACATCGTTTGAAAAGACTGTTAAACCGAATGTTGAATCCGGATGAATTTCTAAGTGATTACGGAGTAAGAGCTTTATCCAAAGAATATGAAAACAATCCTTATACTTTAACATTGAATGATACGAATTACAGCGTAAAATATACACCTGCTGAAATTGATAGCGGACTTTTTGGTGGAAACAGCAACTGGCGCGGTCCGGTGTGGTTTCCTATCAACTTCCTTATTATTGACAGTCTTCAGCGTTTTTTCTTCTATTACAGCCCGGATTTTTTAGTGGAATATCCTACAGGAAGCGGTAATTATTCTAGCCTGGATCAGATTGCAGATGCCTTAAACAAGAGACTTGCCAAGATATTTTTAAAGGATGAAAATGGGAAACGACCGGTTCATGGACAGTATGAAAGATTTCAAACTGATCCTGATTTTAAAGATTATATTTTGTTCTATGAATATTTTCACGGAGACAACGGCCGTGGAGTAGGAGCTTCTCATCAGACGGGCTGGACAGGACTTATTGCTAAGATTCTTCAACCTAGATTTTCCAAAAAAGAAATGGCAGAATCCGAAACAGAAATGCCGGAAGATATTGAAAAAACAACAGAGAAGGAATAATATTATCTATTCAAATATCTGCTGTATGATTTCCAAGGAGGCTGGAGTTTTGAAATCCGTTATATGGTAATGATAGTATACCAAAAGGCTGTCAAGGAAATCTTTTCTCAAGGAGGAATGGATTTTTGTGGCATAAAAATCTTCTGCACAAAGTGCTTCTTTCCAAAGCATGGAAATTTCTTCATTGAAAAGCTGGTGACAGATTCCAAGTGAAAAAGTTCCGGTTTCCGGATCTAAAAATGGGCCTTCACTCAACAATGGAGCAACGCCCTGAATTTTTAAAAAAGCCAGCAAAAACAGAAGATGTGCCTGATAATTTTTATGGGTCAGCTCACTGATAAGATGATCAATACCGGAATAAATCGGAATATTTTTATTCTCATGCTTAAGAATATGGCTCAGAAAATCTGAAATAAAGAAAATGACGGTATTGACCTTGATATCTGTATAAATGTCATTGTTTTTTACCAGTTCAAATTTTGAAACAGACGGAATACCGTTGCCACGTGGTGGATTTACAGAAAAATTGAGCTGGCTCAACGGTTGAAGCAAGGCTTTCTTTTTATTCTTTTTGGAATAAATTCCCTTCAGAAAATAGCTCTGAAAACCTTCTTCTTCTGTAAAACAATGCAATACAGCATCATTTTCCCCATATTTGATAAATGAAAGTAAAAAACCGTTTTGTGAATTCATTAATTAACCACTCCTATTTTGGCGGTAGCCTTATCAGATCCGTCTTCATTCGTCATCAGAACAAAATACATCCCTGAGGCTACTCTTGTTCCTTTCTGATTATTCAGATCCCATTCATAATATCCTCCTCGTGCTACAGCTGAGTGAACTACATTTCCTGCAGCATCTACAATTCTTATATTGGTTTTTTCTGCAAGACCTTTTATCGTTACTTTTCCTTTGAAATTAGAATAAACAACAGGATTAGGATACACTACCACATCACCGAAATTGGAAGTCACATCTGCAACATCTCCCTGATACGTTACAATACCATTATACGTCACAAAATATACTTTACCTGTTTTCTTATCAACTTTTATATCGGTAACACTATTCGTAGGAAGAGGTGAATTTTCTTTGGTAAAATGTTTTATGGTTCTCTGACCGTCTGAAGACAGGTAATAAACACCACCACCATCAACAGATACCCATTTATAATCACCTGCATCCACAGCGACCTGAAGAATAGCTGATTCTCTGAAAAGTTCTTCTCCTAAACCATTCTGCTCTATAACTATAGGCTCCACTTTAGGCTGGGCACTTTTAATTTCTGTTGCTGCGTTAGACATGATCCTTAGTCCTCCGTCTGTACCAATCCATGCATCACCAGCCTTATCAAATGCTACTGATAAAATTCCTCCGGAACTGTTAAATCCATTAGACGTTCCCAGAATATAATCATTGTCATCAGAAAGATTAGTGGCATTTTTATAATCGTATACCCAGAAATTATTAGATCTCGGCAGAGGTGTCCATAGCATGTTTTCATGGTAAATAGTCTTTTGTATCCCATCACTGGCAAGAACTATTTTCTTGATAAGAAAATCATCAGATGCTTTATCGTAGATTCCTATAGAAGGGTTTCCATCATTGAATCCAAAAGAAACAAACAAATTATTTTGTGGGTCTACAGCAAAACCTACCGGACGTCTGAGGTAAGGCTGTGCTCCCAGATTATAATATTTTACCAGTTCAAAATCTTTGCTTGTCGCATTATATTTCATTTTATACACTCCGTTATCCAACATTGTATAATTGGTAAAGAGTACTTCATTGCTGTTATAAGGACTTATGATAGCATCCAATACGTTGATAAAGATGGGACGATTGGGATTACTTTTATTGAAAAATGAAGGATAAATCCACTCTGTACCATTGAAATAATAAAATCCTGGTTCTTGTGGCTGAATAAACGGATGGTTGTAATTATTGGCTCTGGCACCCGAGGAAACCAGAAGCTGATTATTATCAAAAAGATTGATATTATAAGCAAAATTGAAGTAAGGTCCGGAAGGTTTAAAAGTATTGTTACCTTCATCCTTAATTCCCGATAATACCGTTCCGCCTAAAATCTTTCCACCAGCTGTTAAAGCAGTATTACATTCTTCACCAAGGCTTACCGCATTTTGCGATACTCCATTGATTCCATAGGTGTACACTCTGTTATCTGTAACCACAATACTATTGGAAGTCATAACAACATCCCTGATCTTTTCAAAAGTAGTAGGAAGTTGTGTTGGAGTACCGTTGTTATAAATATAAGCTGCTGTAGCCGTTGAGTAAACCAATTCTGATTCTGAATCTATGTGTTTGAAAGCTCCGGGAGCTTCCGTTGTCCAGGTAGAATACACAGGAAATGTAGTATTCATCTGATGACTTTTCAATCCTGTATCTGTTACAGAATATACTTTATTCCCGAATATCGTAGCTTCATTACTTGCCTGATAAATACCACCGGACAGGAAAAATGCAGAATCACCAAACTCTTTATTCTGAAGGTTAAATATAGAAACTCCATATCCAACAGAAATGACAGCCTGATTTCCGGTGATAGAAATGTGGTTAATCTTTTTATCCCCATTATATCCTGTAGCAATAGGAATATCAACAATATATTTGATCTCCTGTGGGGTAATCACATCCATAGATCCGTTTTCATAACCAATAAGCCCTGTTTTAGTCTGAGGATTATAATCGAAAGCGGTAATTCCGATGTTGTGAAGACCATTGGCTTTGGATAACTTCGTAATTTCTCCTGTTGATATTGTATAATAGAATATTCCGTTTTGAGTGGCTGCAATGATTTTTCCATTGTCTTCTTTCATTGCTAAGACATTATTGTAGGAAAAAAGATCTGCCCACTTTTTGGATGAAATAACCTGTGCTTTTGTCAGCTGCAGGGATGCTAAAATACCAAGAGAAATTATAGAGAGTTTTTTCATATTATGCGGTTATGCTGCTATCTATCACCTGATTGTTCCAGGAAATATGCTGTACGTTTTTGTTTGTATCAAAATAAAAATCTATTCTACCTAAAAGAAGACCTGCCCATCCCACCTGGTTAACAAGGACATTTTTGCCCTGTCTGTTGGTAAAGGTTTGAGGTTCCGGTAAGAATGTATGAGTATGGCCTCCTAAGATAATATCAATATTTTCTGTATTGGCCGCTAAAATTTTATCACTTATTTTATTAGGTTCGTCTCTGTAGTCGTAGCCGATGTGTGAAAGACAAATCACAAGATCACATTTCTTCTCTTTCTTCAGGAAGTTTGAATAATGCTGTGCTACATCAATCGGGTTGGAATAAACGGTTTCTCCGTACTGTTTTTTGCCTACAAGGCCATCCAGCTGGATTCCCACTCCGAAAATGCCTACTTTAATTCCATTCTTATTGAATATCTGGTAGGGAGAAGTTTTCCCGTCAAGAACAGTATTTTTAAAATCATAATTGGAACAGATAAAAGGAAACTTCGCATTAGGAAGCACTTTTAAAAATCCATCAAGTCCATTATCGAAATCATGATTTCCCATGGTAGAGGCGTCATATTTCATCATAGACATTAATTTGAACTCCAGTTCTCCTCCGAAGAAATTAAAATAAGGAGTTCCCTGGAAAATATCTCCGGAATCAAGAAGAAGAACATTGCTTTCCTGACTTCTGATCTGTTGGATTAAGTTTGCCCTTCTTGCAAAACCTCCCTGATTAGGATTTTTGGTATAGCTTGCGTCAAAAGGTTCTATTCTGCTATGTTGGTCATTGGTATGTAGAATAGTCAGTTTATTTGCAGATTTTAAATTAAGAATTTTTAATTCCTCTGCCATCATCATATTGGGAGCTAAAGCCATTGCTAAAGATCCGCCGCCTATTGCTTTTAAAAAACTTTTTCTATCCATTATTACTTCCCAATAAAATTTAAACGAACATCCGAATTAGCCACCACTTCAGGTGATTTTTTAAAATAATCGATAAATAAATCCCTCATTTTAATCCCTGTTGCAATGGATTCTCCTTTGGCAAAGAATTTCATATTGTCTCCTCCCAGTGCAAGATAGTCTGAAGTAGCAATATAATAATCTTTAGAAGGATCTACTGTATTACCATTGATTAAGGCTTTGATTACCTGTCCGTTTTTTGTTTCAATGTATAAATGAGAAACAGGATTGTTGACCTGCGTTTTTGCATAATACTCAAAAAGACCCTGTAAATCTGCTCCTTTCATTTTTACAATTACCACTTCATTTTCGAAAGGCATTACTTCAAATACATTTTTAAGTAAAATATCTCCTTTTCCAATAGTGGTTCGGATTCCTCCGATATTGATCAGTGCAGCGTCTACGTTTTGCTTACGATGAGTTTTGATCCATTCATTACCTCCTTCAAACGTATAGTCAGCTAAAAGATTGCCCAAATTGCTGTTATCGCCTTGTTTGGTAAGATCCACATTGGTGTGCGAGATCTTCTGGTTCATTTCTTTATCCAGTTTCTGCTTATAAGGTTCGATAAATTTTACAAACTCCTCATCATTCTTTAGCTCATTATTAATAGAAATATTTTTCTGAGTCTTTACATTCACAAGCTGCGGCACAGAAGCCGTTTTGCATGCAGTAAGCGACACCAGAGCAATTCCTAGTAACAAGAATTTATTTTTCATAATCTCTTTTAGTATATGCAAATATAACTATATGTATAATAAAACATTATTATTTATTACAAATTCTTACTGTAAATTATTAAATTTGACAAAAATAATTCTAACAGATGAGCATTTTAAAAGGAGTAGGTGTTGCATTGGTAACGCCCTTTAATGAAGATTTATCCGTTGACTTCGACAGTTTAACAAAACTGGTGGAGTACAATATCGAAAACGGAACCAATTATTTAGTTGTATTGGGAACAACGGCAGAAGCCGCAACGCTTTCTGCAGAGGAGAAGAAACAGGTAATTGAGCATATCATTAAGGTGAATAATAAACGTCTTCCTTTAGTTTTAGGAATTGGCGGTAACGATACTCTTGACGTCAAGAAACAGATTGAAGAAGCAGATCTTTCTGCATTTGAAGCCGTACTTTCAGTATCTCCATATTATAATAAACCAAACCAGGAAGGTCTTTATCAACATTATAAAGCTTTAGCTTCTACAGGAAAAAATATAATTATTTATAATGTTCCGTCAAGAACAGGGCAAAATGTAGAAGCAGATACTACCCTTCGTCTTGCAAAGGAATTTCCTAATTTATTCCTGATTAAGGAAGCTTCTCCTAACATTCTTCAGTATTTTGATATTCTCAGAAAGAAACCAGAAGGATTTTCTTTAGTTTCAGGAGATGATGAATATACATTACCTGTAACACTTGCCGGTGGAGATGGTGTAATTTCCGTAATCGGGCAGGCATATCCTAAAGAATTTTCTACGATGGTGCAGCTGGCTTTCGAAGGTAAGGTAAAAGAAGCTTATGAAATTCATAACAAACTGGTAGATATTACCCGTCTGATTTTTGCCGAAGGTAATCCTTGTGGTATTAAAGTAATTCTGACGGAAAAAGGAATCATCAAAAATTATCTGAGACTTCCTTTGGTAAAAGCTTCAGAAGGTCTTCATGCAAAAATTAAAGCTGAAATGACTAAGATTTAATAATGATCTGGCAAAGTGAATTTTAATCATGTTAAAACTCATCAGTCATCATTGAACAATATAAAGAGTGAAAAGTTTAGGCTTTTCACTTTTTTTAATCATCATAATATAACCAATCATGAAATTACAACAGGCAACAGCAGCAGATATTCCTTTGATTCAGGATCTTGCACGAAGATCATGGGAGAGTACATATGTAGGAATTATTTCCAATGAACAGATCAATTATATGCTGGAGGAAATGTATTCTAAAGATGAAATTTCTAAACATCTTGACAATCCAAACTATCATTACTATTTAATTTTTGATGAGAATAATAATTCCTTTGAAGGTTTTATTGGGTATGAACACGGATATGAAATAGAAACTACGAAGCTTCACAGAATTTATCTTGTTCCGGAAAGCAAAGGGAAAGGGTTCGGAAAAGGAGCTCTGGACTTCCTGAAGTCAAAACTTTCTGAAAGCAGTGACAAGAGAATTATTCTGAATGTAAACAAAGAAAACAATGCAAGAAAATTCTATGAATCTCAGAATTTTAAGGTATATAATGAAATGATTTTAGATATAGGAAATGGTTTCGTAATGGATGATTATCAAATGGAATATATAATTCACCCTGATTTGACTTAAAATTCTGTAACATTTAATTATAATTCTATAACGAGTGATGTGTTTTTTTAATTCATCTTTGCTTCAGAACCAAATCACTTATACAATACATTCATATGCTTGGTTTTGAGCTGAAAAGCTTTTTATCAGTATATTTTTTTCATCCTTAGTGTTTAAATTCCTGTATTCTAAAATACAGGAGTTTTTTCGTATATATAGTAAAATATTAAAAATATACATCTATTTCACGTTTACTTGAAATAAATTATTATATTTACTAAATAATATTGGCTTATATATACTAGGATGAAAATGTATGTTAAATTTGATTTCAATGCTCTTTGCAAAAAGGTATTGGACGAGAAACTTAAAGAACACGGGCTGAAGTACAGGTTACTGAACTTCGGTGAAGTGGAATTCTATGAGCCCCTCACACAGGAACAGCACAATCTTTTTAAGAAAAATCTTGAAGATTATGGGATCGAGATCATAGAAAGCCAAAAAAGTGCGCTGGTACAGAAGATAAAAGATGCTATTGTAGAGCTCGTTTTTTCTGATGAAATTATACCGGTAAAAGCCTCCATCTATATTTCTGAAAAGCTGAATCACAGCTATGGATATCTTTCCAATCTTTTTTCAGAAGTTGCTTATACCTCTATTGAGAATTTTATTATTCTTCAAAAGATTGAGCATGCAAAGGCTCTGATCATAAGAAACAAACAAAGTCTTACAGAAATTGCCCATAAGCTGAACTATTCCAGCGTGGCGCATTTAAGTACCCAGTTCAAAAATACAACAGGAATCACACCATCCCAGTTTCAAAAAATTATAGGCAAACGAAGAAGAGCACAAAGCACTGTAATAAACCATAAAATGCAGTATGAATAAAGAATTTCTGAACGTAATTGTAGCAGATAACGATGAAAACACTTTGATTTTTTTTAAAAATATTCTGAAAGAGTTGAAAATCTCTATAAAAGTTCAATGTTTCAGTAACGGGAACAGTCTGATGGAATACCTGAATAATGATGATGCCGTAGTTCCGGAACTTGTTTTTATCAATTATAGGATTCCCGGAAAAGAGAGCATGGAATGCCTGGAAGATATTGTTTCGAATTCAAAATTCAACAATATGGTGACGGCTATTTTTTCTGACCCCATTCCGGAAAATGAAATAGAAGATATTTTTGTAAAAGGAGCTCACATTTTTATGAAAAAACCTGAGTGTTTTGATAAGCTTAAAAAGGTACTTACGGAAGTTATTACGATCAACTGGCAGTATCATACTTCCGGATTGAATAAAGATAATTTCATCTTGAAAATATGATGAATAAAGGATTTGTTAATTAAATATTAATGATTTTTAAATCATATTTATAGCATACTATTCACAAATAAGTGAAAATTTTATAACTAATAATTAAAATAATATAAAAGGCAACTGAATTAATATACAGACATTTGTAAAAGTAAACTAAGACACAAATTTCATAATATAGTAGAAGATACAGATGAATGAAAGTAATTGTTTCTAAAGAACAAAATTATATAAATCACGATGTTAGTTAAACAAAATGGATTATACTAATTTTCCAATTATAAAGCACAGAAGATCTTTAAACAAAACGGTACAATCATGAAAACTCAATAAGTAGTTGGAGATATTTTTATTCGTTTCATTCCCTCATCTCCACCGAAACACAGTTAGTTTTTATAATAAGCAAGTTGGAAAAAATAATTCATTTTGTTTTTTTATAATTTATTTTAATAGTTATGGTTTTAGCTCATTATTATATTGTTATATAAATATTTTCACACCACATCACAAAATATTAAGCCTGAACTATTAAAATAAATTTTTTTTGGACATACCAAAAGTAATTTCTTCTAAATAACAGTTTTATAAGGGGGCCGCAGGAAGTTTTTTTCTGCGGTTTTTTTTATGATATTTTACTCCACTTATTTTTTCCTTTGTAGTATCTGATATAATAATTTTTGATGATCAGATTGTCTGGTCTTGCAAGCATAGGATCTGCTTCAAGTATTCTTTCTACCGTATTTTTGGTTGTTTTGATGATCGCAGAATCATTAATAAGATCCAGTCTTTTAAAATCTACCACACCACTTTGCTGAGTTCCCAATATATCTCCGGGACCACGAAGCTGCATATCTACCTCAGAAATTTTAAAACCGTCATTGGTTTCAGTCATTGTTTTAATACGCGTTCTGCTTTCTTTTGATAATTTATCGGAAGTCATCAGGATACAGTAACTCTGTTCGGCACCCCTTCCTACACGCCCTCTGAGCTGGTGAAGCTGTGATAGTCCGAACCTTTCTGAGCTTTCAATCACCATTACCGAAGCATTCGGAACGTTTACTCCAACTTCAATTACGGTTGTTGCAACCATTATTTCAGCTTTTCCCGAAGCAAAATAAGTCATAGCAGCATCTTTTTCATCCGGTTTCATTTTCCCGTGAAGCATTGTCACATTGTATTCTGAGAAATAATCCATGACATGTTCCAAACCTTCCATCAGGTTTTTATAGTCCAACGTTTCCGATTCTTCAATGAGAGGGTATACGAAATAAATCTGTCTGCCTTTCTTGATTTCATCTTTACAGAAGTTATACACATACAGTCTGTCTTTTTCCCTGCGGTGCGCAGTAATAATAGGCTTTCTTCCCACTGGCATCTCATCAATCACAGAAACATCCAGATCAGAATAAAAACTCATGGCCAGAGTTCTTGGAATAGGAGTAGCGGTCATCACGAGAATATGGGGTGGAATCTTATTTTTAGCCCACAGTTTAGCCCTTTGAGCAACCCCGAATCTATGCTGTTCATCAATAATGGCTAATCCCAGGTTTTTAAATTTAACCTTGTCTTCTAAAACGGCATGAGTTCCTACCAAAATAGAAAGACTTCCATTTTCCAGTTCTTCATGAATAATTCTTCTTTCAGCTGCTTTGGTAGAACCTGTGAGAAGGCGGATATTGATTCCTGTTTTTTCCAACAGCTCTTTAATCCCATTGTAATGCTGTTGGGCAAGAATTTCCGTCGGAGCCATCAAACAGCTCTGAAAACCATTATCCATGGCGATCAGCATGGTAAGAAGGGCAACCATTGTTTTCCCTGATCCTACATCTCCCTGCAAAAGCCTGTTCATCTGAATCGGCCTTTTCATATCCATTCTTATTTCCTTTAAAACTCTTTTCTGTGCGTTGGTAAGCTCAAAAGGAAGATGGCTCTCATAAAAATCGTTGAAGTGATCTCCAATAATCGGGAAAGGATTACCATGAGACTGTGTTTTATGATGGAGTTTCTTTAAGCCATATCCTAACTGAAAGAAAAATGATTCTTCAAATTTCAATCTGTAATCTGCTTTATCAAAATGTTCCTGATCTTTTGGAAAGTGAACATTCAGAAAAGCATGTTGTCTTGACATGAATTTAAAGGTTTTCATCAGATAATCCGGGAAATTTTCTTCAATAAGGCTTGGAATCTCTTTGCAGATATTTCTTAAAGCATTCTGGAAAAACCTTTGATTTAATCCTCTTTTGGTTAGTTTTTCAGAACTCGGATAAATGGGTTTAAGACGAGTGTCTCCTTCTTTTTTTTCTTCTGCTTCAATTTCCGGATGCGGCATAGAAAACTGGCGGTTGAAAACATTGATCTTTCCAAAAATATAAACTTCCTTGTTGATCGGAAGCTGTTCTTTCAACCACTTGGAATATTGAAACCAAACCAGATCTATACTACCAGTTTCATCATTGAACTTTGCAGATAAGCGCTTGGTTTTACCGGTCTGAATTTCCTGTATCTGAGTAATTCTTCCTCTCAATTGTATTTCCTGGCTGGTTTCTTCTTTGAGTTGAGAAACAGTATAAATTTTACTTTTGTCCAGATAACGGATAGGGTAGAAATTCAACATATCTTCTACAGTAGATAAACCCAACACACTTTTGATGAGTTTGGCTCTTTCCGGACCTATTCCTTTTACATATTCTATGGAGGTTTCGAGATTCATTTTCAGGTTTCAGGATACTAATTTTCGAATTTTTTGATCCTTATTTCGGATAATAGAAATAAAGGTTCGAATTTCGGTAAAATAAAAAAGACTTCCAAAAAATTGGAAGCCTCTATAGTGAATTTTTAGAATTGAAACAGAAAATCAGGTTTCAAAGTTCTAATTAATCTTTTATTTTAGATTTGAATTTTTTCTGGTAATCCTCCCATTGTTCTCTGGTCTTAATCTTTTTAAACAAATCTTTGGAGATCAGTTCCAGATAAGGTTCCAGTTCTTTGGCAGACAGTTCTCCCTGAAGAATGGTAATGGGATCGCCATGTTCATCCAGAAATACGGTACTTGGAACAGCTCCTACATTCATATACTGTGTAAACTCATGCAGAGAATTTTTCCCCTTTTTATGTTCAGAATTAGGATTTGAAAATGTTCTTCCAAAGATTTCAATGCTCTTTTTTTCTTCTGCATTAAACTTTACAGGATAATAATTCTCATTTAAAATCTGAGCAATTACAGGGTGACCATACGTTTTTTTATCCATGATTTTACACGGACCACACCAGTCTGCATAGAAATCAATTAATATTTTTTTGGGACTTTCCTTCTGGGCTTTTAAAGCTTCTTCAATGGTCATCCACTTTACCTGGGCAAAACTAAAATTTAATAAAAATAAGAGTAGTATGCTTAAAATTTTCTTCATATTGTGATATTTGGATAAAAATAAGCATAATTACTTATTTTTTATTTTACATCTTGCATTAATTTTTTCACGTACGGAGATATCAAAATTAATACCACTCCGGCAATTACCGCATATAATCCCAATTGTTTATATCCATCAGTATAAGTGATCAATTCATCATAGTTGGTAGAACCTTCTTTGGCTGTGGCAAGACTGGCCCCGATAATTCCTGCAACATACTGTCCATACGCAGAAGCAAGGAACCACATTCCCATCATCATTCCCTGAAGATTTTTAGTGGAAAGTTTGGTCATGATGGATAATCCGATAGGAGAGAGGCATAATTCTCCAAGGGTAATGATAAGCAATGCCAGTGTGAAGAAATTCAGTGAAGTGATTCCCTGAAGGTCTGCAAAAAGACGGGTTGCAAACAAAACATAATATCCTAATCCTAAGAAAATGAATCCTAATCCGAATTTGATAATCGTGTTGGGTTCAATTTTTCTTTTGTTCAGCCAGATCCAAAGAAGTCCGATCAATGGAGCAAGGAAAATAATGAAGAATGCTCCTCCTGAGTTGTTTACACCATTTGGGTCTAATCCCAGAAGGTCTTTATTCAGGTTCTTAGCTGCGAAAATACTTAAAGAACCTCCACTTTGCTCATAGATTCCCCAGAATATGATTGAAAATATAATAAATACTAAAGCTGCCCAAAGTTTTTTGCGTTCAGAAGCGGTTACTTTAGACATTTCATAGAATAAATAGATTAAGGTTAATGGTCCGATGGTCCACATGAAATAATCTGTATATTCTGTCTTGGCTACCATGGTCATGATGATAGGAACGAAAATTAAAGACAAAACATATACTCCATACTCTTTCCATTTTGGTATTGGAGCTGTTTTTTCTTCTGCTAAAGGATGTCCCGGCTGTAAACCAATAGTACCCAATGTTCTTTGTGTGAATACAAAATTAATTAAGCTCACCACCATTACTATTGAAGCAAGTCCGAAAGCAATATGCCATCTCATCTCTTCTGCAATGATATTGCCCAGGAATTCTCCTTTACCGATTGCGATACACAAATAACCTCCTAATAATGCACCAAGGTTAATTCCCGCATAGAAAAGTGAGAATCCTGCATCTGCTCTTGAGTCATTTGGTTTATAAAGCTGTCCTACCATAGATGAAATATTAGGTTTGAAGAAACCTGTCCCTAGTACGGTGAATGCTATTCCTAAGAAAAAGAATTTGTGGGGATCGGTAGCAAGAATTAAACTTCCTACGATCATCAGAAGGCCGCCCCAGAACAAGGATTTTCGGAATCCTAAAATTTTATCGGCAAAAAGACCTCCTACAAAAGTAAAGGCATATACGAATGCCTGGGTGGCTCCATATTGGAGGTTGGCTTCTTTTTCATGGAAATTAAGCTGGGAGATCATAAAGAAAACCAGCATTCCACGCATTCCGTAGAAACAGAAACGTTCCCACATTTCAGAGAAAAACAGGCTCCAGATTTGTCTGGGATACTTTCCTTTGAAATTTTGTATTTCATCTAAAGTTAAGCTCATAATGATATATGATTAAGTTCTAATTAAGGGTTTTTATCTTTCTGATCCAGTTCAAAACGGATTCTGTCCTGGTCAATAATTTGTTTTAATTCTTCTTCTTTTGGGAGGTACAGCAGGTATTTGCTGGCAAATAAATTGTTTTTATCATTCAAAATGGAATATTTTACAATAGTTTCATCTTTTTCTGAACATAATAAAATTCCGATGGTTGGGTTATCTCCTTCACCGCGTTTCAGGTCATCATACATTCTCACATACATATCAATCTGCCCAATATCCTGATGGGAAAGTTCCCCGGTTTTCAGGTCGATGATCACAAAGCATTTTAAGATGTAATTATAGAAGACAAGATCAATATAGAAATCTGAGGTATCAGTTGAAATATGTTGTTGTCTGGCTACAAAAGCAAATCCTTTCCCGAATTCCAGTAAAAACTTTTGGATGTGATCAATAATGGCTGTTTCAATTTCTTTTTCGGAAAATTGTTCATTAGCTTTTAGACCCAGAAACTCAAAAATATAAGGATCTTTTAAAACACTGTGAATACTTTCTGTAGACGATTTTTTATGCTGTAAAACCCGTTCGTAGGAAAGTGAGTTTATCTGTCTTTTGAGATCTCTGTAGTTCCAGTTATTTTGAACGGATTCATTTATATAATAATTCATCTTGTCAGCATTATCAAGTCTTATCAATAGTCTATAGTGAGTCCAACTTAATTGTTGACGCAATGCGTCAACAATTGGAAATGCTGTGTAAAATTTCCGCATATTGGATAGATTGGTATAATCAAACCCTTTTCCAAATTCCAAAGTGAGTTTTTCAGAAAGTTTTTTCAGCGTATATTTTCCATACTGTGCACGTTCTTTTCCATTCTGTTCATCTTCAACAATAAGTTTTCCAATCTGCCAGTACGTGAGCAGTAGAGTAGAATTCGCTATCCGAAAAACTTTTTCGCGCGACTGTCTAATGATTTCCTTTACGGATTGGAATAAAGAATCTTCGGAAATTTCCATCATACGAAAATAAAAAAAACCTCTGACTTGGCAGAGGTTTTATTATATTTTGTTGATACAATTAGTTTACACCATGCATCATTTTCTTCAAGATAGGTGAAATTAAACCTAAAATAACAGAAGCAATACCACAAAGTACTACGAATACCATGAAGAATTCGAATAGATTGTGAATCTCAAATCCTACAAAAGTAGGGTTGTGTAATGGAAGCTGAGCTTTATCGAAAGCGGCAACCTGATCAGCTGTCAGTGTTACTTTTTTATCCAAAACATCCTGTAAATTAACACCCATTTCTTGAGCTTTTTTGAATTTATCACCTGTTGCAGGGATAAGTGCTCCTAATGAACCTGCTAATGCATAACCAGCAGCGTTAGAAATGAAGAAAACACCATATAATAATGAAGCAAATCTTTTCGGAGCCAGTTTACCAACCAGTGATAAGCCAATTGGAGAAAGACAAAGCTCACCACAAGTCTGGATGAAATAGAGTAACATTAACCATTTGATGGCTAATAACCCTGAGTTTCCAAGATCTTTTACATTGTGTGCAATGATGAAATAAGAAAGTGCGATCAATGCTAATCCCATTGCTTGTTTGAATGGAGATACTGGCTCTTTTCCTTTAGCTCTTAACTTGTCCCAGCATAAACTGAAAGGAACAGCTAAAAGAACTACGAAAATACCGTTGAAGATCTGTACCATTGAAGGAGGCATATTCCATCCGAAAATGTTTCTGTCAGTCTGGTTATCTGCAATAAATGTTAATGAAGATCCCGCCTGCTCAAATGCAGCCCAGAAGAAAATAATAAAGAATGATACAATATAGATTACCCAGATTCTCTGTCTTTCCACCTTGTTTTCAGCAGAAGACATAATTAAGAATGCAAGAGCAATACCAGCCGAATAGATGAATGGATAAATGATCCCTTTAATCAACTGTCCCATTTCTACGGAGTTGAATCCAAACTCACCTACAAGAAGGTATCTGAAAACGAAGAATAAAACAACAAATATTCCTCCGGTGATTCCTAAAGCCTGACCTGAGAATTTAGCAGTTTGTGTTTCTCCTTCTTCGAAGTCAGCACTTGTATTATTTTTTGGTAACCCTCCGATAGGTCTTCCTTCAGGAGTTACTACGTATTTGTTTTTAAGGATAAAGAATGTAATTGTTCCGATTACCATGGCAATAGAAGCAGCTAAGAATCCCCATTTGAAAGCGAAGATATCTCTTACTCCAGTTGCAGCATCTTTTACATCACCTACATATGGACAGATAAACTGACCTAAGAATGCCCCAATATTAATCCCCATATAGAAAATGGTGAAAGCAGAATCCAGTTTAGATTTTTCCTGCTTTGGATAAAGGCTTCCTACCATTGAGGAAATATTCGGTTTGAAGAATCCGTTACCGAAAATAATCACGAATAATGCCAGCCACATGATAAGTTTGGCACTTCCAATATCTGCTGAGAAAGTAGAGGCACTGATGAATAATAAGAACTGGCCAATAGCCATTAACGATCCTCCGATGATGATGGCATATCTGTTTCCGATATATTTATCAGCAATAAATCCTCCTAAAAGAGGGGTTAAATAACATAAAGCTAGAAATCCACCATAGATGATCGCTGCATCAGCTTCTTTTATCAATAAGGAATTTACCATGAAGAGCGTCAAAAGAGCTCTCATTCCATAAAAGTTGAAACGCTCCCACATTTCTGTTCCGAAAAGAACCCATAATCCTTTAGGATGCCTGGAATTCTTATTCTCTACAAATTCATCCGGTTTCGGACTCAATGCTTCAATATTATCCATTTCTATTGTTAATTTTTGTTAAGACTGACAAATATAGTTTATTTTGGGTTTTTGGCAAGGTTTTAATTTTATTTTTAAATAAAAAAGCTGCGGAACTCTTCCGCAGCTTACTTATCTTTATAATATTAAGGATTTTAATGCCCTTTTTCTGTCATAATTTTATTCAGCCTTTTTAACATAGAAAGGCCTAAAAGTGTAGCAAATATTAACAAAGCGAAGTTCACAAGGAAATAATTCGTTTTGTTTTCGTAATTGTACCATGTGCTTGCCAGGATTCCGGAAAGTTTATTTCCCACAGAGTTAGCAAGGAAAAATCCTCCCATCATCAATGCCGTAATTCTCGCTGGAGAAAGTTTAGATACAAATGAAAGTCCCATTGGAGAAAGGCATAGCTCTCCGATGGTAATCACTCCGTAGCTGGCAACAAGCCATAGAGGAGAGACTTTTACAGATCCATTGTCTCCGGCCATTACTGCTAAAACCATTACCAGACAAGAAAGTCCTGAAATGAATAGCCCTAAAACAATCTTAGTAGGCGTTAAAGGTTCTTTTCCTTTTCTTCTCAGCAATGCCCAGAATCCTACAATAACCGGGGTTAAAGCAATAACCCAGAATGGATTGATAGACTGGAATAATTCTGTATTGTATAAATATACTTTGTTTTCAGGGTTTTTCTCAAGAGCAGCACGTTGTTCGGGAGATATGTTTTTAAAATAAACATCTTTTCCCATTTCTTTCTTTGTTTCCCCGTTATCATCTTTTTGAGAACGGAACTGATTGTCATAAACAGGAGTTTCCTTATCTTCATAACTTTTCCCTTCCACCATATAAATTCCTTCCAATGGTTTTTCAAGAGAAGCAGGAACACTTCTATCCGTATAATAATTAGCCCATCTTGTTAAAGCGGTACCATTCTGTTTGAAAACAGCCCAGAAGAACATACTGATCAGGAATACAGAAAGTAATGCTCCGATAGAGGCTTTTTCATCTGGTTTAGCTTTAAAATAAAGAGAAGCATAGAAATAAATAACAGGTATACAAGCGAAAATAAAGGCATCCGTACTATCACTTCCGAAAATATTTCCAGGAATAAACCAACCTATTGCCCCGGCAGCGATAGCAGGAACGAATACTTTGATCAGAATTTCAGAAAGCTTGGTATCTCCTTCCTGTACAGGTTTCATCTGTGCAGCGTGGATATAATGTTTTCTTCCGATAGTAAAAATAACCATTCCGATAAGCATTCCTACTCCAGCAGTGATGAAAGCTTCACCCCAACCGAATTTATTACGCATGAAAGCCGCAATAATGTTACAGATAAATGCTCCGATATTGATTCCCATATAGAAAATATTGTATCCCGAGTCTTTATTTGCTTTATAAGGCTCTTCAGAATAAAGATTTCCTAGTAAAGTTGAAATAGTAGGTTTAAAGAAACCGTTTCCAATGATAATTAATGCCAGGGAAGCATAAAACAAAGGCAAATCTTTAAAAACTCCCATTCCTATATATCCTGCAGCCATTAAAAAGCCTCCGAGATAAATAGATTTAATATACCCTAAAACCCTGTCAGCCAGGAATCCTCCAATGAATGGAGTCAGATAAGTTAAGGCAATATAAGTTCCGAAAATGTCATCAGCAGTTTTATCCGGAAGTCCAAGTCCGCCTTTCATGCCCGTAGGTTCAATAACATAGAGAACAAAGATTCCAAGAATCAGGTAATACCCGAAACGCTCCCACATTTCTGTAAAGAATAGATAGGGTAGCCCTTTAGGATGTTTAGTCTTCATATAATCAATTTTCAAATTTCCCAAAAATAAGTTTTTAATTTCAATTGATAAAATAAATAATACATACCTAAATGATTAATGAAATAAATAGAAAACCATTTTGGTCTGTAGTAATAATTTTATTTTAAATTGCAGATTTTAAACGATGAAAAAGTTATTATTAGGAACATTTATTTGTTTTTCTCAAAGCAACAGGTTTGCGTATGATGTTGTATACAAGAAAGATTATTATTATGACTCTGTCACTCTGAATGTAACGAAGTGAAATGAAGGATCTAAGCCGCGTATGAGATTCTTCCTTCGTCAGAATGACAATAGTGTGCTGTAAAATATCCTTAATACCAGATAAAAAAAATCCCTTTCAGAAATTCTGGAAGGGATTTTTATGAGATGTACGTTGAATACTTATAAATTATTCAAAATAAAATCCGTCATTTTCTGATACAATTGAGGTCTTGTCTGTCCACCATAAATTCCATGGTTTTTATCCGGATAAGCCATGAAATCAAACTGTTTTTTGTTTTGAATCAAAGCTTCAGAGAATTCCATAGAGTTCTGGAAGTGAACGTTATCATCAGCAGTTCCGTGGATTAATAAGAATTTACCTTTTAATAAGTTAGAATATTCTGTAGGAGAGTTTTTATCATATCCATCAGGGTTTTCCTGAGGTGTTCTCATAAATCTTTCTGTGTACACAGAGTCATAATATCTCCAGTTGGTTACCGGCGCTACAGCAATTCCTACTTTGAAAACATCGGCACCTTTAGTCATTGCTAAGCTGGTCATATAACCCCCAAAGCTCCATCCAAACATTCCGATTCTGCTTTTATCAATATAAGATTGATTCCCGAACCACTTGGCTGCAGTGATCTGATCTTCGATCTCATATTTTCCTAAATTCATATAGGTTACTTTCTTATATTTTGCTCCTTTGTAACCCGTTCCACGTCCGTCTACACAAGCAACAATATATCCTTTTTGTACAAGGTGATTGAACCACATGGCATTTCCGTTGTCCCATGAGTTGGCAACCTGTTGAGATCCTGGGCCGGAATACTGGAACATAAATAAAGGATATTTCTTATTCGGATCAAAGTTTTTAGGCTTCATGATCCAGGCATTCATCTGATCGCCTACAGCATTGGGAATCGTAATGAATTCTTTTTCAACAAAATTATCAGTCTTCAACTTCTGAAGCTGATCATTGTTGTTCTGAAGTTCTTTTACTGCTTTTCCGTTACCGTCTTTTAAAACGTATGTATAAGGTTTTGCAGCTGTAGAGGAAGTTTCAATGAAATAATTATAGTTTTTGCTGAAGTTAGCAGAATTGTTTCCTTCTGCATTAGAGATCAGCTGAGTTTTTCCGTTTTCAATATTTACTTTGGAAATCACCTTATTAATACTTCCTTTTTCAGTAGTCTGAACGTAAATTTCTTTAGATTTTGGATTAAAACCATAATAATCCGTTACCTCCCAGTTTCCTTTTGTGATCTGTTTTTTCAACTTACCGTCTTTATCATACCAGTAAAGGTGACGGTTTCCATCTCTTTCAGAAGCCCAAAGGAAAGAATCGTCTTCAAGGAATTCAAGAGTAGGGCTGTCTGTATCAATCCATTTATCATCAGTTTCAGTAAACAGTTTCTGAACTGCTCCTGTTTTGGTATTTACTTTTAAAATATCCGAAGCATTCTGGATTCTTTCAGAAGTAATTAAAACAATCTCATCAGGCTTTGCGGTCTGGAATACATTCGGAATGTAATAGTTTTTGAAAGAACCTAAATTCAGCTGCATCGTTTTCCCGTTATCAAGACGGTATAACTGTGCTGAAACTACAGAGTTCTTTTCACCTGCTTTTGGATATTTATAACGCATCTCAGCAGGGTAAAGGTTTTTCCCGTAAATCGGAATATAGATTTCCGGAATCTGGCTTTCGTCAGACTTCACAAATACGATGGCATCAGAATTTTTTGTCCATTCATATTGTCTTGCATGCCCGAATTCTTCTTCATATACCCAATCTGCCAAACCATTCAGGATAGAGTTCTTTTTACCATCCGTAGTAATTTGTGTGATTTTTCCTGAGCTAAGATCCTGATAGAAAAGATTATTGTCAGATATAAACGCCACTTTTGTAGCATCTGGTGAAAATGTTGGCTCCTGAACCGGTTTTCCTTCATTCAGGCTTATTACTTTCCCGGATTTTAAATCTTTTACATCAAATTTTCCCAGAAAAGAATGTCTGTAAATAGGCTGGCTTCCTGTCTGTAAAAGGATTTTAGATTCATCATCAGAAAAAATATAGCTTTCAAACCTTCCATCCACAAGATTTCCTTCCTTTTGTGAAGTTTTATAAGAATATTTTGCAATTCCTGAAGGTTCAATGACAAGATAGTTCTCTCCGTTTTTCATAGATGAGATTCCTGCAATCCCTTTCCCACGGTAATATCCTGAATATATTTTATCTAAAGTAATTTCCTGTGCTGAGATATTTTGAAATACGGCAGCAACAGTAAGAGTTAAAAGGAGTTTTTTCATTTTCAATTTTAATGATTCCAAATTTAATAATTCTTACTTACATAACCATATAAAATAAAAATCAGGACCTGATATCATTTTTTCTTACTCTTTCAGGAAAATGTTTTTTAGTTTTCGAATCTGGAGTAATTGAAAATATTCATTAATGAAATTTCTTTAAAAAGGCAATTTGGCAAAAAAATTGAATATATAATAAGTATAAATCAAATGAAATAATAATTATGGAAACGAATGCATACAACCAGAAACTGAACCGTTATGTATTAAACGACCAGATTGTTTATACAGGTTTTTCCAGCTTTAGCGATGCCGAAGAATGTGCTCATAAAAAAGGAGGAACATTGGTAGAAGTGGTGTTTAGAGACGGAAATGATAATCCCGAAATTACAGATGAAGCGGGTTTGATAGAGAAAAAAATTCATTACTATGTGTATGCAGGCGATGAGTATAAATTTATCCATTCTTCAGATCCGGGATTCAGAAAATATGCGGATGAGCTGCAGAAAATAAAAGCACGAAATGATAAAACCAGTCCGGACGAACGATACTTTGCCAATTTTGAAATTGAAAATATAGAAGACCCGATTATTGTGATCAAAAATGATCAGTTTGAATCGGTAACATCGAGAGAGCGTTCAAAATATTTGAAGCATGCCTGTGTTTATGAACTAGGGGTTTCCCTGCCAAAATCTTAAAAAAAAGATCATGAGCAAAACAAAATATTCAGATAAAGCTCAGGACAAAGTAGGAGAAGTAATGCACGAATTCAAGGAAGGAAAACTAAAATCTTCTTCCGGAAAAAAAGTGACGAATAGAAAGCAAGCCATAGCCATTGGTATTTCTGAAGCGAGGGAAGAAGGTTTAAAAGTACCTTCAAAGAAAAAAAGCAAATAAACTTCAATACAAAATGCCCGGAAAAAATTTCCGGGCATTTTGTATTGAAAAACGAAAAATAAATAGATTATTTCGTTTCATTATAAAGTATTCTGTAATATTCATCTGCCATCCTGTCGCTGTTGAAATGATCTTTCACATCATTCATTGCATTATGCTGAATTTTTCTCCATTCATCAGGGCGATCATAATACGTGGGAAGAATTTCGTTTTCAAGGATTTCATACAATGTATTTAAATCATAATTATCCTGTTCATAAATGCTCATATTCTGATAATCTGCTTTAGGAACAACGAAAGAGTTTTCTCCATGCTTTGCAAATTCAGGGATCCAGCCGTCGTCTGTGGATAAATTGACAGAGCCATTCATGGCAGCTGTCATACCGGAAGTTCCGGAAGCTTCCCTTGGAACCCTTGGGTTATTAAGCCATACATCAGAACCTTGTTTTAACGATTTGCTTAAAGAAAGCTCATAACCCGTAAGAACAGCAATATTTTTATGGTATTTACTTTCTTCCACCAGGGTGTTGAATGTAGAAATTGCTGAGTAGTCCATTGGATAAGGTTTTCCTGCCCAAATGATCTGTACAGGATATTTTGGATGATTCAGAAGTCTGTAAAATCTTTCCTTGTCATGCAAAAGAAGTTCTGCTCTTTTATAGCCTGCAAATCTTCTTGCCCATACAATCGTAAAGACATTGGGATTAAATAAATTTCCTGTTTGATCGGCAACAATACTGAACAGTTTTTTCTTTAAATATTTCTTGCGGAAATCGAAAGCAGTGGCATCATTTTCATCTTTTGCATTGTATAAAGGTTTATCAGACCAATATTTAAATTCCTGAGCATTGGTAATAGAGGTGATTTCACAGATTCCCGGATATTTATTCCACATGGCTCTGGAAACTACCCCATGAAGCTGGGAAACACCATTGGCCATTCTTGCCATTCTTAAGGCACAGAGAGAGTGATTGAAACGGTCATCATCAGATCCTTCAATCTTTTTTACTTCTTCCATGCTGTATCCCGAAAAATAGGACATATCATAACATAATCTGAAACTATGCTTTTCATTACCTGCTTCTTCCGGAGTATGAGTGGTGAAAACGAGTTTTTCTTTCACTTTATTAAGGTCTCCGTTATATTTTCTCAGAAGATGAAAGGCTGCCGGAAGTCCATGGGCCTCATTAAGATGGTAAACCTCTCTTTCAATATTCATTTCATCCAGTAACTTGGCGCCTCCTTTTCCCAGTAAAATATATTGTGCAAGTTTTGTGGATTCATTGGCATCATACAATTTGTGACAGATCGTTTTAGAAACGTGATCATTTTCCGGAACATCTGTGGAAAGGAAAAACATAGGTGCCGTATTGAAAATTTCAGGATCAAGATACCAAACCTTTACCCAAACCGGAGCACTGTGGATTTCGATTTGAAATTTTATTCCGGTGTCTTCAAGAAAACTGTACATTTTTCTCGTCCATACAGGTTGTAAAGTCTGATCGTGATTTCTTGCCTGGTCATAATAACCGAACTTCCATAAGATACCAATTCCGATAAGATCCTGCTTAAGATTATAAGCGCTTCTCATGTGAGATCCTGCCAGAAAGCCAAGTCCTCCCGAATATATTTTCAGTACCTGCTCAAGAGCAAATTCCATTGAGAAATAGACGGTCTTTTTTGAATATTGAGGATTGATCGTGTAGGGTATTCTGAAATTCCTAAAATCCATAAATGTGGGTTTGTGTTTAAAAAGACAAAGGTATTAATTATGAAAATAAACTTTACATTAATTAATCGATAAATTAATTAAAAAACTAAGTATTGAATTGTTTTTTTACTTACCTTTAAGAGTGTAAATTTTTGATTATCAAAAACTTTTAATAATGAAAGCCATTGGCTGCATGTGTTCTTTAATTAAATAAAAAAATCACACATGAAAAAGACGTTTTCTGAAGAAGATCTGATCAAGAATCTGAGTTTATATTACCTGAACCGGCATTTGAAAAAAAAGCCCATAGAGAAGTATCACCGTACCATAGACGAATCTCCGCTGCATGACCGTGAAAAATACAGAAAGAAATCCGAGATTCTGCTTCTCAATTCTTTTATGCATCACTTCCCCGAAGTGAAATTTGAAAACCTTACCTGCGAGAGTCCAGACTTTATCGCCAAATTAAACGACAAAAAAATCGGAATAGAGCTGACCGAAGTGATCAATCATCTGGAAATGAAAAAAGTAGAAAGTACTTTGAATAAAATGTTCCGTCAGGCAGAAATATTATTAGAACAGGAAGACACTACGAAATATCGTGGTGTTTATTTTTTAGAATTCCATCCGGAAACCAAATTTGATAATCTGGAAGTACAGCAGGAAAACATCATCAGCATTTATAAGAGCATCAAAAAAAATAAAGGAGTGGGCTGTGTGAAAAGTGTAAGAAAATCTTTCCATCGTAGAAATGTATTCATAACTCATGAATACAGCATGAATCTGTTTGATGAACTATGCTCCGAAAAGATTCTGGAACTCATTGAAAAAAAGAACGAAAAATTTCCTTACTACGACACCTCTGTAGATGAATGCTGGCTGGTGATTGTTTCAGATATGAATTCTATTGCTTCACGATATACCTTCATTCAGGATAAAGAACATTTGAGAGAAGTGAAAAGTCCTTTCCATAAAATATTTCACCTGGAGAATTTGTGCGGAAATATTACAAGCATAAAGTAGATTGGTTGTATTTGGTTATTTTATGATTTAATTGATTGTAAGATGAATAATTGAAAAATATTCAGTGTTTTAATTTGTAATAGTTTAAAATTATTTAGATTTTATTGTTTTTAATTAAAATAAGATTATATTTGATGTGCATTGAAAATCAATACAATGTATAACTAATGTAACCATAAAAACATTAATCTATGAGAAAATTTTTACTTTTTATACTTCTCAGCCTCTCTCATACTTTCTATGCTCAGGCCGACTGTGCTACTGCACTGTCTGTCTGTGGAAACTCAAATATTACGTATAGCCCTACAGGATATGGCAATATAAAAGAATTGGTCAACTCAGGAAGCTGTATAGACTTTACAGGGGAGCACAACTCAATCTGGTATAAAATTACAATTGCTACTGGAGGAACTCTTACTTTTGATCTGGTTCCTAATAATCCGGATGCTGATTATGACTGGGCGATTTTTGGCCCCAATGTAAACTGTGGAAGTTTAGGCTCACCAATACGCTGTAATGCTGCAACAGTTATTGGGCCAGGTCCTGCAACGGGATTAAATATGACAAGTACGCTTTTAAGTGCTGCAGGAGGTTCTTTAACTCCTTATTGCAGATATCTTGATGTTTTGCCAGGGCAGACTTATTATTTGTTTATTGACAACTGGGTGAGCAGTACCAGTTCTACAACAGCTCCGTTTTCTTTGACATGGGGAGGAACTGCAACATTGGCTTCACCTTTTACAGATCCAAATATCCAGACTCAACCCTTTAATCCTCCTGGAATTCCGGCGGCAAATCCTGCTGATCCAAGAGAAGTGGTAATATGCTCTACAACGGCTTTATTTGATTTTTCAACATTGTCCTCTGGAATTCTCAACGGAAATCAAAATTTTGGAGTAAGCTATCATCTGAGTCAAAATGATGCTTTAACAGGGAATAACCCTATTACAGCTCCTATCACAGTAAATACAACAACTGTCTATTATTACAGCATCAATTATACCGACCCAGCCAATGCATCTAATCCGCTTAATAAGTGTAAACAGGTCGGAACATTTAAATTTAAAGATGGTTCTATTACAGCAAAAAATGCAACTTTGACCCAATGTAACAATAATAATGCAGGTACAGCTGTATTTGATTTAACCACAGCGGACGTTATTGGAAACCCTAATGTTACTAAAAAATATTATCATACGATGGCGGATCTCAACGCCGGAACCAATGAGATTACCATCCCAATGGCGTTTGTATCTGCGGAAGGAATTATTTATGTAAAAATAATATCTGAGTTTGGTTGTACTGCAGTCGCACAGATTACTTTGAAGTTTTATCCGGTAGTGGTAGTGAATGAAACAACCCTGAGATCATGCTTCATCGAAGCCAGTCCGTCTACTGCCTCTTTTAATCTTGTGAATGCTTCGGTGACCGGACAAACCAATCCGACAAAAAAATATTACCCTTCATTAACGGATGCTCTTAATCAGACCAATGAGATTCTGAATGCCAATAATTACATTGCTCCTAATGGATTTGTATATATAAGAGTTTCTAATGCTCAGGGATGTTATAATGTGGCGAAGGTTACTTTAGCGGTTATTCCACCTGTCTATTCTGATAAACTTAAAGATGTGACTATTTGTGCTGAAGACCAGACAACGCTGGATGCAGGGCCTGGATTTAAAAGTTATGAATGGAGCACAGGAGCTACTACACAAACGATCAAAGCCGGAATAGGTTTATACCGGGTAAAACTTAAAACAGGAGAATGTGTTACAACACAGACTGTAAAAGTACTTCCTTCTGAACAGCCGGTTGTTTCCGGTATTGATATCTCAAATAATACAATCACGGTATCTGTCATAGGAGGAACTCCAGCCTATAAATATTCAATAGATAATATCATCTGGCAGGATTCCAACGTTTTCAATAATCTGTCAAGAGGAGATCATAAAGTATACGTAAAAGATGCCTTTGATTGTGATCCGATTGAGATAGGAATTGTTGTCCCTAATCTGATCAATGTGATTACCCCTAATGCAGACGGAATAAATGATGTGATTGATTATTCAGCCTTGGCTAACAAACAAAATCTGATCATGAATGTCTTTGATCGTTATGGAAACAAAATTTTCCAGGCAGACAGATCCAATGGCTATAAATGGGATGGTACTCAGGGTGGAAGAAGAGTCCCTACAGGAACATACTGGTATTCTATCACATGGAATGAAAATGATAAAAAGAATACAGCCATTAAATTCACAGGTTGGGTATTGGTGAAAAACAGAGAATAGTATATAAAACAGATAGAAAAAACCACTTCAATCGAGGTGGTTTTTATTTTTAAAAGTTTTTAAATTAGATATCAAAATAGAAAGAATGAAAGACCTGTTTGTAAAACGTTTTGAATACTATAAATCTCTTGGTGATAAAACCTTTGAACAGTTAACAGATGAGCAGATGTTCTGGCAGTATAATGAAGAAAGTAATTCTATTGCCATTATTGTGAAACATCTTGCAGGAAATATGCTTTCAAGATGGACCAATTTCCTCACTGAAGACGGAGAGAAATCCTGGCGTAACCGTGACGGAGAATTTGTCAATACCTTTACCACTAAAGAGCAAGTTCTGGATTTTTGGGAACAGGGTTGGAAATGTTTCTTTGATGCTCTTGATAAAATAAACGAGGAGAATCTCTATTCCACAACGTATATCAGAGGAGAAGCACATCCGGTTATTGATGCCGTTCTTCGTCAGTTGGCTCATTATCCTTACCATATCGGTCAGATGGTTTATATCGCTAAAATGATAAAGAATGAAGATTGGAATACGCTTTCAATTGCCAGAAACCGATCTCAACAGTTTAATACAGAAATGAAAACCAAATTTTCAAATCAGGATCCGGAGACCAATTCATCACCCGTCTGCTTTCAAAACAGCCCCGAAGTAAGAGACGAATATAAACAATAGATTGAATCAATCTTGGATTCTTATTAAAATTACTATCTTTGCACCCATAAAATTCAGGAGTAACAAATGTCTACTTTTCATAGAACTGCCGCGTTTCATACACTTGGCTGCAAATTAAACTTTGCAGAAACATCTACTATTGCCCGTCAATTAACAGATGCAGGTTATGATAAGGTAAGCTTTGATGAAAAAGCGAATGTGTATGTTATCAATACATGTTCTGTGACAGAAAATGCTGACCGTGAATGTAAACTTCACGTGAAAAGAGCAATGAAAGCCAATCCTGAAGGACTGGTTGTAATTGTTGGGTGCTATGCACAGTTAAAACCTGAAGAAATTTCACAGATTGAAGGAGTTGACCTTGTTTTAGGAGCAAAAGAAAAATTCAATATTCTGAGCTACCTTGACGATTTGGAGAAATCTGAAAGTGAAGGTGTTGTTCATTCCTGTGAAATTGAAGAAACCGATTTCTTTATCGGAAGTTATTCTATAGGAGACAGAACCAGAGCTTTCCTGAAAGTACAGGATGGCTGTGATTATAAATGTACCTATTGTACCATTCCGTTAGCCAGAGGAATTTCACGTTCCGATACCATCGAAAACGTTCTTAGAAATGCGACAGAAATTGCTGCAAAAGACATCAAAGAAATTGTTCTTACAGGGGTGAATATCGGTGATTATGGTAAAGGAGAATTCGGAAATAAAAGACACGAGCATACCTTCCTTGATCTTATTTCAGAACTGGATAAAGTAGAAGGAATTGAAAGAATTCGTATCTCTTCTATTGAACCCAATCTTTTAAAAGATGAAAGTATTGAGCTGGTTTCTAAAAGCAAAAGCTTTGTTCCGCATTTTCATATCCCGTTACAGTCCGGAAGCGATGATCTCTTGAAAAAGATGAAACGTCGTTATCTCACCAAGCTTTATAATGACAGAGTGAACAAGATCCGTGAGGTTATGCCTCATGCGGCTATCGGTGTGGATGTTATTGTAGGATTCCCGGGAGAAACGGAAGAAAGATTTATGGAAACTTATAATTTCCTTAATGAGCTTCCTATCACTTACCTTCACGTATTTACCTATTCTGAAAGGGAAAATACAGAAGCCGCAGCCATGGAAGGTGTAGTTCCTGTTGCGGAAAGAAAAAAACGTAATAAAATGTTGAGAATTCTTTCTGAAAAGAAGAAAATGGCATTTTATCAGACACAACTTGGAAAAACGCTTCCTGTTCTTTGGGAGCATGAAAATAAAGACGGGAAAATGTTCGGCTTCACAGAAAACTATGTGAGAGTCCAGAAAGACTTTGATCCTGCATCCATCAATCAAATTGAATTTCTAAATTTAGAAAAAATCCTGTCAGATGGCACGGTTTCTGTGCAATCTTCTTACCAAAATTTTTTAGCAAAAGCATAGGCTCTTTGCAAAAATTCTACTAAATTTATTTTTAAACTTTAAATACTACATTCATGAGAGATAAGTTTTTATCTTGGGGAATTGTATTAGTAGTTGCTACATGGATTATAGCAATACTGATCAGAGCGCATTATTGGATACCAACGCTGTTATCCGCCATTTATGCATTGGGTGTTTACAATGCTTACCAATCGAAACATGCTATTTTGAGGAACTTTCCTGTATTGGGATACTTCAGGTATTTTTTCGAAAGTATTTCACCCGAAATGCAGCAATACTTTATAGAAAGGGAGACAGATGGGAAACCATTTCCAAGAAACCAGCGTTCTGCAGTATACAGACGTGCAAAAAATTTAAGTGATACTGTAGCTTTTGGTACACAGCTGGAAGTAAATCACAGAAAATACGAAGGGATCAAGCATTCTATTTATGCAAAATCGCCATCAGAAGAACTTCCGAGAGTATGGGTAGGAGGAGAGCAGTGTACACAGCCTTATCATGCTTCTTTATTCAATATCTCTGCGATGAGTTTCGGAGCTTTGAGCGACAGAGCACAGATCTCACTGAACAGAGGAGCTAAAAAAGGAAACTTTTACCACAATACAGGAGAAGGAGGAATTTCGTCTTATCATATGGAAGGAGGAGATTTATGCTGGCAGATTGGAACAGGGTATTTCGGATGCCGAGACGCAGAAGGAAAATTCAATCCTGAATTATTTACAAAATATTCCACTCTTCCTAATGTGAAAATGGTGGAAATTAAATTATCACAGGGAGCAAAACCGGGACATGGAGGAGTTCTTCCAGGAGTAAAAAACACACCGGAAATTGCAGCAATTCGTCACGTAACACCGGGAATGACTGTTATTTCACCACCCTCACATAGCGCTTTTTCTGATGCGGCCGGACTGCTGAGGTTTGTACAGCAATTAAGAGACCTTTCCGGAGGAAAACCGGTTGGCTTTAAACTTTGTATTGGTGATACCAAAGAATTTGAAGATATCTGTGTACAGATGAATGTTCTGAAAATTTATCCTGATTTTATCACTATAGACGGAGCAGAAGGAGGAACAGGAGCTGCACCACCAGAATTTTCCGATGGAGTAGGGATGCCTTTAGAACCTGCGTTGATCTTTGTGAACAGAACGCTTAATAACTATAATCTGAGAAGTAAATTAAGAGTGATCGCCAGTGGTAAAGTTCTTACCAGCCTTGATATTCTGAGAGCAGTTGCAATGGGTGCAGATATGTGTAACAATGCCAGAGGATTTATGTTTTCTTTAGGATGTATTCAGGCGTTGAGATGTAACTCAAACAACTGTCCTACAGGAGTAGCAACACAGGATAAAATGCTGATTAAAGGACTGGATGTGACGGATAAAGCTGAAAGAGTATATCACTTCCACAAAAATACACTTCATACCTGCAATGAACTGATTGCTGCTGCAGGAAGAAGCTCTTATGAAGAAGTGGATGCTACCATGTTTATGAGAGGTGATGAGTTTGACCACCTTGCAGATTTATACTTCCCTGATATTTTAGGAAATGTAAAACAGAAAGCAAGATCGTAATTCTAATTGATACTAATAAATAAACATCCCCCAAATAACAATTTGGGGGATGTTTATATTTTATTTTTTACTTATTATTGTTTTTCACCACTAGGTCTGTCCGATCTTCCATAAATCTGAAAGTTGAACACAAACGATTTATTTCTGTAAGAAGTATTTAAATAAGGATAATGAGGGTTTCTTGCAAAAGCAGCTCTTGAAGGAACAATGATTACTCCCTGTAAATTATAAGGGGTTTCACTGGGAAGATCTTTGAATGATTTGAATTTCAACAAAGCTTCTCTGAAACCAGGAATTTGATAATAACTTGCTTTTTTTGAAGCATCTGTTGTACCAGCCTCTAATATTGATTTCTTTACGTAATAAAACATAGGGTCAATAACAGGAACACCTGTTCCGTCAATAGTATTTAAAAAGGCAGCTTTTGCTTGAAATAAAGTGTTACCGTCAGAATTAACAGCCAGATAGGAGTACACTCTTCCCATGATTTTAATAACATCATCATCTTTGATCGTTTGATCATCGGCAGGATTAACAGGCTGAGCTCCGTTTCTCATAATATAGATTGTTCCTGAAGGAAGGGTTATAGGTGACAACTCAGATAATTTCTTTTCGTTATCATCTGCAGTATCCGTAGAACTGAAAGCTTTTATATTACCCTGTGCATCGAGATAATTCTCATCCATGAATTTCTTAATGGCCTGATCATCATAGGTGTTTTGCGTAGCAATATCTTCCGGTTCTACATAGGTTGATACATCATCATCTTTCTTACAAGCAGAAAAACACAAAGATCCTGCAAGGATATATAAAAATATTTTTTTCATTTCAAAAAACTTTAATTACTTTACAAATAATATAACGGCAAAAGTATAAAAAATTATGAGAATAGATAAATTTTTATGGAGCATTCGTTTTTATAAGACGAGAAGTATTGCAGCAGAGGAGATTAAAAAGAATAGAGTTTCTATAGGAACGTCTGCCGTAAAGTCATCTAAAGAGGTAAAAGAAGGAGATACTATTAAAATCCGTAAGAATCAAATTGATTATAAAATAAAGGTAATTCAGATTCCTAAAAGCCGAATAGGTGCCAAGCTGGTCCCTCTTCACATCCAGGATGTGACAGATAAAGAGCAGTACGAACTGTTGAAACTCCGTAAAATGTCACAAGACTATTACAGAAATAAAGGAGAGGGAAGGCCTACCAAAAAAGACAGAAGAGAGATGGACGACTATGTAGGAAACGATATCGACTCCGATTTTACAGACTGGGATGATTTCTTTGGAGAAACAGGCAGTGAAGCTGATGATGAAGATTAATAACCTGAGTTCGGGATAAGAATTCCTGATTGAGATGGTTTTGAAGCTGGGAGCTGGGAGCTGGGAGAAGGAAGGTATGAAGAGCATCAACAATGGCTGTTTCTCTTTTTTAAGAGTCAATTTCAAATTGTTTAAACTTTTGTTTATTGAAACATTAAGATGTATTAAGGTGTTGAGAGTATTAAGATGAGCTTCGCTTTAAGCTTAAAATCAGAATGATTCATCTTAACTATACTTTATTTCTTAAATCCTTCTTAATGGTTTTAATAGATATCCAATATTTTTTGATAAGTTGAAACAACTTCTGTATTTACTTGTGATGCGACTGTAATTTTATAACTAAAAATAATTACCTCCATCCTATTTCTTCCAGCTTCTCGCTTCCCGCCTTCAATATTACTTTACTTAACCCGAACTCAGGTTAATAATAAGATAGAAAAGCTCTAGAGATAGAGCTTTTCTATTATTTCGTTGACGATGTCTTCCGGTTCTCTGGAATCTGTCCCTACAGTGAATTGTGCTTTGCTGTAAAATTGATTCCTTTCAAATAAATGTTTGGCAATGAATTCCGGCAGGTCTTCATCAGATATATTGGCAATTAATGGCCTTTTTTCTTTTTGTTTTGAAAGTCTTTCAACCAATGTTCCAACCCCTGTTCTTAAAAAAATACTCTTGGAGTTATGATTAATGATTTCCATATTATTATAATATACAGGAGTTCCTCCACCAAGGCTTAAAACCACATTTTCTTCAGAAGCTAATATCTCTTCAAGTGCCTCTCTTTCCAGTTTTCTAAAGTAAATTTCTCCCTTTTTCTCGAAAATTTCAGGGATGGTTAATTTATTTCTTCTGGAAATCTCTTTATCGAGATCAATTAATTTAAAATCTATTTTTTCGCTTAATATTTTGGAAATGTGAGATTTGCCACTTCCCATGTATCCGATCAATGAAATTACCATGAAATTTTTTTTAACAAATTTGCGAAAAAGTTTTGAGATAAAGAAAAAAGTCATATCTTTGCACCACTTAAAACAAGGGACATTACTTAAATGAAAACTTGTTATACAAGTGGCCGACTCGGTAGCTCAGCTGGTAGAGCAATACACTTTTAATGTATGGGTCCTGGGTTCGAATCCCAGCCGGGTCACTAGCAATAATAATTACTTAATTTGTAATTTTATTGCCTGCGTGGTGAAATTGGTAGACACGCCATCTTGAGGGGGTGGTTTCCTAAGGATGTGCTGGTTCGAGTCCAGTCGCAGGCACTGCAAAGAAAATTTTATAATTAATATTGAAATTTATTTCATTTTAATTGTGGCCGACTCGGTAGCTCAGCTGGTAGAGCAATACACTTTTAATGTATGGGTCCTGGGTTCGAATCCCAGCCGGGTCACAAGTTTACTGAAAAGTAAATTTTTTTCATATTAATATTTTGTGATTTGGTGTTTCAAAGGCTTCCTTCAGGAGGCCTTTGATTTTTGTATCAACTCAAGTCTAAACCTAGTCTTTTTATTTGTGCACTCAATGAAAAATCCCCAGCCGAAATAGCCAGGGATATTATATTTTAATAGATAAAGATTAATCCAGGTGCATGTTGTCAATTAATCTTACTCCATCTACTACAACTACGATGAAGGCTCTGAAACTTCTGTCTTTATAGAAAAAATCAGTCTCCTGTAATGTGTTTTCATCAGCAATCAGAAAGTATTCAAGCTTCATGCCCTGCTGATCGTCAAAAACATCAGCTACTCTTTCCTTTATTTCCGGAATACTAACAGTTCTGAACCAGTCGTTTACTTTTTTTAAAGTCTCATAAATTATTTTAGAAGCTTCTTTTCGGTCTTCATGAAGTCTCTGGTTTCTTGAACTTAGTGCCAGTCCGTTTTCTGCCCTGTAAATAGGAACTCCGGATATCTTAACGGGAAGATGTTTTTTCTCCACCATTTTTTTAATAATAGCAAGCTGCTGAAAATCTTTTTCACCAAAATAAGCATGATCAGGCTGTACCTGTCTGAAAAGCTCTTCTACAACAGTTCCTACTCCGTTGAAATGTCCCGGCCTGGATTTACCTTCCATTTCATTTTCCAATCCGTCAAAATCATACGATTGGCTTTCAGCTTTTTCAGGGTAAATATCTGCTACCTCCGGGATGTAAACAGCATCTACAAGGCCTGAATTCTGAAGAATAAGTATATCTCTGTTAATATCTCTTGGGTATTTTTCAAGATCTTCAGGGTTGTTGAACTGAGTTGGATTTACAAAAATTGAAGAAATAACAAGATCATTTTCTTTTCTTGCCTCTTCATACAGAGAAAGATGGCCATTGTGCAGGGCGCCCATAGTAGGGGCAAAGCCAATTCTTTTTCCCATTTCTTTCTGTCTTTCAATGAAATCCTGAAGGACTTTTCTGTTTTTTAGAACTTCCATAGTTTATTTTAATACTATTTCAAAAATACTAAAAATATCGCATAATAATATGTACTTTTAATAATTTGAAAAAGGGAATTTTCGTAAAAAAATGTTAATTAAAATAATGTTGGATGTTTTTTTGTAATTTTGCACATTAAAGCATTTTTACAAAAATTAGATAGAAAGTTTATGCCGAATCAAAAAATACTGTACATTACTACAGAGATGTATCCATATCAGGAAGATACAAATATGGCTGCAGTGGTAAACAAAATGGCACTTAAGATGCACCAAGAAGGCAATGATGTAAGAGTTTTTATGCCAAGATTTGGACAAATAAGTGAGAGAAAGTTCCAACTTCATGAAGTAATCCGTCTTTCAGGGATGAATATTATTATCAATGACCTGGACCAGCCTCTAATCATTAAAGTAGCGTCTCTTCCGGGGGAAAGACTTCAGGTTTACTTTATTGATAATGAAGAATACTTCAAAAGAAAACAATATTATTTCGACGATGAAGGAAACCCTTTCGAAGACAATGACGAAAGAGCTATTTTCTTTGCCAGAGGAGTTATTGAAACCATTAAGAAACTAAACTGGGTGCCGGACGTTATTCATTTAAATGGATGGATGTCTTCTTTTGTTCCAATTTATCTTAAAACTTACTACGAATCAGATACTTATTTCAAAGACGCAAAAATTGTACTTTCTCTTTACAATGAGAAAGATGCTGACTTGGACAAAAAGATCGATGAAAAGCTACAGTTTGATAATATTTCAGGATTAAAAGCGTTAGATAACCCAACTATTAAAAGTTTTGTTATCGAGAGTATGAACTATGTAGATGCCGTTGTAAAAGGGGATGAGTTTCTGGATGAAGACCTGGATAAGGCTTTCAACGAAACAGCAACCCAGAAATCGGAGTATCTGGACGTAGATTCTATAAATCAACTTTATTAAAAACACATTTTTAATGACTCATAATCTTAAAAAGACCTTCGCCATACTTCTATTGGCGATTTTTGGAAGTGCATTGCTTTATAACTGTGAACCGGATCCGGATTCTCTTGGTGAGCAGCTGTTTAATGGTGATGCAGCACAAGGCAATGAAATTGCATATCCTGTTATAGCTTACAATTACGACAATAATGATTCAATCAGAAGTGATGCTTCAAGATTGATCAGCGGATTGAACGAATCAGGTGCTACCACAAATGTTGCCGTTCTTGGAGCCTTTACTGAATCCCAGTTTGGAATGCAGAGAGCATCTTATGTTACGCAGCTAAGAATGCCGGTAGATAATTTCGACTTCAACGGCGCGAATCCAAAAGTTGATTCTGTAGTCCTTGTAGTGAGACCACCTGCAAATACAGCTTCGAATACTTACTTCTTTGAAAGCAGCGATTCATTAAAGACAAATACATACGCAAAAACTGATTTCCCGGTAGACGGGGTAGCTACAGAAGTTTCTATTGAGAAAAAAACTTACCCTGTTCGTAAATACGGTAAAATAGGGGGTGCTTCAAAATCAATGAAAATCAATGTACATGAAGTGACTACGTTCTTAGATGCAAATAATGATGCTCTAAAACGTTCCAATGCCTCAGTAAGTACTGGTGAGCTATTAGGTTCAGGAGTATTTGATGGTAACATGAACTCCTTATCTATTACTAAAAAATCAGATAACTCAGTAGTATTTACCGGAAACTTAGGGTTCAGAATGAAATTGAGCAATACAGATTTCTTCCAGACTCATATTCTTGATAAAAAAGGAAAACCTGAACTTCAGGATGCTGCTAACTTTATCAGATATTTTAAAGGAATAAAAATTTCGGTGGACGAAACGGATAGATATCTGTACCAGTTCTCTCCTAATGATTTGCAGCTTATCATGTATTACAAATATGATAAGACAGACAACGGAACAACCACAAGACCACAAACAACACTTAATTTCAACCTAGGAAGTGCTAATGCTCATATCGGATTGTATGAGTACAACAGATCTGGATCACCTGCTGCAGCTGCACTGGCTGCAAGTAATTCTAGTGAAGGAGATGAAAGGCTTTTTGTTCAGGGAATGGGAGGTCCTTCTGTGGTAGTAAAAATTAAGGATGAGACTATTGCACAACTTAAGGATATTTTTATCAAAGATAAAGCAGGTATTGTAAGTGCTAAGATCAGAATCTATCTTGATCCTTCAACATGGAAAAATACGGGTTCTACCGAAGATCGTAGGTTTACCCTTTTAAATAATACATTAAATGCTGGTAAAATTGATTATTCAAAATTAACATTCACTTCAGATCTGACAAGCGGACTTGGGTTGTACTATTTTAAAGATAAACCTGAGCCTGGTTATTATGATTTTGTAGTCACAAAAACAATCAAGGATCTTGTTGAAGGGAAAAAAGAAACCGTAGATGGAACTGAGCAACCGATCGTTAACAAACCATTAATAATCACTGCAGGAACATTTGCTGCAAGTACTACAGGAACCCTTTTAGGAGTTCGTAATACGACAAGAGCATTTGATATGAACAGAATTATTCTGACAGGTATAGATAAAGCCAATACGAATCCAAAAAGAATCCAGCTAATGGTGACTTATGGTACGAAAAAATAGAACACGATAAACAAACAACACTAGACAAAATAAAATATGTGCGGAATAGTAGGATATACAGGTTTTCAAGACGCTTATGAAATTGTAATTAATGGTCTTAGAAGATTGGAATATAGAGGGTATGACAGTGCCGGAATTGTTTTAGAAGGACCAGAGAACAAGCTGGAAGTAGAAAAAACAAAGGGTAAAGTGGAGGATTTGGTGAATATTTCAAAAGGACTAAAAGGAACGTCTAAAATTGGAATGGGACACACCCGTTGGGCTACCCACGGAGTTCCAAGTGACAGAAATTCCCACCCGCACTTGTCAAACAACGGAAAAATTGCAATTGTACATAATGGTATTATTGAAAACTATGATACCATTAAAACAATGCTTACTGAGAAAGGTTTTACTTTTAAATCAGAAACAGATACTGAAGTATTGGTAAACCTTATTCAATATTTTATGGATCTTAATCCGGATATCGACTTCCCAACTGCAGTAAGATATGCATTGAATGAAGTATATGGTGCCTATGCAATCACTGTACTTCATGAAGATTATCCTGGAGTATTGGTTGTAGGAAGATTAGGATCTCCTTTAGCAATCGGAATCGGAGATAAAGAATATTTTATTGCATCTGATGCTTCTCCTTTCGTAGAATTTACAAAAGAAGCTATATATCTTGAAGAAGGACATATGGCAACAATTTCTCTGGAAAATGGAGTAGATATCAGAACCATCAATGAAAACTCTAAGATTGAGCCTGAAATCCAGGAACTTAAGTTGAGTCTTGAACAAATCGAGAAAGGTGGATACGAGCACTTCATGCTTAAAGAAATCTTTGAACAGCCTAAATCTGTACACGATACCATGAGAGGTAGACTTCTTGTAGATGAGGGAGTAATCAAAATGGCCGGAATCTGGGATCATGTTGAGCGATTCAAAAATGCTAACAGAATTATTATCATTGCTTGTGGTACTTCATGGCACGCAGGTCTTATCGGAGAATATCTGATAGAAGAATATGCAAGAATTCCTGTGGAAGTAGAATATGCATCAGAGTTCAGATACAGAAACCCGATCATTACAGATAAAGATGTGGTGATTGCCATTTCTCAATCTGGAGAAACAGCTGATACCATGGCTGCTTTAAAATTAGCAAAAGAAAAAGGTGCATTTATATATGGTATATGTAATGTTGTGGATTCTTCCATTGCAAGAATTACAGACGCTGGTTCATATACCCATGCCGGTCCTGAAATCGGGGTTGCTTCTACCAAAGCATTTACGGCACAGCTTACTATTCTTACTTTAATTGCATTTAAATTAGGAAAACACAACGGAAACTTAGGAAACGCTGAATTTATGAGCCTAATTGCTGAGCTTGATGCTATTCCTAAGAAAATCGAAGAAGTGTTGAATACCACTCATGAGCTTACGCAGAATATTGCAAAAGATTTTGTGAAAGCTACCAATTTCCTTTACTTAGGAAGAGGATATAATTATCCTGCAGCCTTAGAAGGAGCCTTAAAATTAAAAGAAATTTCTTACATCCATGCAGAAGGATACCCGGCTGCAGAAATGAAGCACGGTCCAATTGCTCTGATCGACGAAAATATGCCAATTGTAATTATAGCACCTAGAAAAGGCCACTATGATAAAATTGTAAGTAACGTTCAGGAAATTAAAGCGAGAAAAGGAAAAATTATCGCTGTAGTTAATAAAGGAGACCGTCAGGTGAGTGAAATGGCAGATTATGTTATCGAAATCCCTGAAACTTCAGAATGTTTCTCTCCAATCGTTGCTTCCGTACCTCTGCAACTGCTTGCTTATTATATAGCAGTATATAGAGGAGCCAACGTAGATCAACCGAGAAACCTTGCAAAATCTGTTACCGTGGAATAAAAAGTTGTTGTAAATAAAATAAATTTAGATTTCTTCCGTTATTTCAAAAAAAATCTTAAAAGTTTCTTAAAAAAATTATATATTTACGGCTTAATTATAAAAATTAACATGAAAAGGATATTTCTTTTATTATTGTCTGCGTCGGTAGCATCGGTATCTTGTTCAGGTGGTGGCAGCTCTTCTGTAGGGAAGCCAGGAACAAAAGGTGAATTGATACCAAGAGAAAAAACTAAATCATTTGTTGCGGAAAGACCATACGGAATGGTTGCAATTCCTGCAGGTTCATTTGTTGCTGGTTTAGCAGACCAGGATCCAACAAATACTCCTGAAAAAGCAGCATTGAAGACTGTTACTGTTTCTTCTTTCTTCATGGATGAAGCAGAAACTACCAACTCGGAGTACAGAGTATTTATCAATTATGTAAGAGACTCTATCGCGAGAACTTTACTTGCTGAAGCTGCCGGAGAAGGTGGTGATGAAGGCGGACGTAAAGGAGCAGCAATAGGAGATTATGCATATCTTGCTAAAAAAGAAGAAAATTTAACACCTTATCAAGAATATATGGAAGGCCAGGGTGGCCGAGAAGACGGAAGCTATGATGCCAGCAAAAGATTAGATTGGAAAATCCCTTTACACTGGAGCACATCAAAATATCCGGATGTAGAATACGCAGAAGTTTTAGAATCTCTGTATCTACCTTCTTCTTCAAGAATCGGAAACGAAAGAATTTTAGATGTAAGTAAGCTGAAATATACTTACCGTTGGGGAGATATGGACGCTGCAGTTGCAGATAACGAAAGAGGAGCTAATTACCTGAAAAGTGAAAGCATCGCGATCTATCCTGATACTACAGTTTGGGTAAAAGATTTCCACTTTGCTTACAATGAGCCATTGTTTGAACAGTATTTCTGGCACAAAGCTTACAAAGACTATCCTGTTGTTGGGGTTACCTGGGATCAGGCAAGGGCTTATTGTAACTTCAGATCTAAATTGAAAACAGATTACAACGAAAGTTTAAAAAGAAAAAAACAAAGACCATTAGAGTTCCGTCTTCCAACAGAAACTGAATGGGAATATGCTGCAAGAGGAGGTATGCAGAATGCTACTTACCCTTGGGGTGGTCCGTATTTAATGGACGACAGAGGTTGCTATCTGGCTAACTTTAAGCCGAAAAGAGGTAACTATATGGAAGACGAGAAAAAAGGTACTTATACATATACAGCTCCAGTTAAGAAATTTAAGAAAAATGGGTTTGGGTTATTTGATATGGCTGGAAACGTTTCTGAATGGACACTATCTTCGTTTAACAACTCTTCAGCTGGGTTCACTTCTACATTAAATCCTTCTACTAAAGATAAGTTGGATACGAAGAAATCTGTAAGAGGTGGATCTTGGAAAGATATAGGATATGCACTAATGACAGGTGCTAGAGATTGGGAAAGAAAAGATTCCGCAAGAAGCTATATCGGATTCAGAACTGTACAGGATATTCCTGAAGCAGCAGTTAAACCAAGAAGAGTTAACAGATAACTAATCAGACAATTATTTTCAATAACAATTTTATTTAACATTAAAAAAACTAACTCAATATGTTTAAGACTAAAGATGCTTGGATGAATTTCTTTTATTCATTCGGTGCTGCAATTGTAATTCTTGGAGCTTGGCTTAAAATTACTCACATTACCTTGGGACCTATTAACGGTAACATCGCTCTTACCGTAGGACTTATTACTGAGGCGATTATCTTTATCATCTTTGCATTTGACCCTCCAAAAACTGAAGAGTCTTATGCCTGGGAAAATGTTTATCCTGAGTTATTAGATAAGCATGCTAATCCAAATCCTTTACACTCTAATGTAACAACAAAAAATACAAGCGCTCAATTTGCAGAATTAGAAAACTCTCTTTCTAACAAATTGGATAAAATGCTTCAAGATGCCAGACTAGACGTTCAATTATTTGAAAGATTAAGAACAGGAATTGATAAATTCTCAAACTCTGTTGATCAGATCAATCAAACTGTAGACGTATCTGCTTCTACTCATAAATATAACGACCAATTAAATAAAGCAGCTCAGCACATGGAAAGCATGAATGCTCTTTATGCAATGCAACTTGAAAGCGGTAAGAGACAATCTGAATTTGCGAACAAGTATGTTGCAGATATGCAGAAATCTGCAGAGCAATCTGAGAAATTCAACCAAGAGCTACAAGGTTTAACATCTAATCTTAATAACTTAAATAGAGTTTATGGTGGTATGCTAACTGCTATGAAGTCTTAATTCCTAACCATTTCTAAATTTAACTACTTAATCAAAAAAACCAAGAAAAGAGAATGGCACAAGGAAAACAGACCCCTCGTCAGAAGATGATCAACCTAATGTATTTGGTGTTCATCGCGATGATGGCCCTAAATATTGATGCAGAAATCATCAGATCATACTATGACTCTACCAGAGCATTAAATGAAACCAGAACTTTAACAGAAAAAAAGAACGAGAAGATCTTTGAAAGAACGTTGGAAGCTAAGGCTCAGCAAGTTCCGGATACCTACGCACAACCTTGGGCTCAGTACAAAGTATTGAAAACCAAAATTGATGCATTGGTGAAATCTGCTCAGGATGTTAAAGATTTGTTGAAAAAACAATCTGAGTTTCACGATAAAGATAAGGACGGGAAAGATATTGACGTAAGTGAAAACTTTGCTGCACTTAACAATAACGAAGCGACTACTGAATATTTCTTCAAGGAAGGAGATGAAAATACTCCATCAAAGAATGCATTAGATCTGAAAGCTAAAATTGATGACGTAAGAAACTACATCAATGCTACTTTTGGAAGCAATGCTCAGTTACAGGATTTAGTTGCAAGAGCTAACAAGTCTCTTATTGCGGAGTATCCGAAAGGAACATCTCCAAATGAAAAGACTTGGTTCCAGAATAAATTTTATCATCAGCCGTTAATTGCTGCAATATCTAATTTGGAAATTATCCAAAATGATGCCAGAAACGTTCAGTCTGATGCATTGGCACTATTACTTCAGGAAAAAGTAGATGCGAATATTAAATTCTCAAGCTACGAGCCTATTGTTTCAGGTCCGGTTGATATCCAGGCAGGAAAACAGGCTGAAGTAAAAGTAATGTTAGGTACTTATTCTAATAGTAATAAGATCAGCATTTCTGGAGTAAGTAAAGTAGAAAACGGTAAAGGTTCTATCGCTATTTCAGGTTCTGGAATAGGTGAACATAAATTAGGAGGTACAATTACATTGACAGATGCTTCAGGGAAACCACAGTCTTTCCCTTGGACACATACTTATAATGTAATCGCTGGACCAAGAGAAGTAAAACTTGAAAAAGGATTATTACTTTCTGCGGATAAAATGAATGTAATGTATAGAGGACTTGAGAACCCTGTTTCAGGATCAATCTTAGGTGCTGACAATTCTAAACTTTCATTATCTGCTGCAGGAGCTACTGTGAAAGGTAAAGGTCCAGGTAAATGGGATGTAACTCCTACTACAGGAAATGTAGTTAAGTTAACATTATCAGGAACTGACCCTTATGGTAAAACAGTTTCTCAGGTATTTGAATATAGAATTAAGAATATCCCTAGACCACAAGGTCAGATCAGAGGTAAAGCTGTAAACTTTATGCCGGCAGGTTCTATACCTAACCAGATTGTTTCTGCTACTTTACCTGACTTTGATTTCCCTGTTTCATTCACTGTTAATAGCTTTATTATTAAGCTTCCAGGAAAAGCAGGTACTCTGATTCAAGGAAGTTCATTATCAGGAGCTGAAGGTATGCTTAGAAATCTTAGACCTGGTGACGTAGTTCAGATCTATGATATTCAGGCTACTGCTACAGGGCTAGGAAACCAAAGGCTTAAGGAGATTTCACCTGTAATTATTAATGTTCAATAAGGTTAATTTGTAAAATCATATTATGAAAAAATATATTAGCACCCTTTTAGTTTTAGTTTCGGGATTCGCTTTTTCCCAAACTATTCTGAATGCTGCTTCTCCTGAAGAATTCAGACAAATGAGGGCTGAATCAATGAGAAAAGCAGGGGATACTGTTATCAGCAATAAAGTAAAGCCTCTTGAATATGGTTTCGTTGATGACAAGGATATTTACAAAAGTATGTTTGTTTGGGAAATCATTGATATGAATGATAAGATCAACCAGCCGTTTTATTATGACAATCCGGATGGTCTTCTTTCAAGTTCTACAAGATCATTATATCAATTATTACTTGATGGCGCCCTTAAGGGGGATATCAAGGAAGTTTATGATGACGAAAACTTCGTTACAAGACTTTCACCTGAAGCTATTCAGAAAAGATTGGAAAGTGTAAGACTTGACGAAGAAGCTATCGATATCCTTAACTCTGGAAGAACACTTACAGAGGACGAAAAGAAAAGATTAACAGATATCATCAGAACAACTACTGATAAAGTAAAAGTTCTTAAAGTAATGGGTATGTGGTTTATCGATAAGAGAGACGGTCAGATGAAGTACAGACCTCTTGGCATCGCTGCTATGGGGCCGGATCCAACATCTGTAGGAAGAATTGGTCCTGATGGCCAGCCTTTGGCAGGTGCTGATGAATTGATTGATTTGTTCTGGATTTATTACCCAAGTGCTCGTGATATCTTAGCAAACAATTATGTTTTCAATAGAAAAAATTCTTCTGCTGACTTATCTTTCGATGATGTTATCAATGCAAGAAGATTCTCTTCTATTATTTATAAGTCTTCAAACGGTTTAGGAGATGGTACTATTAAGGACTATATTCCTAAAAATGCTGACGAGCAGCTTGAAGAAAGTGACAGAATCAAAGCACAGATTCTTGACATGGAAAATGATATGTGGAATTACTAGATTTCACTTGATATTTATAGAAAACCTGAGTATTTTTACTCAGGTTTTTTTTATTATGAAAAATGTAGATTATATTATCGTTGGAGACGGATATGCAGGGCTTTTCTTAGCTCATCAGCTCATTAAAAATAACAAGTCTTTTGTGATCTTTACGGAAGGAAGAAAAAGTGCTTCTCAGGTTTCAGCAGGAATTATCAATCCTGTTGTTCTAAAGAAGTTTACCACATTCTGGAAAGCACAGGAGCAAATAGATTTTCTTAAAGACAGTCTTAAAGAAATAGAATCATATACAGGAGAAAATTATTTGATCAATGCTCCCATTCACAGAATTTTCCATGATGAGAATGAACAGAATTTATGGTTGAAAAAATCGGCAAATGAAGAATTATCACATTTTCTTGATCAAAATTTCGATCGTTTAAGTGTAGTAAAAAACGATTTTCTTACCGGAAAGGTGAATCAGTCTGCAAGACTTAATGTTAATGGATTTTTCAGTGGTTTATTCAATTATTTTGAAAAAAACGATCATCTGGTAAAAGAAAAATTCGATTATTCAAAATTGAATCCATCTGAATCCATATATAAAGATTTTATTTTCAAAAATATAATCTTCTGTGAAGGAATGGGTGTGAAGGATAATCCATACTTTTCAGAAATTACAGTAAACCCGAACAAAGGTCACCACATAAAAGTAAAACTTTCTCAACCGATTCCGGAAAACATAACCATTAAAAAGAAACACTTTTTATTTCCAACCGGAAACGGATTATATTTTTATGGAGGAACTTATGACAGAGAGCAGCTTCACCATCATATTGATGAATCAGCAGTTGCCCAACTGGTGAAAGGACTTTCAGAGTTTTATCCTTATGATTTTGAAGTAGAAGAAGTACATTTTGGATTTCGTCCAACCGTAAAAGACAGAAGACCTATCATCGGAAGGCACGATACGTTTAGTAATCTTTATGTTTTTAATGGACTTGGAGCCCGTGGGATTCTTAATGGGTGCTATTTTTCAAGAGATCTTTTCCGTTTTATGGAAGAAGATATTCCATTGCATGAAGAAGTTTCATGGAAGAGATTTCAATAGTGTATCTTAGTATTGATATTCAAGGTGAAAATGTATGAATGAAAATATATTAGGTATAGTGGCCGGAGTTCTTACTTCCGTTTCAATGATTCCACAACTTATAAAGGTAATCAGAGAAAAGAATGTAGAAGATATTTCTTTACTCATGCTTCTGGTTCTGATTTCAGGGCTCTCTTTATGGGTATGGTATGGTTTTGAAAAAGACGAACTTCCTATTATTATATCAAATGCATTTGCAGTTCTGGTAAATGTCAGTCTTTTGATCTGTTATATTATATACAACAAAAAAAGTAGATGAAAATACAAAAGAGGCTGTCTAAAAAGTCAAAAAAAATATCCCCGTTACTTAAAAAGTTTCGGGGATTTTTTTGTTGTTTGTCCTTTAAGATTTATCTTTAAGGTGCACCCAAACAAACATTGATATGAAAGTACGGTTTAAATCTTTACCCACCAATACTCCCAGCTTATTTCCTGAAGATATTTTTGATAAGATAGGTGCTAATGATCCGGTACGTCTTATCAATGAATTAGTGGATAACTTGAATATCGATCATATTATAAGTGAATATAAAGGCGGTGGAACGACAAGTTTTCACCCCCGGATGATGATCAAAGTTTTATTCTATGCCTATTTCAACAATATTTATTCATGCCGTAAAATAGAAAAGGCACTTGGAGAAAATATTCATTTCATGTGGCTTTCCGGCAACAGTAAGCCTGATTACAGAACCATCAATTACTTTAGGAGCAAACGGCTTAAAAACCATATTCACCGTCTTTTTGCAGATGTTACCGTTGTTTTGCAGAATTTAGGTTACGTAAGTTTAAATGTTCAATATATAGATGGTACAAAAATAGAATCATCTGCCAACCGATACAGCTTTGTATGGAAAAAATCTGTAGAAAAGAATAAATTAAAACTGGAAGCTCAAATTCATTCCGTACTTGAAGATATTGAATCCCAAATCAAAGAAGAGCGTTATGAATCCCATGAAAAGACCCTTCCAAAATCTATTGACAGCAGAGAGCTTCAGGATAAAATAGCAGAACTTAATCACTCTGTGGCACAGGACAATAAAACCGGTAAGAAGCTCATTAAAAAGCTTCAGCATCAGGACCTGCCCAGATTACAGAAGTATGAAGATCAATTAAAAATACTCTCAGGCCGCAACAGTTATAGTAAGACAGATCCCGACGCCTGCTTCATGCGGCTCAAAGACGACCATATGAAAAATGGGCAGCTTAAGCCAGCCTATAATGCACAGATCAGTACTGAAAACCAGTTTATCACCCATTACAGCATTCATCAGACTCCTGGAGATACCACTACATTGAAGGATCATCTTAACAGCTTTGAAAATCAGTATCACAAACAAAGTAAAGAGGTAGTAGCAGATGCCGGATATGGAAGTGAAGAGAATTACGAAATGATGGCAGAAAAAGCTATAGAGGGCTATGTAAAATATAATAATTTTCATAAAGAACAGAAGCGCAGTGAGAAGAACAATGCGTTTGCTGTACAGAACTTATATTATAATGAGGAAAATAACTTCTATGTATGTCCCTGCGGACAGCAAATGAACTTTATCGGTAAAGGCAAAAGAATCAGCAGTAACGGATATGAATCTCAGGTACATTATTATCAGGCTTTCAGATGTCAGGGTTGTCCTCTTAGAGAAAGCTGCCATCAAAGCCAGGATAATCGATTAATCGAAGTGAATTATAATCTGAACCATCACAGAATGAAAGCCAGACAAAGGCTGATATCTGAAAAAGGGCATTACCACAGAAGTAAACGGCCTATAGAAGTAGAAGCTGTATTCGGGCAATTAAAAAGCAATAATAAATTTTCAAGATTTACTCTAAAAGGACTTGAAAAAGTAAATATTGAATTTGGATTAATGGCATTGGCACATAATCTTAGAAAATTAGTGAAAAACAGAAAACTTAACCGTAAAAATTGGCTAAATACACTTAAATGCAAACAACATATGCATCTTTTCCATAAGTATATGAAAATCCAAAAGTATAAAATTGCTGCATAACTATACGCAGTCTCAAAACAAAAAAAAAGAGGCTGACCTTTTTGGACAGCCTCTTTATTTTTTTATTTAAATGAGATTGATTCTATTACTGAAGAACAAATTTAGCTAAAGGAGCCATTCTTGCTTTGTTTAAAGTAAGCGTATTTCCGTTTACAGAGTAATTGTCTGCTGCAAGAATTGCTTTGGTAAATTGATTTTCAATATCAAGATCCTCGCAAGCCATCATGGTAGACATTCCCTGATTGAACTTAATTCTCATCATTTCAGGTTTGATCTCAAAAGTTCCTCCCAAACCATTACATCCTGCATGTCCCTGATATCTCATACCATCCATTTCAAGTTTAAAATAAGGATTGTTTTTAGGATTTTTCAGTTCAATCGGCTTCCCGTTAAGCTCTGTAAGTTTCCATGTTTTTCCTGTAATATCAGTAGTTGCTTTTTGAGCGTTCTGTGTTTTACATGAAACAACTAAAAATGTTGCGATAACAAGTGCTGATAAGTAATAATATAAACTTTTCATAATGTTTATTTTTTTAATTTGAATTGCTAATCCTTATGCTAATACGATGCCATTTTTGCAGGACCAGACTCTTTTTTTGCCTGTTTAAGATGGAACAGAACCATATCTACATTCTTTTTCAGGAAGGTGATATTCCCTTTAATATCAGAATATTGATACTCTTCATTAGAGGCAGTATATTCAGGTAAAGCATCACTTTTTTTAAGGTCAAAAGTTTTACCGTTTAAATGTATTGTTGCTGTATTTTTGGTGTTGTTGATCGTAACTTCAATTTTTTCTCCATAGCTGTCAACATACACATTTTTTGAAATGTCATCTGTATTTTCTGGAGTAACAGCAGTAATGGTTTCAGCTTCTTTTCCGGGATGTTTACACGCTGTTAGGGAAATAATGGTCAATCCGAAAAGGACTGGTAATAATAATTTTTTCATAGTGATAAGTGATTTTAAAGTGTTTCATGAATTATGATGTTAATGCTATATAAATTTACAAATATTTTTAATAAATATATGTTAATTTTTCATAAACTAACAGAAAATTAAAGTTTTATGCAATTTAACTCACTGTTTTTTGAAACAAAATTCACGAAACAGAAAGTGATAATTATTGTAGAAAATTAAGGAGAACCATTGTTAATTCAGGATTTTTAACGAACTTGTTTTCAATGGTATAATGTTGTTTTTTTTTCATTTTTCATTTGTTGTGTTAATTTTCGGCAAAAATAATTCAAAAAGAAGAGAGTAACAATAAGTTAATGTTAATAATTATAATTCATGATAAAGTTTAGGTTTGATAGGAAAATTTTCAAAATAGAGTATCCAACCACTTAAAATGTTCAAAAAAGCAACAGCTTTAAAATTAAAATTTCCTTAAATCAAAAAAAATGGCTTGATATTTGAAAATTGAAACTTGCACAGATGAGATATCAGGATTGCTTGAATTACGCTTGAATAAACGAAATATTTAATATTTATCAATTTTTTATATTCAGGTATTTTAAAGAAGAGTTAAATTTTGTTAATCCATGATGGTAATATCATAATCTGGGTGTACATTTGCAACTTCAAAATGAGAAACTTCGTAGTATATTTTTTAACCAGTCTTTTTCTGCTCTTTGTAGTAGAAAGCAGACTTGATGTTAAAACGCTCCGAAACGACTATAACGGTCATGTTTCTCATCATATGCCAAAAAGAGCCAACCGCCTGAATCAGACTTTTGAAAAACTCTCTGTTCAGCAGATGGCCGATAATGTAGACAATTCCACTTTAGAACTTACCGAAGATGATTTCCAGCTGTCTGATGTATGGCAGGCTGTTATTGTTTTTGCCGGAGTCTTCTCTTTAGTCTATATTTTTGGATTAAAAAGCTATAAAAGATCCAAGCCGGATATTCATGGCTTTGTTCTTGGTTTAGCAACCAAAAGATTTATTCTTATCCGCTCCATTAGAATCTAAAATTTCTCCGTTCTATTTATTTTCTGCCTGATTCCGGGTGGAAAGTACTTGCGTTGTGTATGCCGGTAATCATCACATCGTACCCCTTTTATTACCGTTTTTTATTTCTATCAAAACATTAACGATTTATATAAACTCTAGAATTATGATAAAAAGAGTTGCTTCGGGAATTGCGTTGAGTGCCCTTTTGTTGGCGGTTGGCTGCAATAAGAAAAAAGAAGAAAAAGAAGAAGTTACCGTCTATCCGGTGACGTCCCCTGTGGTAATGGATACCGTAATCAACAAAGAATACGTAGCCCAGATTCAATCTGTAAAAAACATTGAAGTGAGAGCTCAGGAAAAAGGTTTCCTGGAAAAAATCTTTGTAGATGAAGGACAATACGTACAGGCCGGACAAACATTGTTCCGAATTATGCCTAAACTGTATCAGGCAGAATTATTAAAAGCAAAAGCAGAAGTAGAACAGGCTTCTATTGAGCTTAAAAATGCAAGTACGCTGGCAGGAAACAACATCGTTTCTAAAAATGAAAGAGCAATGGCAAAAGCCAAATTGGATGCTGCCAATGCAGAAATGAAACTGGCCCAGATCCATTTGTCTTTTACTGATATCAAAGCACCGTTTTCAGGGATTATTAACAGAATTCCACTGAAATTGGGAAGCCTTGTAGATGAAGGTGATTTGTTGACTTCGTTATCTGATAACACAAGTATCTACACCTATTTCAACGTTTCAGAACCTGAATATTTAAGCTACCAGACTCATGCTGCAGACAGAGGCAGTAACCAGGTTTCTCTGATTACAGCAAACGGAGAAACGTATACACAAAAAGGAGAAATCCAGACAATTGAAGGAGAATTCGATAACGAAACCGGAAATATTGCTTTCCGTGCGAAATTCCCGAATCCAGACAAACTTCTGAGAAACGGAGAAACCGGAAAAGTGCAGATGTCAATGCCTGTTCATAATGCATTGATCATTCCACAGAAAGCAACCTATGAAATTCAGGATCAGAAATATGTATTTGTAATTGATAAAAATGGAGTAGCAAAATCCAGAAATATCAAAGTAGCTTATGAACTTCAGGATCTTTATGTAGTGGGATCAGGAATTTCAAAAGGAGATCAGATCCTTCTGGAAGGAGTTCAGAAAGTAAAGGATGATCAAAAGGTGAAAACAAAATTCCAGGATCCTAAGAAAGTTCTTCAATCATTGAAACTAAAAGCAGAGTAGTGGTCTCTAAAATGAAGCAGTATGTTTAAGAAATTCATTCGCAGACCAGTTCTGTCTATAGTAATCTCATTGATTATTGTATTTATGGGAATACTGTCATTGGTAAAACTTCCGGTGACACAGTTTCCATCCATCTCTCCGCCTAAAGTAAATATCACCGCAGAATATCCCGGAGCTAACAACGAATTGTTGATTAAATCCGTAGTAATTCCTTTGGAAAGAGGATTAAATGGAGTTCCCGGTATGAAATATATGACTTCGGATGCCGGAAATGACGGGGAAGCTTCCATTCAGATTGTATTTGATCTGGGAACCGATCCCAATGTAGCTGCAGTAAACGTGCAGAACCGTGTATCTTCAGTGGTAAATAAACTTCCGCCTTTGGTAGTGCGTGAAGGGGTAAAGATTACGCGTGAAGAACCCAACATGTTGATGTATATTAACCTGTACAGTGACGATCCTAAAGCTGACCAGAAATTCCTTTTCAACTATGCAGACATCAACGTAATGTCTGAATTGAGAAGGGTAAGCGGTGTTGGTTTTGCCGATATCCTCGGAACCCGTGAATATGCAATGCGTATCTGGCTTAAACCAGATAGATTAACAGCATATAATATTTCAGCAGATGAAGTAATGGAATCTCTGAATGAGCAGAGTTTGGAAGCTTCTCCGGGTAAAACAGGTGAAAGTTCCGGAAAACGCTCTCAGTCTTTCGAATATGTATTAAAATATCCTGGTCGTTTCAATAATGAAAAAGATTACGGAAACATTATTTTAAAAGCAAAACCGAACGGAGAATCTGTAAGACTGAAAGATGTTGCCGATATAGAGTTTGGAAGTTCCATGTATGATATTTATTCCACATTGAACGGGAAACCTTCAGCAGCAATCACGGTAAAACAATCCTATGGATCCAATGCAAGTGACGTTATCAAAAATGTGAAAACATTGATGAAAGATCTTGAAAAAAATAACTTCCCTAAGGGAATGCATTACGATATCAGTTATGATGTTTCAAGATTCCTGGATGCATCCATGGAAAAAGTAATCCATACTTTGTTTGAAGCCTTTATTCTGGTTGCTATCGTAGTATTCCTATTCCTTGGAGACTGGCGTTCAACATTGATTCCGGCATTAGCTGTTCCGGTTTCATTGGTAGGAACATTTGCGGTAATGTCTGCTTTCGGAATTACCCTGAATATGATTTCCCTCTTTGCTTTAGTAATGGCGATCGGGGTTGTGGTAGATGACGCGATTGTAGTTATTGAAGCTGTTCACGCCAAGATGGAAGAAAAACATCTTTCCCCATTAAAGGCCACTGAAGAAGCAATGCATGAGATCAGTGGGGCGATTATTGCAATTACGCTGGTAATGGCTTCTGTATTCATTCCGATTGCATTTATGTCAGGACCGGTAGGGGTATTTTATCGTCAGTTCTCTATTACAATGGCTTCATCCATTATTTTATCAGGGGTAGTGGCGCTTACTTTGACACCGGCTTTATGTGCTCTGATCTTAAGAAATAATCATGGAAAAGCGAAGAAGAAAACTCCGATTACTATTTTCCTTGATAAATTCAACAACCTGTTCACGAAGGGAGCAGGAAGATATGAGAAGATGTTGAATAAAACAGTGACGAAAAAGACAATAACATTGCCTTTACTATTAGCATTCTGTGCCTGTACATTCTTCCTGAGTAACTCTTTACCTTCAGGATTTATTCCGGCTGAAGATCAGGGAATGATCTATGCCATTATTCAGACACCTCCTGGATCTACATTAGAAAGAACCAATCAGATTGCCAGAGAACTTTTGAGAGAATCTGAAGACATTGATGGGGTACAATCCGTTTCTTCTCTTGCAGGTTATGAGATTTTGACAGAAGGTACCGGATCCAACTCCGGAACCTGTCTGATCAACCTTAAAAGCTGGGAAGAACGTAAAGAATCAGCTGCGGAAATCATTGAAAAACTGGAAGAAAAAGCCAAGAATATTCCGGGAGCTAATATAGAATTCTTCCAGCCGCCTTCCGTTCCGGGGTATGGAGCAGCAGGAGGTTTTGAACTTCGTCTGCTGGATAAAGCGGGAAGTGGAGATTATCATAAAATGGAACAGGTAAGTAATGACTTTGTGAAGGAGCTTAAGAAGCGTCCGGAATTGGGATCAGCATTTACATTCTATTCTGCGAGTTTCCCACAGTATATGCTGAAGATTGATAATGATCTTGCAGAACAAAAAGGAGTCACGATTGAGAAAGCGATGGATAACCTTTCTACATTGATCGGGTCCAACTATGAAACGAGTTTCATCCGCTTTGACAGACCGTATAAGGTAATTGTTCAGGCTGGTCCTCAATACCGAGCCTTACCAACTGACCTGCTGAAACTGTATGTTAAAAATGATAAAGACCAGATGGTTCCATACTCAGACTTCATGAGATTGGAAAAAGTATATGGACTATCCGAAATTACCAGACATAATATGTATAATTCTGCAGAGGTGAGCGGAACTCCGGCGCCTGGATATAGTAGTGGACAGGCCATCAAGGCCATTCAGGAAGTTGCAGATAAAACACTTCCAAGAGGTTTTGGTATCGACTGGGCGGGGATTTCTAAAGATGAAGTAAGCCGTGGAAATGAAGCCGTATTTATCTTCCTGGTGTGTTTAGGATTTGTTTATCTGATCCTTTCTGCACAGTATGAAAGTTTCATCCTTCCGCTACCGGTTATTTTATCCCTTCCGGTAGGTATTTTCGGAGCTTTTTTATGCTTAAAATTATTAGGATTGGAAAACAATATCTATGCACAGGTGGCCATGGTCATGCTTATTGGACTTCTGGGTAAAAATGCCGTGTTGATTGTAGAATTTGCCGTTCAGAAAAAGGCAGAAGAAGGAATTCCTGTGGCAAAAGCTGCTATTGAAGGAGCTGCCATCCGTTTCCGTCCGATTTTGATGACATCATTTGCCTTCATTGCAGGGTTGATTCCTCTGGTGATCGCAACAGGACCAGGAGCGGTTGGTAACAGAACCATTGGTACTGCAGCAGCAGGAGGAATGTTAATCGGGACTATTTTCGGATTGATGATTATCCCCGGACTGTATTATATCTTCGGAACAATTGCTGATAAGTCAAGACTGGCAAGATATGAAGAAGAGAATCCTTTAACAGAACAAACTGAACCTTATGAACATGATGGAAAATTCGAAGACTAAAAATATAATCGCAGCCATTGCCTTATCGCTTGTACTTGCAAGTTGTAAGGCACCGATGGCGACTGTCATAAAAGATGAGGTAAAAGAAAATATTCCTCAGAACTTTAATCAGGAAGAACAGCAGGATGCTAACAACAATAGCGGAACAACACCATGGAGACAGTTTTTTACTGATCCGAATCTTGTGACGCTTATTGAAACTGCTTTAAAAAATAATCAGGAGCTTCTAATCACGCTTCAGGAGATTGAAATTGCTAAAAGTGGTGTTTTAGCTAAAAAAGGAAGATTGACTCCAACGGTTTCTGCAGGAATAGGAGCAGGATTGAAAAAATCAGGCCGTTATACCAGTGAAGGAGCTGGTGATGCTACTACAGAAATAGAACCAGGAAAAGAAATGCCAGACCCGCTTGGGAATTTTGAAGCAGGATTAAACGCGAGCTGGGAGATTGATATCTGGAAAAAACTCAGAACAGAAAAAGAATCTGCAGTGGCTCATTATCTTTCTACTGTGGAAGGGAAGAACTTCGTTCTGTCTAATCTTATTGAAGAAGTTGCGGATAATTATTATGAGTTATTGGCACTTGATAATCAATTGGATATTATACAGCAGTATATCAAGCTGCAACAGAGAGCATTGGAAATTTCCAAAATTCAGAAAGAAGCCGCTGCTGCAACGGAACTGGCTGTGAAGAAATTTGAAGCAGAACTGGCGAAATCCAAAGCAGCAGAATATACAATCCGTCAGCAGATCACAGAGAAAGAAAACGAAATCAATGCTTTACTGGGAAGATATCCACAGCCAATTGTGAGAACAAAGGAAAACTTTATGTCTACCATTCCTCCCACAGTGTATACCGGAATTCCATCTCAGTTATTAGCTAACCGCCCTGATATCAAACAGGCAGAACTGGAATTGAAGGCATCAAAGCTGGATGTGGAAGCTGCAAGAAAAGAATTCTATCCTTCTTTGGAAATTTCTGCAACCTTAGGGCTGGAGGCTTTCAAACCTTCATACCTTGTTAAATTACCAGAATCAATAGCTTACAATCTTGTAGGGGAACTGGCAGGACCACTTATTAACAAGAGTGCGATAAAAGCTAATTTTCAGACGGCAGATGCAAAACAGGTTCAGGCATTATACGAATATGACAAAACCATTTTGAATGCTTATCTGGACGTTGCCAATCTGATGTCAAAGGTTAAGAATATAGATCAGTATTATCAGTTGAAATCACAGGAAACCAAAGCCCTGGATCAGTCTATTGATATTGCCAATCAGTTGTTCCGTAATTCAAGAGCAGATTATCTTGAAGTTCTTTTGAACCAGAGAGATGCATTGGATGCCAAAATGGAACTTATCGAAGCAAAGCAAAAACAGCTCAGCACTGTAGTCGACATCTATAAAAGTTTAGGTGGAGGCTGGAAATAAAACATCATAATTCTATCAATAAACAGTTAATGTTTTTTGGAAGGGTCAATTCTTTTAGGATTGGCCCTTTTTATTTTTAATACGACAGGTTCTGTCGCCGTGAGTAGATTTTTTTGCATCATAATGATACAAATTGTAATACAATATAAAGAAAATCTAACTATTAATAGCATGATTTATAGTAGGTTGGAGTATATCAATTTTTGTGTCTTAAAAAGTACTAAATTCGCTGCGTTTTTAATAAACTAATTACTAACTCAAAAAACGACAACACGGGAATGAGAAAACTTTATCTCGGTGCATTTACTTTATGCACAATCTTGGGCGTATCTGCTCAGGAAGTAGTGTGGCAAAAAGACATCCAATCCTCTACCCAGGATTTTCTAAGCCAGGTCACGACAACCATTGATCAACAATACCTTATCACAGGAAGTTCTATTCAAAGCAATAAGCAACAGGTTTCAGGCAGTAAGCAAAACAACGGTTACGATTTTCATCTGGTAAAACTCAATCAACAGGGTCAAGAAGTCTGGGAGAAATATTTCTCAGGACAAAATCATGATTATCTGTCGGCTACTGTTACCACTCAGGATGGAGGATTTCTGTTAGCAGGAACATCTTATTCCGGAAAAGGATTAGACAAAAAAGACGATTCCAAAGGAGGCTCAGATATCTGGCTGATCAGAATCAATGAATTCGGAGATGAATTGTGGCAGAAAACATTGGGAAATTCTTCCGATGAAGAAGCGAGAGCTGTTATTCAAACTACGGACTTAGGATTTTTTGTTGCCGGAAATGTACAGAATTCAGCAAAGGGCTATGGTTCTAAAGATGTCTGGATCACCAGACTCGATAAAAATGGAAAAGAACTCTCTCAATTAATTTTAGGAGGAAAAGGTTTAGATGAAGTGGAAAAGATGATTCCAACGAGAGATGGAGGAGCGTTACTGGGGATTTATTCGAGAAGTTCCGAGGTTCGTGTTTCGGGTTCTGCATCAAACGTTCAAAACCCGAATCCCGTATCCCGAAACTCGAAACAAACTGAAAACTTTGGTGAAGGTGATTACTGGATTGTCAAGTTGGATAAAAATGGAAAAGTAGAATGGGAAAAGAACTTTGGAGGTAAAGGAGATGATCATTTGAGAACACTGGCTTTAAGTTCAACTGGCTTTATCATTGGTGGAGAATCCAGGTCAGAAAGATCAGGAAACAAAACCGTAGGCATTGAAGAAGGAACAGACCTTTGGCTGATTGCTCTCAATGAAAGAGGAGATGAGCAGTGGCAGAAATCCTACAATTTCAAAAACAGAGACATCCTGATGGGCATGAGTGTGGTAAGTGGGAGGCTGGAAGATGGAAGCGAGAAGTCTAAAGGTATTCTGTTGGGAGGTTACACCCAGGCAGAAGGAAGAATTCAAACCGATGATGAAACTTTCTGGATGTTGTATTTGGATCAGAATGGCAATGAACAGTGGAGAAAACATGTGAAAGGAGAATCCAGACAAAAAGAAGAAAGACTTTCAGATTTAAAACTCAACAGAGACGGTTCCATTATTCTTGCCGGAACCAGCGCAGAAGAATTAGGTAAAGAGAATTGGAAGATTGTTAAGCTGGGAGATAAGCAAGTTGATCAGCTGATTGAAAAATACGATATCAAGATCTATCCAAATCCAGTATCTGACTATGCTTATGTGGAAATCGGCTTTGATCCTTCGACAGGCTCAGGACAGGGTTTTAAGGATGCTGATATTCTGTTGTATGACATGAGCGGAAGACAACTTCAAAGTATAAAAACCAAGAATAGAGTGACTAAGATCAATACTCAGGCTTTGGTTCAGGGAGCTTATCTGGTGACTATAAAAACTGATAACAATAAAACGGCCAATGCCAAATTAATCAAGAAATAACATCATGAGAAAAAAACATAAGATTATAGTATTCCTGCTTACATTTTGTTCAGGATTATTATTATCACAAGGCGCATCAGGCGAAAGTTTCACCTCGGCACCTTCTGCAGCATCAATGTCTAGTTTCATCAATGCTCCGATATCTTTATCTACCGGGGTTCCGGACATTAATATTCCTTTCTTTGCGTTAGCTACTCATAACTCTGGAATAGGGATCAATGTAGGAATATCTTATCACCCTGGCAATGCAGGTAAAACAAGCAAAGCTTCTGATGTAGGGTTAGGTTGGTCTTTATACGGGACAAGCTGTCTTATTTACAGATCAATAAACCCATATAATGGTATACCTACTGATATTTATTACTATTCCTTTATGGGATTCAATGGTAAGTTTTTATTAAAAGCAAATGCTTCCGGACAAAAAGAAATTACTTATATAACTCATACCAACCTGGATCTCACTTATAATCAAGCAGAAGATACTTTTAAAGTTGTTGATCCATCAGGAAATACGTATTTTTTTAATAATAAAGATCAGAATATTTTTAAAAAGAGTAATAATTCTATCTCGTATGTGTCAGCTTATTATCTTACTAAAATAAAGGATGTTTATCAGAATGAACCACTACTTTTCACCTACATTGAGGATAGTTATGTACCTAACGATCAGGTCCTCACTATGAAAAGTTTGAAAATCAGCAAAGTAACTTCACCAGATTTTGGCTCCATTGAATTCAGCTATAATTTTAATGAGGCTCTTCGAAAGAAATTAACAGACCCTTATCAGTTGCAAACCGTAGCCCTGAAAAACAAAGCCGGAAAAGTGATTCAGAAATATACCCTGCAAAGTGACGATAGCGGATTTACCTATACTGAACCCTTAATATCTTCATGTACAGCAGAGGCAGTACCTGATGGTTTCTATGACAGAAGAATGCTTCGTTCAGTTCAGAAATATGGAACATCTACCCAATTTGAAAAAACAAGTTTTGAATATAATGACAGTCCTTTTACCGGAGGCAACTGGACAGAGTTTAAATGTTATTGCCTCAATAATCCTGATAGTCCAAAGTTTTTAAATATAGGACTTCTCAGCACCATAAAATATCCAACAGGCGGGCAAACAAGGTACGAATTTGAACCTAATCAGTATGAATTCAAAAAGACCAATATATTTGATCCGTGGACTGTCTCTGGTGATTTATATATCCTACCTAATGAATTTTCAGATCAGGACGCCCAAGTTTTGGAAACTGTAGGTACTTTTAATTTTGACACCCATTTTACAAATACTTATACCTTCAATATTCCTTCAAACCCAGACGACTCCGAGGGAGGAAGTTATCTTATGTATTGTGTAGACGTCACCGCTTACTACACCGATTCACCGGTATGGGATCCAGGCTTGACTCCTTCTGTTGATATCGAACTCACCTCATCAGTAGTAGGTAATGATGGCAATAGAAAATTTATGCCGGGAACTAATACTTTCAAAGTCTTGGGAACAGGTGGCGGAGGTACAGTTACCATCAAAAGAATCAGATACAGGTCTATTCCGCTTCCCAACTATACTACAGGAAATGGAGTCAGAATAAAAAAAATAGAATTTCTTGAAAATGGAGTTCCGGTAGATTCTGAAACCCGTTATTACTCTTATCAACAGTTTGACGATAATGCCAAAACAAGTGGTTATTTGGCTTGGCTTAAGGACAGTCCTGTGGTTTATAAGAATGTAAAAGAAACCATTGGTCAGAATAAAGGATATGCCAAATATTATTTTGAAACGTTGAAAGATCACCCTGAGAATCAAACCCCAGAAGGAGCATTAGCAAGTCCGGTATCTCATTACAATATCCTTGTTAATGGTCTTTTAGATAAAAAAGAAGTTTTTGATGCCAACAATACGCTGGTAGCAAAAGAAGAAAATACCTATCAATTAACATCTATAGGAAATTCTTATTCACTTAGTGACATAATGACTTCAGGGGGTACCGTAAAGAATTCAATTGTTACGAAGCAGACTAATACTACGAATTCTTTTGTTGGGCAGGATGCTATTTCTTCAACAATAGAATCTACACGAGAAACCATAAATCTTAATATTACAAACAAAAAGACAATTACCCCTGAAGGAGATATTCTGGAAGAAAATTATAAATATCCAAAGCAGGCTGCTCTCCGCTTATTTGTGGCAGGAATCAAAGATAGGGTCATTACTACTGAATCCAAAAAAAATGGAGCTACCCTTTCTAAAACAGAAACCCGATACGATGATACCACTCATTTATATCCAACTTCTGTCATAGGATTTTTGCCTGATGACCTTTCCCAGTCATTTAAAAATGCGGTGAATGATATTTATGATGATAAAGGGAATCTAGTTCAGTACAGAGCATTTCCGGATGCTGTAGATTCCTCTACAGGAGGAATTCCCACTACCATCATCTGGGGATACAACAAAACCATGCCGATTGCTAAAATAGAAGGTGCAAAACTATCGGATATTCCGGCAGCACTTGTTACATCCATTGTCAATGCCTCTAATGAAGACGCAGATGCTGTTCCAGCCAATGAGGTAACAAAAGAAACAGCATTAATTAATGCTTTGAATACCTTCAGAAAAAATACTGCTCTTAAAAATTTCGTGATTACAGCTTATACCTATGACCCTCTGGTCGGAATGACCACTACAATTTCTCCCAATGGGATGATGGCAAAATATAAGTATGATTCTTTTGGCAGGCTTCAAAAAGTCATCAACAATGACGGAATTACGGTGAAAGAATACCAGTACAACAACAAAAACTAAACGATGAAAAACAATATAAACATAATCCATACAGGAAAACTGAAGATAAAAAAATATTTTTCAGCGCTGGCTTTGGCTCTTTCTCTGTCTGTTTTTGCACAGACAACGACAGAAAATTATGTCTACAGCAAAGTTTCTCTCTCTGAAGATGGTAGCAAAAAATCAGAAACCATCCAATATTTTGATGGTCTGGGGAGACCCAAGCAAACCATCCAGGTAAAATCTACTCCTTTGGGGCAGGATCTTGTAATGCCGGTTACCTATGATCAGCTGGGAAGGCAGACCAGAAGTATTTTGCCGGTTCCAATGCCCACTTCCAACCTTGGAATCCAGAATGTTTCTGAGGCCACGGCCAATAATTATTACGGAGTACCCAACGCCTATTCCGAACAGAAACTGGAAGCTTCTCCTCTGGCAAGAGTCCTGGAAACCGCAAGTCCCGGAAATGAATGGGCAATGAACTCCGGACATACCCGAAAGGCAGCCTATGAAATCAACAAAAACTCAGATAAGGTAAAGAAGTTCTCGTTTACCAATTCATGGGTCAGCACGATTGCAACTTCTTCTGTTCCTACCGTTTCTTTTTACAATGAAAAAGTATTGGTAAAAACCTCAGGAACGGATGAAGATGGCAACAAAACCATTGAATTTACCAATGGATTGGGACAAACTATTCTGGTAAGAAAAGTCGTTAGTGCTGCTGAAAATGCAGATACCTATTATCTTTACAACGATTATGGACATCTTGTCTACGTTATTTCTCCGAAAGCAGACGCTCAGATTACCTCGAATAACAATATCATCACCCAGCAGATTCTGAATGATCTCTGCTATCAGTATAAATATGATAACAGGAGCAGACTGGCAGAAAAGAAAGTTCCCGGAAAAGGATGGGAATACATGGTGTATAATAAAGCTGATCGGCTTATTCTAACTCAGGATACGGTCCTTAAAGAAAAAGGACAATGGCTTTTTACCAAATATGACCAATTGGGAAGGGTTGTGTACACAGGAATCACCAATAATGCTTCCAGCAGGGCATCAATGCAAAACAGTGCCAATGCCAATGCTAATTTATATGAAACCAGAACTGCTACAGCGGGACTGACCATAAACGGCATGCCTGTATATTATACTAACGTTTCGACTGCTACCGGTGTTACCCAGGTCTTAAGTATTAATTATTATGACACCTATCCGCAATACAGTTTTAATCCTGCATTTCCATCAGCAATTTTCGGAAAACCAGTTTTAAAAGATGATCTTTCCGGAAATGTAAATACGAAAGCAATGCCTGTCATGAGCCTGGTAAAAAATATAGAGGATGACAACTGGACTAAGAATTATAATTATTACGATACAAAAGGAAGACCCGTCGGAGGATATTCAATCAATCATTTAGGAGGCTATACCAAAACAGAATCTGAACTCGATTTTGCGGGAGCACCACTTCAGGTAAGAACTTATCATAAAAGACTTAATACCGATACGGAGAGAGTTATTACTGAAGTTTTCACCTATGATAACCAAAACAGGCTGCTTACCCATACCCATCAGGTAGACAGCAATACTCCGGAGATCTTAACTCAGAATAAGTATAATGAGCTTTCTCAGCTGGAATCTAAAAAAGTAGGGGGAACTTCTGCTGCTTACCCTTTGCAAACTGTCGATTACACCTACAATATCAGAGGATGGCTTACTAAGATCAATGATCCTCAAAATCTGAACGGAAAACTTTTTGGTTATGAATTGAAATATCAAAATCCTGATAATACTTCCTATACAAAATTCAATGGTAATGTTTCTGAGATAGACTGGAAAACTTCTGTTGATGGTGTACTGAAAAGATATATTTATAATTATGATGTCTTAAACAGACTTACCGCAGGATATTATCAGGAACCCACAACTTCGGTTCCTGTTAATCATTTCTATAATGAAGAAATAGCTTATGACCTTAACGGAAATATTACCCGGCTTCAGAGAAATATGAAAGGAAGCACTAATTCAGCGGAGTATATAGACAACATTCAGTATGTCTACCAAGGAAACAGACTTATTTCAGCATCTGATGCAACCCAAAATTTTAACGGATATCCTACAGGGGGTAAACCGATAGATTATGATGACAACGGAAATATGATTAATCATAAGGATAAAGATATCAGTGGGATACAATATAATCATCTGAACCTTCCTTATTCTATAAAAATTTCAGAAGGGAAGCAAGGTATTATAACAAAAGATATTCAATATATTTATAGAGCAGATGGAGTAAAAGTGGCTAAAAAATATACTCCATTCCTGGGTAATATTGAAACCAACTATTTAGATGGATTTCAGTATGATAACAGAGAGACAGGAGAAACCAGCCAACCATTACCACCGTCATTAAAATTTGTTGCGACCTCAGCAGGTTATTATAATTTTGAAAATAATAAGTACATTTACAATTATACCGATCATTTAGGAAATGTACGTGTAAGTTATTTCAAAAATGGAAATAGCGCAGAAGTTCTTGAAGAAAGCAATTACTATCCATTTGGTTTAAAACATGGAATATCCAACCCTGCTGTAGGAAACCCAAGCTATAACTACAAATATAATGGTAAGGAATTACAGGAGACCGGAATGTATGATTACGGAGCAAGAATGTATATGCCGGATCTGGGAAGATGGGGAGTTATTGATCCACTAACTGAAGCGTCCAGAAGGTTTACCCCATATCATTATGGAAACAACAACCCGATAAGGTTTATAGATCCAGATGGAAGGCTTACCGTAGATAACCTGCAGGGAGGATATAGTACAGGAAGTGCTGTAGCAGATTTCATGTACAGAACCGGCTTAAGCTCAGATGAAAGAAATATGCCCCTATTCTATCGTAATGAAGGTGGAGCAATGATAAGAACTGAAGCCTTGGGTAAAGATGGTGAAGGTGGTGGCGGTGGGCCTAAGCCCGGTATTTTTAAGAGTATAGGTAATTTCTTTAGCGGGCTTTTTGGAAGCAAGAAAAAAAACTCCAATAGAGTAATTGTAGGTACACCTGAAAGATTACCAGATGGTCATACTAGACTATTTGGGTTAATTAAAAATGCTAATGTAAATGCCAATGGAGAAAGCCCATTAGAGCAGTATAGGGTATGGAGAGATGATCCATCGTATCATGCAGGAGAAAGTTGGACTGATAAATTCGCCAGAAATATAAACAGTTCTCATATGGAGATACTACAAGATGAAGGAAGCGGTGGTGGATTGATGTTTGGTGGTTATGGAAGGACTGTAACTGCTGCAGAAGAGGTTTCTATGACATCAAAGATTGCTGCCGAAGCAGAAGCTCAAGGTTTTAAAAGTCTCAATTCTGGAATAGATCCGGCTATAACAGGAAATTATTTAGAACAAATGATGAATGGTACATTTAATAAGCCTGTAGGAGTAGCAGGATTTAGATGGGAAGGCAAATTTTATTTAAATGATGGTAATCATAGAATGAATTCTGCTATCCAATATAAAATACTAACTGGTGACTATAAATATATGGATATACTTATGAACAATGCAAAATGGGATAACGCAAATCCAGTTAATTATGGAAAAGTATATAAATTCCCTGTAAAACCAACAAGATAATGAACAGAGTATCTATAATTAATTCAAAGGAGTTACAAACCTTAAAGGATATGAATGATTATGTTTTCGTTAATTTTGCCTATGATAATGCTCTAAAAATAGGTTATTTTTACGATGAAATTAGGAAGAATGAGAGAATTAAGTTAATTAATTTATTTAATCAATTAACAGGTATTGAAATTAGAGTAGATGATACCTTAGGTAAATTACACATAATTTTACTAAAATTATTAATCGATGGAAAAAAAGATAATATCGTTATTAGTAATGTTGGTTTCCATATGATATCATTTGAGTTTTTGATTGATAATTTGAAAAAGATCTTTCAACATTTAAATGAATTAGTAAATAAAAATGTAGTTATAGTTGACTGTAATCTTAATAACCCTGAGGATATTAAATATTTAGAGCAATATTTCAAAACTTAACCCCCGCTGCCGCACGAATCCTTTCGTGTGGTGAAATAAGTTTATAAATAGGTTCTGGTAATTATATTCTTCCATCCAATATAATTATTTAAATCTGCCTAAACAGATTACACAAAACTCTAAAGCTATTAACTATTATTACAGGGCAGATGGAGTTAAAATTAAGAAATCAGGACCAACAGAATCAAACACAGATTATCTTGATGGGTTTCAATATACGGAAGGAAGCATAAAATTTGTTCAGACTTCAGAAGGGTATTTCAATTTTGAAAATAATAAGTACATTTACAATTATACCGATCATTTAGGAAATGTACGTGTAAGTTATTTCAAAAATGGAAATAGCGCAGAAGTTCTTGAAGAAAGCAATTACTATCCATTTGGTTTAAAACATGGAATATCCAACCCTGCTGTAGGAAACCCAAGCTATAACTACAAATATAATGGTAAGGAATTACAGGAGACCGGAATGTATGATTACGGAGCAAGAATGTATATGCCGGATCTGGGAAGATGGGGAGTTATTGATCCACTAACTGAAGCGTCCAGAAGGTTTACCCCTTACCATTATGGAAATAACAACCCAATAAGGTTTATCGATCCGGATGGAAGGCTTACCGTAGATAACCTTCAAGGGGGATATAGTACAGGAAGTGCTGTAGCAGATTTCATGTACAGAACCGGTTTAAGCTCAGATGAAAGAAATATGCCGCTATTCTATCGTAATGAAGGGGGAGCAATGATAAGAACTGAAGCCTTAGGAAATGACGGACAAGGTGGTGGTAGAGGACCTGCTCAAGGTCCTAAACCTGGTATTTTTAAGAGTATAGGTAATTTCATTGGAAGGCTATTCGGTAAAAGTAAACATGCTGTTGTAGGTGTTCTCACTGTCGGAGCTGCTACATTTGAAGGTCTCGCTCCTCCGTTAGAATTTGGACCAGATATAGCAAGATTGGCGGGTTATGCAAGATTAGGCTTATGGAGTTTACCTTTAATGCTTAATGGAGATAGTGGTTTTTCTGCTAATTCAAAGCCGATTACCGGAGTAACTGATATTCCTGTTACAACAACGGCTGATGAATCAAGTCCAGAGCAAATGATTACTTTATATAGAGGCGTTTCATCAAAAATATTTCATAATGATAATAGCCAATATATAAATGCACATTTTGGAATTGCAATTCCGAAAGGATATTTACAGGTTAATTCACTTTATGGTCCCCACCAAGATATGAAAGCACACGCAGACAGTGATAATTATAGTATTTGGACAAGTTGGACTACTAGTAAGGAAACTGCTAGAGATTTTGCTACAGGAATAGCTTTTGGACCAGCAGTTCCTGGAATTATAATGTCAAAAAGTTTTAAGGTTGGTGTAGCAAATCCTAACCCCTACACTTTAGGTGAAAACGAGTGGCTTGTTCCTGGTGTAGTTTATGGTGCAAAAGTAGAATATGTCCTTCCTAGACCTGGGCAATAAGTAGATTTAATTTAATTATTTACTATAAAATACTATCAAAAAATGAAAGAATTAATTTATTCTAAAATAAAAGAATATGATCCTCAATTAGATGACTTTGAAATCTCATATTCAAATCATCCTCTATTGTTGGATGATGTAATTATGTCCTATAAAGGAAGAAATAAATTAGCTAAAAGCGAACGTATAAGAGAATTAACATATGAGGTCTTAAATAATCTTCTTTTAATTAAAAACGAATCTGTTGAATATGTAAAATTTGTTGTTGTAAGATATGATGTTACGAGTAGGCTATTTGTTTTTGCAGAAGATTATTCGAAGGTTTTTTTTGATTTTACATTTCCAACTGAAAATAATTCAGAATATAATTAAAGAATGTAAACCGGACTGGGAATGTTCCAAATATGCTGGTAATAAATTGGAGCTGGTTTTAATGCTATAATTTTAAACAAGAATAAATCCAGCTGCGCAAAGTCTCCTGACTTTGAGCCAATAATAAAAGCAATTCCTTTACAATATGCTCCAAAGTCGGGAGACTTCGGAGAGCAGGGGATGGCTTACTAAGATCAATGATCCTCAAAATCTGAATGGAAGACTTTTTGGATATGAATTAAAGTACCAAAACCCTGATAATGCTCCTTCTACAAAATTCAACGGTAACGTTTCTGAGATAGACTGGAAAACTTCTGTTGATGGTGTACTGAAAAGATATATTTATAATTATGATGTCTTAAACAGACTTACCGCAGGATATTATCAGGAACCCACAACTTCGGTTCCTGTTAATCATTTCTATAATGAAGAAATAGCTTATGACCTTAACGGAAATATTACCCGGCTTCAGAGAAATATGAAAGGAAGCACTAATTCAGCGGAGTATATAGACAACATTCAGTATGTCTACCAAGGAAACAGACTTATTTCAGCATCTGATGCAACCCAAAATTTTAACGGATATCCTACAGGGGGTAAACCGATAGATTATGATGACAACGGAAATATGATTAATCATAAGGATAAAGATATCAGTGGGATACAATATAATCATCTGAACCTTCCTTATTCTATAAAAATTTCAGAAGGGAAGCAAGGTATTATAACAAAAGATATTCAATATATTTATAGAGCAGATGGAGTAAAAGTGGCTAAAAAATATACTCCATTCCTGGGTAATATTGAAACCAACTATTTAGATGGATTTCAGTATGATAACAGAGAGACAGGAGAAACCAGCCAACCATTACCACCGTCATTAAAATTTGTTGCGACCTCAGCAGGTTATTATAATTTTGAAAATAATAAGTACATTTACAATTATACCGATCATTTAGGAAATGTACGTGTAAGTTATTTCAAAAATGGAAATAGCGCAGAAGTTCTTGAAGAAAGCAATTACTATCCATTTGGTTTAAAACATGGAATATCCAACCCTGCTGTAGGAAACCCAAGCTATAACTACAAATATAATGGTAAGGAATTACAGGAGACCGGAATGTATGATTACGGAGCAAGAATGTATATGCCGGATCTGGGAAGATGGGGAGTTATTGATCCACTAACTGAAGCGTCCAGAAGGTTTACCCCATATCATTATGGAAACAACAACCCGATAAGGTTTATAGATCCAGATGGAAGGCTTACCGTAGATAACCTTCAAGGGGGATATAGTACGGGAAGTGCTGTCATGGATTTCTTTGACAGAACTGGTTTGACAGATAAAAGAAATATGCCTTTGCTTTTCCGTGATGAAAGTGGAATGATGGTAGAAACCAAAGCCTTGGGAAATGACGGCCAAGGTGGAGGTGGTGCTATAAGTATTGGTGAGATCTTGGAAAGTGTTGGTCTGGAACTAAATGGGGATATATCATCTTATATGGAAGCTAATGTAATATTGAATTTAAGAGAACAAATAGGTGAAGATTTTCCAAATCCGGAGAAAATGAAAGCTAAATATGATGATTGGAAAAAATTAGTATCTTCTAATAAATCATCATCACTTTCAGAACTATATAAGATTACAAAAACAGAATTTAGAGAAGACTCTAATATAAATAGTCCTGGTGTCACACGTGGAAATACTGTTTTTATTAATATGAAACATAATCCAAATGTTTTATATTATGCATTTACGCTTGGACACGAAATGTATGGGCATGTTTTTGCAAATATGTTTTTTAAAAGTAAGTTTAGTGAAATAACAAGAGTTCCCGAATCAAGCCCTAGATCTTTTAATTTTTTTCAAGAAGTAATGGGATTACAATGGGAAATGTCTGTAGGGGCTACTAGATACACAAAGTATAATAATCAAGACCCATTTAAATCAGCTGCTTTTTATTATGGTCCAGCAGGGCAAGGGCATGAACAGTCAGTTATAGATCTTGTTGGAAAAAATATCAATCGTTTAATGTATGAGTGGAAAATTATTTATAATTTCCAAAAAAATCAATCAAAGTAATATGAAAACAAAATTTATAACCATTGTGTCTTTTTTCTTTTTTACCACATTATTTGGTCAGCTAAGATTAGATTTTAAACTAATAAATTCTGTAGCAAACATAACTATTTATAATGATTCGGAAGAAAGTTATATTTTCCCTTTAGACAGGTCTCACTTTCGACCTTACGAATCAATATGTGATGCATTTGATGAATACGAAAAAGAGTTTCCAAGCTTTGGACTTATGGTTAATATTATAAACTCTGAAGGAAATAAGGAAAATTATATTTTGGGTTATAATAAAGATTCTGAACGTGATGCTATTCTTTATAATCTTAATAAAAGAAGAGAAAAATTAAAAAAAGAGGTAATGATATGGAGTAAAAATAATAATATAAAAAATTATAATCTCGCATACATTAACTATGAAATAATGAAAAATTTGATTTATTTAAAACCTAAAGAAAAAGTAACATTTAATGTTAATCTTGATTTAAACAACGTAACAAATCAAGAATTAATTTTTTATAACTATATTCTTGAAGAATCACATAGTTATCAGCTATATTTAAATTTATGTGAATTTAAAGAAATTAGTAAATATCTAACAGCTTCTCAAAAGGTAAAATTACAGAAATATAAATTCTTAAATAATTATATAGACAGTAATATTATTAATATCAAAATTAAAAATAATTCTCCAGTTAATTAATGTTGTGGTAATATAGTCTCATATCCATATTAAGATAAAAATCAATGTTTACGGAATGATTACTGTTATAGCCCCCCGTTACGCAAATTCTCCTGACTTTGAGCCAATAATAAAAGCAATTCCTTTACAATATGCTCCAAAGTCGGGAGACTTCGGAGAGCAGGAGGTGAATATAATCCAGATGCTTTAATGCAGGCAAATAAGGAATCTAAAACAGTCTCTTTGATGGTTGGCAATGGAAAAGCTCATCCATATTATAATGATAAAAACAATATGATTTCTGCATTAAGTCATGAGGGCGGAAAAATAAGTCACTTAACAGTAAATCCTGATGATATTAATATATCTAAACTAGATTTAGCAAAAGAACATATTAAAATTTATGAATATCAAATGGCTTCTCCTCTTTTTAAGAAGACGACACCTGAATTTCAACAATTAATGAAAAAAAATTATAACGATGATAAATGGTATTATAACACGTACAGGGCAAAGTAAATTTAAAATTTATGTATTTCTATTGATTATCTTATTTATATCATGTAAGAAACCTATGTTAAAGAATGATAATGTTGTTTGTTCTTTCCAAAATTTAGTATGTGATTATACAAAAGATAGTATAAAGATAAAAAATGTAGAAACTTTTTTACTTTTTGGGAATCCAACAAATGATACCCTTAAAATTTCTCTTAAAGATTTTCAAACAAACTATCGACATATTTATGAAAAAGATACATTTAAGATAAATTTTGAAGCATTAACTCCAATTTCTATTCCACCACATGATTCCCTAGGGTTACCTTGTGTGTCAATAATTGACAGGGATTTTGATAAAAAAAATGAAATCTTTAAAAAAGGTTTTTCAGTTATTAATGTTAGATCCCAAAAAGGAGTTTCTCATGCGCCGGGCTATAGATTAAAACAGGTATATGAGTTTCAATTATATCAAAAATGGGGAAAAAGAAATGATAATATGAGTTTATGAAATAGTAAATCTTTGGATTTAATGCTACCATCATCAACCAATCTCTGAAAGTAGCAAAAGAGATGAAGGAATATGAATTATTTTATAATAATTTCACTTTCGTTACCGGAGTATTTTATTATTTGATTATAATAATTGTAAAGAGCTTCAGGAAAGTGGGGTGTATGATTATGGAGCAAGGATGTATATGCCTGATCTGGGAAGATGGGGAGTGGTGGATCCGTTGGCGGAACAATATAGAAGACATTCACCTTACAATTACGCTGTGAACAATCCTATTAGATTTATTGATCCGGATGGAATGGATGTTGTAGAAACTGCCTCAGGAACTACTTACACGGGAGCTGATGCTCAATCAGCCTTTCTATCCTTAAGAGATCAAATGAATAACGATGGTGGCCCCGGCCCTAAAATTATTTCCCCCGCTGCGCAAAGTCTGCAGACTTTGAGCTTATTAAATAAACTTACCTTCTGGTTTCCAAGGTAGAATAAATAACAACTCTTGTATATTTGCAGGGGTTGTTCATATAGTTTATTATTATAAACTGTCCCCGTTACGCTAAGTCTCCTGACTTTGAGCCAATAATAAAAGCAATTCCTTTACAATATGCTCCAAAGTCGGGAGACTTCGGAGAGCAGGGACTGGGATGTATGATTATAATGCGAGAATGTATATGGCGGATATTGGTAGATGGGGTGTAATTGATCCAAGAAGCCAATACACTCATGAAGCTTATAGTTATGTTTGGAATAACCCAATTAGGTTTAATGATCCTACAGGTATGACAGGAGAATTAGCAACATGTCCCACTTGCCCAAACAAATCTGAATTTAAGCCATTCATTAATGATCCAAAGAATGAATATTTTTATGACAGTCAAACGAACACCGTTTCAAAAGTAACCCAAATTGAAGAGGTTGTGGTTACTGGATCGAAGCCACTAAAGACAAATATAGCTGGACTTTCATTTACGAATCAAGCTTTTGCGCCAGCAATACCTATCGCAGCATATTTACTTGAAGCAGCATATTATGCATTAGTTAGTTATGCGGCTTGGGATATTGCAGATAGAACTACAGATGCCATTAAAAATAGAGATATATATGGAGAAATCAATGAAGAAACAGCTCCTAAAACATTTGAAATATTCCCAGATTTAGAACAGGAAACAGATATTAATGGTGTTCCCGTAGATGATAGTGGTATTATGAAACCTTTTGATGCGTCAATTCCACAAGAAAAATGGATGGATAATTTTGCTAAAACAAAAAAAGGAAAAGCTTCTGCAAGACAACAAGAAGTTCAGCATAAACAAACTGGAAACGGTAAATTAACGGGTGCCAAAAAAACAAAACATCAAAAAAGAAGACCTGGTGATTTAGGAGAGAAAAAGAGACAAAATCCAAATTGGAAACAACGATAAAATTTAAAATGAAAAACAAGTATATTGGTGTTACATTAATGTTCTATAAAGAAGAAAGCAACAAATATGTAGCAGTTCAATCTTCATATGTGCTTAAATTAAGTAACTATAAAGATTTTAAGAAAGATGTTAATGCTTTAGTAGATAAAATTATTAATAAAGAATATTTAAATTACATTTTCTTGGGAATAACAGACCTTTATATTTCTGAAAAAGATGGAAAAGGGAAGTATCTGGGAAGAACTTCTTATTATAATTATAAAGAAATTAAACAAGCTAAAGCAATTACATTAAGTAAGAATAAGATTAATGAAATTATATGTAATAATCAGAAAGCTAAAAAATATAATATTGGGCTTGTTTATTTTAATAATGACTCTGATGGAGAAAAGTTTAATTCTACATTAATAATCTATTCTCAAATAAAAAATGTTAAAAATTATGATGATTTATTGTTCTTTAACACTTTAAAATTTAAAAAAAAGATAGTAAAATTTTCTATAGAAGAACTAAAAATAGATGATTTGAAGCTTGTTGGATTTACAGATTTTTATCCAGTACAGAAAAAAGGGCTATTCAGTCTGGTTAGTACTTTTAGTAAAATAAGTGAGCTCAAAAAAAATGTCATAGAAGTTAAACAACTAAGAAAAAAATTTAATGATGTTCTTAGTGATTTTTCTTATTTATGGTAGTATCTCACTAACTGTGTAAGTTAAAAAGTTATTCTGGAAAATTTTGAGCCCTTATAGCTCAAAAAATTTTACGGAAATAACTTTTTATTATTTTTAACCATTACATAGTTATGATCGACAAAGAAGAATTATTAAACAACAAGGATTTTTACAAGTCCTTTAAAAATGGAGAAGACTTAACTTCTTTCTTCAAAGAAATGCACAAGCGAGCTATAGAGCATATGCTTGATGCAGAATTGGACTCTCATTTGGATAATGATAAACATCAGAAATCTGCCACTGGAAATTACCGTAACGGTCACGGGACTAAAAAGATAAAATCCTCATTTGGCGAATCTGAAATTAAAGTTCCCAGAGATAGAGGAGGTAGTTTTGAACCAGCATTGGTTCCAAAGAGACATAATATTATCGATGGTTTGGAGAATATTATCATATCATTTTATGCTAAGGGAATGAGTGTAAGTGATATTGAAGAACAAATTAAAGAAATGTATGATTTTGATGTTTCTACCTCTACCATCTCACGAATCACCAATGCGGTTGCCAGTGAAGTTGTTAGCTGGCAGAACCGCCCGCTTGAAGATTTGTATCTCATTGTCTGGATGGATGGGATTGTTTTCAAGGTAAGGGAAAATTCCAAAGTCATTAATAAAACCGTTTATCTGGCTGTTGGATTAAACCGTGACGGGAGAAAGGAGGTCTTGGGAATGTGGCTTGGAAAAAATGAAAGTTCAGCCTTCTGGATGAGTGTTCTCACGGATTTAAAAGCCCGTGGTGTGGAGGATATTCTCATCACTGCTACCGATAACTTAAACGGATTTACCCAAACAATCCGTTCCGTCTTTCCTGAATCTCAAACCCAAATTTGCGTTGTCCATCAAATAAGAAATGCCTGCAAATATGTGGTCTGGAGGGACAGAAAAGAATTTTCTGCCGATATGAAGCATATTTACACCGCTCCAACAAAACAAGCGGCTCAAGCAGCTCTCAATGATTTTGCAGATAAATGGGAAAGCAAATATTCTTATGCTATACAATCCTGGCGAAACAATTGGGATGAACTCACTGTATTTTTTGAATTTCCTCTCGAGATACGAAAAATCATTTACACCACAAATTTAATTGAAAATCTCAACGGCAAAATCAGAAAATACACCAAAAATAAAATGTCTTTTCCTACTGATGATGCTGTAATGAAATCAGTTTATTTGGCATTAAAAGAAGCTACTAAAAAATGGACAATGCCTATACAGAATTGGGGTATTGTCCTCAACCAATTTATGCTTATTTTTGAGAAAAGGCTCAGATTATAAAATCTAAGCCCTGACTTTTTAACTTACACACTTTACGGGATAGTGTCTTATTTATGATACTTATCTAATATTCTCCGCTGGCGCGAGCTTCTTACTTGTGTCCACAAATAAAACAAAACCACTGCGCAAGTAGTGGTTTTATCCATTTACATGGATCTTTTATTGTAACAAGTTTCCACAATTGTACAAAGTCCCCGCTGCGCAAAGTCTGCAGACTTTGAGCTTATTAAATAAACTTACCTTCTGGTTTCCAAGGTAGAATAAATAACAACTCTTGTATATTTGCAGGGGTTGTTCATATAGTTTATTATTATAAACTGTCTCCCGCAGCTTCGGAAGTGCTTTCAATCACTCCACTAAGTATTCGCAGCCGCTCATTAATTTGCTATAACCATTTTATAAACTGTCTCCAGATATTTAAGAAATGCCTTCAGACGCTATTGTAAGTATCTCCGGACACTTTATCAAATAGGTATAACTACTTTACAACCGTCTCAACCGTTTTCATAGTCCCTATAGCCTTTTATTCAAGTAGCTGCAGACTGTTATGGAACACCCTTTAGCCCCTTATGTAACCAGGTATATCCCTTACCCAAGGGGCGAGAGGGGGTTGGCGAAGGGGGTAATCACTATTTTTTCAATAGTATAGATGTAAGTAATGGAAACAGGACATACGGTAATATTTAAATTTCCTAACTTTGTAGTTTTCAATAACAATCAAAATAAAAATATGTCAATCACCAACGAAGATCAGATGCTCGGAATGCAAAAAGTAAGTGAAGCTGTTGCCTATACGCTGAAGAAGATGATGGATTACGCTGAGCCCGGTATGACCACCAAAGATCTGGACGAATATGGAGCCCAAATACTGGAAGGTTTCGGAGCAAAATCAGCGCCTTACCTTACATATGGATTTCCAGGGTGGACGTGTATCAGCGTGGACAATGAATTCTGTCACGGGATTCCGACAGATCAGAGGATTTTGAAAGAAGGCGATCTGATCAATATTGATGTTTCTGCGGAGTTGGATGGATATTGGGCGGATAACGGAGGTTCCTTCGTGATTGGAGAAGATATTCACGGACATCAAAAATTGGTGGAGGCCTCCAAAGATATTTTAAGAAAAGCTATCGACAATATCAAGGGCGGGGTAAAAATAGCTGACATAGGACATTTAATGGAAACAGAAGCCAAGAAAAGAGGCCTTAAAGTTATTAAGAATCTTGCAGGTCATGGAGTAGGGAGAAGCTTACACGAACAGCCTGACGAATTGCTGAACTACAGAAACCGCTATGATTCCAGACGTTTCAAAAAAAACTCTGTGGTTGCTATTGAAACATTTATTTCCACCGATTCCAATATCGCTGTAGAATTAAAAGACGGCTGGACCATGGTAGGCAATAAAGGCGGCTATATGGCCCAACATGAACATACTATCGTAATCACGGATGGAAAACCTATCATTTTAACCGAAATGAATGAAATCCTGAATTAAACTAAGATCGCTTATTTAATAGTAAGTAAATCGCAAAGGCGCCAGAATTTCATCATAATTCCTTGCTGAAAATCTCACATTGAGCACAGTCGAAATGTTCTTGCGCCTTTGCGTTAAAAACAAAATAACAAGTAGTATTTTACCTCACAAAACTTCATCCAATCAACTTGTTGATTCCCTCTTTGCTCTCTTCTATTCAATATTCGCAATTCAAAAACTTTGCGTTAAAAACAAACCGTATTATCCACCATCAAAACTCTTTCAGAATACTTTCGTAATCCGCTGTAAAACCAGTCTCCATCGTTCCTTCAATGCGATACGTTTCCACATCGGTAATTCCGGTATAACTCCTTAAAACATCTTTGAGGTAAGCAGAAACATAATCTGGAGTACCTTCTGTACTTCTTCCGCCAGAAGCAACCGCGAGATATACTTTTTTATCTTTAAACTGTCCTATACGATTCCAGTGTTCATCAAAAATATAGGTGACACCTGCCCGGATCAGCTGGTCCAGCCATGCTTTCAAAGGAGTAGAAATTCCCAGATTAAACATGGGGGTTCCCATAACAATAATATCTGCTTCGCGGAGTTCATTCACAATCCTGTTGGCATACGAAAGAAGTTGTCGGCTTTGTTCATCATAGGATTCCGGATGTTTGTAAAATTCATGAATAGAAACTTCATTCGCTAGCGGTGGCATATCCTTCACCAGATCCCGTACCGTAATCTGACGGATATTATTTTGTTGTGAAATTTTTTCAACAATAGCTGAACTGAGTCCTTTGCTATAAGACAGATCTCCTCTTGCGCTGGAGATAATGTGCAGAATATTCTTCATAATATACTATTTTACCCTCATGACGATCAGAACTTCTGTAAGGGGACAAAAAAATGAATAGTAGGGGATTGAATGATAAAGAGTACCTTTAAACTATCTTTATCCTTTGTAAATCCCATCAGCTATGATCAGCCAGAAACATTCCAGGGCAATTGAAATCCTTACTCAGGTATTTGATGCTAATATCTATCGGAAAAAAGAAATAATAATGGATGTGGAGCAGGTTCACCGTGATTTATTTTATATCAGAAAAGGAGTGGCCCGCATTTTCTATTACGATGATAAAGCGATGGACCATACCCATTGGCTTAGTTCAGATGGCTATTTTATTGGTCTTTTCTCGGGTATATTGTCTGGGAAACCAATACCGTTTGGGATTGAAGCGATAGAAGACAACAGTGAAATCTTTCGTTTACCTTATCATAAATTGTTGGAATTAAAATCAAAAAATCCGGAAATACAGCAGTTGATGGAAGATCTCTTTGCTGAAAGTTTAATCACAATGGGCGAAAGGCTGATCGATCACCGGATAAAATCTACAGATCAGCGTTATCAGGATTTTGTGGCTTCACACGCTGGTTTGCTTCAGAGAATCAATCTTGGATATATTGCCGGATATCTGGGAATGACCAAGCAGCAACTGAGCAAAATAAGAGCTCAACGATCATGATTCTTTTTTAATCCAGGTTAAAAGAAAAGCTAAACTATACACTTAATTTCGATAAAAATTAAGCTTATAAAGGCATGTCTGTAAGAATTAAGAAACACGGGCAGCAGGTTTTTCACCAAAAAAGAATCATAATGAAAAAAGGAACGTACCAATTACACGATGAGGCCAATTTTAATTTTCAGCTGAATCGTACTCTGATGTGGGGAGGAGGAGATCTGGAAGAGATCAGAAGTGTTGCTCCGGCAATCAATACCACAGAAGACTGGGTAAGAGAAATGAAGACTCTTGCTGAAAGAGCGGAAGCCAGTCAGCAGAAGTCCAAAGCGGCCGGATATTACAGAATGGCAGAATTTTTTGAAGCTGACGGATCATGGGACAAATCGGAGTTTTATACAAAATCAAAATCTTTATTCTACGAAGTGTATCAGGATGTTTTTAAAACAAAAATCAGAAGAGATGAGGTAGAATATGATCAGGGGAAACTGCCTGTCTGGATAGGCTTGCCGGAAACGGAAGTAAAAGATACCGTCATTATTCACGGAGGGAATGATTCTTATATGGAAGAATTTCTCCCTTTGGTTCAACGGTTTTTGTCAGAAGGAATTGCTGTCTATTTATTTGACGGTCCAGGTCAGGGAGGAGCGTTAAGAGAATCTGGAATTCATTTTACGCACGAATGGGAAAAGCCTGTAAAAGCTATTCAGGATGCTTATCAGCTGGATGATGTGACGATTATCGGATTGTCTCTGGGGGGAATGCTTGCTCCGCGGGCTGCAGCCTTTGAAGATCGTATAAAAAGAGTAGTGGCGTGGGGAATTATGCCGGATTTTTATGAAGTGGTATTGAGTAAAGTGCCCGAACAATTAAAACTTTTAATGGATCTGGGAGAAAAAGATCAGGTGAATACGTTGATTCATGCAAAAATGAAAGTTGATCCCTTAATAAAATGGGCCATACAGCACGGAATGTTCAGTATGAATGTGGATACACCTTATGATTATCTTACCCAAACCAGGAAATTTGAAATGCAGAGTATAGGACATCAGATTACTCAGGACTTTTTATTATTGGGCTCTAATGAAGATCATTTTATTCCTGTGAAATTGTACAAAGATGTAATTGATGCCTTGCCCAATGTAAAATCACTCAGCTATAAAATGTATACTAAAAGTGACTCCGCTGAAAACCACTGTAATATTGGAAATACAAAACTGGTTCTGGATGATATTATTCACTGGATACAGCGGGTAAAGAATAAATAATCCACCAATCCCAATCCTAAATTTTTGATGACATCATTAAGGCTATCTCTGCAGAGACAGCCTTTTTAGTTGTCTATAGATGATAAGCAGCACAGGCCGAAAATTGTTAATGACCAAATACTTTGTTATATTTATAGAATAAAATCACTTCACAAACTATCCGCTATGAAAAAGTTTCTTTTAATCCTTTTGGGAATCGTAGTCATTCTGGCTGCTGTCGTATTGATCAAAACCTACACCTATCCGTTTAAAAAAAATACGATCGGGGCAGGCGAGGGTTGGAAACCTATAAAAAATGATTCTGCAGTCATGAGACTTTCAGGAGGAATAAAAGTACCCACCGTTTCTACAGGAAGTTTGGGTGAATTTGATTATGCACCGTTTGAACAGTTCAAAACGTATTTAAAAACATCTTATCCGTTAGTCTATCAGAACACAGAAAATGTTGAAGTCAATCAATACGGATTAGTGTTCAGACTTAAAGGAAGCAATCCATCTTTGGAACCTATTTTATTTTTGTCCCATATGGACGTAGTTCCTCCCGGAGATGCTGATATAAAGAATAATGATACAAATGTATTCCGTCCTGACGATAAACCTTTGGAACCCGTTTCAAAAGTAGCAGAAGATTGGGAATTTGCCCCTTTTTCAGGAGCGGTTGCGAACGGAAGAATCTATGGAAGAGGTGCCATAGATATGAAAGGAATGCTTTTTTCCTTGATGGAATCCATGAATTCTATGATTAAAAACAAACAGGTCCCACAGCGTGATATTTATCTGGCTTTCGGTTTCGATGAAGAAGTAGGCGGACAAAAAGGAGCGATCCAGATTGCCGATTATTTTAAGAAAAAAGGATTGAAGTTCGATGCGGTTTATGACGAAGGTGGATTAATTATGCGAAAAGGAAATGTAGCCGGGATTGATACTGATGTAGCCGTAGTAGGATGTGCTGAAAAAGGGTTTCTTTCCGCAAAAATTAAAGTAAAAGGATTGGGCGGACATTCTTCTATGCCTCCTATGGAAAGCGCTATCGGAAAAGCTGCTGTTATCATGCAGCGTCTGGAGGATCACCAGATGAAACCTGTTATTACTCCTTTAATCAAAGAGTTTTTTAATAATATCGGTGGTGAAATGCCTTTTACCACAAGAATGGCACTGGCGAATCAATGGCTTTTAAAACCGGTATTGATTTCCCAGCTTACCAAAAATAATACAACCAATGCTTTGGTTAGAACCACCACAGCTTTAACGATGATGAAAGGAAGTGATGGGACCAATGTACTTTCTCCCGAAGTGGAATTTGTAGTCAATTTCAGATTACTTCCCGGAAATTCGGTGAAAGATGTAAGAGATCATATTGCTAAAGCGACTGAAGGTTTTGATGTTGAGGTAGAAGAAATTGACAATACGAGAGAAGCTTCTGCTATTTCGCCAACCAACACAAAAGCTTTTAAAATGATAGAAGCCGGAGTGAAAGAAATTCATCCCGGAGCTATTGTTACACCATATCTTACTATGGCTGGAACTGATGCCGGTAAATATGAAATTGTAAGCAAAAATGTCTACAGGTTCATGCCGATTAAGATCAACAGTGCCGAGCAGCAAAGTATTCACAGTACCAATGAATATCTTAGTATTGAAAACTATCTGAAAATGATTCATTATTTTGAGTACATCATGAAGAATTATGATAAATAAATGTCAATGGTGAATGGTGAATTCGCTGCGCTCGTGAATTTTAATACATATAATTAAACGCAGCGTTCGCAAAGCTTTCTATGATGTTTAATTTTTTTCGATCGCAGAGGCGTTTCACTCAGCCATGTATACACTAAGGTCCTGGCTGAACGAAGTACCTTTGCGAACAAAATATAAAACGTTACCCAACAAACCTTGCGAACCTTAGCGTTAACAATGATTGACGATTGATTTTGCACAGCAAAAATTGACTATTGACTTAACACCCTTCCAAATCTTTTTCACAAAAAATATATTGCGTCAAGTTTTGTCGCATTACGGATATAGCTTTGTCATATCAAAATTACAGAGCTATGGAATTGCCATTTTACTTAAACTTTAACGACTTTGAAAGTAATTATTACGATAACCTTGAAAAATGGTTTGAAGAATATCATAATACCAGCGAAACAGATTATCTGAAAGCGCTTGCGGAGCTTTACCGTCCGTATGTGTATTATAACTTTGCAGATGACATGCTAAAGCCCGATGCTTCCATTGAAGTAAAAGACTGCTTTTTCCCCTATCATGAAAAAATCGGGATCTCTTTCTGTATTGATAGTGAAAACGGAATTTCCCCATCCAACGGAATGAATCAGGTATTTGAATTTAAAAATATTTCCATGATGGAGTATGCCCAGCATATTCTGGATAAAATCAATAAGTTCTGTTCAAAAAATAGCCATGCTCTGGACGGCAGTAAAAATATTCAGGATTATATTAATAACTATGCTATTATTACTTCAATGGAAGGGGTAGGGTATTGTATCAGTTACAACCGTCACCAGAAAGCCATTCCTTTTTTAAAAGCTTATCTTCCTTATTATGGGCAGACCGTTAATATGGCAGTATACAGAGACTTCCTTTTTTCTGTTGTTCAGATTGCAGAGTTTATAGATCAGAAATTAAAAACAGTTCACGCTTTTAAACAGACGATTTATGCACGCTCAAGAGCGGAGGCCAAATTCAATGTGCAGTTGAGCCGTCAGTTTTTGACCTTGTGCAACTAAAATTTTACACCAAACATTCATACTTAATTATATTGCGGAAAACTTATGTTTTCAACCAAAAATCCCGGTCAGTAATGATCGGGATTTTGTATTGCAACTTCATGAATACTTGCTTACGTGTATTACTTGTTTTTTTTATAAGGAATGTTCCATACCAGATCGGCAGCCAGATAATGAACGCCTCCATGGTGAATACTTCTGCTGTCTCTGATCAGATCATCCATATATCCAATATCTACGGTAAAAGGAGAGTTCGGAATCGTAAACATATAATAAGCCGAAATACGCATTTCACGATATCCAAACGAACTCCATTCAGAATCCGGTTCATTGAGGTGGCTTATAGAAAACAAAGCTTCTGCACTCAGTGCCAGTTTCTGATTGTTTTTTGGAGATAAATTATAGGTGAGCTGACTCTTGATACGTGTTCTCAACTGAAAATCCTCTTCGACTTTATGAAAGTCTGCATCAAAGAACTTCCTGAATTCCTGACGTATGGTACTTTTAAGTTTCCATTTCCTGCCGAGATCAAAAGTATAGGCATATCTTCCATAAATTCTGAATTCCTGTTCTGTGTTTTCCTGATCATAAGGAGCTGTACTTTCGTATTGTGGCTGACGTCGGTAACTTAATGCATAACTATATTGCTGGTGTGGAGCAAAGGAATGATAAACTTCATGATTTAAAACAATGATCGCTTGCTTCGAAAAAAGATTGTGATCATCCGGACTGCTTTTTCTCCCGATGGCTACATAGCTCAAAGTCTGTTTTTTGCCCAAAGAGTCAAGTTGTCGCTTTACTCCAAAGGCTCCCCAGAATGCATTGTTGGCATCTCCCAGTCCAGGTGGACTGATCTGTGCTTTTATCGATGTTCCTATACATCCCAATAAAAATAATCCTGCAAAAAATTTCTTCATGCTCAATAGTGTGGGTAACTGTTTTACTGTTAAATAACTGCGAAACCATGAAACGGATGAGAATACTGTTGATACGCAGAGAGAATACTTTGTAATAGCAAAATTAGAGGCTTTGTTCATAGAATGTTTATTCAAAATCTTTTAATACTGTTTAAAAACAAGACAAAGTAAAGGCCCGATTTAGGATAGATTTAGGAATAAAGATTTTCTGAGAATTGAAAATGAGTTTTAGGAGAGTATTTTGATTGTGGATAAAATGTTGATAACTTGTTAGTAGTTCGTGGATAACCTATTTTTTTATTTATAAATAATGACATAATGGTTTGGTTATCTATGATATAGGTATAATAGTAAATTGCCACAATATAAAATACTGTGGCAATCGGGTTGTATGGACTGGTTGATTTACCTGTTAGTTCTGTCTTACTCCGCACATAGCATCCCATGTAGTCCAGAAATGGGCATTAATAGCTCCGATAGGAGGATTTGTACTGTCTGCAACAATTCCTACCATTGAAGCACAGTTGGAGTTACAGCCTATTTCATTATGACTTCCAGCCTGAGGCGGAATCTGACGCCAAGTACCGGTAGATCCGCTCAATAATTCTACTTTGATTTCAAAAATCCCTGAAAGATTAGGAGTCTGAATCTGTTTAGTAGGATTTTCACTTGAGATGAAATCACTCCAGTCTCCCTGTGAAAAGGTTACACGCCATGTAGAAATCATTTTAGAGGTATCATTTTGTGGGGAAAGATACACCCAGAATTGTGCTCCGTTTCCAAGTACTAGCTGACCTGAAGAATTTGCATTTACACTTGTTGATGTCATATTGATTTGTTTTTTAGGTGATTAGATTGTATTTCAAAGTAACGAAGAACAAGGCTCCTGCAGTAGAGTATAAATAACCAATTATTAGAGTGAGTATAAATACCTATGAGAAAAGGTACCAAAATCTTAAGCACAAAAAAGCCTGTGCTAATCATTAGCACAGGCTTTTGTTTCTTGCAGAGAGGAAGGGATTCGAACCCTCGATACAGTTACCCGTATACTACCTTTCCAGGGTAGCTCCTTCAACCACTCGGACACCTCTCTTTTTGAGATTGCAAAAATAGTGTATTTTCTGGAATATCCAAATAATTCTTACAAATTAATCTGTAATTTCTCCACAAAGGCTTCTGGTGAAATTATCAGCAAAGCTTCCGGAGTAATTTGGATTATCAATTAAATGCATGGCTTTGGTAATCGCTGTTTCCGCTGTCATGTCTCTTCCACTGATCGCTCCGATTCTGGAGAAAATATTACTGTTTTCATACTTTCCAAATGAGATACCTCCTGAAATACACTGGCTTACCACCACAATTTCAGTTCCGTTATCTCGGATTTCCTGAAGCGTTTCCTGGGTTTTTGCACTGCTGAAAATAGTTCCCGAGCCAAAAACCTGAAGAATAAGAACCTTCATTTTAGGGATTTCTCTGAAGTGGCTCAGATGCATTCCCGGAAAAATTCTCCAGAATAAAATATCTTCAGAAATATGTTCATCCACGTGAAACTCTACCTCAGGATCACAACGGAACAGGTTATCTTTAATAATATTCAGATGAACGCCGGATTGTCCTAAAATAGGATAGTTCGGACTTGAATAGGCATCAAAATATTCCGCAGAATATTTCAACGTTCTGTTTCCTCTTAATAATTTGTATTCAAAATAAATGGCAACCTCCTGAATGACTGCTTCATCATTCTCGTAAAGGCTGGCGTAATAAAGACTTGTCAGAAGATTTTCCTTAGCATCTGTTCTCAGATCACCAATCGGAAGCTGAGACCCTGTCATGATGACCGGCTTTCTTAATCCTTTTAGCATGAAACTTAGTGCTGATGCGGTATAAGACATTGTGTCTGTTCCGTGAAGAATCAGGAAACCGTCGTAGTCATCATAATTTTTGTGAATATAATTAGCGATAACTCTCCATTCTTCAGGTCCCATATCCGAAGAATCCAGTGGTTTGGCAAAAGGATGAACAAAGACTTCACATTCCATAAGCCTCATTTCAGGCATCTTTTCGAATATATTTCCAAAATCAAAGGCACGGAGACTTCCGGTTTCGTAATCTTTTTCCATTCCGATGGTTCCACCGGTATAGATGAGCAGGACTTTTCGCTTCATGTACTAATTTATTAAGAATTGGGCCCCGATTAGGGTTCATAGGCCAAAATTACGTTAATTTGCAAAGATTTGAAAATGAATGAAACGCTTATCATGAAATTTTATAAAAATAAAATGAAAATGGCAGATGTTTCATAGGGCTATTGAAAAAAATAACTAAATGCGGATGAAAGATTTAGCGCAAACTTTTGAATATTTAAAACAGTTTTTAACCGAAGAAAGACTCGAGAAAATTGAACATTTTTCTCAGGAAAGTTCAGACTTTGTCCTTCCGGTGGTAGAAGATATCTATCAGTTTAGAAATGCTGCAGCCATTGTACGTTCTGTGGAAGCCTGTGGTTTTCATAAAGTAGTGGCGTTGCAGGAAGAATACAGTTTTGAACCCAATCTTCGTGTAACAAAAGGAGCAGATACCTGGGTTGAGGTGGAAAAACTACCCCGGAATATGGAATCCTTTCAGAATATTAAAGACCGAGGATATAAAATAGTGGTTGTTTCGCTGGAAAAGAACGCTAAAATGTTACCAGAATACGAAATAACAGAACCTATTGCTTTGGTTTTCGGAACTGAAATGGAAGGTGTTTCCCAGGAGATTTTAGATTTTGCCGATGAAACACTGGCTATTCCGATGTATGGCTTTACCAGAAGCTTCAATGTTTCTGTAGCGGCATCAATTTGTATGTATGAATTGAAACAAAAGCTGATAAAGTCTGGGATTGATTATAAACTGAATGAAGAAAAGCTTTTAAGGATGCAAATCCTTTGGGCAGTGAATTCAATGAGAAGCGGACAGCAGATTTTTGAAAAATACCTGAAAGAGAATAATATTGACTGGAAATAATTAATGAGAAATAAAAAAGAGAAGATTCAACATCTTCTCTTTTTATTTATATCATATTGTAATAATTCCATGCGGCTACAAAAACGCCGGCCGTTTCCGTTCTGAGTCTTTGGTTTCCGAGAGATACTGCTCTTACTTTATTTTCGACCAGAAATGCAATTTCCTTTTCAGAAAAATCACCTTCAGGGCCTATTAAAAATGTAAGTTGTTCCAATTGAGGAATATTTTTAAGATCAATTCTTTCCAGATTTTCATGGCAGTGTGCTACAAAAGTATGTTCCGGATCCATATTTTTCAGAAAATCACCTAGCCTTACAGCGTCATTGATAACCGGAAAATGAAATCTCAGACTTTGTTTTGAGGCGGCAACAGCCTGTTTTCTGATTTTATCGATATTAATATTCTTACGCTCTGTTTTCTCTGTAACAATAATACTGATCTCAGAAATCCCCATTTCCACAGCTTTTTCCACAAAGAATTCAATTCTGTCAATATTCTTGGTAGGAGCAATGGCAATATGAAGTTTCGGATTGAATTCCGGCAGATTTTCTTTGATCTCAGAAACTTCAATACCGGCTTTCTTACCTTCTATAATAAGTTTTCCGGAAGCCAGTTTTCCTTTTCCATCCGTCACATGAATATCTTCTCCATCTCTCATGCGAAGAACTTTTACGATATGCTGCTGTTCTTCATCGTTGATCGTAACTTTATTTCCGTTGATGTCTCCGTAGAATAGTTTCATATATCCTGGTTTATAAATGCAACTCCTGTTTTGATGGTTGTATATATGTCTGTATCACATTCCCGGTAAGAACACATGTATATTTCTTCTATCCATACATTATTAATGAAAATCAGATTTAAATATTCCTGTTTTCTCAAATTATTTTTGATGGATAAATAATCTCCTTCTTTTGGAGTATAGGGAAAACTAAAAAGATGTTCAGAATTGATTAATTGTAAAACTTCATCTTTGATATCCTGAATATATCCTGTTTCAGAACTTCCTCCGTTAAACTCTGAAAAAGTTTCTGATCCCTCATGTCTTCCTGTGATAGTTTCTAATACCCAGTAATATTTTGAGTTCTTTTTAGAGTGTGTTCCCAGTACTTTTTCTTCTAAGAGTATTTTCATAAATCGTATTTTGCGGTTGCGGAAGTTCTTAAATCTGTAAATTCTCCTCGCTCAAACTTCAGTTTTGCCACCATAGCAATCATAGCTGCGTTGTCTGTTGTATATTCGAACTTAGGAATATAGATATCCCAACCAAGTCTTTCTTTGTTATCTTCCATTACTTTTCTAAGTGCAGAATTGGCAGATACACCTCCTGCAATAGCCACCTGATTTACATTGAGATCTTTGGCTGCTTTTTCAAGCTTATTCATCAGGATTTCAATAATGGATTTCTGTACGGATGCACATAAATCATTGAGGTTTTCCTTGATGAAATCCGGATTCTTTCTGACTTCTTTCTGAATGAAATACAGCACGGAAGTTTTAATTCCGCTAAAAGAATAATCGTAGTTTTCCAGCTTCGGTTTGTTGAATTTAAAAGCATCAGGATTTCCTTCCCTGGCCAGTCTGTCGATGATAGGTCCCGCAGGGTAATCAAGGTCAAAAATCTTTCCGATTTTATCAAAAGCTTCTCCTGCTGCATCATCAATGGTTTTCCCGATGATTTCCATGTCAAAATAGTCTTTTACCAATACAATCATGGTATGTCCACCACTTACGGTAAGACATAAAAATGGAAAGGTAGGCGGCACAGGATTTGCATCTTCGATGAAATGGGCCAGAATGTGGGCTTGAAGGTGATTTACTTCGATCAAAGGTACATTCAGGCTCATAGCCAAAGACTTAGCAAATGATGTTCCTACAAGAAGAGATCCTAAAAGTCCCGGTCCGCGAGTAAATCCTATAGCAGAGATAGCATTTTGTTGTATATTTGCTTTAGAAAAAGATTTTTCAACAACGGGGATAATATTTTGCTGATGGGCTCGTGAAGCCAATTCAGGGACAACGCCGCCATATTCTTTGTGGATGGCCTGGTTCGCGGCAATGTTTGAAAGAATAGAATTTCCCTTGATGATAGCTGCTGAGGTGTCGTCACAGGACGATTCAATACCTAAAATTATAGAGTCGCTCATAATAATGGCAAAGTTAGAGAATAATAACGAGAATGAGAATAAAAAATCAGTAGCTGAAAACCTAGGGGATCAGGTACAGAAAACTGTTGAAAATGTAGAGGGAAAAGTTCGGGAAACAGTGAAGGAAGCATCAGAGCTTGCTTCGGATGCTATACACCATCCTGTGGAAACAGCTGAAGAGTTTGGGAAACAGGCAGTAAAGGATGTTACCAGCTATACCTGGTGGGCAAAACTTCTCTTGATTCTCTTTTGGCTGGGGATTTTCCTTGTAGGTGGAGTACTGATTGCCATCAATCTTCCGGTTACGAAAAAATGGGCAGCTGATCAGGCACTCAAGCTTGTTAATAATGATTTTAAATCTGATTTTTCTACAGAAAGTGTAGATGTAAATTACTTTGGTGATGTCACCATAAAAGGGTTAAAAGTAAAAGATTATAAAGGATTTAATTTTATTACAGCCCGTGAGTTTCGAGCAGATTCAGACTGGATATCTCTGGCGGTAAATGCCATCTCAGGAAGCAGTAATTCTTTAAGTTTTAACTCTTTGGCTCTTGTGAATGCCGATGTAAAAGTAATTACTTATAAAGGCGACAGTATATCCAATTTTGTCAGGTTTGTAGAGCTCTTTGACAACGGGAAGAAAAGAGATCCTAAGAAACCTCCTTTTCAACTGAATTCCAGAATTCAGATCATTGATTCTAAAGTTTCCATCGTTAATGAAAACTCTCCAGGAGAACAAGGGAAATGGCTGACAGCAACAAAATTCAACTTAAAAGCACCGAACGTAAAAGTTAACGGTCCGAATGTTTCGGCGTTAATCAATAATATGTCTTTTGTAACTTCAAGATGGGGGAAATCTCATTTTGTAGATACATTTTCAACAGAACTGTCTCTAACGAAGCAGTTTTTGTCATTAAAAGACCTTACCCTGAATACAGATCATACCTTACTTCAGGGAGATATTAAATTTAATCTTCATGACGGATCCTGGGCAGATTTTGCAGACAAGGTACGTTGGGATATGAATATTCAGCAGGGAAGCCAGCTAAGTGGATATGATATCAGTTATTTTGTAACCAACTGGGATAATATCAAACCTTTCAATCTTTCCGGGGTTATGACTGGTCCTTTGAATAAATTTCATCTTGAAAATTTTCTGATCAGAAACCCTGATGTTAATATTGCTACCAAAACGATGAAGGTAGATAATCTGCTGAAAGGTCATTTTGCAATTGAAACAAAAGTGCTTTCCACAGATTTTACCTACAAAGATTTAAAAGCAATGATGCCTTCATTCATCTCCAAAAAGATGAAGAACTTTGCTGATGATTTCGGAAAACTGAAATACAATGGAACGGCAAAAGTGAATCCGGATCAGATCTATGTGGATAATGGAAACTTAATGACAGGAATCGGGCAGGCGAAAATTTCCAAACTTACCTTGACGGGCTACAGTACTGCTATGCCGAAATATTCCGGTTATCTTGATGTGAAAGATCTCAATACCTCAGTCATCACAAAGAATAAAGCAGTAGGTTTAATTTCCGGTAAATTTGATCTTAACGGACAAAGTTTTGATGTTAATACCATGCGTCTGACCACAAAATCTCAGATTGCAAGTATTGAAATTATGGATAAAACGATCAATAATCTGTATCTGGATGGTTTATTGGATCATAAAAAATATAACGGACTCATCACTGTTAATGATGAACAGGCTAAAGCTACGGTTAAAGGATTGATAGATTTCAGTACTTCGAGAATTGCTATGGATGTGAATGCAGATGTTACTTATCTGAACATGAACTACTTTACCAATAAGCCGGGTACTCAGGTGGTAAGTGGTCAGGTTGACGGTAAAATGGCAATGTCTTCTATCAATGATCTTACCTTAGATGTGAATGCCAATAACCTTCATTTTGCTTCAGCTACTCAAAAATATAATATTCCGAATGCCAAGTTAAAAACGTTTGTTGAAGCAGGAGGTCGTGTGATTGATGTGGATGCTCCGGGAGCAGCTACAGGTAAGATTTCAGGAAAATACAGTCTTGCGGATCTTGCTGGAATGGTAGAAAATGGAGTAGGGAAAATATTAGTGGGACCACCGCCAAGAAAATTATACCGTGGACAGAATTTTGCGTTGAAGTTTGATGTTCAGCAAGGATTGATCAATTATTTCTTACCCGAATTGAGATTGCCGCAAGGAGCTCTTGTAGAAGGAGAATATGATGGAAACTCAAACAATCTGATTCTGAATCTGGATGCAGCATCTTTAAAATATATTATGACTAAGGAGGAAGAGATTACAGATGCTGATCAGGCGCTGGCATCTTCAAACCCTGATTATAAAATTAATGACAGAAATAATCTCAGCAGAGATAGTGCGATGGTGGATAGTGTTAAAGTTAGAATTAACACCGGAGATCTTAACCAGCAATTGTATGCTAAAATCAACAGAGTCATTTATAATAAAAATGTAATCAAAGATTTTGAGCTTAAAGGAAATAATGAAAACGGAAATACACTTCATTTAGCTACTGTATTTAAGCATGGAAGTCCTGATGATGAGATTAATGAAAAACTTAAGGAATACGCCATCAATGTAGATCAGTCTACAGATGCGGCCGGAGATTATGTATTCAGGTTTGAACCTACCGAGGTAAAATTCAATGACGTTACGTGGGCAATAGATACAAGTCCCGAATTGGATCACTCCATTACCTACAGAAAGAAAACCGGAGATTTTGATATCAGAAATCTGAGAGTTTATTCCGATAAAAGTGCTTTGTTTATTAAAGAAGCTCAGTTTAAGTCTGCAAAAGACTTTTATGTAGATGCTGATATTAACGATTTTGCTGTAGAAAAACTTCTTGAAATGCAGTCCGGAGGAAATACTATGGATATTAAAGGTCTTGCCAACGGAAGTGTGAAGATCAAAATGGATAAAAGTACCCTTCAGCCATTGGTAGATCTTAACATTGATGATATTAAGATGAATGGCAATGATATGGGAGATATCTCTATTTCTGCTACCAACGGATTCTCACTGAATGTATATGATATTGATGTGAAAGTTCATTCGGCAGGTGTACTGGGAAATAACAGTCTTAATCTGACAGGAACGGTTAATAATAATACTTCTTCGCCAATTATTGATCTTACAGCAGAAATGCGTGATTTTGACTTATCATTTACACAGCAGTTTGTGCAGACTATTTTTGGAAACCTTCGTGGAAAAGCAACAGGTGATCTTAAAATCAATGGAAAGCTTAACAACCTTGATTATAATGGAGATATTGCTTTAAAAGATTTTGGATTGAAGCTTCTGTTTACCGGAGTTGACTATTCATTTGATGATACCGTGATTCAGTTGACTAAAGGGCTTGCTATCCTCAACAATATTGAAGTACACGACGGAAGAACCAATTCCAAAGGGAATATTTCCGGGGCGATTCAGTTTGAAACCCTTTCTTCAATGGGGGTGTCTCTCGTAATGAGAGCAGATAACCTGTTGATGCTGAATACTACGCAAAAAGATTTTGACCTGTTCTGGGGAAGAGTTTACGGACAGGGAGATCTGTACGTGGATGGACCTGTTTCAGGATTAAGTATAACGACCCCTAATATGAAGGCGCTTAACGGAAGTACCTTTACCTTTAATTCCAGCTCTACTTCCAATGTGGAAGAATTTAAAATGCTGAGGTTCCTGAAAGAAGGAAAAGACGGTTTGATCACACTGGAAGAAAAGAAAAAAACAGGAGCCAATATGAACATTGATTTCAATCTGGCTGTGGATAAAGGAACTACTGTCAATGTACTCGTAGGAGACGATGTGGGAAATATTACGGTAAAAGGATCAGCTGATCCGCTAAGGTTCCATATGAACAGACAGGGAAATATTGCCATGAGTGGTACCTATAAAGTAGATAACGGAACATTTGTCTCTAAAGCTATTCTGAATAAAACATTCCAGATTGAAAGAAACAGTAGTATCAGATGGGATGGGGATGCTATGAAACCTACATTAGATATCAATGCCAATTATATAAGAATGGTTTCCAATGCAGGAGAATATCTGAGTATGGGGAAGCTACAGCCTATCAGTATTTTGCTGCAGGCCCACATTACCCAGTCGTTGGTAGATCCTCAGATTGATCTTAATGTAACTGCAATGGATGTGTCCAGTCAGGTAAGAGAAACGCTGGCTGCGAAAATGAGCCAGGAAGGAGAGAAAGTTCTCCAGTTTGGTTCTGTATTGTTGTTAAGTACTTTCAATGTATCCAATACAGGTGGATTCGATGTAAATGTAGGAAATGTAGCGGAATCTTCCGGATATAATATGCTGTTGAAACAGCTGGGATCTGTTCTTAATACGATGAGTAATGAGTTCCAGATTGACCTTAATTATGTAAAAGGAGACCAGAATTCAAACTTCGGAGACAGAGCCAATGCAGGTGTGAGTGTAGCGCTTTCCCCAAGAGTTAATATCAAGACCGGTTTGGGTATTCCGTTATCAAAAACAGATGGTGCCCAAAACAATTACCTTTCCACGGAAGGGTCGGTAGAATATGATTTATCTAAAAAGAATGACGGTTCATTAGTTATACGTGCTTATTCCAAGCCTACAAACATCGGAATGGTGAGTACAAACGGTTCTGCTAATCAAGCCTATGGTGGAGGGGTAGTGTGGAGTAAAAGCTTCAATTCTTTGTTTAAAAAGAAGAAAAAAGACAAAAAAACTTCAGACGCAAAAGGTGAAATAAAAACAGATTCTATAAAATCAAATGGTAAATAATTGGAATATTTTAATGATTTTTATCATCTGTGTTAATTATTGTTAATATTTAATATATATTTTTTAGTTAAATTATTTTTCGTAAATTTGCAAAAAATACATAGATTTTTTAAAGAAATTGTAATTTAACTAATATGAACTATCAACTGGACGAAATAGACAAGAAAATTCTTGATTTCTTAGTAGAAAACACAAGAATGCCTTTTACTGAAATTGCAAAGCAGATGGATGTTTCTGCTGGAACAATTCACGTAAGAGTGAAAAAGATGGAAGATGCAGGTATTATTTTGGGATCATCTCTTAACATCGATTATGGTAAGCTGGATTATCACTTTACAGCTTTCATAGGTATCCTTTTGACAAAATCAAACCGTACTCAAGAAGTATTGAAAGAATTGTCAACTCTTCCTAACGTAATCGAGGCTAGCGTTATTTCCGGGAAATATAATATTTTCTGTAAAGTAAGAGCTAAGAATACTGATGATGCTAAAAGAATTATTTACCAGATCGACGACATTCAGGATGTAATGAGAACTGAAAGTATGATCTCTATGGAGGAATTCTTAAGTGACAAAAACAGACTGATCAACGCAATCTCTGTGTAAGTCAAATTTTAAACGAATAATTATAAAAGAACTTATGAAATCTCTCATAAGTTCTTTATTTTTGTAGGTATGGAAGAATACAGCTATTTTGACGAAGACCCAAAGAAAGGATGGGGATTTATACTGGCATTTGCAGCCTTGATGTTGTTTACTATAATGGGGCTTGGTATCGATGTGGATGAATATCTGCAGCATGAATATCTTCAGATTCCGAGGTGGTATTTCTATGTGATTTTTTCTATTGATGTACTGATGATGATAGGGCTGGTGCTGATGTTCTTTTACAGAAAAGTAGGAATCATTATGTTTCCGGCTTTACTGGTGCTGCATTTCTTTATGCACAATTACTATCTGTCTACATTTTTGTATACAGATGTTACCAATCTCTTCCTGTTTACAGGCTTCGGAATGCTTGCCATTATCCCAAAATGGAAGTTTTTTAAATAAAGTTTCAAATACAATAAGATAACAAACCGCTTTTAAATCAAATTTAAAAGCGGTTTTCAATTAACAAGGTTTATGAAAAAAATTATCTGAGTTCCAGAGAATTAAAAATTTCCTGTTTTAAAGGATTTTTTAACCAATCATCCCAAACGCCTGTATAAGGATTGTAGCCACATTTTAGCGGTTTTGATATATCCAGTCCTTTTTTGTTTTTAACAGCATTTTCAGTGTATGCCCTGCAGTCTGTGCAGACATAACGGAACTCGCAGTCTTTGCATATTTCAATATGGTCTTTGGTGAGGTTCCAGTATTTTTTGAAATCAGGCTGATTGAGTGTTTCTTCAAGACTTTGTTTATGGATATTTCCAAGGCTTTCACTCATGAGCGGACAGTTTTTGATGGTACCATGTCTATCAATGCCTATCTTTTTATACAGGCAGGAATTGTGGTTGATAGCTTCTATAACTTTAGTCATATTCGTATTGAAGTATTTCAGATCCACTTTTCCACACGCAGATATTTTCAGGTCATCTTTCAGGAAATGCAGCGAGAAACGGTATTCATCTTTAGCTTTGAAAGGAGGTTTCGAACAATGGTAAAGAATGAGACTGTAAATTCTGACCGTGTTTTTTTGAAGAGCCTGTATAAAAGATAGGTTGATTTTCTGATGAAACGGAGAGAAGATTTCTATTCCGGATAAGACCGAAGTTTTAAAAATTTCATCAATTTCTATAAAATCTTTTAAAGCTAACGGGTTCAAACTGTAAATAACCAAATGTTTAACTCCAAGATTTTCTATTGACGGGTGTATTTTCTTTAAGATCCCTATATCTTCCATTTCTATAAAAAGATCTGTTGCAGCACTGGGTTCATGATAGTCGTAAGAGAGAGGAGGAAAATTTCTGTCCCAGTCATTTTCAGTAACAAATCCATACTCTTTTTCCAGCAGAAAATTGATATAGTTCTGAACAATTTCTCTGGATTCTTCATCATAGTTTGTCATCATAGCTTCAATAGAATGAGTTTTCAATTCTATAATGATCTCGTATAACTCCAGAGGATACAGTTCTGATACATTTCTCTGGAGATCTGAAATGAGGATTCTGGTGGTTCCTTTGGTGATGAGGATATTACTAAATAGGTTGAAGTATTTCATATGCTGGTAAGATCTTTTTTACATCATTTTTACAGATCATGAATATCAATTTTTATTTTTTTTGAAAAAATCTTTTGCGATCAATTGAGCATGCTTTAAGCTTGGAAGTCCTATATTTTTGCGATTACGATTGACGGTTGCGGAATCTTTTATATTTTCATATCCTTGATAAACTCCATAAGTATAAGGGACCTTATGGTGTAAATTATTTCTGTCAATCATTGCTGCGTAATCACGAGGTGGACACTCACCGGATTTTACATATTCTAATATTTTGGTTTTAAAATATTGATGGTATTCATCATAATCTGTCATATGTAGTAATAGAGGTCCTGAAGGCATAAAAAAATCACCATTTAACAAACCAATTTTTTGCATACTTGGAAAACCATAATTTTCAAACATCCATTTTAGGAGTTCAATATTTTTTTTGTCATTTTTAGTAATTTCCTGATAATTTAGATCATTTCGGCTACTCTGATCCCGTTTAAATGCAACAGCAAAAGAATCTGCAAGTTTTTGATTAAGTCTTTTTTTCCACTGTGCAACTTTCCGCTCCATATCTAAACTGTCTATCCCATATTTTTTATAAAGTTTAATAAATTTTGAATTTTGTTTTTTATATATCCAATAAGGAGCAACTAAAGGAATAAGTTTATAAAGGCTTTTCTTCCCTCCAAATTTTTTCTGGTGTTGATCAGAAAGCCTGATATAAGTTTCGTATTCTTCAATACGTTCCTGATTGAGAGGGTGGTATTTTCTAAATAGTGCTTTGTATAATTTTATTGCTTTTTCAGGTTGTTTTGCCATTCTGTAGATACTATCGATTTCATTGACCTTATTATAATACATAATATAATTTCGATTTTTGCAGGAGCAAAGGAATAGACAAAGAGTCAAATAAATTATATGCCTAAAAATAGTATATAAATTTTGTGTTTTTGTATTAATGTATTTCATACTAGTCTTACAAGTGGTTTTGTAGGTTTTATTCTCATTAAAAAATTAGTTTGGTATTCTACAGTGGTAACATAATTAATCTTATGACTATCTTGTATTTCAGCTGAAGCACCTCTAAAATTTTCTATATACTTTAGAGTAAGAGGTAACTTATTTCTTTCCTTGAATTTTTTTTTCATAAGTATTCTGCTATTTCTTTTTCAAGTAAATAATTACAAATTGCTGATAGACCTAAGAACTGACCAACAGGGTTGATTTCTAAGAAGTAAAAATCATTTTTGTTTTTTATAAAATCAAGTGAACCACAGTTGATATCGAGTTGCATCATAAGGATATGTATTTTTTCTTCAATTTCTTTTGGAAGATTATATCTAACATTTCGATTCGGTACTTCGTGATTATATTTTCTATGATCAAGTTGAGTCTTCTTATCATTTTGAGAAAAAATAGCAGTCGCCCAGATTTTGCCATGAATATAAAAAGCCCGCACTTCAAAATCTTTTTCGATCAATTCCTGAAAAAAGGTAATAAAGAAGCTTTCCTTTTCCTTTTCTGTAACAAGAGAAGTATACAAAATGCTTTCAGAAAAGTCACCTATAGATTTTAGTATTATATTCTCAGCAATAGATTTAGTAATGGTCTTATTCACAAGTAGCTGGTCTGTGTTTTCTGCCAAGTAATATTTCGGGACTTTCAAACCTACTTTTTTGGCCTGTTCAAGTACCAGAAGTTTATTTAAATGGCTGTTGCTTTGCTTATTAATATGTCTTTTTGTTTCAAGCATTTTTATTACATAATCTTCAAGCCAATATTGAGTTTCATTCATGTAAGAATTAATGGAAGGGTTGTCATATTTTTTTCTCATAAATTGTAATCCTCCTCTGCGATACCAAACACTGGTAATATCTTCAATGAAAAAACGATTTCTTTGACTTTGTAAAAGGATTTTGTTTTGATAGACTTTTATTTCAAAAATTTCATCTTCATGGACACGAATAAAAGCTTTACCTAATGTTTTAAGCCACTTAATAACTTCATTTGTTGTTGTTTCCTGATTAGCGGAAAGGATAAGAATCATTTTTTCTTAAATTTATCTTTTCTGATTTTAGATGAATGTTTTATACTGGGAAGTCCAATACTTTTTCGGTTGCGGTTAATCCGAACAGAATCCAGATTATTGTTACGTAAGCTGTATCGTACAGCAGTATTTCTATAGTAATCATAGGTATCAGACATTAAGGCATATTCCTGTGGAGAACAATCACCTGATTTTACATATTCGAATAATTTTTTTCTGAATTCAGGATATTTTTTTGAGCCAATCATATGACTTAACAATGTAGGCATGGCGATGAAAACATTATCATTTCCTAATCTCCCTATTTTTTGCCCATCAGGAAACCCATAATGTTCAAATGTCCAGAAAAAAAGATTTACATTTTTATCAATGTTCTTATTTACAAGGGCTATATTTTCAGGTCTTCCTTTCTGGTCACGAATCATCGCAATACTAAAGGAGTCTATTAATGCGCTGTTCAGTCCCATTTTCCAATCGGCTACTTTTTGGTTTACTTCCAGACTGTCTATTCCGTATTTCTTACAAAGCGGATAAAGTTTTTTATATTCATTACCATAGGGCGCTAACAGGGTAATAAGTTTGTATAGACTCTTTTTTCCACCAAATTTTTTATGGTATTGATCTGCAAGTTTAATGTAGGTTTTGTATTCTTCAGTAAGCTCTTGGTTTTTAGGTTCATACTTGTGAAACAGTTTTGTGAATTTTTTTATGGCTTTTTCAGGTTTATTAGCCATTCTGTAAATACTGTCAATTTCATTCACTTTGTTATAATAAGTAATGTAATTTGTTTCTTGATTTTTACATGATAAAAAGACCAAAATAAAAAATAGAAAACAACAAGTATATTGTTTCATAATCTTGTAAAGAAGTTTTTGATAGTTAACCTAAGATTGAAAAAGGAGGGCAAAGCCCTCCATGTATTAGTTTAGGGACTGTGATTCCTGTGTTGGATTGCATACAGTAATTCTTCCTATATATGTGCCTCCGGGTGCTGTATAGGTATCATATTCTTCACAGCCTTCTCCAACGGAAACGTTAGATTTAACATTATAGCTGCCTCCTTGAATTGTTTTAAGATCTTTCAGCCTTTTGTTTTCCAAAGAAGAGAAGTCTCTCTTCATTCCATTTAATTTTTTCATGTGTGTAATTTTTAATTGTTTTATGTAAATCATTTGTGTCAAATTACCCCATGACCTGGGGTGAATAATTCTAAACTTTGTCATACACTGTACACTTGTAATCAAAAATGTAGAATGTATTTCATCAACGTTGATGGGATAAAACTATAACTATTTAGATCACTTTGTAGGGATAAAATGTGCAAATGATTTGTATTTTTCTGTATACACAAATGCAAATTTTACTCTGAATGAGAGCTGGGTTTTGGTGAAATATTTGAAATATGAAAAAGTATAAATTACATGATCATCATCTAAAGAAAACTAAAGGTTTTAATGCGAGGTTGCATAGTAATATTTTCTATTGTACAATATCCGGTAATAAATTGTTTTTAGCCCGGAAATAAGACGTTTTCCAACTTATTTTGGTTATAATTTGTATGCTTTCTGTGTGATTTTTATGAAGAAGACACACTTTTTACTCAAAAATAGAGGTAAACATCTTCTCTGTTTTTATAGAAAACCTCTGGTTTTAAAAATTTAAACCTGAACAAATGAAATGTAAATATAAAAATGAGGCATTTCAGCAATGAGTTGAAATGCCTTTTAGTGTACTATAAATATTGTCTGCTTACTCAGCGAGTACTCCCTGAAAAAAAGATTCTAAGGCTATATTTTCATCCAGCCCGAACTTCTTTTTCAGGCGGTATTTGGTCATTCTTACACTCTTGGGTTCTACATTAAGGAGGTTGGCTATCTGTTTCGTATCCATTCCCAGATAGATATAGGCGCAGTATTTTAAATCCAGAGCAGTAAGTTTTTGTTGGGCTTTTTCAGTGATATTTTTAAAAAAATCAGGATGCAGTTCCTGAATGGTGAATCTGATCTTTTCAAAATCATTATCAACGCGGTTTTCTCCCTTTACAACCTGATGAATATTGATATCAGTATCAGAAAGCTGGGTCTGAAGGTTCTGAAGAACCTCATTCTTATGTTGGATATGAAGCTGGCTGGCCAGTACCTCACTTTGAAGCTTTTGCTGCTGAAGGGTAAGAAGTTCCTGCTCTGCCTTTAATCTGGCCTGTTCTTCCTTCTGAAGTTTAATCTGTATTTCTGCTTCATGCTTTTCCGTATCAAGCTTATTTTCTCTTTCTATAGAATACCGCAGCTTAAAATGATAAGAACGGAACATAAAGAATGCTCCAATCAATCCAATAATCCCCAACCCGATATAGAGGAGTTTTTCTTTTTTCAGACTTGCTGTTTTTTCGGTGAGAGATCTGAGTTCAGTTTCTTTTTTCTGAGATTGATATTGAGCTTCCAGTCTTTTGGCTGTTTCCGCCTGCCCTTCATCAAAAAGAAGATTATTGTATTCTGTTACTTTTGACTCATACTCATAGGCTTTCTGATAATTTTTTTGTTTGGCATACAGCTGGGCAAGATCTTTTACCACATTAATCATTACATGGTAATAGACCGGCTTTTGAGTAAGAAGAATTGTTTCTGCTTTCAGGAGATATTGCTCTGATAAAGCATCATTTTGATCCCGTGATGCAAGATTACTCAATACACCAAGCGCTCCTGCCTGCATTCCCTGATTAAGGGTGGTATGCTCAGTAAGGGCTAATATTTCGTTAGCATTATTCTGAATTTCCTCCCGTATCTCAGGAGTCATAACAGGATAGCTCAAATAGTAATTGATAAGATTCAGCAATGCCATAGCATGTACGTGTGCAGAAACATGCCCAGGAAACTGATGATATAGAGTTACAGCCTTTTTACACATTTCTATGACAGGTTTCAGATCTTTTAAGTCTCCGGTCTTTTCATGTTGGAAAGAGTAGCAAACTGCCAATGCAGAATAGGTAGAACTCAATAGATTTTTATTTCCTGATTTCTCAGCAAGCTCAATAGATTTTTTTGCATATTTGGTAGCATTTTCGGCATCATTCCATTCAGTGTAGATTCCGTAGAGAAGATAATTGAGTTTTGCATTCAGCATGATTTCTGAAGGTTGCTTTTCTACCATAGGAAGTACTTTCTGTATCAGTTTGATTGTGCTTTCAGATTCACCAAGAGCATTCATGTAGTAGATATTCAGATAGCTGGCATATAGAGCTGCAGTTTTATTATTACTCTTCTGAACAATTTCATTCGCAGCATCAATGATAGGTGGAATTGTATTGTACTCAGACTGGTTAAGCTTAATAATTCCTTTTTGGGTAAGTGCTTTTACTTCTTCGGCATCATTTTGTTCCTTTTTAGCCAGCTCCATTTGTTGCTGTACATATTTTTCTGCGGTACTATATTGATCACTGACTCTGTAATATTCGGTAAGCTCATTATAAATTCTGAATTTTTCTGCGGTTGTAATATGCTCTTCGCTCAATTGGTTTTTAAGGCCATCGATAAATGTATTCTGTGCAGGGTACAAGGTGCAGATAAAAAGTATACAATATAAAAGTGAGTACTTTAGTTTCATAGGGTGAAAGTACAAAAATTGTAGACACCTGTCAATTTCCCACATAAAAAAGTAAAAATGATTTAAGTTCATATCTGATTGTAAATCAGTGTGTTGTTTGTTTTTGTAGACGTTTTGTAGTCAGTTTTAATATCGGTTGAAGGTGTTTTGTAGTTGCTGAAATGATGAAGAGGGAATTTTTCTGTCGCAATTTTGAACCAGTAAAAAATCAAAGAATATTAATTTAAAATTTTACCATTATGGACAACAAAACATTATCAATTGTTTCTTACATTACGCTTTTCGGGTGGCTGATTTCCTTCATTATCGGAAAAGAAAAATCGAATAAACTTTTAAAATATCATCTGAAACAGTCTTTGGGATTGATTATTTTTTCAGTTATATTATCCATCATTCTCAATATCATATTGATGGTAACCAAAATCGGAATTCTTGGGATATTTGGTTTTATTCCTTTGGTACTGATGATTATCGGAATCATTAATGCAGCCAATGATGTTGAAAAACCTTTACCTCTGATTGGAAAAATGTTCGAAGATAAATTCTCTTTCATCGGATAGAATCTGAATTTTTTTGGATATGGAAGGCTTTAAACACTTAAAGAAAAAGGGTACGGAATATGAGGTGAAGCAGTATATAGCACTTCAGCATATTATAGGAATAGCCTGGGTTTGTATTTCGATATTGCTTATTGAAAATAATCAAAAACTGAACAGAGATCTTGATGATCTGGAAAGAGAAGCAGGTTGTATTCTTGATCGTTATAACAGCTTTGTAGATTGATTTACCAATAACTAAAACTGATAGTATGAAAAAAATACTAGGAATTATTTTGATAATAATAGGCTTTTGCCTGGTCGTGGTGATTAAAATAGGACCATCCAGAGAAACTTCCTGGCTGTTTAAATATGGAGAGTTGATTCCTATACTCCTTGGAGCAGCTATTTTGATTCCCGGATTAGTCCTCTATAATAAAAATAGATAGCTATAATCACGAAATTGAACAGCCTTTATAAAAATATAAGGTGCTGATTTGACATGATAAAGGTATTTTTACCGCCCATTTTAAAAAAGAAAAGAAGTATGGATTTTGAAATTTTGAAACAGCAGATAGAAGACGCTGCTAAGAAAGCTTTTTTAGAAGTGTATGAAAAACATGGTGCAGAAGGAATTTACAGCTTTGCACTGTACAGCGATGAGGGAGCAATGACAGTATGTCCTGCAGCTAATACATTGAAAGTAATGGAGAATGCAGATGAAGAAGATGCTCTTTATTATAAATATGAACCGGCAGAATGGACCTATGAAATGGAAGGTGCTGATAAAGAATTTGATAGCATCTGTACTCAGTTGAGAGCAGAGCTTAGTAAACACGATGACGATGATCAATGGTTTGAGAGTTTTCAGACCAAATTATATTCAACCTGCATTGAAGTACTGGAGAAACTTAAAAATGAGAACTTTTTCGGAAAGATTACAGGCAAAGATATTTTCCTGATTTTCACGGTTTCGGATTATGAGTTTGAGCAAGAAGATCTGAAGAATCTTATCATCAGACTGAATGATAATGAATACAAAAATGAATATCTGGACTGGATGGCTACCTGGGGCAATTAAAAGGATGAAGAATTAAAAAAACACTTTAAATATATACATATGAAGCCCGATAAAATAATTGTCTCAGAAGCCTCTTATACATTACAATCTCTATAAAAGCTTTTTAAAGCATTAGACTCAACTCACAACGAAAATATTAAGAACAATTACATTCATTATGAACAACTATCAATTTTATAAACAAGAAGGAAATCAATATATTTTTAAAAACCAGCCGGTGTTTATTGCAGTGCTCTGCATTATTTTTCTGGTCATTGCAGGGTTAATTTTTAACAGTGTAAGAACCGGTAGCTATATTATTATGGCAGTAGTTGCCCTTATTGTAGTCAACTTCTTTACCAAGAAATTTATCATCGATATGGATCGTAAAACGATTACCGGAAAACATACGATTTTTGTTCCGGCAAGAACATATCCTATTGAGAATTTCAGAAATTTTCATGTGGTAGCAACAAAATATATGGGTTTTATTACCACCAATGTAATGCTGTCTGTTTATTTTGAAGTAGATGGTAAAGAAAAACAGCTTACAATAGGCCAGGCGCTTACCCAGAAAGGAATACAGAAAATGGTCAATGAAACTGAGGATATTTTGAACATTAATCATCCTGAAAATGGACATCAGAGACCGCTATAAGTTTGAAGAAAACGGAAGTGAAATCAGCTTTATGCCCAATTACAGTTTCCTGCGCATTTTGGTTTGGTGGCTGGTATTGGGAATCATTGCACTTCCTGTAATCATCTATTATTTTATGGATAAAATGTCCGGAGATCAGTTCAGAATTACCATGGGATTATGGGCTGTTTATATGATCTACTTCCTGTTTGACCTCTTTTTCAGAATTCCTGTGAAATATATTTTTGATAAATCGGAAAAGTGTATTTACAGAAAACTGTTACTTTCCAAAAAGCTCATGAACTTTGATGAAATGACCTATTTTGTGAATGATGAAAGAGGCGGATATTATTATTCCATCGGTAAAAAGAGAAATCAGTTTGTAAAAAACTACAGAATCAGTAATTATTTTTCTGGTTCAAAAGCTTCCGAGAGAAGAGAGGATGAGTATATAAAAGAAATTTTATGTCCTGTTCTCATTGCCGTAGGAATTCCTTTGAATCAGGAAGAACAATAATAAGCAGGGTAAAAACTAATACGATGAAGAATGGAGGTATAACCATTCCCCTCCTCCGGAGGGGTGGCAAAAATTCAAAGAATTTTTGACGGGGTGGTTGATACACAATAACAAAAAACCCGGCGGTTTCGAAGAAACCGCCGGGTTTTGTCTATATAAAACAGCTTATATTAAGCTAAAATTCTCTTTACAGCTTCTTTTACTGCAGCAGCATCAATTTTATACTTCTTCATCAATTCTGCTGGTGTTGCAGACTCTCCGAAAGTATCATTTACCGCCACAAATTCCTGTCTTGTAGGTCTTTTTCTTGCCAGCATTCCTGCAACAGATTCTCCTAAACCTCCAAGGTAGTTGTGCTCTTCAGCCGTTACAATTTTACCTGTTTTTTCAACAGATTTTAAAATGATCTCTTCATCAAGAGGTTTGATTGTGTGAATGTTGATAACTTCACAAGAAATACCTTCTTTCTCAAGCTCATCAGCAGCTACAAGAGATTCCCATACAAGGTGTCCTGTTGCAACAATCGTTACATCAGTACCTTCCTGAAGCATAATTCCCTTTCCGATTTCGAAAGGCATATCTTCCGGAATGAACACAGGAACTACCGGTCTTCCGAATCTTAAATATACAGGACCTTCAAAATCTGCAATCGCTAAAGTCGCAGCTTTAGTCTGGTTGTAGTCACAAGTGTTGATCACGGTCATTCCAGGAAGCATTTTCATCATACCGATATCTTCAAGAACCTGGTGAGTAGCTCCATCTTCTCCTAAAGTAAGACCTGCGTGAGAAGCACAGATTTTTACATTTTTGTTAGAATAAGCGATAGACTGACGGATCTGGTCATATACTCTTGAAGTAGAGAAGTTAGCGAAAGTTCCCGTAAAAGGAATTTTTCCTGTAATACTAAGACCAGCTGCAATTCCCATCATGTTTGCTTCTGCAATACCAATCTGAAAGAATCTTTCAGGAGCTTTCTCAATGAATTTCTCCATTTTCAAAGAACCGATAAGGTCTGCGCAAAGTGCTACTACATTAGGATTTTTGTCAGCCAGTTCAGCTAATCCTGCTCCGAATCCTGAACGCGTGTCCTTTTTTTCTGTATATGTATATTTCATTTTTATTTTATTAATCGAGATGTTAAGATATTAGTAATCAGCCGGAGCTTCTAGGTATAATTGCTTGATAGCTGTTTCCAACTGCTCGTCATTAGGAGCTTTACCATGCCATGCATGAGATCCCATCATATAATCCACTCCGTACCCCATTTCTGTATGAAGAAGAATTGCTACCGGTTTTCCTTTTCCGGTTTCTGTTTTTGCTTTCTCAAGGATTGCAATCACAGCTTCAAGATCATTACCATTCTTTTCCTCTAAAACAATCCATCCGAATGCTTCCAATTTAGCATGAAGATTTCCTAAGCTTAATACATCATCTGTATCACCATCAATCTGGCGACCGTTGTAGTCAATAGTAGAAATGATATTATCTACCTTTTTAGCAGAAGCATACATCAATGCTTCCCAGATCTGACCTTCCTGAAGCTCACCGTCTCCGTGAAGAGAGTAAACAAGAGACTGATCACCATCTAATTTTTTACCCTGAGCTACTCCAAGTGCTACAGAAAGTCCTTGTCCAAGAGAACCTGAAGCGATTCTGATTCCCGGAAGTCCTTCATGAGTTGTTGGGTGCCCCTGTAATCTTGAATCTAATTTTCTGAAAGTGCTCAGCTCTTCCACTGGGAAGAAACCAAATCTTGCTAAAGTAGAGTAGAATACCGGAGAAATGTGTCCGTTTGATAGATAAAAATGATCTTCATTTTTACCTTCCATTGTGAAAGGAAGTTTATAGTTCATCACTTTCCCATAAAGGGCTGTGAAGAATTCTGTACAACCTAAGCTTCCACCAGGGTGTCCTGAATTTACAGCATGAACCATTCTTAAAATGTCTCTTCTGATCTGCGTAGTAAGAGTTTTTAACTCTTCGATACTTTTACTCATTATATCTGATTTATTTGCATGCGAATTTACAATTTTTTACCGGCTTATGGAAATGCAAAAATCCGGATATAAAACCCCGGATTTTGATTGAATTGAATATTTTTCTGCTTTTAACAGCCTTCATTGAGATAAACTGAGATTTCTGTCACGATATTATTAACAAATTTAAAGCTTAGTAGTGTTCCTGCCTGGCTGTCTTCAATATTAAAATAGCCGGAATCTTTAATCGGTTTACCATTGGAATCCCAATCCGGGCGTACACTGAAGTTAGTATAATTTCTATAAGCATTAATCAGATCATCTCTTGTACTTCCTACCCCAATTCCGCTTTTGGTTTTAAATTTTTTACTCATTGTTGTCATATAGGTAATGGAAGGAACACTTGGATTGGCTTCATTGATGTAATTGTCAAAAAGATCAATCTGGATGGTCTCCCCATTATACTTTACCATATTTTTTTTCTCTCCATTTGAGTTGACCAATTTTGTTCCTGCAATTTTTTCTGCTTCAACCTTGGGCATAAAGACTTTAAATGGTCCGATTCTTAAGGTTGATACTTCAAAATTTTCCTGAGCATTCATAAAACTAAATGTCAATAGAAATGTAAAAATCGTGATAATTTTTTTCATAGTTTTTTAATTTTTGTTTTTTTTTATTTCGATGATTTTAAAAATTAATTTATATCATTCGTGTCAAAGATAATTAAAATACAAAAGTCTATAAAATCAGTTATTTAGACAAAGACAAAAAAATGAAAAATATTTATTAACGGTAATGCTTTGTGGTAGCAGGATCATTGGCTTTTTACTATTAAACATCGCTTTTTTTTGAATTTTAGTTTGTGATAATTAGATTAATTTAACTAATTTTATAATTCAAATAATTATGAATTATAAACCTTTAACGAATTATTTTTTTTGTTTTTGGTTATAATATTTGAATTAGTAAAAATTACATACCATTATATATGAAAATTAAACAATTATTTTATCTGGGGATATTTATTATATCCGTTTCCTCAGGGAAAGCACAGGACTTTTTTACGGTAATCAGTGAGAGGTCCATCAAAGCAGATCCGAAAAACAGAACTGTACAACCGGAAAAGTCACTTACCTACACCTTGGATGTGGCCGGAATGAAAAGTTATTTCAATTCTGTCCCGGAACTGAAAGACAGTGACCGCAAAGAAAATGCTCCGATTATTGTTCTTCCAATGCCAGATGGTACGAAAGCAAAATTCAGAATCTGGAAATCTTCAGTGATGGCTCCCGAATTGGCCAGCAAGTTTCCTCAGATTGTCACTTTTACAGGACAGGGAATTGATGACAAGTATGCAACCCTAAAACTTGATTTTACAGAACTAGGTTTCCATGCACAGATAAAATCTTTGGTAGCAGGTGACTCTTATATTGATCCTTATGCAAAACAGGATGTCAACAATTATATCATTTATAAAAAAAGTGATTTGATTGATAAAAATCCAAAATCCTGCGGAGTGAAGGATGAAGAAGATTCTTCATTAGCAAAAAAAAACGCTCAAAAAACCGTAGCTCCAAGCGTAGGAACTCAAATTAGAGTTTTCAGATTTGTAGTGGCCTGTACCCATCAGTATGCAATTGCTGCAACGGGTTCAGCAACACCTACAGTGGCCCAGACACTTTCAGCTATTGTAACCTCTGTAAACAGAGTAAATGGAGTATATGAACAGGAAGTTGCTTCAAGATTGGTATTAGTAGGTACTGAAACCAATGTGATCTTTACAAGTGCTGCTACAGATCCTTTTACAGGAAATGACAGTGCCGGAACATTAATTAACGAAAGCCAGACTCAGATTGACTTACTGATAGGAAATGCCAATTATGATATCGGACATACCTTCAGTACCGGAGGCGGTGGATTAGCAGGATTAGGAGTAATCTGTAACAACTCCAATAAAGGAAGAGGAATTACCGGTTCACCTAACCCGGTTGGTGATCCTTATGATATTGATTATGTTGCCCATGAAGTAGGACATCAGTTTGGAGGTCCACATACTTTTAATGCAACTACCGGAAGCTGTGGAGGAGGAAACCGTAGTGCTGCCAATGCTGTAGAACCTGGAAGCGGAATTACTATTATGGCTTATGCAGGGATTTGTGGAAGTGTAAACAACTTAGCCCCTAACAGTATCCCTACTTTCCATACTAAATCATATCAGTCTATCACCACAAAAGTTCAGTCAACAACTTGTCAGGTGACACTTCCCAGCAATAATTTCGCTCCTACAGTAAACGCGGGAGGAGATTATACTATTCCTAAAAGTACACCGTTCAGATTGGAAGGATCTGCTACAGATTTAGATAACAATCCTCTTACTTACAGCTGGGAACAGAATGATGTAGGACCTGCGGGTGACTGGAATGCACCAACATTAAATGCACCTCTGTTCAGATCATACGTACCTGTAACCGTTCCTTACAGATATTTCCCAAAACTTACGGATGTAATTAATGGTACAGTATCCAAAGGAGAAGTTAGACCTTCTTATGCAAGAACAATGGAGTTCAGACTGACGGTGAGAGATAATAATGCGGGTTGTGCGGGGGTAGCCAATGATGATGCTATCATTACCGTTGATGGAAATTCCGGACCTTTTAACGTAACTGCGCCTACTACAGCGGTAAACTGGGCTGGTAATTCTACTCAAACAATCACATGGGATGTAGCCAATACTACTGCATTCCCGGTGAATGCTGCTACTGTAAATATTTATCTTTCTACAGATGGTGGGCTTACCTATCCTACGCTGATTCTGGCTTCCACTCCGAACGATGGTTCTGAAGCGGTGACCATTCCTAACGTAAATACTACACAGGCAAGAATTATGGTGGCTGCAGAAACGAATGTTTTCTACAACATTAATCCAATCAACTTTACCATTACCCAAACATTAGGCGTGAATGAAACCGCTGCCAATAAAGATGTATTTGTGGTATATCCTAATCCAAGTAAAGGATTACTGAATGTGAAATTTACCAATTCAAATGAAGTGTATGATATTACAGTATATGATGTAAGCGGAAAATTAGTATTCACTCAGGCAAATAACAAACTGAATCATGATAAAACAGGTACTTTTGACTTGTCACACCTTGTTCAGGGAGATTATCTGATTAAAGTTAAATCTAAGAATTTAGAGAAAACAATCAAATGGATTAAGGAATAATCTATTGCATTGATTCAAATAAGAAAAGGCTGTCTTCAATAGAGGACAGCCTTTTTTTGTAATGTATGTTGTTTTAAACAACTCTTAAATGTTGTTTGTTTTTTACCAGCCACAGACCAATGAAAGTAAGCAATCCGTTTAAAACAATTAGCTCTACACCAATTTTATAATCCGTATAAGTTGTAACTGCCGTATTGATGAAGTAAGTCAATACCGGTGCTAAAAGGGTAACTGTAAGAATTGAGTATTTTCTGGAAATCTGAAACTTGGTGAAAATCCCAAAAGCGAATAGTCCTAGAAGCGGTCCGTAAGTATATCCTGCAATTTCCATGATCAGATAGACGATAGATTTATCATTCAATGCTTTGAAAACCATAATCAGAATAAAGAAAACTACCGTGAAAATCAAATGTACTTTCATACGAAGGCGTTTCTTTTCTTTTTCAGTTTTGGTTTTGTCTTCATTAAGGTTTAATAAATCTACACAATATGAACTTGTTACAGCTGTTAAAGCACCATCAGCAGAAGGGAATAAGGCTGAAATTAATCCAATAATGAAAATAACAGAAATAGCCATCGGGAAATATCCCTGAAGCGATAAAGCCGGGAAAAGATCGTCACCCATTACGTTTTTAATATTCCCAGTTGCATCTTTAAATCCGAAAATATTCGTTACTGTTTCAGCGTTTATTGTTCCATATTCTGCACCATGCTGTATTGCGAAAAGATAAAGTAATCCTCCCAGGAATAAGAAGGCAAGGTTCACAATAAGAAGTGTTCCTGCAAAAGTCAACATGTTTTTCTTTGAATTCTTAAGATTATCCACAGAGATATTTTTCTGCATCATTTCCTGATCCAATCCTGTCATGGCAATGGTAATAAAAATTCCGCCCAGAATGGTTTTCAGGAAAAAGGTTTTGGAATTAGGATCAAAATTGATGAAATGAGTATAGTTTTTCTGTTCAAGAATCGTGTAAGCTTCTCCAAATGATAAATTCAGGTTGGATAAAATATAAACAATACAAGCTACAAGACTGATGATCATAAAAGAAGTCTGCAGCGTATCTGTGATGACAATGGTCTTTACTCCGCCTTCAAAAGTATACAGAAGTACCATTAGCAGAAGAACAAGAGAAGTTACCCAGAACGGAACTCCCAATCCTTCAAGTAAGAATATCTGTAAAACGTTAACCACCAGATATAATCTTGCGGTAGCTCCAATTGCTCTTGAAATAATAAAAAAGATAGAACCTATTTTATGCGCTTCCACATTGAATCTTTTTCCCAGATAGGTATAAATAGAAGTCAGATTCATCTTGTAGTAAAGTGGTAATAATATCGCTGCCACAATGAAATATCCGATGAAGAACCCGATTACCATCATATAGTACTCAAAACCTCCGTAAATATATTCGGAGCCTGTCATTTTTCCTACCGTTCCCGGAACGGAAATAAAAGTAACCCCACTTAAGCTGGTTCCTATCATCCCGAATGCTACGAGCCACCATTTACTCTTTTTGTTACCGATAAAAAAAGACTGGTTATCAGAATTCCGGCTGGTGAAATAAGAAATCACCAAAAGACCGATAAAATAGACGAAAACAAATAGCAAAAGGATAGTTCCTGGATTCATGCTTGATTTTTAAATTTTAGCAAATATATAAAAAAGATCAGTCGTGAATCGTGAATTTAAAATCCTGTTGGTTTCAAAATAAATTGTGATGGTTAATTTACTTGTAAGCAGTGATTTCCTTTAAAAACAAAAACCTTCCAGAGATTGCTCTGAAAGGGTTGTATGGTAAGGATAGAATACAGTGACTAATTCACCAAAACATCCTGAAGTTCTTCACTTTTCTGAAAACTTGCTTTAGCGAAAGGGCAGAGGGGAATAATCTTCTTATCATTTTTTCTGGCAAAATCTACGGCTGCCAGAAGCATTTCCTTGCCTACACCTTTTCCGTTGTAAGCTTCTTCCACCTCAGTGTGGTCTATAATAAATCTTTCTTCTCCTGCCCAGGTATAGGTCATCATTCCTGCGCGTCTTCCATCTATGAAAGCTTCAAAACTTCCGTGTTTTTCGTCGTTGTTTTGTTTTACTTCGATCATGTTATGAGAATTTAGTTAGTATTTCTATGTCGTTGGTTAATATTTTATGAACAGGACATGCATCCGCAATGGTGTGCAGTCTTTTATGCTGCTCATCATCCAGAATACCTTCAAAGCTGATGTCTCTTTTGAAGACGGCTCTTTTTGTTAATGGAAAATTTTCAAGCTCTACTTCTACATTGATGTTTTCCACATCCCATTCTTTTCTTTCAATATACATTCTCAAGGTAGCTGCTGTACAGCTTGCCAGTGATGTGGCCAGAATTTCCATAGGATTAAGACCTTTGTTCTGTCCGCCTTTATCAATCGGTTCATCCGTAATGATTGTATTCTCGCCGGCTGTTACCTCTGTATAATATTTTGTTTTTCCTAAACTTGCTTTTACCGTTACCGCCATTATTTTGCTGTATTGAATTTATAACTTAATGCACCTGAAGGGCATAGGTCGATCTGATTTTTAAGTTCTTCGGGGCTTGCGTTTTCTGCTTTTATCCAAGGTCTTTCTTTAGGATTGTAGACTTTGGGAAGTGTTTTCACACATACGGCAGAGTGGATGCATTTCTGAGGCTGCCAGATGACAGTAATGTTTCCGTTAGGATATTCGTGTGTTTCCATATCAATTTTCTTTTAATGTTTTTTCGATTCTTCTGTCCGGAATCAGCCATATAAGAGCCACGATATAATAAAAACCTATGGCAATATAAGGATAAAAAAATGAAGTAGCGATTCCCAGGACATAAAATACAATGGAGATATACTCTTTATATTTCGAATGAATAGCTTCCTTTAGCTTTGAATCTTCTCCTTCGCACCTGATAATCAAATGCTCCAGAATGGTGTAGGCAATAGCTGACATAATAAGCCCGATACCATAGACAGCAACAGGATTTTTTGCAAAATTCGTAGTTCCGATCCATTCTGTGGCAACAGGCATCAGAGAAAGCCAGAACAGAAGGTGAAGATTAGCCCAAAGAATGCTGCCATTTACTTTCTTTACCGTCTGAAACAAATGATGATGATTGTTCCAGTAGATTCCTACATAAATAAAACTGAAAATATAAGCCAGAAATTTAGGAAGAAGAGGTTTGACACTGGCCCAGCTATTTCCTTCAGGTACTTTCAGTTCAAGTACCATAATGGTGATAATAATAGCAAGGACACCATCACTGAACGCCTCCAGTCTTCCTTTATTCATTTACTTTACCTGATTTTTAAAGTTTTGTATCTTCCCTTTCAGATCATTCAGCATATCAGGATTAATAACTCCGCTTTCCATATCAAAGTTTTCATAAAACTTGGGTAGAGAAAAAGTGTCCTTGATATCTGCTGCAAACTGAGGAAAAAATGTTTTTGCCGTATTCATCACATTTCCGCCTCCGTAACCTCCGGGAGAGGTGCTCATCAGAAGCATGGGTTTATTCTGAAATACTTTTACATTAATCCTTGAAGACCAGTCAAAGACATTTTTAAAGGCTGAACTGTAAGAACGGTTGTGTTCTGCAAGAGAGCAGATGATTACATCACATTCCTCAATCACTTTTAAAAACTGATGCGCTTCATCCGGAAACCCTTTCTTTTCGAGATCCACAGAAAAAACGGGCATTGTGAAATCGTTGAGGTCTATCAGATTGATTTCTTCGTCCTGAAAATCTTTCAGAACAAATTTTACCAGTTCTCTGTTGATAGAAGTGGAAGACGTACTTCCGGCAAATGCTAATATTTTCATGGCTGATAAATCTGGTGTGAAGTTATTTTCTGTTTAAAATAGCCTTAGGCAGCGGAACGTATTCATTTTCATCGCCAGGAACCAAAGGAAATGCTTCGTGATTCTGGTCATTCCAGTTTACCTTTGCCTGATCGATTAATTCTTTATCAGAGTTAACAAAATTCCAGAATATAAAACGTTCTTCATCGAATGGCTCGCCACCGAAAAGATAAACTGTTCCGTTTTCACTCATCTCAAATTCGCAAAGCTTGGTATCTTTAGCAATCATCAGCTGTTTTGAACCATAAGAATTTCCGTCTGTGGTTACCGTTCCATCCAGAACATACATGGCTGCTTCTCCATAAAGATCTTTCCCGATGCTGATTTTCTTTGCTTCTTTTGTTTTGATCTCAATGAAAAATAACTTACTATGTACCGGAACTGCAGACGTTCTTCCGAATGCTTCACCGGCAATTAATTTATACTGAATACCATCTTCTTCCCACACCGGAATTTCATCCGCTTCAATATGATGGAAAGTAGGCTCAGACTGCTCAAGGTGTTTTGGAAGACCAACCCAGATCTGGAATCCGTGAAGTCTTTTATCACTGTGTCTTAAATATTCAGGTGTTCTTTCTGAATGTACAACTCCTTTTCCGGCAGTCATCCAGTTAACAGCACCCGGTTTTATTTCTACAGCACTTCCAATACTGTCTCTGTGGAAAATAGAGCCTTCCAGCAGATAAGTTAATGTAGATAAGCCGATATGCGGATGAGGAGGAACATCAAGATTCTGATAATCTTTTAATTCTGAAGGTCCCATGTGGTCAATAAAAACGAAAGGTCCAACGGCTCTTTTTTCACGGAAGGGAAGTAGTCTTCCCACCAGGAAGTTTCCGATATCTGCTGCTTTTTCTTCAATAATAAGTCCAATATTTGACATGATGATGTGATACTTTTTAAAATGTTATTTAAATAAATTGATGAGTCGTGATGAAGGTTTACAGTTTGTCATATCCTTCAAATCTCTCATCCACGATACGTTTCCAGTCAGGATGTTTCTTAATAAAAGCGAAAACATAAGGACAGAAAGGAAGAAGTTTTTTTCCACTTTCTTCAATAAAATTCAAAGTTTTCTCTACTACCGCTGCTGCGGCACCTGTTCCGGCTAATTCCGGTTCTGCTTCAGTATGAATCAAAGAAATCTGATGCAAGGTTTCACGGTAATCAATAAATGCAAAATGTCCGTTGAATTCTATTTCAAATCTTTTTTCGGCTTTTACAAGAGGTATATTTTCAAATTCTGGTTTCATAATATTTTGCATTAAGGGTGTCCGGTTTTTTTTAAAACAGGATTTTGTTCATTATGACAGTTAAACCTTACAGGTTTTTAAAACCTATAAGGTTTGCCATTATATAAAGTTAATAAAAAAAGGAATAGTCAAAGATTAAGATAAATTTAATTCTTTAATCTTCCAGATATCCGAATTTTCCGGTATTAAAATCTTCAAAAGCCTGCATGATTTCTTCTCTGGAATTCATCACAAAAGGTCCGTGAGGATAAATAGGTTCGTTGATAGGCTCACCGCTGATAATTAAAACAACTGCATCTTCTTTTGCCTCGATGGTGAATGTTTCACCTTCATTTTTAAACAAAGCAAAATGATCTGCTTTAATGGTGTCTTCTCCGTTAATGATCATACTTCCTTCAATCACCAAAGCTGCCGTATTGAAATGAGCCGGAAAACTAAATTCAGCTTTTCCTCCAGTTTTAAGTTTGGCATTCATCATATGAACTGGTGTGAAAGTACTGGCAGGCCCTTTGTGGCCATTATACTCTCCGGCAATTACTTCTATAAAACCATTTTCATCCAGATCCACTCGTTCCATTTTGGAATTTTCTATAGCCTGATATTTTGGGCAGCTCATTTTATCCTTTGCAGGAAGATTCACCCAAAGCTGAACCATCTGAAAAATTCCTCCTTCTTTTGCCCATTCGGTTTCATGATATTCTTTATGAAGAACTCCTTTAGCGGCAGTCATCCACTGAACATCACCTTCTCCGATCACACCGCCGCCGCCAGCGCTGTCATGGTGCTCTACTTTTCCGCTATATGCTATGGTTACTGTTTCAAAACCTCTGTGCGGATGCACTCCCACACCTCTTGGTGTCTCTGATCCGTTGAAATGAAATTTTGAATTGTAATCCAGCATAATAAACGGATCCATTCTTTTCATATCCAATCCAGGTACTCCCGGAATGAAATTGTGAACCCTGAATCCATCACCTACGAAGTGCGCAGGTTTTGGAGATACTACGATTTCTATTTTTTTAGTTGCCATCACATTGTTGATTTATGTAAACAAAATTACCATTGTTATATGCGAAAAGCATTGATCTGTGTTAAGTTCGTAGGAAGGGATGAAACTGTGATCTGATCTATTTAATCTTCCTTCGACTTCATATTCTTTCCATCCGAAATATGCAGTCTTCTAAACACGAATCCGGATAAAATCGTTAATATACCTACTGTGAGAAAAGTATATCGGAATGCATTGTGGATCTCTCCTTTGATCAGATCTGTATTTTCAAATAGCTTTAAAACAATAAGTCCGAAGGCAATTCCAAAACCGATTGCTAATTGTTGATTGACCGAGATTAATGAATTTCCACTACTGGTTTGAAAGTTTCGAAGATCAGCAATAGAAATGGTGTTCATGGAGGTGAACTGTATCGAGTTGAAAAAACCTAATACAGCAATAATAGGAACAAACCAGTATAGGGAAGTATGAATGTTAGGGATGGCAAGAAGGCATATCAGAGTTCCGATGATGAAGGTGTTTACCATTAAGGTCTGACGGTAGCCGTATTTATCTAAAATCTTAATAACTGATGATTTCCCGAAGATAGCTGTCAAAGCCATAGGAGCGATGATCCAGCCTGAGGTTACTGCAGATTGTTTGTAGGCGATCTGAATCATCAGCGGAAGCAATAACGGAACTGAACTGATTCCTAATCTGGTAGCTAGATTTCCTACAATACCTACCCTGAAAGTTCTTACCTGAAACAAGTTTAAAGGAAAAATAGGATGTCCTCCCTTTTTTGCATGTTTGTAATAATAATAAAGGAATAAGAACCCAAGGATAAAGACTACAAGAACCGGCGTAATATTCTGCATGTCTCCAAAAAGTTCCAATGAAACGGAAAGCAGGAGAGAAGCAGCGGCAAAAATTAAGAATCCTTTTAAATCGAAATCAACATCATCTGATTTATAATTGGGCATAAATTTTAATCCTAAAAGAATTCCCAGCACTCCAATCGGAATATTGATCAGAAATATCCAGTGCCATGAAAGATAATCTACCATATAGCCGCCTACCAAAGGCCCGAGTACTGGCCCGATAAGTGCCGGGATAATGGCAAAGTTCATGGCTTTGAGCAGTTCATTCTTGTCAAATGTTTTGATGAGTGCCAGCTTCCCAACGGGGGTCATCAGACTTCCTCCCACTCCCTGAACGACCCTTGAAATTACCAAATGGGTAAGATTTTGAGACATGGAACAAAACAGTGAGCCTAAACTGAATAGCACTAATGAAAATATAAATACTTTTTTTGTTCCAAACCGGTCTGCCAGAAATCCGCTGGCTGGCATAAAAACAGCTAATGTAAGAACATAACTGATGATGGCGTTCTGCATATTAAGCGGAGATTCTTTCAGGTCTTTTGCAATAGAAGGCAGGGAGGTGTTCAGAATCGTAGAATCCAGCATCTGCATGAAAATAGCAGTGGCCAGAATTAAGGGAAGGATTTTCTTTATGGATGTCTTTTGTGGGCTTGCTTCTGTCATTTTGTATAGGCTGGACATAGAAAATATCCAGGCTTATTTTTATTTGAAGAACTTGCTTGCTTTAAGCGGTCTGATCCTTAGATCATGAAATCCATATAAAATTAAAAAAGTCCTGCGAGATTTCACAGGACTTTTTGATTTATTTTCTAGGTTTTTCTACTCCTTTCCATTCATCACCAGCTTTTCTATACTGGCTTAAGGTGAAAGTTTTGAAATCCTTTGTTTTATATTCGATGTTATCGGTATTCTGCTCGAACGGCATGATGTAGTAGTATTCAATGTCCGTTTTATCAGATTTGTTCCCTTTTTTTACGGAAGGAACATATTTTGAGAATTTATAGCTTGGAAGATATTGTTTCAATCTTGTGTAGAAAGCTTTGTCTTCTTTTTCGCTAGGGATGATATCTACAATATTCAGATCATCTTTTTTCTTGTCAATCCAAAGATAATAGGTCTTTTCTTCTCCTATATTTCTGTTGAATGAGTTGAAAGCAAATAATTCCTTCGGTACAAGTTCTTTGATTTTCTCCGGATCAACCTTCGTATAATACTGACCTTTTGAAGGATCTACATACGTTTCAAGGTTATACATTAATACAGAATTGTTCTCGAATTTTTTATTTTTAAAATATTGATTTAAAGATAATTCTGCAGTTGCTCTCAGCTCTTTCCCTCTTGCATCCAGTTTTTTTGTCGGATTCTGAGGGTTTACATATTTTACAAATTCATATAAAACAACAGGTTTAATGTCTTTAAGGTGAGGATAAGTTTTCAGTTGCTCTGCCTTTACAAGCCAATAGAATTGTTGATAATAGTCATCCTTATCTTGGTCTTTCACACTCTTATAAGCCAAAGCAAGCTTCTTTGAATTCAGATATTTGCCATATTTTCCTTGTCCAAAAGCAAAACTTATGGCTAATAAGGCAAATAAAACAGTAAGGTTTCTTCTCATTTTTTTATAATTGATATTTTCGTTTTCCAAATATAATTATTTATTAGATATTATTTTGGATTGTGAGTTAAATTATGCCATATTGTTATTGTTAATTCAAGAAAAAATCCTGTATTGCTACAGGATTGATAAATTATAACTGAGGGAGTTATATGTTTGAATGAAAAAAATATACATGTCATTAGTGAATTTTGCTTTGCAAGTGAATTATTAACTGTCAATTTTTGCTTCGCAAGTGAATAATAAACCTGTAATCCCGTAACCCGAATCCCGCAACAAATTCACGAGTGAAGCGGATTTACGATTGGCCCATTCATAAATATCCCTTTTTAATATGACGTCTCATGCACCTTCACAGCTCTTCCGCTTGGATCATTCATTTTTTTGAACGCTTCATCCCATTCCAGAGCAATAGGAGTGGAGCAGGCAACTGATGGAACCGATGGAACGGTAGCTGCTGCAGTTTCACTTGGGAAATGTTCTTCAAAAATAGTTCTGTATCGGTATTCTTCTTTGTTCTGAGGCGTGTTTAGCGGGAATCTGAATCTTGCATTAGTCATCATTTCATCCGTCACTTCTTTTTCAGCCACCTCTTTTAAGGTATCGATCCATGAATAGCCTACACCATCCGAGAACTGTTCTTTCTGTCTCCATACAATAGAATCTGGAAGTAAGTCTTCAAAAGCTTTTCTCAATACCCATTTTTCAATTTTCCCTTCAGTAGTGTTAATCATTTTATCCTGAGGGTTAACAGTCATAGCGATATCCATGAATTCTTTGTCAAGGAAAGGTACTCTGCCTTCAATTCCCCAGCTCATCAGTGCTTTGTTGGCTCTTAAACAATCATAAAGGTGGAGTTTGCCTAGTTTTCTCACAGTTTCATCGTGGAATTCTTTTGCGTTAGGAGCTTTATGGAAGTATAAGTAACCACCGAACAATTCATCGGAGCCTTCTCCTGAAAGAACCATTTTAATCCCCATCGATTTGATGACTCTTGCTAAAAGATACATCGGGGTAGATGCTCTGATAGTGGTTACATCATAGGTTTCAAGATGATAAATCACATCACGTACAGCATCCAGTCCTTCCTGAACAGTGAAGTTAACTTCATGGTGAACCGATCCGATATGTTCTGCAGCTTTTTGGGCTGCTGCAAGATCAGGAGAACCAACCAATCCTACCGCAAAACTGTGAAGTCTTGGATACCAGGCTTCCTGAGTATCGCCACTTTCAATTCTCTGGCGGGCAAATTTTGCAGTAATTGCTGAAATAACAGATGAATCTAATCCTCCTGAAAGAAGCACACCATAAGGAACATCACTCATCAGTTGTCTGTGAACGGCATCTTCGAGACCTTTTCTCAATTTTGATATATCCGTTTCATTGTCTTTTACATGATCAAAGCTGTCCCATTCTCTTGTATACCATTGCTGAAGTTCGGCTCCGTCCGGGCTGTACATCAAATGTCCTGGTAAGAAGGTTTCTATTTTTTTGCAGATTCCTTCAAGAGCTTTTAATTCAGAAGCAACATAGTAGTTTCCGTTTTTATCCCAACCTTGATAAAGCGGGCAGATTCCCATATGATCGCGGGCAATAAGATAAATATCGTTTTCTGTATCGTATAAAGCGAATGCAAAAATTCCGTTAAGTTTTTCTACGAAATCTTTTCCGTATTTTCTGTAAAGGGCAAGGATCACCTCACAGTCGGACTGAGTCTGAAACTCATAATCCGGAAATTCTTCTTTAAGTTCTCTATGGTTATAGATTTCACCGTTCACCGCTAATACTACTTTTCCATCTTTAGTAAATAGAGGCTGTTTTCCAGAAGTAGGATCTACAATGGCAAGTCTTTCATGAGAAAAAATTACTTTCTCGTCCTGAAAAACTCCACTCCAATCCGGTCCTCTGTGACGGATTTTTTTTGACATTTCCAATACCTGAGGTCTTAATACTTCAGTTTTTTGCTTGGCGTCGAATAAACATACAATTCCACACATGATTTTTATTATTTATGGAACAAAAGTAGAAGGGATGTTTATAAATAACAATGAAAAATATTTAAAAACGAAAATTTTTAATCAATTAATATTTTAAAGTTAAAATTTTTAACTATTTATTGAAATTGACATGTTTTTGATTAATTTTTTTCGTTGAGCCGAAATGGATGTGATTTCCATACGAAATAAAAATGACATATTTATTAATCTATGGTAATTAATTATATGAATTTTACCCCTTACTTTGTGGCTCGAAATAATTTTTTTTCATCATTTGTGTTTTTACCTTCTTGCAATTCTCATGCAAGAAGGTTTTGTTTTTATTGTACTCCCAGTAACGTTCCTGAAACATTCCATGAGCTGAAACTTGTTCCTTCTGTAGGTCCCTGCGGAATTTTTACCTGTATGGTGTGTTTACCTGCTTTCAAATCTCCCAGAGGGATGAAATTAGGATTGGTAACCGTTCCCGGACACCAGTTTGATCTGCTGAGGTCTGAGGATGAAAGCCCGTCCTGGAAATTTCCGGAAGCCGGATTGTATAAACGGTAGGAGCCACAATCTGTTCTCCATGGGATAAATGAAAATACAGCATTTCCATCCATGAATATAGAATTGGCTTTTGGAACGAACTCATCACCGTTTTCCCAACCGCCGTGTCCTGTTGTGGTATATCTTAGCTGTGCATTTTTCAGATCTTTATCCAAAGTGAAAGTAACAAGAAGACCTTTATCCTGGTTGAACATAGTAGAGTAGTCCTGTCCGGCCATTTCCATAATATTTAACGTATTGAATAAAGGAATAGCGGTATTGTTTTTATTAACGGTCTGATCACTTTTATGAATCGTAATATCAAGGCTCACTTTATGTCCTCCTTTATCATAATTGCCGATAAATGTACCTATCCAAAGTTCTTTTCCTGATAAAGAAGGCTTCAAATCTGTAATATCCTGTCGGTAAGGGCTGATGGTCTGCCAGTCTTTTCCTTTAAGCTGAATATGATTGAATTTCTGGATGCCAAAGGCGGTAAAGAATCTCATCATTTCCATGGCAGGGCTATAGTTGTCTGTAGCGGTTATTCCGTAATATTGCTTTCCGTTTCCGTTTTCATAGAGAGGAAGTGTTTTTGCTCCTTTTTCCAATCCGTCAAAAAAAGACTTTTCTTTATCCTGTGGAATGAAAAATACGGTTCCGGTTCTGTCATAGGCATCTCCGTTAGACTGTTGTTTTAGTTCTACAAAAATATTTTCTCCTTCTGTGATAATGGGGAATTTTATTTTTTTAAGAATGATAGTTCCGTTGGCGTATCTTTTTATCTGGTCATCAGATTTTGAAGCGTCAGAGAAATTGATGGTTTCATTTTCGAAAATATTCAGCGTGGTAAATCTGCTTTTCCAAAGGAGATCTTTATATCCCAGCTGATCGGTTGTCTGTATGTCTCCTTTTAGAATGTTCTCAATCCCGGTATTTTTGATTTTTTTGATTGATCTGGCTGTAACTAAAGAATTTTTGTTTCTTTCCACTTCCAGAACTAATCCTAAATTCTGTCCTAAAACAGATGGTCCGCCTTTTAAGTTCAAATCATTGGTGTACCAAACTTCAATGGTATTTGAATTGACCTTTGTAACCGCTTTTTTACAGTTGTATCCTAAGATCTTTTTTGTTTCATTGGTAAGTTCAAAATTCTGTTTTCCCACCGACTCTGCATCTGATGCTGAAATAATGGATCCTGGCTTTAAAAAAGCGTAAGAAACAATCGTGTTAGACGGCTTTTCTACCTTAGTAATCTCATAAGGATAGCTGCTTTTTTGTTCTTTGATGGTACTGTTAAGAATAAAATTTTCCTTCTCATTGACCCAAACGATGGTAGAAGGTTGATCCGTTGATATCTTTCCGTTATAAGAACTGGTGTACTGAATTTCATACGTCTGTGCAGAAAACAGACAGTATACGAAAACAGCCAGAAAATTGAAAACGATTCTTGTATGCATAAATAATTGAGTTTGATGCAAAGGTATTCTAAACTTTCTACAGCATCAAACCGGTTTTAATCTATACAGTTAGTAGGCAATGGGGTTGAAATGTTACAAAAATTGTTACATTTTTTCGGGCAGGTTTTAAACAATATTGAACTTGAAATAAATTGATAGATCTTACGTTCAATCAAAAAAATAATACCATTGAAAAACTTTTTTCTCCTTTTTATATTTCTATTGTTGTCAAATTCTGTAGAAGCACATAAACCTAAAGTAAGGATAGAAAACCTCGGAAATATAAAGACTTATTTTAAGTCAGGGTTTAATTTTAATCAGAAAACAATTGAATCTGAAGAGCTAAAGATACGGGTTATTGGTAGGTTGTCCAGAATTATTGCTGAAAAATTAGGATGTTCTGATACGATCATGATTGAAAGAACAACTTATTATGCTCATGATACTGCTCAAAATTTTTTTATTCTTGAAAATAATAATTCTCAATATAAGCTTGCTGTTTTGGATGAAGGAGTTTTACTGAAAACTAATAACAGTGGTCTGGCAATTAGAGTTATGAGTGAAAATGTAAATGTTGTGGATGTTTTAAAGCTTGTGGAATATTCTATTCTGAATCGCAAGAAACTTAATAAGAAACTTATTCCCCAAACCTATTTTTATGGAGAAGAAAAGTTGAAAATATTAGCAAATTCTGAAGATTTTATTCGAAAAATATGTAAAATGCAATCCAAATTAGTCGATGAAGTTATTGATAACAATATTGAATTATTGGACAATGGATTTTTAAGAACTGAAATTTCATGGAAAAACGGGAAATTCATGTTTGGAATTAACCGTAAATATCCAGCAGGTGAGACTTATCCAGATTCTGAAATATATAATTATGAGATTGAGGATTTCAAATATTATGTAGATTCTGCTTATTCAGATTTCTTTCTGATTTTTCTTACTCCCAATACATTTACATACTTTGACGGTGATAGTGAGAATACACCAGATAAAATAGAAGTAGAAAAAAGTTCGTGGTACCCGTTTCAACTTTCAAAAGATAATTTTGGTGATAAAATAGTTCTATTTGATACGAATGCTTACTTCTATGTTTATAATTTCAAAAAAAAACTACTCCAGAAAATAGAGTAGTTTAATGTATTGTTGTTGGATTTGAATTAAGAAATTCTCTCAATCAGAGCCATATAGAATCCGTCATAGCCTTCACTAGGCATTACTTTTTCATCTTTAATCATCTTGAATCCAGGATTGTTTTTGATGAACTCATCTACCTGAAGATTATTTTCAGATGGAAGGATAGAACAGGTAGCGTATACCATTTTTCCTCCTTTTTTAAGCATTTTAGAGTAGTCCTGAAGAATTTGTTGTTGCTCCTTTTTAATTCTGTTAATAAAGTCCTGGTCAATTTTCCACTTACTGTCCGGGTTTCTTTTCAAAACTCCAAGACCTGAACATGGTGCATCAATCAGAAGTCTGTCAGCTTTTTCATGAAGACGTTTAATCACTTTATTATCAGAGATCATACGGGTTTCAATATTGTGGGCTCCGGCTCTCTTGGCACGACGCTTCAGCTCGGCAAGTTTCCATTCGAAGATATCTAATGCTACAATCTGCCCTTTGTTTTTCATTAATGCTGCCAAGTGCAATGTTTTTCCTCCTGCACCCGCACACGCATCTACTACTCTTTGTCCTTCTTTTACATCAAGGAAATACCCGATTTTCTGAGAAGAAGCATCCTGAACTTCGAATAATCCTTCTTTGAAAGCCGTAGTAAGGAAAACATTTTTCTTTTCTTCCAGCTGAACAGCATCAGGATAATTTTTAATAGGATAAGAAACAACACCTTCATCTGAAAGGTCAGAAATAAGTTCTTTAGTTGTTGTTCTTAAAGAGTTTGCTCTTAAAACTGTAGGAGCCTGCTCATTCAAAGCAGCCATTTCTTTTTCCCAGTTAGCACCTATTTCTTTTTCAAGAGTTTCAGCCAGCCATTCAGGAATAGAGTGTTCTATTGCTTTTGTAGGAACAGTGTTCTTTTTAAGTTTGGTAAGAATATCGGCGATTTTGATTCCGTCAAATTCTTCGAATTTTTTATAATTGGTTTTACTCCAAAGTAAATACGCAATAATCAGTTTGTAGATATTGTTGGGTTTCACACCTTCACCCATATAGTATTCAAGGCGTTTTTTCCAACGGATAATATTGTAAAAAATTTCAGAAACAACGGCTCTGTCCTGGCTTCCCCATTTTCTGTTTGCTTTCAAAAGTCTTTCGATAACTTTATCGGCATATTTGTTTTTCTCAAAAAATGTCTCCTGTAAGGCATCGTGAATTCCGATTGCCAAGTTTCTGTGAATAAGTTCCATAAATTTGCTTCGCTGTTTGAATCTGCAAAAATACGACTTTTAATTGAGAGTTGAGGATTTGGGTGGGAGAGTTTGAGAATAGGAGAGATGAAGGGGATTGTGAATGGTGAATCCGCTTCGCTTGTGAATTTTGGGGTTTGGGTTTCCGGTTGAGAGGTTATGACTAATTATATATTGTACAGATCAGTTTTCTAATGGAAGGTGGCGCATTCACCATTCACTTTGCAAAGCAAAAATTGACTATTGACAATCTGAGATTCAGTAGTGAATGGTCAATCTGTTTATTGATTTTTTAAGTGGTAGAAATACATTTTAATGCTGAATTTGTAAAGATTTTCCGAATATTTATATTTTTTATTTGTTGACAATAGCCTTTCACTTTAAAACAAATACACCTATGTTTTTGCTTAATGAAAAATATTTGCTGACAAAATATACACTGTTCATTACTATACCTTATTTTCTTTGTGGCAAGTTTATTTAATTTGTATTAATTCACTATATTGTGTTATATTAAGGTGCGCTTATTATCTACTATACTGAACTTTATCTCTTGACTTCAACCTCTAAAAATTTTTACCTTTGCAAAAAATAAGAATATGAGTGATACAATACTTTGTCCAAAATGCAGCTCCGAGTTTACCTATCCGAGCGATAATATGATGGTATGTTCCCAATGTTTCTATGAATGGAATCCGGCTGAAGTAGCTGCAGAAGCTGCTAATGAAGGAAAAATTCTGGACTCCAACGGAAATGAACTTCAGGATGGAGATTCTGTAGTGGTAGTAAAAGATCTTCCGGTAAAAGGAGCACCAAAACCGGTAAAAGCAGGGACTAAAGTGAAAAATATCCGCCTGAGACCGGGAAGTGATCACAACATTGACTGTAAAATTGATGGTTTCGGAGCAATGGCTCTTAAGTCAGAATTTGTAAAGAAAGCGTAAGAAAACTTCGTTTTTTTTATGCCTAAAAATAAGAAAAGGAAAAAATTGGACAGTGTAATCTTTCGAAAGACTTAATTGCAAGATTGCTAATGTCCGTCTGGAAGGCAGAAAGAGAATTAACCAAAAATTTCCTTATACTTTAGAAATACAAATGTAAGAAAAAGTTTCATATACAGATTCTTATGTTTGTATTTTTTTATTGATAAGTGTAAGTAAATGTATAAGTTATGTGCAGAATAGCGAAAAGGCAAATAGTGAAATGATGAAGTTGCCAATTGAAGAATAAACTGTTTTATTTTTACAATTTTATTCTTTTGTCTTTCTGTAATTTAGCTTTTTTGTACTAAACAAACGAAACATTTATGGTTCCTGAAATTTTCTCATCCGTATACACAACAAGTTCCTTTTCTTTTGCTTTTAATTTATTCCAGTAATAATTTCCAGCAAATCTGCTTTCAAGAACTTCAGTTTCAATACCGGTTTCTGTAATTTTAATTTCTTTAGGATAATAAGAAAACTTTTGAAGCTTGAAATCTTCTGCTTCAGCCTCACTGAAAATATTTACTTCTCCAAATAATTTAGCCACATAAGAGTTGTAAGGATTTCTGTAGGTTTCTTCCGGGCTGTCATTCTGAATCAGTCTTCCATCCTGCAGAATAACAATCTGATCCAGCCATGGCATAATATCCTGAAGTTCATGAGTGGAAATAATCAGAGAAACGCCATGCTGTTTTACATATCTGAAAAGCCTTTCTCTGAGCTCAATTTTTCTCGGAAAATCCAGATTACTAAAGGGTTCATCTAAAATAAGAAGTTTGGGAAGTACAGACAATGCTCTGGCAATAGCCACTCTTTGCTGTTGTCCGCCGCTTAGGTATTTTGGAAGTACATTCGCAAATTCCTGAAGTCCTACTACTTCAAGAAGTTCCGTTACGGTTTCTTTTTTTTGTTTTAAATTGATATTAGAAATAAATTTTCCTACGTTTTCAGCCACTGTAGCGTAGGGCATAAGATCAAAATTCTGTGCTACGAATTTCATTTCAGCTTCTCCCGGAACAAGATTTCCTTTCGGTCCCAAAAGCTTTGTTCCGTTAAAAATAATCTCTCCGCTTTCCCAATCCAAAAGACCATAAATAAGGCTAAGAAGAGTAGATTTTCCACATCCGCTTTCACCGGCAAGAGCTATAATTCTGTTTTCTTCAAACCTTAGGTTAAGGTTCTGAAACAGGGGATTTTCTTTGTTGTGAGAGAAAAATAAATTGTTTATTTCTAATAGCATATTACAAATGTAAGGTTTTTATGAAAACATAATTTTTTTTATTATATTAGCGGAACTAATAAAAATAAATCAAAAATGAGAAAAAAACTGTTTTCATTAGCTATTCCTGCATTATTTATCGCTGCTGTAATGGTTTCTTGTAAAAAAGACAAACCACTTACCAGTGAAAGTAATGAGGTGACGACTACTAAAGAAGGTAGTCAGTTCACTTTGGATACGCTAAACAGTAAGGTTGAATGGAAGGGATATAAAGTATTTAAATCTGAGAATACAAGCCATTTTGGAACAATCAGGTTTGAAAGTGGAGATGTGACGGTGAAAGACGGAAAACTGGAAAGCGGAAAATTCGTTGCTGATATGAACTCTTTAACTTCTGTGGATTTGAAAGACAGCCCGGAAGATTTAGGAAAATTAAATGGCCACCTGAAAAGCGGAGATTTCTTTGAAGTTGAAAAATTCCCAACAGCTTCTTATGAGATTACAAAGGTTACTCCGGCTACAGAAGGTGATTACAATACTCTTTTAGATGGTAATTTAACGATTAAAGGAATTACAAAACCTGTTCAGTTTAAAGCTAACGTTTCTGTGAAAGATGGAGAAGTAAGTGTAGCTACTGAGCCGAAAGATATCAAGAGAGAAGAGTTTGGAGTGAAGTTCCAGGCTCCTGCTGAAAACGGCGTGATTAAAGACGAGGTAACTCTTCAGATCAGCGTTAAAGCTTTGGAAAAGAAATAATTTTTTTATTTAAGTGAAATAAGTGATTGAAGTCTGCCTCCCGAAAAAGAGGCAGATTTTTTTATGACGGACTTATTATTCAACTTAAAAGTCGTATTTTTGCAAAACATTTTGAAAGGGTAAAACAATGATAGAAAAGATAGAAGAATTACTGGTCGAAGTAAATGGCTTCAATGCTACCTCTAAGGAAGATATCGAAAACTTCCGAATCAAGTACAATGGTAAAAAAGGGGTTCTTAATGATTTTTACGAAACATTAAAAGAAGTTCCTAACGATCAAAAGAAAGAATTCGGACAGAAGATCAACACTTTGAAACAGGCAGTTGCTGTAAAACTGGAGGATTTGAAAAATGCTTCAGCATCTTCTGTTGTGGTTGAAAAAGAAGATCTTACAAGACCCGCTTTTCCATTGGAATTGGGTTCAAGACATCCGATCAATTTAGTGAAAAACAGAATTATTGAAATCTTCAAATCTATTGGCTTTGCTGTAGCAGACGGTCCGGAGATTGAAGATGACTGGCATAACTTTACAGCGCTTAACCTTCCGGAATACCACCCGGCAAGAGATATGCAGGATACGTTCTTCATTGAACAGAATCCTGATATTCTTTTAAGAACGCATACTTCTTCCGTACAGACCCGTTATATGGAAGAAAATCAGCCGCCAATCAGAATTTTATCTCCGGGAAGAGTGTTCAGAAATGAAGCAATTTCTTCTCGTTCTCACTGTATTTTCCATCAGATTGAAGGATTATATATTGACGAGAATGTAAGCTTTGCAGATTTAAAGCAAACAATCCAGTTCTTTACAACTGAGCTTTTCGGAAAATCTAAAATCAGAATGAGACCTTCTTTCTTCCCATTCACAGAGCCAAGTGCTGAGATTGATGTGTATTGGGGATTAAACTCTGAAACGGATTATAGAATTACCAAAGGTACAGGATGGCTGGAGATCATGGGATGCGGAATGGTAGACCCTGCTGTACTGAAAAATGTGAATATTGATTCTGAGAAATATTCAGGATATGCATTCGGAATGGGTATTGAAAGAATTACCATGCTTCTTTACCAGATGAGTGACATCAGAATGTTCTTCGAAAATGATATCAGAACACTGGAACAGTTCAAAACACTATAAAAAATCAAACCTCCGGAGCTCCGGAGGTTTTTGTTTTTAATTACTGACCTAAGAAACAAAACGTAATTAAAAACTGATCTTATTGAAAAATTTACACGTGTCTGTTTCTTATGCCCATACTTCGGATCAACCACTGTTGAATTGAAGTATTGACATGCTGCAGTTCTCTGTCTGCCTCTATTATAAAGACAATCAATGTTAACTTTCTATTACATTGAACATAAAAAAGCCTGTCTCACAAGTGTCATTCTGAACGAAATGAAATGGAGTGAAGAATCTCAGGTTATTAATTATCGATGAGATTCTCCCTTCGTCAGAATGACAAAAATCAAATTATTTGACTTTTGAGACAGGTTTTGTCTTTAAAACTGATGATTGTTATTTGCTGAACTTTAAAGGGTATTTTACATTCTTATAATCGTCAATACTTGCTTTCAGTGATCCTACTGCAAGCTCTGCTTTCAATAACATAGGAACGTGGTTAGCATCATTGGAAACCCACATCGTTACGCCTTCTTTTTCTTTAAATACTCTTCCGCTCTTTACCGATGGAATAATCTTTAAACAGTTGATCGTACCAAATTTTGTCTTTAAATTTTCTGTTCCTGTTACTTTCAGCTGGAAAGGAAACATTTCATCATCAATCCATACATTCATATTAATAACAGTTCCCACTTTCAGTTCATCCGGGCTTTTACTTCTTAAATAATAAAAGCACGAAAGCATATCCTGAACGCCTTTTACTGATTTTAAAACCTTAGAACCATTGGCCGGAGTCTTTTTATCAGTTAATATTAAAGTATTATTATCGTGATTAAAAACTGTTTCAAAATGCTGGCGGTAGCTTCCTTCACGTACATTTCTGACATAAAAACTTGGTAATCCCGTCTGTGTATTGATGAAACTTTCATATAAGTCTTCTACTTTGAAGAATGCTTTTACAGCACCTGTGGTCTGTCCTGTTCCTTTTACATAAAGATGAGGAACCCCTTTGTACGTGGTTTGCTTTGTAGTAAGGTTGGCAGTTCCGGCATTGAGGAAACCATAGTGAATTCTAAGAGTAATAGATTCGCCGTCTGCGATATTATCAATCTGGGCTGAGCCAAAAAAGAATATTAATAATGCAAAAAGGATTGAAATTTTCTTCATAACAAGACATTTACAAAAACATTGCCAAATTTAAAATCTTAATTAATAGATATTTGACAAATCTCAGGTTTTTATTTAGAATCAATTAAATATGCTTCGCATTAAAATTAGTAAATTTGCAGTTACATGTATAATTAAATTATCTTAAAGATTATGATAACCACTGATATATTGATCATAGGTGCGGGACCTACAGGACTTTTTGCAGTTTTTGAAGCTGGTTTATTAAAAATGAAGTGTCATATTATTGATGCGCTTCCACAGCCGGGAGGGCAATTGGCAGAACTTTATCCTAAAAAACCGATCTTCGATATTCCTGGTTATCCTTCCGTGAATGCTGGAGAATTAGTAGATAATTTGATGGAGCAGATCAAACAGTTTCAACCTGGATTTACTTTGGGAGAAACCGCTGTTTCTTATACAAAAGTAGATGATGAGTGGTTTGAAGTGATCACAAACAAAGGAACTGTTCACAGATGTAAAGCGATTGCTATTGCAGGTGGATTAGGAACATTTGAGCCTAGAAAGCCTACTTTCGACAATCTTGCTGATTATGAAGAGAAAGGTCTTGAATACTTCGTTAAAGAACCTGAACATTTCAGAAATAAAAAAGTAGTGATCGCCGGAGGTGGAGATTCTGCTTTGGACTGGAGTGTTTTCCTTTCAAACGTTGCAAGTGAAGTGACTTTGATCCACAGAAGAAATGAGTTCAGAGGAGCTTTGGATTCTGTAGAGAAAGTTCAGGATCTGAAAAACCAGGGGAAAATCAAATTAATTACTCCTGCAGAAGTTACCGGTATTAAAGGGGACGGAAAAGTAGAAGCAATCACTGTAGAAGTTGAAGGGCAGGAAGCTTACGATATTGAAACAGATTATTTCATTCCTTTATTCGGATTGACACCAAAATTGGGTGAGATCGGAAACTGGGGACTGAATATCGAGAAAAATGCAATCGTTGTAAATAACGCTCTTGATTATCAGACTAACATTGATGGGATCTATGCTATCGGAGATATCAACACCTACCCTGGAAAACTGAAGTTGATCCTTTGTGGTTTCCACGAGGCTACTTTAATGTGTCAGAGTGTGTATAACAGACTAAATCCTGGTAAAAAATTCGTATTAAAATATACAACGGTAAGTGGTGTTGACGGATTTGACGGAAGCCGTAAAGAAGCAGAGAAGGCAGTTGTGAAAAAAATTGACTAATTTTGCAGAATTATGTCAGACGTTAATATTAAAATCACCGACAGAGAAGGTGTAACCCACGATGTCGTAGCTCCTACGGATATGTCCATGAACTTAATGGAAATTATCCGTTCCTATGAATTGGCAGAAGAAGGTACTATTGGGGTATGCGGAGGAATGGCGATGTGTGCTTCATGCCAGGTATATGTAATAAATGATCCCGGTTTGGAACCGATGGGAGATGAAGAAGATGCCATGCTGGCTGAGGCTTTCCATGTGAAAGACAACAGCAGATTGGGATGTCAGTTGCATATTGCCGATGCCATGGAAGGACTCGAAGTGGAAATTGCTCCTTATCCTTAGAAAATTTTTTTTAATCTTAATAAGAAACCCGTCCGAATTTTTCGGACGGGTTTTGTTTTTTATAAAACTTTACCATTTAAATCTCTTCCTTAGAAATCCATTTTCCAACTGTAGGAGCCTGATAATTTTTCATTTTTTCCAACAGATCATCAATGGTATCACTAATCAGCAGCATATCTCTGTTTACCTGCTTTAAAAATCCTTTATCTACCATCGTCTGAACCAGATTGATCAGGTCATTATAAAATCCGTCAATATTTAAAATTCCGATGGGTTTTTTGTGAAGCCCAAGCTGTGCCCATGTAATCATCTCGAAAAACTCTTCCAGCGTTCCGTAGCCGCCGGGTAGAACGATAACTCCATCACAAAGTTCATTCATTTTGGTTTTTCTTTCGTGCATGGTTTCCACGATGATAAGTTCTGTCAGGTTTTTGTGAGCAATTTCTTTGGATTGTAAAAAGTGGGGGAGGACTCCAATGACCTTGCCTCCTTCGGCCAATGCTCCGTCTGCTATGGTTCCCATCAAACCAACATCAGCACCGCCATAAATAAGCTGTATACCTTGTTGAGCTAAAGTTTGTCCCAATAAAAATGCCTGTTCTTTGTAAATGTCATGCGAACCAAAACTTGAGCCGCAGAATACAGTGATACTTTTCATTGTATAAGATTTGTTTTTATGCTATTGTTGGGATGCTTCAACAAGCTCAGCATGACGCAGCTAAAAATTGATCTCTAAAAAAACAGTTAGTATTAGAGAGGTCATGCTGAGCCTGTCGAAGCATTTTTTATTTCAATTAAAACTAAAATATCCAAAATCATAAGACTTTGGATATTCAATATACTCATTTTAATGTTCTATTTCTGAGGAATATTTGCTAAAATATCTTTCAGGAAGCTCCAGAATTTCTGAGTAGAAGGGATGTTTGCCTTCTCATCAGGAGAGTGAGCTCCTCTGATCGTTGGCCCAAAGCTTACCATTTCCATTTCAGGATAGTTGGCACCGATGATCCCACATTCAAGACCTGCGTGGCAAGCTACTACATGAGGTTTTTCAGTGAACTTTTCAATATAAAGCTTCTCCATCAATTGTACAATTTCTGAACCTGGTTTTGGTTTCCATCCTGGATAAGATCCGCTGAATTCAACGTTCATTCCAGCTAGCTCTGCTACAGATTTTAATTGTTCTGCCACTGAATATTTGGAAGAATCTACAGAAGATCTTGTCAGATTTAAAATCTTAAGTTCTCCACCTTTCAGTTCTACTCTTGCAACGTTGTTGGAAGCTTCTACAAGATCAGCTACATCAGGGCTCATTCTGTAAACTCCATTGTGAAGAGCTTTTAAAGTAAAGATCACTTTTTTAGAATCTCCTTCTGAAATAGCTTTATCAGAAGATGTAGAGTTCTCAATATTGATCTGAAGTCCCGGTTCTACAGTCGCGAATTCTTCTAAGATATCTTTTTTAAGAGAAGTTGCATTGTCTATAAATTCCTGAGCGTTTCTCACAGAAATCAGAGCTGCTCCTTCTCTTGGAATTGCATTTCTCAATCCTCCGCTGTCAATTGAAATTAATTCAATATTTTGGTTTTCCAGTCCGGTGTAAAGAAGTCTTCCCAAAATAATATTGGCATTTCCGAAACCTTTATGGATATCCATTCCGGAGTGACCTCCCTGAAGACCTTTTACTTCAAGTCTTACAATTTGCCCTTTTGAAGCTTCTGTAGCATACGTTTGAGTAATGGTTACATCTACACCTCCTGCACAGCCGATATCAATTTCATCATCTTCTTCAGTATCAAGGTTCAATAGAATTTGTCCTGTCAATTGTCCTGGTTTTAATCCTAAAGCACCCGTCATTCCTGTCTCTTCATCAATCGTGAAAAGAGCTTCCAATGCAGGGTGTGGAATATCTGAGCTTTCAAGGATAGACATGATGGTAGCTACTCCTAACCCATTATCAGCGCCCAAAGTAGTTCCTTTAGCCTTTACCCAGTCACCATCAATTTCCATTTTGATTCCTTCTGTTTCAAAATCGAAATTCACATCATTGTTTTTCTGGCAAACCATATCAAGGTGCGATTGAAGCACGATAGATTTACGGTTTTCCATTCCTGCAGTGGCAGGTTTTTTAATAATAACGTTTCCTACTTCATCAACCGTAGTTTCCAGTCCTAAATCTTCACCAAATCCTTTGATAAAAGCAATCACTTTTTCCTCCTTTTTTGAAGGTCTTGGAACTGCATTTAATTTGGAGAAGTTTTTCCAGATGATCTGCGGTTCTATATTAGATAATTCCATTGAAATTTATTTTTCTCAAATTTACGAAATAAAAAATGCTTCCGTGAGATACAGAAGCATTTTTGTATGATTTTGCATTTATTAACAACCACACTCTCCATAGATCGGAGTGGTAAATGTGGTGCCGTCTGGTTTCTCTATAGTCAGAGTTCCTTCAAACAGTAAAGCTTCTTCGCCTTTTATTTTTTTACCTTTTACAGAAATTTTATAATCATCATTTTCTATTTCTTTGGTAAGCAATTCATCTACCTCCATATCACTTGATGAGATAAGATTCATGGCCAGTCTTTTGCCATCCAGCATCATATAAGCTGTTTTTCCGGCATCATCAGCGTAGATGTATCTTTCATTTTCAAAATCAGTTTTGCTTGCAGCAAAATAACAGGAGCATTCTTTGATTTCTTTTGGAAAAGGGATTGTTCCTACCAGAATATCTCCTGAAGAATGACCTGTTGATGCACTGTTTTTAGCAACATGCAAAGAATCGGCAGTAGCAGAACCTGAAACAGTTTCTTTCTCCTTTTTACAGGCTACCAGTAGAAATGCTGAAAATAAAATGATTAAATATTTCATGTGTTTGTGGTTTTATTATTTGTTTATCCTCTTGCTCTTTCAAGAAGTGTCATCATTAATAGAGAAAGGATTACCAAGCTTTCTTCTTCATCATCAATATCGATCAGTCTGTCCAGCTGGAATCTTCTTCCAAAGAATGAAGGCATTTTTTTCAGTTTAAAATAAGCCTTTCCATCAATTCCTGTTACAGTATACGATGGGTTAAGGAAATATCCGGTAAACATTCCGATGATAGGAAGTTCTCCTACAAAGCTGTCCCAGAATCTTACCCAGGCACTATCTTCCTGAATTTTAAACTTAGGCTGATCGTGTGCATCCAGGATATCATAACTTGCTTTCCAGATAGAACGCATTCCTTTTCTCGCCAGTCTACCAAAGTTTTTATTGTCGATAAGATCATTCAAAGAATAAGAAGCATTAAAATCAATCCATTGATTTGCTCTGATTCTGAAAAGTTCTTTAGACTTGCTTTCATCATTAAAAACGATAACATCTTCTTTCAACTTGAACATTTTCTGACGAACATATGCTACATAATTTCCGTTTTTGTCAGTAATGTTGAAGTCTCCTGCTAAAGTAGTGATTTTGAATTTGAAATCCAGAGGATAATTAAGGTTGTTAAGTACCATGTCAGTTTATTTTTTTCATATTTAATTTATGCCGCAAATATAAAGGTTTTTTTTAGTGTTCTCAGGTATGGGAGAAATTTAAAACATCATCATGAGACATTAATCTCATAGTCAATTGTCAATTTTTGCTGCGCAAAGTCAATTGTCAATAATCACTTTATACAAATTCATAATCGAAGCGAATTGACGACTCACTATTCACTATCAATTATCAACTTTAATCCTTATTTTTGTACCTATGGATTACCCTAGTAAAGTATTGGCAAAAGCAGTAGATGAGATTTCGGGATTGCCTGGGATTGGAAGAAAAACGGCTTTGAGGTTAGCACTCCATTTGTTGAAGCAGCCCAATTCCAGAGCTGTAAGTCTTGGAAACTCCCTGATTAACCTTGTCAATGAAATAAAATACTGTAAAGAATGTCACAATTTTTCAGATTTTGACATCTGCGAAATATGCAGCAATGAAAAGAGAAATGGTGAACTGATCTGTATCGTTGAAGATGTGCGTGACGTAATTGCGATTGAAAATACAGGAAAGTATACCGGAAAATATCTGATTCTTGGTGGGAAAATTTCTCCTATGGAAGGAGTAGGCCCGGGCCAGCTGAATATTCCAAGTATCGAAAAGAAACTGAATGACGGAAAGGTAAAGGAATTTATTTTCGCACTGAGTGCTACGATGGAAGGAGATACCACAGCTTATTATATTTACAAGAAATTTAAAAGTTTCAATGTGAATTTTTCAAGCATTGCAAGAGGAATTTCTGTAGGGGATGAATTGGAATATGCTGATGAAATTTCTTTAGGAAGGTCTATTATTAACAGGTTGCCTTACAACGAAAAGGATTAATATGAAGCTGTCCGTTATTATTGTTAATTACAATGTTACCCAATTGCTCAGAAGCTGTCTCCTGTCGCTCCAGAAGTATATACAGGACATAGATTATGAAGTGATTGTCATTGATAATGCTTCTACAGACAGTTCGTGGGGAGATCTTATTCCGGAATTTTCCCATGTACATTTTATATCATCTGCAACAAATGGTGGTTTTGCAAAAGCGAATAACCAGGCTGTTCAAACTGCCAAAGGAGAATATATATTGCTTTTAAATCCCGATACGGAGTTGGAAGGGTTCTATATGAAAGAATTGCTGGATTTTGCAGATGCTCAGCCTTCATTCGGATGTCTGGGAGTGAGAATGCATGATGCAGAGGGGAATTTCCTTCCTGAAAGCAAACGCTCTGTTCCGGATATGTTCAACTCGTTTGAAAAGCTGTTTACCAATTTTAAAAAGAATAATTCGAAATCCTATTACAGGAACGACATAGAAGAAAATGCCATTGCAGAGGTGGATGTGATCACCGGAGCATTTTTATTGGCTAAAAAAGAGGTCTATGAAAAAATAGGAGGATTGGATGAAGCTTATTTTATGTATGGAGAAGATATTGATCTCTGCTATACATTTTTAAGAAATGGATATCATAATTTCTATTATGGAAAAGTTTCTATCCTTCACCATAAAGGAGAAAGTACCATCAAAGATGAAGTATATCTCAACAGATTCTATGGAGCTATGCAGATCTTCATTGATAAGTATTATAAAGAATCTAAGCCTATGCAATACTCATTTTTAAAGGCAGGATTAAAACTTCGGCATCAGATTGAAAAGATCAAGTTAAAATAAAAAGCAACTCAATTTGAGTTGCTTTTGTTGTATGTTAAGATGATATTCTTCTTATTTTGCCGGAGCTGCCGGAGTCTGTGCCGGAGTTGTTGTAGAAGAAGCTGGAGCTGACTGTTTAGCCGGAGCTTCTTTCTTAGCAGGTTGTTGTGCAGGAAGTGCCTGAGATGGTTTACCTGTGATAACAACGCTTAAAAGGATAAGAACGATGATAGTTCCGCCTAGAGTCCATGTTGCTTTTTCCATGAAATCATTGGTTCTCTGTACTCCGAACTGTGCAGATGATGCACCTCCGAATGTACTGGAAAGGCCTCCTCCTTTTGGGTTTTGTGCCATAACGATAATTACCAATAAAACACTGGCAACCATAACAAGAACCATTAGTAGTGTAAATATAGTATCCATTAATTCTTATATCTTTTTGAATGGGCAAATTTAATCTTTTTTTACTGAATGACAAAAAAAGATGTCGCCAAATGTTGATAAAAATAAAAACGGCAACAATTGTTGCCGTTTTTTCTATAAAAAATAGGATGTTCTTATTTAAAATCAGCATCAGTAGCCTTATTGATCTCATAAGACTTTACCGTCATTGTCATGTCCATTCCCATTTGGCTTACAGAAATTGTGTAAGGCATTTTCACTCCGTTTACATCTTTGTAATTAGAGAATGTTGTTGGGATGGTCATTTCCTGACCTTTAGCTTTTTCTTTTTTAGTTTCTCCGGTTTTTAATCCCGTTGCAACGCTGTAGTAATAGGTTGTATCTCCTCCTTTAATAGCATAAGAATCTTCACCTCCGATTTTCTCAATTCCGGCTAATGTATAATCAGCAGATTTTGCAAAACCTAATTCTTCGAAAAGCTCAGGATTCTTTTGTTTTTCAGCAATTTCTTCAGGTGTGATATCAACTCTTTGTCCCATTTGCATAGAATAACCGGTTTTTCCATCGAAAACCTGCTTCTGAACAACCTGTCCCATTGCTGTTACAGTGGTAAGTTCCTTTCCACCTAGTGCTTTAACGATTTTAAAATCGATGTTCTGTCCTTGCATAGACATTGAAGCATTGGTAGTGTAAGAAGTGATCTTTGCCAGATTAGCTTTTCCTCCGATAGCATTGATGTATTTGTCAACTACAGAAGCTACCGTTACACTAGCATCCACTTTTTGTACAGTTGGTTTTGCAACAGGATTCGCTTCTTTATCGAAATATTTTACAGGGTAACCTAATTTTTCCAATCCTTCAGAAATGTCAGATGCTTTACCAGCAATGAAAATTCTGCTTTGGTTTGGTAAGATCGTAGCTTTTACAGCATTGGAAACATCTGCAGCAGTTACTTTATCGATAGATTTTAAGTAATTGGTATAGAAATCAGCAGGAAGATCCTGAACTTTTTGGTTTAAAGCAAATCTTGCGATAGTAGCCGGCTGTTCCAAAGACATAATGAAAGATCCTTTCAGTTTAGCTTTAGCATTGGCCAATTCTTCCGGTTTTACTGTAGAAATAGCGTTAAGTTCATTCATGAATTCTTTAACAGCTTTGTCTGTAACTTCGTTTCTTACGCTTGCACTTGCGGAGAATTGTGGAGAATATTTGCTGGCAACCATACTTGAGTAAGCCCCATAGGTAAATCCGTTTTTCTCACGAAGGTTCATGAAAAGTCTTGCTTCACCACCACCACCAAGGATATAGTTTGCGATTGTTGCAGGGAAGTAGTTGGCGTCTTTCATTTTCAGGGTGTTCAGGTTGTTTAGTGAAACAACAGACTGTACAGCTGAAGGAACATCTACTACATTGATTTCCGTTTTAGCAACATTAGAAGCAGGTTCTAACTGTGCAATAGGAGTGTTTGCTTTTTTCCAACCTCCGAAAGCTTTCTCGATCAAAGGTTTTACCTGGTCAAACTTTACGTCTCCAACAATTACTAAATAAGCATTATCCGGAGCGTAGTATTTTTTGTAAATGTTTTGTACGTCAGCTAACTGAATTTTATTGATAGATTCAACAGTTTCAAATTCTCCTCTTGACGTATTTTTTCCATACATCAAAGCGTTAGAAACTCTTTCTGCAATAGAAGAAGCATTTTTTTCTTCAGATTTTAATCCTTCGATAGCTCTTTCTTTAGAGTTCTGAATTTCTTCAGCAGAGAATTTAGGATTAATCATAGCATCAGCCATTAAACCTAGAACTTCAGGGAAATATTTTGAAAGTGAATTGGCAGAAGCACCACCTGAAGAGAAATTAAGGTTTGCTCCAAGATAGTCTACTTTTTTATTGAAATCATCTTTGCTGATGTTGGTCGTTCCGTTTTCGAACTGTTCAGCCATAATTCCGCTTACTCCGGTTACTGCTCCTTCGTTGTAAGGAGGTCTGTCCATAGAAAGACTTGCGCTTACTCTTGGTAATTTGTTGTTTTCAACCACCATTACCGTAAGGCCGTTGCTTAGCTGGAAAGTTTTTGGCTTCGCAATGTTAATCGCAGGAGTAGGTCCTGGTTTTGGCATTGCATTAAGATCTATTTTTTGTGCTGAAACCATTCCTGTAAAGAAAAACGCTGCAGCTATATATGTTAATTGCTTTTTCATTTGTAAAAATTTAATTTTTAATAATCATGTTATCACCTAAAAAGTTGAATGATTACTTTTTCTCAGGTACGTAATTGATGATTATTCTTTGGTTGGAATTAAGATACTTTTTAGCTGCATTTTGAAGATCCTGTCTGGTGATAGATCTGTAAATGTCGATTTCTTTGTTGATCAAATTCGTGTCACCCATCAATACGTGGTTGGTAGCCAATGAAGCAGCAATTCCCTGAATGCTTGAATTAGCATTTACAAACTGGTTTTCGTATTGGTTTTGAAGTTTCTGATAATCTTCTTCAGAAATCAGAGTAGTCTGTACTTTTTTGATTTCAGCATCAATGTCAGTCTGTAAAGTCTGTTTTGTAGTTTGTCCCATTGGAATTGCGAAGAAGGCGAAAATACTGTAATCTTCAAGTCCTTGGTTGAAAGCAGCTACCTGAAGTGCTTTTTTATCCTGGTCAACTAATTTTTTATATAAAACTGAAGATTTACCGTTGCTCAGATAAGAAGAAAGCATATCCAACACATAAGCATCTTTTTCTTTGTTAGCCGGAGTTCTGTACGCAAATACATAAGCCGGAAGCTGAATGTTCGGATCCGTAGCAGTAACTTCTTTTTCCTGTGTGATAGGAGCATCTTTCGGGAAATCTTTTGGATAAAGCGTTCCTTTTGGAATTCCACCATAATAGGTTTCGATCCATTTCTTGGTTTGCTCAGGTTTAATGTCTCCTGCAACCACTAAAGTAGCGTTATTCGGAACGTAATATTTTTTATAGAACGCCTGGAATTCTTCTAGTTTAGCAGAGTTCAAATCTTCCATAGAGCCAATTGTTGGCCAGTTGTATGGGTGATTGGTAAATAAGTTTTTCTGAATAGTCGTGAAAAGATTTCCGTAAGGCTGGTTATCCATTCTTAATCTTTTCTCTTCTTTTACAACCTCTCTCTGAGTATCCACACCAATCTGGTTGATGACAGCGTTGCGCATTCTTTCTGCCTCCATCCAAAGTCCAAGCTGTTCGTTGTTGGAAGGGAACGTTTCATAGTAGTAAGTTCTGTCATTGGTAGTGTTGGCGTTGTTCTGCCCTCCGTTTGAAGAAACGATCTTGAACCATTCTCCTCTTTTGATGTTTGGAGTTCCTTCAAATAAAAGGTGTTCAAAGAAGTGAGCAAAACCTGTTCTGCCTTTTACTTCATCTTTTGCACCTACGTGGTACATCACCCCTGTCGTGACAACCGGTGCCGAGTTATCCTGATGAAGAATTACGTGAAGACCATTGGGAAGGTCATACTCTTCGAATTTGATTTGCTGTGCATTCAGCATTAGCCCGAAGAAAGCTACGGCAACAGCAGAAATAAATCGCTTTTTCATAAAATTTAGAAATTGTTTATCAATTAGTATGAAAAGTGAATTAAATGTTACAAAGTTTATAGAAATATATGATTGCAGGAGGGAAAATTTTTTAGAGAGGCAAAAGTGAATGGTGAATAGTCAATCCGTTGCGCTTGTGAATTTTTACGGGATTCGGGTTGCGTGGTTTGAGATTACGAATAATTATTGCAGACAAATTTTCTAATTTGTGGTTAATCATTCACCATTGACTATTCACTTGCGAAGCAAAATTGAGTATTGAAAATCCAAGATTGAATGGTTAGTCCGTTGCGCTTGTGAATTTTTACGGGATTCGGGTTGCGTGGTTTGAGATTACGAATAATTATTGCAGACAAATTTTCTAATCGGCGGTTAATCATTCACCATTGACCATTCACTTGCGAAGCAAAATTGAGTATTGAAAATCCAAGATTGAATGGTTAGTCCGTTGCGCTTGTGAATTTTTACGTGATTCGGGTTGCGTGGTTTGAGCTTACGAATAATTATTGCAGACAAATTTTCTAATTTGTGGTTAATCATTCACCATTGACCATTCACCTGCGAAGCAAAATTGAGTATTGAAAATCCAAGATTGAATGGTTAGTCCGTTGCGCTTGTGAATTTTTACGGGATTCGGGTTGCGTGGTTTGAGATTACGAATAATTATTGCAGACAAATTTTCTAATTTGTGGTTAATCATTCACCATTGACCATTCACTTGCGAAGCAAAATTGAGTATTGAAAATCCAAGATTGAATGGTTCGTCCGTTGCGCTTGTGAATTTTTACGGGATTCGGGTTGCGTGGTTTGAGATTACGAATAATTATTGCAGACAAATTTTCTAATTTGTGGTTAATCATTCACCATTGACCATTCACCTGCGAAGCAAAATTGAGTATTGAAAATCCAAGATTGAATGGTTAGTCCGTTGCGCTTGTGAATTTTTACGGGATTCGGGTTGCGTGGTTTGAGATTACGAATAATTATTGCAGACAAATTTTCTAATCGGCGGTTAATCATTCACCATTGACCATTCACCTGCGAAGCAAAATTGAGTATTGAAAATCCAAGATTGAATGGTTAGTCCGTTGCGCTTGTGAATTTTTACGGGATTCGGGTTGCGTGGTTTGAGATTACGAATAATTATTGCAGACAAATTTTCTAATTTGTGGTTAATCATTCACCATTGACTATTCACTTGCGAAGCAAAATTGAGTATTGAAAATCCAAGATTGAATGGTTAGTCCGTTGCGCTTGTGAATTTTTACGGGATTCGGGTTGCGTGGTTTGAGCTTACGAATAATTATTGCAGACAAATTTTCTAATCGGCGGTTAATCATTCACCATTGACCATTCACTTGCGAAGCAAAATTGAGTATTGAAAATCCAAGATTGAATGGTTAGTCCGTTGCGCTTGTGAATTTTTACGTGATTCGGGTTGCGTGGTTTGAGCTTACGAATAATTATTGCAGACAAATTTTCTAATTTGTGGTTAATCATTCACCATTGACCATTCACCTGCGAAGCAAAATTGAGTATTGAAAATCCAAGATTGAATGGTTAGTCCGTTGCGCTTGTGAATTTTTACGGGATTCGGGTTGCGTGGTTTGAGATTACGAATAATTATTGCAGACAAATTTTCTAATCGGCGGTTAATCATTCACCATTGACCATTCACTTGCGAAGCAAAATTGAGTATTGAAAATCCAAGATTGAATGGTTAGTCCGTTGCGCTTGTGAATTTTTACGGGATTCGGGTTGCGTGGTTTGAGCTTACGAATAATTATTGCAGACAAATTTTCTAATTTGTGGTTAATCATTCACCATTGACCATTCACCTGCGAAGCAAAATTGAGTATTGAAAATCCAAGATTGAATGGTTAGTCCGTTGCGCTTGTGAATTTTTACGGGATTCGGGTTGCGTGGTTTGAGCTTACGAATAATTATTGCAGACAAATTTTCTAATTTGTGGTTAATCATTCACCATTGACCATTCACCTGCGAAGCAAAATTGAGTATTGAAAATCCAAGATTGAATGGTTAGTCCGTTGCGCTTGTGAATTTTTACGGGATTCGGGTTGCGTGGTTTGAGCTTACGAATAATTATTGCAGACAAATTTTCTAATTTGTGGTTAATCATTCACCATTGACCATTCACTTGCGAAGCAAAATTGAGTATTGAAAATCCAAGATTGAATGGTTAGTCCGTTGCGCTTGTGAATTTTTACGGGATTCGGGTTGCGTGGTTTGAGCTTACGAATAATTATTGCAGACAAATTTTCTAATTTGTGGTTAATCATTCACCATTGACCATTCACTTGCGAAGCAAAATTGACTATTGACAAATACTATTAATACAATCCTAATCCCTCAAATTCCTAACTTCTCTATGAAAGTTTGAATTCTGCTCTGAATACCTTAATTTTGTGTTCCCAAAATTTTTTTGCTGTATGGACTATTTGAAAGGACTCAACGAATCACAATATGAAGCTGTTACCTCTTTACAAGGACCTCTCATGGTACTTGCCGGAGCAGGTTCAGGAAAAACGCGTGTATTGACTATGCGTATTGCCCATTTAATACACAACGGAATAGACCCTTTCAATATCCTGGCGCTTACCTTTACCAATAAAGCGGCACGTGAGATGAAAGACCGTATCGCCAAAGTAGTAGGAGACAGCAATGCAAGAAGTCTTTGGATGGGTACATTTCACTCCGTTTTTGCAAGAATTCTGAGAATTGAAGCTCATTATCTGGGATATCCTTCCAATTTTACCATTTATGATCAGCAGGACGCCCTGAATGTGATTAAAAAAGTTCTGAAGGATATGAATATTGATGCAGATCTTTATAAACCTAAGAAAGTTCAGGCAAGAATTTCAACCTATAAGAATAACCTGATTACAGTAAAAGCTTATTTCAACAATCCTGAACTGATGGAAGCGGATGAAAAAGCAAATATGAAATTCATCGGACAGATTTACCAGAAATATGTGGATCAGTGCTTCAGAAACGGATCTATGGATTTTGATGACCTGTTGTTGAAAACCAATGAATTATTGACACGTTTTCCGGAAGTACTGGCAAAATATCAGGACAGATTTCGGTACATCATGGTAGATGAGTACCAGGATACCAACCACTCTCAGTATCTTATTGTGAAAGCTTTGGCTTCAAAATTTGAGAATATCTGTGTGGTAGGAGATGATGCACAGTCTATTTATTCTTTCCGTGGAGCGAATATTTATAACATCTTAAACTTTAAAAAAGATTATACGGATGCCAAAACAGTATCTCTGGAGCAGAATTACCGTTCCACACAGAATATTGTAAATGCAGCTAATGTGGTCATCGCTAAAAACCTTCAGCAGTTTAAGAAAAATGTATTCAGTGATAATGAAGAAGGAGATAAGATTAAAATATACCGATCTCTTTCCGATGCTGATGAAGCCAATTTCGTGGCAGGAAATATCTGGGAACTTCGTAATCGTGACCAGAGAAAGTACAGCGATTTTGCTATTTTATACAGAACCAACTCTCAGACACGTGCTTTTGAAGATGCACTGAGACGTAAAAATATTCCGTACAAAGTATATGGAGGTCTTTCTTTCTATCAGAGAAAAGAAGTAAAAGACCTTATTGGATACCTTCGTCTTCTGATCAATGAAAATGATTCTGAAGCATTAATGAGGATTATCAATTATCCGGCAAGAGGAATCGGAGAAACGACGCAGAATAAACTGATTGTTTTTGCTGATGCCCACAATATTGCAGTTTCAAAAGTATTGGAAAACCTTCCGATGTATGCACCGCAATTAGGTTTGAACAATGGGGTTTTAAACAAATTGAACGACTTCTGGTCTATGATCAAAGCTTTTCAGGTATTGCTGAAAACAGAAACGGCTTACAGTGTGGCTATGGAAGTAGCAAAACGAAGCGGGTTAATCAAATTTTTAAAAGATGATCAGACTCCTGAAGGGATTTCCAGAGTAGAAAACGTACAGGAATTGATGAACTCTATGCAGGGATTCATTGAAGAGCAGATGCAGCTTGAAGATGGTGATCCGAGTCTTTCCAATTTCCTTGAAAACATTGCACTTTCTGCAGATACTCAGGATAAAGAACTGGAAGATGATATGGTTTCTTTGATGACCATTCACCTTTCAAAAGGATTAGAATTCCCGGTGGTACACTTAGTAGGACTTGAAGAAAACCTTTTCCCAAGCTTTATGAGTTCGGCAACCAGAGAAGATCTTGAAGAGGAGAGAAGATTATTCTATGTGGCATTGACAAGAGCAGAAAAGCAAGCCTTCTTCTCTTATGCTGTTTCCCGTTTTCAATGGGGGAAAATTACGGATGCTGAGCCTTCAAGATTCTTAAGTGAAATTGATGATCAATATATTGAATTCCTTAATCCTGCTTTGGAAAAAAGGTTTATCAATAATTCAGGAGTGAAATCCAATATCTTTGATGAGCATCCTTCAGAAATGAAATCTTTCAAAAAGGTTGAAAAGAAAACTATTGACAGAGGTGATACTTCAAAACCTGCTCCTGAAGTCAGAAAACTGAAACCAGTAAGCACGGCTAAAATTATCAACCCAAGCGGAGCTTCTTCTCAGGATATTGAAGTAGGAGATAAAGTGAGACACGATCGTTTCGGAATAGGTGAAGTTACTTTCTTAGACGGAACAGATCCTCAGAACATCAAAGCAAAGGTTGTTTTCATGCATGAAGGAGAGAAAAATCTGATCCTGAAATATGCTAAACTGACTAAGATTTAATTTCAAAATAAAAATATAAAAGAAACGGATTCAATTTTTGGATCCGTTTTTTTATTTAAACGCGAAGTTCGCAAAGTTTCTATTAAGATGTGTTTTATATTTATGTTGGCAAGGGCGTTCCACTTAGCTAAGACAAATCCTCTGCTGAACGAAGTGCCTTTGCGATCGTAATAATAAAAAAGTAATGTGTTTTCTTTGTGTACATAGCGTTTTTCAATATTTATTTTACCGGTAACCTTCTATAAAACAATGTTTTTTACAAATGTTTCCTTAATTTATCATAACTTTAAATGAGGAATAGAAAGAAACGATAATAGTTTTTTACAAAAACAAAGTCTATCTGTTTTGTAGACTAATAAATAGATTTTACATTTGCACCTTGTAAAAACATAAATGTTAATTAAATTCTAAACTATGAATAATAAGAAAACTATTCTTTCGGCCTCAGTTTTATTTTTCCTCGGCGTATTTACTTACGGACAGGAAAAAGACAGCATAAAAGCAAATAAAGACACCATAAAAACCAATACTGTAGAAGAAGTAGTAGTACTGGGTTCAAGAGCCGGTGCCAGATCAAAAGTAGACAGCCCTGTTCCTGTAGATGTATTCAATGTAAAAGAATCTTCAATTATTCTTCCACAGACTAATATCGGGCAAATTCTAAATGCTGTTGCCCCTTCATTTACTTCTACCATTCAAACGAATTCAGATGGAACAGACCACCTGGATCCTGCACAGCTGAGAGGTTTGGGACCGGATCAGGTGTTGGTTTTGGTGAATGGAAAAAGAAGACATACTTCAGCTTTGGTAAACGTCAACGGAACACCAGGAAGAGGTACGGTAGGAACTGATTTGAACGCTATTCCTTCTTTTGCTTTAAACAGAATTGAAGTATTAAGAGATGGAGCTGCCGCACAATATGGATCTGATGCCATTGCCGGAGTAATCAATCTTGATCTGAAAAGAGATACAGGAAAATTGGCAGGGCAGATCAGTTATGGAGGAAATCTGACGCCAACGGCTAATGACCATACCGGAGATTTTGACGGACAAAATATTCAGCTGGATTTAAACTATGGGAATAAAATTGGAACCAAAGGAGGTTTCTTTAATATCACCTGGTCTTCACAATTCAGAAACCCAACGTACAGAGCAGGAACAGAAAGTGGTCCTATTTACAATGCTTACAATGCCATCGAACAGCGTGCATTGAATGACGGTGTGAACCTTTCTTCGCTTTTTACCAATATTGGAAGTACACCCAATTCACAACAGATTGTAAATTACATCCATCAGTATGCGCAGAATGTGAGCTATTTTTCTCAGGGTTTACAAAATGATATTCAGGGAGCAAATACCATTTCCGCATTACAAAGTATTTTGAAGCCTGGAAATTTTACCAGAGATCAGCTTAATTATATCACCGATCAGGAGCTGGCTTATAGAGGACAGACGAGAAAGGATTTTAATATGCAGGTAGGGCAGTCTAAGCTTAACAATCACCAGCTTTTTGTGAATGCTGAGATCCCTGTAAGTGACAACTGGAAGGTGTATACTTTTGGTGGTTATAGTATAAGACATGGAACTTCCGGAGGATTCTACAGAAGACCAACTGAAAACAGAACTTTTACAGGATTATATCCTAATGGTTACCTTCCACAGATTGGAACAGATATTCAGGATATTTCATTAGCTGCAGGAATTAAAGGAAAATGGGAAGGCTGGAATATTGATTTCAGTAATACGTATGGACAGAATTCATTTACCTATAATATTCAGAATACAGGAAATACCTCTTTGCGTTTTGCTTCACCAAGAGAGTTTAATGCAGGAGGATTAAGATTTTCTCAAAATACGATCAATTTAGATTTCTCTAAAAAATATGACGTATGGGAAGGAATCAACGTAGCGTTTGGAGCTGAGCACCGTTATGAGAATTTTAAAATTACTCAGGGGGAGCAAGCTTCTTATGCAACCTATGATGTTTCAGGAAATATATGGAACGGAAATTCTGTGAGACCTACAGATTTTTTTGGGGCATCGCTTCCGGGAGGATCGCAGGTATTCAATGGATTTAAACCTGAAAATGCGGTAGATAAAAACAGACAGTCGGTAGCAGCTTATGCAGATGTAGAATTTAACTTTACCAACTGGTTGTTAGTGGATGCTGCAGCGAGATATGAAAACTATTCAGATTTCGGATCTACATTCAATTATAAACTGGCTTCAAGAATCAAAGTAGCGCCTAATTTCAATGTGAGATTTGCTGGTTCTACAGGATTCAGAGCGCCATCTATCCACCAGATTTATTATAATGTAACGTCTACATTGTTCACCAATAATCAACTTTTGGAAGTAGGAACCTTTAGCAATGATTCTCAACTTGCAGGATTGCTGGATATGCCAAAACTGAAACAGGAAACCTCTAAATCAGCAAGTGTAGGATTTACCTATAGAATTCCCTCGGCTAGTCTTACCTTTACAGCAGACGGATATTTCACGAGAATTGATAACCGTATTATTCTTACAGACCAGTTCTTAAAAGCGAATGTTCCTCAGAAAGCACAGGAAGCTTATGACCAATTGGGAATTAATGCAGCGCAGTTCTTTACCAACGCTATTGATACAGAAACAAAAGGTTTAGATGTAGTGATTTCACACAATGCCAGATTCTCAGGATTTAAGTTGGATAACAACTTTGCCATTAACCTTAATAAAACAAAACAGGTTGGGGATATCCATTCTGCAGGTCTTTTACAGTCGCCACAATTGGAGAAAGTGTATTTTTCTGAGAAATCAAGAGTGTATCTGGAAGAAGCCGTACCGAGAGTGAAAGCCAGTTTTTCACATACGCTTTCATGGAAGAATGCAAGTTTATATCTGAGAAATACCTATTTCGGGAAAGTAACAGGCGCTGATATTATTGATGTGAACGGAGACGGAATTATTGATTTTAATGAACACCAGCAGATCGGAGATAAGATCATTACGGACTTATCTGCTGCTTATCAGTTTACTAAAAATGTAGGATTGACTTTGGGAGTAAACAATTTGTTTGATATCTATCCAACGAAAAACCTTACTGCTTCTACCAATAATGATCAATTCATCTATTCAAGATCGACTTCACAGTTTGGACAGAACGGAAGATATGTTTTTGCAAGATTGAATTTCAATTTTTAAATAAAATAAGAGATCATATTTATAAACTTTTATATGTTGAACCATTAAGAGGTAATAAGAGTTTAAGAGTATTAAGATAAGCTTCGCTTTAAGCTTAAAAATCAAAATGATTTACCTTAACTATACTTTATTTCTTAAATCCCCTTAATGGTTTTAATATATTCTACGTTTAAATAACTCCAATAAAAAAAACAGTTCAGAAATCCTGAACTGTTTTTTCTTTATGTAATATGAATTAAACTTTTATTTTTGAACCCTTAAGAGGTAATGAGAGTTTAAGAGTATTAATATAAGCTTCGCTTTAAGCTTAAGAATCAGAATGATTCATCTTAATTATACTTTATTTCTTAAATCCTCCTTAATGGTTTTTCTTTATAAAATTTGAATTTTACCTTTCTACCAGTTCTTTCACTGGTTCACCATAATGGTCAATTTCAGTTGTTTTGATTTGAAGAAGTTGATACCATTTTCTGAAAGCTCCTGCAAATACAATAAGCATCAGAACCATAGCTGTTACTGCTAAAGTTGCCAGTAAATATTGTCCTTTAGGAATATAAATAGCAGTCACCTGAATATAACCTGCCCAGAAGGTAATTCCAGCCATAAAAACACCCGGAATAGCCGAGCATAAAGCGTATTTCCCTCTGTTCATTCTGATCAGCATCGTTGTACAGACGATAAGTCCGCAGGCTGCCAGCAGCTGATTACTGATCCCGAATAATGGCCAGATACTGTTTACATTTCCGGTATACACCAGATATCCCCAGGCAAAAGTGAAAAGAAGACTGCTGATAATAATCCCCGGAATCCAGTTTTTATCATTGAATTTTGGAACAACAGAACCCAGCATTTCCTGTAAAAAGAATCTACCCACTCTTGTTCCCGCATCAATGGCAGTAAGAATAAATACTGCTTCAAACATAATCGCAAAATTATACCAATAAGCCGTCAGCTGATCCATATACGGAATTTTATTAAAAATATGAGCCATTCCTACAGCCAGAGATACTGCACCTCCGGTTCTTCCGTAAAGATCAATACCTATTTTCTGTGAATAATAATCTATATCTACTCCGTGCAGGGAAGGATGCGCTGCCAGAAATGAATCATAGGCTTCTTTGGGAGTGTTGATGGCAAAATAATCACCCGGCATCAGCGTACAGGCAGCAATAAGTGCCATTAATGCTACAAAACCTTCTACAAGCATAGCTCCGTAACCTACAAAAAGTATTTCTCTTTCCTTATTAAGCATTTTTGGAGTGGTTCCCGTAGCAATCACTGCATGGAATCCGGAAATCGCTCCACAGGCAATCACAATAAAAATAAAAGGAAGGACCGGACCGCCAATAATAGGGCCACCGCCATTAACAAAAGCTGTAATCGCAGGCATCTGTATCGTAGGATGAATAACGATTACCCCGATAGCCAGCATAATAATAGTTCCTATCTTTAAATATGTTGAAAGATAATCTCTCGGAACCAAAAGAAGCCATACCGGTAATACAGAAGCAATAAAACCATACAAAGGAATCGCAATAGAAATGGTTTTAATATCCCAGGAAAATAAACCATTCATCGTAGGATTCTGCATCAGAGTATGTCCTCCGATAATCCCAGCAATCAGAAGAATCCCCCCGAGAATACTTGCAAAAAGCACACTGTTCTTTTTGTAACGCATAATCAGTCCCATAATGATTGCAATGGGCATAGTAATCACTACGGTAAAAAGAGACCATGAAGCTTCGTGCATCGCATTGATACAGGCCAATGATAAACCTGCCAGCGTAAGAATCAAAATGAAGAGGATAGCAAAACCCGCTACTGTACCCGTTGCCTTTCCAATTTCTTTGGAAGCAATCGTTGCAAGACTTTGTCCTTTATGTCTCACAGAAGCAAAAAGAACAATCATATCATGTACTCCGCCTCCCAGTACGCATCCTATCAATATCCATAAAGCACCCGGAAGATAGCCGAACTGCGCAGCAAGAACAGGTCCTACCAAAGGTCCTGCAGCGGCAATAGCCGCAAAGTGATGTCCGAAAAGTACATTTTTATTGGTAGCCACATAATCTTTACCATCTGCAAATTCTACAGCAGGTGTTGTATTTTGATCATTGAGCCGGAGAACTTTATTGGCAATGAAAATACCATAAAAACGGTAAGCTATCGCAAAAAGAAGAACAGATACAAAGATGAGCGTAAGCGCATTGATATTGTTTAAAGATTCCATATTGCTTATTTTTATTGATAAATAATTAAGTTATCGTTGTTTTTATTGTAAATAATTTAAACAAAGACCAAGGTAATTAATTCTCAATGAAAAAATATCAATAAGTATATCAATCTAGCAAATTTGTGATTTTGTTTTTATTTATTGTGCTTATTTATAGTATTTTGTGTTGTTTTTAAATAAGGGTGTATATATTATTTCTTCTGTGAAAGAATGAATTCCACCATCTGATCAGTAAGTTGATCCAGATAAGCTTTATCAGTTGTGCCAAATCCATGTACTCCGCCATCTACGATAATCAGTGAGTTCTGTATTTTTGCTCTGTTTAATTTTCTGTGAAGCTTTTTAGACTGATTTAAAGGAACAATTTTATCATTATTCCCCTGAACAATCAAAGTAGGCACACCTCCGGAAACAAAATAGACAGGAGACATCGTTTTAAGATAATCAATAGCGCTGTCCTGATCTTTTCTGATATCATATCCGGAAATTCCTTTGACAAGATTTTCCTGTAACCCGACAATTTTTTTTGACATTAATCCGATGAGTGCTACGGGAATTGTACCTAATTTTGTGTGGAAAAGTTTGTTGAGGTCTGCAGGGCCATAATGATCAATCACATAATTCACCTTAGCCGAATAAGACGAAAGCTCCGGATTACCCAAATAAGTATTGTCTGGTGTATAGGCTGCCATCAGAGAAAGGTGAGCACCAGCTGAAGCCCCGAATAACCCTATATTATTGGTGTCAAAATGATATTTCTCTGCGTTTTTTCTTACCCATCTTACCGCATCTTTGGTATCTTCCAAAGGCAATGGAAAATGAGTGTTGTCATTCAAAAGGGTATAATTAATACTGATTACCGCATATTGCTTGGCCATTAGCTTTGCAATGGTGGTTTCAACATAATTATCTGAGTGAATCACTTTATCTCCTTCTATCCATCCACCTCCGTGAACATAAATCAGTACAGGAAGCAGTTGGTCTGCGGCAGCATTTTTAGGAGTGAAAACATCAAGTTGAATAGGATTTCCTTTCCTGTTGGTTTTATATACAATGTCCTCAGATAAATTGGCTATTTCCGGAAGTAATGTACTTTTTACAGGAGGAGTTTTAACCTGTACCTGTGAGAAGTTCTGTGAAAAAAATAAATTAGAAAATCCTATTATTAAAACAAAAAACAGGTTTGTGAAAAACCTGTAGATTGATATGTTGTTTGTCGATAAATTCATAATAAATTTTTTAAGGAAGTGTTACTTTACTAACTCCTCAAAAAGCTTACCAAAAGTGGCATTCAGATCCTTTGATTTTCCCGGATGAGGTCTTGAGGTCTGTATCACAGAACTTCTTACCGCTGTCAGCCATCGGAAGCGCTCCGGAATATCAAAAAAAGCAATAGGACCGCCATCTTTCTCACCGTTAGCAATTTTTTTAAAGCTTTCCAGATTGTGGATGATATCATCGTAATCCAGTTTGCTGTGCATCAGTTTGAATTTGTCCGGACACAAATAGAATTCCACTCTGATGAATTTCTCCTTCTTAGAAAACATCACCAGCCCGATATTGAAAAACTCTTCTCTTTCAACTTTAGGCACCAGGCGTATTACCGCATATTCATATATTTTATCCTCTTGCATTTTTCGCTTCGTTTACAAAGATTTGAGAATTTTCTAATCTGGTTTTCATAAACTGAAAATAGATTTCACGAATTTCATCTGGTGTTTCATCAGCATCATTCCAGTGTAACCAGTCCTCAGGAATCATGTTGACAATTTCTCTGAAAAGAGTATCATTCAAAATTTCATGGGCAAATTTATCAGCTTCGTCAAGCATTTTTGCCTTAGGAAGAAGCACGTGGTCTTTCACATATTTGAAAGGTGTTTTGGCTGCTGCATCAAAATTTTGCCATGAGTGATGGAAGTAGAACGAAGCACCATTATCGATGATCCAAAGTTCTTTATGCCACATCAGCATATTCGTATTTTTAAAAGTACGGTCGATGTTGGTAATGAATGCATCCAGCCATACTATTTTTGAAGCCAGAAGCGGATCCACACTTACTCCCGGATCATATGTAATAGAACCGGAAAGATAATGTAACCCGAGATTCAGACCTTCAGAAAACTTCAGAAGATCCTGGATTTCCTCATCGGCTTCCGTTCTTCCGAAATCAGCATCAAGATTAACGAAAACAAGTTCAGGAATTTTAAGTCCTAAAGCTTCGGTAATTTTCCCACCCAACAGTTCGGAGATCAGCATTTTTACCCCATGGCCTGCACCACGGAATTTTAATACATATTTGAAATCATCATCAGCTTCTGCCAGAGCCGGAAGAGATCCTCCTTCTCTCAGGGGCAGAATGTAACGCATCACGGTTACAGTTCTTAAATTCTGCATGCAGCAAAAATAAGCTTATTTTTTAATAATTTTTTTAGTGAATTCCTTTTCTCCTGTTTTATATTGCAGGAAATAAACTCCGCTGGTCAGATGCTGAAGTGAAATACTGTAGCCAGTCTCTGTTTTATTCAAATGGTAAGGAATGATCTTTCCTGATACATCTGTAAGAGAAAGTATCTCAACTTTATTTTTAGAAGCAATGCTGATAAGGTTCTGAACAGGATTTGGATAGATCTGAATACCGTTTTCTATAGTTGTTTCCGCAGTATTTAATGTGCTTACAACAACCAGTTTTGTTTTAGTGGTGGTTGCTCCGCAGGCATCTGTTGTAAGTTTTACATTATAACTTCCTCCCACAGCATAAGTGTGCGTCGGATTTTCCAGAGTAGAAGTAGTACCATCATCAAAATCCCATGAATAATTGGCCGCATTTTGAGTTGTATTCGTAAACTGAATACTTCCTGCTCCGGTAAGCTGATAGGTGAATCTGCTGTGAACATCATTGTTGGTTACATACCATTTACCAGGCTGGTTATATACTTCTGTTTTCACAATATCTTTAATCAGTTGAGCCTGTGCAGCAGTAAGATTTCCATTAAAAGGAATCTGTGTAGGATCTTTTTTGAATATAATAGTATAAAATGTATACGCAGCTGCCATAGAACCAATGTAGCTAGGGTGAGATTCATCCTGATCATACAGTTCAATTGCTGGATTTTGCTCTCTGATTGTTCTCCATACTTTACCTACAGGAGAGACAATGCCTTCATTGTTCATGGCCATTTCCATGTAACGGTTATAAATTTGAGTGTCCATTCCCAGGTATGTACAGACCGTAGGAAGTCCTGGACAGTTGGTTGCATCACCATTTTTACGCCCCCAGGTCATGTAGAAAATAACATTTCCACAAGGATTGGCTGTTTTAATTAAATTGGAAAGCTGAAGGGCATAAGGATACACCTGATTTTGTACCTGTGAATCAGGAAACGAAGGAAGCTGGCTCTGTTCCTGTAATACCACGTAATCCCAGTTCCCCTGATTGATGTCTGTAATGACATTCGGGTTGTTGGAGTGATCCTGGAGGGTAGCGCCTCCCGGAGTCTGACTGTGATGTTCGAATACGTCGCCATTAGATGTGGCAATGCTTTGAATAAGGCCAGGTAAATTGTTAACGTAAGTATAACTATTTCCAATAAAAAAGACCCTTTTGGTTGTCTGGCTCAGGATGAAAGAAAAAGTAATTAAAAATAAAAAAAGTAGAGTTTTTTTCATAAATTTCAGTTTGAATTAATCCTATAAATATAAATAATATTAAGTAAAGCCCATTTGTTTTATGAATTTGATTGTAGAAAAGAATATATACTTAGAAAATAAAGAAACAAAAGGTTTTCTTGCTGATGTTTTTTATAAAGACACTCAAAAAAAACTTCCCTTGGTCATATTTGTTCACGGATATAAAGGGTATAAAGATTGGGGAGCCTGGAATATGATGGCTGAAAAGTTTGCTGAAGCAGGTTTTTTCTTCGTCAAGTTTAATTTTTCGCATAACGGAACCACAACAGATGATCCGTTTAATTTCGGAGATCTTGAAGCTTTTGGACAGAATAATTATTCTAAAGAACTTTCAGATCTTGGTGTTGTAATTGATCACTTTAGTAAAGATCCCCATGTGGATGATGAAAAGGTTGTCCTGATCGGGCATAGCAGAGGAGGAGGAATTTCTATTATTAAAACCTTTGAAGACGAAAGAATCAACGGTTTGATTACATTGGCCAGTGTGGATACTTTAGATCGTTTCCCAAAAGATACTGCTTTTGAAAACTGGAAAAATAATGGTGTTTATTATGCTTTGAATGGACGTACCCAACAGGAAATGCCTCATTATTATCAGTTTTATGAAGATTATGAAAAAGATATGCACCGTTTTGATGTAGAACGAGCTACAGAAATGGCTAAAGCTTATATGTTGATTATTCATGGAACAGAAGATGAAGCGGTAGAGGTGAAGCAGGCAGAACATCTTCATATTCTTCACCCCAATTCTGAATTGTTTCTGATTGAAAATGCCAACCATACTTTCGGGGCGAAAGAACCATGGGAAGGAAATGATTTACCAAAAGATCTCAATACTGTAACTGAAAAATGTATTGATTTTATCAAAGAAAAATTGAAATAAAACGTTTAAAACTACGTTATTATACATTAACCACCATAAAATAGAATTATGAAAAAAATTATTGCAGGCGCATTTGCGCTTTCACTATGTGTTGTTTCATGTAAAAAAGAAACAAAAACAGAATCTTCTGTAAGCAGTGATACTTTGCAACCGTAATGCCTAAGGATTCCGTAACAACTCCAAAAACAGATTCAGCAGCAACTGCAGCTCCTTCTGCTCCTGCTCCGGATAATGTTATTACCAAAAACGTTGGGAAATATCCTCATGATATTAAATTCTTTGAAGATAAAGGTATTTCAGAAAGACTGAAAAAGCTTACCGGTGCTCAGTATGATGAGATGGTAAAGAATTTCAATGTTGAAAGTCCTATTGCATCAGAAAATGGAATCTACAAACTGACAGGATGCAAACAGCACGATTGCCCGGGATATGCTACAAGTATTTACTACGATGCTAAAAATGACAACCTGAATGTTTCTATTGATAAAAACGGTAAAGCAACAGAATTTGCTGAAAAAGGAAAAATTACTGTTTCTGAATCGCTTAAATCCAAATAATAAAAAAAGGAGTGAAACTTTCACTCCTTTTTTTATTGATGATCAATAGATATCTTTAGTTCGTTTTAACAGCATTCTTTTTTACTGCCTTTAAAAGACTTCGAAAGTTTTTCATAGTCATCATTTCTGTTGAAGGATCGAAGATAGTCACCTTTTGATCTTTCTCCACTGAAACTTCTGAATATGCTTTGAGCGAATATATTTTCTTCATAGTACTGATATCATAGACATCCATCATTGCAAAAGTTTCATTTTTTTTATATTCATATTGCGTTCCAATTGAATTATCTAAACCGTTTCGCACTTTCATGGTGTAGATGTTTACCAGAAAATTAAAATCAGAGCTCCTTTTCAATACCTCAAGATCTTCAGTTTCCGGATCAAAAGAAATGCTATTCTGAATTATATTTTCTGCTTTTGCCGTTTTTAAATCAAAGGCTTTGCCATTGCTTAAATCCTGGAATAGTTGAAATGCCTCTTTGCTCATCATTTCCCGGTGGTGCGAATCTACATCCGTTTTGATGTTGTTAATCAGCCACTTTTTGTCCTTCGAAAATACCAATGACTTGCTATAGATCCCATAATCTTTTTTTACAGGATAATAGCATGATTGTAATGTGATTATGAGAAAAAGGAAGAAGATGTATTTTTTCATCAATAAATTCAGTCTATTTAATTAAAATCTTCCAGGCTTCTTCAATTTTGCTTTCCAGAAGTAATTTCTGTGCATCAAGATGGATATTTTCATCGGCATGAAAGTCTCCGGCAGGTAATACTTCCGTATTGGCAAGCATTCCAAGGTCATTTCCTGTAAACACTTTACTGTACTTAATAGAATCTGGCAACAGATCGAAACCGATTCCTTTTGTTACCAAAGGTTTGGGCACTTCAAAAAGACTGTTTTCATTGCTTCTGGAATACCAGTTGCTACCTAAACGGGCTACCATATCCAGTTTTTTCTGATCCAGATTTCCGGCTTCATTCAGATATTCTTCTCTGATATGGATTTTCTGAACCTCACAGATTACCAGATTTCCGGCACCACCCTGATCTCCCAATGATTTTACTTCTAAAACTTTACATTCAAAGTTAACAGGACATTCTTCAATAAGCTTAGGTTGTACAAGATCTGCATCTTTCATCGTAAGACCGGATTTGATAAATTCATTGACTCCGGTTTCGTATTCTGTAGAAGCTAAAGAGATCTGCTGTACAATCGGAAAGTTTACCGTTCCGATTACTACTTCAGGAACTTCAATAACATTTTCCAGTGTATGTTTGGTGGTGTTATCACGTACCCTTCTCGATGGTGAAAAAATCAAAATCGGAGGAACTGTACTGAACATATTAAAAAAACTGAACGGAGATAAGTTATTATTACCGTCTTTATCTACTGTAGAAGCCAATGCAATGGGACGTGGTGAAACGGCTGTCTGCATAATGGTCTGCAATTGTACGGAGGTTATCTCGGAGGGGATTACTGTTTTCATGTTTTTGAGCTGAACACTTAAGTTATTTTTAGTTATTTCTGATTGCTTCCAAAAAAGGGCACTTAAGAGTTTGAAAATCTTTGATTTTCATTCTTTAGGAAGTTCTTTAAATATCTTAGATACAAAAGATTCACAACCTTCGTGATAAAGGTTTGTGACATTAAAATTGACTAATATTGAACGAGGAACTTTTAAAAGATTCATATAGTTGATGGTTTGTGCCTTATGAATTTGATGAATCTCAGCAACTGACTTCAGTTCTAAAACAATTAATTCTTCAATTAAAAAGTCACATTTTACCTTACAATCTATTTTATTTCCTTTATAGAAAAATGGTATTTCAAGTTCACTTCTGTATTTTAAACCTAACAAATTAAATTCTTTTTCTAAACATTGATGATAGACTTCCTCATATAAACCGGGACCAGCCAGTTTATGAACTTCTATACAAGCTCCAACGATTTTGTAAGATAAATCATTAACTAATTTTTGAGTCATCATAATGTAAGAAAATGAAAATCGTAGATTTTCAAAAAACTAAAGTGAACTTAATTTTACCATTATCATATAACTTTAAAAACTAAAGTGTTTAAATAATTATTAAAGTGTTGGAATAATTTTACCGGAAACTTCCCCGAAACCTACTCTCACACCATCTTTTTCAGCCCAAGCCTTCATGGTAACGGTATCATTATCTTCAATGAATTTTCTTTCTTCACCGTTACTTAATGATAAAGGATTTTGCCCTCTCCATGTAAGCTCAAGCATAGAACCGAAAGATTTTGGATCACTTCCTGAAATGGTACCGCTGGCATATAGGTCACCTACTTCCACATTACATCCGTTCACGGTGTGGTGTGCCAGTTGCTGAGTCATATTCCAGTACATGTGTTTGTAATTGCTTTCACATATCAGGTTTTGATCTCCGTTTTCAGGTTGGATATATACTTCAAGGTTGATATCGTAATTTTTATCACCTTCAAATTTTAAATACTCTAAAACTTCAGGATCCTGAGTTGGAGAAGCTGTTCTGAATGGTTCCAAAGCTTCAAGCGTAACCACCCATGGAGAAATTGAAGAACCGAAGTTTTTCGCAAGGAATGGCCCTAGCGGAACATATTCCCAAGATTGGATATCTCTTGCAGACCAGTCATTGAAAACGACCATTCCGAAGATCGCATCTTCTGCATCTTTGGTAGAGATACTTTCTCCCATCTCTGTATTTTTATTGATGATGAAAGCCATTTCCAGTTCGAAATCCAGTTGTTTAGATACTCCGAAAACCGGTTTGTCTGCATCTGCGGGTTTCGTCTGACCTTTAGGACGGTTGATTTCCGTTCCGGAAACTACGATAGAAGATGCTCTTCCGTGGTAACCTACCGGTAGATGTTTCCAGTTGGGTAATAAAGCATTTGCCGGATCACGGAACATTTTTCCTACGTTGGTAGCATGTTCGATGCTGCTATAGAAGTCTGTATAATTCGGGATGTGAACAGGCATCATCATTTTTACTTTATCCAGGTCATAGAAAGCTTCTTCAATGGTTTTCTGATCTTTTGATAAAGTTGATCCTTCCTGTAGTAAAGTTTGGATTTTAGTACGAACAGCGTTGGTAACAGGTTTACCAAGTTCGATAAATTCGTTGATGGTATATGCTTCAAAAACATTGTCGTCTAATCCTTCAATATCTTCAAAATAGCCAAGATCGTACAATGTAGCAAGATCAATGACCTGATCTCCGATTCTTGTACAGCATCCGATATATTCTTTGTTAAAAACTGCGACTCCGAAAGGAATATTGTGTATAGAAAAATCCGAATTTGAGGAGTAGTCTACAAATGATTTCATAAGTTTAGATTTTAGTTAGATTCAATATGATCCGGAGAAATTCCCCCGAAACATTTATTTGGTCTTTTTTGAGTAAGATGCTTCATCAATCCACCTATCTCTGGTATTGACATCGATAAGGTACAGAATGTTATCCTGTTGTGTCAGCAATAAAGTTTTGGTGACAGGCATTGGGATTTTTTTGTTTTCAAGCATATCTGCTCTTAAAGAAATAATATTTTTTTTCCTGATGATATCACCGGTGAAAACATTGGAACTGCTTTCTCCTGTTGCTTTATCATCGAAAACTTCTACATAAGTGGCATTATTCCCTTTGATAATAATAAAGTCCCTCTCCGTATGGTCGGCTTCATCTTTAATGAAAACAAACTTTTTGTTGTCAATATTTACATTTTCAAGATGTTGATTGATGCCTTTTCTTTGTTCAAGCCGGTTAAGGATTTCATTCAAAGTTCCATATTGAGCTTTAAGCCCTAAGGTTCCCAGAAGGAAAGTCCCGATTAAAAGTTTTCTCATATACTGTGTTTTATAAAAAAGTTTTGCCAGAATACTGTATTCTGACAAAACTTATATTTTTAATGTAAAATTAAAGATTACCTCTTCTTTCCTGCTCTCTTTCTAATGCTTCGAACAATGCTTTGAAATTTCCGGCACCAAAACTCTGTGCACCGTGTCTTTCAATAATTTCGAAGAATAGAGTAGGACGGTCTTCTACAGGCTTCGTAAAGATCTGTAATAAGTATCCTTCTTCATCATGATCAATAAGTATACCTAACTCCTGAAGTTTTTTAAGATCTTCATCAATATGACCAACTCTTTCAGGAACCATGTCGTAATAGGCTTCCGGTGGAGCTGAAAGGAACTCTACACCACGTTTCTTCAATTCAGTTACAGTGTGGATAATATCCTTTGTTGCCACAGCGATGTGCTGTACTCCTTCACCTTCGTAGAAATCAAGATATTCTTCTACCTGAGATTTCTTTTTACCTTCTGCAGGTTCGTTAATAGGGAATTTAGCATATCCGTTTCCGTTTGACATTACTTTAGACATCAATGCAGAATATTCTGTATTGATCTGCTTATCGTCAAAAGAAAGGATGTTCACAAATCCCATTACTTTTTCGTACCATTCTACAGTTGGGATCATTCTGTTCCAGTCAACATTTCCTACACAGTGGTCTACATATAATAAACCTGCTTCTTCAGGCTTATAATCGCTTTCCCACTTTTCATAACCAGGCATGAAAGCTCCGTTATAATTTTTTCTTTCCACAAACATGTGAACGGTTTCTCCATACGTGTAGATACCGGACATTCTTACCTCACCATGCTCATCAGTTAACGTTACAGGCTCTAAATAAGGTTTTCCACCTCTTTTAGTTGTTTCTTCGAAAGCTGCATAAGCGTCATCTACCCAAAGTGCCAAAATTTTTACTCCGTCACCATGTTTTTTTACGTGCTCACTGATAGGAGATTCAGACTTAAGTCCTGTTGTTAATACCAATCTGATTTTTCCCTGTTGAAGCACATAAGATGCACGGTCTCTTACTCCTGTTTCAGGACCCGCATAAGCTACAGACTGAAAACCGAAAGCGGTTTTGTAATAATGGGCAGCCTGTTTTGCATTTCCTACATAAAACTCAATATAATCTGTACCGTTAATCGGTAAGAAATTTTCTGCTTGAGCTATTTTCTCGGCAAATGTAAGTGTTGACATATTTTCTCTTTTACTTTTATTTTATTGGTATGCAAATTACAAAATTCTTAGATATGGCGAAAATATTCCCAAGGATTCATTGAATATATTTAACATAACGTTAAAGAAGAGTTTACTTAAGTATATTTAAGTTTCATAAGTCTAAAATCATCTGCCTACATTTGTTATACAAAAGACAAGTGAAAAAAAATATTTCGAAACATGAAAGCCGCAGATACTCTCTACGGCTTTCTTATTTTAGGTTGTTTCAATTTTTCTGTTGAGCATTCCCGCATCGGGATTATAGTTATCCCAGATCTTCCAGGTGTTATTTATTTTTTTGATAAAATAAATTTGTGTACTCAGTTGATTGACAAAATGTTCTTCTCCGGTTTCACCTACTTTAAAAAGAAGATTCCAGAATTCCTGAGATTCCAGGATTTTTTTCTCCGGATCATCAGTGACCACCTGAATATCAAAAACTTCATAATTGGATCTGTTGTTCTTGGTCACCAGCTGGAAGTCTTTATCACACAATTCTTTACTGAACAGCGAAACCCTTTCCAGGAATGGAGAATCATCAAAAACCAGATCTTTAAAAAGCTTGGTATTATGGTTGGGAAACTGTTTACAAAACTCAAAAGCGGTGGCACAGTATTCATAAACCATCTGCGTAAGATAAGACTGGTCATCCGTTTCCTCTTCTTCCTGTTTCTTATATCTGATGGTAAGGATGTAATCATTAAGATCTTTATATCCTAAGAAGATGCATATTTTATCAAGTGTTTTAAGAAATCTGAGATCACTATGGGTTTTATCCTGATAATCGTTTTCAAAAAAACGTTGTAAGGTTACATGAGAAATGGTATTTCCGATTTCAAATTTTTTTCCTCCTTTCAGTTCTTCAGCTTCAGAAAGCTCATCTTTAATAATTTCGGAAAGAATAATATAATGGCTTCTCTTCCATTCATTCACATTCCCCAAAACAGAATTCCTTACCTTGGAATGTTTTACCACTTCGTCTCGTATCGAATTATATATAGTTTTCAATTTCCTTGTTTTTGAAAGAGTTTTATCAAATATACTGCCAAAATTTTAATATTTTTTTATCAATTTATGATGAAGAGTTCAAAATTTGTTTTAATATTTCAATTTTAAAAAGCAGTTGTAAGGACTTTATAGTTTGATAATCAGTGTTTAAATCTTTCAAAAGCAGCTCTTTCCAGCATTTCTCTGTCATCAGGATGAGCAATACTGATAAGTTCCTGTGCTCTCTGGCGAAGGTTTTTCCCATACAGATAAGCTGTTCCGTATTCAGTTACCACATAATGAATATGTCCTCTTGTGGTTACTACGCCCGCTCCCTGTTTAAGAAAAGGAACAATTCTGGAAATTCCTTTTTTGGTTCTTGCGGTGATGGCTATGATAGGTTTTCCATCATCACTTAAAGCTGCACCACGCATAAAGTCCATTTGCCCTCCGATTCCGCTGTACTGCATCGTTCCGATAGAGTCGGCACATACCTGTCCTGTAAGATCTATTTCGATGGCAGAGTTGATGGCTACCATTTTTTTGTTCCTCATGATGTTGATCGGGAAATTCACTTCACTTACATCTCTGAAGGCAAAGATTGTATTATCGTCCACATAATCATACAGTTTTCTGGTTCCGAAACAGAAGCTTGTAATGGTCTTATTGTCGTTATACCCTTTGTATTTGTTGTTGATTATATCATTCTGAATCAGATCAATAACTCCATCGCTCAGCATCTCTGTGTGAATTCCCAGATCTTTGTGATTGGTAAGGCATTTTAAAACAGCATCAGGAATCGTTCCGATACCCATCTGCAGCGTTGATCTGTCTTCAATAAGCTCTGCTACATTTTTTCCGACGAGCATTTCTTCAGGGCCTACTTTAGAACCATAGTCTACGGTCGGAAGTTCCTCTTCATGCCAAACCAGTTTGTGAATTCTGCTGATATGGATCATTCCGTCTCCGTGGGTTCTTGGCATTCTTGGATTAACAATGGCTACAATGATTTTTGCTGTATCTACAGCGGCTCTTGCAATATCTACCGAAGTTCCCAATGTACAGAAACCATGTTTGTCCGGAGGAGAAACTGTAACGATCGCTACATCCAGAGGAAGTATATTTTTTCTGAATAAAATAGGAATCTCACTCAGGAAAACGGGAACAAAATCTCCGCGGTCAGAATTCACAGCATCACGCACAGGAGTGGAAACAAATAAAGAGTTGATAAAAAAACTGTCTTTGTATTCCGGTTTTGCAATTTCCACATTTCCCTGTTGGGTAATGGAAACCATTTCCACATTTTGCAAACGATTAGACTGTCTTGCCAGCTCATCAATAAGGTAATTGGGAGTACAGGCACTACCGTGAAAAAAGACACGGTTTCCACTTTTTATCGTATATATTGCTTCTTCTGCGCTGATGTAATTATTCATATTTTGTATTTTTAAAAAGGGGGTTAAGGATATTTTTATAACTCATAAAAATACCTCTCTTCTATCAAAGATAATCTTTATAATTTTATATTCATATAAATATATTGAGGATATTGAACAGACTTTTATCATATGAATAAACCAGCTTTGAATTAAACAGGAAGGACTGAATGTGTTGGCATTCAGTCCTTTCGTTTTATCTGTTGTTTTGATAAAAATCTTAATTAGCTATTTCTACAGCTGTTTTCTGCTTCATACTTCCGGTTTCTGCAAATCGTAAATGCCAGCTGAAAGATTCTTGTAATAAATGTGGAGTATGACCTCCTTTTTCACAGGCTCTGTCGAAGTAAGATTGTAGTTCTTCCTTATAATCCGGGTGAACACAATTGTCAATGATTTTCTGGGCTCTTTCTCTTGGTGCCAATCCTCTTAAGTCAGCTAATCCGACATCTGTTACCAGAATATCTACATCATGTTCTGTATGGTCAGTATGAGAAACCATTGGAAGAACATGGGAAATATTGTTGCCTTTTGAAGCTGCCTGAGTCACAAAAATACTTAAATAAGCGTTTCTTGCAAAGTCTCCGGAACCACCGATTCCGTTCATGATTTTTGTTCCTCCGATATGAGTAGAGTTTACATTTCCATAGATATCGAATTCAATGGCAGTGTTGATAGCAATTACTCCCAGTCTTCTGATCAATCCCGGTGTATTGGAAATATTTTGAGGTCTTAAAACGAATTTGTCTTTATATTTTGACAGGTTTCCCAGAACTCTTTCATAGCATTCCTGAGAAACGGTAATGGATGATGCAGAAGCAAAGCTTAGCTTACCGGAATCGATCAGATCGAATGTACTGTCTTGTAGCACTTCGGAAAACATTGTCAGGTCATAAAAATTACTGTCTTTGAATCCCGTCAGAACAGCGTTGGCTACTTTACCGATGCCTGCCTGCAGAGGAAGTAAACGGTCTGTAAGACGTCCCAAAAGAACTTCATTTTCAAAGAAAGCAAGAAGATGTTTGGCGATTGCTGTTGTTTTTTCGTCCGGTTCTGCAATATCCGCCGGGCTGTCTTTACGGTTGGTAAATACGATGGCCTCAATTTTTTCAGGATCTACAGGAATACTTTTTCTCCCGATTTTGTTCCATGGCGCAACAATTGGAATAACATTTCTGTAAGGATAATCTTCTGCCTGGTAGATATCATGAATTCCGTAAACTTCTTCAGGAACTTCCGTATTGATTTCAATAATAACCTTTTTAGCCAAAGCCGCAAAAGTCACTGAATTCCCTACAGATGTGGTAGGAACAATACTTCCGTCTCTTTCAATATAAGCAGCTTCGATAATGGCTACATCAATGCTTTGAAGATTTTTGGTGTGAAGAAGCTCGGCACTTTCACTCAAATGCTGGTCGATGAAGAGAATTTCACCATTATTAATTTTGTTTCTTAAAATAGGATCTACCTGGAACGGCATTCTTTTTTTCAGAACGTTGGCTTCTGCCAGTTTTCCATCGGTACCGTGCCCCAGTGAAGCTCCGGTCATCAAAGTGACTTTCAGGTCTTCTGTTTTTCCTCTTTCAGCCAATGCCGGTAAGATGGCTTTGCTGTCACCTGCTTTTGTAAAGCCGCTGGACCCAATGGTCATACCGTCTTTAATGATTTTTACAGCATTTTCGGCTGTGGTTACCTTTTGGTGTAAACTTTCTAATCTGATTCTTTCTAACATGTAATATTGATTTTGTTTTAAACCACCATTACTTAGGATGCGATATGAAAAATAATGATGGTAAATATGTTAACCATACCTCACAAATTTACGAAAAAAGACGCTTTAAATAAAGGATTTAAAGCGTCTTTTGTATGTATTCAGTAATACTTTTTTTATATGAGCTTAATAGATTTTTATTGTTAAATTAATCTATTTTGAATTTTTAACCATAAAAGTCACAAAGGCTTATGGCTAAACACTTTACTTTAATAAAAAAAAACAGTATGAGTGCTGCATAAAGTTCACATTAGACGAAAATCTTCGATTTTCAAAAGCTTAAGTGCTCTTTTTGGTAAGCATTATTTGCTTATAAGGCTTAAGTGTTTAAATCTTTTGTGACTTTTGTGGTTGATATTAAAGTTTATAACTGTTGACTATTCCAGCCATGAAGTTTTATAAGAAGGATCTTCTACTTTTAAAGCTTCTTCTGTAATTTTTAACGGGCGGAAAGGATCTACCATTACGGCATATTCTTCCGTGAATTTTTTACCGATACTTCTTTCCATAGCACCAGGGTGAGGTCCGTGTACAATTCCGCCAGGGTGAAGCGTGAAGTCCATAAGGTCAATGTGGTTACGGCTCATGAAATCACCTTCTGTGTAGAACAGTACCTCATCAGAGTCAATATTAGAGTGGTTGTAAGGCGCCGGAATAGCCTGTGGATGATAATCATACATTCTTGCACAGAATGAACATACCACGAAATTATGTCCTTCAAAATTCTGGTGAACCGGTGGCGGTTGGTGAATTCTTCCGGTAATCGGTTCGAAGTTTTTGATATTGAATTTGTAAGGATAAAAATAGCCGTCCCAGCCTACCACATCAAATGGGTGTGTGGCGTAGATGAAGTCGGTAATCTGGTTTTCTTTTTTTACTTTAATTAAGAATTCTCCTTTTTCATCGATAGGTTCTCTGTAAGTAGGAGCAATCATATCTCTTTCGCAGAATGGAGAATGTTCCAAAAGCTGTCCGAATTCGTTTCTGTATCTTTTCGGAGTATAAATAGGAGAGTGGCTTTCTAATACAAAAAAGACTGTATCATCAGATTTCAGTTCTACCTGATAAATGGTTCCTCTCGGAATAATCAGATAATCTCCCGTTACGAATTCAAGATCTCCTACAAATGTTTTCAAAATTCCGGTTCCGTTATGAACATACAAAAGCTCATCACATTCTGCATTTTTGTAGAAATAATCCATCGATTTTCTTGGCTTTGCCAATCCCATTTTCAGGTCGTTATTCATCAAAAGGATCTTTCGGCTGTCCATAAAATCGTCTTCAGGAGTGACGTTCATTCCCTTAAACATTCTCGGAGCCACATTTTTTTCCACTGCTATTTTTGGAGTAACATCTTTCGGCTCACCGATAGATTTAATCTGTGTAGGGCGGTGGATATGATATAACAGAGAAGAAATACCATGGAAGCCTTCTGTACCGAAAAGCTGCTCATAGTAAAATTTATCTTCCGGAGACTTAAAGATCGTATGCCTTTTTGGTGGGATATTTCCCAGTTGATGATATCTCATTTTACTTTCATATGTAGTTTCTCAAATTTAATCATTTTTCATGAATTGGCTCAACCTATATTTTTTGCATTAAGTTTTGTATTTGAAAAATAATTGTTAGATTTGTCTAACAATTTTAATTTCATGAAGCGAATATTATTTTCTATTACTTTTTTATCAACCTATTGTTTTGCGCAGGAGACCGATAGTTTGAGTTTATCACAGACTAAAAATCTGGATTCTGCGAGAGTTACGAAGAGGGAAATCAAGACAAGTAACATTGAGGATGTAGTGGTTACCGGTACCATAAAACCGATGAGCAGGTCTAAAAGTCCTGTTGCCGTAGAAATTTACAGTCAGAAATTTTTTCAGAAAAATCCTACTCCCAGCATTTTTGAAGCCATTGCGATGGTAAATGGGGTAAAACCTCAGCTGAATTGTTCAGTATGTAACACAGGAGATATTCATATTAATGGACTGGAAGGACCTTATACGATGATTCTGATTGACGGAATGCCCATTGTAAGTTCACTTTCTACCGTGTATGGACTAAGTGGAATTCCGAATAGTTTGGTAGACAGAATAGAGGTTGTAAAAGGACCTGCTTCTTCAATCTATGGTTCTGAAGCAATGGGAGGTGTAATTAATATTATCACCAAAAATGCACTGACTGCTCCTAAATTAAGTGTTGATCTGATGACATCGAGTTGGTTTGAAAATAATCTGGATCTTTCCACCAAATTCAACGTTGGGAAGAATGCAGCTTCATTATTAAGTTTAAATTATTTCAGTTTTCAGGAAAGAATAGATCAGAATAAAGATAATTTCACGGATACCACTTTACAAAGCAGAATTTCCGTATTTAACAAGTGGAATTTTAAGAGAAAAGAAAACAGACAGGCAAGTTTTGCTTTGAGGTATCTGTATGAAGACCGTTTTGGCGGTGAAATGCAGTGGAATAAATCTTTCCGTGGCAGTGAGGAAGTATACGGAGAAAGTATCTATACCAACAGAGCAGAGGTTTTCGGATTGTACGAATGGCCGATGAAAGAGCATATCGTGACACAGTTTTCTTATAATTATCATGATCAGAATTCGTTTTATGGATCAAACCCATTCAATGCTACACAAAAAGTGGCTTTTGTACAGACGTATTGGGACAGAAGTTTCGGGAAACATGATATCACGGCCGGACTTACCTTCAAAAGAACTTTTTATGATGATAACACTCCGGGAACATTAGCTTCAGACGGTATCACGAATGCACCGATGAAATCTCCTATCTGGGGAGCTTTTATCCAGGATCAGTGGGAAATTAATGATAAAAATACGTTGTTACTTGGGTACAGATATGATTATGATAAAGTACATCATTCCGTACATTCACCGAGGTTTGCATGGAAATTTAATCCTAATCCGTATCACACTTTGCGTTTCAATTTTGGAACAGGGTTCAGAGTGGTTAATTTATTTACGGAAGATCATGCTGCATTGACGGGTTCGAGGGAAGTGGTAGTAAAATCTGACCTGAAGCCGGAAAGATCCATCAACGGAAACCTTAATTATATCTGGAAAATTCCGGTAGGCAGCCGAATGGTGAATCTTGATGCTTCTGCTTTCTATACTTATTTCAGCAATAAAATTGTAGGTGATTTTGATTCTGATCCTAATAAAATTATTTATGACAATCTTCATGGATATGGAATTTCAAGAGGTGCTTCCCTGAATGTGGATTTCAGTTTTCAGTTTCCTTTGAGTGTTAATCTGGGGGTTACTTATCTGGATGTATATCAGAAATTTGATAATGAAAATCAAAAAACACAGCAGCTGCACGCTCCGAAATGGAGTGGTACTTATAACCTGACCTATAAATTCGCGAATAACCTGACTATCGATTTTACAGGACAGTTTTACGGACCAATGAGGCTTCCTGTTCTTGTGAATGATTTCCGCCCTGAATATTCACCCTTTTATTCTTTGGCCAATATTCAGGTGTCCAAGAGTTTTAAATCCGGATTTGAAGTGTATTGCGGGATGAAAAACTTATTCAATTTCAGACCTAAAGATCCTTTGATGAGACCATTTGACCCGTTTGATAAGCATGTTGATGATCCTATCAATAATCCTAATCATTATACTTTTGATACCGCATACGGTTATGCACCGATGCAGGGGATCAGAGGTTTCCTGGGAGTAAAATATACTTTAAAATGAAAAGAATAGCTTTATTTTTAATGTTAGTGCCCTGTTTTTATCTGTCTCAGATGAAGACAGGCACTTTTTCTGATCTTGAAGTTCAGCAGAAAGAAAACCCGAAGCCGGTGGTTATTCACCTTTATACGGACTGGTGTGCAGTCTGTAAGATTGAGTCTTTCCGTATGAGTAAAGATAAAGAGCTGGTTGATATGATCAATGACAATTTTTATTTTGTCAATTTTGAGGCAGAGAAGACAAAGGAAAAAATCCATTTTCAGAATCAGGAGTTTGAATATCTGCAGAATGGAAACTCCGGAATTCATGAGTTGGCACTGGCTTTATCAAAGAATAAAAATCAGCCTGTTTATCCTTTATGGGTATTCCTGGATAAACATCAGAATCTGGTGTATTATCAGGAAGGGCAGATGACACCTGAGAAAATGAAGCAGAAGCTGTTGGAGATTTCTGCTTTGTAAGTTGAGAGTTTTTTTGAAAAACACAAAGTTGTTTTTATTTCCCGCGGATCACACAGATTACGCAGATGTTTGTGTAAAATCTGCTAGATCAGTGGAGTTTTTTTATGTTTCTGAGTTTTGTTGGAAAAACGCAAAGGCGCAATTTTTTTTCTTTCTTCTGTCTTAAGTCGCAAGGATTTTATCTGTGATAAAATTGTATATCCCTAATACTTTATAAATAATTCCTTGCTGAAAATCTTTGATTTTCTTGCGCCTTAAAAACAATACATTATTTATTTTTCTTTGCGCCTTTGCGTTTTTCCAACAAATTAAATTTCTGCATCTATCAAAACAGCCAGCTGAATACAAGGTTCATCAGAACGGTTGCTCCATGCATGATTTGTTCCTCTTTGAATGACAATGTCGCCAGGTTTCAGAAGAGTTTCACCTTCTTCCATGATGAGATAGAGCTCACCGGAAAGAATAATGATATAATCAAGTGTAGGCGTTTGATGCATCATCGGATGAGGTTCATTCTTTTTCCATTCTACTCCTAAATTTTTATCTGGAGGGACTACAACATATCGAAAGTAAGTGCCATTTTTAGGAGTTTGCGGAAATCCGGTATTGGGGATTCTGGTTTCAAAGTCCAGACTGGCTGGCATGGTCTGGGTATTCCACACATCGGAAATGATAAGTCCCGGGAAGTGTTCTACAGCATTTTCTACCTGCATGTCTTCAATAATGACAGATTTTCCGTCTTTTATTCCTGTTACGATTCGTCTTGGTATTTTGTTCATAGATTAATGTTTCATGATAAGTTTATGACCTTGAGTCTGATTATTTTTTAGAATAGAATGTGCCTGCAGAACAGTCTCCAAAGAAATATTTCCAACGGTTTTATATCGTGGAGGAAGAATAGTTTCGTTTTCAATGAGTGTCTTGATGGTAAGCAAACTGTTTTTATAGTACTCGTATTTTTTAACCATTCCATACGTATAATTGGAGATATTCATCATCAGAGTTCCTTTGTTGAAAAGGGTTTCGTGAGCATCTTTTGTAACCAAAGCCGTCACATCTACATACATTCCGTTAATTTTCAAAACGTCTGCAGTGACTTCTGACATGTAATTTCCTACCAGATCAATTCCATATTCGAAAGGCTGATCGTTATTGGCTTTTAGAATATTACTGATAAGATTTTCCTCTTTATAATTGATGATCTGATGGTTTTTCAATCCCAGATTGAGAAGAATCTGTCTGTTTTCTTCGCTGCCCACTGTGGCTGTGATTTGTTGGATATTATGTGCTAATAAAAGTTTGATCAGAAATGAACCCACGCCTCCGGTTGCTCCCGTTACCAGAACTGTATTTTCCGGATTTAATTTCAAACGGTTAAAGATCTGTAAAGAAGTCATCCCTACTGAAGGAATAGCAGCCGCCTGTTCAAACGAAATATTTTTTGGTTTAAAGGAAACAATAGCTTCAGGAACTACAATATATTCAGCGTAAGTACCGTTGCTTCCCATAGAGCCGCTTCCACAGTAGACTTCATCTCCAATATTGAATTCTGTAACATCAGAACCTGTATTCACTACAATTCCGGATAATTCTCTTCCCAATATGGGTGAACTGATCAGTTTCCGTTCCAATTCATTTTCCAGCATCTGATAATCGATGGGATTGAAACCGCTTGCTTTAATTTGAATTAAAACTTCATTGTTTTTGGGTTGAGGCTGCTCTGCCAGTCCGTCTTCCAGTTTTCCGTTTTTATTTAAAATAACTGCTTTCATACATTTAATTTGATACACAAATGTAAAGAGGGAATAGTTTATATTTGCTACTAGTTAACCAATGGTAACTAGTTACCTTCATGAAACTATTATGGCAAAAATCATTGAAAACGGCATCGAAAGAGAGGCCAGCTGTACAGAAGAATTGTTTGCAATGCGAGACAGTCTGGATGTTTTGGGAGGAAAATGGAAACTGATGATTTTACGGTATCTGACGAACAGACCGGATCAGATGATTCATTTTAAAAAGCTGGAACGCAGTATTGAAGGAATCTCTGCGAAAATGCTGAGCAAAGAATTAAAAGAGTTAGAAACCAATCTTTTGATCACAAGGACTATTCAGGATACAAAACCGATTACGGTAACGTATGCAGTGACGGAATATGGAAAATCAGTATTTCCTGTAACGGAAACATTAGTCAATTGGGGAATAATCCATCGGGAAAAAATCAAAGAATCAATGGGATAGTTATGAGATAGTGGAAAACACAAAGACGCAAGAATTTTCCTTTAAATAGGCCTTAAGGCGCAAGGATTTTATCTTTGATAAAATTTAATTCTGTTGAATTTTAACTGAAACAAACTTGCTGAAAATCTCCTATTGAGCGAAGTCGAAATGTTCTTGCGCTTTAAAGAAGTATATTATTAAATTTCTTTACGTCCTAGCGATTACTAATAAATATTGCTTCATAGAGAAAAGATCAAATAATCTATATTGATGAAAAAATCCTCAGACTCATATAGAGTTGAGGATTTTAAATACTACCAAATTGTTTATTAATTTTTATCTAACCACAACTGTACGAGTTCAGAGTGATCTTCCACCCATTCTTTGGCCGTAGCTTCTTTGTTTTTACTCTGTTCCATTTTCATTAAAAGATCAGACATATTTTCATCATCAAAATGAATTTTGGAAAAGAATTTAGCCAGCTCCGGATGATCTTTTGCAAAGCTTTTTCTGGAATAGGTTTTAATCTGTTCTGCTTCACCAAATATCTTTTTGGGATCATCAAGAAACTTCAGCTTCATTTTACCAAACATCCAGTGAGGCTGCCATCCGGTTACCACAATCCATTCTTTACGCTGTATGGCATTCTGTAATTCGGTGATCATGGCAATGGTAGAGGAGTTGATCTGCTGAAAATCCAGTTGATAATCAACAATCGCTTTATCTGTTCCGGTGGTTAATCCGGCTCCTTTTTCAATTCCAATAATTCTTTGATTGAATTGATCTTTATGCTGATTGAGTTCTTCAATGGAATTAACAGGAACGTATTCCGGTACAACCAATCCTATACGACCGTTATCATAATTGGTTCCAAGATGAGCTAATCCCGGAAATTTAGCCAGTTTTTTAGCATGGGTGTAAGGAAGCCAGACTCCCATGAAAAGGTCTGTATCTTCATTATTCATCGAAGCCAGGATCATATCCGTAGAAGCTTTTTGAATAATCACATGATAACCTTCTTTATCCAGAATAGCTTTAGCAACATGTGTCATTGCAACATCTTCTGCCCAGCCGTCTACCATTCCTATGGTGATGTATTTAGAGTTTTTTATGTTTTCACACGAACTTAATATTGTAAATATCAACACTAAAACGGGTAAAAACAGATATTTTAATTGTTTCATCTTATTGCTTTTTCTTTACAAATCCCTGAGTAATACGGTCCAGGATAATGGCTAAAATCACAACGGATAAACCACTTTCAAATCCTAATCCGATATCCAGATTATTAATTCCTTCAAGTACTTTCTCTCCCAAACCGCCTGCAGCAATCATTCCTGCAATAACAACCATGGATAAGGATAACAATATGGTTTGATTAATTCCCGTTAAAATTGTTTTCATCGCTAACGGAAGTTCTACCTTGAAAAGGATCTGACGGTTGGTAGCACCAAAAGCTCTGGCAGCTTCTACAATATCTTTCGGAACGGCTTCAATTCCCAATGTCGTTAATCGTACTGCTGGTGGCATGGCAAAAATAATGGTTGCAAAAGCACCCGGTACTTTACCGATACTGAAAAACAGTACAGCAGGAATCAGGTAGACAAATGCGGGCATGGTCTGCATTAAATCCAGTAAAGGACGAATGATTTTGTCGGCTATTTTGCTTTTCGCAGCTAAAATTCCCAAAGGGATAGAAAGAATAAGAGCGGTAATGGAGGAAACAAAGATAAGTGCCAGTGTTTCCATGGTTTCTTTCCATAGTCCCATTAAAAATATTAAACTTAATCCGGCAGCGGTTACCACAGCGATACCTTTTCCGGCTTTCCATAATGCCAACAGGGTAAAAAAGAGAATGATTACATAAAAAGGGGTGTTTGTTAAAATCCATTCAATTCCCATAATGGATGAATTTCCCAGATGTTTTATGACATCAAATACAGGCTTTCCGTTTTCTGTGAGCCAATTGATTGCAGTTTCTACATATTGGCCTATATCTATAGTTTTATTCATCTTATTGATTGTTTGCGATTTCTTTTAATTCTATGATCTCTTCTTCGTTAAACTTGGTAGCTTCTATGACAAGCGATAACTGGGTTACTAGACCTAAAAATTTATTGTCTTCATCAATTACGGCAATGGACGATTTATTTTCTGAGATCAGCGGCAGCATTTCTTCTACAGTCACTTCAGGATAAACCGAAGGAACATTACTGTTGATAATAGATTCTACCGTAGGTTCTTTCTTTTTGGCGATGCGGACCACATCTTTAAGCGTTACAAAGCCAAGAAATTTATTTTGAAAATCTACCACAGGTAAGTTTTCCAGACCTGTAGCCCTCATTTTTCTTAAAGCTCCTTCAGGACCGTCTTTTCTGAAACGTACCACCGTCGCTTTGTCGAACATCAAAGATCTCGCAGTGATAATGGTCTTACGGTCTACTTTCTCTACAAATGCTTTCACATAGTCGCTTGCAGGATTGGTTAAAATATCTTCCGCTGTTCCTATTTGCTCTATGACCCCATCTTTCATAATGACGATACGATCTCCGATTTTAATGGCTTCGTCCAAATCGTGGGTAATAAAGACTATGGTTTTTTGCAATGTATTCTGCAGTTCAAGCATCTGATCCTGCATTTCAGATTTGATCAATGGATCCAGTGCGGAGAAGGCTTCATCCATAAGCAATACTTCAGGATCGTTCGCTAATGCTCTTGCCAATCCTACTCTCTGCTGCATTCCTCCGGAAAGCTGGGAAGGATATTGGTTTTCAAAGCCGGTTAATCCTACGATATCCAGAGCTTTCTGTGCTTTTTTATCGCGTGAAACTTTGTCTTCTCCTCTGATCTCCAGTCCGAAACCTGCATTGTCGAGAATTGTATGGTGGGGAAGTAATCCGAATTTCTGAAATACCATACTCATTTCTGTTCTTCTTACTTCCAGCAGTTCTTTGTTGTTTTTTCCGGTAATATCATCGTCATTGATGAATACTTTTCCTGAAGTAGGTTCATTCAGTCTGTTAAGACAGCGCAGTAGAGTAGATTTTCCACTTCCCGACAATCCCATAATAACAAAGAATTCTCCTTCATAAATTTCAAAACTGGCTTTGTTGATTCCTATGGTACAGCCTGTTTTTTCAAGAATTTCCTTTTTGGAAAAACCTTTGTCCAGAAGTTCCTGTGCTTTTTCTTTGTTTTTACCAAAGATGATCGTCAGGTCTTCCACTTTAAGTTTTACTTTTCGAGTGTTTTCATTTTTTTCCATATTCAGAATTTTTCAATTAATAATTTGATATAAAAAATTGTACACCAATTCATTATATACATTTAGCTTTCGTTGTTCTGCTGCTGAGAATAGGATAAAATAGTTTGTTAAGCCTTTATTGATAAAAGCTTTAAACAAAAAAATAACAGCATAAAGACCTGCTGGCCTTATGTTTATTTTAAATATTTCAATAGATTATACTCTAGAAAAAGAGTGTATTATGTAAAAAGAAACTGATCTTTTACATAGATTCTACAATTAAATTACTGATGAGGTAATTACAGATATGTGTACTGAACAACTTGAATGGCTACATTTTATCAAAATGCTTGCCAGCATCAAAAAACTGTATATCAATTTTTTATGACGGTGCAAATTTACGAATTTTATATTAAATGGATTTTTACATGTGTAAGTTGTTGATTTTCAAAGTAGTTTTAAAGAGGCGGTTTCATGACGAATTTTCTCTTATCATTAAAGGTAAGTGAAGATGAATAGGGTAATTATTTTAAAAGATAAACCGTAAGACTATTTCAATAAAACGGCAATAACTGCAAGAATGGCGGGTAATGCCTGAACGAAAAATATTTTTTTAGTGGCAGAAATTGCTCCATAGATTCCGGCAACAGCTACACATCCTAAAAAGAATAATGCTACATTGGTCTGCCATTGCGGATCTTTAATCAGAAAAGACCAGATCAGTCCGGCAGCCAGAAATCCATTGTAAAGTCCCTGATTGGCAGCGAGTCCTTTCGTTGGTTTAAACATTTCTGCAGGCAGAGCAGCTTTAAAAACTTCTTTTCCTTTGGTTTCCCATGCGAACATTTCCATCCAAAGAATATAAAGGTGTTCCAGTGCAACGACGGCGATCAGAATTTTAGCAACGATTTCCATGATTCAATATTTTCTCATTGTAAAACTAAAAAAATAAAGTTAAGTTTGAGTATTAATTTGCAAGATGGACTCATTCAAATCACATTTAAATAAATTCATTACGATCAATGACGAGGAATTTGATTCCATTATTTCTTTTTTTCATGTTTTGAAAGTGAAAAAGAAAGAAAATCTGATGGTTGAAGGTGAGGTATGCAAATTTAAATATTTCGTTCTGGAAGGCTGTCTGAGGAAATTTTTTGTGAACGAAAAAGGAGTAGAACAAACCACTGAATTTGCTATTGAAACCTGGTGGATGTCTGATACTTTTGCTTTTGAGAAACAGTTGAAATCAGATTTTAATATTCAGGCTGTAGAAAATTCCAAAATTTTAGCCATTGATTTTCAGTCTCAGGAGCTTTTATTGGAAAAGCATCCCATCATGGAACGCTATTTCAGAATGGTGTACCAAACAGCTTATGCGGCGGCTGAAAAAAGAATCCGTTATATTTACGAGATGACAAAGGAAGAATATTATGTACATTTTAGCACTCTGTATCCTTGGTTTATCCAGAGAATTCCACAATATTTAATTGCTTCCTTTTTAGGTTTTACGCCGGAATATCTGAGTGAAATCAGAGCAAAATTACGATCTTAAACCAGTTTAAGTTTTTTACGGATCAGAAGCCGGAAATTTGTCATGTGATTAAAAGCTAATGCAATGACAGATCAAAAAAATCAATTTCCGCAACTTTTTTTAAGACTGGCTCTTGCCGTTACGATGCTTTCTGCAGTGGCAGACCGATTCGGATGGTGGAGCAAAGAAAATTCATCATGGGGAAACATGGAGAGTTTTAAAGAATATACAAGACAGCTTACCTTTTTTCTACCGGAAGCTTTAAGTACAGTTTCAGCGTATGCCGCTACCTTTTTAGAAATTCTTTTTCCTTTGATGCTTATTTTTGGATTTAAAACAAAAATGGCAGCCTATGGAAGCTGTATCCTGCTGTTAATTTTTGCGATATCCATGACCATTGCATCAGGACCAAAAGCCCCACTAAACTATTCTGTATGGGTGGGAAGTGCAGCCGCTCTTTTACTGGCAGTACAGCAACATTATTCTTTAAGTATAGATCAATTAACCAAAAAAATATAATATTATGAGCGCAAGATTAAATATTGCAACAGTAGATTCAGCAGCCTATAAAGCCATGCTGGGATTGGAAGGGTATTTACAAACGATTTCTTTAACACATATTCAGAAGGAACTGATTAAAATCAGAGCTTCACAAATCAATAAATGTGCTTTCTGCCTTGATATGCATACCAAAGATGCCATCAAATACGGAGAAAATCCTCAGAGAATTTTTATTCTGAACGGATGGACGGAAGCAAAAGAATTTTTCACTGAAGAAGAACAGGTGCTGTTGGCGATGACAGAAGAAATTACACTGATCAGCGAAAAAGGTTTAACCGAAGAAACGTATCAGAAAGCGAAGTCTTTCTTTGATGATAACCAGATCGCTCAGATCATTATGGCGATCATTACGATCAATGCCTGGAACAGAATTGCAGTAAGTACTCATCTTCCGATTGCAAAATAGTGAAATCAGGGAGTGTGTAGATGGAGGATGGAAGTTGATGAAGACTGCATCATCTACGGATGTTTACTTTATTTAAAAAAAAAGAGGCTGTCTAAAAAGTCCAAAAAAATATCCCCGTTACTTAAAAAGTTTCGGGGATTTTTTTGTTGTTTGTCCTTTAAGATTTATCTTTAAGGTGCACCCAAACAAACATTGATATGAAAGTACGGTTTAAATCTTTACCCACCAATACTCCCAGCTTATTTCCTGAAGATATTTTTGATAAGATAGGTGCTAATGATCCGGTACGTCTTATCAATGAATTAGTGGATAACTTGAATATCGATCATATTATAAGTGAATATAAAGGCGGTGGAACGACAAGTTTTCACCCCCGGATGATGATCAAAGTTTTATTCTATGCCTATTTCAACAATATTTATTCATGCCGTAAAATAGAAAAGGCACTTGGAGAAAATATTCATTTCATGTGGCTTTCTGGCAACAGTAAGCCTGATTACAGAACCATCAATTACTTTAGGAGCAAACGGCTTAAAAACCATATTCACCGTCTTTTTGCAGATGTTACCGTTGTTTTGCAGAATTTAGGTTACGTAAGTTTAAATGTTCAATATATAGATGGTACAAAAATAGAATCATCTGCCAACCGATACAGCTTTGTATGGAAAAAATCTGTAGAAAAGAATAAATTAAAACTGGAAGCTCAAATTCATTCCGTACTTGAAGATATTGAATCCCAAATCAAAGAAGAGCGTTATGAATCCCATGAAAAGACCCTTCCAAAATCTATTGACAGCAGAGAGCTTCAGGATAAAATAGCAGAACTTAATCACTCTGTGGCACAGGACAATAAAACCGGTAAGAAGCTCATTAAAAAGCTTCAGCATCAGGACCTGCCCAGATTACAGAAGTATGAAGATCAATTAAAAATACTCTCAGGCCGCAACAGTTATAGTAAGACAGATCCCGACGCCTGCTTCATGCGGCTCAAAGACGACCATATGAAAAATGGGCAGCTTAAGCCAGCCTATAATGCACAGATCAGTACTGAAAACCAGTTTATCACCCATTACAGCATTCATCAGACTCCTGGAGATACCACTACATTGAAGGATCATCTTAACAGCTTTGAAAATCAGTATCACAAACAAAGTAAAGAGGTAGTAGCAGATGCCGGATATGGAAGTGAAGAGAATTACGAAATGATGGCAGAAAAAGCTATAGAGGGCTATGTAAAATATAATAATTTTCATAAAGAACAGAAGCGCAGTGAGAAGAACAATGCGTTTGCTGTACAGAACTTATATTATAATGAGGAAAATAACTTCTATGTATGTCCCTGCGGACAGCAAATGAACTTTATCGGTAAAGGCAAAAGAATCAGCAGTAACGGATATGAATCTCAGGTACATTATTATCAGGCTTTCAGATGTCAGGGTTGTCCTCTTAGAGAAAGCTGCCATCAAAGCCAGGATAATCGATTAATCGAAGTGAATTATAATCTGAACCATCACAGAATGAAAGCCAGACAAAGGCTGATATCTGAAAAAGGGCATTACCACAGAAGTAAACGGCCTATAGAAGTAGAAGCTGTATTCGGGCAATTAAAAAGCAATAATAAATTTTCAAGATTTACTCTAAAAGGACTTGAAAAAGTAAATATTGAATTTGGATTAATGGCATTGGCACATAATCTTAGAAAATTAGTGAAAAACAGAAAACTTAACCGTAAAAATTGGCTAAATACACTTAAATGCAAACAACATATGCATCTTTTCCATAAGTATATGAAAATCCAAAAGTATAAAATTGCTGCATAACTATACGCAGTCTCAAAACAAACAAAAAGAGGCTGACCTTTTTGGACAGCCTCGTTTTGATGCAAGATGTAAAGTGACAGTGTAACACAGTTCGGGTATTAATTCTAAAAATAAATTCTTTGGTTCATTTTATTTTTTAAACCGGAATTACATTGTCTCTCCGTTTCTCGGATATAAAGGTAGTTTGAATTTTATCCAACCACAAAAGTCACAAAAGGTTTTATTTTAGAACACTTGAATTGACTTAAGTAACTTTAAAATGATACCGCAGAAAAGTTCACACAAGATGAAAATCAAAGATTTTCACAAAACTTAAGTGTACTTATTATGCATAAGAAGTGGTTCTGAAAAAACTTAAGTGTTTAAAACTTTTGTGCCTAAAATAATGAATAGAAAAGTTTAAACAACCTCATATTGTAAACATTTAATTTAATAAATAGCTACCGGATTCACATTCACCTGAGTAGAACCTACATACAAAGGCTGTCCCAGTACAAATAAAAATTCCCAGATTTTTTGCTTCACCAATGGACGGCTGTCAATCAGTTCCAGGTTATAAATTCCTTTTTTTGCGAGCATAAACTGATTGATAGGGAATTCTTCTTTACTTTTAGGGTTGGGATATACTTCAGAAGCCCAGGTATCACCACCAAAAGCAACGATTCCCTGATCGGCAAGCCATTTTGCAGCATCCATTCCGATGCCGGGTTCTGTTTCCAGGAATTGCTGATTGTTTTTACCGATCAATTCAAGCCATCCGGTATTAAAAAGAATGATATCACCCTTTCGGAGAGTAAGTCCCTGTTTCTTTAAAACGGATTTAATATCTTCGACTGTAAATTCTGTTCCTCCGGGTACGATTGATTTTCCATAATGAGCAGTCATATCAAGGACTACACCACGGGTAACGAAAGGAGGTACTTTTTCAACACCCAGTTTTTTCACACCTTCTACGGTTACAAAATCTGTTGCTTTATTTCCGTTGTAGTAAGTATTATCAATACCGATGTGTCCGATACCATTCAGCTGTGTTCCCACTCCGGTCCATCCGTTTACTAACTCGTCATTGAAGGTGAATTTATTAGGTCCTATGCTTTTTCCGCCCTGCTCTCCGGGCTGAATATTATATAAATTGAAACTTCTGTGTCTGAAAGCAGGCAGGTTTTTATCAATAGGAACGGCAAGTGCTAAGGTTTTGCCTTGTTTTACTAATCCTAGTGCTTGTTTTACGACTTCCGGTGTTAACAGATTGGCTGCTCCAATCTCATCTTTCGCACCGTAAACCGAAGGATACCATGATTTGTCTTCAGGATTGACGAGTGTCTGAGCTTTTAAACTAATGCTGTTGAAAGTCAATAGTGTAGCGAACCCGAACATTTTGATCAGATTATTTTTCATTTTTTATGAGGTTTGAGGTTAAGGGAGGGAAGCTGGAAGCTGGGGGAGGTTATTGAAGTCTGATAACAACTGAAGTTCTGTTAAATCAGATCTTTAAATCAGATAATGTCATTGATCAGAAGACTGATCTTACTTCCAGCCTCCTTCTTCCAGCTTCCAACATCTACATTAAATTTCGCTCAAAGCAGAATTGATAAAGCTTAATTCTTCCTGTGAAAGGTCAATAGACATTGCTTTTGCGTTTTCGATGGCTTGCTGTGCATTTCTTGCTCCTGCCAATACGACTGTGATTGCTGGCTGTAGCGTTGTCCATCTTAATACCAGTTGAGAAAGGCTTGCTCCTTTTTCCTGAGCAATAGGTTCTATTTTTTCTAAGAACGTTTTTACTTTATTCAGATCAAACTGAGAGAAATATCCGTTTCTGTGGTCATTATCTTTCAATTGGGTTTCTTTGAAATATTTACCGGTTAAAAGACCTCTTTCCATTGGGTTGTACACGATGATTCCTGTATTGTTTTCCAAAGAATAAGGGACAAGATCGTTTTCAATGGCACGGTTCAGCATACTGTAAGAAACCTGATTGCTGGCAAGTTGTAAGGTTCTGTTAGCTTCTTTCATTTGAGCAACGCTGTAGTTGCTGACTCCTGCTGTACGGATTTTTCCCTGCTGGATCAATAATTCCATAGCTTCCATAGTTTCGGAGATAGGCGTTGTGCTGTCCGGCCAGTGAAGCTGTAAAAGATCAATATAATCTGTTCCTAATCTTTTTAAGCTCTCTTCAACTTCTTTGATAATGTTTTCTTTTGAAGCCAATTTGTACACGGGAATAGTTTTTCCTTCGTCTTCTGCATCGAAGAAAAACTCTCCTTTACCATTATTGCTTCCGTCCCATACCAATCCGAATTTTGTTAAAAGCTGGATTTTTGAACGGTCTTTTCCTTTGATGGCTTCACCGATCATTTCTTCACTCAGCCCGAAACCATAGAATGGTGCGGTGTCAATAGAAGTTACCCCATGATCTAATGAAGCGTGAATAGAATTGATAGAATCCTGTTTTTCATTACCGCCCCACATGTTTCCGCCAATGGCAAAAGCTCCGTGTGTAATTGTTGATAATTCTAAGTCAGTGTTTCCTAATTTTCTATATTCCATTTTTGATTGTTTTAAAATTGTTGTTGTGTGTTAAACGTTAAACCACCCCGTCAAATCTTTTATTTGCTAAAATGTCATTCTGAATGAAATGAAATGTAATGAAGAATCTCATGTGATTGATTGTTAATGAGATTCTTCCTTTGTCAGAAATCAAAGATTCGACGTAGTCAATGACAAAGTCCAAATAATTTGATTTTTGAGACAATCTCAATCAGTTTATTGATTATCTTGTTGTGGTTAAAAAGTGTCTGTTATTTCTTTAATTCTTTTACGATAGCTTCTCCAACGCTTTTTGCTGATTGTGGATTCTGTCCTGTGATCACTCTCTGATCGGTTACCACATGATTCTGCCAAAGCCCGGATTTTTCAAATTTTGCACCTCTTTCTTTCAGTTTATCTTCCAATAGGAAAGGAACAACGTTGGTTAATTTTACTTCAGCTTCCTCTTCATTGGTAAAAGCATTGATTTTTTTGCCGTCTACAAGATATTTTCCGTTATTGAGTTTGATATTCACCAAACCTGCAGGACCATGACATACTCCGGCTACAATTCCTCCGTTTTCATAAATTTTAGAAGCAATATCTGCCAGTTCTTTATTGTCTGCAAAATCCCACATTGCTCCGTGTCCTCCTGCATAAAAAATGGCTGAATATTCTTTTGGATTCACCTGTGATGGCGTCATAGAATGATCAATCTTGTTTTTGTACTCCTTGTTTTCCCAGAATTCCTTGTTGACAGGATCTTTCAAATCGAAGCCATCTACCGGAGGAGTTCCGCCTTTCGGACTTACAAAGTCAATTTCATATCCTGCCTGGTGAAGAACTTCCCACGGATGAGAAACTTCGCCCAGATAATATCCTGTATCCTCACCGGTACTGCCTTTTTTATCATGGCTGGTAACGACGAATAAGATTTTCTTTTTCATATTCTTTGATTTTTTGGTTTGTGCCTGAACGAATCCTATCGTAAAGACAGCCAACATTAACAACGCTAATTTTTTCATAATTAAATGATGTTGGTAAGATAAATCTGTGGTTTTTCCTGAAGCTTCTCATCTACCAAAGCTCCGAAAGCCTGGATGTAAGGCTGCTGATTGTGCTGAGCCAACCCTTCCTCGCTTTTCCAGATTTCGTAGAAAACAAATTCATTTTTGTCTTCAATACCCTGATGCAGGCTGTAAAGCTCACAAGCTTCTTCTTTTCTTGTTTCTTCTACCATATGCTGAAGAACTTCCAGTACTTCTGCCTGATGTTCTTCTTTGGCTTTTATAATAGCTGTAAGATGAATTTTCATAATTAAATAAAATTTTCAATTGAGTTATAGATAGGTTTCCAGTCCAATTCTGCTTTAGCTTTATCCGAGCTACATCTGCTGTTGGATGCAAAACCGAAATAGCCTCCCGCAGGACCGAATTTATTAACAGCTTCCTGTATACTTAATGATTCTGCAGGTTGTAGGCTGTATTTTTTACTGATGTTTTCTGCAATGTTTTTTAAAGAAGATGAACCATTTTCTGCATAATAAATGGAACCTCCTTTTGCTTTTTCCAATACAAGTACATATAAATCTGCAAGGTCTTCAATATGTAAGTTAGACCAGATATTTTCTCCTTCACCAAAATAGACTCCATGTCCTTTTTCCTTAGAAAAATTGATGAGAGCGGGAATCTGGATGCTGTCTTTTTTTATTCCCAGACCTTCTCCGTAAACCATTGTAGGAACAATAACAATACTTCTTATATCTTTGTTTGCAGATTGCAGTACATAATTGTTGATAAGCACTCTTGATGCCATTTCCAGTCTTGGTTGCAAAGGGAAATCTTCCCTGAAGATAAAATCACTTTTTTGACCATTCTCTTTTCCTCCAAAAATGGCAGAACCTGAAGTGAAAATAAACGTTTTGTGACTTCCTTCCAGAGCTTTGATAAAGTTATCTGCTGCATAAGCATCATCTGCTGAATCTGCATTGTGAATAACTGCATCTACACCGGAAACCGCTGTTCTGATAAGATCTTCATCATGGATATTTCCCACAATAGCTTTGATTCCTAATGATTCCAGTTCCTGTACATGGGTTTCATTACGAACCAGTCCTGTCACTTCATAATCCTTGTCTAGGAGTTTTTTTGCGATAGTTCCGCCAATATAGCCGGTAATACCTGTGATCAGTACTTTTTTCATGATACCAGTTCCGGTTTTAATTCTTTTTCAAATACATTTCTTACATGCGCTCTGTATAATGTCATATCACGTTCTACATTAGCATTTTTCTCTACATCGTGGAAGTGGAAGCTTTCCATTTTTTCTAGTGAAACAAAGGCATTCATTCTGTGGAAACCAAATAATGGTCCTTCATCTACACTTTTTTCACTAAAAAATTCTCCTGGAAGAGTGAAAGCCGTTGCAGGAGCATTCCAGCTGGTAGTCAGCATGTATTTTCTTCCTCCAAGCATTCCTCCTGTTCCGTAGTTGATTTCCGGATTCTCAGCATTTCTTCCGTCGCTCATATAAATTCCTTTGGCATGTCCTGCTGTGAACACTTCGTCAATATATTTTTTCAATCCGTTAGGCAATTGGAACCACCAGATTGGAGTGTGGTAAATGATATAATCTGCCCATACAAATTTCTCCACTTCTTCATTCTTGTCGTAGTTTTCACTTACATTCGTTATCTTTACTTCTACGTTCTCAAATTCTTTAAGAACGGCTAATGTATTGTCTGCAATAGTCTGATTATATTTTCCTCCGGAATGTCCGAAATTCTGTCCTCCGTTGATGATTAGTACTTTTTTCATTTTTTTATGATTGTTTGAATTTTACTCTGCAAAGTTAGAACGGATGTTTGTATAATAAAAATAATATAAATTATAGGATGTTATTATTTTTGTGATAGTTAATTATGTTCAAGGTTTTGGGTTCAAAATTTAAGGTTATGTATGTGAATGGTCAATGGTCAATCCGCTTTGCTTGTGAATTTGTTATGTGTTTCGAGTTGCGTGATTCGAGGTTGAGTTCAACCGATTCGTTTGTGTATGCAGGTATTGCTAACCAGTAGTTACTCATTCACAAGTGACTTTGCGCAGCAAAAATTGACTATTGACCATTGACAATTTCCCTTTTCATGGTAAAATGTCATAGTATATCCGAGCTGAAATTCCTTTCCGTCATGTAAATTTGTCTAACAAATTGAAGGACAATGATACAGATAGCTGTTTTTAGTGATGTGCATGGAAATCTTCCTGCATTGGAAGTTGTGTTGAAGGATATAGAGCAAAGAGGAATCAGTCAGAAATTCTGTTTGGGAGATCTGGTAGACTTTGCACCCTGGGGAAATGAAGTAATAGAAAAAATCAGAAGTCTGAACATTCCTTGTCTGATGGGAAATCATGATGAAAGAATTGCCTTTGATATTCCTGTGATTCCTTTATCCAAGCATTCAGAAGAAGAAACAAACGCCAGATTTATTGCGATAGATCATTCTAAAAAACATATTACAGAATTCAACAAAAGATTTCTCTCCGAACTTCCTTTTCATTTAAAATTAAATTATAAAACAGGTAAAAAACATTGGAATATTCAGTTAGTGCATTCCAGTCTTGAAAGCAATGATACCTATTTATACGAATCTGAAAATGATGAGATTTTTACATCTATGCTGGAAAGTGTAGATGCTGATCTTATTGTGATGGGACATACCCATTTATCATTTCAAAAACAGTTTGAAAATAATACCTGGGCAGTCAATTGTGGTTCGGTGGGACGTTCCAAAGAAGAAAACAGACTGGCTTCTTATCTGGTGGTGACTTTAGATGAAGAAAAAATTACTCCTGAGATTGTACAATTATCCTATCCGCTTGAAGAAACACTTCGGGGAATTGAGGAAAGTGGTATTCCGGATTATTATGCATCATTTCTAAAGAACGAAAATGTATTAATATTATAATTATTTTGTAACTTTGCATCAGAATATTAATAATTAAGTCATGGTTAATTTAGAATGGTATCGTACTTTTAAGGCGATCTATAAAACCGGGACATTGACAGGTGCTGCCGATGCTCTGTTTATATCACAGCCAGGAGTGAGCCTTCACTTAAGCTCATTGGAAGCTTATGTAGGATACAAACTATTCGACAGAACGGGTCGAAAAATGATTCCGACAGAAAGAGGAAAAGTATTGTTTAATGCAGTTGCCGAACCTATTACTAAACTGGAAGATGTAGAGAAAAATTTTCAAAAATCTACAGAGAAGCATACTCCTACCATCAGTGTCGGGATGTGTTTTGAGACTTTTCAGACCACTTTGGAGCAATATGTTTCTTCATTGCCTTTTAATCTGATTATCAGTTTCGGAGAATATCCCGAAATGCTGGATCAGCTGGATAAAGGAATTCTGGATCTGATCATTACTCCCAAAAAAGGATCTTCACCCAATATCGAACATGAAGCATTCTCTTCCGAGCAGATCATTCTGGTAGGAGGGAAGGATGTAGATAAAACAGCTTTCAATAAAGTGCTGAAAACAAAAAATGCAGAACAGATTGAAGAATGGCTGAAAAACGAAAAATGGTACGGAACCACCGGAGATATGGAACACCTTTTCCAGTACTGGATATTGAATTTTGGTCATAAACCGAATTTCCGTCCTAATTATATCGTTCCCAATATGAACTCCATCATCCGTTGTCTGAAGGGAGGAACAGGATTAGCCGTTGTTCCTGACTTTCTATGCAGAAATGATATTGCAGGCGGTGATATTCAGCTGATCTGGGAAGGAAAGAAAAAGTTTGAAAATACCCTGTATTTCGGTTGTCGTAAGAAAACCAATTATCAAACCGAAATAGACCATATCAAAGGATTATTCCGCAAGGTGATGGCTTAATAAAACCATATCTCTCATCTGTAAACCGTTTTCATAAATAGGTTCTGGATAGTTTTCAATAAAAAAATCTTTCAGGATTCCACTTTTGATGAATCCGTTTTTCTCATAAAATCTGATCTGTTGGACACCGGTATCCGATGTTCCAACAGTCAGTGTTTTATAATGATTTTCTTTCGCAATTTCTTTTGCTTTGTCCATCAGGATGCTTCCGATACCTTTACTTCGGTAGCTTTCAATCACAGCAACATTTTTAATTTCCAGTTCAGTATTGCTTTTTCTGTACAATGCCATCACTGCAATGTTTTCAGTGCCGTCGTGTAAAAGATAAATGTCAGAATTGAAAATGTACTGATTGATTGCCTCTTTGGTATCATCTGCCAATAGCAACAGATGATAAGGAATCTCTGAATCAGAGTGCAAGAGATTGAAAGTAAACTCTTCCATTTACAGACTCATATGAATAAGTGGATAATTCTTTCCTGAACCGTCTTTTTCAGATCTTCCTGTCTTTTTGAACCCCATTTTTTCATAAAATCCAATGGCTTGAGGGTTTTGTTCATTGACATCTACTTTCGTCAATCCGGTTTTCTCTTTCATAAACTGATAAAGTGTTTTACCATAACCTTTTCCACGGGTATCATTATGTATGAAAAGCATTTCCAAATTACCTTCTGCTACAGAGGCAAATCCTTTAGATTCATTATCTTCAGTAATTAAATACACTTCCAGATTAGGAAGATAATCTCTTGGAATAGCTTCTTTGAAATAATTGAAATCCTCTTCGGCAAGAAAATCGTGAGTTGCTTTTACTGCTGATTCCCATATTTCCATAATTATCGGATAATCCTCTGCTGTAGCCAATCTGATATGTTGTGACATGATTTTAAATTTTAAACAAAAATAGAGAAAATTTGAGGATGGGCATAGAAGATGTGTGCTGGAAGTTAGAAGTTAGAAGTTAGAAGTTAGAAGTGGCTTGATAAGCTTTATCAACTACAATCATTCCCCTTCTCTGAAGGGGTGGATTTTTGTGAAGCAAAAAGACGGGGTAGTTAATTCGGTATATAATGTTTTGGTTAACGCAAAGACGCAAGAAATCTTTTTAAAGACTTAATAGATAAGACGCAAAGATTTTATCTTCGATAAAATTGATTAATCAAAATAAACAACTTTACACCTTTACATTTTCTAACCTATTCTGAAGCTAATAAAATACCTTTCTTAGAAGAAAAACAGTAAAATTGGTAGGCAGGATTTTCAAATTTTTATTGCAAATTTGTTTATCACTTTATATTAATCATTAAAATAAAGATTTATGCAAAAGAAAACCTATACAGGACAACCTGTGGTAACATTAAATAACGGAGTGGATATTCCGGCTTTAGGATTCGGAGTATGGCAGATGGAAGATCTGAAAGAATGTGAAAATGCTGTAATCAAAGCTATTCAGACGGGATATAGAATGATAGACACTGCTGCTATTTATCAGAATGAAACTGCAGTAGGCGCTGCTGTGAAAAATAATGGTGTAAACAGAGACGAACTGTTTATCACATCCAAAGTATGGGTTCAGGATCATGGATACGAAAAGGCAAAAAGTGCTTTTCAGAGAACGTTAGACAGATTACAGATGGATTATCTTGATATGTATCTTATCCACTGGCCATACGGAGATTTTCTGGGTACATGGAAAGCTTTGGAAGAATTATATCACGAAGGAAAAATCAAAGCGATTGGAGTGTGTAATTTTACCGTTGAGAAACTGGAGGAATTGAAAGCTAATTCAACCGTTTTACCCGTTATCAATCAAATTGAACTGCATCCTGTCTTCCAACAGAAAGAATTACAGGTGTATGACAGAGACAATAACATCGTAACTCAACCTTGGAGTCCGCTAGGAAACGGTAATGCGAATCTTTTAAGCAATCCTGATCTGAAAGCCATTGCAGAGAAATATGGAAAAACTGTAGCACAGGTAATTTTGAGATGGCATCTACAGGAAGGATTTGTAGTGATTCCGAAATCTGTAACCCCTTCAAGAATTGAAGAAAACTTTAATGTATTTGATTTTGAACTGACAGAAGATGAAATGAATGTTGTCCGTTCTTTAGATACTGGAAAAAGATTATTCTTTGATCCTAAAGACCCTGAATGGGAGCAAAAAATGCTAAATTCTGTAGCAGATATTTAATCCGGAATTTTATAAAAATACATCCCGCAGTTTTCATGAATTTGCAGACTTTCCAATCTGAAATATTGTGAGATTTGCGGGATTTTTAAATCAATATAACCATGACTGCAAAAGAATTCATAGAAACACTCGCATTATTTAAAAATGAAAAAGAACTTAATAAAGCTGAGAAGTTTTTCAAAGGAAATGATGGTATTACCAAGAGTTTCGGGGTGAAATTCGGAGATGTTTTTACTACGGCGAAGGCATTTTCGATGATGCCTCTGGATGAAATCAACAAGCTTCTTGACAGTGATTTTTATGAAGTAAGAATGGGAGCGGTAAGTATTATGGATTTTCAGGCGAGAAGTAAAAAAACGTCTGAAGACCGGAAGAAAGCTCTTTTTGATCTCTATCTCAACCGTCATGATCGTTTGAATAACTGGGATTTTGTAGACAGAGCAGCCAGAAGTATTATTGGAGAATATCTTATCGATAAACCAAGAGACATTTTATACAAACTTGCTGATTCCGAAAGTCCATGGGAAAGAAGAACAGCGATAGTAAGCACTCATGCATTTATCAGACAAAATGATGCTGAGGATACTTTTGCCATCGCAGAAATCCTCGTTCACGATCCAAACGAGCTTGTGAATAAAGCTGTAGGAAGCTGGATTCGGGAAGCCGGAAAAAAAGACAAAAAGAAATTACAGCATTTTCTCAATACTTATGTTAAAACAATGCCTGCTGTTACATTTTCTTACGCAACTGAAAAACTGGATCCGGAATCAAAATTATATTACAAAGAGCTCAGGAAGAAAAAGTAAATCTTCATTTATTCAATATACAATAGAAGTTGATCAACAGCCTTAAACTCTAAACATTGAACCTTAAACCTTGAACTTTGAATAAATCGTGAGCAATATCATATTCTGGAATAAAAAGTATTGCTTTGTTCTTCGTACATTTTAATTAAAATAATTCTTATGTTTTGGCCGGATACAATCAGTAAAAAATTAGGGATAGAATATCCTGTAATTCAAGCTCCAATGTTTGGTGTGAGCACGGTACAGATGGCTGTAGCAGCTACAAAAGCAGGTTGTCTCGGATCACTGGCGCTGGCTGATCTTTCTGCAGATCAGTCTGTGGAATTGATCAGAGAAATGAAGACACAGACTGATCAACCTTTTGCAGCGAATATATTTGTTCATCATATTCCTGAAGTGACAGATGCTTTGAAAGAAAAATATAGTAAAACCAGGCAGTTTATAGAACAGCTGGCAAAAGAAAATGCTATAGAAGTTCATCTTCCGGACCTTGAAGAAATTAGTGTCAACGGCTATCATGATCAGGTGGATGCTATTATTGAAGAAAAATGTAAGATTTTAAGCTTTACTTTCGGAAATCTTGATGATGAGAGTATTCAGAAGTTAAAAGAAAATGGAGTTACCCTTATCGGAACCTGCACTTCTGTAAAGGAAGCCTTATTGCTTGAAAAATCCGGTATTGATATCATTTGTGTTCAGGGAATTGAGGCTGGAGGGCACAGAGGGAGTTTTGAAGCAGACAATATTCCGCAGATCGGAGGTTTATCTTTACTGTCACAGGTTTATGAACAGGTAAATGTTCCTTTGATTTATGCAGGAGGAATCTACGGAGTAAGAACATTAAAGGCTGTGAAAGACTTAGGTGCGCAAGGCTTTCAGGTTGGGAATCTTCTATTGACTTCTCAGGAAAGTGCTCTTTTACCTTTTGAAAAAGAAAGGTTGAGAAAGGTAAGAGAAGAGGAAATTGTTTTAACGAAGAGTTTCTCCGGGCGGTATGCAAGAGGAGTGAAAAACCATTTTATAGAAACGGTTGAAAACTCAGAATATATTTTACCTTATCCTTATCAGAACAAGCTGACCAATGCTTTACGTAAAGCAGCAAAATCTTTGCAAAATCCAGAATTTGTAGGAATCTGGGTTGGACAGTCTATCCATCAGTATAGCGAACTTTCTACAGAAGAAATTTTGAAGAAACTGATCAAAGAATGTGAAAGATGAATCTATATGTTCTAATTTGATGATAATTTTATATTTTCGTACATCAATATCATTGATCTGCCCCAATATAAAAACTAAAATCAATAAAAACATCCATGAAATATTCAGAAGGAATTCAGAGATCACTTCCATTCGGGTATCTTTTTCTCGTTGTAATGGGAATATTAAAAGAGAGTGTCTTCTACTATCAGATCAATATTAATATTCTAAAGTACTCAACAATAATGGATATTCTGATAAGTCCGATTGCTACTTTGACCGCTCATCCCATTATATTGATTGCCCTGATTGGTGTTGTTGTATTTTCATTTGCTTTTCCCTCTTTTTTATCAAAGCAGGCCAATAAAAATAAACGTTGGGCATTACAAATGGCATCGCTCAAAGAACATGAAAACATGAGTAAAGAAGCTATTGAGAATCATTTTACCAATATGTTTGTGAGATTTCTTGCCATGATGTTACTGTCTTTCTTTGTAGGAATAGGATGGGGAGAAGGCCTTGGGCTCACCAGGAAGATAAAGGAAAACAAGCTTAAATATGACTATAAATTAAACTATGGTGATGAAAGCTCTGAGCAGGTACACCTGATAGGATCCAACAGCATGTATTATATTTATCTGGCTAAAGGAAATAAAACGATAAAAATAGCACCGGTAGGTTCCATAAAAAGTATGGAACTGACCAACAATAAAAAGTTGATCGATTAAAAATAAACTACCATAAAAAAAGCTTCAGAATATACTCTGAAGCTTTTTATTTATTTTGTTAAGTCTAATCCGCCAAAATTTCCGGAACTCATCATGAGATAAACACCATCTGTTTTATCTAATGTATTCCAGTAGGCATGTAGATCTTCAGCATTCGTGAAAACCTTCAGCTTTTCATTCTTGAATTTTTCTTTAATAAACTCAGGAGAAATAGGTTCCATTCTCTTGATCTTCAATGCGTCTTCAGAATAGAAAACAATGGCTTCCTCCAGACCATCCATGGCGTGGTCATACTGCTCAAGGAAAGCAGGGTTTAAGCTGGAATAGGTATGAAGCTCCAGGAATCCGTATTTCTTATCCTTTTTAAATTGTTCAGCGAAGGCTTTTACAGCTGCTTTCACCTTACTTGGTGCATGGGCAAAATCTTTGTAAAGCGTCCCTTTATCTTCTCTTTCTACTTTTTCAAGACGCTTGGATGCTCCTTTGAAGCTCATGATCGCCTCATAGAAATCTTCATCCATAATCCCAAGTTGTTGGCAGATATGTCTTGCACCTTCAAGATTCAGTAGATTGTGTGCTCCAAAAACAGAAAGAGGAACATCTCCCATTTCGGTTTTTAAATACACTTTACCATTATTGATTTCGTATTCAGGCGTTTTATAAGGAATCTTTCTGAAATAGTTCTCTGCATTTTCCACTACTTTCACTACTTCCGGATCTTCTTCATTATATACAAGAACTCCGCCTGCTGTAATACTTGCCACAAACTTTCTGAACTGCTCAATATAATCATCAAATGTTTTGAATACATTGATATGGTCCCATGCAATACCGCTCATCAAAGCAATATTAGGCTGATACAATAAAAATTTTGAGCGAAGATCAATAGGAGAAGAAAGGTATTCATCACCTTCCAACACCATGAAATCATTATCCTGAGTCAGCTTTACCATACAGTCGAAACCTTCAAGCTGAGCGCCTACCATGAAATCCACATCTTTCTGATGGAAATTCAAAACGTGAAGGATCATTGAAGTAATAGTCGTTTTACCATGTGATCCGGCAATAACAACTCTTGTCTTGTTTTTAGACTGTTCGTACAGGAATTCAGGATAAGAATATATTTTCAAGCCCAGTTCTTTTGCTCTTGCCAGCTCAGGGTTATCCTGATGTGCGTGCATTCCAAGAATGACAGCATCAATATCCGAAGTGATCTTTTCCGGGAACCAGCCCATTTCCTGAGGAAGAATTCCTTTCTTTTCCAATCGGGATTTTGAAGGCTCAAAAATAGCGTCATCAGAACCTGTCACCTGATATCCTTTGTCTTTTAATGCGATTGCAAGATTATGCATGGCGCTTCCGCCAATGGCAATGAAGTGGGTTTTCAATTGTATTTACTGTTTTTTAACATTAGTATTAATGATCTGCTGGAAAGCTTCAAGAATATTGTTCCAGTTGGTGTTGTAATTCGGAATAATCATACTTGCATCCGTTTTACTGCCTTCATTAGGACCTTTCTTGACATTGATGGAAGTTGAAATATTGTCGTACAATTTTTTACGGTCTTCCTGTATTCTTCTGAAATTATTCTGAGAAAGAGCCTGATCCAGTTTCTTTAAATCTTCATCAGAAATTTTAAAATCCTGTTTGTATTTTTTTCCCTGTCCTTCAAAAGAGTAATGTACATTATTTCCTTTGATAAGAAGATTTTCATAAATAGGAGCAACACCTCCGCTTTTCGAATAGCTGATGTCAAAATCCGAATATACCTTTTGGCTGTTGCATGAAACTAATACTATGATTGCGAATAAGATTCCAAGTATTTTGTTCATAATTTTTAATTTACTTTAATTATTTGAGTCCTTTTGTTCTAATTTTTTAGCTTTAAGTTCTTCATCATAACTGTGTAATACATTGAAATCTTCTGTCTGCTCAATAGCAGTCATAATTTTCAATAAAATTTCCGGTGCTTTTTCATTATCATAATCAATATCCAAAGGAGCTTTGAATTCCATCGTAGGTTTTACACCGGTTACCTTTACGCGGAGTCCTTTTTTATCAAAAGCTCTTCTGAATCCGTTTATTTTGATTGGAATTACTATAGGACGCTGGTTTTTTACCAATTTGGCCGTTCCTCTTCGTCCCTGTGCAAAAGCGGAAGTAGTTCCTTGAGGGAAAGTAGCTACCCAGCCATTGTCCAATGCTTTCATAATATTATCCACCTCACTCATGTCTACCATTCTGTTGACATTTTTCCCTTCAGCTCTCCATGTTCTTTTTACGGTTACAGCACCTGCAATTTTGAAAATTTTGGGAAGAATACCTTTGTTCATGGTTTCCTCAGCTGCTACATAATAAAAATCAATCTTTGGGTTCAGTAGATAGATCGGGTTTTTTATCGTATTTAAATATCCGTTGTTTACAGCACAGAAGGCATGGTACATTGCCGCCACATCTGCAAAATACGTCTGATGATTGGATACAAAAAGGACGTTGGAGTCCGGGAGATCCACAAGGTGTTCTGTACCGGTTATTTTTAACTTATTAAAGCCATTGAATCTTCTGTAAGACACAATACCTAAAATAAAAATAATAAACCTTTTCAAAAAATAAGGAGTTCCGAATGCATCGGTGAAAATATTTTTCTTCGCCATCTCTCAATTAAACACGGTAGTGCAAAGTTACATTTTTTTCAGCAACTGACTGAATTCACTTAATATCATTGCTGTAGCACCCCAGATGATGTATCCGTTGAAATTAATGACGGGAACATCATGTCCGCCTGCACTTGGCAGAGCCATAATTTCCGGGGTATCCGACAGGTTTAAAAAGGAAGTGATGGGAAATTCTATGGTTTCCACAGCTTCTGTCTGCTGAAGAACAAAGGCCGGATTCTTTTTGGTATAAGAGATATAGGGATATACATAAAAATTGCTTGGCGGAATATAGATAGGAGACATTTCTCTGATGATCCTTACATAATGTTTATCTATTCCGATTTCTTCAGAAGTTTCACGAACTGCTGTTTCAGCAAAATCTCTGTCCATTTCCTCACGCTTTCCTCCAGGCAGTGAGATCTGCCCGCTGTGCCTGTCGTGCTCATTAATCGTTCTTTGAATCAATGGAAAATACCACTCGTTGTCCTTTAGATAGAGAACAATATTGACAGCCGCAAATTTGGGATTCTTTGACAATACTTCATCATAAGTAAAAACGGGACGGTAGGGAGGCGAGAATACTCCATGGGCGTGTTCACCGGGAAGTTCCACGCTTTTTATTTTTCTCAATAAATCTTTTCCAAAATTTTCCATAGCTCAAATTTAGCAATATATCTTGAAGAAATAAGTGCCTTAACATTAATTAACCTATGAGAAAGACCGCATTGTAGCCGGAAATATTTACTTCTTAAATCCAATGAGATATCATGAATGATAAAATACAATCTATTTCACTTTCAGTCTTGAATTTTTAATATAAAATTGATTTTAGGTTGAGATAATAAATTTGACAGGAGTTTGTAAGAAAAAGCGTAAAACTCTGAATTGTGATGTTTTAAAAATATAAAAGATCGGGTTTATTCAGAGTAAATCATGATTGAAGAAAGGTTAATATTCACTGACGATGGATTTGCTTGTAAATCAACATGTTGTGATGGTGTTTTTCCGTAACGGTAAATAATGACTTGTCCAACTGGAAACCGTGATTTTCAAAATTTACACTTTGATGGTGGTTTTTCATTTTGACGGGGAAGCTACCTTTGCCTTACTATTAACCAATTAATTTTTACTAAGATGAAAAATTTACTTACAGGTGTACTTACACTATTCGCAATGAGTTTCGGATTCGCACAATTCAATATTGATGTGACTACTCAAACAGGAAACTTAAATGTTGCTACAGTAGACCAGACTGGTCTTTTGAACATCAATTCTCTTACACAGACAGGGAATCGTAATACTGCAGATATTGACCAGGTAGGAATTTTTAATGTCAATAATGCACAAAGTATCGGAAACAGAAACTCTGTAGATGTAGATCAGATGGGAATTGCAAACTCAAATGAAGTGTTGCAGATGGGAAACAGAAACTCTGCTTCAACTTGGCAGTTAGGAGTACTTAACTCTACAGAACAAACTCAGATCGGAAGAAGAAATGATGCTTCTTCAGTACAGATTGGATTAGGTAACTATGTTTTCCAATATCAGGATGGAAGAAGAAATGATGCTTCTGCTGTTCAGATAGGTCTTGGTAATGATGCTTATCAAATTCAGTTAGGAAGAAGAAATGATGCAAGTGCCCTTCAGTTAGGAGCTAATAATGTTCTTGTTCAGTACCAGGATGGTGATGATAACAGTGCCAGCCATGCTCAAGTAGGGTCTGGTAATATTGCCGCCTCACTTCAAATTGGAGATGACAACACCACTGCAGGATTACAGGTAGGTAATGGTAACCAACTTTATCAGTTCCAGATAGGAGATTCCAACACAGCTATAGACCTTCAAATGGGTAATGGTAACTTTACCTGGGTAGCTCAGAGCGGTCTTGGCCATGTTCATGTAGGAACTCAGATGGGTAATGGAAACTCAATGATTGTAAATCAGTCGAATTAAGCCCTATAACAACATACTGTAAATCTTAGAAATTGTAAAGGAGAAACTGCAGTGTTTCTCCTTTTTTAACCCTTCGATTTTCTCCGTTTTGTTATCATGTAATTTTAATACTAAGGCTATGTTTAACTTGAAATGGAGTGTTTTGGCTCTTTTCACAATGTTGCCACTACATGCACAGGAAATAGACTGGGATAAGGTCAACAGCAATACAATCTTTAATCTTATAGCCAGACAACAGACAGATCAGAGTTCTTATGGATCCGATATCATTCAGATAGGAGACTATAATAATGCCGAACTTTCCCTTAACGCCCGAACCAATATTATAGTAAGACAGCTGGGAGATTTTAATACCCTGTATTTTATCAATTCATTCACAGATAAAGAAACAAAAGCTGCTATTACTGCACAGGGAAACAATAATATTATTGATGTTACAGGAAGCAACAGTATTTCGGATGGAATTCAGATTAATGTAAAGGGAGATAATAGGACAGTTTTCATGAGAAACTATTAAAACACAAATGATGAAACTTTTATATTCCCTTAGCTTGGGTACATTTTTTACCTTCCTGTCTGTATGGGTTTATGGGCAGGAAGATAAGAAAGTAAATGCAAGGATAGAGAGTAGTGTTCTTGAAAACCAGGTCAGATTAAAAGCAGTGGTAATCAATAACACCGCTGTATATAAAGAACTGAATTACCTTTTGATTTCTATTAAAAAAGGAAATAGTGGAAATCTCTCCAACAATCAGCAGAACGGTAAATTTTCCGTCAATCCCAATGAAGTAAAAGTATTATCAGAAATCAGTGTGAATCTCGAATCAAAAGATGCTCTCAAAGCTTTCCTTTACATCAGGGATGAAGAAACCCAGAAGCTGATTGCCAAAGACAGTCTGGAACTGAACAGCGACCTTTTCAAAAAAAAAACAGCTAAGATAGAAGAAGACGCTGCTTATGAGCTCAGAGGACTTACCATCGATGAGACAAAAACCAAAGTAGGAAAAGACTTTTATGATATGTTTTACATGCAGTACAGTCAGCTTCCTGATAAAAGCAGTAGCGTAATAACTATTACAGAACTTCCTCTCCGCGGAACAAGTGGTCAGATTAATATTCAGATGGAAGATAAAATTATTTACAGTTTTATGACCAATCCGGCAGAGGATTATTTAAAAGAACAACTAGGCTATAGCTTAAAATATATCAAAGAATTTAATGCCAAGAAAAATCTTATAAAAAATGAATTCATCTATTAAAAATGTCCGCCATGAAAACGTTTATCATTATTTTGACATGTATTGCGGGTATTTTCTACGGAAAAGCTCAGCAGCTCGTCTATAAGCCGGTAAATCCAGCCTTTGGAGGAGATACATTTAATTATCAGTGGCTTTTAAGCTCTGCTAATGCACAAAACCCATTTGATGAAAAAAATGATTTCAGCGATTTGCTGGATCGAGTGAACTCTCTTGATAGTTTTACTGAAAGTCTTAACAGGCAGATCCTCAGTGAGCTTTCACGAAAACTGTTTGAAGAACAGTTTGGTGATGGAAACATAAAACCCGGAAATTATCTTTTCGGTTCCCTTTATCTACAAATTACCAATACTAATCAGGGACTTTTAATCAATATTTTGGATACCAGCAATGGCGATCAGTCCGAGATCGTAATTCCGAAATAGGTAATCACTAAAAATAAACTTACCATGACAACCTACACTTATACCAGAATCTTTTTCTGCACCTTCCTGCTATGCATTTTGCAGGCCTGTAGTTCAATATTTGGTTTACCTTCGGATCCCGAAAAACCAACAATGGGAGAGGTTACATCTTCCACTGCAGAATTAAAAAATCTTCCGCTTCCCAAAGAGAAGATTGTAATAGGAGTCTACAAATTCAGAGACCAGACCGGCCAGTATAAACCTTCCGAAAATGGAAACAACTGGAGTACGGCAGTCCCTCAGGGAACTACAACCATTCTTATCAAAGCATTAGAAGACAGCCGCTGGTTTGTCCCTATTGAAAGGGAAAATATAGCCAATCTTCTCAATGAAAGACAGATCATCCGTTCCACCAGACAGGAATACATCAAGGATGCAGACAAAAACAATCAATCACTTCCTCCTCTTTTATACGCCGGGATTCTTCTCGAAGGCGGCGTTATCTCATACGACAGCAATATTCTGACCGGAGGACTTGGAGCAAGGTATTTCGGAATCGGAGCTTCCACACAGTACCGGCAGGACAGAATTACCATCTATCTCCGCGCTGTCTCTACACTCAACGGAGAAATTCTTAAAACGGTTTATACTTCTAAAACCATTCTTTCAACCAGTGTTAACGGAAGTTTTTTCAGATATATTGATACTGAAAGATTACTGGAAGCTGAGGTAGGTCTGACTCAAAACGAACCTGTTCAGCTCGCCGTAACAGAAGCAATAGAAAAAGCTGTGAAAGCCCTGATTGTTGAAGGAATCAGAGATAAAATATGGGGGAAAGCAATAGATGAGAATGGAGGATATCAAAGCTTAATCAACGAATACAACAGAGAGCAGGAGCAAAATAATGACAGAGCTGTTGGAGGCAGATATCCGCAGGATTACAGACAGAAAGTATCCATATTTGCCAATGTTGAAGGACAGAAAGTTAAAGATGACTATGTAGGTCCTAAGATGAATGTTGGTGGAAAAATAGGACTTAAATATTTCCTTACTCCTTATCTGAATATGGAACTGAACGCAAGCTATTTTACGCTTGAAAATTCAAATATTGTGAAAAGAAACTACTATGGTCCTGAAGTGAATCTGGAATACATCCTTTTTCCAAAATACAGATTCAGTCCATTTGTTTATGGTGGAGCAGGAGCGTTGTATTCAAAATATAAACCCCAATATAAAGCACAGTTCGGTGGCGGGCTGGAATATATGATCAGCAAGAATTTTTCGCTGAGAGCCTCCGCCCAATATGACCTTGGCTTCAAAGACGACTGGGAAGGCCTTGTAAACGGAAAAAGAAAAGATCAGGCTTTGCGCTTTGGAATAGGAATCAACTTTTACTTCGGAAACAAATAAAAACACGAACTATGAAAACTATAATTAAAATATTCAGCATATTCATCTTTGCTTTTTGTCTGTTTTCATGCAATGAAGACCTTGTAGAACAGGCTCAAACAGGAATGTTAAAAGGAAAAGTCGTAAAAAGAGGTAGCAATGTGCCGCTTTCTAATGTGAAGATATTTACCAATCCTACGACACAAACGGTTTTCAGTGGTACAGACGGTTCATTTGAAATCGCTGCCATGCCGATAGGTAATTATTCTGTAAAAGCAGAACTTTCAGGATATATCACAAGCTTTCAGTCAGTCAATATACAAAATCAAAATCAGGTGATAACGGTAGTTTTTGAGATGGATGATGATACTTCATTGAATTCTCCTCCCGCTACACCACAGTTGCTAAGTCCGATAGATAACGCAGTAAATCAACCTTTGAGCGTCGAATTAACCTGGAGCGCAACAGATCCCGATACAGCAGATGTATTAAGATACAGTCTGACCATTAAAAATAATCTTGACACTAATGTGATTCAGGTTAATGATTTGACAGCAAACCACTATACGCTTTCAAATCTGAAGTTTGGTGTAAGTTACTTCTGGCAGGTGTCTGTTTCGGACGGCATTCACCAGCCAGTTTTAAGTTCTATCAGTAAATTTACCACCAATACAGTTCCGGCCAACAGGTATCATTACGTTCAGAAACAGAATGGAAACTTTGTGATTATTTCCAGTGATGACCAGGGAAATAACTTCCAGTTTACCAGTTCTTCCTACAACAGCTGGCGACCGCGCAAAAATAATAATGCAGGTCTTATTGCATTCCTTCGTACGGAAGGTGGAAGTACCCATCTTTATACTGCCAATCCGGATGGCTCCAATCCATTTAAAGTAACAACAGTGGCTGTTGCAGGCTTTAATAACTATGAAATGGACTTTGCATGGAGTACAAATGGTAAAGAACTTATTTATTCCAACTTTAATAAGTTATACAGGATTAATAAAGATGGAAGCGGGCTGAGCTTAGTGTATACAACTCCGGACGGAAGCCTGATCTCCGAATGTGACTGGAGCTATGATGGCAGTAAAATAGCATTGAAAACCAATGATTATAACGGATATAATACTAAAATTTATGTAATAGACATCAATGGTGCTGTTCTTAAAACGGTATTGTCGGGTACTGCAGGTGCCAGCGGAGGTTTGAACTTCTCTGTAGACGGACAGCTTCTTCTCTTTACCCGTGATATGTCCGGATATTTGGATGGAAGTGGGAATTACCGTCAGCTGGATTCACATATCTTTATCTATAACCTTGTTACAGATGCTGTGAGTGATATTTCTGCAGAAAGCGAAAAAGTACTGGGAACGAATGATCTCGATCCTAGGTTCTCACCAAATAATGCTCAGATTATCTTCATGAATACCTCCAACGACAATATTTCTCAAAGGAATGTAATGGTGATTGACCTTAGTAGTACGCTGACCGATATGACAAGAACAACTCTGTTCAGTAATGGAGAAATGCCGGATTATGAGTAAGGAATAACGTTTAATGTTCAATGTTTAAAGTTCAAAGTTTAATGTTTAAAGTCCAAGGTTTTAGTTTTAAAGTGAGGTATGAGATCATATCTGTACCCATTAGAGATAAATTTAGAATTAATTAAATAAGTTTTTCATTGTTAAGTCTCTGATTTCTCTGCCTCACTTTTTATGCTATAGACTTTGATTATATTTGACAATAAAAATTCTCCCTGAAGAAATGCTAACATTAAAATCAGGGGTAAAAAAAATTCCAGACTTTGTATAAGCCTGGAATTTTTGAGTGATTCATGGAAGTCTTTCAGTCGATGATATGATTCTCTATCGCATATTTTACAATTCCGACTGAGTTTTTGGCATTGAGTTTCAAAAGAATTCTTTTTCTGTGTGTTTCTACCGTATTGATACTGATAAATAATTTTTCAGAGATATCTTTACTGCTGCAGCCGTCACATATGAGTTTGAGGATTTCCATTTCGCGACGGGTGAGAGGTTCTTTGATATGAGGATTGGGTTTTCCCTGTTCACTACTAATAAAATTGATCATTCTTTCCTTGGCATGATCACAGATGTAGATCTCATTAAGAAGTAAAACATTGATGGATTTAACAAACTCGTCATAGGAACAGTTTTTATCCAGATAAGCTTTAATACCTTTATTGAAGAGTTTTCGGATGTCAATCACATCATATGAACTCCCAATGATGATGATTTTGGTATTTTTATGTTCTGAAATAATACTTTCCACCAGCTTGCAGATTTCCGAAAGCATGAGCATGTTGGAACTCATTACAAGCATTTCCGGAGGTTCTTCTTTTAAATGTTTGGAAAGGTTTTCTAAAGAATTACAAATATCAATGGTACTGAAAATTTTGCTTTGGGTAAGCAGTCTTGATAATCCCTCTGTGTAGAGCATGGGCTCATCAAAAATGGTCAATCTTGGTTTCATCATGGTTTGTTTTGTTTATATAAAAATAGGAAAAAAACTTCACATTTTGAATAAAATTGTTAAATATTTTAAAATTATTATGTTTTTATTAGTAGTAAAACGTTATTTTTATTGATTTTTCATTAAATAATTCTCTTTTTGTGGAGTTTTTGGGAGTTATTGCTGTTAAAATCTATTATTCATCGTTATTTTCAAAGGTTATTTCGAAGTGTGGTACTATTTAACTAACGTGGTAGGGATATGCTTTACCGGAAAATTAACAGAATTGGCAATGAAGCAGAATTCGTTGGCCTTATGATGAAGTTGCTCCGCTTTTTCTATCATAGATTCTTCTGCAACTGTTACTGTAGGGTATAAAGTTACTTCTGTAAAATGACCGCTTCCACTGGCTGTTTCTGTCATGATACCTGTGGCTTCATCAGTGTAGTCTGTAACAATGATCCCAGCTTCAGAACAGAAATGAAGATACCATAGCATATGACAGGAGGAAAGTGAAGATAATAGCATGTCTTCCGGATTGTGTTTTGTTTTATCACCTCGGAACGCCGGATCAGATGAACCTTCAATAATAGTTTTGTTTTCTGCTGAAATAGTATGACTTCTTTCATAATCTCTATAACTGCTTGTTCCCGTTCCCTGGTTTCCTGTCCATTGGATAGTGATTTTGTAATGGTGGTTTTTCATATTTTAAAGATAAATAATAAATGATGATGTTGTTGTTAAAATTCAATAGGGGTGGGCTATAATTCTGAGCGGAGACGAAGAAAGCCCGCCTTTAAAATTATAAAATTCATTGGCTTTAGCCAAAACTTAAATTGTAAATCATATTCTATCCTTGCAAATAAATATAAAACAAAAAAAACCTCCAGAAAACTGAAGGTTTTAAATTTTTTAATTAGAGAATTCTATCAATTCTTCTTTTTTGGCATTGTAGATTTTGTATTCTAAATATTTAAAAGAATCCCTTGGAACAATGGTTACCCACTTTTTGTATTTGATAAACCATTTCATCTGGATACTTTTAATGCCTTTTGTAAGGTAGGCTTCCACAAATGGGTGTACATGCAGGTAGATTTTTCCTTTTTCTTTCTGCAGGATATTTCTTAAAGTTTCACCCATTCTTTCCACGATAACAATAGGAGCTACAATTTCTCCGTCTTTGTTCGGGTTTTCTTCTTTGGTGTCGATCTGTTTTTCCGGACGGTTTCTTTGTCTGGTGATCTGAATCAAACCAAATTTACTAGGAGGAAGGATTTTGTGGCGAGCCTTGTCGCGCTTCATTTCCTCTTTCAGATGCTCGTAAAGATCTCTTCTGTGATCAGAATTCGGCATATCTATGAAATCGATAACGATGATACCTCCCATATCGCGGAGGCGAAGTTGTCTTGCGATTTCTGTAGCAGCCATTTTGTTCACTTTCAGTGCATGCTCTTTGTTGACAGCAGTTCCGGTAGTAATATTGTTTCCGGAGTTGACATCTACTACGTGAAGTGCTTCTGTGTGTTCAATAACAAGATAGGCTCCTTTGGAACTCGGAATGTTAACGTGTTTTCCGAAGCTCTGTTTAAGCTGTTTTTCAACATTGTAATATTCCAGAAGTGGAATATGAGAATCATAAAACTGGACAATATTTTTCTTTTCAGGGGCAATGACTTCAATGTAATTTTTCATTTCGTTCACCATTTGCTCATCGTCGCAGATGATATTCACGAAATCCTGATTAAAATTGTCTCTTAAAATAGCTGAAGCTTTGTCTTCTTCGCTTAAAACTTTAGACGGAACTTTGTTTCTCTGGATGTTTTTGAAAGTGCTTTCCCACTTCTGAACCAGCTGATTCATGTCATTATGAAGGTCGGCTACTTTTTTTCCTTCCGCTACCGTTCTTATAATCACTCCAAATCCTTCAGGCTTAATGCTGTCGATAAGAGTTCTTAATCTTTCTTTTTCTTCAAAGCTTCTGATCTTTTTGGAAATGGAAACTTTATTGTCAAAAGGAATTAAAACCAGGAAACGTCCTGTTAATGAAATCTGGGTAGAAATTCTTGGGCCTTTGGTAGAAATAGGTTCTTTGGTAATTTGTAGAAGAACCACATCGTCCTTGGCAATTACTTTGTCTACCGTTCCGTTTTTGTCTATTTCGGGTTGTATCTCGAAATTTTTTAAGCTCGAAGTGCTTTGTTTTTTGGAAATAGTATCTTTTAAAAACTTTCTGTACGTAAGATACTGAGGTCCCAGATCCTGGTAATGCAGAAATGCATCTTTGTCATATCCGATATTGACGAATGCTGCATTCAGATTGGGGGCCAGTTTTTTTACTTTTCCTATAAACAGATCTCCAACTATAAAATCGCTTTTGTCTTCTTGCTCATGAAGTTCACATAGTCTTCCGTCTTCCAGCAGCGCAATCTTTGTAAGATCATCTTCATGCGAAACTATTAGTTCTTTCTTCATTTTTTAATAAGATAAAATTGTTAAGATTATAGGAAGTGGATGTTTTTTATCGATTAATTCATCTATTAAATATAATGATTTTGAATGAAAACCATTATATGTTTATTAAAATAATATTTGAAACCCTCCGTTTTCCGCGGAATCTTATAGTTGCAAACAAAAATATAGTTAGTGAACTTTAAAAATTTAAATCCACCAACTATATTATTATATTGTAAATCTCGAGAAAAAGAGATTATTTTTTCTTATGTCTGTTTGCTCTTCTTCTTTTCTTTCTCTTGTGAGTAGCAACCTTGTGTCTTTTTCTTTTCTTTCCGCTTGGCATAATTTTAATTTTTTAGTAACTAGTTAATATTCAGTTAATGTTCTTATTTTACTGCAACTTTAGTTTTTACTTTCTCAACAAAAGATTTTGATGGTTTGAAAGCAGGAATGTTATGAGCAGGAATCTCAATTGCAGTGTTTTTAGAAATATTTCTTCCTGTTTTAGCAGCTCTTGTTTTAATGATAAAAGATCCAAAACCTCTTAGATAAACATTATCCCCATTATACATAGAAGTTCTGATCTCCTGCATAAAAGCTTCTACAACTTTCTGTGTTTCATTCTTTTCTGTTCCCAACTTATTTGAGATGGTGTTTACCAATTCTGCCTTTGTCATTTCCTTATTTTAATTTTAAATTTTAGGTGTGCAAATTTAGTTAAAAAAATTGAATACTAGCAAATTAGTGGCAAAATATTTTTATTCAAAGAGTTGGACTTTTTATGTATACACTATATTAAGGTGCAGTGAAGATTATTTAACAATAAAATAATACAGCCGGATAAAGGTACAAAAATTTGATGAACAAAATTTAATAAATGCTGGTTATAGCAGGCTTTACAGTACTTTCTTATCTTGAATATGATATTTTGAGATCCTCTTCTCTGTCCTCATACATCACGAGGAATTGATTGTTTTTTAGTGAAATCAAAATTTTTTATAAACTGGAATTATAATATCCGTTTTCTACACAGAAGCGTATAAGGTGAAGTTTGGTTTTTAACCCCAGTTTTTCTGTCAGCCTGTTGATGTAAGTGTCTATAGTCCTGGTACTCAGATTAAGTTTTTCTGCAATTTCTTTATTACTGAATCCTTCATAACAGAATCTCATAAGCTGTATTTCTGCTGGTGAAAGCTCTTCCTGTCCTTTCTTCTGCCTGTCCATATATTCCTGTACGGCAAGAGGTTGCTGTTCCCATTCTTTAGAATATGCTTGATAATCAAAGTCTTCAGAGGCAATGCTTCCTTTAATAATATCTTTTATGATGGTACTTTTTTTCTGACAGTAATAGATATTGGGAATCTTTGAAAGGATTTCGGCCATATCTTCCTGGTAAGTGCCGGAATAAGTGATGATGGGAGTTTCTGTATTGTTTTTTCTGATGTACTTAATGGCTTCAATTCCACTTAATACCGGCATGAAGAGTTCAATAATGAACACATCTTCCTGTCTTCTGTAGATTCTGTTTACCAGTTCATGCCCATTGTTACAATCATTCAGAAGCATATAGAAAGGATTTTCCATAAGGGTTTTGATCATTATTTTTTTAAAATAAAAATCACTGTCTGCAATGGAAAAACGTACGGTATTAGATAATATTTTACTCATTCTTAATATCGATTTGGCGAATGATATTTAAAATTTAGAGGTCTAATTTATGAAAAACTTATCAAAGTGAAAATTAATATTAATTTAATCAGGGTTTTCACGAAACAGGGTTGGGGAAATTACGTATTGTGCATAAAATTTTTTTTTTATATTTTCACAGGCCAAACAAATCGCAAATTATGTCTTCTAACAGGGAAAAAAAATTAAACAAATCTGACGTCAGAACGGGCATTTGGAAGTTTATTCTGTCATTTGTCGTTTTGTCGGTTGTATCTTTTACGTGCTTATTTCTCTTCTTTAAGAGTTATGATATACAGCGCGAAGGGATTAGCCGTGAAGCTGAAGCCTATAAAGAATTGATGCTTCGAAGTGACGTGCTAAAGGATCACATTGATGATATTTACGACAAAATGAACCAGCTTAGCATTAATAAGGTGGAGAATGAAGTGTTTCTCAGAACCAGTATTATGGATAATGTGAGAGATGCTAAAAACATTATGGGTAAAGACAGTGTGCAGAGCTTTAAACATTATGCTGTGCTGATGAAACAGATTGTACCGATGATGACTTTAAAAGCCAAGATTATTGAAGTAGAGTATCAGAAGAAAACAGTTTTAAGAGATCTTGATGAATGTATGGGTAAGATCAAAGTAACCAATAATGAACTGAGAAAAGACCCTACAAGAAATTTCACAGGAAGTAAAAGAAGAAGATAAAAAGAAAAGATATGCAAGGACAAATCACATTATCTAAGAAAGAAAGGCATTATCAGTTTTTTTATTTAATACTGATGCTGGTAACTGCAATGTTATTTTTGGGAGTGATCTTTTTAAAAGGATTTGTATCTCCTTTTTCTGATGAAGATGTAAGAGGAATTCAGAATCTTGAGCAGAAAGCAGAATTTGAACAACACCAGAAAGTTGTTCTTCCTATCATGGACAGTACGTATACCATGATTACCAAACTTACGGACGACGGGCCACAGCCTTTCATCGAAAACAATATCCAGTTGGGAGTAAACGACCTTAACAGTTATTTCAATAGTACTGACGTTGTGGATATCCGCAAAGATGCCTATCCACAGATCGCAAAATTTTACAAAATGTATTTTGATGACAAAAAAGTCATTTCAACAACCTCTGAAGACATTAAAATTTTCCAGAAACAGGTAGATGAATGCAGAATCGGATTTAAAGATAAGCAGAATAAGCTCTATCAGCGCGAGCAGGATCTGAAAGCAAGAATGCAGTAAGCAAATAAATACTAGGAATTTTAAATAAAACACATCACAATTACTAACTATGAATTATTTTCAAAAGAACAAGAAAAACATTATTATCGGTGTTATTGCAACTTTGCTGATCGCAGCATTGGTTGCTCTGTGGCTGCAGAAAAAGGTAATACACTCAGCCGATGATATTGTTGGGGTGGTTTATCCGTCTTCATTGGCGGTAGGAGACACACTTTTATTCGAAGATAAAACCCAGTTTGCGAAAACCAAAAGATGGAATTTCGGGGATGGGACAACTTCAGATAAAAACAGTGGTATTCACTTCTATAATAAACCAGGGTACTATCAGGTAAGTTTGATCGTTGACAACAAGTACACGAAATCTTTCCCTGTAATGGTAGGCGCAAGAAGCGTTCAGAAACCAAAAGATACTGCACAGTCTAAAACAACTATTGAAGCGGTTACTCAGGCGATGCAAAATGAAAATGTGACTTTCCGTGCTGTTTCTGATGCAAAACAGTTTGCATGGAAATTCGGCGAGTCTGGAAATACAGATGCTAAGGATAAATTTACCATCTATTCCTATAAAAAACCTGGAGAGTATCTGGTGACTCTTTACACAGAACAAAGCCAGGATCCTATCTATCACCGTATCAAAATTCTTCCGGCTTATGACGCTCTTGCAGAAGATGAAGTTTCAGTAGAAGACTCTTATGCAAAAGTAGATAACGATTTTAAATATCACCTGCAGCAGATTGCTAACGGAAACAGCTTCAACATGCATTACAATTACCTGTTGAAAACGTATCTGTGTAACAATGAAAATACTGTGGTAAAAGTAAACGACAGCAAAGTCAATAACTTCTACATGTATTGTGCAGGCCTTCAGTTTGACAAAAATACGGTAATCCAGACAGTAAAAGTAAACCTGGATGATACGCAGAACTGTGTAACTAAAGTCGATATTAATCAAAGCAAATAATTTCGTCCGGTCTTACGGATGTGCCAATCATAAAAAGATTAAATAGGATGAAAAATAAATTTCCTCTAGCAGCATATTATATAGGGTTATCAGTATTATTGACGAGTTGCCAGGTAAAACTGCCGTCAAAGAAAACCCCGGAGCCTTCACAGTATGGGCAGGTGGATGCTTCACCTGTCGTTAACGGATATCCAAAAAAGTCAGTTCCATGGATTGTTATTTCAGACAGATCCAGAAATACGGCTTATTTGGATAAAGATAATGAGAAGTCTTACAAAGAAGTAAAATTCCTTGAACCTTTAATGGTTTTAAAACATAGAGACGGAATGGTAAAAGTAGCGGAATATGTTCCGGATGCTTTAATGAAAAAAGTTTCCTCGAAATCAGTCAAAACCTACGGCTGGATTCAGGAATCTGACCTCCTTCTTTGGAATAACGCTTTAAAAAGCGAAAAAACAGGTTATCCTGTAAGAGTTGCAGTAGTTCCTAATAACAGCGAAGTTATCAGAAATGCTGAAAGATACTACAAAAATGACTCTATTATGGTGTTTAATTCACCAAGTCTTATTGAAACAGCCAACGTGAAAATACCTAACGGACAGATCGTTTACGTATACAAGATGGCTGAAAATAATAAACGTTTTTTAGTAGGTAAAAAACCGTCTGTTGATATGGACAGTATCAACAAAGGACTTTACGGATGGGTAAGCTCAAATGTAATTTCCAGCTGGGGAGAGCGTTCTGCTATCAAACTAAAAAATACCACAGGAATTAATGATACAACACTGGGAATTCATGAAGGACATCCTGGTGGATCTGCTTCAGATGCGGATAATAAAACAGCAGTTCTTCTTACTGATGTAAACAAGAGAACACCTCTTGAAAATATCTTCCCGGTAAATCTTCCTTTAGAAGAAGCTCCAACTCCGGATTCAAAGACAAAATATTTCACCAATATTTTAGATTACAGCAAAAACTTTGTATCCAATGTACTGGGAGAACCCATCTATTTTGACCGTTACAGAGAGATTACGGAAAGAGATAAAAATATCAATATTGTTTTCGCATTAGACGTAAGTGCTGCCAACGCACCTTATGCTCCTATTGTAAAATCATTATTACAGGATCTTCAGCTTAGATTTGAAAAACCATCTTACTTCAGTAATGTTAAATATGGAGTGGTTTTATATAAAAATAATCCTTGCGGAGAGAATATTTCTGTATCCAATTTAAGTACAGATTACAGCAAGATTTCCTCGTTTATTGATCAGAAAACAAATGAAATGAACTGCGCAAGCAATAATGGTTATCAGCCGGTAGGAGAAGCTCTTACAGCAGCTGGAAATCTTCTTTCAAATGTTCCTGATGAAACCAATATTGTAGTGACTGTAGGTACTTCTGCCAACCAAAGTGGAAATATGTACAGTGTAATCAGCTCTTTGACGCAGGCTCAGGCAAGGTTAATCATGTTCCAGACCAGTGCAAGATCATCTGATACTTACAATGACTTTGTATTGATGGCGGAAAACGTGGTAACCAATACAGCTAAAAATATTGCTGAACTTAAAAAGCAAAAGATCATCAACCAATATGATGTGCTTACCAAGAATAATTTCAGCCTTGTGGAAGGTGATGAGGGATTCTTCTCTTTAGCTTATCCTAAGCAGAGTATGTCTCAGGGATTCGTTATTTTCCCTAAAAAAGGAGACATTACAACTCCGGGATTCCTGAAAAAATCTGTTGACAGTCTTATTGCACAGGTTACTTTAGACAATCAGACTGTTGATAAATCTCTGAATGAATATTTCCATTCTTCTGTAGGAGCAGGAAGAACAGATGTAGACCTGAAATATAAATATCTGTATCCAGGACTTACCAATCCGGTTTCTGCCGGAATTGCAGCACAGCTGATTAACTACGGAAGCCCATTCCTTGTGAAAGGATATATTCCAAAAGAACTGAAAGATTTTACACCAGGAATAGAAAAGGGAATCCTTATTTCTGAATCGGAATATGATAACTTAAAAGCTTTCTATACCGAAGTTTACAGAAATACTCAGGCGGACCGTGCAGACTTTAATCAGGCAAGAGCGGTGAAAGAATATGTAAAGCTGTTGAAGAAATATAATCCTACAATAAAATTCTTAGATAAAGGAGCGCTTTATGAGCTGCCAATGTCTTACGCAATCGGAATGAGTACAGGATTTGATCTTACTGAAGAAGAACTGATGGCTAAATATAAGTTGAAAGGTTGGAAAAAATCAAAAGTCGTTCCTAGTGAGACGGTAAAAAATTATTTCCAGCACTACAAAAACTTAGCGGACAGAATGCTTGCCAACAGAAACAATCCGGCTGTAAAGATTCAGCAGAACGGACAGACTTTCTACTGGCTTAATGAGTACTTTACTCCATCAAGAATTCCAACAGAACAACCGGAATACACAAAACATTAAGAAATTCATTTTATGATATCAAAAGCAGGAGTATATACTTCTGCTTTTTTTGTACTGTAAAAAATGAGTCAGCATATATTAATTAATTTTAAACCTTAAACCTTGAATTTTTGAACCCTAAACTCTCTTTATTTCTCTTTAAGGTGTAAAAATATTTTTTATCTAAAAATAGAGATATAATTTAAAACACTGTTTCAATGGGTGTTATACTGTGGTGTGTAAATCCATTATCGTAGAATTACTACAAGAAATCGTAGAACTACTACAAATTCTCAGATTTATATTCAAAAGTTTTTTTTAGCGGAAAAGAGCCTCTATATTTGCTAACACAATCACCACATCACAAAATATTACTAACGATTAAATTTACTAATCATGGCCGAAAGAAATTCAAGAGGAATCTTAAAATTCAATAATGGAGAAGGACAGAAGCTGTTAAAAATGAATTACAGCGTTTCCAGATCTACAGACGTTTCAGGACGTGTAGCATCAGATCCTTCTAACGCATTAATCAAGGTTACAGTAGAAGCTACTGAAAAGTCAGATATCCTTGAAAGCTTACTAAACGGTAAATATAAGCCAACAGTAGGAGAGATTACTTTCAATAAATCTCACGAAGAAGGGACATTGATTACCCTAAACTGGCAAAACGGATATGTTATCCAGCATCAGGTAGATTTCGATGCTATTGACAGTAACAGTATGCTGATCAGCTTCGTAATCAGTGCTGAGACTATTGACTACGGTACTTCTCAATATGCTGGGCTATGGCCATCCAGCTAAAATTGACACACATTATCAACATTCATAAGAAAAAAGACTGTCCCATTTAAGACGGTCTTTTTTTGCCTGAATGAAAAAACTATACCCGAAAACTTTATTTTATAACATGTTTATATAGTGTCTGTTATATAAATTTTGTTATCTTTAATACCAAACACAAACACAAAGCATATGAAAACCGAATCAAAGACCAAAGGATCTTCCTTCCGTCCATCACAAAATGCAGATGGAATATCCGAGAATCATCACGCAGGCATCAACCGGCTGGTTAAATTGTCACTGGTTATAGAGGGTAAAATTATTAATTACTATAAACATTTCACTCTTAAGCAAAAAGCGAGTCACCACCACGAATTTAATCTTGTCCTTGCACATGATGCATTGGGAGACAGGCAGAGCCACACCCTTGAAGAAGCCAATAAATTTTTGGGAAAACGCCTTACTGCTGTCATTTCCTACAAAGATATTGAAAAGAGCCCGGAAAGAAATTTCGTTGGGATTATTACCAAAGTCGGATTCAGCCAGGAAAAAATGAGCCTGGGAAATATTGTACTTTCCGGATACAGTCCTACGATCTTGCTGGATGGCGCTCCGCATATTCAGAGCTTTGGCGGTGGACAGCCCGTTAATATGGGAATCATAGCCAAAGAAGTAATTAAACAGGGAATAGATAAAGAGCGTTTTGATATAAGAATTGATACCAATGATTATTCTCAGATCGTTTACAGCAGCCAATATAATGAAACCCATTATAATTATCTGGCGAGAATGGCAGAAGCTTATGGCGAACAATTCTATTACGATGGCGAAGTATTACATTTTGGAAAACTTCCACCTCAGAATAAACCTATAAAACTTTTATACGGAAGCAATGCTGATCATATTAAAGTAGAGCTAAAAGCGGTTCATACAAAACCTCAGTATTATGGCTATAATAGTAGTAAAAATGAAAAACTGACCTCAGGAGAAACTCCGGTTGGCCATTTAGGTGATTTAGCCCGTACAGCATACAATCATAACGATAAAATATATAAAACTCCGGCACTACAGGTTGCACCTATCAAAGCAACAACTCATCTTGATGTAGAGCATTCTCAAAGAAGTACGTCAGGAAGTGAGGCTGTTAATGTATTTTCAGTTTCAGGATCTACAACCGTTCCTTTTTTACATCCGGGATGTATTGCAGATATTCACATGAGAAAACCTGATAGTAATGAAACTTCCTATTTTACAAAGGTGATGGTGACAGAAGCTGTTCATGAAATTGATACAATTGGTCATTACACCGGAACTTTCGAATCTATTGCTGCAGACACAGGATTTCTGCCCCAACCGGAATTTACTGAACCCGCTGCGCAGCCACAGATCGCAACTGTTATCTCCAACACGGATCCGGAAGGTCAGGGAAGAGTTCAGGTAAGATTCGACTGGCAGATGAATGATAACACTCACTTTGTAAGGGTAATGAGCCCTGATGCAGGAGGAACAGATCAGATTACTCAGAATCGTGGCTATGTAGCCATTCCCGAGGTAGGCGATCAGGTAATGGTTAATTTCGTGCACAGTCATCCCGACAGACCGTTTGTGATGGGAGGAATGTTCCACGGAGGAATAGGTCTTGGTGGAGGAGCAGACAACCGTGTGAAATCTATTCAGACAAGAAGCGGCCACAGAATTGTTTTTACAGAAGACGAAAGTATTATTATTACAGATAAGAGCGGGAATGAAATTCATCTGGATACAACGGGAAGCAATATTAATATCACGGCACCTGAAACCATGACCCTGAACTGTAAGAATATGAATATCAATGTTGGGGAGAATATGACGACGACGGTGGGAATGAATAAGTCTGATAGTATAGGACTAAATAACACAGAATCTGTTGGAGCGATGAAATTGACATCAGTAATTGGAAATGCGAGTACTTTTATTACAGGAAAACTGACTGAAATTATTGAAGGAGATGTACATAGCGAAACAAAGAAGGAAAGAAATGAGATTTCAGAAAAGGAAATTAACATTACCTCCAATGCTTCTATCAATAAACACGCCCAGCAGGAAGTACAGAACAATAGCGGAGAAAGATCTAAAGCCTATTAATTATGAGCAGAACGAGAATTGTAAAAGGTACTTATACCAAAATCTCTCAAGAAGATCATAATATGTATTCTCAAGAGAGTATTATTTCACGTGCCATGAAATGGATTTCTGAAAAGGGTAATGCTAAAGGAGTGAGTCATAATACGCCAAGCGATCCTCCTCCTCCTGAAATAAAAGCAAAATGTATTGTTCACTTTCGCAGTAAAAATGGCTGGCAGGGAGAAGATTATGGTTTTGACTGGATGAGATTGGGGGAGACCTCTACTTTTGGTGATGTTAATTATGAAGATATAATAGCAAAGCAATATACGGATGCTACTTATACAACATTGGAAAGAAATATCAATGAATATGATGGGAGCTTTAAAAAGGCGCCTGTCTTATATTCTAAACTTAAGCAAATATATGGGGTTTACAGTATTCCGTGGAAGAAAAAAGCAGACGGTACTTTCGAAAATTATTATTGTTCCTGGTTATCACTCTACCCCTCCCAGATCAAAGATAGTAAAACAAACCAGCTTACTGCATCTAATTTTAAAAATACCAAAGCTGTTTTAAGCCTTAATATTGAAGTAGATGAAGAACCAGACGCTTTAAAATTTAAAGAAAATAAGTTTTTCAAAATTTCTCCGATGGAAATTTCTCCCAAAACCAAAGGGAAACATAATCTTAAAGATTTTGTAACCATAGAATGTGTGGAAGAGTTTTCAAATGATCAGGTTATAGAAGTTATCGCAGTAAAAAAAGACAATGCGGGGATTGAAACTTCTGAAGTCGCCGGGAGATTAAAGGTTTGGGCTAATCATGCTACCAAAAGGAAAAAAACTAAGTTTTTAATTATTGAATTAAAGACCCCTGAGCTCACACCTGGAGCTACTCCAAAAACAGGTAATTCTGTTGGACAGAAAGAATTGTTTGAAAATTATTTACGCCAGGCGTTGATAGAAGCAGATGTAGAAACGGAAACTATAGATGTATCTACAGATTCCCATTTTAAAGCAGGTGGTAAGTATGTCATTGGAGGTAAAATTGCTGCTTATTATCAACCATCAGGTAATGCTCCATCAGGGTTTGTTACTCTTCAAAACTATATATACGATAAATTGAAAACACAGTTGAAAAATAATAAAATTTCTGAAACAAAATATGATAGTCATTATATTGCTATCTATCTCGGAGAAAGCGGGGGATTTGTAGATGCTTCTAATCATGTAATTGCGCTCAATGGATATAGTAATGGCAGGTTTGTGGTACTATTTCCAACAAAAAATAATCAAACAGCAGCTCACGAATTTCTTCATAGTTTTGCATTGCCTCACAGTTTTACTAATTCAGAAGCCGATGCAAAAGCACAGTTTACTTATGAATATGCTAAAACAGAAAATATTATGGATTATTCTCATCACATTCCCGAAACACGTTATAATCTTTGGAAATGGCAATGGGTGATAGCTAATACAAATACCAAATAATTATGAAAAAAATATTTTTATTATTCAGCTTATTGATACTTTTTTCATGTAAATCTCAAAAAAGAAATATGATAACTCCTACAATAGATAATAAATTTGAAAAGTTTGATAAAGACAAATTTAGTAAATCAGCAAAAAAAGAAACTGATGTTGTAAGAGAGTTTCTGCCCAATGGAAATTATATTGAAATGAGTATGGCAAACTCTGGTAAATATTATACTGAATCATATAAAGGTTCTTATTTTATGCTGTCTAAATCATATTATCCAAATGGAAATATAAAATATAAAGGTATTATGTTTAATGTACCTTGGGGAGCTCCTTTCCAGAAAGGAGTCTGGTATGAGTTTGATGAAAATGGAAAGTTGATTAAAGAGGTTGATAATGATAAGCCTTACAAATATACATTTGAAGATATTTTAAAATTCTGTGAAGAAGAAGTTATTCCCATTACAAAAGGTCCGGTATTACAAAGTACAGGTTTTCATACTATAATTTCAAGAAGAATAGAAAATGAAAAACCTATTTGGGAAATAGAATGGCTAAAGAAGTCAAATCGTGTTGAAAATATAATTTTGGATGGTATTTCAGGTAAAGTAATTTCAAGAAGAGAGTCAGAATTTATAAACAATTGATTTTTTAGTTATGAATCAACAGTGAGAATTACATTTTGAATGTCATTAGTATATCACACTGTATTATTGGCAATGGAAAAAACAATCAACCTATAAAAAAAATATTGTGAATAAAATAATAATATTAGTTGGGTTGGGTCTTTTTACTCAATTTCAATCTCAGGAATTACAAAAGACAATGATTCCTAAAATTAGTAATGAATTTGAAAAGATTACTATACAGAACTCTAAGAAAAAAAATGATGACAGATGTATTGAAACTCCGGAAGGAAGAAAAGAAATCTTTTCTGCTTCTAAAGATGGATATACATTAAGTATTTACTTTGAGAATTCTTTTTATAAATCAGATAAATTCTATTATAAAAATGGTTACATAAAAAATAAATCACTCTCATTTAACATGGGCTCGTCAGTAGGAATATCATATCATTTTGATAAATCAGGTAAGTTTACAAAAGAAGAAAATACAGATGAAGGCTATGAATTCAAACCTGAAGATATTATTGTATACTGCGAAAAAAATAAAATTAATCTTTCAAAAGGTTATCATGATTCAGGTTATCAGACAAGAGTACTAAAACAGGAGTTTGAAGGCAAAAAAGTATGGCGGATTTCTCATCAAATTGCGGGCGACAAAATAGAAGAAATTATTTTGGATGGTAAAACAGGAAAAGAGCTTCAAAAGAAAACAATACCTTTTTATAACCCATAATTCTATTGAATATAGATATAGAAAAATAAACTAAATAACCTTAAAACATCAATGAACAAAATCACAGATCACCTGAAATATTTGTCCAAACTATCTGCAGTATTCATACTCAATGTGTTGAAAATTTACGCAATTGGAGCCATTTCAACCATTATTGTACTCGTCCTGGGAATTTATATCTTATCAGAAAAACTAGGGCCGTCTTTAGGGCACAGTGGTGCTGGAGGATTTTTGATAACCACTATTACTGCTCAACCTGTTTCAGCGAGTATTTTTTATCTGCTGATCATTATCGCCCCATTTTTTACAGTAGTTTTTGCCACAAAATATGCAATGTCTGTAGTCATTAGTAAACTGCTTCAGGACCATTCTAAAACAATTGTAACTCCGTTTATAGATAAGGTTATCAGTACATTTAAAGCAAAACAGCCTGCGGTAATCCGAACCAGTGCAGATTTTGCTATTGCCAAAGTTAAACTGTTAAATGAATTCAGAAGCAGCTCTGAAAACAGAATATTGAAAAAAATATTAGGTTATGCCTTAAATAAGATCAAATTTGATGAACTGAATTTAGCGCAAGAAAATGCAGACTTCTCAGAAATTATTAAGACCACATTGATTGAAAAACTTCATGAACTGGCAGAACCTTCAGCCATGCTGTTCTATATCTACATAGGACTTCAGTGGCTCAGTCTGATTTTATTATATTTCTTGAATATTTAAAAGAAAAAGGAGTAGAGAACAACAATTGGGCATTAAATGATAGTCACGTAATCATGCTTTAAACAAAAAAATACAGTGGCTACTTCTCTAATTGAAGAATTAACTATCTTTATATCGTTTAGAATAAAATAGCTAATTTTAGCTGCACAAAAAGAATAAGTTTTGATTCTTTGAAAAAAGAGATGAAAAACATACTTTAAAATCATCAAATCGTAAGCACAACAGAACGCAAATATATTAATATAAGAAAATTATAAATGGGAGTACTAGTAACCAACGAAACAGTAAAGCAACTATTTCACATTGCTCAGTCGATAGCGAAGGAAAATTATAATGGAACTTATGGTGGCCCGCACATTCTGCAGGCTTTAATGCATAAAGATATCGGCCTTAATGAATTCCTGAAAAGTATAGATAAAGATCCAGGCTATTTCTACGAATGGGCAGATGTCCGTATTGAAGAATATCCAAAAACCAATCACCTTCCCGATGAGGTTGGGCAGGATGACGCCATAGATACCCTTATTGAAGAAGCTGATGATATCCGTTTAAAATTAGGATTGGATGAGATTACTCCCATCTGTATTCTTACCGCAATTGTAAAACCACAGGTGGTGTTCTCCCTTCAGCAGTTAAAATCCCTTCCGTTGAGAGAACATGAGATCTTTAACCTGTATAGAAAAGATACTCCGTTTACCGTTGCAGAAGACGGAAATTTCTCATCATTATTTTCAAATGGTGCAGAGTATTCAGACTCTTCCTTTCCTTCCATTAAAAGCTATTGTGTGGATAGAACCGCACAGGCAAGAAAAGGAGAAATCGAAAATATTATTGGTAGAGATAAAGAACTGAGAATGTTGGTGGAAATTCTTTGCCGAAGAAGCAAACCAAATGTAATCATTATCGGAGAACCGGGAGTAGGAAAAACAGCATTGGTAGAAGGTTTCGCTACCGAAATTATTAAAGGAAATGTTCCTGAAATGCTTAAAAACGGTACTCTTTTAGAACTGGATACCGGAGCATTATTAGCCGGAACTTCTTATAAAGGAGAAATTGAAGACCGCCTGAAAAAAGTAATCAATGAATGTAAGAAAATTGAAAAAGCCATTCTTTTTATTGATGAAATTCATACCCTTTTAGATCCTAAAGGAAGCATTGGAAACGTTGCCAATCTTCTTAAACCTGAGCTTGCCAGAGGCGAAATTACCGTAATTGGAGCTACCACTCAGGAAGAATACAGAAAAATTATAGAGCCGGAACAGGCTTTCAACCGTCGTTTTGAAGTGTTAAAGGTGAATGAACCGGACGAGAAAACCTGTGTTAAAATGATCGATGTACTCCTTGAAGGGTACAAAAAACATCACGGAATTGAAGTTGAAAAAACAGCTCTTCCGGAATGTGTTCGCCTGGCAAAAAGATATGCAAAAGGTAAAAAATTACCGGATGCCGCTATTGATTTATTAGACAGAACAATGGCTGCCATCAAAATGCTGGATGAATTATCAGAAAAAGAACTGGATAGCTGGAAAGAAAGCTACGATGCGATTTTAACAGAAGAATATGCAGACAGCAAAGATAAAGCAGACGAACTGATCTGGACTTATAATCTTTTGAGAGATAAAATAAGCCCGATTTTATGGGGCTCACTGAGCGAACAGCCATCAATTGATAACTCTATGCCTGTAGATCAGATTCAGAAGATTATTGAAGATACTTATGCAGAGCTTTTGCAGCATGCAGCCAAGAAAAGAGAAAAAGTAGACAGGCTCGAACTGGCTGCCGTAATGGCCGCCAAAACCAATATTCCAATCGGGAAAATCCAGGCTCAGGAAAAAGAAAAACTCCTTAATATGGAATCTCTTCTATTGAACAGAGTCGTAGGACAGGATCATGCACTAAAAATCCTTTCCGATGCTATTGTTGAAAACCGAAGCGGATTGAATAAACCAGGACAGCCAATCGGATCCTTCTTCCTTCTGGGGCCTACAGGAACCGGTAAAACAGAGCTGGCTAAGTCAATGGCAGAATTACTTTTCAACGATGAAAAAGCAATGGTACGGTTTGATATGTCAGAATTTAAAGAAGAACATTCCGCAGCATTGCTATACGGAGCGCCTCCGGGATACGTAGGATATGAAGAAGGAGGGATGCTTGTTAATAAAATCAGACAACAGCCTTATACCGTTGTGTTATTTGACGAGATTGAAAAGGCCCACCATTCCGTTTTTGATGTATTCCTTCAGATTATGGACGAAGGAAAAGTTCATGATAAATTAGGTAAAGAAGGTGATTTCAGTAATGCATTGATCCTGTTTACCTCCAATATCGGAAGTGAAGAAATTGTAAAACAGTTTGAAGAAGGAAAAATTCCTGAATCATCTTCACTCATGCGGATTATGTCAAACTCCGGACGATTCAGACCTGAGTTCCTGGCAAGAATTACAGAGATTATTCCTTTTGCACCGATCACAGAATCCATTGCAGAAAGAATCTTTAATATTCAGCTGAAATCACTTCATACTTCATTAACAAGATTGGGAATTGCTTTAAAAATTACTGACGAGGCTGTGAAAAACCTTGCATTAGGAGGATTTAGCAGTAAATATGGTGCAAGACAGATCTCCGGAGTCATCCGCGCTCAGCTTGCAAGACCAATTTCCAAAATGATTGTGAGAGAAGAAGTGAAATCCGGCCAGACGATTCATGTAGATTGGAATAAAGACGAAGATAAATTAAGCTGGAAAGTAGATTAAATATAAAGTAAAAAGGCAGATTTGCTATCCACTTTTGCCTTTTAGCTTATAAATAAAATTAAAATGAAAACAATTGTCAGAAATATCTTTACAGGTTTTCTATTATTAGGATCCGTTATCATGATCAACGGACAGTTTCTTGCCGCTTCCGATACTTCGGAAAGCAGTGTGAAAAAGTATAAAGGTATCATTAATGCCAATAAGGATCTTGTAGAATTTATTGAACAATTACTCCTTCAGAAAGGTCTTCCCAAGCATTTGAGAAATCTCGCCCTGATTGAGTCCCATTTTGACAGAAATATTACATCAGGCGCCGGAGCAGTAGGGATCTGGCAGTTTATGACTGCACATGCCAACCAGTACGGACTTACAGAACAGGGACGTACAGACATTTATAAAAGTACTAAAACCGCTACTATCTCCTTAAGTAATCTTTATAAAAAGTATAATAATTGGGTGACTGTGGTAGCAGCCTATAACTGTGGTGAAGGAAATATTGCCAAAGCAATGGAAGCTGCTGGTTCTACTCAATACCATGTGTTTTATAAATACCTTCCGGGAGAAACCATTAATCATGTAAAGAAATATCTTAATGCATGCTATGCCACAGGAGAACTTCAGAGTGTATTGAACAATTATAATTCTGCAAGGCTCAACAAGATTTTCTTTGAGGGAGATCGTAAAGAAACTGCTGCAGCGCTTTCAGAAACAGAAATCAATGCCGGATTCAATCTGAACATTGTTGCTGCTGAATTGAACGTAGAAGTAGATAAAATCCTTGCCTGGAATCCGGGAATTGTGGAAGAGCTCCAGAAAAAAGGAGAAAGCCCTTTCTATCTTCCTGTAGATCTAATGCCCGATTTTCTTCTGAGGAAAAATAAAATATTGGTTCGTTCCATCAAAGAAGGCGGAAAGACCCAACAATAAAATATAATATCCAATAAAAAATAAAAAAGCAACCATAAAACGGTTGCTTTTTTTATTGAATAATCTGTTAAAAACATGCCAATGTTTTATTAATAAAATCTTAATATTTCTCACTGATGTGGATAATTATTGTTTTTGTTGTTAATTTTCAGTCAATTAAAACCCTTTATTGATGGTGTTTTGAATGAAGTTGTTAAATCAATTGTCGTAGAATTACTACAAGAAATCGTAGAACTACTACAAATTTTCAGATTTATATTCAAAAGTTTTTTTTAGCGAAAAAGAGCCTCTATATTTGCTAACACAATCACCACATCACAAAATATTAATAACGATTAAATTTACTAATCATGGCCGAAAGAAATTCAAGAGGAATCTTAAAATTCAACAACGGAGAAGGACAGAAGCTGTTAAAAATGAATTACAGCGTTTCCAGATCTACAGACGTTTCAGGACGTGTAGCATCAGATCCTTCTAATGCATTGATCAAAGTAACAGTAGAAGCTACTGAAAAATCAGACATCCTTGAAAGCTTGTTAAACGGTAAGTACAAGCCAACAGTAGGGGAAGTTACTTTCAACAAATCTCACGAAGAGGGAACACTGATTACTTTGAAATGGGAGAACGGATACGTAATCCAACACGAAGTAGATTTCGACGCAATAGACAGCAACAGTATGCTGATCAGCTTCGTAATCAGCGCTGAAACCATTGACTACGGTACTGCTCAATTCGCTGGGCTATGGCCTTCAGCAGGTAAATAAGCCTATTCATCATCTTAGTAAAAATAAAATTGGTACAGAACAGTACGCTCATTCGGGTATACTGTTCTGTTTTTCCGTTTAAAAGAATTTCAAAAATCATTTTTCAAAAGAAAATGATAGAAGCACAAGTGATTCATCAATCTCATATTTTCTATGCTGTAAGTATCAGCAGTTTATTTACGATTTAACATAAATACAAAACGCTATGTTTCAGGATGATAAAAAAATTAAAGTAGCAAACCCGAAAAACGAGATAAAGACGGGCAAACAACAGTTGAAAAATACATTACCTGAGAATGTTACCAAAAAAGCAGAAGGAAAATTAAATAAGGCAGATGAAAAAGTAAAAAAGGTAGCAAAAGCAGGACAACAAAGTTTAAATGCTGTTCAAGGTGCAGATATGTTTATGAACCAGACTTTTGTACCCAACAATCCTTCTATTGTTGATAATAAAGTGTGGGCGAAACAGCCAACTTCAAAAATACACAATGCTGAAGCTATTGCTCAAAGTGTTATTGCAGGAATCAATCGTGTAGTAAAGCTGGAGGTTGTTATTGAAGGACAAATTATCAAACATTTTAAACATTTCAAACTTATCCAGAGTGCAGCAAAACATCATGAATTCAATCTGATGCTGGCTCACGATACTCTGGGCAATGCAGAAAATCACAATCTTGAAGAAGCCCAAAGCTTTTTAGGAAAAAGAATTACTGTTGTATTTAAATATAAAGATGTAGAAAAAGGTGCTGAACGTAATTTTGTGGGAGTCATTACAGAAGTAGGCTTTAGTCAGGAAAAGGGAAGCCTTGGAAATATCGTTCTTAAAGGTTTTAGCCCGACAGTACTTTTGGATGCTGCTCCGCATATTCAGAGTTTTGGAGGTGGGCAGCCGGTTAGTCTGAACAGTATTGCCGATCAGGTGATCCGTGAAGGACTGGGACAAAATAAATTCGACTTCAGAATTGATGCCCAGCATGGAAATGTGGCCTACAGTTCACAGTATGAAGAAACCCATTATAATTATCTGGCAAGAATGGCTGAGGCCTATGGTGAGCAGTTTTATTATGATGGTGAAGTATTACATTTTGGAAAACTTCCACCACAGGAAAAACCTGTTAAGCTTACCTATGGAAGCAGCGTAAGCGATATTGCTGTTAAAATGAAGGCACAACACGTGAATCCTACATTTTATGGCTATAACAGCAGTAAAAATGAAAAACTGACCACCGGAAGTTCGAAGATCAGCCATACCTCAGATATTGCAAGACGAGCTTACGAAATATCAGAAAAAACCTTCACCACACCTTCTTTGAGAGTAGCCCCAATAAAAGCAACTTCTTTTATGGACATTGATGCCTCACAGAAAGGAACTGCAGGAAGTAAGGCTTCAGAAGTATTTATTACTTCGGGGACAACTACTGTTCCGTTTTTATATCCGGGATGTACAGCAGATATTGAAATGCGGAAATCTTCAACAAATGAAACGTCCTATTTTACCAAGCTGATGATTGTAGAAGTTACCCATGAAGTAGATGCAAGAGGTTACTATGATGGTAAATTTGAAGCGATTGCGGCAGACACAGGTTTCATACCACGTCCTGAATTTGAAACTCCAAGAGCTGAGGCTCAGTTTGCAAAAGTTATTTCCAATACAGATCCTATGAATCAGGGGAGAGTTCAGGTACAGTTTGACTGGCAAAACGGGCCGGACAGTACAGAATTTATCCGTGTAATGTCTCCGGATGCAGGAAGCAGTGATAAAGTCAATAAAAATAGAGGCTTTATGTCAGTTCCCGAAGTTGGAGATCAGGTTATAGTCAATTTTGTACATCAGCATCCTGACCGTCCTTTCGTAATGGGAGGAATGTTTCATGGTAGTATCGGAGCCGGAGGTGGAGCCGGAAATAATGTTATGAGCTTTAGCGGTAGAAGTGGTGCAGAATTAAAGTATGATAACGGAGCCGGATCGATGAATCTTAAAGATCAGGGCGGTGCCAATATGTTCTTTGACGGATCTGGAAATGTAATACATAATGCCAATAACAATAGTACTAAAACCGTTGGTAATGATAAAACCGATAAGATTGGAAACAATAAAAAACTGGAAGTAGGCTGTGATCATATTTCAGACGTAGGCAATACCCATAAAGTCTCAGTAGGTAAAGACCAGAGTGTATTTACGATGGATAATGCCGGAGTGATTGATTTAACCGGAGCTCAGAAAATTACCATTAAAGTAGGAAACAGCGAGATTATCATTACCGGAACAAAAGTATCTATTAAAAGTGATGAAATCGACATCAGCGGAGGCGGTGCAACAGCTAATTTTAAAGGTTTGACAAAAATAACGGGATCACAGGTAGATATCAATTAACAGGATGGATTTTATAAAATACGAGATTAAAAAAGGAGATACCTTAGAATCTCTTGCAGAGAAGCAAGGGACATCGGTTAAAGAACTTATCAATTTCCATAACCTGTATTGTGGAACAACAAATTTTATTATTGGAGAAAAACTGCCTATTCATCTGCAATATCTTTTTTTAGAAAAGAAAACGGGTGAAGAAATCAATAAGGCAATAGAAGACAGAAAATTTCCCCAAAAAGCAAGATACAGATGTGAACAGTTCAATACTACAAAGGTTGAAGACAGAATCACATTCCATTGCAATACAAAAAAGGAATACATTGTTGAAAAAGATGCAGCCAACACAAAAGCTAAAGTTAAGCTTAAAGAATATCTGTATAAAATAAATCCCGAGAATATGGCTCTTGCTATAGAAGCCGTTAAAGAACTGGAGTTTGATAAAGAAAACGTAATTTTCGATTTAAATCATGACCATACCATAAAAGGAGTAGAGAATTTTCCTCAGATAAAAGAAAAATGGGAACTTTTTAAGCCTAAATTAAAAGCTTCGGAATTTTACAGACAAGTCGAAAAAATCAATGCAAAAGCAGCGGAAGATATTATTAAAGGAGGCGGACTGGAATTTGAGAGTGAAGCCAATCTGAGAAAGACCTATGACAAGTCTCTTTTGTATCATGTATTGTTCAATGATTATGATGCCCGTAAAAAAAAGGAACAAAATGATGTTTTGAAGTTTATTTCACAGATATTTGTCAATATCCCCATAGAACTGGAATTGCAGCATACCATTATAAAAGAAGATGATTATTTTATAGAATTCAGAACAGTGGGAACACTTGTAAAAGATAAAATAGATAATTCTGTGCTGGAAGAACAATACAACAAGTTCTACAAACCTATTATCGAATATGGTTTCAGTGAATATAATTATGATTACAGAATCAGAAGAATGGTCGATAAAAAAACAGGAACTATTGTGAATGCTTCGGCATTAATGAAAGAAGAAGTGAAAAATAATTATCAGTTTGTCACCCAGTTTGATCTAAAACAAATTGAATATTAAAAGTAATTTTTAAGTATGGCCGAAAATAAAGTGTTTACATTCAATAACGTTTTGCCTTATCATATTGCCAGGACACTTCTGGTTATTATACCGTGTCTGGTTTTCTATGGAGCATTGTATTATTTTCTCTTTAAAGGAGTATTCAGACTTTCATTCGTTATGTTTTTTTTCCTCTTTTATTTTGGAACCTGTTATCTGATCCTGAAAGCTATTTCTGTGAAGTTGAAGATCTGGTTTGATGAAAACTATTTTTATATCCAGAAGGGAAACCAGACTCCTGAAAAATATTCCAAGACAGATATTGAAGGATTTTACGCTTATGATTATGAAACCAAAGCACCCTCATTACAAAGCTCAAAAATATACTTCAGATTCCGCTTGAAAAATAAGACAGACATTTACTTAAATGATGTTGAATACAAAAACAAATATGAAGAAGAAAAAGGGAACGAACTTAAAAAATTTCTGATATCGGCTCAGAAAGAACTCCATTTTTCCAAAACAGAAAAGAAAAGTCTTCAGAATGTTTATTGGTATTCACAATACAATTAAGGCGTATAAACTCTGAAAATTTAAAAGACAAATTCACTATTTACAGGATGTTTTAATCAATAAAATGTAACATTATGAGTGCTTCCTATATACCCAAAGATGTTTACACAGTGTGTACATTTCAAACCGATTCAGAACCAAGACAATTAATTCCTACAAGAGAACCTATTACTGTTTTCTACGGATCAGATAAAACACGTCCTTTATTAACCATAGAAGATCGTAATATCAATAAGGAATTTCCCTGTAAAAGCCCTAAAAATGCCATGTGGGGATTTCTCTGTTTTGGAGCGGGGCTTATTGTAGGCGCACTTCTTGTGTTATCCGGTCCTATTGGCTGGGCGGCATTAGCTGTGGGAGTAGGAGTTCTTGCATGTGCAGGAGCAGCAGCCTATCATGCTACAAAAATTAGCCATTTATGTACCGAATCTTTAGGAAAAGGAAGCTGGAAAATTGAACATGAAAAAGTGACATTCGATAAGTTTAGGGCTATCACCCAGAATTCTATTTTGGTTTGTGATACCGGAGGATTATTAAGCCCGATTTTCAGCTATTCTGTGGCCAAAAAATATGCACAGCAAATCGATAGCAATAATGGAAAAGAAATTGTTCTCAATGCCGCTGCCTCTTTCTTCGGAGGAGCTGGGATCGTGATTGCAGGAGTAGAAATGGGGATCGGTAAGACCCTATTGTGGATGGGTGGAACCATGGCAGTAATGAACGAAGGAAGTTATTGGGAAAGAGAAATAATCAGAAGTAACTCATTGGAAGATAATAGCCATTATCAGGATATGAATAATGAAGCAGATGAAAACAGCCGAATTCCCGGATATTTAAAAGATTTTCCGAAAAATGTGACAGGTATAACTCCTTCAGACCTTGCCAGTCCGGATATTCTTGAACTTAATGAAAAAGGTGGATTGGCAAGCAGAGATGGTAAAACCCCTATTTTCTTTAACGGAAAATGGTACGTTCAGGATTGGCAGAAAAATCTGATTGAAATAAAACAGGGTACAGCTTTATCCAAAGATTTAACTGCTTTAGAAGGAGTAGACTCCCGTGAAGTATGGAAGACACCTGAAGGAAAAGCCATTGTAGAAAATATCCGTAACGGCAAATATTCAGAATCTCTGGTTGCCACAGCAAAAGACGGCTTAGGAAGAGTACGTCCCCGAAACTTACCGAATTTAGCCAAAGAACTTCCCAGCATAAAAATGCAGAATATCAAAAATATTGGTAAGCTTGGAGTAAAAGGTGGTGGATTCATAGGTTTCTTTTTCCCATTTATTGCTACGTATTTTTCTGAAGACTCAAGAAGAATATTAGCCAATGCAATGGCAGAAGATGCCGGAAACGGAATTCATGTAATAGCAAATGATGCCTAAACACAACCCATTTTTTGATTTAAAAAAGATAAAATAACCAGACCTGAATAAGGTCTTTTTTTATGTATATAAGTGAATTTTATGTATTTTATTTCTCTAAATGGTGTAATAAATTGTGATTTGAAAGCAATTTTTATTTGTATTTAAGATATTTATTTATAGTATGTTGTGTTTTGTTTTTAAATCTAATGTCGTAGAATTACGACATGAAATCGTAGAACTACTACATCAAATCGTACAATTACGACACTTTTTCAGATTTCCCTTCAATTGCTTTTTTTTCAAAACCAAGGAGGCTATCTTTGTTATATAATTATTGAATTACAATTTATTACTAACGATTAAAATTTACAATCATGGCAGAAAGAAATTCAAGAGGAATCTTAAAATTCAACAACGGTGAAGGACAGAAACTGTTAAAAATGAATTACAGTGTATCAAGATCTACAGACGTTTCAGGACGTGTAGCATCAGATCCTTCTAACGCATTAATCAAGGTTACAGTAGAAGCTACTGAAAAGTCAGACATCCTTGAAAGTTTATTAAATGGTAAATACAAGCCAACAGTAGGAGAAATCACTTTCAACAAATCTCACGAAGAAGGAACATTAATCACTTTGAAATGGGAGAACGGATATGTGATCCAACACGAAGTAGATTTCGACGCAGTAGACAGCAACAGTATGCTGATCAGCTTCGTAATCAGTGCTGAGACTATTGACTATGGTACTTCTCAGTACGCTGGACTATGGCCTTCTTCAGGTAAATAATCCCATAAACTTAAATAAAAAAGAAACAGTATGCCTTCGGGTATGCTGTTTTGTTTTTTTAACCCCATCTCGAACCCCCGAACCCCGAATCTCCATTCCCAAAACCCTTCAACGGGCTACCAATTTTTACTCCTATTTTCTTATATTTGTTCATTATTCAAAATATGGACGCAACACACGATAAAAGGCTGTTTCTCATCGATGCTTATGCGATGATTTTCAGAGGATATTACGCACTAATCAGGAATCCGAGACTTACCAGCAAAGGACTGGATACTTCTGCTATCTTTGGGTTTACCAATTCTTTGATCGAATTGATCAGAAGAGAAAAACCTACTCACCTGGCAGTTGTTTTTGATGTAGGACAGGCCAGTGTAAGAACTGATGACTATTCAGATTACAAAGCCAATAGAAGTGAAACTCCTGAAGCGATCAAAATTGCGGTTCCATACATCCACAAAATTCTGGAAGCAATGCATATTCCGATTCTTGGAGTAGAAGGATATGAAGCCGATGATGTTATTGGAACTATTGCATGCAAAGCAGAAAAAGAAGGATATACCACTTTCATGGTGACGCCGGATAAGGATTTTGCACAGCTGGTTACCGATAAAATTAAAATTTATAAGCCAGGTTTAAAAGGTGGCGATATCGAAATTCTCGGAGTTGAAGAAGTAAAGGCAAAATATGAGATTGAAGACCCTAAACAGGTGATAGATTTCCTTGCTATGATGGGAGATGCAGTAGATAATATTCCTGGATTAGAAGGAGTAGGAGAGAAAACGGCTATGAAATTCCTGAAAGAATTCGGAAATATCGAAACGTTGCTTGCCAATACCGATAAGCTGAAAGGAAAGTTGAAAGAAAAAGTAGAAGCTTCAGCAGAACGTGGTATTATGTCTAAAAAACTGGCAACCATTATCTGTGATGCTCCTGTAGAATTCCATCAGGAACAATATGACCTTGAAACTCCGGATTTTGAAAAAGTAAAAGAAGTCTTTGATGAAATAGAATTCAGAAGACTATATGAAAATCTTTACAGAGCTTTTGCTCCTGCCACTGTGGAAGCAGTAGTTGTAAACGAAGTAGAAGTAAAAGAAAAGCAGGCTTCTGCAGCTGGAGAAGTAAAAGGACAGGTGATGCAGCTTGACCTTTTTGCCAACTTTGAAGAACTGGAACAGGCTACTTCTACAAAGTCTACCATTGAGAATAATGATCACCTTTATCAGTATATAGACAATTCAAAGGCTCAGAAAAAACTGGTTGACAACTTATTACAGCAAAAAGTAGTTTGTTTTGATACGGAAACCACTTCATTGAATGAGCTGGAAGCAGAACTGGTAGGAATGAGCTTCTCTTACAAGAAAGGATTGGCCTATTATATTCCGCTTTCTGAAAACAGAGAAGAAGTATTGCAGACCCTGGAGATTTTCAGACCGTTTTTCGAAAAAGAAGACCTGCTGAAAGTTGCTCACAATCTTAAATACGATTATAAGGTTTTAAAACAATACGACATCACCGTTAAAGGGGCAATGTTCGATACCATGATTGCCCACTACCTGCTGAATCCGGATGGAAGGCACGGGATGGATTACCTTTCAGAAGTGTATCTGAACTACAAACCGGTATCTATTGAAACCATTATTGGAAAGAAAGGGAAAAAACAAGGCAGCTTCAGAGATGCAGATGTAAGAACACAGACAGATTATGCGGCAGAAGATGCAGATGTAACTTTCCAGTTGTACGAGCTTTTTGCTCCTCAATTGAAAAAGGAAAATCTGGAAGAGCTTTTCTACAATATCGAAATGCCTCTGATGGAAGTATTGGCAAAAATGGAGCTTTCGGGGATTTCCCTGGATGAAAAATGGCTGGCACAGGAAAGTGTTGACCTTGAAAATGATCTGAAACAGCTGGAAACGAAGATTTTTGAACTTTCAGAAGAAGAATTCAATATGAATTCCCCGAAACAGCTAGGAGAAATTCTGTTTGAAAAAATGCAGCTGGATCCAAAAGCTAAAAAAACAAAGACAGGACAATATGCAACCTCAGAAGATGTTCTTCAAAAATTGAGTTCAAAACATGAGATCATCAAGCATATTCTGGAATACAGAACCTATCAGAAATTAAAATCAACCTATGTAGACGCTTTGCCTTCACAGATTGAGAAAAAAGATAACAGAGTACATACCAACTTTTCACAGACTACAGCCGCTACAGGCCGTTTGGCGAGTGTAAACCCGAACCTGCAGAATATTCCTATCCGAACGGTGAGAGGACAACAGATTCGTGGAGCATTTGTTTCCGGAGAAGGAAAGAAGATTATTTCTGCCGATTATTCACAGATTGAACTTCGTTTGATTGCTGAAATTTCCGGAGAGGATAATATGATTAAAGCTTTCCAGGATGGAGAAGATATCCACGCTTCTACAGCTGCAAAACTCTTTAAAATTCCTTTGGCTGAGGTTTCAAAAACCCAGAGAAGTCAGGCTAAAACCGTAAACTTCGGAATTATCTATGGACAGGGAGCTTTTGCTTTGGCAGAACAAACCGGATTATCCCGTACAGAAGCTAAACAAATGATCGAAGCTTATTTCGAAACCTATCCGAAATTGAAGGAATACATGGCAGAACAGGTGAACAAAGCACGCCAGGTAGGATATGTGGAAACCATTTTAGGAAGAAAACGTCATTTGAAAGATATTAATTCCAATAATTTTGTGGTAAGAGGACATGCAGAAAGAAATGCGGTGAATGCGCCTGTTCAGGGAAGTGCAGCAGATGTTGTAAAGCTTGCCATGATTAAAATAGACAGAGAACTTGATGAGCAGCAACTTAAAACAAAAATGCTGCTTCAGGTACATGACGAATTGGTATTTGAATCTCCGGTAGACGAGATTGATACCGCTTCAAAATTGATCAAAACTGAAATGGAAAGCGCCTTAAAAACACAGGTTCCACTATTGGTAGAAATTGGAGTAGGAGATAACTGGCTGGAAGCGCATTAATAAATACTGTAAATCATACCTTAAATAAAAAACTTCCGTCTTTTGGGCGGAAGTTTTATTTTTATGTTTAATTGTCTTCTTAAATATCATATTCTATTTCCCCCACATAATGCAGAGAATAATCATCATTTTCTACAGAAACAGGATTAGGAATCACAAATCTTGTTGCAAAAATGATAGCATTTACAGGCGTATCCAGACTTAGTTCATTCAATTTTTTCTCTAAGATTGGAATCCATTGGTCTGCATAGGAATATTCTGCAAACTTGTCATAAAGACTAAGGTTTTCATCCTCAAAACCATATTCTATAAAGTCATCGTCAAACCACTTAATGTTCTGTGATTCTGCAAACTTGGAAACATACTGATCATCAGTTTCTTCCTCTATATAGTAGTTTTCATCCTCTTCTATAAAGCTATAAAAGTCTTCTTCATTCTTGAAATATCCTAACCAGAAGTGTGAAATTTCTTTGTCCATAATTGTATAAAAGTATTATTTTTTGATTTTTTATAAGCAAGATCTTTCCTGTTGATGAGCAATACTTTCAGTACTGCTTTTATACAAGAAAATTGTTTCAATTAAAATGTAATATTACAAAAGTTTTTTCGTGAAATAAATTTTTGGGGTAACAACACAAAATCTCTGCAGCAAAGATAGTTCCTTAATGGTATTTTATTGTAAATTTATTCTCAGTTTAAATGAAAAAAAATGGATTTTCTTCAGGACCATTACGCTATTAAAAATGAATTGCTGCTGATTCTTATTTCAGTTATTCTCGGACTGTTCATTGGTGCTGAGCGTGAATACCGTAACAAATCTGCAGGCCTCAGAACTTTTATCCTGGTGTGTTTCGGAGCCTGTCTGTTTACCATACTTTCCATAAAAATAGGCGTGGCCAATCCGGATCGTCTGGCAGCTAATATCATTACAGGAATCGGATTTCTGGGAGCAGGCGTCATTTTCAAAGGAGATAATAAAATTGAAGGAATTACTACAGCAACTACTATTTGGGCCACGGCTTCTATAGGAATGGCGGTAGGTTCCGGCTATATTTATATTGCACTTCTGGGAACAGCGTTAGTTTTGATTGTTTTGAGTGCTTTAACCTATCTTCAGAATTTCATTGATAATTATAATAAAGTAAGAGAATATAAAATTGCTTTGACGCATGCTTCAGATATCCAATATTGTGAGGCGCTTTTCAAAGAACATCATTTAAGATATCAGATGCTCAAACAGCAATATTCACCGGAGAGTTTAACAGTTATCTGGAGGCTGACAGGTAAAAACAGTCATCATGAAGAAGTGATCAGAAGGCTCATAGATGATCCGAAGATTACAGCTTACCAGTTTTAGACGATATAAAAGCAAAAAAATAAAGGCCTGAGCCTTTATTTTTATTTTTTCTTAAATACATAATGATCCTTATTCGGACCATCGATCTCTTTTCCTTCCATATCCAGCTGAATCAGCATATTCTCACCCACTTTATATTTATAGCTGGCAGATTTTCCCTTTAAAGTAATCATGCTTCCTGTAGCATCCCAGATGAAAGATCCTTTATCCTGGTTCTTTGAATTTCTGTCAAGATATTCTTCTGTAATGCTGAATGTTTTATCATCATTCAATGTCAATGAAGTCTTGATTCCCGGACAATCAGCACACGGAACAGTTGCTTCATAAGTACCTGCCCAGTCTAAAGCATTTTCAGAAGTATCTCCGGCTGCTGTAGGAGTTGCTTTTGTAATACTGTCGGTAGCAGCAGGCTGTACTGCCGTTGCAGAATCTGTAGTAGCGGTTGTTTCAGTGGTTTCCTTTTTAGAACATGAAGCAAGGAATAGAACAGATGCCATTCCCAACATGAGCATTTTACTTTTCATCATAATAATTAATTTAAGGATGTTTTTAATAATAAAGTTACTTCCAATCAACAAAAACTGAGCCATAGGGAAGGGATAGGATGAGTGAATAAGTAGTGAATGGTGAATAGTGAATGGTGAATGGTGAATGGTGAATGGTGAATGGTGAATGGTGAATTTGCTTCGCTTTTCAACTTTTAATGAATTTACTTATTTTTAATTATAAAAATTCACTATTCACTTGCGAAGCAAAATTGACCATTGACGATCCAATTTTTGAATGAGTCGTGAATAGTGAATAGTGAATAGTCAATTCACTTCGCTTGTCAATTTTTGATGAATTTACTTATTTTTAATTATAAAAATTCACCATTCACTTACGAAGCAAAACTGACCATTGCCTATCCATATTTTCAAAAAAGAACTCTTAATAACTTTTCTACGTGTTTTATAAAGTCTGTTCCTATTTTTCTTTGTAAATTGGGCAAAATTTTGATTATGACAAAAAAGATACTTTTATCTGTATTTCTTTTGCCAGCTGCAATGGCATTTGCGCAACAATATGGAGGAATGTGGATTCCTACGGAGCTGAATGAAAAGGAAATGAAGGATTTAGGAATGAAGATTTCTGCAAAAGATATTTTCAATCCTCAGAAACCAAGCATTAAAGATGCGGTAGTACAGTTTAATGGCGGATGTACTGCAGAAATTATTTCGCCTAAAGGATTGCTTTTAACGAACCATCACTGTGGTTTTGGTCAGATTCAGGCACATTCTACCGTTCAGAATGATCTTCTTTCAAACGGATTCTGGGCAAAAAATACAGAAGGTGAACTTCCTAACCCGGGAGTAAAAGTAGATTTTATTGTAGATATAAAAGAAGTTACTGATCCAATATTAGATGGTACAGACAATCTTACAGAGCCTGAGCTTACTAAAAGGATCAACAACAATATTGAGGTGTATAAAAACTCTCAGAAAATTGAATCTTACCAGTCGATCATGGTAAAGCCAATGTATTATGGAAACAAATACTATGCTTACACCATCGAAACGTATAAAGATATCCGTCTTGTAGGAGCACCTCCTCAAAGCATCGGGAAATTCGGAAGCGATACGGACAACTGGGTTTGGCCTAGACATACCGGAGATTTCTCTATGTTCAGAATTTATGCAGACAAGAACAACAAACCTGCAGAATACTCAAAAGACAATGTACCTTACGTTCCAAAACACTATTTACCGGTTTCTATCAAAGATAAAAACGAGAACGATTTTACTTTTGTATTCGGATTCCCGGGAAGAACTACAGAATATCTTCCTGCAATTGGGGTAGAAAAGATCATGAAAGATATTGATCCTGCAAGAATTGCGGTACGTGATGTCGCTTTAAAAACGTTGGACGAAAAAATGCGTGTTGACAATGAAACGCGTATCAAATATGCATCCAAATATGCTTCAGTAGCGAACTATTGGAAAAAATGGATCGGTGAAGTAGAAGGATTGAAAAAATCCAATGCCGTAGAAAAGAAAGTAATGTATGAAGGTTCTTTGGTTGCTAAAAATCCGGAGATCAAGACTACTCTGGATCAGTTGAATAAACTGTACAATGATCAGGCTCCTTATGCATTAAACAATGCTTACTATACAGAAGTAATCAGAAATGCGGAGACTTTGAAGCTTGCTGGTGATTATTATGATTTCGTAGCTTCTGTAGAAGCTGGAAGAATGGATGAAAAGGAACTTTCAAAATTAAAATCAAAATTAACTTCTTTTTATAAGGATTACAGTGCTGAACTTGATGCAAAAGTAACTGCAAAACTATTGGCTTTATACGTGAATAAAACGGCAACACAGTTTTTACCGGCAGGATTCAACAAGTATAAAGATGAGAATGCTAATATTCCTGTAGTAGAAGATATGTCTAAAAACTCTATCATCACAGGAAGAACTGCTGTAAACGGAGGAGCATTGACTACAGATATTGATAAAGCGTTTTCTAATCAGGATAAATTAATCAAGACTTTAAAGAAAGATCCAATTTATCAATTATATGTTTCCATGAAAGAAACGTATATGAAAACTGCTGACCCACAATATACTTCTATGCAGGCAAAAATTGATGCCTTACAGAAAAAGTTTATGGCACAGCAGATGCAGACGGATAAAGACAGAAAATTCTTCCCGGATGCCAACTCAACACTTCGTGTAACGTATGGAAAAGTAAAAGGTTCTACTCCTAGAGACGCTGTTTCTTACGGATATCAGACTCACCTTGCAGGGGTAATGGAAAAATATGTTCCTGGAGATTACGAATTTGATGTTCCAAAGAAACTGATTGATCTTTACAACAAAAAGGATTTCGGAATCTATAAAGATAAAACAGGTGACGTTCCCGTAGGATTCACTGCTACCAACCACACAACCGGAGGAAACTCCGGAAGCCCTGCTCTTGATGCCAACGGAAACCTTGTTGGATTGAATTTCGACAGACAGTGGGAAGGAACAATGAGTGATATCAATTATGATCCACGTTTCAGCAGAAACATCATGGTAGATACAAAATATATCCTTTTCATCATCGATAAGTTCGCTGATTCAAGGTGGCTTGTTGATGAAATGAAAATTATAAAATAATTTTAAAAGTTATACCTTTAAGAATCTATTTGAATTTAATTTTGAATAGATTCTTTTTTATTTAAAATAGGATGAAAGACAGGATCATCAATGTTTTGGCAGCTTTTGAATCTGAGAATATCGGGAAATCATTTCCGCTGGACTATTGTCTGCCGCTTTATCATAGTGTTTCCGATAAAGAACTTTCTCATTTAAAACATGTGATCCGTTATAAGACGACTCAACAGTTTGAAAATGATCTGGATTATATCGCAAAACATTTTCAGTTTGTAAACTGGCAGGAGTTTAAAGAATATACGTTCGGGAATTTCAAACCTCAGAAAAAGATTGCCATGCTCACTTTTGATGACGGCTTCAGAGAATTCTATGATGTTGTAGCTCCCATTCTGGAACGAAAAGGAATTTATGCCTGTAATTTTATCAATCCCGCTTTCATAGACAATGAAGATATGATGTTCAGATGTAAAGCAAGCCTTCTTGCCGATGCTGCTGAAAAAATAAAAACCATAGATCCTGAAATTTATTTTATCCTGTCGTTGAAAAATGTAGACAGACGTGTTTTACAAAAGAAAATCTTATCCATAAATTATCAGGAAAAAGATATTCTGGATCAGCTTGCAGAAAAATTTGAAATTGATTTTAAGGCTTATTCAAAGGAATTTAAACCTTATTTAACAACAGAAGAATTAAAAGAACTTACCAACAAAGGTTTCGGAATTTCTTCGCACAGCTGGGATCATCCGAAATATGGAGATTTATCTTTGAAAGAACAAATGGAAACAACAGATAAGACTTTTCATTATTTAAAAGAAAATGATTTCCTGTATGAAAGTTTCGCCTTTCCGTTTACCGATTTTGAAGTAAAGAAAGATTTTTTTGATGAACTCTATAAAAATGAAGAAATCTACTGCAGTTTTGGTTGTGCTGGTGTCAAACTGGACAGTATACAAAGAAACTTTCAACGAATTCCAATGGAAATGGGAGAGAGCGGAGTAGAGACCTTAAAAAAGGAAATCGCTTACTTCAGACTGAAAAAACTCATCCATAAAAATACAATTATTAGAGAATGATAACGCTGAAAACATTCAATAGAAGGGAACTGGAAGATTTTATATCCTCCGGAGATTTTCAGCAATATGATTTTCTTCCCATTACAAGGCACCGTGCACTGTCTCATATTCAAAATCCAAAAGCATCAGATAAAGATGTTCTTCTTATTCTGGCTTTCTATGAAGAAAAACTGGTAGGTTACGTAGGATGTTTTCCGGATAATTTTACCATTGATGGAAAAGGAATCCGTTACGCATGGCTGAGCACTTTATATGTAAACCCTGAATACAGAAAAAAAAGACCGGCAAAAGCATTACTGAAAAGAGTTTTTGAAGAGTACGAGGGCAGAATCGCTATTACAGAATTTACTAAAGAAGCCGAAGCACTCTACAATATTATGGGTGTTTTTGAATATGTCTTTCCTAAAGAAGGGAAACGCTATTACTTCAGAACCGATGCAGCCAAAATGATTCCTGAAAAGAAACCGGGAACAAAACCGTTGAGACCTCTTTTTCAAATTCTGGATGTTGCCGCCAATGGATTGATTTCAATAAAGAATCTTACAGCATCAAAACCGGATTTCAAATATGAAGTTCTGGATCAGATCGACAAAGAAAGTGTAGATTTTATTAATGGATTTTCTGGGAGACGTGATGCAGATGAAATCAACACTTTTATCAATCATCCTTGGGTTTTGGAAGGAAAAAAAGATGAAAAATACTTCTTTTCAAGTTTTGCTGAGATCTTTAAATATTTCTGGATCAAAATTTTCGATCAAAATAATAAGCTCACCTCCTGTTTTCTGTTACAGCTCCGTGATGGCTATCTTAAAATCCCTTACCTTTTTGCAGATGGTAATTTAGATGAGGTTGTTCGGTTTTTACAGGACTTCATTGTAAGCCATAAAGTAAAAGGTTTTACTTCTTATCAAACCCTATTGAACAAAGAAATACAACAGTCAAAAGTATTTTCCCCTATCTACGAACGTGATTTCAAACGGGAATATCTGTTTCACAAAAACCTGCTGGAATTACTTCCTGATCATTTTGAACCAAATTATCAGGATGGAGACGGAGATTGTATGATGACGTAATAGAATGAGGAATTATAAATTATTATTCATCACTTATAAAAACAAACCGCACGATAATCCTATCGTGCGGTTTGTTTTTTAATGTCCGAATATATCTTTCAGACTTACTTCTTTAAATGTTCCCATTTTATTGACAGCTTCCATATCAAGGTTCTCCTTTTTACCGATAATGGCCGTATTAAAATGTATTGATTGAACTTCCGTCTGGTAAAAATGTTCGATATCTTCAAACTTCAGGTTCTGGATCTGTCCATAGATGTCCTTTCTGAAATCATGATAGATGTTCAGTTTCTGTAGCCTTAAGGTGTTGAAGAATATATTATTTCGGGTAACCCTTGTTGAGGCAATCTGTTTCAGCGCTGCATTTCTGGCATTTTCAAACTGAATAGGTACTTCAGGAAGTTCGTTCATCAGTTCATTCAACGTATCTACAGCGATCATCAGTTTGTCAGGCTGAGTTCCGATATACGTTGTCACATAGTCCGGATGTTTCAGCTCAGAGTTTGCAGCATAAGAAACATAAGCAGAGTAAGCAAGACTTTTACTTTCACGCATCTCCTGGAAAACAATAGAAGATAATCCTCTTCCAAAATATTCATTGAAAACATTGATCTTTCCGAAATGAAGTGGATTCACCTCGTTTCCTTTTCCAATCTTACTCATTTCCATCTGAACCATATCATAGTTGATGAAATTCACATTTCCTCCCGTTGCTGGTTCCGGATATTGCTTAGCTTCCGGGATCTGAAGACTTTCAGGCTTGATATACTGACCAATGTATTCTTTAAAGTTTTCAAAATTTTTGCCATAGAAAAATGCCTGATAAGGATATTGGAAAAGCTTCTTCATTCTGTTGGTGAATACTTCAGAATTGCTGCTTTCAAGCTCTTCCTTAGAAATAACATCCGTAAAACGGGAGTTGCTGCCCAGCTTCGTGTAATTGTTGAGTGCCGTTATAATTCGGTTTTTATCTTTCTTAATGGCTTCACGGTTTTCCAGTACTGTGCCCACAAACTGATTGTAGATTTCCTGATCAGGTTGTACGTCATGCATCCAGTGCTGAAGAAGACCGATTCCCTTTTCTATATTTTCTTCTAATCCGCTTAAAGAAATAATAAGCTGGTTGTTCGTTGTTTTAAAATCATTGCTGATCCCGATTTTAAAGAATTCCTTTTTTAAATCTTCCGGTGAAAGCGTATCCGTTCCTAGATACTGCAGAAGCTGAGTTGAAATCCCTAAATCTCTGTCATTATCACTTCCAAAAGGAAAAATGAAATGCAGCTGAGCGATATCGTTATACTTATTCTTTACAAAGCTTAATTTCTTTCCGTTAAGCTGATCCGTGATGATTTCTTTCTGATAATCGATAAACTCGGGTTTAATATCCTCCGTTTTATCTGCCAGAATCTCTTTCAAAAATTCAGATTGTGTATCACGGTTGATCTTAACAGGAGTAATCCCAGGATTCTCAACCCTGATCAATTTGTCATTGACTCCTTTTTCTTTATTGACAACCACATAATTTTCTTTGAAAAAATCATTGGCAAAATTTACAACATCCTCTTTAGTGAAAGCGGCATATTCATCCATTTCATTCAGTTCCTCTTCCCAGGTTCTTCCTTTTATATAAGAATCATAAAGGTTAGTGGCCAGTCCTTCGGCAGTTTCAAGACCTTTCATTCTCTGAAGTTTGAAATCATTGATGATTGCCGGCAGCATCCAGTCCGGAAAATCTCCTTTCTTGATCAGCTCAATTTCATCCAGTACCATATTCTTGGCTTCCTCCAGAGTTTGTGTTTCCTTGGGAACAGCAACAATAGAAAAATATCCATATTGTCTTAACCCCACAGAAAAAGCCTGAGCCCAAAGCATTTTTTGAGTTTGATTGATATGCAGATCCAGTAATCCGGCTTCCCCTCGGTTGCTGAGGATATTCGCAACCACATCAGCCAGCATTGCTTCTCTTGTACCATAGCTATCTGTTCTCCATGCAAGCTGAGCGCGTGGAGTAGTAGGACTTTTTACCGTTCTTGTTACAACTTTTGTAATAGGTTCTTCAATAACAGGTGTTTTTTTAGGAAGCTCCTTATAAGGTAAAGTCCCGAAATATTGATCGATTAACTGAATGGTCTCTTCAAAATCAAAATCCCCAACCAGTACCATGGCATAATTATTAGGAACATAATATTCATCAAAATACTTATGAATAGCCTTCATCGATGGATTCTTCAGGTGTTCCGGTTTTCCAAGTGTCGTTTGCTGTCCATTTGGATGAGTGGGGAAAAGAGCATCCATCAGTTCGTAGTTCACAAGTCTTGTATCATTGTCCTGCGCTCTGTTGAACTCCTCGTATACCGATTCCAGCTCGGTATGAAAAAGACGAAGGACAATTTCAGAGAATCTTTCCTTTTCTATTTTCAGCCATTTTTCAAGTTCGTTATTCGGAATATTATTTTTGTAAACCGTTTCATCAAACCAGGTATGAGCATTGGTTCCACTCGCTCCCAGAGAAGAGATTGCTTTGTCATACTCATTGGCAATGGCATATTGACTCGCTTCCTGAGAAACTTCATCAATCTTTTTATAGATTTCTCTTTTCTTCTCAGAGTCCTGTTCTGCCTTATGCTCTTCATATAAAGATGAGATCTGATCAAGAAGTTCTTTTTCCTTTTCCCAGTTCTGAGTTCCGATGTGAGACGTTCCTTTAAACATCATATGTTCAAGGTAATGAGCCAAACCTGTATTATCAGAAGGGTCATTATTACTTCCTGTTCTTACAGGAATGAAAGTCTGTATTCTTGGAGCATCAAAATTCTGAGCAAGAAAAACCTTTAATCCATTTTTCAAAGTATAGATTCTGACGTTATTTTCGTCGTGGGTTACCGTAATATAGTCGTATTGGTTTTTATCTGTATGTACCGTTTCCTTATATTTTCTGTCTGTCATATATAAAACTCATTTCATTCCTTAGAAACCGGAATGCACTACAAATGTAAGGAATCAAAAAAAATGTAGACCTCTTTTTATCATTATTACATCTATTATTACAGTTGAGAAGGTGAATCATTCCAAAGAAACTGTTTCCCAATCCTGCATCCCATCATATATATACTCTCACTGCAATTTCATATTCCCATTCTTTAAAAGCACAATTTCCTATTTCTCACCAACTCTCTCATCCTCCCACCCTCAAACTCCCACCCTCAAACCCTCCAACTCTCAAACTCTCAAACTCTCCAACTCTCCAACTCTCGAACTTTCTCAGGAGCTTCATCCTGCTATCCATTCATACTCCTCGCGCCAGCGCTCTCCCACGCTGTCACCCAGAGCGAAGCCGAAGGGTCTCCCACACCCAAACCCATCCACCCTCCAACCCCAGCTGCGGGGTAACCATTACTATCAGGGCTAGGGGAGGAGTTGTAAATGATGAATTATAAATTATAAATGATGAATTATGAATGATGAATGATGAGGTTCGGGTTATTGTGTTACGGGTTTCGGGTTTCCCGGTAGAAAAGGAACATTTGTATTGAATTCTCATCTTGCTGATTTCTATGGAAGCTGGTTATTGAGTATCAATCTCTATTTCCCTTGTGTCATTCCTCAGGCATCCCAACTTCTTTACGAGAGTCTTAAAGGAAGTAAAATGGCAGTATAATGTCTAAGGCATTTTAACAGTTAGTATTAGCTAGTGTCATGCTGAGCAGAGTCGAAGCATTTTAATTACGGGTATAGGAGCTAAATCTATAAATTCTATAAAATAACGAGTGTAGAGATATACCGTTATTCCCCTTGTGTCATTGCGCAGGCATCCCAACTTCTTTACGAGAGTTTTAATAAAGGAAAGTGAAATGACAGTATAATGTCTAAGGCATTTTATCAGTTAGTATTAGCAGTGTCATGCTGAGCAGAGTCGAAGCATTTTAATTACGGGTATAGGAGTTACATCTTATTACTTTATATTATATATACTATAAAAGCAAACATCTTCTCTGTGTCAATCTGTGTCATCTGTGGTTCATTATAACTATTCAATAGGAACGGGCTTTAGCCCGTTTAGTAAAAAATAACTCCTTAAGCCGGCTTTAGCCAAAACTTATATATAGGCTATTAATTTAAAAAAGCTATTCTATATATAATTATATACCCATTATTTTGATCCCTCCACACCCCAAAACCCCGCCTCCCGCCCTTCGAATCATCCCCTCTCACTCTCTCAAACCCTCCCACACTCTCACACTCCCCCGATCCTCCAAACAAATGTTTGAAATTTTTCTCCCTGCGTTCCAGTGTATTAGGTTTAAATATTAATAAAAGGTAAAATTTAAGTTAAATAAAGTTGCGTAGTGTGTGTGAAGTTTCTATCTTTGCCCCACTGAAAAACGAAAGACATTCAGTAGCGCAGAAGAGCCTTTAGATAGGCAGAAACAAAGAAATACTTCATAAGATAAGGACGAAAAAAAACTTTAATTTTTTTATAAAAAAAGTTGTCAGTTAAAAAATAGTTATTATCTTTGCAGTCCCAATTAGAGGGAGCGCAGGAGTAGATAGATTGAAGGTTTAGGAAGAATTAAGGTTACTTAAAAAACTTTAAAATTTTCTTCAAAAACATTTGGTCAATTCAAAATAAAGTTTTACTTTTGCACTCGCAAATACGGAGCAACACTGACAGAAAGATTGCTACGTTAAAAAGCGAAAGATATAAAGATCATTGACATACAATATAACAACCAAGTAAGGAAAAACTAAAGCGTTAAAAACTTTGAGTGAGTCAGACAAACATACAATGGAGAGTTTGATCCTGGCTCAGGATGAACGCTAGCGGGAGGCCTAACACATGCAAGCCGAGCGGTAGAGATTCTTCGGGATCTTGAGAGCGGCGTACGGGTGCGGAACACGTGTGCAACCTGCCTTTATCAGGGGGATAGCCTTTCGAAAGGAAGATTAATACCCCATAATATATTGAATGGCATCATTTAATATTGAAAACTCCGGTGGATAGAGATGGGCACGCGCAAGATTAGATAGTTGGTGAGGTAACGGCTCACCAAGTCTACGATCTTTAGGGGGCCTGAGAGGGTGATCCCCCACACTGGTACTGAGACACGGACCAGACTCCTACGGGAGGCAGCAGTGAGGAATATTGGACAATGGGTGCGAGCCTGATCCAGCCATCCCGCGTGAAGGACGACGGCCCTATGGGTTGTAAACTTCTTTTGTATAGGGATAAACCTAGATACGTGTATCTAGCTGAAGGTACTATACGAATAAGCACCGGCTAACTCCGTGCCAGCAGCCGCGGTAATACGGAGGGTGCAAGCGTTATCCGGATTTATTGGGTTTAAAGGGTCCGTAGGCGGATTTGTAAGTCAGTGGTGAAATCTCACAGCTTAACTGTGAAACTGCCATTGATACTGCAAGTCTTGAGTGTTGTTGAAGTAGCTGGAATAAGTAGTGTAGCGGTGAAATGCATAGATATTACTTAGAACACCAATTGCGAAGGCAGGTTACTAAGCAACAACTGACGCTGATGGACGAAAGCGTGGGGAGCGAACAGGATTAGATACCCTGGTAGTCCACGCCGTAAACGATGCTAACTCGTTTTTGGAGCGCAAGCTTCAGAGACTAAGCGAAAGTGATAAGTTAGCCACCTGGGGAGTACGAACGCAAGTTTGAAACTCAAAGGAATTGACGGGGGCCCGCACAAGCGGTGGATTATGTGGTTTAATTCGATGATACGCGAGGAACCTTACCAAGGCTTAAATGGGAAATGACAGGTTTAGAAATAGACTTTTCTTCGGACATTTTTCAAGGTGCTGCATGGTTGTCGTCAGCTCGTGCCGTGAGGTGTTAGGTTAAGTCCTGCAACGAGCGCAACCCCTGTCACTAGTTGCCATCATTAAGTTGGGGACTCTAGTGAGACTGCCTACGCAAGTAGAGAGGAAGGTGGGGATGACGTCAAATCATCACGGCCCTTACGCCTTGGGCCACACACGTAATACAATGGCCGGTACAGAGGGTAGCTACACTGCGAAGTGATGCAAATCTCGAAAGCCGGTCTCAGTTCGGATTGGAGTCTGCAACTCGACTCTATGAAGCTGGAATCGCTAGTAATCGCGCATCAGCCATGGCGCGGTGAATACGTTCCCGGGCCTTGTACACACCGCCCGTCAAGCCATGGAAGTCTGGGGTACCTGAAGTCGGTGACCGTAACAGGAGCTGCCTAGGGTAAAACAGGTAACTAGGGCTAAGTCGTAACAAGGTAGCCGTACCGGAAGGTGCGGCTGGAACATCTCATTTTAGAGCGTCTTAAGACGTTAAACAAAATCAGTATCGTAAGATACAATATACTTACTTAAAGCAATAGCTTTAGTTTTTTGTTTGGTTGCTATATAAAAATACAAAACCCACTAGAAATTAGTATAGGGAAAGAGATTTAGAAAAGAAGTTAGAAATTAGAAGTTAGAGATTAGTCTAACATCTAGTATCTAAAATCTAACATCTAAAACAAAGTCTCGTAGCTCAGCTGGTTAGAGCGCTACACTGATAATGTAGAGGTCGGCAGTTCGAGCCTGCCCGAGACTACTAATTAAAATAGAGGTTAGAATCTAGAAATTAGAAGTTAGTTTTTACTAATCTCTAACTTCTAACTACTAACATCTAAACTAGCGGGGAATTAGCTCAGCTGGCTAGAGCGCCTGCCTTGCACGCAGGAGGTCAAGGGTTCGACTCCCTTATTCTCCACAGTTTTGGAAGACTGATTTAAAAGTTACGAATGGAGCCAAAAACAACATTTGTTCATCAGTTTGAAAGAAAGAAATTAAGATCATTGACATTAACGGTAAAGACATCACAAAGAGAAAACCGAGCGCATAAAGCGCTTGAGTAACCAATAGGAAAGAAATCGTTAAGGGCGTATGGCGGATGCCTAGGCTTTCAGAGGCGACGAAGGACGTGGTAAGCTGCGAAAAGCTGCGGGGATTGGCACACACGAATTGATCCGCAGATATCCGAATGGGGCAACCCGGCATATTGAAGATATGTCACCTCGTAAGAGGAGCAAACCCGGAGAACTGAAACATCTAAGTACCCGGAGGAAAAGAAATCGAAGAGATTCCGTAAGTAGTGGCGAGCGAAAGCGGATTAGCCCAAAAGTCTTTTTATGTTTAGAGGAATGTTCTGGAAAGAACAATCGTAGAAGGTGATAATCCTGTACTCGAAAGGCATATTAAGATGATAAATGAGTAGGGCGGGACACGTGAAATCCTGTCTGAATATGGGGGGACCATCCTCCAAGGCTAAATACTCCTGAAAGACCGATAGTGAACAAGTACTGTGAAGGAAAGGTGAAAAGCACTTCGAATAGAAGGGTGAAATAGAACCTGAAACCGTACGCCTACAAGCGGTCGGAGCAGCATAAAGCTGTGACGGCGTGCCTTTTGCATAATGAGCCTACGAGTTAATTTTACTAGCGAGGTTAAGGTATTAAGTACCGGAGCCGGAGCGAAAGCGAGTCTGAATAGGGCGCATAGTTAGTAGGATTAGACGCGAAACCTTGTGATCTACCCATGGGCAGGTTGAAGCTCTGGTAACACAGAGTGGAGGACCGAACCGGTTGACGTTGAAAAGTCTTCGGATGACCTGTGGGTAGGGGTGAAAGGCCAATCAAACTGGGAGATAGCTCGTACTCTCCGAAATGCATTTAGGTGCAGCGTCGTATATAAGTTTATTAGAGGTAGAGCTACTGATTGGATGCGGGGGTTTCATCGCCTACCAATTCCTGACAAACTCCGAATGCTAATAAATGTTCTACGGCAGTGAGGGCATGGGTGCTAAGGTCCATGTCCGAGAGGGAAAGAACCCAGACCAACAGCTAAGGTCCCAAAATATATGTTAAGTTGAAACAACGCGGTTGGACTGCATTGACAGCTAGGATGTTGGCTTGGAAGCAGCCATTCATTTAAAGAGTGCGTAACAGCTCACTAGTCGAGCGGTCCGGCATGGATAATAATCGGGCATAAACATATTACCGAAGCTATGGATTTATATTTTAGATATATCTGGTAGGAGAGCATTCTATTTGCGCCGAAGCAGTACTGTGAGGTATTGTGGAGCGGATAGAAAAGAAAATGTAGGCATAAGTAACGATAAAGCAGGCGAGAAACCTGCTCACCGAAAGACCAAGGCTTCCTCAGCCATGCTAATCAGCTGAGGGTTAGTCGGGACCTAACGCGAACCCGAAAGGGGTAGTGGATGGACAATGGGTTAATATTCCCATACTTGCTCACAATAAAAGGGGACGGTTGGATGTAGCTGCTGGAGACTGACGGAATAGTCAAGGCCTAGCCTTCGGGCGAAGCTGCTGTAGTGTAATCTGATCCAAGAAAAGCCGAAGTGAAGCAACCCGTACCAAAACCGACACAGGTGGTCGAGGAGAGAATCCTAAGGTGCTCGAGTGAGTCGTGGCTAAGGAACTAGGCAAAATAGTCTCGTAACTTCGGAAGAAGAGACGCCAACAGCAATGTTGGCCGCAGTGAAGAGGCCCAGGCGACTGTTTATCAAAAACACAGGACTCTGCTAAATCGAAAGATGCTGTATAGGGTCTGACACCTGCCCGGTGCTGGAAGGTTAAGGAAGGTGCTTAGAGTTAAATCGAAGGCATTAACTGAAGCCCCAGTAAACGGCGGCCGTAACTATAACGGTCCTAAGGTAGCGAAATTCCTTGTCGGGTAAGTTCCGACCTGCACGAATGGTGTAACGATCTGGGCACTGTCTCAGCCACGAGCTCGGTGAAATTGTAGTATCGGTGAAGATGCCGATTACCCGCAATGGGACGAAAAGACCCTGTGAACCTTTACTATAACTTCGTATTGACTTTGAGTAAGTAATGTGTAGGATAGGTGGGAGGCTTTGAAGCAGGCACGCTAGTGTTTGTGGAGCCAACGTTGAAATACCACCCTTTACTTACTTGGAGCCTAACTTCTTTCAGAAGGACATTGCGTGGTGGGTAGTTTGACTGGGGTGGTCGCCTCCAAAAGAGTAACGGAGGCTTTCAAAGGTACCCTCAGCACGCTTGGTAACCGTGCGTAGAGTGTAATGGCATAAGGGTGCTTGACTGTGAGACCTACAAGTCGATCAGGTGCGAAAGCAGGACATAGTGATCCGGTGGTTCCGTATGGAAGGGCCATCGCTCATAGGATAAAAGGTACTCCGGGGATAACAGGCTAGTCTCCCCCAAGAGCTCACATCGACGGGGAGGTTCGGCACCTCGATGTCGGCTCGTCACATCCTGGGGCTGGAGAAGGTCCCAAGGGTTGGGCTGTTCGCCCATTAAAGTGGCACGCGAGCTGGGTTCAGAACGTCGTGAGACAGTTCGGTCTCTATCTATTGCGGGCGTTAGATGTTTGAGAGGGCTTGATTCTAGTACGAGAGGACCGAATTGAACAAACCTCTGGTGTATCAGTTGTACCGCCAGGTGCACCGCTGAGTAGCTACGTTTGGAAGAGATAAGCACTGAAAGCATATAAGTGCGAAACTCGCCTCAAGATGAGACATCTTTTAAGGGTCGTTGTAGATGACGACGTTGATAGGCTATAGGTGTAAAGACAGTAATGTCATAGCCAAGTAGTACTAATTACCCGTAGATTTATAGTCTATGGTTACTAATAAACCAAGTGCTTTATGCGCAGTGAAGGTTTTGTCTTTGTGAAAGTTTTTATCGCTTAAAACAGGTAGCAGATGGTAGCTATCAGGAAGCAGGTACAACCTGCAACCTATTACCTACATCCAGCAACCTTATATACAACCTTTAGGGTGGTTTTAGCGGTGGGGCTCACCTGTTCCCATTCCGAACACAGAAGTTAAGCCCACCAGCGCCGATGGTACTGCTAACGCGGGAGAGTAGGCCGCCGCCAGTTTTTATTTTATTTTTAAAAAATCCTTTATCTTATGATAAAGGATTTTTTTGTTTTATACCTAATCCCTACTCCCCAATCCAGCGAAATAAGCAGCTACACCGCCAATATAAGCAATGAGTAATAAGTAATAAGTAATAAGTAATAGCCAGCAAGGGATCAGTAATGGCTGATTGTTTATCATTGATCATTTATCATTTATACTTATCATTGATAGCACATACTATTTTGTCACTCCGCAGGAGTCTATACAATACATTTTAAAGTTCTATCATCAACCATATCTAAGATTATCAAATCACTTAAGTATTAAAAAAACTCTGATAGTTCTGAGTATTCCTATGAATCCTTTGGCCCTAATACATGTGGCTGGATTCCTACGGAATGACATAGTTGGGATATTAGATCTTACTATGTAAAATTGACTCTTCCTAATCAGGATCCCGCAACTCATAACTCATAATTAATAATTCATAATTCATCATTCATTATTGCTTTTTCCTTCCTGATCTTACAGTTGATTCATTCTTGTAGGCACCACTACCGTTTACAACACACACTTTGTCACTCCGTAGGAGTCTAAATAATCCATTTTGAACTCTATCATCAACTTTATCTAAGATTATCAAATCACTTAAGTATTAAAAGCCTTTGTAGTATTCCTATGAATCCTTTAGACGCTAATACATGTGGCTGGATTCCTACGGAATGACATAGTTGGGATGTTAGATCTTACTATGTAAAATTGAGTGTTCTTAATCAGGATGGATCCTACAACTTATAACTCATCATTCATCATTCATCATTCATAATTTATCATTCATAATTAGTTTTAGCCTAGCCCCGATAGTAATGGTTACCCCGCAACCTGGGTTAGAGAGCAGGCGGGTTTGAGTGTGAGAGCGCGATGGCGTGAGGAGTATGAATGGATAGCGGGAAAAAGCTCCTGAAATATCACAAGTTGTTCCCTAAACTATTTCCTTCTATTACCCCGTTTTCCTCGAATAAATTCAATAAGTTTGTACTAGTTTTCCAAAAATAATTATAATGTCAGGAAATATTCTGATCATCGATGATGAGATCAAACTCCTTAAACTGTTAGGAATGATCCTTTCCCAAGAAAATTTTAATGTAAAAGAAGCTTCTACAGCCCGTTCAGCAATGACGATGCTGGAGCAATATGAATTTGATGTTGTTTTGAGTGATGTACGTCTGCCTGATGCGTTTGGAGTAGAACTGGTAAAGTCTATCAAGAATAAATATCCTCAAATTGAAATTATCCTGATGACGGCATTCGGCAATATTACCGATGCAGTACAGGCCATGAAGAATGGAGCGTATGATTATCTGGTGAAAGGAGATGATAATGAGAAAATAATTCCGCTGGTGTATAAAGCTCTGGATAAGGTAAAGGATAACAAATCAAAAGTTGTTCAGCAGACGGTTGTGAAGGGATTTGACCAGATTATAGGTAAATCACCTCTAATTTTACAGGCTAAGAAATTGGCTGAAAAAGTGGCTTTAACGGATGCTGCCGTCCTTCTTACAGGTGAAACCGGTACAGGAAAGGAAGTTTTTGCCAGTGCTATTCATGAAGGAAGTGACAGAAAGAAAAATAGTTTTGTAGCGATCAATTGTTCTGCATTCAGTAAGGAGATACTTGAGAGTGAGCTTTTTGGTCACAAACAAGGTGCTTTTACCGGTGCTGTTAAAGATAAAAAAGGATTGATTGAAGAAGCTAACGGAGGAACTCTGTTTCTGGATGAAATTGGTGAGATGCCTATAGAACTTCAGGCAAAATTGCTCAGGGTTTTGGAAACCAGGGAATTTATCAAAATGGGGGAAACTAAAGTTTCAAAGTCAGACTTCAGATTGATTGCAGCAACCAACAGGGATTTAGAAGATGAAATAAAGCAGGGTAATTTCAGAGAAGATCTCTATTTCAGACTGAATGTATTTGAGATCACTCTTCCGGCATTAAGAGAAAGAAAAGAAGACCTTAAAGCTCTTGCAAAAAACTTTGTAGATATTTTTTCAAATAAACTTCACTTGTCCGCTGTTCAGGTTGATCCGGAATATTATAAAGTTTTAGAGAGAAATGACTGGAAAGGAAATATCCGTGAGTTGAGAAACGCAGTAGAACGCAGTTTGATTCTAATGGATAACAATGTCCTTGATGCTGAAAGTCTTCCTCACTATTCTGAAAAAACAGTTCCTGAAAGTGATTCTTTGAGTATCCGATCACTGGAAAAAGTACATATCCAAAAAGTATTACAGTATACAAAAGGAAACAAAGCAGAAGCAGCCAGATTACTGGAGATTGGCATTGCCACGCTATACCGTAAACTCGAAGAATACGGATTGAAATAAATCTTTTATCATTTTAATAAAGAGCCTATCATTTTGATAGGCTTTTCTGTTTTTATACAGTTTGGTTTTTAGGTTTAGTTTGTTGTTATTCAATATTTTAAGTGTTGTTTTTTCAAAATGGACTTTCTTTTGGCATATAGTCTCTGAATAAAATATTTAAAAATGACAATTTCAAGAAAAACGTTTAAAAAACGGGAGCATTCTACTTTTAGTTTGCTGATTGTATCGTACGTATTGTTGACTCTTTTAACCCTAATGATTAAGATATGATGCTCATAAGTTTAATTCTGCTTTTTGCAGTGTTGTTTTGGCTTTTATGTAAATCAGTTGAATTTTTTGATAGAATATAAATTATGTGGAGTTTATTTTTCCTCTCAATACTTGCCTTTGTGTATATCTGTTATGTTTTAATTAAACCTGAAAAATTTTAATAGGTCATGAATACAGAAATTTTAGGCATTATAGCAATGTTTGCTATTACATTAGTTATCGGAATTTTTTTAGGGAAATATATAGCTAATGTCTATGGATACAAAAAAACTTTTCTGGATCCGGTTTTTGAACCCATTGAAAAGTTAATTTATAAAGTTTCGGGAATTAATCCTGCCCGCCAGATGAACTGGAAACAGAATATGTATGCCATGCTGGCAATCAACCTGATCTGGTTCATCATTGGTTTTCTTCTTTTGTTGAATCAGGCGTGGCTCCCTTTAAATCCTGATGGAAACCCGAATATGTCACCCGATCTGGCTTTTAATACAACCATTTCATTCTTAGTGAACTGTAATTTACAGCATTATTCAGGAGAAACAGGAGTAAGTTATCTGAGCCAGCTTTATCTGATGTTTTTACAGTTTGTTACAGCTGCAACGGGAATGGCAGCAATGGCGGTTCTTTTCAAAGCTTTTAAAGAAAAAACAAGTATCGAACTTGGGAATTTCTACGATTATTTCACTAAATCAATGATCAGAATCCTGGTTCCGATCAGCGTGATTGTTGCATTAATATTATCCATCAACGGAAGTCCGATGACTTTCGAAGGTAAAGATCATGTTGTGACATTGGAAGGCCAGAAAGCAGATGTTTCAAGAGGTCCTGTATCTGCATTTGTAGCGATCAAACACTTAGGAACTAATGGAGGTGGATTTTTCGGGGCAAACTCTGCGCATCCGCTTGAAAACCCTAATTATATCACCAATATGACAGAGATGATCACTCAGATGATTATTCCGTTTGCATTGGTATTTGCATTAGGTTTTTATCTGAATAAAAGAAAACTTTCATGGGTAATCTTTACGGTAATGACGGTCGGTTTTCTGGCACTTACTATTCCGAATATCGTGAATGAAACAGGTGGAAATCCTTTGATTACACAAATGGGTGCAGACAATAGTCTTGGAGCTATGGAAGGTAAAGAAATCCGCTTCGGTAGTGCAGCATCCGGTTATTGGAGTATTGCTACAACGGTAATCTCTACAGGATCTGTAAATGCGATGCACGACAGTACAATGCCTCTTTCCGGAATGAATGAACTCCTTGCGATGATGATTAACTGCTTCTACGGAGGCTGTGGGGTCGGAATTCTGAACTATTTCATCTTTATTATTCTGGCTGTATTTATCAGTGGTCTGATGGTAGGGCGAACCCCGGAATTTATGGGTAAAAAGATTGAAGCCAAAGAAATGAAAATCGCAATGATCGTGGCTTTATTCCATCCTTTCTTAATTCTTGCAGGAACAGCTTTAACGGCTTATCTACCAGAATTTGGAGCAAAAACATTGAACAACCCTGGTTTCCATGGTTTCAGTGAAATGCTGTACGAGTTTACTTCTTCTGCAGCGAATAACGGATCCGGATTCGAAGGACTTGGAGATAATACTCCTTGGTGGAATATTTCAACGGGAATTGTATTGCTACTCTCAAGATTCATCCCGATTATAGGACCAGTAGCGATTGCAGGGTTATTAGCACAGAAGAAATATATCCCTGAAAGTTCAGGAACACTGAAAACAGATACGGCTACTTTCGGATTTATGACACTGGCAGTGATTTTACTGATTGCAGCTCTGTCTTTCTTCCCGGCATTAACATTAGGACCTATCGCAGAGCAGATTCAGTATTTCTCTAAATAAATGTGAACATTAAAAATTATAATCAATATTCAACCATTAAGGAAGCCGAAGAGTTTGAGGAAGCTAGTCTGACACTTACGAAACGTTCACTTAATATTATCCATATCTATCCTTATTATTGGGCAGACCTTAATGGTGATTATTGATTTACAATGATATAAACTCTTTCAAAAAATGAAAAATCAGTCACAAACATTATTTCAAAGAGATTTGGTAAACGAAGCAATCAAACAGTCTTTCGTAAAACTGAATCCGAAAATTATGTTTAAAAATCCAGTAATGTTCCTGGTGGAGATCGGAACCATTGTCATGTTTATCGTAAGCATGTTCAGTCTTACTGGTGATAAATCCCAGGGAAGCTTTTCCTATAACTTTTTAGTATTTATTATTTTATTTTTCACCGTTCTGTTTGCCAATTTTGCAGAAGCTATTGCAGAGGCAAGAGGAAAAGCGCAGGCTGATACCCTCAGAAAAACAAGGGAGGAAACGCCGGCCAAACTGGTACTTGATAACAAGCCGGGATTTCAGGTAGAAACAAGACTGAAGATGTCTGCTGAAATGACATTAGGCGATATTTTCCTTTGTGAAGCCGGAGATCAGATTCCGATGGATGGGGAGATTATTGAAGGTCTTGCTACCATTGATGAGTCTGCTATTACCGGAGAAAGTGCACCTGTCATCCGTGAAGCCGGAGGAGATAAAAGTTCTGTAACCGGAGGGACAAAAGTACTTTCAGACAGAATTAAAGTAAAAGTAACTACAAAACCCGGAGAATCCTTCCTGGATAAAATGATTGCCCTTGTAGAAGGAGCATCAAGACAGAAAACACCCAACGAAATCGCATTAACCATACTTTTAGCAGGATTCACGCTTACATTTATTATTGTTACCCTCACTTTAAAGCCTTTTGCAGACTATGCGCAGACTCCGATTACCATAGCGGCATTTATATCTCTTTTCGTTTGTCTTATTCCGACAACTATCGGAGGTCTGCTTTCTGCAATCGGGATTGCGGGGATGGACAGAGCATTAAGAGCAAATGTGATTACCAAAAGTGGTAAAGCAGTAGAAACAGCAGGAGATATTGATGTTTTGCTGCTTGATAAAACAGGAACAATTACCATTGGAAACCGTAAGGCAACTCAATTTCACCCTGCCAATGGAATTCAGCTTGAAGAATTTATTAAAGCATCAGCATTAAGTTCTGTAGCGGATGAAACACCGGAAGGAAAATCCATCATTGAACTGAGTGCTTTGAAATCTGAAGATTTATTAGTTGCTAATCCTACTTACATTGATTTTACTGCGGAAACAAGAACTTCAGGAATTGATTTTGATGAAACAAGAATCCGTAAAGGAGCTTATGATACGATAAAAAAACTGACTGAAAAAGCCGGGAATATCTTCCCACAGGAAACCCAGGATGTGGTAACCAAAATTTCTGAAAACGGAGGAACTCCTTTAGTAGTAGCCGTTAACGAAAAAGTATGGGGCGTTATTGAACTTCAGGATATCATCAAAACAGGAATCCAGGAACGTTTCCAGAGACTGAGAAAAATGGGTGTGAAAACGGTAATGGTAACCGGAGATAACCCTCTGACTGCAAAATTCATTGCAGAAAAAGCAGGAGTAGACGACTTTATTGCCGAAGCTAAGCCTGAAGACAAAATGAATTACATCAAAAAGGAACAGCAGGAAGGTAAGCTGGTAGCCATGATGGGAGACGGTACCAACGATGCGCCGGCACTGGCTCAAGCCGATGTTGGGGTAGCAATGAACAGTGGTACACAGGCAGCCAAAGAAGCCGGTAACATGGTAGACCTTGACAACGACCCTACAAAACTGATCGAAATTGTGGAAATCGGGAAGCAGCTGCTGATGACCAGAGGAACATTGACCACTTTCAGTATTGCGAATGACGTGGCGAAATATTTTGCTATTATTCCTGCACTGTTTATCACTTTTATTCCTTCTCTTCAGAAGCTGAATATTATGAATCTTCACAGCCCGGAAACAGCCATATTATCAGCAGTTATTTTCAACGCGGTGATTATTCCGTTCCTGATTCCGCTGGCGTTGAAAGGAGTGGCTTACAAACCGATTGGTGCAAGTGCATTATTAAGAAGAAATCTTTTGATCTATGGTTTAGGTGGAGTAATCGTTCCGTTCATCGGAATCAAAATCATTGATCTGGTAATCAGTTTATTCTATTAAAATTTTAAAAATGAAAAATCATATTGTTTCAGCATTCAGATTAACTCTTGTAATGTTGGTCGTTACAGGAATTTATCTGGCAGTTGTTTATGGAGGTTCTAAAATACTTCCTAACAAAGGAAACGGAGAAATTGTTTACAATAAAGGGCAGAAGTTTTATGCTAATATCGGGCAGGAATTTAAGTCTGAAAAATATTTCCACGGTCGTCCTTCTTCAGTCAATTATAACGCAGCAGGAAGTGGAGGAAGCAACAAAGGTCCAAGCAATAAAGAATATCTGGAAATTGTACAGAAAAGAATTGATACTTTAAAAATGGACAACCCTGAAATGGCTAATGCTAAAGTTCCTGTAGAATTGGTAACGGCCAGCGGAAGCGGACTGGATCCGGATATTTCTGAAGAAGGAGCTTTCTACCAGGCAAAGAGAATTGCAAAAGTGAGAAGCCTTTCAGAGGAACAGATCAAAAGCTTAATTAATAATCAAACTGAAAAGCCTTTCTTAGGACTTTTCGGGCCATCCAAAGTAAATGTTCTGAAGCTTAATATTGCTTTGGACCAGTTAAAATAATAAATTTAATAACCGATAATCATGTCAAGATTTTAAAACTTGACATGATTAACATACCTTAATAAAAGTGAAAAAATATTTAGTTATAGGAGCCGTATTGGGAATGTTTTTCTCAAAAGCCCAGTCATCAGATTCATTAAAAACAAGTAATAAAGTGACATTTTCCGCTTATGCAGAACTTTTTTATACCTATGATTTTAATGAGCCGGGCAACCATATGCGTCAGAATTTTTTATACTCATATAACAGACATAATGAAATGAATCTCAATCTGGGATTGGTTAAAGCCAATTACCAGAGTGAAAATATCCGTGCCAATGTTGCTTTAATGGCCGGAACTTATGCCCAGGATAATATGGTGGCAGAACAAAATGCACTGCGTTATGTAAACGAAGCCAATGTTGGAATCAAAATATCAAAGAATAAGAATTTATGGATTGATGCCGGGATCATGCCTTCACATATCGGATGGGAAAGTGCCATAGGAAAGGATAATGTGAATCTGACAAGAAGTTTAGCCGCTGAGAACTCTCCATATTTCGAAACAGGAGCCAAAATTTCTTATACCACAGATAACGGGAAATGGTTTTTAAGCGGACTGGTACTAAACGGATGGCAGAGAATTGCCAAACCTGAAGGAAACCAGAGTATTTCTTTCGGACATCAGATAACGTATAAACCTAATGATAAAATTACTTTGAACAGCAGCTCATTCATAGGAAATGATAAAGCAAAAGAAGATAAAAGAATGCGTTATTTCCATGATTTGTACGGAAGCTTTCAGCTGACAGATCAGTTTTCGGCTGTATTGGGATTTGATATCGGTGCAGAGCAGAAATCCAAAGGAAGCGAGCAGTATAACATCTGGTACAGTCCGAATGTTCAGATGAAGTACCAGTTTGACAGCAAATGGGCACTGGCAGGAAGACTGGAATATTATAATGATAAAAATGGTGTGATTATCAGCACAGAAACGCCTAATGGATTCCAGACCTTCGGATATTCTCTCAATGTAGACTATGCCATATTCAAAAATGTAGTTTTCCGTACAGAAGCGAGAGGTTTTACTTCCAAAGATGCCATTTTTGCAAAGAATGATGATTTTAAAAAAGGAAATTTCTATATAACATCGAGTTTAGCGGTCTGGTTTTAAAATCGGTTTAGCCACAGAAAATAGTGCTTAAAGTAAAATTAAAAAGAATAAAATCAATGTCATCAGCAAAAGATTTTTTAGAACTGATTCAAAAATCCCGTAAAGGAAAATTCAAAATTTATATCGGGATGAGTGCAGGTGTAGGAAAGACCTTCCGTATGCTTCAGGAAGCGCATTCCCTTTTGCGAAATGGCATTGATGTAAAGGTTGGCTATATTGAAACTCATGGCAGAGAAGAAACGGTAGCCTTGGTAGAAGGTCTTCCTGAGATTGAAAGGAAATCAGTCTTCTATAAAGGAAAAAATCTTGAAGAAATGGATCTTCAGGCCATCATCAATGAACATCCTGAAGTAGTTCTGGTTGACGAACTGGCTCACACCAACGTAGAAGGTTCTAAAAATAAAAAAAGATGGCAGGATGTGTTGGAAATCCTTGATAACGGGATTAATGTCATCAGTGCGATGAATATTCAGCATATCGAAAGCCTGAATGAAGAGGTAAAGAAAATTACTGGAGTAGAAGTAGCAGAGCGGGTTCCGGATAAGATTCTGGCTCTGGCAGATGAAGTAGTAAATATTGACCTTACCGCAGATGAGCTTCTTACCCGATTAAAAGAAGGGAAAATCTATAAAAAGGAAAAAATTCAGACCGCTCTGAGTAATTTCTTTCAGAGCGGACATATTCTTCAGCTTCGTGAGCTGGCTTTAAAGGAAGTGGCAACCCATGTAGAAAGAAAGGTAGAAACAGAAATCAAAACCGAAAATTTTAAACCGATAAAATTCCTGGCCTGCATCAGCAGTAATGAGAAAATTGCCAAAACAATTATTCGTAAAACGGCTAGATTAGCCAGCTATTATAACAGTCCATGGACTGTTTTGTACGTTCAGAAACCTTCTGAAAATCCGGAAAAAATTGCACTGGATAAACAACGGTATTTAATTAATAATTTTAATTTAGCACAGGAATTAGGTGCCAAAGTAGTCCGCATCAAAGAAAGCAGTGTTCATAACGGGATTCTGGAATATGTGATTGCTCATAACATCACTACGGTCTGTATTGGAAAACCTCACGCCAGTTTCTGGCAGCGGATGTTGGGATACAGCTGGATTTATACCCTTATGAACAGGCTGAATGAAAGACAGATAGATATTATTATTTTATCTTAAAAGTAATGAAACTTAAAACGAAACTTACCTTAGGCGTGGGCCTTTTATTTCTACTGATCGTTCTGCTTTCAGTGATAGGTTCTGTATACATCAATAAATTAAAATCTGATACTGAAAAGATCCTTACGGCCAATTACAACAGTCTGGAGTTTTCCAAAAATATGCTTCTGGCATTGGATAACATCAGTACAGACAGTACCGTTGCCATAGCGGATTTTCAAAAAAATAACAAGCTTCAGGAAAAAAACCTTACAGAATTTGGAGAAAAAGAAGCCACACAAAATCTGAATCTCCATTTTAACAGCTACCTGAAAGCTCCCGATATCAATAAGGAAAAGCTCATCCGTGAAGATCTTTCGAAGATCATGTCTTTGAATATGAAAGGGATAGAACGGAAAAGTGATATTGCGATTATTACAGCAGAAAATGCCACTTTTTGGATCGTAAGTTTAGGAACTGTATGCTTTCTGATCGCTTTTATCCTGCTTTTTAATTTACCACAAACCATTGCAGAGCCTATCAATCAGCTTACTTTCAGTATCAAACAGATTGCTGATAAAAACTATAGTGAAAGGGTTCATTTCAAAGGAAGTGAAGAGTTCAACAGTCTGGCAGACTCATTCAACAGTATGGCGGAAAAACTTCAGGAGTACGAAAGCAGTACGCTTTCTAAGCAGCTGATGGATAAAAAACGTATCGAAACACTGGTTAACAATATGCACGATGCGGTGATTGGCCTGGATGAGAATCATTTTATCTATATGATCAATGATGAAGCTTTGAAGATCACCAATCTCCATAAGGAAGATATTATCGGAAAAACGGCTCATGAAGTAGCTATTAATAACGATTTGATGCGCGAACTGCTGAAAAATATAGACCATCCGGTGAAAGATCCGATTAAAATTGTTCGTGATAATAAGGAAAACTATTTCGAGCAGGATATTATTCCCATCAATATTGTAAAGACAGGAGAAAAAGAAAAAAAATATATTGGAAAGGTAATTTTATTAAGAAATATTACGCCTTTTAAAGAGCTTGATTTTGCCAAAACCAACTTCATTGCAACCATTTCTCATGAATTAAAAACTCCGATTTCTGCAATCAAAATGGGCGTTCAGCTTCTTGGAAACCAGAAATTTGGAGAACTGAATGAGCAGCAGCAGGAATTGTTGAAGAGCATCAATGAAGACGGACAGCGTTTATTGGATATCACAGGAGAATTGCTGAACCTTTCTCAGGTAGAATCCGGAAATATCAGACTGACCGTGGAAAAATGTTCTCCCAAAGAAATTGTACAGACTGCTGTAAAGAATGTAGAGAAACTGGCTGAGCAGAAAAATATCTCTATAAGTACAGAATATCTTCTGGAAGAAAGTGATGCGGTGACTGCAGATTTTGATAAAACCGTCTGGGTGATGAATAATTTCCTGACCAATGCGGTGAAGCACTCTTTTCAGGATGAAAATATTAAAATAGTGGTAGAAAAACTGAATGCATTTATTCAGTTCAGTATTATTGATACCGGAAGCGGAATTGATGAAAAATACCACCGCCAGATCTTTGACCGCTATTTTCAGGTTCCCGGAGAACATCAGAACGGGACAGGATTGGGGTTGGCCATTTCAAAAAACTTTATTGAAAAACAACACGGAGAAATAGGAGTGAAAAGTTCCCTGAATAATGGAAGTACATTTTATTTCAGGCTGCCGGTTTCATAAGGATTAAATTGCGTATTTAAACACCTAATAGGTTTTATAAACCTATTAGGTGTATTCATCTATTAGAATAAGAAAATATCAGATCCTTCCAATTAAAAAATGTAATCCTATTCTTTATATTTGCGATAAAAATAGAAATGAGAAAAACTTTAGGACTCATATTATTCTCAGTTGTACTAAGTATTCAGGTCTCTGCACAGACCTTCACATTAGAACAGCTTAAAGGTTTCAACAAACTTACGATGGATGAGTTTAAAAAGGAAATGAAACAGCTTCAGTTCAAATTTTATGACAGAACGGAAGGCTTAAGCTTTCTTTTAACGGAATACGAAGCTCCAGACTATAGCTCGAAAATCGGAAAGTTTGAATACAAAGAAGAAAAATCAGAAGACAGAATTGAATTTGAGTTTAAGGACAAAAAAGAATATGAACAATACTTTAAACTGATATTGGCTGCAGGATACAAAGAAACAGAAAAAGGGAAGATTATCACCAAAGAGCCTTACACAGATTACTACAGGAATAAGGAACATATCAGGTTGATCTTGCCTAAAGCAGGAGAAAATACTCCATATACTATTATTGTTTTCAAGTAAACCAAATTATGTATATCTGAAGATATCATAAGTTGTTGATTATTAATAAATAAAAAAGGCTGTGAAATTGATTACAGCCTTTTTATATGAACTTTTATAAGCTTAATCTTTAATAAACTTTTGTACAAGTAATTTGTCTTTTGTGAAGGCTTTGAGAATATAGTTTCCTTTAGAAAGTTCTGAAACAGAAATTGAGTTTCCTGTTACACTTAATGAACTGATAATTCTTCCAGTCGCATCATAGATTTCAGCTTTGATGATTTCCTGCTTGGATCTGATATTTAAAACATCTTTTGCAGGATTAGGGTAAACAGAAATACTCGTGTTTTCCTTATCAATTTCTGCTGTTACCAATACATTTTGAATACTTGTTGTATACGTATTGGTAACAATCGGGGCGTTGTAGTCGAAATAGATTTTTGCTGTATTGCTGAAGCTATCCCCAGGATTTAAGGTAGATTTTGTTTTAATTTTAAACGAAACATAACCGTCATTATTAGCATCGTCGAAAGGAAGCTGAACATTTTCAAAGATAAATTCCACCGTATTCGGACTGGTAATTCTTGTCACAAAATTATGACTTCCGTTTAATGCTATCAGGGAAGAAATATCAAATTTAGTAATGTCGATTTCATCTTTCACCACAATATTCTTTGCATTGGCTGTTCCTGTATTTTCAAATCTGATCAGGTAATGTACATAGTCTCCCACCTGAGTTTGAGAAATGGAAGTTCCTTCCAGACAGGTTTTATCATTCGGATCAAAAGAATTGACAACCGTTTGGTTCAATGTGAAGGTATTGTCAGCAGGCGTTTCATCAGCAGCTCCATTGATTTGTGCTGTGTAATGTAAAATATCACCTCCATTTAATGATGGAGTCTGTGTTGGTGTATTTAATTTCAGAGTTACGGTAATTTCTTTGGTTTCAAAAGGAAGAAGATTCGTGAAATTCCATGTTAATAATCCTGTAGATTGTGTATCAGGAGAAATGGTTGCATTCAGAAAATTCATCAGGTTATCATTGAAATTGAAAACAATATTTCCGGATTGGGCTGCCGTTCCTTTGTTTTTGTAAACAATTTTATACTTGGTATCAAATCCAGGTACCGCAGCTGTGACAGGAATAATTAAAACTTCAAGATCATTGTGGGTTCCATTGGCTGCTAAACAGAAATTTTGAGTCAAAGGACTTGCCTGCGCCGGAAAATTTACCGTTAAAGTACTTGGAGAGATCGTCCAATAAGCCGGATTCTCTGAAATTGGGGTAATCATATGAGTTCCTGCCTGTAAAGGAATAGAATAATTTCCGGAAATATTAGCGATCATACTTCCTGTTATTCCACCTCCTGCTATTGTGAACTTTTGAAAAGCTTTATTAGGATCATTGGAATCACATCCATTAAGGTCTATATCAACTTTTGTATTCCCCTGAATCTTATAGAAAATCCCTCCCGGAGTGAATGAACAGTAAGAATTAACAACACATGAACTTGTAGAGGGTAGAAGAGAATTTACACTTGCTATTTCAAAATCATCAGCACAAATATAAACAAGGTTTGGAGTTCCTGTAAAACTTGAGCTAGAATTTGGATTGAAGTTGTTTTTTCCATTTTTAATCAATAAAGATTGCAGATTGGGGTTCATATCACATCCGAAATTAATAAGCTCTCCGTTTTGAGACAGGTCAATCGTAGTAAATTTATTGTAAGTACAGTTTAGTGTTTCCAGTTTTGAAAAAGATCCAAAATTAAGTGTAGTAAATAGATTACTTGCAATACCTAGAAATTTTAAATTAGGTGTTTGGTTTAGAGGGAGAGTTTGAAGTTTGTTTGAAGTTAAAGTTAGATTGCTGAGATTGGTATTGTTGTTTAAATAAAGATTGTACAGTTGGCACTGTGTTATATTTACTTCATATAAGTTACTCAATCCTGAAAGATCAATAGAAGGAATATTACTAAAGAAAATATCCAGATCATGTAACTGGCTGCATCCTTGAATATTTACAGATGAAAGAACATAGCACCTGCTGATATCCAGCTTATCCAGTATTGTATTATTGCTGAGGTCTATAGATTGCAATAAGGGAAAGCTGTCTATATAAAGCTTTTGAAGATTTGTGAAACTTTTTATACCTTCCGTTGAAACGATATTATTAAAAAAATAATTATAATTAGGCATATTGTACAGGTCAAAATTCAATTGGCTGATGTTGGCTGCTTCGGACAACTGAACTTCTCCGTCATGATTGGTATCGATAATTGTAGTGTTGCCATAAATATCTTTTGCCATATAAGGTACATTAGCAACGAGTAGACTTTTGAAATTAGCATCAGGAATATTGACGGTCTGTGATTGAAACACAGAAAACATAGCTACTAGAATAAAGAAGTAGATTTTTTTCATGGATTAGTTGTATTAAGTTTTGTTTATTATTTGATGACAAATAATGAACAAATGTAAACTTTTAGCCGAATATTATCTTATTTTTTTGAAAAGATTATTGTTTGCTGGAATTCAGGAGATTTACAGCGTATTTAAAAATAAAAAAGACTGTGAAATAATCACAGCCTATAATCAATTTGATACTAATATCATTAATTTTATTGCTTCTCAATCAGATCCAAAAACTGCTGCTCATCCAGAATAGTAATTGTTCCGATATCCTGAGCTTTTTTCAGTTTGCTTCCTGCTTTTTCACCTACTACAAGATAGTTGAGGTTTTTCGAAACCGCAGAAATATTTTTTCCGCCATGCTTTTCTACCATCTCTTCAGCAGATTCTCTGGTGAATAATGACAATTTTCCGGTGAAAAGGAATGTTTTCCCCTCCAGAACATTGGATAAAACTTCATTCGTGCTTTCTCCTTTTTCAAGCTGTACTCCGTAAGATTTCAATCGCTCGATCATCAAAAGATTTTCAGAATTCTGGAAGAAATCAACAATACTGACTGCAATTTTAACCCCAATATCTTCTACCTGGCAAAGCTCTTCTACGGTTGCATTTTTCAGTTCTTCAATCGTTGGGAAGTTTTTAACCAGTTTCTTAGCCACTGTTTCTCCTACATGCTTAATCCCGATTCCGTATAATACTTTCTCAAAAGGAATTTCTTTAGATTTTTCAATTCCTGTGATGATATTCTGGGCAGATTTCTCAGCCATTCTTTCCAGGGGAAGAAGCTGTTCTTTCGTTAAAACATAGAAGTCAGCAGGATTTTCAATCAGTCTTTCTCTGTATAGCTGTTCAATAGTTTCACTTCCAAGGTTGTCAATATTCAACGCTTTTCTGGAAACATAGTGAATCATTCTTCCTACTACCTGTGGCGGGCAGTGAAGTTCATTAGGACAGAAATGAATCGCCTGATCCTCAATTTTTACCAGCTCAGTGCCACATTCAGGGCAATGTTTGATGTATTCTATTTCTTTGCTTTCTTCCGTTCTCTTATCCGTATTTACGCCTACAATTTTAGGAATAATCTCACCTCCTTTTTCCACGTACACAAAATCATTCTCATGAAGGTCCAGTTTTTTTATGATATCCTCATTGTGAAGAGATGCTCTTTTTACAATGGTTCCGGCCAGTAAAACAGGTTTAAGGTTGGCAACAGGAGTGATAGCTCCGGTTCTTCCCACCTGATAAGACACACTCTGAAGTTCTGTCTCTACCTTTTCTGCTTTAAATTTATAAGCCATTGCCCAACGTGGAGATTTGGCTGTATATCCAAGCTGTCTTTGCTGCTGTAATGAATTCACTTTTAAAACGATTCCGTCAATTTCAAAAGGAAGATTATGACGTTCAGTATCCCAAAACGTGATAAATTCCTGTACTTCAGCCATCGTTTTACATAATTTGGCCTGCTGTGATGTTTTAAAGCCCCAGCTTTGAGCTTTTTGAAGAAGTTCCCAATGCGTTTCTGCAGGAATATCTTCTGAGATAAACTGATACAGTACAGAAGAAAGTCCACGCTTTCTTACCTCAGCGCTGTCCTGCATTTTCAAGCTTCCGCTGGCAGTATTTCTTGGATTCATGAAGGGGTCAAGACCTTCTTCCTCACGCAGTACATTCAGCTTATCAAAGTTTTTTCTGGTCAGATAAATTTCGCCACGCATGAAAAAATGATTCGGGAAATCACCTTTCAAAGTCAAAGGAATATCTGAAATGGTTCTGACATTCGGGGTAATCTCATCTCCCTGGAAACCATCACCACGGGTAACCGCCTGTGATAACTTTCCGTTTTCATAAAGGATAGAAATGGATGCACCGTCATATTTCAGTTCAGCAACAAACTCTACAGGATCTTCAATGGTTTTGATGATTCTTTTTTCCCAGTCTTCCAGATCGTCAAAATCGTAGGAATTGTCCAGAGAGTACATCCTGAACTTATGCTGAATCGTTGGGAATACCTTGGTAACACCACCACCTACACGCATGGTGGGAGAATTTTCATCATAGAATTCGGGATACCTGGCTTCCAGATCCTGGAGCTCCTCCAGAAGCATGTCAAATTCATAATCTGTAATGGTGGGAGTATCCAGTTGGTAGTAATTTTCGTTATGCTGGTGAAGTTCCTTGCGGAGCTGTTCTATCTTTTGTTGAATGTTTTCAGACATTGGGTTTCTATCTTTTGAGCAAAAATAACTAAAGTAATTGCATTTAAAAAATAACAGAATAAAATAGTACAGGAAAATTAAGAATGCGTAATATGTCTTAACTGGCTGGTTTTGCAGGAAATAAAACGCTTGTTTAAAATAATTTAACATATCGTTCTGATTTAATTAAAAAAATGTTAAAACTTTCTTAAACACCCCGCTGTTAAAGTCAAAATACCTTTGCACATCTAATTGTAAGAAACCTCAACATGATCTATCAGTATGAAAATCAAAGAGGTTTCCTGGCGAACATCAAAAAATTAATAATATAGATCTTCGGAAGAAATGAAAAAAGTAAAGATTGTACTGGGATTATTGTTTTTAGGGCTTGGGACAATGGCTTATGCACAGACCACGCAGGCTTCTATTGTAGGGAAAGTTACCGGACCGGGAAGTACGGCTCAGGAAAAAGTGAAAGTAACGATCGTGAACGAGTCCACAGGATTCAGAACGGAAACGGAAACCAACTCAAAAGGGGAATATATTTTTAAAGAAATTCCTTTGGGAGGACCTTATACTGTCATTGTAAACGATGATAAAAAAGAAGGTTACAGTGTCAACTTCGGAGATCAGGTGACTGTAAATATGGATCTGGGGAATGAAAAGACTATTGAGGAAGTAAAAATTACCGGAAACCTTAAAAACAAAATCGGAAACCTTGGTGCAGCTACAGCAATTTCTGCGAAAAACATCAGTATGCTTCCTGTGAATGGACGAAACTTCACCAATCTTACGGAACTATCTCCGTTAAGTGGAAAAGGAGGAAACCTTTCCGGCCAGCTTGGATCTTCCACCAACTTTACCATTGACGGGATGACTGCCAAAAATCCAACTTCTGCAGGATCTACAACCAGCCGAAGCGGTGCACCATTCTCCATTTCCATTGAAGCTGTACGTGAATTCAAAATTACCACCAACCAATATGACGTTACATTGGGAAGAAGTGGAGGAGGAACGGTAAGTGCTGTTACCAAATCAGGAACGAATAAATTTTCCGGAAGTGCATGGGAATATTTAAGAACCAACTGGCTTTCCAGCCCGTATGATATCAGAGGAAACAAAAGAGATAATGATTTCTCTACTTCTCAGTTCGGGTTTTCATTGGGTGGACCCATCATTAAAAATAAATTGCATTTCTTCGTAGCATGGGATCATCAGCTGGATTCAAGACCGTTGGTGATTGCTGATATCAAATCTCCGGATGATGAGAAGAGATTCAACACAACCACGCAGACGCTTAACCAGTTTCTGGATATTGCAAGAGCCAAATATGGGGTAGGAAGCAGCCCGCAATTCGGAACGTTTGATAAAGTAAGGAATTCTGATGCCGGATTTTTACGTTTAGACTGGCAGATCAATGAAAAACATTTATTAACGCTTAGAAATAACTTCACCTACGATCTTAATAAAAACGGATTGGGTGATAATACCAATATCAACTTCTTTGAATCTTACGGAAATGATAAGAACCTTGACAACAGTTTATTATTGACTTTAAGATCAAATGTGCAACCTAATTTAACCAATGAGTTAAAGGCACAGTATCTTTACACTTTCCAGGACAGTTATCAGAATAATCAATTAGGAAAACCTGTACCGAGAGCTATTGTGGAAGGAGTAGCTTCAAGTGCCGGATCTACCAATATTCAGATCGGAGGACATCGCTTTGCACAGGAAAGCTTTAGAAATAATGTGTTCCAGATTGTAGATAATTTATACTATAATACGGATAAAGTAAAATATACTTTTGGTGCTGATTTAATGTATACAACAGCAAAATCGGTCTACGGAAGTGAAGTGAACGGAAGATTCCATTTCCAGGGAATGAGCAACTTTGACACTATGACTCCGTACCGATTCTACAGAGAAGTTCCTTTGGTGGATGATCCATCTGTTAGATCAAACATCTGGAACATTGGTCTGTATGGACAGTTTCAGACCAAAGTAGCAAAAGGCCTGGATTTAATGGCTGGTTTAAGATTAGATTACGGTGGCTACCCAAAAGCAAAATTCAATCAGAAATTGTTTGATGAAATGGGAATCAGAACAGATAATCAGCTCAAATCATTTGTTATTCAGCCAAGATTCCAGTTTGATTGGAACATCAACGAAGAAAATAAAGACTTCCTTAAGTTTGGTGCCGGGATTTTCTCTTCCGATATCAACAATTATATGATCATCAACAACCTTGTATTCGACGGTAATCACCTGGCTACCGTGGATGTAACGGGTAAAGATGTTCCATTCCCGGATTTTAACAGTTATAGAGATAATTATAATACGATTCCTACACTTTCCCAGAAGCAGATGCCAACCATCAACTATACGGGTAAAGACACAAAAATTCCAATCGTTTACAAAGCAAATATCTCTTATACCCACTTCTTCAATGAAAGGTTCAGAGCAGGAATTGCAGGATACATGGCTTTAGGTAGAAATAATTACTATTACTACGACAGAAACATGGTAGCCAATCCTTTCTTTACTTTAGCTAATGAAGGCGGAAGGGGAGTGTTCATTCCTACAGGAGCTATTACCAACAATACCAATAACAGTGTAAGTTTCGACTGGAAACAGGGAAGAATCAATAATAATTTCGGTAGAGTACTGGAGTTGGTAAGTGATGGTAAAGTAAACCAGTTCTCATTCGTATTGGATACAAGTTACCGTTACTGGAAAGATGGGGAAATCACAGCAAGTTATACATGGTCTGATATCAAAGACAATACTTCATACAACGGAAACGTAGCGAACTCTGCAACATTGTCTACCATGATTCAGAGTGACCCGAGAGATCTAAGAATGACATATTCTGACAACCAGTTCCGTAATAAAGTCGTTATTTATGGTAACTCACCTACCATTGCAGGATTTACTTTAGGAATCAGATATTCAGGGATTGGAGGAACGCGTTTCTCAGCGACAACCGGAGGGAATATCAATGGTGATTTCGTAGATTCCAATGACCTTGCTTTTATCTTCCCGAACCTTACCAAAGCGATTCTGGATGATCCACAGGTGGGACAGGCTCTGAAAGATTATATCAACGAATATAATGGTAAAATTGCAGAACGTAACGGAGGGAAAAATGGTTTCTATGGCGTTTGGGATGTACGTGTAGCTAAGAAAATAAAATTTGATAAAGTAGGAGCTTTTGAACTTTCTGTAGATATCTTCAACGTAGCCAACCTTCTTAACAAAGAATGGGGGGTAAACAAATCATATAATAATACATCTTTGTATAAAGTAACCAAGTTCAATAAAGACACCATGCAGTACGAATACACTAAAAACGTAAGTGGAGGTGGACTGGTTCCTCTATCCGGAAATCCATATCAGATTCAGATCGGAGCGAAGTACTCCTTCTAATATCTGTTTTTAACCACAGAAGACATAAAAGAAATTAAAACGGCAGATTAATGGGTATTGAAACCTTAGTTTTAGCCAGAAAATCTTTTATGTCTTTGTGGTTTCCACTTTTTAATAACTACCTTTATCAGAAGTTTCAGGACTTTCTTTTTAATAATCTAAATTATATTATGAAAAATTTTATCTTAGGGTTAGCAGTTTTAAGTACAGTTATGATGAAAGCACAAACCCAGATCATTGCCCATAGAGGTTATTTTCAGGCTCAGCCTCCTACAACGGAAAATTCACTTCAATCCCTTGAGAATGCTCAAAAATTGAAAGTGTATGGGTCTGAATTTGATGTGAGAATGACAAAAGATGGTGTATTGGTGATTAACCACGATGAGCATCACGGTAAAATGGAAATTTCAGAAACAAGTTTCAAAGAACTGGAAGCATTGAAATTATCCAACGGAGAAAAGTTTCCTACTCTGAAAGACTATTTAAAGCAGGGAAAAAAAGATAAATCGCTGAAACTGATCGTTGAAATCAAACCAGCTAAGACTCCGGAAATTGAAAATGAGATCACAGAGAAAACGATCAAAATGATTAAAGATATGAAGCTGGAATCTCAGAGTGAGTTTATTTCTTTCAGTCTTAATATTTGTAAAGAGATCAAAAAACTGGCTCCTGCCTTTAAAGTACAATACCTGAACGGTGAGCTGTCTCCTGAACAGATCAAAAAAGAAGGATTAGACGGAATGGACTACCATTACAGTGTTTTCCAGAAAAACCCAACCTGGATTGCGGATGCAAAAGCGTTAGGATTAATTACCAATGCCTGGACAGTGAATGACGTTGCCGTATATGATGAACTGAAAAAGCAGGGAATAGGATTCGTTACAACCAATATTCCTGATCAGTTAAAGAATAAATAACAATTAAATATCCTTCACCACTATTAAAACCGAAGGACGAAATATTCCCCTCCTCCGGAGGGGTGGCAAAAATTCAAAGAATTTTTGACGGGGTGGTTTAAAAAATATCCCAGTTAAATCAATTGCTATCATAATTTACACAGTCTGACTCTTAAAAGGGGTCAGACTGTTTCTTTTTATAAGCTAGTCTATATTTTAAAGGATATTAAAAGAAAGAATATAATCGGGTTTAAATTAATGATTTGATTATGAGTTGATTGTGTGTTTTGTATGGTATTATCCCAAGACAAGACAATAAAGATACATAAATATAACCGTGAAATGGTATTAAAAAGACTTAATTGCTTAAGTGTTTATTAATTAGATATTTATGTAATGTTGTTAAGTTTGAATTAATATACTGTTTAATAAATTTTTAAGAAACGTTAAAATCGTGTTAAGACCATCCTGCTAATGTCGTTTTAATTTTGCGCAAACAAAAAGGAAATGCGTAAAGAGACACAAAAACTGTTGGTTTTGTCGCTGTTAGGATTTGTCAGCGTTAATCTGGCAGCTCAGCAGAAAGCTAAAAAAGATACCGTTAAAGGACTTGATGAAGTAGTAGTGACTGCTTTGGGGATCAAAAGGCACGACAGGGCTTTAGGATATGTTGCAGAGAAAGTAGATGCCAAAACATTTGAAGAAACTCAGAACAACAACTGGGCACAATCAATGGAAGGGAAAGTGGCAGGTCTTAAAATTCAGACTGCAGGAGCAGGACCGCTGGGAACTTCCAGAATTACTTTGAGAGGAGAAAAATCCATTATGATGGATCATAACTATGCACTGATCGTCGTAGATGGAGTTCCAATGGGAAATTCTACCACAGGTTCCGGGACATCGGCGTATGGAGCAGGTTCCGGAGGCGATGTTCCTATTGATCTTGGAAACGGACTGAACAGCATCAACCCGGATGATATTGAATCTGTAACCGTATTGAAAGGAGCTTCTGCAGCTGCATTATACGGATCACGCGCTGCCAACGGAGCTTTAATGATTACCACAAAATCAGGAAAGACGAAAAATGGAAAACTGAGAGTAACTTTTAACTCTTCCTCAAGTTTTGATTCCGTCCTGAAGTGGCCGGATTGGCAATATGAATATGGACAGGGAACACTAGCCACAAACAATGGTAGTTTTTATTACTCATATGGCCTTTCTCCTGATGGACCAAGTACGGGCGGAACAAGTAGTGCTTTCGGACCAAAATTTGCCGGGCAGTATTATTTCCAGTATGATCCTACTGTAATGGGACAGAGTAAAGAAAGACAGTTGTGGAGACCTTATGAAAATAATATAAAAGGGTTCTGGAGAACTGGTTCTAATTACTCCAACAGTATTTCTGTAGAAAGCTCCAACGAGAAAACTAGCTTCAGAACTTCACTTACTTATCTTAATAATGAGTGGATGATGCCAAATACAGGCTTTGACAGATTCAATTTTGCGTTGTCTTTTGCCCATCAGCTTACCCAAAAATTAAAAATTTCTACAAAATTTGCTTATAACACGACGACCAGTGATAACCTTCCAGCGACAGGATACAACAATCAGTCGATTTCCTATTTCATGATCTTCCAGAATCCCAACGTGGATCTGGAATGGTATAAACCCATCTGGAAACCCGGACAGGAACAGGTGGATCAAATCCATCCGTTCAGTTCCTATATTGACAATCCTTACATGATTGCTTACGAAATGCTGAATGGTGTCAGAAAGAAAACCATCACAGGAAATATCACAGCAGATTATCAGTTTAATAAAAACTTCAGCTTAATGTTGAGGTCAGGAATTGAAATTCTGAACGAAAAAAGAACCACCAAAAGACCATGGAGTTCTGCCAATTACCTGAAAGGTTTCTACAGAGAACAGTTTATCAAAAATCAGGAATATAATAACGACCTCTTATTTTCTTACAAAGCAGATTGGAATAAATTCAGTATTTCCGCATCAGCAGGAGGAAGTATCCGTTATAATGAATATCTGCAGACCGATTATCAGGCAATAGGATTGAAAACTGCCGGAGAATACAGCCTTACCAATGCGCTTTCTATTCCGGTGAAATATCCAGCTCCAAGGGACAAACATGTAGATAGTGTCTATGGATTGCTAACGTTGGGATATGATAATAAAATATTTGTAGACGTCACCGGAAGAAATGACTGGAGTTCTACGCTTCCAAAACAGAACAGATCTTTCTTTTATCCTTCAGTGAGTACCAGTTTCATTCTTTCGGATCTATTTAATCTGAAAAGTAATAATCTGAACTTATGGAAACTGAGAGCTTCATGGGCGAAAGTAGGAATAGACAGTGATCCTTATCTTTTGGATAACTATTATACAGCCAGCAACATTACAGGAAGTGTAGTAGCGCCTACCATTTTTAATAATCCTTCACTTAAACCTGAAAAAAATACCAATATAGAAGCCGGTATGGATTTCAGCCTTTTCAAAAACAGATTGAACTTTAATTTTACTGCTTACCAGAATTTCAGTGAAAATCAGATTGTCCCTGTATCGTTGCCCACAGAAACCGGATATTCCAAAAGGATCATTAATGCAGGTAAAATCAGAAACAGAGGTCTTGAACTTTCAGCCGATATCTTAGCCGTAAAAGGTAAAGATTTTTCCTGGAAAGTAGGCGGAAACTGGTCTACCAACGAAAACAGAGTAATGACCCTGCCTGAAGGATTTGACAGAATCGTTTCCAATGTAGGAGATGTGGTCTTCTATAAAATGGAAGTTGGAGGTTCGTTGGGAGATATGTATGGATTTAAACTATTAAGAACTCCGGACGGAAAAGTAATTTACGGAGATAACGGGCTTCCTGCCAGACCTGCAGATATTGAAAAAGTAGGAAACGCATTCCCGAAATGGAGAGCAGGTCTTCAGAATGATTTCAGAATTAAAAACTTTACAATAAGCTTCTCATTTGACGGCCAGTACGGAGGTATTGCTTATTCACAATCCCATCATAAAATGTCTGAGCAGGGTAAGCTGAAATCTACCCTTCCGGGAAGAGACAACCCTGGAGGAATGATTGTTGGGGATGGAGTTGTTCAAAATCCTGACGGATCTTTCAGCCCGAATACAAAAGGAGTACTGGTATCTTCTTATTACGGAGATTACTATAGAAGAGCCAATGTAGAAACCAACAGTTTCAGTACAGATTTTATTAAGCTGAGAGATGCCAGAATTGCCTATTCTTTCCCGAAAGAAACCATCAAATCTATTGGTCTTGATGATCTTACTATTGCCATTTTCGGAAAAAATCTGTGGATGTGGACGAAGTTCCCGCTGTTTGATCCTGAAGTAGCTACACTGGATAATGCCACCATCACTCCGGGAGTGGAGATGGGACAACTTCCATCGGCAAGAACAGTTGGTTTCCAGTTAAATCTTAAATTCTAAAATCTTTAAAAAATGAAAAAAATAATCATACATCTGGCATTGGTTGCTTCTGTTTTCATGCTTCAATCCTGCGACAGAACATTCGAGGAAATTAATACAGATACCAGCAAAATCAAAGATCCGTCAGTAGGAAGCCTTCTTGCTCCTATTCAATATGAAATGGGAAGCTACGGATATAACAGAGCCGACGATTTTACTTTTGATATCATGCAGATTGCTTTAGACTTTCCCAATGAAGGAAACTCCTACAGCAGATATTATATGGATGAAAAAAGTGGCAACGGTTACTGGAATACATCTTATAAATGGCTTAAACAGGTAAGTGACCTTAGAAAATATGCCACTAAGGAACAGAATAATAACTATCTGGCGATATCAATGGTTTTAAATGCATGGATTGCCTCTAACCTTACCGATGCTTTTGGAGATGTACCTCTATCTGAAGCTGTGAAGATTGAAGAAAATATTTTGAAACCGAAATATGATAAGCAGAAAGATATCTACATCCAACTCTTAAATGATCTGAAAACAGCCAACTCATTATTTAATACAAACCAGACACTTACAGAAACTGATCTGTTTTACAATGCCAATACCAATAGCCAGACCGGAATTTTAGGATGGAAAAAATTCTGTAATTCACTTTCATTAAGATTACTGACCAGAATTCTGAGCAGAAACGGAGAAGTAAATGTATATGAAAGAATTCAGGAAATTGTGAATAACCCTGCTCAATATCCAGTTTTCCAAAATAATACAGACAGCGCAGTGCTTCCTATTTCGGGAATTTCTCCATACTTACCTCCAATAGCCCGCCCGCAGGATTTTACAGCTTACAGATCAGCAGGCGAATTCTTTGTAAATGCTATGAAAGATAATAATGATCCAAGGCTTAGCATGTTTTTTACTAAAGCTAAAGCAACATCAGGAGAAGATCTTGGTTATAAAGGAGCTCCTTCAGGATATGCTCTGGGAACATCTTTCAACTATCAGCCTTCTAACCTTAATCAAAATCTTGCGAAAGCACCTTTAAAGATTTTAATTATGACCTATTCTGAAGTTCAGTTTATTCTGGCAGAGCTTGTCAACAGAGGAATTATTGCAGGTAGCCAGCAGACTTATTATGAAACGGGTGTGAAATCTATAATCGAGCAATGGGGAGCAACAGTCCCGGTTAATTATTTCAGCAATACAAAAGTGGCTTATGACGGTTCTCTGGAAAAGATCATGCTTCAGAAATACATTTCCCTGTTTTTTGTAGACCATCAGCAATGGTATGAATTCAGACGTACAAAACTTCCGGTATTGCCTAATAATGGCGGACTTCAGAACGGTGGACAGATGCCTGTAAGATTTATGTATCCTACTGCTACAAAAGTGATGAATACAGATAATTATAATGCTGCCGTACAATCCATGGGAGGAGACAATATCAATGTAAAAATGTGGTGGAATAAATAATAACCTCAATTGAAAGATTTAAAAATAATTTAAAGATTTAAAAAATTATGAGTATCAATATAAAATTTGTAATGCCATGTATGCTGGTTTCAGCAATGGCTTTCTCACAGGTTTCTGTTGCCGGATATGTATTCGAAGACAACAACAAAAACCAAAAGAAAGAAAACCGCGAAAAAGGAATAGAAGGTGTAGCCGTTTCCAATGGTGTTCAGGTAGTTCTTACCGATAAAAACGGAAGATACAGCCTGCCGGTTCAGGAGGATCAGACTATTTTTGTTATTAAACCTTCAGGATATCAAACAGCTTTAAATGCTAACAATTTGCCACAATTTTATTATCATCATAAACCAAAAGGTTCTCCGTCTGATTTTAAATACAAGGGAGTTACTCCCACCGGAGATCTTCCCAAAGAACTGAACTTCCCGCTTTATAAGCAAAATGAAGATAAGAACTTTGATATTCTGGTTTTTGGTGATCCGCAACCTTACACAGAAAAAGAGCTGGATTACTTCAAAAGAGGCATTGTGAACGAAGTGAAAAACACCAAGAAAAATGCAGTGTTGGGAATCAGTTTGGGAGATTTGGTGGGTGACAATCTAAGTCTTCAGAAACCATATGCAGACGTCATGAAAGAAGTAGGATTACCGTGGTACAATGTAATGGGAAATCATGATATGAATTATGATGCAAAGGAAGACAAGCTTTCCGACGAAACGTTTGAATCCAATTTTGGTCCTGCCAATTACTCTTTCAATTATGGAAATGTACACTTCATCATCCTGGATGATATTCTTTATCCGGATCCGAGAGATGGCAAAGGGTATTGGGGAGGTTTCCGTGAAGACCAGCTTCAGTTCATAGAAAATGATTTGAAACTGGTTGATAAAAATAAACTGATCGTCATTTCTTTCCATATTCCTTTAGAGCATAAAAATGAAGACAATTTTAGAAATGCGGACCGTCAGAAATTATTTGATTTCTTAAATCCTTTCCAGAATGTATTGCTTTTATCTGCACATACTCACATCCAGCAGCAGATTTTCTATGGTAAAAAAGCAGGCTGGAACGGAATAAAAGAACTACATGAATATAACGTAGGAACCACTTGCGGCGACTGGTATTCGGGTACTCCTGATGATGCAGGACTTCCTACTTCAACCATGAGAGACGGAACAGCAAAAGGATATTCATTCATCAGTTTTACAGACAATCAGTATAAAGTAAAATACAGAACAGCTGGAAAACCGGAAGACTATCAGATCAAATTATATGTTCCAAAAGTGATTTCTTCTTCAAGAACCTCAGCAAAAGTGCTGGCCAATTTCTTCATGGGAAGCAAAAAAGACAAAGTAGAATACCGAATAGACGGCGGAAAATGGGAGGAAATGGAATACGATGAAACCATAGACCCGAATTTTGCTCTTTCTGTGTTCAAATGGGATTCTACAGAAAAAATTCTTCCGGGAAGAAGACCTTCCAATCCCGAAATGTCAAAGCACATTTGGGAAGCAGATTTTCCGAAGAAATTATCATTAGGAAAACACAAAGTTGAGGTGAAAGCGGTAGATATGTATGGAAATGAATTCTCAGCTTCAGAAGAATTTGAAGTTCAGAATGCCATTCAGATTCCTTAAGCTTTTTATTTTTTTTACTATACCTTTTTTTAGATTTTAAAACCGGTTCTTACGAGCTGGTTTTAATTTTTATCGAGGTTTACAAAAAACCATTAAAAAACTATTAAATCCATGTTTTCGCTGTTTCATAAAAATGTTCTTTCGTAACTTTGTAAAAAGAAAAGTATCATTACTATGAATATAAACGGAAAAAATGCCATCGTAACAGGTGGTGGAAGAGGACTGGGAAAAGCTGTAGCTCTTGCTTTGGCTAATGAAGGAGTAAACGTTGCCATTACAGGAAGAAACGAGGAAAACCTTAAAATGACGGTTGAAGAAATCAAAAAACTGGGCGTGAACTCAGCCTACGCAGTATTTTCTGTAGATAATGAAATTCAGGTAAAAGCTGGAATAGAATCTTTAGCAGAACAATTAGGAGGAATCGATATTCTAATCAACAACGCAGGAATCGGAGATTTTGGAAGCATCGAAGAAATGCCTTCTGAAACATGGGAGCAGGTGATTAAAACCAATCTTTTCGGAGTATATTATGCAGCCAAAGCAGCTCATCCATTCATGAAAGCTAAAGGAGAAGGTGATATCGTCAACGTAGCTTCTACTGCAGGTCTGAAAGGTGGTCCGAATATGTCTGCATATGCCGCTTCAAAAGCAGCCGTTGTATCTCTGTCTCAATCCATGATGGCAGAATGGAGAAAACAAAATATCCGTGTAATCACTTTAACTCCAAGTACCATTGCTTCAGATATGAGCATCCAGGGAGGACTTACAGACGGAAATCCTGATAAAGTATTACAGCCGGAAGATTTTGCAGAATGGGTAAGAGATATCCTGAAAATGAACAGAAGAGCGTTGATCGCAAACGGTTCTATCTTCTCTACAAATCCATAAAAGGTTTAAAATTTAATGTTCAAGGTTTAATGTTTAAGGTTCTGAGTTTAAAGCAAAGAACTCTTACTTTTCCTTGGATAATAAAATTCAATAGAAGCGGGCTTTGGCCCGCTTTCTTTTTTATGTTTCCATTTAGGCTTTAGCCAAAACTTAGAATCTTTTGCATTTAAAAAAATCTACCTCATCCGGAGAATCTGAGAGCGTAAAAAATATTAAAATAAGTCTTCAGCAGAATTTATCCACAATAAAAAATCTGTGTAATCAGTGCAATCTGCGGGATAAAAAATCATAAAAATCCCCGGTTTCAGCCAAAAATCCTTCCATCATTTTTTTAACCGTAATAACATTAGTATTTTTGCAGCAAATTAGTCACATGCAAAATTATTTAGAATTCAATTTCAAGATTTCTCCATTGCAACCTTGGAATGAAATATTAATGGCAGAACTTATAGAAATAGGTTTTGACAGCTTTACAGAAGAAATTGACGGAATTTTAGGATATATTCAGACAGAACTGTTTCACGAAGATCAGTTGAAAGCACTTCCAATCTTCGAAAACGAAAATGTAAAAATCGAATATTCTTTCGAAGAAATGCCGAATATCAACTGGAATGAAGAATGGGAAAAGAATTTCTCTCCAATCAATATCGATGATAAAGTATTGATCAGAGCAGAATTCCATGAATCTGTACCAGGAATGCATGAAATTATTATCCAGCCTAAAATGTCTTTCGGAACAGGGCATCATCCTACAACCCATTTGATGATCCAGCAAATGATGGATATTGATTTCAATGGTAAAAAAGTATTGGATATGGGATGCGGAACTTCTGTATTAGCCATTTATGCAAAACAACAGGGAGCTGGAGATACAAAAGCTATTGATATTGACGAATGGTCAGTGGAAAACTCAAAGGAAAATGCAGTAAGAAACAATGTAGAGCTGGATATTGAACAGGGAACTGCCGAAAACCTGGGCAAAGAGAATTATGATATCATTTTAGCTAATATCAACAGAAATATCCTGATTTCAGATATCCCGACTTATGTTTCAGTATTGAATGAAGGAGGAAAATTATTGCTTTCAGGACTATGCTTCTTTGATGTAGATGATATTCTGGAAGTATGCAAAGAAAGCGGTCTGGAGCTTAAAAAGAAATTACAGCGTGAAGAGTGGGTAAGCCTTCTGCTTGAAAAATAACACACCAAAAAACAAAATACGAATATGAAAACTTTATGGACTGCTTTATTTTTACTGATGCTGCAGTTTTTTACAGCACAGGAAAATGAAGTATATGCAGATGGTATCTTTAGCTTTGAAGAAAATAAAACTCAAAAAATCTTTACGGATTGGACCCGCGTGAGATCAGATCCCGGAGTGAATGCTCAGATTGTAGATTCATTGCAGGTGAACCAACAGGTAATAATTCTTAAAAAAGAAAATTCAGTCCTGAAACTGGGAGAAAGAAATGCTAACTGGTATAAAATTTCTTATCAGAAAGGAGAGAATACATTGGAAGGGTATATCTGGGGTGGCAATCTTTGTGTAGGCTACCGTAATAAGAATGGATATGATTTCCTCTTTGGGCTTTCCAAAACAATTGACCGGAAGAATAAAGAAATCAATGAGATTGAAAAGCAGAATATTGCCGGAATAAAAGTATTGGAAGGAAATACACTTATTGATGAGGTGTATTTTGATACCGGAAGAGGAGAGGAATTGAGCTCAGCAGCATTCAATATAGAAAGCAATCACAAACTGCAAAATGTTGAATTTTCACTCAAAGCAATGGTTTCCGGAGAAGCTTGTGGAATAGCAAGTTATGATCAGTATGTTCTTTTTAAAGGTAAAAAGTTGATTGCCCTTCCGCAATTGACAAACGTTGGGGATGCCGGTGCTTTTTATCACAGTGAAGAATATGTTTTTCCTAATGATAAGGGCGGAATTTCCAACGCATTTATCCTAAAAGTGGAAGATATGGAAGTGGATGAAAAAGATAGAGAGAAGAAGAAAAGTTCTTCCAAAACTTATCTTTGGAATGGAAATACCTATAAATTGAAATAAAGTCTGTGCATATTAAATTAAAAAAATCCCTCAATTGCGTTTGAGGGATTTTTAAGTATAATCTTAGGGTTGATTCATCTAAAATGCCTTTTGTTCTTTAAGAATTATTCAGTTTCAGATATTGATTTGATGAATTGATAGAGATCAGTTTCTGTATCAAGATAGAGTTTTTTTCGTAAACGATATTTTTTTGTTTGTACAGACCTGTGCTCCATGGAAGTATATTGTGCAATTTTTTTTGAAGAAAATCCAAGCCAGATCATAGCGCAAAAAGATAAATCAGATTGAGAAAGTTGAGGATTAGTTTTTAAAAGCTGCTGACAGACTTCTGGATAAGTTTCCTGAAATAATGACAAAAAGCCAACGCTGTTTTTCTTGGCAATTTGGATGATATTTTCATGATTTTTACTGAGTTTCTTTTAAGGTTTTTTGTTTCCTCTTCTTGCTGCAGGATGATCTTTTTCTTTTCTAAAAGCTTTTTTTTCTTTCTTTTAATCTGCATATAAAAGTAAAGAGAAAGTACAGCAATGAGTGCCAATGAAAAACCTCCATACCATAATGCCGTTTGAGTTTTGGCTTTCTTTTTTTCTTCCTCTTTTTCTTCCTCTTTTTCTTTGGTTATTTTATTGAAGGATAGTGTTATAGCTTTGCTTTGATCATTGTCCATACTATCTTTTAACAAAGTTGCTTTGTTTAAATATTCAGATTCTTTCTCAGATTCTTTAAGGTCTTTATAAACTGTGGCCAGCCATCTGTAATTATCTAAGACCAGATAAGGTCTGTTTACTTCTTTTGCCAGTTCAAGGGATTTTTGATAGGCATCAATAGCCTCATTATTTTTTTTCTGAACATACCAGAAAAAAAACATAATTATATAAAACAACCGCTCTCTGGTATTTATTATGTTTAAACCTTTTGGTTTCTATGAGGTCAAGGCTTTTTTTTAAATAATAATGGGCTGAATCTAAATTTTGGTCATACTTTGTATAATGATAGGCTATAAGTCCTGTATCTAAAGGATTCAGATCTGTTTTCATTGCTTTATGAAGGTAGACGAGTGATGAATCAGAATGTTCAGCTCCGTTGAAATACGATGCCCGGGTTGAATAAACATACCGTAAAAAAAATCGGCAGTCCTGATTATCTTTTTTCAATCTTAAAGCAGATTTCATGGCTTTTAAATTATAATCTAAGGCCATTTTAGGGAGATTCATTCTGTTGTAGACCTGTGAATATTCCTGATTGATTTTACCAGCAAGAAAGTCATCATTGATATCTTTTGATTTTTCCTCAGCATCGTTCAGATATTCTATGGCCTTTTTAAATTCTCCTGTCAGCCAGAAACGATTGGCAAGATTGGCATATCCCAGAGCTTCTCCTTTAGGGTAATTAATTTGGCAGGCTTCTTTTATGATTTTTTGATTCCAAATGATCAGATCCTTGTTAGATATTTGGGTTCTGAGTTCTTCATTTTTTTTATGAGTAAAGTATCTATTTGCGCTATGCTGTAGTGTTGTGGAAATAGTTTTGAACAACAGCATGTAAAAATAAGGCAATAGATTATTCTATTAAAATTTGTCAAAGATTTCTCGGCCATAGAATAAATACTGTATTGAAAATAGGACAAGAATAATACAATGGAAGATGAAAGTGGATTTCATTATACTATAAACTGCAGTTTATTAATTCTTGTAATTAAGGCTAATGTTGATAAAAAACAGGTGGGATTATTACCCCCACCTGTAAGCATCATAAAGGTTTTTTGATCAATTTTGTGTTTTAGAATCGATAATTTGACTGCAATTTCAAAAAAAGAAAAGAAATAAGAAAATTATAGAATACATCATAGGTACATCATGTTGTTTTACTCTGTCTGTAAGTGTTATTATTAGGTTGTATGTATGGTGTAGGTCCATTGCTTACACACATTGTATAGTGGTTTTGTAATGGATGATGTTGTTATGCTTACTTTGCATGAAGTTTAAAAAAGAACTGAAAAAATAATTTTAATGTTCGGTATGTCTTTTTCTTTACCAATATTTTTCCAATCTATTAGATGTAAATCGGTATACAAATGAAAATAAAAGTTCCAGTATCATATCGTATTTTTTTACTGCTAAATGGAAGTTTCTTAATTATGATGTAGAAATATCTAAGTAGCAGATACAGGTTTCCCTGATGATATTAAACACTAAGAATAATAACTTCTTCAGCAGGATATCAGAATGAGTGATTACGAGTATGAGTTCCAAAGATCTTGAATATAATAAAAAGACTTATTGTTTCCAGTAAGTTTTTAAGTGAGCGCGAAAGGAATCGAACCTTTGCCGTCCCGATTGAAATCGGGATGCTCTATTCAATTTGATTAATCACTGATTGTTTGAGAGTAAATAAAAACAAAAAAGACTCACTGTTTCCAGTAAGTCTTTAAGTGAGCGCGAAAGGATTCGAACTTTTGTCGTCCCGATTACAAATCGGGATGCTCTATCCGTTCTGTTTTATTAATGATTTTTAAATAAGGAATAAAAACAAAAAAGACTTACTAAAAATAGTAAGTCTTTAAGTGAGCGCGAAAGGATTCGAACCTTTGGTCGTCCCGATTGAAATCGGGATGCTCTATCCAATTTGATTAATTACTGGTTGTTTGAAGGTAAATAAAAAACAAAAAAGACTTACTAAAAATAGTAAGTCTTTAAGTGAGCGCGAAAGGAATCGAACCTTTGCCGTCCCGATTGAAATCGGGATGCTCTATCCATTCTGCTTTATCAGTGATTTTTAAGTAATGAATAAAAACAAAAAAGACTTACTAAAAATAGTAAGTCTTTAAGTGAGCGCGAAAGGATTCGAACCTTTGACCGTCTGCTTAGAAGGCAGATGCTCTATCCAGCTGAGCTACGCACCCTAAATTTTATAAGTCGGGGCGGCAGGATTCGAACCTGCGACCTCCTGGTCCCAAACCAGGCGCGATGACCGGACTACGCTACGCCCCGAGGGTGTCATCAGTAACGAATTTTACTTCGTTTTTGCGGTTGCAAAGGTACAATACTTTTTGGAATAAAAAAATAAAATCAGGAATAATTTTTAATTATTTTTTCGTGAACGCTCTTTGAATACTTATACTTGTTTAAGAATCATATTCTTATATTGTTTTTATTATCACTCACTAAAATGACCAATTTTTACCCAGACTTGAGCAAAAATAAAAAGAGCCTTTCAATTTTTATTGTGAGCCTTTTTGTAAAATCGAAAGGATTCGAACCTTTGCCGTCCCGATTACAAATCGGGATGCTCTATTATTCTGCTTCATCAATGATTTTTAAGTAAGGAATAAAAACAAAAAAGACTTACTAAAAATAGTAAGTCTTTAAGTGAGCGCGAAAGGATTCGAACCTTTGCCGTCCCGATTGAAATCGGGATGCTCTATGCAATTTGATTAATTACTGGTTGTTTGAAGGTAAATAAAAAACAAAAAAGACTTACTAAAAATAGTAAGTCTTTCAGTGAGCGCGAAAGGATTCGAACTTTTGTCGTCCCGATTGAAATCGGGATGCTCTATGCAATTTGATTAATTACTGGTTGTTTGAAGGTAAATAAAAAACAAAAAAGACTTGCTAAAAATAGTAAGTCTTTAAGTGAGCGCAAAAGGATTCGAACTTTTGTCGTCCCGATTGAAATCGGGATGCTCTATCCAATTTGATTAATCACTGATTATTTGAGAGTAAATAAAAAAACAAAAAAGACTCACTGTTTCCAGTAAGTCTTTCAGTGAGCGCGAAAGGATTCGAACTTTTGTCGTCCCGATTGAAATCGGGATGCTCTATGCAATTTGATTAATTACTGGTTGTTTGAAGGTAAATAAAAAACAAAAAAGACTTGCTAAAAATAGTAAGTCTTTAAGTGAGCGCAAAAGGATTCGAACTTTTGTCGTCCCGATTGAAATCGGGATGCTCTATCCAATTTGATTAATCACTGATTATTTGAGAGTAAATAAAAAAACAAAAAAGACTCACTGTTTCCAGTAAGTCTTTCAGTGAGCGCGAAAGGATTCGAACCTTTGACCGTCTGCTTAGAAGGCAGATGCTCTATCCAGCTGAGCTACGCACCCTAAATTTATAAGTCGGGGCGGCAGGATTCGAACCTGCGACCTCCTGGTCCCAAACCAGGCGCGATGACCGGACTACGCTACGCCCCGAAGGGGTCATCAATAACGAATTTTACATCGTTTTTAGGGCTGCAAAGTTGCAATTCTTTTTGGAATAAAAAAAGAAAATGAGGTATAATTTTTAATTAATTTTTTATGCACCCTTTTTTATTAACTTTACCCTGTTAATAACCATTGATTTAGCCCGCTTAAAAATGATGAAAGAATTTTCTTTTTTTTTGTTCACATTAAACATTCTTATCCCAAAATATAAAAAAATAGCCTTGAAAACAGAAACTCGTTTTCTTCTGTTCTTCTGTTTTTTGATGATGTATTCTTGCTGTAAGAATCAGGAATTTGTTAATCACGCTATTGCAAATACATCACTGAGTTTATCCCGCTGCGCAAAGTCTCCCGACTTTGAGGTTTTTGTATTATAATGTAGCAATATTTTTAAGTTTAGATGCCTTAATAAAAGCGTCTATTGTGGCAAAAATATGATTTGCTTTAAAAGAAACTTCAGATTGGATAACTAAGAATAAAGATTTTCCAAGTGGGATCAATTAAAGATCCAAGCTATGCTGATAGAGTTTTAGTACCAATTGGAAATAATGGAAAAGCGGCATATCAAGTAGGAAAAAATGGAACAGTTAAATTAAAAACAGTTTTAAATGCAAAATAAAATAATTGTTAAAATAAGCGAAGATGATGAGTCTGTAGGATATGTATATTTACCGAATGAATTACATGAGGAGAAGAAAAAAGTAAAGAAAACTATTGATTTATCAGATATTATTGATTACAAAGGAGTTACTGTATGTTTAGATTTTAATGAAGATGGTATTTTGCTTGGTATTGAAATTGTAGGATAATGTGTTTGATATACACTCGCTCCGCAAAGTCTCCCGCTCCGCAAAGTCTCCCGACTTTGAGGTTTTTGTATTATAATGTAGCAATATTTTTAAGTTTAGATGCCTTAATAAAAGCGTCTATTGTGGCAAAAATATGATTTTTAGTATCGTTGTCGAGTTCCTGAATTGCTTTTATTTCCATAGCTCCGCAAAGTCTCCCGACTTTGAGGTTTTTGTATTATAATGTAGCAATATTTTTAAGTTTAGATGCCTTAATAAAAGCGTCTATTGTGGCAAAAATATGATTTTTAGTATCGTTGTCGAGTTCCTGAATTGCTTTTATTTCCTCAGCTCCGCAAAGTCTCCCGACTTTGAGGCAAAAAAAATCAAATAACTCAATTCAATATTATAAAAACCTTGCAAAATGCGAGGTTTTTTCATTAAACAAGCCCCACTAATTCCTATATTTGCTCCATGAAACGATTAATGCTGCTGTACGTACTTTTCCCTGTATTTCTATTCTCACAGACTACCGGAAAAGTGATCAAAATTTCAGACGGAGATACCATTACTTTACTGTTAAAAGGCAATCAACAAAAAAAGATCAGATTAGCCGAAGTCGATTGTCCGGAAAGTGGACAGGCGTTCGGTAAAAATGCAAAGCAGTTTACTTCTGCGCAGGTATTCGGGAAAACGGTAAGCTTTGTTGAAACGACTACGGACCGTTATGGAAGATCTATTGCGAAAGTGTATTATGATGATGGAAAATACCTTTCTAAAGAGCTTATCAAAGCAGGATTGGGATGGTGGTATTTTTCCTACTCAAAAGATACTTCTCTGGGCAAAATTCAGGAAACTGCAAAGCTTAAAAAAGTGGGACTTTGGCAGGATAGTAACGCTCTCGCTCCCTGGGACTACCGCAAAATGAAACGTGAGCTTAGAAATAATAAGAAAATCGAAGCGGCTAAGAACGGAATTAAAATAAAAGGAGTCGCATAAATATTTTGACAGAAGCTTGGAGAAAACAATCAATTGATTAGTCTTCAAACAACTTTCATCTTTTTGTCTTTCTTCTTTATGAAAACATATAAAAAACCTCACAACAATATTGTGAGGTTTTTCGATCTTGTATCTACAGTTTAGATTTTGTTTAAGGATTAGATTTCACAGCATCGTACATCATTGAGTTTTTCTGCTGATCTGTGTAATCGTATTTGTATTGATAAAATGATGATTCCCAGTCTCCATAGCCAACGTTAGGTATAATTATGAATTTTTTACCAAAATCATTAGCGGAGTTTTTCACTGCTGAAGAACGCTCTGTTTCCGATTTTTTATCAAATATATCTGAAAAATCAGCGAGATTGTCACCTAGCAGCAACACAATATTATAATTTTTAGCAATATCTTTTCTGCGGGTTTCCTTACTACTTTCTTTGGATCTCAGGATAAGGTTGGCATCGCTTTGAATCGGGAAATTGTATTTTTTTAAATTCTTTAAAGTCCCTTCACGTTCCTGCTCCACACGGTTGGTCACATAAAATACCTGAATTCCTTTACTGGCAGCATACTGATAGAATTTCTGAGAACCTGTAAGCGGAGTGGCAATGCCTTTCGCAGTCCATTCTTCCCATGTTTTCTGATCATAATTCTTTCCCATTTTTGAACGCTCAACAGCGTAATAAGAATTATCTAAAAAGGTCTCATCAATATCAGAAACAATGGCTAAAGGTTTGTCAGATTTCTGCGATAAAGCTTCATCCAGACGAAGCGTGGCAATATTGTAGGCCTGAAGACATAATGCTTCATATTCTGCTGCTCTTTGCTGATAAAAAGCTGCGTATATCTTTCCGTCACGTCCAAGGTTTTGATAAGGTGTATTGTCTGTAGAAGTCTTTGAAACTGGTGCCGTTGTTGTACACGATATAACCGAGACAAAGAAGCAACTGGCGATAATGAGATTAAAATTTTTCATAGAATTTGAATAGGAAGAACAAAATTATGACAATTTGATTGGATGACAATTATTTTATGGAAGTAAAAAAGGAGGCCGGCAATAAGAATAGACCAGCCTCCTACAAATCAAATATATCTTTTAAAATTTTGTCTTTCGACTTTAAATCTTTCTTTTCCCCATTTTGACAAAGCTGTTTGTAATATTTCTATGCCATGGTTGAGCTCCAGATGATTATTTAATAAAAAGAGAAGGGTATTCAGTTTTTCAACGGAAATTTTTTTGCGGTTTTTACTTTCAAAAAGATGCTGAGCTCCTCTTCTGGACAAAATAAAATCATTCAGATAGGGCCGATCTGGCTGAATAGGAAATATATTAAGAATACCAAGCAGACTTAAGTACCTGAACTTAATAAGTTTGTTGAAACTGGTTTTAGCATCCATAGACTGATACAGTTTCTGGAATTTGTCAGAAGGAAGACTATCTGTTTGTTGGAAGAAAATATGATGGTTTCCAGACTCTTTTATCCAGTGTATATATTCATGAAGATCGCGGCATATGATAAGAGCTTTGGAATGATTCAATTCAGAATATCTATGATATTCTCCTAAGCCTGCCTTTTCCTGTATAATGGATATTTTTTCTAAAAACCATTTCTGAAAGACTTCAAAATTATGAGAGATCTTTTCCCAGCTCCAAAGATCATTGCTTTCGGTGTTGAAATAGATATTTCTAAGCAGATTCCATTCATGCTTCGGATGTTTTCCGATATAAGAGTATAAAAACAGCAGCCAGCAGGCGTTATCTATTTCTCCATTTTGAAAATAGTGAACAACGAATTGTAATGGATTAAAAGATGCGCTTTGATGATCTGAACAGTCTTGATGACTGGTATCTGATACTTTTGTTATTTCCTGTATTTCATTGGAAATTAATGAGCTGAAATATTTTAGCTCTTCCGGATTATTGCCAATACTGATCGGGTATACATGCTGATGAAACGATCTTAATTTTTGTTCTAGTTTTAATTCAGGTTCACAAAGCAAAGTGTTTTCATTCTTTTCCATAATATTTTTCGCCCAATTTTATTTTCTCTCTTCCATTTTCTACTCTCCATTTGTTGGTATCTCTTAAAGAATAAGCACATCCACAATATTCCTGCATATAGAACTCTTCTTTTTTACTGATTTCCAGCATTCGTTTTGAACCTCCTTTTTTTCTCCAGTTGTAAGTCCAGTATTGTATTCCTTCATAATGGCTGGCGGCCCTTACACCACAATCGTTAATCTGTTCCATGTTTTTCCATCGGGAAATTCCCAATGAACTGGAAATAATGTCGAATCCATTTTCATAAGCATATAAGGCTGTTCGCTCAAAACGCATATCAAAACACATGGTGCATCGGATTCCTCTTTCAGGCTCCCATTCCATGCCTTTTGCTCTGGCAAACCAATCGTCAACATCATAATCAGCATCCACAAAAGGAATACTATGCTTTTCTGCAAAACGGATATTTTCTTCTTTCCTTAAATCATATTCTTTCTTTGGATGAATATTGGGATTATGGAAAAAAATAGTAAAGTCAATACCCGAAGCAATTATCGCTTCCATTACTTCTCCCGAGCAGGGAGCACAGCAGGAATGCAGCAACAGCTTTTTACCACCTTCCGGTAATACTAATTTCTCTCTTTCAAAATTCATTTTCTCTTTTATTCTCCTTTAAAATCCGGATTTCTTTTTTCTATAAATGCTCCAATACCTTCACTGTGATCTTTCGTATCAAACAGTTCTCCGAATAAAACTGCCTCCTGTTGCAAACCATCTGTAATGTGTAATTCGACACCTGTGTTCAATGATTGTTTCGCTTTTGCTACAGCTACAGGTCCTCTTGAGGCTATTGTTGCAGCTAATTTTTGGGCTTCATTCAATAATTCTTCAGGGGCAATCACACGGTTTACAAATCCCAATTCTTTACAGGTTTCTGCTGAGTAAAATTCACCGGAGAATACCATTTCCCGGGCTTTGTATAGTCCGATAGCTCTCGGTAAACGTTGTGTTCCACCAAAACAAGGTAATAATCCAAGGGTTACTTCCGGTAATCCAAATTTTGCTTTTTCACTGGCCAGAATGATGTCACAGGATAGAGCCAGTTCACACCCGCCACCCAGTGCGAAACCGCTTACTGCTGCTATCACGGCTAATGGTAATGCTTCAATAGAGTTGAAAGCAGTCTGAGCCATAACAGAAAAATCGGTTGCTTCCTTTGGGGACATACCCTGCATTGCTTTGATGTCAGCACCTGCAACAAAAGCTTTTTCTCCGGATCCGGTAATGATTAAAACACGAATGTCTTTATTGGATTGGATTTGATCTGCAAATGCTTTCAGTTCCTTTAAAACGGTTTCATTCAAAGCATTTAAAGCCTGTGGGCGGTTAATGGTTAAGGTTCCGATATATCCTTCCTGCTGGTATAATAGTGTTTCAAAATTCATGATTACTGATGTTTGTTTAAGAATTGAATAATGCTTGAAAAATCGCTCGTACCATTTCCGGCTTCACTCCAGATTCTGTAAAGGTTTAAAGCAGCATTTCCCAATGGAGTAGAGGTTCTGGTTTCCAGACCTGCTTCTGCTGCCAGTCCCAGGTCTTTTGTCATTAAATCTACTGCAAAACCTCCCGAATATTCTCTTGATGAAGGTGCATTTTCCATCACTCCGGGATATGGATTATAGACTTCCAGCGACCAGTTTCTACCGGAACTTTTCTGCATGATTTCACTTAATATTTTAGGTTCTAATCCGTGGCGTACTCCTAAATTGATGGCTTCTGAAGTTCCGATCATATGTATCGCAAGCAGCATATTATTACAGATTTTTGCTACCTGTCCTGCTCCTGAATCTCCGGCATGGAAAATATTCTGTCCCATACATTTGAGTATCGGTCTTGCCTTTTCGTAATCTTTGGTTTTACCGCCAACAATAAAGGTTAATGTTCCTGCCTGTGCTCCTGCAGTACCACCGGAAACGGGTGCATCGATCATTTTACATCCCTTTGAATCTGCTAATTGAGCAACAGAACGTGCGGTCACTGCATCAATAGTACTGCTGTCGATGATCAATGTATCAGGTTTCAGCTGGCTGATAAACTCATCAGAATAGAGTTCCGCAACGTGTTTACCAGACGGAAGCATGGAAATAATGAAATCTGCGTCTTTCGCAGCAGCTAGAGCAGAGTCAGATATCTGCCCACCTGCTGAAACCAGTATTTCCAAAGCTGATGGGGAAAGATCAAATCCGGTAACGTTATGACCTTTTTGTACAAGGTTGATGGCCATTGGGCCACCCATATTTCCTAATCCTATGAATGCTATATTTGACATATTTAATCTTTTTTTCCTAAGTTTTTTAATGGATGTTCCTCACGAGACCAAAGCGGAGTAAAATAGCTGTCTACCCATTCTTTGGTTATATCATTTAATGTTACAGGCTGCCACTTTGGAGACTGGTCTTTATCTACAAGCAATGCTCTTACGCCTTCTGCAAAATCCGGATGGATGCAGCATTGGCACGATAAGTTTAATTCGGATTGAAAGACTTCTTCCAAACTTAAATTTTTACCTTCTTTTAATTGTCTGAAGATGATGTGTGCTGAACTTGGAGAGCCTGCCTCAAAGCTTTTGATTCCTGTATTGATCCATTCATATTTATCAGGATATTGCAGTAAAATTTCTTTGAACTCTTCTAAAGAACCTATTCCTTCAAATTGTTTGATGAATGAATGATGGCTCTGCGCCTGTGACTCGGGAGTATCTGTTTCTTTGGAAATGTTTTCCAGAATTGCGGAAACGGTTTGGTGGTTATTTCCATTCCATTGAACCTGATTCAGCGCATTCAATAGTGTTTCTTTTGAACTGGAAGAGACGTAATAGTCTGCCAATCCTAAGAATTTACAGTCGGCTCCATCTAATCTTGCCCCTGTTAATCCTAGATAAATTCCATAAGCGGAAGGCATTTTGTTTAAAAACCATGTGCCGCCAACATCCGGATATAAACCGATGGTAATTTCAGGCATTGCCAGCTTACTTCTTTCGGTCACAATACGGTGGGAAGCTCCTACCATAACACCGATTCCGCCACCCATCACAATTCCGTGTCCCCAGACAATAATGGGCTTCGGATAAGTATGAATAGCATAATCTACCTGATATTCCTTGAAAAAGAAATCGAAACACGGCTGAGGTACTTTTGTTCCGTCAACACTTTGCTGTTCGATAATAGCATCGTGCAGTTTTCTTACATCTCCTCCGGCACAAAGAGCTTTTTCACCGGCTCCCTGAATAAACATACAGAATACTTCATCAGATGTTTTCCATTTTTCCAAAACAGCTTTCAATTCTTCAATCATTTCTAATGAAAGCGAATTGAGCGTTTTTTCGGAATTCAGGGTGATGATCCCGACTTTATTTTTTATTTCTGTTAGTACTAAACTCATTTTTAATCTTTTGAATTAACGGATTTGTATCATGGCTCCTTCTTCTAAAATCTTTCTTGAAATCACCAGTTTCATAATTTCGTTGGTTCCTTCTACCACCTGATGCACTCTGGCATCCCGCATAAGACGTTCCACAGGAAAGTCCTGTGTGCATCCATATCCGCCCAGTATTTGTAATGCTTCGTTGCAGATGTTAAAACACATATCGGTTGCCAGACGTTTTGCCATAGCACAGTAAGTAGTAGCATTCGTGTCTTTAGAATCTAATTTGAAAGCTGCCAAAAGGACCATCTGACGGGCTGCCACCAATTCTGTTGCCATATCAGCAATTTTAAACTGCAGTGATTGAAACTGAGCCAGTGATTTTCCAAACTGAAGCCTTTCATGCATATATTTTCGGGCTTGGTTAATAGCTCCCTGTGCAGCTCCTACAGAACATGTTCCGATGTTGATGCGGCCGCCATCCAGGCCTTTCAATGCTATTTTAAATCCTTGCCCCAATTCACCTAAAAGGTATTTCTCATCTACTTCCACATGATCAAAGAAGACGAAGCGTGTCGGCTGGGTATTCCAACCTAATTTTTTTTCTTTTTCGCCAAAGCTGATCCCTTCAGAATTAGCGGGTACTACAAATGCACTGATTCCTTTAGGACCAGAGTCTCCCGTACGGGCCATTACAATAAGTATATCACTTTCGCCTGCTCCGGAGATGAATGCTTTCGTTCCGTTAATGATGAATTTGCTGCCCTTTTTTACTGCCGTAGTTTTTAGGGCTGCAGCATCTGAACCGGAACCCGGCTCTGTAAGACAATAAGAACCTAATAATGTGCCTGATGACAAATCCGGACATAGTTGTTTTCTGATCTCTTCACTCCCAAATTCATCAATCATCCATGAAACCATATTGTGTATGGTAATATAGGCGGTAGTGGAAGGACAGGCTGCTGCCAGTTCTTCAAATATAATGGCAGCGTCCAGCCGTGATAATCCCAGACCTCCGGCATCTTCGCTGGTATAAACACCGCAAAACCCCAGTTCTCCGGCCTTCATAATAGCTTCTCTCGGAAATACCTTCTGAGCATCCCATTCCGAAGCATAAGGTGCCAGCTCTTTATCGGCAAACCTTCTTGCGGCATCCTGAAACGCCAGCTGATCTTGATTTAGGTTGAATTCCATAGAAAACTTATTTTAAACTGATGGTCATATTCAGGTCGCCTGCAGGAATATCTTCTTCAAACCAACGGGCTGTAATCGTTTTGGTTTCTGTATAAAAACGAACTCCTTGTTTTCCGTAAGAATGCAGGTCGCCAAAGAATGATTTTCTCCATCCTGTAAAAGAGAAAAACGGTAATGGAACAGGAATCGGAAGATTTACCCCAATTTGTCCCACTTCAATTTCGTGCTGGAATTTTCTGGCTGCTGCCCCTGAATTGGTAAAGATGGAAGTTCCGTTTCCATAAGGATTAGCATTGATGATTTTAATAGCTTCATCAAGTGTTTCCGCTTTTAATAATAATAAAGCAGGCCCGAAAATTTCTTCTTTGTAAATATCCATATCCGTAGATACGTTATTGAATAAAGTAGCACCTACAAAGTGTCCGTTTTCATAGCCTTCTACTGTACAGTTGCTGCCATCCAGCAATACCTCAGCTCCCTGATCATAAGCACTTTTAATCAATCTTACAACCTTGTCTTTTGATTGTTTGTTGATTAAAGGACCAAAAGCTGCTGAATCATCAGACCATACTCCGGGTTTAATCGTGCTTAAAGCTTTTTTGATATCATCCACCCAATTTTGAGCTTCACCCACCAAAACAGCTACACTGATTGCCATACAACGCTGTCCGGCCGCTCCGCAGGAAGCTCCTACAAGATTGTTGATGACCTGTTCTTTATTGGCATCCGGCATGACTACCATATGATTTTTTGCTCCTCCAAAAGCCTGAACTCTTTTCAGATTATCAGTTCCTGTGCGGTAAACATGTTCCGCAACGGGAACTGAGCCTACAAATGAAATGGCTTTGATTTCCGGATGGTTCAGAATGTGATTAACCTGATCTTTGGATCCGTGAACAATATTCAGAACTCCTTTAGGAAAACCTGCTTCTAAAAATAGCTCAGCCATTTTCATAGAGGTCATCGGGGTTTGTTCTGAAGGTTTTAAAATAAAGGTGTTTCCACAGGCAATGGCCATAGGGAACATCCATAAAGGAATCATTGCGGGAAAGTTGAAAGGGGTAATTCCTGCACAGACTCCAAGAGGCTGAATATAGCTATAGGTATCAACACCTCTCGCTACATTTTCTACCGTTTCTCCCATCATGAGCGTTGGAATGTTGCAGGCATGCTCTACCACTTCAATGCCGCGCCATACATCTCCCATGGCATCAGGGAATGTTTTTCCATTTTCTTTGGAAAGGATTTCGGCAATTTCTTTTTGATTTTCTTTTAAAAGCTGCTGGTATTTTAGAAAGAATCTGGCTCTTTCCGGAGTAGCTACTTCTTTCCATGTTTTGAAGGCTTCTTTAGCTGCTTCTATCGCCTGATCTATTTCAGATAATTCCGTTAAAGGGACTTCTGCAAGAATTTCCTGGGTAGCAGGATTTTCTACAGGAAGATGCTGTACCGCTTTACTTTCTATAAAATCTCCGTTGATTAATATTGTTACTTTTTGTGACATGATTTTTAGATTGAGGTGAAAAGCTGAGAGTGAATTTTTATTTTCACTCTCAACTTCTTATTAGATTATATTACCAGCAGATCAACAAACTCGTTGACATCCAGATCAACAAGCGTATCGTATTCTAAAGAGTTTTCCAATACAATTCTCTGTTGTTTTTCCGGGAATATTCTGGCAAGATTTACTTTGTATTTCTTGATCAGTTCAGGAATTCCTTCTTCTCTTCTGCGTTTGTGACCGATTGGATATTCTACAACGATTTCTTCCAGCACGGTTCCGTCCTTTAATTCTACCGTTAAAGCATTGGCAATCGAACGTTTTTCAGGATCATGATAATCTGTGGTGAACTGTACATCTTCCACACATTCAATTTTATCACGAAGGATGTCGATTCTTGGATCTGATGCTATGTTATCTTCATAGTCTGCAGCAGTAAGCCTTCCGAAGATCAGTGGAACTGCTACCATGTACTGAATAGCGTGATCACGGTCAGCAGGATTGTTCAATGGACCTTTTTTATCAATGATACGAATGCAGGCTTCGTGGGTACGGATGGTTATTTTCTTGATGTCTTCAGCAGATTTTCCTGATTGTTTTAATTGATGATGTAAAGTCATAGCTGCTTCTACAGCTGTCTGAGAGTGGAATTCTGCAGGGAATGAAATTTTAAACAAAACATTTTCCATCACATAAGAACCATAATCTCTCTGGAATTTGAATTCATTTCCTTTGAAAGATACATCATAGAATCCCCATGTTTTTGCAGTTAATACAGATGGATAACCCATTTCGCCTGTCTGGGCAATTAATGCCAGACGTACAGCTCTTGAAGTGGCATCTCCTGCAGCCCATGATTTGCGGCTTCCTGTATTGGGAGCGTGACGGTATGTTCTTAAAGACTGTCCATCAACAAATGCTAGAGAAACGGCATTGATTAATTCATCACGCGTCAAACCGATTAGTTTTCCTACAACGGCTGTAGAGGCTAGTTTCACCAATAAAACATGGTCTAAACCTACTTTGTTGAATGAATTTTCTAACGCAATTACGCCTTGTATTTCGTGAGCCATAATCATTGCTTCCAGAACCTGTTTCATTTTCAGCGGAGCTTTTCCTTCTGCGATATTCGTTCTTGAAAGCCAGTCAGCGGTTGCTAAAATTCCTCCCAGGTTATCTGAAGGGTGTCCCCATTCAGCAGCTAGCCAGGTATCATTGAAATCAAGCCATCGGATAATTGCTCCAATGTTGAAAGCAGCCTGTACCGGATCCAGCTGAAACTGTGTACCAGGAACTTTAGCTCCATTCGGAACAACAGTACCTTTTACGATAGGTCCTAAAAGTTTGGTACATGCAGGATAAGTCAGTGCTTCCAATCCGCATCCGATCGTGTCTAATAAACAGTAGTGTGCTGTTTTCCAGGCTAAATCGTTTTTGATTTCATAGCGTAATACATAATCTGCAATATCTGTTAATACCTGATCCGGCTGTGGTCTTTCGTTTGAAATGTGTGATGACATCTTTATTTTTTAGTTTAATTATGAATTGATTTTTTATTTTCTGTTTTCGATGTTGACAAAGTCTTTATTTTCAGGGCCTGTATAATTGGCACTTGGGCGGATAATTTTTCCATCCTGTCTTTGTTCGATAATGTGTGCACTCCATCCTGTGACTCTGGAGATAACGAATAACGGAGTGAACATCAATGTGGGAACTCCCATCAGGTGATAAGATACCGCAGAGAACCAGTCCAGATTCGGGAACATTTTCTTTTCTCCCCACATCACAGTTTCCAGTCTTTCAGCAATATTATACAGCAGCATGTCTCCGGCTTCTTCGGAAAGTTCTTTGGCTACTTTTTTTATCACTACGTTTCTTGGGTCCGATATGGTATAAACAGGATGTCCGAATCCGATGATTACTTCTTTGTCAGCAATACGTTTTCTGATGTCTTCTTCTGCTTCATCAGGAGAATTGTAGCGGCTTTGGATTTCGAAAGCTACTTCATTGGCTCCTCCATGTTTTGGACCTCTCAAAGCACCAATAGCTCCTGTGATACAAGAATAAAAGTCCGATGAGGTTCCGGCAATAACTCGGGCAGTGAACGTAGATGCATTAAACTCATGTTCAGCATACAGATTAAGAGATATTTCCATTGCTTTCACCCACGAATCCGGTGCTTTTTTACCATGCAGCAAATGAAGGAAATGTCCGCCAATAGTATCATCGTCCGTTTCTACATTGATCTCTTTGCCATTGTGTGTATAGTGATACCAATATAAAAGTCCTGAACTGAAGGAAGCCAGTAGTTTGTCGGCAATATCTCTTGCTCCCGCAACATTGTGGTCATCTTTTTCAGGCTGAATACTTCCGATTGCTGAAACCATTGAACGCATAACGTCCATTGGATGTGCGGCTGCCGGAATACTTTTTAAGATATTTCTTACAGAGTGGGGAAGTCCTCTCAGTGATTTTAATTTTGCTTTATAGTTTTTGAGTTGAGCTTCAGTAGGCAGCTGGCCATAAATCAGAAGATAGGCTACTTCCTCAAATTGTGCTCTTTCTGCAAGATCCAAAATATCATAACCTCTGTAATGAAGGTCATTTCCACTTTTTCCTACACTGCAAAGAGCAGTATTGCCTGCTGTTACCCCTGAAAGAGCTACACTTTTTTTAGGTTTAAATGTTGGTTCGCTATTCGTTGACATGAGTATTTTGTTTAAAAAGGTTATCTAATTTTTGTTCATAATCATAGTAGCCGATGCTTTGATAGAGTTCTTCTCTGGTCTGCATCGTATCCAGTACGTTAGCTTGTGTTCCATCCTGACGGATATGCTGGTAGACATTCTGTGCTGCTTTATTGGCTGCCCTGAATGCGGAAAGAGGGTAGAGGATAAGCCCTACACCTGCGTTTTTCAGTTCTTCAACGGTGTACATTTTGATCATCCCAAACTCAGTAATGTTGGCTAATACGGGGATTCCGGCAGCATCAACAAATTTTTGATAAAAACTTAAATCGGGTACTGCTTCGGCAAAAATGAAATCTGCACCAGCTTCCTTGTAGGCGATGGCTCTTTCTAATGTTTTTTCAAGACCTTCATTTGCAAAAGCGTCTGTTCTGGCTCCAATCACAAAATTTTCATCGGTACGGGCATCTGCAGCCGCTTTAAGTCGGTCTACCATTTCCTCTTTGCTTACGATTTCTTTTCCAGGACGGTGTCCGCAACGTTTTGCACCCACCTGATCCTCAATGTGAATGGCTGCTGCACCAGCTTTGATTAATGATTTAATAGTTCGGGCAACATTAAAGGCAGAAGGTCCAAATCCTGTATCAATATCCACCAAAAGGGGTAAATCACAAATATTAGTAATACGCTGAACATCTATGAGTACATCATCCAGAGTGGTAATCCCTAAATCAGGAATTCCTAAAGATCCTGCAGCAACACCTCCTCCTGAAAGATAGATTGCATTAAAACCAGCCTGCTGTGCCAATAATGCATGATTGGCATTGATGGCTCCCACAATCTGAAGGGGATTTTCTTTTTCCATTGCCTCCCGGAATTTCAGGCCGGGGGATTTCCAGTTTTCATTTTTGATCATTTTAATATGTATTGTTGAGTTGAAATTTGTTTATCAGTGAAGAAGCCGGGAATCTGTAAAGACATAGCTTTTGAGTAAAAAAAGAAAAGATGGGTGACAATTTGAGAAATCTTACTATCCTGCAGCTGATGAGAATTTTGATAAAATCTTCCTGAGCAGGTCTGTAAAATAAACCTGTTACGACTCCACGAATAATTAAGATTGCTTTGGTACACCATTACTTTTTACATTGATTAAATCCTATAAAAAGTCCTCAGTAAACTTCGCGGTGCTTTATGAAGAAAGAAAAATTACGGAAAGGGGATACGAATGAGCCACAGAATCATGAGAAGTACCCAATGTACACTCATATCCATCTCAAAAAAATAACATAGGTTGATAAAACTGTTTTTATCACACTATATCCATATCGTATCATACCTGACTGTAAGCTTCAAATCGCGAAAGCATCGTCAATACGAAATAGGCAGGTCTCCTGACTTGTAACGGTTTTTATCATCCTTCCCATATGAAAAATATACAGTGGATATCAATTGATAAAAACTTTTTGTTTGTTACTTACAGTTGCGCGACAGTTCGTGATTTACACACGATTCCCTTTTAATACACAGCTAAGTGTAACCAGTTTCGGTTGATAAAGAAGGTTTTAAGAACTCCTTGGTGGTAAATATAAGTATTTTATAATAACGAAAAAGATATTTTATGTAATCAATAGTTTTTTTACTGTAATCTATTGGAAATGCTTAAGTTGTGATGGGTGTTTTAGGGTGAAAACGGATTATTTGTGTTGTTAAATTAATATAAAAGATAACCGAAAAATTAAAGATAGTTAATAAATTTACTGTTCTTCTTTCATTTTATAAATTTTATTAATCGTATATTATTGATTATGGTAGACATTGCAGAATTTAAACAAAATCTGGGTTTGAGTGAAGTTCCTGTAGAGCTTGAAAAACTGATTTACTTCCAGAATACCATTTCCTCGTTTGAAAATTATTCGCAAGGCTTTGGTGTGTTAATCGATAGTAAATCCGGACTGAAAAGCTGGAGTGATGATGAAAGTTTTTTGAATAGTATGCTGCCTTTTGCTCAGGCCAATGGTTCAGGTTCATTCTATGCAATCTGGAATAATGCAACGGATCAGCCTTTAAATAAAATGCCTGTTGTGGTTTTTGGAGATGAAGGTGGAGTTCATATTGTCGCTGAAAATAGTGTACAGTTTTTACATTTGCTCACTTTTGACACTGAGATTTCAGTAGACTTTGATGAAGCTTATTTTTATAGAGATGAAGAGGATTATGAAGAGAGTCCGGATTTAAATGAATATTTGAGGTGGATGAAAGGAGATTACGGTTTAAGCCAGATTGAAGAACCTGATGTGTTGATTCAAAATGCTCAGGCTCGATATAAAGAAAGTTTTGATCAATGGTTTGGGCAATATTTTACAGATCATTAATCTTATATTAATAACTTCTCTGTAGAAGATTTTCATTTTTGATAAGTGAAGTTTTTTTTGAGTACGAAATGATTCGAACCTTTGACCGTCCCGATTTCAATCGGGATGCTCTATCCAGTCTGTTTTATCAATGATTTTTAAGTAATGAATAAAAACAAAAAAGACTTACTAAAAATAGTAAGTCTTTATGTGAGCGCGAAAGGATTCGAACCTTTGCCGTCCCGATTGAAATCGGGATGCTCTATCCAGTCTGTTTTATCAATGATTTTTAAGTAAGGAATAAAAACAAAAAAGACTTACTAAAAATAGTAAGTCTTTATGTGAGCGCGAAAGGATTCGAACCTTTGACCGTCTGCTTAGAAGGCAGATGCTCTATCCAGCTGAGCTACGCACCCTTAGAAGTTGATTCTCGCTTAGTAAATAAGCACATTAAAAAGTCGGGGCGGCAGGATTCGAACCTGCGACCTCCTGGTCCCAAACCAGGCGCGATGACCGGACTACGCTACGCCCCGAATATATAAGAAGAGCGGAGGGTAAGGGATTCGAACCCTTGCGACACTTTCGCGTCGACAGTTTAGCAAACTGCTCCGTTAACCACTCCGGCAACCCTCCTTTTTGTTTATTTTTTAATGATCGTTGTTCCGTTATTGCGAGTGCAAATATAGAACAGATTTCTTTATTTACCAAATAAAATTCAAGAAATTTTTGTGTATTTTTGAGGTAATAAATCATTCAAAAACCAAACTGATGCGTAAAACATTATATATCATCGGATTAAGCACTTTTGTTTTTTCATGTACTTCTCAACAAAATGTAAAAAAAAATACTTACAAACCGAAAACCCCAATAACACAGGCGAAACCGACGGTTCAAACAACTCCTCCGGTCGCTCCAAAACCAAAAGTTGTATCTGATCATGGAGTAGACTTTTTTACTACTAATATAGCAGACCCAACAAAAAATGATAATACGGCAAGTTATGGTTCTATTGTATCTGCAAAACCAGCCGGATACAAGGTGGTGAAAACTTATTTCCCTGCGATAGCCCAGAATTTCAGACAACGTTATCTTATATTACATTATACAGCTCTTGCGGACGATAAATCTCTTACTGTTCTTACCCAGCAGGCAGTGAGTGCCCATTATCTGGTAAATAATACAGGAGATAACGAGATCTATCAGTTGGTAGATGAAAATAAGCGAGCCTATCATGCAGGAGTAAGCGCTTGGAGAAATGACAAAAATCTCAATGATAATTCTATCGGTATTGAAATTGTAAATACAGGCTATACTACAGATGCTACCGGCAAAAGAACTTTTGCTCCTTTTAGCGATGACCAGGTGAAAAAAGTAGCTGCCTTGGTTAAAGATATTGTGACAAGATATCAGATTCAGCCTACGAATGTATTGGCGCATGCCGATATTGCACCTACAAGAAAGCAGGATCCGGGACCTATGTTCCCATGGAAAAAACTGTATGATGAGTACCAGGTTGGAATGTGGTATGATGAAGCCGCTAAACAGACTTATCTTGAGGCAGCACAGGCTGATATTACGGCAAGATATAATGAGGCCAGTTTTATCTTCCTTATTCAAACTTCATTGCAGAAATTTGGATATGCACTTGATCTTAGCGGAAAATGGGATGATGCTACCAAAAAAACAATTGAAGCTTTCCAGTATCATTTCCGTCCACAGAATTATGACGGAATTATGGATGGCGAAACATGGGCAATACTCCAGGCTTTAAATCAAAAATATCCAACAAAATAATTCAAATTAAAACGCATCGGTTAGATGCGTTTTTGCTATCTTTAAACGATCAAAAACAGTAAAATATCTGTAATGGAAAATTTCAGAAAAGAAAGTGATCTATTAGGCGAACTGAATGTGCCTTTAGATGCTTATTATGGGGTTCAGACACAAAGAGCTATCAACAATTTTAAAATCTCAGGGCAGCTTTTGTCTTCATATCCGGATTTCATAAAAGGATTGGCGTTTGTAAAAAAAGCAGCAGCTAAAACCAATTATGAACTAGGACTTCTAGACGAAAACCTGTATTTTAAAATAGCAGAAGCGTGTGATGAAATTGTAGAAGGGAAATATCATGAGCAGTTTCCGGTAGATATGATTCAGGGAGGAGCAGGAACTTCTATCAACATGAATGCGAATGAAGTGATCGCCAATATCGTGTTGGAAAAGCTAGGGAAAAATAAAGGAGAATATGAATTCTGTTCACCTAATGACCATATCAACCTTTCTCAGTCTACCAACGATGCTTACCCTACAGCAATCAAAATGGGATTGCTTCAGATGAATATCGGATTGGTAGAAAAACTGGAAAGAATTATCACAGCTTTCCGTGCAAAAGGACAGGAGTTCCATGATGTTATTAAAATGGGACGTACACAACTTCAGGATGCCGTTCCAATGACTTTGGGACAGGAATTTGAAGCTTATGCAGCCACTTTAGAAGAGGATATCTCCAAACTGAATAACAATGCCAACCTATTTGTAGAAGTAAATATGGGAGCAACCGCTATCGGAACTGGATTAAATGCTCCGGTAGGATATGCTACTCTTTGTGCTAAAAACTTAGCTCAGATTACAGGATTCCCGATTGTTTCAGCACCGGATCTAGTAGAAGCTACTCCTGACACAGGATCTTATGTGATTTATTCTTCAGCTACAAAGCGTCTTGCGGTGAAGCTGTCCAAAATCTGTAACGATTTAAGATTACTTTCATCAGGTCCAAGAGCTGGTCTTTTTGAAATCAACCTGCCGCCAATGCAGCCAGGATCTTCTATCATGCCAGGGAAAGTAAATCCTGTAATTCCGGAAGTGGTAAACCAGGTTTGTTTCAAAGTATTCGGAAATGATCTTACTGTAACTTTTGCCGCAGAAGCAGGTCAATTACAGCTGAATGTAATGGAACCGGTACTTTCACATGCCATCATGGAAAATATCAACTTCCTTTGCAATGCGTTAGATACGCTTCGTGACAAATGTGTGGTTGGAATTACTGCCAATAAAGAAATTTGCCTGAATATGGTAAAACACAGCATCGGTATTGTAACAGCATTGAACCCTTATATCGGGTACAAACAGTCTACACAGATTGCAAAAGAAGCATTGGAAACAGGAAAGAGCGTTTACAACCTTGTTTTGGAAAAAGGAATTCTTTCTCAGGAAAAGCTGGATGAAATTCTTGATCCGAAAAACATGCTGAAACCGCATAACAAATAAATTCTATCAACGATGAAAGATCAATGATAATTGATTTCCGAAATGGCTTCTTATCATTGATCCTTCATCATTAATCAACTTATCATTTCCGTGAGGTTTTTAATCATAATTCCTGCCCATAACGAAGAAGACAACCTCCCATTTACTCTTACTTCTCTGCAACAGCAAAGTAGCAAAGATTTTAAAGTAGTGGTAGTGAATGACGGTTCTACAGACAGAACAGCTGAGGTCATCAGAAACTATACAGAAACTGATTCCCGTTTTGAAACAGTCAACCTACAGAAATCTGAACATCAGCCAGGTTCTAAAGTCGTTCACGCTTTTAAAAACGGACTTCAGACTCAATCTATAGATGAATTTGATATCATCTGTAAATTTGATGCTGATATCATTCTTCCGGAAAATTATCTGGCGGATGTAGCAACAGCTTTTATCAATAATCCTGAATACGGACTTGTTGGAGGGCTTCTGTACATAGAAAAAGAAGGAAGCTGGGTGTATGAAGGAAATTCCAATAAACATCATGTAAGAGGTCCTATGAAGGCTTACCGTAAAGAATGCTTTGTGCAGATCGGTGGTTTAAGGGAAACATTGGGTTGGGATAATATTGATTCCATATTGCTGGATCATCTGGGATGGAAAGAAGTTGTACTTCCGGAGCTCCATGTAAAGCTGATTAAAGTAAAAGGAGCCGATTACACCATACGTCCTGCGGATTATTACGGAAGATATTTTTATTTCTTGGGACTGAACAGGTTTCTGGCTTATATTGCCTCTTCAAAAGAAGCTATGAAAAGCAAATCTGCTTCATTTTTCTTTGATATTATCAACTCTTATGAAAGCTGCAGATCAGAGAAATTAGAACTGAAAATCACGAAAGAAGAACAGAAAGCCGTTAATGATCAGCGTTGGAGAATGTTGAAGAAGAAATGGCTGAAAATGTAGAAGGTGATTTTCTAAATGTTGTAAATGTTCATCAATAGGAACGGGTTTAAACCCGTTTAATAAAAAATAAAATCGATTGGCTTTAGCCAAATCTTATGATATAACTCCCGTTAACCCGTGAAAAAAATAGCTTACATAGAAATAGATACCCACGCAGAAATTGCCCAGGCTTTCATGGATATTATGAAAGATTCTCAGGATTTTGCGGTAGACTATTATTTTTCAAAAAGAATCAAAGATCAGGTAAGTCACCGCCATGAAGCTGTGTTTTTATCAGATAGTTCTATGATTCTGGATCAGTTAAAGGGAAAAGGGTATGATCTTGTGATCATAGGCACGGTACACCGTTATTTTAATACATTTTTAGCGATCACAAAAAAGTACAATACAGCAGTTATTTCTCATAATCTTAATTTCATAAAAGCTTCCAAGCTGGATCTGATGAAAAGTGTTTTCAAAGGAGACATTATTTTCAGGTTAAAATTATGGCTGAAAGAAGGATTATTTTACAAAACCAAAGTATATCAGAATTCCAGATCTCTTTTTGTGCTGGATGAAGCCCTTATTTCAGAGAAATATCAGTATTTGCCCCTGTTTTTTACAAGAGATTTTGACAAAGCGAAAAATGAAAAGTTTGTAGTGGTGATTCCAGGTGGTGTTTCACAGAAAAGAAGAGATTATCATTATATTTTTGAAACTATTCAGAATCTGAATGTAGATAAGTCTTACCAATTTATATTCCTTGGAAAAGCAAACGGACATGAATTGAAACAACTGCAACATTTGTCTGAAAAACTGCCTGAAAACATTGAAATCACCTATTTTTCAGAAAGAGTTTCTTCTGAAGAATTTGAAAAGTGGATGCAGAAAGCAGATGTTTTATGGTGTCCGATTCAGCAGGATACAGAATTTTTCAGCATGAAAGAAACGTATGGATTTACTAAAATGACGGGAAACCTTGGCGATGCCATAGCTTATGGAAAACTGGCTGTTTTTCCTGGAAATTATCCTTCAAAACTAAATTTTATTATTCCTGAAAAAGAAAATGTTCTTGAACAGTTAAAAACCGTTTCTGAAAACCCATTTGATTTTTATACAGCATACAGCAGGAAAGAAGTTCAGAAAAAGCTGGAGCAATTTCTAACTGGCTTGATATAAAAAACTTTGGATTACTGTCTTTTTCTGTCTTAAAAGCACTTATTTTATCTTAAATACACTCTTAATAAATCTCATATTCAGATAATCTTCAACCGGGAAAATCCTGGTGAAGTAATTTCCGACATAGATCAGTATCAAGACCACTGCAGGTTTGTAAATAAGATTAAGCAGATTGCTGTTGAAATTGGGAAGAACAATGGCTACTGTAATGGCTAAAGTACAGATAATGGAAACAAAAATCATTTCAATACTCAAAGGGGAAACCTTAAATACGATATAATTGAAAATGATTTTCACCACATTGTAAATGGTCAGTGAAATTGCAGTAGATAGGGCAATTCCGATCAGTTTCAGGTCTGTATTTTTAATGAAATAATAATTCAGTCCGATAGTCAGTCCGGCCAGCAGAAGCATTACCAGAATATTGAATCTGTAATATTTTGAAAGCGAAATAATATTCCCGTTGAATCCTGTGGCCAGATCAATCAATACTGCAGAACCCCAGATCCAGACTACGGGTTCGTATTCTCTGAGCATCGTTCCGTTCTTTGGCATAAATTGCGTCAGATAAGGAAATCCTACCATAATACATGAGAATAAAACAGCTCCAAGGAAGTAGAGTGTTAAAGATGTTTTTTTATGGAACCTGTCTAGTTCCACCATATCTCCGTCTGCCAGAGTTTTGTTGATGATAGGTGCTGAAATATTAAATAATCCAAGCTGTGGAATAGAAATCAATGAGATCAGAGCATACAGAACAGAATAAATTCCAACCTCTTCCATTCCCATAAATTCTCCGATCATAAAGCTGTTGATCGCCAGATAATTCCCAAAAGTTCCCAGGAATCCAAAGAAACTGTAATTGAAAAATTCTTTCCAGAAATTATTCTTTTTAAAATAATCGGTATTGAAATCCAGCTGAATTTTTTCCAGTTTGTTGGTGTAATAAATATACCCCAAAAGCATTAAAAAGAATATTCCAAAAAAGAAAACATATGCAATGGTCTGCGAAGTAGAAGCTGTAATATTCTGTGATAAAGCAAAGAAAAAGAGACAGAAAGCTCCCAGATTCGCTATTTTCGGAAACAGATTGTCGAAAATATTGGAAACCACAATTCTTTTATAATTGGATGTGTATTTATTGAAAATTGCACAGAATGAAAGGATTAAAATCAATGGCAGAATCATTTCCTTGATCTTCCATGCTTCTGAATGCCTGAATTTCGGATAAAAATAAGGAAGGATAAAAAATACAGCCGTGAAAATAACAAAGTTGATAAAAACCGTCAGGAGTGACAGTGACAGCATATTCTGTTTTTTACCGTCTTTTTCTACTTTGTGAAAAAATTTCACATTCGAATAAGAAATACCCAAAACAACAAAAGGAACCAGCATTTCAGCCGTGGGAAGAATGTAGCGTAGCTTTCCGTAAAATTCAAAATCATTCGGAAATATAAATATTGCGGAAACGGTGCCCAGCAAAAAACCAATATAACCGATAATGGAATATTTGAAGCCTTGTCTCGCTACTACACTCATAAGTCGTTTTAAATGTTTTTAGGTATAAAAATAATATTGTTGATGTACTGAGTTTTATTTTTTTCGTCGTTTGTATTTTGTGTTATGATATCTTCTGTAAGATCTTCCAGCGTAAAGCTGTTTCTGTTCAGATATCTGGCATCGTATCCCCAGCTCATCACTTCGGATATTCCATTCCATATAGGAGTTTCATGGTGTCTTTGCTCCATTTCAACCATTAAGGTCGGTTTGAATTGTCTGATGGTTTCTCTTGCTCCGGAAAGAGTTTTTATTTCGTTTCCTTCAACATCTATTTTGATAAAATCAAGTCTGTTGAAATGTTCCAGTGCTGCCCATTCGTCAAGTTTAATAACTTTTACCTGTTCCGTGTAGCTTTTCTCTTCTCCTTTTTCTTTGTAAGAAGTGTTTAAAGTACCACGGGAAGCAATCGTTTTTCCATTAATAATGGGTACTTTGAACTCTGCTATTCTGTTTTCATCCGAAAGAGCCAGAGGGAGAATGTGCATGTCAGAAAACAGTCTTTTCAGTCTTCTGTAAAGCTTTTTATTAGGTTCAAAACCATAAATATGCTCATGCTTCAAGGTGTTTTCCAGCTGATAAAGGAAAGTTCCCACATTGGCACCAATATCAAGTATTACAGCATTTTTAGGAAGGTATTCTTTGATCCATACCAATTCCGGTTCTACATTACGTTCCGAAAAGTTATTTTTATTAAGATTATTTAAAGCTTTAAAATATCTTTTTTTGTAGAAATTCGGGCTTATGTATTGTAGTTTCTCTGCAATTTTTTGGTATAAAGACATCTTTGGCTTTTTGGCGAACAGCAAAGATACGTAAAAATGTAAAACTTTTCTTAAAAAATGTTAATTATAATGGGTTGGTTTTCAGGATGGATTCCTGGAATTTGTTTTTGTAACCTGTTGAATTTTACTATATTTTTGATTTGTCACAGAGACACCTGTATACCCTGAACATTTCTTTAAAACATTCTGTAGAAATAGAAATTCAACCAAAATACACTCAATGATCTGCAAAAAACCGAGTGATCTGTAGTTGAAAAATAAAACTGTCTAAAGAAAAGGGGTATTCAGGAAATCATTGAAAGGTTTCATCAGTTTGAAAACTTTGGTCATGCTTTTCACTGCATTTTTATCCAGGACTTCCTCATCTTTCAGAGAATAGACCACAATAAAATTTTTAAGTTTGAGATATTCTCCCATAGGATCTTCTTTCTCAAAACCCTGAGGTATTTTCTTCAGTTTGTCTTCCTGATCAAGCTCCGGAAAATGTTTTTTGAAATCTTTATTATTGAGAATTTTTAGAAAATCGTCTCCATACAAAGAAATCTCCTTGCGAACATCTTTCAGGACAGAGGATTCCGGCATGTAGATTCCTCCGGCTAAAAAGGACTTTCCTGGTTCCATGTGAAGATAATAACCTCCTTTCTGATTTCCTTTTCCCATGCCCAGAGAAGCTCCGAAATTGGTTTTATAAGGAGATTTGTCCTTGGAAAAACGGGTGTCTCTGTAAATTCTGAATAAGGCTTTTTTACTGTCTATTTTAGCAAGTTCTTCATCAAAACCAGACATCTCTCTGATGAGTTCATCTAAGAATGAAACCACGTTTTGCTGAGACTCTGTGTACAGGTTTTTGTTTTCATTAAACCAATCGCGGTTATTGTTTTTATTTAATTTGTTTAAAAAATCAAATGTTTTGGAGGAAATACTTGCAGACATATTGTGTTAAGTGTTTTTTTATTGTTGAACTTGTTTAAACTTTTATTTTTGAAACATTAAGATTATCTTAAGGTGTTAAGAGTATTAAGATAAGCTTCGCTTTAAGCTTAAAAATCAGAATGATTCATCTTAACTATACTTTATTTCCTAAATCCATTCTTAATGGTTTTAATATATTCAATATTTTTATAAGTCTAAATAACCCCGTTATTAAGTGATATTCAAAACGGTTTCTAAACCCGGAATCTTCGTACCCCGAATCCCGGATCAAAATCTCAAAGCCCCGAATCTCGTACCCCGAACCCCGAATCTCATCAATCAAATGTACAAAAACTATTCATATCTCAATGCCTCGATTGGATCTAGTTTTGAAGCTTTCAATGCTGGGTAATATCCGAAAAATACTCCTGTTACAGCACACACAATGAACGAAACAATAATGGAAGATTCTGTAATAAAAGTTGGCCATGAAAGGAAAAAAGTAACCAGTTCCGAAGAAAGGATGCCTAAAAGTACCCCAAGAATTCCACCGGTAATGCTGATCAGTACTGCTTCAATAAGAAACTGATACAAAATATCTTTTCCTCTTGCTCCGATAGACATTCTCAATCCAATTTCTTTAGTTCGTTCTGTTACAGAAACGTACATAATATTCATGATTCCGATGCCTCCTACAATAAGGGAAATTCCGGCAATAGCAGATAAAAGTACAGTCAGAAGCTGACTGGTAGAACTCATGGTTGAGATAAGCTCTGCCTGAGTTCTCACGCTGAAATCATCATTATTTCCGTCTGCAGGTAGTTTATGCTGTTTTCTCAGAATCTCTGAAACCTGATCGGTGGCCTGTTGTGATGTGTTTTCATTCGAAGAAGCGGCATAAATGGTCTGAACATAGGTTATTCCTAAAAATCTTCTCTGAACGGTATTGAACGGGGCGATTATTACATCATCCTGATCCTGCCCGAAGGCATTAGACCCTTTTGGAGCCAGAATTCCAATCACTTTCATAGGAACTTTATTGAATCTGATGATGCTTCCTACGGCATCTTCACCGTTGGGAAATAAATTATTGTAAACCGTCTGTCCGAGAAGACAAACTTTATTAGATGAAGTGACATCTTTTTTGGTGAAAAGATTGCCTTCTGCAATACTCCAGTCTCTGATGCTGAAATATTCATCATTCACGCCCTGCAGCTGCGTAGGCCAGTTATTCGCTCCGTTGATGGATTGTCCGTTGGTTTGTACTGCAGGGGAGACGTAAGAAACATCAGGAGCTCCTTTTGAAATGGCGTCTGCATCCTGTGGTCTCAAAGTCTGTAATCCGGAAGCTCCGATTCTTGCTCCTCCTGAAACATTCACATTGCTGGACGGACGGATGGTAATCATATTAGAGCCCATCGAAGAAAGCTGGTCGCTGATGCTTTTTTTTGAACCTTCTCCAATGGCGGTCATTGCGATCACTGAAGCCACACCAATAATAATACCTAGCATCGTTAAAAACGCACGAAGCTTATTTCTTAAAAGGGCTTTCCAGGCAATTCTGAAGAGGTTTGAGAGGTTCATTGTAATAAATTTTTAGTTTACTTTATCTGTAATCATCATTTACCGGAAGATTTTCCAATGCTTTTTTGGCTGATTTTATATTGTCATTTTGGATGTCTTTAATCACTTTCCCATCCCGAAGGGTAACCGTTCTGCTGCTGAAAGTGGCAATATCAGGTTCGTGGGTTACAAAAACAATGGTTCGTCCCTGATGGTGAAGATCCTGCATAAGCGCCATAATTTCATAGGAGGTTCTGGTGTCCAGATTTCCTGTGGCTTCATCTGCAAGAATCATCACAGGTTCATTTACCAAAGCTCTGGCTATAGCTACTCTTTGTTGTTGCCCTCCCGACATCTGATTGGGAAGATGGTCAATCCTGCTCTCTAATTTTACTGCTGTCAAAGCATCTATGGCTCTTTTGTGGCGTTCTTCTGTAGATATTTTTGAATTATAAAGAAGAGGAAGTTCCACATTCTCTTTTGCCGTAGTTCTGGGAAGGAGATTGTAAGACTGAAATACAAACCCTATTTTCTGATTTCTGAGAACAGCCAGCTCATCACGATCAAGATTTTTAATATTGACACCATCCAGAATATAGTCTCCTCCTGATGGCTTGTCCAGGCAGCCAATAATATTCAGTAAGGTAGATTTTCCGGAACCACTGCTTCCCATAATGGTAACAAATTCGCCTCTTTCTACTGTAAATGTTACGCCTTTCAGTGCATGAACAACTTCTTCGCCCATCCTGAATTCTCTTTTCAGATCCATGATCTTAAGAATTTTTTCTGCCATGACTTTTTGTTTTAGGTTTGCTGGTTGATTGGTTAGGAGTATAAAATTCTTGTTATCTTGGTCCGCCACCGCCGCCACTGCTGTTTCTGTTGTTTCCACTACCTCTTCTTTGAGGCATGAAAGGACTTTTAGCTTGTCCACCGGAAGATTTTTTTGACAGAACTTTATAGCCAGTGATGATATTGTCGTTTTTATTTAATCCTGAAATAACCTGTATTTCGGTGTCATTATCCATTCCTGTTTTTATCTTTTTACGGGAAATGGTACTGTCTTTTGCGATCACCCATACTGCAGCTTCATTTTTGTTTTCAGTTCCTTTGTTTGGATTTTTCCATTGGCCTTTTTCATGTTTTTTACCATTGGCAAACGGAGCGTTTACTTTGTATTTTTTAATCACCAGACTGTCAGGTCTGAAACTGGTAGCCGCCACAGGAATTTTCATAATGTTGTCTAAAACCTGAGTGTAAATTGTGATATTGGCTGTCATTCCCGGCTTCAGTTTTAAGCTTGAATTATCTGCATTGATGATGGTGGTATAATTCACAACATTTGATGAAACGGTAGGATGAAGACGAACTTCCGATACTTCACCATCAAAAGTCTCATCCGGAAATGCATCTACTGTAAATGTGGCTTTCTGACCTACTTTTACATTTCCGATATCTGCTTCATCTACCGATGCCCGAACTCTCATCTTGGTAAGATCTTTGGCAATACTGAAAAGGGTAGGAGTACTAAAGCTTGAAGCCACTGTCTGTCCTTCGCTTACATTTCTGTTGAGTACCGTTCCGTCAATGGGAGAATAAATATTAGTTAACGACAGATTTTTATTAGCAGTGGAAAGCTGAGCATTCACTGAACCTACCTGTGCTTTTGCGACATTGTACTGATTGGTGGCAACATCATAATCCGCTTTGCTGATAGCACCCACTTTGTACAGTTGAGACTGTCTGTTGATATTGATTTCGTTGTAAGCAAGATTGCTTTTTGCGTTTTGAAGGTTGGCTTTGATTTGCTCCGACTGAAACTGAAGCAGATCCGGATCTAAAGTGGCCAGTAATTGACCTTTTTTTACGGTTGAATTAAAATCAACATAAATATTTTTAATGATTCCCGATACCTGAGTACCTACTGCAACCGTATCTACAGGCTGAATAGTTCCTGTAGCCGTAATGGAATTTGAAATTTCTCCCATTTCAGGCTTCACTGTTTCCAGCTGAATTTTTATTTCTTTTTCCCGAATGAAGAAAAACCAGACTGCACCTATCACAATGATGCCGCCCACAATCCAGTACAACCATTTTTTATTCTTTGTTTTCATAGCTTACTTTAGATTTATAGGGTTACCTGCGTAAAATTCGTAGATCTGTTTATTGAGAATTGCCGTATATTTTGCCTGAAGATAATTCTGAACAGACTGTATATAAAGCAATCGTTGTTGCTGAAGCTGTACATAATCAATGCTTCCGATTTTCATCTGGGCATTCACAATATCATAGCTCTGCTTGCTAATGTCCATTTGTTGGGAGGCAGAATCATATTGTGACAAAGCATTCTGAAAATTGATGTAAGATTGTTCGACCTGCTGATTCAGAATTGTTTTGGTGTTCTGTAAGTCAAGATTGGCCTGTTCAATGGCGATTTTTGATTTTTCAATCTGTGTTTTGTAAATTCTGTTGTTGTAAATCGGAATGCCAAGACTTAATCCGATGGGCATATAAAAATTGTTTCCCAGTTGGTTAAAATAATTTCCGTTTCCGTTGGAATAATTGGTGGAAATGTTTCCAACTAAACTCAAAGTAGGCTGAATAGAGGCCTTCGCCATTTTCAGATTCGTGTTGGAATTTTCTACATTCAATTCACCGTATTTTACTTCCGGGCGTTGATTTTGTGCCAGATTTTGAACATCTTGTAAGGGGTTCAACTGTTCATCAACGATAATGCTGTCAGGTTTTACAATCTGAAAATCATAACCGGAAGGCAGCTGCAGAATTTGTTTTAAGTTAACAGTATTGGTCCGTAGATTATTCTGAGCGGCAACCAGGTTGTATTGATCCTGGGCAACCTGAGACTGGATCTGAAGATAATTTAATTTGGAAAGACTTCCGGCTTTATACAGCTGGTCGCCTTGTTTTAACTGAGTTTGTGTAGTCTTCAGAACATTTTCAAGAGAAACGATGTTTTCCTGGTTCATCAGAATATTGAGATAGGCCTGGGTGATATTGAGTGTTATATTATTTTCGGATTCCTGTACAGACAAATCTGCCATTTGCACCAGAAGATTCTTAGATGCTTCATTGTTTTTAATATAGTTGGCATGATAAAGGGTTATGGAAGAATTGGCTCCGATGCTTTGGGATTGTGCTCCGGTCATGTGAAGTCCGTCACTTCCGTTAAGAGCAAAAAGTCCTTGTGAAACGGTTCCGCTTACGTTGGGATATTTGGCGTCTTTTGCCTGAAGAAGATCCTGTTGGGCAGAATTTTTTGAAAGCCTGAGGGAATTGATGGAAATATTATTTTCTTTGGCGTATTCAATACAATTTTCCAGAGTCCAGGCGGACGGATAATTGGGTGTTTGGGCAAATATTTCAACGACTATGCACGAGAATATCAAAAAGAAAAATTTGCTTTTCATGGCTTTATTTTTGAAAATTCATAAATATCACAGAAAAAATCAATCCAATTTAATAAAAAAAAACAATGTTTAACAACTTTTTAACCTAAGGCTTGTTTTTTTAGATTTAATTTTCCAAAAATTAAAAATATATTAAAGGATTGTGAATTTAAGTTTGGATATTTAAAAATTTATTCAAAAACAAATCAAATATTTATTGTATCTTTGCAAAAATTTTAAAATAGTTAATGAATTTATTTACGGAAACCAATTTAAGTCCTGATATCCTTAAGGCAATTGGCGAACTGGGTTACGAAAGCCCAACAGAAATCCAAAAACAGACTATCCCTTTTATTCTTTCAGATATTCGCGACTTGATCGCACTTGCGCAGACAGGGACAGGCAAAACAGCAGCGTTTTCGCTTCCGATTTTGGATATGATTGACGATACGAGTCGCAAAATCCAATTATTGGTGCTTTGTCCGACACGGGAATTATGTCTTCAGATTTCGAAGGACATAAAGAATTACTCTAAGTATATGAAAGACATCAAGACAACTGCGGTTTATGGTGGAAGTAGTATTGTAGAGCAGATGAGATCTTTGAAGGACAAACCACAAATTATCGTGGGAACTCCGGGAAGAGTAATTGATCTTATCAACAGAAAAGCATTAGACTTTTCTGCGATTCATTGGTTAGTATTAGACGAAGCTGATGAAATGCTTTCTATGGGATTCAAGGATGAATTGGAAACCATTCTAAGCGAAACTCCGGAAACGAAACAAACTTTCTTATTCTCTGCAACGATGAATAAAGAAGTGGAAAGAATTTCCAAAAATTATCTTACAAAGCCACATCGTATTTCAGTAGGTTCTATCAACGAAGTGAAGAAGAACATTACTCACGAATACTATGTTGTAGGATACCGTCAGAAAAAAGAAGCATTGAAGAGACTTATCGATGCAAACCCTAACCAGTACTCCATCATCTTCTGTAGAACGAGAATGGAAACTCAGGAGGTTGCTGATTTCTTAATGCAGAACGGATATGCAGCTGATGCTCTTCATGGTGATCTTTCTCAGGCACAGAGAGATACGGTAATGAAGAAATTCAGATTGAAAAACATTGATATTCTTGTAGCGACAGACGTGGCAGCAAGAGGATTGGATGTAAACTCTTTAACTCACGTTATTCACTTCTCTTTACCAGATGACCCTGAAGTATTCGTTCACAGAAGCGGAAGAACAGGTAGAGCCGGAAAAGATGGTATTTCTATGGCTTTAATCAAGCCTGAAGAAAGCAGAAAGCTAAAACAGATCAAATCTGCAACAAAAATTGAGATCAACGAAAGATTTATCCCTACAGGTGAAGATATTATCAAAGCTCAGGTAGGAGGTGTATTCGAAAAATTATTGACGGAGCACGAAGATCTTTTCGAATTTGATGATAGCTTAATCCCGGATCTGAGCAACTTTACAAAAGAAGAACTGGTACACCAGCTTCTACAGTTCCAGTTGAAAGATCTTGCTTTATACTACAAAGACAAGCACGACCTTGTTGAGCAGAAATTAAGCAACAGAGATGACGACTACTCAAGAAGAGACCGTGGACGTGACAGAGACAGAGATAGAGGAGAGCGTGGAGAGCGTGGAAGAGACAGAGATCGTGGCGGAAAGCCAAGAAGAAGAGATGAAAACATGGTAAGATTCTTCTTCAACCTTGGTAAAAAAGACCACTTGAAGAAACTTGATGTTTTAGATATTATCAACAAAGCTACTGCTGGCGGAAAAAGCAAGAAAAGAGCTGAAATCGGTGATATCGAGATCCTTGAGAAATTCTCTTTCTTCGAAGTTGAAAAATCGTTCAAAGACAATGTTTTGAGCAATATTCAATCGATGAAGTTCAAAGGAAAAGATATGAGAGCTGAAGTAGCAAACTAATCTCTTCTTATACCATACAAAACCGGCATTAATGCCGGTTTTTTTATTTGATAATCAGTAGTTAAGCGAATGTTAACAAAACTTAATGTTATATAGTTTCACGTACAATCCTTTTTTAAGAAATTTGCACACGAATTATAAATACTAAAAAATGGGAATTGGTAATATTTTCCACGCTTTTCAACCAAAAGATAAAATCTTCTTTGTACTTTTCGAAAAAGTAACTGAAAATCTAGTTGCAATGTCAGAAGAATTCAACACAGGAATCAAGGATTTCGATCTTAATGACGATTCAATGTTGAAGAAAATGAGCGACTTTGAACACAAGAATGATGAACTTACTCACGAAATCTTCGTAGAACTAGGAAAGAACTTCATTACACCTTTTGACCGTGAAGACATTCACACACTGGCAACAGGGCTTGATGATATCGCTGATTATATCTACGCATCCACAAAATATATTTTCCTTTACAAATCACCTGAGATGAAGGCTTATTCAGACTTCTCTTTATTGATCCACAAAGCATGTCTTGAAATTCAGAATGCAATGAAAAACCTTAAAGGGTTCAAAAATATGGAACAGGTGAAAGAGGCTTGTATTAAGGTGAACTCTATTGAGAATATTGCTGACGATTTGCTTTCCAACTCAATGGTAGAATTATTTGAAACCAATGATGCCATCAACATTATTAAAGTTTCATCCGTATTAAACTACCTTGAAATTGTAACCGACAAAGCAGAAGATGTTGCCAATACGATTGAGAACATCATGATTAAATACGCCTAATACATAGCAAAAAATGGAATTTCCGATTTTACTTGTAGTTATTATTGCGCTGGCCCTGATCTTCGATTATATCAATGGTTTCCATGATGCAGCCAACTCAATTGCAACTATAGTTTCTACAAAAGTTTTAACTCCATTCCAGGCTGTACTTTGGGCGGCGCTTTGGAACTTTGCAGCTTTCTTTATTGCTGCTTACATTATTGGAGAATTCAAAATTGGTAATACAATTGCCAAAACAGTTAATGAGAATTTTATCACTCTTGAGGTTATATTTTCCGGCCTTATCGCCGCAATTGCATGGAACCTTTTGACATGGTGGTTCGGGATCCCTTCATCATCTTCACATACGCTGATCGGAGGTTTCTTAGGAGCAGCTCTTATGCACGCTTTCATGATGGATTATCATGATGTGGCTGCAGCACAACCCGGACTTGGGATGTGGGATACCATTAAAGAAGCTTTCAGCCAGGTAACCCAACAGGGTGTAGTAAAGTTTGATAAAGTAATTCCTATCTTCCTGTTCATTTTCATGGCACCGATCATAGGGATGATTATCTCGATCATCATTACCCTGATTATCGTACACCTTTATAAAAGATCAAACCCACACAAAGCAGATCAGTCTTTTAAAAGATTACAGTTGGCTTCTTCAGCCTTATTCAGTTTAGGGCACGGTTTGAATGATGCACAGAAAGTAATGGGGATCATTGGTGCAGCAGTAATCTATTATCACGTTAATATGCTTCAGGATGCGCAATATTTGAATATTCCTTCTGCAGAACGTTTTGATTATTTTGCACAGCATTATATCTGGGTTCCTTTGGTTTCTTTCCTTGCTATTGGTTTAGGTACCATGAGCGGTGGTTGGAAGATCATCAAAACAATGGGAACTAAGATTACTAAGGTAACTTCATTAGAAGGAGTAAGTGCAGAAACTGCAGGTGCTATTACCTTATTCATCACAGATCACTTTGGTATTCCTGTATCTACTACACACACGATTACAGGTTCTATCATCGGGGTAGGATTAACGAAAAGAATTTCAGCGGTAAGATGGGGAATCACTGTAAGCTTACTTTGGGCTTGGGTTTTAACCATTCCAATCTCTGCAATAGTAGCTGCAATTACTTATCTTGCGGTAACCTTCCTTTTCTAAAAAACAAATCATACAATTATATAAACTTTGTCCGTTTGGGCAAAGTTTTTTGTTTTATAAAGTAGTAGAGGTTTCCCCATAACTTCACCTACAATTTTTATTTTTCCTGCAAGACCATTTCCGGATTCATATTCTATTGCGTGAATACTTTATTCATCATAGTAAAAAGTGATATTTCTTTTCTCACAGATAGTTTTTACTTCTTTGTAATTTTGAAGTTTTAAACCTTTTGCATCTAAATCTTTTAAATTTTCAATTTCTAAAATATTTGGATGAACATATTTTAACTTAGTATTTGTAATATATATTCTTTCTAATAGTTTTAAATTATTTAAACAATTTGGTAACTCACTAATATTAGTATTTTCAATTGGAAGCATTTTTAATGAATCCAAACTGCAGATTTCATTTGGCAATATAGAAATGGGATTATTTCCAAGTGATAAAATTGTGATTTTTTTTAACTTTTTAATATCAGACGGAAGGTTTGCTAAAAGGTTTTCTTCTAAATTTAGTCTTTTAAGTTTTATCAAATTAAATAATGACATTGGGATATATGATATGCTGTTTCTTGGTAAATCTATTTGTTCAAGATTTTTTAGCTTCCCAATATCATTTGGAATAGTTTTAATTTTTTTTTGGTAGTTACTTACGTACAATATTTTTAATTTATCAAATTTTGTAATCCATTTTGGGATTGAATCTGTTTCTGTTAATACTAATTGTTCTATATTTTTAAAATATAAATAAGTTAAAGAATCTCTTTTATACCATAAACTATCTAATAATAAGATTTTTATCGTATCAGGCATTGCTCTCAAATGTTCTTCTTTTTTATCAAATGGGACATTATTATACTTTTTTTGACAAGAAAAAAATAAAGGTAACAGAAATAGAATGTAAAAAATATTTTTTATCATACATTTAGATTTTTAAATCATCAACAAATATAGCATGGATATAATGATTAGTTGTTAATCTATTAAACTTATCATTTTCTTCCACTGATTGGATTAGAATTCCTGAGTTATGACGACCAACACCGAGGTTTGATAAAGATTCTATCATTTTTGGGGAGTTCTCATCACTTTTATCATTAATGGAGACTATTTCTTTATTTAAAATTTTCATTATTCCATCCTCTGTCATATCTATTACTTTAAATCCTAAATTCCGAACTTTTAGACCATCACTATAACTGTTTTCTTCAAGAAATTTAATAACGCCTCCCTTACCTTTGTTTAAACTATTTTGCAAATCCCTTTTCCATAAATCTCTTAACTCTTCATACATTTCATTAAGATATTTTTCAACCTCCATTGTTACAAAAGGCGGAATAATAGACGGTGGCGGAATCTTGTGGTCTGCAGCTCCTCTTAATAAAGCAGCCATATCTGATAAAACCCCAAAAAGACCTGCAATCTCTCCAACAGTTTTTATTTTTCCTGCAAGACCTTTTCCGGATTCATATTCTATTGCGTTAATTCCTTTGGGCACATTGGCGGATGTTTCAGTTCCTACATTTACGGCTCTTTTTATTTCCTTCTCAAACCTGTTGTCAATATCCGATACATCATAATAATAGTACTCAGAAGTTGCCCCTTTTCTTATAGTACTGAAGAAATTTTTCTTCTCCAGATTTCTTATGGCAATATTATATGCTTTCTTTTCAAAAGCGGTAAGTTCTTTATTACCAGCAGTTCCATAAGGTTTTGATAAAGTATTCACTTTATTGGCATACAGTCCGTTTTTAATGGCTGAAACATACCATGGACTTCCATTTTCGGCAGAATATATTGCAGGTAAGAGATGCTTATTTGAAGCATGAACGAAAATAATAGGTTCCACCACCGATTTAGGCTTCACTTTCAGGTAATTCCAGTTTTCCCAGGGCAGTTCTGCTATTTCGATAAAATTATTTTCATCAATATATTTACATCTGAAATAAAGTTCTAAATCCCTCCCTTCATCATTGGCCATCATTTTTATCAGTGCATCTTCGCTCAAAAGTAAAGATATTACTATTTCAGAATTTGCATCCATTTTCCAGTCTGTCAGTACTTCATTGTTTTCAGGATCGGTACTTACCATATTTATTTTTTCGTAACCTTTGGTATTTTTGTAGCCTGTTAATTCCTTATTTGCTAAACTTAGAATATAGAGCAGAAAATCAAACTCATCCCATTCCCGTAATTCAAGGTTCACTTTTTTTCCTTCGGGAGACTTAATGTTTTTCATTTTCAAATGAAACTGAACCTTATCACCTAACCGGGCTTCTTTGATTTCCTTGCCTTCTTCATCGGTCCACCAACCTTTTTCAAAATAAGTGTATGAGGATGGGGCTTCCTTTGGCTCTCCGAAATTGGTTTCTCCATCTGCTGTGAAGTGGCTTCCTTGTCCGGCATACGCCGAAAACTCATCCGTGTAAACGGTCCAGGTCTCACATTCTATGCTATGAGTACCACCTACTATTCTTGTAATTTTTCCGCCTGCCATGTTTAGTGCATTTTAGACTTTTCTCCACTGTTATTTTCAAAGTTTCCCTTTGTATGAAGCTCATTCTTTTCATCAGATACAACCTGTTTTTTCTTGGATTGGTCTGTAACACTCTTTGCCCTGGATTTTCTTTCTCCCTGAGCTATTTCCATAATATTTGCTGCCATTAGAGAATAGTCCGCAACAGCATTTTGCATCATCATTCCTCCTGCAAAACTGCTGTGATTCACGCCTGCTGTTTCAGAAATATTCATCCCTGCATTCGATGTAATATTCATTCCTGCAGTCATACTAATGTTTTCGCCAGCATTAAGAGTCATATTCTTCGGTGCAGTCACCGAAATATTTCCCTGTCCATCCATAAAATAAGTATTACCACTCGGATCAATAATATTTACACTTCCCTCAGCATCATTCATCAAAATACGGATTCCGCTTCTGGTTTGAATGGATTTCAGGTGATTGTTGACTCCACCTCCCAATGCAACATTTCCATGAAACATTCCGCCCATGGCAAAAGGGAAATCTGGATTATGATACTCAAAACCTACCATTACCTGGTCTCCAATTTCAGGGATGGCTACAAATCCTCTGTTCTGGCTTATAGCATCTGTTCCTCCTGCATCAGGACTCATCATTCTGATAAAGCTTGTTGTATCATTCAATTGCCAATCAAATTGCACTTGTATTCTTCCTTGGTTTAAAGGATCAACATTCGAGATGACGGTTGCTACTTGTGGCTCAGCTTTGGGCATTTCAAAATTAGGCTTCGGCATAAAACCTGTTCCTTCAGCAATCGCTTCAAAATTTCCTGTGTAATATCCTCTTGCATCAACTTCATGACTTACTTCTGTAATCATTAAAGTAGTAAAATGCGAGGTTTGATTGCTGTCTGGCTTTCTCATAGCTAAATCAGCTACACAACCAATATAAAGAAATGGAACTGTTGTTTCTCCTGAAACTGTAAAAACATCTACTGCTTTACTCCCTCTTGCACTCTTTTGGGAATCATCTACATCACGAAACATATTGGCATTAATGGGAGTAGGTGTTAGTGAACGGGTTTTAAAGATAGTATCATTCAATTCATAAGCTTTGGCTGATAACTCACCTAAGTGTTTAATACGATTGTCAACACCCAACATTTTTGTATGGATACTGCTATTATACCCAAAATATTCAGGTTTTGTATGGACTGCATTTAGGGCTATAGAAATATCATTTACATTACTGCCATCAATAAGTTTAATGGGTTTTTCATGAGGTGGAAGTTTTCCAAAATGTAGCACTTCTCCATCATAATAAAATTGTTCTCCATAAGCTTCAGCAATTCTGGCAAGGTAGTTATAATGAGTCTCACAATACTGTGCACTGTAGTTGATATAACTGTTATTTTGAGCGTCTACTCTGAAATCAAAATCATTGGTACCCAGTACTTCCTTGATAACCCTGTCTGCAATAATGGAAGTATTTACAGACTGACTTCCACCAAAGCTTTGGGTGTGTGGAGCAGAATCCATCAGAATGGTGGGGCTGTAACCTTTAAGTACAATATTTCCCAAGCTCATTTTCTCCTTACTGAATGCTACATTTGTAATAATTCCTACAAATGTTCTTTCAGGATTTTCATGCTCTGGATCTTTGTATTTGAACGTTACAGTTAATCGCTTTCCCATGAATTTTCTTGCCTGTTCAAGATTGTAGTTTTGGGTTTCATCTAAGGAATCATGAGCCAGGATAAGCTTAAAACAATGATGAGTTTTAGCACTCTGTTGTAAACGGAAATGTTTAAAATGGCTGATAGGTTTTCCACCAGCTATAATATCGAGTTTAATTACCCGATTGATGCCCGAAATATGGTTCTCGGAAATCATCTCTGAATTGGAGATATTTTTTTTCATCGGATTTGTGTGTTTTTATAAGTCATCAAATGTAGATAAAAATAAAACAAAGAAGGATTATTTTTGTAATATTAAAAAAAACGTAGTGGCTCTCTATGATTTTAATTTCAAAAACTTTGTCCATTTGGGCAAAGTTTTTTGTTTTATAAAGCCTTGAAAAATCGTATTTTTGTTCAAATTATAAGATTTTATGGAATTTTTAGACAGATACCAGCAGATTGTTGCAGATGCCATCACTAAATATACTTTTAAAGATAAACCTTCGGAGCTGTATGACCCGATGAATTATATTATTTCCCATGGTGGAAAACGTCTTCGTCCTATCATGGTGCTTATGGCATGTGATATGTTCGGGGGAGATCTTAAACAGGCTATCAAACCGGCATTGGCTATCGAGTTTTTCCATAATTTCACGTTGATCCATGATGATATTATGGATGAGGCGCCACTAAGAAGAAATAAGCCTACGATTCATACTTTACACGGTCTTAATGTAGGAATTCTTTCCGGAGACGGACTGATGTTGAAAGCATATAAGTTTTTTGAAGATCTTGAACCTGAAATTTTCAAAGCTTGTATCAGAATATTTACTCACACAGGGCTTTTGCTATGTGAAGGACAGCAGTATGATATCAATTTTGAGACTCAGAAAGATGTTACTTTTGATGACTACATCAGAATGATTACTTACAAAACCGGCGTGTTGAGTGCTTCTTCATTTGAAATCGGAGCTTTAATTGCAAGAGCAGATTTTAAAGATGCTAAAGCTATTTTTAATTTCGGAAAACATATCGGAATTGCCTTCCAGATTATGGATGATTATCTTGATGTATTCGGAGATCAGGCGCAGTTTGGAAAAAAACATGCAGGAGATATTTATGAGAACAAGAAAACCGTTCTGTATCTGCTAGCAAGAGAACATGCTACAGACGAGGAAAGAAAAGAACTGGACTACTGGTATTCTAAGAAGACTGAAAATGTTGATAAAGTATATGGAGTAGAAAAGATTTTCAGAAGAACAAAAGTAGATGAAAAAGCATTACGTCTGATTGAAAAACATAATGAGATCGGACAAAGCTATCTTCAGAAAATTGATGTTCCGGAAGAAAAGAAAAAACCTTTTATCGAACTGGCAAATTATTTGTTGAGAAGAGAAAGTTAATATAGGTAGCAGAGGGTAGGTAGCAGGTAACAGTAATTTACCCGCTACTTATTTCCTGCAACCTAATCCTTATACAATGAAATTCAGAACAGAAGTTGATATTCCCGCATCAGAAAAGAAGATTGAGATTGAAGATAAAATATTTTCAATAGGATCATGTTTTGCCTCTGAGATGACGGATTTACTCCAGGACGGACAACTTCAGACCCTTAACAACCCTTTTGGGACTATTTTTAATCCTTTTTCTATCAATAATGCAGTCAACAGATTACATGACTCTGCATTTTATGAAGAAGAGGAACTGATCACTTACAATGAAGAATATATTTCTCTGGATCATCACACCAGTTTTGATACCCGATATATTCATCAGACCTTAGATAAGATTAATGGAGCTATTGAAGCGGGAAATGCCTTCCTTCAGGAAGCTGACTGGATCATTATCACCTACGGATCTTCATTTATCTATGAATTTCTTCCCAAGAAAAAACTGGTGGCCAACTGTCACAAGATTCCGCAAAAGTTTTTTGAAAAAGGACTGCTTTCCCATCAGGAGCTCACCACTTCAATTTACCAGACTATTCTGGATCTTAAGGATATTTGCAAAGAAGGAGTACAAATCCTGTTTACCGTTTCACCTGTAAGGCATACAAAAGACGGAATGGTGGAAAATCAATTAAGCAAATCCAAGCTGATTACTGCTATCCATGAGTCTATTTCAATGTTTGAAAACTGTCATTATCTACCTGTTTATGAGATTTTAATGGATGATCTCCGGGATTATCGTTTTTATAAAGAAGATATGATTCATCCCAGTACACAGGCGGTGAATTATATTTTTGAGAAATTTGGAAAATCTTATTTTTCAGAAGAAACCCAGAATTTTATCAAAGAAAACTTTAAGATTATGAGAGCCCTGGAACATAAAACCAGTGATAAGAAAGATCCGAAGTTTATCGAATTCAGAGAAAAACTGGATCAGAGAATTGAAGTACAGCGTAAAAAAGTAAAACATAAAATATTTTAAATGCTTGATTTCACCAGAATTGACTATCTGAAAGATGGAAATGAAAGACAGAAAAAAGCGTACGAAATTCTTACAAAGTATCGTGTCTTTGAGAAACTGAAAGATTATTCCCCAATTTTGGCAGGAACTGTTCCTATTGAGATTGATATCAAAGGAAGTGATCTGGATCTTATTTTCGAGGTGGATTTAAAATATGAACAGGACTTTCTGGATGATTTACTATTTTGTCAGCTTATTCCTCATGATGTAGAAGTAGAATATCCTATTGTAAACGGGGAGAAATGCATTACATTAAATTTTATGCTGGACGGATTTCCTATTGAGATTTTTGGACAAAATAAGCCTACAGCAGAGCAGAATGCCTATCTTCATATGATTGCTGAATACAAAATATTACAGGAAAAAGGAGAAAAATTTAAACAAAAAATAATAGAACTTAAAAAACAGGGAATAAAAACAGAACCCGCTTTCGGACTATTGCTGGGACTTGAAAATCCTTATGAAGATCTATTGAAATTTTAAATAAAATGATTGATACACATACACATCTATACGCAGAAGAATTTGATGAAGACAGAAAAGAAGCCATTCAGAGAGCTTTAGATAAAGGAATTACAGAATTTTATCTTCCTGCCATCGATTCTGAATCGCATGAGAAAATGCTGCAGCTGGAAGCAGAATATCCGGGACAGATTTTTTCAATGATGGGATTACATCCCTGCTATGTAAAACCGGAATCATGGGAAAAAGAACTTGAAATTGTAAAAAAATATCTTGATCAGAGACATTTTCCGGCAATCGGAGAGATCGGAATTGATCTGTACTGGGATAAAACAACACTTGATATTCAGGTGAAAGCCTTCGAACAGCAGATTGACTGGGCGATAGAAAAAGATCTTCCGATTGTGATCCATACAAGAGAAAGTTTTGATGAAACGTTTGAAGTATTGGAAAGAAAAAAACACCCTAAATTAAGAGGAATCTTTCATTGTTTTTCAGGAAATCTGGAACAGGCACAGCATGCTATTGATCTTAATTTTATTTTAGGGATCGGTGGAGTAGTGACCTTTAAAAACGGGAAAATAGACCAGTTTCTGAACGAAATACCTTTAGACAAAATTGTTCTGGAAACAGATTCTCCATATTTAGCTCCGGTTCCGCACAGAGGAAAAAGAAATGAAAGCTCTTATCTGGATCTGGTTGCAGGAAAACTGGTGAATATCTATGGGAAAGATTTTTCTGAGATAGACCGTATCACGACAGAAAATGCTAAAAACATTTTTCAAATACCATAATTAATGAGCGCCCTGTTAAATTTTATTAGGAGCAACAGGTTGAATGGCATATTGCTGTTTGCTGTTTATTTCATCATTAATCTTTTATTTCTGACAAAATATGGAATCAGACAGTCTTTTGTTCCTCTTACTATTTTAATTATTCTTTTTTCAGGAGGCAATTTATTATTATTTTCTTTAGGAAAATGGTCCTGGTTGAAAAAATTATGGACCAAAAAATCGGTATATCTTCTTATTATTTTTACAACGATTGCTTACATTGCAATGTGCCATGTGATGAAAGATCCTTACAAAATGAATATTGACAGATGGGCAACGTTGGAATTTTCTGTGCAACATTGGGTGAAAGGAGAATACATCTATGATACTCCAAATTTCATGGGGAATTTATCATCTTATCTTCCCGGGCAATTGCTTTTGTCAAGTGTTTTTTATTTTTTAGGGAATGTCGGATATCTTCAGGTTGCAGCCTTTCTACTGTTTTCCTATGTTATCTTTTTAGAATTTAAGGGCAATTTTCAGAGATTTCTTGCGATAGGAATGTTAGGTATTTCCCTGGCTTATATTTATGAAGTGGTTTGTAAGAGTGATTTTATCTCTTCCTTTATTGCAGTGGCAGCCTTTATTCTTTTTTGGAACAGAATGTTTAAAGATGATTATTTTAAAAGACCTTATCTGTTGGGAATATGCATAGGAATTCTATGTCTTACAAGAAGCGTAGTGATCATTCCTTTGATTATCTTTTTATTAAACCCTTTTTTGAAAACCAGCTGGAAAAACAAAATAAAATTTGGATTAAGTTTTTTATTAACGGTAGCAATCTTATTGGCATCCGTTCTGCTGCCTGCCAAAAGTATGGAGCATGTGCTGCAATATAATCCTCTTAATCTTCAGGGGCAAAGCAATAAATTTGTTATGCTGTTTTTTATGATACTGTCGGTAATCCTTTCCTTCTATGTTAAAAAAATAGAAACAGTATTTTACTTTTCAGCCTATATCCTTTTTTTGGTGATGTTGAGCTTTGTAAGTGAACAGTATTTTACTTTAGGATTTTCTTACCAGAATAATTTCTTTTCTACCACTTATCTGGCAGCCTGTTTACCATTTTGTATTATAGGTTATTGCTATACAAAACAAAAAACAGAATAATAATAAACGATCAATAAAAAAGAGGCTGTCCAAAAAGGTCAGCCTCTTTTTTTTTGTTTTGAGACTGCGTATAGTTATGCAGCAATTTTATACTTTTGGATTTTCATATACTTATGGAAAAGATGCATATGTTGTTTGCATTTAAGTGTATTTAGCCAATTTTTACGGTTAAGTTTTCTGTTTTTCACTAATTTTCTAAGATTATGTGCCAATGCCATTAATCCAAATTCAATATTTACTTTTTCAAGTCCTTTTAGAGTAAATCTTGAAAATTTATTATTGCTTTTTAATTGCCCGAATACAGCTTCTACTTCTATAGGCCGTTTACTTCTGTGGTAATGCCCTTTTTCAGATATCAGCCTTTGTCTGGCTTTCATTCTGTGATGGTTCAGATTATAATTCACTTCGATTAATCGATTATCCTGGCTTTGATGGCAGCTTTCTCTAAGAGGACAACCCTGACATCTGAAAGCCTGATAATAATGTACCTGAGATTCATATCCGTTACTGCTGATTCTTTTGCCTTTACCGATAAAGTTCATTTGCTGTCCGCAGGGACATACATAGAAGTTATTTTCCTCATTATAATATAAGTTCTGTACAGCAAACGCATTGTTCTTCTCACTGCGCTTCTGTTCTTTATGAAAATTATTATATTTTACATAGCCCTCTATAGCTTTTTCTGCCATCATTTCGTAATTCTCTTCACTTCCATATCCGGCATCTGCTACTACCTCTTTACTTTGTTTGTGATACTGATTTTCAAAGCTGTTAAGATGATCCTTCAATGTAGTGGTATCTCCAGGAGTCTGATGAATGCTGTAATGGGTGATAAACTGGTTTTCAGTACTGATCTGTGCATTATAGGCTGGCTTAAGCTGCCCATTTTTCATATGGTCGTCTTTGAGCCGCATGAAGCAGGCGTCGGGATCTGTCTTACTATAACTGTTGCGGCCTGAGAGTATTTTTAATTGATCTTCATACTTCTGTAATCTGGGCAGGTCCTGATGCTGAAGCTTTTTAATGAGCTTCTTACCGGTTTTATTGTCCTGTGCCACAGAGTGATTAAGTTCTGCTATTTTATCCTGAAGCTCTCTGCTGTCAATAGATTTTGGAAGGGTCTTTTCATGGGATTCATAACGCTCTTCTTTGATTTGGGATTCAATATCTTCAAGTACGGAATGAATTTGAGCTTCCAGTTTTAATTTATTCTTTTCTACAGATTTTTTCCATACAAAGCTGTATCGGTTGGCAGATGATTCTATTTTTGTACCATCTATATATTGAACATTTAAACTTACGTAACCTAAATTCTGCAAAACAACGGTAACATCTGCAAAAAGACGGTGAATATGGTTTTTAAGCCGTTTGCTCCTAAAGTAATTGATGGTTCTGTAATCAGGCTTACTGTTGCCGGAAAGCCACATGAAATGAATATTTTCTCCAAGTGCCTTTTCTATTTTACGGCATGAATAAATATTGTTGAAATAGGCATAGAATAAAACTTTGATCATCATCCGGGGGTGAAAACTTGTCGTTCCACCGCCTTTATATTCACTTATAATATGATCGATATTCAAGTTATCCACTAATTCATTGATAAGACGTACCGGATCATTAGCACCTATCTTATCAAAAATATCTTCAGGAAATAAGCTGGGAGTATTGGTGGGTAAAGATTTAAACCGTACTTTCATATCAATGTTTGTTTGGGTGCACCTTAAAGATAAATCTTAAAGGACAAACAACAAAAAAATCCCCGAAACTTTTTAAGTAACGGGGATATTTTTTTGGACTTTTTAGACAGCCTCTTTTATTTTATTTTTTTCTGGTGAAATTCTTATTCTTAGGTTTTTTAAACCCTACCGAAGCACCCGCTGCAGGCTTTTTACGGTTGTTATTCGGTCTTGAAGTGTTGCCATTACCTGTTTTAGGCTTACCACCACCAGCAGAAACCGGTTTATTATTCGAATCCCTTTTCTGTGCTATCAGGTCATCAGTATGGAACGGATGATCCTTGATCACAGGAATTTTCTTCCCAATTAGTTTTTCGGTATTCTTTAAATTCAAAAGATCAAGTCCGTCTACAAAAGATATAGAATTACCTTCTGCTCCGGCTCTTCCTGTTCTTCCGATTCTGTGTACATAGGTTTCAGAAACATCAGAAAGTTCAAAATTGATAACGAATTTCAGTTCATCAATATCAATTCCTCTTGCCGCAATATCTGTCGCAACAAGAACTCTTGTTTTTCCGGATTTAAAGTTGTTTAACGCATTCTGTCTTGCATTCTGAGATTTATTACCATGAATCGCTTCTGCAGAGATATTATCCTTCTGAAGTTTTCTGGAAATCTTATCTGCACCATGTTTCGTTCTTGCAAAAACCAATACAGAGTCTGAAATATCATTTTGAAGAATGTGAGAAAGCAAATTCAGTTTGTTGTCTTTTTCTACAAAGTATACAGATTGTTTGATGGTATCTGCAGTAGAAGAAACAGGTGTTACTTCCACTTTCACTGGATTGTTAAGGATAGAATTAGCCAGCTTTTGAATCTCACCAGGCATTGTTGCCGAAAAGAATAAAGTCTGTCTTCTCTGAGGTAAAAGTTTAATGATTCTTTTTACATCATGTACGAATCCCATATCCAGCATTCTGTCTGCTTCATCAAGAACAAAAATCTCAAGGTTTTTCAGGCTGATGATTCCTTGTGCAATAAAGTCCAGAAGTCTTCCCGGAGTTGCTACCAGAATATCAACGCCTTTTCTCAAGGCTGCCTCTTGATTTCCTTGTTTTACCCCACCGAAAATGACAAGTTGCTTTAATGGAAGGTATTTACCGTAAGCATTAATATTTTCCTCAATCTGAATAGCCAGTTCTCTGGTTGGAGTAAGGATTAACGCTTTTATATGTTTATTGGGAATTTTATTTTTGGATAAATTCTGTAGAATAGGGATGGAAAAAGCTGCTGTCTTTCCTGTTCCTGTTTGCGCACAACCTAAAAAGTCTCTGCCTTCCAAAATATCAGGAATAGATCTTTCCTGGATAGGAGTAGGAGTCGTGTATCCCTGCTCCTGGATTGCTTTTGCAATAGGTTCTATTAAGTTTAAGTCTGTAAAATTCAAATGAATTATTTTAAAATTTAAATAAAAATTCCTTCAGTCTGAAAGAATTACATTCTGCAAAGGTAGTTTAAAAAAAATTAAGATATTCTTTTAGTATTTTAGGTATTTATAAAGATACTGCTGAGGATATAAAATAAAATGACCGCCCATATATGAGCAGTCACTTTATTGATATAAAAACTAATGTTTATTTAAATTTATATCCTACACCAGCCTGCAGAAAACCGACTTTCATAGGTAAAGTATTGTTTTTACTTATCTCTATAAAATTGAAATTATATTTTGCATCTACAAAAAACTTGTTGCTAAGCTTGTATTCTGCTCCCAGGAATGGAAATAAGTTTAAGGTCTTTACTCCATCATAATTTCTTTTCTCAGTTCCGGTTATCCTGCTGCTGGCTTCTTCTTTTGTAGAAATATTGAAACCAATATTCATCCCGGCAGAAGCAGAAAGATTAGGAATGATATAATACTTTGCAGAAATGGGAACCTGTATCTGAGTTAGGGAATATGTATAGTTCATATTTCCTAAACTGCCCTGAGTATTTTGTATTGTTATAGGATATGAAATTTTACCGCCTAGCTGAGTATAAAGAACCTCGGCCTGTACTCCGAATTTTGGGGATATTGGCTGCTCTGCCAGAATACCTGCGTAGAAATAAGACTTGGAATCCAGTTTATCATCAAAAAGTTTCATGCTGGATAAAGAATATCCTCCTTTCACTCCAAAGCTGATAGAAGATTCTGTTTTTGCGGGTTGTTGAGTTTGGGCATTAATGAAGCCTGAAAAGGCAAATAGTGAAGCGAAAAAAAAGTTTTTTTCCATGTTGTTTTAAATGGTTAATAATTTTACAAAAAAATAATTCCCCCAAAAGAAGGAATTATTTGCACAAAAATAATCTAAATATTTTTAAATGGGCTATTGTATCTTAGTCCATTCCTGATTCTTTCTTAAATTTTCAAAAAACTGATACACTTCCGAAAGCTTTTTACTTCCACGTTTTCCATAATCTTCTACATTTTTTGATGTCCCATCGGCGAATTTTATTCTTAAATATGATGTTGGAAGATCGGTAATATTGTGTTCACCGTATTTATCATTCAAACTTTTTAGATTTAAGCTATCAAGTAAACTGACTAATTTATTGTAATCTTCTTCTTTAATGGTTCCTTTAAAAGTTCCTTCACGGGGTTTGGAAAACTCATCTTTAGAAGGTTTATCATTAAAATTAAAATGTTCTGCTTCAAAAACAGCCGTTCTGTCCGGATTGATCGTCATTTTAAAAACTGGACAGAATCCAAAGCAGGGAGTTGCTTCATATTCAATTGTAGTATATTTTGAATTTACTTTCTGAGAAGTTGTACAGGATGTCAAAAATACAAATGTACAAATGGCTAGCAAATATTTCATAGTTTTTTCAATTTGAAAGAATCTCCCAATAATTGTTCCAAAAGTATTCATCTTACTATGTTTTTATGTTAAATATAAAAAAGGAAAGCTGTTTAACCCTTTGCTTTTTTGAACCATTAAGATTGTATTAAGATGTTAAGAATATGAAGAGAAACTTCGCTTTATGCTTAAGAAATCAGAATGACTCATCTTAACTATACTTTATCTCTTAAATCTTTCTTAATGGTTTAATATTAAATATAAAATTTAAACCTTTATTTTTTGAACCATTAAGATTTAATAAGGTGTTAAGAGTATTAAGGTAAGCTTCGCTTCGCGCTTAAGAATCAGAATGATTTATCTTAACTATGCTTTATTTCTTACATCCTTCTTAATGGTTTAAAATATTGAGTGGAAGAAATTGTATACATAAAAACAGCCTCAGAGTAAATCTGAGACTGTTTTTTTATGATGCAGTTCTATTTTCAAAATAAAACTGATAAATCAATGTATTTCTATCCGTGCAATTGTTTCCAGATAGCATCTTTCAGCTCCATAAGACCTTCTCCTGTAACACCTGAGAAGAACAGAGGCTGTTTGTTTTCCGGGAACTCTGCTGCAATTTCCTTCTTCAGCTCATCATCCAAAAGGTCAGATTTTGAAACAGAAACAATGAAATCTTTATCCAGTAATTCTGGGTTATATTCTTTCAATTCATTTTCAAGAATTTTAAACTCCTGGAAATGATTTTCAGAATCAGCCGGAATTAAGAATAAAAGGATAGAGTTTCTTTCAATATGTCTCAGGAATCTGTGTCCTAAGCCTTTTCCTTCTGCAGCTCCTTCAATAATCCCGGGAATATCAGCCATTACAAATGATTTGTAATTTCTGTAATCTACAATCCCAAGGTTAGGAGTTAAAGTGGTAAAAGCGTAATTGGCAATTTTTGGTTTTGCCGCAGAAACAGATGCTAAAAGTGTAGATTTTCCAGCATTTGGAAATCCAACAAGTCCTACATCGGCCAAAATTTTAAGTTCGAAGACCACAAAGCCTTCTTCACCATCCATTCCGGGTTGAGCATATCTTGGAGTCTGGTTGGTAGAGGATTTGAAATGTTCGTTTCCTTTTCCACCTTTTCCTCCCTGCATCAAAATGATTTCCTGCTTGTCATCAAGGATTTCTCCGATAATTTCACCTTCTTCATTTTTAGCGATAGTCCCAATGGGAACATCAATATAAATATCAGAACCGTCAGCTCCTGTCAGCTGGTTTTTCGCTCCGTTTTCACCTCGTTCTGCTTTTATGTGACGGGTGTATCGGAGTGGAAGCAAAGTCCATTCATTAGCATTTCCTCTCATGATGACGTGTCCGCCACGACCTCCGTCGCCACCGTCAGGACCACCTTTAGGAATATACTTTTCACGGCGAAGGTGGGCAGAACCAGCACCTCCGTGTCCGCTTTTACAATGGATCTTTACGTAATCTACAAAGTTAGACATATAGTTTGTGTTGCGAGTTGCAGGCTACGGGAGGAAATTTTCTATCCCGCACCCGTATCCCGATTATTTAATTTTCTCTACCTCAGCGAAAAGTTTTTGGGAAATCTCATCAATTTCTCCAACACCGTTTACCTCTACATATTTACCCTGCTGCTTATAAAGCTCGGCAACTTCTGCTGTTTTGGTATAATATTCTTTAATTCTGTTTTCGATGATCTCTACATTGCTGTCGTCTGATCTTCCGCTGGTTTCACCTCTTTTCAGAAGTCTTTCAACCAAAATTTTGTCCTCTACTACCAATGAAAGACAGATGTCTATCTCATCATTCAGTACTTCTTTAACGATGGTTTCCAAAGCTTCTGTCTGAGCAGTTGTTCTTGGGTATCCGTCAAAAATAAAACCGTTGGTATCAGTAGGTTTTTTGATCTCGTCGATCAGCATATCTGTTGTTACCTGATCCGGAACCAATTCTCCCTTATCGATGTATGACTTAGCCAATTTACCAAGTTCAGTGTCATTTTTCATATTGTATCTGAAAAGATCACCTGTTGAAACCTGTTTTAAATTGAATTTCTCGATTAGATTCTGAGCTTGTGTTCCTTTTCCACTTCCTGGAGGGCCGAACAGAACAATGTTTATCATAATGTTGATACGCTTCCAGCAATGGGCATTTTGCTTCTGGCTCTTGGCTTTTGGCGGCTTGCTTTTTTTGCTTTCAGCTTTTTTAAGTTATTATTAAATTTATTTCTTTATATAATTTTAAGCTAAAAGCTATCAGCTAATAGCCAACAGCGTTTAATGGTTGATTTGTCCGTCTTCCAACTGATATAAATTCGGTAGATTTCTTCCTAACTCATCATAATCCAGTCCGTATCCAAGTACAAACTTATTAGGAATTTCTTTTCCGATATAATCCAGTTTGAAATCTTTCTTATAAATCTCAGGTTTCAATAAGAAACTAGCCAGTTTTATAGATTTAGGACGTTGTGTTTCCTTGAAATATTTGAAAAGACTTTCAACCGTATTTCCTGTATCTACAATGTCTTCTACAAGAATGATGTGACGGTCTTTCACTTCTTTAGTAAGCTCCATTTTCTGATAAACGATCCCTGTAGATTCAGTTCCTACATAAGAACTCATTTGAATGAAGGCAATTTCGCATTCTCCCGGGTAATATTTTAAAAGATCAGAGAAGAACATAACAACTCCATTTAAAACCCCAATGAAAACAGGAACTTCATCCTTGTAATCTTCATAAATTCTTAGCGCTGTCTCTTTTACAATTTCCTGAATTTCGGCATCCTTTAAATAAGGAACGAAAGTTTTGTCGTGAACTTTAATGCTTTCCATAAAATTTTTAGTAGTTGGCAAAGTTACGGATTTTTGATTAAAATACTTTCCTGTTTTTATCAGTTTGAAAGTTTAAGGGTTTCGGGATCGCAGAATTGAATATCCTGATGAAGTCTGTTTAAATAATAATAACAATAAGCTGTTTAGCGGGATAGAATGTATAGCCTTAAAAAAAGGATTCAGGAAAGGATTTTAAAAAGCAGGTGTTTGAAATGATGAATAATGTAGGGATGATAAATGTCCTGATTATTGATGAAAAGCAAATATTCAGAAAAATGACTATCTTTGTTCTTTCAAATCCCAAAAATACAGGCATGTAGGATATCATTTCTTTCAGACTCAATAAAACGGTAACGAAGATGTTGCCGGTGTTCAACCTTTATTAAGAAAGAAATCATGATTTTACTGCAAAATATATCCTTTGGGTTTCCGGGAGGAAATCTTCTATTCAATCATATCAATTTAACAATACAGTCTCATACCAAATCTGCTTTGGTGGGAAGTAACGGTATGGGGAAATCAACCCTGCTGAAAATAATCGCAGGTGAAATACAACCTTTAAACGGCAATATCAATATCCAGGGTGATATTTTTTATGTACCTCAGATGTTTGGGAATTTTAATCATTTTACCATTGCAGAATGCCTGAAAATAGACAGGAAATTACAGGCTCTTCACAAAATTACCAATGGAGATGTGGACGAAATGTATTTTGAAACGCTCAATGACGACTGGGACATTGAAGAACGATGTCAGCATGCTCTGGAACATTGGGGACTCGATAATTTTGAATTAACTCAAAAACTGGAAGGCCTGAGCGGAGGGCAGAAGACCAAAGTTTTTCTTGCCGGAATTCAGATCAATCAACCTGATATTATCATATTGGATGAACCAACCAATCACCTGGACAGAGAGGGAAGAAAACTCTTGTATGATCTTATTGACAAAACAGATGCAACAGTTGTTATCGTAAGCCACGACCGTACTTTGCTCAATCTTGTGGATATCATATTCGAATTAAGCAATCAGGGAATTGCTGCCTATGGTGGAAATTATGACTTCTATGCAGAACAGAAAGAAGTGGAGGAGGAAGCTTTGCATAATGATATTCACTCCAAAGAACGCGCTTTGAAAAAGGCAAAAGAAAAAGAACGGGAAACATTGGAACGTAAACAAAAGCTCGATGCAAGAGGTAAAGGGAAGCAGGAGAAATCCGGAGTAGCCAGAATTATGATGAATACGCTTCGGAATAATGCTGAAAAAAACAGTTCAAAACTTAAAGGTGTACATGCTGAGAAAATCAGTGGGATTTCTGGTGATTTAAGAGATCTGCGTTCCTCTTTAAAGAATTCTGATCAGATGAAAGTTAATTTTAATGATTCCAATCTGCATTCAGGAAAAATTCTTGTTACTGCTGAAGAGGTTAATTTCACTTACGGAAAAGAAAAACTCTGGAAAGAAAACATCAGCCTTGAGGTTCGAAGCGGAGATCGAATCTCAGTGAAAGGTTCAAACGGTTCCGGTAAAACAACACTGATAAAACTTCTGTTGGGAAAACTTGAACCTTCAGAGGGGAAAATAAATAAGACGGAATTCAACAGCATCTATATTGATCAGGAATATTCTCTGATTGATAATGACTCGACGCTTTATGACTTTGTACAGACTTTCAATGACAATGCAATGCAGGAATCTGAAGTGAAAACATTATTGTCCAGATTTTTATTTTGGAAAGACACCTGGGACAAGAAATGTGGTATGCTCAGTGGTGGTGAACGTTTACGGTTACTTCTTTGCGGACTTTCTATCAGCAATAAAGCACCTGATGTGATTATCCTTGATGAACCTACGAATAACCTTGATCTTCAGAATGTAGAAATTCTCACCAATTCTATCAAAGATTATCATGGAACCCTATTGGTTATTTCCCATGATGAAGTTTTTCTGGAGGAGATTGGGATGGATAGAGAATTAATACTGGAGTAATTATTATATTTCTCACGGATTTAGCAGATGTGGCGGATAATAGTTACAAAAAACTATTTTATAATAAGATGAAAAATTCAATAGGGGTGGGCTTTAGCCCACCTTCAATATCAAAACAATTCCATTGGCTTTAGCCAAAACCTATCATAAAAAACATGGAAATCAATTTCCATGTTTTTATTTTTATGAATTATTTCTTCGTTTTCTTAACTGCATCAATATAAATCTTCTTGATACTGTTTTTCTCTTCCTTTTCACTGATACTTTCAAGAGCAGGAAGCAGGGTTGTATTATGACTGGTTTTCAATTTCAAAATCTCCCCCAACGCAAATGCTGCACTCCATCGTACCACAGTTCCTTCATGACCTGTATTGCTTAGCAGATTGGTGATGGCTTTATCCAGATTTTCAGGGAATAAATGGACGGTGTTACCTATTACTTTGGCGCTTTCCCATTTTATTCTGGGTGCTTTTTCAGTAAGCGTTTGGGTAACAAATGAAAATACGGTTTCATCTGCAAGGCTAGGATTCTGTTTCGTAGCGTATTCTAACGCTTCTATGCACGTAGCTTTTACAGGGTCTTTTGATTTCTCTGCGAAAGCAATCAGTTCATCACTAGGTAAAGAAGCATCAACAATCCATTTGCTGATGATGTCTACTTTTTCCTTTGATTTTACTGTCTTGTCTTTTATAAGTTCTTCTATAGTCACGGTGATTGATTTTGTTTTTTCAGTGTCCTAAATTAACAATTCCTTTTAAAAGTAACATCACCCGTCATTGCGAGCAAAGCGAAGCAATCTCTACTTAGCAAGTAAGTTTCCCTGTTTTATTCTATCCAAAATAATCTCCATCTTTTGAGACAGCTCATAATCCCCTGAAAGTTCAATCAAAGGAGTATCTATATCAGATAACCATTCAAGATGAGCTTTTAAAGTTCTGTTGGCAATTCCTGTATTATGGTCATAATCTTTAGCCCAATCCATAAACTCCTGATATTTTTTGGCTCTTTCAAGATGGGTGATCAGTTCATCGCCGTATCTTTCATATTCCCTTTTTCTCAGTCTTTCCATTCTGAGTTCAGAAGGCAGATAGAGAAATATAATCAGATCAAACTCAGGAAATACATTTTCTCCCCAATGAATGATTGAGCCTCCAAAAATCCAGTTTTCAGTAGTGTGAAGCTTCTCTGAAACAGAAGTATTTCTTATTTCAGGATTTTGTCTTTCCGTAAATGGATGCTGGGTTGTAAGCCAGAAAAAATCATCACTGTCAAAATATTCAATATTAAGTTCCCCAGACAAAGCTTTTCCTAAAGTGGTCACTCCAGAACCGGAAGCTCCGAAAATATGTATTCTCATGATTTATTATTCTATAAAATCTGCGAAATCTCTATAATCTGCGAGAGATTTTAATACTTTGAAATCCAATTAGAGATTTCCTTCAGCACTTCTTCCTGTATTTCCTCATTCAAAATTTCATGACGCATTTCAGGATAGATCTTTACATCTATATGTTGGAAACCATCAGCTTTTAGATGATTAACGGTATGCATCACACCTTTTCCAAAATCACCAATCGGGTCATTCTGCCCGCTTATAAACAGGAAAGGAAAGGATTTTGAAATAGATGAAGCCCAATTCCTGGATGTGGCTTTTTTATAAATGGTAAATAAAGTATAAAAAGCATTGTGAGTGAACGGAATTCCGCAAAGTTCATCCTGTTCAAAGGCTTTTCTGTTTTTTGTATTGACACTCAGCCAGCTGGTAGCACTGAAATCTTTATCCTTTTTAAAATGCTTATTGTTGACACTTGTGAAAACAGAATTCAAGAAAGTACGATGACGAGGAGCGATGGCATTGGTTAATGATAGATAAGCTCTCAATATATCTATTCCAGGTAAAGGTCCGCCGGTTCCTGTAATGATAGCTCCGGAAAATTTACTGCTTGCCTTTTGAAGAAGACAACGCGTGATAAAAGATCCCATAGAATGTCCCAAAATAAAATGAGGAACATCTGGATATTGTTCTGTAAGATGATCTGCCATCATTTCTGCATCAGCAACAAGCCTTTCATCCGGTTTTTCAAGCTGAAAGAAACCAATGTCTTTTTTCTCTTTTACAGATTTTCCGTGCCCCAAATGATCATACGTTAATACAGCAATCCCATGACTGGCAAAATATTCTGCAATCTCTGCATATCTTCCGCTGTGTTCCTGCATACCGTGAACAATAAGTAGCGTGGCTTTTGCTGTCTCAGGTGAAAATAAGGTGTAGAAAAGCTGGGACTTGCTGTTTATTTTTGATGGGAGGTATGCAGACTTTTGTAGTGATCTCATGGGGGATTCTCTTTTGGTTTGGAGGGTAATTGAAGATACAGAATTAATGATTTTTCTATTCATTTAATCTTGATGAAATATCCATTTGTTGATGAAGAATTCTTATGATTTCAATTTCTTCATTTTTAAGATTGATTTTGTAAAATATAAAATGAGATTTCACCCTTGAACGGAAATATCCTTTTCTGATTTCACCATAATCTTTTCCAGATTTTGGATTCTCAGATAAATATTCAATTTCATTCATGAGCAAATCAAAATAACGATCTGCCTGTTTTACTGACCACGTTTCGAAGGTGTAAAGCCAGATTTTTTCTAAATCATTTGACGCTTCTTTACTGATTTTGTATTTCATTTAGTCAGCAGAATGTTTTTGATGAAGATTTTTCAAAAATTCTTTACGGTCAAAATTTTCAACAAAACCAGATTTTTCACCTTTTTTTAATTCGTTGATTAATTCTGTTTTTTTAGATTCTTCATGTTCGAACATTCTTAAAGCTGTTCTTACAACTTCACTGGCGGAAGAAAATTTTCCGGATTTGATCTGTTGGCTGATAAAGTTGTCAAAATAATCTCCTAATAATATGGATGTGTTTTTTGCCATTGTGTTAATTTTAAATCAAATATACCAATTATTGGTATTTATTCAAAGTTAATTATCAAAGAAATTTTAAAATAATTGGAAGGATTTATGTTGATTTTGTAAAATTCAATAGAAAATTAATTGATATAAACTCCAAAGAATTGTAAAGAAAGATGCTGAAAAAATTAATTTTGGGAAATAATTATTTATCAAATTATTATTTTTTAAGTATTTATTTCCCATTACTAATCTAGATTCAGTCTTTTCTAATAAATCTGAAAAATATTTAATAGAATTAAAATCTTCAGCCATATTATTTTTTAAGTCTAAAATTTCATTTTTTAATAGTTCTAATTTAGCACCTTTTATATCTAAGTCTATGTCTTCATTATTTAAAGTATCTGCTTCACTATTTAATCTTGTAATATTATCTGTGTGTTGAGTAATTGTAGAAGAATAATGTTTTATTTTTTCTTTAGATTCTGTGATAATTAAATTAATTTCTTTTGGCATTCTAAAATTTAAATTATCGTAATTTAAAAGATTGCAAAAGCGTAAAAAATAATAAACATTAATCGTAAAAAGGATATAGGAAATATATTCTTTTTTAATGTCTATTTTGAGACCATTAATCTCAATTTCTGATAAAGAAATTATATTGGTGCAAAGAAGAATTACAACTGTAGAAGTCCAAATTATGTTATTTCCTACACTTTGTGTTTCAGAATGAATAAAATTTATAAAACTATAATCAATAGAATTTAAATTTTCTTCAATATTTTGATTAGAGATATTATTCATTAAAAGTGTTTATATATATTTAGAAAGTAAGTATTTCAAATATATAAAAATAATAATTCGACCTCATGATTTCCACCCCACCCAAAAATAAAATCCACCTAGAATTTGCTCACCCAATTTTTTAAAAGTAATTTTGCACGAATCTAAAAACAAAAGTAAAATATGTCAACTTATGTAGTTGTAGGTCTTCAGTACGGAGATGAAGGCAAAGGAAAAATAACGGATGTTTTATCAGCAAAATCGGACTATGTAGTACGTTTCCAGGGTGGAGACAACGCTGGTCACACGGTTTATGTGGGTGAAGAAAAATTCGTTTTGCACCTTCTTCCTTCAGGAGTTCTTCAATGCAAAGGGAAATGTATCATTGCGAACGGAGTAGTGGTAAACCCTAAATCTTTCATTAGAGAAGTTGGTCAGATCGAGAGCAAAGGCTTAAGAACAGATCATATCTTTATCAGCAGAAGAGCGCATGTAATCATGCCTTACCACATCCTTTTGGATACTTACCGTGAAGAGGAACACGGAGGAACTCAGATCGGAACTACCAAAAAAGGAATCGGACCTTGTTATGAAGATAAAATTGCAAGAGTCGGAATCAGAATGGTAGACCTTTTAAATCCTGAGATTTTAAGAGATAAAATTGAGAAAAACTTAAAAGTTAAGAATTCTCTTTTTGAAAAATATTACGGAAAGCCAACGTTAGACGTTGAGGAAATCTACAACGAATATTTAGCAATCGGAAAGCAGCTTCAGGACAGAATCGTTGATACTGAATTAGAGCTGAACGAAGCGATCAGAGATGGTAAAAATGTTTTATTCGAAGGTGCACAGGCATTAATGCTTGATATCGATTTCGGTACCTATCCATACGTAACTTCATCTTCTCCATCTACAGGAGGTGTTTGTTCAGGAGCTGGTGTTCCACCAACTTCACTTCAAAATCTTATTGGAGTAGCAAAAGCTTACTGTACAAGAGTAGGAAACGGACCTTTCCCTTCTGAATTGGATAACGAACTGGGTGAGAAAATCAGACAGATTGGTGGTGAATTTGGAGCAACTACAGGAAGACCGAGAAGAACAGGTTGGTTAGACCTTGTTTCTTTAAAGCATGCTTGTATGATCAACGGAATCAACAACCTTGTGATCACAAAGCTTGACGTTCTTACAGGAATTGAGAACCTGAAAGTAGTAACACATTACAAAACTGAAGACGGAAAAATCATCGATTATTTCACTTCTTCAACAGAAAAACTATACAACTACGAACCAATCTATCAGGATTTACCAGGTTGGAGCGAAGATATTACGAAAGCAAGAAGCTATGATGAACTTCCTGACACTGCACAGAAATACATCGAGTTTATTGAAAAATACTTAGGAATCAATGTATACTTAGTTTCTGTAGGTCCTGAAAGAAGTCAGAACATCATCAGAAAAGAATTATTCTAATATTCTTAAAGATAAAAATAACAGAGAGATCATCATGGGATGGTCTCTTTTTTTTGTTTAAAACTTTACTTTTTCAGCTTTTCAATCCATCCTTGTCAAGGTTCAAAACCTTGACAAGGATTTTAGGATTAAGAGATAATTCCAATCTTGAATTTTTGTATACTTTTGTTTTCAAGCAAAAATGTAAATAAGAAAAATTATGGAAGAAAATAAAATACCCCGGCGTTTTCTGGACAATATCGTCATCAGCTTGTATCTTACGATTGCCTATGCTGTTTTGTTTATCATATATTTAGGTTTACCCCTCGGTAAGATTTCAGATTTTGTACTGATTCTGTTTATTGTCTGCAGTTTGCTTTTTAGTACGGGTGGAATCTATTTTGCTGCAAAAAGCTTTTTGAAAACAAAGATCAGTTCTGTTATTCTGATTATTATTAATGCCCTGGGATTATTAATACCACTTACTCTTATTCTGCTGCTTCTATAGTGTCTCTACTCAATTCGTACACTGTTATTTGTGTGATTTATTTTTATGAAAAGCAGTAGTGTTTTTCCAGATAAACTTTCTATTTATAAATGTTAAAATTTAAACATTATCATAAAATTTTCTAATATTATGTTGTTTTGCTAAAATTTTGGCAGATGTTTTGATATTACAACATTGCTTATCGATAAGAGCTAACAAAACTAATAATCACAAATTTTAACAGTTTAAATAGTAGTAGTGATGAAACAACATAACCAAAACCAGGAATTTCGTTTTAACGAAGTTCTCTTTGAGCACCGCAATAAAGACTATGGTGCCTATGTATTAAGAAACGAATCAGATAGAATATTAACCAAAGCGCTTTTTATCGGAGCAAGTTTAATGGCTGCAGTATCCATTACACCGTTTGTGATTTCTGCATTGAAACCTGTTGATGAGCCTGTCGGAACGGTATTTGAACTTCCGAGAGTCGTTGAAATTCAGGATGTAGAAAAGCCGAAAGATCAGCCGGTACAAATTGTAAAACCAACTCCTCCAGCTCCTGCTGTAAAAACTTATGATGACAGATTGCCGGAACCTAAAGCAATTGTTACCAATGAAAAGCAAGTTGAGGATAAGATTAATGCGGTAGCAAGTACACAAACATCAGAAGGTAAAGAAACTCCGAATACCACCTATATCCCGATTGTACCAAGGGTTATCGGAGGTGATGGGCCGCCTGCTGTAAAGGCAGATCCGGTAGTTGAAAAGACAGACCCTTCAATTATTGATAAAGATCCTAGTGTAGAAGCTAGTTTTGCAGGAGGAATAGACTCCTTCAGAAATAAAGTAATGAACAGCTTTGATGGTTCAGGATTTGAATCAGAAGATGTTGTAAAGACGACAGTTACCTTTATTGTAGAAATGGACGGAACCATCTCAGGGGTAAAAGCTAACGGAACCAACGCCGATTTTAATAATGAGGCAATGAGAACAATTAAAATGATTTCCAACAGAGGAAAATGGATCCCGGCCAAAAACAAAAAAGGAGAATACGTAAGAAGTTATTTCAAATTTCCTATCTCCATGAAATTTGAGAATTAATACGGAAAAGTAAATTTCAAATAGTTATCCACAAAGAATTTTTTTTGTGGATAATTTTTTTTATCGTTAAATTGCTTATTAACAATATTTTAACTCAATTTTGATTTTCCCCACTCACCGAGAGCAAAGAAAAAAGTGTATTTTTGAAACTTAAAGTTCTAATAATGGCAAAAATCATAGGTATTGCTAATCAAAAAGGAGGTGTTGGTAAAACTACCACCGCTGTAAATTTGGCAGCAGCATTAGGAGTATTGGAAAAAAGAATATTAATCATTGATGCTGACCCTCAGGCGAATGCAACATCCGGTCTGGGTGTTGAGGATGTTCAGTATTCTACCTATAATCTACTGGAGCACAGTGCGGATACAAGAGTTTGTATCAAAAGAACAGCGACTCCAAACCTGGATATTATTCCGTCACACATCGATCTGGTAGCTGCGGAAATTGAATTGGTAGACAAGGAAGACCGTGAGTATATGCTGAAAAAGGCACTGGCAAGTGTAAGAGATGATTATGATTATATTATCATCGACTGTGCACCGAGTTTAGGTCTTATTACCGTCAATGCGCTTACGGCAGCAGACTCTGTAATCATTCCGATCCAGTGTGAATATTTTGCATTAGAAGGGCTTGGTAAACTTTTGAACACCGTTAAAAATGTTCAGAAGATCCATAATAAAGATCTTGGAATTGAAGGTCTTCTTTTAACGATGTATGACAGCCGATTGAGATTATCCAATCAGGTTGTTGAAGAAGTCAATCTACATTTCCCTGAAATGGTTTTTGAAACTATCATCAGCAGAAACGTAAGATTGAGTGAAGCACCAAGTTTTGGAGAAAGTATCCTGAACTATGATGCAGAAAGTAAAGGAGCGGTTCAGTATATTCAGTTAGCTGAAGAAGTTCTTTTGAAGAATGAAAACTTAATAAAGAATTAAATTAATAATAAATGGCCAACAGGTGAATGCTAGTCATCACTTTTTAAACATCATTTATCAATTATATCTATGAAGGACAAAAAAAGAGCTATGGGACGCGGCTTGGGCGCCATTTTAAGTGCAGAATCCAAAGCAACTATCAATTCCGCTACAGATGAAGGAGCAGATAAGTTTGTGGGAAATATTGTGGAAGTTGCGCTTGAAGATATCTATCCGAACCCAACGCAGCCGAGAACTTATTTTGATGAAAAAGCATTAAACGAACTTGCACAGTCCATTAAAAACTTAGGCGTAATCCAGCCGATTACCCTAAGAAAAGACGGTGAAAAGTTTGAAATCATTTCCGGGGAAAGACGTTACAGGGCAACTAAAATTGCAGGGTTAACGACTATTCCTGCCTATATCCGTTTAGTAAATGACCAGGAGCTTCTTGAGATGGCTCTTGTTGAAAATATCCAGAGAGAAGACCTTGATGCTATCGAAATAGCATTAACCTATCATAGGCTTTTAGAGGAAATCGGTCTTACTCAGGAAAACCTGAGCCAGAGAATAGGAAAGGATAGAAGTACTATTACCAATTCTATAAGACTTTTAAGATTAAATCCGGATATTCAGAATGCCATCAGAAGTGGTGAGATTTCTGCAGGACACGGAAGAGCAATTATCAGTCTTGAAAGTGAAGAAGATCAGCAGGTATTATTTGATCTTATCATCAAAGAAAAATTAAATGTTCGTCAGGCTGAACAGGCTGCTGCTGCATTGAAGAATCCGAAGTCTCCTGCTGCCAAAAAGGCAAAAGTGGAGCTTTCCAATAACTATAAAAAAGCCCAGAAGACCATCGCAGATATCCTAGACGTAAAAGTGGAAATCAAATCTTCTGGAAATGGTAAAAAAGGTAAAATTGTTCTGGACTTCAAAAATGAAGAAGAGCTGGAATATATTTTATCCCATATTAAATAAATGAAGAAAATATTTTTCACATTTTTCTTGTGTATCGCTGCAATGGCTTACTCACAAGTAAAACCTATCGATACCGTTCGGATGCAGACTCTTCCGAAAGAAGAACCTCGTGTGGTAAAACCAAGCAAAACAGAAGCAAAGATTATTGAAGATCTTGAAAAAGCCAATGGTCCCACAGCAAAAACCATAAAGCTAAACCCTACCAGAGCGGGATTATACTCCGCAGTTTTACCTGGATTAGGACAGTTTTATAACAAAAAATACTGGAAAATTCCCATTGTTTGGGGAGCGGTAGGTGCTGGGGTTGGTATTGCCGTATGGAATGACAATCAATACAAAAAATACCGTGAGTATTATGTGGCAAAACTGAATGGAACTCCTAATGAATTTGTAGACAGTCACCCGTGGTTGGACAAAAAAGCTTTGGGTAACGCACAGGACAGAGCCAAAAGACAACGGGATTATGCCATTGCCATTACAGGTTTGATCTATATTCTGAATATTGTAGACGCTGTAGTAGATGCCCACCTTTATGAAAGCCGCCATGATCCGGATTTGGTTTTTAAACCATCGGTTATTCAGGATCAGTATGGGTACAGCGCACCAAAAACAGGATTCAGTTTAAGTTACAGATTTTAAAAGACAATACACCTGCAGAATTTTTGAGGATTGAATGCAGATTAAAAATAAAAAAGATTATATGAAAATAGCATTAGTCGGTTACGGTAAAATGGGTAAGATCATTGATGAGATCGCACAGAAGAGAGGTCATGAAGTAGTTGCCCGTCTGAAGGAAACCCCAACTGCTGAGAATCTTAATAATCCGGATGTTGTGATTGAGTTCTCACTCCCGGAAGTTGCATTTGAAAACATCAAAGCTTGTCTTGAAAATAAAATTCCGGTGATCTGCGGAACAACAGGATGGCTTGATCAAAAAGCTGAAATTGAAAAACTGGCGGTAGATAATGGCACTGCTTTCTTATATGGTTCAAACTTTAGTTTAGGCGTGAATTTATTCTTTGCACTCAATGAAAAGCTGGCGGCTCTGATGAAAAACGTGGATGAATATTCTTGCCAATTGGAAGAAATTCACCACATCCATAAAAAGGATGCTCCAAGTGGAACCGCAATTTCCATTGCAGAAGGAATCATTCAAAACAATCCGAAATTCGATGCCTGGAAGCTGGAAGAAACAGAAGGCAAGCAGCTGGGGATTTTTGCGGTACGTGAAGATGAAGTTCCGGGAACACACAGCGTGTATTATAGAAGTGAAGTAGACGAAATCGAGATTAAACATACCGCTTTCAACAGAAACGGTTTTGCACTGGGAGCTGTAGTAGCTGCCGAGTGGATTAAAGATAAAAAAGGAAACTTCGCAATGAAAGACGTTTTGGGGCTTTAATTTGTAACAAATTCTGTAAATTGCAGACCAATAAGCAGAAAATGATGAATAGTGAATTGTAAACAGCGGACTGCTTTTATCATTTATTACTCATCATTTTTATTATTTATATCATAAGAATAGGCACAAAAATTTATGAATTATTTTTTAACTTATACAGTATATGTCCTCATACTATCAGTATTAATGGGGATTTCATCTTGGAAACTGTTCAAAAAAATGGGGTATAGCCCTTTATTTGCTTTTATCCCTTTCTACAACTATTTCATTATTCTTAAAGAAACAAAACATCCGAAATGGTGGGCAATCCTTTCTTATCTTCCGATAGTAGGGCCAATCATGATGTCTGTTTTCCACCTTTACTTAGTGAAGAAGTTCGGGAAAACACTTTTCAAAGATCAGATTCTTACCGTGATTCTGCCATTTATTTATATGGCGGTAATCAACTATTCTAAAGATGTAGAGTTAGAAGATGAAAATGCAAACGATCTGTTTCTTACAGACGAAGAGAAAAATGATAAAAAGAAAGATACATTCATTGGTTCCATTACCTTTGCTGTAGTCTTCGCTACTATTATTCATGTTTTTGTAACACAGCCTTTCGGGATTCCTACAGGATCTATGGAAAGAACTTTATTGGTAGGTGACTTCCTTTTTGTAAACAAATGGAGCTATGGGTACAGACTTCCAATGCGTCCGGTAGCAATACCTTTCCTTCAGGGAACTATTATGGATACAGGACAGAAAGGTAATCCTAAAGATGATCCTAAATCTTATGTAGATGGAGTAAAGCTTCCTTACACAAGAATTTTACAATTCAATAAACCACAGAAAAATGATGTAGTTGTTTTCAACTATCCTCAGGATTCAGTACATACAGCGATCGACAGAAAAGATCCTTACGTAAAAAGATGTGTGGCTACAGCAGGAGATGCTTTTGAAATGAGAGCCGGAAGACTTTTCGTTAACGGAAAGCCGGAGACTGTTTTAGGTGACCAGGAAGTACAGCACAGATACCTTGTAACAACGGACGCACAATTAGATATCCCTACTTTATATAAAGCTTATGGATTCTTACCGGTTCAGGAAGTGCAGCAGAATAACGGAGGTTTCCTTTATGGATTCCAGGGTTTAACGGATAAAACGGCTAAAGAAATTAAAGAACTTCCTCACGTTATTGACATGAAGGAAGAGGTTTCACCAAAAGGAGAAGCTGCAGTATATTACAGAGACGAGGCTAAAACTAAAATTGATACAACGCAATCCATTTTCCCAATCAACAAACCTTGGAATCAGGATTGGTACGGACCTGTCAGAATTCCTAAAAAAGGAGATGTTGTAGCGATCAATCAGGAAACATTGCCAATGTATCAGTGGATCATTTCTGAATATGAGCACAACAGCTTAGAAAAGAAAAACGGAAAGATCTTCATCAATGGTAGAGAAGCGAGTCAGTATACCATTCAGCAGGATTATTATATGATGATTGGGGACAACAGAGATGCTTCATTAGATGCAAGATTCTTTGGTTTCGTTCCGGAAGAAAATATTGTTGGAAAACCAATGTTTACATGGATGAGCCTTCAGGGTGCATTCTCTGACAGCAGCTCTACTTATCAGGCACCATTTAAAATCCGTTGGGAAAGAATGTTCAAAGCTACCAATACAGGTGAAGCCAATAAAACTTCTTACTGGTGGGTTGCAGCGATGATTCTTATCTTATTCTTCGGATGGGAGTATTTCGTGAAATTATTCGGAAAGAAAAAAACTGAAGACGACTAATAGAAAAATTAAACTTAAAATAGAATGAAGTATTTGAAAAAATACTTCATTTTTGCATTATGAATATGACGAATGTATTATTGCCGGCATTTTATATGCCCCCAATCTCATGGTTCTCAGTGTTTTTGAATCCTGAGAATGAAATTGTATTTGAACAGTTTGAAAATTTCCCGAAACAGACGTATAGAAACAGAGCCAATATTTATGGTGCCAACGGAAAATTGTCATTAATAATTCCCATTAACCATAACGGAAAAAGAGAATTCAAAGATGTTGAAATCTCTTATCGTGAAGACTGGAGAACGCTTCACTGGAAATCGATCAAAACGGCATACCAGAGCTCTCCTTATTTCGAGTACTATGAAGATAAGTTCAGAAAAATATTTGACCTTAAAGAAAAGTTCCTTCTGGATTTTAACCTTAAAGGGATAGAAGTAATCCAACAGATACTGAAAACAGAAAAGGCACACTCTTTGAATGAAGAATATATCAAAAATCCGGAGAGTATTAATTTCAGAGAAAAGTTTTCGGCAAAACTTCCTTCAGAATTTCAAATGGAAGAATATTACCAGACATTTTCTGATAAATTAGGATTTTTGGAAGACCTTTCGGTTCTTGACCTTATTTGTAATAAAGGCCCGGAATCATTAGTATATATAAAAAATATAAAACAATCATATTAGCATACAATCGCTTTTGATAAAATTTTCAGGATAAAAAACATGAAGGTGGCGATTGGAATATGTCTTTAAAAAATTAAATATCAACATATGAAAAAGGTATTATTAGCTGCAGTTTTTTTAGCAGGTTTTAGTTTCTCTTTTGCACAGGAATCTAAAGCTAAAAGTATTGATCCCAACGAAGATAAAGATCTGATGACATGGTATCATAAAGATTTTGCATCTTCAAAAGTATATGGAGTAAATACATCAAATGCTTATAAATACTTGGAATCTAAAGGCCTGAAGCCTAAAACCGTAGTGGTGGGAGTGTTAGACAGTGGAGTACAGGTAGATCACCCCGGATTGGTAAAGAACCTATGGTCAAACCCTAATGAAGTTCCTGGAAATGGTAAAGATGACGATGGAAACGGGTATATTGATGACGTACACGGTTGGAATTTCATAGGAGGTAAAAACGGTGATATTGATATCGATAACATGGAGGTAACGAGAGTAGTTGCCAAATATAAGCCTGTTTTCGAAGGAGATGATTCTACAAAAAATAAAGCCAACCAGGCTAAAATGAAGGAGGAGTTTGAGATGTATATGAAAGCCAAAGATATGTTCAATAAAAAAAGTATCGAGGCGAAACAAAACTTTCAGACCTATTCTATGTTGAATGAGCTGATTCCTAATATGGTAAAACTATTAGGAGGTAAGCCTGTAACTGCTGAAACTATTGCAGCTATCAAAGCTCCAACAGATCAGAGAGATGCTATTGCTCTGGATTTCTTAGGCCAGATTTCACAAAGTCCGGAATTTAAAGGAAAATCAGCAGAAGAATTTGAAAAAAAGATGAAGGAGGAAATGAAAGAAGCCATCGATCATTTTGCTCCAGCTGCAAAACAATATGACCTTTCATACGATCCGAGAAAAGAGATTGTAGGAGATAACTACGATGATTATTCTGAAAAAATCTATGGAAATAATCACTATGAAGGACCGGATGCAGAACATGGAACCCACGTGGCAGGTATTATTGCAGGACTTCCGCAAGGAAAAGAAGTGCAGTACGGAGTTGCTTCCAAAGTGGCTAAAATCATGTCTGTAAGAACTGTCCCTAATGGAGATGAAAGAGATAAAGACGTTGCCAATGCTATCAGATATGCAGTAGATAACGGTGCGAAAGTATTAAATATGAGCTTTGGGAAACCAGTTTCTCCTGGTAAGAATGTAGTTTGGGATGCTTTCAAATATGCTGAAGATAAAGGAGTTCTTTTAGTAAAGGCTGCAGGTAACGAAAATGAAGACGTAGCAGAACATCTGGCTTATCCTACCAACTTTAAAAATGTTACGGACGAAAAACCGTTTGTAAGTAATGTTCTTGTGGTAGGTGCAAGTACCAATAAAAACAATGCGCTGAGAGCAGATTTTTCTAATTACAATAAAAAGATGGTCAATGTTTTTGCTCCGGGAGAGGAAATCTATTCTACCGTTCCTAAAAACGAATACAAATATCTTCAGGGTACTTCTATGGCTTCACCTGTTGTAGCCGGAGGAGCAGCTGTTTTACTGGCTTATATGCCGGACCTGAAACCTTATCAGATCATTGAAGCTCTTGTGAAAAGCAGTAATCCAAGTACAGCAGATGGTTTTGGTGATCAGTCTCAGGCTGGTGGAGTTATTGACCTGAAAAAAGCAGCAGAATATGCGTATACGAATTTCTACAAAGGGAAACCTTCAGGCACTGCCAAGCCTTCGAAATCCGTAAAAAAGGCTGTTAAAAAATAATTTATCTCCCTCTGTTTAAGGAGAAACCATAAAGAGTCCGAATTTTTTCGGACTTTTTATTTTTTATTTTAAATTTTGGCACGGTTTTTTGTAACTTTATAGTAACAAAATAATAAACAACAAAATGAAAAAGTTACTACTTGCAGGGATGTTGGGAACATCACTTTTTGCAGTTTCGTGTTCCTCTGTTAACAAAGCAGCTACATCTCAAAATCAAAGAGCCGACTTCCTTAAAATGAAAGGAGACTGGCAGATTGTGAGCATAGATTACGATAAAGGTTATAAAATTAAACCTTTTGACGAAGGTGCAGACGCACAGTGTTTCGTAGGAAGCCACTGGAGATTGATTCCTAATAACTGGACAGGAGCGTATACTTTAAACGGTGGTGGAGATTGCCCGGCAATTACACAACCTATCAAATTTGAAGTAAAAGGCGGTAATACGTTTATGTTTAAAAAAATTGCTACAGGTACAAAAGCAAAACAAAATACAGCTGGTTACAGCCTTACAATGATCAATCAGACTACAGATCAGTTTTCACTTGAGCAAGATGTTCCTTTTGAAGGAGGTAATGTAAAAGTAGTTTACAACTTCCAGAGAACAGGAATGAAATAATTTATCAACATAAAAGATCAAAAAAAATGAAATTTACAAAAACATACGTAGGAGCCCTTTTCTTGTCATCAGCATTATTATTGACAAGCTGTGAAGCGGTTCAGAATTCAAATCACCAACAAAGAGGTACAGCAGTAGGTGTTGCTTCAGGAGCAGTACTGGGAGGTATCCTTGGAAATAATGTAGGTAAAGGAGGAAACGGTGCTATCGGAGCTGTATTAGGAGGTATTATCGGTGGTGTTGCAGGTAATGTTATCGGTAACAAAATGGATAAGCAGGCTAAAGATATTAAAGAAACTTTACCAGGAGCTCAGGTAGAAAGAGTAGGAGATGGTATTAAAGTAACCATGAATGAAAGTATTGTTAACTTCGCTTTCGACTCTTCAAACCTTACTTCTGTAGCACAGACAAACCTTGATAAATTAGCTGAAGTACTGGTTAACAACCCAGATACCAATATCAACATTTATGGTCATACAGATAGTAAAGGTTCGGATGAGTACAATCTTAAACTTTCTCAAAGAAGAGCAGACGCTGTGAAAGCCTATTTATCAGGAAAAGGAATTGCATCAAGCAGAATGTTTACAAAAGGTGAAGGTGAAGCAATGCCTGTAGCAAGCAACGATACCGATGAAGGAAGAGCTAAAAACAGAAGAGTAGAGTTTGCTATTACTGCCAATGAAAAAATGATTAACGATGCCAAACAAGGGCAATAGTTAATTTAATATATAAATATTTTCGTAAAAGACCGCCCCGGCGGTTTTTTTTGTATTTTTATGCTAGAAATTTTGAATTTATTATTTTTGTATTTGAAATAACATAAATGAAGAAATATTTAAAGCTGCTCCGTGTGGAGCAATGGGTGAAAAACCTTTTTGTATTTGTCCCTCTGTTCTTTTCAGGTAATATTACCAATATAGATCTGCTTCTCAAAAGCATTTTTGCATTTGTCATATTTTCGCTTGCAGCAAGTGTTGTCTATATCCTGAATGATTACAATGATATTGAAGCAGACAGAAAGCACCCGGAAAAAAGAAGAAGACCATTAGCGAGTGGAGCTATTTCAAAATCAAAAGCGATAGGAATTCTTATAGGCCTCATCGTGGTTGATATAGTTCTTGTATTTTTTACTCAACTTTATTTCCATGAATTTCTTTGGAAATTTGCAATCATCATAGGGTTTTATGTGGTTATGAATCTTGCCTATACTTTCAGGCTGAAGCATGTTCCTATCATTGATATCTTTATCATTGCTATAGGATTCGTATTACGTGTACTGGCTGGAGGTTATATTACCGGAATCAGTATCTCACAATGGGCGATTCTACTGACGTTTGTATTGGCTTTGGTACTGGCTATTGGAAAAAGAAGGGGAGAACTTATCAATGCCCAGGTTTCAGGAAAAACAAGAAAGGCACTGGATGGATATAATGTTCAGTTTGCAGATATAGCCTTATCTATTTCTATTACACTGGCTATTGTCTGCTATCTGATGTTTACCCTTTCTCCGGAAGTTCAGGAAAGATTTCACGAAAGAGTTTTTTATACCGTGATTTTCGTTGTATTTGCGTTGTTAAGATATCTTCAGCAGACACTGGTTTATAACAGAACGGAATCTCCTACAAAAATTGTTTACAGAGACCGTTATATACAGGTTACTTTATTGCTTTGGGTAGTTGCATTTTTAATTCAAATTTATTTTAAGAAATGAAACCGAATTTCATACAGAAAGTTACAAACTGGGGAAATTTCCCAATAGTAGAGAAGGAAATGAGATCTGAGGACAGTTTCAAAAGAATAAAAGAATTTGTACTCAGTCACAACGAGGTTATTGCGAGAGGAAACGGGAGATGCTATGGAGATGCTTCGTTGGGAGAATCTATATTTTCAACTAAAAAATTAAATAAATTCATCAATTTTGACCGATTGAACGGAATCATAGAATGTGAATCCGGAGTGCTGCTTTCAGATGTACTGGAGATAGCAGTTCCACAGGGATACTTTCTATACGTTACTCCAGGGACAAAATTTGTATCAGTAGGAGGAGCTATCGCTTCCGATGTTCATGGAAAAAACCATCATGCAGAAGGATGTTTTTCAGAATATGTTATCGAATTTAAGTTAATGACTGAGAAGGGGGAAATTATGACCTGTTCCAGAGAAGAGAATGCAGAAAAGTTCTGGGCTACCATTGGTGGAATGGGACTTACAGGAATTATTCTTACTGCAAAATTTAAACTTAAAAATATAGAGTCTGCATACATTCGTCAGGAAAGTATAAAAGCAGACAATCTGGATGAGATATTTAAGCTGTTCGATGAAAGTGAAAACTGGACCTACACTGTTGCATGGATTGATTGCCTGCAGAAAGGAAAAAATATCGGAAGAAGTATTCTCATGAGAGGAGAACATGCGTTTCAGCATGAACTTCCCCAAAGTTTTTCAAAAACACCTTTAAGACTAAAGAAAAAATTACAACCTACCGTTCCTTTTTATTTTCCGGGATTTGTACTGAATGCTCTTACCGTAAAAATTTTCAACTGGCTGTTTTATAAAAAACAGTCTAAGAAAGAAGTGAAAAACTTTATTGATTACGAAACATTTTTCTATCCATTGGACGCTATTAATGATTGGAACAAGATCTACGGGAAATCCGGTTTTATACAATATCAGATGGTCATTCCTAAAGAAGCAGGAAAAGAAGGAATGAAAAGAATTCTTGAAACGATTGCCAAAAGCGGGAACGGTTCATTCTTAGCGGTTTTAAAACTTTTTGGAAAAAACAATCCTCAGGCTTACAACTCATTTCCTGTAGAAGGGTATACGTTGGCTCTTGATTTTAAAGTTAATTCAAAACTGAAAAAACTGGTAGATCAGCTGGATGCTATTGTTCAGGAGTTCGGAGGAAGAATTTATCTTACCAAAGACAGCATGAGCAGGTCATCCCTTACCAATTACCTGAAAAATATTCAAAATCCTAAATTTGTGTCTTTACAGCACAAAAGAATCATAAATAATAACTCATAATGATAGTTCTGGGAAGTACATCTGAAGTGGCACAGGCTTTTGTGGAAAAGGCACTTCAGGAAGGCGAGAAGTTTGAAAAAATCTATCTTTTTACCTCAAATAAAGAAACTACAGAGCGTTTTGCAAGACACCTCGATGTGAAGTTTCTACAACAGGCGGAAGTCATTGAACTGGATCTGACTAAAGAAATTGATTACAATAGATTTGATAATATCAATTCAAATGTATTATTTTGTGCCGTAGGATATTTAGGAGAAGGAACCGAAGAAGGATTGTATGATAACAGAAATACAGAACGTATCATTGATATCAATTATTCAAAACTGGTTCCTGTGATGAATTATTTTGCTCATAAGTTTGAAAGCAGAAGATCCGGAACGATTATCGGGCTTTCATCTGTGGCAGGAGACCGGGGAAGGCAGAGCAATTTTATCTATGGAAGTGCCAAAGCAGCTTTTACTGCTTATCTGAGTGGGTTGAGAAACTACCTTTTTGATAAAAAAGTACACGTTCTTACCATAAAACCGGGGTTTATGGAAACTAAGATGACAGAAGGCCTGCCTCTAAATCCGAAACTGACAGCAAGTCCCAAACAAGCTGCTTCCTGTATTTACAAAGCCTTCAAAAAGCAGAAAAATGTGGCATATGTTTTGCCGGTTTGGAGTATTATTATGATGATTATCAGGAATATCCCTGAGTTTATATTCAAGAAATTAAAGCTTTAAGAAAATGAAAAAATTGTATTGTTTTGATTTTGACGGAACCCTTACTTATAAAGATACAATGTTTATGTATCTTAAATTTTACGATTCTACAAAATATCGTATACAATTTTTAAGACATGTACCTCTCTTTATTCTGCTGAAGCTGAAACTTGCTGAAACAGAAAAAGTGAAAAAAAGCTTTATTGGCTCTATTTTAAGAGGCCAGACCCAGGAAAAAATCGAACTGAAGTCTAAACAGTTTTTTGAACAGCATTATCCTAAAATAGTGAGGGAAAATGCATTAGACTTTATAAAAAATATCGATAGGAATAATACACAGAGTTTATTGGTAACAGCATCATTAGATATCTGGGTGAAACCTTTCGCTGATGAACTGAAAATGGAGCTTGTTTCTACGCGGGCAGAGTTTAAGAACGGAGTTTTCACCGGAAATTTTATAGGAAAAAACTGTAACGGAAAAGAAAAACTGGTAAGAATTAAAGAGGAAATTAACGATTCTAAGTACGATAAAATTATTGCATTTGGTGATACTTCAGGAGATCGGCCAATGTTGAAATGGGCAAATGAAGGACATTACCAATTTTTTCACTAATTTTGGGAGATAAAATTGTAAAAAATGAAAAGCCTGTTAATCGCATGTACAGCAATTATCATGAGCTGTGCAAGCACTTCATCTCAGAAATCTTCTGCTATGCAGGGAAATGTTGAACTTCTTGTCTCTGAATCTCAGGGAGGAGCTGAGACTCCTGGCTTTAGAATTATTAAGGAAGAAAAGGATTTCCGCAACATTATCAGCGGAAGTTTTGGTATTTCAGAAATAGGAAAAGAATCTTATATCAAATATCCGCAGTTTCCGAAAAATAAAAAAGTCGTTTTATACAATTTGGGAACCTTCAGATCTGGGAGCCACAAAATTGAAGAGATCAAAAGTATATCTGTGAAAAATCAGATTCTGTATGTAGAAGTTCCGGCTGGAGAACCTTCCGGTGGAATGGAAATTCAGGTGATCTCAAGCCCTTGGTTTATATTTACTGTTCCCACAGATTATAAATTTACCTCTGTAGAATTAAAATATTCAAAATAATAATGGATAAAGTATATTTAGATAATGCCGCAACCACTCCGCTTGCAGAAGAAGTTATAGATGCAATGGTTGGCACTATGAAAATGAATTTCGGAAACCCGTCTTCAACACACAGTTTTGGTCAGGAAGCAAAAATCCTTATTGAAAATGTAAGACGACAGGTTGCAGACTATCTTCATGTAACTCCTGCTGAAATTATTTTCACTTCCTGTGGTACCGAATCAAACAATATGATCATCAAATCCTCGGTAGAACACCTTGGAGTGGAAAGAATCATCAGTTCTCCTCTGGAACATAAATGCGTTTCTGAAAGTATTCTGGATATGAAAAGCAGAAAAGGTGTAGAAGTAAACTACATCCGCCCGAATGAAAAAGGAGATATTGATCTTGCTAAATTGGAAGAACTTTTAAAAGCTTCAGATAAAAAAACATTGGTAAGCTTAATGCATGCCAACAACGAAATTGGGAATATCATCAACCTTAAACAGGTTGCGCAGCTGTGCAAAGAGCATCATGCACTTTTCCATTCAGATACGGTACAGACAATGGCTCATATGAACCTTGATTTCTCTGATATTCCTGTAGACTTTGCATCCTGCAGTGCTCATAAATTTCACGGGCCAAAAGGTGCTGGATTTGCGTTTATCAGAAAAGCGACAGGTTTAAAAGGAATTATTACCGGAGGTCCTCAGGAAAGAAGCCTTAGAGCAGGTACTGAAAATGTTTGTGGTATCGTAGGATTAGGAAAAGCATTAGAACTTTCTCTGAATCATATGGAGGAATATACCAACCATATGCAGAGTATAAAGGATTATGCAATTGAAAGACTTTCTGCTGAAATAGAAGGAATTAAATTTAATGGAAGAAGTGCTGAAAAAGAAAACAGTCTTTATACCGTTTTAAGTGCTTTATTGCCTTATAAAAATCCACTCATAGGACTTCAATTGGATATGAAAGGGATTGCCATCTCTCAGGGAAGTGCATGCTCATCAGGAGCGTCAAAACCTTCAATGGTAATGATGATGGTACTTTCTGAGGACGAAATGGATCACTGTACTCCATTACGTATCTCGTTCAGCCATATGACGACCAAAGCGGAGATTGATACATTGGTGAATGCATTAAAGGAAATTTCAAGCGATTACACTATAGAAAAAACTAATGTTGAGCATAGATAGGCTTGTGCTCTAAAAAGCGTAATTTTGAACATCCAATAAAGGATTAAAAGAAAATAATATTAATTAAAATAAAAGAAACAAAAATGGCTTTAGAAATTACAGACAGCTCATTTCAGGATACGGTTTTAAAATCAGACAAACCGGTATTAGTAGACTTCTGGGCAGTATGGTGCGGACCTTGTAGAACTTTAGGACCAATCATCGAAGAAGTAGCATCAGATTTTGAAGGTAAAGCAGTAGTTGGAAAAGTAGATGTAGACAACAACCAGGAGATTTCTATGCAGTATGGTATCAGAAATATTCCTACAGTTCTTATTTTTAAGAATGGAGAAGTAGTAGATAAATTAGTAGGTGTAGCTCCAAAAGAGGTAATTGCTGAAAAATTAAGCGCTCACTTATAAAAAAAATAAGTTTGATAATGAACGCCTTCCAGTATTGGGAGGCATTTTTTTTAAAATAATTTGCAGATAACAAAAAAAGTTGTAATTTTGCAACCACGAAAAAGAAACGACGTTCTTTCAAATAATGATCCGGTAGTTCAGCTGGTTAGAATGCCGCCCTGTCACGGCGGAGGTCGCGGGTTCGAGTCCCGTCCGGATCGCAGAGTTTTCTCAATTTCTTTTAAAAAAAATTGATCCGGTAGTTCAGCTGGTTAGAATGCCGCCCTGTCACGGCGGAGGTCGCGGGTTCGAGTCCCGTCCGGATCGCAGAAGTTTTCTCAATTTCTTTTAAAAAAATTGATCCGGTAGTTCAGCTGGTTAGAATGCCGCCCTGTCACGGCGGAGGTCGCGGGTTCGAGTCCCGTCCGGATCGCAGAAGTTTTCTCAATTTCTTTTAAAAAAAATTGATCCGGTAGTTCAGCTGGTTAGAATGCCGCCCTGTCACGGCGGAGGTCGCGGGTTCGAGTCCCGTCCGGATCGCAACTACGATATCAAAGTAGTCAAAATACTGTAAAATGTAAATTTTACAGTATTTTTTTTGGGAGTATGCGAATGATTTAATGTTAAAATACCTTGGCACTAGCGATTTATATTTTGAATAAAAATTAACGTATGCTATTAAATATTAATAATAATTATTATCTTCGCTCGATAATAAAAACCACCAATTGTTGAAATAATGAAAAAGATACTTTAGGTTTATTTGTGTATGGGGAATGTTTTTAAAATCAGGGAGTTAAGGTATATACCCAGGTGGTCGGTTTTTCTTATTGATGTTTCAGTCATTTTTTTTTCAATTTTAGTTTCATATTTTCTTCTGAATAGTCTGGAGGTAAAACTCAACTTTATTAAGTATCAAAAGGAAAAAATATTTTCAGTGGTGCTTATTAATATTCTGTGTATAGTTCTGTTCAAAACGTATGCAGGAATTATCAGACACTCTACTTTTTTTGATTTTTTTAAAATTGTATGGTCTTCAGGCAGTGCTCTTATTGTCTTGCTGGGACTGAATTTTATATCAGAACTGATATTGGGCAACCCTGTATTTTTATACCCTGTTCTTTTTTTATTTTTCTTTATCTCCATTTTTTTGATGTTCTTTTTCAGAATGGCAATCAAAGAGCTTTTCGGTGTCTTAATAGATTCTAAGGATACTCCATCCAAAGCTAGAATTGCTATTGTAGGGGTAGAGGATACTTCCGTGTCATTAGTAAAGGCTATTATTCACAATCCCGATCATCCCTATCAGCTGGCAGGATTTCTCAGTGCAAGATCGGATTCTAAAAAAGCAAGGTTGCTAGGCCATAAAATTTATAATAAAAAACAATTCCTTAAGAGCAATACTCTGAAAGAACAATTTGATGCGGTTTTAATCAAAGATGTGATGACAAAGCGAGAGATAGAAGAATGGACTAGCTTTGCATTGGATAAAGGATTGAAAGTATTAAAAGTACCCGTAACCAATATCATAAAAGAGGAAGATAGGGTGAGAAGTATCCGTCCTCTTCAGATTGAAGATTTACTGAATCGTCCGACAATTAAAATAGAAAACAATGAGGTAAAATGTTTTCATGTTAATAAAAATATTCTGGTAACCGGAGGAGCCGGATCTATAGGAAGTGAGATTGTAAGGCAGGTTGCTCAGTTAAATTCATCATTGATTGTTGTGGTAGATCAGGCTGAGTCTCCTTTATATGAGTTGCAGCTCGAATTATTAGAAAAGTTTCCAAACCAAAGGTTCAAATTTATACTGGCTGATATTTCAAACTATTCCAGAATGGAAAAATTGTTTGATAATTATCAGTTTTCAATAGTTTATCATGCGGCAGCCTACAAGCACGTACCCTTAATAGAAGATAATCCGCATGAAGCTATTTTTGTCAACATTGGAGGAACTAAAAATGTAGCACTCTTATCGAAAAAATATAATGTAAATCGTTTTGTGATGGTGTCTACAGATAAAGCAGTAAATCCCACCAACGTAATGGGAGCATCTAAAAGAGCTGCTGAACTTTTTGTACAGTCTCTACAAAATTCTTCGGAGAATACAACAAAATTTATAACAACCCGTTTTGGAAATGTATTAGGTTCCAATGGTTCAGTAATACCCCATTTCAAAAAACAAATTGAAAAAGGAGGTCCGGTAACGATTACTCATCCCGATATCATTCGTTATTTTATGACGATTCCTGAAGCTTGCGAATTGGTACTTCAGGCGGGAACAATGGGGCAGGGAGGAGAGATTTATGTTTTTGATATGGGTAAACCGGTTAAAATTCTGGATTTAGCGGAAAGAATGATCAAATTATCAGGATATACTCCGGGTATCGATATTAAAATTGATTTTATTGGGTTAAGACCTGGCGAAAAACTGTATGAAGAACTTTTAACAGATAATTCTACGACTATTCCTACCCATCATGAGAAAATTATGATATCCAGAGATCCATTGATGAAGTTTGAAGATATAGATATTTTGTGCACACAAATCATTCTTTCAGCAATGAATAAAGATAGTTTACAGATTGTGAGAATATTAAAAATAATTGTGCCGGAATTTAAAAGCAATAATTCTGAATTTGAAATTCTTGACAAGATATCTGAACATTAAGCATATGAATGAAATTAAAGAATAAAATACATAAAAAACTAATATAAAATAATAATTTTGCTATTTTAATTCCAAACGGAATGAAAATTGCTGGAGAAAGAATTAATTTAAATATAAAGATTAAAATACCTCTCACCTACATAATTTCATTGTAAATATAGAATACTTATGTGGTTATTTTCCTTACGATTAGGTATCTTAAATTAAATTTAGTTCAGATAGATTTTAAATAATAGCACAAGTAGACTTAGAATAAACAACATATGAATAAAAAAATTATTACATATATAACATTGTTATCGGTTATTTTGTTATCATGCAGACCGAAGCAGAATATGGTATATATGTCGAAACATAATATGGAAGAGGAAGTTGCGAAAGCAAAATTTCAGGGCTTGCATATTCAGGAAGGAGATGTACTTCTGATTCTTGTATCTGCACTCGATGAAATTGCTGTAAAGCCTTTTAACCTTAATACTGCAAACAAAGTAGGGAGCGACGGTAGTAGAGGAATTAACCAATACGTAGAACCAAGTCAATACCTTGTAAATGAAGAAGGCTATATCTCTTTTCCGGTTTTAGGAAATGTATATACTAAAGGAATGACACAGGTACAGCTAAAACAGGAACTTGAATCACGTCTTAAGAGATATCTAACAGATCCATTGGTGACTATTACACTTAAAAACTTCAATGTAAGTATTTTAGGAGAGGTAAAACAACCTGGGCAGAAAGAAAGTCTCTCTCAGAAAATCAATATTTTTCAAGCACTTGGACTTGCAGGTGATATGACGGATTTCGGAGACCGAACCAATGTAAAACTTATCCGTACAGGAGAAGATGGTGCGGACCAGGTGGTTAATGTTGACCTTACAAGATCTGATATTGTGAGTTCACCGTACTATTATATGAAACAAAACGACATATTATATGTACAGCCGGATAAAAATAAGCAGGTTCAGGCTAACTCAAATCCGAACAGAGCTCTTACATTCCAGATTATTGGTGCTTTACTTACAGCAGGTACACTTATTATTGCTTTAACTCGAAAATAAAATATGCAGCAGATAGAATTTCAGGAAAGTGAAGAATCTTTGAATTTAAGAAAGATCATTGGAAAATATTTAGTAAAATGGCCTTGGTTTATAGCATCTGTCTTATTATTTGTTATTATCGCCTTTATATATCTAAGATATGCTGTACCTCAATATGAATCGACTACTACTTTAAAATTTGATAAAAAACAGTCTGATTTAACAGGAGCATTAATTGATCTTGATAATTTGGGACTTGGTTTAGGAAATGCAGATGAACTTAAAAGTGAAGTGGCTGTGGTAAGCTCCAGACCAATCCTTATGAAAGTTGTTGAAAACCTAAATCTTAATATACAATATTATAATTCGGGTGAGATAAGGGATTCAGAATTATTTATCAAAGTACCAATTGTTGCAAAAATTATTTCTTATAAGAATACCAAAAAATTTGTTTCTTCCCAATATATGGTAAAAGAAGTGAACGGAAACGAATTTGTTTTGGAAGATAAGGAAAACAAAAAAGTAAAGGGAACTTTCGATAAAAATCTAGTTCTTGATTTTGGAACTGTAGTTCTTCAAAAAGTTCCGGGTCTGACCTTTAAAGATAAATATAAAATTGTCTTCTGGAATCCTATAGAGAAGGTGAAATCTTTGGAAAAAAAGATCCAAGTTGATCTTCCGGATCAAAAGGCTATGCTTATGGACATTAAGATTGTAGGAACTGTTCCTGAAAAATCAGAGGCTATTCTTAATGAGGTAACCAAACAGTATAATCTGGATGGGCTAAGAGATAAAAACTTACAAGCTCAAAATACTCAGGAGTTTATCGACAAACGATTAGAGGTTATTTCAAGGGATCTTTCCGGAGTGGAGAATCAGAAAGAAGATTTCCAGAACCGTAACCGAATCGTAGACTTACAGGCGCAGGCTCAGTTGGCGCTTCAGAATACCAACGATAACACTAAACAATTTCTTCTACAGCAAACCCAGCTGGATCTTCTTAACTCCCTTCAGAATGAAGCTTCAAAAGGAGATAATCAGCTTATGCCTTCTAATTTAGGACTTAATCCTTCTTTGGAACAGGCCATTTTACAGTATAATAATCTTGTTATCACTAGAAATAAAACTTTGAAGCAGGCAACGAATGAGAACCCTGCAGTGATAGAAATGAATAAAGAAATTTCTTCATTAAAAGAAATTGTAAGAGATAACATCCGTCAGCAAAAAGCAACCGTTCAGGCATCTATCGCACAGATAAACAACCAGATTTCTGCCAGCACAGGTATGATTGAAAAGGTTCCCGGACAGTCAAAAATCTACAGAGGTATCGAACGTCAGCAGAATCTTAAAGAACAGCTTTTCCTTTTCCTTTTACAGAAAAGAGAAGAAAATGCAATTAATCTTTCGGTAAATGTTCCGAAAGCTAAAATTGTAAACCCTGCTTATACTGATGATATTCCGGTTTCGCCTAAGAAAAATATTATTCTTTTGGCAGCGGCTTTATTAGGATTAATGTTACCGTTGGGAGTATTCTATCTTTTCTTTATGTGGGATGATAAAATCTACAGCCGTACAGATATTACAGAAAATTCGCCACTTGGTGTATTAGCAGATATACCATCGTTGAAGGATAATCAGAACCATTTGGTACAGAGAAATGATTTCTCCGAATTGGCGGAATCGTTTAGAATACTGGTTTCCAACCTGAAATTTCTACTTCCTAAGAAAGATTCGGCGAAAGTCATACTGGTAACTTCTTCAGTGAAAGGGGAAGGTAAAACACTGGTTTCAGTGAATCTTGCTCTGACATTGGGAAGCAAAAACGGAAGATCATTACTAATTGGTTCGGATGTTAGAAATCCACAGATACAGAGATATGATGATGAGCGTGTTAAGAATGCTGGTCTTACGGAATATTTATATGATGAAACGACAGATGTAGAAGATCTTATACATACTTCGGATACCAATCCTGAATGTGATGTAATTTATGCGGGATCTATTCCTCCAAACCCTCAGGAGCTTCTTTCCAACGGTCGTTATCAGAAGCTTATCAGTGAAATGTCGTCCCGTTACGAATATATTGTGATCGATTCTGCTCCACTGATGCTTGTTTCAGATACATTGAGTATTTCTGATACAGCTGACGCTTCTTTATACGTTGTGAGATCGGGAGTATCAAGAAAAATATTAATAGATTTTGCAAATAAACTGGTTAGAGAATCAAAAATATCAAACGTCTCTTTTGTAATCAATGATGTTTCTAAAAATGTTGGTGGTTATGGTTATGGATACAACTATGGTTACGGTTACGGATATACCACTGATAAGGAGAAAAAATGGTGGCAAAAGCTTTTCAATAAATAATCAATTTATCTTCAAAATATACATTAAATAAAGTAAGAACATCACATAAAATATGAATATACAGAATAAAATTGGGGTAATCGGATTGGGTTATGTAGGATTACCTCTGGCCCGTTTATTTGCAACAAAATACTCGGTAGTTGGTTTTGATATCAATCAGGCCAGAATTGCAGAACTTAATAGCGGAAAAGATTCTACTTTGGAGGTAGAAGATGACGTATTGCTACCGGTTTTAGTAAAAGAGAATCCCTTTTCAAATTCATCAAAAGGATTGTTTTGCTCATCTAATCTAGAAGATATTAAAGATGCTAACATCTATATTGTAACTGTTCCTACACCGGTAGATAAACATAACCGCCCTGATCTGACGCCTTTATACAAAGCGTCTGAAACAGTGGGAAAAGTATTGAAAAAAGGGGATATAGTTATTTATGAATCTACTGTTTATCCCGGCGTTACAGAAGAAGAGTGCATCCCTGTGCTGGAAAAAGTTTCGGGATTGAAATTTAACGAAGATTTTTTTGCCGGATATTCTCCTGAAAGAATCAACCCGGGAGATAAAGAACGTACTGTAGAGAAGATTTTAAAAGTAACTTCAGGTTCTACACCAGAAATTGGTAAAATTGTAGACGAATTATATAAATCTGTAATTGCAGCAGGTACACACTTGGCACCAACCATCAAAGTAGCTGAAGCATCAAAAGTGATCGAAAACTCACAGCGTGATATCAATATTGCTTTTGTGAATGAGCTTGCAAAGATATTTAACCTCTTGAATATCGATACACATGCCGTTTTGGAAGCTGCAGGAACGAAATGGAATTTCCTGAAATTCAAACCCGGATTAGTAGGAGGGCATTGCATCGGGGTAGATCCTTTCTATCTCGCCCAAAAAGCGCAGGATGTAGGATATTATTCTGAGCTTATCCTTACAGCAAGAAGATTGAATGATTCTATGGGGCAATTTGTAGCTTCCGAGGTCGTAAAAACGATGATTAAGAAAAGAATCAACATTCCGGATGCCAAAGTGCTGAATCTTGGGATCACCTTTAAGGAAAACTGTCCGGATGTAAGAAATACGAAAGCAGCAGATGTTATCAAAGCACTGGAAGACTATTCTATCGAAGTTACAACTTACGATCCGTGGGTAAACCCGGAAGAAGTAATGCACGAATATGGTATAAGATCTACAAGTTCTCTGGAAGATATGAATGAAAAATTTGATGCAGTTGTTCTCACTGTTTCTCATAATGAGTTCCTGAATATTGATCTTTCTCATTATCTGAAGGAAGGAGGAATTGTATATGATGTTAAAGGAATTTTAGAGAAATACGATAATCGTTTATAAAAAAAGTAGAAAATGAAAATAGCAGTAGTAGGAACAGGATATGTAGGTTTGTCTAATGCCGTCTTATTGGCCCAGCATAATGAAGTCGTAGCGCTAGATATTGTTCAGGAAAGAGTAGAATTGCTTAATTCTAAAAAATCTCCTATTGAAGATGATGAAATCAGCACATTTCTTAGTACTAAACCACTTAATTTCAAAGCCACTTTAGATAAAAAGGAAGCTTACGATAAAGCTGAATACATTATTGTTGCCACACCCACAGATTATGACCCTACTACTAACTATTTCGACACAAGCAGTGTTGAAAATGTAATAAAGGAAATTGCAGAGTATAATTCTGATGCTGTAATCATTATTAAATCTACGGTTCCTGTAGGTTATACCGTAGACTTAAAAAGCAGAATGCATTTAGATAACGTGGTGTTTTCTCCTGAATTTTTGAGAGAAGGTAAAGCTTTGTATGATAATTTATATCCTTCCAGAATTATTGTCGGGGAGCAAAGCGAGCGAGCAAGGATTTTTGCAGAATTACTGAAAGAAGGAGCGGTTAAAAAGGATATTCCTGTTTTGTTTACTAATCCTACCGAAGCAGAAGCCATTAAATTGTTTTCAAATACCTACTTGGCATTGCGAGTTGCCTATTTTAATGAATTAGACAGCTATGCGCAAATCCACGAACTGGATACCCGCCAGATTGTAGAAGGTGTTGGTCTGGACCCAAGAATTGGTTCACATTATAATAATCCTTCTTTTGGATATGGAGGATACTGCTTACCTAAGGATACCAAACAGCTTTTGGCAAATTATGACGCTGTTCCCAATAATATTATTCAGGCAATTGTAGATGCCAACAGAACCCGTAAGGATTTTATAGCAGATTCTGTACTAGCCAAAAAACCAAAAAAAGTAGGAGTTTACCGTCTTATCATGAAAGCAGGCTCCGACAATTTCAGAGCATCTGCCATACAGGGAGTAATGAAAAGGATTAAAGCTAAGGGAGTGGAAGTGGAAGTGTTTGAACCTGCCCTTAATGAGGAGTTTTTTTTCAGTTCCAAAGTGGTAAAAGATTTAGAGCTTTTCAAAAAAGAATGCGATGTCATTATTTCTAATCGTAATGCGTTAGAACTTGCTGATGTACAGGAAAAAGTGTATACAAGGGATCTATTTGGTAATGATTAAAAGTAAATAAATTGTCAAGTACAAAAAAGATCGCAAAAAATACAATATTACTCTACATAAGGATGATAATCAATATGGCTATCTCCTTATATACTTCAAGGATTATTTTACAGAAGTTAGGCGTAGAGGATTTTGGGATATATAATTTAGTAGCTGGAGTAGTTGTATTATTTTCTTTTTTAAATAATGCCATGACAAGCGCTACTCAACGATTCTTAAATATTGAACTGGCTTCAAATATTAAAGAAAAAGTTAATAGAGTTTTTTGTATGAGTCTCAATATTCATATAATTATCTCAATTATTGTATTGATTTTGTCTGAGACTATTGGATTGTGGTTTTTAAATTACAAATTAAATATACCTGCTAACCGGCTTAACGCTGCAAATTTTGTATTTCAGTTTTCTATTATTACAACAATCATCAATATCATTAGAATACCCTTCAATGCTACCATATTGGCGAATGAAAGAATGTCATTCTATGCCTATTTGGGTATAGGGGAGACTGTGCTAAAACTAGCTATTGTATTTTTATTATCGCTTTTTGTTGAATATGATCAGCTCATAGTTTATTCATTTTTGTTATTACTGGTCAACCTTATAGTGAATATAATTTATAAAATTTATTGCTATAAGAACTTTAAGGAAGAAACTGCTTACCATTATTTTTCTGACAAAAAACTGTTCAGAGAATTATTATCATTTTCTGGTTGGAGTTTATTCGGGCAAGTGGCCGTTTTAAGTTCAACACAGGGATTGAATATGATTATGAATATATTCATAGGTGTTACTGTAAATGCAGCCCTAGGTATTGCGAATCAGGTAAACAGTGTATTATACAGTTTTGTTTCAAATATGCAGGTAGCATTTAATCCACAAATTACGCAAAGTTATGCTTCGAATGATATAGAAACACATAAAAATTTAGTATTAAATACTTCGAAATATTCAGTATTTCTATTTTTAATTTTATCAGTACCGATTTTACTGCATACAGAATTTATCTTAAAACTATGGCTTGGTGTTAATTTACCTCAATATCTTGTAAGCTTCACTCAAATAGTTATAATAGGCTCTATTATTAATGCTATAGTGGGACCATTCTGGATGTCTGCAAATGCCATTGGAAATATCAGAAATTATCAACTAGGTGTTTCATTGATATTATTATTAAATCTACCTCTGGCATATATATTTTTAAAATTAGGTTTTTCTCCGGTATATATTATGAGTTTAAACGTTATTTTGAATTTATGCACATTCGTATTTCGTTTTCTGTATGTTAATCATAAATTGAAATATGATTTGCAAGATGTATTGCTTTATTTAAAACAGACCTTCTTGGTTATTTTCTCTTGTTTTGTTCTGATATGGCTCATCAAAAAAGTGGAGTTTAACAGCTACTTTTTTGCAATATCTTCAACTATTGGTGCTGAGATTATTTTGTTTGTATTAATTATTCTTATTGGTATTAAACGGGAAGAGTATTTACAGTTTAAGAAAAAAATCATTAAAAAAATAAAGAAATAAATATGGATTTATTTAAGAGAATAAAAAATAAAACAAATTCAATTATTAATAATATAAATAATAATGCCAGAGTAGATAGAATAGCTAATGAAATTAATAATTGCAAGACAAAGCGATTATTTTTGTTTCAAACTCCTACCCATACTAATATTGGAGATCATGCTATTGCTGAAGGACAGTTGAAATTTTTTAAAGAAAATTTACCCGGGCATCATGTGTTTGAGATCAATCAATCTCAAATGAAGTATTTTATTGAAAAGTACAGAAATACGATTAATCCTGATGATTTGATATTCATTCATGGTGGTGGTAATTTTGGGAATGAATATATGAGGGAAGAAAATTTAAGAAGAATGGTAATTCAAAACTTTCCTGAGAATAAAACGATATTGTTTCCACAAACTATCTATTACTCTAATGATCAGATTGGTGAGTCTGAATTAAAAAGGACACAGGATATTTTTGAAAAGCATTCAAATTTGATTTTGACAGCAAGAGAGGAAAAATCATTTGAATTAATGAAAAATTATTTTCCAAAAAATAAGGTAATTCTGACCCCCGATATTGTTCTATACACTGAATATAGTTTTGAAAATGAAAGAGAGTATGCATTAGAAGTAATCAGAAATGATCAGGAATCAATACTAACCGCAAACGATAAAGATAAAATTACCCAAATTTTAGAAGGAAAATTTGACAAAATAATTAAATCTGATATGCATTGTGATAAAATAACAGATTTAGATATAGAGTCAGTGAGAAAAAAAGTATTGACTAATAAGTTATTACAATTTTCTAAGGCAAAAATAGTGATCACTGATAGATTACACGGAATGGTTCTTTGCATCATTACAGGAACACCGTGCGTCGTTTTTTCAAATTATAATCAAAAAGTTATAGGAACTTACAATTGGATCAAGTACTTAACATATATAAAGTTTGTTAAAAATGTAGATGAAGCAAGCAAAGCGATAGATGAGTTATTGAGTAATGATAACTATGAAAAATATAATCCTCAGGAGATAAGGAAGTTTTACTTACCATTAATAGAGAATGTAAATGAATGATGTTTTTTTATCCATTATTGTCCCAATATATAATGTTGAAAATTATATAGAAAAGTGTATTGCCAGTATAGTCCAAAATGCTTCTGCTAATTTTGAATTGATTTTAGTAATTGACGGCTCTCCAGATAATAGTATCAGTATTTGTAATAAATATAAAAATGCAGATAAAAGAATTGTCGTCCTGGAAAAAGAAAACGGAGGGCTTTCTGATGCCAGAAATGCGGGATATAAAATAGCGAAAGGGGAATATATTTGGTTTGTGGATGGAGATGATTATATTGAAAGTGAAAGTATCGACGTCTTTTTAAAAAAAATTAATACAGAAACTGATATTTTATTATTTAATTATCAGGAAATTTATGAAAATAAAATTGTCAAATTTGAAAAATTTGAAAATGAAGAAAAGATCAGTGGTCACGATTTGCTGTTAAAATACAATAACTATGGTATTCAGGCGTGGACACAGATCTATTCAAAAAAATTCTTAGATAAACATAAGATCATATTTGAAAAAGGAGCAATATATGAGGATGTATTATTTAATACACAAGTATATAGTAAAAATCCTGTTCTGCAGGTTATTGACAACATCTTTGTAAATTATGTACAGAGAGGAGAGTCAATTATGAAGAAAAAACAGACTATAAAAAATATAGAATCAGTATTAAAAATTTTAGAATTATATAACAAGAAAGATATAATAGATTTTTTTCCGAAAAAGTTCATAATAAATAGACATCACTATTATTTTAGTTTGCTATTCATTTTTTTACATAAGAGTAATATGAAAAAAGATGAAATTATGGATCTCTTAAATACTATTAGTACCAAAAACTTTTTTGTTTTTACAAGGCAGTATGATTCTTTTATTGTGAAATATATTAAAAGAAAGCTATTTCCTTCCCAATCGATTTTTATTTATAAGAATTGGACTTTTATTTTCCTTCTGATAAGGTTGGATAATTTGATTAATAGATGAATTACTTAAAGAAAAATATAACCCCAATATTAATCATTTCACAAATATTTGGTTTATACGGTGGTATGCTACAGGCACCGAGACTTCTTGCTATTTTATTTTTACCATTACTGATACAGGATTTAAATAAAAAGCTTATTAAAGGGAAAGAGTATTTATTGTTTTTCTTTTCTTTTATTATGTATTGTGTATTGTCAATGTTATTTTTAACATTTAATAATGACCAATCATTAAAAGAGTTTGCATATGCGCTGATAAATTTTATCATTTTCGTTGAAATAGTAAATTTTAGCAAGTATATAAGTCTAAATAAACTGATAAATGGCTGGGTTATATTTGTATTACTAAGTATTCCAATTGCAATTATAGAAATTAATTTCAATTTACACTTTTCTAATTCAAAGTTTGGAGATGATACGGTATTAGGAGGTGTGGGAACTCTTAGAAAATATGCAGCTATTACTTTTGGAAATTATAATTTGTATAATCACCTTTTGGCGATTTCATTTCCTTTTATTTTAGCTAAACTTAAATTTATTTCAAGCAAATTATTTAAAATAGTTTATATCCTTTTTATTTTAGCTATTGTTTGGGTTGTATTAACCAATGCAAGTCGTGGTACTATGCTGTGCTTATTAATATCTACTATTATATATATTATTTTTTATTCCAGCAAGTCAATCAGCAAAACCATTATGTACACATTCATTTCAATAATAGCATCTGTTGCAGGGTATATATATGTAATGAATAATGCATCATTTTCTTATTTAAAGACAAGAATAGAACAAAAAGGACTGGAAGACAATTCTAGAAAGGAAATGATTAACATCGGTATCGACATGTTTGTGGACTCAAAATTTTTGGGTGTAGGAGCTGGAAACTTTTCTGATACAGCTAGTAAAATGACAAATAATCCTATCCTGGTACCCCATAATTTATTTATAGAATTACTCTCTCAATATGGGATTGTTGTCTTCTTTACATTTCTTTTATTGTTATTTAAAATTTTTAATCCAAAAAGGGTTTTTAAAAAGCGTGAAATTCCGAACTATATTTTATTAGGATCATTACTGGTAATGCCATTAGCATTTACAATTAATAGTGTTTATTTAAATAATCCGTACATGTGGATTTGGCTGGCAAGTCTTTATTGTATATCATCATTTTATAAAACAACGGCTAAAAATGTTAATTGATTATATAGATAGAAAATATTCATCGTTAAGAAAAATTTCTAGAGCTCAGTCTTTAGCAAGATTTTCTATAAGAAAGTTTTCAAATTTTGTCTTCCCGATATATCTTAAAAATACTATAAAAGAAGTAGTACTACCCGAAAAATTGTCGGAAAATATTATCGTGTCACTTACAACATTTCCAGGAAGGATATCCAAATTATGGATGGTTGTAGAGTGTATGTTACGACAAAGTCTGCTGCCAAACAAAATTGTATTGTATCTGGCAAAAGATCAATTTCCGAATGAGTTGAAAGATATACCGGATAATCTGATGGGTTATCATAAAAAGAAACAATTGGAAATAAGATTTGTAGATGAAGATCTAAGGTCTCATAAAAAATATTACTATGCCTTTAAGGAATATCAAAACGACGTTATCATAACGATAGATGATGATATTTTTTATCCATCGAATATCATTAAAGACTTAATGGATTTACATGCAAAATTTCCTGATGCAATTTGTTGTCATAGAGCCCATAAAATCGTAAGAAATGATGATAATACAATAAGTAAATATTCCAACTGGAAAAAAGTTTTTGGAAATTTTGGACCGGCATTTGATCTATTTCACACAAGTGGGGGAGGAACTTTGTATAAGACTAATTTTTTTAGTGAAGAAGTTTTAAACAAAGATGCTTTTGTCAGCTTATGTTTTATGGCAGACGATGTCTGGCTGAATACGATGGCTCAGTTGAATAAGACAAAGACCGTGAAATCCAATTATTTTTCAAATTTAATTCCCATTGAAAATAAAAATTCCCTCTTTAAGCTAAGCCAGGAAAACGTGGCAGATGGAGGTAATGATAAGCAGTTACAGAATCTGATTCAAAATTATAATATTAATAATTATGAAATATTTAAGTGATTTTATAAAGCTTAGTGCGTTATTATTATTTAGCTTTTCTTTTGCTCAGCAAAACAGAGTAAGCAGATATAATGCAGATATGCAGGCATCCAAAAGTTATGGTTTGCAGAAAATGGAAATGTCATCAAAGAGTAAAAATACTTACGATTTCATGGCATTAGGATATTTTATCAATGCAAATAACAATATGTATCTTAAAACAAAAGATAAAAAATATATTGATACTAATATTTCTGTCATAAAACCAATCCTGATTGATACCAATTCAAATACCTCATACCAAAAAAATGGCTGGGTGATGAATGTAGCAAAAGGAAATCAGAATGCAGCAGTGAACGGACAGGAACATTTAATTTCAGAGGGATATTTTTTCAGATACATCGGTGAGTTTTTGGATATTCTAGCCAAGAATAAATTATATACGAATTATCAGCCGGCGATAGAAAGTGGTTTAAAATACTCCTTCGATAAATGGAAAGCCAGAAGTTTTAGCCAATATGGAGATTATTCATTATTGTTTCATCAAAGGCTTCATACAGGAGCAAACTGGGCAGTTGTTGCACTCTATCTGATGAAGTATGACGAATCTGATAAAAATTCATATGCCTTATTTGTAAATCAGTTTGATCAGCAGCTGAAAAAAGCGTTGGTTTTAAACAAGAGCGCAGGTAGCGTTTTGTATTACACGTGGAACAGTACATATCCTGATACTTTTTGTAAGGCGTTACAGAAAATTAAGAATTATAAACCGGTTGTACAGGATGTATCACATGGAAATCATGTCGTATTATATTTAATAAAGGCAAGAGAATTGGGAAATGCCAATTGGGCTGACTTTAATTTCAGTTACCTATGCAATACCTTAAAACTTAAGATTCTGAAAGGAGACAGTATTGCCGATAATGTAGATGGTACTACAGATCCAAGTGTGCAGAATACAGGTTGGAAAATATCGGATGGCTGGATGAAACTTATCTATTTTGATACAAGTTTATATCCTTTAGTCGAAAAAAACCTTACAAATTATAGTAATAAAATTAACAACTCTTCTTTAGAGCTGCAGTTTAATTCAATTTATCCATAATGATACTCCACATTACAAACGATTACTCAGGATCTACAGTGTATAAAAATTTAGTGAGAGAGCTGGATAATAACGGGCTAGAGCAGATTGTATATAATCCATTCCGAGAATCTTCCAGAATAGGGAAAAATAAAATAGATTTTAAAACTACCCACTCTCAGATTATCTACAGTCATATTTTATCAAAATATGCAGATCGGGTTTTGTATAAGAAAAAAATTAAAAAAATAGTACAAGACATTGAAGCAAAAATAGACCTCAAGACTGTCAAATTTATTCATGCTCACACATGGTATAGCGATGGCGGAGTGGCCTATGAACTTCATAAAAAATATAATATTCCATACATATTAGCCGTGCGCAATACGGATCTTAATGTGTTTTTGAAGTATTTTCTGCACGAAAGAGGCTACGGACAAAAAATACTTCAGAATGCAAATAAGATCATAGCCATTTCTGCAGTCTATAAAAAAAGAATGCTTGAAGATCCACGCCTGTCTCATATCATGAGCGATGTACAGCAAAAACTAATGGTGATTCCAAATGGTGTAGACCCTTTCTGGATAGAATCAAAGGTTGTGAACAGGAAAATTGTTGAGAATGAAAAAAGCATTCAGATGCTTTATATAGGGAAATTCAATAAGGGCAAAAATGTCTTTAACCTCATTAGTGCTGTTAAGAATCATAATCACAAAATTCAGAATAAAATAAAATTAACACTGATTGGAGGAGGAGGAAATGACGAGAAAAGAATCCTGGATTCTATTGAAAACGATCATTCCTTTGAATTTGTAGGAAAAGTAGACAGTCTGCCTGTTCTAAAATCCTATTACGAACGAAGTGACTTCTTTACAATGCCTTCCAAAGCAGAAACCTTTGGCTTGGTCTATATAGAAGCGCTTCTGCAAGGCTTACCGGTGATGTACACGCAAAATGAAGGGATCGACGGTTTTTATGATGATTCTATTGGAGAAAAAGTGGAAGACACTTCTGTTTCTGCTATCGAACGAGGACTTGAACGATTAATACAAAAACGAGATCACTATAGTTTTGATATGGAACAATTGTTAGAAAATCATGACTGGAAGAGAATAGCTGAAGTATATCAAAAATTATATATAGAAAAAAAATAATGAATATATTATACATCCACCAATATTTCGTAACTCCTCAGGAGCCAGGAGGAACAAGATCGTACTGGCTGGCACAAGAACTTATTAAAAATGGGCATAAAGTTACCATGCTCACTTCATCATCCAAATTTTCAGAGGATGTTAAAGTTGTAGAAATTGATGGTATTGAAGTCGTTTATATAAAGGAAGACTACGACCAGAATATGAGTGTTTCAAGAAGGTTAAAGGCTTTCTTGAAATTTATGTACAAATCATCTGTGCTAGGATTGAAACAGAAAGATATCGATTTGGTAATTGCTACATCTACTCCTCTTACAATAGGTATTCCGGCACTTATATTAAAGTGGTTTAAAAAGAAACCTTTTGTTTTTGAAGTAAGGGATCTCTGGCCGGAGGTGCCAATACAGATGGGAGCCATAAAAAACAGTTGGACAATAAAAACGACCCGTCTGCTGGAAAAAGTGATTTATAAAAATGCTTCCCGTGTTATTGCACTTTCTCCCGGTATGCAGGCTGGAGTGGTAAAATATATTCCAAAAGAAAAAACATCCATGATTCCTAATATGGCTAAAATGGATGAATTCTGGCCTAGGGGGAAAAATGATCAACTGATGGAAAAGCTTGACTTAAAAAAAGATTCCTTCAAAATAGTTCACTTTGGTTCTCTGGGATTGGCAAATGGGGCTCATACAATTGTTGAATCTGCCAAATTATTAAACAATAGAGAAGATATAGAATTTTTGTTTGTAGGAGGAGGTTCTACTGAAAAAGATTTGGTAGATGAAGTAGAGAAAAACAACCTTAAAAATGTGAAATTTCTCGGAAAATTCCCTATGACTGACGTATCCGAGATTGTCAATTTTTCGGATGTTTCGATGATTTCCTTTTTGGATATCCCGATTTTGTATACCAACTCTCCAAACAAGCTTTTCGATTCGCTGTCTGCAGGAAAACCGATTATTGTAAACTCTGCCGGATGGACGAAAGATATAGCCGAAAAATACCATTGCGGATATTATGTAAACCCAAACCGTCCGGAAGAACTTGTACAAAAAGTACTCTATCTGAAAGACAATCCTGAATTGGTAAAGGAAATGGGACAGAATGCAAGGGAATTGGCTGAAACAGTTTATGACAAATCCATTTTGTGTAAAAAATTTGTTGAAGTTATCGAGCAAACAGAATAAATGATCAAAAGAAAGAATCTATTGTATGTATAAATCATAGATAAAGGGTCATCTTAGAATTTAAAGTAACAAGAATGTTGATTTTGTGTGTGTTTTTATAATCGACTTTCTTAAATTTTCTAAGTAAAAGTGGGCAAAAGGGTATTAAGTGCAGCTATATATTAAAATTTTTATATTTGACAATCTGTATCTTAACAATAGCTTTGAAAGAAAAGAAATACGTTTCTTTGGAAAAGTTAAAAAAAGCTATATATTTGCACCAGTTAAAAAGCAAATGCTACCTTAAAAATTGATCCGGTAGTTCAGCTGGTTAGAATGCCGCCCTGTCACGGCGGAGGTCGCGGGTTCGAGTCCCGTCCGGATCGCAAAAAGTCTTCTAGAAATAGAAGACTTTTTTATTTTCCCCTATTGATAAACAGATGGGAAATAATAGCCGGTTCTTATCAAAAGTAATGTACTGACAGGTTTTTCAGGGATTTTTCAGTTTTGTATTTTGAATGGTTATTGTTATTTTAGCGAATAAGCATAAGCTGAGATGTCAAAAGGAAAATTTATTTTATTCTCAATACTTAAAACGTGGCTAATCTCCACACTGCTTTCTTTTGTGCTTTTAATCTTGTTTTTAAGTCTTACGAAAGAAGTAGGAGATAGGCCGAGGAATTGTGATATGAGTGGATTAGTCTATGGGTTTACCATTTTCTGGATATCATTTCTGAGCATATTATCTTTAAGCAGCTTCCTTTCTCTCTTACAAAAATTTCATGGTAAAATACAAACAGCTTTATGTTGGTTTCTGCTGCCTCTTACAGCTTCTGTTTTTTCCTTTTTCACGATCACTGATGGAAAGATTGACGGTGAAGAAACGATCGTTTTTTTGATTATGAATCTGCCGTGGCTGGCTTTTTGGATATTGTATTATTACAGATTCAATATCCGTTTCAACATAACCAACCACTGATCGTATATTCATGAAAAAACAATTTCAAAACTGGACCCTCTTTTTTATTACAGGTATCATAGCTATGATTGCCGGATTGATTGCAGCCATCGTTATGATGAATGGGCCATCCGCACCTGATGCCTTATTCGGAATGTATATCCTGTTTAGTTTAGTTCCTTTATTGCTGGTGATGATTATAGATCGTATTCTCGTATGGAAATTCGGGAATAAAAACGTAAATAAAGTTCAGTTTTCAATACTGTTGCTTATTGTTTTTTTATGGATTGTAAGATTTGTACTCAACCTTTTTATCTAAACTGAACCTTATGAAAAAACTGTTTTTATTCTGTTTTATAATTTTTTCTGTGGTGATCTCTGCACAGCCATTCATTCTAAAATCAGTAGGAGAAGCAAAAGAGTTTAGGTTGACACTTTATTACGGAACTCAGGGAAAAGGAGCTTTTGTACAATATTCAGGGAAGAAAGAAATTATTCCTTTACATATTAAAAGTTTTAAAGTAGATGACAGTGGAAGAAGTGACGGACAGCCGGATATTAATTATTACGTCTGGAATGAAATAATTGATGGGAATGTCACCGGAATATATACGTTCGAAATGATGCATCATACTGCTTCGAACATCACTTATACCAGAGCAAAAGACAACAGAAAGTTTAAGATGGAAATGATTGAGAACGAAAAAAAATATGACGGAAGCAATACATATCTTCTGAATGATGCTCTCCTTACCTTTAACCATTTTTATAATAATCATTTCATCATTACTTATCCCGATGGAAAAAAGACAGCCATAGAACTTCAGTCTCCCGATAAACCTTCTTTTGCAAGACAGAGTATTATTGAAGACTATAATTTTGACGGTTATGATGATATTGCATTTTCTGTTCCCGATGACGGAATGGGTGTTTACAGAATGTTTGAGATTTATCTGTATAATCTACAAAGCAAACGTTTTGAAAAGCTTAAAGAACCGGATTTTTCCCACTCAAGCTGTTCATGTTTATGTGATGTCACAGTAGAAAAAGATAAAAAGCTTTTAACAACAGGATGCAGAGGGGGAGCAAGATGGCATCAGGATGTTTACCGCTTTGGTAAAAACGGGACTTTAGAATGGATTTCTACAAAAGAAAATACGGACGAATAATGCTTTTTTTTAATATCTGAGAATACCTTTAAAATCTATGTTTTTTTTGAAATTGTAAACTATAACTCCTCATTTACAGTGATAAAGCCTCCGTTTTTTTACGGTATTTTTAAGAATGTCTTTTAGGATTCAAATTTAGGTCTGATATTTGTACTGGGTAGCCAAACTAAATGGCCGATTTATTTATGAAAAACATATCTGTGAAAAAATCCTTTTTTTATATCTGTTTATGTGCTTTTTTTCTGGTTTCCTGTAAAAAGGAAATAGAAAAAATAAGTGATACCTTTAAAGATACTGTTTCTTCTTCGGAAGTTCCGGAGGTAGAAAAGGATTCTGTAAAGAAAGATTCTGTTCCTGTCGTTAAAAAAGAATCTGTTCCGCCTGTTATGCAGGAGAATGGCTTTTATAATGCCTTTGTTCTTCCAAAAGATAAAAAAATGCGTGATTCTATTTACGCAGAATTCAGCAAGAAATATAGTGTAGAAGAAAGAACAGCTATTTTAGCTTTAAACAGATTGGATTCTAAAAGTAAATGGAATGCCGACACCTTGGTAGTTCCTGCGAAAATAGATACCACACTGATGGCCTATTCACCGTTTCCAATGCAACTGGATGTATTAAGCGGAGTGAAAAAGTTTGTCATTTTCTCATATCCCATACAGGCCTTTGCTGTATACTCTAATGGAAGTCTTATAAAATGGGGCCCAACAAGTATGGGTAAAAAAGCAGCCCAGACCACAAGAGGGCTTACTTTTGCCAACTGGAAAAAGAAACTGGCTATTTCCACCGTGAGCAGCGAATGGAAACTTCCTTACAATTTTAATATCCACAATATAGGAGGAATCGGATGGCATGAATATACGCTTCCCGGATATCCTGCTTCGCACTCATGTTTACGATTGCTGAGAAAAGATGCCCAATGGCTGTATTCCTATGCAGATACCTGGATTTTGAATCCCGGTGGAGCTACTACTAAAGCCAGAGGTACAGCAGTAATGGTATTCGGAGATTATAAATGGGGAGGAAGAAAACCATGGAGAAATCTTTTGGATGATCCTAATGCCAACAATATTTCCGTTGAAGAATTGACGAAACTTTTAGAACCAGATGTTCCGAAAATGCTAAAAGAACAAAGCAACAGAGAAAAAGTGTCCGATTCGATCAAAGCAGCAAAAGCAGCAGCTCCTGTTCAAAATGAAAAGCCTGTAGAACCTCTGTCTAATTAATTTTCTTTTCAAATTGTAATGTAGATTCTTCAGCAAACTTTCTCAATTTAAGCATTTCCTCTTTACCTTTATGTTGCCCGAATCTGGCAGCAATATAAGTAAGAAGAATAAATAATAACATAATAAAAGAAGCGCTCAGTGCCCAAGGGTATTCGGCGCTTTTTATTTGCTTTTCTACGTAATACATTGTGAAAAAGGTCATCCAAAGAATAGAAAAAGAAAAATACAGGAACATAAAGAATGTCCACACTGCAGAACTCGGACCAAATACTCCGCGTATTGCCGTATGTTCATCCTCCATTTCCACCCGTAAGGCAAGTCGGGGTTTCCAGTAATTATCATATTCTGTTTTCACCCAAATAGTGGCAACTTCTTTATTAATATTACCCGAAAACTCATCTTTATGTTCTTCCATATATTTTTTCAGATTTTCAGCATACTCTTCCTTGGTAAGATGAGTAAACATTTTAAATCGGGGTCTGGTTCTTATTCTGTCTAAAGTGGTTTCTTCGGTATTCATATTGTTATTCTTGATAAGGAATGGGGTCTTCCAAAGCAAAACTTAATGTAAGTTTTTGATTTTTTCTTTGAATGACCATGGTAATATTTCTGCCTTCATTGGATTTCATAAGCTCTACTATTTTTTCCAGAGTCATGTCTGAGGTCTGGGCTCCATTAATGGTTAAAATTTTGTCATCCTTTTGCAGACCAGCTTCATAAGCGGGAGAATCTTTTCTTACACCGGCAATAGAAAATATAGGTTTTAAACTGAATTTATACTGAAAAGCGTCTTTATAAACCTCTGTTGCTACCATCGCCGATTTCTGGGTTTCAATTTTTACCTTATCTTCCTGCCACTCCAGTCCATCCTGTTTGAAATCAAGCCCACTCATATTAAAATGAAAAGGATCATCAAAGTATCTGTTTTTTTTCAAATAAAGCTTTTTATTGGGGTAATCAAAGACTACAGTAAATCTACGCATAATTTCGCTGCCTATTGAGCCTTTTCTGTTTTCTACCATATTAACATGTTGTATGGAGAATTCATCCGGCATTGCAGTAAGTGGTTTTTCAAACTTAAATTTTCCAAGATAGAAATTATGAATACGGCTTCTTTTTCCATAGATATCTCCGTTGAAACCACGGCCAAGGAAATCGTCAATATTAGGTCTGTTATAAACAAAGTTCTTAATAAGAGTAGGAAAGAGCCAGATGGCATCACTGTTTCCAAGATCAATCAACAATTTTGAGTCCTTTTTTTCATTTGTCATTTCTATGCCACCATAAAGATAGGGCTTATCTTTCTCAATGGTGATAGGGAACTCTTCAAACCTTTTGATTTTCTTTTGCAGACCATCTTCATTTTCATACACGGTTATTTTTTTAGAATTATAATCTATATAAATAGGGTGGTCTTTGAAAAAATGATATCCTATAACTCCGTTCACAGGAATTCCTACGTGGGGCGAAATGTTAAATTCCTCATCGATAATGATATAAAGAGACATAGAGGTATTGACAATTTCATTCCCAATTTTACCTATATTCCGCTCAGATTTCAAGCCATCAATACTGAGACTGCCTCCAAGACCTGAAAATTTTACTTTTTCAACGTTGCTTAGCGTGAGTTCCTTATTTTCCAGACTAAAAAGAATGGTTTCAGAAACTCCCGTATCCAGAAGAAAGGTGAGTTCAGCACCATTAACATTGATTGGAATAAAGATAAGATTGTTGATAAACTGAAAAGGAATAACTGCTTTTTTAGTATTGATCAGCTCAAAAGTATTTTGAGCATTTACAAAAATGCTTAGAAATAATCCCAGTAAAAGCAATTTAAATTTCATTTACTGAATTTAGTGAATTTATCTATATGATAATAAAAAAACATTCCAAAAGCTGGAATGTTTATATAAGTTACAATGAAGTAGTGTTTTTTATTGAATTTATTTCAAAATAGGTTTTGTTTATTTTGAAAAGAAGTCCATCAAATCCATATAGTTCTTCTGATTGACACCGTGTCCGCTCATATATTCTCTGAACGTGAAGTAACAGCTAAGATCATAAAGAAGATCTGCTGCTTTTCTTCCCCATTCAAGTGGGATCACAGCATCATCCGTACCATGAGAAATGAAGAAACGAAGTCCTTCCAGTTTTTTCTTATCTTTTACAATACCGTCCAGAATTTTATCTTCAGGATAACTGCTCATACAGGCAACACGATTGAAAAGCTCAGGATGTTTTAAAGCCAAAGCATAACACAATATTCCTCCCTGGCTGAAGCCACAAAGGTGAGCTTTGCTCTCCGTAAGTCCATAGTGGTTGATAATCTTTAGCATACTTTCCAGAACTGCATGTAAAGATTCATTGGCCTGTGGAACATCGATGAAATTTTCGGGATCATTAAAATTGATATCATACCATGAATATCCTTCAAATTGGGTATCACGTGGAGCTCTGAAACTTACAATGATCCAGTCATTGGGAAGAGTTTCTCTAAAACTGAAAAGATCCTGTTCATTGCTGCCATATCCATGAAGCATAAAAAGAATAGGAGTTTGGGAAGTAATATTTTCCGGCTCTCTTACTAGATAATCTAAATTCATACAGCAAAGATAATTAAATTACCTACAGAATCTTAACTTTTATTATTCATACAATGAACTTCTGTTGCATGATGATTTATGTGTAATGATTAATTATTTGGAGTATATTTTTGAATTTTTCCGGGGCTTTCTGTTTTTATTGATTTGATATTATTTGGAAATCTTTATTGGAAATTTTTCATAAAAGTTATTTTTATATTAATAAAAAACTTATATTTGAAACATTAAAAAATCTATTTGGAGAAATGAAGCAATTTTACAATTCAAAAAGTTTACTTAGACTTTCTTTTTTATTCGTTTTATTATTTTCTGTAATCACCGTTGTTAATTCTTGTAAAAAAGATGACGATGAAGAATTTCAGGATCATGTGGTTCAATTCGAAGTGAAGACCACTGCCGGAGGAAACATTATAAGTGTTGTAACACAGGTAGGTACAGCTCAGAATACCATATACAATACTCCGCAGTCTCCTGTAACTTCACCGTGGACAAGTGGAGAATTCTTTGTGAATTCCAGCCAGGCACAGCTGAATCTTGATGCTAACGCGTCAATGCCGGATGATAATTCTGAATTGACAATCAATCTTTACATTGATGGTGAGATAGCAAGAACAGTGAAGAAGAAAGGTAAAGGGGTATTGGTTGCTTCTATTGATTATAGCTTCTTAGAACCTTAAATTACTTTAACAATATATAAAAAAAACCGCTTTCAAAGCGGTTTTTTTTATTCTTCAATCATATGTTGCTGTACAGCGAGGTTGATCAATTCTGTTGAGTTTTTTGCTTGAAATTTCTGTAGCAGATTCTTGCGATGAGTGTCTACGGTAAGAGGACTTAAAAACAGTTCTTCAGCAATTACATTACTTGTTTTCCCCTGTGCTACCATCTGTAGAATTTGTTTTTCCCTTTTTGTCAGTCTGGGAACAGGAAGATTATTCTGAGACGGAAGACTGATAATCTGTTTGGTTTCATTGCAGAAAACAATATCTCCCGAAAGTGCCCCTCTGATACTTATCACAAGATCATCAATAGAGGTGTTTTTGAGAAGATAACCGCTTGCTCCGTTTTGTATAGACTGCATAATAATGCTTCGTTCTGAACGGTTACTGAACATTATTACAGAGGTGCTTGGCGATATTTTTTTGATTTCTCTGCAGAGTTCTGTTCCGTTGGAATCTGGGAGCGTAATATCCAGAAGAACAATATCTACCATTTCAGACCGGATGAAACTCAGTGTTTCTGCACCGGATGCAAAGCTTCCTGCTACATGAAAGAAAGGCTGGCTTTTCAGCATCATTCTCAGTCCCTCAATGACAATAGGGTGGTCGTCTACAATGACGATATTTATTTTCTCATTCTCCATGGATGTTGAGTTCTATATTAATGGCTGTTCCTTGATCATCAGAATTGATTTCCATTTTTCCTTTCAGGTAGTTGACCCTGTTTTTCAGATTACGAAGTCCCAGACTTTTAGTGGTGTTTTCTATATGTTTATCAAATCCTTTTCCGTTATCTTCAATCGTGATCAGAAAATTTTCGCCGGATTGGGAGCATTGAAGAAGAATACTGCTGGCTTCGGCATGTTTTACAGCATTGGCCAATAACTCCTGCACAATTCTGTAGATATTAAGCTGGATATTTAAAGGTAATTTTTTGTCAATATCAATAGCCTGAAAATCAATTTCAAGATTTTTTCTGGTGTAAAATTCACACAGGTCGAGTAGAGCAGTTTCCAAACCAAAATTAAGCAATGATTCAGGCATTAAATTTCTGGCAACATGTCTAAGCTCACTTACAGAGCTGTCCAGCTGACCCAGTATCTTATAAAATTCCTGATCTTTTTCAGGGTTTAAATGACTGGAAGACCACGTAGAAAAGTTGATCTTTACGCCGGCAAGCATTCCACCAAGACCATCATGAAGATCCCTTGCAATACGTTCTCTTTCTCTTTCTTCCCCATCAAGAATGGCTTTGGTTAATGATAGTTCTTCCTTTTGCTTTATTTCATTGAGTTTCTGTTTACTTATTTTTTTATTTTTTCTGAAAATAATAAACAGAAAGATCAGAAGACTTAACGCCAGCAATAAAACAAGTCCCATTCCCCATAAATAAGAGTTTTTCTTGTTGACTTCCAGGTCTTTTTGATTCTTCTCAGCATTTAAAGTTGCTATTTTTCTTTCTTTTTCGGCAGTATTGAATTTAGATTCCAGTTTGTTGATTTCAATTTTTACATTCTCCGTATTAAGGCTATCATTTAGCTTAGAATATTTCTGTTCCCATACAAGAGCTTCTTTGGTATCTCCCAATTCTTCATTGAGTAAAGAGAGTTGTTTGTAAAAGGTTTTTCTGTTATTAAGATCAATGGCCAGAGATTTTTCTGTTAAAACATTCTCCAAAGTAGTTTTAGCCTCCTTATATCTTTTAAGCTTCTTTAAAATATCATACTTGTTGAAATAAAACATTTGAGCCAGAAGATTCTGATTGTACTTTCTGGTATAGAAAATTCCTTTTTCTATCACAGGAAGGGCTTCTTCATTTTTTTGACGGGTAATATACAACAGGGTTTTACTGTAATAATAAAAAGCATTGGATGAAGATTCCGGATAACCCTTGATGAGTTTTTCAGCTTTATTTAAAAACTTTTCAGCTTCATCTCCATTGGCCTGGTAACAGAAATTGTTGGCAGAATTAAGATAGGTAAAAAATAATTCTGCAGAATTCGGATAGTTTTTTTCAAGAATTTCCAGGGCTTTTTTATTGTATTCTTCAGCTTTTTTAAACTGAGCATTATATGTAAGAATAACCGCAAGCTGAGTATATAGGAAACCCAGATTCCTGCTGTTTTCATATTTTTTAACCAGTGGGATGCTTTTTTCAAGCATTATCTTGACCAAAGGAATATAACCCTCTTTATCCTTTTGTGAAACTCCGTAGCTGTACCAGGCAAGAGCCTGAAAGAAATCGGACTCTTCATTTTTGAATTTCGATAAAGACCGAATAGCCTGCTGATAGGAAACTGCAGCTTTCTTTTTATTCCTGTCCAGATGATATTGTCCTTCGTAATAATAATATTTTGCTGAAATAAATGGATTGTTTTGAGCCAGTCTTTTTCCGTTGGAAAGATACTTCTTACTCAAAGCAGAATCACTGTTCCTGTAATAATTGGATAAAAGAAAAGAGGCCGTTGCTTTTGAAGTATCCGGGTGATTATCCTTTGTAATACTTTGTAAACTATCTATATAAGCTTTCTCATTAAGCGGAATGATTTGTTGGGATTGTAAAGCAAAAGACAAAAATAGACTTAACAGGACAAGTAATCTCTTCATTATGGATCAATTCTGTAAAATGTTTTTTAAAACGTTCAATTTAATTAAAAATTTTAGCATAAAAAATACCTGAATTTAGGTAGAAAAAATTACTGGTTTTTCAGGATTGATAGACGTAGGGGATGCTCATAGCTTTGCAAATATCAAATCATGAATCATAGAATATTCAATATAGTAACTAAAATTTAAACAAAAAGATTATGAAAAAAATGAAAATGAATCAGCTGTTAAGAGGAGCATTGGTTGCAGCAATAGCAGCAATGTTTATTGGATTTACAGCGTCATGCAGTAAAGATAACGACGACAATGTGAATGGAGCAGGGAAAAGCCATAAAGTGGTTTTTAAAGCAATTGCTTCTTCAGGAAGCAATATTGACGTAGCGGTTTACGGAATTGATGGTAACCCTACCACAGCATCAAGTTTGAGTGGAACAACATGGTCCAGCCCGGAAGTGACATCAGAACCAGGAGCATATAGCGCTAATGTTGCAGTAAATGCTGTCGGACCCAATGCTTCAGCAACGTTGAAGGTTCAGATCTGGGTAGACGGAGAACTTAAGAAAGAAGGAACTTCCAGTGGACAGTATTTGTCAGCTTCTACAAGCTATACATTTTAATATTAAATTTTTTTAGGACATAAAACGGGCGCTGAGATCCATCTCAGCGCCCGTTTTTATATGTATCTTATACTAGTTTGCTCTTACAATAAAGTAGCTTTTTTTACCTTTTTGTAATAATAAGAACTTACCATCAATAAGGTCAGTTTCATTAGCTGTAAAAGTATCATTTACTTTTTGCTTGTTGACAGAGATTGAATTTCCTTTAATCTCTCTTTGAGCTTCACTCTTAGATTTTAAGAATCCTGATTTTTCAGAAAGAAGATCAATAATATTCACTCCTAAAACATCAGCTTTTGCAATTTCTTTCTGAGGAACTCCATCGAAAACTTCAAGGAATGTTTCTTCATCAAGACTTACAAGATCTTCAGCAGTAGAACGTCCGAAAAGAATTTCAGAAGCTTTCAGAGCTTTTTCATACTCTTCTCTTCCATGTACCCAAACTGTTACTTCTTCCGCAAGTTTCTTCTGTAACTTTCTTTCGTGTGCTGCCGTTTTGTGCTCTTCAATTAAAGCATCAATCTCTTCTTTTCCTAAGAAAGTATAGAACTTAATGAATCTCTCAGCATCTTCATCAGTAGCATTCAGCCAGAACTGGTAGAATTTGTAAGGAGAAGTTTTCTTTTTATCCAGCCAGTAATTTTCTCCGCTTTCAGACTTCCCGAATTTGGAGCCGTCTGCTTTGGTAATCAAAGGAACTGTTAATGCAAATGCTTCACCCTGCGCTTTTCTACGGATCAATTCTGTACCTGTAGTGATATTTCCCCACTGGTCAGAACCTCCCATCTGTAGCTTTACATTATTGTTTTGGTATAAGTGAAGGAAATCATATCCCTGGATTAGCTGGTATGTAAATTCTGTAAAACTCATTCCGTCTGCACCCGATTCTCCTGAGAATCTCTTCTTCACAGAATCTTTAGCCATCATATAGTTGACCGTGATATTTTTCCCAACATTTTTAGCAAAATCAAGGAAAGAAATATTCTTCATCCAGTCGTAGTTATTTACTAGCTCAGCTTTGTTAGGCTCGTTCCCTTCGAAATTTAAGAATTTTGAAAGCTGATTTTTTAAACAGTCTACATAGTGTAAAAGAGTTTCTTCATCCAAAAGATTTCTTTCAGCAGATTTTCCGGACGGGTCACCAATCATTCCTGTTGCACCTCCCACCAATGCAATTGGCTTATGGCCATGAAGCTGGAAGTGAGCTAAAATTTTTATCTGAATAAGACTTCCGATATGTAAAGAATCGGCAGTAGGATCAAAACCAATATATGCAGTAGTTACCTCTTTATTCAGTTGTTCATCGGTTCCTGGCATCATATCGGCAAACAGACCACGCCATTTAAGTTCTTCTATAAAGGAATTCATTGATTTTTAACTTTAAAATTTTAAGATGCAAAGATAGTAAATTCATAAGTATTAAGGGTAAAAGCGAAACAGCAAAAAATGTAGGGGAAAGAAAGTCACAGATCATGAAAACCTTTTGGATGTTAACCTTAAGAATTGAACAAGTTCAGACTTTTGCCCTTTTACTCCTTTGTTTTTCACCCCAAATAATCTATATTTGTTATTAATGAACGACGAACAGCTATTCCTGCTCATCCAGAAGGCCAAAGATAAAGATCAGAAGGCCCAGACTAAACTCATTAATATTTTTTGGGTGGATGTTTTCTCTTTTGTCATGAAAAAGGTAAGAGATGAAAATGATGCGGATGAAATTACCGTCAATGTTTTCTCAAAAGTACTGTCGAAACTGGATATGTTTGATCCTCATTTTCAGTTTAAAACCTGGATATTGACCATTGCCCAAAATACTGTTATTGATTTCTGGAGAAAGAAGAATCGTGATAACGAAGACGCTGTTGAAAACCTTGATGAGGTCAAAAACCAATATGCAAAATCTCCCGAAGAACTTCTGATTTCCGAAGAAGAACAAAAGAAAATCATTAAAACAATAGAATCGCTGGATGCCAACTATCAGGATATTATCAAGCTGAGATTTTTTGAAGAAAAAAGCATCAAAGAAATTGCTGAAGAGCTGGGGATCTCCGTTGCCAACACCAAAGTAAGAGTCATGCGTGCCAAAAAAGTCTTAGCTGAGCTGTTGAAAAATAATGAATTTGATGATCATTAAACTCAATAATTCAATAAATCCTATTCAATAGAAACGGGCTTTAGCCCGTTTACTAAAAATATAAATCCAGAATGGGCTTTAGCCCAAACTTACATCCCATAGCTTTTATTTAAAAATAAACCTCTTCTTTTGTTTTTGGAAGAATTATTTTTTGCTGCTTTTCCTGATTTCTGTTCTGCAGATTAATTTTCAGCCCTTTTTTTATATAAGTTTCTTTTAAAGACTTACCATATTCAGCAGTATTTTCTACTTCTTTTGAATAGTTCAGTTGTCCTGTTGAAAGATTAAAATCAACATCTTTCCAGTAATCACCAGGTCTTCCTGAAGTGGAGGAAGTTCCTATGAGTTCAAAATGCCCGTTCTGAAATCTATACTTGTCTGTAACATCCCATTTCCAGCTGCTTCCACCGTTTTGAGAAATGATCAGAAGTCCTTTTTCTATTTTAGTTTCTCTGTAAGGATCGCCCATCATGCCTCCGCCATTGCTTTCCATAACAGCATTTCTGGATTTTTCAAGGATGGTCCATGCTCCGCCTGCCTTTTTCAGAATCTGAATTTCACGGATGTTTCCCATATCTGTGGTGTCCTTTGTATTGTAAATAATTACTTTTTCAGGAATTTTATCCCCATCAAGATCTCCGTCTACCGTTTCAATGATAGTAGAACCCGAAGGCTGAAACTGTTTTTGGGCAAGACAAAATGTTCCGCATACTGCGAATAAAAGGAAGAATATTTTTTTCATAAGAATATTTTGAAGAGATAAATATACAAATGAAATTTCGAATTATAAGTTTCATCAATATATCCGGTTGATGGTTTCCATTAAAAAATCCTTAACTTTGAACTTCAATTTTAGAAATGGAAAATTCAGTTCAAGACACTACCGTTCAAAAACCAAAATGGATCCGCGTAAAACTTCCTACCGGAAAGAATTACAGAGAGCTGAGAACTTTGGTTGATAAATATAAATTAAATACCATTTGCCAAAGCGGAAGCTGCCCGAACATGGGAGAATGTTGGGGTGAAGGTACAGCTACTTTCATGATTTTAGGAAATATCTGTACAAGAAGCTGTGGATTCTGTGGGGTAAAAACAGGAAAACCACTTGATGTAAACTGGGACGAACCTGAAAAAGTAGCAAGATCCATCAAATTAATGAAGATCAAACATGCCGTTCTTACTTCTGTAGACCGTGATGATCTGAAAGATATGGGTTCTATTCTTTGGGGAGAAACAGTGAATGCTGTCAGAAGAATTTCTCCGGGAACAACAATGGAAACTTTGATTCCGGATTTCCAGGGACTTACTAAACACCTTGACAGATTAGTAGATGTAGCGCCTGAAGTGATCTCTCACAACATGGAAACCGTAAAACGTCTGACCAGAGAAGTAAGAATTCAGGCAAAATATGAAAGAAGCCTTGAAGTATTAAGATACCTGAAAGAAGCCGGACAAAGAAGAACCAAAACAGGGGTAATGCTTGGTTTAGGTGAAACTAAAGATGAGGTCTTCCAGACGATCGAAGATATCAGAAATGCCAATGTAGATGTGATTACACTAGGACAATATCTGCAGCCGACTAAAAAACATCTTCCGGTAAAGAAATTTATCACTCCTGAAGAATTTGATGAATTCGGAGATTTTGCAAGAAGTTTAGGTTTCAGACACGTTGAAAGTTCTCCTCTTGTAAGAAGTTCTTACCACGCAGAAAAACATATTCACTAAAAATACAAACCGTTCAGCAATGAACGGTTTTTTGTTTTTTTCAGGTAGCAGATTATAGGTGATAGGCTGCAGGTATCAGATGTTAAGCATTAGCTAATGAATGTGGCAATCTTTACAATAACTGCTGCCATCATTCCCATCCTTTGGAGGGGTGGCAAAAATTCAAAGAATTTTTGACGGAGTGGTTCATAAAACACGCACCAAAATCTACTTAACAAGTCGTATCCTTCTTAATCACTCCAATCCTCCCATTAATTTCAATCGGTCTGAAATGTTTCTTCTTGAATTCAGAAGGTGTTTCTCCCGTATGCTGTTTGAACAGTTTATTAAAATAAGAAAGACTTTCAAAACCCACCTGAAAACAAACTTCTGTCACAGACTGATCTTTCAGCAGGAATATTTTAGCCTGATTAATCCTATAATTATTGACAAAATCAGTAAACGTCATATTTGTCTGTTTCTTAAAATATCTGCAGAAAGCAGGAGTACTAAGGCTTACCACTTTTGCTACCTCATTTACATTGGGTTTCCTGTCGTAATTTTCGTGGATATAATCATAAATAGTTCCCATTCTGATTTTATCATTCAAAAACCATTTGATTCTGGTATCATCTTTATTAAGTTCTTTTACTTCAGTAGAATCGGCCAGGATTTGTAGTATTTCAATTAATCCAACCAAAGATTCAAAAGAGTTTTTATCTTTAATAATCTGTAGTTTTTCAACAACAGTATTTTTGGTTTCTCCGGAGAATGAGAGTCCGAGATAGGAACGTTCTAAAAGGGTTTTAATATTTTCAAATTCAGGAACAGGAAGGATGATATCCTGAAGGAAACTTTCCCGCATTTGCAATACAAGCTGCTTGCATTCGGTCTGAATCCCATAATCAAAATTAAGATGGGGAACATTGGAACCAATCAGCAAAAGATCACTGTCTGTAAAACCGGAAATATTCTTCCCAACATGACGGATTCCATTCACCGCTTCTACATATACCAGTTCAATTTCCGGATGATAATGCCAGAAAAAACAATTTTTCAGAGAAGGAGCAAATAGCTTAAACGATTTCCCTTTTTCAAACTCAATAATTTCTTTCTGGATCTTCATTTTGTTCTTATTTGATTGTTTCTGAAATTAAAATTAAACAAAAAGGTTAATATGGAGCAAATTTTTATCATTCAAAGAGGTGTGAAATTCAAACTTTCTTTCGATTTTTGCACTTTCAAAATAAAGATACTCAGCGAGTCCTTTAATTTGAACAGAATTAATTCAGAAAAAAGATTTAGATACAATGAAGATTGATAAAAGAATAATACCACTGGCTATCGGTGGTTTAGGGATAGGAACAACGGAATTTACCGTCATGGGACTGTTGCCGGATATTGCAAAAACATTACAGATCACCATTCCTCAAGCCGGACATTTAATTTCTGCTTATGCCATGGGAGTGGTTATCGGAGCTCCAATTCTGATTGGATATTCCGTAAAATTTCCACCGAAAAAAGTTTTGATGGCTTTTATGATCCTTTTTACATTATTTAATGGGCTTTCTGCTATTGCTCCCGGGTACAACAGTATGCTGGTTATCCGTTTTATGTCCGGACTTCCGCATGGAGCGTTCTTCGGTGTGGGAACAGTGGTAGCTTCAAGAATGGCCGGAAAAGGAAAAGAAGCTTTTTATATATCGATGATGTTTACAGGGCTCACGGTTGCCAATCTGGCAATGGTACCTCTGGTCACCTATATTGGGCACACCTTCCACTGGAGATTTTACTTTGCTATAGTAGCAGTGATTGGGCTTTTTGCCATCTTATTTTTAAAACTATGGCTTCCGGCAATGGAGTCCAATCAGAATACCCATTTCATGGAAGAGCTGAAATTCCTTAAAAATAAACAATCGTGGCTGGTATTGGCTATTACAGCGATAGGGTTTGGAGGATTGTTCACCTGGTTGAGCTATATTACCCCTTTAATGACTGTTGTTGCAGGAATCAAAAGTAGTCAAATGGCTTATGTAATGGTTCTTGCCGGAGCAGGAATGGTGGTTGGAAACCTGGTTGGAGGTATTGTTTCAGATAAATTAGGCCCGGAAAAAACCTGTGCATTGCTGATTTTCCTGATGATGATTTCTCTTGGAGGAGTTTTCTTCCTTGCAGAGTATAAAAATATAGCCCTGGTATTGACATTCATGTGTGGGGCTTTATCCATGTCTATTGCTTCACCCATCAATATTATGATGATGAAAGCTGCCCCGAAAAGTGAAATGATGGCCGCCGCTTTTATGCAGGCTGGTTTTAATATTGCCAATGCAATGGGAGCTTTCCTTGGTGGAATTCCTTTAGAATACGGCTACTCATTCAATTATCCATCACTGGTAGGAGTGGGGATGACTTTTATTGGAGTGGTTATCAGTGTAAGATATATGTATCTGTACGGTTCAAAAACTCAAAATGAGGAAGAAGTGGCTGCTGAATGCGTATCATGTGATAAATAAAAAATGTAATTAATTTATATTTAAACATAAAAAAGAGCCTGTTTCACACTGAAACAGGCTCTTTTTATAATATAAGTTTTTATGCCTCTACTTCATCTCCGTTTTTACACCAATAGAGGGCATTGTACAAATTTTCTTTTGGGAAAGATTTAAATTCTCCCGGCATCAGAACACTGAAGATACTGGTAAAATCACGTATGCCTTCTTTGTCTGTTACAATGGCAGAACGATTCCAGTTAGTAAGGTTTTTCAGTCCTAACAGTAAATCTTCAAGCCATGCTCCCACAGTAAAATTATCCAGATCGGTATCCAAATACAATAAATAATTCAGTTCACCGAATTGCTCTACCTTCTCTTTTACACGCGGAATTACCAATCTTTCAAAATCCTCTTTCGTTACTTCTCCTGTTGCATTAAATGCTGCAACATTCTCCGGAGCTTCTGGAATAATTGTTATCATAATAAATATTTTTTTTTGGTGGTTTGAGTTTAAAAGAACAACAATAATTACACCATTATTTGGTGAATAATTGTTAAAAAAGGTATAAATATTGTTATTTTAAATGTAAAATAGTAATATGAATCTCAAATCAAATGAACCTTTTTGGCTTTTAAAAAACGGATTATTAGCATCTTATCCATCCTTACAATCCAATGAAGAATGTGATGTTCTCATTGTAGGAGGAGGTATTACAGGAAGTCTGATTGCCCATCAGATGATAGAAGACGGATATACTACGGTTCTTATAGATAAAAGAGAACTTTGCAACGGGAGCACTTCCGCTACAACTTCCATGCTCCAGTACGAAATAGATATTCCTTTATACGAGCTGATAGAAAAAATAGGCGAAAAGGGAGCTGTCCTAAGCTATAAAGCTTGTAGTGATGCTATTGACAGGATAGAAAAGCTTACAAAAATAATCAGGTCCAAAGCAGGTTTCAAACGGAAAAACTCATTGTATTTTGCTTCAAAAAAGAAAGATACAGAATGGCTAAAGAAAGAATGTGAGACCAGAAAACAAAACGGGTTTGATGTAGAATGGCTGGAGGCAAAAGACATTTTGAGAAAATTTGAATTTGAAAATACTTATGGTGGAATTTTATCAAAACAGGGAGCAAGTATTGATGCTTTTCAGTTTGCTCATGAGCTGTTTATGCATAATGTAAAGAAAGGATTGAAAATATTTGATAAGACTGAAATGGTAAAAGTAGAGGAACATAAAGGTTTTAATCTGGTTACCGTAGATAGTGGATTTGAGATTAGAGCAAAAAAAATCATTTACTGTATAGGCTATGAAAGTAAAAATCTGCTGAAAGAAAACTTTGTCAACCTGAAAAGTACCTATGCCGTAGTTTCTGAAATAGATGAAGAGAAGTTTAAAAATATCAGCAGCACATTAGTATGGAATACCGATGATCCTTATCTCTACATGAGAACTACCGATGACGGAAGACTTCTTATTGGAGGAGGTGATGAAGATTTTTATGATGCAGAAAAACGTGATGCAATACTCCATAAAAAAGAAAAGGAGATTCTGAAAAACCTGAATAAAATAAAACCCGATTATCATTTTTATACAGATTTTGTATGGGCAGGAACTTTTGGTGAAACTAAAGACGGACTTCCCTACATCGGAGAACATCAGAAATTTAAAAATTCTTATTTCGTGCTGGGGTTCGGAGGAAATGGAATTACTTTCTCAATAACAGGAATGGAAATGGCTTCTTTGTTTATGAAGGGAAAAAAACATCCGTTATCAAGGTATTTTCAGTTTGGTAGGTGATACTTTATTTTACCCCAATTTTTATAAATAAGAATAAAGGTTATTTAGATTCCTATGAAATGACAAACTGCGTGAGTAAACCTATATTTCAATTGAAGGTGCTCAATTCCCCTCTTTCGGAGGGGTGTCAAAAATTCTTTGAATTTTTGACGGGGTGGTAAAAAAAAGCGGGCCTCAACCCGCTTACACTACAAACTATACCCATTTTTTTTCGCAAGTTCAACAATAGAACTCTCAATGGCTTTTCCAAGATCATCAGAATCATCAGTTCCCCGTTTTTTCATTTCGGAATCTATATAAGTCTGGCGTTTTTTGGAAAGTTCCTCTATTTCTTTTTGAATCTTGTCACGTGCTGCTGACTTGGCAGCAATTGTTTTTTGAATTTCTTCTTTACTTTTTCCTTTCAACTCCGCTGGAAGTTCACTTTCTTTGACATTGGCGATAAATCCTGCATCTTTTTCAGCTTTATCTACAAGATCCCAGTGATCATTTTTGTAAGCATTCTTTTTAGATTTGGCAACCGTTCTTTCCACTAAGTTGGATGCTGATTGTGCTTCTGCATTCTTATCCTGAGTGATCTGCTTAAGCCGGTATTCCGAGCCGTGATTTCCGTAGTAGATATAGGTGTCATTCAGTTTTGCATTACATTCTGAAATTCTGATATCATAAGGAGTTTCAATATAAAGAACCTTTCTGTCGCTGTCGATATTGAAATACTTTCCACCTCCTAATGAGGCTCCGTTTTGCCAGAAAGTCTGGATTCCTTCCTCCCTGCTTCCACAGAAAATAGTGTTGGTGTAAATATTTTTAGCTTTTGCTTTTGAAACAACATCTTTATAATTTATTTTTCCCTGATCAAATGCTTCGTTACCTGCAATATAAATCAGTTTCATACTTTTTTCATTCCCATCCCAGTTGAGGTTGGCAGAAGCATCCCGAATCACCGCACCACAATATTCACTACCACCGTTGGTTCTTAAGGCAAACAACTTTTCAGAAACCAGGTCGAGATCCTGAGTAAGAGGAGTGACCTGGCGGATGTAGTTTTCATCACGGATTCCGTCATTGCCATATTCATAAAGGGCAATTTCAATCTCTGGTGCTTTTCCGTTATACTTGAGAGTGGTTAAAGTATTTACAATATTCCAGAGTCTGGATTTTGCCTGATCAATCAGTCCGTCCATACTGTTGGACGTATCCAGTAAAAGAGCGACCTGAATTTTATTATCCTTTACCGTTGAATTTACCGGAATCAGTGATGTTTTTTGTACGGATAATGTATGGTCTGTATTACTATTGGAGCGGTTGGCCGGAATGTTTCCGGTGCTTAAAAATGCTGTACCTGCTGCAAGTGCTAAGATTTTTAAAGTTGTCATTTTGTTATTTTTTTATGGGTTATTTATTGTAGAGATTGATAAACATTTACATTCATTATTTTAACTACAAAAGGCACAAATGTTTTAAACACTTAAGTTTTTTCAGAACCAAGCCTTATGCGGAATGAGTACACCTAAGTTTTGTGAAAATCTTTGATTTTCATCTTATGTGAACTTTTCTGCGGTATCATTTTAAGCTTACTTAAGTGAACTAAGGTGTTTTAAAATGAAACCTTTTATGATTTTGTGAAATTTAAACAACTTTGTAATTAAGAAATACCATTCTATTGTCCGTTATTTTAAATTTCTAAAGTAAAATTATTCCTATTTCAGACTGAAAATAAGGGAACTTGGTGAACGGAAGGTTTCACTTGGTGGATGATAGAACAAGGAAGAATCCGGTTATCTATTCAGTATGATAATAGCAATCTAATGTGTCATTTCAATACTGTCAGGCTGAGCGGAGCCGAACCCTTTGCATTCAAGAAAATTTGATAGATGGCAGATATTCTTCTTCAATCAGAAGCCCGCCGGATAGCATAAAACAAAAAAGCAGCTCCCTGGGAACTGCCTTGTTAAAATCTTTTATTAAAGGATTTCGTATTTTGTTTTGATGCTGTATTTCAGCTTAATGTTTTCAATATTATCAAAAGAGAAATCTACCGGAGCATCAGCCATTTCCAACTGAATATTACTAGCTCTTCCTTTGTAAGCTGCAGGCATGATCATATCGCTGGTGTAATCTTCTATTTCTACAATTTCAAGAGCATTTCCAGTTTTTTTACCCATGCTTTCCAACAAGTAGTCAGCTTTTTCTTTTGCCGCTTTCAAAGCATTGATCTTGACTGTTTTTCTGAAATCTGCAATTTTAGTATTTTTTACCTCTGCAATGTTCAGGCTGCTTACCCATTTTTGATTCAGGTCTTCGAAGATTTTGCTAAGACTTGATTTTGTACCGGCTTTAAACTGATAGTTCTTAGAAAACTTAGCTGTCTTAGAATAGATATTCTGGTACATGGATTTGAACTTGATATCCTCGTTCTTTACTCCTGCATTTTTTAAAATATCAAATAACTTCTTTTCATTATCTGCCAGATCGTTTTTATTATCAGCTTTTATCCCAATGCTGAAGATAATTTCATCCGGTTCTACTTCCATTTCGGCAACACCTGTCACTTCAATTGAGTTTTTCTTTACTTCCTGAGCATTTACAAAGCTTCCAAGGGTTAAAATTCCGATTAATAAAAAATGTTTCAATTTCATAATTTCCTGTTTTAAATTTTTAATTCTGATGTAAAATTACGCTGACTGGAAACCAGATTCCGGGAGACTTGGTGAAATGGAGTTTTCACTTGGTGAATAGTTTTTGAGCAGACTATATATATGTATATCTTTGTTTTATGAAAATGCTTAAACTCTTTACTATCTTTTTACTTGGGCTTTTGGGAAATATAATCTATTCCCAAACCACTAATAACAGCACTGCTGCTGTGGAAGAAGTGCAGGTAGAAACGAAGAAGCTGAAAAAAGCAATGGACAAGAAAAATGAACCTGCCCAGGCAGATTCTTATTATAATATCGGAGAAACATTTTTCAATAGCGGAAACTTTGCGAAAAGTGAAGAATATTATACAAAAGCCAAAAAGCTGTATGAAAAACTTAACGACAAACCTAATATTGAAAAAGCTACCCGAAGATTAGCCCAGTCACAGGAAAAGCAGAATAAAATAACGCCTGCGATCAGCAATTACAGCATGGCAGCGCAAGTGAGTTACAGTGAAAAAAGCAAAGCGGTCAATGCTAATGATGTGGCAAGACTTTCTTCTCCCACACCGGAGCTTAAAGCAGAAGCTATCCAGAATAATATCAATCTGACCAAAAAAGAAAACGAACAAGGCGATCTTGCAGAAAGTTACAGCCAGCTTGCAGATGTTAATTTGAAACAGAAAGACGTTTCCAGCGCCGAAGAAAACCTGAATACAGCCTATAAAATTTCTAAAAAAGAAGCTCCTCAGCAAGCCCTTGCCATTAATCAGAAACTGGCAGATCTTTATGTGGAAAATAAGAATTTTGAAAAAGCTATTGAAGCCAAAAAGAAAGTTCTGAAGGAGGATTTTGTGAAAGAAAATTCTCAGGAGAAAGTCAATCAGATTCAGGAATTGGCTGATATCTATATTAAAAAGAATGATCCTAAAGAAGCCGTGGACCTTTTGAAAAATGCCTACGGAATTGCTTTGGACAAAGGTCATACGCTGGAAGCACAGAGAAGTGTAAAAAAACTGGATAGCCTTTATGCGATTTCAGGAAATGTAGATGCTTCAGTTCAACTGTATAGAGATTTTTTGGGAAAACTTCCGAATCTTGTTTCCAAAGACAGAAGTCTTGTTGATAATAAAATTCTGGAAGATACAGAACAGCGAATCTCACAGCTGGAAAAAGAAAAAGAGCTTAAAGACGAGCTTATACGAAAGAAAAATGTCTTTAATTACAGCCTGATTGGAGCTTTGATTTTGCTGACAGGATTAATCATTTTTATTTTCAGAACCCTGAAAAAGGTTCAGACCAAAAATAAGAAAATTGCCCTTCAGTCGTTACGTCGTGAGATGAATCCTCATTTTATCTTTAACAGTTTGAATAGCGTCAACCACTTTATAGCAACCAATAATGAACTGGAAGCGAATCAGTATCTAACCAAATTTTCGAAGCTGATGCGTGGTGTAATGGAAAATTCCACTGAAGATTTTATTCCCTTTCAGCAGGAGCTGGATCTCCTTCAGAATTATCTTGCCCTTGAGAAAACACGTTTTGCAGATAAATTCGATTATGAAATTGAAGTAGATGAAAGCCTGAATATGCAAAACCTTCACGTTCCCGGAATGCTGATACAGCCGTTTCTGGAAAATGCTGTCTGGCACGGACTCCGCTATAGAACTGATAAAGGATTTTTAAAACTAAGCTTTGAAAAAAGTGAATCTCATCTGAACATCCTTATTGAAGACAACGGAATAGGTATTGAAGAAAGTAAAAAGCAGAAAACCCAGCACCAAAAAACGAGAGAGGGAAGAGGAATGAAAAATACGCTGGAAAGAATTCAGCTTCTGAATGATCTTTACAAAAAAGAGATCACCTGCTCCGTAAAGGATAAGGAAAATAACAGTGGTGTTTTGGTAACTATCCAGATCAATCTGAAGTAAGTAAAACTCAGATTGATCTGTGTATTTTATTTGATATATTTTTTCTCCAAAACAGAAAAATTCTTTTTGATATAGTCCAGTTCATAGTGGGCAGGAATGATTTCAGTACCTGAACGGTTAATAAATCCATACGTTCCCGTTATGTTTTTTACCAGTGCCAGATCATCGGAATACTCACCGAATTTATTAATCTTGGAATACACAGGCTGAGCGATGATTCTTCCACTAATATCTGAAATTCCATACGTTCCGGAATTGGTTTTTGTAAGCCTCCAGTTTTTATTGATCTTACTGATATCCTCTCTTTCTGAAATTTTCATCTGTGAAAAAGAAAAACCGAATACACTCATGCAGCAAAGAATAAGAAGTTTTGATTTCATATGATTTTGTATGGTTTATTAATTTTAATCTCTAAAATAATTCTTTTGCATCTTTCTTGCAATAAAAGTGACCAAAAGTATGTTGGAGAACTTGTGTAGGCAAATTGTAAGGTTGGTTAAATATTCCTAATTTGCACCTGCAACTTAATGATCTGCCACCTAAAATCTGATCTGATGAAAATAAAAGCCGTAATTGTAGATGATGAGCTCATAGCAAGAGAAGTTTTACGAAGCTATCTGACCAAATACTGTCCGCAAGTGGAAATTCTGGGTGAAGCTGAAAATATTAAAGAAGCTGTTCCATTAATCGCTGAAAAACAACCTCAATTGGTATTTCTGGACGTAGAAATGCCTTTTGGAAATGCCTTTGATGTACTGGAAGCTACCAAGGAACTCTCCTATGAAACGATTTTCATTACTGCATTTTCACAATATTCTTTGCAGGCTTTGAATAAATCGGCCAGTTATTATATTTTAAAACCGATTGATATTCAGGAACTGATTCTTGCTGTCAATAAAGTGGCTGAAAGTCTTGAGAAAAAAGATGAACTCAACCGGAATAAGATCCTTCTTGAAAACCTGAAATTAAAACCTGAAAAACAGCAATTGATTTTGCCAACTTTACAAGGGTTTGATGTGGTGAAAACCGAAGACATTGTAAGACTTCAGGCAGATGGAAACTTCACTCAGGTATATCTTACGGATGGTTCAAAGAAGATGGTATGCCGTTTTCTGAAACACTTTGATGACCTTCTGGAAAATCCTTTTGTGAGGGTCCATCGTTCCCATATTATCAATACAGGTTTTGTGAAATCCTATCATAAAAGCGGAACAGTGATGCTGTCCGACGATACAGAAATTGAGGTTTCAGGAAGCTTTAAAGATAATTTTCTGAAAGTATTTTCATAGAATTTATTGTACCTTAACAGACTTAAGGCATTATTTTTGACGTTTTTATAACAACCACACAAAATCTTTCTGTCATGAAAACTATTCATAAAATTATACTTCCCGTTTCGTTAGGAGCATTGGGACTTATCGTTTTCAATTCCTATTCTGTAAGGATTCCCAGAGGAGCATCTGCGGTAAAGAATTTTGATCTAAAAAAATACCTGGGCAGATGGTATGAGATCGCCCGTTTTGATTACAGGTTCGAGAAAAATATGGATAATGTTACTGCAGAGTATACAGAAAATCCGGATGGAACAGTTCAGGTCAGAAATAAAGGGTATGATTACGTTAAAAAAGTATGGAACGAATCAATCGGGGAAGCAAAATTTGTAAAAGACCTGACAGAAGCACGTCTTAAAGTTTCATTTTTTAAACCGATATGGGCGGGTTATAACGTCATAGATATTGATGAAGACTATCAATATGCTCTGGTAGCAGGAAGCAGTTTAAAATATTTATGGATTCTTTCCCGTACTACCAATATTCCTGAAAGTATCCGCCAGCGTTTCATTCAGAAAGCAAAAAAAATCGGCTATAACACCGATGAACTGATATGGGTAAAGCATAATTAATAAAAAACAAAATCGCAGAAGGGTCAATTTGTAAATCAGCCGTTTTGCGATTTTATCTTTTCATTATTAGCTATTAATGTATTCTTTCCATTCTTCAAAACGGTGATCAATAACCTGTTTCATCAGATCGTAGTTTTCGTAGGTATCTTCGATGTGATAGAAGGTTTCATATTCGTAGTCACTTTCTTCAGCTTTAGCATCAAAAATATTCACATAATCATCGGCAAATGAGCTGTAACGGTTACCGAAATCTGTGTCGTCTGCATAATAGTCTTTGGCAAAAAGATTTCCAAGTTCATTCAGATCATATTCAGAAAATTTTCCGTCACAGGTATCCATGACAAATTCTGCTCCAGTCATCTCTCTTCGTTTTACTTTTTCTATTTCTTCTGCAGCATCTTCTTTCAGTTCTTCGGAGATCAGATTGTTATGAATACACCAGTTCAGGAACATTCCTGTATGTGTAGCACCATTTTTCTGAGGAAGTCCTTCCGGAAAATCACCACCATAATGCCATGAAGCATCATCATATTTAGACATAATTTGTATTGTAGTTTTTGATAATTCAGGCAAAAATAGAAAAAATCAATTTATATTGCCGCTGCCACAGAATTTTCCGTCATTTGCATAGAATTTTTTTCAACAAAAAAACATATGGAAAAAGCTGTTCTGATTACTATCGGGGATGAAATCCTTTCCGGAAATACGGTAGATACCAATTCTAATTTTATAGCGACTGAACTTAAAAATATAGGAATAAAAGTTATTCAGATTCTTACGATCTCAGACGAAATTGAAACCATTAAAAATGCATTAAACACAGCCTTTGAAACTGGCGATTTAGTCATTACAACCGGAGGACTTGGGCCAACCAGAGATGATAAAACCAAAAAAGCACTGGCAGAATATTTCAATGATGAAATTGCCTTAGATGAGGTAACCTTCAATCATTTGAAAGGCTACATGGAAAGAAGAGGAAGGGCAGATATTCTGGAGAGAAACAAAGAACAGGCTTTTGTACCTACAAAATCTATCGTTTTTCAAAACCATTACGGAACGGCACCATGTATGATGATGGAACAGGACGGAAAATTGTGCTATAGCCTTCCCGGAGTTCCTTACGAAGTAAAACCATTGATTAAGGATCAGATCATTCCTTATTTACAGAAAAGATTCAGCCTTCATTATATCCATACCAGAATTGTTTCTGTGGTGGGAATTCCTGAGAGTATCCTTGCAGACAAAATTGAAGATTGGGAACTGGCACTTCCTGAAAATATTGCACTGTCTTATCTTCCGGTAGGAACGCGTGTAAAGCTTCGTCTTACGGCTTCCGGCGAGAATGAAGAACAGTTGAAACAAAGAACAGAAGAAGAAATTCAGAAATTACTTCCATTGGTAGAAGGCCATGTAATTGCCGTATCTGAAGATAAAATTGAAAATATTCTGGCAGAAATGCTTACAGAAAGGAATCTGACAATTTCTACTGCAGAGAGCTGTACAGGAGGCGAGCTGGCAAAAATGATTACTTCAGTTTCCGGAAGCTCAAAATATTTTCTTGGTGGAATGGTAGCTTATGCCACAGAGAAAAAGATTAAAATTTTAAATGTTTCCAAAGAAACTGTAGACCAGTTCACAGTAGTGAGCGAGCAGGTGGCTCAGGAAATGGCAAAAGGCTGCCAGCAATTGTTTGAAACCCAAATCTCCCTTTCTACAACAGGCGTTGCCGGACCTGGAAAAGGCGAAGATGGTAAAGATGTTGGAACGGTTTACTATACGATCAGAATGAATGATCAGGAGGTAACCTCAAAATTATACCTGCCTCATCTGGAAAGAGTAGACTTTATGGATTTTGTTTCTCAAAAGGTAATTCAGGATTTGGTAAGTCTTCTTGTAAACAATTAACTAGAATACTTTTTTTTTAATTTTTTTTTAATTAATTTTTATATAGTTTTTCACAGTTTTTGAAAGCCCTTCAATAAATTTCAAAAATCGTGGAAAATTCCAAACAGATTTTTCAGACCAGCAGCAAAAAACGCTGGAAAAGTGTACAATGGGGAAGCCGTGTTTTTATATTTATAGGAATACTGCTTCTGCTTGCTTTAGGTCTGATGATGACCCTGGACAGAAGTCCTAAAATTCCCTTTAAAGAAGATTATAAAGCGGTAATTACAGCCAATAAACCTTATCTTCAGGAGAATAAGATTTCCAAAGAATACAAAGGTTTCAGAAGCTTTATCTCTGAAAAAACAATCCATACCAGCCTCGACAAAATTGAGAAGGCAAGAGCAGAAAGATATCAGAATCAGAACCGAAACTGGGCTCAGTTCCCGGGAGGAATCCGGTCTGCATTTTATGTAGCATGGGATCCCCAGTCGCTGATGTCGCTGAAACGAAATATCAGACATGTCAATCTTGTTTTTCCTGAATGGTTTTTCCTTGATCCCAAAACAGGTGATCTGAAAACCAATGTGGATCCGGAAGGATATAGAGTGATCAAAAGAACAGGTGTGGCTGCGATGCCAATGTTAAGTAACAACTCAGACCGTGAATTCCGAGCAGAAGGATTGGTAAAAGTTCTTAATGATCCGCAGAAAAGAACCCATCTGATTCAAAAAATTACCCAGCAATGTCAAAAATACCATTTCAAAGGAATCAATATTGACTTTGAGGACATGAACCTGAATTCTGATGACAATCTGATTGCCTTTATGAAAGAACTTTCAGAGACTTTCAAAAAGAATCAGTTGTTGGTTACCATGGATATCATGACGGATAATGACGATTACAATATCCCAAAACTGAACCCTTACGTAGATTACTTTGTGCTGATGGCTTATGATGAGTATTCTGCAGGAAGTGATGCAGGTCCGGTTTCTTCTCAAAAATGGATTGAAGAACAGACCGGGAAAATTGTAAAACAGGTTTCCCCACAAAAGATCATTCTGGGTCTTGGAGCATATGGATATGACTGGAGTTCCAATAAGGATGACAATACCTCCGTTACTTATATGCAGGCAATTACCAAAGCCAGTGCAAGTAAAGCAGTTATTGATTTTAATGACAATACATTTAATTTAAATTATTCTTATACCGATTCTAAAAATTTAACCCACACTGTATTTTTCAATGATGCGGCTTCTATTTTTAATACAATGCGTTTTTCTTCAGAATATCCTTTGGCAGGAACTGCACTCTGGAGACTGGGAAGTGAAGACAGCAGAGTCTGGAATTTCTATGATAAAGATCTTACGTTTGCCGGACTTTCCAAGCTGAATTTGAAAACACTGGAAAATGTGAAAGGACAAACTATGGTAGATTATATTGGGGATGGAGAAGTATTGGACGTTCTGAATACGCCTCATGATGGAAAAATTGCCCTGGAAATTGATCCGAAAGAGAAAATCATCACAGACGAAAATTATATTACCTATCCAAGTTCTTACGAAGTAAAAAAATATGGAAGTGCTCCTCAAAAAGAGCTTGTCCTTACTTTTGATGACGGTCCGGATGAAACTTATACACCGCAGGTATTGGATATTTTGTCCAAATATCACGTTCCGGCAGCATTCTTTCTGGTAGGATTGAATGCTGAAAAGAATCTTCCGCTCGTTAAAAGAATTTACCGTGAAGGACACGAAATAGGAAATCATACCTTTACTCATGAAAATGTAGCCAAAGTAAGCCCTGAGAGAGCTTTGCTGGAAATGAAGCTTACAAGACTGCTGATCGAATGTATCACAGGTCACAGTACGATTCTTTTCAGAGCTCCATACAATGCAGACTCTGAGCCTACCACTTCAGAAGAGATTATTCCGGTAGCATTGGCGAGACAGCAAAACTATCTTGATATCGGAGAAAATATAGACCCTGAAGACTGGCAGCCGGGAATAAAAGCGGATGAGATCGTAAAACGTGTAATGGCCGGAATCAAACATGAGAGAGGAAATATCATTCTTCTTCATGATGCGGGTGGTGATACTAGAGAAGAAACGGTGAAAGCTTTAAAAATCCTGATCCCGACTCTTCAGAAACAAGGATATCATTTTACCAATCTGACCAATATTTTACATAAAAGCAGAAACGAATTGATGCCTGAAGTTCCTAAAACGAAGTCGTATTACATTATGCAGCTGAATCTTGTATTGGCTACTGTCATCTATGGAATAAGCCATTTTTTGGTTGCACTGTTTACCATTTTCATTGTGTTAGGACTGATCCGATTATTGCTGATGGCATACTGGGCTTTTAAAGAAAGAAAAAAAGAAAAAAAACTGGATGAATTTCCGGTTCTGGAATCTTATCCGAAGGTTTCAATCATTGTTCCTGCTTATAATGAAGAAGTGAATATTGTCTCTTCACTGCAGAATTTGTTGAAACAGACTTACCCTAATTTTAACATTATTATGGTAGATGACGGAAGTAAAGATTCCACTTATGAAAAAGCATTAGAAGCATTTCCTAATCACCCGAAACTGAAAATATTCACCAAAGGAAACGGAGGAAAAGCAACAGCCCTGAATTTCGGAATTTCGCAGACCGATGCAGAATATGTAGTATGTATTGATGCGGATACCAAACTACAGCAGGACGCAGTGAAATATATGATCGCAAGATTTTTAAATTCAGATCCGGAAGAAAAAATTGCCGCCGTAGCAGGAAATGTGAAAGTAGGAAATAGAGTCAATTGGCTTACCAAATGGCAGGCGATAGAATATACGACAAGTCAGAATTTTGACAGACTGGCATATGCTCACATCAATGCTATTACTGTTATTCCGGGAGCTATCGGAGCCTTTAAAAGATCTGTGATTATTGAAGCAGGAGGCTATTCATCCGATACTTTGGCAGAAGACTGTGATATTACCGTAAAAATATTAAAAGCCGGATATACGGTTGCCAATGAAAACAGAGCTGTTGCAGTCACAGAAGCTCCGGAAACCGTAAAACAGTTTTTAAAACAGCGTTTCCGCTGGACATACGGAATCATGCAGATGTTCTGGAAACAGAGACAGACTTTCCTTAACCCCAAATATAAAGGATTGGGACTTTGGGCAATGCCGAATATTTTATTATTCCAATACATTATCCCGTTTTTCTCGCCATTGGCAGACGTGATTATGTTCTTTGGAATTCTGTCCGGAAACGGGGATAAAATATTTACCTATTATCTGATCTTCCTTTTGGTGGATGCTTCACTAGCTTTAATCGCATTCATTATGCAGAGGGAAAAACTGATTAATCTATTGTATGTTATTCCGCAGAGATTCGGGTATAGATGGCTAATGTATATTGTATTGTTTAAAAGTTTAAGAAAAGCATTGAAAGGCGAAATGCAGTCCTGGGGATTCCTGAAAAGAACCGGGAATGTAAAAGAGATAGCAGTTTCTTAAGAAGTTGGGAAGCTGGGAGGAGGAAGCTGGAAGTTATGAAAATTGTACGTCCCTGAAATAAGTTGACTAAAAAAAGATCAATTTATTATGAAAGTAAACATCAGACTTATTAAAAAGAATAGGATTTATTCTGAAGAATTTAAACGTGAAATAGTTTCTCTCTTTGAAAAAGGCACCTACAGTACTCTTCAGCTGGAAAAACTTTATGGAATTAGTAATAGCAGCATTTATAATTGGATTTATAAATTTTCTACCTTTAACGAACCAGGACAAAGAGTTATTGAAATGAAAATAAGCAGTACACAAAAAGTTAAAGACTTAGAGGATCGTATCCGTGAGTTAGAACGCAGTGTGGGGCAAAAGCAGATCAAAATAGATTATTTGGAGAAGATGATAGATTTAGCTAAAACCGAATTACATATTGACATCAAAAAAAACTTCGCCACTCCACAATCCAATGGTTTAGATCAAACAAAGAAAAAGTAAACTATTCCATGAATATGTTTTATCGGTCCATTGGCGTGAGTAAACAGGCTGTACATCAACAGGTAAAAAGACAACAGGAATTTGATGTAAAACTGGCAGCATTGATCATGGATGCCGATGAACTAAGAAGGGAACATCCGGGTTGTGGAGTTGAAAAAATGTACTATACATTAAAACCTAACTTTATTGGTAGAGATAATTTTATAGAGATTTTCATGCAGTTGGGTTATCGTTTAAACATCAAGAAAAATTATAAAAGAACTACAATTGCCTCAAAGATTTATTTTCCTAATGTAATAAAAGGAATGAAAATATCATCTCCTTCTGCTCTCTGGCAATCGGATCTCACTTATATTCCAATTGAAGACAAGTTCTACTATGCCGTATTTATTATAGACGTTTATACCAAGAAAATTGTAGGCTTTAGTGTATCAGATCATATGCGTGCTTCAGCCAATTTGAAAGCTTTAAAAATGGCATTGAAAAATAACCAGCCTCCAAAGGTTCATCATTCAGATAGAGGAAGTCAATACACTTCAAGGGATTATATTGATTTATTAAAAGCCCATAACAGTACAATAAGTATGGGTGCTTCTGCTCAGGAGAACGCTTATGCAGAACGCATCAATAGAACCATAAAGAATGATTATATCCAATATTGGAATCCAAAGAACTTTGAGCAGCTTAAAAGGTTTATTAAAAAAGCGGTCAACCATTATAACACTAAACGACCGCATAATGCAATTGGTAAAATGTCTCCAGAAAAATTTGAAGAATATTGGAGACAAAATATGAACATTAATAAACCTATTTTGAATATATTTAACAATGAGATATTAAATAACAATACGGTCAACTCTAGTTAGGGATGTACAAATCACACCATAACTTCCAGCCTCATTCTTGCAGTTTCCATCTTTTGTAAATTTTTATTATGCTATGACGTTATTTATTTAAATTTGTTTCCTTATAAAGTAACAAATACGAAATAAATCATACATATTCTAAAAATTGTTATCATAATGAAAAAAATAACGCTTTCTTTGTTTTTAATAGCAGGGATCTGCACTCAAACTACTATGAGCGCACAAGCTAAAGCTGCTAAAATAGCAGTGAATAACACAGACAAAGGCTTAGACCTTAGCTTGATGGACACTTCGGTGCGTCCTCAGGATGATTTTTACAACTATGTAAGTGGAACTTGGATGAAAACAGCCAAAATTCCATCTGACAAACCAACTTGGGGTAGCTTCAACAAACTGGCTGAGGATACGGATAACAATTCCATGACAATCCTGAACTCTCTTCTGAAAGATAAATTTGCTGACGGAAGTGAAGGGAAAAAAATTCAGGATCTGTATGCTACTTACATGAACATGCAGAAAAGAAATGCAGACGGAATAAAGCCTATCCAGGAAAATCTGAATAAGATTGATGCTATTAAAAATATGGCTGATCTTCAGAGCTACCTTACTTCTGTAACTAAAGAAGGTGAAAACGTTTTCTACGGATGGGGAGTAGATGCAGACCTTAAGGATTCTAAAATGAATGCTGTTTACTTAGGAAATCCTTCTCTAGGGTTAGGAAGAGATTATTACCAGAAAGTAAACGAAAAAAATACAGAAGCTATTGCTGAATATCAGAAATATGTAGCTTCTATGCTAAAAGAATTAGGATACAAAAATGCTGATGAAGCAGCAAAAGGTATCGTTAATTATGAAAAAAGCATCGCAAATACTTACCTTACAAACGAACAGAGCCGTGATAACACCCTTCAGTACAATCCTAAGACGATGGCTGAACTTTCCACTTTGGTAAAAGGTGTTGATCTTCCTGGCTATCTTAAAAAAGTAGGGGTAAATACAGATAAAGTAATTATCAGTGAATTAGGATTCTATAAGAGCTTTGATAAATTAGTAAATGCTCAGAATCTTTCTGTGATCAAAGATTATCTGAAATTCCACATGATCCACGGAAGTGCTTCTTACTTAAGCGAAAACTTAGGAAACATGAAGTTTGCTTTCTATGGTAAATACCTTAGAGGACAACAGGAGCAAAGAGCTCTTAATAAAAGAGGTTTTGAATTGATCAATGGTTCTTTGGGAGAAGCTTTCGGAAAATTATATGTTGAGAAATATTTCCCTGCTGAAGCAAAAGCTCAGATGGTAGAATTGATCGACTACTTAAAGAAAAGCTTCGCAGTTCACATCAATAACTTAGCATGGATGTCTTCTACAACTAAAGAAAAAGCAATGCAGAAACTAAACAAGTTCACTGTGAAAGTTGCTTATCCTGACAAATGGAAAGACTATTCAAAATTAAATATCCTTTCTGAGGCAAATGGAGGAAACCTTTATAAAAACCTTCAGAACATTGGTGAATGGCAGTACAATAAAGATTTAGCTAAAATTGGTAAGGCAGTGGATAAAACAGAATGGGGAATGACTCCACAGACTGTAAATGCATATTACAACCCGGTAAACAACGAGATTGTATTCCCTGCAGCGATCCTTCAGCCGCCATTCTTCAACCCTAAAGCTGATGCTGCTGTAAACTTCGGAGGTATCGGTGCTGTTATCGGTCACGAAATGAGCCACGGATTTGATGATTCAGGTGCACAGTTCGATGCAGACGGTAACCTAGTAGACTGGTGGACTCCGGAAGATAAAGCAAACTTCGAAAAAGCAACAAAAGCCCTTGCTTCTCAGTATGACAAATATGAGCCTGTAAAAGGAACTTTTGTGAACGGTACTTTCACAAACGGTGAAAATATCGCTGACTTAGGAGGGGTAAACATCGCTTATGACGCTCTTCAAATGTACTTAAAAGACAAAGGAAACCCAGGAAAAATCAGCGGATTCACTCAGGATCAGAGATTCTTCCTAAGCTGGGCAACCGTTTGGAGAACATTATCAAGTGAGAAATATATGGTAAATCAGGTGAAAACTGACCCGCACTCTCCAGGATACTTTAGAAGTTTTGGTCCACTTATCAACGTTGACGCTTTCTACAAAGCATTCGATGTGAAACAAGGAGACAAATTATACAAAACTCCGGAAGACAGAATCAAAATCTGGTAAAAATAACAACCGCTCAGCAATGGGCGGTTTTGTTTTTTATGAGGTAGCAGGTGATAGATGATAGGTTGCAGGGAATAGGTTTTAGGGATTAGGGAAAATAGTTAATAAGTAATAAGTAATAAGTAATAAGTAATAAGTAATAAGTAATAAGTAATAAGTAATAAGGGCTGTGATAAGGAATCGGGGGAATAATATAATAGTTATAATAACGGCTTCCATCATTCCCCTCCGCTGGAGGGGTGGCAAAAATTCAAAGAATTTTTGACGGGGTGGTCCTATACGTAATAACTTCAAACATTAAACATTAAACATTAAACATTAAACATTAAACATTAAACATTAAACATTAAACATTAAACATTGAATTTTCAATTTTCACCATATATCAATTATCATTCATTACATATCATTAAAGTTTGTATATTTGATAAGTTTGTGTAAAATCAAAAATTATCTTTAATGAAAAAGCTAAATATTGGAATACTTGCCCTTTCAGGTATTGTATTTCTTAATTCGTGTGGTGCAGCAAAGACTGCAGGGACAGACAATAAAACAGAAGCTACAGCAAAAGTAGCTGAACCGGTAAAAGAAGAAGCAAAAGAGGAAGGGATCAATTTATCGTACATGGATACAAGTGTTCGCCCGCAGGATGACTTTTTTAGCTATGTGAACGGGAACTGGGTGAAGACTACTCAGATTCCTTCCGATAAAGCAAATTGGGGTTCTTTCAATGCTTTGAGAGAAAATGTGGATGATGCTTCATTAGATATCTTAAACAAAATCCTTACAGAAACCTATCCAGCCGGATCTGAAGGACAGAAAATCCAGAACCTATACGCCTCTTTTATGGACACCAATAAGAGAAATGCAGAAGGTCTGGCGCCTATCAAAGCTGATCTTGCTAAAGTAGATGCTATTAAAAGTCTTGGTGACCTTCAGAAATATCTTTTGGACGCTACAAGATTAGGTGACAACTCTTTCTACGGATGGAGAGTGGGTGCTGATATGAAGAATTCTAATATGAATGCTGTCTATCTTGGCGGTCCGGATCTAGGTTTGGGAAGAGACTATTATCAGAAAGTAAACGAAGCCAATACCAAAACCCTTGCAGAATATCAGGCTTACGTTGGAAAGCTATTCGGAGTTTTAGGATATAAAAATTCTCCTCAGGCAGCACAGAATGTGGTAGACTTTGAAAAACAGCTTGCCAATTATTTATTGACGCTTGAGCAGAACAGAGATGCTAATTTAAGATACAACCCTAAAAACGTATCAGAATTATCAGGGCTTGTGAAAAACGTTGATCTTGCAAAATATCTGAAAGATGCTGGAGTAAATACAGATAGAGTGATCATTGGAGAACTGAAGTATTACCAGAACATGGATCAGTTCATTACTCAGAAAAATCTTCCTTTACTGAAGGACTATCTGAAATACCATATCATCAATGGAAATGCAAGCAATCTGAATGACAGCTTAGAGCAAATCAGATTTGATTTCTATGCTAAATACCTACAGGGTCAGAAAGAACAGCGTCCAATGAACAAAAGAGGGCTTACCCTTGTAAATGGTGTTCTTGGAGAAGCTTTCGGAAAATTATATGTAGATAAATACTTCACTCCTGAAGCTAAAAAGCAGATGGAAACATATATTGATTACATTTTAAAATCATTCAAAACACACATCGCGAATATAGACTGGATGTCTCCTGAAACTAAAGTAAAAGCTCAGGAAAAACTATCCAAGTTTACCGTAAAAATTGCATATCCGGATAAATGGAAAGATTATACTCAACTAAAAGTAGAATCTCCGAAAGAAGGTGCGACCCTTTATTCTAACCTTCAGAATGTAGCAGCATGGCAATATCAAAGAAGTCTGGATAAAGTAGGAAAACCTGTTGACAAAACAGAATGGGGAATGTCTCCGCAAACTGTAAATGCTTACTACAGCGGATCAAACAATGAGATCGTTTTCCCAGCAGCAATTCTTCAGCCACCTTTCTATAACCCTAAAGCTGACGCAGCAGTAAACTTCGGAGGTATTGGTGCCGTTATTGGTCACGAAATTTCTCACGGATTTGATGACAGTGGTTCACGTTTCGATGGAGATGGTAACCTAAACAACTGGTGGAGTGATGCAGACCGTAAAAACTTTGATGCAAAAGTAGGTCAGCTGGCAGCTCAGTACAGTGCTTATGAACCTGTAAAAGGCAGCTTCGTAAACGGTAAATTTACAAGCGGTGAAAACATTGGAGACTTAGGTGGAGTGGCAGTAGCTTACGATGCGCTTCAGATGTATTTAAAAGACAAAGGAAACCCAGGAAAGATCAGCGGATTCACTCAGGACCAGAGGTTCTTTATGAGCTGGGCTACTGTTTGGAGAACTAAAGCTACCGATCAGTATATGATTAATCAGGTGAAAACAGATCCACATTCTCCGGGAATGTTCAGAGCTTTCGGTCCATTGGTTAATCAGGACTCATTCATCAAAGCATTTGATATCAAACCGGGAGACAAATTGTATAAAGCTCCTCAGGACAGAATAAAAATCTGGTAATTTTACCCGAAATTGTTAGAAAAGAAAGAATCCGCCTCAATATGAGACGGATTCTTTTTTAATATTCTTTCTTATAATTCCGGAGCACAAACTTTATTCCGGTTTCTATAATATCTCCCATGGTTTTACAATATTTGAAATTAACATCGTAGGTGAGTTTTTGTAAAGCCGTCCTTAGTTCTATGACATTGGCTTCCGGTGCAAGATTGTCTTTTTTCATAATAGAAATGAGTTCATCAAATCTGTTTTGACTGCTCGTTACTCTTTTTACAATTTGTGAACGCACCTCCTTACGGTATTGTTCTATAGAACTTGGCTTCAGTTTTTCCAATACCATGGTCACCATTTGATTATTTTCTTTGAAATACTGCGGAAGATAGACTTTCAGATTTCCCTCATAAGTCTGCTGATCAAAATCGATAGGACGAATTCTATAAATTACCTGGTCAAAATCATGTATAGGAATAACCACATAATTATAAGAACGCATATCACCAAGGAGCCCAATAAGGCAGCGCTCATTGAATTTTACAAATTCCTTGGAAATCTGTGCCTTTTCAAGTTCAGAGCAGTTGGATAAATGTTTCTGAATAAAAACATCTCCGGGAATTCCTAAAATATGCTCTTCAATCAAAGTATTTTTATAAACCAGGAAGTTAATCCGGTTAGGAGAAAGCAGATCTTCAAGCTCTAATCCGAAGATCCGGGAAGCATCGGCCTGTTTAATATAGAAATAAGTATAATTGTCATTCAGTACATTTCTCACCCGAATCCGGAAAGGTTTAGAATTTCCGAAAGTACAAAAGTCTATCGTATCCACTTTCAGATAGGGTAAAGTAGCAGTATCTCCATCAGAATGAAGAAGGGTATAAATTTTATTTAAATTGGCCTCTATTTCTTTAAACTCATATTCAGAATACAGAACTCCAAGCCACAAAGTATCTTTGCCATCTTTATCCAGAATTCTCACATTATCATTAAATCTTAAAAGGTCTTCATACAGGAACTTAATCTTGGTAGTTCTGTTATATTTTTCCAAATATTGTTGTAATGCTTCTGAAACGGGAAATATCGGTTTTCTGAACGCTATTTTTACATCTTTCATGACGCTGTTCACTTTGTTTAAATATAAAGAATATTTTTTTGTGAAATCTTAGGAATTCTTATTTTAACATTCATCAGGCATGTTTATAAAAGAGTAAAGCGAACAAAAATTTTATTTTATTTTTCTTGGAAGACTTTATTTATTTTTTCATAGCTTAGTGATATCGTAATATGGTGATTTTATGTTGAATAAATGTAAATAGATTTAGATGATTCAAGAAAAATCTTAGTAAAATTTTGTATGTTACAGTTTTTTTTTAAATTTAAACATTGGATTGGTAATTTATTTGATTCATCGGTAAATTATTCAAAGACAGATCCAAACCCAAATAGTAAATCTCAAAATAACAATAATATGGCAATGTTTAATTATGGTGTTGGCGGAAACGAGGTAAAAGTAGACGCTAATGAAGCTATTCAGGAAATACAGGAAAATAAATCACTGATAGTAAGCCAACTTACAACAGAAGAGTCTTATACCCCTGAAATCGTAACAGGATTAAAAACAGTGGAAGACGTATTCAAACATTTTCAGCCTTCAATATCGGTACAACACGAAACAGAAGACGGAGGAATGGTAGAAGAAGAATTCCGCTTTCAAAACCTTGGAGACTTTACCCCTAAAAGCCTTACTCAGAAGTCAGATTATCTGCAGCAGCTGAGCATGGAGCAGGAGCAGTACAATAAAATAGTACGTCAGCTGAAAACAAACAAAATTCTACGCAATATGCTGGAGAACGATCAGACAAGAGCAGCGTTCATAGAGGTATTGAAAGAAGTGGCACAAGAACTTGAAAAATAATTAAAGACTTACATTAAATCATGGATAGCAAATTACAGGCACAAGAAAGCCAGCAGCAGGGTCAGCAGCAGCACTCGGGACAACCGAAAGGCAACCCGCTTGCAGAGCTCAATAAAATGGGAGGATTTGGCTTTGTTGAATCCGTTGTAGACGGTATTGCCAATATGAACCCAACAAGAAAGGCAAGAAAAGAAATCTTCCTGAATGACAGCAATAAAGCAGATGAAAGAAAAGAACTTCTTCAGAAGATCAATCTTTGGGTAAACCTTTTAGAAGGTAGCGAATCTGCTGATAAAATGGCCGATACATGCAAAAGTAAAGCACAACAGGCCGACCAGAACTTAAAGACAAACTTAAAAAATACACTGGATGCCGTTCGTCTGTTGGAAACCAACTACAGAACAGTAGCTCAATTCTACAAAAACACAGAATTGGATAAAGTGGACAACGTAAGTATCGTGAATGCAAGCCTTGATCAGGTTTCCGATCTGGATAATCCTTTGTTCATCGATGCCATCTCAGAAGAATTCAAAAACTATTACGACCGTCTTGATCTTAGAGATAATTACTCAATCCTTGCAATACCAGGATATTTAGGATCTAATAAAGTTATCGAGAAGTGGGCAAAAATCTGTAACGAAAACAAAGTAATGATGGTTACAGACTTCGCCAACCTTGATAAGCCGGATGACGTGGTAGACTTATTCCACTCTGCAAACCTTACAGGTGGTGAGCTTCACAGAAGTAACGTTATCATGACGTGTAACTGGCTGGTAGGACGTGGTAAGGCTGAAGAAGTAGGCGAAGAAGAAAACGTAGAACTTCCACCTTCCACTTCATTAGCAGGAAAAATCCACAAAACACTGATGTCTCAGGTAGCAGCAGGTAAAAAGCATGGTAATATCAACGAAGTAGACGCTGTAAAATTCGAATTGAAGAAAAGTGAAATTTCTCAGTTGGAAAAAATGGGTCTTGTACCAATGGTAAACGAATACGGAAAAATTATGGCTTTCTCTGCGAAGACCTTATTTACAGGAGACAATATCGGTCTTCAGACGTATTCCGTAGTTCGTGTTTTCGACTATGTTACCAAAGTATTGCTTGACTTCCTGAACAGAAGAGCTTTCGAAAACTGGAATGCCAAGAACGAAGACGATTTGAGAAGACAGATTGTAACCTTCCTTGACAATATCAAAGGACCGGACAAGTTGATCGAGAAATTCAAAATTGTTCGTTTTGAGCAGGATAGAGTAAACAAAGACAGAGTATGGCTGGATATTCGTATGACCCCTTATTTCCCTACAAAAAGTTTCGTTATTAAATTGGACGGACACAAAGGAGATGATGGTAACGAATGGGATGCAGAATACACTCAGGAGTAACATAAACGTACTTTATATAACAAAAACCGATGCAATATTACATCGGTTTTTTTTCAACCAACACCTATGAAATTGAATATGAATAAAACACTTATTATTGGATTACCCTTTATGCTGATCATCCTTTTGATAAGTTGTGAAAAAAAATACCAAAGTCCGGGCACTTATGAAAATGATCTTTTCGCACAGGAACGTCAGGAAGGAAAAGCATACATCATGAATAGAGATGAATGTTTTGATGGAAGTGAACTTGTACTGGCAAGTTCAGAGGTAAAACTGGCAGACAGTTCTAAAGGCCGTGGAAAATCATTCTACCTTTATAAAGTAAGATCTGGAAAAGTATTGAAAACAGTGAGAGATTCTGCTGTAGAAATGCCAATGATGTTTTTGTCTCAATACAGACTAAAGATCAAAAATACCGATTCCATGTATGTGTATCTTAAAAAACTTGAAGGATACCGTTTTATAGCCAAAGATAGAAACCTAAAATATCAGTGGCTGAAAGCTGCTCCCGTATATTCTGTAGAGAATAAATAACTTTTAATTTTAATTCAATTTTTTTATATCACTGTGTTATGATTTTTTTTATTTTTGTTTTTGAAACAACACAAAAACACAATGAAAAAGAATCTAACCCTGTATGAGGATATAATCCTGCATCCTCTCCAACAATTTAATCAGAAAAGTAGTACCTGTCTAAATAGCTTCTGACTGAAAGTCAGTTAAATTTTATTAGCCATGACAGGAAATATTGCCGGGGATCGAAATCCTCAGGTAGGAAAAACATATTCCTACGAAGTACAACCTTCCGGTCTTTCATTTGGACTGAGGGGTGAATATGAATGGTATATTTACAAGCAACAGAAAAACGGACTCTGGAAAGACATCACCGATAAGCCAAAAACTGGTGAAAAAGTAACTTACAAATTTGGAGAAATAGCGCTGGGAATAGAATTTCAAATGAAAGTCTATGAAACTAAAAAAGGAATTTTACCCGGGCTTGCTGATACCAGAGAGCTGGCAGGTACTCTTACCATTATCCCTGCCAGTAACAAAGTCCCGAAAATAGATAAGGTAGTACTCTTCAACAGAGGCTCAAAAGATATCAATAAGGCCAGCTATCGGGATACTCTGATTGTGCAGGCTCACTGCATCGCCATGTTTAATGAAGAGATAGAATTCCATCTTTGGGAAGATGATGCTCCGGGAAAAGGCCATGATGCTGTCATCAACAAAAATAATCGTCATACACGCAGCTACAAAGCAAGAGTGGATGCAAATGGTATTGCAGAAGTACAAATACCGCTGATGTCAGACGAAAAAATTCTTCGTCAGATCGCCAACCAGTTTATGATGAAGGGCGACAGAGATGAAGGTGTAAAACATGAGTATTACATTACAGCCGCTTATTCCGAAAAAATACAGGGAGCAAGCCAGGTAAATGTTGAGGTGACCAATCCGGATTATAAAGAAAATCCCCAAAACAGCCCCAAACCTCAGCCACAAAAAGACACTCCGAAGTTCCCTGCCGGAAATGGTCCAAAGCAACGTGATCCTAAAGGTAATATTATAGAAGCTGTTTTCATTGATGATACCGGAAAAGAGCTGTCCAAAGTAGCCGTTGGTGATAAAGTAAGGGTAAGAATTCACTCCAAAAATATGGTAGGAAAACATATCCAATATGTCATCTGGGAATCTGACCCGGTATTTCACGATGAAGTTTACCGAAGTAGAATGATTAAAATTCCTGCCGATGTGTATGACACTTCAGGATTTGTCATTACCAAAGATATTTTCCATAAAGGAACGGGCTCTCCTACCAGCAATACCGACTCCTATATACAAAACTATTTTATAGAAATTATCTCCAGGGATCTTTCTGCGGAATCTCAGAAATTTGGGGTAAATTCGGATGGGTTGATGCAGGTGGAGAAGGTGAAGAGTGCGGTGGGGGTGCAGAAGACACAAGATCCGAAACCGGAAATCGGAAAATGTCCGAATTGTGAGAAAGATATAACGGTTGAACAATTACAAAGAATATATTCAGAGGTTAAAGATAAAACTCTCTTATCTGAACTTGCAAAAACTTTAAACAAATATAAAAAGAACTATAAGTTAGATACTTGTGCACGGAAAGCTCATTTTTTCGCACAGTCAATTGAAGAATCTGGACTAGATTTATCGGGTGCAATACATGGAGAAGGTTTAAATTACTCAGCGGAAGCGTTACCTATCCAATTTAAAGCTTTTAGAAAACGAAATGCTCAAGGAAAGGCAGTTGATAAATATGGAAATCCAACAGATGATAGTTCTAAAACAGTTCCAAATGATCTAGCATATCAATATGGAAGAAGCTCAAAAAATGGGTACGTTGCAAATCAAAAGAGAATTGCAGAAATAGCATATGGAAACCGTCCAGAATTAGGTAATAAATCTGCTGAAGACACTTGGAATTATAGAGGAAGAGGATTATTGCAAATAACAGGGAGAACTACATATGGAGAAATTCAAAAAAGGATTGATAAATTTGCCGCATCTGAGAATATTAAAATAAGCGATGGAATGGATAGGGACTATAGCCCCAAAGAGGCAGCCCTTACAGGTATGGCAGATTGGTATAAAGGTGAAATGTTTAATAAAGCAGATGAAACAGGAAAATTAAAAGATGATGATGTTGTTGATTTGATTGTTAATATTATAAATAGAAATACTAATTCAAGAAAGAAAAGAAAAGATCATTATAAAATAACTAAAATAGTTTTTGAAGTTGACAAATGTCCAGAAGTTAAACCACAAAATAAAACTGATGATAAAAATGCTATTTGGAATAACCCTTTAGAAAATCCTCAAATTACTATATATACGTTTGGTGGATTAAAAAGACCATGGCGATCTGCCTTTGGAAGGGTCAGAACAGATATGCCTGGAAGTGATAACGGAAAAAGACCTCATCATGGTATTGATTTATTTGCAGAGAAAGGAACTCCCGTATATGCATGCCTACCCGGTAAAGTAGTTAGCTTATCTCCTGGAACTGGATATGGTAAAGGTTTAGTTTTAAAAGTAGATTCTCAATATTTAGATATTTTTAAGAAACAACGTAGAGTTTATGAACCATACTATGTAAAATCAAAAAGGACTTATGATAAAAATAAATATGATATTGAAGGATACGGTGATTTTGATGAGTATGAAGGAATTAAAGGGAGTAAAGATGTATATTTAATGTACGCTCATTTAAGTGAACTAAATGTTTCGCAAAACGAAGAAATTACGGTTGATAATTATAAAACAAAAAGATTAGGAAAAACTGGTGATACTGGAGCAACTGACACTAAAGGACCACATCTTCATTTTGAAATAAGAAGTGCTCAAAATCCTTCTGGCTATTCTGAGCGTTACAATCCAGCTTTCTATGTTAATTATAAGAATGAAATTCAGCTTTCGGAATCTGAAAGAAAAAAACAAGACAAAACAGCAGGTAAATAATATGAAAAATTTAACAAATCTATTTATACTATTATTTTTCTTTAATTTATTATCATGTAAGGAAAACAGACCTAAACAGGAAAAGATAGATAAATCCAAAACATCATATTCTATTGATTTTAAACAAGAGCAACTAGAATGTACTGGTGAAAAATATAGTTCAAATAAATGTATTGATAAAAATAAAAAATTATCAATTTCTTTCGATAAAAGTTCAATTGTATTTATACATAATAATAGAAAATATATTCATGAATTAAATAATTTAAATAGTGATCTTGGATATGAAACTTTCTTATTTAAAAATAATGATGATAAAATTATTTTAATAGACAACTTTTTAGAAAATGGTCACCTATTTCTTGTTTATTATGTTAACAAAAACAGTATAAAATTTTTAGGAAAAAATGAAATAATCAACACCACTGAAGAGAACGATGCATATAATTTTAAAATAAAAAAAACAGACAGTAAAGTTGATATCTTCTTAAATTCTCAACTTGGAAACTTTTCATTTGATTTAGAAAAAGCAATTAATCTTAACACCGATAATTCTAGCAAAGCTACTTTAAATATTAGTTTTCTTAATGACAACATAAGAACTCCAGATAAGATTACCAATAAATTGATTTTCACAAAAGACAAATTGGGAAAATTAATAATTAATACTGATATTTTGGATTACATACAAAAAAATACTACTGATAGTAATAACTCATATTCCATGTCATTGTCGAAATATGTAACTCAACTTATTATTAATTATTATGATAATGGCAGTACAGAATGGGGAGAAGAAGACCTATTTAAAATAATTGGATATGCAGCAGATACTACAGATCCATTGTTTAAAAAATACTGGAAAAATAACCTTGAAAAGTGGAACAACGGACAGGAAGGATATATTTTAGGTTTTTGTAATGTCGCATATCACGATCAAATTTGGACCAAACTCACTAATAATTTCAAAGAAAACAAATATTATAATTTACCTAATCTGGAAGAAATGGTATGGTATGGAAGTGATTTTGATAAAGTAGGGGCATCTTAAATGTTAAGAAATAAATAACCTTTTACTGTCTTTAATTTGAAAATTAAAATTGAATAAAACGCAACGATGAAACCCTATTTAATTGTATTATTACTTATATTCTTTTCATGTTCCGGTAAACAGGAAGAAATAAAAGTAAAAAAAGAAATCATATAATAACGGATTCATAATCAAAACATTTTTTCCATAATCTATTTTCATGGAACAAGTGCAAAAATCTATTTCAAAAAATCAAAACAGATAACAAAAATAAAATAAACCTATCTTTGCATATTGAAACAATGTTCGGGATGAAGAGAAAATGATCTCTTCAATGATTTAAAACAAGATTGGTTTTTGGGAAAAAATAAAAGGGCCTCAGATTTTCTCCATATAGGCAGCAAAATCCTTGAATGGTATAAAAATAATGCAAGAGATCTGCCTTTCAGACAGACAAAAGATCCTTATAAAATCTGGATTTGTGAAATTGTATTTCAGCAGACGAGGATCAGTCAGGGATTGAATCACTACAATAATTTTATTAAAAGATTTCCTGATGTAAAAACGTTGGCAGAAGCTGAAGAAAACGAAGTTTTACTCTATTGGAAAGGACTGGGCTATTATTCCAGAGCCATCAATATTCATAAAGCTGCCCGGCAGATCATGAATGATTATCAGGGAACCTTTCCTCATCAATACGAAGAAATTTTAAAACTGAAAGGAGTAGGGAAATATACTGCAGCAGCGGTCTCAAGTATATGTTTCGGGGGAAAAATCCCTGCTGTTGACGGGAATTTCTACCGCGTTCTGAGCCGCCTTTTTGCAGATGACTTTGATATTTCGAATTCAAAAGCATTTACCTATTTCTCAGAGCTGGCCGCTTTGGTCATGCCGGAAAATGTTGGAGACTTTAATCAGGCCATGATGGATATTGGATCTGAAATCTGTAAACCCAAAAATCCATTGTGTGGAGAATGCCCCGTGAATAAAGACTGTCTTGCATTTTCTATGCAGAAAATTTCAGCTTATCCCGTTAAAACAAAAAAAGTAAAAGCAGAAGATCTTGCGCTGACATATTATTTTGTTCACAAAAACGGACAATTTCTGATCCGTCAGAGAGGCGATGACTTCATCTGGAAGAAATTATTTGAGTTTCCAACAGCTATTACTACAGATATGGAACCCTTCATTACAGGCTCAAAAACAGTTACCCATAAACTGACCCACAAGAATTTAAGCATTGAAATATGGAATGTACACGTTACTTCTGAGAAGATATGGAATGATTTTATAACTGAAAATCAGTACCTGATTACGGACGTTGAAGCCTCTCATGAAAAATCGTTTCCAAAGCCGTTGGAAAATTACATTCAAAACTCTCTGAAAGACTGAAATTTGTCTTCCGAAATCTGAAATCTAATTTGTACTTTTGCAAAATGATTAAAAAAGTCATTTTTATTTTTGTATCGCTGCTTTTAATTTCATGTGGAAAAGACCCTTCACCAAAACCTTATGGAGAATTGCGTCTAGAATATCCTGCACCGAAATACCAAAAGTTTGAAAACGATTGTGCCTATACCTTTGAATATTCAGACTTTGCATCCATTGCCCCAGCCAAGAAACCTTGCTGGTTCTATCTGAACTATCCGAAAATGAAGGCTAAGCTTTTCGTGACCTATTATCCGATACAGAACGACTTTGCTGACCATATCAAGGAAGCCGAGAAAATGGTATATGAGCATACCATTAAAGCCAGTTCCATAGATACAAAATCTTTCGAATACCCTGAAAAGAAAGTATACGGGAACTTCTATGAACTGAAAGGGCAGAGCGCTTCCAACCTTCAGTTTTACATTACAGACAGTACGAAACACTTCGTGACTGCTTACTTATACTTTAATACGAGACCGAAACCGGACTCTCTTGCGCCTGCAGTGAACTATATCAAAAATGATATGAAACACCTGCTGGACACCTTTGAATGGAAAAAATAATTACTTTTAATATACATTGAAAAATATATGAAACTTTTAGTTGTAGGAAGTGTTGCATTTGATGCAATTGAAACACCATTTGGTAAAACGGACAAAATTTTAGGAGGTGCAGCCACTTATATCGGAATCACTTCATCAATTTTAGGCGTTAAATCCGGAATTGTTTCTGTAGTAGGAGGAGACTTTCCACAGGAACATCTTGATATGTTCACAGACAGAGAGGTAAACATCGAAGGAATTGAAATCGTGAAAGAAGGAAAAACATTCTTCTGGTCTGGAAAATACCACAACGATCTGAATACAAGAGATACTTTAGCTACAGAAGTAAATGTACTGGAAAATTTTGATCCAAAAATCCCGGATTCAATGCAGGATGCCGAAATTTTGTTACTTGGAAACCTACACCCTGGAGTTCAGTTATCTGTACTTGAAAAAATGAACAACCGTCCTAAACTGGTTATCCTTGATACCATGAACTTCTGGATGGATTCTGCATGGGATATCTTAATGGATATGATTGCGAAAACAGATGTTATTACCATCAATGATGAAGAGGCAAGACAGCTTTCAGGAGAATATTCTTTAGTAAAAGCTGCTAAAAAGATCCACACAATGGGTCCTGAATACGTAATCATCAAAAAAGGAGAGCACGGAGCTTTACTTTTCCATGACAATAAAGTATTTGCTATTCCGGCACTTCCGTTAGAAGATGTGTTCGATCCAACAGGAGCTGGAGACACTTTTGCAGGAGGTTTCGCGGCCTATCTTGCTAAAAAAGGGAAAATTGATTTCGAAACAATGAAATCTGCCCTTATCGTAGGATCTGCAATGGCTTCTTTCACGGTAGAGAAATTCGGGACAGAAAGAATAGAAGAAGTAAACGAAGCAGATATGTTCAGCAGATTGAGACAATTCAAAGAATTAACGACATTTGATGTTGAACTGCAGTAAATAAGTCTTTTTAAGAAATATTTATAATAAAAAATTGAGTGAAATTCGTTAAGAATTCTAAATTTGCAACTTGTTAAAATAGTAAAATGACAAATAAACTAAAAATCACTTTTCTTCTTGGGATTTTCATCATGATATTCTCTTCAAATATGATGAATGCCCAGCTAAAACAAGGAGATTTGGTGGATGGTATTGCAGCTGTTATCGGGGATGAGATTGTATTGGAATCTGATGTAATCGAGCAGATGAATTATGGTAAACAACAGGGAGCTGCCAACACAGACAAATGTGAGTTCCTGGAAAACCTTATCAGCAATAAGCTTCTTGTATACGAAGCAAAAAAAGATACCTTAATTGAAAATCGTTCTGCAGCAATCAAAGAACAGGCAAATGCAAAATACCGTCAGATGCTTTCTCAATTTCCGGATGAAAAAACAATGCTTGCAGCCTATAAGTTCAGAAATGCTTATGAACTGAAAAATGCTATTGAAAAAATAGATACAGACCAGTATTACGGACAGGCAAAGTACCAGAGGGTAACTGATAAAGCGGATGTAACTCCTAATGAGGTAACTGATTTTTACAACATGTATAAAACACAGCTGCCACAGGTAAAAGATGAAGTTACTTTAGCTCAGATTATGATCTACCCGTCACTTACGGAAGCTCACAAACAAGAACTTATCAACAGGTTGAAAAAAATCAAGCAGGATATTATCGGAGGTGAGACTTTTGAAAGCCAGGCAAGAATTTATTCTGAAGATGAAGGATCTGCTGCTAACGGAGGATTATATAAAAATATCAATAAAGGGCAGATGGTGAAGCCATTCGAAGCTGCGGCATTGAACCTTCAGGAAAATGAAATTTCAGATCCTATTGAATCTGAATTCGGATTCCATATTATTCAGTTAGTGAAAAGATCAGGTAAAGTATATGATGCAAGACACATCTTGTTGAAAGCTGTTCCTACTGATGACGAAATTAAAACTGCAAAAGCAAAATTAGACAGTATCAGAGGTCTTATCGTTGATGGTAAAATGACGTTTAAAGATGCTGCTTTTAAATACTCAGATGATAAAAGAACAAAATTCAATGCAGGAATTATTCCTGGAGCAGATGGTTCTGATAAAATTGAAAGAGAAAGTATCCCTGGAACAATCAGCTACGAATTGGCAGGATTAAACAAAGGTGATATCACTACTGCTTTTGAAGACGAAGAAAACAAGAGAAAACAAATCAAAATCATCAAAGTTGAAGATGTGATTCCTTCTCACCAGATTACCCTGGAAACAGATTTCAGCAGAATCAAGCAGATGGCGCTGAATAAAAAGAAAAGTGAAATGGTTGAAAAGTTTGTTAACTCTAAGTTGCCGACAACTTTTATTTCAATTGACGGACGTTACGACAGCTGTAACTTTAAGTCTAACTGGAAGAAACAATCCATGACAAAATAAAATCAAAACCTTCAGAATTTCTGAAGGTTTTTTTATTGATATATTTACAAAAATTAAAAGTATGGATTATGCTTTTTACCTCAGAAAATTTCATCAGGCAGCATCTGAAATTCCTGAAGAAAAACTTAGTAAATATGGATTGAAAATATCTGTTGATACTGTTTTAGAATCGGTAGCCCTTAAAGTTTACAAGCCGGAATGGACAGGAGAACCACAATCGCCTTTAGATGCTGAAGGAAGGATTTTCTTTTCAGTCTGGGTAAATGATAAGACTATCCGCGAAAATAAGATCTATTATAACATTCATGCGTTAAAGCTAAGAGCATTGAAAGTTTATAAAATATCCAGCAGAGAATTTGCCCAAAACTTCAGACAAGAATTTTTAAAATACCACAAAGACTGGCCTAATGTAAAGGTCAATTATGGCCCGTTGACATTAATGGAAGGCTGGCTGGATTTAAAACCTGATCATATAGAAAAGGATGTCTATGAACTCGCTCAAAGATTTTTAAATATCAGCTCAATTATTGACAGTGTTTTAGAGCAATATAAAAAATAAATATATCTGTTTTCCTGTATATTTTTAATCAATTGAAGACTCTGGAAATCGTTGTTTTTAGTATTTTTACACATGAGCAATTTTATAGATTTTAACGCTGCAAAAAAACTTCATGAGATGGAGGGAACACACAATAGAATTTCACACCTTTTTAATATTAAATATCCAATTATCCAGGCAGGTATGATCTGGCATTCAGGATGGAGACTTGCTTCTGCAGTATCTAACTGTGGAGGGTTAGGAATAATAGGAGCAGGGAGTATGTATCCTGATATCCTGAGAGAAAATATCCAGAAATGTAAACTGGCAACAGATAAACCATTCGGGGTAAATGTACCGATGTTATATCCTAATATTGATGAAATTATTCAGATTATTCTTGAAGAAGGAGTGAAAATTGTATTTACGTCAGCCGGTAACCCGAAAACCTATACGGAAACCCTTCAGAAAGAAGGAATAAAAGTAGCTCACGTCGTTTCTTCCACCAAATTTGCTGTAAAATGTGAAGATGCCGGAGTAGATGCCATTGTTGCAGAAGGTTTCGAAGCAGGAGGTCATAATGGAAGAGATGAAACCACCACATTCTGCCTTATTCCGAATGTAAAGAAACATATTTCTAAGCCGTTAATCGCAGCCGGAGGAATCGCTTTAGGTTCACAGATGAAGGCTGCCATGATTCTCGGTGCAGACGGTGTACAGATCGGCTCCCGATTTGCTGCCACTACTGAAGCAAGTGCCCATGAAAACTGGAAAAAGAAAATCACAGAACTGCAGGAAGGAGATACACACCTTACTTTGAAGGAGCTGGCACCTGTAAGAATGGTTAAAAATAAATTCTTCAATGAACTGGAGGATATTTATGTAAACGGAAGAGATAAAGAAGCATTGATTGCTTCATTAGGACGAGCCAGAGCAAAACGTGGAATGTTTGAAGGAGATATGGAAGATGGTGAACTGGAAATAGGCCAGGTTTCAGCTCTGATTGATGATATTCTTCCGGTGGAAACTGTTTTCAACCACCTTTTAAGAGAATTTGAAGAAACAAAAATGCCAACTTTTTAAATATAATTTTATTTGATGGAAGAAAGAATAATTGATGTAAAGGGACAAAAATTATATATTGAACACATTACTCAATTTCAAGACAGACCTACGATTGTTTTTCTGCATGATTCATTAGGATCAGTACAACTCTGGAGAGATTTTCCAGCCAAACTATCCGAAGCCACCCATTGTAATACTTTGGCTTATGACCGTTTAGGTTATGGGAAATCATATCCAATGCCTACTCATATAAGACCAGTAAATTACATGGAGCTGGAAGCAGATCTGTTGAATGATGTATTGACTGAAATGAAGATTGATAATGCTATTCTGTTCGGACACAGTGATGGGGGAACAATAGCTTTGATCACCGCTGCAAAATATCCTGAAAGAGTAGAAGCTGTCATTTGTGAAGCAGGTCATATTTTTGTGGAAGAGGTAACATTGAAAGGGGTTTATGATGCCTGGGAAGCTTACAAAACGACCAATCTTCCTGAACGTTTACAGAAATATCATGGTGATAAAGTAGAAATGCTTTTCAGAGCCTGGACGGAAACCTGGACGCGTGAAGATTACAGAACCTGGAATATTGAATATCTCTTAAAAAATATTACTGCTCCATTATTATTTGTTCAGGGAGAAGCTGATGAATACGGTACATTGGATCAGGTAGAAAAAACGATTACCCAGGTGAGTGGAAGTGCGGAAAAATACATCATTCCCGGAATAGGACATACACCACATAAAGAATCTCCAGAGCTTGTATTGGAGAAAGCTGCGGAATTTATTGGTAAATTTTTTTAATCTGAACTTATAAAATATAGAAATAAGGCACCTTGTAATCAGGGTGTCTTTATTGATATGAAAGATAAATGAAATTATAGTTAAAGTAACTGCAGTTCAGCAGCAATGTTTTCCTTTGCCTGAGCCTCATATTTTTCCTTAAAATATTCAGTTTTAAAGATACTTTCAAGTTCCAGAAAATGCTTAAGCACTTTTTTTCGTCCCGGTTTGTAAAGGAAGTCAGGATAAATAGAATATTCTTTTCTGATATTCTGAGTGTATTCTGAATAAGTTTTAAAATCTTTACCCAGAACAGAGAGATCAGCATCCAGAAGATAATTGGTATCTTCATTATCAGAGCGCTGGTGAGATTTTGTAGCAAGAATCTGTGCAGAAATTAATGAAATTTTATCTTGATTGATATGAAGTTCGGTAAGTCTTTTTTCTACCTTGGCAGCACTTTTCTCTTCGTTAGCTTTGGAAGTTGCATCATAAATCACATCATGATAGAATACAGAAAAAGAAAGAGCTGTAAAATCTGCGATATTCATTTTCACTGCGTCAAGCTCTTTAAACATATTTTCAAGATGAAGAAGATTATGATAATGCCTGCCTTTTTCAGAATATCTGGTTTCAATTTCCCTCCACAGATCACGGATTAATTGCTGATCTTCTGTAAACGGAGCGCAAAGCTGTTCAAATTGATTTTTCAGATTCATAGAAATAAAGATATAAAAAAAGGAACTTTTAAAAAGTTCCCTGATTTGCTTCCAGTACAGCTTTCAGATCAGCCCAGCCTCCGCCGTTATAGCCGTCCTTTAACCCTTGAGCGTTAAGATAATCCAATGCTTTTCCGCTTCTGTTTCCACTTCTGCAGAATAAGATTACTGGTTTTTCAACAGATAGAATTTCATCCTGTCTGTCTTCTACTTCACCTAGAGGGATATTCTTAGCACCGTCTATATTACCGTCCATTTCAAGCTCCATTGGCTCACGAACGTCAATTAATTCATAGTTTCCGGATTGTATTACTTCTATTAAAGACATAGTTGTTGGTTTAAATATTAAATTACAAACGAAATTACGCAATTTTTTTTTGAAAAAAATCCTAATGAAAACATAATTTTTCAGAAAAGAAACCAGCTGTGGTATGAACTTCCTCCAAAATCAGAAGATTGATAAAATAATCTTAATTTTGCAGTGTGAAATTAATGAATGCTGGTGCCGAAAAATATTCCCAACTGATCAAGTCCAAAGCAAAAAGTTTTGGATTCCAGAATTGTGGCATTTCCAAAGCTGATTTTCTCGAGGAAGACGCTCCTCATCTTGAAAAATGGCTGAAGAATAATTATAACGGCGAAATGAAGTATATGGAAAATCATTTCGACAAAAGGCTTGATCCGAGACTCCTGGTAGAAGGTTCAAAATCTGTAATTTCACTTTCTTACAATTATTTTCCTGAAGAGAAAATCTCTATCCTGGAGAATTTTAAAATCTCAAAATATGCTTATGCAGAAGATTATCATGAGGTAATCAAAGAAATTCTTCGTGAAATGGTAGCTGAGCTGCAGGAAGAAATAGGAGAGTTTGGTTTCCGGGTCTTTGTAGATTCTGCACCGGTAATGGAGAGAGCCTGGGCTAAAAAGTCGGGAATAGGCTGGGTAGGAAAAAATGCCAACCTTATTACCAAACAAAGTGGTTCCTTTTATTTTCTGGCCGAAATTATCTGTGATCTGGAGCTGATTCCTGATCATGCAACCACAGATCATTGCGGAAGCTGCAGGAAATGTATCGATGCCTGCCCCACAGATGCCATCGTTTCTGAAAAAATTATAGATGGAAGCCGCTGCATTTCTTATGCAACCATAGAACTCAAAAATGAAATCCCGGATCATTTTAAAGATAAAATGGAAGACTGGATGTTCGGATGTGATATCTGCCAGGATGTTTGCCCATGGAACAGATTCTCAGCACCTAATAAACAGAGCCGTTTTCAACCCAATGAAGCGTTGAAAAACTTCAAAAAAGGAGAATGGAAAGAACTTACTCAGGAAATTTTCTCGGAAATCTTCAGAAAATCTCCTGTGAAAAGAACCAAATTTGCAGGGCTCAAAAGAAATATTGAGTTTTTGCAGAAATCTTCTGACTGATTTTTCTTTAAACTTTTGGTGACAATCCCTCTTTTGGAATTTTTTGAAGTTCCAAACCAGAGCTGATGGTTGACCATTCCTTAAATTTTTCGCTTTAAGGAGGTGAAGATTTACATCAATAAGTTTCTTAAAAAGCTTTTCCTATAAAGAAAAATTGATTTTCAGGAGATCAAAATCTCACCGAAAATCAACGTTTTTTTTGTATTCTTTTAGGAGCAGTTTTTACTCTTACTTTAAACCTTTTTTGGGATTTAGTATTTTTACGCATATTTGTGAATATTTCGTAAATAAATATAGCTAATTTTTCGATTAAAACAAATACTTTTACTAAAAATTAAAGATTAAATTTTATTAAAAAACATGACTGTGAAAACGATATTAATGTATCTCCTGAAAGTGGTAGGAATTATTTTAGGAATTGTGATTATTTATGTGATCCTTGGGCTGTTGATTCCCTATATTCCCGTTTCTGCAAAAGATGACGGACAAAAGAAAGACATTCCCATCTATATTTATACCAACGGAGTGCATACCGATATTGTAATGCCTGTGAAAAACGACTTGCAGGACTGGAGCCAGAAAATTCCTTTTGCCAATACAAAATCAAAAAAAACAGACTATCAGTATATAGGAATAGGATGGGGAGATAAAGGTTTCTATCTTGATACACCTACGTGGGCAGACCTGAAATTTTCAACAGCTATAAAAGCAGCATTCTGGCTAAGTGATTCTGCCATGCATTGTACTTACTATAATACGATGAAAGAAGGCGCTGACTGTAAAATGATTATGATCAGCAGAAATCAGTATGAAAATCTGGTGAAATATGTGGAAGATAAGTTTGACAGAGATCAGAATGGAAATTTCATGTTGATTCCTACCAATGCTGTTTACGGTGATAACGATGCCTTTTACGATGCAAAAGGAACTTACAGTTTTCTTTATACTTGCAACACCTGGTCAAATAATGCTTTGAAAGCAGCAGGACAGAAAGCAGCACTATGGACACCTTCTGATTTCGGAATCTTTCAGCATTATAAATAAAATATGAAAAGTATTTTTTTGTTTTTCACCATCTTTTGGATCTGTTCATGTTCTCAGGAGAGGAAAAATAATACAATAAGAACGGTAGAAACATCAGTAGTTGAAGAAAAGAAACCTGAAGCTGATTTTTCTAAATTAAAATTAAAAGCAGAAGAAGCCTTGGAATTTTGTACTTCAAAGAATCTTAGCAAAGATTTCTGTATTCTCATTGATATGAGCCTTCACTCCGGCGTTAACCGTTTTTTTGTCTGGGATTTTAAAAATAATAAGATTTCGAAAAAATATCTGGTAGGCCATGGATGCGGTTCCAATTCCTGGAGTAAAGATAATTCTAAAGAAAATCCTGGTTTCAGCAATGAAGACGGAAGCCACCTTTCATCTTTAGGAAAGTATAAACTGGAAGGAAGAGGCTACAGCGACTGGGGAATCAATATAAAATATCTGATGCACGGCCTTGAAGAAACCAACAGGAATGCTTTGAAAAGATTTATTGTCTTTCATTCCTGGAATCTGATGAGTGATACTGAAACTTTCCCTAACGGATCTCCTGAAGGTTGGGGTTGTCCAACTGTTTCCAACAATGCCATGAAGGAAATTGATCCGATGATTCAGAAATCAGGAAAACCTGTCCTGATGTGGATCTATAATTAAATCTTTGTCATACATTTGTTTCATAACAATCCTGTTAACTGATTTTGCCTTATGAAACATACCCTTTTCCGTGAACAACAGCTCAATTGTGATATAGAAACGGCCTGGAAATTTTTTTCCTCCGCAAACAATCTTTCAGAAATTACACCGAAAGATATGGGCTTCATTGTATTAACGGAAATGGAAGATGATGAAATCTATGAAGGAATGCTCATTGATTATTATGTTTCTCCATTATTCGGTATCAAAATGAAGTGGCAGACGGAGATCACCCACGTAGATTTTCAGAAAAGCTTCATTGATTTTCAGAAAAAAGGGCCATACAAACTCTGGAACCACCACCATGAATTTATTCCCAATGAAGAAGGTGTTCTGATGAGAGATACCATAGATTATGAACTTCCAATGGGATTTTTAGGAGAATTTGCCCATCGTCTTTTTGTGAAAAAGAAACTGGAACACATCTTTGATTACCGCTTCAGAGTACTCAGCAAATTGTTCTAATTATTCAATAGAAACGGGCTTTAGCCCGTTTAAAAATGATCACCCAAATTCCATTGGCTTTAGCCAAAACTTTAACGATTCCAATTAGATTCTTCGGAACGACAAACTGGGTAGATAAGTCTTGAGAATAATCTACTTAATGTATGAAATCTGTGAGAAAATAATTCAATAGAAACGGGCTTTAGCCCGTTAATAATAAACCAAAATTCATCTGGCTTTAGCCAAAACCTAATGCCATTTTTTATTCAAAATTTTAGAAGTTGGATTCCTTCGGTATGACAGACTGTATGAATAGACTTCGCATTCTATTTATTATTCTAGGAATCCCAATACGAATAAGTAGAATTATTCCTCCATTGTTTAAGTTTTTTTAACAGTTCAATGGCCGGATTTCCCAGTAAAAATCACTAATTTTGCCGGATTATCGTTTTTTACTGAAAAACTAATGTGTTCTGGTTGACATGGCAAGTCTGAGGTCATTTTTCTTATTCTATATCCTACTGGTTTTTTCTCTTTTCAATTCGAATTGGGCAGAAAAATCGTTGCAGAATATTCCTCATGTTCCGCCTGTAACCAACATTCATGTTCTGGATGTTTACGAAGAAGCAGATATGAATACGCATGCATTGCCTGCAGCTGCTAAAATTGTAAAACATTCAGTTAAAAAAAATGATCCTGCAATTGCAGATTTTTCAGGAATTTTAAAAGTTATTCCAAAAGTTACACTTCCTGAAATTGCAATTTCTATTATTTGTGGAGTTAAATCCTTTCTCCATCTTCTTCAGTTGTACTAGGTTTAAGTTTTTGAAAACCAAATCATTTTAACGGAAATTTTATAACTTAAACATTTAAAAATGTATTTTAAAACTGTAATAATTTGCATTCTTGCAACATTATTCGCTGTGTCATGCAGTAAAGACAAGGAGAAAAACAACCAGAAAGATAAAGAAGTTCCCGTACTGGAAATCAAAGAAAAAGATACATTGGTAAGCAACCAGTTTGTGACCGATATCCAGGCAAAAAAGAATGTTGAAATGCGTTCCAGAATTGGAGGTATTATACAGCATATTTATGTCAACGAGGGGCAGTTTGTGCATCAGGGACAGGCTTTATTTAAAATCAATGATGCTGAACTTCAGATGGAACTTCTGAAAGCCAATGCAACATTAAAACAGACTGAAGCAGACGTTAGGATTGCAGAAGTAGAGCTGAAACAGATTCAGAGTCTTCATGCTAAAAAATTTGTTGCTAATAATGAATTGGAAATGGTGAAAGCAAAACTGTCCTCCGCCAAAGCAAAACATGCATTTGCTGATGCAGAAAAGAGGACAGTTCTTCAGAAAATAAGCTTTACAAGAATCACTGCACCTTTTGATGGAGTAATTGATGTAATTCCCCATAAAGATGGAAGTTTGGTAGAAAATGGAACATTGCTAACCACACTTTCCCAACTGAACGAAGTATATGCCTATTTCTCCATTCCTGAAAATCTGTATTTTGAACTTTTAGCTAATGATAAGATCGGAAGTCATCAGAAGATTGAGCTAACACTTCCGAATGGAGTTAATTACCAGTTCAACGGAGCTTTGAAAACAGCCGAAGGGGAAATCGACAGAACCACAGGTTCTATTCGTTATAAAGTGCTTTTCCCGAATCCGGACCGTTTGATCAAACACGGTACTTCCGGGAAGCTTATCATTTCTGAACAACAGAATAATGCGATCCTTATTCCACAAAAATCTACCTTCTCCATTCAGGATAAGACCTATGTTTTTGTAGTAGATAAACAGAATAAAGTGAAAATGACCAATATTAAGATCGGAACTACTTTAAGAGATTCTTATATGGTAGAAAGCGGTCTTAAAAAGGGAGATTTAATCATTTATGAAGGGACTCAGTCTTTGAAAGATGGTGATATCATCAAAATCAAAAAGAAGTATTAACCTTTCATAATCTTTAAATCAACTAACTATGGTAGAAATGTTTATAAGACGAAAGGTTCTTTCGTTGGTTATTTCCATATTATTTGTATTGCTGGGAATTATGGCGTTGCTTAAAATGCCCATCACCCAGTTTCCCGATATTGTACCGCCTTCAGTAACCGTTACAGCAAAATATACAGGAGCAAACGCCGAAGTATCTGCCAATGCGGTAGCCCTTCCTCTGGAACGTGCGATCAATGGAGTTCCGGGAATGACTTATATGTCTACAGTAACCTCCAATGATGGTCTTACGCTCATTCAGGTTTTCTTTGAAGTAGGAACAGATCCTGATGTGGCAGCAGTAAATGTTCAGAACAGGGTAACGACTATTCTTGATGAACTTCCTGAAGAAGTAATCAGAGCCGGTGTAACTACTGAAAAAGAGGTGAACAGTATGCTGATGTACCTTAACATCACCAGTGCAGATCCGAGCCAGGATGAACAGTTCATTTATAACTTTACAGATATCAACGTCCTTCAGGAACTGAAACGTATTGATGGAGTAGGACGTGCTGAAATCATGGGGCAGAAAGAATATTCCATGAGAGTATGGCTGGATCCTCAGAAAATGGCAGCTTATAATATTTCAGCAGATGAAGTGATCACTTCCCTGCAAAAACAGAATATTTCTGCTGCACCTGGAAAAGTAGGTGAAACCTCTGGTAAAACCTCAAGCCAGCTTCAGTATGTAATCAAATATAAAGGAAAGTTTTTTGAGCCTAAACAATATGAGGAAGTTCCCATCAGATCTGATGTGGATGGAACCATTTTAAAGCTTAAAGATATTGCGAAAGTGGAATTCGGAGCGATGAACTACGGAATGGTTTCCAAAACAGACGGAAGGCCTTCTGCATCGATTATGATGAAACAACGTCCCGGCTCCAATGCTTCTGAAGTGATTGAAAGCGTAAAGGCAAAAATGGAAGAATTAAAAGTTACTTCTTTCCCTCCCGGAATGGAATATAACATGGCTTATGATGTTTCCCGATTCCTGGATGCTTCTATCAGTGCGGTACTGACAACCCTTATCGAAGCCTTTATTCTGGTAGGAATTGTTGTGTTTATTTTCCTTCAGGACTGGCGTTCCACATTGATTCCTGTACTGGCTGTACCGGTAGCATTGGTAGGAACTTTTGCCTTTATGAATATGCTGGATTTCTCTGTTAACCTTTTAACATTGTTCGCATTGGTTCTTGCCATCGGAATTGTCGTCGATAATGCCATTGTCGTTGTTGAAGCCGTTCACGTGAAAATGGAAGAAGGAATGAATGCGATGGATGCCACCATCAGTGCCACCAAAGAAATTGCGGGAGCTGTAGTAGCGATTACCATTGTGATGTCTGCTGTATTTATTCCTGTAGCATTTCTGGATGGTCCGGTAGGCGTTTTTTACCGTCAGTTTTCATTAACGCTGGCCATCAGTATTGTGATTTCTGGGGTGAATGCCCTGACGCTTACTCCGGCACTTTGTGCGATTATTTTAAAGCCTCATGACCATAATAAAAAGAAAACCATTATTGACAGGGCTTTCCAGAGTTTCAATACAGGATTTGAAAGATTAACGAATGGTTATGTAGGTATTTTATCAAAATTTGCCACAAGAACTACAGTGACTTTCGGACTGTTATTTTTATTTGTCGGACTTACTTTTGTGACCAGTAAATTCCTTCCAACTGGGTTTATTCCAATGGAAGATCAGGGAATGGTATATGTAAGTGTAACGACTCCGCAGGGAGCAACGGTAGAAAGAACAGAAAAGGTGCTGGATGAAGTTACAGTGATTGCCAAGAAGATCAAAGGAGTGGAAAACGTGACCACACTTGCAGGATACAGCATCGTAACAGAAATTGCAGGTTCTTCTTACGGAATGGCGATGATTAACCTTAAAGACTGGAAAGAAAGAAATATTTCAGTGAATGATCTGATCGCAGAACTTTCAGACAAAACAAAAAGCATTGCAGATGCTCAGATTGAAATTTTTGCTCCGCCAACGGTTCCTGGTTTCGGTAATACCAGCGGCTTTGAATTGCGTTTACTGGACAGAACCGGAGGAACGATTGAAAATACAGATAAGATCACGAAGGATTTTGTTAAGAAATTAAACGAAGCTCCTGAACTGCAGAACAACTTTACCAGCTTTGATGCCACTTTCCCGCAATACATGATCAATGTAGATTATGATATGGCAGCGAAGAAAGGAGTATCGGTAGACAACGCAATGTCAACGTTACAGACTATGCTGGGATCTTATTATGCAACGAATTTTATCCGTTTCAGCCAGATGTATAAAGTAATGGTCCAGGCAAGTCCGGAGCACAGAGATACCCCGGAAAGCATTCTGAATTTATATTTAAAAAATGATAAAGGTGAAATGGTTCCTTTCTCAACTTTCATCACTATTGAAAAGGTATACGGCCCTGAAGTACTGACTAGATATAATATGTATATGTCTGCGATGATCAATGGAGAACCTGCAGACGGTTACAGTTCCGGAGATGCCATTGCAGCCGTAGAACGTGTAGCTAAAGAAACCCTGCCAAGAGGATTCGATATTGAATGGTCAGGAATGACAAGGGAAGAGATCTTATCAGGAAACCAAACCGTTTATATCTTCGCGATCTGCCTTTTATTCGTGTATCTTTTATTAGCAGCACAATACGAAAGTTTCCTTCTTCCAATGCCGGTATTATTAAGCCTTCCAACAGGAATTTTCGGGTCTTACATCGCATTGGTACTAATGGGATTGGATAATAATATTTATGCACAGGTAGCGTTGGTCATGCTGATTGGCCTTCTGGCCAAAAACGCCATTCTGATCGTAGAATTTGCAGTAGCAAGAAACAAACAGGGATTTGATATTATTCCGGCCGCTATTGAAGGAGCAAGACAACGTCTGAGACCAATTCTGATGACTTCGTTTGCATTTGTAGCAGGGCTTATTCCTTTATGTATTGCATCAGGAGCGGGAGCAATCGGTAACCGTTCCATTGGTACTGCTGCGGCAGGAGGAATGCTCATCGGAACCATTTTCGGACTGGTGGTGATTCCGGGACTGTATATATTCTTTGCAAAACTTGAAAATAAGAAGAAAGATGAAAAGATTAAATCATAGAAATATATTGTATGGAATAGCGTCACTGAGCCTGGTTTCGTGTGCTGTTCCCAAAGTAACAGAGCTGAAAAAAGCCCAGGAATTACCAGAGGAGATCATTAAAGCTGACAAAAATAAATCTCCGGATGAATTCCAGCAAATCAATCTGAAAGCTTATTTTACAGATCCAAACCTGCTTGAACTTTTTGATAAAGTAGTTCAGGCTAATCCGGATTTTCAAATTGCCCGGCAAAGAGTGGAAATTGCCAACAGTTTCCTTCAAAGATCGAAGATGGATCTATTGCCATCTCTTGAAGTGGGAGTACAGGCTTCCGGTGACCGCTACGGAAAATATACCATGGAAGGCGTTGGAAACTATGATACCAATCTTTCCCCTAATATTACGGAAAATCAGAAAATCAACAGAGATTTTACTCCTAATTACTGGCTGGGAGCAAGAAGCAGCTGGGAAATTGATGCATGGGGAAAACTGAAAAATAAGAAGATTGCGGCTCAGAAGAAATATCTGGCTTCCACAGAAGGATTAAGATTATTGCAGGTAGAACTTTTCACAGATATTGCCAATCTGTATTACCAGTTGGTAGCGTTGGATAATCGTCTTGCCATTTATCAGAAGAACTATAAACTTCAGCAAAGAGCCTTTGAAATTGTTCTGGCCCAGCGTGAAGTGGGAAAAGCCACGGAGTTGGCAGTTCAGCAATTCAAAGCTCAGAATAACAACTGGCTGGCAGAGATTGAACACATCAGAGTAGAAATCGTTACGGTAGAACAGGCGATTACAACCTTGACGGGAAGTTATGGTGGAGATGTGAAGCGAGGCAAAATACTGATGCCTACCAATATGGAAGTCCTGAATAAAACCATTAATGTAGAAAATGTGATCCATTCCAGACCGGATGTAGCCGCAAACTATTATGTGTTGGAAGCTTCTCAGGCTGATGCGAAAGCTGCAAGAGCTGCTTTTTATCCTAAAATTGATCTGGGTGCAGGTTTCGGACTGAATTCTTTTTCTGTAGAAACATTCTTCAAGCCAAGTTCACTGGCCGGGCAGTTGTTGGGAGGATTAATGGTTCCAGTTTTCAATAAAGGACAGTTGAAATATGAATTTAAAGTAGCGAGCAAAGAGCAGGAAATTGCTTTTTTAAACTATCAGAAAAGTATCACGACTGCTTTTAATGAACTTCAGTCTATTTTGAAACAGACGAAGATCTATGAGCGTGTCTTAAAGCTTAAATCAGAAGAAGTAGGTTTCCTTGACCGTGGTGTTGAGGTTTCCAACGATCTGTATCTGACAGGTTATGCAAACTATTTTGAACTGATCAATTCTCAGAAAAGCAAATTAACTGCTGAGCTGGATTTACTGCAGTTTCAGCACCAGAATACCAGAAATAACGTCCTGCTGTTTAAAGCACTGGGAGGGAAACTGGATTAATTTTTACTTTTTTTACGATGAAGGAGCTGTCTTTTTAGGCAGCTTCTTTTATGTTTTAACCGGATTCTACGGATTCCCGTAATGCTAATTGAAATAATTCCAGGATCTTGCGTTAGAATCTAACTTTTTAAAAGTTGAGTTAACTTTTTTTATATGTCCCTAAAAAAAGAGACTGTCCTAACGGGCAGTCTCTTTGTGTATGGTTTAAAATGAATCTGCTTTTAAGACAGAAGCATTTTATAAGTACATATTATTTAACAATCTGAATTTCAACAGCAGAAAATCCTTTAGGAGATTTCTCTTTTTCAAAAGATACCTTATTCCCTTTTTTCACCGGTTCTGCACAGTTGTTGTTGTGGAAGAAGATGTTTTCTTTGGAATTATCTTCCGTAATGAAACCATATCCTTTTTCGCTCAGGAAAGTAACAATTCCTGTTTTTCTTGGATCTTCTTCAATGATAGGTGCTGCACCCAATTGAATGTCATCAAGATTTACTTCCTGTCTTTGTTCAGGTGGAGTAGATGTTAATCTTCCGAATTCGTCTACATACATGAAGACATCCTCCGCTCCTTTGTTGTTGTTCGTTTTACGTTCTTCGCGTCTTAGCGCCTTTTCTTTTTGCTTTTGAATTTTTTTCTTGAAATTTTCCTTTTTAGAAAAAGAATCTGCCATAAATTATTTTTAGTATTTAGTTTCTATAAATTAATGAGTTCAATCTGGTCTGTGTAGACCCCTATAAAGCCTGGCTATGTTTTCTGTCTTGGATAATCCCAATCATACAGAGCTTTAAAATTCCGACAAGTATTGTTCTTTAATAGAAGAATAAAAGTTAAAAATATGGCTGCTCAAAAGGCAAAGACTGAATAAAAAATATTCGGGTCGTTACAGAAAACAAAGTGGTGGCTCGGTTTATAATATGCAAATATACAACAATAAAATGAATAATCCGGTTTTAAATGATTGATTATCAGAAATGGTTTTAAGTGATACTTTATATTCTGTAAGAAAGATCTAAAGGAAGTTGTAATAATTGTATAAAAAAATCCTCAGAAGCCTGAGGATTATAAAAAAATATATTAAAAATGAAGTGGTGGTGCGTGATACGGGAGGAAGGTATCAAATGTTATGCCTAAAATTGAAGCGAGTTTGTGAATTATCCAAAAGTGTTTAATTGAAAAGGCCTGTATCAAAGCGTATCTGGTTGGTAAATAACATTCTATTTAAAAATATTGTTTACATAAAATAATAAACATTTTTCCTTCGGTTTAAAAATAATAAAAAGAAATTTCCGAAAATTTCACCATGTTGAGGCGGGTTTTATTATTGATCTTTGTCTCATTAACATTTAAATATAAAAACATGTCAACACAAAATGTACAGGGAAAAGTTGTTTTAATTGCCGGAGGAGGTAAAAATTTAGGTGGATTATTAAGCAGAGATTTTGCATCCAAAGGGGCAAAGCTGGCCATCCATTATAACAGCGAAAGCTCAAGAGCTGAAAGTGAGAAAACACTGGCTGAAGTACAGGCATTAGGAGCTGAAGCATTTTTATTTCAGGGAGACCTTACCAAAGTAGATCATATCACGAAGTTTTTTGATGAGACCATTTCCCGTTTCGGAGGAATCGATATTGCAATCAATACCGTAGGAATGGTACTTAAAAAGCCATTTTCAGAAACTACAGAAGCTGAATATGATACCATGTTCAATGTCAATTCAAAATCTGCTTACTTCTTTCTTCAGGAAGCTGGTAAAAAACTGAACGATCATGGGAAAATCTGTACCATTGTAACTTCATTATTGGCAGCCTACACCGGATTATATTCCACCTATGCAGGAGCAAAAGCACCGGTAGAGCACTTTACCAGAGCGGCTTCCAAAGAATTCGGGGCAAGAGGAATTTCCGTAACAGCTGTAGCACCTGGACCAATGGATACTCCTTTCTTCTACGGACAGGAAACCGACGATGCCGTTGCTTATCATAAATCTGCATCTGCATTAGGAGGATTGACAGATATTAAAGATATTGCTCCGCTGGTAGAATTCCTGGTAACAGAAGGTTGGTGGATTACCGGACAAACCATTTTTGCCAACGGTGGATACACAACGAGATAGTATATTATAAAGCCTAATCAAAAAAGAAACTCACTGAAAGTTGTTTTCAGTGAGTTTTTTTATGGTAAAAGAAATAAGAAAATTAAGTAGTTTTAATCTTTCTTTTCTCCAATATACTTTTGATGATGAAGAATAATCCAAGAAGAACAAATGGAATACTCAGAAGCTGTCCCATATTAAGGCTCATTCCATGCTCAAATTCTACCTGATCCACCTTGATAAACTCAATCAGAATTCTCATAATGAAGATCAATAGAATACTGATTCCAAAATAAAAACCCTTTCCGATCTTAAAAATATTCTTCCTGTAAATAAAATATACCGCAAGGAAGATTATAAAATAAGAGATCGCTTCATACAGCTGAGCAGGATGTCTCGGAAGATCATCTACCTGACGGAATATAAAAGCCCATGGAACATTTGTAGGAGTTCCTATGATTTCAGAGTTCATCAGATTGGCAAGCCTGATAAAAGTACCACCTAGCGGAAGTACAATCGCTATGGCATCCAGAACGGTCATGAACGGGATAGAATACTTTCTTGCATAGATGAGAAGCATAATCACCAGACCAATACCGCCGCCATGACTGGCAAGACCTGCAAATCCTGTGAAATGGTAGACTCCATCCGGTCCTTTCTGAATCGGTAAAAATATTTCAAGCGGGTGCTGGGAATAATAATCAAAATCATAAAAAATACAGTGACCCAATCGGGCTCCCACCAGAATTCCTATCAGTGCATAGGAGAATAAAGCTTCGTGTGCCTGTGAACTAAGACCTTCTTTTTTATAAATTCTTTTTAAAATATTGAGAGATAAAACAAGTCCCGCAAGGAATAGTAATCCGTAATATTTTATGGGAAGTCCTAAGATATTGACGATTTCGGGATTAACATCCCAGTTGATATATAATAAATTCATTGCTGCAAAGATAAGAAAATAGGATTTTCTGAACAGAATGGTGTGTTTTGAAGAGGTTATGTATTGAACTGTAATCTGTTACCCGGACTTTTTGTCATTTTACAATAGACTATAAAATGTCATACTATCAAAATTGAGAATCATTTAAGTAGAAGCTCTGTAAATCAGTTCTGCATCCATCAATACAGCTCTGCTTGGAAGATTATTGTTTTTGATCTTTTCCAATGCCAGCTCTGCAGCGGCTTCACCCATTTTTTCCAAAGGCTGTTGTACGCTGGTCAGCTGAGGATACACCATGGTTGACAATTCCGTTCCGGAAAAGCTTGCAATAGAAACTTCGTCCGGAATTCTTACTTTTTGTTCAAGAAGAAAATTCATGGCTCCCATGGCAAGAGTATCGCTGAAGGCAAAAATACTGTCGAACTCTATATTCTTATTCAATAGCTGTTTAACTGCTTTTTTTCCATGTTCGAAAGTCATTCCATCGGTCTGTACGATCAGGTTTTCATCAAAAATATTGTATTTCATAAGAATGCGCTTATAACCATTTACCCTTTCTACAGCATTTCGGATGGTTGAAGGTCCCATGAGATGAACGATTCTTTTTCTTCCGGTCTTAATTAAGTATTCTACCATTAATGAAGCTTTAATAGCATCATCAATAATAACCTTCGATACATCCAGAGATTTGTGAGGAATCCTGTCGAAAAAGATTAAAGGAGTTCCTATATCCATAATATTTTGATAAATATCATTATTTGAGGTTTCATGACATAAATTAATAATAATAGCATCTACATTAAACTCTTCCAGAAGCTGAAGATTTTTTCTCTCAATAAGAGGATCTTCATCAGACTGAGTAATAATAATACGGTATCCGAGAGGATAAAGAATATTCTGAATTCCTTTCAGTACAGTGGAGGAAAAAGGAGTAATCATTTCCGGTACTACAAAGCCAATTGTTCTGGATTGTCCGGATTGTAAATTCAAAGCGGTAAGGTTCGGTTTATAGCCCAATTTCTCTGCAGCATCCAGCACTCTTTTTCGTGTTTCTTCATTCACATTTTTATCATGAAGCAGCGCTCTGGAGATGGTAGAGGTAGATAATGACAAAAATTTGGACAGATCTTTAATCGTAATACGTCTCATCAGCCTTGTTTTTGGGCTAAAAATAATAAAAAAATAGACAATTGGGAACGTTCCCTGATTTTTGGGAACGTTCCCAGTCTGAAATTTATAAAAAAATTATCCGGTTAACCATTTGTTAATATAGTTTTAACGAATCGGTTAATATGATAACAATTTTATGTTTATGAGTATGATTTATTACAACTATGATGCATCGGAAATCCGCACCGGAATTTTACATATTGGAGTAGGGAACTTTCACAGGGCTCATCAGCAGTTTTATACCAATAGGCTGCTTAATGACAAGGATCAGAAAGATTGGGGAATCTGCGGAGTATGCTTGCTGCCTTCAGATGAAAAGATCGTAAAAAATTTAAGAGCTCAGAATCTTCACTATTCTCTTACCGTTTGTGGAAGAAACGGGAATGATGAGGTGTATAAAATAGGCTCTTTGAGAGAGTTGATCTGGGGAATAGAAGATCCTGAGGCTGTGGTGAAAAAAATTGCAGACAGCACTGTTAAGATCATCACTTTAACCATTACAGAAGGAGGTTATAATCTTGATAAAGAAACGGGAAAATTTATATTGGAAGATGAAAAAATACAGCATGACCTGAAAAATCCTTCCAGTCCTAATACTGTTTTCGGCTTTGTTGCAGAAGGACTGCGCCAGAGAAAGATTCAAAATGCAGGACCCGTTACAATACTTTCATGTGATAACCTTCAGCATAACGGAAATACGACAAAAAGAGCTTTCATCTCATTTATAGAAGCTCAGGATACAGAACTGGCAGCTTGGGTAAAGGAAAACGTAACCTTCCCAAACAGCATGGTAGATCGTATTACTCCGGCCACAACTCCGGAAGACGTGGAAAGATTAAATAAGTTGAATGGAACGGATGATTGTGCTCCTGTATATTGTGAAGACTTTACACAATGGGTGATAGAAGACAACTTTATAGCAGGAAGACCGGCATGGGAAAGAGTAGGTGTACAGTTTACCAATGATGTAACTGCATTTGAAAATATGAAATTAAGCTTATTGAATGCTTCCCACACCCTTTTATCTTATCCGGCTTTCTTAATGGGTTACCGTAAAGTAGATCAGGCTATGGAAGATGAAAATCTTGTGAAATTCATCAAAGATTTTATGGATACAGACATTACACCTTTTGTTCCTGCCCCTGAAAATACAGATCTGGAAAAATATAAACAGACATTGATTGAAAGATTTGCCAATCACAGTGTAAGTGATCAGGTGAGCCGTCTGTGTTTCGATGGGATTTCAAAATTCCCGGTGTATATCATTCCAAACCTTGATAAAATGATCAAAGGAGGGAAAGACCTTACCAGACCGGCTTTTCTTATTGCTTCCTACAGACATTATCTTACATATAAAAAAGATGATCAGGGTAATATATTCGAGACAGCAGAACCCTGGATTACAGAAAATGATCAGAAGCTTGTTGCCAGTGAAAATCCACAGGACTTCCTGGAGTTGTCAGCTTTTAAAGGTATTCAGCTAAAAACTTCTGAATCTTTCATCAAACAATACAACCGTTTTGTAGAAGATATAAAAAGCTCAGGAACCGCTTCGGTTTTACAATCCATCATAAAATAACTCAGCCATGCAGATAAATCCAGGGATAACCTCTTCAGACAATAAAGCAAACAATGCTATACTGCCGTTTGCCATCATTACGTTTATCTATTTTATTGTAGGTTTTCTGACCACAGTGAATGAACAGCTGCAAGCACCCTTGAAATTTACTTTTTTGAGTCATGCAGGCAGTCTTAAAAATACATTTACTACCCTGATTTCCTTTTTCTTCTTTTTAGGATATCTTCTGAACGGAACACTGGGTAGCAAATGGGTGAACGCCTTCGGATATAAGAATACAATTCTGCGCGGGCTTTTCTTTATGATTTCAGGTCTTTTTATGTATCTGTGCTCATCATGGGTTGGTGATCATTATCCTGATTTGAAATTTAATATAAAAGATGCTGTTATTCCTTATGGATTTATCGTCTTTGTCATGGGTTCCTATTTAATGGGGACAGCAGCAGCAATTATTCAGGTGGTTGTAAATCCTTATGCTGCATCCTATGAACTGAAAGGAACTCAGCCCGTACAGCGTCTGAATATTCTGACAGCCATTAACTCTATCGGAACTACTTCTGCACCTTTTTTTGTTACTGTAGTCATGTTCAGTGGGATTTCCATTGAAAATATAGAGATCAGACAGCTTTTGTTTCCACTTTCTATCTTGATTGTCTGTATTCTTACCGTCATGATCATCACGAAAAGGCTTCATCTTCCTGACCTTGCTCATACAAGAGTGGTTGGAGAAGAAAAACTGGAGAGAAGCATTTGGACATTCAGGCATTTTGTATTAGGAGTTTTAGCCATCTTTTTTTATGTAGGAACCGAAGTGGCCATTGGTGCGAATATTAATCTGTATGCTTTTGAGCTCATGGATTCAGGGCATCCTATTACCTTTTTCGGAAAAACAGATATCATTGTCGGAGGAATGGACTTAGGAATTCATGCATTATTGTCCACATTGTATTGGGGAGGTTTTCTGGTAGGAAGAGCAGTGTCCAGCTTTTTCAGTAAGATTTCTGCAAGAACGCAATTGATAACAACCACAGTACTTGCAGCAATACTTGCTTTAATATCCATGATCACTCAGAATCTTTGGTTTCTTGTAGCAATCGGTCTTCTGCATTCATCCATGTGGAGCTGTATTTATACACTTTCTATTAAAGGTTTGAATAAATATACCTCAAAAGCATCCGGTATTTTTATTTCTGCCGTATTTGGTGGAGCCGTCTTTACGCTTATTCAGGGAGGTTTAGCAGATATTTTAGGCTCATGGAGATGGACCTGGTGGCTTACCGTAATCTGTGAACTGCTTATGCTTACCTATGCGCTGTTCGGATCGCGTATAAGAGAAAAAGACTTTATTCACTAATTATATAGTTTCTTTCAATTCATGTAAATATCCTGTAGACTATTACTGGATACAGAATACTTACTGCCTTAAAAAACACTTGAATCATGCTAAAAAACTATTTATTACCTTGTTTCCTGATTATAGGACATTGTATGGGCGCGCAGGAAGTGCATTCAGCGCTGCAGCTTCGCAACAGCCATTTATGGCGCGGAATTGAAGTCTCTGCAGGGCTTATTTATACCGGAGATTTACATCTTGACTATAAGAATTTTTATGCAGGATTCTGGGCAGGCGGAAATGTTGATGGTTCCTATAAAGAATTCAACAACTATATAGGATATAAGAATAAGCATCTTACGCTGGAGTTATGGGATATCTATAACTTTTCTCCTGGAGCAAACTATAACAATAAAGAATTTTTTAATTATTCCGCTCAGGAAACTGGTCGTTTTTGGGATTTCAGATCTTATTATACCATAAGTGATCAATTTCCTTTAGTACTCAGCTGGAATACTGTAGTTTTCGGAAGAGACCGAAACAGTGAAAATACAGGAAATAAATATTCTTCATTTGTTTCGGGAGAATATCCTGTATACAAAAAAGACAACCTTGAAATAAGAGGGAGAGTGGGCTATGCTTTTGCCTTAGACAGTCATGGAGAAAAGAATAATTTCTTTGCTAAAGATACTGGTTTCAATGAGGTAAGCCTTATCGTTTCGAAAAGCTTTACCATTGAAGGCTATACAATTCCTGTGGGAATTTGGGGAATGTGGAATCCGGTCAATAATAATGCATTTCTTCAGTTTTCTGTGCAGGTTTATTCATTCTGAAGCAAAGAGCTTCAAAGAGTAAATTTTTTATAAACTCAATACATTTAATTACTTTTATATAATGGAATACAAAAAAAATAAAGCAGTATGTTTTGGAGAGGTGCTCTGGGATATTTTTCCGGGAGAGCAGAAAAGAGTAGGAGGTGCTCCTTTTAATGTAGCCTACCATCTTTCCAAAATGGGCGTAGAAGTCAATATGATAAGCAGTATTGGTGATGATCAGCTTGGGCGTGATCTTTTGGATAAAATGAAAAACTGGAATATTCCCGCAGATCATGTTCAGATCAATACAGAGTATCCAACAAGTACGGTTATTGCTACAGTAGATGAAAATAATGATGCTCATTATGATATTGTGGAAGGGGTAGCATGGGATTATATTGAAACCACTCCGGAAAATAAGGAAATCCTTAATACAACAGATGCGTTGGTGTTCGGAACGCTGGCAGCCCGAAATGGGAAATCCAGAAATACGCTCTTCCAGTTGCTTGAACTCAGCCATTATAATGTCTTTGATATCAATCTCAGAGAACCTTATTATGAGGTTGGAATGATAAAAGACCTGCTTCATAAAACACATCTCGCTAAATTCAATAAAGCAGAAATGCGAATGATGCTTGATTTTTTAGGAAAAGAATATACCACTGAAGAAGATGGGATAAAATATTTGCAGGATCAGTTTGATCTTAAAGAAATTATTATTTCCAAAGGAAGCAAAGGAGCTCTGTATGCCTCAGAAGATCATTTTTATCTGTATCCTACCATACCGGTTACTGTAAAAGATACCGTAGGGAGCGGAGATTCTTTTCTGGCAGGATTTCTTTCCAAAAGATTGGAAAAAGGAAGTACTGTTCATGAAATTATGACTCAGGCTGTGTCTCTCGGAGCATTCATCACCTCACAGGAAGGAGCATGCCCGGAATATTCATTAGAGGATTTTATCAGATTTAAGAACGAACATCCAGTATCAGTTGTAAGCTAAGATGGTAGAATCTCATGTTAATTTAAATTGATTCTTGATGAAATATTGGGTAACTTTAGCCTACCACCAAAACAAAAGTTATGCATCATCAGCTGGAGAAACATTATGTAAACAGAGTAGGCTGGCTTCGTGCAGCTGTATTAGGCGCTAATGACGGGTTATTATCCACCACAAGTATTGTTATAGGAGTTGCAGCTGCAGAGCCGGAGCGACATATCATTATTCTTGCTGCATTGGCAGGTATGATTGCCGGGGCAATGTCTATGGCTGCCGGTGAGTACGTTTCCGTAAGCTCTCAGGAGGATACAGAAAAAGCTGATTTGATCCGTGAACAACGCGAACTGGAACAAATGCCCGAAATAGAACTCAGGGAGCTGGCCAAAGTGTATGAAAAAAGAGGCTGTACCAAAGAAACAGCCATGCAGGTAGCTATTGAACTTACAGAACACGATGCATTGGGAGCACATGCCCGTGATGAGTTGGGAATCAATGAAATAACGCAGGCGAAACCTCTGCAGGCGGCAATAGCTTCATTCGGCTCATTTGCGGTGGGTGCCTTATTACCATTTACGGTGTCTCTTTTGGCTCCTCTTAAGGAAATGGTGTATTTCCAATATGGATTTTCAATTATATTTTTGATGCTCTTAGGGGCGGTTTCTGCCCGGGCTGGTGGTTCCAGCATTAAAATAGCTGTATTGAGAATTTGCTTCTGGGGAACTGTGGCAATGGGAATTACTGCATTAGTAGGCCATATTTTTGGGGTTAATGTCGCATAAAGATTGTGGTATCCGAAACTTCAAAGATCTTAAAAATTGAATTAATTAAAATTGATCATTAAAATACACAAGAACACCTGCTTTTTCAGGTGTTCTTTTATATATGGGATGATAGAGTTTTGTATGATGGGTAATGAAAACTTTTATCTCTTTTATCTGACACCGGATTTAAAATTAGATGATAAAACTATCCGGATTTTTCTATTTTAGAATTATTTATTTAGAAATCTCTTTTCAACCAAATTATAAAAAATAGTCGTTACAGGGATGATAAAAATAAAGATAAAAATAAAGATAATCCATTGCCGGGTATCATTTGTAAACTCAAAGTTTTTTAATAAATAAAGGTTTATGATTGCAAGGAACGGCCCGTGTATAAGATATAGACTGTAAGATATTTTTCCTAAAAATTCTAATGGTTTGTTTTCAAGAATAGCGATTGATTTTCCTGTTGATTTTTTATAAGTGACTAGCGCATATAACAAAAACGAAAAAGTTATCCCTGTTATTAATACCATTAAAAAACCATTAATATTTAACAATGCGAAAACCAATAAACTTCCCATGATGATAATGCTTATATTTAGAGTCCTCTGGAAATCAATTGATTTTCAGAGGATTTTTTATTTTGAAAATAATTGATTAATCCTGATAGTGACCTATTATATACTTTGAAAATAGAAGGCCTACTTATTTTGTAGCGATATCGTATAAAGACTGTGGTATTCCGAAATAGAATGACAAGAGAAATAGTTATATTTTATTTATAGACTTTAAAAGTGTATTTTACATCACAAATTCAAGTAAATGAAGAATATCTTTATTGTATTTTTTGTGATAGCTTTTCATGCTACTACTTATGCTCAAAAAGACCATTACATGTATTTTATGAAAACCTGGAATTTCATAAAATATTACCATCCTGATCTTGCTGATGGTAGGAAAGATGCAGACAGTCTTTTTTTGGAAACAATAGGAAAAGTAAATGCAAATACCAGTGAAAACACAATTATTACCCTTCTTTTAAAAAATCTGAATCATAAATTTACTGGTGCTCCGGTGATCGACACTCCAAAAGAAGTATTGTCTGTAAATCAAGATTTCAGATGGTATCAGAACAATAAAAAGATAAGTTCAGAAAACAAGATACTGTTAAATGATATTTACAATCATAGATTTGTTACTGAAACTGAAAAGAAAGATAAAACATTTGATTCTAAAACCAACGAGTTTAAAAAAGAGGAAAACCTGCCTTTAGCATATCGTCTGCTGGCATTGGCCAAATTACAGGGTGCTATCGATTATCTTTATCCTCACAAATATCTGATGGATAAAAATGCTGAGGTTTATTTTTCAGATTTAGTAGATCAGGTCATTCGCTGTTCTTCCAGAAAAGACTTTGAGGTTATTCTTACCAAAGTAGTTTCTAAGATGGAAGATACCCATTCTTTCAGGTTTTATGATCAATTGAATTTCAAAAATGAGATTTTCCACAGATTCTATTTTCCGCCTTTTGATTATATGATCGTGAAAGATCATCTATTGGTTACTGAAATTCTTTTACCCGAAATCTGTTCCAAAGCGAATATTCATGTTGGTGATCAAATAACAGAGGTGAATGGTAAAAGTGTTCGTGAGATTATTAAAGAAAAAAAAGAGTTGCTTTCTACTTCCAATCCTGAAACGTTTTTGTATCTGATATCGGACTTTCAGAAGAATCTGATCTGGCCTGATAATCTGGCTCGCAAAAGATTAAAAATACAATCCAGGGATAATAAAACCCATATGGCAGACACAGAGTTTGTTAATTTCACCAATGAAGGACAGCGGGCTATTGTTTCGAAATATATTCAAAATAAGATCCGTCAGAAACAGCAGTATACGATAGATCATCAAGATATTGTCTATTTTAAAATCAATGATGTTTTTGCTTTTACGAATAATATCTCTGATGATAAGCTGGATGAGCATATGGATTCTATTTTCAGGGATGCTTCCTCGAAAAAAGCTATTATATTTGATATGAGAGGATATCCGGACTGGGGTGGTTTTGTATTTCATTATGTTTATAAATATTTTTCTCCCGTGGAAAACCGTTTTGGAAAATACTATAAACCCAATCCCAAAAATGTCGGAACATATATTCCTATCAGCTATGATGGATTTGGAACTTATTATCCGGATATTAAAAATAAAACCGTTCATCCTTATAAAGGAAAAGTTTTCATGATTGTTAATCCTGAAACTTTAAGCATGAGCGAATGGAATACAATGAATCTTCAGAATATCTTTCCTAATGCCAGAACTATTGGGCAGAGAACAGCTGGAGCTGACGGTGATATCAGAACCATAACACTTCCCGGTGGTTACAATCTTGAATTCACAGGGAATGGTATTTTTTATTATGATGGTTCTCAAACCCAAAAAGTAGGAGTGAAAGTCAATGAATTTATTGAATATTCTGATGATGATATTATTCAGAAACGAGACCTGGAGCTTGAAAGAATTTTGAAGAATCTGTAAAAAATAAAAACCTCTGAAAATTTCAGAGGTTTTTTGTACCCAGGACCGGGATCGAACCGGTACTCCTAAGAACTGGTGTTTGAGACCAGCGCGTCTACCAATTCCGCCACCTGGGCTTGATGTTGATTTCAAACGTGATGTTTGTTTCAAATTGGTGTGCAAATATAGGAACTTTTTTCAATGTTCAAAAGCTTTTTGAATAATTTTTTTTAAAAATTAAGTTCCAAACCATCGTAGGCAAGGTGTATTCCGGATGGAAGCTCCTTATCTTCAATGTCATGCAGTCCTAAATGATGGCTGATGTGTGTTAAAAATAATTGCTTAGGTTTTAGCTCTTCAAACAACTTAATGACATCGGGAAGGATAAAATGGGCTGGATGGGGATCAAATTTTCTGATACAGTTTAAGATCAGAATGTCCAGATCCTTCAATTTTTCCTTCTCCGTTTCAGAAATAAATCCTGCATCTGTAATGTAAGCCAGTTTTTTAAACTTATATCCGAAAACGGTAATTTTATAGTGAATCACTTCCACAGGAGTGATTTCCGTATCCAGTACCTGAAAAGGTTTATTTTCAATTTCGTGAAGTTCAAAAGCGGGTGCACCGGGATATCTTACATCTGCAAAAGCGTAAGGAAATCTGTTTTTTATTTCATGAGCCACTCTTGAATAGCAGTACAACGGAACATCTTTTCCACTTTTAAAAATCAAGGGTCGCATATCGTCCAATCCGATTACGTGGTCATTATGTTCATGGGTAATCAGCGCAATGTCTACGTTATGTTCATGATTGGTAAGCATTTGCTGTCTGAAATCCGGACCGCAGTCGATCAGTATTTTTTTATTTTCCTCCGTAGTGATCATCACGGAAGAACGTAAACGTTTGTCTTTGGGATTTTCTGAAGTACACACTTCACATGTACAGCCTATAACGGGTACACCTTGAGAAGTACCAGTTCCTAAAAATTTCAACTTCATTTTGTTTTGAGGTTGGTTTAATTTTGGTAAATTTACAAAAAATTTCATGTCCTAATGTATCAGAAACTAACTCCTAAACAAAAAGCATTAACAATTAATCTAGATCCTACTATTTATGGTACTTTCGCAGAAATTGGAGCCGGGCAGGAGACTGTTCGCCACTTTTTTAGAGCAGGGGGAGCTTCCGGTACGATTGCTAAAGCAATGTCTGCTTATGACAAAGATTTTAGTGATGCCATCTACGGAAAGGAAGTAAAAAACAGGTACGTTACCCAAAACAGGCTTCGCAAAATGCTTCGATATGAAGTAGCTTTGATTGAAGAGAGAATTTCAAGAGATAATAATCCGGATAGAAAATTCTTTTCTTACGCCAATACGGTAACTACTATCAATTTTGACAAAACTGTAAAAGGCCACGGCTGGGTAGGAATTCGTTTTCAAACCAAAGAAAATGAAGATTATAATGAGATCGTTATCCACGTAAAATTCAAAGAAAATGATGCTACACTTCAGCAGGAAACCTTAGGGAATCTGGGGGTGAACCTTATTTTCGGAGCCTTTCATTATTTTGATAATCCAAGAACTTTAGTAGAATCTCTTTACGATGATATTGCAAAAGATAATCTGGAAATTGATATGATCGACTTCAGCGGACCTGCTTTTGCCTATGTTGATAACAGACTGATGTCTCTTCAATTGGTAAAGAATGGAATGACCGATGCTGTGATTTTCAACTCTCAAGGAAACAATATGCTTCCGGCAGATGTTTTGTACAAGAAAAATATTTTCGCGGTAAGAGGAAGTTTCAGACCGGTAACGAAGGTAAACATTGACATGCTTAAAAACGGTATGGATATGTTCTTCAAAGACGCTACGTGTACTCATGAAGAAACAGAGGTTCTTATCGAAATCACTATTTCCAATCTGAGAGCAGACGGAGACATTGATGAAAGAGATTTCCTGGATAGAGTAGACATTCTTGGAAAACTGGGGTATACCGTTATTATTTCAAACTTCTCTGAATATTACAGACTGATTGATTATTTCGCATCTTACACAAGTGGAGACATCGGAGTAGCAATGGGCGTAAATAACATGCTGATGGTATTCGATGAGAAATATTATAAAAATCTTTCAGGAGGAATTCTTGAAGCCTTCGGTAAGTTTTTCAGAAATGGAATGAGAGTATATCTGTATCCTTATAAAGATCCGGAAACTCATCAGCTGTTGGATTCTTCCAACCTTAAAGTAGAGGAAAACCTGAAAGAATTATACAAATATTTCAAACACAACAATCGTATTGTAGATATTACCAATTATAATCCGGAATTTTTGGAAATCTATTCCAGAGAAATATTGAGAAAAATTGCATGTTGTGTGAAAGGCTGGGAAACTCAGGTTCCGGAAGGCGTAGCAGAAATGATTAAAGAGCGTGGAATGTTCGGATATAAAGAAGAACTTTCCCTAAAACAATTCTCTTAAAATATAAATACAATGTCAGAATTAAAGAAAAGACTTTCCTCAATTCTTGAAAGTCCTAAACATAATACAGAAGAAAAACTTGAAAAAGTTTGTCATTTGTTGGATCAGGAGATTCCTTATTTCAACTGGACAGGTTTCTATTTCAAAAATGGAGACAAAGATGAGTTGATTTTAGGACCTTACGTAGGAGCGCCGACAGATCACACCATTATTCCTTACGGTAAAGGGATTTGCGGTCAGGTAGCGGTTTCCAATGAAACATTTGTAGTTCCTGATGTACATGAAGAAAGCAATTATTTAAGCTGTTCCATTGATACAAAAGCAGAAATTGTAGTTCCGATTTTTAAAGACGGAAAGAACATCGGTCAGATCGATATTGATTCTCACACCATCGATCCTTTCACAAAAGAAGACCGTGAATTGCTAGAATGGCTTTGTAACGAAGTTTCTAAGATTTTGTAATCGAAACTTACTATAAAAAAATAAAAACTCCAGCTATTTCAGCTGGAGTTTTTTTATGGATTATTGGTGGTAATTACAAACATGATTAAAGGTTCTTCTCCTGTATTTTCAATAGAATGATATCCTATGGAGCTTATGGCTGTGATATCACCTTTTTGAAGCGTTTTCTTGCGTATTCCCCCTTCTGTTCCGGTTCTTTCTCTATATTCTCCTGTTCCGTGCACTACAACGTACAATTCCTCTTCATTTCTTAGATTGTGTGTGTGGAATCCGGATTCATCTCCTTTATTCAGTAAAACCATGTAGGCGGCAAGGCGGTTATTGGCCAGTTCTTCCTGACCAAACATCTGTATCATATAGACTGTTCCGTTTCCTCCATACATATTTTCGCGTTTATCTACACGGGTGATGGTTCTTTCTTCTTTTTCAAACGCCATTACATACAGGTGGATATATTTTGAAACTTCCTGTATGACATGATCGAATTCTGCTCCTTCAGATAATATAACTGTACCAGACATGGATTAAATATTTAAAGTTTAAAGTTTAAAGTTTAAAGTTTTGGGTTTAAAGTTGATCGTGAAAAATTAGCTTTGCTGCATCTGTTGAATTTCTGTGAGAAGTTCTTTAAAATAATTCTCGCATTTTGCAATATGGGTTCCATACCAGGAAAAGGCTTCACCATCTACGATTATTATCTTTTTATCAGGATAAAAAACTTGTAGCTCTTCAATATGTTTTTCTTTAAACGGAAAAGGTTCAGAGGAAAGCATAATGACATCGGCATCAGCCAGATCTTCAGTGGTGATCTGAGGATAGCGGGTTTTGTCCTTGAAAATATTTTCAAAACCAATTTCTGACATAATCCGGTGAATGAAAGTGTCTGAACCAATGGTCATATAAGGATTTTTCCAGATAAGATAAGCGGCTTTTACCGGTGCTTCCAGTTTTGCCTGATCCAGAACATCATAAATTTTAAGATTGAAAAGCTGTGCTCTGTCTTCCTTTCCGAAAAGTTTTCCAAGATTTTTAAGCAGATAGTAATTATCCTCAATCGTATCAATATTGGTTACTGTTACTTTAAAGTCATTCATCAAAGCTTCTACCTGTTCTTTTACATTTTCTTCCTTATTGGCAAGAATAAGATCCGGTTGTAATGCTTTAATCTTCTCAATATTGATATTCTTAGTTCCTCCGATTATGGCTACATTTTTTATTTTGTCCTGAGGATGAATACAGAATTTTGTTCTTCCTGCCACTTCATTTTCGGTCAGTCCAAGGTCAAATAAAGCCTCAGTAATAGAAGGTACAAGTGAAACGATTTTCATATTGGCATGTTAGATGATGCCTAAAATTACAAAAGTTTTCCGGTTAAGAAAAGTCCGGCTACGGTAAAATAGATAATAAGTCCGGTCACATCCACTAATGTTGCTACAAACGGAGCCGAAGAAGTGGCAGGGTCAAGGTTTAATTTCTTTAAAACAAACGGAATCATAGAACCTGATAATGTTCCCCATAACACAATGGCAATCAGGGAAACAGAAACACTTAATCCTACGTATACCCAATATTGGCCGTAATCAAACAGGCCTATCTGCTGCCAAAGCATAATTCTGATAAATCCGATAACTCCTAAAATTGCTCCAAGACATAATCCGGAAATAATTTCTTTTTTCATGACATACCACCAATCTTTCAGACTGATTTCCTGAAGAGCCATCGCACGGATAATCAAAGTTGCTGCCTGTGATCCGGAATTTCCTCCACTGGAAATAATCAATGGAACAAATAAGGCCAAAACAACTGCTTTTTCAATTTCTTTATCAAAATATCCCATCGCAGAAGCAGTCAGCATTTCCGAAACAAATAGAATGATCAGCCAGGTCGCCCTTTTTTTGATCATTTCGGTCCATGAAGTTTGGATGTAGGGAAGATCCAATGCTTCCAATCCCCCGAACTTCTGGATATCTTCCGTGTTCTGTTGTTCAATCTGATCGAGAATATCATCAATAGTCACGATTCCTACCAGAACACCTGCTTCCGTAATAATAGGAAGAGCGCCACGGTCATACTTCTCAAAATACGTTACCGCATCCTCTTTGGAAGTAGTGGTAGTAATCGCTACGAAATGATTATCTGTAATATCAGAAACCAGCGTATCTTCTTCTTCTAATAATAAAGTTCCGATGGCAAGGTCATCAATCAGGCGGTTTCTTTCATCCACCACATACAGGTAATTCATGGTTTCCACTCTTTTTCCTACCTTTTTGATCTGTTGAAGACATCTTTTTACCGTCCATTCCTTACGGATCTGGATATAATAAGGTGTCATCAGACGGGCAATAGAATCTGAGTTGTATCCAAGAAGTTTTAAAGCAATTCTTCTTTCCTGCGGATTAAGGTGATTGATGGAATACTTGATCAGCTCATCCGGAAAATCCTCGAAAAGAGCAGTTCTGTCATCCGGAGTCATGGCATTCAGAATTTCGGAAACTTCATCGCTTCCGATACTTCTGATGGTATCTTCCTGAAAATCAGGATCAAGGTGTGAGAAAACTTCTGCTTTGTATTCTTTCGGAACCTTCAGAAACGCGAGCAGCCTCTCATCAGCAGGAAGTTCGCTGAGAGTTTCGGCAATATCGGCAGGGTTGAAGATAAGTTCGTCTCTAGAATTCAAAACGTGAAATTTTTTGGATATGCAAAAATAATTCAAATTTTTAAGACTGAGCAATAAAGTGGCAAAATTAAGGATTAATTAAAGTTTAGTGCTTCAGTATAAGGGTAAAAAAAACACCCGCCGAAACGGATGTATAAAAATTAAATTTTAAATTCCAATATTCTTTATATTGGTTCGCATTCTGAAGTGGGAATGTATGTACAGACAGCGTTTGTACAGCATTGGTACGGGCCACAATCTGAGTGGTCACCGCATTTTTTTATCCCACTTCCTTTAATGTTTTTTTGTTCAAGCCTGTTGAGCTTCTTAAGATTTAAATTCTTCATGCTATATGATTGTATTTAAATTAAGGCTCTATCATGCAGTCATGGTCAAGGCATTCTCCATTACAGCAATATCCCACAGAGCAAGGTCTTGTGATGCTGCATCTGAACGGTCCGATACCGCCATTAATTTGCTTGGCAGCTTCTCTGCTGAGTTTTTTTAGATTTTTCATAGCGTTATAGTTTAGATTTAATGTCAGACTAAAATAGTAAATATTTCTATATTATTCATTTGTGAGTGAAAATATTTTACTAGTAATCAATGTTTTATTCATGTTTTAAATAAAAAACACCTACTAATGCAGGTGTCTGTAATGATCATATATTATTCCAGAGGACATGGATTGACAACACAAATGTTGTGACAACATGATCCGCCCGGACATTCGTAATGTTCTGTACATCTTTTGAAAGGTCCACTGCCTTTAATTTCCTTTTGTACTTGTCTGCTTAGTTTTTTTAGATTTTTCATAAATTTTGATTTTATACGGTTTAGTTTTATCTTTTATTCAAGGCAGATGAAAGGGGAGCAGATTCCAAAACAGCACCATCCAACGGTACACGGATTAGTTTCGCTGCATCTTTCCATAGATCCTCCATTAATCTGTTTTGCTTTTTCTCTGCTGAGTTTCTTTAGATTTTTCATGAGATTTTGGTTTTAATGTTGGTCTAAAATAGTAAAAAATATTTAATAAATCATCATTTGGTGAAAATATTTAATTGTTAATCAGTTGTTTATAGTGTATTTTAAATAAAAAAGCACCTGTTCGGAAGGGTGAACAAGTGCTTTATTTAACATGAAAATATTTATAATTCAGGACATGCGTAAGCAACACATACTCTGTGACAGCATGATCCACCAGGACATTCGAAATGATATTGACATTTTTGAAGACGGATGATACTTCCCAGAATTTCTTTCTGGCTTTCTCTGCTCAGTTTTTTAAGATTTAATTTTTTCATAATAATTTAGATTTAAGATAAAACTAAACTAATGAAAGCTTTCAACTTATTGATAAGGATAGAGATACACTACAGGATAGTGTCTATAAAAGAATTATGAATTATGAATTATGAATTATGAATTATGAATGAGTCTGATATATGGATTGATCCGCATGAAAAAAATTCACCATTGACTTGCGAAGCAAAATTGACCATTAACGATAAGTGGCTGAATATTCCAACCTTAAACCTTGAACTTTAAACCTTGAACCTTGAACTTTAAATCTTAAAGCTCTGCTTCCGTTGTTTTCAGCTTTCTCAGCTTCTTAATGATTCCTTTTATCGCTCCTTCGGTTCCTATTTTAACAGAGTTGGTTGTAGAACCCAGCAGACGCATATTTTTCCGGTAAGTATCATGATCGGTTTCTGTGACAAGAGTTCCGTCAGCACCAAAGAGTTTCATACTCACAACTACCTGATTGGAGAAAACATACTTTCCAAATCCTACTTTGAAATATCTCACTTTGGAAACAATGGCAAAATCTGCATCATTGTTGAGACAGTAATCTGCAATCGTTTGTTTGTCGATACTATCAAAGGGAACCTGAACTTCGGCCCGGAGCATTTTATTTTTTCTGTTACTGAAATTATCGGTAACAGCATCAAAGAAAGCATTGTTGGTAGGATCTTTTATTTCATCGATATCAGGCTCTACCTCAGGATTGAAGTAAAGAACTTTTTTTATTTTATCATCAGCACTTTTCTGGGCTTTTACCGAAGTAAGTCCGATGAATAAAAAAGTAGTAACCGCTGTAAAGAATATAATTTTTTTCATTTGTAATCCGAATGCAAAATTACTGCCTTTTCGTTGGATTGCATACAAATCATTAAGAAATTTTTAACATTTTTTTCTATCAAAATTGATATATGAAATCAATAATGTTTGCAGAATCAAAAAATAGTCGTAATTTTGCACCCGTTACATAATAATCATTAAACAATATTGGAATGTACTTAACAACAGACAAAAAGCAGGAAATTTTCGCAAAACACGGAAAATCTGCACAAGACACAGGAAGTGCTGAAGGACAAATCGCTCTTTTCACTTTCAGAATCAACCACTTATCTCAACACCTAAAGGCTAACCGTCACGATTTCAACACAGAGAGATCTCTAGTGAAATTGGTAGGTAAGAGAAAAAGTTTATTAGATTACCTTAAAAACAAAGATATCGCAAGATATAGAGCAATTATTGCTGAACTAGGTTTAAGAAAATAATCTATAAAGATTTTCAAAATAAAAAGCAACTTCGAAAGAAGTTGCTTTTTTGTTTTTACATAACAAGTGATTTTTAACCACAAAAGCCACAAAATTTTTTTAGAAAATACTAGATTGTTGAGAAGAACACTTAAGTTTCTTAAAGTCTTTGATTTTCATGTGATAATAGAAGAGTATTTAGATTCCTACGGAATGACATAATTGGAATGATGGTTTATCCATACAGTTTGCCATTCCGTAGGAATCCAGCCATATTAAACCAACAAGAAAAGCATCACAACAGCTCCAATCCTGACTAATATCACAACCGAAGGAGCGATAATTCCCCTCTCTCGGAGGGGTGTCAAAAATTCAAAGAATTTTTGATGGGGTGGTTTACAACATCATTATTCAGCCTTCTTCCCAATCTTCCCCAAATGCGTATTCTGAAAACTATCCGGATACTTCAAACCGTACCCCAGAATTCTGTCAAACGCAGAGTGAGAAAACAAAATAGCCCCAATCATCTGCAAATAGGGTAGAGACAAGGCTGTTCCGGCAAAATAAACAATGACAGCTACTCCGAAATGGTGGAAGAGATTATAACAAAAAGCCCCAACTTTTGTATTAACTATATATCCCAACATGGAAATATCGGGTGCAAGAAATAATCCGGCAAACCACCACCAGGAATATCCTGTTTGTGAAAAAGCATATATACCTAACAGTAGAAATGCGGCATATTCAAGCTTTAACTGTATTTTCATAATAATTGAGTTAGTCTGTAAGATAAGTTCCTTTTTCTGATGAAAAGTTACATTTTTAGGTTGGAAAAGGAAAACGGAATACCTTTGAGATATTCCGCCTTATACATTTTGATTGAATTTGATTTTAATGACCTGATTTGGCTTCTGTAGTTTCTACATGACCTAAATATTTGGTACAGTAAGCTCCAAATATCAGAATAACCAGATAGCAGAATACAGGAATAATAAATGAATGCTGTACTCCAAACTGATCTGCAAGATATCCCTGGAATATCGGAACAATAGCTCCTCCCAGAATAGCCATTACCACTAAGGATGATCCCTGGCTTGTATATTTACCCAGTCCTGAAATAGCCAGTGTATAAATATTAGAGAACATGATAGAGTTGAAAATTCCAATTCCTAAAATACTGTACATCGCCAGCTCACCATGATTTACCATTGCAGAAATCAATAGAATAACATTAATCGCTGCAAAAATAGATAATGTTCTTGCCGGAGCTGCTTTACCCACGAAAAAGGCAATAAAATTAAGAACGATAAATACAAGGAAAAAGCTGATCTGACTGAAAGTCAGATTAACAATACTGAAAATCACAAGGAAAACAGCTGCCGCCGCTCCCAGCATATATAGAGCCTTTTTGCTTTGGCTTATTGATTGATTTAAAGAAATGGCTCCCAGAAAACGGCCAATCATCGCTCCGCCCCAATATAAGGAAAGGTAATTTTTACTGATAATCTCATTAAAGCCCATAATCTGTGGCTGTTCAAGGAAACTGATGATAAAACTTCCTACGGCAACTTCTCCGCCTACATAACAGAACATGGCGAATACTCCGAATTTCAGGTGGCTGAATTCAAGTGCTCCCCAACCTTTTACAATCTCTTCTTCTCCCATCTGGAATGAAGGAAGTTTAACTCTGGAAATCAATAAAGCAACCAGTAAAAGGATACCTGCAAAAATAAGGTAAGGAATTCTCGTTGCTACCGCACTGAATGATCCGTCCGGAGATGAGAAAAATTCAAAAATAAGATGACCTCCCAGTACCGGAGCAATGGTGGTTCCGAAGGCATTGAATGCCTGAGTCATATTCAGTCGGCTGGATGCAGATTCTTCACTTCCCAGCAATGAAACATACGCGTTGGCTGTAATCTGCAGTACTGTAAAGCCGAGTCCTAAAATAAACAAAGCTCCCAGAAACAGCGGATAATATGAAAACGTAGCTGCCGGATAAAACAGAACGCAGCCGAATGCTGCCAGAAAAATTCCAAACAGGATTCCCTTCTTATAGCCTAACTTATTGATAGGATCTCCTTTCGTAATGGAAATCATAAAATAAATCAGTGATCCGATAAAGTAAGCTCCGAAAAAACAGAACTGTACCAGCATGGATTCGAAAAAGGTAAGATTGAAAAGTTGTTTCAGATACGGGATCAGGATATCATTCATACAGGTGATGAATCCCCACATAAAAAATAGCAGGGTGATGGTAATCAACGGAACCGTATAATTCCTGCTTTGAGATTGTACTTCTTTATTAATCATAAACATTTATTTATCTGGATAAGGATAGTTCCTTAACTTTTTTTAGCCTACAGCATTGTAATTGGTGAAGTAGGGCAAATATAGGGATCAGCCTATTGGTTTGCAATAATTTTAATCATTTTTAAAATGAAACAGATACTTTTTTCCGTTTCAAAGTATTATTTTCATTTTTTGAGACAATAATACAAAAACGACAGGATTTTTCAATACATTATCCTCAAAAAAATGCTTTTTTATTTTAATAAATGATGAATAAGTTCAGATTACTAGTATAAATTTTCAAACTTTCATCAATTGATAGCCAATTTTTTGTATTTTAAGCGTCTATTTAAGCAATCGAAAAATTTAATATATCATTATTATATATTACCTTTGCAAACGAAAATTTAAAGAGTTTAAATATTAATCATACTCAATACGGAGTATAAAGAAGCAAATTTATGAGTATACCTCAAGCGTTTACAGAAACGATTATCCTTGCAGACGGCAGGGAAATCACTATCGAAACGGGAAAGCTGGCTAAGCAGGCTGACGGATCTGTAGTGGTGAAATGTGGCGGAACAATGCTTTTAGCAACTGTTGTAGCCAATAAAGAAGCCAATCCTGGTGTAGACTTTTTACCATTAACGGTAGATTACAGAGAAAAATTCTACGCAGGTGGAAGAATTCCTGGAAATTTCTTCCGTAGAGAAGCAAAACCATCTGATGATGAAGTGCTTACAATGAGATTAGTGGACAGAGTATTACGTCCTCTTTTCCCTGAAGATTTCCACGCGGAAGTACAGGTGATGATCTCATTAATTTCTTACGATAAAGAAGTAATGCCTGAAGCATTGGCAGGTTTGGCAGCTTCTGCAGCTATTGCAATTACAGATATTCCTTTCAACGGACCAATGTCTGAAGCAAGAGTCGTAAGAATTGACGGACAATTGGCTGTTAACCCAAGTTATGAGAATTTATTAAAATCAGATATCGACATTATGGTGGGAGCTACTAAAGACTCCATCGTAATGGTAGAAGGAGAAATGAAAGAGATTTCTGAGCAGGAAATGCTTGAAGCAATCAACTTCGCTCACGCTGAGATCAAAAAACAGATCGAAGCTCAGGAGAGATTAGCTGAAAAAGTAGGAAAATCTTTCCCTAAAAGAGAATACAGCCACGAAGATCACGATGAAGAAATTCGTGAAAAAGTATGGAAAGAGTGCTATGATAAAGTATATGAAGTAGCAAAAACTCCATCTAACAAAGAAGAAAGAGGAGAAAAATTCAAAGCAGTTCTTGCAGATTTCTTAGCACAATATGCTGAAAATGAAGAGGAATTGGCAAGAGTAACTCCTTTCGTTAAAGTATATTACCATGACGTAGAGAAAGAAGCAATGCGTCAGATGATCCTTGAAGACAATATCCGTCTTGATGGTCGTGATCCTCAAACGATCCGTCCAATCTGGTCAGAAATTGATTATCTTCCGGGAGCTCACGGTTCTGCAGTTTTCACAAGAGGGGAAACTCAGTCTTTAACAGCGGTAACTTTAGGTTCTGTAAAAGATGCAAACATGATCGACAGCGTAATCACGCAGCACGACGAAAGATTCTTCTTACACTATAACTTCCCTCCATTCTCTACTGGTGAAGCAAGACCTTTAAGAGGTACTTCAAGAAGAGAAGTAGGACACGGAAACTTAGCTCAAAGAGCTTTAACAGCAGTAATTCCAGCAGAAAACCCATATACAATCAGAATTGTTTCCGATATCTTAGAATCTAATGGTTCTTCTTCAATGGCAACAGTTTGTGCAGGTACATTAGCATTGATGGATGCAGGGGTTCAGATCACAAAACCTGTTTCAGGGATTGCAATGGGTCTGATCACTGATACAAAATCAGGTAAATTTACTGTACTTTCTGATATCTTAGGAGATGAAGATCACCTTGGAGATATGGACTTTAAAGTAACAGGTACTGCAGACGGTATCACAGCTTGTCAGATGGATATCAAAATCCAGGGACTTTCTATGGATATCATGGAGAAAGCTTTGATGCAGGCTAAAGACGGAAGATTACACATCCTGAACAAAATCACGGAAACGATTTCTCAGCCAAGAGCAGACGTGAAGCCTCACGCTCCGAAAATGGTAGTAATGGAGATTCCAAAAGACTTCATTGGTGCGGTAATCGGACCTGGTGGAAAAATTATTCAGCAGTTACAGAAAGATACTGATACGGTTATTGCTATCGAAGAGATGGGAGAAATCGGACGTATCGAAATTTCTGGTACAGACAGAGAGAAGATCAATGCTGCTATTGCAAGAATCAATGAAATTACTTTCGTACCGGTTATAGGTGAAGTTTACAAAGGTAAAGTGGTGAAAGTAATGGACTTTGGTGCATTCGTAGCGATTGCTAAAGGAACAGAAGGACTTCTTCACATTTCTGAAATTGAGTGGGCTCGTCTAGACAAAGTTCCTTATGCAGAAGGTGATGAAGTAGAAGTGAAGTTCATGGGTTACGATGACCGTAAGAAAATGAAACTTTCCCGTAAAGTTCTTTTACCAAGACCTCCAAGACCGGAAGGACAAGGTAGACCGGAAGGGCAGAGAAGACCCGAAGGACAAGGAAGACCAGAGGGACAAAGAAGACCTGAAGGACAGAAACCACAAGGTGAAAAGCCACAAAGCGAAAAACCAGTGGAAAACCAAACTCCATCTAACGAAGCTTAATAAGATTTATTCTTAAACATAAAAAATCCCTCAATTTGAGGGATTTTTGCTTTGTATACCATAAGTTATAAGTTGGAAAACGCAAAGGCGCAAAGTAATTTTAATTTTATATTGATTAGGGCGCAAGAAAATCGAAGATTTTCAGCAAGCATATTGTTTTATTTTTTGCATTTGCTTTGCCTGCCCAATCGTGAGAGACTAAAATACAGGTACAGCTATTTGGTGCTCAATTTTATCGAAGATAAAATCTTTGCGTCTTAAAGACAGTATTTTATTTCTCCTTCTTGGCGTCTTTGCGTTTTCCAACTTCTTACAATTAACTTCCCACTCTCTGTTTCAGATCCTCAGCACCTCCTGTTTTTCTAGGCTGTCCGTTTTTGGAAGAACCAAAATTGTAAGTATAGGAGATGGTTGCCACACGGGTATCTCTTTTTACAGCGAAGTTCTCTAAATAATCATTATAAACCGTCTGTCCTTTAATATTGCTGGTAAAGAAAACATCTGTGAAGGAAAGTTTCAGAACACTGTTGTTTTTAAACTTCTTCTGTGCTCCGATATTCAGGTACCAGTTCGGGCTCATATTCAGATAAGCATAGACTTCTCTGGCCTTGTAATTTCCGGTAAGCTCAGCAGTGAAGCCATTTCCAAGTTTAAAAGAATTGATACTGTTGATGCTGAATGTGAAATTTCCCTGGTTATTAATCTGTGTTCCGGACACATTTCCTGTGTATGAACCATAGTAGAAATTGGCGCTGTTATTCATATCCCACCATTTGGTCACTTTCACAGGAGCAATCAGGTTTAATCCAAAATAAGAAGCAGAATTCAGGTTTTCAATGGTCTGTACAGTTACGATCTGTCCGTTTTCTGTTACAGGTTTTAAGATGTCTGTGATATTATCAGAATTCCTGCTGTAGCTTAATGTGGCGAAATATTTATTGCTCAGACTATACGTTAATTCATAATTCATCGTGATTTGCGGGTTCAGATCAGGATTTCCGGCTTTCAGAGTGGTAGGATCAAGGTAGAATTTAAAAGGATTGAGCTGGTTGTAGCTTGGTCTTGTAATTCTTCTGCTGAAATTAATTTCAAGGTTACTTTTCTCTGTCAGATCATAACTCAAAACAGCACTTGGAAACAGCTGGGTATAATTTCTCTTGTTGATCTGGTTAGTGGTAATCTGAGTTCCTTTTACATTGGTATTCTCAAGTCTTAAACCACCTGTAACTTTAAACTTCTCCCATTTTTTGGAAACATTTCCATACACTGCATTGATGTTTTCTTCATAAATAAAATGATTGGTTTTCCCAAGATCCGGAACAGGAACACCAGAACTGGCATTGAAGAACTTCAGATCGTTGTCTGTCTTTACAAAACTGGTTTTTACTCCGCTTTCCAGCTTCCAGTCGTTGCTGAAGTTTTTTGTAAGATCAGATTTTAATGAATAGATATTAAGTTTTCCATCCATATCACCTTTAATAATGTCGAGATTATCTGTGTTGCTGGCAATTTCATGCGTTCTTGTATCGAAGCTCTGCAAAGAAGAATTAGCATAGTTGATGTAATCAAAATCGGTAGAAATATCAGAACCTAGGGAATCTATTGTATATTTATGATTAAGATTGAATGAAACATTGGTCCAGCGGTCATTCGATCTGTTGACCGTTGTGAATGTACTTTCCGGAAGATAGTTGCTGCCCAGTGTTACGTTGGAATTATCGCCGTTCACATTGAATTTATTGGAAACCAGCCCCACAGAAAATCCTAGTACATTTTTGTCGTTCAGATAATAATCCATTCCGGCTTTGGCCACATGGCTGTTGAATTTGAATTTCAGATAATTGTCCTGTATATAAGCCTTTTTGAAGGTATTGGCCTCATAAAAATTTCTGTCAAGAACCAATCCATTATAAGCTTCCCTGTAGGCAAAGCTGTAATTTCCGAAAATATTGATGTTTTTATTCCTGTGATTGATGCTGAAACTATTGTTGTTTTTCACATATTTCCCCGATCCTAAAGAGCTGGAAATACTTCCATTGGTTCCTCTTCGCTGCTCTTTTTTAAGTTTAATATTAATAATTGCAGAGCCTGCCGCATCATATTTTGAAGATGGATTGGTGATGAATTCGATCTTTTCAATGGTAGAAGAGGGGATGCCCTTCAGGTAATTGGCAAGGTCAGCTCCCGTCATCGGTGTATTTTTACCATCGATTTGGATCAGAAGATTTCCTTTTCCACGAAGACTGATATTATCATTGTTATCAATGTTCACTCCCGGAGCTTTTTCCAACACTTCAAAAGCAGAATTTCCGGTGCTGGCAATACTGTTTTCAACGTTCATAATCATTTTTCCATCCTGCCTTTCAATGAGAGGTTTGGTTTTCGTAATAGTGACTCCTTCAATGGATTTTACATTGAGGTCAATGGGATTGAGAGTCTTATTTTCGGTTAATGAAATATTTTCTGAGTGATAAACCTCAGTACCGTTTTTATTAATTTTTACCTGATAAGTTCCTTCTTTTAAATCATTAAAATTGAACTTACCGTTGTTATCAGCAATTTCTGTTTTGATCAATTTCTGATCGGCATCAAAGAGATTGATCTCCATTTGCTCTGCTTTGTCGGATTTTATATTTCCGGACAAAGTCAAACTTTGCATTGTCTGCTGGGCGGAAACCCTGCTGCTGAATAGCATCAGCATACAGACAATAATAAGTGAGAATATTCTGGTCATAGCGTTTTACTTTTTAGGGTTGAGACAGTTTTCTGAAATTTTCAGTAAAGCAGAATACATCACTTCCAGTTCATTGTTGCTGATGCCTTTTAAAGCTGTTTTTCGGTTCTTTTCTACGATATTCTGAACCTCTTTAATCACTTTTACCCCGGAATCTGTCACTTCCAGCTGGGTTTTTCTTCGGTCTTCAGGATGAACTTTTCTGATAATGTATTCGGATTTTACCATTAAATCAATTATTCTTGTGACAGAAGCATTATCCTTAAAAACAAGATCACCAATTTCATTCTGGGTAATTCCCGGGTTTTCCAGAATCGCTTTGATGATAAGCCACTGATCAATAGTGATCGTGTAACCATGAGCTTTCAGCTGTCGCTGAGCATAGTTTCTGTAGGCTCTGATCGCTTTGTCTATGTTGTAGAATATGATTGAATTTAACTTTTCCATATTTTCAGATTTAAAATGATGTATCAATTATTGATGTATCAATTAATTAGTAATTCATCATTTTACTTTGTTACAATTCCTGAAAAAATATTTTCAAAAAAATTAAAAACTGTTGATAGGTTCTTTGGGTTTTGCCTTTGCAGAAGCAGTTTTAGAACCTGAAGTAAAACTTATATTTTCTATGGTTTTAAATAATCTGTCGATTTGTTTTCTGGTGGAAATATCCGGAGCAACGTTATAAAACTCATTGATCAGATCCAGAGAAGTGGGTTTCTTTGGATAATGATTGTTATTGAGAAAGTTTTTCAATGCCATATTTACTTTTTCTTCACCTAATACATTGCTCAATTGTACCATTGCCGCAGCTCCTTTGGAATACGAAATATGGGGAACATCTCCTGTAGCTTTGTAGATCGGGACATTTTCAGACAGACCTTTTTCATTGTCGTAAATCTGTTGATGTACTTTTATTCTTTCCATCATTTTTTCCTGGCCGTGCATTTTTTTGTAGAGCATCATTTCAGTATACATCGCGAGGGTTTCGGTAAGCATCACAGAACCTTCCCTGTCATCGGGATTGATCTGACTATTCCCCCACCACAGATGGGAAAGCTCATGACCGGCAAGCTCATTGATGACATCCTGTTTCTTATCTGCACCTATATTAGCGTGAAAAATCATGTCTTCCGGCATAAAGACGGCGGAAGGATAGGCTGTAGCTGCAAAACCTTTGGTAAAAGAAGAAATCTCTGCAAAATTGATGCTTTTAAAAGGATATTGTCCAAAATTCTGCTGACAGTAATCTAAAGTAAGCTTTGCGTTTTCAAGGAGGTGATTCACATTTTCAAAGTGTTTCTGATGATAGAAAATATTGATGTCAATTCCTTTATAATTCATATTTTTTACCTCGTATTCTGCTGAAGAAACGGCAAACCGGAAAGGAATCTGATCTGCTTTATACTCGAAATAATTGCGTCCTGATTCTGACCATTTTTTGATAAGATCCCCTGTTCCTATGGCAGTCTGGCTTTTTTCAGTGGAAATAATCATATTCAAATTGATAAAATCCCTTTTTGAAACTTCGGGAGCTTCCGGTTTCTTTGGTTCAGTGAGTTTTCCAAGCTTGAATTGGTTGCGCTCTTTTTCATCCTGAATTTCCTCATCTTTTTGATAACCGATGGTAGGATAATATCTGCTGATCCTCATAAAAGATCCGTCTTCAATAATGGCATTGAAAGACTTGTGACCGTTTACTGCAAACCATTGATAGGAGATTTTAAAATCAAGAGAAGCTATTTTACCTGGTAAAAGAGGTTGTTGTAATGAAACTTCTGTAACATGTTTATTAATTTTTGAGATTTCAGTACCACATTTTAATACAGCAGATTCCAGTTTTAAATCCTCATTAAAATTGATCAGAATCTTATTGATGGGATGATTGGTTTGATTTTTAAGGGTATATTTTCCAACAAGCTGATAAGCGTTTTTAGAAGGATACAATTTAATTTCTGTAGCAATATCAGTGATGTCAGGCTGTGGAAGTTTTTCATACTTTCGATAGTTTTTTTCATATGCTGCGGAACTTAGAATAGTCTGATCTTCATTTTTTGGAATATATCCTTTCATAAACAATACTCCGGCAAAGATTCCTGAGATGAGCAGAATGATACTGAAACCATATGCAAGTACAGAGGCTTTTTTAGTTTTTATAATACTGTTGAGTATCCATAAAATACTGATAATCCCTGTTCCGAATAATAGTCTTTGAGCAAAAGCCTTTTCATAGATTCCATAGCCGTTAAAATCGCTGTATGTACCTTTAAAATCAGAAAAAATCCTGAAAAGAGGATAGGAGATCAGTTTCCCTGAAACCGGACCAGATAATATAAAGACGGCAAGGATGGAAACTCCAAGAGCAATGAATTTGTTGGGAATTCTGTCATTAATTAAAAGAATTAATCCGGAAAACAGCATCAATGGGAAAGTATTGAAAAGAAAAATCCCGAGATAAGCCTTCCAGTCTATATGAAAATATTGATACGCCATTTGAAAAATAATCCCCTGAATAATTAAAATTCCTGTAAAGAAGCACAGCAGAAAACTGATGGAAATAAAATGTCCGGTTAACCGGTTTTTTGATAAATAAGTACTGTTTTCAATCAGAGAAAATCCTGATGAAGAACCTCTCCAGTAGACATCGTTTAAAAAATAAGCGGAAATAAGAAGTCCGAGCAGGTGAAAATTCTCTGAAATGGTTGTAGCCATAAGACCTGAACTTGCATACTTTTGGGGAAGACGGATTCCTTTTTCAATTTCGGCATACATTTCCATCCCAACGCAAAATAATAGCAGAATGGAAACAGCCGGAACAGCAACACTTTTAAACAAATAGGTAAGATCCGTTTTGGCAAATGAAAGTACAGACCGGAAAGAACTCCATCCATTAAAGTTGGGTGTAACAGTGGAGTATTCTGCTTCATTTGTTTCCGAAAATATAAGAGTATTTCCTGATGTTTTTACTTTCTGTCCAGAGGTATTGGAGAAAGAAAATAGCTTGAGTGAAAGCAGAAGAATTCCAACAGATATAAAAAAGAATAAAATTCTGTTAAACAAAAGGTATCCTGAAAAAGGAACCATCTGTATATTTTTCTGATGAGCCGTAAGATCACGAGCTTCCATAAAATAAGAAGATAATCCAAAAGGATCAATTAAGGCTGAAAACTGTTGCGTTTCCAGTGACTGCGGCAGACTTCCCGCCATAAATGGTGAATTGGAAAACAGCAGGATAATCATATAGAAAACATACAGAAGCAATCCACCTACTGCAACCAGTAATTTTCTTTTTACCGTAACCGCTATGAGAAACAGAAAACTACAGACAACCAGACTATTGATAAACCCGAAGATGAATAAAGGATACATATAATGAAGAATGTTAAAACCTTCCTGCATTTCACTTCTGGTCCGCATCATCTGACCTATGATAAATCCTGTCATTAAAAATGAAAAGCTTAAAAAAGTCTGTAAAAAATAGGTGCAGAATTTCCCTTTCAGGTAAGTGAATTTTGAAAAAGGAAATGAAAAAAGAATGCTGTCAAATTTTGAATCCTGATCTTTAAAAAGTAGTTGCAATGCATAAACCGTAGCGAAAAAAATCACGGCTAGGCTCAGCATTCCGGTCATAAAACCGATGGTGTAAGGCGAGTTTAAATAAATTCCTTCCCCTACAGAAAGGTTGAACTGACTGCCGCAAAAAATACCGAGACCAATTAAAAGTAAGGCCACAAGATAGGTGAGCCAATGCTTGGAAGAGCGTCTGGCTTCGAATAAAAATATCGTATTCATGATTAAGGTTTTTGGGTGAGTGTGTGGAAGTAAACGTGCTCCAGCAAAGGGGTTACAGGGCTGAAGTCTTTCGGAGATTCATCAGAAAATACAGTGATATGAAGTTCTCTTTCCAAAAGCTGTCTGCTGATGATTTCATAATTGGAATGATAACTTTCCAGTTCACTTTTGTGAATAGGTTTTGACCAGATTCTGTTGTCAAGTTCTGCGATCAGTTTTCCCGGATTTCCTTTTCTGAGAATTTGGCCATGGTTCATCACCGCCATTTCCGAGCAGAGATTTCTGACATCTTCAACGAGATGCGTGGACAGAATGACGATCACATCCTGGCTGATATCGTTGAGCAGCGTATTGAAACGGTTACGTTCCTCAGGATCTAATCCTGCAGTAGGTTCATCTACAATGATGATCTTCGGATCTCCCAATAAGGCCTGGGCAACACCGAACCGCTGCTTCATTCCTCCTGAAAAAGTATGGACTTCTTTTTTAGCAAAATCAGAAAGATTGACTTTTTCCAGCAAACTCAGAATTTGTTTTTTACGTTCGTTTTTGTCGATAATCCCTTTCAATACGGCAATATGTTCCAATAGATCATACGCTGAAACTTTTGGGTATACTCCGAAATCCTGTGGGAGAAATCCCAGATTCTGTTGGATATAATCAGGATTTTTAACAATGTCTATTTCATTGAAAAATAGTGTTCCGGAGGTGGGTTTCTGAAGCCCGACAATGGTTTTCATCAAAGAAGATTTTCCGGCTCCGTTCGGACCAAGAAGTCCAAACATTCCGTTGTTGATGTCCAGTGAAATGTTTTTAATAGCCTGGAAACCATTTTTGTAGGTAAGGCTAAGATTGCTGATGGTTAATGTGTTCATAACGTTGTGTTTGGGGAATAGAAGGACAGGCGGCATTTCGGCAGCTGATTTAGAAGTTAGAAATTGGTGGCTGGAAGCTGGAAGCTAGAAGCTAGAGGCAGGAGGCTAGAAGCTAGAAGTTAGAAGTTAGAAGTTAGAAGTTAGAAGTGGAAGTTTCACATACCATGCTCAAACGCTCTCATTCTCCAACCCTCCGACGCTCAAACACTCTCACTCTCAAACCCCGCAACTCGCAACCCGGATCCCGATTACTCTTTAAATTCAAGAATATCTCCCGGCTGGCATTCCAGGATTTTACAGATAGCTTCAAGGGTATCGAAGCGGACACCTTTGGCTTTGCCGGTTTTAAGGATAGAGAGGTTCACGGGCGTGATACCCAGTTTTTCTGCCAATTCTTTACTCTGCATTTTTCGTTTGGCAAGCATCACATCTAAGTTGACTATAATTGGCATTCTAAATAAATAAGTCTTGTTCGTTTTGCAAATGTAGTCCTTGCTTAAAGATATTCGCAAGAAACAGACAGAAAATTCCAAGCATAAAGTGAATAAACACCAGTCCCCATATCATACTTTCTACTTCCACAAAGAAACTCGCGACAATAACCAGTGGAAGCGGAATGAAAATATTGTACAGGTAAAATCTCTTAAGCTGAATGATATTTTCCTGAGTAAACAGTTTTTGCTGGAAAAACACTTTGAAAACCCTGGCAGATAACCAGAAAAAGATTCCATAAGTGATAAGCACCAACATAAAGGAAAAGATCATATAAGGGTAATTGTTTTCGATATTCAGAAACGGCTGTTCTGTAAAAGGATAATTGACATGAAGGAACTGTCCTTCTTTATAAGGCGTAACCGAAAATCCTGTGATCAGACAGAATAAGGAATATCCAAAAGTGATTAAATATCCGGCCGAAAGTAAGGCACAGAGATAAAATAAAATTCTTGCAATAATTTTGGTCTGGTTCATGGTACGAACTTTAATTGATATTGCAAATGTATAATTAATTATCGTAAAACAATAATTTATTTAAATAAAATTTTATTTATTGGATTTTGAATTCTTCAGTCGAACTCATAAAATAACGCATTAATCACGGGTTTTTATTAATTTTAATAACAAAAAAGTTGATCAACTTATCCCTTTAATTAATTCTCGAGCTTAATGATTAACAGAGGTTTTCTTATTGATGCCCTTCGACAGGCTCAGGGTGACAACTGGAATACCAACCGCAATTTTTAAGCATTGTCAGGTTGAGCCTGTCGAAGCTATTATTACTAAAAGGGATAGATCAAAAAAAAATTGAAATCATGGCTTACAGTACTGAACTTGCCGACCGCGTACGTGAACGGCTTTCTATGGAAAATAATATAGAGATCGAGGAAAAGAAAATGTTCAGCGGACTGTCTTTTCTTGTGAACGGAAAGATGTGCATCAACATCAGTCATGATAATCTGATGTGCCGCTACAATCCCGAACTGGAAGATGAGGTTTCCGAGAAGAAAGGATTTCTTCCAATGATTATGAAAGGAAAACAGTTAAATGGCTATTGCTATGTAGAACCTATCGGTTTTCAAAAACCCGATGACTTTGAATACTGGATTAAAATATGTCTTGATTATAATCCGGCGGCGAAGGCGGCGAAGAAGTGAGTTTTGGGTTTGAGGGTTTGAGAGTGGGAGAGTTTGAGGGTAAGTGAGTGTGGTGGAGAGTTGCGGGGTACGAGGTGCGAGTTTCGGGGTTTGAGTGTGTGGATGAGAGTTGCGGGATTTTTGGGGACGAGGTTGGAGGGTATGAGAGTGGGAGCGTTTGAGGGTAAGTGAGTGTGGGATGAGAGTTTCGGGATTCGGGTTTTGGAGAGTGTTTTAGGGTTTGAGAGTTTGAGAGTGGGAGCGCTGGAATTCAACAGTCCCACCATTCATAGCTCATCATTTATAATTCATCATTATTGTACAGTTTTTCTCTGATCTGAACTAAGGTTTTTGTGGTTTTTTCCAGATCGGGAGCGTTGGGTAGAGTGGAAGTGGAATAATGATTTTCTATAGATTGTATGAGGTTTTCTGTCTTTTCCATGACACTGTCATAAGACTGGTTTCCTGCTTTGATATCTAAGAGTTCATCACGGTTTTCTACACGGATTTTCAATGAATTGTTTTTAAAAATCTGTTTGCAGGACTGAAGCAGTCGGATGGTGTGCATCATATTCTTGCTGTCGTAATTCTGTCCGTGGGTTTGATTGACATTGTAACGGTCTTCATTGCGCTCAGCAACCCATTTCCAATATTCCCTGTAGTCTTTGCAATACACAGAGTAAGCATCAAGATTGCAAAACAGGTAAGCCACCGGTTTTTCATCTTTAGGAACGGAGGATACAGAAACCTGATTGGCTTCTTCATTCTGAATAATTCCTTTATATCCCAATGTCCCCGATTCGTCATAAAATAGTGCATACATTCCCTTGGTGTGATCAATACTTATCAATCCGCAATTTTCCTGTGAGAGACTATGCCGTCCTGCGGATGCAGAGAATTCATGCAGCCATTTTTTCAATGGTACAGAACCTTGTCCTTCCAAAATAAAACAGAAGTCCAGGATTGATTTTCTTTCTTGATCAATCGGATTTACAATCTTTTTGTTGAGACCTTTTGCCTTTTTGATCTGTGAAACAGCATAGCCTGCAAAAGTATCTTTGCACAATTTTGACAGGAAATCTTCAGTTTTCAACAGATCCATCAGCGGATGTTTGTACTGAATACAATCTTCCGGACTTGCCAGAATTTCCAGAATATTAGGATTGTTTTTCTGAAGCAGCTCTACAAACCTCCCGATTTCATAGTACGTAAGATCATTCGTTTCATTGGAAATCTGCGGAATATAGTTCAGTCCGAAGAAATCTTCCTTCGGCAGATAATACACCCCACGGATATCCGTATCAGAATTTTCCGTGGCCAGCCCAAAAGCCCGGCTTCCGGAAATGGCTTCGAAGAGGAGGAGGTTTTTGTTTTTTAGGTCTTGGATGGTCATTTATAAAATCAATATATATGTATTTTTGAGATCTAATTTTTAATACAACTGTTTACAATCACTTCCAAAGCTTTTTCCGCATCACAAGCGTACAATCCAGAACACCATGCAGGATTTGCTTCAATTAAAGCCCAGCCTTTCTCCTTGATGATCCCAAAATCCAGTACAATGGCAACAGGAAGAGTAGAGGAATACTTTTGTATAAAAGATTCAAAGAAAGTAAACATCTCTTTTTTTTCTTTCTCAGAAAGCTCGGTGGTATCAAAAGTATCATTTCGCCAATAGGAAGAATATGTTTTAATTTCATTATTAAAAACAAAACATCTCACTTCCAGTTCCCATTCCACAATTTCTGAAGTGAAAACCATGCTTTCCGGATCAAGTGTTTCAAAGCCTTTGATATTTGTAACTTTATCGAAAACTCCTGCTTTAAAGCTTTTAAAATCCGAACATTTAATGAAAATATTTTCTTTATGTACAAAATCTTTCAGCTTTCCATAAGCAATTTTCCGCTTTGTAAATTCGTCTGAAATGCTTGATAACCAGTTGTTATCTGGTTTTGTTAATGTTAGATTACACTGTTCTGCAACAATTTCTGCATAAATATCTTCACCATATACCGCTACTACATCTGCACGAACTTCTTCCGGAACATTCCATTTTGCATTGAAGCGGTTTAGCTCGTAAGGAGAACTGAGCGATGCTTTCTTTAGATTGTTGCTGTCTTCTGTATACATGGGAGACAGAGCGATTATATTTTTCATCTGTATTTTTTAATTTTATGCAAAATAAGCTTTTATATTATTTTCTATTTTAAGATTTTCCTAAAAACCCTCTCCATCTCACCTTTATCCGCCTTTCCTCCTGATAAACCTTTCGATTTCTTTTCATTATCTGCTATCGTTTTTTCCAGAAAATCAAACAGTTCCCAATCATTCGGGTGGTAGTAAGATTCTCCTTTGGTGGCTTTTAAGGCAACGAGGTTTTCTATTTTTCGTCGGGTTGCATCATCTGTTAAAACAAGCAGATCACTGAACAATATGGGTGGAACCGTTCCTTTCTCTATGATCCACTTTCCGGTGAGGGTGGTTCGTAGGCAATAAAAGTAACTTTTTAATTTTACTTCATCACTTCTGCACGCTTCCAGATATTTCTTGCTCATGCTCAGATAATGATAGGAAACGGCTACCGGAGAAAAACAGGCATCAGCCAAAGGTTTAAAGAGTTTTACAAACCTTTCATCCGCTTTATACACGATAGGAGAATAGAACCAGCTCAGCAAAGCTGCATTCGACTTCAATAAAAGGTGAAAGGTCTTTCTCAAATCCCAGCCGGAACCGTCCAGATCATCTTCTGTCATAAATTCTATCGTTTCATCCTTATCCCAGGGAGAAAGATACCATTCTTTGTTGTGACGGTATATAAAACGTATATCATAATCACTGTCAGGAGATGCAAAACCCCATGCTCTGCTCCCTGATTCTACCGCAAGAAGGACTTCTACGCCTTTTGTAGCCTCAACTTCTTTTATTTTTTTAAGTATTTTTGGTGTCATTGTTTTGTATTTATAGTGCAAAGTAAAAGATGAAGTGCGCAATGTTCTTACGTTGTTTTTGTTTCGAGATCCGGGTTTCGTGGGGATGGGGTCTAGGGTTTGAGTGTGGGAGAGTTTGAGAGTTTCAGGGTTCAGGTTTGTGAGTAAGTGAATATTGCGGGCTAAAATTTTTTTGACTTTTGAAAATTGAGCGTAAAAAAAATAAATTTTGTGAACGTTAAGAAAATTCTCCTGTCTGAGTGCGACGAATATATTGATACAAAAAAGTAATAATGAATTCGCACGAGTTTAGAATTTTTAGAGAACACATTTTATTTTTAGCTCAATTTTCAAAGTCTTGACCTTTTGTTTCTTTTGTGTCAAGACAAAAGAAAAAGACTCATTGAATTTTACTAATATTGCACTTTTCCATTTAACGTAACTATAAACATCCATGTTATCATCAGAATTACAGCATAAAATTGATTTTAAAACAAAACCATTAGGCGCATTAGGACATCTTGAACATATTGCCCACAAAATCGGAATGGTTCAGAAAACTACTTCACCACAGTTATTGAATCCTCATATGGTGGTTTTTGCGGCCGATCACGGGATTGCTGCAGCGGGAGTAAGTGCCTATCCACAGGAAGTAACCTATCAGATGGTGATGAATTTCCTTGGTGGAGGCGCAGCCATTAATGTTTTTTGCAGGCAGAATGATATTAAAATCAAAATTGTGGATGCCGGTGTCAATTTTGATTTTCCGGAAGGATTGGATCTGGTGGATAAAAAAGTCAGAAAATCCAGTCGTAATATTCTGGAAGAACCTGCTATGACTCCTGAAGAATATCATCAGGCGCTTAAAAATGGAAAAGCTGTGGTGAATGATATTGCGAAAAAAAGCTGTAACATCATTGGTTTCGGTGAAATGGGAATCGGGAATACTTCTGCTTCTTCTTTGATGATGAGCAAACTTTTTGATATTCCGATTATCCATTGTATCGGACGTGGAACGGGACTTAATGATCATCAGTTGGACAATAAGGTCAGTATTTTAAAAGAAGCTATTGAAAAATATCCGGCTGAAATGACTGAGGATGAAATTGCCCAAACATTTGGTGGATTAGAAATTGCCCAAATGATTGGAGCGATAGAAGAAGCGTATCATCACAATATGCTGATCATGGTAGACGGATTTATTGCAACGGTTGCGGTAGCCACGGTCTGGAAAAAGAATCCTGAAGTGTTGAACAACTGTATCTTCTGCCATGTAAGCAATGAAAATGCCCATCCTCAGCTATTGGGACTGATGAGAGAGCAGGCCATTCTCAATCTGAATCTACGTCTCGGAGAAGGAACAGGCTGTGCATTGGCCTATCCGATTATTCAGAGTGCGGTTAATTTCCTGAATGAAATGTCAAGCTTTGAAGATGCTCATATTTCCAATAAATCATCTTAGTTTTATAAAATAATAAAGGGGCAATGAAGCCCCTTTTATCTTAAATTAATGACAATTAGTAAGTATGTGCAACATCTTTACCTGTAAACATCATTCTTACAGGTTTATTTTGAATAGCACCTTCATTGAATTTATATGCATTAAATACAAACATGGTAGGAAAATATCTGTATAAACCATCATCTACCAAATATAGTTTTCCGGTATTGGTGTTTCGTACCAGTTGGGTTCCTGCAGTGATATCAGGTCCTCTTTCTCCTGTATAATCTTCTATATTTACTTTAAATAACAAATAGGCTTTACCCTGTACAGCAAACAGATTATTGATCACTGCAAAGGATTCGATACGTCTCAGCGTACTTTCAAATACAATATACAAATTTCCTGTAGCATTATCCTGGAAAAACTGCCCGTCACGAACACGGTATGCTTTAGGTTCAGAATCTTTTAAGTAGAAAGCAATACCTTCGTAAACAAATCCATTTTTTCCATCTCCCAATTCATTTTTATCTCTGGTGTAGAAGTGCGTTTTTTTATCAGAATTAAAATACCTGTAAATCGGAAAACTTCCCGGCTCATCACCGTTGTAGCTGGTGCCGAGATCTCTTTTTTCCCAGTAGCTTTGTCCTACCAGCTCATTAGGATTAGTCGTTAATACCAGATCATTACTTCCTGTATGAAACCATCTTGTAATGACCGGCCCCGGCCCATCTGCAGAACCTAATAATCTCTCCTGAAAATAATAGCTTAATCCAGGATAGGATTTAGGAAGTTCGGAGGGTAAAGGAGAAGTATTATACAGATATTTTTTGGTCAGATCACTGTAAAATCCGTAAATAGGATTGGTTAAGTAAAAAGATTTGGACCAGATTCCTGCAGGAGGAGGAGTTGGTGTATCAGGAGTGTCTCTGAAGCCTCCTTTCGCCATCATGTTATTGCCGGATGCATTTAAGGCTTGGGCTTCATTTACGTTGTCCAGCTCATCACCGGGAGCCGAACAGCTTACGATGGATATAAGACATAATCCAACGAAATACGCTTTTTTCATTTGTTCTTTTTTCATGGTTATTATGGTGCAAAACTAAAAATACTTCAGAGATAAAAAGGACAAATTTCAGGTGATAAGATTCATGTTTCTTATTTTTTTAATTGATCTCTTTATCATTGTTAAAAGCTTTCCTAATTTTGCGGGAATTGATTAATCCAGTTTTTATATTAAAAAATAACAGATGAAAGTCCTCAAAAATGAACTGATTTACTTTGCTACGGCACTCATGTTTTTCACAAGAATTCCGGTTCCGTTTACCATTCCGTACTCCAGTGAGATTATGAATAAATCTCAGAAATATTTTGCCTGGGTAGGCTTGATCGTTGGGTTCATCAACGCTTTGGTTCTTTATCTTTCTACACTGCTTTTTAATCTGGAAATCGGGATTGTTTTAATGATGATTTCCAATGTTTTACTGACAGGAGCTTTTCATGAAGATGGCTTTACAGATATGTGTGACAGTTTCGGAGGCGGATATGGAAAAGAAAAAATACTGACGATTATGAAAGACAGTCGGGTAGGAGCATATGGTACAATAGGGATCATTTTGCTTTTTGCTTTAAAATTTTATAGTATTCAGGCCCTTGGAATGAGTAATCCGGTGGGAGTTTTACTCATTGTCATTTTAGGACATACGGTAAGCCGTTTTATTGCGGGAACAATGATCTATACTCATGAGTATGTGACTGATATTGATGTCAGTAAATCAAAACCTTTAGCGAATAAACCCTTGGATAAGATGGCTTTGCTGGTAGGATTTGTCAGTGTTTTAATTGTATTTGCTCTGGTTCAGGACTGGTATTTGATTTTTGCTTTTGCTCTCGCGTATGTGGGAAAGATGTATATGGGTTGGTATTTTAAAAAACATATTGGGGGTTATACAGGTGACTGTTTGGGATCGGTACAGCAGGTTTGTGAAGTTTTATTTTATTTAGGAACAATTATCGTATGGAAATTCATGTAATCCGTCATACCGCTGTAGACAATCCGGAAAATCGGTGTTATGGTTTTGCTGAAATGCCTTTACGTAAAGATTTCACTGAAGATTTTAAAACGTTGGAGATAGACAGGGATTATGATGTAATTATTTCAAGTCCTTCCCAACGTTGCCGTCTTTTAGCCGATTTTTTTAAGTTTGATTATCAGACAGACGAAAGACTTCGCGAAATGAATTTCGGGAACTGGGAAATGAAAAAATGGACAGATATTCCTGAAGACGAAATCAATCCTTGGTATCAGGATTTTGTGAGTGTAAAAACCTCAGGCGGTGAAAGTCTTCTGGAAATGCAAACCCGCGTTCTCAGCTTTTGGCAAGAATTGATTCAGAAAAAAGACATAAATAAAGTACTTCTTATCACTCATGCCGGAGTCATTCGTTTGATCCTTCAGACGGTGCTTCAGTTTCCATTGGAGAATATGTTCAGTATTCAGATTGATTATGGAAGGAAAGTGATTATTCAAGTGAATGAAGGAGTTTTTTCAGTGAAGAAGGTGAATGTATAATTACGGTAAAAGTTTTATTCAATAGGAACGGACTTTAGTCCGTTTGTTAAAGATTACACTTTGTAGGCTTGATTCCTACGGAATAACACAATTACAATGACGGTCTATCCACACAGTTTGGCATTCCGTAGGAATCCAGCCCCAATCCCGTAAAAAAACATACAGAAACAGTACAATCCTGACCAACCTCCCAACTGAAGATGTAAAAATTCCCCTCTCTCGGAGGGGTGGCGAAAATTCAAAGAATTTTTGACGGGGTGGTTATCCAACATTTTTCCTATAACATTCCACAAAAAAACGCCACCTGATACCATCAGATGACGTCATGGAATTTATTTAAAAATTCTGATAAAACTGTCTTTTTCCAGGCTTTCCAGTGAGAAATCAAAATCAGCTTCCGCTTTTTCTGTGGTAATCTCACCTCCAAGTTCTTTGATAAGCTCATTGAAAGGCATCGCTTCATACCATTGCTGATACAATGCCGTTGTAGCCATCATGGAAACCTGGCTATTTCCTGAAACATGTGAATGTCCTGCTCCGAAATTCAACAGTACGAAACATTGCTTTTCGTTCTTTGTCACCAGCATTCCCAGAATCATTTGCTTCTGAACAGAATTACATCTGGCCTCAGCAAAGAGATGATTAGGATTCATCATATAATCGTAGGAAATATCATCTCCTTTTCCGATCACAATTTTATATCCACAGTTGGCATCTCCACTGAAAACGTTGTTCATGACAAGTGTTGGTTCACAAAGACCTTTATTGGCATAAAGATATTCCACAGCACCGTTGGGAGCAGACGTCATATCTCCGGAGTACATCAATTGTCCGTTACCATGATTATAAGCGGCATTCCAACCAATTTTTCCAGCGATATTCAATCCTGAAAGGTCAAGGTCATTAGCACCCCATTGGTCTTCCCAATAAATACCTACAGCCAGTCTTTCAGCATAAAAACGGGTTCCGGTAGGAATGTTTCCAACAAACATCTTTTCAGAAGTTGGTAACGCAAATTCTATATTCTCAGGGAAATAGAACTTCTTTCCGGATAGGTTTTCATACTTCAGTTTCAAAAAGTCAAGAATGAAATCATAATTGAACTGATTCACGTAAGTTTCCTTACCTTTTTTAGTCCATGATTTTCCGTTTCGGACTCTGTAGACAAACGTATCCTGGCCATACATCCTGGAGTAACATGCTGACAATGCTTTGAATAACGCAAACGGTGTCGCATTTTCCAGCCAGTGCCAATCGCTGTTTTCCAATAGAGTATTTGTAGCGTCATTCAAAGGGTTTGAAATCAGTGGCTTATGATGAGTCTTAGATAATTTTGATATTTTGTTAATCGGTTTTGGTGCTCTGTTTTTATAAGCCAGAAATAATGGTTTAAATCTGTTGAAAATTTCCGCCATTTTTTCCATTCCAAAGCTTTCAAATAAGGATGTCGGATTGAAATTACTCTGCTTGATTAAATCAATCAAATCATCGTTTTTGATTAAAAGCGTTGTATTGGTTGTTTTATAAATAACATAACGGAAAAACTCAACCGGATTTTCAGGATAGATATTATAAAGGTCAGCAATTTTTATAACCGCTTCTTTATTTCTGATGTTTTCTTTTCCGGTAAAATCATATTCCAGCTCCGTATGTAAAATAGAAAGCAAATCATCAATGGTTTCTTCTTTTAAAGCAATACCTGATCTTAAAAGAGCAAGACATTTTTCCTGCATTTCTTCCACAGAGTAGGCTTTGATAACTTTAAAAACCAGCTTCATATCAGGAACATTCAAGATTTCATTGGGAATATAGATTTCATTTTGAAAATCGCTTCCATAGGTTGAAATATAATGAGTGATCTGTTCAAAAAATAAGTCAATTCTGGAAGTATTCTTTATTTTCTCCCAGGATTTATGAAAGGTTTTATTCAAATCATTACCATTCAGTTTTTCTTTTGCATAAAAAGAAATTATTTCATTTTTTGCCCATAAAGCATCTGGTTCAATGATGAATCCATCATTAGAAATAAATGGCTTTTCATCAGATTTTCTGGCCAGTACAGCATTGAATAATTGTAGTGTTTTCATTGTTTTAATTTTAAAAAATAAGTGAGGAGTAGATTCATTAAAAGTGAAGGGTATAGGAACTCCTTTTACCTATAGTTTATAAAAAGCGGGGAGTGATTTATCCAAAAAATATAGGAACTCCCTTTGCCTTATAATTTGTAAAAAGGCGGAAAGTAAATCTGGAAATATAGGAACTTTCTGTGCCTTTAATTTTTTTTAAAAATAACTTTTTAGTGCTGTGAAATTTTGGTTATTGTTTTTATTCAAACCTAACGGGTTTCTAAAACCCGTTAGGTTTGAACATTAGGTTGGAACATACTATTAAAATCATGCTTTTCCGAATTTCTTCTTTTTCTTCCACGGAGCATTCTTTTGAACGTCTCCAGCCATAATACATCCATAAGGCATCACTTCATCCAGAACTTCACAAAGTCCGTATTCTTCTATCTGTGCTCTTACATTTTTAGCACTTTTATAAGCGCTAGGAAGCTCAGAAATATCAACCTCGTTAGAGTAGAAACGGATATCTAATCCTGCTGTTTCTTCATTGAAAATTTCCTCAGTTGTTTTATGAGCTAAAGATCTTTTATGCTGACTTCTGCTGAAATTTCTTCCTGCTCCATGAGGTGCAAAACCTAGGTTTCTTTCATTTGTTTTTCCCTGAACAATCAATACCGGTTCTGCCATATTTAACGGAATCAGTCTTGGTCCTGTAATATCAGGCATGAACTTATCATCCAGTGGAGTAGCTCCTTTTGCATGATAGAACAGATCTCCATCTTTGAAAACGAAGTTATGTTCGTTCCAATATCTGTTTTCTTTCTCCATTTCCAGCTTATTCAGCACGGCATCATGAAGGGAAGTATGGTTTTCTTTTGTCCATTGTCTTATCAGTTGCAGGGCTTCCCAATAAGATTTACCTTCATCCGTATCATAAGGAATCCAGGCATTTTCTCTTAATGTTTCAGGAGAGATTTCTTGTCTGAAACGGTTAGCAAACTTCATTCCTTTATCATATAAAGCAGCACCCGGAGCTCTTGATCCGTGATGGGTTACCATCATAGTATTTCCTGTATTTTTGGAAATTCCTACAAAAAGGAAGTGATTTCCGTCTCCCTGAGTTCCCATATGAGAACGGGCAATGCTGATCAGTTTTTCATCTTGTAAGAATTCATTTTCTCTGAAAGCATCCATCAGTTCCTGAGACATCGGCATCTGTTCCCCTCTTGGTCTTCCTCCGTATCCGAAATGAGTGATAGAATGTGCTGCATCCAAAACATCTTTAGGATTGGTTTTTCCAAAATCCGTCAACATTACAGAACAACAGATATCAGCACTATGGAATCCCGGGTGAATAGCATTTTTTGCTACTACCACACCTCCTACGGGAATCTGACCTTCAGGACCTGTAGGACAGGCATCAGGCATTAAAGCTCCGCTAATCAGTGTAGGGGTTTTCATCAGAACTTTCATTGTTTTGATTACTTTTTCCACATTATCATTCTCACTTTCGTGTTCCGCACGTATGTTGATCATAAAATCTTTAGCTGTTTCATGAAGCGGAATAAGATCTGGTTGTTTGAACTGTACCAGATACTCTGCGATCTGATGTTCACCCAGATTATTCTCGTTGATATGGCTAATAGCATCTTTAAACCATTTTGCCGGTCTATATCCTAATTCGATTAAATGATTTCCATTAAATTCCATTTTGTTTCATTTTGATGATGCAAAGTAATATCATTATTGCGCAATAGTTTTGCGTAGATAAAGAAATTTTAATTATTTTTACAAAAATTAATTAAAAAGACGAAAATGCACATTAGCAGACTCGTAAAAATAATATAAAATTAAAAAAACAAGGCTCATGGTATTATTAGAACAATTAAAACATTTCCCGGAAACGATCCAGTTTAGTGATGTGATCGCTCATATTGATGAACATTATGAATTTACCCCTACCGCCTTTCAAAACGGAGATACTACCAATCAGGCCGGCCAGAATAATGGTTCGTGCAAGGTTTTCAGTTTTGCAAGCATTCAGGATTTGACGAAAGAACAAACACTTTGGCTTTTTGGTGAGTTCTACAGAGAAGATGTTTTGAAAAACCCTGAAGGAACTGACCACCAAAATATCCGAAACTTTATGAAATTCGGCTGGGAAGGGATTACTTTTGATGAAAATGCTTTGAGAGAGAAATAGTTTTCAAGAAAAGAGCAGAAATAAAAAGCAGTTTTGCTTATTAAAAAACACCCAATCATTAAACACTAAGGTATGTCATCCAATAAAAATGCTCTGATCCGGTATAAAACTTTAGATAAATGTCTTAAAAACAAATACAGGAAATATACGCTGGAAGATCTCATAGATGAATGTTCGGAAGCATTATTTGAATTTGAGGGAAAAGAATCTTATGTGAGTAAGAGAACTGTTCAGCTTGATCTTCAGAATATGCGGAGTGAAAAGTTCGGCTATGAAGCTCCTATTGAAGTCTATGAAAGGAAATACTATCGTTACAGTGATCCGGATTACAGTATTCATAATATTTCTGTGAATGAAAGTGATCTGAAGGCCATGAATAATGCAGTTCAGATTTTAAAACAGTTCAAAGACTTTTCCATGTTCAAGGAAATGAATGGGGTTATTCAGAAACTGGAAGACTCTATTCATGCAACCAGCCAGAAATCCATTATTCATCTGGATAAAAATGAACAGCTAAAAGGGTTGGAACATATTGATATTCTGTATGAAAGTATTGCTAATAAAAAAGTATTGAAGATTCTTTATAAAAGCTTTACAGCAAGAGAATCCAATATTTTTACGGTACATCCGCAGCTCTTGAAGGAATTCAACAACCGTTGGTTTCTGATCTGTCTTTACAAACAGAAAATGTACAATCTGGCACTGGACAGAATGGAAAGTATTGAAACAGATGACAATCTTCCCTATATTGACAAGGATCTGGATGGAGATGAATATTTTAAAGATATTGTGGGAGTAACTGTTGCAGAGTCAATGGACCCCAGGAATGTGATCTTTTGGGTGGATTCGGGAAATGCTCCTTATGTGAAAACAAAGCCGCTGCATAAAAGTCAGGAAATCTTAAAGGAAGACCGTGACGGAACGCTGTTTAAAATATGTGTGCAGATCAATTTTGAGCTGGAAAGGCTCTTGCTTGGGTTTGGAGACTCTCTGATTGTGCATAAGCCCAAAAAACTACGGTTGAAAATGGAAGAAAAGTTTAATGCTGGCAGTAAAAATTATCAGAACCTGATTGTTCCTGAGGAAAACTAACTTAGTTTAAATGTCCGATTTACAAGGCTTTATTGAAGATAATTTATTTTCATGTTTTATCTTTTATCTTGGCTTGGAAATTGTACTATTAACTTAACAATACCAAATTAATTATGAAATCAAGAATATTTAAAGCATTAATTGCAATTATAGCACCGCTGGCGATAGAGTATATCGTTAAAAAAATATCTGAGAAGATAGATAAAAAACAAGAAGAGAAAGAGAACGAAAAAAAGCAGATTACTGCATAAACGTATAAGTAGTTAAAATTTAAAATTATTGAAAAGAGACTGTCATGAGGATGTACAGTCTCTTTTTTTTGTTGATGGATTTTTTTGATGAACGCTGAAAACCACCCCGTCAAAAATTCTTTGAATTTTCGCCACCCCTTCGAGGGAGTGAAATTTTCACGTCTTCAGTTAGAATTTTGGTAAGTAATGTAATTTTTCTCTTCATATCCATTCCTGAATTATTGTGGCTGGATTCCTACGGAATGACAAACTGTGTGGATATGCCAGCATTCCAATTGTGTCATTACGCAGGAATCTAAGCATCTTTATTTTTTATCGTTTAGGTTAAGGTTTCCCTACACAAAATCATAAATACCATCTTTCCATCCTAATACTTTGGAAGAGTCCGCTTTGAGCCAGTTTTTTAAAATCGTAGCATATACTTTTCTGAAATCTTCTTTGTAGATAAGATCGCCTTCATTCAGATTCTGAAGATCCGGAAGAGCGTTCAATAGCCCTTTTTTCTTAAGATTTCCGCTGATAAAAAACATCTGGTTAGCTGTCCCGTGATCCGTTCCGTTACTGGCATTCTGAGCTACACGACGACCAAATTCTGAAAATGTCATTAATAGTATATTTTTGAAAAGTCCATTGCTTTTCATATCTGCTACAAATGACTTTACCGCTTCATTGATATCATCGAATAACTTTTTCTGTCTGTCATTCTGGTTAACATGCGTATCAAAACTTCCTACAGAAAGATAATACACCTGAGTATTGATATCTGACTTTATCAAAGAAGCTACAGTTTTAAAATCCTTTCCTAATTGAGAATTGGGATAGATCTGTTCTGTTTTTTTCGCTTTGCTTTTTTCAAAAATATAATCGGCATTATTGATGGTAGAGCCTAAAGTCTGGTAAAGATAAGACACTGTTTCATCATCATGATGATGGTCGTAGAGAGATTTAAAATATTTCTCCTGGCTGGTTTGGTAGAGTCTTTTAGGATCTTTAAAGGCAAAAGCTTTATTATTTTCACCTTTTAAGGCAAGACTTAGCATATCATCCACTTCCAGCGCTTGGGTAGGATGCTCACAACGATAGCATTCTTCATCCAGAAAACGTCCCAGCCAGCCTGTTTCCAAAAACTGGTCGCTTCTGCTTGCCGATTGCCAGATATCCATACTTCGGAAATGAGATTTGTCCGGATTGGGATAGCCAACGTTATTCATCACAGACAGTTCTCCGTTATCAAAAAGTTCTTTAAAATAGGAGAGTGACGGATTGATTCCTGCCTCATCTGTAAGCGGTATAGAATCCTGAATAGCCAATGTTTTCCTTTCTCTGAAATAAATATCATTTTTGGCCGGAATAATGGTATTCAAACCATCATTTCCACCCGTAAACTGAAGAACTACCAGAATATTCTGATTAGGATTCAGTGCTTCATCCAGAGTCATGGCTTTAAGGAAATTGGGCATCAGCATAGAAGCGGTGGCCAATGAACTTATTTTGAGGAATTCTCTTCTTTTGATTAACATAATTTTGTTTTTTAGGATAAAGGTAGCAGGTGATAGATTGCAGGTTATAGTGCTAGGTCGTATTTATTAAAATTTATTTGATAATAATAGATGGCAGTTAAGCTATACTGTGACAGCTATTACCTGCTACCTGCAACCTAAAATCTTCTCCCTACATTAACTGGTATTCCGGAGTAGACATCAGATTGATAACATTCATTTTTATACTCTTGTCTGAAAAATTCTTTACAGAATTCATATCGAGACTTTGAGTATTCTGCAGAAGATAATCTTCGCAGTTTTTATTAGCGAAAAGCTTTTCAATACGGTTCCAGTCGATGGTGATATTAGGATTTTTAAAGCTTTTGTTAAAAGCCGTTTCACGGGATTTCATTCCCATATCTATGTCATCATCCTGTCGGGGACTGTATTCCAAAGGGCGAAGTCCGGACCAGATCTGTGGAACCTGAAGTCTCAGCATTAAAGTAGAGCTGTCAATCCATGATTTTCCATTTGGCCATCCTGATACATTGGGTGGATAAAGCAGCATTTGTCCCAATAATTTCTGGTATACGATGAGGTTTTCAGGGTTCTGAATATGCATAGGAAGAATTCTCATCATTCCTGCCATCAGTTCTACCGGAGATTTTATACGGTTTCCGATATTCTTCTGATCATAAAACCACGTACTTGAAAATATCTCAGTCATCAGTTTCTTAATATCATACCCTGAATTATAGAAATTTATGCTGAGTTTACTGACAATTTCCTGATCAGGTTTTTCATTGACGAAGAATTTGTAAATCTTTGTTGTGATAAATTGTGCCGTAGTTTTTTGTTCCAGAATAATATTGAGAACATCATTTCCGTCAAAGTTGCCGGTTTTTCCTAAAAACGTTTTGCTGTCTTCGTCATGAAGATTTTTTCTTTCTTTAAAATTCCCTTCTTTATCATAGCTCCATCCTGTAAAAGCTCTTGCTCCTTCTCTTACGTCCTTTTCGGTGTAATTTCCTCTCCCCATGGTAAAGAGTTCCATTACCTCACGGGCGAAATTTTCATTAGGATGATCTTTTTTATTCTGTTGATTATTCAGAAAGTTAAGCATGGCTGGGGATTGGCTTACTTCAAAAAGCAAATCTTTGAAACTACCCAGTGCATTTTTTCTGATTGTATTCAAAAGCTGTTTGTTGAACCTTGGATTTTGTACTCTGGATGCGAAATGCCCATGCCAGAAAAACGCCATCTTCTCCTTCATCTGCTCTTTGCTGTTAACGATGGAATTCAGAAAATTAATGTTCAGTTCGTTATTTTGTTCCCTGTTGATCCGCTGCATTTCTTTTTTCTTTTCTGCAGGAGCTGTACTGTTCATATAATCTGCTGCTGAAACCGGATCAGGAGTGTCATAAGTGATTTCGATGAAGTTTTCTTCTTTAAATAATTCATTCATTAACGTTTTAATGTTTTTATTTTTCAAATCATCAATTTGATTAATACCAACACCAAAACCTGCTCGCCAAAGAAAATGCTTGTTTTTTAATAATGAATCAGCCATCGTGGAGAATTTATTTTTTGATGTATTTTGAAGAAAAAGGTTAAAATGATAACGGGTTAAGGATTGTTAATATTGTTGTATTAGGCTGGGAGCTGGGAGCTGGAAGCAGGAGGCAGGAAGTTTGGGGTTGGAAGTTTTGGATCGTAGAAATAGGGTTGATTTTATGGAGTTCTATTTCTTCCAATATCCAGCTTCCTTTCTTCCATCCTTTAATTCACTTTTTGGCTATCATTTTCTGATAAATTTTGTTAAACAATTATTTAAATTTTGTTAAAATTAATATATTGATATTCATTGTTTTATGAATTTTTTGAGTGTTAAAATACAAGAAAAACCCTTGCTTGGCATGATTTTTACATCCTCTTGTTTAGTAAAATTAAAAAATTAGAGTTATGAAAATGTTTAAACAAGCAATAGTACTGGCTGGTATTTTAACAGCAGGTATCGCAAGCGCCCAAAGTGCTCAAATGAACAATATGATCAAGGTAGGTGCAAATGTTGGTTTAGCAGTTCCCGCAGATAATCTTTCCGCTGCAGTAGGAGTGGATGTAGCATACCAAAATCTAATTACACCAGGATTTGGATTAGGTATTGCATCAGGATATACTCACTATTTTGGAAAAGAGAATAACGGATATAAAAACAATGATGTAGGAGTAGTTCCTGTAGCAGCTTTAATCAGAATTTATCCAAAACAAACCGGTTTCTATTTCGGAACTGACTTAGGATACGGATTCCTGGTTGGAGATAAAACAGTGGCTTCAAATACCAATGTTGAGAGAGCAAGCGGAGGTTTCTACCTTAAACCGGAGATCGGATACCACAACAGAGACTGGAATTTCTTCGTACAATACCAAAAGGTTTTTGTAGGAACGAAGGGAGATTTGCCAGGTCAGGACTATAATGTGGGGAATATCGGAGTAGGATTCGGTTACAATATTCCATTAGGAAAGTAGTTAGATTTAATATATAAACAATTATTAACCAAAACCTTTTCACGAAAGTGGAAAGGTTTTTTTGTTCCGTGCAGGATTTACAAAAACAATTATTATATTTGGTAAAATTTGAGGTTATGATTCTGAATCCAAAATTTCCACTTTATTTACCAGGAGTAGAGAACAGTAATAATGATAATGTTTCTATCATTGGAGCAAGTCTCCGTGAAGATATAACAATCTTAGGCTATTTCGTTTCCGGGAACGGAGGTCTTGAGATCAAAGTACAAAATACATTCGCAACCAAAGAATATGCTTCCTTTTCAGATATTTTAAAGAAGTTTATTCAGGATAATCAGCTTGAAAATGTAAAACGTCTGGGAATGGCAGTGCCAGGTCCTGTATTGGACGGGAAAAGCAGCCCTGCAAGATTGGGATGGCATTTGGATATTGCTGAATATGCACGTGATTTCGGGTTTGAAAAAGTAGAAATGCTGAATGACCTGGAAGCTTCTGCCTACGGAATGGCTCTTCTTGAAGATAATCATCTTGAAGCCATTTATACAAGCGGACATCTTGAAAAAGGAAACGTAGCGGTTCTTGCTCCCGGAAACGGATTAGGAGAAGCCGGATATTTCTTTGACGGGAAATACCTGAGACCTTTCGCCACAGAAGGAGGACACTCAGAGTTTTCGCCAAGAACCAACGTAGAAGTTGAATTTTACCAGTTCTTAAATAATATCTATGGTATTGTAAGCTGGGAAAATGTACTTTCAAAATCTGGTTTATTCAATATCTACAGATTCTTAAGAGATGTGAAAAGACATCCTGAACCTGAATGGTTAGGAGAACGTCTTGCGCAGGGAAATTTTGTGGAAGAGCTTTATAAAGCTGCTGTAGAGGAAAATGTTTTGATCTGCAGAATTGCTTTAGATACTTTCCTTGAATTTCTGGCAAGAGAAGCGAACAACTTAACATTAAAATTAAAAGCTACCGGAGGATTACTTATTGCCGGAGATATTCCACAGATGATCGCAGAATATATCGACAAGGCGAAATTCTATGAGAAATTCAAGATCAGTGATAAAATGGAGGAGATGCTTAAAAATACTCCCATCTATCTGGTCAAGCAAAATCACACGGCATTAAACGGTATAGCGCTTTACACCGCTTACTATCAGCTATAAAAAAAAACTCCGGGTTTCTCCGGAGTTTTTTTTATGGAATGATATTATTCATGAAAATAATAAATTTTATTGATATACATCAATGAAATCTATTGAATAAGATACTTACATTTGCATCATTAAATAAGTAAATAACTCTATTCAATGAAAAAAATATTTTTATTAGCAGTTTTAGCTGGTGGTTTAGCTTTCGGACAATCAAAAAAAGTAGTAGCGTCTGATGTACACTGGTGGGGATATAAAGTAGCAAAATCTGAGGCTAGCTCTCACGAGGGTACTGTAAAAGTGAAGTCTGGAGATATGGTAATGAAAGGAAACCAATTGGTAGGTGGAAGCTTCGTATTGGATATGACTTCAATCAGCTCTACTGACCTTACAGGAGAATATCAGCAGAAATTAAACGGACACCTTAAGAATGGTGACTTCTTTGAAGTTGAAAAATTCCCAACTGCTAGCTTCAAAATTACAGGAGTAAAGAAAAACAACGATAAAGTTTATAACTCTCTTGTAACAGGAAACCTTACTGTAAAAGGAAAAACAAGCCCAATCTCTTTCCCTGCTAAGATTTCTTACAGCAAAGGAGTAGTAAGCTTAGTATCAAACAAATTCTCTTTCGACAGACAAAAATTTGACGTAGCTTACAAGTCTACGATGCAGGATGTTTTTGTGAAAGATGATATTGATATGCTTGTAAAGGTAACTGCTCAATAAATTAATCAAAAAAAGATTATTAAAAGTGTAGAAGTTCTACACTTTTTTTTATTTTTGTTGAATTGTAAATAAAAAAGAATGAAAAGATTACTATTGTTTGCTATGGTGTGCGCAAGTATATCATTTGTTTCTGCCCAAAAGAAATTTGATAAGGTTGCAAAAGTGACTTCATCAGAGATCAGATGGTGGGGGTATAAGGTGGTGAAAACTGAAGAAACTTCCCACTCAGGAACAGTAAAGCTAAAAAGCGGAAAATTCAACTTTGACCATACGGTGCTTGTTGATGGAGAGTTTGTAATAGATATGAGAAGTATGATGGCGGGAGATGTTTCTGATGAAGATCAGATCAAGCTTACCAACGATCTGAAGAGCTCGAACTTCTTTGAAGTGAAAAAATTCCCTATTGCAAAATTCCATTTGACTAAAATTATTCCTTTAGCAAACAGTGAATACAATTCTACAGTATACGGTGACCTTACCCTTAAAGGAGTGAGAAAAACAATCTCTTTCCCTGCGAATGTATATGTTACTCAGTTTACAACATCTATTGAATCTGCAAAGTTCTCCCTTAACAGAAGAGACTTTAAAGTATTCTATCAGTCTTCATTGAAAGATTATTTCATTAAGAATGAAATGGACATCCAGTTCAAAGTTACTACAGAAATGCTGGATAACGAGAACAGAGTTCCAAAGAAGAAAAAATAAAACCTATTTTATAAATAAAAAAGAGGCTGTCCAAAAAGGTCAGCCTCTTTTTTTTTGTTTTGAGACTGCGTATAGTTATGCAGCAATTTTATACTTTTGGATTTTCATATACTTATGGAAAAGATGCATATGTTGTTTGCATTTAAGTGTATTTAGCCAATTTTTACGGTTAAGTTTTCTGTTTTTCACTAATTTTCTAAGATTATGTGCCAATGCCATTAATCCAAATTCAATATTTACTTTTTCAAGTCCTTTTAGAGTAAATCTTGAAAATTTATTATTGCTTTTTAATTGCCCGAATACAGCTTCTACTTCTATAGGCCGTTTACTTCTGTGGTAATGCCCTTTTTCAGATATCAGCCTTTGTCTGGCTTTCATTCTGTGATGGTTCAGATTATAATTCACTTCGATTAATCGATTATCCTGGCTTTGATGGCAGCTTTCTCTAAGAGGACAACCCTGACATCTGAAAGCCTGATAATAATGTACCTGAGATTCATATCCGTTACTGCTGATTCTTTTGCCTTTACCGATAAAGTTCATTTGCTGTCCGCAGGGACATACATAGAAGTTATTTTCCTCATTATAATATAAGTTCTGTACAGCAAACGCATTGTTCTTCTCACTGCGCTTCTGTTCTTTATGAAAATTATTATATTTTACATAGCCCTCTATAGCTTTTTCTGCCATCATTTCGTAATTCTCTTCACTTCCATATCCGGCATCTGCTACTACCTCTTTACTTTGTTTGTGATACTGATTTTCAAAGCTGTTAAGATGATCCTTCAATGTAGTGGTATCTCCAGGAGTCTGATGAATGCTGTAATGGGTGATAAACTGGTTTTCAGTACTGATCTGTGCATTATAGGCTGGCTTAAGCTGCCCATTTTTCATATGGTCGTCTTTGAGCCGCATGAAGCAGGCGTCGGGATCTGTCTTACTATAACTGTTGCGGCCTGAGAGTATTTTTAATTGATCTTCATACTTCTGTAATCTGGGCAGGTCCTGATGCTGAAGCTTTTTAATGAGCTTCTTACCGGTTTTATTGTCCTGTGCCACAGAGTGATTAAGTTCTGCTATTTTATCCTGAAGCTCTCTGCTGTCAATAGATTTTGGAAGGGTCTTTTCATGGGATTCATAACGCTCTTCTTTGATTTGGGATTCAATATCTTCAAGTACGGAATGAATTTGAGCTTCCAGTTTTAATTTATTCTTTTCTACAGATTTTTTCCATACAAAGCTGTATCGGTTGGCAGATGATTCTATTTTTGTACCATCTATATATTGAACATTTAAACTTACGTAACCTAAATTCTGCAAAACAACGGTAACATCTGCAAAAAGACGGTGAATATGGTTTTTAAGCCGTTTGCTCCTAAAGTAATTGATGGTTCTGTAATCAGGCTTACTGTTGCCGGAAAGCCACATGAAATGAATATTTTCTCCAAGTGCCTTTTCTATTTTACGGCATGAATAAATATTGTTGAAATAGGCATAGAATAAAACTTTGATCATCATCCGGGGGTGAAAACTTGTCGTTCCACCGCCTTTATATTCACTTATAATATGATCGATATTCAAGTTATCCACTAATTCATTGATAAGACGTACCGGATCATTAGCACCTATCTTATCAAAAATATCTTCAGGAAATAAGCTGGGAGTATTGGTGGGTAAAGATTTAAACCGTACTTTCATATCAATGTTTGTTTGGGTGCACCTTAAAGATAAATCTTAAAGGACAAACAACAAAAAAATCCCCGAAACTTTTTAAGTAACGGGGATATTTTTTTGGACTTTTTAGACAGCCTCTTTTTTTATGCGTCATTAAATAAAGATTGGGCACTGTTATTCCCTTGTTTCTGTATTTTTCATAAATTAGTGGTATGAAAATTTATATCGTAAGCGGTCTGGGAGCAGACTTCAAGGTCCTTGAAAGAATAGAGTTTCCCAAACACTGTGAATTGATTTTTATAGACTGGCTTATTCCTGAAAAAAACGAGCCTTTCGATGCTTATGTCAAAAGAATGGCAGAGAAAGTAGATGATTCAGAACCATTTTGCCTGCTAGGTTATTCTTTTGGAGGAATTATTGTGCAGGAGATTAATCAATTGAAACCTGCAGAAAAAGTAGTGATCCTTGGAAGTATAAAATCGGATAAGGAAAAATCTAAATTTATAAAAACCGGTGAGGTTACCAAAATTCCAAGAATCCTTCCTGTAGGATTGTTCAATGATAAGGCAGCCAATGTATATGCTGTTATCCGAAAGCTTTTTGATCCTAAAAATCCTAAACTTCTTCAATATTTTAAAGTAAGAGATCCTTATTATCTGAAATGGTCTGTAGAAAAAGTTTCTGAATGGAAGTTTGATGAAAATCCGAATGTTATTCAGGTATTAGGTGATAAAGATATTGTTTTCCCCATCCGTTATTCCAATCCGGATTACGTAGTAAAGGGAGGAACACACCTTTTTCCTGCTACAAAATCTAAAGAAGTTTCCAAAATATTGAAAGAGGTTTTCTCATGAAAAATAAAAATATTATTGTTTAAATAGTATTTTCATAGGGGTTGAGTCTTTAAAAATGTTATTTTTATGAAATTTATGTTTAAATTTGATAGGGTAAAATATAAATTTTATGAAAGTAGGCTTAAAATGGATTGTTTCATTCTCGGTGATCACACTCGTAGCCGTGGGAGGTTTATTCTGGAATCCGGCTGCAGATATTCCTGATACGGGAGAATTTTTAAGTGAAGATAAAATTGTGGGCGCTGATGTAGCCTGGATTTTGGCTGCGGCAGGACTTGTACTGCTCATGACACCAGGACTTTCCTTTTTTTATGGAGGCATGGTCGGGAAGAAAAATGTCATTTCTACCATGTTGCAAAGCTTTATTGCTTTAGGAGTCATCTCTATGGTCTGGGTAGTTGTTGGTTTTTCTTTGTCTTTCGGGGAATCTCTTGGCGTTACCATTGCCGGAAAACATTACGGAATTATTGGAAATCCCTTAAGTTATCCCTTTTTTAATGGAGTAGGAAATCTGCCACATAAACTGATGGCACCTACAATACCATTTATCCTGTTTGCCCTGTTTCAGATGAAATTTGCCGTTATTACTCCGGCTATTATTACCGGATCTTTTGCAGAAAGGGTTCGTTTTATTTCTTATTTATTATTTATCGTTCTTTTCAGCATCTTTATTTATACTCCTCTTTGTCATATGGTATGGCATCCGGAAGGTCTTTTGAACAAATACTTTGGGGTAAAAGACTTTGCTGGCGGAACCGTGGTGCATATGAGCGCAGGTTTTGCAGCCCTTGCCGGCGCTATGGTGGTCGGAAACAGAAAGAATCCGCACCATGAGCCTTCCAATATTCCATATGTGCTTCTGGGAACAGGAATGTTGTGGTTTGGATGGTTTGGTTTCAATGCCGGCTCTGCTTTGAGTGCTTCTGCTTCTGCAGCCACTGCTTTCGGAACAACCACTCTTGCTTCTGCTTCAGCGATGATGACCTGGATCTTTTTTGACAGAATCAATGGGAGAAGTGTTTCTGCATTGGGGGCTTGCATCGGTGCAGTGGTGGGATTGGTGGCCATTACTCCGGGATGTGGTTTTGTAAGTATTCAGGAGAGTCTTTTTATAGGATTTATTACCGCAATCGTTTCTAATATAATGGTCAACTGGAAAGGTTTAAAGAAAATAGATGATACGCTGGATGTTTTTGCCTGCCATGGAGTAGGGGGAATTATGGGGATGATTCTTACCGCCATCTTTGCTCATGGTGAAAAAGCGAGCTTATTACATGGAGGAATTGAAGTTTTTCTTCATCATATGGCAGCATTGGTGTTGGTTTCTGCTTTTACATTCTTCGGTTCACTACTTTTATATAAGATTACCAATGCTGTTATTACCCTCAGAGTTTCTGAAGAATCAGAAAATAAAGGGCTTGACCTTTCTCAGCACGAGGAAACTTTCAGCTGATAAAAGTAGGGGCTTTCCCAAAAATGCCATTCTGAAAGAAATGAAATGTAGTGAAGAATCTCATCCGTCTGGTTATTAATAAGATTCTTCCTTCGTCAGAAATCAAAGATTCGACGTAGTCAATGACAAGTGCCCAATAATTGGGTTTTTGAGATAGCCTGCTGAGTGTTATATTAAATCAAAAATACTTTATTGAATAGATTCAATTGCTTCAAAGATTTTATTTTTAGAATTTTCAAAGACTTCACCTCCGAATTCTTCATTATCCAAGGAATGAATGGTGACATCTTTTACACCCATAATTCCGAAAATATGCTTCAGATAAGTCGTTTGAAAATTGATGTGTCCGTTCTTTTCATTTTCTCCGTATCCGGTATCGCCACGGGTTGAGAGGATAAATAGCTTTTTGTTTTCAAGGAGACCAACGTAATCACCATCCGGAACTCCGGATCGGAATTTCCAGGTTTCATTGATTCGCATGACCTGATCAATATAAGCTTTTAATCCGGACGGAATAGACCAGTTGTACATAGGAGTTCCGATGACATATACATCATGTTCTTTGAGCTCTTTGACGAGTTCATTACTTAGCTGTAAAGGCTTTTGGTTTTCTTCAGTTTTGTCTGAAGATCTTTTGAAAGCTCCTGCAATCCATGATTCATCAATATTAGGAATCGTATCAGTTCCCGCTTCTCTGTAGGTGAACGTGTCAAGAGGATATTTCGTTGTCCAGTTTTCAACGAAAAGCTGGGTCAGTTTTCTGCTGTAAGATCTTTCATTTCTTACACTGGCATTAATAATCAGTATTTTCATTTGTTAAGAATTATACCAGCAAAATTCCTGATTATTGAGTTCTGAAAAATTGATCTAGTTCAAGAGGATTTATTTTTTTTCTTAATTCTGCTGATGAATTCCGGAGTTACACCGAGGTAAGAAGCAATCAGATACTGAGGTACTCTGGAGGAAATATCGGGGTAGGTTTCCAGAAAATCATAATACTTCTGTTCTGCTTTGTGCATATGATTGAACACGACTCTTTTTTCCAGCGTTCCGAGATAACTTTCCAGAATGATTCTGAAGTATCTTTCTAAGGATGGAATTTCCTTCAGCATTTTTTGAAAGGACTGATGGCTGATCTGTAGGAGCTTTGTTTTTTCTACGGCCTGAATATTATAAATGGAGGGTTTTTGTTTTGAAAAACTGGCAATATCTGTAGCCCACCAGTGATCAATAGCTAAAAAGAGAATTTCCTCATTTCCGTTGTCTTCATTGATGCAGAAAGCTTTTAAAACACCTGAAATGATATAACTGTCATGGCGGCAGATTTCCCCGTTTCTCAATAGGAAATCACCTTTTTCCAATGTTTTTTCTGTCCAGAAACTTTTACAGGCAGTTATTTCTTCCGGACTTAGTTGGACATGCTGTAAAATGCTTTTAATTAATGTTTCCATTTAAAAAAATGATTAAAAAGAACAATATAATTGGAAATTCGTACAACCAGCTAATCTACAAAAAAACTTGTTTTATAGACTGCCAAAACCAAATAAATCTAAGATTTTGCTATGCATATATTAGGATTTATCATGTATCTTTGTTTTTGAGGAAAATGACGAATCATTTATGGAATCAATATCGGTTTTTGAGATTATTAAAGTAGGAATAGGCCCGTCCAGTTCGCATACGATGGGACCTTGGAATGCAGCAGCTGCATTTATCAGGATTATAAAAAGAGAAAGATCAATAGAAGAAGTTAAAGAGGTTTTTCTTGAATTCTTTGGCTCACTCGCCAAAACGGGGATTGGGCATGGAACTGATATTGCCGGAATGCTTGGGTTGAATGGAGAAGATTTTAAGACGATCAATACTTCAAAAATTGATGAGAAAATAGAATACATCAAAAGTACTCAAACCATTAACCTGGGAGGAGAGAAAATTATTCCATTTGTTTACGGACATCATTTGATTTTAAATATGAAAAAGAGCCTTGATTTTCATCCTAACGGAATGATCTTCAGAGCTGTTTTCGAAGACGGAACAGAACTTGTGCAGGATTTTTATTCTGTAGGAGGAGGTTTCATCGCTAGCCAGGAGAAAAACTCTATTCAAAAGCAGTGTGTACGTACCTTGTACCCTTGTCATAAAGCTTCGGATATTGCAAAATATTGTGAAAAACTGGGACTGAATAAAATGTCGGATCTGATTTTCATGAATGAAGAAAGCTGGAGAACTCAGGAAGAAACCAGACAGGAAGCGCTTTATATCTGGCAACAGATCAAAGAATGTATTTATAAAGGAGTCAATAAAGAGGGAATCCTTCCGGGCGGACTGAATGTTACCCGAAGAGCAGCAGGAATCAACAGAAAGCTGTTAGGAGACAAAATTTATAAAAATAAAGATGAATGGTTCCAGCAGGTGGTAGACGCTGAAGAGAACTTTACCAATATCAACAAATGGATTGCGTGCTTCGCACTGGCAGTGAATGAAGAGAATGCAAGTTTCGGAAGAATTATTACCGCACCTACCAATGGAGCGAGTGGAGTTATTCCGGCAGTATTGATGTACGCTCAGGCATTTACACCATTTACCAATGAAGATGATATTATAAGATTCTTGCTTGTAGCGGGAGAAATCGGGACCTTATTTAAGAAAAATGCCACTATTTCTGCAGCGATGGGAGGATGTCAGGCGGAAATCGGAGTATCCTCTGCAATGGCAGCGGCCGGACTTACAGAGATTCTGGGTGGAAGTGTAGGGCAGGTACTGATGGCGGCAGAAATTGCCATGGAACATCACCTGGGATTAACATGCGATCCAATTAAAGGATTGGTACAGATCCCATGTATCGAAAGAAATACAATGGGCGCTATGAAGGCGATTACTGCAGCTAATATTGCGTTGGAAAGTGATCCTACCAAAGCAAAAGTAACATTGGATGAAGTGATTCTTACCATGTGGGAAACCGCTCAGTCTATGAGTGACCGTTTTAAAGAAACTTCCGAAGGCGGGCTTGCAATTGCCGTTAACGTTCCGGAGTGTTAATAGAAACAACATTGTTTTAAAAATAAAACCCTTAGCCGTAATGTCTAAGGGTTTCTTAATAAAATAAAAGTAAAAACCATTGGGCTTTTAGTATCGTGTGGAATTACTTACCTTAAAATTCCTCTTATTCTGTTGGCATTGGTGATCAGTTCTTCAAGGTATTCATAATTCTCTTTTTCAAGGGCAGATTTGAATTTTCTGAGCTGGGAAATATGTTCGTTCAGCACATCCAGCACATTTTCTTTGTTTTGTTTAAAGATGGGAACCCACATTTCAGGATGCGATTTGGCAAGACGTACCGTACTTGAAAAACCTGAACTCGCAAGCTGAAAAATAGTTTCTTCCTCACGTTCTTTTTCCAGTACCGTATTGGCAAGGGCATAAGACGTAATATGGGAAATATGGGAAATATAAGCGGTATGGACATCGTGATCTTGTGCATCCATGTAAATCATGTGCATATCAAGGGCATTAACCACTTGTTCAACAATATTCAATGCATCTTCTGCAGATTCTTCTTTGTTGCAGATTACTCCAGCCTTTCCTGCGAAACTTTCTGCAATAGCGGATTTCGGACCGTTATTTTCTGTTCCCCACATCGGGTGAAAAGCCACAAATCTTGAACGCTTCGGATGGTCTTTTACCGCATTTACAATTCCTGCTTTTGTGGAACCTGCATCCATTACCGTCTGCTGGTCAGTTACTAAGTCAAGAACAGTAGGCAATAGTTTTCTGGCAGCATCTACGGGAATAGCAAGGATAATCAGATCCGAATTTTTAATTCCATGCTCAAGATCTACTCCGGCATCAATGATCTTCAGATCTAATGCATCACTGATATGCTGTGTATTGTTATCGATTCCGTAGATGAAGCTGGTAATGTTTTTCTCCCTTAATTTCAAGGCCATCGAACCGCCGATTAATCCTACTCCAATAATACTTATTTTCATCTTTCTATTTTTTTTAAAATAAAAAAACCTCGTCCCTAGGACGAGGTTTTAAATTATATTCATAAGAATCCCTATCCCAGAGCTGAGGTAAAAATTCTATAATAATATGTTCCGTTGTTAAAAATCACAGAGCAAAGGTATAAATATTTTTCAAATGAAACGAAATTTCTTTTCTGAAATTATATATTGATGGGATGAATGGGTTTTTTGAGAATGAGGTCAGGTCTTTGTTAAAGGGCTAACTACTTATTTTTAGAAGTTTGGAATTTCTTAATAAGATTGGTTTCAAATGCTAAAATATTTTCTGGAATCTTTGAAGTCTCTATTTCTCCTATTTGTTTCCATTTATTCTTTTCATATAAATAGAAAGTTGTTTTCGCATTTTGCTTTGGTTCAAATTCTCCATCTTCCCCTCCTGTATAAGTAATGAACTTATTAGGTAGATATGAGGCAACTACATAATAATCATCTTCTTTAATAAGATCTTTTATTGCTTTTGAATTTTGAGCATCATTTTCAGGGTTAGTAGATTTTGAAAAATAACCTTTTGTATTATTCGGATTCCAAAAATATTGAGTTTCATCCTTTTTTCCAATAAAATCTACACTCAGAATACCTATTTTTTTATCTGAATAGGTATAGGTTGGGTATGGATTGGAGATGTCTGGAATGAAGAAACCAGTTGCTTGGTATTTTACATCCAGAAAATTTATGTAATCATCTTTCTTTTTTTGACCTTTGCAAGTGCAAACAAAAAATATCACAATTAATAAAGTCGAAAATACTTTTATCATCCCATTGAGAGCTTTTATTGTTTTTTATAATATTAGAGACATTCTTACCATTATAAAAAATTATAATATTACTTCAATTTTTGTAATGGCATCTCATTATTTCCAGGGTTTATAAAGTATATTGGGCTTCCTGAAATAAAGTAGCTGTTGTCAGATTTTTCAATATAAATAGTTCCCATATCTTCAGAGGAATTATCATAATTGATTTTAATTTTTGTATTATTAACTTGTTCAGCTTTCAATTGGGAATATTTATTTTTTGTCCCTTCTTCGGTAATATCTACTGAAATGTCATTCAATGAATTTATTGTTATATCAAAAATAGTTTTTGCTTCGTCTCTATTTGATGCTTCAAAATGATATTCCCCTTTCCAGAAATTAATATCTGTTTTCGTAATATTATTATCTTTCGAGAAAGTTTTTTGTTGTACTAACGATATTTTGCCTAAAGAATTTATTTTATAATGTTCCCATTTTTCAACATTTGTTCCAGATTCATCTTCTACTATATCTAATAAGTGAATTTCACTTTTATCAAGGTAATAATACTTTGTTTTTACAGTTAATGCTTCTGAAAAATTAAAAGATTGGTAAATAACAATCGAGTCAGTTGTTGTTTTATTTTTTTCAATATACAATGTCGTTTGGTAACTTAAATCTGCATTATCACTTTTAGGGACAGTATTTTTAATAAATAATTCTATATTAGAAGCAATTTTTCCAATATTGCTTTTTTTATTTAAAGAGTTTAACTTTTCGTAATCGAATTTAATTTTAGATAAGGCACATTTAGAATCATCCTCTTCAACTTGTTTTTCTGATCTATTAAAAAAAGTAGTTTTTAATTTACAAGTAGGGTTTATAGACTTTACAAAATTCAAATCTGAAATTAACGCATCACCATTCCAATTTTTATCAATGGAAATTTCTTGGGAGAAAGATGGTTTTGAAATGTTTTCTTGCGCTTTTTTGCAAGAAAAAATACTTAAGAATGATAATAAAATAATTAGGTTTTTCATTTTTCTTTAATTGTTTTTATAACACTACTATTAAAATTTCCAGAATGCAAATGACTATTGTGAAGGGAACCTCCATTACCAGCTCTTTTTAGTTTTTGGCAGTAAGCATTTACTCCCTTTAACACTTCTGTAAAATGGAAAAATATTGCACTGTCGATTACCTTTTGATCCTGTTCAACTATACTTAAATAAAGTGTATCTACACTTCTTCCATTACAATGTTCTTGACTTGGAAAGCTTGATCCTTCAGAAAAACAACTACCCGTTGTGGTTAGTTTGTATCCAGATTTAGCTAAATATCCAATAAATCCAGCAAAAGAATCAGCTCCAGTATATCTTCTTTGAGTTTTTGAAAAGCTATAAGCAATATAAACTCCATCTTTTTTATAATTTAAACTATCTGGCATTTTAATTAATTCAACATTATTTTTTCCTGCTTTATATAATAACCAAATAATTCCTTTTTTAGGATGAGTTCCATATTCTGCAATATCTCCATTTTCATATTTTACACGTCTAGATGTATTTCCTTCAGAAACATTTTGATCAGAAAGAACTTTTGCATGAGTTGGTTTAGTTTTATAAACTTGTCCAACACCTTTTTCTCTAGTTGTATGCCAATCTACAGTAGTTATTTCATGCTCATTTCCTTTTGAATCGTGATAGACATATTTATATTTAGTTTCATTACCTTCTTTTATTTTTTTAGGTATATGTTTTTCAATTTTGCTATCATGGTATATATGATAAGTGACAATATCTTTTGCACTAATATTATCATTTTTTGTACTATTATTGTTGCATGTGAAAGTCTTTGTTTTATTAGATTGTCCTAATTCCTCTACTTCTTTTAATGCCTCTTCGAATTCCCAAACATAAGATTTTCCTTCCTTACCCTTATAGTATTGTTTTTTACCAGCTTTATCAATCCAAAACTCGTGTGTCTCTCTTTTAAACATTGGGTTGTCATCATATGCATCTTTTGTGTTATCATAAACAACATAGTTTCTTTCAGATGCATGAGATGTAGAGTTTGGGTAATTTACAGCTAAGTAAAGTGCAGTTCTATTTTTTAATAAATTTTGATATATTTTCTTCTTAAAATGTTTTTCAACATAGTCTAATTGTTGCTCTGCAGTTAATGACATTAAATGGGTTCTTGTTGTTCCTATTTCCTCTGCAGCCGCTTTTCCAAATTGTATTAACCCAATATATTTATATTTACTATTTTCATCAGGATTTTTTCCAAAAGTTCCACATTTAGGGCTGAATGAATATGCCGATTCTAGAGCCATAATTGTCATTAACCAATTAGCCCCTTCATAATTTTTCTGTGGCAATTCCAAGTTTTTTGCGATTTGTATCACTTTCTTCCTAAACTCACAACTTACTTTTCCACCCCATACTAAGTCTTTGTATTGTTCCTGACATATACAACTACCTGGTTTATCTGGTTTTTGCGTCTTCTGCACCCCCGCTGCACTCTTCACCTTCTCCACTTCCATCAGTCCTTCCGAATTTACCCCAAATTTCTGAGATTCTGCAGAAAGATCTTTGGAGATAATTTCAATGAAATAGTTTTGTTTATCAGAATCCGGATCGCCAATAGGGGAGTCTATTCCTTTTTCAAAAATATCTTTGGTAATGACAAATCCTGAAGTGTCATGGATATCAGCAGAGATTTTAATATTCCCACTTCTGAATACTTCATCATTGGAAGCCGTATCATACTCCCAGATGACATATTGGATATGCTTCTCCACCATATTTTTGGAGTGAATTCTTACCCTTACTTTATCTCCTACAGCGACTTTGGAAAGTTCTTCTCCTGTATCATCAATGAAAACGGCTTCTATAATATTACCTTTAGGATCCGGCTGTTTGGGACCGCCTCCTTGTCCGGCCGGGAATTTTGGAGTGTGTTTTTCAGGCTGCGGCTTAGGTTTGGGCTGACTTTGAGGTTGTCCTTTATAATCCGGATTGGCCACATCTACATTCACCTGGCTGGCTCCCTGGATTTTCCCTGAATAGGTTGCCGTAACATAATACTCATGGTTAGCGCCTTCACTTTTATCACCTTTCATTAGAAACTGATTGGCCATCTGACGAAGGATTTTTTCATCAGACATCAAAGGTATCTGTACTTCTGCAATCCCTTTTTCATTGACCCGGGCTTTGTAGCTGCGGGTATGACGGTTGTTTTTATTGATAACAGGGTCATGGCCTTTTCCAGGCGCATCATCCTCCCAAAGATGGAATTCAATCTCTTTATTAAACATGGCGATGCAGTGAGCCTGGGCAATAAGAGTATCCCGATAGCTGGCTTTATTAACGTTTGTTCCTCCTCTGTTGAAGAGCACTACTTTGTCTATTTTTGGAACCTTGTTACTGGTAGGGATTAATATAATGCTGGCAACCAGATTTTTAGTTGTGGGAAGTCCCGGTAAAATTCCTTTTTTAGTTTCATAGACTTTCATTTGAAACTCTATTCCCAGACCTATTTCTCCAAATTTGAAGGTTACTTTTTCGCCCTTTTTAGGCTGGCTGGTAATGTCTTTCCAGCTTCCGTTCTTTTGTTTCTTATAAAGATACCATTCATAATCACCTTTCAATCCGAAGGAGAGGATGGAAGGTTTTACTTCGTAGGAGCAGGTGGTTCCTACCAGAGGATTCTGATTCCCGATAATATTTCCTGTCATGGCTTAGCTGTAATAAAGTTCGTCTGTACCTTTCGTATCTTCCTTGAATTCATCAAAATCCACAACGGGATTATAAACCTGCTGTTCCTGTGTATTCGCTTTTGCAACATGGCTTTTGCCTGCTTCACTTTGCTGTCCGTGCTTGAGAATGGTGATTTTTCCTCCTGTGCTGCACATCAGTTCTGAGATCTCTGTAACACAACTTTTTCCCAATACTTTTACTTTTTCATACGTTTTCTGCCATTTTCCGGCAGGAGCGTAAGCACAGGGAAGATATCCTCCGGAGGTTGGCTTAAGTTTACATTGTCCGAAGGGTTGTGCAGCAGGATCAAGCTGAAGATCATCTTCCGTTACAGCGAGATAATCAGCCTGTCCTTCCTCATCATTCCAGTAATGTTTCTGATGGCTGGTTACTTTAAATTTTGGAAATTTAAATCCCTGATTGCATTGTACGGTTCCTTTCTGTACAACGAAATATTTTCCTTCATGAGGGCTCGAACCACTGTCTTCTTTTTTATCTTTTTTTTCCTCTTTGTCCGTTTGCTGTTCGTTTTCCTCAGGTGATTTTTTTTCATCTTTTGGCTCTTCTTCTGTAGAATTTTCTTCACTTTCGGACATATTCTCTACAGATTCTTCCTGTGATGAGGCAGTGATATTTTGAGGTTCTGTCTCATCAGCCATAAGCTGTGGATCTTCCGAAATTAAAATGGTTTTTCCGGGAACAGGCTCCTGCATAACATCTTCCGGAGGACAGTGGAGGTTGTGATACGTTTTTAAAATGCCCTCATTTTTCAACTTAAACTGCCGGGACAGTGAGCTGAAAGTATCACCTTTTTGTATGACATAATTTTTCATATTATCCTTGTGTTATATTGATGTGATGTTGGTGAATAAATTCTTCTTCATGACCAAGTAAAACAGAAGCTTTCGCCTGAAGCAGATTCTTATTTTTGATGTGAGTGATGTATTCCAATAAGATATTTCCGGATGCTGGTTCAGACGTTGATTCCTGAAGTTTAATACCTCGTATGATTTCCTGCGAAGTACATAATTCAGTGATTTTACCGGTTAAAATGGTCAAAACAGAGTTGTCATCTTCATTTTTCTGTTCGATATTGAGTTCACATTGTACAGAAAAAGAGTTTTGTATTAAGTAGAAAGATTCTTTCCACCTTGTCTTCTTCTGAAACCAATCTATCTTTGGAAACAAGGTCTGAAATAGGAGAGTACTCTGAAACTGCTTTAATAAAAACATTTCATCGTTGATATTTCTTTCAAACGTATTCAGATAACTTTGAAAAATTTTTCCTGTATAAAATTCCTCAAGTTCTTGATGTTGTTCGGAAAAAGTGTCTGTAATTTTCTTATGGTCTGCAAATCCGGTGATTTTACCCTGTTCATTGATCACAAATTCAAGAGGCATAATACTTTGCATACAGGCAATGGAAATACTGCTTATTTTATCATCAGGTGTATTTCCATCAGATGTAAAGTCTTTTTGGCTGTAGCTTAATATATATTGTCCTTTATTTTTATCTTTATGAAGATTAAGATCAATGGTATAATTAATAGTAACTGGAGACCCGAACAGACTTTCAAAAGTTTCATTAACTGTATACTTTTGAGCAAAGAAAGAATCAGAAAGTTGGTGGGGAAGACAATTTTTTCTTTCCTGTTCTTTATCTGCTTTGGTTTTAAAATTTGTAGGAACAAAGATGTTTTTCACTTCATTGAGGCTTTCAAACCAAACCTTATCCATTTTTTGACAATGGGAATTATGAAACAACTTTAGTTCCTCACTGGTCATGCCCAGCCGGGAAGCGATAGAGGTCAGCGTGTCTCCATTTCGTACCTGATATTGTAAGAAATCAATTTCCATCCAAAGTGAATTATCTGATAAAGCTATTAAAAAACTCTATTGGAAATTATTTTTTTGGATTAAATTTTAAAAATTGTAGTAGAATTACGACATGAGATTGATGGTGTATTGAAAACCACCCCGTCAAAAATTCTTTGAATTTTCGCCACCCCTCCAGAGGATGGGAATTTTTACGTCTTCAGTTGTGAGATAGGAGCAGGATTTAATTTCTGTTGATGCTTTCTTGTTGGTTTAAGGTGGCTGGATTTCTACGGAATGACAAACAGTATGGGTAAGACAATCATTCCAATTATGTCATTCCATAGGAATCTAAGCTACTATATTTTAAAACTTATATACCTTTTAAAAACAGTTAGTAGTAACTTAAAACAAGCCAACAAAGAAACTTTTATGACTTTTGTGGTTTCATGATATACAATACAACCAAAAGTTATTATTAATTTTAAAGCTATAAAAAAGCCAATATGAAGAATAGATTCTTATACGGAGTTTTCATAATATTGATCAGTTGGGGTTCTGTATATGCTCAGAAGTCCGGCGATCCAGCGTCTGTTTTTTTCACCACTAAAGCACAGGATACTGTAAAGACTGGGGAAACATTTAACGAGAAAGATACTACGGGCAGCAAGGGTTTAAAAAATAGGATAAAACCTATTCAGGCTAATTTTAAAAGTATCAATTCCATAACAAAATGGACCTCTGTTAAAAAGAAGGATATTGAAGGAGAATCAGCAGAAGGCGGGGAGGCCACATTTTATTATACCGATAAAGGGCTGGAAAAAGTTATTGCCAGACATTATGGAGAAATGGGACAAATGCTGATCGAATATTATCTTATGAACGGGCAGCTATCTTTTGTTTTCGAGAAAGAGTACAGGTATAATCGTCCGCTTTTCTACGATACTAAAGCAATGAAAGTGAATAATGATACGGAAGCCTTTGATTTCAATAAATCCGAGGTTATTACAACCAGAAATTATTTTGAAAATGGAAATATCATTATGATCAGTAATACTACAGGGCGTGGATTTAATATCGGTGCTGATTATCCGTCTGAACAGGAAAAAAGCTTAACAGAGAGTTTCAAAAAGCTCCTGAAACTGGCAGAATAATATCTGTTATTTCTGTTGATCAGCTTTGATAATATTAAGCCTTTCTTCTACTTCATTAATCCTTTTAAGCCAATAATTGATTCCTTCCTGATTGCTCACTGTTTCCTTAAAAGCATTTCGGTTGACCGTCCATAAATGACCTCTGTTTTTTTGATAATCCAATTCGCGTTCTTTTTTATTTTCAGGTTCTATGCGGTATCTCCAGAATACTAATGCGTGCATATATTCTGAGCGGATTTTTTCCAGATAATGAATAATAGCTTTTCGATCCTGAGGAATATATCCGGGACCGGAACATCCACATGAATGGAAAGTGATTCCAACTGTATACAAATCACGGATATGAGCCCATTGTTTATCGTCATTTTTTGCCGGTGATTTGAAATCGAGTCCCATATTGGCCATCAGATTTCCACATTCCGGGCACTTGGCTTCCACAGAGACCTGAGCATCCCGGTCCACATCTTTCAGATGGCGGCGTTTGAATGTTTTCTGGCAGTTGAAACAGGCATAATGACCTTTGTAAACCATCATGGAGTATCGGCACATATTTAAAATCTTAATCTTTGGTTAAAAGTTATTTTTTATTTGTTTTTTCCTCTTCATTAAAATTGATTCCCATAAGGCTGCTGGCACTTCTCGGATCATATACGGACCATACATTTCCCCAGGGAAAGTTGAAGGTGCAGCTTGGGTAAGGTTTTTTCTTTTTTTGGGTTGGAAGGATTTCCAGGATTCGGGTGAGAAAGGTGTTGTTTCTGTGAAAAACGTTCATTTCTTTTTCCTCTGTCCATTCATTCCAGTCTTTGGCATCACCATTTTCCCATGTGTTCATATGGATGGTGTCCAGCTGATCTCCGAAAAAGCACAAACCAAAAGATACCTGATATCCTGTTATTTCTATAGGGTGAAAATAATACCAAAAATACCCGGTTTTTACATCCTGGAAGTTGTGATACTTTTCTTTATAAAAATCAGTCTGCTTCAGCTGATCAAGACTCATCCTCCGATAAAGCTGTGTATTGAAGGTTTTCAGCTCTATAACTCCATTTTCACTGTTAATCAGCATGTCCCAAAAAATTGAAGCTATAAATATACCCGTTTTTTCTTTACAGACAACGAATAATATTTACAGCTTCTTGTAGAAATAGAAATATCGGTGTGTTATTTGGGTTATGGGTTTGAAATTATTAAGGTAGATGGGATATCAGAAAGCCAAAGACTCTTCGTATCAATCAGATTTTTCCAGCTTTTGCTGCTGATCAGCATCAGATCCTGAGAATTCAGAAATTCTTTTTCAATCTTTTTCTCATTGTAAAGGGTGATGTGGTTGGGAGCTACCTGTTCAATGCTTCTGATCAGTTCTTTCACTTCAATATTGTTTCTGATCTGTCCTGCAGCATCCAGAATAATAATCTGAGAATTGTTGTTATTGATCAGTCTTTTGGCATATTCAAGAAGGTAAAAATCACTCAGATTAAAAATAGGAACAAACACTTTGTCTGCGGCTTTAAAGTCTTTTTCCACCAAAACTCCCACAGGAATATTGGTTTTGTCAAGTATCTGAAGCGTAAAATCGTCAAAAGGAGAATTGTTGAATATATTTCCTTTCCCTTTTACTGTATTCAGAAGCTTTTCAGGATTAATGATCTTGGTGGTAAAGCCCAGCAAACGACCTAATAAACTTCCTTCGTACATTGATTTTCCAAGCATGATCAGCAAGAGATCATAATGTCCTTTATTGGTGATACTGGTGAGGTCACTTTCAATATCAGTAGAGGCTTTGAAGAGGGTTGCCACTTCCAGATTAAGTTCGTGGGAGGTTTCAATCACATTCTGGAATTGTGAATCTTCATATTCGTTGATATCATAGGCGTGCATCTCATCTACCGGAGCAATATTCATCGCAGTGATGCTTTTATTGCCGTTCATTTTATGGGTAAAGTTGTGTGCAAGTTTCAATAAAGTACTTCCGGATTCCGGTTTATCAAAAGAGAGGAGAACACGGTACTTGGAATCACTGTCGTGAAGGGGCTCGTCCTGATTTTTTTTGGATTTAAAAATAAAATTGATGAAGTCTAACGCAGGGCCTGTCATGAAAGTGGTGAAAAGTGCCATAATTACCAGCATTGCAAAGATTTCAGGACTTAAAACTCCAAGATCATATCCGATGTTCAGGACAATAAGTTCCATAAGACCTCGTGTATTCATCAAAGCCCCGATGGTTAAGCTTTCTTTCCAGTTGATGCCTACAAATCTGGCGGTCAGTGCACTTCCTGCAAACTTTCCGAGGACGGCCGTCAGAATTATAAACCCTGCGGTCATCCATAAGTGGCTGTCATTCAGAAGTCCGATCTGCGTACGAAGTCCTGTAAATACAAAGAACAACGGAAGTAAAAGTACCAAAGCCACATCTTCTACTTTATCAATAAAGAGCGTGCGGAATTTTGTATTTTCCGGCATAATAGCTCCAGCCATAAAAGCCCCGAATAAAGCGTGAATACCGATTACTTCAGTAGCATATGCAGACAAAATAAGGGTCAGAAAGAAGATAGCGACCATGGGCTTGCTGATCGTGTTTTTTCCTGCCTGAAGATCTCCGATTCTTTTCAGGAATGGTCTGACAATTTTAATCATTAAAAATACATAGGCGATTGCCATGATGATCACATAGATGGAGCTTGCAAAAGAACCTGCTTTTACAATGGCAATTACTGCAGCAAGAATACACCATGCCGTAATATCATCGGCCGCCGCACAGGTAATAACAATTGTTCCGAGTTTGGTTTTCTGAAGGTTTCTCTCCTGTACAATTCTCGCCAGTACCGGAAATGCTGTAATACTCATAGAAATGGCTATGAATAAAGCAAAAGAAGTAAACTGGATACCATCCGGTGCAAATTCCTGATACACGAAATAGGAAAGTCCTATTCCCAAGGCGAAAGGAATAATAATACTGGCGTGGCTTATCACTACCGCATCATGAGCTTTTTTTCTTAATACACTCAGATCCAGCTCCATCCCTACAATGTACATGAAAAGGATAAGACCTATCTGGCTCAGAAACTGAAGGTTGCCTAATGATTCTTTTGGAAAAAGAAAAGCCGAAAACTCAGGAAAATACATTCCCACAAGTGATGGACCCAGCACAATACCTGCAATCATTTCTCCGATGACCGTAGGCTGTTTTATTTTCATACAAATCCACCCGAAAAGCCTTGCCGTCATAATGATGGTGACGATTTGCGCCAGTAATAAAGCAAGTGGATGGTGAAGATTGGTTTTAAATGATTCCAGGAAATTCTCCCAGGTAGAGCCGCTGTTGGTTTTAGCAACAATATTTTCTTTTACTTCCAGTGTCTGCCCTTCGATAATGAAATAATACATCAGACACGAAAAGACTGCGATGGTAGTAATGTAGAAAATTAAATTTTTGTATTTCCCCAAATTCATGATTCCAATATTTTATGCAAAGTTGATAAGAATATAGTTATGTTAAATACTCTTTTTTTTTAAATGTAATGAATGTTTCAAAAAATGTAATAAAATCAATTCATTCTATGCAAAAATAAACAGATTTTACTCTGAAGAGAGGAAGTTGTAATAAAGGCCGGATATTCTGTAACGAAACCCTGAAGATTTGAAGAAGGTCTATTTCCCGAAAAGCTCCATCAGTGAGTTTTTATAAGCGTCTCCAATCTGGAGTTTCAGAAAAGAGTGATCTTCTGTAGGAATTGTGGTAATGATTTCGTTGGTTGAAAAAACTTTAATGGAAGAAAGCGCAATAATCTCTTTTTTGTTGACCTGGGCAAAGTCTTTTGCGGGAAGCATTTCCAGAAGGTTTTTAAAATTCAGGTTTTTTAAGACAATCATCGTTCCGTCGCTGAGAATGATGTCTTTATCCCTGCTGTCGATTTCAGAGGTTTTGATGTAGGAAATCTGCTCTGTAAATATAACCGTTTTCCCAATATTCGTATTCCATTCGATGAAGTCTTTTTTAGGAGGATTCTCTACCAGCTCTTTGGCTTTTTCAAAGGCCTGGATCAGTCTTTCTTTTTTAATAGGTTTTCTTACATAATCTACCACATTCAGGTCGAAAGCTTCGGCTGCATATTCTTTATATGCCGTTGTAAAGATGATTTTTTTTGAACCTGAGATAATTTCAGCCACCTGAAGCCCTGTCATTCCGGGCATTTCAATATCCAGAATACACAGATTACAGTCGATGCTGTCTATTTCGTTCAGGAAAATTTTAGGATCGTTGAATGCTTTTACCACCTCTACATTGTCGATCTGTTCGCATAGAAGTTTTAAATAACTGATGGCCAGTAATTCATCATCCAGAATAACGCATTTTATCATAGAATTCTCCTAAATTGATTTTTAATTCTGCGGTGAAAACTCCGTTTTTTGAACTTCTTTCCAGCTGGTAGTACGTGCTGTAAATCATTTTAAGCCTTTGATCAAAAGACTGGCTTCCAAAACCGCTTTTTTCTTTTTCAAGAACATTTTTCAGAGACGCTTTATTGCTGACTTTCATCGTGAAAATTCCACCTTCAAGCTCCATATAAATAGAAATAAAAGAGTCCTGAGCCAGGAAATCTGTATGTTTGAAGGCATTTTCAATAAGGTCCACGGAGATCAGCGGCGCAAATACCTTTTCTTCATACAGAGAATCAGACTTGTTGATCCTTGATTTGATTCTGAAATCGAAAAGAGGGTTGATCTTAATTTTATTAATTTCAATAAGACTTAAAGCAAAATTGAGTTCCTCTTTCGGGCTGACGTACTTATTATTGCTTTCATATAAAATATAATCAAGGACATTCGCCAGCTTATCCAGAGACATATACGTCTGATAGGCATGAGACTGAACCGAATTGAGGATGTTTTTAAACAAATGAGGGTTCAGCTTGGTACCAATATGTTCCAGACGGACTTCATTCAGCCGCTGCTCGATAAGTTTATTGGTTTCTGTTAGTTTGGTATTTCTCTGTTTCAGCTTCTGATTCTGGCTGAAGAGATAAATACTGACGGTCAGAAACAGGAAAATGGCAAAAACTCCGATGAATATCAGGTAATCATGAATCATGTAATAATTGCCGCCCATACTATGGTATTAAAACTATTTAAGTTTTTTAAGACCGTTTACCGTCACGGTTTCTTCACATTTTTCATACGTGATTTCGTAAGACGGATTTTTTTCAGGATAGGTTAAAAGATAGTTCGGGCAAGGTTTTTTTTGTGCATGGCTGCGGTCAAAATCCACTTTTCCTTTGGTAATGATACTGTCTTTTATAAATTTCTCATCAATCTTGTAGGCTGCCATTGCATTTTTAGCTTCTTCAGAATATTTGAATTCTTTGGAAAGGCTTTCCGCAATGACACGGCTGTTCGGTAAATATCCGCTGCAGCTTGCCCCTTTTTTGTTTAAAATAAAAAATACGATCAAAAGCCCCGGAACGAAGCCTATTGCATAAAATTTCAGTTTTTTCATTAGAAAATTAAAAGATTGATATCGTGGTACGTAAGTCCGAAACGGTCGCAGATGATCTTCTTGGTATGTCTTCCTTTGTACATATATAAGCTCTGCTTCATTTCGTTTTTGCGGATCAGCATGTTTTCAAAGCCGCCCTCTTCGTCATAATTTAAAATATAGGAAAGGAAGAAATTTGAGATGGCCTTGGTGGTGGTTCTCGGCATTCTTGAAGTAAGGTTCGGAAGTCCGCAGTGGATAACACCGTGTTTGATGACATAAGGATCTTCCATGGTAGTAAGTTCTGAGGTTTCAATAACTTTACCGTTATCTATGGTAATGTCAATAATGACACTCCCTTTTTTCATTTTCATCACCATATCTTCAGTGACGATGGGAGTCATATTCAATCTTGGAAGAGCTCCTATCACTACATCAGCACGTCTTAAGCTTTTGCTGAGTTCTTTAGGATCAATAATGGAAGTCGGTACACGGCTGTCAACAATCGTGTGAAGTCTTCTCAGCTTGGATAAAGAATTGTCAAAAACCTTTACGCTGGCTCCTAAACCAATGGCTGCTTTCGTTGCAAATTCGCCTACAATTCCGGCTCCAAGAATCACTACTTCTGCAGGTCTTACTCCTGTGATCCCTCCCAGCATTAAGCCGTTTGATAAGGCCAGTAATTCTGAAGCATATAAAATGGAAACAGTTCCTGCAATTTCTCCAATTAATCTTACCAATGACAGCTGTTTGTATTCATCAACGATAAATTCAAAAGCAATGGCGTTTATTTTTTTCTCTGCAAGTTTTAAGAAATATTCCTTGTCTCTGAGGTTGATCTGAAGTGCCGAAACCAGATATGTATTAGGTTTCATGTACTCAATTTCGTCTTCAGTAGGAGGGTTGACTTTCAGAATAAGATCCTGCCCGAAAGCCTCTTTAGGATCATTAGTGATCTTCGCTCCTGATTCGGAATACTGTAAATCTGTAAAAAACGAACCTTCCCCGGACCCGGATTCTATAATGATCTCATGGCCGTGCTCTACCAATACCTGTACGGCGTCAGGAGTGATGCAGGTTCTCCTTTCGTTGAGACAGGTCTCTTTAGGAATTCCAATACTAAACTGTTTTCCCTTTTTAATAACCTCCAATTTTTCCTCTTTCGGCATTAATTCTTCTTCTGTGAAAGGAGTAAAAATATTTGTACTCATCCTTAAATTAAATTATGTCTTACAGATTGTTATTTACACTCAATTAATGAGCAAAGATACATAATATTTAATCGAATGAAACTTCTCTGTTTTCACCCGTGTTCACAATACTCATTGTGTGATAGTTGAGACCATAAAGCTCCTCTTCATACACTTCCGGCCACTCGATAATGCATAAAAAAGAGTTGTCCAGATACTCTTCAATACCGATATCATAGACTTCTTCAATGTTTTTTAAGCGGTAAAGATCAAAGTGATATACTTTTCCTTTTTCTGTATTATATTCATTCACAATAGAGTAGGTAGGTGAATTGACTTCATCCTTGCTGCCCATATTTTTAAGCAGAAATTGGGTGAATGTGGTTTTACCTGCTCCCAGATTTCCCTTTAATAAAAGAATATGATGCTGTAATTGAGGAATGATGCTGTCAACAACTTCCTGCCAGTCTTCGATTGTATTGATAGTGAACTGCATATACTAATTTGTTTTGCAAAAATAATGATTTATGAGTTTTTAATGAGAAATTAGAGGCTAGAAATTAGAAATTAGCGGTTGAAAGTTAGAAGCTGAAAGTTATTAATTATGAATGATGAATTATAAGTTATGAGTTTAACTCCTACACATTCAAACCCTACTACCAAAAATCTCGAATCTCGTCATCCCGGGCGCAAAATGTTTCCACTCTCTAGCCCTCAAACCCTCAAACCCTCAAACTCTCAAACCCAACAACTCGAATCCCGAAACCCGAAACACTTCCAACTTCTCCATAAAATTACTTAATTTTACAGCATGATTTCCAAACAGACCATTGATAAGATATTCTCCACAATCCGCGTTGAAGAGATTGTAGGCGAATACGTGCAGTTGAAAAGGGCAGGGTCTAACTACAAAGGACTCAGTCCGTTTCATGAAGAAAAGTCTCCGAGTTTTGTGGTTTCACCCAGCAAGCAGATCTGGAAGGATTTCTCCACAGGAAAAGGTGGTACAGCCATTTCTTTCCTTATGGAAATTGAGAACTTTACTTATCCTGAGGCACTTCGCCACGCTGCCAAAAAATACGGAATTGAAATTGAAGAAGATCAGCGTGAAATTTCTGAGGAAGCAAAAAATGCCCAGACAGAAAAAGATCTTTTATATAAGATTCATGAGGTTGCCAATACTTATTTTCAGGAGATTCTTTGGGATGATCAGGAGGGTAGAAGTATAGGTCTTTCTTATTTCAAAGAAAGAGAGCTGAAGGATGATATCATTAAAAAATTCCAGCTGGGATATTCTCCGGAGAAGAAAAATGCTTTCACGGCTTATGCCCTGGAGAAAGGGTATACCAAAGAAATTCTTGAAAAATCCGGACTTTCTATTTTCCCTGAAAACACTCCTGCAGGCGTAGATCGTTTTAGAGAAAGAGTTATTTTCCCTATTCACAGTTTTTCCGGAAGGGTTTTAGGTTTTGGAGCAAGGATTCTGAAGAATAATGTCAAGACTGCGAAATATCTCAACTCACCGGAAACGGAGATCTATCATAAATCCAATGTTCTTTACGGATTAAACCAGAGTAAACAGGCTATTTCAAGGAAGAATGCCTGTCTTTTGGTGGAAGGATATATGGACGTGATTTCACTTCATATGTCCGGAATTGAAAATGTGGTAGCAAGTTCCGGAACGTCTTTGACTACAGAGCAGATTAAACTGATTAAGAGGCTTACAGAAAATGTAACGATTCTTTTTGACGGTGATAATGCCGGTATCAAGGCCAGTTTCCGAAGTATTGATATGCTCCTGACAGAAGGAATGAATATCCGTGTTTTACTTTTTCCTGATGGAGACGACCCGGATTCCTTTGCCAGAAAACATCCGCAGGATTACGTTGAAAAGTACATCGAAAATGAAGCGATGGATTTTATCGACTTTAAGGCGGAAATTCTGTTGAGAGATATCGGAAATGATCCTATCAAAAAGGCTGAAGCCATAAGGGATATTGTAAAATCGGTTTCTTTTGTACAGAATGCCCTGAAAAGAGAGGTTTATCTTAAAGAAGTTTCCAATAAATTCGGACTTTCCGAACAGAGTCTTTTCAATGAACTGGATGTTCAGAAACAGATCACGCAGAATCAGACTCATCATGTTCAGCAACAGCAGAAGGAAAAAACAGCTGCTCCAAAGATGGAAGTTGTGCCTTTGGACCAGGAAAAAGAAGATCCTTTTCTGTATGATGTACTGTTCATGGAGAACAAGCTGGTAGATCATATGCTGATGTTCGGAGATATTATTCTGAAAAGAAGAAATGATCAGAACGAGGAATATGATATTACCGTTATTGAAGAAATTCTTCATCATTTCGAAGAAGAACAGTATATATTTTTAGTCAAAGAAAATGAGATCATTATCAATCAGGTAAGGGAAGGGATTCAAAAAGATGAGTTGAGAAGTGGAAACTTTTTTGTATCTTTTATGGACGAAGAAATTACTACCAAGGTTGTAGATGCTTTAATTCCGTTGGATGAGCTTGAAAACTGGGCTTCCAGAAATATTTATCCTCCCAATTATGGTGATAAAGTGGCAGATCAGATCAAGGGAGATGTTTTGCTGCATAAATACAGATATATTGACTATCTGATCAAGGAAACGGCTAAAGAACTCGATCAGTACAGCAGTACGGATGAAGTAAAATATTATGAGCTGATCAAAAAGATTACCCTGTTGAAACAGGCGTCTATCCGATTGAATAATATGATCGAATATTCACCTATCAAAGGAATATATGTAGATAGAAAAAGATAATTTGACGTCAGGTTTTTGAGTATTCTGTGACAAAAAGTCCTATAAAATTTTAGGAATAAATATTGTAATTTAAACTTCGAGAATATTTAAAAAATAATACATAATAAAAATATGGACATTAAAAAAGAATTCAGAGATTTCTCTGTAAAGCATTTAGGAAACAACGGTTTGGTTACCGATCAGTATATGGGAATGTATGGCCCAACGAATCTTACTCCGTACATCATGGAAGAAAGAAGATTAAACGTTGCTCAGATGGACGTTTTCTCCCGTCTGATGATGGATAGAATTATCTTCCTTGGAACAGGTATTGATGATCAGGTAGCAAACATTGTTACGGCTCAGCTTTTATTCTTAGAAAGTGCTGATCCTTCAAAAGATATTCAGATCTATATCAATTCTCCTGGTGGAAGTGTATATGCAGGTTTAGGTATTTATGATACGATGCAGATCATTAAGCCGGATGTAGCAACAATCTGTACAGGTATGGCTGCTTCAATGGGAGCTGTATTATTGGTTGCAGGAGAAAAAGGAAAACGTTCTGCGCTTAAGCACTCAAGAGTAATGATTCACCAGCCTTCAGGAGGTGCTCAGGGAGTTGCTTCTGATATGGAAATCAACTTGAGAGAGATGTTGAAACTGAAGCAGGAACTTTATGAAATCATCGGTCATCACTCAGGACAAACATACGAGTGGGTAGAAAAATCTTCTGACAGAGATTACTGGATGACTTCTGAAGAAGCGAAAGGCTACGGAATGGTAGATGAGGTTTTACAAAGATCTACAGAGAAAAAATAATTGATTTTAAAATCATAAGAAAACCGCACCAGATTGGTGCGGTTTTTTTGTTGGATTTGTATTTTAATCACTCATTTAAGTTATTTACCAAATGCTTAGACTCCTGTGGAAAGACACAATTGGAATAATGGTTTATCCATACAGTTTGTCATTCCGTAAGAATACAGCATAAGGATTCAACAACAGATGTGAGAGAAAAATTACAAACCAGATCAAAATTCCAACTGAAGGGGTAAAAATTCCCCTCCGCTGGAGGGGTGGCGAAAATTCAAAGAATTTTTGACGGGGTGGTTTTCAACAGTATATTTTACTCACATCTTCACAAAAAAAGCGACTCAAGTCGCTTTCTCTATTTCTTAACAATCTTATGGATCGTTGTATTTTCAGAGGTCTTAATTTCCACAAAATAAACTCCAGAGTTTAAAGAATGAATATCAATCTTAGTAACTTGGGAAGTCATTACTTTCTGTCCTGCTACAGAATAGATATTCACTTCTTTCAGTTTCTCAGCCGTTTCAATCTGAATAAAATCACTTGCCGGGTTTGGATAAATATTGAGTTTTTTCTTTGTCACAGAAGAAATTCCTAAAGTCAGCTGTGCTTCAGAGGGTGTAAATGGTCTTCTTAGCCCAAAGCTCAACCCAAACCAATCATTATTGCTCAGCTGAATCTGAGAAAGGCTGGCTTTTGTTTGCCAGCTTGATAGATCTTTTCCTTTATATAGCTTCCAGCTGTCTGATCCGGAAGCATTCCCTGCAAAGGAATTCAATGATAGAGTAGCAATCTGATTATTCGCTAATGCAAAATTAAAATAAGAAGCCTGAGATTGGATCAGTTGTAAAGCCTGCTCAGCATTGATACTTCCGTTGTATGTAATTCCAAAAACAAAAGAATTCGCATTTCCGTTGGCATTATCAGTTCCGAAATCAATAACGACAAGGCTTTTATTAGTTCCTGTTCCCACCCAGTTCGTAACCTGAGACGGAGTAAACCAGGCAGAACTGTAGGCTGGAACGGGAGAAGAAGGAGGAATATCGTAATGATCAAGGCCGTAAGTCACTCCATACCATTTTCCGTCCTCCAAAGGCGTATAACCTACACCATTGTTCCATGTCATGTTTGATGAACTGGATCCGGACCATGTTATCCAGCTGTCATCAACAGTAGATGTGTGATGATTATAATTCAGAATAGAAAGATATCCCGTAGGAATGTCAACCTGCATTTGGGATTCTGCTGCCACAATTGCATTGATAAGATCTTCCATCAACAGGCCATCGCCGTCAAAACGATATCCCCATGCATAAGAATTGGGAGAGCTGTCATCATTAAAATCTGCAATGAAATATGCTTTTTTAGAACCTGTTCCTACCCAAAATTTAATGTCGTTTTCTGTAAATTGGGCCGACAATACCTGCATGCAAAGCAGTAAGAAAAAAAGATAGATTTTCCTCATGATATAATTAATTTAAAGTTTTATTCCCGAAACTTATCTTCAGAGGAGAAATAATTCTTTCTCTGAATCTGGTGCTTTACGGCAGGTCTCCTGGCTCACATCTTACAGCTTCCTTCCCGGATTTTCAGGTCCAGTGGTTTTTCGTGCAGTAAGTTTAAACAGTTTACAGTTGCGGGTACAGCCCAAGATTTGAATATTATTCTCACTTGATTCCCTATTAATGAACATTGTTCAGCCTTAAAACGCTGCAAATATATCATATAAATTGATAAGTCCGTTTTGTGAATTATTTTCCTTTAAAAAGTTGATTTTCAAATTGATTAACGATTGGGCTGGATTCTTGGTTTTTCATTTTCAAACAGGTTCTTTTATTATTTATCTTCAATGCATTCTGTCTGTTCTATTGTTAAAAAACAATTATCATTGTATTTAAGATCAGTTTACAATCAAGCCCTATTTTCGCAGCCATAAAATAGCATATGAAAAAATTACTATGTTCTGTGGGTATACTGGCTGTATTGGCTTCCTGTAAAAGTGATGACGATACCACAATGATTAATCAGGATATTAATTATTCCAAACTACCTCAGGAATTTCCATTTACAAAACTGGCTACAATAAACGGTGTGGATGTTATTAACGGTGGCTTTGGTTCCGGAGCAGCTGCTCATCCTACAAGAAAGGGAGAATTTTATGTCATTACAGATAGAGGTCCTAATACCGACTTCCAGAATGGGAAAAAGTTTCTTGCTCCTAATTTTACTCCAACCATTATGCATTTTAAAATCAATGCTGACGGAAATGTAGAGGTCATCAAATATATTAAACTTAAAAATCCATCCGGACAACCTATTACAGGACTTCCAAATCCTGTAGGAATGGGAAGTACCGGAGAAGTAGCTTATGATGCTTCCGGAAATGTTTTGGGTACTGATCAATATGGTCTTGATAGCGAAAGTATTGTTGCTGCCGCTGATGGTACATTCTGGGTTTCTGATGAATATGGTCCACATATCGTACATTACAGTGTAGACGGAGTAGAAATGGAAAGAATAAGCCCTGTTGGCGTAAATACAGGACCAAGAAAACTACCAGCTGTTTTAGCAAAAAGAAGAGCCAACAGAGGAATGGAAGGACTTTGCATGACTCCGGATGGAAGAACATTGGTAGGTACAATACAATCCATGATGTTTGTTCCTAGTAAAGCATTGGCCACCAATACTACTTTAACGAGAATTGTCACTTTTGATATTATTACAGGGCAAACCAAGCAGTTTTTATACAAACAGGATGGTGGCGCTTCTGATTCGGTGTGTGATATTACAGCCATCAGCAATAATGAATTCCTGGTGATTGAAAGAGACGGAAATTTCGGTTCTCAGGGAGGAATCAAAAAAGTATACAGAATCAATCTGAGCAATGCTTCCGATGTGAACGGAGCCGATATTAATGCGGTGGACGGAATGAAAATTAACGGAAAAGCTTTAGAGCAGTGTTCATGGGATGAAATTACCAATGCAGGAATAAAAGCTGTTACCAAAACATTAGCCGTAGATCTGGTTGCAAAACTGGGTTACGAGCATGATAAATTCGAAGGAATTGTTTATTTAGGAAATAATAAACTGGCTGTTTTCAATGATGATGATTTTGGAGTAGTGGATGATGGAAACGGAAATCCAAAAGCTAAAATTTTACCTAAAACGGGTAAAGTAGACAAAGGAACAATGTATGTAGTCGATATTCAATAATTAGATTTTTTTAACGGAAAAGCGGCGGAATCTTCGATTCCGCCGCTTTTTATTGGATGATATATAAATATTTTATATTAGTTAAAACCTTCAATAATCTTAGAGAAATCCTCTAATTTCAAAGCTGCTCCTCCAATCAGACCTCCGTCGATATCCGGCTGAGAGAAAATTTCTTTAGCATTGTCTGGTTTTACAGAACCTCCGTAAAGGATAGAAACCTCATCAGCAACTTCCTGTCCGTATTTTGCAGCGATGATACTTCTGATGTGTGCATGGATTTCCTGAGCCTGCTCCGGAGTTGCTGTTTCTCCTGTTCCGATCGCCCAAACCGGTTCGTAAGCAATCACTACCTTCTTAATTTCTTCAGCAGAAAGTGTGAAAAGCGCTACTTCAGTCTGGTTTTTTACTACCTCAAGGTGCTGTCCTGCTTTTCTCTGCTCAAGAGTTTCCCCGTTACAGTAAACAGGAATAAGACCTTTGTCAAGAGCTAATTTGATTTTTCTGTTACAGTGAGAATCTGTTTCTCCGTGATACTGTCTTCTTTCAGAGTGCCCGATTAGTGATCCGGTTGCATCAATAGATTCCAGCATATCTGCAGAAATTTCACCAGTATAGGCGCCGCTTTCATGCTCGCTCATATCCTGAGAAAATACTCCTATTTCATCCTTTTCAAAAACATCTTTTGCCATCATCAAATACAATGCAGGTGGAGCAATCCAAACCTCACAGTTCGTAGCATTGTTGTTTTTATAGCTTAGTAACTGAATCATTAATTGTTGTGCATCAATTACATTTTTGTTCATCTTCCAGTTTCCTGCAACTATTTTTCTTCTCATAAGATTTAAATATAGATTTATTTATTTTTTTAAGTTTGTGCAATGTGTTGAGCGTTTATAATCCCCAAAGGTTTTTCAACAGTACGTAGAACGTATGTTCCTCTTCCGTTACTTTATTATCAGCTTTGATCAGTGATTTTGCAAACTGAACAAATTTCACACGCTCGTCCTCTGTAGAATCTTCGTGGAAACATCTTGCATGGAATTCAAAATGATCTTTCCATTCTTCAGGCTGCAAAAGAGCCAATGTTTCAAGCTCGTTGTCAAGATTCATTCTGAAAGGAAATTCATCCGCCATGTATTGCTGTACCAGCATTCCTTCCTCAGGAGCAAATTCTCCGTCTACAGAAGAAAGGATCATAAGTAAATGATAACCGGCGATTGATTTATTTGATTTTTGCATGAGTTGTTGTATGTTTAAGTTTAGTGTTTAAATTTGATAATTGATAATTAATACATGATTATTTCTCGTCAAAGAAAGATCATTTATAAGTCATCATTCATCATTTATAATTAATTAACGTAGTCCTTTGCAGGCTGTTTATCTATAATTTTTCCGTTTTCAAGAATCAGTACAAATGGGTTGCTTCTCGCTATTGTTTTGATAGCAGTTCCATCCATCAGTACATTTTTGATGGTTTTAAAAGTATTAGGTTCTGTGGAAACTCCGTAGATAAGAGCACCTTTCTGTGCTTTTACCTTCGCTTCTACTTTTTGAAGCAGATCTGCAGGAATCTCTTTTGGATGATATGAGAAAACAAGAACTGCTTTTGGTGCATTAATGATTTCCTGAGTAACTTCCATTCCTGTAGGATCTTCAATCTTGAATTTTACAATTTCAGATTTATAGCCTTCTTTAATAAGGACAGATTCATTCTTTCCATCTTCAATTTTCCATGGAGAGCCTTCTGCCCAGTATTCTGTTTTTTTGATATAATCATCCTGATTTACTTTTACAACGGCTCCTGTTTTCTGATTTTTCAGCGTGTAGAAAGTTTTATATTCAGAAGGGTTTTTATCAATTTTTGCTTTTTCAGCTTTTATATCAGTCCCGATTTTATAATCACGGAAATCAATAATAGGTTCATGCATAATTCCTTGAGCCATAACATAAATCATCCCTAAAGAAAAGACAGTTAAAAGGATATATTTAAAGGTATTGGAAGACTCTTTCTGAGTAATTCCGTACTCATCTTTTTTACGGAAATCTTTTCTGTAAAGGATAAATAAGATAATCAATCCTACCAGCAGTACAACATCTTTTAAGAAGCTCTGCCAAGGAGTGAATTTGATAGCATCTCCAAAACATCCACAGTCGGTTACCACATTGAAATACGCTGAGTAAAATGTAAGGAATCCAAAGAAAACACAAAGTGCAATTAATATGGACAAGGTAAACTTAAGCTTTAATTTAAGCAACAGCATAAATCCTAAGAAAAGCTCCAGTACCACTACGATAATGGAAAATAGCAGAGCAAACTTTTCTAAAAAAGGCATGTTGAAAACCGGCGGTGCGAAATATTCTTCCATTTTGAAAGAAAAACCTACCAGATCCACGGCTTTTACAAAGCCTGAAAGGATAAAAATAACAGCAATAATAAAGCGTAATAAACCTTTGAGCATATTAAATATTTTTGGGTTCGAATTGATTTTCTTTTTCTGAGAATTTGATAAGGCAGAAGACTGCATAATTCAGCATATCGAAATAATTGGCATCAAGCCCTTCCGAAACAATGGTTTTTCCCTGATTGTCCTCAATCTGTTTAGTTCTTAATACTTTCTGATAAATAAGATCTGTAATTGAAGAGATTCTCATATCTCTCCATGCCTCACCATAATCATGGTTTTTTCTCTCCATCAAAGCCTTTGCTTCAGTGGCATACTTGTCATAAAGACCTAAAATTTCTTCCTTATTTTCGTTGAAATCATTGGAAAGACCTTTCTCTAGCTGAATAAGTCCAATGATAGAATAGTTCACAATGGCGATAAATTCATCTTCCTCACTTTCATCCACCATTTTTTTATCAGTCATCTGCAGCGTACGGATCCTGTTGACTTTGATATAAATCTGATCGGTAATGGAACTCGGTCTTAAAACCCTCCATGCTGCACCATAATCCTGTAATTTTTTACCGAAAAGATCACGGCACTGACTGATAATTTTCTCGAACTGTACTGATGTTTTTAGCATAAATTTTCTTAATCTTCCAAATATACGAATTCGGTTTTAGATTTTTGAATTTGATGAGCTGAGTTTGTGAGTGAGAGGGTTTGAGTGTGGGAGAGTTTGAGAGTTTTAGAGTTTCGGGTTTCGGGATTCGAGTTTTTGGGTTTGAGAGTAAGAGGGTTTGAGTGTGGGAGAGTTTGAGAGTTTCGGGTTGCGGGATTCGAGTTTTTGGGTTTGAGAGTTTGTGAGTGAGAGGGTTTGAGTGTGGGAGAGTTTGAGAGTTTTAGAGTTTTGGGTTGCGGGATTCGAGTTTGAGAGTTTGTGAGTTTGGGAGTAAGAGGGTTGGAGGGTTAGAGAGTGGAAACACTTTGGGCTCGGGATGACGAGATTCGGGATAGTATAGTTTGAAAGTGTAGGAGTTAAACTCATAACTTATAATTCATCATTCATAATTAATAATCCAGCCTATAATTTCTAATTTCTTCTCATTAAAAACTCATAAATCACTAATTTTGCACTACAGAAATCATTCATCAATTATCATTAATCCATAATCATCCAACTCATGCTCTCCAACTCTCCAACTCTCCAACCCTCCAACGCTCCCACCTACTCAATCAATTGCAACGGCCGGTTAGTACAACTGGACACCCCAAAAATTATGGGAATCCTCAATATGACACCGGATTCTTTCTCGGATGGTGGGGAATTCAATAATGAAAAATCAGCATTGAAACATGCAGAAAAACTATTGAAGGACGGAGCAGAAATATTGGATATTGGTCCTCAGTCTACACGCCCCAATGCCGAATTTTTAAGTGCTGAAGAAGAAATAAACAGACTTGGAAATCTGATTTCTCTCATTAAAAAAGAATTTCCGGAAGCCCTGATTTCTCTGGATACTTTTTATGCAGAAACAGTAAGATTCGGATTCAATGAAGGAATTGATCTGATCAATGATATCTCTGGAGGTCAGTATGATACGGAAATGTTTGATACCGCTGCTGCAACGAAACTTCCTTATATCCTGATGCATGTAAATCCTTCTTATGAAACCATGCATGATAAAATAAAGTTTGAAGATATTACACTGGAAGTGAACCAATATTTTGCTAAAAAAACAAAAGAACTTTTAGAAAAAGGAGTGAATGATATCATTCTTGATCCCGGTTTTGGTTTCGGAAAAACAGTAGAAGATCAAATGAAAATGATCCATGAAGTTGAATATCTGGGATTCGGAAAATTTCCTCTTTTAATAGGTATTTCCAGAAAGTCATTTATTTACAAACCACTTGGGAAATCCCCTCTGGATATCAATGAGGAAACACAGAAACTCCACATGGCTGTACTGGAACAGGGAGCAAAAATTTTAAGGGTTCATGATGTGGCTTCAGCAAAGGAAACGTTGACTCATTTTTTACGAAAAAAATAAAAAGTGTGAAAAAAACTTGTGAGTAATTAAAAAGTTTATACATTTGCAGTATGAATTTTACGAATCAGAAAAATATTATTGTCATTTCTATTATTGCTGTTGTCATTAACAACAGTAAGGAAACGGCATTTTAAATAGATTTTAATTTAAATTATATATAAAACCGTTTCAAATTATGAAACGGTTTTTTTGTTTTTAATTTTTTATAGTATAAGAATATGTATCAGTTATTATCAGTAATTATTATCGTCATTATTATTCCCTTGCGTCTGTGAGAAGGAAGGTGTATGACTGTACATATATTGAGCCCTCTCACAGTGTGAGAGGGCTTTTTTTATTCCCATTTGTTAATTTTTTTTAAACCCCTATAACATGTATTACAACGACGACACAACCATCTATTTTGACGGAAAATTTATGAAAGCGAAAGATGCCGGAACTGATCTGTATGGACAATCTCTTCACTATGGTTACTCTGTTTTTGAAGGAATTAAATCCTACAGCACAGATCATGGAACTCAAATTTTTAAAGCAAAAGAACACTACGAAAGACTGAAAAGATCAGCAGAACTGATGCATATTCCTTTCGATTATTCCGTAAATCAGCTTACAGAACTTACCTATGAACTTCTGGATCGAAATGGATTTACCGATGCTTATATCCGTCCATTGGTTACGTGCTCTCCCAATATGTCTCTCTCAAAAGGACAAAAATCTTACCTGTCACTTCTAGCCTGGGAATGGAATAACGGCTATCTGGCAGATAAAATGAAAATTATGACTTCCCCTTTTCAACGTCCTAATCCTAAAGCTTTCAAGGTGGAAGCCAAAGTAGGAGGACATTATGTAAACTCCATATTAGCCTGTCAGGATGCCAAAGATAAAGGCTATGATGAAGCGCTGGTTCTGGATGAAAACGGGAATGTTGCCGAAAGCTCAGGTGCCAATGTGTTCTATGAAAAAGGCGGAGTTTTATATACTCCGGCTAAAGGAAGCATCCTTCCTGGAATCACAAGACAAACGGTGATGGAGATCTGCGATGAGCTTGATATCCCTGTAAAAGAAACCTTTTTTAAACCAGAGGAAATGCGGGGTGCAGATGCAGGCTTTTTCTGTGGTACCGCAGCAGAAATTGTTGCCCTGGATTCACTTGATGATGTTCCTTTTACCAAAGACTGGGAAAACACAGCAAGTGGGAGAGTACAACAGGCATATTTAAAATTAGTAAGAGTTCTGTCATTGTAAATATTATGAATTTAAATGTTTGATTATCAATTGGATAATTCTGTTTTTTGAATAATTGAATATTGTAGTTTTTAGAAAAAATGAAAATGAAAAGAATATTACAAAATGTAGTTTTGGATCAAAATTTAGTAAAGAACTCTATTTGAAGAAGAGGAAAAGAATAGAAAATGTAGGAAAAGTATGTTAAATAAATATTCAAAAACATTCACGCAAAATAGCGAACAACCCGCAGCCAAAGCCATGTTGTACGGGATAGGATTTACAGAGGAAGATATGCACAAGGCTCAGGTCGGAATTGCCAGTATGGGCTATGACGGGAACACCTGTAATATGCATTTGAATGATCTGGCTCAGGTAGTAAAAAAAGGAACGTGGAATCATGGATTAGCCGGATTGATTTTTAACACCATCGGAGTAAGTGACGGAATGAGCAACGGAACAGATGGAATGCGCTATTCTCTGGTAAGCCGTGATGTGATTGCAGACAGTATCGAAGCTATCTGTGGAGCACAATACTACGACGGATTGATTGCATTACCAGGCTGCGACAAAAATATGCCGGGAACCATCATCGCAATGGGAAGGCTGAACAGACCATCTATCATGGTGTACGGAGGAACAATTGCTCCCGGCTGCTATAAAGGTGAACAGCTTAACATTGTTTCTGCTTTTGAAGCGTTAGGAAAAAAGATAGCTGGAGAAATCACTGAAGAAGATTTTGATGGAGTTGTGAAAAATTCCTGTCCCGGAGCTGGTGCATGTGGTGGAATGTATACTGCGAATACAATGGCATCTGCAATAGAAGCGTTAGGAATGAGTCTTCCGTATTCCTCTTCCAATCCGGCTTTAAGCAAAGAAAAACAGGAAGAATGCCTTGAAGCAGGAAAATATCTGAAAATATTATTGGAAAAAGACATTAAACCTTCGGATATCATGACCCGCAAAGCTTTTGAAAATGCCCTTCGCATGATTGTTATTCTTGGGGGAAGCACTAATGCCGTTCTACATTTTATAGCCATGGCAAAAAGTGTAGGAGTGCCGCTTACTCAGGATGATTTCCAAAAAATGAGTGATAAAACTCCGGTGTTGGCAGATTTAAAACCAAGCGGGAAATACCTGATGCAGGATCTGTATGAACACGGAGGAATACCATCAGTCATGAAATACCTCTTAAACCAGGGATTATTACACGGTGATTGTTTAACAGTAACCGGAAAGACATTAGCTGAAAATTTAGAAAATGTTCCCGATCTGGATTTTAATACACAAAAAATTATAAAGCCTCTTTCAGAACCTGTAAAAGCTACAGGACACCTGAGAATACTATACGGAAATCTTGCGGAAAAAGGAAGTGTAGCCAAGATCACAGGAAAAGAAGGCGAACGTTTCGTAGGTAAAGCCCGTGTATTTGATGGTGAAAAAAATCTGATCAGAGGAATTCAGGATGGAACCGTACAGCATGGAGACGTCATTGTCATCCGTCATGAAGGCCCGAAAGGAGCTCCCGGAATGCCGGAAATGCTGAAACCCACCAGCGCACTGATAGGAGCAGGACTGGGAAGCAGTGTTGCTTTAATTACAGACGGAAGATTCAGCGGAGGAACCCATGGCTTCGTAGTAGGACATATCACTCCGGAAGCGCACGAAGGAGGTCTGATTGCCTTTGTAAACGATAATGATCTGATTGAAATTGATGCTGTCAACAATACCATACAGCTTAAAGTCTCAGAAGAAGAAATAGAAAGAAGAAAACAAGGATGGCAAAAACCAGCCCTTAAAGTACAGAAAGGATTGCTTTATAAATATGCATTAACAGTATCATCAGCTGCAGAAGGTTGTGTAACGGACGAAATCACTCAATAAGAAAATATGGAAAATCTGAATATATCAACAGAAATACAACTGAGCGGAAGCCGGATCATTCTTGAAGCCTTTCTTCAGGAAGGAGTGAAAACTGTTTTCGGATATCCGGGAGGTGCTATTATCCCTATTTATGATGCCCTTTACGACTATAAGGAAAATCTGAAACATATATTGGTACGCCATGAACAGGCGGCAGTACATGCAGCGCAGGGCTTAGCAAGAGTCTCAGGAGAAGTCGGAGTTGTATTGGCTACAAGTGGTCCGGGAGCAACTAATCTTGTAACAGGTTTGGCAGATGCACTATTAGATAATACTCCTTTGGTTTGTATTACAGGACAGGTTTTTGAACACCTTCTGGGAACTGATGCCTTTCAGGAAATTGATGTAATGAACGTCACAAGTCCTGTTACCAAATGGAATTATCAGGTGACCGATGCCAATGAGCTTCCCGAAGTATTGGCAAAAGCATTCTACATTGCAAAGTCAGGTCGTCCCGGTCCAGTACTGATTGATGTGACCAAAAATGCCCAGTTGCAGTCTGTTGCTTATAAAGGATATTCGTCATGTAATTCATTGAGAAGTTATAAACCCGATCCTGATCCGTGTCTGGAAAATATTGGAAAAGCTGCAGAGCTGATCAATAAAGCAGAAAAACCATTTATCATCGCTGGACAGGGGATTATGCTGGGGAAAGCCGAAAAAGAATTTTTACAATTTGCCGAAAAATCAGGAATTCCTGTAGCATGGACGGTTTTAGGAATGAGTGCTATTCCAACTCATCATCCACAAGCTGTAGGAATGGTAGGAATGCACGGAAACTATGGCCCGAATATATTAACCAATGAATGCGATGTCTTAATTGCAGTCGGAATGAGGTTCGATGACCGAGTGACCGGAAGATTGGATCAATATGCAAAACAGGCAAAGATTATTCATCTGGATATTGATAACGCAGAGATCAATAAAAATGTAAAAGTAGATGTTCCGGTTCTTGGAAATTGTAAACACACGATTCCTCTTCTTACCGAAAGGATTATAAAAAGAGAACATCATGACTGGCATGAAAGATTTAAAAAATGTCATGAAATTGAAAGTATCAATCTGATCCATACAGAGCTTTACCCTGAAGAGGGAGAAATTACAATGGGAGAAGTTATCCGCCACCTGAATGAAATGACAAAAGGTGAAGCTGTAATTGTAACCGACGTGGGACAGCATCAGATGGCAACGTGTCGTTACTCTCATTTCAAACATTCCCGAACCAACGTTACAAGTGGAGGGCTGGGAACAATGGGATTCTGTCTTCCCGCAGCAATAGGAGCGTCTTATGCAGAAACCAACCGCCCTGTGGTTGCAGTGATGGGTGATGGAGGAGCTCAGATGAATATTCAGGAACTGGGAACTATTATGCAATACCATCCGGAAGTCAAAATATTAATCCTGAATAATTGCTATCTGGGAATGGTAAGACAGTGGCAGGAATTGTTTCACGAAGAAAGATATTCTTCAGTAGATATTCAGAGTCCGGATTTTGTTCAGGTAGCAAAAGGGTATAATATTTCTGGAAAGAAAGTGTCTGAGAGAGAAGAACTGAAGTGGGCACTCCGTGAAATGCTGGATCATAAAGGATCTTTCCTCCTTGAAGTAATGACAGGAAAAGAACACAATGTATTTCCGATGATTCCACAGGGGAAAAGTGTTTCGGAGATTGTATTAAATAATAAAGCTTAAAAATAAAAAGATGAAAACAGATCATAAAGAATACACCATTACGGCGTACACAGAAGATTATTTAGGATTGATCAGCCGCATCAATGCTATTTTTTCAAGAAGAAGAATTTCTATGGTAACCTTCAATGTAGGGCCTTCAGAAATAGAAAAGGTAAAAAAGTTTGTCATTGTAATCCGGGAAACAGAAGATTCTGTTCAAAAGATCAGCAGACAAATGGAAAAGCAGGTAGATGTTCTGGAGGTACATTATCACAGAAACCCATATCTGACGGTGGTAGAATATGCCAGCTAAATGTAAAAATTAAACATCACAATCAATAATAAATAAAATCAAAAAAAATGGCAAAATTGAATTTTGGAGGAGTAGAGGAGAACGTAGTAACAAGAGAAGAATTTCCGTTGGAAAAAGCTCAGGAAGTATTAAAAAATGAGGTCGTAGCAGTGATCGGTTATGGAGTACAGGGACCCGGACAGGCTTTAAACCAGAAAGACAACGGAATTAATGTTATTGTAGGTCAGAGAAAAAACTCCAAATCTTGGGATAAAGCATTAGCAGACGGATTTGTACCAGGAGAAACTTTATTTGAAATCGAAGAAGCACTGGAAAAAGGAACTGTTATCTGCTATCTTCTGAGTGATGCCGCACAGATAGAATATTGGCCGAAAGTAAAACAGCATCTTACCCCAGGAAAAGCATTGTACTTCTCTCATGGTTTCGGAATTACCTTCAGCGAGCGTACAGGAATTGTTCCTCCAGCCGATGTAGATGTATTTCTGGTAGCACCAAAAGGATCTGGAACATCATTGAGAAGAATGTTTTTGCAGGATAGAGGTTTGAACAGCAGTTTTGCTGTATATCAGGATGCTACAGGAAAGGCCAGAGAAAGAGTAACTGCATTAGGAATTGCGATAGGAAGCGGATATCTTTTTGAAACCGACTTTAAAAAAGAAGTATACAGCGACCTTGCCGGAGAACGTGGAACTTTGATGGGTGCTGTACAGGGAATATTTGCTGCTCAGTATGATGTATTGAGAAAAAATGGACACAGCCCTTCTGAAGCTTTTAATGAAACCGTAGAAGAATTGACTCAGTCATTAATGCCTTTAGTAGCAGAAAACGGAATGGACTGGATGTACGCTAACTGCAGCACAACTGCTCAGAGAGGAGCTTTGGATTGGTGGAAGCGTTTCAGAGATGCTACTTCGCCTTTGTTTGAAGAACTGTATGACAATGTAGCGAAAGGAAACGAGGCACAACGTTCGATCGACAGTAACAGCAAACCGGATTATCGTGAAAAATTGGAAGCTGAACTTACTGAGTTGAGAGAAAGCGAAATGTGGAAAGCAGGTAAAACGGTACGAAGCCTGAGACCCGAAAACAATTAATTACTAAACAGATGATGAAAGAGGATGTAAGTTCCTCCGTTCTAAAGAATGTCTATAAAGCGGAGGAACGATTAAAAAATGTAGTGGTAAAAACACCTTTGGCTGTCAATAATAATCTGTCAGCTATTTATGAGTCGAATATTTATTTTAAAAGAGAAGACCTTCAAAGGGTCAGATCCTATAAAATAAGAGGAGCCTATAATAAGATGGCCACCATGTCTGAGGAAGAACTTTCAAAAGGTGTTGTTTGTGCCAGTGCCGGAAATCATGCCCAGGGCGTTGCTTTTGCATGTCAGACCATGAAGGTCAAAGGAACGATTTTCATGCCTTTGCCAACTCCCGGACAAAAGCTTGAACAGGTGAAAATGTTTGGTGGAGAATACATAGACGTTATTCTTTTCGGAGATACTTTTGATGCTGCGAAAGATGCTGCGATGAGGTTTTGTAAAGACCATAACAGTGTATTTATTCATCCATTTGATGATCCTGCTATTATTGAAGGGCAGGCTACAACAGCACTTGAGATTCTGGAACAGTCAGAAGGTTTAGTTGATTATCTTTTTGTTCCGATAGGTGGTGGTGGACTGGCAGCAGGAGTTTGTACTGTATTTCAGCATCTGTCTCCACAAACAAAAATTATTGGTGTAGAACCCTCCGCAGCAGCAAGCATGAAAAAAGCCCTTGAAAAAGGGGAACCCGTTCTTCTCGAAAAGATAAGCCGTTTTGTAGACGGTGCAGCCGTACAGCAAGTGGGAGATCTTACTTTTGAACGCTGTAAAGACGTACTGTATGATATGGCTACAGTAGATGAAGGACTTGTCTGTGAAACCATATTGTCACTGTACAACAAAGATGCTATCGTGGTAGAACCAGCAGGAGCACTTTCTGTAGCAGTATTGGAAAAGTACAGAGAAGAAATAAAAGGTAAAAACGTAGTATGTATCATCAGTGGAAGTAATAATGATATTACCCGTATGGAAGAGATCAAGGAAAAGGCATTGCTTCATGCAGGATTAAAGCATTATTTCCTGGTCAGATTTCCACAACGTCCCGGAGCATTGAAGGCTTTTGTAATGGATGTATTAGGACCTGATGATGATATTACCTACTTTGAGTACACCCAGAAAAATTCAAAAGAAAAAGGAATTGCAGTCGTAGGAATTGCTCTGAAGCAAAACAAAGATTTCACCCCATTGATCGATAAGATGAAACAGTATGATTTCTTTGTCAACTATCTGAACAATGATCCTTCTCTTATGAATTTGCTTATTTAAAATTTTTAAACCATTAAGAATAATAAAGTTTTTAAGAATATTTAAGGGAAATATCTTTCGATATTTATTAAGCGAAATACTTCATTCAACAGAGTTGAATCTTAACTTTCCTTAAATCCTGAATTTATCTTAACGGTTCCAAATCATATTCAATATTAAATTATTTCGTATTTCAGATTCTAAAAACACAATGATGAAAAAGGCTTCACAATCTGTGAAGCCTTTTTGTTTTTTGACAATATCAAACGACATAAGAACCTGAAGCGTTAAGAAAATGAATTCTGTGAACGTTAAAAAAACTCTATTGTTTGAGTGCGGGGCAACATATGATTCTAAACATAGAGTGTTTCCGCAGGAGTTTAGAGTTTTTAGAGAACAGATTTCATTTTTAGCTGAAGTTTCTAAGTCTTGAATTTTTGATTCTTTTGTTTCAAGACAAAAGAAATATGATGAATTAAAAATAAATTTTAAACCATTAAGAATAATAAAGTTTTTAAGAATATTTAAGGGAAATATCTTGAGATATTTATTAAGTAAGCTGCTTCATTCAAATTAATTTGAATCTTAACTTTTCTTACAACCTAAACTCCTCTTAACGGTTCCAAATCATATTCAATATTAAATTATTTCGTATTTCAGATTCTAAAAACACAATGATGAAAAAGGCTTCACAATCTGTGAAGCCTTTTTGTTTTTTGACAATATCAAACGACATAAGAAACTGAAGCGTTAAGAAAATGAATTCTGTGAACGTTAAAAAAACTCTATTGTTTGAGTGCGGGGCAACATATGATTCTAAACATAGAGTGTTTCCGCACGAGTTTAGAGTTTTTAGAGAACAGATTTCATTTTTAGCTGAAGTTTCTAAGTCTTGAATTTTTGTTTCTTTTGTTTCAAGACAAAAGAAATATGATGAATTACAAATATTTTTTTGAACCATTAAGGATAGTAAAGATTTAAAGAATAGTTAAGGATAATATCTTTCGATATTTATAAAGCAAGCTGCTTCATTCAAATTAATTTGAAACTTAATTTTCCTTACCATCTAAACTCTTCTTAATGGTTCAAAATTATATCCAGTTAGTTTTCGATAATATCAAACGACATAAGAAACTGAAGCGTTAAGAAAATGAATTCTGTGAACGTTAAAAAAACTCTACTGTCTGAGTGCGGGACAACATATGATTCTAAACATAGAGTGTTTCCGCAGGAGTTTAGAGTTTTTAGAGAACAGATTTCATTTTTAGCTGAAGTTTCTAAGTCTTGAATTTTTGATTCTTTTGTTTCAAGACAAAAGAAATATGATGAATTAAAAATAAATTTTAAACCATTAAGGATGATAAAGTTTTTAAGAATAGTGAAGGAGAATATCTTGAGATATTTATTAAGCAAGGTGCTTCATTCAAATTAATTTGAATCTTAACTTTTCTTACAACCTAAACACCTCTTAATGGTTCCAAATCATATTCAATATTAAATTATTTCGTATTTCAGATTCTAAAAACACAATGATGAAAAAAGCTTCACAATCTGTGAAGCTTTTTTGTTTTTTAAGACTATTAAACGACATAAGAACCTGAAGCGTTAAGAAAATGAATTCTGTGAACGTTAAAAAAACTCTATTGTTTGAGTGCGGGACAACATATGATTCTAAACACAGATTGTTTCCGCATGAGTTTAGAGTTTTTAGAGAACAGATTTCATTTTTAGCTGAAGTTTCTAAGTCTTGAATTTTTGTTTCTTTTGTTTCAAGACAAAAGAAATATGATGAATTAAAAATAAATTTTAAACCATTAAGGATGATAAAGTTTTTAAGAATAGTGAAGGAGAATATCTTGAGATATTTATTAAGCAAGGTGCTTCATTCAAATTAATTTGAATCTTAACTTTTCTTACAACCTAAACACCTCTTAATGGTTCCAAATCATATTCAATATTAAATTATTTCGTATTTCAGATTCTAAAAACACAATGATGAAAAAAGCTTCACAATCTGTGAAGCTTTTTTGTTTTTTAAGACTATTAAACGACATAAGAACCTGAAGCGTTAAGAAAATGAATTCTGTGAACGTTAAAAAAACTCTATTGTTTGAGTGCGGGACAACATATGATTCTAAACACAGATTGTTTCCGCATGAGTTTAGAGTTTTTAGAGAACAGATTTCATTTTTAGCTGAAGTTTCTAAGTCTTGAATTTTTGATTCTTTTGTTTCAAGACAAAAGAAATATGATGAATTAAAAATAAATTTTAAACCATTAAGGATGATAAAGTTTTTAAGAATAGTGAAGGAGAATATCTTGAGATATTTATTAAGCAAGGTGCTTCATTCAAATTAATTTGAATCTTAACTTTTCTTACAACCTAAACACCTCTTAATGGTTCCAAATCATATTCAACATTAAATTATTTCGTATTTCAGATTCTAAAAACACAATGATGAAAAAAGCTTCACAATCTGTGAAGCCTTTTTGTTTTTTGACAATATCAAACGACATAAGAACCTGAAGCGTTAAGAAAATGAATTCTGTGAACGTTAAAAAAACTCTACTGTCTGAGTGCGGGACAACCTATGATTCTAAACATAGAGTGTTTCCGCACGAGTTTAGAGTTTTTAGAGAACAGATTTCATTTTTAGTGGAAGTTTCTAAGTCTTGAATTTTTGTTTCTTTTGTTTCAAGACAAAAGAAATATGATGAATTAAAAATATTTTTTTAAACCATTAAGGATAGTAAAGATTTAAAGAATAGTTAAGGGAAATATCTTCCGATATTTATAAAGCAAGCTGCTTCATTCAAATTAATTTGAATCTTAACTTTCCTTACCATCTAAATTATCCTTAATGGTTTAAATATTTTATAGACTATCTTTCAAGCGAAAAATTCGAAATCACTTTCGGACGTTCAGCTTCATTAGCTACTTTCCAGGATGTTCTATACATCCATTCAGTCATTTTATAAAGCTTTTTATAATTGATATTTTCAGATTCATCCTGTGGAGTATGGTACTGATCGTGCAATACACTGGTGAAGAATATGGCAGGAATCCCAATTTTAGCATACGGAAGGTGATCACTTCTGAAATAGAAATATTCAGCATGGCTTGGAGAATCCCAATCTTTCAGGTATTTGAATTTTGTACTTTCGTTATTGGCGTCTTCAGCCATTTTTACCAGCTCTTCAGAATTTTTGTGAGGAGCATTTCCTCCTAATAGAGCAGCTTCATTATTGTCATTTCTTCCGATCATATCACCATTCAGAACGGCTACAATGTTCTCTTTTGGAACTACAGGATGTGCTGCATGCCATCTTGAACCCAGCAATCCTCTTTCTTCAGCGCCATGGAAAACAAACAGAATACTTCTTTTTCCCGGCTGTTTTTTATAAGCTCTGGCCATTGCTAACATGGCAACACAAGTACTTGCATTATCATCAGCACCGTTATAAATGGTGTCGTTCTTTACAGGATGTCTGATTCCGTCATGATCCTGGTGTCCGCTTAGCAAAACATATTCATTTTTAAGAACGGGATCTGTACCATCTATTTTTCCGATAATATTAACTGATGGATATTTGTAAGTTTCAGTGATCAGATTGAGAGAAGCTTTAGGATTGTTTTTTACCCAGCCTGCATTTTCTCTTTTGATCCACAAAACAGGGATGTTATTCGTGATTTTCTCTCTTAATCCTTCTACGCCGTAGCTTCCTCTTGTCATTTGAGGCAGTACTTCTACCCAGCTTTGTTCGGAAGTATCATCGGTGATGAAAATAATTGCTTTTGCTCCCAGCTGAAAAGCTTTATCATAATATTTATTTCTTACAAATCCGGGATATCTTCTTACAAAAAGGGTCATATCTTTTGAAATGTTTTTGTCAGAAGCGTTTACTGCAAGAACTTTTCCTTTGATATCCAGTTTCGCAAGATCTTCAGGCTCTGCGTTTCCGGCATATACAATTTCAGCATCTAATGAAGCGTTTACAGGTTCAGCGACAAGGAAATCTTTCCATAATTTCAAACTGGTATTTCCAATTTTCAGATTACTTTGTGGAATTACCTGATGCCTGTACATATCGAAGAACTGGAAAAAAGTTCCGTTATCTCCAGCGGGTTTCATTCCTGCTTCTTTGGCTTTGTCGGCTAGCCACATAGAAACTTTCAATTCATCCAGAGTTCCGGCTTCACGGCCCCAGAACTGATCTGCAGCAAGCTGATACATATCGGTACGAAGATCAGATTCTTTGATGGCGGAAACCAAAGGTTTTTTATAATTCTGAGCATTTCCAAAGGCAAATAAAAAAAGCCCAAGGAGAGAGAGAACGTACTTTTTATTCATAAGAACTCTTAATTGAAGTTAGCTAATTTCTCTGAAAACTGTTTTGAAAATTCCTTTCTGTCTTCTTCCAGTTTTTCCTGTGTAGAAGGTAAAATATAATTAAAAAGGATTTTGTCTTCATTGTCCAAAAAGATAATTTCCTTTTCATTTCCATCAATCATCTGTGAGAAAATCTCCCACATCGGAGTGTCTTTTAATTTTAATAATTCAAAAAACTGTTCTGCTTTGATTTCGATTTTCTGCATGTTCTTTTTTATATATTGTCGTTGAATATTTCTGAATTCTGATTCAAAAATAAAGATTTTGTATGGTAAAGAGTATTAAAACTCAAGAAACTTCAACTTAAACTGAATAGCAAAGTTCTCTTTGAAATGCGGAGTAGCATAATAACCCACTCTGTAGAATAGTCCAAGGTTAAAATAACTGGAAAGGAAATTATTCCATTCCAACCCGACTTCCTGATAGAGATGGTCTAATTTTCTGAATTTAAACTGGTGGTATTCCGGATGTTTCATATCTCCGATAGTTCCTCTTAATACAAAATCAAAACTGGAAACATTGTGTCCGAAACTTTTGAAATACCATGGAAGTTTGTGCGTAAAGTAGTACGCGACGAATCTGTCGTTATAATATTTTCCTCCCTCCAGAGTTGCAAACCCAAGGTAAGAAGTAAGGTTAAAATTAAAATCTTTACCCGGAGAAGCCAGTCCGTTCATCGTAAAGTTTTTCCAGATAGGCGCTCCACCCAGAACAAGACCTCCGTACAATCTGAAACCTGTAGTCCCGATCGGAGTTTTAAAATTATGAACAAATAAGGCGTCAAAACGGGAATAATTAAAATCTCCCTGCAGTATTTTGTAACTCTGCTCATAGTTAAAATACAGCTCAGGATATTTCTGATCAATCAGAGATTTTCCCTGCGGAGTCATGATATTGGTAGAATTCGGGGAATATTTTAAGGTGAAAAGGGTATTGAAATTTCGGTACGAAGTTCCTCTGTCTCTGAACTGATAATCGAATTCAGCCTCTTCCGTATTTCTTCTTACAGCAAGGGCCACGGTAAGTCCGTTGGTGACATCGTTCAGATAAGATAATGACATTCCTTTAAAGTGAAAATATCGGTCATTGTTCAGATTATTCCCGAAGTTCATCATTCTCATCTTGAAATTCCACAGCTTTCGGTTGAATTCTCCTGAGGCGGTTACATCATCATACACCTCAAATCTGAAAAATGAGTTTTTCTCCAGAGTGGTTTTCATGTCAAGCCCCATTCCATACTTCCATTTTCTGTCTTTCATTCCATATGCAAAATAGTAGTCTGGTGAAAAATAAGGGTTGAAATTTTCATTCAGCTTGGCTTTTAAACCTAATCTGAAACCTTCGTAGGAGTTATAGTTTACAATTTCATCCACGGCAAAATCTACGGAACCTACTCTGATCTGTCCGTTCAGTAATCCCGATAAAATCTGGGCTTTGCCGTCTATTTTATATTTTTTTCCTAAACTGTCGATCGTTGTGTAGGTGTTTTTTTCCCTCTCGGTAAGTGGATCGGTTCTATACTGGTCCAGAGAATGTCCGTCAATATTTTTTACAGAGAAAGTGTAGCCTTTGAAGTCTTTTGGATTCTCTTCAATAGGAGCCTCGAAATCAAAATATTTTGAGGTAAGAAAAGCGTAGGTACCAAAGCTTTTTTTGTCTTTCTTATCATCAGCATGCACTTTGTCATCCATAGCCATTTTACCCATTTTAAGCTTGGCTTTTTCGTGGGCAAGGAACCATTTGTTATTATAAAACACCCAGGTACTGGTGATAATTCCGTCGTTTTTGTTTTTACTGAAATTTTCAATTTTTTTAAGCCCGTAGGTTTCGGTATCTACATAAATAGCACCGTTGTACTTTCGTTTTCTGTCCGGTTTTTTGTAATTCACCTCACGAAAACGGATCACAAAGTTTTTTCTCCCGTCAAGAGTAACTGTGTCTGAAAGGAAAAATCTGTACAGTCCTCTGTTTTCTGGTTTTATCTGTTCCGGAACAACATCCCTGTTACTTTGCTGAAGAGCGATCATTTCATAGATAGGTTGCTTCAGTCCGGAAATTCTGTTGTCCAGAATATTGATCTTTTCCCCGTACTTTTTGGAATATAAAAACTCCTGAGCTCTTTCCCAAAGGAAGAGTTTACTTTTTGAAAATATCTTTCTTGCAGTGATGTTATTCAGAGAGTCTTTTTCTCTTTTTTTCTTGAAAATATTAAGATCATTAAAATACTGATTAAACTGAGAAAGACTGTCTTCATCAATATCCAGAGAAATTTTTTCGTAGGATTTGTAAGAATATGATCCTAAGCTTTTGGGTGAGTTTTCGTTAAATAGTTTATTGACTTTTCTTAGAATTTCCAGAGCTCTTGGATCACTTTTATCTTCAATAACAACAGCTTCAATATTGGTAGTCTTTAATGTTTTTTTAAGCAGGGAAACTTCCATGCTGCTTTCCACGGTAAGGGTTTCTTTCTGATAAGAATCAGCATCTATATCAATGTTTTTACATCCTGTTTTAAACTCCAGAATACCTTGTTCATTGGTGTATCCGATAACTGTATTGTCACAGGATACTTTTGCTTTAAAGACAGGCTTTTGACTGGCGTCATCCACAACCTTAATTTTTGTTTGTGAATACCCCAAAAAGCAGATCAGAAAAAATATTAACAGTAAACCCCTTTTCATGTAAAAAAACTAGGTCAAAAATAATGATATTTATTGTTGTAGAAAAGTTTTTAACAGAGTATAACATTGATTTAATCTAATGTTTTTATGGATTTTTTCCAAAGCAACCCGAAGGATAAAATTGTTCAGATAGTCTTTCTGTATTTTACTGACATTTACCAATAAAAAAACTCCTGAAGGGTTCATATTCAGGAGTTTTAATTGTTTTTCTTTTTGTGTTTTAGAATCGTCTTTTACTGATCATTGAGCGCTTTCATGAATTCAATGATATCATCTATTTCTTTATCGGTAAGCTGTAACGGAGCATCAGAAAGGGTCTGGTTTTCTACTTTAAATCCAAAAGCTTTTCCGCCACCTTTGTTGTAAAAATTCATTACTTCTTTCAATGTTTTGTACCCTCCGTTGTGCATATAAGGAGCAGTTTTTTGAATGTTTCGAAGAGTTGGTGTTTTGAAGGAATGTTGTAATGAAGGAACGGTTTCATGAAATTTTCCTCTTCCTGGATCATTATCAAATGTTTTATTCTCTGCATTCAAAGCTACTCCCAATATTTCCTGCTCAGTTTTTTTGAAATTCGGAGGCACGGTACCATTGAATAAAGGAAGAAAATGACAGATAGTACACTGGGCTTTTCCAACAAAAAGATTAAATCCTTGCTTTTGATTTTCTGTCATCGCTGATTTATTTCCTCTCATATATTCATCAAAAGCTGAATTGAATTTCGCCAGCGAACGAATATAGCTTGCCAGTACATTCTGCAACTGCCAAACCTCTGTTTTTTGAGAATGATAAATCTTTTTGAATGCTGCCTGATAATTTTTATCCTGATTAATTTTGGCAAGAATGACATTCAGATCACCGTGCATTTCTTCTTTATTGGAAATTACATCCGAACTCTGTCCTTCCAGGTCATCCTTTCTCATATCCCAAAACTGGCCATGCTGATATCCTGCATAGTTGAGTGAAGGAGTGTTTCTTGCCAATTCCGAATTTTCAAGGGACATGGCTTTGGCAAGTCCGTCTGTAAATGCTTTTTCTGGAATATGGCATGTTGCACAGCTTCGGTTATTGCTGTTGGATAATATTTTGTCATTAAAAAGCTGATGTCCAAGAGCTGCCTTTTCTTCGGAGTAGGCATATTCTTTTCCCGGAGTGAAAGCATTAGGATTAAATGCATTTTTAGTGAAAAAAGTAGCTGCATTTTTATTTAAAGCGGTGGTTACATCAACATCCGGAATGTTCTCCTGAGCTTTAAAATCAAGCATCAAAGCGGTGATCTTGTTCAGATGATCCGGAATGAAATTAACATAATCAAATGTATTTTTGTCTGTGCTTTTCTTCAGAACTTCAATGGTTGAACTGATCTCTGCCACGATACTTTTTAAGGCTTTATTTTTCGAACGATCAGTAGAGATTTGTTCCAAAGTTTCCTTAATTCCTTGCAGAGAAGAAGGCATTTCCTCTAAAAATACTCCTGAAATGGGTGTGTCAAAACCAGAAATTCCTAAGCTGGAAATTCTGAAAGCTTCCTGTCTTAAGGCATCAAAAACCTGATCTTTACTGATCGTAATGACCTGAAAGTTGGTTTCTATAGTATTGCTTTTATTGATGAGCTTATTGAGCATTCTGATCACTTCCTCTTTATTTCCTTTATCATAAGGATAGAACATTTCTTCCAACACCTGTAGTCCTTCGGGCTCTATTTCTGTATGCTCGTCCATTTCTATTTCAGGAAGCGCAGGCCCGTTGATAAACCTTGCAGAGTGGGGAAGAAAGTATTCTACCGCCCATTCCATTGTTTTATAGGTTTTTCGGATATCCTGAAATTTTTCCTGAAGAAGTTTTTCATCAGCGTTTTTAGAAACCAGGGTTTTCAGTTCGCTAATTTGCTTTTCGAAATCAGCATTGGTTTTGATAATCCTGTTTTTTACAGAACCAAGATCTTCGTATACCGGCTGCTGCTTATCATTTTTACAGTAATAAAGAGTAAAAAGCGCTGCTGCACAGTACAGAAAAAGGAGCATTGGGTATTTTGAAAGCTTATTCATAGGTATGAAAAAGTATCAACAGAGATTCTCTATTGATACTTTAATTGGATATGAAGGAATTAAAACTATTTTTCTACGTTTCTGATGATTACAATCTGTCCACCTTCTTTGTTGGTGTTGATTCCTGAACCGTCAGGGTTTTTGAATTTATCCAGTTGCCATGTATGTGAGTGGATATTCACAGAGAAGGTATTCGGAATTCCGATGATGTCTGAAATATCAACCATCGCTCCGAATTCCCACGAACCGAATTTCTGAAGATCTCCGGATTGGTTGTAAGCAGTCTGCCATGCAGAGTCACCTCTGTTGTGCCTCATGTTCAGCCATGGTTTGTATTGTTTTGTAGCAATATTCAGCTGCCAGATATAAGAATCGTGGTTGGCATTTTTGTAATAAGAATCTCCGTCTTCCTGGATGTACACAAAGTTTTCAGTCACACATAAGTTGTCAGGATTGATAAGGTTATTTCCTGGATTAGAATCTCCTTCAGCCACAACTTCCAGTTTACCTGTCATCATATTGTTAGCGTTCAGAACAAGCTTGTATACTCTTCCCCACATTGTTAATCCTGCTTTTGGATTCAAACCATCAGAAGATTCACCTGTAGCGGTAAAGTAGATTTCTCTTCCTTTTCCTGCTCCTTTTCTGTAATCTACATCTTCCACTCTTGAAAAACGGATCGCATTATTGTCAATGTTTTTCTGGTTGATCTGAGCTCCGGTAAGGTTTTTAGCGTTCGGAATTTCCACGAATTCTACATCATAGTTGCTTCCTTTTGTCATATCGGTTTCAGTATAGTTGCTGTTGGTTCTTTTCAAAGAATACAACTTACCGTTATCAAGATCTCCCTGCGTATCGGATACATACATGATCAATTGTCCTGCAGACTGGTGAGAAGAAGAATAAGACTGGTCTTCACCAATGATAATATAAGTTTTTCCGTTAGAAACATCTTTAGGAAGCGGAACTGCATTTTCCATAGAAGCCTTTCCTAAAGCTGGCTTTACTCTTGTTTTGTCTGCTGCCTGAGAAGCAGGTGCCAAAGGATTCAAAGCGTGAACCATACTTTCTTCACCTGATTCTCCTGCGGTAAGGAATGCACTGAAACCATGAATTTCAGGAGTTGCTAACGTAGCAGAACATAATCTTGTCATTCCTCCTGTTCCGTTTAAGATATATTCTCCTTTTACAGGCTTAAATGTTTTGTCTAAATACACTCTTGATACCGATTGTTTGATCTCATGGTTGGTGATCATCAGATAGCCATCAGAGTTAGGATCTTTCATAAGACCCATTCCGTCTGGCTGACCTCCGAAAACGAAATCTGGAGAACCTGAAAGAACATCAGAACTAGAGATTAGAGTGGTAATATTTAAATTTTCAAAACCTTCCATTCCATAAACGAAAGCCGGTTCTTTAGAAAAATTTTCAAGTTTGATTTTGTCATTCACAGGAGTATCAGAGTTACTGTTGTCATCGTTACAGCTTTGAAAAACAATAGCTGCAAGGAATAGAGCTCCAATAGTTTGATTAATTTTCATAATTACTTTTTTTGAATTTCGATTATGACAAAACTAAAGGTCTAGTGTTAATTATGTTTTAAGAAGACAAAACAAATAGTTTAAGATTAGGTAATGGTTTGTTAAGATAAGATCAATAATTAGAACGGATATAAATAAAGAGACTTTGATGAATATCTGAGTAATAAAGAATGGTATGTTATAACGCAGAGTACGCAAAAGTTTTATTTCCTGCTTTTTTCATTCGCAAAGGCATTCCATTTAGCAAAAAACGCAATCATTTCATAGCTGAGTGTAACGCCTTTGCGCACGAAAATATTTAAGATAAAATAATGTTTTTTGCGATCCTTAGCGTTAAATAAAACATATATCCAGCTTGTATAACCGCCTAAATTTATTTTAATCTCCCGCTGATTTCACAGATTATGCAGATGTTTGCGGAAAAATCTGCGTAATCCGTTTGATCTGCGAGAAGTAAGAATAGTACACATGCTTAGTCAGAATCAATGAAGTTGATTCCATTCTTTGCCTCCTGAAAATTATAAGGTATTGTAGAAAATACTTTGCGTTAAAATAATATATAGTAAAAACAACCCCGGCTGTCTCAATTTTGAGACAGCCGGGGCTAAAATTTATAATAGAGGTTTCTATTTTAGATGTTCAAAGCTTTTTGGTAAGCGTTTTCTATACCTTCAAGGTTTTTACCACCAGCCGTTGCAAAGCCAGGGTTTCCACCACCACCACCTTGGATTTCTTTAGCAAGATCCTTTACGATAGCTCCAGCCTGGTAATCAGCAGCAAGATCATCAGAAACTCCAACGGTAATCATTGGTTTTCCGTCTGCGTCAGAAAGAATAATTGTTACTGAAGTCGGAATTTCTCTCTTCAACTGGAATACGATGTCTTTTACAGAACCTGCATCCAGAGAAGTTTTCTTTACTAAAAGCTGCTTGTTGCCTTTTTGCTCATAAGCATTCTTCCATTCTCCGATTTCTCCTTTTGCCTTTTCCTTCTTAAGAGCATCTACTTCAGCCTTCAATGAAATGTTTTCTTCGATCAGTTTTTCGATAGATCTTACAACATCTTTAGACTTTAATAATTGAGAAAGTTCAATGATCTGTTTTTCAAGATTGTTGAAATATTCTTCAGACTTGTCTCCTGAAATAGCCTCAATTCTTCTGATTCCTGCAGCTGCAGACCCCTCAGAAGTGATCTTGAAATGACCAATTTCGCTGGTGTTTTTTACGTGAGTACCTCCACAAAGTTCTTTTGAACTTCCGAACTGGATCATTCTCACACTGTCACCATATTTTTCACCAAATAAAGCCATTGCCCCTTTTTCCAGAGCTTCCTGAATCGGAATATTTCTGAACTCCTGTAAAGCAATACTTTCTTTGATCTTTTTGTTTACTTTTTCTTCAATAAGTGCTAATTCTTCCTCAGTCATTTTGTTGAAATGAGAGAAGTCAAAACGCAAGTAATCAGGACCTACATAAGAACCTTTCTGTTCTACGTGAGTTCCCAGAACATCTCTTAAAGCTTCGTGCAGAAGGTGAGTTACAGAGTGGTTAGCCTGAGAATTTTTTCTCTCAGAAGCGTTTACTTTAGCATAGAAAACAGCACCTGCATCTTTCGGAAGACCGTTGATTAATGAAATAATTAATCCGTTTTCTTTCTTAGTTTCCAGTACTTCGAAGCTTTCAACAGCATTTTCAAGAACCCCTTTGTCACCAACCTGTCCACCTCCTTCAGGATAGAAAGGAGAACTGCTTAATACCACCTGGTAAAATTCTCCGTCTTTGTTTTCTACCTTTCTGTATCTTGTAATATAGGTTTCAGACTCCATCTGGTCATATCCTACAAATGTTTCAGGTTTTGATTCAAGATTTACCCAGTCATATACTTTCTGAGCAGAATCAGCTTTTGAACGAAGCTTCTGTTTCTCCATTTCAGCTTTGAAACCTGCTTCATCAATCGTTAATCCTTTTTCTTCAGCAATGATTCTTGTTAAATCATCAGGGAAACCATAAGTGTCATACAATTCAAAAACTTCTTCGCTAGGTAATACTTTCTGATTATCTGCAATAGTCTGCTGGATTAGTTTTTCTACTCTGATCAGACCGTTTTCAATTGTTTTTAAGAATGAATCTTCTTCACTTTTAATCACTTCAGCAACCAGTTTTCCTTGTTTTTCAAGTTCCGGGAAGAAAGCTCCCATTTGTTCCTGTAGCACAGCAACCAACTTGTAAAGGAAAGGTTCTTTCATATCCAGGAATCGGTAAGAATAAGAAATTCCTCTTCTTAAAATTCTTCTGATCACATAACCAGCTCCTCCGTTGGATGGCAATTGTCCGTCTGCAATAGCAAAGGAAACCGCTCTGATGTGGTCTACCACAACACGGATCGCAATATCTTTTTCGTCTTCTAAAATTCCGGTGTATTTTTTACCTGAAAGTTCTTCAACTTTAGAAATAAGCGGAGTGAAAACATCAGTATCATAGTTGGAAGACTTCCCTTGAAGCGCCATACAAAGACGTTCAAAGCCCATTCCTGTATCTACGTGCTGAGCAGGAAGTTTCTCTAAAGATTTATCAGCCTTTCTGTTGAATTCCATGAAAACCAGGTTCCATACTTCAACAACCTGAGGGTGATCGTTATTCACCAATTCAAGTCCTGAAACTTTAGCCTTCTCTTCTGGTGTTCTCAAGTCAATATGGATTTCTGAACACGGTCCGCATGGTCCGCTTTCACCCATTTCCCAGAAGTTATCTTTTTTATTTCCGTTGATGATTCTGTCCTCTGAAATGTGAGATTTCCAGAAGTCATAAGCATCCTGGTCTCTGTCCAGATTTTCTGAAGCATCCCCTTCAAAAATCGTTACATATAAATTTTCTTTTGGAATTCCGTATACTTCAGTCAGTAATTCCCAGGCAAAAGCAATAGCCTCTTTTTTGAAGTAATCCCCGAAAGACCAGTTCCCTAACATTTCAAACATGGTGTGGTGGTAAGTATCTCTACCTACATCATCCAGGTCATTGTGCTTCCCTGAAACTCTAAGACACTTTTGGGTATCGGCAATTCTAGGGGCGGTAGGGGTTTTGTAGCCAAGGAAGAAATCCTTGAACTGCGTCATTCCGGAGTTGGAAAACATAAGGGTAGGGTCGTCTTTCAGCACAATAGGAGCTGAAGGAACGATCAAGTGCTCCTTACTTTTAAAATAATCTAAAAATTTTTGACGTATCTCTTGTGATGTCATAGTATTGCTTTTGCTTTTTTAAATATCAAATTTTTGATAAGATGCAAATTTAAGATTTTTAAGCGATTTGTAATAATTTTATGCTATGTTTTGAATGATAACGAGTTTGGCTAATGGATGTGTGGTAAATCTTCTAGGTTTTCAAAACCTAGAAGGTCTGTAATGGAAGTTTTGTAATGACTGTAATCAATAATAATCTATCTAATTTTGTAATTTTACATTTAACTTCCTACCTTCGTTGCGATCTGAAAAAAGACAAAAAACACTTCCAATGGCTAAAGATGAAGAATTGAAAAACTGGATAGAACAATATTCAGGACCACTTTTGAAGCGTGCGCTGTACGTTCTTTCAAATAAAGAAGATGCACAGGATGTGGTTCAGGAAGTTTTTCTTGCAGCTTACTCAGCTTATGATTCTTTTGAAGGAAAAAGTCAGGCATTGACCTGGCTGATGGCTATTCTGAACAGAAAAGTCGCAGATTTTTACCGGAAAAAATATAAATCTGAACCGAATATCAGACTTGATCATTTTTTTGATGAAACCGGATCATGGAAAAATAATGATGTTTTGAATGACTGGAATGTTTCTGGCGATGGTGATGAGCTTTTAGACAGTACAGAATTTAATAAAACATTGGAAGAATGTATTGAAGAATTGCCCTCCAGATGGAAGATTCTGCTTAAAATGTATTATATCGAAGAAAAAAAAGCACCGGAAGTAAGTCAGGAATTAGAAGTTTCTACGACTAATCTTTGGAAGATTTTGCAAAGAAGCCGAATGCAGTTGAGAGAATGCCTGGAGTTTAACTGGTTTTCAAAATCATAAGAGAAATGATAAGAAGAATACTACATATATTATTTTTACCATGCAGTGAAGCCACTTTACTGATGGAAAAGAGGAATGCCCAATCTATTTCTTCCAAAGAAAACAGGATGCTCAGTATGCATTTGATGATCTGCAAATGGTGCAGAATGTACAATGAAAAGCTGGCGCTTCTGGATAAGGTTTTTAAAAAGAAATTCTCTGAAGAAAAAGCTGAAATTAATGATTCTGAAATTCAGGATTTTAAAAATAAAATGATTGATAAATTAAATTTCTAGGAAAATTTCTGTCAGGATTTTAAAATAGCTCCGACTATACTTTTGAAAACAATAAAGTATTCATTTAAAATCTTAAAAATATGGTCGGAACAGCACAGGAATCTAAAAATCAATTAACCCGAATCGGATATTATATCTCGCTTTTCGGAGCAGCACTTATTTTACTGTGGATTGGTATCTTCAAATTCACTCCCACGGAAGCTGCTGCAATAAAACCCTTGGTAGAAAACCATTTCTTAACTTTTTTCGTATATAAAATTATAAGCGTCCAGGCAGTGTCAAATCTTATCGGAGTGATAGAAATTATCATTGCCTTACTCCTGATATTTAGTGCGAAATTTGCTGTATTGAAAAAGTATGCAGGGATAGGAATGATCGTAACTTTTCTGGTGACATTAAGCTATTTGTTTACAACACCGGGAATATGGAAAATAGTGGACGGAGTGCCTGTGACGGATTTCTTTATTCTAAAAGACCTTATGCTTTTAGGATTTGGATTCATGATCGTTCAAAATAATAAGTAATGAATAAAAAGGTAAAAATGAAAAATATATTAATTGTACTCGGAATCATTCTGGGTATAGCAGTATTTGCTGCGGGATCCGGGCTTTTCAAGAAAAACAAGCCTAATGTAGTGGAAATAAAAAAAGAAAATGAGAAAATTATGGATAACAAAAACGTTAGAGAGATTTATTTTGCAGGTGGATGTTTCTGGGGAACAGAACATTTTTTTCAACAAATTCGTGGTGTTGTAGGAACAGAAGTGGGGTATGCCAACGGAAATACCCAAAATCCTACGTATGAAGAGGTGGTAAGTCATACAACAGGTTTTGCAGAAACCGTAAAAGTAAAATATGATTCTGAACAGGTAGATCTGAAACTGTTGATTGATTTATATTTTAAAACTATTGATCCTACAAGCAAAGATCAGCAGGGAAACGACAGAGGAAACCAGTACAGAACAGGAATCTATTTCACCAATAAAACAGATGAAGCTGTAGTAAAAGATGAAGTTCAGAAACTGGCAAAAAACTATAGCAAGCCACTACTTGTAGAAACCATTCCATTGAAAAATTTCTACAAAGCAGAAGATTATCATCAGGATTATCTGGATAAAAATCCGGGCGGTTACTGCCATATTGAACCGGGACTTTTTGAAATGGCGAAAAAAGCCAATCCACTTCCAAAACTAGCTTATCAGAAACAGGATAAAAAGGTTCTGAAAGAAAAACTGTCTGCAGAACAATATAATGTTACCCAGGAAAACGGGACAGAAAGACCTTTCCAGAATGAATACTGGAATGAAACCCGTGAAGGAATTTATGTAGATATTACCACAGGAGAACCTTTGTTTGTCTCTACAGATAAATTTGAATCCGGATGTGGCTGGCCAAGTTTCTCAAAACCGATTACCAAAGGTTTGATTGATGAAAAACTGGATCGTTCCCACGGTATGGATAGAGTAGAAGTAAGAAGTAAAACCGGTGATGCCCATTTAGGTCACGTTTTCACAGACGGACCACAGGATAAAGGAGGACTTCGTTACTGTATCAACAGTGCTTCGCTGAAATTTATTCCAAAAGCGGAAATGGAAAGTAAAGGATACGGAAAATATCTTCCGTTGTTAGATAAAAAGTAATGTGAAAGAAAGAGGCTGTTCAAAAAGGACAGTCTTTTTTATGCGACCCATTACTGTCCGATAAAAAGTATAAATACATTGAAAATATTAATATTTACGCTATGAATTAACAGATCGCTCCTCCGGAGCTCTAATTTTAAAACAAATACGTTCTATTAACAGTAAGCTCCCATTGGAGCTAAATTTGATCCCATCGGGATCTACTGTTGGTAGAAAAATGAAATCCCCATAAAATAAAGCTCCGGAGGAGCGACCTGTTAATTCTATTTAAATTTTATCGAACAAGAATGTTTTTTTATATAAAGTGTCAGATCTAAGGTTGATTCAAGATATTTATATGACCCTCAAACTCTCCTAAATTCTATTCTTTATAACAACAAGAGGCTGCCAAAACTTTTTTGGACAGTCTCTTTTTATTTTAAATTAATGATGTAGTTGAAATCTTTCTTTGATGCTGAGCATAGAAATGTTCAGAAATAGGAGAAAACCGAAAATAATGTAAGAGGTTTCTTTGGATGCAGTTCTAAACAGATTAAAGATTTTCCCATAGCGGGTAGATTCAAAAGCATTCACAGTTTCTGCTGGCCCCCAATCTATAGTATCATTACAAAGGAAACATTCATATTCAGGATATTGTACCTTAGGATCAATATAGTTATAAACCGCAAAAATATGTCCGGTTTTCTCAAGGTCAACAGCATACTGATCTTGTTGAGCTATTTCCAGATCATTCAAAACGGAGACAAAATCACCATAGCTATTATTTTGATCTAAAATAAACTCAATACCAGACTCTTTCTCATTTCTTTTCTGAAGTTGTTTCAGTTCGGAAACATATAATTTTGAATTTTCTTTAGCAGTACCAGGGACTATTTTTATTTGTTGGTAATTCCAGTTTCTTACAGGTTCAAAACTGGCAAAAGTATTTTTAAACCCTTCTCTTTCTTTGGCAGGAAGTCCAATATCTATCACAGAAACATTAATATCTTCAAACTTTTGGTTTCCGTAATACCAAAACAAAACAGGAATCAGCAAGGCGCTGATCAATCCCGGAAAGTAGTATATTTTTTTCATGGCTGGTTTTTGACAGTACCGAATGAAAATTTTAAGCCAAAAAAAAAGTGATCCGAAAACGAACCACTTAAAAAAATAATCTTTTAAATATTGTAATTTTTAAATCTTTAAATTCGAGATATTATACTACCAATCTCTTTTTCTCAGAATCCAGTACGATCCGAATATAAAAACACCACACCACACCAGGCAAGCAATAAGGCTTTCTGTAGGGTAGTGGAATTCATATTTTAATCCCATCATTTTGGCCATATCCAATCTGATCATTGGGTTAGGAATAAGGTTAGACATACTTTCCAGTGGTAAAAGATGCGAGATGAAAAAATCATTCTGAAGAACCTCATTTCTTTGAGGTGCCTGCATTCCTTTTACTTTTAAATAGACTTCAAGAGCCTTTAAAATTCCCTCACCAATCCAGAAAATAAAGAGAGCAAGAAATACAAAGACAGATTTTCTCAACAAAACGGAAAGGAACATCAGGAAACAGAAGAACGTAAATAATTTTACCAGATAATTTCCAATAAAGAAAATCTCAGCAAAAACCTTTGTAGATTCCGTTGTCTTCGAATATTGATATCCCAGAAACAAGGTAATTCCCAATACAATGGCTGTTGAAACAATGGTAAAAATACTTATTGTCAGTAATTTTGAAGTGATGAATTCCTTTCTGCTCAATCCATCAATCGTATTCTGTTTGAACATTCGGTTGCTGAATTCCTGTGAAATGGAGAAGACAATGATTAATCCCAGGAAAATTTTTAGTAAAGCAACAATCCATGTGGTGAAATTCCAGATTTCAGGGAAATTATAAATCCCTTGTTCCTTTAAGTTAATGGTTCCTCCAAAAATATCAAAGTCGACCAATCCAATGAAAAGCAACGCAATAAGAATGGCGAAATAGAGTATCGTGAAAACCTTAAACGGTTGGTAGTTCAGGTTTTTGTAGTATTCCAGTTTTAATAATTTTATCATGATTAATTAGTGTTTTTTACAAGTTCAAGGAATTGAGATTCAAGAGATAGCTTTTTCTTGGTTAAATGGGAAAGATAGATTCCTTTCTCTGCCAGTTTCTGATTCATTGCCGAAGCTGAAACAGAAGCATCATCACGGATCTGGGCTTTGATAAGATCACCTTCCTGATTGATGGAAGTGAACCACTGAAGCTCGTTAAGAGCATTTAAAAGCAGTGTGTTATTATCTGCTTTCAGTTCAAAATAGCCATTGTTGGAAGTCATTTCATCTACTCTTCCGCAGTAAATGGAATTTCCTTCTTTTAATACAATCACATGGCTACAGATTTTCTCAATTTCATCCAGAAGGTGGCTTGCAATGATAATGGTAATTCCCTGTTTGGCAATATTGCTGATGATTTCTCTGATCTGAATAATACCTTCAGGATCTAATCCGTTGGTAGGTTCATCTAAAATCATCACTTCAGGATTGTTCAGCATTGCCGATGCAATGGCAAGACGCTGTTTCATTCCCAAAGAAAAAGTTTTGAAAGTATCTTTTCTCCTTTCATACAGATTAACGGTCTTCAGAACTTCGTCAATCCTTGAATAGGGTGTTTGCTTAATTTCAGCAACAATCTTAAGGTTGGTTTCTGCACTTAAATAAGGATAAAAGTTAGGCTGCTCAATAATAGCTCCGATCTTTTTCAAGGTATCCGGATCCGTTCCTTTTTTTCCAAACCAAAACCAGTCTCCGCTGGTAGGATTGATGGTTGAAAGCAGCATCCCGAAAGTAGTGGATTTCCCACTTCCGTTCGGACCTAATAGGCCATAAACATTTCCTCTTTCGACATCAAAAGAAATATTGTTGACCACAACTCTTTTGAATTTCTTCGTCAAATTTTTTACTGATAAAATCTTTTCCATGTAATTTGTTTTACATAGTAGTAGTCTATATAAATAAGAGAATGTTACAGAATTATCATAAATCAATATTAATTTATGTACAAATACATTAAATTTGATAGAATTAATCAACAGTTATGAAGCTAATTGAACTGGCAGAAGAATTAAATGTTTCTGCAGAAGCCATAAAACAGTTTATTCAGGATTTTGATCTTGAACTGGTAGACTGTGTCAGTACAAATTTTGATGTAAAAGAAGATTTTGAAAAGTTTGCCCGAGAAAATGTAGATTTTTTAAGGCTATATGAAAAAGATCTTGATAAAAATAAAACACTGGAGCAGATTGCCGAAGTTATTAAGCAGCCGAAAGATAAGGTGGAAAAGGTGATTAAAGACAATAATCTTAATATTTTCGATAATGGTTTTTTCAAATCCTCTATTTCAAGTTATGGAATTGATAATAAACTGGGCGGGAATTATCAGTTTGTCTATGATTATTTCGGACATAAAACCAGCCTTAAACAAAGAGATTTTATAGGATACAGAGATTTGTTTTTTTATACTTCTGCTGTTTTGGAACCCTTCCTGAATCCACAACAGATCAAAGACTGGGGCATCAATAAACCTGCGGGAATTATTCTGTATGGACCTCCGGGAAGCGGAAAGATATTCTGGGCCAATAAGATTGCTGAAATCATCGGATATCAGTTTAAAGAAGTTAAAAAACATTATCTGGGAACTTCACTGATTGACGGAAATGAAATCAATTTCAGTGATTTCCTGCTGAGTATGATGAAGGAAAACAAAATGCTGCTTTTCATGGATGATTTCGATGAAATTATGATGCAGAGAAGGGCAGAAACAGATGTCGCTTCCTGTAATCTTGAAGCTCAGGAATTGATTCTTCACTACATCGGAAAATTTGAAAAAGAAGGTGTTCTGATGGTAGGTTCGGCTAATTCCGTTTCAGAAATTGACGAAGAAATTCTTGCTCCGGGAAGATTTGATGTGATGATTCCAATATTTCCACCCAATGCTTCTGAACGCTCAGAAATTATTCTTTATGCCATGACCAGAGGATTGGAAGAAGATTCTTTACTCTACAAAATACTTAAAAATAACAAAGCTGATAAAATTCCTTTCTGGCATGAAATCTCTTCAAAGATGAAAGCCTTCAGCAATACGATGTTGATAGACTTTACGCAAAGTTTAAAGAAAAGAATTAAAAACCTTTACCAGAGAACCAGAAACGAAAAACTGAAAATTGATCAGAAAATTTTAGAAAGTGCACTGAGAGATGCAGGATCAAAGCTTACTGAAGAATATCTTGATCAGGTAGCGAGATTTCTTGCGGATGCCATTATCAATAATTTTGATGACTTTCGATTCAGAATTGAGGCATTGAAAAATGAACTGGAAACCTACAGAGTTGTTGAAGAACCGCAAAGAGCAATCGGGTTCCAGCATAATGAAAATGAGGAAGGAGATAGAGGGTAGACTGTTTAAAGTTCAAGGTTTAAGGTTTAAAGTTTAAGGTTTAAGGTTTTAGAAAAATTACTTATTACCTATTACTCATTATTTATGAACAGTATTTGGGAACTGGATACATTCTACAGAAAAAGAGACATCATCATTATTGGTGCCGGATTTTCCGGGCTGTGGACTGCTATATCCATTAAAGAGAAATATCCTGACAAATTTGTCCTCATTATTGAGCGGAATGCAATTCCTTTGGGTGCTTCCACAAGAAATGCCGGCTTTGCCTGTTTTGGAAGTCTTACCGAAGTTATCGCAGATTCGCAGAAAATGGGCTGGGAAAAAACACTGGAACTGGTTAAAATGAGATTTGACGGGCTTCAGAAAATCCAGCATTATTTTAAAAATAGTGAAATTGATTTCGAACTTAGCGGAGGTTATGAAATTGTAAATCATGAAGAACCTCTATCCCATATTGATGCAGTCAATGAAAAACTGAAAGCAATAACAGGATTGGATCAAACCTACACTTTGAGACAGGATAAAATAAAGGAATTCGGACTTGGAAAATCTGAATTCCTGATTGAAAATCCCTGCGAAGGAAGTCTTCACTCCGGAAAGTTAGTACAGAAACTGCTGGAGAAATGCCACGAACTGAAAATCGAGTTTTTATTTGCAACGGAAGTTCAAAATATTGAAGAAACAGACAAAGTTGAGGTTCATCTTTCTGCTGGCCTTTCTGTAAAAGCAGATCAACTTATCTATTGTACCAATGCATTCACTTCAAAGTTTCTGGAAAAAGAGAATATTATTCCGGCCCGTGGGCAGGTTCTTCTGACAGAACCTATAGATGGATTGAAACTTAAAGGGACATTTCATTATGACGAAGGCTATTATTATTTCAGAAATTTAGGAAACCGAGTATTGCTGGGTGGCGGAAGAAATCAGGATTTTAAAACAGAAGAAACAACGGCTTTTGAAACAACAGAATTTCTGCAGAATCACTTGGAAAACTTTTTGAAAGAAGTCATTCTGCCTCATCAAAATATTAAAATTGCCCTCCGTTGGTCAGGAATAATGGCTATGGGAGAAGAAAAGTCACCTATTGTAAAACAAGTTTCGGAGAGACAGTTTTGTGCGGTAAGACTTTCAGGAATGGGCGTTGCTTTAGCTCCGAGGATTGGAGAAATGATAACGGAAATGATTTGATGGATGATTTTAGAAATTATAGGCTGGATAATTAATTATGAATGATGAATTATAAGTTATGAGTTTAACTCCTACACTTTCAAACTCTACTATCTCGAATCTCGTCATCCCGAGCCCAAAGCGTTCCCACTCTCTAACCCTCCAACCCTCTCACTCACAAACTCTCAAACCCCAAAACTCGAATCCCGCAACCCAAAACTCTAAAACTCTCAAACTCTCCCACACTCAAACCCTCTTACTCTCAAACTCTCAAAATCGCACCTCGAACCCCAAACTTTAAATTCGGAACTTTAAATCCGTACCTCTCCACTCTAAAAGAATTCCTTATTTTTGCAAAAAGAAACATTCGTGATTAACAACGACCAGATAAAAGAAGTTCAATCCAGAATTGAAGACTTACACAGATACCTTCAGATTGAAAAAAAGAAGATTGAAATTGCCAATGATGATGAAAAAACAGCAGCACCCGAATTTTGGGACAATCCAAAAACTGCTGAAGCATTTTTAAAGCAGCTTCGTTCCAAGAAAAAATGGGTGGAAGGCTATGACGAAATTAAGACACAGTTTGAAGATCTGCAGGTTTTGGCTGATTTTGCTAAAGAAGATCCGGATTCTGAAAAAGAACTGGATGAAACATTTCCGCAATTGGTTGAAAAAATTGAAGATCTCGAATTCAAAAATATGCTTTCCAACGAAGGTGATGAACTTTCTGCAGTGCTGCAGATTACAGCAGGAGCAGGAGGAACAGAAAGTTGCGACTGGGCAGCTATGCTGATGAGAATGTATACGATGTGGGCAGAAAAACAAGGCTATAAAATCCGTGAACTGAACTTTCAGGAAGGTGATGTAGCCGGAGTGAAAACTGTTACGCTGGAAATTGAAGGAGAATTCGCTTTTGGATATTTAAGAGGTGAAAACGGAGTACACCGTTTAGTAAGAATTTCCCCTTTTGACAGTAATGCAAAACGCCATACAAGTTTTGTTTCCGTATATGTGTATCCTTTGGTGGATGATACCATTGAAATCAATATCAATCCGGCAGATATCAGCTTTGAAACGATGAGAGCTTCAGGAGCTGGAGGACAGAACGTAAACAAGGTAGAAACTGCTGTACGTCTTCGTCACGCGCCTACAGGAATTATCATTGAGAACTCAGAATCCCGTTCTCAGCTTCAGAATAAAGAAAAGGCTATGCAGCTCCTTCGTTCAAGACTTTACGAAATGGAACTGGAAGAGCGTATGAAAGCCAGAAATGAGATTGAAGCCAACAAAATGAAGATCGAGTGGGGAAGCCAGATCAGAAACTACGTCATGCATCCATACAAACTGGTAAAAGACGTACGTTCAGGTCATGAAACTTCAGATGTAGATGCCGTAATGAACGGAAATATCACTCCATTCCTGAAAGCATTCTTAATGGCCGATGGAACGGCAGTTTCCGATGATGACATGGACTTATAAAAATCATGTTTGAATTTTAGTTAAAATCTTATAATTAATTTTTGTTTCAGACATTTTAGGCTTACTTTTGTTGTTCATCGATATTTATGGAAGATTTCAATAGCTGGAAGGATTTATTAAACCCGGAGTTTTATATAAAAATGGGAGGGTTTTGGCTGATTTTGTTTATTGTTTTTGCTGAAACAGGTCTTTTTGTAGGATTTTTTCTACCTGGAGATTCACTACTGTTCGTTTCGGGAATTTATGCTGTTGAAATCATCAAAGAGACTTTTGGCTCTACAGGGAGCGATTTCTTAGATACTACACTTTTAGCTTCCGGAGTGGCTCTTGCTGCTATCATAGGAAATGAAGTAGGATATTATTTCGGAAGAAAAGCAGGACCCGCTTTATACAAAAGACCGGATTCAATGCTTTTCAAGAAAAAATACCTTTATCAGGCACACGATTTCTTTGAAAAACATGGTGCATTAGCTGTTATTATGGCAAGATTCTTACCGGTTGTAAGAACTTTTACCCCTATTGTAGCAGGTATTGTAAAAATGGATAAAAAAGAGTTTTTAAGAGATAATATTATCGGTGCTGTATTATGGTCATTCATTTTGATCTTTGCAGGACATTATCTGGATAAACTTTTCATGGAACAGTTTGGAATCAACCTGAAACAAAAGCTGGAATACATCATTATCGTCATTGTATTGGTAACTACACTTCCGGTAATCTTCAAGTTCGTTTTCGGAAAAAAAGAAGATCTTGCTAAAAAATACGAAGATCAGGATTTTGAATAAATAAGAAATTCAATCAAAAATATAGAGCCGTCTCAATCATGAGATGGCTTTTTTGTGCATATAAATATTTTTTTACCACGCAAAACTCGCAAGGGTATTATCATGATCCGTTACTTTTTGTTCGCAGAGGCGCTTCACTTAGCTAAGTAATGTACTTTGCTGAGCGAAGTGTCTTTGCGATCGATAGAATATAAGCTTTAAAATTTCTTTGCGGACATCGCGTTTTTAAAATATATCCACCAGACAAAAATTTTTTATGCTGGATACTTAAAAGATTCTTATGAACGAATGGTTTAAAATAGTAGTTTAATTATTTATTGCATTAAATAATAGCTATTTTTTAATCCATTCCAGGATATTAGGATAAATAATACTGTCTCTTTTTCTTTTACTGAAAAACCTTGGTGCATGTCCGGCTCCTTTCATGAAAATGAATTTGTGTGGAACATTCATCTTGGTAAGCGCAGAGTCCATCGCAATTCCCTGATGTTGATTCACCAGCACATCATTATTTCCCTGAAACAACAAGGTAGGAACATCTGAAATATTGGCAATGGGACTGGCTTCTTTAAAGGCTTCAGAGATATTTTTCCGATCAAATTTAGTCCCTACTACCTTTTGGAAAGTAGGAGAGGTGTATTTGGAATAAAAAGATTTAAGATATTCAGAGCTGTAAAAATCTGTAGGTCCGCTTAAAGAGATTATTTTTTTGATCTGCTCAGGATGCTGATATCCATAAAGTAAGGCGAGATGTCCGCCGGCACTTTCTCCCAGAAGAATGTAATTGTTGGGTTGAAGTTCTGCTTTTTCTGCCAGAGAATTGAATTTCTCAATGGCGAGACCAATATCTTCGAGCTGTTGTCTATAAGTGATTTTCTCCTTTGTAGAAACCAATCTATAGTTCATGCTGATACTCGGAATTCTGTTTTCAAAAAGCATTTTCTGAACCTGAATCATATGCTCTTTTTTACCTAAAGTCCACGCTCCACCATGAACGATAAGTACTACCGGGGAATCTTCAGCATAATCTTTGGGAAGGAAGACATCCATTTTCTGTCTCTTATGTTCCCCATATTTCAGATTATAAATTTTCTGCTGTCCTCCGGGACCTACCCAAACTCTGAATTTCGTATTACAGGACTGCAGAAGGAAACCAATGCATCCCATGACGAAAAAATGATACCGGAGAATGAGCTTTTTCATTACTTAAATTTACGAAATATTCTATTGATTATGAAGCAAACAAGACTTAATTAAAGCCTTTCTGCTGTTTTTGATGAAAGACCTTTTTTGATGGTAATAATACCTTTTTCACCTTCTTTGAAAATGAAAGAAATCTCAGTGTCATCATCCTGAAGGAAAAATGCATCTTCTTTTTCAGCTAGAATTCTGACTTTAGGATCTTTATTGTTCTGCATAAAAAGCTGACCGTTTTCGTACAGAATATGGATAATATTATCATCAGAAAGCTGATAGTCTCCTGCATATTTTTTAAGGATATCAGCACTTAAGACTACTTCTTTCTTCGGTTGTGGAAGAGTGTAAGGCTGGTGTAAGAGAGCCGCTAAAATAGTATTACCTGCTTTCTCCAGTTTTTTACTCGTGATATTGTTCAGAAGGATAATGCAAAGATCATCCTCCGGAAGCATCGCAAAATAACTTGTAGAACCCTCAATATTTCCACCATGATTAATAAGTTTTTTCCCATAAAGATCATCAATAAACCAACCATAGCCGTAGCCACTCAAATAAGGGGTGGTTGCTTTTTTAAATGCTTCTTTGGAAACAATTTTATAATCCCTCAACCCAATATAATAATTGTACAGGTCTTCAACGGTACTGTAGATTTGTCCGGCTGGCCCGGTTAATGTAGAATTCCAGACTGCTGTTTTTTCCTGTTTTGTTTTTGAAATATAAGAATAAGGAACGGTCTTGTACGGACTTTTCAGAGCAAGGTAGTTAAAGCCTGTGTGAGTCATCTTCAGGGGATTTAGGATGAATTTTCTTACAGCGTCTTCATAAGAAAGTCCTGTGATTTTTTCAATGATAAGTCCCAATATAATATAGCCTGAATTGGTATAAGAAAACTGAGTACCGGGCTCAAAATCCAATGGCTCATTTTTAAAATATGAAAGTTCTTTATCTTTTGGTATAGACTTTCCGGTGTGAAGAAGATTGAAATACTCTTTATTTCTCAATACCTCATAAATTCCGGAAGTATGAGTAAGGAGATGTTCGATAGTAATTTCATTTCCTCTGGGATAATCGGGGATAAACTTTGAGACAGGATCTTTAAAAGAAAGTTTTCCTTCTTCACTTAGCTTCACAATCATCAAAGCCGTGAAAGATTTGGTTAAAGAAGCAATCTGATATATGCTTTTGTCCTGATTGGGAATCTTTTTTTCCGCATCTTGCCAGCCGTATGATCTTTCAAAGATGTTTTTATTCTGATAATGGATCAAAGCAGTTCCATTAAATTTATTAATTGCAGCAAATGCTTTTATAATGCGGTCTATTTCTTCTTTCTTTTTTTCCTGATTAATAGGATTAATAGTGTTGAGATGATCTTCTGTCTGAGCTTTCAGAGTAGAGTAGAATGTACTGAACAAACAAAACACACATCTTAAAGCTAAAATATGAAATTGACGTTGCATAGGTATCAGATTTTAAAAACGGTTAAAATTACAGGTTTTCAGCGTAGCGGCTCAAAGAATTATTGTATCTGGGCAAATGTTTTGATATTGCTTTCAATGCTAAAGACAGTGCTTCTTTGTATTCTCCTGCTGAAGAAAGGGACAGTGCTAAAAAAGAATCTACCGCATCATCCAGTTCATCAGAATAATGGGCTTTTTCTTCCCTTAAAATATGGATACTTTCTTCTATTTTTCCATTATTTCTTAATGTACTAGCCAGCTGAATTCTGGCTCTTCTTCTTCGTAAGCCAGTTAATCCTTTTTCTAATGCTGATCTGTACAAAGGTTCTGCTTCCTTTTCATGTCCTGTGGAGTCAAAAGCGCAGGCTTTTTCAAAATCAGCAATAGCCTGGGAATCCGTTTCCGTAAGTAATTCTGCATGATTTTTAATTTGCTCAATAAACTCTTGATTGCTTATAGTTCCAAGTTTTAGCCATATACTTTGTAATTGGTTTTCCCAGTTTTTATCCATTGAATAGATTTTAAACAAAGATATAAAATATTGAAAGTGAAGGATTGTTGAAAGATTCTTATAATTTTGAAAATTATTGTTAGATTATGAATCCAAAAACGGAATTAAATAATTATTTTTGCTGAACTTAACAAAGATTAAAAAATTATTAAAATATGGCATCAGGCTTTTTTGCAATTTTGGATGATATTGCAGCATTGATGGATGATGTAGCGGTTACGAGTAAGGTTGCTACCCAAAAGACAGCAGGAATTTTAGGAGACGACCTTGCTGTAAATGCAGAAAAAGCCACTGGCTTTCTTTCCTCAAGAGAAATTCCCGTTTTATGGGCAATTACCAAAGGATCATTTATCAATAAACTGATTATTCTTCCTGTCGTTTTTTTACTTAATTGGTTGTATGCTCCGGCTATTAATTATGTATTGATCCTTGGAGGATTCTACCTGGCTTTTGAAGGTGTTGAAAAAGTAATAGAATTTCTTTTTCACCGTGACAAAAAAGGTCATGAAGTGATAGAGGAAATTGAAGAAGACGAAAAAAGTTCTGAAGAAATTGAAAAAGAGAAAGTAAAATCGGCCATTACAACTGATTTTATTTTATCAATTGAGATCGTTATTATTGCTTTAGGAACTGTATTGGAAGAAAGTCATCCTTTCATTACGCAGATTTTAGTAACGAGCTTAGTTGCATTTATCGCTACTGTCGGAGTTTATGGAATTGTAGCTTTGATCGTAAGAATGGATGATGCAGGATTTAAATTAATAAAGAAAAGTAACGATAAAGGTTTTTTCGGAAGGCTTGGACATCTATTAGTGAAGGCTTTACCTATTGTTATTAAAATATTAGGAGTCGTAGGAACAATTGCTTTAATAATGGTTGCTGGTGGAATTTTTCTGCATAGGATTGAATTTTTCCATGGCATATTACCAACCTGGCCAGATGTTTTGAAAGAACTTACGCTTGGTGTTGTTGGCGGATTGCTGGCGGTTGCCGTATTTACTTTAGGAAAGGGAATTTATTCCTTAGCCACAAAAAAATAAAACAGAATTAGAATTAAATAACCAAAAAATCCTGTGCTCGAGAGAGTGCAGGATTTTTTATGATGAGATTTAAACCTTGAATATAAAACTTTGAACAAAAAAAGAGACTTTTTACAAGCCTCTTTTTCTATATTAATTGAATAAATCTTTTACTTTATCAAAAAAAGTTTTTTCCTTTCCGGATGGTTCTGCAACCATTTCTCCGCTGGACATCTGCTTTTCAAAGAAATCTTTCTGGTCTTTAGTAAGCTTCTGTGGAGTCCAGACATTGATGTGGATAAACATGTCTCCTTTACCATAACTATCGATGCTAGGAAGTCCTTTTCCGGCCAATCTCAAGATCTTTCCGGATTGAGTTCCCGGATCAACGGTAATTTTTACTTTTCCGCCTACAGTAGGAATTTCTTTCTTAGTTCCTAAAGCAGCTTCAGCAAATGAAACATATAATTCCTGGTGAAGATTATCGCCTTCTCTCTTGATCACCTGATCTATTTCCTCTTCAATGATCACCAGTAAGTCTCCCGGAATACCTCCAAATGGAGCGTCATTTCCTTTTCCTCTTACATTAAGCTGGATACCGTCTCTTGCTCCTGCCGGAATGTTGATTGTGATTTCCTCTTCATCTTTGATAAGACCTTGCGCATTGGCTCCTGCAGGAATTTTGTCAGCAACTTTTCCAATTCCCTGACAAGTACTACATGTAGTTTGAGTCTGCATTTGACCAAACATGGTATTCATTACTTTTAACTGAACACCAGAACCATTACAGGTAGGACATGTTTTTGAAGTGGCGCCTTCTGCCATCTTCATTTTCTTTACTTTGATGGTTTTCTGAGTACCATTTACCATTTCCTCAAGGTTCAGCTTGATTCTGATTCTTAAATTAGAACCTTTCACCTGCTGACGGCCTCCACCGCCACCACCGAATCCTCCGAAACCACCACCGAAAATATCTCCAAACTGGCTGAAAATATCTTCCATGTTCATTCCGCCTCCGAAGCCTCCGCCTCCGAAACCACCGTTTCCACCTACTCCGGCATGACCGAACTGGTCGTATCTTGCACGTTTCTGATCGTCGCTCAGAACTTCATAAGCCTCAGCAGCTTCTTTAAATTTTTCCTCAGCCTCTTTATCCCCTGGATTTTTATCCGGGTGAAATTTGATGGCCATTTTACGGTATGCTTTTTTTATTTCGTCGGCCGATGCAGATTTGCTGATCTCAAGAACCTCGTAATAATCTCTTTTTGACATGACAATTTTATAATTGATTGTTGATAAATGATAAAAGATATTGTAAAGCTAATAAGTGAAACATTCATCAATTATCACTCACCATTTATCATTTATGAATTTTAATTTCCTGTTACTACTTTTGCAAAACGGATTACTTTATCATTTAAAGTATATCCTGTTTCAATAACGTCTACGATTTTTCCTTTCAAATCTTCCGATGGAGCAGGGATCTGAGTAATCGCTTCATGGAAATCAACATTAAAGCTGTCACCAGCCTTTACTTCCATTGTTTTTAGTCCTTTTTCGGTAAGTTTATTTTTGAATTTCTGATAGATAAGCTCTACACCTTGCAGGTCAGCCGGATTTCCGTTTTTAGCGATTTCTTTTAAAGCTCTTTCAAAATCATCCAAAACTCCTAACATTGAAACCATCATTTCCTGGTTGGCATACTGGAAGAATTCGATCTTCTCTTTGCTCGTTCTTTTTTTATAGTTTTCGAATTCAGCATACAATCTGATGTAACGGTCTTTCTCTTCTGCCAAAAGTTCCTCTGGAGAAGGAGTCGCTGTCACATTGTCCTGAGACGTTGCGTCATTCTGAACATTGTTTTCTTCCTGATTATTGATGCTTTCTTCGTTAATATCCTGGTTTTCCATAATTCAATATTTATTTACTGATTGTTTGACAAAGAGCCTGCCAAATCTAAAATCTGGACATTAAGGCAGAAAAAGGAGTAATGGTGAATCGTGAATACGTCAATCCGCTACGCTTGTGAATTTGTAGGTGTGTAATTTTAAAAATTGCCTTTGCAAAGCAAAAATTGACTATTGACTATTCACTTATCAATGGTGAAGGTGTCAATTCGCTTCGCTTGTGGATTTGTAGGTGTGTAATTTAAAAATTGACTTTGCGAAGCAAAAATTGACTATTCACTTATCAATGGTGAAGGCGTCAATTCGCTACGCTTGTGAATTTGTAGGTGTGTAATTTTAAAAATTGCCTTTTCAAAGCAAAAATTGACTATTGACCATTCACTTTACCAATGCCCAATAGTCAATTTTAAAACTATAGTTGTATTTCTTATTCTCCTGTAAAAGTCTGGTACAATAGGTACAGATTTAAAACAATAATAATAATGGAAATAATCCATACACAGATTTTAAGGAATGGTTTATTGGCGAATTCTCCCATTTTAGCTTTGTCATTGGTAAACATCACCAATGGAACAACTGCAAAACTCAGTTGCATGGAAAGAATTACCTGGCTTAAAACCAATAATTCAGTGGTTCCCTGTTCTCCGTAAAGAATGGCAACAATAAGTGCCGGAATTACAGCAATAAGTCTGGTGATCAATCTTCTCAGCCATGGTTTTAATCTGATATTCAGGAAGCCTTCCATTACGATCTGTCCGGCAAGAGTTCCTGTTAATGTTGAGTTTTGCCCGGATGCTAATAAAGCAATGGCAAATGCAATACTTGCCATAGAAGCTCCCAGAATAGGCGTTAACATTTTATAGGCATCATGAATGTCCGCCACATGTTCGTTACCTGTAGTATGGAATGTAGCAGCTGCCAGAATAAGGATTGCTGCATTGATAAAAAATGCCAGCATTAATGAAACGGTACTGTCTATGGTGGCAAACTTTATGGCTTCTTTTTTTCCTTCCTTATCACGGGTATAATCTCTGGTCTGTACAATACTGCTGTGCAGATACAGATTGTGTGGCATTACGGTAGCTCCTAAAATCCCGATTGCAATATAAAGCATGGCAGGGTTCTGAATGATTTCCTTTTGTGGAACCAAACCTCCCAGAATCTCATTAAAAGCAGGTTGCGAAATGATAATTTCATACACGAAACACGCCAGAATAATGAAGATAAGCCCTCCTACAATACTCTCAATCCATCGGAAACCTTTGGACTGAAGCAAAAGAATGATTAAAACGTCCACTGTTGTAATGACAATTCCCCAGGTGAGCGGGATATGGAATAACAGGTTTAATGCAATGGCCGAGCCGATAACCTCAGCGAGATCACAGGCGGCAATGGCTATTTCACAGAATACCCAGAGAATAAAATTAGTGGTAGGACTGAAGTGGTCTCTACAAGCCTGAGCAAGATCTCTCTCTGCAACAACTCCAAGTTTCACGGATAAGTGCTGTAGAACCATTGCAAAAATATTGGAAATAAGGATAACCGAAAGGAGTGTATAACCGAATTGAGCTCCCCCGGCAATATCTGTAGCCCAGTTCCCGGGATCCATATATCCTACAGCAATCATCAGTCCCGGTCCTGCAAATGCAAGATATTTTCTCCAAAAAGTTGCATTTTTAGGGACTTTGATTGATGAATAAACCTCTGATAAAGAATGGTTGGTTTTATCTTTTTGCCAGGCGCTTTTTATATTGAAATTCATAAATGTTAGAAATGACTAACAAATTTAATTAAATAAATGTAAACAGAAAAATCATGACCTAAAAAAATCCCGGAAATTGCTTCCCGGGATCTAATTTTTATTCAATCTAAAGATTATTTTGCAAATCTTACAGCCATTTTTCTGTCGGCAGCTCTTTCAGCATCAGAAGCTTTTGCATCTACTTTAGCAAATTTGCTTCCATAGCCTTCAGCTTCTAAGACCTGAGCACCAACTCCTGCTTTTACTAAAGCAGCTTTGATATATTCAGCTCTGGCTTTTGATAGTTTTACATTGTTGGCTTCGTTTCCGGTTTTGTCTGTATAACCTCCGATTTTGATTTTTGCATCAGGGAAAGCCTTAAGGATAGCCACTAAGTTATCTAACTGTCCTTGTGAACCAGCTTCAAGTTCAGTAGAACTTCCCATTTTGAAGTTTACGTGATCGAAATCGTACCACTTGTCTTTCAATGCCGCATCATCAGCTGCATTTTTGTAGTTTCCGGATTTCAGGAATGTAATCATCTGATCTTCCATTCCTCCTTTGTAACCTTTTAACATCACTCCATTAAGATCAATGTCTTCATCTGTTTTAGCTGTTGCAGGAGCAGGTGTTGCTGTTGTAGCAGCCGTATCTGTAGTTGAGCTGGTTGCTGCAGAATCAGATGTTGTGGTAGTGGTTGTAGTGGTTTGTTTTTTCTCACACTGCTTCCATAAGAAATAAGCAGCAGCGATCAATAATAAAAGCGGAAGCAACCATTTCCAGATTGAACCTCCGCCTTGATTATTATTGTTATTATTTTCAAATCTTTCTCTTACTTCTCTTGCTCCTTCCGAAACATTTTCTCTTGCTGTAGCAACACCTTCAGCGATGTTATCTTTAGCAGTAGAAGTTACCGAAGAAACTGTTTCTTTTGCCTGGCCAAACCAATTTTCAGCTCCTAATCCAAAGGAAGCTAAAGAAAGACCTGCTGGCAATAAAGAAGAAATAATGCCTTTCTGATCATTCAGTAAGCTGGAAATACCTGAAGCACCCAAATTATTGTCTGCTGCATATTTTCCCACAGTGCCTACTGTAGCTCCAGTCACCAGGTTTAACAAAGAACTTGCAGAGGTATTGCTCACTCCTGAAAAACTGGCAATAGAATTCACTAATGCACTTACTTTATCTCCAAAAATTGAAGACAACAAGTTTGAAATAATAGGATTGCTGGACGAACCACCTAATAAATTTCCTAAAATTCCACTTGAAGAGGCTTGTGTAATAGCATCCACAACGCCAGGTTTATCTGCATTATTGGCTAATCCACCTACTACGGCAGGTAATAATCCGCCAATTGCTTTAGAAATACCGGATTCACTTTCTCCAAACTGCGATGCAGCCTGTGAAACCAATGCGGGACCTAATTGTCCTTTAATTAAATCAATGACATTTAAAGACATAATAATAAATTTTTTTGATTAATGTTGAGATAAATTTAAACAAAAATCCGTCCAAATGTCACTTTTTTTGAATATTTCTTTAAAAATTAACGATTTTTTTCTAAATCGTTAAAATTTTTTAATAAGCTTTTGCAAATAATACACGTCTCTTAGATGGTTTTCCTGAAATCAAAGAAATACCTTCTTCTACGTCATTGTCCAGAGGAATACATCTGATCGTAGCCTTCGTTTCATCCTTGATTTGTTCCTCTTCTTCAGCTGTTCCATCCCAGTGTGCATAGATGAATCCACCTTTCTCTTCCAGAACTTTTTTGAATTCTTCATAAGTATCCACTTTCGTGATATTATTTTTTCTGAATTCAAATGCTTTGTTATAAATATCCTGCTGAATCGTTTTCAATAGATCTTCGATATAAGAATCAAGTCCATCAATAGAACGAACTTCTTTAGTCAGATTATCTCTTCTCGCAATTTCTACAGATTTATTTTCAAGATCTCTTGGTCCCATTGCAATTCTTACAGGAACTCCTTTCAATTCATATTCTGCAAATTTCCATCCTGGTTTGTTCTGAGTATCATTGTCAAACTTCACAGAAATTCCTTTTGCTCTCAGTTTAGCCTGAATATCTAAAGCCACTTCACTGATTTGTGCCAGTTGCTCTTCTCCTTTAAAGATAGGAACAATCACTACCTGAATTGGCGCAAGGGTAGGAGGCAATACCAATCCGAAATCATCAGAGTGGGTCATAATTAAAGCTCCCATCAAACGGGTAGAAGTTCCCCATGATGTTGCCCATGCATGTTCGATTTTACCTTCTTTGTTGGTGAATTTTACGTCAAATGCTTTTGCGAAATTCTGACCTAAGAAGTGAGATGTTCCAGCCTGTAAAGCTTTTCCGTCCTGCATTAATGCTTCAATACAATAAGTCTCATCAGCTCCTGCAAATCTTTCAGATGGAGTTTTTAACCCTTGAATTACAGGAATAGCCATAAAGTTTTCTGCAAAATCTGCGTATACTTTATTCATTTTCTCTGCTTCTTCAATAGCTTCATCTTTTGTAGCGTGAGCAGTGTGACCTTCCTGCCATAAGAATTCTGCTGTTCTAAGGAACAGACGTGTTCTCATTTCCCAACGAACAACATTTGCCCATTGGTTGATTAGTATCGGTAAGTCTCTGTAAGACTGAATCCAGTTTTTGTAAGTATTCCAGATAATTGCTTCTGAAGTAGGACGAACAATAAGTTCTTCTTCCAGTTTTGCGTCCGGATCTACAATCAGCTTGGAAGGATTGTCCGGATCAGTTTTTAATCTGTAGTGGGTAACAACAGCACATTCTTTTGCAAAACCTTCTGCATTTTTCTCCTCAGCCTCAAACAAGCTCTTGGGCACAAAAAGCGGGAAGTATGCGTTAACGTGACCTGTTTCTTTGAATTTTTTATCCATTTCATCACGCATTTTTTCCCAGATCGCATAGCCATACGGTTTGATCACCATACATCCACGCACGCCTGAGTTTTCAGCTAAATCAGCTTTTACAACCAGCTCATTATACCATTTGCTGTAATCTTCGCTTCTTGAGGTTAATTTTGCCATTATTTTTTAAAATTTTTTTAACTTTTGTACATTATTGTTATCTAAAAATAAAAATCTATTTTTGATAGATTTTTTTACCAGTATTTTGGTACATTTTTGGTACAGATTGCAAATATAATTTAAATTAAAAATTTTTACGTTATCATGAAAAGAAATATACATAAAAATTTGCTTGGTCTGCTAAGATCCAAAGGGATATTGGCTATATCGGGCGGATTATTACTTGTGTCTTGTGGTGCTCAGATGGGAGGGTATAGCGAGACAGATGGGGTGTATTACGACCCCAATAAGGATACGCTACCTGAAGGAGTTATCATTAATGATAGCGGAAACAGAGTAGGAGAATACTATGACTACTATCAGGATTCTAATGTAATTCAGAATGCACAGACGAATTCCAGAGAACAGCAAAACAGATATAATGACTGGAGTGGCACCAATCCAAATTGGAACTCTAATGCTACAGATTCCGACTGGGGACTTTATTCAGGTTCTCAGACTAACTACTATGACAACTCATGGGGATGGGGATCTCCTTGGGGATGGTATGGTGGTTACAGCCCTTATTGGGGTTGGGGTATGAACCGTGGCTGGGGCTGGGGTGCAAGCATGTCCTGGGGTTGGGGCGGATCATTCGGTTGGGGCTGGGGAGGCTCTTACGGATGGGGAAGTCCATACTGGGGTTATGGCTATGGTGGCTATTATGATCCATTCTGGGGCGGATACTACGGAAATCCTTACTGGGGTTACGGAGGCGGCTACTGGGGTGGTGGCTACTACAACAGACCTGTTTACAGAAGAAGTGGTATCAGCGGAGGTGGATTCCAGAATACTGGGGTAGCCAATGCAGTTTACAGAACGAATACAAATAATTCAGGTTTCAGAAACACTAATAATAATGGTGGTTTCAGAGATACTAACTCAAACGGAGGTTTCAGAAATAGCAATGGCGGTTTCAGAGATGGTAATTCCGGAGGTTTTAGAAACGGTAATTCCGGAGGTTTCAGAAATACACAATCTAATGGTGGTTTCCGTAACTCTGCGCCACAAACAAGACCTAATTACAATTATCAGCAACCACAGCCAAGATATAACAACAATAACGGAGGCTTCAGATCTAATGATTCAGGAGGTTTCAGATCTAGTGGTGGCTTCAACTCTGGTGGAGGAGGCTTTAGAGGCGGTTCTTCAGGAGGCGGTGGCGGAATGAGATCCGGCGGCGGAGGCAGAGGAGGCTTCAGATAATTTTTCAAATTAATAAACTATTAAAAAATAATGTTAAAAAAATCTTTAGTATTAATGAGCATTTCTGCTGCATTTTATGCACAGGCTCAGGATGTTTCTGTCATAAGAAATACTGTAGAGGTTTATTCAAGTACTCCTATGGTGGGATCAGCTAAGTTTAATGCGATGGCTGGAGCTAATGGTGCGCTAGGTGGTGATGCAAACTCTTTGCTTACGAACCCGGCAGGTTTAGGAGTTGCTATTTCAGGAGAGGTTTCAGGAACTTTATCTATTTTAGGAAATAAAAACAAAAGTTCTTTAGGAGGATCTACAATAGATTATAGTAAAACCAGAGGAGACCTTGGGAATGCAGGAGGAGTAATTGCTTTTCCTTTGATGACAGAAACCGGATGGAAGTTTATCAATATTGGTATTAATTTTTCTAATCAGACTTTAGACAATATCATCCAGTCACCGGGAAATAATAATGTCGTTTATGCTTTTGATAAGGATGATATTACCAAAGATGCTGCATTAGCAGGGCATATGTATGAAAGATACGGAAACCTTTCAAAGATGAGTTTTGGGGTTGGAGCCAATTATAATCATAATTTATATTTAGGAGCAGGTTTCAACTTTTTCAACGCTTCATTGGATCAATATGATACTTTGTTGTACAGAAACATTGCCAATGGTTCTACAGAAGCATTCAGCAAGCAGGATACTCCGTATTCAGAAAGATCTTCAGGTTTTTCTGCTTCATTAGGGGTGATCGGAAAGTTGAGTCCTAACTTCAGAGTGGGAGCATCTCTTGAAACTCCTACATTCTGGACAATAGACAGAAATTATTACTTCTATAATGATCCTGTTTACGGAGATGATATGGGAGCTGAAAACAGAAAGTTCACTTCACCTCTTAAAGCAACGGTGAGTGCTGCGTTTGTAGCAAGTAAAAACTTCTCATTGAACGTAGACTATACTCTTGGACTTACAAAGCCTGATTATAAAGTATATGGAGGTGCAGAAAGAGAATTGAATGATTTCTTCAAAGAAAACTACAAGAATCTTTCAGAAGTAAGAGTGGGAGCTGAGTACAGAGTACAGCAGTTCAGATTGAGAGGAGGATACTCTTACCAGTCAAGTCCTTTTGATGCACTTACAATCAGTAGATTTAATGATGCAGGCAGTGTAGGAGATCAGTCTTATAGCAACTTGATGTTGAGCGACAGAAATACACTTTCATTTGGTATTGGATATGATTTCAAATCATTCTATATCGATGCATCTTATCAGAATATTTCGTCTAAATACACCAATCCTTTCATGAGAGGATATATGGGTGATAATTTTGATTCATCATATTATTCTGCTAAAAACATTTTCGAAAGTGATGCTTATGCTGTAAGTGATGTGAAAAACAACAGAAATAATTTCTTCCTTACTTTAGGATGGAAATTCTAAGCTTATAACACATTAAGCTATATATAACAAAAAAGCTCCGGACTCTAGACTCCGGAGCTTTTTTATTTTTTAATGAGAATGAGCAGCGGCAGGATGTTGATGGAAAACATGCATCATGAGTGCAAGTGAAACTCCTAAGACAACCAGCCCAATCTTTACCCAATCGATATTGTGATTTTTATTGCTTTCAAAAATGATTACAGATGAAATATGAAGGAAAATTCCTCCTACGATAGCCAGAAAATAGGGCTGAAGATTTGGATTGAAATAGTTACCCAATAACATTCCCATTGGAGAAGCCAGGGCAAATAATGCTACAATGAGAATAGAAGGATAAGATGATGAACTTTTAGATTCTCCCTTTCTGTTAAATAAAAATGCTCCCAGAATAAATGAAATAGGGAGATTATGAAATACAATTCCCCAAAGGTAAGGTGACATTTCATGCTGCTCGTTAGCTAAAGGAATCCCTTCAATAAAAGCATGGATGAATAGTCCTACCATTAAAGCAACGGGAAGAATATTGTGTTCACTATGATGATGAAAGTGTCCGTGTTCGAAACCTTTGGTAAGAGCTTCCAGAATCATCTGGAGAAGAACTCCTGCAATTACAAATATCCCAAGACTATTGCTTCCGGCTGAGGTGTAAACCTGCGGAAAAACTTCGTTGAGACATATTGTAATCAAAAAACCGGCACTTAATATCAGTAAGTTTTTAGCCAGTTTTTCTTTTTTACCAAAGTGTTTTCCCAGGAATACTCCTGTTACGACACTTAAAATCAGTAAAAGTACTGTTGTCATTATTTTTTCTTAAATAAATTGATGCATCGCGGGGAATTTTCTTTCTTAAATTCATTCAGCTGATAATCTCCCCAGATTTTTATTCTTTCAAAACCACATTCGGAAGCATAGTTATGGATCGCTTCCAGGGTATGAAGTTTTACTTTTTCAAAGAAATGAAATGGCTTACCATCAGCTTCAAAACGGATATCCTTGATGATGTGTCTGCCTTCAATTTTTTTCAGGATCTTAAAATCAATATCGCCGCGGGTTATTGTGGTTTCAGGAACTAAGGTATTTCTTACAAATTCTTCATTCAGATAATCCAGAACAAAATATCCTCCTGGTTTTAAAGCATTGTATACCGACTGAAATACTTTTTTATCATCACTTTCATTGTCAAAATATCCAAAACTTGTAAATAAATTGAATACAGCATCCATTGGATCTGCATCAATAGGGTTTCTCATGTCATGAACTTCAAAAAGTAAAGTTTGATTTTCGTACTGTTTGTCAGATTCAATACTTTGTCTTGAAAGGTCAAGTCCCAAAACATCATACCCTAATTTATTAAGAAAAACCGAGTGTCTTCCTTTACCACAGGCAAGATCTATGATTTTCGACTGAGGCGGAAGCTGAAGGTCCGCAGTGAGCTTTGTAATGAAGTTTTCAGCTTCAGTATAGTCTCTGTTGCTATAAAGCAAATGATAATAAGGGGTATCAAACCAAGATTCAAACCATTCCATAATGCAAAAATAACTAAATTTGTGCGGTTAAAAGCAAAGTATTTTACAACATTAAGAGATTGAAAAATTCAATTGGACAAGAAGTTGGATGGCTAATCTTTTAATTTTTAAAGCTTTAAATCTTTTAATTCAAACTTATGGATACAGAAAATATTAAAATACAGATAAAAACATTCTTCGGATTGGAGCAGATTCTGGCAGAAGAAATCAAAAAATTGGGTGGAAGGAATGTTGAAATTAAAAACAGAGCAGTAAATTGTGAAGGAGATCTTGGTTTTCTTTATAAAATCAATTACTCTGCGAGAACAGCATTGAAAATTCTGGTACCAATTCATGAATTCAAAGCTTTTAATCAGCATCAGTTCTATGACAGATTGTTCAAATTTGAATGGGAGAACTTTATGGATGTTGATCAGTCTTTCTCTATTGATGCTACTGTAAATTCTGAAACCTTCAAGCATTCTCAGTTTGTGACTTTAAAAATGAAGGATGCGATTGTAGATTATTTCCAGGAAAAATTCAAAAGACGTCCGAATGTAGAAACCAGAAATCCGGATATCAAATTCCATCTTCATATTGACAGAGAATTGGTAATGATTTCCATGGATTCTTCAGGAGATCCTTTGTTTAAAAGAGGATACAGAAGAGAACAAGGTGAGGCTCCGATCAATGAAGTGCTGGCAAGCGGAATGCTTCAGCTGGCAGGCTGGGATGGAAAAGGAAATTTCCTTGATCCAATGTGTGGTTCCGGAACATTATTGATTGAAGCAGCAATGATTGCGATGGATCTTCCGGCTCAGATTTTCAGAAAGAGATTCGGATTCCAGAACTGGAATAACTATGATGCAGACTTGTTTGCAAAAATTAAAGAATTCAGAATTAACAGAGTAAGACAATTTGATGGAAAAATTGTTGGATATGACATTGATGCAAGAATGCTGAATGCTGCAAGAATGAATGTAGAAGCAGCAGAAATGGAAGATGTTATTGAGATTAAAAAACAGAACTTCTTTGATTCTAAAAAAGAACTCTTCCCATTATTAATGGTATTCAACCCTCCATATGATGAGAGAATTTCTATTAATGATGATGATTTCTACAAGAAAATCGGAGATACTTTTAAAACGCATTATCCGAATACACTGGCCTGGCTGATCTCTTCCGATCTGGAAGCGGTGAAGAAGATCGGTTTACGTCCTTCAAGAAAGATCAAACTTTTCAACGGAAAACTGGAAACGAGATTTTTACAGTACGAAATGTATGAAGGAACTAAGAAAGTACATAAACTGGAAGAGAATAAGTAGGATTTAAAATAATAAACTGATGTCTTGGAATTTTTTTGACATATTTGATGTAGTTTTTGATTTATTCGGTCTGTTGGGTTCTGGATCAAAATCGTTACCTTCAAAATCACCTTCAAAACCTGAAAGAAAAGCTCTAAATCATAATATGATATCTCAAAAGAAGGATTCAAAAGATCCGGATAGTTTACCGAAAAAATAATTCCAATAGTAATTAAAATAAAAAATAGGTTGTACTCACGCGGTACAACCTATTTTGTTTTATCTTGCCAGTGAAGGTGCAAAGCCATACTGTTTTTTAAAAGCGTGCGAAAAATGGGAGAGATCTTCAAACCCTACTTCCAGAAAAATATCAGAAGGCTTTTTATTCTTTTCCGATAAATGATAATAGGCCAGTTCCAGACGTTTTTGAGTAAGCCATCGCTGTGGTGTCGTTTGAAAAATCTTTCTGAAATCTCTGTTGAAAGTAGATAAACTTCTTCCTGTCAGATATCCGAATCGTTCCAATGGCATATTGAACATATAATTCTTTTCCATAAAGTTAATCAGGTCCACTTTTCCGGGTTCATCAAAATCTGCAAGTAGAGTATCAATATCCGGATTAATTTCCCTTACAATACTGATGGCTTCAGTGATCTTTAAATGGGCAATGTTTTCAGGAAACGGACCTTCAATATCAAAATAAGGAATCAGGGAGGCAAGACAGCTGTTCAGAAGCGGATGGCTGCTGAAACTGTGAATGCTGGATTCCGGATTTCTGTTTTTTCTTTCATAATCAACAGAGCTATAAAAATTCTTCAGCCGTTCTGTGGTAAGGTGCATTACCACTGCTTTATGAGGAAGTCCGTCCTTGGGATAATTGATAATCGTGGCAAGATGATTTCTCGGAATCAGAAAAATATCTCCTGCTTTGAACAGATAGGTTTTGTCTGCCTGAATAATTTTCGTTTCTCCTGATATGAACCATACCAGCATATGATATTCAAAAACCGTTTCCGTTTTGAACAGCTTGTCGTCATAACTGGAAATCTTGATATCCGGAGTGAGGTATTGTATCTGGAAATCCATTGTCAAAAGTTTTTCATTACAAATGTATTTAAAAACGACGACTATATATAATTTTACGCTTTGTCATTAACTAAGTCGGATCTTCGATTTCTGATGAAGGAAGAATCTCATGTATAGCTTAGATTCTTCATTTCACTGCGTTACATTCAGAATGACAGTGTCATAATAATAAGGCAGCAGGATTATGTAAAATTGTATATAATTGGCTAAAAACAGTTATTGGGTGTCAAACTCAAATCCCAGCATTTCTTCGCTTAATTTCCATAAACGCTCCGCATTGTTTTTATCGATGGAATAAGGCTGTACTCCATAAATAGTTGCCGGTTCATCAAATCTATGTTCAATTTGTCCCTTGTCTACTTCTGCGATATCACAGTTTTCACAATAAACACCACCTATTTCGTTAAGTTGAGGGCTTACAGCGCACCAAATTGTTGTTGCAGCACCTTGAGGGATAGTTTTCAATCGTGCTTCCACCTCCGGTTTGATATTTCCGTTTTCATCATGTGTTCCAAGCTGTTTAAAAAGTTCGATAGGTTCTTCTCTGCCCAGATCTGTTCCATATACAGATCCAGGGTGAAGGGAATACGCTCTGATATTGAATTCTTTTCCTCTCTCATCAAGTTCTACAGCAAACAGATTGCAAGCTGTTTTGGATTGCCCGTATCCGGAAAGAGTATCGTAATCTCTTTTTTCAAAATTAGGGTCTTCAAAATTAAACGGAGCCATCTGATGTCCATAAGAAGAAACACTGATAACCCTTGCGCCATTTGCTTTTTTCAGAGCGGGCCATAATTTTGAAGTAAGATGAAATTGTCCAAGGTAATTCGTGGCCAGTTGAGATTCAAAACCTCTGCTGTCTCTACGAAGGGGAACCCACATGATTCCTGCGTTATTAATCAGAAGATCCAGACTTTTACCAGATGCAATGAATCTTTTTGCAAAAGCGTCAATAGATGCCGGATCCATCAGATCCATTTTCTCAAGTGCAAAATTTTCAATTCCTGTAAGATTTTCCTTTGCTTTTTCGATATCTCTTGCGGGAATAATAACATGCGCTCCAGCTGAAACAAGAACTTTTGTCGTTTCAAGACCAATCCCTGCATAGCCACCGGTAATGATGACCGTTTTTCCGGTAAGATCTATTCCTTTAATAACTTCCTGAGCTGTTGAAGAAGCATCAAAACCTGATTGAACAGGTTGTTGTAATGTGCTGATCATTGTTTCCATTTTTTATTGGTTTAAATTTCTATAGCAAAATTAGGAGGGATTTTTCATGTTTATTTTGTTTAAAATGTCAAATGACTTGGTTCAGAATTTCATTTGTAATCTCCATGTAGTAAGGCAGATAAAATTCTCTATCGTTAATTTATCTGAATAAGCTGTTAAACTGTTTGTAGGTTGTTCTGCGAATAAGTAATTTTGAAAAATTTTCAATTTGAAACCTACTATTTCTATTGTCGTTGCCATTTACAACCGAAAAGATGAACTTTTCGAGTTGCTGACTTCTCTTACTCAGCAGACAGATAAGGAGTTTGAGATCATTATTGTGGATGATGGTTCTTTAATCGACCTGAAACCTACCATTGAAAATTTTGATGGAATCCTGGATATTAAATATTTCAAAAAGGATAACTCTGGTCCCGGACTGACAAGAAATTATGGGGCAGCAAGAGCCGCTAACGAATGGCTGGTATTTGTAGACAGTGATGTCATCGTTGAAAAAGATTATATAGAACATATTAAAAACGATATTCTTACCATTCCTTGTGATGCGTTTGGAGGAGCGGATAAAGCGCATAAAGGATTTAATCTGATGCAGAAGGCTATTTCGTATTCTATGACTTCTGTTTTTACAACCGGAGGAATCAGAGGAAGTAAGAAAGCTGTTTCGAAATTTCAACCCAGAAGTTTTAATATGGGGGTGAAAAAGGCTGTTTTTGAAAAAGTAGGCGGATTTTCAGAGATGAGGATAGGTGAGGATCCGGATCTTTCCATGACGCTTTGGGAAAATGGTTTTACCACTGCTTTTTTTGATGATATTGCTGTATATCACAAACGTAGGGTTGATTTTGGGAAATTCTCCAAGCAGGTCTACCAATTTGGCTGTGCAAGACCGATTCTTAATCAGAGACACCCCAATTATGTGAAGATTTCCTTTGCATTTCCTACCTTATTCATGTTAGGATATTTGATGGGCTTTTTGGAATACTTTATAATGGGAAGAGGAATCATCCTTGCTTTTTACGGATTGTATACCTTTTTAGTATTGTTCCATGCTTTATTGTTGACTAAAAATATCAGCATTGCCGGAATGGCAGTTATTTCCACCTATATTCAGATGTTTTCTTACGGATATGGTTTCCTGAAATCATGGATTTTATTGAATGTTTTCAGAATGAAGCCTGAGGATGCTTTTCCGCATCATTATTATAAGAAATAGTTTTAAGTTTTGGCTAAAGCCGGTCGAATGAATTCTTTTTTGATAAATGGGCTAAAGCCCATTCCTATTGAATTTTTTGCTTGTAATTATTCACAATCTTTGCCATTCCGTAGAAGTCTCAGTTCTATTATCATCATTTACTATTTGAAAACTATTGCTGTATGGATTCCTACGGAATGACAAACTATGGGGATAGTCTTTGTGAATAGTTTTTACCCGTTCAGCTTGTCATTCCGAAGGAATCTAAACGGTTGGAATTATAAATTAAGAAAATAAAAAAAGGCTGTTTCAAACGAAACAGCCTTTTTACAATAAATTTAGATGGTAGAAATGTTTTCATGGTGGTTAAGAACTCCTACTTTCAACATACATTCCTTCATTTTATGATAAGTTCTTTTGATATCGTGGTCTAGACCAATAGAGAATCTGATCAGTCCGTCAGAAATTCCTATGGAAGCTCGCTCTTCTTCAGGGATTTCAGATGAGGTAGATTTTCCTGAGCATGAGAATAAGGTTTTATAGAACCCTAAGCTTACGGCAAGATATCCTAGGTTTTCTGCCTGCATCAGCTCCATCAGTTCGTTTGCTTTTTCTGTTGTTCCGGCATCCAGAGTTAATAATCCTCCATATCCGTATTCTTCATGAATCATGCTTTTCATTAATTCATGGTTTTTATGAGATGGTAAGCCAGGATAGGATATTTTTAAGCCATCTTTTTCGAATCTTTCAGCCAGATACATGGCATTGTGGCTATGCTGTTTGATTCTGATATGTAATGTTCTCAGGTTTTTTAAGATACTTGAAGATCTTAAGCTGTCCATCGTTGGACCAAGAAGCATACATGCGCCGGAATTGACATTTTTAGTGTCATCAATAAATGCCTGGCTAGCACAATATACTCCTCCTACCGTATCACTGCTTCCGTTGATGAACTTTGTTAAACTGTGAATCACCACATCAGCCCCGAATAATGTCGGAGAGATAGAAAGAGGAGAGAAGGTATTGTCTACAATCAGTTTCAGGTTGTGTTTTTTACAGATTTCAGAAAGTTTTCTAAGGTCTGCTACTTCAAGCAACGGATTGCTCACACTTTCACAATAAATAACTTTGGTATTGGGAGTGATTGCTTTTTCTATAGATTCAAAATTGTTGATGTCAACAAAAGTAGTCGCTACATTGAATTGAGGGAAGAAATTTTTAAGAAAAGCATAAGTTCCTCCGTAGATCGTTCGGCTTGAAATAATATGGTCTCCACTTTTGCACACCTGCATCAAAACGGAAGTAATAGCTCCCATTCCGGATGCCGTAACGTTGGCAGATTCTGTGTTTTCCATCTTGGCAAGAGCCTGAGCCAGATAAAGATTCATCGGTGATGAATGTCTGGAATACAGATAACATCCTTCTGCATTTCCTTCGAAAGTATCAAACATGGTCTTTGCAGAAAGGAACGTATAGGTAGAGCTATCAGAGATAGAAGGATTCACTCCTCCGAATTCACCAAAATACTGAAGATCCTGGATCTCATTGGCTGCGTTAAAGTTTTCCATAAATATTGTTTTTATTTTATCGTTCCAATTTGCATTAATTTCTTAATAATTACAATATAAATTTGAATTTATAGAATATAAAACTGTAAAATATTGTTTATTTAGAAAAAATATTTAGTATCTTCGATATTATTAAATTTTTACCAAAAAAATATCTATGGAACTTGACGAAACAGATAAGAAACTGTTACTTTTTTTACAGGAAGACTGTAAGCAAACCACCAAAGAGCTGTCCGGTAAGCTTGGATTGTCGGTTACAGCAATTTATGAGCGTGTAAAAAAGCTTGAAAATGCTGGTGTTATTTCAAAATATGTAGCCTTGCTGGACAAGAGTAAAGTTAAGAAAAATTTTATAGTTTTATGTCATGTGAAACTAAGTCAGCATAAAAAAGAATTTGTACTGCAGTTTGAAAAGGAGGTGATGGATCTTCAGGAAGTGACAGAGTGCTTTCATGTAAGCGGTGACTATGATTATATCCTTAAAATTGGTGTGAAAGATATTGAAGATTACCGCAGTTTTATGCTCACAAAGCTTACGACGCTTCAGCACATCGCAAGTACACACAGCTCATTTATGATTTCTGAAGTGAAAAATACGACGGCCATCATATTATAGACTATCAATGATTTGACATTCAATTATTGATCTGTTTTTGTCATTTTATCGATGAAATAATGAAGTCTTTTAATCTCGGTTCTGCCTTTGTTTTTGTCATTTAAAAAACAAGTGGTCACGATAACCATTTTTAAATCAGGAATAACGCAGATAAGCTGCCCGCCATAGCCGGTGGCTACGAAGGCCTGATGTCCGTTGGTCTTTCTTCGCCACCAGTAATAGCCGTAACCGTCGGCATTCGGCATTACATCCCAGGCATCCAGTTTTACCTGTTCAGAAGTAGATTCCTGAATCCATTTTGAAGAGACGATCTGTTTGCCGCTAAATTTTCCGTTGTTCAGAATCATTGTACCAAACTTCAGCATGTCTTCAGGTTTCATAAACATTTCCGAACCTGCAATATTCCTGTTCATGGAGTCTGTGTCCCATCGTGGAATATTCATCTTTAATGGCCTGAAAAGATTTTCTGTGGCAAATTGCTTCAAATTCGTTTTTACAATTTTTGCCAACGCTGCTCCAAAAAGATGGGTTTCACCACTGTTATAATTGAAGACTGTCCCCGGATATTCTTCAAAAGGAAGATCCAGTACAAACTTTACAGGATCACCGGAAAACAACATGGCTGTTGAAATTTTTGAATTTTCAACCCAGTCAAAACCACCCTGCATGGTCAGCAGATTTTTTAATGTTAATGTATTTCTGATGGAATCATGAGCCACCTTTCCTTCAATATTGGAAATGTTTTTGAAACTACTTCTCGATATATTGTATTCCGGAAGAATTTTTAAAACCGGAGTATTGAGGTTAGGAAGTATGTTTTTATCCTGTGCGATGCCTGCCAGTACAGAGACAATACTTTTGGTAACAGATTTTATACTGAATATAGTTTCTTTATTAGCTCCATGGAAATACTGCTCATAAATTACCTTATTATTCTGGGAAACAATAAAAGATCCCAGAGAAGGAATACTGTCATTAATTTCTTTGGTGAATTGGTCTTTGAATTCTTTAGGTAGTTCTTGGTTGTAGGCGGCCTGCGACTTCACTTTAGTACAGAAGAGGGTAAGACATAGCATTGTGATAGCCTGCAGAAGTTGCTTGGAGTTCATTGTTTACAAAAGGAAGGATAAAATTATTAGTTGATGAAAAAAGTAAAAGCTAAATCGATTCGGATGAATCAATATAGCTTGTGCTTTCAATGCTTCTAAATTATGAAAAACAATGAACTTTTTGAATATGTTTTAAAGAATATTTTAAAGTTTTTTACAATGCTTTTGATATGAATTTTAAGTTTTGAATATGATTAAAGAAGTTAGACCAAAACTCCGTTTTTGGAAGAAATAGGATCAGGAAGCTCTGTTTCTCCGCTCATCTGAAGAAGGTCTATTTCAATGGTTCTGCAGATTGAAAGCATCGGAACATCAAACATTAATCCTGCAAAAGGGTTTTCAGAATAATCTCCCACCAGCTCCATAATGATATAAATCCATCCGATGATGATACAGAAAGGAATGGAGGTCCAGATTCCCCAATCACCAAGTTTTGCAAACTCATTCACTAATCCTAGTGGCAGCAGCATGATAAAAAGAATATTGAAAACAAAAGCTGTGCTGGCAAACTGTCTTGGAGAAGGAAACTTCTTGATTCTTTCTGCCTGTCCCTGGAAATTATAGAATTCATTCAGGCTGTTTTGAAGCTGAGTCTGGTTGAATTCTGTGATGGCATTCATATTTTTCAGCTCATTGATGTCTTTTGCCTGTTGGGCAACTAAATACGTGGCGAAGTTTTTATAATCGTTTTTAAGTTCATATTCTTCCTCCGAAAGATATTTGTGAAGGAAAATAGGGGCTCTTCCGTAATCAGGAAAACCAGCCTTGATTAATCTGTTTCTTCTCAGGTTGATATTCCCGAATTTATTATTTTCTGTACTGATGTGTTCCCATTCTGTAGGGACTAAAAGCTGTTCACGGAAAGTATATAACCATGCAATATGGCGGTAAACGATTCTTCTCTTACGGTCTTCGAGATCAAAAACTCCAATTTCTTCATTTTTGGTATCGAAAGCATATACCATAGACGCAAATGAACGGCTGGAATTCACAATTCCGCCCCATATTTTTCTGGCTTCCCAAAGTCTGTCATAGGCCTGGTTGTTTTTAAAACCTACAAGGAATGCTTCTGCTGTACCAATAAGTGCAACAGGAACCCATGGAATCGTCATCCAGTGCCAGTTAAAGAAATAAAAGAAAACAGCAATCAATGTACACCAGATAGAGATAAGGATAAGATGTACACCGGCAAGATTGAGAACCTGTTTATAGTTGACGTATTTGGTTGTGATCATAAAAATGGATGTGTTTTGCGTGTATAGACAAAATAAATACCAAACTGGGATTAATTGTATTTCATAGTACCTCTCAGATAATGGATAATTGTGTTTTGTTGGTTGATAATCGACTAGAATTGAGATTGATAATCTTAAATAAAAGTAGTGAAAAAATTGCATAAAAAAACCTCTAAATATTTTTAGAGGTTTTAAGTTTATATAAAATTAATATTTCAGCATTTCTTCGATCTTACTGCTGAGCTTTTCAGCATTCGGAAGCATTTCTTTTTCCAGCACCAGATTGATTGGAACGGCAGGTACATCCAGGGATCCCATCGTTTCTACCGGAGCATCAAGATACTTGAAACAGTTTTTAGAAATACGATGAGCAAATGCTTCTGCAAAAGAGTTGTTGAGTTGTTCTTCTGTAAGAACGATACACTTTCCGTGCGCTTTTACTCTTTCAAAAACAAGCTCTTCATCCAGAGGAATTAATGTTCTTAAATCAATCACTTCAACTCTTCCGTTGAAATTTTTGGCTGCTTCTTTAGCCCAGTAAACTCCCATACCGTAAGTAACCACTAATAAAGTTCTGCCTTTTTCAGTTTCATCTTTATCAGCTTCAATGATCACTTTACCTTTTCCGAATGGAAGAACATAGTCTTCAGCAGGTTCTATAGTTTTAGCATCTTCAGTTCCCGGAACTTTACTCCAGTATAATCCTTTATGCTCCAGCATTACTACCGGGTTCGGATCGTAATAGGCTGCTTTTAATAATCCTTTAAAATCGGCAGCGTTACTTGGATATGCTATTTTGATTCCTTTGATATTGGCTAAGATACTTTCAACACTTCCGCTGTGGTAAGGACCACCACCTCCATAGGCTCCGATAGGAACACGGATGATGTTGCTTACTGGGAATTTTCCGCCACTTAAATAACTTGATTTTGAAATCTCAGTAATGAGCTGGTTGATTCCAGGATAAATATAATCAGCAAACTGAACCTCAACAATTGGTTTTAGTCCAACAGCACTCATTCCCGCTGTAGACCCAATGATATACGCTTCCTGAATAGCCGTATTGAATACTCTCTTGCTACCGAATTTTTTTCCTAAAGTAACCGTTTCACGGAAAACTCCACCAATTCTTTCTCCTACATCCTGCCCGTAAAGAAGAGCTTCTGGGTGTTTCCACATCAATTCCTGTATCGCGTGGATGGCAGCGTCTACCATTACGATTTTTTCTCCGTTAGCAGGTTCACGTGTTCCTGTTTCCTCTGTAATTGGAGTAGGAGCAAAAACGTGCTGCATTACGGTTTCAGGCTTTGGATCTTCTGCGTTTTTAGCTTTTTCGAAAGCTTCTTCTGCTTCAAGACGAGCCTTTTTAGTGATTTGTTTTAAAAGATCTTCGTCTACACCTGCTTCCAGTAAATATTTTCTAAGGATTTCTCCCGGATCTTTAGCTCTGTGTTTTGTTAAATCTTCTTCGTCTCTATAGAATTCTCTTCTTACTCCTGAAGTGTGATGTCCGATCAATACAGTCTTTGCACAGACAACCAACGGTTTTCTTTCTGTTCTTACAAAGTCTACGGCTTTTTTCATGGCTTCAAAACTTTCCACGAAATCAGTTCCGTCTACTCTCATTCTGCTTAATCCGGTAAATCCAGCTACAAAATCATAAGCGTCACAGGTTCTTGCCTCGTCTTTTGTTACGGAAATTCCCCATTCGTTATCCTGAACCAGGAAGATAATAGGAAGCTGGTGTAAAGCGGCAAATTGTAAAGCTTCACTCACTTCACCTTCTGTCACAGAATTATCTCCAAGACTACAAACCACAACAGGATTATTTTCAAAATTCTGAAGGTTGAAATCCTGAATGTATTTGATACCCTGTGCTACTCCTGTCGTAGGAATGGTCTGCATTCCTGTGGCAGAACTCTGGTGAACAATTTTTGGCTTGTTTTCATCCCTACTTGAAGGGTGTGAATAATAAGATCTTCCTCCCGAAAAAGGATCATCAGCTTTGGCTAGTAATTGAAGCATTAATTGATAAGGTTCAAAGCCAATTCCTAAAAGAATACTTTCGTCTCTGTAATAAGGAGAAACCCAGTCTTCTTTCTTTAGCTGATAAGCCGTTGCAAGCTGAATAGCTTCGTGACCTCTGGAAGTACTGTGAACGTATTTGCATACATTTCTGTTTTCTTCGTAGATGTCTGCCATGGCTTTCGCCAGCATCATATGATTATACGCTTTGAGTAATATATCCTGAGAAACTTTTTCGTGAAGTGCATTTTCCATAGGAAGCAAATATACATAAAAAAACAAAATACTAACAACTGTTAGTATTTTGTGTAAAATCTTTGTTGATATAGGTTATTCCTTGATCACTTTTTTAGAAATAACATCTTTGTCTGTTTTTACTTCAATGATGTAAATTCCTTTTGTGTAAGCGGATAAATCTACTGCTTCTTTATCATTGTTAATGATACCTGTCTGTAATTTTTTACCCGAAAGATCGTAAACATTAAAAGTAGACTTTTTAGGCGCTTTTAATATATTGGTAAAGTCTTTTACAACAGTTGGAGCTACGGTTACAGCATCCATTGCAAATCCGGCTTCTTTAGTTCCCAATACTTCGGTAAATCCTGTTACGATAACAGAATAGTTTTGAGGGGCATTCCCACCCGTGTTGTTTTTCAGTATGCCTTTATTGGTGATCTCTATTTTATAAGTTCTTCCTGCAACCGGAGCGTCTACTACAACCTGTTCTACGTTATCTACTGTATTGTCTCCTTTGGTAGCGGGAGTCATTGGATTGTTAGCATCCAGTTTCCATGGATAGTATACCGTGTTTGTAGTGGTATCTGTAATTTTGAGATCCAAATCATTAATCAACTTGGAGTTTCGGTTATTGTAGATATTACTCCATTGATTAGTAAAGTTGGTGAACTCAGGATCTATCCAGGATATTGTTACTTTTAACGGTTCTGAAGCTGATGCTTTTACGGTTTTTACATTCGCAACTCCGCTATTTAAAGTTTCATCATTAAAAATAATACTGTTGTTGGATTTCCCTACAAGGAGTTCTGCTCCTTTTTTAGCATCAATGAATCCCCATCCGAATTGCGGGTCAGGGCCAATATTACCTGCTTCTTTTGCAGAGTGTATCATTAGAGTTTTGGCTGATGCAGCATTTAATAAGCCTCCTGCAAATAGTTGTTTATTAATCTGAGTCCAAAGTCCCACAATACCAGTTACTACAGGAGCGGAATAAGAAGTACCATCTCCTATATCAATTTTACTGCCTCCTGTCGCATTGTTATCAGTCCATGCGCTGGCAACTTCTGTTCCCACAGCTGTAATATCCGGTTTAATACCTCCGTCATCTCTTGGTCCTGCACTACTATAGCTGGAGTGGATAACATCTGAAGAGGCAGTATACCTTCCGCTGTTAGTTGTAATTTTATCAGTAGCTCCTACAACAATTATGTTTTTTCCTAAAGAACCAATCCCTATACAATCATATCCTTGTGCACAATTGCTTTGAGGTAGTGTGTCAGTTGGCGCAAATTCAACCAGATTACCGCTGTTGTCTGTGTAGTATTTTTTATATGTACTGGTAGCAGAACTAGGCCCATTGCCGAAAGAATTTCCAGCTGATTTTATAATGATATATGATGGATTGTTGTATACAATTTGATCGTAATTACGGTCATCGGTGTGGTAAGTACCCTGAGCATCGAAAGTGGTATTAGGGCTGGCAAAAGCACCGTTCCATACCCATGAAGGTTCATTGTTAATCAACTGAGGGTCTGCCCATCCCTGATTACTTCCGTATGAATGGTTGGAAATGTTAGGTTGGGCTTGTGTGATTTTTTGATAGACAGTCTTTTGTGTAGTTTCTCCATCTAATATAGAGGTTCCAAAAGCATATGCATCTATTGTAGAGTTAGGAGCAATCCCTTTGAAGTTAACTTGTCTTGTTGTACCATCGTTAAAAGTTACAGTATATGGATAGTCCTTAGCTCCTATAAAGCTGGAAACAGCAGTCGCATGGTCGCCGTAATTAACTGTACTGCTTTCTTTATTCGTTATTCTGTTAGGAAGGTTGTTGAAAAATACATGGCCTGCAAATACTCTTGCTACCCCTGAAGAAGTACTCCCGTCAAAAATAGTAAACTTAATGCCTTCTCCGTTAAAAGATCCTGTTAATCCTGTGATGGTTCCTCCCTGTAAAAAATCAGAATTGGAATTTTTAATTTGGTCAGCATCTTGAGCCTGTAAGAAATAAGGTTTGTTATCAGGTAGAAAACCTGCCAAAGTGGCTCTCTGTAATTCAATTTTCTTTAAAGTTTCAGGGCTTCTGTCGGAGCCAAACCGCTTAGCTATATAAGTATCAAACTTAGCATTGTTCTCTATTCTCTGTTTTTCAAACTGTCTGTTTAATTCTTCGTTATTTTGGGCACTTAATAGTGAAATAGCAAAAGAACTAATTAAAAGTAATTGTTTCTTCATTTTAGATGGTAAATTGTTAAAAAGTATATTGAATCAAAATTATAGTAAAATTTTAATAGTCAGTAGTGTTTTATTATATAACTCTAATTTTTTAATATTATTTTAATTTAACTTAAAAAAATGGAGTTATTATTGGGAAAGTGTCCATTTGATTTGTTTTGAATATTATTGATTTATTGTATCGTGGTCATAAAATAATAATTGGAAAAAATGAAGTAACTTTACATTCTCTTTTTATAAAAAAGTTAGAACATTATATGTATTTAATTTTTGACACAGAAACAACCGGTTTACCAAAAAATTTCAACGCTCCGCTTTCAGACTCGGATAACTGGCCAAGAATGGTTCAGATTGCATGGCAAGTGCACGATGATGACGGGAACTTGATTGAAAACCAGGATTATATAATAAAACCTGAAGGGTACGATATTCCCTTCAACGCAGCACGTATTCACGGAATTACAACCAAGATTGCCAATGAAGAAGGACGGGATCTTCAGGAGATTCTTGAAGAATTTTCTAAAGTTCTCGAAAGGGTAAGGGTGGTTTCCGGACATAATGTAGAATTCGACTATAATATTGTAGGGGCAGAATTTTATAGAAAAAATCTGAAAGATAATCTTCAGGAAAAACCCAAAGCAGATACCATGATTTTGGGAACCGACTTCTGTCAGCTTGGTGGAGGACGTGGAGGGAGATTCAAACCTCCGAAACTTGAAGAACTTTATGAAAAACTTTATGGGAACAAATTTGATGAAGCCCATAATGCTGCTGCCGACGTAAATGCTACTGCCAGAGCTTTCTTTGAAATGGTAAGAATTGGAGTAGTACCCGCTGAAACCTTAAAGATTTCAGAAGATCAGCTTGCTTATTTCAGAAGCCTTTATCCGGATCCGATTAAGCCTTTCAATATTGTTATCAGAAGGCAGGTTGCTGATTTTCATAATAAGAAAAAACAACAGGATTTCGGAAGTATTGATGAAATTGATTTAGGTAAATATTTCAATTTTGATAATCACAGTGTTTTCTCAACACTTACCGCTACTTCTAGCATCAATGATTTGATTAAAAAAGCTTCTGATGAAAACTTCCCGGCTGTCGGAATGGTGGATCTCGGAAATATGATGGGAGCTTTCAAGTTTGTTTCAGCAGTAGAGGGAGCTAATGGAGACAGAGCAAAGAAACATAAAGAATACCTGGCGAAAAAGCAGGAAGCAGAAGAAAACGGAACAGAGTTTAATGAAGCCGAACCTGTTTCCGAACCGCTTATACCCGTTGTAGGTTGCGAATTTTATATTTCAGAACGTTATGAACAAAAGCAATTTACCAAAGATGATCCGGACAGGAGAACGCAGGTAGTGCTTTTGGCAAAAGACTTTAATGGTTATAAAAACCTGGCAAAGCTTTCCAGTATAGGATTTCTGAAAGGATTTTATTTTGGGGTTCCAAGGGTGAGCAGAGAATTGATAGCCCAATATAAAGAAGGAGTGATTGCTTTGACTTCCGGAATTATGGGAGATATTCCTGATGCGATTTTAAATACCGGTGAGCAGAAAGGAGAAGAACTTTTCAAATGGTGGAAAGATACTTTTGAAGATGATTTTTATGTTCAGATTCAGAATCACAAACTGCCTGAAGAAGAGCATTTGAATGAGGTTCTTTTATATCTGGCTGATAAATATGATGTTAAAATTCTTGCTCAGAACGAGACTTTTTACACCAATAAAGATGATTCTAATATCCAGGATATTGTAAGCTGTATCAAAGATGGTGAAAAGCTGACAACACCTATTGGTAAGGGATTTGGTAAAAGAAGAGGGTTGGCTACAGGTGAATATTTTATTAAAAATTCTGAAGAAATAAAAGAAGCTTTTTTAGCTTATCCTGATGCTTTTGATGCTTATGAAGAGTTTACAGCAAAGTTTAAACCATATACTTTAAAAAGGGACGTTCTCCTTCCGAAGTTTGATATTCCTGAAGAATTTATCCACGCAGAAGATGAGCTAGACGGAGGAAAAAGAGGAGAGATGGCTTATCTTACCTATCTTACCTATGAAGGAGCGAAAAGAAGATATGATCCATATGATGGGATTACTGATGAAATTAAAGAACGTCTTGACTTCGAGCTTGAAGTAATTGCCAATACCGGTTATCCGGGATATTTCCTTATTGTACAGGATTTCTGTAACGAAGCTCGTAATATGGGTGTTTGGGTTGGTCCTGGAAGGGGTTCTGCTGCAGGATCTGCGGTGGCTTACTGTATCGGAATTACCAATGTAGATCCGATTAAATATGATCTCCTTTTTGAGAGATTCCTGAATCCTGAAAGGGTTTCCATGCCTGATATTGATATTGACTTTGATGATGAAGGACGAGATAAAATTATCAAATGGGTAGTTGAAAAGTATGGTAAAACTCAGGTAGCACAGATTATTACCTACTCAGTGTTGGGTGGAAAATCTGCTATTAAAGATGCCGGAAGAGTTTTGGATGTTCCGATTCCTGACACGAATAATATTGCTAAGCTGATTCCTCCGAGTCCGGGGATGAACATTGCGAAAGCTTTAGCAAAATATGATAAATTAAAACCGGAAGAACAGATGCTCGTAGATGAAATGAGATATGTTCTTGATAGTCCTGATGATGCACGACATGGAGTTTTGGCAAGTGCCAAAAAGATGGAAGGGTGTATCAGAAATACCGGAATTCATGCCTGTGGAGTAATCATTACACCTGAAGATGTGAGTAATCTGGTTCCTGTGACCATTGCTGCGAAAGATGCTGATATCTTAGTGTCGCAGTTTGATAACTCCGTTGCGGAAAGTGCAGGACTTCTGAAGATGGACTTCCTGGGGTTGAGAACTCTGACTATTATTAAAGATGCATTGAAGCTGGTAAAAGCTAGATATGATATAGATATTGATCCGGATCTTATTCCGCTTGATGATACCAAAACGTATCAGTTGTTCAAAGAAGGAAGAACGGTTGGGATTTTCCAGTATGAAAGTCCTGGGATGCAAAAATATATGAGGGAGCTTAAGCCAACGGTTTTTGCCGATCTTATTGCCATGAACGCCTTGTACCGTCCAGGTCCGATTAAATATATTCCAAACTTCATCAACAGAAAGCATGGGATTGAAGAAATTGTTTACGATTTACCGGAAACAGAAGAATATTTAAAGGAAACATACGGGATTACCGTTTATCAGGAGCAGGTAATGCTTTTATCTCAAAAACTGGCCAACTTTACCAAAGGTGAAGCCGATACTTTGAGAAAAGCGATGGGTAAAAAGCAGATTGATGTTCTTAATAAAATGTACCCGAAATTCATTGAAGGTGGTAGAAAAAACAACCTGAATGAGGAAAGATTAGAGAAAATCTGGAATGACTGGAAAGCCTTTGCGGAATATGCTTTCAACAAATCTCACTCAACCTGTTATGCGTTTATTGCTTATCAGACTGCTTATTTAAAAGCGAATTATCCTGCGGAATATATGGCGAGTGTAATGAGTAATAACATTAATAATACGGATTCTATTACCATGTTCATGGAAGATTGTAAGAGTATGGGAGTTGATGTATTAGGACCGGATGTAAACGAATCTCAATACAAGTTCTCCGTAAACGAAAAAGGGCAGATCCGTTTCGGATTGGGAGCAATCAAAGGAATTGGTGAAGGGCCAAGCGAAGGAATTACAAGAGAAAGAGAAAACGGAAGATTTAAAAATATTTACGATTTCTTTGAAAGAATAATGCCTTCTCAGATGAATAAGAGGGTAGCGGAAAGTTTAGTGCTTGCCGGAGCTTTTGATGAACTGGATTCTTTCCACAGAGGACAGTATTTTGATATTGACATGGCTGGAAAGACTAACCTTGAAAGACTTATCAGATACGGACAGAGCTTCCAGGAAAGCAAAAACGAAATGGAGCATTCCTTATTTGCTGATTTTGCGGAAGAAGTTCAGATTGAGCAGCCGAAATTAGCGCCTTGTCCGGAATGGCCTAATATGCATAAGCTTAATAAAGAAAAGGAGATTATTGGTTTCTATCTTTCTGCACATCCACTGGATGAGTTTAAATATCAGTTCCAGTTTATGCAGGGGCAGCTTTCTAAAAAATCTGTTCTTGAGAAAAATGAGGAAGATAAAGTAGTTACGGATGAAGCGCCTATTTTGGAACAGGATACTCAGGATGATGCTGCAGATCTTACGGAAATTGTATCAGATGATGTTGTGGCAGGTGAAGAGGAAGTCGTGGAGGAAGTAACAAAAAAAGCAGAGCCTAAAGGGAATTTCCTATTCCTGAATCTGGATGAGGTAGATGCTTATAAAGAACAGGCTTTTTCCAATAAACAGGAAGAGTTGTTTGAAGAGAAAAAGAAAGACTGGAAAACCCTTCAGAAAGAAAGGGAAAATGGCGGCGGCGGTAAAGAATACACTGTTGCTGGCCTGATTACGGAATATGTGGTGAAAGATGGCTTCAGAAGTGGTGAGAAAGTAGCTTTTGTTACCCTGGAAGATTATTCCGGATCGTATTCATTCAGGTTGGGAGACAGAGATTATATGAGATTGAAGGAGAAGCTGGAGGTTCAGAGATTTGTTATTTTTAAGATCAAATTTGCTCAGGTAAAGGATGGAAGAGTCTTTGTGAATGTAAATGATGTGATAGAACTTCAGGAAGCATTTGAGCGGTTTGCAAAAAGTATTTCTCTGGTGATGGATGTGATGGATGTAAGACGGGAAGATCTCGACTTTTTCAGAACAGTTCTCGACAGGAATAAAGGAAATCAAAAGCTGAAATTCTTTATTAAAAACATGGAAGATGGTTCTGATATTGAAGTGCAGTCTATGAAGCATTCAGTGGATCTTAATGGAGATTTGATTAAAGAAATTCAACTTCTTAATAAATATGAGTTTTACTTAAACTAGAAAATACCTTATAATAAAAAAGAGTGGCTTAGGTCACTCTTTTTTTGTTTGCATATTGTCAATATTAGTGAAAAATTTTAAATATTTTTTTATGTTAAATAGAAAAATTTTCTGAAGTCTATTTTGATTGTATAGTATTTAAGTGTCTGTTTTTCAATTATTTATTATTTTTCAATATATTGCGAAATAATCATTAAAATTAAATAAATGTTTAGTTTTATTGTGTTTTATTGTTGTTTTTATTTGTTTTTGTTTAAGGTTTTATGATATTTTTTGTTTTTTTTCATTTAAAATTTGAATTAATATTTATACATTTACCGCCCTAACCTTTATTATTACTATTTTATGAAGAAACTACTACTATTAAGTCTATTTTTAATAGCTTCTATTATGAATGCCCAGGTAACACTCGGCAGTGGGACGTCCCAGGGCGGGTACGTCCCGGTTGATGTCAACTACGGATACAATTACACCCAGCAGATTTTTACTAAAAGTGAAATTAATGCGAGTGCCGCCGGAAATATTACCGGAATGAAGTTTTATCTTCCAAACAATGCTGATATTTCCAAATCTGTAGATTGGGTGGTGTATGTAGCTCATACTACCAAAACTTCCTTTTCTTCTACGTCGGATTGGATTCCTGTTTCTGGAATGACACAGGTTTTTGCTGGTACTGTAAGTGCTTCAGGAGGAGAGGTGATTGTTAATTTTACAACTCCTTTTGCTTATAACAATACAGATAACCTTGTGTTTGCTATAGATGAGAATACTGCTGATTATACAGCAACCACAAACAAATTCTACACCTATACCGGACCTTCTAATTCAACGCTGTATAATAGAAGTGATACTGTGAACCCGGATCCTGCATCACCTCCAACAGGATCAAGAACAACAACAAAATCAGTTACAGGTCTTTTGGGACTTACTCCGGCAGCAGCTCCAGCTTGTCCGGCGGTTTCTGCGCCTGCAGCTGCAGCAACCAATGTTTCTGTAATGCCTACGATTACCTGGACGGCTTCCAGCTATGCTTCCTCATATAAGATTAGCATAGGAACAACGCCTGGAGGAACAAATATTATGAATATGCAGGATGTAGGAATTACTAATTCTTATACTTTAACCAGTTCTTTGAGTTTCAATACTCAATATTACTATACAGTATATGCTGTAAATTCTGCAGGGACATCTACTGGATGTGCTGAAAGATCTTTCACAACAATGGCTACATTGGGATGTCCTTCTGTGAGCGCGCCTACAAGTGCTCAGATTGGTGTACCTGTATTAACTACTTTCTCTTGGTCTGCTGTAAGCGGAGCATTAGGATATAGATTAAGTATCGGAACGTCTGCTGGTGCTTCCAATGTTTTGAGTAATTTTGATATGGGAAATGTTACTACTTATACCCTTACTCCTGCGCAGCAACTGAATCCGACAACTCAATATTATTATACTGTTACAGCTTATAACGGTGGTGTAGTATCAACAGGTTGTACTGAAAGAAATTTCACGACTACTGTAATACCTCCGGTAAATGATAATTGTTCAGGTGCTGTGGATGTAACAGTAAATCCTTCTTTAACTTGTACTGCTACAACTCCTGGTAATACTTTGGGTGCTACAGAATCTATGGCTGCAGGTACTTGTTTCGGAGGCCCGAATGATGATGTATGGTATAAGTTTACTGCAACAGCAGCAAGTCATGTAATAGCAATATCTAATATCACTTCTACTGGAACTACAACAGGAACTACTGATATGTATTTCCAGGTATTGTCAGGAAACTGTGGTACTTTTACAAGTCTACTGTGTTCTGATGCTGAAACAAATATTGTTACCGGTCTTACTCCGGGACAGACCTATTATGTAAGAGTTTATACTTACTCTACTACGGTTACGGCTAATGCTAGCTTTAATATTTGTGTAAGTACGCCGCCACCGCCGCCAGCGAATGATGACTGTGCTAATGCAGTGGCAATTACCATCAATCCTGATATGAGCTGTACAAGTATAACATCGGGAACAACTTTAGGAGGAACAAGTTCAGGAGTTGCTCTTGGATCTTGTTCAGGAACAGCTGATGATGATGTTTGGTATAAATTTACAGCTACAGGAACTGGTCATACTTTCCAGTTGAAGAATGTAGTTTCTGTTGGAACTGCTTCTACTACATCTTTGTATGCTCAGGTATTCAGTGGTGCTTGTGGAGCTTTGGTAAGTACTACATGTATCAGCTCAAATACAAACTTTACAAACTTAACAGGTCTTACAGCAGGTCAGACTTATTATGTAAGAGTGTATACATATGATGCTAATTCAGGAGCGAGTTTTTATGCAAATTCTTTTGATATCTGTATGGGAACACTTCCTGCTGCTCCTGCTAATGATGAGTGTTCAGCTGCTGTTTCCTTATCAGTAAACTCTACTTTGGCATGTGCTACGCCTGTATCGGGAACAACTTTAAGTGCTACTAACTCAGGGTTGGCAGTAAGTCCATGTACAGGAACAGCTGATGATGATGTTTGGTATAAATTTACAGCTACAGGTACTGATCATATGGTAATGCTTTCAAATGTTACTGCGGTTGGAACTTCTTCATCAACGAGTTTGTATACTCAGGTGTTCAGTGGTGCTTGCGGTACTTTGACAAGTATTAAATGTGGTACTTCTGTAAATACTCCACTTACTGGTCTTACTGCAGGTCAGACTTATTACGTGAGAGTTTATAATTCTAATACGAATGGTACTACGCTGTACGCTAATAGCTTCAATATTTGTATTGGTACACCTCCGCCACCTCCTGCAAATGACGACTGTGCAAACGCTACAGCTCTTTCTGTGAGCAGTACTGATGCTTTCCTAAACGCTGTGAACGGTTCTACTGTAAGTGCTACTCAGAGTTCAGGAGTTACAGCGCCTACATGTAGTGCATCTGGAATCAATGATGACGTTTGGTATTCGTTTACAGCAACAGCTGCTACGCATCTTGTACATGTTTTATATACTGATAATGCAACAAGTACACAGATATATTCTGGAGCATGTGGGGCTTTAACAGCTATGACTTGTTTTGATGGTGCTTATGGAAATTCCAACATATTGTTACAAAATCTTGTAGTAGGTCAAACTTATTATGTAAGAGTATATTCTTCTACAAGTACGGCAACTACAACATCTAATTTCCAGATTGCTGTGACTACTCCTTCACCTGTCGTTAATGATACATGTGATACAGCAACTGCTATAGCTTGTAACGGAACGGTTCAAGGTGTAAATGCACTGGCGGGTGATGAAACCCTTCCTGCTTCATCATGTGGTAGTACAGGTTCTACTGCATCTTATAAAGGAGTTTGGTATACAGTAAAAGCTACTGAAAATGGACCTATTACTATTGATGCTTGTGGTACACAATATGATGCATATCTAAGAGTATACACAGGTACTTGTGGTTCGCTTACTTGCTTCAGTAATAGTTCTGGTGTGGGATATGCTGATGCCGGATGTACAGTTTCTCTTTATAATGCTCCGACATTAACCTTTACAGGAGTTGCTGGTACTACGTATTATATCTTGCTTACAGGATATGCTGCAACCAGAGTTGGTAACTATAGTATTTCAGTAACGCAAGGTTGTTCGGGTCTTGCAACAGCTGAGGTTGAAAAGAAAAATAATGAGATTAAAGCTTATCCTAATCCATTTGTAGATGTTCTGAATATCTCAGATGCTTCTAAAGTAAAATCTGTTTCAATTGTTGATGTTTCCGGAAGATTGGTGAAAACCATTGATAATCCTTCCTCTGAACTTCAATTGAGAGATCTGAAAGAAGGGATGTATTTAGTGGTGTTGAATATGAAAGACGGATCTAAACAAACCATTAAAGCAATTAAGAGATAAAATTTATTAATTATATCCTATCAAACGACAGCTATTTGGCTGTCGTTTTTTATTGTTATTTGTGGTGTAGATGCCTATAGATCTATCATTATTTCTTTTTTTTTAAACTTAAAAAAAGATGTTTCAAATTATTGTAAATTCGTGGATGTGTTAATAACCAAAAACTTATACATGAAGAAAATCTTATTTTTATGCTTACTAATGGTAAGTATTGTACTAAGTGCTCAAATCAAATTAGGTGCAGGAAGTACAGATACAGGTAATGCTCCAGTCAATACAGATTATAGCACGTCCTATTCTCAGCAGATTTTTACAAAGCAAGAAATTAATGCTGATGCCGCAGGAAATATTACCGGGCTTAAATTTTATGTAACTTCATCTGCAAATCCAGCGTACTCGTCAAGTTGGGATGTATATATAGGACATACTACAAAAACCACCTTTGCGCCTAATGATAACTGGATTTCAAGCGGACAAATGACAAAGGTTTATTCTAGTGCTATTTATAATGTAAATGGAATTATAGATATAACATTTACGACTCCTTTTGCATATGATAATGTCCGGAACTTAGTAATTGCAGTTCATGGAAAGGTATCTAACGACAATCCTTCTAATCAATTTTTTGTCTACAATACTACAGAAGGAGGGGGGCGCTATCTTTTAAATCCTGGTTTTGGAGATCCTTCTACTAGTAATCAGGGAAATGTTTTGCCGTATAAATCTGTAATAACTCTTAAGGGCTTGGAGCCGAGTGTTTTACCAGTATGTCCTGCAGTATCTTATCCTGTTAATAATGAAGTGCTTGTACCTACTTCACCCGTGATTACCTGGGCTGCATCACAAGGAGCGACAAGTTACAAAGTTTCAATAGGGACTACACCAGGAGGAACTGATGTGGTAAATCAACAGTCTGTAACGGGAACAAGTTTCACCCCATCGTCTCCGCTTTCACTGACTACCACATATTATCTTAAGGTGACGGCAGTAGGATCAACAGGGGAATCCTACGGTTGTGCTAATATCAAGTTTACAACTGCACCATTAACTCCATCTAATGATGAATGTGCAGACGCTGTGGAGTTGGTTGTGAGCCCAACTATAGATTGTACAAATTTTACTCCTGGTACAAATTTGATGGCGTCTGTATCTAATCAGGGACAGAATTCATGTATTAATTCTTATAGTCATAATGATGTGTGGTATAAATTTACTGCTATAGCTTCCAAACATATGATTAAATTAAGTAATATAACCTCCGTAGGAGCAGTAAATAATAAGTTTATATATTTTTCTGTTTTTAAAGGAAGTTGTGGTAACTTAACAAATATTGCATGTAGCGACGAAGCTCAATATTATTCAATAGTAAGTAATCTTACTCCGGGTGAAACTTATTATGTAAAAGTGTTTACTCGTGCTAATTATGGTGCTGCTCAAAATTTTGATATATGCGTGGTAACGTTTCCGCCACCACCAGTCAATGATGAATGTGGAAATGCTATAGACTTACCTGTAAATCCTGATTTGAATTGTGCAAGCATTACTCAAGGAACCATTATATCCGCGACAGATTCCAGTCTGTCACCTGTTACTTGCTATAATAGTCCTAATTATGATGTATGGTTCAAATTTACAGCAACAGGCAATAAGCATGTTATTAAATTAAGCAATATTATCTATAAAGTCCCGGTATTTTTTGCTCCTACTTTACGTTTTCAGGTTTATAAGGGGGATTGTAATAGTTTAGCTAGTCTTTCTTGTTCTTATCTGAATGCTTTGGCTGTAGATAATCTTACAGTAGGAGATACTTATTATATAAGGGTTTATAGTAGTTCGACGCAACAATCCAGTGCTATGGATTTTGATATATGTATAGGGACAGATAATACACCACCTCCTCCCAATGATGAATGTATAAATGCAATTACTTTGCCTGTAAATTCTGATGTGAATTGTTCCGTTGCAACAGCTGGAAGTACAGTGGGGGCTACAGCGTCGAATATATCAGCTCCTACATGCAATGGTGTTGCAAAACCGGGAGATGTATGGTTTAAGTTTACGGCCACTGCAACAGGTCATTTGATTCAATTGAAAGATTTGGTTTCTCTTGGGGTGCAGTTCGGTAATGAAATCTACTTTCAGCTTTTTAGTGGTGATTGTGGTAACCTTACAAGTATTAATTGCTCACATCGTATGGGTGGGGTTTCCGGGCTTACAATAGGCCAAACTTATTATATAAGAGTATTTAATACTAGATACCCAAGTGAAGTTGTCGGATTTAATATATGTATTGGAACATTGCCGCCGGTTCCAGTTAATGACAGTTGTTCCGGAGCTTTGGTTGCTTCTGTATTTCCTTATAGTTACACACAAACAGACGCGTTAGCTGCAACTAATAATAATGGATTTGTTACAACTTGTAGCCCGGCAATGAATGATGGTACATGGTTTACGTTTACAGGGGATGGTTCTACTCATAAAATTATAGTATCACCTATAGGAAATGAATTTCCTAAGGTTGGAGTTTATAAAGGAGGATGTGGAAGTTTAACTTGTATTACCAGAGGTTGGCATTCTACACCAATATCTATTGATACTGTTCCGGGAACTGTATATTATGTGAATGTTGGGAATGAAAGTTCAACCGTGGATTATTTAGAATTTCCTTTTACAATTACTATTTCCAAAGGGACTTTGGGGGTTTCTGAAGTTTCTAAAAACGGAGAAAGTATAGAGGTTTATCCAAATCCATTTACAAACGTACTGAATATTGCAAAACCAGATAAAGTAAAATCAGTTTCTATTCTGGATTCTACCGGAAGATTGATTAAAACAATTGAAAAACCTTCCTCTGAGCTTCATTTGAAAGATCTGAAAGAAGGAATGTATTTAGTAGTACTGCATATGAAAGATGGATCTAAACAAACCGTTAAAGCAATTAAGAAATAAATAATTTCTTTTAAAAATAGAAAAAAGAGACTGTTCAATTTGAGCAGTCTCTTTGTTTATAAGGTGAATTGTCTTTTGTTGAAAGAAAATTTGTATTTGTTGTCATATGATGAAAAAAATATTTTTTTTATTGCTGATTTTCACTAGATTTGATTAACTAATACTGATTTATATGAAAAATTTTTTACTCGTTGGTTTCTTAATAACTGGCTTTTTATCCTCTGCGCAAACCTATTGTACGCCTGCGTTCGCTAGTGGCTGTAGCGGTGGGGATATGATAGACACTTTTGCAATTCCGGGAGCGGGATTTGATCATTCTAATACAGGTTGTTCTACTAATGCCTATGGAGATTATACTTCTATGACAATTAATCTCAGTGCAGGTTTAAGTTATGATTTTAGCGTTAAACATGATTACAGTGATCAGAATGTTCGTATCTGGATAGATTTCAATAACGATGGAACTTTTGATGATGCAGCTCCGGAGCTTGTAGCTTCTGCAAGCAGTACGTTTGTAGGAGGGGATAATATTACAGCAGGACTTATAACAATTCCTTCAACTGTAACTCCAGGTACTTACAGAATGAGAGTGGGAGACAGGTTCTCCGGAGATCCTATTCCTTGTAATACAGATGGATATGGAGAAGCTCATGATTATACAGTTGTAATTGGGGCGGTTCCGACTTGTTTTGCACCATCTGCTTTAACGGTATCTGCTATTACGGCAAATTCAGCTCAGGTAGCATGGACAGCTCCGGCTTCCGCTCCGGGAAGTGGTTATGAATATTATTACTCAACTTCCAGTACATATCCTACTGCTGCAACAGTAGTTTCAGGGTCTATCAATGGATTGACTACAAATTTACCTTCTCTTGCACCAGCTACTATTTACCATGTGTGGGTACGTTCTGTATGCAGTTCTTCTAATAAGAGTGCATGGTCTCAAATGGCCACATTTATGACCTCGTGTGTTGCGGTGGGAGTGCCTTATGCATTGGATTTTGAAAGTATAACTCCACCAGATATGCCAACTTGTACCTCGGTAGTGAATGATGGGGCAGGAAATATGTGGGAAACAGGTGATCTGGATGCTCAAGGATTTACTGGAAATGTTCTTCAGTATTCTTACGACTATGCAGAGAATGCGAATACCTGGTTTTTTACCAACGGAATTAATCTTACTGCAGGAGTGACCTATAGAATTAAATATAAATATGCCAATGCGGAAGGAACTGTATATGCTGAAAAACTAAAAGTAGCCTACGGAACTTCGGCTACAAGTGCGGGAATGACCAATACATTGGCGGACCACTCGGATGTTGTTATCAGCACCGCAACAAGTGCTTTTGCGAACTTCACACCAACAACAACGGGCGTGTATTATTTTGGATTTCAGGCCTATTCTGATGCTAATATGAATAAACTATACGTTGATGATATTAATATCGATGTAGCACCGGCTTGTAGTGAACCTAATGCATTAGCTGTTTCAAATATTACCGCTGCAGGAGCTACAGTTTCCTGGGCAGCAGCCACTCCGGTTCCGGCTAACGGCTATGATATTTATTACAGTACAACCAATACAGCACCTACAGCAACAAGTACCCCTAACTTTACAGGAGTTACAGCAACCACTTATAATATTCCAGGTTTAGCTGCTTCCACTCCTTATTACGTATGGGTAAGATCTGCATGTAGCGCAACCAGTAAAAGTATATGGAGTGATTCTGCTACCTTTACAACATTATGTTCAAGTACGAATATTCCTTACACAATAGATTTTGAAAACGTTACTGTTCCGGATCTGCCTGGTTGCACAAATAATGTTAATGCGGGAACAGGAAATGATTGGGAAACAATGGATCCTCCTTCTGATAGCCAGGGATTCACTACCAATGTGTTGAAATATCAGTATAACTCTTCCAATTCTGGTAATGCATGGTTCTTTACACAAGGATTGAATTTGACGGCAGGAGTGCAGTATACCATCAGTTATAAATATGGTAATAACTCATCAACCTATGTTGAAAAATTGAAGGTAGCGTACGGAACTTCACCAGCTGCAGCAGCTATGACAGGTTCTATCGCAGATTATCCTTCAATCAATGATGAAATGGCTCATACAGAATCTATAACGTTTACAGTGCCTACAACAGGAGTGTATTTCTTTGGATTTAATGCTTATTCAGATCCGGACCAGTATAATCTGTATATTGACGATATCAGTATTAATAATGCGAACCTGGCAACAGTAGAAGTTGCTAAAGCGAAAAATAATATCCAGCTTTATCCTAATCCATTTACGGATGTATTGAATATCTCTGATGTGAAAAATGTTAAAAATGTAACGGTGACAGATGCTACAGGAAGATTGGTGAAAACTATTACCAACCCTGAATCTACAATCCATTTAAGAGATCTGATGCAAGGAGTTTATTTAATAACCCTTGAAATGAAAGACGGATCCAAGCAGACTATTAAAGCTATTAAAAAATAATTCATCATTTAAATAAAAAAAGGGAGGCGGGTCATTGATGATCCGTCTTTTTTTATGGAGATTGAATAGAATTTGATTTGAAAAATATTGATGAAAAAAGATGAGCAAAATACTTTGCTCATCTTTTTTATTTTGTTCTATAGTTCTAGTTGATTATAAATTATTCCCCATTGCGTATTTCACATTATTCATCATTTATTGGGTACAGGCTGTATTTCTCCTTTATTCATAAGGTCAAAAACAGTAGGGAAGAACATTGCTAATATAAAGTAGATGATGATCATCAGCACGATCAATGCAAAAAGAATAATCACTAAGCTATTCGGTCTGTTTTTCTTTTTTGGTTCCATGATTTTGTGGTATTTGGTGAATAAATTTTACTTATACCAAATATTAAGCTAATTTCTTGCCACATTTCTTACAATACCTTGCATCATCATCAATATCATCATTACCACAGCGGTCGCATACTATTTCCAGGTTCTGTCTTTTGTTTCTCATTTCGGCCGTTACAATACCGGTAGGAACTGCAATAATGGAATAACCCGCCAGCATAAGAATAACAGCAAAGAACTTTCCTAAAGGCGTGATAGGTGATACATCACCGTACCCTACAGTAGTTACTGTAACAACTGCCCAATAGATGGATTGAGGTATTGTTTCAAAGCCTTCTCTTCCGCCTTCTACCATAAACATAAGCGATCCTACAATAACTGAGAAAATAATCAGAAAAAGAAGGAAGATGTAAATTTTCCTTGAACTGTTTTTTAAAGCCCTTACAATAAAATATCCGTCATTCATAAAATCCAGTAAGTTGAAAATTCTGAACACTCTCAGCATTCTCAGCATTCTGAAAATCAGGAAATATTTAGTAACAGGGAAAATAAAGCTTAGAAAAAAAGGAACAAGAGCCAGGAAATCTATAATTCCGAAAAAACTGAATATATAATTCCGTTTATTTTTTACCACCGCAATCCGCATAGAATATTCTGCTGTAAAAAAAATAGAGATGATCCATTCGAGGATCAGAAAGGTATAATGGAATCTTTTATCAAGCTTTGGTACACTTTCCATCATAATAATAGCAGTACTGGCAAGAATCAATGACAATAATATGATGTCGAACAGTTTTCCAAGCTTCGTATCGGAGCGATAAATTATACGATAAAGGAATCTTTTCCATAAAGTGTCCTCAGGAATCAGATTATGTTCTCTTTCCATTTATATAAGGTTATTTCACAGCGAAGTTAATAATTTCTATAATGTATACGGTAAATATATGATTGTTAAAAGAATCTTGCAAATGTTAAAGGAAAATCTATCATTAAAAAGTGAATTATATTGTATTAATTACATGGTTTTCAATATGTTATATTTAGTAAAATACGAATAAAATATGACATATAAAAATTAAATTTTTAACATTTTTTTGGTCCAAGTTTGTAATTTTATTCTACAAAAGCTTTATATCATGAGAAAAATTTTAACCTTGTTTATTCTGTTTATTATAAGCAGTTTTGCTAATGCTCAGGTTGGGATTAATACTGCAGCGCCAAATGGGGCTTCAGTACTGGATATAGTTTCCAACCAAAAAGGAATTCTTATTCCTCGTCTTACAGATACTGACCGGGATACCAACCTGGCAGATAACGATGTTTCCACAGTACCTCCTGCAGGTGTGGTAAACCCTAACCTTACTGCAGGAACCCTTATTTTTAATACGACAACAAATAACTTCCAGTATTGGGACGGTACCCTCTGGAGACAGCTTTTTGTTCCCACATCTTCTCAGGCTGGTAACGATGGTGTCGTTAAAATCAATTCTGGAAACGCAAATGTAAAACCCTCATTCAGTTTAAGTGCAGCAGGAAGCGGCTACGGCCCAAGACAACAGGTACTTTATGCTACTCCGCTAGTATTTGCCGCAAGCCCTACTACAAGCTGGCCGGAAACCACTGTTCCATTTCCCGGAGTAACCAGTAATATCTATATCTCGGCAACTGGTAAATGGCGGGAAAATGAAATTTACGGGCAAGTACATGTATGGAGAGTAATTGCTACCATCACTCCAGGATCCAATTCTTCAGGATCTATAAAAGCTACTTTTAAAAATCCTGATTCAGGCTTTGAAATTAACTCTATTCAGCTGGTTCCAAGTGGCTCAAGTGGAACGGGTAACATTCTTACCTTTTATTTCTATACCATTGCAGACCCTGCAAGTCTTGATCCGGGAAGAGGATATCAACTTTTTATGGAGTCTGATATCAACTGTGGTGTTGTCGTGGAATCCTTTACAAGAGTATCTCTTTTCAAAGATTAACAGTCTTTTTTAATATCAAAATAAAACCGGTTGATGAAAGCCGGTTTTTTTATGGGTGTGGAAATTTTTCCCGTAAAATTAATATCTTCGCTGTAACTGTAAAATATAAAATTAATGAAGCTAAAAACTGTAATTGCAAAGATTGAAGAGGAAATAAGTATCAGACAGGCGGAAGATTTTGATAATGTGGGATTACTCTGCGGGGTTTACGACCGCGATGTGTCAGGGATTCTGGTTTGCCATGATGCGTTGGAAAATGTGGTTGATGAAGCTATTGAGAGAAACTGCAATCTGATTGTGTGCTTTCATCCCATTATATTTTCCGGATTAAAATCTTTAACAGGGAAGAACTACGTAGAGAGAGCAGTTTTAAAAGCTATTGAAAATAAGGTTGCCATCTATGCCATCCACACCGCATTTGATAATGATTTCTTTGGAGTCAACCATGGAATATGCAGTCAGTTGGGACTAAAGAATATGAAAATTCTTCAGCCTAAAGAAAATAATTTAAAACAGTTGACGGTTTTTGTTCCCAAAGACTATTCAGAAAAAGTAAAAGAAGCCATGTTCTCAGCCGGAGCAGGAAATATCGGATTTTATGATGAATGCAGTTTTACAGTGAATGGTAACGGAACATTCAGGCCTGTAGAAGGTTCAAATCCGTTTTCAGGACAGCAGGGAGTTCGTGAAAATGCAGATGAAGATATGATCTCTGTGATTTTTGAAGGTTTTAAACAAGGGCAGATTGTGGGTGCTATGAAGACAGCACATCCTTATGAAGAAGTAGCCTATCAGGTTTATAATCTGGATAATAAAAATCATCATGCCGGCTTGGGAATGTACGGTGATCTGGAAGAAGAAATGGATGAAAAAGATTTCCTTGGATTTGTAAAAGAAAAATTTGGTTTGGAAGTGATAAAACATTCCTCTTTTAATAATAAAAAAATCAAAAGAGTAGGGGTTCTGGGAGGCTCAGGAGCAAGTGGAATACGATCTGCAGCAGCCAGGAAATGTGATGCTTACCTTACCGGAGATCTTAAATATCACGACTATTTTCTGGCTGAGTCTAAAATGCTGATCTGTGATATAGGACATTATGAATCAGAACAATTTGTTGCTCAACAATTATTTGAAATTTTATCACAAAAATTTAGTACATTTGCAATTTCAAAATCTATTGAAAAAACAAACCCAGTAAATTATTTCATTTAAATATGGCAAAAACCAACGATATTTCAGTTGAAGAAAAATTAAGAGCTTTATACGATTTACAGATCATTGATTCAAGATTGGATGAAATCCGAAATACTAGAGGAGAATTGCCAATTGAAGTTGAAGATCTTGAAATTGAGATTGAAGGTCTTGAAAAAAGAGCTGAAAAATTTCATGCTGATATCAAAGATCAGGACGATCAGATCAAAACAAAGCATGAAGTAATTAACCATGCTAAAACTTTAATTGAGAAATACAAATCTCAGCAGGATAATGTAAGAAACAATAAAGAGTTTGAAGCATTAGGGAAAGAAATGGAATTCCAGGATCTGGAAATTCAGCTTGCTGAAAAAAGAATTAAAGAATTCGGAGCTAAAATTGCTCACAAAAACGAAACTTTAAGCGAACTGAACTCTAAGATCGATGATTTGAAAAGCCACTTGAAATTCAAGAAAGAAGAATTGGATGGTTTGATCTCTGAAACGCAGAAAGAAGAAGAATATCTTTTAGAGCAGTCTAAAGAATTCGCAGGTAAAATTGATGAGAGATTATTAGCTTCTTACAACAGAATCAGAACCAACTCTATCAATGGTCTTGCAGTAGTAGGATTAGAAAGAGGAGCTCCAAAAGGATCTTTCTTCACTATTCCTCCTCAAAAGCAAATGGAAATTGCTCAGAGAAAGAAAATCATCATTGATGAGCACTCTGGAAAAATCCTTGTTGATGATGAGTTGGTAATGGAAGAAAACGAAAGAATGAAATCTGTAATTAAATTCTAATTATTGATTTTAAAACATATAAAAGCTGTTTCAGAAATGAGACAGCTTTTTTTGTGTATTCAATAGAAACGGGCTTTAGCCCGTTTAATTTTTTACGGTGTTCTTTTCATTTCGTAGGAATCTTTGCACATTCTTTTAATATGATATAGATTCCTATGGAATGACAAAGTTGGCGTTAATCATTAAGGTTGAAAAAAACAATGGAAAATCATCAATAGGAACGGGCTTTAGCCCGTTTAATCAAAATGAAATTTTAGCCAAAACCTATAAAAATATTCAAAATAAAGGACTTCGTTATAAATAAAAAAGAAAGTTATTTTTCAATCTGTTTTATTAATATATTACTCTTTCTTGTTTCCATAATGAAAATTAATCTCTTTACACAGTTTGATGATTGCTGCTTTTCCAGACGGTTTGAAGCCAGTAAAGGAATACTCATTATCTGTTCCCTTATTAAATACTTTATGGATTCTGGCAGGAATTTCAATTTCTGTAATTGAAGCGTTACAGCTTAAACAAATACTGATCTGATTGATTTTTTTATTGTCTTTAAAAAACACTAATCCCAGATGAGGTTGAAAACATGCCGCAGAGCTCTCACCATAGCTTGAATTTTTTGCTAAGGCAGATAGGATCTGATCGGCTTGTTTTTGAGTCAGAAACTGTTGTCTCAGGATCACAGGGATAAATTTTCCTTTTCTATCAATTGGATTAGGATAGGTCTCTTCGTCACCAGCAAAATCATAAGCAATAATTTTATCATAATCAAGCTTGTTAAAAGGAATCCCGTTTTTTACATTGGGTTTTATGATTTCAGCAGTTTGAATATAATCATTCAATGTTTTCTCTTTTAACGTGGAATCTGATAAAAGTTGTGGAATTTCTATATTTTCCTCAGCTATTGATTTTGTGTTTTCAATCTGTTGTTTACATGAAAACATAAAAAATACCAATCCAACAAAAGTGGATTGGTAGATGAATTTATACTTAAATAATTCCATTGAATAATTATTCCTGATGATCATACATCTTATTATACAAAGCAATAAACTTCTCTTTTACCGCTTTTCTTTTCAGTTTTAACGTTGGAGTAAGCAATCCGCTTTCAATGCTCCATATTTCAGGAGTAAGCTCGATTTTTTTGATTTTCTCCCAGTTTCCAAGGTGCTCATTGATGCCGTCGATCTCTTTTTCAATTCTTTGCTTCAATTCAGGGCTTTTTGCAATCTCTTCCGGTGTAGCACCGATGTTCAGATTATTTCTTAAAGCCCAGTTTTTAGCAAACTCAAAATCAGGCTGTACCAAAGCACACGGCATTTTTTCACCATCACCTACAACCATAATCTGCTCTATGAATTTTGAAGCTTTTGCTAAGTTTTCAATAGTCTGTGGAGCAATATATTTTCCGCCGGAAGTTTTGAACATTTCTTTCTTACGGTCAGTGATCTGTAAAAATCCGTCACTGTCGATATGTCCAATGTCTCCGGTTTTAAAGAATCCATCCTCTGTAAAAGCTTCTTTCGTCATTTCTTCATTCTGGAAATATCCTTTGAATACCGATGGTCCTTTCACTGTAATTTCACCGTCTTCCTGAATTTTAACTTTTAAATTATCCAATGGAATCCCTACGGTTCCCACTTTCATTTTATCAAAGCTGTTGACAGAAATTACAGGGGAAGTTTCTGTTAAGCCATAGCCTTCCAGAATTGGAATACCAGCATTCTGGAACATCAGGTTAAGTCTTGTAGATAATGCTGCAGATCCTGAAACCAAAGTCACAATTTCACCACCTAAACCTTCTCTCCATTTAGAAAATACAAGCTTGTCAGCAATAATTTCCTGAAGCCCGGACGGTTTTGAAATGGTTTTCTTTTTGGTAATCAGGTTCAGGGCCCAGAAGAAGATTTTTGATTTTAATCCTCCGGCTGAAGATCCAGTATTGTAGATTTTATCATATACTTTTTCTACCAGTCTTGGTACTACAGTCATATAATGAGGTTTCACTTCTTTTACATTTTCACCCATTTTCTCGATGCTTTCAGCAAAATAAAGAGAAAAACCGTTGTACTGATAAAGATAGAACAGCATTCTTTCAAAAATATGACAGATGGGAAGGAAGCTTAATGCTCTTGTTTCCTTGTAATCCAGACTTCTTTTCTTTGGAATTCTTGGTATGGCTCCCAATACGTTTGAAACAATATTATTATGCGTAAGCATTACTCCTTTTGGTCTTCCTGTAGTTCCGGAAGTATAAATAATGGTTGCAAGATCTTCTGTATTGATGGCATTGGAAAGGTCTTCTACTTCAATTTGGGTAGATTCATCCTTACCCAGATCCAGAATTTCTCTCCAGTTGGCAGCTCCACTGATATTATCAAAAGTAAAAATTCCCTGTAAACTTGGGATATTATGCTTTACTTTCATTACTTTATTCAACAGCTCTTTATCAGAAACAAAACAATACTGAATTTCAGCATTATTGAAGATGAATTCATAATCTTCAGGAGAAATACTTGGATAAACCGGTACTGAAACAACGCCGATCTGAGAAAGTCCAAAGTCCATGATAGCCCATTCTGTACGGGAGTTGGTTGTAATCAAAGCGATTTTATCACCTGGTTTTATACCAAGCTTCAATAATCCTCTGGATATCTTATTTCCCTCATTAATAAACTCCTGTGTAGAAGTTTTTTTCCACTCACCATGATATTTTGTTACAAACATATCCGTTTTAGGATATTTTTCTAAAGCATAGTGTGGAATATCGAATAATCTCTTGATCGTCATGATTTTTTACGTAATTTATAAAGAAATTTAAATATAAGCATTTTTTTTAATTGAAAACATCTCAATGTGATAATTAGGAATTAGTTAAATGCTTACCATAATAGTTTGAATCAAAAAGGAGGCCGGAAGCCCTGAAGTGGGGATTTTGTATTTCCAATGATTCTTTTATAAAGGTTTATTTTTTTCCATCTGTTTTATATTGTCTTCTTAACCCATGATCTCAGATCCCTAAACACGTATCCCATTATCATTAAACCTCGCCAAACCTGCCTTTTTCCCGCTTTTAATTTATTTTTTCAGATTTGCTTAAAAAGTGTAAATTTACGGCTATCTAATTATTTTTTTTATGGACTTTAATTTATCGGAAGAACAGCTGATGATTCAGCAGGCAGCAAGAGACTTTGCACAGAACGAACTTTTACCTGGAGTGATTGAAAGAGACCGTGACCAGAAATTCCCTGCAGAACAGGTGAAGAAAATGGGAGAAATGGGACTTTTAGGAATGATGGTAGATCCAAAATACGGCGGTGCAGGTATGGATAGCGTTTCTTACGTACTTGCAATGGAAGAAATTGCAAAAGTGGATGCTTCTGCAGCTGTTGTGATGTCTGTAAACAACTCATTGGTTTGTGCCGGTCTTGAAAAATTCGCTTCTGAAGAGCAAAAAGTAAAATATCTTACTCCACTGGCAAGCGGGCAGGTAATTGGAGCATTTGCATTATCTGAGCCGGAAGCAGGTTCTGATGCAACTTCTCAGAAAACTACTGCTGAAGACAAAGGAGATTACTATCTTTTAAATGGTATCAAAAACTGGATCACCAATGGTGGAACAGCTACTTATTATATCGTAATTGCACAGACAGATCCTGAGAAAAAGCACAAAGGAATCAATGCTTTCATCGTTGAAAGAGGATGGGAAGGATTTGAAATTGGATTAAAAGAAGACAAACTAGGAATCAGAGGAAGTGATACTCACTCTTTGATCTTTAATAACGTAAAAGTTCCGAAGGAAAACAGAATCGGTGCTGACGGATTCGGGTTCAACTTTGCTATGGCAGTATTGAACGGAGGAAGAATTGGTATTGCTTCTCAGGCTTTAGGAATTGCTTCAGGTGCTTACGAACTGGCATTGAAATATGCTAAAACAAGAAAAGCTTTCAAAACTGAAATCATCAACCACCAGGCTATTGCATTCAAATTGGCTGATATGGCTACTCAGATCACTGCTGCAAGAATGTTATGTTTCAAAGCTGCTTGTGAGAAAGATGCTGGGAAAGATATTTCTGAAAGCGGAGCTATGGCAAAATTATATTCTTCTCAAGTGGCAATGGATACTACTATTGAAGCAGTACAGATCCACGGTGGATACGGATATGTGAAAGAATACCACGTAGAAAGATTAATGAGAGATGCAAAAATCACTCAGATCTATGAAGGAACTTCTGAAATTCAGAAAATAGTGATCTCCAGAAGCATCGCAAAATAACATTTTATAAAACACACTACCTATGAAAAAATCTTTGTGGATCACCCTTGGGGTTGTACTGCTGTTACTGGGCGTATTTGTCTGGTATAAGTACTATTTTGTTTTCGGAGAAGGAGTAAAATCCGGATACCTGAACTATGCTATGAAAAAAGGTTATGTTTTCAAAACTTATGAAGGCAAGCTGATTCAGGAAGGCTTTGGAAGAGGAAAAACAGGAACAATTACAAGCTATGAGTTTGAATTTTCCGTAGATGATCCCGAAGTTTTCAAACAACTGGAAACCAACAGCGGTAAAACTTTTGACCTGCATTACAAAGAGTACAATGGCGCACTTCCCTGGAGAGGAAACACAAAGTTCATTGTAGATAAAGTAGTGAATATGAAATAAAACAAATAAGGCTCTCAATAGAGGGCCTTATTTTACACCAAATCACAAAATATTAATATATGAAATAAAATTTCCAAATTTCTTTTGAACCCTGTTTCACAACGAAGATTCTTTACATTTTGCTTATACTTAAAGTTAAGAGTTATTTTTCTAATAAGCAAGCACTTTCTTTTACGTTTGATAAAATTAAACATAAGAATCGAACTTCAATTCTAAACCTCATTAAAAAAATATTAAAAATCTACCCTGAGGAAAGATTGAAACCTAGTGAGAATCATTATTAGGAATGTTTCTGTTCTTCTTTTTATAGAAATAATATCCAATACCGGCAATCAGGAATAAAGGCCATAATGGAAGGATAAACAGGAATATGGAAGTAATAACATCCCAGCCGGATTCAATGGCAGCCAGTGATTTTCCACCAAAAGTTTTAGGCTCTGTTTCTGTTTTAGCTTTATCGCTGATATTTACATTGATTGTACAGATGGTATTGTCTGCGTAGTTTCGCCCTGAAACCTGAATATCTTTTGTATCAATATCTCCAACATTGCTATTGATAGCGTCCATTAATCCATCAAAATGCTGCATAGGAACTTTGATGTCAAGGCTGTATATTTTTTGATCTTCTCCATGAGGGCTGGCAGATTCTACATAAGAAAGATTTTCACTTTTGATATAGCCGTTATTTCTGTTCGCTTCTTCCCTGATAATTTCCTTTACCGTTTCCACATTCTCTGCGGTTATAGAAAGATATCCTGATTTTACCATTTTATCTTTAGGCATATTCAGTTCGTAACTGTCATTCTTAGGCTTTTCTTTATAAATGATTTTTGTTTCTTTAATAACCTTTGGTGCTGAAGTTTTTGCTGCAATTTTTTCAGATTTCTTTGCTATAGAATCTTTTTTCTCAATTTTTGATTCCAGTTTTGTATTGGCAATTTTATCAGATAAAGAATCTACCATTTTGGAGGTATGTTCTATCTTTTCCTGGATGTCATTTTTAGTATTCTCAAAGTCTTTTATTTTAATGCTGGCAGAATCCATAACCTGGTTTACTGTTTTACTGGCATTTTCAACGGTTTTTGTAGCAACTGTAGCCGCACTGTCGGCTGAATGGATTGCTTCATGTATTTTATCCTGTGTAGCTTCCGCTTTTTTACACATAATGAAAGTGCTTGATACAGCAACGAGTAAGATGAACTTTTTCATAAGATTAATTTTTTTGATGAAGTAAAATTAGAAGGGAAGTTCTTGTAAAGATTGTAAATGAAATGTATTGTGCTGGTAAAATAGTAACTGTTATATTTTCAATGTTTTGTATTTGTTTTACAAAAGATTTACAAAGTATTTAGTTTTGTTTAATAGCAAAATGCTTATTAATTGAACATGTTATTGATGGGTAGATTCCTACGGAATGACAAAGTGTGTGGATAAATTGCAGCGCTCAGTATGTCATTCCGTAGGAATCTACTGTAGTTTAAATTATGCTATATAATTAAAGCATAAAAAAATCCGCAGAAACTTCTGCGGATCTATATTGTAAACAATTTCGCCTTTTTGCGATTTTGTCTTTTATTTAGTTTTCTCTGAACTCACTGATGAAGTGTAATTTTACATTCGGGAATTTCTCCTGCGTCATGTGAATCGTGAAAGAAGAGTCAGCAAGGAATACCAATTGATTGTATTTATCTCTCGCCAGGAATCTCTGCTTTAATCTTGCAAATTCTTTGAATTCTTCAGACTTCTCATCAGCTTCTACCCAACATGCTTTGTGCATAGATAGCGGTTCATAAGTACATTTTGCACCATATTCATGCTCTAGACGGTATTGGATAACTTCGTACTGAAGGGCTCCAACCGTTCCAATGATCTTTCTGTTATTCATTTCAAGCGTAAATAACTGTGCAACTCCTTCATCCATCAGCTGATCAATACCTTTCGCCAATTGCTTAGCTTTCAACGGATCATTGTTGTTGATATAACGGAAATGTTCTGGAGAGAAGCTTGGAATTCCTTTGAAGCTTAGTTTTTCTCCACCAGTCAATGTATCTCCGATTCTGAAACTTCCCGTATCATGTAAACCAACGATATCACCAGGGAAACTTTCTTCCACCACTTCTTTTTTATCAGCAAAGAATGCGTTAGGAGAGGAGAATTTCATTTTTTTACCTTCTCTTACCAGTAAATAGTTTTCGTTTCTCTTGAAGGTTCCTGAAACAATCTTTACGAAAGCAAGTCTGTCTCTGTGTTTAGGATCCATATTCGCATGGATTTTAAACACAAATCCTGTGAAAGTACTTTCTTCAGGTTTTACCAGACGGGTATCACTTTCCTTAGGTTGTGGCATTGGAGCAATATCAATGAAAGCATTCAATAATTCACGTACTCCAAAGTTATTTAAAGCAGAACCGAAGAATACAGGCTGAAGATCACCATTCATATAATCCTCACGGTTAAACTCAGGATAAACAGACTGGATCAGATCAAGCTCTTCTCTTAAAGTTTTAGCAGCCTTTTCACCAATTACGTCATCAATAGATGTATCATTGATATCATCAAACTTAATAGAATCTCCAACTTTCTGCTTTTTCTCTTCTAAGAATAACTGAATATTGTCTTCCCAGATATTATAAATTCCCTGGAAGTCACTTCCCATACCAATTGGTAGAGAAAGCGGGCAAACAGTTAATCCCAGTTTCTGTTCTACTTCATCCAAAAGATCGAAAGCATCTTTACCTTCACGGTCCAATTTATTAATGAAAACCAACATAGGAATGTTTCTCATTCTACAAACCTGAACCAGTTTTTCAGTCTGTTCCTCAACCCCTTTTGCAACGTCAATTACAACGATTACGGAGTCTACAGCAGTTAATGTTCTGTAAGTATCTTCAGCAAAGTCTTTGTGACCGGGAGTATCGAGGATGTTGATTTTGTGGTCTCTATATTCAAAAGCCAATACGGAAGTCGCTACAGAGATTCCTCTCTGTCTTTCAATTTCCATAAAGTCGGAGGTAGCTCCTTTTTTTATTTTGTTGGATTTTACCGCACCCGCTTCCTGAATTGCTCCCCCGAAAAGAAGTAACTTTTCTGTAAGAGTTGTTTTTCCGGCATCCGGGTGGGAAATGATCCCGAAGGTCTTTCTTTTTTGTATTTCTTTGATTAAGTCTGACATATCGTATTTTGAAGTTGCAAAAATCGTGATTTTTTACGAGGTTTTCAAATTTAAATGAAGACAATATTAATTAGACAGAATAATAGAAGGATATTCAGGTTTCAGAATGATGAATATAACTATGAACCGGCAATAGCTGGCTTTTCTTCAATGCAGCTTATCAGACTATTATTTTTATTAGCAACATAAAAATATACATCAGTCCGGTAGCAATCAGAATAACAATGGCTGCCATGATATATTCAAATATTCCAAATTCTGTTTTTTGTGGTTCTGAACTAAGATTGTACTGATTAATCGTTTGTTGACTTATTTTCAGATCCGGACGAAAGTGTTGAATCCCTTTTAGAAAATGACGGTACAGATCATATTGGTTACTTAAAATTACCAGTTCAAAATTAAAATCAACACGTGTTGGTCCAATTTCTCCCGCTTTATTTTTCAGGTAGACCTGCAATGTCGTTTTGCCAGATTTTACGGTCTGGGTGTTGAAAACATGTACATCAGTGGATGAGTTTCGAGCAGGCTTAAGGTCGTGATATAATATAGTTTCAATGATTACATTCTGATAGTTATAGAACGTAACCCCATTTTCATCCACAACCGCTTTTCGTATCTTTTGTTTTTTTCTGTAAGTTAAAGCCATTATCAAAGCGATACAACAAAATATAAGAAACAGTTGGGCAATAAGAAGCGTGAAAAAAATGCCAAGATTATGTTCCAGATATTGCCTGAAATTATTGTAAATAAGATTGAAAACAACCCCGATTACCACCATAATCAGAATGACAGCGATCCAGAGAATTCCCATTAGAAAATAAGTAATGGGTGTATTGATTTTAGATTCTATAGTCTGGAATTTTTCAATCATATTAATTCTTAGCTTAAGTTAACAAAAAAACAAGCCCGCATATAAGTGCTGTAATAATAAGTGCGGCCAGCATTAAAAGCCAGCCTCCCAACGAAATCCCTTTGCTGTTCACTTTCCATGTTTCCGTATCAATAGTATAGCTTCGGAAAACGAGAGGATCTACCTTCAAATCAGGACGAAAAGTAACAATACCATGTAGGAAATGGGCATACAAAGTAGATTTGTTTTTTACCACTCTCAAAGGAAGATTCATATCAATACGTCTTGTAGTCTCGTCTTTTTTATCTGATAGAATTGTTACCTCCAGTAAAGGAGCGATTCCTGATCCCACCGGATTGACTGTGTAAATATCAAAATCCTGTGTTGAAGGCCGGAGATCTGTGTAGAGGATCTGATCTGCAATTTCATTTCTTGAATTATAAAATAAGAGACCGGTTTCATCAACCACAATTGTATGGGCTAGTTTTTTTCTCTTAATAATATAATAACGGATTGCAGGAATTAAAATCAACAATGAAAGTCCCCAGCCGATTAGGGCAGGGTACAGCATTGCCTCTAATCCTCTTTTGTAAATTCCGTAAGCAGGACCTAAAACAAAAAGCAAAGCGAAAGGAATAAAGATCACAAAGAAAAGCACATTCAGAACAACAGTCATCAATCTGTTGGTTGTAGACTCAATTTTTTGAAACGGAGGTTCTGTATTCATTTTGTGATGTTCATGGATAAAGGAACGAAAATAAGAAATTCCTTTTTTAGTTGCCTGTAGCAGTCAAAAAAATTATCTTTGTTTTTCATAAACTTTTACAGAGAAAGGATGGGAAATAGCAAATATCCGAAGTTTACGTTCACATGGTTTGGAGGTGTAGTTTTGGTGGTTGGATTATTCGTGGGAACAATGGCAGTTTCTTTATTCAGCACTTTTTGGAAAGTTGTTTTCAGAGAAAATATTGAATTGAAAGACTGGTTTCTGATGGTAGCAAATTCTGTAGGATTTCTTACAGCTATTGCCTTCTTCGATTTTTTTATTGTAAGACGTACCACTCAAAAGAAGCTTAATTTTAACTTATCATCGGTTAATTTTTCTACCTATCTTCTCATCTTTCCAATGATGGCGGGGATGATGTTTATTTCCGAATTTATTGCCGCTCAGATCCCAACCACAGGACCGTTTTTCGGTGAATTTTATGAATATTTTACCCAATTGATGAGTCAATTGACAGATAATCCTGTTGTAATGATTATTATGACCGTGATTATGGCTCCTATTTTTGAGGAAATTATTTTCAGAGGAATTATCCAGAAAGGATTGATCAATAAAGGAGTAGAACCATGGAAGGCGATTCTGTATGCTTCCATTATTTTTGGAGTTGTTCATGGAAATCCGTGGCAGTTTATCAGCGCAGTGATGCTGGGCTGCGTATTGGGATTAGTCTATCATAAAACAAAGTCTTTACTGATGCCGATATTGCTGCATGCGTTTAATAATTTAACACTGTCGTTATTGGTTCTTTATGGTAAAGATGAGAGTTTTGCAAAGGTTCTTCATGTTTCAGAATGGCTTGTACTAGCTGTTGGAATTGTACTTTTCTCTTTGTTTTATTATCTTTTTATGAAAAAGTATAAAGTACATTATGCTGAAATGTAAGTAACCCGATTAAAAAAGTAAAATTGAAAATGAATATAGAAATGGAATTATTAGTAGCTACACACAACGAACATAAAAAAGAAGAAATCCAACAGATACTGGGAAGTGATTGCGTGGTGAAGAGCCTTACCGATTATAATATTCACGAAGAAATTGTAGAAGATGGAGATTCTTTTCATGCCAATGCCCTGATCAAGGCCAAATATTGCTTTGAAAAAACAGGTGTTCCAAGCTTGGGAGATGACAGTGGTTTGGTTGTAGAATCTTTGGACGGAAGACCGGGAATTTTCTCAGCCCGTTATGCCGGAGATCATGATTTCGCAAAAAATATCGAAAAGGTATTGGAAGAAATGCAGGGAATTGAAAACAGAAAGGCTTATTTTGTGACGGTTCTTTGCTACTATGATGAAAACGGTGCTCAATATTTTGAAGGCAGAGTTCATGGAAATTTATTGACAGAAAATAAAGGCTTTAAAGGATTCGGATATGATCCGATTTTTGTTCCTGAAGGATATGAAAGAACCTTTGCAGAAATGGATCCTGAAGACAAAAACAAGATCAGCCACCGTAAACAGGCATTAGACCTATTTATGGATTTTTTAAAAGTAACTGATTAAGTTTAAATATCAGGACGAAATCCCCATTTATATTTTCTGTTGTACATTTGTTATCATAAATTATTGATTTGAGTACTTATTTAACAATATTAGGTTTTAACTCTGCGATTCCAACCATCAATACATCACCCACAGCACAGCTGCTGGAAATGGAAGAAAGACTCTTCCTGATCGATTGTGGAGAAGGTACACAGGTACAGCTGAGAAAGGCAAAAGCAAGATTTTCAAAAATCAATCATATTTTTATCTCCCATCTTCATGGAGATCATTGTTTCGGACTTCCGGGGCTTATAGCTTCTTTCCGTCTTTTAGGAAGAGATATGCCTTTGCATGTTTATGGTCCTAAAGGAATTAAGAAGATGATGGAAACCATTTTTCAGATTACAGAAACCCATCGAGGTTTTGAAGTGATTTATCATGAACTGGATAAAGATTATTCTGAAAAAATATATGAGGATAACAGGGTAGAAGTCTACACTATTCCGTTGGATCATAGGATTTACTGTAATGGGTATCTTTTTAAAGAAAAACCGAAAGACAGACATCTTAATATGAAAGAGATTGCCAAGTACAGCGAAATTGAAACCTGCGATTATCATAATATCAAAGCAGGAAAAGATTTTGTACTAAGCGATGGTTATGTCCTTAAAAATGAAATTCTGACTGTTGATCCCGCTCCATCAGTATCCTATGCGTTTTGCAGTGATACCCGTTATCTTGAAAGTGTGATTCCTATTATTAAGAATGTAACGGTTCTGTATCATGAATCTACATTTTTACATGATTTGAAGGAAATGGCAGATTATACAGGACACACTACAGCTTTGGAAGCAGCTACCATTGCTCAGAAAGCTCAGGTTGGAAAGTTGATTTTAGGTCACTTTTCCAACAGATATGGAGATCTGACAGTATTTACTGATGAAGCCAGAGAAATATTTCCCAATACATTTTTACCAAAAGCATTGGAGAGTGTAAAGATTTAGTATGAATATGTTGAAATTTGAAGAGCTCAGAGATTTTCTCAACGAAAAAGCAGATCAGTATAACGCTCCTGATTTTATTGAAAATGACCCGATACAGATTCCGCATCGTTTTTCTTTAAAACAGGACATTGAAATTGCAGGATTTCTGGCAGCCACAATCTCCTGGGGAAACAGAAAGTCGATCATTAATTCTGCAGATAAAATGCTTGATATTATGGGGAATTCTCCCTATGATTTTGTAATGAATTATTCAGAAAGAGATCTGGAAAGTATTCAGGATAAAAGCATTCACAGAACGTTCAATGGACAGGATTTTTCCTATTTCATCAGACAGTTCAACAGAATTTATAAAGAAAATGAAAGCCTGGAAAGTCTATTTGAAGTCAACAAAACAGAGAATAACTTTCTGCACGCAATAGAAAGATTCAGAAGTGGTTTCCTGGAAACAGAAAAACACAGAAGCCATAAACACATCAGTTCACCTTATAAAAATTCCTCTGCCAAAAGGATTATTATGTTTTTGAGATGGATGGTACGTAAAGATAAAAGAGGAGTAGATTTTGGCATCTGGGAGAATATAGATCAGAAAAATCTTTCCATTCCTCTGGATGTGCATACCGGAAATATTTCCAGAAAATTAGGCTTGGTTTCCCGAACACAGAATGATTGGAAGACAGTAGAAGAGCTTGATATTGCCATCAGAAAATTTGATGAAAAAGACCCTGCAAAATATGACTTTGCATTGTTTGGATTAGGAGTGACAAAGGAACTGTTGTAAAAATATAAAGGATGAAAAAATATAACGAAAAAACAGAAGTTCTTGAAAAAATAGCAGACAGTATTACTTCATGGATTGGATCTATCCAGTCTCTGGTTGTGCATACCCTCTTGTTTCTTACTTCGTTTTTGCTTCCGATGCTGAATATTGTTGATTTTGATAAAATGCTTCTTATCCTGACGACGGTACTTTCTCTGGAAGCTATTTATCTGGCAATCTTCATTCAGATGTCTGTGAATAAAAGCCACGAGAAAATTGAAGATATCCAGGAAGATATCGAAGACATTCAGGAAGATATTGAGGAAATCAGCGAGGATATTGAGGAAATCAGTGAAGACATTGAAGAGATCAACGAGGATATAGAAGATATTCAGGAAGATATTGAGGAAATCAGTGAGGATATTGAAGAAATCAATGAAGACGAAGATGAAGAAGACCATAATGAAAGAGCGAAAAACGTAATACTCAAGAGCAATGTAAGCTCGAACAAGAACGAAATTAAAGCGTTAAAAGATATTATCTCCCAGTTGCAGAATGAAATAGATCAATTGAAAAAAGATGATAAACTGCCGGAATAATGACAATTAAAATATAAACAGATCAATAACATTGATCTGTTTTTTTATGTCCGAATTTTTGGGTTTAATGATTTATGGAAAATGTAACGATAAGAAAAATTCATTATGAATGTAGATGTAGAAATAGAAAATAGTAATAGGTGAGGGTGAATTAGTATGATTATTTTTGCTACATTTGAACAAATGAAAACAAAATGTTAATCTATAGACTAAAAAACTATTTTTTCCTTTTTTCTTTTTTATTGATTTCTGCTTCTGCATTTTCTCAAACGAGGCCTGTCAGAAAATCAGAAAAGATAAAACCTTCTGCTGCAGCTCTCAGGGCCGGAGCATTCATTGATGTGAATGTACCTCCTTATACGCCTTCAAACTATACGCCAGAGCAGTTGGTAAAGAATATTTTGATCAATGGCGGTACCAATTGTACAACAGCCAATGTTACCAACGTTACTGTGTCTCCTAATCATGAAGTAGGCAACAGTAACAGATTCTGGGGATATTTTCATAAAGGAACAACCAATTTTCCTTTTACAGACGGGATTGTCCTGACTACAGGATATGCTTCCGAAGCAGGTAATAATTATGTGGCTGCGGTTGGACAATCAGTAGGAACAGGAAGTGATGCGGATCTTGTAGCAGCTACCGGAGCCAATGTCAGCTTAACGGATGCCGTAGCTCTTGAATTTGATTTCGTTCCGAATTCAAACCAGGTAAAATTTAATTATATATTCGTTTCAGATGAATATACTTCCAACTATCCTTGTACAGGATATTCTGATGCATTTGCTCTTTTGTTAAAGAAAGTTGGAGATCCTACCTATACTAATCTTGCTGTATTACCGGGAGGTGCAGGACCTGTAAGTGCAACCAATATTGTTCCTGCAGGAAACGGATTCAGTTGTGGACCTATCAATGCAAGTTATTTTGGAGCATTGGCGAATCCACACTTAGTGATCAATTATTTTGGAAGAACAACTCCCTTAACAGCTATTGCAGATGTAATTCCGGGACAGACTTATCATTTCAAAATGGTATTGGCAGATGCAAAAGACCCTTCCCATGACTCTGCAGTTTTCTTGGAAGGAGGATCTTTTGACGTGGGAATTAAAATTGTTGACGAAGCTGGAGTAGTGTTACCAGGCACTATCAACATGTGTGATAATACTCCGAAACAGTTAAAGGCACAGGTAGCAGCAATTCCAGGGATGACTTATCAGTGGTATAAAGATGGAGTGGCTATTCCAGGGGCAACCAGTGCTGTGTATGTAGCTACCCAACCAGGAGTTTATACGGTAAAAGTAATGGTTCCGGGAAATCAGTGTCCAAGTGAAGCTACTATTACCATTATCGGAGGAACGAGCCCTACTGTACAGAATGCCGAACTTAAGCTCTGTACAACACCTGCAATTACCAGTTTTAATCTGGAAACAGCAAAACCTTTGATCAGTACAACGCAGGGAGCCGTATTCCGTTTCTATGCAAATCAGGCTGATGCACAGGCCCAAAATAACAGCTATATCACCAATCTGACCAACTATGCTGGTACAGATGGACAGATATTATACGTACTGGTTTCCAATGGAGCTTTCTGTAGTAAGATTGCAACATTAACTTTAAGAAAAGAAGAAACACCAACAGCTTTACTTACCGCACCAAGATTGAAAATCTGTGCCGGAGAATCCGTATTGCTTACAGCTACCGGAGGAGTAACATACCAATGGAGTGATTCTGCAAGTACCACCGGAGGAATAAGAACCGTAAGCCCTACTCAGACTACCACCTATACCGTATATGCTATAGGAGCACAGGGATGTAAATCTCTTCAGCCGGCACGTATTACCATTGAAGTAGTTCCGGCCATTGTTTCAAACTTGAAAGGAGGACACATCTGTCAGGGCGATAAAATTGTTCTGGATGCAGGTTCAGGTCCTGGATATACATATCAGTGGAGTTCAGGAGAAACAAGTCAAAGCATTACAGTAGCTACTCCTGGAGAATATTCAGTAACGATCAGTAACGGAGTTTGTTCAAAAGAGTTCAAAACTCAGGTTATTAAAGCCGTAATCCCTGAAGTAATAAAAGTAGATTATAGTGAGAATGGAGTTATGATCGTTACAGCAAGCAATCCAAGTAACGGTATTCTGGAATATTCAGTAGATAACGGAGTTACCTGGCAGTCTTCCAATGTATTTAATAATGTACCTAAAAATAAAGTCATTTCGATCAGAGTTAGGGTTAAATTTACCAGCTGTGTAGGTTTCCTTGAATTCTTTACATTCGTGATGAAAAATGTAATTACTCCAAACGGTGATAATATTAATGATGTCATTGATTTCAGCGGTGTAGTTAATTATAAAGATTTCAGCGGACAGGTTTTCGACCGATATGGAAGAGAAGTGTTTAAAGCAGCGAAGATCAACCCATATTGGGACGGATATTTCCAGGGCAAAAAGCTTCCTACTTCAACGTATTGGTATCAGGTAACCTTTGAAGATCCTGCAAGTAAAGAACTTACTGTAAAAACAGGATGGATATTACTTAAAAATATAGAATAATTTAAACTATAACTGAAAGACTGACTATTTCGTCAGTCTTTTTTTATTATTTTAAAATAAACAGAGTTGATATTCTAATATAAATAAATTTGCGTTAGTAATAATGTAAATTGTGTTAACTTGAATTTCAATCAAAAAAAATAGTATTTTTGTTCAAAATAATATAAAATGTTAAATAGGAGGAGAGGAAATTTATTTTTAGCGTTATTTTTAGCTTTCATGGGGAACTTTATTTGGGCTCAAAATAAAGGAAGGGTAGAAATTGCTGCAAAACCTAAAGCTGCTTCTTTAAGGGCAGGTGTTTTTATAGATGTAAACGCACCTAGTTACCCGGAATCAGGCTATCCTATAACCCAACTTATCAATGATGTACTTATATCCGGAGGTTCTACTTGTACCAGTTCAACGGTAAGCAATGTAACCGTTTCTCCAAACGTGTCTGCTACCAGTCAGAACCGTAGCTGGGGATATTTTAATAAATCAAATACCAACTTTCCTTTCAGTAAAGGGATTATACTTTCAACCGGATATGCCAATAAAGCCGGGAATACCTTCCAGGGAACATTAAGTGATGATCTGGGAACCGGAGGAGATGTAGATCTTGCGAACGCTTTAGGGATTGCTAACAATAACTTGACCAATGCAACCTCTATAGAGTTTGACTTTGTAGCAGCTTCTACTGAAATTACTTTCAGATATTTATTTGCTTCTAAAGAATATCAGCAAAACTTTCCATGTACTATTACAGATGGTTTCGCTTTGCTGTTAAAAAAATCCACCGATCCTACTTATACCAACCTTGCAGTACTTCCGGGAGGAGCAGGACCTGTAAGTGTAACGAATATCCACCCGCAATATCAAAACTGTGGGCCTAAAAATGAAGCTTATTACGGAGGAACAAATACCGCTCAGATTGAGACTAATTTTAATGGACGTACCATTCCTCTTACTGCTAAAGCAACAGTAATTCCAGGACAAACCTATCATTTTAAAATTGTGCTGGCGGATTATCAGGATCCTAACTTTGATTCAGCTGTATTTCTTGAAGCCGGATCATTCGATATCGGGGTGAAAATTCTGGATCCTGCAGGTGTACAGCTTCCTGCATCTGTAAATATGTGTGATAATACACCACAGACTTTTACTGCTTCTGTTCAGGGACCCAATATTACCTATCAGTGGTATTTAGGTACTAATGCGATTCCAGGCGCTACGAATGCAAGTTATACTGCAACACAGCCAGGGGTATATACCGTTAAGGTTTTTATTCAGGGAAATACCTGTCCGGGAGAAGCTACGATCACTGTGGTAGGTGGAACGTCTCCTACAGTACAGAATGCTACATTGACAGCCTGTTATGCTGCAGGAAATGCAACTTTTAATTTAACATCAGCACAAGCTTCAATAAGCACCACGCCGGGAGCTGTGTTTACCTATTATACAACATTGGCGGATGCTAATGCAGGAAACGCCAACACAATTCCTAATCCAACAGCTCATCAGAGTGCAGGTGGAACAGTGTACGTAAGAGTAGCAAACGGTTTCTGTGCAAAAGTAGCACAACTCCAATTGGTAAAAGCGCCACAAATGACGCCTACTATTGCTCCTCCGGCAGTACTTACCTGTGCTACCTCTCAGACTACACTGGATGCATCAGCCTCCGTTTATCCGGCAGGAGCTACTTTCAACTGGACAACTACAGGAGGAAATATTGTTTCAGGAGGAACTACTTTAAACCCTGTTATTAATGCAGCAGGAACATATACTTTAACGATTACAAAAGTGTACCAGCCTGGAAATATCAGCTGTACAGCTGTAGGAACTGTTACTGTAACAGGAAACAGTGCTCCACCAGTTACCGGGCTTACAGCAAGCAAAATAAAAATCTGTAAAGGAGATTCTGTAACACTTACTGCTTCAGGCGGAGCTACCTATAACTGGGGTAATGGCCTTACAGGAAATGGAAGTACACAGGTTGTTTCACCTACCGTTACCACTACTTATACCGTAACAGCCGTGGGTGCAAATGGTTGTGTCTCTCAAAACCCTGCAACGATAATAATAGAAGTTTCAGAGCCTTTTACAGCACAAAATGCAACATTGCACAAGTGTTATCAGCCAGGATTAACTTATAATCTTACAGAAGCACAACCTCAGATTACAACTACTGCAGGCGTTACTTTTACTTACTATGTCAATCAGGCTGATGCTAACGCAGCTAATGGAAACTTTATTGCAACACCTACAACATATGCACCTCCAGGAGGAAGCCAGACTATTTATGTATTAGTAAGCAATGGAGGTTGTAGCTATGTAGTATCTCTGCAATTATTAAGTACAGCCCAAACTACTCTTACCATTGCTGCACCACAAACAATTACCTGTACAACTCCTCAGGTTACTATCAATGCTTCGGCATCAGTCGTTCCTGCAGGATCTACAATTGCCTGGACGACAACCGGAGGAACTATTGTTTCAGGTGGCAATACCCTTACACCTGTTGTAAGCGCTGGAGGAACTTATACTCTAACGGTTACTAACATATCACAACCAGGAAACCTGAGCTGTACATTTACTGCTACAGTAACCGTTCAGGAAGATAAAGTACAACCGGTTGCTGCATTAGTTTCATCACAACCTCGTATTTGTGTGGGAGAATCAGTTACGTTGACTGCTTCCGGAGGAGTTACTTATAACTGGGGTAATGGTCTTACAGGAAATGGAAGTACTCAAGTGGTTTCACCTACTACAACTACTGTATATACGGTATTTGCAGTTGGAGCTAACGGATGTATTTCTGCAACGCCCGCAACTGTTACAGTTCAGGTAGGTCCACCAATAGCAGGTCTTACCGCATCTAAATTAAAAATTTGCGAAGGTGAATCTGTAACATTAACTGCCACAGGAGGAATTACTTATAACTGGGTAGGACTTACAGGAAACGGAAACACACAGGTAGTTACGCCTACAGTAACAACAGAATATTCAGTATATGCATTAGGAGGAAACGGATGTAGCTCTGTGAACCCAGCTAAAGTTACTATTGAAGTAGTTCCGGCGATCGTTTCTACTTTAAAAGATGTATTTGTTTGCGCCGGAGATAAAGGAACTCTGGATGCCGGGGCAGGACCCAACTATACTTATGTATGGAGTACAGGAGCAACGACTCAAACGATAACGACTAATATCCCGGGAACGTATTCTGTGATAATCAGCAATGGGGTTTGTTCCAAAACATTCTCTGCACAGCTTATTAATCCTGATCTGCCACAGTTTACCAATATTGTTTATGATAACCATATTCTTACCCTTACGGCAAGTAATCCTACAGGTGGAACTTTAGAATACTCTATAGATGGAGGATTGACGTGGCAGGCATCCAATGTATTTACAGGTGTTTTGAATAATACGATGTACTCTGTAATGGTAAGAGTGAAAGGTGCCAAATGTGGTACTTCTCTGGATTACTTTACATTCATTATCAGCAATGCCATTACTCCTAATATGGATGGGGTAAATGATACCATCGACTTCACTGGAATAAGCGGATACAAAGACTTCGCCGCTTCAATTTTCGACCGATATGGAGCGGAAGTATTCAAAGCAAGCAAAGGTAATGTTATATGGACAGGATCTTTAAAAGGAATCAATCTTCCTACTGCTACTTATTGGTACAGGGTACAATGGGAAAATCCGGCCAGCAAGAAAATGGAACAACGTTCAGGTTGGATTCTCTTAAAGAACAGAAACTAGATATTTACTAAAATAAAAAATCAACAACAAAATCTTTCAGCAATGAAAGATTTTGTTGTTTTTAAGAATAAATATTGTTGCGTTTTGTGAATTATTTGGAATAGGGGAGGAATATGTTAAAATTTTTTGTAATACAATGCTACCACACCATTTATGATTTGTCCGAATAGGGATTGATTAATGAAAATTTACTGTAAGAGCTTCTTATTTTGTTTTTTTATGGTAAAAAATATAAATATGTATATGATATATTTAAAAAAAAATTAAATTTGTTGAAACAAAAATATTATGAGAAGATATCTACCGCTTTGTTTATTTTTTTTAGTCATCTCGACTTTTTTATTTTCACAAAATCTGCCTCCGCGAAAACAGGCAAAAGAAATTCCTTCAAATCTATCCAGAAGGGCTGGTGCTTTTATTGATGTAAACGCTCCGCAGTATCCTGAAACCGCTTACACTATTGAAAAAATGGTTAAAGATGTATTGATCTCATCAGGGACCAATACCTGTCTTACTCCCAATGTATCCAATGTAAAGATTACACCTAATCACGCTCCAAGTGATGCCAACAGAGCATGGGGATATTTTCATAAAGCTACAACCAATTTCCCTTTTAAAGATGGGCTTATTCTTTCTACAGGGTATGCAAGAAGAGCTGGTAACACCTTTGAAGGTGGCCTTAGTGATGTGAACGGTGGAGGATCAGATGCTGACCTTGCACAGGTGATTGGAGTAGTGGAAAGTAGATTGAATGATGCCGTTCTTTTGGAGTTCGACTTCGTTCCAACAACCTCTCAGATTAAATTTAATTATCTGATCGCCTCAGAAGAATATACAGGCTCATTCCCTTGTACCTTTGCAGATGCATTTGCCATCTTGTTGAGACCTACTTCAGGTGGACCTTATGTAAATATGGCTGTTCTTCCGGGAGGAGCAGGACCGGTAAGTATTACCAATATCCACCCTGCAATTGCAGGGAGTTGTGGTGCCGTAAACGAACAATATTTTGCAGGATATAACACCGGAAACGTTGAAACAAATTTTAACGGGAGAACGATTCCTTTGACTGCTACGGCAACAGTAGTAGCAGGACAGCAATACCACTTCAAAATGGTAATTGCCGATTACAGTGACCATAGTTATGACTCTGCAGTATTCCTTGAAGGTGGATCTTTCAATATCGGAGTAGACCTTTTAGATCCTGCAGGAACAAAATTACCTTCAGACATCAATGTATGTGATAATGTACCTCAGGTAATTACAGCTTCTGTAAATGACCCTAACCTTGTATATCAGTGGTTCTATAACGGTGCACCAATACCTAATGCAACGACTAATACAATTACTGCAATACAGCCTGGTACCTATACTATCGAAGTAAGTGTTCCTGGTAATCCATGTCCGGGTAAAGCTTCCATACAGATTCACGGAGGAACAACACCGCTGGCTCAGGATGCTACATTGCTGCTTTGTACCACACCGGATATTACTACTTTTGATTTAAGTACAATTATGCCTACCATCAGCCCAACGCCTGGAGCTATCTTTAAATTCTACGAAAATCAGGCGGATGCTGTTGCACAGAATAACAATTATATTCAGACTCCTTTAAACTATAATGGTAACGATGGACAAATTTTGTATGTTCTGGTTTCCAATGGAGGATTCTGTAGCAAAATTGTAGAATTGACATTACAGAAAGAAACAACCCCAACCGCTAAAGTGAAAGCTTCCAGAATAAAAATCTGTCCGGGAGAATCTGTAACCCTTACCGCTGAAGGAGGAGATACTTATCTTTGGAGCAATTTCATGGGAACAGGGAATATGCAGACCGTTACTCTATACCAGACTACAACATTTACAGTATATGCACTGGGAGCAAAAGGATGTAAATCTCTGAATCCGGCAACAATTAGAATTGAAGTAACACCAGAAATTACTTCTACATTAAAAGATGTTGAAATGTGTGTAGGTGATATTGTAACACTGGATGCAGGAGCTGGCGATGGTTACAAATATCTTTGGAGCACAGGTGCTACAACGCAGAAAATTAATGTAAACCAATGGGGTATTTACTCAGTGGAAATTGATAACGGTATCTGTAAGAAAGTTTTTGAAGCTAAAGTAATGGGAGCAGCAACTCCTTTCGTTACCGCTTTAAATTATGAAAGCATCAAAAAGTCAGTGACAATTACAGCCGAAAACCCGCCAATGAACAATACGCCAAGTACTTTGGAATATTCTATTGACAACGGGATTACATGGCAGGATTCCAATGTATTTACTAACCTTTTAGATAATACAAACTATACTGTTTTAGTAAGAAGAGTAGGAACACATTGTGTGGGATCTCTTGAATTCTTTACATTGCAGATTAACAATATCATTACTCCGAACGAAGACGGAATCAACGATGTACTGGATCTTAAGGCTCTTGGAGACTTTAAAAACTTTACAGGTTCTGTGTACGACAGATATGGAGTGGAAATGTTCCGATTCTCAAAAGAAAATCCTATTTGGGACGGAACAGTAGGTGGTAAGAGACTTCCTACAGCAACATACTGGTATAAGTTCAACTTTGAGTATCCAAAATCAAAAGCTCAGATGAACTGGTCAGGATGGATCATGCTGAAGAACAGAAACTAAAATTGATAATGTACTATAAAAGAAAGCCTTTCGAATTTATTTGAAAGGCTTTCTACTTTTAACGAATAAGGTTATTGTACTTTATTCAACAAAAAAAGCTCCTGATAGAGGAGCTTTTATAATTATTGTCTTATTGATTTTCTTTCCAGAGATTCGCAAAGTGTATAAAATCTGCAACACTTAGTTCTTCCGCTCTCTTATCTAAAAATTCATGTCCTTTTAAAGCTTCAGGAATGTTTAATGATTTCAGAGCATTAGACAGCTTTTTTCTTCTTTGGTTGAAACCTGTTTTTACAATCTGCTTAAACAGAACCTCATTGCCTGCAAGTCCTTCCTTAGGATTTCTTGTAAGTCTGATGACTCCCGATTTTACTTTTGGCGGAGGATTGAAGACATTCTCATGTACCGTAAACATATAAGATACGTCATAATAAGCCTGTATCAGAACAGAAAGAATACCGTAATCTTTAGTTCTCGGAACAGCAGCTGTTCTTTCAGCAACCTCTTTCTGGAACATTCCCACCATTTCCGGGATCAATTGGTAATGATCTACAATCTGAAACAGAATCTGTGACGAAATGTTATAAGGGAAATTTCCAATGATAGCAATCTGATCGTCTTTGATAAAACTGAAATCCTGCTTCAGGAAATCTCCTACAAAAGTCTCTTCCGTTACTTTTGTATAATTGTTTTTCAGGTATTCAATAGATTCCGTGTCTATTTCTGCAAGGTAAATGTTCTGATCCTTTTCAAGAAGATATTTGGTAAGAACTCCCATTCCGGGACCTACTTCCATGATGTTGGTATAGTTCTCAAAACTAAGACCTTCTACGATTTTTCTTGCGATATTTTCATCTGTCAGGAAGTGCTGTCCAAGATGTTTTTTTGCTTTTACACTCAAAGTTTTTTATGATTTTATTAACAGTGATTTTCTTTATTTCGTCCCAAATTTCGGAAGATTTTTTCTATTTTAGCCAAAAATTTTAATATTAATGGCTAAATCTGTAGATGAATTTAATAAGAAAAGGCTTCGGTCCAGCAATATTACAGTAGTGATAAGTATTGCCTTAGTGTTATTTTTGTTAGGATTAATGGGGCTTATTCTGATTAATGCCCAGAAGTATTCTGACTATATCAAAGAACAGTTGGTGGTGAACGCCTACTTTGATGAAAACTATGATGCTAAAGATTCTGTAAAAATTGCAAAACTTGAGGAAGAAACTTTTAAAAAGGTACAGTTATTAGCTCCTGTAAAAAAAGCGACTTATATTTCAAGGGATATGGCGGCTAAAGAAGCCAAAAAAACTATGGGAATCGACAGTGATGCACTGTTTGAAGAAAATATTTTCCCTTCTTCTATTGAAGTAGCTTTAAAACCGGAATTCGTGGATCCAGCAAAAATTGATGAAGCCATCAAAGAGATCAAATCTGTTCCGGGAATTATCGATGTTAAAAATGACAGTACTTTGATGGTAGATGTTTACAATAACCTGAGCAGAATTCTGAAATGGATCTTAGGATTTTCAGTACTGTTCCTGATATTGGCGGTTGTATTGATCAACAACTCTATCCGTCTGAAAATATTCTCAAAGAGATTTATTATTAAAACAATGCAGCTGGTAGGAGCGAAAAGAAGATTTATCCTTAAACCTTTCATTGTAGAAGCTATTATTCTGGGAGCTATCGGCTCTGTAATAGGTCTTATTGCGTTAGGAGGAGTTTGGTATTATTTCACAAGTCAGATTGGTTCAGCTTTCGTGCAGGACAACAATCAGTACTTCTGGTTAGTTATCCTCGTACTTGGAGTAGGAATTTTTATTTCTGTCTTAAGTACAATTTTCGCTACATGGAGATTCTTAAAATCAAACGTTGACGATTTATATTACTCTTAATAATGAGCAAAAAAACAAATAAATTTTCCGCTTCAGACTTTGGACATGAAGCTGAAGTACCACAGGAAAACGCTTTCTATTTCGGACAGCAGAATTTCAAATGGATGCTGATCGGATTAGCATTTATTGTAGTAGGATTTCTACTGATGATGGGACCTGATGCCAATACTGTAGATGGGAAATTTGATCCTAACTCATGGAATGACGATATCTTTTCTATCAGAAGAATCAGAATAGCACCTCTGTTTGTTGTTATAGGATTTGTCATAGAAGTGTACGCGATCTTAAAAAGAAAATAAATAAATTTTTATATTTTGAGATTAAGAGATTAAGAAATTGAGAATCATGTATTCTGAGTTTCCGGATCTCTTAATCTTTTAATTTTTTAAAGGAATATGGATTTAATCAAAGCAATTATTATTGCCATTGTAGAGGGGTTAACAGAATATCTTCCGATTTCTTCTACTGCACATATGGGATTTACTGCAAATCTTATGGGGTTGGAGGAAACAGAATTTTTGAAAATGTTTCAGGTGTCTATTCAGTTTGGAGCTATTTTATCTGTAGTAGTAGCCTACTGGAAAAAGTTTTTTGACTTAAATAATATTCAGTTCTATTTCAAGCTTGCATTTGCAGTAGTTCCGGCTTTAGTGTTGGGCTATTTGTTTGATGATAAAATTGAAGCCGTTCTTGGAAATCAGATTGCTATTTCTTCCGTATTGGTTTTAGGGGGTGTTGTTTTACTGTTTGCAGATAAATGGTTTAAGAACCCTAAGATTGATGATGAAAAAGGAATTACCATAAGAAATGCTGTTACCATTGGTTTCTGGCAGTGTCTTGCGATGATGCCGGGAACAAGCCGTAGTGCTGCTTCTATCATTGGAGGAATGGCACAAGGGCTTACCAGAAAAGCAGCGGCAGAATTCTCTTTTTTCCTTGCAGTACCAACAATGCTGGCAGTAACAGTGTACTCAGTTTTTGTGAAGACCTGGGGAAAAGAAACGGCCAATCCACAGAAAGGATATGAAATGATTATGGCTTCTCAGGATCACATCATGATCTTCGTTGTAGGAAATATTGTAGCATTTATTGTAGCGCTTATTGCGATCAAAGCGTTCATTGGAGTGCTTAATAAATATGGATTCAAACCTTGGGGCTGGTACCGTATTTTTGTTGGAATTGCCCTGTTGATTTATTTTTATTTCTTTAAATAAGAAATCTTTTATACCCATTCATGACTGCTGAAGAACTGAAATCAGGATACATTTTTTTATTGGATAAGCCTTTGGACTGGACTTCCTTCCAGGCTGTCAATAAAATGAAATATAAACTTAAAAGGGAGTTTGATCTTCCTAAAAAATTTAAAATAGGACATGCCGGAACTTTAGATCCCAGAGCAACCGGGCTTCTTATCGTCTGCTGTGGAAAATTTACAAAGAAAATTCCGGAGATCCAGGATGCTCCCAAAGAATATTGGACAGAGATTAAGATTGGTGTACAGACAGAATCTTACGATACTGAAAAACCTGAAATTCTTCAACAGGAGATTTCCCATATTACTGAAGAACAAGTAATAGAAGTATTGGAGAAATTTGTTGGAGAAATTGAACAAAAACCACCTGTTTATTCGGCTATTAAAATTGATGGCGAAAGAGCTTACAACCTTGCCAGAGCGGGTGAAGAAGTGGAGATGAAAGCAAGAAAAACAACGATCCATTATATCAAGGATATAAAAATTGATTTTCCTTTAGTGAGTTTTATGGTAGGATGTTCAAAAGGAACTTACATCAGAAGTCTTGCCCATGATATCGGCCAGGAATTGGGAGTAGGAGCTTATCTGACGCAGTTAAGACGTACCAAAATTGGGGATTATGCTATTGAAGATGCTACAGATCAGTTCCTGAATAACGAGTACAGATTTGAAGGTCTGTAAAAAATTATATTAAAAATTCTCAGGATATTGAGAATAGTACATTACCAGAAAGTATTGTTTATGGTTTGACTGCCATAGGGATATTATTTTCTTCCTAACTTTGCATTAGGAAATACTGGGAATATAAGCTGATGGTTTTTTCATAAACTTACACTATGAAAGTACTATTTTCAGCAATTAAAATTATACCGGCTACGGAAAAGACTAATGGAAAAAACGCGTATCAATAAATATTTATCAGAAGTGGGATACTGTTCAAGAAGAGCAGCAGATAAACTTTTGGAAGAAGGAAGAATCAAGATAAACGGGAAAATTCCTGAGTTGGGAACCAAAGTTTCTGATGAAGATCTTGTAGAGGTAGACGGAAAACCAATCAGAGAGCCTCAGGAAAAACCTGTGTATATCGTTTTTAATAAACCTGTAGGAATTGTCTGTACTACCGATACAAAACGTGAAAAAAATAATATCGTAGATTATATCAACCACCCGAAGAGAATTTTTCCTATCGGAAGATTGGATAAACCCAGTGAAGGACTTATTCTTTTAACAAGTGACGGTGATATTGTCAATAAAATTCTGAGAGCGCGAAACAACCACGAGAAAGAATATCTTGTTCGTGTAGACAAACCTATCACTCCAAGATTTTTGGAAAAAATGCGAAACGGAGTTCCAATCCTTGATACCGTGACAAAAAAATGCGAGGTAGAGAAGATTGATGAAATGAATTTCAGAATTGTTCTTACTCAGGGACTCAACAGACAGATCCGAAGAATGTGTGAATATCTTGGATACGAAGTGAAAAAACTGAAACGAATCCGTATCATGAATATCAAACTTGATTTGCCGGTCGGGAAATGGAGAGATATGACAGACGAAGAACTTAATACGCTCAATTCTTTGCTGGTAGATTCCAGTAAAACATTTGATTAAAAATATCTAATATACTTTAACGGTTTCACTTTCATACTCAGGAATGAAAAGTTGATAGATCATTAAATATTTTTTCATTTAATTATTTATCACTTATTGGTGTAATATATTTTTATTATTCAATAAAAATATATTATATTTATAATATTAACACCAATAACCTGAAAATCATGAAATTAAAATTTAATTCAGTTCTACTATGTATTACTCTGGTAATATTTGTGAGTTGTCAAAATGATAATCATAATCCGGATCATCCGCATGATTCTTCGTTTTACATTGATTACAGAAGTTTAAAAGGATCATCAGACGGAATTGCCGTTATTGAACTCGATCCTGAAGCCCCCAATTTTGGAAATATCAGCAGCAGGCTTGAATTAGGTGTCGGTGTATTGCCTCACCATATTTATTATAATCAGAATGCCAATAAAATGTTTACAACTGCTCTGGGAGGCAGCTACCTTTATGAAGTAAAAGCAGGAAAAGATAAAAACGGACAGCCCATATTGATCAATGCAACACCTATTGATACCGGAGAAAATACTGTAGGTGAAAATCTGTTTTTTACTAATGACGGAAGATATTTTATGACCTTTATGGGTGGGGCAGGAGGTTCGAAAGATGGAAGTATAGGGGTTTTTAATGCTGGTAATAATCAGCTTATCAAAACCATTAAAGCTCCCATTCAAACGAATCCGAGCCAATTTATAATGTATCCGCATGGTATTTCAATTAATGAAGAAAAAGGATTAATGATGGTGACGTCAACCATTCACCCGGATCTGACAACAGGAATGGGGAATACCTGCACTTTATTAGACCTGAATACCTACGAAATAAAAGAAACGTATCAGGTAGCAGATTCTCCAACAGATTTGTCAGCTCCTGTTGAAGTTTTATTACTGCGTGGGAAATTTCCGCAATATGCACTTGCGACAACTATGCTTGGTGGAGATATCTGGATAGCTCCATACAATACGACAACCAAGAAATATGATGCTTTTACTAAGATTTTTGACGGAAGTACAAAAGGATTAGGCTGGGCGCTCGAAATGTATATTGATGACTCAAACAAACTCTATGTCAGCTTTGCAGACCCAGGAAAAGTGCTTGTCTTTGATATTAATAATCTTCCCCAGTTGAAACTTCTGAAGACTTTTGATGCCGATAAAGGAGCACATCATATGGCCTTCTTTAAAACCAAATCCGGAAAAGAGGTGGTTGCAGTGCAAAATAATTTATTGGATCTCCCTAACTTAAATTCCGGAACTATTAGCGTAATTGATATTAATACGGGAAAAACATTGGGTACCGTAAATTTACGTGAGCGATATGGAATACTGCCGGAATCTATTGAAGGAACCAATGGGCCAAGCAATTATATGCATCATTAAATTTAAAAATATAGGTTGAGAATACAAACCCGTCCGGAATAGTATTTTGGACGGGTTTATATCTTTATCGGATTGTATTATTTTACATATAATTTCATTCTTTCTTCATATTCTGATTTTAATTTTAAAAGTTTCCATATTTTTTTATCATCAGGATTACTGATTCGGTAGAAAATAATCTTGTCTGCAGAATACTTGAAATAGGGATGGTTTTTAAGCCATTCTTCAGGGGCTTCTGCTAGTGAATATCGGGGGACATCCGAGGTGTTCAGTGGTGCTGTTGAAATCAGTTTCTGAACAAGATCCCGATCAATATTGTAAGTGCTTAAAATTTGCTGCTTATTCATAAAACCTCCCAGTTTCTTTCTGAAACCAATTATTGAGCCTGCACTTCTTTCATCCAGCCCAAATTCTATAAGCTGTTTAAAAGTAATGGTATTAAGATCTGTTTTTGAAAAATCTGTTTGTTCCTGTTGTTTTTCCTGAAGTTTGATATAAGGTTTCATCTCCTGAAATTTCTCTGCGGAAATCACAAAACATTTCTGCAGATCGTCTAAGCTTTTAAAATTTCCCCGTAAATTCCTGTCCCGGTAATTGATGATAGTGATTGCTTGCTTTTCTGAAAACCCAAGTGCTTTCCACTCATCTAGACCAAGCTGATTAGGATCAAATGGATGATATTGAATCTTGGATTTTACAGGATTATTCTTTACGGAATTCCTGAAGTTTTCCGGAGTTTTTGTAGGAAGCAAAAGATAGGGTTCAAGCTTGCTGTAATTCTCCGAAGAGATGATAAAACATTCTTTAAATTTTTCTTTACTGATAAAACTTCCCCCGAGATAATTTCTATACTTTATAATGGCTTCTGACTGTCTTTCGCTAAAGCCCATTTTAAGCCAGTCATTGGCAGAAAACTGATCAGGATTGAATTTTCCTGAAATCATAATTCCTTTCTTTCCGTATGTAGTGAATCTTTTGGAATCTCCTTTTTCTGCTATTTCAGGAAGTAAAATAAAAGAAGCAAGTTCACTGAATTTCTCTTCAGAAATAGCATAACATTTTTTCAACTGTTCTTTTGATGTAAATTTTCCCCCTACAATATCTTTATATTTCAGGATGGTTGCTGTTTGTTTCTCTGAAAATCCAAGTTTCTGCCACTGTTCATTGTCCAGCGTATTGGGATCAAAATCTGATAGGTTTACTGGTATTGAAGCATCTTTGATGAACGTAACTTCAGGAAACGGTTCTTTTTCCCGGCTGGTGTATTTCTGATAGGCAAATAATACAGTCAGTAACGTGACCATAAATGCCAGTTTCTGGTAATAGCTTTTTCTCATCATAAAGTAAACTTACTGAGAAAAATAAAGCATCGCAATAGCTGATCCTGAAATGGTTGATTATGATATAGAGAAAGTATTTTATTGTTGATGGGCTAATGGTAATATTGTCATTTATGTGTGATAATTTCACCTTTGAAGATGAATATTCTTATTTTATTTTTAATATGACAGTTTTTGTCTTCATGCAGAGATAATTTTCATCAAAATAAGATGAATTGTAATGTGTTAGAAAGGAAATTTAATTATTAATAGTATGATTTACAGTATATTGAATTAAAGTAGTTTTCGTGTCTTAAAAAGAATTAAATTCGTATAGTTTTTATAATTAATTACTACTCAAAAACAATACAAAGATGAAAAAAATATCTCTCGGTGCATTCACTTTATGCACGGTTCTGGGTATCTCTGCCCAGGAAGTGATATGGCAGAAAGACATCCAATCCTCTACCCAGGATTTTCTAAGCCAGGTCACTACAACCATAGATCAGCAGTATTTGATCACGGGAAGTTCTATTCAAAGCAATAAGCAACAGGCTTCAAGCAGTAAGCAGAATAACGGATATGATTTTCATCTGGTAAAACTCAATCAACATAGTCAAGAAGTCTGGGAGAAATATTTCTCAGGACCAAACCATGATTATTTATCGGCAACTGTTACCACACAGGATGGAGGGTTTTTATTAACCGGAACATCTTATTCAGGAAAAGGACTGGACAAAAAAGAGGATTCCAAAGGAGGATCAGATATCTGGCTGATCAGAATTAATGAATTTGGTGATGAATTGTGGCAGAAAACCTTAGGAAGTTCTTCTGATGAAGAAGCAAGAGCTGTTATCCAAACTACTGATTTAGGATTCTTTGTTGCCGGAAATATACAGAATGCTTCAAAAGGCTATGGTTCTAAAGATGTTTTAATCACAAAACTGGATAAAAATGGAAAAGAATTATCACAATTAATTTTAGGTGGAAAAGGTTTAGATGAAGTAGCGAAGATGATCCCAACCCGTGATGGAGGTGCATTACTTGGGATATATTCAAGGAGTTCCGAGGTTCGTGCTTCGGGTTCTGAAAATGATTCCGGGATGCGAGGCGCAGGTTCTGCATCAAACGTTCAAAACTCAAATCCCGTATCCCGAAACTCAAAACAAACTGAAAACTTCGGTGAGGGAGACTACTGGATTGTCAAGTTGGACAAAAACGGGAAAGTAGAATGGGAAAAGAACTTCGGAGGAAAAGGGGATGATCATTTGAGAACCCTGGCTTTAACTTCTACTGGTTTTATCATTGGTGGAGAATCCAGATCAGAAAGATCGGGAAACAAAACCGTAGGTATTGAAGAAGGAACAGATCTTTGGCTTATTTCCCTAAACGAAAGAGGTGAAGAACAGTGGCAAAAGTCCTATAGTTTTGGCAACCGTGATATTCTGATGGGAATGAGCGTTCTTCATTCTGCGGATGACAACTCTTCTAAAGGAATTTTATTAGGAGGATACACTCAGGCAGAAGGAAGAATACAGACAGATGATGAAACTTTTTGGATGCTGTATTTGGATCAGAATGGAAATGAACAGTGGAGGAAACATGTGAAAGGAGAATCCAGACAAAAAGAAGAAAGGCTTTCTGATTTAAAACTGAACAGAGATGGTTCTATTATTCTGGCAGGAACCAGTGCAGAAGAATTAGGTAAAGAGAACTGGAAGATTGTTAAGCTGGGAGACAAACAAGTTGATCAGTTGATTGAAAAATATGATATCAAGATCTATCCGAATCCAGTATCAGATTATGCTTATGTAGAAATAGGATTCAACGACTTCAAAGAAGCAGATATTCTGTTGTATGACATGAGCGGAAGACAACTTCAAAGTATAAAAACCAAAAACAGAGTTACTAAGGTTAATACCCAGGCTTTGGTTCAGGGAGCTTACTTAATTACCATAAAAACAGATACCAACAAAACGGCAAGTGCTAAATTAATTAAGAAATAAAAACACAATGAAAAAGAATATAACCAGTTTGTTTTTTTGCCTGTCCCTTGGAATAGCATTAGCGCAAACTACAGGCAGCAAACCATCCACCCTTCCAAATATTATTCCTCCATCTGCAGAGTCTTACAAACTTGGCTCTTTTGGAAACCTTCCCGTAAGTCTTTTCACGGGAAATGCTAATGTAGATATCCCTGTAACCTCCTTTGCAGCAGGAAATATTACTATTCCCATCAGACTTAATTATTTTTCCAATGGAATCAAAGTGGATGATATGAATGGCTCTACAGGCTTAGGCTGGAATCTTGTTTCAGGAGGCGTAATAACCAGGGTAATAAGAGATATGCCTGATGAAGACCATCAGAGCAATGTAGTGATTCCCACTAATATTGATGGACTTGGCGTAAACCATCCAACAGTCATGCAGTTTTTCCAGGATGCTTCCTTTGATGATATAGATACAGAGCAGGATTTGTATATGGCAAGTTTTGGAGGGATGCAGATTAAATTTGTCTTTGACAAAAAAGGAATTCCTGTCATTTATTCCCAAAAAGATGTAGTGATTGAGGGAACCAGTGGAGGAAATTCCTTTACTATAACGGTAGATAATGGAACCAAATACTATTTTACAGATAAAGAGACGACATCTAACCGCACCGCTGGTGCAGGACATTCTCTTATATCCATTTCTACCACAGCCTGGTATCTGACAAAAATTGAGGATATAAACAGTGGAGAAATTGTATTTATTGAAAATGTAGATGGTGGTTATACCAACACGATGAGCCAGTCACAGACCTTATCTTACACATCACCTAACGCGGGTCCAATGACATCAAGTTGTGGAAATCCTGCATTCATCCGATACCCTCAGGTAAGTGAATTGATCAACCATAACCAGACCGTTGCCGGAAAACAGATCAAGAGAATATACAGTAACAATCCTTCTTATGGGGAGATTATATTTGATTATCTGCAATCAGGAGGCAGCAGTGATTATAAACGATTGCAAAAGGTTACTAGAAAAGTTAACGGCAGTATTATTAATAACGTTACACTCAATTACAAACTTACAGCCAACAACAGGTTATTTCTCACTTCTGTAGTGGACGGTATTTTAAACACTACCTATGGGTTTGAATATAATTTACCGGATGTATTTCCTCAAAGACTCTCCTTCAGTAGAGATAGTTGGGGATATTATAATGGTGTAACCGGCAACACCAATCTTGTCCCTTCCATATATGAGGTAGCTTTGTGGAGCTCATATAACGGAGCATCGCAGCCAGTCAGCCCGCAACATACACCTATAGGGATGCTTCAGAAGGTTATTTACCCTACTAAAGGCTCTACTGAATTTTTTTATGAAAATAATACTTCGATTGAGAAAAATGTGATGTTGAGCCCATCAGAAAGAACGGGGGTCCAGATCAAGGCAACTGCGGATGATAATAATGCTCATGTTGAAAATACAGTGGTTTTTACTCCACTAAAAACAGAAGAAATAAGCTTGGGAGGGAGTGCCCAGTTTAACAATACGTGTGATCCTGCTGAACAAATCACCGGAAAGCACAGAGCTATTGTTAGACTCTTGAAACCCGGTGGACAAGCCGTGCCATTGTATTATAAAACTTCAACAGGGGTTGTTACCAATGCAGGTAATTCAGTTACTTTTCCTACCAATAATGGAGGAGGTATTTTTGCCCATGTCCAGAAAGATGAACCTTTAACCCTTAAGCTTTGGACACTATTTGTTTGTACCCGTTCCACTGCATCCGCAAGCTATACCAGTAAAGAGGCAGTTTATGGAGACAGAGAAGTGCCTATTGGAGGTTTAAGAATCGCTAAAATTGTAGATACCTCAGAAAATGGAGTAGCCAATACAAGAAAGTTTATTTATCGTGATTTAAATGAACAAAACACGGAAGCTACTGTATTAAGAACTCCGGCATTTCAGGAGCAGCTTCTTTATACCAGAACTTGTAGTACAAATAATCCCAATCTGCCAAGTGGATCAGTTCCTACAGGAGTAGAAAGGTTTTCCTATACAATGGTAACATCTTCCAATATTAATCAGCTATTTGCTACCCATCCCAATGTATTTTATAAAACCGTGCAGGAAATTGTAGAAGGAAAATCAAATATTATTCATAAATACTCTACCAATGCAGATGATTTCGGAAAAGTAATTCATGGGGATAATATCCGAAACTCTGTATGGACCAATTTTGGTTGGAATAATGGACGAGAAATTCTGACTCAATATCTTGATGCAGGAGGTAATCCGGTACGCATTGTAGAGATGAATTATGAAGAGGATAACAGCAGAAAATATCAGGTAGATGGTTTTTCGATCAGAAAAAATTATGAGAATCCTGTCACTAAGAATGAGACAAAACTCTGTACGGCAGAAGATGTGGTAAAAACCATATCGTATACCTATTGTACTGCCAATCATTCTCACAAATACAATGCGGTAGATGGATATAAAAACTGTCAGGCAGCAGGTGCCCAAAATACCACTCAAACATATAATGATGTCTGTTTTGGTAAACCTGTAGGCCTGATTACCTATGAAGACAAGCTGGATAATCTTGATATTGTACAATACAAAAACATTTCCCATTTCGAATATCTGAAGTCCCAGAAAACAACAGATTATTTGAACGGAAATGCCATGAAAACAGAAACCCAATATTTCTTCAACAATCCCAAACACCATCAACTGACCAGTGAGAAAACAATTTTCCCTGATCTTTCTACTGCAGAAAAAACCTATCAGTATGCTCACGAGAAAAATAACCAGCTGATGATTGATAAAAACATGGTGGGGATTCCATTGGAAACGAAAGCACAACAAACGGTAAATAATATCACCAAAGTGACCTCCCGTGATGAAACAATTTATCCAACCGCTCTGCCTCATGCAATTACCGGAAATTTAGTTCTTCCTCTGTCTGAATATTCTTATGATACCCTTAATCCGGCTATTTCTTCTAAGGATGTTACCTATGAAAAATATGATGACAAAGGAAATATTCTTCAATACAGGGAGAAAGACGGTACTCCGGTAAGTATTGTCTGGGGATACAACAAGACAAGGCCGATAGCCAAAATTGTAGGTTCTTTGTATAGCCAAATAGAAGGAATGATCAGTGCTATTGTAACCAAATCCAATGAAGATGCTGCTGATCCCACCAAAGAAGCTGAACTCTTAGTGGCTCTTGATGCTTTTCAGCCTGTTGGAATGACCACCAAATATACTTACGATCCTTTAGTAGGAGTAACCACTATTACTCCACCTTCAGGAGTTAGAGAACTCTATATTTATGACTCAGCTAACAGATTGAAACAGGTTCAGATAAGGGAAAGAGACAACACCGGAACCTATAGCTATAAGGTAGTTAAAGAATTCAAGTATAATTATAAACAGTAAACACCCATGAAAAAAATACAACTTTTAGGTCTGCTGTTTACAGCGATGACGGCCTTTGCACAAAGCACCACAGAAAACTATATACAGTCCAAAACCTGTTTAAATGGAGACTGCAGCAAGAAAACAGAAACAGTTACCTATTTTGACGGATTAGGAAGACCCAAACAGATCATTAGCGTAAAAGCCACCACTACCGGGAAAGACTTAGTTACTCCTATTACTTATGATGGGTATGGAAGACAGGCTAAAGATATTCTTCCTGTTCCTGCCAATAGCCTCAATTCAGCAATCCATACTGGGATTGTGAATGAAACGGCGGCTAATTCTTATTACGGTGTCACCAATGCGTATACAGAAAGAGAGATTGAAAATTCTCCATTGGACAGGGTAAAACAAGTGGCCCAGCCGGGTGAACCTTGGAAAATGGCATCCGGACATACCCAAAAGTATAAATATGAAGTAAACCAGGGCTCAGAAGTAAAGAAATTTATCACCAATACAACTACCAGTACAACCGGAACAGATAACAAAACGGTTTCTTCTGTATCCATAGTCCCAGGCAGTGAATTTTATGGGGCAGGAACATTATACAAAAATACGGTAACCGATGAGGATGGAACTCCTGTGATACAGTTTCAGAACGGACGTGGTGAGACTATTCTCGTACGTAGAACAGATGGAACCCAAAACATTGATACCTATTATGTGTACAATGAATACGGACAAAAAGCATTTGTAATTCCCCCTCTGGCAGTAAAGAAAATTGAACAAAACAGCAATGTTGTTACCTCCGATATTGTAAACAGTCTTTGTTATCAGTACCGATATGATGGATTGGACAGACAGGTGGAGAAAAGGCTGCCCGGAAGAGACGATTGGGAATCTGTGGTGTATGATGCGTCTGACCGCCCGGTGCTTACCCAGGATGTAAACCTGAAAAATAAAGGGAAATGGCTAATGACCAAGTATGATGCCTTTGGCCGTGTTGCCTATACCGGGCTCATTGACGGAGGAAGCCGTGCCGATCTGCAAGGACAGATTAATAACCTTGTTATTAACGAAACCCCTACTGCTATAGGTTTCAGCAAAAACGGGATTGTAGTGTATTACACCAATACTCTTTTTACTAATTTTCAGACACTTCTTTCTGTTCATTACTATGACTCTTATCCAAGAGATACCAAAGAGTTTCCCCCTGCGAAAATCCTTGATCAATATGTCGTGAACGAAGATAAATCGCTTAACGGAGGAGCCAATACCCAAGGTCTGACCACCGCCTCTTATGTGAAAAATATTGAAGATGATAACTGGACGAAAACCTATTTCTATTACAATACCAAAGGAGGAAAAGTAGCAGAAAAAAGCTGGAATCATTTAGGTGGGTACACCAAAAAGGAATTTAAGCTTGATTTCTCCGGTGCTGTAGATGAAAGCTATACCTATCACAAAAAAGGGAATACAGATGCAGAAGTGGTGATCAAAGAAACGTTTGTGTATGATGGGCAGAAAAGACTGCTGAAGCATTATCACAAGGTGAACAGCCAGACAGAAGAACTGCTGTTAGAAAATACCTACAATGACCTGGGACAGCTTATCAATAAAAAGACAGGAAATACCACGGGTACACCGTTACAGTCTATAGACCAGACCTACAATATCCGCGGATGGATTACCAAAGTGAATGATCCTACGAGCTTAAATGGGAAGCTTTTTGCCTATGAACTGAAATACCATAATCCTGCGTACTCCACAGTTTCTACAGGGAAATACAACGGGAATATTGCAGAAATAGATTGGCAGGCTGCTGACGGAGGAACGTTTAGAAGATATAATTATCAGTACGATGGATTGGACCGTTTAAAAAGTGGAATCTATTCTGAGCCCAATGCCACTGTACCCCAGAATAATTATTATAATGAAGCCCTGAGCTATGATGTCAACGGGAATATCCAGACCCTAAAAAGAAACAGATTATTATCAAATGTAGGAGCTGTAGTGATGGATAATCTGGGATATACTTACACCGGGAACAGACTCACTAAGGTGAATGATACTTCGGGAAATTATGCTGGCTACCCCGACGTTTCAGGAAATGAGATTCCTTATGATGGCAACGGAAACATGACCAGCCATGTTGATAAGGGAATATTACAGATCAGTTACAATTACCTGAACCTTCCCAATTATATAGAATTCAATTCTTTATATAAACCACGTAATTTTAACAATCTGCTTTTCAATGTCAATACTAAATATGTATACAAAGCAGATGGTACCAAGCTTAAAAAGATGTATACCTTCGGTGCCGGCAAAGCAAATATAGAAACCACCTCTACTACAGACTATCTGGATGGATTTCAATATAACGATCAGATATTACAGTTTGTGCCTACTTCGGAAGGGTATTATGATTTCGTCCAAAATAAGTATATTTACAACTATACAGATCAGGTAGGAAACATCAGACTGGCGTACTATAAAGATGCTTCCGGTATCCTGAGAATAGACAGAACCAATCATTACTATCCTTTCGGGCTAGAGTTTGGCGGAGAATTAAGTACTGCTAATTCCATTACACCCAATTATAAGTATTCTTCTCAGGGACAGGAAAAACAAACGGAAACTGGATGGAGCTCTTACTGTTGGCGAAATTATGATGCCGGGATGGCGAGGTTCTTTAATGTAGACCCGTTAAGTGAAAAATATGCTTATCAGTCGCATTATAATTTCTCGGAAAACAGGGTTGTCGATGGTAGGGAACTGGAAGGATTGGAGTGGATACCCCTACCCATCTATGGAGTTGGAGCTATGACACCACCTCCGGTTTACGCTGGAAAACCGGGAGCAGGATCTGCAGTGTATGAGCAGATGAAGAGCAATGCTATTAATAATTATAATGGCTTAATACGAGGGTTAGGTACCCAAATTAATGTTCTTGCAGCAGTAGGTACTACGGGCTTAGTAATCGCTAACCGTGTACTTAATAACGATTCTGATAAAAAAGGAGACAGTAAAGCTGAAAATAAAGGAAGTGACACAAAATCTGAAGAAGAAGGTATTATCTACAAAAGAAAGGAAAAAACGGGAAAAGAAAAAGACTATGTAGGACAAGCCAAAGATTCAGCAAGATATAAGAAACGACAAAGAGAACATCAAAGAGCTAATAAGGATGCCGACTATGAATTTGAAGAAATTGATAGAGGTAAGCCGGGAAAAGATCTTGACAGGAAGGAACAAAAACATATTGATGAAGGAGGAGGCCCAACTAATAAATCCAATCCTAACGGGGGATTACAGAACAAAAGAAATCAAATTAAACCACCAAAATTACCAAAACAACCATAAAATGGCTAAGAGATTTAAATTAAACGAAGGTGATATTTTCGCAATCCCTTTGGGAAATAACGAATTTGGTATAGGGCAAATTATAAATTTCCCCAAAACCTCTGATGCATTTATTGTCATAATATTTGATCGAAAAATTGATGATTTAGAAAAGTATGCAGATTTAAAAATAGAGGATTTAAAAATAATTTTTCTCGGGTATACCTTTGATGCTAAATTATATTATAAAGATTGGTTAATAATCGGAAATTATATGGATAATATAACATCCATTCATTTACCTTTTTTTAAACTTGGAACAAGTGATGATGCTCGATTGGTTGATTATAAAAGTAAAGTTTTGAAGCATATAGACGAATCTCAATTTAATAAGTTAACATATAAATCTGAAATAGCCCCTATCCGTTTTGAAAATGCATTAAAAGCCCATTTTGGCTTGCAAGAGTGGATTCCAGAGGATTATGATAAAATTTTGTATGAAAAGACTCTTGAGTCAGTAAAAATTGCGGAAGAAATATTAAGCAATGATTAATTTTTAAAATCTGACAATTAATGATTTAGGGTATTGAATTAATACCCTAAATTTTTATAAAGTACTTTACCGATCATATTGGAAACATCAGACTGGCGTATTATAAAGATGCTTCCGGTAGCCTGAGAATAGACAGAACCACAAATTTTTATCCTTTTGGACTGGAGTTTGGAGACTATTTAGGAACTGCTAATTCTATCACTCCAAATTATAAGTACTCTACCCAGGGACAGGAAAAACAGACTGAGACGGGATGGAGTTCCTTTAAATGGAGAAACTATGATCCTTCATTGGGAAGGTTTTTCAATGTAGATCCTTTAGCAGAAATCTATCCTACATGGTCTACTTATGCTTTCAGCGGAAACAGAGTTGTGGATGCAAGGGAATTAGAAGGATTAGAGCCTGTACTGCTGCCAATATATGGACCTGGGGTTGTAGCAGCTCCACCTGGATATTCAGTAAAACCGGGAGCAGGATCAGCAGTGTATGAGCAGATGAAGAGTAATGCCATTAATAACTATAATGGCTTAATGCGAGGCTTAGCTGCTCAAATAACCGCCGTTGCGGCAGTAGGTACTACAGGAGTAACCATTGCTAGCCGTGTCCTGAATAACGATAGTGATAAAAAAGGTAAAAGTGGAGATAGTGGTTCTTCTGCTGAAAAAAAGAAAACCGGATCATATACAAATACTCATCAAAGTGGTAAAAAATATCACGGAAAAGGTGATGAAAAAAGAGCAGCAAAATCTGGAAAAGAAAAGGCAGAAAAGAATGATGATCCTTTGGAAAAGACAGATTGGACAGAAGCGAAAAACGATAGAGAAGCATTTAAGCAGGAATCTGAACGAATGGAAACAGACGCTGACAAGAAAAAGGGAACTCCTGGACACAAAAGTGACAATAATTACAATCAAAGAAGGTCTCCTGGTGACAGATATAGAGAGCAGGACGCAAAGAATTATAATAACAAGCAATTATGATAAATAATGGATATGCTATCGCGGAAGATGGTAAAACTTTGGCTATAGGGGGAGGTAATCGTAGTTTATCTGAAGAGATAGAATACATAAAATCAGAAAAAATCTGTTCTATTTCTATCAATTCAGATTCTATTAAAGATTTATCTTTCTTAAAAGAAATTACCTTTATTGAAGAAATCTATCTAAACAAATTTGATATTGATTACTCAGGGCTATATGAATTGAATAATCTTAAGAAGATTACAGTTAATATTCATGACCCCAAATCTAAACCAAGTATCGACTATTCTCAATTTAAGAAGTTAGAGTACCTTTCAATTGATTGGTACAATGAACAAATAGATTTGTCCGAAAATAGATGTTTGGAAACATTAGTCATTTGGAAGTTTAGACCCAAAAATAAATCTTTTTCGTTTATTAAGTTACCAGACTCGCTTGAAAAAATACATATTACAGAAAGTAATATTCAGAATTTTGAGGGATTAAAACTCTCAAAATTGAAAATTTTCGAGGGACATTATTGTAGTCAATTAAGTACTTTAAAGGGGCTCGAGAATATTTGTGAAAATTTAGAAATTTTGATTTTAGACTATTGTAGGAAATTAATTCAGTATAATGAATTGAAGGATTGTTTAAATCTGGAAAAATTAATTTTAGGGGACTGTGGAGATATTCCTGACTTAAAATGGATCAAGTCATTGAGGAAATTAAAGCATTTTTCTTTTTATAACACCAAATTGGTGGATGGTAATGTAAGCCCTTGCTTTGGTATTCAATATGTAAGTTTTAAAAATAATAAAAACTACAATCATAAAATAGAAGAGTTTAGAGATAAGTGATAATGCCAGCGATAGTAACAAGCCCCCTGCTCTTGCACGAATCCTTTCGTGTGGCAGATAAACAAAAAACCACTGCAATTGTGGTGGTTTTTTCTATCTCTTAGAAAAGCCATTATAGTAATACAAAGATCAGGTAGGAAACATAAGACTGGCGTATTATAAAGATGCTTCCGGAAACCTGCAAATGGATAGAGCCAACCATTACTATCCCTTTGGATTGGAGTTTGGCGGAGATTTAAATATTTCTTCAATATCTCCAAGCTATCGATACTCTTCTCAGGGACAGGAAAACCAGGTTGATACTAAATGGAGTTCTTACCGATGGCGGAATTATGATGCTTCAATGGGAAGGTTCTTTACTGTAGATCCTTTAGCAGAAATCTATCCTACATGGTCTACTTATGCTTTTAGTGGAAACAGAGTTATTGATGCAAGGGAGTTAGAAGGATTAGAGCCTGTACTACTACCTGCATATGGAGTTGGAGCTATGACACCTCCTCCTATGTATTCTGGAAAAGCGGGAGCCGGTTCTTCTATTTATGAGACGGCAAAGAGTAATGCCATCAATAATTATAATGGGTTATTAAGAGTAATTGGTACTCAGATAAATGTTGCCGCCGCAGTAGGTAGTACAGGATTAGTGATTGCAAAGCGTGTTCTGAACAGTGAAGGAGATAGCAAAGCCGAAAACAAAGGAAGTGATACGAAATCTGAGGAAGAAGGTGTTATCTATAAAAGAAAAGATAAAAATGGAGAGGAAAAAGATTATGTGGGACAGGCAAAAAATGAGGGTAGATATGAAAAAAGAAAAAAAGAACATCAAAGAAAAAACCCAGATGCAGATTATGATTTCAATATTATAGATCGAGGAAAACCGGGTAAGGATCTTGATAAGAAAGAACAAAAACATATAGACGAAGGAGGGGGACCAACTAATAAATCCAATCCTAATGGAGGATTAGAAAATAAAAGAAATCAAATTAAACAACCAAAAGTACCAAAACATTCATAGGATGGCTAAAAGATTTAAATTAAATGTGGGTGATGTTTTTACAATTCCCCTTGAGAATGATGAATTTGGAATAGGACAAATTGTTTATATGCCAAACCACAAGCATAATTTTATAATGATCGTTTTCGATAAAAAGTATAATTTAAAAGAAGAAGTTGACTTAAATGGGTTACAAGATTTAAAAGTACTTTTCTTAGGATATACTGTTGATGCAAAACTGTATCATAAGCATTGGGAAATAATAGGAAATACTTTGTCTAATTTATCATCAGTCAAGTTTCCTTGTTATAAATTAGGCTTACCAAATGATGACTATCCTGACGGAGCAAGGCTGGTTGACCACAAGGGAAATGTTCTGGCAAATATTGATAAAGATACATTTGACAGTCTTTCATATCAAAATGAAGTCGGGCCAATTCGATTTCAAAATGCATTAAAAGCCCATTTTGGTTTGCAAGAGTGGATTCCAGAGGATTATGATAAAATTTTGTATGTGAAAACCTTAGAGTCAGTAAAAATTGCTGAAGAGATATTAAATAATGAGTAATTTCTAAACTTGTAATAATTTAGGGTATTGGAAACAGTACCCTAAATTTTAATAAGCAAATTATAGCGATCAGTTAGGAAACATCAGAGTTGCGTATTATAAAGATGCTTCCGGTAACGTTAAAGTAGACAGAACTAATCATTACTATCCTTTCGGGCTTGAGTTTGGTGGAGATTTTAATATTAATGGTACAGTAACCCCAAGCTATAGATACTCTACGCAGGGACAGGAAAACCAGATTGATACCAAATGGAGTTCTTATAGATGGAGGAATTATGACACTGGTATGGCGAGGTTCTTTAATGTTGACCCGCTAAGTGAAAAATATGCTTATCAGTCACACTATAATTTCTCGGAAAATAAAGTTATATCCCATAGAGAATTAGAGGGCTTAGAAGCAATAGATGCTAATAAAATTAGAGAAACTTTTGATAATGGAAAAAAAGGGAAAAGCTATCAATTAGTTATTCATGTAGATCAACCAGGGAAAGGAGGAGATAGAACTGTATATCAAATTAGTCCAAATAGAGATTCAGGACATGCATTTATAACATTAAATAGGAAAAATACGGATGGTACAACAGATTCTAAAACTTTTGGCTTTTATCCTTATCCACCTAGTGTCAATCCTATAGCATCAGAGGCATCAGGAAAAATAAAAGATAATTTTGGTCATGAACAAGAAGTAGTACAAACAAGGTCTATTAACGAAAAAAACTTTAATGATATTTTAGATTTTGTAGAATCAGATCAAAATACAAAATATGATCTAAATACCAATAATTGCGCTGACTTTGTTATAAACACTGCAGCAGCAGGAGGTATCAAATTGCCAAAAACTACGAGTTCATATGGTGGATTCAAAGGACATAATCCGGGTGATTTAGGTGAAGATATAAGAGAACAAAATAATAATATTCGCAAGGGAAAGACCCTTGAAGGTAATTCAAAAACACCAAAAAATAAAAATAATGAGAGTGATAACGATAGAGTTAAAGGTATTGGTTTGTAGTTTAGCAGTTGTTTTTTTCTGCTTTTGCTGTTCAAAACCAAAACAACAGTATAGTAACCCGGTTTTTGCTACTTTTTTTAATGAATTAAGTAGTGAGAGTGCAGAAAAATTTTATGACTCTTACTATAAAGATAAACCAAAAGACTATAAGGAGGGCTATATTCAAGTATTAAAGGAATTTAAAAAATATAATTGTGAATTTACTATTACAGATTACAACTCTTATAAAAGTAAAAAGCCTAATTTAGATGGCATAACTGAAGGTGTTTATATTCTAGAAAACAAACATCTAAAAGAACCATTTTTTATTAAAATTGAGAACAATAAAGTACAATATTTACTTTCAATAGGCAAAGGTAAAGAAGATATTATTGGTTGGCTTTAAATCGGTTCCCCCGCTCCCGCACGAATCCTTTCGTGTGGTAGATAAAAATAAACCCACTGCAACCGCGGTGGGTTTTATTTTTGGCTCAGAAACCTGAAATCTTGTTAACCATTAAATCGTCTTCAGCAACTTAGAAAGTTCGTTCAGCCCGTTCTATAACCCTTATAATCTCCTTAGTCAAGGGGGAGCTAAGGTATAGTATATTGTAAAAATAGCTGTTTATCGTATTTCCTGATAGGCTTAAATAAAACCTCCGCTGCAATTCATTGCAGCGGAGGTTTTTATATTTTCAAAGAAACTATTCTTCCTCTCTTTCTCCCAAAGATTCTTTCAGCTTAATCAATTCAGCTTTTACAAATTCCAGGCGGTCAATCAGAGTGATGGTTTCAGAAATTTTACTGTTGGTTGTCAGAGCGACGCGGGCTCCGTCCAGGGTATATCCTTTTTCTTTTACCAGATGGTAGATCATCTGAAGGTTTTTAATATCTTCAGGAGTGAAATATCGGTTTCCTTTTCTGTTTTTTTTAGGCTTGATAATCGGGAATTCCTGTTCCCAGTAACGTATTAATGAAGTGTTTACATCGAATGCTTTCGCAACTTCTCCTATCGAATAATACAGCTTATCAGGTAAATTTATTTTCATTTTACAACTCCTAAACTTCAAAGATAAAAATTTTTTAAAGTTTCACCCAAAATATATTGTAAAAAGTGCGGTCATACTTTGTTTCAATGGAATTTATAGGGCCAAATTCATGATTCAATGGCACACATTTATTGTAGCATATACAGAGGACCGTTATTTACCAGCTCTTTTTTGTCTAAATTTGTGAATTCTTACGATACATAAATATAAATGAATCCGATTTCTGTTCTTCATATCGATCTTTTCCAGGCGGGTAAAAATACTTCAGATTTTTATTTTAATACAATGAAGAATCATTTGGTGGTGGGACATCGTCATATAGAGAAACCTCACAGACATGATTTTTATGCTGCGGTTCTTTTTACTAAAGGAACAGGCGTACATGAAATAGACTTTCAAAGGTATGAAGTTTCGGAAGGAAGCTTGTTTTTTCTGTCGCCGGGACAGATTCACAGTTGGGAACTTTCCGAAGATATTGATGGATATATTTTCTTCTGTTCTCAGGAGTTTTATGAAATGCATTATGTGAATCAGAAACTGAGAAATTTTCCCTTCTTTGGATCTGTATCGTTTCCGAGAAAACTTCAATTGGATGCTGGTGAGCTTAAGAAAAACATTAGCTTATTTCAGGAATTGGGAGAAGAACATCAGACTAAAAGCATAATGAAAGAAGGGCTGATTTTATCATTGATGTCTCAGATTTTCATCAATGCTTCCAGATTGTTTTCAAAGGATTTTGATACAATGGATTCAGCTGCCGGACTTTCTTATTTTAAACATTATCAGGATTTTGAAAATCTGATTGAACAAAACTTTACCCAACATAAATCCATTACCCATTATGCCTCTTTATTAGGAATTTCATCCAAACACCTGAACAGGATTGCACAGACTGTTGTTCAAAAAACAGCTACAGATGTGATTACAGAAAGAGTAGTGCTGGAAGCCAAAAGGATGTTAATGTACCTGGATGAAAGCCTGGTTGAAATTGCTTTCAGATTAGGATATGAAGAATATTCCTACTTTGTAAGAGTATTCCGGAAAAGCTCCGGAATGACTCCTACGCAGTTTATGAGGAAATATAAGGCTTAATGAGTGTAAAATTTAGAGTTTAAGGTTCAAAGTTTAATGTTTAATGAAAGATTGTTGGAAACCACCCCGTCAAAAATTCTTTGAATTTTTGTCACCCCTCCAGAGGAGAGGAATTAGGGAAATATCAACGACTTTTTCTGATCCCAACAACCTGCAACCTATCACCTACCATCTTCAACCTAAAGTGCCAACTTAAACGGTCCTTCAAAAGTCGTTTCAAACGAATCTACCAACTGACCTTTTTCATCAAATACTCCGATGACCATATTTTGTTTTGAGAACTTAATTTGTTCTTCAGGGAAGGAAATGTTGATGTTTCCTTTCAGGATCTGATCTCCTTTCAATATGATTTTTTCAGAACCAAAATAAGTGATCTCTGCATTTGTTGGAGTAATGACTTTTATGGTAAGTGTTTTTTTCTCGTTGGATTTATTCAGAAGAGTGTAAATAAAGGTGTTGGTGATTTTACCGTTTTTAACAAAGAATGTAGAACCTGCCGGTTTGATGAATTTTGCTTCCATAGAACCACGATCGTACATTAAAAATCCAAGGAATCCGATTAATAATGCAAGGATAACGGTTGTTGCTTTCATTCTTGGGGTAAAACGGAATTTATCCTGATTTTCAATTTCGGCTTCTGTTGCATAACGTACCAATCCTTTAGGTAAACCAACCTTTTCCATGACTTCATCACAGGCATCGATACAGGCTGTACAGTTTACGGATTCCAGCTGCTGTCCGTTTCTGATATCGATTCCTGTAGGACATACCACAACGCATTGGTTACAGTCGATACAATCTCCTTTTCCTGCAGCTTTTCTATCTTCATTATTTCTCCATTTGGCACGGCCTTCACCTCTTTTAAAATCATAATATACATTGATGGTTTGCTTGTCAATCAATACCCCTTGCAGTCTCCCATAAGGACAAACCAACGTACAAACCTGCTCACGAAGCCATGCGAAAACAAAATAAAACGTCATGGTAAAGAAAATCATAACAAGAAACTTCAGTGAGTTTCCTTCCGGTCCTTCACTCATGATACGAAAAACTTCTTCGTAGCCCACAATATACATGAACATAAAGTGGGAAATAATCAGTGAAATGAGAAGAAAAACAGACCATTTAGTCAGCCTCTTTCTTATTTTCTCCGCATCCCATTCCTGTCTGTCAAGCTTCATCTGCTTATTTCGGTCACCTTCAATCCAGTATTCGATTTTGCGGAAAACCATTTCCATGAAAAGAGTCTGCGGACACAGCCAGCCACAGAATATTCTTCCAAAAACCACCGTAAACAACATCACAAAAATGACAGAGGTTACCGCTCCTAAAGCCAGGATAAAAAAATCCTGCAGGTAAAATGGTTGTCCAAGAATAAAAAACTTTCTGTCGATCACGTTAATGAGAAGAAAAGGATTGTTATTGATCTTTACAAAAGGTAATCCAAAGAAAATCGCAAGAAGAAGATAACTGGTGTAATTTCTGTAGTTGGTATACTTTCCTTTAGGTTTTCTGGGGAATATCCATTTTCTTTTCCCGGTTTCATCCATGGTTCCTACGGAATTTCTGAAATCTTCATTTTCAATTTCCAAAGACTTGATATTGTTGGACTCTGCGCTCATTGTTGTATGCTATAAAGTATTTTGGTACAATTTTCATCCGGATTCATCATTTTTTTAAGATATTTTCCATGAAAAAAAGTGATTGATCCTGTTACTGCAAAGCTCCGGATTATATCTTTTTATTACTAATATGATCTACGTCCAAAATAGGATAATTAGGACATTTTACTTCGGTGGTTTTTATTGTATCAAAATGAGAAAATGTTTTGATACTTTTGAGCCATATCGTAAATTGCAGCTTTAAAAATGAAGCATGAAGAATATCTTTAAAATAAGTATGATTGGTTTGGTTTTCGCATTGGTAAACTGTCAATCAGTAAATTATAGTAAAATGTTTTATGAAGGAGTACAACCGGAAATGGTTTCCGACAAGTTCAGTTTCACAGAAGGACCATCAGCAGATAAAGAAGGGAATGTTTACTTTACTGATCAGCCAAATGATAAGATTTATTATTGGGACTGGAAAAGTAATAAGGTGATAGAGTTTTTAGATAAAACAGGAAGAGCCAACGGGACACACTTTGATAAAGACGGCTATTTGATTACCTGTTCAGACGATCAGGGTGAGATCTGGAAGATTTCCAAAGACAAAAAAGTTGAAGTTCTGCTAAAAGGTTTTGAAGGAAAAAGATTGAACGGACCCAATGATGTCTGGAATGATGAAGTGGGAGGAATGTACTTTACTGACCCTTTGTATGAAAGAGATTACTGGATCGGTTTTAAACAGGAAATCCAACATAAAAGTCTTTATTACAGAGATAGAACAGGAAAAGTTACGAAACTGGATACCTTCACACAACCTAATGGAATTGTAGGAAGCGAAAAATTAAAGAAACTCTATATTTCTGATATTGATGCCGGAAAAACCTATGTATATGATATTTTAGGAGAAGGAAAATTATCTGAGAAAAAACTCTTCTGTGAAATGGGTTCAGACGGAATGGAGCTGGATAAACATGGAAATCTTTACTTAACGGGAGATGGCGTACATGTTTTTAGCCGTTTGGGAAAGAAAATCTATCATATTTCTATTCCTGAGAAATGGACATCCAATGTGGCTTTTGGGGGAAAAAACAATGATATTCTGTTTATTACTGCCTCGAAATCTGTATATACTTTCCCTACAAGGGTGAGAGGGATCAGATAAACTTTAATAATTATATATAAATACAAGAGTTCTGAAATTTAAAATTTCAGAACTCTTTTTGTTATGCTGATGAAACCACCCCGTCAAAAATTCTTAGAATTTTCGCCACCCCTCCAGAGGAGGGGAATTCCTCGCACGTATTACAATTAATGTGTGACTTTGTGGTTGATGAAACTCTTAATAAGCAACCTCCATTTTCACTTTCTTACCTTTCAGTTTTTCGTTCTGAAGTTTTCTTAAAAGAGCGTTTACTTTATTTCTGGCAACGGCAACATAGGATGTGGTGTCCTTTACTTCAATAATTCCTACATCTTCTTTTTGCAATTCTCCTTTCTTTAGTAAATATCCTACAATATCCACTTTGTTCACTTTATCTTTTTTTCCTGCACTGATGTAAACAGTCTGGAAAGGTGTTTTTTGCGGAACTTTAGTAAATCCGGCAACACTTTCTTCAGGGGTATTATTTTTAATGAACGGGAAGTTTTCCTCTTCAGTCATGATCAGGTATACAAAACCTTTGGCATTCATTCTTGCTGTACGGCCGTTTCTGTGAATGAAAGCATCTTCTTTTGGAGGAAGCTGATAATGAACAATAGATTCTACTTCAGGAATATCAAGTCCGCGGGCAGCCAGATCTGTGGTAATAAGAATTCTTGCAGAATCATTTCTGAATTTCAGTAAGGCACGTTCTCTTTCATCCTGTTCCATACCACCATGGAAAGTTTCTCTGTCGATTCCCATTTGGTTGAGAAGTTCAGAGATACGGTCTACAGCTTCACGGTGATTGCAGAAAATCAAAGTTCTCTTGTTCCCGATTTTACAAACCAGATTGAAAAGAGTATCCAGTTTTTCTTCAGGAATAGTCATTACTTTTCTCAGTTGGAGATCCGGTTTTACATCATTTTCTTTTAGGAAACTGATTACTTTTTCATCTTTTAAGCCTGTAAAAGCCGGAATTTCATCCATAGCTGTGGCAGATGTTAAAATTCTTTGAGAAAGTCCTTTTAAAGAATTGGAAATAAATTCCATATCATCATGAAAACCCAATTCCAGAGCTTTGTCGAATTCATCAAGAACCAGTGTTTTAATCGTTTTCGGATTAAAATTGTTATTTCTTAAGTGGTAAACAACCCTTCCAGGAGTTCCGATCAATACAGCCGGAGCTTCAATCAAATTATTAACCTCAATTTTTTTATCATGTCCACCATAGCAGACAGAAACTTTGAAATCTGTCCCCATAGATTTAAAAACCTGCTCAATCTGTAAAGCAAGTTCCCTTGCCGGAACTAATATCAATGCCTGAACTCCCTGAACATTTTTTTTCAGATTTCTGAGAACAGGAAATAAAAAGGCTAGCGTTTTCCCGGATCCAGTTGGGGAGAGTAAAACAATGTCTGTATTGTTTTCAGACGCTTTATAAGTAGATTTCTGCATTTGATTCATATCCTGAATCTGCAGTTTTTGATAGATCGGCTGTAATTCCATGCTGCAAAGGTAGTGAATTTAAGCGGGTGATGCGTGGGAGAGTTTGAGGGGTTGAGAGTTCTAGAGTGGTAGCGTTTTAGAATAGGAGAGTTTGAGAGGGATAGGACTGTAATGTTCTTCTTTAATTCTGCGTTCCTGTCATTCTGAATGAAGCGTAGCGAAATGAAGAATCTCATTTTGTCTCCCACTAGTTATAGATGCTTCGACCCTGCTCAGCATGGCATCTCTAATACTAACTGTTTTAAATTTAGAACGAAGCAATATCAGCTGTCATGCCTAGCTCAGTCGAAGCATTCTTTTAATCAAAGTATTGATTTTTAAATATATAAGTTAAATATTAGCCTGCTGAAATCTATTGCTTATTTTAAATAAAATTCATATCTTTGCACCCACTTTTGTGGCGAAAAGGTTTGAAGAGTAAATTACTTACAATTAATTACTTCCGTATTTTTTAATCCGCATTTATTCAAACCGTTAAAAAAGAAGGAATACAAATTTTATTAGAAAATGTCAAAAGAGACAAATTCAGCAGAGGTTTTATTAAACCAAAACGTAGCACCAGAACAATTTGATTGGGATTCATTCGAATCAGGTCTTGATGCAGATGCGAGAAAAGAAAAAAGCGATTTAGAAGAAATCTACAACGGATCTTTAAACAACCTTGACGATAACGACGTTTTAGTTGGTAAAGTTGTAAGATTAACTGACAAAGAAGCTATCGTAGACATCAACTTCAAATCTGAAGGTGTTATCTCTCTAAACGAATTCCGTTACAACCAAGGCCTTAAAGTAGGTGATGAGGTAGAAGTAATGGTTGACAAGAGAGAAGACAAAACTGGTCAATTACAATTATCTCACAGAAAAGCTAGAACACTTAAAGCTTGGGATAAAGTAAACGAACTTCACGAAACTGGAGAAATCGTTAACGGTTTTGTTAAATCTAGAACTAAAGGTGGTATGATCGTTGACGTTCACGGAATCGAAGCATTCTTACCTGGTTCTCAAATTGACGTTAAGCCAATTAAAGATTACGATCAGTTCGTAGGAAAAACTATGGAGTTCAAAGTTGTGAAAATCAACCCTGAGTTCAAAAACGTAGTGGTATCTCACAAAGCATTGATCGAAGCAGATATCGAAGGTCAGAAAAAAGAAATCATCGCTCAGCTTGAAAAAGGTCAGGTTCTTGAAGGAACTGTTAAGAACATTACTTCTTACGGTGTATTCATTGACTTAGGAGGTGTTGATGGATTGATCCACATTACAGACCTTTCTTGGTCTAGAGTGAACCACCCATCTGAAATCCTAGAGGACGGACAGACTGTAAAAGTTGTAATCCTTGATTTCGATGATGAGAAAACAAGAATCCAATTAGGTATGAAGCAATTAGAAGCTCATCCTTGGGATGCTCTTTCTGCTGACTTGAAAGTAGGTGACAAAGTAAAAGGAAAAGTAGTAGTTCTTGCTGACTATGGTGCATTCGTAGAAATCGCTCCAGGTGTTGAAGGATTAATCCACGTTTCTGAAATGTCTTGGTCTACTCACTTAAGATCTGCTGGAGATTTCGTAAAAGTAGGTGATGAAGTAGAAGCTGAAGTATTAACTTTAGATAGAGAAGAAAGAAAAATTTCTCTTGGTATCAAGCAATTGTCTAAAGATCCATGGGAAAACATCGAAGCTAAGTATCCGGTAGGATCTCAGCATGTAGGAACTGTAAGAAACTTCACTAACTTTGGTGTATTCGTAGAGTTAGAAGAAGGTATCGACGGATTAATCTACATCTCTGATCTTTCTTGGACTAAGAAAATCAAGCACCCATCTGAGTTCTGCGCAGTAGGTGATAAATTAGACGTTGTAGTTCTTGAATTAGATATCCAAGCTAGAAGATTATCTCTAGGTCACAAGCAATTGACTGAAAACCCATGGGATAAATTCGAAACTAAATATGCTGAAGGAACTATCCACGCTGGTAAAGCTGTAGAAGTTCACGATAAAGGAGCTTCTGTTCAATTCGAAGATGCTGAAGTAGAAGCATTCTGCCCTTCAAGATTATTAGAGAAAGAAGATGGATCTAAAATCAAAAAAGGTGAAGATGCTCAATTCAAAGTAATCGAATTCAACAAAGAATTCAAGAGAGTAGTAGTATCTCACACAGGTATCTTCAGAGACGAAGAGAAGAAAAACGTAAAAGAAGCTTCTTCTAGAAACGTAACTTCTTCTTCTAACAACGAAGAAAGATCTACTCTTGGAGACATCGATGCATTAGCAGAGTTGAAAAGAAAAATGGAAGAAGGTAAATAATCTTTGAATCATTTATACATAAGGAGCCGCTCATTTGAGCGGCTTTTTTTATGAGTATATTATAGTGTGATCTATATTTAAGGTATTGAAAAAGAGGCTTTCTTAGACTTAATTTTATAAAATAGTAAAAAAATGAACCCTGTTTATATTAGAAATTCATATTAATTATATCTATTTATGTTGCGAAATATTTGAATGAAAAAAATCAAAAAACAGAGTAAACATAATTTGGAAGACTTGAATGTATTATGTTGTTCTATAAATTGAGAATTACATAAAATAATTTTTAGGCTGTATTTTATATATGTATTTGTTTACGTGTTTATTTTTAATAAAAAAAATAGTAAAGTTTTGTGAATTATTTGTAGATTAGCGGCTTTGATAATGGATATGAAAAACAAAGCTCTACCTCTTCTATTTGCGGTATTTTCTGCATTTCCGACAATATTGTTCGGACAGGATAATGAAAAACTGATTAAAGATTATATTTCTCAAAATAAAATAAGAGAATATAAAAAGTCTGATCTTAATAATATCATTGTTGATAATATAGATCCTTCAAAATCATTGAATGGTAATGTTGTTAAATTTTTACAGACTTATAAGGGGTTACCGGTATACAGTTCTGTAGGAACAGCATTGATTAGAGATAATAAAATTATTTACTACACCGATAATTTTGTCAAAGATTATACTGCATCTACTTCAGGTATAGCTGCTATTAATAAAAATACAGCTCTTCAAAAAATTGCTGAGGATCTGAAGAATCCTGATATTGCGAATTTCACGATTCTCGGATATCTTGAAAAGACTCAGAAAAGAGCTACATCAGCTAATCAAAGGTTAGTTTATACAAATGATGAGAGTGGAAACTTACGTTTGGCTTACGAATATACTTTAATGGAGCCAAAATCTCCCAATTACTGGAATATTTTAGTAGATGCCAATAATGGAAATATACTGTTGAAAAACAATCTGACACTATCATGTAATTTCCATCATGATGCTTACGGTTCAGAAGCAGGAGAGAGCCATGCTGATCATTTTGAAAATACATTAGTTGGGCCTCAAAATAGTGTAGTACAGAATAATAATATTCCATTACTTTTACCGGATAATGCATCATATAATGTATTTCCATTGCCTATTGAAGCACCTACTTTTGGTTCAAGATCAATCATTAACAACCCTTGGAATCTGACTGCTTCTCCAGAAGGATGGCATTCTGACGGAACTAATCATTATACTGTTACAAGAGGAAATAATGTTTTTGCCTATGAAGATGTAGCAGGAACAGCTTTAACGGCTCCTGATTATCTTACAGGTACTCCTGCAGAAGGAGGCTTTACAAGAAATTTTAATTTTACTTTTAATATTAATGATACTTCTGTAAACAATAGGAATGCTGCCATTACCAATTTATTTTATCTGAATAACAAAATTCACGATGTTTTCTATCAGTTCGGATTTACAGAATCTGCAAAGAACTTCCAGCAGAATAATTTTGGAAATGGACCTGTAGGAGGAGATGATGACTCTGTATATGCAGAAGCTCAAGATGGAGGAGGTTTGAATAATGCCAACTTTAGCTCTCCTCAAGACGGCTATAATCCTAAAATGCAGATGTATCTTTGGTCAACAACCAATAGCAGATTATTATTTTATAATAGTCCGCTTACTGCAATTACCCGTGAACCTATAGTTATGGGGGCTCAGTTTGGGCCAGCATTAACAGTTGCTGGTGTAACAGGAGACGTAAAACTGTCATCAGATATTCTGGCTTGTCAGGCTTTACCAGCAGGATCTCTTGCAGGGAAGATTGGACTTATTGAACGAGGCGGAACTAATTGTGGGTTTACAGTGAAAGTGAAGAATGCACAAAATGCAGGAGCTATTGGAGTTATTGTTTATAATAATGCAGCTGCAGTTAACATTCCTCCTGCAATGGGGGGAACAGATGCCAGTATTACAATTCCTTCAATACTTGTTACAAATTCAGAGGGAGAGTATATTAAAAGCCAGCTTGCTTCTAATGCAACGGTAAACATCACACTAAAAAAAGACCCTGCATATAATGTAACTCCAGATGGTAGCTTTGATAATGGAATTGTAATTCATGAATATGGACATGGAATTTCAAATCGACTTACAGGTACAGGATCATCATGTTTGAACGCAAATGTAAGTAAAGAGCAGATGGGAGAAGGGTGGTCTGATTTCTTTGCATTAATGTTAACCAATAAATCAGGAGACAATGCTTCAGTACCAAGAGGTATGGGGACATATGTAGGGGGACAGCCAACTGAAGGAGGAGGTATAAGACCAGTGAGATATTCACCTAATCTAGCTATTAATGATTATACCTACGGAGATACTAATACAATGCAGTATACCAATACAAGTGGTAATCTGGTTCCGGATGTGCACTCGATTGGGTTTGTTTGGGCAACAATGCTTTGGGATCTTCACTGGAAATATGTTGAAAAATATGGATATTCTTCAGATGTATTAGCAAATACTACGAATGGAAGTACGAGAGTACTTCAGTTAATCACCAATGCTTTAAAACTTCAGTCTTGTAATCCTAGCTTTATTGAAGGTAGAGATGCGATATTGGCTGCAGAATTAGCAAGTACACAAGGACAAGATAAATGTATGATTTGGAGCGTTTTTGCAAGAAGAGGTTTAGGATTAAATGCGTCAGCTGGAGTTAAGAATGTGATTACTGATCAGGTAGAAAATTTTGCAGTGCCTGAAGAATGTTTGTTGGCTACAAATGAAGTGAAAACAATTAAGGATAATAAAGTTTTGATCTATCCAAACCCGGCTAAAGATGAATTTTACATCAACTTCCCAAGCAACACTCTTGGAAAAGTAAGTGTAGAACTTTATGACATGTCTGGTAAGCTGGTTTCTTCAGAAGATAAAATCTCACCAGATGCTAAGAAAGCAATTTCTACAAGCAATCTTGTTAACGGAACTTACATGGTTAAAATCAAAGGACTAGGTTTCGAAGCTTCTTCGAAAGTAATGGTTAAAAAATAATTTACTTTTATAAACAATCTCAAAATCGCCACAAGCTTGCTTGTGGCGATTTTATTTATCTATTATCATGACGCTTCAGAATGATTAAATTAATATGTTGTACCTTTGCAGGCTGTTAAAAAAATTATGAAGAAGAAAAATATACTAAAAGGTGTTTTATTTGTAGGGATTGGAGCTAGTATATACGGTATGTTGGCCACTTTTGTAAAAATGGCTTACCATGATGGTTTTACCACCTCAGAAGTTACTACTTCCCAATTCGTTTTAGGTTTGACAGGACTTTTGATCCTCAATTTTATTCAGACCCTAACCTCAAAACAGAAATTATCGATGCCAAGTTCTAAAGAAGTAAGAATGCTTTTGCTTGCAGGGACTTCTTTGGGAGGGACAAGTTTATTCTATTATATTGCCGTACAATATATCAATGTTTCCATTGCTATTGTATTATTGATGCAGTCGGTATGGTTCAGTGTGGTAGTAGAGAGTATTATTACAAAAAAGTTGCCCAATACAAGGAAAGTGGTCTCTGTGGTTATCGTATTGTTGGGAACCGTTCTGGCAACCAATCTTATTAATATGGAAATAGAACTGGACTGGCATGGGGTTTTCTGGGGACTGATGGCAGCAGCTTCCTATACTTTGACGATGTTCACTTCTAACACACTGGCTACTCATCTTCCGGTTTTCAGAAAGAGTATTATTATGCTGGCAGGTGGTTCTGTTGTCGTTTTTGCATTCTTATTCTTTGCCCAGATAGGACCCATGTATTTTGATGGTTTAAAATCATTATACCTGAATTTTACAGATAATACAGAACATATTCATTCATTTAATTATTCGATATTTCTTACGTATGGATTTGTACTGGCTCTTTTTGGAACTATTATCCCGCCAATCTTATTCAATGTTGGGTTTCCAAATGCAGGCTTAGGACTTGGAAGTATCGTTTCATCACTGGAACTTCCGGTTTCCGTTACCATGGCTTTTGTTTTACTGGGAGAGAAAGTATTTTTGATCCAGTGGGTAGGAATTGTTCTGATTCTTTTTGCTATTGTTTTGATGAATTTACCTTCAAAAAAAGAAAAAGAAGTTTCAATAGCATAATTCTATAAAAATATTTAACTAAAAATAACAATTGAAACCGTTCCTTTTGGAGCGGTTTTTTTTAATTTTAATCTCTAAAATAAACGTTTCATGAAACATTTCAGAAATATAATGACTGTTTTTACTTTGACAGTCTCCGGTTTTATGTTTTCTCAGGTAAAACCTCTGGATGCAATGCTGTCTGATTATCAATACCCTTACGAAGTACATTATCTCAATTTCAAGTCTCAGGGCGAAGATTTGAAAATGGCTTATATGGATATACAACCACAAAAATCCAATGGAAAAGTGATTATGCTTCTTCATGGGAAAAACTTTAATGGAGCTTATTGGGAAAGAACGGCGAAAGATCTTTCTGCTAAAGGATTCAGAGTAGTGATTCCTGATCAGATAGGATTTGGAAAATCATCAAAACCTCATGCATACCAGTTTTCTTTTTCACAACTGGCAGAAAATACAAAGGCGGTTCTGGATGAATTGAAAATAGACAAAGCTATAGTATTAGGACATTCAATGGGAGGAATGGTGGCCACCAGATTTACATTACTATATCCTGAGAAAGTACAAAAACTGATTCTTGAAAATCCGATCGGGCTTGAAGATTATAAAACTTTTGCAGCGTATCAGACCATTGATCAGGCTTATCAGTCTGAACTTAAAAATACAGCCGAAACGTATAAAAATTATCAGCTTAAGTTCTATTACGACAACAAATGGAAAGAAGAATACCAACCCTGGCTTGATTTAATTGCTGGATGGACGCTTCATAAAGATTATCCTCAGGTAGCATGGGACGCTGCACTTACCACAGATATGATTTACAATCAACCCGTATGCTATGAATTTAAAAATATCAAAGTTCCTACATTGCTAATCATTGGAACAAGAGACAGAACAGCCATAGGAAAGGACAGAGCTCCTAAAGAACTTCAGCCGAAGATGGGGCAATATCAGGAATTGGGAAAGAAAACCCAACGTGAAATTGCGGGTTCAAAGCTTGTAGAGATTGAAAATGTAGGGCATCTTCCCCATATCGAAGTCTATCCTAAATTTATTGAAGCACTGTATAATTTTATACAATAATTTCATTTTAAACTATAAAATATTTGAAACATTAAGTTTTTTGCAAGTGATTAAAAATAATAAGCTTTATAAACATTTTGCTTAATTTTTCATCTTTGATGAAACTTAACCTTATCCCCTTCATTAAACTTAATGTTTCAAAATCAATTCTTTTTGTTCCCAAACAGCAATAAAGTACAAACTCCAATTCCAGAAAACAATACACATGCAATTCCCAGGTTTTGTATCAATCCAATGGCTATCAGTCCAAGGCCTATTTGTATATAATAAATCAATCCTAATAAAGCACCTGCACTTCCGGTTTCGCTCTTATAATTGATAAGCGCTGTGCTCAGGATATTAGGAATAGCAATGCTGAAAGCCATTACAATGAAGAAATAAGGAATTAAAAAGTATATTCCTTTACCTATCAGAATCCATACGAAAATAGAGGCGATAAATGCTATATATGTACTTGTTTTAACTAAATATTTAGATTGTATATTCCTGAATAACAAATATCTGTTAAGTTTTGCTCCTGCAAATGTACCTGTTGCCAGTATCATACTGCTGTATCCAAAGACATAAGAAGAATAATGATTTTCTTTAAAGATAAACGGAGCCAGCGAATAGTATGAAAATAACAAGACATTAAAACTCATGATCAGTAAGCAACATCTGATGATCTCCTGATCACGAAGCATTCGCTTGAGCAAATTTCCTAAAATACTGATACTAATTTCTTTTGAAGCATGATGAGTTTCAGAAATTTTTTCTCTGGAGAGAATCAAGAATAATAGGGACAATATACATAATGCTATAAATACACCTTGATGTCCCACAGAGGAAGCTAATATTGAACCGGTAATCATTCCGATTACAGGACTGATGGATAAGCCGATTCCAATCCAGGAAAATACTTTGCTGATATGATCTCTGTCATAGCTGTCTCTTAAAATGGTTTGGGTTACAATAGAACCTACAGAAATTCCAAATGCAGAAATAATTCTGGCTGTAAGAAGAATCATAAAATCAGAAGCAAAAACAGCAGCCAAAGTTCCGATTCCATAGGTGATGAGACCATATTCCAATGATTTTTTTCTTCCAATCCTGTCGCATTGAATGCCCCAGAATGCTACACCCAGCGCAAATGCTATAAAATATAAACTGATCGTTAAGGTAACTGATTCTTCATTCACTCCAAACTTCTCCTGTACCATTGGTAAAACTGGACTGTAGATGGTTTCTACAAACTGAGGAAGCATCACAAGTAAAGTCAGCAACCAGATTGGATTTGTCTTTTTCATTTTTTTTTCTGCAAAGTTTCCAAAAAATTCATGTATATTTATAATGATATAAAAACAAAAAATATCAAAAATAGGACATGGCTATACTGAAGCAAAATGAAAGCTTTAATGCAGATACTCTTCACGAAAAAGTAATTGGGATAGCTTCTGATATGGTATTGCATGATTCCGGTTTTCACTTTCATAAAACAAAGTCTCAACTGTTGTATGCGCCATCAGGCTGTATGACAGTGACTACTTCCGATAGGCAGCTGGTTCTTCCTCCGTTCAGAATGCTTTGGATTCCTGCGAACGAAGTTCACCGTGTGAATTTCAGGAATATTGTCGCCTACAGATCCATTTATTTTGATGAAGATTATTCCCAAAACTATATAAAACCGGATCTGAAAGTTCTTCATGTCAACGCTTTGTTAAAGGAAATTATAGAAAGGATTTGTTTTTGGGAATGGTCTGCTCTTAAAAATGATCAAACGAATCTTTTAAAGGTGTTCTGGGATGAAATGCAAAGGGCTCCGGAAGAAAAGCTGGCACTTAAAATGCCGCAGGACAGGCGTTTTAAGAAAGTAGTTGAAGAATGGACACTACGTGATTCTATGCCTCCCATGTTGAAAGATCTTGCAGAAAAAACCGGAGCAGTGGAGAAAACGATCAGCCGTATTTTTAAAAAAGAAACCGGACTGTCTTATCAGGATTGGAGACAGCAATGGAGGTTACAACGATCTATTGAACTTTTGGTGGAAGGTAATTCAATAGGAGAGGTGTCGCATATCCTGGACTTTTCATCAGATAGTGCTTTTATTGAGTTTTTCAAAAAACAGACAGGATCAACACCTTTGCAATATCTTATGAAGAATGAATAGCCTTTTTGCAACTGATAAAAAGTAATGATTGTGAACCCTGTCAAGGTTTTAAACCTTGACAGGGTTGATGTAATAATATAGGATTCCAAAACTGCTCAAGAACGTATATTTCTTGTCTTATGAAAAGCCTGATTCATAGTAAATTTCATAAAATTGTACTACCTAATACAATATTTTATGAAAACGATGAATACCAATAACGTTGAGAATTACATACATATAATTGAGATCAACACTACGGCAGATAAAGTGTATCATGCTTTGACTCATGAAATTCCTCTTTGGTGGACTGAATTGTTTGAAGGTTCATCTTCGGAGGTTGAAAATCTCTTTACCATAAGATTTGGAGATCAGATTCACAAAACAATGCGTGTGAAAGAAGTAGCTGCTAATGCAAAAGTTGTATGGTTGGTTGAAGACTCATTAATTGCTCTTCCTGATTTAAAGAACCAAACAGAGTGGATCGGGACAACAATTGTATGGGAAATAGAGGAAAAGAAAGGGTTAAGCCAGATAAAACTTACTCATATCGGTCTGAATCCGGCTATTGAATGTTATGAGATCTGTTCAAATGGTTGGCTGCAATTTATAGTCAGTCTGAAAAAATTTCTGGAAACCGGAGAAGGAGCTCCCTTTATAAAGTAAAAAATATTGAAACAAAAAAAAGAGACTGTTTACATGTAAACAGCCTCTTTTTGTATTTATTGTTGTCTGAATTATTTCTTCTTGTAAGCAGCGTCTTTGATTCTTGCTTTTTTACCTCTAAGGTCTCTGAAGTAGTAAATTCTAGCTCTTCTAACTCTACCTCTTCTATCAACTTCGATTTTTTGAAGTGCAGGCATGTTAATAGGGAATACTCTTTCTACACCTACATCACCACTCATTTTTCTGATAGTGAAAGTTTTTGTAGAACCAGTACCTCTTAATTGGATAACTGTTCCTTTGAAGAACTGAGTTCTAGTCTTTTGTCCTTCTTTAATTTCGTAATACACAGTAATTGTATCACCTGCTTTGAATTCAGGGAATTCTTTTTTCGCAATGTACTTGTCTTGTACGTACTTTAATAAATCCATTATTAATAAAATAAAATGTTAAAGCTAAGCAACTTACACGTTCTTCGTCAGAGGTTGAATAACAGGTTGCAAATGTACAAAATAGTTTTTGAATACACCAAATATTTAATGTGCTAAAAACTATAATTTTTTCATTCCGGTTTTGCCAAAAAATTAACGGTTTCTTTAAAGTACCATCAGACAGAGTTTATATGGGAACTCTACTTTTGCCCGAAGTAAAAAATCTGAGCAAGGATTTTTAAATAGTTGATTTACAATTCGAAATTCTATATGTTATTTTAAAACGAAAACGATTATGAAACATTATTTCTTCTTTTTTTGTTTCGCGGTCCAGATGGCTTTCGGGCAGGCTTTGTATCCTTATTTACAAAATCCGACCCCGAATTCTATGATCGTCAATTGGAAAACAGCTTCCAATAATGAAACAACAGTAATCTACGGAGATTCTCCAGCGAATCTGAACGTAACCGTAACGGGAACTACCAATATCTTCTCAGATACGGGATACAACAACAATTACTACTATCACACAGCAAAGATTGCGAATCTTCAGCCGAACACGAAATACTATTATAAGATCAAAACAGGAACCACTGAGTCGGCCGTTTACAATTTCAGAACACTTCCTTTACCGGGACAGGCTGTAACTGCCAATGGAAAGATCCGTTTCCTTATTATGGGGGACAACCAGATCAAAGCAGAGCCAAGATATGATACGCTTACTTTGAATGCGTATAAAAAACTAAAGGAAAAATTCGGAGCTACCTCAGATCCGTCAGATAATATTGCGCTTACTTTTATGGTAGGTGATCAGGTAGATGTAGGAACATTGGATCACTATGAAAATGTTCATTTCAAAAAGAATATTAGATTATCACCTTATCTGCCTATTCAGACAACGGTAGGAAATCATGAAACCTACGGCACAATGGGAATGAATTCTTACTATGCCCATTTTTATATTGATGAAATCAGCTATAAAGGGATAAGCTCAGGAAATGAGAATTATTATGCCCAGCAGGCAGGAAATGTATTATTTGTAAGTTTAAGTTCTGAACATACCGGTTCAGCACAGCAGACATGGCTCCAGCAGATCTTAACAGCAGCCAATAATGATTCTACAGTAGACTGGATTATTTCTTTGAGTCACAGACCGTATCAGGCTGAGCAGTATGTAGGAGATATTTCTACCTGGGTAAGAGATAATGCTGTACCGCTTCTTGTAACTTCTGATAAATATTTAATGCACGTTGGAGCTCACCATCATTTATACCACAGAGGTCAGCTTAAAAATACCCCAAACTACCAGATTATTTCCGGAGGAACAGCATGGGATCAATATTGGGGAATGTCTAATGAGCAGGATTTTGATGATGTTCAGAAAACTTTGACAGATTGGACCTATCAGATTGTGGAAGTAGATATTCCCACCGGAAAAGTAGATATTGAATGCTATTCAATCGGCGGAGTTTACAACAAGAAAAACAATGTGCTGGTAGATTCTTTCCATAGATATAAAAATCAGCCTAAACCGGCAAAACCATCCATTACAAATACTTTCTCAGGACCAATTACTTTACCTTTGACATTGAATGGAAGTGCATTTGCGTCTTCCAACGGAGAACTTTTAAATACAACACAGTTCCAGATCAGTAAAGCCTCGAACTTCTCTGTGATTGAAAAAGAATTCTACCGCGATTTTGAAAACTGGTTCGGAAAAGATGGAAATGGAACTCCTGATAAAACGAAAAATCTGAATGATGGAGTAGACATCACAAAAGCAACATTGGCAGCGAATTCTATTCCCAACGGAATCTATTATGTGAAAACACGTTACAGAGACAGAAACCTTGAATGGAGCGATTGGAGTGATGTGAAGCAGTTCGAAATTACAGGAAGTGTGGTTTCAAATCCTACCTTCACTTTAAACAAAACAGAATATGCTCAGAATGAAGCTATCACGGCTACATTTACTGGAGGTCCCGGAAATCAGCAGGATTGGGTAGGAATCTATAAAAAAGGACAAACTCCGGCTTCTACCACTTCACAAGGGTATATTTATACGAATGGACAGACTGCAGGAACAGTAACTTTTAATAATGGTCTGGCTCCTAAAGGTCAGTATTTTGCAGGATTCTTTGCAAATGGAGGATATGCAGAAATCACTCCAAGAAAAAATTTCTATGTAGGGCCGAAAGTGCAGCTGCAGACCACTGCTGATACATATCCTGTAGGAGGAACTGTTGTAATCAATTTTACAGACGGGCCTAATTTGCAGAAAGACTGGATCGGAATTTATAAAATGGGGCAGACTCCGGGAACTACAGCTTCTATCAAATGGAGCTATGTAACGACTGCATCAGGAACTCTTAATTTTACAGGGCTTCCGAAAGGATATTATTATGCTCAGTATCTATTGGAAGACGGCTATAACGGAATCGGGGAGAAGGTATTCTTCAAAGTAGGTGACATCGTTACCGATCTTTGGATCAATAAACCTGTATACACTTTAGGAGAAAACATTACGGCTTCATGGACAGATTCTCCGGGAATCATCAAAGACTGGTTAGGAATTTATCCTCAAAGTGTTCAGACGCCGGATGATAATTTTGTTTCTTATACTTATTTTGATGGAGTAACTCAGGGAACAAAAACCATTCAGGGAACAGCCGTACCTGCAACACCAGGAAATTATTATATGGTCATGTTTACCAATGATTCCTATACAGAAGTTTCAAACAGAGTACAGTTCCAGGTGGCTTCACCTACTTTAGGAACTGAAGAAACAAGAAGTACAGAGAAAAATGTAGTATTGTATCCAAACCCAACCAAACCGGGACAGCCTACTTTTATTAAAAGTGATTACCCGATTGAAAAAATTGAATTGGTTTCAGCTTCCGGAGAATTACTGTATGTATCGAAAAATATTAATAACCAACGTTTCTCTTTGGTGAATGAAAATCTTCCGGCAGGCGTTTACTTTGTAAAAGTACACGGAAGAAAACTATTTACTTTAAAGCTGATTATTCAGTAAGGTAAACTAAACACAATTATAATGCAGAGGCTGTCAGCAATGACAGCCTCTTTTTATTGATGTAAATAACCGCAAAATCATCCGTGAAAATCTGTGTTTAAATAAAAAAGCGATTCCAAAAAAATTGAAACCGCCTTTGATATAGAGACATGGTAATTAGTCAAATGGATAGTACAGATCATCCTCATTGAGTAACGTCAGGTTTTCAGCAGAAGCATTTTCATCCTGAGTATCAGCAAGAGTCTTTGTTTCCTGAATAAGCTTTCCATCCATATTATAAAGCTTTAACAGAATCCATTTTCCGCTGCGTTCAAGTTCTTTGGCTCCATCAAATGTTTTTAGTCTGATTTTTCCGGATTGAATAACACCGGCTTTTACAGAAGATTTATTGGCTGGTTTGCCTTTTATATACTGTGTGATTTGTGCTGTGAAATAATAATCTTCACCATCTTCACTGAAAGGTTGTGTAAAAGTATACAAAACAGTTCCTTTAGTGTCATAAACAGTTGCTTCATAGCCTGTTTGCTTAGCATTCAGCTTTTTTTCATAATTCAGTTTATTAAGCCCTTCATAATAGTTTTTGATATTTACAATAACACCGTCTTTATAGAGGGTTTCATTAAAGCCTTCATAAGTAGTACCATTATATGGAATACCATCCTGGTACGTTAATGTAGATTTCAGCTTTCCATCCGGAGAATAATATTTGATTTCCTGTATAACATCATCTTTTAAAAACTTCTCAGACGATAATTTTTTGTCTTCATCAAAGTATTTGCTATTTACAATGGAGCCTTTTTCATAGGTGTCGATGGATGAAACCTGTGTGTATTCATAGGCCAGTTGATAATCCTCTCCATCCATTGGATTGTAAATATCATTTTCTTTATCATATTGATATACCAGATGTCCTATTTTTTTACCCGATTCGTCATAAGTGGTTTTATAGCCATCTTTTTTGTTCATTTTCTGCTCCTGTAAGATCTTTCCGGTTTTGCTGTAGATTACACTTTCCTTTACACTGCCGTCTTTTCTGTATTTTTCTATCTTAGAAATCCTCATCGGGCTTGAGTAGTAATCTACCATCATATTTTCCCCGGAAGGAGAAGAGGTACCGCTTCCCAGATACTTGCCCTTTTCACCGTAATATTTCGTTTCGGTATTGCTGTCCTTGTCAATAATCGTTTCATGTCTGATCCCTTTGATGTCGTCATCATAAACGGTGGTTTTTGTAGGAAAAGAGTTTTCGTAATCGATCAGAATAGTAAAATCTATTCCGTCCTCAGCATCTTTATAGGTGAACATCTTTCCTGAGAAGTTTCCATCTGCTTTATATACCAAATCTTCTGTCAGTCTCCCTTTCGTATCATAAGTCTGAGCTGGCCCAACCTGCTGACCGTTAGAATAAGTGGCAAAATTTAATACCTTTCCTTCAGGAGTATACCAGGTTACTTTTCCGTCATACACTTCGCTATTAGGAGTTGGATCTGAAGCGAGTCCTTCCATTTGAAGTTTTCCGTTCTTATAGAAATCTTTGATAAGGGTAAGTTTTCCTTTAGGAGTCGTTTCACGGTAATATTCCATGTTGTCCTGAGTAGTTTTTTCCCAGTTTTCATCGAAATAAGTTTTTTCCTGTGCGTATACATTGATGCTGAGTACCAGTGCAAGTAATGCTGAGGTAAATAATTTTTTCATGTTTTTTTTGTAAGCTTTGATATTTATATATGATTAATGTGATGAAGGGTGTTGAAGCAGATCTCTGTAGCGATCAAAAGAAGCGAAAAGGGCAGTAATGGTCCGCCATTGAAATAATTTCTACATTAAAGTTGTGTTTAAATTACAGTCGGAACTAAAAAAAATACAGTATTTCCGGCTTTGAGAGGGCAAATATAGATGAAATTGATGAGAAAAAAGATAAAAATGAACAGATCTGTTCGGTTTTTAATGTAATGGTTTGATTATGATGTTTTTAAATGTTTTGGGAAGGTTTTTAAAAACCGTATCGAATTCAGTACTGTTTCCACTCATAGGATATACAAGAAAATTTATTAAATTTAGCCAACAGAAAAATCTAATATTTCATGATAGATAAAAGAGTAAAAAATGCAAAGGAGGCCATCGAAGGAATTAATGATGGAATGACATTGATGCTTGGCGGATTCGGACTTTGTGGTATTCCTGAAAACTCAATCAATGCTTTGGTAGAAAGCGATGTGAAAGATCTTACTTGCATTTCAAACAATGCAGGAGTAGATGATTTCGGATTAGGATTACTGCTTCACAAAAGACAGATCAAGAAAATGATCTCTTCTTATGTAGGTGAAAATGCTGAATTTGAAAGACAGATGCTTTCAGGTGAATTGGATGTAGAACTAACTCCTCAGGGAACTTTAGCAGAAAAATGCAGAGCTGCTCAGGCGGGAATTCCGGCATTTTATACACCTGCAGGGTATGGAACTGAAGTAGCAGAAGGGAAAGAAGTAAAAGACTTCAAAGGAAAACCTCATATTCTGGAGCACGCTTACGATGCAGACTTTTCTATCGTAAAAGCATGGAAAGGGGATCATGCAGGAAACCTTATCTTTAAAGGATCAGCAAGAAACTTTAACCATCCGATGGCGGGTGCGGCAAAGATTACTATTGCTGAAGTGGAAGAACTGGTAGAACCGGGACAGTTAGATCCGAACGAAATTCATATTCCGGGAATCATGATTCAGAGAATTTTTCAGGGAGAAAAATTTGAAAAAAGAATTGAGCAGAGAACCGTAAGAACTAAAGAATAAGTTCAAACAATAAAAATAGAAAGCGCTGAACATCCATTCAGCGCTTTTTTTTATGCTTGAGGAGTAAGTGTTTTTCTTTCTCCGATCTGTTGTCTCCACATGGCGTAGTAAAGTCCTTTTTCGTCAATAAGATTGGCATGGGAACCTGTTTCTACTACCTGACCACGTTCAAGAACATAAATTTTATCTGCATGCATAATCGTACTTAAACGGTGTGCAATAAGAACAGTAATCTGTTCCCTTTCTTTCGAAATGTCCTTGATGGTTGTGGTAATTTCTTCTTCGGTAATACTGTCCAGTGCTGAAGTTGCTTCGTCAAAAATCAACAGATGAGGTTTTCTCAGAAGAGCTCTTGCAATGGCAATTCTTTGTTTTTCACCACCACTCAGCTTCAGACCGCCTTCACCAATAACGGTTTCAATTCCTTTCTCAGCTCTTTCCAGTAAGGCTGTACAGCTTGATTTCTGTAAAGCAACGGCCAGTTCTTCCTCAGTAGCGGAAGGATTAACGAAAAGAAGGTTTTCTTTAATAGTTCCTGCAAATAACTGAGTATCCTGCGTTACAAAACCAATTTGATTTCTCAGCTCATCAAAATCAAATTCCTTTCCATTGATTCCATTGTAAAAAATATTCCCTTCCTGAGGTCTGTACAATCCTACCAATAGTTTTACCAATGTACTTTTCCCTGAACCACTCGGTCCTACAAAAGCAATCGTCTCACCGTTTTTAAGATCAAAAGAAATATTATTTAAAGCTTTGTACTGAGCAGACTGATGCTTGAAAGAAACATGTTTAAATTCCAGTTCCTCAATAGCTCCGATTTGTTTCGGATGAAGAGGTTTTTCTTCTACCTCTTTTTTCATCAAGCGGTCAAAATTCTGAAGAGATGCTTCTGCCTCACGATAAGAAATAATAATGTTTCCAATTTCCTGCATAGGCCCGAAAATAAAGAAACCATAAAACATCAGAGACAGATATTGCCCCGGAGTCACAATGTTTTTAAAAATTAAAAATAAAAGGGTCAGGGTAATTAACTGTTGAAGAAAATTAACCATTGTCCCCTGAATAAAACTCAAAGAACGGATGCTTTTCACCTTTCTCAATTCAAGACCAAGGATTTTATAGGTGTTGTTATTTAAACGGATCACTTCCTGATTGGTTAATCCTAAACTTTTAACGATCTCAATGTTTCTAAGACTTTCAGTAGTACTCCCGGCTAAAGCGGTGGTTTCAGTGACGATATTTTTCTGGATCACTTTGATTCTCTTACTCAATAAATTGGTAACAATCGCAATAAAGAAAATTCCACAGATATAAACCGGCATAATAGACCAGTGCAAACGGATCGCATACACGGAAACGAAAATAATACTCACCAGAATTCCAAAGAAAATATTAATGAAATTTGTGATGAATTTGACCGTATCTTCTCTTACTTTTGTTAAAATCGACAAGGTTTCACCACTTCTCTGATCTTCAAATTCCTGATAGGGAAGTGCCATAGAATGTTTTAAACCGTCTGTAAATATTTTCGCTCCAAATTTTTGAGTAATTACACTTACAACGTAATCCTGAAAAGCTTTGGCAATTCTGCTTACCATTGCTGTTCCAATAAGCAGTCCCAAGAAGTAAAAAGCACCGTGATATACAGAGCTTCCGTATAAATACTCATTCAGGTTTCTGGGCAATAGCTTTTCTTTATCAAAAAAATTAGGATGAGTAACCAGCTGATCAAGAATATTTCCTGTGATAGCCGGAGCAAATAAAGAGAAAACCTGGTTGATCGTAGCCAAAAATAAAGAGATGATTATCAGCCACTGATAAGGTTTAAGATATCTAAAAAGTATTTTCATTCTATTAAAAAATAATGGAACAAAATTACAGATATTATTTTAACTAACAGTGTTAATTGTTGAATACAACAAAGCCCTTTTGTATTCACGTGAAAATAATTAAATTGCAGTCTAAGTTTTTATTATGCTTACAAAAGAACAAATTGCCAAAAGAATTTCAAAAGAACTGAAAGATCGTTATTATGTAAACCTGGGAATTGGGATTCCTACTTTGGTTGCCAACTATGTTCCGGAAGGTATTTCCGTAGAATTCCAGAGTGAAAATGGAGTTTTGGGAATGGGACCTTTCCCTTTCGAAGGAGAAGAAGATGCCGATATCATCAATGCCGGAAAACAGACTATTACTATTCTGGAAGGAGGTTCATTCTTTGATTCTGCCTTCAGTTTCGGGATGATTCGTGGTCAGAAAGTAGATCTTACCATCCTTGGAGCGATGGAAGTTTCAGAGAACGGAGATATTGCCAACTGGAAGATTCCGGGAAAAATGGTAAAAGGAATGGGAGGTGCTATGGATCTTGTAGCTTCTGCTGAAAATATTATCGTTGCAATGATGCACGTAAACAAAGCAGGAGAAAGCAAAATCCTTAAAAAATGTACACTTCCTTTAACCGGGGTAAACTGTGTGAAAAAAGTAGTTACGGAATTAGCTGTTCTTGATGTGACTCCACAAGGATTCAAACTGGTGGAAAGAGCACCTGGCGTTTCTGTAGAAGATATTATCAAAGCAACAGAAGCAGATCTGATTATTGAAGGAGAAATTCCTGAGATGCAGTTCTAATCTGATGATAAATATAAAATTTTCGGCCTCACAAAGTGAGGCCGAAAATTTTTTACAACCGACATAGGAACTCGCAGCGTAAAAAAAATAATTCCTGTGAACGTTAAGAAAATTCTCCTGTCCGAAGCGCGAGACAGATTCAGAACCGATTAAGAAATAATGATTTCGCGCAAGTTTAGAATTTTTAGAGAACAGGACTTATTTTTAGCGAAGAGCTCCAGGTCTTGAATTTTTGTTTCTTTTGTTTCAAGACAAAAGAAATTAAGAGAACAAAAAAAATTTAATTTATATTAAGACAAATAGTTCTATGAGATCACCTTACAACCGACATAGGAACTCGCAGCGTTAAGAAAATTCTCCTGTCCGAAGCGCGAGACAGATTCAGAACCGATTAAGAAATAATGATTTCGCGCAAGTTTAGAATTTTTAGAGAACAGGACTTATTTTTAGCGAAGAGCTCCAGGTCTTGAATTTTTGTTTCTTTTGTTTTAAGACAAAAGAAATTAAGAGAACAAAAAAAAATTAATTTATATTAAGACAAATAGTTCTATGAGATCACCTTACAACCGACATAGGAACTCGCAGCGTAAAAAAAATAATTCCTGAGAACGTTAAGAAAATTCTCCTGTCCGAAGCGCGAGACGAATTCCGAACCGATTCAGAAATAAAGAATTCGCGCAAGTTTAGAATTTTTAGAGAACAGGACTTATTTTTAGCGAAGAGATCCAGGTCTTGAATTTTTGTTTCTTTTGTTTCAAGACAAAAGAAATTAAAACCCAACAAAAAAGCTGCTTCATCACGAAACAGCTTTTATATCTAAAAGTTAGCATGTTAACTAACTTCTCATTTATTTCCCATCCTGAGCCCCAAAAACCTTCTGCAAAATACTCGTTGTTCTCATAGCAGGTGTATTTCTGATCCCACTTTCTTTATCTGCTACCATTTTAAAAACTCCATTAATGGTTTCTGTAGTAACATATTCGTTAAGATCTGTAGTAACAGCCTGCCCGGTAAACGTATTATATTTTGAAATCAGATTTTTCCAAAGCGTATCAGCGCCAACTTTTCCTAAAGAAGCTTTTACTTTAGGTTGAAAAGCATTGAAAAGTTGAGTCTGAGTTTTTCCCTGCAGGTAGCTTGTTGCAGCATTATTACTCCCTAGCAAGATATTTTTTGCATCTGTAATTGTCATAGAAGTAATAGCATTTGTAAAAATAGGAGCTGCTTCTGTTACGGCATCTTCAGCCGCTCTGTTCAGTAATTTTACTCCTTCGTCAGCAAGGCTTCCCATCCCGATAGAACGCAAAGTAGTGTCGATTTTTCTTAATTTTTCAGGCATTAAAATTTTTACGGCTTCATTTTTGAAAAAACCATCCGTTACTGCCAGTTTTTTTACTCCATCCGTTACGCCCATACTTAAAGCTTCCTTTAACCCTGAAGAAATCTGAGTAGAGGTAAGGTTTCCAAGGTTGGCAGATGAATTGTTGGAACCGGAAGTTGTAGTGGTAGTTTTAGTAGAAGTTGCGGTACCATTATTTTTTACCGGAGCATTAAGATCTACGCCTGTTTTATCTTTAACAGCAGATTTTATAATATCAAAGATCTGTGCCTGAGTTGACATTGAGAATAATAAACTGGCTGCCAGGAAAATGTTTTTTTTCATCCTATTTTTTTACAAATTTAAACCTTTTAATTTTTTTAAGTCGACTAGCTTGATCAAAAAACAAACCATAAGGCACAGGATATAATAGAATAATTTCTATAGATATGGTTTAATAATTGTAAACTATTTATTTCATAAGCATATAAACGATTTAAAATGTTTACATTTTGCTTTTAAAAAAGGTTCAAAGAGTTTTGAAAAATAATTATCTTAGCTCAAACCTTAACCACATCCAATGATACGGACTTTTTTAGTACTTTTTGTATTGATTTCAAACGTGATTTTTGCTCAAAATAAATTAAACCTAATCCCTTATCCTCAAAAAGTTCAACTTTTACAGGGGGAATTTGTAATCCCCAAAACGTTCGTACTAAGCGGTAACCTGCCAAAAGAGGAAACAGAATATTTCAAAAAAAGGATTGGTTCTCAGTTAGAATTTCAATATGCTCAGAAAGGTGGTGGAATTCATTTAACAAACTCTGTAATTCCTTCACCTTCGGAAACAGAGACTCAGCAGAAAAAAGAATATTATTCAATAGAAATTTCTCCAAATCAAATTCATATTAAGTCCTATACGAAACAAGGGTATTTTCTGGCTCTTCAAACTTTGATTCAGATTATTGAACAGTATAAAGAGGGAAAGAAAATTCCGGCAATGAAAATCGAAGATCAGCCGAAATTTGCATGGAGAGGAATGCATTTGGATGTATGCCGTCATTTTTTCACTGTTGATGAGGTGAAGCAGTATATCGATTATCTGACGATGTATAAACTGAACACTTTCCATTGGCATTTAACCGATGATCAGGGTTGGAGAATTGAAATTAAAAAATATCCTAAACTTACTCAGATCGGATCAAAACGGAAAGAATCAATGATCGGAGCTTATGTTGACAATACGTTTGACGGAAAACCTTACGGCCCTTATTTCTATACACAGGAACAAATAAAGGAAGTTGTAAAATATGCTCAGGACAGACACATTACTGTGGTCCCTGAAATTGAAATGCCTGGGCATGCTTTGGCTGCACTGTCTGCATATCCTGAACTGGCATGTACCAAAGGACCTTTTGAACCTGCTACAAAATGGGGCGTTTTTGATGATGTTTTCTGCCCGAAAGATGAAACCTTTACCTTTCTGGAAAACGTTTTGGATGAGGTAATCAAATTATTCCCTTCCCAATACATTCATATTGGCGGTGATGAGTGCCCGAAAACAAGATGGAAGGAATGTGCACACTGCCAGGAACTGATTAAGAAAAATAATTTAAAAGATGAACATGGCTTACAAAGCTACTTTATTCATCGGATTGAAAAATATGTCAACAGCAAAGGCCGGAAAATTATCGGATGGGATGAAATTTTAGAAGGTGGGCTAGCTCCGAATGCCGCTGTAATGAGTTGGACGGGCGTGAATGGAGGTATTGAAGCTGCAAAATCAAAGCACTTTGCCGTAATGACACCAGGAGCATACTGTTATTTTGACCATTATCAGGGAGATCCACAGTCTGAACCTAATGCTTTTGGAGGATTTACACCGTTAGAAAAAGTATACTCTTATGATCCTATTCCTTCCGAACTGAATGCAGAGCAGGCCAAGTACATCATGGGAGTTCAGGCTAATCTGTGGACAGAATATATTTTAGATTTTAAGCAGGTACAGTACATGATTTTCCCAAGATTAATGGCTCTTTCTGAAGTAGGATGGGGTACATCAGATCCTAAAAACTATAAAGAATTTGAAAACAGAGTGATCAATCAGTTTAAAGTTCTGGATGGTATGAAGGTTAACTATGCCAAAAGCATTTATAACATCACCGGAAAAGTAATTCCTTCCAATAACGGAATTGCTTATGAACTGTCAACATCACAGAATTCAAACGGTATCCGATATACGCTTGACGGAACAAACCCTTCCATCAATTCTAAAACTTATCAGACGGCAGTTGAGATTCCTAATTCTTTAACCATTAAATCAGCTTATTTTGAAGAGGGACAGTTGAAAAGTGCCGTGTCTACACAGCAATTTACCATTTCAAAGACTACCGGAAAAAAGATAACTTTAGAACAGCAACCTAGCGAAAACTATTCTTTTGGAGGAGCTTTCACTTTGGTAGACGGTATTATCGGAAATGTAAAACAATTAGGTAAAACATGGCTGGGCTTCCAGGGAAAAGATGTTGTGGCAACAATAGATTTTGGACAAAAAACAGCCTTCACAGAAGTGTATTTCAATACCCTCGAAAATAAAGGAAGCTGGATTCATCTGGCTAAATCTGCAAAGATTTATGTTTCTGATGATAACACAAATTTTAAACTGATCAAAGAAATCGGAACTGCAGAAATTAAAAATGCCACTGGAAAAATCAAACTGAATGTAGGAACTCAGAACGCAAAATACCTGAAAGTAACTATTGAAAATGCTGGTATTATTCCGGCTGGAAATCCCGGAGCAGATTCCAAAGCATGGTTGTTTGTTGATGAAATTGGCGTAAATTAGAATAAAAAATGCAGGACGACACCGTACTTTCTTCCGAATTTTCATCATCACCAGAATTGGTAGAAAAGCTGTATCAGTATGGTACAACAAAAAAATACCATGAAGGTGATATTATATTAGATGAAAATGCTTCCATTCGTTCTATTCCTATCGTGATGAAAGGAATGCTGAAAGTGATCAGAACGGAAGAAGATGGGCGTGAAATTTTACTGTACTACATCAAAGCCGGAGAAAGCTGTATCATGTCTTTTCTGGGCGGAATGCACAATGAAAAAAGCATTGTCAGAGCCGAAATTGAAGAAGATGCTGAAATTCTTTTTCTTCCTGTAGATAAGGTATCTTTATTCATTAAAGAACATCCGGAATGGCTGGATTATATCTTCAGACTGTACCATAAAAGGTTTGAAGAACTATTAGATATAATCAATGCCATTGCTTTCAAAAAAGTAGACGAAAGACTTCTCAATCTATTGCAGAAAAAATCTGAACTCACCGGCTCTGAAACCATTCACACGACCCATGAACAACTTGCTAATGAATTGGGAACTGCAAGGGTAGTGGTATCAAGACTCCTGAAACAACTTGAAGAAGACGGAAGGCTTAAACTGGGCAGAAACAAAATTATCCTTCTAAAACCCCTGAACTCGTAAGTTCTCCTTCCATTTAATCAAAGGTACTCATATTCCCCTCCTTTGGAGGGGTGGCAAAAATTCAAAGAATTTTTGACGGGGTGGTCAAAATCATTGCGAACCGAAGGTAAAGCAATCTCAAAGAAGAGGAATTACTCTAACTTCTTTGTGTCCTTTGTGAAACCATTAGTGTTCATTCGTGTTAAAAAATCTCCTTATGTAACAAAAGTAGCTGTAGCTTTCTCCCCGCATTCCCATTTTTGCATCAGAATTAGTTGAATAAAAATGGAAATTATAGGATATGCAGCCGCAGTTTTAATAGGAGTTTCTCTCGGTTTAATAGGAGGTGGAGGAAGTATTCTCACTGTTCCCGTACTTGTTTATCTCTTTGGAATCGATGCTTTTCTGGCAACGGAATATTCTCTCTTTGTAGTAGGAATTAGCAGTCTCGTAGGCTCTGTGTCTTATTTTAAAAAAGGATTGATCAATTTTAAAATGGCATTCGTATTCGGACTTCCTTCGGTCATTTCCATCTTTCTGACCAGAATATATCTTCTTCCTTTAATTCCTGAAAACGTATTCCAGATACAGAACTTTACGGTTACCAAAAATATTTTTTTACTACTGATTTTTGCAGGTTTAATGATTCTGGCTTCTTATAAAATGATAAAAAACAATTCTTCAGAAGAACCTTTAGAAAGCATTACGAATAAGAATAGTGCTTTTCTGGCAGCAGGGCAAGGTTCAATAGTAGGTGTTTTAACTGGATTGGTAGGAGCAGGAGGCGGTTTTATGATCATTCCGGCATTGGTTAACCTGTTAAAAATTCCAATGAAGATAGCGATAGGAACGTCATTAGCTATCATTTCTATCAATTCTCTGATCGGTTTTGCTTCCACTGTAAACCATGTGGCAATAGATTGGAAACTGCTGGTTTCTATCACAGCTATTGCTGTTGCCGGGATTATAATCGGATCACAATTATCAAAAAAGATAGACGGTAAGAAACTGAAACCTGCATTCGGATGGTTTATTCTGATAATGGGTATTTATATCATCATGAGAGAAATATTCCTTTAATTTTCTTATGTAACAAAAGTAGCTGTACAGGAAAAAGGAAAGATGGAAATTTGTATCAGATAATAAATCAAAATAAAATACAATGAAAATAGAACAGATTTACACAGGATGTCTTGCACAGGGCGCTTACTATATTACCTCAGCGGGAGAAGCCGCAATTATTGATCCTTTAAGAGAAACACAGCCTTATATTAACAGACTGAAAGAAGATGGAGTAGAATTGAAATATATTTTTGAAACCCATTTTCATGCAGATTTTGTTAGCGGACATCTGGATTTAAGCCATAAAACCGGAGCACCAATTGTTTATGGACCGACAGCCAATCCCGAGTTTGAAGCCATTATTGCAGAAGATGAACAGATATTTGAACTGGGAGATATTAAAATTAAAGTTCTTCATACACCAGGACACACTCTTGAAAGTGCATGTTATGTATTGATTGACGAAAATGGTAATGAAAAGGCTCTTTTTAGCGGTGACACCTTATTCCTTGGGGATGTGGGCCGCCCTGATCTGGCACAGAAAGGAGCAAATATGACTCAGGAAGAACTGGCAGGCCTTTTATATGATAGTTTGTATCATAAAATTCTGCCTTTACAAGATGATATTACGGTTTATCCCGCTCATGGAGCCGGTTCAGCCTGCGGTAAAAATATGCAGAAAGAAACAGTAGATACATTGGGAAATCAAAAAAGAACCAATTATGCCTTGAATCAAAAGGATAAACAGAGTTTTATACAAGAAGTAACAGATGGGCTTTTGCCTCCGCCAGCTTACTTCGGGATGAATGTGATGATGAATAAAAAAGGGTACAGCAGTTTTGATGAGGTTCTTTCAAAAGGGTTGCATGCTCTTGCCTCTGAACAGTTTGAAGAAATTGCTGAAGTTTCAGGAGCTTTGATTTTAGATGTAAGAAACAATCATGATTTTGCCATAGGTTTTATCCCACAGTCTATCAATATAGGATTAGATGGTGATTTTGCTCCTTGGGTAGGCGCATTAATTGCAGATGTCAACCAACCTATTCTGCTGGTAACCGAAAAAGGAACAGAAGAAGAAGCTGTAACCCGATTGAGTAGAGTAGGATTTGATCACATCTTAGGATTTTTGGATGGAGGTTTCGAAACCTGGAAAAAGAGCGGAAAAGAAATCGATGTTGTCAACCGTATTTCGGCTGAACAGTTTGAATCCGAAATCAAAGAAAAAGAAGCAAAAATTATTGATATAAGAAAAGAAAGTGAATACAACGCAGAACATATTCATGAAGCTTACAGCAAACCTCTGGCCTATATCAACGAATGGATTCATAAGATAGAACCAACTGAACATTTCTACATGCATTGTGGTAGCGGTTACAGAAGTACAATGGCAGCAAGCATTCTTCAGGCAAGAGGATACAGAAACTTTTCAGAAATTGAAGGAGGTTTTAAAGCCATTAGCTCTACAGAGATTCCTAAAAGTGATTTTGTGTGTCAGACTAAAATTTTAAATACATTAGATTAAAAAATAAAAAAGATGTTGGAGATTATAAAAGAACCCTGGCCGTGGTATGTTGCCGGACCATTGATCGGGCTTACCGTTCCTGCTTTATTGATTATGGGAAATAAATCCTTTGGAATCAGTTCCTCATTAAGACATATCTGTGCAGCCTGTATTCCTGCCAATGTTAATTTTTTCAAATACAACTGGAAAAAAGAAGCCTGGAATCTATTTTTTGTACTGGGAATCTTCTTTGGAGGGATGATTGCTGCCCATCTTCTGGTGAACCCCAATGACATAACAGTGAATCCTGATCTGAAAGCAGAATTGGCAGGATATGGAATTACAGACTACAGCAATCTGGTTCCTTTAGAGCTGATGAATTTCGAAAGCCTGTTGACCCTGAGAGGATTTATTATGATGGTAGTGGGTGGATTTTTGGTTGGTTTCGGAACAAGATACGCAGGAGGATGCACCAGCGGACATGCAATCATGGGACTTTCTAACTTACAGTGGCCTTCTTTGGTGGCAACAGTCTGTTTTATGATTGGTGGTTTTTTAATGGCGAATATGATTCTGCCTATCATTCTTTCCCTATAAATATAATTGAAAAGAAAAGTTTAGATCATGATAAAAGAAAAAGAACAGAATATACATTATCAGAATGCTTTTTGTGTGAACGAAAGTACCTTTACACATAAATGGTATCACAATCTGAAATACCTCATTGCAGGGATTATTTTCGGAATTATTTTTGTGAAAGCAGAAGTGATCAGCTGGTTCAGAATACAGGAAATGTTCCGTCTGCAGTCTTTCCATATGTACGGAATCATCGGAAGCGCTGTTTTGGTAGGAATGATTTCAGTGTGGCTGATTAAAAAATTTAAGATAAAAACAATTGATGGAGAACCTATCACCCTGACACCTAAAAAGTTTAATAAAGGTCAGATCTATGGCGGATTGATATTTGGTTTTGGATGGGCGATTACGGGAGCCTGCCCCGGACCTCTTTTTGCTCAGATTGGAACAGGAGCTTTAGCTGTATCCGTCACCTTGTTAAGTGCCATTGCCGGAACATGGCTATATGGATATTTCAGAGATAAGCTACCTCATTAATACTTTATAAAAAAGGCTGCAGAAAAAATCTGCAGTCTCTCCAAGTATAAAATTATGAATAAATGAAGTTCTCCGCACCTAAAGCCATATAAAGATTTATGCGCTCTATTCTGTACTGAAGTTCCAGATTGATGAGGTTCATTTCATTTTTCAAAAGGTCTCTTTGTTTACGGATCAGTACAAAACTGTTGTTGGTACCTACCTTTATTTGTTTCTCAGTGAGTGTAATATTATTTTTCAGCTCATTGACAGCGTTAGTCGTATAAATCATCTGCTTTTCAATGGAACGGAGATTCGCTAAAGAAGATTCCACTTCGTTCAATGCATTCAGAACAGCTTTAGAATATTCTTCAACAACCTGTTTCTGTTGGGAATTTTTTACTTCCACATTCTTTTTAAGCTTTCCACCATTGAATAGAGGAGAAACTAATCCTCCGCCCACTTTTATTAAAGGATTGGAAAATAAAGAATTAATAGATTCTACATTACTTCCGGCACTCCCAAGAGAAGAACTTATACTCAGTGAAGGAAGTCTTGCTGCTTTAGCCTCCTGTACTTCATAAAAAGCTTTTTCAATCTGAAAATGACTGGCCTGTATGTCTGATCTGTCCTCCAGAAGTTCAAGAGGGAAAGATTCAGGAATACTACTTTTTATGGGGGTAAAAGAGTTTTGGGTCATCAGTTTTCCCGCCGGGTATTTCCCGGTAAGAAGCTCCAGAGATCTTCTGGACTGTGTATTGGCATTTTTAATCTTCTCAAGATAGCCCTTCAGGGAAATAATTTCTGCAGAGATATTGGAAATATCCAGAGCATTGGCCGTTCCTACTTTCTTTTGAATGATATAAAGCTTTTCAAGATCTTTAGACTTCTGAATATAACTTTCAACTTTATCTTCCTGAATGTTTCCGGCAATATTCAGAAAATAGGCTTTGGCAATCATCCCGGCAATAGATTGATGCAGTAGTGTATTCTGATGTTTTGCAGAAAAATAGCTGCTGGTACTTGCCATCTGTGAAGATTTATTTTTACCCCAAAGATCAATTTCCCAATTGGCTTTTAATGCAAGACGTTGAATCTGGCTGCCACTCACCAAATTATTGGAAGTATTGGCAACAGCACTTACGGTTGGATAAAGGTCGCTTCCTGCAATTTCCATTGCCAGCTCAATTTGGTTAAGCTTTTCTCTGGCAATAATCAGATCCGCATTATATGACATTCCTTCATTAATCAGGGTTTCCAGTTGAGAGGTCTTAAGATCATTGATCCAGTCATAGGAAATTGATTTTGAATTTGCTTTTCTGTCAAAAATCCAGTCATCCGGAATTTGTATATGAGAAGCAATTTCACTTTTTTCTTTCAGCTCATTTATATTTTCCTTCGTAGCTTCTTTATAACCGATGCATGAGCTTAAGCTTACAGCGAGCACGCTCAATAAAACTAACTTTTTATACATGTTAATGAAGTTTAGGAATCAGGAAGTTGATTTTACTGTTGATTCGTACCATTACTTTTCTGATAAGATGAAGAGGTTTAATATGATCAGAATAGATCACAGCCGTTCCTCTTGCTCCTACTGTAAGCTGTTTCTGGTTATCTTCCAGGACAAACTTGGCAATAAGTTTTCCATCGGTCTCAGGTAATTGTCTTGCGGTATCAGGAAGTCCTGCCGTAGAACCATTTCCGCCCAGCATTCCTCCTGCATTATTCATGATTCCCTGGCTTGTAGCATCAATTACATATTCAAGTTTGGCCTTTACTACTTTTCCCGGTTCTGTTTTAAGAGCAAGCTCTACTTCATTTCCATTTTTTACAGATTCAAGCTCGTTCTGAGCAAAAAATCCAATGACTGACTGCTGTTTCTGAATCAGAACAAATGCAGATTTGAATGGGGCCATAATAGCTCCTTCATTCAGCTGAACATTGGGGATCACACCGTCTGTAGGAGCCAAAACAATGGTCTGGGAAAGATTCCATTTTGCCTGCTCCAGCTTAGCCTGAATCTCAGATACTGATGAATTTTCTCCACCATAAGAAGCATTGGACTTTGTTTCCAAAGACTGTTGTTGTGATTGTGCAGCACTGATTCTGGATTGTAGATCACGTACATTGGTTATTGCCTGTTCAAGATCAAATTTGTTGGCTGCTCCTGCCTGTACTAGTTCTTGATATTGAGTTACTCTTTTATTGGCAAGATCAAGCTGTGACTGTAATGCAGAAATATTTTTTCTGGAAGCCGAAATATCTGCATCATAGGAATGCACAGTGGCTTTCATGCTGCTCAGCTTAGCTTCCAGGGATTTAATTTCCTGTAAATAAGGCTCTCTGTCAAGCACAAATAGAGTATCTCCCTTTTTTACTTCCTGGTTGGTGCTCACATATACTTTCTTCACCTTACCTAAAACCTGTGTAGTAATATCCACACTTCTGTTTCCTACCTTTACATCAGAGGTAATGGGGCAATAATAATTTAAACTTAATATCAAAGCGATAGATCCGAAGATCGGCAATGAATACACAATGACCTGTGTGGTAAATGTCCACGGGATTAGTTTTAATTTTTTAATAAGAAGCCAGCAAATCCCGGCATATATTGCAACTAGTAATTCCAGCATGTTTTTTAATTTTCGATAGGTTTAAATTCTTCTTCAGGTAAATCTGTGTTGTCTGTTTCTTTTTCAGGAGTCGTCTGGTTTCCATAGTCATAATTGGCCCAGATTAAGGCAACCGGCCATAAAAGACCGCCAAAGATCAGAGAAAGAAGGCACATGCTTTTGATAGCGTTCAGCTGGGGATGGTTTTTCTTTTCCGCTACTTTTTCCGGGTAAATGTGAACTTTCCAGAAGAGATAAATCCCTGCAATAGGCAATACAAGTAAGATTAGCCAGGATGCTCCATCGGCTATTTTGTCTTCAACATTGCCTGTAGAGGCCTGCACAAAATTGCATGCTAATAACAGGCAGAGAATGGTGGTTATTCTTTGCATAAATTGGTATAAAATGGTAATAAAATGTTGACTTAAGAAAATACAGATTAAGACCCGAATAAAAATCCGGATAATCACATATTACTCCTGTTAAGATGTAAAGACTATTCTATAAGATGTAATGCTTTGAAGATGATGATATTTTTTTTCATTTGGTTTTTTATTGATGAGGAACTATTTTTTGACCGGACAAAATTATACTGAACGAAACAATTAAAAATATTCTTAAGTTATTTTTTTCTTTGATTCTTTTTTTTAACATCACGGGCAGTAATACGGGAAAGAGAATTAGGGGTAATACCCAAAAAATTGGCAATATACTTTCTGTTTGCATTTTGACAGACAAACGGATGGCTGCTCAGGAATTCTTCATAGCGGGAAAGCGGAGAACTTTTGCAAAACTGCTCTGTGCGTGCGGATAAGATGCTGATAATCTGTTTTAAAGATTTTAAATACAAATTGTAAATTCCTTTATGCTGAAATGCAATCTGTTCAAATTTCTCTTTATTAAAAAGAAAAATTTGTGAATCAATGACAGCCTGTATAGTATACTTTTTTGCGCCTTCTGGGGAATAAGATTCCGGGCTTTCCAAAAAGGCAACCTCTTTTTCCGAGGGCAGGAAAGTATTGATTTCAACTCCGTTTTCATCGTCAAAGAAAAATCTCAGAAGGCCACTGGTCAGTATAAATAAATGGTTAAATGGCTGACCAGGCTCTAAAAGTTTTTCTTTTTTCCGAAGAAGTTTGGGAGTACTGATGCTTGAAAGGACCTGGATTTCTTCATCCGATAATTCCTTAAAGCAATCCATTCTTCTAAATGTTTTAAACATAAATACTAATTAAAATAACCATTATAAAAATAATAAAAAATAGCAAAGAAAAAATAGTGAAAAAGCCATTAGACTTTCAACGAATTTTTTTAAGATATTTGCTTTGTATTAAATAATTCTTACTTACAATGAACAATAACCGAAGAAGTTTTATTAAAAAACTGGGAATTGCCACAGCAGCACTTACCATTAATCCTTTAGATGTGATGGCCCAAAATCTGCCTGAAAATAAAAAAATCATCAATAAACCTATCGTACTCTCCACCTGGAATTTCGGATTAAAAGCTAATGAAGAAGCATGGACAATCCTTGGAAAAGGGGGGAAAGCTTTGGATGCAGTAGAAAAAGGAGTACGTCTTGTAGAATTAGATCCAAAGGAAAGAAGTGTAGGATACGGAGGCCGTCCGGATAGAGATGGAAGAGTAACGCTGGATGCCTGCATTATGGATGAAAATTATAATATTGGTTCTGTAGCCTGTCTGGAACATGTTAAAAATCCTATTTCTGTTGCCAGAGCGGTAATGGAAAAAACACCTCACGTGATGTTGGTAGGAGATGGAGCATTACAGTTTGCGCTTTCACAAGGTTTTAAAAAAGAGAACCTTCTCACTCCTGAATCAGAAAAAGAATGGAAAGAATGGTTAAAAACCAGTCAATATAAACCTATTGCCAACATTGAAAACCATGATACGATAGGAATGATCGCTTTAGACGCTCAAGGGAACCTTTCTGGTGCTTGTACAACCAGCGGAATGGCTTTCAAAATGCATGGCAGAGTAGGAGATTCCCCAATTATCGGAGCAGGTTTGTTTGTAGATAATGAAGTAGGAGCTGCTACTGCAACAGGTCATGGTGAAGAGGTGATCAGAACGGTAGGAACACATCTTGTGGTTGAGTTGATGAGGCAAGGCAGAAATCCACAGGAAGCTTGTAGGGAAGCGGTAGAAAGAATTGTAAAAATCAATCAGCGAAGAAACAAAAATCTAAAAGATATTCAGGTAGGCTTTATCGCCATCAATAAGCAGGGAGAATATGGATCTTACTGTATTCAGGATGGATTCAACTTTGCCGTTTATGATCAGAAAGGAAACCGCCTGGAAAAACCAGAATTTGCCTTGAAATAAATTCAATAGGAATGGGCTTTAGCCCATTTAAACCCATAAAAGATACCAATTGGCTTTAGCCAAAACATAAAACAAATATGAAAAGAATGATTATCGCTTCTCTACTTCTGATCATGTCTTGCAAAGAAGAAAAGAAGGAAATTAAAATAGATCTCCAACCACAACAGACAGAAGAAAAAGCCGTTCAGAATAATGAGTCCAATGATGTAGAAGAAGCCCAAAAATGGCTGAAGACAAGCATTGTGAACTACTTTAAAGCTGATATCGGAAATGAAGAAAAGAATATGCAGAAGATGACAACAAAAGATTATTTTGATTATAAAACTGATGCAACAAATGTTGATCTGGATGTAGATGGAAGCCTTACCGACAAAGAATTTCAGGATAAATGGAAGTCTAAGTTTGATACCGGTAAAGCTGGAGTTGGCATAGGATTTCTTATCTCCGCCCAGGATTGGAACAGTATTGAAGTGGAAAGTTGCGATTTAAAGTCGTCTTCAAAGGATGAATATATCTTCAATGTAGTATTGAGAGATGATGGCTTCAAAGCTCAATATCCTTCTGTGATCAAAGTAGTAAAACAAAACGGTTCTTTTCTGATTGCAGATGTACTGCAGGATGAACCAAAATAAAATCAAATAGATAATACAATGTCAAAAATAGAAATAGCTTGTTTTAATCCTGAATCAGCAATCATTGCTTTTGAAAATGGGGCAGACAGAATAGAATTATGTGATGGACTGAGTGAAGGTGGAACCACTCCGGATTTCGAAACCATGAAGAAGCTTCGCGAAAAAATTACGATCCCGATTTTTGTGATGATCCGTCCAAGAGGTGGAGATTTCACTTATTCGGATTCGGAATTTGAACAGATGAAAAATGATTTGATTCAATTAAAATCTTTACATGCAGATGGTTTTGTATTCGGTATTCTGGATGAAAATGATGAGGTTAATATAGAACAGAATAAAGCTTTAGTCGAATTGGCAAAACCGCTTCCGTGTACCTTTCATCGTGCCTTTGACCGCGCTGCAAGTCTGGAAGAATCTTTAGAAAAAGTAATTGAATGTGGTTTTACAACCATTCTTACTTCCGGTCAGAAACCGAATGTATCTGAAGGAAAAGAAAACCTTAAGAAACTGGTTGAACTTTCCAACGGAAGAATTGAAATCCTTGTTGGAGGAGGACTTCGCTCATCCAATATCGAAGGAATAAGAGCAGTTACCCATGCTGGATACTTCCATTCTTCAGCAATTACGGATGGTGGAGCTTTTGCCAATGCGGATGAAGTGGTTGCGTTGAAAAGTAAATAAAACGAATAATATGCGCTCAGTTTGTCATTCCAAGCGCAGCATGGAATCTAAACCAATAAGATAGAGATTCCTTCGTTCCTCGGAATGACAGAACTACTGAATATTAAGATACAAAACAAAATTATTGATGAATAGAACGATCCTTTTTGCTTTCCTTTTTACACAGAATATCCTTTCAGCACAGTTTTCCCAAAGAAATTTATCTTCTGAAAACTGGCAGTTCAGAAACTCAAAAGATCAAAACTGGCTTCCTGCGAAAGTGCCGGGAACCGTTCATCTGGATTTAATGAATAGCAAGGTGATTCCTGATCCTTATCAAGATGAAAATGAAAAAAAAGTACAATGGATAGAAAATGATGACTGGGATTATCAGACCGTATTTACTGTTTCCACCCAGGAATTAAAGAATGATAATATCGATCTTGTTTTTCACGGACTGGATACATTCTCAGAAATTTATCTTAACGGAAAACTGTTAAAGAAAACCGACAACATGTTCCGTAAATGGAATATTCCGGTGAAGCCATATCTGAAAACAGGAAAAAATACAGTTCAGATTAAGTTTAAATCCGCTGTCAATACAGGAAAAGAATTAGCGAAAAAAGTTCCGTTCACCCTACCGGAATCACCAAGAAGTTTTGTGAGGAAAGCACAATATCAGTTTGGATGGGATTGGGGACCAAGATTGGTTACGGCTGGAATTTGGAAAGATGTACAATTAGAATTCTGGAATAATGCCAAAATTATTACTGTTAAGGATATTCAGAAAAGAACTTCCGATACTTCTTCTGATTTACATTTTGATGTAGAAATTGAAGCTCAAAACGCTGGAAATTATACCTTGGATCTTAATAAAATTCACCAAAAAATATCTTTAAAAAAAGGAATCAACACGATATCCATTCCTTATGAAACAAGTGGGATGGAGCTCTGGCAGCCTAACGGTTGTGGTGATGCTCATCTCTATGATTTTGAAGTAAAACTTTCAAAAGATCAGAAAAATATTGATACTAAAAATATCAGGATAGGCTTAAGAACGGTTGAATTGGTTCAGGAAAAAGACGGAAAGGGAAAATCCTTCTATTTCAAAGTCAATGGACAGCCGTTGTACATCAAAGGAACGAACTGGATTCCTGGAGATAGTTTTTCACCAAGAATGTCCAAAGAAAAGTACCAGAAACTGATTAAAGATACCAAAGCTGCCAATATGAATATGATCCGAATCTGGGGTGGAGGAATTTATGAAGATGATGAGTTTTACAAAGCTTGCGATGAAAACGGAATCCTGGTCTGGCAGGACTTTATGTTTGCGGGTAGCTTTTATCCTGCAGATGAAACATTTCTGAACAATGTAAAAGAAGAAGTAAAAGATCAGGTGAACAGACTTCAGAATCATCCTTCTATTGCTTTGTGGTGCGGAAATAATGAAATTGACGAAGCGATTGTCAATTGGGGCTATCAGAAACAGTTCAAATATTCAAAAAATGATTCACTTCAGGTTTGGAAAGATTATAAAAAGCTGTTTCATGAGGTAATTCCCAATGCATTGGCAGAAAATCTGAAATCGGATAAAAATATATATTGGCCAAGTTCTCCCTCAATCGGTTGGGGACACAAAGAAAGCCTTACCGAAGGAGATTCCCATTATTGGGGTGTTTGGTGGGGCGAGCAGCCTTTTGAAATTTACAACGAAAAAGTGGGACGTTTCATGTCTGAATATGGCTTTCAGGGTACACCAACTCTTGAAACGACAAAATCAATGTTCTCAGGAACTCCGGATTTAAGTCTTCAGAATCCAACTATCAAAGCACATGAAAAACATGCCCGCGGCTGGGATATCATTAATGAATACCTGAAGCGTGATTATAAAATTCCGACAGATTTTGTACAGTACAATTATGTTTCACAGTTGCTACAGGCAAGAGGAATGCAGATCGCTATTGAAGCCCATCGTCGTGCAAAACCTTATAATATGGGAACCTTGTATTGGCAGCTCAATGATTGTTGGCCGGTAGTTTCATGGTCTTCCATTGATTATCTCGGAAACTGGAAAGCCTTCCATTATCAGGCGAAAAGAAGCTTTGAACCTGTGTTGATATCAATTGCTGAAACCGATAAAAGTTATGATATTTATCTGATCAGTGATCTTGTGAAAGAATTTAATTCAGATATTAAGTTTGAACTCATTGATTTTAAAGGAAAAATACTTTGGAAAAGCAATCAGTCAGAAAATATAAAAGCTGATGTAAGTAAGAAAATACGAAATATCAGTAAATCAGAACTGGCCCAGTTTGATTTGTCTAAAGCTGTTTTAAAAATCAGTTCTGAAAAAGACACAAAATTTGAAAAATTGTTCTTTTTTAATAAGCCTAAAGATTTAAAGCTGTCAAACCCGGAAATTAAAATCAGAAAAGTTTCATCTACTGAAATTGAAATATCAACAGATATTTTAGCCAAAGATGTTTATCTGGTGGGAGATACTCATTTCAGTGATAATTTCTTTGATCTCTTGCCGGGAACTTCAAAAAGAATTACCCTTTCAAAACCTTTGGAAAAAATTGAAGTGATGAGTCTTTGGGATGTGATGAAGAATTAATATCTATTTTGAAAAAACTTTTGCAAACCTTATAGGTTTTTGAAACCTATAAGGTTTAAAGCAGAAAAGATTCATTAGAAATTCTACCGAAAAAAATATAAATTTTACCCTTCCAACTCAAAAATCAGCCGTAAATTTGCATTATATTTCTTTATAGTTATGGTAAATTTTGTTCTGATTGCAGTGTGTATCATTGCAGGAATGATATTCAAAGCAACAAAATCTATCCACCCCGATGCCCATAAAGGTATCAATACCTGGATTCTTTATCTTGCTCTTCCGGCAGTTTCGTTTAAATATCTGCCTAAAGTAAAATGGACAACAGAGATGCTGTTCCCCATTGCAGCCACATTTTTAGTTTCTGTGTTCTGCTTTTTCTTTATGATGTTTTACAGTAAGAGCAGGGGATACTCAAGGCGGTCCAGAAGTACTTTGGAATTAGCAAGCGGATACAGTAATACCTCATTCATCGGATTTCCCTTAATCAGTGCTTTTTATGGCGAAGGGCTTTTAAGCATTGCCATTATTTGTGACCAGACCATGTTTTTTGCGCTTTCCACCCTCGGAATTATTGCAGCAGTAAAAGGAGGAAGTAAATCAGGAAAAGTAAGTGCCATATTCATTTTAAAAAGATTGGTCACATTTCCTCCGTTAATAGGATGTATTTCAGCGTTGGTATTGTCGAGGTTCATTGACTTTACCGTTGCAGAACCTTTCTTTGATAAACTGGCCGCTACAGTAAGCCCGTTAGCTTTATTTTCAGTCGGATTACAGCTGAAATTCAATGGATGGAAAAAACTGATTCCCCAAATGTCTATGTCGATGCTTTATAAATTGATTCTGGCACCAGCAATAGTATTGGGTATGGCTCTGTTATTCGGAATAAAAGGAGATGTAGCTAAAATTACAGTATTTGAAGCAGCCATGCCCACATTGGTTACTTCAAGTATCATTGCAGAACAGTTCCGGCTGAATACAAAACTGACCAACCTGATTATCGGAGTCAGTATTATTGTAGGATTTTTTACCTCTGCATTCTGGTATCAGATGACAGAACTTCTTTTTTAATGATAAGCCATCGTTTATTAATATGAATATGGAGGGATATCTTTGCTGAGTGGAGCGCCCTTGCGACCGAATTAAAACGATTCATCTAATCTTTTGCGGACATTGTGTTTAATCCAGGTTTTAGCTAAAGCCGATTGAAATTTTAATTTTTTATTAAACGGACTGAAGTCCGTTCCTATTGATTTTTTTCCACATTGGATTTCAAGGTCTATTACAGGAGTGCGAAAGAATCTTCACAAAGTTGCAGTTCTCTCAGGAAAAATCTAATTTTACATTTTAAATATTTCCCTTGCAGTACGCTCAAATTGTTTTACCCCTAAACCTCAAAGGATCTTTCACCTATAAAGTTCCTGAGGAAATGATGTCTGAAATCCAACCAGGAATGCGTGTTCTGGTACCGTTTGGTGGAAAAAAGATCTATACGGGAATCGTATTTGAGCTTCATGATAATGCACCGGAAAACTTTGTAGCCAAGGAAGTCATCAGCATGCTGGATGATCAGCCGATTCTTCCTCAGGAACAGATTGATTTCTGGAATTGGCTTTCAGAATACTATTTGTGCAGCCTTGGAGAGATTTACAGGTTTTCGTTTCCTTCTTCTTTAAAACTGGAAAGTGAAACCTATTTAAAATTAAAACCAGGAGCCATCATAGATTTTGAAAACCTGGATGTTAACGAAATGTATCTGGTTCAGGCCCTGGAAGTTCGACAACTGATCAATCTGACGGATATTGAAGCTTTTATTCCTAAAAAAGATATCATCAAAACCATCAATTCGCTTATTGATCTTCAGTATATTGAAATTGATGAGAAAATTGCTGAAAAGTATAAAGCCAAAGAAGTGGCTTACGTAAGAATTAATGATGAGGTTTTGGCCAATCAAAATCTTACGGATATTCTTTTAAAATTGAACAGAGCACAAAAACAGAAAGATCTTTTCCTTCTTATTTTAGAAAAACAGACTGAAAGCCCTGATGTTCCTATTAAAAAATCTGAATTGTTTGAAGACGGTTATTTCGGAAGTTCTCACTTCAAACCTTTGGCAGATAAAGGTCTTGTAGAGGAATACTACATGCAGAAAGACAGAATAGAAAGCTATGAAGGAGAAATTGAGGAACTTGAAGAACTTTCCGAACAGCAGAAAACAGCAAAATCTGAAATTGATGAGGCTTTTGAAGAAGGAAAGAATGTTTTGCTTCATGGAGTTACTTCATCGGGAAAAACTCATATTTATTTAGAGAAAATTGATGAATGTATCAAAGAAGGAAAAAATGTTCTGTTTTTGCTTCCGGAAATATCTCTTACGAAACAGATTACTCAAAGGTTAGAAAAAAAATATGGCAGACAGCTCGGTTTTTATCATCAGAAGCTGACCGATTTTGAAAGGGTAGAAGTCTGGAGAAGAATCAGGCAGAACGATATCCGTATTCTGATCGGAACGCGTAATGCATTATTTTTACCTTATCAGAATCTCGGACTTATTGTTGTAGATGAAGAACACGATTCTGCATACAGACCGAGAGAAGTTTCTCCTTATTTTAATGCGAAAGATGCCTCTTTGGTGTTGGGTGGATTGTACCAGGCAGGAGTGATTTTAGGATCAGCAACACCTTCTGTTGAGAGTTATTACAGAGCCCGAAAAGATAAAATGAAATATGTTTTCCTGAATGAAAGATTCGGGAATGTCAATCTGCCGGAATATGAACTCATTAATTTCAAAGAAGCCCAGGAATCTAAAAAGGTCTCAGGAAATTTCTCTTTGAAACTTATCGAAGAGATTAAGAAAACGGTGGATGAAAAAAATCAGGCAATTGTTCTTCATAATCGTCGTGGCTATTCCAATGTCATAGAATGTGAAAGCTGTGGGTATGTGAACTACTGTTCCAATTGTGATGTGGTAATGACTTATCACAAAGCCGCCAATGAAATGAAGTGCCATTACTGCGGACAAAGAGCTTCAAAACCTAAAACCTGCCCGAAATGTAATTCTGAAAAGCTGAACGAAAGAGGAGTCGGTGTAGAGCAGATTCATGAAGAAGTTACCAAACTTTTCCCTGAAAATGAGGTGGATAGAATGGATGTAGATTCCATGCGTAAAAAATTCGCCTACGAAAAGCTGTACGAGAAAATTGAGGATGGAGAAACTGACATTATTGTAGGAACACAGATGATTTCAAAAGGACTGGATTTTGATCATATCGAACTGGTGACGATTCCTAAAGCGGATTCTTTATTATATGTACAGGATTTCAGAGCGGAAGAAAGAGCATATCAACTGATCACCCAGGTTTCGGGAAGGGCTGGAAGAGTGTCTGGAAAAGGGAGAATCCTTATTCAGACCTTTAATCCTGATCATTCCGTATTTCAGCTGATCAAGATGAACAACCCTGCCAAGATCTATAAATATATCCTTACGGAACGTCAGAAATTCCATTATCCGCCTTTCACCAAGCTGATCATGATTGAAATGAAACACAGAAGAGAGGATAAAGCAGACCGTGCATCCCGCTTTCTGGGTTCTATCCTCAGAAAGTATCTTCCGGAAGAATGTGTTTTAGGTCCGGAAAGAGCACAGATTGCAAAACTGAATAACTTCTATCAGTTCCAGATTATGCTGAAGCTTCCCCGTGGGAAAAACTATGAGAAATTCAAAAACATGGTTTTGATAAGTTTGAAAGAATTTGATGAAATCACTGCATATCAAAGCATTAAAAAAGATGTTTTTGTTGATTTTTAACAATTTTTAACAAATTTTACACTCTTTTATAACGGGTCGGTGGTCCGTTATATGACAATAATTTCTACTTTTGGACGTTGATTAAGTGTTTGGCTCTTGTACTGGATGATTTAACCTGTCATTTTTTATAGAGTCAAAGCTATAGAACAAAAAGAAGATAGATGGTAAATTTCAGAAAATATATTTCAAGTGCGGCGGTGTTGGCTTCTGGTCTTTTCCTGGCTCAATCTACCGTTTCTACCGTTCTTTATTCTCAGAATTATGACAATCAGAAAAGCAGCTTAAACCTGCCGTCACCCGTTAGTACGATGGTGGAGAAAACTGTTTTGTCAGCAAAAGAACTTGTAGACATTAATGTAAACACAATGATGGCGGATCCTGTGCTGAAAAATGCAACCTGGGGATTCGTAGTGTATGATCCGAAAACGAAGAAGGTAATCTCTTCGTATAACGAAAATACTCCTTTAGTACCTGCTTCTACTACAAAGTTGCTTACAACGGAAACGGCATTAAACATGCTGGGTGAAAATTACCGTTGGATGACTCAGCTGGAGTACTCAGGAACGATAGACGAAAATGGAGTGTTGAATGGAAATCTTTATGTGATAGGAAGCGGTGACCCTTCTTTGGGAACTAACAAAGCTGGTGCAGCATCTTATCGAGATATTATTTCAGATTTCGTAGGCGGTATTTCAAGAGAGGGAATCAAAAAGGTAAATGGTGATATTATCATTCAGACAGCGCTTTTCAAAGGCAATATTTCAGTGCTTCCGGAAAATGTTGTATGGTTGGAAAACAATAATTATTATCTGCCTGCAGGAAGTACCCGCGATATCAACCCTGCCAACGAAAAACTGATTGTTAAAAAAGGAGGTTTCTCTACAGAAAAGAAATTTTTCTACGTTTCTCCTTACAACCATCAGATGGTATATGCTGATAAATACGAAGGAAACGGAGCTTTAACAACCAAACTTCCTGATGCTCCGGCTTATCTTGCCAACTCTTTCAGAACAACATTGGTAAAAAGCGGAATTCCTGTTACCGGAAAAGTAACTCCGAAAATGACAGATGCAGCACCAGAAAACAGAAAAATGCTTTCAGCGTATAAGTCCCCAACTTTAAATGATATTATTTATTATACCAATCAACACAGTGACAATTCACTGGCAGAAGCTTTGCTGAGAACGGTAGGATATCAGAAAATGGGAGACCAGACTTCAGAATCCGGAAGAATGGTGGTGACTAATCACCTGAAAGATGCCGGTTTTGATATGATTGGTCTTAACTATATAGATGGAAGCGGACTGTCAAGAAGCAATAATGTAACGCCAATTTCTCAGGTGAAGTTTCTTACTTCTCTGATGGATCAGAAATACTACAGATCTTATCTGACTTCTTTACCCATCGGAGGACAATCCGGAACTTTAAAAAGAATGTTCAATATGGGAGGAAACGGACAGGTTTTTGCTAAAACAGGAACACTGAATAAAGTAAAAACATTAGCCGGTTATCTGAAAACAAATTCCGGAAAAACACTGGTTTTTTCTTTAATGGTGAATAACTATTCCGGGTCAGTAGATATGGTAAAAAAGAGAATGGAGAAAATTCTTGAACCTGCACTGGATCTTTAAAAATTTTTTATTTTATACATTATAACAACCTTTTAATCATTGATTAAAAGGTTTTTTTTTATATTTGATTAAATTTTTCTAAACATGACAAAATTGTACCTTTTGGTGTTGGGGTTTTTATTATCCCAGCAGTTCTATGGCCAGAAGCAAGAACAGAATATTGATATGAAAGGATTGATCGAAAAAGAGAAAAAATCCTTTACCCAAAAGATGAATATCGGGAATATCAATCCCAATACGCTCAATTACGATTTACAGTACCAGAGAATGGATGTTAGTCTTGATCCGGCTTCCAATTATATTTCAGGATCAGTAACTTCTCATTTTAAGCCTACGCAGAGTATGGGAAGTATTTATTTTGACCTGACGACTTCCTTAACTGTTTCTCAGGTTAAATACCATGGTAACGATCTTGTTTTCCAGCAACTTCCTTCCAAAGAAATAAAAATTGATTTTCCAGCTTCACTAGCCGCTAATACTCTGGATTCTCTGACGATTCATTACTCCGGGACGCCTTCCAGTGCCAATGGTGCTTTTACAACAGCCACTCAGGGTGGAACTCCGGTACTTTCTACGTTGAATGAACCTTACGGAGCACAGGACTGGTTTCCTACCAAGCAGAGTTTAAATGATAAAATAGAAAAATTTGATTTTAAAATTACAACGCCATCCAATTATAGTGTAGCCGCCAATGGAAAGCTGATGTCTGAAACTTTTCCTACAGGAAGTACGAAGCTTACTTTCTGGAGAACAATGTATCCTACGCCGGCTTATCTGATCGCACTGTCGATTACAAATTTTGTTAAACTTACTGATACCATTGGAAATCCTCCGTTTCCTTTTGTGAACTATATCTATCCGTCCACGAATTCAAATCCAACAAGCATTGCGAATATTAACTGGACAAAGCAGGTAATGGATACTTTTGAAACCTATTTTGGAACTTATCCTTTCCGTAATGAAAAATACGGTCACATGGAATTCATGTATGGTGGAGGAATGGAGCATCAGACCATGTCTTCCATGGGTGGATGGAGCAAGCAGTTGATTGCCCATGAGCTTACTCACCAGTGGTTTGGAGATAAAGTAACCTGTGGCGCATGGAATGATATCTGGCTGAATGAAGGTTTTGCAACTTTTGGAGAGCATCTTGCCAATGAAAAACTATTGATGACCAACACAGAATTTTTGAATTACTTACAAGGTCAGTCTAACTACATTACCGCAAGTACAACAGGAACTGTGTATGTACCGGATTCCGGCCTTTCCAGCATCAACAGAATATTTGACAGCAGATTGTCTTATGCTAAAGGAGGATATGTATTGAGAATGCTGAAGTGGATTTTAGGTGACGCTGCATTTTACCAGGCACTTAAAGACTATCATGCAAGACCGAACCTTGCCTACAGCTATGCTCGTACTGCTGATTTTAATGCTTCCTTGCTTCAGTCTACGGGAACAGACTTTACAGAATTTTTCAATGACTGGGTATATGGCGAAGGATATCCTACTTATACCATAAAATGGATGCAGGGCGGAAATCAGGCTTTATTTAAAGTTTCTCAGACGCAAAGTAGTGCTAATGTTAGCTTTTTTGAAATGCCTCTACCTATTAAAGTGACAGGAACTGCAGGTCAGACTGCTTATTTTGTTCTTAATAATACATCCAATAATCAAAGCTTTTTACAGTCGGTAACATTCCCGATAGCAAGTGTTCAGTTTAATTATGATTACCAGATTATTGAGAAAAACTCTACAGTGACTCAGGATAATACGTTAAGTGTTTCTTCTGTTGAGAAAGAAGGTTTTGGTTTGTATCCGAACCCTGCAAAAAATGAGATTAATCTGAAAGGTATTAACAAAGCTGTTGATTTTACAATTCATGCTATAGACGGAAAATTGGTTGGAAAAGGAACGTATCAGCCAGGTAAAGCGATTGGAATTGCAGAATTAGTTCCGGGAGCTTATTTCATTACGATTGATGAAAAGAATATCAAATTTATCAAACATTAAAAATGAAAATGGTAAAGTATGAATGATACTTTTATCAAAATCAATCATAATATAACAAAAGAAGCTTTCAGATTTGAAAGCTTCTTTGTTTTCTTGCCGCTCTGGCTCCTCTTTTTCTTGCCGTTTTCACTTTATATTCAAACCATTTTTCTTTGAATGCTTTTCGCATGAGATTATCAAAATGTCTGGTAATGACCAGGTTTTTAAATCCACGCCATTTTTCGAGCGGACTTGAAGGTAGTGCCCTTACCGATATGGAATAACCTTCCGTGTCATATTGAATATAATGCCACCAGCCGGAAGGAATATAGAGGGTTTCTCCAGGGTGGATAATAGCTTCATAACCGTTTAAATAAAGTAGCGCCGGATATTTTCTGTAATCGGGATTTTTAATTTGAGCCAGACTGTGGAAATTGTAGGGGAGTTTATACATAAAATCAGACTGTTCCCACGGGAAGAGCCATATTCTTTTGATTCCCTGGAATTGGGTGATAAAAACATGGGACATATCAATATCGATATGATTTCTCGTAACAGAACCTTCGCCTCCAAAAAACATAAAGGGCAGCCATTTCAGTATTTTACCATTCGTAACATCATTGTAGATAATGTCGTTCTTAAGCTCAGGTTTTATTTTTAATAAATTAAATAAGAAGAGCCTGTGTTCAGTAGGAGTAGATTGAATCAAATCAAGATATTCTGAAAATGTAGTCTGTGCAATAGGATCACTGGCCACTCTGTCCAGGGAATCAAGCTCGCTGCCGTAGATATTCACCCTATGATCTCCCGCAACTTCTTTGGAATACTCATAATTCCACTTTTTGAAAGCGGGACTTTCCGGATGCACAAAGTCTTCAATAATAATCGGAACTCCTGGCTTCATGTGGCTGTTGATAAAGGTTTCTGAACTGATCATCTTTATTTTTTGTACCGGCTTTAATCTCATGCATTAAAATTTTAAACAAATATAAATATTATCCTACTAAATTTGTAGACTAATAATGTTAAAACTGAAATCTATATTCATTTTTTAGAATTAAGCATATAAAAGGTTTTATTTTACTGCCTTTTTAGTAAATTAGCACATCTAAAAAATTACTAAAAATGATCTCTGAAAAATACCTTCAACATTTACAGAACGAACTTCAGAATATTGAGAATGACGGACTTTACAAAAGAGAAAGAATCATCACCTCTCAGCAGAGTGCAGAAATAGAAGCGAACGGAAAAAAACTTTTGAACTTCTGTGCAAACAATTATCTGGGATTATCCAACCATCCGGAAGTGATGAAAGCTTCTCAGGATATGATCCAATCTCACGGATACGGAATGTCTTCTGTACGTTTCATCTGCGGAACACAGGATATTCACAAAGATTTGGAGAAAAAAATTGCTGATTTCTTAGGTCTTGAAGATACGATCCTTTACGCAGCTGCATTTGATGCAAACGGAGGCGTTTTTGAACCTTTGTTTACAGAAGAAGATGCTATTATTTCAGATGAACTGAACCATGCATCCATCATTGATGGTGTTCGTTTGTGTAAAGCAGCGAGATACAGATATAAAAACAATAATATGGCTGATCTGGAAGCTCAGTTGATTGCAGCTTCTGAAAAAAACCACCGTTTCAAAATTATCGTTACAGACGGAGTATTCTCAATGGACGGTATCGTAGCAGACTTAAAAGGAGTTTGTGACCTTGCCGATAAATATGATGCTTTGGTAATGGTAGATGATTCCCACGCAACGGGTTTCATCGGGAAAACAGGGCGTGGAACTCACGAAGCTAATGAAGTAATGGGTAGAGTAGACATCATCACTTCTACTTTAGGAAAAGCTTTAGGAGGAGCTTTAGGAGGATTTACTTCCGGTAAAAAAGAGATCATTGATATGCTGAGACAGCGTTCAAGACCTTATTTATTCTCAAACTCTTTAGCACCTGGTATTGTAGGGGCGGCATTAAGAGTATTGGATATGATTTCTGATGATACTTCTCTTCGTGATAAAGTAATGGAAAATGCAGAATATTTCAGAACAGAAATGAAAGCAAAAGGCTTTGATATTCCTGATGGTGATGCTGCCATTGTTCCGGTAATGCTTTACGATGCACCACTTTCTCAGAAAATGGCTGAAAAGCTTATGGATGAAGGAATCTACGTCATCGGATTCTTCTATCCTGTTGTACCAAAAGGAAAAGCTAGAATCAGAGTACAGCTATCAGCTGCTCATACCAAAGAACATTTGGATAAAGCCATTGCTGCTTTTGAAAAGGTTGGAAAAGAATTAGGAGTGATCTCTTAATCGTTGAATTGGTTACAACAATGAAAATATAATGTTCGGCTCGGGCAGCTTTGCTGCCCCGAGCCGAACTATTTTTTATATAAACCCGTTTTTGATTGGGTTTTCCTGATCAATAGAAATTTATTTTTAACAATTATATAATAAGTTTATCTTTGCGCATAATTTTCAATGAAATGTTTTTTAAATCCAAGTATATAGTTGAATTTTCAAAACCAAAAGAGGAAATTTTAAATGATATAGATGAAAATTTATCTAAAAAGTTCTTTGATTGGAACAAATTTTTCGTAGGAAGGGTATCTGAGAATAGTTTTGATATTAAGTTTAATTATGATAAAATGTCTCCTTATTTTAAGGGAAAGTTTGTTGCAAAAGAAGATAAACCGGAAACTATTGAATTAACCGTATACAATGGTGTTCTTTCCATTTTTGGAAATATTTTAGGAATAATAGTTATGTTGATGTTTGCAATTGTACTTTTTCAGCAGGAAAATTATTTATGGATTGCTTTGATCTTCATTTCTATTTTAATTGTTTTATTTGAACATGTTCGGATTAATAACGCAAAAGATAATTTTTTTGAATATTTGAAAAAACTAGATACTTTTAGTAAGATTGTTCCTGTTAAAAAATAGAATTAAAAATGCTTTATACAATAATCAAAGCGCTGCACATTATTTTCATGGTAAGCTACTTTGCGGGAATTTTTTATCTCGTGAGGATTTTCGTTTATTATAAAGATACCGATGAATTTCCGGAAGAAAAAAAGAAAATTCTGAGAGAGCAGTACACTTTTATGGCCAGAAGGCTGTGGAATATTATCACCGTTCCTGCGGGGATAATCATGGCAGTTTGCGGATTGGTCATGATCTTTTTAAATACCGGGCTGATGAAAATGCCTTGGTTTCATTTGAAACTGACCTTCCTTATCGGGCTTGCCATTTACCATTACTGGTGCTGGAAAAAAGTCCTTCATTTAAAAGAATTACATGGAGATACCCTGCCGATTGCCAATATCAAACTGAGACAGGCGAATGAAATTGCAACATTCATTCTGTTTCTGGTGGTATTTACCGTTATATTAAAATCAATGGTGATCGAATACTGGTGGCAATTAATTGCAGGATTTTTCGTTCTTGTATTGCTGATCATGATGACAGTGAAACTGGTTAATAAAAATAAAAAAAACAAATAATTGTAGAGTAGGCCGTATGTCTTGAAACATTCATCCTTTTTACATCTTACAAAAAAACTATGATTGCAATATTAAAGAAAGAACTTTGGAGTTACTTTGGAAACTGGAGTGCATGGGTGATCATTGCCGCTTTCAGTTTGATAGCAACCCTTTTCCTGTTCTTTTTCGACAACGATTCTAATATTTTTGAGATCGGAATGGCCTCGCTTCAGAGCTATTTCGTATTGGTTCCATGGCTGTTGATGTTTATCATTCCGGCACTTTCCATGAAAACTTTTGCCGAAGAACAGCAAACCGGAACATTAAACTGGCTTTTCTCACAACCATTAAAAGTTTCAGAACTGGTAGCTGGAAAATTTCTTTCCGTATGGATTGTTGGGATTTTATGCCTTATTCCTTCTTTAATTTACTTGTATACAGTCTATGTTTTGGGAGTTCCTGCAGGAAATATTGACTTGGGGATGACTTTCGGAAGTTATATTGGACTGATGATCTTAATTGCTGCCTTTTCAGCAGTAGGAATCCTGGCATCTTCCTTATCACAAAATCAGATTATGGCTTATCTGCTGGGCGTTTTCATGTGCTTCATCATGTATTTTGGAATTGAACAGTTAGCGAGCTATAAACTATTGGGAGGTGCAGATTTTATCCTTCAGAATATTGGTTTCTATCAGCATTTCTTAGGCTTTACAAGAGGGCTTATTGATTTTAAGGATGTTGCCTATTTTGTACTGGTTATCAGGGCTTCATTAGTATTGTCTAATCATTTTATTAACAAAAAGAAGTAGAATCATGAAGAAGTTCAATGCTAAATCTCCATTGGGAATATTCTTAATTGTAATTGTTCCTTTAGTGATTATCCTGACCTATTCGGGAATAAGATTAGACTTAACAAAAGAAAAAAGATATACCCTTTCTGATAATACCATCAAAGTATTAGAGTCTGTTAAAAAGCCTCTGACGGTTGAAGTGTATCTGGAAGGAGACTTTCCTGCAAGTTTCAAACAGCTGCAAAGCGAAACGAAATTCATGCTTGAAGAATTCAGAAAAATTAATCCGAAGATTGATTTCAAATTCATCGATCCTATTAAAACAAAAATGTCTCAGGACACTCTGATGGCAATGGGAATGCAGCCGTCTATTCTTCCGGATGTAAAAGATGGAAAGATCTCACAGATCACCCTTTTCCCTTATGCGGTGATTAAACATGGAAATGACGGAGTTTCTATCCCGTTAGTGGTACAGCAGGCAGGAATCGATGCTGATCAGCAGTTGACAAGATCCATTGAAGGATTGGAATATAATCTTGTTTCTAATATTAAAAACATTGCAGCAGCCAAGAGAAAGAAAATCGGAATTCTGGTCAACCACGATGAATTGAATCCGGACGAGTTCCAGGGATTTGTACAGCTTGCAATGGAAAACTACGATGCAGGACCTATTATTCCTAAAAATCAGACAGAACTTTCAGTGGAAGATATTCCGCTATTAAAACAGATGAGTGCTTTGGTGATTGCAAAACCAAGAAAAGCTTTTACAGATAATGAAAAAGTAATTTTGGACCAATACATCATGAACGGAGGGAAAACTCTTTGGATGATTGATGCGGTAAATGCTGAAATGGATACGTTAACAAGATCCAAAAAAGTAATGCCTTTCCCTGTAGATATCAATATGACAGACTTCTTTTTCAATTACGGGATAAGAATCAATCCTGCTCTGGTAAAAGATGTGAAAAAGTTTGCTCTTTTAAGACTGGTTACAGGAGAAGTGAGTGGAAATCCTCAGTATACAAGCTTACCTTGGCCTTATTATCCGCTTGGAATTGCTGAAAACAATAATCCGATCACCAAAAATATCAATCCTGTAAAATTTGAATTCCCAACTTCTATCGATACATTAGGAGGGAGAAAGAATATCAAAACAAAAGTTCTTTTCGAATCCAGTGAAAGAACATTGCTGAAACAGGTTCCAAATTATGTGGATCTGAAAGAAATTGCAAGCGTAGACAGTCTTGGACAAATGGAAAAACCAAGTACACCAAAGATCTTCGCTGTAGCATTGGAAGGAAAATTCAACTCTGCCTATGCATCAAGAATTGAAAGAAAATCTTACCCTGGATTCAAAACATCCAGCCCGGAAAACAAAATGATTGTGATTGCAGACGGAGATGTGGGAAGAAACAAAGTGATCAAAGGTAAACCACTTCCATTAGGCGTAGACCTTTTAACAAACGAGCAGTTTGGAAACGAACAGTTTCTTAGAAATGCCTTAGATTACCTTCTTGATGACAGCAACCTGATGGAACTGAGAAACCGAAACATTGAAGAAAGACTTCTTGACAGACAAAGAATTACTGAAGAGAAATCGACCTGGCAATGGATCAATTTACTGCTTCCATTGGCTATTATCGGTCTTATCGGAGGATTGTTCTTCTGGTTAAGGAAAAAGAAATTTGGATAAAACATAAAAAATTCCGGAAGTTTTTCTTCCGGAATTTTGTTATAATAAGACTTAATCCTGTTTAGAAATTAATTCAGTTTATTGAATTCTGCAGCAGGTTTGGCAGAAATATAATCTGATAAATGAATAATTGTACTGTTTCTTTTTTAATAACTACCAGAAGTAATAACTCTTTTGGAAAGAATTGATAATTCTTTCTCAATTCTGTTGATTTTAAACTATTTACACGTTTTTATTTTTTGTTATTAATCAGCTTTTACCCTTTATAACGTTATAATGAGTTGGTTTTTTCAGCTCTAGGAAACCCAAAGTAATCAAGAAAAAAAGAACAATTTTAGAGTACAAATAACCAGAAATTATCTTGCGCGGAAATACTTAATTGATTTTATTATAAAAATAATATTTAATTTTGATTAAAAATGTTTTCTCTTTTTTTAATAATACTTTGTAAGAAATAATATAATTATATCAGATAATAATATTTAGATCAAATTAAAAATAAGCTAAAATTTTGTTTTATATCCCTAGATTTTCTGAAATAATTCTAAATCTTTCTCTAATATTTGAAACATCATTTGTTCCATATTGTGAAAGTCTGTCATATTCTAGTAATTCAAAATCTGCATCTTCATAATTTCCCTCAGCAATTCTTCTATTATTTTTTACTCTTTCATCAAACTCTTGAAGATCAATCCTATTAATCTTAATATTTTCGTGTAGAGCTTTTTTAAATAAAAGATAATAAACAACCATTATTCCTTGCGTTCGTAATAGATTATCTTGATTTATAAATACTGTTTCCATTGATTGGATTACATTAGTAACGGTTTGTTTAAAAGTATTTACCAGATTAAGATTATCAGATTTGTACTTCTTTGCCATGGCATCAAGATAAACCTTTTTAGTATCTATCAATTTAGAACTTTCGTAATTTGAAGATTCAATAAGTAAATATCTAGCTGCTACTTCATAATGTTGATATCTATTATTTTTAAACCTGACTTTTTGAGTAAACAATCCTAAATTTGAAACTTCTCTTATTGCCTTTACCATATCACCACCAAAGGCATTTCTTTTTTCGGCAGAATTTAAAGGAGCAGCTTCATTTAGTCGTGAAAACATATCCTCAATTAAGTCAACATCGTCTGTGTTAACTGATATAATAGGTAAAACAAAAGAATCAAATTTTATTTTAATTTTTGGATATTCTTGAGCTATATCATTATAACTCATGCCTGCAAGCCTAATATTTTCATCATCTTGGTATTCAAAATCATCAGACAATTTAAATTCATTATCAATGAATGACCAAATTGTTTCAAGTCTTTGTTTTCCATCTATAATTGAATATACTTTTCCCGAATTGTTTCTATCTTCTCTCGTGTATTGATGGAAATAAATTTTAGGAATATCATAATTATTTAATATAGAATCAATCAATAGTTGCTTTTTTTCTGGGGTCCAGATACCTCCATTTCTTTGATACTCTGGTGAAGATTCTATTTCATCTTTTTCTGAATATATTCTTAAGATTGTACTATGTTGTAGAGGATGGGTTTCAATATAACTCATGATATTTTCTTTTTTAATATTTCTCCAATGCTTGATAATTCTGGAAAAAGTGAAAATTTATTAACACTAAGTAAGTCTAACTCTTTTCTTAATAATTGTTTTGATTCCTTAGGTATCTTATATTTTATAATTTCAGCATTTGTGCAAAATTCATCTAAGGGTTTTTTATCCAAATGATGAATGGTAAAAACTCCCATCTGTGCTTGAATTCTTGAATTATTTCTTGTTGCTATTGTTGCTACAGGAGACATTTCTAACTTTTTATTAGAGTTAACATTTTGTGTATTATAGTTTTCGAGATATTCATCATCAAACGCTGGAATGTAATTTTTTTCTGTAGTTTTAATATTAGCTAACTTATTTAGCTCAATTGGCTTCAACATCCATAATGCACTATCATCATCGTTATATATTTCTTCTGATATTGCAAAATATAAGGCCGTTAGGGGGCTTTCTGACCAATCTAGCAATCTGGTAGGAACACCATAATGTTGCATTAAAAAAAGCCAGTCAAAATCATCTTTTGGAGAGGTATCAATTAATAATGAAGCAGATTGTTTAAATCTTGTTAATAATGATGTTTCTGATATATCCGTAGAATATCTAAATATTCCAGGCATAAGCTGCCAATCAAAGTTGCTCTGTCCCCTAAACCAAACGTCTTCAATGTAAGTTCCTATATCATCACGTAAAATTGTAATTAACTCACTTAATGAGTTTACTTCTTTCTCCATAGTTTTTAGTTATCTATTATAGTTTTAAAAAAGTTAAGGATATTCCTATTTCTTCAAAAATAAAATAATTGATCTATAATAAAAAAAGGTAAACCGTAAAATTGTATAAATTTCATAAATTGATAATTACACTACATGTTTTCTATAAGTTTATTTTTATTTGCTTTAATACTTTTCTAGAATATTCAAGATATCATAACAATAAAGACTGTCTCCAATTTGGAAACAGTCTTTATTGTTTTTCTAAAGATTCGGTCTGATAAAACAGATAGGTTCACTTAGATGCTCATTAAGTTTATACTTCAATCACTTTCCGTCTGCAAAAAAAATTGGGTTCTCTTCCATTTAATAATCAGGTTGTGGTGTGTTAAAGAATATAGATTACTGCTGATAAGCTTCTTTTGGGAGCAAGGCTGCAGTTTTGTAATAGCTGATGTCAGTGGAAATCTGTGACTGAAGGTCCTGGAAAGTGTCATAATCATAATGAATCCAGTTTTCTTCATGATCCGGATCCGGAGTTTTGTCTACAGCAAGTTCCAGTTTTCCGTCTTCCTGGTAGCTGCATTCGATGGCTGCATATTTTTCACCGCTTTCGTCGTTAGTATACCAGCATTTTATGGTTCTTTCAAGCTGTGGTTGGTGGGTTTCGTTATCGATAACCTGTGAACAGATAAAATTTTCAGGATCGTCTGTTTTGAAAACAGTTTTAGAAATTAAAGGCAGTTCATCTACGGATAAGGAATACAGTTTATTGGTAGAAATAATAAAGCTGTCGGTTGTTTCTTTTTTTTCAATATCAAAAAAGTCAGACTTTTCTTTAAGATAATTGACTACCTGAGTTTCGTCTTCTTCGTCACTTAAAAAATAATTGATGTTATAAACACTGTCTTCGTTAATAAATTCAATTTCTTTCAGGAAATCGGAACCTTCCTCATAATAATACAGATGATATTCGCTCAGCTTCACAGCATTACTTTTGGAGATAATCTCTCCAAAAATGTTTTTGTACACTTTTCTCATTTTTAATCATGTTAGTTTGTTTCATCTATTAGTTTAAGTGGTAGGGCAAAGATAAGTTTTCTTTTTTTATCTTAACCTGAAGTGTAAAGTAGTATTTATTTCGTAAGTATTCTATATATCCTTTATAAAATCCTCATATTCGTAGTAAAACCGTTCGAAACCGTCCATTTTGTCCACAAAGAATTCAAAAATTTCTTGCCAGGTGTTTTTGTTAAAAATAGAAACATTATGCTTTTCAACCCATATTCTGCTGATTATCTTACCATTTTCAAGGGAAAAATGTTCTTCTTTCTGAAAATCTCCAATAAAATCTTTTAAAATATCTTCCAAAGACCAGATCTTCTCGTAGTAAGCATTTCGGAAGATTTCATCTTTCATTTCGATATCCAGGGAAACTTCTACTTTTTTGTTGTCAGCAGAAAATTTAAATGCCATGTCCTTGATTTTGGTATCATAAAGAATCCATTTTCTGGGAAATGATCTTCCAAAAGCTGTCCAAAATTCCTTTTTTAATTGCTGTGCCTCTTGTTTACTGAACATAGCGCAAACATAATGATTTAATAGGAGAAAGGCAAAAATGTGGTACCTAAAACCGTAAAATTACGGATAGACAAACTTACCTTTTTATTCCTTTATTATTCCTGTTTTCAGGTCTTTTTCAAATATTAAACAAATTTCGTATTTTTGCTCTAATGCTTTCAAAAAAATCTCAATATGCGTTTAAGGCGCTTTCATATCTTGTAGAAAAAAGAAATGAAGGCCCGATTCTTATTTCTGAAATTGCGGAACATAAAAAGATTCCTTTAAAGTTTTTGGAAAACATCCTTCTTGAATTGAAAAAAGCTGAAATCCTCGACAGTAAAAAAGGAAAGGGTGGAGGATACTTTTTAAAAGAAAAACCGGAAAATGTGAAACTGGCGAAGATTATTCGTCTTGTCAACGGTCCTATTGCCATGCTTCCCTGTGTAAGTCTTAATTTTTATGAAAAATGTGATGACTGCAATGAAGATCACTGCGGGCTTCATGATGTACTGATAGAGGTGAGGGATGCTTCACTGAATATTCTGGAAAGTAAAACTTTAATGGATCTGGTTGATTAACCCGATCCTTTTTTTTGAATTAATAGTCTACTTGTTTTGTAGGATAAATATTTTATCAGATATTTGCACTACTTCAAATGAATAAACTATGATTTCAAAAGAAGAGGTAAACCAATTACAAAAGCTTACGCCCTCTATTACCGCAGCGCATTCCGTGGCTGCATGTATTATATCCGGAAAAATTTCCTTGCATAGAACTACAGACAACAATCCAACTTTAAATGTCTCAATGGTCAATGGTACTGATGATGAAGGAGTATGGACTAAAACGGTTGTGATATGGTGATTTCAAGAAAAATTCAGGTAAGGATTAATGTCCTTTTGGTGACAGCTGCTATTATCTCCATTGCTGTTTTTTCCATGTATGAACTGGGATATCTGGAAGAACTGCAGACCATTCTGGCAAAAGATAATTATATTTTTTACTGGATGCTTCTGGTAGGTGTTTTTGCGGAAATTGTTGCAGGTTCTATGGGAATGGGATATGGAGTTATTTGTACCACAACTCTTATGCTGCTCAATATTCCACCGCATATTGTAAGCGCGAGTATTCACTCAGCAGAAAGTTTTACCACCGCCGCAGGAAGTCTCAGCCACATTAAATTGAAAAATGTAAGCAAAAGTCTGGTGAAAAAGCTCGCCATTCCGGCTGTGATCGGAGCAATTATCGGAGCTGTTAGTCTTACTTATCTGGGAGAGTATTATGCGAAAGTAACGAAAACTCTCATTGCTTTTTACACTTTATACCTTGGATTCCAGATTCTATCAAATGCTTTTAAAGAAAAACAGAGTAAAGCGCTGAAAAGGAAAACCAATCTGACCAGACTTGGAGTGATAGGAGGTTTTATAGATTCTTTTGCCGGAGGAGGCTGGGGACCTTTGGTAACCGGAACATTGATTAAAAGTGCTTTCACTCCAAGATTTGCTGTAGGAAGCTCTACTGTAGCCAAGTTTATTCTTACGCTAACAGCTGCCATTACCTTTTTCTTTACCCTGGGAATCCAGCACTGGAATATCATTCTCGGACTTTTAATCGGTGGAATTATCACCGCTCCTTTTTCCGCAATGCTTACCGCTAAGCTTCCTGTAAAGAAAATGTTTGTGATTATTGGAACTTTGGTGATTGTAATGAGTTCTATAACTATTTATAAATCAGTTTTTAATTAAAAATTATGCTTGGTGTGGAAAAATAAAAGGTTTAAAAAGATATTCGGTTTTGAAAATATTTTACTTTTACATCACTAAATATTAGAACATGAATTTACATATCATTGCACTTTTTAAGTTTAATGAAAATTATCTGATGGACGCGGTAGAGCTGTTTCAGAACCTTGTGAAAGAAACAAGAAAAGAAGAAGGCTGTCTGCAGTATGATCTTATTGAAGATAAAGATAATAAAGGAACTTTCTTCCTGATCGAACTTTGGGAAAGTGTAGAACACCACAACAGACATAACGGTCAGGATCACCTGTTAGACTTCCGTAAAGATGCTTCCAAAATTATGGAAAGCTCTGTAGAGGTTTATAAGGGGTTTAAAATATATTAATGTATTGAAGATTTAAATATTTAAAAATTTAATGATTTAAAGAATAGCGTTATAGAACTATTGTTTTTATGAATTTTTAAGTTCTTTAATGAAGAAAAAATAAAAGGCGGTTTCAATATTCTGAAACCACCTTTTTTATTAGAAAAAATAGAAAGTATTAAAATAAAATAATTTATTTCACGATAAGCTTTTTCGTCTCAGAATGGCCACCGTAAGTAATTTTTACAAGATAATTTCCTGATGGAAGTGTAGAAAGGTTCAGGTCCTGCTTGTAGAATCCTGCCTGGTTCGTAAGTTCATCTGAATATACCTTTTTCCCGGTAAGATCATAAACTTCTACATTCCCTTTGTTGCCTGCTTTTTCTTTAACATCAAAAAGAACAGTTACTTTTTTATCTGCTGTGGTAGGGTTAGGATAAATACCAAAAGAGGCTTTTTTTCCTACTTCAGTAATTCCTAAGGTTTCCGTAATCTTTTTGTATTTAAAATACATGTTTCCTGTACTAGCTCCACCATTGGTAGTGAAATACATTCTGTAATAGTCGTTTCCTTTTTTAACGTAGTATACAACATCACTTTTTACAGTCCCGATTCCTTTCCATGAATGTCCTACAGTAGTAATAGCTGAAGAGAAACTTGTACTGGCAGGAATAGAATTGGCTGCTGTTTGCTGAGTTTCCGGCTGTACCATTGCTACTTTTACGTTTGGACTCTGGATAGCTCCGGAAAGAGGGTACATCTGTACGCCCATATAGAATGTGTAATATTTTGTGAATACAAAATCCCATGCTGTTCTGGAAGGTTCCAGACTAGGAACTTTTGCTCCGCTATCAAAAGAGAAATAGTTGAAATAAGAATCATCCGTACCGTTAGCCAGAGTTCTTGTTTCCGTAGCTCCCCATGATGTACCGTTCCATTTTGAATATCTGAAAGTATACCCTGCAAAAGCATCTTCAATAGCAAACTTGATATAAGTTCCAGAAGCATATTTTAAAACAAAAATAGCTTTCCCCTGAATATGGTGATTCATCGGGTTGTAAACTCCCCATCCTGTTGAAGGAATATTGGGGTTTGGAGAAGTCACAGGTCCCTGTTCAAAAGCTCCCTGGCTCCAGTCAGTAGTCTGATCCGGATTGTAAAGAGGTGCTCCCCATGAAGATTCATTACTGATATTGATATTATCCCAATCTGCTAAATTGGTAGAAGCAGTGAATACTTCAATATCTTTAGCATCATTGACTCTTGATCCAAAAGCATAGTTTGAGTTTCTATAAAAAGCAATATCCCAAGTATTGGCTGGCTGAGAAACCATATTACCATCTGCAAGATCTACAAACACACGGTTTTGGTATCCGCTCCCCATTGTCATATTTACCTGTGAGTATCCCAACGCGTCAGTCTGCGCCAAAACAGTCTGCTGAACAGACAATGCCAGTACTGAAGCCAATAATAGTTTTGTTTTCATAATTTATTTTTTAAATCCTTATTTAGAATGATTCCACAAAAATATATAATTATTTTTAATCAGTCTAAATAAAAACATGATTTTTATCGTGTTTTTATTTTAATCCTCATGATAAACATAGAAAATTGGGCATAGAAAAAGCCGGAAGGAATGATCCCGCCGGCTTTAAAAAGGCAAATAATAGTCTAATAAACCTTATTTTTTGATGAATTTTGATTGGATCAATTTTCCTTCTGCAGTTTCAATATTCATATAATATACTCCTGTTTGAAGCGTGCTGATATCAAATCTTTGTCCGTTCAGTTTTCCTTCCGCTGCTTTTTGTCCTGCTGCAGAATAGATCTGAATATTTTTAGGATCTTTTTTTACAATGAATTCTATTGCAGACTGATCAGAATTTAAGGCAAATCTGAAATTTTCTGTTGATTTATTGTTGTCTGATACGCCTAAAGAAGCCGTTGTGTTGTACACTACATTATCTACCTGGATTGCTACGTGAGTAGCTGTAGGTGTGAATTTAAATACAATGTATGAACCTGTGGATGCCGGAATATTAACACTGATATTCTGTACTGTACCAATAACAGATACATTAATAGGGCTTCCTACAGGAACGAAGGTTGACATATCTGCAGGGTTGGATGCTACTCCTATCTGAATGCTTCCCGGACCAGGAGATGGAGATACCAATGTAGTATCAAAAGTTAACGTTTTATTTCCTGTTGGAGTTTCAATCTGTGGAGTAATCAGATAAGAAGAACCTGTTGCATTGTTTCCTGCATACGACTGAACAAATCTGTTAGAATCTCCTGCTACAATCATTCTTGGAGGTACAGGAGGAAACTCACCCGTTATCGGTGCAACGATGGCAGACCATCCAAACTGTGGGAAAGTTGTGTTCCCAGCTGTAAAATTGTTGAAATTTTCATTGATGTTAGACACCTGAGCGTTCGCCGTTAAGGCTGTAAACATCAGAGCTCCTAAAAGTAATTTTAATTTCATGAGATTATTTTTATTTAGAATTATTCCACAAAAATATGTAATTATTTTTAATGAGTCTAAATAAAGTTTTATATTTGTCGAAAATTTGTACCCTTATGAAGAAGAAAGTGCTTTCCGTTCTATCATTATCCGTGGCCTTATGGGTAAATGCACAAGAAAAGGATTCTCTTAATCAAAAGAAAATTGAAGAAGTTGTTATTACAGGACAGTACATGCAACAGTCTGTAAACAAATCAATATATAAGGTTGAGGTTATTGATGCAGAGCAGATTAAAAATATGGCAGCTACAAATGTTGCCGAGGTTTTAAATCAAAGTCTTAATATACAGATTACCCCGGATTCCCGTTCAGGAAATTCTACAGCCAAGATTATGGGACTTAATGGTGATTATGTAAAAATCCTAATAGACAATATTCCGGTAGTAGGGGACACAGGGCTTGGGAGTAATATTGACCTTACTAAAATTGCTTTAAGCAATATCGAAAGAATCGAAATTGTAAAAGGAAGTATGGGAGTTGAGTACGGAAACGGCGCTGTTGCCGGAGTCATCAACATTATTACCAAGAAATCCAGTACTAAAAAGATTAGTGTAAGGGGCTCATTGCAGGAAGAAACAGTGAGAGATAATTATGATCTTAAGAAAAGAGGAAACGGCAGACACATTCAGAATCTTAATGTAGATTATAATATCAATAAAGAATGGTTTGCAAGCATCAATTTCAATCATAACCAGTTTATGGGATATGAAGGAGAAAGTAAAGGCTACAAGTATTTTGGACAGGATAACAAAAGAGGATATGAATGGAACCCGAAAGATCAGTACGATGCTTCTGCTTTGTTAAGATATACCAAAAATAAAACTACATTCTTCTACAAACTGTCTTATCTGAATGAAAAATTCAATTTCTACAATCCGGAGGTTAACAGAAATCCTCTTAATGATGGATTGGGTGGAGTTGTTTATGAGAGCAGAGACAAAAGATACAATACAGACCGTTGGGTTCATCAATTCAATATTCAAACCAACCTGGGGCACATCCGATACATGGGAGATTTCTCCTATCAGAATCAGGATAGAAAATATTACGACTACGTTTACGATATTCCCAACAGAACCATAAAAAGCCGTGAGGACGAAAAGTCTTATTATAAAACAGACGTTATCTACTCAAGAGGGATGTTCAGCAACTTCCTGGATAGTAAAGTTTTTGACTTTCAGTTAGGGTATGAGCTAGATTATACCAATGGTTATGCTTCTCAAATGGCCGGTGACTTCTTTGGTGAAGCGGTAAAGAGAAAAATATTTACCTATTCCAATTTCCTTTCTGCGGAATGGAATGTTTCAGACAAATTCTCTTTGAGACCGGGAGTAAGATTATCTCTTAGTGAGAACTTCAGCAATCAATACAATTACTCTTTATCCTCAAGATATAAAACTTCTGAGAATTCAAATCTTAGAGCAGTGGTAGGATCAGCCAACCGCTATCCTAAATATGAAGAGCTGTACACCTATTTTGTAAATATCAATCATGATGTACAAGGGAATCCCGATTTGAATCCTGAAAAAGGATTCTCAGCAGGCCTTTTCTGGAACCAGAATTTTGCAGTAGACAATGGCTGGAAAATCGCTTATGGAGTAGATGCATTATATCTGGATGTACGTGACAGAATTGAGTTGGTGATGATAAAGGAGCCTTCCACCTACAAATACATGAACATTAATAAATTTAAAAATCTATTGGTTACAGCTAATGTAGATTTCAGAAAAGATCAGTTTGCTTTGTCTTTAAGAGGATCTGTAAGCGGAACATCAGTATCGATGATTGATTTAAAATCTTCTTCCCCTACAGACTTCCAGTATTTGGTGCAGGCAGGCGCTTCAGCAACCTACAAACTGAAAAGTACCGATACCAATTTTGCCCTTTATTATAAGTTCACAGGTCCGGACAGAATTTATGTATCCGATGGAGCAAACGACTTCCGTCTTGGAAAAGTAGATAGCTTTCATATGATGGATTTCATTGTGAGCCAGCCTTTCTGGAACAAACATTTTGAAATTTCCGCAGGAGTGAAAAATATATTCGATGTAACAAGATTAAACTCTACAGCAGTGGCAGGCTCAGCCCATACTGCAGCGAATGGTTTTGTTAATTTATTCTATGGCAGAAGCTATTTTGCCCGATTAATGTTTCAATTTTAAATAATAAAGTTACTATTATGAAGTATCTAAAAATATTATCTGTTCTTTCTATCATGGCTGCCACACAGTCTTGTTTATCTGCAGACGAAGATCCGGTTTCGGTTCCTCCTATGACAGGATCAGAAGTAAGTGTGCAAGTTGGCGGTCCTACAGAACCTAATCAGGTTTGGATCGATTTAAGTGATTATACCAATCCTGCGGTCAACAGCAGAACAGACTGGGATCTTGGTTTTTACAGTGGCGATGCTTACAGGGTGATTATGAACGGGTCTCTTGCGATGACAGTGATCAAAATACCCAATGCTTCAGACATCAGTAAAGTAAAGGAAACTGATATTTCAAGTTTAAAAGACATTGCTCAGGTAGGAACATTTGATGCTGCGAACATGAAATATGTTGACAATCCGAACGGAGACTTCTTAAATCAGACATCCGGAATTGATCCAATCAAAGAAAATGATGCTGATAACCCTGTCTATCTGATCAATCTGGGAAGAGAAATACCTTCTGCAGCCAATATCGGAGCTGGTTCTGTTTCATTGTCCGGTGATCCGAGAGGATGGAAAAAAATTCAGATTCTGAGAGCACAGAATGGATACAAAATCCGTTATGCCGATGTGAATGCGACAGGAACAGATATCAAAGAATATCTTATTACCAAAGATACAGAATACAACTTCTCATTCTTCAACCTGAAAACAGGAACTCCGGTAAAAATTCAGCCAAAGAAGAAAAAATGGGATATGGTGTTTACCACATTTACCAATGAAGTATTCATGGGACCTACAACAAGTGCAGGAAGTTATTTCTATGCTGACTTTGTAGCAACCAATACTCTTAATGGAGTAGGAGCTTATCAGGTAACGGTTACAGGAAGCCTTGATGCTGCTTATAACGCATTTAAACTGAAAGATGTAGAGCCTGCAAAATTTGTTTTCAATGACCAGAGAGCAATTGGTGATAAATGGAGAACCACTACCGGTACGGCATCCAATCCTGTTCCTTTTGTGTATGCAGACCGTTTCTTTGTATTGAAAGATGCTGAAGGTTTTTATTTCAAGCTGAGATTCAATACCATGAAGAATACAAAAGGTGAAAGAGGATACACCAATTTTGAATTCGAACCTTTATAAATAATAGTATATCATGAAAAAATTCATCCTTGCAGCTTCTGTTCTTGTAGCAGTATATTCTTGCAAAAAAGCAGAAGCAGGAGCAAAAGAAAATACAACGGAAGCGACTTCTGAAGCACCAAAAACCAATAATAAAATAGTAACTCTAAACGGAGGAATTACTGAAATCGTAGCTGCTTTAGGCCACGAAAAAGAAATCGTTGCAACAGATGTTACCAGTACTTATCCTGCTTCTTTAAAAGCTACAGCTAAAGATTTAGGACACATGAGATCAATGACGATTGAGCCGATCATGGCTGTAAACCCTACTTTGATTCTGGCTTCAGATAAAGATATCAACCCTGAATTAATGGGAAAAATTAAGTCTTCAGGCATTAAAACGGAAGTTTTCAAACAGGAATATACGGTTGACGGAACTAAAAAACTGATTGAACAAGTAGCAAAAGCGATCGGAAATACAGATTATCAGAAATTAAATGATAAAATTGATGCCGATTTGAAACAGGTACAGCCTATTGCTAAAAAACCAAAAGTATTGTTCATCTATGCCAGAGGAAATATGCTGATGGTAAGTGGTAAAAACACCCCAATGGCTTCATTGATTACCCTTGCTGGCGGAGAAAATGCAGTAACTGATTTTGAAGATTTCAAACCATTGACACCGGAAGCAGTTGTAAAAGCTAATCCTGATGTATTATTCTTCTTCGAAACTGGTCTGCAGGGAGCAGGAGGAAACGAAGGAGCGCTAAAAATGCCGGGAGTATCTCAGACCAATGCAGGTAAAAACAAGAAAATTATCGCAATGGACGGAGGTTTAGTATCAGGTTTTGGACCAAGAGTAGGAGAAGCAGCAGTAGGATTAAACAAACTTTTAATTGAAAGCACAAAGTAAACTATACTTTTATCTTATTATAAGTGCAGTACTGCTTGCCATTATAGCAGTACTGTCACTTAATACAGGCGTTTATGATTTTGGAGAAAAATCTCCGTTCAGGGCGCTGTGGCAATTTATAAAAGGAGATTCCGGTTTATCACTCAGTGATAAATATGTGATTTGGGACGTAAGAGCAGCCAGAATTATCATGGCGATTTTAGTAGGAAGTATGTTGTCGGTTTCAGGGACAAGTCTTCAGGGACTTTTCAAGAATCCTCTGGCAACGGGAGATTTAATAGGACTTACATCAGGAGCAACGTTGCTGGCAGCTATTGCGATTGTTTTAGGAGGACATTTCAAAGAATATCTTCCTGAAGCTGTACAATTTTCACTGGTAGGAATAGCAGCTTTTATAGGTTCTTTTTTATCAATGATGCTGGTCTACAGAATTTCAACAAGCGGAGGAAAGACAAATGTAGTCATGATGCTGCTTACCGGAGTTGCCATAACGGCTATCGGGTTTTCGATAACCGGATTTTTGATCTATATTTCAAAAGATGAGCAGCTCAGAGACCTTACTTTCTGGAATTTAGGAAGTCTGGCAGCCGCTACATGGACGAAGAATATCATTCTGGCCATTGTTGCAATTATTGCTTACATTATTTTACTTCCAAAAGGAAAAGCATTGAATGCAATGATGCTGGGAGAGAAAGATGCACAACATCTGGGAATTAATGTGGAAAGACTGAAAAAACAGATTATTATCATCGTGGCGTTGATGGTTGGAAGTTGTGTGGCATTCTCAGGAACCATTGGTTTTGTAGGTCTTATTGTACCTTATATTTTAAGATTGCTATTCAAATCCAATTACACTTTTATTTTGCCATTATCGGCAATGTGCGGAAGCATTTTGTTATTGACAGCAGATACCTTCAGCAGAAGTATTGTGGAGCCATCCGAACTACCGATCGGAATTTTAACAGCCTTAATGGGAGGCCCTATTTTTATCGCTATTTTGGTTAAATTTAAAAAATCACTGTAATGATCAAGGCACACCAGATTAATTATAAACATAAAGAATTCAGGATTCTGGATGGGGTAGATGTCTCTCTGGAATACGGTGAATTTCTGGCCATTGTAGGACCCAACGGAGCCGGGAAGTCAAGCCTTCTGAGCGTACTGGCAGATGAAGTGAAATCCGGCAATAACAAAGTTTTGTTTAAAGATAAACCTATTAAAGAATGGAATATCAAAGAACTTTCAAAACACAAAGCAAAGTTTTCACAGCATAACAGCAACGATATTCCGCTTGAGGTAAAAGATGTGATCATGATGGGAAGGTATCCGTATTTCGATGCCCAACCCGGAAAAGAAGATCTGGAAGCCATGAATAATATGATGTACGAAACCGATATTTTTCATCTGAAAGAAAGAGAATACAATACCCTTTCGGGAGGAGAAAAGCAGCGTGTACAACTATCAAGAGTAATGGCTCAGCTTGAAAATGATATCGCCCACAAACTGGTTTTTCTGGACGAACCATTGAATAATTTAGATATAAAACATCAGTACAAAGCATTGGAAATTATCAAAAATTTCACCAAAAAAGCCAACAGTGCTATTGTTGTTTTACATGATCTGAACCTTACTGCACAGTTTGCAGATAAGATTTTATTAATGAAATCAGGACAGGTTTCTGCCTATGGAACTCCAGAGGAAGTTTTTACGGAAGAAAATATCAGCAATGCCTATAATTTTCCCTGTACCATCTGCGGACACCCTATTACCAATAACCCAATGATCATTTTTGGATAACCATGGAAAAAGACGAACTCAAAATCCTCGCACAGAATCTTGCCAATCCTCAGGGAGAAAAAGGGATCGAGATTGGTGAAATGATGAATGCTACCAACATCAGCATGACGTTAGAAAGCATCAAAACACTTGTGATAGAAGATGAGCAACAGATTCTTGAAATAGGACACGGAAACGCTGCCCATCTGAAAAGCTTAATGAGTCTTGCTAAAAACCTCAGATATACAGGAATTGATATTTCTGAGACCATGCACAATGAAGCTAAAAGGCTCAATAAAGAATTTGAAAGTGAAGCAGATTTTGTTTTGTATGAAGGCAAAAGACTTCCTTTTCGGGATCGATCTTTTGATAAAATATTCACCGTAAACACGGTCTATTTCTGGGAAAATCCGGTAGAATTTCTAAATGAGATCTACAGAGTTTTAAAAGATGACGGAACTTTCGTTCTTACATTCGGACAAAGAGAGTTCATGGAAAAACTACCGTTTACGGAATATGATTTCACCTTGTACAGCAACAGTGAAATGGAAGAGCTGGTCTCCAAAAGCCAATTTAAAAGAATGAAAACTTCTGAAAGAGAAGAAGAAATAAAAAGTAAAACAGGAAACGAAACAATACGAAGAATTTATACAATTTTAACCATAAAAAAGTAAAGTAATGAGCACATTAGTTAATGATTTAAAGGAAAAATGGGAAGCTCTGAAAGCAGAAAATCCACATATCAGAATAAGAAATGCAGCAGCACAGTTAGAAGTAAGTGAGGCAGAATTATTGGCAACAAGCATTGGAGAAGGCGTTACTGTCCTGAACCCGGATTTCCAGGGAATCCTTACAGAAGCTGAGCAATTAGGAAAGGTTATGGCTCTTACCCGTAATGATGAATGTGTTCATGAAAGAAAAGGAACTTACCTGAACGGAGATTTCAGCAGTCCTCATGCACAGCTTTTTGTGGGTGAAGATATCGATCTTAGAATTTTCCTTAACCACTGGAAATTTGCTTTTGCAGTATTGGAAGGAGAGAAGAAAAGCCTTCAGTTTTTTGGAAAAGATGGTCTGGCACTTCACAAGATTTATCTGACAAAAGACAGTAATGAGGCTGCTTTCGATGCTATCGTAGAGAAATTCAAAGCAGAAGATCAGAATCAAGTACTTGTTTTTGAAGCAGTAGCTCCAAAACAGGCTGAAAAAGCTGATTCAGACATTGATGTGGAAGGTTTCAAAAAAGCATGGACAGAATTGAAAGATACTCATGATTTCTTCATGATGACCAGAAAATATGGAGTAAGCAGAACGCAGGCATTAAGATTGGCTCCGGAAGGATTTGCAAAGAAAATTGATAACGCTAAAGTAGTTAACATTCTTGAAGATGCTTCTGAAAAAAATACACCGATCATGGTTTTCGTTGGAAACAGAGGAATCATTCAGATCCATACAGGAAATGTGAAGAAAACACTTTGGCACCAGCAATGGTTCAATGTGATGGATCCTGATTTCAACTTACACCTTGATGTAACGAAAATTGCTGAAGCATGGATCGTGAAAAAACCAACTGAAGACGGAGAAGTAACGGCTATCGAAGTATTCAACAATGAAGGAGACTTCATCGTTCAGTTCTTCGGAAAAAGAAAACCTGGAATTCCTGAGCTTCAGGAGTGGAAGGACCTTGTAGCCGCATTAGAGAAATAATAATTAGATGATTTGAATGGGACCGTTTTGTTTGTAAAATTCAAAGCGGTCTTTTTTATGACAAGTGATCTGCAGCTACCAGAATATTTGTGTAATTTGGGATTAAATATAAAATATAATGAAGAATATTTTCATAGCGATACTTTTTGCCGGTTTCTGTTCATTAAAAGCACAGGACTTAAAAGCGTATCAATTTTATGATAAAAAAGGAAAAGAAGTAAAGACGGAAAAGCTGGTAAAAGAATTGGCAGATTATGATGTGGTCTTTTTTGGTGAAAATCATAACAGTTCTATCAATCACTGGCTTCAGCTTAAAATTACAGAAGCGTTGTTTGCAAAGAAGAATGGTCAGCTGATCCTAGGAGCAGAAATGTTTGAAAGAGACAATCAGGCGCAGCTGGATCAATATTTAAACGGAAAGTTTGATGCTAAAACGTTGAAAGATTCTGCCCGTTTATGGAACAATTATGCAACTGATTACAAGCCTTTGGTGGATTTTGCGAAAGATAAAAAGCTGAATTTTGTTGCTACCAATATCCCAAGAAGGTATGCCTCTCAAACCGCAAAAGAAGGTCTAGAATCCTTAAATAAATTAAGTGAAAAAGAGAAAACCTATATTGCCCAGCTGCCTATCAAAGTGACTTTAGACACTCCTGGATATCCGGAAATGAAAAAGATGATGGGAGATCATGCAGAAGGAACCAAAGTGATGAATTTCATTTCAGCTCAGGCTACAAAAGATGCTACAATGGCTGAATCTATCCTGAAAAATTACCAGGCGGGAAAAACCTTCATCCACTACAACGGAAATTATCACAGCAAAGAATTTGGAGGAATCTATTGGTACATCAAACAGAAAAACCCTAATCTGAAAATGGCAGTAATCTCCGTTTTTGAATCGGATGATCCTGAACTAAAAGTTCCAGCCAAAGATTATATCCCGACAGACTTCAATCTGATTATTCCGGGAGATATGACGAAGACTTTCTAATTTTTTACAAAAGTGTCATTCTGACGAAGGAAGAATCTCACTGTTAATTAATTATAAGATTCTTCACTACATTGCATTCCTTTCAGAATGACAAAAATCAATTACTTACATTTCAATAGGAACGGGCTTTAGCCCGTTCATTTTTTTATATCAAAATTCCATTGGCTTTAGCCAAAACTTAAAATTCATCGGTAAATAAATTATTTTCACTCCACAATATTTACCTTTGTATTACATTCAAAAAATATGAAGAAATTACCCATTCTGCTGATCTTTTTTATCGGATTGTTCAATGCACAAAAACTGACTTCCAATGAACTTTCAATCATCAATCAGGGAGACGTAAATAAGGCGTTACCAATTTATCAGACGACGGATAATAATCAGCATCAAACATTGCTGAACACTTCTTCAGAAGCAGATCCGCTTGACCCGAATACAGCTGTTCTGGTAAAAAGAATGAAAGAATCTCTTCTGTCAACAGATGGTGGAGTAGGCATTGCGGCTCCTCAAGTGGGAATCAATAGAAAGATCATCTGGGTACAGCGTTTTGATAAAGAAGGAACTCCGTTGGAATATTTTATCAATCCGGTAATTGTTTGGCGATCTGATCTTCAGAACCTCGGTCCTGAGGGCGATTTGTCTATTCCTGATTTCAGAGATCAGTTCTACAGAAGCAAAGTTATCCAACTGGAATATGTGGATTTGAAAGGGCAGAAATATTCAGAAATTGTAGAAGGTTTTACTGCGGTGATTTTTCAACATGAAATAGACCATCTTTTCGGAATCCTGATTTCCGATAAAAAAGAAAAAGAAAAAAACGATTCTTATAAAAAGGTAGATGCCTATCAGAAAAGTGATGTAAATAAAGACAGGAGGTGATGATGAATGATGAATAGATTGAGTAGGTTTCTGTTTTCTATCCATATTTTATAATAAAATCTTCTCCGTCTTCATAAGCTGCAGGATCTACATAAGTAACTATTCCTATATCAGATTGTAAAAGTTTTTTAAGCTGATCGAAATACATATCCCTTTTCTCTTCAGTTGTATCCATTGTTAGGCTCATGATAAGCCTGTCATCATCTGTAATGTTGGCACCCACCATTATTCTTTCCGGATTATCATGGTATTTATTCCAGTAAAAAGTTTGGTCAAGGGCAGGGTTTTCGATGAAATAACCAATCATTTCGTCCTCTGTTTTAAAAATATAATCTCTGTCGTGCCTTGGGTAAGTATAATTGAGATTTAATTTTTCATATCCGGGAATGAACGTATTCAAAACCAGATCAATCGTCTTTCTTGATTTTTGCCCTGCATACACCTGGCAAACAATATCTATAATGATTTCCATTATGTAAAAATATTCAATAATGATGAATTATGAATAAAATTCTTAACCATTATAAGCATATAAAAATATCCTCAATCATCTGCGCCATCTGCGAAATCTGCGGGAAAATAAAAAAAAATAAAAAGGAGCTGTTTCCATGGAAACAGCTCCTTTCGTTATAACTATGCTTAAAAAAATTGGATTAATCGTTGTTGGTTACTGAAAGTTTCACCTCCATATTATTTCTGGTAGCATTAGAATAAGGACAAATCTGGTGTGCCTTTTCTGTCAAAGCTTGTGCTTCTTCAATAGAAACTCCAGGGATGTTCACATCCAGTTCTGCTGCCAGTCCGAAACCTCCATTCTCAAGTTGGCCTATGCTTACCTGAGCGGTTACTGTAGTTTCTCCGGTTTTTACTTTAGAAAGGCTGATGACTCTGTTCAGAGCGCTATCGAAACATGCAGAATATCCTGCTGCAAAAAGCATTTCCGGGTTAGCAAAATCATCATTGGCTCCTCCTAAACCTTTCGGCATTCTTACGTCAAGTTCCAATACTCCGTTTTCACTTTTTACATGTCCGTTTCTGCCTCCTTGAGCAGTAACCTGAGTGGTATATAATGTTTTCATTTATTTTTCTATTTTGTTTAATATTTTTAAGACTGTGTCTTTAAGGTGCAGCAGCTCTTCCGGTTGTATTCCCAGTTTTTCCTGGATTTTTCCCGGAATTTCACAAGCCTTCTGCTGAAGCTGTTTTCCAGCTTCATCTAAAAATACTTCAACCACTCTTTCGTCCTCTTTTTTTCTTTTTCTGATGATAAATCCTTTAGACTCCAGTCTTTTAAGAAGAGGGGTTAAGGTACCACTATCCAGAAACAGTTTCTCTCCGATATGAGTTACCGTAAGTCCGTCACCATCCCATAATATCATCATCACAAGGTACTGCGGATACGTAATACCCAGCTCATCAAGAAAAGGACGGTAAAGCCCTGTAATCTCTTTGGCAATTACATATAATGGGAAGCAAATCTGGTTTTCTAGTTTGGGTGTATTCGGATTTTCCATAATTTTTGAGTACGAAAGATTCGATGAAGGTATTACTTTTTTATGATAAATTCATCCATTGGAATTCTGACTTTTTTCATAGAAGAAAGCCAGTCATTAGCTTCGTCACGGTATCCAAGATATAAAAGAGTCACACTTTTTAATCCCAGTTCTTTCAATCCCAGTACTTCATCCACCACAGCATTGTTGAAACCTTCTGCAGGAGTACTGTCGATTTTAAGTTCTGCAGCCTGTGCAAGAGCAATTCCTAAGGCAATATAAGTCTGACGGGCAGTGTGGGCAAAATGCTCTTCAGGAGTCTGTGCTCCGTACATTTTTTTGATGGTGTCCGTATAGCTGCCGAAACGTCCTCTCGGAAGGTCTCTTACATCGGTGTGATAATCGTAAACTTTGTCAATTTTTTCATTAGAATAACTGTCCCATGCTGCAAAGACCAAAACGTGAGAAGAATCTCTCATTACTTCAGGGTTTAAAGCACCTGCTACCATTTTCTCTTTCAGTTCCTGATTTTCTACTACAATAATTCTGAACGGTTGTAGTCCAGATGAAGTAGGAGCCAGTCTTGCTGATTCTAAAATAGTATTAAGGTCTTCCTGTGAAACTTTTTTGGTAGGATCATAAGCTTTTACAGCGTGTCTCCAGTTTAGATTTTCTATTAATGACATTTTTATTTTGTTTTTAAATTAAACTACTTTGAGTTTTATCACTTCTATTTGAATGTTGAAGTAAATTAACAGTACAAATGTACACTCAATTTAATTGTGTGCAATTTAATTTTGAAAGATTTTATTGATGGCAATTATTGATAAACTTTAAAAAGGTAAAATAATGAAGAGAGCAATGAGAAATTTTTAGTTTCGGTTTTAATCATTTCAGCATGATTCGGATTTTTTCAAAGCCTTTGAATTCCAATCTTTGCCATAGAATTTTAAACTAAAAACAATGCAGAGATTTAAAAACAAAACCGCTTTAATTACAGGAGGAACCAATGGAATGGGTTTGGCTACCGCTCAGAAATTTATAGAAGAAGGAGGAAGAGTCATTATTACAGGCAGAAGTGAAGAAACAGTGAATAATGCTTTGGAAAAGCTTGGAGAAAGTGCTTGCGGAATCGTATCCAATGCAGGAAATATAAAAGATCTGATGAATCTTCAGCAGAAAGTCAGAAAATATACAGAACATATAGATATGGTCTTTGCCAATGCGGGATACGGAAGATTTGCTCCAGTGGAATATGTAGATGAAAATCAGTTTGATGAACTCTTTAATATGCTGGTAAAAGGACCATTTTTTACTGTACAGCAGGTATTACCACTGATGAAAAGCGGAAGCTCTGTTATTTTCAATACTTCCGTGGCAACGGATATTGCGATGCCTAATTTTTCGGTGTATTCTGCTGCAAAATCTGCGGTGCAGTCATTCATCAAAACTTTTTCCGTAGAACTTACAGAACGTGGAATCCGTGTGAATGGAGTAAGTCCCGGACATATTAAAACCAATATTTTTAATAATACAGGATTAACGGGAGAGCAGATTGAAAGTGCTATTGATGATATTATTCCGACAATCCCTTTTAAAAGGCAGGGCGAACCGTCAGAAATAGCCAATGTAGTTCTGTTTCTGGCTTCAGAAGAAGCTTCATACATTCATGGAGCTGAGATAAAAGTAGATGCCGGGATTTCTGTGATCAGATAATCCGGATTATTTGACCTCTTTAATTTCTTTGATGATATTGGTTTTATTTTCAATACCGATATTATAGGTCTTACCTTTTTTAAAGCTTTGGGTTGCTTTTTCCATTAGGCTTTTGTATTCCGGTGATTTTTTAGAGAGATAAAAAACCTGTGCACTGATTCCAATAGCGACACGCACCACTTCATTCGGTTTATCAGGATCTTCCATGATGTTGGAAATAGTGGCATTATTGTACCATGTCAAGTTCTGTGAACTGGAGTTACCGGAACAGGATGTAATCATAATAAATAGTAATAGTAAATAGGACCAGGCTTTCATAATAAAAGAGATTAAGTAAAAAAGCTCCTGCAATATATCAAAATATAGGCAGGAGCTCTATATAAATTAGTTAAAATCCACAGCTTGCTACACTAGGTGCAGGGGAAGGAGAACATCCTGAAAGGGATGAGAATATGTTTAATACACAGTTGGTATTTACATAATTGTTATCATATAATAAAGATCCTGATGGACTTCTGTAGTATACGTTTCCTGCGGTATTGGCATAAGAAGAAACAGAAGCAGATCCACAGCTAGTATTGGTACATGCAGCTCTCCATGCAGTGTCAGTTACAGGTCCGCTGGAGAATAATGATGGGTCAATGATTCTTTTTTCAACAATTCCTGAAGCATTTTTGAAGCTTACCAAAATGGCTACGTGATATACCCATGAAACACAGCATGTTCCTGTAGAAGCTCTTAAGTTACCATATACGAATTGCTTTTCACAATCGTAACCTGCATTCAAAAGGATTTGTCTCATTTTGTGCGCTCTTGCATAGCATCCATCCACAGGATATCTGAATGTGATACATGGTGAAGATGCAGTAGAAGTTCCACAAGACTGGTTTTTGATCTGAGTGAATAAGCTGTTCAGTGTTGCAAGATTAGGAATAACGCTTACCGCTTTTTTGCTGTCACCTCTTTCTTCTTTGTTAAATACTGATTTGAAATAACGGATGTCATCAGCTGTTGCTTTTTCAACCTTTGCAATTTCATTAGAATTGGCCTTCAAGAAAACCTGAACAGGCGTTTCATTTTCTACAGCTTCTTTGATCATGGAGATAAATCCCGCATTTTCTTTGGTATCCTTAATTTGATAAGGTTGTGCAGAAACCATAAATGAAACTTTAAATTTTCCTTCCTCTTTTTCTATCCCTACCGGAACAGTTTTGCCGAAGTCTTTCATTGCGATTTCGTTAGACTCTTTAGCAACAAGATTAGGATCCTGATTGGCACCTGAATCCGAGCAGGAATTAAATGACAGTACCGTCACGAATACCATCATGGATAACAGAAATTTTTTCATAGTTTTTATATTTTGTGGTTAATTTTCAGTGAACTTTATAATGGTGATAGTTCACTATTTTGTGATATTAAAAGTAATAAAAATTAAAATATGTGCAAGAGTTTTTTTGAAAAAAATAAATTATTCTGCTGTTTTATTGGTTTAATGATAGTGAAAAAGGTGGAAAAATGATGATTTTTATAGGGATATTCAGAGAAAATAGAAAATTTTTAAAATGGTGAAATCCGTTATTTTTTGCGACGGGAATACAGATGTTTTAGTACGTATCTTTACTCGCTTTGTCCATTCCGTAGGAATCTAAACTCTTATTTTATCCTCATTCCTTATCACAAGCTTTCTGTGTCTGGATTCCTGCGGAATGACAAACGTTGTGGATAGTCTAAGTGAATAAAAATAACATTATCATAAAACTAAAAACCCGGTTCCAACTATTGAAACCGGGTTTGTTATATTGTAAATAAACTTGACTATTTGTAAATCAATTCTGCCTGAAAAACATCAGCGAAATGTTTTCTGATCTTTGCTTTCAGTTCTTCCATTTCTTCTGGTGTCAATTCTCTTTCAAGTTCTCTTTTCAAAGAAGTTACCTGCTTGTCTTTGATCCCACATGGAATAATGTATTCAAAATAACGCATGTCGGTATTCACATTCAAAGCAAAACCATGAAGAGTTACCCATCGGGAAGCTTTTACTCCCATCGCACACATTTTTCTGGCGTAAGGCTTTCCTACATCCAGCCAAACTCCTGTTTCTCCCGGAGAACGTTCTCCTTTAATACCATATTCGGCAATGGTTCTGATGATCACTTCTTCCAGATTTCTCATATATAAATGAATATCCGTGAAAAAGTTTTCAAGATCCAGAATAGGATAACCTACCACCTGTCCGTAACCATGATAGGTAATATCTCCGCCACGGTTTACTTTCACGAAAGTAGCATCAATTTCTTTCAGTTTATCAATACCGGCAAGCATATTTTCTTCATGCCCACTTTTTCCTAAGGTATACACATGAGGATGTTCTACGAAAAGAAGATGATTAGGCGTAGTGGTATGCTGTTCTGCAGGAAGATCTCTGTTTTTTATTTTGGTGTCAATGATGTTTTTCATCAGCTGTTCCTGATAATCCCAGGCAGGCTGATATTCTTTGACTCCTAAGTCTTCAAATTCTACTGCTTTATTTTGATTTGTATTCATTTCAATTTTTGATATACAAATTTAGTGAATTTTACCCTTTTATGGAATGGATAAAATCTATAGCACTTTTCTTCCAGTCTCTATCCTGAAGTAAAATATTCACAAAGGCCGTCCCAATGATACCACCATCTGCTTTTTCTGTTACATTTTCAAAATCATCTTTCGATTTAATTCCGAATCCTATCATTACCGGATTTTTAAGTGGAAGAGCTGCTATTCTGGAAAGGTAACTCTCATTTTTCAAAACAGCATTTTCATTTCCGGTGGTGGAAGAAGAGCTTACGGCATAAAGGAAACCTGAGCTTAGAGAATCCAGATAGATCATCCTTTCATCGGAAGTTTCCGGAGTTACCAGAAAGGTGAAATTTAGATTGTACTGTTTTAAAATATGCTGATAGTTTTTCTCAAACTCAATAGGAGGAAGGTCTGGAAGGATCAATCCTGAAACACCACTTTCCGAACATGCTGCACAGAATTTCTCAAATCCAAAGCTCAAAACAGGATTGATATAACCCATCAGAATAATGGGAATTTTGATTTCGTCCTTGATGGTTTTCAGCTGAGACAATAGTTTTTCAATGGTCATTCCGTTTTGTAAAGCCAGTTCGTGAGCTTTCTGGATCACAGGTCCGTCTGCTACAGGATCAGAATAGGGCATTCCGATTTCGATCATATCGGCTCCGGAATCCTGAATCAGTTGTATAATATCAGCGGTATCTTCCAATTGTGGAATTCCTGCTGTGAAGTATATATTTAGTTTTTTCATTTCTTTATTATAGAAGTTAGAAATTAGCGATGAGAAGTTAGAAGGCAAATACTTTTTATGAGTTAATACTTACTGATTTCTGGTATCTAACTTTTAATTTCTTTCAGATAGGTTTCCATATCCTTATCTCCACGGCCACTCAGACAAATCACTACGACATCATTTTCGTTAAATTTTTTCTTGTCTAAAACTGCCAGTGCGTGAGAACTTTCCAATGCAGGAATAATTCCTTCCAGTCTGGTAAGGTCAAATGCACATTGTAAAGCTTCATCATCATTAATACTAAAGAATTCTGCTCTTTTTTCTTTAAACAAATGCGCATGAAAAGGTCCTATTCCTGGGTAATCCAATCCTGCGGAAATAGAATGAGGTTCTATCACCTGTCCGTCTTCTGTCTGCATTACAAGGCTTTTGCTTCCGTGAAGTACCCCCAAAGTTCCTAAAAATGTAGTCGCAGCAGATTTTCCTGAATCTACACCCAATCCTCCCGCTTCCGCAGCAATGATTTTTACTTCTTTTTCCTCTACAAAATGATAAAAAGTCCCTGCAGCATTGCTTCCTCCGCCCACACAGGCAATCACATAATCAGGATTTTCTCTTCCGATTTTCTCTTGAAGCTGTTCTTTGATTTCTTTTGAAATAATACTTTGAAATCTTGCCACCAAATCAGGAAAAGGGTGAGGTCCCACCACACTTCCAATCACATAATGAGTCGTCACAGGATTGTTGATCCAGTCTCTTAATGCTTCATTTACTGCATCTTTTAGCGTTTTTGAACCTGAAGTAGCTGCTACTACTTCTGCACCAAGCATTTTCATTCTTGCGACATTCGGGGCCTGTCTCTGGATATCAATTTCTCCCATATAAACGATGCACTCAAGACCAAGCAAAGCACACGCTGTAGCGGTAGCAACACCATGCTGTCCTGCACCGGTTTCAGCAATGATTCTTGTTTTTCCAAGACGTTTTGCCAATAAAACCTGTCCCAGAGCATTATTGATCTTGTGAGCTCCCGTATGGTTGAGATCTTCCCGTTTCAAATAAATCTGTGTCTGGTATTTTTGACTTAAGTTTTTAGCAAAATATAAAGGAGTAGCCCTTCCGACATAATTTTTCAGCAAATCCTGATATTCAGCCTGAAAATCTTCAGATTCTATGATTTCAAGATAGTTTTTTTGCAGTTCTTCTACATTAGGATAGAGCATTTCGGGGATGAAAGCGCCTCCAAACTCTCCATAATATCCGTTTTCATCGGGGTTTTTATAATTCATTTTTTTATTCTTTAGTAGTTAAATAGGCATTGTTTTGTGCACTCAGCTGGTTCAGTAGTTTTTTTCTTTCCTGCGAGGTATGAAAAATCAAAATATCATCATCTTCAGAATTTACCCACTCCGAACCGATACTTTCTTTGATCATTTTGGCTTTGTCGTGGAGAATTTCTATATCACATTTTTCATAAAAGGAACGAAGATCGGAATGGCAGAAACCAATCGTTTCCAAATTTCTCTGAATGACGTTTTCCTTGAAATTCTTTACCAATGCAGCACCGTAACCTTTCTTTTTATGAGCTGCCACAAGTCCTACAGCTTCTGCAAAAGTATATGCTGTGTCTGCTATTTTTAAGGTAAAATCAAAATTCACCCTCATAATGGCCAGTATATTTTCATGGGTATCTACCAGAAAATGAAACTCTGAATCTTTAAAAAAAGACCGGAAATAGGTAGATTTCATCGTGTTCCATGCAGAAATGTCCCAAAGTTCAAGAATATGTTTTATCTCGGCTTCTGTTAAATCTTTCGTTTCTTTTATCTGATATTTCATGGGTTTAAGCTATTAATAAATGTGAGGTGATAATCGTGCTGCTGTTTGGTAATCAGTTTTTTATAATACAGCAATTCTATTTTATGCATTAAATCAATTAAAGTTGCTTTATCAATTTTCGACTGATACATGGTAATGGCAATTTCCAGATTGTCAATCAGATAATAAGGATCGGAATCTTCATAAAGCAAGAATATTTTAGCATAAATCAGTCCTAAGTCATACTTTACACTTGATTTTACATGGGTTTCTAAAAATTTATCTGAAATAATGACAAGATAATAGCTGTTCCATAAGCTGATTCTTTCAAAAAAATACTGAATATCTGTTTCTTCAAAATCTTTAATAATACAAATGAAATCGGACAATAATCCACCCACTTCCCAATGTTCTGTATTACTGTCGTTCTGTGCAACAAAGTGGTACAGATTCTGGATTTTTTCATTCCCGAATTTAGGGGGAAATAAGGTTTTATAAAATGTCTTTTTGAGCAAATGTATATTCATCCTTGTGTGTTTTTATGTGTTATTTATTTTGCTGATATAAAGTTTTAAACTTTTTTATGCTGTCAATATTTTTACTGCCAGGTTCTGTTTCAAATTTAGAATTGATATCCAAAGCAAAAGGTTGTTGTTTCAATGTGTCAATATTCCCTATATTTTCCTCAGAAATACCGCCGCTTAAAAAGTAGGGCAGTGGAATTTCAAATTCATTCAGAATATTCCAGTCGAATTGTTTTCCCGTTCCGCCAAAGGCTTTGCTGTCAGTATCGAATAGGTAGTAGGTGATAGGTTGGAGGTTGCAGGAAAGAGTTTGTGCTATTTTATCTTTGTTATCAGAATCAATATTTCCTATTCTGATTACTTTAATGATTCCAACCTTAGGACTCAGTTTTTGTCTTAGTTCAGTAATGAAATCATTACTTTCATCACCATGAAGCTGTACAAAATTTAAATCTGCATGCTGAGCGATCTTTACAATGATATCTACTTCTTCATTCACAAAAACACCTGCTTTTCCACGATGCTCAAAATTTGAGATCTCTTCCAGGCTCAGATGATTCAAAACATATCTCGGTGACTTTTCGTAGAAGATAAAACCAAGGAAATCTACTTTCATAGAAATCAGTTCCTGAATCTGATCCGGTTTTGTAAGACCGCAGACTTTAAGTTGAGGTAGCATGTTTGAAGTTGTAGGTTGCAGGCTCATCATTGATTATTATTGAGTTTAAATTTGAGATGCGAATTTTTCAAAAGCTTTGGCAGGATCTGTATTTTTCATAAAATATTCTCCCATCAGGAAACCGTCAAATCCTTTTTCTTTTAAAAACAGAAAATCTTCAAGGCTGTAAATACCACTTTCTGCAACAGATAAAACTTCTTTTGGAAGTTGATTCTTCAACTGAACCGAATGCTGAAGATCTACCTTAAAATCTTTAAGATTCCTGTTATTAATCCCCACCAGATCGATTTTTGAATTGAAATGTTTCAGTTCATCTTCTGTATGAATTTCCAGTAAAACCTCCAATTTCAGTTGGTGAGCTAATTCTGTGAATTCCTGTACCTGAGCTGGTGACAGACATGAAGCAATCAGTAAAACGACATCAGCCCCAATACTTTTGGCTTCATAAAACTGATATTCATCAATCATAAAATCTTTTCGCAGAATCGGAATGTTAATCTCATTTCTTACATCCAGAACATCATTTAAATTTCCTCCGAAAAAATCATGGTCAGTCAGAATAGAAATTCCGCTGGCTCCAAAATTTTCGTAAGCAGAAACTACTTCTAAAGGCTGTACACTATTGTTGATGATTCCTTTTGAAGGAGACTGTCTTTTAAACTCAGCAATAATTCCACTCTTATTTTTGATGGATTCTTTCAGGGAATACGTAGGTCTTCCAAAAAAGGCTGTGCTTTTTAATCGGTCAAGGGAAATTCGCAATTTTGCTGCAGCAACTTCCTCTTTTTTTCGTTCAATAATTTTATCCAGTATAGTCATTTTTTGTGTTTAAAATTTAATCAATGATTATTTTATTCGAACCTGTTTAAACTTTTTTCTTTTGAACCATTAAGATTGTATTAAGGTGTTAAGATTATTAAGATGAACTTTGCTCTAGCTTAAAATCAGAATGATTAATCTTAACGATTCTTCATTACTTAAAAATCCTTAACGGTTAAAAAAATTGTAAGACTAATTAATTAAAAGATTAAAACTATTCAATGCTTTTCCGTTTTGAAGGCTTTCCTGAGCCATTAAAAGACAGTTGTCATACGTCCCGAATTTACCAGTGTTGTGTAGCGCTACTGAAGCATTGGCAAGGATTACAGAATTTTGTTGCTCTGTACCATTTCCTTCCAGAATATTCATAAATATTTTTGCGGTTTCCCGAATAGAGCTTCCGGCTTTAATATCTTCCAGCATTACCGGATTGAAACCTAAATCTTCTGCAGAATAGATTTCTTCACCGTTTTTTGTAATAATCTTGCTGTCGTCGGTAAGGCTTATTTCATCATATCCGTCAAGACCATGAACCAGAGTAAAGTCACGTTCCTCTTTCTGAAGGAGGTACTGATAAATTCTTGCGATTTCCAGATTATAAACTCCAATCATGGAATATTTAGGTTTTGCAGGATTCACTAATGGTCCCAAAAGATTAAAAAATGTTCTCAATCCCAAAGATTTTCTCAATAATCCGACTGATTGCAGTGCAGGATGAAAATAAGGGGCATGTAAGAAGCAGATGTTGGCTCTTTCAAGATCTTCATTCAATTGTTCTGAACTGTTTTTAAACTGATATCCCAGTTCTTCCAGTACATTCGATGACCCTGTAGTAGTGGAAGCTCCGTAATTTCCATGTTTTGTTACTTTCTGTCCGGCTCCGGCAACTACAAAACTGGCCAGAGTAGATATATTAATGGTGTCCTTTCCGTCACCTCCGGTTCCAACAATGTCAATGGCATCACTGGCGTTGATATTTACAGGAACAGCCATTTGTAATAGTGCTTCTCTGAAGCCTTCCAGTTCTTTCAAGGTGATATTCCGCATCAGGAAAACACTTATGAAAGCGGTAACTTCTGCAGCGTTGAACTTATTCTGTGCAATCTCAATCATCATCGCTTTTGCTTCAGATTTTGAGAGTGTGTTATGATTGAACAGATATTGCAGTATTTCTTTCATTTGTGGTGTTTTTATGGTTGTTGAAGAGATTTCTAAGGTTTTCATGACAACAGAAAGTTTTTAATAATTACTTCTCCTTCCGGCGTTAAAATACTTTCAGGGTGAAACTGTACTCCGTGTACATCATATGTTTTGTGCTGCAAAGCCATGATCATTCCGTCTTTATCTACAGCTGTAATTTCCAGTTCTTCCGGGAATCCTTCCGGATTTACTGCCCAGCTGTGATATCTTCCTACTTCCAATCCTGAATGTAAATCTTTGAAAACTTTGGTATTTTCTTTTACAATTTCAGTAGTGGTGGCTACTCCGTGGAAGATTTCAGAGAGATTAATCAGGCTTCCTCCAAAAGCTTCGGCTATAGCCTGCTGCCCGAGACATACCCCAAGGATACTTTTTGTAGGAGCATATTCTTTAATAAGGTCTAATAAAATACCGGCTTCTTCTGGAATTCCGGGGCCGGGAGAAAGGATGATTTTGTCATATTTTCCAATCTCTTCGAGAGTGATTTTATCATTTCTTACCACATCCACTCTTTGATTCAGAACTCTTTCGATAATCTGGACAAGGTTATAGGTGAAGCTGTCATAGTTGTCGAAAACGAGAACTTTAAGCTGTGGCTGTTGGGTGTTTATATTGTTGTTCATTGCTTTTTTTGTTAGATAGTTGCTGGTAATTTTTGTTGCTGGTTGACGGACTTATTTTTCAACTATTTTTTCGGCTTTTTCTACAGCTTTTTTAAGAGCATTCAGTTTGTTATTGACTTCCTGCAGCTCACTTTCAGGAACAGATTTTGCCACAAGGCCTGCACCAGCCTGATAAAATAATGTATTGTTTTTGCTTAAGAAGGTTCTGATCATAATAGCCTGATTGCAGGTTCCATTCAATCCGATAATTCCTATACAACCGCCATAGTATCCACGGGAATCTTTTTCGTATTGGTTGATTAGCTGAAGTGCTTTATGCTTAGGTGCACCGCTCAATGTTCCTTGAGGGAAAGTTGCGGAAACCATTTCAAGAGGATTGATATCATTAGCAACATCTGCAGTCACTTCACTTACCATATGAATCACGTGAGAGAAAAGCTGGATCTCTTTAAGTTTAGTAACAGTTACATTTTTTCCAAGCTTTCCAAGATCATTTCTAGCGAGATCTACCAGCATAGTATGTTCTGCATTTTCTTTGGGATCAGCTTTTAAAACTTCAATAGCTTCAAGATCAGCTTCAAAGTTTCCTGTTCTTTTTGAAGTTCCGGCAATCGGATGAATAATTGCTTTATTATTTTTAATGATTAACTGGCTTTCAGGACTTGATCCGAATAATTTATAATTTCCGTAATCAAAATAGAACAGGTAAGGGGAAGGGTTGATATTTCTCAAAGCACGGTACACATTGAACTCATCTCCCTTGAATTTCTGTTCAAATCTTCTGCTCAGTACCAACTGGAAAACATCACCACGCATACAGTGTTTCTGTGCTGTTTTTACCAGTTCAAGATAATCTTCATCAGTAATATTAGAGGTTTCCTCACTGGTTTTCTCAAAAGGATAAACCGGAGTATTTTGATTTTTAATAAGGTTTTCCAACAGATGAAGTTCAGATTTTACCCCATCAATAAAGTTTTCAATAATATGCATTTCATCATTGAAATGATTGATCGCAATTACATATTGGTATAATCTGTATCTCATCACAGGAATTTCTACTTCCTTGCTCTGTGCTTTAAGATGGATGTTTTCAAAAAACTGTACCGCTTCAAAACTTGTATATCCAAAAAGACTCTGAGCTGTCTGTTCAATCGGATCATTGGTTTCTTCACATTTAAAAATTTTTCGGAACTCTTCAAATATATCTGTGATATTTCGCTCCATAATAAATTGCTTTACGGGAGCAGAAGCAGGAAGTTTGATTTCATATTCGTTGAGGTTTTTCACTTCTATTCCGGCAATAGCATTTACCGCAATGAAGGAAAAGTTATTATCAATACTCTTGGAATCTGAACTTTCCAGAAGAATAGTATCCCGGAATTTATCCCTGATCTTAAGATAAATATTCATGGGAGTATGAAGGTCTCCCAGTGTTTTTTTCGAAACAGTTTTTATTGTAATTGTGTTGGTCAACATTTTATTGTTTTTTTGTGAGATTAAGGAATAAAAAAAGGCTTTAACGGTATCCGTCAAAGCCTATATATTGTTTTTTGATTATTTCTGCTGTAGTTAACAACATGACAATACCTCCAGACCCGACGAAGAGTTTGAAAGCCACCACCAAATATTGTTGTTCATTTTTAACATGGGACAAATGTAGAAATTTTTTTAATAAAAAAACTAAAAAATATCAGAAAATACTAAAACTTAATATAGAAATCCTTTATTTAAGCTGCTTAAGCTCCTGTTTCAATTCTTTGATTTTTTCCTTATAAGTTTCATTATCGTAGTATCTTACATAATCTTCCAGGGCAGAAATGTATTCTTCAATAAATTCTTTATTCGTTTTGTCTGCTTCATATTTGATTCTGGCAGAGTTTACAGGAGCCAGTTTTGAATATTTAAGATTAGCCCGCCCTTCATCAGACTGATTGTAAAGAATGACGATATTTTTTTCATATCCCGGAATATATTTTACAGGGAAAGCAATTTCAGTTTGTGGGATTCTGATTGCATTTTCAATAGGATAGATGGATGCAGTAGTGGTGGAGAAAAAGGTTGAAATATATTTTCCATCCTGTTTTTTCACAATAGCTTCATAATCGTGGATATACATGTCATTCAGGGTAGAATTGGTTTCTACATCCGAGGTGATAATAGCTGTACTTTCAACACCATATTTATTTAGAAACCATGCATTTAAAAACTGTCCTCCAAATCCATTGATTATAGCCAGTGGAATAATTGGAATTAAAAGCCATGCTTTTTTGGTCAGATAGGAGAGCAATCCAAAGAACGCAAACAACAGAATCACAGTATAAAAACCATGATGACTGGTGAAAAACAGAATTTTTGAAATTAAAACCATGGATTAAATATAACTATAATAATCATTTATTTAAACGCAAAGGTCACAAAGATGTTATTAAATAACTGTTAAAACGATCGCAAGGGCGTTTCACTCAGCAAAATACGCTGTCCTTAGCTGAATGAAGTGCTCTTGCGAACAAAATAGAGTTTTATAATAATTACTTTGCGAACATAGCGTTTAAACCATTTATTGTACCGGTTCAGACAAAGGAATATCAGGGGTTCCGCTGTAGAAAACAATCAAGGTTGCTCCCTGATCTCCGGTTTTACCTCTGTGGCCAATATTAACCATTTCAGGAAGTACCTGGCCTTTTCTGATCCACTGTGTTTTACCATCCTCTTTTCTCTCAATTTGAATTTCTCCTTTTTCTACATAGGCTGCATTGATCACAGGGTGTTTATGCCAGCTCAAAGCAGAATTGGGAGGCACCGCAATTTTAAGAACTGTGATTTCCGGCTGTGTGGTAGGATAGGCCGGATATACTGTTCCATCCCATGATTTAGTTGTTTTTAAAAGTGTCACCGACTCTATTTTATCAGAATATTCTGATTGTGGTTCGTTAGATGAATTGTCACACGAAAGAAAAAGGGAAGAGGCTACAACAAAGAAAGTTGTAGCCAACAAATTTTTTTTAGTCATAAGCTTCATATTTATATTTCGGTTTTGGCTCGGATCATCCGATATACAAAAATAATAACCTATTTTAAATTTCCCTAAAGTTTGAATTATTTTTTTATTGTTAAATTAAAACTCTGACTACAAAAATATTTCTCAAAGAAAACATTTGTCATAAGTTTAAAAGGTTATTTTTTATATTTTTGCTTCCAAATTAGAAAAAAATGAAAAAAGTATTAGCAATCGCATTTATCGGAGGTTTATTATTAGCAAGCTGTTCTAAAAAAGTAGATCACTCTTTACAGGACACCAACACGATGCTTCCAGAGCCAGAAGTAGCTACTGTTGATTCTACGGCTAAAACTGCTGCTCCAGCTGCTGCAACTCCGGCTGCTCCTGCACCTGAAGCTGCTAAAACAGATTCTACAGCGAAGAAATAATGAAAAAAATACTTTTAGCAGGAACTTTAGGTCTTATGATCATTTCCTGTTCTAAAAAAGAAAATACAGCAGAAGTAGCGTCTTCTTCTGAAACGGCCGTTGTTTCAGAACCTGCTCAATCTAATCTTTCAGGTGATCAGATCATGGAAACATTGGATTGCTCAGGATGCCATTCTGTTAATGAGAGAATGATAGGACCTTCTTATAAGGAAATTGCAGGAAAGTATTCTGAAAAGGATACAGAACTGCTGGCTTCCAAAATTATAGAAGGCGGAAGTGGAGTATGGGGAAGTGTGCCTATGGCCGCCCATCCACAGGTATCTAAAGAAGATGCCAAAAAAATGGTGGAATATATTTTAAGTCAGAAGAAATAGAATATGTCCGCTGAAAAATCCAGTCTGCACACAAGAAATCTGCATCGCAATCCCTATGATTTTGATCAGCTTATTTCTTGTGTGCCGGAACTGAAACATTATGTTTTCGAGAATGCTTATCAGACGGTAACCATTAATTTCAGCATTCCAAAAGCAGTGAAACTGCTCAACAAAGCCTTACTCTTACATTTCTACAATATTAAAGGTTGGGATATTCCCGATACCAATCTTTGTCCACCCATTCCGGGAAGGGCAGATTATGTACATTATATTGCAGATCTTTTAGGCAAACAGCTTGATACAATTCCCGTAGGAAATTCTGTAAAAGGGTTGGATATAGGAACAGGAGCTAACCTTGTGTACCCTTTAATCAGTCAGAGATCTTATGGCTGGACCATGCTGGGAACAGATATCAATCAGGATTCTTTGAAAAATGCTCAGAATATTCTGGACCAGAATGAAGATTTATCCACTGCCATTCAGTTGAAAAGTCAGCCTGATGCTGGTCATATCTTTACCAATATCATTGGTTCTGACGACAGATTCACTTTTACGATGTGTAATCCTCCTTTTCATGATTCTGAAGAATCTGCCATAAAAGGGAATATCAGGAAAACCAAAAACCTTAGTAAATCAAAGAAAACGAAACCTCTTCTTAACTTCGGTGGGCAACAGTCGGAACTTTGGTGTGAAGGTGGTGAGCTGGCATTTATCACAAAAATGATTAATGAAAGCGTATTATTTTCATCACAGGTTCTTTGGTTCACATGTCTGGTTTCTAAAAAAGATAATCTTAATAAGTTGACTAACCTTTTAAAAAACGTCAAAGCCGTAGAGGTGAAAACCATTGATATGGCTCAGGGACAAAAAGTTAGCAGAATGCTGGCGTGGACGTTTATTCCTCAGAAAAACAGAAAAACTGGTTGGTTTAAAGTTCGAGGGTTTAAAGTTTAAGGTTAATAGCGCAATAATTCAACTCTTGCATCTTATACCCCGCATCCCGCAACACGTACCTCACAACCCGCATCTCAACTACTTTTTAAAATTTCTGAAAAAAGCCATTGATGGTCATGTCAAAAATGCCTAAATTTGTACGCTTTTAGAAAAATAAGAAATGCAATTATCAGAACAAGAAATCATTAGAAGAGAAAAGCTGAATAAGCTTACTGAAATGGGGATTAATGCGTTCCCTGCGGATGAGTATATAATTACAGATACTACAGAATCTATAAAACAGGACTTTTCTGAAAGTAAACAGGTGAAGATCGCTGGTAGATTGATGTCCCGCAGAATTCAAGGAAAAGCTTCTTTTGCAGAATTGCAGGATTCTAAAGGAAAAATCCAGGTTTACTTCAACAGAGACGAGATCTGTCCGGGTGAAGATAAAGAACTATATAATGAAGTTTACAAGCACCTTTTGGATATCGGTGATATTATCGGTATTGAGGGAGAATTGTTTACTACTCAGGTAGGAGAGAAGACTGTTTTAGTGAAAAACTTTACGCTTCTTACAAAGGCTTTACGTCCTCTTCCTCAGGCAAAAACTGACGATAACGGTGTTGTACACGATGGGTTCACCGATCCGGAATTAAGATACAGACAGCGTTATGTAGATTTAACGGTAAATCCACAGGTAAAAGAAATTTTTGTGAAAAGAACAAAATTGTTCAATGCCATGAGAACATTCTTTAATGATGCAGGATATTTTGAAGTGGAAACACCAATTCTACAGTCAATTCCTGGTGGAGCTGCAGCAAAACCATTTATCACGCACCACAATGCTTTAGATATTCCATTATATTTAAGAATTGCTAACGAATTGTATCTGAAAAGATTGATCGTAGGTGGTTTTGATGGTGTATATGAGTTCTCTAAAAACTTCAGAAATGAAGGGATGGACAGAACCCATAACCCGGAATTTACGGCTATGGAAATCTATGTAGCGTACAAAGATTACAACTGGATGATGGATTTCACTGAGAAATTATTGGAATTCTGTGCTATCCAGGTAAACGGAACTACAACGGCTACTTTCGGAGAACATAATGTAGACTTCAAAGCTCCTTATCCAAGAGTTTCCATGACAGAAGCAATCCTTAAATTTACAGGATTCGATATCACTGGAAAAACGGAGAAGGAATTATACGATTTTGCCAAGTCTATCGGTATTGAAGTGAATGAGACAATGGGGAAAGGAAAATTAATCGATGAGATCTTTGGTGAGAAATGTGAAGGAAACTTCATTCAGCCGACTTTCATTACGGATTATCCGATCGAAATGTCTCCACTGACAAAGAAACACAGAAGCAAAGAAGGTTTAACAGAGCGTTTTGAATTAATGGTATGCGGTAAAGAAATCGCTAACGCTTATTCAGAGCTTAATGATCCTATCGATCAGAGAGAACGTTTTGAAGCACAGATGGCGTTATCTGAAAGAGGAGATGATGAAGCAATGTTCATCGATCAGGACTTCTTAAGAGCGCTGGAATATGGTATGCCGCCAACTTCAGGATTAGGTATCGGTATGGACAGATTAATTATGTTCTTAACGAATAATGCCTCAATCCAGGAAGTATTGTTCTTCCCTCAGATGAGACCTGAAAAAGCAGTTCCACAGATTGAATTAGGTGAGGATGAGAAAGTAATCCTTGAAATCCTTAACTCTCAGGAAGAAGCAATGTCTCTAGCTGAAGTAAAAGAAAGAAGCCAGTTATCCGGTAAAAAATGGGATAAAGCTTCTAAAACTTTGACAAAAAATAATATTGTGAAAGTAGAAAAGATTGACGAAAATCTTTTGATGAAATTGGCTTAAGATTTAATACAATAAATAGTATAAATAGAAAGACTGCTTTTGGGCAGTCTTTTTTTGTAGGGCATTGTAAAAGAAGGTTTTATTTGTATATTCATCTCCTAAAAAACTAACTGAAAACCTATTAAACATGTCAAAACGAATTAAAATTCTTCAGCCTGTGGCGCTATATTCGGCTCATGAAGAAAATTCCAAAACCTCTGACTTTTTACATGAAGGAGAAATTGTAGAATTTAACCGGGAAAAAAGGCGAAATGGAATTAACTGGATGGAAATTTATATTGCCGGAAAGACCTTATATATTAAGAAAGATTTTTCTAAAATGTATATTGTGAGAGATGCCAGTCTTTCCGATGATTCCTGCACCGTTGTATTTATTGAAGAAAATGATGGTAGAAAAAGATCTTTTTCTGAAGTATTCAGTGGTTCAAGAATAGAAAATGAAGAAAATAATACGGCTGTAAGACTAAGCAGGACTTATGATTCAGGGAAAAAGGAAAAGTATCTGGAACTTTTCTATGATAAAAGCAATGCAGACGTGAATATTAAAACACTTGTTAAAAAAGATAAATTTGACATTACTTCTGAAAACAAAGTTTTTCTTGAAATTTTATATGGTAAAAGAACAGGGTATATTCTTTCCAATGTAGATTATTCTGAAAGTAAAGACTGGTGGATGAAACCCCTTATGTATATCATCATGATTGCTGTGGCAATTCTTGCATTTGCCGTAATTTTTAAAACCGGATGGATCGTTATAGGGCCAATTCTTTTGATTCCAGGTGCTATATTAGCATTTGTCATTATGCTTGTTGTCAAAATAACACTAGGAATACTCAATTTCTTTTTTCAAAGGATCAGAAAGCGTTTTTAAACAATAAAAAAGGTACAGAACTATGCTGTACCTTTTTCTTTTTTCCATTTCCTAAGCTGTGCCCTGAAGTTTTTAAACGGAGCCACGGTATTGATATGAATCCATTTCCAGACTGGCCACTGGGCGGGAGTAGTTGCCCATTTTCTTTGTCCGGGAGTGAATAATGTTTCATCGTCAAGATTTTCTATCCAAGTGATAATTTCATCAACCTTACTTTGCAGCAGTTCTCTTTGCTGTTGTAAACTATAAGAGCCGTATTCATTATAAAAAGACTGATATAATCCTCCCAGATTATTCCATTTATATTCAGGAGTGGGAGTTTTCACTTCAATTCCTTTGCTTTCATCAGATTCCCACTGTAAAAGCAGGTGAGTCCAACCCAATTGATAGGAAATATTTTGGGACGGAGTTTTGTCAACTCCTGGTTGCAGAAGATCTTTTTCCTCTTCTTTTACATCATTAAATTCCTGATCATAGAGCAGGTATCTTTTCTTTAGCTCCTCAATGAGTTCTGTTTTGTCTTTATAAGTCTGCATATTTTACCTATTTTCTCAACTTACTGAAAGAAGCCATCAGATAAAATAAAAACGGAAGAATAAATAATGAACCCAGCATCAATGCCCATCCCAATGCGGCAATAGTCTTTGGAGGAGCCATATGCTCAAGCAATGAAAGATGTTGTCCGTTTCCTAATAAAATAATATCCGGATTATGCTGATACGTTGCTGCCACTAAAATCATCACCATCTGGAATCCGGCCAAAGCACGTACAGGAAGTAGTTTTTGACGGTTCATCGCTCTTAAAATAAGCAATAAAGCAATCGTAGCAAAGGCAATTGCCATAATCCCCAAAGGTTTAGAAAATACCCACATCAAAAGGGGAATGTCTGAAATATAAGCGGTCACAAATACCAAAATACCTGTAATTACCACGAAGATCATCGTCTGCTTGGATTTTCTGATCATTAATAAAAGATCAGCCTTATCACGCGTTTCTCTTAATGAAAAAATAGATGCCAGATAAGCACAAAGCGCTACCGTAAATAAACCTACAGAAACTCCAAACCAGTTCAGCCAGCTGAATACATACAAGTCCAGAAAACCTACAGCATCAGGATTGATAGAATGTGAAACCGTAGCAGCAGCAATTAATCCCAAAAAGAAAGGAGTTAAAAGACTGGCATAATAAAAGATCTGAGTATATAAAACCTGCCAGTTATCTTTCACAGCATCATAATGTCTGAAGGTAAATGCTGTTCCTCTCGCAATAATTCCCAAAAGCATCAGTACTAAAGGAATATGAAGATAGGTAGACATGGTGGTATAAATCTCGGGAAACCCTACAAAGAGAATTACAATCGCAATGATGAGCCACATATGATTGGCTTCCCATACAGGAGCTATGGATTCATACATGATTTCCTGGGTCTTATTTCTGGCTTTTTTATGGGTGAAAAGTTCCACAATTCCAGCCCCGAAATCAGCTCCGCCTAAAATAATATAAAGACAGATGGATAGCCAGAGAAAACCTATTACAATGTAAATCATGATTTTTTGTTTTTATCGTTAAACTGAGCATCGGTAGGATCGTAAAGCTTCGGTACCATTTGAATCTGTCTCTTTAAAAGAAAAACAAGGATTAATGATAATGATACGAAAATAGCAGTAAAGAAATAGAATGAATACTGTATTCCCGGCATAGGAGTTACGGCATCAACCGTTCTCATAATCCCATAAATAATCCAAGGCTGTCTTCCTACTTCTGTCACTGTCCATCCGGCTTCCAGCGCAATATATCCGAAAGGTGTTGCTATTAAAAATGTTTTCAGTAACCAGTGTTTGTTCAGCCATTCTTTTTTGAAGAAGAAAGCATATAAATAAATAGCTCCAATAACAATCATTACCACTCCGAAGAAAATCATGATTTGAAAAGCATAATGAACCACAGCAATCGGAGGCCATTCATCTCTAGGGAAATCCTTAAGACCTTTAACTTCAGAATTGAAATCATTGCTCACCAGAAAACTTAAAACTTTCGGAATTTTTACTGCATATTTCACCTCTTCTTTTTCCTCATCAGGAATTCCTCCGATCACAAATGAAGCCCCTTTTTCAGTTTCAAAATGAGCTTCCATAGCTGCCAGTTTGATAGGTTGTCTTTCTGCCACCGATTTTGCAGCAACATCACCACTTAAAGGTGCTCCGAACGCTCCAATCAAAGCAAATCCTACGGCAATTCTAAAAGCTTTGGTATGAAATTCAATATTTCTTTTTCGTAGAATCATAAAGGCGTGTACTCCAGCTACAGCAAATCCTGTTGCACAGAATGCTGCAACCGTCATGTGAAGAGCCTGAGGAAACCATGCATCATTGAACATTGCTTTGATAGGATCTATATTAAGATACTGTCCATTGATATAATCGAAACCGGTGGGAGAGTTCATCCATGAGTTGGCTGCTACCACCAGAATTCCGGAAGCCAGTCCGCTTACTCCTACTAGAAATCCACAGAACCAGTGAAACCATTTATTGAACCTTTCCCATCCATATAAAAAGAAGCCGATAGCAATAGCCTCAATGAAAAAGGCAGTTCCTTCCAGAGAAAACGGCATCCCGAAAATCGGACCTGCATGTTTCATAAAACCGGGCCATAGAAGTCCGAGTTCAAAGGAAAGCATCGTTCCTGAAACAGCTCCTGTAGCAAAAAGGATGGCTACTCCTTTGCTCCATGCTTTTGTCAGTCCTTTATATACTTCATTATTGGTCTTTAGGTATTTCCAATGGGCAAAAGCCATCAGAAAAGGCATCACCATACCCACACAGGAGAATATGATGTGAAAGCCCAGAGAGAGTGCCATCTGAGCGCGTGCAGCTATAAAATCATCCATAATATCAACTTTTCAGTAAATAAATTTACGCATAAATTATTGATTAGAGTATGATTTACAACAGTTGGTATTTCAACAATACATTTTAATTTTGATTCTTTTATTGGCTTCCTTTTTCTTATGTTTTTACTAAGAAAACTCTACATTTTTTTGACACTTTTTAACTTTCATACCTCGAAAAAAATCACGATATTTGTAAGTCTTTGCATATAGCAGGATTTTTAATATTTAATATGAGTCAAAAACAATATACAGCTAGTAGTATTCAGGCATTGGAAGGAATGGAGCACGTTCGTATGCGTCCTTCAATGTACATTGGTGATGTAGGAGTCAGAGGACTTCACCACTTGGTTTATGAAGTAGTAGATAACTCTATTGACGAGGCATTGGCAGGATACTGCGACACGATCTTCGTTAGCATCAAGGAAGGAAACGGAATTGAAGTAAGTGATAACGGTAGAGGTATCCCGGTTGATTTCCATGAAAAAGAACAGAAATCTGCCCTTGAAGTTGTAATGACGAAAATTGGAGCCGGAGGTAAGTTTGACAAAGACTCTTATAAGGTTTCAGGAGGTCTTCACGGGGTTGGGGTTTCGTGTGTGAATGCACTTTCCAATGAGATGATCACTACAGTTTACAGAGATGGAAACGTTTACCAGCAGATCTATTCAAGAGGAAAAGCTCAGACAGGTGTAGAGGAAATTGGTCACAGTGAAAGAAGAGGTACCAAACAGTTTTTCCAACCGGATGATACCATCTTTACAGAATTAATTTATAATTACGATACATTAGCAAGCCGTTTAAGAGAACTTTCTTATCTTAATAAAGGAATTACCATTACATTAACTGATGAAAGAGAGAAATTAGAAGACGGTTCTTTCAGAACGGAAATTTTTCATTCAGAAGGTGGGTTAAAAGAATTCGTTGCTTACATTGACGGAAACCGTGAATCTATCATGGAACACGTAATTTTCATGGAAGGTGAAAGAGATGATATTCCTGTAGAAGTAGCAATGCGTTACAATACTTCTTTCAATGAAAATCTTCACTCTTACGTAAACAACATCAATACGCATGAAGGAGGAACTCACCTGGCAGGTTTCAGACGTGCTTTGACGAGAACCCTTAAGAAATATGCAGATGATCTTGGTATTCCACAGAAAGAGAAAGTAGAAGTTACAGGAGATGACTTCCGTGAGGGGTTAACAGCTGTAGTTTCTGTAAAAGTAATGGAACCTCAGTTTGAAGGACAGACTAAAACAAAATTAGGAAACTCTGAAGTTTCAGGGGCTGTAGATAAAATTGTAGGGGAGATGCTTACTAACTTTTTGGAAGAAAACCCTAATGAAGCTAAGCTGATCGTTCAAAAGGTTGTTTTAGCTGCAAAAGCAAGACAGGCTGCTAAAAAAGCCCGTGAAATGGTTCAGAGAAAATCTCCGATGGGAGGTTCTGGTCTTCCGGGAAAACTATCTGACTGTTCTTCAAAAGATCCTGCAGAATCAGAGATCTTCCTTGTAGAGGGAGATTCCGCAGGTGGAACAGCTAAGCAGGGAAGAGACAGACACTTCCAGGCTATCCTTCCTTTAAGAGGTAAAATTCTGAACGTAGAGAAATCTATGCTTCATAAAGTTTATGACAATGAGGAAATCAGAAATATATATACAGCTCTTGGGGTTTCTGTAGGTACTGAAGAAGATAGCAAAGCATTGAATATGGCTAAGCTGAGATATCACAAAATCGTTATCATGACCGATGCCGATATTGACGGATCTCACATTTCTACACTGATCCTTACTTTCTTCTTCAGATATATGAAGGAGCTTATTGAGAACGGTTATATTTATATTGCTCAGCCACCTTTATATCTATTAAAGAAAGGAAACAAAAAAGTATATGCTTATAACGAAAAAGAACGTGAAGAGTTTACTTTAGAAATGGCTCCGGACGGTAAAGGAGTAGAAGTACAACGTTACAAAGGTCTTGGAGAAATGAACCCTGAGCAGCTTTGGGAAACTACCCTTAATCCTGAACACAGAATTCTGAAGCAGGTAACTATCGATAATGCTGTAGAGGCAGATAGTGTTTTCTCAATGTTGATGGGAGATGAAGTTCCGCCAAGAAGAGAGTTTATCGAGAAAAATGCGAAATATGCAAAAATTGATGCATAAACGTTTTTAAAAATATAATAAAAAAAGCTTCTAATTATTTAGAAGCTTTTTTTATATTTGGATAAACCAAAAAAACAATAATATGTTAACTCTTTTACAAACAGACCCTTACAACGGGGCAGATGCAGCTTCTGGAGCAGTAGCTGCAGGATTAGGGATCGGAACAATGTTCTTCGGCTTACTTTGCTATATTTTCTATGGATATTGCATGTACAAAATCTTCCAGAAAGCAGGAAGACAAGATGCCTGGGCTGCCTTTATTCCTATTTATAACACCATCGTATTGCTGGAAATTGTGAAAAAACCAATTTGGTGGATCATTCTTTTCTTTATTCCATTGGTGAATATCTATGCATGCTGGGTTGTATATGACAGGCTAGCTAAAGGCTTTGCCAAAGAAACTCCTCTTTACACGATTCTGATTCTCCTTTTCGGATTTATTTTTATTCCTGTACTGGGACTTGGAAGTGATCAGTTTGATAGTAAACTGGTCCCGAATGATTAAAAAAGAAACAAAAAAATTAAAAGACTTCATTTTTGAGGTCTTTTTTTATAAATAATTTTCAACTGTAGAATTTATTGTACTTCTTATTGTTATTAATTCTACATTATTTAAATTACATGAATTGTAATTTATTTTAAATTTGAAATGCAGATAATATGAAGTTTATCCCTTCATGCTACAGAATAGGTACACCCTTCTCCCAATATAGAATGAGTATAAATATTCTGTTTTTAACTTTTCAAAATTGAATGATGAAAAGTTGATAATGTGTTCATTTTCTTATAGGTACATTTAATACAGTACTTTTTTAAGTAATAGGTTAAGGCTTCACATGTTGAAGCCTTTTATATTTTTTTTAACAGTTATTAAGATTTTATTATTTTTGTACCATCTTAATAACTATGATGAAAATATTAGTCTTGGGGGCTTTATCTACCGCCTCATTATATTTCGCACAGAGCTATCCTGCCTCTGCTATTCCTGAGAATTTAAAGAAAAATGCAGATGTTGTGATTCGGAAGGATTTTACAACAATTCAGATCAATAAAATTGATGAAATAAAATATCAGAAAAATAAGGTAACTACAGTCTTAAATAAAGATGGGGATAATGAAGCCGTAGCTTATATTTCTTATGATAAATCAAAAAGTATTTCGAACATCAAAGTGACGATCTATGATGAAGCCGGGAAAAAAATTAAAAGTGTTTCAAAATCTGATTTTAAAGATGTAGCCAACAATCCTCAGGGAGTTTTTTATTCTGATAACAGAATATTGGTTTATTCATATACTCCAGTTCAATATCCCTACACTATTGACTTTTCGTATGAAGCGGAAGATGAAGATACTGTTTTTATTCCGGATTTTGTACCGTTTACTTCTCCTAAAATCTCTTTGGAGGAAGCACAGTTTAAAATCATTAATACGTCGGGAATTGAACTTAGATCTAAGATTTACCCTTCAAAATACAATTACACTTCTGTGATAGAAAGCGGTAGTGGAAATGATAAAACGTATTCATATAAAAATGTACCAGCCATTGATGATGCTTTTATGATTCCACAACCTGTTAAAATTTTACCTGCAGTCAACTTCGCACTTGCGAAATTTAATCTGGCAGGAAAGCAGGGAACTTTAAATACCTGGACAGACTTTGGAACCTGGATTTACAATGATCTTTTGGTACCTGTTTCTGCATCTACTCCTGCAATTAAAGCTGAAGTAGCTTCTTTACAATTACAAGGATCTGTAGAAGATAAAGTAAAGAAAATTTATCAGTACATGCAGAACAAAACCCGATATATCGCTGTTTCATTAGGAATAGGAGGCTGGCAGCCCATGTTGCCGGATGAGGTTCAGAAAAAAGGGTATGGAGATTGTAAAGGGCTCACCAATTATATGAAGATTCTTTTGAATGAAGCTGGAATTCCTTCCAATTATTGTATTATCAATTCCGGTCGTTCACAGGTTTCCTTTGATCCGGAATTTCCTTCTATGGGTGGGAATCATATTATTCTGATGGTCCCAACGGAAAAAGGAAATATCTGGCTTGAAAATACTTCTCAGCAAATAGCTTTTAACCACTTAAGTTACAGTACTACGGACAGAAATGTACTTTCCGTAACATCAAAAGGAATTGAGCTGATCAATACACCGGTTTATAAAGCTGAACAGAACAAAGAAAAACAAATATTGAGAGTTAACCTTAATGAAGATAACAGCATTACGGGAACAGGAAATTTTTCCTATACAGGAAATCAGTATGATTATAATTTAAGATTTGCTAATCTTAATCCTAAGGAAAAAAATGATGCACTGAAGGGAACTTTTGATGTTTTAAACTTTGAAAAAGTTGAAATGAAAAATTTTAATAATGACAGAGATAATGCTGTTATTACTTATGACGTGGATTTCAAAACCAATAATTTCTCTAAAAAAGCAGGAAACAGTCTTCTGTTCAGATCGGTTCCTATTTTCTCTGATTTGATCTTTAAAACAGACGAAAATCGTGAACTTCCTTTTGAAGTAAATATGTCTTACGAAGATGAATATGAAATTGCTTTTGTTCTTCCTATGGGGTATAAAGTAGATGAAACTCCGGATAATTCAAGCATTACTTCTGAATTTGGATCTTATAAACTGAGCTTCGCTACAAGTGACGGGCAAGTAAAGGTGATCAGAAAAATGCAGATTAATAAAGGATTATATCCAAAAGAAAAATACAATGATTACATCAATTTCAGAAAAAAGATTCTGAATATGGACAACTCAAAAATTTTAATAACAAAAATATAACCATGAAAAAAATTATAGTATTGCTTCTTTGCTCTGCCAATACAATATTGGTCAATGCTCAGAAGAAATATGAATTTCTGAATCCTCCTAAATTTAATGACGCAGACCTATCTAAAGCAAAATCATTATTAGATGAAAATGCTCCTGCTGAAATTTTATATAAGTCTGCTTATTTTATGGTAGATGCTAATACAGGGAATCTGCACAAAAGATATTTTTACAGAGTTAAGATTTATAATAAAGATAAAGCTGAAGACTGGTTGAATCTTGAAATTCCTATTTATAATGTTGGAACCAACAGAGAATCGCTGGGGAAGTTCAAAGCTTTTACCTACAATCTTGAAAATGGAACTACGGTTCCCGTAAAAGTGGAGAAAAGTTCTCAATATAAAAGCAAAGAGAATAAATATGTTACTTTAACGAAATTTGCTTTTCCAAGCGTGAAAAACGGATCAGTTATAGAATATCAATATGAAATTATATCTCCGTTCCGATTTATAATTCCAGAGGTATTGATAGAATCCGATACTCCTTCACTGAATACGGAATATGTCTTTGATACGCCCATCAATATGTCTTATAATGTAAACTATACAGGAGGAATCAGCCCTAAGTATAGAGAAATGGAAGAAAGATATCTGTATGGTGCTCAATATAAAACCTTTAGATTTGCTTATGAAAACTTGAATGGCTTTAAAACTGAGAAATTTGTAAGAAATGATAGAAATTTCAGAACAAAAATCAGTGCGGAGCTAAATTCTACGAATTTCGGTGAGCTTAAACTGTATTCATCTTCATGGGATCAGATTTCGAAGAGACTTTATGAAAGTGAAGATTTTGGAGGTGAGCTGAAAAGAACAAAACTGGCAAAAGAAAATATGCCGGCAGGAGTTTCGGAAATGAAAACTGATCTTGAAAAAGCAAATGCTATTTTTTCATACGTTCAAAAGACTTTTACCTGGAATAAAGACAAAGGGATTTACACAGAAGATGGTATCAAAAAGCTTTTGGAAACTAAAACGGGGAACGCCGCAGAAATCAATCTTTTTCTGGTTATGATGCTTCGTGAAGCTGGTCTTAAAGCCGACCCGCTGGTTATTTCTACAGTAGAAAACGGGCTGATTAATTTGGTATCTCCCAATATATCCAATATGAACTTCGTGTTGAGTGCCATCAATATAGATAATCAGCTGCATATTTATGATGCTACCTCTAAACAGTCTTCGCTGGATGAAATTCCTCTTAAAAACTGGAATCAGTTAGGGATTTTGGTGACCAGAGATAAAGCTCTGCAGATTCAAATGACCAATTTGAAATCCAGTAATACTTATCTTACTGCAAATGCCAAGATCAATGATGACGGAAGTATTTCCGGAACCTATTCAGATAAAGATACAGGTGCATACGCAATGTATGCTAAAGACAACTACGATGATAATGCAGAAAAATACAAAAAACAGTATAAGGAGAACTTTTCAATGGACTTCACAGATATCAATTCAAAAGTGTTGGAAAATGGAGACTTTGAAAGCAGTATGAAATTCTCTTCATCCAACCTTATTGACAGAGTAGGGAAGAAAATGATTATTAATCCGATGTTGTTTTTAAGTAAAAGCTCTAATGAATTTGATCAAACCGAAGTAAGAAAATATCCTATCGATTTTGGATCGCCTATAACCAAAACCAAAAAGGTCACTCTTGAAATCCCGGAAGGGTATGTGATTGAGGAAATGCCTAAAGAAAAAAGAATTGTTACCGAAGATAAAGAGATAGCTTATACTTATTCTGTAGAACAAAAAGGAAATTTATTGGTGGTGACTACGACTACAAAAATTGGTAGTTCAGATTATCCGAAAGAATATTACCCTGCATTCAAACAAATCTGGGGTGTTGCTTCGAAATTTGAAAATCAGGTAATCAGCCTTATAAAAAAGTAATAGTTAACAGGATTTAAATAAAAAAATATTTTTTTTTCAAAAACCATTCATCTTTTGAATGGTTTTTGTATTTGATATAAAAAAATAGAATTATGAAAAATACGATTGCTGTTATAGCATTATCTTCTTTCTTAGCAGTGACTGCCTGTAAAAAAAATGAACCGGCAGGATCAGTAGAAAAAACAGAAAACAAAGCCACTGAAGAATTTGTAGTAGACTCTGTGAAAGTCAATGACTCTACAAAAATTACAGACTCTTTAAAAGTGAGCTTTACTTCAAAGCTCTTGGTTTTCCCTACTTTAAAAGATAAAAAACTGTTAGACAGCATCTATTTCCAGAATGAAAAGATTAAAGATTTTTCCAAAGCCGGTCTTCAGGCTTATCTGGATAATGAAAAAAACAGTTATTTCAATTCTGTAAAAAATGATAATAAAGACTGGGTTTCAGATGTCACTTATGCTCAAAACTGGTATTCAAGCTCTCATATGAATCTTATTTCTAATACCAACGGTTATATGCATATTCAATATTTGGGAAGCGGATATGAAGGAGGAGCACATGATAACTACGGATTTTCTGAAAGGGTTTTTGATCTTAAAAACAACAAAAAATTAGAATTGAAAGACATTACTTCAATGCCTAAAAATAAAATTGAAGCCATTCTGATGAAAAATATTGATAAAATAAATAGTGGAACAATGGATGGAGACGGAGAAGTAAAAAATTCAGAAATGCTTTTAGTGGATAAAATTCCGGCATCTGATAACTTTTATTTTGATGATAAAAACCTGTATTTTCACTACAGTCCCTATGAAATTGCCGCTTTTGCTGCCGGAGACATTACAATTCCGGTTTCATGGGAAGACCTGAAAGGCACATTGAATACAGAATTTAAAGAAAGAATGAAAATTAAGTAAATTAATGCTTCCAGTTTTGGAAGCATTTTTTAATTTTGTGGTGATGGACAAAGTAGCTTTTATTATCAATCCTTTTTCGGCCAAAAAAAACTATCAGCCGTTTTTAAACGAACTTAAAACAAAGGTTAATAACCCATTGTATTATGTGTCAGAATCTATTCCCGGAACAGAGGAATTTATTCAGTCTCATTTTGAAGAGGTAGATATTTTTGTGGCAATAGGAGGCGATGGTACTATTTCTACAGTAGCCAAAAATCTTATTTATACAGATAAAATTCTGGCAATTTTTCCGGCAGGTTCAGGAAATGGGTTTTCCAATGAAACACAATTCAGTAAAAATCTTGATGAACTTTTAGAAAAAATTAAAATCAAAAATTCCAGAAAGATTGATACTTTTACGGTAAATGACAGGCTTTCCATCAATGTTTCGGGAACGGGATTTGACGGTAAAGTCGTTAAAGAATTTGAAAAAACAAGCCGTGGATTCAAAAACTATATCAAAGTTTCCCTGAAAACCTTTTTCAATTACAAGCCGATCAAGGTGAAATTTTTTGATGAAGAATATCAACAGTACAATGGAAGGTATCTGATGATGAACATCGCCAATACCCGCCAGTTTGGTAACAATGCTTATATTGCTCCGAAAGCCAGTAAAAGTGATGGGTTGGTTGACATGGTTTTGGTAAAAAAGTTTCCACTTACGTATTCTGCACTCTTTGCTTTCCGGATGTTTACCAAAAGACTGAAAGATGATGAATATGTAACCTATCTTCCAGTCTCTGAAATATCATTTAAGGTCAATACCAAAAACTGGCATCTGGATGGTGAATTCAATAAAATCAAATCACCGATTCATGTTAAAGTCCAACCTGCAAGTTTGAGTATTTTGGTTTAGATTCTAGGGTACGGGTTTCGAGTTTACGAGTTGCTGGTTGTTTGGTTGCGAGTTGTTTTGGTTGCGAGTTGCGGGTTTCTTTTATTTCGAGGTTACTAGTTGCTGGTTACAACTTTAAACCTTGAACCTTGAACCTTGAACCTTGAATTCCCCCTAATCCCTGCAACCTAAAACCTGTCATCTACCACCTGCTATACTTCCAGTTTCTTTTCTACTTCAGCCGGATGATCCAGGCAGTATTGAAGTTGCTTCTTATCAAGCTGCTTTTCCCAGTTGGCAACTACTACGGTAGCTACAGAATTCCCAATTACGTTGGTTAAAGCTCTGCATTCGCTCATGAACTTATCAATTCCAAGAATTAAAGTCATTCCTGCAATCGGAATTTCAGGAACTACGGCCAATGTTGCTGCAAGGGTAACAAATCCGGCACCTGTAACACCAGCTGCACCTTTTGAACTTAGCATAGCCACCAAAAGAAGCATCAGTTGTTTTTCAATAGGAAGATGAATATTTAAGGCCTGCGCAATAAAAAGAGAGGCCAGGGTCATATAAATATTCGTTCCGTCAAGATTGAAAGAATATCCGGTGGGAACCACAAGACCTACAATGGCGCGTGAACAGCCTGCTTTTTCAAGTTTTTCCATAATTCCAGGAAGGGCAGACTCTGAAGAGCTTGTACCCAAAACGAGAAGTAGCTCTTCTTTAAGATAGAAAAGAAGTTTGAAAATATTAAATCCATTATACCACGCTACTGCTCCTAATACCAGAACGACAAAAAGGATAGACGTAATATAGAATGTACCTACCAGAAATATAAGATTCAGAACAGAATGAAGTCCATATTTACCGATCGTAAAAGCCATTGCTCCGAAAGCACCTATCGGGGCCAGCTTCATCAACATGTGAACAATTTTAAATACCGGAGTTGATAAATCCTGTAGGAAATCAGTTACTTTCTGGCTCTTTTCTTTTGTTAAAACTAAAGCAACTCCCATTAAAATTGCTACCAAAAGTACCTGAAGAATATTTTCACCCACCAACGGACTGAATAATGTCTCCGGAATAATATTCATAATGAAGCCCGTAAGTGTTGATTCATGAGCTTTTGCCTGATATTGAGAAACATCACCCGAAAGAGTAGAAGGATCAATATTTAAACCATGTCCTGGCTGTAGAATATTTCCTACTAATAATCCGATGATAAGAGCCAGAGTTGAAAAGGTGAAAAAATAGATCATTGCTTTGATTGCAATTCTGCCTACTTTTTTCAAATCGGTCATATGGGCGATTCCTAGCGTAAGCGTAATAAAAATTACCGGAGCGATAATCATTTTTACCAATTTGATGAATCCATCTCCCAAAGGTTTCATCTTTTCTCCTAATTCAGGATAAAATTTTCCTAGAAGAATACCTGCAATGATGGCAATAATCACCTGGAAATAAAGCTGATTGTGTATTTTTTTTGCTTTCAAAGAACAGTCGTTTTGTTTTTTTAAGGGCGAAAATTAAGAAAATTTATCTAAAAACATGACAAAAGTCATTGAAAAGAATCTGTAGTACTTGTTTTCTAAAGTGCTTAAAAAAGTTTGGGCTTCATTCGAAGAATGAAGCCCAAACTGTATTTTTGATGTATTATATAAGTATTATTCTACTGCAACAGAATCATCTCCACGGCCGTCTGCTACTGCGTGAATATTTCCGTTTTCATCAAGAACAATCATTTCTGTCTTTCCGATATATTTTGTCTTTTCAATGACATAATTCTTGCTTTTCAGTTCAGAAATAGTGCTTTCCGGGAAATTATTTTCCACGGTAATGGTTTCTGGCAGCCACTGATGATGGAATTTCGGGGCATTCACCGCAATATTGGCATTCAGTTTAAAATCCACTACATTCACGATAGACTGATACACTGAAGTCGGAATTGTAGTTCCTCCTGGAGTTCCCACGACCATATAAGGCTTTCCGTTTTTAAGAATAATGGTTGGGGTCATAGAAGAGAGCATTCTCTTGTTAGGCTGAATGGAGTTAGCTTCTCCGCCTACTGCTCCAAACATATTCGGTACACCTGGTTTGATAGAGAAATCATCCATTTCATTATTTAAAAAGAATCCGGCTCCTGAAACAAGGACTTTACTTCCATAGTATCCATTAAGTGTGGTGGTTACAGAAGCTGCATTTCCATCTTTATCCAATACAGAAATATGAGTAGTCTGCATAGATTCTTTAGGCTGTTCTATGATTTTACCTACTTCTGCACTTGGAGTAGCCTTGTCAAAACTGAAACTTTTCCATCTTCCTTTCAGGTATTCATCCGAGATCAGATAAGAGGTTTTGTCCTGAATAAAATCCGGATCGCCCATATATTCTGCTCTGTCGGCGTAAGCTCTTCTTTCTGCTTCAGTCATGATCTGAACTGCTTTTGTAGAGTTTTGCTGATACTTTTCAAGGTTTTCAAAACTTGCCATTCTTAGCATTTGAGCCAGAAGAACTCCACCGCTTGAAGGCAGAGGCATGGTAACAACATTGCTTCCTTTATAGTCGAATTCCAGAGCTTTTCTTTCGGCAACTTTATAATTTTTAAGATCTTCCAGAGTGATGATTCCGTTTCCTCTTTTCATTTCAGCAACCAGAAGATCAGCTGTTTTTCCTTCATAAAAACCTTTAGCGCCTTGTTTTTGAATCAGTTTCAATGTCTCAGCTAAGTCTTTTTGGATCAACAGATCTCCGGCTTTCCACGGAGTACCTTTTACAAAAATGATCGAAGATTTATTATGCTTCTGGAATTTTTCTCTTTGATTATTCAGCATTTCCGCTTCTTTATCCGTAATGGCAAATCCTTTTTCGGCAAGGTCAATAGCGGGCTGGATGATTTTTTCCATAGGCAGTTTACAGTATTTCAGCGTAGCAAAGAATCCTGCTACACTTCCCGGAATACCTACGGCCAGTCTTCCGTTCTGGGAAAGATCAGTATCTGCTTTTCCTTTTTTATCAATGTACATATCTCTGGAGGCTTTTTTAGGAGCGGTTTCTCTATAATCCAGAGTGAATTTTTCACCGTTATTTTTTACGCCAACCAAAAATCCACCTCCTCCGATATTTCCAGCCTGAGGATAAACTACAGCAAGTGCGTATTGTGTTGCGGTAACAGCGTCATAGGCATTTCCGCCCATTTTTAAGATCTTAGCGCCCGCTTCACTGGCTAATGGGTGTGCAGAGACTACAACACCTTTATTCTTTACCTGTACTTCCTTGATAATATTGATATCTGTGAACTGAGCCCAGCTGAGTTGAGCTGCCAACAGCATCGAAGCAATTAAAATCTTCTTCATATGATTGTTTTTTCTTACAACAAAATTATTGATTTTTTTGTGTAAATGGCTTTTTTTAGCAGGTATGTGAAAATCATCCTTTGATTTTTATAGTTATCAATATATTTTAAATTTATTTATTGATAATTATTAATTTATTCAATAGTATTGAATAATGTTTAATTTATTTCAATTTTTAATGAACTTTAATTTATTTTTTATCATTTTAATTGATACATTTGAAAAAAAAACACATGAAAAAAAATTATCAGAAAATTATATTTTTGGGTACATTATTCTTTCTATCCGCTAATCTAAATGCGCAAACGAAAGATTCTGTACAAGTAAAAACAGTAGATGAAGTTAAGATTACTGTAGGGTCCAGAAATAAAAGCCGTGTGGCAACTGATACACCTGTTCCCGTAGATGTTATCAATATTGGATCACAATCTGTATTAACTCCGCAAACCGATCTGAATCAGATTTTAAACTATGCTGCACCATCTTTTACCTCCAATTCAACAACTGTAGCAGATGGTACGGATCATGTTGATCCTGCTCAGCTGAGAGGGTTGGGACCCGATCAGGTACTTGTCTTACTTAATGGAAAAAGAAGGCATACTTCATCACTGGTTAATATTAACGGTTCTCCTGGTAGAGGATCTGTAGGAACGGATCTGAATGCTATTCCGGCTTTTGCTATTGAAAGACTGGAAGTATTGAGGGATGGGGCTTCAGCTCAGTATGGTTCAGATGCCATTGCCGGGGTTATTAATGTGATCATGAAAAAAAATACGAATGCATTCACCGCTGCAATTACAGGAGGAGGATTTAATTCGAAGGGAGCTAATGATCATACCGGAGGATGGGACGGAGCGAAGTATCAGCTTGATCTTAATTACGGAACTAAAATTGGCAATAATGGATTTATCAATTTTACAGCAAGTTTGCTGAACAGGGATGACACCAGAAGAGCCAAGTCAGCAACAGGCGATATTTTTAATGGTTATAATGCTATTGAGCAAAGGGCGTTAGAAAAAGGAGTTAATATTTCCGCTCTTTTTGGGAATATCAATAATACTTCCAATACACAGCAAATCATAGATTATATACATCAGTATGCTCCAAATGTAAATTATTTTACTGCGGCACAACAGGCTAATATTCAGTCGGCTAATACAATTGTAGCCTTGCAGGATCTTCTGAAGGGAGATGTTACTGAAAATGAACTTGCTTACAGAGGGTTAACAAGAGATGACTTTAATATGCGGGTGGGACAATCCAGGTTAGGATCCGGTCAGTTTTTTATGAACTCTGAATTTGATCTGTCTTCAACAATCCGGGGATATGCTTTTGGAGGAATTTCCTATAGAGCTGGAAATGCAGCAGGTTTTTACAGAAGACCTAATCAAAGCAGAACTTCTACCTCTATATATCCTAATGGTTTTCTTCCGGAAATAGCTTCGGATGTTATAGATCTTTCGTTTGCTGCGGGATTTAAAGGAAAGTTGGGAAATATTAATTATGATATCAGCAATACTTTTGGAAGAAATACTTTTGACTATACGATAAAAAATACAGCCAATGCCTCCATGCGATATCCAAATAAAAGAGAATTTGATGCAGGCGGTTTAGGATTTTCTCAAAATACCATCAATGCAGATTTTGATACAAAGATTGACTGGTTAAAAGGCTTTAATGTTGCTTTCGGGGGAGAGATGAGATTCGAAAAGTATAAGATAGAAAATGGAGAGGAAGCTTCATGGGCTCTTTATGATATTAATGGAAATATTCAGACTCCCACAACAGCTGCTGCTCTAAAGCCTACTGACTTCTTTGGAGGTACCAGACCCGGAGGGTCTCAGGTATTTCCAGGTTTTCGCCCTGAGAATGCTCTAAATAATGGAAGGCATTCTGTTGCTGCTTATGTGGATACGGAATTGGATGTAACTGACAGATGGCTAATGAGTGCTGCACTTAGATTCGAAAACTACTCAGATTTTGGATCTACATTCAATTATAAATTAGCTACAAGATATAAACTTACTGATCAGATCAATATCAGAGCAGCACATTCTACAGGATTCAGAGCTCCTTCTTTGCAGCAGATCTATTTCAATGCTACTGCCACACAGTTTGTTGGAGGAGTGCCATATGAGGTGGGAACTTTTTCAAATGATTCTGATGCAGCCAGATATTTAGGAATCCCACAATTGAAGCAGGAAGAATCAACGAGTTATTCTGCCGGTTTTACGGTTAAGATCCCTCAGATGAATCTAACGTTTACAGTAGATGGCTATTATATTAAAATTAAAAACAGAGTGGTTTTAACGGATCAGTTTTCGAGACCATCAGGAACTTATCCGGCGGAAAGTGACCTTGGTAGGTTACAGGCTGCCTTTGATAAGGCCAATGCGAATGCAGCTACATTTTTTGCTAATGCTATAGATACTCAGACTAAAGGTATTGAAGGCGTGATTTCGCATAAAGCAAAGTTTTCTGAAAGATATTCTCTGAATTCAGATTTGGCAATTACTGTTTCAAAGACTAACAGGGTAGGAGATATTCATGGTTCTGATGTTTTAATCAAAGCCGGCCAGGTAAACAGGTATTATTCTGAATCCAGCCGTGTTTATCTTGAAGAAGCTATACCAAGATTTAAAGCTTCACTGAATAATGCTTTAGAGATGGATAAATTCAGCGTATTGTTGAGGAATGTTTATTTTGGAAAAGTTACAGATCCCAATACAATGGATGCTAACGGGGACGGAATTGTAAGTGGAGAAATTATTAATGGGCAGGCTGTGGCTACTGAACATCCGGTTTGGGGAGGAAAAGTGATTACAGACTTATCTGTAGGGTATAAATTTACCAAAAACCTTAAACTGACATTAGGAGCCAATAATTTATTTGATATTTATCCCGATAAAAACTATGGTCCGACAGCTGTGAAAACACCTTCTTTGGATGCTTCCGGTAACCTTGTGTATGTTAATACTTCTACTATTGATCTTTCTAATCAGAATCAGTTTGTGTACTCCCGAAATGTTTCTCAGTTCGGAATGAACGGAAGGTTTCTTTTTGCCAGGATAAATCTTAATTTTTAATCAATATTTTTCTTAGAATTATAAAAGGTACGCGAAAGTGTACCTTTTTTATTCTGGTTGACATGTTTTTTTTACTTTTGTACAATTCTAAAAAAATCTGAAAAATGGAATCCTATACGGAAAGAATACTGATTACAGGTGCCTTGGGACAAATTGGTACCGAACTTACGAACAGACTTGTTGAAATTCACGGAGCGGAAAACGTTGTTGCTTCAGGATTGGACAGATGGCAGGAAGGAATTACTTCTGCCGGACACTATGAAAGAATGGATGTTACCAACACTCAATTGGTAAGACAGGTGATTCATGATTATGAGATCACGACAGTGTATCACCTTGCTTCACTTTTATCCGGAACTTCGGAAAAGCAGCCTGTTTTTGCGTGGAAACTAAATCTTGAACCACTACTTCATTTTTGTGAAATGGCGAAAGAAGGGCTTCTTAAAAAGATCTTCTGGCCAAGTTCTATCGCGGTATTTGGAAAAGGAATTCCAAAGTATGAGGTAGGACAGGATGTGGTATTGAACCCAACAACTGTTTATGGGATCTCTAAAATGGCAGGGGAGAAGTGGTGTGAATACTATTTCGATAAATATGGTGTGGATGTAAGAAGTATCAGATATCCTGGATTGATCTCCTGGAAGACTCCTGCAGGAGGTGGAACTACTGACTACGCAGTTGAGATTTTTTACAAAGCGATCGAAGAAGGGAAGTATACAAGTTTTATTTCCGAGAATACAGGAATGCCGATGTTGTATATGGATGATGCCATCAATGCAACCTTGAAATTAATGGATGCTCCAAAAGAAAGTTTGACGGTTCGTTCTTCTTATAATTTGGGTGGAATGTCATTTACGCCAAAAGAATTGGCAGAAGAAATCACAAAAGAAATTCCAGATTTTACGATTGATTATAATCCGGATTTCAGACAGGCAATTGCAGATTCTTGGCCGGCTTCTATTGATGATTCAGTAGCGAAAAAAGACTGGGGTCTGACGTATGATTTCGGAATTTCTGAAATGACAAAAGATATGATTAAGAATCTGAAAGTAAAATTGGGTAAGGATTAATAATATAAAGTAATACTTTAATTGCTTTTATTTTTAACACCTGATTTTTAATATTTTATAGAATCTATATAAACTTTAATTTAAATGGTATTATTGACTTTTAACATCACTTGTATTGAGGCTGAAGTAAAAAACGGCTCTCAAATTACTGCTGATGAGCGATTGAAAATTACAGAAGATAATACCAAAGCGATTCTTAGAATTTTAGATATTCATGATATCAAATCAAGTTTTTTTGTAGAGGTTTCTCTTACCGAAAAACTTCAGAATTTAATAAAAGCAATTTCATCCAAAGGGCATGAAATTGCTTTTTATAATAAAGGGTCAAATCCTGAAGAAATTGAAAATGCCAAGAAGAATATTCAGGAACTTCTGGAAAAACAGATCAGAGGAATTCGTCAGAAAGATGTAAAAGTTTCTCAGGAAACTTTGAAGATGATGGAATTTAATTACGTCTCCAATATCGATAATGCCAATATTCTTTTTCCCTTCAAAAGGCTTAAAAGAGATACTGTAATTACTGAAGAAGACGGACTGAGTATTGTTCCGGAAAGTATCTCTCCATACAGTCAGCTGCCTTATAATGATTTTGTATTTCAGATCCTGCCGATGAAGTATTATCAGAATATGGTTCTGGAAACTTTGCAGAATGAAGAGTTTGTGCTGATTTATCTGAATACATGGCAGTTTACAGATTTCAAGAAATACCGTTTTGATATTCCTTTTTACCGAAGCTTATTTTCGGGCAAAAAAATGGAGGACAAATTAGATGCCCTCCTTACTTTTCTCAATGACAGGGAAATGGCTACTTCCCGCATGAAAGATTATATTTTTTAGGTGATAGGTGTTAGGTAGCAGGGTTTTTGAGTTTGAGAGTTTGAGAGTTTGAGAGTGAGAGTGTTTAATGCGGTAGGTAATCAGGAACAAAAACAACCAAACATTCGCAAATAATAACTCGCACCCCGAATCTCGCATCCCGAAACCCGCACTTCTAGCTCAGTTCAAAAAGTGTAATCTCCGGCAGTACACCCACTCTTCCCGGATATCCCAATACTCCAAATCCTCTGTTTACATATAATAGTTTTCCTTCACTTTCGTATAAATCGGCCCATTTTGGATATTTGTATTGTACGGGTGACCATTTTACATTTTTAAGGTCTAAACCAAACTGCATTCCATGGGTGTGACCTGAAAGGGTCAGATGGATGTTTGATGGGTGTTTTTTAACCACATAATCAAAGTGGGTTGGGTCGTGGCTCATCAGAATCTTCGTAGCGGATTCAGGCACTCCTTTTAAAGCATCATCTATTTTTCCGAATTGAGGGAATGGTTTGAGTCCCCAGTTTTCAACTCCCAGAATGTATAGTTTTTCTCCGTTTTTTTCAATAACTCTGTGTTCGTTTCTCAACATATCGAAACCAGCCTGTTTTTCATAACCAATTAAGGTGTCAAGGTTTTCTTTTTTGGCGGCAGGTGATTCCCAGGTTACGTAATCTCCGTAATCATGGTTTCCTAGCACAGCTAATTTTCCGTCTTTGGCCTTGATCTTTGAAAACAAGGGGATGAAAGGTTTGAACTCGTCCGCAACGTTGTTCACCATATCTCCGGTAAATAATACCAGATCAGGCTTCTGCTCATTGATCAGGTCAATCGCGTGCTGTAATTTACTCGGATCTGAGAAGCTTCCACTGTGAACGTCAGAGATCTGGATGATTTTATATCCTTTAAAGCTTTTCGGAAGGTTAGCAAAATTCACCCTTACTCTCCTTACTTTATGTCTGTACTTTCCAAACGTAATTCCGTCAATAAAAAGAGCAGAAAGAACACCACTCATTCCCAATCCAACCAGACTCAGGAACTTCCTTCTTTCCGGGAAGAAATTCTCAGAAGGTTTGGCAAAACCTATCAGGTAGCCTCCGGTTCTGATGATATCATCAATTAATAAAAAGAGAACCACGAATATTTTGGGAAGAATGAAGATTAAAAATAAGGAAATCATGATCTGGGCTCTTACCATACTTCTGTCTGATCTCTGATAATGAGTGACTTCGTAAGCGAAAATCCCGTACACAACCAAAGAAATTACCCAATATCCGATTCTGATCCAGAAATTATCGGTAAGTGTTCTGATGGCCTGATAAATGTACACTTCCAAAAAAAGGAAGATTCCGGCGATGATTAAAAAATTCTTTTGCATGTCTGATCAAAAAAAAGCACAAAGAATAAACTTCCCTGTGCTTTTATATTTTTAATGGTTTAAATATTACTTTTTAGGAAATCTATAAACGATAGCATTGATGTTCATTCCGGCACCTACCGAAGTCATCACAATGTTACCATTATCTTTAAACGATTGACCCTCCATTTTTCCTTTAATTATAATATCATACATAGTAGGAATTGTGGCTACGGAAGTATTTCCAAGGTCCTGAATCGTCATTGGAGAGATTGCATGATCGTATTCTTTTACATCATAAAGCCTGTGAAGTCTCTCAATCATTGCATAATCCATTTTAGCGTTTGCCTGGTGAATTAAGATTTTATCTATATCTTCAATAGAAAGATTTGCATCAGTAATGGTATCTTTAATTGCAACCGGTACGTTTTTAAGAGCGTATTCGTAGATCTTTCTTCCTAACATTCTTACATAAAGACGTTTTTGATCTGCTTCTTTATTGATGGAAGGTTGGTTTTCAAGGTAGTTTAATTCCGGTCCGTTGTCACAAATCGTGTTGTGAGCAATAATTCCTACATTTTCTTCGTCAGTTGCTTTTACTACTACAGCTCCGGCACCATCAGCGAAGATCATTCTGTTTCTGTCATATGGATCAGTTACTCTGCTTAAAGTCTCTCCTCCAATAACAAGGATTGTTTTAGCTACTTTAGCTTTGATAAGATTATCAGCCAAAATCATAGCTTCAACCCATCCCGGGCATCCGAAAACCATATCATATGTTACGCATTTTCTGTTTTTTATTCCCAGTTTATTTTTTACTCTCGCTGCCATTGTCGGCATAAAATCAGCGTATCCGTTTTCAGTAACTTCCCCGAAATTGCTTGCGTAGATGATATAATCCAATTCTTCGCCGTCTACTTTTGCATCCTCAAGGGCAATTTTTGCAGCTTCATAACCGATTTGAGAGTTGGAAAGATCATCCTCAATGAATCTCCTGTTTTCGATTTCTGTAATCTCTACAAATTTCGCAATGGTCTCTTCCACAGGCTTTTCAATCTTTACTCCGTCTTCAGTATAGAACTCGGAATTCATGAAGTAATCTCTACCAATAACTCTGTTCGGAATATAAGATCCAGAGCCAATAATGATCGTATTCGGCATTCGTTTATATGATTTTTTTAAAGATGCAAAGTTAATAATTAATATTAATAACGGAGAATTAAAAATATTATTAAATTTGCAAAAATTGTACTTTACAATCTATGAAAAACAACTCGTCCTTAAAAGGCTTACTTATTGCAGCTGTGGCGTTTATCGTTGCCTTTGGGATCTACTTCCTTTTTTTAGCCAAGAAGAATTATTATGTGGTAGATAATCCTACCCCGAATACGTATTACTTTAAGATCAATAACGGATCTGAAGGAATTATTTCAGCGGGGCAGTATGTGCATGTGGATTTGAATAAAGGGAAAAACTCTATTCAGGTTTTTGATCAGAACAAAAAAATGCTTTATGATTCAGCATTTGAAGTGAATAAACTTCGTGGTCTGATTAATATTACACACCAGGATTACTATGTAAACGATCAGTATTACGGATACAATCTTAAGAAAGATTCGTTACTGGCCAACCTTGATAAAACTGTTATTGACGGAAAGGATTATTACGGAGGAGCAAGACGCTTCAATAAGCTTTACACAGAAGATTTTTATTACAATGTAGATGAAGACTATGACAAAGTGATCAAAAATATCCAGAAAGTGGAATCAAGATCCAAAATCTTCAGAAAGCAGGATTACCTAAATTATTACAAAGAATATTACAAGTTTTAAGTTTTGACAAAAGATATCACCAAAGTTACTCCCTACAATTCAGAGGCTACAAAAAAGAGCCAGGTAGAGGATATGTTCGACAACATTGCACCGAAGTACGACCTTCTGAACCGTGTTTTATCCATGAAAATTGACATTTTGTGGAGAAATAAACTGGTAAAATGGATGAAAAATGATAATCCGCAGGAAGTGCTGGATGTGGCTACAGGAACGGGAGATCTGGCAATTACGATTGAAAAAGGAACCGGTTCTAAAGTAGTTGGATTAGATTTATCACAACAAATGCTGAATGTTGGCGTTATTAAAATAAAAAAACTTAAATTAGACGGCAAAATTTCCATGCAAAAAGGAGATGCAGAAAATTTACCTTTCGAGGACAATAGATTTGATGCTGTTTCCGTTGCATTTGGAGTAAGGAATTTTGAAAACCTTACCAAAGGTTTGGCAGAGTTAAGAAGAGTAGTTAAAGATAACAAAAGTGTTTATATACTGGAGTTTTCAAAGGTTGAGGGTTTCATGGGACCATTTTATATGTTTTATTTCAAAAATATATTACCTGCCATCGGCAGATTGGTTTCTAAGGATAATAGGGCGTATACATACCTTCCGGATTCTGTAAATGCTTTTCCTTTCGGGGAGAAGATGAAGCAAATTCTTTTAGATACGGGATTTAAGAAAGTTGAATATAAAAAATTAAGTTTAGGTATAGCCACAATTTATAAAGCAACAAAGTAACCTATGAATAAATTTCTATTAAAAGCACTGGTTTTAACCTCAGTAAATGTTGCCGTTTTTGCAAACGCGCAATTCAGAACCCGAAACAGAATGGACAAGTTGGAAGATTTCGACGAACAGAAATTCAGTTGGGGGTTTTATTTGAACGGGAACAGACTGGATTACCGCATTGTTTTGCATCCGAAATATGGGATGAATGATAATGAAAACCTTGTTACCTCTAAGGAAAGTTATAGTTTCGGTGCCGGGCTTATTGCAAAATGGAGACTGAATGACTATCTTGATGTAAGAGTAGAACCAGGGTTACAGTTTGCACAAAGACAGTTGACTTTTAATACTCAATCCAATGACATTTATGCGGGTGGATCTTTAACCAATCCTCCTTTTATGCCATTCCCTTTACAGGAAAAGGATAAAGTAAGAGAAATTAAATCTACTTTGATTGATATTCCGGTACTTCTGGAACTTCACGGTCAAAGATGGTACAATTCAAGGCCTTACGTTGCTGCAGGGGTGAACTATGTTGTAAACCTTCAGTCTAACTCAAGTTCCACGGATGACAACATGCAGGGAATCTACAGATCTACAACGCACAACTTTGCATGGTCTGCAGAAATGGGAATTCAGTTTTATTTCAACAAGTTTAAACTGACTCCTGCTGTAAGAGGAACATTCTTCATGAACAATGAAAAAGTGGCAGATAACGCTACTACACCTCCTTACTGGTCATCTGCGATCTCTACATTGCAGACTAGAGCGGTAATGTTCGTTCTGAAATTTGAATAAAAAATATTGTATTAAAAAATACAGAGGAGGTGCACTAGCGCCTCCTTTTTTATTGTTATATCAAAATATAGAGTGTTTTATTTTTGTTAGTGTTATTATTTTTTTATTTTTGCTTTTAGTTAGAATATACAAACCTGAAATGCTTCAAGATTTAGAAAACAATTTTTCAGAATTAGAGAGAAAGATTTCGACTCTGCAAAAGAACTATAAAAATCTTACGGAAAATTTAAAAGAATTAAATTTTGAGCATGAAGAGTTGAAGAAGAAATATGATGAGGAAAGAAGAAAAAATCAGGTATTAGCAGAAGAACAAAAAAATATAAAACTTTATTCAGCAATATCAGGAAATCCTGAACACAATAGATTAATGAAAAACCATATCAACAGATTGGTGAAAGAAATTGATTTCTGTATTGCTCAGCTTCAAAACAGTGGATTATAATGGAGGTAAGGAGAATAACCGTCAACATTGCAGGAAGAGTGTATCCGCTGAACGTACCGGCAGCAGAGGAAGAAACTTTGCGTAAAGTAGGGAAGCAGATCGAGAATATGATTAAAGATTTTGAACAGAATTTCGATGTAAGAGATAAACAGGATGCTTTGGCTATGTGTGCCCTTAAACTGGGAACCAATGCAGAAGTAGTTTCTCTTAACTACGAGAAAAATATTAATTCAACCAACGAAAGATTAACGCAGATTAATCAATCGTTGAATGAAATCGGGAAATAGATTTTTTTTCCTGAAAAGTACTGCCTACAATAATTCTAACACATTAAAGGTAAACTCAACGCTAAACAATTACCGAACAAATGTCCATTGAATGGCGTGCCGGACTTCCGGATTACAGACAGTGGAAATCAGTTCAAATCGTGTTGATTAGGAGTTTACTCTCAATCTCTGGATTATTGTAGGCTTTTTTTATTGAACAAGGATATGAATACAATTAAAACTCAATATAAATTATGATAGAAGTTATAGTCGGTGTTGTTTGTTTAGTAATCGGAGCTGTCGTGGGAATGTTTTTTTCCAGAAGTTCTCTGAATACTAAAGCAAAATTCATCATAGATGATGCAAAGAAAAATGCCGAAAACCTTATAGAAAAAGCTAACGTTCAGGCTGAATCCATAAAGAAAGAAAAGAATCTTCAGGCTAAAGAAAAATTTCTGGAATTGAAATCACAGCATGATGCAGATATTCAATCCCGCGAAAAGAAAATGCAGGAAGTTGAAAAGAGAACGAAAGACAAAGAACATAAGCTGAATGACGAGCTTAGCAAGACTGGAAAACTTGAAAAAGATTTAGACAAGCAGATTGCAGATTATGCTAAGAAAAATGAAATTCTTGAAAAGAAACAACAGGAATTAGATACAGCTACTGCCAAGAAAGTAGAAGTACTTGAGAAAATCTCTAATTATACAGCAGATGAAGCTAAGGCAGAATTGGTAGAAACCATGAGAGCTGAAGCTAAAACAAGAGCACAGGCACATGTTCAGAGCATCATGGAAGAAGCTCAGATGAATGCTAAAAATGAAGCGAGAAAAATCGTTATCCAAACGATCCAGAGAATCGGAACAGAGCAGGCTATCGAAAATTCAGTATCAGTTTTCAACATTGAATCTGATGAAGTAAAAGGTAGAATCATCGGTAGAGAAGGTAGAAATATCCGTGCTTTAGAAGCCGTAACAGGAGTAGAAATTATTGTTGATGATACTCCGGAAGCTATTCTTCTTTCATGTTTTGATCCTGTAAGAAGAGAAATTGCAAGACTATCCCTTCACAGATTGGTAACCGATGGTAGAATTCACCCGGCAAGAATCGAAGAAGTTGTAGAAAAAACAAGAAAACAGATCGAGGAGGAAATCATCGAAGTGGGTAAGAGAACCATCATTGATTTAGGAATCCACGGATTACACCCGGAATTGATCAAAATCGTAGGTAGAATGAAGTACCGTTCTTCTTACGGACAAAACTTACTACAGCACTCAAGAGAAGTAGCTAACATCGCTGCAACTATGGCTGCTGAGTTAGGATTAAACGTAAAATTAGCTAAAAGAGCAGGTCTTTTACACGATATCGGTAAAGTTCCTGAGCAGGAATCAGAATTACCACACGCCCTTTTAGGAATGCAGTGGGCTGAGAAATATGGTGAAAATCCTGAAGTAGTAAATGCTATTGGAGCTCACCACGACGAAATTGAAATGAAGTCATTATTATCTCCGATCATTCAGGTTGCCGATGCGATCTCTGGAGCTAGACCGGGAGCAAGAAGACAGGTATTGGAATCTTATATTCAGAGATTAAAAGACCTTGAATCTGCAGCATTAAGCTTCGATGGAGTATCAAGTGCTTACGCAATCCAGGCAGGTAGAGAACTGAGAGTAATGGTAGAGAGTGGAAAAGTAAATGACGAAGTAGCGTCTCAGCTTTCTTACGACATCTCTGAGAAAATCCAGAATGAACTGACTTATCCGGGACAAGTAAAAGTAACAGTAATCAGAGAAACGAGAGCTGTGAATATTGCCAGATAATAATCAGAAAAAGATATTTGATAAAAACCTTTCAAGAAATTGAAAGGTTTTTTATTTTTATCAAAACTTAAAAATGCAAGAACTGTCCCTGTCTTCAAAACTGAAGTACATTTTCTCTATTCCCGTTATTATTTCTGCCTTAGGCTATTTTGTAGATATCTATGACCTTCTTTTATTCGGTATCGTTAGAATTCCAAGTTTAAAAGCTTTAGGGCTTAATCCGGATGCAGACGGAACCTTTATACTGAACTGCCAGATGGTAGGACTTCTCATCGGAGGAGTATTCTGGGGTATTTTCGGAGACAAAAAGGGAAGGCTTTCTGTACTGTTTGGATCTATTCTGGTCTATTCATTAGCCAATATCGCCTGTGGTTTTCTTCCTTATTTTCCCAAAGAGCATTTGGTGTACCAATATGCAGGTTTAAGGTTCATTGCAGGTATTGGGCTTGCCGGAGAGCTTGGAGCGGGAATTACACTGGTTTCTGAGAGTCTGCCGAAGAATTTAAGAGCAATCGGAACCTCAGTGGTTGCTGGTTTTGGATTAATGGGTGCTGTAGTGGCTCAACTTACTGTAGAGCTGTCTGGAGGATGGAATATTTCTTACATTATTGGTGGAATCATGGGAATTATGTTATTGATACTGAGAATAAGCGTATCGGAATCCGGAATTTATAAGAATCTTGAGCATAAAAATATCTCAAAAGGAAACTTTCTCTCCTTTTTTACCAATAAAGACAGATTGATAAGATATTTAAAATGCATTGCCGTAGGGTTACCTACATGGTATTGTATAGGGATTCTGGCTGTTTTAGCCAATCAGTTTGCCCCTGAATTAGGAATTACAGAGATCAACCCCGGAAAAGCAATTATGTGGGCTTATGTGGGGATTTCTGTCGGTGATCTGCTGAGCGGTTTTATTTCCCATGCTTTAAAATCCCGTAAAATGGCCATCTTTTATATGCTGATCTTTACCCTGATCGGGGTGGCAATCATGTTATTTGGTAATACGAATACAGAAACAAAATATTATCTGTTTTGTGTATGGCTTGGTTTCGGAACAGGATACTGGGCAATGTTTGTGACACTGGCCGCAGAGCAGTTCGGAACGAATATCAGAAATACCGCCACCACAACCGTTCCTAATATGGTAAGAGGATTGGTACCGGTGATGATATTCGCTTTTGATTCTCTTAAAGGACATTTTCCTGTTGTGGAAAGTGCTGCTATAGTTGGAGTCGTGGTATTTGGGCTTGCATTTTATTCTTCACTTACCATTTCTGAAACTCACGACAGAGATCTTGAATTTACAGAATAATTTAACTTGTTTAATAAATAAAATACTGATAATCCTTATTTTGAATGTAATAATGAAGTTATAATCAATAAATTATTAAATTTTATTCTGGTTTTTGTTGCGAGTGTTTAATATTTGTTTAACTTTGGAATGTAACTAAAACTAAATTATCTAATTAAAACTAAATCTCACGAACATTATGAAAAACGCTAAAAAACTGAGAAAACAAGACTTGAAAAATATTACAGGAGGAATAAGCGGTAATCCGGATTTATCTCTTTGCGGATGCAGCTGCTCAGGATCTGTAACAGGACCTTGGTATTGTGTACAGTATATCGGTTGCCCGCAGGTATATACTTGTGGTGAAGCCGCAATCTAAAGAAAATTATTTCAATTAGAAATAAACATTTCCACATTTAATATGCAGAACCCTTTTGACTTCAAAAGGGTTCTGCTCTTTTTAATGGATGATGTAAAGAAGACTACCGATGCTTATCGCTACCCATAGGATAATTGCCATAACCAAAGGTTTTAATCCGATTGATTTCAGCGTTTGAATAGAAAGGGTAGAACCAATCAAAAATAAAGTCAGATTCAGACCGGATTTTGCAAGAACAGTAATTGAAGTGCTGAAACGGTCAAGAAACGGGAAATAAGTATTCAATAGGATCGCCACAATGAAATATCCAATAAACCATGGAATCTTTATTTTGGAATCTTTACTTTTAAAAATAAACATGGTAATCAGTGAAACAGGAATAATCCATAAAGCACGAGCCAATTTCACAGTAGTTGCTATTTTCAAGGCTTCATCTCCATATTTGCTGGCAGCACCTACTACAGAACTCGTATCATGAATTCCCACTGCACACCAAAGTCCAAACTGTTCCTGTGACAGATTCAGAAGATGTCCTATGGCAGGATAAACAAACAGCGCAATAGAATTTAGGGTAAAAACAATAGCCAGCGCAAGAGAAATCTGTTTCGTACTGGGTTTAATAATAGGAGATACGGCTGCAATGGCACTCCCGCCACAAATAGCCGTTCCTGCGGAAAGAAGATAAGATAAAGGTCTTTCCAGTTTAAATAATTTTCCCAGAAAATATCCTAATACCATTACAGTAACAATACTTACAACGGTCAGCATCAGTCCTGTTTTTCCTGCGTGAAGTGCTTCATCCAGCTTCAGCCCGAATCCCAGACCTACAATTGAAATCTGCAGCAACAAATGAATATATTGATGAAGGTGTTTTTCAAATGGGTTTCCGATAAAAACAACTAGAAAAAAACCTAGAGCCAGAGCGATTGGAGAAGATATAAGCGGTGTAAGGCATAATACAGCCAAAACAATAAAAAATACTTTCCGTGTCATTTCATTTTGAATGAAATCTTTCATAATGCGAACTTTTAAAATCTGCATCAAAATTCCGGAAAATACTATTATAAAGTAAATCGTATTTTGTTATATTGGATAACTAAAGGTTATATCTTTGCTTGTTGCTTATTCTGCAAATCTCAGAAAAAGCCTGATCAGTTCAGATTGTTCACCTTTAGGCAGGATAAAATGAAAATCTCTTTCAATACTGAAATTTTTAATATCAATCACGGTCAGTATATTGTTTTTCAGTTCATTCAAAATCGTACTGATGGAAAGAAATGCCATACATTCCGAATGAAGAAGATAATTTTTGATACTCTCACTGCTTCCCAGCTGCATGACAGTATTCAGATCGTTCATATTGATTTCTTTTTCTTTAAGCCTGTTTTGTATAAACTCAAGAGTTCCAGAACCTTGTTCTCTGAAGATCAGATCAAGTTGATACAGATCTTTTAAGTTTAATGTTTTATGAGCAAGAGGGTGATCTGACTTTGCAGCCAGAACAATTTCATCCGGCTTAAATGTTTTATACTCGAAATAAGAAGACTGTGATTCTCCTTCAATGATGCCCAGGTCAATCTTTTCTTCCTTCAAAAGGGTTGTGATGGTTTCTGTATTTCCTGTAAGAAGTTCAATCTTAATATCTTTATAATATGAATTGAATTTGGCCAAAATCTCCGGTAAAATATACTGTGCAACAGTTGTACTCGCCCCGATAATCAGTTTTCCCTTATGCTGCTGATTGATCTGGCTGATCTCAAATTCCATATCACGGTAGATATTTCTGATCTTTTCTGCATGCTCAAACAGAATCTTTCCGCTTTGGGTTAATTGAATAGAAGTTCCTTTACGGTCAAATAGCTTAGCACTTATCTGAGTTTCAATTTCTTTAATATGTTTAGTAACAGCCGGCTGGGAAATATGTAGCTCTTCTGAAGCCTTCGTAAAGCTTAATCGGGTAGCTACCGTATGGAAAACTTTTAATCTGTAATCGAACATGGGGTAAAATTACGAATTATAGTTGGAAATGGAGTGAGGGAGTTGGTGAGTTTGAGAGTGGGAGGGTTTGAGGGTGATGAGATGCGAGTTGCGAGTTTCGGGGTTTTTTGAGTCTGAGAACTTGAGAGATTCGGGATTCGAGGTTTGTGGTTTTGAGTTTGAGTGATTTTTGGTTATGCGATTGTATATTTTGGGTTTCAAGATTTTATAAGAGAACAACTAAGAACCAATAAAAACCAGCATCACACAACAAAATAAACCTAATGTAAATCTCATAACCACGAATCTCGTACCTTTTAACTAGCAACCCGAATCCCGAATCTCGCACCCCGAATCTCGCACCTCGAAACCCGTAACCCCTTATAAAAAATCCGAAATAGATTTGTCCTGCTGATTTTCATACCTTCTGTTTTTTGCTTCTCCGATTTTCTGTTTGGAATAAATGCTGTTGTGACCGGAAAGAAGATAAGATACAACACAGGCAATAGCCACATACACACCACATTCCGCTCCAAATAATTCAATTCCCATCAACATACAGGCTAAGGGAGTATTGGTAGCTCCGGCAAATACGGCTACAAAACCCATTCCCGCCAATAATCCGAAGGGTAATGGGATGAAAAGTGATAAAGCACTTCCTAATGTAGCTCCGATAAAGAATAAAGGGGTGACTTCTCCACCTTTGAATCCAGCGGAAAGCGTAACAATGGTAAAAATCATTTTTAATGCAAAATCATATAATGGAAGCTGCTTTTCAAAAGATTCTACAATCACAGGAACTCCCAATCCGATATAGCGGGTTGTTCCCATTGCAAAAACAGCAAGTGCTATAATGATTCCTCCTACAACAGGACGAAGCGGAGGATATTTGATTTTTGATTTGAAAAGAGAGCCCATCCAATGGATGATTTTACTGAAAGCAGCCGCACAGATTCCAAAGACAATACCCGCCAGAATACTGTAGAGAATGGGTAAAAACTCCAGTTTGGGAATAAAATCAATATGATAATGAGTATGTTTTACATTCCAGAGATTGGTTGCCCAGTCTGCCAGAATTGCAGAAGCGAATGCCGGAAAAATGGCATTGTAACGAATTCTTCCGATCAGAAAAACTTCAAGACCAAAAACTGCTCCTGCAAGTGGAGTTCCGAAAACAGAGCCAAATCCAGCAGCAATCGCTGAAATAACCAATATTTTTCTGTCGTTTCTGTCGAGCTTAAAAGGTTTTGTAAGCTGATCAGCGATAGCTCCCGCCATTTGAAGTGCTGTTCCTTCACGGCCTGCAGAGCCTCCGAAAAAATGGGTTACAATCGTTCCGAGATAAACAAAAGGTGCCATTTTAAAAGGAATGATTCCCTTAGGCTCATGAATAGTATCAATTAACAGATTGTTTCCTGCTTCTACATCTTTCCCGAAGTAATAATAAAGAAGTCCTATCAGGAATCCCGCTACAGGAAGCAATGCAATCAGCCAGAGATGGTTTTCTCTGAAGTTTGTTGCCCATTCCAGAGATTGAAGAAATCCTGCTGAAGCGGTTCCTACTAAAGTTCCAATAATGATACTGATACACAGCCATTTTAAAATATAGGGTAGAGCCGGAAATTTTCTGAAGAAAAAATGAGTAAGAAAAATTGCTTTTTTAGCTGGTGTTCTTTGACTTTTTGACATGATAATCCTGATTAGTTATTTGTTAATAATCTTTTAATCAGGCGTCATCAGCTTTTGTAAAGCGGTTGGGTAAGGAAGAACACCATTTCCTTTTGATACTGCAAATATAAGAATTATGATAAAAAGATAAAAGATAAAAGATAAAAGATATTACCATTAAGTATCCGGATGTCAACATCAATAGAGGTGGGCTTTAGCCCACCTAAATAAATTTTTAACTTTCCTCAGGCTTTAGCCTAAACTTAAAAATAAACCATCGTTTTAATATATTGGATAATGCATTGCTTTATCAATCTCAAGCGGATTGTTGTATTTTCTTATGACTTCCTGCATACTTTTGGTTTGGGTATTCAATTCATCTACATTCCGGATTTCTTTTCCATTGATATTAATTTTAAGATCATTATTGGATTTGCTGAAATTGTTTCTCTCGAAAGCAAAAGGATCGTTGTAAAATTCCATGATCAGTTTATATTTTTGCTTTTCATTGATAGAAATGGCTTTGTTTCCGAAATTGGATTCAATAAAGTTATCTGTCGGATAGACTTCCGGCAGTTCCTGACTTTTAATAAGATGATAAATGAAGTTCTTTTTGGTATCAGAAAGCTCAAAAATTAAACCTGGCAATCCTCGGAGTTTAAATGGTCCTTCATTAAAAGGAATATCTTTACAGAACCAGGCGATCCAGTTTCTTCCTCCAAATCGGGTAGTGGCTTTTTGTAATGTATAATTTTCTACCTTTTTGGTTTCATCAGAGATTATCCAGTTTATTTTATCTGTAGTTTTAAAGGAGTAATATCCATTTTTAATATTAATGAAATTCTCATTATCAAAAGAATTGATTTTTCTTTTCACTACCTGTCCGGACATATCCGTATGACTGGTATTCATCCCGAATTTCTTGTTTAAAGAATCCGTTGTAATGAGATTTCTTCCGTAGAATTTTACCTCTTTGGGAGTAATATCCAGTATCATATTCAGCTTTTCATAAGAGGTTTCGGTAGAATCCATCTTATATTGCAGTTCATACATAAACCGATGCGTCTGAGCCGGACACAAAGCTATCATAAGCAATGCCGTTAAGGTGAAAATACTTTTCATATCATGTGATTGGTCGTCTTTTTGTCATTGATTTCTCAAAAACGTTAAACCCTGAACCTTAAACTTTGAACCTCGTACTCTTGCATCTCGAAACCCGCTCTTACAAAAACGGTTTCATTTCATTCTCAATCTGCGTTCTCAACTCCATCAGGCGCTTAGCGTAAATTTCCTGCTGCTTTTCTTCTTCTGTTTCGGGGATCCATTTCGGTACAGGAAGTTTCTTTCCGTTTTCGTCTACCGCCACAAAAACAATAATACAGTGGGTTTTTTTCTCAAAATTCGGCTGTTTCAGGTTTCGGGAAAAGACATTGATGGCAATATGCATACTGGATGTTCCGGTATAGATCACCTGTGCATCTACTTTTACCACTTCACCGATTTTAATTGGATCGTAAAAACGGATTCCACCTACATACACCGTGACGGAATAATTACCACTCCAGGTTGTCGCACATGCATAACCCGCCTGGTCAATCCATTTCATAACACTTCCTCCATGTACATTTCCTCCGTAATTAACATCTGAAGGCTCCGAAATAAACTGAAAAGTAATAGGCTTGTTCTGCATCTTTATAAAATTTGAATAAAGTTATTTAATAATTTCCAAAGTTTTAGATTAAATCCTACTTTTGAAAGACGAAACTTTCAATGAAAGAGAATTTTAACCCATAACAGATTTAGAAACCGTAATGAAGAAAGTATTTTATCTCAACACATGTGATACCTGCAGAAAAATTTTAGCCCAATTCGATCTTACAGACTGGGAGCTTCGCGAAATCAAAAAAGAGCCGATTACGAAAGAAGAATTGGTGGAAATGCATAAAAAAACAAAATCATACGAAGCATTATTCAGCAAAAAATCTACTCAGATCAAACTGAGAGGGCTGGATGTGAAATCTTTGACCGAAAAAGATTTTAAAGAATTATTGCTGGATCACTACACCTTCCTGAAAAGACCTGTATTTATTACTGATAAGGAGATTTTCGTTGGAAATGATAAGAAAAATGTTGAAGAACTGCAGAAGTTCTTTGGGGTACATGAATAAATAAAACTTTAACGAGTTAATTTATCCGGCTTAATGATTTCTATTGTTAAGCCGGTTGTTTTTATTTGGGAGTGTGTTTTATGTTGTTGATTTTTAATGTTTTGTTGTGATTTATGACTATATTTATGATCACCAAAAATTACATCATGAAAACAAACTTTTCAAAAACAAAGAATCTTAACAGATCAGCCTTAAAGGAAATTAATGGTGGAGGGAAAAACCTTCCGGTTAACTGTAATACATTATGTTTTCCTGCAGGCGGAGTGCTTTCCAATACTCCCGGGGTAGGTGATGCCTGTTCTCCCGACAGGAAAATCTGCTGTATCTGTTATTAGACAAAAAAGAGGCTGTGAACACATCACAGCCTCTCTTATTTAAGTATATCTTCAGAACAGATTATACAAAAGGAGCTTTTACCACTTTTGCAGGAATGTTCTTGTTTCTTACCTGAATAAAGATCTCAGATCCTAATTTGAAATGTGGTTTGTCTACATAAGCAAGACCTAAACCTACTTTCTTCATTGGAGACTGTGTTCCAGAAGTTACTTTTCCAATCACATTTCCTTCAGCATCTACTACAGGATAGTCATGTCTTGGAACTCCTTTGTCTGTCAATTCGAAACCTACCAATTTTCTTCCAACTCCTTCTTCTTTCTGTTTTGCAAAAACATCTTTAGAAACGAAGTCTTTATCAAATTTAGTGATCCATCCTAAACCAGCTTCAATTGGAGATGTAGTATCGTCGATATCATTTCCGTAAAGGCAGAATCCTTTTTCTAATCTTAAAGTATCTCTGGCAGCCAGTCCACAAGCAATGATTCCTTCTTCTTTACCTGCTTCCATTACAGCATCCCAAAGTTTTTCAGCACTTGCATTATTGAAATAAATCTCAAAACCTCCGCTTCCTGTGTAACCAGTGTTTGAAATGATCACATCATTTTCTCCTGCAACACTTCCTACGGTAAAATGATAGTAAGGAATTTCTGAAAGGTTTACTTCCGTAAGTTTCTGAAGAATTTCAGTAGCTTTTGGCCCCTGAACTGCCAATAATGACATCTCATCAGAAGCATTGGTCATTTTAGCTCCGAAAGTATTGTATTTTGAAATATGATTCCAGTCTTTATCAATATTGGAGGCATTTACTACTACAAAATATTTGTCATCTTCCATTTTGTAAACGATAAGGTCGTCTACAATTCCTCCGTTTTCGTTGGGAAGACAAGAATACTGAGCTTTTCCGTTTTCAAGTGCATCTACATTATTAGTAGTTACATACTGCAAAAGATCTTTTGAGCCTGGTCCTTCGATGAAAAACTGTCCCATGTGGGAAACATCAAATAATCCTGCTTTTTCTCTTACGGCAAAGTGCTCTTCTGTAACCCCTGAATATTGAACAGGCATTTCAAAACCTGCGAAAGGTACGATCTTAGCTCCCAAAGAAACATGTTTGTCGTACAAGGCTGTTTTCTTCATATTTAATTTTTATTTCTTTATTTTAAAACTGTTAAAAGTCTCATTGAATAGGGTCATATAGTTTCCGTTCCAGAACTTCTGGCCACAGTTGATGGAAACTAAATATAAGTTTTTATCTTTTTGAAAAGCCTTGGTAATCCAGAACAGCTTCTCTTTTTCATCAAAATGTTCATACAGATATTCTGTATATCCTTTTTGGCTCTTTTTTGCTTTTACTTTTTTCTCTTCATCCTGGGATTGATAAAGGGCCAGGATGAATTTTTTCACTTCTTCTTTTGGAAGAGAAAGATCATGATATTCCGAGATGGTAATAGCACCGATCTGGCTGGTAGGGAAAATATTGATGATCTCACTGTCGTTGGTGGATTTCCAACCTTCAGGAACATTGATAGAGTAGTTCGGAGTGTCAAATACACCTGCCTTTTGGGCAAAAAAAAGACTTCCTGTCAGAAAAGCAGAAAAAAGCAATATTTTTTTCATCATTAAAAGTGGTGTTTATATTCTTCGAGGATGATTTTGAACCATTCCGTAAAGTTTTCAGGCTGTTCGGAAATTTCTTTATCCAGATCTTCCATAGAAATGAATCTTACTTCTTCCACTTCCTCTTTATTTAAATTGAAATCAGTTTCATGATTTCCTACAAATACATGATCCAGCTCGTGTTCCCAAAGGCCACCTCCTACATCTGCTTTGTAAATAAAATTGAATTTTTCTGAAAGCTCTGCCTCAATTCCCAGTTCTTCCTTCAGTCTGCGTACTGCTCCTTCTAGATAAGTTTCCCCTTCTCGTGGGTGTGAGCATACAGCATTGGTCCATTGATTGGGAGAATGGTATTTTCCTGACGCTCTTTTCTGCAATAGCATTTCCCCATTACTGTTGAAAAGAAATACAGAAAAAGCACGGTGTAACAGGCCATTGATGTGAGCCTGCTGTTTCTCCATCAGCCCTAAAACTTCATCTTCAGGATTTACTAAAACGACAAATTCTTCCATTCCTACAAATGTAAGAGTAATTAATGTATTTTGGAAATTTTTAGATAAACATCATGCTTTTTGTAATCATGATACAAGATGACGAAGAAGCCGGCAATGCAAACAGGTAAATTTGTTAATTGCTTAATTGATTTTCTTTTACGTTTTCACTTTATTATTTAAAAAACAAAATACGAAACGAAAATTTTTAACTTTTTCGGGTGAAATGATGAATAAAATATTGATATTATTCTTTAAATAATAGTTTTTGTAGTAAAATATTAACATAAACTAAGATTAATATACCTGATAGTTGTAAAAACGCTAACTTTGTTACTTAATATTTAGTAATGGAATTAGAATACATTGAACACATTAGTCCTATTCTAAAGGATGGAATAAAAAATTACTTAATAGATATCGACGGAACCATTACGGATGACGTTCCCAATGAAGAGCCGGAAAGAATGGTTACCTGCGAACCATATCCTGATGCACTGGAAACGATCAACAGATGGTATGACGAAGGACATCAGATCTGCTTTTTTACTTCAAGAACCGAAAATCTAAAACAAATCACGATCGACTGGCTGGATAAGCATGGCTTCAAATACCACAGTGTGCTTTGCGGAAAACCAAGAGGAGGAAATTATCACTGGATAGACAACCACCTGGTAAGAGCTACAAGATATAAAGGAAGATTTACGGATTTGGTTGAAAAGCAAGTGACCATTGAAGTATTCAAAGAAGACGGCGAATAAAAATATAATTCAAAGATTTAAAGATTAAATGTGAACCTGTTCCGTTAATTTTTAAATCTTTCATTTTTTAATATACTTGATATTTTATGAAAGTTTTAGCAAACGACGGCCTGGATCAATCTGGAATAGATGCATTGACAGAAAAAGGCTTTGAAGTGATTACTACAAAAGTTCCTCAGGAGTTTTTAGTAGATTATATTAATGAGCACAAAATCCGTACTTTATTGGTAAGAAGTGCTACACAGGTAAGAAAAGATATTATTGACGGATGTCCGTCCATCGATATTATTGGTAGAGGTGGAGTAGGTATGGATAATATTGATGTAGATTACGCAAGAGAAAAAGGTATCCATGTGATCAATACGCCTTCTGCATCTTCAGAATCTGTGGCTGAACTTGTTTTTGCCCATTTATTTTCCGGGGCAAGATTTCTTCAGGATTCCAACAGAAAAATGCCTTTGGTAGGTGATACTGAATTTGGAGGTCTTAAAAAAGCCTATGCTGCAGGGATTGAATTAAGAGGAAAAACCATTGGTATTGTAGGAATGGGAAGAATCGGGCAGGAAGTAGCAAGAATCGCTTTAGGACTTGGAATGAGAGTAGTAGCGGCTGATAATAATGTTGGAAAAGCAAGTATCAAAGTGAAGTTTTACAACAATCAGTTCATCAACGTAGATATCGAAACTGAACCACTTCAGGAAGTGCTAAAACATTCAGACTTCATTACTTTACACGTTCCGGCGCAGAAAGACGGTTATATGATCGGTGAGAATGAATTTGAAATGATGAAAGAAGGAGTGGCTATTGTGAACTGCTCAAGAGGAGGAGTTATTGATGAAACAGCTTTGATTCAGGCTTTGGATTCAGGTAAAGTAAGATTTGCCGGATTAGATGTTTTCATTAATGAGCCAACACCTTCTAAAGAAATCCTTACTCATTCTAAAATCTCTCTTACTCCTCACACAGGAGCGTCTACTCTGGAAGCACAGGATAGAATCGGTCTTTCCCTGGCAGAGCAGATTTCAAGTATCTTACAGATTCAATAATCTGAAAACGATATAATATAGCAAAAGAGGTTGTCCAAAAAGTTTGGGCAGCCTCAATTTTTTGTTGATAGAATTTTGAAGAGTTTGAGAGTCATATAAATGTCTTGAATCAACCTTAGGTCTGACATTTTAAATAAAAAAACATTCTTATTCGATAAAATTTAAATAGAATCAAAAGGTCGCTCCTCCGGAGCTTTATTTTATTGGGATTTCATTTTTCTACTAACAGTAGATCCCGACGGGATCAAATTTAGCTCCTATGGGAGCTGACTGTTAATAGAACGTATTTGTTTTAAAATTAGAGCTCCGGAGGAGCGACCTGTTAATTCATAGCATAAATATTAATATTTTCAATGTATTTATACTTTTTATCGGACAGTAACGGGTCGCATAAAAAAAGACTGCCCTTTTTGGACAGCCTCTCTTTTTTATTTTAAAAACTGTGGTTACAGATTAGATATTTTTGCTTTTCAATAAATCTCTGATCTCAGTCAGTAATTTCTGATCTTCTGTAGGACCTGCAGGAGCCGGAGCCTCTTTCTTGTTCACTTTGTTAGCCAGTTTAATGATCCAGAAAAGAACCATCGCAATACAAAGGAAACTGATTACCGCTGAAAGGAAGTTCCCATAGGCAACACCATTCCATGTAAGTTTTGCAATGTTTTCTGCACCGGCTGCTTTCAATGCAGGGTTTAAGATCAGAGGCGTGATGACATCTTCTACCAAAGACGAAACAATTTTACCAAAAGCTGCTCCAATGATCACACCGACAGCTAAATCGAGAACATTGCCTTTAAAAGCAAACTCTTTAAATTCTTTTACAAATCCCATAATTTATATTTTTTTTAATTAGTATATACACAAAAATATAATTTAAAAATGTAAAAAACACTACGTTTTATAGTTTTTTATTCCCAAAATATTGAATTTTATGCTGATTTCCTATTATCTGTTTTAATGAATATTTCATCATTATATCAATACATTATTTCATTAATGATGACTTTTTATTTTTGTTAATGACGTGATATCATAATGAAAAATCTTTTGTAATTTGCTTAAAAGTTTAATTTACCTATGAAAGTTTTTACTGCAGAACAGATACGAAACTGGGATCAGTTCACGATTTCTCAAGAGCCGGTTTCCTCCATTCAATTGATGGAAAGAGCTTCAATGGCTGTAGCACATTGGATTTCGGAGCATTGTAAAAACCATAAAAAACTAGCCATATTTTGTGGTAACGGAAATAATGGAGGAGACGGATTAGCGGTTGCAAGATTACTTTACCTGAAAGGGTTTGATGTGGATGTATTTGTGAATGATTCTAAAAGGAAATTTTCAGAAGATGCTTCTGTCAACCTGAAAAGACTCCGCGATTTATCCGGAATTTCAGTAAGGAAACTTGATACTAAAGAACAATATAATTTTGATGATAAAACAATCATTATTGACACTCTTTTCGGAACAGGATTATCCAGACCGTTGGAAGGAGAATATAAAATGCTTGTTGAGCAATTGAATACCAAAAAGAATATTAAAATATCCATCGATATCCCTTCCGGATTACCTGCGGATGGAATGTTTGATAATAATTCTGTTATTCTGAATGCTGATTATACGCTGACTTTTCAATGCTGGAAGCGAACTTTCCTTCATCCTGAAACAGGAAAATATACAGGAAAAGTAGTGTTGCTGGATATTGATTTAAGTAAAATATATGCAGATGCTACTGATTCTGATTATTATGTGATTGATGATTCGCTGGCAGCCTCTGTATTCATTCCGAGACAGGAATTTTCTCATAAAGGCAGTTATGGTAAGGTAGTTATTATAGGAGGTAGCTACGGGAAAATAGGCGCAGCAGTACTCGTAACAAAATCAGCCTTAAAAACTGGAGCAGGACTGACTTTTACTCTAGCTCCGGAATGTGGATATGATATTTTGCAAACCTCATGTCCCGAAGCCATGTTCATTAAAGGAGGAGATACGTTTATACTCAATTTTGAGATTGACAATGACTTTACTTGTGGTGTAGGACCTGGATTGGGAACTCATTCAGGAACTGAGAAAAGTTTTCTGAATTTTCTGAAAGACTATTCAAAACCATTGATTCTGGATGCAGATGCACTGAATATCATTTCAAAAGATCCGGAAAACCTGAAATTAATCCCTGAAAAATCAATCATCACCCCTCATCCGAAAGAATTTGAAAGACTTTTCGGAAGTACGGAAGATTCTTTCAAAAGGCTTGAACTGGCAAAGAAAAAGGCAAAAGATCTGAATATTTATATTATTCTGAAAGATCATCATACCCAGGTTATCACTCCACAAGGGAAGGTTTTTTATAATATAACGGGTAATTCAGGATTGGCAAAGGGTGGAAGCGGAGATATTCTTACCGGAATCCTTACTTCGCTTCTGGCCCAGAAATATTCTGAAGAAGAGACTTGTATTCTTGGTGTATGGTTACATGGCAGAGCTGCCGATATAGCTTCAGAGAAACATTCAAAAGAATCTATGCTGCCTACGGATGTCATTGATGCATTTGGGACTGTTTTTGAGGAACTGAACAGGAAGGAAGAGAGGAATCTGTAATAAGGTGAATAAACAAGATAGTCAATGATTTTAAGATAATAAAAAAAGGCAAATCTGTATGTATACAAATTTGCCTTTTATATTTTATTGCTGAATAAAACGGTTAGTCTTCAATTATTCCGGCTTTCCGTTTTCTTCTTCTGTAATTTTAAATTTCTTAGAAACAATCATGATCACAACCCCTGCAATCATAAAAGGAATGGAAAGAACCTGACCCGTATTCAGACCACCAATCTGGATGAATTCATCTCCTTGTGGCTCTTTAAGGAATTCAACAAAGAATCTGATCGCCCAAAGAATGATGAAAAACAGACCGAATAACCATCCTTGCTGATATTTTTTATCTGTCTTTCTGTACAATATCCATAATAGAATGAACAGCAGAACATATCCTACGGCTTCAAATAACTGGCTTGGATAACGTGGTACAGTAAGGCCATACTCACTGCTTTGTTGTGGGAAAAGCAAAGCAAACGGAGAATTCGGGTCCGCTGGTTTACCAACGATTTCAGAATTGAAGAAGTTCCCCATTCTTACAAATGCTCCTCCTAAAGCAACCACAATACCCAATCTGTCATATACCCAGAATGGATTTTTTCTGATGATTTTAAATGAATAATAAAGCGTAGTGAAAATCAGGGCAATCGTAGCTCCGTGGCTCGCTAGTCCCGAAAATCCAGTAAATTTAAAACCGTTTTTTGTGCTTATCGGTAGGAATACGCTCCAGAAATCTTCTTTGAATAACTCCGGCTGATAAAAGATAACGTGTCCTAATCTTGCTCCCAGAATTGTCCCGATCAGTGTCCATGTAAACAGAGGCTCCAGGTATTTTTGGTTGACATTGTCAATCTTAAAGATTCTGGTCATTAAAATATATCCGAAACCAAAGGCAAATACAAACATCAAACTGTAAAAGTGAAGTGTAAATGACCCAATGTGAATACCTTTTGAAGGATCCCAGATTTTAAATGAAGTTTTAAGTTCTACTTTGTCAGAATCAGTAATGGGTTTTACAGATTTTACCGCATACTTGAAAGTGGTGATATTTTCTTTGGTCACACCAGTGTCAATCAGTTTAAAGTTTTTATCGAAAAACTGGTACTTTGAATCCTTGTACTTTGCTAAAGTGGAAGCACCATAGTTGTAATAAGTGGGTTCAAAATTAGATTCATTAAGGATGACAACAAAAGACTGGTTCTTGTCTGATTCTCTGTCCGGAAAAGCCGTAAGGTCTCCCATCTCTGTAGTAGAATAGATTTTTACAGGAACATTGCTTCCATTGATATCTAAAGTTCCGTCAGATAAACCTCCAGGGTATTCCTGTGCGAAAAAAAGCTGCGTTGTGAACGCAAACAGCACAAGATAAATTCTGAAAAAGAGTGTATTCATTTTTCTATTGATTTAATAGTTTTATTATTGACATTTATGTTTGGGTGGAACAGGGTCATAGCCGCTTCCTCCCCATGGGTGACATCTTAAAATTCTTTTAAATCCCAGCCAGAAACCTTTAAAAACACCATGTACCTGAAGCGACTCAATCATATAGTGAGAGCATGTAGGTTCGTAACGGCAGTTTTTGGGAAGTAAGGGCGAGATGAACCATTGGTAAAATTTGATCAAAATTACCAGCGGAAATGTAATGATTTTATTGAATGTAAGTTTCAAAACAATGCAAAAATAGGGTAAAAAAATGAAAATTAGTTTAAATTTGTTATAAGTTTCGGAGATCAGAAATCCGGAACATTGATCTTAAAAAAATAGAATTACTTTGAATCAAAATATTCCATTAGCTGAAAAATTAAGACCTAAAACCCTGAACGATGTGTTGGGACAGGAGCACCTTACCGGCGATAAAGGAACAATCAGAAAAATGATTGAAAACAATACCCTGAATTCACTGATATTGTGGGGACCTCCTGGTACCGGTAAAACTACGCTGGCTGAAATTATCTCAGAACAGTCGGGGAGAAAGTTTTATAAGCTTTCTGCTGTTTCTTCCGGGGTGAAAGATGTACGTGATGTGATTGAAGATGCCAAGAAGCAGAATCTTTTCTCTGGAAAATCACCAATTCTTTTTATTGATGAGATTCACCGGTTCAATAAGTCGCAGCAGGATTCATTATTACATGCGGTAGAAAAAGGCTGGATTGTTTTGATTGGAGCTACTACCGAGAATCCTAGTTTTGAAGTGGTTTCGGCTTTGCTTTCAAGAAGTCAGGTCTATATTTTAAAAGCTTTGAGCTATGAAAAGCTGGAAGAATTAATTGATATTGCTTCGGAAAGATACAATAAAGATGAAGGAACGGATTTTAAAATCCTTGAAAAAGAAGCTTTTATTCAATACTCAGGAGGTGACGCCAGAAAACTGATCAATTCTGTAGAATTGGTTTTGAATCAATATAAAAATTCGGGTACAACGGAAATTATTAATTCTGATGTACTGGAAGTTCTTCAGGAGACGATGGCTTTGTATGATAAGAACGGAGAGCAGCATTACGACATTATCTCAGCCTTTATCAAGTCCATGCGTGGAGGTGATCCTAATGGAGCGGTATATTGGCTGGCGAGAATGATTGCCGGGGGAGAAGATATCAAGTTTATCGCAAGGAGGATGCTTATTCTGGCTGCTGAAGATGTAGGGCTGGCAAATCCTAACGCTTTGGTGGTTGCCAATAACTGTTTTCAGGCAATCAATGTGATCGGGAATCCTGAGGCAAGGATTATATTAAGTGAAACAGCGGTGTATCTTGCAGTTTCCCCTAAAAGCAATTCTGCATATATGGCCATCAATGAAGCTCTGGCTTTGGTAAAACAGACGGGAAACCTGCCTGTGCCACTTCATTTGAGAAATGCTCCTACCAAACTGATGAAAGACCTGGATTATGGAAAAGAGTATAAGTATGCCCATTCTTATGAAGGAAACTTTGTAGAACAGGATTTTCTTCCGGAAGAAATCAGGAATGTGAAGCTGTATGAGCCGGGAAATAACTCTACGGAAAAGAAGATTTACGAGGAGCTCAAGAAAAAATGGAACAATAAATACTAAAAAATAAAAAAGGATACTGAAAAAACGGCATCCTTTTTATATTAAATCTGTTTAAATTTAATAACCTTAAAATATAAAGGTTATCATATTTCAGCTATTATAAGTGAAAAATGGTGGTAAATATTTTTAAACCATTAAGGAATCTGAAGAATTAAAGTATAGTTAAGATCAATCATTCTGATTTTAAGTTAAAGCGAATATATCTTAATAATCTTAACGTCTTAATACAATCTTAATGGTTCAAAAAACTTTATTATTCAAGTTTTATTCGGTAGTGTAAATAAATAATGTTTTCTTACCGTTGTAATCTTTTGTTTCTGTTCTTTTCTTGATTTCAGGATAGATCATAGTACTTGTGTCTGCAAATTCATATCCTTCAATAAATACAGGATTATCTGCCGGGATATTGTATTGTACATTGATATTGGATAATGACATTCTGTCCAATATATTTTCTCCATTTTTAAACTTATATTCAGTTACGCCTTTTGTAAAAACAGAACTGTATTTTTTTAAGCTTTGGGGAAGACTGGCTGAAGTATTGTATACCTTTGAAACCTGCAATACGTTCTTTTTGGTATTGAACAATTCTACCGTCCCAATGGCATTGTCAGCCACTGCAAACTTCACCGCAGGATTTTTTTGCTGAGCAAATAAAGTAGCAGAAGATAGGAGTAAAAAAGAATAGAGTAATTTTTTCATAATCAGAATATGTAACTGTTAAAAACGTGATAAATATAGTTATTTTTTATAAAATTTGAATAAAATCTTAAATTGTTTTAAATTTTATTTAGAAATAAAAACTTTTACCCTGATTGTCAGTCGGTGCTTTCTTCCGTTTTGTCTTTTTTGTCCACCATATTTCTGATCATATTTTTCAGTCGCTGAAAAGTGAAAGAGCTTAATAATAAAATAATTCCGAGAACAATAAAGGCACTGATTCTTGAAATGTTATCCATTTGCCATACATCATACCCGTAAAGTTTTAATACCATCAGGCCTATCAATGCAAAACCAATCTTGTTGTATTCCTGGATATTATTTTTCAAGCCTTTATAAATAAATATACTGGCAAGAATTGTCCATATAATAGGAAGATAAAGAATATTGAAATGTTCACTTGCTTTATAAGAATGAGGAAGATCATTGGAGATCATTAAAATATAAGAGTGGTGAAGTTCACAGCTTACAGAGGTAATGAGAGCTAAAGATAGCATCCAGTAAGAAATCCGTTGCTTATGAAATTCTGAAGAAGGAATAATTCTATATCCTATATATATAAAAGGAATCCATTGAAGCAGGTGTAGGAAATAAAAACTTAAATGGAGTTTTTTTGTTATAATAGCTGCTACAACTGGAAATGTAGAAGCAGATGTATTAAGGATGATCAGGAATAAAAACAGATAAATCAGGATGTTTTGGATATCATTTCTGATGTTCAATGGTTTTCTGAGAAGTAATAAAGCAAAAATATAATAAATACTGAATAAAAGTCCTACGCTGGTAATGGCTGACCATGGCATTTCTGAAATATGGTACGTAATCTCAAGAAGAAAAGTAATGTAGATAACCCCGTAGCTGACCACAGTAATAAGATCTTCAAAAAAGTTATGATCTTTTCCATTGGATTCTTTGGAGGTGTTCCTTAATAAATACAGGTTAATTATGATAGAAATGATCGTAAATAAACTGGTGATAAACGGAGCATTCAATATGATGTTGAAATCTTTTGTTCCAAAATATGCGGTCCAGGTTACAAGCTGAGCAATCATCACTAATGGAAACAGAATGTAAAAGAAGATTTTGAAAATCTTATGGCCTGTTTTTTTCCAGATAAAAAGAAGGAGAGTAGTCTCTATTGCCCAGATACTGGTGATGAGATGGGTTTTAAACTGAATAGCAATCGCAACGGTTATAAGGCTGGTAACAAGACCTGCGAATACAGAATAGGCAATTCCGAAATTTCTGCGGCTATATTCTCTGAACAGAAGAACGGTATTAATAGCAGCAAAAATAAGTGGGAAAATAATCGGGGGTTCATATTTCAGGGTATCAAAAATATAAAGCAGTCCCAGAATGCTCGAAAAATTAGCGAGAGCAAGTATTAAAATATCGGAGGTTGAAAGTATATTTCTTCTGAAGTAATCATGCAGGGCGAAGATATAGAAAATCAGATAACTGATCAAATAAAAAGTAATGCTTAAAATCTCAGGGCTTTCATTGGTCCAAAAGAAAAGATATCCGGTGGTGAAAATATAAGCTGTCCATCCCACGCTTTTCCAGTGCTGCAGAAAAGAGGCTGCCAGCATTCCTGTATTTAAAAGAGTAATATAAATAAAAAGGAAAAGATAGTTGCTTTGTCCGATGCTGATCATCAGAGGAGCTGCAAAACCTCCTATCAGTGAAAAGATGATCAGTACTTCACTTTTATAATAATAGGATAAGATTATAGAAGCTGCAGTTATGAGTGCAGTTATGATAAAAGCGGTATTTTGAGTAAACAGATGGTATTCACGGAAGGCAATGGTAGCTGTGAAATATAAAACAGCAACTCCACCTCCTGTAATAATAGAAGAAAAAGCCTGGTAATTTTTTCTGAGAAAATGTCCGGTGATAATGATTCCTGCTCCGGTACAAAAACCAATTCCTGCTCTTGCTGCTTCTCCAATCCAGTTTTTATCAATAGCGTATTTTACAAAATAGCCAATTCCAAGAACAAGGGTGAAAATACCAATAACTGTGAGTGCATTTTGTTTTAAAAAATCAGAAACAGGAGTAAGCCAGTCTTTTTGGGCGGGTGTAGAAATGTTTTCACTTTCTTCACTGTGTTGTATGTTTTGATGATGAACCTGCTGAGATTGCTCTTGCTGAGGGATGAATGTCTCTTCTGTTGAGGTTTTCTTATGAATTACTTCAGTCTGAGCCGGAGGAGTATTATTGATTTTATAATTAAGATCTGAAATCTCCTTTTCCAATTTTCTGATTTTGGTATTCAGATTATTGAAAATGATCAAGATAATGATAAAGATGATGACCGCAACAAATTCATTCATTTCATTAGTTTTTTATCAAATATAAAGAAATGGTTTGATATGCTATTTAAAAAATTAACCCATCACGGTATAAGCGATGGGTTAAATGGTATAGATAACTAACAATATGTTTTACTAGTTGGATACTTTGTAAATGTAGAATGATGCAATACTGGATCCTAATAATCCTGCCGAAACAATACCGGAATCTACAATTCCAAAAGAGACTTTGTCACCTGCCTGAAATGAATACAAAGAATTAATGCTGGAATCAGAAAGTGTTAAGTTAACTGCTAATGCAAGGTTAACACCACTGAATGGACGTGTGTCTATTAGAGTTGTTACTGCGGATCTGGTTCTTGCAATTGCGATACCAGGTGCTCCTGATAGTAAAGAAGCCTGTAAACCTGTTCCATATCTGAATGCGAATCCAACAGCATAAACTCCAGTGGATGGAATATTATAAGAACCGTCAGCATTTGTAAATAAAGTAGCAGTTCCTATAGTTCTGTCGGCTTGTACAAAGCTGACAGGCTGGAAATCAGACGGTAAAACACCTAAATTCAGAAGGGTTATACCTGTTGTTTTTTTTGCAGAATATACCGAACTATTAGTTCCTGCAGCGGCTGTTAATAGAGCAGGGTCCACGGTGAAAACCTGGGTAGTTCCCTGGTTAATTGCTAAAACCTGGTATCCGGGTAATGCGGTAGCGGCGGGAGTGTCACGAACTTTCAGTGTCCCGTTAACATCTAAAGTCGCAGATGGAGTTGCTGTATTAATACCTACTTGAGAAAATAGAGGTAATGAAGCGCATGCTAACATTAAGCTGTAAAGTTTAGTTTTCATGATCAAGATTTTAATTAGTTGCTAAGCAAATATACAATAAAAATTATACTCTACATTGTGATATTTTCATTTTTAATATTATTATGATGTAATATCTTTAAACATATGTTTGTATTTTGATCGATGTTACTACATAATTTAATTACGACTTATTATATTTGTTTTTAGTTTAACATATTGTATTTCAATTGTTTAAAAAATAATAATTCTCTCCATTGTGTGGGTTATTTTTCAATTAAACAGAAGGTATTGTTATTATGGTAATTTATTGTAAAAGTTTTTTTGATTTTGTTTTTTTTATAGTGGAAATAAAAAAAAACACTGCTTTAATGGCAGTGTTTTTTTACAGATTTATTGTTTTTTTTCTAGCTTTCCAGGAGAAATTCTTTGTAATTCCCAAGAAAATCTACATTTGCATGGATTGATTCAAGCTCTTTTAGTGCATTTTCATGTAAGACTTCTTTCCATGGCCCTTCAACATTGATAAAGAAGAAATAGTTTCCCAGTCCTGTTTTTAATGTTCTGGATTCAATCTTGCTGAGATTCATTTTTCTCCATGCAAAAACAGATAATACCTGATGTAATCCACCGGGATGATCTTCGGGAAGAGTGATCAGCATACCTGATTTTTCACCCAGTGTTTCCAGTTTATCATTTTGATATTTATTCTGCTCTTTAGAAATGATGATAAATCGGGTGTGGTTCTGTTCGAAATCCTGAATATTACGATTCACTATTTTCAAACCATATAAATTGGCTGCAAACTGATTGGCTACCGCAGCAATAGGAGTGTCCGGATTCTCAGAAACAAATTTGGCAGCGGCTGCAGTTGAGGAAAAGTCCTGTTTTGGAATTTCTTTATAATGAGTATCCAGAAAATGGAAGCTCTGTGCAAGAGCCTGCGGATGTGAATATATTCTTTCGATATTCTCAATAGAATTTTCCGGGTGAATCATCAGATGATGGGCAATAGGCATTACTGCTTCTGCTTCAATTTTAATAGACGGAGTCTTATATAAATAATCCAGCGTCATAGAGACGGTTCCTTCAATAGAGTTTTCCAAAGGTACTACTGCTTTTACTGCCTCTCCGCTTTCAACGGCATTAAAACAATCCAGAATGCTGGCTTGTGGTACTATTTCGTCTTCAGGGAAAAGCTGTGCTGTAGCAAGCTGGGTGAAACTGGCATGAGGTCCCAAAAATGCAATCTTCATAATATAGTATATAAGGGATAATTAAAATAAGGGTACAAAGGTGCGAATTAATTCATAAATAGAGAGGGTGTAGGGTTTAAAGTTTAAGGTTTCGAGTTTAATGTTTTTAGTTTCGAGTTGCGGTTTTATTTTGTGACTGGATAATTTGAGATAGATATCTTAACTCTATTAAAAATTCACCTTTATAAAACTTCCACCAATATTTCGTAGAGTATCTCCTAATTTCTGCAACCTATTACCTGCAACCTATTACCTGCTACCTATTACCTGTAACCTAAAACCTCCTATCTACCATCTATCCTTTCCAGTTCTTCTCAATTAGCTCCATCAGGAAATCCGGACACTTGATTACCTTGTTGGTTTTTGCGTCGAGAAAGAATAGAGTAGTGGAAGCTTCTGTTATTTTAGTATGCTCTTCATTGTAAATTTCATACTCAAATTCAATTCTTACCCCTGGAATTTTTTTAACATAAGTATGGATTTCTAATTTTTGATCATATAAAGCAGGTCGGATATATTTAATTTTATAGTCTGAAACCGGCAGCCAAATTCCTTGGTTTTCAATTTCATCGTATGAAATTCCTATGCTTCTGAAGAGTTCAACTCTCGCTACTTCGAAGTACGTTGCATAGTTTCCATAGTATACATATTTCATCGGGTCTGTCTCTGTGTAACGTACTCGTATTGAGTGTGTTGTGTGTATCATTTTACGTGTTAAATTATACATACAAATATATTTTTAAATAATCAATACCTGCAATATTTTTTTTTGAAAAGAAAATATTGGACCTTTGTCTTCCTTCTAAACACAGTACAAACAAAGAATAATCGGGGCTTAAAAAATGGATGACAATTTAATGATGATATGGCAGAAATGCCTTCAGTTTATGCGCGATAACCTGAACGCTGCTGAAGACAATTCTGACCTAAAAAAACTTGAAAAATCTTTCGATATGCTATTCGATAAGGTTCAGCCGCTTTCGTTGATGGCCAATAACCTTACGTTGATCGTACCGAGCGATTTTTACAAGGAATATATAGAGGACAATTACCTGTCCTTACTTTCTGCTGCCCTGAAGAAAAATATTGGAAAAGGAGTGAAATTATGGTATTCTGTGATGGAAAACAGACCAAAAGGTGAAGAGAAACCAGTTACCATGAACATCAAGGGACAAAGTGTTCCTACTCCAAAAACACAGGAAACAATGCCACAAGGTTTTTCCGCTAATATTGTAAACCCGTTTGTAGTTCCTGGAATTAGAAAAGTAAACATAGATTCTAACCTTAAGCCTGACTATTCATTTGATAGTTATGTAGAAGGAGAAAGCAATAAATTTGCAGCTACTGTAGCCAGATCCATAGCAAAAAGACCTGGAGCAACAGCATTCAACCCTTTATTTTTATATGGAGGTTATGGAGTGGGTAAAACTCACTTAGGACAGGCTGTAGGTCTTGAAGTAAAAAATCAGTTTCCTGATAAAGTAGTTCTTTATCTGTCTTCTGAAAAGTTTATCCAGCAGTTTATCTCTGCGGCTAAAGCTCATAAGCAGACGGAATTTGCAAACTTCTATCAAATGGTAGATGTACTGATTATTGATGATATTCAGTTCCTGTCCGGAAAATCAGCTACACAGGACAGCTTCTTCCATATTTTTGATCACCTGCATCAGAATGGAAAACAGATTATCCTTACTTCAGATAAGGCACCTGCAGATATCATGGATATCCAGGACAGAATTGTTTCCCGTTTCAAATGGGGACTTTCTGCAGAAATCAAATCTCCGGATCTATCTACAAGAAGGCAGATTATTGAAGATAAACTAAGCAGAGACGGAATTGTTCTTCCGGGAGATATGCTTGATTTCCTAGCTGCTGAAGCAAAAACGAATGTAAGAGAGCTTATCGGGGTTATCAACTCTGTGATTGCTTACTCTACAGTATATAAGAGAGATCTTAGTCTTGAGTTGCTTAAGGAAACAATCAACAGAATTGCAGCGAACCAGAAGAAGGTTATCAATATTCCTTACATTCAGGAAGTGGTTTGTGATTATTTTGGAATCAAAAAAGAACAGCTGCTTTCAAAAACAAGAAAAAGAGAGATTGCATTACCAAGACAGCTTGCGATGTACTTCTCCAAAGAATTTACCAATTCTACATTTACTAAAATTGGTGAAGAAATGGGTGGAAAAGATCACTCTACAGTAATGTATGCTTGTGATACCATCAAAGACGTTTCTAAAATAGATAAAGAAATCAAGAAATACGTAAAAGACCTTACTGAAAGAATCAAACAATAATTAAGGTTGAGCTTACATAAATTAAAATGAAGGATAGTTTTATTCTTCATTTTTTATTTAGTTTTGTCGTGAGAAAAGATTCTTTTTAAATACACAGGATATGAAAATATTAATGGTTTGTCTGGGGAATATATGCAGAAGCCCCTTGGCGGAAGGGATTATGAAAGCAAAACTACCTGATCATTATACGGTGGATTCAGCCGGAACTATTTCAATGCATGAAGGCGAACATCCCGATAAAAGAGCCATTAAAACGGCTGCTCATCATCATATTGATATATCCGGACAAAGATCAAGACCTATCACCAGAAAAGACTTTGAAACCTTTGATAAAATCTACTGTATGGATATTGACGTATTGGAAGATGTAGTTTCTAAAACTAAAAATGAAGAAGAACGTCAGAAAGTATCCTTATTCCTGGAAGTATTGGGAGATCATAAAAATGCTGAGGTTCCGGATCCTTATTGGGGAGATATGAAAGATTTTGAAAAGGTTTTCCAGCTTTTGGATAAAGGATGTGATGCTATCAAAAACCAGATATCAAAATAATAATTATGAAGAAGCTGCTTTTACTGCTTTTAGTAAGCTTTAATTTTTCCTTTGCTCAAACCAAGGATGAAACTGAAATCCGCAAGGTAATGGATGATTTCATGGGATGTATCAAATCCAGAGATGAAGCCAAATATCTCTCTTTATTTCAGGAGCCGGTGCTCTGGACTGGAATTTATAAAGACAGAACACAGGCCAAACGTTTGGAGAAAAATCCTAAGGCAGATTATTACTTTGCAGATGATTATAAAGCTTTTATCAAGAGTTTTAAAGATGATAAATCTGAAGAAAAATTTGACAATATTAAGATTGTGGAAGATGGAGCAATAGCTTCTGCCAATTTCGATTACAGTTTTTGGTATGACGGTAAAATGGAAAACTGGGGAAAGGAGATCTGGACATTAATGAAGATCAATGGAACCTGGAAAATCACCTCCGTTACCTTTTCTATGGATTTGACAAAATACTTCCCACAACCTACATTAAACGAAAGAACTAAAAAATAATACAATGCTTTTTTTACTCCCTGCTTACTTATCAGAAAATACTTCTATCAATCACTTTTCACCTGTTTTGAAAGATTATATCATGCAGACGGATTATTTCTTCGTGGAAAATGAGAAAACAGCACGAAAGGTTGTGAAATTTTTTGCTCCCGAAAAAAAACAGGCTGATCTGAAATTATTCTTATTGGATAAATACACAGAAAATGCAGATATTAAGGAAGCTCAGGAGCTAATGCTGAAAGGGCAGGACTTCGGATTACTTTCGGAAGCAGGATTGCCATGTATTGCGGATCCCGGAAATCTGATTGTGAAATGGTGTCATGAAAAAAATATCAGAGTAGTTCCTGTTTCAGGGCCTTCATCCATTATTCTTGCTTTGATTTCTAGTGGTTTTAATGGTCAGGAATTCACATTCCATGGCTATCTTCCTATCGATAAAGGAGAAAAGAAGAAACAGATCATGAATCTTGAAAGCCTTGTTCAGAAAACCGGATATTCACAGATTTTCATGGAAACTCCTTACAGAAATAACCAGCTTTTTGAAGACTTATGCAAGTTTTTATCGCCTAATACAAAGCTTTGTATTGCTGCCAATATCAATGATCCGGAACATGAATTCATTAAAACGAAAACCATAAAAGACTGGCAAAAACAAAAGCCGGAACTTCATAAAATTCCCGCAGTATTTGTACTTGGGAAATAAATCTGATTCCTTTTTGAAGGTAATCTTTGGATCTTTAAAATTTACTGGCTGAGAGAATGATCAATTCTCTCAGCTTTTTTTTAATAGTTTTTATAGTAATTGGGTGCGAATCATATAATTGTCAGTGTTTTGTGTTTTTATTTTCCCTCAATGCTCTATTTAATGTTGATTTACATGAAAAATATTTCAACAAAATGTGATTAATTATTTAATTTTTTGTATTTTTATGTTTTAACATGTTGTAATTATATGTTAATAATAATATGTTATGAATTATTATTTTATGTTTTAATTTAAAATATTGAATAATTTATTTTGTTTAATTCGATTATTATTAAAAAATATGTAATTAGAATTATTCAGTGAATTTAAACCTGTATCTCTTGTATTTCTTTAGTTATCTGGAGTGAAATGGTTTGAAAAATTAGCTTATAGAAAATTGATCTTATAAAATCAACACCAAAATATTAAAATATGATGACACGTAAATTTTTTCTTCCGGTATTGCTGATGTTGGCGATGCTGGTACCTTCTCTAATTCATGTATCTGCACATGGATATGTAATGAGCCCTGCTTCAAGAGGCTATCAGGGAAGTCTGGATAAGGCTACACTCGGTTATTCCACAGCATTTGGAATCTATGGATCTATCATTAACGAACCCGGATCTCTGGAAGCTCCAAAAGGGTTTCCTGCAGCTGGTCCCGCAGACGGAAAGATCGCTTCTGCTAATGGAAGTATAGGGGGAGACACAACGTTGGATATCCAAACTGCTGACCGATGGAAGAAAACCAATATCACTACCGGAGTGAACGCCTTTATCTGGAAATATCTGGCTTACCATGCCACTGCGAAATGGCATTATTATATGACAAAACAGGGTTGGAATCCCAATCAACCGCTTTCCCGTCAGGATCTTGAACTTATAGGTACAGTTACGCATAATGGAACACCACCACAGGACAATGTTTCTCATCAGATTACAGTTCCTGCTAACCGTACGGGCTACCATATTATTTTAGCAGTTTGGGATGTTGCAGATACCACCAATGCATTCTATAATGTAATTGATGTGAACGTCACCTCCGGAACAGGAGTTTCTGCACCCGCTACTCCAACAGGATTAACACAAGTAGGAGTCACAAGCTCTTCTGCTAAAATAAGCTGGAATGCACAATCAGATGCAGTGTCCTATAACGTTTTCCGAAACGGACAACATATTCAGCAGGTAAGTACAGCTACATTTCAGGATAACGGATTAACTGCTAATACAATTTATACCTATGAAATACAGGCGAAAGGCTCTTCGGGACTTACTTCTGGAAAAAGTGCGTCACTTAATGTAAAAACGAATAGTGAAGGCACTCTCGAAAAACCTACACCACCATCAAACCTCCATTCAATGGAAGTTACTGAAAATTCTGTTTCATTGATGTGGATGGCTTCTACTCACTCACAAGGCATCAAAAATTACCAGATCTTTGAAAATGGAATCAAGGTAGGAGAGACTGTGCAAACAAGCTTTTTACGAACAGGATTGGCACAAGACACAGAATATCGTTATACCGTAAAATCAATTGCCATGAATGATCAGCTCTCTGATGCCAGTAATGAATTAAAAGTCAGAACGAAGAAGACTACGCCAGGCAATGGTCAATATTGTGGTGCAGAGCAATATAATGCTGCTAATGCATATCCTACAGCAGGAGTGAAAGTTTTCTACTCTTGTAAAATCTGGAAAAACAAATGGTATGCGAATCCGGGAGAACTACCGGGAACTAATATGGTATGGGAAGAAGTAAGCACATGTACCGAAGGTCCAGGTTGTGAATCCGGCGGTCCGGTTACGTATTGTGGAGCGCAGGAATATAATCCGGCAAAAACCTATCCAACAGCAGGAACAAAGGTTTTCCACGCCTGCAAAATCTGGGAAAACAAATGGTATGCAAATCCGGGAGAAGCACCGGGAAGTAATGCTGTCTGGAAACTGGTAAGCGACTGCAATGAAGGTCAAAGCTGTAAAACATCAGCTCTTGCTAACAAAGAGAATGATCTTTCAATTATTGTATCTGAACATATGATCAATTTTGCACCAGAAACTTATTATGGTAAAATAAACAGAGTAGATATCATCACCCCTCAAGGACTTCAGATCATAACTTTCATGAATCCGGGACAAAATAGCATGAATATCAGCCGACTTCAGTCTGGAATCTATTTTGTAAAAATTCAGTATAAAGATGGAAGCAGTATTACTAAAACCATCAGAAAGTAATTTTTCAAAAATATTTAACAGCTGTTAACAAGACTATTGCATTGTTATTGATTTTAAACAAGTACTGGAAACAGGATAAATTGTTGATAATGCAGTAAAAATCCGGGCATCGCAGATGCCCGGATTTTTTATCATTTAATTTTTATTTTCCTTCCCTGGTTTCCATTTTCTCCAAAGGAAAATAATAACAGGAATAAGTAAAAAGAAAGGCCATAACGAAACCATTCCCAGCAGAAAACTTACAAAACTGTTCCAGCCTTCTGTCAGAGAATCTATAAAGCGGCTTCCAAAACCAATTTTTGAAGTGGTTGAGCTTCTTACTTTTTCTTTATATAAGTTTAAATTCAAAGTACTGTAATTCACACGGTCATCAATAAAACGAAGTCTGCCTTCAGCCACATCAATCTCATCTTCCAGTTCACGGATATTTTCCTGAATTTCCAGCATATCTTTCGTGGTAGCAGCCTTTTTAAGCATATCACGGTATTTTTCAAGATATATCTTTTTGTTGGCCAGCTTTATCGCTACATCAGTATATTCTTCAGTCACATCATTGGATGAAATATTTTTAGACAACACAGTTCCTACACCATCTGAAAAGGAATTGATCAGTGCATCAAAATTTTTATGAGGCACACGGATGATCAGAGTAAGATTATCATCCATATCCGTATTTTGAAACTCTTCTTTCTGGATATAAGCATTGTTTTTCTTAATGATCTCATTGATCTGATTCTGCGTTTTTTTAATATCACCCACCTGAATCTTCATATCTCCTTTTTTGATGATTTTTTTGGAGATCGTATCTGTTTTCTTTGGAGTGTAAACATCTTTGTTTATCCCATTCTCATCAGAGACTAGCTTTTCGGAAACAGAAAGTGATGGGGGTGGAGGTATAGGTTCAGCTGCAGAAGAGGGCGCTTTCTCTTCGGTTAAAACTTCCATCAGGTCGGCTTTCACTTCTTGTTTTTCACCACCAGATTTACTGCAATTGATCAGAATAAGACCAGATAATAGTAAAATAATTTTTTTCATAGGTTAGTTAGTTTTTGATGGATATGATCAAAAAGTATGCTCAAAAATGATTATTGGTAAGATTGATTAAAATTTAAAATACGGGAATGTTTAAAATTGAATCAAAAAATAGAAGAAATAGCTTTAAAACCAATGTGAAAAATTGTGGAGACTGGTAAATTATTTCTATTTTTAATTCATGAAAAAAAGTCTTTTAGCATTTGTGTTTTCTCCATTTCTGATGTATGCCCAGGAAGTTCCGAAACTTACAGACGAGATGGCGATGAAATTGTCCGATAAACCTCTTCACTGTATCAATCAGGAATATCCTAATAAAACGGCTCATATCATTAATAATGCCGGTGAAGTTCCTTTGACACCCAAAGATCTTCATCCTAGTTTTTATGGATGTTTCGACTGGCATAGCTCTGTTCACGGACATTGGATGCTGACAAGACTTTTAAAAACAAAACCTAATCTCTCCAATGCCAAAGAGATTGAAAAAATTCTGGATGAATCATTTCAAAAAGAAAAACTTCAGACAGAAGCAGATTACTTTACAAAATATCAGCTGACAGGAACTTTTGAAAGAACCTATGGCTGGGCGTGGATCTTAAAATTGGATGAAGAACTCACGACCTGGGATCATCCAAAAGCTAAAATATGGCATCAAAACCTGAAGCCGCTTACGGATCAGATCCTGAAATCATGGAAGACTTATCTTCCCAAACAGACTTATCCAAACAGAACCGGAGTTCACCCTAATACAGCATTTGCAATGGCGTTTGCTATAGATTGGGCAAGAGCCAATAAAGATAAAGAGTTTGAAAATCAGTTGATGGAAAAGGCAAAATACTTTTTCTTAAAAGATCAGAAAACACCTGCTTATCTGGAGCCGGACGGTTCGGATTTCTTTTCGCCAAGTCTGGAAATTGCAGATCTTATGCGCAGAGTTCTTCCTCAAAAAGAATTTGTACAATGGCTGAATGCTTTTTATGAAAAAAGAAGTCTGGAAAATGTTGAGAAAATTCCTGTAGTAAGTGATCTGAGTGATTATCAGACGGTTCACCTTGTAGGATTATCCTTTTCTAAAGCATGGTGTATGAAAGGGATTTCCAACGCACTTCCTGCTAATCATCCGTTGAAAAAAGACTTCAGAAAAACAGCAGATGTGTTTCTGAATAATGGATTACCACTGCTTTTCCAGGGAAATTATGGTGGAGATCACTGGCTGGCCAGTTTTGCTGTTTATGCCTTGGAAGATTAGTATCTGATTCCTGTTTTTTTCAGAATAAAGCCTAAAAGCCATATGGGTCCTATCAGAAGAAACTGAAGATCTTTGAGGAAAGTGGGCTTTTTTCCTTCAATTTTATGACCAATAAACTGGAAAATCCATGTGATGATGAACACAGAAAGGTAAACCATCCATGATTGCTTTCCGACACTGATATTGGTCAAATAGATAAAATGTTCCATGATAAGCATTATTACGATCATCACAACGGAAATCAAAAGAGACAGTCTTACATAGAATAAAGTGATCAGAGTAATCACTATAAGGCTTATGATACTGACACATCCGAAATAGGAAGCACAGAAATGTGGGGAAGGAATCAGGGAAGTAAAACCAAGAATTGTCCAGAAAATTAAAGGCACACAAATCCAGTGAATGAACTTGTTGGTCGCATTTCTATGGCTTTTACTATACTCGGCAAATAATAGATCAACCTTTCTCATAATGAAGGGAAATTGGATTCTTGCTAAAATAATAAAATTTTGTAATCACTGATAAGATTGCTTACATTTGTCTTATGTCTGCCCTGGAAAAATTTGGCGTTGATATTTTTACGGAAAGAAATATTTTCGAGAGAATTGCTGTCGGTAAACCTTTCCGTCCTGAAAATCCTGCTTTTATATTTATTAAATCAGGGACTATAAAACTCCGTCAGCATTTCAGCGATCTGGAAGTTTCTGCCAATATGTTTATGGTAACTGATCCACAAACCATTTATGAAGTGGTGGGAGTAACGGATGACTTTCAGTCGAGGATGGTTTCTTACAAAAGAGAATTTATTTCTGCCTTATCATTGAAATTTAACCGTCTGATTACGTATCGCTATTTCAGACAGCAGATGAACAAAGGAGTTCCTTTTCCTGAAGACGAAATGGAAGTAGTCTGGAAAAGTGTCAATTTCCTGAAATATATCCTTGATTCTGATACTGAAATGCTCTATAAGAAAGAAATGGTGGAACATCTTTTCTCTGTTTTCTGTTATCAGATGGCAGGAATTATTTCCAAGGAAGATAACAGTTCTTTGAATCAGATGTCCAGACAGGAAGAAATTGTATTTGTATTTCTTACCGATCTTGCAGAGCATCATCTTACCGAAAGAACAGTTGAGTTCTATGCCGAACGACAATCAATTACAACCAGACATCTTTCTTCAGTGGTAAAGACCATTACGGGTAAGTCTGCAAGCCACATCATTGCTTTAATTGTTATTAATGAGGCAAAAGTACTCTTAAACTCTTCCAATAAACCGGTTTCAGAGGTTTCTTCTATTCTTGGATTCAGCGATCAATACTCGTTTTCTCACTTTTTTAAGAAACATCTGGAGGTAAGCCCTACACAGTACAGGCATCAGTTTGAAAGTTAAAATCTTACATTTGAACATCTTTTTCCAAAAATCAAACATTTGATTGATTTTGTTGTTGACCTAACTTTGCATCTGTAAAACAAGGTAAAATGACAAAGAAAATAAAAACAGCACTATCTGTATTGATAGCAGCTTTTCCTGCGCTGTTTTTTTCACAACAGATCAAGCAGATGACCGCAAGTGAGGTGGCGGAACTCGCTGTTCAGAATCACCAGCAGCTCAAGGTTTCTGCACAGAACATTGGTATTGCAAAACAAAATACGAATGTCGTTAAGCTTCAGAAACTTCCTACGATCACAGCTTCTACAAGTCAGTTCTATTTAGGAGATGCAGTAGCTATTGACAAAGACTTTTCGAATTCTACAAACGTTCCGATGCCGCATTATGGAAGTTCATATGCTGTACAGGCAACACAATTGATCTTCAAAGGAGGATTGGTGAATAAATCTATTGAAATGGCAGGGCTTCGTGAACAGCTTTCGGAACTGGATTTAGAGAAAAATAAGCAGGATGTGAAATTTTTAGTGATTTCCAATTATCTGGATGTCTATAAAATCATCAATCAGGAAGAGGTATTTCAGAATAATAAAAAACTGGCTCAGGAACGTCTGAAAAACATCCAGAAATTCTATCAACAGGGAATGGTAACCCGAAACGAAGTGATACGTGGAGAATTGGCCATCAAAAACCTGGATCAGGGAATTCTTACCCTTACCAACAATAAGAAAATCCTTAATTATAACCTGAACATTGCTTTAGGTTTATCTTCTGACACGGAGATTGTTCCTACAGAAAGTCTGGAGAATAAAGAATCCGGAATAGGTATGGAATATTATACAGATCTTGCTCATGAAAGCAATCCGTTACTGAAATCGGCTCAAAAAAATATTGCAGTTGCAGATAAAAATATAGAGATTATCAAAACCGATAATGCGCCTACATTGGCAGGATTTGGTGGGTATACGCTGCAAAGACCGATTACAACAAGAAATCCTGTTTTGGATATGTATTCAGGAGGATGGCAGACAGGAGTTTCTTTGAGTTATAATATCGATACTCTTTTTAAAACAAAGGAAAAAGTAAAATTAGGTGAGCTGCAGAAGAATCAGGCGAATGATGCCAAAACTCTGGTACAGCAGAATGTAGATATGGGAGTGAACGCAGCCTATACAAAATATCAGGAAGCGATTCAGCAGGCTGATATTCTGAATGATTCCAAAAGACTGGCTGAAGAAAACTACAAGATTACAGAAGCGAAATATCTGAACCAATTGGCTGTGCAGGCAGAAATGATTGATGCGCAGAATCAGAAGCTACAGTCAGAGCTGGATTATGCAAATGCTGAGATCAATGTTTTGTATCAGTACTACAACCTTTTGAAATCTACGGGAACACTTTAATTTTTAAAACTGAAAATCAACAATGGAAAACAAGGGACAAACTACTCAAAATACGACACCAACTCCGGCAACATCTGCTGTAGAAAATAAAAAAAATAAAAATAAAACGAATAAAATCAGAGCAATCATTTCCAACATCATCGTTTTTCTGGTGATTGGATTCGGACTATTCTGGTTAATCCGTGAATATTTCCATATCGGAAGCAAAACCTATACAGAAGCGGCACAGGTAGAGGAATTTATTAATCCTATCAATACAAGAGTTTCTGCTTATATCAAGGAAATTAAATTCATTGAACATCAACGTGTAAAAAAAGGAGATACGTTAGTAATTCTTGATGAACGTGAAATTCTTACTCAATTGGGACAGGCAGAAGCAGCTTATCAGAATGCAATGGCTCAGAAAACAGCAACCAGTTCTTCCGTGAATACGGTTTCCAACAATATCAATGTCATGCAGTCCAATATTGCAGGAGCGAAAGCGAGATTATGGAATGCTGAGCAGAATTTAAATAGATACAAAAACCTTTTGGTAGCTGAAGCCGTTACCAGACAACAATATGATCAGGTAAAAACAGAATATGATGCCCAAAAGGCCGCTTATGAAACGCTGGTGAATCAAAAACAATCCGCCAACCTTTCTACTACAGAAGTGAAAAGCAGACTGGGAATCAATGATGCTGAAATTAAAAGAACAAAATCGGCTCTGGATATGGCAAGGATCAATCTTTCGTATACTGTTATTACAGCACCTTATGATGGAGTAATGGGGAGAAGAACAATTTCTGAAGGTCAGTTGATCCAACCGGGACAACAGGTGGCAACGATCGTTCTGAATGGTCAGAAATGGGTAACCGCCAACTTCCTCGAAAGCCAGATGCCAAACATTAAAGTAGGTGAGAAAATTTTCATGACAGCTGATGCTTTAGGCGGTAAAAAATTCGAAGGAGTAGTCACAGCAGTTTCTGCGGCTACCGGTTCAAGATATTCAAATGTGCCAACAGATAACTCTACCGGAAACTTCATTAAAGTACAGCAGAGAATTCCTGTAAGAATAGAGTTTACAGCTTCCAACAAAAAAGAAGATCTGGATAAACTGAGTGCCGGAATGAATATGAATGTAAATATTGGGCAATAATTTAAAGCTTTAATCATTGAAAGATTAAAAGATTGGAAAATACAGAAGTTAAGCTGAAAACTTTCAGTTACTAACTTCTGGTTTCTAACCTCTAACTTCTAACTTCATCATGTACAACAAAGGATTATATAATGACTGGGTACCAAAACCCATACAGCTGCTGCTGATTGTATTACTGCTTGCTGTAGTAATGCCCATCGGTGGGGTGTATACAGGAAATATCAGTTCTCTGGTAAGCGGTACCGGAGCCATGACAGAATATTTTATGTGGGCTAACTACGCAACTACCATTGGGATGGGAGCCTGTATGCCTGTTGTTATCAGAATCAAAATGAGATTCAAAGTAAGAGATAAACTGGTTTTATTGCTGGTGCTTTTAGGATTACTCAGCTATGTGAACGGAACTACTTTACAGCCGATGGTTTTCATATTTACTTCTTTGTTGATTGGTTTTATGAAGATGATGGTTACCATAGAGTTGTTCCTCCCACTGATGGTTATGATTGGAAACCGCGGGATGTTTTACGGAGCTTTTTATACCTTCGTTCTTGTCATGAACCAGATAGCTACCTATTATGCCGCTGAGTTTGCTCTTCTTTACAATTGGCAGCAATTTTACCTTTTTACAGCTGTGTTATGCTTTATTTTAGCTTTGATCCACTGGATTTTTATGCATAATAAATATTTTGCGTTAAAAGTTCCTCTGCATTATATTGACTGGCTGAGTATTTTGCTTTTCATCTCCACTTTTATGTTTTCTGCATATGTGTATTCATTTGGAAGACAACAGGACTGGTTCAATTCCAAGAATATCATGAATGCGAGTATTGCTGCTTTTGTGAGTTTTGCACTGCTTTCTATCCGTCAGCTCACTTTAAAACGACCGTACCTTTCATTCAAAATCTTCAAAAAAAATAATGTACAGAATGGATTGTTTATGCTTTTCTGGCTGGGAATGTTTTTAGGAACAGCTTCTATTCAGAATACTTTTGCAGTGGGAGTATTGGGATATGACCAATTGACCAATACCAGGCTAAGTTTATTGATGATTCCCGGAATTATTTTAGCAGGAATCATAGCCATCTTCTGGTTCAAAAAAGAAAAACCTTTGAAAATGTATATTTTTTCCGGTTTTGCTGCTATGATTGGATATGCTATTATCATGTACTTTTCTATGGTTTTGGAATTCAGTTATGACAACTGGTATCTGCCTATGTTTTTAAAAGGCTATGGAATGTGTTCACTGTTTATCTCTGTATGGTTTTATACACTGGATAAACTTGAAATGGATGAAATGCTGGCAGCCATCGGACTTGTATTGGTTTGGAGAACCTTCCTGGCTGTAGGAATTTTTTCAACACTGTACTCGTGGTTTCAATACCGTTTTCAGGTTACAGCAATAGGTGACCTTGCCGTTTATATGGATGGAATGACCATTACTCCTCAAAATGTTGCGGCTAATATGAAAGCGATTCAGCTTAATGCCATTATCATCGCCACCAAAAAGATATTCGGATATATTATTTTAGTTGGATTTGCGGTATTGATTTATGTTGCGACCCATCATTTTGGAGCAAAACGATTCCAGTATTTCAGATTTATAAGAGTTTTGGGAGGTAAATCCGTTATCGCGAGAAGAAGACTTCGCGAAAGAAGAAAATTATTAGAAGAAATAAAAGATGCAGCAGGTCCTGCAGTATAAAAAATACCTTGTTTTTCACTAGTAAAATCCTGGTCCTTCGTTGGGCTGGGATTTTACGTTTTTAATAAGATGTTAAACTTTAAACCTGTTTAAGCTTTTTGAACCATTAAGATTGTATGAAGGTGTTGAGATTATTAAGGTGGGCTTCGCTTTAAGCTTAAAATCAGAATGATTCATCTTAACTCTACTTTATTTCTTAAATCCCTCTTAATGGTTTTTAATATATCCAGAATTAAAACAATCTCTCTGTAAAAAACATGTTTGTCATCATAAAATAAGGAAAAATCTCATATTTTGTTATTTTTATTCTTTCTAAATAACAATTATCTTTGTGAGATTATAAAACTTTGAAGTAGAAAGAATGAAAAAGCAGTATGCATTCATAGGTCTTTTGGTTTCGGGAGTGATGATTTCCCAGACCGCTAAAGATACTATTGCCTCTAAAGGTATTGAAGATGTGGTGATCGTAGCCTCCAGAAAACCTACAAAAATTTCTGAAGTTCCGGGAACGGTTTGGGTAGTACAGAAAGAAAAGATTCAGGAGCAGGCCAAAAGCGGAGTTCCGATCAAAGAAATGTTATCGATTCTGATACCTTCTATGGATATTGGTCCTCAGGGAAGAACCAATTACGGACAGAATATGAGAGGGCGTTCTGCACTGGTCATGATTGATGGAGTCACCCTGAACAGTATCCGTGCGATAAGCCGCCAACTGGATGCGATAGACCCTTTTAATATCGAAAGAATCGAAGTGCTTTCAGGTGCAAGCTCAATTTATGGAGGGAATGCTACTGGTGGGATTATCAATATTATTACTAAAACACCTACCAAAAAAGGAATCAGCGGTGAAACTGAATTGGGTGTACGTACAGGATTTATGGGAAAAGATGACCATGATTTCCGTGCTGCTCAGTCTATTGCTGCTAAAGGAGAAAAGTTCTTCGGAAGACTAGGTGTTGCTTACCAACAGAATGGTGGAGTGTATGGGGCAGATCAGAAACAGCTTTTTACAGATATAACCCAGACGGACCTTCAGTATAACCAGTCTATTGATGTCTTGGCTACAGGAGGATATCAGTTTAACAATAAACATAAAATAACAGCCTCTGTTCAGTATTACAACTCTAAATTTAATGGAGACAGAAGCTTATTTTTAGGTGAAAATTTAAGTGCATTTACTACAAAAAATGCTTCATTATTGGAAATGAGAGATGGTTTCTCATCCGATAAAAATGTAGGAACAGAACGTTATATGGCCACCGTAGCGTATAACGGAAATGGAATTTTAGGCGGACAGGATTTGTATGTACAATTGGCTACCCGTGGTGAAAAATTAGGATTCTATCCATTCCCGGGAAATGTTACTTTGCAGACGGGGAAAATACCTTATATGTCTTCTTCACAGCAGGATACTTATTACTCAGGGATTAAAGCTTTGTTGTCAAAATCATGGCGAGGGCTGAATGTGACTTACGGAGCAGATTTCGATTTTGAAAAATTTGAAGGAACTCAATCTGTTTATGATATCGCAAAAACCATGTCTAGCGGAGGTTTAATCAACGAAACAAAATATAGCCTTGGCAGATATCCTACGAATCACTCACAGAGTTATGCAGGATATGTTCAGGCAAAATATAATATTCTTCCAAAACTGCAATTGAATGCAGGAATCCGTTATCAGCATATCAACGTAAAAATGGATGATTTTGTAGGTTCAGAGCAGCAGACACAGATTGCTATGGGCTATGGAAATTCAGCATCCGCAATTCCCGGAGGCGAAAGTTCTTATAATGTGACTTTAGCTAATGCAGGTTTATTATACAAATTCAATGAGCAGCATCAGGTTTGGGGAACTTTTTCCCAGGGAGCAAGCTTAGCTGATCCTGCTAAATTTTATGGAATCGGACAGTACAAATTGGTAGGAACAAACTGGGATGTAATATCCAGTATCAATGTAAAAGAACAGCCGCTTCAAGCTATCAAAACCAATCAGTTTGAGGTAGGTTACCGTGTCAACAGAGGTGGTTTAAGAGCACAGATTGCAGGATTTTTAAGTAATTCAGACAAAACCGTTGCTGTAGATAAGAAGACTTTCCAGATTCTTGTGAATGATTTGAAATTAAGAAACATGGGAATTGAAGCTGAGGTTTCTTATTCCTTAAACAACGGAGTTTATTTCGGGGCAAGTGGACTTTTGATCAAATCTGAGGTAGATAATAAGGGAGAATGGCAGAAACAGGAGATTTATAATGCTTCTCCTTCCAAATTGGTAACCTATATCGGCTATAACATTCAGAACTGGTCATTCAGATTCCAGTCTTTGCAGAATTTCAAACAGAAAGACGAGCTTAATAATGTAGTGGAAGGGTATAATACTTCAGATTTGATGATAGGATACAGATTCCATTTTGGAAAATTCAATTTAGGAATCCAGAATCTATTCAATACAGATTATCAGACAATATGGAGCAAGCGTTCCCAGGTACTGTATTCTACTTACGGACTTCCGGAATTGTTTAATTATAAAGGAAGAGGAAGAACATTCAATCTTTCTTACACTTTTGAATTTTAAAAATAAGATGAAGGTAAAAATGCCTTGATCTGAAAACATATTGTATTTCAAATCCGGTTTCTGAATCAATCGGAAACCGGATTTTAACTTTAAAAAAATCAGTTATGGCTAAAATTTCAACAGGGCAGATTGTTGCCGAAGTCACCAGAAAAGAATACATTACTGACCATTTTATCAGAGTGTATTTGTACTCACCGGAAGTTCATCTGTTCAAAAATACGATGGTGGGAGATAATAATAAGATCGCAGTTCCTCCGGCTGGACTGAACGAGATTCATTTCCCTGCGCTGGACGAAAATCATCAATGGGTGTATCCGCCAAAAGAAGTGGCTCCATCCATCAGAACCTATACCCACAGAGGAATTGATCTGGAAAAAAATGAACTGATCATCGATTTTGTAGATCACGGAGACGGTGGACCAGCCTCAAGATGGGTAAGAGAAGCTGAAGCAGGCTCAAAACTGGGTGTCATGATGCGTTTGGAAGGGAAAGAATTGTATCCGGCAGCGGATTGGTATTTGCTGGTAGGAGATGCTACAGCTATTCCGGTCATCAGTGCTATTTTAGAAACACTTCCTGAAACGGCAAAAGGGATATGTATTATCGAAGTTCATGGAAAAGAAGATGAACAACTGCTTGAAACCAAAGCTCAGATTGATTTTAAATGGTTACACAATGCAGAGCCTCAGATCAGCAGTGAAATTTCAAATGCTGTAAAAAGTATTGAGATTCCAGAATCAACAAAGTTTGGTTATGTAGCCTGTGAATTCTCAAGCGTGAAAGAAATCCGTACTTATCTGAGAAAAGAGAAAAACTGGACTTCCCAGGAACTATATGCTTATTCTTACTGGAAAGCAGGTGTAGCAGAAAATGAATCTCAGGCGGACAGACATAAAGAGAAGGATTCGATGGAGTAGGTGGCAGGAGTTTTGAGTTTGAGAGTTTGAGAGTTTGAGAGTGGGAGGGTTTGAGAGTTTAAAGTTCAAGGTTTAAAGTTTAAAGTTTAAGGTACGCCGTATCTTGTAACTGGGAACCCGTACTCTGCATCTCGAAACCCGTACCTCGCAAACCCGCCTCTCGCAACATTCAACTAAAAACTTTGAACATTGAACATTGAACTACTATCTTTGCACTATGAAAGATTTAATGGGCAGAGCGATCTGGGATTATTACCACAATGACAATCCTGAAGATCTGCAGACTGAAACGTCAATTTCTGAGCTGGATGAACTTCCGGTGGATTATTTATTCAGAGATTTTGAAGAAATGAATGATATTGAGCAGAAAGCACTGCAGTTATCCAACGGAAAAGTTCTGGATATCGGAGCGGGAGCAGGTTCTCATTCTTTATACCTTCAAAATGAAAGAAATCTTGAGGTGACGGCTTTGGATATTTCACCAAAATCAATTGAGGTCTGCAAGCTCAGAGGCATTAAAAAAGCAGTTTGTGAAAATATGCTTGATTTCTCTGAAGAAACTTTTGATACCATTTTATTATTGATGAACGGTACCGGAGTTTTTGAAAGCCTTGCGAAAATTGATACTTATCTTCAGAAATTGCATACTTTACTGAACGATGGCGGACAGGTTTTAATTGACAGTACGGATATTCTTTATATGTTCGACCGTGATAAAGATGGCGGAGTGTATATTCCGGCTGGTGGATATTACGGAGAACTGGAATACGTAGTTCATTATAAAGGAGAATCCGAGGAACCGATTACCTGGCTGTATCTTGACTTTAATACGTTGAAAAATGCTGCCACAAATAATGGCTTCAAAATAGAAAGAGTTTTGAAAGATGAAGATTCTTATCTGGCAAAACTAACTAAGAAATAATTGACAACAAGTCATTGCGAGCTGAAAGCGAAGCAATCTCACGAATTAATATATGGTCATTCTGTAAACCGGAATGACTTTTTTTGTACTTTCTAGCCCCGATAGTAACGGTTACCCCACAGCAAAGAAGAGGCCCTTCGACTACGCTCAGGGTGACAGCTGGGTGCGAGGAGTAAAAGTGGATAGCGGGAATCAGCTCCTTGCTATTGTCTGAATAGATGAATCGCTCTTGCAAACGGATAATTAGAGAACCATTCCTGAAAATAAAAATACATCACAACAGCTGTTCCCAAGCATAAAATTACCGGGAAAATATATGATGCTGCACGGTAAGGAAGTTTTTTTGGAGTCGCTAAAACGCTGATAAGAATTAGACTGAGAGCTCCGATTCCAATCACCCCAATTTCGGGACTGTATCTGGAAGATGTACCAAAATCAAAATGGGAAAGCAGGACGTATTTTTGAAATATAAAAAAAAGCACACCAAATGCCAGTGTCAGAAAGGCAGGAAAGTATTTTCTGAGTTTGATTAAATTAAGAGAAAGTAAAATAGCTCCGGGAATCGTGCTGAACAAAATACAGCTGACAAAAATAGTCATTCGCGAATAAAGTTTAATGGCCTCCGGATCTTCTGTAATATGATCTTTCCAAACTTCCACTTCTTCTGCACGTTTTGCTTCTTCAGCTTCTTGTTTACGCTGAATCAATTGCTGAACAGCTGTTTTTTCCTGCTCATTGAAAACACGCCCTCTTTCTTCCAGAATTTCAAAAGCTGCCTGAACGGCCTCCGGAACAAAACGGTTGCCTTCTTTTAAATATCCTTCTAATTCCTGATTGGAAAGCTTTCTTAAAACATTTCTATTAACCATAAACTGTATATAAAAGAAAGGCTGCTTCTCATGAAACAGCCTGTTATCTTTATAAAGATTTTAATTATCCGATCTCAATACCGTTTTCAACATTGCTGTCATCCGGAGTTACGAAAGATAATTTTCCGTCTGGTTTTGTTGTTAATAATAACATTCCCTGAGACTCAATTCCTCTGATTTTTCTTGGCGCAAGATTCAGAAGGATCATCACCTGCTTCCCGATTAATTCTTCAGGAGTGAAACTTTCAGCAATACCGGAAACAACAGTTCTTACGTCTACTCCTGTATCTACAGTAAGTTTTAATAATTTGTCTGCTTTTTCTACTTTTTCAGCTTCTAAAATGGTTGCTGTTCTAAGGTCTATTTTAGTAAAGTCATCAAACGTGATCTCTTCTTTCATAGGGTTTGCGTTAGGGTTTGTTTTTTTATTGTTTTGTTTTGTGTTTTCCAGCTTTTGGATTTGAGCTTCAATGACATCATCTTCAATTTTTGAGAAAAGAAGAGATGATTCGTTAATTTTATGCCCTGTTTCAATTAGCACTGATTGGTTTTCAATAGAACTCCAGTCTTTCTTCTCAACATTGAACATGTTCAATAATTTGTCAGAACTGAAAGGCATGAAAGGTTCGCATAACTGAGCTAAAGCAACAGCTATCTGTGCTCCAACGAATAAAGATTGAGCCGCTTTTTCCGGGTTGTCCTTGATGGTTTTCCAAGGTTCTTCTGTCTGAAGATACTGGTTTCCAAAACGGGCAAGGTTCATTAATGCAGTTAATGAATTTCTGAACTCATAATTTTCAAGGAATCCTGAGATTTCTTTTGCCGATTTACTTATTTCCTGTAGTTCAGGGCTGTTTACATCACCTTGTGGAACAACACCGTCATAATATTTGTGAATAAGAACAGCAACTCTGTTGATGAAGTTTCCGAAGATCCCTACCAATTCAGAATTATTCTTAGTCTGGAAATCTTTCCATGTAAAGTTATTATCCTTTGTTTCCGGAGCAGATGAAAGAAGAGCATATCTTAAAACATCCTGTTGTCCAGGGAAATCTTCCACATATTCATGAGCCCATACTGCCCAGTTTCTTGATGTTGAGATCTTATCGTTCTCAAGGTTCAGGAATTCAAAAGCAGGAACATTAGCCGGCATAATATAATCTCCGTGAGCTTTCATCATCGAAGGGAAAATAATACAGTGGAAAACAATATTATCCTTTCCGATAAAATGTACCAGATCGCTTTCTGGACTTTGCCAGTAGTCTTTCCAGTCTTTTCCGTTTTTCTCCGCCCATTCTTTGGTGAAAGAAATATAACCGATAGGAGCATCAAACCATACGTATAATACTTTTCCTTCTGCATTCGGAAGAGGAACCGGAACTCCCCAGTTAAGGTCTCTGGTCATTGCACGAGGCTTAAGGCCATCATTCAACCATGATTTAACCTGTCCGTATACATTAGGCTTCCAGTCATCTTTATGACCTTCAATGATCCATTCATTTAAAAAGTCCTCGTATTCATTTAATGGAAGGTACCAGTTTTTGGTTTCTTTAAGGATAGGAACATTTCCACTAAGCATTGATTTCGGATTGATCAGCTCAGAAGGAGAAAGGGTAGAACCACATTTCTCACACTGATCTCCGTAAGCGTTTTCGTTACCACAATTAGGACATGTTCCTACAATATAACGGTCAGCAAGGAATTCTCCCGCCTGCTCATCAAAATACTGCTCAGAAACTTCTTCAGTGAATTTTCCTTTCTCGTATAAAACCTTGAAGAAATCCTGACTGGTTTCATAATGATTTTTAGACGTTGTTCTGGAATACTCATCAAATGAAATTCCAAGGTCAGAAAAAGATTTTTTAATGATTTCGTGATATTTGTCCACGATATCCTGAGGAGTTACTCCTTCTTTTTTAGCTCTTATGGTAATAGGAATCCCGTGCTCATCCGAACCACAGATAAACGCTACATCTTTTCCTAATCTTCTCTGAAATCTTGCGTAAACATCCGCAGGAATATAAACACCTGCCAAATGTCCTATATGAACCGGCCCGTTTGCATAAGGCAAAGCTGCCGTAATCATCTTTCTGTTTGACATTTATAGTAAAGTTTTGACTGCAAAGATAAGGAATATCTGTTGAATACCGCTATTGGTGGCATTATTATGATGAAGAAAGCAAATTTTAGGAGCTGAATATGAAATTAAGTTAAACAGTTGTTTAACATTATCTTAATTTAAAACAAATATTATGCAATGCATAAGACGTTGTAAATTATTGGATTTTAAAAAACTAACTAAAATGGGTTTCGTAATATACATAATTTTAACTAAAATTATATTAAATTTATAATAATTCTATTTTTTTTTTAAATTGCGAGTCTGGCTCCAGGCCAAAATATGACTGAAAAACGAAACTATAAAAAAATAAGATTGTGAAGAATTTTGCAACAGTATTAAAAATCGCGCCCGCTTTTTTACTGGCCAGTACAGTAATACATGCGCAGAAAAAAGATTCTCTTCCTCAGGAGAAGAAGATTGACGAAGTTGTACTAATCGGATATGGAAAACAGAAAAAATCTGATCTTACCGGTTCTATAACTTCTGTTACGGCTAAAGACTTCAACGGAGGAGCTACTTCTGCCGGGCAGTTGATCCAGGGTAAAACACCAGGAGTTCAGATTACCAATAACAGTGGAGCTCCGGGTTCAGGAACGAAAATCAGGATCAGGGGTACTTCTTCTTTAAGTGGAGAAAACTCTCCGTTGATCGTCATTGATGGAGTTCCTCAGGATTTTGTTGGAATGAATGGTGTTTCTGATCCTTTATCTTTAATTAACCCAAACGATATTGAAACATTCGATATCCTTAAGGATGCTTCCGCTACTGCTATCTATGGTAACAGAGCTTCCAATGGGGTTATTCTCATTACAACCAAGAAAGGAACAGCAGGAAAGTTTAAAGTTAATTTCTCAACAGTTACTTCGGTTTCTACTAAAATGGGAAAGGTAGACGTATTGAATGCTCAGGAGTTTAGAGATTTTGTTAATACGTATGCTCCTGCAGGTTATAAAACGAAACTTGGAAATGCTGATACCGATTGGCAGGATCAAATTTATCAGGCTGCATGGGGTACAGATAATAACGTTGCCCTTTCAGGAGGTATTAAAGGTCTGCCATACCGTTTATCATTAGGATATAATGAGCAGAACGGTATTGTAAAATCAAATTCTTTTCGTAGAACTTCTGTAGGTTTGAACCTAAACCCTAAATTCTTTGATAATCATTTATCAGTGAATGTGAATGCGAAAGGAACATTTACCGATAACAGATTTGTAGATGGTGGAGTGATCAAGGCAGCTACTTATTTTGATCCTACTCAACCGGTATATTCAGGAAACTCTAATTACGGAGGCTATTATGAATGGCTGGATTCAGGATCTGCAACGGGTTATAATGTAAATGCCAATTCAAACCCTCTTGGGTTGATCAATGGGGTAAGAGATGTTTCTTCTGTATTAAGAGGGTTGGGAAATATTCAGTTAGATTATAAGTTTCACTTTCTTCCGGACCTTCACTTCAATGTAAATGCCGGATATGATTACACAAAAAGTGACGGGCACAAGTTTAAAGATGCTCGTCTGAGACCAGGTTTCGAAGATAAAGGAAGTTCAAATTTCTATTCTATGGAAAAGAAAAACAAGCTTTTGGAAACCTATTTTAATTATGTAAAAAACATCAGTGCTATTAATACTGGTGTGGATATTACTGCAGGGTATTCTTATCAGGATTTCAATATTTATCTTCCAGGAGCTATAACTTATAGAGGAACAGGAATTAACTCGCAAGATTTAGACTTCAAAACTCAAAATACATTGATCTCATTCTATGGAAGAGCTATTTTTACCATAGCTAATAAATATGTTATTTCAGGATCAGTTCGTAAAGATGGTTCTTCAAGATTCTTTAACGGTACAAGAGATAATGTATGGGGAGTTTTCCCTGGAGTTTCCTTAGCTTGGAAGCTTAATGAAGAAAGTTTCATCAAAAATATATCATCCATCAGTACCTTAAAACTAAGAGCAGGATGGGGTAAAACAGGTCAGCAGGAATTGCCTGCACTTAACGGTAACAAACCTAATAATTACCCGGCTTTTGCAGCCTACAATCCAAGTTATCAGGGAGCGGGATATCAGTTCGGAAATGAATACTATTTTATGTTCAGACCTGCTAACTATAATCCAAATCTTACCTGGGAAACGACAACCACTAAAAACTTAGGATTAGACTTTGGTTTTAATAAAAACAGAATCACAGGATCAATAGATGTCTTCAGAAAAGATACAAAAGATCTTCTTGTATATGCAGACGAACCTGCTGGAGGCTTAAGTAATGCAAGCTGGCAGAACGTAGGTGATATGAAAAATGAAGGGATTGAAGGAAGTATTACTGTAATTCCTGTTAAAAACCAGAATACTACCTGGGAAGTAAGCTTTAATGCTACTCATTACAAACCTGTCATCACGAAGCTTAAGGACAGAGCTGACGAATCATTTAACATGGAAGTAGGAGGTATTGAAGGAGGTTCTGGAAACCGAATTCAGGCTCATGCAGTAGGGTATGCACCTAATTCATTCTGGGTATATCAGCAAATATATGATAACAACGGAAAACCTGTTGACGGAGCTTTTGTAGACAGAAACGGAGATGGAGTAATCAATACAAAAGATATGTATTATTACAAATCTACTACACCTGATGCAATTTTAGGATTCTCTACCAAAGTATCTCATAAGAATTGGGATTTTGCATTAAGTGCAAGAGCAGTATTAGGAAACTATGTATATAATAATGCAGCTTCAAATAGTTCACTGCAGTCAGCATCTACCAACGAATACCTTCAGAACGTATTCTCTACAGCTCCTCAGTATAAGTTTGCAGTTCCTCAGTACAAATCTGATATTTATGTTGAGAATGCTTCATTCCTGAGACTGGATAATATCAATGTCGGATACAATTTCGGAGAAATCTTCACGAAAGGAAGTAATCTGAAAGTATATGCGATGGCACAGAATGTTTTTGTGATCACTAAATACTCAGGGGTAGATCCTGAAGTTTTTGGGGGAATAGACAACGGTTACTATCAAATGCCTAAAATTTATTCTTTAGGTTTTAACTTCCAATTTTAAATAAGAATTCAATGAAACTAAATAGAATTAAACTTAAAAATATAGTATTGCCTCTTTCAGCAGTATTTTTATTGACAGCAGCCTCTTGTGTGAAAGATCTTGAAAGAGAGCCTATCACAGATGTTACTTCAGCTAGTATTTATAAGGATTTTGCCAACTATAAAAATGTTCTGGCAAAACTTTACGGAGGACTTGCCATGGGAGGTCAGGTAAGTGGAGACGGTGATCAGCCGGATAGTGATATTAACGGTATCAATGGTGGATTCTCCCAATATACCAGATTGATGTATAATCTGAATGTAGTAACCACTGATGAGGCCGTTATTGGATGGAATGATGGTAATCTTCACACGCTTCACAAAATGACTTGGGATGCTTCCAACGAGTTCATTGCTGCAATGTATTACAGAGTATACACAGAAATTGCTTTTTGTAATGAATTTCTTAGAAATGTAACGGATGAAAAATTAGCTTCCAATAATATTACAGGAGACAATCTTACTCAGGCGAAATTAATGAGAGCAGAAGCTCGTTTCCTAAGAGCACAGTCGTATTACCATGCGATCGATATGTTCGGGAATGTTCCTTTTGTAGATGAATCCTATTTGCCCGGATCTATCAATCCGCCACAAAGAATAGAACGAAAAGCATTGTTCAATTATATAGAGTCTGAATTGCTTGCAATCGCAGGAGAATTAAAAGACCCTAAAACCAATGAATACGGAAGAGCAGATAAAGCAGCTGTATGGTCATTACTGGCAAAATTATACTTGAATGCTGAAGTTTATACGGGAACTCAGAGAAATACAGACTGTATCACATACTGTAACAAAGTAATTGCAGCTGGTTATTCTTTAAAACCAAAATATGATGATTTATTCCTGGCGGATAACAATATCAATAACCCGGAGCAGATTTTAAGTGTAAACTTTGACGGAATTAATACACAGACCAATGGAGGAACTACTTTCCTTGTTCATGCTGCCATAGGAGGTGATATGAAAGCTGCTGACTTTGGAGTGAATGGAGGATGGAGTGGTTTAAGAACTACAAAAGCATTTGTAGGACTATTCCCGTCCAATGGAAGTGATAAGAGAGGAAGATTCTTTACTGCAGGGCAGAATTTAGAAATTAATGATTTGGGTTCATTTACAGATGGATATGCTTTTGTCAAGTTTAAAAATGTTAAAAGTAACGGATCTGTCGGAGCTCATACCAACTGGGTTGAAGCTGATATCCCATTGTACCGTTTGGCAGATATTTATCTGATGTATGCAGAAGCTGTATTGAGAGGTGGAACTGGTGGAAATCAGGCTACAGCAATTGGTTATATTAATCAACTGAGAGAGCGTGCATATGGAAATACAAGTGGAGATGTATCTTCTATCAATCTTAATTTCATTTTAGATGAAAGAGGAAGAGAATTATCCTGGGAAATGACCAGAAGAAGCGATCTTATCCGTTTCAACAAATTTACGACAGCAGATTATCTATGGCCATGGAAAGGAAATGTAAAAGATGGTAAAGCAGTAGAAAACTATAGAAATCTTTTCCCGATTCCTGCTAAAGATATTGTAGCGAATCCTAATCTGATTCAGAATCCTGGGTATTAATTTTAAATCCTGTTTAAAATGAAAAATTTATTCAAAATATTAGCCTTGGTTTTTACAGGTCTTATCGTTTTTTCCTGTGAAAAAGATGAAGATCAGGCGGTTATTAATGAAACGTCTGCCGGTAAAATATCTGCTGATAAAAGTGCAATAGTTCTTAATGAACTTAATGCAAATGATGCGATCATTACTTTTACATGGACAAAACCTACATTCAATATTGCTGTAGTTCCCAATCAGAAAGTAGAATTCGGAATTAAAGGGGATGGTTTCAAAAAAAGTGCTACCATTGACTTTTCTAATGATATGACTTCAGGTTCTGCAACGCATGCCGCTATGAATGCCGCCATGTTTGCCATTGGAGCAGTGCCGGATGTTGTTAATGATATTGAGGTAAGACTGAAAACTTCAGTAGGCTCAGCAGCTTTTTATTCCAATGTAATTGCCCTTAAAGTAACTCCTTATACTCCGAATCCAGATTTAGTGTATCCGAAGATCAATGTACCAGGAGCGTATGCAGGAGCGGCTGGTTATGCAAACTGGACTCCATCTAATTCACCGAATCTGTTCTCTCCTGAGAAAAATGATAAATACAGAGGATTTATTTTCATCAAAGATGCTTCAGGTGATAATGGTAAATATAAATTTGCGATCAATCAGGATTGGCCGGGGAATAAAGGGGATGATGGAACCAATACCGGAAAACTAAAACTTGATGGATCAGATATAGTGCCGGCAGCAGCAGGAACCTATTATATGAAAGTAGACTGGGCAGCAAATACTTATTCTGCTGTGTTGGCAAACTTCGGAGTTATTGGTGATGCAACGCCTACAGGTTGGGGATCAGATACTGACTTTGTGTATAATCCTGCAACCAAAACTTATGTGATTAATTCCATTGCATTATCCAATACAGGAGTATTTAAGTTCAGAGCCAATGATGACTGGGCAATCAAGTTCCAGCCAAAAGATGCAGATCAGACTTTGGTTTCAGGAACAGGTGTTCAATCCTATTTAAGTTTAGAAGGAACTGTTACAGGAGACCCAGGATATAAAGTATCACAGGCGGGTAATTATAAAATTGAACTGGATTTACACAATTCAGCCTATTACAAGCTAACCATTACTAAATTGTAAATTAAACTAAACAAACTAAAATAAAGCAAAGTGCTGCTTTACCGCGGCACTTTATTTTTTAAGTTAATAAATAGTCATTATGAAGAAAATTACAGTTGGAGCACTTTTGCTCTCAATGATGTTTACAGGTGTGAAAGCCCAAGCTTTAAAATCTCCGGACGGGAAATTTGAAATGAATTTCCAGTTGAAAGAAGGAGTGCCTTACTACAACCTTAAGTATAACGGTGCAGTAGTGGTGGAAGATTCTAAATTGGGATTGAGATTATTTAAAGACACAGCCATAAAATTCGCTTCTGAGATTGCCAAACCAGAAGATGCAAAATACGATCTGAACAACGGTTTTGCGAAGACAGATGAAAAAAGAGACTCCAAAAATGAAACCTGGCAGCCGGTTTTAGGAGAAAAGAAAAATTATATCAACCATTACAACGAACTGGCAGTTACCCTGAACCAGGCTTCTACAGACAGAAGTATTGTGGTGAAATTCAGACTATTCAATGATGGTCTTGGTTTCAGATATGAATTTCCACAACAGAAAAACCTTAATTATTTCGTCATCAGAGAAGAAGATTCTGAAATCGATTTCCCTACCGATATGAAGGCATGGTGGATGGTAGCAGATTACGATTCTCAGGAATATCAGTATCAGGAAACTAAAGTGTCTGAAATTCCTTCAAAATGGGACAAAGCATACGATGCAAACGCTTCACAGTCATTGGTGAAAAATGCAGTTCAGTCTCCATTGATGCTTAAAAAAGAAGGAAAAGAACCTTTATATATCAACGTTGCTGAAGCTGCTGTATTAGATTATCCGGCTTCACACCTTGAGGTAGATGCACAGAATTTTAAATTCAAAACGCATTTGACTGCCGACAGACAGGGAGCGAAAGGATATATTCAGACTCCGTCAGTAACGCCTTGGAGAACGATTATTGTAGCTCCGAAAGCAGAACAGGTGATGGATTCTAAAATGATCTTCAACCTTAATGAGCCTACAAAGTACACCGATACTTCTTACATTCACCCTACAAAATACATGGGAGTCTGGTGGGAAATGATCATCGGGAAATCACAGTGGGCTTATTCTACCGCTGAAAATGTTCATTTAGGTAAAACAGACTTTGCAAAATTAACTCCAAACGGAAAACATGCTGCCAACAATACAAAAGTTAAAGAATATATTGACTTTGCTGCAGAAAACGGATTCCAGGGATTATTGATCGAAGGATGGAATATCGGTTGGGAAGACTGGTTCGGACACTCAAAAGAATTTGTTTTTGATTTCATCACACCTTACCCGGACTTTGATATCAAAATGCTGAATGAATACGCTCATTCAAAAGGAATCAAGCTGATCATGCACCACGAAACTTCAGGTTCTGCTACGAACTATGAAAGATGGGCGGATAAAGCTTTCCAAACAATGAATAAGTATGGATATGATGCCGTGAAAACCGGATATGTAGGAGATATCATTCCTAGAGGGGAACATCATTATTCTCAATGGACAATCAACCATTATTATAGAATTGCAGAAAAAGCAAACGACTATAAAATCATGGTGAATTCTCACGAGTCTGTACGTCCTACGGGAGAAAGCCGTACTTATCCGAACTACATCTCTGCAGAAGCAGCTCGTGGAACGGAATATGAAGCTTTCGGAGGAAATAAGCCAGATCATCAGACGGTTCTTCCGTTTACAAGATGGATGGGAGGTTCTATGGACTACACGCCGGGAATTTTCCAGACAAAACTTGACTATTATTTCCCTGGAGATAACCGTTTTGTAAAAACTACTTTGGTAAAACAGTTAGCGCTTTATGTAACGATGTATATGCCGCTTCAGATGGCTGCAGATCTTCCTGAAAACTACAAAAAGCACATGGATGCATTCCAGTTTATTAAGGATGTAGCAGCAGATTGGGATGATACAAAAATCTTAGCTGCTGAGCCAGGTGATTATGTAGTTACAGCAAGAAAAGCAAAAGGTACTGAAAACTGGTTTGTAGGAGGTATTACTGATGAAAACAAACGTGAATATGCAGTAGATTTCTCTTTCTTAGACAAAGGAAAGAAATATGAAGCAACCATTTATGAAGATGGAAAAGATGCTGACTATATTGACAATCCTCAAAGCTACAACATCTATAAAAAAGAGATTACAAGTAAGTCAAAAATTAATTTTAAAATGGTAAGAAGTGGCGGTTTCGCAATTTCAATTAAACCAGTAAAATAATTGTAAAGAGACACTAAGGTGCCCCGGTTTATCGAATTTTCGATGGCCGGGGTATTTTTATTTATCCTCTGCCTGTTGAATCAGTTGGGAATATTGATTTTCAGATTCTAATAGTTGCTCCTGTACTTTAACAGGAGTTTTTACTTTCTCTTTATATTCTTTCTGGTACTGTTTGACAGTTTTTCCAGTACCGTCATGCCTCCATCCCGGCGAATAAAAAAGATATTTAATGCGGTCTTTAAAAGAGATTCCCGGCTGTCTGATATCTTTCCCTATTCTTCTCCATTCATAGAAAAGCATCGTTGCAGGGTCTTTGGATTTTATTTTAGGATAAACACCATATTTTACAGGAACTTCAGGATCTTCTTTTTCAAAAGTTCCGAAAATTTTATCCCAGATAATCAGTCCCATTCCCATGTTACGGTCCAGATATTTGATATTACAAGCGTGATGTACTCTGTGATGAGAAGGGGTAACCAGGATATATTCTAAAAATCCCATACTTTTAATGGATTGAGTGTGTACAAATGTACCGTAAATCTGTATGGAAGAATACGCTACCAGAATATGCCACGGATGAAAGCCCATGAAAGCTAATGGAGAGAAAAATAAATACCTGTACAAGGGCTGAAATACAGGACTTCTGAACCCTGTACTGATATTGAAATAATCAGAATTATGGTGCGTAATATGTACCGCCCAGAAAACACGTGAATGATGATCTACATAATGATGGACATAATAAGCAAAGTCCTGAGCCAGGAATACGGCGATCCAGTACCAGATTCCTTCCTGCCAGTCGAAAAGACGATGTTGGTAAAAAAACATCATAACGAATAATGAAAAACCTTTCATGATGATGTCTAGCCCATAATTAAGCAAGGCGAAAAGAACATTTGTTGCTACATCTTTAGTCTCATATATTTTCTCTTTATTAAAATGACTGTAGGCCATTTCCAGGAAAATTATAGCAGCAAAAACAGGAATTGTCCATGTGTAAACAACATCCGGTCCTTCAGTTTTGAATATATTGCTGAAATCCAACATTTTTTCTATAAAACTAAACATAAAAAGCATGGGAAATTAATTTTATGCATGAATTTTTTGTGAAAAATTTAATTATTCTTTATAAAATTTAAAATGAAGATATTTAATCTTATCATCTTCTAGAAATGAAGATGAAAAAAAGAGGTTTTCCGTAACATTTTTGAACGTGTATTTGAAAATTTAATGCTAAATTGAAAACTAATATGAAGACAATATATGCAGCATTCGCCCTTTCAATAGCTTCTTGTGCTTTTTCTCAGAAAAATCTGGAAAGAGTAGAACCGGCTTTCTGGTGGAAGGGAATGAAAAATCCTGAACTTCAGATTCTTGTGTACGGAAAAGAAGTGGCTAATAACGAAATTACGCTTTCAGATGGAATACAGATTAAAGACATCCGGAAAGTAGACAATCCGAATTATGTTTTTATTACAGTCAATACCAACGAGATAAACGTTCCGAAGTTTGCTATCAATCTTAAAAAAGGCAAAAAAAATATAGGTTCATACACTTATGAGCTGAAACAAAGAAATCCGGGATCTGCCAACCGTGAATCTTTTACTTCAAAAGATCTCATGTATCTGATCATGCCGGATCGATTTGCCAACGGTGATGAGAAGAATGACTCAAGGCCGGAACTTACCGAGAAAGCAGATCGCAGTCTTCCAAACGGCAGACATGGAGGTGATCTCCGTGGGATTATCAATAACCTTGATTATATTCAGAATCTGGGAGCAACAGCAGTCTGGCTTACTCCAGTGAATGAAGACAACGAAAAAGTGTATTCCTACCACGGTTATGCTCAGACCGATCTGTATAAAATTGATTCCCGCTACGGTACCAACGAAGAATATAAAACATTATCTCAGGAACTGAATAAACGAAAGATGATGCTGGTGATGGATTATGTTACCAATCACTGGGGTGGCTCACACTGGATGATTAAAGATCTTCCTTCCAAAGACTGGATCCATTGGTTTGATGAAGGAGAAAAAGGATTTAAACGTTCCAATTATAAAACCACAACGCAATTTGATACCAATGCTTCTGATATTGATAAAAAATATGCACTGGATGGATGGTTTGATACTACGATGCCTGATATCAACCAAAAAAATCCATTGGTTCTGAAGTATCTCATACAAAATGCAATCTGGTGGATAGAATATGCCGAACTGGGAGGATTTCGTGTAGATACCTATCCTTACAATGATAAAGATGCGATGGCAAAATGGGCAAAGGCAATCACTGATGAATATCCGAAATTCAATATTGTAGGAGAAACCTGGCTTTATACAGCGGCACAAATTGCAGCATGGCAGAAAAATTCGAAGATCGGAGAAATAGAAGGGTACAATTCATATTTACCTTCTGTGATGGACTTCATGCTGTTTGAAAATATGCCTAAAGCCCTTAAAGAAAAAGAAAGCTGGGATAAAGGAATGATCCGTATTTACGATTCTTTTACCAGTGATTTTCTTTACCCGGATATCAATAATACGCTTGTTTTCTTCGAAAATCATGATACCGAAAGATGGAACGAAATCTTTAATGCAAACCCTGATGCCTATAAAATGGTACTCACTCTGATCTCGACAGTAAGAGGAATTCCACAGATTTATTACGGATCTGAAATAGGAATAAGAGGCGATAAAAAAGCAGGAGGCGATGCCGATATCCGCAGAGATTTTCCGGGAGGATGGAAATCTGATCAACAAAATGCTTTCAATTCATCTACTCAGACTCAGGAGCAGAAAGAATTTTTTCAGTTTACTCAAAAATTAATGAACTGGAGAAAAGGCAAAGAGGTGATTCATAATGGAAAGACTAAAAATTTCGTTCCTCAGGATGGTGTTTTTGTGTACTTCAGATATAATGCAAAAGAAAGTGTAATGGTAATCATCAACAATAATGAAAAAGATCAGTCGTTAGAATTGAAACGATTTGCGGAATCACTTAACGGATTTGCAAAAGGAAAAGAGATTATTTCAGGCAAAGAAATTTCATTACAAAACAATATGAATATTCCTGCGAAAACATCATTGATTATTGAACTAGAAAAATAATAATACCATATGAAAAAACTAACGACTGCTTATACATTAATCCTTTTTTTACTGGGATTCTCTTTATTTACCGCACAGTCAAAAAATACATTTGAGAAAGAAAAAACGGAAATAAGTATGATGCTGGACACTTTCAATGCAACAGCTGCAAAGGCGGATTACACAGGATATTTTAACCTCTTTGCAGATGAATCTACCTTTATTGGAACAGATGCTACCGAAATCTGGGATAAAAAAGCATTTATGGTGTGGGCAAAACCTTATTTCGACAAAAAGAAAACCTGGAATTTTAAAGCGCTTAAAAGAAATATTTACTTCAGCAAAGATGGAAAACTGGCATGGTTTGATGAATTATTGGATACGCAGATGAAAATTTGCAGAGGTTCCGGAGTGGTAGAAAAAATCAATGGAAGCTGGAAGGTAAAACAATATGTTCTTTCTGTGACAGTTCCTAATGAAGTGGTAGATAAAGTGGTTACTGAAAAAGCACCTATCGAAGATGCATTAATTCAAAAACTGAAGTCATAATGGCAATAATGATGGGGAAATATGATACTGGGGCAGTCGGGAAAAGAAAAAAGCCAGACTTATCAATGCTCCAGATTATCAATATGAGCATGGGATTCCTGGGAATTCAGATGGCATTTGGACTACAGAATGGAAATGCGAGCCGTATTCTTGGGAATTTAGGAGCAGATGTACACGAATTATCGTGGTTCTGGCTGGTGGCCCCCATTACAGGTCTGATTGTTCAGCCTATAATCGGCCACATGGGCGACAATACTTGGAGTCCGTTGGGTAGAAGAAAACCTTATTTCCTGATTGGCGCTGTTTTGTGTGCTATAGGATTGGTTTTGCTTCCTAATGCAGCTTCAGTTACGCAGATGTTTGCGGCCAATGCTCTTTTGTTAGCGGTAATATTCCTTGCCATGATGGATGCTTCGGTCAATATTGCGATGGAGCCATTCAGAGCTTTGGTAGGAGATATGCTTCCCAAACATCAAGGTACTATAGGATTTTCCGTACAAACGATTTTAATTGGAATCGGTGCGGTACTAGGCTCTTATCTGCCGGATTGGTTAACAAAAATGGGAATTTCCAATGTAGCTCCAGAAGGATTTGTTGCGGATAATGTTATTTACTCTTTTTATATTGGTGCAGGATTGCTTATCATATCAATTCTATACACCATCATGACAACCAGAGAGTATTCCCCACAGGAATTTGCTGATTTTGAAGATGGAAAAGAAGGAGAACAACATAACTCTAAGTTTTCAGATATTTTTAAAGATTTTGCTGCGATTCCTGCACAGATGAAAAAGCTGGGAATTGTTCAGTTTTTCTCATGGTTTGCATTGTTTACGATGTGGGTTTTCACAACCAGTGCATTGGCAACCCATCATTTTGGACTTTCCCCGGAAGATACCCATTCCAAAGCATTTAATGATGCAGGTGACCTTACCGGAAAACTTTTCGGAATGTATAATCTCTGGGCAATTCCGTTTGCGTTTCTGTTAACACCTATCGCTAAACTTATTGGTAAAAAACAGACTCATGCTTTAGCTTTATTGTGTGGAGGTTTGGGACTGGTTTCAATGTACTTTATTAAAGATGTCAACAACCTATGGATTTCAATGATCGGATTAGGTTTTGCCTGGGCAAGTATTCTGGCAATGCCTTATGCCATGCTTATTGAGGTGATTCCACAACGGAAAATGGGTGTTTATATGGGAATATTCAACTTCTTTATTGTCATTCCACAGATCATCAATGGTTTATTCGGAGGTCCCATTGTAAGTGGTATTTTCGGAAAACAGGCTATGGATTATGTTGTTGTAGGAGGTGTTTGCATGCTGATCGGAGCTGTAGTAACCATGATTTTTGTAAAATCTGAAGATGAAACACCAAAGGAAATTGAAGAAGAAATCAAGCAGGTACATTTTTAAATTAGAAACTAGAAGTTAGAGGTTAGAAATTAGTAATGTAATCTGTTTTGAAATTAATTTAAAATAGCATCATACAATTCAATAGGAGCGGGCTTTAGCCCGCTTTTCTTTTAAACATTCATCAATTGGCTTTAGCCAAAACTTAAAATCTATCTTTCGTATACTTATTAGTTTTTTTGATCTTAAGATTATAATAATCTCCCACAGATTTTCACAGGTAACACAGATGTTTGCACTTATTTAATCATTGGAAGAAAAAAATATCCAGTATAAAATTTTATCACAGATAAAATCCTTGCGCCCTAAAAACATATCAAATGTAAAAAAAATCGCGTCTTTGCGTAATCCAACCTATAAATGATTCTCACTTTCTGAGCTCTCTCAACCCCTTTTACTTCTCCAATTTCCTTTCTTAATCTACATTAACTTTTTAAACACCCACATCATACTTATCTGTTTTTTTTGATCTTAAGATTATAATAATCTCCCACAGATTTTCACAGGTAACACAGATGCTTGCACTTATTTAATCATTGGAAGAAAAAAATATCCAGTATAAAATTTTATCGCAGATAAAATCCTTGCGCCCTAAAAACATATCAAATGTAAAAAAAAATCGCGTCTTTGCGTAATCCAACCTATAAATGAACCTCACTTTCTGAGCGCTCTCAACCCTTTTTACTTCTTCAATTTCCTTTCTTAATCTACATTAACTTTTTAAACACCCACATCATACTTATCTGTTTTTTTTTGATCTTAAGATTATAATAATCTCCCACAGATTTTCACAGGTAACACAGATGTTTGCACTTATTTAATCATTGGAAGAAAAAAATATCCAGTATAAAATTTTATCACAGATAAAATCCTTGCGCCCTAAAAACAGATTAAATATAAAAAAAATGCGTCTTTGTGTAATCCAACCTATAAATGAACCTCACTTTCTGAGCGCTCTCCCTTTTTACTTCTCCAATTTCCTTTCTTAACCTACATCAACTTTTTAAACACCCACATCATACTTATTAGTTTTTTTGATCTTAAGATTATAATAATCTCCCACAGATTTTCACAGGTAACACAGCTGTTTGCACTTATTTAATCATTGGAAGAAAAAAATATCCTGTATAAAATTTTATCGCAGATAAAATCCTTGCGCCCTAAAAACATATCAAATGTAAAAAAAATCGCGTCTTTGCGTAATCCAACCTATAAATGAACCTCACTTTCTGAGCGCTCTCAACCCTTTTTACTTCTTCAATTTCCTTTCTTAACCTACATTAACTTTTTAAACATCCACATCATACTTATCTGTTTTTTTTGATCTTAAGATTATAATAATCTCCCACAGATTTTCACAGGTAACACAGATGTTTGCACTTATTTAATCATTGGAAGAAAAAAATATCCAGTATAAAATTTTATCACAGATAAAATCCTTGCGCCCTAAAAACATATCAAATGTAAAAAAAATCGCGTCTTTGCGTAATCCAACCTATAAATGAACCTCACTTTCTGAGCGCTCTCCCTTTTTACTTCTCCAATTTCCTTTCTTAACCTACATCAACTTTTTAAACACCCACATCATACTTATTAGTTTTTTTGATCTTAAGATTATAATAATCTCCCACAGATTTTCACAGGTAACACAGATGTTTGCACTTATTTAATCATTGGAAGAAAAAAATATCCAGTATAAAATTTTATCGCAGATAAAATCCTTGCGCCCTAAAAACATATCAAATGCAAAAAAATGACGTCTTTGCGTAATCCAATCTATAAATGATCCTCACTTTCTGAGCGCTCTCAACCCTTTTTACTTCTCCAATTTCCTTTCTTAACCTACATCAACTTTTTAAATACCCACATCATACTTATATGTTTTTTTTGATCTTAAGATTATAATAATCTCCCACAGATTTTCACAGGTAACACAGATGTTTGCACTTATTTAATCATTGGAAGAAAAAAATATCCAGTATAAAATTTTATCACAGATAAAATCCTTGCGCCCTAAAAACATATCAAATGTAAAAAAAATCGCGTCTTTGCGTAATCCAACCTATAAATGATTCTCACTTTCTGAGCGCTCTCAACCCCTTTTACTTCTTCAATTTCCTTTCTTAATCTACTAAACACCCACATCATACTTATCTGTTTTTTTTGATCTTAAGATTATAATAATCTCCCACAGATTTTCACAGGTAACACAGATGTTTGCACTTATATATAATCAGCTCAATCATTGGAAGAAAAAAATATCCAGTATAAAATTTTATCGCAGATAAAATCCTTGCGCCCTAAAAACATATCAAATGCAAAAAAATGACGTCTTTGCGTAATCCAATCTATAAATGATCCTCACTTTCTGAGCGCTCTCAACCCTTTTTACTTCTCCAATTTCCTTTCTTAACCTACATCAACTTTTTAAACACCTACATCCCGTACATTTGTACTATAAATAATCACAGAAATGAAAACAGTATATCATAAAGCAGATTCAAGAGGCCATGCCAATCACGGATGGTTAAATTCATACCATACATTCAGTTTTGCCAACTATCAAAACAGAGAAAGAACGAACTTTGGCGTTTTAAGAGTATTGAACGATGACACCGTTTCTCAGGGAATGGGCTTTGGAACACACCCGCACAGAGATATGGAAATTATTTCAATCCCTTTGGAAGGCGATTTGGAGCATAAAGATTCAATGGGAACCACAGCGGTGATCAGAAAAGGAGAAATTCAGGTGATGAGTGCCGGAACCGGTGTTATGCACAGCGAATACAATAAAAATAAAGACGAGGAGGTGAAATTCCTTCAGATCTGGGTGTTCCCAAAAGAACAGAATGTAGAGCCGAGATACGATCAGAAAAGTATCAAAGAAGGTGGGAAAATCAACGGATTCCAGCAGATCTTATCTCCCAATAAAAATGATGACGGAGTTTGGATTCATCAGGATGCCTGGTTCAATCTGGCCAACTTTAAAAAAGGGAATGGCAAAAATTATATGCTCAACAAAAAAGGAAATGGAGTCTATGCATTTGTGTTAAAAGGAAGTGCAAAAATCGGAGACCGTGTTCTGAATGAAAGAGACGGATTGGGAATCTGGGATACCCAGAGCTTTAATATCGAAGCCGTGGAAGACACAGAAGTATTATTAATGGAAGTCCCAATGGAATTGCCTTCTTATCTTAAATAAAAAACTAAATTTGTAATCTTAAAAATAAACCTCACCTATGAAAATTTTAGCAATAGCAGGAAGTAACTCAGAAGCTTCAATGAACAAACAGTTGGTAGCTTATGCATCAACACTATTTGAAAATGCAGACGTAGAAGTGATAGACTTAAATCCTTTCGAAATGCCAATCTATAAACATGAAAGAGAATTAGCAGGAGGTGTTCCTCAGGAAGCTCATGATTTTGCAGCAAAAATTGATGGCGCAAACCTATTGTTGGTTTCTTTAGGAGAGCACAACGGAACCTATTCTACAGCATTCAAAAATGTATTCGACTGGGTATCCAGAATCAAAGACAGAACCGTTTGGAATGAAGTACCAATGCTATTGATGTCTACATCTCCCGGAGGCAGAGGTGGAGCAGGTGTTTTGGAAGCAGCATCAAAGCGTTTCCCTTTCCATGGAGGAAATGTGGTAGAAACTTTTTCTCTTCCTTTCTTTAATGATAACTTTGATAAAGCCGCTCAGAAAATTTCTAATGAAGAGAAAAACAGCGAGTTAAAAGAAAAAATTAAGAAGATTGCAGCCATTGAAACAATCCTTGAAAAATAGAATTTGAATATTCATTTAAAATTACTATTTTTGCAAAAAGAAAAGAGATGAAAATTCAGACCTCCTATAAACAATGTTTTTCTCATAAAGGGAAAGTTGTGGGCTCTGAAATTCTGAGATAAAATAACGGCCGATAATCTGAAAAGATTGTCGGCTTTTTTGTTTTCTAAAATCGAGTATAAAAGTAATTGAAATATTAAAAGATAAGAAGACACAGGACGTCAGATGCAAGACAATAAATCATCTGAAATCTGAATCTGAAATCTAAAAATCTAAGCAGACATGAGCAACACTTACAAATCAGCAGGAGTAGACAAAGAAGAAGGATACAAAACGGTTGACAAGATCAAAAAAGCGGTCGGTGAAACCCACAATTCCAATGTACTGAACCACTTGGGAAGTTTTGGTGCTTTCTATGAAATCGGTGGATACAAAAATCCGGTTCTTGTATCAGGAACAGATGGAGTAGGGACAAAGCTGAAAGTAGCTTTAGATACCAAAAAATATGATTCTATCGGTGTAGATTGTTTCGCAATGTGTGCTAACGATATCCTTTGCCACGGAGCCAAACCTTTATTCTTCTTAGATTATCTGGCTTGTGGAAAGCTTGATTCAGAAATCGCTGCAGAAATCGTTTTAGGAATGGTTGCCGCTTGTAAAGATAACAACTGTGCACTGATTGGTGGTGAAACTGCTGAAATGCCTGGTATGTACCAGCCTGGAGATTATGATGTTGCAGGATTCTGTGTAGGAATCGTAGAAAAAGATCAGATCATTGACGGTTCTAAGATCAAAGCAGGGAACAAAATTATTGCGTTACCAAGCTCAGGATTCCACTCAAACGGATTCTCTTTAGTAAGAAAAGTATTCCCGAACTTTGAAGAAGAGTTTGAAGGAAAACCATTATATGAAACACTTTTAGTGCCTACAAGACTGTACTACAAAGATATTCACAAAGTATTGGAAGAAGTAAAAGTAGAAGGAATTGCTCACATCACAGGAGGTGGTCTTTACGAAAACGTTCCTAGAATTATTCCAGAAGGACTTTGTGCTTCTATTGACGAATCAAAAATCAGAATTCCTAGTGTTATGCTTGAGCTTGAAAAAAGAGGTGGAGTAAAACGTGAAGAAATGCACGGAACATTCAACATGGGTGTAGGAATGGTAATCGTTGTAGATGCTGAACATGCTGAAAAAGTATTGCACCTTTTAGATGACGCTTACGAAATCGGTGAAATCACTGAAGGAGCAGAGAAAATTAATTTAAAGTTTTAGAAGCTTAATCCCGCTTTCCGCTATATCTTTTTTGCCAGTGCTTTTTTACAAAGCCATTTCAAAAAAAGGATGCCGCTGCAATCGGGGCTAATTAGAAATATGAAGAACATCGTTGTACTCGTATCCGGTTCAGGAACCAATCTGCAGAGAATCATTGATACCATTGAAGCTGGGGAAATCCAGAATGCAAAAGTAACTTTGGTGGTAGCAGACAGAGAATGTTTCGGACTGGAAAGAGCAAAGAATCACAATATAGAAAACATATTGATTCCAAGAGGAAAGAACTTCAGCAGCGAGTTGGCTAAAGTAATCCCTGAAAATACAGATTTAATCGTATTGGCCGGGTTTTTATCCATCTTAAAATCTGAATTCTGTGAAAACTGGAATGGTAAAATAATCAATATTCACCCGGCTTTGCTTCCGAAATTCGGAGGAAAAGGAATGTGGGGAATGAACGTTCACAATGCAGTTATTGAAGCCAAAGAAGTAGAGAGTGGGGCAACTGTACATTTTGTAACGCCAGGGATTGATGAAGGAGAAGCTATTCTTCAGAAGTCTTTCGAAGTAACCGCTGAGGATACTCCTGAAACTCTGGCTCAGAAAGTTCACCAGATTGAATATGAAATATTCCCGTTAGCGATCAATAAGGTCCTGGGAAACCTGTAATGTAACAATGTACCAATTTATCAATAATGGTAATTGTCATTCTGAGCATAGCGAAGAATCTCATTGTTACATTAAGAAAAAAAATCTAAGTAAAATAAAAGTAAGTTCGGAGGTGAAAGACCCGGACACAGTTTGAAATAGCTGTAAAAAGTAAAAAATTGAAAGTAAAATGAGTAAAAAGAGAGTTTTAATCAGTGTTTCTGACAAAAGTGGATTAATTGAATTCGCACAGTTTTTGGAAGCTCAGAATTATGAGTTGATCTCTACAGGAGGAACGTTCAAACATTTGAAAGACGCTGGTTTAAATCCTATTCAGATTGATGAAGTTACCAATTTCCCTGAAATGTTGGACGGAAGAGTGAAAACTTTACACCCAAAAGTTCACGGAGGATTGCTGGCTGTTCGTAACAACGAAGTGCACATGCAAACCGTTCAGGAGCACGGGATTGATCTGATTGACATGGTGATCGTAAACCTTTACCCTTTCTTTGAAAATGTAAACAAAGACATTTCTTTACATGAAAAAGTAGAGTTTATCGATATCGGAGGTCCTTCAATGCTTCGTTCTGCAGCGAAAAACTTTGATTCTGTAACAGTAATCACTGATGTTGAAGATTATGCAGCAGTGAAAATTGAAATGGAGCAAAACGGTGATACGTATATCGAAACCCGTAAAAAGCTTGCAGGAAAAGTATTCAACCTTACCTCTGCGTATGATGCTGCGATTTCCAGAATGCTCTTAGATGAAGAATATCCTACTTATCTGAATGCTTCTTATAAAAAAGTAGCAGATCTAAGATATGGAGAGAATCCTCACCAGACAGCAGCTTACTACGTTTCTACTTTCGAGAACGGAGCGATGAAAGATTTCGAGCAGCTTGGAGGTAAAGAACTTTCTTTCAACAATCTTCGTGATATGGACCTTTGCTGGAAAGTTGTCACTGAGTTCAAAGAAGAAATGGCTTGTTGTGCGGTAAAACACTCTACACCTTGTGGCGTTGCGATCGGAACTTCAGCATTGGAAACGTATCAAAAAACATTTGAATGTGATCCGGTTTCCATCTTTGGCGGAATTGTTGCAATGAACTATAAGATTGATGCAGCTACAGCTGAAGAATTAAATAAAACTTTCCTTGAAATTGTAATGGCTCCTGAATTTGATGAAGAAGCTCTTGAAATTTTAAGAAAAAAGAAAAACCTGAGAATCATCAAAATCGTAAACCCTGTTTCTGACAAACAGACCTGGGTAAAAGTAGACGGAGGAATCCTTGTTCAGGATAATGACCTTCACTTCTCAGATGATATCAAAGTGGTAACTGAAGTACAGCCTACAGAAGAACAGAAAAAAGCATTACTTTTCTCTCAGAGAGTAGTAAAATATGTGAAGTCTAATGCAATCGTAGTTTCCAACGGAATTCAGGCATTCGGTATCGGTGGCGGTCAGGTAAACAGAATCTGGGCGACTCAGCAGGCTATCGAAAGAGCAAAAGAAAAATTCTCAGGAGATTTGGTACTGGCTTCAGATGCATTTTTCCCTTTCCGTGATGTGGTAGATTTCTGCGCTCAGGAAGGTATCAAGGCGATTATTCAGCCGGGTGGAAGTGTAAAAGATCAGGATAGTATTGAGGCTGCCAATGAGCACAATATTCCCATGATGTTTACAGGTGTCAGACACTTTTTCCACTAATTAAAATAGAATTAAAAAATAATTAGGGATTGTATTTTTAGCATTCAAAATTATATATTTGTAAAATAAGACTAGATAATAATATAAAGTATGAGAATATTAATCATAGGTGAAGGCGGTAGAGAATCTGCTTTAGCGGCAAAGCTTCAGAATGACTCAAGAATTTCTAAAATGTTTTTTGCCAACGGGAATGCTACTACCGATGTAATAGGGAAAAATGTTCATTTATCAGAAATCAAAGAACTTAGAGATTTCGCTATTAAAGAAAAAATTGATCTTACGATCGTAGGTCCGGAAGCTCCTCTTGTAGCGGGTATCAAGGACGAATTTAAAAAGCATGATCTTAAGGTTTTCGGGCCTACTCAAAAAGTAGCAAGCCTGGAAGGAAGTAAAGCTTTCTCTAAGAAATTTATGCAGACCTATGATATCAAAACAGCTAAGGCTGTCGTATTTGATTCATACAATGATGCTAAAGAATATGTGCAGACACAGCAGTATCCTTTGGTAATCAAGGCAAGTGGTTTAGCTGGCGGAAAAGGTGTTGTTATCTGTGACAACCTTGAAGAAGCTGAAGCTACAATCCATGATTTCATGATCAGAAGAATCTATGGTGATGCTGGTATTCGTTTAGTTATTGAAGAATATTTACAAGGTTTTGAAGCTTCTATTATTGCTTTCTCTAACGGGGAAAAATTATTCCCATGTGTAGCAGCTAAAGATTATAAAAAAGCTGGAAACGGAGATACAGGACCTAATACAGGAGGTATGGGTTCAGTAGCACCAAGCCCGGAATTTACTCAGGAGCACTACGCAGATTTTGAGAAAAATATCTTAGAGCCTACTGTTAAAGGTCTTAAAGCTGAAGGTTTCGGATTTAAAGGAATCATCTTCTTCGGATTGATGGTAACTAAAAACGGAGCTTACCTTCTTGAATACAACATGAGATTCGGAGATCCTGAAACTCAGGTATTGATGGCATTGATGGAAAACAATCTTTTGGATGTGATCCAGGACTGTATGGAAGGAAAAGATATTGAGCTTAAGTTTAAAGATGAAAAAGCAGTTTGTCTTGTAATGTGTTCAGGAGGTTATCCAAGAAATATCGAAATAGGTTTCGAAATTACAGGAGAAGAGAAACTGAAACACAGTAAACTGTTATACGCAGGAGCAATCAGTAAAGGAGATAAAGTGGTTTCCAATGGAGGTAGAGTACTGAACATTGTGGCTACAGGAGCTACTTACGAAGATGCCCGCAAAAAAGTTTACGAAGACGCAGGTCACGTACATTTCGATTACGGCTTCTACAGAGAAGACATCGGAAAGTTTTAATAAAAATCACGAAAAAAGATTTGGAGCTAATCCAAGTCTTTTTTTGTAAAACAGTTAAGAAGCAATAGGCTTTAGGCTACAGGCAGTATGCTATAAAGTCAGTTTTTTATCAATAGGATCGGGCTTTAGCCCGATTGTAAGAAGTAGAGATATGATTGGCTTTAGCCAAAACCTAAGCATATTGATTACACATTTTGTGAGTGAAAAGTTGATTATTAGATGTAATACAGATTTTGTCTCTCCTTAGGAGCCTCAAAATTGATATGAATCCCAATGCAATTGAAAGATCAAAAAATAACTCATTATTTATAATTTATAAATCATAATTCAAAAATGAACAACGGTATTATTATTTTAGATTTCGGATCCCAGTACAACCAGCTTATCGGAAGAAGAATCCGTGAGATGGGCGTGTACTCTGAAATCTTGCCTTACAATACACCATTACAAGATATTTTAGCAAAACAACCAAAAGGAATCATCCTTTCCGGTGGACCAAGTTCTGTAAATGCAGAAAATGCTCACCTGGTTGAAAAAGAATTATACGAGCAGGGAGTTCCTGTATTGGGAATCTGCTACGGAATGCAGATGACAGCTCACCTTTTAGGAGGTAAAGTAAACAAAGGAGAAAAAGGAGAATACGGTAAAGCAAACTTAGAGATCGTTAAAGAAAGCTCTTTATTAAAAGGAGTGACTCAGAACTCTGTCGTTTGGATGAGCCACTTTGACGAAGTAGGAGAATTGCCTGCAGGTTTTGAATTAAATGCAAAATCCGGAGTAATTGCTTCTATCGCTAATGAAGATAAAAAAATCTACTGCGTGCAGTTCCACCCGGAAGTTTCTCATACTGAAGAAGGAGGGAAAATGCTTGAAAATTTTGTTTTCAGCATCTGTAACTCAGAGAAAAACTGGAAACTGACTAACTATATCGAAAAAACAGTTGAGGAAATCCGTGAGAAAGTAGGAGACAACAAAGTAATCCTTGGACTTTCTGGTGGTGTAGACTCTTCTGTAGCTGCTGTTTTGATCCACAAAGCTATCGGTGATCAGTTGACTTGTATCTTCGTAGATACAGGATTATTGAGAAAGGATGAAGGTAAAAAAGTAATGGATCAGTATGGAGAGCATTTCCATATGAACATTAAAATGGTAGATGCTCAGGATAGATTCCTTTCAAAATTGGCTGGAGTAGATGATCCTGAAGCGAAGAGAAAAATCATCGGAAACGAATTTATCCATGTTTTTGACGAAGAATCTCACAAAATTGAAGGCGCTAAATTCTTAGCTCAGGGAACCATTTATCCTGACGTTATCGAGAGCCAGTCTGTCAACGGACCCTCTGCAGTGATCAAGTCTCACCACAATGTTGGAGGACTTCCTGAAGATATGGAATTCGAATTATTAGAGCCATTAAGAGAGCTTTTCAAAGACGAAGTAAGAAGAGTAGGAGAAGAATTGGGTATTCCTCATCATCTGGTATACAGACACCCTTTCCCAGGTCCTGGATTAGGAATCAGAGTATTGGGAGCGGTAGATGCTGAGAAAGTAAGAATCCTTCAGGAAGCTGATGATATCTTCATCGAAGAATTATACAAAAATGACCTTTACGAAAAAGTATCTCAGGCTTTCGTAGTACTTCTTCCGGTAAAATCTGTAGGAGTAATGGGAGACGAGAGAACTTACGAATACACAGCGGTAGTTCGTTCTGCTAACACCATCGACTTTATGACAGCAACATGGAGCAGACTTCCTTACGAATTCTTGGATACTGTTTCAAGCAGAATCATCAACGAAGTAAGAGGAATCAACAGAGTAGCTTACGATATTTCAAGCAAACCACCTGCAACCATTGAGTGGGAATAATTTTTGACTTGAATTTAAAATATAAAATCCTGCCCGTTTTGGGTGGGATATTTTTTTGTTAAAATGGCCTTAATGAAGAAATGATAAGTAAAATATTAAAAGCAATTAACAAGCAATATATCAGTTTGAAGAGTATATGCTTATGAAAAATAAGATAGTTTAAAAATATTGATCCAGCTACATATACATAAACAAAAGTTTTCACTTCCTCAGCATTGAGTTCAGATACTGAAAACAAGTTGAAATTATGTAAAAGATTAATGATTGAGTAAGGATAAAAGATTCTTAAAATCAAAATAAGTAAGGTACTTATGAATAAAGTTACTGCGTACGGTTTCATTAGCTAATAAAATTTAATATAATCATTACTCTCCGATAAAAATTATAAATACATTGAAAATATCAATATTTACAGCATGAATTAACAGGCCGCTCCTCCGGAGCTATAATTTTAAAACAAATATGTCCTATTAACAGTTAGCTCCCAGTGGAGCTGGATTTGATCCCGTCGGGATCTGCTGTTAGTAGAAAAAAAAGATGTTTCCATAAATAACAAAGCTCCAGAGGAGCGACCTGTTAATTACGCTTTAATTTAATCGGACAAGAATGATTTTTAATGTACATTGTAAAAATAAAAATCTTCAGCAGAAAAAGCGTTCAGGTTTTCCATAAAATCAAAATAGGCATTATAAAAATCAGTATCTACAGACAGATAGGGATTAGATAGCATATCGACCATAATGTATTCTATGTCATGAAATGTATGCAGAATATTTTTTACTTGTAAAGCATATTGACTTTCTATAAAAATCAGAGGATAATTCAAACAGATGTATCCGATGGCTTTATCTCCTAATAGCAGAACAACAACTTTTTCTGTATCCATTTCTATATGAGTATTATAATGGGGTTTAAGCGCCTCCATTACAGAACTGAAATCAGAATGTTTCCAGTAGTTATCTGAATGAACAACTGTTTGTAAAATTTTAGAGATATCCACTGTTAAATTTTGTATAAATGATTGGGAAGTACTTTTCTATAAGGATTGAAGTAAAATATTTTCACTAAATTTAAGTAAAATTACATCAAATGCAAATAGAAACAAGAAACCTGACCCTTCAGGATTATAATGAGCTGGCGGAAACGATGAAAAGGGCCTACCCGCAGATGTCGGAGTCTATCTGGTCCAAAAAAAGTATCGATAAACTCACAAAAATATTCCCGAACGGACAGATCTGTATCACCGTTGACGGAAAACTGGCTGCTGTAGCACTTTCCATAATCGTCAATTATGAAGAATTCGGAGATGATCACACGTATAGTGATATTACGGGAAATTATACATTCAATACCCATACTTCTACAGGAAATGTTCTGTACGGAATAGAAGTTTTTGTAGATCCGGAGTTTCGTGAACTGCGTTTAGGAAGAAGATTGTATGATGCCCGAAAAGAGCTTTGTGAATTATTAAATCTGAAATCTATTGTTCTGGGAGGCAGAATCCCGAATTATCACAAATACAGCCATGAGCTTTCCGCAAGAAATTATATCCGAAAAGTAAGAGACAAAGAAATCTATGATCCGGTATTGTCTTTCCAGCTTTCCAATAACTTTCTTCCGATAAAAATCCTGAAAAAGTACCTTCCGGAAGATGAAGCTTCCAGAGAAAATGCGGTTCTTTTGCAATGGAATAATATCTATTACAGCAGAAAACCGAATACCATGCAGGACAGCATTATCCGTCTTGGATTGGTGCAGTGGCAGATGAGAACGTTTAAAGACATAGAAGCGTTTTATGAGCAGGTAGAATTCTTTGTGAATGTGATGGGAGATTATAAGTCTGATTTTGTTCTTTTTCCGGAACTTTTCAACACGCCTTTGCTGGCTCCTTTCAACAATCTTTCCGAAAGAGACAGTATGATAGAATTGTCTAAGCTTACCGAACAGATCAAAGAAAAGATTTCAGAATTGGCCATCAGTTACAACGTGAATATTATTTCCGGAAGTATGCCTGTTTTTGATAGTGATAATAACGATTTGTACAATGTAAGTTACCTTCTTCACCGTGACGGCCGTATGGATGAATATCGAAAAATTCACATCACGCCGAACGAAAAGAGGTACTACGGGATGAAAGGAGGAAATGAAATCAAAGTCTTTGATACCGATTGTGGGAAAATAGGTCTTGTGATCTGCTATGACGTAGAATTCCCGGAATTACCAAGAATTCTGGCCGATCAGGGAATGAAAATTCTGTTTGTACCGTATCTTACAGACACCCAAAATGCCTATATGAGAGTACGCCACTGTGCTGCTGCAAGAGCCATAGAAAATGAATGTTATGTAGCCATTGCTGGTTGTGTAGGAAACCTTCCGAAGGTAAATAATATGGATATTCAGTTTGGGCAGGCGGCTGTGTTTACCCCTTCAGATTTTGCCTTTCCGTCTAATGCTGTGAAAGGAGAAGCAACTCCCAATACAGAAATGACACTGATTGTAGATGTCGATCTGAACCTCTTGAAAGATCTTCATCATAACGGTTCTGTCCAGGTAATGAAAGACCGAAGAAAAGACCTTTACGAAACTTACCTTAAATAAAAGAGGCTGTCTAAAAAGTCCAAAAAAATATCCCCGTTACTTAAAAAGTTTCGGGGATTTTTTTGTTGTTTGTCCTTTAAGATTTATCTTTAAGGTGCACCCAAACAAACATTGATATGAAAGTACGGTTTAAATCTTTACCCACCAATACTCCCAGCTTATTTCCTGAAGATATTTTTGATAAGATAGGTGCTAATGATCCGGTACGTCTTATCAATGAATTAGTGGATAACTTGAATATCGATCATATTATAAGTGAATATAAAGGCGGTGGAACGACAAGTTTTCACCCCCGGATGATGATCAAAGTTTTATTCTATGCCTATTTCAACAATATTTATTCATGCCGTAAAATAGAAAAGGCACTTGGAGAAAATATTCATTTCATGTGGCTTTCCGGCAACAGTAAGCCTGATTACAGAACCATCAATTACTTTAGGAGCAAACGGCTTAAAAACCATATTCACCGTCTTTTTGCAGATGTTACCGTTGTTTTGCAGAATTTAGGTTACGTAAGTTTAAATGTTCAATATATAGATGGTACAAAAATAGAATCATCTGCCAACCGATACAGCTTTGTATGGAAAAAATCTGTAGAAAAGAATAAATTAAAACTGGAAGCTCAAATTCATTCCGTACTTGAAGATATTGAATCCCAAATCAAAGAAGAGCGTTATGAATCCCATGAAAAGACCCTTCCAAAATCTATTGACAGCAGAGAGCTTCAGGATAAAATAGCAGAACTTAATCACTCTGTGGCACAGGACAATAAAACCGGTAAGAAGCTCATTAAAAAGCTTCAGCATCAGGACCTGCCCAGATTACAGAAGTATGAAGATCAATTAAAAATACTCTCAGGCCGCAACAGTTATAGTAAGACAGATCCCGACGCCTGCTTCATGCGGCTCAAAGACGACCATATGAAAAATGGGCAGCTTAAGCCAGCCTATAATGCACAGATCAGTACTGAAAACCAGTTTATCACCCATTACAGCATTCATCAGACTCCTGGAGATACCACTACATTGAAGGATCATCTTAACAGCTTTGAAAATCAGTATCACAAACAAAGTAAAGAGGTAGTAGCAGATGCCGGATATGGAAGTGAAGAGAATTACGAAATGATGGCAGAAAAAGCTATAGAGGGCTATGTAAAATATAATAATTTTCATAAAGAACAGAAGCGCAGTGAGAAGAACAATGCGTTTGCTGTACAGAACTTATATTATAATGAGGAAAATAACTTCTATGTATGTCCCTGCGGACAGCAAATGAACTTTATCGGTAAAGGCAAAAGAATCAGCAGTAACGGATATGAATCTCAGGTACATTATTATCAGGCTTTCAGATGTCAGGGTTGTCCTCTTAGAGAAAGCTGCCATCAAAGCCAGGATAATCGATTAATCGAAGTGAATTATAATCTGAACCATCACAGAATGAAAGCCAGACAAAGGCTGATATCTGAAAAAGGGCATTACCACAGAAGTAAACGGCCTATAGAAGTAGAAGCTGTATTCGGGCAATTAAAAAGCAATAATAAATTTTCAAGATTTACTCTAAAAGGACTTGAAAAAGTAAATATTGAATTTGGATTAATGGCATTGGCACATAATCTTAGAAAATTAGTGAAAAACAGAAAACTTAACCGTAAAAATTGGCTAAATACACTTAAATGCAAACAACATATGCATCTTTTCCATAAGTATATGAAAATCCAAAAGTATAAAATTGCTGCATAACTATACGCAGTCTCAAAACAAACAAAAAGAGGCTGACCTTTTTGGACAGCCTCTTAAGTATCCAAGCGGAACGAACTAACCTTTTTTAGCAGATTCTCTGATTAAATCCTGATTGTTTTTATAAACCTCATATTGTTCAGGACTTAGTATCTTTTTAAAATCTTTATCCAATACTTTAAAATCATTGATAATAATGCGTTTTGCTTTTTTGCTGTCAGCGTCTTCCGGACCTGCATTTTTCTTGTTAAGACGCTTTCCATAATCCTTCTGAACTTCCTGTACCCCTTTGAAGTTGATCTCATATACCTGCTCAACCTGTCTTTCAGTTAGATCCAGAATAGGAACCATAAGAAATGTTCTGAAAAGAGCAATCTTTTCTGCTCTGTCTTGTTTTACCACTGCCATCTGTTCAGGAGTAAGGATTTGTGCCATGGCCTGATGACGTTGAGCGATGATGCTTACAAATTCGTCAGCAATTATTTTGTTGTTCTCCGGACTGTTATTGTTACCGGCTTTGCTGTCAAGAGCAATTAGGGCATCTGCGGTCATTGTATTGATCTCCGTTACTTTATTGGCCTGTGATTCTGTAAGTCCCAGATAGCTCATTTCTTTTGTGGCTACTTCGGCAATAGAATGGGCTGATGCTACCTGAGCTTTTACCTGTGTTGTAAACATCATTGCTGATACAATAAGGCCAGCTGAAATAATTTTTTTTAACATAGTGTTGTAATTATATTTATAGTTTGTTGTTAATTGAACATGATTATGGATTTAATTCTCTGTTTTGGGTTTTTGTTGTGTAATGGTTTGATAAATAGATTCTTGTGTTTTGTTTGCTATTGTTTTAGATGGAAATAATATGCCATAAATTGTGGTACGTAAGCATTTTTTGGAGCAAAAAAAATACCCGAAGAATATTTCTTCGGGTACTATATGGTTCTGTATAAAATCAGATTTTACATATACTCAGGGCAAACTACAGCAGGGCAAATCAATCCTGGACATGTTGGTCTTCCATCAGTAGGGCAGCATTGGTTTGAGCAGTTTTTGATAGGGATGATAATCCCATTTCCTGCAATCCCTTTTAATTGTTCTCTTGAAAGTTTGTTGTTGCGTAAATTTTTCATGTTTTAATACTTTTGGTTTGTTTTATTTGTACGTTGTAAATATATCAATTTTTACAATATATGATGCTTTTTTATTGTTATGGTGTATTTTATTCTTTAAAATATTGATTATGTGTTGTTATTTTTAATTTCATCCATTGGTGTTCTGCTCATAATTCTTTTCATAAAGGAACAATTTTTGGAGTAAATTGCACCTACTATTGATACACTATGTTTGATAAGCCTCAAAGAAAACTGAAAAGATCCGCAAGACTGATTTCTGTATTAAGTAAATATGGATTCAAAGATCTTCTGGCCAGAATGAATGGAAATAAGCAGGAAGAAGCTTCTGGTCATTCAGATGAAATCATTTCAAAAGGAACCGTTTACGAAAGAATAAGACTCGCCCTAGAAGAGCTTGGACCTACCTTTGTAAAATTGGGTCAGACATTCAGTAATAGGGAAGACTTATTGCCACCGGAATTGATCCAGGAGCTGCAAAAACTTCAGGACAAAGTGGATACGGTAGATATGGATGTAGAAGAGGCGCTGGAAAGCGAGTTTAATATTTCCGTTAAAGATTATTTCCGTGAAATTCAGAAAAAGCCTCTGGCTACAGCTTCTATTGCACAGGTTTACAAAGCTGTTCTGATGGATGGCAGCCCGGTGATTTTAAAACTGAGAAAACCTGATGTGCAGTCCGTCATTGAAGATGATTTACTGTTGATTAAAGATATTGAAAAACTAATATCTGCCTATTCGGAAATAGGAGAAAAACTGAATCTGAAACAGGCTATTTCTACCTTTGAAAGATCTTTACTGGAAGAAGTCTCTCTGATCAATGAAAAAAATAATATCCAGCAGTTCCGTCTGAATTTTAAGAACAATAAAGAAACATATGTTCCTAAAGTCTATGAAGAATTTTCCAACAACAATATTCTTTGTATGGAGTTTATTGATGGGATTAAGGTTACCGATAAATCTGTTCTGCTGGCGAATGATATTGATCCGGTGAAAGTTTCAGAAGCCGGATTAAGGCTCTTTGTGTCGCAGATTTTAGATTATGGATTTTTCCATGCCGATCCTCATGCGGGAAATATTTTAGTGAGAAAAGATGGTAAAATTGTGTTCATTGATTTCGGGGCGGTGGGTAAAATTCAGCCCAATGATAAAGAAATTCTTGAAAATCTTATTGTCAGTTTTGTTGCTAAAAATTCGCATAAAATAGTCCGTTCACTCAAAAAAATGGCGATAAGCTATGAAATTCCGGACGAACGAAGATTTGAGAATGATGTGGAAGAAATTCTGAATTTTGTTCACAGTTCGTCATTACAGGACATCAATGTACAGGTGATTATCAACAAGATGAAGGATATTTTAAAGGACAACAGGCTTTATATGCCGGATTATTTCTATCTTCTGTTCAAAGGAATCAGCCTTATAGAAGGAGTGGGAAGAAGTATTAATCCTGATCTTGATATTGTTAAAAGCCTTCACCCTTACACCAAAAAGATTTTCACCAAGAAAATCAGTCCTAAAAATCTTTTAAAAACAGGGATGGACCGCATGATGAATTTCACGGATAATGTGGATGAAATCCCGAAAGAGCTCCGTTCCGTTCTTCAAAAGCTGGATGAAAATAAATTTACGGTTTCCAGCGAGATCAAAAATATAGATAAGACCAACCAACTGATCAAATCCAGTGTCATCAATCTGATTCTGGCTATGATTTTAGGAGCAAATATTATTGCCACAGCTATTGTCTTTTCTTCCGAATCCGGACCAAGAATCGGAGAATTATCTTTGGTAGCGGTTCTGGGCTTTATCTTTTCAATTCTTTTAGTCATAATCCTCCTGCTAAGAGTAACCAGAAAATAAACCCGAAAAATTCAAAAACTCGAAACCCTAAACCCCGCATCTCGTAACCCGAATCCCACAACTTATAACCCCAATTCAGCAATGAAAACACTTATTATAACAACACTCACCTTGTTCAGCTCATATTGTATTGCTCAACAGGGAAATGAAGAGAAACTTCAGGGAGATTTTGATGGAAACGGAACAAAAGAATACGCTTACACAAAAGTCAGCGACTGTGGTGACGAATGTGAAGGAAAGTGTGAAACAACCATTTATTTCAGCGATAAAAACATAAAACCTATAAAGATTACGCCTGCCAAGCAGGGAAGTCTGTATAATTTGGGTGATCTTAATGGAGATGGGAAGGAGGAGATTGGTTTTTACCCCAATTGGTGTACCAGCTGCTGGCATCCATTCTATGTGTATACGTTAAGTAAAACGGGTTGGAAGCTGTTATTGCCCTCTATTTCAACCCATTGTAATCAGTGGGAAGAGGATAAATTCCCCATCAAAAAAGATCCAAAAAAGAAAGGATATGTTATTGTTACTTCCAGCAAATGGATAGATGATGATATTAAAATAATCAGTGAAAGTGTAAAGGTGAATTGAGTACAATCGCTGGAGGATGGGGGCTGGAAGAGGGAAGGAAATGATTTGTGTCAATACATTAATTTGTTTCATTGTACATTCAAAAAATTAAAAGAACGTTTGATAATCTTCCAGCTTCAGACTTCGTGCTTCCATACTACAAAATTAAATACCTATCTTTGCAAAATGGAAAAACTCACTTTTGCGGATTTTGACCTTCCGGTTAAAATTCTTGATGTTTTAGCGGATTTGGAATTATTTGAACCTACTCCCATTCAGGAGAAGAGCTTAAAACCTATTCTTTCGGGAAGAGATGTAATGGGAATTGCACAGACCGGAACCGGAAAAACATTGGCTTATCTTTTACCCGTTCTGAAAACATGGAAATACAGTAAGACAGGAAATCCAACTGTTTTGGTGCTTGTTCCTACAAGAGAATTGGTGGTACAGGTGACTGAAATCCTTGAAAAACTGACGGAAAATATTACCGCAAGAGTAATCGGAATATACGGTGGAAAAAATATCAATACTCAAAAACTATTGTTCAATGATGGTTGTGATATTTTAGTAGGAACACCGGGAAGAGTAATGGACCTTTCCATAGACAACGCAATCTCTCTGAAAGAAGTTCAGAAACTTATCATTGACGAATTTGATGAGATGCTTAACCTTGGTTTCAGACCACAGCTTACCCACATTTTTGAAATGATGAAAGAGAAGAGACAGAATATTCTTTTCTCAGCTACTATGACAGAAGCGGTAGATGACATGCTGGATGTGTATTTTGCCAATCCGATTGAGATTTCACTGGCAAAATCAGGAACTCCGCTTGAAAAAATTGAACAGACAGGGTACAAAGTTGAAAACTTTAATACTAAAATCAATTTACTTGAACATTTGCTGAAAAGTGATGCAGATATGTCTAAAGTGTTGATTTTTAATAATAATAAAAAACATGCTGACCTGCTCTTTACTAAAATTAATGAGCTTTTCCCTGAACAGTTTGATGTGATTCACTCCAACAAATCTCAGAACTACAGATTAAAAGCGATGAAAAGCTTTGAAAATGAAGAGATCAGAGGTTTGATTACTACCGATGTAATGGCAAGAGGTCTTGATATCTCAAACATTACGCATGTGATCAATTTTGAAACCCCTGATATTCCGGAGCAGTATATCCACAGGATCGGTAGAACGGGTAGAGCAGACAAAGAAGGAAAGGCTGTTACTTTTGTGACTAAAAAAGAAGAACCTTTGATTCTTGACATTGAACTATTGATGGATAAAGAATTGAAATTTAATGAATTCCCTGAGAACGTTAAGATCAATCCTAAAAAGATTGCTGCTGAAGAAGATCAGGTAGTGATGAAAAATCCTGCTCAGGTAAAACTGAATGACGGTGGAGGCGCATTCCACGAGAAGAAAGCTAAAAATACCAAAGAAAACTGGGGTGGACCTTCCAAAAGAAAAGCACCTAAGAAGTTTGGAGCCAACAGAGCTCAGCAGAAAGCAATTTCGAAATCGAAAAGAAAGAAATAAAATAAAAACGATTCCTAATATTGGAATCGTTTTTTATTTTTAATCCAATTGAATATTGTTATTTTTTAAAATTTCTTTAAACTTATCGGTCTTGCCTTCCTCTTTCATACTCTTATAAATATATACTAGCATTTTTTCAGCATCTGATCGGTAAGGTGATTTCTGAACAGAATAGATCCTGTATGCTTTACACATATTATCAAGACCTTTCTCATTATTCTTCAGGTGGGTAAAGTAGACTTGCCCCATTCCATAATAAACCTCAGGGTCACCAGGATATGTCTTGTCAAAATCTAGGTATGCATCAATAGCCTTTTGATATTCTTTCTTATAGACATAAGTAATGGCAATATTCTGTAAAGGCATTTTACCCTTTGGATCAACGGCTAATGACTGTTTGTAGGCATTAAGAGCTTTATCATAATCTCCAACTCTTCTATAAGTAATACCCAGATTATCCCATGCATAAATGAATTTTGGATCAATCTTTACAGCCTGTTCATAATTCTGAATGGCCTCCTTCCAGTTTTCTTCTTTGGATACGTTAACCGCTTTCGTGTAGAAATCAAGAGCAGTTTGATTTTCCGAGAACTTATTATATTCAGTTTCCGTAGTGGTAGTAGCCCTCTTTACGCTTTCGCAGTTTTGCATCAGATAGCGTTCAAGTTCATTATAGCTTTCTGTATACTGTTTTGAATCCTTATTGGGATCAAAAGTCAGATTAATCTGCTTTTTTCCATTTACTTTTGGTGCATTTTTGGATTGTTCTTCTGCTCCTTTCAAAAGAGTTGAGATCTGAAGTGCTCCCGAGTATTTATCAATACATTCATGAACATCTTTGATGATATCTTCCTTCTTCCTGTTAGCTAAAGCAATAGAATCAGCACATTTACAGGCGTTTTCTGAAAGTTCCTGAAGAACTGTTTTTTCATTCGGCTTATCCTGAGAAAATGAAAGAGAATACAGTAAAATAAAGAATAAAATGGTTATTGGTTTTTTTATCATGGGTTCTGGTTTATTTCAGATAAGGAGTGATAATCTTTGTCCAGATTCTATATCCCTCCGGCTTAAAATGAAGCATATCTTCCACAAAAATATCTTTTCTTACATTTCCATTAGCATCTTCCATTGCCTTGGTAACATCGATAAATTCTGCATTGGGTTCCTTTTTCATAAAAGCAGCAATTTTTTTATTGGCTATTTTCATCTGTGGCCAGATCACTTCTCTGCTTGGCGAATATTTGATAGAGATATAATCAACCTCAATATTAGGGAATCTCTCACGTATTTTTTTGTAGAAAGCTTTATATCGGTCTACGACTACTTTTGCTTTTAGCTGATGATTGTCTGCAAAATCATTTTCCCCACAATAAATAATAATTTGTTTGGGTTGATAAGGAGTTAAAAGATCATTTGCAAAATCATTAAGGTCTGTAAGTCTTGAACCTCCGAAACCTCTGTTGATGATTGTTTTGCCAGGAAAATAATCTGCTATATCAGTCCACTTCGTGAATGATGAGCTTCCCAGAAATAAGATAGCATCTTTTGCCGGTGGGTTTTGCTGATCCAGTTTTTTGAACTCCTGGATGTCCTGCCAGAACATTGGTTTTTTTTCCTGAGAAAAGGCAATAGCAAAGTACAGCAATAGAAATGCTGATAGAATCTTCTTCATTATATTCAGTTTAAAATTAGATATAAAAGTAATAAAAAACTCCCGATTAGCGGGAGTTTATGATTTATCTTTTGTAGGTAACGTAAGGGATGTCAGGAATTTTATCTCCATTCATATCAAAGATTCCAGATTGCTGGGCAAGTTTAAGATCTTTGGCTGTTAACATATCAACTCTGTAGTTGACAGATCCTTCGTCGCCAAGTTTAATTCCAATAACTTTTGAATCAGCATCGTAGGTATATCTTCCTTCAGTTTTCGGAGATGGAGTACAATCTGCACCGCTTCCTGTATACGCTGTATAGCTTACATAATAATCTGTTCTTAAGAAAAGAGTATTTTTAGCTGCACATCCTGTTAAAGTTTCAGTATAAAGCACTGTTTTATTATCTTTTCCGGAAATTACTTCCCTTTTAACTTCCTTCCAATCTCCCTTCATGATATCCATATCATAAGCTTCAAGATTGTCATCTTTACAAGAAGTAAGCGCCAGGGCAGAAAAGGCAAATAAAAGTAGCTGTTTTTTCATTTTCACAAATTTAAGAATATGCTAAAATATAAATAAATTTGAAATATCTATAATGAAATAACGATTTTTTAAACGAATGTTTATAAATTAAATAATTTTATGAATACTGCGATGCGAGATACGAGTTTTGGGTTATATATTTTCAACATGAAAATTAATAAACACTTTCATCCGAATCTCGAAATAGCGTAGCTCAAATCTCTTGCCCGTACCCAGAAACTCGCACCCCGAATCCATTAATAACTCATCTCTACAATCTTATAAGCGTCCTGCGGAGTCAGTTTTTTATATTCTCCAAGACCTAGCCAGTTTCTGTCTGTAAAGGCTTTTTCAACTTTTTCAGCAGTTCCTTTAAAGTCTTCTGTATACTCGGAAAGTCTGGTTTTGATGTGAAGGCTGTGGAAGAATTCTTCCAGTTTTTTGATGCCCAGTTCAGCTTTTTCTTCTACGCTTCCGTCTTTGATTCCCCAAACTCTCTCAGCATACTGAGCCAGTTTTCCTTTTTTATCTTCGAAATTGTAACGGTAATGGGATGGAGCAATAATTGCCAGTGTTCTTGCGTGATCAATACCGAAATAAGCCGTCAGCTCGTGCCCCATTGCGTGTACTGCCCAGTCTGTAATGACTCCTTTCTGGATCAGGCCGTTCAGAGCCATTGTACAACACCACATAAAGTTTCCGGCAGCATCGTAGTTGAAATCATCAGCCAATACTTTAGGAGCAGTTTCCTGCAGGCTGATCAGAATGCTTTCTGCAATTCTTTCCTGAAGATCAGCAGAAGAAGGAGCTGTCATGTATTGTTCCAAAACGTGAGTGTAGGCATCAGTGATTCCGTTTACAATCTGATTTTTCGGAATGGTTCTGATCACTTCCGGATCCAGAACAGAAAATTGTGGGAAAAGTCCAGGTCCTCCTGAAGATAATTTCTCATGGGTTTCCCTTCTTGAAATCACATACCCAGAATTCATTTCTGAGCCTGTTGCAGGAAGTGTCAGAATGCTTCCAAAAGGCATTCCTTCCCCTTCAAATGTTCTCACCGACTTTCTCAGGATATCCCATGGTTCGCCGTCATAATTGGCGGCTGCAGAAAGGAATTTTGTTCCGTCAATGACAGATCCGCCACCTACAGCAAGAAGGTAAGTAATATTTTTCTCTTTGATAAAATTTAAAGCATTGATCAGAACTTCATATTCAGGATTGGCAGGAACTCCGCCAAACTCATATAATTCATGACCTTTTAAAGCCTCTTTTACCTGATCGTAAACACCATTATTTTTGATGCTTCCGCCACCGTAAATCATTAATATTCTTGCGTCTTGAGGGATTTCTTTGGAAATTTTAGCGATTTCGCCTTTCCCGAAAAGTATTTTTGTTGGGTTTTTAAACTCGAAATTAAGCATTGTTCTAAATTTATTTTAAGTCAAATTTACGGAATGAAAAAGGAAAAGTGAGTTAATGAAATTTTAAAATTGCTATTATTCATTTTTATGAAAGCTATTGCCTTGAGCTGCTTTTATTCCTCTTTTTTTATTCCATTCTAATTTAAATACTATTTTTCAGATGAAAGATAGGTTTTTGCTCTTTTTATAAAACCTTCTTTATCCTTCTTTATCTCTTCCAATAGTTTTTTCCGGTCATCAGGAATCGTAAGATACTGGTCACCCCAAAGGTTGATTTCCACGATCACGGGAATAAGATCAATCCCTTTTTGAGTCAGAAAATAAAGAATTTTCAGCTTGTTGTCCGGATGATCTTTTTTATCAATGATTCCATGATCTAAAAGGTTTTGAAGCCTTGTAGCCAGAATATTGGTGGCTATTTTTTCATCAGCTTTGAGGAAGTCACCATAAGTACATTCCTTTTTCAGCATCAGATCTCTTATGATGAGAAGAGACCATTTGTCACCCCATATTTCCAGTGAACAGCTGATCGGGCAGTCTGATCTTTTTTTACTCATTTTGTTAATTTTAAAATAATACTTGCAAAATGAAAGTGTTTATTTTAATTTTGCTTTTATTTTGCAAGTAAATTTAATCATAAAAATTAATAAATCAAATGGATCATTATGACATTGCCGTAATTGGCTCAGGACCCGGCGGATATGTAGCTGCCATTAGAAGCGCTCAGTTGGGGTATAAAACAGTGATTATAGAAAAATATGATACATTGGGAGGAACATGTACCAATGTGGGCTGTATTCCGACTAAAGCATTATTGGACAGCACTCATCATTATGCAGAAGCACGACATCAATTCAAGGAACATGGGATTAGGCTGGATAATATTGAACTGGACTTTTCCCAAATGTACGGGAGAAAAGCGGACGTTGTTTCAAAAAATACAGGAGGACTGGACTTTTTAATGAATAAAAATAAAATTACAAGGTTAAAAGGGACAGCAAGCTTCATTAATAATTCTACCATAAAAATTGTCAGCGAATCGGAGATTAAAGAAATAACCGCTCAACATTTTATCATTGCCACAGGCTCAAAACCTTCAAGTATTCCGGGAGTTGAAATTGATAAAAAAAGAATTATTACTTCCACAGAAGCATTGTCTTTGCAGGAAAAACCGGAATCTATGGTTATTATTGGCGGTGGAGTGATAGGGGTGGAAATGGCTTCTATTTTCAATCGTATCGGAACAAAGGTGACCATTCTGGAATATGCCGATCATCTGATTGCCACCATGGACCATGAGTTGGGAAAAAGCCTTCAGAGAATCCTTAAAAAAGAAGGAATTGATATTCGTCTTAATCAGACGGTATATAAAACGGAGAATGCAGGTTCTAAGGGTAAAGTTTTCTTTAAAGATAAAAACGGAACAGAAGGAGAACTGGAAGCAGATTTTGTATTGGTAGCGGTGGGAAGAAGTCCTTATGTAAAAGGCCTCGGTCTTGAAAATACAGACGTTCAGCTGGACGAGAGAGGTTTTATTAAAGTGAATGAGAAAAACCAGACTTCGGTGCCTACTATTTACGCAATAGGAGATGTTATCGGTGGTGCAATGTTGGCTCATAAAGCGGAAGAAGAAGGTGTTTTTGTGGCTGAAACCATTAACGGACAGAAACGTCATATTCATTACAACCGCATTCCTTCAGTAGTGTACACATGGCCGGAAGTAGCTTCAGTAGGATATACGGAAGAATATCTGAAACAAAATAACATCGCATATAATGTAGGGAAATTCCCGTTTTCTGCCAGCGCGAGAGCTCGTGCTTCAATGGATATGGAAGGTTTTGCGAAAGTTTTGGTAGATCCTAAATATGGAGAAGTATTGGGTGTTCATATTATTGGTGCCAGAGCTGCAGATTTGATTGCTCAGGGTGTTATCGCCCAGGAATATGAAGTGACGGCAGAAGATATGTTCCGTATTTCCTATGCTCATCCAACCTATTCTGAAACGCTGAAAGAAGCTTATCTGATTGCTTCAGGACAAGGAGCAATTAATATATAAAGAAGTCATGCTAAAATTTAAACCATTAAGATGTGTGAAGAGCATAAGAATAATTAAGATTCATCTTAGATGAAAAAAAGTATCTTGCTAAAAAATAGCTTTAGCTATTCCCTTAACTATCCTTATCATCTTCAAAGATCTTAATGGTTTAAAATAGCAGTTTATAAATTTTATCGCAGATAAAATCCTCGCGCCTTCAAGCTGTATCTTGTTAAATTAGTTTGCGTCTTGGCGTTTTTTAAAATTCAGTTACAAAGAAGTACAGTTTTCATCCTTTGCGTACACTCCATTGCTTTTTGCCTCCAGCTTTCCGGTTTTTCTATTGATTTTAACCCAAAAAGATTCTTTCACAGCCGGACAGCCCTTTGATTGCATAAGGTACATAGAGATATGGCGGTCTTCAATTTTATAAGCTCCTGTAAAGCGGTTACTTGTATCCACTGAATAACCATACGTTTTTGCCAGTAAAATAGCCTCCGGAAGATTGTCTACCGTTCCGATAAAATCTCTCAGTTGTTGTTCATTGGAAAAATAAACAGACCTTTCATTCTTACACGCCAGAATGTATGAAAAACAATTGTTCCCAATACATTTCTGGAAAAAACCTTTTTCAGGAACAGGTTCATTGATGGTCATAAAATCAGGAGCCTGGCTTTCATAGAGTACTGATTTTTCATAGTCCATATCATTACTGAGAACACGCCAGTAAGCATAGTCTTTATCAGGAACAATGAACGGATAGAGATATTCTACCGTGTCAAGAATATCAGGAATTTTTTTATAATCATCAGGAACCTTGATCTGGCTGTAAAGCAGATTGGAGAGAATCAGGGAAAATGCGATGATTACTTTCATAGAGAATGGGTTTCCGGTGCAAATTTAAGAAAGAGAATTATTCCAATACAATTTTATAATATCCTTTTTCAGCAGTTACATCAATATCTATACCTGTAAACGTTATTTTATTGATTTGATAGCCATCACAACCTCCATTAAATTCTGACGACTGTATTGAAAAATCTAAGTCTTTAATATTAGAAAAGAATTTATACTTTTTTGTTCCATTGTAAGCCCCTACATTTTCTACAATGATCATATTGTCAGATGTTTTGGATAGTTGTACACTATTGTTCTCTTCGTCCTGCACTGAATAAGTTGTCAATGTCCCATTAGCAATAAGATTTTCATCATTAGAATCCACAAACTTAAAAAGGATCGGCAGAGGTGGGTTATAACAATCTTTTTCACATGAGATGAAAAGAAGGGCTATGAGTAAAAGAGTAAAAATTTTTTTCATGGATTACAGATGGTGTGAAGAGTAAAGTTAATTATTAATGTCTAATAATCAAATTTATAAAAACTTCATCGGATATCCCACGGTAACATTTCCATTGATGATTTTTTTAAGCTTAGACTCCATCAATTTTTTGGTCAGAGGTTTCAGGTGATCTGTATATAAGATTCCCAACGTATGATCATATTCATGCTGGATAATTCTGGCGGTTAATCCAGTGAAGGTTTTCGTATGTTTTGTGAAATCCCGATTCTGGTATTCAATGGTAATTTCCCAGGGCCTTTTTACTTTTTGAGAAAGTCCGGGAATACTCAGGCAGCCTTCATAATCTTCCCAGGTTTCTTCCGAAGTATGGACTATTTTTGCATTGATAAAAGTTTCTTTAATCCCTTTGTTATCCTTCCCGAAATATAAGATCTGATCTTCCATATCCAGATTTTTAAAAACAATCTCACTGTCAATAATGAAAAGTTGTAAAGATTTTCCGATCTGAGGAGAGGCAAGGCCGCATCCATTGGCATTTTCCATGGTTTCCCACATGTCTGTTACCAATTTCTGGATTTCAGAGGTGTTTTCTATGATATTTGAGCATTTTTGCTTTAAAATCTGATTTCCGTAAGCGAGAATAGATAAATTCATTGTCGTATTTTCCCACAAAGTTCAGGAGAAGAGAACAGATACACAATGAACCTATGTTAACTAATCTGTCTGCGGATTCTGCTTAAAGCCTGTGGCGTAATTCCGATATAGGATGCGATGTATTTTAGAGGAACGCGCTTAATCATTTCCGGCTGTTCTGTAAATAATTTCAGATAACGTTCTTTGGCCGTAAGTTTTAGTAGAGAAAGTTCTCTTTTGCTTTTTGTCAGAAATAATTTTTCAGAAGCGAAACGTCCCAGATGATTTCCAACATGGGTGTGGTTGTAGACTTTCTGCAGATCATCATAGGAAATCTGCCATACCACAGTTTCTGTTAAAGCCTGCATCTCGTATTCAGAAGGAGTTTGGGTAAGGAAAGAGTCATAAGCACAGCTGAATTCTTTTTCAAAACTAAAGCTGAAAGTATATCCGTATTCATCATCAGGAATATAAAATCTTACCAGTCCGGATTCAATAAAAGATAAGTAATTCTCCGTATCGCCCTGCTGGGTAATGATGTCATTTTTAGCAAAAACCTTTCTATGAAAATGTCCCGCTATAAATGCCCATTCTGATTCCTGCAGTTTGACGATCTGTTCGTAATATTCTCTGATGTAGCCCATAGGGTTGAATTATCTTACAAAGTTAATGAAATCCAGTAAACCTTCAGAAATGCTTTTTGGAAGATTAATTCACCATATGCTCTACAAATGGAACAATTCGTTCATTCTCAATTTTTCCTTTGATAAAAATAGAATCACCCTTTTTAAAGACATATTCTTTCACCAGCAGATTGGTTAAACCATACGGCTCAAGAAATGAATTAACCCAAGGATGCTGACCTTTTAAAAGCGATATCTTATGATTTTCTGTTGTATGATAATTTCTTAAATAATATGATGTTTCATGATTGGTGGCATAAGTATCTTTTGTGAAATGCACTGCTCCATTTATATTATCAGCAATACATAATTTAAAATCAACAGGATATAATTGATTATTAATTGAAAGCTGAGTTCCTTTAGGAAAACCTGCAATGGCACTATAATCAAACTCTTCGAAAATTTTCGATGGACGTTTGCTGTTCATATGGGTACTGAAATTAACAACACCAATACGTAGAAGATATAAAGAAGATTCTGTTCCAGACATAGGTGAAGTGATTGTTTGATCAGTATATATTTTGCACTTCAGTACCGGCAAATCAGCAATATTATCCAATTGATTGTTGTGGGCTTCCACAGCCTGTTCCATTGAATCTAAACTTCTGTATATAAAAGCCCCGAATCCTATTATTGAGGAGATACAGACAAAGATAAATACAGCAAATACAATGAGTATAGTTTTAAATGCTTTTTTATCAATTTTAGTTCCGTTGCTTTTAATATCTATATTGCCGTTGAAATTGAATTTAATCATAGAGTTAACATGGTTGCCAAAACTAATCAAATTTTAAACAAAAATTAATATTATTTTTTTGTATTTCGACCTTAATTTTTGTCATTTGTCAATTAAATTAATTTCAAAATCACTTACATTTGTTAATATGATACATGACCAACGCGCAGAAAAATTCAGGCAGATTGTGGAAAATAAGTTCCAGATCTACAATTCATTATTTATGAGCCTGCCTTATGATAAAATGACGAATATCGGAATGCTGCTTCCGTTTCTATATGAAGAAAGCAGAACCGGTTATGAAGCAGGGAAAACCCCTGAAGATATCGTCGAAGAATTCTTTAAAAACCACACCGATCTCCAGAACGAAGAGCAGAAACTTGAACTGCTTTTCAAGATCATCCAGTATATAGAAAGACAGGTAGTTTTGTTTGACAGTATTGAAGATGCTGCATTTCCTAACCTTCATTCAGAAAGTGATAACGGAACGGTGACCAACCTCTTTGAACGTTCTTTTCAGGATCATAAAATTGAAAAAGTACGTGAGAAATTAAAAGATTTCAGTGTTAAGGTTGTATTTACTGCGCACCCGACTCAGTTTTATCCGAGTTCGGTACAAAGAATTATTCAGGATTTGAGAGGAGCGATTACCAGTGATTCGGTGACGCAGATTGATATGCTTCTTCAGCAGTTGGGGAAAACTCCTTTTGTCAATAAAGAAAAACCTACTCCGATAGATGAAGCGCTGAGCATTATTTCTTACCTGAGATATGTGTATTATGATACCATTGGTGAACTGTTTACGAAGATTAAAAAGACTTTCGGAAACGGTCATTTCCACCTTCATGAAGATATTATCCAGCTTGGTTTCTGGCCTGGAGGTGACAGAGACGGAAATCCTTTTGTAACTGCAGAGGTAACAAAAAGAGTAGCTGAAGAACTTCGTTCTGCCATTCTGAAGTCTTATTACAGCCATTTGAAATTTATCAGAAGAAGATTAAGTTTCAGAGGAGTTGCCGAAGTATTGACCCAATTAAGTGAAGAACTGTATGCCGCAATTTTTGACGGGACAAGCATTAAAGCAGAAGATATTTTAAAGAAAGCAGCTGAGGCAGAAAAAATATTAGTTAACGAGCATAATTCTTTGTTTTTAGATCTTTTGGTCAATTTCAGAGACCGTGTGATGATTTTCGGGACTCACTTTGCAACATTGGATATCCGTCAGGACAGCAGAATTCATCAGAAAGTGATTGATGAGGTATATGCAAAAGTTTACGGAAATGATGAAGCTGATTACGAACAGAAGTTCAATAAACTGATTCAGATTTCAGAAACTGTCAATGCAGAAGATTTCGAAGATATTGTAAAAGATACTTTATTAACGGTTTCTCAGGTTACAGATATCCAGAATCTGAACGGACTGAGAGGAATGAACCGATATATTATTTCCAATTCTGATGCCGTAAAAGATGTTATGAATGTATACGCGTTCTTTAAAATATGCGGTTATAAAGATGAAACTATTAATATGGATATTGTTCCACTCTTTGAAACGATGGAAGGGCTTGCCAATGCAGAGCATGTGATGAATGAGCTGTACCATAATCCTGTCTATAAAAAGCACCTTGAAAAAAGAGGAAATCAGCAGACAATTATGCTTGGGTTCTCGGATGGAACCAAAGACGGAGGATATTTAAAAGCTAACTGGGAAATTTATAAAGCTAAAGAAGTCTTGACAAAACTTTCTGAGCACAATAATATTAAAGTGGTATTCTTTGACGGTAGAGGCGGACCACCAGCCAGAGGAGGAGGGAAAACCCACGATTTCTATGCTTCTCAGGGGAAAACTATTGCAAATAATAAAATAGAACTAACAATTCAGGGGCAGACGATTACCAGTATTTTTGGAAATAAAGAACAGGCAAAATATAACTTTGAACAGCTTCTGACCGCCGGTGTAGAAAATGATGTATTCAAAAATGCCAAAAAAGAACTTACCGAAAAGGAAAGAGCTTTGATTATTGAGTTGGCAGATATCAGCTATGGAAAATATTCAGACCTGAAAGCGCACCCAATGTTTGTTCCTTACCTTCAGGAAATGAGTACGCTTGAATATTACGGGAAAACCAATATCGGAAGCCGACCTTCCAAAAGAGGAAGCGGAAGTGAACTAAGATTTGAAGATCTGAGAGCAATCCCGTTTGTAGGATCATGGTCACAATTGAAACAGAATGTCCCGGGATTCTTTGGTTTTGGATATGCGATGCAAAAGATGAAAGAACAGGGTAGGTTTGAAGAGGTAAGAGAATTGTACAAAGGTTCGGACTTCTTTAAAACTTTAGTTTTGAACTCCATGATGAGTATGAATAAGTCTTATTTCCCTTTGACCTATTACATTAAAAACAATCCGAAATTCGGTGCATTCTGGAATGTCCTTTTCGATGAATATGAGCTTTCAAGAGACATTATGCTGGAGTTGACAGGATTTAAAATGCTTCAGGAAGAAGATCCGTTATCCAGAAAATCTGTGAAGATCCGTGAGAAGATTGTCCTTCCATTGCTAAGTATTCAGCAGTATGCGTTGATGAAAATTCAGAAAGGAGAAGGAAACAAAGAAGCGTATGAAAAGCTGGTGACACGTTCCTTATTCGGAAATATCAATGCGAGTAGAAATTCTGCATAAATTATTACAAAAGTTTTGTACCTGTCGTACAATATTATATCAATAGGAATGGGCTTTAGCCCATTCTTTTTTTATTGACCCACCCATAGGCTTTAGCCAAAATAGGTAACAACTAGTTTTACAAGAATATTTCCCGCAGATTACACAGATCACACAGATGTTTATGTTGTACTAAATCTGCTCAATCTGAATAATCTGCGAGAAACAAAAAGATTACTCTTTTAAGAATTTTTCATAGAAAACTTTATCCTTCGTCTGAATTTTCAGATAATAGGTTCCCTTTGCAAAATCCTCTACTTTTATAGATTTCTGGTGGTTGCTTTTTCTGATGAGTCTCCCCAGATTATCATAAATTTCCAGGGACTGAACTTCTTGCTCTGAAGCAACATTCAGAATGTTTTTTGCAGGATTCGGGAAGATAGAAAACTTCTCTTTTTTTACAGTCTCAGAGGTATTTAGAACCAGATTGTATAAACTTCCGAAATTAAGAATTCCAAATCCTGTCTGATCCGAATGAAGAGGATAAAGTGAAGCCGTTTGTCTTAGCTTTGTTCTCATCTGCTCTCTGTTCATCGTTGGAAACGCCTGAATAAGACATGCAACACCGCCTGCGGCAATAGGAGTAGCAATAGAAGTTCCATTTACAACTAAGGTCGCATTATCATACACGGTTGTTGTACCGGTTCCCTGTGTACTTCCGTCTGGTTTTACCACCCCGAGAGCATTAGGCCCGAAAGAAGAAAATCCGGATGCATTTCCTGCAGAATCTACAGATCCGATAGAAAATACTTTAGCATTGTCAGAGGGTGTCATAAGATAGTGCCAAGGCTGCTGTCCGGAGTTACCTGCAGCGGCAAGAACAAAAATACCTTTTTCAGCAGCAATCCCAGCGCCTCTGGCAATAAATGAAGTATTCCCATCCATGTTGGCATACGTATAATTATAACGGCTTTCGTCGAAAACATTGTATCCCAATGATGAGGTAATAATTTCTACTCCTTTTCGATCTGCTTCTTCAGCAGCTTCAATCCAGTAAAGCTCTTCTTCTGGAATTTCTACAGCAGCATTTTCACTTCGATAAAGATAAAAATCAGCATCAGGGGCTGCTCCTACAAAAACATCCTGCAGATATCCACCGATAACACCTAGCACGACGGAACCATGAGTGCTGAGAGCTGCATTGTAAATATCTCCGGTTTTGGTCACAAAATCATAAGAAGCTTTGATATGATTATTGGTCCACAATCTTGAAAAAGCACTTCCTGTGTTCACCGTTGGAAATCCGGCATCAATCACAGCTATAGAAACTCCTGTTCCGGTGTAGCCCGCCAGATGTAGCGGTCGGATATTGACCTGATCTATTTGTCCTGCACCGGAACCATAATTAAAATTGGTAAGTGTTTTATTAATGCTGGCATCGTCTTTCCATTTTCCCGGGGCTGTTTTCACGGTAGTAGAATTATTTCTGGCAAAATTTTCAACAGAGGAAACAAAAGTTTGAGCCTGAAGTAACGTTTTTTGTGCAGGTGTGGCATTGACTGCTGCACCATTAAGCCATTTTGAATAATCCGTAACAACAAATCCCAAATTTTGAAGATTCTGAAGGTAAGATTGTTCAATAGGAGCGTCCTGATCATTGAGTGGTATTCCCAGCGTCGTACGCCTGTTGAGTGATTTCTGGCTGAGTTCTGATAGCGGATTTGCATAAAAAGCTGCTTTATTAGGCTTATCCGTGAAGTAAACAAAAACGAGTTCCGTTTGTGCGGAAACAGTAAGGTAACCAGTTAGGAAACAAAAGAGTAAAAGTTTTTTCATAAAATTTATTTGTATAAAGATAAAAACAAAATCAATAAAATTTTTGATAGGATTTTAAATTCCTTATTTTTACAGAAATATTTAGTATATGAAAAAAATTCAGATGGTTGACTTGCAAAGTCAGTATTACAAAATAAAGAATGATGTAGACAATGCAGTTTTGAATGTAATGGATTCTGCGGCATTTATTAACGGTCCTGAAGTAAAGTCTTTCCAGAATGAATTGGAGTCTTATTTAGAAGTAAAACATGTGATTCCGTGTGCCAATGGTACAGATGCATTACAGATTGCCCTGATGGCTTTGGATCTGAAAGAAGGAGACGAAATTATCACGGCTGATTTTACTTTTGCTGCTACAGTAGAAGTTATTCACCTGCTTAAATTAAAGTCTGTACTGGTAGATGTAGATTATGATACATTCACAATTTCTACTGAACAGATTAAAAAAGCAATTACGCCAAGAACAAAAGCGATTATTCCGGTGCATATTTTCGGACAGTGTGCCAACATGGAAGAAATTTTAAAAATTGCTGAAGAGCATAATTTATATGTTATTGAAGACAATGCTCAGGCAATCGGTTCAGAATATACATTCTCTGACGGAACTGTAAAACAGGCAGGAACAATGTCTACTGTGGGAACTACTTCTTTCTTCCCTTCCAAAAACCTGGGATGCTACGGAGACGGAGGTGCTATTTTTACCAATAATGATGAATTAGCTCACCGTTTAAGAGGAATTGTAAACCACGGAATGTATGAGAGATATTATCATGATGAGGTAGGAGTAAACTCACGTTTGGACAGCATTCAGGCAGCAGTTTTAAGAAAAAAACTTCCTCACCTTGATTCTTACAACGAAGCGAGAAGAAAAGCAGCTGATTTTTATGATGAAGCATTCGAAGGAAACCCGAATATTCTGACTCCAAAAAGAGCGGAGAACTCTACTCACGTATTCCACCAGTATACGTTAAGAATCCTGAATGGAAAACGTAATGAGCTTCAGAAGTTTTTAACGGAAAAAGAAATTCCTGCAATGATCTATTATCCGGTAGCATTAAGAAAGCAAAAAGCATACTTCCAGGAAAGTAATGCTGCAGACTTTGTGAATACTGATAAGCTTTTGGATCAGGTAATTTCGTTGCCAATGCATACAGAATTGGACGAAGAGCAGCTGAAGTATATTACGGATGCAGTGCTTGAGTTTATGGGATAAAATAAGCATGAAGGAATTTTTTTTAAAAGGGAGAAAGTATAAATTCTTTTTAGGATTTCACCTTTTTATTGTAGGGCTTTATTCAATCTATATCATAAATACATTGAAGTCTTATAATTCCTCATCTTATTCAACATATTATAAAGAGAGTATTTATGAAAATATCGCAAAATACTCTTTTTATATTATCATAAATTTAATTTCGGTAGCGATCATTTATTTTAAAATAAAACGAGCAAAGACTATCCTCAATTTTTTTGCAGTAATGATCTTTATTTTGGTTTGTTATGCCGAATATACCCTGATTAAAACTTATGTTAATAACTCATATTATAACTTTGTAATTACTTTTAATACAGGAGTTATAGGTTTTATTGTTTTTTATATCTTTTATCTCAATAAAAATAGTGAGAAAGAAGAGATAGGAATAAATGAAATAGAGAATATAGGAAAACGCGAAGACTAAGAAACCGCTAAGATTTAAAAAATAAAGATGGCTATACTTGTTACCGGCGGACTTGGATATATTGGTTCTCACACTGTTGTAGAACTTCTTAATAACGGCTTTGAAGTGGTTATTGTAGATGATTTATCCAATACAGAAAGGTTTATTTTAAAAAATATTGAGGAAATTACAGGTAAGAAGCCTGTTTTTTATCCTTTTGATTTAAGAAGGAAAGAACTTCTTACTCAGGTGTTTGATGCTCACCAGATTGATGGTTGTATCAATTTTGCTGCCTCTAAAGCGGTAGGAGAGAGCCAGATCATTCCAGTAGATTATTATGAGAATAATCTGTTTTCTTTGATTAATATTCTTCAGGAATTTAAAGCAAGAAAGATCTCCAATTTTATTTTCAGCTCATCATGTACGGTATACGGACAGGCAGATGTAATGCCGATAGATGAAAATACTCCGTTGAAAACCCCTGAAAGTGTCTATGGGAAAACAAAACAAATGGGAGAACAGATCCTGATTGATTTTGCAAAAGCCTATCAGAGTAAAATATCACTATTAAGGTATTTTAATCCAATCGGAGCACACCCTTCCGGAAAGCTGGGAGAATTGCCGATAGGGATTCCTAATAATTTAGTGCCTTATGTGATGCAGACGGCTTCTGGAGTTCGTGAGAAACTGAATATCTGGGGTGATGATTATACTACGGAGGATGGAACAGCCGTTCGTGATTATATCTATGTTGTTGACCTGGCAAAAGCACACGTTGCAGCATTAAAGAAACTGATAGAGGATTCTTCATCGGATGCTGTAATAGATATTTACAATCTGGGGACAGGAAAAGGTTCATCTGTACTGGAAGTGGTAAAAGCTTTTGAAAAAGCCAATCATGTAGAAGTGCCTTATCAGATCTGTGCCAGAAGAGAAGGAGATATCACTATTGCCTATGCTAATCCCGATAAAGCGGAAAAAGAACTCAACTGGAAGTCTGAAACCTCGCTTGAAGAGGCTTTAAGAACAGTTTGGGAATGGCAAAAATATCTGAACACCAGAAATTCATAACTTAGCATTGAGAAATGCTTATATAGAAAGAGCAATTTAAACGATCATAAAACAAATTACAAAAACATCTTCCTTGAAAATTGAATGTTTTATCTTTAAAAAACATTTATTTCAGCGAAGCTTTAATTTAACATTAATATGAAGACACAGAGAATAGGTATTACATTTTCGTCATTTGACTTATTGCATGCAGGTCACATTAAAATGCTTGAAGAAGCTAAAACTGTATGTGACTATTTAATCGTCGGACTTCAAATCGATCCGTCCCACGATCGTCCAAACAAAAATAAGCCAAGTCAGACTATTGTTGAAAGATATATCCAGCTGAAAGCAGTGAATGCTGTGGATGAGATTATTCCTTATTACACAGAAGAAGACCTTTTGGATATTCTTAAATCATTTGTGATTGACGTAAGAATCATCGGGGATGATTATATGGACAGAGACTTTACAGGTAAAAAATACTGTGAAGAAAAAGGAATTGAGCTTTTTTTCAACAAAAGAGACCATAGGTTTTCCACCAGTGATCTGAGAAGAAGAATCTATGAAGCTGAAAAAGAAAAATACGCAAAAGCAGAACCTGTAAAATAACAGAAATAAAAAAATCCCGAAAGAACTTTCGGGATTTTTGTTGTATTACATTGGGCCGCCTTGTTCTTCGTCCCCTTTTGTATTAGAATTAATATCTTTTTTAATTTTAGGTTTGGCATCAATTTTCTCGCCTTGCTTGAACTTATAAGTGAAAGATAAAGCAAACTGTCTTGGCTGCCATTGCATTTCCATTTCTCGGGTAAACTGAGCATTATCAGAGAAGTTTTTCATTTTTCTGGTATTAAAGATATCTCTGATGTTGAATCCTATAATTCCGTTTCCTTTCCAGATGGTCTGGCTCGCTCCAAAATCTATCCCATACATTGCCTTTCTGTTGTTCATAGCTGTTTTCTCAGCAGCTCTGTAGAAGCTTTGAATTTGAAGGCTTAAGTTTTTAGTAGGCTTAAATGTATTGTTAAAACGTATTCTGTACGAGAATCCGGAACCAGAGAAATCATTTAAGGTTTTTGGATTGTCCGGGAATAAGTTATAGCTTCCTGTATTTTTATATCCGTAAAGGTCAGCAGAAAGCATTATTTTCCACCAGCTGTAAGGATCATAAGTTCCGTTTAAATCCAAACCATAATTGGTCTCCGTACCCACGTTGAAAGGAATGGTGTTTACAGCTCCCGTCTGATCTACATATTGATATCTGTTTTGCTCGTCTTCAGACTTTTTAAAATACAGAGTTGGATTAAACGTAATCTTTTTATTTGAAAGATTGTATCCAAGTTCAAAAGAGTTTTCGTAGGTTGGATTAAGATTCGGGTTTCCTCTGAAATAGTTTCTGTCATCATCAAAAGACATAAAAGGGATCAGGGAGAAAGCTCTCGGACGGTTAATTCTTCTTGAATAATTTAACAAGATCTGATTGTTCTTTGCCAGATCATAGCTTAAAAATACAGAAGGGAAGAACTTAGTATAGTTTTTATTAACTTCCGGAGTATTTGCCGGGTTTCCGTTTACATCAAAATTTTGAAAATTAACGTCAATTTTTGAAGTCTCACTTCTTAATCCTAACTGATACGCAAATTTTTCTCCAATTTTACTTTTAAACTGTGCATAAACTCCCAAAATCTTTTCAGAATATACCGTATTACTTGTGAAATCGAACCTGGTAGTTGTAGGTTGATCGTTTAACTTTTGATCTACAAAATAGTTATAGGTATTTCTGTTATAATCATAACGTGCTCCTGCTTCTAATTTAGACTTTTCACCTATTGGAAGTTCATAATCGATTTTTCCAATGAAAGTATCCGTTTTAGAATCTGTACTTACATTATTGATGATATTACCGTTTGGCTGTACAATATTTTCAATAAATGTTCTTTGATCAATTTTATTAATTCCGTCTGTTTTGTTGGTCTGGTAACTTGCGGATGCGGATAATAACTGGCCATTATCTCCAATTTTCTGATCAAGTCCAAGATCAAACTGGGTTGCCAGGTTTGTGTTATTTCCGTAGCTGTTTCTTTCCCTTAAAACATTGCTTACTCCAGAAGTAGGAGTCGTATACAGTCTTTCATTATAAGAATTAAGACCTGTCTGATCGGTATCAAAACTTCTGATCATTCCTGAGAAATTGATGGATGTTTTATCACTGAAATCATGAGTAAAACCAGCAGTCACATTATAAGTGTTACTTTCTCTTGTCGTTTTACCATTTTGTTGAGAATACTGTGTAAAAGGGAATGCATCAGAAGCCAGGCTGCCAATATCATCCTTTCTGGTGGTTGTATTCTTCATGGTGCTTTCATTCTTCTGATAACCGCCGCCGCCATTTAAAAACCAGGTCCAGTTACCTTTTCTCCAGTTTAAATTCGCATTAAGATTGGTTCTTGGAAGATAACCTAAAGTTCCGGTTACACTACCATTGAATCCCATTTTTTTATCCTTTTTAAGAATGATATTCAGAATACCAGCGGTCCCACTTGCCTCAAATTTAGAAGAAGGGTTGGTAATTACCTCAATTCTTTCAATCTGATCCGCCGGAATACTTTGCAAAGCGTTGGCTCCATCATCTATTCCAAGAAGAGAAGAAGGCTTTCCGTTAATCAGAAATTTTACATTGGAATTTCCTCTCATCGATACCGTTCCGTCTGTATCTACAGAAACCGAAGGAACATTGGTTAAAACATCCTGAAGATTTCCTCCTTTACTCACAATATCCTGTGAAGGATCATAGGTTTTCTTATCAAGTTCTACTTTATATGCTTTGGTGGCTGAAGCAGTAATCACAACACCCTGTATTTCCTTTGTTTTACCATCAACAGTAGAGGTTGGCTCTGCTTCAATAGATAATGCTCCGATATTACCTGCTTTTGCAATATTTTTGCTGACTACACTTTTTTTGTAATCAATAGCTTCTACTGTAATATCATAGTCTCCGGGCATAAGCTGAAGTGTATATTGCCCTTTTTCATCTGTCAGTACAGCATCACTTAAAGTCTTGTTGGCCTTATTGCTAAAAGTTACGGAAGCATAAGGAACCGGTTGATTTTTTTTGTTGACAATGATTCCTGAAACTCCAGCCTTCTCCTGTGCAAAAGCCAGTGCTGCCGCTGAAAGTACTAGGGTAAGTCCTAAAGTTTTTCTGGTGAAAATATTGACAATTTCTGTCTTATTCTTCATAGGTTATTTTTTTGTATAAGATCGTGAAAGAATAACCCTTAATATTTTGAATATCCATATCAATTTGATCTTCAAAACATTATGGTTGTATGTTTTTTCTAACTGTTTAAATTTTCAGGTGCTTTCTAAGCTTATTTTATATTTTTTGAGTTGAGCCAGTCCTGATAAGCCTTTGCATTCACTGCATGTTCTTCAGCACTTGCAGTAAACTTATGGTATCCGAATCTTGCCGGATCAGCACACATAAATATATAATTGTTGTTTTCGGCATTTAAAACAGCATCTATTGAATTCTTATCCACTACACAGATAGGTCCCGGAGGAATACCTGCATTGGCATAAGTATTATAAGGTGATGGTGTAGACAAATGCTTATATAATACCCTTTTTATAGGTTCTTTAAAATTAGTCTGCTTATTGATCGCATAAATTACCGTAGGATCAGACTGAAGCTTCATGCCTTTTCTGTAACGGTTTAAATATAATCCAGCAATTGTTTTCATTTCGTCCTTTTTTCCTCCGGACTCCTTATAAACAATAGAAGCTAAAGCATAAATCTGATCTCTTGTAAGACCGGACTGCTGTTCTTTGTTTTTTCTTTCACTTGTCCAGAAATCATTATATTGATTTTCGAACTTGGAAAAAAATTCTCTCGGACTTACTGTCCAGAAAAAATTATAAGTATCAATGAAAAAATATTTTTTTAAATCTTCAACATTTTTATAGCCTTTCTCCTGCGCAACAGCATCCAGATCATTCACAAAATGCAATGAATCAATTTCTGTTTTTTTAGTCACCTTACCAATCATCTGATACATATCTCCAAAATCACCGATTCTGTAAGAATTTGCAGTCTGGTTACCTGCTTTGATCATATTGACAAGGTTTTTGTTACCTGTTCCGCTCTGAATATGATATCGCCCTGCTTTAAAATTCGTATCAAGGCCTTTTTCCTTAGCTACAGCTTCAAAAGACTCTCTGTCTTTAATATAAGGAGCAATAGAATCGAGGATCTGTTTAAAACCTGCTCTATGAGGAATCAGAACATAGCCATCCTTTTCTACGTTATTTCCTAAATATTTATTATAAAATCTCAAACCAAAAAATCCTGCCACTACAAAAACCAGCAGAATGACTATGAGAATTGCTTTTTTCATTCTTTATAAATGTTGATTAAAAGTTTTTTGTTTTTAAAGAAAATCTGTCTTACCTCTAAAAACTTGCTTTGCAGGACCTTCCAGCCAAATATTCTGGAATGCATCACCGCTTTTTTCAGCATATACTTTAAGGTTTCCACCTAAAGTTTTAACTTTTACAGAGGTTAGATTATGTTTTTGAAGAAAAGTTAAAGCAGAAGCTGTAACTCCTGTTCCGCAACTGTAAGTTTCGTCCTCAACGCCTCGTTCATAGGTTCTTACAAAAATTTCATTATCAGAAATTTTTTCTACAAAGTTCACATTGATTCCTTTTTCTTTATAATTTTCAGAATTTCTGATGCCATATCCTTCGTCATAAACGTGATAATCTTTCAGGTTGTCTACATATTTTACATAATGAGGAGATCCGGTGTTCAGAACAAAGTCATTGCCGTCATGGGAAACAGTATCCACATTGATCATTTTTAATTTAATGATTCCGTTATGGATTTCAGCTTCATGTTCACCATCGGTTGCAATGAACTTACATTTGTCTTCAAAAATGTCCAGGAAAAAAGCAAAAGCAACAAGACATCTTCCTCCGTTTCCACACATTGTACTTTCTCCACCATCAGAATTGTAATACACCATCTTAAAATCATATTCAGGATCGTTTTCCAATAGAATAAGACCGTCAGCACCTATTCCGAAACGTCTGTCACATAATTTTTCAATACTATCTTTATCTTTAGTAAATTGCAGATCACGGTTGTCTACCATTACAAAATCATTCCCTGTTCCCTGATATTTATAAAATTCCATATTTTTTGTTAAATAAAGAAGCAAAATTACTATATTTTAAATGAAAAACGAACAGTGTTAGCTGTTCGTTTTCTTATTTATAATCGTTTTATCTAAAGCCGCCTCCGCCGCTCTGCTGTCTGCTTGAACTGGTGCTTTGGCTGCCTGAGCTATTTCTAAATCCACCGCCAGAAGATTCTGATCTGCTGCTTTCAGAATTTCTGAAACCGCTGTTATTCTGGTTTCCCTGATTGTTCTGATTACTGCTGTTTTGATTTCTGAATCCGCTGTTACTGTTAGAATTTCTGAAACCACTGTTGTTTTGATTTCCCTGATTGTTTTGATAACCACTATTCTGGTTTCTGAATCCGCTGTTGCTGTTGGAGTTTCTATTATTATTGAATCCTCCGTTATTATTGTATGAACCGTTACTGTTCGTTGTACGCGTATTCTGGAATCCGTTTTGAGGTCTTGATGAAGAAGAAGATCTTCTTTCTACATAGACTTTTCTTCTGGAGTTGTTATAACTGTCATAATAATAAGGAATGCCATTATCATAGTAATAATTAACGTTGTTTCTGTAATAATAGCCGTCATTGCCCCAATATCCACCGCTTCCGTAGTATCCTGAAGGAGCATAATAATACCCATTGTTGTAATAGGGATCACCATATCCGTAACCACTATTGCTTCCGTATCCGTCAGTATATGCTAAACAAGAGGTTAAACTGGTAATAGCAAAAATACTGATTGCTATTTTAAATAAATTTTTCATGACTTTATTGTACTTTTTTTTCTTTAAAACTTTTTTTCCAATTGACGTATCCTAAGATCGCCATTATAGTAAATACCAAATATTGAACCGAAGTGATTCCAAGTCCCTTAAAAATCATCATAGGGATGCAAATAAGATCTCCGAGAATCCAGAAAATCCAGCTCTCAATGCGCTGTTTGGCCATCAACCACATTCCTACTAAAAATATGGAAGTGGTAAAAATATCCATCCAATTGGCCCAATCGAGATGATATAATCCCAAATAAGCACCTTCTAAATGATCAATGTAAGGTTTACAATAATAAATAAAAGTAACAAATCCCAAACTCAGCACAAAAAGAATACTTGCATGTATCCATTCTTTTCGGGTAGCCCATGTAACTTCTACATGAACATGATCTTCAGAATTTCTTGCCCATAGAACCCATCCATAAATACTCATGACAGTATAATAGACGTTAATCATACAGTCTCCCAGCAGCCCGGCATTGAAAAGAAGATATACGTAGATCAGGGTTGAAATAATGCCGGTAGGGTATACCCATATATTTTTCTTTATGGAAAAAAATACGCTCAGTATTCCGAAAATTGCACCTGATGCTTCCAACGTAATCTGTAAAGAATCATAGCTTTCATAAGGCTTTACAAAAAGATCATATAAATTCATGCAATCAAAAATAAGCAAAAATATGGACTTTTTAAAATGGATTATATAATGTGTTGTTCAGGTTTTTAAACCTTTAATGTAAAATAAATGAGGAAAGTTTAACGATAAACGTGGGAGTTCCTAAATTTTTTATATTTTCGTAAATCCTTAATAAATAAAAAAACATGTCGAAAATTTGGGTTAAAAAGCCACTAAGTGCCTATGAGGCAGATATGAAGAAAAGTGAGCTGAAAAAAGTCCTTGGAAAATGGAGTTTAACAGCAATTGGAGTAGGTGCTATTATCGGTGGTGGAATCTTTGTTCTTACAGGAACAGGAGCCTATTATCATGCAGGACCAGCACTTGCAATTTCCTTTATCATAGCAGGGATCGCCTGCGTTTTTGCTGCATTGTGCTATGCAGAGTTTGCATCCATTATTCCTGTAGAGGGTTCAGCTTATGCTTATGCATATGGAACAGTAGGAGAAATTTTTGCATGGGCCATGGGATGGTGTCTCATCCTCGAGTACGCCATGGCGAGTATGGCGGTTTCCGTGAGTTGGTCCGGATATTTTAACAAATTTTTGAAGATTTTTAATATTCACTTGCCCGCTTATCTGACATCAGATCCGGCAAGTTATACCGGAGATGGTTTTTCAATGAACCTGCCAGCATTTATTCTGGTTCTTTTAATTACTGCATTATTGGTAAAGGGAACTAAAGAAGCTGCAGGAGCGAATAATCTGATCGTTTTAATGAAAACTTCAGCGGTTATCTTTGTAATTATCGCTGGTGTATATATTATTTTCTCTAATACAGATCTTTACAATGCAGTAGATGGTGTTAAAAACTGGAAGCCTTTTATTCCGGATCAGGTTCAGATTAAAAATTCTGAAGGAGATATGGTTTCTGCCTACGGTATTAAAGGAATTATTTCCGGAGCAGCAGCTATTTTCTTTGCTTATATCGGTTTTGATGCTGTTTCTACACAAGCTGGAGAGGCTATTAACCCTAAGAAAGATGTACCTTTCGCTATTATTGCTTCATTATTGGTTTGTACTGCTTTATATATCTGTGTATCTCTTGTATTAACAGGGATGATGCATTATACAGACTTTAACCCGGAAGGAAAATATCCGGATGCTATCAAAGCTCCTGTAGCGTATGCTTTTGAAATTGCAGGAAAACACTGGGCGAGTAATATTGTAACCATTGCAGCTACTGTAGGATTAATTTCCGTAGTAATGGTAATGATGATGGGACAGTCCAGAATCTTCATCGGGATGGCAAAAGACGGATTGATTCCTAAATTCTTCGGTGATCTTCATCCAAAAACAAAAACACCTTACAAAGGAATCATTTTGTTAGGACTTGTGGTAGCATTGATCGCAGCATTTACCCCAATTTCAACATTGGCAGATATGACAAGTTTCGGAACTCTATTCGCATTTACCCTGGTTTGTATTGCCGTTTGGGTGATGAGAAAAAAAGAACCTAATTTGATCAGACCTTTCAAAGTTCCGGCTTACAAAATAGTGGTAGCATTAGGAGTATTTATCAATATTTATTTGATCTTTAACTTAAGTGCTCATGCTTTGGAGCTTTCTGCAGTATGGTTGTTCTTAGGAGGTTTAGTATACTTCCTGTATGGAAAATCAAACAGTAAGCTTAACAATCCTGAAAAATATCAGAATCAAGATTAATCATCATATTAAACCGCTTCGGCGGTTTTTTTTGTCCCAATACTATTACTATGAAAAATATTTTGTCCATTTTATTCCTGTCCATAGGATTTACAGCGTTTTCCCAACAGGTGGAAAGTCTTGAAACCATTCTTAATGATAAGATCAGTATCAGAGCTCTTGAATTATATGACAATAAGGTCTGGTACAGCGGTACAGATTCTAAATTTGGATTTGTAGATCTTAAAGACTATAAAAACCAGAAACAGATCAAGCTATCTGAAGAAAAACTTCAGTTCAGAACATTAGCACAGGACAAAACGACTTTTTATGCAATCAACATCGAAAGTCCAGGACGTTTCTTTGTCATTGATAAGAAAACTCTGAAATCACAGGTTGTTTTTAAAGATACAGCCAAAACTGCTTTTTATGATGCCTTACATTTTGTGAATGATAAGCTGGCCTATACTTTTAGTGATGCAGATAAAGATCAGATGTTGAAGCTGGCTGTTTACAAAGACGGGAAATGGAGTATGTTTAAGAATAATGTAAAATTAAATGAGGGTGAAGCTGCTTTTGCTGCAAGTAATACCAATATTTCATCCTCTAAAAAATACTTATGGATTGCCACCGGAGGAAAAGCTTCAAGAATTTTAAGAATGAATCTGAAAGATGAAAAATTTGAAATATTCAATACCCCATTTGTACAGGGAGAATCTTCACAGGGAATGTATTCTGTAGATTTTTTTGATGAAAGCTTTGGAATTGCAGCTGGAGGAGATTATACAAAACAGGATGCTAATATCAATAATATCGCAACCACAAGTGATGCAGGGAAAACCTGGCAGATTCAGGCTTCAGGACAGAATGCAGGATATACAACCTGCGTGAAAATAAAGCCGGGATCCAAAGGAAAAGAAATTATTGCAGTAGGAGATAAGCACATCAGTTATTCCTCAGATTTTGGAAAAACATGGACGAAAATTTCTGATGAGAAAGGCTTCTTTGTCTGTCAGTGGATTGATGCTAACCATGTGGTTCTTGCAGGAAATAACAGAATTGCAGTGATGAAATTAAAATTTTAAATATCAGGAATAGAATTTATCACTATTTGTCAAAAGCCTGATCATACGTATTTAGACTCATTATAAAATAGAACCTAATATAATTCATAGGTTAAAATTCATAACTAATGGTTAATTTTGTAAGATGAAATTTAAATGATGTTAAATTTCATGTCCTTATAAAATTTTAATTTTCAAAATGAACTCTTTAATAGATAAGTATAATATTCCCGGACCGCGTTACACTTCTTATCCTACCGTTCCATATTGGGATGAATCAACATTCTCATCGGAAAAATGGAAGGAAACTGTAATCAGGTCTTTTCATGAAAGCAATGCAGAGGAGGGAATTTCTATTTACATCCATTTGCCTTTCTGTGAGGCATTATGTACGTTCTGTGCTTGCCATAAGCGTATTACCAAACAACATAGTGTTGAAATACCTTATCTGGAAAGTGTTTTAAAGGAATGGAAACTGTATCTTGATCTTTTCAACGAAAGACCTAAACTGAAAGAATTACACCTTGGAGGTGGTACTCCTACGTTTTTCTCTCCTGAGAATTTAAGAACATTATTGGAAGGTATTTTTTCATCGGTAGATATTGCGGAACATCCTGAATTTTCTTTTGAAGGACATCCAAACAATACTACGAAAGAACATCTTCAGACCTTATATGATCTCGGCTTCAGAAGAGTAAGTTTTGGAGTTCAGGATTATGATCCTAAAGTTCAGAAAGCGATCAACAGAATCCAGCCTTTTGAAAATGTAAAAAATGTTACAGAATGGGCTAAGGAAATTGGGTACAGAGGAATCAGTCATGATCTTGTTTTCGGATTGCCGCACCAGAATTGGGATGCAATGGAGCACACTATAAGAAAGACAATGGAGCTGAAACCGGACAGACTGGCATTCTACTCTTACGCACACGTTCCATGGGTGAAAGGTGTTGGACAAAGAGGATTTGATGAAAATGACCTTCCAAGTGGAGAAGAGAAACGCCGTTTGTATGAAGATGGGAAAAAGCTTCTTCAGGATTTAGGATATATTGAAGTAGGAATGGATCACTTCTCTCTTGAGCATGATGATCTGTATCAGTCTTTGATTCATAAAAAACTACACAGAAATTTCATGGGCTATACTTCCAGCAATACCCAGCTGATGGTTGGACTTGGGATGTCTGCCATTTCAGATTCTTGGTATGCTTTTGCTCAGAATGTAAAAACAGTGGAAGAGTATCAGAAAATGGTTGAAGAGGGTGAGATTCCTGTTGTAAAAGGACATGTTCTGAGCGATGAGGATCTTACGGTAAGAAGGCATATTCTGAATCTGATGTGTCAGCTTGAAACCACTTTTGATATTAATAATTCTTTCCCTGAGCTTGACAATGCACTGGAAATGTTGAAAGAAATGGAAAATGACGGTTTGGTTGAAATCAACGGAACTGAAGTTAAAATAACAGAAGCCGGAAGAGCATTCACGAGAAATGTAGCGATGGTTTTTGATCTGAGAATGATGAGAAATAAACCTGAAACAAGGATTTTCTCAATGACTATATAAAACAAAAGCGGCTGTCCAAAAAGTTTGGGCAGTCTCTTTTGTTATAAAGAAAAAGAATTTAGGAGAGTTTGAGAGTCATATCAATGTCTTGATTCAACCTTGGATCTGACATTTATATAAAAACCATTCTTGTTCGATAAAATTTAAATAGAATTAACAGGTCGCTCCTCCGGAGCTCTAATTTTAAAATAAATACGTCCTATTAACAGTCAGCTCCTATTGGAGCTGGATTTGATCCCATCGGGATCAACTGTTAGTAGAAAAAATGAGATCGCCATAAAATAAAGCTCCGAAGGAGCGACCTGTTAATTCATGCCGTAAATATTGATATTTCCAATGTATTTACACTTTTTATCAGGCAGTAATAATACAAGAGGCTGTCCAAAAAGTTTGGGCAGTTTCAATTTTTTGTTGAGATGGCTTATTTTGAACTTGTTTAAACTTTTTTGAAACATTAAGATTGCATTAAGGTGTTTAGAGTATTAAGATGAGCTTCGCTTTAAGCTTAAAAATCAGAATGATTTATCTTAACTTAACTATGCTTTACTGCTTAAATCCTTCTTAATGGTTTAAGAAATATCCAATGTTTTTTGCTTAGTGAAACGCCTTTGCGATCGTTTTTTATAGAATTTAAAAGCCTTAGCGTTTCGTTGGCGTTTACAACCAGCTACTACTATTTAATAATCAATTTCTGGCTATATGATTTCAGTTCCCCGGATTTTAGATTAATATAATAAACTCCGGCAGGAATCCCCGAAATATTAATTCCTTTGCCATTAATAATCTGATCCGTTTCCATAACCTTTCTTCCCTCTGCACTGATGATTTCCAGGGTTGCTTTTTTATCTTTCACTCCCTCAATGAAAATTTCTTTGGAAGCAGGATTAGGATAAACTTTTATTGTGCCTAAAGTATTTTCATTAGTTCCTAAAGTTCCTGTGGATATTTTGAAAATTTTTCCATTGCTCAAATCTGCTACATACAATCCTTTCTGATAATCTTCTCCAAAAGTAGAAAAGTTATTTCCGGAATAAGGAGTCGTCCACGTAATGGCATTATTGGTATCCAGAATTCCGATCTGAGAAGAACAATAGTCAGCAAAGAAATATTTCCCCTGAAGTGACGGGTATTGGCTTCCTCTGTAGACATAACCACCCGTGATAGAACATTTTCCGCCAGAATGGTTATATACAGCAACAGGGAAGGTCATGGTGGATTGGGCAGCACATCCTGCAGTATTGTAGGCATTATTCCCTTCATAGCAGCGCCAGCCATAATTTAATCCGGCTGTAGTAATAGGCATTTTATTGATTTCTTCTATTGCTCCCTGACCAACATCCGCAATCATGGCATTGCCGGTAGTCAGATCAAAAGAAAATTTCCAGGCATTTCTAAGGCCGTAAGCCCATATCTCGTCTGCACCATCCACTCCGGCTCCGGCAAAAGGGTTGTCTGGTGGAATATTGTAAGGGCCGGTAGCATCTACATCTATTCTCAGCATTTTTCCTAATAACACATTTTTATTTTGGGCATTATTATTAGGGTCGCCACCACTTCCTCCGTCTCCGGTGATGATCCAGAGCTTTCCGTCAGGAGCAAAATGAATGCTTCCTCCATTGTGATTGTCAAATGGCTTGGGAATATTCAGCAGTATTTTTTCTGAAGCAGGATCTGCTACGTTGGGGTCTGTAGAACTTACACTGTACCTGGCAACAATAATATTGCCTGAAAGGTTGTTATAATACACAAAAAAATACCCGTTGGTAGAGTATTGAGGATGAAATGCAAGACCGAGAAGGCCTCTTTCACCGCCGAAAGTAATTTTTGATCCGATATTCAGAAAATGGGTTGTGTTAATTGTCCCATTGGGTTGAATAATTTTAATGATGCCGTCCTGTTGAACCACAAAAAGACGGTTGTCATTGGCGTTCGTAATCTCTACAGGACTGGTAAGCCCCGTGGCAAATTCTTCCAAATTAATGCTTTGAGAATTAACAATTAAGGAAGAAAAAATACTGATGCAAAAAAGTAATTTTTTCATAATATTTTGATAGTTAGTGCGTTGATATGATGAATGAAAATTTTATACCAATCATATTTTGAAAACTTCGTTATGATAGTATGAAAAAATTGTTAAATCTTAAATAGAAATCACGATACCAATATATCTGGAAATAAACCATTTCTGTTGTTAAAAATTCATAAAATACAAGAAAATCATTATATTTGCCGACTTAATTTAACGTAGTTATAACAAAATGCAAGGAAAAGGACTTATTACAATTGTCGCTATTGTACTAGGGTTGATTTGCTTAAACGAGCTATTACCAACATGGTACGCCAGCAAAATTGAAAAGCAGGCGACTGCTATTGCAGGAGACAATCCGGAGAAGTATCAAAAAGAAATCGCAAGACTTTCTAAGGATACTTTGAATTTAGGATTCACAAAACTTTATTACACTAAAGCCAAAGACAAGGAAATGAAACTTGGTCTTGACTTGAAAGGAGGGATCAACGTTCTTTTGGAAATCAACCAAAGAGATCTTGTGAATGATTTAACCAATTATTCTACAAATCCTGTTCTTATTGAGGCTTTAAACAAAACTGATGAAGCACAGAAGAATTCTACTAAACCTTACATCGACAACTTCTTTGAGCAGTTCGATGTAATTAACAAAGCTAAAGGGACAAACCTTAAGTTGGCAGATCCGGAAATTTTCGGAAATACAACCCTTACTGAGGTGAAGTACAACACGCCTGATGAGCAGGTGAAAAGCATTGTTAAAAGAAAAATCGATGCATCTGTAGGAACAGCTTTCGAGGTAATCAGAACGAGAATTGATAAGCTTGGAGCCATCCAGCCAAACGTTCAGAGAGTACCTGGTACAGCTAGAATTTCTGTGGAAATGCCTGGTATGAAGGACATCGATAAAGTGAAGAAAATGCTTCAGACTTCTGCAAAACTTCAGTTCTGGGAAGTACAGCAGGTTCCTGAAATTGCGCCTTATTTCCAGACTTTGACAACTATGGTTGCTACAAAAGGAGATTCTATGGGAGTGGCAAAAAATGTGAACTTCATGAGCCTTTTACAGCTTGACAAATTAAGAACAAATGGTGTTGCTAACGTAAAACTATCTGATACTGCTGTTGTAAACAAAATCTTAAACAGCAAAGTAGGTCAGTCTTTACGTCCGTCTAACATTAAATATACACAGTTCATGTGGGGTTACAAACCTGAAGCTACAGATAGCGAAAGCTTAGTATTGTATGCGATCAGAGGTAACATCAACCAGAAAGCTCCGGTAGACGGTGCTGTTGAAACTGCAAATATCAGCTACGATGAACTAAGCAGAGTAGTGGTAGATATGCAGATGGACTCTAAAGGAGCAAAAGAGTGGAAAACATTAACTGAGAAAAATGTTGGAAAACCGGTTGCAGTAACTCTTGATAACAGAGTATACACAGCTCCTAACGTTGTAGGTGCTATCCCTAACGGTAGAACTCAGATCTCTGGTAACTTCTCTCAGGAAGAAGCTAAAGAATTGGTAGACGTGTTAGGTGCTGGTAAATTGCCTGCAGGTGCAAAAGTAGTTCAGGCTACCGTTGTAGGTCCATCTTTAGGGCAAGAGGCTATTGATTCTGGTTTAATGTCGTTTATCATTGCATTCGCTATTATCATTGTTTATATCATTTTCTACTACGGTGGAGCTGGTGTATATGCGGTAATTGCAATGGTGATCAACTTATTCTATATTTTCGGTATCATGGATTCGGGTGACTTTACCCTTACGCTTCCAGGTATCGCGGGTATCGTTCTTACGATGGCAGTAGCGGTCGATACGAACGTTATCATTTATGAAAGAACTAAAGAAGAATTATTCGCTGGGAAAAGTATCCTTGAAGCTTACAAAGATGGTTTCAAACATGCATTAAACGCGATTATCGATGGTCACACTACTACTTTCCTAACGGCAGTTGTATTGTTCTTCTTCGGAACAGGACCTATCAAAGGTTTTGCATTGACGTTGATGATCGGTATTTTAATGACATTATTCACGTCTGTATTGCTTTCAAGAGTAATGATCTTCTCAAGATTAAATAAAGGAAAAGGACTTTCTGTTTGGACTCCGGCTACGAAGAACCTATTCAGAAATACCTGGATCGATTTCATCGGAAAGAGAAAATATGCTTACATCGTTTCTGCTGTTCTTACCGTTATTTGTGTGATTTCAATCGCAACGCATGGTTTCAAATACGGTATCGACTTTACCGGTGGTAGAAACTATGTGGTAAGATTTGATAAAGATGTAAAAGCTGAAGATGTTGAAGAAAAATTAGTAGCATTATTCAAAACTGAAGACGGTAAAAACTCTTCTGTAGAAGCTAAAACTTTCGGAAACAACAAACAATTAAAGATTTCTACCGATTACCTTATCGAGGACGAATCTTTAAAAGCTGACCAGATTATCGAACAGAAATTATTCGAAGGTTTAAAATCAAACTTACCGGCAGGAACTACATTGAAAGATTTCAAATCTGCTGATAAAGACCACGCAGGAATTATCTCTTCTGAGAAAGTAGGACCTTCTGTTGCTGATGATATCCAGACTCACGGTATCTATGCGGTATTAGCTGCATTAGCAATGATCTTCATTTATATCTTAGTAAGATTTAGAAAATGGCAGTTCTCTCTTGGAGCAGTTGCTGCTCTATTCCACGATGCGGTAATTATCTTAGGAGCATATTCATTGCTTCACAAATATATGCCGTTCAACATGGAGATCAACCAGGATTTCATTGCTGCGATTCTTACTGTATTAGGATACTCAATTAACGATACCGTAATTATCTTCGACAGAATTAGAGAATACCTGAGAGAGAAAAAATCTTTAACATTAGCAGGTCTGTTTGATGACTCTATTTCAAGTACATTGGGTAGAACATTCAACACCTCATTCACTACGATTTTGGTTATCCTTGCGATCTTCATCTTCGGTGGTGATAACTTGAGAGGATTCATGTTTGCGATGTTAATCGGTATTGGATTCGGTACTTATTCATCCATCTTTATTGCGTCTGCAATTGCTTACGACTTCCTTAAAACAGGGAAAGAAGAAGAGGTACATGGAAAATCCACTTCTGCTAAAGAAGAACTTGCTTCAAAGTAATACAAACTACAATAAATTAGTAAAGACCGTTTCGAAAGAAGCGGTCTTTTTTTTATATACTTATCCGTTTTTTTTCTTTTTGATCATTTCAAATGATAAATAGGGTATCTCACCCTAACTATTTGAAAGCTTTTGTTTTAAATGATTAAATTTTCATCTAGTTTTTAATTATTTTATCTGTTTTCTATTGGTAATTATTTATTAGTGTTTTTTAAACCTTGTTTTTATAATTTATATTGTAGATTTTACTTTTTTTAATGAGTTTTAATTGGAGTTATATATAATAACTCTAATTTTAGAGAATAATTGTATTGTGTGTAATTGTTGAATAATAAAGGGTTTTTGTGAGTTTATATGGAAATAATTATTTTAATTGAAAAATATTAAAAAATAAGAGTTTTATGTAGTAAAATATTTTATATTTATATAAAACAAAACAAAAATGAAAATCGAAAAATTATTAGTTGCTGTGGCATTATGTGCTGCTAGTTTCCTTTTAGCACAGGTAGGAATTGGAACTCCTAATCCTGATAAAAGTGCTGCCTTAGATATTACGAATACCACTAAAGGTGTACTGATCCCAAGAATTTCCAATCTGTCAACAATAGCCACACCGGCCAACGGCTTGCTGGTTTATGATCTCCAAAGACAGGCATTAACTCAGAATATAGGAACTCCTTCCAGTCCTAACTGGGTTCCCATCAGTGGTAATATTGTTAAGTTTTTCTATATGCCGTCCATCAGTATTGATACCTCTAATTTAGGTACAGGAAGAACAAAAGATTTGTTCCAGCTTTATAAGGCTCAGTTTTCGACCCCTAAGGTCTCAAGTACGGGAGCTCCAGGGGGAATTCCTTTCTTTGCTAATGCATCAGATTTGTATTATTATGTTACCGATTTTGATAATACTGTATTGAGTAATGTAAGCATTGATCCCAATGGAATATTGAAATATGATGTGGTAGGAACGGCAACGGCCTGCTCTTTTGTCAACATTGTATTTGTAATCAAATAATTTGAAGTGACATACAGTCATTATGATCATCCTTATCCAGGGATGAGTGTCTACCACGTATAATTAACTTTAAAAATTATTGATGATGAAAACAATTTCAATAGTACGCTGTTTGCTTATGGTAATATGTCTTTTTGTATCAGGCAAAGTGGCATCGCAGGAGATGGTTGCCCTTCCCAATGGTGGATGTGGAAGATTATTGGATACCAATACCTCAAGTTCAAGTGATGGTGGTTTTCTTTGTTTCAGATTAGGAAAAGAAGCTGTTAATCCTAATAATATGACGGATACGGATGTCAACTCATATGCATCTTTGAAACCAGGAACTGGTGCCGGACTATTCTGTAGTATGTATATCGGGGTAGGAACTTCGGGAGCCGATTTTCAGGCTAATAAACCTGTTTATATTGATTTTGCTTCCGATGGATTCAATTTTAATCCCAGTTTTAATGGGGGGAATTTTGTTTTCTACAATAATGGGCAGGAAGTCTATCGTACTGGTATCAACGGGCATTTCTTCTTTGATTTCGGAGATAATCAGGAGCGAAGAATTATTAAAGTAATTCCGACAGCTGCATGGGATGAAGTGCAGTTGGCTTTCGGAGAAGCTATTGGTATTGGTTTTTCCTTCAGCCAGATGAGAGTATATAACATTCTTTCAGAGTATTATCTGGCTCCTATGACCTTTCTGTCTCAGCCTTCTGATAAAACAGTTGCTGCCGGAGGATCTACAACGATGACAGCGGTAATCAATAATACTTCTACAGATGAAACACCGGATAATATTACCTATCAGTGGCAGGTTCTTATCGGAAGTACATGGACTAATCTTGCAAACGGGTTCAACTATGCGAATGTCACTTCATCTACTCTTAGTATTAATAATGTTCCTGCAGGATTTCACAATAATCAGTACAGAGTTGTTGCCAATTCCAGCTTCCATACCTGTTCCTTCCAGGCAATTTCTACTGTGGGACGACTTTTTGTCAACTCAGTGAATGCTCCCGGAACTATTTCAGCGGATCAGACAATATGTATGGATATCAGCAATGATCCTGCTGCATTTAGTCAGACTACAGCGGCGCAGGTAAGTGGTTCTGCAGAATATCAGTGGCAAAGCTCCGCAGATAACGTAACATTTGTAAATATTACCAACGCTACATCTGCTACTTATGATGCTCCGCCTATTACACAAACTGCTTATTACCGTCGGGGAGTAAGATCTGTTCTGAACGGAAACACAACGGCTTATCAATACAGCAATGTGGTAAAAGTAACGGTAAAACAAAGTTGTTTGATTAAGTGTATCATAACAAACAGAATGATATACACAACGTTGAACAGCAACTAAGATTGGTCTCTAATTAAGGATAGTAACCTGTTTCAAATTCATTTTTGGAGCAGGTTTATTCTTTATGTTCGGTAGGAAAATGCGGGAAAAATAAAGCTGTGGTAAATGTAATATATTATTTAATAACGTTTTAGTCTTTTTGCTTTTTAAAATTTATATGAAGTATTCATAATTTAGAATCATTATTTTTCAGATTTGATTAATTTTGCACCATCATGGAAAATTCAAAGAAAAAAGCGGCTATAGGCTTCATATTTATTACTTTACTGATCGATATTACAGGATGGGGAATCATCATTCCTGTTGTTCCTAAATTAATTGAGGAACTTATTCATGCAGATATTAGTGAAGCCGCAAAATATGGTGGCTGGTTGGGATTTGCCTATGCATTTACACAATTTATATTCTCTCCGTTAGTAGGAAACCTTAGTGATAAATACGGACGAAGACCCATCATTCTAATTTCTCTTTTCGGATTTGCAGTAGATTATATTTTCCTTGCACTGGCTCCCACGATCTGGTGGTTATTTTTGGGAAGAGTTATTGCGGGGATTACAGGAGCAAGTGTCACCACGGCCAGTGCTTATATTGCAGATATTTCCACGGATGAAGACAGAGCTAAGAATTTCGGCCTGATAGGTGCTGCTTTTGGGCTCGGATTTATCATAGGACCTGTTCTGGGTGGAGTTCTTGGACATTATGGAGCCAGAGTTCCTTTCTATGCGGCTGCCGGCCTGTGTCTGCTTAATTTCCTTTATGGATACTTCATTCTTCCTGAAAGTTTGGATAAAGATAAAAGAAGAGAATTCGACTGGAAACGTGCCAATCCCATTGGTTCATTTAAGTTTTTAGGGAAACACCCTGAAATTTCAGGTTTGATTGTTTCTTTGATCTTAATCTATATTGCAGGTCATGCTGTACAGAGCAACTGGAGTTTCTTTACCATGTATAAGTTCAGCTGGACAGAAAGAATGGTTGGAATCTCCTTAGGAGTTGTAGGTTTGTTGGTAGGTCTCGTACAGGGTGGTCTTATCAGATATACAACCCCAAGACTGGGAGAACAGAAAAGTATTTATTACGGATTGGCTTTCTATGCGGTAGGAATGTTATTGTTTGCCTTTGCTTCAGAAGGTTGGATGATGTTTGTTTTTCTCGTACCTTATTGTTTAGGAGGAATCTGCGGACCGGCTTTACAATCGGTTATTACGAAAAGTGTTCCTTCCAATGAACAGGGAGAACTTCAGGGAGCATTAACGAGTTTAATGAGTGCTACATCCATTATCGGACCTCCAATGATGACTAATTTATTTTATTATTTCACCCATGATGAAGCGCCGTTCAAATTTTCCGGTGCACCTTTCTTTTTAGCTTTTATTTTAATGGCAATCAGCGTGGTAATTACCTATTCTGCTTTTCAGAAGAAAAATAAAAATTTAGTTGATGTGACTTCAAAAAAAGATTTTCATTAAATAGATTTGTTCTATTGATGAGATATAGATGATTTTGGGTTACATCTTTCAATAATTTTACATGAGTGAAATAGTTTTACTCATTGTTGAAACAGGAAAAACCAAATTATGAATACATCAGAACTGGAAAAGTATTTTGAACGGATTCATTTCTCCGGAAGTCCGGAATTGAGTTTGGAGACATTGAAAAGAATACATCAGCTCCATCCCAAGTATATTCCCTTTGAGAATATTGATTCTTATACAGGAATTGTTCCTTCTTTGAATGTAGATGATGTTTTCAGAAAACTGGTTATTGAATCCAGAGGTGGATACTGCTATGAACAAAATCTGCTTTTAAGTGAAGTTTTAAAAAAATTAGGATTCAATGTAAAACTCCAGCTTGGAAGGGTAGTGTGGGGAAGACAGGAAGATAGTATTGCTGCGCAGACTCATCTATTGCTTATTGTTGATTTTGAAGAAGAAAAATATGTGGTAGACTGCGGATTTGGAACAGCCACCCTTACTGCACCAGTACTTTTAAATGAAGAAGAACAGCAGCAAACACCCAACGGAATATTTAAAGTTTCCCATAAAGAAGAAACCTATACACTTTGGATGTGGAAAGAACAATGGCTTCCGGTGTACCGATTTATTCCTGAGTATGTAGAACCTATTGATCTTGATATTTCCAACTGGTATTTGTCTACTCATCCGGATTCTCATTTTAAGAACAGACTGATTCTTTCAAAAGTAGATGAGAATGCCCGCTACACTTATACAGACCATGTACTGAATATCCGGTCTGATGATGGTGAAAAAGAATCTATAAGGATAGAAAATGATGTACAGCTCTATGAGATATTGATTAATACTTTCGGACTTAAAGAAAATGCAATAGAAGCATTGAAGTCAAAAGTCAGGATCTGGTAGAACTTATAAAATACAATAAACGGGAAGCTCAGTGAGCTTCCCGTTTTGATTAAAATCTGATTTTTATGAGGATAACTATTATGGATAAAGGGATTTTGTCCCGTTACTTACAATATTACTGCCCAATCCGGAGAATGATACAGAGAAATTAGTGGAATTAAAGCTCAAAGAACCTGTAGGTGTACAAAGTCCCAGTGCATAACGACATTGTCCGTAAGCTCCTGTCTTTTTGGTAATCTTACTTTCACTTTTTGCTTTTCCTAAACTGATATATCCCCAGTCACTTACATCTGCATTGGACACCGTAGACCCTGAATAATAAATGGTAATCTGATATCCTGCTTCACCTCGTTTAGAACCCCAAAGCCAGTTGGCTGTCCACCATTGTTTATACCATGTAGAAACCACTTTTGAAGCCTGATTGTTCGATGCTTCCGAATTTCCACGGGTATCCATCATCACAAGACCTCCGAAGATATTATCCCAGATAATTCCTGAATCACCATAAAAACATAAGGTGGTAAATTTCCCGTTTTTGCCGTTCCATGTTACTTCCATAACCTGGGTGCCTGGTTTTACTTCTTCGGTGATGGCTTCTTTTAACCCTTGTTGTGCGATTGTTAAATCCTCACCATTATACAAATCTCCAATTTTTCCGATTTTTACAGAAGATGGATCCATAATATTTCCGGATGCAATGAACTGATCTTTATCTGTAATCAGTTTTTTGGAAAGTTCTACCCCTTGTTGGGTTGAAATTTTTCCTAATACAGCCACTCCAACAATTTGTAAATCATTTTTTAAATAAGTTTCAAGATTTTTGGTGGATTCATTCAGTTGAAGCTGTACTGCTTCAGGAACAAGTTGAGAAGAAGAAGGAGTGATTTCTTTTTTCAGCTCATCTATGGTTGTCTTAGCCTGAACCGCTTCCTGTTGGCTCATTTCGTTGTTTTCATTCTGGCAGCTTTGGAATGCCAATACCGATAACACGGCGAAAACTTTAAAAGTAGTCACTAGTTTTTTCATAATTAATATTTATTTGGTTGTGCATTATAAATATACAGAATTGTTGTGTAATTCTCATTGTTTTGAATTAAATATTTGTTAATTAATAAGTAGAGGTTGCAGGTTGCAGATGTCAGGTAGTTAAGTTTGAGAGTGGGAGAGTTTGAGGGTTCAAGGTTCTGAGTTTAAAGCTTGTGGGTAAACAGGAATAAAAAAAACCAGCACCTCGCACCTCGTAACAAAATAAACTTGAAACTCGTACCAACACCAAAAACTCGTCTCCAAGCAACCTGCACCAAAATAATCTCGAAACCCGCAACCCGTCCACCAAACATTAAACATTAAACATTAAACTTTGAACTTTGAACTTTGAACCCTGAACTTCATTATAAAATCTTAAAATTTGTTTAAATTTTTAGTTTACATTCCATAAATGCAATAATCTTTCGTAATTTTACGCCATGGAATTAAGCATTGGAGAAATGGCACTCATTGCCATTGCAATCGTTGTATTATTCGGTCCGGATAAACTGCCTCAGATTGCGCGTGACTTAGGTGCAGGCGTTAGAAAGATGCGTGGAGCAGTAGAAGATATCAAAACTGAAATCATGAAGGAAACGGATAATCCTGTTTCTGAAATCAAACGTGAGATTGAGAAAGTAAAAGATGCTGCAAAGGATTTCAACCCGATGAATGATATTCAGAAAGATATTCTGACGGAACCTTCTTCAGTGGCTTCTAATGAGCCTCCAAAACCGAAACCGGCAGATGATGAGACTTACGAAGGACCTGTAAGCAGATAACGATGGAGGAAATCATTCAGGAAGATAAGAAGGTATTTCTTTACCTTAATAATTTGGGCGATTCATCTTTCGACCAGTTTTGGATGCTGATTTCAAGTACCTGGATCTGGGTGCCTCTTTATATTATATTTCTTTATTTTTTATACAAAAATTATCAACTAAGATCATTAGTTTTTATCCTTATATTTTTGGCTATTGGGGCAACGGTTTCTGACCAGTTGGCCAGTGTCTTTAAATATGGTGTGGCAAGGTTGAGACCGTGTCATGATCCTACTCTGGAACATCATATGAGAATCGTGAAATGCGGTGGACAATTTGGGTTTTATTCTGCTCATGCCTCCAATACATTCTTTTTGGCTGCCTTTTTAAGTATTTTATTAAAAAATAAACTTAAATGGTTTCCATATGCTATATTTGTATGGGCTATAGTGGTTTCCTACAGCCGTATATATTTAGGAGTGCATTTCCCGATAGATATTTTGGTGGGGGCGTTTGTTGGATCTTTATTGGGAGTGATATTTGGTGCACTCGCCAAAAAAGTGATCAACAAACAAACTATAAATTCATGAAAAAAACTTTACTAGCCGTAATTTCCCTCTTTTTCTCCTTTAATTTCTATGCCCAGAATAAAAAACTGGCCGAAGAGTGCTTCCAAAAAGCTGATTATAAATGTGCAGAAGAGCAGTATTTAAAATTGGCAGAAAAAGAACAGATCCAAAAATTTCAATCTGAATATTACGATTATCTGGGTACAGCTCAGAGAAGGCTTGGAAAAACGACTCAGGCTTTTAAATCCTATGATTCTGCTCTGAAAGCAAATCCCTTATCCGTTTCTGTATACGTAAATCTTTCATCGCTTTACAGCCAGAAAGGAAATAAGGTAAAAGCACTGGAATATATAGAAAAAGGACTTCAGGTGAATGCTGAAACTCCGGATCTGTATCTTACACGTTCCAAAATTTACGACAGTCAGGGAAAAAAAGAACTTGCTATCAAAGATCTAAATCAGATTCTGACTTTTGCTCCGGATAATATTTTTGCAAAAACAGGGTTGGCCAATCTGAAAAAGAATAATGGTGACCTTGACGGAGCTTTAAAAGATTATAATAAACTTATTGCTGAAAAACCGGAATCATTACTTTATAACGGCAGAGCAGACGTCTATTTTAAAATGAAAAAATATAAAGAAGCTCTTACAGATGCCAATAAAGCGATTTCCATAGACCCAAAATTTGCCCAGTCTTATGTAAGCAAAGCCATGATTCTGATGGACACTTCCAAAATTAAGGAAGCTTGTGAAAATCTGGATAAAGCGGTCGCTTTAGGGTATGAAAAAGCAGTCCTGACTGATTCTTATGCTAAATGTGTAAAGAAGTAAATTAAAAAATACTCTACCCAAATCATTTAAATAAATCCATACTAAAAAACGAAAGAGATAGAAAGATGTTGAATATTGTTCTTGTAGAACCTGAAATACCTAATAATACTGGAAATATCGGAAGATTATGTGTAGGAACCGAAAGCAGATTACACCTGATTCATCCGTTTGGATTTGTAATTAATGATAAAAATCTGAAACGTTCGGGATTGGACTATTGGGTGCATCTCGATGTTACTGAATATGCAGATGTGGAAGAATGGATTACAAGTATCCCTGATAAGTCACGGGTATTTTTAATGAGTTCACATGCCGAAAAATCATATCTTGAAACTGATTTTCAGGATGGAGACTGGTTGGTTTTCGGAAAGGAGAGTGTGGGACTGAGTAAAGAGGTTCTGGACCGTTTTGAAAATCATTTAACCATTCCTATGTCGAAACTCATCAGGAGCTTTAATATTGCCAATTCCGTTGCTTTTGTAGTGGGTGAAGCCAAGAGACAGATCAGTCTGAAATAAAAAAGGAGGTTGTTAAAAAATGTCATTCTGAACGAAATGTAGTGAAGAATCTCATAAATTGTATTGGTGAGATTCTTCCTTCGTCAGAATGACATTCTTGAGAGCCTCTTTTGTTTTAATCGTTATGATAAGGTTTCCCCTGTAAAATCTGATCTGCACGGTAAAGCTGTTCTACAATAAACAGACGGATCATCTGGTGGGTAAACGTCATTTTGGATAAAGACATTTTTTCATTGGCTCTGGTGTAGATCTCTTCAGAAAAGCCATAGGCTCCTCCAATCAGAATATGTACTTTTTTTACAGAAGAATTCATCCAGGTATCAATTTTCTGAGAAAATTCACGGCTGGTAAACTGTTTCCCTTTTTCATCAAGAATCACAACCAGATCGTTTTTGTCAATATGGTTTAAGAATAACTTGGCTTCTTCCTTTTTAAGAAGGTCAGGGGATAGGTTTTTGGCATTTTTTACATCCGGAATTTCTGTGATTTCAAAATTCCAGTGTTTGGGTAAGCGGTTGAGATAATAATTGATTAAAGAGGTAATTTCCTTATCATCTGTTTTACCGATACAAAGTAAACTGATTCGCATTGTAAGAATTTTCAGAGTGCAAAGATAGGGTTTAGCGGCTAATTTGTTGCTGGTTTTTTGGTTGTAGTTTCGGGATTCAAGGTTATTTGTTTCGGGTTTCGAGTTGCAAGTTATATTAGTCGCGGGTTACCTTGAACCTTAGATTCTAAACCTTAAACTCTAAAGCCCTCCCACTCTCAAACTCTCAAATTCCCCCCTAATCCCTAAACCCTGCCACCTGCTACCTAACATCTGCCACCTATCTTTTCCCTATTTAATTTAATTCTCCTACCTTTGTATAAAGACAAACAGATCGATGAGTGTAAAGGTTCCTAAATTTATTTTAAAGATTCAAGAGTTTTTTGACAGCATTCATATTCCTGTTTTGGGAATATCACTTTGGCAGATGTTTCAGATCTATATCTCCGGAATTTTTAAAGGAAAAATAGGAAGAAAAGCAGCTGCAATTTCGTGGAGCTTTACCATAAGCCTCTTTCCGTTTATTCTGTTTTTGCTTTCTGTACTGCCTCATATGCCACTATATGATGAGCTTCAGTTTTATATTTTTGATGTACTGATGCATAATGTTTTTCCTTCCAACATGGAAGGAGACGTGAAAGGATACATTGTAAGCAATATCATTCCAAACATGAAAGGAATCAGTAACCTAACCATTCTTCTGGCTCTTATTTTCGCGACCAATGGTACATTTTCCCTGATTAACGGTTTTAATGAAAATACAGATGAAAAATTAAGTGATGTAAAAGAGTTTATCCTTTCCTTCTTTATTACAATAGGTTTTATCACCATCGTTTTTCTAGCCCTGTTCGGAGTATATTATGCAGAGGTTGTAATGAAGCTTTTTACTCCGGCTTATGATGTAACGTGGCTTGTAGACAACCTTTCCAAAATTATCGGGTTTGTTTCTTTTCCGCTTTTTTATTTTATACTTCTGACTTTATTTTACTGGCTGGGAACTGTGAAGATTACAAGATTCCGACAAGCGGTTCCAGGAGCTATTCTTACCACAGTATTGTTTGTGGTTACAACGTATATTTTTGCCATTTATGTAAAGGATATAGCCCGATATAACGTACTTTATGGCTCTATTGGAAGTATGATTCTACTGATGGTTTGGGTGAATGTTAATGTATATCTCCTTTTATTCGGAAATGAGCTGAATATGGCGATTAGAAAACTCAGAATAGAAAAGCTGTTGTCTGATGAGATCGAGAAAGAAGCCTCAGAATATCATGCCCAGATTACTGAACCTGATTTTGATAGTGATGAGGAACATAAAAGAAAATTGGAGAACCGGAAGAAAGATTAATTCTCTTCCAGTTCAGGGTTTTCTTTTGAGCTTACGCTGAGTATGGTAAATCCGGCAATTGCAGCGATAAAGGACGCAATCAGGATCGCAAACTTCGCTTCATCCTGAATCGGAATTTCTCCCTTAAAAGAAAGCAATGCAATAAAAATAGACATGGTAAACCCGATTCCGGCTAACAATCCTACACCAATCATCTGTAGCCAGTTACTGTTTTGAGGAAGGGAACTGAGTTTTAATTTAATGGCAATCAATGAAAATAAATTGATCCCAATCAGCTTACCCAATACCAATCCACAGATAATTCCCAATCCTAATGTACTTGTAACTCCTGCCACCATTTCACTGGAAAAAGTAATATTGGTATTCGTTAAAGCAAATATGGGCATAATCAGAAAACTTACCGGAATATGAAGCTGATGCTCCAGCTTTTCCAATGGTGAAATTTCTACGTTCGAAGCATTGGTAGGAATGGAAAATGCAAGCAAAACACCTGCTATCGTCGCATGAATTCCGGAATGATGAAGGAAATACCATAAGAACAATCCCGGAATGATGTAAAATATTGTTTTGGTTACTTTTAAAAAGTTTAAAATAAAAAGCAGGGCAGTCACTCCAAAAGATAAAAGAAGATAACTCCAGTGGATTTGTTCTGTATAGAAAATTGCAATTACGAGGATCGCTCCCAGGTCATCTACAATAGCTAATGCTGCCAAAAATATTTTGATAGAATTAGGGATTTTTTTACCTAACATCGAAATGATAGCAAGGGAAAATGCAATATCGGTTGCCATAGGAATTCCCCAACCATTACTGTATTCCGTTCCTGTGTTGAAAATGCTGTAGATTACCGCAGGAACAAGCATTCCGCCTACCGCTGCAAAAATAGGAAGGGAGGCATTTTTAAAGGATGACAATTCACCTTCTACAAGTTCACGTTTTATTTCAAGGCCTACCAGAAGGAAGAAAACTGCCATTAATCCGTCATTGATCCAGATGCTGACAGGATATTCTAATCCAAAAAGATGAGTTCCTACTTCCTGGTCTAAAAAATGCTGAAAGTTCTCTGCAGCAGATGAATTGGCAATAAGCAATGAAATAAGTACACAGAAAATAAGAATAATTCCTGAGGACTGACTGTTGTTGAAAAATTTTTTAAAATAAAGAGATAAATTCATGTTTACGATTGTACTCGTCTCACTCTGGAAACACCATTAATATTTTTAAGTTTTTTAAAGGTTTCTTCTAACTGACCTTTATTTTTGACTTCGAGGTTGATATTTCCTGTGAAAACACCATTGTTGGATTCAATAGACATACTTTTCATATCCATCCCCATACTTCCACTGATAACAGTTGTGATATCATTAATCATTCCCATTCTGTCAAGTCCTTCAATTTCAATTTTTACTCTGTTCTTGAAGCTTTCCGCATTCACCCATTTGGCCGGAATAACACGGTAATCATACTGAGCTCTCAGATTGATGGCATTCGGGCAGTTATCACTATGCACCTTGATTCCGTCTGAAATCGTGATGAATCCGAAGATTTTATCTCCCGGAATCACGGTACAGCATTTTGCATACGTGTAGTTAAGCTTCTCTTCGTCCTTCCCAAAGACAATCATGTCAAGGTTTTCCTCTTTCGGATCCTCAAAATGCTGGCTTTTATTAGGTGATTTTCTGAATCTTGAAAGTAAGTTATTGAATACGTTTTTACTTTCTATATATTTTCTCAGGCTGCTTACATCCAGTTCATTACTTTGGAATTTAAGGAAGAGCTCCTGAGATGATTTTAAATTAAAGAACTTCTGAAGTTTATTAATTTCTTCATCATTAAAATTGATTTTCGCATGACGAAGTTTTCTCTGCAGAATTTCTTTTCCTTCTTCTACCAATTGGTTTTTCTGAGAGTTCAGATAACTTTTAATCTTGGATTTGGCTTTCGAAGTTACTACAAATTCCAGCCAGTCAGATTTTGGCTTCTGATTCTGTGAAGAAAGAATGTCTACCTGATCTCCATTTTGAAGAATGTAAGAGATAGGAACCAGCTTTCCATTGATTTTGGCACCTAAGCATTTCATTCCCAGATCGGAGTGGACAGAGAAGGCGAAATCCAGAGCGGTAGCATTAGTCGGAAGGATTTTAATTTCTCCTTTTGGCGTAAAGACAAATACCTCTTTGGAATATAAATTAAGTTTAATATTATCCAAAAGTTCCGAAGTAGAAAGGTTCTGCTGCTGTTCCAGGACTTCGCGGATCTCGGTCACCCATTTTTCAAAGTTTCTGTCATCAGAACTCTGTTTGTAACCTTCTTTGTATTTATAGTGAGCAGCGACCCCTTTTTCAGCAATTTCATCCATTCTTTCCGAACGGATCTGTACTTCAATCCATTTTCTGTCCGGCCCTAAAACGGTTAAATGCAAACTTTCATATCCTGTAGAACGGGGCTGTGTAATCCAGTCACGCATTCTTGAAGGGTTACTGTGGTATACGTCCGTAACGATAGAGTAGATCTTCCATGCCAGAAATTTTTCATTTTTTGCATCCGATTTATAAATAATCCTGATGGCATAATTGTCAAAAACTTCTTCAAAGGAAACGCCCTGTTTCAGCATCTTTCTGTAAATGGAAGAGATCGCTTTTGCACGGCCTTTGATTTTAAAGTTTAAGCCTTCTTCATGAAGTCTTTCAGATACTTCTTTCTTAAATTCCTCGATATATCTTTCACGGCTTTCTTTGGCCAGTTCCAATTTTTCCGTGATTTCGTTGTATACTTCGGGGCTGTTATACTTTAAAGAAAGATCTTCAAGCTCAGATTTGATGTTGTACAACCCAAGACGGTGAGCCATTGGAGCGTAGATATAAACCGTTTCGGAAGCAATTTTTTTCTGCTTGTCCGGAGCCATGCTTTCCAGAGTCCTCATATTATGAAGACGGTCAGCAATTTTAATCAGAATCACCCTGAAATCCTCAGATAATGTCAATAACAGTTTTCTGTAGTTTTCAGACTGTACGGAAATATTCTGATGGTTCATGATGGAAATTTTGGTCAGTCCATTCACGATATTCGCAATCTTCTCACCAAAGATTTTCTTCAGATCCTCGTAGGTATAATCGGAATCTTCAATTACGTCGTGCAAAAGCGCACAGGCAATAGAAGTAGCACCCAGACCAATCTCTGTCGCTACAATTTTAGCAACAGCAATAGGGTGGTAGATGTAAGGTTCTCCGGATTTTCTCCTTTGATCCTTGTGGGCATCCAGCGCAATATCGAATGCCTTTCGGATGAGTTTATTGTTTTCCTCATCCAATGTTCTGTATGTGTTAGAAATCAGGTCCTTATATCTGGCAAGGATCTCTTTATTCTCTTGTTCTAAATCGTAGCTCATTTGTGCACATGCCTATAATAAGACGAAAATACGAAATTTTTTAGTTTTTTCAAACATAAAAGATCCGCAGCATATACTGCGGATCTCCGGCTATTAGATTTTATATCGATTAGAATTTTACTTCAGAATTCATGCCGTCACTTGACGTTTTAATCTTAATTTCGGGACTGGTGTGGATTTCAGCTCTGTTTCTTGCATCAATATACCTTTTGATGGTATCGTAATTGGTTTCATTGATCTTCATATTTTCGAATAAATAGGATTTCAATGCTGCATTCTGAACAAATGCATTTCGTGCAAGATCTATCTGATTAAGATCATTTACGGTAACGCTTGCCAAATATTGGGAATTACCGGAACCATCATTAAGGTATACAATGTAATCTGAAGTTCCGAATCCTGAATTTTCCAGATCACTTTCCAGTTTTTTGTAGTCGCTGTGATGACCAAATACTCCAGCTAATATATGTGACATAGTTAATTGGTTTTAAAGTTCTCATTAAAGTTAGTAATAATTTTCTTATTATCATTGTATTTGAGTCAATATAATTTGTTAATTAATATTCAGTTTTCAATAGATAATGATAATGTTTAAGAATAGTTGTTGAACGGGTGTTTAATTTTAACAATTGGATAATATGGGGCTTTTTGAAATCTTGATGTCTATTTCGTTTTTGGTTTCTGTTTAAAATAGAAAGTCACAAACAAAAAAACTCACAACTTGCAAGTTTTTTTTAAACGAGCGAGATGCTCGTGCCAGCGAAGGATTTCAAAGTTGCCTTATCATCATACTTAATGCCCAAAGTAGCAAAGGAAAATTCTAAAGCATTATTTTTTTAATTTACCAGAAAAAATAAATAATATCCCCTGCTGCCGCACGAATCCTTTCGTGTGGTTAAAACTATAGATCAAAACCTCAGCTTGAATTCCTAAAAACTTTTCTTTTTTAATGATCTTACATTTTTAACCCTGCTACCGCACGAATCCTTTCGTGTGGTTAAAACTGTTTATTATTCTAAGTTAATATATCAACATCCCCTGCTGCCGCACGAATCCTTTCGTGTGGTTAAAACTATAGATCAAAACCTCAGCTTGAATTCCTAAAAACTTTTCTTTTTTAATGATCTTATATTTTCCCTGCTACCGCACGAATCCTTTCGTGTGGTTAAAACTGTTTATTATTCTAAGTTAATATATCAACATCACACCTGATAGATATTGGATTGGTAGTATAGGTTTCACACGGTGCAATCGTGCGGTAGCTAGGGATAATATGTGTCTTCATCTATGATAATTTTCTTGTTCTATAATAAAAAGCCCTGAAAATCATTTCCAGAGCTTCTATTGGTTAAAAAATTGATAAAATTTATATTCTTTCGTTTTTGATTTCCTCAACAATTTCAGGATTTAAAAGCGTACTGATATCTCCGAAATTACTGAAGTCACCTTCGGCAATTTTTCTCAGGATTCTACGCATAATTTTTCCGGAACGTGTTTTTGGAAGCCCGGAAACGAACTGTATCTTGTCCAGTTTTGCAATAGGTCCTATTTGATCTGAAATCAGTTGGTTGATCTCTTTCTTCAGATTTTCCTTATCACGTCCTTCCCCGGTTTCTTTAAGTGTCACATAACCGTACAATGCATTCCCTTTGATGTCATGTGGATAACCTACAATAGCAGATTCAGCAACGGCAGGGTGCTGGTTGATACTGTCTTCAATAGGTGCTGTTCCAAGGTTGTGCCCTGAAACAATAATCACATCATCTACACGGCCTGTAATTCTGTAGTATCCAACTTCATCCCTCAAAGCGCCATCACCTGTAAAATATTTTCCAGGGAATGCGGTAAAATAAGTCTCTTTATATCTTTGGTGGTCACCCCAGATGGTTCTGGCAATTCCCGGCCATGGAAAGCGGATACAAAGATTTCCGGTCACCTGATTTCCTGTAATTTCGTTTCGCTTATCATCCATTAATACAGGTTGTACACCAGGCAATGGGAGAGTGGCATAAGTAGGTTTGGTAGGTGTTACAAAAGGTAATGGTGAAATCATAATTCCTCCTGTTTCCGTTTGCCACCATGTGTCCACAATCGGACATTTTTTCTTTCCTACATGATCATTGAACCAGTGCCATGCTTCATCGTTGATAGGTTCTCCTACAGATCCGATTACTTTCAGAGAGCTCAAATCATGCTTATCCACCCATTCCGTACTTTCTTTTGCTAAAGAACGAATGGCGGTAGGAGCGGTGTAAAACTGAGTGATTTTATGTTTTTCAATCACTTCCCAGAAACGATCAGGTTCAGGGTAAGTAGGTACGCCTTCAAAGATTACGGTAGTCGCTCCATTTAATAATGGTCCATAAAGGATATAAGAGTGTCCTGTAATCCATCCGATATCTGCGGTACACCAATAAATATCATTTTCTTTATAATTGAATACGTTTTTGAAGGTATAAGCGGTGTACACCATGTAGCCTGCACAGGTATGCAGCATTCCTTTTGGTTTTCCTGTAGATCCGGAAGTATATAAAATGAAAAGCGGATCTTCGGAATCCATAATGACGGTAACGAAATCAGCAGAAGCTTTCTCATATAAATCAGCCATCCAGTAATCTCTCTCTTCTTTCATTTTAATTTCGTTGTGGGTTCTTTTTACAACAAGAACTTTCTCAACAGTCGGCGTTTTTTCCAGAGCATCGTCTACAATAGTTTTCAGATCCAGAACTTTATTTCCTCTGTAGCTTCCGTCTGATGTGATGACCATTTTGGCTTCACAGTCATTGACTCTTGAAGCCACTGCAGAAGCAGAAAATCCTGCAAAAATAACAGAATGTACAGCGCCCAGTTTTGCACAGGCAAGCATCGTAACGGCCAGCTCAGGAATCATGGGAAGATAAATACAGACTCTGTCTCCCTTTTCAATTCCCATATCGCGTAAAACATTGGCTGTTTTATTAACGCGTGTATACAGTTCATTGTAAGAAATATGCTGTGCTTCTTCTTTAGGATCGTTAGGTTCCCAGATGATTGCTGTTTTTTCTCCTCTTATGGTAAGATGTCTGTCGATACAGTTTTTAGTAATATTGAGTTTCGCATTTTTGAACCAGGTGATCTTAGCTTCATTCATGTCGTACTTAACAACCTTGCTCCATCTTTGATACCACACAAAGTTTTGATCCGCTACCTTATCCCAGAATTTTTTAGGATTTTTGATAGACTTCTTATAGTCTTCAAAATATTGTGGTAAATCTTCTATTAAGTAATTTCTCATATCCCTTTCGTTTTTATTGATTTTATTTTGATAATTTTTTATGTTTTGATTTTTAAGCCATTAAATTTTAAATGGAACTTGTTTAACATTTTTGAACCATTAAGATTGCATTAAGGTGAGCTTCGCTTTAAGCTTAAAAATCAGAATGATTTATCTTAACTTAACTATGCTTTACTGCTTAAATCTTTCTTAATGGTTTAAGAAAGATCCAATATTTTTGATAAGTTTAAACAACTCCATGATTTAATATTGTTGAAGTCATAGAGTAAGCTATTTGTTTTATTCATCTTGGATGAACTTAATTTTCCTTAACATCTTTATTTCTCTTAATGGTTTAATTTTTTTATTGAATTAAACATGTATTTAAATTTAAGTCTAATTTCCCGTTTAGCCTCTATATTCCTTGATTTTTTCCTGAATTTCATCAATGATTTTTTCATCATCAATGGTGGACGGAATCTGAAAATCTTTTCCGTCAAGCAGTGTTCGGATCAGTTTTCTTAATATCTTTCCCGATCTTGTCTTAGGCAAGCGTTTGACAACCATTACATTTTTCAGAAAAGCCACTGCTCCGATTTTGTTGCGGACCATCTGAATGATATCTTTTTCAATGTCTTCTTCAGAGATAGCTGAACCGTTTTTCAAAACAACCGTGGCAAAAGGAACCTGTCCTTTTAAATCATCATCAATACCTACCACCGCACATTCTGCAACATCGGGATGGGATGAAACAATTTCTTCCATTTCAGAAGTGGAAAGCCTGTGCCCCGCTACATTGATCACATCATCCACTCTTCCTGTAATGAAAATATAGCCATCCTCATCCTGAATGGCACCATCTCCAGAAAAATAATATCCTTTGTACTGAGACAGATAGCTGCTTTCAAAACGGCCGTAATCTTTCCATATTCCAAGCATGGCACCGGGTGGAAGAGGAAGTTTGATTACCAGATAACCTTCATGGTGAGGATCGAGTTCCAATCCGTTTTCATCAAAGATTTTAATGTCATATCCTGGAACAGGTTTCCCAGCTGATGCTCTTTTGATCTGATAACTTTCATCGTGAGTCAGCAATCCAAGCATAGGCCAGCCGGATTCTGTCTGCCACCAGTGATCTATTGCGGGAACACCAATATGTTTTGCAAACCAGTCCAAAGTGGCTACATCACATCTTTCACCAGCCAGAAACTGTTTTTTGAAATGCGAGAGGTCATATTTTTTTACCAGTTCTCCGTTGGGATCTTCTTTTTTAATCGCTCTGATGGCGGTAGGAGCCGTAAACATCACCGAAATTTTATATTCCGAAATAATTCTCCAGAAAGTACCTGCATCTGGAGTCATGATGGGTTTTCCTTCAAAAATTATCGTTGTATTTCTGTTGATTAATGGTCCGTACACGGAAAAACTGTGCCCTACGGCCCATCCAAAGTCTGAAGCTGCCCAATAGGTTTCTCCTGGTTCTACACCATAAACATAATTCATTGAGAACTGTAATGCCGTAGCATAACCTCCGGTATCACGAACAATACCTTTAGGCTTTCCGGTAGTTCCCGAGGTGTAAAGCAAATAAAGCGGATGAGTAGATTCTACAGAAATACAGTCTGCTGGAGTAGATTTTTCTACCAGTTCTTCATAATCAATCAATCCCTCGAACATTTCATCTTGATTATCTACTAATTTTCTGTTGTATACAATGATATTGTCTACTTTATCCTGTGCCAGTTCAATTGCTTTTTCTACCAACGGCAGATAAGGGATTCTTTTGGCAATTTCCACACCGGCTGTAGCGGTAATTAAAACTTTAGGTTTGCAGTCATCAATTCTCACAACAAGCTCATGTGGAGCAAAGCCTCCAAAAACCACATTATGAATAACCCCGATTCTTGCACAAGCCAGCATAGCAAAAAGCGTCTGCGGAATCATAGGCATATAAATAACAGCAGTGTCTCCCTTTTTTAATCCCAGAGAAACCAATCCTCCTGCCAGTTTTGAGATTTCTTCTTTTGCCTGATGGAAAGTATAGGTTTTCTTCTGATGGGTTACAGGAGAATCGTAAACAATTGCTAACTGATCCCTGAAACCGTCTTCAATGTGTTTGTCAATGCACAAATAACACATATTAAGTTTTCCGTCCGAAAACCATTGTGGGTAATCGTTTTCACCATTTGAAAGAATCTGTTGCGGAAACTCAAACCATTTGATTTCTTCTGCTTGTTTTTTCCAGAAGTCTTCTTTGTTTTCTATGCTTTGTTTAAATAAGGTATCTGTATTCATATCAATATCAAGGTCAATAGTTGTGTTGCGTATCTGCATGTCATTGCGAGCCAAAGGCGAAGCAATCTCTTAATGGTTTATTTGATGTGTCAAAACATCTCCTCAATCTGCTGCATCAGTTTCTTAATCGAGTAGGGTTTGGTAACGTAAGCATCTGCTCCCATTTCCAATCCTTTTTCAATATCTCTTGGATTGTTTTTAGCACTCAGAAAAATCACTTTGGTGTCTTTCATTTTTTCATCCTGCTTAATGAGATCGAGTGTGCTGTAACCATCAAGGTTAGGCATCATAATATCGAGAAGAATAACATCCGGAATCATTGTTTTCAGGAATTCAAGGACTTCTGTTCCGTCACGGGCGATATAGACATCGTATCCGTTTTTCTTAAAGCTGTATTCTAACGACATTAATATTTTGTGTTCGTCATCCGCAATAATTATCTTTCTCATAGGAAGGTTTTAATGGTGTTCAACTTCATTTATAATCTCTTTTTTAGTTTTTTCAGGAAGGCTGATGGTGAAAGTTACACCCAATCCGCTGTTTTCTGCTTTTATATTTCCTCCGTGTGCCTGTACTATTTTTTTGGAAATGGCCAGTCCCAGTCCGCTTCCTGTAGGCTTTAAAATATTCTGGTTTTTCGACTGATAAAACTTGTCAAAAATCATTTCCAGATCCTCTTCCGGAATATGTTTTCCGGTATTGAAAATGGTAATTACCAACTCTTGGTCTTTTTCAAATAATTTAGTCTGGATTGTTCCCTGTTCTTCTGTGAATTTTAAGGCATTTCCCCAGATATTCTGAAACAGCTGAATCATTCTCGCTTCATCATATTCAAATATAAAATGATTCAGGAGATTAACTTCACTCAAATGAATATTTTTCTGCTGTATCAGATGAAGGAGAGGGTTTAATGCTTTTTTATACGTTTCAATAATGTTATTTTCCTGAATGTGTAAAGAGATTTCGCCATGCTGTAATTTGTCCAGATAAAGAATATCATTGATGATTTCGCTTAATCTGTCAGATTCTGTAATGATATTGTTTAAAAACTCCTGTTTGATGTCAAAAGGAATATCATCATCATCGGCTAAAATTTCTCCGGCAGAGCGTATGGCAGTGATTGGAGTTCGGAGCTCATGCGCAACAGAGTCCAGGAAGTCGTCTTTTTGACGGTCTTTGATGATCAGACTTTCGTTAGCTGTTCTTAGGTCATCTGAGAGTTTTTGTAATTCTTCAGACTGTTCAGTAAGTTTTTTATTTAAGCTGATATTTTCTTTTGATTCTTCAAGGATATTTAAAACTTCTTTTAAAGATATTTTATCTTCTTTGGTTACTCCTTCGATCAGTATTTTTGCGGAAGCTGTACCGATTCTTCCGGCTAAAAGGTTTTCTGAAAATTTGATAAATCTTGAATCCGCAGTTTCAGTTTTTGAATCAATATTATATTTTAAATTAAAAATTCTTAAGGCCTGCTCTGTTTTATTTTTGCCTAAAAAACGTTCCAGAATATTCTGAATGTCTGAAATATAAGCTGTTCCACGCCAGATGAAAGCATTTTCATGATTCTGAATATATTTGTCAATATCTACATACAATTCAGCAAAGTTTCTCTCACGGTAATTTCCTTTTGAACTCACGGAAACAATAGTAAACAGACTTGTATTGACCAGCATTGACCAGAAAAAGATCTGCGGAATTCTCCCTAAATAAGGAATGGTAAAAAAGCCGAAAGCATCATACATTTCCCTGATTATTCCTTTGAATTCCTGATTGTAGGAAAAATAATACTGAGGAATAATTAATCCAAAATAACAGATCACTAATCCGGCTAAAAGACCTGTAACAGCACCTTTATAACTTCCTCTTCTCCAGAATAAGGCCCCGAAAAATGCAGGAGCCAATTGTGCGATGACAACAAATGAAATTAATCCTACGGAATCCAGTGATGTTTTTAGAATGAAATATTTATAGAAGGCAAAAGCCATAATAATCAGGGCAAAAATGCTGAACTTTCTGATGTTGGTGATGCTTCTCGTATTTTTTTCTTCGCTTTCAGATTTTAATTTTCCCAGCAATCCGTATGGAATGATAAGGTTGTTGGAAAGCATGATGGATAAAGTAATGGCAGAAATAATAATCATGGAAATACATGAGCTTAATCCACCAAGAAAAACAAGCACTGTGATTAAAGTATTATCAAAATGCTGTGGAATGAGAATAGAATAGAACTCAGGATTTACTTTCTGTCCATCGAAAATTAATCTTCCTCCCCATGCAATCGGGAAAATGAATATGGTAAAAATTAAAAGATAAAGCGGGAAAAACCAAATGGCTGTTCTGATATGCTTTTCCTGTCTGTTTTCTACAATTGCAGTGTGGAACTGTCTCGGAAGAATGCAGATCGCTGTGGCGGAAATCATACAGAGAACCATCCAGTTCATGGCTCCTTCAATTCCGTTGAATGTATTTTTTTCTTTAAAATCTTCGAACTTACTTGCCTTCTCATAAATATCAGAGAATCCATCAAAAGCATAATAAATAACGAAAAGTCCAAGAATAATGATAAAAAATAGTTTCAAAAAACTTTCCAGAGCAATGGCGGAGATAATTCCCAGCCTTTTTTCCGAAGCATCCACGTATCGTGTTCCGTAATAAGAGGAAAATAGTGCAATTAAAACCACTACAAAAGTTGCATTGTCCGTTAGAATATCTTTAGACATAGGTGTTTCTGTCACCAAATGAAAGGTTTCAGAAATAGCTTTGATCTGCAGTCCGATATAAGGAACTATGGCCAGAAGGCAGACTACTGTGATAATTGCACTCAGGCTTCTGCTGTTACCGTATCTCAATGAAATGAAATCGGCAAGGCTGCTTATTTTATTGACTCTTGAAATTCTTACAATCCGGGTATTGATGTAGATCCACGCCGGAATAATCATAATAGGGCCAATATAAATCGGAAGATAGTTTAATCCGCTTGTAGCTGCCACGCCAATACTTCCATAATAGGTCCATGCAGTACAATATACTGCAAGAGACAAAGCGTAGATATATGGATTGTTGATCCATACTTTACTCCTTTTCTTCTCTGCCAGATGAGCAACTAAGAAAAGAAGAGCCAGGTAAAACAGAACAACAAAAAATAAAGCGAAACTACTCATCATGCCTTTTTACAATTACAAAAGAAATCACAATGGAGATCATCCAGATCACGAACAGATAGATCAGGATCATAGGATAGCCCAAGACTTCCCTGTCACTGTTGAAAAGCAATGAAATAGGAATACTGAAAGCAATCATAAGCCCTACACTCAGTATGATAAGTTTTTGCTCGTGTCTTTTTTTCATAAATGATTTTTAATAAAAGATAATTGATGAATCACTGCATTCATCAATTATCTCTATTGTTTTTAAATTTTATCGTCAGAATATTCTCCTTTTAAGGCATAATAACCGAAAATGGCCATTCCGCCTGAGATAATCGGCATCAGCACAAAAAGAATGATGATGCCAAAAACCAGATCTTCCTGTTTTCCGGATGCGATTTTTGGGATTCCCAATACCGTAATTCCGAAATAGCCTACAATTACTGCTATTGCAATCCAGAGAATGCCTAATATTTTTTTTAGTCCGTTCATTTTAGTAGTTTTAAAATTAATAAAAATTTGAGTGATTCAGTACCTAATCGTGAAGATTATTGTTCTTATTTTTAAGATAAAATAATCCGATGATCAAACACACTGTAGCGACTCCAATCGGATACCAAAGCCCTTCCAGATACCATGTCGCATGTCCTGCTTCTTTTCCTGTGGTTACCAGATAAGTTGCTACCGCCGGAAGAAGTCCACCGAAGACTCCGTTCCCAATATGGTAAGGCAATGACATTGAAGTGTAACGGATTCTCACAGGGAACATTTCGACAAGGAAAGCAGCGATTGGTCCATATACCATAGTCACAAATATCACTTGAATGAATACAAGGAAGATAAGATACCATTTGGTGTCATCACTTAATTTTAAACTTTGAGAAACTTTGGCTTCCTCAGCTTTTCCGTCTTTCATGACAACTCCTGCAGGCGACCAGTGAACAATACTGTCTTTTTTGATTAAGGTTCCATCGGTATAAAGAGTTTCTTTGTGAAAAGTAACTAAACTGTCTGTTGCAATATCATTGTGGATTTTTGCCGTTCTTTTTTCGGTAATCCCGTTGGCTGCAACCGTTTTATTTTCGAGGTTGACACTCTTGAACATGCTGTCATAAATGGGTCTGTAGGCTAAAATAGCAACTAACATTCCGGTCATCATCACCGCTTTTCTTCCGATTTTATCAGATAGCCATCCGAAGAATACAAAAAAAGGTGTTCCTAAAAATAAAGCCGTTGCCATCAATGAATCCACTTGTGCAGATTCTACATTCATTACTTTTTGAAGGAAACTCATCGCATAGAACTGCCCTGTATACCAGATTACCCCTTGTCCCATCGCTGCTCCGAATAAAGCCAATAGGACAAACTTGAAGTTATATTTATTTCCAAAACTTTCTTTTAAAGGATTTTTAGAGGTTTTACCTTCGCTTTTGGCTTTCGCAAAAAGAGGAGATTCCTTCATATTCTTTCTGATGATGTAAGATACAGCAACCATTAGAATAGAAATCCAGAATGGAACTCTCCATCCCCAGGTATCGAATTCTTCTGCAGACAGCGTTGTCTTAGTGATGAGAATGACAATTAATGAAATGAAAAGTCCGGCTGTTGCAGTCGTCTGAATCCATGAAGTCCAGTATCCACGGCGATGAGGTTGGGCATATTCTGCAACATACGTGGCTGCACCTCCATATTCACCTCCTAAAGCAAGTCCCTGAAGTAATCTTAAAATTAAAACCAAAACCGGAGCCATAAAGCCAATGGTTTCATAACTTGGAATACATCCGATCAGGAACGTGGAAAATCCCATAATCAGTAACGTAACAAGGAAAGTGTATTTTCTTCCGATAATATCTCCCAGTCTCCCGAAAAATAATGCTCCGAAAGGCCTTACCACAAATCCGGCAGCAAAAGTTGCCAAAGTAGATAAAAAGGCAGCTGTAGGATTGTCAGCAGGGAAAAATTTGGTAGCTAAAACAACGGCCAAACTTCCAAAAATGTAGAAGTCATACCATTCTATTAATGTTCCGAGGGATGAGGCGGTGATCACGCTCCAGATGGTGCGGTTTTTCTGCCTGTCGGTCATATTTTCGTAGGTTTCGTGATGATTTTCACTCATATCGATTAGTTTTTGATGTTAGTGGAATAGGATTTAATTTGAAATTGTTTTAAACCATTAAGGGTTTTTAAGGGGTTAAGACTAATTAAGATTATAGCTGAAGCATTTTATTCAGCGGTATACTTTATCCATCTTTGATGAAGCTTAACTTATCTTAAATTCTTTACTCTTCTTAATGGTTCAGATTTTAAAGGTAGATTTGAAACTGTACAATAAATTCCCCTTTAGAAGACGGGCTTTCTGTAGGACTTGTATAAACAGGTCTTGTTGAATATTGCGTTGTGATTTTCGCATGATGCCCGTCTATGAACCAGTTGGCTCCCACATCAAACTGTGATGAAGATTTATCGAAAGCCTCAAAACTTTTGTGCGTATAAGCGGCAAAAGGTTGTATTCTGATTTTTGGCTTTTCTGCCTGACTTGGTAATAGTAAACCAGCCTGTGCGTAGATAATATTACCTGTTCCGATGGTCGGTTGTAGATTTCCTGGTCCTGCAATGGCTTTATTGCCGATGAAATTAGGATCTGATGCCCCAATATTCATCGTTCCCAGATTTCTTACATAGTTGGGGCCAAAATTGTAATTATAATATCCTGCATATGCTGAAACGGCCATTTTGTTTTTCGCTTCTCCCAAAGGAATGTCTGCGAAAGCATCTACTGCGAAAAGAGTGATGTCATGCTTTTCAATATTTGAATTGACGGAAGTTCTTGTTCCATCAGCCTGATGATAAAAACCGGCTCCTACATTGAATACTTTTTTCGTCCCCAGATAAGACCCTACTTTGAAAGGCAGTGTATTGGATTCTTCATCAAGGAATTGATATTCAACATATCCTGCCTTTGAGAAACTTGGGTTTCCGTTGTTATCTACGGCTACAGCTTTTGAAGGATCTGTTACATTCACAGGAATAAGATCTGTGGAGAAAGGTTTGTTTAAGCTGAAACGATACTCCAGTTTTCCGTATTTTCCTTTAGCAAACATTCCCAGTTGTCTTGCAAACTGGTCGGAATTGTCAATCAGTGGCCATGAAAAAACAGGAGAATCTAATGTGAGGAAATTAAGCGTAGAAGCCATAGTCATACGGGAAAGTCCCATATAGTAATGAAGTCCCGCCCCTAAAGTTAAACTGAATTTTCCTGCTTCTCCAGGTAAAATAACTGCGTATTCGTTCCAGGCATCATGAAAAAATAACTGGGTTTTCTTTCCGTTTCCATAACCGCCTGTGCCTGAAGTTCCTGAAGCGCCACCGTTAATGAATGTCTGATTGTTGATTCCGAAATGAAGGAGAATCATGTATCTTTTAGAAATTTGAGCATACGTTAAAGCACGTAATCGTCTGTTTCCCAGGCTCCATGAATTGTCGGTAGGTTCGCCTCCTACCATAGTTCCGGGGTTCATGGAAGTGTTTCTTAGCCAAAACTGGTCCCATAAAATAAATCTGACGAATTTATCACCGTTTTGGTTGAGGTTAATTTTTAAGCCATTGCCATAATCAGGAGAGCCTTGTGAGTAGGCAGAACTGCTGATTAAGGCTAATCCAATGAATGTAAGTAATTTCTTCATAAATTATCAATTTTTGGCGTTGTTTTTTGTGAATGCCAAATTGTAATTAATAATTTGTTTATGAAAATTTAATATATATTATTGGTAATAGTATAGTTATGATTGGTGAAGCTTTGAGTTTCGGGGTGAAGGATTCGGGTTTCGGGATTCGGGTTTTTGTAATTCGGGATTCGATATTTTAAAATTATAATTTTTAATAATTTGATATACAATATTTTGTGAGGATGTTTTTCCCTTGATTTTTAAACCTCGTAACCCGCAATGTTTTCATAGTCGCATTATATAACTCGGATCCTGTACCCCGTAACTCGCACCCCGAACCATGCACTACTTTTTAAATCTTTCCCATTTAATCAGCATGTATTTATCTGCAAACTGGGTGATGATAATTCCGGAATTTTTAATGTTTTCCTCCTGTGCAATGTATTCAATGAGTTCGCTCTGTTTCAGGATTTTATAGACAGGATGGAATTCTGAATGAGGAGGTCTTGTGATGTTGTATTTTTTAATCCATGAGCTTATTGTAACATGGGAAACTCCGATGATTCTTTCGATTTCACGGTAACTTAAGCCTTCTAAATAAAGCTGAAGAGCTTTGGTGACATAGTAATCATCAATTTGTTTTCCCAGTTTTTTGACGGTAAAATAATAGTTGCAGTCTTTGCAGTGGAAGCGTTGTTTCTCATTAATGATACCGCTTTTTACTACTTTGATACTCTTGCATTTAGGACAGGTGTTTTCCATAACTATATTATTTTAGCAAATATATAATAAATTAGCAAATGTATATTTTTCTGTAAAGATAATTTTACCTGCTTAAAATTTTAAAACAAAAAAAATATCTTTTTTATTTGGATTTAAAAGAAAATATATTTTAAATTTGCCAAAAAAATTAGATAAATAAATGGAAATAGAAATTTCCTCATGCGAACATCTAATGTATGTGAGTGAAATACAGCAGGAAATGTACGATTCTGCACAGCGTAGAGGGACGGGTATCGCAAAACGTTCTATAGAATATTTGAGTAAGAAGATTTCAGAAGGCAATGCTGTGGTAGCCACTGAAAACGGCGAGTGGGTAGGTTTCTGTTATATAGAGACCTGGTCACATGGGAAGTTTGTGGCCAATTCGGGGCTGATTGTGTCACCGAAATTCAGGAACGGAGGAGTAGCTACTCAGATTAAGCAGAAAGTTTTCCAATTATCTAGAGATAAATATCCGGATGCGAAAGTATTTGGTTTGACAACAGGTTTGGCAGTAATGAAAATCAATAGTGATTTAGGCTATAAGCCGGTCATTTATTCTGAACTGACTCAGGATGAGGAATTCTGGAATGGTTGCAAAAACTGCGTGAACTATGAGATTTTAATGATGAAGGAACGCAAAAACTGTCTGTGTACAGCCATGTTATTTGTTCCTGAAAATGATAAAAAAAAAGATGAGGTAGTAGATAATCTGCCTGAAAGTAAATATTTTGAAATGAGTCAGGCTGATTTTGAGTATTCTGCTCAGAATTCGATTGATGAGTTCCATTTGACAATTAATAAAAATAAAAAGAGTCCAGATGAAAAAGAAAGTCATCTTAGCGTTTAGCGGAGGTTTAGATACTTCCTACTGTGCTAAATATCTTAGTGAAACACTAGGATATGAGGTGTATGCAGTTACTGTAAATACCGGAGGTTTTTCAAAAGAAGAGGAAAAAGAATTGGAGAGAAAAGCTTTAAACCTTGGGGTAAAAGAATACAGGTGCGTTGACGCTCAGGAAGATTATTATAATTCATGTGTGAAATATCTGATTTTCGGGAATGTACTGAAAAACAATACCTATCCTCTTTCTGTAAGTGCTGAACGTACTATTCAGGCGCAGGAAATTGCAAAATATGCTATTGAAGTACAGGCAGATGCTATTGCTCACGGAAGTACGGGAGCTGGAAATGATCAGGTTCGTTTTGATCTGATTTTCCAGGTGATGTGCCCGAATATTGAAATCATTACACCCATCCGTGATATGGCTTTGTCCCGTGAAGAGGAAATTGAGTTTTTGAAAGAACATGGTTATGAAATGGAATTCCAGAAAGCGCAATATTCTGTCAATAAAGGACTTTGGGGAACTTCAGTAGGAGGAAAAGAAACATTGACATCAAGGAATTATCTTCCGGAGGAAGCTTTTCCGTCTCAAATTAAAGAAACTCAGCCTTCAGAACTGGAGATCGAGTTTAAAAACGGAGAAGTGGTAGGAGTCAATGGAGAAAGCTTTGAACATTCAGTATATGCCATTCAAAAAATAGAAGAATTGGCTTCAGCATATGGAATTGGTCGTGATATTCACGTAGGAGATACCATTGTTGGAATTAAAGGACGAGTAGGATTTGAAGCAGCAGCGGCATCGGTGATTATCAAAGCGCATCATTTATTGGAAAAGCACACTCTTTCAAAATATCAGCAAATGATGAAGTCTCAGTTATCCGATTGGTATGGAAACTGGCTTCATGAGGCACTTTTCTTAGATCCTGTGATGAGAAATATTGAGTCTTTCTTAGTAGATTCTCAGAAAACAGTGAGTGGAAAAGTATTTGTAACGCTTCACCCATACAGATTTATTTTGAATGGAATTGAATCTGCTCATGATCTGATGTCTGATAAATTCGGAAGCTACGGAGAAGCTAACAGAGCGTGGACGGGAGAAGATGTAAAAGGATATACTAAGATTGTAAGCAATTCTTTAAATATATACCATCAGATTAACCAAAATATCAACTAGTTCCGAAGGGACGATATAATGAAAGGCAGAACAAAATGCTGTCAGAATTAAAATGAAGAAAACAGTAGGAATAATTGGTGCCAACGGTTATACAGGAAGTGAGCTGATACGCTTACTGGCTTTTCATCCCCATGTGACATTGAGTTTTTTATATAGTCGTTCGAATTCGGGAACAAGAATTTCGGATCTGTACCCGGATTTAACGACGGTTTGTGAAATGGTTTTGACGGACAAACCTGAAGACGTAGATATTCTTTTTCTGTGTCTTCCGCATAAAGAAAGTCAAAACTGGTTAACTCAGAATCCTGTTAAAGATGAAACATTGGTGATTGATCTTGGAAACGATTTCCGTTTGGAAGGAAATTTCGGAAACAGAGATTTTATCTACGGATTGCCTGAAGTCAATAAAAACCAACTGGTGGGTGCTAAAAGCATCGCGAACCCGGGATGTTTTGCTACGGCCATTCAATTGGCATTGTTGCCATTGGCAGAAAAAGGAGTGTTAAATGAAGTTTTTACTACAGGGATTACAGGTTCTACGGGAGCTGGACAATCTCTGCAGGCTACCACTCATTTTACCTGGAGAAATGATAATGTTTCAGCGTACAAAACATTAACTCATCAGCATGTTGATGAGATTTTGCAGCAGCTGATTTCATTCAATAATAAAGAAGTAACCCTGAATTTTGTTCCATGGAGAGGAGATTTTGCAAGAGGGATTTTTACAAGTTCCACCATGAAGACGGATTTGACGTTGGAGGAAATAGAACAATTGTATCAGGATTTTTATGCGGAGGAGCCTTTTGTTACGGTAAGTAGCAGGGCAGTTGATTTAAAGCAGGTTGTCAATACCAATCGCTGTGTGATTCAAATCGAAAAGAGTGGAAATGTTGTCGTTATTCACTCAGCGATTGACAATTTGTTAAAAGGTGCTTCGGGACAGGCTGTTCAGAATATGAATCTGGCGATGAACTGGGAGGAAAATGCAGGATTGAACCTGAAACCGATAGCATTCTAATATAGAAAGTAGATTGATGTATGGGAACTCGAAACCCGAATCCCACATCCAGCATCATTCATTATTTATCAATTATCACTTATAAAAAGACATGAATTTATTCAACGTATATCCATTATTCAACATAAATCCGGTAAAAGCTCAGGGATCATTTCTTTGGGATGATAAAGGAGAGCAGTATCTTGATTTTTACGGAGGTCATGCTGTGATTTCTATTGGTCATAATCACCCGCATTATCAGAACAAACTGAAAGATCAGCTGGAAAAAATATCTTTCTATTCTAACTCTGTTCAGAATGAATTACAGACTGAACTGGCAGAGAAATTAGGAAAGCTTTCAGGATATGAAGATTATAACCTTTTCTTATGTAACTCTGGAGCGGAAGCGAATGAAAATGCATTGAAATTGGCTTCTTTTCATAACGGAAAAAGTAAAGTACTTTATTTCTCAGGTTCATTCCATGGAAGAACTTCTGCAGCGGTTTCTGTGACTGATAATCCAAAAATTGTTGCTCCGGTTAACTTCTCCGAAAGATTTATCAAATCAGAATGGAATGATGTAAAACAGCTAGAAGAAACCTTTGAACAATTTGGGAATGAAATTTCATCCGTAATCATCGAAGGAATTCAGGGAGTAGGAGGAATTATGATTCCAACTCCGGAATTTTTATCTAAAATCAAAGAATTGTGTGAAAAATATGATGCCGTTCTTATTTTGGATGAAGTTCAGTCCGGATACGGAAGAAGCGGATATTTCTTTGCGCATCAGGAATTTGGTGTAGAAGCAGATATTATTACGACAGCTAAAGGAATGGGGAACGGATTTCCTGTTGGCGGAGTTTTGATTCATCCTAAATTCCAGGCAAGCAACGGTTTGCTGGGAACTACATTTGGAGGGAATCATCTGGCTTGTGCTGCTTCAATTGCTGTTCTGGAAGTTATGAAAGATGAAAATCTTCTTGAAAATGCTCAACAGATGGGTGAGTATATTGAAAATGAAATTAAAGATTTACCACATATTAATTCCATCCGAAGGAAAGGATTGATGATCGGAATAGAACTGGACAGAGACTGTTCGGAAGTAAGGAAAGAACTCCTTTTCGGTCATCATATTTTCACAGGAAACTCGAATGATAAAACAGTGTTGAGGATTCTTCCGGCGCTGAATATCAAAAAAGAGGAAACAGATCTTTTCATCAATGCTTTGAAAGCAGTGTTGGGAAGTATTTAAGATGTAAAAGGCAAAATAGCAAAAAGGTACTGCGTTTGTCATTCTGAATGTAACGAAGTGAAATGAAGAATCTCTTACAATATAACAACGCAAGATTCTTCCTTCGTCAGAATGACAAAACAAATGTCAATTGTTGAGTGAAACGCCCTTGCGTTAAAACTCTCAAAAATGTGTAAACACAATCTTTAAAATCAATTCAAAATGAAAAAATTTACCTCTGTAAGTGATGTAGAAAACTTACAGGAAATCATAAAAAAAGCTTTACAGATAAAAGCAGATCCTCTTACTGAAACGCAAAAAGGAAAGGGGAAAACAATCGGACTTGTATTTTTAAACTCAAGTTTGAGAACCCGTCTGAGCAGTCAGATCGCAGCTCAAAACCTAGGGTTGAATGTATTGACCTTAAATGCCGCACAGGAAGCCTGGAATCTTGAATTTGCAGATGGAGCGGTAATGAATGGTGATACTGTAGAGCATATCAAAGATGCAATCGAGGTTTTAAATCAATATTGCGATATCATTGCAGTACGTTGTTTTGCAGGAATGAAGAGTAAAGAAGATGATGTGAATGAAAGCATCTTAAGCCAGTTTGAAAAACACGCAAAAGTTCCTGTGATTTCATTGGAATCTGCTACACGCCACCCACTGCAAAGCTTAGCAGACTGTATTACCATTACAGAAAACTGGAAAAAAGACCATAAACCAAAAGTGGTATTGACCTGGGCGCCCCATATCAAACCTATTGCTCATGCCGTTGGAAATTCTTTCGCAGAATGGATGCAGGAAATGGATGTGGAATTGGTAATTGCCAATCCGGAAGGGTATGATTTGGATAAAAACTTCACAAAAGATGTGAAAGTGATCCATGATCAGGATGAAGCCTTGAAAGATGCAGATTTTATCTATGTGAAAAACTGGTCTTCTTTTGATGACTATGCTGCAATGCCTGAAGTAAAAGGCGACTGGATGCTTACGAATGAAAAATTAGCCAATACCAACGCTGCGAAAGTAATGCACTGTCTTCCGGTTCGTCGTAATGTAGAGCTGAGTGATGAGGTTATGGATGGAGATCATTCTATCATCTATCAGCAGGCGAAAAACCGAATTTTCTCTGCACAGGCAGTGTTTAGTGAAATTTTAGATGAATTAAAAGCCTAAAATAATCCTTGTCAAGGTTTTAAAAATTGACAGGGATAGAAAGAGGTAAGGATCTCAAAAAGTTGACAATGAAAGAAAAGTTATACATCATAAAAATTGGAGGAGCTTTAATTGATGATGAGGAATTATTAAACCAATTCTTAGAACAATTTTCTGAAATTCAGGAAAAAAAGATCCTTGTTCATGGCGGTGGAAAGCTGGCAACAACACTGGCGGATAAACTGGGCATCGAACAGAAAATGATCAACGGAAGGAGGATTACGGATAAAGAGACATTGGATATTGTAACGATGGTATATGCGGGAGGAATCAATAAAAATATTGTTGAAAAGCTGCAGCAGAAAAAATGCAATGCCATAGGATTCTCAGGAGCGGACGGAAATCTGATCAAAGCTAAAAAAAGAGAACATCCTGAAATCGACTTTGGATTTGTAGGAGATATCAATAAGAAAAGTGTGAACAGAAAGCTGGTTTCAAAACTCATCAAGCTGGACCTTGTTCCTGTGTTCTCTGCGATTACCCACGATAGAAAAGGAAATCTTTTCAATACCAATGCGGATACCATTGCTTCTGTGATGGCGCAAGCCCTTTCAGAGAAATATGAAGTTGAATTGTTGTATTGTTTTGATAAAGAAGGAGTTTTAGAAGATGTAAACAATCCTGAATCGGTGATCAAAAGTGTAACTGAGGAAGATTTTACTGTATTAAAAGAAGAAGGGAAACTTCACAAAGGGATTTTACCCAAACTTGAAAATGCTCTGGGAGCCATAAAAAATAATGTAGACAAAGTGTTTCTGATCAAAGAAACAGAATTGAAAAACCATATAGAAAATCATCATGCAGGAACTGAAATCTGTTTATAATAAAGAAGAGCTATTGAATAATGCGGTCGGATTGCTTAAAAATTTGATTGAGATTCCTTCATTCAGTAAAGATGAGTTCAATACGTCGGTAGAAATTGAGAATTTTTTCAAAAAACACCAGATTCCTACCAAACGTTTTAAAAACAATATCTGGGCGGTAAATAAGCATTTTGATGTTTTTAAACCTTCCATTTTACTGAATACCCATCATGATACCGTAAAGCCTAACAAAGCTTACACGCTGGATCCGTTCATTCCTGTAGAAAAAGAGGGGAAACTGTTCGGATTGGGAAGTAATGACGCAGGAGCTTCTTTGGTTTCTATGGCACAGGTTTTTTTGCATTTTTATGATAAAGAAGATTTAAAATATAATTTAGTTATTGCTTTGACGGCAGAGGAGGAGATTTCAGGGTTTGATGGAATAGAAGCTTTGTTTCCGCAGCTACCCAACGTAGAACTCGCTATTGTAGGAGAACCCACGCAGATGAATCTGGCGATTGCAGAAAAAGGACTTCTTGTAATTGATGGAGAAATGAAAGGTACTCCTTCTCATGCCGCTCATCCTAATGATGATAACTCGATTGTAAAATGTATGCAGGATCTGCAGAATATTTTAGACTTTAAATTTCCAAAGGTTTCAGAATATCTGGGAGAAGTTAAGGTTACTTTATCCGGAATTCATGCAGGGGTACAGCATAATGTTGTTCCTGAGTCGTGCAATTTTACACTGGATGTAAGGGTAACAGACGAATATTCCAATCAGGAAGCGTTTGATATCATTCAGTCTCAGATGAAATCTACGTTAACGGCCAGATCTTTCAGACTGAATTCCTCCAAAATCGAAATGGATCATCCGTTTGTAAAAGCAGGAATTGAAATCGGAAGAACCACCTACGGTTCACCAACCTCTTCAGATCAGGCGATCATTCCATGTACATCGGTAAAAATGGGACCTGGAGACAGTAGGCGCTCTCATACTGCAGATGAATTTATCTATATCCATGAAATAGAAGAAGGAATAGAAATTTACATCAGAATTTTAGAAAAAGTGTTATAAAAATGGAAGATGAGTGTAGGAAGAGGGAAGTTATTGCAGTATGTTATTAGCTTCCGGCTTCCAGCCTCAGGCTTTCAGCCCAATATATGTTTTGACTCCGCCCGGCAGGCACTATAAGTTTAGTTTTTAATAAGATTTATGCAAAAAGAAAATTAGAAATGAAGGCTTTACATAAGGAAATGTTTTTTTATAGTTAATAGTAATAAGGATTGCCTTGCCGGGCTTGTCAAAACCCATCAGTATTTTAAATCAAAGAATATGAAAAAAATATGGCAGAAGGATGACCTTGCCACCAATATATTAGTCAATAGCTTTACAGTCGGTAAAGACCTTGACTTTGACGAACGTTTAGCGAAATATGACGTAAAAGGTTCTATGGCCCATTGCAAAATGCTGGCAGAAACCGGAATTATTACAAAGGAAGAATCAGAACAGATGTTATCTGTCTTGAACAGTATTTTAAATAAAATTGAAGAAGGTAGTTTTGAAATTGATAAAGATGCTGAGGATATCCATTCTCAGGTAGAAGCCATTCTCATTGAAGAATTAGGCGATACAGGAAAGAAAATCCATACAGCAAGATCACGAAATGATCAGGTTTTATTGGATATAAAATTGTACTTATTGGATGAAATCCGTGAAATTACAGCGCTTACAGACGAATTTTTTCAGATTTTAATTCAACTGGCAGATCAGCATAAAAACGTTCTGCTTCCGGGATATACCCATTTGCAGATTGCGATGCCTTCATCATTTGGATTGTGGTTTGGAGCTTATGCCGAAGCGCTTTTGGATGATGTGGAAATGCTGTTTTCCGTAAAGAATATCATTAATAAAAATCCATTAGGATCGGCGGCTGGTTATGGTTCATCTTTTCCAATCAATCGTGAAAGTACCACTTATAATCTAGGCTTTCAGTCGATGAATTATAATTCGGTATATGCTCAGATGACCCGTGGAAAGTCGGAAAAAATGCTGTCAATGGCAATGGCTACTTTAGCAGGAACGCTTGGAAAATTTGCTTATGATGTTTGCCTGTATTTAAGTCAGAATTTTGACTTTATTAGCTTTCCAAAGGAATTTACCACAGGGAGCAGCATTATGCCTCATAAAAAGAATCCGGATATCTTTGAGTTGGTTCGTGCACGATGCAACAGAATCCAGTCACTTCCCAACGAATTGATTCTTTTGACAAGTAATCTGCCTTCCGGTTATCACAGAGATGTACAGTTGACGAAAGAGATACTTTTCCCGGCAATAGATTCTTTAAAGGAATGTCTGGAAATCTTAAGCTATACTTTACCCAATATTCAGGTAAAAGACGGAATTCTGGAAGATGAAAAGTATAAATATCTTTTCAGTGTAGAAAAGATCAATGAAGAAGTGAAAAACGGAAGTTCATTCCGTGATGCTTATGTAAAAGTGGGGCAGGAAATTGAAAACAACGAGTTTGAATTTGAGCCTGGAAATCTTGAACATACCCACCAGGGAAGTATCGGAAATCTTTGCCTGGATAAAATAGAATATCAGTTCAATAAACTGAAAAATAAATTATTGGGTTAGAATCTAAGCCATTAAGGTCATCAAAACTTAGGCAATATCAGTAGAAGTTCTAAAAATAATTTTTAGCCTGCTGTCTTTTCGTTGTGAACCTTAATCTTTAATAAATCTTAATTGCTTAAGTGATCTTGATGGCTGGATTGTAATTCCGCTCTTTGAATTTGATGATTGATAAATTGAACCATTAAGGAAAATAAAGACTTGAAGGGAAGTTAAGAAAATCTGTGATTTTTTTAGCCGTAAAGCTTTAAAATTCGCTTGCGAATTCCTTAATAATTCTTCACCACTTAAAAACTCTTAATGGTTTAAAAATAAAAGGACTTACTCCCAATTAGTTTTAAGGTATATTTTCAACTTTTGAAAGTATGCTGCATAAAATTTTATCGGAGATAAAATCTTAGCGCCTTACAACATAAAGTTTATAAATTTCTTTTGCGTCTTTGCGTTTTTTCTAATAAAATATCAGAAAAAACCTGTTGGAAAACGCCAAGGCGCAAAATAATAATGATTCATCTTATTTCAAGACGCAAGAAAATCAAAGATTTTCAGCAATTGAAATAGGAATTAATAATGAGTTTAAAATAGAAGAATTATTCCAGATCAATTCTTAATGGCTTGATTGTAATTCCGCTCTTTGAATTTGATGATTGATAAATTGAACCATTAAGGGAAATAAAGACTTGAAGGGAAGTTAAGAAAATCTGTGATTTTTTTAGCCGTAAAGCTTTAAAATTCGCTTGCGAATTCCTTAATAATTCTTCACCACTTAAAAACTCTTAATGGTTTAAAAATAAAAGGACTTACTCCCAATTAGTTTTAAGGTATATTTTCAACTTTTGAAAGTATGCTGCATAAAATTTTATCGGAGATAAAATCTTAGCGCCTTACAACATAAAGTTTATAAATTTCTTTTGCGTCTTTGCGTTTTTCTAATAAAATAAAAGATCAGAAAAAAGTCTGTTGGAAAACGCAAAGGCGCAAAATGATAATGATATATATATTCTTTTCAAGAACGCAAGAAAATCAAAGATTTTCAGCAAGTAAAATAGGAATAAATAATGAGTTTAAAATAGAAGAATTATTCCAGATCAATTCTTAATGGCTGGATTGTAATTCCGCTCTTTGAATTTGATGATTGATAAATTGAACCATTAAGGAAATAAAGACTTGAAGGGAAGTTAAGAAAATCTGTGATTTTTTTAGCCGTCAAGCTTTAAAATTCGATTTAAAATTCGCTTGCGAATTCCTTAATAATTCTTCACCACTTAAAAACTCTTAATGGTTTAAAAATAAAAGGACTTACTCCAAATCAGTTTTAAGGTATATTTCCAACTAGTGAAAGTATGCTGCATAAAATTTTATCGGAGATAAAATCTTAGCGCCTTAAAGCGTAAAGTTTATAAATTTCTTTTGCGTCTTTGCGTTTTTCTAATAAAATAAAAGATCAGAAAAAAGTCTGTTGGAAAACGCAAAGGCGCAAAATGATAATGATATATATATTCTTTTCAAGAACGCAAGAAAATCAAAGATTTTCAGCAAGTAAAATAGGAATAAATAATGAGTTTAAAATAGAAGGGATTATTCCAGATCAATTTTAAACTTGGTAGATTTTTTCACCTCGTGAAGTACAATAGAACTGTGATATTGTCCGATGTTGGGAAGATTTGAAATCACACTCACGGCAAACTCATTATAGGAATTGATATCTTTTGCGATAATTTTCAGCATATAATCATATTCCCCGGAAAGGCTGGTGATTTCCTGAACTTCATCGTATTTGGAAATGTTGTCCTCAAAGGTTTCCAATACTTTTTTGGATTGTTCCTTAAGACGGACATTGCAATAAACGATGATATTCAGACCTAGTTTTTCACGGTTTAAAAGACCTACGTATTTTTCAATGATGCCCTGTTTCTCCAATTGTTTGATTCGCTCATACGTAGGAGTAAAGGTAAGACCTATCTTTTCGGAAATTTCCTTAACCGATAGTGTAGAGTCTTCCTGAATAATACTGAGAATCATTTTGTCTTTTAAATCCATAAATAAAGTTGTGTGCTAACAAAAATATTAATTTTAAATGAGAATAAGGAAAGACTGAAGTTTTTAATTTATTTTAAACATAATTTTTGTAGGTTCATAAAATTGTTGTATCTTTGCACCTAATGAATAAAAAAGCATTTATATCATTAGATTTACCGGGCGAAAGCGCCCTTTACGATATTTATTGTTATTAAGCGAAGATAGTTGTCTTCGCTTTTTTTATGCCCAAAAATTAGAATTATGTTTACGATTACAGAACTAAGCACCGAGAGAATCAACAGTATACTGACAGAAGCACTGGCTTTTGCGAATGGTAAAACTGCTAAAATTGAAGGAGAAGTTTTTTGCTCAAACCTTTTCTTCGAAGACAGTACAAGAACGAAAACAAGTTTCGATCTTGCGGAAAGAAAACTGGGACTTCAGGTAGTTCCTTTTGATGCATCACACAGTTCGGTAAACAAAGGTGAGAGTCTTTATGACACTGTAAAGACGATTGAAAGTATAGGAGTAAACCTTGTGGTGATCCGTGATAAGAAAGACAGATACTTCGAGGAACTGAAAAATATTAAAATTCCGGTGATCAACGGAGGAGACGGTACAGGAAATCACCCTTCACAGTGTATGCTGGATCTGATGACCATCTATCAGGAATTCGGAAAGTTTGAAGGACTGAAAGTGGGAATTGTAGGAGATGTAAAACACAGTCGTGTTGCCAATTCAAATGCTGAGGCATTAAGAAGACTGGGAGCAAAAGTATACTTCTCAGGACCTGAACAGTGGTTTGATGAAGGAGCCTTGATCAACGGAACATATATGTCAGTGGACGAACTAATCGCTGAAGTAGATGTTTTAATGTTGTTAAGAATCCAGCACGAAAGACATGATGCAGCAATGAGTTTCACTGCTTCAGAATACCATAAAAGATATGGTCTGACGAAAGAAAGAGAGAAGGCCATGAAAAAAGAAGCAATTGTCATGCATCCGGCTCCGATCAACAGAGGAGTGGAAATAGATTCAGATCTTGTAGAATGTGAAAGATCAAGAGTCTTTAAACAAATGGAAAACGGTGTTTTCGCCAGAATGGCCATTTTAAAAGAAGCGTTGGAAAGCAAAGGATATACCTTTAAATAAGAGCCAAGATAAAAAAGAGCCAGGTTAAAAGTAAGAAGTAAGAAGTTAAAGAGCTCCAGAGGAGCGACCTGCTAATAGCAATGGGTGAAGCCCATGAAAATAAAAGGATTTAAAAAATCCGAGCCCTGTAAGGGCGACCTGTTAATGACATATAAATAATAAGAGATAAAAGTTTAAAATGAAGAAAAAATTAATACTGGAGTCCGGTGAAGTGTTTCATGGAGAAGGTTTCGGAGCAGAATTGGAAACTGCAGGGGAAGTAGTTTTCAATACCGGAATGACAGGGTATCAGGAATTGATCTCTGACCCATCATACTGCGGTCAGATAGTTTGTATGACCTATCCGCTTATCGGAAATTATGGTATTAACCGTGATGATTATGAAAGTATCGAGCCGGCAATTAAAGGACTTATCGTAAAAGAACTTTGCGATCTTCCTTCCAACTTCCGTACTCAGATTACTTTAGATGAATTATTTAAAAAGAAAAACCTTTCAGGAATTTCAGGAATCGACACCAGAAGACTTACAAGAGTTCTTCGTAACTATGGAGTAGTAAAAGGAAAAATTGTAAACGCTGATGCTGACGAAGCTGCTGTAGCTTCTGAACTGAAAACAACAACTTTCCCAACCAATCAGGTAGAGGAGGTTTCTACAAAAACACCTTACGCTAACCCCAACAGAGGTTTCAAAGTAGTCTTAGTAGATTTCGGTGCAAAACTGGGAATTATCAGAGAATTGTCTCAAAGAAACTGTGACATTATTGTGGTTTCTCAGGATACTACAGCAGAAGAAATTCTACTCATGAATCCGGATGGAATTATGTTGTCAAACGGTCCTGGTGACCCGGAAGATGTACCACATGCGTTGGATATGATCAGAGGATTATTAGGAAAAGTTCCAATCTTCGGAATCTGTTTAGGACACCAGTTAATTGGTCTTGCTTGTGGAGCGAAAACTTTCAAACTGAAATTCGGACACAGAGGAGGAAACCACCCGGTATTGGATCTGGAGAAAAATACAGTAGCCATTACTTCTCAGAACCATGGATATGCAGTTGATCAGGAAAGTTTAAAAGGAACAGACCTTATCGAAACACACATCGCCTTGAACGACAGAACAAACGAAGGATTAAAACATAAAATCCACCCTTGTTTCTCAGTTCAGTATCACCCTGAAGCGAGCCCTGGTCCTGAAGATGCAAACTACCTGTTTGATGAGTTCATTCAAATGATGGAGGACTTTAAAAAGTAAGACACTCCAATTGTCATTCTGAAAGAAGCGAAAGCGGAATGAAGAATCTCAACAACAAAATGAGATCCTTGGGAATGACAAAGTGTGTTAATTCAATTTAAATAAAGCATAATGCTGGAAGTTTAAGTTCAAACTTTTAGTATCTAAAAAAAGAAAAATGGCAAAACGTACAGATATAAAAACAATTTTAGTAATCGGTTCAGGACCTATCATCATCGGTCAGGCAGCTGAATTTGATTACGCAGGAACGCAGGCTTGTCTGTCTTTGAAAGAAGAAGGCTACAAAGTAATTTTGATCAACTCAAACCCTGCAACGATCATGACAGATGTGGAAATCGCTGATAAAGTATACATCGAGCCGATTTCATTACAGTTTGTAAGCCACATCATCAGAAAAGAACGTCCGGATGCATTATTACCAACATTAGGTGGCCAGACAGGTCTTAACATGGCGGTAGAATTGGAAAAATCAGGAATTCTTGAAGAGTGCAAAGTGGAAGTATTGGGAACAAAGCTTTCTGCCATCAACAGAGCAGAAGACAGAGACCTTTTCCGTGAGTTGATGAGAGAATTGAACGAGCCGGTACCGGAATCTGATATTGTCAATACGGTAGAAGGAGCACTTGCTTTCGCAAATGAAATCGGGTATCCTGTAATTGTTCGTCCTGCCTTTACAATGGGTGGTACCGGAGGTGGTATCGCTTCTACAGAAGTTGAATTGAAAGAGATTGCTGAATTGGGACTGAAACACAGCCCGGTTACACAGTGTCTTATCGAAAAATCAATCGCAGGTTTCAAAGAAATTGAATACGAAGTAATGCGTGATGCAAACGACAACGCCATTGTGGTTTGTAACATGGAAAATATTGATCCGGTAGGAGTTCACACAGGAGACTCTATCGTAGTAGCACCTTCTCAGACGCTTTCAGACAGAGAGTATCAGTTGCTGAGAAATGCTTCCTTAAAAATCATCAGAGCGTTAGGAATTGAAGGTGGATGTAACGTACAGTTAGCTTTAGATCCGCATTCATTCGAATATTATATCATCGAGGTAAACCCTAGAGTTTCCCGTTCATCAGCGTTAGCAAGTAAGGCAACAGGATATCCGATTGCAAAGATTGCTGCAAAAATTGCTGTAGGATTGACGCTGGATGAAATCATGAACCCGGTAACAGGAAAAACATACGCATGTTTCGAGCCGGCTCTTGACTATGTGGTAACAAAATTCCCAAGATTCCCATTCGATAAATTCGAAACGGCAGACAGAAGACTTTCCACTCAGATGAAAGCAACTGGTGAAGTAATGGCGATCGGAAGAAACCTGGAAGAATCTTTACAGAAAGCAATCCGTTCATTAGAAACAGGAATCAAGCATTTAGGATTAAAAACAAAGCAGGCTCAGGCACTTACTGATGAGGAAATCGAAAGAAGAATCAGAGTGTGTGATGATGAGAGATTGTTCATTATCGGAGACGCTTTAAGAAGAGGATACGACTGGGAACAAATTGTAGAATGGAGTAAAATCGATAAATTTTTCATCTGGAAACTGAAAAAATTAGTTGATTTCGAAAAAGTAATCGCTGACAACAAATTTGATAAAGAAACACTAATTGAAGCTAAGAGATTAGGTTTTGCAGACATCAACATCGCGGTTCTTTGGGATGTAAAAGAGCGTGAGGTTTTCAACTTCAGAAAAGAAAACGGAATCATGCCGGTTTACAAAATGGTAGACACTTGTGCTGCTGAGTTTGAAAGTGAAACGCCTTACTTCTACGGAACTTACGAAGAAGAGAACGAAAGCGTTGTTTCAGACAAAGAAAAAATCATCGTACTAGGTTCCGGACCTATCAGAATCGGACAGGGAGTTGAGTTTGATTATGCAACCGTTCACTCAGTATGGGCGATCAAAGAAATGGGTTACGAAGCGATTATCATCAATAATAACCCGGAAACAGTTTCTACAGACTTCTCTATCTCAGACAAACTATACTTCGAGCCACTTACAGAAGAAGATGTAATGAACATCATCGAGCTTGAAAAACCAAAAGGAGTAGTAGTACAGTTCGGAGGGCAGACTGCGATTAACCTTGCAGATAAATTAGCCTCTCACGGAGTACAGATCTTAGGAACTTCACTGGAAGACCTTGACAGAGCTGAAAACAGAGATAAATTTGAAAAAGCACTTCAGGAGCTTGGAATTCCTCAGCCAAAAGGAAGAACTTCAACTTCGAAAGAAGAAGCTATCGAAATTGCCAACGAAATCGGATATCCGGTATTGGTGCGTCCAAGCTACGTTCTTGGAGGTAGAGCGATGGAAATTGTATACGCAGAAGCAGAACTGGCTCACTACATGGAAAATGCGGTAGAAGCAAGCCCTGAGCACCCAGTATTGGTAGACAAATACATGGTAGGAAAGGAGATTGAAGTGGATGCCATCTGTGACGGTGAAACAGTAGTGATCCCAGGAATTATGGAGCACATCGAAAGAGCAGGAGTTCACTCCGGAGACTCAATCGCAGTGTATCCGCCACAAAATATCTCTCAGAGCGAGATTGATACTTTAGTAGATTATACGAAGAGACTGGCAAAAGGACTTAATGTTATCGGATTAATGAACATCCAGTACGTTCTTTTCGAAGGAAATGTATATGTAATCGAAGTAAACCCTCGTTCTTCTAGAACAGTTCCTTTCTTATCTAAAATCACAGAAGTTCCGATGGCGAACCTTGCAACAAAGGCAATCTTAGGACAAAAACTGAAAGATTTAGGTTACGAAAACGGATTGGTTCCAAACAAAGAAGGAGTATTTGTAAAAGTACCGGTATTCTCTTTCTCTAAACTAACGAAAGTGGATATCTCTTTAGGCCCGGAAATGAAGTCTACAGGAGAAGTTATGGGGAAAGATACAACCCTTGAAAAAGCACTTTACAAAGGGTTGGTAGCAGCGGGAAGAAAAGTTCCTATGCACGGATCTATCCTGTTTACGGTAGCAGATAAGCATAAAGATGAGGCAGCAGCTCTTGCAGCAAGATTCCATGAAGTAGGATTCAGAATCTGGGCTACAGAAGGTACTGCGAAGTTCTTCGAAGAAAAAGGAATCCCTTGCAAAATCGGATACAAAATCGGAGAAGAAAGTGTAAATCTTATCGACCTGATTCAGAAAGGAAAAGTTCAGTATGTTGTAAATACCACTACAAAAGGTAAGCAGGCAGAAAGAGACGGATTCCAGATCAGAAGAATGAGTGTGGAAAACGGTGTTCCTTGTTTAACTTCAATGGATACAGTAGAAGCAATCCTAAAAGTAATCGAAAGCATGAGCTTCAAAATGGAGACGATGTAATTTCGGACTAGAATAAATATTAAAATCCCACAAGTTATCTTGTGGGATTTTTTTATCAATTAATCCAGAAAAAATAAAGGATTCTGTTTACTTTTGCAAAAGCCATTTAAACTCCAGTACAATGAATATAAAATCAATTACGATAGGATTTCTATGTTGTATTTTCGTAGCAGTGCTTTCAGGATGTTCCTGGATAACTGATTTCTATATTCAAAACCTGACTGACTCCAAAAAAATAATTAAGATCAATTACAGTTATCCCATCTCAAAAGCAATTGATAATGAAGCCGACAGCTTTGCATTTAATTATGAACATGGAATACTTTCGTCCAGGGCTTTTTATAAAGTCAAAAACCCAAAGTCTCTTGAAAAAGTAGAAGTGAAAGATTCTTCCATTGTTCTTGAGCTTTATCCAAATTCAACAACAAAAATTTACAAAAGCCATAATGGAAGCTGGAGATATAGGATTAAGAGTGTTGAGATTAATGGAACCATTTTTTATCCTTCAGAATTAATAAATAAAAACAGATATATCAGTAAGGATTATGTTTATAAAATTAATTAAAAGTTTACTATGAATTTTTATTTGAAAATACAAGGGGCTTTTCTAAAAAGCGTAATAGCGTTTATACTTATTATTGGTTTTCAGGCCAAAGCTCAAAAATCCCAGTTTAATATTGTGGGAAACTGGGAATCTATTGATTACTGGAAGAGTAAAGGCAAAGCAGGCTTTACAAAAGATGGATATCTATCCATTACAATTAATGGGGAAGAAATTGACGGCAAGAATTTTATCATCCACGGAGGTCCTAATAATGGACAAAAGGGAGAACTAAAATATAAAATTGATATGGATAAAACACCAATTGAGATTGATTTTATTGCAATAAAAGATAATCAGGAAAAAGGAAGACTGCTAGGAATTATCGTTCCGGTTAACGATTCAAAATTCCTTATGCTGATCAACATGAATGGGAAACGGCCTGAAAGTATAGATCATGACGAAACAATGACACTTACAAAGATTGAATAAAATTGATGTGAAAACAATTTAAACCTCATAGATTTCAGAAATCTATGAGGTTTTTTGCTTTAAAACAGGAGTCTTTCATTATTTTTATTCGATACATTTGTCCTTATTGAAATTAACAACCAATGAAGAATGGATAAGAAAGCAATACAAATTTTACTCAACACCATAAAAACTTCCCAGAACGAAAGTGTAAGGGATTGGTTTTATTGGGAAACCTATATGCAGTATATCTCTGAAGATGATTTTGAGTATGCAAAGAAGCAGTCTGTAATGTATGATCAGGAAGAGATAAGTCATGATGAAATTTGCAGAAGAATTAAAAGGGCTGTGGCTGGTATTGAAAAGCAGAAAGTGGTAGATGCTTTTATTTATAGCTTAAGCACCAGACAATTAGAGTATCGCTCATTTTTATCCAGCTATTGCATTGCAAAAAATCTGGAAGAGCATAGCTTTACCCCAAGTCCGGAACCTAATGAAAACATCTGTGCGGTGTGTGGGCTTCATACTTATGAATTTGAAGATCCTGTCGAATTCAATACCATCAATTATTTCAAATACAAAGACGGATGCTGTTTTGATAATTTAATCCAGATTTTATTTGATCTGGAACAATTTCCAAAACTTCCGGTTGTTAAACCCAATGAAAATGACTACAAGATTCTCAATGAACTAAAAGGAATCATTGAAACATCAGAACCCAACGACAGAATTTCTCAACTTAAAAAGAAGATTTCCAAAATAATAAAATCAAACGATGAAGAACGGTTAGGATTGTTAGAAATATTGGGAGTGATCGGAATTTTACATGATGATGTCCATTTTGGGTATGCAGATCAATACGTTACCTATCCGGAAAGAGAGCACAGACCCATTAGGAATGATGATGTTGGCTATCCCGCAAGATGGTGGCAGGGAAAATTTGGAATTGATGATGAGAAGTGGAAGTATTGGTTTGAAGACAATTAAGTAATTGTTTATCATATTATCCTACATTTAAAAGCAAATTTTCAATACAAAAAACAGGGTTAAAATGAATTCAGGAGCGTTTTTACCATATCAAATTAAAATTACATGATGTTTACCGAATTATTTATAAATTAGAGCGTTAAAATTCAAGCTGTTATTATTATTTAAAAACTAATAGAATTTCCACCAAATCAAAATATAACCATGGCAGAATATTACGCAAAATCAAGCAATTCTTTATCTTTTGAAGTTACAAGAGAAGAAAGATTAATTGGAAAACTTACTTATACAAGCTGGTTTAAATTTAATGCTGTTATTGAAATTGCTGATGGACAAACCTATCAGGTGGAGCCAAAAGGTTTTTGGGGAACTACGATTGAGCTTAAAGATCATGAAAGAGTGCTTCTGAAATTCAGGATGAACTGGAACGGAGAAATTGTAGTGCAGACCTATTTTGACGGAATTAAAAATGGTTATCTTTTTAAACACAGAGGGATTTTTAAAGAATCATTTGTCCTTACAGATCAGGACGGCGTTGAGCTGATGATCATAAAACCCCATCTGAAATGGACTTCCATGAATTACGAATACCAGATTACCACCTCTGATGCCTTTGAAACCTTCCCCGAAAAAGAAATCGTTTTAATTAATGCACTGCATTGCGCCAATTATTATATGTCGATGATGGCTGCTGCTGTTATATAAAAAATAATTTTAGATTTTAATAGCGATGTCATTCTGACACAGAATGAAATTCTGCGAATATTGTTCAAAGAATCTCATTAATAATGAACTTGTTTAAACTTTTTTGAAACATTAAGATTGTATTAAGGTATTGAGAGTATTAAGATAAGCTTCGCTTTAAGCTTAAAAATCAGAATGATTTATCTTAACTTAATGATGCTTTACTGCTTAAATCCTTCTTAATGGTTTAAGAAATATCCAATATTTTTGATAAGTTTAAACAACTCCAATGTATGTTGTTACCAATAAGATAAATAGTCTTTACCTACTTTTCCAAAGCCTTTGAAACAGCCAAACTATCTTCCAGCAATCTGTAGCGTGTAATTTTATTATTTTGAATACGCATCTGAATACAGAATAAAGACTCTACAATTTTGCCTGTTTCAAGCATTTTCGTTACAAATTCTCCTGTAATCACGGCATTTTCATCATCGGTAAAAATATGATCAATTTTTGCAGAAACAGGTTCTGTATTTTTCCATAGCAGTTCAAAAAATTCGGCGACTTCCTGTTTATTATTTCTTACTCCCAACCAGGGTGCTTTTTGTTCATCTCCAGGTATATACCAGTCTACGGTGTCAGAAAAAAGATTAGTTAATTCTGTCAAATTTCTTTCCGACATAAACTGTAGAAATTGCTGGGTGGTTTCTTGGATGTTGCTGTTCATTTCTTGAAAATTATAATCAATAATTAACTTTGTATAGAGTGATGAAGATAAGAAAAATTCATATTCTAATTGTTGTTTATTTTCATAAAATCCTTTATTGATCGGTTATTTCATTAAGGAAGTTTTATGATTTGTATCATGTTTTTATTTAGAATTAATAAAAATAAGATAATTTTGCAGAACTAACTTAATTATAAACATGAAAAAAACTATTATTTCTGCAGCTCTATTAGCCGTAACAATGCTGAGTGCCCAGGAAACGGATACCATCAAAGTGGCTGAAATCCAGTCCGTATCCCTTCAGGGAACTCACAATTACAGAACCAAAAAATCTGAATCCATCGCAAGACTTCCTCTTGAAAATCTTGAAAATCCTACCGTTTACAACTTTGTACCCAAAGAAATCATCAGTGAAATGGGAGCAATGGACTTTAACACAGCCATGGCTTCTGCTCCAGGAGTGGTGGTAAGCAACAGTGTCAACGACAGCGGGAATGACATTTTCATGAGAGGTTTTAGCTCCAATGCCAGTTTCAGAAACGGGTTGATTCAAAACCCAAGAGTTCAGTCCGAGATCGCTAATATCGAGAGAGTAGAATTAATAAAAGGCCCATCCGGAACTTTATTTGGAGGGACATTAGCCAACTATGGCGGTGTGGTGAATATCGTTACGAAAAAACCACAGGAAAACTTCGGAGGAATTATCAATTATACCACCGGAAGCTGGGGAATGAACAGAATCACTGCAGATGTGAATACCCCTTTGAACAAAGAAAAAACGGCATTGGCAAGATTCAATGTCGCTGCCTATTCTCAGGATTCTTTCCAGGATGCAGGCTACAACAAAGGATTATTTTTCTCAGGAAGTGTTTTGTATAAAGTAAGCGACAAAACCACGGTGACACTTGATACAGAGTTCCATGCTCCGGACAAAACATTGAATGCTTATGTAAGAAACTCAGAGAAATTAACCTTACACTCAATGAAAGATCTGGAAGTCGCTTACAAAAGAGCATTTACCAGTAATGATATCGGGTCCAAAAGAACCAATTTTGTGACAATGGCTGAGGTAACTCATAAATTCAATGATCAGTGGACTTCAAGAACATCTTATCAAAGAGGGGAAGCTAATGAAAATGAGTCGATCTTTTTAGTGCTGAGATATCTGAATAACAATCAGGTAGAAAGAATGATCCGTCCTTTCGACAGCTTTAAAGTAACCACAGACAATATTCAACAGAATTTTACAGGAGATTTTAAAATAGGCGGCTTAAGAAACCGATTGGTAGTGGGAATAGATTACTTCCAGCAAAGAACAAAATATCAGTTCCCTTACTATGAAGCCAATGGATACAGTAATGTTTTCATGCCTTATGACAAAGTAACTTTGGACAGTTCTTCAGCATGGGATCCTATCTCAAGGAATAAATTCATGAATAAGGAGAGAAAATCCACAGAATCTGATATCACAACATTCAGAACGATCAGTGGTTATATCTCCAATGTTTTAAATATTACAGATAATTTACTGGTGATGGCCAGTTTAAGAGTAGACAGCTATAAAAATGACGACACGGTGGTAAACGGTGTTGAAATTTCTACGAAAAACGGATATCCTGAAAATAAAGTTACAGGGTACAGTCAGACCCAATTTTCACCAAAGTTTGGATTGGTGTATGAAATAGTAAAAGAACAGATTTCATTCTTTGCCAATTATGTGAATGGTTTTAAAAACTATGCGCCATCTTTGAATGAAGTGGGTGTCCTGACAAAATGGGATCCTGAGCAGGGAAATCAGATTGAAACAGGTTTCAAAGTAGATCTTTTTCATAAAAAATTACTGACAACCGTGAGCTATTATAATATTAATGTTAAAAACAGGCTGGTTGCAGATCCGGGCGGAATAGGAAGTATTCAGGATGGTAATATCAAAAGTCAGGGACTGGAAATAGGTATCATTGCCAACCCTTTTAAAGGATGGAATATCATTGCCGGATATGGATATAACGATAATAAATATGATGACCGAAGCAAAGATAGTGGAAAAAGAATCGCCTGGACTCCAAAACATGTAGCTAATCTATGGACAAGTTACAAAATCATGGATGGAGCTTATGAAGGACTTGGTTTCGGAGCTGGATTTAATTTCGTAGATCAAACTTATATCAATATTACCAATCATTTCCTTGCTCCGTCTTATACTACTGTAGGTGCTACCATTTTCTATGACAAGAAAAAATACAGAATCGGTCTGAAAATGAATAATGCTCTGAATGAAAACTATTGGAACTTCTACGGACAACCACAGAAGCCAAGAGAAATCCTTGCCAATTTTGCATTCAAATTTTAATACCTAAAAACAAAAATAATCTCAAAAAAATATAAGGATGAAAACCGCAAAGGTGCAACACTTTGATTTATAATACTCACTATTTCTGAAGCCTTCAAATATGCTAAAGTAAACGGCAGCAGAAATAACTCTTTTCACTTTACAAACACGCCATTATAAATACAATTGCGCCTTTGCATTTTCTACACTTACATTTTAATTGGATGAAAACAGATATGGAAAATAAAAAAACGAATCCTAAAAAAAAGCAGGGGAAATCCCTTACCAAAAGGATCACCGGTTGGTTACATCTCTGGCTCGGGCTGGTTTCCGGAATCATTGTGCTTACTGTTACTCTTTCGGGAACTGTATTTGTCTTTTGTGACGAAATCATTGATCTGTGCGGGGGAAGTGCTAAATACGTCAATGCTCCGGCTCATACAAAAAAGATGACCCCTGAAGCGTTACTTGCTCAGTTTCATCAACAGGTTCCGGACAGAAAAGCGTTCTATTTTGATACTTATAAAGGTGCTGACAGAAGTTTCAGAGTAGCTTCAGCCACCAAACCGCCTAAAGATAAAAATGCAGATAAAGCAGAGAAACCAAAGAAAAAAGGGCGTGGCCCGCGAGGTGTATTTGCTTATCATTATCTCAACCCTTACACCGGGAAAGTAATCGGTTCTACAAAAAGCTATGAGTTTTTCTATGTTGTAGCCCATATTCATGCACAGCTACTGGCAGGAAAGTTCGGGAAAACAGTAGTCGGTGTTGCTTCCATCATATTTTTTGTTCAGCTTATCGGTGGACTGATTCTCTGGTGGCCAAAAAAATGGAACAAAACAACAAGAACAACAGCTTTTAAAATCAAATCCGGAACAAAATGGCGCAGGAAAAACTACGACTTTCATAATGTTTTTGGGTTTTATTCATTACTTCCGGCCGTATTTATTACTATTACAGGATTGATTATGGCCTATGAGGTTTTAACCAATCTTACCCAACAGGCTTTCGGAGGAGCTGTAGATGCCCATACTATTGCGGAAAAATATGAACCTAAGTTTGATCCGGAAAAGAAAGCTTTGACTTATACTGATTTTGTAGACAGAAAGTTTAATGAGTTTCCTGATGCAAAACAGTTCAGAATGAGTATTCCCAGAAATGATTCCGCAACGGTATACCATGTTGGAGTCGCTCAGTTTATCGGATTGAAAAGCCTTATCAACGGAAAAAGTATGGAAACCAATAAATACACCGGAAAAGAGATAGATTATCCTAAAGAAGTTCAGATGCATGAAGTGATAGAACATATGAATTTTGATCTTCACGTAGGCTACTGGGGCGGAATGTTCGGTAAAATATTCACATTCATTATCGGAATTATCTGTACCAGTCTCCCGATTACCGGATTTCTGATCTGGTGGGGAAGAAGAAACAAATCACCCAAAAAGAATAAAGAAATTAAAAACATTCATCAACACAGAAAAGATTCACACCATGAACAATTGGTTTAAAATTATATACATTCCTGTATTTTTACTGTTTACATTGGGGAAATCCCAGGAAAAACTAACGATAGGAGAGAAGCAAAACGTATTTTCAAAAGTTCTCAATGAAAACAGAGAAATCTGGGTTCATCTGCCCAAAACTTATAACGACAATACCATCAATCCTGCAAAATATCCTGTCATCTATCTTTTGGACGGAGAAATCAATTTTGAATATTATACAGGATTAACGGATTTCATTGCCAGAACACCCTATGCCGATATTCCGGAATGTATTGTTGTCGGAATTAAAAACACAGAAAGAACAAGAGATCTTACCCCGACAAAGTCTGAAAAGAAAAGTCCCGTAAATCCTTCTCTTACACTTTTTGCAGATAGCGGAGGTGGTGAAAACTTCGTGAAATTCATTCAGGAAGAGCTGAAACCATTTATCAGCAAAAACTACAGGACTCAGGATTATTCTGTGTTGGTAGGGCACTCTTTCGGAGGATTATTTGCCATCAATACCTTCCTTTTACATCCTGATTATTTTAATGCTTATGTTGCGAATGATCCTAGTTTATGGTGGGATCATAAAGTGACTATTTCCAGAACGAAAGATTATCTGGAAAAAAATAAGAACTTTCCTGAAAAAAAATCATTGTATGTTTCCCAGGCAGATAATGAAGAACAGCAGAAAAACTGGAATTCTGATATGACACAGGCTATTGAAGAGTTTAAAGGAATTATAGAAAAGAACGGTTCTTTGAACTATAAACATCGCTTTTTTGAAGGAGAAACCCACGGAACGGTTTCTTATCCCGGAAATTATGAGGCTTTGAAATTTATATTCAAAGGATTCAGAACGGATATAAAACAATTGGCTAAAAATCCCAAACTGCTTGAAGAAGATTATAAACAGTTTTCTGAAAAAATGGGAACAAATTTTATTCCTTCAGAAACTTATCTGAATGTAGTTATCAAATTCATGAAGAGTAACGGCTTCAAAGATTCCGAAACTTATTTTATGAATCTGAAAGACAAATATTATTCTAAGAAATAATACGCTGAAAAAGAAACTGTCTCAAAAGTCAAACAATTAGGCTTTTGAGACAGTTTCTTTTTTATATATACTAATTTTAAAATTAGGTTTTGGCTAAAGCCAATGGAATTGCTGATATAATAAAAAACGGGCTAAAGCCCGTTCCTATTGAATGTTTCTCTCGCAGATTTTGCTGATTGAGCAGATTTATTCTCAAAGATTATCCGCACAGTTTGTCATTCCATAGGAATCCATGCAGATTCTTTTCAGGTTAATGCCTGTTATCACAATTAATCGGGAAATCCTTCTCCTTTTGATCTGAAAAACTGATGGAAGGACAGCCAAAAGACTGCGCCATGAACCCAAAAATAACAGGAGGTTTCCCTTTGAAAAGATGGCCTGTCCATTGGGAGATATTGGCTTCATCAGCATCTATTCCATAAAGAGGCATAAATTCTCCTCCATCACTTCCTGTAAGACTGAATGTCTTTTCCGCAATTTTTTCTTTACGATCATTGATTACTACAAGTTTGCGCTCTGTGATATTTCCTTCTTCAAGATAATCCTGCAGATAATAGGTTAGATTTTCATATTGTGACTGATAAGTTTTTCCCAGAGCCAGTTTTGAGTGAGAAAAGTATTTTTTTGAAATATCAGCACCGGTTTTTTGCCATTTTACTGCTTTCATTTTATTGTCTACAAACGGATTTTTATTCCCAAAATAGGCGATGGCATTATTGTATCGGTCGTAGTCTGTGGTTTTTTGGTGAGTGGCTACCTGAAACCCCATCATATAAGAATCCGGATCTAAATCTTCACTGTCTGTATAAGGACTTAGATAAGCGACTGCCTTTAATTGGCCGACTGGCATTTTTTGAAGTTGGTTAGAACCATACTCATAAATATATAAAGAATCATTTTCCGTGAGCTGAATTCCGTTAAGAAGTTTTTTTCTGCTGGAAGCATCCAGTTCAAAATGCTGACGTTCTTCGAAAGACATCTGTTTATGATTTTTAACAATTTCTGCAGGTATCGGTTGCTCTCCTTTGTAGATATCTGAAACAGAAATGAAAATATCCATATCAGAATCTTTTTCTGCGGATGAAATAACAGACAGACTGAATATATTAAAGTTGGTGTAATCTATTTTCTCTTCAGTTTTTACTGTTTTTATAGTATCATTCGTAATTTTTGTTTCTGTGGTAACCGTTTTCTTCTCTTCTTTTTGACAGCTCACAATAACCAGTTGAAAACATATAAGTGCTGCTACAGTTTTAATCTTTATCATCTTTCTTAATAGTAAAGAGTTATTAATATTTTAATTCATTTTGTAATAAGGTTCTGAAAAATATTTGCTGGGTTTAATGTAAGCCATTTTCCTTTCTGCGTCAAAGATCCAGATAAACCTTCGGAGCATATCAGCACCGATATAACTTACATTTTGTGTTTTCAGTTCGCCGGAGAAAAATCCTACAGAAACATCTTTAAACACGCTGTTTCCCAACTTGAAATAGGGTAGAACGGCTTGCTTGGTAGTTAAAGTTTTCCCTTCAGAATTTTTCAGTGTTTTCTCTCCTGTTACCTTCAGCTTTTTATCCAGATGCTTTTCTTCAGCGAATTCGTTGCTGTAAAGAACTGCTCCCGAAAATCCGGATTGCAGTACAAAATAAGCTTCCTGCTGTTGATCGCCATCAATAATATTATCTGCCGCAAGATAAAACCCATCATGGTCTAAGATGATATTGACAGGCTGATAGCCTTTCAGATCAGGCATTGTATTGTACATTACAAATTGATTGTCGTCGTAATCAATTTTAAATACTTTCCCTTCAAAAATTCCGGTTCCTATCTTTCCGTCTGCTTCATGCCCGGTTAATTGATTATCAAAAAAGCGCACATTTTTCTGAGTGATTTTCCCGATTTCTATAATATTATGATCACTGATTTCGTCTTTGTTAAAAATAATATGATCCGCTTTCCGCTTTCGTTCGGGGGAAATTGAACAATCCTTCATCGCGATCTGGAACATCAGATCCAGTGAATCTTTCTTGTTGACGAGGGTTTTCACAATGATATTATTGTGTTTTGTAATCCGGAAGGGAATAGTCTGCTGCGCTTTCATACCATAAAATCCGGCCGAAAGCAGTATAAAAAGTACTGTTCTTTTGAGCATTATCAGTGATTAGTGTTTTAAAACTTTAAAATTACCTATTATCTTTGGAAAAGCAAATAATAAAATGAAATGGTTGAAAAGTTGCTTCAGAGTGGAATTCATTGGGAAAAGAAAGAATTCAAACGAAATGAGTTCCTGAAGATCCCGGGCAGTACAGATACCTCTATTTATTTTATTGAAAACGGAAGTGTCCGCATTTTTATGATGGATGAAGATGAAGAGAGAATCATTCGTTTCGGGTACACAGGGAATATCATTGTCAGCCTGGATTCCTTCTTATCCGGAAAACCTTCAGATCTTTATATTCAGGCGATTAGGAAAACAACAGTAAGAATAGCTTCAAAAAAGGATTTTTATGAGTTTATACAATCCAGTGAAGAACATCTGAAATTTTGGATGGATATTCTGGAAGATCTGGTATTGCAGCAGCTCGAAAGAGAAAAAGATTTACTCATCAATGCTCCGGGAGAACGCTTTGAAAGAGTTTTAAAACGGAGTCCGAAGCTGTTTCAGGAAGTTCCCAATAAATACATTGCCAATTACCTGAGAATGTCACCGGAAACTTTGTCAAGGCTCAAAAAATCTTGAGCTCAATCAAGATTTAAGAAAAATCTGATGATGATATTTGCATAAAAAACATCATGAAAATTTCAGCTTCAGCCTTATTAAATGAATTAAAGGACAGAACCAGCCAGCATTTAGAATATGCGCGGATCCTCACCCTAAAAACAGAAGAAGAGCTGAACTTCAGAACTTCACAGGATAGCTGGAGTACATTGGAATGTCTGGAACATCTCAATCGCTACGGAGATTTTTATATTTCTGAAATCACCAATAGAATAACAGCTTCCAAAACCTCCACAAAAGATATCTTTAAACCAGGGATTCTCGGGAATTATTTTGCTAAAAGCATGCTTCCCAAAGAAAAAATGAATAAGATGAAAACGCTTAAAACAATGAATCCTATCCACAGTAATCTTGATAAAAATGTAGTGGATACATTCATAAAACATCAGAAAAAAATGCTTGAATTATTGGAAGATGCACAAAAAGTTGATCTGGAAAAGACAAAAACGAATATAAGCATTTCAAAACTGATCAAACTAAAGCTGGGAGATACCTTTCGTTTTGTGATTTATCATAATGCAAGGCATATTGGGCAGATAAAAAGAATTTTACTTCATTAAAAAGAAGATATGATTTCCAAAAAGCTTAATTTTAAACTAATGGAAATTATACACCAAAAAAACATATCAACCCCATTGGGAGAAATGATTGCCTGTGCCATAGACCAGGGAATCTGTCTGCTTGAATTTACAGACCGGAAAAATATTGAAAAACAGCTGAAGGCTTTGTCAAAGATTTTGAAAGCTGAAGTTGTAGAGAAAGAACATCCTCATTTCAAGCAGCTGGAAGAAGAACTGAAAGAATATTTTGAAGGAAAAAGAAGTCATTTTGAAGTTCCATTGTTTACCACAGGAACAGAGTTTCAGGAAAAAGTCTGGCAGCTTCTCCGTGAAATTCCGATGGGAGAAATAAGAACGTACAAGCAGCAGTCTGAAATATTAGGAAATCCAAAGGCGATACGTGCCGTAGGAACAGCCAACGGCATCAATAAAATTGCTATTTTAATTCCCTGTCATCGGGTGATCGGCTCAAACGGTGAATTGGTTGGATATGCCGGAGGTATCTGGAGAAAACAAAAACTGCTGGAGCTTGAAAAGGCAATCTTATTTTAAAACCAAAATTTACATTCAGAGAATTATAAAAAATAGATGTTCATTTTTCGGTTGTAGAGCAGGTAGTAATCTTTCTATTTTTGAATAAAAAAATTATGATCAGTTTTAAACAGTTACATCATGGTGAAGAACCATTACTTTTGGGTAATGTATGGAATGTAGAAAGCGCAAAAGCATACGAAAAGCTGGGCTATAAAGCATTAGCAACCTCAAGTTCGGCAGTCGCACTGAGTTTAGGATATGAAGATGGAGAGCAGATGACCTTTGAAGAATATTTTTATATCATTAAGAGAATCAAGGCCTCCGTTTCAATTCCTCTGTCGGTAGATCTGGAATCCGGATATGGTCATGAAAATGATACCGTTGTGTCCAATATTATGAAACTTATAGAAATTGGAGTATCAGGAATTAATATTGAAGATACAAATGTTATTGACGGAACACGAAAACGGCTAAACAGAGATGTTTTCTATGAAAGATTAAAAGATATTTTTATCAAATTAGGAGAGAACAGAGGTAAGGTATTTATCAATGTACGCACAGACCCTTTTTTACTGAATATTGAAAATGCATTGGAAGAAACTTTAGAGAGAATTAAACTATTTGAAGAACTTGATGCTGATGGTGTTTTCGTTCCGGGGATGACAGCTGAAAATGACATCAGGACGATTACAGAAGCAACCTTTCTTCCTGTGAATGTTATGGCGCTGCCTGATTTACTGGATTTTGACATGCTTAAAACATTAGGTGTAAAAAGAGTTACTTCAGGTGCTTTTATGTACAGACACATCTACAGAGAGCTTGAAAAAGCAAGTCAGAAAATTACAGATACAAGAAGTTTTTCACCACTTTTTATTGAATGATGGAACTTACAGAAAAAATCATGTATGAGGCATCTTATACCAAAGATGTTTCATTCGAAGGGATATTCTGGATGGGTGTAAAAACCACAGGAATATTCTGCAGACCGACCTGTACCGCAAGGAAACCGAAATTTGAAAATGTAGAGTTTTTTTCCAATACCAAAGATGCGATGCTCAAAGGGTATCGTCCTTGTAAAGTATGCAGGCCTTTGGAAAATCTCAATGCGACACCTCCGTATATCAAAGAGTTACTGAAAGAAATTGCTGATGACCCTACAGTAAAGCTTAAAGATTATGATCTTGTAAAAAGAGGATTGGAACCCGCAACAGTCCGCAGATGGTTTCTGAAACACCATGGAATTACGTTTCATGCTTTCCAGAGAATGTCAAAACTCAATACTGCCTTTAAAAAGCTTCAACAGGGAGAATCAGTGACAGAGGTAGCATTTGATACAGGATATGAAAGTCTGAGCGGTTTTAATGAGAGTTTTAAGAATATTTTTGGAGTATCACCTAAGAATAATTCCATGGAAAAAATCATTGATCTGAAGAGAATAGAAACCATGCTGGGAACGATGATAGCCTGTGCTGATGAACATGGGATCTGCCTTCTTGAATTTTCCGACAGAAAAGCGCTTCCCACAGAACTGAAGAGTATTGCAAACTATTTTAAAGCAAATATTATACAAGGAGAAAATCCTCATTTTGTTACGCTGGAAAAAGAATTGAAAGAGTATTTCGAGGGGAAAAGAGCCGTATTTACAGTTCCTCTTTCTCCTGTAGGAACAGCTTTCCAGAAAGAAGTGTGGAATATTCTTCAGGAAATTCCTTATGGTGCTACAAGAAGCTATCAGGAACAGGCCGATATTCTGGGAAACCCAAAATCCGTAAGAGCCGTAGCCAATGCCAATGGTCTGAATAAGATATCCATTATAATACCTTGTCATCGTGTAATTGGCAGCAATGGACAGTTAACAGGCTATGGAGGAGGAATCTGGAGAAAGCAAAAATTACTGGAACTGGAAAAGGCTATTTTGTTTTAGAAATATAAAAAGAATTTTATCCTTATCTTTCGCCATTTACAATAAGTTTTTTCCTCTTTTTATGAAATCGAAAATTCCGGATATCTTAATTTTTTCCAGACTGATTATTGGGTTTATCATCATTTCTTTAAGTGTAATTAAAATTGAAAACTATCAGATTATTACTGTTATTCTGTTATCAATCGGGTTATTAACTGATATTTTTGATGGAATTATAGCAAGGCATCTTCAGGTTTCAACTCAGAAACTCAGACGTCTGGATTCTACTGTTGATCAGATTTTCTTTATCTCGGTAGGAATTGCAGCGTATATACAATGTCCTGAGTTTTTCAAAGCAAACGCTTCCAAAATAATCATTCTTGCAGGATCTGAAGCCCTTATTTATCTGGTAAGCTTTTTAAAATTCCGAAAGGAAGTGGCGACACACTCTATTGGTGCCAAGATCTGGACTTTATTACTTTTTGGAACACTGATTCAGGTCATTTTACAATGCCAATCTATTGTTTTATTTAACCTTTGTTTTTGGGTTGGTTTACTTACCAGAGCAGAGATTATAGCCATTCTTCTCATACTGAAAAACTGGGCGAATGATATTCCTTCCGTTTTTCATTCCATACAACTGAGAAAAGGGAAAACGATTAAGAAAAATAAATTGTTCAATAGTTAATCATTTACTTTTTAAAAGGATTTGATTAAAAAATACCTTCATAGAAAAATATCGGTAAAACAAAATTTAACGAAGTTTGGGAAAGCTATTTTGTTTTGATTTTTGTAATTTTAAGCAAAAATTTACACGTGAAAAAGTTAATAATAGCAGTTTGCATTTCAGTTTCAGCATTCAGTTTTGCTCAGGATTATTCTGTGCCGGCAGCAAGTCCGCGTCAGAAGGTTGAGCAGCAGTTTTCTATGTCTAAGATCTCTATCGACTATGGAAGACCAGGAGTGAAAGGACGTAAGATTTTTGGAGAATTGGTTCCTTATGGCCAGGTTTGGAGAGCAGGAGCTAACTCCTCTACGAAAATTACTTTCGGACAGGCCGTTAACTTCGGTGGGAAAACAGTACCTGCAGGAACATACGGATTATTCATCGTTCCTACAGAAAAAGAATGGAAAGTTATCCTTAATAAAGATTTCCAGCAATGGGGAGCTTATACTTACGATCCAAAACAGGATGTAGTAGATGTTACAGTACCAGTTAACAAATTGACCGACAAACAGGAGTGGTTTGAAATCACTCTAAATCCTACTGATGAAAATACAGGAAACCTGGTCATCAAATGGGATATGGCTCAGGCAGAAGTTCCGTTGAAGCCATCAAAACTAGACACTGTCATCAAGATTTCAGACAAACTGAAAGAAATCAAGAAAATAGAATCAGATTCTACTAAAAAGAGCTAAATAATGAATTTTTCTGTTCAGCCTGTTTTAGAGAATGAAGAATTTCAATTAATCCCCTTACAGCAAGGGGATTTTGAATCTTTATATGAAGTAGCTTCCGATCCGAAAGTCTGGGAACAACATCCCAACAAAGATCGATATAAGAGAGAGGTTTTTGAAAACTTTTTTAAAGGAGCTATGGAGAGTAATGGTGCTTTCAAAATTATGGAGAAAGCCACCGGAGATATATTGGGAAGCAGCCGTTATTATAATTTTGATGAAGAGGACAATCATATTTTCATCGGATATACTTTCTATGGAACAAAATCATGGGGAAAAGGCATTAATCCTAAGGTAAAAAAACTGATGCTGGATTATATCTTCCAGTTTGTAGACAAAGTTCATTTCCACATTGGAAAAGAAAATTTCCGTTCGCAGACAGCTTTGGAAAGATTGGGAGGGCAAAAAATTGCTGAGGAAGAAGTAGCTTATTTTGCAGAGCCTACAAGAACCAATTTCGTGTATGAAATTAAAAAAGAAGATTGGGCATGAAAAAATATAAAATCCAGCAGTCACCATTTGTAGTGCCTACTACAGACGGAAAACTGATCGAAGAACACTGGGGAAACTCTACAGGAAATTCTACTGTTTCAATTGCTCACATGGTGGCCCCTCCGGATTGGAGTGAACCTCATCAGACTCCTGAATTTGATGAATTTACCTACATTATTTCAGGGAAAAAGCAATTTGAAATAGACGGGGAAATTGTTACGCTGGAAAAAGGGCAGAGTATTCTTATTGAAAAAGGAGCGAGAATCCGTTACAGCAATCCGTTTTCAGAACCTTGCGAATATCTTGCCATCTGTCTTCCTGCATTTTCTATGGAATTGGTACATAGGGAGGAGGAAGGTGTAGACTAATAAGCGATTAAAAAATATATAAAAAGCAAATCTGCAGAAAGGTGGGTTTGTTTTTTTATGCCATGCATTATTATTTCATTCTTTTAATAATCCGGAGAAACTCATCTTTTTTTCTCTGAGAAACCTGTAAAGAAGTTTCATCGCTCATGATGATATAACCGCCACGGCCACGGATGTATTTTTCAACATGTTGAAGATTGATGAGGTGCTGATGATGAATACGGACAAAGCCCTGATCCTTCAGTGTTTCTTCAAAGTAGGCCAATGTATGGGATATCATCATTCTTTTTCCTCCTTTGAAAAAAATGGAAGTATAATTATCATCAGCCTGAAGACGTACAATATCCATAGTATGTACATAGACAAGACCTTCCATAGTTGGCAATGCAATTTTGCTTTGTTCTACAGGAATTTTAATATGATGAAGCAAGGCAGATAATTGTTGGATTTTGTTTTTATCCTCTAAAAGTTTAGCCACCCTGTTCACTGTAATAATCAATTCGTGAATCACAATGGGTTTCAGGAGATAATCTACTGCATGATGTTTAAATGCCTGTACAGCATACTGATCATAAGCAGTAACAAATACGGTATAAAAATTAATATCCGATATCTTCTCAAACAATTTAAACCCATTTTCAACAGGCATATTGACATCCAGAAATACCAATTCCGGAGACTTTTCTATAATGACCTCCACAGCTTCATTCACAGAATCTGCTTCCCCGATTATTTCAATATCCGGGCAATATTTGGATAAGAATCTAAGAAGAGTTTCGCGTGATTCCTGTTCATCATCTACAACGATAGATTTTATTTTACTCATAGGAATGGGGTGTTTTTAATAGTTATTCTCACAATGGTTCCCTGTATTGAAGGATCCGTCGTTTTTTTATCAGTAATTTCTGTTGAAATAGATGTTCCGTAAAGTTCATTGATAGCAGAAATTCTTCCGGCGGTAATTTTTAATCCCATAGATTTATAATCATCTGGTCTGCTGTCAAACTCACGCGCTTTTTCAAATCCTACACCATTATCTTCCACAATACAAATGATTGAATCTTCACTTCTGCTGCAGGATATCCTTAGAGTTCCTCCTGTTTTCAAATGTCTCAATCCATGGCTGATTGAATTTTCAGTATAAATTTGGAGAAGCATCGTGGGAATTTTTATTTGCTCCAATCCGGGTTCTACAAAAATTTCATAGGTGAAATGGTTTTTAAAACGCATCTGCTCCAGTTCAATATACGTTTTAAGCATAGCCATTTCTTTTTCTATGGTATTCCAGTGTTCTTTAGAATGGGTGAGGGTCTTTCGTATAAGGTCTGAAAAGGCTGCCATATAATAATTGGCATTCAGTTCATCTTCTTTTCCATAATAGTTCTGAATGGCGTTCAGTACATTGAAGATAAAATGAGGGTTGATCTGTGCACGGAGCGCCTGCATTTCCAGTTCTGCAATTATCTTTTTTCTTTCGGTTTTTTCTGCTTCTTTTTTACGGATAATACTGATGCGGTGTCTGTATATAATGATAATGAAAACCAGCAATAACAGAAATATTCCTCCCATGAACCACAGTTCTTCCCAGAATGGAGGTTTTACAACAATGGCAAGCACGGCGGGAGTTTTATTCCAGATATTATTTTTTCCGGAAGCCCAGATATTCAGATGATAGTTACCGGGTTTCAAAGCTCCGAGGGTTAATGTGCTTTCTTCTGTAATCACTGTATCATTCTCCGCTCCGGAAAGAAGATATTTGTATTTAATATCTTTTTCATCCAGATACGAAATAGCAGTATAGGAGATTTGAGCATTATTCTGATTGTATTTGAGACTGACCTTTTTAGGGTAATAAACGAGACTGTCTTTAAAAACAGCTTTCAGAAAATACACTTTGTAAGGCTGACTTTTACTGACCTGATCCTGATCGATCATAATAATTCCATTCGATGTGGCAAGAAAAGCCTTTCCTTCTCCGAATGTAATGTTATTGATCATATGGCTCGGAACTCCGTCAGCAGCCGAGAAGTGATAAATAGAGTAGTGCATTTGGTCATCAAAAGTGATTCTTGATAAACCTTTATCTGTATTGACCCATAATCTTTCTTTCTCGTCTACATAAGCTTTTTCACAAATATTACTGATGAGTCCATTCGTTGTATTCAACTTGATTATCCTTTTGCCATCCCGAATGAAAACGCCATCAGAATGAGTACTGATGATAAGTCTGCCTTTCAGGAAATTCAAAGAGGTGATGCGGTTTTTGCCTAAAGATGGATCGTGAATGAATTTTTTTAAAGATGGATTATAATAGAATAAACCCTGTACTGTCCCTAGCCAGTAGATTCCTTTTTCGTCAATAGCGGTTGCCGGAGCAGCTATGGTGGTAGTCAATTCCGGCAATTTGGTGAATTTCTTTTCTTTCAGATCATAAATAAGCTGATTCCTTTTTTCATTGCTGGTTTGACTTATCAGTACGGCGTTATTTCTGATAGATGCTGATTTTTGAGAAAATTCCAGAATCTTTGTGTATTGATTACCGGTAAGACTGCACAGATATAAACCTCTGTCTGTTCCGGCGAAAAAGGCATTGTTATTAATTGGGGCAATATATCTGAGTCTGTTCCATTGTCCATCGCCCAGTGTATATAATGGTTTGAAGCTGTTTTTATCTCTTATCATGATGGCACTGTTGTTATATCCTGCCAAAAGTTTTCCTCCCGGCAGATATTTCACGGTAAGAACATTATTGTCAGTAAGTCCATCATCAGTAGTATAAATGAGGGTTTTATTGGCAGGCTGCATATAAACACCTTCGTTGGTAGGATACCAGCTATTACCCTGATTGTCTATAAAGCTGCTGTAACTTACAATACCTTTCATTGCAATGTATTTGGGGCTTTGACCTGTTCTCTGATCAGGATCATATTCCAGGATTCCGCTTGTTGTACAACTCCATATTTTACCATTTTTACCTATCGTAAGATCAAGGATATTGCTGGGCATTTCAATTTTTTTGACCACCGGTTTATTTCCTTTAAATACAACATCATATAAGATATTAAGATGTCTTGTATAAAGGTGACCTTTGAAATAGAAACATGTTCTAACCGCTTTTTCTTTAAAGGTATGAATGATTGTTGATCCCGGATAATTATTCCTTAGGATTCTCTTTGATGACACATAGTAATCTTTCCCCTGATCAGAAAAATGTAAGTAAGGAGATTGTGCTGTGCTGTCTTTGGGGCTGGAAATGTTGTTTTTACCTATTATATATTTTTTATGCTGATTAGAATAAAGATCCCACCTTGGCACAATATCATAAAAGCTGATTCTTCTTTTTTCCAGGAGACGGCATAGTTTATCATTCTGTGCAGAATACACTTTTCCATTATAAATATAGGTTGGGCTTCCGTTATAGGTGCTTACCCATAATCTCTGCCAGGAGTCTTCCCATGCCTGAAAAGTTTCATTGTCCGGAAGTCCATGATTACTGGTAATGGTCTCAAAATGATGTCCGTCAAATCTGGAAATTCCCCAGCTGGTACAAAACCAGATAAATCCTTTGCTGTCCTGATATACGGAGTATACCGTATTGCTTGGCAGACCGTCACTTAAACTATAATGACGAAGTTGCGGCTTCTGGCAGTACATCAGCAGACTTTGAAATAACAGGAATAATATGAGGAGGTAATGATACATAGTTTTCAGGCTAATATAAAAAAATCTCCAGAATGAGAAATACCTTGATGTTTCCTATTTACAGTTCTTTGTCTCATTGAAATGATCAAAATACTCGCTTGGGATTTTATCTTACTCACTTGCTCATTAGTTCTTTTTATTTCCTTAAAAAAGAGACAACTTGTACCTGTTTATCGGTAACGGCGTCCCGTGACAATAAAGAACGCCATCACAAAAATATTATCTTATGAAAAAAACTTTAACAGAGATCCTGAAATCATCAGAATCATTTTTAAGAGGAAAAAAAATTAGTCTTCTTATTATAGTAGCTGTATTTTGCAGTACATTTTTAAGCGCACAATTTGTTCCTGTTAATCCCTCAGGTACAACAGTAAGTGTAAAGAGAGAAGACCAATCCCCAGTCCCATTACCCAATGCTCCTGGATATGTTCCTTCTCCTGTATCATTGGAGTTTAAGACAGGTTCAATAGTAGAAAAAAAAGATTTCCCTGCAGGTCAGATTACTAGTCAAAATTTTTTACTTCCAGATGTCTTTACGACTGTAGGAAGTCCGCCTGTAATACGTACTTTTAAAGTTTACTTTTCTAATCCTGGATTAACAAGCAGATATTATCCTATTCCAATGGCAGTTGAAGGAGCTACAACCATTATTCCAGGATGCTGGACACCTGAGATGGATCGTGGATTATTTCATGATATTGGCTCAAATGACAGTTATGGATATGGAGTAACTCTTACCCGTACTACTTCTACAGCATATCTTCTTCAATGTACTAAATTTCAGTGCTACATATGTGATACTACCCCATGTAATCCTCCGACTCTGACAGCTAGTAAATCAAGTACGTCCGGGCAGAATAAAGCGAAACTTTATCCAAACCCAAGCAACGGGTTATCAGAACTTTCATACACTGCTTCAGGAAGAGAAACCATTACTGTAATTGTTGCTGATATTGCAGGCAGAACAGTATATGGATATAAAACGGATATTGAAGCTGGAGCTGTTAAACTGCCTATTGATATTCAAACCTCATTACAAGGAACCTATTACGTCAACTGGAGTTCCAGCAACGGAAACTCAGGTTCATTACCATTGATCAAGAAATAAATTTGTACTGGTAAAAACTAATAATGATGAAAAAGCGCACTTTAGTGCGCTTTTGTGATTTATAATACTGAAACCCTTATGAATACTGTTTCTGAAGAAATATTTACTCCAATTGATAGTATTTGTTTTTGAATTATTTTGTAAGTTCGCGGACTTAAAAAAATGAACTAAAATCTATGAAAAACAAATTATCAATTGTATTCATGCTGGCAATCGCGCTTTCTACCACTTCATGTGCAACCATTTTTACAGGAACTCAGGATTCAATCGCTTTTTCTTCAAGCCCTGAAGGAGCAAAAGTATTTCACAAAGGAATAGAAAAGTGTACAACCCCTTGTACTACTAAAATCCCAAGAGCTTTAGGTAAGCAGATGGTTACATTTGAAAAAGAAGGATTTGAGAAGCAGGAAATAAAGTTGACAAAAACTTTTAATGCCGTGACTTTATTGAATATTATTCTGGGAGGAGCAATAGGAGTAGGAATTGATGCTGCAACAGGTTCTCTGACCAAATATTCTCCCAAAAAATATGATGTTGAGCTTCAGGCTAAACCGTAATTAAGCTGATAATATAAAAGTAAAAAGGCAAATTCATCAGTTTATGAATTTGCCTTTTTTTATGTTTATTTTAAAATTTCTTTCAGGAAGAGCAGCATATGATTCCATGCTCTTTTGGCCATTGTTGCATTGTAATCCGGTGATTTCGGATCTGTGAATGTATGTTTAGAATGAGCGTAGGTGATGATCTGCCAGTCGGCATTTCCTTCATTCATTTCTTTGATGAGGTTATTGTAATCATCAGGAGTTACACTTTTGTCATCTGCCGGATTTTCAACCAGGATTTTAGCCGTCAAAGTCTCATTTTTTCTGCTCTGATCTCTGCCCAGACTTCCGTGGATGGAAACCACACCTGCTACAGGAAGATGTCCTCTTGCGGATTCCAAAGCTCCTGTACCTCCGAAACAGTACCCGATAACTGCTACTTTATCAGAAATAGCTCCGTTTTTCTTCAGTTGTTCCAAAGCCAGTGAAATTCTTTTCTGGTACTCCTGATAATTCTGTTTGTAATATCCGGAAGTTTTAGCGGCGGATTCATTGTCTGTCGGAATTTTTCCTTCACCGTAGATGTCAGCAATAAAAGCAATATAGCCTTGCTTTTCAAGTTCAATAGCGGCTGTTTTAGCTTCTTCATCAATACCTTTCCAGGCTGGAAGAATGAGTACTCCCGGAAGTTTTTTTCCTGTATTGGAGGTAATAAGGCCATTCAGCTTCTGGGAGCCGTCCTGATAGGAAACAGTTTTAAGTTTCTGGCTGAAAAGGTTTCCCGAGGCCATAATCATTGCGGTTAATAAGATGGAACGTATCATAATGAATGGTTTGTGAGTTAGTAGGTTGTAAAACAGATTAAAAGTAAGAAAATATTTAAAGAATTAAACCTCTACGCCCAATTTCTTCAGTTCATTTGTTAAATCCGTATCCGGAAAAACCTGAATGGTGGTAAAACCCAAAGATTTTGCCATTTCAATATTCCTTGTATTATCATCTATAAAAACCGATTCTTCAGCTTTTATATGATATCTTTCTAACAGAACATACCAGATTTTAGGGTCAGGTTTGATCAGTTTTTCTGTTCCTGAAACGACTATTTTTCCTTCAAAAATCTGGAAAAAATCATAGTTTTCCAAAGCATATGGGAAGGTTTCTTCAGACCAGTTGGTTAACCCAAATAGGTTATAATCTGTATTTTTAAGTTTTCTTAGAACTTCAACGTTTTGTGGAATATCACTTCTCAGCATTACCGTCCAGTTGTCGTAGAAAGCCCGGATTTCTTTTTCCCATTCCGGGAATTTCTTTACCTGAATTTCTGTTCCTTCGGCAAGGCTTCTTCCTCGGTCCTGTTCAATATTCCATTCATCATGGGTAATATTTTCGAGGAAATATTCCATTTTTTCGTTATCATTAAAATAATCTTTGAAATAATATCTCGGGTTCCAGTCCATGAGTACGCCTCCGAAATCAAATATGATGTTTTTTATTTTCATAATAATTAATATTGTTGTGATTTACTGCTTTTTTTATTCCGGTCTGTAAAACTGATACTGTCCGTCTTCATAATAAGCATTGATATGCTGAAGCCCGTTAGTCAGAATAATTTCTCTGGCTCCGATAATAGAATTGTATCGGGCAGTCTGCTCAAATGTTTTTTCTGTTAGTTTGATCTGCGGAGCTTTACATTCAATCAGAATTACGGGTTCGGTTTTTTCAGTAACCAGAAGGTCAATTCTTTTGGTAAGACCATTCAGAACAATCTTTTTTTCGGTAATCAGGGCAGATGTTGAATAGGATTTTACAGTGAGATAATAATGTATCCAGTGCTGTCTGACCCATTCCTCAGGAGTGAGCAGAAGATAAGTTTTGCGAACCAAATCATAAATAAAAAACTTATCTTTGTCTTTCTTGAATTTAAAATCAAAAGTTTCCTGAAAATTCAGTTTTGGAAGTTCCATTAATAAGATGAAAGAATTAGATTTAATCCTCAAAAATATTAAAAATAAAGAAGTTTTACCTATTTATTTTTTCCACGGAGAAGAAGCTTACTTCATTGATGTTGCTGTAAAAGCCCTTGAACATAACTTTTTGGAAGAAGATGAAAAAGCTTTCAACCAAACGGTTACTTACGGAAAAGATACTTCTTATCAGGAAGTTCTTTCCCTGGCAAGACAGTTTCCGATGATGGGAGATAAGCAGGTGATTATTGTGAAAGAAGCTCAGGATTTACGATTCAATGAAGAGGAAAACAGAATTTTGGAATCTTACGTTGACAACCCTGTTCCTTCTACTGTTTTGGTCTTTGCTCATAAGCATAAGAAACTGGATAGCAGAAAAAAAGCAGCCAAAGCCTTAGATAAAGCCAAAGCACTTTTCCTGAGTGAATCTGTAAAGGAAAGCAATCTGCCAAAATGGATTTCAGATGAATGCGCAAAACTGAAAATCAATACAGCTCCTAATATTTCTCATCTTCTGGCAGAATATCTTGGAAATGATCTTTCAAGAATTTCCAACGAGCTGAACAAACTGAAAATGATCCTTAAAGAAGGAGAAATCCTTGACGGAATCATCGTTGAAAACCATATTGGAATTAGTAAAGAATATAATATTTTTGAACTTCAGAAGGCTTTGGGAACGAAAAATGCCAATGCAGCTTTTAAAATTGCCCATTTTATGGGTAAAAACCCAAAGAATAATCCTTTTGTCATGATGCTGGCAAGCCTTTACAATTATTTTTCAAACGTTATTATTTATCAGACGATGGCGGGGCAGCCACCACAGACCATTGCTTCACAGATGGGAGTAAATCCTTATTTTATCAAAGACTATGCAGAAAGTGCCAGACTTTACCCTTTGAAGCATGCCACAAGAGTCATTTCTATTTTACGTGAATTCGATATGAAAGGTAAAGGACTCGGAGCGGTAAATATGGGAGAAGCGGAGTTGATCAGAGAACTGGTGTACAAAATTATCAATGTAGATAAGATTAAGATGAAGGTGTGAGGCGAGTTGCGAGATACGAGGTAACGGCTGCGTGATACGTGTTGAGAGGTAACGGGATATGTGATTCGAGGTTTGAGGTTTAATAGAAAAAAGTTTTAAATTTTCTTACCAACCTAAACCCTGTAACACAATAACCCGAATCCCGAATCCAAATAACCCGAATCCCGGAACCCGAACCGCAAAACTCACCCCACAGCAGCTGCCATCGAAATTCAACATATCAGATATTGACAAGTATCATTAAAATAACTTTAAAAAGAAATTAAAAATTCCGAAATTAGCAGTCTTAATTCAAATTAAATCTTTTCGAACAAAGTAAATTATGGAGCAAAACATTTTAGATTGTGTGATCGTTGGATCTGGGCCTTCTGGCTTCACCGCTGCTATCTATGCAGCAAGAGCAGACTTGAAACCTGAATTGTATACAGGTCTGGAGCCGGGCGGACAATTAACAACCACTACAGAAGTTGACAACTTCCCAGGGTATCCAGCCGGGATTACAGGTCCTGAAATGATGATGGATCTGCAAAAACAGGCAGAAAGATTTGAAACCAAAGTTCATTACGAAATGATCACTAAAGCTGAATTCTCTAAGGAAGTAGGCGGTATTCATAAATTATATGCAGGAAATAAAGAGATCCTTGCTAAAACAGTAATCATCTCTACAGGAGCTACAGCAAAGTATTTAGGTCTTGATGATGAGAAAAAATATGCAGGAGGTGGTGTATCAGCTTGTGCTACGTGTGACGGATTCTTCTACAGAGGAAAAGACGTTGTAGTAGTAGGAGCGGGAGATACAGCTGCTGAAGAAGCTACTTACCTTGCAAAATTATGTAAGAAAGTAACGTTATTGGTGAGAAAAGATGTTTTCAGAGCTTCAAAAGCAATGGTTCACAGAGTGGAAAGTACTCCGAATATCGAAGTGAAATTCCATCATGAATTAATCGGGATTGAAGGAGAAAACAGTCTTGTAGAAAGAGCTGTAATCATTAATAACCAAACTCAGGAGAAATCTACAGTGGATGTTGAAGGTATCTTTATCGCAATTGGTCACAAGCCGAATACGGATATCTTTGTAGGTCAGGTAGATCTTGATGAGAACGGATATATCGTGACTGAAAAAGGTTCTTCAAGAACAAATCTTCCAGGTGTATTTGCTGCCGGAGATGTTCAGGATCATATCTACAGACAAGCTATTACAGCTGCAGGAAGCGGATGTATGGCTGCAATGGATGCAGAAAAATATTTAGCTGAATTACACTAATCCTATTCAGCTTATACAATACAAAGCGTACCCGATGGGTGCGCTTTTTTTGTTGGAAAACACAAAGGAGAAGAGATCTTCAAATTATTTTGAACCATTAAGAAACTTGAAGCTGTGAAGGAAAGTTAAGGAAACATCCAAGATGTTTTAGAAAGTGTTGTGTCTCATCTTAATATTCTTAATTATTTAATTCATCTTAATGGTTTAATATAATACAATGTTTCTGAAGATTTTCAGCAAGTATGGCTTAAGTTACAATGCTCTCACAGATCATGCAGATTTTTTTCGTAATAATTTATCTGCTTTATTAGCAAAATCAGCGAGAGACTTAAAATGTGCAGTCATCAATTTTATCGGAGATAAAATCCTTGCGCCCTAAGGCAGTATGTTTTTTAATATTTTTAGCGCCCTTGCGTTTCCCAACAATAATTTATCCCAAACTTTCAAAGATTAGCTCAATGCACAAAGTTTTTTGAAATTATTTTGAACCATTAAGAAACTTGAAGCTGTGAAGGAAAGTTAAGGAAACATCCAAGATGTTTTAGAAAGTGTTGTGTCTCATCTTAATATTCTTAATTATTTAATTCATCTTAATGGTTTAATATTATACAATGTTTCAGAAGATTTTCAGCAAGTATGGCTTAAGTTACAATGTTCTCACAGATCATGCAGATTTTTTTCGTAATAATTTATCTGCTTTATTAGCAAAATCAGCGAGAGACTTAAAATGTGCAGTCATCAATTTTATCGGAGATAAAATCCTTGCGCCCTAAGGCAGTATGTTTTTTAATATTTTTAGCGCCCTTGCGTTTCCCAACAATAATTTATCCCAAACTTTCAAAGATTAGCTCAACGCACAAAGTTTTTTGAAATTATTTTGAACCATTAAGGAACTTTGAAGCTGTGAAGGAAAGTTAAGGAAACATCCAAGATGTTTTAGAAAGTGTTGTGTCTCATCTTAATATTCTTAATTATTTAATTCATCTTAATGGTTTAATATAATACAATGTTTCAGAAGATTTTCAGCAAGTATGGCTTAAGTTACAATGTTCTCACAGATCATGCAGATTGCGCAGATTTTTTTCGTAATAATTTATCCGCTTTATTTGCAAAATCAGCGAGAGACTTAAAATGTGCAGTCATCAATTTTATCGGAGATAAAATCCTTGCGCCCTAAGGCCGTAAATTTTTTCATATTCTTAGCGACTTTGTGTTTTTCCAACAAACCTTCTCAAAAATTATAGAAATCCTTAAACACCTAGCCAAAACATTGATATATTTGTGAAGTTGCAAAACGTACTGTATTTGCTCGTAAGAAACTGTCAACTGAATAAAAACGAATAAAAAATGAAAAGAGTAACCGCGATTGGAGGAATCTTCTTCAAGTGTAAAGACCCGGAACAAGTAAATGAATGGTATAAAACCCATCTGGGATTACCTACGAGCCCATACGGCGCCAAATTCGACTGGAAAGATGAAGAATCCGATAAGAAAGGATATACGCTGTGGAGTCCTTTTAAGGAGTCTACCCAATATTTCGAGCCTTCTGCTAAAGAGTTTATGATCAATTATCATGTAGAAAATATCGAAGCATTAGTAGAAGAGTTAAAGAAAGAAGGCGTAACGGTACTGGATGAAATTGCAACGTATGAATATGGAAAGTTTGTACACATTCTGGACCCTGAAGGAAACAAAATTGAATTATTCGAACCGGCAGGAGAGTAGCCACCTTATTTCCAAGAAAAACTGCTGAAAACCCGCATTACGACTTATATCACAACTGAAGACGTAATGATTCCCCTCCTCCGGAGGGGTGGCGAAAATTCAAAGAATTTTTGACGGGGTGGTTTTCTCATCACACTTTTCCACATTGTCATTCTGACGAAGGAAGAATCTTATTGATATGTGAGATTCTTCCTTCGTCAGAATGACCGTTTTACTGTATTGATGTAATTTTTAATCCAAAATATAAATCTTCTTCTCCTTAAGATTGAATCCCAATTTTTTACCCAACCAGTTGATAATCGTTTTGCCTTCATAAATAAAGCCTCCTACAAAAAACACAGCAGGTTTTGATGTATTCCAGTATTATTTTATACTTATGCATTCATATCTATTCCTGAAACCGCTTTATACCTAAAGTAAAATCCCTAAATTTAGCCTCAAATCAAAAACAAAATGGAAACAAAAATCATAAAGGTTACACACGTTACAGGAACTTATATCATCGAAGTTCCCAATGGAGCACTTAATGACATGAAAACCCAATTGGACAAATGCCTTAACGATGAACAAGGTGCTATTGTAGTGAAGGGAGAAGATGGAGATCAGTTTGTATACCCGTCTGATTTTTTAAAAAATAGCTTTATTGCTATTGTTGATCGGGAATAGGTGAAGTTTTTTGAAAAATAATTCCCTTGATTTCTAGTCTATTATTAAGTTTTGTTAAAATTTGTGGGGGAAAAGTTTTGCAGAAATTAAAAATCGTTCTATATTTGCACCACTGAAAACAACGGTATAGCCGGAGTTTAGGGAGAGTTGGCAGAGTGGTCGATTGCGGCAGTCTTGAAAACTGTTGACTGTAACAGGTCCGGGGGTTCGAATCCCTCACTCTCCGCTTAGGGAGACGTTTATTTATTAACGTCTCCTTTTTTTATGTCCTAAATTGCTTGATTTCCGGTCAGCTATACCGATCCATTGTAATGGCTTCATCAGCTACACGGCTGAAACGGTCAAGCTGGTCTACAACCAGATAGTTTACTGTTTTATGATGCTTGGTTATGAAATCTTTTAGTTTTATAAAATCAGGACGGTCAAATGTTATAGGTTAGATTATTCTTGCTTGCTATGAAAAAATTACATCCCTGACGAGAATCGTATTTGTTGCATGCAAGACAACCATCAATTCATTTTTTCTTCTAATTCCCGCTTCAAAGTAGAAATCCGCTCATCTTTATCATTATGATGCCAGCCCGGAGCATTGAATATATACCCCAATTTCGCTTTCCATGTAGGTGCATTTCGGGCATCCTTTATCATATTTCCAAACTCATCAAAGACAATATGAAAAACATTATAAGTGTGAATGTTATGATAGATTCCGTATTCCGTCGTTTTCTTTTCTTCCGCTTTGTACGTGCCGAAAAGATGATCCCAAATCATCAAAATACCCCCATAGTTATTATCTAAATCCTCAATTTTTCGAGAATGATGCACTCGATGGTTGGATGGAGAATTGAATACTTTGTCGAACCACCCTAATTTTCCAATAGCATTGGTATGCGGCCAAAATTGAAAAATCAAGTTAAATTGATGCATCATAGCAATCATAATAGGATGAAAACCAATAATGATAAAAGGGATATACCAAATGTCTCGATATATGATTTCAAACCATCCTTGACGCAATGCAATAGCAAGACTCAAATGAGTAGCCGAATGATGATTGACATGACCTGTCCAAAATAATCTGATTTTATGACTCAATCGATGATGCCAATAAAAACCAAAATCCTGAACAATCATAACCAATAACCAAAGCCACCAGTGATCTGCATGCCATTTTAAAGTGAAGAATTTGTTGAAATCTTTGATCCTGAAAATATCAGTAAGTCTAAAATGATTGTAAATCCAAAAAAAGTAGGATAATGAAATAGCTTTCATCCCAAAGTCTAACATTACTGCCCCTATCCCCAATCCGATACTCGATACATTATCTTTGATGAGTCTTTTTGTGAATACTTTTTGAGGAATCTGATACAAAAATACTTCCCCTAATATCAACAAGATAAATACAGGAATAAAATAAGTAACAGGATCAGTAAAATCCAATGGGCAGAATAGCCCAATACTATGAAAAAATCGGTTATCTTTTCTTTTCATAAGTCTTGATTTTATCAAATAATTCTGTTCTTTTTTTCAATACCAACCACTCCCAACACCAACATCAATTGGGCTAAAACATAAGTAATCATCACAACAAGTTCTTTCCCAATACTATGCTGTACAAACATATTAATGGCCAATACGGAATCTGATATTACAAACAAAATAGCTCCTAGGATTAGCAATGAAGAATAAGTACTGATACTAAAATACAGCATCGTAGCAATGGTAATTCCGTAGATCACCACGGGTATCTTCATTTCGTTTAAATAAGGATATATATAGTAAATAAATGAACCTAAATACAGAAAAACAAAGGGAAGCCAACTCCATACATTTTTCTTTTTAATCTTAAAAAAATAAACGATGTAACAAATATGAGCCAACAAAAAGCTTCCCAAACCAGGCATAAATCCCCATCCAAATAACAAAAACACATCACCCAAAAAGCTCAAAATTAATCCAGACAAAAACCATTGGTTTATCCGAAATACATTTTGTTTAGAATAAGTAAAATAAAACCAGATAATAATAGGTAACAACAGTGGCTTGGTAAAAAACCGCCAGGAACTATGATCCATAGCTATAAATACTAAATCAAATGCAAAAACAATGGCAAGAAGGACTAATAACAATTTGATATTGACAGATTTTATCATGGTACTATTTTATTGCAATCTTTTAATTATCTTTTTTCTTGTTACAATATGGATATCTCAGGTTTGCACCAAGTCATTCTATATGTGACACTTAGCTCAGATTGTTAAATTACAAATAAAATTAAGATAAAATACTTTTGAAATATAAAAATACAATGCATCACACTTTAGTTTATTTTATATTTTAGAAATAGACTATTATTGGAAATATTATTTAAGTTTATACGGTTTAATCACATCTTTTCCAAAGTAATTTTCGAATTTTTTGGAAAATTCTTCATCCTTGGACTTTCGGATTGTATGACTACTATTAAAAATATTTAATATTCTAAGGATCAAGGTTTTGTGTCATAAATACTGAAAAAATGACAGAAGATCGGAAAAAATTTCACTCTTACTCCAATGGTATTTTTTTTGTGAATGTTTATGTACAGCTGGCCAGCGGACGTGTTTTTTAATGATTGTTAAACTTAATTAAAAATGATTGCAATGAATAATCTAATAAGAAGAAACGGAAACAACAATTTGGGCTTTTCAAATGTCTTTGATGATTTTTTTGGTCGTGAACTTTTTAACTGGGGCAATAACAATTACTCATCTACCAGTACAACCGTACCATCGGTAAATATAAAGGAGAACGGAGAGGCTTATGAAATTCAGGTTGCAGCACCAGGTATGGATAAAAATGATTTTCAGATCAGGCTGGATGGTAACCTGCTTACTATTTCATCAGTGAAGGAAGACCGTAAAGAGACAAAAGATGAAAATTTCACACGAAGAGAATTCAGTTACCAATCTTTCAAGAGAAGTTTTGAGCTTCCAAAAGATGTTGTAGATCAGGATAATATTAATGCAGAATATGAAAATGACCTTTTAATGTTAACCATCCCGAAAAAAGAAGATGCGAAGCAGAAACCACCAAGAATGATTGAAATATCATAGAAATAACTACAAAATTGGCTACCAAAAGAGAAGCCAATTTTTTTATATTCTCTTACTCTACCCAGAAATATCCCACAGAGTATGTCTTGGCTTTCCCTGCCACAATTACCCTTTCATTTTTGTTCTCACAATAGAGCTGTCCGCCTCTTTCAGAGATCTGGCGGGCAAAAAGCTTCTCTTTTCCTAATCTTGATGCCCAGAACGGGATGAGTGAGCAGTGCGCAGAGCCGGTTACCGGATCTTCAAGAATAGAAGACTGTGAGGTAAAATATCTTGAAACAAAATCACAATCAGTGCCTGTTGCTGTCACGATAACTCCGCCCGGATCCAGATTGATAAGATCAAAAATGGACCTTTCAATGTGGATATTTTTTACATCGTCTTCAGAATCATATACCAGCACATAGTCTCTTGCTTTAAAGACTTCCTTAGGCTGTATATTGAGCGATCTGGATATAATATCCGGAAGAGTAGAGGCTTCGGGCATTCTTGATGGAAAATTCATATAATACATCCCATCTTTAACATCTACCGTTAATTCATCACTTTTTGTTTCAAAAATAATTCTATCACCCGGATAGTGTAAAATGGACATAAGACAATGAGCGGTAGCAAGAGTCGCATGCCCACATAAATCCATCTCTATTTCCGGGGTAAACCATCTCAGATGAACACGATCTCCATTGTCAATAAAGAAAGCGGTTTCTGCTACTGCATTTTCACGGGCTATTTTTAAAAGGATTTCATCGGGTAACCAATTTTTTAATGGAACAACACAAGCCGGATTTCCATGGAAAATAGATTCTGTAAAAGCATCTATCTGATATAATTCTAACTTCATAGGTTGTAAAAATTTTGTGAAGTATAAAGATAATTCATTTTCATCATGAAGTTCCCTGATATTCCTGAAAAAATTATTTCGGATTCTATTTTTATACAAATAAATATTGACTTTTTATGATCCTGTTTTGTAATAATTTTTCCACATCAAAATGGAAATTTCTTTACATCTATTTTTTCAAAAAGGAGTTGTGAAAATTTAGCTTTGTACTAAATAAAAACGGGAAACAATGAAAAAATATAATCATGATTTTCTTCATTCAAGTCTTTCGGGAAGACCCATGGCTGAAGTTTTCAATCTCTTGAAAAGGCTCTGAATCTGCAATTGCTTTCCTAAGATTTCTTCACTTTATTAATAACTCATAATCAAATAATAATGTTTAAAAACTTTACTACATTATCAGTAGCAGTGGCTTTGCTCTCTTACGGTATTGTGTCTGCTCAAAGTGTTGGAGTCAATACAGCTCAGCCTGGATCAACACTTGATGTTAACGGATCTTTAGCTGCAAAATACAGTGCTGTTACTTCCGCAGCGTATACAATGACTTCTGCGGATTTTCATATCTCGTATAACGGAACTACCAATGCTGTTTTTACATTACCGACAGCAATATCTGGTACAGGTAATTTCAAAGGCCGTATGTATACGATCAGAAATAATACGGCTTTTACCATTACAATAACTCCTGCAGTTTCAGAAACAATTAATGGTAATGCAAGTATGGCAGTAGGTCCTAACCAGAGCCTCCAGCTTATCAGTACAGGCCTTACGGGAGCTGCTTCTACATGGGATATCTCAGGAAGTGCAAACGTAACGGCAAGCAACGGGCTTACAGCTGTAGGGCAGGAGGTGAGACTTGGCGGGACACTTTTGCAAAATACAGCGATTGATTATTTGGACAAAGCATTATATTTCAGAAGCAATGTAGATGGTGCAGGACTGACATCCATCAGCAATACGAATTCAGGTACCAATGCTTCCGCTCTTTTAAGGCTCACTAATGATGTGGGAAGCTCTATGGATATGTTTCTGAACTCTTCTACCAAAACAACAGAAGGTGGAGCTAATGCAGGAATCATAAACAATATAGGAGGAGCGCTAACGATAGCGGGAAATAATAATGTTGCCCAGTTGAAGCTCAGCCAGGCCAATGGAGGAGATTATCTTTTTAATGGAGACAGAAAGCTTAACTTCAATGGAGACGGTGATATTACAGCTTTTGGGGCTGCAGGTAATTCTGTGAATGCTTTCAATGGTCTTCTTACTTTAAAAGGAAACAGCAATAATCCTGCATTTGCTCAGGTAACAGTTGGTACTACAGGTCTTAGGTATTATTATGGTAACAGCGTTAACAGTATGCTTGACATTGATGGTAATGGAGATATCAATATGAACAGACCGGAAGTTAGCGGGATTGGAGGAAATAAAGTGGCGGCCACCAAAGGACATCTTGATTTAAGCGGATACAACACACTGAATGGCTCTGTAACCCAGATTTATCTTGGAGCGGAAGGATTCAAATATAGTTATAACGGAAGCACTAAAGTGACAATTGACGGTAACGGATTGGTAAGTGCTGCAGGTGGTTTTGTCAATACTTCGGACATGCGTTTAAAAACTCAGGTTAAAGAAATAGGGTATGGTCTTACTACCATTATGGCATTGCAGCCGAAACAATACGAGCTATCTGCCAATAACCAGATTAAAGAAGGTAAACCGGCAGTGAATCCTACACAGAAGACCCAGCATAAAATAGGATTTCTGGCACAGGATCTTTATAAAGTAATTCCTGAAGCGGTCTATAAACCAAAAGATGATACCAAAGAAGCCTGGGCTGTTGACTATGCTTCACTTGTTCCTGCCCTTACAAAAGCCATTCAGGATCAGCAGGCTGAAATAGAAGAGCAGAAAGCCAGGATTAAAAAGATGGAAACAGAAATGGAAGCCATCAAAAAGAAATTAGGATTGTAATAAACAGGTACAATATTTTGGATTTAAAGGTATTGCATTTCCGATTCTAAGAACACACGTTAAAAAGAATACCTTATTCTGTTATAATAAAAACAATCCCTCGGTTTTTATTAAAATATTCCAGGATCCAGGGTTTAAAATTCCCAAATTTTTTATTTTCCCATACGTCGCAAAAGCCTGCAGATAGCAGGCTTTTGTATTTTATAAATTAAAACATATTCAGCTTATTCTTGATACCATTTCTTTTTCATAAATAAACTGGCTTTTACGAGAAGTATCAACACGGGAACCTCTACCAATGGACCAATCACGCCTACAAATGCCTGCGGTGAATGAATACCAAAGACCGAGATGGCCACAGCAATTGCCAGTTCAAAATTATTTCCGGTAGCCGTAAAGGTTATAGATGCATTTTTATCATAAGGGACTTTTAATGTTTTGTTGATCATAAAACTTATAAAAAACATCAAAACAAAATAAATAACCAATGGAACGGCTACTTTGATGACATCCATTGGCAATTCCAGTATTTTAGAACCTTTTAAGCTAAACATCAGTACGATGGTAAATAACAAGGCATACAATGTCACAGGAGATATCTTAGGCACGAATTTTCTGTTGTACCAGTCTGCGCCTTTTGATTTAATCAGAAAATAACGGGTAAGAAAACCGGCCAGAAAAGGAATTCCCAGATAAATCAATACGCTTTCTGTGATATCCCTCATAGAAACATTCACATTAAAGCTTGCCAGACCAAGTTGATTGGGAAGTACATTGATAAACAGCCATACCAGAAAACTGTATGTGAACACCTGAAAGATGCTGTTTAAGGCCACCAACAATGCTGCATATTCTCTGTTTCCTTTGGCGAGATCATTCCAGACAATAACCATGGCAATACATCTGGCCAATCCAATGAGAATTAAGCCTGACATATAATCAGGTTCATGTCTTAAAAAAAGGATGGCAAGACCAAACATCAGAACCGGGCCAATAATCCAGTTGAGAAACAAAGAGATGCCGATTACTTTTTTATCTTTAAAAACCAATGGCAGAAGAGTATAGTCAACCTTAGCCAATGGCGGATACATCATCAAAATGAGTCCGATGGCCAGAGGAATATTGGTAGTACCCACCGACTGTGAATTGATAATAGTAGGAATGGCCGGGAAAAAATGTCCCAAAGCAATCCCTATCCCCATAGCCAGAAAGATCCATAAGGTAAGATAACGGTCAAGAAATTTTAATTTGGGTTGCATGATTATCTTTTGATTTTAGAAAAAACATAAAACATTTCTTCTGCAATTTGTAAGCTTCTTTCAGTATACACTGCTGCCTGTTCCGGTGTATTATCCGAAATCTTAGGATCTTCAAATGTGATCGGAATTCTTTTTTCCGCACCGGGAATAAAAGGACATCCGCCATCTGCCTGCGAACAGGTCATAATTGCTGCAAATCCCGAAACAGGATTGTACGGACTCTCGTATTTTTTTGAAAAGCCAATTATTGGAAGGCTGTTCTCATCATATTTTATAGCATATACAGGATTGGTTGTATCGGCAATACTGAAAATTGAAAAGCCCTGTTCTGCTAAAACTTCTGCGATCTTAGGAAATAATGCTGTTGTTTCCGTTCCTCCGGAATAGCAATGGACTTGCGGAATGGTAAAGAAAGAAGCTGCTGCCTGTGCCCAAACCTGTGCCAGATGGCTTCGTCGGGAATTGTGGGTGCAGATAAAATTCAGATTGATTTCTTGGCTATCATCCACTTTTTGCTGGATAAAACTGATCAATGGTTTCAAAACCTCTTTTCTATCGGTATCTATATTTTCCCATTTCAGAGAGTGAACCGTATTTAATAATTCTTGATACATAATATTTTAATAAAATTTATTAGCAGCATCCTGATCCCGGAGTGCAGGCTGATGTTGGGTTTACAGATAATTCAGACAGATTTTTCTTTTGTTTTTCGGAAGGAATTCCGCAGGCTTCCTGTGCAAGGCAGGCTGTTGTTTTATTTTTCAGGACAAAGTTTTTTCCGTTAAATTCAAGGTCATATTTTCCAATGGTTTCTCCCTGATATTCAACTTCAATTTCGCTGTCTTCTATCCCGAGTTTTTCTTCAGAAAGCTGAATGATATGAAGCAGTTTTCCTGGTTTCAGGCGGTGTTCATAGTCATCGGCATCCCATAACTGGAAGTTGACTGTTTTTTCATTTCTGATTACCCCGCCGCAATCGATGAAGTTTTTAATACTCTGTCCCACTTCCGTTACATGGAAATGTTCAGGGACAAAACTTCCGTTTTCTAATTGAAATTCAACATTTTCCAGGGTGGGAAGAATTTCTTTAATTTCTGATAGTCTCATAGTAGATTAAAATTTAGTGTTATAATTTATTAATGTTATATTGCAATATTGCGATATATTGATTCAAAAAAAATGCCTTAACAGCATTGTTTTATACTAACATCCTGATTAAAAAACAGGTTGAATTCATTTTGAAACTGCTTCCATTTGCTTTCATTAATACAGTAGCATACGGATTTTCCTTCAATAGAACCTTTGATGATTCCTATATTCTTCAACTCTTTTAAATGCTGAGAAATGGTAGCCTGTGCCAATCCAAGTTCTTCAACAAGATCATTACAGATACACGCTTTTTGATTAATGATATACTGTAAAATAGCGATTCTTGCCGGATGTCCCAAAACTTTAAGCAGAGAAGCCAGCTTATTTTGCTCGTCAGTATAAATTTCTGTTTTAGTAACTCCCATTATTGTATTTTATATTGCAATATTACGATGATAAATTAATTAAGCAATGAAAAAATTTCATAATTTTAATTGTTGATATTTAAATTGCTGATTGTCATTGTTTTAAAATTTAATAAGATAGTTGATCATGTATGAAAATAAAAAAGATGAAGCCTGTTTTTGCCTCATCTTTTGATGTATTGTTAGGGTAAACTAATCTTTTTGCCTTGTTCAGGGAAAATGTAATTTACTTTTAAAGGATTGTTTTTCAATAATTCCTTTTTAATAAGCTCTGGATTATCGCCTGTAGGTTTTCTGTGAGTAACCACGATGTTGAGACCCTTAAGGCTGCTTTGTCCGGTTTTTTCTTTGAGTTTGCTCAATTCCTCATTCAGCAGATTAGGAGTAAGGTGTCCAAACAGAAGATGTTCTGGCTGACTGTTGGGGAAAGAAACTTCAATTAATATCGTATTGAGCTGTCTTTTTTTAACAAGAGGAGCTGCCATGTTCCAAAGTTGATCCAGACGGTCAGATTTTTCTATACGGTCAGCACCTGTATCTCCAAGGTAAAGCAGATAGTGATCATCTCTTCTTACCAATGCAGCACTGCTTTTATAAGGATTTACGTGACTTAGTTCATAGCCTGTTATAAAAAAAGGTGTTTTAGGCGCAGGAATTTCAGTTCCTGCCTGCAACTCATTATAATGGTATTTTCCAAGGATAGGTTTCTGTCCCTGATCTGCAAAATTGATCCAGGTATCTGTAATAAAGTAATGATTCTGCAAGATTTGAATCACAGGAGCTATAGCGAAAATATCCTTCTTAGAATCAGCCGGAGAATTGATGATAAGGCCGGATAAATGATCGAGATGACCGTGGGATACAAAATATCCTTTGATCTGATCTTTTAAAACTGTTTCTGCTGATCCTTCAAGACTTTTCAGTTCAATCGCTTTTCGGATTCCGGCATTTACGGTACCGGCATCAAGGCAGAGATATGCATTGTCTTTTGGAGCGCCTACCAGATAGGCTGATAAATTGTCTTCCTGCTCACCACCATATATTCCTAAGGGAATTACATCAAAATTTTGTGCCTGGCAAACAATATTCAGAAGAACCAATAAAGAAAGTGCTGTTTTTTTCATAATACGTATAATAGAAAGCCATCTTTTTCGGGATGGACAGAGCAAATTTACACTATTTTTTGATGACAGAATCTCTGAATCAGTAAAGCCTGCTGAAAATGAGCAGGCTTTATTTTGACTATTATTTTATTGAGGCTGTTGCTGGGTGACGCAATGCACCATTCCTCCGTTGGCGAATAAGTTACGACAATCAATTCCAACTACCTGTTTGCCAGGATAGAGCTGTTGGATGATGTTGTTGGCAACTGCATCATTCGGGTCATTATAATTAGGAACCAATACACGGTTATTGGCAATATAATAATTGATGTATGAAGCGCGGCCTACATTTTTCCCGTAAGTAGTGATCACATCATTTCTTGTTAAAGGCACTTTTACAAACTGATAGGCAGCTCCGGTTTTTGTGGTTGCATCATACAGTTTGTCAATATCTCCATTGGGAACCTGCCAGTAGGCAAGATCGTCCGGATTCATTGTAATAATGGTAGATGAATTGGTAAATCGGGCAAAACCATCGATGTGCATGTCGGTAATATCCAGACCGGCTTTTCCATTCAACCATATAAATTTGGTGACACCAAGATTTTTAGTAAATATGGCTTCTGCCTGTTGTTGCGTCATTCCCGGATTTCTGTTATTATTCAGGATAGAACTTTTACAAGCCATCAACACTCCGTTTCCGTCAATTTCCACGCTTCCTCCTTCATTAATCATGACGGAATTAAGATTGATTTTTGGAATATTCGTATCTGCTGATATTTTAGAAGGAATTGCATTACATTTGCTGTAATCTGCCTTATTTCCCCAACCGTTAAATCCCCAATCCTGAATAAATAACTGTCCGTTCTGATCTTTTACATAAATAGGACCGTTATCTCTTACCCAGAAATCATCTGTAGGATAAATTTTGAAGTTGATATTGGTAAGAGGAACTCCTGCAGTGTTGAGTAGCCCTACAATACGACTCTTTTCTGCACCGTCATAAGCAATAATGTGAACTTTTTCACTTTGTACAAGCTCTTTGGTCATGGCTACCCAGGTGGCATCCAGACGGTTTCGGTAGGTAGTTCCGTATTGATACTGGTGTGGCCACTGAAGCCAGGTTCCTTCATGGGTTGCAGACTCTTCAGGCATTTTATAAAGAGCTGTTGCAGGGTTCACTGTATCCGGATTCTCTATAGGATCTGTTTGAGAACAGGAAAGTAGAAGAGCGGGTAATAACAGGAACATGATTTTCTTTTTTTGCATAATTGATCTATTTTTAACAGGGCAAAATTAGATCAGCAAAAGTTTTGAAAGTTGTCCCAAATTGACAACTTACTTCAATGGCAATAAAATATAGGTCAGCTGTTTTTCCTGGTCGTCTTCATTTTCAGCATGATTTTCATACTTTTCAATGATGGGAGTGTGTGAAAATTCCAGACCTGAATTAAAAATCCAGCGTGAATAGATCTTCGTATACGTGTCGTCTATTGTTTCGTAGCTTCCGGAATGGGTAAAGCGGGCGTATTTCCCTCCGAATATCATTTTTGAAGGAAGCTTTTTATTCCTGGATTGAACAGATGAACATGAGTCATAGCGGCAGCTGATTTCAGTTTTTATCAACGGCTCATCTGCGATGACTCCAAAATAGTCTGTCCCGGATTCAGGGAAATCATTTTCCATGAACTTTTTCCACAGCACTTCAATTTCTTCATTGTTATAATAGGTGTTAATGCTCTGATAATATACCTGTACAGGCTTCAGATATACAATTTCGGGTTCCAGTAAGACCTCTGAGGTAACAGGGATGATTGCATCTCCACAAAGGAGCTGTTCTTTACTTTGTCTTGCAGCTTTAGGGGAAATCCCAAAATGTTGTTTAAAGGCTTTGGAAAAAGAAGCGATATTGGCAAAACCCACTTCAATGGCAATGGAGGTGAGATTTTCCTGAGTATAAAGAATCCGTTTATAGGCATTTTCTACCTTCAGCCTCTGTTGGAAAGCACCTATTGTCTCCCCGCAGCTGTATTTGAAAATGCGCTGGATATTTCGGTAAGAATAATGAGAAATGTCTTCCAGTTCCTTTACAGAAACAGGCTGATCATAATTCTTTTCCATGAAATTGATAACTCTGTAAATACAATTCAGGTTGTCTTCCATAAGCATTGAAATTTTTCCGAAACTGGTGGTATGAAATAAATTACAAATAAAAGAAATAAAAAAATATCTTGACAATATTGTATTTTAGCTTTCGGTAAAAATAGATTTAAAAACAATAATTTTATCATTGTAAAAACAGGAACAACCAAGAAACTAATACTAAATATGGAAAAAGATTTGTCAGAATTAACGGATCAGGAGCTGATTGAGAAAAAAAGAACTATTGAAGCCCGAAATGTTGTGAATGCTATTATCCTGGGAGTATTGGCTGGAATTGCTATTTACAGTACCATAACGAAAGGCATCAGTTTTACTACTTTCTTACCTATACTTCTTGCTTTTTTTGTGGCCAACAGCTGGAATAAAGGGAAGAAAGGTTTGAAAAGGGAAATGGACGCCAGAAATGTGAAGTAATGCAGGAATTTAACAGAAAAACAGAAACTGGTGCGGTAGCTTATTTTCGATATTGCATCAGAAGCGGAGATGTAAAAGGAGTATTAGGCTGTTTTCATCCTGAAGCAGTCTACATAGACCGTGATGGAAGAGAATGGAGAGGGTTTGAGCAGATAGAAAGGGCAATGAATGAGATCTGCCGCTTACAACTGGATATTCAGGGTGAAACTCCGCATATCACTGTTGTAAATGATCTGGCGATGTGGCAGGATCAGTGGGAAATGACAGGAACTGCTCCGGATGGACACTCTATTCATATGACAGGCAATACTTCCTGTATCATGAAAAGAAATGAAGAAGGAGAGTGGCTATGGTTGGTGGACAATCCTTTCGGTTCTGCTGTGCTTAAAAATGACAATCTGGTATAAAGTCTTCCAGAAACAAATAAAAAACCTTCAGATGAACTGAAGGTTTTACTTTACTTTTATATTATTTTACTGATTTTTAGTTACGTAAGAATTGGCCAATCCCTGGAGAATCAAAAGTGAATGCATTCTGATTTTCAGATTTGTCAATTTTATTGCTGATGGTTAATGCCCATAATACAAGTTCTTTGCAGAAATTCTGATCTTCTTTGCTCAATTCAGAGGCATTTTCTTCCATTACAGTTGTCAGAGGTTCTATCTTATCAAGTTTAGCATAAAATTCTTCATCCGTATCATTGTAATTAAGTTCTAAATGATTTTTATTGAACCACCTGATCAGGTCAGTATACGGTGTTTTGATCCCTTCTTTTTCCAGTTTTGAAATACGTGGGAACAGGCTTTCAAATTGGGTGATGACGGCTTTATCAATTAAGATTTTAGCTACGTAATCAGCTCCTTCCTGTTCTCCTTCATATACCAGTTCAATTTTTCCTGTGATTGATGGGATGATCGACATGAAGTCAAGCAGACGTACAGTTGTTCTTTCTGCACCGGATTCAATCAGACGCAGTTTGGCTGCTGCGATTAAATTTTCCATAGCACTGATGGTAAGACGGGCACTGACACCACTTTTCGCATCCACATATTCGCTGATACGGGCTGCAAAAGCAACCTCTTCCAAAAGATCTTTCGCCAGATCAGGAATCTGAATCTGGGCTTTATCTTCAGCAGAAATCAATGCTTCCTGTTCTGTAATCTGTCTTGCCAGAGCAATAGTTTTTGGATAATGGGTGAAGATCTGAGATCCGATTCTGTCTTTCAGCGGGGTTACAATACTTCCTCTGTTGGTATAATCTTCCGGATTGGCTGTGAAAACAAACTGAATATCAAGTGGCATTCTCAGCTGGAATCCCCGGATCTGAATATCTCCTTCCTGCAAAATATTAAACAGGGAAACCTGGATTCTGGCCTGCAGATCCGGCAATTCATTTAAAACAAAAATAGAGCGGTTGGCACGGGGAATCATTCCGTAATGTAAAACACGTTCATCGGAATAGGGTAGTTTCAACGTAGCCGCTTTAATAGGGTCTATATCACCAATTAAATCTGCAACATTCACGTCTGGAGTGGCCAGTTTTTCATAAAAACGATGAGAACGGTGTACCCACGAAATTGGAGTTTCATCACCTAATTCAGCAAGCAGATCTTTGGCAAACTTTGAAATGGGATGAAAAGGACTGTCGTTAATTTCGGATCCTTTTACGATGGGCATATATTCATCAAGCAGATTAACCATGCTTCTTGCAATTCTGGTTTTTGCCTGACCACGTAAGCCCAGCAAGTTAATGTGATGACCGGCAAGAATGGCTTTTTTCAATTGGGGAACTACTGTGTCTTCATAGCCCCAAAGTCCTTCAAATACAGGTTCTTTAGCTTTAATTCTTGCAATTAAATTGGCTTGGATTTCCTCATTAATTGTTTTATGAGTATAACCGGATTTTTTTAATTCTTTGAATGTAATATCGTTTTTCATTGTCTTGTAATACTATTTATCTGATCAGATTTCTATTTTAAATGATTTAAAATCTGATCTTTATATTCTTCTTATTCTGTTTTTTTCGTAATCTTCAAAAATCATCTGTCCCAAACCTGATAGTCCGGTGAGGAATGCTTTTCCTTTGTTTTGAGCTGTGAATTCTTCCACAAACTGACGCAGATAAGGATCCTGAGCAATCATAAAGGTAGTGATAGGAATTTTCAGTTTTCTTGCCTGTGCTGCTCTGTTGAAACATTGATTAACAATTTTTTCATCCAAACCAAAGCTGTTCATATAAAATTCACCACTAGGAAGCTGAATGCAGCTGGGTTTTCCATCGGTGATCATAAAAATCTGTTTGTTGGTATTTCTTTTTCTGCGGAGAATATCCATTGCCAACTCCAGTCCGGCTACCGTATTGGTATGATAAGGGCCTACTTTCAGATAGGGAAGGTCTTTGATCTTAATGGGCCATGCTTCGTTTCCAAAAACAATGATATCAATGGAATCTTTCGGATATTTTCTTTTAATAAGTTCTACGAGAGCCATGGCTACTTTTTTAGCTGGCGTAATCCGGTCTTCACCGTACAGGATCATCGAGTGGCTGATATCGATCATCAGAACGGTACTCATTTGGGCCTTATGTTTGGTTTCCTCTACGATGAGATCTTCTTCTGTCAGGCGAAGGTCTGAGATTCCGTTGTTGATCTGCGCATTTTTCAGGCTTTCCGTCATATTCACGGCAGCAAGATCATCTCCGTATTGGAAGGAACGGTTTTCTCCATCTCTTTCATCCCCGATTCCTGTTTTGTTGGTCCTGTGATTTCCGGCTCCGTTTTTCTTCAGTTTTCCAAAAATCTGATCCAGTGCATATTCACGAAGCGCAGCTTCAAGCTTCGGAGTTAATATATTTTTGCCTTTTCCACTTCCTGTGTTGCCTTCTTCAGGATCTTCTTCCCTGATGTAGCCTCGTTTTTTCAGATCTTCTTCAAAATCCTGAAGGGTGTATTCATCACTGAAAATATCATATTCCTGATCAAGCATGTCCAGCCACTCGAAAGCTTCTTCAATATCTCCGGAGGTATGGGTAAGCAAATCTTTGAAAACATCAAAGACGCGGTCAAAATGTGATAATTCCTCCGGCACATGTTTGCTGAATATAAATCCTTTTCCCGGATTAAAATTTTTATCTGTCATAAGATGATAAAGAGGTTTTGCAGTTATTTGCTATTGAATATTTCAGAAAATGTAATGAATTGTCTGAAGTATTCTTTATTTCGTTTCAAACTGAAAAGTTAGGAAAATATCATCGCAAGATTTCCTTAGAAAAATAGAAAATACTAATGATGGTGATATGGAATAAGAATATAATAGCCTGCTGTTTTGATAGGGTTAAAAAACATTCTATATCATTTATTTATACTGAAAAATGCACAAATCTTTATTTGTGCATTTTAAATGTTATGGGAGAAAATTTGTTTTTATGAATGAATAGCAATCATGGTTGCCGTCATTTTTGCAATGAGTTTTTCCTCTTTTTGATCATAGACATAACCTTCACAGATGGTAAGGGTTCTTCCTGCCTGGAGAACTTTTCCAATGGCAACAAGCTTATCTGTATTGGCTGGTTTCATAAAATTAACTTTGAACTCAACAGTCAATACATTGGCATTTTCAGGCATTGTGGTTAGAGCTGCATATCCGCAGGCGCTGTCTACAATAGTTGTCAGAACTCCTGCATGAAAAAAGCCGTTGTGCTGGGTCAGGTTTTCAGAAAATTTGCAGGTAATTTTCACCTGTCCCTGCTGAACATCTTCTAATTGGGCACCAATCGTTTTCATGATTCCCTGTTTGTCAAAGCTTTGTTTTATTCTATCGTACATAATGATTGGTTTTTATTCATGAAATTTTAATCCATCCAGCGCTTTATCTACTTTTTTGTTTTCTCCATACACGATAATACCAACAAGATCCAGATGATCCGCAGGATGTTTTGCAATCTCAAGAACATTTTCCTCACCGGAGCGGGTGGCAAAAAGCTCTTGAGTATAAACTCCAATGGACAGCTCACGGTCTCTTGAACGACGGAATGCCCGCTGAAGTTTTTCTGTATTGTCTGCTTTATAGATGAGGGTAGGATGTTTTATAAAAGCTAAAAATTCCTCATGATCAGCAGTGACAAATTTTTCACCATGAGTTTCCGGAAATTCAATAGCAATGCTTCCCGCCAGAAAAGAAACAACATTCAGTTTTTGCCATGGCAAGAGATCATCTTTAATGACAATGGCTACTTTTTTATCGTACATATTTTAATTTTTTAGAGATAATTCCATTTGAATGTTACAGCGCTGATAAGGGGTTGAGCGACCGGATACTTTTTGGAATCCCAGTTTATAATACAGGTTAATGGCGGGCTTCAGCATAGTGTTGCTTTCGAGATATATTTTCGATGCACCGGATTCTTTGGCAGTTTTGATGATGGCCTGTCCCAGCAGCCAGCCTATGTTTTTTCCCTGTGCTTTTGGAGAAACAGCCATTTTTGCCAGCTCAAAATCATAATCCGGATCTTCCATTTTGATAAGAGCACAGACCCCTAAAGGTTCTTCATTGTACAAGGCTACAAGGATTTTTCCTCCTTTATTTAAAATATATTCTTCAGGATTGTCCAGGGCTTTATAATCCGCTTCTTCCATTTCAAAATATTTTGAGATCCATTCTTCATTGAGTGCTCTGAATGCTGATTGGTATTTCGGTTCATACTCAACGACTTTTACGTTTTTACTTTCACGGGCTTTTTTCTGATCTTTTACCCTTGCAAGCAAAGATTTTTGTTCAAACAAATGTTCCCATTCTGCAAGAGCTTCCCAAAGATTGTGTGTTGCTTCGCTGATCATCTCATCAATAGCATGATCAATATCTGTACACTGAACTTTTATTTTGGCAGAAAGTTCTATTCCTTTTTCCGTAAGTCCTGCAATATTTCTTCTTTTATCATCAGATTTCTGATTATCCTTTACCAGTCCTGCAGAAATCATTTCTTTGATGATTTTGGTCACGGAAGGTTGAGAATGTCCTATTTCTTCTGCAATTTCGGTAATAGTTTTTGAACCTTCTTCGGAAAGTACAAAGAATACCGGAAACCATTTTGGAGAAAAGTCTACATCATACAGTTCATAGATCTTTGATGCTTCTTCTGTAATATTGGAAGCCATAAACCGTAATCTGCTACCTAATGCAATCTTTCCTGTTTTTTCAAATAAATCCATAAGTATAATTAATTATATAACTAGTTATGTAAATGTAATAAATTAATTTTTAATATAATGGATGTCATTATTAAAACTTCAAAGTTTATAAAAAATGATTCTTCTTTAATAATCTGTTGAGGCTCTATTTTGCAGGGGAAAAATAAAAGCTCCGGAATTATCCGGAGCTTACTATATACATCATCTTACTATTGATCCATGGTTACCATCCTAAATAATATTCAGGATCTAACCAGTAGGGCCAGTCTAATTTAAAATGGGTCTGAAGCATCTTTTCTGCTTCACAGAAAGCACCTTCCACCCAGCCTTGCTGATCAGAATACGCTTCTCCGATAATATGAATCTGTTCATCCATTAACGGTTTTCTCATATAAGGCATCACATCTTTTACGGAGAAACCTGCTTTCCATGCATGGTATCCTGCACCGTAAGGATCATCTGTCCAGTCTCTGAAATACGTTACATAAGGTTGTGGAATATCTATCCCGTGTAATTCTTTCAGCTGATTCATCAATTCATTCACCATGAATTCTGTAGCCTGAACATCATCGAACTTATGCAATTCTTCTAAGGAGGCAGATCTGGCAGCTCTTACTTTAAACAGAACTTTGTCGTCCGAAAGAGCTTTCCAGAATGTTTCTGTTTCCATATCTCCGTAGCTTCCCAATAACATTGAGTTTTTGGTTTCAGTATCGGTACCGAAATAATAGCACTGTCTCATCGGTAAGTCTGTAATAGAATGTCCGGAATCGATTCCCAGATCTTCTCGCCACCACGGGCCTTCAAAGCCCATAAGGATTTTAAATGCGGGCTCCATAATGATAGAGCGGATATTTTCGTTCAGTTTCTGGTGTCTGTTGGCGTCAAAAAAGAAGTTGTTCTGATCCAGAAGTTCAAGTGATTTTCTTGGCATACCCAATACGATTGAATTGGCGTAGACTTTCCATGTTTCGTTGCTTTGTATATTCAGGAAAGTTAACTCGTATTTATGAGTAGCGGTCAAATGATGATCTTTGGTGAAAGTAATCAGTTTGTTTTCCGACCAGATGCGTGCTCCTTCATATTCCATATACGTGTTGGCTACTGCATAAGCAATACTGTCATAGCCTTCCTCAATGGTTTTGTAGGTAGTATCAGCAGAGAAATCTCCTACCATATACGGAAACGCTTCTGCAGAATTCCAGTTGATGGTATTGGAATAATATCCGCCGGCATTGGCTAAGAAGTCATATCCTTCCTGAGAAACCTGGTCTTTGATTAAATTCCAGAAACCGATATCGTTTACCAGACGTTTGTCATAAGGAGAGCCAGGGAAGTTGTAAACCATTCTTGGTTTTATAGCATCCCAGTCGCGGCTGGTTAGTTTGAATGTATAATCATAACCATTAGGGTCAGCAATAATCAGATCTTTATAGGTTTCAGCTACCCATGGATCTGCCATTAAGACATTATAGATAATTTTGTTGAATAGCTGATCAGAACTGAAACCTTCATCATTTTCATTCAGAAAATAACGGGTAATCAGTTTGTTGTTATGCGCTTGCTCCTCTGTCCATGCATTTTGTTTGAAACGTTCTTTTCTGATGTACATCAACAGTTTCTCAGGATCTCCCATATGGAAGGGGATAGGAGTCATTTTATCTTTCAGAACAGGGGTTCTTTTGCTCAGATCTGTTTCTTTCAATGGATAACCTTCTATCAGTGTTGTTACAATTTCCTGAGAAGTCAGATAACGCATTCCTCCGAGCTCACCCCAGAAATTCATTCCCGGCATAATTACGGATTCAAGTCTTCCTCCTAATTTGTCACTCATATCAAAGATCTGTACTTCATGAGCTTTGTACTTATTATCTGTTACCAAACGGAAAGCGGTATATAATCCTGAAGTTCCTGCACCGATGATGGCTACTTCTACTTTCAGATCGGGCTGCATTCCCGGATACAGCGGTGTATTTTTATTTACGTTTTCTTGATTCATGGTTTTATAATTTTTAAAGTGCTAAGAAATATTTATATCCTAATCGGAAGGGTGTAATATCGAAATCCGTATGTCCGTCCAATGCAAGATCCGACATGATTTTTCCTAAGAAAGGAGTGAATTTGGCTGCCCATCCGGTAGCGTACACCACAATGTTTTTGTGGTTGGGAACATAAGATGGAGCAAAATCAATCAGCAGTTCTTTATTGGGGATTGTGCTCAAAGCGATAAGGCATGTTGAAGTATACTCCGGAACAATGCTGAGGCCAGTCATATGGTTTTTTATCCATTCGGAAGTGTAAGCCAGTTCCTGGGGGTTGGGAATTAATGTTCTGTCGCTCGGCTCTTCCAAAGGTTTGATCACAAAATCCGGTGCTACACGGATGTACTCCGGATGATCCCATTCCACGGAAGGAAATCCGTAGAATTGATTCCCGTTTTCTCCACTTGCATTCTGAAATACAAACCATGTTGGATATTGTATAGTAGGGTCGGTCTTTTTAAAATAAGCAGAAGACATATTCCAGTAAGTGGCTTCTATTTTGAAATCAAGCAGATTGATCACACTGTTGATATAAGGCCCGGGAATGATGGCCAGCTTTTTGGCGATATAAATACCATTAGGAGTGGTAAGCTCGAAAAGATCACCGTTTTGTTTGATCTCAAGTACCGGAGAATCTTCTCTTAGTTCTACGGTTTCTTCCTTCTGACAAAGATCTAAAAGTGTTTCAATAGTTGCTTTAAAATTGATACTGGCACCATCGGGTTGAAACAGTCCTGTATAATTATCCGGCAGGTTTTTGAAATGATACTGCTCTTCAATCTCCTTTGATGTTAAAGTAGTATAAGGAACTCCTAAAGCTTGTAATGCTTTTTCTGCTTCAGCAATATTTCCTTCGGTGGAGTGTACTTCAGGATCTCCAAACCAGAGGGTTCCTACCTTATCAAGCAATTGAGTATCTGTCTTTTTCTGCAGTTCATCCCAATAAGGCTGTGCATCTAAAGCCATTTGTACCATATATTCATCAGGATAAGGAATCCGGAACTGACGTGATACTCCAGCAGAGCTGCCCAACTGATTCACAAAAGTATATTGTTCCAATACTAAAGTCTTAGCCTGACGCTGGCCGAGATGATAGGCCGTAGCAAGTCCTATTGCTCCTCCGCCAATGACAATTACGTCATAGTTTTCTGTAATCATAGGTTATTTGTTTTATGTTTTATAATCGTAAGAAGAGGTATAGAAAAGTAAAGACATCAATATGAAGGAATGTACCATCATTACTGATTATTAATACTCTCCGAACCTTATTTGCTACGATAGATTAAGTGTAGAGACGAATCTTCCGGTACATGTGAATATTCTGGTTTTTCCATTGAATATGGTCACTGTTAATAAGCATTTCAAAGTAACAAAGAAGAGGGAATAAGTTCTTAGAGTGTAAATAACCAAATATTGCATTGAGTAGAAATACGGAATGCCAGGAAATCCATGTCCGGAAGGCTGTTTCAGCAATTATAAAGAGGGTATGGAATAAGTGGTATATGAATTATCTGATCATTGTTTTTGACTTATTGTTTACTATTTGTAATAAAATGAGCAGAAAAATAATATTTTACTGAGCCTCAACTTTTTGCAATTGATCTAAAAAAATAGATTTACATACATAAAACTGAGTGTTTAGAAAGCGTTTTAATAGTAAAAAAAAATAAATTCTGTGAGTTTAATCAAATATTCATTATTATAAGAAGACAAAAATTACTTTAACTTTGTCAATTGAATGATATATGCATATTATGAAATTATTGAAAATAATGCTATATTGTTAATGGCTAATATCTAATGGACTTATGTCATCAGGAAATTAATTTAACTGATAAACAAATATGAAAAATAAATTCTTAAATTTTAAATTGAGAAAACTTGTTCATTACTCTTTGATCCTTTGTATTTTATTGATACAGGTCATTATTGCCATATTTTTCTACAATGAATTTGTCAACGGGAAGAAGCTGAAGTTTATTAAAGATCAGCTTGAGGAAAGCCGTGCATTGGGAGGATTGACTGATAATTCCAGGAAAGATTTCATGGATGCACAGGATCATCTTCAAAAATATATGGCTACCCAGGATAATAATGATCTGCAGCTATATTTCCAGTCGTTGAGAAAACTTAAGACTAATTTTGATAAAATTGGTGAATACGAAAATACAAGCCCAAGATTGAAAAAAAATCTGGCACTTCACAGCCAGGATACTTTGAAGACGGCAAAACTGAAAACATTAATAGATTCTGTTTACCAGACTTCCCTGAATCCACCGGCAAAAATTGGGGATAAACAGTATGAGCCTGCCAAGTATAAAAATGATTTTGAGGATTTCAAGATTCAGACCCGTACGTATGCGGATACAGTTAAAAAGAAAGGTTTTTTTGGACGCTTGAAAGATGCCGTAACAGGGAAAGTAGATGTTCAGAAGGAGAGTACGGTGATTACGATGACCAACAACAAAACCATAGATCTTTCCCAGGTAAAATCCAAAATGGACAATACGATAAAGTCTATTGACAAGCATTATGCAGCTGAAGTAAAGAAGGTTCAACTCCTTGCAGCCCTTAGTCAGAAAAATAATTTACAGTTTTACAGTAATTTCAGTAAGCTTTTGGTGTACAGTAATAACTTAATAGAAGTGTATGAAAATGCCATCAAAGATTTTAAATCTGAACTGGAACGAGAATACAACGAACAGAGCTCCAACAATAACAAAATCAGAACGTATCTGGTATTGGGACTGATGATTCTGATGTTCATTGTTTCTATTCTGATTATGTATTTTACAAGAATGGCTTTTGTTTATGAACAAAAACTGGATGCTGCCAATAAGGAGATAAAAAAGAACCTTAATTTCAAAAACAGGATTCTGGGAATGTTAAGCCATGATCTGAGATCTCCTTTGAAAATCATCAATATCTTTATTGATAAAATCCACAGAACGACTGAAGATGAAACGATAAAGGATTATCTTAAATCCATCAAGTTTACCAACAGCACTTTGCTTCTGCAGTCTAACCAGATTCTGGAATATACTAAAAACGAAAATGCTGAAAAAGAGCTTATACAGTCAGTTTTCAATCTTAAAGATGAAATAAGTTCTATTGTAAAGGTGATTACGCCCTATCTGGAAACAAGAAATAACAGGTTTGTGGTGACAGACAGAATTCCTGAAAATGTAGTGGTGTATTCGGATAATATCAGAATCAATCAGATTTTTATGAATATTCTGGGAAATGCCAACAAATTCACAGAAAACGGACAGATTGATCTCGTAATGTCAACAGAGTCTCTGGGAGACAATAAAATTTCTCTGATTACAACGGTAGGAGATACCGGAGTAGGAATATCAGAATCGGATCTTGGTAAAATTTTTGATCCTTATTATCAGGGAATGGTGTCTGATGAAGTAGATAATCTGGGAGCGGGACTTGGGCTTAATCTGGTAAAAGAAATTGTAGAACTTTTCGATGGTGATATATCTGTGGAAAGCAAATTGCATAAAGGAACGAAAGTGACATTCAGGATCAATTTAAATAGTAATAATAATGGAAACACCAATTCAAAATAAAGAAATTATATTCCTTCTGGCAGACGATCACAGCATTGTACGCCAGGGAATGGAAATTGTGATCAGTGATATTGTTCCTAACGCTAAAGTGTATCAGACTTCATCTCTACATCAGGTATTGGAGCTTATAGAATCAAAAGGAATAGAGATGGCCGTCATTGATGCCCATTTCCCGGATGGAAACAGTCTTCATATTTTACCGCAGATGAAAAGTGTAAATCCTGATCTTAAAATTTTGATTTTTACAGGACTTGAAGAAGAACTTCATGGCCTTAAATTCATCAAAGCAGGTGCTGACGGTTATCTGAGTAAATTGAGTGAAGAGGAAGAGGTAAGGGAAGCGATCACAACCTTTATCGAGAAGGGAGAATACTTCTCTGCTCTTTTACGAAATCTATTGGTACAGTTTGTATACAACCCGGGTCTGATAAGTCCACTCAACATTTTAACCAAAAGAGAAATGGAGATTGCGGAACTTTATGCTGATGGATATGGAAACCTGGAAATTTCAAACAGTCTGAATATCAAACAAAATACAGTAAGCACAATCAAAAAAAATATCTTTGAAAAACTAAAGATCGAAAATATGGTTGAGCTTGTTGACCTTGTCAAAACCCATCATAAACTATAGTGTTTCATGGTAATCATCACTTCAAAGAGTCAGAATATTATATTTCATCGATAAATATCTATAAGTCGGTCGATATGTATCGATGGGGTTTATAGGGAATTTTATTTGGGAATGTTGTTCCTTTGTACTGTGAAATTTAAGTAATGAAAAAGCAACTGAGAAATGCTTTTTAACTTCTGAAGTTTCAAACACAAAACAACAAATGATTATAACTATACAAATAATAAACGGTAGTTATAGAAACGCAAATGATGAAAAATTAATAAACACTGATGAAATTAAACGAAGTGTATGAATAACCTTAACCGGACTTCTTAAAAAAGCCAAATGATCAGAAAAAAAACACAAACACATATAGTGAGGTTCAGTGATAGGTTACATTACAAACACAAAAGGAGGCTGTATGCCTCCTTTTGTATTTTTTATCAAATGATAAACAAATGCTGTCATCAATGCCTTAGTTTTGTATCAAAAAAAGATGTCAGGAGAAAAAAACTTAGCAGTATTGATTCAGAATATGGAACCAGTATTGAATACCGGGAAATATGTGTTTTGTACTGTAGAAACCTTAAGTGGAATACCGGATATTGAAAGAGTTCTGTTTTTCTTTCGGGAAACTGAAGCGGTTACTATTGTTCTAGAAAAAAATATTGCAGACGAATGGTCTTTAGACTATAGTTATATTTCTTCCTGGATTACCTTGAACATTCACTCTTCTCTGGAAGCGGTAGGACTTACTGCAGCTTTTGCCAATGCCTTGAAAAAGGAGAATATAAGCTGTAATGTAGTGGCTGCTTATTTTCACGATCATATTTTTGTAGCCGAAAAAGATGCTGAAAAAGCGATGGAAGCCCTTTATGCATTGAGATTGGCTCAGGAACTTTAAAAATTGTTTTTGAATTTTTTACTTTTTTATTTTCACCTTTTAAAATGTCTAATTGGGCTGCTAAAATGTCCTGTTGATAAAGCTTTTGAGTGTTCTGCGAGTTTTTGTGTTTTATGTTTGCACCATAATCATACAAAAATAAACAACAATGAAAACAATCAGAAAAATCTCAGCCGTAAGCTTATTATGTTTAACTCTTTTTACGGTAGTGACTGTATCCTGCACTGAAGAAAATGAGCCTCCCACGACGCAGGAGATACAAAATAACAGCCACCAAACTGCCAAAACCCAATTCGTAACCGTTAAAGGAAATGCCATTGCATACCGTGTTTTAGGAAAAGAAGACGGAGTTCCTTTGGTTCTTCTTCCGGGATTAGGAGGTTCAATGGATGATTGGGATCCTGCAGTGACTGATGGACTGGCCAAGAAGTATAAGGTAATTATCTTTGACAATAAAGGTGTCGCTTCTTCAAAAGGAACAACGCCCAATACGGTTCAGGCGATGGCAGATGATGCTATAGATTTTATTAAAGCTTTACATTATACCAAAGTGAATATCATGGGATTTTCTATGGGAGGATTTATTGCACAGAGAATTGTACTGACCAATCCATCCCTGATCAATAAAGTGATTTTGACAGGTACTGGTCCACAGGGAGCCATAGGATTATCTAATCTTCCCAATATTATTGCAGGAACAGCGGGATTAAGCCCGGAAGCTTCCTTCCTGAAATTTGGTTTTACAGAATCTGCTCAAAGCATTGCGGAGGGAAAAGCTTCTTTTGCAAGAGTTCAGCTTAGAACTACAGATAGGGATCTTCCTTTAAGTGATGCCACTTCAAACTCGCAGTTTACCGCTGTATTGAGTTGGGCTCAGCCTAATGCTGATGCGCTTACGGAAATACAAAAAATCAAAAACCCGGTACTGATTGTTCATGGTGAAAACGATCTTCCGGTATCTGTTCAGAATGCGAAAAATATGGCTCAGCATTTAGACCATGCAGAACTGGTAATTTTCCCGGATTCAGGGCATGCTTCTTTCTATCAATATCATGATACATTTGTTGGAAAAGCCATTGAATTCCTTGGGAAATAAATTAAAACAAAATCAATATATTTATAAAAAAGAGGCTGTTTCAAAGGTGTCATTCTGACGAAGGAAGATTTTCATTAATAACCAAATACATGAGATTCTTCACTACATTTCATTCCGAATGACATAGACCCAATTATTTGAATTTTGAGATTCTGTGTTAATATCCAAGAAAAAAAAATATTTTTTATAAATTTGTACTTTAAGGCTGTTTTATACAAGCCTGCTTAGGGTAATCTTCAGGGGTTACCCTAACTTTCTTTTATTGGAGTAAGATTTAGATGGTATTTGGGATTGTATTGTTGTTGAGTTTTGTAGAGTATAAATGCCAGTTCCAATAATTTTCTTTGTACAGCTACCGCAGCTTTCATTTTGATTCCATGTTTATTGACCAACCTAACGAAAATATTTTTATAATGCTGCTCATGTCTTATTGCTGCGAGTGCAGGTAAATGTATGGCTTTACGCAGATACCTGTTGCCTCGTTTGGAGATTACCGGTTTACCATTGATTGATATACCTGATTGTTTTTCTTTGATGTCTAATCCTGCATAACTTACTAATTGTTTTTTGTTTCTAATTGTTTCAAAACCATTGGTTTCAGCTAATATTATTGCTGCAGTAAGTAAACCTATTCCAGGAATAGATTTTATTGTATTTACGGCATCAATAAGCTTAGAATTAGATTTTATAACTTCCCTTATTTCTTTTTGTATTTCTACTTCCTGATCATTCAATATGGTAATACGATATTGCATTCTTTTGATAGAGTGACTATTGGGAGTTGATTCAGTTTGCTCGGCATGAAGTTGACTTTTGATCATTGTACGCTCTTGTACTAACTGGTCTCTTTCTCTGGTAAGTTGCTTTAGCGTTTTATAAACCGGATCAGGGCTCTTCCATAGTTCTGTATTACGCTCTAAACCAAATAAAGTGATAGCCTCTGAGGATGTTCTGTCAGTGATGGTTTTTACCTCCAGACTTCTAAAGTAGTTGCTGATTTTATTGGGAAGGATAATGCTGATGTTACAATATTTTCCTTCTAAAAAATAAGCCAATTTTTCGTGATAAACGCCCGTAGCTTCCATAATATAATGAACGCTCACATCAGTATCCTTGTGTTTTTCAACCCATTGATATAATTTTGCTAATCCTTGGGAGGTATTACGAAAATTGCCATAAAGATAAAGTTGTTTTTCAAGATTACTAAAGAGTTTCCCAAAACATACTACGAGTTCTTTACTACCTACATCAATACCTACTACTTGTTTAAGTGTTTGCATACTAACTGTATTTATTAAAATTTAAGTATATAGTATAGCTTCCCGTAGACTTGTCTCCTAATGGATATTGAAGCTGGTTAAATCACCGCCTTACATTCTGTTCTGTCTTAGGAAGCGAAAGAACAGAAGGCTATTTCTCAAAATCAGTATACTATACTTTAAGTTACTAAGACAGCCTTTAGCTCTTCTGATCTTCACTATTATTCTAGCAAATGTATAAATTAAAAACTCCTACATCTGACTTTGCAAACATAGGAGACAGCCTCTTTTGTGTTGATGGATGAAAAGATCTAACTGAATTTTTTCACAGCCTCTTCACTCACAGGAGTAAAAAAGTTAATCATATTGCCATCCGGATCACAGAACAGGAGAGATCTGTTTCCCCATGGCATCGTTGTGGGCTCCTGAATAATTTTGGAAGCAATATTTTTGATTCTTTCATATTCTTCATCTACATTTTTAACCAAAAACTCGATGATGGTTGATTTTGTTCCTGCGAAGTCTGTCAGACCTTCCGAAAATAGTTGCATTGTTCGTGTACTTCCGATAGCGATAGTGATAGAATCTGTAGCAAGTTCTGCAAAATCTTCCGTATACCATGTGGCAGTTATACCCACAATCTGTTCATAAAATGCTACGGCTGCTTTAATGTCTTTGCTGATCATTCTTAATGAGGTAAGTTTCATAAGGATACTTATTTGTTTAAACTAATTTTAAACAAAGGTAATAGGTACTTATGACAACAGACTGTCAGTAGAAGTGTGGGATTTTAATCTGAATGGCTTATTAATAAAAATTAGCAATATGAATTAACCGCTTAAAGTTGATGATCTGTATCTTCCTTCCTTCGGATCTGATGAGTTTTTCCTGTTTGAAATCATTGATGATGCGGGCTAAAGTTTCTCTGGCAGTTCCTACCATATTGGCAAGATCCACACGGGAAAGAGTAATAAATACTTCTTCATCAGGGGCATCATTTGATTTATATTTATCATGGAGAATCAGCAAGCTGAGAGCAGCTCTTTCTCTTACGGTGCGATGGGATAGAACAGCAATAAGGTTGGCCATCACACTGAATTCATGGCTTAAAGACTTTAGAAGAAGCCTTGAAAGCACTGATGACTGGCTTAGAATCTCCAGAAAGCTGTCTTTTGAAATAAAGGAAATGGCAGAATTCTCCAGTGTTGAGGTTGTATCTCCATAAGATTCGTTGCTCAGGATCGCAGAATACCCGAAAAATTCACCGGAGCTGTAGATGTAAATAATCTGCTCCCTTCCATCATTATCAACTTTGTATTTCTTTATTTTACCCTCATTAAGGTAATAAACGCCATTAGGTTTTGTTCCGTCAGTAAATATGGGTTCATTTTTACGGTAGTTTTTGGTTTTCATAGCTCCTGTAAGCAGATTTTTATCATACTCTGGGAGTTCATCAAAAAGATATTGATTGTTAAAAATAAATTTTGAGATCATAATTTTTCTATACAGGCTATTGAATCCGTACTCAGTTTTTAACTTAAATCACATTTTAAACCCATGTATGTCACAAGGTTTTTTTTCTGAACGAATTACTTTTACAAAAGTAATAAAATTGGTGCTGAAATAAGAAACAGAACATTTCAGAGAGGTTTTTGAAAAGTGTTTTCACTTCATATACCGATCTGTCATTTGTTACGGGAAAAAGTAGGATTTTACGTTAGGGGACATAGTAAGTCTATAAAGAACACTGGATAAATATTTAAGTGGACATGTTTTTCACGGCTTTATGCTGACATTTCTAATTTATTTTTTTTGCTTATTTATTTTATCCAGCTGTTTTTTTTGAGTAAAATCTTAAAAAAGAAAAATACACAACCCTTATAGAGATTTATAATGTTCAGGCATAGAGGGAAATACAGAACTTATTTTCACAATCTTAAGCTTGCATCCGCACTTTCGTTTGTTGCCGGAATAGTGAATATTGTAGGAGTAATGTCCGTTAAAGTGCTTACCACCAATATAACGGGGCACTTTGCTTTCTTTTCCGAAGAAATTCTACTCAGTCATTATAGTGAAGCTCTTACTTATCTCGTCTTTATTATGTGTTTTCTGGGAGGAGCATTCTGTTCAAGCTTTATGGTTGAATTTTCTTCCGGACGTAGCATGTTTCGCCCCCATCTTATTCCTTTGATTACTGAAATTCTGATATTAGGTTTTGTGGGAATATCAGATGATGAGACACTGAAACTATCAATATCTCCTTATACCATTGCCGGCCTTTTGCTTTTTGCAATGGGAGCCCAGAATTCATTAGTAACAAGAGTATCCCAGTCTGTGGTGAGAACGACTCATCTTACGGGATTATTTACTGATCTGGGAATAGAACTTTCCAAACTTTTCTTTAAAGAACGGGAAAATGAAAAGAGACAGCTTAAAAAGAATATCACTCTTAAACTGGTGATTATTGCCTGCTTTTTTTCAGGATGCATTATTGGTGGTTTGGGTTACAGTACAATCCGTCTAAAAACATTGATGGTGACAGCAGGATTACTGTTTTTTGTGATCAGGTATGATAAGCTTCTGTACAGATATTATGCCTTAAAAAGGAGATTAAGATAAAACAGAAAATAAAAAAGGATATTCCAATCATTGAAATATCCTTTTTTAAATTTATGGAGTAGTCATCTGTTCAATGACAAAAGTTTCCGTATCTGTTGTATGAGCTGAAAAATACCCCAAAGCTCCGTTGCTTATATTGCTTGGTGGATTGGCAGGAGTAGCTGTTCCGCCATTGCCTCCTGAAATCTGAAGCAAAGAACTGTAATAGGTGAATATATTGTTATCAATACATTGCATTTCTACATGAATTTTATCTCCCACTACCACTTCATGATCTCTGCCTTTATTATCATCATTAGGAAGAATTAAAGGCTGTTGATTGGGTAATCCGTTATTCACATTATCTGAAAAAGTATTCATATACTTTTTAGTAAGATCATTGATGGTAAAACTAAAAAGGTAACGGTTTCCTAATGGTAATGGATCTGTAAATAATGGTAAGAGGGTATACGTGGTTTTATCTCCAAATTTGAAAGAACTCTGCTGTAATCCGTCAAAATAAACTACTTCAGGCATTCTGCTCTGAGCTGTATATTGTTTTCCTTCGGCCTGAACTTTTAAAGTATAAGTTCTGCCAGGCTCTCCGGTGAACGTAGTCGTTTGATAGATTCCGTTTCCTACATAATGAAGGGTCTCTGTTTGTCCCATATCGTCACTTAAAATAACCTCAGCGCCAGTGACCGCCGGATATTGATTAGGTGATGAAAAACTTACTGACTTTGTGATTTTTACGGTATAAGGTCCTGATTGATTGGTTACATTTCCTTCAATAACAATATTTCCGCTTTGATCATTCAGATCCAGGTCGATCTCTTTTTCACAAGAGGTTAATGCAAAGAGAGATACTATGATATAAAATATATTTTTCATGATTTAGAATTTGAAATTATAAGTGATGTTGGGTACCCAACGGAATAAAGAGGTCTGCATCGCACGGGTTGTTCCGGGACGGTCAGGATTGTCTTCAAAGTTGATGGTGTAGGCGTTTTCTCTACCATATAGGTTGTAAATACCAAATGTCCATGAACCACGGAATCGTTTATTGGTACTTGGTTCATAAGTTGCACTCAGATCCATTCTGTGATAGGCCGGCATTCTGTCTGCATTTCTGTTGCTGTATTGGAATATGGTTTGTCCGTTGAGTTCATATTTTCCGGTAGGGAAGGTAACAGCATTTCCTGTGCTATAGACGAACAGCCCTGAAAAACTCCACTTTGGATTAAGCTGATACGTGGCAACGATAGAAAGGTCATGGGTTTTATCCATTCTGGCGTTGTACCATTCGTTATTGTTGATTCCGTCAATCTTTCTTTCTGTTTTGGAAAGAGTATAGGAAATCCATCCTGTCAGTTTTCCGCTTTTCTTTTTGGCAATAAGTTCCAATCCGTAAGCTCTTCCTTTTCCGAATAGCAATTCACTTTCTACATCTGCTCCTGTATCAAAACCAATTTGAGCCCCGTTTTTGAAGTCGATTTGGTTTTTCATGTCTTTGTAGTAAATCTCAGCGTTCAATTCATAATTATTGTTATTGAAATTTCTGCTGTAACCAAGGCTGATCTGATCTGCAATTTCCGGTTTTACCGTATAGCTGCTTCCTATCCACTGGTCGGTAGGGTTTCCACTGTTGCTGTTGCTCAGAAGGTGAAGATTCTGGGTATTTCTGGAATAACCTCCTTTTACACTGCTGACTTCGTTAATACGGTAGTTAGCACTAATACGTGGCTCAATATTCGTATAGGTTTTCCCGAATTTTCCTTTTTCTAAGAATTTACTGTCGGTTAACACACCATTCTCATAGGTATTGAATGTGTCTCCTCCCAGTACACTAAACATGGAGAGCCTTGCCCCATAATTAATCGTTAGCTTTTCCGTTGCTTTATAATCATCATTGATATAAACAGCATTCTCCCATGAATATCTCGGATTTCTCGTAAAGCTGCTCACAGTAGTCCCTGAAGCACTGCTCGGAGTAAGAGTATGATAAATAGACTGAAGACCGAAGCGTACAGAATGTTTGTTTCCTGCAAACCAGGTAAAGTCCTGCTTAAGATTCCAGTCACGGATTTTTGAATTTAAATCAAATACGGTATCATCATTTTTCAGACTGATTTTATAATCATAATTACTGTAAATGAATGACGTATTGGAGAATAGTTTACTGCTGATAATGCTGTTCCATCTCAAGGTTGCCGTAGTATTTCCCCAGTCTGTATTGAAAGTATCTCCCAATCCCAGAACATCTCTTCCAAAATATCCGGACAGGTAAATACGGTTGTTTTCATTGATCTGATAGTTGGCTTTAAGGTTCAGATCATAGAAATATAATTTGTTGTCTTTATAATCTTTATTGGTTTTAAGGAACAAATCGGCATACGTTCTTCTTCCTGAAACAATGAATGAAGATTTTTCCTTCTGAATAGGGCCTTCCACACTTAATCTGCTGCTGATAAGACCAATTCCTCCATTGATATTATAGTCTTTATTGTTTCCGTCTTTCATTTTAACATCTAATACAGAAGAAAGGCGACCTCCGTATTGTGCGGGGCTGTTTCCTTTAATGATGCTGGCATCTTTCAGAGCATCACTGTTGAATGTACTGAAAAAACCAAGAAGGTGAGAAGCATTATAAACCGGAGCTTCATCCAGTAATATCAGGTTCTGGTCGGTAGCACCACCACGTACACTGAACCCGCTGCTTCCTTCACCACTGCTTTTAATACCTGGTAAAAGTTGAATAGTTTTCATCACATCCTTTTCTCCGAACAGGACAGGAAGCTTTTCTATATTTTTAATGCTTAATGTTTCTGCTCCCATTTGAGCCGAAGTCAGATTTTTATCCTTTTTAATGCCGGTTATCACCACCTCATCAATTGCTTTTGCTACAGCTTCTGCAGGAACTAGGGGAAGGTCAACTTTTATATTCTGATCTACTTTGATCTGCTGTTCAAAATCCTGATATCCCGGGTAGGAAATAATCAGGGTGTAATTTCCCTCAGGTAAGGAAAGTGAGTAAAATCCATACTCATTGGCAACAACATTGATAGCAGGATCTTCACTTACTTTTACAGATACTCCGATGAGCAATTCACCGTTTTTTTTGTCTTTCACGGTTCCACTTACGGAATACGTTTGCTGGGCGATTGCCAGGGTACTGAAACAGAGCGCAGCGGTGGCTGCGGTGATTTTTAAAAAGGATGTTTGCATTAGTTTATTTTAAAGTAGTAGATCTCTTGTATAGGAATTAATGTTTAATTGATGTATGATTAGTTAGATGAATAGGGGATTTGTTACACGTAACAATTTAATTATGAAATAAATCCGGTGAAAAAACAGTTTTCCGGAAATAGTAAAAGCAAGGATAAAATAAGATGTTTACACAAACAATAATATTATGCATTGTATATTGATTTATTGTTGTTTTTCTGTTGATTTTGTTGAAAAACAAATTATTAACGGGTGTTATCTAGTTTTTATTATTGCCCGGTATAAAAAATAGACAAATGAGCTTTTAAAAGTCTGTATGATGTTATCTTTTTCTGAGTTGGCTTGGCAGGATATTGAATTTTCTTTTAAACGCTGAGGAAAAATGTCTCGGATTTTTATAGCCGATATGATCAGAAATTTCACTGATATTAAGATCACTGTCGAGAAGCATTCTTTTGGCTTGTTCCATTTTGAGATCGTTCCAGTATCCGAAAACGGTAGTGCCGAAGAGCTCTTTGAAGCCTTTCTTTAAAGTAAATTCATTAGTTCCCACCAGATGCGCAAGATCATTTAGAGAGCTGTCTGCATTCAGGTTCTTTACAATATAATCTCTCACAGCGTACATTTTTTCTATATCTTTTTTCTGAAGAGAAGAAGGTAAGGATTCACTGTCAAGAAACTGTTCAAGCTGTAACAGCAGAAGTTCATTTACTTTAGCTTCAAGATAAATTCGTTTGAATATCCCTTTTCTGTTACAATGAATGATATCGTTCAGAATCTGATACATTTCATGGGTAATGCGGTTATGCTCAGTCTGAATGAGGGATGAATTTTTCTTGTCAATCGAACTTCTGAATATTTCAAACAATCCTGAATCTTCTGGCAGAAATTTTTTAAAAAACTCAGGAGCAAGATTGATTTCGAATATATACATTTCCGGGCCTTTAAATTCCATTCTGCCTTCCATATGATGGGCATAAATAATGTTGTGCTGATAGCTGTCAAACACTACTGTTTTCTGGAAGTTGCCCGAAACTGCTTTGCTTTTTCCTTTCAGGGTAAAATGCATTTCTACTGAATCAAAATCACTTTCAAGATATATTTCAAGCGGTTTATTCAATACAACATTCCCAAAACTGATGTGGACATGGGTGAAGCTTATTTCGTGATAAAAACCATTTCCATAAGGAGGAATGAGCTGGGTAATGCATTCCTGGATGTCTCCATCATGTAAGAAATAAGAGGAAGGATAATTTCGCTCCATAAGCATGTTCCCAAGGTTTTCATCATATAGCCGTACTGTCATTTCCTTTTCTTTGGTTAGAATTTCCTTTTTACGGACTTTTTATTCCGTTTTACAGACCCTTTCTGTTGAATGTTTAGAGTAAGTTTGCACAAAGATAATGATTATTTAGAATGATTCTTAATAATTAAAATTTGCTTTTAAATAAGAGAAAGAAATAATGAAATGATGTACATCTTATATAAAATTAATTGTTGAAAAATTATGAAATATTCAGGTAAAATAAACTGGTCTTTTGCGGCAGCAATAGCAGTCTCAATATGTTGGATTATTGGTGATATTTACGTTGCCGGATTTGATCCGAACCCTTCGGATTATCCGTTGTTTTCAAAGACTTATGCCGATCAGGTAGATGTAGAATTTGCAACTTTGATGCTGGAAGGTTCCACTCCAAGGTTGATGTTTGGTGCTTTGATTGGTGCTCTTACAGGACCTTTACTGCTTCCCGTCACGTGGCTGGTGTATCAGTTTTTTAAAGACACTCAAAAATGGTATGCCGTATTTGTGTATTGGATCTTACTGGCAGGAGCTGTTTTATCACCTTTAGGACATGCCGGATTCTTCTATGTGGGAGAGATTTATAAAGCAGTTTATCATACAGATTCTGCTTCTCATCCTTATCTTCTGGAAACAGGAAGAGGCTTTATGAAAATGCTGAATATCGCCTGGGGAACTGCTATTGGTGTACTGGCTGTAGGATGGATTTCCTTTGCTGTTTGTATTCTTTTCAATAAAACCCTGCTGCCGAGATGGATGGCTTTGCTGACACCATTTGCGCTTACTTTGTTTATTATTCCTATAAAAAATCTTTTACCTCTTCCTTTTTCAGGATGGGTAGGTGGAGCGATATTCAATATTGCGTATCTGACATTTTTCAGTTCTCTGCTTTTTCTTTTCAGAAAGAAACTGTTGAATAAAATATAGTTTTAAAGAATCTTACCATGATGATAACTTGAAATAAAACACAGAGAAAGGCCTTTGAATCTTAGTATTTGAAGGCTTTTTTATTTTAAAAACAGTCCTGCTTTTCTTTTGATCAAAATATTAATCCTATATTGGCTGGGAATTAAGCGGGAGAATATGGAAAATCTGAAAATCTGGGTAAGAAAAAATGGCTCTACTGTAGTCCTTATGATATTGTTTATTATCATTTTGGTAAATAAAGATGCGAAGGCATGGCTGATGAGACAGGTGGCTTCCACAGGAATTCTCAATGCCAGTATATCAGAACCAAAAGAAACGAAAAATAGTTCAGCTAAATTTTCCTATGCCGGATTTATGCTGAAAAATGAAGATGGAAAGATTACAGATATTTCTGCATTACAGAATAAAGTGGTCTTCATTAACTTTTGGGCCTCCTGGTGTCCTCCGTGTCGTGCAGAGTTTCCGTCTGTTCAGAAACTATATGATCGATACAAAGACAATCCGGATATGGTATTTCTTACGGTAAACCTGGATGATAATATTGCTCTTGGAAAATCTTACTTAAAGGAAAACGGCTTTACCGTTCCTTTTCTGGTACCAGCTGGAAATATTCCTGATGTATTGTATAGTGGTTCACTGCCAACGACTGTTGTATTAGATAAAAAAGGAGAGATCCGTCTGCATCATAAAGGGCTGGCAGATTATAGTAAAGATTCATTTTATAAACAGATTGACGAGCTTTTGAAACAAAATCCTTAGCTATTTAAATCGTATTTTTATATCATAAGAAATAGAATATGGTACAACAGCTAAGAACCCACATTGAAAAAATAGTTCCTCTTAATGATGATGAATTTGAATTCATATCGTCCTGTTTTACCTATAAAAAATATAAGAAGCATCAGTTTTTAGTACAGGAAGGAGAAGCTGTCCCTTACAACTATTTTGTATTGAAAGGTTTGTTAAAGTTGGTTTATACAGACGAAACCGGAAAAGAACATATTGTAGGATTTGCCATGGAAGACTGGTGGGAAACCGATTTTCCGGCTTATTACCAGCAAACTGCAGCTACTATGTCTTTGGAATGCATTGAAGAGACAGAAGTATTATGCATTAAGCTTGATGATTATAAAAAACTATGTGCACAGCTTCCGAAACTGGAACATTTCTTCCTTGAAAAAGCCTATATGGGTTTTATTACCGCTCAACAACGTACCGTTTCCATGATGACAACCGGAATAAAAGAACGCTATAATCAGCTTTTGAAAAAATATCCTTCGTTGGTTCAGAGGGTTCCAAAATCTCTTCTGGCAGCTTATTTAGGAGTTTCGAGGGAGACACTGAGCCGATTGCCACTATAAAATGTGATGATGATCACAGGATAATCGTGAGCCGGATCACATAGATTTGAAGCATCTGTTCTGCAATTTTGCATAGTAATTCTAAATTCAATACAATGGAAAAAAGAACAGTTAATCCATGGAAATGGCAGGATGAGAGAAGTTATTCTCAGGCTGTAGAAGTAAAAAATGTTGAAAGTACTTTATACTGCTCAGGGCAGGCAGCTATTGATCCCGATGGAACATCCAGTGATAAGGATATGAAATCACAACTGGAACAGGCTATTGCCAATCTGGAAGAGGTAATCCGTTCAGCAGGATATGAATGCAATGGTATTGTAAGATTAAATATCTACACAACTTCTACTGAAGAACTCTGGCCTCATTTTCCTATTCTTCAGGAGTGGATTGCCAGACATCAGATTCAGCAGGCTGTAACCATGCTTGAGGTGAATGGTTTGTTTGAAACTTTAAAGGTGGAACTTGAAGCTACAGTCGTAAAATAAATGAGAAATAAGCCTTAAAAAAAAAAACTTCAAAATATAATTTGGAGGTTTTTTCTTACATTTATCCTATACCAATTACGATATCCAAAGATCTTATGAATATTCAACTTTTTTCAAAAAATGCTTTAGTAGGAGGAGCTACGCAGGGAATCGGTGCCGGAATTGCCACTGAACTGGCAAAATGCGGAGCCAATGTTACCGTTATGTCCCGCAATGAAACAAAACTTAAAGATTTCGTTGCTGCACTGCCTGTCATCAATGCTGATCAGAAACATAGCTATCTTGTAGCAGACTTTTCAGATTTTGAAAGTTATAGAAAAATTATTGCAGGATACTTTAGTAATCATTCAGTAGATATTCTGGTGAATAATACCAATGGTCCGGAACCGGGGTTGGCAGTGGATAAAAATACCGATGACTATCAGAAAGCATTTGATCTTCTCTTTAAAACTGTTTGCGAAACAACATTACTGGCTTTACCGCATATGATTCAACAGAAAAAAGGGCGTATCATTAATGTTTCCTCTTTATCAGTAAAAGAACCGATTGGAAATCTGGCCTTGTCCAATTCTATCCGTTCTGCAGTGATTGCTTGGGCAAAAACCCTTTCTAATGAGATTGCACAGCATAATATCACGGTAAATAATGTGTTAACAGGGTATTTCGATACTGAAAGAATTCAAAAACTGGTAGCTCATGAGGCTCAGCAAACTGGTTCAAAAGAAGAAGAAATAAAAAAGGAGAGGGAAAATAAGATTCCTATGAAAAGATTCGGACAGCCTGAGGAATATGGACATCTGGTGGCGTTTCTGGCTTCGGAATATTCAAATTATCTTACCGGAACAAGTATTCCTTTGGATGGAGGATTGAATAATACGTATTAAAACTTTACCATTTAGGAAACATAAATTCTTTTAAACCGCAAAAGCCACAAAAGTTTTTGAATTTGTTTCTAATCTTTCTATTTTGAGTGTTAAAGTACACGTAAGTTGTTTGAAATCTTTGATTTACTTCTTCTTATATGAACTTTTTGCAGCATTGTTTTTAAATTTATTAAACTACGCTAAGACTTTTGTGGCTTTTGTGGTTTGAGAATAAAATAAGGTAAATGTAATAAACCCTTTCTCTCAATTGTCATATACATATTGGAAAATATGATATGAAAAACTGGTCTTTTAAAAAATGGAACACCGTACTGGGATGGTTCCTTTTCGCTGTTGCGCTTATTACTTATCTTTCAACGATAGAACATTCCCTGAGTTTTTGGGACTGCGGAGAATATATCTCTTCAGCTGTGAAACTGGAGGTAACCCATGCTCCGGGAGCGGCTTTATTCCAGATTATGGGAGCTGTAGCAAGTATTTTTGCATTGGGGAATGCAGAACATTATTCTATTGTAATCAATGCTATGTCAGCATTGTTCAGTGCATTTACAATCCTGCTTCTGTTCTGGACGATTACCCATTTTTTAAGGAGACTTTTACATAAAGATGTTGAAAAAATTACAAAGCATCAGGAAATCTCAATCCTGTTTGCCGGAATGATTGGAGCTTTATGTTTTACATTTTCAGATACATTCTGGTTTTCAGCAGTAGAAGGAGAGGTGTATTCCATGGCTTCCATGTTTATTGCTTTGCTGGTTTGGCTTATCACCAAATGGGAAAATGAATATAAAACAGCAGACAGCGAGAGATGGATCATTCTTATTTTCTTTATCATAGGACTTTCTGTAGGGGTTCATATGATGTGTATGCTGGCTATTCCGGCCATATGCCTGGTGTATTATTCCAGAAATTATACTTTTTCGTGGAAGAATTTTATAATGGCCAATTTGGTTACACTGGGAATTCTTGCCTTTGTATTCAAGATGATTTTCCCTTTGATAATGACTCTGTTTGGAAAGCTTGAAATTTTCTTTGTGAACGGACTGGGACTTCCTTTCCATTCAGGGACCATTGTGGCGTTTGTTCTCATGACGATCATAAGTTATCTTCTGATTAAATATGCCCGAAAAACAAAAAGAAAACTATACCAGACTGTCGTTTTATCTCTGGTCTATATGATCATCGGATTTTCATGCTGGCTGGTAATTCCGATAAGAGCGAATGCCAATCCTCCGATGAATCTTAATGATCCTGATACTGCTATCGGGATGAGAGATTATTATAACAGAGAACAATACGGTGACTGGCCTACCATTTACGGACAGAATTACACTGCATTTCTTGATAAAAACGGAATGGAAAAAGATGAAGACGGAAGCTATAAAAGAGACATCACCGGAGATATTTACGAAAAAGATGAAAAAACCGGAACCTACAGAAAAACAGGGGAGAGATTCAACTATGTGTTTAACAAATCCCATATAAGCTTCATGCCAAGAATGTTCAATCAGGATAATGAAGTGATGGCAAACTATATTTCTTTATATGGAGCTCCTGACTTTACTTTTAACTTTGATAATGAAGACGTTGCAGACAATCCGGAAGCGAAAAGGATTTTTGAAGAATTGAGAGCAAAATATGAAGGAGATTCTATCACGGCAGAAGATTATCTGAAAGTGAAGCCTTATGATCTTATTAAAGTGCAACGTCCATCCTTCGCTCAGAATATGGATTATTTTATATCATTTCAGAATGGATACTACTTTGTAAGATATCTGATGTGGAACTTTGTAGGAAGACAGAATGATCTTCAGGGACATATGGAAAATACCAATGGAAACTGGATTTCGGGATTTTCTTTTATTGATAATGCTTTACTTGGGAATCAGGATCATATGCCTGCAAAGTTTAAAAATGAAAGTACCGTAAAGTTTTTCTTTTTGCCGCTGATTTTAGGATTGATTGGCTTCTTTTTCCAGCTCAACAGAGACTTTGGAAGGTTTTATGCGATGCTTTCGCTGTTTGTTCTGACAAGTATGGGAATTGTTTTCTATACCGGAGTAAAACCATTTGAAGTAAGGGAAAGAGATTATGCCATGGTAGGTTCATTTTATGCCTTTGCCATTTGGATTGGTCTGGGAGCGGGATTCCTACTTTGGCTGATTCAGTCTAAGGTTAAATCCAATGCTGCCAACATTATTCTTGGGCTTATTTTACTAGGAATTCCTTTGATGATGGGCTTTCAGAATTACACCTCGCATGACAGAAGTAAGAAAACAGCAGCCCGTGATTATGCCTATTCATTTTTACGTTCGTTGCCAAAAGATGATATTATTTTCATTTATGGTGATAATGATACCTTTCCGGTATGGGCGATTCAGGAAACGGAAAGATTCAGGGATGATGTGAAAACGGTGAACTTTACCCTTTTAGCCACTCCATGGAATATTGATCAGGTGAAAAGAAAAACTTACAATGCGAAGGGGATTCCGGGTGAATTAACGCATGAAGAATATAGAGATGGGGTAAATGATCAGGTATATCTGATGAAAAAAGAAAACTGGGAAGAACTTTTCCAAATGCTGAAAGAACAGGGTGCTCCGGACACTGCTTTCCAGGAATTCAGAAAATATCTGACCCAGGATTCTCTGACATTGAAAGATGCTATGAAATTTCTGAAATTACAGTCATCCGAAAAAGATGAATTGCTGAAAATGTACTTCGGAGAAAAACAATATGAAAAATACAATATTCTTCCGGTGAGCAAATTTATTCTTCCGGTAAATAAAGAAAATGCAGTGAAATCGGGGATCATTACTCAGGCAGATCTTCCACAAGCTGTAGACCAGATTATGATTAATTATGAAGCCAATACGCTTTATAAAAGTAATCTGATGATGCTGGATATGCTGGCTAATTTCGATTGGAAACGTCCGATTAATTTCTCTTCAGGCGGGATGTATGACAGTGAAAATATTTTTTATCTGGATGAATATCTTCAGTTTGATGGTTTCAGCTACAGACTGGTTCCTATTCATACTCCGCAGAGTCCGGATGGAGACAAAGGAAGGGTAGATGCGAATTCTCTTTATCAGGTGGTGAAAAACTTCAGATGGGGAAATTTTAAAGATTTAAGTATTTATTATGATGAAACGGCTACATCAAATATTTTGGGCTACAGAATGTCCGTGAGCAGAGCTGTATCTGCACTGGTTGTCAATGGGCAGAAAGCTAAAGCGTTGGAGTTGCTGGATCTTGCCGCAAAAGAAATTCCTGTGGAGAAATACAATGATCCACGTTCATTAAGTGCGATGGTTACCGGATATATTGTTGCAGGAAAGGAACAGAAAGGTCTTCAGCTGGCTGAAACACTCAAAAAGGGAATATTTGAAGAATATGATTATTACCAGAACCTTTCTCCTTCATTTAAAGCAGCAGCCAAAAGACAGATGAGGTCTAAACCGATGGAATATGCACTTGTTGTTGCAGCCGTTACAGATGCCTACAAGACTTTGGGGCAGAAAGAAAAAGCGCATGCGTATCTTTTAAAATCGATGGAACCTATTGATAAGAAATTCAGTGTTTTTATCAAAGGACTTCAACAGATGGGCAAAGAAAAAGCAGGGAAGGAAGCTGAAAATGTACGCCAGATTACTCCTTTTTATCAGTATTTATTCAATGTCATGGAGCCTTTTGATTCCACATATTCCAGGAAAAAAGAAATTGAAATTACAAATTCAATGATGAAAGTGACACAGTAAAACATATAAAAAAGCCTTTAAATTCAATATTTAAAGGCTTTTTTAATATAAATCAGGATGAGTTAATAGAATCTCATTTTATAAACGCAAAGAATTAAATGCTTGATTTTATATATTGAGGGAGCAAATAGGTTTGATCAATTTCATTGATCGTTTTTAAGCGAATGTATTACCATAATGCTTCATCCACGACAAAGTCGCTCTTCTTCGCTTCCTTAAATAAACATAATGATAATATTCCTTTGCGTTAAAAATTAAATTCAAGTAATGTAAAAATCATCAAATTTTAAAGATTAAAAACCTATGAGATTTGAACCATTTCTACTATCGTTTTTCTTTCAACGACCAGCCAAATTTCAGTCCGATAATAAAAATAACCAAAAGCAGTTCACCGGCAGCCAGTAAAATATCTCCCGGCACACGCATCCATCTCAGAAAATGCATGATGTCCGTCTGCATGAACTCTGCAGAACGTGCATACCAGTAACCTTCTTTTATAGAGGCAACAGACTGCATGATGCCTATTGGAAGAAGACTGATGGTTACCATCACCAGTAATCCGATATTAATCATCCAGAAAGCCCAGCCAATTAATTTATCATTCCACTGTCGGTCAGGATAAAGTCCTCGCAAAACAAACATCATTAATCCGATTCCCAGAATCCCATAAACTCCGAACAACGCCGCATGACCGTGTACAGCAGTGGTATTCAGTCCCTGGATGTAATACAATGCAATAGGAGGGTTGATGGCAAACCCGAAGATCCCTGCACCAAGGAAATTCCAGAAACACATGGCAATGAAGCAGTAGATAGGCCATTTGTAAGCCTGAATCCATTGGGTTGATTTACTCAGTTGATAATTTTGGTAAGCTTCATAACCTATCAGAACAAGCGGGACTATTTCAAGGGCACTGAAAGTTGCTCCTAAAGCAAGTACAGCGGTAGGCGTAGCACTGAAATACAAATGATGGAATGTCCCCAGAATTCCTCCGCCAAGAAAAATAATGGTAGAAAATAAAACGGCACTGGTGGCAGATTTCAGCCTTAATAATCCCAGTCTTGTAAATAAAAAGGCAGCCACTACCGTTGCAAAAACTTCAAAAAATCCTTCTACCCAAAGATGAACAACCCACCATCTCCAATATTCGGCAATCGCCATATGAGTTTGTCTTCCATACATTAATCCTGCTCCATAAAATAATGCAATGGCTACGGATGAAAGGGTAAATAGGGTTAGCAAATGACGGTCTCCATCTTTACGTTTCAAGGCTGGAAGCAAGGCTCTGACCATTAAAACCAACCAGAGAATAAGCCCGATAAGCAGTAAGATCTGCCACACTCTTCCCAGTTCCACATATTCATACCCCTGATGTCCCCAAAGGAAATTATCCACCAGTCCAAGTTTTTGCATCACACCAAGCCATTGTCCGGTTAAAGATCCCAGCACAACAATCAATAAGGCTCCGAATAATATATTCACTCCCAGTTTCTGATATTTCGGTTCATACCCTGAAACTGCGGGAGCAATATAAAGCCCGGTGGCCAGCCATGAGGTGGCAATCCAGAATATCGCTAGCTGTACATGCCAGCTTCTGGAAACCGACTGTGGTAAAAACTGGTCCAAAGGAATCCCATAAAACCCGCTTCCTTCCACACCATAATGGGCTGTAACTACACCGGCAAGCATTTGAACAAGGATTAGCAGAGCAACGACCCAAATGTATTTCAAAGTGGCTTTCATAGAAGGGGTAGGTTTCATATTTCGAAGTGGATCTTCCAGCGGCAGAGCTTCACTGATTTCTTCTTCTTTGTTTCTGGCATGATAAAATACCAAAAGGCCTACTGAACCTAATAAAAGTAATATACTGAACCCTGACCATAAATGCAGTGAAGGAGGAGGAACGTTTCCAACCGATTCATCATGCGGCCAGTTATTGGTATAGGTCACATCATCTCCCGGCCTTTCCGTGATGCATACCCATGTACTCCATGCAAAGAAAGTATTCATTTTAGCCATTCTGCCCGTATCTTTAATGGTATTCTCAGGAATGGCGTACTGATCACGAAGTTTTGCCATGGAATCATCATTCATAAATAATTTTGAATAATACTGTGCAAGCTGTTTCTGCACTTTCGCCCGCTCAGGAGAGAAAACAATTTCATTATTGCTTTCATTAAAAGTATTGGTACGAAGTTCTTTTTTCAGCAAGACCTGATATTTGGCCTGTTCTTCATCCGGAAGTTCTTTGTAAACTTTACCATCCTTTTTTGCCAGTTCATCAAGCAGAAGAACAGATTCGCGGTGAAGGTAATCAGCCGTCCAGTCCGGAGCAATATAGGCACCATGTCCCCAGATACTTCCTACTGTTTGTCCACCAATAGACTGCCAGACGTTCTGTCCGTCTTTAATATCCTGTGCAGTTGCGATCACCGTTCCATCTGTGCTTACTATTTTGTCCGGAATGGGTGGAATTTTTCTGTAAATTTCAGTTCCATAGAAAATAAGAACAGCAAACGAAGCAATCATTACTACAGCAAGCCATATCCAAAGTTTTTTAGGTGTCATTCTGTATTAATTTTTAAGATTCAACGGCAAATTCTTTTTCCAGTCGGATGGCTTTGGGGAAAAGGATATTATTCTCAAGGTGGATGTGTTTATGCAGGTCATTTTCAAAATCCTGAAGCATGGCAAAAGCTACTTTATAAGTATTGCAGGCATCTGCAGGAGGAAGGTATTCATTTGTAATTTCTGCGATCCTTCTGAAACGGTCACCTTCTACTGTGTGATCATGTTCCATCATATGGACCGGATTTTCTACAGTTCCAAAATGAGGCTTTGGAAAAGAACTCCCGGATATTTTAGCTTTCACCATATTTTTGACAAACGGGAACAGAATCAGTTCTTCTTTTTTCATATGGGCAGCCAGATCGTGTGCCGATTCATTAAATAAAGAATTGATTTCAAACAGTTCAGGATGTCTGCCACCATGTACTTTGCATAATTTATCAAGAAATGCCTGCAAAACAGGAGTTTTTTCTTCTACATAACGGTGATGGGTTTTCTCAATATAATCTGTCAGAAGATCTAGCGGCCAGCTGTTGAAGTCTATTGCAGAAGCTTCATTTTTTGGAAGAGCTTCCAGTTCTTCATAAATTTTTTCAGGAGCAAGTTTCTTATTACTGCATGCCTCTTCAATAGTTCTTCCGCCTTTACAGCAGAAATCGATACCATGTCTTTTAAAAATTGCAGCTGTTCTGAAATCTTCAGCCACCATATTTCCTATAAAGTCTGTTCTTGTATTCATAATATAATACTTTTTTGTCTTTTATTATTTTAAAATTTTTTTAATTACTTTTTGAGAGATAGAATATATTTTACCATCTGTCGGGCATTCTCTTTACTCAATCCTGTATGAGGAGTCATGGGAATTTCGCCCCAATTGCCTTTTCCACCGTCAATGATTTTCTGTGCCAGCATATCGAGATCTGCATCCGTATATTTTGCTGCAACTTCCTGATAAGAAGGACCTATTAATTTTGAATCTATTTTATGACAGGTAAGGCAATCTGTTCCTTCAATTAATTTCAATCCTTCATGTTTTGATGCATCTGAGGAAGCTGTAGCTTCAGGGACTGTTTCCACTGGCTGTGGTTGGACAACTTGTTGTTCAGAATAAGGTTCAGCCTGTGGAATGGGAGTCGTTTCCGGTTTGGAACAGGAAAATAATAATGTGGTTAAAGTCAATGCAATAATGGTATTTTGAACGAGTGTTTTCATAATGAATAGTGTTATTATTGAACTGTATTTCTTTTGAATTGTAAAATGATGGCTATAGTGAGTATTAAGGCTTTTGCGGTTTCAGCATAAATAAAATAGTCGTGTAATGGAGTAGGAGATAATGCTTTTCCTGATAAAAGTAGATCGACCCGGGAATCAAGTATTGGCAGCATCCAGAACTGTTCTAAAGCAAGTATAGAAAGTAAAACAGCCAGAATTATAAAGTCAGTTTTCGTATAATTTTTCCAACTGATAAACATCAATATCAGTATTACAATAAGAAATCCCCATTGTATTTTTGAAGAGAGTCCAAACATGAGTTTTCCTAATCCTAATGCCGTCGGAAGGGTGATTCCCTGAACCTGAAACTTCAACGGTGTCTCCAGGAAGCTTATAGTCAGAAACATTCCGGTCATCAGGCAGAGCAGCATCAGCACTAAAGGATTTTTGAGATATAATTTCATTTTTAATTTATTTAATATTAAAAGATCTTTTTATCTTTTATTTATTTAAATTTTTTTAAGCCCTCAAATGAGTAAGCTGTAAGTCCAGATTATCAACAAACATTTGAATTTTTGAGGTTTCAAGCATAATTCGAAGATCCTGTCTGATGCTTTTGAACTGATCATGAAGAGGGCACGGATGTGTTTCCGAACACTGATCCAGGCCAAGTCCGCAACCGGTAAAAAGTTTGTCTCCATCAATTTCTCTTACAATATCAGCAATGGAAGTATCCAGGTTTTTCTGATCCATATAGAAACCTCCATTCGGACCTTTGGCAGATTGAACAAATCCTTTTCTGCTCAGATCCTGCAATATTTTAGCAATAAAATGCTCCGGTGAATGGATGCTTTTTGAAATATCCTTAATCCCGACCCTGCTGCCATTTTTAGACTGCTGGGCAATATAGATCAAGGCTCTTAAAGCATATTCGCACGTTTTTGAAAACATTTTACTGAGTTTTATGGGACAAATATAGAAAGATATTTTTAATAAAAGATAAATTAGTCTTTTATTTTTTTTTCAATCTGATGAAGATCATACGTGGAGCGTTTAGCCCATCATGTTTTGAGTCGCTTTATTACTCTTTCTAAGATCAGATGGTCTCGATTGGGTAAACTCATGAAAAGTATCACTGAAGGCGCTGATAGAGCTGTAGCCCACATCATCGGCAATTTCATTGATGGGTTTGTCTGTATTTAAAAGCAATTCGATCGCTTTGATGATTCTTAATGTTTTTAAATACTGGAGGAATGAAATATCCATATCAGCCTTGAAAAGTCGTGACAGAGAACGTTCACTCAAACCAAATTTGCTGCTGACATTGGACAGAGTCAATTTTTCCCCGATATTCCATTCCAGATAAGATACAATTTTCATCATCTGTTTGTTATGGGTGGCGGGCAAAATAATGGGTAATGGCTGTTTGTGAGTTTTGGGAAGGATTTTTTTTAGAGCAACTAAAAATTCAAAATTTTCATCTTTTGCCGTAACATGTTTTTCATCCCAGATTTCAGAATATTTAATCATCTGAATCAGAAGTTCTGATGCCGGATAAATGCCCAGTCTGCTGTAGAAAGGATCTGAGATATCATCATGGGCATAGAAATAAAGAGAACGCAGAACTGTTGCCGTATGTCCGATTTCTAAAATATGTTCCATTCCCTGCGGAATCCAGAAGAAATGTCTTGCCGGAACCACATAGGTTCTGTTATCAATCGTAATATAGGCAATTCCACCTTCCACATAGCTCAGCTGTCCTTTCGTATGTTTGTGAAAAGGAATCAGTTTTTCTGATTTTTCGTGCATGACAAATACACTTTTATCGTCTTTATCAATGTCCGGAAGCGCAGCAATTAATCCCATAAAAAATTTTAAAATACCATTGAAAATGCAAATATAATCATTTGGCCGGAATCATGTAAAAGTTGACTATTTTAGATAAATAAAATTTCCGGATTGCTGATAAATTTGCAATGCAATAATTCAAAAATTCAAATGAAAATTTATGTCGCCGGATTGCTGATGCTTGGAATTTCATCCACTATATCAGCTCAGACCGGCAGTCCAACAAAGGATACCATACGACTCTCCCTAAAAGACGCATGGCAAAAAGCGGAAGAAAACAGCCGTCATATCAGAATCAATACCATCAATGTAGACATTGCCGAAGCTGAAGTAAAAGATGCCAAAAGAGAGCGTCTTCCGGAAATAGAAGTTAAAGGTTCTGCAGAAAAAGCTTCCAATATTCCCATCTATGAAAACGGAATTTTTTCTAAACCAACACAGCATGAAGTGATTCATACGCTGTACAGAGCCGGAGCAGATTTTTACCTTAACATTTATAACGGAAATAAGCTGAATCTTAAGATTAAGGAAAATCAGACCCTTCAGAAAATTAAGGATATTCAGAAAGAACAGTCGGTTTCAGACATACATTATAAAACTGCAGCTCTTTATCTTGAATTACAGAAAACATTAATCTTCAGAAATCTTATCAAACAGGATATCACTGATCAGAAGACACAGCTTAAAGAGATACAGACTCTTTATAAAAATGGAGTGGTATTGAAAAGTGATGTTTTAAGGATTGAACTGGAACTTTCCAAAAGAAAAATGGCTCTGGTGACTATAGAAAATGATATCCTCATTGCAATGCAGAAACTGAATATTATTCTGGGGATTCCGGATGAGCAGATTGTTATCCCTGAAGCACCGTTTAATCAGTGGAATGAGAGTACAACTTATACTGAGTATCTCAAACTGGCACTGGATCATTCTTTTGATTATCATGTTTCTGAACAGCAGACAGCATTGAGCATAATCAAACTGAAACAGGTAAAAGCCAATGTAAGACCTAAAATAGGGATGTATGGTGAATTTTATTATGCCAATCCGCAGATTTTCCTTTATCCCTATAATCCTTATTGGTATTCATTGGGAATCGTTGGAATTAAAGCATCGTTTTCTATCTCTTCCCTTTACCATAACACCCATAAAGTAAAGGCTGCCCAGCTGGAGTTTGAGAAAGAAGAGGAAGTGCACAAGGATACGGAAGATAAAGTAAGACAACAGGTGAAAGAAGCTTATCTGCGTTACCAGGAAGCTTTAGAACAGATAAAAGTGGCAGAAGCCAATGTGGCTCAGGCAAAGGAAAATGCACGTATTATCAAAAATACTTACTTCAGCCAGACTTCTCTTATCACTGAGCTTTTGGATGCAGATATACAGCTGCTTCAGACAAAATTCGAGCTTGAAGCCGCCAAAATTATGGCACAAAATAATTATTATTTACTACAAAACATTACAGGCGTTTTATAATACAATGAAAAAAAAATATACTCCCACCGATAGAATGATCACGAAGATCACAGGATGGATTTCAGTTGTAATCGTTACCGCACTTGCTGTCTGGGGTGGTTTTACCTTAAAAAATTATTATGCATATGAGCAGACTAATGATGCACAGGTTCAGGAATATGTCAATCCTATTATTTCAAGAGCCGGAGGATTCATTGTAGCTGTAAAGTTTGAAGAGAATCAGGAAGTTAAAAAAGGAGATACTCTTTTGATTATTGATAATCGAGAATATATTCTTCAGGAAAAACAGACTCAGGCTGCCATTCAGAAAGCCCGTGCCCAATTGAGAGTATTGGAAAGTACGACAGGAACTACAGAAAAGGAAGCTGCAGCAGCAATGGCTCAGGTAGATGCCAGTAAAGCAAAGGTCTGGAAACAACAGCTTGATTATAACCGATATAAAAAGTTGTATGATGAAGAATCTGCGACCAAACAACGTCTTGAGGATGTGAAAGCAACCCTGGATGTCAATGAAAGCGATTATCAGTCTTCACAGGATAATTATGCCGCTTCGGTATCCAAGATCAATGATATACGGGCAGAAAAAACAGTTGTTTTAGCAGAAATTGCAAGACTGGAAGCATTGCTGGACCGTCATAAGCTGGATGTAAGTTATACCGCAGTGACCGCAGCATATGACGGAAGGATGGGAAGAAGAACCGTTGAGGTTGGGCAGATGATTGATGCCGGAGAAACGCTGGCTTTTATTGTCAATAATGAAACCGATAAATGGGTGGTAGCCAATTATAAAGAAACTCAGATCAAGGATATGCATATCGGAGATCACGTGAAAATTGTTGCGGATTCTTATCCGGACAAAGAATTCCAGGGAACGATTATTTCCCTTTCTCCTGCAACAGGTTCAAGTTTTTCACTGCTTCCACCAGATAACTCTACAGGGAATTACGTGAAAATTGTACAGCGTATTCCTGTAAGAATCAGAGTGGATGGACAAAGAAGTCAGATTGATGTTCTGAAAGTAGGAATGAATGTGAATGTTTACGCCAATAAAAAGCATTCCAATGGCTAAAAGACAAATGCCCTATTTCAAAAAATGGGCTCCGGAATGGTTGGTGAAAATTATTCTTTTTTCAATGACACTTCCGGGAATCATTATCTTTTTTCTGCCATTGTCTAATCTGAATGCCGCCGCCGGATATTATGGATGTGAACCAGCGGATATCCAGTTTTCAGTAGCATTATTTTATGCAGGTTATGTAGGATTTTATAGCCTGGAAAGACGATTTTTCAGTTTCCTGGCTGCAAAAGAATATTTTCTTCTGTTCACCACATTGCAGATTCTGGCTTGTCTGATATGCTATTTCACCCGTGAAGTCTATATTTTATTTCCGGTTCGTTTTGTGCAGGGAATGTTATTTGCCGGAAATGTAAACCTTTCACTGACTCTTATTTTTACAAGATTAAGCAGTGAAAGAGGGCGGGAGATCAGTTTTTCTGTATTTTTTGGAATCTTAATTTGTGCTTTGCCATTCAATAATCTGATTACTGCAGATCTCATCGATTCCTATAATTTTAATATCGTTTATAAAACTGCCATATTCTCTTATCTTCCGGGGCTTGTTTTCCTGACTTTAGCTATGAGTAATTACAGAACCGATGCAAGATTTCACTTGTATAAACTGGACTGGCAGAGTTTTGGACTTTTCAGTACGATATTGGTTTTGGTAGGATATATAACCATTTTTGGGCAGGAATATTATTGGCTGGAAGATAGCCGGATTTTAGGAAGTGTCATCGGAATTATTGTTTTAGCAGGAATCTCCATATTCCGTCAGCAGGCTATTAAAAGACCTTATATTGATCTGCAGGTTTTCAGATACAGGAACTTTAAAGTAGGTTTACTAATACTTTTCGTGATGTATATCTGTAGGTTTGCCTCAGGAATTGTCAATACCTATTTTGCCTCAGAACTGCATTTAGATCCATTCCATATATCCTATATTAATATTTTCAATCTTGCAGGGTTGGTTATTGGGGTCATTATTGCCTGTTGTATGGTTTTACAAAAGAAAAATATACGGTATATCTGGGGACCTGGCTTTTTAATGCTATTGATCTTTCATGGGTTAATGTATTATTCTTTTGATGTTCAGGCTGATGAGTTTAATTATTATATTCCGTTATTTCTTCAGGGATTAGGGGTAGGATTGATAATGGTTCCAACGATTATTTATATTATTTCTTCCGTTCCTGCTGTTATTGGACCTTCCGCTGCTGCAACAGCATTAGCTATACGATATCTCGGATTTTGTATCAGCATTGCTCTGATCAATTTTTTTGAACTCTTTGAAAAAAGTCGTCATTACAATGCTTTTCAGGATCATTTAAGTGCTGTAGATCCGGAAGTTAAAAATTTTCTTCATCAGCAGACGGCAAAGCTTGTTGCAAGAGGAATGTCTGAAGATAAGGCTGTAAAAGCTGCCAATAAGTTATTGGTAGGAAGAATGAATGTTCAGGATCATGTCCGTTTTGCAATGGATTATTATGAAATGATGGTTTGGCTTCTTGCTGCCTCTCTGTTATTGATTTTTCTCTTCCCTTATCTCAACCGTACAGCTCTTTATCTGAAATCACGCAGACTGTCTCCTGCATAAATGAGACAATCATAATTTAAAAGTATAGCTTGTTAGCTAATTTTATAGTAGAGTGCTGAGGCTGTCTGATAAGGCGGCCTCTTTTATTCTGTTAGAAAATGGATGAACACTTATGGCCGGAATTGTATGTTTTTTGTCATTGCAGACAAGATCCTTTCTCTCTACATTTGTACTCATACAGAACGAGATATGAAGAAAGAAGGACAACATACAGGAATGAAAAATATAGTACTTCTGGCTTTACCACAGGTACAGCTGCTTGATATTGCCGGACCATGGGACGTTTTTACAGCAGCCAACCGTTTTCTGAACATTGATAAAATGGATAGCGGCTATCATGTGTACCTCGTTTCCGGAACTTCAGAGAAGGTTATCTATTCCAGTTCAGGAATGCCATTATCATGTAGTCATACCATTTATGATATTGATTTCGCTGTAGATACTTTGCTTGTAGCAGGGACAACGTTGAGTGTACTGGAGGAAATCAGCCATGATCTCTATCATTATCTTCAGAATATAAAATCAGACGTAAGACGGCTGGGATCTGTCTGTGTAGGCGCATTTGTTCTTGCCAAAGCAGGGCTGTTGGATGGCAAGCAGGTAACCACCCACTGGAAATTTGCAGACACACTTCAAAAGTGTTATCCAAAGCTGGAAGTGAATGTCAATCCTTTTTTTATTTGTGATAAACCTATCTATACTTCGGGAGGTGTTTCTTCCGGGATGGATCTTGCACTGGCACTTTTAGAAGAAGATTTTGGAAAGCCTCTGGCAACAGAAGTTGCCCGTCATCTTGTTCTGCCTTTAAAAAGATCCGGAATGCAGTCTCAGTTTGGAGATGCGCTGCCGGAATATGAAATAATGTCTCCTTTTACAAAAGAAGTTCGTGACCTGTTGAAAGATAAGCTAAATGAAGCTATAACAGTAGAGTATATTGCTGAGTCACTGAATATGAGTCCCCGTAATTTTTCCAGAGTATTTCTAAAAGAATCAGGATTGACTCCCGGCCGGTTTCTTGAAAAAATGAGACTGGATCAGGCTAAAAATATGCTGGAATATACTGAGATGAGCATTGATATGATTGCCGTTAAATGTGGATTTAGCAATGCCGTTTCGCTTCGCCGGGTATTCCTTAAAAATATTTCCCTTTCTCCGGCTCAATATCGGAAAGCGTTTAAAACTACAGAATAATTTTTTTCTGTTCTGATTTAAAATGAAACTGACCATTCTCAATGATCGGTAGGGAAGAACTATGCCTTTACAAAAAAAAATAATCATCTTAAAAATAAAAGAATTATGAAACAAGACACTAAAACAATGAATGTCGCATTTTTAATTTATGATCAGGTAGAAGCTCTTGATTTAAATGGTCCTTTGGATGTTTTCGTTAAGGCGAATGTTGTACATCCCAACTCTTATCACTGCTTTACAGTCGGAAAAACAAAAGAACCCGTGTATATGGAAGCCAATACGATGGCTGCTATTCCTACTTACGATATTCATACCTGTCCTAAGCCGGATATGATTGTGGTTCCCGGAGCAAATCCTGAACACATTATGAAATATATCCAGGATATGGATTTTCAGGAAACAGTTCTGAAATGGATCAGTAATAATTATAATGAAGGAGCTATTGTGTTTACAGTATGTACAGGAAGTATGCTGCTTTCCGGAACAGGTATCCTTGAAAACCATGATATTACCACCCATAGTATGTTGTTAGATACTTTAGAACAGTATAATCCGGAGGCAAATGTGATCAGGAATATTCGTTATGTGGATCAGGGACAGTTGATAACTACAGCTGGAATTACAGCTGGAATTGACGCTGCTCTTTATCTGATTGGAAAACATCTGGGTAAGGAGACAATGGATAATATTATCGAGATTTTTGAATATCAGAATAAGAAATCCGAAAGGTGAGTTTAGCAGTAAAATAGAAGGATTTTAAAATTTTTGTCAAGAGTAAAGATTGGCGAAAATTTTATTTTTAATTAATGGGGTACAGATTCTGTAATTTTTATTGAAAAAAAATGTAAACGTAATTGATTTATAAACAAGTGTTTGACTTTTTTGATGGTTTTTTTATCATAAAAAAGCATAGAAAAATTTGGATTTAAAGAGGGTTTTTCTATCTTTGCAGTCCCTTAAACAAAGGGATTTACTTAAAAAAGTAAGTGGCCGACTCGGTAGCTCAGCTGGTAGAGCAATACACTTTTAATGTATGGGTCCTGGGTTCGAATCCCAGCCGGGTCACTTGTTGGGACAAATCTAAAAAAGATAGATTTGTCCCATTTTTTTTACCATTTAATTTATTGGTATCCTGATAGATAAGTTCGACTGCTGAATTCATTCTTAGAGTTCGATGTAGTGTTCCGTCAAAAACCAAATAATCAGGGAACATCGAACTTATGATACGTCTCTTTTCTTCTGCATTCCCCTTCTGATAGCGTTTGTCAAGATTTGCAATCTTTTTTAGCCCAGATTTAAATAGGTCTTTGATTTCGGTGTTTACAGAAGATAAATTATTCAATCTTACTTCTAATTGTTCAATTTTTTCAGTGATATATTTTTTCAGAAAAATATAATCATCAGCTTCAATATCACCGTCAATCTTTTGGATAAGAGCTTTCCTTTTACGATTGTTTAATTCTGCAATTTGATTTAATATATTTGTCCTTTCTGCGTTTTGAGTTTTCGTTTGTACATTAAAATCTTCAGTGAATGCTTCTATAAAAACATCTATTATTCCTTTTTTAGGTATTAAGGATTTAAGTTGTTTGAGAAAAATATCATTAGCAATTTCTGCTTTAAATCGGACACCACATGAGCTTGAACAATGATAATAGTTGTAATAGACTCCCATTTTTCCTTTTGATGCACTTCCGGTGAGCATTTTACCACATTTATGACATTTCAGGAATCCTCGTAAAGGCAAATTATCAATTGAAACTACTTTGGGTTTGATTTTTCTCTTTCTTCCATCAAGTATTTGCTGGACTTCATTGAACATACTTTCGGTTATGAGTGGTTCATGCTGGCCCAAAACAAAATGTGCCTTTTCATCTTTATGAGCCGGGATAAATATTTTTCCGCAATACAATGGGTTTCTTAAAGCGACCCAAAAATTATTTTTACTGAATCTGTATTTGCCATCGGTTCTAAAGCGTAGCATTTTCCATATTTGTTCAGTATTGTAATTGTTCAGAATAATCTGTTCGAAGGCCCATTTTAATAAAGGTCCTTCGACTTCATGTATACCGATATATTTCTTATTATCTTCTGTTATTTTATTGCGATAGCCTAAAGGTGCTGTCCCCATATACCGGCCTTCTTTTTTAGCACGTCTCATTCCGTAAAAAGTATTCAGTGATCTACGATCATTTTCAACTTCAGGGGTGGCAAGATAAAATGCGAGCATTATCTTGTTTTCCGGAATGTCGAAATCAAGGGGTTGTTCAATGGCTTCTGGTTCTACGCTAAAGGAGCGCAGCAGATTGATCATTTGGTATGCATCACCGGCATTACGGCTAAACCTATCCCATTTTGTGAATAGTAATAGCGAAGTTGTTGTATTCTTTTTTATTTTCCGTAGAGCTGCTAAGTACTTTTGCCATTCAGGTCTATTAAAGGTCTTAGCTGAATAATCCTCAATGTAAACATTCCTTATGGTGATACCTTTGATTTCACAGTATTTTCTCAAACGATCTTCCTGATCTCGTTGAGAGTATCCCTTATCTGCTTGTTCATCTGTAGATACACGTATATATAAATCAGCTTGTCTCATAACATCAGCATTATTGTTTGGGATCGATAAAATCCAAATCGCGTCCACTAAGATACTGATTTACTGCAATATTAGCAATTGTCTTAATAAAGTTGAGTATAGCCTTAGCCTCTTCAGTATTTACAATTGTTCCCTTTTCTTTCAGGACTTTAACTACTTTTTCAGGAGTTAGTTTTGTTACCTCTTCTCTTTCCATCTTACTTCTATTTACCCTTAAATTATAGAGTAAGAGGTTTTGGAAATTACAAAATAGTTTTGTTTGTCCGTGGGAGACCTTGTTTGGCGATTGTATATAAACGAGTTATTAGTTGATCGTTAAAAGTTGCATTAGTGAGAGTAGTATTGGCTGATTTAACAGTTTTAAATAAAATCATAGTGATCCAGTCTTATCACAAAGTAATGTTCAATTGTTTTTTGAGCTTTTTTGCACATTGATAAAAGATCATTTCCTGATGTGTTGTCGAAACTAAAGTCATCATGGGTTTTCACGATATATTCGGTTACTATTTCAATATTCATTAAATCGAGCTCGGTTACATCGGTTTTCAACCTATGTTCTTCTTTGAAAAAAGGAATTTTACGGAAAATAGAATCGTTAAACCGAAAGAGATGTATTGTTTTCATTGGAAAAATATTTAAAATGAAAAATTTAGGTTGCAGCTATTATGAATGTACTAAGAATGCTTTTCTTTTAATCTTCTGTTGATCCATCTTTTAGATAATGTACGTTCTGATAGTAGTGGGTACATGCCACTTGAAAGCATGTATAATAAACTGTTCCAAAAGTTATTTTTTTTATGGAATTCATGATTGTAGTTAGTTAATAATTTTAAGTAGTCATGTTCATATTTCTTTGCTTCCTGTAAAGTGTAATTTTTTGGAATATCTTGAATAATATCCATAGCTGTTTGGCTAAAGACTCTTAGTGAATATTTTTCTATAAAGTCTAATTCAAGCCGGCACATCCAGGTAAGAGGAGTGAGTAAAGAAAAAATTTCCTCATAAAAGTTACAGATACTTGCCCTCCATGATAATCTTTCTTCTTCCGGTAAAATCTGACCTGCCAGCTGAACAAGTTTTCTATGATGGGCTGCCAGTTCATTCGTATAAGTATCGTTTTGCTTCCAGAATAAAATTGAATTGATTTTATTTTTTTTATTATATTCTCCAGTATATATTCAAACTGTATTCTAATATATTTTATATTATTGCTGATATCTTCTAAAACGGACTGCCAAAGATTATGTTGACTCAAGCTGCAATACGTACTAAATATCAATCTTGATCTGTTGGTAAGTTGCTGTAATTCTTTTAACATTCTAAGAATTTCCGTTGCATCTCTTTCAAGGGTGATATTAGTATTCCTGATATAGAATAAAGTAACAAACTGTGAGTAATAGATTCTTCTTGAGGCATTTTTTTTATTTCTGAGCCCTAATTTCTTCTTTGAGTGTTTATTTAGCTTTTTCATCAGAGTTTTATTGTAAGTCTTTTTTCTTAATAATCCCTTTTTCAAAGGATTTTTGCTGTATGATAAGGGAAATAAGATATTGTCTTAAATCTTTTATCGTGATATTTTTTTCTTTCTCAGAAAAAAATAGTGGAGTTTCATCTAGAAGTTCATACAGTTCAGGAAATTCTTTTTGGATTTCCACTGTTTTTTTAAATATCTTTTTCGTTAAAATAGATATAGTGTTTAGATTATTCATAGCCGCTTTTTATTATTGTTACTATCATCTTAAAGCGTTTATTTCCTTTTATCGAATGAGATGTATGGGCGGGAATGATAATGCATTCACCTTCTTTCATAAAATAAGAAGCTCCGTCTATAATGATTTCTGCTTTACCTTCAATAATTTGTGCAAAAGCACCAAAAGGAGAAGTTTTTTCAGATAACCCTTCTTTGTCATCAAACGATAAAGCACTGATGTTGCCTGTAACTTTTTCCAGTATTGTTTTACTGCCAACAGAATTCGGAATGTATTCTACAATCTGGTTGGTAATATATACTTTTGATTTCTCAAGTTCTTTATGATTCATCACAGTTGGTTTAAACATAAAAAGAGTAGGAGGTACTGTAAATAAAAGGGATAGAACTGTCTAATATCCCATCCCTTTTTCTAGTTAAAACATTTTGATAAATATATCTTTTTCATAGGTTTTAACTATTCTTGAAAACAATTTATGAAAGATTAATTTCTTTAATAATATTGAGAACTTCTTCACGGTTTTTTCTTAGTCTGTTTCCGATTCTTTCTAACATTTCCTTTTCTTGACCTTCTTCAAGTTTCAGATCGTTATCCGTTAATGTTGAAAATTTTTCTTTCAATTGTTTTGACTGTTCAATCCAGTCTCCAGGAGTTTTGAAAAATTTGTTGCCTTTGTTGTGGTTTGTGTCCATAAGGTGGATTTTAGTGTAACTTCATTGCTACGTTACAAAGTTGGGCGTTTAATAATCTATTGTATTATAGATTGTTTCTTTTATGTTGCACATATCACACTTTTATAAAATTGCAGCTTGTTTTGTGTATCTGAAATCCGGGTTTTCATAAAAGAACCGCTTTGATTACTCTGATATAGTAATAGAAGTTATAAGCCTGGGAAATGATTATAAACTTAAAATACTAATTTATATTCAAATAGTGAATGATTATTCGTATATTGCTGAATAACTGCATTGAACTGGCGATCTGAACTCTAACCTCCGACATATTCATTTTTTCATTATTTGATATTTCCGGTATCTTCTCTCTGCTTTAAATCATTTATCGAAACTGTTTTGAAAAAGAGAATATAAATCTTATAATTTCTCCAAAGGACAATTCAATAGTAGACAATAATAATGTTTTTATGAATATAAAAAAATATTTAGAGATGTGGACTTTTTGGGTTCCTATTCTGGCGTGGCTTTCTTATGTTGGAAATTCTGTTTTCGATTCAGGATATTACTCTGTGATTCTTGCTTTATTCTTGATGGGAAGTGTTTTGGCTGCTGTGTATCATTCCGAAGTCATTGCTCATCGTTTGGGAGAGCCATTCGGTACTTTACTTCTGGCATTTGCCATTACGGTCATAGAAGTAGGGCTTATTATTTCCATTATGATGGGAGCAAAAGGGTTGGAAACCATTACTCTTGCCAGAGATACGGTTTTTGCAGCAGTGATGATAATCCTTACGGGAATCATTGGGGGCTGTATTGTAATAGGTTCTTTAAGATATAGAGAACAAAGTTTTACACTACAAGGGGTAAGTACTGCACTGATTACGCTTACCTCTGTTATTATTTTTGTGCTTATTCTGCCCAATTATACGGTAAGCCATCTCGGAGGTGAATACACGTCCTTCCAACTGCTTTTTATTGCCTTGATTTCTTTAGGACTCTATCTTGGATTTACCATGATCCAGACTTTTAGACATCGAAGCTTTTTCATTTCTCCACAAAACAAATTATCCAAGAATCTGCCTGTAGAAAGTAATAATAAAATAATTTCCAGAAAACAATTATATATCAATTGTATATTGTTAATTTTATCCCTGGGAATAGTCGTTTTGCTGGCAAAACTTCTTTCAAAGGATGTTGAGCATATAGTTGTTTCTGTGGGTGCCCCCAAATCTCTTGTAGGTATCATTATTGCTGGTATTGTTCTGCTTCCGGAAGGTCTGGCTGCATTCAGAGCTGCAAAAAGTGATCAGATCCAAACGTCATTAAATCTGGCTTTTGGTTCAGCTTTGGCGAGTATCGGACTAAGTATTCCTGCGATTGCCATTATATCTGTAATAACCGGTATAAGAATGACATTAGGAATTGATATCAAATCAACAATACTTTTAGGACTATCGCTTTTTATTATTACTGTTTCACTGGCAACAGGCAGAACTAATATCATGCAGGGAATTGTACTAATTGCTATATTTTTAATTTATCTTTTTATTACAATTGTACCATAAACCTATTTAAGTTATACATTATAGCTTGATATATATTGAAACGGCTAGCTGTAGTTTATATGATATGATGGTTGATATAGAATATATTTCATCAAATGAAGCCACAAAAAACGTTTGAAGGCTCATAATTATAAAGGTATTGCCCAAATATTGAAATATCAAATAAAAACTAATGAGATAATATAGAAACTGGTTCACAACTTGGGTTAAGCCAATACTTTAAAAGTTTGAAGAAGTACTCTGAACAGAAAAAAGATTTTGCAAATAAAAATTATTTATCGATATGACTAGTAAAAAATATTACTTCCACGATAAAAGTCGGAATATTATATCAGAAGATCAATTAATTGGAGGAAATATAGATGATATAGAATGTTTTCTGGCTGATTATCAGTTACAAAAGCTACATACAATAGAGCGTGTCTATATCTTGAAAAAAACATTTTTAGGAATTTTTAAGACAAGATTGTATTTATATCTTAGTGAAGATACAATATATAATTACGCCATTCAGAAAACATAACATTACTATACTTTATTATTCCTCCGATCATAGCATAATGTTAGAATTCAAATTTGTTTGGAATATCGTTGCTTTGTCTTATTTCGTTTTGATGGTTTCTGAAAGCTATAGTATTTGTTACTCTTACTAAAACGATAACATCTTTAAAGGAGTGGTCAGCGGTAGCATGATGATGAAAATTAGAATTTTCACTTTAACCTTTCTAATGCCTAGGAGGAGAGTATATAACAAAACCCTCCTTTTTAGGGGAGAGTTAATTGTACTAATGAGAATGTACAACTATTATGAACAGTAAATGTATATGTAAATAAATTACATTAATATGCTGCAAGTCATGTGATTCTTTTTATTATTGTCGTATATGGAGTAGAATTAGTACATTTATTTTTAACTCTCCTTAGGGTATTTTTTTTAAGCATGACTTTTTAATGCGAGGTCTTATTACAGAGTTGCAGATAAATGACTGATATCAGAGTTTTGATCATAGGGTTGGTTGCTGGTTGAAAAAGTAAACTACTTATTTTGGAAAACAGAGCCTTGCCATGAGATAGCTGACGGTTGATTCTGCTCCCTGATTAAGATTAACATTTTTTTCTTCAAGACCGTCATAACAGCCACCCGTTGCAGGGTTATAAATGATCTGATGTAAATGATTTTTTCCTAAAAACCAATTAAAAGCACTCCTCATCATCTGCAAGTATTTTTCATCCTTAAAAACTTGATAGAATGTAGATAATGTCAGTATGGTGTAAGCAACATCTATGGGCTGCTCCCCGCCAATTGATTCAGGACTTTTAATCGTTTCTTTCTGCAACCATCCTTTATTGGAAATTACTTTGATTTCCCCCTTAATAAATATTTTAGAAAGCAGAAACCTGAATGATTCATTGGCAATTTGCTTGTACATTTCGTCTTTGGTAGTAATCCATGCGCATAATAAAGCCTCTGGAAGTAAACTGTTTCCATAGGTCAGATAACTTTCAAACCAATGCCAGTCTTTGTGCTTTTCATGCTGGTACATTTTCACCAGACGATTGGCCAGCTTTTTCAATAATGGAATATTGATTTCTGAATTTTGATAATGTAAACCTTTGATGATAAAGCCCATTGCTCGGGTAGAATGGATTTTCTCAATCAATGGAAGACTTTTTTCAATTACTGATTCTGCTTCATCATAAAACTGTTGAGGTAAGATTGTTTTTGTTGAAAGTAGATATCCCAGTGCCCAGACAGCCCTTCCATTGGAATCTTCAAGATTGGTTTCATAATTCTGCTGAGCAAATTCCTTGTTTTGATTCACATAGTTAAGAAAACTACCATCCGGTTGTTGACAAAACTTAATAAATTTTAGATAAGTGGAGATTAAGTCTAGGTCAGATTCATCTTTGCTCAGCTCATAATGTCTGCAGGCTACAATCATAGCGCGGGCATTATCATCCAAAGTATATCCGGAATTGATATCAGGTTTATTGATTTTAGAAAACTGGATCATTCCAAAATCTGTTGTCATATTTTTTATATGGCTGAGATTGATGATGGGAAATGCATAATGTAATGTCATGTTGTCTTTGCTATATTGTTGAAATAATAGGGCATGTGAAATAGAGGAATTCTCCCAGGCTGTGGGAGCCATTTTTTCCAAACTATTTGACCGTAATTTTTCCTGTGCAGTTTCATTTTTTAGTAATGTATTCACGGCAACAGCAAGCTGTTTCGGATCTTCAAAATCAATAATGATTCCCAGGTCTTCATTCAGTACTTCCAAAGCATGGGGAATAGGAGTGGAAACCACAGGGCAACCACAACTGATGGCGTAGGAAAAAGTACCACTTACTGCCTGATTTCTGTCTTTTGAAGTGAAAAGATAAATATTGGTAAGCTGAAGATAATCCAACAACTCATCTAAAGGCAGGTACTGGTTGATAAAGTAAGTATGTTTTTCCAGATGGAGCCTTTTAATAGTATCCTGCAAAAAATCACGATATTTCTCACCTTCATATTTAATGATGCCGGGATGCGTTTTTCCAATAATCAGAAACATTACATCGGGGTTTTTTGTAATAATTTCAGGCAAAGCTTCTAAAGTGGTTTCAATATTTTTCCCAGAACCCAATAAACCAAATGTTGAAAGAACTTTTTTATCATTAAATCCGTATTTCGCTTTTAGTGAAATCTTATCGATAAATGGCAGTAAATGAGTGCCATGGGGTATTACTTTAATTTTTTCAGCCGGAATATCATAATCATAAGAAAGGATATCCGCAGAAATACCGGTCATTACGATAATAGATTTTACAAAACTGCTGATTTCTTTTACCTTTTCTTTTAATTCCAAATCCGGTTTCGGCAGAACGGTGTGAAAAGTAATGATGACGTCTTTCTCTAAATTTTGAAGAAAAAGCAGTAATCCGTTTTTAGCTTCAGTGAAAAATCCAAATTCATGCTGGAGCATAACCAATTGAATATTGTCATTTTTGTTGATTTTATCAGCTAGCTCCAAATAAGAAATTGCATCGGATGTATTGAGCCGATATTGAGGATTTTCTTCGTATCGATAGCTTTCGTCTTCAGTTTCCATTGGGCAGATGGTGATGGTAAAAGATTCTTTGAACTTTAGCTGAAGTGAGTTTATAAGGTCTTGACAATAGGTTGCAATACCGCACACTTTAGGAGGAAAAGTACTTATAAAGATAATTTCAGGTCTATGATAAATTGTGTTTTTATTACTGTGTACAGATCGTCTTTTTGCCTTTTCCTCCACGTCTGATTTTATATTTTTGTTCATGTTGATATCTGTTTTAAAGTCTGATATTCTGTAGTGAATAGTCAGTTATGATGTGTACTGTAGTAATTCTTTCAGTAATTCCTGGATATTTAAAGAAGCAACAGCAACTCTTTTATCTGCTGCTCCGTAGTAAATATAGAGTGTATCTCCTTTTAGGATAGTTCCGGTAGGGAAGCAGACATTGTTCACTTCCCCCCTCTGTTCCCATTTTTCTTCGGGTTTAAAAAGAGGATATGGAAGTCTTGAAATTGCTTTCTCAGGGTTATCAAGATTCAGTAAAGCAGCGCATGCGCTGTAAACATACCCTTCAATGGTATCCTGTACGCCATGATAGATTAAAAGCCATCCATGTTCTGTTTCTATGGGAGGACATCCGCCACCAATATAGCTTACTTCATGCTCATATCGAGGAGATAAAACTATATATTCTTTAAAATGAAGGAAATAGTCTTTCCAGAAATCAGTATTCAGATCTTCAATATTTTCTATACTTGCAATTTGGATATCGGGTCTTATGCGATGAAGAAAATAAAGCTTACCTTTAATTTTTCTTGGGAAAAATATTACATTTTTATCCCAAAGGAAGACATCTTTATTCTTTTTATGAATAGACGGTAGTGTATTGAAGCGTCTGTACTTTTCTCCTATTTCACCTTGAGATTTTAATAAAAGTCTAAATTTTTTGTATGGAATTTTGGGAACAATAATGCCCAGCTTTTTCCATGATATAAGATCCTCAGATAGGGCAAGAGCTCCCAATGCATTAACCCCGTCATAACTGGTATAAGTAAGGTAAAATAAGTGATCGATTTTTACAATTCTTGGATCTTCAACACCATGTTTTTCGTATTCAAACTCAGGGATGATAACCGGATTGCTTAACCGGGTTTTTATAGTTTTATAATCTGAGAGTATACAGTATCCGATACTGGAGAAATTATTCTTGGCAACAGCCCTGTATAATAAATGTATTTTTCCGTTATCCTTAATAACTGCGGGGTTTAAAACACCTTCACTCTCAAAGTCTAATGTCGTTTTTCTGAGTATAATTCCGTCTTTTTTCAGGGATACCATTTAGTTGCTGGTATTTTGGGCTTCGTTTTCCCTGTCTCTTCGTTTATTCATCTTATCTTCCCGTTTCTCTTTTGCGGATTTTGCGGGTGGCGTTTTATCCGACTTCTTTTTTCCGTCTTTTTCTTTTGACATTTGAAATATTTTTTAGTAATTGTAAATTTCAATCATTAAAAAGGGAAAGCTTTGCAATTGTCTTTCAATTTGTTGCATAAATCATAGATATTTCCGATTTAATAGACTAACTTTGGTTAAATAACTGTTAATGAAATAATTGACAGATATAAATAGTAAGGGAGATGAAGTTGTATATAAAATATATGGTAAGCTTGCGCTGCAAAATGGTTGTCCATCAGGAATTGGAAAGGCTGGGCATTAAAAATGCTATTGTCGATTTGGGAACTGTAGAATTATTGGATGATATCAGCGCTGAGCTAAGACAAATTCTGAAAGAAAATTTACTTAAAACAGGACTTGAAGTATTAGATGATAAAAAAAGTATCCTGATAGAAAAAATAAAAAATGTAGTCATAGAAATGATTCATTATTCAGATGAACTCCCAAAAGAAAATTTCTCAGATTATGTAAGTGAAAAATTAGGATATGATTATACTTATCTTGCCAATACCTTTTCAGAAGTAAAAGGAATGACACTTCAGCATTTTATCATTATTAATAAAGTAGAAAAGGTAAAAGAATTACTGTTATATGATGAACTCAATCTTACAGAAATCTCTTATAAACTCAATTACAGCAGTGTAGCCCATCTTTCTAACCAGTTTAAAAAGATTACAGGGCTTTCCCCTTCATTTTACAAGCAGTTGAAACAAAGGCGTCTTGGAAATCTGGAAGACTTATAAAAGGTGGGATATATGTAAGATTATTCCGGATATATATAGCTTAGTATATACTCTAAAGGCCATCTTTGTAGTATAATAATCAGGAACTTATCAGATCCATAAAGTTTATATCATCATAAATAATTTTAGACTGAAAAATAGAGTAAGCGGTTGAAAGTATCTGTCATACAAAGTGCTGGTCTCCGGTATTAAAACATTCTATTAGTAAAAAAGACTGTAAAAAGCCAATATAAACCATGATAAAATTAATAGGCTTAAGGATTCTCAAATTTGATAATGAGTATATTAAAATCCCAATAAAATAGGAGACTGTTTTCACAAGATTTTAATTAATTAAGGATAGGAACCTATGGTCTCTGTCCTTTTTAGCCATGTTGGTATATAATAAATTTCATCAACTGAGTCCACAAAAAGAGTCTGTCTGAATATAAATAAGTATTTTTTTCACATACAAAACAGACCGTTCTTATTATAAATTCAATACAGCAAGTCATGAAAACAATACATCTTTTTCAGTTTAAGAACTCAATTTCCCGGAAGCTTCCTTTTTTTAAGGAAGAATGCAGATTAAATAATTTAAATGATTTAATGGCCTATGACCTGATGAACACCGAAAAAGTGACTGAATTCATTATTGAAGTTCATGATGATTTCATTTTTGAAGATATGGCCATAGAAGATCTTTTGTCAATGTGCGAAAATGCCAAGGAAATGATTGAACATTATTTTGTAACAACCATGAATGATTATGACGTTATTTGAAAATTGATTTCAGCAGTGTAAAAAGTTTTTTTATATCAACATTAAATAGTAGATGCAATGAAATTCCAGCAAAGTTTACTTGATTATATCAGTACTTCACTTATTACAATGAATGAAACGGTTTCTATAGCAGAAAGCGTAACCTCGGGATTAATACAGCTCGCTTTTTCCCAAATGGCTAATGCAAAACTGTTTTACAAAGGGGGAATAACGACTTTTACATTACCTGAAAAAGTTCAATTTTTAGATATAAATCAAATTGAAGTTAAGGAAAATGGTTTTGAAACTCAAAAAATGGCTGATACAATGGCTGCAAAGGTCGCTGAATCATTTGGAACAGATTGGGGAATTGCTTCTACTGGATATGCTGCATCTGTAAGAAATTCGGGATTTAAAGTGTATTCATTCTGTTCATTCAGTTACAAAGGAGAGATTGTGCTTTCCAAACGCATAGAACTTCATGATAAGACTCAGGCACTGGATGCACAGTTGTATTATACTGAATTTATTTTAGGATGTTATAAAAGTGTTCTTAATCAAATATTAATTTAGGCTATGATATACTTAGATATACCAGCTAAGTATATCATAGCCTTCGCTAAAATTTTAAATAGCTGCATTATTATTCACGACAGAAGTATAATTAGGAAAATTATTTTAAAAGAAACTTGTGAAACAGCCATGAAAATACAATTACTAAAAAATGATTTGTCCTTGGTTTTTTTTTATATGATCAGCATCATAATATAAATCTTATTATTATGCTATATTTGTAATAATAAGATTAAAGAAAATAAGAACAGCAGAACCTAAACTAAAATTATCAACAGTTGTTAGAAACTTATTTTCATCAAATGGCAAAGAAAGGAGCATATTATTACCTTTTGAAAGATGTACTGAATTACTAAGATAATAGATACCAGTAAAAACTTATATTATCAAGGTTCCAGGCCTAATAATATTGCGGTATTGCCAATTAATGCATAACTGCATTAGTCACCAATGATTATGTCGAATATTCTCATAGTGTTACAAAGGGAGATATTATGTTCCCAATATAACTATACTATGCTTACTTAAGAATACCTATATTTTCTATACCTCAAACTTTACCTTATTAATAACAACCTGAATTTATATGATTTAGGGAAATAAATTTGGTATCTATTCTTAGTTGAAGATTTACGAAATAATGATCAGCAACCATGTCTTTATCCTCAAAGGATAAAAAAACCTGATTTGTTTAAAATTTGCACTTAAAATACTGGCCGTTTTATTGAGAGATTCATTCGTAACAATAACCAAAAAAATTAATAGTATGATTATCGATGAAGATCTTTTGCTCGAAAATTGAGCAGTTTACGAAAATTATCCCGCAAAGGAAACTATTTATGAAATGGGAGGCATTCCCCATTATTATTTCCAGATTGTTACGGGAACGGTAGAATTAAATAATTACTATGAGGACGGGAAGGAGTTTACACTCAATATCATTTTTGAAGGGCAGAGCTTCGGAGAATCTTTACTTTTTGGGGATAAGAACTATCCAATGAATGCCATTGCAAGAACTGATTGCAAAATTCTTAAATTACCAAAATCCAGCTTTTTGAATATGCTGAGTGAAAATATGGAATTGATTTTTACCATGTTCCGTTATCTTTCTGACCGGCTTTTCTATAAATATATAATGCTGCTTAGTAATTCAGTCATAGACCCGGTATTGAAAATAAAATCTTTACTGGATTATTATAAGGAAAATTCATTAAAGCAAAGTTCTTATTTATATCAGGTTCCGCTTACCAGACAGCAAATTGCCAATTTAACGGGGCTACGTGTCGAAACAGTTATACGTACTATTAAAAAAATGGCAGCGGATGATATTCTTAAGCTCGATGGGTGACAAATTTTGTATTGATCATTGAGAAACAGCCTTCTTGTAATAATAGAAGCTGCTAATTTACTTTTCCCATTCACTTAATTGTTTCCAAAGAAGACCAATTCATTTGTAATCACTGAGGGCAAATTAACGGATAATTTTCCTGATTCTGCTCAACGAAGATTGCGTTATTTCAAAATAGGAAAGCGGAATACGATTAGCTTAATAGCATAAATATGAATTAGATTTTACCTACGAAAGCTGCTTTTTTCCGTTTTTGAGAAAGTGAAGGATTCGAATTAATTTCCTTAGATCGTAATAAACCTATTTTTTTAATATTACTTTAATGGTGGCCATGGTTCTGCCAATAGATTATTCATTCTAATATTTTTTAGAATGATAGTCTAAATTTCATAAACCTAATGGCATAGATCAATATTAAAAATAATGATGCTTGAAACACGGCTTCAGTTCATTCAAGTAAATTATCCCCAGAATTAAGATAATTGAAACGATGCTTTAAGGTTTCTTCTCTATAACAAACGCTTTTAGTTCTGCTATTTTGCCATCAGCAAATCGCCAGATATCACAGTAATCAAAATGTTCATACTTTCCGGCTTTATTTTTTAATTGGATTTTCCCCGTTACCATAACAAAATCGCCATCTTCGATAGTCTTTTCGACACTGAAAATAGGTGGTTCTTTATAGAATTCTTTCATATACGCACGGACTTCTTCTTTCCCATTAAGGATGCGCTCACCAACGAATACCCATTTCGTGTCAGAGGTACAGTAAGCTAAAAAACTTTCATAATCGCCTTTTGATACAAATTCATTGGCTGTGTGTAGGATTATTGTGTTATTCATTTGAGAGGATAGATAAGCGTGTTTGTTTTATTCTTTGAGATTTCCCGTAAAAATATCTCAGTATTATTCCTATAATTTACTGGAGAAAATCCTTTTTTTTAATCAGTCTTTTTTATAATCTAATGAGGTATAGGATATCCTATGTTACCTATTTGCAAATGGTACTCAATAGGATAGAAAACTTTAGACACACTTTCTCTATTAAAGTGCATCGGAAAAAACAACAAATACGTAAAGAATAGCTACCTATTTGTTTACACTACGAGATCTTCCTTGTAGATTGTGTGCACTGTCTGAAACTGCTGCATTGATATTGCCCGTACCATTACCCGTATTATTATTACTGGTTTTTCTTCCTCCGACGTGATTCTTTGTATTAATACTGTCATTGCTTGTTTTAATGCCTTGAGTATCCCCGACTGTTGAAGCTACAGTATCTGAGTAACTTCTCTGAGTAGAGCGGAGTCCGTAACAGAGATATTATTTGTTGTATCCTTCTTTTTACATGCCGAAATAAGGAAACCTGCTGCGGCTATTGATAAAAATAATTTTTTCATAAAATATTGTATTGGTGTATGGGTTGAAAATCAAATTTCGAAATTTAACTTTAGTCATGATATGAGTAAGATCATAATAGTACAGATCTTAAAGATGCATATTGAACTGATAATAAAAACACATTAATATATTGAATAGATAGTGCAGCCGGATGATAACAATTCAAATATATCTATGTATTGTAAGAGTCAAGATATGGTGTCTGATGGTGGAAAAAACACTCATCATTATTTTGCATAATAAACCGGTAAAAAGGCAGCCAAGTTGTAACGGCCAGCCTTCCTAGTCCTGCCAAAAGACTACGGCATAAACGGTTTCCTCCCAAATGGTACCCTCCATTTATTCCGTTTCCTTTTGGCTTTTACCTTGCCCGTAACAATTTTCTGCTTTCTTTTTTCCGGTTTTTCTTTTGAAAAATATCAGCAACACGAGGGCTTTAATAGGAAAAGGGAATTAATTTTATTAAGCAGGTACGGGAAAATAAAGGCTCCGCCGTACACGGAGTAAAACAAATGAACTTTAATATTGTCAATGAAATTAAATTAACCTATTCAAGGGAGGGGAATGCTGAAAAATTAATAACTAATTCCAATGATGCCATTGAAGTATTCAGGGCACATTTTGATAGTGGTGAAATTGATTATAGGGAATCATTTTATGCACTCTATTTGAATCACGCCCATAAGGTTCTGGGAATAAAAAGAATTTCGGAATCAGGAATTTCCTCAACCTTGGTAGACATTAGAATTATCATGCAGGCCGCACTTTTATGTAATGCATCATCTCTTATTGTTGCACATAATCATCCATCAGGAAATTTAAAGCCATCATCCGAAGATGTAAAAATGACTGGTAAGATAAAGAACGCATCGGAGTTTTTAAGTATACAACTGCTTGACCATTGTATTTTAACTTCTACGGAATATCTATCATTTGCTGATGAAGGATTGCTTTAAGTGATTTTGGAATTTTACGAACAATAAAAAACGGCAAGTTTTAATTGCCGTTTTTGCTTCTAAATTTCGGGCGAAAAGACAGATCCCCCTACAGTCAAAGTGTCTTTTCGCAGTAAAATTTTATTTTGGTATTAGAAATGTTTTTCGATGAGCTCTGCTTTGATTAAGTCTTTATTCTTTATTTTGACCCGCCGATGACGGCCGCCGTTTTTTTCAAATATTTCAATAAACAATACCTGATCGTTAGGTAAAGTAAATTGGTTAAAAAGATAAACGTTTTCAACTGTAGACCTGTTTTTGACATTCAGTGTAGAAGAATATGCCCGAAGTGGATATAGTATTTTGTCCTGAACAGCGGTACGCTTCAGGTTTTTTTTATCAGTGATTTTGAAATTGATATAATCAACCTGATAATTAATATTTCGGCTGTTCTTAATTTGCAGAACAAAATAGAACTTTCCATTATACAGGTTCAATGACTTTACTATGAATTCTATGCCATCACTTTTCGAATGGATGTGCCTGATACTGCGTTTTGAACTTTCACTAAGTGTTTTCATGATATGATCTGTAACAGAGGAGGAATCACCTTTCAGTTCTTCGAAAAGGATTTCAGAAATATTTCCTTTGTAAGTGTCCGTTCGTAATTTTGAAAGATCATAGCTGAGAGCCTCAGGATAAGGGCTGTACAATACATCAAAACTATAGAACTTGCCATCTTGGGTAACCACTGAAAAATTGGTTTCGGGTTCAAAATCTTTTACGGCAGCTTTAATTCTTAAAACGTTTTCTAAATCATTAGTTTTGCCAGCCGTAATATAATCACTGCCTAAATCAACATATTTTATAGGAGAAGGAAATAAGAGGTGTGTTGTTTTATCATATGTGACTTGCATTTTCTGTGGATCAATCCTTGCCTTATAGAGTGCTCTAAACCCAATGGTATCCTGAGCTGTAACAGTGGATAGGAAAGAAGTTAAAACAATTGCCAATAGCTTAATATTAAATGTTATTCTCATTATTATATGTGTATTTGTTAATTATTTTTTGAAACTAAAAACACAAGGTGTCCCGTTTTGACAGTAATTTTTTGCTGTCTGACTTTTTTCTGAAAATATCCTGATACTCCCTGAATGAGTCCTTTGGTCAGATCAGCAGTCATCTGCTGTCCTGCAGACCGGGTCATCATGATGTTTGTTCCTGAGTTCTGGCCCATATTGGCAGCAATATCACTGAGAGCGTTTTGTTCGGAGGAATAGGGTATATACAGTCCCAATTGTCCATCATTATCATGGATATTAATATCAACAGCTTCAATAATTCCCCCATACGCTATGGTAGAGATGTTCAGGTATAATCTTCCACCTTGAAAGTTAGCCTTAGCTTTCAACAGGGTTCCGACAGGGAGTTGTATTTTTCCAAGCATGATAGACTCCAATAACCTTATTGAGATTATGCTTTCAGAGATTACGATTTTTGTTTCATGGATAGCAGCCCGGATGCTGTTTCCGGGTATAGATTGCTGAAACTGCTCATCTTGAATTCCGGTAAATCTTTTATTATTTAAACTGCGGAAAATAGTACTGTCTGAAGAATCCCGGTACAAACTTGAAATCACAGAATGCTTGACAGGTGTTGCAACAGTGATTCTGACCTTAGCAGAAGCTGATACTTCTTTTATCTCACTTTTATTTTCAGACACTTCCTGCTTGGATGCCGGAAGATATTTGGCGGCCAGCTGATAAGATCTTTCCATCAGTTCCAGTTGATCATTAATGCTGGTGCCGGCAGGTACTGCTTCGCGTTGGGAAGCTTCTGTCTTTAGTCTGTGGATTTCCCTTTTAAGCGTATTGACTTCCTGATCGTCCCTGCTGTAAAATGAGCTTAATGCCTGCTGGGCATTCCGATAACTGCTGGTTGGATTCTGATTGGATAGTGGTGCAGCGCCAGATTCATTTTGTAAAAGTATCGGATTTGGAGCTGAGGTATCTTGTGAAGAATCAGTCCAGTAATCCGATAAGGTTGTGAGCGCATTTTTCTTTTCTTCATTTTTCTGCTCCAGTAATTGCTGTTCATACGCTTTCTGTTTATCGGACTGCAGCTGGCCATCAGAGGCCTGGGGAATAACTGAATTGAACCCTGTCTTTGCACTATGGTCTTTCTCTTCTTTGGGGTTAAAAATCAAATACAAACACCCTGCACATGCAATGGTCATTAAAAAGTAAATGACAGGTTTCTTCAACTGGTCAATGGTCAGCTTACGGTTTTTTGGTTCATCATTTTTATCATCTTCCGTTACTCTGATATTGGAACTATTTTGGTCTTTCATCTTGATTATTTTGTGAGGAATTATAGACTGAGTGGTAACCTTCTTTACTTTTGATTGTTATATCGGCAGGCTTGGTAATGATATGCCTTATGGATGGCATATCTTTGCTGTCACTTCCTTTTTTCGATGCTATCTGAATGATCATCAGTAAGGTCATTAGTGAATATCCTGTAAAAAATAGTGCGGTCAGAAAACGTTGCTTTTTTATCGGAAATGTTTTCCATTGGGCCTCAGAACTTTTTACCCACTGATCAATTCTTATTGTTAATTTTTTCATGCTCCTTCCTTTTATCGGTTAACTGTTTCTAAATCTTTATTCTCAACGACATTGAACTTTTCAATTGTAAATCCCTGGGGATTGCTGTCAGATCGGACAGAATTAACCAATGAACACCGGGTGATCAGGTTTCTTATCGTCAGGTTGCTTGAACGAATAATAAACTGCCTGCCATATGTCTTGACTGCATAGGGATAGCTGCTGAAATCCGCAGCTATACTGTCAACTTCAATTCTCTGTTGTATATTTCCGCTGATGATTCGGTTGTAGTATCCTTTTTCAGAAAGGTCTTTATAATAGTTGAACGCCGACTGGTCTGCCAGATTGAATGCTCTTTTCACATTGCTTTCAATCGCATCTTTATCAGGAGCTACAGTAAAGAACAGTTCATGGAAGCGTCGTACATGTTCCCTTGCTTCTACCGGTCTGTTGATGGACATATCCTGAGAAAGTGCGACCATCAATGATTTACCATTGTCCAATACATAAATCTTTTGTCTCTGCTGCTCTGCAAAGCTGTATGACTTATAAACAGCTATACCAACAACTCCCAGGCATAGCAGGGCAAATACAAAAGTGAACAGCCTGATCTGCTTGAAACTGTTTTCTATATTTCTTAAGGTTTTAAATTCCATTGTTTTATGATTTTATTATTTAAGAAGCCTGCCGGATATGTTGCCCGCTGCTGAACCGGCCGCAGCCCCTGCAACATTTCCTGATTTCTGTGCCATCTGCGTAACATTGCGCATAAAGTTTCCGGCACCTCCTGCCTGAATGACCCATCCTGTAACCGTAGGAACCGTAAAATACCCGATGATTCCAATGATCATATAGATGATATACACCGTATTGGAAGTGTCAGGGATAAAGTCGGGATCAGCGAGCATCTCGATATCCCTTTCAATAATCAATGACTGGATCTTGGCAAGAACAGCACTGAACATATCTGCTACGGGAAGCCATAAATACACACTGATGTACCGGGTTAACCATTGGGTAAGAGTGGACTGAAAACCATCCCATACCGATATGGCAAAAGCAATAGGTCCGAGAATAGATAATACAATGAGAAAAAATGTTCTGATCGTATCGATGACCAAAGCTGCAGCCTGAAAGAGTATTTCCAGAAATTCACGGAATCCGTCTCTGATATCTTTCTTAATGGCGAACATTTCTCTTTCGATATACATTCCTGACATGGTGACCAGATCTGATGGTGACCATCCGAGCTCTTCCAGCTTTTTATCAAATTCTTCATCTGAAATAAGATAGGCCATTTCAGGGTTTCGAAGCATGGCCTCTTTTTCCAAAAGATCTTTTTTCTGCTGCAGTTCATTGAGATCTAAGACCTGACCTTCCAGCATCGAATGGCTTCCCTGAACCACCGGATTCAAAACCCCGTTAATGCTTCCTAGTACCAGCGTTGAAAAAAACATGATGCAGATACCGATAGCAAAGGGTCTTAACATCGGAAACAGATCAATAGGTTCGGCGCGGCTTAATGCCTGCCATACTTTTAATGATACATAAAATAATGCACCTAGTCCAGCTACTCCTTTTGCTACTGCTGCCATATCTACACATAATGGCATCATCTCTTCATAGACAGAACGAAGGACTTCATGTAAATTATTAGGTTCCATCTTACCAGTATTTTTGATTAGCTGTTCCATACAGATTCAGGACCCTTTGGGTATTATTCTGCTTTTTAGCCCTCAGGTAGCTGACAGAGATATTCTTATTGGTATAATATCTAACCAGATTATGATAATTCTTGACCTCTTTGTATACCCGGTCAATAATATCCATTCTTTCTTTGTCATTCAATGATAAGTTGGTTGAAGTGACAATTTGCTTTAATTCTTTGAGCAGTTCGGTGCTTTCATTGAGTAAGGTAGAGTAGCCATTGGCAATAGCTGTGAGTTCCTGCGCATTGAAATTAGGATCACTGAGCATCTTCCCGAAATTGTTGACATACAGCTCCGAAACATCTCCCACGAGTAAAACCGTCTGCTGAACCTTACGGGCATCCTTAACCAGATTATTTACAGCTTTAAGTTTGTCATAATATTCCTTGCCCTGTTCATATACCTTCTTCACTTCATTGAAGTTCTTGACCACGTTGGAAACTGTGGATGAAGTCTGTACAATTTCATTGGCTGAATTCAGAATACCCGATGCCAGGTTGGCAGGGTCGGTAACCACAAATTGTGCTTTTGCAAATGATGATATTATCATAGCAAGTATTATCATTGTTGTAATGATTGAATGTTTCATTGTCGTAAAATTTTAATTGATTTAATATTCTTTTTTGTTTGGTTTGATTCTCCTAAGAGAAATCCTCTTAATGGCATGCTCTACATTGCCATCAAGTTCCAGAGCCAGATTCATGACTTCCATTTTTTCAGTCTCTTCGGTTGTATACGCCAAATATTCTTCTGTAGAAACTTCTGTGGCATACACTGTCGAATGAGTTCCACCCAAGCCAATCCATACTTCTTTGTAGAGTCTTTTAGGATCATTATTCATGTTGATCGATAAAACCTGAGACTTTTCTTTGTCAGTCAATCCCAGCATAGCCTGGATATCATCAAATTTATTCATGTACTTACGCTGGTCCAGAAGGATCTTACAGTCAGAACTGTTAATGATACTTTCCTTAACAATAGGGGAATGAATAATGTCATCCACCTCCTGCGTAACCACAATCGCTTCACCGAAAAATTTTCTTACGGTTTTAAACAGATACTTGATGTACTCTGCCATGCCTTCTTTAGCAATTGCTTTCCATGCTTCTTCAATGAGGATGAGTTTTCTTATTCCCTTCAGTCTCCGCATCTTATTGATGAAGACTTCCATAATAATGATGGTTACAATCGGAAAAAGGATCTTATGGTCTTTAATCGCATCAATCTCGAAAACGATGAACCGCTTGGACAGTAGATCTAACTGTTTGTCTGAATTCAACAGATAATCATATTCACCGCCTTTATAGTAAGGCTCCAGAACATTCAGGAAGTTGGCGATGTCAAAATCCTTTTCCCTGACTTTTTTCTGTTCCAATATTCTTTGATAATCATTTCTGACATATTCATAAAAGCCATTAAAGGAAGAGTGCCCGTCAAAGCTTTTAATCTTTTCAATGTATCCACTGACAGCATTAGACAGTGCCACTTCCTCAGAACGTGTCGGTGGTTCATCATCTCTTTTCCATAGAGTCAGAATCAGTGTTTTAATGCTTTCTCTCTTCTCAATGTCAAATACGCCGTCATCAGTGTAGAAAGGATTAAAAGCAATTGGATGATCTTCTGTATAGGTAAAATAAACTCCGTCTTCGCCTTTGGTTTTGCCTTTGATCAGTTCGCATAATCCCTGGTAGGAATTTCCGGTGTCGACCATAAGAATGTGAGCTCCCTGTTCATAATACTGCCTGACCATGTGATTGGTAAAGAAAGATTTACCGCTTCCCGAGGGACCGAGGATAAACTTGTTTCTGTTGGTGATAATGCCCTGCTTCATTGGAAGATCAGAAATATCCAGATGGATAGGTTTACCCGTGAGCCGGTCTGCCATCTTAATGCCGAACGGGGATGGTGAGCTCTGATAATTGGTTTCTTCTGTGAAAAAACATAAAGCAGGTTCTATGAAGGTGTAGAAGCTTTCTTCGCTCGGAAAATCTCCGGCATTTCCGGGAATACCTGCCCAGTATAATGTAGCAGTATCTGTGGTGTTATGACGGGGTTTACATTCCATAAGTGCCAAGGCGCTCCCGGTATCATTCTTTAGCTGTTTGAGTTCAGCCGGATTGTCCGACCATGACATCACATTAAAATGGGCACGGATGGATTGAAGTCCATAGGAATGGGCTTCATTCAGATATTTTTCGATCCATTCCTTGTTGATCTGATTGGCTCTGCTGTACCTTGCCAGAGAATGCATATTTCTGGCAGATTTTTCAAATTGGCGAAGGTTATCATCACTGTTGTCAATAAACAGGTACTGATTGTAGATATGATTACAGCTTAACAGCAGTCCTACCGGAGATGCAAATGAAAGCAGGCAGTCACTTCGGTCCGTGCTGAGCTTTTCATATCGGCTGTGGGAAGAAACAGTTGCCGGAAGATCATCAGTGTCAGACAAAGTATGCATACTGATACGGTTGTTTCCGATACGCATTGCTTCTGCACCAAGATTCAGATCCTGTAAAGATGGGTTGGCTTCTCTGGATAGTGTGAGATACTGTTCAAGCAAGCCTGACTGTTTATCAGTTCCGGTAATTTCATCTGCAGTCATTCGCTCTAGAAAAATATATCCGCTGTCACTCATGATCCTTTCAAACTGATCCACCGCTTCCATAAATCTGCTAATGATATCTTTATCCCTTATTTCTTTAGGAATTAAAATCCCTTTACAGAGGGATGAGAAATTGCTCTGCATTTTCATTCTTTCCTTAGTGGTTTTGGTGATAAAGAGATAGCAGTAATGATTCAGAAAAGGTCTTTCGTTAAAGTGCCTCTCAAATGATTTGGATAGAAAGCTTTGATCATCACCGGAGAGATTCGCTCTGTAGTTTTCCTTAATAAACCAATCCTGCTTATGCACAATACAATAGTCCGGTAGTGTTTTCACTGCCTTGAACCAGGCTGAATGAATGGCTTCATACTCAGCTGAAGCTACAGTAAACAGCTCAGGTAAACTGACTTTAAAGCAAACGGTAACATCTGCATCTTTAGAGATAATACAGTTTTCTTCAACAGCCAGTAATGGAAACCTGCTTTCCAATGTTGCCGCTTTTGATTGATTTCTCATGGTGAAGCTTTTTTGGAGTTCGATTTTAGATATCTATAGATTGACCTTCTGCTGATGATATATCGGGGATGCTTCTTTTTAGCTCCCAATTTCATCAGTCCGTGCTCTCCGTATTTTCTGTTGAGAGAGAAGGTTTTCCAAATCAGAATACCGGCACTGGCTCCGCCGAAAACAAGACAGAGATAAGTGTTTACACCAGTCATATACATGATCATCATCAGTATCAGTACTGCTAATAATCCGCCTGCAAAAATAAACAGGTACTGTGCTTTCAATCCTTTGAACTCAACGGTCCTTCCTATTCCTTTATTAATGTGATAGATGTTCATCATTATTTGATTAAAGGAAGAATGAGCGCAGAATGGTTGCCGCCACAATTAAGAAGATACAGGCTCCGAACCAGCTGGCAGCAGTCTTACTGGTATCAGGATCACCACTGCTGAATTTGTTATATACTTTGACCCCTCCGATGAGTCCTACAACAGCGCCGATCGCATAAATAAGCTTTGTAGCAGGATCAAAATAAGAAGTGACCATCTGTGTGGCCTCAGTAATTCCGGCGGAACCATTACCTTGAGCATTGATACTCCAGCTCATTGCCAGGAGCAAAGCCGTGAGCATGATTTTTTTTCTTTGTCTTTTCATAATAGTAGATTTTTGGTTGACTAAAACCCGCACTTTACGGGTGCTGAGACAAAGATGTAGGGTAGCAGGGTGCTTAATTGAAATTCGGAGTCCGGAGGAATTGTTTGGCATCGATAAGTTATCTTGCCGGATTCCTGTTGTAAGAATTATATCCTGTTACATTCCCATTGAAACCTCAATACGGCTTCAAATATCCTCAATTTGACTACATGTATAGTTTCTGTATTCTGCAACTTTGCTGTACAAAATTTAAATCAATGAATATGATAAAGAACAATGAAAATAAGATAGCACTGGTATCGGGTGCTAACACCGGAGTGGGATTTCAGATTGCTAAAGCGCTGGCAGAAAACGGATACGTGGTCTATGCAGGTTCCCGTAATTTACAAAAAGGTCAGGCAGCCACAGCTGAAATAGGTGGGAAAGCAAAAGCAATTCAGCTGGATATTACCGATAATGAGTCGATTAGAGCCGCTGTAGAAACTATTGAAGGTGAATACGGATACCTTACCCTGCTTGTTAATAATGCGGCGATCTCTCATGTGGGAAAAGCCGGCCGCACTATGGAAGAAATATTGGGCTCGCAGCGTGCGAGTATTGTACCAATAGATGAACTGAAATCGGTATGGGATACCAATGTGTTTGGAACCCTTTCTCTTACACAGGCTTTCCTGCCATTATTACATAAAGCTCCTGCTTCACGTATTGTGACGGTTTCCAGCGCTTTGGGTTCTCTTACGATCAATGCTAATCCCGAAAACCCGTATCGTGTACATTTTGATGCAGTATATGGGGCTTCTAAGACGGCGCTCAATGGAATTTTTCTCTCTTTAGCCATAGAACTGGAGAAGACCAATATCAAAGTTCATATGGTGAGTCCGGGCTTTACGGCCACGGCACTTAATAATTTTGAGGGAACTGACTCCGTTGAAGAAGGTTCAAAGGAACCGATCAGAGTAGCGTTGGCAGAAGACCTTCCGACAGGTAGTTTTACCGGCCCTGCGAATTTTGGCAGAAAAGATAATGATCTTCCGTGGTAAGATTTTTAACATTAAACCTATGATCCACAGTCATAGGTTTTTTATACATTTATAGTATGAAAAGCAAAGAGGATAAATTGATACGGTTTATATCGATATCGGAAAGCCATAAAGCCTTCGGACTGCCTGCCCCACAGCATCCTCTGATCAGTCTTATCCATTTCAATAAAGACAATCCTTTCAATGCAGAGATGGCACCAGTCTACAACCTTTTGAGTTTCTATAAGATTACTTTTATCACAAGAAACAAAGGAAGACTCAAGTACGGCAGAAGTTTTTACGACTACAATGAGGGCAGCATGCTGTTTCTGGCTCCTAATCAATTGGTAGGGAGCACGGATTACAACAGCGAAACTTACTGCTATTTGCTGTTGATTCATCCTGACTTTTTGCTGGGGCATCCTATAGCCGGTAAAATAAAGCAATACAGCTATTTTTCGTACTCATCTAATGAGGCTCTGCATGTATCAGACCCTGAGAAGGAAATCATTCTTTCTGTTTTCAGGATTATGGAACAGGAGCTCAATAGCCGCGTTGATGAATTCAGTCAGGAGGTAGTGATTGCGCAGATAGAACTGCTCTTAAGTTATGTCAACAGATTTTACAAACGTCAGTTTATTACCAGAAAAGTAGTCAATAACGATGTTCTTCAAAAAACAGAAACCATCCTGGACGATTACCTTAATGATCAGGATTTAATGCATCAGGGTCTTCCCACTGTGCAGTATCTTTCAGATCAGCTCAATATCTCACCGGGCTATCTGAGTGATGTTTTACGTTCGGTGATCGGGAAAAATACCCAGCAGTACATTCGTGAGAAGGTCACTGAAAAAGCTAAGGAAAGATTGATTTCCACTGATTTGACGGTAGCTGAAATAGCCTATGAATTAGGCTTTGAACATCCACAGTCGTTCAGTAAAATGTTCAGGGTTCAGACCGGGCTTTCTCCTGTAGAATTTAGGAATTCATTCAATTAAATGATCAGGTGAAATTTTCAATATTGAAATCTTTCATATCGTCTGTCCGCAAAGTGGAAGAACCGGTTTCCTCAGCATGAGTAAAACTATTATCCAATAGCTCGGCAATGATTTGGGAAGCGTTTTCCATAGAATTTTCCAATAGGATGAATAATTCGGTTCCGTATATTTTCTGAACTGCCGCTGCTGCTGCTTCCTTTTCAGATGGATCACCAACTTTTTGCTGTAAGATCATCTGCACAGCGCTTAGTTCTTCAAAGGTAGCTCCCTGGGCAAAACCGTCATTTTCATCAATTATTCTATATTTTTTCCATTCTTCTTCCTCTTCAGTAAAATCAAGGCTGCTATTAAAACCATATTCCGGTTCTTCCTGCGGATTTTGAAGATGTACATTTTCTCTGATGTCATATTCTATGTCTAAATTAGAGGGATCAAACTCAGGTTCTTCTTTTTGTCCTTTAAGGGAGGGTATTGTCTCTGAGTGGCTTAGTGATGTTTTGGTTTCTCCTATAATAGGATAGGGTTTTTTAATGTTTGTTTGATTTTTTATGATGGGAGAAGGGGATTTTTTAATACTGATTTTTTCATGCAGTAATAGCAGGATAATGATCAATAGGCTTGTAATAATGAGAATTTCCATGGTTATAAAATGGGTTTAAAATGATTGTTGAAATACTCAGTGATCTCATTTCCGTATTCCAGAAAATGCTGCTCAAGGATATTATCGATGTACGAGTATAACGTTGTTCTTTCCTCCCGGCTGATTTGTACAATTCTCAAAAGTCTTTCGTGATATTCGGGTCTTATATAAACAACCTTACCATTACGTCCCGAAGGAAACCGGTTGATGAGGAAGAGGCCCTCATAGTGCGCTTTTTTGGATGTACTGCTTCTTACTTTTTCCCTTGGCTTTTGATGCATAGATTCTTTAGCTTCATTGCTCTTCACCTCTGGAGCACTCTGATCACCACTGATGATCTGCATCAGGTATTCTTCATCAATATGGGGTTTTTCAAACTCATTTTTTTCTTTATCTGTTCTCATTGTTCAAGTTTTATAGTGGTGTGATTTGTAGGAATTCCTCGATAAATAGATTCATTCTGGTCGCTTTTAAGAGTGAAAGATCCGCAGGTAATAGAGTAGACCTGAAAATGTTGTTACCTGTATCCTCAGACTCTTTACGAAAACGCTTGCTATCCATAATCCTTGTTCCCATGATATTCAGCTGGAGTGCTGCAATAGTCTTCTCGTATATTTCATATAATCCTGTTTTCTCTCTTCCATCAATCTGATTCCAAAAGAGCCAGATCGCTTGTTCTTTACTGCCATGCGCTGCATGGGGAAGACCCAGGAATGCTTTGGTAAATCCCAATGTGCTTTCTACAACCAGCCGGTCAGCGGTTATGGGAGCAAAGATGAAATCCATTGTTTTCAAGGTGGTCAGAACACCTTTGGTATTAGCGGTACCCGGCAGGTCAAAAAAGATTAGGTCCGGAACTGCAGCACTCTGGTTAATGTAGTTTGATGTTTGCTCTAATGCATCCTCTGCTTTGCAGCGTATAATGGGGAAAGCTTTTTTGTTAATCAGCTGAAACTGTTTCATCGCCGCTTTTTTATGGTATTCATGGACCATGATTGCCTTTTTATCACGTTCTCTCATATTGCTAATGCTGTATTGCGGAAAATCGCAGTCCATGACTAAAACATTAAAGCCTAATCGATAATGCAGTATACTGGATATTAATGTGGTCATCGTTGATTTTCCTACGCCTCCTTTTTGGGTAAAGAAACTTACTTTTAAAGGATTTTTTGTTGCTTTCATTATATACTTGTTTATTATTGGTTTGTAATTTTATTTTCTTTTGATCAGTATGTATTTACATATCTTTTAGTGGATGTATTATTTTGGATGTCTGTATACATTTACCTTCGTTTCTGTTTCTATCTGCAATTGTTTTGTTGGTTATATGATGACTCTTAAAGACTTAAAATTGCTTTTACACTTTTAAACTTGTAAAACTTTACCTCTTTATTTTTTACTCCTTTTATAATCAGTTTTATATTTTACTGTAAATGAAAACAAAACCAAAACAAATGCTGACTTTTAAGTGGTTAATGGAATGATTTGGCAGTAGTTGGTAGCCGGCAGGAGTATATATATATGGTTGATTCTGTATACATTGTTGTAGTGATTTTTAGGGAGAGTTTGCAGTTCTATACAACATCTGAATTTTGTTGGGCACTTGTTACGATAAGTTTTGTGATGAGGTAGACAGGGTGTTCATCGGAACACGGCAAGTTGTGTTTTGAGTGTCTCATAACTGTTTTTTGTGCCTCAAAACAACTTGCCCTGCCGGGAGCATGGAAACGCTCTCCAAAGTCGAGGTTATTAACTTTAAATGGATGTCTAATGAATGATCAGAGAAAAAAACAAAGGTGTAAAGGTGGAAGAAAGCCAAAGATAGATCCATGCATCCACCGGTATGTTTTTCGGCTAAATGATAAGGATAATAATAAGTTCCTCTCTCTTTTTGAAGCTTCGGGAATGGATAATAAAGCTCAATTTATAACGTCTTTGCTATTCTCAAAAGAGATAAAAACAGTGAAAATAGATAAGGGAACCGTTGATTTTTATATGAGACTAACTTCTTTTTATGCTCAGTTCAGAGCAGTAGGAGTCAATTACAATCAGGTGGTTAAATTATTATATACGCATTTTACTGAAAAAAAAGCAGCAGCATTTCTGTATCGCCTGGAAAAAAATACCGCTGAACTGGCGGTTTTATGCAGGGGAATTATTGAATTGACTGACGAATTCAACAACCGGAGCTTGAAAAAATAACAGCATAATGATTGCAAAAATTGGAAGAAGCAGTAATTTGTATGGTGTGCTGGCTTACAATCATAATAAAGTAGAGCAGGAAAAAGGTAAGATTTTATTCATGAATAAAATGGTTGAAACTCCAAACGGCAGGTATACCATATCACAGCTGGCAGAATCTTTTGATCCTTATTTAGCTGCCAATAGAAATACGGAAAAGCATACCCTTCATCTATCACTTAACCCGGATCCCAAGGACAAGGTCAGTGAGACGGATTTTATAAAGATGGCAGAAAAGTACATGGAGGAGATGGGTTATGGAGAGCAGCCCTATATTGTATTCAAGCATACCGATATTGACCGTACTCATGTGCATATTGTTTCTGTATGCGTCGATGAAAACGGCCGCAAAATTTCAGATAAGTTTGAAAAAAGGCGTTCAATGGAAATATGCAGAAAATTGGAAAAGACTTATAATTTACTGCCCGCAGTAGAGCAGAAGAGTTCTGAAAAAGGCCTGATTTTTAGTCCTGTTGATTATCATAAGGGAAATGTTAGACGTCAGATAGCTTCCGTGATCAGAAATATATCTTGGGAGTATTCGTTTAAGACCCTTGGAGAGTATAATGCGCTGCTTTCACTTTTTAATATAGCGGTTGAGAAAATTGAAGGAGAGTTGCACGGTGAACCTCAGCGTGGACTGGTGTATTTTGCATTGGATACAAGTAAAAACAAGATCGGACCTCCCATTAAGGCTTCCAGGATTGGTAGGGGTGCCGGACTGGCTGTATTGGAATTACACTTTTTAAAAAGCAAAGAACTAGTTTTAAACTCTTCCGGCAGGTTTGAGATTAAAACCGGAATTGACAATGCTCTCAAATATAGTAAAGGGGAAGGTGATTTTATTGAAAGGTTAAAGTCCAGAGATATTACTACCGTTGTCAGAAGAAATGATTCCGGGCGTATTTATGGGATCACCTTCATTGATCACCATTCAAAAACTGTATGGAATGGCTCAAATCTGGGAAAGGAGTATTCAGCCAATGCCTTTAATGATCTTTGGAAGGATCAGCAAAACACGGAAAAATCTTCTGAACTAAAATTTCCTCTGTCTAAACATTCGCCGTTAGATCAATTACGCTCTGATCAGCTTCATCCTTTATTTGGATTTATGAAGAATGGGGATAATGATACCTCTTCCAATGATGAAACGTCAGTTCTGTTTCCCGGGCTTTTACCTATGGCAGAAGGAGAAGATCATGAAGAGGAAATTTTTGCCCGGCGGATAAAGAAACGTAAAAAGAAAAGAAAATGGTAGTGGATGCTATCCTTCTTTCTCCAGAATAGCCTGAACTTTGCGCTGTAATTGCATATCTGACGAGAATCGTATTTGTTTTCTTTGCTAATTTACACTTTTATGCAAGACAACCATCAATTCGTCTTTTCTTCTAATTCCCGCTTCAAAGTAGAAATCCGCTCATCTTTATCATGATGATGCCAGCCCGGAGCATTGAAAATATACCCCAACTTCGCTTTCCATGTAGGTGCATTTCGGATGTCCTTTATCATATTTCCAAACTCATCAAAGACGATATGAAAAACATTATAAGTATGAATGTTATGATAGATTCCGTAATCCGTCGTTTTCTTTTCTTCCGCTTTGTACGTGCCGAAAAGATGATCCCAAATCATCAAAATGCCCCCATAGTTATTATCTAAATCCTCAATTTTTCGGGAGTGATGCACCCGATGGTTGGATGGAGAATTGAATACTTTATCGAACCACCCTAATTTTCCAATAGCATTGGTATGCGGCCAAAATTGAAAAATCAAGTTAAATTGATGCATCATAGCAATCATAATAGGATGAAAACCAATAATGATAAAAGGGATATACCAAATGTCTCGATATATGATTTCAAACCATCCTTGACGCAATGCAATAGCAAGACTCAGATGAGTAGCTGAATGATGATTGACATGGCCTGTCCAAAATAATCTGATTTTATGACTCAGTCGATGATGCCAATAAAAGCCAAAATCCTGAACAATCATAACCAATAACCAAAGCCACCAGTGATCTGCATGCCATTTTAAAGTGAAGAATTTATTGAAATCTTTGATTCCGAAAATATCGGTAAGTCTAAAATGATTGTAAATCCAAAAAAAGTAGGATAATGAAATAGCTTTCATCCCAAAGTCTAACATTACTGCCCCTATCCCCAATCCGATACTCGATACATTATCTTTGATGAGTCTTTTTGTGAATACTTTTTGAGGAATTTGATACAAAAATATTTCCCCTAATATCAACAAGATAAACACAGGGATAAAATAAGTAACAGGATCAGTAAAATCCAACGGACAGAACAAGCCAATACTATGAAAAAATCGGTTATCTTTTCTTTTCATAGGTCTTCATTTTATTGAATAATTCTGTTCTTTTTTTCAATACCAACCACTCCCAACACCAACATCAATTGAGCTAAAACATAAGTAATCATCACAACAAGTTCTTTCTCAGTACTATGCTGTACGAACATATTAATGGCCAATACAGAATCTGATATTACAAACAAAATAGCTCCTAGGATTAATAATAAAGAATAAGTGCTGATACTAAAATACAGCATCGTAGCAATGGTAATTCCGTAAATCACCACGGGTATCTTCATTTCGTTTAAATAAGGATATATATAGTAAATAAATGAGCCTAAATATAGAAAAACAAAGGGAAGCCAACTCCATACATTTTTCTTTTTAATCTTAAAAAAATAAACGATGTAACAAATATGAGCCAATAAAAAGCTTCCCAAACCGGGCATAAATCCCCATCCAAATAACAAAAACACATCACCCAAAAAGCTCAAAATTAATCCAGACAAAAACCATTGGTTTATCCGAAATACATCCTGTTTAGAATAAGTAAAATAAAACCAGATAATAATAGGTAACAACAGTGGTTTGGTAAAAAACCGCCAGGAACTATGATCCATAGCAATAAATGCTAAATCAAACGCAAAAACAATGGCAAGAAGGACTAATAACAATTTGATATTGACAGATTTTATCATGGTACTGTTTTATTGCAATCTTTTGATTATCTATTTTCTTGTTACAATATGGAAATATCTCAGGTTTGCACCAAGTTATTCTATATGTGACACTTAGGTCAGATTGTTAAATTACAAATAAAATTAAGATAAAATACTTTTAAAATATAAAAATACAATGCATCACACCTTAGTTATTTTATATTTTAGAAATAGACTATTATTAGAAGTATTATTTAAGTTTATGCAGTTTAATCACATCTTTTCCAAAGTAATTTTCGAATTTTCCTATAACTTCAGCAGAAATTTTAATAAACCAAATTAGCTCGAGATATAGAGATGTATGTATTTTGATTAATTTAAACTATCTAGTTCAAGCTTTATCCTATCTGCTTCTATCAGCTGTTTCAGTTCTTGTTCGTCTGGAAGATATATTCTGTATTTACTTGCAAACAACTTCTCATTTTCTGACATGACAGAATATTTTACAACCGTTTCATCTTTTTCGGTGCATAAAATAATACCTATTGTGGGATTATCATCAACTCCTTTTTTAAGATCATTATACATTCTGACATACATATCCATTTGCCCTATAGTTTCGTGGGTCAGTTTGTGGGTTTTAAGATCAACTAACACAAAGCATTTCAGATAATAATTATAAAATACAAGATCTATAAAGAAATCTGAGGTATCAGTAACAATATGCTGCTGTCTTGCTACAAATGCAAATCCTTTTCCCAATTCCATTAAAAACTGCTGAAGATGAGTAATTAAAGCTGTTTCTATTTGTGTTTCAGTTTGTGATTTATCTGAAGGAAGACCTAAAAACTCAAAAATATAAGGATCTTTAATATAACTCGATATTTCTTTGCTTTCTACTTTTGGAAATTTTAATAGTCTTCCTAAATATTGACTGTCAATGTTTCTTTGAAGAGTTCTGGTATTCCAGTTTCCTTCAACACAATGTTCCACATACTGTATCCTGTGATCTGGATTGTCGATCCTGCTTATAATCCTATAGTGCGTCCAACTCAATTCGGTACGCACTGCGTTCCAAATTGGAAATGCAACGAAAAAAGCCCGCATATTATTAAGATTTCTCTCGTCAAACCCTTTTCCAAATTCCAATGATAGATGATTTGCAAGATTTTTCAAAACAGACTTACCATACTTTGCCCGTAATTCACCATTTTGTTCATCTTTAATAATAAGCTGTCCAATTTCCCAATACATTTTAAGTAATATAGTATTGCTATTTCTGTAAACTTGGTCTTTAGCATCAGCAATAATTTTTGCAATGGAGCTGTAAAGATCCTGGTTGAATTCTTGTGTTCTCTCTATCATCTATCAAAATTACAAAATTTACTGTAGGATTAAAAGACAATGTAAATGTCGTTTTTCATGGTTAATGATTTATAAACACTCCAAACATTTGGAGTTTTACAGTCGCAAAAAAGTATTGTAATAAAAATATTTCGCATAAACATATTGTAAAACGACCATTTTTCTGAGATTTGAAGTAAGAATCTCAGAACCTGTTCTTGTTTTTCCTCGAAAATTGACATTGTGCCTACCAATTCCCAATTCGCTTTCACCAGTTCAGTATTGACTACTTTCACTGCGTTTTGTCTTGCTACCTCAATAGCGGATCCTATGCTGTCGAGTAGATCTGTGTATTTTGATGGGATGGGTTTCATAGACATTTTGTTATGGGACAAATTTAGAAATTCCTTTATCAATAGATTATACGATTCATTGTAAAAATAGTTTTTTTACGGTGCCAAATACTTCCTTATAACGACAGAAACTGCCAGCGTAGAAATCTACTTTCTGTCACCCACTAAATTCATTATCCTAACTTAAAAAAATTGATATGCAGGGTGAAGATGATCTCAGAGGACTAGCCAAAATTATGGCATTTATGCGGTCGGTCAGTATTTTAATGCTGCTGATGCATTATTACTGGTACTGCTATCCTTTTTTTCTGGAAAAAGGGTGGACATTGGAAGTTATTAATACAATACTGCAGAATTTTCAGAGAACAGCGGGGCTATTTTCTCATCCTTTGTATACGAAAGTTTTTGCTATTCTCTTACTCTCTTTAAGCTGTTTGGGAACAAAAGGAGTAAAAAATGAGAAAATCACATGGACTCAGATTAGTGGGTTTCTGGGAATTGGGTTTATATTGTTTTTCTTCAATACTTTTCTGTTAAAATGGCCTGGAGGTATTGGGAATATTCTTTATATGTCCTTAATGTCAGCAGGATATATCTTTTTGATGATGGCTGGCGTATGGATGAGCAGATTATTAAAAAATAACCTGATGGATGATGTCTTCAACAATGAGAATGAAAGCTTTATGCAGGAAACCCGGCTGATGAAAAATGAATACTCTGTCAATCTTCCCACTAAATTCTACTATAAAGGAAAATGGAATCAGGGCTGGATTAATATTATCAATCCATTCAGGGCAACTATTGTTCTAGGGACGCCAGGGTCAGGGAAATCCTATGCTATTGTCAACAACTATATCAAACAGCAGATAGAAAAGGGTTTTTCCATGTATATCTATGATTTTAAGTTTGATGATCTCTCGACTATAGCCTATAACCATGTACTGAAATATCATGATCGGTATACAGTAAAACCGAAGTTTTATGTGATTAATTTTGATGATCCGAGAAGAAGCCACCGGTGTAATCCTTTGAATCCTGATTTTATGACCGATATATCGGATGCCTATGAAGCGGCATACACCATCATGTTAAATCTGAACCGGAGCTGGATCCAAAAGCAGGGAGACTTCTTTGTGGAATCTCCTATTATATTACTGGCAGCTATTATATGGTTCCTGAAGATGTATGAAAAGGGTAAATACTGTACTTTTCCTCATGCCATTGAACTGCTGAATAAAAAGTATTCCGATGTTTTTACCATTTTGACTTCTTATGCTGATCTGGAAAATTATCTTTCTCCTTTTATGGATGCATGGCAGGGCGGGGCGCAGGATCAGCTTCAGGGACAAATTGCCTCTGCAAAAATTCCTTTATCACGAATGATATCCCCTCAATTATACTGGGTAATGACAGGAGATGACTTTTCCCTGGATATCAACAATCCCAAAGAGCCTAAGATTTTATGTGTCGGAAATAATCCTGACCGGCAGAATATCTACTCGGCGGCGCTGGGTTTGTATAATTCAAGGATTGTAAAGCTTATCAATAAAAAAGGACAGTTAAAAAGTTCAGTCATTATTGATGAGCTTCCCACCATTTATTTCCGGGGGCTTGATAATCTGATTGCAACAGCAAGAAGCAATAAGGTAGCAGTATGTCTGGGGTTTCAGGATTTCTCACAGCTGGCAAGAGATTATGGAGATAAAGAAAGTAAAGTGATCCAGAATACAGTGGGCAATATATTCAGCGGACAGGTGGTAGGAGATACCGCGAAAAATCTTTCGGAACGTTTTGGAAAGGTTTTGCAGAAAAGGCAGAGCATGACCATCAACCGAAATGATACATCGAGCTCTATATCTACTCAATTGGACAGTTTAATACCGGCCTCTAAAATTTCAACATTAAGCCAGGGAATGTTTGTGGGAGCTGTATCTGATAATTTTGATGAAAGGATTGAACAGAAAATGTTTCATGCTGAGATCGTTGTAGATCATGAAAAGGTAGCAGATGAAACGAAGTCGTATCAGCCCATCCCTGAGATTCTATCTTTTGTCAATGAACATGGAGAAGATAGGATGACAGCGCTTATTGAAGAGAATTATAAAAAAGTGAAGCTTGATATTGTCAGGATTATTGAAAATGAAATGGAGCGCATTAAAGCTGACCCCGAGTTGCAGCATTTAATACCAAAGGAGTAAAATGAAATTAAAAATCCCCGGAGTCCGGGGATAAAAACTAATAACCATGAAAACTCAAATTAACTATGAGAATCGGGTGCAAATTTAAAACATATGATCCTATTTTTCGATTTACAGTGTCTATAGGTTGTATTATAAATTAGGTTAGCTTTTTATAGAAGTTGTTTTGAGGGGCTAAAGACGAGGCGGGTTTGGCTGTTTTTCCTTGTTTGCTTTCAAACTCAAAAGAACTTTCAGCCTTGTCATTGAGTGTCATATACGCATTAAAAAGTTTTCCTGATCTGCTTTTCATGCCTTTGATCAATGAAGTCCTTCCATTTTTGATAAGTCTTTCAATGTCGGGAATTTCAATCCGGACTCTGCAGACATGTCGGAACTGCTGCCAGTCGCAATGTGTATCAGGACATTGTACCATACTGTCATCAATAATCAATTGCTGAGTTCTGCATTTAGGACACAGAAGGACAGGGAGATAAGGTTTCTCAAGGTGAATCTGCAGTAATTCTTCTGTGACAGACTTTGTATAGCTTTCAATGTTCTTTTGGAATTCAGCTGCACTCAGTTCGTTATTCTCAATATTCTGCAATGACAGCTCCCATTCTGCAGTCATGGAAATATCTGCGATTTTTTTGTCCTTTATCAGATTGTATACCCCTAAGCCTTTGTCAGTAGGAATTAGCAGTTTTTTTTCTCTTCTGATATAATCTTTCTCAAGAAGCGTTTCAATAATGGATGCGCGTGTTGCGGGAGTGCCGATGCCGATCTTCATTAAGGCTTTTCGCTGTTCTGTTTCTTCAATGCTTTTGCCTGCATTTTCCATTGCAGACAGCAGAGTCCCTTCAGTAAAAAGATTTTGAGGCTGGGCTTTCTTTTCCAGTACTGTAATCGTTTTAATTTTTACTTCTGCGCCCTCCTTTAGATCAGGAAGCTCCCGGAACTCTTCAAGGTATTCAGAAAAGTTTCTGTTGATACTACGCCAGCCTGTTTGCAATATCCTGCATCCTTTAACGGTAAAATCATGGTGAAGTACCTGTACAGTGATCTCTGTGATTTCTTTGACACAAGGTTGTGAAACGGCTTCGAGCAGACGAAAAGCAATCATCTCATAGATTGCATTTTCTTCTGCAGTAAGTGCTGAAGGAATTTTTTCAGTAATAAGAATTCCATGATGATCGGTAACTTTGCTGTTATTCACGATACTTTTATTGAAGTTTCCCCATGGGATTGTGCCTGCTGTGCTTTTATAGGGTTCTATTTTCTGCAGAATTCTTATGAGATCGGGAATGTCGGGCCATACATCTTGAGGAATGTATGGACTGCCGGTCCGTGGATAAGTAATGAACTTTCTTTCGTAGAGGCTTTGGGCAATATTTAGTGTTTTCTCAGCACTAAAGCTGAATCTTTTGTTGGCTTCCTTTTGCAGGCCGGTCAAATCAAACAGAAGGGGAGCCTGTTCTGTTATTGTTTTTGTATTAATAGTGGAGACTGTTGCTGTTGCCCGGGTTCTTTCTAGTGATTTGACAAGGTCTTCAGCTTGTTTTCTTTCGCTGAACTTGAACTCAACAAGACTTTTGAACTCCATAAAATCTTTTTGATGCATCAGCTCAATCTGCCAGTAGTTTTGACTCTTAAAATTTGTATGCTCCTGATAACGTTTACAGAGTAAGGCCAATGTCGGAGTCTGAACCCTGCCTAGTGAATATAAGCCGTTACCAGCTGCAATAGTCAATGCCTGAGTGGTATTGATTCCCAATAACCAATTGGCTCTGCTTCTGCGTTGAGCAGATTGAAACAATCCATCATATAGGTGACCGGGCTTCAGGTTTTGAAAACCCTGCTTTATGGCTTTTTCAGTGAGAGAACTGATCCATAATCTTTCAAATGGCTGGGTACAGTTCAGATATTCATAAATATACCGGAAAATCAGTTCACCTTCTCTTCCTGCATCCGTAGCAACGATGATACTGCTGCATGCACGAAACAACTTTTCTATTATTTTTAACTGTTTGGATGCGTCCGGATCAGTGATCAGCTGACTGCCTTTTTTTACCTTTCTGATGATCAGTTTAAAAGGGTTGGGCAAAACGGGCAGCACCTGCTTGTTAAAAGCTGAAATTCCATAATCTTCCGGCATACCCAAGGTGATTAAATGACCAAAAGCCCAGGTAACGGCATAGCCATTACCTGTCAGATATCCCTCTTTTTTTTCTGTTGCTCCTAAGACTATGGCTATTTCTCTGGCAATACTTGGCTTCTCTGCTAATACTACTTTCATAATAATATAGATTGAAATTGGTATTATATACGTTTTCCAGCGCGGGGCTGAGGTTTGTTCTGTTTGACCTGCTGGCTTTTGTCTTTCGGTGACTGCTGGCCTTTCTGTAAAGGTTCCTTTACATGTTTGGTGGCTTCATTGGTTTTGCCTTCCGAATTCACTGCTGTCTGTGTTTTGTGCTCCTCCGTAGGTTTTGTCTGCTGCTGGATTTTGTCAGGATTCTGAAATGAAAAATCGATCTTTCCGTTTTCCTGATTAAGGGTGATATATCCCTGGTAAGGCTGATTCTTTTTATCCAGCAGTCCGTCTAAATAAATCGTTTGGCCGGCTTTAAACCGGTCATACTGGTCATCATTTAATTCCTTGCCTCTGAATGTTCTTGGGGCTTCGGTCTGTGAATGTGATTGAGATTGTTGCTGACTCTGATTGTGATCAAAAAGAAATTCAACATATTTTTTATCTGCATTAAACTGAACATGGGCACTGAATGGTTCTCCCTTGGTAGAGATCATTCCTTCCAGATAAAGGGCTTTGCCTTCTATCAGCGTTTGTTTTTGGGATTCATCTAATCTGATACCCTTGATCTCATCAGGAATTCTGATATGCTCTACTTTGTAAGCAACGAGCTCATTGGTCAGCCGGTCTCTGCTGATAAGGGAGGGAATGATTTCATCAGTTTTTGGGTTGATAAGATCCACCACACGTCCCATATTTCCGTTTTCTATTAAATTCTGTCTGTCTTCAGGGGTAAATTCATGGCCCAGAAACTTAAAATTGAAATTGGGTTCTTTTCTGATGCCATGGAGATTAATCCTTACATCTCCTGCATCATTGGTGCTGAGTGAAAGGCGGGCGTCTATTCGGATAAGCGCTGTTCCTAGATTCAGACTAATTGGGAGAAGGCCGTTGGTTTTAAATCCTCTTAACATGGGTTCCAAAGCATTTGCTTTTTCTAATTTTTCCTGGGTTAAGCCAAATTTTGACATCATTTCCCAGTCAATCTGATCCGGGGAATATTGATACTCTTTTTCTGATAATGGGTTTGTACTCATAATATTGGTGTTTGGGTTTACTATTTTATAGGTGTTTAGAAATTCTTGGCCCTCCGTACTTGGATGTTTTAGGTGGTGCTGAATCTGTTTTCCAATCTTTTCAGATTCTTTGAATGGGCAAGTGAAGAAGTTGAATAAAGTCGGGTTTTTGAGCTGGCTAAGAAAATTGGAAAAAAAGTTGGAGAGCGGGTCACCGTTTTTATCAATTTTTAAAAACTGATTTTGATTTTTTTGAGTATTGGGTACTGTCATCAGATTTCCTTTTTCATCAACAGTCTTTACCGCTTCAATCTTCTGGGTTTTGGAATTGAAAACCAATAGAGTATTGAGTGAAGAGGGATCAGGGTTTTGAGTGTTTGTGCTATCTTCCATGATGTTAAATTTTGAATTAACAGTGAAGTTAAGAGGATAGGACCAGATCAGATGAAAATGGCAGTAAAGATGAGTATTTGGCTTGGATTGTCTGGAAAACAATCTTTTGTAACCGATTTTACTGTATTATCTAAAAAAAATAATTAATTTTAATATGTCTCAATCTTGAGATGTATTTTTTCATCATTTGTGTTTTATCCTGTTTTATGAATAATGAAACAGGATTTTATTTAGGTAAATCACAGAACAGTATCGAATTAAATGGTGATGATTTCTGAGTTCAAAAAAGCAGTATATTTGAAACAATCACCAGCCTAAATATTTATAAATGAGCCCTATTAAAATAATACCATTCATTATATTGAGTATTTCTTGTTTTTCACAAACAGATTCTGAAAAATATATTATTGATGATGGTATAACAGTTGAAAAACCTGATGGCATCAGAATGTTGAATGAAGTTTATAACAGCAATAATATCATATACACAATTGGGAAAAAATTTACTTACTCCTATTTCTATCAGAATATAAAAGGAGAGAAATTTCTGATAAAAAAAGGGAAGGAAATTCTACAGCCCGAAGGTTATAGTATTGCTGATTGGGAATTTGTGGAGATTGATAGACAAAATATGGAAACTATAAATCATTTAATTCTAAGACCTCGGCCAGGAAATCCGTTTGAAAGAATTAATCCTGATTATAATCAAACAGCCATAGGGTACGAGTATGTCATGGCTAATAACGAACTTATGAGCTCAGAAGAAACCGGTGCAATTGAGAACGAAATGAACGTCTGGATACATCCGCCAAGAAATGATTTTTTTAAAATTTTAGAAATTAATCCTTTTCCTTACATCAAAGCACCTTATCAGATAGGAACAAAATGGACCTGGAGTCTGGAAATTGGAGATCATTGGTCAGAAAAGAGATGGCTTGAATGGAAAGGAAGCATTGAAAATAAATACTCTTATGAAATAAAGGATAAAAAAAATATACTAACGAAGTTGGGGAATTTGGAATGTTATATTGTTCATGCAACAGCAAATAGCAGAATTGGTAAAACTGAACTTATTTCTTATTTCAATCCCAAATATGGTTTTGTAAAACTTGAATACACCAATATTGACCACACAAAAACTGTTCTTGAATTAGAGAAAGTAGATTAAAACATTATCAATTTGCCTCCAAAAAGAATCAAATAATAATCGTAACTATTTCTTCTATTTATAATGAGACTTATTCTCAAAAAGATTCATTCCGTTGATTTTATCGTTAGTAGTATCGTAGATCAGTTCCAACGCAATATCACAAAATTTTTATTCCAAATGAGGTTGCCACTATTTTTATCAATGCTACTTTTAATATTTTCTTGCAAAGAAAAACCAGAATTAAAAATGGATATTAAAACTGTGAATATAAATTTAAATCGAAATAATAATCAATACTTAAAAGAATATCATCCTGAAAAAACTGGTCAAGAAGTAGAAATTCAATTTATAAAAAATAAAAATAATAATAAATTATATGGAATTATGAGTTGCTCATATAATAGCAATTTCCTACTTGACAACAATGATTTTTCGTTTGAAACTTTTAGATGTGATTCTAACTTTCCTGTATATATAAATTTTGAAAAAAATACTTCTGAAAAATATAAATTACTGGTGACAAAAAATCCTAATTCAAAAAGGAAATATTTCAAAATTGGATTCAAAAAAATTATTTTTCCAAATAAATATTATTCTTTTGGAGCTTACTGGGAAAAAGTCAAGAACAATAAATATGAAATTCTATGGAGCGAACCAATAAAATTTGAAAATTAAATAATATATAATTCTTCAGATAACAGTATTTTGGTACCCATCAATTTGAGTTGTATTTTAATTAAAGAATAAAAATATTCAGCATTATTCCGCTGATAAAAAATATAAAGAACCCATGAGATCTACATTCACAGACTTACAAAAAGAAGAATATGAAAGCTTAGTCCTGAGACTGCGCAAAGCAGGTGCCAAAAATCCGTCCAGTTGGGCTTCTAGTGAAGTCATGGAGGGAATACCACAGTTTGCTAGATTTCTTATTCTTAAGTCTCTATTCGATATTGCAAAATCTACAGATGACAATATCGCTATGGCCGCTGACTTTGATGATGAAGTAGAGGAAAAATATAATGCTATAAAAGACATCGTTGGAGAGGACAAATTATTGAGTTTTCTAACCTCCTATTCTAAAGGTATTATTTACAATGTCGTTGGACTCTTAGATGAAGGAAACCAGGAAGCTGACCGAGATAAAATAAGCTGGACACTGATGAAGACCGATGAGAATTTTGAATCTACAGGGCAGATGATCCAAGGCCTTCATGAAGATTTTTTAGAATTTGAAGATGAAGTAAAATAAAAATTCCTATCCCCAATAACGGTAATAAAAACTCAATATTTTATAAAAAAAGAGTCTTATACTTTCGCGTTAATTGTGGTAATTATCTTATTTATAATTTTTTTCTAAGTATGAAAAGGAATGAGAATAAATAGATTGATAACTGGGGGCTGGAACTTTGGATTCTAATAAAAATTAAAGTTTTAAAAAACGATCCGATATGACAAAATTTTTGACAATTATCATATTATGCTTATTCTCATTAACAACTTATGGACAAACAAAAATGCGATCTATTGATGAATTAATAAATGATAAAGATCCAGGGTGGAATCTTGTAAAAGAATGGATAGACTCTGCTGAAAATAAAGTGGAAATCTTGCCTGGTGACACAAACAAAGCGAAGGATGCCTTATATAAAACTCAAGTTACAACCTACTCCCCAATGGGTTCAATTATATATATGACAGGTGGACTTTTAGTTGATAATGGATGGATAAGAATTCTGGGCTCAGGTAGCGACAAATTGAACAGGTCACTACCTGAATGGAATAAAGGAAAAACATTTAAGGATTATGGACAGCCAGCTCCATATCTTTTAATTGCTGACGATGCAATAGGGGGTATTTTTATTCTTAATGGGGGTGGACTTGGTAGTGATTTAGGAAAAGTTTATTATTTGGCTCCTGATAATTTAGAGTATGAACCTCTTGATCTTACTTACAGTGACTTTTTAAATTTTTGTTTTAATAACAATTTGAAAGAGTTTTACAAAGATTATAGATGGCTAGATTGGAAAAAAGATGTAACAAAACTCAAAAATGACCAAGTATTTAGCTTTTTTCCTTACTTATGGACTGAGCAAGGTAAGGATATAAATAAAGTATCAAAAAAAGAAATTCCAATTGAAGAACATTACAGATTAACCCTTGAGTTTAGAAAACAACTTGGACTTGATAAATAGAAATAAAACTACCACCAAAAATATAAATGAAAAATTAACAAGTTGGAAAAATATTCTTTATTTCTCCTTCTGTAAGTCTTTAAAAAACATAACTATTTCTTCTATTTATAATGAGATTTATTTTCAAAAAGATTCATTCCATTGATTTTATCGTTAGTAATATCATAGATCAGTTCCACTGAAAAATTTGAAACTTCATACAAAACATATCTTAGTTGTGAAACTGTTCTTTCACTGATGATATGTCCATGGGCAAGTACAAAATCATATTGTGCCTGACGGTCGGTTAAGTTTTGAAAATCGTAATAAGAGATAATCATAGTTATAGTAAATAGTATAGAGTAGACTGTTTTAATTTAATCGGTCTTTGAAAGCTTTTCATCGAGTATCCGGATATCTTTTCGGATCTCAAGGAGCATTTCCTTTACATTAGAGTTTTCAAAATGCTCAGGTTCAAAATCCTCCGGAAATATTCCTGAAGCATACTGCCAGATTTCAACAATCTCTCCTAAAGGGATATCATACGGTTTATAGAATGAATTGTCAGCTGCCACAGTTATTGATTTTTCATTAAAAGAGGTAAACCTTTTATAAGAAATACCATCATTTAGAGTGACGATAACATAACTTTTTCCCGGTTTAAGATCTTCGATGTTCTCTATATATTTTCCGATAATATAAGAGCCGTCTTTAAAGGGCGGCATAGAATCACCTTGCGCCGGGAATGCCCTGTATTTTCCGTTGGTCAGAAATGGTAATGAAATTCTCTGCAGACTCTCGATGTATTCGGGATCACTATATCCTGATAAATATCCCATGGAAGCTTTTTGGGGAACAATTTCAATACTGTTATTACCCAACTGGTCAACAACAACCGGTAAAACAATTCTATTGTCCGGGAGCCTTAACACATCTTCTAAAGGATATTTCCTGATATCCACTGTAAGGAGTAAATCAATGCTCAAATTGAAATACTTTGAAATTCTGATCAGTAGTTCGTAAGGAGCTTCTGAACGTCCGTCCTCATATTTTGAATACCGGACCCTGCTCATTAAAATTTTATCCGCAAGCTCCTGCTGGGATAATTTTTTCTGAGTTCTTAAAAACCTGATGTTATCTGAAAAAATTGACATTGATACAAATTGTATCTGCAAATATATAAAAAAAGATACAATTAGTATCTAATTTTGTAACGTGAACCGAGCGATTGTACATATGGACCTGGATACCTTCTTTGTATCCTGTGAGAGACGCAACAACTCTCAACTTAACGGGATTCCCCTCATTATAGGCGGGGGTGACCGTGGAGTGGTAGCATCATGCTCTTATGAGGCCAGAAAATTCGGAGTCCGTTCCGCCATGCCGATCCGAATGGCACTCCGTTTATGTCCGGATGCCAAAGTAATTCGGGGAGATCATGAACTGTATTCTAATTTATCGCATACCGTGACTGAAATTATTCAGGAAAGAGTTCCGGTGATGGAAAAGGCGAGTATCGATGAGTTTTATCTGGATCTTTCAGGAATGGATCAGTTTTTTGGCTGTTATCAGTGGACTCGGGAAATTGCCGCAGCCGTTACCAAAGAAACAGGACTTCCCATAAGTTTTGCCTTATCTGCCAATAAAACGGTTTCAAAGATAGGGACGGGAGAAGCAAAACCGGTAGGCAGACTGGAAATTAAAGATCTGGAGATCAAACCTTTTTTAAATCCACTATCCATTAAAAAGATTCCGATGGTGGGAGATAAGACTTTTCAGTTACTATCAAGGATTGGAATCCGTACCATTCATACTTTATCTGAAATGCCCATGTTGGTATTGCAACAGATGATTGGCGTGAACGGAAAAGAACTTTGGAAAAAAGCGAATGGAATTGATGAAAATCCTGTAGTTCCTTATTCGGAAAGAAAATCAATTTCTACAGAAAGAACTTTTACCAATGATACTATGGATGTTGCAGAACTGAAAAGACTGATATCAGGAATGGCTGAACAGTTAGCATATCAGCTGAGACAGGAAAAATGGCTGACTTCAACAGTGGTTGTAAAAATACGGTATGCCAATTTTGATACAGAAACCAAACAAATCAAAGTTTCTTATACTTCTGCAGATCATACTTTGTCAAGAGTAGCTTTGGAATTATTCAATAAAGTGTATACCCGAAGAATGCGGCTCCGTCTGATAGGACTGCGTTTTACAGGGCTCGTTCACGGAAACCATCAAATGAACCTGTTTGAAGATACTGAAGAGCAGATGAACTTGTACCAGACCATGGATTATCTGAAGAACCGCTATGGTATGGGAGCAGTAGGCAGGGCTTCAGGTTTTGATTTTGAAAAATAGAACTTTAAATTTTCAGCAATGTTTTTGAATTGTCATTCTTTTCACAGCCTTCGTTATGGAACTTTATCCATAGAAGAACTCGTGAAGCAGGCTTATGAATCAGGGAGCAGGGAACTGGTCCTGACGGATATCAATACCATTACCGGGATCTATGATTTTAAGAAAGAATGTGAACGGGTCGGTATTAAACCAATGGCGGGAGTTGAGGTCCGTAAGGAGGGGAAGCTCTTGTATATTGCTATAGCAAAGGAGTTTTCGGGAATAGGAGAAGTCAATACGATTATTACTCAGCATAACTGTGACGGTATGGAGCTCTCAGAAACGGCGCCTGAATTTAAAAATGTCTTTGTAGTCTATCCTATGAGTAATATTCCTGAAACATTAAAGGAAAATGAGCGGATAGGAGTCAGAATAGAAGAACTTAATTTCTTGATAAGACCCGAATATCAAAAACTGATTTCAAGAATGGTGGTCCTGCATCCCGTTACGTTCAGGACCGATGAAGAATATAAACTGCATAAAATTCTAAGAGCCATTGATCATAATACTTTATTATCAAAGCTCACTAAAAGGGATGTCTGCAGGAAGTCAGAATATTTTATTACCGGGCAGGAAATCGTAAAAGCATTTGAAAGATATCCTGAGATCGTTAAAAAGACAAAAGAAATGCTGAAGCAGTGCAGCTTTGAATTTGATTTTAAAAAAGTAAGGAATAAGCAGTTTTACACGAAGTCAAAAGCAGATGATGTAAAGTTACTGCGGAGGCTGGCGTATTCAGGATTGGAAAAGCGCTATGGAAAGGATCATGAAGTGGCTGGAAAAAGAGTGGAAAAAGAACTGAAAGTAATTGATGAGCTTAATTTCTGTTCTTACTTTTTAATAACCTGGGATATTATCTGCTATAGCAACAGTATGGGGTTTATGCATGTGGGACGGGGCAGTGGTGCTAATTCTATTGTGAGCTACTGTCTGGGAATAACGGACATCTGTCCGCTGGAACTGGATCTGTATTTTGAACGTTTCTTAAATCTTAACCGCAAATCTCCGCCTGATTTTGATATCGACTGGAGCTGGCAGAACAGGGATGCGATATTGGAATACATTTTTGACCGGTATGGAAAAGATCATGTGGCCTTTTGCGGAACCAATGTAGAGTTTAAATACAGGTCGATTTTCAGAGAGGTGGGAAAAGTATTCGGGCTTCCTAAAGAAGAGTTGGATGATCTGGTGGCAAAACCTATGGAAAATCATGACCGGAACACAGTGGTTCAGATGGTCCAAAAATATGGGAAGCTGCTCGAAAAATTCCCCAATCAAAGGAGCATGCATTCCTGCGGGATTCTGATTTCTGAAGAGCCTATTACCTGTTATACGGCTCTTGAAATGCCTCCCAAAGGGTTTCCGATTGTTCAGTTTGATATGAATGTGGCAGAAGACATCGGGCTGGAAAAATTTGATATTCTTTCACAGAGGGGGCTGGGAACCATTAATGATACGGTAGCTCTTATTAAGAAGACAAGAGGAATCACCGTGGATATCCGGGATACGGCACTGTCGAAAGATGAAGAAAAGACCAATGAATATCTGGCGGTAGGAAAAACTATTGGCTGTTTTTATATAGAATCTCCTGCCATGCGCGGTCTTTTAAGAAGGCTGAAATGTGATAATTACAGAACCCTTGTTGCTGCTTCCTCCATTATTCGGCCTGGAGTGGCACAAAGCGGAATGATGCGGGAATATATTTTCAGGCATAACCATCCGGATCAGTTTGAATATTTTCATGCGGTATTTCAAGAGCATCTGAAAGAAACCTACGGCATTATGGTGTACCAGGAGGATGTTATTAAAATTGCCCAGTATTTTGGTGGGTTATCTCTGGCAGATGGTGATATTCTGCGAAGAGCTATGAGTGGAAAAGGAAGATCTATTAAAAAGCTTCAGGAAGTAAAAGCCAATTTCTTTGCTTCCTGTAAAGAGAAGGGCCATTCAGAACTGCTTACCGCTGAGGCTTACCGGCAGATTGAATCTTTTGCAGGGTATTCTTTCTGTAAGGCCCATTCGGCATCCTATGCGGTGGAGAGTTATCAGAGTTTGTATTTAAAAGTGTATTATCCATTGGAATTTATGGTGTCAGTGATCAATAACCAGGGAGGGTTTTACCGGACTGAAGTCTATATTCATGAAGCAAAAATGTCAGGGGGAAACATCCAGGTTCCCTGTATTAATACCAGCGAATATCAAACAACACTGAAAGGAAAGGAGATCTACCTGGGTTTAATGCTTTTGGAAGGACTTGAAACAAGAATTGCCCACGGTATTATTGAAGAGCGGGAAATCAATGGATTGTATACCTCATTGGAGAACTTTATAAGGCGTGTTCCCATAGGTATTGAAACCGTACAGATCCTGATTTTTACCGGAGCATTGCGCTTTACGGGAAAGCCTAAAAATGAGCTCCTGGTAGAAGCAAGAATGCTCTTGGTCAACTTTAAGCCTGAATACAGAGGGCTTATGCTGATTGAAGAACCAGTTCAGGAATTTAAACTTCCTGAATTAAAACGGGAACACTTTGAGGATGCATTTGATGAAATTGAACTCATTGGATTTCCTGTTTCATGCAGTCCTTTTGATCTGCTGCAGACCCGATACCGGGGTTCTGTTTTGGTAAAAGATTTATTGAAGTTTCATAAACGGCAGGTTAAGATGCTGGCTTATCTGATTTCAAGAAAGCATGTGCCAACCAAGAAAGGGACCATGTATTTTGGAACCTGGATTGATGTGAACGGAGAGTATTTTGATACGGCCCATTTTCCGGATAGTCTTAGGCAATATGATTTTCAGGGAGGCGGGTGCTATTTGCTCTTGGGAACAGTAGAAGTTGATTTTCATTTTCCTACCGTTACCATTCATAAAATGGCAAAGATGCCCATGATTCCTGATCCCCGTTATGCCTATGATAAAGAAAAACAATATGATATCCACAGGCAGATTAAGGTAGACGTGAGCATGACCTATAGAAAACCTTATCCGCAGGCCCATGAGATTGGACTGCCAAGACATAAGATACAGTAATAATTTGGGAAATTTTGTTAGTAAGAGTTATGAATCAGTTAAGTTTATTTGATACGGAAGAATTCTATGAATTTCCAAAGGATCTTTTGGAATACAGGGAGCATTTTCTAAGTAAGGAAGAAGCTGACCGGTTGAAAGATACGCTGCTCAATACCGCTCCATGGGAACAGCGTACCCAGAAGATGTATGATAAAATGGTATTGACTCCACGGTTAACCGCGTGGTATGGGGATCCGAAAGATTATGGGCCTGAAGAAGGGAAAAGACCAACGAATCTGTGGACTCCTGAGCTGTTTTCGTTAAAGGAAAGGATAGAACAGGAGTTTGGCTGTCAGTTTAATGGAGTCTTGCTGAATCTTTACAGAAACCATAATGATTCTGTAGCCTGGCATAGAGACAAGGAAAGCCGGTATGGTAAACGGCCTGTGATTGCCTCTATCAGCCTTGGGCAAACCAGAAACTTTGATTTCAGGAAAAAAGACCATCATGCAAGCAAGTACAGCTTACCGCTTCCGCATGGTTCGCTGCTTATTATGAAAGGGGATTTGCAGGAGAACTGGGAGCATCGGATCGCTAAATCAATAGTGCCCATGAAAGAGCGGATTAATCTGACATTTAGATTAGTTCTTGATTCTTAGGTGTATATAGATGTTTTGTATAAGATAATAACCTGTTTTTCAGAAATTTTACTAGAGTGTTGAAAATATTCTAGAAATACGTATTTGAAAAACAGGCTATTAATTTTTATGGCTCAAGTCCAGGGCCGCCACATGAACTGTATGGAACGCATGTTAATTTATCATTGATAAAACATAGCCTGGTACAATCTGCTCCGCCAACGATTGTTTTTAATTCTGCTTTTTTAAGCTTTTTTAAATTTTTCATACTAATATTTTTTATGTTCGTAACAAATCTCACAAATAATTATTATATACTAGCTGAAATTAACGAATTTTAACGTTAGGGATTTGTTTGTTACTTGTATCATAAAATAGTGCTCTAAGAAATGCTTGTTTTCTAACAGTACTACAATATCAGTTGAATTGTTATCTCTTAAAATTCTTTACCATTACATTTATTTTTTGATAAATGTATGACGCAGGATTTCTCCATTTTTAGTTTTTGCTGAAAGAAGATAGCTTCCGGTTGCCAGCGTTGAAGCGTCAATAGCTTTTCAACTGGCTATAATTAGAAATTGAATAATTTTTAATTGGCTTCAATTCTTCATCCGGCAGATCTCTTAAAAAAGTATGATAAAGAACTTCTTTACGTATCGAACTTCAAATTCAGGAGATGGTTTCATAAGCTAAATTGAAAAAAAATAGATAATACTGACAAAAATAAAAAACTCAGTTAAAAAGAATTTAAATGTGGTATTCTAGACCCTATATTATTTAATAATAGCGCGTAATGGATCTACTATTATTATAGCTACAAAGATAATTTCTACTTGCTAAGGAAGCCGAATATTTTATAAACGACATGTTTTGTCGTTTAAGCAATATATTTTTGTGAAATAAGTATAAATTATATGGTCTAAATCTAATTGTAATCATTTTAACTATAATAAAAGCAAATTTTTGTCGTTTCTTAAAAAATGTTAAATTTGCAACGTTTTAATAAAACTAATTACTAACTCAAAAAACAACAATACGGGAATGAAGAAAATCTATCTCGGAGTGCTTACTTTATGCACTTTTCTGGGCACTTCTGCCCAAGAGGTGGTATGGCAGAAAGATATCAAATCCTCTACCCAGGATTTTTTAAGCCAGATTACCACAACTATTGATCAGCAGTATCTTATCACAGGAAGTTCAATACAGTCTAAAAGCCAGTCGCAAGCGGCTGGCAGCCAGAAGCAAAATAACGGTTATGATTTTCACCTGGTAAAGCTAAACCAACAGGGAGAAGAGGTCTGGGAAAAGTATTTTTCAGGATTAAACCATGATTATCTGTCAGCAACTGTTACTACACAAGATGGAGGATTTTTAGTAGCAGGCACCAGCTATTCTTCCAAAGGGTTGGATAAGAAAGATGATTCTAAGGGAGGCTCCGATATCTGGCTGATCCGGATCAATGAATTCGGTGATGAACTATGGCAGAAAACATTAGGCAGTTCTTCTGATGAAGAAGCAAGGGCTGTTATCCAGACAACAGATCTGGGATTTTTTGTTGCTGGAAACGTGCAAAGTTCTTCAAAAGGCTACGGCTCCAAAGATGTTTGGATCACAAAACTGGACAAAAATGGAAAAGAACTATCACAGTTAATATTAGGTGGAAAAGGATTGGATGAAGTGGAGAAGATGATCCCGACGAAAGACGGCGGAGCATTACTGGGAATTTATTCAAGAAGTACACTTGGAGGAACAAAGAAAACTGAAAATTTTGGTGAGGGCGACTACTGGATCGTGAAGCTTGACAAAAACGGAAGGGTAGAATGGGAAAAGAACTTTGGAGGGAAAGGAGATGATCATTTGAGAACCCTGGCATTAACTTCAACAGGCTTTATCATTGGTGGTGAATCCAGATCAGAAAGATCAGGGAATAAAACGGCAGGCCTTGAAGAAGGATCGGACCTTTGGCTGATATCATTAAATGAAAGAGGCGAAGAGCAGTGGCAGAAATCCTACAATTTTGGTAATCGTGATATTCTGATGAGTATGAGCATTCTTCACTCGGCAGATGATAAATCTTCGAAAGGAATTTTATTAGGTGGCTATACCCAGGCAGAAGGAAGAATAGAAACCGATGATGAAACTTTCTGGATGCTGTATTTGGATCAGAATGGTACTGAGCAGTGGAGAAAGCATGTTAAAGGAGAATCCAGAAAGAAAGAAGAAAGGCTTTCTGACTTAAAACTCAACAGAGATGGTTCGATTATTTTGGCCGGAACCAGTGCAGAAGAATTGGGTAAAGAGAACTGGAAGATTGTAAAGCTTGGAGACAAGCAGGTGGATCAATTAATCGAGAAGTATGATATCAAGATCTATCCGAATCCTGTATCAGATTATGCCTATGTTGAAATCGGCTTTGATTTTAAGGATGCAGATATTCTATTGTATGACATGAGCGGAAGACAGCTTCAGAGTATTAAAACTAAAAACAAAGTGACCAAGATTAATACTCAGGCACTTATTCAGGGAGCCTATCTGGTAACCATAAAAACTGATAGTAACAAAACAGCGAATGCAAAGGTGATCAAAAATAAAAACTAATTATTTTCATGAAGAAAACTACAATAGCTATAATTTTATTATTAGCTACATTAAATTATGCTTCAGGGCAAACTACAGTCAACCAGTATGACCCAAGTGTGAAAAATGTTCCTACATCTCCTGAAGTTGCATTATTAGGCCGGTTTGGAGATATTCCTGTAGGTCATTATACTGGAACAGCGGAAGTTTCAATACCTCTTTATACTCTTAAAATAGATAATATTGAAATTCCATTAGCTTTAAGTTATCATACCTCAGGTATTAAAGTTGCTGATGAAGCTACATGGGTAGGCCTTGGGTGGAATTTTTTGCCTGAAGGAACCATTACACAGGAAATTAGAGGCAGCGAAGACTTTGTAACAGGAGGAGACGGTTTTGCCAGCACTTTGGGTTATAGTATTTTTAAAAATAATTTTTCTACTGTTCAATCGGAAAGCCCAATGTATAGACTTCAATATGGAGCAAATGATTATAATGTAGGTCTTCTTCCTGGTGGAGCTCAACCAGCGACAGATGATTCTTATGATATTATAACCAGTTTAAAGAGTAAAAAGGGACAGCCGGATATTTTTTCTTATAATTTTTATGGATATTCAGGTAGATTTTTTTACAATCCGGAAAACAATAATGAAATACTTTTTTTAGAAAGTAATGATGATGTGAAATTCTCCAGAAATACGGATGGTTGGATAGCAACTACCAACAAAGGTGATAAATTTTATTTTTATGCTATTGAAAAATCAACAACTGATCAGACCAGCACAGCTGACTTATCATATACTTTTAAAGTGAACAGAATTGAACTTGTAAGTGGTAAAGTTATTATATTCACCTATCAGGATGAGAGTACCTATCAGCAATATCCTACACAAGTCGTTCATCTGACTAATTTTTCTAGTAGCCCTGCTGAAAGTAGTAGTTCGAATGCTGTAATTAATGATAAGAAAACATTGATAGGTATCGAAACTGAAGATACCAAGATAAAATTTAATTTGGATAACAGGGAGGATATCCGCCCGCATTTTACTGCGACCCCAATCAAAAAATTAAGTTCTGTTGATATTCTGTCGAAATACAGTAATAAAAAAATTAAAAGTTTTGTATTTAATCAAAATTATTTTCCAATTAATTCCATTAACAATACACCGGAAGAAGGCTATAAAAATAAAAGGTTAAAATTAAATTCTATCCAGGAAGTTAATTATGATCCAATGGGTAATTCTGTTCCTATAGCTATTCCTCCGTATACTTTTGAATATGACACAACCAATATAATGCCTGATAAGATGAAAAGCTCAGATTTTTACGGGTATAATAATGGAGAAGGCAGCGTAAATCTTCTTCCGGATTTATCATATTTTGATTATTTCAAAACAGCTCCCTATAAAAACTATGGACTAACACCCAGTTCTTATTTGGGGAGCATGAGATATACAAATGTCAACTATGTGGCAACAAACATCCTTAAAAAAATATCTTACCCCACAGGTGGACGTACTGAATTCGAGTATGAATCCAATACATTTACCAATCAATTTATACCAACTGTTACTCAATTACAAAATGGTAATAAAAGTCAAACCGTTAATCATCGTGGAGCTGAGCCAAATGGAGCTATTTTTGTCAAAGGTTCTTCCTTCAAGCTTCCCAACAAAACAATAAAGTTTTACAATACCATATATGATGGCTATATGGGACCAAATTATCCGGAAGTTCACTATGGTGATTGGAATGAGATGGCGAAATGCAAAATACAGTTTCGTAAGAAAAAGATAGTTAATGGGCAACAGGTTGAGACCGTTATTAAAGAATGGAAAGTAGATGTTCCGGGTAGTGTTTTTGAACAAACGCATCAGCTCACCTGGAATGAGGAAATAACAGTAGTTGATGATGTAGATCCAACTACAGAATATTATGTATATGTTGAAAATGGTATCAATTATCGAAGTACAGATGGAACGCATAGAGCAATTGTATCAAGTAGTATTTCATATTTTGATAATACGAATATTGATACCTCCATATCCTATGGAAGTGGTTTAAGAATAAAGTCATTAAAAAATTATGAAAACAATACATTATTATCCCATAAAGAATATACGTATAATGATGGAAAATTAATTTATGCATTTAATCCTATAAATCTTATCAGCGGTGCAACATCTAAATCTCTTCCTTCATCAACTACTGGAGGATGTCCTAGCGAATCTATTTCAATATTTAATGACATTTCAATCAATTCCAGTGATTTTGGACTAGGGGGAAATAAACCTTTTGGTTATAGTGAGGTTACAGAGAAAGATATCAGTGTTATTGATGGAATAGCTAAAGGTTATACAAAATACTATTTTACCAATATACAAGGAGCTTACCTGAAAGGTATGCCGAAAGTAGATGTTCCTTCCAACGGGGAGAATACATTGATTGAAGTTTTTGATCAGAATCAAAATAAACTCTCTTCAAAAATAAATAACTATGATAATTTACCCAATACCTATGGGGTATACCCTTCATTTGGGATTGTTAAAACATCAACAGGGCTTTATGACCCAAGTAATAATTTCTATCCTTATCAGTTTAACTCAGGTTGTCCTGTAATTGGATTATCCTATACTGGTGACACTTACCAAAATCCTTTGCCGGTCACTAAATATAAGTTTTTGGTAAGTCCTCTCATTACAGGCAAACGAAGACTTAAAACTAGCATTGAAACCTCTTTCTTTGGCAACTCAGCTTTGGTGAAAAAAACAGAATTGACATATAATGCTTCCGGAAACCTGGATACAAGTAAATTGACAACTTCTGATAGTCAAATTATTTATACAGATTATGACTATGCCAATGACTGGGGAAACACCCGTTTGGTTAATAAAAACATGACTGGTATTCCGTTATCTACAAAGGTTACTTCGGATAATAAAACCCTAAGCTTTACACAAACAAAATATGATAGTCAGGACAACTACCTTCCGACTTCTGTTCAGTCGTATGATATCAAAGCTGGCAGCTGGGATACTGAAGTCAAATATGATAAGTATGATGACAAAGGAAATCTTCTGCAGTATACTACAAAGAGTGGGGTTCCGGTTTCTTTAGTTTGGGGATATAATAAGACGTATCCTATTGCTAAAGTTGAAGGGCTTACCTATGAACAGATTGGAGAAGCCGCCTCGGCTCAGCTGGCAGATATTCTCACAGCTTCTGAAAAAGATGCTAATCCCGCATTCTATAACATGCAACCAGAAGATGCAGAAAACCAGCTTGTTACTAAATTGGATGCTTTCCGTACTTATTTCAGGCTGTTAAACTATAATATTACTACGTACAGTTATGATCCTTTAGTAGGGGTAAGGAGTATTACTCCGCCATCAGGTATCAGAGAACGCTATATTTATGATGCTTATGGCAGGCTTGAAAAAATCATTGATATGGATGGAAAAGTGTTAAAAGAAATGAAATATAACTATAAAAACTAATACCGTTGAAGAAACTCATAATTCCAATCGGTGCTTTGATGATATCAGGTTTTGTACAAGCCCAGTTGAGCACTACAGAAAACTACACCTACAGTAAAACATATCTTGATTATGATACCAATAATCAGCCAACTAAAACAACTGAAACCGTTCAGTATTTTGATGGGTTGGGAAGACCTAAACAAATTGTCAATATAAAAGCATCTCCTACAGGAAAAGATCTGGTAACAACAATACCTTATGACGGATTTGGAAGACAGGTTGATACCTGGCTTCCAGCGCCTATGAATACATTAAACGGTGGAATTCAATCAGGAGCAGGGGGTGCAGCCCAAACTTATTATGGTGACAATACCCCTTTTGTGCACAAAAATTTAGAAAATTCCCCTTTGGACAGGATTTTCGAACAAAAACAAGTAGGTACGGCATGGAGCACAAAACCTGTGAAATTTGGATACAACGCAAATGTTGATGGCGAAGTAAAGAAATATAATGCGGTTTTTAATTATAATACTTTCGAAACATTGATCACGGTTTCTACTCCTTATACAGCGAATCAATTGTATAAAAGTACAGTAACGGATGAGGATGGAAATAAAACCATCGAATTTAAAAATGGTAAGGATCAGGTTGTGATGATAAGAAAAATATTGAGTCTAACTGAAAGTACTGACACTTATTATGTTTATAATAACTATAATCAATTGGCCTATGTTTTATCTCCTAAGGCGGTAGATCTTATTAAAAACTTAAGCCCTGGGGTACTGGTTCCAGATACGGTTTTGAATAATCTGTGTTATCAGTATAAATATGATGGAAGAGGAAGGCTGGTAGAAAAAAAGCTTCCGGGAAAAGGGAAGGAATTCATGGTATATGACAAGCAAGATAGGATTGTAGGAACTCAGGATGCTGAATTAAATGAAAGAGGGCAATGGCTGTATACCCAGTATGATAAGTTTGGAAGAGTTGTTATTACTGGTATAGCTACTGGAGGAGACCGAAATGCAGAGCAAATATTAGCTGATGGTTCTGGAAATATGTTACGAAATAGTTCAGTTGTTTTTAACAGGCAGGGCATGGATGTTTTTTACGATCCGGATACTACTTATCCTAACGAATCTAAATGGGTTACTTTATTATCTGTGAACTATTATGATTCTTATCCTCAATATGGTTTCAATCCATCTGTTTTATCTGTTTTGGGAGAACCAGTTCTTACAGGAACTCTTACAGCAGACGGAAGAAGTACGAAAGGGTTTCCTGTTATGAGCTTTGTAAAGAATATTGAAGATGACAACTGGACTAAGAATTATACTTATTATGATGCTAAGGGACGAGTTATTGGGAAATATTCTATCAACCACCTGGGAGGCTACACCAGAACAGAGTCTAAACTGGATTTTGCAGGACTCCCCAAACAGACCATTACCAAACATAAGAGATTAGAAACAGATACCGAAAGAATTATCACAGAAAACTTTGAATATGATAATCAGAATAGGCTTCTGCTACACAAACATCAGGTTGACAGTAACCCAGTAGAATATCTAGCTCAAAATACATATAACGAAATTTCTCAGTTGACATCTAAGAAAGTTGGAGGTATTGCAGTAGCCTCTCCGCTTCAACAAATAGATTATCAGTATAACATTAGAGGATGGCTGACAAAGATCAATGATCCTGCTAATCTGAACGGAAAGCTGTTTGGATATGAAATAAAGTATCAAAATCCGGTAAATTCTCAGAGTGTAGGAAAATTTAATGGTAATATTGCTGAAATTGACTGGAATAACGGATCGGAAAATCTTCTGAAACGTTATAATTATGAATATGATGCATTGAACAGGTTAAAAAATGCATTCTATAAAGAACCATCTACAGGAAATACCGGTTATTTTGATGAGTATCTGAGTTATGATCTGAATGGGAATATCATGACATTAAAAAGAAATGCCGCTCCTGTATCCCAAGGAACTACTTTTGTACAGGTAGATGATCTCACCTATCAATATACAGGAAACCGTTTGGATCAGGTGATAGAAACGGGGATGAATGATACAGGATATGAAGGTGGTAATAATATTATTGATTATGATTCAAATGGGAATATGACTACCATGAAGGATAAAGGAATACAAAGTATTGTGTACAACTATCTCAATTTACCTAACACTTATACAATCAGTCAAAACAGTCCTCTTGGGGTGGTCACTGGTTTTGGGTTAAATTATCTCTACAGAGCTGATGGAACAAAAGTCCGTAAAACCTATAGAAGCGAAGGCGGTAAAGGAAGCACAATGATAACCACCAATATGACAGATTATCTGGATGGTTTCCAATACCAGTATTCAGAAATATCAACATGCCTTTGGTGCCGGACAAGTGTTGCATTTGAGCAGGAAGCTTTTAAAAACGAAAGTGAAGCCAATGTTCTAAAGCCGATTCAACCCTCGTGGGTACTAGACTTTGTCTCTACGTCAGAAGGTTTTTACAGTTTCACGGAAAATCGTTATATTTATCAGTATAAGGATCATCTTGGAAATAGCAGGTTAAGTTTTGCCAAGGGTAGTACTGGAGCTGTAGAGATAACTGACACCAATAATTATTATGCATTTGGAATGAACCATATTGGAAGTAATAAAGGATTATTGGGAGGGTATAAAAATTATAAATATCAGGAACAAGAATTACAGGAAACAGGTTTTTACAGTTTTAAATGGAGAAATTATATGTCTGATTTAGGAAGATTTTTTAATATTGATCCCTTATCTGAAAAGTTTGTATATAATAGTACATATGCATTTTCCGAGAATAGAGTAATTGACGGAAGAGAGTTGGAAGGGTTGGAGTGGTCAGCGCGCAGAAATTTAGAGAATAAAACCGTTAATATTAATTATAAGTATAAGCCTGTTAATAATACGAATGGAGTTTTGTCTGATTCACAAATGGCCATATTAAATCAAGAGAGAAACGCACAAACTGCTTTGTCACTTAATGGAAAAGATTCTGAAGGTAACTTAACTAATGTTACTTTTACTGAAAGTGATAATGCTACCATTGTTAGAGATTATACTATTTCGTATGATACGAACAATGTTGATGATTTCAAAAATATGGATCCTGATAGCTTAACCTGGACATTATTAAACACTAATGGGATGGCTGATAATAATAATAACACTCAGACAAATAGAACTCAAATTAACGTTTATACAACTGACGGAATGTCTAAAGATACAAACGGAAATCTACTCTTTGAGAAAAGAGATACTAAAAAGTTAGCACAAACTGGTGCTCATGAAGACATACATACAGCAGGGCAAAAACATAAAAGTAAAGTTACTTTAGCATCTCCCTCCGATAATTTAATGCGTGAAGGAGCGCCTGGAACAAAATTGACTCCAGCGCAAAGAACAGAGATAATAAAACTAATAGAACAACAGCAACCAAGATAAAATATGAAAATAGTTAACAAAATAATATGCTTTTTCTCATTTTTTTTTATCGGTTGTTCAACTGTTAAAACCTCCGAGAAATATGGTGTAGAGATGAATGTTGTTGATAATGTGCGCTCAAGGGTACTAATCGAAAAGTTTAATGCATATGATAAAAATAAATCATTTTTAATTTTTACATCCGAATTTAAGAATGTAATAACAGTTAAAAACGGAGACAGTTTAGTTATTAATAAAAAGGCTGAAACCGCATCAATGTTAGGGTTTACGACTGCTTGTACAATTTTTAATAATAAAAATGTTATAATTATTATTGATAATAAGAAGGAGATCAAATTAAATGAAGTACAATTGCCAAAATATAAGTTTATTTATGTGGGAAAGGATAAAAATCATTATACAATTGAATATACAAACCATGCCAAATCCTTTCTATAAAGCTAATTCATAATTAGTTTCTCCGTTTGATCTTATTACCTTTTTATACAATTAAGCGGTGAGGTAATAAACTAATTTCTTATTAAAGTAAAATAAAAAAATGGCGCCACTTGTCTTAAAGTGGCACCATTTGGCTTTTGTTGACCTCGACGAGCGTCTATTCAAACTCTTTTATAGAGGATTTGGTTCGATTAAGTCAAATTAAACAAGAATTAAACAGCTCACTTTTATTAAGTAATTTCTTTTAGCTTATGTTTCATGTAATTTAATTTTCATAACTGATAGAAATCAGCTTTGGAATAGTGAGTCTTTAATTAGCTGTTCTGATCTTGTACCCATAACCGAAGAAATATCGAAACATTTGGTGGAAAATTTAGAAAAATTATAGAATTAAATAATCCTGCCTTGTGAACATCATACTCTATTCAACCAAATTAGCTGCAGATATTGATAACGTTTTGAATGTGTTAAATAATATCTAAGTTATACTTTGCTATATACAAATCAATCAAAAAAAATATTAATTGTATTTAAAGTTTTATCATAATAAAACAGTGACAGATTTTTTGAGTGGCTTCTATTATTCTACAAAAACTAATAAAATTAGATTTGGTACATTATGATATAGGGTTGCTTCAAAATAATCTCAATTAAATTGTTAAATAAAAAAATCATATTTTAATTAATATGGTAAAATGTTGTTATCCAATTTAAAAATTTTCTTACGCTCTTTCCCAGTTTATTTTTGCAATTTTCAGCTTCCGATTGAACATCATTGGCCGCCAGAGACCTGTTATTTCCCCCGCCTGTTGTGAAAGATATCTTCTCATGCTTTAATATTGAAGTAAGCTTTTTCCGAGGTTTCCGATTCCGCCGGTAATTAAGATGTTAGACATGTATATTCAATATTATTTGGTTAGCCTGATATGATGTTCTGTGAAGTTCGTACTTAGTAATGCTAAGATTATCTACTACCAGTTCCTTATTAGAACAATGCAAATCTCTTATTTAAAATCCGTAATAAACTCCAACTAGTTTAAGAAATGCTTTTTCAATAATGAATTTGATAGTTTGATGATTATTTAACTGATTAGTTTTACATGTTGTTTTATAAGATCAGACAATCAGTTATCAATAGAATTCTTTAATTCTATTGAATATTTTTTTGCCTTATATTGTAAAAAAATGTAAAAAGTGTTAAATTTACGCAAATTTATTTTTAATGGTAAATACTACGCTGATAAGAGTTTTTGTTTCCTGTCCCGGCGATGTCAGTCGTGAGAAAGATATTATTAAAAAACTTTGTGAATCCAGAAATCATGTGTTTTCGGTAAATAACCGAGGAATCATGTTTCAGGTTTTGGACTTTAAAGATATTGTGGCTCCCTGGGGAAACAGATCACAGGAAGATATAAATATCAGATTTTCAGGATATGATATTTATATAGGATTGCTATGGATGAGGTATGGTACGGTTTCAGGTGCTGAAGATCCCATTACCGGAATACCATATGGTTCAGGAACCGAAGAGGAGTTCCGTAATGCTGTCCAAAAGCGTAAAGATGGGGAAGAAATTGGTATCTATTTTTTCTTCAAGGAGCCTCGGGACTTTAAGGATGAAGATGAAAAAAAGGAGTTGTCGAAAGTAAAGAAATTTAAAAGGGAAATCCAAGGAAATGGTTGGGTACATTCTTTTCCCAATACAGAGGATCCGACTAAGTTTATTACCAGCATTTATCAAATACTTGATGAGTGGGTATGGGAAGTTGAAAGAAAAAAGAGAATCGAAGGCAAAAATGAATTTATTGAAGAGATCAAAGAAAGCACCAATACTTCCGATCCTATTGATTTTTCACGCTTTATTATTGGGGTGCAACCCTATAAGAATGTTATACATCGCACTCTAAGTCCGTTTGATACAAAAGCAGATTCAATTGATGTATTTTTTGGAGCTCATCAAGGAAAAGAATTGGTCGAATTGGTTGAAAAGGAATCAAGAATCGTACTACTGGGAGGTGCAGGATCAGGAAAGTCTACCGAATTATCTAATCTTGCAGCGATCCATTCTGTAGCAGATTCGCCATTTGTACCGGTTTTTCAAAGGATGAATACCTATGTTAATGAAAATATAGAAGATTTTCTACCAGAACACTGGGACAAAATCCCTGAAAACATTTGCTTGGTAATTTTGGATGGTCTGGATGAGATTGAACCTGCAAATTTTAATACTGCGGTCAGAAAGATAAATTCCTTTTCATCTAAATTTCAGAATATTCGCATTGTTATCGCTTGCCGGACTAATTTTTATGAATTTCCATCGGGCATTTCCGGAGGTACACTTTCTGATTTTAATGTTTATTTATTTGATGAAATTAATATTAAAAGTATTGTAACCTATGCAAATGATGAATATCATATTAACGGTAGTGACTTTGTACAGGAGGCTTATGATAAAGATTTCAAAGATCTTATCACACAACCGTTTTTCCTTCAGCTTTTATTGGAAAAGTACAAAACGCATAAGAATTTGAAAATCAGTAAAGTGGATTTACTGAATGAATTCATTGACAAAAGGTTTGACCTTGACCAGCAACATTTTAGGGGAACAACCAATTTAAAGTTGCAGAAGGTTAAAGTAATGGGCCTGTTGAGAAAAGTGGCGTTAACTATGGAGTTTATGGGTAAGAATTATGTTACTTTTGATCAGTTATCCCAAATCTTGCCAGAGCCTGCTGAACTTGAATTATTAAAATTTTCTACAACATTCAAAAATTTTGATGCAGATCCCAAGATGTGGGGATTTGAGCATAACAATATTCAGGAATTTTTGGCGGCAAGCTCATTACATGAAATGACGGTTGAAGAGATAAAGGGGATAATTTCTTTTAAAGGTAAGATTATCAAACCAAGCTGGGTCAATACGTTGTTTTTTTTAATGAGTATTATTGACAGTGAAAAAAGAAAGGGATTAATCGAATGGATACTGAATATTGATCCTGAAATTTTGGTCAAGATCGAACCAGATAAAATTGATGCTAAAATAAGATTGGAAATTTTTACAAATATTTTCAACCATTATAAAAAACAAGGAGTATGGCTAAGATCAAACAAATTTACTCCAACGGAACTTGCACGTTTCGCACCGGTGAAATCTGCCAATGAATTTCTGCTAAAAGAACTACTGGATAAAAACAACACAAGATATACCAGACTGAACGCCATTCATTTAATTGATGATCAGATTCTTGGGTCTCAGGAAAATGTAAAAACAAAGGAAGCACTGCGAACCTTTATTTTTGAAGATGTGTCTGACGTCCATTATTTTAATGCTACAGCTTATGCGATGGGATCTCTGAAATATGCAGATCAGGAACTAATTGACGAACTGATGACAACCTATGGAAAAAGTAACAATCAGTATATCCGTTCGGGAATGTACAGGCTGATTCATAAGGCAAAGCTTGAAAGTAAATATGTTGATTATTTAATCGAAGGACTGAATATTTCTGAGATAGATCCTGACAGGGAGAAGGTGAATTTAATAGACGAAAGTATGCAGTTGGAAGAAGCCTTCTCAGCGAAGTTTGAAATTGATGCACTCAGAAAGATACTTAAGTATTTTTCTGATGACAATAATAAAAGAATGCTGTTCAGGCTTGACCATAGGGAAAGAGTTCTCAGGAGTATCATTGATCATTCGGCAGACCTGTACACTCAGTATCCTGATATTTATGATCTTATTAGTAAGGCCTATAAATACAATATACGCCTTGGTGACGAAAAAAGCTTGGATATTTTCAGTAACTTTTTTATTGAAACCAAGACTTCATTAATGATATTTAAAGAGGTTTTTGGAAATAGTGATATTTCATCTTATGAAAGGGCCCGTCTTTATAAAAAACTAATAAATAAAGATGTTACAGATTATGTTATCAGACTGTACAACGAGCATGATTTGACAAATAACAAACTTTTGGAATTTTACAATGAAGTGAAATGGTACGGGAGCAGTGAAAGTAAAGATGAATTGCTGTATCTGGAAAAAGAGATCAGGGCAAACTCAAAAATATTGAATAATGTAAGTGAACCCAAAGTAACAGAAGCGCAAAAGGAATGGGCACAAAAGAATACCGCTGTTTTTTTCTCTCCAGAACAATTCAAACAGGAGTTGGTGCAGTTTTTCGATCAAAATAATATTGGTGAGCTTACTTGGGATTTATTGTACAATCACAAAAAATATGATGAAACAGATATTCTTCATAGTCCGTTTGAGCTTCTTGCAGAGTACACCAGAGGAGGTAATACCGTTAACCTTAAGCAGGTTTTGGATTTTGTTGAGCAAACTGGTAAGTTTGAAGACTATCTTTTTAATAATTTGAAGGATAAACTGGCTGGAGATTCCAGAATAGAATTAACAAAATCACAGATAGATCAGTTAGCTGATTGGGTAAAAGACAGGGTTTCCAAAGCTGATATCAAAAATGCAATTACTGTTAATGATGGTGATAGAAGCAGGGTTAAATTTAACAGACAGGTTCAGATTTTATGGTATTATATTTCCAGATTTGACATCAACGTAGATAAGGAAAAGATTCTTGATTTTACAACCTATGATGATTTAAGTAGAAGTTCAGAATCATTAGACTTTAGTGTGATTGAAAAACAAGTGGGAAAGCAAGAGGTTACCAGGAGAGTGATTGAAAATCTTAAAAATGATATTCATTATGACACATCCTGGAAGAATAATGCCATTTATGCTGTTGAAAATGGATTGGAAGATGCATATCCATTTATTTTAACTGCTTTAGCTGGTATTGATCATGATCATTATGCCAAAAATGAAGTTCTAAGAGCTTTTGATAAATTTGTTGAAGATCCTAAAGATTTGTTGTCACTTCTTTATAATGTGCCAAATGATTCAATCAAATGGGAAATTATAAATCTTATCCTCGTAAGAGGAAGCTATAAAAATGAAATTACTGAATTTCTAACAATCCTGATTGAAAATAACCAGGAGCCTGAACAAGAGAAATATCGTGCATCACAGCAACTAACAAGAGTTGGAGATCCTGCGGGGACACTATATTATTTAAACTACATGTTAAATCATAGCGATGACGATTGCGAAGATGAATTTGATTTTTATTATGATGCAGCCTATCTGAAAAATGTTACAGACCTGGTTTATTTACCAAAAATAATGGATTTGCTAAAAATAGCCAAAACCAAAAAAGACAGGGATGATTTTGACCGTCTTGAAAACTATGTTACTGAGGTTCTCGCAAATATGGCAGGTGGAAGCGAAGAGGGCTTAAATAAGGTAACCGAAGCTTTAAGGTTGTTTGTTGTAGAAAACCAGGGAATAATAGAACATATTAATTTTTTCTATCCATTTATAGAGAGGTTGGAACATCAATTTTATTTAGCACAATCTCAAAAAGGTGATATAAAAACGGCCTTAGCTGAGGTTGCAAAGATTTTACATTATTGATTTGGTTAAGCTGACAATTGGTAACGGATCAGATGTGGAGGGATAAATGAGGTGAATCATTATAGATAAATGTTGAAGATATTTTTGCATTGTAAAAGACTACATATCGTTATTTATGATTTCCTTAGTGGTAATTACTGATATTGATAGTTGCAGGCAGCTTTAAGGATTATTTTGCAGGCAGCGCTGTTATGTAACTCAAGTACAATTATTATCTGTCATAATAATGCTTCTGGAAATCTAAAACCTTCCACCGAAGATATAAAAATGACAAATAAGATCAAGGAAGCTGGTAATGTTTTAGATTTAAAGCTATTGGATCATATTATTCTGACATCTGAAAGTTATTATTCATTTGCAGACGAGGGACATTTATAAAACTAATCTTATTTAATTTCTGAGTATAGTTAATCAACTTTGCTCAGAAAAAAAATCCCAGCAAAAGCTGGGATTTTTTCCAAATCATCATTGCTTTAATTTATTTTTTCATACTATTTTACCGGTACTTCAAGGTTCATAATGTACCAATAAAACAAATGCTTAGATGATCTAATATTTAATTTCTGTGACGTCGTTTAATTTTGATAAAATGCCATTATCAATCTGATTTAATGACAACAACTCGCAAAAAGTTTTACCCACCGAAGTGATATTTACCTTTGCCAAAGGAATCGGTGAAGACAAATCACTTTCATTCATTCTGCTGTCAATGCTTATCAAACCTTTTTGCTGTAGTTCCCGTGTCTCAGAAATAATATCTATCACTTTAATCTCCCAATTTCCATCAGCTCTTAATTTGGGAACCTTAAGAGCTCTTGTATCTTGCAGCTTTTCATAAAATAGCTGCAAGATACAAAACTGTTGAAATGATAGTGTGTTGGAGTTTTTAATGATTTGATTTGCGTGCGCACGATTGATTTCTGGATGGAAACAAATGTTAGCATACAAATTGCCTAGAAATTTTAATTTCAACTCTTCTGATTCCCGCTGGGCAGATAAGATTATAGCCTCCAATAATTCTTCTGATGCCGGGCGGTTATTGTCAATTGGCTCAAAAAAATCATCATCTCTTAGCGTATGCCCTTCATTCTCATTTTGTCGTATCCTATCGATTGCAAAGGTGTACGCAGCTCCTGTTCTCATTACTTCCCTTGAGCTTAAAAATCTGTTTTGTATTTCAGTACCAATATCGGTAAAGATCTTTGTTAGTATAGGTGCTGCCGCTCCGCCTACAATAATTCCTGTAGTTCCTGGAATTACGGCACTAAGCAATGCGCTTCCTATGCCCCCTGAGATTTCTGATCCTGTTTCAATTATTGATTTGATGACATCTGTCTTTTTCATTATAATATTTTTAATTTTAGTAATCATTAAAAATGATCGCTTTTAGTTCCAAATTTTAGGGTACTCATCATAAAATGACTGACCTATTCCATTAATAAAAATTGATATTCTCCCATTATCACTATCAACTGTATGTTCTAACCCGCTCCTAACTTTATAAGTTGAAAATTTAGTGTTAAAAATATCACTTACTTCATGCATTATTCGATATAAATCACTTTCCGAATCATCCAAACAGGAATGATTGTAATAAAGGACAATTATTATTTTAGAATTTTTATCGATGAATTGAAGGTTGTTGTTGACGTGTGGATCGTTAAAACTGTAACCAATAATCAATACTTTTTTAGCGGAAATGCAATCGGATGTAAAAGAATGGAAAATTTCCAAAAAAGGACTAGAATTGATTCTAGTCAGTTTATTATAACCTGAAATGATAGGAGAATGGAGTAGTGCTTCCCTGGAAATAGTATAGCTACCAGAACTTTGAATATATTTTCGTTCCTCAGGTTCTTTATTCTTTTTTATAGGCTTCCATATTTCCCATAAGATACATCCGTGGAGATTGTAGTAACAATCTGTAGACCTGTTGCTGATTACTTCATTTGAATCAAAAACATCTGACGGAAATCCATCAAAATAATCTCTAAATTGATTAAACCAATTATCATAATTTAGTGTGTAAATTCTTCTGTTGTATGTTTTTTGTCAAAGGCTACGTCCAGGAAATTACTGAATTCCGCCATGCCTTTATTAGTGGAATTCTCATTATGTGGCTTTATTTGTCTTGAGATTTCATCTATAAGATGATTGTATAATTTTTCAAGAAATATAAAAATGAAATGATTTCCTCTCGGATTGCGAACTCTATTTATTTGGGTGATCAATTTTTTATTTAAGGAAAAAACGGAGTTTTTTACACTATTCTGGTATTTTTTAAACCGATTCGATCTTTCATAATCTTCAACATAAGAATACAATTCCTCAATCATTTGTAGAATTGTTTCAAAATTGATTTGGTGCAGATTATCTTCAATTTTTGTCTCGTCCAGTTTATTCCAGTAGCAGAATTCATTATAGATGAATTTGACCAATTCTTTGTCATCAGTAAGATCTGGATGATTATAGGAGATAAAAGATTTTGTAATAGAAGAAGTTGTAATATGAAAAAAATCCGGTCCTGCAGTTATACCTGCACCGGCTAGGATAAGCAAGTTATCTTTCATAAAAGAAGTTTTATTTATTCAATCTAATATGTTATTTTTTCAATGGTAAAAACGTTGACATTTCTTTGCTCAGTACCAAGATCTAAGGTGATACTGTGCGGCATAATGTCTCCTGCATCAGTTGGATGTATTTCGATAAGATAGCCTGAGATTGTTTCAATTTCTCCATTGTAATTTTTATAATCAATAGTAATTTTACTTTTCAGTAATTTTTCAAAATCTTGAAGTGAGTAATTGAGTGGGTGCATAGTTTTAGTTTTGTTTTTAAATTAATATACGATTTTACATATCTATTATTTTATTCTAAAAGTCTTAATTCCGGATTTTGCTGTAAAGCTTTACGAGTCTCTTGGAAAGCTAATACCAGATTGCCCGGACTGGTTTGGTAGTCGTAAATAATATTTATAGAAGAAGGATCAACCTCTATTTCATAATTTAATCCTTCGATTTTTATTTGACACGAACTTAGATCTGCGTCGTCATAATCTACTCTTATTGCGGGATTTTTTAAATCTTCAATTCTATCAATTAAATCATTTATGTTGATTTCTTTCCCAGTTTCAAAGGATAGCTTATCAAAATGACTGCTGAAAATTTTACTTAGAGCTGGACTGGATGCCAGATTCGGATCGGTTAAATTTTCAAGTCTTCTGATTAGAATATATTCACCTGGTTCATCTTCTGACTGCTCGACATTCATGCTATAATCAAAATGCGGTGTTTCAATAGATCCACTGCCGCTATCTAGAGTAGCTCTTATGTCTTTTCTATTGTAACCAACATTATCTCGGATTTTTTTGCTTAAATCATTGATTTCATCTTTTATTAGATCAGCAGCAATTCCCCTAATAAAATTTCTTGTGGACTGTGCAACAAATCTTGGAACTTTGTGGCTTCCACTCTGAAATCCTGGGAGTTTTTTAACTGTATCAATCTCCTCTCCTAATAAGGAAACTTTCAACAAAGCAATGTCCGTATTTTCTGCTTTTTTTACCTGTGCTTCAAAGATTGGATTTAGATTGGCAATAATAAATCTGCTTGTTTCTGTTCCAAACTTTACTGGTGTCTGGTCTAATTTTTTAACAGTGTTAAATTTAACGTACTCGGAAGTGTTTTTATTGAGATAATCCTGTAAGTGATCACTGAATAATAATCCTTTCTCATAAATACTTGTGGCTTCTCCTGTCAATGCTTTAATTAAAAAATGTGTCCAAACACCGTTTTTTAAAGCTGCATTAGAGACAGAAGTTTGATGATTCTGACAGCTGGCAAATCCTACAACGAACTGTTCTTCTCTAAATTGATATATAAGTTCATCTATTTCAAAACTATCAGCTGCAGCACGAACACTTCCTCCTCCTTCGAAGCCGCTGTGACAGCAGTCAAAGAACAATATTTTCTGAGTTGATGCAGATTTTTTCAAATGTCCCAAAATAACTTCAACGGAAGCACAAGTCTCTTTTTTTTCAGTTTTTCTCGCATCAACAGGAGCAAGAAGATTTTCGCCTTCTTCGTAAAATCCATGTCCTGCAAAATAGATAATAATTCGGTCGTCTTTCTGTGCTATTTTACTGATCTTCTTTATTTCTTGAATGATATTGCTTAAAGTTGCTTTATCGTTAATGAGCTCTGTGAAGACACTTTTATCCTCTAAACTTAATTTTCTAAATGCTTCTATGAAATCTCTTGCATCTTTTTCGGCGAAATCAACTGTGTCAAAGTTTTTACTTTCGTGATAATTTTCTACAGCTATAACAAGTATATATGTTTGTCCTGCATTCATGTTAAATCTTTTATTTTCAATGGTATTAAACCAAATATAATTTAGCATCTTATAAAAGTCAAATTCGCTCATTTAAAATCAAATCAATTTATTTTCTAAGTCGGTAATGAGTGTCCTAACATAGTTTTCATCTATATCATCCTCTCTGAAAAGCCTTTCTCTAGCAAGTTTTTTCGTTTTTTCATTCATTTTTGTAAGGAAATCCACCGAATAAACCTTAGGATAATCATCAAGATCGATCGTCGAAACTTTTGTATTGGATACTCTGATATATTCACCAATTTTAGGAGCAAGCAGATCAGAAAGTCTAGCATCTTTAGTAACAAATATTGCTCTTATATTTCTGCCTACCAACTCAGATAATAGTTCGTTATTGGTACTGAGTTTAGAATGCAATATATCCCATGCTGTCTTCATTGCCTCTTTTAGAACAACTTCTTTTTTTTGAGCCTATACGAAGCATTTTCCAATAATCTGAATTTCCTCCAAAAATCTGCATTGCCAATCGGTGTTCATAACCTAGCATAAATCCTAGATCATTTTCTATCCAGTTAAAAAATTCTTCTACATTCTTTTCGGCACGATTTAATCCCAGACCTCTTTGAGCAATTTCACAGATTTTTAATAGACCAACATAATAGGGATTAACACGACTTTCGATTATTGACTTGACAATATTTTTATCGATTCGGATTTCATTTTCAACATGAAAGTCCCTGTAGTAGTCAAAATCCAGTTTTTTGAATTCTTTTACAGGGATATTGAATGCAAAATGTAGTTTATTGTAATAATCATCAAACATGTCATATTTTACCTCAAGGTTTTTACGATCATATGATGATTCTAAGAGCCCCCAGACTGCAAAATATTCGACATTGTTTTTTTGACAGAACTGGATTAAATTGAAAATTTTGGATTTTTCAGCTTTAGAGTTTTTACCCCAGCCTATTAAGCTTTAATATCAATACACACGGAGGTATCTAAAACGAATATATAGCCCTGCCCAGTTTCGTCAAAATGCTTTTGAAGTTCTTCTTTGCTTGGTAAATCTATTTTTCCAAGATCGGATATAAGTTTAAAATGTTCAACATTGTTTTCATTTTCATTGGTTATTTTCTTTTTATTGAATTACAGCATAATTTGACTATTTAGGGCATACCTAAAATGCAGTCTCGAAGTATTTTCATAGTTAAAGGAAGGAATGATGTCTAATTTGAATTCAGACAAGTTCATACTAGATTCGTAAAATTTTGCTTGAGAAGACTTGCTGTGTGCTATCTTAAGTATTTCATTTTTTTCTTCTTCTGTTAGCTTTAATCCTAAAATGATCTCCTTAACAGCCTCATTGGGAAATTTGTGAACTTTATCTGCTTCATAATGCTTCGTAATTCGGTATTCATCCTCATATTCCGATTCGCTTGATTTTGCAAATAAAATAGTATTTGCACCAATTCCTTCACTTGGATCGGAGGTATAACTGCCGATTTGATTTGCTCATTGAACAAAAATAAATCTATTTTATATGAACTTTTTATGGGAATCCGTAATTGAAATCAAATTGAGTTGACTCCTAAAATATATTTAACAATTTATTAGAGTTTGCAGTTACAATATAAATCCAATGTTATAATAGGATATAGAGCTTTTTATTTAATGTTTTTTTAAATTATTAATTTGTAAATCAAATAAATACATTAATTATATGAAATCAGCTTACTTATATGTTCGTGTAAGTACAGACGAACAAAAAAGAAAAGGTTACTCCCTGCCGGAACAGGAGGATAGATTACTAAAGTATTGTAAATACAACAATATTGAAGTCAAAGGAATTTATCGAGAAGATTACTCTGCAAAAAACTTCAATAGACCTGAGTGGAAAGAATTATTCTTCGAAATTAAAAAGAAATCGGCAGGAGAGAATAAAAACATATTATTCATCAAATGGGATCGATTCAGCCGTAATGTGGAGTATGCTTACGAGATGATTGGAAAGCTTAGGAAGTATAAGACAACGGCAATGGCTATTGATCAGCCTATTGATTTCTCCGTGCCGGAAAGTACGGTTATGTTAGCTGTGTATTTAGCGGTTCCAGAGGCAGAAAATACCCGAAGAGCTCAAAATACGGCGAATGGTATTCGCCGTGCAAAACTAATGGGGAGATATCCTAATAAAGCGCCAATAGGATTTATCAATGTAACATTGATGGATGGTAAAAAAGCTATTGTTCCTAAAGAACCTGAAGCCGAAATTATAAAATGGGCTTTCAATCAAGTTATCCAGAATGATCATAGAATTTCTGAGATTAGAAAAATAGCTAATGATAAGGGATTAATGTGTTCAAGGTCACACTTTTTTAGGGTTTTGCGTAATCCAATTTATTGTGGATTAATATCTATTAAGATTAACTCTAATGAAGAACAAATTGTGCAGGGTTTACACGAACCCTTAATATCGGAATCATTATTTGATCAGGTACAGTCTGTTGTTAATACGAAAAGAAAGGCTACTGCTAAAAGAGATGATTTGCAATCAGTGTTTTTTCTTAGAGGCTTTTTGACATGTCCTGTTTGTGATAGAAAACTTACTTATGCATAAAAAAAGAGAGACAACTATCAAATAGTTGTCTCCTTAAGTGCAAGACGAGTGTATCTTCAAACACTTTTATTGATGATTTGGTACGTTTAAGTAAAATTAAACAAGAATTGCAAAGTTCATTTTTATGAAGTATTTTTGGTAATGATATACCTCAATGTACCAGCGCGTGAGTCTTTATTAAAGATGATCATCAAATTAATTTTATAAATAAAACCAATCTTTAATTTCGATACAAAATATGATATATTATAATTTAGATTGGATTATCATATAATAAACCTATTCCAAAAACGCACTATACAATGGTGCATTCAAGTATATCGTTACCTACATTCAAAGAAAATGATAAAGCAACTAATAATATTTTTAATATGTGTTTTTTTTGTAAATATCGATGCAAAAAACGTGACACTGCATCATACTAGTGGAAATGTTACAGTACATATATCCTGTTTTTCTTACAGAGAGGAAATTAACAAAGGGATCATAATTGGTGAATGTGTTCAAGAATTATCTAAAAAATATAATTATAATGATTCTATTGAAATTTTTTTAGAAATGATTCCAGATCAACACCCAAAATATTTTTTCAGAAATAAAAAAAATATTTTTTTACATGTTAATGCATACAATTTTGATTTGTTGGATAATCTAAAAATAATAGAATTTGCTATACTGAAAAAAGGAAAAATTCCTACTGATGTGAACTATAATGAAATTTTAAGGGGAGCAAATTCCAAGCAAATTAGTCAAGTTTTAATGTTGCCTGTTGAACGTCCTAACATAGTGAAAGAATTAAGCAATAATAGTGATTATTCTTATCGATATCAAAACAATAAATTTAACATTTACAATATTAAAACTAACGAAAATTTACTTAGTAGTAATTCGATTTATTTATTTTGTACAATCGCATATTCGAGACCTATAATCTTTATTAATAATCACCAATTTTACTATCAAAATCTTAATGGAGATTTGAAGTTAATATCTTTTAGTGGAGAGAATAAATTGTCTGAAAATCTACCGATAAAGGAATTTAATAATTTCGTTTTATTCAATATTATAGGAAAAGAAAATAATAATATAGCTATCTTAAATTTAAATGAAGACAAGTTGCTTGATAATTTAAAATGGTAAACGTAAGTTAAATAAAGTAAGGTAATAGAAAAGCAGTCTCATTGAGGCTGCTTTTTTTTGAATACCCTCATGTGACAAATATGGTATTTAGCTGCCATTACTTAAAATAAACCTGTCCGACTTTATATCTTACATGGTACACAATAATTTAAGTCATGGATAGCAATAAAAACGATGAATGGGTTACTGTTAGGAAAACAGGATACACTTTACTGGTGCTTCATCATGAAACGGGTACTGTTGGGATTAAGGGATTGGGTGAGGATGGGGAAGTGAATAGAGTGGGTCCTGAGGAGCTGAACCGTGATGAAATGCTCAGTATTGAGTGTAATGAGAATTCTTTTACTGAGTTTTATTCTACGTTTTATCACCAGCTGAAGGAGCGAGCCTTCGGAGTTTTCATTTTTTGAAGTAATGGAATATGAAGCAAAGCAGACGGCTGTAAATCTTCAGAAGCATATTGATAAGGCTTGTGATGAAGAGAAAAAAGAGCTGAAGCAATATGAGATTTCTATTGATGTGGTGGAAGTGCATAGAAAGGCTGGGGAAGAGAATATGCTAAAGTAGATGATCCCTTGGATAATCCAGATTATTTATGGTGCAAATTTTAGATTCATATTTTGCTTAAGCAAGAATATAATACGTCGTATTTTGTCGCTTTGCGGATATATCTTTGCATTATTAAAGAATGTTAATCAATTCCTTTGGACGAAACTTTAAAAAGTTTAATTTTGCAGTCATCAAAAACATAACCATGAACAATAATTATTCTATACATTTTGTGTATTTCTAATATACACAATAATTAAATCAGTATTTACTTAAAATTAATTACAGCACAAGCATGAAAAAACTCTACACGGGTGCATTACTCTTATGCACTACTATGGGGATATTTGCTCAGGAAGTACTCTGGCAGAAAGATATTAAGTCCAGTTCGCAGGATTTTTTAAGCCAGGTTACTACTACTATTGATTGGCAATACCTTATCGCGGGAAGCAGTATCCAAACGGAAAAACTCCAACAAAACAGCCAACAAAACAATGGTTATGACTTTCACCTGATAAAATTGAATCAACAGGGAGAACAGGTTTTCGAGAAATATTTATCAGGAAATAATCACGACTATTTATCTTCCACTGTCACTACCCAGGATGGTGGTTTTCTGATTTCTGGGACCTCATATTCAGAAAAAGGACTTGATAAAAAAGAAGATTCTAAGGGAGGTTCAGACATTTGGCTCATTCGGATCAATGAATTTGGTGATGAATTGTGGCAGAAAACATTAGGTACCTCTTCGAATGAAGAAGCTAAAGCAGTTATCCAGACTATAGATCAGGGATTCTTTGTTGCCGGGAATGTACAGAACTCCTCTAAAGGTTATGGTTCTAAGGACGTCTGGATTGTAAGACTCGACAAAGAAGGGAAAATATTATCTGAACAAACATTGGGAGGACGCGGACTTGATGAAGTTGAAAAGATGATCCCAACGAAAGACGGCGGAGCATTGCTTGGAATTTATTCCAGAAGTGGAGTTGTAATTGGAGATAAGACGGGTAAGCAGACAGAAAACTTTGGTGAAGGCGACTACTGGATTGTCAAACTTGATAAAAATGGCAAAGTTGAATGGGAAAAGAATTTTGGAGGGAAAGATGATGACCATATCAGAACACTGGCATTAACTTCAAATGGTTTTATTGTCGGTGGAGAATCCAGATCAGAAAGGTCAGGCAATAAAGCTGTTGGTATTGAAGAAGGCACAGACCTCTGGCTGATTGCTTTAAATGAAAGAGGAGAAGAGCAGTGGCAGAAATCCTATAATTTCAAGAATCGTGATATCCTGATGGGAATGATTGTGATTCATTCAGCAGACGATAAATCATCCAAAGGAATTCTTTTAGGGGGCTATACTCAAGCTGAGGGAAGAATACAAACTGATGATGAAACCTTCTGGATGCTATATCTTGATCATAATGGAAATGAACAGTGGAGAAAACATGTGAAAGGAGAATCCAGAAAGAAGGAAGAAAGACTTTCAGATCTGAAACTCAATAGAGATGGTTCTATTATTCTTGCAGGAACAAGTGCAGAAGAGTTAGGTAAAGAAAACTGGAAGATTGTAAAGCTGGGAGACAAGCAAGTAAGTGAGCTTCTTCCCCAGTATGATATAAAGATCTATCCGAACCCTGTATCTGATTATGCTTATGTAGAAATCGGTTTTGATTTTAAGGATGCAGATATTTTGTTGTACGACATGAGTGGAAGACAGCTTCAAAATATAAAAACTAAGAACAGAGTGACAAAGATCAATACTCAGGCTTTGGTTCAGGGAGCTTATCTGGTGACGATAAAAACTGATTCGGGTAAAACTTCAAACGCAAAACTGATAAAAAAATAATGATGAAAAAGATATTCTTAATAATGGCACTGCCATTAATATCGAATGTTTCGATATGGGCACAGACACTACAACTGCCTAAAAATATACAATCTCCCAATGCTGCTTCTTTAGGGAAATACGGGGATGTACCAATGGATCTCTCTTCGGGAAGAGCCAATGTAAGCATACCTTTGTATTCTCTTAATGAAAATGGTATTCCATTAGATATAAGTGTAAGTTATGATACAGGAGGAGTGAGAGTGAGTGATACCCCTGGATGGGTAGGACAAAACTGGACATTCAATGCAGGAGGTGTGATTACAAGAGTCGTTAAAGGTACTTCGTTCGACGAAAAATTCACCAATGATGTTCCTATGGGCTCCAGCCAATGGGGGATAGCGAGCGGTTATTATTACTATACACCTGCCCTTAATGGGGCCCAGTGGAATAGTGTTAGTAATATGACAACAGTATTAAAAAACGGAGGTATAACCAATAGTACTTATCCGGCAGCAGACCTGGAACCCGATATTTTTATTTTCAACTTTATGGGCCATGTAGGAAAATTCTTTCTGGGCTCTGATGGAGTTTGGAAAGTATCTTCTAAGGATAATATGAAGGTGGAAATCAATATGAATGATAAGATTACACCAATGAACTTTCCTGCTACCAATAATTTCAATCAGAGACCATTTTTAAAGGTTCTTGGTAAAATTACCATGACTGATGATCAAGGCAATAAATATATATTCGGAGGTATACAGGATAATATAGAATATACCATTCCTGACTTCTATAATCAATTGGTGAATCCAGTTATTGCTAATGCTTGGTATCTTTCGGAAGTATATGATAAAGAAGGAACTAAGATTTATTCCTTTGAATATGAGAGAGGAGATTATATAGCATCCTTCTATAATACGAATTCTTTTAGCGGATATAGCAAACAGTTTGATGGTAATATATTCGTTCCGGGGGTGGGATGTAGCGGCGGAAGCAGTATAAGTAATCAGGTCGTTGCTGCTGGACAGCTGATCATTCCTACTTATTTGAAATCCATTACTACAAAATCTGCAAGAACAATTAATTTCTCATCATCAATTAACAATTCACTGAAATACAGGTACAATAATGGAGACCCTACTCTAGACAGTGCTTTCTCCAATATCTTAAGTTATCTGGCGGGGCTGGCCCTACCGGGAGATTATGAAAATGCGATGTTCTATTATATCAAAAGATTACAGAATGGAGTTACCCCAAATCCCAATGTCACATCAGGACACTTTGACTCGTATATCAATGCATTGAAATGGAGAAAATTAGATGGATTTGTAGCAAGAGACAGCCAAAACAATGTCTTAAAACAGGTTTCATTCAGCTATAATAATACCCCAGCTGAAAGATTGAAACTGGAAAAATTAACGGTGGATAATCAATTTGATCATACCTTCGAATACAATAATTTTAATCAGCTTCCGGGCTTGCTTTCTACTAATGTAGACCATTTCGGATATTACAAGTCTACTCCTTTTTCTCTGGACTATAATTCACCTACAATTCATGAGCCTTCAAGGGAAACAGATCCTACAAAAGTGTATTTTGGAACCTTATCAAAAATTACATATCCTTTGAAAGGCTATACAATATTTGAATATGAACCTCATACCTATTCCAAATATCTGGATTCAAACAGCAGCCTGGTTTCGGGGAATGGAATTATCGGTGGGGTAAGGATAAAAAGAATGTCGGATTTCAGTGATCCACAAAATAAGATTGTAAAAGACTACAGCTATACCATTGATACCAACTCTACTGTATCCTCAGGAACATTGCTTCAAAAAAATGTGTATTATGTAAAGAATTTTCTTATTCCTACTGAGAATGGTATTCCTTACTATCAAACCCAGTTCAGTATAGGATCTGTAGTACAGCTTTCCAACTTGATGGGACCGCAGATTGAGTATTCAACAGTGGTTGAGAAAACAGAGAATAACGGATATATTGTCAATAATTTTACTAATTATTCAGATTTTCCTAATCTACCTAATAGTGGAAAACTAGGACAAAATAATTCCATTTTTGATCCTCATACGGAGTTCGGTTATAAAAGAGGTCTTCCCAAAGAAAGAAGATTTTATAATTCAAGTAATGATCTGTTAAAAGAGGAAATTTTCACCTATAGTGAAACTTCTCCCCAAGCAGCAAGGGGGCTGAGTGGTAAATTTTTTCTTGCTTGTCCTCAATCTAATGGGCAGACACAAGAATTTGTTATTGCCGGAACTGCATATGAATTGTACTATTCTGACTTTAACCTTACCACAAAAAAAAACAGAACTTATGGAAGTGCCGGGCAGTATTTTGAAATGGTTGAAAATAGCAATTTTTCCGATCAGGGAAACTTTGGGGATAATTTTCTGAAGAATAAATCCTTCATTGATACCAATGGGAAATCAATATCCGAGAATTACCTCTATTCTTTTGATAAAAATGGTACTGAGCCATACACAACCATGGTAAATCGAAGAGAGTACCCAGTTGTAGAAACGAGTAAACTTGCCAATCAGGAGCTGTTAAGTAAAACGATAACAGAGTATGCTCTTATTCCAACAGTGGCGTCGAATGGAACTGCTGTGGCTTCCCGAATATTTCCTCAAAAAGTATCGGAAGCTAAGGGTAATAATGCACTTGACGAAAAGTTGATCGTTGATAAATATGATACTGACGGGCATATTTTGAAGGCACACCTACCAACCGGAAACTATACTTATTATTATTATGGTTACGATAACAAATATCCGATATTGAAGATAGAAGGTGTCGAGATTACAGATGAAAGTACTGTTTTAGGATATCTGGCAACGCTTAAGCCTTTGCTTAACGTAATCTCACCTAACTATACCCAAATTATCCAGCAGCAGGCGAATATCATTAATGCTCTGCCTAATCATCTTTGTACATTGTACACTTACAAGAATGAGTTTGGGGTTAGCAGTATCATGAATTCATCAGGTGTGATTGAATATTATAACTATGATAATATTGGACGGTTGATGAATGTGAAGGATCAGAATGGAAAACTTGTAAAGAGTTTTACATATGAAATTAAAAACTAATAATCTGATGAAGTCAATATATAGAATTGTTTTATTGGTACTTGTATTTAGTACCTCAATTATCAAAGCCCAATTTTCGAATTATTCCAAATATTACAATTGGAATCTGCTTACCACGTATTCCAATGGTGGTGGTGGTGGGGTAACATTGAGTATCACCAATAATGTACTCAGTCTTAGTTTTAGTGCTGGTTTTACGGATACCACTTTAAAACAAGGAAAAATAGGGCCAACTGATTATGTAGGAACGTTACCCAACACAGAAATTCCTGTTCCGGCTGGAAGCTTTTTTACTGATAAAGGATACCGGTTCTTCATTGTTGATAATCAGTTAGCCATTTATCATAATACGCCCATTTCTTTAACTGGATTTTCGGGAACCATATCTGTGAATTTAACATCGCCAGTTCCCATACCCGCGGACATTTCGACGTACCTTTCTAACTGGACTCCGCAGAATAAGATAATGTCGGTAAACTATCTTACGGACCAAGGAGATTCTGGAAAGAAGAAAGCATCTATCGTATATTATGATGGTTTAGGAAGGGAATTGCAGATTGTTGCCAAAGGAGAGACACCTTCAGGAAAAGATTTGGTGACTCCTTTTGAGTATGATAACCTTGGAAGGAAGTCGAAGGATTTTTTACCCGTTCCAACCATGCAAAACAATGGTCTTTTAGTTGATGCAGCTACAATTTCAGGTTTAGCTTCATCTGTTTACAATGGTGAACCGGCATTTTCGGAAAATGTATTTGAAGCCTCTCCATTAAACAGGGTTTTGATGCAGTCAGCACCTGGAACGGCCTGGAAGAAAAACAGCGGACACGAAATAAAATTTACTGATGATGTAAATACAGTTTCTGACGAAGTAAAAAAATATAATGTTGATCTGGCAGTTGCTCAGGATATTTATAATCCTAAATTATCATTCAGTTCCACTTATGGGACAGGTAGCTTAATAAAAAAAGTAATCAAAAATGAGGATTGGACCTCTGCAAACGGAAACAACAACACTTCAGAGGAATTTATTAATAATGAAGATAGAACTGTTTTACGAAGAAAATATGTAGATGGGAAGAAAGCTGATACCTATTATGTTTATGATATTTATGGCAATCTTACCTATGTTATTCCTCCTCTTGCCTCAGATGCAGTTAAAAGTCTGACAACGGGCTTCTTCCCTGATGTAACTCTTGACAATTTGTGCTATCAGTACAAATATGATAAGAAGAACAGGTTAGTAGAAAAGAAGCTTCCCGGAAAAGGCTGGGAATATCTGATTTATAATAAGGCCGATCAATTGGTGATGAGCCAAGATACAAATCTTAAAGATCAGGGTAAGTGGTTGGTAACCAAGTATGACCAGTTCGGTAGAGTGGTGTTTACAGCTATTACTAATAATAATAGTACAAGACAGTCTTTGCAAACTACTATTACAGGAGCTGCTTATACCTTTGAGATAAGAAGTGCTGGCTCGTTTACCGTAAGCGGAATGCCTATTTATTATACCAACAGGGCTCTCCCGGGAAGTCTGGCACAAGTCTTAAGTGTTAATTATTATGATTCCTATCCTGCAGGATATACTTTTAATCCTACTTTTCCAACGGATATTTTAGGAGAGCACACATTAAATGCTATTCCTACACCCGAAGGTTTAAGTACCAAAAGCCTTCCTGTCCTTACTTTAGTAAAGAATATTGATGACGATAATTGGTCAAAGGATTATACCTATTATGATAAGAAAGGAAGAGTGATAGGAACTTATTCCATCAATCATTTAGGAGGATATACTAAAACAGAATCCAAACTTGATTTTGCAGGGGTAGCAAAGCAGACTATAACAAAACATAAGCGTCTGGATAGTGATACTGAAAGAGTCATTACAGAAACGTTTGATTATGACAACCAGAACAGACTGTTGGTACATAAGCACCAGGTAGACAGCAATCCAACAGAGATTCTGGCACAAAATACTTATAACGAGATTTCTCAGATTACCAATAAGAAAGTAGGAGGAACTGATGTTGCCAGTCCATTACAGTCTATAGATTACCAATATAATATAAGAGGCTGGCTGACTAAAATCAATGATCCGGCTGTTTTAAATGGAAAGCTCTTTGGGTATGAAATTAAATATAACAATCCTGTATACACTAATTTAGCATCAGGTAAGTATAATGGAAATATCGCAGAGGTAGATTGGAGAAATGCTTCGGAGGGTGCCTTGAAAAGATATTCTTATACTTATGACCCTCTTAACCGGTTGAAAGATGCTATCTATACAGAACCTGGCGCTACCAATCCCTATAATAATAATTTCAATGAAAATCTGAGCTATGATTTAAATGGAAATATTATGACCCTGAAAAGGAATGCTTATCCTGTATCAGGAACTACAGCCACACAGGTGGATGATCTTGAATATAAATATATAGGAAACCGTCTGAATCAGGTAATAGAAAATTCACCTAACAACTCAGGATATGAAGGTGGGAACAATATTATTGGCTATGACCTTAATGGAAATATGACTGATATGAAGGATAAAGGAATCCAGTCCATAGTTTATAATCATATCAATCTGCCTGTTTCAATTAGTATGCAGTTTACTAATCCTGTTGGAAATATAAGCACAACAAATATAAATCATTTATACCGTGCTGATGGAGTGAAACTTCGTAAAACATACAGTCAGCAGGCTCATATGGGGCTTCCAACAATACGAATGACGGATTATCTGGATGGGTTTCAGTATTCATATGAAGATGATGGAGGGATCTGCATCACATGCAAGACGGAATCGGCCTATGAATCGCAGGCTTATTCAACATTTAAACCTGTTCTTCCGCCGCTTGCGGCATGGAAACTGGATTTTGTAAGTACCCCAGAAGGGTTTTACAGTTTTGCAGAAAACCGTTATATTTACAACTATAAAGATCATTTAGGGAATGTAAGGGTAAGTTTTGGTAAGAACAATGCAGGGGTAGTTCAGACAATGGATGTCAATAATTATTATCCATTTGGGTTAAACCATATCGGAGGATCAAATTACTCAAACTTTGGAAGTTATTATAACTATAAGTTTGGAGGAAAAGAAATGCAGGAAACAGGCTGGCATGATTTCGGAGCGAGAATGTATATGAGTGATTTGGGCAGATGGGGTGTAATTGATCCATTGGCAGAGAAAATGACAAGATATAGTCCTTACAATTATGCTTTTAATAACCCGGTAATGTTTACAGATCCTGATGGCAGGAGCCCGGCCCATGTTGATCCATCAGAGATTTATAAGAAAGGAAATCAGCAACAGATAAAAGCTTTTGAATTTTTTGCGAAATCTAAAGAAGGTCAGGCTGTGATATCAAAATTTGCAGAAAAAGATCAGGTAATTGCAGGGATAAAGTATAAGGAAAGCGGAGAATTCCATAAGAAGGGAATGGATCTGACATTTGATAATAATATATCAAAAACGTCAGCTTCACAAGGCGCATCCGGTGAAACAACTGTCGAAAACAAAAATGGGAGAACTAATTTTACCGTAAGTGTAGAGAATAATAATACTCCGAACAGAATGGCTAATCAGATTGAAACATTCGCTCATGAAACTTTTATACATGCATTTCCCGAGGCAAAGGATTTCGCTGATGATAAAAAATTTAATCAAAGCAGCGGATATGATAATAGACTTATTAATTTTTTAAAGAAACCGGGAAATGAAAAATATCAGAGCGTTAGATATTATGATCACTATCAGGAAAAGCAAAATCATACTGCAAGGACTCAATATATATCACCTATTTTACAACAATATTATAAATCTGTAAAACAAAATGTTACAAAAGATTCCATTGATAAAAGCATTGACGGCTTTAGGTATTAATTTAGCCTTAGTGAGTACTGTTGTACAGTGCATGGAGAAAAAGGAGAATATGGAAGTACTATTTTTGAAGAATGACGGTCAGTATTCATTTCTCATTGAAGCTCCTTCAACGATAGCATATAGCACACCCTCAGCTATGGAGCTTATATCCAAAACCGAGGGAAACAAAAGTAATGTAATATTTGCAGATCAATTAAAGGAATTCAGGCCATACAAATTTGTTTCTGAGCAAGAGAATTATAATAATATTTACGTTTCTAATGTACTCGGAGAAACAAATTTTAACAATAATAATCTGTTTGAATATGATGTTCAGATAAGTCAATCAGGAGTTTTAAAGTCAAATATTTATTATCCCTATGATCTAAAAGGAAGCTATGAATTTAAAATAGATAGGCACACAAGCAAAATTTTGGGACAGCTGCTTTACAAAATTTCTTTAGAAGATAGGAAAAATAACAAAGTATCTCCAGATGCTAAGTTGAATAATGTAATTGTTTTGGAAGATGATAGAAGGAGAAATGAAGTTTTTACCCATGAAAACAATGCCCAAAATAATCTAGAATATTCTTTGCTTCTGGCTTGGATAAATAAGTTATTATTGGAAAATATTAATAGAGCCAATAAAATAGATCATTTAGATATTCCTTCCATTCAGTATGTGGAAAGGTTAGATATTCCACCTGATATGAAATAGTAAAATAAAGTTAACTTTTCATATTTATAAAATTCCTTTCTTTCTCGGAAAGTTTTTGAGTTTGAATTGATATAAAAAAATCCCGCTTCTGCGGGATTTTTTTATTCTTTTAAGTAATCTTTTTATTTTCCCTGCCGATCTTAATGTCAACTATGACCTTTCCCTGCCATTATAGTAACAAACCTGTCCGATTTTATATCTTACGCGGTACACAATAATTTAGGTTATGGATAACAATAAAAATGATGAATGGGTTACGGTTAGGAAAACAGGTGATACCTTACTGGTGCTCCATCATGAAACGGGTACAGTAGGAATTGTTAAGGGGTTGGGTGATAATGGAGAAGTAAATAGAGTAAGTCCTGAGGATCTGAATCCTAATGAAATGCTGAGTATTGAGCATAATGAGAATTCTTTTACTGAGTTTTATTCGACATTTTATCACCAGCTGAAAGAGCCTTTGGAGTTTTCGTTTTTTAAGGTAACAGAGTATGAAGCGAAGCAGACGGCTTTAAACCTACAGAAGTATATGGATGAGGCTCCGAATGATGTGAAACAGGTATTAAAGAAGTATGAGATTTCCATTGATGTGGTGGAGGCACATAGAAAAGCTGGAGAGGGGAAAACAGCAGGTAAGGGAAAGGATGCTGGAAATAGTTATGTATATAAGGCTGAACAGGTGGACTGGAAGATGATTGAGAAGCTGGGGTGGAATAAGGAAAGATTGGAAGAGCTGGGAGCTTTGGAACCCATGCTGAAAGGATATAAAACTCCGATGCTTGTTCCGGTACGTATTGAACTGGGAACAGTATCGGGTACGATTGAAGCGAGGCTTTCTCTTCAGGCTAATGATTTTGGAGAAGTGGAACTCAGGTTTCATCCAGTAAGAAGAATGCCTGATTTTTCCAAGCCTTTCTTTGTGCATGTATTTTCAGAAGAAGATAAAAGGAATCTGATGGTAAGTGGGAATATGGGAAGGGTGGTGGATCTGGTTCATGGGATTACAGGGGAGTTAGTGCCTTCTCTTATCAGCAGGGACAGGCTGACCAATGAGTTGGTACAGGTAAGGGCTGAGTGGGTGAGAATTCCGCTGGTGATCAAAGGAGTGACCTTGGATCAGGAGCAGAGAAAGATACTTAGGGAAGGGAAACCGCTGTTTATTGAAAATATGCTTTCAGCGAGGGGGACCCTGTTTAATGCAGCGGTTCAGTATAATGCGGATAAAAGATATGTGGAGTTTTTGCTGGATAAGAAGGTAAGGAGGATAGGAACGGGAGATTTGAGAGAGGTTCCGGAGGTGTTCAGAGGGAAAAGGCTTAAGAAATGGCAGGTGGAGAAGTTAAAGGCTGGGGAGGTAGCGTATGTGGTTGGGCTGGTGGATAGGAATGGGAAGGGGTATCAGGGATATTTGAGGTTTGATAAGGGAATTGGGAAGTTTGAGTTTTCGTTTAGGAATGTGTGGAAGGGGGAGAAGAAACAGAGTAGGAAGAGAGGTAGGGGGATATGAAAGCCTTCTGTGGGAAGGTTTTTGCTTTTGGGGTGAAAGTAAGTGTTTAGGGGATTACAGTTTCAACCTTTATATTAGGGAGTTGTTAATTTTAAATAAGAACGCTATTGTCATATTTTAATTTATTAGGGATTAAATTTAATAATTACCCTTTCATATATTTGTATTAAAATATCAAAATGTTCAATATATTCAAAAGTTATCTTACAGACAAAATACACTTGTCAAATGAAGAATTAACACTTATTGAATCTGTTTGTATACTTAAAAGATTAAGAAAAAGACAATATTTACTTCACGAAGGAGAAATATGGAAGTATAATGCCTTTATATGTACTGGATTTTTGAAAACATTCTCTATTGATCAGCATGGTAAAGAGCATATTATGAACTTTTCTCCAGAAAACTATTGGACCGGCGACCGTGAAAGTCTTCTTCAGGGAACTCCTTCCAAGTATAATATTGATGCTATTGAAAATTCAGAAGTCATATTAATAAAACAGGAAGATTTTACTATGCTCTGTAATGAAATTCCAACATTAAACGATTTAGTTAACAAAGTTTTACAAAAGAGTTTTGTAGTTTCTCAAAATAGAATTCATGCAAATATTAGCTTCTCAGCTGAAGAAAAATATCAAAACTTTATACAAACATATCCTATGCTTATTAATAGAATTCCACAACATATGATCGCTTCTTATATTGGGATTACGCCAGAAACCCTTACCAGAATAAGAAAAAGTATTCTTAAAAAATAATCATTATATATTTCATTGACATTTGTCAAGTTTATTTTCAAGCATTTATCAATGAAAAATAAATGCATAATCTCTGATCTTTGTCCTGTTAAATAACTTAAAATTTATAAATAATGAAAAAGACAATATTCATAACAGGAACAAGTACCGGATTTGGAAAATTAACTACAATTACACTTTCAAAAGCAGGTTATATTGTTATTGCCGGAATGCGCGAAACAAATGGCAAAAATGAGACAGTTGCCAAAGAACTTTCTAGCATTCCAAATGTGGAAGTGGTAGAAATAGATGTTACCAGCGATGCATCTGTTAAAAATGCTTTCAGATATACATTAGATAAATACGGAAAGATTGATGTTTTGGTTAATAATGCAGGTTTGGCAGGATTTGGACTGGTAGAAGCTTTCTCAATTGATCAGATAAAGAAGTTCTTTGAGGTTAATTTTTATGGTGTGGTTCGTACTTATCAGGCAGTTTTACCTTCAATGCGTCAGGCTAAAAATGGACTGATCATTAATCTTACATCAGGTGCCAGTGCTCATTCTTTACCCTTTATGGGTCCTTATCTTGCTTCAAAGTTTAGTGTAGAAGCTATTACGGAGTCATTACAGGATGAACTGAAGCAGTTCAATATAGAAAATGTGACCATTCAACCTGGCGTATACCCTACTGAAATGAATTCCGGAATTAAGCAGGGCAATAATTCAGATCTTGAAAAGATAACAGAAGAATATAATCCTGTTGCAAGTGAAATGTTCAATGCTATTGGAGCCGGACTTTTTGGTAAAATGCAAGAATTCAATATGAATCCTCAAACAATTGCAGATGGAATTTTGGAGTTAGTCGAGATGGAAGAAGGTACACGTCCATTACGTTTTCCCCTTGACGCAATTGCACAAGGAACTGATATTGATTTTATTAATGCCCGTGCAGACTTTAAAACGAAATGGGTATCTAAATATAATAGTTAAATAAATTATTATTGATAGTAATGACGATCTGTAATTTTCTAAAGGTCGTCATTAGGACAAAGCAATTTGAATTACCCCACTATTGTTAAAATTAAAGGTTAAAAATGAAAGCTCTTTATTATTTCATTTTTAACCTTTGTTAATATAGAGAAATGAATAGTGGTTTAAATCTACTATTACAATTTGAACGTTGTTAATTTCACGAGCTTTTAGGGAGTTGTCAAATTTAAATAAGGGCAGTATTTTGAGATTTTTAAAGTGACCGATTGTTGTCACTTTCTTTTGTATTTTAAGTAATAATCCATAAGAAATGAAAGGATAAAATTATTAAAAATTTACTGATTTACCTGATGATGTATTGACGGTAATTACGGAAAGGTTAAAGAATAGCCATTATGAATATCCAGACCAGACTGATAGTGAAACTGACAAGTTTCCTTGGTAGTTTAATAAGTTTCGAAGCAAAAGCAATCATTTAAAATAAGAACAAACGAAACGACGCTACAATTTTTACGTGTTTCCGTTTTTCAATATCCTCTTTTTTTTCTACATTAGAGACTTATAATAATCATGAATATGAAAGATCTCTTATCTCCTAAGCTAGAAGCGGCAAGAAAGGAGCTGCTGGATCTTGGGATGCGTAATACATTATTAAATTACAAAATTCCAAAAGCCCGAGGTTTACACATTGTCCAGGAGCAGTCAATTTCCATCTATAATATTCTGGTAAAGCAGAATAAAGCGATGACTTTTTTAGGCAGGCCTGGTAAAGATGATGATGAACTTTTTGAATTGCCACCGCTTTCAGAAGCTGAGCTGCAGGATGCTTATAACGATACCAGACTCCAAACTAATGAATCAGAACAAAAGCTTCAGACAAAAATTCTAAATACTTACTACGCAGCAAAAACAAGTATTGAAGAACAGGGAGTAAATACCTTATTCTTATCACTGGGAATGCTTTGCTGGTTTGAAACAGGCAAAGAGGATCTTAAATTAGCACCACTGATACTTGTTCCTGTTGCATTAGAACGGTCAAGTGCCAGCGAAAGATTTAGGTTACGATATACTGGTGGTGAAATCGGAACTAATTTATCTCTTCAGGCCAAAATGATGGTGGATTTTAATATCACTATTCCGAATCTCCCCGAGGATGAAGATCTTGATATCGAGGAATATTTTAATACAATTCAGGAGCATATAAATCATCTTGAAAACTGGAAGGTAGAATCCAATGCTATTGAGTTAGGGTTCTTTTCCTTTGGTAAATTCATGATCTATCATGATCTTGACAGCAACGAATGGCCACAGACCAAAAAACCATACGACCATCCTATATTGCAGTCTTTATTTGGAAACGGATTTGCTGAGCCACAACCTACAGTTGGAGAAGAACACATGCTGGATAAGGAGACAGATGCAAATAAGTTATTGCAGGTAGTAGATGCAGACAGTTCCCAGGTTATCGCAATGCTTGCAGTGCATGAAGGTAGAAATATGGTCATTCAGGGTCCTCCGGGAACCGGAAAATCTCAGACTATTACCAATCTTATTGCCAATGCGATCGGTACCGGAAAAAAGGTACTGTTTGTGGCGGAAAAAATGGCTGCGCTGGAAGTAGTAAAAAGGAGATTGGACAGTATCGGTTTAGGTGAAGCCTGTCTCGAGCTACACAGTAATAAAGCTAATAAACGTGAACTCCACGGAGAGTTGAAACGAATTTTAGAACTGGGTAAACCCACGATGGCCCATCTTGAAAATGAAATCCGTTTATTGGAACCGGTAATCAATGAGCTGAATGCCTATGCAGATGAGATAAACCGCCCTGCCGGACAAAGCGGCTTATCTGTTCATGACATAATAGGACTGTTGTTAAAAATAGATGCCGAAAATAAAGGCTATAGATTTCCCAAAATCAATGTAGAAAATCTCTCTACGTTAACTTCTTCGGAAATCTGGGATCTTGAACGAAGTGCCGAAAAGATTCAGGTAAGGCTTAATAAAATAGGATCTCCCGAGAACCTGGTCTTCTATGGCAGTACGTTATCAGTTTTTCTTCCTAAGGATGAAGAGCTTGCAAAAGAATTGCTGGTAAATGGGATAGAGCTAACGGAAAATCTCATAAATGCTTCAAAAACACTTTCTGAATATCTGGAATTTCGGATCCCGCTAGATCTTGAAGAAATCAACAAAACTTTGGATACTGTTGACCTTATCCTGCAAAATCCTGGGATAGGTTCAATGTCTGTAAGAGATAATGCATGGCTAAATAATAAAGCTGATATTGATACGATGCTGGAGATTGGTAGCAGACTGGATGAGATCCATCGTACTTATGATTCAGTATTTATTCCTGAAGCATGGAACCAGGATATGATGGAAATCAGACAAAATTTAATCGTCCATGGTAAAAAGTGGTACAGATTCATTATCGGAGATTATAAAAAAAGTGTTAGTAAGCTTGGTTCCATGTTAAATTCTCCAATGCCAGATCTTTTAGAAAAGAAGCTAGAGCTGGTGAATATTATAATGGAAGAAAAAAGACTTTCTTCAGCATTACAGCCTTTCGAAAGATTGGGAACCCAACTTTATAGTCAGAATTGGTTTCAACGGCAAAAAGATTGGGCAATGTTGAAAAGGGGAACAGAATATTTACAGAGAGTTCATAATTTTGTAGCTAAAGGGGATGGTTATCCAGAAATTATAGAGCTGTTAGAAAAAAATAAAAATCAGGATACTATAAGACAATATTCAGAAAATACTAGCCGTTTTGCAGATGAGCAGCAGAAATCTTTCAAAGCAATATTTAGACATCTGAATTTTGAGGGCAATGGTATTGAAGGCTTTAAGCTCTCTAAGCAAGTTGCGGTTCTGAACCTTTGGAAGGAACAGCTGCAAGAAATCCATAAAGTCGTTCAATGGAATGTTTTGAAGGATGAGATCCAACAGAATGGAGCTGGTTTTCTTATTAAGGCAGTTGAAAAATGGGACGACGCTGCATTTTATTTAAAAACTGCTTTTCAGAAGACCTGGTATGATTATATTCTTGAGCAGGCAATGATTGAAAGTGCAGAACTGAGAAAGTTTGAACGCTCTACCCACGAAGAAACCATTGCTGGATTTAGAAGAATGGATGTATTGAAACAATACTATAACAGGGCAAAGGTTGCTTTAAAGCACTGGGAAGGAGTGCCTAAGCAAGACGGTGGTGGCCAGATCAATATATTGAAAAGTGAATTTAACCGTAAAGCGAGACATATGCCGGTACGGAGACTAGTGCAAGAGGCAGGTATGGCAATCCAAGCGATCAAGCCTGTTTTTATGATGAGTCCAATGTCAATTGCTAGTTTTCTACCTCCAAGCAGTATTGATTTTGACTTAGTAATCTTTGACGAAGCCAGCCAAGTAAGACCAGTTGATGCACTGGGAGCCATCCTGAGGGGAAGACAGATTGTGGTAGTAGGAGATACCAAGCAAATGCCTCCGACTAGCTTTTTTGATAAGCTGAATACTGATACAGAAGATGAAGACAACGTTACAGCCGATATGCAAAGTATCTTAGGCATGTGCGATGCACAAGGAGCCCCACAACGGATGTTGCGTTGGCATTATAGAAGCCGACATGAATCCCTGATTAGTCTTTCTAACCAGGAATTTTATGAAGATAAGTTAGTAATTTTCCCAAGCCCGGGATCAAAGAATAGGATGGGGCTGGTATTTAATCATTTGCCGGATACATATTATGATAAGGGTAAAACCCGTACCAACCCGAGAGAAGCGGAGGAAGTAGCAAATGCCGTTATTCAACACGCCTTGAATAATCACAAGTTAAGTCTGGGAGTAGTTGCCTTCAGTACAGCGCAAATGCAGGCAATTCAAAACGCTATAGAAATAAGAAGAAGAAAAAATCCTGAGGTCGAAAATTATTTTAGAGAGCATGCAGACGAACCTTTTTTTGTGAAAAACCTGGAAAATGTACAGGGAGATGAAAGAGATGTTATTTTTATAAGTTTAGGCTACGGGAGAACTGAAGACGGGAAAGTACCGATGAGTTTTGGGCCACTTAATAATGAAGGAGGGGAACGGAGACTCAATGTGCTGATTACAAGAGCGAAAATTCGCTGTGAGGTCTTTACTAATATTACAGCGGCAGATATGATCATAGGTCCTAATGCAAAATTTGGAATCCGTGCTTTGAAAAGTTTTCTCTATTTCGCTCAGTATGGAAAATTTGAAAGTAATAAGAGCGAGTTGCCTTACCAGCCCCAGCCGTTTGAGAGCATAGTGGCGGAAACACTTAAAAAAGAGGGTTATATTGTACGGGAAAAAGTAGGTTCTGCAGGGTTCTATATTGATTTGGCAATTGCAGATCCTGATCATCCGGGAAGATACTTATTAGGTATAAACTGTGACGGAAGATCTTATCAAAATGCTCAATCAACGAGAGATCGGGATCGACTAAGAAATTCAGTGCTTGAAGGCATGGGCTGGACTCTAATTCACGTATGGAGTTTGGATTGGTTCCGTAATACAGCTGAAGAGCTTAGGCTGATTGCTGAAGCTGTAAAAAGAGCAAAAACACAGGTTGAACATAATGATAGTTTAGAGGAAGAACTTATGGAGGAACTCAGAAACCTGATCCGTGAGGAGTCCAGTGCAGAAGAAAAACATGTATATCCAGAATATGAACAGGCTGTATTATCTTCAGAAATTGCAGACCGCGAGCTCCATCTACATACTGTGGGAAAGCTTGGTGAGTGGATTTGTAATGTTGTGAAAACTGAAAGTCCTGTCCATTTTGAAGAAGTTGCTAGGAGAATGGCCGAAGCCAATGGTATCTCTAAAGTAGGGAGCCGTATCCGTACATCTTTAATAAATGCGGTTGATTACGCAGTCGATAATAATCTATTAATAAAAAAAGGAGATTTTTTATATGATCCTGAAATAAAATTGGAGATTAGAAATAGAACTACTCTTCCATCTGCTTCTAGAAAAATATCATATATTTCTATCGAAGAAATTGATTTGGGTATACAAAAAGTTATTTCCGACTCTATTGCTATACAGCCAAAAGAATTAGTGCCTTTAGTATCTAAATTATTTGGTTTTTCCCGGGTGACGGACGATATAAAAAAAAGGGTTTTTGAAGCTGTAGAGTATAGCTTACAAAAAAAGCATATATACAAAGATGGGCAGTTTTTAAAAAGCAATGCTAATAAGTCTTGAAGTCACAAAATTCTGAAATGAACCTGCATTTTACTTCTTAAAGAAAAAATAAAAGAACTTAATAGAGCTCCAGTTTTAATGATTGTAAATAACCCATAAGTGATTAATTTCGGAGTTAAATATTAGCAGTAACATTAATAATTAAAAAAATAGTCTCAAAAAACGATTACATGAAAATATTAGGATTAATTTTAATTTCATATTTGATGGGAATTCTAACCCAAAGAATAATTAGCTATTACAATAACAAAAGAGAGAGTGAAAAATCTTTTGAAGGTCTAAAAGATCTACAAAAACGTTTGGAGGAAAATATTAGGCAGGTTGAAACAAGTACGTTTGATGGAGTAATCACCTTAATTACAGGAGAAAAAATTGAAAGTGAATTTTTTCATAGAATTTCTGATGATGTTTTTATTGATAGAAAGAACAAAACTGAATTTATTCGAGATAAAATTGTGAGTATAAAATATATTGATGATAGAAGAAAGCATTAATCTCAAAAAACGATTTATAAAAAAACCAACATATTATAATGCTATGGATAAATCAGACGATTTCTTCTTAACTTGGGGAAAGAAAATAGATTGGAATAAAAGAGTTACTTCGGTCTGCAAACCTTGTTGGGAACTAAAATATTGTCCCTACGGTCCATTAGTTGAAGATTTTCCTATTCAAACTGAAAATGACGAAAAGAGTTGTCGAATTTTCGGACATGACTGTCCGGTATTTTATGTTGCGGAACCATTTACGGAAACAAAAGAATTAAGAAGAATTTCCCGGATTATTCCAAGAACTATTCAATTTAAAGTCTTAAAAAGAGAAAATCAAATTTGTCGTAGTTGTGGAAATGCAGTTTTAGATGAAAATATTCATTTTGACCATATAATCCCGTGGTCTAAAGGTGGAGCAACAGAAGAACATAATATTAGATTATTGTGCTCAAAATGCAATCAGAAACGCAGTAATAATTTTGAAGATGAATATCTTGTAAAAGATTTCAAAGAACTCATGGGAGAACCTTACGATGTTGATATTGTCGAATTTTTCACAATGGCAATAAGTTATGGTCACGAATTCAAAAAACTAAATAATGAAAATCCAACGGCAAAAGATTATGCTGAAAGATTTGCAAATGGAGACGTTTCATTGTTTGAAGAACATATTGCAACAATTTATAGCGAATTGAGTGCATTTTTTAGTTCCAAAAAGCCCGCAGAACTAAATCAAAATGAATTTGAATTATTAAAAAAAAGATGGGGATTTGTTGATTCAGAAATTTATTATCTTAAAGACATATACGAAGTTTATGAAATTGAGATAGAAAAAGGAGTAGAAATAGAAAAATCGTTATTCAAAAGAATTGGAATTCGCGTAAAAGATCGCAGAACAGATTTGAAAAAATGGTCGAGATATTAGAAACTAATTCTCACAAAACAATAGAACAAATTGCATATTTATAAAATGACTAAAATATCTATTTCAACGTAAATTAACAAGCATTGGCTAAAGTGAATTAATGGTATTAGTAGTGTTGTACTTTCTTAAATTCAATATAGTTTTTAATTGATAATCTTGAGAGGACTATAGCTCGTTTTAAAACTTGTAATATTTATATTTTTGAGATTGACTGCTTGCTCTTATAGCCATGAAAAATCTTCAATTCTTACGATTCAATATCCTTTTTCAAAATTGGAATAATTACAAACTGACTTTGATAGCTCTTCCTAAGTTATTTATTTAAAAGATTTAATGTACTTATTAATCTTTCTCTTTCCCCACTTCCCGTGGTCGAAAACCTTAACAAAGGAATTTTATACTTTTCCAAGATCTCATTTTTCATGACATCTCTTTCTGCTTGTTGACTTTCCATTTTATGGTATTCATATCCATCTACTTCGATAGCTAAAACAGGATTTTTTCCCAGCTTATTGTAAATAAGAAAATCAAGATGCGTGGCGTGATGTCTAGCGTAACGCTCTTCTTCAATACTTAATCTTGAAAAATCTAACAATAAATTTCTTAATAGATGGTGAAGAATAACGCCATATTTTGAAAATTGATCATCAGACAAAACTTCCCTGATTAACGCATACATTAGATTCTCACTGTCGAAAACAGATTTCTTTTTTTGATCTGATAAAAGTGTTCTTCTTTTTTCTTCATACCCTTTGTACAGGTAGTCAAAAATAGAGTGTACCTCACTATTTATTGTAGTGAAATTATTGTAATCAATATAACGGATAAGATCTGAGATATTCGTTTCATTATCACTTTCATTTCCGTTCACCAATAGAATCAGCTGATCTTTGGCTCTGGAAATGGCTACATTCAGACGGTTTGGATTGTCGGTGAATTCGGAGATTTCATTATCTACTGTGGAGAGAATGATCACATCATTTTCTCGTCCCTGAAATTTATCCACCGTATCGGCTTTGATATCTGTTCCCTGAAAGGTTCTTTGTAATGCGATGGTCTGATTTCGATAAGGGGTGACAATTCCCAGATTTACACCTTCCAGCTTTTGCTGTGGAATGATTTCCTGAATAATCACATCAATCTGCCGCTGATTCTCTCTTTGGCGGGCGTGATTGCCTTCAGTTGTTTTATAGATTAATAAAGGTTCTCTTTCTGTTTGTCCTTCCGAAAGAATAATTAACTGATCATTATAAAACTTACGGTTACAAAAATCGATGATTTTAGGATGGCAGCGATAATGTTCTTTTAAAAGTGTTTTGGGTATTTCTGGAAATACTTCCATAATGGAAGAAAGGAGGCTATGATTAGAATATCTATAGGGTTCCGGAATATCATAGTTCTTAAAAATCTGATCCGTATTTTCTGCTGTTGCAGAATCTACTACATTGGGAAGCTGTTTTAAATCTCCTACAATGACGGCCTGTTTTGCGCAGGATAATGCGAGTACACCCGTTGCAAGATCCACCTGCGAAGATTCATCAACAATTACATAATCGTAGACTACATTTTCAGCAAGGCTTCTTCTTAATGAGTAGGTTGTACTCATAATGACAGGATAATCTTTAATAAATTCTTCGGAATTAAAACGAAGATCCCATTCAGTATATTCTGAACGTTCATTTCCTTTATATTTTTGGTAGAGTTTGTTTTTAAACAGCTGCATGGATCCTTCCGTATATTCTTTCATTTTATCATCGAAGGAAAAATGCTGGAACGTATTGTGCAGCTCCTGCTTTCTGAGAGTAAGCTCTGAAATTTTTACTCCATAGTATTTTGACTGAACAATCCTAATCATTTCTTCATATGTTAAGGTATAGAAAGTCTTATCTCTCACACCATACAAAAAAGGGAATATCAGTTTGCGCCACCAGTAAAACTTCTTACCAGTTTTCTCATAGTCTTCCAATGTCACCCATAATGAAAGCAGCTGATCTGAACTGATATTCTTTTTAAAACGGATTTCCGTTGCCAAAGCTACATCATCCATAAAATGCTGATGCTCTGTTTTGATCTTATCGATTTCCAGTTTGAGTAAAGCCAGTTCATTCTTTAATTCCAACTTTTCAGCAAGTTCAGTAAAAAGAAGTGGAGTAGACTGCATAAGGGATTGTTCCTGTTCTTCCTCTAATCTAAAATCTGACAGATCCGGGATTTCAGTTTGAGCATCGATAAATTCTTTTTTGTTCTGGCTGCTTCCCAACAATGCCGCTATAAAAGAAACTCCATTGCTCTCCAGTTTCTCAAATACATTTTTTGTCGCCGAATTATTGCTTGAAACAACAGCCACACTCTGATTATTCATCACTGCATTGGCAATAATATTAAGAATAGTCTGGGTTTTTCCTGTTCCGGGAGGACCTTCAATAACACTTAAAGGATTTGAAAATGCATGGTCAACTCCTGTTCTCTGACTCAGATTAAATCCAAAAGGAAAGATGTCAATAGGATAGGTTTGGTAATTCTTTTCGGGTTCTTTTCCGTTAAGATAATTATAAAGAATAGAAGTCTCAGGAATAAAACGGATACTTCCATAGCTATTGGCAAGAATGTTATTGCCTTCCTCTGTCTTCAAACCAACACTTTCTGCAATCGCCTTTAGATAAGAAAAAATATTTCCGGCTCTCTCACTTTGAATAGCAGATCTCACCATCTTAATTCTATATTGAGGATAAGAATAGGCTTTACCACTGCTTTTATACACAACTATACATTTATTCCCCTCAAAAGAATAAGATTTTATCTCATCAGTCTTGTCTTTACCATCAATGTAGATTGCTTGCGATTTAAAATTTTCGTGGTTGGTTGTATACATTGGTTACTAATTATTAGTAAATATAATAATCTGTTATCTAATCGAAGTTCGCCTAGAATAAACTGTTAACAAAATTGGGGTAAAAAAATGAAGCAAAGTAATGAAACTTTGCTTCTAATTTCTGTGCTGACCAGGTCTAGACCTGCAGTGTTGGATAACATTTTCTAAACGGCCTAAGCGCATTCTTGTATAGGCTCTCACAAACACTGGTTTCCAACCAGCACAACGTAAACAGTGTACTGTCATAATTAATGGATTTAAAATTAAAGATTATAACTTAAATCGCTATGACCTGTTTACGTTTACAAATATATTTTAATTTTATAAAAACTCAAAAAAATCTTACTTTACTTATTTTAAATTTTTTATACTCTTGTAAAGATCTATTAAATGATAAACCGACATATCAACTAAAGGTTCATACATAAAAGAATTTATGTGGATGTTTTCAGGTGTCATCAAATTTACTCTATCGATAATTCCTAGATTGTTACTGGTAGGGTATCTTTTTTTATACATATTCGATAGAATTCTTGTTTGAACAGATTTTAGTTTTATAAAATCTACATTTGGTAACTTTGATATCATATACTGTTCGGTTTTTAATCTACATGCGATTGCTAGTGTAATCTTATTTTCCAATAAGATTTCTAAAATCTCTTTTTCCTCAATCAAATAATCTGCAGTTGAAAAGATAAAATCTTGGATTTTGATTGTTTTCTCAAGTTCCATTTCGCAACTTTTAAGCCTAGTGATTCTATTTTTATAAATACTAAAAACATCTTCAATTGTTATCTCTTTGGAATCTGGTTTTTCATGGAGACAGCTCGTTAACTTTTTATAGTCGTCTGTGTTTTTTGAATCACAATAATCTATTATATTACGAACAAACGGAATAAGGCTAATAAATGTTTTGGGGTCATTATAATTATTTAAAAATTCTTTAAACAAATCCTCTTTATATACCCACTCAATAATGTGAATTTTTCTATTTTCATCTTTCGATGTCATGTAGCATTGTTGTCCGATATTTAGACGGGAGGCAATTGTTCTGTAAAAATCAAAATTATGTGTTAAAATAAGTGATTTAAAATTTTCAGAATAATGGAGGTCTGCTATATATTCGATTATTGCAAATTTATTTTTATAATCAAAAGAATCGGCGATATCATCAAAAATTATTAAAGTTTTATCATCAGTATTTTTTCTTGATTCTATCTCGAATAAAAATTGTAATATAAAATATGCTCTTGTTTCTCCTTTACTTAAAACTTTTAATAGATTATCCTTACTCTGTCTTTTAGGTTCTTCATTTTTATCTTTAAAAACAAACTCTAGATTAGCCGTTTCACGTTTCAAAATAACATCATGTAAATTGCCTAATTTAACCTCGAACGGAACGTAAAATCTATCATTGAACTTTTCAATTATATCTTTCCACAATTCTTGTTCTTTTTTTGATTCTGTAATGATAGTGTCAAGTTCTTTCTTTTTCACTTCATATTTTTTAGATAAGCTTTCAGCATCTTCTTTTACTTCAGACATGAAGCTAGTCCAGACTTTCTTTTTGAAACCATCATAGTCTTTTAAACTGACAAGAATTGAGTTGTCCTTTTCGATCACTTGTTTAAACAACCTTAAATCTACATTAGCTCCAATTGCTTTGTCTACTTTATTAAAGGATTCTTTAAGTTTTTCGTCTGCAATTATTCGAGCGAGTTCTGCATTATAGATTTCTTTTAGCTGAAATGATTCTGTAATCTCTGTTCCATCTTCTAAAACAAACTTATGACCAGCATCAAAATAAGAATTATCTTCAATCGATTTAATAATTTCATTTGCTTGGTAGGTTCCAAATGTATTTTCACCGGTCAGTTTAAACAGTTTCGAATTTGAAAGGATTTGATTGTAGTTTTCTACATAATCATCTAATAAATCTTCATTTTTATCCAAGAATTTTTTCACATTTCCTTTAGTGTCAAACACTGCGTTGTATCTAAAGGTAATTTTATCAGAACTTTCATTAAGTTGCTTAGTATGAGAAGTAAGTACCTCAAAAAAATCTATATTAGCATTATTACTATAGGTCCCAACATATTCAACTTCGCAATCATTGCTTTTTGAAATGGCTTTAAGTTTTTTTAGTAGTTCACTTTTGGCATCATCAAGTTCACTATATATTTTATCATATTTTTCCTTTAGCTCTTTTCGAGCTATAAATGATGTAATTTTATGAGTTGCATCGTAGGAACTGTCTTCTGCATTAATTACTAAAATTGAATCTGAGATCATCTCTTCATCATCAAATGTAATATCGAACTTTGACTTTTTGTTATAGACTAAATCTTTTGGTTGGTCTTTTTTATCATTTTTGGAGATTAAATCAAATGTTTTAGCAAAAGACGTTTTCATTGTTCCGTTTGGAGCATAAATCAGATAAGAATTTGTTTTACAAAAGTCGAATTCATGTTTCAATTTTCCAATACCAAAACAGTTTTCGAAATCAATTTTTAGAATTTTCATGTATTTAAAATTAGTTATGGGCAATATACTAATTAATGCGAATTGTTTTTTACGGTAAAACGTAAAAGACAATACAAGTTCTCCTAAAATAAATCATAAAATTTTGTTAAAAATTATCCTTCAAATATCTACGCAAAAACATTGCGCAGATAGTAGCTAATTTCGTACTTACTAATGATAAAATAGCATCATATGAAAAATTTGACACAGGTCATTGGAATAAATTTAATATTTAAAATAGTTTATAATGAATAAAAATCAACACGTCGTGCCTCATCAAGGGAAATGGGCAGTAAAAGGAGAGGGTAATCAGAAAAACACTTTAATAACTGATACCCAAGAACAAGCTATTACGAAAGCTAGAGAAATTGCTAAGAATCAGGAATCAGAATTATTGATACATGGTCGAGATGGTGCAATTAGAGAAAAGAACAGCTATGGAAATGACCCTAAAAATGTAAAAGGTTAAAATATGAGTACTAACATTAATACTATTGCAACCGCAGATAAGATTGAAATGTTGAAACATTCAATTGATCGATATGATCATTATTTTGACAGTATCAACAATAAAGGCAACTTGTTCCTAACCCTTAATACTTTTTTACTGGGAGGTATTATAACTGGATATTACAGTATTAAAGATAACATCAATGGAGAAATTGATGTTATCTTTTTTGTTTGGATTGCTTTAATTCTTTGTTTGTTGAGTATCGGGACAACTTTATTGGCGATAATTCCATACATCAGTAAACAGGCGGATTGCGTAAGTGGTTCAGTTCTAAATTTTAATAATGTTGCCAATATATCACTCGGAAGTCTTAAGCGTATGTACGAAGATTTAACAGAGGATAAGAAATATGAAGACTATCTTGAACAGTCACATCTTTTGGCGAAGGGACTTCAGAAAAAATTCTCTTATTTAAAGATTGCCACTTGTTTATTAGGGGGCTGTTTTACTTGTATAATAATAATCGGAATAAAAATTTTTAATTAATATTATGGAAAAACTTTACAAAAACTACGCAGATGAAATTGCTTATTATCTTAATCAGGATAAATCTACTCAATTTCAAAAATCATTTAGTACTGGTACTTTAAATGAAAGTGTCAATAAGATACCAAAAATGTCATGGCTAGACAAAACTAAGAATGAAGCTAATTTTAGAAGCCTTAGCGCTTTAGATTCTATCACAGGTATTCCTCGTAAATATGAAGAGAAATTAGGAGCTCATCCGAGTTTTCAACATTTGAAAAATACCGAAACGGGGGAATATCATTACATAGTTTCTATGTTTATAGATGTGAAAAACTCAACAGGATTATTCAAAAAATATTCACCTGATATTGTAGCCGGAATTTGTAGATTAATCCAAAATGCTGCTATTCACACTTGTTGGCATTTTGACGGATATATTCATAGACTTCAAGGGGATGGGTTAATGGTTTATTTTGGAGGACGAGGTATTTCAAAACAGACTTCTGTAGAAAATGCTCTTTTAGCAGGTGCTTTTATTAATTATTTTGTTAAAAACGATTTAAAGGATTTGTTTGAGCAAAAGGGGGTAAGTAGAATATATACAAGAATTGGAATTGACTTTGGAAATGATGATGCAACACTATGGCATAATACAGGGATTGGCGATTGTAGCGAAGTAACAACGACCAGTCTTCATACTAGTCTTTCCTGTAAAATGCAAGCTCAAGCAGAAAGCAACGGCATAGTAGTAGGAGATAATATTTTACCTTTCCGCCCGCATCATCAGGATTACTTTAAGTATAAAAAGTATAAGACAAACGGTGAAGAAAAAGACTATATATATGAAATTTCTACTGAAGGTTTTAAATATAAACAATATGATTTTAATTGGGAAAGATATCTGAGAAATCATCCCAAAATTCAAGACGACGGAAACGGAGGACTTCTGCTTCCAAATACGGTTCAACCAAATATTCATATCCAAAATAATATTTCAGAATTAGAAAGAAATGCAACAGGCTATAAACCTTACTTTAAATAGAAATTTCAAGATTAGAAATTTTGAGGAAGACAAAGCTGCCATTATTTCAGCAAACCCGGGATTGAAATATCTCGGGGTAGTTGAAGGGTTTCACAAATTTGCTGGCAGCTTTTATCTGAAGAATGACAAAGGTGAACTAATTGAGAGTTTTAATATTGTCATTGTCGTTAATCGAAAAAAATATCCTAATAGTTTTCCCTTGTTGTTTTTAACAGATGATAAAATTGAAAAAAATCTTGATAATCATCTTAGCAAAGATGGTTTGGTATGTTTAGAACATACCTATAACTTAAACAAAATAGAATCTGGTGGTATTAGAGTATATGATTTTATTAATCATTATCTAACAAAATATTTTTCTTGGGTTCTTGTTAAAAAATACGGGCGGTCAGAAATTCTAGATGAATATCAGCATCATGAAAAGGGCACTATTCAGTTTTACCAAGAGCTGTTAAAAACAACGGACAAAAAAATAATCTATCAATTTCTAGAAGAATATTGTCATCAAATTAAAACTAAGCAAAATTCAATGTGTTATTGTGGTAGTGGAAAAAAATTGAAAAAATGTCATTACGAAGCTGTGATTATGCTAAAAGCAACGTCTAAAAAAATAATTCTATCGGATTTAAAATTATTTTTATAGCTACATTCCGATCTGACAGTATGTGTAATTTTTTTATTCTTTACAGTAATTACTTCTAACAATATGTATTTTTTTCTGTAAAAATTTCCATAACTTCTGTTTATTCTTTCTAAATACTGTATTGTTATTCAAAGTTTAGTTCAGTAAAACAATCTTCAATTTCTGAATACTGAATAACTTTATTTACATTTGGTAATCCTAGAGCCATTAAAGATATATAACCTTTACCTATTTGTAATCTATGTTCTGATTTATCTGGATTTTGATATCCAACTTCTGAGGCTCTATTATCACCAAAATCTTTAAATAGTAAGATGGCAGGAATATTTCTTCCTTCAGCTATTTGTAGTTCTATTCCTAAACCAACTGATGAAAAGCTACATTCTGCTATTATTAGATTAGATTCTTCTACCATTTGTCTATCCCATAAATAGCAATATTCAGCTTTCTTTTCTTCAACAATTTCTTCAAGTTGAGGGTCACTATTTATTAATGCGTATTTTACATCATGTCCTAATTCTTTTATATGATTTGCAAGTTTATGAATTGATTCAACATATGTTTCGAAATGTTCTCGTGGAATATGTGTTAGGCTTGTAGCTATATAAATATTCATTATTTGGCTGATCTAATGTTAGGAATTAAAAAATGATAACCTGTTATTTCACTAGCAATCTCATCTAAAAATTGTTCGGAAGATTGTTGGATAAATTCGTTTATTAACCAATTTTTATCACTATCCATGAATTTTCTAAACTCCAGTGGTTTGTATCTACATAACTCACTTAAACGATGCATTGCACCAAGTGTTAAGGTACTTGATTTTCTGTCAATTTTTGCTGGTCCGCGAACATTACTTTTTATATACCACAATGTGGAACTACCATTTATGAATACTAAATCTTTTCTTAAAGCTTCATTGAAATTAATTAAATTATTAATGTCAGAAACTGAAGGCTTTGTTGGATTGCTAATAGTTGTTGAGCCATTTGACTTAATAAAATATCTTTCTTTTTCTTTTCTATCAAATATAAATGTAGATGGCAACCTTTTTAAAATGTTTCTATTACTGAAATCTTCTGATAATTCACAATACAATCTTACCTCGTTTGTTGATAGATCATAATAAAAAAAAACGTTTTTCACTGGAATAAACATATCAGTCTGGCGAGGATATGATAGGCAATAAGTTCTATGTATAAACTGGAGGTTAAAGAATATTTCTTGTAGTGAATGTACGGTACTTGTTTCAGTTTCATTGAAATATGTCGACAATGATGGTAATATTCCATTTGATTTAATTTCAATCCCTTCATTTTGTAAAGTAAATCTACTCGATGAAATACCACTATGTTTTACTCCGTGATAATGGTTGAATATAATATTTTTAGATGTTAACAATGCTTTCGTAGCATTCATGAAACAATAATAGTGTAGTAAGGGTGCTGTATAAATATTAACCCCGACCGATGACTTATAAAATTCATTTGCCTGATTCCAATAAAATAATGCAGAATCCTTTTTTTCTTTCTTTAACCATAATGCCACAAATTCCCAACGCGAATTTGTGAGCACGTTTTTAGAACCAAGTAATGGATTCTTTATTGCCTTTTGTGGAGTTAAATCTTTTCCTTTAATTTTTAAACGAGCTATTGGCATAATATTAATTATAATGTAAGGTGTAGGAAGTAAGTTTGAAAGCATCATCATTTAGGTATAATGCTCCATTTGATTAGAAAATCTTGTGAAGATTTATCTTTATTTTATTTGTTAAGACTTTAATTAGTATTGTAGGATTAATATATCCACTTATTATAACTTTGATTTTTCCAACTATTGTATGAATACTATTAATTAAAACTTTTAATAGGGTAATAAATTTTTGTTTTTTGAATATATAATCTATTAACTCTACTACGAAGCTTTGTTATGTTAGAAATTATTGGATTATTCTTAAATTCAGTATTCATATTATGGTATTAGTTATTTACTCCAAATATACAAAAGACTTTGAATAAGTTTGAGCTTCTAATTAACTATAAGGTTCTTACACCATTTCACATTATTTTAAAGTGCTTAAATATAAAAATACTCTTTTCAGCTAATTACAGTTTTCCGTGAAGTTTATAATCTATTATTAAGTATAATTCTAGTAAAATGATGATTAATAAGAGAAAATCCTGACTCTCGTCAGGATTTTCTCTTATTTTTATTTTTAAACTCTTTTTGTAAATAGTCAATTTCAAATTCTATTTTTTGCAATTCTTTTGCGTTCAATTTTGTGAAAAGAGATAATATATCAATGTCTAAAAAGTTGCTAAGTTTTACAATATTTTCAATTGTTGGATTTGTCAATCCTCTCTCAATTCTACCTACATGATCTTTAGAAATATTTAATTCCAATCCTAATTGGAATTGGGATAATTCTCTCCTTAGTCTATAGACTTGAATTAACTTACCAATTTGAAACTTTAAATCTTCTACCTGCCATTTATACATGTAGTAAATTTTGATCTTTTAAATATTTTTCATGAAGATGTATATGTCGTCTATTGTTTTTTTATTATATTTGTAAGATAAGTTACAGATAATGTAACTTTGCGATACTTCAACGAAATATTAGAAGCTATTGCTTAGAATCTCGAAGCAGAAAACTGGTAATTTTCAAATAACAACGAGATGATAGGCTTGAAGCTCACGACCTAGGCGTGGGCTCTCTTATCTGTTGTTATGGGTATACCAGTGCCTCTGCTCGGATAATGTAGAGTTCCATGCCATTTTATTTCATGCTGTTCGCTTTATATCTACATTAAAATCTAAGCCCGCTTACAACATAAGTATCAGATTGCACGATACAATAGGAGGGTACAGCCTATTGTGGCTTTAAAAAGCTTACACGGGAACACAGATTTCATTCATATTAAATTCTTTCCGGTGCCCTAAAGGTCACTGATTGCAGAACCTCACCAGTCCTTTTTATACCAAAGGGCATCAGGAAAGTCTTTATCTAAAAAAATGAATCAAAAAACTACTCAACTTAAAATCAAAAGAAAGAAAAAGCTCCTTCCCATAGAGTTTGCAGACCAACGGGAAAGAGCGTAGTTCAGTAATTAATCTTTAAAAAATTAAAAACCTTTACAAATCTATGAAAAATTCCTATTACAATATAGGAGGCATTTTCTTTGGGCTCATGTTTACGGCTGTAAGCATTACTACAAAAGCCCAGACCCGCACCATTTCCGGTACCGTCACCACATCAGGTAAACCTCTTTCAGGAGTCGTGATCTCCCAGGAGGGCAGTGATCAGGTAACCATGACCGGCAACAACGGAGCCTATACTTTACAGGTTTCAGCAGAAAATACCATCCTATTGTTTAGACACCCTGATTATACAGAAGAAAAATTTACACTTACAAATCAGAAAGTCGTTAATATCAGCTTAGAACAAAAAGTAAAGGGAATCGATGAAGTTATTCTCAACGCCGGCTACTACAAGGTTAAAGACAAAGAAAGAACCGGTAGTATTGCCAAAGTTTTAGCAAAAAATATAGAAAATCAGCCTGTCACCAATGTGCTCTCAGCGGCTCAGGGAAGGGTAGCGGGAGTGAATATTGTACAGAACTCGGGAATGCCGGGGGGAGGCTATGATATTCAGATAAGAGGAAAGAACAGTCTTCGGGCTTTGGGGAATAATCCGCTGTATGTAGTAGACGGGGTTCCGGTAGGAGGAGAAATGGCTTCCCAGTTTTCAGGAGCGGTACTGCCAGCCAGCAGTATTAACCCCCTTAATAGCATTAATCCTGCGGATATTGAGAGTATTGAGATTCTGAAAGATGCGGATGCCACCTCGATTTATGGATCTAGGGGCGCAAATGGAGTAGTGCTGGTCACTACCAAGAAAGGGAAGAGTGGGAAAGCTGGTGCAGGTATAGAAGGAGCAGGGAATCTGGGATTAAATGTGGGGACTTCGTATGCCGTAAGTTCTGTGATTAATAACCTTACCATGATGAAGACCGGGGATTATCTCAGGATGCGAAGGCAGGCCTATCAGAATGACGGGATTACGGCCTATCCGGCTAATGCCTATGATATCAATGGAGTGTGGGATCAGGGGAGGTATACGGATTGGAGGAAATCGCTGATTGGAAATACCGCTGATGCCTTTACGGCGAATGTTTCATTAAGCGGAGGGAACGACAGAACTTCCTTTTTGGTGGGCTATGGGCATAATGAGCAGTCTACCGTGTTTTCAAAAGAGTTTAAATATAAGGCGGATAATCTCTCTGCCAATATCAGCCACAGTTCTGAAGACAAACGTTTTCAGCTCAGTGTTTCCAGCAGGTTCTCGCTTCAGAAGAATAATGTATTGAGTGAGGATATCACCAGACAAGCTTACCTGATGGTACCTGATGCTCCGGCTTTGTATCTGTCGGATGGTAGCCTCAATTGGGAGAACAACACCTTTAACAATCCGGCAGGGCTCTATAACAGTTCCTATTCCTATGAGAACAAGCAGTTTTTAACCAATATGAATGTGCAGTATGAACTGCTCGAACATTGGTTTTTGAAGCTTAATGGAGGCCTTAACTATCAGTCTTTTGATGAAAGATCGTTAAAACCTAATACTATGTATAATCCTGCTTCCTATCAGGGGCAGTCCAGTGCGAGTTCACAGTCGTATGCAAGCAGTCAGGACCGGTTTTCGTTTATTCTGGAACCACAATTGAACTGGCAGATGAAGAAAGGTAAACATGCTCTGGATGTATTGGCAGGGACGACCTTTCAGCGGGAAATAGGCACTCAGGGCTCTATGATCGGGATTGGATTTGAGAGTAATGCTTTTATAGAGAATGTAGGAGCAGCCAGAACCAAGATCATTACCGATCAGATCAGAACAGAGTACCGATATGCCGCATTCTTTGGAAGGGTGAATTACCAGTACGCCGGAAGATATATCCTGAATGTGACCGGAAGACGGGATGGAAGCAGCCGATTTGGTCCCAGTAATAAGTTTGCGAATTTCGGGGCAGTGGGAGCGGCGTGGATATTCTCTCAGGAATCTTTCCTGAAAAACATGAAATGGCTGAGCTTTGGGAAACTTCGTAGCAGCTACGGAACTACCGGAAGTGATAATATAGGAGATTATGGGTATCTGGATACCTATGACCTCTCAGAATACCTGTATAACAATACCGCAGGGCTGAATCCTTCAAGGCTGTATAATCCCAATTACAGCTGGGAGAAGACTACTAAACTGGAAGCGGCTTTGGAGCTGGGATTTCTGAAAAACAGGATAAACCTGACTACCGCGTGGTACAGGAACCGTTCTTCAAGCCAGCTGGTGGGATATCAGCTTCCTTCCATAACAGGGTTTCCAAGTGTACTGGCCAATCTGGATGCCGTAGTGGAGAACTCAGGATGGGAACTCGACCTTTCCGCTAAGCCGTTTTCAGGAGGTGATTTTCAGTGGGAATCCGGGATCAATATCAGTTTTCCTAAAAACAAGCTGGTTTCTTTTCCGGGGCTGGCAGGTTCTACCTATGCCAATACTTATGTTATAGGACAGCCCATTACATCGGTAAAGGTATACCAGTATGAGGGGATTGATCCTGCAACGGGACTGTACCGGTTCAAAGATTTTAACGGGGATGGGAAGATCTCAGCTCCGGATGACAGGCAGGCCGTGGAAAATATAGGAGTACGGTATTTTGGGGGATGGAATAATACCCTTCGATTTAAAAACTGGAACCTGTCATTTCTTTTTCAGTTTGTGAAACAGAGAAACTGGAATTATAACAATATTATGCCCATACCGGGAACGATGAATAACCAGCCTCAGGAAGTAATGGATGTCTGGTCTGCTGAGAATCCGGGGGGTACCTATATGCCTTATTCTTCAGGGAGCAATGGGATCAAGAATCAGCTCCATGTGTTTTTTATGAACAGTACGGCAGCGGTATCTGATGCATCATTCATCCGTCTTAAGAATCTGGAGCTGGGGTATCAGGTTCCGGTAAAAGGAGCTTTTAAAAGTGTGAAGATTTATTTTCAGGGGCAGAACCTGCTGACTTTTACGAAGTATTTCGGGCCTGATCCTGAGTTCAGGAATATTGGCTATCTGCCTCCTTTAAAAACCTATTCAATGGGGGTTTTGATTACACTATAAAATATATGCTAAAAAATTAATAATGAAAAATTCTAAAATCAATATAAATCAATGTTGTCAATTGATGAGGTTCTGTAGGAACAGGGGACTGGTCCTGCTGTTTTGTGTTCTTCTTTTCTCCTGTGAGAAGGTGCTGGAGGTGGAAACGCCTTCCAATCAGATCGGAAAAGATAAGGTCTTTGCGGATGTTCAGACCGCTAATGCAGCGCTGGCTGGGTTGTATGCAGGTTTAAGGGATAATTCACCCCTCTCAGGGGAGTCATTGGGAGCTTTTCTGGGTGTCTATACGGATGATCTGGATTCTTATGCCTTGACGGATACCAATGGGGTACTGGCGCTGTATCATAACCAGCAGACCGATACCAATTCTACGGTGTATTCAGTATGGTCTACGGCCTATCAGCACATCTACGCTGCCAATGCCATTATTGAAGGTGTTAGAGCATCAGCGTTGCCGGGTAATGAAAAAAACAGGATAGAAGGGGAAGCCCTTCTGGTGCGAAGTATTCTGCTGTTTTATCTTCAGCAGCTCTTTGGAGCGGTTCCTTACCCGGTAAGTACGGATTATACAGTAAATCAGTCTCTTTCAAGGGTAGAATCTGCGGAGGTGCTGTCAAGACTGGAAGCGGATCTGTTGCACTGTGGAGAGTTGCTGCCGGATCAGTACAGGGATGCCGAAAGGGTATATCCCAACCGTAAGGGAGCAGAGCTGATGCTGGCCAAAGTGTATACGCTGGAGCAGAAGTGGACTCAGGCAGAAACTGTGCTGAAAGCAATTGTGGGAAGCCCGCTGTATAGTTTTCAGAATGACCTGTCAAAAGTGTTTCAGAAGGATTCAAAACATATAATATGGCAGTTAAAACCTGCGAACCCCGGTGATCCTGTGAAAGAAGCTATGCTGTATTATTTTTCAGGAGCAGCACCTACGGGCTATGCGCTGTCTGAAAGTCTGATCAGTTCTTTTGAATCGGGAGACCTGAGAAAACAGCAGTGGATGGTTCCTGTAAGCGTAGGAGGAAATACCTGGTATCGCGTGAATAAGTATAAAAATATAACTAGTAATGATACGGAGGATTCTATCGTGTTCCGCCTGGAAGAAGTGTGTTTACTGCTGGCTGAAGCACTGGCTCAGCAGAATAAAGTTGGAGAAGCATTGCAGTATATCAATCCGGTGAGGCAGAGAGCGGGGCTGACTGCTTTAGCATCGATTTCAAAAGAAGTGTTGCTGAGTGAAATCCTTTTAGAAAACAGGAGGGAGTTCTTTACCGAAATGGGACACCGGTTCCTGGATTTAAAACGAAATAACAAACTTGGCGATCTGCAGGTGGTAAAACCGAACTGGAAACCCTTTCACAGCCTATGGCCGGTTCCCCAGAAAGATCTGTTGCTTAATCCTAATTTAAAACCTCAGAATAATGGCTATTAATATCAATAAATTGATAATCCTTTTATTGATTCTTATGGGGATGATCTGTTATGGACAGGTCAGGCAGGATTCAGTAAAAGATGAAAGTTCAAAATTTTACAATATTGCCGTTAACAAAGTGTCTGATGACGGAAAATGGATGGTGGCTACAAAAGTCTACAGGAATAATTATGATACGGCAGTGGTGCTGACGACCGGGAGATCAGGGATGAAATCCCTGGTAGGCACACTGACCAAAAAGTACCAGTACTCCTTTGTAAAAGGTGGGCAGCTGCTGGCTTTGGGGCAGGGAAAAGTAATGCTGTGGAATCTGAGGACCGGTATGCAGAAAGAACTTAGGACTGGTCCGAAGGGCAAAGAATCAGTAAATGTAGTGCAGAGTGGAGTGATGGAGAAAGGGGATAAGTACTTTTTGCAGACCAGTGACAGTGTTCTGCATATCTATGACGCGAAATCTGCCCTGCTGGAGAAAGTAGAACGGGTGCAGTATTTTAAGGTGAGCAGTTCAGGATCTGTATTATATATCGTGAAAAAATCAGGCAGGGAGACTCAGCTGATGAAGTATTCCGGTAATAAAGTAGAGAGCGTGTATGCTGCGCCTGGTATGATCCGGAGTATGGAAGAAATGCCTTCAGGAAGCTTCCTGATTCTTAAAGAAGAAACAACAGATGAAGGAGGTTCAAACAGTTCATCTCAGAAAGTTGTATTGGTTGACACAAAGGGAGGGGAACTGGTGTTTCCTGATATAGGTAAAGTTAGAAAAGAAGAATACCTGCGTTTTACCGAAATACAAAATGGAAATGCCATCATGATTACAGGAATGATTCATGTTCCGGCAGAAAAGGGTACGGTTGATATCTGGTATGGTAATGATGGTAATCTGGAAGCCAAGCAGGAAGGTTCTTTTGTAAAGCGATACTGGATATGGAAAAAGGATGGGAATGAGTTGATGAGAATTCCTTCTGACCGGTTTTCAACAGCAATAAGCCTGAATAATCCTGACTATTTTTTGATGTTTAACAGGGAGGAATTGCAGAATTATTCAACACTGTTTCCTCTGATTCACGGTTTTCTGTATGATCGTAAAAAGGGTAGCTATGAAGACTTGGGTATACTACAGGCGGAAGTTTCAGTGTCAGACGGTGGAAGTCATTTTGTATTTAAAAATAAGGAGGGCTTGTGGGTGCTGACAGATACGGAGAAGTTGAGGAAAATAGTATTGGAAAAGAAGGATTTGACAAAAGCATATTTTAGTCCGGATGGCAGAACGATCTATTTTGAAAGCAGCAATGATCTTTGGAAATATGAAATAAAGAAGGGACAGTTTATCGCACTTAATATCGATCATGAAAATGAAGTAAAGGTAGTTACGAAAGATGAAACAGATTTATATCCTGATTCGGGTTATAATTTTAGGAGAAGTATACTGAATGTAGATGTGCCGGTGCTGCTGGCAGTTACCAGAAAAGGAACGATTGAGAAAACCTTTTTGAAATGGGAGAAAGGCAGGCTTGAAACACTCATGGCTTCTTCAGCTTCGAATATAACATGGTACAAGATGGATGAATCTTTGAAAAAGGCAGTATATATAGAAGAAAGCCTCCATTTTCCGCCTAGGATTGTCTGTAAGGAGATAGGAAAAGAAAAAGGGAATATTGTATTTCAGAGTAATGCGCATGATAAAACATCAGCATCAATAAGGAGGGATGTGATTAGTTTTAACAATAGAGAAGGAACAGCTCTGAAAGGACTTCTGTATTATCCTATCGGATACACTGAGGGGAAAAAATATCCAATGGTCGTGCATATTTATGAAGTGCAGAGCAGGAATCCGAATCAGTATTTATCCCCACTCAATAATTTTCCGGTAGGGTTTTCGATTAGAAAACTTTTGCAGGAAGGGTATTTTGTATATCTGCCGGATATTGCGAACGGACCTTCAGGGGTAGGGCAGTCAGCATTAGACTGTGTGGAAAGCTCATTAGATGCTTTGCAAAATTATTCTGAAGTTGATCTTACAAATGTAGGATTGATCGGCCATTCTTTCGGAGGATTCCGGACAGATTTTATAGCAGGACATTCCAAACGTTTTAAGACTTATATTTCAGGAGCTGGAGCCAGTGATCTGACCAGAATGTATTTTTCTTATAATGAGACCTCGTCTACACCATTTTACTGGCAGTTTGAAGAAGGGCAGTACAATATGTATGCTTCTTTTGCAGAGAATAAAAAACTGTATGTGGATAATAATCCGATTGAAAATGTACATAAAGTAAATGCTCCTATGCTTTTATGGGCAGGAACGGAGGATAAAAGGATTGTATGGGATCAGACCATGGAGTTTTATATCGGGCTGAAACGGAATAAGAAAGATGTTGTAGCCTTGTTTTATCCGGGAGAAGCCCATGTTTTTACCATAGGTTCAAAAGCAGAGAAAGACCTGACTGTAAGAATACAGGATTGGTGGGATTATTTTCTGAAAGGGAAGAGAGACATCCCATGGATTGAGAAACAAATGAGTAAGGATGCTGATTAGCATCCTTACTCATTTGTTTACTAAAGTTACTCACTCATAATCCGTAAATCTTAATGAAGTAAAATAATATCAATATGTATATGAAAACCTATAAAAAATTAACTTTTGGTCTATTAAAAGAGGGTATAAAAGGTTCTGGTAATAAGTTTTGATTTTCTTTTTCAAATGGATTATTATCTGAAGAATCAGCTAATATTTTAATTAATGCCGTTGAAATTTTATTTTGGCATCTTTTATCATATGATTCATAACCAGGCATAGTATTACATTCCAATATAAACCATTCTTCATTTTCTGTCACTATAAAGTCAAACCCGGCAAAAAAGAGGTTTTCTGATCTGCAATATCTCAAACACTTTTCAATAATTATAGCTGGTGGTATGATTTCCAAATATTTATTTGGAGAAACTTCGTCATCTGAAAATCTATAATCAAGACGTTTGGAAATAATTCTTTCAGCAAAATATTCATTTCCCACAAAATGAATTCTAACATTATCACCTATGATTCTTGGTTGAAAAAGGGCAGGAGCAATGGGTAATCTGATTAATCTGCTAAAAATATAATGATCAATAAGAGCAGCTTTAGTTTTTATACTTGAACAACCCTTAGTAATCCAGCTGCTATCCGGTGGGATTATCTCAGATACTCTATATTGGTCAGTACTAATCATTGATCGGATACTTTTAAATCCATACTCCCCAAGTGTTTTTGAATGTACAAATTTGTTTACATTAGAATCCCCAGATGACGGTTTATTTACAACCATTTTATTAGTTGATTCAAGGAAAGAATATATTGATGAAATCATTTTACTAAACAAAATATTTAGTTCATTATTCCCTAAATCAGTATAAAACAGGCGGGTATAAAATGACCGGAATTTAGAAAAATCATAAATTTCATTATCAAGTTCAATGACTAGATTCTGATTATTATAATCTTCAATTATGGAAATTCTATTTAGTTTTGATAAGTTAGATAAATCTAAAATTTTGTATGTAACACTGCTTTGTTTTAGATTGGAGATAAAATGGCCAAAAGTTTTTTCGGTAATGTAACCTATAGTTAACAACATAATAAATCTTGTAATATTTGTTTTGTTATTTCATATGATAAGTACGAAAAGTCTACTATCACTCTTGATATTTCCAAAGTATCTTGACAATAAAATATAACACACCAATCGAGATCAAATTCAATTAAAAATGAAAGTCCCGCTTGGAATATTTTTCTTTCCAATTGGTTATTTGTAGAAAAAATATTAGATTGTCTTTTTACTAGGATTAAATATTTATTATTCTCAAATTTAGATTCTCTAAATACTGAATGATTACTCATAACTTCTTCTAATATTTTTATTTCTAAACTTGCAAAATATCTTTTAAATAATGATTCATTCATTACTGTTTTATTCCATCTGAAAACATAGCCGGAATTTATTATCTTTTTTTTATCCAAACAGTAAAAACATGCTAAAAAGGCTTGTGTTCTCTCTTGAAGAATAAAAATCTCATCTGCTGAAGGAAAGTTTTTCTTTATTGTTGATGGATATCCCAAATAAATTATTTTATCAAAAGAGGATAGTGGATTATCATTCAAAAAACAAATTGGTGAATAGTCTTTTGAATCTAAAATCTCTAGGTAAATGTTGGAAGGATATGATATATCTGAAAAACTGATTCTTAAATCAGATAGAATTTTACAGACAATGGTATTTTCTCCACTGTTTCTTCTTATAACTGCAATTTTCATGAGTAACGATTATGCTAATGGTGAATCCATGCCTTCTTTTCCTTCTGAATCTTCGCTTCCATCAGACTCACCTTCTTTACCATCAGATTCTCCTTCCTTATTTTCCGAATCTTCACTTCCATCAGACTCACCTTCTTTGCCATCAGATTCACCTTCTTTACCGTCGGACTCACCCTCTTTGTGCTCTGAATCTTCACTTCCATCAGATTCACCTTCTTTACCATCAGATTCACCCTCTTTATTATCAGATCCTTCCTTGCCCTCCTTACCGTCTTTCCCTTCTTTGTCTTTGTATTCACTAGGAATCATTGTTGGTGCAGTATCTGGGGTGTTATCTACAGGATCTATATCTTCTTCTGAAACAGATACATTAACAGAAGGCATTGAAAAATCTGTTGGAACCCCAATATCAACACTTAGCATTGTTTGGGCAAATGCCTCAAAAGCCAATCCATTTAACAAAGATTCCATATCTGCGTCACTAAGCCTTAAACAGCCTTGCGTCCATCTGAGTCCACCTGTTGCACTAGGAGCCCCGCCATGAATTCTCAACATATCCATATGTCTTGTTGTACTTGCAGTCATGGCATCTCCAGAAACAGGTGAGATTATTATTCTTGAATTTACTCCAAACTTCTTAATTCCATCAGCATCATTTTTTGGTGGGAGAAATGGGCGTTCTGGTAAAATATATTCACCTGTAGGAGTATCTGCATTTTCGCGCATGGTATCATTTCCGCCAGTTCCCTTACCTTGTACTGAAAATGGACCCGCAAGCACTTCTCCATTTTCATTTTTTAATGTTAATGTTCCAGTCTTTGTTCTGTCAATTGGTAGTTTAACTTCAATTTTCATATCATTAGCTTTTAGTTTTACAGTAAAATTTTTAAATTGATATACAATTATCTTAAGACAAGGCCAATAGGGTCGTCCTTGTCTTTTAGCTGGTTGTTATGAGGGTCAGCGATGGGAGCAATACCAAAAATACCTGGGTATTGATCTGCAATTTTATATAATGAGTTTTCATCATATGAAGGATGTCTTTCTCTAATTCTTCTAAATCCTAAAATCCCTTTATTACTTTTTAGGTCTGCTTTTAAAGTCTCAACCATCTGTTTGGAATTTCTATCTTGTTCCCTGTCATGTCCTATTTTACCAACTACAACACCTATTATGTAGAGCATTATAAATGTTGTTGATAACGTTCTTTTTTGCTTATCATTTAAATTAAGACTGAAGCTGTTTATAAGCGAAGCCCAAGTCCCGATAAAAACAGGAATGATTATAAGAGAAATAAGAATTAAGTTATACCATGGAAGCTCAAATAACTTTTGAACTAAATCAAAGTTTTCATTATTCATAATATATTAGTTTTTAAGTTGCTATAATATTTAAAGTTACGAATTTTAAAAACAGATATTTTGTCAAATTTGTGTTTTGTGAAAATTAATTCAAAGATGAAATTTTCATCCGAGATAATAATTCAAATTTATATTTTACATCACATGAAATCAATTACACCTTTGTGTAGTATATGCTTTGTGCATTTTAATAGAGTAGTAGTTGGACGTTTAAATAAAGTAGTTGTTGGAAATGATGTTGAAAATTGCTCTCATTAAACTTTTCCAACATATTTTGTTTCTATATTCCATTAGAAAAAATATATAAGAAATCCAATTGTAGTTTATTCTCTGTTCCGATAGAGTAATTTTTCTGGTATTTTCTCTCACGTGCTTGATAATTATCTTATAGAGTTTATAAAAAAAGACTGTCCTTTTCGGACAGCCTCTTCTCTTTGTTAATAGATTTCAAATTACGGTAAGATTTCAAACAAATCTCCAAAACACTGCGAGCCGCTCATTCTTTTCAAGTTGTGAGGACCTGTAGCATCTGTGTAAGTGCAGAGTATCCCAGTGTTTACTGTTTCACAGTTTTTAACCGCTACACAGGTAGGCTCTCCAAAATTTCCGACTCTGTATCCAATAGTAACTACTTTGGATGAACTTTCGATGTTTGATGCTAATGCACCTCCTGTGCCCATAATTACCAGGGCGGCAGGAACTAGAAACTTTTTCATAATAATTGAAGTTTTTAGTAAATGACTGCTTACTCTTTGTTCAGGTTTTCAGCTTCCCCTGTTGTAAAATATTTTACATTGCTTGTTCTGTATCGATAACGGACTAATTTCTTTCCGGTAAGAGCATAGAGGTATTGATCGGTTACCATAATCTGGGATACAGGTTTGTGATCGATATGGTCTATATAAAAGCTCCCTGCATATTCCTGCCGGTCTGTACGGTAAATGTCGATTACTGTTGCATTTTTCCAGCGTTCTTTGGGTTCATGTTTTCCCATTAAGTGGGATTGGTTAAACAGAAAGGGACCGTTTGTAGTAATTGCTGAGTTAACCTTTAAGGGGCGGGACTTTAACTTCATTGTGCCGTCTGAAAGTTTAACAGGCTCAACCTGTGCTTTTGAAATGGTATCAATGGTTTTCATCTTGTCTTTTAACTTTAGACTATTATTCATGATCAGAAATTGGTTTCTGTAAGAATACATATAGGTAATATTTCCGCTTTTTTGATCAGCGGCCAGCTGGCCGTCTGCATCGAATATTCCGTCAATCTGTTTTTGCAGTAGTTCCTCAGATAAACTCAATTTTGGCTGTTTATTGAGAGCCAGTAGTCCCAACTCATATTCTCCTGTTTCACTGCTCCTGATTCTTAACGCAAAATGAGAAGAATCTATGACGGCCAGCTGATTAAAGTATACGTCATTATAGCTGATGGTATGTGCTGAAGAGTCTTTTATTTTTCCTTTGTAAATGATAGGAACACTGCCATCATAGAGATAATAATCAGGTCCTGATACTTTGAACTGTAAATTGGTGTAATTAAAATCAGTACGATCAGGGTATATTCTCTTTGATTCCGGTGTTTTAAAGGCTCTTTCAATAGTGGTGAGTAGTAGTGGAAAAGAAGTGTTCCCTAGAAATACTTTTCCCTGGCTGTTTCCTGCAAAATAATAGTGCTCATTCTCCAGCTCCAGGACCTTATCCTGGATAATAGGATGAGTCAGTAAACGGCGGGTAAAATTATTTTCTTTTTTAACCGTATTTTCAGAACTTATATATAACAGGATAACAAGCAGTGAACTTACAAAAATCATGACAGCTATTTTTAAGTAAATCTTACCTCTGTATCTTCTTTTAAAATAGATAGAGATGATGGCAATGACAGCCAAAACTACACAGGCTATATTAAATAGGAGATGTTCTTTCCAGTCCATCTTTTCCAGAATGCCTCCGCAGGAACAAGGGATTGATTCACTATAGTGTAAGATCAGATAAATGTAAACAGTAAAACTCATCATCATTCCTAAGGAGAAAAACAAACCTAGTGGCCGTGTACTTTTGGTTAGCAGCAGCATGACAATCAATAATTCAACGATAATAACCAGGTAGGATATGGATCCGGTGTATGCGGTGAGAAGCGGAGACTGGGCAATCTGGATCTGGAAATTTTCAAAATCCAGGATCTTATTAACCAAAGCGTAGGTAAATAATAATACAAAAAAATAGGTAACCGCTGTCGGTATTAAGGGAATTAATTTTCTCATGGTAATTAGTTCAGCATTGATATAATAAGATCCATACAACCTTTACTCCGCAGTATTCCGGCATTGTTGTTTTCTCCGAAATAGTTATTGTTGTTGTAAAAGTTCCTTTGTTTTTCCATACTCCGCTGACTGGACATAATTGTCCGGATGCTGCGGTGACAGGTAATTTCACTTTGGTACTCATTTCCTCTCATTATAGATTCTTAGAGGTCTCCAATGATCACGGTCTTTAGGCGGATCAGTATCTTTATAAGTAGTACTGTCTGCCTTGGCTGAAAAAGTACTGTAGTTTTGAATGTTTTCACTTACTTCTTCCATGTCTTCAGTAGAAGCAATATCGTTTGGATGACAGGAAAATACCAGTAATGAGAATATAATTCCCATAGAAATATAAATTGCGTTCTTCATGATTTGGGATTTAAAAATTAATAATCCCGGCCGGTTTTTTCTAGAATTCTGAGAACGAATGTAGAACAAGTATTTGCTGAAAAAAAAGATATTTGGGGATGATTTATAAATAATTTATGGCTGTTTTGTAAATTAATTCAACCTGTGTTTTGAGTTTAATAATTTGATAATCAGTTGCTTGTTTTGTGTTTTTACTATTGGTAAATTCCCGGTGTGTTGAAATAGTTTCATTCCAGTTTCATTTTGCGTACTTTTGAATAATATTCATCAGATCTTAAAAATTTATTAATAAAACTTTTTCCGGTTTGAAAAAAGCAATATTTCTTTTCATGTGCATTGGTGTTTTAATGAATGGTCAGAAATTTTCAGACTATAGAGCGCGGTATGATAATTTTGATGAAAATGACAGCCATGCCATGGAATTTGTTGATGTTTACATCAGGGAGGCGAAAAAAGTCAAGAATTATAAAGAACTTTCACAGGCTTACCGGGATGCAGTCTATTTCAGCAAAGAAAAAAAACTTATGTATGCAGACAGTGTAATAGGGGCTGCTTTCTTAACAAAGGATTCTGATGTAATCGGTAATGCGTACTTAACTAAAGGAAGTATCTATTATTTTACCTTGCGGAAATACCAAAAAGCTTTGGATGAATATCTGAGAGCATGGGCTTATCTGGAAAACTCTAAAGACTCGTACCTGTACCATAAGAATCTGTATCATATAGGAGTCGTTAAAAGTTACCTGGGATATTATGAAGAAGCCTATAAAATCTTTTCAAAATGCCGCCAATACTATAATAAGCAGGATGCTCCGGAAGCGCAGCCCAATCTTCGGCATAACCGGAAGCGGGGATACCTGAACAGTCTTAATCAGATGAGTATATGTCTGATACTCCTGTCCAGGTATAAGGATGCTGAACCATTGGTATCGGAAGGTCTTCGACAGTCTGCTAATGATAAGGATTTTGACCTTGAACGAAGCTACTTCTATAAACTGAAAGCCATACTGGAATACCTGAAAAAAAATGATCAGGAAGCCTTAGCAGATTTTAATACGGCACTGGCAGGTATTGAAAAAGTGAATGATTTTACGAATGCTTCGGTTATCTATTATTTGAAAGGTAAAATTCTACTCAGGAATAACCGGGATCAGCAGGGTATCGGTTATCTTAAAAAAGTAGATTCGATCTTTCAGCAAAACAGTTTTGTATTGCCTGCGACCAGAGAAACGTATGAACTGCTTATTGATTATTACAGAAATAATACAGACCCTAAAAAAGAACTTTATTATACGAATCAGCTATTGAAATTTGATAAAATATTATCAGCAGATTTTAAGTATTTGTCCACTAAGATTCATAAAGAATATGATACAAAAGCATTGATTGAGTCGAAGAAAAAATTAGAAAATACCTCGCGTTACGGATATGCCATTGCAGCACTCTGTCTGATTGGGCTTTTAGTGATTTCTGGAGTTGGTTATCAAAAAATCTTGAGAAGGAAAAAAGAAGAGTTGGTGAGGACTGAGGCAGTGATAGAAACTTCTGATGAAGAACCTCAGGAAACCAATTCCGTTAAATCTTTCAAATTGCCGGAACACCTGGTTGCGGATATTTTAAATAAACTGCAGCTTATGGAAGAAAAGAACTTTTATCTTGAAAAAGGATTGACACAAAGTCAATTGGCTAAGAAACTAAAAACCAATACTGCATATCTCTCTGCGATTATTAATGAGCATAAAGGCTGCAATTTTAATACCTACATTAACCGGTTGAGGATTATGTATGCTAAAGAAATGCTGACCAATGATCCTCTTTGGCGAAAATATGCTATTGATGATATTTCCAGAGAATGTGGCTTCTCCAATAGATCAAATTTTTCAAAATTGTTTATGGAAATGACTGCGATGAGCCCCGTTGAATTTGCCCGGAAAATCGAACACGGGGTTGAATAATAAGTTGATAATATAAGGGTTAGGAGGTGGCTGATTTATTTTTTGTACTTTTTATGTAAAAAAATATGGAAACCCAGTTGTTTTTTAAAAAGTGTGAGAAATTACTAGCCCTGCTGGATAAAAAATTGGAAAGGATTAAGTTTGAAAATAGTGAAGACAGGATAGGATGCTGCGAAAAATCTCTAATGGAAATTGATATTGCGATTAGAGATATAAAATCAATGGTAGTTGTCCTCGAGTTTTCAGCAGCAGGAGATGAAATCTATTTCTTTAAAGAACTCAAGCCTCTTTTTATTTCCCGATTTATTTATTATTCAAGACTGTTATCCATTGAGGCGGCAAAACCGAATGCAGGACAATCAAGTATTAAAGAGTACTATCACTGTGAACTGGAGGTGATAAAAGATTTTTATCATGAGCATATTGATTTTTATGAGTATTACAGGAGAAAAGCGGCATTTCTGGATTACAAATATTTTGTCCGCAGCCAATTTGACCTTAAAACAAAGCTTGAATCGGGATTGTATAACTATGATGAAAAGTTCGCCACTTCTCATGACCATTTAGTTGCCCAGATTCTGGCTAACGACCGTCTGGAAAAATATCTTTTGAAATCAATAAACGAAGCCGAAGGATATGTTTTTGAAAAGATAAATGATCAGTCTCCATTGGATTGGTCTTCTTCAAAGTCCGGATTGGTTGAACTTTTATATGCCCTTCATCAAACACGTTGCTTTAATGGTGGAAATATTGAATTTAGTGAGGTAGTACGCTTTACTGAAAGATCGCTGAATGTCAGTTTGGGAAATTTTTACAAAACCCTCCATGAAATTAAGAACCGTAAAATAAACCGGACCAAATTTCTTCAGCTTTTAAATGATAATCTGAATCAGGCATTTTTGGATTCAGACCGCTGAATTTAACTTCTATTATTTTTTAGCATAAAATCTTTCGGTAGTTACGAATGCCTACCGAAGGAATTTCTATGTAAAGCCTAAACTTTGTTCTAATCATAAAAACAAATATCATGAATATTGATAGAATAGAATTTATGGCTTGGATGGAGAGAATTATGACTCGTTTTGATATCCTTCATGAAAAAATAAACACAAAACAAAATGAACTGTCTTCTATTGATGGTGAGCAATTACTGGATAACCAGGACGTACTTCAGATGCTTAAAATCAGTTCACGGTCATTACAGCGCTATCGGTCAGACAAAAAATTGCCGTATTATACGATAAGCGGTAAATTATATTATAAGCTTTCCGATGTGCATCAGCTGATCAGAAACAGTTTTAATAAATCTTCCGGATATTATTAGGATAATCTTGTAGTTATAAATAACATTGATTTAATATCGGCCTTTTATGGCTTCTTTTTGCCAGATTCAATAGCCTATACTGTTCGTGAAAATATTTGCGAAAACCGATTAAATAATCTCAAAAACCGATAATATGAAAAAAATTAAGATTTTAATCTCTACATACACAGAGGATATACAAATGAGTGATTTTTGTTCAGTTTATTTTGATACCCCAGATGAAGCTTTATCATTCCTACATTTATTCTATGAAAGTTTATCTAGTGAACGAGCAATGGTTATTAAACTAGGTGATGATGATCCACTAATTTATCAATATACAGATGGTTTCCCATTTGAAGAAGTAGAAATTGAATTGAAAAATAGACCTTCAGAATATTTTTAGTGCGGGAAACTTTTCTCTTACAGCTGGAAATACTTATCGATTGGAAGTCTCCTTTTTTAATAGTTATAATATCACAAATTAAAATGCAGCGTTTTCTTACCAATGGTATAATGAGACAGATAATATATCAGCCTCTACCCAAAATTTTCCAAGAGCAACTGTATTTCAAAATAATTTCAATGACTTTACCGGGATTCAGTCATATTTGCTGGTATTTATAACACCAAATAAGAATATTCAGGTATCTATATGCTTTCGTAAGGTAGAAGGGAGTAATCAAACCGATACGTTGAAGAATAGTTATATGCAGGTACAACAGATTAATCCCTGTGCTGATTAATAATATTTTCAGCCTTATTAACAATTACTAAGACTCATGCGGTTTTATACCTATTTATTCTTACTCTGGGTAATTTTGGCATATTTAATTAAACCGTAAAGAAATGAATTCGTTTTATTTTAATTGGTATACTGTTGTAATTAATTTTGTTTTTCTGAATTTTTAATTAACTCATATATAATATTCAGAGTTGCATCATTAATGTCAGGAATTACACCAATCAAGCTGCTTTCCATTGCTCCCATATTATAGTATAATTTACTGGAAATTGTTAATTCCAAATTTGAATTAGGCAGATGTGTTGTAACGATATTTTTTGTTTACTTAGTACAATACACTCTCATTACAATTTGTAAACGTTTGGAGGTCACGAAGTCTTTTATGTCTGACGGAAAACGAATCTACGAGAATCTCCTGCAATTTTAGCTGTTAAAGAAAGGCTTCTGCTTCACCAGAATTAATTAAAGATCAACACTAGATGGATTAATGTTACAAGACGGAATGAATCATTAAAAAAGGCTGTCCAAAGACAGCCTAATAAAACAAAAAGAATGTGAGTAAATTGTTGTGGTTCTAACTCTTCACCCTTATTCCAAGACCAAATTTTGGATTGCTTGTCTTTTGACCTTTTGCATCATGATAATAAATTTGATAGGTTTCAAAAACAGCTTTCTCCTTTGGAATTTTTGCGTATGCATTATCTCCAGAGTTGTTAACCAGCTTCAGAAAATCATATGCCTTGATTGATTGGGCAGCGTCAAATGTCTGCTTATCAACGGAAGGCTTCTGAAGAATATAGTGGACAACAGTGTTGCCTTTTAAAAATAACAGCATCGCTGTATTATCACTTTCCCAACTGTAGTCGTAGTTTTGTGGAATTTTAATGCTAAGTGCTTGCTCAGTCATTTCTTTAGGGTTTATTGCCATTTGTACGACTAATGTATCCCAGTCGAAACAGTTTACTTCATCTCGAACGTTTATTATTTCACCTACTTTATTATTGGTATTAATTTTAGGAGAAAGTTTTTGTTCAAGCCTTGTTAAGCATTCCGTGTTGGTCTGTGCATGGCAGGAAAATGTAAGAGATGCTAATAGTATTAGAATCAAAAAATTTAGCCTTTTTATTCTCATTTTATGGATGGGTTTGTATTTGTCCGCTTGCTACTGCTGCATTAAAGTCATTGATAAACTGCTGCATGTTGTTATCAGGATTTCCGTGCTGTGAAAACCAATTGAACCCCCAATCATTATTATGCAGATCCATTGTATTATCGTTTCCTGGATTTACGGTTTCATGAAGGGTGTGAAATTCTTTAGCCTTATCTAACCCGATATCTGCGGCATCCATTGCTGACCACATCGCATGTCTTAATGCATCATAGACATTGTCAACCTGTCCTTTTCCATATTGAGCTGCCAAGGCTGCGTTATGGCGCATCTTATCACGATCTGCTCCTGATGTATTTAAAAGTAGCCACAGGACTTCTCTGGCTGTAGGAGTTTCTAGAATTCCATCTGCCTCACTTGGATTACTACCATCTGGATCACCACCTCCATCGGGAGGAAACGGGTCATCGCCATCACCCCCATAAGGAGGATCATCGTCATCCCATGTTGGAGGATTGCCATCATCGTTCCCACCAGGATCATTTCCTCCGCCATCATCTCCTCCAGGGACAGTAATAATGACTTCTGGAATTTCATGCTCGCTCTGTCCGCCTTCAAGACCTCCCTTGAATGCGTACAATTCATTTTCTGTCAACAGTTCCAATGTACTGTTGAGCTCGAGTACTTTCGAGTTTCTCATGTATTTAAATTTTAAAAAAGGTTATTAGTTTTGGTTCATAAGCCGGCCCTTGCCGTCAGTCTGGATAGGGGCAATAATACTATCAATGCAGTTTTCTTTTTTGCGGTGAGACCATGAGAAAACTTTAATGTATTTGTCCCAGTTTTTATACATCTTTTGTAGAATTGATTCATGATTATGGGGAACAAGGATAGGGGCCTTATAAAGTTCATAAGCTTTTCCCGGAAAGTAATCGGTCATTGGTACCTCATACCCGTCTGAAGTCATATATGAACTTTCTTCTTTGTGAAAAAGCAGCCAAATGTCCACAAATGGAAATGTGTAATCATAACCTTCCTTGTATTCACCATCTTTATAGAAAAATTTGTAATACTCAGATCCTGTTTTATGCCAGATACGCTTTGTATATTTGATGATATTGTCATTTTCCACTGTACGCAGTAGAAGCTGAATTTCATTCTCATCCATGCATAAGTCTATATCATCATCCCATGGCATAATATCATCATGTCTTATGATCCCCAGAAGCGTTCCTGCATGAGCAAAAAGACTCAAATTGAGTTCCTTTGCTTTTTCACCCAGGTATTTGAGTATTTCTACTGCCTGTTCCTTATGTCTTTCTTCCCATAGATTAATCTTTTTTATTTTCTCAATAAAAAACGCTCCTCTGCTTTTGTAGATAGGGCAGTTTTCCTCATCATAGTCAAACCAGCCGGTGTCAATCACAAGTGTTTTTAAAGAGTTGTTAAAAGAACACTCCAGTATTTCTTCATCGATTGGCTGTTTAATACTTTTTAAGCAGTCCATTGATGTGATTTTTTCTCCATTGATAACGTAGATATAACTGCCCCAATAATAGCCCAGTCTGCTGGGGAATATCTCGTTTCTGGAGATGGTATTCTCTTGCAATTTATTATATGGAATGATTAAATCCCATTCATTTGGAAGTGAATCGATGTCTTTACGCAGTTCTTCATATTTATGCTTAAGTTTAACATCATTTTCAATAATAATGCAGGGTATTGTTATGTCATTCTTTAAAATATACTCCCAAATAAAAATGTGGGCTGCGTAATTCTGAATGTCTGTTGGAGACATCTCAAATCCATATTTATCTTTGTGGAAATTTTGATCATTGGATAATACCGTTATATTGGAACTGATTTCAACTGTCTCATTGCCGGCAGTGGAGTATATGGCTCCTTCTTTAATTTGAAATATCATGTATTAGTTTTGTTTTTTGTAAGGCTTTTGCAGTAAGGTAATCGATGGGAAGTGTTATTTTTATATTTTCCTCATTGCCTTCAATAAGTTTTATAGTATATCCGTGATGTTCAACTACTGTAGCATCATCAAAAAAAAATGATTGATAAGGGGTCTGATAAGCTCTTTTTATAATTTCAGACCTGAAGACCTGTGGTGTTTGAACAACTTTAAAATCGCTGCGGTTCATGCTCCGGTTATTTTCACCATCTGTCATTCTTATAGTAGGAATCATGGGCACAATGGGAACAACAGCATCATGTTCAATTACTTCTGAGAAAGCGCGCTCAATTACCGTTTCGCTTACGAATGGTCTGACACCATCATGAATTCCGATATAGCATTCATGATCGGTAATGGTGTCAATTGCATTCTTCACGGAGTGAAACCTTTCCCTACCTCCGATGACAATCTTAATGGGCTTGAGATAATAGTATTGCTGGCATAAATTGTCCCACATTTCCAAATGAGAGTTATTAAGAACCAGGATTATGTCAAAGATAAGAGTGGGGTGGTTTAAGAAAGCATCGATGGTATGGATTAGAATTGGCTTACCATCAAGGGGAAGGAACTGTTTTGCGATTTCAGCGCCCATTCTGTTACCCTCACCAGCTGCCACAATTATAATGTATTTCTTCGTTCTCATCAATCGTTTCATTTAACTGATGTCAAAACTAGAACATAAAAATTGCACGGGTGTGAATGGATTGTGAACATTCTATTAATTGTTGGGTTATGGTTTTTTTTATATTCTTAGAGGTTATTATTTTGCAAAAAAAACTAATGATCAAAAGCTTTCCGCACGAAAGGCAGTATGATAAAATGGATTGTGGTCCAACATGTCTGAGGATAATAGCCAAACATTACGGAAGATATTATTCGTTACAATTTCTGAGGGATTTATGCAGCATAACAAAGGAGGGAGTCTCTCTGGCTGACCTGATATATGCCTGCGAAAAAATCGGAATCAAGTCCCATGCAGTACGTTGTACTTTTCAGGAATTAAAATCACAGGTTCATCTACCCGTGATTCTTCACTGGGGTGAAAGTCATTTTGTTGTTATCTATCGAATTAAGGGTGATAAGATTTATATATCGGATCCGGCAAGGGGGAAGGTTATGTACAGGCTGGATGAATTTCAAAGGAAATGGAAAAAAGACAATGAAAAGGGAATTGCCCTTTTGATTGAACCTGCCCATAACTTTAAAACTGTCCATATTGAAGAAGTCATTGAGCAGAAGAATACGCTGTTCGATTTCCTCAGGTATTTTTCAAACTACAAGAAAATACTGTTTTTATTACTTGTAGTAATGACTATAATTACGGGATTGAATTTATTTCTGCCGTTTATCTCAAGGTCTGTAATTGATATTGGGGTGAACAAAAGGGATTTACAGTTTATTAAGATGATCCTGATCGCTAATCTGGCGCTTATTATCTGTTCTTTTTTTTCAACGATTATACGGGACTGGATCATCCTGCAGGTTTCAAACAGAGTAAGTGTTAATATTATATCAGATTATCTATCGAAGCTTTTAAAGCTACCTTTCAGTTTTTTTGAGAACAAACATCCGGGAGACATCCTACAGCGAGCCCATGACCATGAAAGAATAAGAAGTTTTATTATGGGAAATTCTTTGAATATTATTTTTTCCCTATTATCATTTTCTGCTTTCATTTTTGTTCTTGTGATTTACAGCATTCCCGTTTTCCTCATTTTCATAGCAGGTACTGCAATTTATCTTACCTATATATTTCTTTTTTTTAAAGCCCGGAAACAGGTTGATATGAATTATTTTGCTTTAATGGGTAAGGACCAGGGATTCTGGATTGAAACGATTAATAATATTCAGGAAATTAAGATCAATAACTATGAAGTTTCCAGAAAACTGAAATGGGACGAAATACAGGCCAAAATCTTTAAACAGAACCTGCAGATGCAATCCATTACGAACAGGCAGAACGTGGGAGCACAGGTTATCGATAATCTTAAAAATGTATCAATTACCTTTTATTGTGCAGTGCTTGTTATTAATGCTAAAATGACCCTTGGAGAGCTTTTATCCATTCAAATGATACTGGGAATGTTGAATGGTCCCATTCAGCAACTGGTTCAGTTTTTTCTGGGTTTTCAGATGGCGAAGCTAAGCTTCAGCCGAATTCGCGAGATCAAAAGTTTGCCCGAAGAAGATAATTATGAAAATAACAGCTTTACACTGCCTTCCTCGGGAACCTTAAAGTTTTCAAACGTATACTTTCAGTACTCTTCCCGCCAGCCGTACGTATTACAGAATCTAAACTTCGTTGTCCCCGAAGGAAAGACTACTGCTTTTGTGGGGGATAGCGGTAGTGGCAAATCTACAATACTAAAGCTTTTACTGCGATTGTATGAGCCTTCTGCCGGTGATATCACAGTGGGAGAGATGAATTATAAGAATATAAGTATTTCTAACTGGAGAGATCAGTGTGGAAGTGTTTTCCAGAACGGTAAGATATTTAATGATACTGTATTAAATAATATTATCCTAAACACAAATAATATTGATTATAAACTGCTAAAAGATGTCGTTGCTATTGCCAACATGACGCAAGAGATTGAGAACATGCCTTTGGGATACAAAACCAAAATCGGTGAAAACGGAAGGGGAATAAGTGGCGGACAAAAGCAGAGAATCCTTATAGCAAGAGCTTTATACCGAAATCCGAAATATATCTTTCTGGACGAGGCGACCAATGCACTTGACTCGATCAATGAAAAAAATATTGTTCATTCCCTTTCCGGGGTATTCGTTAATAAAACGGTTGTAATTGTTGCGCATCGTTTAAGTACCATTATGAACGCAGATCAGATTATCGTAATGAAAGACGGTAGGATTATAGAAAGAGGAAATCACATGACACTTATGAATCAAAAGGGACATTATTATAAGCTTTTTGAAAGTCAAATAAATGTTTTAAATGGAGCCGAGAAATTACATACAGAGACCACCACAGCCTAATTCGGAAGAAATTACTTTTCTAGTATCACGAATACCGAGTAATATCAGTATACGGATTTTTGTTCTGATCAGTTTACTTTTATTAGTACTTATCATCGCCTTATTTGCGATAAAATATCCAGATTCTTATAAAGGATCTGTCACGATCGTTGCAGATAATCCATCCATATCTCTTGTAGCCAATCATCAGGGACCGGTCGTTATTTTGAAAAAAGATCACGATGCTGTTAATAAAGGAGATATTGTAGCTTATATTGAAAATGAAGCATCTTTTCAGGAAATGTTAGCTCTGGAAAAAACAATGCTAAATTTTAATGCGGATACAGATTTTGCTTCATTTTACCATTCCCTTCCTAAAATTGTTCATGTTGGAGAGATCAATAACAACTATTTTACTTTCCTTAATGCCTTACAGCAATATGTCCTTTTTTCCAAGAACGATCTTTATGACAAACAGCAAAAACTGTTAGACAATCTTGCAAGTAAACAGGAGAAGCAGCTGCACTTACAGAAAGACAGGGTTAAACTGATCAATAGGAATGACAAATTGGGGTACAATAAGCTTACAAGAGATTCTCTGCTTAGGGATGCCCAGATCATTAGCCAGCAGCAATTCGAAGATACAGAGCAAAACTATCTCAGCGCGCTACAATATAATAATACCACTAAACAGGAGATTCATAAACTGGATCAGGAAATTCTGAGTACAAAAAATAAAAGCACAGAAGCACGGATCCTGAAAACGGAAAAAGAGGAAAAACTTATCTCCGACTTGTATAATAGCTATAATGACCTTATTAATAAAATCAGGGCTTGGAAAAGAGCTTTTTTGATTATTGCTCCCGTTGGTGGAAAGGTGCAATTTTTAAGCTTCCTGAAAAATAATCAATATATAAATCATCAGGATCCCATCTTTGCGATTGTTCCCGCATCCAATAAAGTCAATGGCCAGATGCTTATCTCAGATTTCGGATTGGGTAAAATTAAACAAAGTCAGGATGTACTGATAAGACTCAATAATTTTCCTCATGAAGAATACGGAGTCATAAAAGCAAAGGTGATAAAAGTTTCGTTTTTGGGAAATACTGTTAAAACGGTAAACGGTGATGAAAAGAAGTATATGGTAGACTTGGCGATCACAGCTGCAGGCGGTACGATCCTTTCGGATGGAGTAGTTGGAGAAGGAGAAATTTTGACTGATAACAAAAGACTTTATGAAAGGGTTCTGGAAAAAGTTATTCTGAACTTCTAAAATAATGATAAATGATTAAAATTAATTTGCCATCGGTGTTTATCTTATAAAGGTATACAGTAGGGCCATTAGGATCCCATTGTACTTTCCAATGAGATTGCCATAGCAAAGCAATCATTATGAACTGGCAGAACAACTGCACCTGGGTGGATAATTTCCGCATATTTTGTCTTGTTTATTTATTTAGAATTAATAAAAATAATATATCTTTGCTGACACTTTTTTATAAAAAAATTCAAAGAAAAATTCTATTCAAAAACAAGCAATGAAAATCAATCAATGCAGTATGGCTAAGATAGCAGCCGTATTATTATATTGTTCTTATTCGTTATCCTCCAGAGTTTTCGCTGCGGTAGCTTTTATTCAACCAAATCATTTATCTATATATTCTTCTCAGGTTCAGCAAAGTGGTACTATCACTGGCCGGATTCTCAATGAAGAAGGAGTACCTTTGCCAAACGTAAGTATACAGCTAACCGGCGCAGGAGAAACCAGGTCTGATGAAGAGGGGTATTTCAAATTCGAAGGTATAGCATATGGAAAATATAACCTAATACTAAGTTCAGTAGGATTTGAAAGTATCACCAGGGAGATTGAGCTGAGCGAAGGAGCTTTTAAATTTTCCGAGCCATTTCTTATGCAGCAAAAAGGACATCATTTGGATGAAGTGGTTGTTACGGCAAGTAGATTGGCAGAACATATTGATGAAGTGCCTTCATCGATTACTTATATTGGAGGTAAAGCGCTCGATCAGCAAAGGCAGATCAATGATAACCTGCCTTCTATATTGATGCAGAAAGTTCCAAGTATTTCCCCCAGTGAAGAAAGCCAGAATAACTTTATTGCCAAGATCCGCGGACGAAATTTTTTGGTATTGATTGATGGTATCCCGCAATCTACACCTTTACGTAATGGAGGACGTGATCTTCGTACAATTGATGCCAGTGCCATAGATCACATTGAGGTTATCAATGGAGCCACAGCAATGTATGGTAATGGAGCTGCCGGCGGTGTGATAAATTATATAACAAAAAAGCCAAAAAAAAATAAAAATTTCAGCTCATCAACTTATCTCAATAATTCAATGAGCCTTGTAAAGCCAAGTGAAACTTATGGATATAATATTGCGCAACTTTTTTCGGGCCAGGTTGGAAAATGGGATTATGTTGTTCAAGGGAAGATAGGACACGCGGGGGTGGTTAGGAGTTCAGATGGGGTAGTAGCAAGTCCCTTTTATGGTCTGGGTGAAACAAAGTCTTATAATGTATTGGCTAAAATTGGGTGTCAGCTTTCTCCGGATCATCATATAGAAGTAATGGGGAACTATTACCGCAGTTTGCAGGATAGCAAATACGCAGGCACAACGGGTATATTTGGTCAGTCCCCAGCGATTGGAATTCCATCTGATATGGTTGCAAATGGGGGTACTCCTTATAACAAGGCCTTGCATCTAAAATATGATGGGCAGTATGGAAATACGGCAGCGAACTTAAGCATGTATTATGAAGATATGAATACGGTTTTTGAAACCTATAATCAGAACTACTCTGATCACAAAGGAGCAAGACTGAATTTCAATACGCCACTTGAACTAAGCAGCTCTTCAAAAATGTCACTGATCTACGGGCTTGATCTCTTAAAGGATCACACCGTACAGAAAACCCTCAAGGACGAATTGGTAACACCGGACATGAATATGAATAATTTTGCCCTGTATCTGCAGAGTAAGGTAAACATTGGAGCCAATTGGATCTTAAAGGGTGGGATCCGTTATGAAAATATCCGATTTAAGGTTGGGGATCTAACAAAAAACGGTAAACTGACGTTTGGTGAAAGCAATAATTCTGATGCTCTTGTTTTTAACCTTGCCACCAGATATAATAAATACAGCTACTTTCAGCCGTTCGCTTCCTTTTCACAGGGCTATTCTATCGGCGATGTGGGACTTATATTGCGAAACGGCGTTCCTTTAAGCCAGATTGATCCCAAACCAGTTGTTGTCAACAATTTTGAGGCGGGTATCAACGGTAAGCTATCTGTTTGGGACTACCAGCTTACAGGTTATTATAGTACGTCTAAGAAAGGAACTAATTTTGCGGAGACTTCTGTACCTGGTAAATATGAGCTGCTCCAGGTTCCTCAGCGCATTTATGGTGTTGAATTTGTGGCAAATGTAAAACCGCTTCAATGGTTGTCTATTGGTACGGTACTGGGATACATGGATGGACGTCAGGATTTAAAGAATGAGGGGACTTTTAAAGATAAACTGGACAATTCGATAATCTCTCCCTTCAAAATTAACCTGAATGTTGACTTTAAGCTGACCAAGCAGTGGAATGTTTATGTGCAGTTCCTCCATTTAGGTGGAAGAGACGTGTTTCCGGTAGATGCATATAATTATGGGAAATATCCAATTTCGGGGTACAACTTAGTGGATTTCCAGACGAAATATAAATATCATAATTTTACTTTTTTGTTCTCCGTTAATAACCTATTTAACACCGATTACTATCCAATACATGCCGAAGTACGTGGCGCAACCAACGAGGGGCGCTATTATATCAAGGGTGCGGGGACAATGGCCAACCTGGGAGTACAGTTCGATCTGTAGTGCCAAGAATTTAATTCGGCTTATGTTACCATATTTATAGTAAAGACAAGGCAGTATACTTCATTATGATTACCCTATATAGCATGGCTCTGGAAAATTCTAGGGCCTTTTCAAGCATTTTCTAGCTTTTATTCGTTCTGCGCTATATACAGCTAACTGAGATATAGTTGCAGCAATTTTTTCAGACTTTTGAAACGACTATACGGATCTTTTTTGTTTTGAATTCACTAGTGGAGCATCAATGGTGAAAAAATACAATAATAATTCCTTTTTTAACAAGATAAATAAAGTGATCATTTTTAATTTTGCACACCGAAAAACGTGGCGTAATAACATAAGGAATTTAAAGAGGGGCTGACCTACGGGCTGTTTTACATTATCATTAAAATCTTTGTTTTTATGCAGTAAATTAATATGTAACTATTAATTTCAATATAAATCTAAAATTATGAAAACTTTTTTGAATGTGTTTTTTATTGGTGCTGCCTCATTAGCATCTGCACAGATTGGCATTAACACTGCAAATCCCAAGGCGACTCTTGATGTTACAGCAAAAAAAGAAGTACTAACTATTGATGGACTAATACCTCCAAGACTGACACTAGAAGAGCTAACTGCAAAGGGTAATAGTTTATACGGAGCGGAGCAGGATGGAGCTATTCTATACATCACAAACGTTTCAGGTGGTGATAGTTTAGGGCAAAGAGAATTTATTGAAAGTAAGGGACTCTATATATTTGATGCTACTGCCAGTAATAATGAGGGACGTTGGATGTGCTTATTTTGCTATGGTGTTCTTTAAATAGTAACCATTGCCGTTTGAATTATTTACTATCTGTATATTTATTTTAAATAGAGCATCTATTTATAAAAAGAGAGAATATATTCTCTCTTTTTTTAGGCTTTGCATTTTCATGCCCTTAAAATAAAAAATTATCACAGCAATAACCAGGGAAGATTTTATATTGATTTGTCATTATAATTTTAAGAAGAGCATGCAGCTGGCTATACATAATTTATTAAATTTATAATTTGAAAGAAGCAAGTATTGCTCTCTTTTACATTAGTCACTATCTTGCTACCGAGTCGTTCATAGAGGATCATTGCCTTATGTACCTGGTTTCAGCTTGATGCTTGTCTGTGATGCACAGAATGAATATGAGCTGTTGAGAAAGAATATGGTATAGGCGTAAATTAATTCGGTCGGGGGTTATTTTTTTAGAACCTTTAATATTACAGTAGTTGAAAACTGATCTGGAATACATTTCGGTGCCGCCACCCCAAGAGCTGAATCATCTTATAGAAAGTATATGGATGCTGCGAAATCATTCCGGGGATAGTGCAGAAGCAATAGTGCTTCCAGACGGAAAAATTGATCTTTTCCTTTTTTTGGATCAGGAGGCAAATTTTGAAATTTTTATGAGTGGCATATGTAATGAACCAATCATAAAACATCCTTTTCCGAAATCAGTCATGTTTGGAATAAGTTTTTATCCCACTGCTGCTGAATATATTTTCAAACATTCTTTTGCCGATTCTCTTAACCAGAAAATTATTTTACCCGCTGATTTTATGGGATTTTGCAGAGGAGATTTGGATAATTTTGAAAGCTTCTGCAAGAACATATGCGATAGGATACAGCTTATTTTGAATGAGCCAATCGATAATCGTAAGGTCATGTTATTTGATCTGATCCTTCGTTCAAAGGGAGAAATTAAAGTTGAAGCAGTTTCCTCCGAAATCGGATGGAAGAGCAGAGAGATGAATCGATATTTTAGAAAATGGTTAGGAATAACTTTAAAGTCCTACATTGATATCATCAAATTCTGCCATTCACTCAAGCAGCTAAAAAAAGGAGACTTTTATCCAGAACTCAACTATGCGGACCAATCCCATTTTATAAGAGCCGTTAAGAGGTTTTCAGGATCTAAACCAACTGTTTTAAGCCAAAATAATAATGACCGATTTATCCAATTAACGGTGCTTCCTGATGAGTAATTTTGTTTTAATAAAATAAAAAAAATGGAATTAAATCATATTAATCTGGTCGTAAAAGATGTTGATAAAGCTGTTGAACTGTTTGCAAAATATATGGATTTTCGACTGCTTGCCAATCGAAATAGCAAAATGGCCGTTATGGAAAATAACAATAATTTTGCATTGGTAATCTGGGGACAGGTAATGAACAATGATGAAAGAATACCGGATTATCCTGAAAATTTTCACATCGGATTTTATCAGCAAAATGAAAATGCTGTAAGGTGCATGTATGATAAAATTAAAGATGAATTGTATCTAAAAATAGTAGGTGTTCCCAAAAAAATGCGAAATACTTTTGGTTTTTATTTTTACTTTGAAAATCTGATGATTGAGATAAGTGTAAGTCCGTTTATTGGCAACGCAGTACCAGAAAACAGATAAAAATGCAATATCAGCAAGAATACTCATTCGTAGGAGCAATCCTAGGAGAACTCTTCAAGTTACAGTATAAGAAGTATTATCGGTTGATGGGGTGGGAGCTCGAAGAGTTAACTATAAAAATAGATAGTCTATACGGAGTAATATTCGTCGGAATTCACCATACATTGGCTCCATATTATTAATTGGCATTTTTATCTGATTTTTTTTCTTCGGCAAGTAGCCTCAAGTAGGAAGAAGGGGTCATGCCTGTGACTTCTTTGAATATTTTCGTAAAAGCCGGCGAGGTTGCAAATCCTCCTAACTCGGCAAGATAACTGATTTTATATTTTTGGAATAAAGGATCAGATTCAATTTTTTGGGTTATATAGTTAATCCTAAGAGTGTTAATGTAGGTGGTGAAGTTTTCGGACTTATGTTTTTTGATGATCTCTGACAGGTAGCGTACATTGGTCTGTAGTTCGGCTGCCATACCACCGAGAGTAATTCCTTTTTTAGTAAACTGTAATTTGGCTTCAAATTCTTCCAGACCTTTTAAAATATGTACTTCTGTATCATTATGAATCAATTCAGTAATTTTTGTAGTAGGTTTATTGTCGATGCTGTCAGCCGTTGTCTTTGACTCACTAAGATAGTTGCGAAAATTTAAAAACTTCTTTTTTTGACTTTTGTATTTTCTATTTTGGTAGATCAATACAACAATTAATATCAAAAGAACAAAAGCTGACAGGGAAATTATTTTAATAAAACATCCTTTTAGCTCTTTCTTTTCTTCTGAACTTTTCTGATATTCTTTGGTTACAGATCTCAGTTTATTTTTATTTAGCTTATTGTCTAGGCATAGGTATTTACTATGGTATTTTTCTGCAAGTTTTGATTCCTTTATCGCTGTATAAGCATCGGACAATGATTCGTAGATAGCTAAACGTCCCACATAATCATTTTTATCCCCGATTTCTAAAAATTTATTTCCATAGTGTATGACACTGTCGTATTGCTTCTTACCTTGGTATGATTGTGCAAGTCCAAGATAAATCCTAGAATAAGTACGAGGATTTTTTTTTACATTGTTTTCAAATGCCTGATTTAATGCTTTAATCGCTGGATCGTAGTGGCCCATATCTTGAAGGATTGCGGCCAGATTGATATAACCAACAGATCTTTTGTTGTATGCGAGGGGAGTTTTTCTATAATATTCTAGGGACTTTTCAACTAAGCTCAAACGCACTTTTAAACTCTCAGGCTTAGTGAATTTTTTATCTGTAGTGCTTAAATTTAAAAAACTAAGGACGCTATAAAGATTTCCCAAGGTTATGTTTTTTGATATATCGCTATCATTGGAATTTTCGAGAATCAATATGCCTTGATTAATACAGCTCTTTGCTTCTTTATTGAAACCCATTTCTTGATAAGTCATTCCAAGTGCGCCTAAATTGCTTGCTAGACCAGACTTCATATTGGCTTTTTTACCAACCTCTATTCCTTGTTTAAAATGTGCTGTCGCTTTTTCAAAATTACCTTTTCGTTGGTACATATACCCCAAATTTGCGTAGCATAAAGAAGCTACATTGTATTCTTTTTTTTCTATGGAAAGTTTGGCAAGCTCTCTGTACTGTGCTTCTACATTAGCATAGCCCATATTTTCTTTTTCTGCAATTGTTGTAAATCTTTTTGTAAGTTCTGACGATGCTGTCTGGCCATAAATGGTAGTAGAAAATATAAACAGAAGTGCATAAATGTTTTTAGCTAATGTGTTCACCTGGTCGATTTTTTTTTGATCCTTGTCTTTCTAGATTTGAGTCTGCAAATGTAAATAATTAATAAATGGATTGGGTTCGTAGAAATTTACTGTTGTTTAAGGGTGTTTTATAATATATTATTAATCAATGTTTTGTATTTACTTGATTCTGAAATTACATTTCTCGATTTCCGAAATAGATAAACTTTTATTCACTTGATTACTTTCTTTTATACGCAATTATTGATGTAAAATGTTCACTTATATTAAGAATGTAGAGAGGGAAATTGTGGTTTTGATTTCCGAAATTGAATGATGAAGCTTTAGGATAGCATCAAGAAACTTTCGACATTTACACCCTATGTTTTTATGCGGCGCTTTACAGTGAAGCGGTCTTTAGCAGTCTTATCAGTTGTGACTAAACAGAAATTTCTTAGCTCAATTGCAAATCAAAGGATAAAAAATAACTGACAAATCAAAAGTTAATAAATGAATTTTAAGAATATTCATATTGGGGCCTTAATAAGGCAGAAAGTTGAGGAAAGCGAAATGGATTTTACCCGAATCTGTAATTTTTTCAAGTGTGATGACTATGAAATTGAGCAGATGTTGAATTCGGAAGACTTGCGAGCAGAAAAGATTCTTTTATGGAGTAAATTACTAGAGTATGATTTTTTTAGGATTTACTCCCATCATTTAATATTATTTTCTCCTCCCAAAGCGCAATCTTCAAAAGATATAAAGTCAGTTAACAACAGGAAAAGTAAGCTGCCGGAATTTCGCAAGAATCTGTATACAGTTGAAATCATTGATTTTATAATTGAACAAATAACAAATGGGGAGAAAACCAAAGCTCAGGTAATTACGGATTATGGGATTCCTAAAACAACACTCTTCAAATGGTTAGATAAGTATAACAATCGACGATGATTATAAAAAATCACTACCTAAATGTATAGAAATATGCCAAACTACAAATTGATTTTTAAGGATATCCTGGAAAAAAAATTCCCGGATAAAAAAGAGGGATGTGAATCAATACTCAGTAAAGAATCATTGTCCAACATAGATATAATTAATTTAAATAAGATCATATTCGGAAAGTCCGACTCTACAAGTGAAGGTCTGAATCAAAAACATCGGTCCTATGATGAAGCTTCAATTCTGGAGATATTGAAATTTCAAAAGAAAAACAGTTTGAGCAACGTACATGTAGGCAATCACTATAAGATAAGCAGAAATACAATTGGGAAATGGAAAAAGATATTCAGTGACCGAGATTTAGAGTGATTCTGTATTTATAAATTCTGTATTACTTTATGATGTTAAAGCCACAATGATTTTCTTCATTAAAGAAGTTGTATTTCAGGTTGCGCCTCCAAAAATACATTATCGACATCAGCTAATTTTGAATTCATATTTCTATATAATAAGATAGTAGGAAGAATCTTTCAATTCTACAGTAAGTTTAGCTTAAGTGAACCTCTTATTTTTTTGAAATCGGTATCGCTCAAGTGCGTAACTTTTATCTTGAAGCGATTTTTTTTGTTATTGTGATTCATCACAGTAATTAAAATGCTATCGGACATCAAAGAATTTTCGCGCGTCAATGATTGAACCGAAGCAACTGGGAACTCAAGTACAGGAAAAATTATTCCTTTCTTTAGGGGGTGGTAGCTTTTAATAGAAAACGTAGCTCCTATATTCTCGAATTGTAGTACTCTGATGTTAAACATCGCTTTTAGTATAATGAAAGTGATTAAGATTGAAAGACAAAATAACGGCCATCTCAATTCTGTTTTTATCAAAGACTTGAGTATGATGCCACTGCAGGTGAATAAACAATTAAGAACCAATAAAATAAAAAGAGTTTTCATCCTGGCAACAATGGTGTCTATGTTTGTTACAATCATTTTTAATATACTTTAAAATTACGGTGCGCAAATTTAGCTGTATCGAAATCCTGATAATTTGTTAAAATGGGGCCATATTTTGTAAATTTTTCTTTAAATGATTTTTGGAAGTGTCTATATCTAGAAAAGGCTTTTCTGGCAACATATTTAAATAATTTTAATTGCTTTATTGATTTCGGAAAATAACTTTTGATAACTGTTTTTTCGGAAATAGATAGATACTTTCGTTTTTTTATACTAAAATTCTGATGATATTTACTGCATCAAAAAACATATTTTTCCATGAAAAAAAGCATTCCACTGTTTGTCTAAGGTGACCCAATCGCCTATTATGTAAGTCTGACCTTACAATCTTTGAGACGATCAACCACGTTATTTTTCGGTGTATTCTTCTTTTCCATAAACTGAAGTTTAGTAAAGTGTTTACTTAGCCTATGACTTAACTGTATGTCAGTGCATACGGGGTATTATAAATTTAGATATAGGCTGTTGAAGAAGTATAATATGTGCTGGGAAATGTTTGATGCTGGAAATTGACAATATTTTTGGATATAAAGACATACACATTAAATGAAAACACAAATTCAGCTAAATAATCTTTTTCAAGGAGAGATTCAGCTAATCAATAATGGATTTAAGGTCGGCTATATGGAGATTGCTGTTGTTGAAAGCAGGATCACTGTTTATAAGACGGTAACTGTCCTAGATGATGAAAGAAAAAATGAATATTATTCCTTACTGCTTGATCACCTGGTCAATTATACGAGAGAAAACACATTGAAGATTATACCTCTCTGTTCATATATTTCCAATTGCTTTAAAAATAATCCGTACAAGTACAAGGATATATGGTTAAATGTATAGTCCCGGTACTAAGCCGCATTTATTAAATGAGTAGTGGTTGATTTCACTATGAACTTCGTTATGGCACTTTCAATATACTGTTAAGTATTTCTATCAATTTTTTCAGTTAAATAAAAAATACCTAAGGACTGCAAAGGCTGTAGGTATATTCTATAACAGTTATTTACGGTGCTGTTTGAACAAAATACACAAATGGTTTAAAGATTTTTGAGATTAAAAATATGTACTTAAATAAAGAACAGTTAGATCAACTAGGGTTTAATATCAACTGGCTGGGTTCGATTGTTGGAGGCAGATCGAAAATAATGGAGTTTAATACGCTCGATTTTTTTTGGATTTATATTGTTTTGGAAGATCTTGAACTGAGGGTTGAGTGTACATCGCATGAGGTGAAGAGCGGTAATATAGTTTTTATAGGCCCCCAGAGAAATGTTGTCTTCCGTGGAATTGATGATCAGCAGGTGATCGCTATTGCATTTTCACAATATTTTTATGAGCGTTCAATTAGGGATGGATTATTTCTTAATTCAGAATTATTTTTTAATTATAGTTCTAACCTCTTTGTTGCTCCCATTTTGGAGATAGGCGAAATTAAAAGAAGCTTTATAGAACGGATACAGTTTTTTAAATCTAAAGATCAGAGCTTATACGCAGCGGTTGTACATAATCTTATCGAGAAATTGATACTTGATGCATTTGTACATCTACCTATCAAAGATGTTAACACTGAAATTTCATATGATTATTTATACTATGTCAACAGATTTATCCTGCTATTGCACCGTGATTATAGAGAAAAAAAGAAGGTGATTGAGTATTCCAGCCAATTACATATTTCATCCAAAAAATTGTCAGAGATGACAGAAGTAATTATTGGTAAAACAGCAAAACAGGTAATTATAGAAAAGTTGGTTAATGAATACAAAAAACTTAAGAGCTATTCTAATTATAATATCTCACAAATTTGTTATGAGCTTGGATTTAGTAATGAGGGTAACTTTAGCAACTTTATCAAAAAGCATACAGGAAAAAATCCTTCGGAATTTTAAAAAAATCATGCAGGCTGGAAGGGCGTAAATATTCGCTTTTATTCAATAATAGGTAAGAGCTTGAATGTTGAGGAGAAGAGATGCTTTGACATTCGTGCTTTTAAAATTGTAATATAATAATCATATATCCAAGCTCTTAACCATATTATTTTTCCAGTGTTTCGTGGTTTTTCTTTTTTTCGCCCTGTCCAAGCTAAAGAGTCAGCCCTTAACAAATATTGGTAAAGACTGACCTTTGTGTTTTTTTGTTAAATACTAATAAGTTTGTGTTGTTGGGAACAAGTCATTTGTAATATCTAATGAGTCACAAAGATATTTTGATATTTGATATGTTGCTAGTCCGTGACTTTGTGCACGGATACTGAAGCTTTGCCATCTGTAAGCAATCCGAGATTGACTCCTCCTGTTTCCACAGCGAAAGTTAAAGTATCTCCAGTATTTAGTTGGACGAGAGTTCTTAACTTACTAGATGTTACAGGTACTGCAGCAAGTGTAGTACCTAATATGGAAACCCTAACAGCATCGAAAATCTTTTCTTCAAATACTGTAGTTCCATTTTTAAGGACTCCTAATTTTTTACCCCCCAGTACACTAAGATCAATACCGGCTTCCAGCTGTACTTCGTAGTTGACTTCGTAAATTCCTGGCTTAGGGGCTGTGTACACTCCGGCGTTCAAAAGTGATGCTACTCCTGTTTTTGTATCTGTAGAAGTCAAATTGATTTTATTCCAGTTTGTTCCTGAAATCCCCAATGATACTAAAGACCAGGCTCCATCTCTACTGGCATATAAACCGGTACCTGTGGTTCCCGAGGTACCTGAGTTTCCTGAGCCTTGTATAATCATGGCTTTCCATATGGCGTTGGTCGCATCATAATAGTAATGGCCAGGGCTTGTTACATTTATTGTCTTTGAAGTGGGGGGCTGTACGGGTTGTGTAACATACACAATGGCTCCATCTTGACTTGTACCATAGGCTGTATCTTTAGCTTTAAGCTGATCGCCTGTTAATCGAGGGGTCAGTAATCCGTCCGGAATTGTTGAACTGGCTGGATTACCAACTATGTCCATTGTTGTTGCAGGATTCTGAGTATTTACGCCAACTTGTCCAGATAGAAATTGTGACAAAATGAAATATGGAAGAACAAATACACTTTTCTTCATGGTAATTTTGTTTATTGGTTCGATGTAAATATCTGAATATTAGTTGTGTGCTGGGAATTTGTATTTTTAAATTTCGGAAAACAGTATGTTATATATTGTTTTTTCGGAATTAGAAGGATGGTTATTTTGTTCGTAAATTGGCGTGTATTTACGTCTGCAAAGCAGCTGGGTCAAAATCAAACGTATAACATCGTGATTGCAAAAAAAATCTGAACGAAAGAATATATGTGATAAATAACCGGTTTTTAATTGTATTTGATCTCGCGATTTCTGTCTGTTCACTTTAATTTGAAATATTTTTTAATTATTTCTTGAAGGTTCTTACAACTGTTTTATTATGTATTTTGAAAATTGATTATTGCTATAACCAGGAAATATTAAATTTATCAAAGTGATTACGGGAAACAGTAAAGATTTATATTAAATATATAATATTTTAGCAAAAAAACACATTCTGCATGAAATCCTAATAATTAAAATATATTGAAGAATAATTTACCCCAAATATGCTACTGGTGTGGTAAAAATCTGCCTGCAGATAATAATACACGAGAGCACGTTCCTCCTTTTACGTTTTTCCCAAAAGGTTATAGGGAGAATCTAATGACGATACCTTCTTGCTCGGAACATAATAACAATTTGTCTGATTTAGACGAGAAATTTCAATTTTTCATAAAGGCATTTAAAACAAATGAGATTGCAATTAATGATTTAAATACAAGAGTAAAAAGGGGATTTGAAAGAAAAGAAAAGCTGTCATTTGTTAGGAATTTGGAAGAAAAAAGTAGATCTGGAACAATATCTGGAAAACCTCATTGGTTTTTACCTTTGGAGGAGAATGAAGCTGAATTATTTATCGAAAAAATGATTCGAGGACTATATTTTTATCATAAAGAGAAACCTGCAAAGGGAATCATTCAAAGTATTTCGAAAAGGATTATCTATGAAAATGGAATTAACACAATTGCTGGAGTTGATCTTTTAAAGGAAGATTTAAATCCTGATATTTTAGCTAAAGGAGAGTATAATAATCCTAATGTTTTTAAATATCAATATTTAGATTGTGAAGATATGTTTATTGTTTTTATGCAATTTTATGATAACGTTGAATTTATTGGATGGAAATATCCTGAAAATTTTTCTTTTGACTAATAAGTTCTGCGACTACACTTGATATTGCATGTCAGTGAATAGATGTGTAATACTTAAAGAGATAATAAATATCTTATTTTATTTTATAATACCATATCGATAGGAAATTACTATATTGGTATGATAGAAAACTATTAACCTTCACTATTATTATGAATTTAAGTTATACATGGCAGTCCATCAAGACTAAGTCATATTGGGAGTACGCATTGTGGACATATGATTCCTTAAAAATGTTTCTCGCGGTTCTAGGCGCATTTTGGACAATTTTCGAAATGATTTCATTTTTCAAACTTCTGGATCAGAACAAGCTGCCTTCATTTACTTTTCTTGTCCTCTTGGTTGTATCCTTGATTATTGTAATTATAACAAGAAGGCCAATTACTAATATAACTTACAAAGTTGCAGGAAGAGATCAGGTCATAGTTGTTAAGATTGGAGACATTTTTAATGAGAAGGGGCAAAAGGTTATTAGTACGAATACAACATTCGATACAGATATCCAAACAGGAATTATTGCACAAGGAAGTTTGCAGGGCCAATTTACTAAAAAATATTTTCCGCAGAATATACAGGCTCTAGATAGTCTTATTGATAATGAGCTTGTAGGTTTGAGTTCCGTGGTATATCAAAAAAGGTCCGGAAAAGATAAAAAGTATCCGCTTGGTACTACAGTACGGATGGATATTATGGGAGAAACCTTTTATTGGCTGGCTATGTCAAATCTAAATTATGATAATACAGCAGGTTCAACATTGCAGGAAGTACTTACTTCTCTGGACGGTCTTTGGGATTATATAATTGCCAAAGGTGAAAATGATCCGATTGTTTTACCTCTGGTTGGCACAGGTCGAGGAAGGCTTAAGACTCATAGAAAAAGGGTAATTGCACGTTTAGCTCAGTCATTTACCCAATCCAGTGAACATAATGTTTTTAGCAAGAAGCTGATCATTGTTGTTCATCCTAGTGATGCTGAAGAATTTGCAGTAAACCTCTTTGAGGTTCGTGATCTGTTAAAAAATTATTTACCATAGGAAAAAACTAATTATTATGGCTTATAGAAACGGTACTTACGTAGCATTCCATGCAAATGGAACAGATTATCCACTTCATTCGGATATCAAATATTATAATTTAATTAAGGCTTGGTCGGGGAAAGTAGGTGATAACTTCACAATTGTGAACAGCCACGATAAAACCGCCGCTGTCAGAGACACCAGCTCAAAAGAAACATTGAGGCGAAGATTAAAAGAGAGACTTAATAGTAGTAAGAACATGATACTTATTATTGGTGAAACTACAAAGAATGACGACGACTGGGTACCATTTGAGATTGAATATGCCGTTGATACCTGCAAGATACCTTTAATAATAACATACGTGGATATTAGTACACCAATTTATAACTGTAGCCCGCTTTTGTCAAAACTTCCTAACGCTTTACGTACTAGGATCGCGGACAGAAGTGCCTCTGCTATTCATATTCCTTTTAATAAAAAGGTATTGCAGGATGCTCTTCGTTTTACTTTTAACAATAAGCCTAATGGTTATGGAGAAGGAATTTATTCTCAGGAAGCCTATAAAAACTTTGGAATGATTTAGCATTTTAGAATCCCTGTTACTAAACTGCATTGGCGATTTTAGTTTAGAATAATAGTTTTACACCAAATAAATACTTAATAGTACTAATATCAACCTTTTCGGAAAAAGATACACTGGATTGTAGGGTACCATTTTTTATTGGATAGAGAACCGGGAAGGTGAGGTTGACTATTGATGTCGAATAGATACAATCTGCACTTGGGTTGTCCCTCCATGAATAAACATACAATTTTACATTCTTTTTTTTAATTAATAGAATAATCAGTACTATAACGTAGCCAAACTAATTTTATGAAAGATTTAAATTCAAAACTGTCGATTGTTTCACCTACGCAAATACAGTATACTTTATTTAGTGGCGGAGCTCCAAATGAATATACATATTTCCATAATATGGTTTTGAACATTTTACGGGAGTTTCCTAAAGACCTTCTGCAGTTAGAAGATGCTGCTGGCTATTACGATTTGTTATTTCGCTCTGGTCTTAGTAGAGGTATTAACCTATACCTTTTGCAGGCAAAGTTATTTGCTGGAGATCGCACTATGAATATTACTCTATTTAATGAATATTCTGGATTATTTAACATGGATCTCGTTAAGGTATTTTTCATTGATTGCAGCATCAGTAACCACGAACAGATAGGACATCTGGTTGCGGATACAAGCTTTGGTTATTATACAATAATTGATGATGCTGATGAGGAGAATAGGGCGTTTTATAATGCGGAAAATTTTTTTGCGGACGCACAGGGCCTGATCAAGCTTTTACAAAGAGATTTGCCGAAAATAAATGGGATTTTAAGGCGCGAACATGACATAGAAATTGGAACATTTAATTTTGATATCAATCCAAAAGTAGATGAACTAAATCCCTTTTATCCGACAGCGTATAGTCATTCCAATTATTTCCTTCTGAACCAGATTCTTGCAAATGATTGGTTGAAAAAACATGAATGGCCAGATAAAGAGAAGATGCTGATGTTCACTAAAAGGAAAGCCTTGATTCAACTGGATCAGGCTACTGTAATTGATGGTCTTTCTCAAGTTATTCGGATAAAAGAGCCAGCAGTGCCGATAGAACCTCTATATCCACCAATAGTGATCATCGCGCCATTTCATTTTCCAAAGTATAAAAAGTTAGTCACAAATCCATTTGAAACAAAGAGACAAAAAATGTTATTCCGTGTGTCGCAGACGGAGCAAGAGCTGGATTACACCTATATGGTCAACGAGGATGTGCAAAGGGAACTACAGAGTGATGTCATCGGAGAAACGCTAAGTGGCCTGACCCAAAGGCTAAATTTCGTAGACTACGCTGGGTATCTTCATGCTCAACTAGCAAACTCTCCTATGTTCAGGATGCCAATTATGGGCAAATCTCTTAATATGGATCTGTCACATTTTGAAAATGCTTTTTCCACCCGCAAGCAGGCTATAAAAAAAATCGAAACTATTGGTGAACTAATGCGAAAGAAAATGATGATTCCAGAATTAAAAGAATACCTTGAAGAAAGAAATGGGCAGATTGTTTTTATTTCGGATTTGCCAATGGAATGGTTGAAGATGGAGAAATATCCACTTTGTTTCACTCATGACATCTGCCGTATACCCGAGTTCAATTTTAGCAGTCTGATGAACAACTACATTCACAATCAAAGGCTGGCCTTCCAGATATCGAGTGATATATTGCAGAGAACACTTATTATACATTGTGCAAGCGAAGATGATCATGACATGCACCGCTATTTTGGAGGGATTTCAGCAAAGCAGATGGCTATTGGTTTCAAAAGCGTATTTTGTAAAACTGTTGATGAAATAGAGGCTGAAGTTCATTCATTTAAACCAGATTTGCTAATTTTTGACTGTCACGGAGATTTTGATGGGAAGGAACTTTCGAGTTTCCTTGTCGTTGACGGTAAAAATAAGATTCGGTTAACGGGAGAAGAAATAATTTCGCGAGGTATCAGCGCACCATTGGTATTTATTTCTGCCTGTAGTACGATGCCAAATTATGGCTATGTGAAGTTGCTATCTGATGCCTTTATGCAAGCAGGTGCATTTGCTGTTACTGCCACATTTCTGCCCATCATGATGAAGGATGCAGCTGTACTTATTTTAAGGTTGTTGAACAACCTTAAACAACAGCAAGATAAGGTTATTTTTTCCAATTGGTTAGCGTTTGTTTCTCACACTTTACGAAGTACCCTTATATCTGAAGCTGTAAGAAATATACGATCAAAATATAAGCTCGGTAAAGAAATAGATGCTGATAAAGTAGCTAAAATCCTTCTCAGGCTGATGATATTTGATACGCGCGTTGAGGTGCTGGATGAGTTGAACGCATATGTGAAAAGTATAATTCCGGAAGCAGATATTGCCTTTGAGAATCTGGATCATGAATGGCTATCGTATACAACACTAGGTCGTGCCGATCTGATTAAATTTGAACTTTGGCTCAAAGCTCATCAGAATATAAATGAAATTGAAGTGTAATACTTAATTGGTAAATATTGAAAGTTTACGATACCTAAAACTTGTCGTAACAGAAGTCGATGGTATTTTATTCTTGATTTTTCTTGTTGAATAATTTATTTATATCTATTAATAAACACCTATGGAAACCCAAACAATCGGTCAAGGAATTTCCTATGATCATTCTAAAATACAAGACAAATATTTTTTTGGAGGATTCTTAAATTTAGCAGAGAACAATATTAAGACTGTACTAAGAGCTTTTTCAGAAAAATTTAAAGTTGGTGATGTTGATGCGAAGCAGTTTGCTGATGTCTCTCTAAAGGATAATCTCCCCGACAACGATTTTCAAAAGAGAGTGTCCTTTTTAAAAATTTATTTCCCGGTTGTTGATTTTATCAATAACCCAAATAATAGAGCAAAGTTCAGATCAGATCTTACTACACTTTTTAAATCAATTGATCAACTAAGAAATTTTTATACGCATTATTATCACAAGCCTTTAGATTTTGATGTTTCTCTTTTTATTCTTTTGGATGATATTTTTGCCAGAACAGCTAAGGAAGTGAGAGACCAGAAGATGAAAGATGATAAGACCAGACAATTGTTAAGTAAATCCTTATCAGAAGAACTGCAAAACGGGTATGAGCTGCAGCTGGAGAGATTAAAAGAATTGAAGCGACAAGGGAAAAAGGTTAACATACATGATCAGCTGGGAATTAAAAATGGTGTCCTTAACAACGCTTTCAATCATTTAATATATAAAGACGGTGAGTCTTTTAAAACAAAGCTCACTTACAGTTCAGCACTGACTTCCTTCGAACCGGCTGAAAACGGTATTGAAATCTCTCAAAGCGGCCTTTTATTTCTTCTCAGTATGTTTCTTAAGAGGAAGGAAATTGAAGATCTAAGAAGTAGAATTAAAGGATTTAAGGCTAAAGTGGTAATAGATGAAGATGGAAAGGTAAATGGTCTTAAATTTATGGCTACCCACTGGGTTTTTTCCTATCTATGTTTTAAAGGACTCAAATCGAAGTTATCCACTGAATTTCACGAAGAAACATTACTCGTTCAGATCACTGATGAGCTCAGTAAAGTTCCAGATGAGCTTTATTGCGCGTTTGATAAGGACACCAGAGACAAATTTATAGAAGATATTAATGAGTACGTTAAGGAAGGCAATCAGGATTTTAGTTTGGAAGAAGCTAAAGTCATTCATCCTGTCATTCGTAAACGCTATGAAAGTAAGTTCAACTATTTTGCTATTCGGTTTCTAGATGAATTTGTGAAATTCCCTTCGCTAAGGTTTCAGGTTCATGTGGGAAACTATGTCCATGACAGGAGGATAAAAAATATTGATGGGACAACATTCCAGACGGAAAGGGTAGTTAAGGACCGTATAAAAGTTTTCGGAAGACTTTCGGAAATCTCCTCTTATAAGGCTCAGTACCTCAGTTCGATTTCAGATAAACATGAAGAAACCGGATGGGAAATATTTCCTAAGCCATCTTATGTATTTATCAATAATAACATACCCATTCATATTTCTGTTGATACGGGTCTTAAAAAGGAGATTGCCGATTTTAAAAAACTGAGAAGAGCCCAAGCGCCGGACGAATTAAAAATAAGAGGTGCTGAGAAAAAGAGAAAGTTTGAAATAACCCAGATGGTCGGTAACAAATCAGTACTAAACCAGGAAGAACCGATCGCGCTTCTATCCTTAAACGAAATTCCCGCTCTTTTATATGAAATATTAGTAAATAATAAGGAGCCTGCAGAAATTGAACGAATAATAAAAGACAAGCTCAATGAAAGACAGGAAGTCATTAAAAATTATAATCCTAAAAATTCGCTTCCTGCTTCTCAGATAAGCCGAAGGCTGCGATGCAATAAAGGAGAAAGAATTATAAATACAGATAAATTACTTCAACTAGTGACAAAAGAACTGCTTGTTACAGAGCAAAAGCTGAAGATAATCTCGGATAACAGGGAAGCTCTTAAACAAAAGAAAGAGGGTAAATATATCAGGAAGTTTATATTTACAAATTCTGAGCTAAGTAGGGAAGCCATATGGCTCGCCGATGATATCAAACGTTTTATGCCGGCAGATGTGCGAAAAGAATGGAAAGGCTACCAGCATAGCCAGTTGCAACAGTCATTAGCTTTCTATAACTCACGGCCCAAAGAAGCACTGGCAATCCTAGAAAGTAGTTGGAATTTAAAAGATGAAAAGATAATCTGGAATGAATGGATATTAAAGAGTTTTACGGAAAATAAATTTTTTGATGCTTTTTATAATGACTATTTGAATGGAAGAAAGAAATATTTTTCTTCTCTATCTGAACACATTGTTCAGTATACTTCCAATGCTAAAAATCTTCAAAAGTTTATTAAGCAGCAGATACCAAAAGACTTATTCGAGAAGCGTCATTATATTATAGAAGATTTACAGACAGAGAAAAATAAAATTTTGTCCAAACCCTTTATTTTTCCAAGAGGTATTTTTGATAAAAAACCAACTTTTATTAAAAATGTTAGGGTTGAAGATAGCCTGGAATCCTTTGCAAACTGGTATCAATATGGTTATCAAAAAGATCATCAATTTCAGAAATTTTATGATTGGAAACGTGATTACAGTGATATTTTTTTAGAACATCTTGAAAAACCTTTTATTAATAATGGTGAAAGGAGAACTCTTGGTATGGAGGAGTTAAAAGAGCGTATTATTATAAAACAGGATCTTAAAATCAAAAAAATTAAGATACAGGATCTGTTTCTGAAACTTATTGCTGAGAATTTGTTTCAAAAAGTCTTTAAGTATTCCGCAACACTTCCTTTAAGCGATTTCTACTTAACTCAGGAAGAAAGAATAGAAAAGGAAAATACGGCTGCTCTACAAAGTGTACGGAAGGAAGGTGACAAAAGCCCAAACATCATAAAAGACAATTTTATATGGAGCAAAACGGTTCGATATAAAAATGGACAGATAATTGAGAATACTGTTAAACTAAAAGACATCGGGAAGTTAAATGTTTTATCATTAAATGATAAAGTGCAGACGCTTTTATCTTATGATGATGCAAAACCCTGGAGTAAGAATGCATTAGAAAATGAGTTTTCTATTGGTGAAAATTCTTATGAGGTGATAAGACGGGAAAAACTATTCAAAGAAATTCAGCAATTCGAATCTGAAATTTTATCTCGATCAGGATGGGATGGCGTTAATCATCCCGCTCAATTAGAAGATAACGGGAACCCAAAGTTTAAAATATATATTGTTAATGGAATTTTAAGAAAATCTGCAGGATTATATAGTCACGGTGAAGATATTTGGTTTGAGTACAATGCAGATTTTAATAATCTGGATGCAGATGTTTTAGAAACTAAGTCTGAATTGGTACAATTGGCTTTTTTAGTGACAGCTATTCGAAATAAATTTGCTCACAATCAACTTCCGGCAAAAGAATTTTATTTTTATATTAGGGAGAAATATGGATTTGCAGATGAGCCCTCTGCAGCATTAGTTTATCTGAATTTTACAAAGTATGCTATTAATGAATTTAAAAAGGTGATGATATAGGTAAATCTTGTATTTACAATGTAATTCAATAACAATTAATCATATCAATGTTGGGACGTATTACAATTTGAAGGGTATTCACAGCTTGGTGACTCATGGCTAGTTTTCTTTAAGTGTTGGTACGTATCACAATTTGAAGGATATTCACAGTACATCTTCATCTCGGTCGTTTGAGCATGAAGTTAGGACGTATCACATTTTAAGGGTATTCACAACTAAATTCTTTCATATCTCTAATTTAGTTTGGTTGGCACATATCACAGTTTGAAGGGTATTCACAACCATAATATTTTTGATTTAATTGTTTGAAATGTTGGGACGTATTACAGCTTGAGGAGTATTCATAACAATTTGGTACCCATGCTAAAACAACACTAAGTTGAGACATATCACAGTTTGGAGGGTATTCACAGCTATTATCCACCTATTAAGGCAGCTAGTTTTGTTGGAACGTATTACAGTTTGAAGCGTATTTACAACCTTAAAGTTGCTTTGTTTATAAACTGGTCGTTGGGACGTATCACATTTTGAAGGGTATTCACAACGGTTAACCCTACTACCCGGTCGACCGATGGGTTGGGACGTATCACATTTTGAAGGGTATTCACAACTCTTTATTCGTTGTTTTGTTTTTATAAGTGGTTGGGACGTATCACATTTTGAAGGGTATTCACAACTGGTTACAAAATGATGCTCACATACCGAAAGTTGGGACGTATCACATTTTGAAGGGTATTCACAACTCTTTATTCGTTGTTTTGTTTTTATAAGTGGTTGGGACGTATCACATTTTGAAGGGTATTCACAACGAAATTTGACATAAGACGGGTGCATTGGCTGTTGGAACATACCACAATTTGAAGGGTAATCACAACACATACTCGTCGAATATTCGTTCTTTCTCCGTTGAGACATACCATATTTTGGAGGGTAGTCAGAACATTGATTGTCTTGATTTATATGATGAGGTAGCTAGAACCTATTACATTTTGAAGGATATTCTCAATTATTCTTTAATAAGCACGTCAAATATGAGCCTATATTTATATGTATTAATTGTGTTATATTAATAAAAGAGAATTTGGCATTTTACTGTACTAAGATGTATGTACATCAGTTATTTAATGTTGCTTAGAAAACTAAAGAGGGGTATTAGGTGTTCGACTGGCCGGCCTCTCAGCCCAGTGAGAGGGATTTATGTGAAAAATTCAAATATCTAAGAATTAAGGGTTTTAGCTAAAAATGCTTATATTTGCCTAATGAACTTAATTTATTGTAATTAAGATTTTAGGAGAATTAACAAGATATACGAGCGAGTGGCCCATATGTGGCATCTTTCGATTTTCAATTTGTAACTGTTTGGTTTACATTTTGATAGAAGCACGGGTGGCAATCCCTCACTCTCCCACTAAAGAGACAACTATCAAATAGTTGCCTCTTTTTATACCTGCATGTTGTACATCAATGTGTTGATTCTTGAATATTTATATCTGGATTTTTAAGCTATATTCCATAGTCGCCTGGGATAATTTTTTTTAAATGCCTTTATATTTTATCATGATGTTTTTCAAAAGTCCGATTTCTCATTAAGGTTTTGAAGTTTTCTTGGTTTGGTTTCTTACATTCAAAGCGAATTACTTAACAAACAAAACTTCTTTCAAGTAAAGAACAAACTTTTGATGAAATAAGTGTATTCAGAGATAGTCATTTTGGAAAAAATGAGAAAAAAGATTTAATATTATCTTTAATTATTTTAGAGTAACTATTTACCGCTTTTTAAATTTTCATACTTAATCTCAGCCTCTTTATCCTGTGGCTCTCTCTTTAAATAGATTTTCAAAGATTCAATGGCTTTTTCCTTTTGATGAGATAATCTATAAGCTTCACTCAAGTTGTAATAAGGTGTGGCGGAATCAGGAAACTGAGTAGTAGACAGCTGAAACAGATCAATTGCCTGAATATATTTTTTTTCGAAGAGAAACTTTTGCCCATATCTTTCTATTAAATTCTCCTTAAGGATATATTTTTTGTGTGAATCACCCTCTAATTTTTTTATTCCGGCAGAAAGACCCTTTTTTTTCACTGTCCGGATAATATCTTTTGTATAGAAAAAGTTATCTGTTGCATTTGTACTTCCTGTTAATTGCTTTTTAATGAGATTGGAAATTTCCCAATAATTTTCAACTTCTCCGTTTGTTAAAATTACAACAGTATAGCCAGACTCAGGGAAAATCATCAGTTCGTTTGCTATTCCAAAATGTCCGCCTGTATGTCCAAGCATTCTTTGACCGTTTAAAAAACTCTCAACAATACCATAAGCGTAAGAACCTTCTTTATATTTTACTTTACCAGTGGAATACAGCTGTGTAAATTCTTTCCTCAGTAACGTGTTTTGTTGAAGAGCCATGGAAAATCTCAACAGATCCTCTGCTGTTGAATATCCTCCACCTGCCGGCGTGCCTTTGGTTACATTGCTATACATATTGTTTTTCCAATGCCCTGGTTTTTCCAATAGCATTGTATATCCTATTGCCATATTCGGGAATGCCTCTTCCAAATCATAAGAATCTGTATCCTTCATTTTTGCGGGTTTGAAAATATAAGTTCTTACATAATCGAAATAACTTAATCCAGAAACTTTTTCAATGATCAGTCCTAAAACCATGTATCCCGAATTGCTGTATTGAAAACCTTTCCCAGGAGAAAATAGTAATTCCTGTTGTACGTAAAGTGGCAAATAATCGCTTACCGCTTTAAACTTTTCTTTCGCTAGTTTGTCGTGTTCGGCCCAAAAGTTTCCCATTCCGGAAGTGTGTGTCAATAATTGATGAATGGTAACGGAATCGGCTACTAGTTTATTGGGGAATTCGGGTAAATATTTACCAACTCTGTCATTTAGCAAAATCTTTCCCTTTTCTACCAATTGCATAATGGCTAAACCCGTAAACATTTTATTCATAGAAGCCAAATTAAATTTGGTATTTACTTTATTGGGAATTTTGTCAGCTATATTAGCATATCCGAAAGCTTTCTTATAGATCGTTTTATCACCTCTGGCAATCAAAACAACACCATTAAAGTAATTCTCCTTCTCAAGAATATGCAGTTGTTTTCTTATGACAGACAATTTAACCGATTGTCCAAAAGTTAATGTTCCCCCAAGAATAAATAGTAATCTTACCAGAAAGGATCTTATCATATTAAAAAAAATATAGTGGTTGTTCATTATTTCCTTTTTCTTTTTGTCGTAATTATTGAACAGTCATGCTCTATTTTGCCAAATAACCAATTGTTATATCCATGGGGCTATAAATTTTTTTGGTTCATGCAGAATTGCAGTTGCTATAAATTTTTTACAAGCTGTGGCTAGATCCGCACAATTTTGTGGGTGATTATAATAATTTAATTTCATAAACAGGTATTCTTGTCTATTGTTCATAAGTACAAAATTATAGATACAAATACCTTGAACATTGTATGAATGTAAACCATTAAACAAAAAGCCAGAGCATATCTTTTGAAACATTAATATTTTTGAAAAATATGGTAGGAACAACCCCCGTTAGCGCTTTGAATTCCCTGTTAAAATGGGGCTGGTCAAAAAATAAATTTTCGTGCGATAGTGAAATAAATTTTTCATTGGTTTGCAAGGAAGAGGTAACTTGCCTGAAGCGATGTATTCTTTTATACAGAGATGGAGACTTTCCCGTATATTTTAAAAACATCCTATGGAGATATTGCCTGGATATACCCATTGATTCAGCAATATCATTTAATTTCCATCCTTCTTCAATTTTTTGAAGTATGTTTTGAATCGTTTCGAGCTTCGGACTACAAAGTTTGGAGATAAGATAATTTTCTAAAATATTTGCTTGTTCATCTTTGTTATTTATTTTCAATAGATCTTGCATTTTAGTCTGGTAATCAGGGTATGGTTTGAAATTCTCCAAATGGTCTGTAGCTGATGATAAAAACACTTTAGGGAAAAAATGAAAAATTGCAAGGGGTTTGAAATATATTGTAAGTTCATTTCTAGGTTCCCTGTAAGTAACGTTAATGGGCTTGGAAATGTTGTAGAATAGAAATGAATCAATCCTTTTAATAATTGATCTCCTTATTGTGATTTTGTTTTTTTCAGGAATTAACTCTGTGTCCTGACAAATCGTTGCAAGGCAGAAATTACTTGGAAATGTCCAATATTGATTTGATTTTAGGGTATCATGTTCAGAAATAAAATAAAATCCCTCAATATATTGGCTTAATAGATCTGATTTTGGTTTATAAAAAGTGATACTCATATTAACTATTACATAATTTTCATTTTCTTTTAGAGAATTTAAATATCCCACTTAGCCTGTCATTGCGGAAGCCTTTCATTTTACATGGCAGAATTTAATAAGCACTTATATTACAAAAAATATTTTTAGATCAATTATTTAAAGATCATATCGGCATATTTTCTTTTAGTCTGCTAAAGAATAGTACTTATATTTATTTAAATGGTATATGTAATTGCTTAATTATTATAATATTATAAGTATTGGCATTTGTTTAGGATGTAAATGTATTATCAAGAGCATTTAGTTTTCTTAAATCTTCCAACAAAGAGTTCGAGCTTTGTACCAGTGAGGTCACAATAAACGGATAAACTATTTTATAATGGTTTGTCCTTTTTTATTTATCGCCAACTTGTTGTTTATCAGGAGTATATATTCCAGAGTAGAATTGAGTTTAGGTGTTCGAAATCCATTTAAACTTACTGGAAGATCAAATTATCAGCTGATTTCAAATTCATTGAATGTGGATTTTGTTTCTAACCCTGATTTATTAGCTGAACCTGAATGGGCATTAATTTCTGCGTGTTGGTTTTGGATGCAGAATAATATTAACAAGTATGCTGATGAGGATGATATCCATATGGTAACCGAACAGATTATGGGTAGCTTAAGCAATTTAGAAGATAAGAAATACCTTTTAAAAGTGTACAAAAAAATATTAGAAATTTAACTGCTTATAGTACATCAATATTGATCAACTTTTTCTGTAATAACATAACAAAAACAATCTAATTATTTCTATAAATCTAATGAGAAAAACAGTACTTAGTCTCGGTATTCAATGAGACGGTTTGGTCTTTCTGGAAACCTTAAATAGAGAGTAATTTTTTTTTTCATTTTGTGGGGAAACTCTTTCTAATTATTCCCCTGTTTTTCTTTACATAAAGTCTGCAACGGACTTTTGACATTATTTGCGTTGGCGGAACAACTTCAATTGTTCCGTTTTTTTTATCCATAGAAATAAGTAAATACATTAAATAGCTTTAACAAAAAAACCTTCAATTTTATGAAATAAACTTCCATGAAAATTGAAGGAATGCATTAAAAAAAAATCACCTCGAAATAGTTGTTTTTATATCATCTTTAATATTGCTGCAACAGGTATTTTAAAATATCCGTAGTGGTTACAATACCTTTCAGGTCACCATTTTCCACTATAGGAACAGAATGAAAACTGTGCTCAGACAAGATCTCCACTACCTCTTTAATAGTAGTCTCCGGATCTACAATAACGGGAGCTTTGGTCATCACCTGAGGAATACTGAATACATCATATACTACTGCGGATACCGGAACATCTTCAGCTTCATCCAGATCTTCTACATCAGCATAGCTGATCTTTAATAAATCGGAATAGCTTAACACGCCTAATAACTTTTGATTCTCCACCACAGGAATATGCCTGATCTTATTTTTTTTAAACAGAATTTCAGCTTCATGCAGGGATTGTGTAGGATTAATGGTTACCAGATCTTTAGTCATAATCTGGGAAACAGGGACTCTTTGTTTCATAACATTTTGTTTTAATTATTCTGAGAAATTTTCATGAAAAAACAACAATCTATGGGCTTTTTCTTATCTCAAAGTTAGCGAAGAAATGTCTCTGGAATGGTATGTAAGTTCCTGATTTTTATCAACTTTTCTGTTTTCTGAAATTATCCAAAAGATGCTAAAAGTCAGTGTTTTATTTTTGTGAAATTTTCACAAATGTTCTAAATTTAATAAATAATTTGTAAAAACATAATATGATGGAAATTATTGACTTTCAAAACTTCAATGAAAGGAAAGAACTGCTCGGTTTTTTACATTCAAACAAAGCCGGAAATGTAATGTATAATGATGTTTTAGAAAAATATCTTTATGAGGAAGAACTTCGCCTGCTTCAGGCTGAACTGGTGAATCTTCAAAACTGGATCAAAGAAACCGGAAAAAAAGTAGCTATTATTTTTGAAGGGCGTGATGCTTCCGGAAAAGGAGGAACCATAAAGCGTTTTGCTGAACATCTTAACCCAAGAGCTATGCGTCTGGTGGCCCTTAATAAGCCTACGGATATAGAAAGGGAACAATGGTATTTCCGCCGCTATGTGAAAGAACTCCCCAATGCCGGCGAAATGGTTTTCTTTGACCGAAGCTGGTACAACCGTGCGGTGGTGGAACCTGTAATGGGCTTTTGTTCTCCCGAGCAGTACGAATCTTTTATGGTACAGGTTCCTGAGTTTGAGCATATGCTATATGAAGCAGGAACTACCATTATAAAATTTTGGTTTTCTGTAAGCAAAGACCAGCAGCTTTACAGGTTCAACAGAAGGCTTAAAAACCCGCTTAAAATGTGGAAATACAGCCCTGTAGATCAGAAAGGACAGGAGTTATGGGACAGTTTCACCTATTACAAAGATCAGATGCTCAGCAGGACGCACAATGCATTCTCTCCTTGGATTATTGTAAGATCGGATAATAAGCAGAAAGCAAGGTTGGAGGCTATCCGCTATGTACTCTCACAATTCAATTATACGGGAAAAGATAAAGCTACAATAGGTATCAATCCAGATCCTAACGTAATACAGCGTTACTTCAGAATGATTAAACAAATAGATCTTTAATAACATCAAATGATAAAAATATGGAAATTTCAAAAGAACAACATAAAATACTGAATACCAAAAAAGGACTGTACGCCCTTCTTCAGAACTCAACTTTAGATCCCAATAAAGCAGAAAGCTTTTTGAAATATGAACAGCGCGTTGCCAAGCTTCAGGAAGAACTTATCAAAATGCAGAACTGGGTGGCAGAGCATAAAAAGAGGGTGATTATTATTTTTGAAGGACGCGATGCCGCAGGTAAGGGAGGTGCCATACGGAGAATTACAGAAAATCTGAACCCCCGCCAGCACAGAATTGTAGCACTGCCTAAACCTGATGAAACAGAACAGGGACAATGGTATTTCCAACGCTACATCAATCAGCTGCCCAAAGCTGGTGAAATTGTTTTTTTCGACAGAAGTTGGTACAACCGTGCTGTGGTAGAGCCCGTGAATAACTTCTGTACAGAGAACGAATATGAAATGTTTATGGCACAGGTAAACGAATTCGAGAAAATGATCATTCATTCAGAGATTTACCTGTTGAAACTATATTTTTCCATTTCCAAAGAAGAGCAGGAAAAACGCTTTAATGAGATCATCAACAACCCGCTAAAAAAATGGAAGTACAGCAGTGTAGACCAAAAAGCTCTTGAGCTTTGGGATAAATATACTCTTTACAAAGAAAGAATGTTTAAGGATACCTGTACAGAATTTGCACCATGGAAAATTTTTAAAGCTAATAAAAAGTCAAAAGCAAGAATAGAATCTTTAGAATATATTTTGGGAAATATCCCATATCAAATTAAGGATGAAAAAATTCTGAAGCATCTAGAACTAGAATAAGGATTGTATATTTTTCCTTTCTTCTCTAAGATAATTAGATATTATATCTGATTATCTATCAAACTAGATAAGTTATAAAATTTTAGTTATTTAAATTACTTTTGGACTATTAATTTCAGAAGTTATCATCTGGCTATGTAGGTGTGATGGAAAACTAATTATATGTATTTATAATTATCTGAGAACATATGAGGAGCTCTATTTTCTCATTACAGGTGGTGGATTCATCATAAACCTGCTAATGGGAAAGAGTGTAAAATAATATAATCATCCCTCTGAGTATTTCTTTAGAAAATGAAAAAAAATCCAAAAAAGAATTAGAAAAATAAAATTTTATTTAGGATATATTCCGGTCTAAAAAATAATTGATTAACTACAGGAAACCAAATCTATTAAGGTAACTGAATTTGCCGTTTTAACTAAAAAATATATCTCATATGAATAAGAAAAAAGTAATTTCTTAAAGTTTTATAAGTATTCAATATTGTAGGCAATTTGTAGACGAAGGACATATTGCCACAACCGTAAAGTTAATATGACAACATTCCGATGATTGATATTCATATAAAGCACCAGATTTTTATCTCCTCGGGAAATCAGTTTCTTGAGATTAATGAGCAGTTTGAAGCGGGAAGTATTATCCATGTTTCCGGAGATTCGGGAATTGGAAAAACTACTTTTTTTAAAATTGTATCAGGATTAATTACTCCGGATTCCGGACTCATTACAGTAAATAATACGGTTTTAACGGATACAAAAGGCAAAACCTTTCTGTCACCTCAAAAACGTGATATTGCATTGATGTTTCAGAACTATGCTTTGTTTCCCAACATGACTGTAAAGAAAAATATTGAATTTGCACAGAAAAAGAAGAATGAAGAGATCATTAATCATCTTTTGAAAATATTTAATCTGGAAAATCTGAAAAATACAGTTTCTTCCAGGCTTTCCGGTGGTCAGCAGCAAAGAGTTGCGCTGGCAAGAACATTGGTTCAGAATGCCAGGGTTGCCCTCTTAGACGAACCTTTTTCAGCTGTTGATCCTTCAATGAGGAAGATAATGAAAGATGAAATTGTGAAAACTTCTATCAACCAGGGATCAATCTTTTTTGTGATCAGTCATAACGAAAATGAGTTTGAAGATTATGCTCATAAAAAACTGGTTATCAGATGATTTTTTTAACCAATGAGCTTAACCGGGATATTCCATCATTTTCATTACACTTCCGAGATCTTTTAAATCTTTAATTTTATACTCGAAAATTATTTTAACCTTTTCTTTCACTGCAACAGCCATATCATGAATAGGACAGGGATTTTCGCTGCTGCAGATTTTAAGTCCTAAAAGACATGAAGTTAGAACTCCTTCTCTTTCAAGGCTTTCGTATATATCCTGAATGGTTAGTTTTTCAAACTGCTCATCATTAAGATAAAATCCTCCTCCTTTTCCTCTTCCGGAAGAAATCAGTTGTTTCTTGGTAAGCTGCTGAAGAATTTTTGAGGTGAAATGAGTAGGCGTACCAATTTGCTCAGAGATATCAATTATTCCTGTTTTTTTTCTCTCGGAGGCCAGCACAATACAGGCTTTGATGGCGTATTGGCATGTATATGAAAATATCAGCATTATTTTATCTAATTATTAAAACTAAGAATAATATCTAAAATACAAAAATACAAAATCATACCTGAAATAAAGTAACTGTAAAGTAAAGTGAGTTTTAAGGTATTCTACTCATTATAAGTTTTTTTTTTATGTGATTCTATCAGATTTACATTTCATAATCTCTTTTTTTCTAATGAATGTGAAATATTATTGTTAAAGATAATGATTATGATTTTTGACAGGAATCAAAAAATAATTTTAAATAAGATGTTTTTGTCTTATTTAAAAAGTAATTTTGAAATTCAAAATATAGATGATGATTGAAAACTCTCTAGCCACGGCACATAAAGTCCTTTTCCTGAATACTCTGGCATTCATAGTCTGCTTTGCCTGTTGGACAATGAATGGGGTATTGGTAACTTATCTGGTTGATAATGGTATTTTTAACTGGTCAGTAGTTGAAACAGGCTGGCTTCTGGGAATTCCCATTCTTACAGGTTCTATCATGAGGCTGCCTTTAGGAATTCTAACGGATAAGTATGGAGGGAAACCTGTATTTGCATCCTTGCTGTTACTTTGCAGTATTCCTTTGTTCTTACTTTATTTTGCGAATTCGTACTGGATTTATTTTTTATTAAGTGCTTTATTCGGAATGATAGGAACCGGATTTGCCGTAGGAATTGCTTTTACCTCTGTATGGTATCCAAAAGAATGGCAGGGAAGAGCGCTGGGTATTTTCGGAATGGGAAATGCCGGTGCTGCATTAACTACATTTTTTGCACCCGCTTTACTGAATTATCTGTCTGCAACTGATCCGGAAAACGGCTGGAGAATGCTTCCAGTTATTTACGGAATTATACTCATCCTGATCGGGTTGATTTTTTTATTCTTCGTTAAAAATAAAAAAGCTGAAGTACAGGATAAAACAATGTCAGAGCTTCTGGCTCCACTTTCCAAGCTTAGAGTATGGAGATTCGGACTCTATTATTTTCTTGTTTTCGGATTGTTTGTAGCATTTTCTCAATGGCTTCTTCCTTATTATGTAAGTGTTTATAAAACATCATTGATTCTTGGAGGGATTTTAAGCTCAGCTTTTAGCTTACCAAGTGGAGTCATAAGAGCTTTTGGTGGTTATTTGTCTGATAAATTCGGAGCAAGAAAAGTAATGAATTGGGTTCTTTATTCTTCTCTTATTCTGAGCGGTTTTCTTATGCTTCCTAAGATGGATATATTGACACCGGGCAAGGGGATCACCGCAAAGAAAACTGGAGTAATTGCTGAGGTTTCAACCCATAAAATTGTATTAGGAGATGAGGTTCTGAATATAAAATCCAAACCTGAAATTCCTGAACATACGTCCATACTTCCCGAGTCCTTTTCATGGCAGGAAGTGCTGGTAAAGCAAAATCAGCAAGTATCTAAAAAACAACTGCTGGCTCAGGGGCATACACTGATCAAATTCGAAGCACATATCTGGATATTTTCTGTTTTGGTTATTCTGCTGGGAATCATGTGGGGGATTGGTAAAGCAGCAGTTTATAAATACATCCCGGAATATTTCCCAAATGAAATAGGTGTTGTTGGCGGTATGGTAGGACTTATAGGAGGACTGGGAGGTTTTATCGGCCCTATTCTTTTTGGGTATCTCCTTGATTTTTCGGGATTGTGGACCAGCTCATGGATCTTTGTATTCATCATTTCAGCAGTCTCTCTTTTATGGATGAATCATGTTATTAAAAATATGACCTACCGGGAGGCTCCCCATATCAAAGATAAAATTGAACACTAATCATAAAACAAAAATTTCTAACTTAATAATAATACAAATGAATAACTCAGAATGGTTATCCAACTATGATCCTTCAGACGAAGGGTTCTGGAACTCTACAGGAAAAAAAATTGCCTGGAAAACTCTTACAATTACTACTACTGCCTTACTTTTTTCTTTTGCTACATGGTTTTTATACAGTGTCATTGTCATCAAACTGCCACAGATCGGTTACCAATTTTCAGATGACCAGCTTTTCTGGCTTGCAGCAATGCCTGGCCTTGCTGGTGGTATATTAAGGATTGTAAATACCTTTCTCATTCCTATTTATGGTACCAAAAAAGTAATTTCCATAACTACTTTTATTAAAATCATACCTCTGCTCATGCTTGGGTTTGCAGTAATGGACCCAAATACCTCTTTCCAGTATTTCATGGTTATTGGTTTTTTAATGGGAATTGGTGGTGGAGATTTTTCATCTTATATGCCTTCAACTTCGTTATTCTTCCCCAAAAAAGAAGCAGGAACTGCATTGGGAATTCAGGCTGGAATTGGAAATTTCGGAGTGAGTCTTGTGCAGTTGCTTTCTCCTCTCATTATGAGTTTGACAATATTCTCGTTCCTTGGAGGAGGTGAAACGATTATTGCTACAGGAAAGAAAATTTATCTTGAGAATATTGCATTTATTTATGTTGTTCCTTTATTTATTACAGGTATCTGGGCTTGGTTTTCTTTAAAAAGTATTCCGGTGATGGCTACTTTCAGAGAACAGCTGGATATTTTCAAGGATAAACATACCCTGTATTGTACAATGACCTACATTATGACTTTTGGAATCTTTGCAGGTTTATCTGCCTCTTTTCCATTAATGATTAAAAACCTGTATGTCCCTTTAGATAAAGACTTAGATCCATTACAATATGCATTTTACGGACCACTTATCGGGTCTGCTACCAGAATTATTTTTGGAAAAGTGGCCGATAAAATAGGCGGTGCATTTCTTACACAACTTACAGGATTATGCTTAATTCTCCTTTTTCTGACTTTGATTTTTGGCGGATATCTGACCCCTACCAGCAAAAATGATTTTAAGGCATTTTTAGCAATTATTCTTTGTATATTCTTTTTTACAGGAATTGGGAATGCCGCTACATTTAAGCAATATCCTGTGATTTTCTCAAATTCTCCCAGAAAAGCGGCAGGTGTGATCGGATGGACAGCCGCTGTGGCTGCCTTTGGTCCGTTTGTTTTTAACGTACTGATCAGCCAATCCCGAGCTATTTCCGGTGATGCACGCCTGTTTTTCTGGTTTCTCATTGTAGGCTGTGTCATGGCCACTTTTGTGAATTGGTATTTCTATACAAGAAAAGGCTGTGAAAGGCCTTGCTAGACCTGTAGATAAATAAAAAAACGCAATTTAAATTGTTTAAAGATGTTAAAAAAAATAATAGTGGCTGGAGTTTTAGTTCTGGCTTTCAGCCATGCGAATGCACAAATCGATAGTTTAAAATTAAATTTTGATCTGAGAAGTAGAGGAGAATTGGATAATGGTGTAAAAACATTAATCCCAAAAGGAAAATCTGCTGAAACTACGGTTCTCTCACGAGCCCGTTTCGGAATTGATTATTATTACAAAAAACTGGAAGTCTATATCAGCGCACAGGATGTAAGAACATGGGGCGAAACAACTAGTACTGCAGGTAAAAACCAAAATTTCATTCTCAATGAGGCCTGGGCAAAATATCAGTTTTCAGACAGGTTTGCAATGAAACTCGGAAGACAGATTCTTTCTTATGATAACGAACGTTTAGTGGGAGCGCTTGATTGGGCAATGCAGGGAAGAAGTTTCGATGCGTTGAAAGGAATTTACAGGATCAACCCAAACTCAAAGATAGAGGCTGTTGTAACTTATAATAATGACGATAATGATGCTAATGATATCCCTGAAAAAGAAATCTACAGCATTGCTGAGAGTGGCGAAATCACAAAATCTCTTCAAATCATCCATTATCAATATACAGGAAAAGATAAATTTCAATTTTCAGCCATTGCAATGAATAATGTGCTTCAGAACCCTTCCGGTACACCTTATGATATGCTGACGTTGGGAGTAAATGCAAAAAAATATTTCGAAAATATAGGATTTTTCGGTTCCGCATATTACCAGACCGGGAAAAATACGCAGTCCCAAAGTAAATCTGCTTACCAGTTTTCTGTCAATTCTGATTTTATAATTCACCCAAAGTTTAATATCGTTGCAGGAACAGAATGGCTTTCCGGGAAAAATTATGATACTGAAGCCGGTAAGAATAAATCTTTCAGCCCTTTGTACGGGACCAACCATTTGTATAATGGGTTTATGGATTATTTCTATCTGGGAAACAGTCATTTCAACAGCTTTGGACTGAATGATTATTATTTAAAATCAAATTTTAAAATCAGTTCCAATTCTCAGTTGCAAACCAATTTCCATGTCTTTACTTCAAACGGAAAATTGGGTTTTAATAACGTAGGAAAAAAATATTCATCTTATTTAGGAAGCGAATTAGATATGGTTTTTACCCATACATTTGGAAAAGTGATCACTGCAAATCTTGGTCATTCATTTATGTTCGCAGGGGAAAGCATGAAGTTTATTAAAAATGTTCCGGATCCCAAAAACTTACAAACCTGGACTTGGCTAGGCATTAAAATCACACCTAATTTTAAATTAAAATAAAAATTAGCGTGCTGAGATTGATTCTATTCTAAAGCTCTTTTAGGGTAAATTAACTAATTGAAACAGCCCTTGCAAAACTTTTTGATTTTGATAGCTGGAAGAATAATTTTTGTTACCTAATATCGTACAAGCTAAAGAAAAAGAGGATTTTCTACGAAGTTTGATCTGGTAAAAATGATTCAAACCTTTATTAAACGACAGGAAGGCTTTTGGCAGTGGCGGGAAATTTCTGTAAAAGACAATCTCTGGGAAGAAAAAATAAGCTGGCAAGTTTTTAAATAAATGGTGCAAAGGTGGCAGCTTTAGGAATATTGGGGTTCATCTTTTGAATTGTAAAAAAAGGTTGTCGGATATGTGGAGTGTTCAACTCGACGGAAGCCAAACCCGTTGCAGAATGAGCGGAGAATCAGCAGGGTATCAAAGCGGAAAATCTGATAAGATTTGAGACGCTGGATATCACTTGGAAGAACCTCCACTTTTTGGCGTTTTTATCAAGACTAATACAAAAATTAAAAGTTTAAACAACGTCAATGCCTTTAAGTTAGAAAAACACAATTAATTACTCAAATTATTATCAAATATTTTGAAAAAATAAAATTTTAAACAAAATGATGAAAAAAAAACTTCCATTATTAATCATTGTACTTCTTTTATTTTCTTCATGTAAACAAATAGATAAGAATGAAAGCACTGCAATGCCAAAAGTACAGACCGTATCAAATGTAATGACAAAAGAAACTCAGGAAAAACTAACTCCTGATGAAATTTTGAAAGAACTTGTTGAAGGCAATAAAAGGTTTCAAAGGGGTAATATATCGTTAAGAAACTTTAATGAACAAGCCCGTAAATGTGCAATAAAACAGTATCCAAAAGCAGTAATATTAAGCTGTTTGGATAGTCGAGTGCCTGTAGAGGTCATCTTTGACCAAGGATTAGGAGACGTTTTTGTAGGTAGGGTGGCTGGTAATTTTGTAAATGAAGACCTTCTGGGAAGCATGGAATTTGCATGCCACATAGCAGGTTCTAAACTTATACTAGTAATAGGACATCAACATTGTGGCGCTATCAAAGGAGCCATACATAATGTAGAATTTGGTAATATAACAGCAATGCTTTCCAAAATAAAACCGGCAGTGCAGATGAGCCAAAATTTTACAGGAAAAAAATCTTCGAAAAATGAAGAATTTGTAAAGTATGTTTCGAAAAACAATGTATCTTACACATTGAACCAAATAAGAAAGAACAGTTCAATATTAAGAGAAATGGAAAATAGAAAGGAAATTAAAATTGTAGGTGCATATTATAATTTGGTAAATGGAACATTAGAGTTTGTAAAATAAAATCATTTATTATATTGATTTAAATAAATCAGTGGTGCATTTAAGTGTGCTATAACAATAGATTCGCTACAAATTAAGAGAGGGTTTTCTTAGCCATAGAAGATACTGACTAGTCCTAAATAATCGTTACAGATTAATAAGATAAAAATACTAATGGTAGTATCTCACTAACTGTGTAAGTTAAAAAGTTATTCTGGAAAATTTTGAGCCCTTATAGCTCAAAAAATTTTACGGAAATAACTTTTTATTATTTTTAACCATTACATAGTTATGATGGACAAAGAAGAATTATTAAACAACAAGGATTTTTACAAGTCCTTTAAAAATGGAGAAGACTTAACTTCTTTCTTCAAAGAAATGCACAAGCGAGCTATAGAGCATATGCTTGATGCAGAATTGGACTCTCATTTGGATAATGATAAACATCAGAAATCTGCCACTGGAAATTACCGTAACGGTCACGGGACTAAAAAGATAAAATCCTCATTTGGCGAATCTGAAATTAAAGTTCCCAGAGATAGAGGAGGTAGTTTTGAACCAGCATTGGTTCCAAAGAGACATAATATTATCGATGGTTTGGAGAATATTATCATATCATTTTATGCTAAGGGAATGAGTGTAAGTGATATTGAAGAACAAATTAAAGAAATGTATGATTTTGATGTTTCTACCTCTACCATCTCACGAATCACCAATGCGGTTGCCAGTGAAGTTGTTAGCTGGCAGAACCGCCCGCTTGAAGATTTGTATCTCATTGTCTGGATGGATGGGATTGTTTTCAAGGTAAGGGAAAATTCCAAAGTCATTAATAAAACCGTTTATCTGGCTGTTGGATTAAACCGTGACGGGAGAAAGGAGGTCTTGGGAATGTGGCTTGGAAAAAATGAAAGTTCAGCCTTCTGGATGAGTGTTCTCACGGATTTAAAAGCCCGTGGTGTGGAGGATATTCTCATCACTGCTACCGATAACTTAAACGGATTTACCCAAACAATCCGTTCCGTCTTTCCTGAATCTCAAACCCAAATTTGCGTTGTCCATCAAATAAGAAATGCCTGCAAATATGTGGTCTGGAGGGACAGAAAAGAATTTTCTGCCGATATGAAGCATATTTACACCGCTCCAACAAAACAAGCGGCTCAAGCAGCTCTCAATGATTTTGCAGATAAATGGGAAAGCAAATATTCTTATGCTATACAATCCTGGCGAAACAATTGGGATGAACTCACTGTATTTTTTGAATTTCCTCTCGAGATACGAAAAATCATTTACACCACAAATTTAATTGAAAATCTCAACGGCAAAATCAGAAAATACACCAAAAATAAAATGTCTTTTCCTACTGATGATGCTGTAATGAAATCAGTTTATTTGGCATTAAAAGAAGCTACTAAAAAATGGACAATGCCTATACAGAATTGGGGTATTGTCCTCAACCAATTTATGCTTATTTTTGAGAAAAGGCTCAGATTATAAAATCTAAGCCCTGACTTTTTAACTTACACACTTTACGGGATAGTGTCATACTAATATTTATGATATAGTTGTAGGACTATCCCTACAACTATATTTGTTTTTATAGGTTCTTATTTTTACACTATTCTGTCTGTGCATTTGTTCAGGGGTTTTCATATAACACGACCAATGTGGTCTTTTGGTATTATAAATTGTGAATGCATCTTTTACCAATAACTTCATTGTTTGTATATTAACATGATAGTCCTCTAATAGAAACTCCTGTTTAAGTATTATACCATTTACCCTCTCTGCAATTGCATTGGCATACGGATCATTCTCGGTCATTGAAGGTCTAATTTTTTTCTTTTTCAATATTTTCTGATAATCCATACTGCAACCCCTTATCAGAATGATGAATTAAGCTTTCCTTATATGTTCTTTGCTTTATGTCCATATTCAACGCCTTAAGGGATCTCTCAGTTGCCTTGCTATTAAAAACATCATATCCTATTATCTTTTTAGAATAAGTATCAGTGACCAAAACCAGATAGCAATTACGATCCCTGCCTCCAAGATAAGTGATATCCGAAACCCATACTTGTTCGGGCTGCTCCAGCCTCACGTCTTCTATCAAATTTTTATATTTTCTGAATCGATGATGAGAATTAGTGGTTATTCGGTAGTTTCTTTTAGGCTTTATAAGCATATTATTAGCTTTCAGTATACTGAAAAGCTGATCTCTATCCACATGCAATGGCTGTAACGAGAGTTCTAAGATATGATAGAGCTTTCTTGTGCCCAGACGAGGCATCATGACTCGTAAGCTATTGACAGGTTTAATCACCTGATCAGCTTTGGCTCTCTTACTTTCTGTAATCAAGAAGCTTCGATAATAACGCTGCCAGCTAATCCCGACCAATCCACAAAGATAGCTTACCGCTTTTTTATTTTCTTTGCTGTGATATATTGGATTGATAGGGAGAGAAGTTTTTTCTTACCTGAATCAGGTATTCTTCTTTGTCCAAATCAATCAGCTTATCCAGGATCGAAACTTTATCTTCAGATTTTATTAAGCGGATCTCTAAAAACTGATTGTGCTGCTTCAGATGTTTTAACTTTTCTTCAAGTTCTCTGATTTTTTGTTCTGGTGTTTGCATAACTTTACTTTGTGAACGCTTATCGATACCAAAGTTACCATATCTTCTGCACCATTCGGTAATAGTACCATGAACCTGGATACCATATTTGCGCATTGCTGCCCGATTACCAATCGAACCACTTTCCACTTCATGTACTACGGCTAGTTTAAAGGATAAACTGTAATCTTTTTGACCACGCTTTACATAATGATTATTAATTTGTTCCATAACATAACTTTTTTATGTGTAACACTATGTTAGGACGAAACACTTTTTTGCATAAAAAAGGCTGTCTCACTTTTGAAACAGCCTCATAGTATGGAAGATATTTTGACCTATTTAACAGCAAGAAAAATAATATCAAAAAATGTGATAAATCCTACCCAGATATAGTTATATCGGGCAGTATAGTACCATCAGCTGTTAGGAAAAAGAAGATACATCCGTTATCATTACGTAAGTTTTGGACGAAACTGGAAAATAAAGATGGTGCCCATCCTATAGTACTGCAAAATGGGGGATTTTAAAAGTATATAGAGCTGATAATGTAAAATCTTAAAAAAAGAAATTATGTGAAATGAGAATAGGATATGTTTGAACACTGTTCTAAATTAGCTTTGTACAAATGATTAAAGGTCTGTTTGTTTAACATTTATTGAGAAAATAATATTGAAAGAGCTCATAAAGATAGATTTAGCAAAATTAAAATAAGTTTCAAATAATGATTTCAAAGTTGTAATTATCAAAATGTGCAACAGGGTATTTACTATTCTTTGTTATACAAAATGCAAAGGAAATATAATCTGATGATCCTCTCATGCCTTTGGAGCTTTTGCTCATTATCAAATATAAAAATAATAATCTCATTTGATGATCTGTCTATGTGATTAAACAGTCAGATTGAGATACAATTATATAACAGTTAAACAAATTTCTTTTGTTTTTTTCATAATTAAAATGTGTATGTAGGAGAGAGAACCTCTCTCCTGTTTTTTTTAAAACGAAAATTTTAAACAAAAAAATAACTATAAATTAAAATACATTATGACAACAGAAAAAATAATTACGCTGTTTTTTATCTTATTAACAGCAATTACAGTTAATGTTAGTGCACAGGCAAAAAAAATGCCTGAGAAGTACAAAGCCTCTATGGAAACCATATTCAAAGCTTTTAAAACCAATGATTACAGTTTATTAAAGCCACTGTTGGATCCTAACGTAAAAATAGGAACCTTCCCCACAGGGAAGAATGATATGATAGTTTCGCAGGTCGTGAAAAAGTTGCCTGTACCGGAATCATACTCGGTAACAGAAATGGTTACAGAAGGAGAAAATGAAAGGATAAAAACATTGTATAAGTTCAGTGACGCTCCTGAAAACAAAACCCTTAGAAACAAAACGGTAAACAGAAGTTTTCTGTTTAATAAAGAAGGTAAAATTATTGATCTGGATGTTTTTGAAGGAGTAACAGCTAAGGCTAAGGTAGGAGGATGGCAATAATATGATTGTAACGAACGGTCTCATAGTAAACTTTTTTTTCTTTCTATTAATTATAAAAAATAAGCCATAAAATACATTTCAAATACTCTTTTCTTATATAGGAGAGAAACTTACAAGTTCTATGGGAGGAGTCTTCCGGACAGCCGCAACAGGGTATAACAAGAACATTGCAGGAAGAGGTCATTGATACCCGTTTCTTACTGCTGAGAATGATGTGCTGAAAATTTTTACCGATAAAGAAATATTTAATAAAAAGTTTATGAAAAAATAATAAGAGTCTGATCTTTTCTTGGTTTGTTTTCAGACTCTGAAATGGTGAGATGCTGATAGATAATTTATTAATAACAATCAATTTTTTTAATCTCTCCCATAATAAATTATTCTATCAATCTCACTTTTAAAACCATACTTCAGCAGGAATGTACATATAATTTAATAAAAAATGGAGTTGATAAAATAGCATTAAGGGAATTTTTATGTATATGAATCAAATTTAAAAAACAAATATGAAGCAGGAACAATGATAACAACACAAATGAATGAAATGAATTATAAGCATTTGCTTGGTAAAATAAAAAAAGACGTTTTGAAAGAATTAGGAGACGAGTTCAACTACTATTCTTCTAATGTATGGAATTATACTCTTAAAACCTCTTTTTTTGGAAAGAAAACAATTCTTGTTCTCTACTTTGCAGATGACAAGGTTATAAAATGGGACGTAGTGAAATCCTATAAATGAAAGGTTGAAAAAAAATGTATAAGTATTGATTATCAGTTTGTTTAGCGTTGGTTTCTGCTTGCTGATAGATGTATTGAAAATCCTGAGGATTCTTTTCTATTTAAGATTACAAATGACAACAGCCTTCTAAAAGAAAAAGCTCATTGATGTTTTGAATACGAAGAACAAAATAGGAAATCAGAATTTATAAGAAAATCTTTTACAAAGGGATGAATTCGTTGTCTATAAACAAAGGATAGTATTTGGGTAAATACTTTGATCATTATTATAAATATAAAAAAATGAAAAAAACCGTATTATTATCAGGTATATTGATTATGCAGGCAGCCAATTGCCAGGTAGGTATCAATACATTAACTCCAAATGCTACATTAGACGTTGTAGCAAAAACAACTGACGGAAGTAAACCCGAAGGAATCATTGCACCCAGACTTACAGGGGACCAGATTAAGGCTGGGGATGCACGGTACACCGCCAACCAAACAGGTAATATTATCTATGCTACCAGTGCTGTAGGAACTGCTTCTTCCAAAACCGGGAACATTACCGCTGCCGGATATTATTTCTTTGATGGAAGTGTCTGGCAAAAACTCAATGATGGAAATTTAACGGCCAATCTGTATACTGGCAATGGAACTTTAACGGCCAACCGTACAGTAACAATGGCAGATAAAACCTTATCATTTTCTACTGCTCCTACCACAGGAACCAGCCACTTTAATGTAAATGGAGCAACATTTAATATAGATGCCCTCAACAAAAGGGTGGGAATGGGAACTTCAGCACCCGCATCCACATTACACGTACTTGGGCCTTCAAACTCCACAACTGCGGTTGTTTCTGTGGGGGCTAATGCTCAGGATGATAAAGGCCGGAATATTGTGCTGTATAATGCCGATACGCAAAACCCTCAGTTCGCGAGTATAAACTTTACTGTAGGAAGTCCTACCGCGCCGTCAGGAGCAATTATACAGGGTATAGACCGGGATCCTGTGAATGACTACGCTGGGCTCCAGTTTTTAACAAGGAATCTTGCAAGCGGCCTTAGTCCCAGGTTGACGATAAGGTCATCAGGCCTTGTAGGGATTAATACCACAACACCTGCTTCAATGCTGGATGTAAATGGTTCTATTACCAATACATCAGCATTCGATACCAGTGCGACCAGAAATATAGATTTTTCTAAGAGTAATCTTGCTTATACCACGGCTAATGCAGGAGCCTTTCAGCTGGCTAATATAAAGGATGGAGGAAATTATACTCTTTGTGTAAGAGGAACGGCCGCAGGGATATCCACTTTTGCTGCCTCCGGATTTACGGTAAAATATGCTAATAACCTTTCTGCCGTTTCAAATACCCATACGCTGTATAACTTTATTGTAGCAGGAACAATAATATATGTGTATACAACAGTTGGATTTTTATAATGCTTAAAAGAAATTAAAAATGAAAACAAATGTATACTTTTCATTACTGGCAATATGTATTCCTGCTATTGTTTTCTCGCAGATGGGTATTAATAAACCTGGTGCTGATAGTACGTTAGATATTGTATCTAAGACTACTGATGGTACACAGCCGGAAGGGATTCTGCCACCAAGGCTTACAGGTGATCAGATACAATTGGCAGATGACCAATATACTGCTTCTCACACTGGAAATATTGTATATGCATTATTTGCCGCGTCTTCTCCTTCTTTGAAAACAGCGAATATAGATAAAGCAGGATATTATTTTTTCGATGGAGATATCTGGCAGAAGCTCAATGATGGACCGGGTAGCAATATATATTCAACAGACGGATCACTGACGGAGAACCGGATTGTTAATATGGAAGACAAAGTCTTGTCTTTTACTTCTGTACCTAGCTCAGGAACCACTCATTTTCAGGTGGCAGGGACTACCTTTAATATTAATACAATACTGGGAAATACAGGAATGGGAACAAATAATCCTTTAGCCAGATTACAGGTAGATAATTCAGATAACAATGCTGCAAATACATTTACAATAGGAATCAATAATTGTGGAACTCCTTGTGGAGGGCAAACTCCTTCACATATAAATTTATATAATTCTAATTTTTTTGCTTCTATCTATCCTTATATTAATTTTTCAGCAAGCAGTTCACCTTTAGGAGTGAATCCTGGAGCGGTTATTTATGGCATTGAGAGAAGCGGTACCTTGTTAGGAATGCAGTTTGCGGTAAGAAATTCTGCAACATATACTCCTGCAATTCATATAAAAAATACCGGAGTGGTAAGGATCAATAGTACTTTACAGGGAGGAAACGAAATGCTGTCAGTCAATGGTTCTATCACCAATACATCTGCATTTGATGCAGGAAACAGTTCTTTGATAGATTTTTCAAAAAGCAATTTGGCATTTACCACTGCAGATCCCGGGGCATTTACTTTAACCAATATTAAAGACGGAGGAGCATATGCACTAACGGTTCAAGGGGCCGTAAGTGGTTTATCTACTTTTTCCGCCACAGGCTTTACCATAAGGTATTCCAATAATTCCCTTACCACATCGGGAACCCATACGATGTACAAGCTGCTGGTAATGGGAGCTGATGTGTATGTAACGATGATAGCAGGATTTTAATATAAAAAGGTCAGATAGGGAAACTCTGTTGAAACCAGAAAATAAAAACAAGTAATGTTCTTCAGAGGTAACATAATATTTTAAAATATCATCTTTTGAAAACAAATTAATATGAAAAAAATAATGACTAAAAATGTACTTTTCCTCAAAGGTATGACCATTTTACTGTTGGCTTCCCATAGTGAAAGAGCGATTGCACAGGCACCGGGAGGAGTAAGCGCCGGGCTGGTTTCCTGGAACAAGCAGAACACAGGTAACACCGGTACTGTCTGGAAAAATAATGTGGGAGCCAATGACGCAACGGGAACGGGAACTATTGTCTACAATTCCACCACAGATCTGGTTAATTTTAACAGATCCTATACCTTTAATACCTCCGGGATATTCACCCTGCCCGCAGCTTTAGATCTAAGTGGAAACTACTCAGTATTTGGAGTAGCTACACTAAAAACCTTTGGAGTAAACGGGAGGGTATTTGGTTCTGCCTCTGCTTCATCTAATGTTTTATTAGGATATTGGAGCAACAGGATGAATACAGTGTATTATGATGCTGCTCCTAATAGCCTTACCACAGGAGTTAATAATGTGGTAGCTTCTAACAGAGATTTGATGCAATATACTTACATAAGAAGTGGAGGCCCGTTTTCATTCTCTGGTAATGGGACTAATATTCTGTCAGGAGCCACCTCTGGAGCTATTGCTTTCAGAGGAACTATCGGAGGTGGTTTCGGAGAAAATTCTAATGTAGTAGTTCCAGAATATATCACTTATAATACAGCGTTAAGCAATGCTAATAAAGATAAAGTAGAATCTTATCTGGCACTTAAATACGGATATAACAAATCAGGAGATTACACCAACTCTGCGGGAGGAGTTTTCTGGACAGCTGCAACAGGGTATAATAATAATGTTGCAGGAATCGGCAGGGATGATGCATCTGCATTGGAACAGAAAGTGTCTAAATCTCAAAATACGGATGCCACATTAACGCTGTCAACCAATTCGGATTTCAGCTTACCCAATGATGATGCAGGCAGGGTGGCTATAAGTGGAAATCTTAGTTTTCTGATGATTGGTAATAATAATGCGTCTGCAAATACCCGACAAACAACAGACGTAGCGCCTGGTTTCAATACAAGAATTTCCCGAGAATGGAGGATTCAGAATACCAACTTTACCCAAAATGTAGGATTGAAGTTTTCGTCAATAGACATTTATCCCTCTGCCTGGAATCTGGTTTGGGATGCAGACGGGGATTTCACTTCCGGTGCGGTAGATTTGGGGCTTCTTAGTGCCAGTGCCAGTTCGGAAGGAATATTTACCGGAAGCCAGCTGAGCAGTGGATACCTGGCTTTAATGACAAACAATACGGATAGTGATGGTGACGGGGTTACAGATATTATTAGCGATTTAGATGCGGATAATGATGGAATTCCCGATGCCATAGAATGTCCTAAACAGTTTTATTGGACCGGACCTGTTACCATCTCAGGCACTACTGCCAGCGGAGTTGTCAATGGAGTGCCTTATACCTATGTGTCAGACAAGCTAATAGGGGCAACTGCTGGGGTAGTTAGTCATAGTACATTTCCGGCATCATATGGGGTTCCCAATAATAATCCTACCATACAAAATACTCAGATATCCCATAACGTGCTTACGTTTGCCCAACCTATGCAGAATCCTGTTTTTGTATTTGCTTCTGTTGGAAACCCGAGTTTGGCAGTCCCCGTTGTTTTTGACCGCCCGATAGAGATTGTTTGGTCTGGTTCTACTTCGGGAGGGAGTTTTACTCTAAACTCTCCAACCCAGTTTACCGGAAGGGAAGCTTATGTTATTGTAAGAATTCCGGGGGTACATACTGCTATTTCGTTTGATTATACTGTTGCTGAAAGCTATGCCAACTTTACTTTTGGGGCAGAACAATTCCAAAACTGCGATTTTGATAACGACGGAATAGACAATTATCTGGATCTCGATTCTGATAATGATGGCTGCCTTGATGCCATTGAAGGAGATGAAAACGCTACCATAGGGCAGCTGACTGTATCCGGAGGAACAGTAGGAGTAGGAACAGGTTCAGGGGCTCCTAATAAAAATCTATGTGCCAATTCATCATGTGTTGATGCCCAGGGAGTTCCTGTTCTGGTAAACAGCGGCGGTGCTGCTGATATTGGAAGTGACCAGGGGCAAGGCTTGGGAAGCTCTCAAAATAATACTGTAAGGCCATCCGGATGCAATGTTTGCAGCAAGCCAGCGGCTACTACAGGGATAGGGCTTGATACAAAACAGGGAATTACTTCTTTAGGAAGAGCCGGAAGCAATGGAGATAACTGGCCTATGGTAAGACAAGGAGCATGGACAGCTCTGGAATCCAAAACCAAGGGGTTTGTGGTTAACAGATTGACAACAGCAGAAATCAATCTGATCCCGGCAGCCAATCTGGTAGAAGGCATGATGGTATATGACACCACACTTAACTGTCTTAAAGTCTATACCACTATTGATAATGGTACCACCTATGGATGGAACTGTATGAATACCCAAACTTGTCCATAATTAAAAATTACTGATCCATTAAAACTTAAAAAATGCGAAACCTAAGTATAATAATAGCTTTATCCTTTTCAGGTATATATTTTTCTCAGGTGGCTATTGGAAAGACATCTGTTAGCAATACCTCGGTTTCCCTCGAATTTGGGAATGATAATAAAGGAATCATCCTGCCCTGGGCTGCCAATACGGGCTCAATATCAGGAGCTGTGAACGGAACCCTTGTGTATGATACATCAGATCATAAAGTAAAATATCTGAAATCAGGTTCCTGGTTTGATCTGAATGGTGAAACAGAATTTAATCCTGCAACCGTAGGTGCAGCAGATACCTCACTTCAGGATTCAAAAACAGAAACTTCCACAGCAAAGGTTGTCATAGGAGCGAATGGTGCAACAGACTCTACACCGGGAATTCTTGTGCTTACAGATACTGATAAAGCAATGATCCTTCCTAAGGTAGCAAGCCCCCATTTGAATATTATAAACCCTGCTCCCGGAATGATGGTGTATGATACGACGCTTCATATGCTGGCTGTATTCAATGGAACAGTTTGGTCTTTCTGGAAACCTTAAATTTTTGATAATTGTGAACCAGAATTCATTTTTAAAATAGTTGTGGATTTTAAATTTTTTCCAAAAACGTAAATGATATGAATGTACAAAGAAGAAAACAGTATATATCAGCAATAGTTTTGGTATTATTGATGATATGGCAAAATGCTTATGCACAGGCAGGACCTAATATTGCCCTCAATAAACCCGTTACTGCATCTACTACCGTTATTACCAACCCTTCCTTATCAGCTCTTACGGATGGTGATCTTACAACATGGGCAGGAACGGATAATACAACAGTGCCAGGCAGTGCAGAATGGCTTCAGATTGATTTGGGGTCAGATCAATGGATAGAACATGTGAAAATTTCTTCCCGCCCCGGACAGCATAACCGTGGAAGACGCTTTATGATTATTACTTTTCCGGATGCTTTAGGTCCGAACGGTCTTGGAGATATTCCCGATAATTATATTACAGCAGCCAGTTCCTCTTCTTATAACCGTATTGCTTATACCAATGCCGCTGCTGTAGGAGGTGCAGGGAATTTATTATTAGGAGGAACTCTTCCGGGAGTGAGTGGAAGTAATCTGGGACCGGATTATGTGACAAGAACAATGAATGTGGGAATTCATAAAGCCCGCTATATAAGAATACTTACGCTTCAGGATGATTATCTGGACCTCGCAGAAGTAGAAGTATACAAAACCGCTACACCAGCACAAAGAGGGTTGGTGAATGGTAATCTGGAAGCAGGATATGCAGGCGGAGGCATTGGATTTGTACAGGAAGCAGGTTTCCCCGGGTGGAGCACTACTGAACTGGTGGCAATGGTAGGAAGTATTACTAATCCCGATAACGGAGGAATATTTGAGATATGGCGAAGTGGAACTAATGGCGTTCCGGCTAATCAGGGACTTTATTTTGCTGAGCTCAACGCCTATTCCAACGGGCAATTGGAGCAGCCGGTCTGTGTACTTTCAGGTGAGGTGTTCAATTGGTCTTTTGCTCACAGAGGAAGGTTAGGAGTAGATGTGATGCGTCTTAGGATTAATGATGTAGATATTGCTGAATTTACGGATAACAATGCAGCCACCGGAACTCATACCGGTACAGTTTTGACTCCCTCTACTACCACTATTACCTCCCAGGTAAATGAAGGGAACGGATGGTATCAATATAGCGGTACCTGGACCAACACCACAGGAACATCTTTGGTCGCTACATTCGCTTTCAGAGCAGTTTCCTCTGCCGGAGGTAGTACGGGTGCCGGTAATTTCATAGATGATCTCAGTGTTACTTCTTTATCTGCGCTGGGTTCTTTTGCATCTGGTACTACCTATTCAGGAGGTGAGGATGTACCTAATGCGAATTTACCGAAACTATTGGTTAATGGTACTATCCCGGCAGGAGGTGCAACCTTGCAACTTAGCCTGAGCGGAACTGCCACAAGAGGCATTGATTATACTACCACTCCAGCCACAGGACCTATTATTGTAACTATTCCTCAGGGTACGTATGATGGTACTGCTGCTACGGGAATTAGTTTAGCACCTTATATCCATGTTTATACGGATGCATTGGCTGAAGGCCCGGAAACTATTATCATGAATTTACAGAATCCCAATGGTATGGTTATAGATAACGGGCAGGGATGCTCCGGTAACAGTACGGCTCAAATGACTTATACTATTCTGGATCTTCCTTTCTGCTATCATTATCCTGCCATTACCTCAGGAACAGCACTGGAAACAAAATACGGAATCTCCTCTTTAGGAAGAGCAGGTACAGATAACGGGAATTGGCCCATGGTGAGAAAAGGAGCATGGATGGCCCTGGAATCCAAGACCAACGGATTTGTTCTAAACAGATTGACAACCGTTCAAAAAAATGCACTGGTTCCGGTAGAGGGGATGTTGGTATATGACGTGAATTTAGATTGTTTAAGCATCTATGATGGCTCTGCGTGGAGTTGCTTTACTACTCAGGGTTGTCCTCCTAATTGATGATTGCCAGATAAATATAACTAAAAAAATGCCTTATGAGAAATATAGTTTTAATATTTACAATACTAATGTATTCCTTTACATCTGCGCAGATTTCAATAGGAAAAACAGATGTTAGCAATTCTTCAGTCTCACTGGAATTTGGGGCAGGAGACAAAGGGTTGATATTGCCATGGGTTAATAGTGCAGCCTCCATGTCAGGTGCTGTTAACGGAACTATGGTATATGACCTTTCAGATCATAGAGTGAAAGTAAAATACGCTTCAGGATGGAATGACCTTTCAAGGGAAACTACCGGAACTACAACAGATCCTGTTACGGGTATAGATGGTGTTGTCATTCAGAATTCTGCTAATGAAAACATCTCTGCTAAAGTAAGTATTGGAATCCCTTCAAGTGTTCCAGGTATTTTAGTATTGGAAGATACTGATAAAGCCATGATATTACCCAGAGTTGCCAATCCGCATCTTACCATCATAAATCCGGCTCCCGGAATGATGGTGTATGATACCGTCTCAAAATTATTGGCTGTATTCAATGGGACGGTCTGGTCTTTCTGGAAACCTTAAATAGAAGTTTTTATAGAATGATAATAAAATTGGATAATAAGTTCTCATAGTTTAGTATTTCATTTTGGTGTTTATTGTTGTTTGAAGCCCCCATTATGTCTCATGATATTTGAGGGGCTTTATAAAGACTAAAGAAATATTTATTGCATCTGGAAACGGAAAGTAAATAAGAGTAGTATAATACATTTTATTAAATTTTTAGGTTTGTTTAGACTCTTATAAAGGTGGGATATAGATTTTTATCAATAAAGGTCAATCAATCACTTTTCATAATCTCTTTAAAATTTCTATCAATCTCACTTTTAAAGAGTCTTTTTAAAATTGCTCATTAAAAACAAATTCTATTTAAGCTATAAGTAAGTAATAAAACAAAATTAAAATTATTTGAAACACAATGTCTATATATAGTGAATCACTTTCTCTTACTATGTGGTTTCAAAAAGTAAGAAAAGTGATTCTTTTTTTCAATAAATCTCTTTGAAGTAAGAGAGGTAAGTATAGAGAGAGTTCCAATAGTATAGCACCAAATACTACATTGTCATCTATTGTAGCTCCGCCTGTTACAGCTGTCTTCAATACTTATATAAGAATGAAAGTAATTGGTGATCTTCAGCTATTACACTGTGCTATTCATCTACTTATGGCCAATTAGAGGATTATGTGGCGAAAATATTTCCTGCCGTCACATTAGCTGCACAGAATAGTAGTGATGTTAAGGATACAGTAGATGTGTATATTCTAATCCGGCAGAAAATCAATCAACAGTGGCAGCCAATGGCAGCATACTGAAAAAATAATAGGAGTCTGATCTTTCTTGGTTTGTTTTCAGACTCTGAAAAGGTGAGCTGCTGATAGGTAATTTATTAATAACAAACAATTTTTTAATCTCTCCCATAATAAATTATTCTATCACTCTCACTTTTAAAACCATACATCAATAGGAATGTACATATAATTCTTTAAAAGAAAATGTAGTTGATGAAATAGCAACAAACGAATTTTTATGTATATGAATCAAATTTTAAAAACAATATGAAACAGGAAGAATGATAACAACACAAATGAATGAAATGAATTATAAGCATTTGCTTGGTAAAATTAAAAAAGAAATTTTAGAAGAATTAGGAGACGAACTCAACTATTACTCTTCAGATACGTGGTATTATATTCTTAAAACATCTTTTTTTGGAAAGAAAACAATTTTACGTGTCTATTTTGCTAATGACAGAGTAGTAAATTGGGATATTGAAAAGAGATATAAATGAATTTCAAAAGAAGAAGTGAAATTGGTATCAGGAGTAGGAGGAGCGGCAACAACAGGGATGACTCATGTTGAATCTTTTAATTGGTATGGGATTGAAATAAATGATACGGACTTAATGACCATGAAATTGAGTAAAATAAGAAACAGTAGAGGAACTGTTGGTGTGATTGGCTATAATGTCTTAAAAAATTGCAGGTTACTATTGATTATTACAAAAAGAAGATCATCATTGAGCCTTCAAAGGAGATAAAAAACTCTGAAGAATTTGGAAAAATGCTGGCTAAAGTTCCATTTGAAATGAAAAATCATATCCCGATTTTCCCTGTTGAAATCAATGGGAAAAAGTATATGGCGGGCTTAGATACCGGTGCAAATTCAAACCTTGCAGCAAAAAAAATCGTAGAAGATATAGGAAAGAAAACAATTAAAAAATATAAAGAAGCAGATATTAATGGCGTCGGAGGGGTAGCAAAAGATATGCAGGGAATAATCCCTCTGGTGAATTTTGGAGGCATTGATTATTCTAAAATGAGATTTGCTTTTGAAGATGATACTTTAGTAAGTTTTAATAATGCATATAAAGCTAATATGGATATATTGCTAGGGTATCCTTTCCTGGAAAAATATATTGCAACCATTGATTATGCTAATAAAGAAATAAGAATTTATACGGGTAATAAGTAAGATGATTACACAATAATATATCAGAATTTAAAAATACTTTTGGACGATTTAATAGCAAAGTAAAATTCAACTGGATAATCATAGTAGCAGCGGAATAGTTTTCTACAGGATTTAAAAGCTGAATCTTCAATAATGAAAGTAGATTTATAGATAAATTTGGTAATTTTTTTTTCATTTTTTGTGAGGTAGGAATGATTACTCATTTCTCCTATATTTTTCAATGAAATCCTTAAAGGATTTTCTTAGACATTATTTACGTAGGTGGAACAACTTCAGTTGTTCCGCCTTTTTTATCCATAGAAATAAGTAAATACATTAAATAGTTTTAACAAAAAAGCTTCAGTTTTATGGAAACGTATTGCTAAAACTGAAGGTATATATGTAAAGAGAATTTTTTTTAAAAGAGGGGCAATACCCTTAATATTGCTGCAACAAATATTTTTAAATATCCGTAGTGGTTACAATACCTTTCAGATCACCATTTTCCACTACAGGAACAGAATGAAAACTGTGCTCAGACAAGATCTCCACTACCTCTTTAATAGTAGTCTCCGGATCTACAATAACGAGAGCTTTGGTCATCACCTAGGAATACAGAATACATCATATACTACTGCAGATACTGGAACATCTTCAGTATCATACAGATCTTCTACATCAGCATAGCTGATCGATTAATGGTTACCAGTTCTTTGGTCATAATCTGAGAAATAGGGACTCTTTGTTTCATAACATTTTGTTTTAATTATTTTGAGAAATTTTCATGAAAAAACAATAATATATTGGCTTTTCTTATCTCAAAGTTAATGAAGAAATGCCTGTGAAATAGTATGTGAGATGCTGATTTTTATGAAATTTTCACAAATGTTCTAACTTTCTATAAAGACTATTCAAAACAGAAAGAATAAGTTGAGAAAAAGATTTTTTATTGATGAGAAAGCGAATATATAGGTCTGGATTGAAAACCTGGCAAAGATTGCTGAATTAAGAAGCTATGATCTGAAAGTTTAAAAAATAGAGATGAATAATTTTCCGCCGTTTTTCAGATACAATCTAACCGTATGATGATCTTTTATAATCACATTTATACATTCCGGCAATATTGCACTATCAGGAATTTAAATCAGGAATTCTTATTCTGAACTCAGTTTAATTAATATCCGGAATTAATAACAAAGGTTTTCTTATTGATAAGCCTTCGACAGGCTCAGGGTGGCAGCCCTAATACCAACTGAAATTTTAAGTGTTGTCAGGCTGAGCCTGTCGAAGCCTTTATTAAAGGATGCTCTTAGAGTTTCATCGCTCTTCAAATAAATAACCTCAGTTCAGGCAAAGAAAGCTGAGGCTGAAGATAGCAGGCTGGAAGAGGCTGAGGTCACTTTTGGGTATAAAAACTACACTGTATATCAAAGAAGAAAATCCTCCAAAGCTAGCCGCTGTATTTTCCTTTTGATTATTAGGGATAAAGCTTCCTTTAAGAGGATCTTTAAGTGATCAGTATCATGATTTTTATAAGATCGGGGAGACTTTAAAGCCTGAATTCAATTGATAAAACATCGCTAATTGATTGGATTCTCCGGTTTCATATTGAAGGGATGGCGATGATCAGTGATGACCAATTCCAACCAGGAATCATGAAGTGTATCGACAATGTGTCATAAAAATATGACAAAATCACATGCATAATGCGACATCAATAGCCTTTTTTTACTACAACAGAATCAATAATTTTATTTTTATAATTCTGTGAGGAATTTTATAAAACATAAATTTTAAACAATGAAAAAACAAACATTACTTTTGCTGGGGGTGTCTATGATGCTCACTCTTACCGTAAAGGCTCAGGTGGGAGTCAACAATACATCACCGAAAGCTACTTTGGATATTACAGCCAAAACAACGGACGGAACAGCCCCTGAGGGATTCATCGGACCGCGCCTTACCGGAGACCAGATCAAAGCGGCAGATGCACAATATACTGCTGTTCACACCGGGATGATGATCTATGCGACTGCTGCCGTGACTACGGCTTCTGCCAAAACAGTCAATATGACTGCTCCTGGTTATTATGTTTTTGACGGTACTGTATGGAATAAAGTAGGTACTTCGGTGCAGAATATCTATACTGCAGATGGTACCCTTACAGGAAACAGAACAGTAAGCCAGGCGGCTAATGATTTAGCATTTACCAATACAGCCACTACGGGTACCAGCCACTTTACCGTAGACGGAAATACCCTGAATGTCGATGCCGTTAATAACAGGGTGGGGATAGGCACGAATGTACCATTAGTAAAGTTGGATGTGGCCGGTGCTATTTTAAGCCGGGGTGGTGCAACAGTTGACCGTCAGGGTACGCAGATAGTGTGGAATGATGCTAATCTCGGTGGTGCAGGGCTGGGCTATTCCGGTATTCTGAACCATAGGGGTATAGGTAGTGGTGGCTTTGTATTTTCGGGAACAGCTGATAATACGACGTTCACAGAATACATGCGTATTCTGGGAGATGGCAGAGTGGGGATCGGGACAGCAACGCCAACCGTTAGGCTGGATGCAAGAGGAGCCGGAACAGATAATGCAATTGCTGTAGGGGGAACAACACAATCCGCCACAGCCGCTGGAACGGGGGCTATTAGATATAACACTACACTGGGACAGTTAGAATACAGTAATGGTACAACATGGGTGGCTTTAGTAGCAGGAAATGCTCCAAGCTATATACAAATTAAAAATACTGTAGACCAAACAATAAGTGCGGCAGGCACAAAGATTCTTTTCCAATCTACAATTACCTCAGCTGGTGCAGCTATTACCTATAATACATCAACAGGAGATATTTCATTACCAGCTGGCCGCACCTATCGTCTTGATTTTAATCCGGCCTATGTGCGAACCAATTGGGTTAGATATGCTTTTTATAATAATACAACTAACGCTGCTATCTCACATCAGGCGCAAGCAGATATCTTTAGTGATACATTAGCAATAAATAGCAATGGAAACCTTACTTACTTTATAACAACACCTGCAGGAAGTCCTACATCTATTAGTTTAAGAGTTACAGCATTAGGAGGATCCTCAATTCTGGGTATTGCTTCTGCAAACCTTTCATCAAACTTAAGTATTCAATCTATAGATTAACGAAATAAATTTTTCCAGGCGGGCGCGGGCGCAATGTCATTAAGTTAAGAGTTTAATGCATTGATTTTTAGTTGTTTTTGTTTTTTTTTAAGATTGTTCTTTTGTATATTCAACCGTGATCAATCAGTTAAATTGAGACGAAAAAATACTATAGACGGAAGCGTTCGTTTTTATATTGGAACATGGTCACTTATATCTGCTGCTGGTTTAGGGCATAATAATACTTTTGGATTATTTACCATTACCCGATTAAATAATAAAGTAACTCGTGAATGTGGCAAGGGTTTTTAATGGGATATCAGATTTTTTCTGATGCATTGAAAAAATAGTAATGCAGACGATCAGGAAAACTTTGAATGAAGTTCATACAATCATAAGCAGCGTTGAAAAAAAAATCACTTGTGTTAATATAATTTTCATTTTTGAAACGTGCTTATTTTATATGAAGGTGTATCACAACCAGATGATGTGGGTTGTGAATCGCTTAAACTAAAACCCTTCCCGGATAGAGATATAGGAAAATTTCATAAAAAAGGCCGTTTTCACGAGTTGTGAGACGGTCTCTTTTTTTGATCTATTTTGTCTATAGACCAAATTACTGAGAAATACAGGATCAGTCTCAAAAGTTGGAGGCTAAGAAAAAAGTGGTAATCCTTTGATAAAGTAATAGGGTTATCCGGTCGCTTAGAAAGAATCAATGAAATTGATTCTGCCTTTGCCTCATTAAAAATAGGATATCAGCTTTTTAAAACTTTGCGTCAGAATTATTCCGAATAAGCTGATTTTAAGCTTAAAGCGAAGCTTATCTTAATACTCTCAACACCTTACAGTCTTACTATTTCAAAAACAAAAGTTTAAACAAATTGATTCTTAAAAAAGAGAAACAGCCATTGCTGATGCTCTTCATACCTTCCAGCTTCCAAACCATCTAAATCAGAAATTTTTATCCCGGACTCAGGTTAAATACAGGGTAAAAAGAGCTGCCCTGAAAAATAACTAATGACGATCTTCTTTTTAACACGATGTCCGCAAAGAATAAAATTTATGATTGAAAATGTCCGCAAGGGCGTTTCACTCAGCAAGGGTCGCTATTCTTTGCTGAACGAAGTTCCCCGTAATTAATACCCGGAATTAATAACAAAGGTTTTCTTATTGATAACCCTTCGACAGGCTCAGGGTGACAGCCCGAATACCAACTGAAATTTTAAGCGTTGTCAGGCTGAGCCTGTCGAAGCCGTTATTAAAGGATTAGGTCAATAAAAATCCGGAAAATTTACTTGAAGGCACTGAAAAACTAACTATAAATTGAAAGGTTTAAACATAAAACCAGTCTAAGCCTTTCTGTTTGAGATATTTTTAAATTTTAGAAAATTCATTTAACCGATTTTCAAAGCCTTAAATCGACTGTTTTTATCTAAATTTTGGTTGTTTTTTTAAGCAGAACTTTTTCAGTGACCTCAGATATCCTGAACGCCTTTAAATAAAATTCTTGCTTATCCCTTTAATTAATATCCGGAATTAATAACAAAGGTTTTCTTATTGATAACCCTTCGACAGGCTCAGGGTGACAGCCCGGATACCAGCTGAAATTTTAAGCGTTGTCAGGCTGAGCCTGTCGAAGCCATCATTAAAGGCTGCTCTTAGAGTTTCATCTCTCTTCAAATAAATAACCTCAGTTCAGGCAAAGAAAGCTGAGACTGAGATGGCAGGCTGGAAGAGGCTGAGGTCACTTTTGGGTATAAAAACTACACTGTATATCAGAGAAGAAAATCCTCCAAAGCTAGCCGCTGTATTTTCCTTTTTGATTATTGGGGACAAAGCTTCCTTGGGAGGATCTTTAAGTGATCAGTATCATGATTTTTATAAGATCGGGGAGACTTTAAAACCTGAATTCAATTGATAAAACATCGCTAATTGATTGGATTCCCCGGTTTCATACTGAAGTGATGGCGATGATCAGTGATGATTAATTCCAACTGCAATCGTGAAGCGTGTTGACAGTGTGTCATAAAAATATGACAAAAACACATGCGTAATGCGACATCAATGGTCTTTTTTTACTACAACAGAATCAATAATTTTATTTTAATAATTCTGTGAGGACATTTATAAAACATAAATTTAAAAACAATGAAAAAACAAACTTTATTTTTACTGGGGGTCTCTATGATGCTCACTCTTACCGTAAAGGCTCAGGTGGGAGTCAACAATACATCACCGAAAGCTACTTTGGATATTACAGCCAAAACAACGGACGGAACAGCCCCTGAGGGATTCATCGGACCGCGCCTTACCGGAGACCAGATCAAAGCGGCAGATGCACAATATACTGCTGTTCACACCGGGATGATGATCTATGCGACTGCTGCCGTGACTACGGCTTCTGCCAAAACAGTCAATATGACTGCTCCTGGTTATTATGTTTTTGACGGCACTGTATGGAATAAAGTAGGTACTTCGGTGCAGAATATCTATACTGCAGATGGTACTCTTACAGGAAACAGAACAGTAAGCCAGGCGGCTAATGATTTAGCCTTTACCAGTACAGCCACTACCGGTACCAGCCACTTTACGGTGGACGGAAATACCCTGAATGTGGATGCCGTTAATAGCAGAGTGGGGATAGGCACGAACGTACCATTAGTAAGGTTGGATGTGGCCGGTGCCATTTTAAACCGGGGTGGTGCAACAGTTGACCGTCAGGGTACGCAGCTGGTATGGAACGATGCTAATCTGGGTGGCTCAGGGCTGGGCTATTCCGGTATTCTGAACCATAGGGGTACAGGTATTGGTGGCTTTGTATTTTCGGGAACAGCTGATAATACGACGTTCGCAGAATACATGCGTATTCTGGGCAATGGCAATGTGGGGATTGGGACAACCAGTCCGGCGGCTAAGCTTGAAGTCTCTTCAGGAACAGCCAATGTATCAGGATTGAAATTTTCAAACTTTAACAGCTCTACTCCCATAGGAACGGGACAGACAATAGGTGTTGATGCAAGTGGGAATGTTATTACGATGGCCAATGCTTCTGCAACTACTGTCACTACTACTGAATATGCGTCTACAACAGGTGCAATTTTTAATGTCAATGATTTAGGCTATACCATTGTCACCGGGACTCCCCAGAACATTACTATTCCGGCAGGGGGAAAAGCCCTGTTTATTAATTTTATGATGGGAATTGATTATTCAAATCCTCCTGCTGCAGGTAGTAATTTTGCTTATTATCAAGCTACGTTATTTATAGATGGAGTAGCTACTAATGTGTATCAGACTACTCAGGAAGGTTCGGTTGGTGGACAGGCCCAGTTTAATTTTTCTACGGTAAAATTCTTAACCGCTGGTGCCCATACCATAGATGCACGCATGATAAGAAGTGCTAATAATGGGACTACAGCAGGGGCTAATATGCCCTGTCGCCCAATATCTGTTTCATTTAATGCTTCCTATTTAAACTAAGAATAACCGGGGATGTAGTAGTGCTATGACTACCCAAATATTCATTAAAGCGATTAATTAACTCGTGAATGTGGCAAGGGTTTTTAATGGGATATCAGATTTTTTCTGATGCATTGGAAAAAATAGTAATGCAGACGATCAGGAAAACTTCGAATGAAGTTCATAGTCATAAGCAGCGTTGAAAAAAAAATCACTTGTGTTAATATAATTTTCATTTTTGAAACGTGCTTATTCTATATGAAGGTGTATCACAACCAGATGATGTGGGTTGAGAATCGCTTAAACGAAAACCCTTCCCGGATAAAGATATAGGAAAATTTCATAAAAAAGGCCGTTTCACGAGTTGTGAGACGGCCTCTTTTTTTTGATCTATTTTGTCTATAAACCAAATTACTGAGAAATACAGGATCAGGCGCAAAAGTTGGAGGCTAAGTAAAAAAAAGTGGTAATCCTTTGATAAAATAATAGGGTTATCCGGTCGCTTAGAAAGAATCAATGAAATTAATTTTGCCTTTGCTTTCTTAAAACAGGGTACCATCTTTTTAGAAATCTTTGCGTTTTCCAACAGATTTTTTCTGGTGTTTTATTAGAAAAACGCAAAAACGCAAAAGAAATTTATAAACTTTATGCTTTAAGGCGCAAAGATTTTATCTCCGATAAAATTGTATGCAGAATACTTTCACAAGTTGAAAATCTACCTTAAAACTGATTTGGAGTAATTCCTTTTATTTTTAAACCATTATTCATTCCTGTTTCAATTGCTGAAAATCTTTGATTTTCTTGCGTCTTCAAAATAATATATGTAATTATCATTTTGCACCCTTTAATTAATACCCGGAATTAAAAACAAAGGTTTTCTTATTGATAACTCTTCGACAGGCTCAGGGTGGCAGCCCGGATACCAACTGAAATTTTAAGCGTTGTCAGGCTGAGCCTGTCGAAGCCATTATTAAAGGATTAGGTCAATAAAAATCCGGAAAATTTATTTGAAGGCACTGAAAAACTACCTATAAATTGAAAGGTTTAAACATAAAACCAGTTTAAGCCTTTCCGTTTGAGATATTTTGGATAACCCTTCGACAGGCTCAGGGTGGCAGCCCGGATACCAACTGAAATTTTAAGCGTTGTCAGGCTGAGCCTGTCGAAGCCATTATTAAAGGATCAGGTCAATAAAAATCCGGAAAATTTACTTGAAGGCACTGAAAAACTAACTATAAATTGAAAGGTTTAAACATAAAACCAGTTTAAGCCTTTCTGTTTGAGATATTTTGGATAACCCTTCGACGGGCTCAGGGTGACAGCCCGGATACCAACTGAAATTTTAAGCGTTGTCAGGCTGAGCCTGTCGAAGCCATTATTAAAGGATCAGGTCAATAAAAATCCGGAAAATTTACTTGAAGGCACTGAAAAACTAACTGTTTTTATCTAAATTTTGGTTGTTTTTTTTAAGCAGAACTTTTTCAGTGACCTCAGATATCCTGAACGCTTTTAAATAAAATTCTTGCTTATCCCTTTAATTAATACCGGGAATTAATAACAAAGGTTTTCTTATTAATAGCCCTTCGACAGGCTCAGGGTGACAGCCCGGATACCAACTGAAATTTTAAACGTTGTCAGGCTGAGCCTGTCGAAGCCATTATTAAAGGATTAGGTCAATAAAAATCCGGAAAATTTATTTGAAGGCACTGAAAAACTAACTGTTTTTATCTAAATTTTGTTTTTTTTAAGCAGAACTTTTTCAGTGACCTCAGATACCCTGAACGTTTTTAAATAAAATTCTTGTTTATCCCCTTAATTAATACCCGGAATTAATAACAAAGGTTTTCTTATTGATAACCCTTCGACAGGCTCAGGGTGACAGCCCGAATACCAACTGAAATTTTAAGCGTTGTCAGGCTGAGCCTGTCGAAGCCGTTATTAAAGGATTAGGTCAATAAAAATCCGGAAAATTTACTTGAAGGCACTGAAAAACTAACTATAAATTGAAAGGTTTAAACATAAAACCAGTCTAAGCCTTTCTGTTTGAGATATTTTTAAATTTTAGAAAATTCATTTAACCGATTTTCAAAGCCTTAAATCGACTGTTTTTATCTAAATTTTGGTTGTTTTTTTAAGCAGAACTTTTTCAGTGACCTCAGATATCCTGAACGCCTTTAAATAAAATTCTTGCTTATCCCTTTAATTAATATCCGGAATTAATAACAAAGGTTTTCTTATTGATAACCCTTCGACAGGCTCAGGGTGACAGCCCGGATACCAGCTGAAATTTTAAGCGTTGTCAGGCTGAGCCTGTCGAAGCCATTATTAAAGGATTAAGTCAATAAAAATCCGGAAAATTTACTTGAAGGCACTGAAAAACTAACTATAAATTGAAAGGTTTAAACATAAAACCAGTTTAAGCCTTTCTGTTTGAGATATTTTTAAATTTTAAAAAATTCATTTAACCGATTACCAAAGCCTTAAATCGACTTTTTTTATCTAGGTTTTGGTTGTTTTTTTTAAGCAGAACTTTATACCCGGAATTAATAACAAAGGTTTTCTTATTAATAACCCTTCGACAGGCTCAGGGTGACAGCCCGGATACCAACTGAAATTTTAAACGTTGTCAGGCTGAGCCTGTCGAAGCCATTATTAAAGGATTAGGTCAATAAAAATCCGGAAAATTTATTTGAAGGCACTGAAAAACTAACTGTTTTTATCTAAATTTTGGTTTTTTTAAGCAGAACTTTTTCAGTGACCTCAGATACCCTGAACGTTTTTAAATAAAATTCTTGTTTATCCCCTTAATTAATACCCGGAATTAAAAACAAAGGTTTTCTTATTGATAACCCTTCGACAGGCTCAGGGTGGCAGCCCTAATACCAACTGAAATTTTAAGTGTTGTCAGGCTGAGCCTTTCGAAGCCATTATTAAAGGATTAGGTCAATAGAAATCCGGAAATTTACTTGAAGGCACTTAAAAACTAACTATAAATTGAAAGGCTTAAACATAAAACCAGTTTAAGCCTTTCTGTTTGAGATATTTTGGATAATCCTTCGACAGGCTCAGGTCAATAAAAATCCGGAAAATTTACTTGAAGGCACTGAAAAACTAACTATAAATTGAAAGGTTTAAACATAAAACCAGTTTAAGCCTTTCCGTTTGAGATATTTTTAAATTTTAAAAAATTCATTTAACCGATTCTCAAAGCCTTAAATCGACTGTTTTTATCTAAATTTTGTTTTTTTTTAGCAGAACTTTTTCAGTGACCTCAGATATCCTGAACGCTTTTAAATAAAATTCTTGTTTATCCCCTTAATTAATCCCCGGAATTAATAACAAAAGTTTTCTTATTGATAAGCCTTCGACAGGCTCAGGGTGACAGCCCGAATACCAATTGAAATTTTAAGCGTTGTCAGGCTGAGCCTTTCGAAGCCATTATTAAAGGATTAGGTCAATAGAAATCCGGAAATTTACTTGAAGGCACTGAAAAACTAACTGTTTTTATCTAAATTTTGTTTTTTTTTTAGCAGAACTTTTTCAGTGACCTCAGATATCCTGAACGCTTTTAAATAAAATTCTTGTTTATCCCCTTAATTAATCCCCGGAATTAATAACAAAGGTTTTCTTATTGATAACCCTTCGACGGGCTCAGGGTGACAGCCCAAATACCAACTGAAATTTTAAGCGTTGTCAGGCTGAGCCTGTCGAAGCCATTATTAAAGAATTAGGTCAATAAAAATCCGGAAAATTTATTTGAAGGCACTGAAAAACTAACTGTTTTTATCTAAATTTTGTTTTTTTTAGCAGAACTTTTTCAGTGACCTCAGATATCCTGAACGCTTTTAAATAAAATTCTTGCTTATCCCTTTAATTAATCCCCGGAATTAATAACAAAGGTTTTCTTATTGATAACCCTTCGACATGCTCAGGGTGGCAGTCCGAATACCAACTGAAATTTTAAGTGTTGTCAGGCTGAGCCTGTCGAAGCCTTTATTAAAGGATGCTCTTAGAGTTTTATCTCTCTTCAAATAAATAACCTCAGTTCAGGCAAAGAAAGCTGAGACTGAAGATGGCAGGCTGGAAGAGGCTGAGGTCACTTTTGGGTATAGAAACTACACTGTATATCAGAGAAGGAAATCCTCCAAAGCTAATCGCTGTATTTTCCTTTTTGATTATGAAGGACAAAGCTTCCTTTGGGAGGATCTTTAAGTGATCAGTATCATGATTTTTATAAGATCGGGGATACTTTAAAACCTGAATTCAATTGATAAAACATCGCTAATTGATTGGATTCTAAAGTTTCATATTGAAGGGATGGTGATGATCAGTGATGATCAATTCCGACCAGGAATCGTGAAGTGTATCGACGGTATGTCGTATAAATATTACAAAATCACGTGTATAATGCGACATCAATAGGCTTTGACTACTAGTATAGAATGAGTAATTTTATTTTCATAATTCTGTGAGGACATTTATAAAACATAAATTTTTAAAAAATGAAAAAACAAACTTTACTTTTATTGGGGGTGTCTATGATGCTCACTCTTACCATTAAGGCCCAGGTGGGAGTAAATACGCAAAACCCTCAAGGGGTGCTTCACGTTGATGGAGCTAAGGATAATGCTGCTGCTGGAACCCCCACTGCGGCTCAACAACTTAATGACTTTACTGTAACTAGTAATGGAAATGTTGGAATTGGAACCACTAGTCCTGGTACTAAATTAGATGTAATCTCTACAACAGGAGGGGTGGCTATTCCTAGAGTTACAAATATAGAGAGGGATGCAATAGTTACTCCGCCTATTTCTACTATGATTTATAATACATCAAGTAATGCTATAAATTATAATACAGGTACCCCTGCACTTCCTGTGTGGAGTGTTCTTCAGTCTACTTCCCTTCCATCTGAAGTATACCTGAATGATATAACTTTTACAACAAGTTCGCCTCTTAATACTGTTTATCCAATAACTGGTTTATCACAATTAGCTAATTTCAATCCTGCTGCTTATACTGTATTCTCGGATAGAATCGTAGTTAATACGACGGGAATGTATATGATATGTTCTGGTGGTGAACAAAGAGGGACTTACACTAATTCGCCTGGTGATAATTATTTAAGGATTCTATTTAAAGTAAATGATATTGATCCTACTTTTGTTTTTACTTCTCCTACCAGTATGTCTACTGGGACATATAATGTATTTGGCTGTACTACAAAACAATTAAATGCTGGAGATGTATTAACTTTATTTTATCAAAGTTCTTTTGAAGGTAGACTGTCAAAACTTAGAACATTTTATATTAAAAAGCTTAATTAAGAGCCGTTACTCTCTGCAGACCTGATCTTCATTGAAAGAATAGGATTAGCTTAAGTGAATCCGTCTTACAACCAAAAAGTGAGACGGATTCTTTCCATTTTTAGACCTCCAAAACGGGTCTGCTTCATATACGGAGAGTTTCTGTCATTTTTCTGACGATAGCTGATTACGGGAGAAGATCTCCAGTGTGGTCAGATAACAGCAGTAGTCATTTTTAATACGATAACAGTAGGTGATCCTGAAGATCAGTGATGGACATTTATTGGTAAAAAAAGACAATTCCATATCCGATTTATTGAATTCTGATATAATTGAAAGTTGTTGAAAATCATGCATATAAAAATATTTGAATGAAATGTAAACAGGCTCTTAGAGTTTCATCTCACTTCAAATAAATAACCTGAGTTCGGGTTAAGTAAACTAAGATTAAAGGCGGGAAGCTGGAGGAAAGAGGGTGGAGGTTATTATTTTTAGTTATAAAATAATTGTAGTCGCTTCACAAGTAAATATTGAAGTTGTTTAAACTTATCAAAAAGTATTGGATATATTTTAAAACTATTAAGAAGGATTTAAGAAGTAAAGTATAGTTAAGATGAATCATTCTGATTTTAAGCTTAAAGCGAAGCTTCTCTTAATACTCTTAACACCTTAATACAGTCTTACTATTTCAAAAACAAAAGTTTAAACAAATTGACTCTTAAAAAAGAGAAAACAGCCATTGTTGATGATCTTCATACCTTCCATCTCCCAGCTTCAAAACCATCTAAATCAGGAATTCTTATCCCGAACTCAGGTTAAATAGTATTGTTAAAAAAATCCACAAAGAATGATGATGATATTAAGTCATCCCTTATGGAATTTTACAAATAAGAGAAAGGGTAAATTATATGTATATATACTACAGAGAGTTATGCTTAATCAAGAAGGAACGAAAATTTTTTGGAAAATAGTTTATTTGAGAGTATAGAAAAGCGTGTGTTTTATGCCATATAGAAAAATCACTTACGTCAAGATAAGATTGAAAAGAAAGAAATAAATCCTATTAAAAGGTAAATTCCACGATGAAAATAGCATGAATTGGAGTGCCATTTTTATCTTTTTATTAATTTTACATAACACAAAAACATCCAGTTATGAAATGCAAATTTATTTTAGCCCTGCTAATAGTTTTTAACTATTTTGGGGCACAGAATCCCTCAGGAAATGAATCCCTGTCGGGCAGCGTTTTCCGCTTCAACTTTCAGAAATTTGAAAATCAATTCAATGAAAATCGATTAAAAAAGGGGAAAATCTCACAAGTGTCTATTAGCCTTCCTACCGAAAACGGAAGAAGTACAAGATTTATTTTGAATGAAAACAGTCTTACGGATAAAAGACTGGGTAGCATCCTGACCTTTGATGGGGTAAGTGATGATAAAACATCTTCTTTAAAACTATCTGTTTTCAAAGATCATTTTAATGCTATTATTAAAAATAATGCAGGGTATTTTTTTGTAGAACCTTACAAAACAGCCCCTGGCGAGTATAGGATCTACAGCGCATTTTCAAAATTTGAGGATAGATTTGTCTGCGGTGTAGAAGAAAATGATGTTATTAAAGAATTAGTAAAGGTTAAACAGTCTTTAGCTTTTAAATCAGTTCCCAATTTTCCGTTTGGAAGCCAGATCCGGAAATTCAGAATGGCGGTAGCTGCTACCGGAGAATTTACCCAGGCTTTTAGCGGAAATACGGATGACGCTCTGGCAGAACTTGTCAATATGGTGAATCTGATCAATAAGATTTATGAATCTGAATTATCAGTAACGTTCAGCCTTATTGCAGAAACTACTAATAAGTCCCTGATATTTACAAATGCTGCTACAGATCCGTTCACCGTTGATCCTTCTTTTGCCAGCGCAGCGAATTCACAGACTGGTTTTAATACACTTAATACCAATGCCACACTGGTTTATAATAAATATGATATAGGGCATACCTTTAATATCTTAAGCAGTGGTGGGGCACAGGGGCAGGCTGGTCCGCAGCCTTGTAACAATACTTCTAAAGCAAGAGCATGGAGTGAGTGGACTTTGACTATGCCAAAAGGGCTCGTAGCGGGAGTGATTGCTCATGAAATAGGACATCAATTTTCTGCAGGTCATACCTATAATGCTGTTGGAGGTAGCGTTAGTAGTCCTACATTCTGTACAAGCGGATGGAATTCGGGAGCGGCTGTTGAACCAGGGGCAGGATCAACAATTATGAGCTATTCCAGCAATTGTACAACACCCAACAATCAGACGAATACAGGTAACAATAATTTAAATTACTTTAATGCAAAAAGCTTGGATCAGATTCTGGCCAATCTGCAGTCATCAGCTAACTGTTATACTTTGGTATCCACTGCCAATCTTTCTCCTTCCGCTGATGCGGGAGTAGATATAACTATTCCGAAAAACACACCATTCAGGTTAAAAGGAATCGGCACCGACCCTAATGATAGTAATATTTCTTATACCTGGGAGCAGGCTGACGTAGCTTCTGCGAATGATAAGGGAGCATTTGGTCCCACCATTACCGGGGCAGGGGGCTATACTGCAGTGAACAGTACAACTGCACCATTATTCAGGTCTGAACAAAGTACTTCAACTACAGAAAGGTATTTCCCTAAGATGCAGTATGTTCTTAACAATCAAAACAATCCCCCTACCAATGATGCTGAAGCCCTGCCTTTAGTAGCCAGAACCATGAAATTCCGTTTTACAGTAAGGGATAATAATATTACAAACGGAGGTTTGGATTCGGATGAAATTATTGTAACCGTTAATAATACAGGACCATTGGCTGTTACTTACCCAAATGCAACCGGTATTTCAGTGGCAGCAAATACCAATGCCACGATTACATGGGATGTGAATAATACAAACACCGTTAAAAGTAATGTTGATATTCTGATGTCTGCGGACGGAGGGATTACATTTCCTTATACATTAGCTTCCAATGTTTTAAATAATGGCAGTTCCAGTGTTACCATTCCTTATATTCCTTCTACAGACAAAGCCAGAATCAAGGTGGTAGGTGTGATTAATCCATATGCAGAATTCTTTGATGTTTCAGACAATAATTTTACCATAACATCAAGCTGTAATGCTTATGCATCGTACATTACACCAACAACAGCTGTTACTGCGATTGCCGGAAGCCCGTCAAGCAATCTAAATATGTCCACTCCTGCAGCAGCAGGTGCTCCTTATACTTCGAAGACCATTGTATATAATGTTGGAACCAGTACAAATGGTATTATTGTATACAGCAACTCTGCAATGACAGCTCCTTATACTGTAAGCAATAGCTCGGTAACCAATACGTTCAAATTCAGAGTGACGGAAAGCGGTTCGTATGTTTTCTCCAAATCATCCGGATTCCTGATTACTTCTGTACATTCAGGAAGCCCTGCTTCGATGGCTAACTTTTTAACTTCAAATTCATATTTCAATGGTTCAAGTTACACTGCTACCGGATCCACAAAAGCAGTAGTATTAAATGAAGGAGTTGATTATTATTTTGTTCTTTCTAATTTCTCGAATCCAGCTAATGCCACTAGCTATACGATAACTGCTGCCGGCCCTGGAAGTTTATATGAAACGTCTACGGCACCTACAGGTTACAGCTATACATTTGCAGCTATTAATACTGCGACAGGTAAAATTCAGGCTGTAAGTCCTACTGCAGATTTTACGTCTCTGCCAGCTGGCACATATACCGTAGAAGGTATCTCGTATATCAGCACAGCTAATGTTTCAAGCTTTGTGGGTAAAAGCATCAGTGAACTTATTGCTTTGAATATCTGTTTAAATGAAAGTAAAAATTCAAGAACTCTTACCTTAACTGCAAGTTTGAATGTGGCAGATTCCCAAATCCGCGGTGGCATAAAAATTGTTCCTAATCCTGTAAAAGATGTACTTTCTGTAATAGCTGATCAGGATATCATTCAATACGAAATCTATGACATGTCGGGAAGAAACCTGACAGGCAGACATAAGTATTCAGGAAGCATTAGTTTCCGGGAATATGTAACGGGTTCCTACATTTTAAGATTATTTGGTAAACAAGGTCTAATCCATCAGGAAACTGTTATTAAAAAATAATATTAATCGAAAATATAATGGAGATGGTTTAGCAGCCATCTCTTTTTTTAAGTAAATAATTGTTTAAATATAAAAGCCTGAATCATGAAGAAAAAAATATTGCTGATTCTCCTATTTGCTTTTACAGGGCTGTATTCTCAAAACATAGAATATCAGTTCAAATTTGATGTCAGGAAGTTCAGAAAAGAATTTATAAAAGGAAATAAACAGCCTGTGCAGCTAAGGATATTCGATCCTAACGGAAAGGAAATTATCTTTAACGTGATGGAAAGCAACATTTCTGAACAACCTATTCAAAACATTAGTACATTCAAAGGAATAAGTAGGGATGGTCTCCAAAAAATATCCTTTACTTTAACCCGGACATCCATCTCTGGATCCTACTCTGATCATGGAACTGAAATATATTTCAGCCCTGTCGCTGGTAAAAAGTGTACTTATAAAGTTTATATACCTCCTAAAATCCAAGCTGGTCAGGAATTAGATGTTATAAAATAAATGATAAATAATTAAACAATAGGATCACGGGAACTTGCAGTTAGAAAAAGCCAAATAATGTTAGTAATTTAATCTTTGGTTTTACAGTTCAGCCAGAGAGCGAGTAACTCCATCTCTTTGTTATTCTACTTTTAATAAGTAATTGCAGAGTCTGGTTTCCTTATCAAGGGCAAGTTTGTTCTTTATTCTTGTTTTATATACTCTTACTGTTCCTGTTGTTGTATCGTCTAAAATTGAAATTTCTTTAGAAGATAAACCCATTCTGAAATAAATACATAACTTTAATTCTTTATTAGTCAGTGATGGATTAAGTATTTTAAGATTTTTTAAAAATTGTTGGTTTTCGATATTGTATTCAAAATTAAGGTTGTGACTCTTTTTATCACTGTTCATTAAATTATTGGCTTTTACAAAGAGGGTTATTAATTTTTCTTGTTGAAACTTTGTACAGTGAGATCTTTTAATCTTCTTTAAATCTTCCAAAAATACTTTTTCAGTTTCTATTTTCAAATTTAGTTTTTGTTGTAGTTCTTTTATTTTTTCTTTTTGAAAAAGAATATCATGTTCAAGTATTTTTTTTTCGTTTTCTGATATAACTTTTTCTTTCTCAATGAGTTCTTTTATTTTTTCTTTTTGAAAAAGAATATCATATTCAAGTATTTTTTTTTCATTTTCTAATATAACATTTTCTTTTTTTCTTTTTTTTTCATTTTTCAGAATCACTATAATTAAAATAACAATTAATAAAAACTCTAATCTCAACTTGGGCAAATATTTTTTATTCCTGTTTCTTTCTTTAATAGACTGAAAATAGGTATCAATATCACTTTTCATGATATCGATAGGATTGCTTGTGCTGTTATTTAAAAGAGATTTATCTGTGATTATTCTGTTCCCTGTTTGAATTTCTGAATTTCTGGTTAAGGCGGAGGGAATTTCCAATATATCATTAAGCTTATTTGCTATGAATAATTTTTTATTCCCATCCATTTTTTTTTTGAAGGAATAATCTTTTGAAATGTTTTGGGAAAAAAAAATGGGAGTTAAAAAATTTAGATTTAAGAATAGAACACAAAAAATTAATAAATAATTCATAAACAATCCATGAAATTAATAGTTTCAACAAACGGCAATATTAAGAAAAGTATTTTAAATAAATACAGTAATAATATTGTATTGATGTGTTTGTCATAACTCATTGGCTATTTATGTAATATTTAATAAATGTTAAATGTATATATATGAGTTAATGATTTTGGAGCTTTAATTTATTGGCTTTAAAATAATTAAATACTGAATTGATAACATTTATGTGGTATCAAAAGTGATTTTTGCTAACAATGGTTAATATCTAAATTTTTTTAGTAATTCATTTTTTTAATTTGCTTTACGGGAAAAAAAGATAATGTGTGTTTATATGAAAAATTTATATTGGACTTACTTAAAGATCAATTCAGAATTAGAATTGCAGGTACCAACGTTGGATATGTACAGATATTGTTATCCTGCACTATTTGATAAGTGTTTTAAATACAGAAAGAAAGGTGGTTTCTTTGAGCAGGTGTGGAATTATCAATTTCTGATTTATTTTGAAAGTATTACAAAATGTCGATACCACATGAATAATGTGCTAATGGTATTTGATATGTTATGGCAAATGATTTATTTTGTTATGCAAATGATAATAAATGATGAGAAAATTTTATTTTTTAATTTTGAGAATAACCATATTCAGGGTTAGTATATAGATAGTTTTATTTGTGATATTCAATGATTATTAAAATGTAAGGTATATTGTTTCATACTGCCATGATGATTGCTACTAAATGAATGTTTAGACAGTGTCTATTGTACTCCATTTTACTCTTCTTTTAAATACCAAAAGCTTAATAGAGCCTTTTATAATGAACATATAGGAAGTAATATGTTTAAGATTTTGTTGTAAAGTAAATTAAATCACTTACAATAGAAATATGTTAATAACAACTTTTTAATTTTTTAGACAGTGGAAATACATAAAGTAGTTAAAAGAATTAGAGAAAATAAGAAAATTTCTCAAGAATATATAGCTTTTGAACTCAAGCTTAATCAGTCCCAATATAGTAGGCGTGAAAAGGGTGATATTCCCTTTAGTGCCATTGAAATAGAAAAGATAGCCTGTATCTTAGAAGTTAAAGTCTCCGAATTGTATGATGATGAACAGCTTATTGGTGCTGCTGGGGAGAAAAATTTACGCGAGCAAAATGAATTTTCATATAGACTTATTGAGAAATATGAAAAAATAATTGAAGAAAAACAGCTCATCATTTCACTGCTTAGAGAATGTATCGAGGGATTTGTTAAACATAAGCCTTAAAACTTTGGTAAAATATGAAAAAAAGAAATTTTAAAGACATTCATATAGGAAGTCTGGTTAATGAACGCGTTTCCGAATGTAAAATTGAAATAGAACGCATTTGTAATTTTTTTAAATGCGAAGAAAAAAAGATTCTGGAAATGTATCAGGCTGAAAATCTGGACGACGGGTTGTTGTTAAAATGGTCTAAATTGCTTGAGTATGATTTTTTTAGAATTTACTCTATGCATTTGATTCTTTATTCTCCTCCGTCTTCTCCTCTTCCTGACAGCGAAAAGATATGTAGTAAGCTTCCTCAATTCAGAAAAAATGTTTATACACAAGAAATGATAGACTTTATAATTGAGCTTATAGAAAAAGGAGAAAAAACAAGATTAGAAATTATTACAGAATATAGAATTCCTAAAACAACTTTGTATAAATGGATTAGTAAATATCATAATAAAGAGCAAGGCGAAAATTTACTCTTTTAATAATAACACACCAAGAATATTAAATATGAAAAAAAAAATATCTCCTGATTATAAAAAAATTTTTAATGATATTATTGAAAAAAAATATCCTGATAGAAGAGATAGCTGCCAATCCATATTAAATAAGAATGAATTGTCCATGTTAGATGTTATACTTCTCAATAAGCTTATATTTGGGAAAAACAATAAAGAATATTTTACAACGAATCAGAAGTACAAATCCTATAATGAGGCAACTATACTTAAGATTTTGAATTACCAAAAAGAAAACAAACTTAATAACACGCAATTAGCTAGATATTTTAATCTCAGTAGAAATACAGTAACAAAATGGAAGAAAATATTTTTAAAATATTATACTTGAAATGAATATTATACATACATTTTATGAACTTGTTTAAACTTTTATAAAGATAAATTCACCATCATTTAAATAAATCTGAATTATTTATTATGAATATGATTGGTACTAAGGTGGTAATATCTTTCTATTTTAAGCATAATAATTTTTTCATATCCCGTTTGTTTTGATATATAAGTAAGAGATTATCTTATCGTCTGGATGTGTAGGTGTTATTGATTCTCATAATAGCATAAGTATTATAGATTCCGGGATCTTCTAAAAGAAATAGAGAACGTTTTTTCTCAATTGATTATGAAAATTGAGAAGACTTAGAAAATATGGATATGGCTTGAAGAGAGTAGGCTGTTAAATGCAGTTAATATTCTGAGAAAGTTGTGTAAAAGTTTCAGAAGTTTTTTCTTCACGCATCCATAGTTTTTTTTCATAAGTTTTGGGGCTCTGAGTTTTATTTCCTGCCCATTTTTTGAAAAAAATGACTAAATCTTTTTTATTATCAATTCTATCATTCATTTAATAATCAATAATTAAGGTATTGCTTATAGAAGAAAAAAAATATAAACACAAATGATAAAATTGAATTGTCAACAATTTTTAGGCAAGAGAAAAATTGAAATTCGGAAAGAATTAGGAGATGAGCACAACTGCCATTTTTTAGATGTATGATATTACGTTCTTAAAACTATTTTTTTGGAAAGAAAACAAATGATATAGTAGTGAAACGGCATATTACAAATTCTTATAAATTATATTGATAAAGAGGTTGGTTATGATGGGGTTAATAGTTTTTAGCTGTAAATAAGTTTGACAAAGAATTTGAAAGATTAGTTTTATTAGAATTATTGTTAGCATATTTTCATAAATGAAAAAAGCTGATGAAAGTATGATGGAAAATTTATCTTTTTACTTTTTGTTTATGAAGAGAAATGATAGAATACTATTTCTCCTATTTTTAATGGTACATATTTCTGATTTTATATGAAGTAGATTGATTAAATAAAATGTTTTTGGAACATTAGAAATATGCTTAACACATTTGATATGTGATGATTAGTAGCTTACTTTGTGTAATAAATGAACAGGTATGATAAAAAGGTAATCCTTAATAATCCCTCAAATATTTTTATCACTTTTTGGCAGAGTTTTTTATTAAAAAATTAAAACACGATCTCAATCGAATTTAAAGAAGAGATAGTACATTATTCTAAGAAAATAAAGTTAAATATTATCAGTAATACTTTGAATGTTAAAGATGACATGGGTATATCTACATTATTTAGCTTTCTCTATTTTATTTAATAGAAAAATAAAAATTTATACAGTTTAAAAAATGAACAAAATCATTTATGAATGGGTTTGTTTAAGGACATTGAATCTGTATATTTTAAGACATAACACATATGATCAGAGAGAATTTAGTTGCATTAAGTTAACTCTCAAAGGTAACCGGCTTTATGCCGGTTTTTTCTTGATATGTTGTTAGGAGTGGATAAAGAATAATATAAATTATAGGATATTAAAGTTAACCTGAGTTCGCGTTAAGTAAACTAATATTGAAGGTGGGAAGCTGGAAGAAAGAGGATGGTGTTTATTGTTTTTATTTATAAAATTACAGTCGCTTCACAAGTAAAATACTCTTAAAAAAAGTGAAAACAGCCATTGTTGATGATCTTCATACCTTCCTTCTTCCATCTCCCAGCTTCAAAACCATCTAAATCAGGAATTCTTATCTCGAACCCAGGTTAATTAGCAATAAAAGCATAATGTTATGCTTGAGCGACATGAATGATGTGTTTTTAGCATTGGATATGTTGGTTTGATACTGGTTCTTTGTATTATTATTTTGTAATAAAATTAGTGGAAGTTCATGAAAAAAACTAATATAATTATTAACATAAACCTACATGAGAAAAGCAGCACTTAGCCTTGGTATTTTTGCTTTTTTTTCAGCAAATGCTCAGTCTATAAAAACCACCATTGACCTTGTCAATGTAAAAGATGATAAAGTAGCCGTTACCATGGAATTTCCGAAAATGAAATCCGGGGATATTAAATTTCATTTCCCAAAAACGGTTCCAGGTACTTATTCTGTAGACGACTATGGAAGATTCATCGAAGGAATCAAATTTTACGATAATAAAGGAAAAGAACTTACTTATACTAAAGTAAATGACAATACCTATTCATTGAAAAATGCTCAGGCACTTTCCAAAATTTCATATCTAGTGAATGACAGTTTTGATGATGAATTAGATACATCAAAGCATAAAGCTGTATTTTCTCCTTCAGGAACGGATATTGAAGAAGGAAAAGTATACATGATCAATACCCATGGATTCATAGGATACATTGAGAATATGCAGGATGTTCCTTATCAGCTTGTCGTTCAGAAACCAACTGATTTCTATGGAACCACAGCATTGGTAGATCAGGATAAATCTGAATCTACAGATACCTATACTCTTGCCAATTATGCTAAGGTGACAGATTCTCCATTAATGTATACAAAACCGGATTATATTACCTTCAATGCAGGAGGAATGGATCTTGTATTGGGTGTATATTCTCCGACAGGAAAATATAAAGCAGCAGATTTCAAAGACAATCTTGAGAAAATGGTTGTTGCCCAAAAGAAGTTCCTGGGTGATATGAACACCAATAAGAAGTATGCTATCATGCTCTATCTTTCCGGTGGTGACGGGCCTAAAATAAAAGGTTTCGGAGCATTGGAACACCATGAATCTACAAGTGTAGTGCTTCCGGAAGGAATGCCGAAAGATGCTATTGACAATACCATTACAGATGTAGTTTCCCACGAATTTTTCCATACTGTAAACCCTCTGAAGACCCACTCTGAAGAAATTCACTATTTCGATTATGCAGATCCGAAAATGTCTCAGCATTTATGGATGTATGAAGGCGGGACAGAATATTTTGCCAACTTATTCCAGATTCAGGAAGGTTTGATCAATAAAGATCAGTTCCTTGAAAGAATCGGTGAAAAAATTGCCAACTCCAAGAGCTATGATGATACAATGCCATTTACGGTAATGAGTAAAAATGTATTGGTAGAGCCTTACAAAGATCAGTACAGAAACGTATATGAGAAAGGAGCGCTTTTAGCAATGTGTCTAGATATCGAGCTTAGAAAATTGTCCAACGGAGAAATGGGATATCGTGATATGATCAGAAAACTGTCTCAGAGATTTGGTGAAAACAAACCTTTCAAAGATGATAAACTGATTGACGAACTGGTAACGGTAACCGGATATCCTCAGGTAAAAGATTTCTATAACAAATATATTGCAGGAAACCAGCCAACACCTTATGCACAATATCTGAGCATGGTAGGGGTGGATATTAAAAAGCAGGAAAGCCACCCTCTTTTCTGGTTTATCAAAGACCCGAACCAGACTGGTTTTGATGAGAAAACTAATGCTTTTGCTTTTGACGATCATTCAGCACTATCTCCATTTGCAAAAAGCATCGGATTTAAAATCACTGACCAGGTACTTGCTTTAGACGGAAGAACAGTAGACATCAAAAAAGTACAGGATTTTATTGGTTATACCAGAACCATTAAAGAAGGACAGGAAGTTACGGTAACTATTTTAAGAGATAATGCCGGGAAGAAAGAGAAAATGACATTGAAAGGAAAGGCTATTCTGGATAAAATGACCATGGAAACCCCTTCATTCAAGGCGAATCCAACTCCGGAAGAACTGAAACTACAGACCCAGTGGCTTACTGGTGAAAAATAGGTTTTAACATACTAGAATGTATCATTTTATTAGCTAATAAAATATATAAGATTAATATTCCTATCATTATAATATTGAACTTTAGTTCTTTCAATTTAAAAGTCATGAATATTGGAGTTCCTATCTTTGAGTGCACAGAACCCCGAAGTATAAGAAGGAAAGGTAATTGCTGGTATAATGCTGTAGCTGAAATGTTTTTTAAAACACTGAAAATGAAACTTATTTATCAGAATAAATACTAAACCAGAAAACAGGCTGAAGTCTCCATATTTGAATATATTGAAGGATTTTACAATAAAAGACGACGACGACACAGCCTGTAAAAACAACACTTTACAAGAATTCAATCAATTTATTATTAACAAATTTAAAATCGCAGCATAGGGTTAAGAAAATTTGTCTACTTTTTTGTAGGAAGTTCAGTCAGCATACTTTTGATAAATATGATAGAAATGTAAATTGATTGATAGTTAATGTTAAAATAACCTGAAAAATAATTGATTAGATGAAAACAACTATATACCCTCCATTGTTTGCATTGTTTATTTCTATATGCATGTTCTTACAGGCAGGTATCAAGTCAACGTCCCCTCGTTCTAATTTAGAAGTGGTGGGCAATGCTACAAACGGAAGTAAGCCTGAAGGTATTATCGCTACAAGACTTACTGGTGATCAGATTGCATCAGGTGATACCCAATATACTGCTAACCAAACTGGGGCTATTGTTTATGACTTGTCCGTAGTAACATTACCATCATTAAAAACGGCAAATATTCATAAAAAGGAAATATCAATTTTAGATATTATAAAACTTAACAAAAAAATTAACTGTTCATACCAGGAACAGTTGATAATCAGCCAAAAACAACAATACTATGATAAGAAAACAATTTTTGAGATTTTAGAATATCAAAATCTTAATAATAAACAACTTTCAAGATATTTAAATTTTAGCCGCAATACGGTAACCAAATGGAAGAAATTATTTTATTCTAGCTTAAGCTAACTTCTTACCGAATCTAAATTAATAATTATTGTCAGTTTTCCCACTCGGATCTATGTAGCTGTATCAGGATGAGTTTTGTAAAAAGTATGCCTCAGAGTGTTTGAGTCTCAAAAGAATTCCTGATTACATCTCCCTTAGGGTGCTCTACACTTTATGTACAATTCCCACCATACCTTGAAAAGAGCTATTGTGGAAACTATTTTGAAAAAAAATATCATGAATAAAAAGATTATTATTGCGGATAACCACTTTGTGGTAAGAATAGGAGCAACACTGATCCTGAAATCTTATTATAAAAAAATGCATCAGGATCATATAATTTGCAATACTCCTTCTTATTCTGAATTAACAAACAGATTGTTAAAAGAAAAATTTGATTTGCTAATTCTGGATATGAATATGCCGGGAAGCCCATCGTTAAAAATGATTAAAGAACTGAAAGAAATCCAGCCTGAACTAAAAATTTTAATTTTTTCTATTTATGGTAATGATATAGGTTTGCAATACATCATAGAAGGTGCAGAAGGTTATCTTAATAAGTCATCAGAAGAAGATAAGATTATAGAAGCTGTGGAATCTATATTTGAGGTAGGAAAATACTATTCTATAGATATCGTAGATCTGCTGGTTGCTTCCATGCAAAAAAAAACGGTCTTAAGTAGCCCTATTGATGTATTATCTGAAAGAGAAAAAGAGATCTTTGATCTTTTTTTAGAAGGCTATGGAAATCTGGAAGTTTCCAATATTCTGAATCTTCATAAATCTACTATAAACACTTACAAAATTAGGATTTTCAAAAAATTAAATATAAAAACCATCGCAGATCTGATAAGGATTGGTGATAAAAACAAAAAAAATTAAAATATTAGAAGCTACATTTTAATCCTCACTTACAGTCTTTTTTTAATCATAAAATCAGCCATCACCAAAGGACAAGACCCTATTTCGCATACTAATAACCATTTAACTTAAACATAACTCAAATGAAAACATTATTAAGTATTGGTTTGTATTTCTTCTTTCATCTGGTGTAAATAGCCAGACAAAAAGTATTGGGATCAATACTACTACACAATCTACTTTTGATGGCTAGTAAACTCGGAGCTGCCAATGCAGATGGTTTCAGTGCCTAAGCCTGTCCCATGTGATGAGTAATCAATTAATTATTTGGATTTATTTTACCAAATGAACAATCAGTTCTTTATGTTTTGTTAAATGCACAACAGTTAAGTATGTGTTTTTGTTGCACAATTAATAAAAAATAATATCATGGAAAAAATTAAATTATCAATTGGAATTACTTTTTTAAGTATTTCTTTAGTATTCTCTCAGGTCGGAATAAACACAACCACTCCAAATGCCAATTCAGACCTTACATTAGGTTCACCTAATAAAGGATTGCTTCTCAATAGAGTATCTCTTACAGCAACAAACATTGGCGTTTTTGCAGCGGGAATGTTTGTATATAATACATCTACTGTAAATGATGTTACTCCAGGAATCTATGTTAGTAATGGTACTGTTTGGAGTAAAATTATAGATACAGAAACTTTAGATACAATAGGATGGAAAACGAGTGGAAATTCTATATCCGTAAATGATTTTATAGGAACAACTAATGCATTTCCTTTAGTGTTAAAAACCAATAATGTCGAAAATCTAAGAGTACAACCTGATGGAAAGGTTGGGGTAGGAACTAACAATCCGGAAGGGATCATGGATATTTCTTCATCTAGTTCTACTATCATACTACCCAGAAACGCAAATCCATCAGCCAATGTGGGGGCTCCTATTGCAGGAATGATTATTTATGATTCTACTAATAAAACTTTACGATATTATAATGGAATACAATGGAGTACTATAATCTCTTCTCAAACTTTGACAACAGCAAATGAAGGAGTTGTTAAATTGAATAGTGGGAATGGTAATAAACCAACATTTCTATTTAGAAATTCAGGAGGAATACCTTTGCAGACATATCAAAATATAATATATCAATCCCCGATAAATTTATCAACTGATTTTTCTTCTTCACCTACTACCAGTTGGCCAGAAAATATTCTATCACCAACTGTAGGAGATTTCTACAATTCTAGCACCAATAGATTTTTAGAAAATCCTATAGGAGGACAAGTTCATACATGGAGAATAATTGTAAAATATTCAAATAAAAATAATGGTTCAGTTGGTAATGTCACAGTCAATCTCTCCAATCCTGTACCACCCTCTACTTTTTCAATAGACCAAACAGCTATTGCTCCCAATGGAGTTACCTCAGGTAATCTGGTATTTTATTTGGTTTCTATCGCTGATAACTTATCCATTGGCAGTGGATATAGTTTGAAAATACAATCTGATACACCTATGGATGCTGTAATAGATAGTATCACGAGGATTTCTCAGGCTAAAGACTAGACTATCAGGTGATTAAATTGTTTAAATGTTAAGATTAGATTATGGCATTGAGAGTATTAAGATAAGCTTCGTTTTAAGCTTAAAAATCAGAATGATTCATCTTAACGATACTTTATTTCTTAAATGCTCCTTAATGGTTTTAATATATATCCGACATTTTTTTGAAAATTTTAAACAACTTCATAGCATGAATATAAATTAAGAAATCAAATTATCAGCATTTGCTGGATAAGAAAATGAAACAAAATATTGAGTTTCAGAAAAAGAACTTGCGGTATTATTAAATATACTCACCACTTTATGATTAATACAATGTGTCTCACTACACACTTTCTATGATTTTATGCCTAAAGATAAAAACAGAATTTAAGTGATATTGACACTCTACTAATCAAAAAATAGAATAATTTGTTAACAACTTTATCTCTATTGGGAGAATTTCAGCTCCAATATTGATGAAACCTAACATAAAGAAAAACGGATTTTGGAATTATGGTAATCTATTGTTAGAGTGTTGCTTATATAGAAAAAACGCATTTGCTTTAGGCAATAATTTTATTAAATATACAAAAATGGCTTGATAGCTTCAAGGCTTTATTAGTAAGTTTTGAGACTTTGAATATAACTTGGAGAAATCTACATTATTTGGCTTTCTCTATCTTATTGCGCAGGAAAATTAAAGTTTAAACAAGTTTGTATTAAAAATGTTTTATAAACAACTTATATTTCTATTTTTCATAACTATACAATTGTATTACGGTCAGCAGCCAGCTTCGGTATGGTATGATACAGACAATGGCCTTCCTCAGAACAGTGTAAAGGATATTATTAAAGATAAATACGGATTCATCTGGATCAGTACAGAAAACGGTTTGGTACGTTATGACGGAAATAATTTTGTCACCTATAATCATCTCAACTTTAAAAACAACAGATTTACCTTTTTTTTTGGAAATACAAAGAAAGATACTATTTACAACACCACAGCTTATGATGAAAATACGGCATTAATATCCAAAAGAAATGTCAGCATTCTGACTCAAAAGTCCGGCTGTATACAAAGGGTTTTACGCGCAAGCAAATCACACTTTATTTATACAAGGAGTGCAATGGCAGAGCAGCTTGAAAGTACAGATTTCTTTATTTATTTTGACAGGAACAACTTCTATCATCTATTGCATGATGGAACCATACAATACCGGGATCATACCATTACAACCCTGAAAAACCTGCGTAAAAACTATATATCAGATCTATTTTGTTTTGACCAGACTATTTTTATCATTTCCAAATCTTTAAAAAAGGTCATTAAAATTTCTCCTACCCAAATCACTTATCTGGATGCCCCTGAGATTTTTTTTAAAAATGATATAAAAGTGTACTGGAGCCAGATCAACAATCAATCTTTTATTATCCAGAATCATAAGTTGTATAGAATACATTATGAGTGCAATAGCTTTAGTCTAAAAAAATTAGCAGATTATGACCTTAATAAGAATTCTTTATCCGCTATCTATCATGATGAAGTAAACAATAAACTCTACCTGGGAACATTATCTGACGGACTGAATGTTATCAAGTTTAATAATTTTCACGTTGTCAACAAATCACACCGGTCCTATGAAAATATCTTTCACGCTCTCCTGCCTTTTGAAAATGATAAGGTAATCACTTCTTTAGGAGATGTATACAATGAAAGCGGTTTGGTAAAGCAGTATCATTTTAATACGACAAGTAATTTTTTTTCCCTGTATGATAATCAACAGAACATTCTCGTTCAGGGGGAATCTGGCTTGCTGCGCTTTCTAAAAAAGTCTAATTATTCTAAAAAAGAAAACCTCAGTTTCCAAAATGAACCTTCTTATGCATGGAAGATGAGAAATTATTTCATTGTAACGTTTCACCAACCTACTCTGAAATCTCTCCTTACCTTTTACAGAGACTCTGATTTTAAAACCCCATTCTTACAATTTTCCATCCCTAATATTGTAACCACTGTTCAGGAATATGAGCATGATAAATGGCTGGTAGGAACCAGAGATGCTTTATATTCAATAGAAGCGCCCACTTTTATTCCTAAAAAAATATCTGCCACCCCGTTACATATTAGAGAAATTACAAAAACAAAGGATGGAAATTTTTGGATTATGACCCAGGGAAATGGCTTCTTTTTATATAAAAACAAGCAACTCATTAAAATGCCAGTAGATAAAAATAAATATCTTTTATTTTCGCATACTATTCTGGAAGACAAAAATGGATTCCTCTGGATCAACACCAATAATGGATTATTCAAGATACTGAAAAGCAGTATTCTGCAATATTCTAAAGACAGAAAAACATTACCCAACTATTACCGATATAGCAAGGAAGACGGCTTTAATACCAATGAGTTCAATGGAGGATGTTCTCCAAGTGCTTCGGTTCTTCAGAATGGAAATTTTGTATTCCCTTCCATTAAAGGTCTTGTATTTTTCGATCCCCAGAAAATAAGAAGTTATTATCCTAAAAACTTCTTTCTGGAACGGGTTATTTTTTATGATCCCAAAAGCTATATAAAAGGACAAAGTATTACTCTGGAAAATAATTTTTATAAAGCAATAATATTAGTAGATGTTCCCTATTATGCCAACAGGGCCAATCTGGTTATTGAAGCAAAACTAAAAGGTTCAAAGAATGAAAAGTGGGAAAGGGTAAACAGTGATGGTGAATACAGTATTTCAAATCTGGAGCCGGGCCACTATCAGCTTATTGTGAGAGTATTAAATTCCCCAAAAGGTGAATATATTTATAGATCAATTAATATTAATGTAAAGCACCTTTTTTATCAGATACTCATCTTTAAGGTTTTTATCATATTTTTTATATCCATTTTTATATTAAAAATGATAAAGCTTAGAATCAGAAGACAAATATTAAAAAAAAAGGAACTTGAAGAAATCATTGCAATAAGAACCCGGAAACTTTCAAAGACAGTTTCAAAACTAGAATATACCAAAGAGCAGCTCCGAAAGGAAAGCTTGCAACAGAAAAAACTATTGGAAACCATAAGCCATGATATTATTACGCCCATCAAATTCTTATCTATAATTGCCAAAAAATTGTATGAGACTGATGAACATGGCCACTATATTCAAAAAGAATATTTCGAAAGTTTCTGCAAATCTTCAGTAGAGCTTTACAATTTCGTGAAGACCTTAAAAGAGTATGCGGAGATTTATAATATTTCTGAAAAGAATGAAACGTATAATGTTTATAAAGTTGTAGAAGCCAAAAAAGCACTTTTTGAAGTCGCAGCTAAAGAACAGAATACTCTTATTGTTAACAATATTAAAGATCCTACCTATTCAAAGATCAATCAGAATGTGGTAGCAGTTATTATCCATAACCTTATAGATAATGCAACTAAAAATACCACTAATGGAATTATAGAACTTTCTACTAATGAAGATGGCAGAAACTTTTTCCTAGAAGTAAGAGATACCGGTAAAGGAATGAGCAAGGAACAGATGACTTATTATGAAAAGCTTCAGGACAATATGGAAAATGAAAAACTGGTTTTACAAAAATACAGTTTAGGCTTACATCTCATCCTTCAGCTGCTCATGATGATCAATGGTAAAATTGAATTTAAAAATAATATCCCCAATGGAACCATTGTATCCATTAAAATAAAAAAACAAAAATATGACTAGAAAAATTATTATTGCAGATGATCATTTTGTAGTAAGATTAGGCACTACCTTGATTTTAGAATCCCACTACAAAGATGTACAGATTTCCTGTGCAGAATCCTATACGGAACTTACGAACAAATTATATGCTGAAGAATTTGATCTGCCCATCCTGAATATCAATATGCCGGAAAGTAAATATCTAAGCATGATTGCTGAATTAAAAAATACAGCCTAATCTGAAAATTTTGGTTTTCTCTGTATACGATATATAAAAAATAATTAAAAAACATTGTCTTTATCTTCAACCCGGTGTTTTTATTGTGAAACTTAACTCAGATAATATTTCCTATGAAAATCTTAATTATAGAAGACCATAAAGATCTGATCACCAATATCACTGATTATCTGAAAAATGAAGATTATATCTGTGAAACGGCATCAGATGCCCAAACAGCATTCGAAAAGATTGAGCTTTTTGAGTATGATTGTATTCTTCTTGATCTGATGCTTCCCGACGGAAATGGCCTGGATATTTTAAAACATATTAAAACCTGCTCTGCGGGAACAGGTGTAATCATTGTATCAGCAAGAGATTCATTAGACATCAAATTAGCAGGACTGGATGAAGGTGCCGATGATTATATTACGAAACCTTTCCCACTTCCTGAACTTCATTCCAGGATAAAAGCTGTTTTCAGGAGGAAAACCCCGGAAACCCACCGACATCTTATCTTCAATGAAATATCAATAGATCTGGAATCTAAAGCCTGCTGTATTTCTAACCAGCTGATCAGTTTAACCAAAAAGGAATTAAATCTTTTGATCTATTTTATCAACAACCAAAACAGAATGCTGACCAAGCAGGCCATCGCCAGTCATTTATGGGGAGATTACACCTATAGCATTGACAATATTGATTTTGTATATCAACATCTGAAAAATCTAAGAAAAAAACTCATAGAATCAGGAGGTAAAGATTATCTGCAGACTGTCTATGGATTGGGCTATAAGTGGATTGACAAATGAGTTTAAGTTTACGATTTGCATGGGCTTTTGCCTGTTTGGTATTTTTTGTTCTCATGATGGGTTTTATCATTATGTATTTTGCTCTTGAAAGAACAACTGTCCGTTCTGCAATTCTGAAACTACAAGCCCAGAATATGCAGGCGGCCCATCGGCTGGAACGAGATCCATTTTATGATTACACTCTTTTCAGACAGAATCCTGCAGTGAATATCCTTCCTGATTCTCATACCATATCTAAGGCGAAAAAAATTAAAGAAAAGTATATTTGGGACCATAAAACACAGTCGTATATCAATAAGATAGAAGTAACGGATTATCTGGTCATTCACAAAAAAAAATATTCTGTACAGAGTGTCCGCTATATTACGATCATTGAGCACCAGTTTCTAACAAGTATTCTGATGGTGATTGCATGGATAACAATATTTCTGATCATTCTAACAATCATTGTCAGTACAGTTGTGTCAAAAAGCATTCTGGAGCCGTTCTATTGTTCTCTGGACGAGATTAAAAAATTCAATTTAAAAGATCATTGTCAGATGAATCTTATGGAGACCAACATCAAAGAATTCAAACTGCTTAATCAGTTTCTGCTGAAAATGTCTGATAATTCAAAAAAAGATTATAATCTGCTGGAAGAACTTTCTGAAAACACATCTCATGAACTCCAGACTCCTCTGGCTTCTATGAAAGGGAAGATAGAACTGCTGATGGACAGTCAGCTTTCTGAGTACCAGCTCACCACCTTAGATATGATGAATAATGAATTGGACAGACTCTCTTCTATCAATCAATCCCTTATTCTTCTGGCAAAACTGGAACATTTTGAGAAAAAAACAGCCAATCCCATCAATTTTTCCAAAATCTTACGAGAAAGACTGCAGTACTTTGAAGAACTATTTATTCTTCAAAATCTCTCTGTGATTATTGATATTCAGGATAATATTTTTTTAAGCCTTGATAAAAACCTGGCAGCTATCATCATCAATAACCTTATCAGTAATGCCAGAAAACACAATATGGATAATGGTGATATTCGCTTAAAACTTACTGAACATTTTTTTGAGATCTCCAACACCGGCTATCCTCCTGCTCTGCCCACTGAAGAATTATTCCAGAGATTCAAGCGTGGCAACCCCAATCAAAACTCTATTGGGATTGGTTTGGCATTGGTGAAGAGAATTTTGGAGATCTACCAAAAGAAGATCTCTTACCATTTTAGCAATAACCGACATGTCGTTACAATATATTTCACAAATTAAAACACTGTAAAACAAAATCACACATTATCAATAACTTAACTAACTAACTAACCTGAGTTCGGCTTAAGTAAACTAAGATTGAAGGCGGGAAGCTGGAAGAAAGAGGGTGGAGGTTATTATTTTTAGTTATAAAATTACACTCGTTTCACAAGTAAATACTCTTAAAAAAGAGAAAACAGCCATTGTTGATGATCTTCATACCTTCCTTCTTCCATCTCCCAGCTTCAAAACCATCTCAATCTGGAATTCTTATTTGAACTCAGGTTATAATACTATTAATTTCATTGATGCCACCCTGAACTTCTGTAAAATTGCAGTACCCATTCAATATCATGAAACTTGAAGCTATAATGCTTCGATATCCTGCCTGGCAATACATATAAAAATGCTTTTCAGAATCAATTTCATTTATCCAATTATGAATTTGATTTAAAGGCATATTGATTGCTCCCTTAATATGTCCGTTTCCATACTCACTCTCCTGGCGAACATCTATAATTTCGTAATCATTATCAGCAGCAACCAGCATTGAGACAAAATCTTTTGAAGCTATTGTATTTACAATATTTATTTCGTTTTCTGTATTTTTCCAAGTATAAAATCCTCCGTCCAGATAACCCAATACATTATCAAAACCAATACGGCCCAACCGAATTATAGTTTCTTCTTCTTTGCCAACTTCAGTGATTAATAAAACAGGTGTGCGAACATCAATAATTATTTCCCCAACCCACTGTGCAAAATTACCATCTAAACCAATATTTACAGAACCAGGTATATATCCTTTTGCAAACTCTATATTATTTCTGGAATCCAATATCAAAACATTATTAGGTATTGCTTTTGCTTTGAAATCTTCTATGGACAGAGCCTTTAATTCGCGGTTGAAAACATTTTCAAAATGTTCATAACCCTGTCTGTTCATTGCAGCATTCGCACCAAAATAACCGGGAGGAGGCAATAATCCATCAGTGACAGCTTTTACAAAAGATTCCTTATGAGGCTGATTCAAAGCATAATTGATTCTTTTTTGATTTCCTAATGTATCTACTGTTTCGCTCATCATTTTTTTCCCGCAGGCCGATCCTTTACCATGTCCCGGATAGACAACAATATCATCAGATAAAGGTATTATTTTCTTGTACAGACTTTCATAAAGTATTCCTGCTAGCTCTTCCATATTTTTGTGAGTGGCTTCCTGTGCAAGGTCTGGTCTCCCGACATCACCTAAAAAGAGCGTATCTCCACTAAATATAGCCGTTTCTTTTCCGTCTTTATCAATTAATAAAAAACAGGTACTCTCCATGGTATGACCCGGAGTATGAATTAGCTTAATTTTTACATCCCCCAAGTTAAAAACCTGCCCGTCTTCTCCGATTATAGCTTTAAATTCGGGTTCAGCTGTAGGTCCATATATAATAGATGCATTTGTCTTCCCGCTCAAATCCAGATGTCCGCTTACAAAATCTGCATGAAAATGAGTTTCGAAAATATATTTCAGCTTTACATCATCAGCTGCCAGTTTGTCTAAATAAGGTTGTATTTCTCTTAAAGGATCAATAATGGCAGCTTCGCCATTTGAGGTAATATAATAAGCGGCATGTGCCAGACATTTTGTATAGATCTGTTCTATTTTCATCAGTAAACTTTTTTATGAAGGTTAGTTTTCTTAATAAATTCAGACTTTGGTTACTGGAAAAAGGATAAAGTTGAGGATTGAAATAAAAACCGTGTTAACTATATAATAATTTGATCCTCTTATGGTAATTAATAGTAATGTGTAATGAAAAAATCAAAAATTTATTATATTCAAAATGAATAACCAAAGTCTGGGTTTAATTAGTCTGAATTTATCCTTTTATTTTAATATTGCATTGTATGAATCAAAAATATCTATTAATCCTATACAGGCCAAGTAGATTTGATTCTAAAATATACTTAAAACTACTAATTACAATCAGGCTTTTCTCTATACGTCTGCTCATAATAAATAACCTGAGAGTTCGGGTTAAGTAAAGTAATATTGAAGGCGGGAAGCTCGAAGAAATAGGATGGAGTTTATTATTTTTAGTTATAAAATAATTGCAGTCGCTTCACAAGTAAATACTGAAGTTGTTTCAACTTATCAAAAAAAATTGGATATCTATTAAAACCATGAAGAAAGATTTAAGAAATAAAGTAAGTTAAGATGAATCATTCTGATTTTAAGCTTAAAGCGAAGCTTATCTTAATACTCTTAACACCTCAATACAGTCTTACTGTTTCAAAACAAAAGTTGAAACAAATTGACTCTCAAAAAAGAGAAAACAGCCATTGTTGATGCTCTTCATACCTTCCATCTCCCAGTTTCAAAACCATCTCAATCAGGTATTCTTATCCCGAACACAGGTTAATTATTCAAAAACTAAGCTTTCTACACAAAAAAGCGGTCAATTTTGCATGAAATATTCGTAATTTTTAAACATATGCTTTGAGAACATAAAATATTTGTTGATAAAATAAAATTAACGCCATAATGTATTGCTTACTGTCTGCTTTATATGAAAACAGCATATGTGTATGTTTTTTAGAAAATGAAAATACACAGACAAAATGAATGATAATAGCTTCTGAATGGTCATTTACAATTTTTTTTGTGAGCTTGCTTTCCTTTTGCAGTTTTATCTTTTTAGGAATTCTATTTATTATCTGGGATTTGTAAAAAAATCAGGATTTTTAATAAAAGCTTTATTTGTTACACATGTTTTCAAGGGGATATGCTTAGCATATTTAATGAATAGCCAATAAGAATAGTGTAATCTTATTAAGATCATGTTGTAAATATCTGAAATACAAAAACATGCATCAAAAATCTTGCGTTTTACGAAGCTGTAAGAAAAAGAAAAATCATCTTTCATACTATTTTTCATCACTTTGTTTAGTTTTGTGGGGATTTCTCTTAAGGTTGAATTTTAACCAACTGGTTTTCAGTTTGGTGGATTTATTTTTTTTAATTTTTTTTGAAAATATTAACATTATGTTTTTTGAACATAGGACATGTGTGAGCTCTATTTTAAATTTGTAATAGATCTAGTATGTTATTAAAAATAAAGATAGAATAGGATTAAAATGCTAAATAAAAAGGTCCATGTATTCAAAAAATGAAAATATGTGTCGATTGTCATTAAGGTTTAATATTTAAGTCGTCTGAAAAAAAAATGGAAGATGATCTTATGATATGTCATTAATAATTGGGAACTGAAATATCTGTATACGGTTAATTATTTAGAGTAAATGATTTCTAAAAAGGAGAATTTAGTTATAAAAACACATAAAATTTATGTATATGAAAAAAATAATATCATTAATGTTATTTGCCATTAATTTTCCTGTTTTTGCTCAGGTTTTGATTGGCAAAACGTCTGTTACAAACAGTTCCGTTTCATTGGAATTTGGATCTGATAATAGAGGACTTGTTCTTCCGTGGGTGACAAATACTACTTCAGTAACAGGAGCGGTTGATGGAACTATGGTTTATGATATTTCTGATCACAAGGTGAAAATAAAGTATACTTCTGGCTGGAACGACCTTAGTGTAGATACTACTGGTACAACAGTAGATTCTGTAACCGGAATTGACGGGATGATTATTCAAAACGCTGCAGTTGAAAATACTTCCGCGAAGGTAAGTGTCGGAATTCCAACCTCTGTTCCGGGAATTCTGGTTCTGGAAGATAGTGACAAATCAATGATTCTTCCTAAAACCGCAAGTCCTCATTTAAATATTATTAATCCATCCCCTGGAATGATAGTATATGATACTACGGCAAAAATGCTTGCAGTGTTCAATGGGAATATGTGGAGTTTTTGGCAATAATTTGTTTATCAATATAAAAGAAACAGTGCTTGATCAGTTGTATGTCTTAGAATTGATACTTACTTCTAAAAGCAAATGATAAAATAAATGCAAGACATTGAAAACAGGAAGATGTAAGTTTTCTCTTTGACTTGGGCTTATTATGTTATAAGATCCGAGTCCTTTCTTCATTATATTTTTAGGAGTCTTTTATAAATCTTATTTAATGTAAATGTAAATTTTTCAGTGATAAATTAGATGTAAGATATACACAATTCTCTATAAAAAATTAGAACTAATTTGAAAAACCAAACCTTTGATATTTGAGAAAATAAAAAATAGTCATATAAATATTGAATCTAAGATTTCAATAAAAAAAGAAATATATTTTTTTCATAGATTTTTAAGCGAATGGAGATATAATGATTTCGTTATTCTCCATTTTTTGATATTAGTGAAGCAACATTGTTGATTATTAGCATTTAATATCGCTTCTTTTTTGAATTTTATTATGATTCTTTTTGACTGATTTTTTTAAAATTACTCTTATGATAATTTTTTTTGATGGATAAAATAATCTAAAAAATAAATTAATAATTATGAAAAAATGTGTATTAATCTTAGGAGCTTTGATAATACCTCAAACCTTTTATTCGCAAGAAAAAGAATCAAAGATAGACTCTGTAAATATTTTCAGAAGAAGTAAAATAGAAATAGAAAGGACGGAGTTTCAAAGACATGCTCAAAGTACGGAGACTTTAAGCGAGTCTGAGCTTAATAGGAACAATTCCAGTTTTATTGAACAGAGTTTAGGTACTTTAGCCGGTGTTCAGGTAGATAAAAGAACACAATTGGGAGGGCAGAGGATTGTTATACGAGGATATGGAAATGATCAGAAATTTAATAATTGGGGAATCAAAAGTTATCTTAATTCTGTGCCGATTACAAATGCAGATGGAGTTACTATCTTAGAGGATATAGACTTTTCTTTGATCAATCAGGTAGAAGTTATCAAAGGTCCGGCAGCTACAATGTATGGAGGAGGAGTTGGTGGAGTTGTGCGTTTTTATATGAAACCTTCTACAGAAAAAGGGGTTACATTATCACAAAAATTTATAGGAGGATCATTCAATCTGATGCAGACAGCTACCAGAGTAGATGCTGTTACGGATAATAGTTCATTGATGTTTAATTATGGGCATATTCAAAGTGATGGATACAGGCCAAGAGGGAACAGTTTGAAAAATACGTACTCATTTTTAGGAAACTTTAAAATAAATGCAAAACAGGAACTTACTGTATATGCCAATCACACCAACTCTGATGAGGGTGTTACAGGACAGATTTCTTTTGATGATTATTACGCGGGAAATGACCCTGGAAACCTCGCTTATGCCAATAGAAATGCTGCCAATAATTTCGATGTAAGTAGAGCTACGGTAAGTCATAAGTGGAGTATTACTCCTACTATAACAAATTTTACCTCAATTTTTTATTCCCATCTCGATGCGAAAAGAGTTGCCGCGGGAGCCGCTGAAAACAGCCAGAATCCTAATTATGGCTTTAGAAGTGTATTCATGATTAATAATAAACTCTCTGAAGATTTCAGTAACACTATTGAAACTGGAGCTGAATATTCGTTTTCCCGCTCTCTGATTTCCAACTACAGATTTGCGGGTAAAGGGCTTGAGACCCAGCCTATCGGAAAAGGATCATATTTTAAATACAAAAACAATCAGCTTTCATTTTTTTTGGTAGAAAGACTTACTTATAAGCCTTTGGAAATGAGTCTTATCTTAGGGATCAGCGGAAATAAACTCGCCTATAATAGAGAAGACCTTTTAGCGTATCCGGGATTGGTTGCGGGATATAATAACATGAACCTGTCTTTCGATAAAAATTTTTCAACAGTCTTCAAACCTCATATTGCCCTGCAAAAAACATTCGGGAAACAGATCATAAATCTAAGCTATAGTGAAGGATATAATGCGCCTACCGCTGCAACAGCTTTTATTAATGGCATCAATAAACCTAATGATGATCTGAAGCCTGAAAATGCAAGGATGTGGGATTTTTCTGTACAAGGGTTATTATTTAATACAAAATTTGATTATCAAATCTCTGTTTTTAATATTGGAGTTACAGATAAGCTTACCCAGGTGTCCGGAAAAGACCCTGTTACAGGAGCCGCTTACACCTATTGGGCCAACACAGGCAATCAGAAAAATAAAGGAATTGAGACGAGTTTAGGATATAAGTTTGAAAATGTAGAAAGATTGATCAAAAGAATAGAACCATTCTTTAATGCATCCTATTATGATTTCAGATATCAGGATTTTGTTACAAGATTAAATAATAATGAAAAGAATTATATTCATAATCAGGTGGTGGGAGTTCCAAGGACAAAGTTTTCTCTGGGAGTTGATTTAGATATAAAAATGGGGCTCTATTTCATAAATACTTTAAATTATGTAAGCGATGTTTACACAGATTTTGGAAATACCAATAAAGTAAAAGGGTTTCACCAGTACAACGCAAAATTAGGGTATAAGCACCGTTTTGGAAAATGGGATTTTGATGGATATATTGCGGGAAATAATCTAACGAGCCAGATTAATTATACTTTCCTATTCTTAGGAAACAGTGTTAATGATAGTGATAGTGATTCTAATTATCCCGCTGGTGTGGCAACAGATGTAAGCCCGGGACCAAGTAAAGCCTATTTTTTTGGTGGATTTAATCTTACCTATCATTTTTAGACCCTAAAAAGAAAATTATATACTGAAAATTGCAACTACTATTTGAACGACTATCCAATAAAAAATTGATCAAAAAATAATAAAGAACAGTATTAATGGTTTTCATAGATTTAATGAGAACCCTTAAAAGTGGGATAGCACTGCGCATTATTCTTATAAAAATACAATTTATCAAATCTCACTTTCTAAGAGGTCTGTCCTTAATATTTTAAGTTTTCATTTACCATTTTAGAAAGCATACAATCAACAAAGCGTTTTTATGTTATTCTGGTAAACTAATGAAAAAGTCTATGTAGTAAGCAATATGATATTTTATTAAACATATAAAACCAATTTTATTTTGTAAAGTTTTAATAATAGAGAGATTTTTATTAAAACAAACAAAATTAAGATATAAAAGCGCAATTTTATGAAAAATTATTTATCAAAAATTCTCATTCTCATTCTTATTTCTGGAAATAGTTTCTACTATGCACAGAGCAATAAGGTATCAGAAAAGAAATATGAAACAGAAGAAGAGGAAGAAGATATCCGGTATGAGATTAAGCATAAATCTCTTCCCTGGTTTAAAAAAATGAAAGATGGAGAAGATTATTTGAAAGTTAAATCAAAATATGACAAATATTTTGGAAGACATCGTTGGGAAAAAAGTAAACCCAGAAATCTTAGTGAAAACTGGATCAAAACAAAACTATTTTATCTGGACGAGAAAGGAAAGGTGGTTCCTGAACCATTATTATTAGATAGACCAAAGATTAAGAATATTCCCTTGTTGACTACACAGACTGTAGTTGGCGACTGGACGATGATAGGCCCTGTGAATAGTGCAAGTACTGGTTATTCAAGTAAATATAATCATGGAGGATATGTTTATTTAACTCGAATTGATCCCACTGATCCTCAGAAAATATTTGTTTCTTTTTTGACAGGCGGATTATGGCGTAGTATAGACGGAGGAACAGACTGGACTTTGGTTGATAGTGGCTTTTCTGATTCTAAATATCTAGATATTGATATTTGCCAGGCTAATCCTCAGGTTGTTTATGCATTAAGTGATAGCCAGCTAATAAAATCCACAGATGGAGGGCTTAATTGGGTGGCAACAAGTATGAGTAAACCTACTTATACCGGTACTGCGTACGAGTTTGCAGTATCCCCAACTGATCCAAATATTGTTGTTGTCCGTTGGGGAACTTTACTTTATCGTACTACCAATGGCGGTACCACCTGGACTACTGTTCTTACAGGACTACCCAATTATGATTTATGGGCCGGAGATTCTTCAGTAATGAGTGACTGTCTGGAATGGGATCCTCAGGATGATAACGCAGTATATTTCTCTACCAGCAGCAATAATAATATTTTTAGAGTTTATAAGTCTTCCGATAAAGGAGCAAGCTTTACCCAACTTAGTTCAACAACCCTGCCTGCTACAGCAAACGGACAGACAGTTGGCTGGACGAAAGTATTTTTACCAACTAATAATACAAGCTCTTTTTATGTAGCCGTAGGTACGGGCTCAAGTGCATATGCTCATGGAGCAGTTCAGCTGTATAAATTTAATAAATCAGATGGAGCTACAGCAACGTCATTTCCTAAGATTAATATGATCCCGGGAACAGGAGGTATTAACAGCCTGCATCATGGAGATATACAGATAGACAGAGTAGATGAAAACAAGATTGTATATGGAACGTATGGACAGGATAATGTGATGGTTTCTACAGATAATGGTACAACTTTTTTAGAATCCACTGATATTACTCATGCAGATATTAGAAGTATAGATTTAGTAAATGGTAAATTATTAATCGGAAGTGATGGTGAATTGGCCTTGTCTAATGATTTAGGAGCTACCATAACTACTCTGACGAACAGTATCAGCAATCATGAGTTATGGGGATTTGGAAGCGCATTTAAAAGTAATGTAGTAGCATCAGGCAATAATCACGGTCCTGTTATGATTAAAGAAAATGCAAATGGATTTGACTGGTATAATGGTACAGGAGCAGACCAGGGAAATACAGATGTAAATCCCTTGGATGACCGTTATATTTATAGCCAGGGATATGATAATTACCGCTATTTTAGAACAGGTGTACATACCCTGATTAATGAAGATAATTTTCTGGATGCAGGAGGTATTTACGCATACTTTAATTCTATGGAATTTCATCCCAATAAATACTATACATTAATTACTCACCACGCAGGTCAATATCCTACCGGAAATGCCAATCTGGCAACATGGAAAAACTCTCTTATTAAGACAGAAAATAATGGTGATAATATATCAATTGTTAAGACATTCAATAATCAGGTGTTTAGAGAGAAAATCTCCATGAAGAATCCTAAAAATATGATTGTGGTAGAAGGATTAACAACCAATAAACTTTGGAAAACGATTGATGAGGGAGTTACCTGGACAGACATTACTCCTGGTACTACGGTTACTTCAGGGCCTAAGAATATTTCAGATATTGCTATTGGTGATGAAGATCCCAATGAAATCTGGGTTACCTATAGCGGCGTACAATCCGTATGTAAAGTTTTAAAATCTAATGATGGCGGAATTACATGGACCAATCTTACTTCCTCTGTTTTAACGACGTCCCCTATTACTAAAATCGTCTTTCAAAGAGGCTCAGATGGAGGCGTTTATGTAGGAAATAAGGCTGGGATATTTTACAGAAACGATACCATGAGCAATTGGGTGATGCTTGGGAATGGTCTTCCCATGTGTGATGTGCGTTTTATGTTCATCAATTATAATGAAAATAAATTAAAGATTGGTACTTCCAGAGGTGCTTTTGAGCATAATTTATATGAAATAAGCCCTCCTAATGCATTGATTTCTGTAAATACCAATAAGATAGCTTGTCCTGCGGTTAATCAAATGCTGTTTAAAGATTATTCAGTAGTCCGCAACGCAAGTGCCACCTGGCAATGGAGTTTTCCGGGAGGGACACCTTCCACTTCAACTGCTGAAAATCCTACTGTATCATATGCAGGAGCAGCGAATGGATTTTATGATGTTTCCTTAACCGTAACCGATCAGTATGGAACCAGTACACAAACCCTTACTGATTTTATTGAAATAAACAACCAGTGCGGTACAAGTGACCCGGATAAAGTTCCGGGTAATGCAGTAAGCTTAACAGGACAAACTAATGGTGATTATGTGAATATTGATAATCTCAACCTTAATAGAAATTCTTTTACATTCTCATGCTGGATCAAGCCTACCGGTATACAGCCTGATTTTAGCGGAATTTTCATGTCACAAGGTAATACCAATGCATTTGGAATGAATTTTATGGGAGGGAATAATACGATAGGCTTCCACCCAACATTTGGCTTTTCTTCCGGATTGCAGGCTCCTGCCGGGCAATGGTCACACGTGGCATTAGTAAGTAACGGGACTAATGTGAAAATATATGTAAATGGAGTAGAAAGGACAAGTAACACTGTATTGTCATCGGAAGTTTTCAACGCTATATTTTTAGGTAAGTATGGAAGAGGCAGATCTGATCGATTTACAACTTTGGAGATGGATGAGGTGGCAATCTGGAATAGACCTTTAACAATTGATGAAATCAGAAAATGGAGACATTTGACAAAAAGCATTGCGGGAGAATCCATATTAACAGGATTAGTATATTATCTTCAATTCGACGAAACTGCAGCTGCAGGTGATATTACACTCAATAAAAATAATACAAACACTTATGCAACATATAAGGGTACCGGTTATACAAGAGTAACATCTAATGTTCCTGTATTTGAAGGAGTAAGCGAAAAAATGAATATTAATTCTTCGGGATTGAAGGATTTTACAACAGCAGGAATTGCTATGCAATTTGCTACAGGAACTTATCCCAATGGAGATGTCTGGGTATCAAGAGGAACTATAAATCCCGATCAGGTACCCAATACGGATCCTAATTTTGGTTTTTATAGTATAGTAAATAATTATGGAGCCAACCAGACATTTACCCCTCTCACTTCATTATCATTTTACAATAATGCAAGCTTTGGAAATAATCTGAATGCTTCTGCCTACAAGTTATTTAAGAGAGCAGATAACGCTTTTGGAAATACCTGGGGAGCTAGTATTGATAATGCTGATAATATTTCCGGAAGTGGCCTCAATACAAAGGTTACTTTTAATACTGACTTAAATGTCACTTCATCGGGTCAGCTTGAATTAACGTATTCAATGATATCATGTTACCGTCCAAGAGCAACGGGAACTTCATTAGATACTCAATTCGGGATTTCTTCATTGGGAAGAGCCGGAACAAATAATGGTAATTGGCCTATGGTAAGAAAAGGAGCCTGGGTAGCTTTGGAATCAAAAACCAAAGGTTTTGTGGTGAATAGATTAACAACTACTCAAAAGAATGCATTAGTACCCGTAGAAGGAATGTTAGTGTACGATAAAGACCTGGATTGTCTTAGTATATATAATGGATCAGCATGGAAATGTTTAAATGTTCAGACATGTCCTGACTAGAATTTTAATCAATTGAATAGGGAATTGATTGTGCAAGTCTCAGTAATTTGACTACTTGTTTTTATTATGTTGTATTGGAGAAGTACCTATTTATTTCTCCAATCTTTTTCAGCGAGTTGAATCTCATTTTGTAAAAAAATATTAGATATATATTAAAACCATTAAGAAGGATTTAAGAAATAAAGTATAGTTAAGATGAATCATTCTGATTTTAAGCTTAAAGCAAAGCTTATCTTAATACTCTTAACACCTTAATACAGTCTTAATGGTTCAAAAACAAAAGTTTAATACAAATAATACAAAGTTAAATGATATGAAAACAAAATTTACAATACTCTTTTTTCTATTTTCACTTATTCTGGTGTCTGCCCAGACAGAAATCTGTGGAAATGGAATTGATGATGACGGAGATGGATATATTGACAGCTATGACAGTGATTGCTTCAGCGGCCCTGTTCCCGCATGCTTTTCAACGGCGTCATCCAACTCGTTTGGGATTCAGTTAAATATTCAGGGTGCGGCCAACGCATTGGATGTGTCTATGGCACCTACTCTTGGGGATATTGACAATGATGGAAAAGTAGAAATTATAGCCCCATTAAATAACAGTGCACAGGGATTTATTGTGTATGAGGTAAACGGCACCACACTCACTCAGGAATCTTACACATACAATATTTCTATGAATGCACCCGTGAACGGAACTGTATCGCAGCCAGCAATTGCCGATATTGATAGAAATGGTACTTCGGAAGTTGTCTGTGTAGGAGCTGACGGTTTCATTTATGTATTCAACTATACAGGTGGTACCTCAACAACCTTTAAATGGAGATCTAATCTGACAACTGACACCGTATTTGGATCGCCAAGAATTTCAGATATTGATCAGGATGGCGTCCCTGAAATCATTGTAGGGAATGATATATTCAGATTTACCACAGGGCTTACTGCTTTAAACAGGGTCGTACAAGGCAGTAATACGAATCCTTATGGTCTTGACAATGTTCCGGGATGGGGATCTGGAGATGTTACAGTAGTGGATATTCTTTCATCCAACCCCGGTAAAGAGATCGTAGCAGGGTCTGTGGTATATGGAGTAAACTTTACAACCAATACGCTTACGATTCTCAAAAACCTAAGTACTATTGCAGGAGCTGCGGTAGTTCCCAATAATTCTGATGGTCCTACTGCGGTAGCGGATCTTGACGGGGATGGTGATCTGGACATTGTGTATACCAGCAGAACAACAGGAAGAGTGTATGCATGGGATCCCCAGAATAATTTGCTGTTACTGAATGTGGCGGGAGGTGCAACCGGAAGGGCTGGTGAACCTACCATCGCTTACGTATATGATGAAACAACGAAAGGGTTAGGATATACCACGGATTTACCGGAAATTATTATAGTAAATACATCCATTGTAATTGCCTATAATCTTCAGTTTCCCGGGAATAAAAGAGTATGGTCCTTTACAACCACAGATACTTCCGGAGAGACAGGAATTACCGCATTTGATTTCAACGGAGACGGTGTCATGGAGATGATATATAATGATGAGACCCAGATCAGAATCATGAACGGAAATGTGAGCCCTCCTGTGAATCTGTCTACCTTTAACTCCGGAACAGCTACCTGGATGGAGCATCCTGTAGTAGCAGATGTAGATGGTGATAATCAGGCAGAGATGATTGCATTTTCAGGAGATACCAATACCGCTCTCAATGGAAGGCTGAACATCTTTAATCCCACTGCAGGAAATGTATGGCAACCGGCCAGAAAAGTCTGGAACCAGAGAGGGTATCATGTAGTCAATATTAATGATGATCTTACCGTTCCTGGTGTAGAATCATCAAGTGTTAAATTCATGCCTGCTGCTTCCACCAAATTCAAAACCTTAAATCAATATAATGTTCAGTTTAACCCAAATAATCTACGCTTAGAACCAGGGACTGTAGCGGCTACCGACGCCCAGTTTAATACCCTTACATTAAATGGGGCTGCCAATATAATGCAGGCGGGGATTTCTGTTTTGGGTGCTGCAGATTTGCCAAGTGGTACCCCGCTTACGATTTACAGGGGCAATCCTACCACTTCTTCAACTTCTGTAGTTGTTCAAACGGTATATACCACTGCAACAATCCCTGTGGGAACTACTACTACTGTCAATATTCCGGGAGTATTTATTTCCGGATATGATTATTATGCCATAATCAATGATAATGGCTCCAAACCAAGGCCCTTCAATCTTTCTACAGATTTTCCTTCTACAGGAACTACGGAATGTAACTATACCAACAATATGAAACGTATTACACCTGCTGAAATTGATACAGATAACGATGGCTCAGATGATGATGCAGATCTGGATATTGACAATGACGGGATTCTGAATACGGTAGAAAACCAGGGGTACGCAGCCTTCGGAGATGAAGACGGGGATGGAATTTATAATTGCCAGGATGTTGTAGATAATGGTACAGGAGATGGTTCTTCAACGGTGTATACCGATGCAGACGGAAATGGCGTTCCTGATGTTTATGACCTGGATGGTGACGGCATTCTTAATATCAATGATCTCGATTCTGATAATGATGGTATTTTAGATATATATGAGTCTGGCCAGACAACGGGTGTAGACGCCAACGGAGATGGTATATTGGATGGAGCAGTGGGTACAGACGGCGTGCCGGATTCTGTGCAGCCCACGCCTAATGGAGGTATTGTAAACTATACAATGCTTAATACTGACGGAATCGGGCAGCCCAATTTCATGGATTGGGATAGTGATGAAGATGGCTGTTTTGATGCCATAGAAGGAGATGAAACGGTATACTTGTCTCAAATTAATGCCAATGGAAGTATCAATACTACAGCCAATGGCGGGATTGATGGAAGCGGGGTGCCTCAGCTGGTAAATACCGGAGGTACAGCTGATATTGGAGGAGACTATGGACAGGGAACAGGAGGTGCTGCCAGTGCAGCCATTTATGCATGTATTTGCTACAATAATCCCAATACTTCTGGCCCTGGCATAGATACTAATTTTGGAATAACACTTCTTCAACGGGCAGGATCAGCCAATGGAAACTGGCCAATGGTAAGAAAATCAGCGCATATTGCTTTAGAATCAAATACCAAAGGCTTTGTAATCACCAGAATGACTACTACAGCTTTGGCAGCCATAACCAATCCTGTAGAAGGGATGCTGGTGTATGATACTACAGAGAAATGCCTTAAGATCTACGACGGCGTATCGTGGAAGTGCTTCAATATACCAACTTGTCAAAATTAAAATATAGTAGCTATGAAAAAATTATCAATTACTCTATCACTTTGGGTTATCCCATTGTTGATATCGCCGATACAAATATTTTCTCAGGTAATCATTGGTGATCAGGTGGGTACAGCGGCAGATAAAGCTTCAGTTCTTCTGGAATTTGCCAATACCAATAACAAGGGGATTATTGTTCCCTATGTAAGAACGCTCCCTTCTTCTCCTACGCCGGGTACATTACTATTGGATGCTAGCGATCCTGTGCAGGCCCGCTTTAAAGTATACAATCAAAATACCGTTACCGGGACTAATGGTTGGTTTGATTTAAGTGGTCAGAATGGTTCTGTTACCGCTTCACTAGTTGTGCAGCCAGTAGGAATAGCAGAAGCAGGGGCCAAAAAAGCCATTATTGGAAATGCTGCAAGTTCAGTAGATGGAGTACTGGTACTGGAATCACCCGATAAAGCGATGGTATTGCCTATTGTTACTGATGTCAACAATATCATAAATCCTTCGCCGGGTATGATGGTCTATGTGAATTTTTCACCAACCACCAAAAGGCTCGCGGTCTTTAATGGTTCTAAATGGAGTTTTTGGCAGGCACAGTAGTTTCCTGACTCTGCACAAGTTTTAATAGGAAAAACAAATACCAATTAGAATGATAATCCCAAGGCAGCAGAGCCTCACCTGAATATAAAATCACTGTTTGACCTAAACGTAAAAGTATAAACCATTCCAACCGAAAAGAATGTATGATAGTGTCACAAATGGTAGAGAAATTTCCTGTACCAGAATCATACTCGGCGGCTGTAATGGTTACAGAAAGAGAATGAAGGTGTAAAAACTCTTTATAAATTTAATCATACCCTGAACGGACAATCTAGTACTGATAATGCTGATAATATTCCTGGAAGTGGACTCAGCACAAGGATTACTTTTAATAGTGCTTAAATGTAACTTCGCCGGGTTAGTTTGAATTAACATATAATGATATCATGTTATCGATAAAGACTTGGATTGTTTAAATGTTCAGACATGTCCAGACTAGAATTCTAATCAATTGAATAGGGGATTGGTTGTTGTAAGTTTCTGTAATTTAAATACTTGTGGTTGATAGTGTTTTTGCAGATTAATGTTTATTATGTTGTATTGGAGAAATACCTATTTATTTCTCCAATCTTTTCCAACGAATTTAATGTCATCTTGAAAAAAAATAATAATAAAGCTGTTTAAACTTTTATTTTTGAACCATTAAGATGAAATAAGAGTTTAAGAGTATTAAGATAAGCTACGCTTTAAGCTTAAAATCAGGATGATTCATCTTAATTATTCTTTATTCCTTAATCCTTCTTAATGGTTTATATATCCTATATTTAAATAACTCCAATAAAAAAACAGTTCAGAAATCCTGAACTGTTTTTCTTTATATTAAACTTTTATTTTTGAACCATTAAGATGAAATAAGAGTTTAAGAGTATTAAGATAAGCTTCGCTTTAAGCTTAAAAATCAGGATGATTCATCTTAACTATACTTTATTTCTTAATCCATTCTTAATGGTTTTAATATATTTCCAGGGTAAAAAAAGCTGCACTGAAAATAACGAATGACAATCTTCTTTTTAACACGATGTCCGCAAAGAATAAAATTGATGATTGAAAATGTCCTCAATGGCGTTTCAGTCAGCAAGAATCGCTATTCTTTGAACGAAGTGCCCTTGCAAACAAAAAAATAATGTACGATAGTATGTCACCTTGCGATCTCCGCGTTTCAATCTCTAAATTTTCATCAATTTTTATTAACTAACCAGAGTTCGGGTTAAGTAAACTAATATTGAAGGCGGGAAGAAATAGGGTAGAGGTTATTATTTTTAGTATAAAATTACAGTGAAGATATTAGTGATTTGTCATAAAAATGTTACAAAATACTGTGCATAATATGACATCAATAACCTTTGATTATTAGTATGGTATGAATAATTTTGTTTCGTAATTTTATACGAATTATTTCAATAGTAATACAAATGAATATGAAAAAAATGTGGACTTAAATTTATCATTCTCTTTGCGGAAATCGGATCCATAACCGGATGGAAATTCACAATACGTCTCCGAAACTCTTTTAAAAAAGTACTGCATAAAACAGCTGACGAAACACATGCTGAGGATTATATTGCTACAGTGTGCAGACGATTGATAAAAGCAAGATATACAGTAACTGCTGTCTGCTAAAACGTTGAATAACAACAATGTCAATGATCAATGCCGCCTAATAAATATATATTGTTTGGCTGTATTGATCGAAATTTAAAAACACAAAATGAAAAACACAAACATTACGCTGTTGATGCCAACAGCTATTCTATTCAGGATCTCTGCCTGTGCTCAGATGGGGATTTACATGATGTCCCCGAAACTCCTTAAAAAAATTACCGCATAAAACAGCTGACAGATCAGTTGCTGAGGATTCATTGCCACAGCATACAGACGATTGGTAAAAGTGGCGGGTCACAGTATACTGCTGTACAAGACTGGGCTATTATCTACGCTGTCGCCTGCTGAAATTTTGAATAACAACAATACCAATACCGCCCAATGAGTGTACATCGTTTGGCAGCTTGGTAGAAACTTTATAAACACTAAAATGAAAAATAAAAACATTACGCTGCTCATGCTGACAGCTCTTCTATTCAGCATCCCTGCCTGTGCTCAGATGGGTATCAACAATACGTCTCCGAAAGCCACTTTAGACATTACGGCCAAAACAACGGACGGAACAGCGCCTGAGGGATTGATTGCGCCCCGTCTTACCGGAGACCAGATCAAAGCGGCAGACGCACAGTATACCGCTGCCCAGGCCGGAACGATAATATATGCTACGGCTGCCGTGACTTCCAGTTCTCCTAAAACAGTGAATCTGACAACCCCCGGTTATTATGTTTTTGACGGAACCGTATGGACTACCTTCAATGGTTCGCAGCAAAATATATACAATACAGATGGTACCCTTAACGGAAACAGAACGGTAAGCCAGGCTGCTAATAATTTAGCATTTACCAGTACAGCCACTACCGGAACCAGCCATTTTACCGTAGACGGAGCTACCCTGAATGTGGATGCCGTTAATAGCAGGGTGGGGATAGGCACTGCAACACCGGCTGCAAAGCTGGATGTGGCCGGTACCATTTTAAACAATGGTAATGTAACCGTCAACAAGCAGGGTACACAGCTGGTATGGAACGATGCTAATCTCGGTGGTGCAGGGCTGGGTTATTCCGGTATTCTGAACCATAGAGGTACAGGTGCTGGCGGGTTTGTATTTTCGGGAACAGCTAATAATGTAGCGTTCACAGAATACATGCGTATTACGGGAGATGGCAAAGTGGGAATTGGGACGGCTTCTCCCAATGCGTATGCCAAGCTGGATGTCAACGCTGCTAATCAGGGGATAATGCTTCCCAGAGTAGCATTGTCTTCCACCACTATGGATCTGAATGCAGACGGAGATAATAACATCAGCAATCAGCCAACCAGCCTTCTGGTGTATAATACCGCTACCGCCGGTGCGGCGCCCAATAATGTAGTTCCCGGATATTATTACTGGGATGGCAGCAATTGGAAAAGTTTTGTTAAGAATTATGAGGTTCAGGGAACAGGGGTAATAGCCACATGGACAGGCAGCAATACAGGAAATGCCAATACCGGTATTCTTTCATCACCAGCAGACGGTGTCCAGTTTATTTCTTCATTGAGAGGCGGTGGTACGTTTTACAGAGATTATATGAGTGTTTACAGCGGAAGCCATACCGTTTCTACTGCATGCACTCAAGAAGCAACCGGTGGATGGGGTTGGAGAGGGAAGACCGCTCTTTCTGCTGGAACTACATGGACTGATATCACTCTACCTTCTGCGGAAAATACTATGGCTAGCGGAAAAAGGGTGACGGTCGTACAGGATTTTACCACAGGAAAGACATACAGGCTAACGTTACTCATTGACCATCCATTTGACATGGCCACCTATATTTTAGAAAAAGTACAATAAATAACCTGAGTTCGGGTTAAGTGAACTAAGATTGAAGGCTGGAAGCTGGTGGAAAGAGGATGGAGGTTATTATTTTTAGTTATAAAATGACAGTCGCTTCACAAGTAAATACTAAACTTATTTGAAACAGTAAGATTGTATTAAGGTGTTGAGAGTATTAAGATAGGCTTCGCTTTAAGCTTAAAAATCAGAATGATTCATCTTAATTATACTTTATTTCTTAATCCTTCTTCATGGTTTTAATAGATATCCGATATTTTTTGATAAGTTTAAATGATTTCACTCTTAAAAAAGGGAAAACAGCCATTGTTGATGATCTTCATACCTTCCTTCTTCCATCTCCCAGCTTCAAAACCATCTCAATCAGGAATTCTTATCCCGAACTCTCAGGTTAAATAGAATCCCGGAGGTAGAAAAGCTTATCTTTTTTTGGAAACCGCTCTGGAGAAACTGTTGTGAGAAGCAGCCCCAGTCGGAAACCGGAAATTTATAACGATAAGTAAAAATACTATAAAAGGAAGCAGATCATGCAGCTTATTGTTAATAGGAGTACCCATGCACATGAGAAAGTTTATCCCTGTATGTAGTATTTCCTTTTTGGGAATCAGTGTCCATCTCAGGCGGGTAACAACAATACCGCATAAAACAGCTGACAGATCAGCTGCTGAGGATTGCCGCAGCATACAGACGATTGGTAAAAGCGTTGGGCAATTATCTACGCTGTTTCCTGCTAAAATTTTGAATAACAACAATATCAATACCGCCCAATGAATATACATTGTTTGGCATCTTGATAGAAACTTTATAAACACTAAAATGAAAAATAAAAACAGTACGCTGTTAATACTGACAGCTCTTCTATTCAGCATCCCTGCCTATGCTCAGGTGGGCATCAACAATACGTCTCCGAAAGCTACTTTAGACATTGCGGCCAAAACAACGGACGGAACAGCTCCTGAGGGATTGATTGCGCCCCGTCTTACCGGAGATCAGATCAAAGCGGCAGATGCGCAGTATACCGCTGCCCAGGCCGGAACGATAATATATGCTACGGCTGCTGTTACAGCGAGTTCTCCTAAAACAGTGAATCTGACAACCCCCGGTTATTATGTTTTTAACGGAACCGTATGGACTAGCTTCAATGGTTCGCAGCAAAATATATATAATACAGATGGTACCCTTACCGGAAACAGAGCGGTAAGCCAGGGTGCTAATAATTTAGCATTTACCAGTACCGCCACTACGGGTACCAGCCACTTTACTGTAGACGGAACTACCCTGAATGTGGATGCCGTTAATAGCAGGGTGGGGATAGGCACCGCCACACCGGCTGCAAAGCTGGATGTGGCCGGCACCATTTTAAACAATGGTGGTGGAACCGTCAACAAACAGGGTACACAGCTGGCATGGAATGATGCTAATCTGGGTGGCGCAGGGCTGGGCTATTCCGGTATTCTGAACCATAGAGGTTTAGGTGCTGGCGGGTTTGTATTTTCGGGAACAGCCAATAATACGGCATTCACAGAATACATGCGTATTACGGGAGATGGCAAAGTGGGGATCGGGACGGCTTCTCCCAATGCTTATGCCAAGCTGGATATCAACGATACCAATCAGGGGACGCTGATTCCCAGAGTGGCATTGTCCTCCGCCGTTATGGATCTGAATGCAGACGGAGATAATAACATCAGCAATCAGCCGACCAGTCTTCTGGTGTATAATACCGCTACAGCCGGTGCGGCGCCCAATGGTGTAGTTCCCGGATATTATTACTGGGATGGCAGCAAGTGGAAAGGTTTTATTGACAATTACGTGGTTGAAGGAACAGGAGTAATAGGCGCATGGAAAGGCAGCAATTCGGGAAATGTCTATACCGGTATTCTTTCAACACCAGATGGAAGTGTCAACTTTCGTTCTTCATTGAGAGGTAGTGGCGGCGGCGGCCATTCTTACATCGATTACATTTATATTAACCAGGCAGGCCATAGAATTTTTACTACAGACAGTGAAGTAGGACAGAATGGATGGTATTGGAAAGGGTGGACTGCTACTCCATTAAATACTACATGGACTCAAATCAGTGAACCTTCGGGGGATACTATGTTAAGCGGAAAAAGGGAAGCAATCGTACAGGATTATTACACAGGAAGTATCTACAGGATCACGTTAATCATTGACCATCCCTATGACATAGCCACCTATATTTTAGAAAAATTAAGATAAATAACCTGAGTTCGGGTTAAGTAAACTAAGAGTGAAGGCGGGAAGCAGGAAGAAATAGGATGGAGATTATTATTTTTAGTTATAAAATTAATTACAGTCTCTTCACAAGTAAATACTAAACTTATTTGAAATAGTAAGATTGTATTAAGGTGTTGAGAGTATTAAGATAAGCTTCGCTTTAAGCTTAAAAATCAGAATGATTCATCTTAATTATACTTTATTTCTTAATCCTTCTTCATGGTTTTAATAGATATCCGATATTTTTTGATAAGTTTAAACGATTTCACTTGTAAAAAAGAGAAAACAGCCATTGTTAATGATCTTCATACCTTCCTTCTTCCATCTCCCAGCTTCAAAACCATCTGAATCAGGAATTCTTATCCCGAATCTCAGGATAAATAGAATCCCGGAAGTAGAAAAAATTGATCTGACGGGTTGAGGCAGAATCTCAAAAGTGTCATTCTGAATGTCATTCAGAAATGAAGTAAAGAGATAGGTAAGATTTTTTCTTTGATCAGAAATGACAGATTCTACGCAGCCAATGAGAGGCTTTTGAGACCGTCTTTTTTGGAAATAGTCTCTGGAGAAGCTGTGGTGAGGGGGCAGCCCAAGCCAACAATCCGGAACTGTGCTGACGATAAGTCATAAAAATACAAAAAAAGGAAGTAGATCATACAGCTTATTATTAATAGGAGTACCCATGCACATAAGAAAGCTTATCCCTGCATGTAGTATTTCCTTTTTGGGAATCAGTGTCCATCTCAGGCGGGTAACAACAATCCGATATAAAACAGCTGACAGATCGGCTGCTGAGGATTGCCGCAGGATATAGACGATTGGTAAAGGCTGCTTCCTGCTAAAATTTTGAATAACAACAATATCAATACCGCCCAATGAGTATATTTCGTTTGGCAGCTTGATAGAAACTTTATAAACACTAAAATGAAAAATAAAAACATTACACTGTTAATACTGACAGCTCTTCTATTCAGCATCCCTGCCTATGCTCAGGTGGGCATCAACAATACGTCTCCGAAAGCTACTTTAGATATTACGGCCAAAACAACCAACGGAACAGCTCCTGAGGGATTGATTGCGCCTCGTCTTACCGGAGATCAGATCAAAGCGGCAGACGCACAATATACCGCTGCCCAGGCCGGAACGATAATCTATGCTACGGCTGCTGTTACTGCGAGTTCTCCTAAAACAGTGAATATGACAACCCCCGGTTATTATGTTTTTAACGGAACCGTATGGACTAGCTTCAATGGTTCACAGCAAAATATATATAACACAGATGGTACCCTTACCGGAAACAGAACGGTAAGCCAGGGTGCTAATAATTTAGCATTTACCAGTACAGCTACTACGGGTACCAGCCACTTTACTATAGACGGAACTACCCTGAATGTGGATGCCGTTAATAGCAGGGTGGGGATAGGCACCGCCACACCGGCAGCAAAGCTGGATGTGGCCGGCACCATTTTAAACAATGGAGGTGGAACCGTCAACAAGCAGGGTACGCAGCTGGCATGGAATGATGCTAATCTGGGTGGCGCAGGGCTGGGCTATTCCGGTATTCTGAACCATAGGGGGTTGGGTGCTGGCGGTTTTGTATTTTCGGGAACAGCTGATAATGCAGCGTTCACAGAATACATGCGCATTACAGGAGATGGCAAAGTGGGGATCGGGACGGCTTCTCCCAATGCTTACGCCAAGCTGGATATGAATGATGCCAATCAGGGGATAATGGTTCCCAGATTAGCATTGTCTTCCGCCGTTATGGATCTGAATGCAGACGGAGATAATAACATCAGCAATCAGCCGGCCGGTCTTCTGGTGTATAATACCGCTACGGCCGGTGCGGTTCCCAATGATGTAGTTCCCGGATATTATTACTGGGATGGCAGCAAGTGGAAAGGTTTTATTGAGAATTACAGGGTTCAGGGAACAGGAGTAATAGCCACATGGACAGGCAGCAATACGGGAAATGCCAATACCGGTATTCTTTCATCACCAGCAGACGGTGTCCAGTTTATTTCTTCATTGAGAGGCGGTGGTACGATTTACAGAGATTACATGAGTGTTAGCAGCGGAAGCCATATCGTTTCTACTGCATGCACTGAAGAATCACAGGGTGGTGGATGGTTTTATAAAGGGAAGACGGCTCTTTCTGCAGGAACTACATGGACTGATATCACTCAATCTTCGTTGAATACTATGAATAACGGAAGAAGGGTGACAATTGTACAGGATTATACCACAGGAAGTACATATAGGTTAACGTTACTCATTGACACTACATATGACCAGGCCACCTACATTTTAGAAAAAGTGAAATAAATAACCTGAGTTCGGGGTAAATGAACTAAGATTGAATGCGGAAGCTGGAAGAAAGAGGGTGGAGGTTATTATTTTTAGTTATAAAATTAATTACAGTCGCTTCACAAGTAAATACTAAACTTATTTGAAATAGTAAGATTGTAGTAAGGGTGTTGAGAGTATTAAGATAAGCTTCGCTTTAAGCTTAAAAATTAGAATGATTTATCTTAATTACACTTTATTTCTTCAATTCTCCTTAATGGTTTATATATCCTATATTTAAATAACTCCAATAAAAAAGAGGCTGTCCAAAAAGTTTGGGCAGCCTCAATTTTTTGTTGAAAGAAAGTGTCTGTGGGGCTTCTTATCCCGATTTATTTTTCATGCAGGAGTTTTTAGATCTGTTATGATTTATAAACCTAACAGGTTTTTAAAACCTGTTAGGTTTAATTTATTCAACCCTGTTATGCAGTTTCTGGTGAAAATTCCTCATACCCAATTCATACATTCAAAATTTCTGTTTTTTATAGAGATGAACCTTAAATTTCAACCTGAGAATTTCTCTGTGATTTATAAAGACTGTCCAAAAAGTTTGGGCAGCCTCAATTTTTTGTTGAACTAAACTTTTCTTTTTGAACCGTTAAGATATAATAAGAGTTTAAGAGTATTAAGATAAGCTACGCTTTAAGCTTAAGAATCAGAATGATTCATCTTAACTATACTTTATTTCTTAATCTTTCTTAATGGTTTTAATCTATTTCCAGGGTAAAAAGAACTACACTGAAAAAATAACGAATGACGATCTTCTTTTTAACACGATGTCCGCAATAAAATTGATGATTGAAAATGTCCGCAATGGTGTTTCACTCAGCAAGGATCGCCATTCTTTGCTGAACGAAGTGCCGTTGCGAACAAAAAAATAATGTACGATAGTAGGTCACTTGGCGATCTCTGCGTTTCAATTTTTAAATTTTTTTTTGAACCGTTAAGATATAATAAGAGTTTAAGAGTATTAAGATAAGCTTTGCTTTAAGCTTAAGAATCAGGATGATTCATCTTAACTATACTTTATTTCTTAATCCTTCTTAATGGTTTTAATATATTTCCAGGGTAAAAAGAGCTGCATTGAAAAATAACTAATGATCTTCTTTTTAACACGATGTCCGCAAAGAATAAAATTGATGATTGAAAATGTCCGCAAGGGACGAAAATAAATTAAAACTAACTGCTTTTAAGACGCAAGATTATCTCCGATAAAATATTCTATTACTGCATGATAGCTGAAAAATTGCAAGGCTGGATTCTTTCAGAATGACAAACACAGCGCTTAGCTTATCCGTACACTTTGTCATTCCGGTAGGAATCTATACATAGAGGGGGAGGAAAACGCAATAGCGTTTCACTCAGCAAGGATCGCTATTCTTTGCTGAACGAAGTGCCGTTGCGAACAAAAAAATAATGTATCATAGTGTGTCACGTAGCGATCTCCGCGTTTCAATTTTTAAATTTTTTTTTGAACCGTTAAGATGTAATAAGAATTTAAGAGTATTAAGATAAGCTTCACTTTAAGCTTAAGAATCAGAATGATTGATCTTAACTATACTTTATTTCATCAATCTTTCTTAATGGTTTTAATATATTTCCAGGGTAAAAAGAGCTGTACCGAAAAATAACTAATGAGGATCTTCTTTTTAACACGATGTCCGCAAAGAATAAAATTGATGATTGAAAATGTCCGCAAGGGACGAAAATAAATTAAAACTAACTGCTTTTAAGACGCAAGATTATCTCCGATAAAATATTCTATTACTGCATGATAGCTGAAAAATTGCAAGGCTGGATTCTTTCAGAATGACAAACACAGCGCTTAGCTTATCCGTACACTTTGTCATTCCGGTAGGAATCTATACATAGAGGGGGAGGAAAACGCAATAGCGTTTCACTCAGCAAGGATCGCTATTCTTTGCTGAACGAAGTGCCGTTGCGAACAAAAAAATAATGTATCATAGTGTGTCACGTAGCGATCTCCGCGTTTCAATTTTTAAATTTTTTTTTGAACCGTTAAGATGTAATAAGAATTTAAGAGTATTAAGATAAGCTTCACTTTAAGCTTAAGAATCAGAATGATTGATCTTAACTATACTTTATTTCATCAATCTTTCTTAATGGTTTTAATATATTTCCAGGGTAAAAAGAGCTGTACCGAAAAATAACTAATGAGGATCTTCTTTTTAACACGATGTCCGCAAAGAATAAAATTGATGATTGAAAATGTCCGCAATGGCGTTTCACTCAGCAAGGTTGGCTCTTCTTTGCTTAACGAAGTGCCGTTGCGAACAAAAAAATAATGTACAATAGTAAGTCACCTGCGATCTCCGCGTTTCAATTTTAAACTTTTATTTTTGAACCGTTAAGATATAATAAGAGTTTAAGAGTATTAAGATAAGCTTCGCTTTAAGCTTAAAAATCAGAATGATTTATCTTAATTATACTTTATTTCTTAATCCTCCTTAATGATTTAAATATATTTCCAGGGTAAAAAGAGATCTTTTTAACACGATGTCCGCAAAGAATAAAATTGATGATTGAAAATGTCCGCAATGATTTCACTCAGCAAGAGTCGCTATTTTTTGCTGAACGAAGTGCCATTGCGACCAAAAAAATAATGTACGATAGTAGGTCACCTGGCGATCTCCGCGTTTCAATTTCTAAATTTTCATGCGATTATTATTAAATAACCTGATTTCGGGTTAAGTAAACAAAGATTGCAGGCGGGAAGCAGGAAGAAAGAGGGTGGAGGTTATTATTTTAGTAAAAATTACAGTGAAAATATTAATAATTTGTCATAAACATATTACAAGATGATATACATAATATGACATCGATGACCTTTGATTATTAGTATGCTATGAATAGCTTTGTTCTCGTAATTCGATATGAATTATTTAAAAAGTAATACAAATGCACATGAAAATAATGAGGACTTAAACTTATCATTCCCTTTGCGGGAATCGGATCCATACCCCGATGGAAATCTACAATACGTTTCCGAAACTCTTTTATAAAGGACTGCATAAAACAGCTGACGGAACAACTGCTGAGGATTATATGCCACAGCATGAAGACGATTGATAAAAGCAAGACACACAGTATTCTGCTGCCTGCTAAAGCATTGAATCAATAGTGATCAATACCGCCAAGTGAATATACATCGTTTGGTCTCATGATCAAAATTTAAAAACACAAAAACACAAAATGAAAAACACAAACATGACGCTGCTCATGCCGGCAGCCCTTCTATTGAGGATTCCTAATCTATGGTCACATGTGAATTAGCATGATATCCCCAAAACTCCTTTAGACAATACTGCATAAACCGACTGATGGAACAACTGCTGAGGATTATATGCCACAGCGTGAAGACGATTGATAAAAGCAAGACACACAGTATTCTGCTGCCTGCTAAAGCATTGAATCAATAGTGATCAATACCGCCAAATTAATATACACCATTTGGTCTCATGACCGAATTTAAAAACACAAAATGAAAAACACAAACATGACGCTGCTCATGCCGGCAGTCCTTCTATTGAGGATTCCTAATCTATGGTCACATGTGAATTAGCATGATATCCTCAAAACTCCTTTAGACAATACTGCATAAACCGACTGATGGAACAACTGCTGAGGATTCATTGCCACAGCTACAGTCAATTGGTAAAAATGCGGATCACAGTATACTGCTGCATAAGACAGAGCTATTATTTACGTTGCTGTCTATTAAAACACTGAATAACAACATGATCAATGACTCCAGATAAGTGTATCTCGTTTGGTTTCTGATCCAAATTTTAAAAATAATATGAAAAACACAAACATTACGCTGCTCATGCTGACAGCTTTTCTATTCAGCATCTCTGCCTATGGTCACATGTGAATGAGCATGATATTCCAAAAACTCCTTTAGACAATACTGCATAAACCGACTGATGGAACAGCTGCTGAGAATTCATTGCCACAGCTACAGTCAATTGGTAAAAATGCGGATCACAGTATACTGCTGCATAAGACAGAGCTATTATTTACGTTGCTGTCTGTTAAAACATTGAATAACAACATGATCAGTGACTCCGGATAAGTGTATCTCGTTTGGTCTCATGATCAAAATTTAAAAACACAAAAACACAAAATGAAAAACACAACATGACGCTGCTCATGCTGGCAGCCCTTCTATTGAGGATTCCTAATCTATGGTCACATGTGAATTAGCATGATATCCTCAAAACTCCTTTAGACAATACTGCATAAACCGACTGATGGAACAACTGCTGAGGATTATATGCCACAGCGTGAAGACGATTGATAAAAGCAAGACACACAGTATTCTGCTGCCTGCTAAAGCATTGAATCAATAGTGATCAATACCGCCAAATTAATATACACCATTTGGTCTCATGACCGAAATTTAAAAACACAAAAACACAAAATGAAAAACACAAACATGCTGCTGCTCATACCGGCAGCCCTTCTATTGAGGATTCCTAATCTATGGTCACATGTGAATTAGCATGATATCCTCAAAACTCCTTTAGACAATACTGCATAAACCGACTGATGGAACAACTGCTGAGGATTATATGCCACAGCTACAGTCAATTGGTAAAAGTGCGGATCACAGTATACTGCTGCATAAGACAGGGCTGTTATCTATGTTGCTGTCTTTTAAAACACTGAATAACAACCTGATCAGTGCCTCCGGATAAGTATATCTCGTCTGGTCTCTGATCCAAATTTTAAAAATAATATGAAAAACACAAACATTACGCTGCTTATGCTGGCAGCTCTTTTATTCAGCATTCCTGCCTATGCTCAGGTGGGCATCAACAATACGTCGCCGAAAGCTACTTTAGACATTACGGCCAAAACAACCAACGGAACTGCCCCTGAGGGATTGATTCCGCCCCGTCTTACCGGAGACCAGATCAAAGCGGCAGACGCACAATATACTGCTGCCCAAACCGGAGCGATGATCTATGCTACGGCTGCCGTGACTTCAGTTTCTCCTAAAACAGCTAACATTACCGCAGAGGGGTATTACTTTTTTGACGGAGCTGCATGGCAGAAAGTAAGTGGTAGCGATGATACAACCAATGATGCATGGATGAATGATACAGCTAATGCAATGGTAAAACTTGGAACATTGGCTGATGGTACAACGAGAACAGCAGGAACGGAGTTTGTAGCGACAGACGATGGAAGTGTAGGTATAGGAACGAACTCACCAAACACAAGTGCTTTGCTAGACCTTACAGCTGCCAATAAAGGCTTTCTTCCACCAAGAATTGCGCTCAACAGCATAACCGATGTAAGTACGATAAGTGCACCCGCTGAAGGATTAGTGGTTTACAATACAGGGGCAGGAAACCTAAAGAGTAAGGGGATATATTATTGGGATGGGGCACAATGGGTGGTTTTAAAAGCTGATGGAGGAACCACCACATCTACTACAGATTTAAATGTGGGAGAAACCCGAACAGCGGTAATTAGTGTTCCTACCCCATCATTTATTGCAGGCTCAGCAGGAAGTAACAAGACTTGGATGAACGGTAAAGCACTTACAAATTTTCAGACTGTAAATTATTTGTTTCTCTCTGAAGCAGCAGGAAGTACCAGCGGCTTTGTAAATTTTGGACCTAATGGAGCATTACGAATGGATATTGCTTCAGGAGGATATACAGGAGCATGGCCGTCACCTAAATTTGTTAATACCTCTTCATCTCCGGTGTTTTATAGCCTTAATGCACTTTCTACTCAGGACGCTAATATCTATTCTGGAGCAGGAAGTTGGTTGCGGCCTGGAGCGGTTTGCAACAGAATTGATGGAAATGATGGATTTGGCTTTAGTACAAACGGGAGTAGTGAATATGTCAACGCCAATATTCTTATTCACGATACTACAGATGGAAGTGTTCGGTTTTATATTGGAACATGGTCACTCGTGTCTGCTGATGATGGTTTAGGGCATAATAATACTTTTGGATTATTTACCATTACCCGATATAAATAATAGATTGAAGGCGGTAAGCAGGAAGAAATAGGGTGGAGGTTATTATTTTTAATATAAAATGACAGCCTCTTCACAAGTAAATACTAAACTTTTTTAAATTTTTTTTGAACCGTTAAGATATAATAAGAGTTTAAGAGTATTAAGACAAGCTCCGCTTTAAGCTTAAAAATCAGAATGATTCATCTTAACTATACTTTTTTTCTTAATCCTTCTTAATGGTTTATATATCCTATATTTAAATAACTCCAATAAAAAGACAGTTCAGAAATCCTGAACTGTTTTTCTTTATATACTATGAATTAAACTTTTCTTTTTGAACCGTTAAGATATAATAAGAGTTTAAGAGTGTTAAGATAAGCTTCGCTTTAAGCTTAAAAGTCAGAATGATTCATCTAAACTATACTTTATTTCTTCAATCCTTCTTAATGGTTCATATATCCTATATTTAAATAACTTCAAAAAAAACAGTTCAGAAATCGTGAACTGTTTTTTCTTTATATACTATGAATTAAACTTTTATTTTTGAACCGTTAAGATGTAATAAGAGTTTAAGAGTATTAAGATAAGCTTCGCTTTACGCTTAAAAATCAGAATGATTTATCTTAACTATACTTTATTTCTTAATCCTTCTTCATGGTTTTAATAGATTTCCGATAAGTTTAAACAATTTCCCTCTTAAAAAGAGAAAATAGCCATTGTTGATGATCTTCATGTCTTCCTTCTTCCATCTCCCAGCTTCAAAACCATCTGAATCAGGAATTTTTAATCCAAACTCAGGTTAATATAATGAATGTGAAACCTCACAGATTTCCAAAATCTGTGAGGTTTTTTAGTCTGCCATTCAATAAATCAAAAATTTTAAAACAAAAAAATACCCAACATTTTATACAAAATCAAAGCATATCTCTATGATAATGTTTTAACTAAAGATAATTCCAATGTTTCTGATTTAGACTGTAGCTATTTGTTGAGCGTACTTTAAAGTAGAGAATTGTAAGATGATATAAATCATGATTGTTGTAATTTATTGTATATTAATAATTTATATTTTAAAATGGGAAAAATTATTTTGAATAATTTTAAATAAGACAATTTTGTCTTATTTAAAATTTCATTGCTGTATCTTTGCTAAAGAATAGTAAAGTTTCTCTTTAATAATTCATGAGTAACTATTAAAAAAATAAAAGATGTTCAGCATTTTTACAAATATCAACAGGAAAGCATTCATTAATGCCATTATGGCAACCTTAACGGTCATCGCTATGACAGTAATAGGGTCTGTTAATCTTCAAAACTTTGATGCAGCGTTAATTATTTATTTCTTCGGAACAATCAGTATGACTTTTGGAGTGGTGTATCACCATTCTGTATGGAAACAGCGTCCGGCCACACAGAAATATTGGAAGCGCACATGGGAATTTATTTTCAGTAAAGATTATCCCATATACATGAAAGAAGTGATCCTTTTATCGGTCCGTAATATTTTATTTCAAAGGTTTATTCTTCCAAGAGGAAAGGCGAGATGGTTTGGGCATTTTCTTTTAGCTACAGGATGTCTTATATCTTTTGCAGTAACATTTGGATTAACATTCGGGTGGATGCATTTCACGCTAAAGGAAGGAACTACTGATATGTATGAAACCCATATGATGGGCTTTACAGTGATGACTTTCCCACTCAATACAATAATGGCCGTCATATTATTTCATATTCTGGTCTGGACTGCAATTATGGTCATTATCGGATGTCTGATCATGATGCACAGAAGATTTGTGGATGAAGGACAGATTGCCACCCAGTGGTTTGAGAGAGACTGGCTGCCACTGATTTTGCTAGTAGCTGTTTCTGTTACAGGGTTGGGAATTTGGTTTGATTATTCCTTTCTGGAAGGGAAGATGAGCCAGTTTATGGCAATTACACATGCTATTACCGTAGCGCTGTTTCTGATGTGGATTCCTTTTGGGAAGTTCTTTCACATTTTCCAAAGACCTGCGCAGGTAGGAGCCAATATTTATAAAATTGAAGGAAAACGCAGAGGGATGCAGGTTTGCCCGCACACCGGAGACGAGTACACTACAAAAATGCACATCGAAGACTTAAAAGAAATTACAAAAGAAATGGGATTTGATCTTGAGCGTGAAGACGGTAAAAGCTATTTAGACTTTAGCCCGGAAGGAAAAAGAGCAATGCTTGCAAAAGCACATCTTAAAGCAAGACAGGAATCAGGAACTTATTTTGGTTAAAATATAATACAATGGCAAAATTACCCGTATCGGCCGACGAAATCATCAGTGTATTCGGACCCCATCAGCACTATCCGAATAAAGGAACAGTAAGATCCAATCCTCAGAATCCTGATGCCCTGATAAAAACACATTGCTGCTTTTGTGGTCTGCAGTGTGGTATTCAGCTAAAAGTAAAAGACAAAAAAGTGGTAGGTTTTGAGCCCTGGAACGACTTTCCCTTTAATGAAGGAAGATTATGCCCCAAAGGAGTTCAGCGGTATATGCAGGACAATCATCCGGACCGCTTACTTTCACCCTATAAAAGAGTAGAAGGAAAAGGGTTTGTACCTATAGAATGGGATGAGGCCTATGATGCAGTCATCAAAGAAATCAGAAGAATACAGGATCAATATGGTAAAAACGCTTTTGCAATGCTTTCCGGTGTTTCACTGTCCAACGAAAAAAGTTATATGGTTGGGAAATTCGCCCGTGTTGCTTTAAAAACTGCTAATCTTGATTACAACGGCCGTCTTTGTATGGTAAGTGCAGGGGCAGGAAATAAAAAAGCATTCGGGATGGACCGCTCTTCCAACAGCTGGGCAGATTTAGCCCATGCCGAAGTGATTATCATTACCGGAGCCAATGTAAGTGAATGTTTTCCGGTTCTCACACACAAGATTTGGGAAGCCCGCGATAATGGTGCGAAATTAATTGTGATTGATCCACGTCAGATTCCTATTGCAAGAACTGCAGATATTCATTTGCCCCTTAGACCGGGAACCGATTCTGCATTAACGAATACGATGCTTAAAGTCCTGATTGATAATAACTGGCTGGATAATGATTTCATTAACAATTATACTTCAGGATTTGAAGAAACCGCCGAGGCAGTAAAAGAATGTACATTAGAATGGGGCGAAGCTATTACCGGAATTCCAAAAGAATTGATTTTTAAAGCTGCAGAAATGTGGGGGAAAGCAAAAACCAGCTTCCTGATGCATGCCCGTGGAATAGAACACCATTCCAAAGGAGTTCAGAATGTTTCAAGTTGTATCAATTTAGTTCTGGCAACAGGCAGAATCGGTAAACCATATTGCGGTTACGGAACAATTACCGGACAGGGAAACGGACAGGGTGGAAGAGAACATGGTCACAAATGCGATCAGCTTCCCGGAAACAGAGATATTGAAAACCCGGAACACCGAAAATTTGTAGCCGATATCTGGGGAATCAAAGAAGAAGATCTGCCGCGAAAAGGATTGAGTGCCTACGAGATTATCGAAGCCATCAACCGTGGTGAGATCAAAGGGCTTTTATCAATTTGTTTTAACCCGTTGGTTTCCTTACCCAATAACAACAATGTTCGTGCAGCATTAGAAAAACTGGAATTCTATGCCGGAATTGATTTCTTTTTATCCGAAACCCTGCGCCATGCCAACATTATTCTTGCAGGCTCATTACAGGAGGAAGAAGAAGGAACAACTACCTCTGCTGAAGGCCGTGTAATAAGAATCCGTGCGGTAGTAAATCCGCCTGGGAAAGCTAAAAAAGATAGTGAAATCCTGATGGAGTTGGCAAGAAGATTAGGCGAAGGAGATAAATTCAATTATAAAAACAGCGAGGAAACTTTTAATGAACTAAGAGTAGCTTCAAAAGGCAGTGCCGCAGATTATTATGGTATTACCTATGAAAGAGTAGAAAAGAATTTAGGTATTTTCTGGCCTTGTCCCACTGAAGATCATCCGGGAACACCAAGACTTTGGGAAGACAGACAATTTAATACCAATGATAAAAAAGCACATTTCAACCCTACTCCTTACAAAAAACCAACTGAAGAGCCAGATGAAGAGTTTCCGATTGTTCTCACTACAGGAAGAGTGGTAAGCCAATATTTAAGTGGTTCACAAACCAGAAGAATTGGAAAATTAGTAGACCTGTATCCGGAGCCTTTACTGGAAATTCACCCAAACCTGGCAGCAGAATATGGTATTGAGGAAAATGATCTGATCAAAGTTTCTACCCGAAGAGGAAGTGCTTTGTTCCCTGCCAATGTGGTGGAAACAATCAGACAGGACACGGTATTTATCCCTTACCATTGGGGTGGGGTAAACTCAGCCAATCAATTAACCATTGATGCTTTGGATCCCGTATCAAAAATTCCCGAGTTTAAGGTCTGTGCCTGCAAAATAGAAAAAACAGGAAGAAAAAAAGGAGAGCATTCAAAAGAATTTGCCAATCAAAGCAGAGACATTCAATATTAAGTAAAAAAATTATGGCAGAGCAATTTGAAAGATTTAATGATATGGAGTTTTTCGTTGATATGCAGCGATGTATAGGCTGTCACTCGTGTGAGATGGCTTGTGCAGAGTGTGAAACCAATGGAGAGACCTCAATGATTCATATTCATTATGTGGACAGAGCAGAAACAATTCAGACTACCGTTCAGGTTTGTATGCATTGTGAAGATCCTATATGTGCCAATGTTTGTCCGGCAGACGCCATCACAAAAGATGAATACGGAATCGTACACACTGCAGATACTTCCAAATGTATCGGTTGTGCCAACTGTGTGATCGGCTGCCCGTTCGGAGTTCCGCAAATTCCGGATCAGAGCGCAATGCTGATGATGAAGTGCAATATGTGCTACGACAGAACCAGTACAGGGCTGAAACCTATGTGTGCCACGGTTTGCCCGAGTGGAGCATTAACCTTTGATACCAGAGAAAACGTAGCTAAAAAAAGACCGAACAGCACACCGGTAAACCGCTTTATTTTCGGAAAAGAAATAGTGAACACAAAAGTAAATATAATGATGCCGAAAGGCAGTGAAGAATTAAAAGTCTTTTAAAACTAATTACAATGTCAGAAGATAATAAAAAAATACCCGCCTGGAAAGCCGATTTTCCGATTAAAAAACGCGAAGCAGCCTACGTTTCCCGAAAAGAATTCATCAAATTGATTACCTTTTTCTCAGGGACTTTAGCTTTGGCCAATGTTGCCATTCCTGCATTCAATTTTTTTAAAGAAGAAAAGGGAATAGGGGAATATTTCGTTGGGTTGACTACGGATCTCAATGTAGGCGGAATGCGTACTTTCTATATCAATGAAGACCACAGAACACCTTATATGCTGATTCGTCTGGCAGAAAATAAATGGAAAGTTTTTGAACAGAAATGTACCCATCTTTCCTGTTCGGTCTTATACAATCATAATGAAAAAGTGATAGAATGTCCTTGCCACCATGGCTTTTTCAATCCAGAGGATGGTTCTGTTATACAAGGACCTCCACCAAGACCACTTCCGCAGCTTACAGTGGTCATCAGAGAAGATAAAATATTCGTAACAGATTTCGTAAAACAAAGCGCAGAATCTCACGGATAGATTCACCCCAAAATAAATAAAGATGTCAGTACGAAAGAAACCCATAAAAAAAGTAACCTTCAGAGTCAATGAAATGCTTGTAGCCATTATCAGTGTTTATATTTTACTGGTAAGTCTGCAGATGTGGCTTCTGTTTGGAACGATTAACAAAGCCTTAGACAAAGAGCATCTGGACTTTTCAACCTATTCCGCCATTGCCTCAGTCATCATATTTTTTTGTACCATTTTCTTTTTACGATACATACCCGATATCCCGACAGGTCAAAATAAAAAACAGGAAGATGAGAAAGACAATGCCTACTGATCTGTTGGATGCTTTTGGCAGAAAACATGATTATCTCAGACTTTCCATTACCGATAGCTGTAATTTCAGATGTCTGTACTGCATGCCGGATGAGCCTTTTAAAAGTACACCATCCATAGAGTTGATGAACAGTCAGGAGATTTTTGAAATTGCAAAAATTTTTGTTGATGAATTTAATATCAGTAAAATCCGGATTACAGGTGGAGAACCGCTGGTAAGAAATGATTTTGAAACAATCATCCGACAAATCTCAACATTAGGGGCAAGTATAGGAATAACGACTAATGGTGTTTTGCTTCACAAATATTTTGAGCTATTTCAGGAATGTGGGGTTAAAAATCTCAATATCAGCATTGATTCTCTGAATCGCGATAAGTTCAAATATATTACTAAAAGAGATCTGTTTCAAACGGTTTGGGCGAATATCAAAGAAAGTATCAAAAGAGGATTTAATGTTAAGCTTAATGTAGTTATCATGCGGGGTTTCAATGAAGATGAAATTCCTGAATTTATTGCCTTGTCCCATCATTATCCGATTGAGCTGAGGTTTATAGAATTTATGCCCTTCAGCGGAAATTCCTGGGAAAAGGAAAAAGTTATTCCCATTGCAGAAATGCTCAACATGATTTCTCAGCATTTCACGTATGAAAAAACAGAAGATCATAAAAATGATACTTCCAGAAAATATAGAGTCAATGAAGAAAGTAAAGGTGTTTTTGGGCTGATCTCTACCATGAGCAATTCATTTTGCGCAGGGTGTAACCGGATCAGAATAACATCTGACGGAAAAATGAAAAACTGCCTTTTCGGTGCCGATGAGTTTGACTTGCTTAAAGCTTTCAGAAATAATGAAGAAATAACAGAACTCATACAAATTGGTATGATCAGAAAACATAAAGAAAAAGGCGGACAATTTTCTGAAATGGAAAGTGTCAGGAACCAATCAATGATTAACCGGAGTATGATCAAAATAGGAGGATAAAATTTTTATCAACCGATAGGATAAAAAAGACATAACGAACGATACCGAATTCAGTAATTATTGACAATGAAGAAATTAATTAAATGCGTTGCTGTTGTAATGATAACATTCACAATGATGCAATGTACAAAATCGGAAACGGCTCAGGCTGAAAAACATGCAGAAACTTCACAAGCTGCTTCTGAAAAAGAAAACCATAAGCACGATGATAAAGATGACTTGAAATATGTAAGCCGGGAAGTACAGGTAAAAGGAGATGTGGTCAATCCGCTTACTTTAACCGTAGATTCTTTGAAAAAAATGAATGTGAAGGAACTGAATGACTTCAAAATTGTCTGTCAGAGCGGTCAAACCAAAGACAGTATAGCATCTACAAAAGCTGTTCTTCTTACTGATATTTTAGATAAAGCAAAAATTGCCCAAAAGGACCACAAAGACCGTAATTTTTACATTGTTGGCCGCGCCTCAGATGATTACAAGGCTACATTTTCCTGGGCAGAATTATTCAACAATCCGGCAGGAGAAAAAATATATATAGTATTTGAACAAAACGGAGAACCACTAAAAGAAAAAGGTGAAATGATTATGGTAAGTCTTTCTGATACCAAGACAGGACCACGTCACGTAAAATGGCTGAAAAGCATAGAGGTGGTAAGAGTAAAATAATGAAATTGAGATACTAAAAAACGAAAAAAGATGAACCATTTTATATCCGTTTCCGAAGCCAGAAAAATCATTCAGAATCAAATTTTCACTACAGAGAAAACGGAGCTTTTACTTTTAGAAGCACAGGGGTTTTATACTGCAGAAGAAATAGGAGCAACTTTAGATGTTCCCCCTTTCGATAACTCGGCAATGGACGGGTATGGTTTCCGTTTTGATGATCTGTCAGATTATACAGAATTGAAGATTACCCGAATCATTCCCGCAGGAGTCGCAAAAAATGATTTTGTTTTAGGCAGGGGAGAAGCTGTTCGCATTTTTACAGGTGCTAAAATTCCGGATGGTGTTGATACCGTTGTGATGCAGGAAAAGGTAAAACAGAATGAACATCTTATTCATTTTGATACTAACGAAATTCAAAAGGGTGAAAATATTCGTCTGAAAGCTTCACAGACCCAGGCAGGATCTGTGATTGTTGAAAAAAATACATACATCAATCACGCATTGATCGGATTTTTGGCAGGATTTGGGATTGAAAAAGTTACGGTGTATCAGCGTCTGAAAATAGGACTTGTTTTCACTGGCAATGAATTGGTTGAACTGGGGAATCCTTTAGCAGAAGGTGAAATTTACAATTCCAACAGATATACTCTGCAGGCGTCTTTAGCAGAAATCAATCATCAGTTTTCGACTATAAAACATGCTGAAGATACGGAAGACGCTACATTTCATGCGATCAAAGAAGCTTTACATCATCATGATATTGTGCTCATAACAGGGGGAATTTCGGTGGGGGATTATGACTATGTGAAACCTGCTCTGGAAAAACTGGACGTTCAAGAATTATTCTACAAGATCAGGCAAAAACCTGGAAAACCGCTGTTCTTCGGAAAGAAAAATGAGAAATTTATTTTTGCATTACCCGGAAATCCTGCTTCTGTTTTTTCCTGTTACCATCAGTATGTGAAGCCATTCCTGCTTGGATGCTTCGGTCGTCAGAACTTTGAAGAAGATGAGGATTTTGCTATTTCAGAATCTTGCGTAAGAAAAAAAAGCAATGAGCAGACTCAGTTTCTGAAGGCATTCTATTCCAAAGGAAATGTTCGTATTCTCAACGGTCAGGAATCCTATAAAATGAATTCGGCAGCTCAGGCCAATTGTCTGGTAGAATTTTCTGAAGCGGCCACCGAAATAAACTTGGGTGAAAAAGTGAAAATATGGAAAATCTGAAAATCAAAGGCAGGATATGGATAGAAACCGGATCCGGTCTGAAGATCGGCATCGGAAGAGCCAGACTATTAGAACATATTCATCAGTTGGGAAGTATCTCAGAAGCAGCAAAAGCACTGAAAATACCCTATCGGAAAGCCTGGGGAATTGTGCGTGATATTAATTCTAATGCCTCCTGTGAAATTGTTACAAAAGAAGCGGGAGGAAAATCCGGAGGGCAAAGCCAGCTCACTGATTACGGAAAACTCATCGTTGAAAAATTCAAAACAGCAGAAGAGTCTTTTTTGAAATTCTCAAAAGAAACCATTTAAAATAATATGAAAGCAGTTGTTTTAGCAGGAGGGCAAAGCTCCAGAATGGGTCAGGACAAGGCCCTGATGAAGCTGGGTGAAAGAAATGTAATAGAATATGTCATCAACAATCTGTCTCAGGTTTTTGATGAGGTTTATATTTCTGGTAACCATTCAGATTATCCTGATTCTAAAGGAATTATTAAAGATGTTATTGCTCATAAAGGCCCGATGGGCGGAATCCGTTCGGCCTTGGAATACTGTAAAGACGATATTTTTATCTGCAGCTGTGACATGCCTTTCTTTTCATCAGAATTAATAAAGAATATGCTTCAAAGAAAAGAGGGAAACAGGATAAACGTAGCGCAGTATCAACAAAAAGTATATCCGGTTGTGGGAATTTACCCTTATCGCTTTCTGGACGCCTTCACAAAATCAATAGAAAAAGAAGATCTGAAAATGATGCATTTTCTTCAGCAGCAAAATGCCAGTTATATAGAGTTTAGTGGTGAATATGAAAATCAGTTTTTGAATATCAATACACCGGAATGTTTTAAGAATGCTGAAATTTTAATCAAACAGTTAAGATCATGAAAAAGAATTATGTGATTGCAGGTGCCATTTTGCTCTCGCTGAATATGTTTGCACAGGAGCAGATAAAAACTGATACCTTACAGAAGCTGTATGAAATTCAGGAGGTCAATATCCATGGAAAAGAAAAAAATGAAGGACCCATTACCAGAATTGATGCAAAGCTGATGCAGGATTTCAACAAAATGAATGTGGTAGATGCAGTCAATCTACTGCCGGGTGTAGGCATCACTCAGATGGGAGCAAGGAATGAAGGAAGCATTCTGGTACGAGGATTTAATTCCCTCAGAACACCGGTTTTTTATGACGGAATTCCTATTTATACCCCTTATGACGGTAATTTTGATTTGAGCCGTTTCACTACTTTTGATATCAACAGTATTTCTGTGGAAAAAGGATTGGTTTCCGTTCAGTATGGTCCCAATACAATGGGTGGTGCTGTGAACATTATATCCAGAAAACCTGTAAAGGCCTTGGATATTGATGGGCAGTCAGGCGTAGGTTTTGCGGACGGGACGGGTATAAACTCTTATTTTACTGCGCTCAACATCGGGACAAGACAAAATAAATATTACCTGATGGGTTCCGCTTCCATATTGAAAATTGATAATTATTTAATTTCCAGAAAGTTTGACCGTACAGAACTACAGCCGTCATTGGAAAGAGAAAATTCAGGGTCTGTTGATGCCAGATTAAGTGCTAAATTCGGGTATACACCTAACAAAACAGATGAATACTCATTGAGTATTCTTTCACAAAATGCTGAAAAGAATATCTCACCCAATGCTTATAATAAAGGAAACAGCAATTGGCGGGATTATCCGGTATATGATAAGAAAAGTATATACATTAAGACAAAGACCTTAGTGGCTTCGAAAACGTTCCTGAATTTTACCGGATATTATGATACCTATTACAATAAAATGAAACAGTATGACGATAATACCTATACTTTGCTCAACAAAAACTCTTCTTTTTCGAGTGTGTATGATGACTATTCATTAGGTGCGATCCTCAATCTGACCACTGAAGCGGTTAAAAACAATGTCATTACGCTTTCAGTGAATAACAAATATGATTCACATACAGAATACAACGAAGAAATTTCAGCTGACAGCACTTCAGGGCAAAAGTTCAAGGCCGGAGAACCGGAACAAAACTATAAAGACAATACTTTTTATGTGGGTTTAGAAGATGTTGTGGCTATAAATTCCTTTTTAAAAGCAGTTGTTGGGGCATCGTTTAATGCAAGAAACAACATCAAAGCTCAGGAATACGGAACTCATTATGAGACAGGAGAAAAGAATATTTTGTATGACTTCCCGAAAGGATCTGATCATGCCTTTGATTACAAAGGAGGAATGATCATACAGCCTTTTAAAAATCATACCATTACTGCATCTGCTTCCAAAAGATCAAGATTTGCTTCTCAGAAAGAAAGATATTCCAGCCGTTTTGGAAATCAGGTTCCCAATCCGGATTTGAAATCAGAATATACGTGGGCTTACGACCTTACTTATTCCGCAAAATTGGGGAATAAGTTCAACTATGAAGTTTCAGGATTTATCAATACGATACGGGATGCCATTTTTGCAAGAACAGTGGGACATCAGGACAATGGAAATCCCATTATCCAGAATGTAAATATCGGTAAAGCAATATTTCAGGGATATGAATTGGCCCTGAATTATATTCCGGTTAAGAATATCACGTTAGGAGCCAACTATAGTTATATTGAGATGAAAGATATGACGGATGGAAGTGACGAGAAATTCACCGATGTTCCTAACCATAAAATGATGGCTTACACAAAATTAGAAGCTCCGTCGCTTCGTTCTGTCCTTAATGTCAATGTAGAATTTTATGGGAAAAGATATATAACCAGTACAGGAGATCAGGCTCCTGAATTTACTTTGGTGAATGCCAAACTCTCTGTAAATATTGTAAAAGGAGTAAACTTTGACTTCGGTGTAAGAAACCTGTTAGATAGAAATTATTATCTGTCTTATGGTTACCCGAAAGAAGGAAGATCATTCATAACAGCATTAAATTATCACTTTTAAAAATGAAATAATGACACTTAAAATATTTGGAAAACTTACAGACATCTTCAGGAAAGGTCAATATGATTTAGATACAGAAAACATCAATACTATTTCTGATTTAAAAAAACTGTTGTATGAAAAATTTCCGGCTTTAAAAGAACTTACATTTTTAATTGTAGTGAACGGGGTAAAGGCTGAAGACGGGCAATCCATTTCCGGTGATGCAGAAATCGCTTTGTTGCCGCCTTATTCAGGAGGTTGATTTTAATGGTTTGATAATCAGTAAGAATGAAAACCTTTGAGTCAGCCGTTGGCTAAACTTATGTTGAAAATAAAAACTTCTTTGAGAATGGATTTAAAAAGATACAACAGACAAATGATACTCCCGGACTTCGGCATCACTGCACAGGAAAAACTTGCTGAATCTTCAGTTTTGGTTGTTGGTGCAGGCGGTTTGGGGTGTCCGGTTCTTCAGATTCTGGTTTCTTCCGGAATCGGAGCAATAGGAATTGTTGATTTTGATATTGTAGAGATGGATAATCTCCACAGGCAGTTTCTGTATGATGAACAGGATGTGGGAACACCAAAAGTAATTGCTGCAGTTGAACATTTGAATAAGATGAATACAGATACAGAGATGGCTGCATTTCAGGAAATGCTCACCTCAGATAATGTATTTTCCATTATTCATAATTTCGATGTCATTGTAGACTGTACGGATAATTTTACCACCCGGTATTTGCTCAATGATGCCTGCGCGCTGCTGAAGAAACCATTGGCCTATGCATCTATTTTCAGGCATGAAGGTCAGATTTCTGTTTTCAATGTGGAAAAAGACAATAAGGTAACCAATTATCGAGATCTTTTTCCGGTACCACCCAATCAGAATGAAGTCCCTGATTGTAATGAAGCAGGAGTTTTGCCAGCGCATTCGGCTGTGATAGGTACTTTTCAGGCCAATGAAGTAATCAAGCTGTTAATTGGCTCGGAAGATGTGCTGATTCATCAACTGTTGTCTTTCAATACCAGAAATTACCAATCAATGATTGTTAATTTTAATCCTTGTCAAGAAAAATCAGGACCCGAAACAATTGAACAATTTAAAAATTTCAACTATGAAGAATTCTGTAATATCAGGAAAGAAAATGACATTCGGTCAACTGCAGATTTACAGACATTCCTGAATCAGAAAAACAGTATTATGATTGATGTCCGGGAAGCAGATGAGCTGCCGAGATTAAACGCATTGCAGGCTTTGGAAATTCCGTTAGCTTCCCTGGGACAAAATTTGAAAACATTAGAAAACTACGAGAATCTCTGCTTTATCTGTGCTTCAGGAAAAAGAAGCAGAAAAGCATTAGAACTTACAAAAACCTATTTTCCGGAAAAAGAAATCAAACATTTTCCAGCCGGAGCAAAATCAATATTATCATGAAAAAAATAAAAAATATATTTATTGAAGGCCCTATAAGCCCCTTATTTGTTGCAGAAAGTATAACCAGGCATACTGTTAAGACCAATATTGGCGGACATAGCATTTTTCTGGGTCAGATTCGTGAAGACATGATTCATGATAAAAAAATTCAATCCATGGAATTTACTGCTTATCAGGAAATGGCATTGGAAAAAGCCCATGATATCCGGGAAGAAATCATCTCAAAATATAAGCTGATATGTGCGCATATCTACCATTCATTAGGAAATATCAAGGTTGGAGAGATCTGTTTATTTGTCTTTACTTCTGCTGAGCATAGAAAAGAGGCCATCAATGCCTGTGACGAAATGGTAGATAGAATTAAGAAAGAAATTCCTTTGTGGGGAAAAGAGATTCTGGAAGACCAATCCTATACGTGGAAAGAAAACAGATAAACATAGAATAAGGTTTCAACAATAAATTAATACAAAAAATGGTCAATATCACTCATAAAAACAGTACCCTCAGAAAAGCTATTGCAGAAGCTATAGTAAGCGTAAGCTCACAGGATACGATCGATGCGATTGTAAATCATAAAGTTCCGAAAGGAAATGTATTTGAGATGTCAAAGACTGCAGGATTATTTGCTGCCAAAAAAACAAGCGATGTTATTCCGGACTGCCATCCGCTTCCGGTAGAATATACCTCAATTCAGTTTGAAATCAGAGATCTCGATATTCATGTCACCTCGGAAATTCATACCATTTACAAGACCGGAGTAGAAGTGGAGGCCATGCACTCTGCTTCTGTAGTAGCACTCACCATGTATGATATGCTGAAACCGATTGATAAAAATATCGAAATCAAAAATATTAAACTGATCGAGAAAAAAGGAGGAAAATCAGATAGTAAAGATTCAGGAGAAGGTATTGATGCATCTGTAATTGTTTGTTCAGATAGCATTTTTGCCGAAAAAAAAGAAGATAAAGCAGGAAAAGCGATTATTGCGGCTCTGGAAAAACATCATGTAGATATCAATGATTATGTTGTTATCCCTGATGAAATCAAGGAAATTCAGGAAAAAATAAAATCAGATGTAGAGCAGGGGACAAGGCTTATCATTATCACCGGAGGAACCGGACTTTCAAAACGGGATGTAACTCCTGAAGCTGTTCGTCCTCTCCTGGAGCGGGAAATCCCCGGTGTTGCAGAAGCTATAAGAAGCTACGGACAGCTGCGGACTCCTTATTCAATGCTTTCCAGAAGTCTGGCGGGTATGATTGGTGATACCCTTGTCATTGCACTTCCCGGCTCTACAAAAGGAGCAGAGGAATCAATGGACGCCATATTTCCGGGAATTCTTCATATCTATAAAATAGTGAAAGGAGCTCAGCATTAAAAAACGGAGCTTAATCAATACAATAAACAATCTAAATATTTAAAAAATGAGCATCAATATCCAATCTACATTAGGAGAATATCTGTTTTTAGCCATGGGAGAGTGTAACGGACATAAAGTCGTTATGGGAATTGGCTACACCCATGAATATGCAGATAAAAAGGCAAAACAATTTGAGTCATCAAGTGGCGGAGTCGTGAAATATATTGATATTTCTGTCATAAAAACCGGTGATAAAGAAAAATGTAAAACATTGGAAAAGCTAAAGTAATCTTGTTTTGTCATACTTTGATTGATTAGAAAACCTTATTTTTTAATCAGCAATTTGTTTAAACTTTTGTTTTTGAACCATTAAGACAGTATTAAGGTGTTAAGAGTATTAAGATAAGCTTCGCTTTAGCTTAAAATCAGAATGATTCATCTTAACTATACTTTATTTCTTAAATCATTCTTAATGGTTTTAATAAATATCCAATGTTTTTTGATAAGTTTAAACAAGTTCCAGATAATAATTTTACATCTTTCTTTTATGCAGTAAATGTTATGAATAAATTGACTCAGTTAAAATTTGTATTAAGTATATTTTTAATTTTCCTTGTTGTTGTCAGTTGCAAAGAAAAGCAATCAGGAAGTCAAAAAAGCAATGAAACCTCTGGGATTTCTATTGCTGCTGCTGCCAACCTCAGAGATGTTTTAGAAGAATTCAAGGAAGCTTATATACAAGAAAATTATGGTAGAAAAGTTGAAATAAGCTTTGCATCTTCAGGATTACTTGTTCAGCAAATTATAAATGGAGCACCTTTCGATCTGTTTCTTTCAGCAGATTCTTCATTTCCTGAAAAGCTTAAAAGTAACAATAAAACTTTCGGTAATTCTTCGGTCTACACTTACGGAAGAATTGCTTTGTGGAGCTCGAATTTGGACGTTTCCGAAGGTCTGAAGCTGGTATTAAATCCGAAGGTTAAAAAAATAGCCGTTGCCAATCCGCAATTTGCTCCATACGGCAAAAATGCTGTTGAAGCTTTGAAAAAATCAGGTTTATATGCGGCGATTGAACATAAAATCGTCTGGGCAGAAAATATTAATCAGGCAGCACAATTTGCCTCTTCCGGTAATGCTGATATTGCCTTTGTTGCTCTTTCCAACGTAGTGGGAAAAGAAATGAAAGGAAAAGGAAAATTTTATGAGCTTTCAGAACAGGAATCATCACCAATTCCGCAAAGCGGTATTATTCTTAAAGGAAAAACAACAACGGAAGCACAGCTTTTTTTCGATTTTATTAAAAGTGAAAAATCAATAAAAATCTGGAAAAAATATGGTTACAAACCTGTAATTGAATTCTAATGCTAGATCAGGATTTTATATATACTTTACTTCTCACCGGAAAATTGGCATTGGTGACAACTATTATTTTAATCATCATTGGAATCCCTGTTGCTTACTGGATTACATATTCACGGTTTAGATTAAAATTTATAGCAGAAGCACTCATTTGTATGCCTATGGTTTTGCCACCAACGGTGATGGGGTATTACCTTCTGGTGGCTTTCAGTCCTGACAATACTTTTGGACAATTTTTAGAGCAGTATTTTGATGTCCGGCTTGCCTTTTCTTTCAACGGAATTGTTCTTGCAAGCCTCATCGCCAACTTACCATTTATGATTCAGCCTTTACAGAACGGTTTTTCTTCATTATCGGATGAGTTGAGGCAGGCTTCCTATACGATGGGTAAATCCAAAATAGTTACGCTGATTAAAGTTCTTCTTCCCAACATAAAAACTTCCATGATTACCGGAATTGCTCTTACATTTGCACACTGTATTGGAGAATTTGGTATTGTAATTATGGTGGGCGGAAACATTCCTAAAGAAACCAGAATTGCATCCGTTGCAATATATGACCAGGTTCAGGCGCTTAATTTTGAAGCGGCAAACCGATATGCATTTGTACTTTTTATTCTTTCATTTCTTACTTTGGTACTGATTTATAGTATCAACCGTAAAGTTAATATAACAACATTCCGATGATTGATATTTATATAAAGCACCAGATTTTTACCTCCTCAGGAAATCAGTTTCTTGAGATTAATGAGCAGCTTGAAGCGGGAAGTATTATACATGTTTCCGGAGATTCGGGAATTGGAAAAACTACTTTTTTTAAAATTGTATCAGGATTAATTACTCCGGATTCCGGACTCATTACAGTAAATAATACGGTTTTAACGGATACAAAAGGCAAAATCTTTCTGTCACCTCAAAAACGTGATATTGCATTGATGTTTCAGAACTATGCTTTGTTTCCCAACATGACTGTAAAGAAAAATATTGAATTTGCGCAGAAAAAAAAGAATGAAGAGATTATTAATCATGTTTTGAAAATATTTAATCTGGAAAATCTGAAAAATGCAGTTCCTTCCAGGCTTTCCGGTGGCCAGCAGCAAAGAGTTGCGCTGGCAAGAACATTGGTTCAGAATGCCAGGATTGCCCTCTTAGACGAACCTTTTTCTGCTGTTGATCCTTCAATGAGGAAGATAATGAAAGAAGAGATCGTGAAAACCTCTATCAACCAGGGATCAACCTTTTTTGTGATCAGTCATAACGAAAATGAATTTGAAGATTATGCTCATAAAAAACTGGTTATCAGATGATTTTTTAAACCAATGAGCTTAACCGGGATATTCCATCATTTTCATTACACTTCCGAGATCTTTTAAATCTTTAATTTTATACTCGAAAATTATTTTAACCTTTTCTTTCACTGCAACAGCCAAATCATGAATAGGACAGGGATTTTTGCTGCTGCAGATTTTAAGACCTAAAAGACATGAAGTTAGAACTCCTTTTCTTTCAAGGCTTTCGTATATATCCTGAAAAGCATCAAAAAGCATTAAAAAACCTGCAAATTATTTTTGCAGGTCTTTTTATTTATAGTGTTTGCTATAATGTTTCAAAATGGCCGATTATTTAAATTAACGGACCAGTTGATTCTACTCGTACTTTTTGCAATTGAAATTCAGCTATTTCTTTACTCCTCATTTTTGGGCTTAAAGTTTCTCCCGACTCCCTGACGGAGAAATGTAATTTTTCCTTGTACTTTTTTCGCTTTTTCAAGGACTTCCAATGCTTTTGTTCGTTCGTTAATTTTGCCAGCGTGTGTTATATTATCCTGACGTTCATTTTTTTTCATATATCAATATAGTGATTTTTTTTGAGAAAAACAAATTATTGATATTAAGGCTGTTTCAAATTTTAAGAAAATAAAATTGATTTACTGATCGCCTGCGAGTAGCAAAGGGATTCACTGCTGTTTTCAATTTTTCAACGGAAGTCTTTTTGGCTCATTTTTGAAATTTACATTAAGAACCTCCTAAGGTGTGTAAAATTTTTATGTCTGATTTTGTAAAAGTTAGCAGAATCACCGGCATAAAATGTCCGGAAAGTATTGTAAATAAAGAAAAAGTTTCTATCTTTGCAGTCCCTTAAATAAAGGGATTTACTTAAAAAAGTAAGTGGCCGACTCGGTAGCTCAGCTGGTAGAGCAATACACTTTTAATGTATGGGTCCTGGGTTCGAATCCCAGCCGGGTCACTTGAAAAAGCTTCAACGCACGTTGAAGCTTTTTTTATTCTCTTCCATGTAATATTTTTAATTTTCGTCATTCTGATAGCCTTATTTTATACTATCGATAAATAAGATGAAGATTATGAAGCACTCGTCTTTGAAAATCAGTAAAATATTTCTTTTTTACCTTAAAATGTATCCTTATGTTAGCAGATAAAGAAACTACTTTTGTATACACATTATTTCTGAAGCAATGGCTAATAAAATATTTAATATAAAAGAATTTGCATCATATCTGAACGTTGCTCAACCTAAAAATGAAGATTTGCTTATCATCAATTTTGAAAACGAGCAAAATATAAGGTTGAAATCTGATCTTGTTACCATAGATTTCTATTTGCTGGCTATAAAACCTCCTTTGGAAAAGAACTTTAAGAAAACCGATTTTTTGGAAGATCAGGCAAAATCCTTTATGTATGTTGATTGTCCGCAGAATAATCTGGATTGGGATATTAATACTCCTGAGTCCGGTTATAATATTCTGGTAAGCGCCAAATATATCAATAAGCTGGCAAAAGAATATAATTTCCCCCACTACAATAACCATGAGGCTTTGTTTCTTACAAAAGAAGAGGAGGAAATCCTGTGGGATCTTTATAAAAAGGCATATAATGAATTCCAAAAAGAAAATTATTCCAGAGATATTATCCTGTCTTATATTACCTTGATCTTGTCTTATACACAAGTGTTTTACGACAGACAGTTTGATTCAAGAAGCAGTATTTATGATTCGGTAATTGAAAATTTTTATGAAAACCTGAAACAGTATTTCAGTCAGAAAGAAGAAGTTTCAGGTCTTCCGTCTGTTGCATTTTTTGCACAGAAGGCCAACCTGTCTGCTAATTATTTTGGAGATCTGATCAAGCATTTTACCGGCGAATCACCTATAGAGCATATTCATAATTTTGTATTAAAACAGGCAAAAGACAAGCTTAAAAACACGTCACTTTCCATCAGTGAAATTTCTTACAGTCTGGGGTTTGATTATCCTAATTATTTTGCGAGATTTTTCCGTAAAAAAACCGGTATGTCTCCAAAAGTGTTCCGAGGAATGTAGCCATAAAACATCTGAATTATTCACATATTAAGCAGCCTTTGAGGTTGCTTTTTTTATTGGAGAAAAATTACAAACTGTAAAAAGTCTCCGTTTTAGAGTAATCTGTCTACGTATCTGAGCAGGTGCTCATGGTAACTTTGTTCTATCAAAATAACAAATGTTTTAATTTAAAAAATAAGATCATGTTACAAAAGAAAATCAGTATTAAAAATGGAAACGGACAGGATATTACTTTATCAGCAATTGTCAATTTCCCTGAAGGATTTGATGAAAATAAAAAGTATCCGGTAATAGTAGTTTCCCATCCTGGTGGTGGTGTAAAAGAACAGGCAGCCGGATTATATGCAAAGAAACTGGCAGAAAAAGGGTGGCTCACTATTGCTTATGATGCTTCTTATCAGGGTGAAAGTACAGGTGAACCACGCCAGCTGGAAAATCCTTATATCAGAACGGAGGATATAAGTGCAGTAATAGATTATCTGACCACTATTTCTTATGTAGATGCAGAAAGAATAGGAGCGATGGGTATCTGTGCCGGTGCTGGATATACTGCAAATGCAGCCATTAACGATCACAGAATTAAAGCTGTTGGAATGGTAAGCGCTGTAAATATTGGTTCCATGTTTCGTAATGGCTGGGAAAATAATATAAAAGATGCAGATGCAATGCCATATCTTATGGCAGGAGCCGGTGCAAGAACCAATGATGCAAAAGAAGGACTGCAGACTATGCCTTTAGCGCCTATGAAAGAAGAAGATGCTCCTAACGAAGAATTGCGGGAAGCATGGGAATATTATCATACAGACCGCTGCCAATATCCTACAGCTCCGGGATGGGCAACATTAAGAAGCCTTACCCAGATTATTACCTATGATGCTTACAATAAAGCAGAATCATTCTTCACACAACCTCTGCTGGCAATTATAGGAAGTGTGGCAGGAAGTGCTTGGATGAGTGATGATCTTTTAAAGATTGCAGCAACTTCAGATAAGAAAAAATATATCATAGAAGGAGCAAACCATATGTCATTGTACGACAGAGAAAATAATGTAAATGAGGCTGTTGATCAGCTGGTAACTTTCTTTTCTGAAAAATTATAAATATTACCCAATTTAATCACAATGAATACACAAAAAATAACATTTAAAAATGTAGCTTGGGACAATGCTGGGATTTTGCATTTTCCAACCGATTTCAATCAGAATAAAAAATATCCAACCATTATTTCCATGCATCCTATTGGAAGCTGCAAAGAACAGACTGCAGGAAATGTTTATGGTAAAGCATTAGCAGAAGCAGGGTTTGTTGTGCTGGTATTTGATGCTTCTTTTCAGGGAGAAAGTGGAGGAACACCCAGATATATTGAAAATCCATACCAGCGTACAGACGACGTTCGTTATGCCATTGACTATCTGGAAACTCTACCTTATGTAGATGCTGAAAAAATCGGGATATTGGGAGTTTGTGGAGGAGGTGCGTATTCTTTGAATATTGCTATGACTGAACGCCGTATTAAAGCAGTAGTTTCCATTACCGGAGTAAACTTCGGACGTCTTTTACGTGACGGTTTTGCAGGCGGAAGCCCTATGGAAGTCCTGGACCAGATAGCTGCACAAAGAAGTTCTGAAGCCAAAGGAGGTGATTTGTTGACTATCAATATGCTGCCTGAAAGTGTAGAAGCGGGTAAAGCTGCGGGGATTGAAGATATAGATGTACTGGAGGCTACGGATTATTATAAAACTTCAAGAGGGCAGACTGTTGGAGGAGCCACAAGTGCTGTATATTCACGCTTAGGCATAGGAATTGGCTGGGATGCATTTTATCTTGCTGAAACCTTATTAACACAACCCATTCTGGTAGTGGTAGGAGATAAACCGGGAGGATTCGGAGCATATAGAGACGGATACGAAATTATTCGCCGTGCTGCAGCTAAGAAAAAAGAATTATTGGTTATAAAAGGCTTTTCCCATTATGATCTTTACGACCAGCCTGAGCCGGTAAGACAGGCATTGGAAAAAGTTGTTCCTTTTTTCAAAGAAAATTTATAAGAATTTTAGGAAAGAAAGTAGCTTTAACAGGGTCTCTGGTTTTTATGATAAAAAGGATTGTTCAATAGAATAATCCTTTTTTATTGATAGTCTATTTTTGATCCGTTGTAGAAGATTTGAAATTTAAAATTTATATCTGTGGCAGAAGCAGTAAAATTTTTGTCTCTGATTTTGTAAAAGTTAACGAAATTCAGTTCTTGAAATTTTGCGAAAGTATTGTAAATAAAGAAAAAGTTTCTATCTTTGCAGTCCCTTAAACAAAGGGATTTACTTAAAAAAGTAAGTGGCCGACTCGGTAGCTCAGCTGGTAGAGCAATACACTTTTAATGTATGGGTCCTGGGTTCGAATCCCAGCCGGGTCACAATAAACGGACAAACTATTTTATAATGGTTTGTCCGTTTTTCTTTATACTGAGATTTTAATTTTGTGATATCAATACAAGTTGAGATGAATACATTCAGAATTACATGTTTAAATAAAATGATTGAGTTTCTCTACGACATGTATCCAAAGCCTGTCTTTCATATTTTTTTTGAAAAAACCAAAGTGGTCAATTTTTTTTAATCCTAATTCCGAAGGAATCAGTTTTGTGAAAGTGATATCTTCTTTACTGTCAATGTGCTGCCAATATGTTTCGGTGTTTTTCTGGCTTGAAATGGTATCATCAGTAGTCCAGAATAGATGAATGGGGAATGTATAATTCTTGAAATGCCCTATAGGGACAGTGGTGCCGTAAAATTGAGCATCGAAAAAATAATCTTTCTTTTCAAGCCAGTTTCGCCACTCATATACTACATTTTTGGGCAGGTTTTCCATTAATCCAAAGGTTTTGGCTTTTACATATCCTGTCATCAGAACACTTATGGGAGCAAACATATAAAAATAAAAATAGGCCTTCATTCTGTATGAGAACGGCATGTTCATATAATAGCCTGCAGATACAGCAAAATTGATCATTCCCTTTACATTGTCCAGGTTTTTCATAAATCCGATTTGCTGCCCACCGGCACTGTGCCCTACAATCATAAACGGAAGATCGGGAAACTTTTTATTTAAAAAATCTTTGATGGCAGGCATATCCTTTACTCCATAATCTGAAAAGGTAAACTCACAGGTTTTCAGATTTCCGGAAAAAGAATCTCCGCTTCCTCTGTAATCCCAAAGACAGCACAGAAAATCATTTTCAGCAAGATAGGAGAGGAAAGACAAATAGAATTCTTTTTTTGTTCCGGTGCCACAGTTAAACTGAATCACTGCTTTTGGATGATCCGGAATAAGAAGTACACCTTTAAGCTTTACACCATCATCACATATTGTTTCAAAATTTTCCGTTTTCATGTTTTAATTTAACTTAAAAAATTAATGATACATTGTATGGTAGATAGCTGTATCCTTTTTTCGTTGTTAAATTTAGTAAATAGCCTGATTCCATTATAATATTTAACTATGCAGTACTAGGTTTCTACATCAGGATTTTGTTGAGGGGTATTCAATTTTTATTCAGGTATATATTTCATCATAATACAATTGCTGATATCGTGGGCAGAAGTGTTTTCTACTTCCAAAAATCCGGTCTTTCTGTATAAATTGTAAGCTTTATCATTTCCCGGTGCAACTTCTAAAAAAATTTCAATATCATTAAATCGTCTGCCTGCTTCATGAATAACAGCTTCAATCAATCCCTGACCTATATTCTTTCCTTGAAATTCCTTTTTTACATACATTTGGTAAATAGTACCGGTGTTTTCGTCACTTTTAACAAAAGTACATATGCCTATAAGCAGATCATCTGCGTAGGCACCCAATACAAATCTTCCAAAACTCTGTTCTTCAATATCGCTTTCTATTTGAAATTTTTCAATTTTCAGAGCTTCATGATAGTTGGCTCCAAATGATTCCGGGAACTGCTCCAGACTTTCCAGACGGATTGCTCGGTATGCTTTACTTTCTTCGGAAAGAAGTTTTCGATAGCTAATAATATTCATGCTAATCAGGTTTTTCATTTAAATATACAATATTAAGATCATTTTTATACAGCCTGCATTTTAAATAATGGATTAAAATTTTAAAACGATCTCATCTATTTGTAACAATTTTCATTTCAGATAGTCTTATTATAAACAAAACATACCTTTTTTGATCAGAAAAGCATATCAGTGCAGTCTGTAAATTTTGAAAAGTGTTTGTTTAAAGGGGGAATATTACATTACTTTATTTGAATGTTACATTTTTGCGAAATAACTCGTTTATTTCATAAGGAACATGATAAATTATGTATATTTATAACACTCATTGGGGAATAATATTTAAATAACGGTAGAAAATTATCAACTTATTTGTAAATAAGTGAATAGGTAGATATGTAGATATATAGGGAAAAGTGGTGATGGGAAAAATTGACTTAATCATCTTTAAAAATATAAAGACAAACTCAGAAGGTATAAAGAAAATAATAGCCTTTACAATCTGCATGGGAATATTTTTGGTTATATTTTCATGTCATAGTGAACCTCAAAATACAGATAGAGAAAACTTTGATATATCTCTATTGACTGAAAGTTCAGAACTTCAGCTGTCCGGTGAATATGAAGCTTTTGTCAAACTTAATAAAGAATATCTGAAGAAAGCTGCCAAAATGCGATATACAGGAGGAAAAGGACTCTGCTATCTGAATATGGCAGGAGTAAATGTTTCCGCCGGAAATTATGAAAAGGCCCGATTTTTTTTCAATAAAGCCGAAAAAGACCTGGTCAATTCTGAAAATACTTATCATAAAGCAGTCTTCTATGATGATTACAGCCTATATTATTCTCACCTTAAACTCAATGATAAGGCGATAGAATGTAATAACAAAGCATTTTATTATTTAAAACAGGCAAAAAAAACGAAACTCACCCAAAAACTTCTGCCTAGACTTTATGTAAACAAAGGAATTTACTATGCTTGGAAAGGATGGTTTGGAACTTCTTTGAAATGTTTTACCAAAGCAAATATGCTGGAAAATTCGGCGTATACCAATTGTATGGTAGCACAATATTATTTATTTACCCATAAGCCTGATTCTGCGGGTATATACATTGCCAGAGCAGATGAAAAAATGATCAGCCAGAAAACAACGGATGTGGAATCTCTTTGGGTTTATTATACAATGGGATATTACTATAATGAAATTGATAATAGTGGACAGGCTGAAAAAGCCCTTAAAAAAGCCCTGGAGATCAACATTAAGACAAGACGAACCTATTCATCCCATATAAAAGAAGTTTACAAAGCACTTGCAGAATTATACAAGAAAAAAAATGACGGAGGTAAGGCTTATTTTTATCTGAAGAAATATATGGAAGAGGAGGGAAGGTTTGATGCAGAACGATTTGCCGTTATGAATAAAGCTACCGAAGATTTTATTTCAGAAATGAAGCAGGAATCAGACTGGCATAAAAATGATCTTCCTTTGTTTATCGCGTTGTCTATCACAGTACTTACCGTTTCAGGGGTATATGTGCGGAAAATAATTAATAGGTTACAAAAGAAGAAAAATACTTTAAAAGAACAAACCGATACATTGAAAAACCATGTCCAGACAAAGCAGCGACAGGAAGTGATTGAATTGGCTAAAAGGAATGATTCTTCTTTCTTGTTGAAATTTAAAGAATACTACCCTGAATTTATTAAGTCGCTTCTGGAGATTAATCCGGATCTTGAAAATTCAGAGCTGGCTTTCTGTGCAATGCTGAAATTACGTTTTTCATCCAAAGAGATTGCAGATTATACTTTTGTACAGCATAAATCTGTTCAACAAAAGAAATACAGGATCAGAAAAAGACTGAATATTCCAGGGGAAACAGATATTTATGATTTTTTTGAAAACTTAGCAGAATAAAGCATTATATCACAATAAAAGCAGGAGGATTCTGTTTTATGAAGAGATTTTAGTGTTGATCACATCCGAAATAACCATTGAAAATTTTATAATTATACAAAATCGTTATCTTAAGAAGATCATTGTTAAATCATAAATTTATATAGGAATTTAGCTTAATTAGAGAAACACATGATGCGTATTTTTCTTTCTGTTTTACTTTTTGTTTTAGTTTCGTGCCATTCTCATTCAAAGAAAGAGGCTGAAAAGAAATTTGACACCGCTTTGCTGAAACAGAATGAAAAGTTCAGAATTGCCGGAGCATATGATTCATTGATTAATCTTAATAAAAGATATTACAAAAAGGCCGATGAAATGAATTATGCAGATGGGAAGGCGCTCTGCTATATCAATCTGGCAGAACTTAATATATCGCTTGAAAATTTTCAAAAGTCACAAATTCTCTTTGATAATGCAAAAGAGATTCTGAATGATTCGGAGGACAACATACACAAAGCCAGGTTTTATAACGTCTATGGCCGTTTCAATATAGAGCTTCGAAGGCTTGATAAAGCTTTTCAATACAATAATGAAGCCATGAACTTTATAAAGAAAAGTGATCCGTCAGAACTTAAAAACGATCTGCTTTTCAGTATTTATTTCAGACAGGCTATTTATCTTGTTCAAAAAAAAGACTATGGAAAGGCCCTTGAATATTTCCATAAAGCAAAAAAACTGGATGGTACAGGTCTTACAGATTGTGCTATCAGTGATTATGTTTATATACGGAGAAACAAGGATTCTGCCTATAAATATATAACGACGGCTTACAACAAAGCCAATATGAGAGGTAAAGAGGACGGAATAGCTCTTTATGCTAATACCATCATGGGGGAATATTTTCTATATTATAAAGAATATGATAAGGCAGAACAGGCGCTGAATAAAGCATTGAAAATCAATGATAAAACAAAACGTGTCTATGCTTATTATGGTAAGTATATCTATAATGATCTCAGAATGTTATATGAACGGACTGGTGATAAAGAAAAGGCCTATTTTTATTTGGAAGCCTATACAGATGCTTTTTACCGGACCAATACCTCTTTACTGGCAACTATCAATCAGGATATGGAATCGTTTATTACAGTTGCCCAGCAGGATGCTAATCATCATAAAAGTAAAATCTATTGGATTGTTTCTCTGTCGTTTATTGGTCTTTGTCTGCTGGGATTATATGCCTGGAGAATTATTCTTGCTTTAGGAAAACGGAAAAAAGTTCTTGCTATAGAAGCTGAGAATCTGAAAATAAGAATGAATGATAATAAGCAGGAAGAAGTTATAGAGCTCGGTAAAAAGAATGACCCTGAATTTCTGGATCGTTTTAAAGAAACTTATCCTGAGTTCATCGCTCAGCTTTTAACCATTAATCCAAATCTTGAAAATTCTGAGCTGATTTTTTGTGCAATGCTTAAACTTCATTTTACTTCTAAAGAAATAGCAAATTATACGATGGTTCAGCATAGGAGTATTCAGCAGAAAAAATACAGGATCAGAAAAAAGTTGAATATTCCGGGCGAAACAGATATTTATCATTTCTTTGATACCTTATAATAATCCAAAAAAAAACTGTCTGATTTATCAGGTCAGACAGTACTCGAAATATTCTCTTTTCACCACTCGGTTTTTTTAGTGGTCTCAGAGTGGTCAAATATGAAAATTTTTAATGGAAACAAGAAAAAAGACTATACTACACGGGTACTACATGGTGTGTTTGAGTTTTTAAATACCTGATATTTAAGTCATTGTAGTTTTGTGTCAATTTTTTGACTTATTTTTGAAAAAGAGCAAGAGTTCTTGGGATGTCTCCCTTTTTTGACTACGTTTTTGATTATCCTTCTTTTTAATTCATCTTTTTTATCTGATTTTCAGTATTGTTTTTCATCCGTTTTGAGGTTGATATTTTTAATACTACTTACTCATAAAAAACAGAGCTATTCAAGACAAAATTGGGTTTTAAATGTAAGTGGTTGATAATTAATTAATTGTCGTTGCTGCTGTATACGTGTAGTATCATTTATTTTTGTTTTTTATTTAGAATATGCAAGTTTTGTGAAGTGATTTGTTGTGAATTTCTCATCATTGATTTTGTTTTGTTGAATTTATGATAATGTTTAAGTAATGTTAATCAGACTCCAATAATGATCTTTTGATAAGAAATAAGCAACCTATAATCATACAACCAAAGTAATTGTAAATAAATCTATGAAAAAAAGAACTTTATTCGTTTGTGCATTAGCATCTTGTTTTACGGTTTTCAATGCTCAGAGATGGGAGTCTGTCTCTCAGAAAACTTCACAGATAAGAGAAGGAGTAGCAGTACAACATTCTTATAGAGTGGATCTGAAATCTCTTCGAGAAATGCTGAGAAATGCTGAAGAGACCGGGAAAAGTACAAGACCGGTTATTATTTCTTTACCTACTGTAGAAGGAAAGATTGAAAAATTTGCTGTTTACAGCAATCCTGTGATGGATGTATCACTGGCCGAAAGATATCAGCTTGGATCATATGTAGGAGTGGGCGTAGATGATCCATCTAAGTATGTAAGATTCAGTACATCTCCCAATGATATGCAATCTATGATCATTAAAGATGGTATATTCCAGTTTATAGAACCGATAAGTGCTGATAAACAGACTTATGGAGTGTTTTATAAAACCAAGGAAAAAGGAGATATGCATGGGTTTGAATGTGATACAGACCATGATCTTAAAGATATTGGTAAGCTGGTGGAAAATGGAAAAAAAATGCTTTCCAATGTAGGAATTACCAACAGACCCACGAATACCAAATATAGAACTTTCAGAATGGCTATGGCTGTCACCGGTGAGTATACACAATTTCACGGGGGAACAGTAGCTGGAGCAGTAGCTGCTATTAATAATACCATGACGAGGATCAATGGAGTTTTTGAGAGAGATTTCGGAGCTCATTTTAATGTTCTGGACCTTCCGGGAATTATTTATACTGATCCTGCTACTGATTTTTATACACCTCAGGCTGTTTCAACCGATCCGTCACTGAATTTACAATTACAACAGAAACTTACAGCAGATGTAGGAAATGCCAACTATGATATCGGGCATGTATTTCATCGCAATGCAGGACAAAGCAGAAATGGAAATGCAGGAGGAATAGGAATTGTTTGTACCAATCCTGCCACAAATACTTCTTTGGCAAAAGGATCTGCTTTCTCAATGAGTCCTGATCCCATAGGAGAGGTATTTGATTTAATGGCAGCGCACGAGATGGGGCATCAGTTGGGTGCAAACCACACGTTCTCAATGAGAACTGAAGCTTCAGGAGCTAATGTAGAACCTTGGGGAGGAACAACAATCATGGGGTATCCCGGTATTACACAAGATAATATTCAGGCAAATATGGATGGATATTTCCATTATAAATCGATCTCCCAGGTATTAAATAATCTGGAATCTAAAATAGGATGCGGAGTTGCTACTGATATCATCAACAATACTGCTCCGGTGATTACACCGCTTGCTAATTATTCCATTCCTAAAGGGACAGCCTATTATCTGGATGCTGTAGCAGCAGACGCAGAAGGTGATCTTGTCAATTATACATGGGAACAGTACAACAGTGTAGGAGACAGGAATACTATTTCAGGAGACAGTGGCTGGGGCTATAATGCAGAAGGTGCAATAGCCAGATCTTTACCTGGAACAGCTAACAGCAGAAGATATTTCCCTAAACTGGAAACTGTATTAAATGGTGTTTTGACAGACAAACAAGTATGGGAAACCGTTTCCTACATCCCAAGAACATTGAATTACGCAGTAACAGTAAGAGATCAGAATGCATTGAGACCAATGACGTCTACTGCTGAGACAGTAATAACAGTGGGTTCTGACGGACCTTTCAAATTCAGTGGTCTTACAACAACATCCGTTTTATACAATGATGCATCCAATACCATCACATGGGATGCTGCAAACACCAATAACGCTCCCTATAATGTTGCTGCTGTAAAAATAGACTATACAACCAATAACGGAACTACATGGACGGATCTGGTAGCTTCTACTCCAAATACAGGAAGTTATGCTGTACAAATGCCGGCTAATGTAACCGGTGCTGTTAAATTAAGAATATCAGCACTAGGTAATATTTTCTATGCGGTATCTCCGGCTGTAACAGTAGGAGCTGCTCCTACATCTACTGTTAATGCTCCAACAGGAGTTTCTGCTATAGATACGGAAGTTTTAAAAACAACGGCAAGAATATCATGGAATAAAGTACCAGGAGCTACTTACTCTGTCAATTACAGAAAAGTGGGTACAGCAAGCTGGTCGAATATAGCAAGTACAGCCAATTCTGTGTTGTTGTCGAATCTGGAAGATGAAACCAATTATGAAGTACAGGTAGCAGCTGTTGTAAATAGTGTTCCAGGGGCATTCTCAACTAATTATGCTTTTAAAACCAAAGGGTTGAGAACAGGCATAGATTATTGTTTAATGACTACAGGAGGAAATGGTGGAAACTTTAATAGTGGCCTTGTAAGATTGACCCTGTCTAATCTTGCCTATGTATATACTGGCCTTGATGTTTATAAAACCTATCTTGACTTTAGTGAAGATGCTGCCAAAGTGGTTAACTTAACAAAAGGAACTCAGTATACTGCCAGCTTTAGAAACCTTGCTGGAGGAAATTATAATGACTGGCTTGAAATCTGGATAGACTACAACAGAAACGGAGTTTTCGAAAGTTCAGAAAAAGTAGTTACCAGTGGGGCTCTTCCTTTCTACGTCGCCGCTGCTCAGGCTTATCTTCGTGATGGAAGTGTAACATTTACAGTACCTGATACCGCTTATTCTGGTGATAAGTTGTTGAGAATGAGAGTGGCAAGTACTTTCTTTAACGCAGCCAGCGGACCTTGTGGAAGCCCTACTGTACCTGTAAATGGAGGTGGAATTGTTTCTGTAGGATCTTTCAGAGATTTTTCAGTGAAAATTTCTGAAAATGCTAACCTTGCCGTAAGAGAAACCGTAGATACAAAATCATCAGACGTCTCAATTTATCCTAACCCTGCAGATACATTTGTAGAAGTGAAAAACCTTAAAGGTAAAGGTGATTACAAAATTTACAGTGCGGATGGAAGACTTGTTCAGGAAGGTAAGATTGATGGAAAAATTAATGTAGCTTCTCTTGTAAAAGGAATGTATGTGATCACCATAAAAGATGAGAAAAACACTTACAACACCAAATTAATCAAAAAATAAACAGCACGAATGAATCTCCGTATCAGGATCTAAAAGCGGAGAGAAAAAGAATTATTTCAAGAGGGAAAAAAGGCTGTCTTCAACAGAAGGCAGCCTTTTGATTTTTGATGATAATTAATCCAAATGGCTATTAAAAAAATCAAGCATAGTGGCTAATGAGGTTTCAGAATGCATTCGTTCTCCGTTCTCAAGGGATTCTTGTGTGGCAATAGCAGCTCTTGTTCGCATTGTCTGTTCGTAACCGGAAATAGCTTCCTGTAAAGTATTATAATGATTATCCGTTAAATATTCACTCAGTTCAAGGGCGTCCAGCATCGCCATATTAGCACCTTCTCCAGCAAATGGTGGCATTACGTGCGCCGCATCACCTATCAGTGTCAAATTAGGTTGACTTTCCCATGTTTGATCTAAAGGCATAGAGTAAATCAAACGTGGAATAAAAGGAGTTACAGCATTTTCAAACAATTCTTCCCAGATAGGAGACCATTCCGAGTATTCTGTTTTGAACCATTTTAGCATCTGTGTATTATCAGAAAAATCAAGACCGCTAATGGCAGGCCAGTTTTCATCAGCTTTAAAGCTTGCATAAAATCCGAGATCTCCATTGCCTTTTTGTCCCAGTAAAATATTTTGAGAATTTCCGAATGCCATTATTTTCCCCCCTTTGATTAAAGCATCAATCTGAGGGGCATTTTCTTTTGAAATATTTCCTTCCAGCATAATGATCCCAGAATAAACAGGTTTATTATCAGTAAGATAAGGGCGGATTTTAGAATTGGCACCATCTGAAGCAATGACAAGATCAGCGTACACAGAATTTCCATTTTTGAAATGCAGCAGCCAGCCTCCATTCTGCCGCTCCATAGAGAGAAAATGACTGTCCCAGACAACAGTTTCAGGAAATAGGGATTCCAGCAGCATATTTCTTAATGGACCACGATCTATTTCAGGGCGAAAATGTTCATGTCCGAAATCTTCTTCAGGCTTTGTTTCATAGTCGTTAAAAAATATTTCGGCCTTTTCATTCATGATCAATGTTCTGTCTGCACCCGGACGGAAAGTCTTTTTAAACTCTTCCAGAAGTTCTGCCTTGCGTATGGCAGCCAGCCCTGAATCTTCATGCATATCAAGAGGAGAGCCCTGTACACGGGCATTTTTATTAAAATCTCTTTCATATACTTTTACATCTGCACCTTTCAATTGTAAAAGTCTTGCCAGTGTAAGTCCTGCCGGACCACCACCAACGATTGCTATTGATTTATTGTCTATCAGCATTGTTTATTTAAATTTTACAATGCAAATTTATTTTCCTTTCAATACAGATAATAGTACAAATCGGTCGTTTTTATTTTTGGATAATTCTTTAGGAGCGACTCCTGAAAATTTCTTTACTTCTTTGATGAAATGATTCTGATCGGTATAATTGAGTTCCGGGAAAAGTCTTCCCTGAGCAATATGTTCCAATGATGCTCTGAAACGCAAAATAGTAGAGTAGGCTTTTAATGACAAACCAAGTTGTTTGGTAAAGTACCGGTTAATCTGTCTGCTGCTCCAGCCTGTTTTTTCTGAAAGCTCCTGTACGCTCATTTCCCCTTTTGAAGCATACACCAACTCAAAAAGTTTGATTTTTCTTTCATCTGTTTTTTGAGGTAGCAACGCTTGTATTTTTTGAGTGGCTTTCGTACAGCAATGATTAAAATCCTTTATATCGTCAGCTTTAAAATTCCAGAAATCAGGAGAAAGCTCTTTTCCGATATTCAATAAATCAGCAATGGAAGTATTTAAAATATATTCCACAGCAAGAGGTTTGAAACTGACAATAAAAGCTGTGGTATAAGGAGCAATATATCTTTGTTCAGGATAGGTTTCCAGTCCGAGAAGGGTAATATGGAAAGGTTCTGAAGCCGATTGTGAGAAAAATAAATCAATTCTTCCGTCAGGAATAATTACGACTTCTTTAGCTTCATCCGAAAGGTTCTGAAAAGTTCCCAGATTTTCAACAAAATCTGCGATCTCTTTGTCAGGTTCGATGAAATTGTAAGTGAAATCATTATCCATAATTGTTGCCTGTATAGCTGCTTTAATTAAGAAAATTACAAAATTTGTGATAAACTGCAAAGCCCAATAAAATTCATGATGATCCTTGAGGGCTAAACTGGACCAGTACATTTTAGAAAATCTGTACCAGTTGAATGGCTTCTGAATACAATATTTTTGTAAATTGACAATTAAATGACCAGAAAATAAAAAATATGAAGGAGCAAGAAATAGATTTTTTACACCATAATGAGTCGGCCTGGAACAAACAGGCATTAGCACAGAACGAATGGTCAAAAGCGGTAAGCTCAGAATTGATTAATGACGCAAAAGAAGGAAAATGGGATGTTCACCTGACTCCCAAACCATTGAATAAAGAATGGTTGGGAGATGTGAAAGGAAAGAATATCCTGTGTCTGGCATCGGCAGGAGGACAGCAGGCTCCGGTATTGGCAGCAGCAGGAGCTTCTGTTGTCGTTTTTGATATTTCCGGGGAACAGCTGAGACAGGATGAAAAGGTAGCAGAACGTGATGGACTGTCTCTGAAAACAGTTCAGGGTGATATGAGAGATTTAAGTTCATTTGAAAATGAAACGTTTGATATTGTATTTCATCCGATATCCAATCATTATGTGGAAGATGTAAATCCTGTTTGGAAAGAAGCCTATAGGGTTTTGAAAAAAGGAGGAATGCTGTTGGCCAGTTTTTTTAATCCTGTTGTATTTGTAGCAGACCGAAATCCTCAGGATATAAAAGAGGGGATTATCAGACCGAAATATACACTTCCTTATGCAGATATAACAGATTTGAATCAGGATCAGATCAACAGAAAACTGGAAAATAATGAAGCTCTGGTTTTTGGACATACCCTTTCAGACCTTATCGGAGGACAATTGAAAGCAGGTTTTATGATTTCAGATTTCACAGAAGAAATGCAGCCTAATCCACGCTTTTTAATTGATAAGTACCTTCCTACTTTCATCGCAACAAAAGCAGTAAAGTTGAAATAACATAAGTCATATAAGTCTCAACGGTTTTTAGAAGTACCATTTCTAATGATGAGAAAAATTCCCCTCCATTGGAGGGGTGGCGAAAATTCAAAGAATTTTTGACGGAGTGGTTTTAAAGCATCTGATTATCCAGACTTTCACGAATTATCGCTACTTTAGATGGCTCAAAGTATATTTATGAGGACATTTTAATGGACAAATCATTACTTAATACCTACTTTCATTCCTTATTCAGTATCAAAGCTGAGGTGGTTGAAAAAATTACTGAAAAATTCAGTCATTTTGATTTAAAAGCGAATACTGTTTTGTTGGATAAAGATGCGATCAGTACCAAAACCTATTTTCTGGAAAAAGGCTATGTAAGGTCTTATTTATTGAATGAAGATAATGAAGAGATCACAACGAATATTTATACAGCTCCCTGCTTTGTAAATGATTTTCTGTCTTTTTTCAGGCAGCAGCCTACCAAAGAAATATATCAGACTGTAACCGATTGTGTTTTCTGGGAAACAGGATTGGAAAATGTACAGCATAATTTCCATAACATTCCTGAGTTCAGAGAATTCAGCAGGCTTCTTTTTGTCCTTAATTATTATAATATTCATGACAGGTTGATCGAAATGGCGAGCCAGAAGGCTTCCACAAGATATTTTAACCTAATGAAGAAAGACCCTGATATTTTTCAGCATGTCCCTTTGAAAGTGATTGCTTCTTACCTTGGAATTAAAGACAGCTCCCTGAGCCGGATCAGAAGAGATATTCATAAATTGTAATTTCTTTTCATTTGTCAAGTGATATTTTAAATGCCATCGCTGATCTTTGCTTAAAAATAATTTCATGAACAAAAAACATATTGTAGTAGTAGGATTGGGTGGTGTAGGTGGTTATTTTGGTTTTAAAATCAATCAGACCAATGAAACTTCAGGAAAATATACCGTTTCTTTTGTTGCCCGCGGAGAAACTTATGATAAAGTAAAAGAAAACGGATTGACGTTGTTATCTCCTGAGCATTCCAATTCACAGACACATCCAAATGCTATTGTAGAGAATATCAGTGAGATTAAAAATCCTGATCTCGTGTTGATCTGTGTGAAAGAATATGATCTTGAAAATGTCTGCAAACAATTACTGCTAGTCATTCATAAAGATACTGTTCTTCTTCCGATGATGAACGGAGCGGATATTTATGACAGAATACGCACCATTATTCCTGATCATACTGTTCTTCCAACCTGTGTGTATGTAGCTTCTCATATTAAGGAAAGAGGAACTGTAGAACATAAAGGAAATGCAGGGAAAATTATTGTGGGAAGAGATCCTGAACATTTTTCTGTACCTGTAGAATGGATTACAGAGCTATTGAGTGAAAGTAAAATCGACTTTGATTTTAAAGATAATTCATTAAAAGATATCTGGACAAAATTCATATTCATAGCAAGTTTTGGATTGGTAACAGCGAAGCATAACTCGTCCATGGGAGCCGTATGTACCGATGAGCAGCAAAAGAATGAGGCCACCGGAATTATGAAAGAAATCAAACAGATTGCTGCTAAAAAAGGAATAGATCTTCAGGAAGATATTATTGACGCTACTTTTAATAAAGCCTCTACATTTCCTTTTGAAACTCCAACTTCTTTACAGCTTGATATCAATTCAGGAAAGAAGGATAACGAATTGGAATTGTTTGCAGGTGCTGTATTGAAATATGGTGCTGAAACAGGTGTAGAAACTCCTTTTACTCAAAAAATTTATACTGAGATTAAAGCAAAATAGGTTGAGGCTAAAGCCGAACCCAATGAAAAAGAGTGATAAAAAGGCGGGTTAAAACCCGCCTTTATTGAAATTAAATATAAAAGATAGAAATTTATTAAGCACTGTGCATGAATTTTTGTCTGTCCAATAGTACTTCTTCGGTTTCCCTGTGATCAGGATCATCTATACAACAGTCTACAGGGCATACAGCTTTACATTGAGGCTCTTCATGAAAACCTTTACATTCCGTACATTTTCCGGATACGATATAATACACTTCATCTGAGACCGCCGGATGGTAGGCATCAGCATCACCTTCTGTGCCGTCGGGGAATGTAATATGTCCTGAAAGCTTGGTTTTGTCTTTCCAGCGCCAGTCGATAGCACCTTCGTAAATGGCTGAGTTGGGGCATTCAGGTTCGCAGGCTCCACAGTTGATACAGGCATCTGTTATTTTTATAGCCATATTGTTTGAATTTAAAGGGTTTAAAAAAGGGATTTCTTCAACGTTGAATGGTTTGGAAATCCCCGCTAAACTTAATTACAGCAGTTCAACACTGTTCTTTGAAAATAAGCAGCATAAAGTGTGCTAATTTTTATTTTTAACTCATTAATCTGCAGCAATTTCTACCGACAGCCCATCCATTTGAGCTGTAAGATGAATCTGGCAGGCTAATCTGCTTGTAGCCTTGGAGGTAAATAGTTCTGATAATAACGCCTCTTCAATATCATTTTTTTCAGGAAGAGCAGATGTTTCACTCAAAACAAAGCAATGACAGGTGGCACACATAGCCATACCTCCACACATGGCTTCCATAGGTAATTCATAAGCTTTGCAGATATCTTTAAGGGTAAGCCCCATTTCTAAAGGGCATAGCAAAGTGTGTGTAGTACCTCTTTGGTCAATAACAGTAATGGTAATCTCGTTCTCCATAATCCTTAGTCAATAGTGGCTACTACCTGTTTTTCTGCTTGTTTTTTTGTTCCGTCAAAACCTTCGATTCCACTTACCGTAGTATATTTTAAGACAAATTTTTTATTCGGATTAAGACGCTGATAAATACTTTGGCAGGCAATGGCCGCTTCATGGAATCCGCACAGGATCAGTTTCATTTTATAAGGATACGTATTAATATCACCTACGGCATAAACTCCGGGAATATTGGTTTGAAAATCGGTGCTGTTGTCTACTTTTATGGCATTCTTTTCCAGCTCAATTCCCCATTCTGCCAGAGGTCCCAGCCTTGGAACCAATCCGAAAAGAGGAATAAAATAATCTGTTTTAATAGACTGTATTGAACCTTCTTTTTCAACCAGAATTTCCTTCAAATAATCCTCTCCATTTAATCCTACTACTTCTGCAGGAGTAATCAGATTGATTTTGCCTTCCTGTTTTAATTTTTTCACTTTTTCAACAGAATCCAGCGCGCCACGGAATTCATTTCTTCTGTGAATAAGAGTAAGAGAGGAAGCTATCTCAGCAAGATGAATAGTCCAGTCCAGCGCTGAATCTCCACCTCCGGCAATCACTACATGTTTTCCGGCATAGTCTTCCGGATTTTTGATAAAATAATTAACTCCACGCTCTTCAAAAGCTGAAATATTTTCAATAGGCGGTTTTTTAGGCTCAAAACTTCCCAGTCCTCCGGCAATAATAACGGCTTTTGCTCGGTGTTTTGTTCCTTTATCGGTAATGACTTCAAAAAGATTCTCTTCCAGTTTGAGAAGATGTATGGCTGTTTCATTAAAGGTAAAGCCTGGTTCAAACTGTTTGATCTGTTCATAAAGGTTATCAATGAGTTCTCCGGCAAGTACACTTGGAAATCCGGGAATGTCAAAAATAGGTTTCTTGGGATATAATTCTGATAACTGGCCTCCCATCTGTGGCAATGCATCGATAATATGGCATCGCATTTTGAGAAGGCCGGCTTCAAATACCGTAAATAACCCTGCAGGGCCGGCACCAATGATCAGTATATCTGTTTCTATCATGTTATGAATGGTTTATAGTCGTTTTTTCTATTTTTTTAGAGGTGGCAATGCTGATAAGCTTATCAAACTTACCGGAATAGAGCTCCGAAATTTGCGTAGATGGGTCAGCTGCGAATAATGATGATCTGACAATCGGAACGCTGAATGGCAATGGCCAGGCACGCAATGATTTGGCAATAGAATCCATGGCATTGATTCCCTGCATAGCCTGCAGACCATCAGCCCAGCATACCAAACCCACAGTTTTATCCGTAAGATAAGGTTCGTATCTGTTGGCAGTTACTTCAAGCCAGTCCAGACAGTTTTTCATCACTCCAGGAATACTTCCGTGGTAAAGAGGAGCCAGCCAGATATGCAAATCAGCATCAGTAAACATCTGAGTCATACGTTCTACAGCCAAAGGAGTTTTGGTAAGGGTAACATCAAATAAAGGAATACCGGAATCAGCAAGCGTAAAAATATCAGTCTGAATTCCCAGCGTTTTCAGACGTTCTGAAAAATAATCTGAAATCAGTCCGGAAGTAGATAATGCCCTTCTTTCCAGGGATCCGTTGAATATGATTGCTTTCATTTTTTTATTGTTTAAAAATTACTTTGGGTAATCCTATCTCACCGTACATCAGTGTTTTTACCAGAGGTTTTAATAATCCTGCTGCTAATAAATACAAAGCAGGATCATGACTGGTGCTTGCCCGGACAACCACTTTCTGATTTTTATATTGTTTAAGGTCAGCGTAAATGAGACGTCGTTTCCAGAGATCGAGCAATATTGTTTCTGCGTTGTTTAAATCTACATAAGAAGCATAGGGAGACAGTTTTTCCATAATGAGCATGTAAGCCCACGGGGGAATGATGGCATCTGTAGAGCAGATAATTCCCACTGCTTTTTCATTGTATATAGAAAAATCCACCACAGCAATTGATTCCTTAAATTCTTTCTCCTTCACAATCATTCCCATAAAAAGATGATCTTTGATATCCAGTTCTACAATTTCCGTAGTGGGTTTGTATTCTGAAAGGTCAAGGGCAATAATACCCGAAGCCTTTGCTTTATTGATAAAATTTTCCTCAGTCATAGTTTGTTTATATTCAGTATTATTTATCTTACTTTTGACAAAGCTTCTTCATATTTTCTTTCAACGGCAGACCAATCCAGTACAGACCAGAAAGCATCAAGGTAATCTGCACGTTTATTCTGATAATTCAAGTAATAAGCATGCTCCCAAACGTCTATTCCAAGAATCGGAAAACCTCTGTTTGTGGGAAGAATATCCATCATCGGATTATCCTGATTAGGAGTAGAGCTGATGGCCAGAGATCCGTTGAACTTTACAAATAACCATACCCATCCGGAACCGAACTGTGACAAACCTGTTTTTTTCATTTCTGCTTTTAGATTGTCAATACTCCCGAAAGTGGCTGTAAGATCGTCATGAAGCATTCCTTCAGGAAGAAGTTTAGGTTGAGGAGAAAGAATTTCCCAGAATAAAGAATGGTTATAGTGGCCGCCCCCATTATTTCTTATAGCCGGACTGTATTCGCTAATTCTTTGCAATAAGGAATCCAGATCAGGATTCGTTTCGTTGGTTTGCGCCAAAGCATTATTCAGATTATCTACATAAGCCTGATGATGCTTTTGATGGTGAATCGTCATTGTTTCTTTATCTATAAATGGTGCTAAGGCATCGTAAGCATAAGGTAATTGTGGTAATGTAAATGGGTTCATCGTCTTTATTTTTTTGATTACTATGTGACAAAGGTAGAAATATATTTCAATAAAACAACTTATTGGTTGTTTTATTGGTTTTTGGATTTGAATAAATAAAGTGTTGTAAATCTTTGTTTTAAGCTTATTTTTTTAAGGTTATAGAAAATGACTATATTTGTTGTTGAAAAATAAAACAACCTAAATATTGTCAAATGAAGAAGCCGGCAGCAGATCGTATTCTGATGTTTTTAAAGATGAGAGGTGAAGCCACCTCACTTCTTATTGCTGAAGAATTGTCGATCACTAAAGAAGGCGCAAGAAAACACTTGCTCAACCTTGCTCAGGAAGGATTGATCCGGTCTTCGGTGAAGAGCGAAGGAGTGGGCCGTCCATCTACGTATTATACGCTTACAGAGAAGGGGTTATCTCAGTTTCCTGATACTCATGCAGATGTCACAGTTCAGATTTTGAAATCAGTGAAAAATCTTTTGGGTGAAAATGCTTTGGAATTATTGATCAGTGACCGGGAAAAAAACACCCATGACCGGTATGAAAAGCTACTTTCTAAGACAAAATCTCTGGAACAGCGTCTTGAATCCCTTTCAAAAGTCCGTAGTGATGAAGGGTATATGGCAGAATGGAAAAAAGAAGGTGAAGATTATTTTCTGATTGAAAACCATTGTCCGATATGTGCTGCTGCAACCGAATGCCAGGGCTTCTGCCGTGCTGAATTATCCAATTTCCAATCTCTGATAGGGAAGGAGTATAAAGTGGAAAGAGTAGATCACATCATTTCAGGTGGACAGCGCTGTGTATATAAAATCAGCCAATAATTCATCATCCATAACTCATCATTTATCATTAAAAAAAATGACTTTAAAAGCAGTAATATTTGACATGGACGGTGTTCTGATAGACTCAGAACAATTCTGGACTCAGGCAGAACTGGATGTATTTTCATCCTATGGAGTGCAGGTTACAGATGATCTTGCGGCACAAACTAAATATATGACCACTCAGGAAGTGACAGAATTCTGGTATGAAAGATTCCCATGGGAAAATTTTGATTCCTCTGAGCTGGAAAATAAAGTGGTTACAAGAGTGATTGAAATGATTCAGGATCAAGACTGCACAATGTCCGGTGTACAGCAGTTCATTAAAGATCTTAAAAATAAAGAGTATAAAATAGGACTGGCTACCAATGCTCCTTTGCGTGTAGCCCATGTGGTTCTTGAAAAACTTCAGGTTCGTGATTTGTTTGATACCGTTCATTCATCAGAGTTTGAAACTCAGGGAAAACCTCATCCGGCCGTGTATCTTACTTCTGCAAAAAATATGGGAATTTCTCCGGAGCACTGTATTGCTATTGAAGACAGTCAGTCAGGATTAAAAGCAGCAAAAGAGGCTGGAATGCAGACTGTAATCTTCACCAATAATGATGCAAGCATAGATTCAAATCTTGCCGATTTTAAAATCCTGGACTTTAATACTGGTTTTCTGCCGATCTTTAGTGAATAATGAATTGTCAATCCGCTTCGCTGTGAATTTTATATGATGTTGTAAAAATTGACTATTGACTGCGAAGCAAATTGACCATTGACTTTAAAAGTGAAAGGTGAATAGTGAATCCGCTTCGCTGTGAATTTTATATGATGTTGTAAAAATTGACTATTGACTGTGAAGCAAATTGACCATTGACTTTAAAAGTGAAAGGTGAATAGTGAATCCGCTTCGTTGTGAATTTTGATAATGGGTGTAAAAAATTGACGATTGACTGCGAAGCAAATTGACCATTGACATATCCTCAAATCCCGTAACCCCATCAATACCTCGTCAAAACCTCCATCAATAACAGAATAGAAACCAGCTTTTTAGAAGACTTATACTCCGGATTCAGTTGTTCACGGATTTCTCCCAAAGCTTTGCTTAGTTTATTGCTCACGGTCTTATTGCTGATTCCCAGTGCTTCTGCTGTTTCATTGACCGACATATTTTTCCTGATTCTCATATCGTAGACCTGCTGCTCTGTTGAGGGAAGTTGAGCAACCACCTCATCAATCATAGATAACAAAGCAGAAATTTCATTTTCCTCAAGAATCTCAAAATAATCTGAATCTGCCATTTCAATTTCATTAGGAATATCAAACTCGTCAATACTCAGAGTAGGAGGAGCTTTTTTATAGCTGTTATAAAAATCAATAATCCGGTAGTGAAGATGACGGAGAAGATAGCCTTTGGCACTTTCTGTATCATCGGTTTGTATCACGTCTGTATTTTCAAGAATCTTCATCCATAAGTTCTGGAGAATTTCTTCAGAGACTTCTTTATCCCGTGTCCGTACAAAAACAAAGCGATATAGACTATCCCAGTATCGGTCATACAGCAGCATAAATGCAGGACGGTCGCCTGATTTTATTTTCTTTAATAATGTATAGTCTGTTGGGCTCATATTGTGATACAAAATTACCTAAAGGAAAATTAACTTTTTGTGAACTTTGGGTGTGATAAGATTAAATATTTCTGAAAAACAGGACTCAAATGTGACGTTAATGTTGAGTAAATGTGAAATAGGGTGAAAATTATTAACAATTTGGTTGTAATGTGAATATAACATTAAGAATGCTCCGGGGAAGTTTTTCATTTTCACTGTCTTATAGATAGAAGTATCTGTGAATAGATGAAAGACCTTATGAAAAAACGTTTACCATATAAAAATATTGAAGCCTTTGTTTTCAGACTTTGGGAAAGGGAAGTTTTGGAAGACTCAATCTCTGAAAAAGAAAATGAACTTTTAAATCAATGGAAGAATCTTACAGAAAAAGATCTGGATATTCTTCATCTTAAAGAATCCAAAGAAAGAGTATTATCCGGACTGGAACATTACTTTCCTCAAACAGATAGTATTTCTATTTCATCTGTAAAAAGCTTTACAATACATCTCTATAAAATAGCTGCAGTTATTATTCTGCTTTTATCATTGGGCGGAATATTTACCTACACCATGTTCATTAAGCCTGATGTATATATTGCAAAATCCGGAAACCGTATTGTTCATCTTGAAGACGGATCTGTAGTTACTCTTTTGCCAGGCGCTGTACTGACTGTAGAAAAATCTTTTCCTGCGTCTACCAGAGTGGTGGATTTAAAAGGAGATGCAATTTTCTCTGTGGCAAAATCTAAAACACATCCTTTTATCGTTCGTGCAGATGGCTTCAGTACCAAAGTATTGGGAACGGTATTTAAAATCTCACAATCAGGGAAGAATAAAGCTGTGGATCTGTATGAAGGCAAGGTAGCGGTATCCTCTCCTGGAGTTGCGGTTTCTTTCCTTACACCGAATCAGAAGTGGACCAATTTCGGAATTGCCCATACTACAGCGGTTATTTCATTGAAGCCTGTAAAAAATTCAGCAAACAAAGCTCCTGCAATATTGTCTTTGAGCTTTAACGATGTTCCTTTAAAAGAAGTGGTAGCAGTTCTGGAAAGTAATTACAGTACAACGGTTCTGTATCCTAAAGAATCTGAAAATAAAAAGATTACTGCCGATTTTACCGGTGGAACTGTTGGCGAAAATATTGAATCCCTTGCCTTTATTCTGGGATTGGAAGTACAGAAAAAAGAAAACACCTATATCCTTAAGAAATAAATCATTATTCAAAAAAAATTAAATAATCATAATCAAGAGAACACTATTAAGTATGAAAAGTTTGAAATGTGGGATTACCATAGCAGCCTTATTTTTTACTGTAGCCGCAGAAGCTCAGGAGCTGGTTCAGAAAGTAACATTTTCTGTACCTGCCAACAGACCGTTGATTGAAGTTTTGGAAGAATTTGCCGGAAAAACGGGAATGAGACTGGCTTATTCCAAGGTTGATATTAAAGAGCTGAAGGTAAAAGGAGTGAAATGTGAAAATACTTCTGTCAACAACTGTCTGAAGGATATTACCAACGGACTTCCTATAGTGTACCGATTGCATGGTGATCTTATTTCGATAAAATATGAAAGCTCTGCTATTTCTGCATTGGGAAACGGACGAATTTCCGGTAAAATAGTGGATGAAGTAGGAAATCCCATTACCGGAGCAGAAGTTACTGTAGCTCAGAAAACAGTGGTGACTGATAATAACGGTGACTTTACCATAGATCTTCCCTCGGGAACTTATAATCTGACGATAAAAGCACCTAAATATAATACGCTGAGAGTTGAAAAATTATCTGTAACGAACAAAGAAACCAATGCTGTTTCATTTGCTTTAAATAAAGCTTCGGATAAAATTACAGACATCAAAGAAGTTGTGATTACTGCTGCCCGCAAAGCAGATACTCAGGCAGGACTTCTTGCCCAGCAGAAGAAGGCAGCGCAGATGAGTGATGGTATTTCTGCGGAACAGATTTCCAAAACACCGGACAGCGATGTAGGAGGAACTTTGAAAAGAGTAACAGGAATTACCACTATTGATAATAAGTATGTTGTAGTACGATCTATGGGAGAACGCTGGAACACTGCTGCCATGGATGGAATCAACCTGCCAAGTACCGAAGCTTATAACCAGAATTTTTCATTTGATATCATTCCTACGGCAATGGTAGAAAGTGTGGTGGTAAGCAAGTCTGCAACTCCGGATATGAACGCCAGTTTTGCAGGAGGCTATGTAGAAGTGAGAACGAAAGATATTCCCAATGAAAATTTTACAACCGTAACGTTGGGAACTTCTTATAATGACCAGTCGGCCTTCAAAGAATTTCTGACCCGTAAGCGTGGAAAGTATGATTATTTCGGATATGATGACGGTACAAGAGATTTTCCAAAAGGACTGGAGCCGATGAACTGGACAGATCCAAGGTTTTTTGAACAGTCCAGGCAGTTTACCAATGACAATTTCAGTACCTATAAAACCAGAGGTGACATGGGATCTAATATACAGCTGGCATTGGGAAGAACCTACGCGCTTAAAAACAATAATAAATGGGGATTTGCCGGAGCATTTGTCATCAGAAATGAGCAAAACAAACTGGATATTGACCATACCGGAAGGGGAAACTGGCTGGATACAACAGGAATGCCTGATGCGAACGGACAGATTCCGTTTTATAACTTCAAAAACAGTGGAGCTTCCTATAATTACAATTCAACGCTTGCAGGGATGTTAAATTTCGGTTTGCAGCTGGGAAAAAGCAGAATTTCATTCCGTAATTCATATACTCATATTTTTGATAATACCCTGACAAGAGTAACAGGTTGGAACGAATACTCAACGGGTAGTGGAATGGCTGCCAACGCTGAATTAGCCTATAATTATTTCTATAACGGAATTATTCCCAATAATGATCCCGTTCAGATCAAAAACTTAGACAGGCCTTATACTGATAATACCAATTACCCGATTTTTCAAACCTTTTTACAAAATAAACTGGAAGGAAACCATAAAATTGGAAATGCTGAGGTAAGTTGGTTTGCAGCCCGCACAGGAGTAGCTTCTGATACCAAAGATTACACTCAGTATATTACCAGATATGACTTTATCGGAAGGGAAATTCTGGCGTTTCATAAGATCTACAATTCCGGCGCAGATTTCTACAGAGGCTATATTGAAAACAGAGAAACAGATTACAACTATGGTGCTTCTGTGAAATGGGATATGGATGCAGGAAGTTTTAAAAATACCATTAAAGCCGGATATGCCGGAGCCATAAAAAACAATACCAACCAACAGCAGAAGTTTTTTCTTCGTGTTGACGAAAACCGGGACGTTCCCAATAGCGAGAAGAACTATTTGACGATGTATGGTTCGCTTGCTGGCTGGTTTGATGGTTCCCATTATGTTCCGGGTGGTATTGGCTGGGAAACCAGAGGACTCTATAAAAACGATAAGTATGAAGGAGAGGTTAATCAACAGGCTGCTTTTTTGATGTTTGATAACCGTTGGAAGAAACTAAGATTAGTATGGGGACTTCGTGCAGAATATTTTAAGTACGATCTGATTTCTCAGCAGCTGGATCCTTCCGATTCCAAATACATCGTGAGAGCAGCAATAGATGATAAACCATGGCAATGGATGCCTTCTGTGAATTTTACCTACAGTCCTACCAATAAAATCAATCTGAGACTTGCTTACAACAGATCTGTTATCCGTCCTCAGTTCAATGAAAGAACAGGACTTCCATATTTCGATCCGATAGCTAATGGTTTAATTTATAATACAGAAATGACATCCTCAGTCATTAATAATTATGATTTCAAATTTGAATGGTTTCCAGGGTTGGGAGAAATATTTTCTGCAGGATTGTATTATAAAAATATAGACCGGCCGATAGAACGTGAGGGACATATTTCCAGTGAAGGAAATCTTTTCCTGTACAATGGAAATTCAAAAAATGCAAAACTGATAGGAGTGGAAGCTGAGGTAAGAAAAAGTTTAGGATTTATCGCCGACGGAACTTTTCTGGAAAAGCTTTTCATAAGTGGAAACTTCACTTATAACCATACAAAAGTAGTGGCTTTTAAAGACCTGTATAAAACGGGCGATAATGATGAAACCTATGAAGTAAAACGACCGCTGTACGGGCAGACTCCTTATGCCTACAATCTTGGACTGGTCTATGATGGAAACCGTTTTGGGATGAGTTTCCTATATAACGCTAAAGGAGACCAGTACATTACAGTAGGATATGCCTATAAAGGAGAGGAAATTCAGCGTCCTTATGCTGTAGCAGATGCTCAGATTTCATATAAATTCCTTCGTAACAAAAATTTTGAAGTGAAATTTAATGTAAGAAATCTTTTCAACAGAGTAAAGGAATATTATAACAACTTCAATTCTTATCTGGCTGCAAAAAACGGTGGCGGAAGTAACGTAGGGACAGAAAGAGAAGGCTGGGAGCTTCTTCCCGGAGCCACAGACAAGTATGATAAAAATATTGATAAGATTATGTTCCGGGCATATAGCGGAAGAATGTTCAGCCTAAGTGTGAATTATACTTTTTAATAATAAATACACCAGATACTACAGTATAGAAAGATATCTTAATTATAGAAGCGTACAGGTTTCGGGAACCTGATCAAAAACTGAAATAATACTGATGATGCGCACAGCAGTACAGTTCTGAAAAAACCTGACGTTAACAGCTTTTCCCAGGCTTTAACGATTCTCATGGGAACGCCCGCAATGCAGTTCCTCCTGCAGCGATGGGATGAACACCAAAAAACAAATCGAAGGAATAGAGAGGAAGATATTCCTGAATATTAAAAAACTGATCTGGTATAAAAATAACACGACCGGATTGTACTAAAAATTATAACAATGAAAAGACTAACTCTAATTGCAGTGGCAGCATTATCTCTTACAGCTTGTCAAAATGATCAACTGGCAGATTCATCTTCTCCATTCGAAATGAAATCTACTTCTGCGGAGTACCTTACAGCTTCTGCGCTTCCGGTAACCAGCGTAAGCGGTGATATTACTTCAAATACTACATGGAGTGGGGTGGTTGAACTTAATGGAGTGGTAACTGTAAAAAATGGTGCTACATTAACAATCCAGCCTGGTACATTCATTAAAGCTAAGCCAAGCACAAACAATACAGCTACAGGAGTTTTGGTAATTTCTAAAACAGGAAAAATCAACGCTACAGGTACAGAAGCGCAACCAATCATTTTCACAAGCTACAAATTGTTAGATGGAAACGAAGATACAACTGCTGCTCCTGGTGACTTCGGTGGAGTTATCATATTAGGAGATGCTCCTACCAACACCCCTTTCACAAAAACAATTGAAGGATTATCTGGTCCTGATTTCTATTACGGAGGTACCAATGCTTCTCATAATGCAGGAACATTGAAGTATGTACGTATTGAATTTGCAGGGTACGACCTTTTAGCTCCAAACTCAGGAAACGAAATCAATGGTCTTACTTTAGGAGGTGTTGGAAACGGAACTACTTTGGATCATATCCAGGTATCTTTCGGGAAAGATGACTCTTTTGAATTCTTTGGAGGTACTGTAAACGCTTCAAACCTTGTTTCTTTTGCTGCAGATGATGATAACTTCGATTTCGATAACGGATATACAGGAACTATTACTTGTGCATTAGCTTTGGCAGATTATAACTCTACACACAGTCTTAGCGGATCAAGCCCTGATTCTAACGGTATCGAGCTTGATAACAACGCAGACGGTTCTTCTACTACATTGTTAACTCACCCCGTAATCAACAACCTTACTATCGTTGGTTCTAAGAACTCTACTAAAGGTGCTTTGTATGAAAACGGTATCCACATCAGAAGACACGGAAGATTAACATTAAATAACGCTGTTGTTACAGGTTACCCTGTAGGAATCAAAGTGGAAGGTACAGGTTCTGAACTTTCTTCAGCTTCAGCTTACAGCACAATCCAGGTTCACGGATTTACTACTTCTGTTACTGGTACAGGTACAGCAGGAATCCCTGCAGCTAACTTAGCGACTGGTACTCCTGCATCTCTATGGGGTATGAGCCAGCCTTTCTTCAACGAAGGTGGTTGGAATGTATCTCCAAGAAACTGTGGAAACTTCCAGGGGCTTTGGACAAAATACAATTTCTCTATTGTAGAATAATAAAAACTTTTAAAAAGCAGGGAACAGCACATGCTGATTCCTTGCTTTTACTTCAAAAACATTAATAATAAGTATTATGAAAAAAATAATTTTATCATCTGTTCTGTTTTTATCTCACCTGGCTGCAGCGCAGTCTCTGGTATGGGGGAATTCTTTTGATACACCTGCAGATCTTCAGGGATGGACCTTTCATGACCTGAACAACAATGGCAACGGATGGGTACAGGGGGAGAACATTTATCACAACGGAACTACCTTAACCTATGGAACCACAGGCGTTCTTCGCCATTCCATCAGTTTAGTACCAAGCGGAAGCGCCACTGGTTTTGCAACAGAAAATGACTGGGTCATTTCTCCTCAGATTGACCTTACGAACACTGTAGGTACTGTTACTTTGGCTGCAAATATCGGAAGACAGAGATCTACCCATACGATTGTTGCCAGAGAACTTTTTATCTATGTAAGTACACCGCAAAAAGAAGTTCCCACATTGGCGGATTTTCAGGCCATGACAGTAGATGCAGATGGTAATGATGTTCAAAGCCTTTATAAAATACAGGTAGGAGACTCAGCCAATCCATTTCCTGCTGATCTTACCCAGTTTGTACAATCCCTTGTAGATCTTTCTGCTTTTGCCGGGAAGAAAATCTATATCGGAATGTGGTCGAACAGAAAAGCAAGCGGAAATAATATCCAGAATATCAATATTGATGAAATAGGAATTTATGCTACGGAATTTTTAGGAACTAAAGATGTAAAAGGAAACAAAACACTCACACAAATAGCAGAAAACCCGGTAAGAGAATCTTTACAACTGCAGCTTAACCCGGCATTGAAAGAAAATACAACTGTAGTCAATATTTACAATGCAGCAGGACAAAAAGTATTGACAACTCCATATGCTAAAGCGATTAATATGACTGGTATGATATCAGGAGCGTATATCGCTGAAATTACGGATGGAAAAACTACGGAAAGACTGAAATTTATTAAAAAATAATCATTCTGTCCCCTTAGAATCTGATTTTTAGAAACACCATGAAATTTTATATAAAATAATGGATAGTCTTTGAAAGAAGAGTATCCAGAATATATCCAACTAGTTTTTTTATAATTATATATTGCCCGGCTCATGGGCTGGGCAATATTTTTTAAGTTTTACAAGAAATAATTGAAAAAGATGAATAAAATCTTTGCATTACTACTGTTTTTTACTGCACTTTTTTCATGTACAGACAGCAATACAATGGAGTTGTTTGATAAAGTACAGAGACCCGGAGAGGTTAATATTAAAGGATTTTCAAAACCTGATGTCCTTCAGTTGAGGTTGAACGGACAGCCTGTATCTATAGCCGGAAAAACGTCCTATACCAATAAAATTGAAACCCAGCTTCAGTTTGTTCTGGATCAGGGAGAAACCAATAAACTGTCTGTTTATAACAATGAAACAGGCGCTGAAATTGCAAAATACAATATTACATATGACAATATAAATGATTATAAAGACCTCTATTTCTTTAATCTTCCGGGAATTTACCTGCAGACCTATGCGGTAAAACCTCAGGTTAATCTCGGGAAAGTAGGTTTTGAATTTATTTTTCCCAACCTGGGAGAATTTTCCGGAACTTCTCTGAAAGATGTAAAGGGAATTTTGAAAAGAGAAAACGGAGTAGTGCTTGCCGAGTTTGATAATATAGGAAAGGACAACTTTACTGCAGTGAAAATCTATAGTTTCTTCAGCTCGACAGCTCCCATATATCTTGAATTATACAAACCGGGAACTACAGAGCCTTACTCTGGATCTAAAATGATTCAGGTGAAATTAAAACAACACACGGGCGCCAATATGATTGTCCTTCAGGAAAAAATGGAAAATGGAGAATGGGTAGTGAAAGGAGATATTGACGTAGCAGAATATCTGTAATTGTATATGAATAGCTTTTTAAAACTTCAATGCATTGCCATCGCAGTCTTTCTCATTTCGTGTACCAATAATAATGACGAAAGCACACCTGTTTTTCCGGAAGGAAGTACAGCATCTGTGAATCTATGGGTTCAGGACAGTATGAAACGGTATTATTATTGGGCAGATGAGATGCCCGTAAAACCGGATTATCAGCTTCCTGTAAAAGATTTTTTCAAAAGTCTGTTGTCTTCCAAGGATCGGTTTTCTTTCATGGTGAATACGGAAGATTCCTCTTCGTATCCGCGTTCAATAAGGAATATGTACGGTTTTGATTATACGGTTGTTCAACTTGGCAATAATGAGGTTGTTACGGTGGTAAAGCTGGTGCTTCAAAATTCTCCTGCTTTTAATTCGGGACTGGAAAGAGGAATGATCATTACCAAAGTGAATGGAAAAATAATGACAGCTGCAAATGCCGAAGCAATGGCTTCATCCATTAAAGACCAGACAGTTGTAGAACTTACCGTTGGAAAGTGGCAAAACGGAGGTGTTACGGATGAAAAAAATATCACCGTGTACTATGGTTTCTCTTTTGAACAGCCTGTTTTATCCAAAGTTTTTGAAAAAAATGGTAAAAAAGTAGGTTATCTGTACATCTATGATTTCCCTGATGGAATGACTCAAACGCTATATCAAAAGTTTGGGGAATTGAAAGCCGCCGGAGTGAAGGAATTAATTCTGGATCTTCGATACAATTATGGAGGTTCGGTATCATCTGCCGCAGCACTTTGTTCCCTGATTCCTTCAGGATTATCATCCGGTTCACCCTTCATCATTTTTAAAGGAAATAAAAACGGAGGTGAAGTAAAAAGAACATTTGCCCAACAGATTGCTTACGATCCCAAAGCTTTGGATTTTACAATTTTGCGAGCCAATGCATTGGGATTGCAGAAAGTTTTTATCCTCACATCAAACAGTACAGCATCTGCGGCCGAAATTGTAGTGAATAACCTGAAACCTTATATGCAGGTCATTCAGCTGGGAGATACTACGCTGGGGAAAGATATGGCAGGATTTGTGGTGGAAGACAAGCGTAAACCGAGAAAAATTTCCTGGCAGATTCATCCAGTGATCTATAAAGTCTTTAATGCCAACGGAGCCGGGGAATACAGCAATGGAATTTCACCACAGGTGCTCGTCAATGAATTCGCAGGACTTCCATTATTACCTTTGGGTGATCCTAATGAAACGCTTATTTCTTCTGCTCTTAACGGAGGATATTTCAAATCAGCAGCTCACGAAAAGAATGGAAATATCAAAATTTTATTTCAGAGTGACGTACCTCCGGTTATGATGGAGAAATAAGCTGGATCCAAAAACAAAAAATAATATAAAAAATATCTTTATCCTTTACCAATTCACAAAATAATAAAATCATGCAGGGAATAGAACCAAAACTTCACATGAACCTGACCAGCCGTATTGAATATTACCGTCTGCTGATAGAAGCTGCGGAAGATCCCGAAAGCCAGCCTTCAGAAGTCATTACTCAGATTTCAGAACTGGGGCATCTGTATGAGGAATATCTTCTGAACAAGAAAAATCTGGAGAACAGCATTAAAAACTATCGGGAATATCATAACAGTTTAAGAAAGAAACTGACGTCAAGACTGCGGGAGTTGAGAAGAAAAGCAAGACAGAAATAAGGTATGGAATATACTTTATCGATTAATTTTACTTTGAAATTCATACCTTTATGACATCAAGCTGAAGGATGAAGGGCTTATGAATTTTAATCAAACAGAACTTTCCGGTTATTTACAGATATTTTGGCAGTTTTCCTGGCCACAATGGATTATATTCAGTCTGATCGCTAATATTTTTCTATATCTGTTTTCTATAGGGTTGTATATTTTTATCGAAAAAACTTGCCGTAAAAGTCAGTTGCAGGAAAAAAATCATCCTGTTACCCAATCTGACTTTTATCTTAGTCTGCTTACTATAGCATGTAACAGCTTTGTAATGCTTCTGGGAGCTTTCTTATGGAAAAACGGATGGATAGTGCTGGGACAAACAGAATCTGTAATTGGGATAATAGCGGAAGTGGCTGTTTTACTTCTCTTAATGGATTTTCTGATGTATTTGTTTCATTATGCAGCACACTTACCTTTTATCTACAAAGTTTTGCATGGAAAACATCATGAACATATCAGTACCAATTTTTTGAGCCTTTTTGTTCTGCATCCTTTTGAAACCATAGGATTTGGACTGATGATGCTGGTTTTACTTATAGGTTATGATTTTTCTGTGATTTCCATTTCAGTTTATCTTTTGCTTAATCTCATCTGGGGAACGATAGGGCATCTGAACAGAGAGTTTTTTCCGGCTTCTTTTGACCGTTTCTTTGTAGGAACAACCAGGTTTCACAATCAGCATCATTTGGATGAAAGTAAAAACTTTGGGTTTTATACTTCTATCTGGGATAGACTGTTCGGGACGTATAAGTAACCAGGGATATTAAAGTTTTAGATGATTCAGTACTTTGTTCAGCAGATAATTAAATTTTTTTAACTCTTCAGAGGTAAGTATAGAAGCCGTCTGTTGCGTGATAGCTTTACGGAAAGTTTCAGAATTATCTACAATAAATCTTCCTTTATCTGTTACTGAAAGGTTGAATTTCCTGTGATCTGTTTTCTCCTGTTCCCGGACAATGAAATTTTGGTCGATCAGAAATTTTAGTTGTTTTGAAATGGCTGCCTGGCTAATGTTGAAAGCTATTGATATTTCTCTTCCAGTAGCTGTCCCTTTCCTCATAATAAATTCAATAATATTATAATGAGCAGCAGTTACTCCGTTAATATCACCCCGGTTCATATGAGCCAGAATAAGGCACTGGAAATCAGTAAATGTGTTAAAGAATTCTTTTTCAATGGGTTTCATGAGAATTATACTTAACTTAGTTAATTATTAACAAAGTTAAATATTTTTATCATGGAAAATATAGAAATTACCAATGCAAGGCAAAATAATCTCAAAAATATTTCCATAAAAATTCCAAAGTATAGGATCGTAGTTTTTACGGGTGTATCAGGATCCGGAAAATCATCTTTAGTTTTTGAAACCATTGGAGCTGAAGCACAAAGACAGATCAATGAAACCCAGAACAGTTTTATCAGAAACCGCTTACAGCATTATGGTGTGCCGGATGTAGATAAAATTGAAAATCTTAATGTTCCTATCATTATCAATCAAAAGCGGTTGGGTGGAAATGCCAGATCTACTGTGGGAACAGCAGCAGACGTGTCTGCATCTCTGAGGTTGCTGTTTTCGAGAATGGGAGAGCCGTTTGTAGGATATTCCAATGTATTTTCATTCAATCATCCACAGGGAATGTGTCCGGAGTGTGAAGGATTAGGTTTTGTTCAGACATTGAATGTGAATGTTTTAATTGATCGTGAAAAATCTTTACACGAAGGTGCAGTCCGTTTCCCAACTTTTCAACCCGGAGGATGGCGCTTAACAAGATATACTTTGTCAGGTTATTTCGATAATGATAAAAAACTAAAGGATTTCACCGATAAAGAATGGGAAATCCTGCTGTATGCACCGGAACACAAACCTAAACATCCACATAAAGAATGGGGAAAAACGGTAAAATATGAAGGAATCGTTCCAAGGATTGAAAAAGCGTTTCTTAAAAAAGATTCAAAAGAAAATATAACAAGAAAAGATGCCCTGAAACATGTCGTTATCACCAAAACATGTCCTTCATGCAGTGGAAAACGTCTGAATGAAAAAATCTTATCCTGTAAAATTCAGGGAATGAATATAGCAGAGTGTATGGCGCTCTCTGTAGATGAATTGTTGGAATTTATTAACTCTCTGGATTCCGATAGGTATGAAGTTGTCATCAAAGAACTTTCCGCAAAGCTACAGAATATCATTACGATAGGATTGCAGTATCTGACTCTGGACAGAAGTACGAATACGCTTTCCGGAGGAGAATCTCAGCGTATAAAAATGGTTCGTAGTCTGGGAAACAGCCTGATAGACCTTTTATATATATTTGATGAGCCAAGTATCGGCCTTCATCCAAAAGATCTGCAAAATATTATCACCATTATACAGCAGATCAGAGATAAAGGAAATTCGGTTTTAATCGTGGAGCATGATCCGGATCTGATTAAAATGGCAGATCGGGTGATTGATATAGGCCCTGGTTCAGGAAGAAATGGAGGAGAGGTAGTGTATAACGGGACATTTAAAAATTTAAAAAAATCGGCAGGTAAAACAGGCTCTTATTTTGCTGAAAAGCCAAGTGTAAAGCAAACATTCAGAAAGCCTGACGATTATCTGGAAATTAAAAATGCCAACAGGTATAATCTTAAAAATGTGAATGTAAATATTCCGACTGGAATAATGACGGTAGTAACAGGTGTGGCAGGATCTGGCAAAAGTACCCTGATTAATCGTATTCTGCCAGAACTTTATCCTGATGTGACCATTATTGATCAATCCCTATTTGCAGCAAGTGCCCGTTCCAATTTACTTACTTATCTGGGAATATCAGATATTGTGCGTAAGCTTTTTGCACAATCTAATCATGTTTCAGACAAACTGTTCAGTAGAAATAGTGAAGGAGCCTGTAAAAACTGTAATGGATTGGGAATAGAAAAAATTGACCTTGCTTTTTTGGATGATATTGAGCAACCATGTGAGGTTTGCGGCGGATCGGGATTTGAGCCAAATGTATTGAAATATACATATAACGGAAAAACAATTGTAGAAGTTATGAATATGACGGTTTCTGAGGCAGTTGTTTTTTTTAAGGAAGAATTTGTTCTCAAAAATTTTGATCTGCTGATACAATTAGGTCTTGATTATCTGACATTAGGACAAAGACTGGATAGCTTTTCCGGAGGTGAAAGGCAACGTCTGAAACTAACAAGAGAATTGAAAAACACTAATCAGATTATTATTCTTGATGAACCGAGTACCGGGCTGCATCCAAGTGATACCCAGAAGTTGTTGACATTTTTTAACGGTCTTGTAGATCAGAAGAATACATTGATTGTTATAGAACACAATCTTGATATTATTTCGCAGGCAGACTGGATTATTGATATGGGCCCCGGTGCGGGGAAATTTGGCGGTGAAGTATTGTTTGAAGGAACTCCGCCGGAGCTATTGAAAAACAAAATATCATATACTGCGGAGTTTCTGAGGAAACATGTGGAATAGAAAAGTAGTGTTAAAAACTCAAAATAAAGCTGCAGAGCTGCTTACGACGCTTAAGAATAAAACTTTTGCTTCATCAGTTGATTGAAAATCAACTCTTTCTTTGCACCCTTAAAATATTAGATCATTTAAAATAACCTTTGCGTAAAAAACTTTAAGATCATAAACCATTAAGAAGAATGAAAAAATGAAGAGTATTAAGATGAGCAGCCTGTCATTGCGAACCAAAGGTGAAGCAATCTCATCAATGACAGATCAACTTAATACTCTTAAAACTTTAGCAACCTTTATGGTTAAAAGATTATTTTTTATTACCCGCTTTCATCGCAGATTGTATAGCTTTTTCAACCATTCTCCAGTCGTAAAAGTGGAATATCCTACCATTACTCATGGCAACAAAAACACCTTTAGGAAATTTCGGTCCTAAGTTAACATTGGTCACTTCAGATCCATCACTTTCCAGTGTAGAAACCGGAATTTCTGCTATTCTTCCTTTTGATTGGTCTTCTCTTAAATAGACATTGAAGGTATCATTCTGCTGATTTGAAACCAGAATATATCCTTTCCCTTTAGCAGTAGGATAGATCGAAATTCCTTCCACGTCAGATTTAAAATCTCCTTTCCCGAAAACGGATAACTCTTCATTGCCTTTCTCTGGATCAGCATAATATTTATGAACTCCAAACTGCTCATCCGAATAATAGATGTAGCCCATTTCGTCATCTACAGCAATGCTTTCAATCTCTTTTAATCCGCTGTATTTTCCGAATTTGCGGACAACTTCTCCTGTGACAGATCCATTTTTTTCAACAAGCCTGTACTGCCAGAGGTAGCCGTCAGCCGGACCTGATTTTCTTCCGGCAATCACAAATATATCTCCGGTTTCCGGATTTTTATACATTGAAACTCCCATCGGACCACGTTCTGTTTCTCCTTCAAATACTGAGATTTCTCCCACTTCTTTTAGTTCAGGAAGCGAGTATAATTTTACTTTGTTGGTTTCTCTTTCAGTTACAGCTGCGATATCTGTTCTTTCCCCATTTAAAATAAAACCATATTCAAGATCAACATTGTTGGGACGTTTCAATCCTAACACTTTATTGATAATTTTCCCGTTAAGATCAAAAGCATATAATCCGCCATCAGTATCTTTATCTGTTCCGATGATAATACTTTTGGAAGCATCCTGAGGATTGATCCATATGGCAGGATCGTCCGTATCATGAACCACCGTTTCTGTAATAACGGCAGGTTTTAATTTTTCTATAATTTCTTTCTGCCCTGTACAGTTGATCACAAAAGGAAGAACTGAAAGAGCCAATATATAATGTATGTTTTTCATGTGTATTTTAAAAATCAAATTTCACTCCCATGGTAAACCTTGGCCTGTAATATTCAGCCTGAGCGGTTCTGCTCTGGATTCCCTGGTAGTATCTTAACGGTTGATTGGTCAGATTATTGGCTTCCGCAAAAATTCTCAGCTGGCTTGTAATCTTGTAAGAAGCATTGGCATCAAGGAAAAACTGTTTGTCGTAATAACGGTCATCAAATGCCTTGCCACCAAGTTCATCAATATAATGAGAGGCATAGTTCATGGAAATTCTGGCTGAGAAACGTTTGTTTTCCCATGAAAGCGATCCGTTGAACATGTGAGGAGCAGCTCCCGGAAGCCCTACATCTGTTCTTTCCACTCCATCTTCATTGGTAATTCCTTTTGCTTTGGATTTAGTGTACGTATAGTTCACATAAACCCCAAGTCCTTTCCAGAAAGCTCCGGGAATGAAATCAAGCTGTCTTTGTAAAGCGACTTCAAATCCATAAATATCTACATTGTCACCATTACGTTGCTGGGTAAATTTCCAGTTGCTTTCTCCGGCAGGAATAGGGTTGGTTTGCCCTGCAAAATCATTGGCAAAGTCATTCGCAGTATAATTTCTTTTCGAATAGGTATAAATGAAATCGTTCAGGTTTTTATAGAAAATACCTCCGGAAAGAATCCCTACAGACTTGAAATATTTCTCAGCCATGAAATCAAAATTGTAGGCATAGGTTGCTTTCAGATTCGGATTTCCGGCTGCAACAATTTCATCTTCTGAAATAACATTCAAATAAGGAACCAATGAGTAATAATTCGGACGGGCTAGAGCCGTAGTAAATGCTGCACGAAGTACAAGATCCTGCATCGGAACGTATTTAAAGGAGATATTCGGAAGTACGTTTGTATACGTATTGGTATTATTGATTTGTCCTACCAGATCCTTCTCATTCATCACATAGTTTCCGGTATAATCAATTTGAGTGGTTTCAATACGTGCCCCAACGATCATCGATAGTTTATCATTGAAGTCCTGATCCCAACGGATGTAACCTGCATAGATCTGCTCCTTTGCATTGTAGTTACTGGAAAGATATTTTTCAGGTTTCAGCTTACCATTAAACAGACTTGGATTGAATAAATCTAATCCTCCGAGAAAAGAAGGATCAACAAAAGTTCCCGGAACATAATTTCCCGGCTGGAAGTTTTCCCCATTAAGATGTAGGGTAGGTACTGATAAAAGACTTCCCATACTGTTGACCGGAGTAAAAGCATAGAAATCATTCTCTCTTTCCTTTTTCTTCAAACGCATGCGGAAACCGGTACGAAGACGTCCTTTTTGCCCATCAATCACGGAAAATGGAAAACGTACATTCACTTTGGCACCAAGCTCTTTCTCTTGTGTAAAGTTATTGGCATCAGAAAGATCACTCAGTTTATAGCTCCCTAAATTATCTGCTGCCAGCAAATTGAACATTGGTTTTTCAGGATTGCTAAGGTCTGGAGCAAAATTTATCTTGCTGTTTTCAAATTCTATATAACGCTGATGAGGCTTATCCTCACTTGCGATAGCATAGTTTACGGACCAGTCCAAATCTACTTTGGAACCCAATAAATGTTCTCCTCTCAAAGCATAGTTCTGAACTTTCTGCTTTTCCAGGCGGGTGTTATCGTTATCGGCATCACCTCCTTTATTCTGTCTTGTGATGCTGCCTTTCCAGTCTGTAATCTCAGTTTCATCAGCATTATAGACAGGTTTTATTTTATATCCTAAAGCAAATCTGGTTTCCTTATCATTCCTGAAGTTGTACATCGCAGAAGCGTAGATCTTGTTTTTAGAATTGAATTCATAATCCATATTAAGATCAAAACTATGTCTGATACGGTGTTCATTATAATAGCGTACTCCCATTTTGCTTACATAAACCGTTTGGGCAAGATCATTGGCCTGGCTCCATACAGGTTCTATATTGTCTGAACCAAAATTGTTGTTATTATAGGAAAAGCTGAATACAGCGCCTAGTTTTTTATCCAAAAACCTGTTTCCATAGACAAATCCGGCGGTATAATTTCCTTTTTCACGGATGGGGTTATACCCTCCGGCAACGGTGGCAGAAATCCTTTGTCCGTTCGGGGAAGCTCTGGTAATAAGGTTCACAGAACCTCCGATGGCATCGGCATCCATATCCGGAGTTAAAGTCTTATTAACTTCAATGGTAGAAATCATATCGGACGGAATCAGGTCCATCTGAACATTACGGTTATCTCCTTCAGCAGACGGAATTCTGTCACCATTCAAAGTAACCGAATTAAGATTAGGAGCAAGACCTCTGATGATAAGGTTTCTGGCTTCACCCTGATCATTCTGTATGGTAATTCCCGGAACACGCTTCAGTGCATCTCCAATATTGGCATCAGGAAAACGTCCGATCTGATCAGAAGAAATCACATTGGTAATATTGGCGTTGTTTTTTTGCTTGTTTAAAGCTCTCGCCTGATTTTTTAAAGTAGCACCCGATACCACAATGGCAGCAATTGACGTTTCTTTCCTGTCGAAAATAATATTCTGACGGGTATTTTTTTCTGGCTCTACTGTTACATTATATTCATGTACTCCATAACCCAGATAATCAATCTTCATGGTATAACTTCCCGGAGGAACATTGAGAAATACAAAGTTTCCATGTTCATCCGAGGTAGTATAGATATTTCCCGGGCTTAGAGATATTTTGGCTCCAGGCAGGGCAATTTTAGAATCGTCATTGAGGTTTCCGGAAAGAGATCCGGTTTGTGCATAGAAAAAAATAGAGGCACAAAATAAAACGGATGTAAAAATTTTTTTCACTTTTCTTAGTTTTAGATAAAAATCAGAGCAAAATTAAACGTCCGTTTGGAAAAAGAGTTGAAGAGAAAATTAAGGTTTTCTTAAGAATTGTTAATATAGAAGGTGAAAGATAAAAGATGAAAGATGAAAGATTTTGTTGTTGAAATTCAATAGGGGTGGGCTTTAGCCCGCCTTACAAATTGTAAATAATTCTAGTGGCCCAAACCTGGAATTTTCGTTTATTGGGGAATACTCAATAGATCCTGTACGATTATTTTAGATTTCTCTATCAGTTCATTGGATCTGTAAAGCTGGCTGGTAAGTATGGAGCTTTCAAAAAGAAGATAGATGTGCGCTGAAATCATATCGTTTTGAATATCTTCATTGAAACATTCTCTCAATGTGTTTTTATGATTGCGGATGACCTTGTGAATTTCTTCTTTATCAGCAGGAATTTCCGACAGAATATTCAGAAAGCTGCATCCTCTGAAATCTTCTCTTTCATTCATGTAAATCAGGAAATCAAAGGATTTCTGGAACTTTTCCTGCAATGTTTCTGCTTCCGATGTGAATTTTTCAAGCTCAGATACCCAGTAATCATACCTTTTATTAAGGAATTCAATACAAAGATCATCTTTAGATTTAAAATGCTGGTAAAAACTTGCTTTGGATACATCAGCTTCATCAATGATTTGATTGATGCCCGTATTGTTGTAACCTTGTCTATGGAAGAGAACCATGGCAGTGCTTACTATTCTTTCGCGAGGTTTGGGCATGATGTAAAATTTTTACAAATTTAAATAAAATATGAACAGACTGGTAGGTTTTTAAATAAATCCTCTCGCATAATAGAGCTGAATAACAAAGAAGAGTACTGTGAAAAACCATACAACATAAGGGTGATAGCTGAAGTTATTTTTCAGAATATAATGCAGCGCTTTGAACAGCTTGAAAACACCAATGGCTCCAATGATGATAAACACAAGAAACACCAGGAAAAACAAATAGTCTCTGGTTCCATATTCACTCACTTTACCCAAACGGTCCATATAAGCATCTACATTTAATGTTTGCCCCAGAAACATAGCTGAACTGATTAATATAAAAAAAGGAGTGGAGGTATACACCGTTGTATAAATGAAAGAAAATAATAATGTCCGGAAGGTTATTGTATTCACTTTCTCTTTTTTGTACCATAATAAAGCAACACTGAATACTACTGCAGTAATATTATTCATCAAAAATATAAACAGAGCTTTTTCTACCATACTTAGCCCTTTGATCTTTGAGATAATATTGTGCTCACCACCATAATCCATTAAAAGTACGGAGACAATGACTGAGGTGTAAACAGAAAGTTTGATAGGAGAGAGGTAGTCGTGAAAACGCTCAGTTTCTTCTTTTTCCATCTCATGCACAGACAGGTCATAGCAGCGGCGGGGATCCTGAAACAATTTGAAGATGGTTACCGGAACCAACAATATTTCAATAATAATCTGCAGGCACAGCTTCTCAAAGCTATCGATCAACTTTTCAAACATATAGACGGATATTAAGGGAACATTTTGCAATTTAACTAATTTTTGAATTGCATCTTAAAAGATAATAAAAAAGTGGATGATTCAGGTTAAATCATCCACTCATTAATTATTTAAAAAGTTTTATTACTTTTTGGGAAGCCCTTTTTTCAAAGCAATATGAGCTCTTTCTACAGCTTTTCTTTCTTTCCAGTCCATATACCTTTTTTTGTATCGGCCTTTCATGAAATTATCAAAATTACGCTGAACAGCAAGATTCCAAAGAGAATGTGCTTTTACAGCCCAGCTTTTATCCCATGCACGCAGTGAAATAGAGAAAGATCCATCCAGATATTTCATCCAGTGCCACCAACCTGTGGGCATGAATAATGTATCTCCATGTTCAAGGAAACACTCAATTCCTTCAATACCATCCAATGCCGGGAATTTTTCAAAATCAGGATTGGCAATATCATAATCTTCCAGTGCATAGGTGGCATAAGGAAGCTTATACAGACGTGTTTTCCACTTGTATTCAAATAGAAGAACATGCTTTCTTCCATTGAAGTGAGTGTGGAAAATATGCGGCATATCGATATCGTAATGAAGGAAAGTCACAGAACCTTTACCTCCGAAAAACATACTTGGATATTTATCTAAAAATCCACCCATAAGATTCTTTGGCGGAACATAATCGTCCAGCAGTTTTGGGGCAAATTTTATAGGGTCAAAGAAGAAGATTCTCAGATCTGTAGGCTCTCTCTGAATAAGGTCCACATAATCACTAAAAGGCATCTTCGTAGTCGGAGTATTGATAGGAGCGGCAGGATCTGCTTTGGAACTGTCATAAAGGGGAACTTCAACGTCGCCTACTACTTCCTTCATGTAATCCATCGTCCATTTTTGATAGGCGGGCCACTTTCTTGCCATATTTCTGATTACCACTGGCTTACATGGCTTTAGATATTTTTCACGGAAATCTTCTTGTGAAATGTCATCTACAATATCAATTGGTTTAAGGATTATTCCCATTCGTTCAAATTATTAAGCTAAAGTATTAAATATTTGCGACAATAAAATGGAAAGAATTAAAATTATTTGGAATTAATATAAATAAATAATAAAACCCCTATTTCGGTTGTTCTTTTTTTAGAGTTATTACGATATGATTTTACCTTCTGTTCTTTTAAAATCTATAGTGTTTACAAGGTAAAAGATGGTTGTGAGATACAATAATTGTATGTATAATTGCCGTATTAAAAATAACCATGAAACGTTTTACTACAATTATTTTTTCACTTGTATTTGCCACTGCTTTTTCACAGAAATCAACCAGAATTTTCACTTCAGATATTGATAACTTTTGGGTGGCTTATGACAGCATTCAAAAAACAAATGATTATTCCGGAAAGCTGGATCTTATCAAAAGATTATATACTGATAAAGCAACAAAAGGTTTAAAAGCTTTTATGAATGCCAGAGATTATAATGATAGTGTGTATGTAAAAGTCATAGAAAAATATCCTGAATTCTGGAATTCGGTAAGACCGAATACCTTAACGATAAAAACCAAGACCAAAGAGTTGGAAGCTGGGGTTGTCAGGCTGAAGCAATTGTATCCTGAACTTAAAGATGCTGAAATGTATTTTACAATTGGCGGGCTTAACGCTGGAGGAACTGTGAGTGGAAATATGGTATTGGTAGGCGCTGAACTTGCTACGGGAATTGGGTCTACAGATGTCTCAGAATTTAAAGATGAGTGGCTGAAGGGTATGTTTGCCAATCAGTCTCTGGATAATATCGTTTCTCTCAATATTCACGAATATATACATACTCAGCAGACCGGATACCAAAATAGGGTTTTAAACCAGGCCATTAAAGAAGGATCATGCGATCTGATTGCCGGACTTGTGATGAATGAATCTCCGCAAAGAAAATATATTTCTTACGGAATGGCTCATGAAGCTGAAATTAAAGCTCAATTTAAAAAAGAAATGTTTACCGGTAATCTTGCCAACTGGTTTTATAATGGAAGACAAAAAGGAGAGGGTGCGGATTTAGGATATTATGTAGGATATGTGATCAGTAAAATGTATTACCAGAATACCAAAGATAAAAAACAAGCTATAAAAGATATTATTGAACTGAACTATAGTGATAATAAAGCTGTTGAAGACTTTCTGGACAAATCAAAGTTTTTCAAAGAAAAGGCCAGTACGCTTGTTAAAGAATATCAAAATCAATTACCGTATGTAGTGAAAATAGAGCCAGCCAATGGTTCCGTAGAGGTAAGTGCCAATACCAAAGAACTCCGAATTACTTTTTCACAGGAAATGGTTCCCGGAAAATATTCCTTCAACCTGTCTGATAAGGGAAAAGAATATAATCCGATGACCAAAATAGCAGGGATGGAAAATAATAATAAAACGTTGCTGGTATTAGTAGATCTTAAACCGAATAAAGAGTATGAGTTTGTACTTACCAACAAAGGCTTTATTTCTAAAGAAGGCTATCTTCTGAGAGATGAGAAACTTCTTATCAAGTTTAAAACTGGTAATAAATAGAATTTTCATAAATGGATAATTAATCAGGAGGATCTGAGAATGAATTTCTTTTATCCTTGATTATATTATTAGTTGTGTGTTAAAATTTTATTGATTTTATGATTTTTTCAGCCTTTTCATAAGATTCTATGGATGGGAGGAAATTCAGCCTTTTTCAAAAAAAGGTTATATTCGGCTTCGTAAAAATAATAATATGCAAGTATATGAAGGGATTTCTGTGGGGTTGTATCTGTTATTAATGATAGGTATAGGCATATATTCTTATAGAAAATCAACAAGTAATTCAGAAGAATTTTTAATTGGTGGCCGAAAAATGGGAGCTGCCGTAACAGCATTGTCTGCAGGAGCAGCCGATATGAGCGGATGGCTTTTGATGGGCGTTCCCGGAGCAATGTATCTGTCCGGAATTTCAAGTTCCTGGATTGCAATAGGCTTAACCATTGGAGCTTATCTCAATTATATTATTGTAGCCCCAAGGCTCAGAATTTATACAGAAGTGGCACAGAATGCCATTACGCTGCCTGTATTTTTCGAAAACAGGTTTAAAAATAAAAATCAGCTTCTGAAAATCACATCCTCTATTTTCATTCTGGTATTTTTTACCCTGTACACTTCTGCAGGAATGGTATCCGGAGGAAAATTATTCGAATCAGCCTTCGGAATGGATTATACGGTGGGTTTACTCCTGACAAGTCTGGTGGTAGTGCTGTATACATTTTTAGGTGGGTTTCTGGCGGTTAGTCTTACTGATTTTGTGCAAGGCACCATCATGGTATTGGCATTGGTGATTGTTCCGATTGTAGCCATTACCCAAATCGGAAGCGTGGGAGAGACGTTTTCTCTGATCGAAGCAAAAAATCCAAAATATCTGGATCTGTTCAGAGGAACCACCACTGTAAGTATTGTATCTTTATTGGCATGGGGATTAGGATATTGCGGTCAGCCTCATATTCTGGTACGTTTTATGGCCATTGATAAGCCGAAAGATCTGATCAAAGCAAGACGTATAGGGATTACATGGATGATCTTTACTGTTGCAGGAGCCTTAGCCATAGGATTGGTAGGAATCGCTTATCTGCAAAAGTTCGATATGAATACGATGATGAAATTTGACGGATCAAAGACAGAAGCAGAAACTATTTTCATTTATTTCTCCCGTATATTATTCCATCCGTTTATTGCAGGATTTTTACTTACAGCCATTCTTGCAGCGGTAATGAGTACGATTTCTTCTCAGTTATTGGTGACTTCAAGCTCCTTAACAGAAGATATTTACAAAGCCTTTCTGAATAAAAAAGCAACGTCTAAGCAATTATTAATGGCGAGCAGACTTTCTGTTTTACTTGTAGCCGTAATTGCGGTACTTTTATCTCTGGATCCTAAGGATAGTATTCTTAATCTGGTAGGTAATGCATGGGCGGGCTTTGGATCTGCATTCGGACCGCTGATCCTGCTGTCTCTTTTATGGAAAAAGGCAACATGGCAGGGAGGTTTTGCCGGGATGATGGTAGGAGGAATTACTGTATTAGCTTGGGTTTATCTTCAGCATCCACTGAAAGACTGGTACGAAATCATTCCTGGGTTTACGCTTTCTCTGTTGACTAACGTGATTGTTTCATTATCAACATATAAACCAGATGCTGTTATTGAAAGTGAATTTAATGAAGTTCAAAAGATCATGCAGGAGTAAAACCCAAAACTTAGATATTACATTTTATTAAATAGAATTTCCCCTTGCACAAACAAGGGGTTTTTTATGAATCTCAGGTATGCTGATGAAAAATATTTATCTTTAGCATCAAAAACCTGCAACCTTCAGGTGAAAATATTCTGAAAATAGAACTTTTAGTCCCCATTGAAAAAACTTTTACACCATTTAAAATTCAGACTACATCAAAGTTTCAGGCTGCTAAACCTGAATCCAAGAGCAAGTATTCCTGTTCTGATCATACTTGGAGCACTGATTGTAGTGAAGCTGCCTGAAGCCTGTTATTATCCACCTTTGTTTTTTATACTGGCATTGCTGTTTCATTATGAAAGAAAAGACATTCCTTTTTTGAAAAAAGTTTTTGTCACCAGCTGGCGATGGGTTATTATGTTGGAGGCTGCATTTATTTACAGTATTTTACTTTGTGGAAACATCCATTATAAACTGGAGAAAACCGCATTGTTTTCATTACCTGCATTGGTCTTGCTGGCTTTTATCACGCCAAGGACAAGATCCTGGCTGGCATTACAATGGAATTATATTCCGGATGATTTATTTGAATGGAAAAGTTTTCTGAGAAAAAATACCGGGCTAGCCATTTTAGGCTTTTTGGTGATCTGGGGCTCTGCTTATCATCCTGTAACGTTGATTCTTGCGGGAGTATTTGCGCTGGATTATGTCTCACATATTTATGAGCTTAATGAAAATAAAGAAATGCTTGAAATGTATTTCAGGAAATATACTTTAAAAGAAAAGCTCAGAAGAAATTCTCTGTTTTTTAATATTTTGCTATTGCCTGCATATGGTTTATTTCTCGTTCTGCATCCTGCTGAAACGTTGTACATCCTTTATTATTTCGTCTTTATGAATCTGTATTTCTTACTGATTCTGACCAGAAAATACAAACATTATCATTATAAAGAAAAGGGGAATTACTTTAATATGGGAGTTTTTATTGAATATACAATATGCAGTATGACCATCATTCCTGCAGTATTTATATTGAAAAAAAATATAAAAGAAGCTTCTCAAAATATCAAAACTTATGTTGGAGATTAAAAACGTACATGTTCATTTTAAAAATCAGAACGTTTTAAACGATCTGAATCTAACCATAGAAGAAGGCTGCATTTTAGGATTGCTTGGAAAAAACGGAGCTGGAAAGACCACCTTGTTTGAATCTCTGTACCAAAGTACTCCGTTTTCCGGAAAGATCACATGGAAGAACGAACAGCTGAAACGGGAAATGATTTCCTATCTTGAAACTGAAAACTATTTTTATCCCTACATTACAGGAGAAGAATACCTTGCTTATTTCACCTCAAAAAAAGAAGAAGAAATTAAAGGCTTCCTTGAAAGATTTAATCTTCCTTTAAAAAAATATGTACAGTATTATTCCAGCGGAATGAAGAAAAAGCTGGCCCTTACGGGAATGCTCATGCTGGATAAGCCTATTAATATTCTGGATGAACCTTTCAACGGAGTAGATTTTGAAGGAGTTCATATTCTTTATGATATTATCAGACAGTTGAAATCTGAAAATAAAGTGGTGGTGGTAAGTTCCCATATTATTGAAACCCTTTTTCATACCTGTGATAAAATTGCTCTTCTTCAAGATGGGAAAATTGAAAAGATCTACAGAAAAGAAGATTTTGGTCAATTGAATGCTCTTAAATTTTAAAAATAGAATCGCAAAATTTATTACTATTTAACAGTCTGTGCTAAAGGTGCTTTGCCATTTTTTTACTATTTTTCCATTTCAAACTAATAACTTATTTATTATGAAAAATCTAAAGAAAATCGCAAGACAAAATTTAAAATCAATCACAGGAGGTCGCCCGCCTGCAGCCAGTGAATGCATGGCATGTGGTTGTCCAACCCCGATCTGTTATTATCTTAATGGAAACGGCGGCGGTGGAGGCTGTGGAACCCTTTTATGTGCATAATCACTTTTTATAAAGAAACCTTCCGATAAGCGGAAGGTTTTTTCATAACTTCACCATAAAATTGATTCAATAGTATGAAGCTGAAATTGGGGATATTAGATCAGTCACCTGCAATAATGGGAGATCATGCGGCATCTGCATTGAAAAACAGTCTTCATCTTGCTCTATTAGCGGAAGAAACAGGATTTCACAGCATTATGTATTCTGAACATCATGGTGTAGAAGCGTATGCAAGCTCCAGCCCTGAACTTTTAGCAGCCATTGTTCTCAGCAAAACAAACCGGATCAAAGTAGGAACGGCAGGAATTATGATGAGAAACTATTCTGCCTATAAAATTGCAGAGTGGGCCAAAATGCTGTCTACCTTGTATCCTGAACGTTTTATTCTCGGATTGGGAAAAGCTCCGGGAGGATTAAAAGATGCTGTAATGGCACTGAACAATCATAAACCAGTCATTTTATCCAATATGGAAACCAAACTGGAAGAGATCATTCAATTCATAAAAGACGAAAAAGGGATATATGATGGGCTCATTGCACAGCCAACTCATGTACAGCATATCCCAGGAATCATGTGGCTGGGTTCAGGAATAACTTCTGCCAGAGAAGCGGCCAGGCATGGGATCGGATATTCATTCGCTGCTTTTATGAATAGTGAAAATGGAAAGGAAAATACCGATACTTATCTCAAAGAATTTGATAGCACTCAATATTTTCCTCAGCCTTCATTACAGGTTGCTGTGGCTGTATCCGTAGCAGATAAAATTGAAGATGCCAGACGGAATGCTTATGGAATGGCCTATCAGTTTTTGCAATCCAGACAATTGGCAAGTCCCAATGCGGTTCTTTCTCCGGAAGCGGTGGAACAGAAAATTTTGGGAACAAAGGATGAAGAAGAATTCTTTACTATTTTAAACAGAATTATTATAGAAACACCACAATCTGTTGATCAGAAATTAGTTGAGATTTCCCAAAAGTACAATACAGATGATCTTCTGATCTTATGTAATATGTACCGGGAAGAAGATCGTATTAACACTTATAAAAGTATCATTAAAAATAATAGATAAACTCCACAGTATGAAATTTCTGTTGTGCTATGGAGTTTTTATACTATAATTCAAATCCATGAAACAGAATATATCAACATTATATATCCTTACAGGAGGTCCGGGAGCAGGAAAAACAACGTTGCTGGATGAACTAAACCGACATGAATTGATAACTGTGCCTGAAGAAGGAAGAAAAATCATTAAAGAACAGATAGATTCCTGTGGTGAAGGACTTCCATGGCTTAACAAAGAACTTTTTGCAGAACTGATGTTTAAGGAATCTGTAAAAACCTACCTGAAAATAAGTAAGATGCCCCATAAGAAACCTGTTCTCTTTGACCGTGGGATATTGGATACGTTGGGCTATATGAAACTTGAACACATTTCAATTCCGGTATCTATGGTAGCAAAAGCAAGAGAAATGGTTTATCATCATAATGTTTTCATTCTTCCCCCATGGAAAGAGATTTATGAAAACGATCCTGAAAGAAAACAAACCTTTGAAAAAGCGGTAGAAACCTTTGAGTGTATGAAAGACATTTATCAGGAATATGGTTATACTGTTATCGAAGTTCCTAAAGTTTCAGTAGAAAACAGAGCGCACTTTATTCTTGATCGAATCACATAGAGAAAGACGCTCATTCATCAATCATCATTTATCAACTACTATATGAACAATCTTCCTTTTGAAAAAGAACTGATCGAAATGGCTGGCCAGGATCTGTCCGTCAGAGAAAAACTATTGCTGGCTGGAGAATTATCCGGAAGCTATCATCCTGAAATGGAAAATATTCATAGAGCCAATGCGAAACGGCTGCGGGAAATTATAGCAGAAATAGGTTATCCTACCATCTCAAAAGTGGGCGAGAATGCTAATGATGCAACCTGGCTGATTATCCAGCATGCCATCGGTGAACCTGAATTTATGAAAACATGTTATGCTATGATGGAAGAGCATTCCAATGATATTAATCTTTTGCATAAAGCCTATTTATACGACAGGATTCAGGTTTTTCAGAGTAAACCTCAAAAATATGGGACACAGTTGACCTCTGAAGGAACAATTTATCCCGTAGAAAACAAAGAAAACTTAAATGCAGAGCGTGAAAAGGTAAATCTGCGGGTCCTGCCTGAATCAGATATTAACAAAATTCCGGAACCTGAAGACATTCCGGAAATTGATAGCAAAGACGTTGAATATACAGTTTGGAGAAAAAAAGCAGGATGGATTTAAAGCAATGCTGAATGCATGAAGAAATTTTCAACTTAAACTGTAATTCCTCCCAAATTCCACCTTACTTGCCGGTCTTCAAGACTTCACGAACTTCAATATTTCCTCCAATTTTAAAAATTGGGTTTCCTTTCGCTATTTCAACGGCTTCATCAATAGATTCTGCCCGTACAATAATATATTCACTAATGAATTCTTTAATCTCGGTATAAGGGCCATCCGTTACCATATTATCTGGTTTTACGGTTTTGGCAGCTCCAGAAGTAGGTATTAAAGTATTTCCTTCATCCACCAGTTTGTTTTGTGCAGCAATGTCTCCAAGCCAGATCATACGCTCCCGGATCTGTTCAGGAGAAGGTTTAAAATCAGAAATGTCTTTCAGTCTGAAGATCAATGCAAATTCTTTCATAATCATATTCTTTTTTTTATGACGATTAAGATAGATGAACAGGGACAACGTTTTTAAGGTGTTTTTATTTATCCAATAAAGGTCTGGGATCAAACAGAACTTTTAATGTTTTGATTTTTCCATTCTGTACGTGATACCATCCTGAAGATTCAATAGTTTTTTCTCCCATGTTAATATTATACCAAAAACATACATCTTCACCGGAAGTAAAAGTCCTGAGAATTTCATACTTAAATTTCATCTGCTTCATATCTTTCATATAAACAGAAGCTCCTTCTCTCTTACCCAATACTCCTATAAATTTAAAATCAGGATCGAGACAGCTTTCAGCCTTGTCAAAATTTTCTTCATTTAAATAGTGGATAAACTGTTCTGCAACGTTTTGAATGGTATTGCTCATAAAGATTGTTTTTATTGTTGAATACAAAATTAAAGGTTCACTGAGCATTCCCTTGTGACTATAATCACAAAATGCTTTTATCTCTTTTTGAATTTATTTTAATACGGGAATTCTTCCTTTTGCATAGGCAATCTGTTCTTTTTCTTTGTTCTGATCCGGATTGTTTTTAAGATACATCTGATAGTATGTCGCTGCATTCTTAGGCTGTTTCAGGTTGAGATCATAAAGAAGTCCCAAACGGTAATAAATAATATTGCTGGTACCAAAAGTCAGTCCTCTTTTATAAGCTGTTACCGCCTCGTTATATTGGTTTTGGGCTTCATAAATACCGGCCAGCGCAGCATAGTAAAGGTTGGTGTGGTCTGAAATAGCTTCATCAATAGTTTTTTGTGCATAGATGGCCGCATTGTTATAATCTTTCAGTTCACGATAGCTCAGTGCCAGAAAATATAATGTGCCTTCATTTTGTATACCCATATCTTGCATCGCTTTGTAAAGCATAATGCATTTCTGATAATCCTTTACATAAAAATAAGCTTGTCCCATATCGTTCATTACATTGACATCAGCATGATTTTTCAGAAGCTTTTCACCAATCTCAATCACCTCTGGATATTTGGTGAGCTGATTGGCAACCGGCAGTAGAGCTTGTTGTAAAGTAAAGTTTTCAGTATCAGCAGCGATTGCTGTTTTCAATACATCATAAGCGGGTTGATATTGCTTGAGACCGCTGTAAGTGATGGAAAGATCATAAGCTACATCAGGATCGGTGGCATTCAAGGTATTGGCTTTTTTAAGATAATTAAGTTTGGATTCAGGTGTTTCTGCATAACCAGCAAGTTGTTTATAAGCACTGAAATTAAGACTGTCAAGCTGAATAATCTGTTGAAGATAGGTTTTGGCATTAGAAACATTTCCACGTCTGGAGTTGATACTTGCTAAGCTGAATAGAGTAGGCAGGTTGTTGGGTTGAATGGTGTTGATTTTCAGATAACTTTTCTCTGCATCCGGCAGTTTTCCAGCCATCATATTACAGTAAGCAATTTGTGAAAGGGCTTTTATATCCTGTGTATCTCCGGGATATATGCTCTGAAGATAAGTAGCTGCATCAGCATAACGTTGTGTTTCATAATATTCAAGAAGTTTTTCAGTATCAATTTTTGCAGACTGGGCAGTAAGATTTTTAAAACTTAATAGAATAATACACAAGCAAATTCCTCTTTTCATCATGGTTATTTTTTAACTAAAATATTGGTTATTTATTGAGCTTCCAAATTTTAGACTCACTTATTGGGGATTTTTTTAATCTTATGACTGATTTACGATAAAACCCTAAACCCAATATTATTAGATTTCTTATATTCACTTTATAGAAAAAGCAAAAGATATGGAAATAAAAACTGTACACTCATTCCTGGAGTATTATGGGAAAATAAGAGAAAGAACCAATCGTATTATTGAAGTTGTTCCTCCTGAACATATTGATTTTTCTTATAAACCTGGGAAATTTACTATTGGCGATCAGATAAGACACATTGCTGCCATTGAACGGTATATGTGTGGAGAAACCATCATGGGAAGGAGAAGTGCTTATCCCGGATGTGGTAAGGATCTTGCCGACGGTTATGAAAATACAGTTAAGTTTTTCAATGAAATGCACAGACAGACTCTGGAAATTATTTGCAGTCTTTCAGATGAAGATCTCACAAGGAAATGTCTTACTCCAGCCAACAGTGAAATCTCCGTATGGAAATGGCTTCGTGCTATGATAGAACATGAAATCCACCACAGGGCAGAATTATATATCTATCTGAATCTTTTGGATGTAAAAACACCTCAGATTTATGGACTTTCTGCAGAGGAAGTGCAGGAGATCAGTGTGAAAGTTAATGTTCAAAGGGAATAATTGAAGAATGTTCAATCGGTTGAGGTTAATTTGTATATTAGCCCATTCAAAAAATAATAATGGCCAGACCTCTTATACTCCCTCTTTTGTTATTCTTAAACAATGTATATGCACAGACCAATTTGGATCTTAAACCGGGAGACACCCTGAAATATTTACCACAGTCTCGTAAATCATCGTGGATCTCAGTACAGTCAGTTGATGCTAATCTGGGAATTGCTTTGTTCACAGATGGAAAAAAAATGAGAGAGCAGGATGATTCGAGAGGAATAGAAAGTATTGAACGCTTGTATTTCACTCCTGAAAAAGGAAAAAAATATGAAGTGAAAATATGGGCTAAATCTTATCTTGAAAAAAGTAAAACCGCGAAAGTCTCTATTACAGAGTCCAAAAGTGTAACGGTTCTGAATGGCCAGTTCAGTTCCGATCAGTTTGTAGAAGATCTAAGAACATTCCGCTCTATCAGAGAAAAAGCAAATTCCGGACTCTATGTATACAGAAACAAAAAGCAGATAGACAGCATCTACCAGCAGGCGGAAGCAGAGGCCAGAAACAGTAAAAATATTTTTGATTTCTATAAAGTCATTGCCAAACTTACCGCATTTGAAGGAAGCTGTCACAATTATACAGATCTACCCAACCATGCTTCGTATTATCTCACTCAGAAACCAGAATATTTACCCATTACACTAAAGAATATTGATGGCCGTCTTCTTCAGGATTCCAAAGATAATGCCATCCCTCTTGGGAGCGAAATTCTTTCTATCAACGGGGTTTCCGCAAAAGAAATAATCAGCAGATTTTCTCAATACTATTTTTCTGACGGATTTTCTATGCCTTACAAGGAAACAACAGGTTTTGAAAGAGGAATGTTGGATAAATTTTATATGGAATTCGGAAACCATAAAAACTATGTGATTCAGTATAAATGGAATGAAATTGTAAAAGAAATTTCTATGCCGGGAATACCATTGGAAAATTTTAAAAAACTCCAGGAATCCAGATATTCGCTTGCTTTTGACAAAAAATTGCTGTCTGAAAAATATAGTTTTAGCAAAGAAGGGGAAGATATTTATAGGTTATCTTTGAGAGGGTTTGATTTTGCAACCGGAAAAGAAGATCCCGCCTATAAAAAATTCAGTGCTTTTCTTGAGCAGATGATGGATACTCTGGAAAAAGAGAAGATACAGAATCTGATTATTGATCTCAGAGGAAATACAGGAGGCACAGGAGCTCTTTATGAAAAAGTATTCTCTTATCTTACGCAAAGACCTTTCAGGGATAGTCACTATGCGTATACCCAATTCAATGAAGTTCCTTTGGAAGAAAAACTGGTTATTACACCTCTTTTCCTTTCTAACGGCGTACAGGATAAGCATGGACTGAATGCCTATTTGAAACAGCTTTACCCTAAAAGTATTCAGGGAAAATATTATTGGGCAGATGACAAAAACTCTTCCATTATGCCTAATGAAAGAACTTTTAACGGACAACTTTATTTGCTTGTAGACCAGAGGGTTGCTTCCGCAGCTTCACATTTGGCCTCTCTTATTAAATCATACACCAATGCGGTTGTGATTGGAAAAGAAACTGTAGGCGGATATTATGAACATAATGGACATCTTCCCTTAGTGTATGAACTACCCAATACAGGAATTCAGACGGGATTTTCTATTGTTCATGTCATTCAGGATGCTCAAAACCTTCCTGATCAGAAAAAAGGACAGGGGATTATTCCTCATATTACAATACAGCAGACCGATCAGGAATTTTTGGATCAGACCGATGTTTATCTGAAAAAAATATCAGAAATCAGAAAATAATAAAGAAACTCAGTCATATCTATAAAGCAGCTGTACATTAAAAGTGTACAGCTGCTTTTTTATTTTCAATCAGCAAAAATATTTTAGATTATTTCTATTTTAAGTGATAAATTAATGTTTTTCAATTATTAAAAATTGTTAATTATTTATTTGGTATAGAGGTATTTATTTCTTTTTTTTAATCATTCATTTTAGAATTATTTATAAAAAGTCGTAGAACTACGACAAAATTTCAGATTACATGATGAAAATTTTCTGAATAGCGATTACCGTTTTATCTTTGTAATACCACCAATCCAATTACAAAAAATTAATAATGATTAAAACCCACATATTACAAGAATAACATCAAGAGAAATCTTGAAATTCAACAGGGTTATAAAGTAAGCTTACTCTTATATTTTTCCTTTTTAACACCCTGTTCTGACCTCAATATCCGGATTTCACCATTACCAATGGAGTGCGGATAACGAAAAATGTATCTGAACTTTGTTGTCCGGATCAATTTCAGACTTAAAAAAACGGACACTCAATCAATCAAAATATTACAATTATGTTTCAGGACGATCATTCACCCAAAATGCCTGTTTCCAAAGATAAAATTTCAGCTGTAAAGAATATTAAAGAAACATTGACAGATCAGGCTGTCAGCAAAGCTGCTCAGGAAGTACAGGAAAAATCGAGCGGAACCGTTAAGAAAGCTACAGAAAAAATGGCTCAGGCTCAGGCGTATACAGGTCTGGTTCAAAACGGTTCTCAAATGTTTATGAATCAGGTTAAACAACCGAACCCTCCCACACTGGTAGAAGATAAAGTATGGTCCAAACAGCCAACTTCAGGAATTTATAATGCCAATACAATTCCTGGAAATCAGGTTGCAGGAATTAATCGTGTGGTAAAACTTGAAATTGTAATTGACGGAAAGGTAATTAAACATTTCAAGCATTTTCAGCTTAAACAAAGTGCTGTAAAACATCATGAATTTGATTTGATGCTGGCCCACGATACCTTAGGAAGCTCAGAAAATCATAATCTTGAAGAAGCCCAAAACTTTCTTGGAAAGAGAATTACTGTGATTTTCAGATATAAAGACGTTGAAGACGGCCCGGAAAGAAATTTTGTAGGAGTGATCACAGAAGTAGGTTTCAGCCAGGAAAAAGGAAGTCTGGGAAATATTGTTCTTACAGGATCAAGCCCTACGGTTCTTTTGGATGCAGCTCCTCATATTCAAAGTTTTGGCGGAGCACAGGAAATCAGTCTCAACAGTATTGCAGATCAGGTGATCAAAGAAGGACTCGGACAAAACAGTTTTGATTTCAGGGTAGATGCAGCCCATGGAAATGTTTCTTACAGCTCACAATATGAAGAGACTCATTATAACTATCTGGCCAGAATTGCAGAAGCCTACGGTGAACAGTTCTATTACGATGGTGAAGTATTGCATTTCGGAAAGCTTCCACCTCAGGAAAAACCTGTGAAGCTTACGTATGGAAGCAGTGTGAGTGATGTCAAGATAAAAATGAAAGCTCAGCACGTGAATCCTTCATTTTATGGCTATAACAGCAGCAAAAATGAAAAATTAACAGCAGGAAATTCAAAAATTAATCATACCTCAGATATAGCCAAAAGAGCGTATGAAATTTCAGAAAAAACTTTTACAACTCCATCGTTAAGAGTGGCTCCCATAAAAGCTGTGTCTTTCATGGATGTGGAAAATTCTCAAAAAGGAACTGCAGGAAGTAAAGCCGCTGAAGTATTTGTTATTTCAGGAATTACCACAGTACCATTTCTTTACCCTGGCTGTATTGCTGATATTGAAATGAGAAAAGCTGAAAGCAGCGAAACGACCTATTTTACTAAACTGATGATTACAGATATGTATCATGAGGTAGATGCCAGAGGATATTATACCGGAACTTTTGAGGCAATAGCTTCTGATACCGGATTTATCCCTCGTCCGGAGTTCCATACCCCAAAAGCAGATGCACAATTTGCCAAAGTAATTTCCAATGTAGATCCTTTGAATCAGGGTAGAGTTAAAGTACAGTTCGACTGGCAAAATGGTTCTACCACAACAGAATATATCAGAGTAATGACTCCGGATGGCGGAGGAAGCGAAAAAGTGAGTAAAAATCGTGGTTTCATGGCGATTCCTGAAGAAGGAGATCAGGTAGTGGTCAATTTTGCCCATCAACATCCTGACCGCCCGTTTGTGATGGGAGGAATGTTCCATGGAGGAGTTGGCGGAGGCGGAGGAGCCGGAAATAATATTAAAAGCTTAAGCAGTAAAAGCGGACATACGATGAGTCTGGATGATGCTGGTGGAATTACCGTAAAAGATAAAGATCAAAATTCTGTTTTTCTGGATGGAGCCGGAAATATAACGATAGACAGCAAAATTTCCATTACGCTGAATTGTGGAAGCAGTTCGATCTATATGGATAAAGAGGGTAATATTCAGATTAAAGGAAAAGAAATATTTGTACAGGGAGTCAATATTGGTGTTGGTGGAACAACGAGTATCGGAGTAGGAGTAGGACCTGAAGACGGTGAACCTACTTCAGGTGTCGGAATCAAATCTGATACGCTCGATATCGGAACCAATACACTTTCTATGAGGGGTGATACTGAAGCCAATCTTAGCAGTGGAGGAAAAATAAATGTTGGAGGCGGAAGTGAAACAAATATTGTAAGTGGAACTGTAAAACTGAATTAAGACAGATGAATCCAGTAGATTTGGAGTTGGTGAAGTTAAAAAGACAATGGCAGAAAGTCGTTTCAAAGAATGAAGAAAAACCTATGCTGATCTGTATAGGAGAAAAACATGAAACGGATCTTTTTGACGGATTTATCAAGTCGAAACTTTCTGAAGATGAAGAAAGTGATGATGTTTTTTTACTCCACTATCAGGAATTTAACGGAATGAACTCTTTCGGACAAACCTTATTGGATGAATGGACTGAGTTCTATGAGATGTTGAAAAAAAGCGAAGAGAATATACCCCAATGGGATCTGAAAAATCCGGAAGAAAACTTTAAAACAGATGCGTATAAGGCATTTTATCCTTTGATGGAATTAAAGAAAAACTTCCCTAATATTCAGGATTCTAAAATTTACATCTACATTGCTCCACTTAGGATCAGTGATACCGGGGAACTTTCTTTGTGGGTGAAAGAGTGGTGCAGGATCTGTGAGAACTCAGAAAATAAAGATATTAAACTGGTTTGGGCAGAACATCATACCTACAGAACCTTACCCAATATCTCTTCCGCACATAGCTTCAGAGTGGAAGTAGACATTCATCAGTTAATGCAGAATACGGCAGCTCATACCAATCGCAAGAAGAACAGCCCGGATACGGATTTTCAACAGCAGATTCTTATCGCAAGTAATCATTTAAGCAAAGAAAGATTCAAAGAAGCAGAGCATGCATTGAAAACAGCAGTGAAACTTGCTAAAGAACAAAAGAATAAACAAGGAGAGATTTCTGCTTATTTTATGCTTACACAGGCTTATACCGCAGACAGGAAGAAAGAAAAGGCAGAAGATACCTACCGCACAATATTAGAAGAAGTAGAACCGGATAGCCCTTTAGCAGTTCAGATGTATATGAATTATGGTAGTTATCTGTTAGGAAACTCCAAAAAATCCAAAGCAGAAAAAATATTTGAAAAAGCTGCAGAAACCGCTCAGAAAATAGGAGAATATGCAATGGCGATTGAGTGTTACAGAATCATCGCTACATTGAATGATACGGTTCTGACAAAAGATAAAATGATCAGATATTTTGAAAAATGTCTGGATATAGCAAAAGTAATGGATTCTTCAGCAAGAGAACAGAGCAGTCTGAGGTTTGTAGCCTCAATGCTTATTCTAAAATATGAAGGCGACACTGATAAAAAAAGAATACTGGACAATGAAATGAAGACTTATTTTGGTGATGACTGGAAGGTGAGTGTAGAAAAACCAAAAGCAGGGTAATCTCAAATTAAAAGAATCATGGCAGATCTGAATAAAAAAACAGTAAAACCGATCAAGGTAGCAAAGCCGGACATGAACCCGGACCGCTCCTGGAAGGTAAACGCAGACGTTACTTCGGTAAGTTGGGATAAAACCACACAGGGCTGGAAGAACGGAATGAAAAATAATTTTGATTCCCTGAATCCTGTTTCTATGGTGAAGTCCATTGCGGGCGGAGAGGCTGATCAGCCCGCAAAAAGTAGCGGAGGCGGAGGTGGAGACAGTGCGGTGACTGCAGAGCGCGCAGCTCCGGAAAGCAAAGTAAAACTGATTAAGGTCAATAACCCTGCAATGCCTTCCACAGCCATTCAGCATACAAGTAAACATTTTGATATCGTGCTGGCCATTGATATCCATTGGACTCTCATTCCGCCGCCACCTTCATTCATGTTTATTCCCTTGCCATTGCCGCATCCGTTTATCGGGATTGTTTTTGATATTATGGATTATATTACCATCAAGATTCCGGTTCCGCAATTTGCAAGAAATCTGATGCCCTCTCTTCCGGAAAGTATTCCGATGGGAGGCTCAATATATGTTCACGGAAGGCATAAAGCAACCACTACAACCAGTGTGATGGGAGTGGTTATTCCATTCAGACACGTTACATCGCTTATTCCGGTGTATCTCATTCCTTTCCCTCAGGAAGCTCCCCATGAAGGAGAAGTGTATTACGGTTCACAGACCGTTCTGGCACAGGGAAGTAAAATGAGCGGAAATCAGCCTCAACAGGTATTAACCTGTATGGGATTCCCTTTCGGAATGACCATGCTGCCTGCAATGCCGGATAAACCGAAGAAAAATCCGTTGGCTTATTTTGCTTTCTACAATAACTTTTCAAGCATGTATATCCAGATCAATACGGGCGGACCTGTATTGGTGGGAGGGGCATTTATTCCTCATACTTATACACCCGGAGAAATGCTGATGCGTCTTGCCGGAATGTTTTTAATGAGAAGTTTAACCAAGAAAATAGGAAAACTGGGAGCGAATGGTTTAAAAAAACTCAATAACAGTGTCCTTAAAAAAGCTCCTTTCAATAAATTCAAATTTGCCAATGCCCTATCCAAGAAATTATGTCATTACGGACTTGAACCTGTGAATTTTGCAACAGGAGCAATGGTTTTCGAATGGGATGATTTTATCATTCAGGGCAGTACACCTTTAACCTGGAAAAATATATGGCACAGTGACAGGCCTTATGATTTTGGACCTCTTGGAAATGGTGTTTTCAATAATCATGACCTGTTTATTCTGCCTGAAGAAGATCATAAGTTTGCAGGGTGGATGCATCCCGATGAAAATATAGCAATGCTCATTCCTGCACCAGAAATTGGAGAGGAAATGACCTATTTCAGAGATCACAAAATCTGGCAGTACAGACCTAACAGCAGTATTTGGGTTATCCGAAAAGGTACTGATATCTACACTTATAAACGCTTTCACCATGCTACAGAAGGAGTGATATACAAAGTAGCCAGGATCGAATATGGTGACGGAACCATTCGTGAATATGAGTATGAAAGTCGTAGCATTGTTCTAAAAAAGATAAAAGATGTTAATACTGAAACGAGTATAGAAACAACGATTCACCCTGAACATAAAAAGATAACAGAAGTTTATTATTGCTATAAAAACCAAAGAGATCTGCAGGTTCGTTACAGTTATGATGAACGGAGTAATCTCACTCATGTTTGGGATGTCCACAAAAAGGCCATTATATTTGAATATGATAGAAAAAATCAGGTGGTGAAAAGAACCAACCGAAACGGAATGAGCTATCAGTGGGAGTATGATAAAAAAGGAAGGGTAGTACATACCAAAGGAGTAGATGGATATATGGAAGGGAAACTTCATTATCATGATGAGGAAGGCTTTACAGAAGTGATCTATCCGAAACAAAACAATAAAACAGAGGAATATCATTACGATGAAAACTTTCTGGTGTATAAAAAAGTAGATGGAGAAGGTGGAGAAACCTGGTATGATTATACTGCTCACAACGAACTAAAGATGTGGGGAACACCGGAAGGACGGGTTCAGGGGTATACTTATGATGAAATGGGAAATATTACAATATTCCATACTCCGGATGGTGAAGAATATTATTATCATTACAATGAATACGGACAGGTTACGGCCCGCTTTTCCCCTTCAGGAGCTTCGGAAATATGGCATTATGATCAAGATGGAAAACTGTTAAGCTACACCGATCCTGCAGAAGAAACTATCAGCTATGAATATCCTGAGGGAGGGAAAATCCCTGAAAGAAGTTTAAAAAGAGATATTATTACACATTATGGATATAATGAAAGAGGGCAGCTTATCCTGCTTACGAATAGTGCCGGAGCGGAGCAGTACTGGAAGTATGATGCTTATGGTAGACTTCTGATTTATAGTCCAAAACCTTTGACCAAAACTCTTTGGAACAGAGATAAAATAGGAAGGGTTGTAGAAATGAATGAACACGGGCAATTGCCGTTAAAACTCAGTTATGATGCTTATGATCTTCCTGTATATGCTACAGACGGGCGTGCAGAATGGTTGATGAGTTATACACCGATGGGAAGCCTGAAACGTCAGATTCGACGGAATGCACGGACCCATAAAAAAGAAGAAACTTTAGTCTTCGGATATGATGCTTATGAAAATTTAATGAGTATTACCAATGAAAAAAGAGAAATCTATTCTTTTGAAAGAAATAATAACAATGAAATCATTGGAGAAACAGGCTTCGATGGTCAGAAAAAATTCTTTGTAAGGGATAAAGACGGAATGGTAACCCAAAGCAGAACTCCTCACGGAAAAGATATTTTTTATGAATACGATCTGGCGGGAAGATTGACACAGACCCATTATCCCGATGGAACCTGGGAAGCTTATCAGTATGACACTTCAGGATTATTGGTGAAAGCAGATAATGAAAGCAGCAGTGTAGCTTTTCAAAGAAATAAATTAGGACAGATCACCAGTGAAAAACAAGGTGAGCATTCCATTCAATATGAATATGACAGCCAGGCAAATCTGATAAGTTTAAAAAGCAGCTTGGGCGCAGAAATAGACTATTCCTATAATGATCTCGGGCAGCTTAAAACGGTTACCGCTGCCACTCCGGATATACATACCCCTTGGCAGATGAATTTTGAAATCAGTCGGAATGGTCAGATGCATTCCCGTGAAATGACAGGTGGGGTAGAAAGTACCTTCGAATTTGATCATATCGGAATGCCGGTAAGCCAGAAAGTAACAGTGAATAAAACCCATACCGCTTTCCATAAAGATTATGACTGGGCAGCAGGAAGCCGCCTGATACATGTATTAGACAGGGTTACCGGTGGGCGGACCAGATTTGACTATGATGCTTTTGGTAGTCTGGTAGCAGCAGAATATTCCAATGGTGAAGTACAGTATAAAAACCCTGATGAAACAGGTTGTTTGTATGAAAGTACCGGACGAACGGATCGTATTTATGATAAAGGAGGAAAGCTTATGCGGGATAAAAACTGGTTTTATCAATATGATGAAGAAGGAAATTTACTCTTAAAAAGTAAACGCCCTATCCATAATATCAAGCCAGAATATGCCGATAAACAGGATAATATTCATCCTTATTACAAACCCATAGCTTCAGATTGGTTAAGTAATCCGAAAATGCTGAAAGAAACCGACCTGCCCAATGTACATACTGTGCTTTCAGAAGAAATCCAGAATCCAGAATGGGAATCCGGAGATTGGGCGTACATCTGGAATGCCAACGGAATGCTGGCAAAAGTAAAGCGTCCTGATGGTAAAGAAATAAACTTTGAGTATGATGCACTCGGAAGAAGAATCTCAAAAATTGGTCTAAAGAAAATAACTCGTTATATTTGGGATGGTAACGTTCTTCTGCATGAATGGAGCTATGATGCTGAAGAAAATCCTGTCACAGCTGTAGATGATGAGGGAAATGTCATTACAGGAAAAGAACCGGTGAAGAATGTGGTAACCTGGGTGTACGAAAGGGGAAGTCATGTACCCTCTTCTAAATTAATCAATGAAGAAAAATTTAGCATAATTAACGACTACATTGGCAGACCCATACAATCGTATAATGAAGATGGAACTTTAATTTGGAGTACAGAATATACTATATTTGGACAAGTTAAAAACCTAAAAGGAGATCGTAGTTTTATACCTTTTAGGCAATTAGGGCAATACGAAGATGAAGAATTAGGAGGTCTTTATTATAACCGATTCCGATATTATGACAGCGAACAGGGCAATTATATTTCTAAGGATCCAATAGATTTGAATGGAGGAAATCCCACATTATATGGATATGTGTGGGATAGTTTAAGTCAATATGATCTTTATGGGCTTGACACTTTTGTACAAAGACTCGGTAATTTTGGAGAAGAGAAAGTAATAGCAGGTTTAAAGGATAGTGGCAAATACGTTGACGGAGGTGTTTTCCACGTACAAAATGCATCCAACCATGGAATTGATATTGTGGGATTAAGACATGATGGTAAATTTGATGTATTTGAAGTAAAAACCAATATTACCGGGAATGTAGGGAAACTTTCTGATAGGCAGGCAAATCCTTCGGCATTCATCAATGATGTATTGAGTGATCAGAAGGCTGGTGCCGGAACATATGGCATATCACCACAAATGGCGGAAAGGATCCGAACCAATATAGGGGATAAATTTTTAGTTGATGTCTATGTGGGAAGAGGAGAAAAAGGAAAATGGTTTGTTGAGAAAACAATGTTATCCAATTGGGATGAAATAGGAAAATTATACCAATAATCAGATTAAAATTTATAGATAGATATATGAATTACAAAAAATATTTAGATACTCAGATTAAAAAAATAGAATCAAATCTTAACAGCAGAATAAACAACAATAATTTTGAGTTCTTTTATAACTGCATCAATGATTTTATTGAAAATGACAAAGAAGAATTCGTTGAAGCCTTTACTGAATTTGGAATGCAGTTTGAGAATAAATACCATATCTCAGGCATTCTTCAAAAAATATTTTATGTAAGATCAGAAACTAATATCGTTCAGTTTAGTAAACATTCTGATAGTGAAAATTTTAAAAAATTACTTGATGCTTATTATTGGCTTAACATGGCTTTTATAAAGGGATATAAGGAAAATCAAGAGTTAAAAGGAGAGTTTTTTCAGGATACGGTATTTGCTTCTTTCCTGGCATATTCTTTCTACCCGCAGGCACTAGAAGGGACATTAGATTATCTATATGCTGAATATAATGAATCTCTGAAAAATGAAAGCGAAAAGATAGCTCCTGAAAAAAGGAAGTACGATAAGTATTATGGTTATGCTGATGTATTTCAATTGTTACAGTCATTAATTTCTAATGATTATCATAATTCTTTTAAAGAAATGCTTAAGGTCTCAACGGATATATCCTATGAGTTTATCATTAATAACTATTTAAGTGAAGATCCCAATATTGTTAATGAAGTATTAGAAAAAATGGCTGTATTTCATATCAATAACAAAGGAGAATCCTACTTAGATACTTTTAACCATGATTGCTGGAAAATATTTCCACTGGAGATGATAAGCATTTTAATGGCTAGAAAAAGAAAGGGATTATCAAATGAGGGAATCAGTCATCCATTGATTTTGAATTTCCTGCCATTTATTTTCGAAGTAGAATCTCTTCCCAAAGATGAATTAACCAAAAAATTAGAGCATAAAATAGTCTGATTTTTTATTCCCAATAATACATTATATCAACATAATTAGAAAGAAAATACAGAAAATATCATACTGAAATAACAGATAAATTTAATCCAAATCCAATCCATATATGAAAAAAATATTCTCAGAACTTAAAGGTTTTGTGGTGTTTAGTCCACAGCTTTTAGCAAAATATCTGGAAGAAAATCATCTTACAGGTAATAATATTTTAAAATATTTTGTAGAAAACGAACATGGGGATGAAATAACAAAATCAGGAATTGCTATTCCAATCATAGGGGTAGAGGAAGACTATTATGCATTCCGGGTTTCTGTAAATGAAGAAAAAATTCTGAATGATGATGAAGTAGAGGTAGAGTCCAGAGGCTGGGTATTCCAGACGGCCAATAATGAAGTGAAAATTGTAGGAATTGGCTATTTAAAAGATATTACCACAATAAATGAAGAAAACAGTATTACTTTATCTTTAGAAAATGGGTGGTATTCTTTAAAAATTCGGGGAGGAAGTAAAAACGGAGACCGGTTATTCGAATTGCATATGGAAAAACAGGAGGCGTACCCGGCGTTTAGCGGAGATGTCACTACCGAATATTACTATGGATAAAAAATATTTTTAAAAAAATTATCCAGATAGAAATGTTTTTATTTCTGAATTCAAATGTCTGATGTTGAGATCATAATACCTGTGTTTTCTTTGATTGAGAACACCGCTATCCCTTTAAAACTCTAGAAAATTCGAATTTTATTGAAAAAATATTTTGTCAGTAATAAAAAACTTTCTATATTTGCACCACTGAAAACAACGGTACTACCGGAGTTAAAGGAGAGTTGGCAGAGTGGTCGATTGCGGCAGTCTTGAAAACTGTTGACTGTAACAGGTCCGGGGGTTCGAATCCCTCACTCTCCGCAAAGAAAACCTTAAATCAATTGATTTAAGGTTTTTTTATTTTTAGAGTATATTCAGACTTACATCAGTATAAATAAGAATGTACTATCTTAAAAATAAAAAGCCCTGCAATTCAAAATCACAGGGTTTATTTTTGAGAATAGAGTTTTCTTTAGCTTAGAATCTCACATGGTGCTATACAGATCACCCATGGGCATCTTTTGATTCCCGGAGGTGGGCAGCATGCTTCAGAACAGCTTACCGCTCCGCCATTAATACTCTTTAATTGGTCTCTTGAAATTTTTTTAGAATTTTTCATAGTCAAGTAATTGTATTAAACGTAAGATTAAGGCTGGTTTCCACCACCACATCCGTCGTAAGGCATACATTGCCACTTACCACCGATTAAACATAGCTGACCACCTCTGCAGTCAATTCCACCTTTAATTGTTTTCAATTCTTGTCTTTCGATTTTCTTTAAATTTTTCATAATAATTTTGAAGTTTAGTTCTATTCGAAATTAATCAAATTTTATCAACTATTGTAGAATTATTATAAAAATATTTATTTTTAATTGATTAATTGTATGATGTTTTGTATTTGTTTTGTGAAATTGCGTAAAAATATTTTGTGGAGAAGGTTTTGAGATTCAGTTGTTTTTAAATTCATCTTATTTCAATAAAATCTTGCCTTGTGACAAGTCTGGTTTCAGGATGACTTGGTAATTTTGATTAAAAGTTTAATCCACCAAATCTGATAATATTATGAAAAATTTATTCAAATTCTCTGCATTATTGGTCCTAACTGTTTTTCTTACAGTATCTAAGATATATGGACAAAAAATAAAACCTTCTGAAAGCGGCTATGCGCCTGCCAACGGAATCAAAGTGTATTATGAAGTTTATGGTAAAGGAAAGCCTATTGTGCTGCTACATGGTGCCTTTATGACCATTGATCTGAATTGGGGCGAGCTGATCCCGGAATTGTCTAAAAACAGAAAAGTAATAGCGATTGAATTACAGGGACACGGACATACCCCGTTTTCAGAACGGAAGTTATCCCATGCAACTTTAGCCAGTGATGTTACAAAGGTAATGGACTATCTGAAAATTGATAAAGCAGACGTTGCAGGATATAGTTTTGGAGGGGAAGTGGCTTATCAATTAGCGATACAAAGTCCGGAAAGGCTGAACAAACTGGTTATTATTTCGTCAACATATAAAACTAACGGCTGGCTGCCCGAAGTAAATAAAGCATTGGAAGGAATGAAACCCGACCTCTTTACAAACAGTCCTATGCATACTGCCTATAATGCTGTTGCGCCAGATAAAACAAAATGGACGCCATTTCTGGAGCAGATGATGGCTTCTGCCGGACAACCTTTTGATCTTGGTGATAGTAATATTTCTAAAATTCCCGTACCGGTTTTAATCATAGCTGGTGATAATGATGGACTGGATAAAACAGAACTCTCAAAAACCTATAAACTATTAGGTGGTGATGTTTTTGCAGACATGGGAGCTATGCCGAAATCTCAATTGGCTATTGCTCCGGGACAAACTCACGTGAGTCTCATGATGCAGACAGCAATGATTCTGAACTATCTGAATAATTTTTTAAAATAGTTTGAGTATGAATCCAAAATTTGAAGCAGGAATTAATATCGCTATAAAAATTCCCAAAAATAAATATGAAAAAACAGTTGCCTTTTACAGAGAAATTTTAAAATTAGAAGTGGAGGAAAGGCCAATTAATAACCCTACTGTTTCCAGAACTCACGAAGTAAAATTCGGGAATAATATTATTTGGCTGGATTGTGTCGACAATTATACCCATTCCGAAACCTGGTTACAACTCACCGTCCCTGACGTAGAAACGGCAACAGAATACTTACAGTTAAATGGTGTGGAAACCTGTGACGAGATTGAAGAACTTCCTGACAACATGCACTGGATTACTGATCCTGCTGGGACGGTGTTCAATTTGCAGCAAAAGAAGTAAAATCGGGAATTTTACAGATAAGGTTTCACCATAGAATTATATCACACAAATTGTGTAATTTTAATATCTTTAATCATCAAATTATTAAAATTTTAAAACATTCTCATGCAGACGAAACCATTCAATTTCATTGTAACTCTCTTTTTTCTGGCATTAAGTGTGACTGTATTTTCACAAAAAACAGCCGCTTTGAATTCTTTATTGGATAAAAATTCAGAATTTATCTTCCCACAGACACCCGATAAAATATCAAAAGCACTGAATGTAAAAACTGTTTTTTATGAAGATGCCAATGAAGAAAAATATGCAAAATGGCCAATGAAAACAGGGCTGGAGCTTTATTGCAGTTTGGGAAAAGATAATGCTGTCAATGAGATGTTTTTTGCAACTTCAGACAATAAATCTTTAGTGGTGGAAGGGCTTCCTTTTGGCCTTGTGCTGAATAAAAGTACATTACAGGATAGTAAAACCAAGTTCACTAAATACAATGCTAAAACACAAAAATTAGGAGCTGGCAGTGAATTTCCAGGGGGATCAAAACTGGTTTTTAAAAAAGGAAAACATTATGCAACATTGTTTTTTGACAGTAAAAACCTTTTGAAATCATTAGGCTTAACAACAGCGCTTATTGATCTGGCAGCCAATTAGTTGCTAAAAATTACCATTATATCACACCTGTCATTTTTTGATGGGTGTTTTTATTTACCGGATCAGGTATGAAAGAAGAAGGATATAAAAATACTCAATGATGAAAGTCCTTCATTCATTTCTTTATTTCCTTAGTTCATTGTTTTCTGATTGAATGGCAGACAGGGTTATCATAGCTTTGACCTGTCAAAACAAAAACGATTAACAAGATAACAGTATGAACAGAGAACTCATTTTTTTAAGAACATTTGCCTTTACAGTAGTCATTGGAATTGTATTTTTAACTGCTTCAGCCTTTAAGACATCCGGAAATCAGAAGTTTACTGAAATAGATGTGGAAAGAATCAATATCGTAGAAAAAGATGGTACGGTAAAGATGGTTATTACTAATGTGGGAAAATTTCCTACCGGAGAAGATAAAATAAACGGAAGGCCGACTAATAAAACAAGGAAAAAACGGTCCGGTATGCTCTTTTTCAATGAAGAAGGAATCGAATGCGGAGGTTTTATCTATGACGGACAGAAAAATCAGAATGGCCACAGTTCAGGGTTATCTCTAACTTACGACCAGTATGATGGTGATCAGGTCATGCAGCTTTTGACCCAGGATTATAAGAAAGGTGACAAAAGAGTAGTGTCCAGCGGGCTTTATTTCAATGACCGTCCCTCAAAAGAATCACAAATCAAAACAGGAGAAATCTTTGCGGAGCTGGATCAGATGAAAGATCCTGAAGCTGCACAGAAAAAATACAAAGAATATGAACAGCAGGGGCTTATTGGAGGAGCACCAAGAATGATGCTTGGGAAAACCAAAGATGAACATAACGGACTGTTTTTATTTGACAGCAAAGGAAAACCAAGAGCCAGATTCTGTGTAGATAAAAATAATGAAGCCAAACTTGATTTTTTAGATGATAACGGAAACGTTACCGCATCATTTCCTGAAAAGAAAAAATAATACTGTAAAAAAACAGCCCTGTAAAAATATAGGGCTATTTTTGTAAAAAAGTGATCCTTCATAAAACCGATGAAAACCCTTTTAAAAAAGATTAATCAAAACAGATACTTCCTGCTGTTTATCCTTTTGTTTGCCTATGTACAGTCTATTCATACCCGTATTGGCATAAGAAGAACACTGGATTGGTATATTTTCACTCCGGAAGCGGCTGTTGTTACACTCATCAGTTCCTGTATTCTGTTTTTTGTCATTGATTTTTTTATTAAAAACTGGCAGAAATCATCAACGTTCAGTATAGCTGAAGTCGTAAAAATATTCAGTTTTTCATTGCTAACCTATCTTTTGGTGATGAAAATAATAGGCTTTGCGATTGCCCTTATTTTTGGAAAAGTTGAGAAAAATTTTAATCAGGAAGTTGTTATTCTTTCTACTTTTTCAGATTTGATAGGAGGCTTTATCTATGGAAGTTTTTTTCTGGCGTACCGTTACTACAAAAAAAATACAGAATATCAGAAACAACTGGCTCTATATGATCATGCCCTGTCTGAAAGTAAAATTAATCAACTGAAAACCCAGCTTAATCCTCATTTTTTATTCAATAATCTCAATATTCTGGATCAGTTAATAGAAGAAGACAAACACAAGGCTTCAGATTTTCTGAATGAATTTGCAGAAATATACCGCTATGTTTTAGATGTTTCCGATAAAAAAATAGTGTCCATGGAAGAAGAACTGGTTTTTGCACAGAAATATTTTAACCTGATACAATACAAATACGGAAATGCTTATTCATTAACAATCAATTCTGTTAAATCATCAGGTTATATCATCCCTCTTTCATTACAATTGTTACTTGAGAATGCTGTTCAGCATAACCTTGGAACTGTTTCTAAACCTATCCGGATCACAATAAAAATAGACGAGACAATAACCGTTTCGAATAATGTAATCCCTAAACGGAACCGTAAAAAAACTTCAGGAAGAGCACTGAATAATCTCAAAGAGCAATACGTTTTATCAACTGATCAGCAGGTAGATATTTTAAAAACAGAAACTGTATTTTCAGTTACCATTCCCATAATTCCAGCATAAAATATGATAAAAGTAGTAATCATCGAAGACGAAATTCCTGCAAGAAACAAATTAAAACGTTTCATCAGCGAACTGGAAACTCCTGTTGAAATTGTTGCGGAAATTGATACCGTAGAACAGGCAATTGTTTTCTTAAAAAACTCATCTGTTGATCTGATCTTTTCCGATATTGAATTATTGGATGGAAATGCCTTTGAAATCTATGACCAGGTGCATATTTCATGTCCTGTTATTTTCACCACAGCGTATGATCAGTTCTGGATGAATGCCTTTGAAAGCAACGGAATTGAATATCTGCTAAAGCCTTTTTCACAGAACCGTTTCCAAAAAGCATGGGATAAATTTCTTTTATTAGGAAAAACTCATTCAGAACCGCAAGATGTTTTGACAAAACTTCAGGAAATGCTGAGCAGTAACCACACGCAGAAAAATTATAAGAAAAGATTCACCGTCAGTTCACACCAGGGGTTTTATTTTATCAACACGGAAGAGATCTCTTTCTTTGGAGCAGAAGAAGGAGTTGTTTTTGCTTTTGATACAGCAGGAAAAAAACATCTGTTGAATGAATCTACTTTAAAAGAAATTGAAATGCAGTTGAATCCTTCAGATTTTTTCAGGATCAACCGGAGTGAGCTTGTTCAGAAAAATCATATTGAAAGAATAGAGCGATACAATAAAAATACACTTTCTGTTCAGATAAAAGGGCAGAAAGATCATCTTATCACAAGCCAGAGCAATACTTCCACGTTCAGAAAATGGATTGAAGAATAAATGGGTTCTCCGGTTTTATACCGTTAAATAGTCAGCCCATGGTTATTTTTTACCTCAGCCATCACAAAAGTACTGTGCGTACTTCCTATGGAATCTACAGATCCAAGCTTATTGAATACAAAATCCTGATAATGCTTCATATCCCTTACCTGAACTTTCAGAAGGAAATCAAAATCTCCGGAAATATTGTAGCATTCGGCAACTTCTTCAATTTCCAGAATCTCTTTTACAAAATCATAACCTACAGATCTGTCGTGAATTTTGAGTTTGATCTGGCAGAAAACCGTAAACCCACGATTCAGTTTTTCAGCATCAAGAACAGCTGCATATCTTTTAACAAAACCATCCTGTTCCAGTCTTTTTACCCTTTCAAAAACAGGTGAGGTGGATAGGTTGATTTCTTTTGCAAGTTCCTTAACGGTCAGTTTAGCATTTTTCTGGAGCAGCCTGAGCAGCTGTACATCCTTGTCATCGAGTTGTTCCACAGAATATTATTCTTTTAAATGATTAAAACAGTCAAATGTACAGAATTATATTCTTCTATTTATATTTTATAAAGTTTAATTTGCTTAATTGTTTGATGTTTGTTGTGGTTTTGTTCTGTATTGTTAATTTTACACAAAATTAAAAACTTTTACTGATGGCCATAGTCAAAGGTAAAAGTACAGTTCTTTACAGATACTTCATCAAACAGGAAAGGTTTTACTTAAGGTAGATTAATAGGGAATCGTGTGCAAATCACGAGCTGTCGCGCAACTGTAAGTAACACACCAAAGGTTTCTGTCCTTGTAGATCCACTGCCAAAAGCGGGAAGGATGACGGAAACTGTTACAAGTCAGGAGACCTGCCTTTACTGAATTGACAATGCTTTCGCGGTCTGAAGCTTTGGGGTCATACAGATGATATATCGGATTTGAGTATTTTCTTTTGTAAAGGAAATTACGCTGTCTGCTATATCATGACTTTCCTGAATCTTCTTCTGCTAAAACATCACGAAGCCTTTTAAAGAACTTTCCCAATAAGTTTAATTAAAAAGTTTAAAAAAATGCAAACTCACATCCTTGGCTATCCGCGTATTGGTAGCAAAAGAGAACTTAAAAAAGCCTGCGAGCAGTATTGGTCAGGTAAAATCCTTTTGGAAGAACTTCTGAATACCGGAAGGACGATCTGCAACCAAAACTGGAATATTCAGAAAGAAGCAGGAATAGACCTTATCCCGTGTAATGATTTTTCATACTATGACCAGGTTTTGGATATGAGCCTTGTAGTAGGAGCAATTCCAACACGTTATCATGAAGTGGTGCTTAAAAAGAACAATACTGAGTTGGATCTTTATTTTGCGATGGCAAGAGGATATCAGAAAGACGGATTGGACATTACCGCAATGGAAATGACAAAATGGTTCGATACCAACTATCACTATATCGTTCCGGAATTTTATAAAAATCAACAGTTTAAACTGAGCTCAGATAAAATTTTCAATGAATTTGCAGGAGCAAAACAAGCTGGAATCAATGCAAAACCGGTGATTATCGGACTGGTTTCTTATCTGTTATTAGGAAAAGAAAAAGAAGAAGACTTCGATAAATTGGATCTGGCTGGAAATCTTCTTACTGTTTATACAGAGATTTTAACTAAACTTCAGGATCAGGGAGCAGAATGGATTCAGTTTGATGAACCTTTTCTGGCCTTGGATTTAACAGAAAAAGCCAAAGAAACGTATCTTTCTGTGTATGCCGAAATCAGAAAACGTTTCCCAAAACTGAAATTTATTGTAGCTACGTATTTTGACGGATTAAAAGATAACACATCACTTGCTGTTTCCCTTCCGGTGAATACATTGCATGTTGATCTGGTGAGAAATCCTGAACAACTTGATGAGGTTCTGAATGTTATTCCTGAAAGTTTAAGCCTTTCATTAGGAGTAATCGACGGTAGAAATATCTGGAAAAATGATTATGAGAAATCATTGTCATTCATCAGAAAAGCTGTTGAAAAATTAGGCTCTGAAAGAATTTTCATTGCACCATCATGTTCATTGCTTCATTCACCTTGTGACCTTGATTTTGAAACCAATCTTAATCCTGAAATTAAAAACTGGCTGGCTTTTGCTAAACAAAAAGTGACAGAAGTAGTAACCCTTAAAGAATTGGCATCCGGAACGGAAAATGAACAGATTCTTGAAGCATTCGAAGAAAATAAAAAAGCAATTGAAAGCAGAAGAACTTCTTCTCTTATCCATAATGATCAGGTAAAACAAAGAGCGAATGCCGTTACTGAAAAAGATGCTCAGAGAATAAATACCTTTAAAATCCGTAAAGAAGAACAGCAGGAAGTATTGCAGCTTCCTTTATTTCCAACCACCACCATCGGGTCATTCCCGCAAACCACAGAAGTAAGAAGCTGGAGAGCCAAATTCAAAAAAGGAGAGCTTACCGCAGAACAATATGACACCTTGTTGAAAGAAGAAACGCAGAGAACAATCCGCTGGCAGGAAGACATCGGAATTGATGTATTGGTTCACGGAGAATTTGAGCGCAATGACATGGTAGAATACTTCGGAGAACAGCTGGAAGGATTTGTATTCACTAAAAACGGTTGGGTACAAAGCTACGGAAGCCGTTGTGTGAAACCGCCTGTAATTTTTGGAGATGTTTCCCGCCCGACTCCGATGACTGTGTATTGGTCTGAATATGCACAATCCCAGACTGAAAAATGGGTAAAAGGAATGTTGACAGGTCCTGTTACGATTTTACAGTGGTCTTTTGTCCGTGATGATCAGCCTCGTTCAGAAACATGTAAGCAGATTGCTTTGGCGATTCGTGATGAAGTGGTGGATCTGGAAAAAGCAGGAATCAGAATTATTCAGATTGATGAACCTGCGATCAGAGAAGGACTTCCATTAAGAAAAACAGACTGGCAGAATTATCTGAAATGGGCTGTGGAAGCGTTCAGAATTTCAGCAAGTGGAGTAGAAGATGCCACTCAAATTCATACGCATATGTGTTATTCTGAGTTCAATGATATTATTGAAAACATTGCGGATATGGATGCTGACGTGATTACCATAGAATGTTCACGTTCTCAGATGGAACTGCTGAATGCTTTTGCAGATTTCAAATATCCGAATGAAATTGGTCCTGGAGTATACGATATTCACTCACCGAGAGTTCCGTCAAAAGAAGAAATGATTGAATTGTTGAGAAAGGCTCAGAATGTCATTCCTGCCCATCAGCTTTGGGTAAACCCTGACTGTGGACTGAAGACCAGACATTGGGAAGAAACTGAAAAAGCTTTAATCGCAATGGTTGCTGCTGCTAAAGAAGCTTCAGTAGAATATGCTGTTTAGAAAAATTTAAAATAATTAGATTCTATAATTCAGATCGTGTCATGAAAATCATGACGCGATCTGTTATTTTTAGTGGTTAAAATAATGGATATCCTATAATATTCTATTCATTTTTATATTCTATTTTTGCAGCTCGGCAAATTTTGACATATGATCTTTTAAATAGATGTTAAAAGCTGATCAAACTAATATACTATACATTAAAACCATGAAAGAAGCATTTCCTGAAATGAGATCGGAAACCTATAATCCTCAATACATTGCCGGAGTAAGGTGGAGTATTGTCATTCTTTTTGCTGCCATTGCTGTTGTTTTACTGAGATTTTTTATTGATGCTTTATCCGATCCTTCTACAGACACCGCTTCTGATATGATCTTTTTATTACTGTTTCTTATTGCAGGTTCACTGGCGGGTTGGCTGGTGTATGAAATGATGAGGAATCAGGATGAAAAAATCAGTGGTCTGCTTATCAATCATCAGGGAATTCTGTTCCTCAACAGGAATGATGAAGTACTGTCAGCAATCAAATATTATGATTTGGTAAAGAGTGATAATCCTTATACAAAAGATATATTTTCAGAATCCCGTGCTTCCGGAAAGTACAGCGATTTCAGAAAGAATCTGTATGTTCATGAAAAAGATGAAAACAGAAACCCTCAAAAGAAACTGATCAATCTGGATGTGATTCCACTTAAAAACCGATATGATCTTATCGGGCATTTTCTGAAAGGTGTGCATGTGTTTCGCCCGGATCTGAAAATCAATCCTGAAGTATACAAAGACTTTTATCTTGATGAAAAAACACTGCGTTACGCTCCGGAAAATCTTAAGAGCGATATGAAAGTGAAAATCATTACAATAGCAGTCGTTATTCTGGTGATTCTTGCTTTTAGGTATTTCTTTTTAGAGGAAATCTAAGTTATTTTGCCTGTAATGCACTTGGCGGATAGCCGAACTGTTTTTTAAAGGCAAAAGAGAAATGGGATAGATTTTCAAATCCAAGATCCAGATAAATATCAGAAACGGATCTCCCTTTTTGAGTAAGCAGAAAATGCGCTTCCTTTAATCTGCGAAGTTGCAGCCACTGTCTTGGCGGAACTCCGAATATTTTTTGAAAATCTCTTTTGAATGCAGACAGACTTCTCCCCGTTAAGTAAGCAAAACGCTCTATATTAACATTGAAATGAAAGTTTTTATTCATAAAACTTTCAATATCTATTTTATACGGCTCGGAAAAATCAAATAAAATATCCTTAAGCCCCGGATCATAATTCAACAGCAAGAGGAGAGCTTCTTTTTGTTTGAGTCGAAGAATTTCCTCAGAAGCAGGAAGATCTTCATAAGGCAATAATGAGTACATAAATGAATGCAATGCCTTTTGCTCCGGTTTTATATAGGCAGGAACATTGTCTTTCTTTTCTGCCTGATATCCATACTCACGGCTGAAATCATGAAGCATGGCATCATCAAAATAGATGGATATCGTTCTGATTTCTCCATTTTTAGGAGGATATTTTGCGAACTTCAATAAACTGTTTTTCCTTGCAGAATAGAGTTCTCCTTCTTTAAAAATTGTTTTTGTGATTCCGTCATTCAGTTCCATTTCCCCTGAAAGAACAAGACCCAGACTGTGAATCCGTGCAAATTGTTCTCCTTCCCTGAATTCTGAGAAATGGCAGGAGTAATTGATGGGAAAGGGAATGTTATTTTCGCTCATGGCTCAGATGGGTATTTCTTGATAGATTCTTATTCAAACTTACAAAACTTTTTAGGATGATAGAATCTTCACAGCAAAACAATCATAAGAATATTTTGCTGTGAAGAATATCAGATTAAACCAGAATTGCTTTGGGTTCCAGATAAGCTTCCAATCCGAATACACCAAACTCACGCCCGATACCACTTTGTTTGAAACCACCGAAAGGCGCATAAGGATCATGGGCAAACCCATTAATGCAGATTCTTCCGGCATCAATATGTGCAGCTACACGTTCTGCATGTTCCTGATTAGCAGAACTGATATAAGCGGCCAGACCATATGTGGTGTCATTGGCAATGGCAATGGCTTCTTCTTCATTAGCATAAGGAATAATAGACAGTACAGGCCCGAAAATTTCCTCCTGAGCAATACGCATATCATTACGAACATTGGTAAAGATGGTCGCTTTTACAAAATTACCATTTTCAAGACCTTGTGGTTTACCTTCACCACCTGCAAGCAGAACAGCTCCTTCTTCCTGTCCCAGACGGATATAACTTTGTACTCTTTCAAATTGTTTGGCACTTACCATTGGACCTACAAGTGTATCTTCTTCATTAGGATTTCCTACTTTTACCTGTTCTGCAGCTTTTTTAGCCAGTTCATTCACTTCTTCCAGTCTGTTTTGGGGAACAAGAAGTCGGGTGGGAGCAATGCATGCCTGTCCGTTGTTCATATAGGCCCCGAAAACAGCCATAGGAATTGCTTTTTCAAGATCAGCATCTTCCAGAATGATATTAGGAGACTTTCCTCCAAGTTCTAAGGTTACTCTTTTCATCGTATCTACAGCTCCTTTAGCAATTGCTTTTCCTGTTAATGTAGATCCGGTGAAAGATATTTTAGCAATATCAGGATGCTGTGTAATTTCATTTCCTACTACATTTCCTAACCCGTTGACAATATTGAATACTCCTTCAGGTAACCCTGCTTCATGAAAACATTCAGTAAGCAGTTGGGTTTGTGCTGCACTCATTTCACTTGGTTTGATGACGGCTGTACATCCGGCAGCAATGGCAGTAGCCAGTTTATTACAGATGAAGCTGTTGCTGGCATTCCAAGGAGTGATAATTCCTACTACACCTAAAGATTCAAAACGTACTTTAGAATGTCCTACTGTTCTTTCAAAATCATAAGATTCTAAAGTGTTGATGGTGGCTGTAAAGGCAGAGATTGCATTTTGAACACTCATTCTGCAGAATTGTAATGTTCCACCATATTCATTCACCATAGCAGAAACCAGTTCCTCTTCTCTTTTGCTTACGGCTGCGTGTAGTTTCTTAAGTAGATTGATTCGTTCTGCTTTTGTTGTTTTTGAAAATGTTTTAAAAGCTTTTTTCGCTGCTGCAATAGCCATTCGGGTGTCTTCTTCATTTCCCAGAATTACTTCTCCTGTTTTTTGATTGGTAACCGGATTGATAAGATCAAAAGTTTCTGTTCCTTTTGGCGTAACAAATTCGCCGTTGATGTAAATTTTATTAATCTGTCTCATTTTGATGATTTTAATACCACAAAGTTCGGCAGAAACGGAAAGGATAGGTTTGTTGTATAGCTCAATTTTTCTTTGTTGTACGGTCCATTTTAAAAGCTGTAAATTTTGTTTTTTTGAATTTACCTGTGAAAATGCTCTGTTCTTCAATAAAATTGACTACTTTTATCATAACCAAGTAAATAACTCGTTTTGAGAACCACTCTTAAACTTATTTTCGCTTAGTATCAGTCTCAGTAACCACAGGCTGATCGTTCTTTCGTTTGGGTAATTCTACCCGAACAGGTTTTTATTTCATCATATTATTTATCGTATTACCTGCTAAAGGTGACTTTATCTGCTGTTTTCGTTTTGAGTATTGATCAAAACTGAAATATACAGCAAGACATGGCTTAAGAAATAATCTTTGAGCTATAATCCGGATATAGGTAACCCTTGTAATGCGTGAATATTATGGAAAAAATCCAACAAAGAATATTAAGCACGATTATAAGTAATGAATACCCAACATATCTGGGAGGTAAAAGCGAAAAATACTCCCTTACTCAAAAAGAAATGCAATCAATGTAGCAGCGACAGATTTCAATGCAGCGATAAATTCAGACTGAATGCGCAGAAAAAGAATATTGATATATGGCTGATTTACCGATGTGTAAAATGTAACAACACCTATAATATGACGGTGTTTTCAAGAATCAGAACAGAATCTATCAGTAGAGAAATATTCAACAAATTTTCAGAAAACAATACGGAATTGGCCTGGCAATATGCCTTTTCACAGGAAATAATAAGAAAAAATAATGTAGAGGCCGATTGGGAAAGTGTAGAATATGAAATTCTGTATCCCAATCTTCCGGTAGAAAATCTGATCCATATGGAGAGCGAGATAGTTTCTTTTCAAATACAGTCTCTTTTTAATTTTAATATGAGAGTTTCAACAGTACTCAGAACCTGTTTAGGCCTTTCATCATCTAAACTGAACTTCCTGCTTGATTCAGAGGCAGTTTATTTTAATCAAAAACCGCTGCAGAAGAAATATAAAATTACCAACGGCGATCGTATCGAGATCAACAGGCATGCATTGATTAATACATACCTTATGGGAAAAGAAGATTTTTTTCTCAATACGGCAGATAATCAATAATTAAAAAAGCCTCCCGGTTATTGATAGGAAGGCTTTTTATTTACGTTCTACTTTGGTTGTTGTAAAAGGTGAATATGTTTCTGCAAAGTCTGCTTTTCCTGTTTTGATTTTGTCAGACGAATGGCTTCTTCATAATGATGAATAGCCTTATCAATATGAAGTCCGGAATATAAATATCCGAGTAAACCATGATAATACCCGTTGCTGATGAGGTTGAGTTTTTCTGCTTCAACAAGTGCTTTCTCATTTCCATAGACTTTGGAAAAAGCAAAAGTTCTGTTTAAAGCAGTAACAGGAGAATATTCAATAATGATAAGCTGATTGTACAGGGTTAAAATATGTTGCCATTTATCTGGGCTGGCAGTTGTAGTATGCCAATAAGCAATTCCTGCTTCAAGATGGTATTTTGAAACTTCATTGCTGTGAGTTTGGCAGGCTTCTATCAGATAATAGTTACCTTTTTCAATCAAAGCCTGATCCCATAAAGCTTCGTCCTGTTCATCAAAAAGAATAGCTTCTCCTTCACCATTGATTCTGGCTTCCAGTCTTGAACTCTGAAAGCACATCAAAGCGAGCAAAGCATTGGCTTTAGGAATGTTGGTAAGTGGGTTGTCAGTAAGAATCAGGGCAAGTCTTATTGCCTCCAGACAAAGGTCTTTCCGGATTAAAAGATTATTGGTTCTGGAAAAATACCCTTCATTGAACAGCAAATATAAAGTAGTCAGTACGGTTTCCAAGCGTTGATGAATATCATTTTCGCTTAAAGAATCTATTGTAAAATGATGTGTTCTGAGAGCTTGCCGTCCCCGTTGTAATCGTTTTTTTATGGTTTCTGTTTTGGAGAGAAAAGCATTGGCAATTTCTTCTATGCTGAAACCACAGAGGATCTGCAATGCCAGAGATATTTGGGTTTCCTGGGAATTGATTGGATTACAGATCGAAAAAATCATTTCCAACTGACTGTCAGAGATATTTTTGGTATCAAAGTCTATTGCCGGAAACTCCTTTTCAGTTGTTTTTACATCTTCCTGTTTGTTTTTTTCAATCACGGAAAGATGTTTGAAATAATCTTTCGTTTTATTCTTTGCTACGGTGTAAAGCCAAGCTGCGGGATTGTCTGGAAGCCCATTGATTGGCCAATGCTCAGAAGCTTTCAGAAAGGTGTCGCTGGCAATATCTTCTGCAATTTCGATATGTTTTATATCAAAGGTCTTGCAAAGCACTGCAACTATTTTGCTGTACTCAGTTCTGAATAAATGCGGGGTTATTTCATTGGGATTGGCCATGGCTTATGAAAAAGCTGTATCAAATTCTGATGTTAATATTACAGTTTACTAATCTCTCTCACTTCTACACTTCCACCCAATAGCAGAATAGGGCATTCTTTACACAAAGCTGTGGCTTTTTCAAGAGATTCTGCATTGATAATGGTATAGCCCATGATGGATTCTTTAATCTCAGCATACGGACCATCGGAAATTACTCCATCTGATTGTAGTACTTGTCCGGTGCTTTCTAAACGGTTTCCCTTGTCAGCCAGTTTATTCTGAGCAGCGATTCCCGCTATCCAGTTCATCCATTTTTGTGTATTAGCCTGCATCTGTTCCGGTGATGTCTTGGGCATAGACTTGTAGTCTGCACGAAAGACTAATAAGAATTCTTTCATTGTTTTTAATTTTTTGATTCATATACATGACGACCGATTTTTTATAACGAGGACATTCTCAAAAAAATAATATCAGAATAATTCAGTTGAATGTAAAAATAAAAAAATAAACCAGAATCCTGAGACTCTGATTTATCAATAGTGAATAGAAAATTTCTGAGTATTTTAATCCCATTTATTTTGGGTAGAAACTGCATATTTTCCTGCTCCGGTAAAGAAAAAGCTTAAACTTACAAGCATATAGATTACAAGAAGTTCCAAAGCCCAGCCTCCGAATTCATTAAGTTTGAAAATATTGGCTGTTTGTGCCAGAATGGTAGCCGTGAAGCAATTGCCCGCAAAGATCAACCCTGCAAGACGAGCCCTGAATCCTATGATTAGCAGTACAGGAGCTATAATTTCTCCGGCAAACACACCATAGGCAAAGAATGATGGTAAGCCATGCATGGTCATCATATCTTCAATAAACCCAACTCCGTGGATCAGTTTACTGATTCCATAAACCGACATAGGAAATGCGATTGCTATTCTGGTGATAAGTAGTCCTAAATCAATGTTCTTTTTCATATCTTATAATTATTTAAAAGTTATATTTTACAAATGCCCCGATATTTTCCAGGGTCTTTTTGGCATTATTAAACTGGTCGAAATTGGAAGCCAGTCCGTACATCATTTTATCCTGTTTTACGCCCAGTCTGATAAACTGCAACCCTCTGGGATATCCGCTGTCATCAATATTCCCAATAGCGAGTACACTGAAATATCCTTTGAAATTTTCTGTCAGATAAGGGGTGTACTCAAATGATATAGATTGTTCCAGGGAAAATCCTTTCTGATACGTAGTTCCTATAGAATAGGAGAGAGAATAGGAGGGTTGGATAATCTTATACTGCAGGTAAGCACTGAAAAATGCTCCCGGGTTTTTCATTCCAAATGCAGCATTGGCACTCAATCTTTTGGTAAGATTATACGAGAGGGTATTTCTGATGAAGAATATATTTTCCTTGTCTTTGGTATATTCCGTATCAAATAGGGTAAGATTGTTCAATTTCAACCGTTCATTCAGCTGATAATTGATATTGTGCATATAAGTATAGGAGCGATGTCCTAAAACAAGATCAGGGGTATAGGAAAGTTTCTGTGCATTCAGATTCAGGGAAGCTGATACCAGAGCTGTTATAGCGATAATTTTTGCCTTCATATTTCACTCATTAAATTTCTGAGAGCAAAATTATTCGGGCTGGAGGGGAATAAACTTAAGAAATCTTAAGAAACGTCAGACAGGTGTTTTTTTCTCAGATAACTCAGATATTCTACCGTTATTCCAAGGTAGGAAGCGATCATGTATTGAGGGAAACGCTGCTCGATATTACGATAGGTAGTAACAAATGTTCTGTATTTGGTGTAGGCATCAACGCGGGAGTGTTCAAACGTTCTTTCCTGTAAAGTAACATAGGCAGACTGCATTTTCAGGCGCCAGAATTCTGAGATAGCCGGAACTTCTTTGTACAGTAATTCCAGATTACTTTTACTGATCTGGATGATGATCGTATCTTCATTGGCCTGAATAAACATTCTTGAAGGCAGCTCACTCAGATAGCTGTAAAGATCATTTACCCACCAGTTTTCAATGCCTAGCTGGGTGGTATTCTCTTTTCCTTTTTCGTCAATGTGATACGCATACAGACTTCCCTGCGCAATGAAACGCATATGTCTGGATACCTGCCCTTCACGAAGCAGATAATCTTTCTTTTTAAGCTGTGTGATTTCTAATTTGGACAGGATACAGTGAATATCTTTCTCTTCTAAAGAGACAATTTCCTTAAAGTGTTCTATGAGTTGCGAAAGTATTATATCTGTATCCATTTTGAAGTCTTGTACTGATAGTGTACGGGGACAAATTTACGTAAATATTAAATTATCAGGACTTACTTACATGAAGCTATTATACATAAGAAGACCACAATTTACGGGCTAAATTGTGGTCTTCCTCAACTAAGAACTATTTAACTACGATTCTGTTTTCAAATAACCATAATGTAAAACAGTTTCCTTTCCGAATAAGCTTGAGAAAATATTCTGAAACTCATGGATGTATTTACATTTTATAGCGTTCCCGTATATTTTTAGTCCTTCCAGTATTTTTCTGGAACTCAGGTCTATATCGTATTTTATAAAGGGTTCCGGCCTTTCATATCGGATGCTCTGTTCAGAACTGTATGTTCTTGAGAATCCAAGCTTTTCAAGCCATTCTTCAGTAATCTTAATAGGTTTGATGGAGGCTGCCGGAACTGAAATACTCTGAATATCATTTTCAATTTTAACAAAATAAGCCTGCTCAACATTGTGAAAGATCTCAGTGATCGTATAAATCTGATTTTTATATTCTACCAAGTTCTTGATTTTTAGATCTGCTACGTTCATAATATTTTGAATTTTAGTTGATGATATGGTCTCAGATAAACAGCAAATAGTATGCCCGGCATTGTATTGTTAAGCCTTGTTTTGGTGAAGATTAGGTTAAATTTTTACTATAAAAAATTAATGATATGTTAAAATAGTACACTCATAAGCGAATTATCAGCTTTCCGTGAAAAACAGGATGTGGTATGTATGTGGTACTAGTTTTTTACTCTTGATTTTGGAGTGGTATTAAAAGTTGTCAGAAGAAGAGCGATAATAACGGATATCATAAGAACTCCTATGAAGACATTCCAGGAATAAGCATGAAGAAGATAGCCGGTACCACTTCCCAGAATACTTGAACCAAAATAATAAAACAGCCAGTAAATAGAAGTAGCTGATGATTTTCCACGTTTGGCATACAAAGCAGTCATCTGGCTGGCCATAGTATGTGCTGCAAAAAATGATAAAGTAAAAAGCCCGAGTCCAAAAATAAGGATATAAATATTTTCAGACAGCAATAAAGCAGCACCGATAATCATAGACAGGATAGATGCTTTAAGAATATTATTCATGGGAAACCTTCTTGAAAGGCGACCTGCGATCATCGTCCCGAAAACTCCAAAAATATACATCAGAAAGATAAAGGCAATGATAAAGTGGCTTAATGAAAATGGTTTTGCCTCTAATCTGAATGTCAGATAATTATAAACACTCACGAAAACGCCCATCAGTAATGCCGCAGTAAAATATAAACGAAGCATATAAGGATTGGTAAGGAAAAATTTCATCTGTTTTACCTTGAGGTGATAATCCGTTTTCTGTGGATTGAAAAATTTTGACTCCGGAAACAGTTTCCAGAATACAGCTCCCAGAATAAAACTTTCTACGCCAATCAGAAGAACAGCATTACGCCATCCGAATTCTCCTGCAAACAAAGTAGCCATTATTCTTCCACTCATCCCACCGATTGTATTCCCACTCAGGTACATGCTGATGGCTGCCGGTACTGCCAAAGCACTTACTTCCTCTGTAAGATAGGCAAGAGCAACTGCGGACACTCCGGAAACAACAAAACCTTTCAATACTCCGATGGCAATCAGGAGGCTTAAACTTGGAATCCAGGTAGAAATAATGGTGAGAATGGCAGATGAAATCAATGAAAAAACCATCAGATTTTTTCTGGAATAACTGTCAGCTTTAAAAGCAAAAAACAATAATCCCAATGCCATACCTATTGTGGATGATGATACCAGCAGGGAAGTATCACCTACAGACACTCCAAACTGTTCAGCAGCCATTGGCAGCATCGGCTGGAAAAGATAAAGCTGTGCAAAAACTGACAGCCCGGAAAAGAATATACAAAGTTTTATATATCGGAGACGTTGGCTTCCCTGAAGAGCTTTTTCAGATGAATTCATTATGATTTGCATTAAATGCAGTGGTTTGACAGAAAAATTAAGTTCTGTAAATTTCCTGATTATTTTCCGAATTTAAAAATCATTATCTCAATGATATTGATTGGTGAAACAAATCAATGAAATTGCAGACCGCTGATGTATTCTGAAGGAGTAATGTTCTCCATCTGTTTGAAAACCCTGTTGAAGGTAGACTGATTAGAGAAACCAGCCTCTGTGTAAATATACATAAGGGTAACTTTTTCAATATCATTTTCATTCAGCAACCTTTTTACACACTCAATTCTGTGCATATTCAGGTAATTATTGAAATTGGGATATCCTTTTGCACGAATTGATTTTGAAATATAACTGCTGTTAATATCCATTTCTGTAGAAAGTTTTGAAATATTAAAATTGACATCTTTATACAGCTGTTTTTCTCTCATGACATGCTCAATTTTTTCAAACAATTCATCTGCAAAGGGCGCTTTCTCTGTCACCGAAACTGGCTGAATTACTGTATGTACATTTTTTTCTTCAATTTCATGGTAAATTTCAACACGTTTTATTTTATCCTTAAAATAGAGCAGAAGTGATATTACTGCCACATTGGACATCATAAGAATGGTATCAGTAACTCTCACGTCTTCAGGTCTGTGTATCGGGAATTTAAAGCTGAAGGTTTTGGAAATAAGGTATCCCGCAATAATATTCACTAAAACAAACATGCTGTAAATAAAGACATACTTTCTTTGGAAGAAAACGTAGGCAGCAAGCGGAATCGGGATAAGCCACACAAAACTTGCGATAGAATTGTTCCAGAAAGCAAGCATGATGTAGAAATTATAAAGAGTAGCAATAATGATGTAGGAATGTACCATGACATTCACCGAGTAGGTTTTGCGTACAATCAGATACGTATAGACCATTAAAAAAAGTCCACCAAAAAGATACCAGGCCATTATTTTATCCGGAATGATAAAGGTGTATATCAAACCAAATACAGCAAGAATGACAGACATCAGAATGTTATAATAATAAACGAGCTGTCTTTTGTAGTGTTCAATTTTTATGTCTTTTTCAGTGGTCATTTGTGGTAACAGATAATTTTAAATCATTCCAATATATTTTACTCCAGTCAGATGTTAGAAAATGACTGTGTTAAATTATTGATTACTAGTTATTTGTGTTTTGTTGAGCCGTTTCCGGTTTTTCATTGATTATTCATGAATTTGATTTATCAATGCCGATAACTTTGCACCAGCTAGCTCAACAAAGGCTGATTGATGATCTATCAATTGACCTTAAATGATTTATTCAATTTTTAAATAAATCAAATAATTTTTAAACAAATATACTAAAATGAAAAAAATAAAATTACCTCTTGCCAGCATAATGATGTGTTTTTCAATAGCTGCATATTCCCAGGTAGGCATCAATACAGATTCTCCTAAAGTAACATTACATGTGGAAGGAAAACCGGACGTGACTACCGTACCTGATGGTGTAATGGCTCCCAGAATGACAGGAGACCAGTTAAGAGCTAAAGACGATGTCTATTTAGCGGCTCAAACCGGAGCTTTGGTCTATGTAACTCAGGCTGTAACTGCCCCTTCAGTAAAAACGGCAAAAGTAGATAAAGCCGGTTATTACATGTTCAACGGAACAACCTGGAAGTTTGCTTTCGGAGGAAAAGATGATGACATTACCATTGGAGATCTGATCTACTATCATGGAAGCATTCCTGCAGGCACTTCCGGAGCTGCCACGTTAGCCAGTACCTATCTTACTGATCTTCCTGTTCTGGGAGGTTTCCTAAGACTGGATGCGCAATTTAACAGTAGTTCAGCAGGAACTGGAGCGGCTACCACTTTTAATCCGAGACTTTATAATGTAGGAACTTCAGATGTGAAAATATGGGTCTCAGAAATGTCTACCCATACCGGTGATTCTGACAACGGAAATATTAAATTATCACCAGGTGCTTACAGGCAGTTTGATGATGGTGTTTATCTTACTCAGACTCATAATGAGACTGTAACATTTGATATTACCATACAGGAACCGGAACCAAGGTGGTACAGAGTGTATTATGCATTCCGTGTAGATAATAAGTCTACAACCGGAAGCAGTGATGCTACAACCACAGATTCCAATACTTCTGACAACACCAGAGAACTGTTTCTCTCTGTACAGAGACTGTATTAATTTGTTGCCTGAAGATTCTAAAAATACAATGATCCTATGAAATTATACAAAATCAATGGGTTAGCTGTTTAAAAATCTAATGAGATTTGTGTTTTTTCTGGGGCCGGAACCATTTGAAATTCCGGCCCCGTTTTCTTAATGCATCATTTCATAGACTTTGATCAGTTCTGCAATATTTCCAACATTAAGCTTTTGAAAAATCCTTTTTTTATAAGTACTCACTGTAGACATCTGAATATTGAGTCTGTTGGCAATTTCCAGATTGCCATTACCATCCGCCAGAAGTTTGAAGATTTCGTATTCCCTGGATGATAACTTTTCTACAGGATTATTTCTTTTGTTTTGAATAATAAGACCAATCAGCTCTGCAGGGTAGAAATATCCCTTTTCAATTACTGTTTTCACAGCATTTTTAATTTCCTCTTCACTGCTTTGTTTATTCAGATAGCCTTCAGCTCCTTCTCTGATATATTGGATGGCTACATCTTTGTCATATCCTGAGAATATGAGAATTTTAAGGTCATTCTGTATATCTTTAAGCTCCGGAACCATTTTTTTATACTGAGTTCCCGGCATATCAATATCTAAAATAATAAGATCATACCTTTGATTTTCCAACTTCTTTTTCACCTGATCATAATTTTCCGCAAAATCTATATTCAGTCCCGGATAAGCCGTTTCAAGAACCAGAGAGGTTCCTGCTCTTACCACATAATGATCATCAGCAATTAAAATTCTTTCATTCATAAAGATTAGTTTTTTTTGAGTGTTATTTCCACAACAGTTCCTTTAGGATGGTTTTGCCTGAAGTTCATTTCAGCATTGATCTTTTTTACCAGATGGATAACCATATGCAGACCTAATCCTTTCCCTTTAAAGCTGGGGGTTTCCAGTTTTGGATTTCTGAACAGGTTCATATAAATAGAAATCTGTTCTTCAGACATTCCTGTTCCTGTATCAGTAATGAGTATGGTGGATTGTTGTGGATTTTCGGTAATAGTAAGGGTTATATTCCCTTCAAAGGTGTTTTTCACCGCATTATCAAGGATGTTATGAATAATAGCGGTTAAGATACTTTCATTTACCTTAGAAAATATAATACCTTCAGTAAGATTGGTAATTGTAGTCCCTTTTTCTTTTGCAATTTCGCAGAATAATTTATTCTTGATTTCCAGAATTCTGTTGATGGGATATTCCTTTTCTTCAAAAATATTTTCAGCCTTATAAAGTTCAGTGTACTCTTTCAAATTCAGGGTAAACTGATACAGCTGTTCGGAAGATTTATAAATACTGTCAAAGTACTTTTTCTGAAGTTCCACATCATCAGATTCATGCAGTTTCTGAGAAAGCATGGCAATAAATCTGATCGGAGTGGTAATGTCATGGCTGATCGTTTCCACCAGTTTCTTCTGATATTCCGTTTCTTTCTGCAGGTTGTTTTTTACGACTTCCAGGTGAAGAGAGGTTTCCTTCAGTTCAGAGTTTTTATTATGAACAATCTGTTTTAAAGCTTTATTTTTTATCCTTAGAAAATTAGTGGTTAACTGAACAATAATGATGATGATAATAAGGATAATAATGGACGCAGACACCCTGAAAAGCAAGGTCTGATAAAAAAGAGGCTGGATTTTAAAATGTATTGCCTTTTCTTCATATTTGCCGTCAGCAGAAATCAATACTCTTACACTCAGGGTGTAATCTCCTGGAGGAAGGTTGCTGATGGTGTACTTTAATTCTTTTCCTGTGGCAATCTTTTCCCATTCAGTGTTTTCTTTTCCTGATATTTTTGCTTCAATATAAAGGTTTTCAGGATTGGAAAAATAAGGAATATCAATAAAGACGTCCGCTGTTTTGTAATCATTTTTCAAATCAAGGATCTGATGAAAATACTGAGGCTCAGAATTTCCGATTTTTACCCGTTCAATGTAAATTTTATTTCTTCCCGGATAATAAGTCTGAATACTTTCCGGATTGAAAAATACAAAGCCGTCCATTGAAGGAAATACAAAATCCCCGTTCTGAAGAGCGTAAGCGTTAGGTTCTGAGCTTCCATTAAATTCATTGGTAAGAAAACCGTCTTTTTTGGTGAAACGATAATAAAAAACCGGAGTTTTTTTGCCTTCCGCATACCGCAGTAATTGTTTCTTAGCGACTTTAAACATTCCGTTATTCGAAGAAATCCAATAATATCCTTTCTGATCTTCAAGAATATAATGAGCCGACTGAAGATAATCGTTCACGTCGTTTGGCATCTTGGTAAGCTTGTGATTCCTGAAAAGATAGAATCCGTTTTTATTCGTAGTAATCCATATCAGATTATCCTTTGTTCTGATAATACTTTTTACATGGATGTTTTTGATTAACGGAGTTATGGTATTGCTGCCAAGTGTGATAGAATAAAGTCCGTCACTGTTTCCTGTCAGAATTTCATTCTCATTGTATTGATAAAAAATATTGACAAAACTTTTGAAAGTATAGGTGAAGTCCGGTTGTTTAAATATATCTTTTCTGTAAAGATGAAGCTGAGTTCCGGAAAGATCTGTAAAGGTAGTTCCATAAAGGTTTCCGCTTTTCATAAACGTTTCAAGCCCTTTTTTAACAAAAGTTGAATCCTTCTTTTTATATCCGGAATTTTTATAAAACCTGATAATACTGTTTCGTTTTCTGATCAGAATATTTCCGGAATGGTCATACATCATCAGATAATCGTCATTGTTTCCGAATAGATGGTTTTTTACAATCCCATTTCGTCCGAATTCTGTTCCGTCCTCGGCAATAATCGTATTTTGGCTGAAAGGAAGGGATGCAAAATATACATTACTGGAAAAATCGGCCTCTTTTCTTGAAACATAGAAATTGGAAAGCTGCAGCACATTCAATCCATTATTGAGAGTTCCCAGATACAATTTGTTGAAACTCTCATCATAGTACATGGAGCAATATGAGTGATTACCGATTTCTTCAAAATTGACAAGAAATTTCAAACGGAGATCCTTTTCATTCCCTTCTAAAAGGTAAATATTGTCATGATTGATAATAAAAGTCTGATTGGTAATCTGTTGCCAATAGATTTTAGTGTCAGGATGATTAAAAAGTGTAGGTTTATCAGAAACAGAAAGATTTCCCTTGTAGATAGAGTAGGTTTTTCTTTTTTTCAGATCATTGACGAACAGGTGATTATTCAGTACAAAAATGTAGTTCAGGTCTTTATTGGTAAAAGGAAAAGCAATTTTTATTTCTTTTTTTCCTTCCTTGTAGATGATGGCATTCTTTTCTGTAAAATGATAAACAGAATTTCTAAGCTGAATAAAATATTGGATGTCATTATAGAAATCCGATGTAATGATATTATTGGCAATGCGGTGTAGTATATCAGTACCATTAGAATAGGTCATTTTATCACCTTTAGTAAGGCTTGCCAGCTTTGGAAACCTGTTTCTGATAATGATTTTATTTTCCTGGAAATTATTAAGAACGGTGATGCTGTCAAAGCAAGGATCTCCTATGAATTCGCCAAAATGAAGATTATTTACCCTGAAATTATTAAAGGTAATGAAAGAACTCCCGTCATACCGTACCAGCCCGTTTTCAGTAGAAATCCAGATGAAGCCATATTTGTCTTTGACAATGGCCTTTGCACTGCTTTGGGGAAGCCCGTTATCTATGTTGTACCACGTAGATGTATAGTGCTGCCCGGAAATGTTTAGATAGATACAAGCAAAAATTAATGCCCAAACTCTCATATATGTGCAAAACTGATCTATATCTGCTGCTAATGCAATAGACGGTTAATAATAGTATTTGTACAAGTCAAAGTTTTTTTAAAGGGCAGGAACGATTGGGAATAAATTTTTATCATTGAAGTTTTCTGGTCTTTTGTGTTTTATATTTTTTGATCGTGTAAAAATAGTGAAATTATGGCGATAAATTAGTATTGCATATTTTGTTTTCTATAAGTTTTATCATGTATTGCAGACAATAAATCATTCAAATTTTTTTGACACATTATCATATTTCAATAATAAGTGATAAATTTATATTGCATTCATTTTAAATTATCTTTTACAGATCTCTGTATTGTGCTGAATTTCTGATTTGTTTTAGAATTTTATAAATGAGAAATATTATCGTGTCTGAATAATTTTATTAGTTTTTAAATTAATGGTTGAAGTTATGTTTAATTGATTTTGTAGTAAAACTTCGACAAAAAAAAGATGGTTTATTCTACATGATAACTTTGTCAGGGCTTATGGATATTCATATTTTTGCAAAAATATTCTCACAACAATTAAGAAGCTTTATTGTCAAAATAATGATTCTAAGAACACAAACGGTTTTTATCTCAAAAACAAAAGAGACTGTACTAAAAGTAAACAGTCTCTTTTTTTATTTTTAAACATTTAGAATCCCTTTTTAAATCAAAAAAACCTCCCGGAAATGATGGGAGGTGAATAAAATTGACTGTATATTGAAGTGTAATTCAATCGTTATTGGTGGGTTTCAAGCCACTTGAGTCGGCGCTGATCCGGCAGATGTTTTACTTTGAAGTTTTCAAAAACTGCATTGAATCCTTCTCCGTCCGGACAGGCTGCCATTAATCCAACCATTACAGGAGTATTGTCCTGAAGAGGAGCATTTCGCATCATGATATAATTTTTATCATCAAAAGAATAAAATATCTCAACAGCATCCAGTCTTCTTACCGCTTTGATCCATATGGCAGGAGGTGTTTTTTCTAATGTAATAACACTCCAGTCACTTTTATTGTGGGTGACCACAGTGCTGAGATTATATTTACCATCTACGAATTCTACTCCGGCTTTGATGTAATGTTCCTGATCTGTTCTCAGCATAAGCCCCATCTGGTCAAATCTTGCTTTATAACTGCCGGTTATTTTTACTTTTGCCTCAAATTCACCGCCATATGTTGTGTAGTAGAAAGGGGCATCATCTACCGTGAATCCATAATGTGAAACCCTCCAGTAATCGCTCTGTGGCGTTACAAACATAGAAAGGCTATTATTTTTGATTTCCCATTTTTCAGGTTCATTAAACCAGGTCATTTTCTCAAGACTCTGGCTGGAAAACTTTTGAATCAGGAATAAGGCGCAAAAGCCTAAAATCAGTTTCTTCATTCTCTTTGGGATAAGTTCTAAGGGTAAATTATTATTTTAGCAAAAGTATTATTAAACTTCATTTGCGTCAATACTGATAAATAACCATTATGGAAATCCGTGAACAGCTTAGCGATCAATTACTGGATAACGCCTCGAAAAAATGCCAACTTGATGTAGAGATCTATAAACAGAGAGCGTTAGCATACGCTCAGATGGAAGGTGCAATATGTGTGCTGAGCGATATGCAGGAGAATAAGAGTTTTATTTATAAATCTGCAGCTGCAGATGAACTTGGGCTAAAGATGGATGAAAACCCTGCAGAAATAGACTCCATCTGGGAAGAAGAAATGCTGAAAAAGATACATCCTGATGACCGTCTGAAAAAATACATCCATGAACTCCGTTTTTTCAAATTGCTGGATACCATGGAAATAAAAGAACGTACGGCATATAGTGTGGTTTCAAAAATAAGAATGAAAGATAAAAATGAAGACTACAGATGGGTGAAGCACCGTATGTTTTATATTTATTCACCCGATAACGGCAGGCTGAGGCTGGCTCTTTGTCTTTACAATATTGCATTGACTTCATCTAACTTTCCAGATTTTATGATTGTTAATATGATAAAAGGGGAAGTGGTTGTAAAAGATAAGCTTGATTATAAAAATATTTTAAGCCCCAGAGAACTGGAGGTTTTAAAATGGATTGGAGAGGGATATGCAAGCAAAGAAATTGCAGGTCTTCTTTCTATAAGCGTCAATACGGTCAACAGACACCGCCAGAATATTCTGGAAAAACTGAAAGTAAAAAATTCTACACAAGCTTTTAAAGATAGTTTTTCTTAAATATCCAGCTTGAAATATCCGAAAAGCTTACCTTGTTATTTTGTATCTTAATGATTAAATTTATATCTTGAATAAGCATTAGAAACATACACGATGAAAAGAAGCGAAGAAATTACCCACCAGTATTTTACTTTTTTAGACAAGCATATCCAGGAAGTTATTTCCGGCGCTGTTCCTGAATTTCTGGAGCTGAATGAGATCGCCAGAGAGCTTGCTGTGTCCCATAAGCATCTTACCGATACCGTTAAAAAAGAAACTGGACAACACCCTTGTTCCTTTTATGATGAAAAAATTATTGATCAGATCAAACAAATGCTCGTGGGATCCGATCAATCTGTGGCAGAAATTGCCCGTATTTTTACTTATGATCCTTCCAATTTTTCAAAATTTTTCAAAAAAATGACCGGCTTTACTCCCGGAAATTTCAGAAATTCCAAAAAAGTTTAAATTGACTACTTTTTTTGTTTAATATTGTTGTTGCAAGAGATTTGCGCTGGTTTTTGTCTCAGAGTAGGGATTTGAACGCTCAGATTGATGTGTTTTAAAGGCTGTTTAGTGAATTAAAATGTTAAAATAATGAAAAAATAATCTTTTATAAATGAGTCGTTTGTGAAAAATAATTACATTTTTTTATTATTTATGTATTAATATTTCTTTATTGTTTGATTTTTTTATTAAATTTAGGTAAGAAAAAACTAATTAATTCAAAAGCAGAAAACGTTAAAAAAGATAGATGTATATTTAAATACTTTGGTTTCCAGATAATAAGATAAAAATATTGTGTCTTTAATAATATTTAATCTTAACAGAGGCGCTTAAGCCTTTTAAATAGTTATATATTTGTTTCTTTTAAACCACAACAAACAAGATTAAGGATGAGCATCAATTTCACAACAGCAACTATTAAAGACTTTGAGAATATACCAGATAATGATATGGCTCAAAGGGCTGAAATTTTTTATGAATATTTAGACTTTGTAAAGTCTAACGGACACATGAATTACAGACTGAAGAACACTTCAGGAACCAATGCAATACTGAATGTAAATATTGCAAACCAAAACAGAGAATTTGTTAGTTTTGTATCAAGTGATTATTTAGGATTCACACAACACCCGAAAGTAAAGCAAGCCGCTATTGAAGGAATAGAGAAATATGGAACGGGAACAGGAGCTACACCTCTTATCGGTGGCTACTTTGATTATCACAATGCTTTAGAAAAAAGAATTTCAAGTTTTTTTAAAAGAACAGAAGATGAAGCCGTAGTATTTACTACCGGATATACTGCTAATAGCGCTAGTTTACAGTGTTTAATGCAGAAAGAAGATCTTGCTATTTTAGACATGGCAGTGCATGCCAGTGTACATGAAGGATGTGCTTTTACCAATAAAAAAACATTTCCGCACAATAATTTAGAATCTTTGGAACACATTTTGAAGGTATCTGAAAATCTGTACCGTACGAAACTCGTTATTGTGGACGGAGTGTATTCCCAGGATGGTGATACTTCCCGTATTAATGAGATCTATAACCTTGTGAAAAAGTACAATGCCTTTCTAATGGTAGACGACGTACATGGTGTCGGCATCCTTGGAGAAACCGGAAGAGGTACTTTGGAACAGGCTGGGTTATTGGATAAAGTAGACATCATCACAGGTACATTCAGCAAAACATTTGGAAATCTGGGAGGTTATGTCATTGCAGATAAAAAAATAGCTGCCTTTATAAGATTCCATTCACGCCAGCAGATCTTCTCAGCCACAGCTCCACCATCATCCGCAGGAATTGTTAAAGCCATTGATTTAATTGACGAAGAACCTATCTGGAGAGAAAAACTCTGGGATAACATCAATTATTTCAAAAAAGGACTTGACGATTTAGGATTAGATACAGGAGTTACCTGCTCTGCGATCGTTCCCGTAAAAATTGGAGATCCTTATGTAACAGGTGATGTAGGAAAACTACTAATAGAAATGGGAATCTATACCAACCCGATTCTTTATCCGGCTGTACCAAGAAAAGACGCACGTATCAGGATGAGTGTAACGGCAAGACACGAAAAAGAACATCTCGACAAAACGCTTAATGCGTTTGATGATATTAATAAAAAATTGCATATTGCGAAAAAATAATAATTATGCCTAGAAAAGTAGTGCAGGGCCCCATTAGGGACAAAGAAAAAACAAAGCAGAAACTGCTTGCTGCAGTTGGTAAAATTTTAAGAGTAAAAGGATATTCCGGATTAAAAGTAAGCAAGATTGCTGCCGTTGCCGGATTTGATAAAAAATTGATCTATGAGTACTTTGGAAGTACTGATAAACTGATCGATGAGTATATCAAATCTCAGGATTACTGGAGCCAGGTCAACCAGGATGTTGATATGGATTTCTCGGACGGTGGGCACGAACTTACTAAAATGGTTGTATTGAACCAGTTCGAAAACCTGAAGAAAAATAAAGAACTTCAGAAGATCATCCTTTGGGAGCTTTCGGAAAGTAAGCCTATTCTTAAGAAATTGGTTGAACAACGTGAAGAAGTAGGAGAGGTTTTATTTGGAAACATCTCAGATCCTTACTTTGGTGAAGGAGTAGCAACAAGACACAGAGCAATTATGGCTTTGATTGTGTCTGGAGCTTACTATCTCAACCTTTATACAGGATACAATGCCAATAAGTTTTGTGGTATCGATCTGAAAACTGAAGAAGGAAGAAAAGAGGTTGAAGCCGCTATTGTTGAGTTGATCGACTTTGCATACAGCAAAAAGAAATAGAAATTAAAAGTTTTCCGATTTGAGCAGAAATACGTTTTTGTTAATAATTTGAAAACTTTTAATTTTCAAATTAAAACTATATTTCTTACTTTTGGCCAATGGAAAATTTTATAGTATCTGCAAGAAAATATCGTCCTCAAGAGTTTGATACGGTTGTGGGGCAATCTCATATTACGGATACTTTAGAACATGCAATTGAAGAAAGTCAATTAGCTCAGGCATTACTTTTTTGTGGTCCTCGTGGTGTGGGTAAAACTACCTGTGCCAGAATTCTCGCAAGAAAGATCAATGAGAAAGATGGCTCGGTTTCAGAAGATGGCTTTGCTTACAATATCTATGAGCTGGATGCTGCATCCAATAACTCTGTAGATGATATCAGAGAACTTATAGATCAGGTACGTTTTGCACCTCAGGTTGGTAAATACAAAGTATATATCATTGATGAGGTTCATATGCTGTCTTCTGCCGCTTTCAATGCTTTCCTGAAAACGCTGGAAGAGCCGCCTGCTCATGCTATTTTTATTTTGGCTACCACGGAGAAGCATAAAATTATTCCAACAATTTTATCCCGTTGTCAGATTTATGACTTCAAGAGAATTACCATTGAAGACATCCAGAATCATCTGAAAAATATTGCCCAAAAAGAAAATATCCAGTATGAAGATGACGCACTGTATCTGATTGCTCAGAAAGCTGATGGCGCATTAAGAGATGCACTTTCTATCTTCGACAGACTTTCTACCTTCTCCCAGAAAAATATTACCTTGGCAAAAGCTGCCGAAGTACTCAACATTCTGGATTATGATCAATATCTGAACATTGTGGATCTCGCCAAGGAAAACAAAATTCCTGAAGTGCTTTTCGCATTCAATGAGATTGTAAAGAAAGGTTTTGATCCCCATATTTTCATTGCCGGATTAGGAAATCATTTCAGAGATCTGATGATGGCACAGAATGCTTCCACCATGGAACTCATTGAAGTAGGAGAGAAAACCAAGGCTAAATTTGTAGAGCAAGGACAGAAATGGGCCGCCCAGCAGCTTATTGATGGTATTGAGATCTGTAACCATGCAGATATTAATTATAAGAATTCCAAAAACCCAAGACTTACGGTTGAAATTGCATTAATGCAGCTGGCTTCACTGACAGCTAATTTAGGCGATACTAAAAAAAAAAGTTCCTGATACTGGCTCCGTTTCTCAGTGAGAAGCAGGAAGTGAAGATGCCGGAAAAAGCCCAGGAGAAGAAAGAAGTTAAAGCAGAACAACAACCTGCAGCTTCTCAGGCAGTTCAGGAAGTTTCAGTAACAAAAACCACCAAGCCATTGTCAAGACCGGGAATCTCTTCCGGTTTCAGCATCAATTCCTTTTTGAATAAAGAAGATAAAGTAGAAACAACAGAAGATGTTGTGGTAAAAACTGATAATCTTCCTCAGAACCATTTTACAGATACAGATCTGCAGGTGGAATGGAAAATTATGCTTAAACAGCTTCAGGTAAAAAATAATTTTGTATTTAATGCAGTCAAGACCTTCAAACTGGTAAAAGCTGAAGAGCATAAAATCAAAGTTTTGTTCCCTTCAGATTCTGCAAAAGTAGAATTTGATAAAATAAGTGGAGAATTTTTTAATCATTTTAAAAGAAAAATTCAGAATCATATTATTGAGGTAGAATACGTCAGAGACGTTGAAAATCTGAAGATTGAGGTGGTGACGAAAAGAAAAATGTTTGAAAAATTTATAGAAAAAAATCCACTTTTGAAAGATCTTGATGATTTAATGAAGTTTGATTTGACATAATTTTTATATATTTGTCAAATATTTCTGTCGAAAATAAGTTTTTGACAAAAGCAAATTACAACCAGAAACGCTAAATAAAGACATTTCCAGAATAAAATGGAAAATTTGACTAACACATATCAGTCTTTCTTTGCACCCGCTAATTACTTTTTTAGCGGTTATTTTAGTTTTTCTGCTTCTTATTATAGAAATTTCAGAACGTATTACCGATTTTATTGGTATTGTTAACTGAATTTCTTTCCAAAAAATACAGGAGAAGTAGAGCCCTATTATTTTCCTGATTCCTTTAAACAATTTTGAACGGCATTTTTTGAAAAGAATTATAAATTAAATTTTATAATCCAAAGGGCTATTGCTGTTAACGAAAAAATTATATAAAAAAACAATAAAATTTAGAATAATGAATTTAAATGATTTAAAAAACGAGTGGATCAATGAGCTTACACAGCCTCTAATGATTGCGGGACCATGTAGTGCGGAAAGTGAAGCTCAGATGCTTGAAACTGCAAGGAGAATTAAAGAATCTAATGCCAATGTATCCGTTTTCCGTGCAGGAATCTGGAAACCCCGTACCAAACCAAACGGTTTTGAAGGAGTAGGAGTGATCGGTTTGAACTGGCTAAAAAAAGTAAAAGAAGAGTACGGTTTTAAAACAGCGACTGAAGTAGCCAACGCTCACCATGTGTTCGCAGCTCTGGAAGCAGACGTAGATGTTCTTTGGATTGGAGCACGTTCTACAGTGAACCCGTTTACAGTACAGGAAATTGCGATGGCTTTAAGAGGTACGGATAAACCTGTATTCGTGAAAAACCCTGTTAATCCGGATCTTGCATTATGGATTGGAGCTTTGGAAAGACTTTTAGGACAAGACATTAAAAACCTTGGAGTTATTCACAGAGGATTTTCAACATACCAGAAAACAAAATACAGAAACAATCCGAACTGGCAGATTGCCCTTGATTTCAAGAGTCAGTTTCCAAATATTCCAATGTTAATCGACCCTTCTCACATCTGCGGAAACAGAACTGGTCTTGCTGATATTACACAGGAAGCACTTAACGTAGGATACCAGGGAGCGATCATTGAATCACATTGCAATCCTGATGAGGCATGGAGTGATGCTTCTCAGCAGATTACCCCTGAAGTTCTTGCAGATCTTATCGGGAATCTGAAAGTAAGAAGTTCCAATCTTGCAGGTTTTGAAGGAGAAATGGGAAGACACAGAACTTTGATTTCTGATCTTGACTTCCAGTTAATTGAACTTCTTTCTCAAAGAATGAAAATTTCTGAGAAAATCGGTAAACTTAAAAAGGAAAATGATATTGCAATCTTCCAGCCTGAACGTTGGAAAGTGATCACTGAATACGCTACTCAGAAAGCAAAAGAAACTGGAATGTCTCAGGAATTTATTGAAAAAGTATTCAAAGCAATTCATGAAGAGTCTATTGAAGTTCAGAATAATATTATGATTGAGAGATAAACTGTGGATAAAAAGTAAAAGAGACTAATACTTTTACTAAATTTTCAGCTAAAAAATAAATTAGGGCTTAGACATCAGCATTTAGGGCAATTGAAACATGTGTTTTTAAACCTATTTCCTGAATGCTAAGCCCTAATTGCGTATATTTGCACCAGCATTATCTATGAAAGGAAAAATCATTAAATCTACAGGCAGTTGGTACCAGGTTTTGGAATTGGAAACAAATAAAATTTTCGAGGCCAGAATCCGGGGGAAATTCAAATTAATAAAAACCAGACTTACCAATCCACTCGCTGTAGGAGATTTTGTTGAGTTTCAGCTGGAGCAGGATGATATCGCATGGATCACAAAAATTGAACCGCGCTCCAATTATCTGATCAGAAAATCAGTTAACCTTTCAAAAGAAGCCCATATTATTGCATCCAATATTGATTTGGCATGCTTTATCTTCACTCTGAAACATCCTGAAACATCTTTAGGATTTCTGGACAGGTTTCTGGCATGTTGTGAAGCCTATAATATTACCCCGCTCATTCTTTTTAATAAGATCGATGTTTTACACGAAGAAGAAATTGAAATTGTAAAGGATATTGAATTCCTATATCAGGAAATTGGATATGATACTTTGGAAATTTCTTCCTATTCGAAATTGAATCTTGATCAGCTTCAGGAGATTCTTAAAGATAAAACTTCAGTATTTTTCGGCCACTCAGGTTGTGGAAAATCTACTTTGGTGAATGCTTTACAGCCAGGATTAAATTTAAAAACATCTGAAATTTCAGATACGCACCTGAAAGGAAAGCATACCACAACTTTTGCGCAGATGCATTTCTGGCATTTTGGTGGAAATGTTATTGATACGCCTGGGGTTCGTGAATTTGCAATGATTGATATTGAAAAAGAAGAAGTACAACATTATTTCCCCGAGATTTTCAAGAAGAGAGAAGAATGCAAATTTCATAACTGTCTTCACATTAATGAACCGAAATGTGCCGTTATCGATGCGCTTGAAACGGGTGAGATTCAACATTCCCGCTATGCTACGTATATTAAATTGATGGATGAAGCAGAAGAAGCTTCCCAAAAATAATCAGTAACAGACATTCTCTTTTTTAACAGCTACAGATTAATTCGGACAATCTGTACTATTTTATGTATCACTATATCAGAATAATATTCTAAAAAATCATTTCTTTAAAGATTGGATTTAATCCTGTTTTGAAATGTGTATTTTTTAAACTTATTTTTTTTAGTTTTTGATGAAAAAAAATCTCTTTTTAGATAACTCTACTTTCTGACACTCTTTTTTTGGCACATAACTCCACTTTTGTCACATTTTTGCCAATCTGAAAAATGATATTACTCGATTTTTGGATATTGTATTAATTTCAATAAAAGTTCAAATAATGTTGTATATGGATTTATTTGGGTTGAAAAATTATTAAATTGATAAAAATACAGGGTGTTTTTTGAAAATAAAAAACCCAGCCGAAGCTGGGTAAAAACTAATAACCATGAAAACTCAAATTAAACATGAGAATCGCAATAGAATAAACAATTACTGTGCCAAAGTTTAGTTTACGATTTCTTAATAAAAGTTATTTTTATGTTAAAAAAAAATTAAAATAAAAATCAAAGATATTTTTTGTAATTTTGCGCCATTAAAAAAATATACATTTATGTCTAACATTACATTCACTATGATTAAGCCTGATGCTGTTGCTGACGGACATATCGGTGCTATATTGGGTAAGATTGCTGAAGGAGGTTTTAAAATCAAAGCTTTAAAATTAACTCAGCTTACAGTTGCTGATGCAAAAAAATTCTATGAAGTACACGCTGAAAGACCATTTTATGGAGAATTAGTAGAATTCATGAGCTCTGGTCCTATCGTTGCTGCAGTTTTAGAAAAAGACAATGCAGTTGAAGACTTCAGAACATTAATTGGTGCTACTAACCCTGCAGAAGCTGCAGAAGGTACTATCAGAAAAATGTTTGCAAGAAGCATCGGAGAAAATGCTGTTCACGGTTCAGATTCTGACGAGAATGCATTAATCGAAGCTCAATTCCATTTTTCAGGAAGAGAGATTTTCTAAGAAAATCATCTTACAAAATAAAGAATCCGGAGATTTTCTCCGGATTTTGTTTTTTATGAATGCATCTTTCAGGTGTACTAAAGGTTATTTTCAATTGCTCCCACATTTTCTCTGTAGAGTTCAAGAGGTTTATTCAATAAAACAGCAATGACGGTCATTTGCTTGTCAAGTTTTTCCTTTGGAACGTCAATATAAATAATTCCCGGTCTGTCGCTCCAGTACAGCTTATTGTAGATGGTATGAGGCAGCATAGTGCCTTCACCAACAACTCTTATTCTGGCAATTTCATTTTTTATTCCTTTCAGGGCAATCGGGCCGGTAGGTATTCCTTCCACAAAAAGATAAAGAGTCTGTTTGTCTTTTGATAAAGCACTTATTCCTGGGTAGTGACCAGCCGGAAGACCTTTTCCTGTCTTAAACAAAGCTTCAGCATGCTTACTTATCCATTCTGTGGTTTCCGGATTTGTTTTAGACGTTTTTTTAATTTTCATGTCAAGACCATCATAGGTAAGGCCTTCTTGCGTCAGTATATTCTGATCATAGTTCAGAGCATTGGCGATATCATAGACGGCTTCCTGAGTATTTTTGTTTTCCAGTATTTCGGGAAGAGGATGTTTTTCCGTCTTAAAATCTTTCAAAAATGCAGGAGGTGTGTCAAAAGTAATTTCTGCCACAGTGACATCTTTGTCAAATTTTACATTGGAGAAATTCAGTGTCAGTGTTTTTTCTGCATTATAATCCATTGTAACAACAGCGGATGGATCTCCGATGATCTTTACTGAAAGAGGTTTTGTTGTCAATCCGGAAATTTTTGCAAAGTTTTTGGTTTCTTCCAGATAAAGGAATAAAGATTTTTTAGAGGTCGACAAAGAAGATTTTCCTTTATAGTTGCCAAAAGGAATTCCGCGGATAGTTTCATAAATGGCATGTTGATTTTTGGAAGTCCATCGACCAAGATTTTTAAGAATCTCAATTTGTTCATCAGGAATTGTACCGTCTGATTTCGGGCCAATATCAAGCAGAAGATTTCCTCCCATGCTGAGCACATCTGCCAGTGTTCTGACAATCATATTGGGGGTTTTGTAATTTTTATCAAAAGGCTGATATCCCCAGGAATCATTCATGGTGTAACAAAGCTCCCAATATGGATTTTGCGGTGGAACAACAGGAATGCCCTGCTCAGGAGTATCATAGTCTCCGTGATGATTAAGCCTCGAATTAATGATAATATTAGAATTGTATTTTTTGAGTAAATCCAGGGTCTGAGCCGCTTTCCATTCTTCGGAAGTATGTTCCCAGTCACCATCGAACCAAAGAAGATCAGGAGAATATTGGGTAGAAAGTTCATTGAGCTGACCTTGATAATAGCGGACAAAATTCTGCCAGCGCTTTGGATCATTTTTGAGTTCGTAGCGTTTTTTTGTCCGGGTATTAATATCATAATACGGATGGCTCCAGTCCGGCAAAGAGAAATAAAGTCCTGTTTTTAATCCTGATTTTTTCAGAGCGGAAACAAAAGGAGTTAACACATCCTTTTTTGCCAAAGAGTTTTGAGGAATGCTTGTCGCTTTTTCTGCTCCTGAATTCCATAACGAAACTCCGTCATGATGTTTAGTGGTAATGACAGCATATTTTGCTCCGGATTCCTTAATGAGATTTACCCATTGTTCCGGTTGATATTTTGAAGCTGAAAAACCATTCAGCTGTTTCATATAATTTTCGTGGTTAATATAATTATTGAAGAATGACCAGGATTCTGAGATTCCGTTAACAGAGTAGATTCCCCAATGAATAAAAATACCCAGTTTTGCATTGCTGAACCATTCCATTTTTTTGCTGTTGCCAGCTGTCTGAACCTGTGCGCTGATATGATCTGCAGATAATATCAACCCAAGGAAAACAGCTTTAATCAGACTGATTTTCATATATAGATTTATTTTAACTCTAAATATAAATAAAGATAACGGTACCTTATATAAGAGTTGCTGATATTTATTAATAATTGTTATCAAAACGTTTCTTATTATTGTATTTTTATAAATGGAACGTTTATTGTAAAATTTATCTGAAAAAGCAATTATGAAAATTCCAGCAATATTAATGGCAAGTTTATTAGCGGTGGGCGTGTCTGCACAAACAACTAAACCGGAAGCTAAAACAAAAAAGCCTGTTAAAAAAGTAAAGAAAGCCACTTCAACGGATACGGTTGAAAAGAAAAAACCGGGAACACCTAAGCCGGTTGTTAAAAAAGATACACTTGTGCTTCGTGGACACGGCTGTCCGGCTTGCGGAATGGGATAGAAGATGAGAAAGCCAATGTTAGGAGTATCCATGATGGCAGAGGCAGATTTTGTTTCTGCTATTTTGCCGTTGTTGCAGAATAATTCTATCGATGTGATGGAATGGTCTTTTGATACCCTTTATCATACCAATGAACCGGATTGGCTTCGGGATCTGTTGAATTTCTACGCTGAAAATAACCGCTTGATAGGACATGGAGTGTATTATTCTTTATTTGATGCGAAATGGACAGAAAGGCAGGAAAAATGGCTGAAAAAGCTTAAAGAAGAGGTTAGTCTGCGGAAATATAATCATATCACGGAACATTTTGGTTTCATGAATACTGAGAATTTTCATCAGGGAGTACCGTTGCCGGTTTCTTTACATTCCAAAACTTTACAAATAGGAAAAGACAGGTTATACAGACTACAGGATGCTGTAAATATTCCTGTAGGGATAGAAAATCTAGCGTTCTCATTTTCTATAGATGACGTTAAAGAACAAGGCATTTTTCTTGACAAGCTGACGGAAGATACCAATGGTTTTCTGATTCTTGATCTTCATAATATTTACTGCCAATCCTGTAATTTCGAATTAGGAATGCAGGAGATCATTGCTTTATATCCTTTGGAAAAAGTAAAAGAAATCCATCTTTCCGGAGGAAGCTGGCAGGATAGTGTATATGGAAAAAAGCAGGTGAGAAGGGATACTCATGATGATATTATTCCTCAGGATATTCTTTCTGTTCTGCCGTCTGTACTTACACAATGTGGAAACCTGGAATATATTATTATTGAAAGGCTGGGACATACTGTGAAAATAGAACAAGAAAGAGATGATTTCCTGAATGATTTTAATAAAGTTAAAGACATTATTGAAACTTCAGATTTTAATGGAAAAGAAAAAAGTAGCTGGAGTAAGATGGAAATGAAACTCTCGGAAAGACCTTTAGAAGACCTGGTTTTATATGAAGAGCAGTCAAGGCTTACCCGACTTCTATATGATAATGCAAATATTGAAACCATTAAAGATCTGGATTTTCATTATTTTAAAACAGAAAAATGGGACTCTGAAATGATTCTTACAGCTCAGAATATTATTAAAAAATGGAATCCTTATTAATTCTATTCTCTGATAACCAAAATCAAAATATATGAAAATGACAACATTAGTATTGATCATTACCGCTGTCCTCACTGCTCTGATAGGAGGACTTTTCTATGCTTATTCATGCTCAGTTGTTCTTGGGCTCGGAAAACTTTCTGATACAGAATACCTGAAAGCAATGCAGAACATTAACCGGGAAATCCTAAACCCTGTTTTCTTTATGAGCTTTATGGGAACTGTAATTCTTCTTCCTGTATCTACCTTTTTACTCCGTGGACAGCAGCCTGTTTTTATTTTTCTTCTGTTGGCTACACTGGCTTATGTGATTGGTGTTTTTGGAGTAACAGTTGCCGGAAATGTTCCTATGAATGATACTTTGGATAAGTTTGATATATCCGGATCTACAACAGAAGCCATCAGAAAGATGCGGGAAAATTTTGAAAACAGATGGAATTTTCTGAATAATATCAGAACGGTCTTTTCAGTTATTTCGATCATTCTTGTGGTTTGTGCCTGTGTCTGGAATAAAGAAGTTTGAAAAATATAATGGAATTAAGTAAAAATACTTACTGTTAAATTAGGTGTTTCTACGGATGTGTACGTAGGGTTTTATTCAGATCTTTGTGTTGTTAGCAAGATAGTTTTAAACATTTTCAAATAAGTTGAAAAAAAGATTATAACCAAGACGACTTAAATTTCCAAACAAGAGAAAAGGCAGCCACTGGCTGCCTTTTGTTTATTATTTTGATTCTTTTAGATCTTTAAAAGTTCAATTGTTCTTTCAGGACTTTCCGCTGAGAAAACAGCATTTCCTGCAACAAGAACATCAGCTCCGGCTTCAAATAATTTAGAAGCGTTGTCAAGGTTTACTCCTCCGTCTACCTCGATAAGCGCTGTAGAGTTGTTGCTTAAGATCAGGTCCTTGGTTTCAGCAATCTTTTTGTAGGTGTTTTCAATAAATTTTTGTCCTCCAAATCCTGGATTTACACTCATTAATAATACAAGATCTACATCTGCAATGATGTCTTCAAGCATTAATACCGGAGTAGAAGGATTTAAAACAACACCTGCTTTTGCTCCTTTGCTCTGAATGTGGTGAATGGTTCTGTGAAGATGAGTACATGCCTCATAATGTACAGAAACAAGATCAGCACCATGATTGATGAATTCATCAACATATTTTTCAGGTTCCACGATCATCAGGTGAACATCTACAAATTTTTTAGCATGCTGCTGAACGGTTTTCATCACCGGAAAACCAAAAGAAATATTGGGAACAAATCTGCCGTCCATTACATCAATGTGGAACCAGTCGGCCTGAGAGTTGTTCAGCATTTCAATATCTCTTTGCAGATTCCCAAAGTCTGCTGATAAAAGGGATGGAGCAATAAGCTTCGTTTTCATTTTTACTTTTTATACTTTTATTATCCTATTGAAAATGAGTGGTCATGGGTGAAATAATAATTGGCTAGATATCCTGTTATTAAAACCACCTCTATGACAGATAACTTTTTATTGTTAATGCTTAAGAGTAAAAACCTGTCAATTATAAGCAATACAAATAAGACCACAAGGAAAATTACCTCTATTGTGATTCCCAAACTTTCACTTGAATCGAATGTAAATAATTGATAAACAATCAAAGGAATTCCAAGCGTGACTATTATAATGGTTATAATAGAAATAAAAGTAGGGTTTTTAAATAGATGATAAAAGACCTTTTTCATTGTAATTAATGATACTTCAGTTTCATTTCCGGCTTGATCTTAAGAACGGTTTCATAGATAAGTTTGATCACATTACCTACGTCTTCTTTAGATACCATTTCTACCGTAGTATGCATATAACGCAAAGGTAAGGAAATTAAAGCACTTGGTACTCCGCCATTAGAATGAGCAAAGGCATCTGTGTCGGTTCCTGTAGCTCTGCTTGCTGCGGCTCTCTGGAAAGGAATTTTCTTGTTTTTTGCGGTATCAATAATTAATTCTCTGATGGTATGATGAACACTTGGAGCGAAAAACACTACTGGTCCTGAGCCACATTTCTGATCTCCTTCTTTTTTCTTTTCAATCATCGGAGTTGTAGTGTCATGGGTAACATCTGTTACAATCGCGATATTTGGTTTGATGGTGTCAGCAATCATGTCTGCTCCGTATAAACCTACTTCTTCCTGTACAGAGTTGGTAATATAAAGCCCGAATGGGATTGATTTCTTATTTTCTTTTAAAAGTCTGGCCACTTCAGCAATCATGAAACCACCGATTCTGTTGTCCAGAGCTCTGCAGACAAAATATCTGTCATTCATTTCAAAGAATTCATCCGGATAAGTAATCATACATCCTACAAAGATTCCCATTTCTTCTACCTCTTTTTTGGAAGTAGCACCACAGTCGATAAAGATGTTTTCGATTTTTGGAGTAGGCTCGTTCTGATTGGTTCTTGTATGAATAGCCGGCCACCCGAATACTCCTTTTACAATTCCGTTTTCACCGTGAATATGAACTACTTTTGAAGGAGCAATGGTTTGATCTGAACCTCCGTTTCTGATGACGTAGATTAATCCATCATCCGTAATATAATTGACGTACCATGAAATTTCATCAGCATGTGCTTCGATCACTACTTTGAATTCAGCTTCCGGATTAATGATCCCATAACAGGTTCCATAATGGTCTACTTCTATTTTGTCCACATAAGGTCTGATGTAGTCCATCCAGACTTCTTGTCCTTTGTGTTCGTAACCTGTTGGGGATGATGTGTTTAAATATTTCTCTAAAAATTTCAAAGATTTCTTTTCAAATTTCATAAAAAGGAATGATTTTTGCGTTTAATTTTTCTTCTTATAAGTGTAAAAATAATGAATTTTAGTAAGATTATCTGCCTTTTTATTTTCTTTTTTGGAGTCAGTGTTTTTGGTCAGAAAGATGGAATAGTGGCAAAACCACTCAATCAGTATCCGCCCGAATCCCTGAAAGTGGATGAATTTGGTAATAAGTATTATTATGACGAACAGCAGAAGATTAAGGTGTATGAAATCAATGGAGAGCCTGTAGTTGTATTGGATGAGTTGGTTTTGGTGAATAAACCGAGATTTAATAATCAGCTGGATAAGAATTACTATTATTTTCTGAATAAAAAGCTGTACAGAGTATATCCTTTATTTGTTACTGCACTCCAGCAGTACAGAGATATCCAGAAAGATATGAATGATATGGACAGCAAAGCCAAAAGAAAGTTTGTAAGAGAAAGACAGAATATGCTTGCTGATCAGTATGAAAAACAATTAAGAGATCTTACTACCACTGAAGGGCAGGTTTTTGCAAAGCTGATGAACAGAGCAACCGGAAAAAATGTATTTGAGATTATCAAAGAATTAAGAGGTGGATGGAGTGCTTTCTGGTGGAATGTAAAAGGAAAAATGGCTGATATTGATCTGAAAGAACGCTATGATCCTCACGCTAACAGAAGTGATGAATTTATAGAGTCATTACTGCAGTCCAATTGGAATTCAGGTTATCTGCAGCCTTATCCCGGAGCAAATGATTTTAAAGTAAAGAAATAATATAAATTCCTGTAAGAATACTTACAGGAATTTTTCTTTTAATTTATCGAATACAATCTTATCTATTGGAAGAGGAAAAGGATTGTCTGGTCTGTCGATATCAATCCATTCTGTTTTTTCGATGCAGGGATCCAAAATAATAAAGTCTTCCTCGTTGACGATATCTACTATATAATATATGGTAAGAAGCTGCTCATTTTCTTTGAAACGGGATACCAGAAAGTTTTCCTGAGTATAGAAATGTTCCAGAATATCGATTTTTACATTCAATTCTTCATCAAACTCACGATGCAGACATTCCAGTACTCCTTCACCGTATTCCAATCCACCGCCCGGAAATTTCATTAAAGGCTCGCCGGCATATTCTTCAAATAAAGTCAGAACTTGTTTATCTTTTACCGCACAGGCATACACTCTAATGTTGATCTTATCTATCATATATATAATGTATAATATTTGTATAGCTAATGTAAGGAATTTTGTTGGAAAAAGCCGGAAGTTGGAAGCGCGAAGCTGGAAGTTTTAACACTATTTATTCTTAATAATGTTGAACTAACGTATCTTATATATTGATTATTATTTTAAAATAAAAGATCAGAATTAATTAAGCAGCCGACCCTAAGCATCCAGCTTCCATCCTCAAGCTTTCTTCTACAACTTAATTGCATTAATCATCTCTCTTTTTCCTGGAGGGCCTTGTTTTTTCTCTACCTGGAAATTCAATTCCTGAAGGATTCTTCTTACACTTCCTTTAGAAGAGTAGGTAGTTAATAATCCGTTAATGGCCATTTTGTCAGATACCAGTTCGAATAATGGCTTTTCCCAAAGGTCTGGCTGTACTCTGGCTCCAAAACAGTCAAAATAAACAAGGTTGATTTTTGGCAGATCAATGTCTTTCAGATCGAAAAAATCACATTCTATCTTTTTTAAATTGAATCCACTAATGATTTCTACTGACTTTTCCCAATCTGCCAGATGAATTTTCTGATAAATATTTTTAAACTCTGGGTTATCGAAAAGTTCAAAGTAAGCCAAATCCTTAACTTCGGATTCATTTATGGGGTATTTTTCTAGCGAAAAATAATTGATGACATGATTTTTGTCAGTTTTTAAATATTCATTAATTGTTACTAAAACATTCAAACCTGTTCCAAAACCGAGTTCTAAAATATTAATTTCGCAATCATTTATCAAATTAAGTCCATTTTTGATAAACACGTGTTCGGCTTCCTGTAGCGCTCCGTGATGAGAATGGTAGTTTTCATTTAATTCATTGATAAACAATGTTTTACTACCGTCGTTTGTGGTCTTTATTTCTCTTTTCAAGCTATTTTTTTGTCAAATTTACTCTAAAATTTTTATATTTAGAAAATTATGTTAAATTTGTAGAACATCGTAAAAATTTTAAAAAATGATAATTCAAAAAACTGAAAACTCCAGAATTTCTACATTTGACCCTAACAATTTTTCATTTGGTGGTACTTTTATTGATCATATGATCATTTGTGAGTACGAAGATGGAAAATGGGGTGATGTAAAATTAGTTCCTTACGGTCCGATTCCATTTACACCTGCCATGATGGGAGTAAACTATGGACAAGCTTGTTTTGAAGGTATGAAAGCCTATAAAGACAAAGACGGGCAGGTTTTCCTTTTCAGGCCTGAAAAGAATTTTGAACGTATCAACAAGTCAGCGAAGCGTCTTGCTATGCCGGAAGTGACTGAAGAAATGTTTTTAGACGGATTAAAGGCGTTAGTAGATATTGACAGAGAGTGGATTCCACAGGGGGAAGGAATGTCTCTTTATATCAGACCTTTGATTTTTGCTACTGAAGAAGCTTTGAAAGCAAGAGTATCTAATAAATATATGTTTGCTATCGTTGCAACACCTGCAAAGAGCTACTATTCTGAGCCGGTATCTGTAAAAATCTCTGATCACTATTCAAGAGCTGCAAACGGTGGAGTAGGTTCCGCAAAAGCTGCAGGTAATTATGCTGCTTCTTTCTATCCAACTCAGCTGGCAATCGAAGAAGGATATGAGCAAATCATCTGGACTGATGATGCTACTCACGAATATTTTGAAGAAAGTGGTACAATGAACGTATTTGTAAGAATTAACGATACGATCTATACACCTCCGACTTCTGAGAAAATCCTTGATGGAGTAACAAGAGACAGCTTCATCCAGTTAGCTAAGAAAAGAGGTATTGAAGTAAAAGTAGAACCAATTCCTGTGAAAACAGTTATTGAAGCTTTAAAGAACAATGAGCTTAAAGAAGTTTGGGGAGTAGGTACAGCAGTAGTAACTACACAGTTCCAGGCTTTAGGATATCAGGGTGAAAAACTTGAACTTCCAAGATTATCTGATGAAGAAAGCTATGCGGCTCTTCTTAAGAAAGATTTGGTAGACCTTCAAAACAACCTTTCTGAAGATCCGTTCGGATGGAGAGTTATGGTAGATCACGCTCTTGAAACAGTTTAATAGTATTTAAATAATTATATGAAAGCCGGGTTTTTCCCGGCTTTTTTGTATTTATGCATTGATCTAAAATGGAAGAATAGTTTTATAGAAGATGAATACATTCTTCCATTTACATATTTCTGTGTCAAGTTTTGTAATTGATTCCCGAAATGTGTATTTTCGCAAAAGTTTATGAGAAAAATACTCTTCATATCAGCCATAAGCCTGTTGAGCTGCAACAGAAATGCACAGACGGCCCATCCTCCTGTAGGCGGGGTTTTAAGCCAAAAAGATCTGGATGTTTCCAAGAACAGGATGAAAAATTTGAATGTCATAGAAAGAGGGCAGATTCAGGATTGGATCAGCGGTCAGTCTGTGAAGTTTTATCCTACGCAGCTTAATTATTGGGTAACGGTAGAAGGTTATGATCAAAGGGAAAGAAGGAAAGATGAAACTACAATTTCCTATTCTTATGATCTGTATGATTTTGATCAGACTAAAATCTACGATCAGCCTTTTGAAAGAAGAGATGCCAGATTCGGGCATTTTGATGAACTGAGAGCGGTGGAGAATGCTTTACGTTTTATACGTGATGGAGAGGAAGTAATGCTTTTGGTACCGTCTTCTTTGGCTTACGGAACCTACGGAGACGAAAAGAAAATAGATAACGACATTCCATTAATCATAAAATTAAAAGCTCTATAATATATGAAATTGTTTAACAAGAATATAATTCTGGCAGCGGCAAGTATTTCGCTGATGAGTTGTACCCCAATTTATAAAAAAATGAACGTAGACAAAGAAACTTACGAAGGTCTTAATGACGGACTTTATGCCAATCTTCAAACTACAAAAGGTAACTTAATTGTAAAATTTGAAGACAAGAAAGCACCAGTAACTGTAGCCAACTTTATCGGTCTTGCAGAAGGGAAAATCGACAACAAAGCTAAGGCTAAAGGAGTTCCTTACTATGACGGAACTATTTTCCACAGAGTAATCAAAGATTTCATGATCCAGGGAGGAGATCCTCAGGGAACAGGAATGGGAGATCCTGGATATAAATTCGAGGATGAAAGAAACGACCTTAAACATACAGGAAAAGGAGTTCTTTCTATGGCAAACTCAGGACCTAATACAAACGGTTCTCAATTCTTCATCACTGAAGTTGCTACACCTTGGTTAGACGGAAGACACACAATCTTCGGAAAAGTGGTAAAAGGAAATGATGTAATTGATGCTATTGCTAACGTTGAAAAAGGAGCTCAGGATAAACCTAAAACTGATATCGTTTTAGAAAAGGTTTCTGTTTTCAGCAAAGGTGATGAGTACAAGCACTACGATGCAGCTAAAACTTTCAACGAAGGAAAGGCTAAAATTGCAGAAAACAACAAAGCTTTCATCGCTAAAGAAGAAGCTGAAAAGAAAAAAAGAGAAGAAGAATTCAAAGCTAACCAGGAGAAATTAGTTGAAAACTTAAAAGCTGGTATGCAAAAAACTGAATCAGGTCTTTACTATAAAATCACAAAAACAGCTGACGGAAAAGCTCCAAAAGCTGGTGACAATGTATCTGTGCATTATGCAGGTAAATTGGTAGACGGAACTGAATTCGATTCTTCATTCAAGAGAAACGAGCCGATCGAAATTCCAATCGGAATGGGAAGAGTAATCAAAGGATGGGATGAAGGTATCCTGTTATTGAAAGAAGGTGAAACTGCTACATTATTGATCCCGCCAGCAATGGCTTACGGAGAAAGAGGAGCAGGAGGAGTGATCCCGCCAAACTCTTGGTTAGTTTTCGATGTTGAGCTTGTAAAAGTAAAATAATTGAATCTTCAAAATAGTACTAAAAGCCGTCCATAAGGATGGCTTTTTTTATTGGTGTCAAATACATTCTGTAACGATTGGCGTATAGGTTACGACATATTTTACAGTCTGGAAAGCTTATCTGTTTTTCCAGTGAAAAGTAATCTTCAAATTTATAATAGCCATTAAATCATGAAAACCAAATCACTCCTGTTTCTGTTCGTTCTGTTGTCGTTGATGACTTTTTCACAGACTAAAGCGAATCCTGACGATCCAACGATAAAAAAGTCGCTTACTTATTTTGTAAACAGTATTCAATCTAAACAGATAGATCAGGCAGTAAGCTGTATATATCCGAAATTCTTCACCATAATTTCAAAAGAGCAGATGACACAGATTCTGAATATGACTTACAATAATCCATTCATGAAAATTGAAGTACAGGATTTAAATTTTGGAAATATTGAGAAACCTGAACTTATTACCGGTGAATATTTTTCTATTACCCATTATTTTTTGAAGCTGAAATGTAATGTCAGTTCATTAAACGATGATATGAAAAAGAAAATGAACAGTGCTTTAACCGCCAAGTATGGCGTAAATAATGTGAAATATCTGGCTAACGAAAGTTCGTATCTCATCAATACCAATATGAAAGCCTGTGCGGTTTCAAAAGATAAAAAGGCATGGAAATTTGTAATGCTTGAAAAGGAATATAAAAAAGAACTGGTGAAGATCTTACCGAAGAAAATTCTGGATAAGTTTTAAAGAGGTAAGCATTAGCTTTTATATTAAAATAGCCGTCTTGAAATGGCGGTTTTTTTGTTTCCTGTAAATACCGTAGAAATACGGATTTCGGCAAGGCTTTATTCCTTCTATCTTTATCATGCACTTAAAAGAACAAAATACAAGAATATGTTTAACCTGAATTACGACCAGATAAAGACGGAAATAGAATCTGAAGTATGTGGAGAACACGGCATGCATCCGGAGTTTGTAAAAACAGACGAAGGTTTCGGAATAAAAGCCTGCTGTGAACCTTTTAGAGAAGAGCTTGTTGAAAAGTCAGGGAAAATGATTGAAGAAGAAACCAAAAAGATCCTCGAAGAAATGATGAAGGATCTGTTTAAAGAATAAGTTTTTACGATGTTAAGATAACTTTTGTTATCACCAGAGCTGCTCCGGATGGAGTGGCTTTTTTGTTGAATACTGAAGGTCATTTTAGAGATATAAGAATGGAGTAGGGTTGTAAATAAAAAACCGCCCCAAACAGGGCGGTTTTTTCAGTAAAAATAAATTGAAAGTTATATGTTCTGTTATCTTTTCTTCATACTCGTTCCGGCTAAGGAACTGATGAATACAAGGCCAAACCCGATATAAGCGGCAAATGCCGTCAGGTATATAATTAAGCTGTTAAAGCTTGGTTCTAAGGCGTATACCAACACAGAAAATGCAGCAAAACTTAACACCAACAATAGGCTCCATATATGCAATTTTGCAGCATCTTCATTTCTCTTAAAAATCATTTCAAAAAAGGCTCTCATCATTACTAACATTTTAAGGGTTATACATTAATTAATAGGATAAAGGCGCACTCATCACGGTAAAAAGAATAAATTCCTTTACTGGGCTAAGGTTCACGATGACTTTGCCATTTATTTATATCATAACACCGGGCTAAAAGTCCGGGATATTTTTGTTTTTTTTCGAATCAATAAAGATTCTTGCTTATTGTGATACCAGTTAGATACGGGGTGCAAAACTGCTGTGAAAAACTAACGGGGGTTAGTTAATCACGGACCCGTATCTTTTACGGCATCGTAGAAAAAAAAGGATTCATATACTAGATATGAACTTGAATCGGTGGAAAAACTGAAAATCCACAGAAAACCTCTTTTCTCATCCTTAGTGTTTTTTTTAATTTTTTCTCAATATTTTACATGCCAATATCATGCCAAAGTTCTGTTTTCGCGATTAACACTTTGTTTCACGGGATTGATGAGATTGTTGTTAAACGTGTTTTTATCTATTATTTCCTTAAACAAAGAAAAATTTTCTGTTTTTAAGCTTGAATAATCTGAAGTAAAGAAAATATTACGGAAGCATTTCGTTTTTATATAATTTAAAAACATTTATAGTAAAACCCGTGGAAGATTTCTATAAAGATAATTGGGCTTCCTTTATCTAAGCTAAGGATTATAGTCTGTTCCTATAGAAATTGTGTTATTCGTAAATTATTAGTGTAACTTGTGTTTAATTTTAATAAACACAAATACCACAAATATTTTTTCACAAATAGCACAAATAAATATACGCAAGCATCCGTACCAATCTGTGGAATCCGTGGGATACTTATAAGTTTCGGCTGAAGCCCTTTGATATTATTGAATTCGTGTTATTCGTGAAATCATTCGCGTAATTTGTGTTTAAATTTTAAAAACACAAGCAGCACCAATATTCCTTCACAAATAACACAAATGTATATACGCAAGCATCCGTGCCAATCTGTGGAATCCGTGGGATACTTATAAGTTTCGGCTGAAGCCCTTTGATATTATTGAATTCGTGTTATTCGTGAAATCATTCGCGTAATTTGTGTTTAAATTTTAAAAACACAAGCAGCACAAATATTCCTTCACAAATAACACAAATGAATATACGCAAGGATCCGTGTCAATCTGTGGAATCTGTGGGATACTTATAAGTTTCGGCTGAAGCCGTTTGATATTATTGAATTCGTGTTATTCGTGAAATCATTCGCGTAATTTGTGTTTAAATTTTAAAAACACAAGCAGCACAAATATTCCTTCACAAATAGCGCAAATAAATATACGCAAGGATCCGTGTCAATCTGTGGAATCCGTGGGATACTTATAAGTTTCGGCTAAAGCCCTTTGATATTATTGAATTCGTGTTATTGGTGAAATCATTAGTGTAATTTGTGTTTAATTTTTAAAAACCACAAGCAGCACAAATATTCCTTCACAAATAACACAAATGTATATACGCAAGCATCCGTGTCAATCTGTGGAATACTTATAAGTTTCGGCTAAAGCCAGAGGAAAATCTCTATAAAGATAAATGGGCTTCCTTCGTCTAAGCTCAGGATTTTAGCCCATTTCTATTGAATTACTAGCAGTATGAGTAAAAAAGAAAACCGCCTCTAAAGACGGTTTTTATATTTGTTACCAGTTTTTATCAATCATATAAATAATCTGTGTCAAAGCTGTGGCTCCTAATAAAAGCTCTCTTCGGTTCACCTTTTCAAAAGTATCTTCTTCTGTATGGTGAATATCGAAATAACGCTGAGAATCCGGCATCAGTTCAGCAGCTGGAATTCCCATGTCGTGAAGCGGGTAGAGGTCTGTTCCGGAAAACCGCTCTTCAAAGTTGTAAACTCCATAGGGAAGGAATAGATTTGACCAGCCTTTGATCTGATTTCTTTTGGCATCATCCATATCCAGGGCAATTCCTCTCGGTGCAAAACCTCCGGCATCGGTTTCGATCGCAAAAAGATGTTTTTCATTCTTCTCTTTTACCGTTTTACCATATTGGATTCCGCCTTTTACTCCGTTTTCTTCATTAGCGAAGCAAACAACTCTGATGGTGTGGTTGTTCGGAATACCTAACTTTTTAAAGGTTCTTAGTACTTCAATGCTTTGTACAATTCCGGCTCCGTCATCATGTGCGCCTTCACCTACATCCCAGGAATCTAGGTGTCCACCGACAACAATCACACTTTGATCTTTTTTACCGGTGATTTCCCCGATTACAGAATGGGAGAGCTTTTCTCCTTTCATTCCACAGTTGGAATTCAGTTTCGCCGTAACTTTCTGGCTTTTCAGTAAAGCTTCCAGTTCATCTGCAGTCGTGCTTCCAATGGCAACTGCCGGTATTTTGGAAACCTTGTCTTCATAGCGCATGGCTCCGGTGTGAGGCACGTCGTCAAAAGCAGAAGACAGAGATCTTACGATGGCAAATTTTCCCCCTTTTTTAGCAGTTAGAGAAGCAGCAGTCGTTCTGTATTTTGCTGCATCTCCGTAAGCTTTGAAGGTTTCTATGAAAGACTGGCTGAACGCATAGTTGAAAAATACAATTTTATCTTTCACTTTTTCAGCAGGAAGCTTTTCATATTCTTCCATGGATTTTACCATGATGATTTCTCCGGAAACATCTTTTCCTCCGGTTCCTTCAGAATTTCCAAGGGAAAGCATTTTAAGGCTTTTCCATTTTCCGTTGGAAGTCTGGATGTTCAAAGATTCTTTTCCTCTTACCCATACCGGGATCATCACTTCCTGAAGCCATACTTTATCAGCTCCGGCATCACGAAGTTTCTGTTCAGCCCATTTTACAGACTTTTCATAGGCTTCAGAACCGCTTAGACGGTGGCCTATGTTTTTCGTAAGCTCTCTCAGCTCAGTATATCCTTTTCCGTTATTCAGAATTTCTGTTGAGATTTTTCTGAACTGGATAGAATCTTCTTTAGACTGGCCAAAAGCGACCATTCCAAAAAGTAATAATGAAGTTCCTAGTATCTTTTTCATTGTTTACCAATTTTTATCAATCATATAAATAAGTTGTGTCATCACCGCAGAACCGAGCAACAGCTCTCTTCGGTTGACTTTTTCAAAAGTGTCTTCTTCCGTATGGTGAATATCGAAATAGCGTTGCGGATCCGGCACCAGTTCAGCAGTGGGAACTCCCATTTCATGAAGTGGAGCGATATCTGATCCGGAATATTTACCTTCAAAGTTGTAAACGCCATAAGGTAAAAACAGATTCACCCAGCTTTTAATCTGGTTTCTTTGAGTTTCATCCATTTCCAGAGAAATTCCCCGTGGTGAAAAACCTCCCGCATCCGATTCTATGGCAAATAGATGTTTTTCGTTATTTTCTTTGACAACTTTGCCATATTGTTTTCCTCCTTTTGTTCCATTCTCTTCGTTGGCAAAACAAACGGCGCGAATGGTATGATTATTCTGAATACCTAATTTTTTAAAGGTTCTTAATACCTCAATACTTTGAACAATTCCAGCCCCGTCATCATGAGCACCTTCTCCAACATCCCAGGAATCTAAATGTCCACCAACAACAATAACACTTTGGTCTTTTTTACCTGTAATTTCTCCGATCACAGAATGGGAAAGTTTTTCTCCTTTCATACCACAGTTGGAATTGAGCTTAGCTGTTACTTTCTGGTTTTTCAATAAAGCTTCCAGTTCATCAGCTGATGTATTTCCAATGGTTATGGCGGGTACTTTGGAAATATTTTCGTCATAGCGCATATTTCCTGTGTGAGGTACATCATCAAAAGCGGAAGAAAGAGATCTGATGATGGCAAATTTTCCTCCTTTTTTAGCTGTTAATGAAGCGGCAGTTCGTCTGTAAGCGCCTGCATCACGATAAGAGATGAATGTCTGTACATTTCCCTGATTAAAAGGGTAGTTGAAAAATACAATTTTATCTTTCACTTTTTCAGCGGGAAGCTGATCATATTCTTCCAGTGATTTTACCATAATAATATCACCTGATACGTCTTTTCCTCCTGTTCCTTCGGAATTTCCAAGGGAGAGCATTTTCATACTTTTCCAATTTCCATTAGAAGTTTTGATGTACAATGATTCTTTTCCTCTTGCCCAAACCGGAATCATAACTTCCTGAAGCCATACTTTATCAGCTCCGGCATCACGAAGCTTCTGGGCAGCCCACTGTACGGATTTCTCATAGGCTTCAGAACCGCTTAAACGGTTGCCTATGGTTTTGGTAAGTTCTCGAAGTTCATTGTATCCTTTACCGTTGTTCAGAATTTCAGTGGAAATTCTTTTGAATTGGATGGAATCTTCTTTAGTTTGGCTAAAAACATTTATTCCAAGAAGTAATAATGTTGTTCCTAATATCTTTTTCATTGTTACCAGTTTTTATCAACCATAAAAATCATCTGTGTTATGGCGACAGCTCCAAGAAGAAGCTCTCTTTTATTTACTTTATCAAAAGTGTCTTGTTCAGAATGATGATAATCAAAATACCTTTGTGTATCTACTACAAGCTCTGCTAAAGGAATATCCAGTTTTTTTAAAGGTGAAATATCCTGAATTGCTTCTGTCTGGTCGAAATCATAAACGCCATAAGGAAGGAAATATTCTTTCCACGGATACACCAGTCTTCTTCTTTGAGGAGACATATCTAAGGAAAACCCTCTCGGAGAATAGCCTCCGGCATCGGTTCCTAAGGCAAATACATGCTTTTCGTCTTTCTTTTTTACATATGCTGCATACATCTCACGGCCCTGTCCTCCGTTTTCACTGTTGGCATACAAAACTACACGGATGGTGTGGTTATTTTCATATCCAAGTGCTTTCAGGGTTCTTAGCACTTCAATGCACTGCACAACGCCTGTTCCATCATCCACTGCACCTTCACCAATATCCCACGAATCCAGTTGAGCGCCTAAAACAATTACTTTAGAGTCTTTTTTACCCTGAATTTCAGCAATGATATTGGGATTTGTTGTATCACCTTTTGACTCTGCAGTCATGTTAATTTTAGCTGTGACTTTTTGCTTTTTTAAGGTTTTCTCCAATTCATCTGCAGATCTTACTCCAATTGATAAAGCTGGAATTTTAACTTTATCATCAGGTTCGTAGTAAATCATCTTAGCATGAGGAGTGTCATCATTAGCTGTGGTAAGTGATCTTATAATTAAAGCTTTTGCGCCTGTTTTAGCAATCACAGAAGCGGAAATTAATTTTGATTTTGCAGTCTGCAAATAGGAATCACTGGTGTTGATAATTTTCGGGTCCATAGGAACATTCACGAAAACTATTTTATCTTTTAACTGGCCTAGTGACATGGCATTCAGCTCTGATGTGGAATTGATTAAAACGATTTCACCCACCAGATCTTTTCCTCCTGTTCCTTCAGAATTTCCGAAAGAAAGCATTCTGATGTTTTTCCAATCTCCATTTCCTGCTTTGATCTGTAAAGATTCTTTTCCTCTGATCCAGACTGGTGCTTTGGCCTCCTGTCTCCAGATCATATTAATCCCGATTTCCTTGAATTTTTTTTCTGCCCATTCTACAGCTTTGGTATAACCGGGAGTTGCACTGAAACGTGGACCAATTCTTTTGGTGAGTTCTCCGAGATTATCATAAGCAGTACCGTTGGTCATAATTTCATCTGAAATTTTTCTGAACTCATCATGATAATTGAATTTGGCAACAGTACCTTTTTTTGCCGGGCTTTTTTGTGGCTTTTTCTGAGAAAATAAAAATCCACTCAAAAAGAGTGGAAGTATAATGAATATTTTTTTCATTTTTTATTTACTAATCTTTTCCATTGATAAAAGTAGGGAAAAAATAGGAATTTATTAAGGTTTCATATCGTACATTAATAAAGCTGTAATCAATTTAGGCTCAATAAATGTACATTTTGGAGGCATGCTTAATTTTAAGTCTGAAATTTTAATCATGTCATTAAAGCTTACAGGATAAATTCCAAAACCAACTTTACCTTCACCGTTGTCTACTTTTTCTTTTAAAAGATTAATTCCATTGATATTGGAAGTTCCTTTTACGTAAGAAATAAGTTCAGAACTGTCCGGATCTTCAATTTTCAGAATATTTTTGAAAATATACTTATCTAAAAGATGGTGGTCCAGATTATCCAGAGACATTTCTTTGGAGCGGAGATCATGCTTCACGTGAAGAGAATAGAACTTCCCATCCATATACATTGAAATATGGAATTTTTGAGAAGGGTAGTATGATGCTTCTCCTTTTTCGTGAATCAGGAAATATGTCTCAAGTTCTTTCAGGAAATCTGCCGGAGAAATACCATTCAGGTCATGTAAGATTCTGTTGTAATCATGAATCTTTATCGACTGGTTGGAAACAATGAAACTGTATACAAAGTTGTAAAGCTCTGTCCCGTTATGTTTCTTATTCTTCTCCTTATGATATTTTGCGTTGATTGCTGTGGAGCCAATTCTGTGGTGTCCGTCAGCAATATAAAACGAATCAATCTGATCAATTACTTCTTTAAATTGCTGTAGCTTCAGACGGTTGTCTATTCTCCAGATTTTATGTCTGATCCCCATCGAATCTACATGATTGAAGATAGGAACATTTTTTTCCTCATGATTCATTAGCAATTCAATTTTTGAATTGGCAGGGTAGGTAAGAAGCACAGGTTCAGCCTGCAGGTTTACTTTTTCAAGGTAATGAGCCAGTTTTTCCTTTTTCTGCGGGATGGTACTTTCATGTCTTTTGATTTTTCCATTCCAGAAATCTTCAATACTTGCCAATCCCAGAAGTCCTCTGAACATCTGTTTGTTGGGGTAGATCTGCTCATAAAGATAGTAGGCTGAATTGTCCTGGACCAATTTCTTTTCTTCCAGAAGCTCTTCAAATGTGGAACGGATCTTTCGAAGGTTCCGGTCAATATCTTTAGATTTACTTACAACATAGGGTTTAATCATATTGATGTAAGTATTTTCAACTTGAGCCTTCTCTGCGATCTCTTCCTGGGTGAAATTATCCAGTGGATGGGTAGGGAAAGTACTCTCAAAGTCTCTATGAGGTCTTATTCCACGGAAAGGTTTAAAAACAGGCATATTTATCTTATAGTTTCTTTTTGTAGCTTAATAATTTGTTCTGCAAGTTCGATACCGATTTTTTCTTGCGCATCCACCGTATTGCCACCTACGTGAGGGGAAAGTGATAATGCAGGGTTCATCAGTAAAGGCAGTTCCGGGCTTGGTTCGTTTTCAAAAACATCCAATGCAGCTCCGGCTACTTTTCCTGACTCGATAAAATCGATAAGGGTCACTTCATTGATGACACCTCCTCTTGCAGTATTTACAATATAGACTCCATCTTTCATTTTTTCAAACTGAGGGGTGTCTATAATATACTCATTCGTTTTCGGCGTATTGATACTGATGAAATCCGCCTCTTTAAGGAATGCATCCATATCATTGGTGGAAGTGATTTCAAAGTTCACAGACTGTCCGTTGAAGAAGTTCAGTGTAAGAACTTCTGTTTTCGGGCTTCTTGTCAGAACGGTTACTTTCATTCCTAATGCAATTCCTATCTTTATGACTTCCTGGCCAATGCTTCCAAAGCCGATTACTCCTAATGTTTTTCCTGAAAGTTCATACGCATTGCTGAATGACTTTTTCATAGCATTGAAATGAGTTTCTCCTTCCAGAGGCATCAATCTGTTCGATTCGTGAAGGAATCTTGCCAATGAAATGAAGTGTCCGAAAACCAGTTCTGCCACTGATTTTGAAGATGCTGTAGGCGTATTGATGACTTTGATGCCTTTACTTTTGGCATATTCTACATCAATATTGTCCATTCCGATACCGCCTCTTCCGATAATCTTAAGGCCCGGGCATGCATCAATCAGATCCTGTCTTACTTTCGTTGCACTTCTTACCAGAAGAACATCCACATTATTATCGTTGATAAAATTAATAACGTGATCCTGAGCCACTCTATTGTCCAGAATTTCAATTCCGGCTTCTTTTAGAGTGTTTTCTCCTGCTTTTGAAATTCCGTCGTTTGCTAAAACTTTCATGAGTTATTTTATTGATGTTAGATTGAAGATGTCAGAAGTTAGATTTTGAGGTCTGTTATCCGACATCTTTTGTCTTAATCCTTTTATTTTTCGGTCGCCTAATATAAGCTATTTTATTGACTTCATTACATCCACCAAAACCTGTACGCTTTCGATAGGTAAGGCATTGTATAAACTAGCTCTGTATCCACCAAGGCTTCTGTGTCCGTTTAATCCGCTGATCCCTGCTGCTTTCCATGCATTGTCAAATTCTTCTTTCTTGCTTTCGTCTGTAATTTTGAAAGAAACATTCATAAGTGAACGGTCTTCTTTTACGCAGAAAGTTTCGAATAACGGGTTGCTGTCGATTTCGTCATATAAAAGTTTGGCTTTAGCTTCATTTCTTTGTTCTGCAGCAGCAATTCCTCCATTTCTTTCAAGATATTGAAGAGTAAGTAAAGAAGCATATACAGGGAATACCGGTGGAGTATTGTACATAGATTCTTTAGCAATATGCTGAGAATAATCCAGAATAGAGAACATATTTTCTCTTCCTGTTTTACCAAGAATTTCTTTTTTGATAACCACTAAAGTAACTCCTGCAGGTCCCATATTTTTCTGAGCTCCCGCATAGATCAGATCAAATTTAGAGAAATCCAGTTGTCTTGAGAAAATATCAGAACTCATATCACATACCATCAGTGTATCTACTTCAGGGAAAGATTTCATTTGAGTTCCATAAATGGTGTTGTTGGAAGTACAGTGGAAATAATCGTATTCTGCACCTACCGTATAATCTTTAGGAATAAAAGAATAGTTTTCTTCTTTTGAAGAACCTACTACATCTACAGTTCCTACTTTTTTTGCTTCTTTAATAGATCCGGCTGCCCAAGTTCCTGTATCCAGGTAAGCTGCTTTTCCTCCTACTTTCATCAGGTTGTAAGGAACCATTGCAAACTGCAGGCTGGCACCACCTCCTAAATAAAGTACTTCATAATCATCACCAAGATTCATCAATCTTTTTACAATGGCACGCGCTTCGTCCATTACCGCAACGAAATCCTTGCTTCTGTGAGAAATTTCAAGAAGAGACAATCCAATACCATTAAAGTCAAGGATAGCCTGTGCTGATTTTTCAAATACCTCTTGTGGTAAAATACATGGTCCTGCGCTGAAGTTGTGCTTTTTGTTCATATTTTTATTTTTTGGGTGCTTCAGGACTTGGAATCCTTCTGCTTTATTTTGATTTAATTGGATTTTGGGTTAAAAAAACCGCCTCACAGATGATGAGACGGAATTTTTTATTCGCCGTGTAAGAATGCTTTTTTATTAAGAAGAGCTTCTTCAGATTCTACGTGATCTTCATCAGGTACACAGCAGTCTACAGGGCATACCGCTGCACACTGAGGTTCTTCATGGAATCCTTTACATTCTGTACATTTATCTGTTACAATGAAGTATACATCATCACTTACAGGTTCCTGTGGTGAATTGGCATCTACAGTAAGTCCCGACGGCATCGTAATCGTACCTTGAAGAGCCGTACCGTCAGAAGCTTTCCAATCTACAGCTCCTTCATATATTGCATTGTTTGGGCATTCCGGTTCGCAAGCCCCACAGTTAATGCATTCATCAGTTATTTTAATAGCCATCGCTAATTTTTTTTAAATTTGCACAAAATTACAAAATTTTACCCAATTTTAAAGTAATTATGAATACCGAAAATCAAGTTTTAGGACTTATTAAATTAAGTGGTTATATAAAAGCGTTTTTAGCTAAGAAACCGGAAAACCACAATGAAGATGATGCTGATATCGAATTATTGTTAAAAAGATCTGAAATAGAGAATCCGTGGTTTACCATTGATAATCAGAAATTTGCTTTACAGCAATGGACAGATCTTCTGACTGAAGAAAATATCAAAACATGGCTTGGAAATTATTCAATCTCTAAAATTTCTAAAAGAGTTGGATTAATTTTAGCTGGAAATATCCCTTTGGTAGGGTTTCATGATGTCATGTCTGTTGTTTTAAGTAATCACATCCCAGTAATTAAGCTGTCTTCAAAGGATAAGTATATGATTCCGTTTTTATTAAAGAAATGGAATGAATTCTCCAATGAGAATGTAGCTTTTGAATTTGTAGAAAAATTAGAGAATTTTGATGCAGTTATTGCTACTGGAAGTAATAATACGGCAAGATATCTGGAATATTATTTTAAAAATCATTTGAATATTATCCGTAAGAACAGAACTTCCGTTGCGGTTTTGAAAGGTGATGAAACGAATGAAGAATTGCAGCTTCTGGCGAAAGATATTTTCCAGTATTTTGGATTAGGATGCAGAAATGTGACTAGAATTTTCATTCCTCAGGATTTTGTGATTGACAGGTTGTTTGAAAACTTCTTAGGCTTCCAGGATATTATCAATCATAACAAATATGCCAACAATTATGATTATAACAGAGCGGTTTATCTTTTGAACCAGGATAAATTCTGGGATAATAATTTTGTAATGCTGAAAGAGGATGATAAGCTCTTCAGCCCGCTTTCTGTAATCAATTTCAGCAGATATGAATCGTTGGATGATGTGAAAAATTTCATTGCTGAAAATGAGGAAAATATCCAGTGTGTAGTAGCAAAAGGAGAGGTCGGATTGGATGCTATCCCTTTTGGTGAAGCACAAAATCCAGGCCTTGATACGTATGCAGATAATGTAGATACAATGAAATTTTTAGAACTGGTCTGATTTTCGTATCTTCCATCACTTATTTCACCAGAACAAAAATGAATACTATGAAAAAATTATTGCTGGGACTTGCTCTCTTAGGGGGACAGTTGATTTTTGCACAGAAAGTAACAGGTGCAAAGGTTGAAAACAGTCCCAAAAAAGAGCAGCAGGCTAGTATAAGTAAGGAGAAGGTTAGTTTGTATAATGAAAACTTCCTGAAGTTTGTTGAGGCTTTACAGGCTTCTGACCGAACAACCATTGATGGATTGCTTTCTGATAAGGTAAAGGAAATTGTTACGGATGATGTTCTTAAAAAAGTCAAAGAAGGTATTAATCCTAATAAAAAGCTTGAAATCTTAAAAGCAGGATATTATAAAACGATGGATGGAACCAATCATCCAAGTATTAAATATAAATACGCAGGAGAGTCGTCTTCCAAAGAGGCTATTACCGCTGTATTTGAAGATGATGGGAAAATCCTGGGAGTGTTGCCTGCGAAGTAAATAAAATTTATTTTCGATTAACTAAAAAAATATTAACTATGATGACAGATGTTTTAGTCGCTCATTCTTCGGATGTGGAGAAGGCGAGTTTTTACAAGAAGACGTATTTGCATGTTGCTTTATCTATTCTTGCATTTATTGGAGTTGAAACGATATTATTGAAAACTGTTCCGGCAGAACTTATTGCGATGATGTTTAGCCAAAGGTATATCTGGCTGTTGATTATCGGAGTTTTCTGGCTAGCTTCGGTTTTAGCTTCCAAATGGTCTCTTTCACAAAGTAAATCTACCCAATATATGGGACTTGGTTTTTATATCTTGCTGGAAGCGATTATCTTTTTACCTCTGCTTTTTATTGCAACCAATATGACGGGTGGTACCAATGTGATCTTCCAGGCTGCTACTTTAACGATTGCTATGTTTGCGGGTATTTCTGCAGTAGCATTCACTTCTAAAAGAGATTTTTCTTTCTTGAGAAATATTATTGTAATCGGTGGATTTATTTCCATTGGATTAATTGTAGGAGGGATGATCTTCGGATTTAACCTTGGGTTGTGGTTTTCCGTTGGAATGGTGATTTTAGCGTCAGCTACCATTCTATATCAGACAAGTAAATTAAAAGATTCTTATGGAACGAATCAGTATGTAGGAGCGGCATTGCAGCTTTTTGCTTCAATTATGCTTTTATTCTGGTATATTCTGAGTATTTTGATGAATAGAAGAAGCTAATTGATTAGTTGTCTTAGCTTTAAAAATATAGTCCCGGTGATTTTTCATCGGGATTTTTTTTATTATTTAAACACAAAATTTAAACACAAATGTCACTAATGTTTTCACGAATAACACTAATTCAATAGGATCAATAGGAATGGGCTAAAATCCTGAGCTTAGACGAAGGAAGCCTGTTTATTTTAAATGAATCTTTTCCAACGGCTTTAGCCGAAACTTATAAGTATCCCACGGATTTCACAGATTGACACAGATGATTGTGTATAATTTATTTGTGATATTTGTGAAATCATTTGTGTTACTTGTGGTTTAAATTAAACACAAATGTCACTAATGTTTTCACGAATAACACTAGTTAACACAGTTTAATAGGATCAATAGGAATGGGCTAAAATCCTGAGCTTAGACGAAGGAAGCCCGTTTATTTTAAATGAATCTTTTCCAACGGCTTTAGCCGAAACTTATAAGTATCCCACGGATTTCACAGATTGACACGGATGATTGTGCGTAATTTATTTGTGTTATTTGTGATGGAATATTTGTGTTACTTGTGGTTTAAATTAAACACAAATGTCACTAATGTTTTCACGAATAACACTAGTTAACACAGTTTAATAGGATCAATAGGAATGGGCTTTAGCCCGTTTGTTTTAAATGAATCTTTTCCAATGGCTTTAGCCGAAACTTATAAGTATCCCACGGATTTCACAGATTGACACAGATGATTGTGCGTAATTTATTTGTGTTACTTGTGGTTTAAATTAAACACAAATGTCGCAAATGTTTTCACGAATAACACGAATTCAATAATATCAAACGGCTTTAGCCGAAACTTATAAGTATCCCACGGATTTCACAGATTGACACGGATGATTGTGCGTAATTTATTTGTGTTATTTGTGATGGAATATTTGTGTTACTTGTGGTTTTTAAAATTTAAACACAAATGTCACTAATATTTTCACGAATAACACTAATTCAATAGGATCAATAGGAATGGGCTAAAATCCTGAGCTTAGACGAAGGAAGCCTGTTTATTTTAAATGAATCTTTTCCAACGGCTTTAGCCGAAACTTATAAGTATCCCACGGATTTCACAGATTGACACGGATGATTGTGTGTAATTTATTTGTGTTACTTGTGGTTTTTAAAATTTAAACACAAATGTCACTAATATTTTCACAAATAACACTAATTCAATAGGATCAATAGGAATGGGCTAAAATCCTGAGCTTAGACGAAGGAAACCCGTTTTATATTTTATGGGTGCTTTCCAACGGCTTTAGCCGAAACTTATAAGTATCCCACAGATTCCACAGATTGACGCGAATGATTACGTTTAATTTATTTGTGATATTTGTGAAATCATTTGTGTTATTCGTGTTTTAAACCAAAAACCAAAAAAATCCTGATGAAATGATCACCGGGATTTTAATTGGTTATTCTTTACAATTTTTCATACAACTTCCAGCTCCATGTGACCGGTTAAAGTCCTTTGAAGTTCATTTTAAGTTGAAAGAAAAGATTCTTAAAGAATAGAAAAAAGTATAGTAATGAGGAAAACCTCAGGTATTGTATAGTTTGTGTTTTTACAATCTTTTGATTAAAAATAATCGAAAGATGTTATTTGTCAATTGATCCTAAAACCTTCTGAGCAAAAGAGTTTAAAGCATCTTTCTCGCTCATTCCGTTTTGTACATTCGCGTGAACTTCCAGAGCTCCGCAGATGTTAGTGATCAATTCTCCTGCAACATTCAGGTCTTCTTCGCTTGTTCCTCTGAATTCGCAGAAACTTTCCAGTACTTCTAAAGTCTTTTCAAGATTTTCAGGAGTCTGATTCTGATAAAACTGTCTGATTACGGGTAATTTCATTATGCTAATTCGTTAAAAAGGTTAATTAAACTTTCTGCCTGGTTAGATTGAACCTGGTTTACCAATTCTCCGTTTTTAAAGATGGCGAAAGTAGGTAAGTTGTCTACTTTTGCTAATTTTCTGCTTTCTGGAAGCTTTTCAGCATCTACATATAAAAATGGAATAGAGTCATTTTCAGATGCTAATTTTTTGAATTTCGGCTTCATGATTCTGCAGTTTCCGCACCATGTTGCGCCATACTGAACAACTACTTTTTCATTGTCGTTCACTATGTTTTGTAATGTATCTTCGGTTAATTCTGTGTACATGATTGTAATTTGAAAATTTGTTAATTTGAAAATGTGCTAATGCTTTGTAAAGAAGAAAATGAGATAATTTTTGATAATTCTCCAATTATCTCATTTTCAAATTAACACATTATATTAGTTCTTCGCTAAGTATTCTGCTGTAGAAGTTCTGTCAGCTTTCATAGCGTCTTTCCCTTCTTCCCAGTTTGCAGGACATACTTCACCGTGCTTTTGTACGTGTGTGTAAGCGTCAATTAATCTTAAGAATTCTTTTACGTTTCTTCCTAGAGGCATATCGTTTACCGCTTCGTGGAAGATTTTTCCAGTTTCGTCGATAAGGTAAGTTGCTCTGTAAGTTACGTTAGAACCTGTGAAAACTTCATTTCCATCTTCATCATATTCGAAGTCCTGATCAACAATTCCCAATGTGTTAGCCAATTGTCTGTGAGTATCAGCTAAAAGTGGGTAAGTTACTCCTTCAATTCCTCCGTTATCTTTTGGTGTGTTCAACCAAGCGAAGTGTACTTCGTTAGTATCACAAGATGCACCAATTACTTTAGTGTTTCTTTTTTCGAATTCACCTAAAGCCTCCTGGAAAGCGTGAAGCTCAGTAGGACATACGAAAGTGAAATCTTTAGGGTACCAGAATAAAAGAACTTTTTGCTGGTTGTTTACTGCTTCATCAAGGATGTTGATTCTTAAATCGTCACCCATTTCAGACATTGCGTCAATTGTTAAATTTGGGAATTTTTTTCCTACTAAAGACATAATTTTCTGTTTTTATATTTAAATTTCTGTTGCAAATATATAAAAGATTCATCTATCGAACAAACTAAAATCGATAAATAAAATCTATAATCGTTTTTGGTGTGTTGTTAAATAAAAAAGCCCTGATATCAGGGCTTTTTGTTTATTTTAATAACCAAATATTTCAGTTAAATTAAGTTTTTTTACTTCGCCTAATTTCTGCATATCGGCCTCATTTACTTTATCTTGAGAAGCGACAAGGCAGTAGGTGTAGTTCTTGTTTTTCATTTCCTTATCATGGAATGAGTTGATGTCTGTGAAAGACAGTTTTGGTGCCTGTTCATAAACATTTTTTCTCATATCAAAGTTGTTTCCAAGCTTTTGAGATTTCAGATAAGAGAAGATGATTCCATCCTGAGTAATTCTTTCAGAAGCAATTGATTTTTTCAATCCGCTTTTCGCTGTTTCAAATAACTGCTCAGATTTTGGAAGGGTAGTCAGAAGCTCGTTCATCGCTGTTGTAGACTCATTGAATTTGTCTGCCTGCGTTCCTACATAAGCCATCACCATGTCTTTGTCTGTTTTCTTACTTGGAAGTGCAAAATAAGAATACGTAGAATAAGCCAGTGCTTTTGATTCTCTGATAGTCTGGAATACAATAGATCCCATTCCGCCTCCGAAATAGTTGTTGAATAAACTTACCGTTGGAGTAGTGGATGCATTGTACGGGTCAGAATTTCTTACCCAGAACACTTCTGCCTGTACCATATCATAATGAGCAAATAAAACCTTGTTCTTATCAGTTGGGATCTGAGCGAAAGTTTTAGACTTAGGAAGATCTTTCAGGGTAGCAGGAAGTTTGTGGATAGGTTTCAAAGCTGCTACTACATCATTTCCTGATTTTGGTCCATAATACAGTACTTTGTGCTTGAAATTGAATAAATCATGAAGAACATTAATTAAGTCTTCTGCTTTTAATGCATCAAGTTCAGCATCGCTTAGTACATTGTTGAAAGGGTTCTGAGCGCCATATTGAGCATAACTTCTCAATCCGGACATGATTACTCCCTTATTCTGTTTTGCGTTCGCTCTGGCTTTCTTCAACCTAACTTTGTAAGCATCAAGAGCAGCCTGGTCTGCCTGACAGTTTTTGATTAAATCTTCAAATAAAGAAATGGTTTTATCAAAGTTTTCATTTAAACCTTCCAGTGATACATAAGTTTCCTCGTTTCCTGCGCTTACATTGAAGCTTGAGGCAAGTTTATAGAATTCTTTACTGATGATTTCAGAAGACTTGTCTTTCGTTCCTAAATACTGAAGATATTCTGCGGCCAGTGGAAGGATTTTGTTGTTCCATTTTCCTGAATCAAAGTGATAATACATTCTGAACAGAGCATTGTCTGTATTTTTTACAGAAAGTACATCTACAGCAGCTAATTTGTTTTTAGCGATGTCTTTGTCATAATTCAACCATACCGGAGCGATAGGGTTTTCAGGCATTTCATCAATCTTCTTAAGGAAAGGAGATTGGTCTTCTCTGTTAACAGAAACAGGTGTAATGGTTGGTTTATCAACTTTTACAATACTCTTGTCTTCACCTTTTCTTTTGTAAACCGCAACGTAGTTATTATTCTGAAGATATTTGGATACAAAATCCATGATATCTTTTTTCGTCAGTTTTGAAATCTCATCAACATATTCAAGTGATGCTTTGTGATCAACCTCCGAAGTGAATTCATCCATTAGGATGCTTGCTCTTGAAGAATATTTTTCATCTTTCTGAATAATACCTTTCTTCTCGTTGTTCACGATAGACTGAATAAGATCATCAGAAAAATCCCCTTTTCTTAATTTGTCAATTTCCTGAAGAAGAAGGTTTTTTACTTCATCCAGAGATTGACCTTCAGTAGGTTTTCCCTGTAAAAGTAAAACTGAATAATCTTTTAAAGCATAAGAACCTGCGTAAGCTCCAAGTAATTTTTGTTTTTTTACCAGATCAAGGTCGATTAACCCGGCCTGTCCGTTGGTAAGCATATTTCCAACAAGGTTCAGCATTCTGGCATCTTTGGTAGATGCTCCCGGAAATCTGAATCCAAGCATTACGTTTTCAGGATTCGGTCCTACCACTTCTTTTACAACCGGAGCGGTGATAGGTTTTTCCTGTCCAACTTTATATTCAGGAATTGCTTTAGGCTTCATATAAGAGAAAGCCTTGTCAATTTTTGCAATCACTTCATCCGGATTAAAATCTCCGGACATGATGATTCCCATGTTATTTGGAACGTAGTAGTTGTTATAATATTCTCTGATAGCGTGCAGAGAAGGGTTTTTCAGGTGTTCAATGGTTCCGATGGTAGTTTGCTTTCCGTAATTGTTATTAGGGAAAAGGTTGGCAAACATCGTATCGAAAACTTTATCTCCGTCATCATCAAGAGATCTGTTTTTTTCTTCATATACCGCTTCAAGTTCTGTGTGGAAAAGTCTTAGAACCGGTTCTCTGAATCTTTCAGCCTGTACCGCAAGGAATTTGTCAAGAACATTGGCAGGTACATCTTCCGTGTACACCGTTTGTTCAAAAGAAGTGAAGGCATTGGTGCCATCAGCTCCCATACCAGCCATCATTTTATCGTATTCATTTGCGATTGCAAATTTTGCTGCCTCTCCGGAAACCCTGTCAATTTCTTTATAGATTTCTTTTCTTTTGGCTTCATCCTTAGTCTGGTTGTACTTTTCGTAAAGAGCGTCAATCTGGTCTAAAAGAGGTTTTTCTTTTGCCCAGTCTTTAGATCCAAACTGGTTTGTTCCTTTGAAAAGCATGTGCTCCAGATAATGGGCAAGACCTGTGTGGTCTGCAGGATCGGTTTTGCTTCCGGCTTTTGTTGCAATATACGTTTGTATTCTTGGATCCTTATTGGTAGGACTCAAAATAACCGTTAATCCGTTTTTCAAAGTGTAATACCTTGCAGAAGTAGGGTCGTTGGTCACGTATTTGTACTTGTAGCCATTGGAAGTCGCTTCTTTCCATTGGAAATCCTGGCCAAAAGCATATCCTGCGAAACTTGCAGCGGCAATACTTGTAGCGATGGTTAGTTTTTTTAACAGATTCATTGCTGTCGTGTTTTATTTTGGGTTATTAATTTGTTAATTGAATTTTTCCAATAAGTTTTTGATTCTTTTCATAGCTTCTCTTAAATCTTCCTCAGAAGCGGCATAAGAGAATCTGATACATTCCGGGCTTCCAAAAGAGAATCCGCCTACACATCCCACATGAGCATTTTCCAGAAGGAACATGGCAAAGTCGTCAGAGTTTTTAATTTCTGTTCCATCAAGGGTTTTTCCAATATAGTACGAAATATCCGGGAAGAAGTAGAAGGCAGCCTTTGGAAGGACCACTTTGAATCCTGGGATTTCTTTGATCAGTTCATAGACAAGATCTCTTCTTTTTTTGAAAGCATCAATCATGTATCTGTATTCGGAAGGATCTGTTTTCAGGGCAACAATAGAAGCTCTCTGTGCTACCGTATTAGCGCCGCTGGTCATCTGTCCCTGTACTTTTTCGCAAGCTTTTGCCAGCCATTCCGGACATGCTGAATACCCGATTCTCCATCCAGTCATAGCAAATGCTTTTGACATACCATTGATTACCGCAGTCTGTTCATACACTTCCGGGAACTGAGCAATGGAAGTGGTGTTGGTTTCGTAATTGATATATTCATAAATCTCATCAGAAATTATCGTTATCTGAGGATATTTAGCAATTACTTTGGCAATCGATTTTAATTCATCATAAGTATAATATCCTCCTGAAGGGTTGCACGGAGAACTGAAAAGGACAGCTTTAGTTTTTTCAGTAATAGCTTCTTCAAGTTGTTCTGCAGTCACTTTGAAATCGGTAACATACGACGTAGGAAGCATTACAGAAGTTCCGCCCATCATTTTTACCATTTCATCATAGCTTACCCAATATGGTGCAGGAAGCAGAACTTCATCACCATCATTGATAATAGCAGCCAGAACATTGATAATAGCCTGCTTCGCTCCATTGGAAACACAAATCTGAGTAGGTTTGTATTCCAGATTATTATCTCTTTTTAATTTATATGCAATAGCCTCACGCAATTCCAGAAATCCTGGAACAGGAGAATAGTGGCTGTAATTTTGATTGATGGCATCGAATGCTGCCTGTTTGATGTTGTCCGGAACATCGAAATCCGGTTCGCCAAGAGTTAAGCTAATCACATCTATTCCGCTGGCTTTCATTTCTCTGGCTTTGTTAGACATTACAAATGTCTGGGAGTATCCTAATCTTTTTACTCTATCTGAAAGTTTATCCATTGTATTTTTTTGAATTTTAACAAATATATAATAAAAACGTCTTGTGGAGGTAATAAAAGTAAGGGTACTTTAAAGATTTTTGTCAGGTTTTAGTCAAATCTTCTTTTAGATTATAAAAATCTTTTCTTTTGATGTATGGGACTGATTTTAATCTTATTTTAGCCAAAAAACTTATTTCCATGAAGAAGATATTCAAAGCAATGTTTTTGTTATCCGTGCCACTTTTATATGCACAGAATTACCGTTTTGTTTATGAATATAAGATGAAACCGACTATTGAAAAAAAGGATTCTGTAGTAATCAATTATATGAACCTGGATACGGATGGGAAGAAATCCTATTTCACTAATGCCGTTAAATATGAAAGAGATTCAGTGTATCGGGTAGACAAAAACTACTCTGCATTGTTGAAAGGCAAAAATTATGACCGTAACCTGAGCTATATTATTGAGAAAAACTATTCCCAAAAGACGATAAACCTATATGATAAATACAAAAGTGTAAGTCTGGTAACTATAGATCAGGAAATCCCAAAATGGAAAATTGAAAATGAGTTTAAAAAGATCAACGATCTGAATTGCCAGAAAGCGGTTGCAGATTATAAAGGCCGAACATGGGAAGCATGGTTTAGCAAGGATTTTCCCGTAAGCGATGGCCCATACAAATTCAGTGGTCTTCCGGGACTTGTTGTTGCCATTAAGGACGGGGACAATGATCACGTTTTCGAATTGGTTCAGATTAAGAAAATTAAAGCAGTCACAGCGCTTGTACCCAAAAATAATAAGCAGATGAATGGTGAAGAATATAGAAAGCTTATTAAGAATTATACTTTTAATCCGGCGGAAGACATTGCAGCGATGAATATGGATTCCAAAAGCGGGACGATGGAAATGCAGCTGAAAGATGGTTATGTTGCTCAGCTGGATATCAATAAGCTCAAAAAATACGGAGCAAAAATGGATGATGTGATCGCAGAAATGCTAAAAATGGGCACTAATCCTATTGAAAGAGATTAAAATAAATTCTGATAAGAAATGATTTTGCTGTGTAGGGTTTTGTATCTTTAACAATCTAAGATCTGCCCTATGAAATATTCCGTTTTTTTATTACTTATTTCGTGTACTGTTTTTTCCCAGAAGCACTCAAAAGATGATGACGTGAAAAAATATGTCTCGCAGGTGAATGAAGATTCATTAAAATCATATATCGGAAAGTTGGTAAGTTTTGAAACCCGGCATACCTTGAGTTCGATAGATGATTCTAAGCACGGAATAGGTGCCGCAAGAAACTGGGTGATCAGGAAATTCAAAGATTATGCTAAAAATTCGGGTGGAAGAATGGAGGTGTATCTACAACAGGAAGATATTCAGCCGGATGGAAAAAGAATTGATAAAATAGTAAATCTTGGAAATGCTGTTGCCTTTCTGAAAGGAACAGATCCGAATGATAAAAGAATTTTCCTGATCGGAGGGCATCTTGACTCAAGAGTGAGCGATGTGATGAACAGAACTTCCAAAGCGCCTGGTGCCAATGATGATGGGAGTGGAGTAAGTGCTGTGATAGAATCTGCCAGAATACTGAGCAAATCTTCATTTCCGGCATCTATTATTTTTGTGGCCTTTTCGGGAGAAGAACAATCTTTGTTAGGTTCTAAACAATTGGCCGAGAAAATTAAAAGAGAAAATGGGCAACTGGAAGCTGTTTTGAATAATGATATGATCGGTAACCCCAAAGCAGGAGAAACAGGAGAGATCAACACCCGTATACTTCGTGTTTTCAGCGAAGGTCTGCCATACAAAGATCTGGATAAAAAAGCAATGACAATCAGGAATCTGGGTTTTGAAAACGATAGTGAATCCAGGCAGCTGGCTCGTTATATCAAAGAAATTACAGAACAATATGTGAAAGGATTGGAAATTAAACTGATCTATAGGAATGACAGATTTTTGCGTGGAGGAGATCACACCAGCTTTGTGAATAACGGATTTCCTTCTGTAAGACTGACGGAATATTATGAAAACTACGATCATCAGCATCAGGACATAAGAAGTGAAAACAATAGGCAATATGGTGATCTTCCTGAGTTTATAGATTTTAAATATCTGAAAAAGAATGTCGCTGCCAATGTTGCCGTATTGGCAAGCCTTGCAAAATCTACCTCGAAACCTGAGAAAGTGGAAATGGATGTGAAAGAGCTGACAAATTCAACAACTTTACATTGGGAAAAACCAAAATCCGGAATTCCGGCAGGATATTATGTGCTGGCAAGGGAAACAGACAGTCCGGTATGGCAGAAAAAAATATTCACCACTGAACTTTCTATGAAGATTCCGCTTTCGAAAGACAATTATATTTTTGCAGTACAGAGCGTGAGCCCGTCAGGAAACCTGAGTGTCCCTGTCATACCAGGAATTGCAAAGTGATGGATTTTGCTGAAAACCAGAATTTACTGCCGGATCAGGAAAAGTAGATTTGAATACAAGAGAAATAAAACTTATTTTTGCGGTTTATAATAATTCACATGTCTGCATCGTTACTATTAAAATATTTCCCGGATCTTACTGAAAAACAGAAAGAACAGTTCTCAAAACTGGAAAGTCTGTACAATGAATGGAATGAAAAGATCAATGTAATTTCCAGAAAAGATATGGAATCACTGTATGAAAAGCATATTCTGCACTCGTTGGGAATTGCAAAAGTGATGGAATTTGCACCGGGAACCAAAGTTTTGGATATCGGAACCGGAGGTGGTTTTCCAGGTATTCCTCTGGCGATCCTTTTTCCTGAAACAGAATTTACGCTGATTGATTCTATTGGTAAGAAAATCAGTGTGGTACAGGCTGTTGCAGATGGAGTAGGACTTACTAATGTAACGGCTATCCATGGAAGAGCAGAAAAGCTTAAAGAAAAATTCCACTTTGTAGTCAGTAGAGCGGTAACTCAAATGCCGGAATTTTTAAGATGGCTGAAAGGGAAATTTGAAAAAGAACAGTTTAACCCTAAACATAACGGAATTTTATATTTGAAAGGCGGTGATCTTGCTGAAGAACTTGCCGGACTTAAATGTGAAATTTTCAATCTTAAACACTATTTTGATGAAGAATTTTTTGATACGAAGAAAGTAGTTTATGTATCAAAAGGTAATTTTAATTCCTGATTTTTATGTGAATAAGGAATAATTTTTGCTAATATTTGTTAATAATCAGAAAAGTAAAGGTTATGAAAAAACTTTTAAATATTGGATTTTCAGTATTCGTGTTGGGCGTGCTTCTGGTTTCGTGTGATGATGATGATTATCATACCATTGAATCTATTGGTAAAATCAAAATAGACAGTGTAAAAATTGTCAATGATACCATGGATGTTTTTGCAATACAGAGCATTAAAACTTATTCCACATATCCGTCTCATTGTGAGGGTTTTTACGGATATGATTATGTTTACAATACCAATCTGGAAAGAACGGTTACTTCCTATAAATATATTACCAACGGACCTTGTACACAAGGGAATTACGTGGGAGCGAATCAAATAAACTTCAGTCCTCAAAGAAAAGGTACTTATACTTTTAAATTCTGGAATGGAGGAAATAACTGGATCACGAAAACAATTGTAGTGGAATAATGAGATTGACTTTTGTATTATGTTTATTGGCAGCGCAGGCTGTATCCGGACAGAAAATTATCTGGGAAGAAGGCAAAAAATTAACGTGGGATAACTTTAAAAGCCCGGTTAGCAAGAAAAAGAATCCTGATGTAGTGGCTTACACCCATTGTGGCTGGGAATTTTATTCTGAAAAATCTTCCGATCCAAAAGCACCGGTTACGATTACCATCAAAACCCTGTTTCATGAAGATAAATCCTGGAAAGATGCTAAAAGAATGGATGATTATATTCTTCTTCATGAGCAAAAGCATTTTGATATTGCAGAATTATTTGTGAGAAAATTCAGAAAAGCTGTTGCTGAAAAAATTAAAAATTCCGGAGATTATAATAAGTATTTCAAAACCATTTATGACGGAATAGCTATTGATTATAAAAACTTCCAGATGGCCTATGACAGCGAAACCCGTCATGGAATCGATAAAGAAAAACAAACCGAATATAATCAGTTGATTTCTGAACAACTAGACAACTTAAAAAGCTACCAAACCCTTTGAAATTCCTCAATAAGATCATCCACGAACTGCTAGCACAAAACACTGACCTTTCTGCGTTTAATATCATTCTGCCCGGAAAACGTCCCATTGTGTTTATCAGACAGATTCTGGAGGAAAATAACTATTCAGGGTTTCTTCCCAATTTTTTTACGATTGAGGAACTTATCAATAAAATAGCGGATCATCAGACCATTCAGGGGATTCCGTTGTGGCTTTTCTCTTTTGATGTGTACCGAAGCCTGAATCTTATCCCAAGAGATGATTTTTCCGATTTTCTGAAGTGGTTTCCCACCTTACAGAAGGATTGGGATGATATTCTCAAATTCTCAGATAGCGATCAGGCAGTTCTGCAGTATATGTTTGATGAGGAAAGGATCAAAGAATGGGCTCAGGACCTTGGAGAGGATGACGATGTTCCACGAAAAAAGTTTCTTAATTTCTGGCAGAATATGAGCGTTTTTCTCCCTGTTCTAAAAGAAAGATTGCAGGAGAGAAACTGGGCAACTTCCGGAATGATTCACGAGGCGGCTAAAGCCAGGATTGCCGATTTTGCAAAAAATACCAAAGAAGAATTTGTTTTTTGTGGTTTCAATGCCTTTACTCCCGTAGAAGAAAAGCTTGTAAGAAGCCTTTTGCAGTGGAATAAAGCGCAGTGCTTCTTTCAGGCAGACCGTTATTATTTCGATGATGAGAGACAGGAAGCCGGAAAATTCCTTAGAAATCATAAAACATGGAAAGAATTTGATGATAACAGAGCTTTCCAATGGATAGAAGACGATTTTAATCAACCTAAAAAAATTAAGGTATACGAAGTGTCCGGAAATGTAACCCAGACCAAAGTACTGCCTGAGATCTTTAAAGAGATCAATAATAAAACTTACTCCAATACTGCGGTAGTGCTGCTGGATGAAAACCTTCTTCCTGCCAGTCTTGATGTGATGCATGGTGTTGATAATTTGAATATTACAATGGGATTTCCGTTGAAAAACTTATCTTTCTCCAATGCTGTGAAACGTCTTTTCTACCTGCAGAAACAATTGGAAAAAAACAAACTGTCTTATTATTACAGAGATGTTTTTCCCATTTTGGAAGAACTTCCCAAATCTGTAGAAGATGAACAGATTATCAATGATTTTAAAGCCAAAGTAGAAGAGAGGAATATTGTCTATATTTCTCGGAAGCTTTTACATGAACTGCTTAGTGGTCTGTCTTATTATGGACTTCTTCAAAAAGCAACAGGAACCAATGGCTATCTGGATATGCTTATAGAGTTCTGCCAGCAGGTAAAATGGCTTGAGATAGATGATATTCAGTATGAGAATGTCTCTCACTTTGAAAATGCATTCAGGATCATCAAAAACCAGCTGACTCCCTACAACATTGAGATCAAAATGGAAACGCTGGAAATTCTGATCAATCAGCATATCAATTCTGAGAGTATTGATTTTCAGGGAGAGCCATTGAGAGGACTTCAGATCATGGGATTGCTGGAAACACGTCTTCTGAATTTCGAAAACGTTATTCTTCTTTCCGTAAACGAAGGAAAACTTCCCCTTGGAAACTCCCAGAATACCTATATTCCTTTTGATATCCGAAGGTTCTTTGATCTTCATACTTTCCTGGAAAATGACAGCATTTATGCCTATCACTTTTACAGGCTGATTCAGGATGCGAAGAATGTACATTTGCTGTACAATGCTTTAAGCTCCGGAGTTAATACCGGCGAGAAGAGCCGTTTCATTACACAGATCGAAATGGAGAGTTCTCATGACATCGAACATCTCATTATTGAAAATTCTTCCGAACCTATTGCCACCAAACCGATAGAAATTTCCAAGACCCAAATTGTACAGGATCGTCTTCAAAAATGGAAGGAAAAAGTATCAGCTTCCCATCTGACGAGTTATCTTTATAATCCGATTGATTTCTACCTTTCCAAGATTTTAAATACTTCGGAAACAGATGAAATTGAAGAAGAACTGTCGATAAAAAATTACGGAAATCTAGTCCATTATTCACTTCAAGAAGTGTATGAGGTGTTAAAGGGTAAGGTTTTAAAAGAAAGTGATTTAAAGAATTCAGTTAAAGCAGTAGATGAATATATAAATATTGCTATTGAGAAACTGAAGCATCAGCCGGAATTCTATGAAAAAGGAATGAATTACATCCATAAGGCTATTGCTAAAAAGGTAATTGAAAATGTGCTGAATCATGATCTTGAGCTCATAAAACAGGGTAATAAACTGGAGATCATTGATATTGAAAGAAGGTTTGAAAATATAGATTTTCCTCTCGATGATAATGATAAAATTTCTTTCTTCGGATTCATTGACCGGATTGATAAGCTGAACGGTACTCTAAGAATTATTGATTATAAAACAGCGAAGATTAAAAATCTCAATGTAAAAATTGATCAGGATAATGTAGATGAATATTTTCACAACAGCGATAGAAAACAGGCACTTCAGCTTTGTATTTATCATTACGTTGTTCAGCACCTTCCTGAGTTTTGGGGATTCCCGATTGAAACAGGAATATGGAGTTTTGCAGACGCTAAGAAAGGAATGGTTTCATTGCAGTTCGATAAAGGAAATATTGACGATGCCATGAAATCGGTTAAAAGCCTTATTCTTGAAATCCTTAACCCGGATATTAATTTCGTGGAAACTATAAAAACGTATTGAAAATAGCTGACATGTATTGGGAAATATGTCTGACCTGAAAAATGAGGGAATTTTGTTTTTAAGTTATAGACTGAAATACATTTATTTACTTCGTAGAATAGTCAATTAAGCAGGTAACTTTTTGTGTATCTTTACTACTTATTAAAAACTTTTAAAAGTTTAAATCAGATACATTAAGCAGCACCAATGAAAAAGATCCTGATATTTTTAGCTATTGCTTTTTCTCTTATTATCAAATCTCAGCAAAAGAATGATTCTCTGAATATTGCCCTTCAGAATGTAACCAAAGACACAAAATTTGGGCTTGCTCTTAGTGGTGGAGGTGCAAAGGGATTTGCCCATATCGGAATTCTCAAGATGATTGATTCATTGGGAATAAAAGTAGATTATATCACTGGAACCAGTATGGGAGGTATTCTGGGAGGTTTATATGCAATGGGATATAATGCAGATCAACTGAAACATACGATCTATAAAATGGATTGGAACAGGATTCTGAGCAATAAAATCCCTTACAATAAAGTTAATATCAGTGAAAAAGACGAATACGACAAATATATTCTTGAATTTCCTGTAGTGAAAGGATTTCCAACTCTTCCGAGTTCTTATATTGAAGGGCAGTACATGGGAGAGGTTCTTAATACACTTACTTTCAATGCAAAACATATCAACGATTTCAGCAAACTGAGGATTCCCGTGCAGCTTACTTCTTCCGATATTGAAAACGGAGGTCTTGTAATGCAGAAAGAAGGATCATTACCGTTGGCTATTCGTTCCACACTGGCCATTCCTGCCGCTTTTGCTCCTGTTTATATTGATGGAAAACTTTTGGTAGATGGCGGTTTGGACCGTAATTATCCAGCCAATGAGGTGCGTGAGATGGGTGCTGATTTTGTTATTGGTGGATATACGGGTTTCAGGCTTTTTACGAAAAAGGAGATTGAAAACCCGATGAAGATGATTTATCAGACTCATGCCATCCGTTCGGTGGAGGATTTTAAGCATCAAAAAGAACTCTCTAATATTCTCGTAGATTTTGTAGATCCTTTGGGAGAAATTACAACGAAGGATTTTGCCAGATACAGAAAGATTATCAAAATAGGAGAGGTTGAAGCCAGAAAGCACCTGCCTGAGTTTGTAGCTCTTGCAGAGGCGCAGCGAAAAGCCGGAATTACGTATGAGCATACGATGATTGAAGAGGTGAAACTGCCTACCACAAAATTCACTTTTAACGAAGAAGACGGAACGCCTATTACTGATGCAGCTGAAATTGAAGTACTGAAAAAGCAGATGGGACTTACGGAAGGGAAATATTACGATGCAAAAACAATTAATGAAGCCATAGACCGTGTATTTGGAATGCGCCAGTACGTTAAGGTGTATTATACCTACACCAATGTAAACGATGGTCTTGTGATGAATGTATTTGTGAAAAGAGCGAAAAAAGGGGCGTTTAAACTCGCGCTGCACTATGATACGGAACAGTCCGTAGGGATTATTATCAATTATACCTACAGAAATATTCTTCTGAACCGATCAAGATTTCTGGCAACAGTGGATATTTCCGAACGTTTCAAAGCTAAACTTGCTTATCAGCAGTTTCTGGATAGTGGGGAGCGTTTATGGTTGGATCTTGAGGCGAAGATGGTTCATCTTAAAAGTAACGACCTGAACTTCAGATTATATGATATCAGTGAGGATGGCGGCGACCGTTTTCCTAACCATATGTACCGTAATATAACCGGAAAGATTGCGCTGAATTATAATATCAATCCCAATGCTTATCTATCTCTGGGAACGGAATTCAGTACGGAAAGAATGTATAGTTTACTGGATAAGGTAGATCAGTCGAAAGTAGATAATTACAGCAAGAAGCTGTATAACCACAGTAATTTCAACACTTTCCTGAAGTTTGAACAGAACAATCTTAATAAAAGATATTTTACTACAAAAGGGAATCATCTGCAGGTGAGTACGAGATTTTATTACGGAGATCGCTATGAACTTTATGATCTGAATACCGTGCAGCCTCTCCTGTATCTGATCCTTAACCCGAAAGAATCTTACTATTCTGAGCCTAAAAACCTTGTTTCATTCACATTGAATGAGAACTTTTTCTATCCCATCACAAGAAGACTGACCGTAAAAGCGAATGTGTTTCTAGGAACGAGTTTCGGTTCCAAGAAAGAAGATAAAGTTCCGTATTTGTTCCTGAATCAGAAATATAACCTGGGAGGTAGCGAATATAATTATGATCTGCTAAGCCCTGAATTCAACGGTCTTCGCCAAAAAGAACTTCCGATGACTTCAGTAGCTAAGGCTGCAATATCATTTCAGTACAGAATTATGAAAAAGCTCTATCTAACTCCTTCGTTCAGCTATGGAAAGGTGAGTGAAGAGTTTTCTCCTTTTAATGACAGTTTTGATATGTTTGGGTATGGATTGAACCTTGGCTACGAATCCCTGATTGGTCCTATCAGCATGAATATTTCCCGAAACAGTCAGCTTGATTTTTCAAGGATCTATTTCAGTATTGGCTTCAAATTTTAAAGAATAATTAAAATCATTTTGGAAGATATTAAAAATCCTTTTATCTAAAGTGCTTGTTTAGATAAAAGGATTTACTGTTTTAGGATCAATTATTTATTTTTTTATATCTATTTTCTTGGGATTTCCGGTCTTGGCATTTTGTAATAGCTTCCGGACATACTTTTTAAAAATGCAACAATGGCATCTATTTCCTGCTCATTCAGATGTAAAGGTTTTATCAGATGATCTGTGACCGGAAAATTAGGATCAGCCTTCTTTTCTTCCGGAGTAGGGTTAATCATCTGCATGCCGCTGTTGTATAAACTGACAACGCCGTGCATGTCATCCATCAGTCCGTTATGCATCCATGGAGCAGTGTAATCAAGATCTCTCAGCGAAGGGGTTTTAAATTTACCGGTATCATCAGAATTCTTGGTGATATGATAGAGACCCAGATCCTCATATTCCCGTTTGTAATAGGTAAGCCCTATGTTGTGAAAAGATTCGTCTGTAAGATTTTTTCCGTAGTGACAATTCATGCATCTGGCTTTGGTACGGAAGAGATGCATCCCGTAGATTTCCTTATCACTCATGGCTTTATAATCGCCTTTAATGAACTTATCAAGTTTGCTGGGCTGGCTTCTGATTGTCCTTTGGAAAGTAGACAGAGCTTTGGCGATTTTATCAAATGTAATCTTATCAGTTTGATAGACTTCTTTGAAAAGCTTCTTGTATTCTTTAAACTTTGAAAGTTTTCCGGCCAGCTTTTCCGGCTTCATATTCATTTCGTTATGAGCAGAAATAGGCCCTACAAGCTGTTCTTCCAATGTTTTAGCTCTTCCATCCCAGAAATAGGATTGGCGATCCGCAATATTGAAAAGCGACTGTGTATTTCTTTTCCCCTGCAAATGATCAGTTCCCAATGCCACTTCCTGACCGTCTGCCCAGCCCAGTTCAGGGTTGTGACAGCTACTGCAGGATACCTGGCTGGATTGTGACAGTTTGGGATCAAAAAACAGTTTTTTTCCAAGCATTACTTCGGGTAATTCCTGTGTATCATAATAATTGGAATCCCATTCTATGGCCTCAAATTCTTTCCAGTTCACCTCTGCATCCACTGTAGGTTTGGGCCAGTATTGTACAGACCTTTTATATTGTTCTATAGTTTCTCCATAGTCTACTTTGTATTGTTGAAGAGTATGCTGCATAAAGAATAGAGCAATTCCTCCAAGAACAACGAATAATTTAATATCTGAAAATTTTATCATCATGTGTTTAAAATATACTTCCTATACTGATAGCAAACAAAGTATTGCTGCCATTGTTAAAATTACTGTAGATTATCTTAGCTCCTACAAAAGCATTTTTCACGACAGGGAAGTTGAAATGAAAGTGAATATCAAGTTTTGCCTGCCAGAAATCCGAAGACTGAAAGGCATAATTTTCCTGAAGCATCGTATTGATGGAAGGCTTTCCGGAATTGTTGAAAAGCGCATCTTTTTGATAGACACTGGTAGCTGAAAGTCCGGCTACAACAGACAATGTCTGTAGATTTCCGAAAGTTTTCAACCACTGATAATCCGCTCCATACATAAGCTTACTTAATTCTATTCTTGATAGTGGACTGCTGTACTTTTCTTTTTCCTGAACCCATCCAAAGAAGGGAAGCAAAGACAATTTTGTCTTTTCATTGCCCATCTGTATAAGTCCTTTGAAAATAATAGTACTGATCTTATGGTTGTATTTTTCCACACTTCCAATCTGGATATAATTTCTCGAGTTCTCATTAAGGAAAAGGTTTTCAGTTCCTTTTCTTTCCGTACTGTTTCCTTCTGCAGAAATTCCCCAGACTGTATTCCCTGAATCAAAGAATTTTCCGGCTGAAAAAGTCAACTGTTGTTCATCAATTTTTGAGGCATTCAGATCTGCATATTCTGTCAATAATTTATCAAGATTAAACTTTTTAAGACCTATATTCAGATACCAGTTTCTATTGTCTGCTTCAAAGATCTGTAAACCTCCTCCGTAAGACCAGCCTTCGTAATAGGCCTGACGAAGTTTTCCGGAAAGCAATTCATTGTAATTTCCCAGTCCGCTCATATTATAAATCATAGGATATCCCTGATTGCTGACAAAGCTCAGATAATGTTTTTGAGTATATTTTTCAGCATTTACATAAGCTCCAACTCTGAACTTCTCCAGAATCAGTTTGTCAGCTCCCATTGCCAAAGAAAAATGAGCCGCTGTATTTTTCGGTCGCGGATCTATATCTCTGTAACTCAATGTTGCCTGATAGCTTCCTGCAATTCCTAAAGTGTAAGTATCTATTTTTCTGGAATATCCTCCTGAAAAGCTATAGTTTTCAAATTTCATATCACCACCCACACTGTCCGCTGCTACATAAGGATAGATGAGATCATAATCTGAATTTTCATTCCATACCACCTGCTTATTTTTCCCTTGTGTGTAAGAAGCATTTCCCCAAACTGATGTTTTATCATTGAGCTTCTGTAAGCTGTACACTTCCGCACCCCATAAGTTTTTTCCTTTTCCTTTTTGTTGCAGGTGGTTGGGAGTGTTGCTTTTTTCTGTCAATACATTAAAAATTGTACTGCTGTACTTCCTCGCCCCGGAATAACTGGCCGGATTAATGGTAATACTGTTTTTAATAAGCCTTTCAAAACTATATTCTTCACGTACTTTCTCTTTGATAGTATCATTGATCTGGGCATACATTCTTATCCCTGAAAAGGAGCTGAGCAGGATAGATATGGAAAGAAAATATTTCATTTTAATTAAATAAAGATGGCTTTACACCATGTTCAAAGTCTGTTGTGGAGTTGTTGGTATCTTTAAGGATATTTTTACCATCTATTGTTTTTCCTGTCACTTTTCTGCGGACAGCTTTTCCGAAACGGTTTTTATCTCCGTCAAAAGTAGTTACAGAAGTCCATCCCATATCCAAAGAAGGTGAGGTTACCAGCCATTGGAAAGAATCCTGTACACTTAAATTAACAGCATCTGTAATCCATTCATTGGGGATTTTAACAGCGGTTCCGTCCATAGGATATACATCACCGTTAATGGTAAGGTTATAAGTGTAAGTATAAGAGTTTTGAGCAACCAATGCTTCATTAGTTATTCCCTGTGGCATACGTGCCAATGCATAAGCGTAATATCCTTGGGTATGAATCACCATTTTTTCAAAAACATTCACCATTTTCGGAACGGAAGGATTGTCGATATCATCTGAGTCTTCCTTGAAAATCTGGAAGTTGGCATTGGAAAGATTAATGGAAGAAGGGTTGAAATTTTTATGATTAATAGCGTCTTCTGCAATAATAATGGATTCTCCAGCTTTTACGGGATACATGGTTCCATTTCCCGGAATTCTGATGATGGCACCCGCAGATAGAGTAGTTCCCATAATATTAGGGCTGTAATCCTGTTTTTCATTGGTCATAAAGCTGGATTGTATTAACAGCATACCATCTGCATACAAGGTCTTATCTGTATTATTGGTAATTTTAAAATACTGATCACCAAAATACATGGCTCCCTCTGGTGTTTTTGTTCCGGTAAAGAAGACCTCTTCTAAGATCAGATCGCTGCTGTTCCCTGATTTCAAAGAAAGATCCAGCGTTTTGTTGGTTTCATTACCATTGATAACGATTCCGTTCTGTACACCGGCAACTTTAGCTTCTACCGATCCGGAGTTGTCACCATATACAATGCTTCCTTCCGCAGTAATGTTATACGTTCCTGAAGGAAGAACAACCTGCAAAATGTTGGTGTTTTTAAGTTCCTGAGTAATAGTAAATCCTGAGTTTAGCTCTTTGAAACTGATCGAAAGGTTTTTATATTCTTTAACCTGAATATTGTCAGGAACTACTTTAAGTTCCAGCTTTAAGGAGGTTTTTGCTTCCGGAGCTTCATTTGAATCCGAAGAACAGGCTGTAATGGCAAAAGCTGCACACAATACGAACAGTGTTCTTAATACATGTTTTAACATAATTTATTGAATTGAAATTGTTTATAAGTTGAAATTGATTTCCATTCCGAAATAAGGATCGTAAGCTCCTTTTCTGTTGATGGTAAATCCGTTGATGTTGTAGGGTGTATAATAACTGAATAATCGGTTGGCAAACATAGAGACCACAACTGCTTTATTTCTGAAGCTTTTGGTCACTTTCAGATTGAGATTCATTTCCATAGGCCTTCTTGTGCTATTGTATAAATCCTCATTCTGAGCAATGATCAGACTTTCCAGGATAGTTCCTTTTACTGAATCCGGGTTATAGGGAAGAACAGTACCATTCTGGTCCACATAATGACTTGGAATACCGCTCATAGGAAGAATTTGCCTTGTAGAATACCAGGAAAACTGGAATGATGATGAAAAAACAAGATCCAGACGGGGAATATAAGTATCCAGCATCAGATTGGTATTCAAAACCTCATTCACCGAATTGGGTTCCATCCCTTCATACAATCCAAGATAAGGATAAGGTCTTCCGTTGATCAGTAAATCTCTTCCTCTGTATACGGGCAGACTGTTTCCATATTTTGTTCGGAACCAGGCTCCGTTTAAAGTAAATCTTGTATTGATCACAGGAATTCTGTTGGAAGAATATTGAAATTCAATCCCTTCTTTGTCCACTTTGCTGCCATTTCGCTGAGTCGTATAGAGAAAGTTTTCACTCACTGTCTGGTAGGGAAGTGTATTCACATCCGGTGGAGAAGTAATGGCATCATGATTCAGTCCTGAAGTATCATATTTTTTATACTGATACAGAGCATATTCATTCATAGAACGGAATGCATTACGCATATTTTCTTTGAAAACCGTCACAGACAGCTGATGTGCTCCCAGACTGAAATCAACTCTTGCTTCAAGTTTTTCATTCATAGCCGGTTCTATATCCGGATTCTGTGGATTGTAAATCAGTGTTTTATAATTGATTCTTCTGTAGTCTGGATTGTTGTGGAAATAATTAAGCTGCTGAATGTCTTTATAAATAAGTTCCGGATACAGAAGATTGAGATCCGGAAACAGGCTTTGTTTTCCATATCCTAATGTAAGTGCTACAGTTGCTTTCTTATCCATCAAGTCAAAAGAGGGAAGTTCCCACTGAAAATTGGCTCTGGGATCGGCATACCACTTTCCGTTCATTTTGAAGGAAGAAGGAAGATTCATCATGGTGTTTCCTCTGAGTCCTACAGCCAATGTAAGCTTGTGTTGACCTGCATTTAAAGAATTGATAGATTCCAGAAACAGGGCAGAAGTCATATAAGCAGGAATATCACGATACGCACGCGGTCTGAAGGTTGCCTTAGGATCTATAGGTCTGTAGATGTCAAATAATTGTCCTTTTCCCCAGTTTTTACTCATTTGCCAGTCGAATCCGGCATTGAACTCATGCGTCATCGATTGAGATTTAAGCTGAAAATTATTAATCATTTTGACAAAAAGATCAAGAGGCTTTCCGTCTACTGTATAATTTGAAATGTAGCGTGCTTCAGGGTAGTAGCCATCGTATTCTCCTTCGATTCTGGATAGGGGAAAGGCCGTTGCATTTTCAAGCTGGATAAACTTGGTTTGTTTTATTTTGTCAAATCTTTGGTTAACCGTTGCCTGAATTTCTGTGGAACGGTAGAACGATGGTTTGTTTTTAGTATAATTAAATACATTGGAAAGACTCAGGAAATGAGTATTCACTTCATAAGAATTGAGTTCAGACAAATCGATATCCGGATCAGATTTTGAACCATCCAGAGAACCTGTATAACTGAGATTACTTTGCCATTTTGCCGTTCCATGATCATATTTTTTTTCTTTAATGATACCAAGATGGGCGGTGATTCTTTTATAGCTTTCCAATCGGTCTCTTGGGTCGGTCTTTGCATTCAGATAATCCAGACCTGTATTTATTTTCAGATCTTTTTCTTTGTTTTCAAAACCTTTGCTCACAGCAAATAGCTTACTGTAGCCATCTGCTTTAAATCTTGCTTTCCATCTTGTATAGCCGGATTTGTTGGTGATTTTTACAATTCCTGAGATAAGATTTCCATAGACTACAGAAGGAATTCCACGAAGAACTTCCACGCTTTCAATCTGATCTGTAGAAATGGTTCGCATATCTACACCACTATTTACAGTAAGCCTTCGCTTCAGTCCGTTATTGGTTTTGTCTAAAAAATCATAGGAATACTGAAGATTGGCATTAGAATTTAAAGGAGCACCATTCACCAAAAATGTAGTTCCCATGGAAGAAGTATTGTAATCAGTACCAGGCCTGCCGGTTTCACGGAGACTGATTTTGTTGGCCTGATTAAGAACCGGATCATTGGATCTTCCGCCGGGAAGAAGCTCCAGAAGATCGGAAAAACTTGAAGGCTGCAAATGCTGCATTGCCCGCTGGTTAATGATGGAAGAAGAGGTAAGCCCTTTTCCTTCTTTGGCGGTAATCACTACTTCTTCAATGGTATTCAATTTCTCCTGAAATAGTAGGGTGAAAGTTTCAGTTTTTGTCACAGAAATTTTACCGGAATACCCCTGAACACCATTTTTCCAGGCTTCTGTTTTATATTTTCCGGGAATCAATGAAATTACTGCTATTCCTTTTTCATTTGTAGAAACTGAATAGGAATTTTCTTCGTTGTAGATCTTGATTTCAGAGTCATTTATTAAGTTTGAATCAAGACTTTTTATTTCAAAAGTGATGGTGAATTGTAGGTTTTGTGCCTTTACGGCTGTCATCGTAATGATAAAAATAAGAAAACTGAAAAATCGAAGCCTCAAAGGAAAGCGGGAGTCATGATGTACCATCTGGCATTATTCTTTCGGCAAAAGTAGCGTCCTCAATGTAAGTTTGCTAATTTTATTTAGAATAATTCAAAATAAATGACAAGAATCATTTATGTTATTTTAATATAATTTTTGCTAAAAGTTTAAAATAGGTGTCGTAAAATGATAGTTAATAATGGATTGTGTAATTTTAAGTATTTTAAAATGAAATTTATCTCCAATTATTTTTAGTGGAGTTATTGTAATTGCTCATCCATAAAAAAGCACTTCATTGCTGAAGTGCCAAAATTAACTTGAAATGAGATATGAAGAGTGATTGTTTTTACAGTTTTATTTTTTTGCTGATGGTTTTTCCATTAGAAAGTGTGACTTGTACAAGATATACTCCTGATTCTAAGTTTCTGGATTCAAACACTGGTTTATTAACTTCCTGTTGAACGATCAGAGCACCGGAAATGCTGTAAATACTAATGTTTTTAATATCATTGCCGGATTTAGCTACAATTTGTTGTCTTTGAGTGTAAATATCAGTGTTATTTTCTGATGATATTGTTCCTCCAACCGCTTTACTGAACTGAAGGTTGTAGTAAGGAGTAACAACCTCAAACGTATAGTTTTTGTTTTCCAGCTCCTGAATATTGATTCCTCCGGCTTCACGATATTGTTTTTGCGAAATACTTCTGATCAGGGTTTTATTTTCATCAAAAATATTCACAGCAGTAAGTTCTTCCTGATCTACTTTTAATTGCAAAACGGATGCATTCACAGATTGTACAATTTCGTTTTCGGAAACTTCCTGAGGCGTGTTTTTGATGTATGGAATTATTTTATTTTCATTGTTTTCTGATACTTTCAATAAATAAACTCCGTCTTTTAAAGTTGATAAATTTTGGTTGCTGGCTGTTCTGCTCTGTGCTTTTTCTTTATTGAAATCTGTAATTTCAACAAGCTGCATGTTACCTAAATCTGGTTTTATCTGTGAGGATAAAAGGGTAGGCTTGTCAGAAGTTTTCTCTGTCGATTGCTTACCGAAGATTGATCCTGCAATAGCCCATTCATTAAGAAGTCCGCCGCTCCTCAAAGTATTGAACTTGGCATTAGATGCTAAGGTGAATGGTAGAATTCCTCCCACATGGCCCAGTGGTCCCCAGTAAAAAGAATCCAGTTTATACTTATTCAGGTCCCACCATGGGTAATATCCACGCTGAACATCAATAGTTTTAGAAGTATTTTCAGGTGGAATAGCTAAATCTACGGTAGAATGCCCTAATGTCATTGGAGTTTTATTGTACCAGTCATACACATCTTTAGGTTTCATGCATAATCTTAACTTGTTATTAGGATTGTTGGTGACATCATTTACAAAGTTGGTGGTAAAGAGCTTTCTCCATATTACAGGCCCCCACAAAAGTCCTCCGTTATCCTGAACGACGTGATAGTTGTATTTGTCAAGATATTCTGCAGAAATAACTTCTGAAATGTCATTATTATAGGTTTTATAACCTGTATTGTTGCAGGTATGAAGTACATTGGCCAGGAATGAGGTGAAAGGGTAGATATCTTTTTCAAGGACTCCTTTATTTAACGTGACTCCGGAGAAATCATAAGGTCCGTCTCCCATGTAGGCATATTTGAATTTTATATTATTGGGATTTGAAATACTTAATCTTTTTAATGTAGACATCGCCGCATGAGCGCCTTGAGAATATCCGGCTAAGAAATATTCGTCATAACGTTTAATATTCAGCTGTGCCAATACTTTATTCGCTGCGGTTATAAAATCTATGGTAGCACCAGCCTCTGTGGCATAATCTACATAAGGGTGAACGCCATCTCCAGTTCCCATCCCTACGTAGTCGGGAGCCATCAAAATATATCCGTTGAGTACATAAGATAATTCAACAACAAATCCTGCGGTTAAAGCCCCTTTAAAATTAGACGGAACATTATTTCTGCTGTCTGTTGTTCCATGATCGGATACTACTGTTGAGAGTTTGAAGGGTACGTTAGGGTACATCAATAATCCTGTAGCTTTTACAAGAACATTGTTTTCATTTTTGGTGTAATAGGTGATTTTGTAACCTTTCAGCCCAAGATTGAAGCTGTTCAGGTAGTTGGCAAATTCCGGAGCATTCTGATCACCAAGATTACTGGCGATAAAATTGATGACTCCTTGTGGTGTTAAATCCAGTTTCTGTTCGGCACTTACAACATCACCAGCCTGCTGGGCAAAGTAAAATGGTGCGGTAAGACTTAATAAAAAAGTTGTAATTTTTCTCATATTGTTTGTTTTTGTGTGGTATTAAAGTAATAATTTTAATAAAATCACAAAAACTTTAGAGTATTAATAATTATTCATTGAATATCAATTCTCCGCAAAGTGAGTAAAATAAAAGAGTCTGACCATTGGCCAGACTCTTTATTTATATTTTTATCTTTTTTAGAAAGCGTTGATTCCTGTAATATCCAATCCGGTGATTAGTAAGTGAACATCATGCGTTCCTTCATAAGTAATTACAGATTCAAGGTTTGCAGCGTGTCTCATCATCGGGAATTCACCCATGATTCCCATACCTCCAAGGATCTGTCTGGATTCTCTGGCAATTTCAATAGCCATATGTACGTTGTTACGTTTAGCCATAGAGATCTGAGCAGGAGTTGCTTTGTGGGCATTTTTAAGATTTCCTAGCTGAAGACATAATAACTGAGCTTTTGTAATCTCTGTCAGGAATTCAGCCAGTTTTTTCTGCTGAAGCTGGTAAGAACCAATTGGTTTTCCAAACTGTTTTCTTTCTTTAGAATATTGAACAGCAGTACAGTGGCAGTCAATAGCAGCACCAATTACTCCCCATGAAATTCCATATCTTGCAGAGTTCAGACATGATAGAGGTCCTTTTAATCCTGTTACTCCTGGAAGAAGGTTTTCTTTCGGAACTTTTACATCATTAAATACCAGCTCTCCGGTTTTGGAAGCTCTTAAGCTCCATTTATTGTGAGTTTCTGGAGTGGTGAAACCTTCCATTCCTCTTTCAACGATTAATCCCTGCACTTTTCCTTCCTCATTTTTTGCCCATACTACAGCGATGTCGCATAAAGGAGAGTTGGTGATCCACATTTTCGCCCCATTTAAAAGATAATGATCGCCCATATCTTTAAAATAAGTTTCCATTGAACCTGGGTCAGAACCATGGTTAGGCTCAGTCAATCCAAAAGATCCAATCATTTCTCCGGCAGCAAGCTTTGGAAGATATTTCTTTTTCTGTTCCTCAGAACCGAATTCGTTAATAGGGAACATCACCAATGAACTCTGTACCGAAGCTGCAGAACGTACTGCAGAATCTCCTCTTTCCAACTCCTGCATAATCAGACCATAAGAAATCTGGTCTAATCCTGAACCGCCATACTCAACCGGAATATAAGGTCCCAGTGCTCCGATTTTTCCCAATTCTCTCATAAGATTAGGAATATCTGTATGATTTTGAGCGGCCTGATCTATCTGCGGCATTACAAAACTTTCCACCCAGTCTCTTACAGATTGGCGGATTAGTTTATGTTCTTCAGTAAGTAAAGCATCAATTCCATAATAATCAGGGATGCTTGTAAGAGGATAATATGACATGATTTTTTGATTTGGTTAAAAGTAACATTTTTCGTGATGTCTTGAAAATTTTTTTAAAAACTTGTTTTACTATTGATTTTCAGAGGGCTACTGCTACTTTGTTTATGATTTTAATTAAATTTATATTTTTATGACTCCTCATCATTAGAGATAGGATACTGATTGGTAGAATTATGAACTTCAGTTTTAAATTTATACAGATAAGGAGCTTTATTGGCCGAGCCGTCATACAGTTTTTCCATTCTGTCCAGAATATTTAAACTTAAAATTTTTCGCTGAAAATTATTTCTTCTGAATTTCTGTCCTAAAATAGTTTCATAAAGAGCCTGAAGATCTTTCATAGTAAATTTCTCCGGAAGAAGATTACTTGCTGCAACCTCTGTATTGATATTCATTCTCAGATATTCAAGACCTGTCTCTATAATTCTGTCATGGTCGAAGGCCATTTTAGGAAGATTGTTTACTTCAAACCATTCACAGCTTTCATTGAAAGCATCAGGGAAAGTGTCCGTTAGTGAAAAATCGATAAGGCTGCAGTATCCTACTGTAACGAACCGCTGGAAAATCCAGTGATCTTCAGGAACGGTTATTCCTTTATTTTTAAGGAGAATCTGATGTACATTGTTCTCTGTACGGTCTATTCTTCCGAAGGTATGAAATTGTTTCAAAAATAATCCTTTAAGATGTGTTCTTTCAAACAATACCCTTTCAGCAGCTTCTCTAAGGTCTTCGTCATTGAAAACAAAACCACCTGGAAGTGACCATAGATCCAGATCATGATATTTTAAAAGCAAAACTTTCAGAATGTTATTATGAAAGCCGAATATGGTGCAGTCAACAGAAATATGCGCTACGAAATCTTTCGTGTCAATGAGTTCCTGTAGCGTTTCTTTACTTTTTGTGTCTTTGATTTTCATGGCAGTAAAAATAAAACTATTTTCTATTTGTGACAGTAAAATATACAAAACTAATCACAAATAGCAGAATTACAGAAGATAAGATGTATAATGGATAATAATTTAACAATTGTTTTTCAAACAAAACAGCCATAATAATAGAGCTTACAGAGCTACCCAGGGAAGAAAATATAACAATAAGAGAGGTGAAAAGATTAATCTTATCTTTATCCACCTGAGCAATCATTCTTGAATTGATCACGGGGTAGAGGGGTGAAAGAAACAAGCCAATAACCGGAAATAAAAAAAGTAAGAACCTGGAATCTTCAGAGTCAAAGTACTGTATGCCCAGTATAATGATCAGTAAGGTGATTATCAAAGTCATGCAAGTAATATAATACCTGGGTAATGAAAACCTTTTGATAATATTGGCAGTAACCGTTCGCCCGGCATAAGAAAAAATGGATAGAAATGATGTGGCCTGAAGTGCAAAAAATGAATTGACCTTCAGATGGTTTTTATAAAAAGAAGGAAGCCATGAATTGAATCCTTGTTCCACGAAGACGATAAAAAAGACTACTCCTAAAAACAAAGCTACTGCTGGTGTGGTAAACCCTGATAGTTCTGAGAGGATACTCTTGCTTTCCATAGGCTTGGACTCTACTATTTCTATCTTCGAAAGCAGAAAAATAGTCAACACAGATAATAAAGCAATCAATAAGAACCCAAACTTCCAGAATTCCGAATACTGGCTGGAGATTACCCATCCAAAACCGGTATTTACTACGAAAATTCCGATCATAAAAGAGGCTTCTACATTATTCATGGTCTTCGCCAGGGATTTTTCATCCGAAATATTATTCCTTATAATCCCAAAAACACAGATTTTTCCAATCGCGAAGCAGGCTCCTATAATGGCAAACCACAATTTATAAAACCAGAAAACCTTTACAAAAGGAAGAAGGCAGGAACAGAATCCAACAATGGCCAGAGCCAGAATCAATGCTTTTTTAGGACCAGTTTTGTTGATAAAGCTCACTGCAAAAAGCGAAATAAAAGCAATAGGTAGATCTTTAAAAGATTCTAAAAGACCCAGTTCTCCATAGGTGATTTTCTCTTCTGACAATTGCAGAATCACCAATCCCATACAGTTCAAAACCATTGAAAAAATGAGAAAGGTAAGTTTTAATGGAAGGGAAATTTTGGATGGCTTGACGATCATTTTGGGAGATAACTTTATTAATTTTTTATGATATTTTATGAAATATTGATGCGAAGATAGGGCTTCTAACCCTGAAAAATAAAAGAAAAATTAAAATATTTATGAATAGAATGTTAATTAATTAAAAAAAAATATATTTTTATTGTCTCAATTTGAGAATTAAACAATAACTGTATATGAATGTAAGAATATCAAGAAGCGTAGGAGTGGTTGCCGTCCTCTATTTTACGGCCAACTTCAGTGCCCAGACCACCAAGGCGAAGGACACACTTGCGAAAGAAAACAAAATAGACGAAGTGGTAGTCATCGGTTATGGAACTCAGAAAAAGAGTAACGTAACAGGAGCTATTGCGAGTATTAAAGCCAGCGACATAGAAAATATTCCGTCTGGTAAGCCGGAACAGGTTTTACAGGGAAGAGCTGCCGGGGTTTCTGTAGTGACCAATTCAGGACAACCTGGTGCTGCTGCTACAGTACGTGTAAGAGGAATTACCAGTTTTGGAGCGGGAAGTAACAGTCCGTTATGGGTAGTAGACGGTATTGTGGTGGATAATATCGGATGGCTTAACCAGTCGGATATAGAAAGTATTGAAGTCCTAAAAGACGGTGCTTCATCTGCCATCTACGGAGTTTCCGCTGCCAAAGGAGTAATTCTGGTTACAACCAAAAAAGGAAAAAAAGGAAAACTGACTCTTTCGTATAATGGGTTTTACGGTTTTTCAAATGCTTCGAAAAAACTGGATCTCCTAGATGCTACGCAATATGCTAAAATTATCAATGAAGGCTTTGTTAATGATGGACAAGCTCCCAGATTTACTAATCCGGAATCATTTGGAAAAGGAACGAACTGGCAGGATGCTATTTTCGGAACAGGTGAAAAATCATCTCATGAAGTAAGCATTACAGGTGGTAATGAAAAATCAACCTACTATACATCATTCGGATATTTTGATCAGTCTGGTATTGTATTGAGTGATATTTCATACTACAAAAGAATCAATGCCAGATTCAACTCAACCCATAAAGTTACAGACTACCTGACCATAGGGCAAACCTTTGCCTATACCCATGTGAAATCTCAGGGAGTAAGTGCAAACGAAGAATTTGGAGGGCCTTTAGCTTCAGCTGTTAACCTGGATCCTATCACTCCGGTTGTCGTGACAGACTGGTCAATGGTAGATTCGAACGGTTATAGTAATCCTTATATCATCCGTGATTCTGAGGGACGACCTTACGGAATTTCCCCATATGTAAATAACGAGATGACCAATCCGCAGGCTTTCCGTCACATACAGCAAGGCAATTATAATTGGTCTGATGATTTTGTGGGGAATGTTTTTGCAGAGCTTAAATTTCTTGATCACTTCACTTTCAAAACAAGTTTAAATGGTAAGAAATCCTATTGGGGAAGCCGCTCCTTTACACCGAAATATTATTTAAGCCCAAATTTTAATAATACCGGTTTTAACAGTCTGAATAAGGTGGACGAAAATAAGTTTGAATGGAGCATGGAAAATACATTGACCTATCAGAATAAGTTTGGTGATCACAACATCAATATTATGGTTGGGCAGGGTGTTTACCGATACAACATTGCGGGCGGTGCCAGTTTGACCTACAGTAACCTTCCTATTGATAACTGGCAGGATGCTTCCTTCAACTTTGATATTCCCAGGGAAAATATTACAGCAAAAGGATGGGATGGGATCGAGACCCGAAAAGCATCTTATTTTGGTAGAATCATTTATGATTACGCAGATAAATACTTATTTACAGGAACAATCCGTAGAGATGGTTCTTCAAAATTTGCTACCAATCAACACTGGGGAACTTTCCCATCTATGTCATTAGGGTGGAATGTTCATAAAGAAAACTTCTGGCCAGAGAATAATGTCGTTAATAATTTAAAATTAAGAGGAGGTTACGGAGTGTTAGGGAATGACGAAATGGATAACTTCAGATTTGCAAGTTTCATGGTTTCCGGTAGCAATTATACCAACTCCAGTAATAATATTATCATTGGGTATGCAAAAAGTACTCTGGAAAACCCTAATTTGAAGTGGGAACAGACAAGCCAGCTGAATATTGCTGCAGATTTGAAATTATTCAACAATTTTACCCTTACAGCAGACTGGTACAAAAAGAAAACAACCGATATTCTTAGACAAATCAATATACCAGGTTATGTAGGAGTTCCTGTTTCACCTTGGGCAAATGTAGGAGATATGGAAAACTCAGGTGTTGAACTTGAATTAGGCTACAAGAAAAATTGGGAGGATTTCAGCATTTCGGTTAATGGTAACTTCGCAACTATAAAGAACAAAGTTCTTAGATTGGAGGATGATATTGAATACTTCAATCTGGCTTCTTTCCAGACTATGGGAGCGGTATCCAGAGTAGCAGTAGGGCAGCCCTACGGATCATTTTATGGTCAGACCTATAGTGGGGTTTTCCAGAATCAGGCACAAATTGACAATTATGTAAATGCTAATGGTGTAAAATTATTACCCGATGCAAAACCTGGGGACTTTATCTGGCAGGATAATAATGGAGATGGTAAAATTGACGACAATGATAAAGTAAACTTAGGAAGCTCTATACCAAAATATACTTTTGGACTTACTGTGAATATGAGCTATAAGAATTTTGATCTGATGATGTTTGCGCAAGGACAGGCTGGTAACAAGATTTTTCAGGGGTTAAGAAGATTAGATATTCCTGATGCGAATTACCAAACAAGAATCCTAGACAGATGGACAGGTGAAGGATCTACCAATGATAATCCAAGACTTACCCGCAATGATTCTAACCACAACTATTCATGGATGTCTAACTACTACCTTCAGAAAGGAGATTATGTGCGTCTGAAAATTGTTCAGCTAGGATATACCATTCCTCAGGATGTTACAAAACGCTTTGGAATGAGCAAGGTAAGACTGTACATCACAGGAGAAAACCTGGTTACTTTTACAAAGTATACAGGATATGATCCGGAAATTGCAGGAAGAAATAATTCTGAACAGGACATTATCGGTGTAGACAGGGCTTACTATCCACAAGCCAGAACATTCCTTATAGGAGCTAATATTCAATTTTAATGACCAACAAAATGAAAAATAAGAATTTAATATATAAAGGACTTGCCGTAGTATTACTGACAGGTCTGAGTTTTACCAATATCGGTTGTAGTGATTCCTATCTGGATGATGTAAAGAATTCAGGATCTTTTAATACAGATTTGTATTTTCAGAATGAGCAACAGTCTTTCAGTGCATTGATTTCCGTATATGATCCTTTAAGAAAATATTCGGCTGGATTTGAAAATACCGTTACTTTCTTTAATGCAGGGTCTGATGATTTTTATTCCGGTGGGGGAAATTCCAATGACGGAGCGGGTATTCAGGGAATGAATAACTATATGATCAATGCCAATACAATGCCTGCCAGCTACTGGAGGGATTACTATCAGGGAGTTGCACGGGCTAATCTTTTGATAGAAAGAGTTCCGGGGGCAAATATGAATGAGGACCTTAAAAAAAGATATATTGCAGAAGCTAAAGTTCTTCGTTCTTTATATTATTTTGAATTACTAAGAATGTTTGGGAATATTCCTTTGATTCTTAATACAATAAAGTTTGATGATAATTATTGGAACGTTCCACAGGCCAAGCCAAGTGATGTTTATACACAGATAGAAAGCGATATCGTTGCAGCTATTCCAGACCTCATGATGACACCAAGTATCAGTGATAAGGGGAGAATAACGCAGGGAACGGCCAGAGCTATACTAGGTAAAATTTATCTTTATGATAAAAAAATGCCCCAGGCCGCCGCACAATTTGCTGAAGTAAATGGTACGCCAGGAGGAACCAGTCAGTATGGCTACAAACTTGTGGCAAATTATGCTGATTTATTTAAAGTTGCCTTGGAAACTGACCAGGATCCAAATAAATATAAATTCTTATCAGAATCTATCCTTGAAGTAATGCATACCAATAAAGGAAGCTCTGACTGGGGATTCTGGGGGCAGGGAAAAGATGAAGGAAACTCTATCAACGTAATGGTAGGACCTCGTTCTTATTCATTAAAAAATATCCTGAATAATAATGCACCTGATATTTATTCAGGCTGGGCATTTAATACCGTAACAGAGAACTTTGTCACTTTTATGCAGGATGATCCAAGACTGAACGTTACAGTTTTCAATGCAAAAAAACTAGTGACAGAGGGTAAGGTTACTTATGCTCCTGCTTTTGCAGATACCGGATACTTCCTCAACAAGTATTTACCTACAAACGCCTTAAAAACATCACTTCCAGGGCCTCCTGAGCTTAATTTCAGACAAAATTATATTGCAATAAGATTAGCAGATACTTATCTGATGGAAGCTGAAGCTTTAGGAGCTTCAGGAGCAAGAGCTCAGGCTTTATTAGATGCAGTAAGAGCAAGAGTCGGTTTAGCATCAGTTCCTGTTTCTTTACAGGCTATTAAAGATGAAAGAAGAAGAGAGCTTGCAGGAGAAGGGCACAGATGGTTCGACCTTGTAAGATGGGGAGATGCTCCATCAGTACTTGCATTCAAAGGGTTTAAGGCCAATAAAAATGAAATTCTTCCCATTCCGTTCAACGAATTGCCGAATACAGCTTTAAAACAAAATCCTGGTTACTAAAATATGAAGTTTCACAACTTATATAGTTTCTTTAGAGGTGCCGCACTACTTAGTGGTGTGGCCCTTTTTCCTTTATCATGTACCTTAGTGGCTTCCAATAAAGGAAACGAAGTACAGTACTGGCTTACAAAAGGTGATGCAAGCGTAAAATTACAGCAGCAGACTTCCGTTAAATTTGTAAATAATGCCAACAGCTTTCAGAATATTGAAATTGATGACTCTCAAAAGTTTCAATATGTTGACGGCTTTGGCTATACATTAACAGGAGGAAGTGTTGAGGTAATCAACCGGTTGTCGCCTTCCAAAAGAAAAGCACTGCTTCACGAACTTTTTGGAAAAAATAAAAATTCAATCTCCATCAGTTATTTAAGATTAAGCATAGGCGCATCTGATCTCGATGGTGAAGTGTTTTCATATGATGATCTTCCTGAAGGGCTTACTGATCCTTCGCTTTCAAAATTCAGTCTTGCAAAAGACAAAGCTTTGATTGGTATGCTGAAAGAGATTCTGGCGATCAATCCTTCTATTAAAATCATTGCCGCTCCATGGTCTGCTCCGGTTTGGATGAAGGACAATGGAAAGTCAAAAGGAGGAAGTTTAAAACCTGAATTCTATGGAACATACGCTCAATATTTTGTAAAATATATTCAGGGAATGAAAAAAGAAGGGATCACCATTGATGCTGTAACTCCTCAGAATGAACCTTTACATCCTGGAAATAATCCAAGTTTGTATATGCCGTCTGAACAACAGGGAAACTTTATTAAGAACCATCTTGGTCCGGTTTTTAAAGCCAACGGAATCACTACTAAAATTGTTGTATATGATCACAATTGCAACAAACCTGAATATGCGATCAATATTTTAAAAGATTCCGGAGCCAATCAGTACATAGACGGATCTGCTTTTCATTTGTATGAAGGAGATATCTCTGCATTAAGTACAGTACATGATGCTTTCCCTGATAAAAACTTATATTTTACCGAGCAGTGGACAGGTTCAAAAGGAACTTTTACCGAAGATCTGAACTGGCATACGAAAAATGTAATCATAGGTTCCATGAGAAACTGGAGTAAAACAGCTCTGGAATGGAATCTTGCCAACGATCCGAAATTTGCCCCTCATACAGATGGCGGATGTACAGAATGTAAAGGAGCTATAACCGTTTCCGACAGTGAGAATTTCACCAGAAATGTGTCCTATTATATTATTGCACACGCCTCAAAATTTATCCCTGCAGGTTCTCAGCGCATCGCTTCCACGCAGACGGATCAACTTTCAACGGCTGCTTTTAAGACTCAATTTGGGAAAATAGTTTTAATTGTACAGAACGATAATCAGGCAGATGAGAATTTTAATATTAAATTTGCCGGCAAAACTGCTGCAGTAACAATTTCAGGACGTTCTACAGCAACCTATATTTTTTAATTTTATACTATGAAAAGAGTTTATTTCTTACTGGCATTTTCTGCATTGGGATTGAATGCTTACGGACAAAAGACCATTGATCAGAAAGTAGCAGAGCTATTGTCTAAAATGACTTTGGAAGAAAAAGTAGGGCAGATGGTTCAATACAGTGGTTTTGAATATGCCACAGGACCACAGCACTCCAATTCGGCTGCTGTTTTAGAAGAAATTAAAAAAGGAAAGGTAGGTTCCATGCTGAATGTAGCAGGTTCTGAAGAAACCAGAGCTTTCCAGAAACTGGCTATGCAGTCAAGGCTGAAAATTCCTTTATTGTTCGGGCAGGACGTTATCCATGGCTATCGTACCACATTCCCTGTCAATCTTGGACAGGCAGCAAGTTGGGATCTGGCTATGATAGAAAGATCAGAAAGGATTGCAGCAACGGAAGCAGCAGCCTACGGTATTCACTGGACGTTTGCGCCAATGGTGGATATTGCCAGAGATCCTAGATGGGGAAGAGTAATGGAAGGTTCAGGAGAAGATACTTATCTTGGAACAAAAATAGGTTTAGCAAGAATTAAAGGATTTCAGGGCCGAGGCTTGGGAAGTCTTGATGCCGTAATGGCCTGTGCAAAACACTTTGCAGCCTACGGAGCAGCTGTAGGCGGAAGAGATTACAATTCTGTAGATATGAGTCTCAGACAATTGAATGAAACTTATCTTCCCCCATTCAAAGCTGCAGCAGAAGCAGGAGTGGCCACTTTCATGAATTCTTTCAATGATATTAACGGAATTCCTGCAACAGCCAATCAATATATTCAGAGAAACCTTTTAAAAGGAAAATGGAATTATAAAGGCTTTGTCGTTTCAGACTGGGGAAGCATCGGAGAAATGGTTCCTCACGGTTATGCTAAAGATGGTACTGAGGCAGCCGAAAAAGCAATACAGGGTGGAAGTGATATGGACATGGAAAGCCGTGTGTATATGGCAGAACTTCCCAAATTGGTTAAAGAAGGAAAAGTAGATCCTAAACTGGTAGATGATGCAACGGGAAGAATTTTAACCAAAAAATTTGAAATGGGACTTTTCGATGATCCTTACAGGTTCAGTAATGAGAAAAGACAGAAAGAACAGACCGATAATCAGGAAAACAGAAAATTCGGAAGAGAATTCGGTTCAAAAAGTATTGTTCTTCTTAAAAACCAGGGAAATATTCTTCCGCTTTCAAAAACTACAAAAACAGTTGCTCTGATTGGCCCTTTCGGTAAAGAAACGGTAGCTAATCATGGTTTCTGGTCTGTTGCGTTCAAAGATGATAATCAAAGAATCGTTTCACAATTTGACGGAATTAAAAACCAGCTGGATAAAAACTCTACTTTATTATATGCAAAAGGGTGCAATGTTGACGATCAGGATAAAAGTCAGTTTGCTGAAGCCATTGAAACGGCAAAAAAAGCTGATGTTGTCATTATGACATTGGGAGAAGGCCATGCGATGAGCGGAGAAGCCAAAAGCCGAAGTAATATTGGTTTTACCGGCGTTCAGGAAGATTTGTTAAAAGAAATTGCCAAAACAGGTAAACCCATCATTCTGATGATCAATGCCGGACGACCTTTGATTTTCAACTGGGCATCAGACAATATTCCTGCCATTATGTACACATGGTGGTTGGGAACAGAAGCAGGAAACTCTATTGCAGATGTGGTATTTGGCTCTGTAAATCCAGGTGGGAAACTTCCAATGACTTTTCCAAGAACTGTAGGTCAGATTCCTATGTATTACAATCATTATAATACAGGAAGACCGGCAAAAAATAATACAGACAGAAACTATGTTTCAGCCTATATAGATCTTGATAATGATCCAAAATACCCGTTTGGATATGGTTTAAGTTATACAGATTTTAAATATTCTGATATGGTTTTAAATTCCACAAACCTTACAGGAAATCAGACCTTGAATATCAGCGTTACTGTTTCCAATACAGGGAAATATGACGGGGAAGAAGTGGTACAGCTTTATATAAGAGATCTGTTTGGAAAAGTAGTAAGACCGATAAAAGAACTGAAAGGTTTCCAGAAAATATTTATCAAAAAAGGAGAAAGCAAAAAAGTTGATTTTAAATTGACACCGGAAGATTTGAAATTCTTTGATGATAATCTGAATTTTGACTGGGAAAGCGGAGAGTTTGATATTATGATCGGAACTGATTCTCAAAATGTTCAGACCAAAAGAATCACCTGGACAAAATAAATTCAATTCAATAGGACGGGTTTTAATCCGCTCATTAAAACGTCAGAAAAATGGCTTTAGCCAAAACTTAAAACCTAATACATATGAATCTCAAAGCTAAAAATCTGATCAGAATTTTTGCAACAGGAGCTTTCTTCCTTTCTGTATTCAATTGTGCTTCACACAAACCTGATTCCGGCAGGACACTGATTTGGAGTGATGAATTTAATGGCAAAGGGCTTCCGGATTCATTAAAATGGAATTATGATACCGGAGGAAGCGGATTTGGAAATGAAGAAGCTCAGTTTTATACCAAAAACAGACTTGAGAATGCCAGAATGGAGAAAGGAAATCTCATCATTGAAGCCAGAAAAGAAAACCGGGAAAACAGTAAGTATACCTCTGCGAGACTTTTAACCAAAGGAAAATTTGCCTTTCAATATGGAACAGTAGAAGTAAGAGCAAAGCTTCCCAAAGGTCGTGGAACCTGGCCTGCCATTTGGATGATGAGCGAAAATATGAAGAAATGGCCGGATGATGGTGAACTGGATATCATGGAACATGTGGGCTATCACCAAGGCTATATCCATGCTTCCGTTCATACCAAAAAATACAATCATATCCAGGGAACACAGAAAACAGATACATTGTTTGTAAAGGATGCAAGCGAAAAGTTCCATGTCTATAAAGCAGACTGGACTCCCGAAAAGATCGATGTTTATATAGATGATAAGAAATTTTTCACCTACGAAAATAAAGAGAGAAACAATGAAGCATGGCCTTTCGACAGACCTTACTTTATCATTTTAAATCTTGCCGTAGGAGGATTTTGGGGTGGAAAAGAAGGCATTGATGATGCGGTTTTTCCACAGAAGTATTATATAGATTACGTAAGAGTTTATCAAAATAAATAATGAAAATGAGGGCCGAATGGGTCCGAAAACAGAAAAAAATCATGAGAAAACTAATTGTAAGTTGTTTTGTAGTAGGCATTGCCATCAATATCAATGCTCAGAATTATTGGAAAAAAAATGCAGGAAAAACAGCTAAAGTGGTCCTTACCAACTCAAAAGCAAATGAGAAGATGGTGGATAAAGGAGCCGTTACATTTGAACAGTTCGGGCAGCCTAAAGAAACGGATGCCTGTATTTTTGTAGCTCCCCATTTTAAATATCAGAAACTGATAGGAATAGGAGGTGCTATTACAGACGCCTCCGCAGAAACTTTTTATAAAATGCCAAAGAATAAGCAGAAAGAAATTCTGGATGCTTATTTCGGAAAAAACGGATTGGGATACACAGTAGTTCGTACCAATATGAATTCCTGTGACTTTTCCAGTGATTCTTATACCTATGTAGAGGATAATGATACTTCGTTAAAGACCTTTAATGTGGCTCACGATGAAAAGTATAAAATCCCAATGATTAAAGAAGCTCAGAAAGCCATTGGTAATAATTTTACCTTTTATTTCTCTCCATGGAGCCCACCAGCATGGATGAAATCAAATAAAAGCTTGTATAAAGGCGGAAGATTGGAAAATCAGTACTACCAGACGTGGGCAGATTATTATATCAAATTCATCAAAGAATATGAAAAGAGAGGAATTAATATCTGGGGATTAACGGTGCAGAACGAACCCATGGCTACCCAAAGCTGGGAATCATGTATTTATACTGCCGAAGAAGAAGGAGAGTTCCTGAAAAAGAACCTTGGACCAACCCTTTGGAAAAACGGATATAAAGATAAAAAAGTAATGATCTGGGATCATAACAGAGACTTGATCTATCAGAGAGCAACGACTACTTTAAGTGATCCTGAAACCTCAAAATATGCCCATGGTATCGGTTATCACTGGTATGAAACATGGAATAACAAAACCCAACTTTTTGACAATTTAGCAGAAACACACAGAGCTTTTCCTGATAAATTCCTGGCTTTTACCGAGGGATGTAAAGAACAGTTCAATATGGATAAAATCTATGATGTAAGCCTGGGAGAACTGTACAGCAAAAATATGCTGAACGACTTCAACAAAGGAAATGCATTATGGACTGACTGGAATATTCTATTGGATGAAACCGGAGGACCTAATCATAAAGGAAATTTCTGCTTTGCCCCAATTATTGCTGACACCAAAACAGGAGAGGTATTCTATACCTATGAATACTATTATATAGGACATGTTTCAAAATATATCAAGCCGAATGCCCAGAGAATTGGAAGTTCTTCCAACAGAGCTGCCCTTACATCTTCTGCTTTTATGAATGAAAACGGACAGCTGGTAACCGTTATCATGAACGATTCGGACAATGATATTGAAACCAATCTATGGATAGAAGGAATGGCTGCTAAGCTGAATGCTCCTGCACACTCTATACAGACCGTAATTTTATAATTTCATATTAATTTAATATTATTTTTGACTGATCCGGCGGCCTCTTCGAGGCCGCCGGATTTACTTTACCAAAATTAAAATAAAGGAGATTCACCGTGATTACAACAACAGCAAGAGACTGTCCAAAAAGTTTTGGCAGCCTCTTGTTTGTTATAAAGAAATAGAATTTAGGAGATTTTGAGGGTCATATAAATGTCTTGAATGAACCTTAGATCTGACACTTTATATATAAAACCATTCTTGTTCGATAAAATTTAAATAGAATTAACAGGTCGCTCCTCCGGAGCTCTAATTTTAAAACAAATACGTTCTATTAACAGTCAGCTCCCATTGGAGCTAAATTTGATCCCATCGGGATCTACTGTTAGTAGAAAAATGAAATCCCCATAAAATAAAGCTCCGGAGGAGCGACCTGTTAATTCATAGCTTAAATATTAATATTTTCAATGTATTTATACTTTTTATCGGACAGTAATGGGGCGCATAAAAAAGACTGTCCTTTTTGGACAGCCTCTTTAATTTATTTTAAAAGGAACTTTTTCAGTTCACGCCTTTTTTGACTAAAATTATTCAGCGTCATATTTACTGATTACTTTCTGAGTAACCCCTGAGCTGCTGAAACCTCCATCATGGAAAAGATTCTGCATGGTTACTTTTTTAGTAAGATCAGAGAATAAAGTTACACAGTAATCTGCACATTCAAGAGCTGTAGCGTTTCCTAGTGGAGACATATCTTCAGCATATCCAAGGAATCCTCCGAAACCTTTCACACCGCTACCGGCAGTAGTCATTGTTGGAGACTGAGAAACTGTATTTACACGTACTTTTCTTTCTCCCCAATAGTTTCCGAAAGTTCTTGCGATACTTTCCAGATACGCTTTGTTATCAGACATATCATTGTAGTCCGGGAATGTTCTCTGAGCTGCAATATAAGTAAGGGCCAAAATACTTCCCCATTCGTTCATACAGTCTTTTTCCCAAGCTACACGCATTACTTTATGGAAAGAAACAGCGGAAATATCCCAGCCTTTTTCCAACCAGTCGTAATTCATTTCTGTATAGTGTTTTCCTTTTCTTACGTTGATAGACATTCCGATAGAGTGAAGGATAAAGTCGATTTTTCCAAATTTTGCAACAGCGGCATCAAAAAGTTTTTCAAGATCTTCTATAGAAGTAGCATCAGCACCTATTACTTCAGAACCTGTTTTTTCTGCTAAACCATTAAGTTCTCCCATTCTCAAAGCAATAGGAGCGTTAGATAAAATGAATTCAGCACCTTCCTCATGGCATCTTTCAGCAACTTTCCATGCGATAGATTGTTCATTAAGGGCTCCAAAAATAATTCCCTTTTTGCCTTTAAGTAAACCGTATGACATAATTTTTTAATGTTTATTATAATACAAATGTAACAATAATTGTGCTTATGGCATAATAAAAAATGGAGCCTTATCAATTTAAGACTCCATTTTATTGAAAATATTTATATGACTGAAATACTAATTGGTTTTCTTATTCCATTCTGCCTTTACATCCTCTGCCGCATCTTTGGTTTTTTCCCATGCTTCATCCGCTTTATCCTTAATATCTTCCCAGGCATCGGATACATTAGCTTTTACCCTGTCTAGCCAGTCTTCCTGGCTGGCTTCCTGATCATTACTCCTCTTTTCATTGATATAATCTTTAGCCTTGTCTGCCAATTCATTGATTTTCCATTTGGCTTTGTCCGTTGCATTCTGTAAAGAATTTTCTACATTGTTTACTGCATTTTCCGCTTTGTTGTACTCTGAATTGTTCATAATAGTATAAATTTTAGTTTGGTATCAGTAATTAAACAATAACCATTCCTAAAACTGAACCTCTCTGTTAAACTTTTCATAATATTTTGTTATATTTTCCTAAATCGGTAGTAACTTTAAGTGATAAAAATTGATTATTATGGAAAAAATACGTTGTGGCTGGTGCGAAAAAGATGACCTCTACAGGAAGTATCATGATGAAGAGTGGGGAAGACCTGTGTATGATGATGAAACAATATTTGAGTTCCTGATTCTGGAAAGTTTTCAGGCTGGCTTGAGCTGGTATACCATTTTATCTAAGAGGGAAAATTTCAGAAGAGCTTTTGATGATTTTGATTATAAGAAAGTAGCTGCTTATTCAGATAAAAAGATTGAAGAGCTCATGAACAACCCCGGAATTATCAGAAACAGACTTAAAATTCTGTCAGCTGTCACCAATGCCCAGAAATTTATAGAAGTTCAAAAGGAGTTTGGAAGTTTTTCCAACTATATCTGGGATTTTATTGGTGGAAAACCAATAGACAACAGTCCCGAAACATTATCCGACGTTCCTGCCACAACAGAGATTTCTGATCTTATTTCCAAAGAACTTAAAAAAAGAGGTTTCAAATTCGTTGGTTCTACTGTTATTTATGCCCATATGCAGGCTACCGGAATGGTCAATGATCACTTAAAAAATTGTTTTCTCAGAAAATAGCTGTTGCTTTTTATTCAATATTTAGTGAAGTTTATTATTAATTTTATAATTTAAAAAATTAAACGCAAAATAGGAGATATTTGAAAAGTCTAATGAATGCTACATTAGTTAATTGATTGATATTAAACATTTTTCATTGTTTTGTGATTAAGTTTTATTTTAATCACTATAACGTGTTTTTAATTATTAAGTTTTTAATATAATTGTGATTTTATTAAAAATTTGTATATTTGCACCTGCAAAAAATGCAAGGAATGCAAAAAGACTATAAACCGCAGTTCACACTTCTCTTATTTTTAATAAGTATTTTTACATATGCACAAGTTGGGATTGGATTACCGAATCCGGATTCATCAGCAATGCTTCACATTAAAGCCAATAATAAAGGAGTACTCCTTCCAAGTATTGCGCTTACCACTACAACAGACAATATTACCATCCCTTCTCCGGCAGAAGGTCTTATCATATGGAATAACGGAAACTCTACCCTGAAAGAAATTGGTTTTTATTACTGGTTTGAATCAAAATGGAATAAAATTTTAGCAAACGGCGGTAATACCACTAAAACAGAGGATGGAACCAACTGGAACCTTACAGGTACAAATGTCGGGAATTATGGAGGCTCTAATACAACGCTTGCTTTAGGAACAAAAACCTATGATGATCTCATCTTTAAAGTAAATGCTTTAACAGCCGGAAGACTGGGAGTTGATAATTCTGTAAGCCTCGGGATAGGTTCAAATGCAGGTCAGAATGGTATTGCTTTGGGAAGTGCTAGTTCGGCATTTATGGGAATTGCTATTGGGAGTGCAACAGCAGTTTCTGGCAATGAAGCGTTAGCAGTAGGAAATAAAACGACAGCAGCAGGGTTCAGATCTACAGCAATAGGCTTTCATGCGCAGACCGGCAGTAATGAATCTGTTGCAGTAGGAAATAACTCCTCAGCAGATGGATTTCAGTCCATCGCATTAGGATACAATGCAAAAACGAATACCAATAGTGAAACAGCTTTGGGATATAATGCGGTAACAAATAGCCAGAATTCTACTGCTCTAGGTTCGGAAGCCAATGCATTAGGACAATTTTCAACTGCTGTAGGATATGGAGCTGCTACTTCACAGGTCAATGCTATTGTTCTGGGAAATAGCAATGCAAATGTAGGTATTGGTACCGGAACTCCGAATGTCTCTGCAAAACTGGATGTAAGCGGACAGTTTAAATTAGGAGAAAAGGGCAGTGTCCAGAAAAGTCAGATCAGTTTTGAAGCATGGCCTGGAATTTCGATCAATAATTTGCCTCCGGGAAAATCTACAACCATCGATATTTCTGTTCCGGCAGAATATCAGCCTGGTTCTACAAGAGCTGTAGTCGTAGTTTCTCCGGCAGGAGATTTTTCAGGAAATTCCTCATTTTCCATCTCGAATCCAAGGTTGACTTCTGCTTCCAGTATTACAATTAATCTCACTAATATTTCGGGAACAGCTAACAGTTTGTACTCCGGACACTTTTATGTGATGATCAATGAGTTTTAAATAATAGATTTTTTATTATAGTTGATATGGTGTGAAGGACTTCCGGAGTGGAAGTCCTTTTTTTATTGACCGTCAATTTCAATTAAGTTTTCGGGACTGAAGTTCTTTTCGGGCATTTTGCCAGCTTTTTCTAATAATAAGATATAAAGGGAAAAAAGCCAGAGGAAGCGGAGTAATACCATTGAACCCTTTCTTAATGGTAACATAGATGCAGGCGCCTACCAGCATTCCCATAATAATACAAAAGGAAATATGAGCAGCAGAACGTTTTTTTTCTTCTTTTGTAAGTTCCTCAGTGGAGAGTTCTGAAAGTTTATTGTTTTCTGTTTGAGGTGAATTTTTCATGTTCAATCAATGGTTAGTTTTTGCTAAAATAATAAAATAATCACAGCCTGAAACAAAGATGTTTCCTTTTATTTAATTGAATAAAAAATATTTTAAACAAAAATATTGTGCACAAAGTAAATAAATTATCTTTGTGTCTTAAAAGAAAACAATGATCCCTTTATCAGAACATTTATGTTTTAAAACGTATGCGGTTTCACGGTATATTACAGGGTTGTATAAGCCCTATCTTGATAAAATTTCACTGACCTATCCCCAATATCTGGTAATGACTGTTTTATGGGAACATGGCGGAATGAATATCGGAAAGATTGGTGAATATCTTCATCTTGACAACGGAACACTTACCCCATTATTGAAACGTATGGAGAAAAACGGACTGATTATCAGAACCCGTAGCTCAGAAGATGAAAGAGTAGTACTGATCAACCTTACAGGGCAGGGAGTAAAGCTTAAAGAAAAAGCAAAAGATATTCCTAAAGCCGTTCAGAGCTGTATGCATTTGAGTGATGAAGTAAAAACTCAACTGATGGCTTCTTTAGACGAAATATTATCAATTCAAACTGTGTCCAAATGATGAAGAAAATAGGAATTATAGGCTATGGCTGGCTGGGAGAAAGACTCGCATCTTCCTTATCCGGAAAATATGTGCTGGCAACCACGACCACAACAGAAAGCAAAGTAAATCAACTGAATAATAAAGGAATTCATGCTGTAATGGCTTCTTTCCCGGACTATCAGCTGGCAGAACCTCTTTCCCAATGGGAAGAAGTTAAAAACATGGATGTTTTGATTATCACAATTCCTGTTTCTGAAAAAAGCTGTTGTGTAAGTTCTTTATACAATAGAATTCAGAATTTGTCAACTTTTATAGGAGACTTTAAAGGACAGATGTTCCTGATGAGTTCTACAGGAGTTTATCCTGATCTGCCCCAGGATTTTACAGAAGAAGACATTCCTTTGGAAAAAATATCAGGCGAAAGAATGTTGAGAAATAAGTATCCCCAACTTAATATTTTAAGACTTGGCGGGCTGATGGGAGACAACAGACTTTTGAAAAACTATAATGTGAGCAACCTTGATCACGCTGTAAATCATATTCATTATGCTGATATCAGTAGGATTATTTCGGAAATGATTGAAAAGGAAACCCAATCAAAGCTATATAATGTTACAGCTCCGATTCATCCGGCAAAAAGCCAGGTAATTAATGCCCAGAAAAATATTGAAGATGATGAAGTATTTGAGGGGAAAGGAAAAAAGGTTCTGTCTTCAAAGTTGGTTTCAGAACTGGATTATGTATTTCAATATCCGGATCCGAGGATGTTTCATTTATAATTAATTGGATTGGGTCTTCCATCCATTTATACATACTCAATTCTTATGATACCCTTTGTCATAGAAATCGGAATGACAGAGTAAGTAATAAGCTTTATTCGTCATGAAATGAACAGGATTCTACAATACAAATTCAATAGGAACGGGCTTTAGCCCGTTTTCAAAATAAATCAGATTCCATTGGCTTTAGCCAAAACCTAATAAAAAACCTCCGGAAACTGTTTCCGGAGGTTTTATCTTTATTATCAATAAAATAATTATTTAATAATTCTTTCCAATACCCATTCAATAAGGTTTTTCTCAGAAGCATGGTGGTCCGCAGAGAATTCTCCACGTCTTCTGTTGGCAATAACGTTATTAACGGTAATAGCTTTGTGTCCTAATAATTTTGAAAGAGCATAGATCGCAGAAGTTTCCATCTCAAAATTGGTAATGCCAAGATCATTCAACGTTTCTAAGAATTGATCATCTACTGCTTTTAAACGAAGCTGTCTTCCCTGTGGAGCATAGAATCCCGGGAATGTTGCCGTATTTCCGTGGTATTTGGCATCTTTGTAGTATTCTCCCATTTCTTCTGCCCAGTCTGAGAAATAAAGCATCGGCTTGATTCTTTCGTAAGGGAATTTTTCCAGGAAACTCTTAGAAAATTCATTTTCGAAGTTGTAATCCTGATAGAAGTGCATCAATCCGTCTAAACCTACTACATTCTGCGTTACCAGCATATTGTCTACCTGTACATCAGGGTTTACGCTACCACAAGTTCCCATACGGAAAAGCTCAAGCGCTTTGTGCTCAGTCTTGAATTCTTTGTTTTGAAGATCAATGTTTACCAAAGCATCCAACTCGTTCATCACAATATCGATGTTTTCAGTTCCGATTCCGGTAGACATTACGGTAATTCTTTCTCCACGAAGCGTTCCTGTATGGGTATAGAATTCTCTTTTATTTTTTTTGATTTCTACAGTATCAAAGTATTTTGAAACTTTTGCCACTCTGTCAGGATCACCTACAAGGATGATTTTGTCAGCAATATCTTCAGGTAAAAGATTCAGGTGGTATACACTTCCGTCTTCATTCAGAACAAGTTCTGAGGCAGCAAGTTTGTTTAGCATAATATGTATATTTTTTGTTTTTTTAATTAATCATAATAGCTTCTTTATAAGGAGATGCCATAACCTCGTAGATGTCATTGTATTCTTCTACAATCCTTTTCTGACCATTCATTACCTCATATACAGTAATGACCGTCTTTTCAATGTTTTTAGGATCTTTCCTCTGTGAAGTGATTTCGTAGAAGTGATCATCTTTTTTAAGAATAGAAATCAGTTCTTCCTTTGTTGAATTGTTGGAAGTCATCATTCCCGGAAATTCTGTGACAATATCTTTCAGGTCCGTATAATTTTTATAGGGTTTTGTGACACCGTTTGAATACACATAAACATTAGGAATATCTTTATCCTTTTCAAGGCGGATCAGGTAATAATCGGAACCTTTTTTCTCAGCATATACGGCCATTTCCTGTGGCTTTCCGGACTGTTTTTCCGGTTGCTTTTTTTTCTGGGAAAATGCCGTCATAGAAAGGAAACTTGCTGCAACAGCAAACCATAGTTTTGTTTTCATAATATTATTTTAGTTTTTGATGTGTTGAATTCAATTTAAAAAAATCCTCGCCCAATAATCTCCCGCCATTATTTTTACCGGTATTTCGAAGAACCGTTTCCTTTAGAATAATGAATTTGATTTCGGGGTTTAAAATTAGTGAAAAATATGTTATCAGAAATATAAACATTATTTAATCTGTTATTAAAACTGAGATAACATCAGTTTAATAGTTTTGCCGCTAAAAATTCATGAGATCTTATCCACTGCTTGTAATCGTCCTTCTGATAGGATTTGCAGTAATGTCTTTTAATCCTGTTTATAAAGGAAAAGAAAGCGAAAATACATTTGTCAATAAAGGGTTGTCCGACTTTAAAACCAAGCTTGAACAGCTGAAATCAGATGTTGATAAGTTCTCTGAAGACCGTATTTCCCTGGAAGAGCTGCAAAAATCACTAAGTAGTACAAGAAATTCATTCAAAGAAGTTGAATTCTATATCGCTTATCATTATCCTGAATTTACCAAAACTCACCTTAACGCAGCACCTTTGTTTCACATCGAAGCGGCTGGGACATCATCATACACACTTCCTCCTGAAGGATTGCAGGTGCTTGATGAACTTATATTTTCAGATGATGCAGAAAATGAGAAAGAAAAGATTAAGACTATCACTACCTTTTTATACAACAGCTATTCAGGGTTTTATTTAAGTGCTTTAAAAAATGGGTTGAGCAAAGGAAACAACAAAACATTGCCCTTGCGTATAGAGCTGATCAGAATCTATTCACTTGGGGTTTCTGGTTTTGATACGCCGGGTTCTCTGAATATTTCTGAGGAAACAAGTCATGCTCTTGCAGGAATACAGAAATACATCAATGATGATCCCTATTTTAAAAATTATAATATTCAGAAAGCCAACCAGACTTTAACGGAAGCAATCAGCTACCTTTCCAAAAATACAGATTTTGAAACTTTTGACAGAATCGGGTTTTATAAAAAATATGTACAGCCTTTGTATGAAGAGTTCGGGAAATGGGATGGAAGACCAGATGACCTTAAAGAATTCTCAGGCTGGAATGTGGGAAACAAAAATTTTTTCAGTAGCGATTTTTTAGACCCTTATTTTTATACCTTATTAAAATCATCAGAAGATAATCCGGAACTCCGAAACCTTGGGAAATCCATTTTCTACGATCAGAACTTAAGTGGTAACGGGAAAATGAGCTGTGCGACTTGCCATCTTCAGGAAAATGCTTTTACAGACCTGAAACCAAAATCACAAAGTAATGTGGAAGGGAAAACAGTTTTGAGAAATTCACCATCTTTATATAATGCCGTTTTTGCCAAAAGATTTTTCTATGATCTTCGTGCTTTTTATCTGGAACAGCAGGCAGAACACGTCATTTATAATGAACAGGAATTCAATACAAGCTACGAAAATATTATTCAGAAACTAAAAACAAAACCTGAATATAAAAAGGCTTTCCGTGCAGCTTTTAAGGATGGAAAGATCAGTAAAGAAAATTTTTCAAAAGCATTAAGCTCTTATGTGGCTTCATTATATTCATTTGACAGCGATTTTGACCGTTTTATGAGAAATGAAAAGAATGTTTCCGATGATGTGAAAAAAGGGTTCAACCTCTTTATGGGAAAAGCCAATTGTGCAACCTGTCATTTTGCACCCACCTTTTCCGGATTGGTACCACCATTTTTTAATGAAAATGAATCTGAAGTCCTTGGAATAACTACCAGACCGATCAAACAGCTTCCTGTAGAGCTTGATCAGGACCTGGGAAGAGGAAACAGCCCTGTGAAAAAGGAAAAATCATGGATTTATGATTATTCGTTCAAAACAGTGACCGTTAGAAATATTGCCCTTACCAAACCTTATTTCCATAACGGAGCTTTTAATACCTTAGAAGAAGTTCTTGATTTTTATAACGAAGGTGGAGGAGAAGGATTAGGTTTAAAAATGAAAAACCAAACCCTTGCTCCTGATAAATTAAACCTTAGCGAAACAGAAATGAAACAAATCATTGCCTTCCTGAATGCTCTTACGGATGTGAGTAAAGCGAAATAGGCGGGGTGCGGGATTCGAGATTCGGGGTTTTGAAATGCGGTTCGGGGTACGAGGTTCGGATTATAATGTGTTATAATTGAAGATACGCAAGAAAACACATCAGCTGCTCAGCTTATTTCATCCCTGAATTTCTGTATTTGCACCCACATCCCGAAATCCCGCACCTCGCATCTCGAATCCCGCACCCCGTAATCCGCATCATTTAACAAAAAATTAATCCCCTTAACATTAGGTTTTTGATAAGTTAATATTGGACGATTTAGATTTAAAATCCTATTAACAGAGAAAAAGCTCTAAAAAAATAGTTTTGCAAGGTCTAATAAATCAAATAAAAAATGAAGAAAAAACTACTAACAGTGGGAGCTTTGGCTATACTGGCCAGTTCTGGTCTTCAGGCGCAGACTTTGATATTCAATAAGAATGCGTCATGGAGCTACAAAGATAACAACCAGGCTCAACCAGCCGGATGGAATGCTCAGACGTATGACATTTCAACATGGGCAGTTGGAAACGGCCCGTTAGGATATGGAGATCCTGTAACAACGACCATCAACTCAGGACTTACAACCGCTTATTTTGCTAAAGATTTTACAGTAGATCTTTCAACACTTTCTGATACTATGGAACTTGGAGTGATGAGAGACGATGGTATTATTGTATACCTTAACGGAGAAGAAGTTGTAAGAGACAATATGCCTGCAGGTGCTGTTACATTCAATACTTTCTCAAGTACTACTATTGACGGTGCAGCAGAGAGTGTTTATAACATTTTCTCTATTCCAAAATCCAAGTTTGTAAACGGTGTTAACAGATTTTCTATTGAATTACACAACAGAAGTACAACCAGTTCAGATTTAAGAATTGATGCTTATCTGAAAACAACCACCAATACAACTATCCCTGTAGCTTGTAACGGAACCCATATCAGCTGTTTTACTTCTATTGTTCCTACAGCTCAAACCAATAAATTAATTATCCCGACTGAACACAAATACCAGCTGATTTTAAAAGAAGGAGACAACTATACTGAAGGCGGAGGATTGGTAGGTGGTCAGAATGACTTTACCGCTTATGTTCCAAAAACAGGAAGCAGTACAAACGGATATCTTTCTGTAAACCATGAGACGAATCCTGGAGGAGTTACCATGGCAGAAGTTAACTATAACGCTACTTCAAAGCTTTGGCAGCTGACAAAATCAAGAGCCGTAAGTTTCTCAGATCCAAGTTTGGTGCAAACGATCAGAAACTGTTCAGGAGGAATTACGCCCTGGGGAACTGTGGTGACAGCTGAAGAATCTGTTACTTCCAATGATGTGAATAATGATGGGTACAAAGATTACGGTTGGTTGGTAGAAATTGATCCTGCTACAGCACAGGTAATTTCTAAGAATACTGACGGTACCAAAGGAAAACTTTGGCAGATGGGAATCATGAACCATGAAAATGTAGTGATCAATAATGCAGGAACTACAGCTTATTATGGTGAAGACGGTGGAACTCACTTGGTGTACAAATATGTAATGGATACTCCTAATGATCTCTCTTCAGGAAACCTTTACGTGTTGAAACTGGATCAGGGATTAACTGCTGCGGGAGATCCGGCAGGAACAACAGCCACATGGATTCAGGTTCCGAACAAAACTAAAGTTGATCAGAATAATACCAATACCAATGCCCTGTCATTAGGTGGAACAAAATTCAATGGAGTAGAAGATGTGGATATCAGTCCGCTGGATGGTAAAATCTATTTTACGGCAAAAGGATTAGACAGAGTATACCGTTTACAGGATAACGGAACTACGGCTTCTCAGGTAGAAACATTTGTAGGAGGAGGTTCTTCTGTATATTCTTTCAACACTGCTCAGGGAATGAAATCTGAAGCGTGGGGAGATGGAAATGACAACCTTACTTTCGACGAACTTGGAAACCTTTGGGTACTTCAGGATGGTGGTAAAAACTATATCTGGGTCATTGCTCCTGATCACACGCAGGCTAATCCTAAAGTAAGATTATTTGCTTCTATGCCGGCTGGTTCAGAACCTACAGGATTGACGTTTACCCCTGATCACAAATTTGGTTTCTTCTCTATTCAGCATCCGGATTCAACGATTTCTACAGATGTAGATGCTACAGGAAATACGATTGATTACAGAGGAAAATCAGCAACGATTGTCATTGCACTTAAAAATAATCTTGGAACTGAAGGGACTTTAGGAACTATTGATTCCAAAACTGCAGAAAATACAGTAACGGTAGCACCAAACCCAACTTCAGGAATTGTGAAAATCAATTCTGTAAAAGGATTGAAAGATATTTCTGTAACAGCTTACAGCATGGATGGGAAAATCGTTTACACGAAGAAATTCAACGGAACCAATAAAGTATTGGACCTTGATTTCACACAACAGTTGGAAGGATCACGAGTTTTAGTTTTAAATATTGAAGCTGAAGGTGGATTCCAGAAAACAGTTAAACTTTTAAAGAAATAAATTATTTATAATTCTTGTCTGTCGGCAGCTTTGGTTGCTGGCAGACCTTTTATTTGTATGAAAAAGCTTTTCTTATTGATTTCCATAGTCTCTCTTTCTCAGATCAAAGCACAGATTGATCCGGTGAAGTATCCTACTTTTACCAATATCGAAGAGGCATTAAAGAGTGAAAAAACAGTTTACAGTATGAGTTTCAGAGAGAAAGGTCTTTTTAATCTTCCTCCTCAGATCGTAAAGCTGAATTCATTATTCTTTTTGAATATTATGGCCAATAAGCTTGAGAAAATGGATCAGGAACTCTTTGCCTTAAAAGAACTGGAAATATTAAATGTGAATGAAAATAGCATTAAATATATTCCGGATGAGGTAAGCAATCTGAAGAAACTGACTACTTTTTCAATGAATCTGAATAGCCTGACAAGCATTAATCCTAATCTTGCAAAACTTCAGAACCTAAAAGTTGTACATTTTGATGCCAATAATCTGAATACTTTTCCCGAGGCTCTTATGGAAATTCCAACGCTGGAAGAAATAAACCTTCAGGGAAACCAGATCAGCTTTATTGCAGACAAACTGGATCAAATCAAAAACCTGAAATTCCTGAATCTTTCAGATAATCAGATCAATGATCTTGAGAATTTGTCTTTTCCCGAAAATTTAAAATATCTTGAACTGCAGCAGAATGCTATTATCAGACTTCCGGAAAATCTTTTCAGAGCAAAGAATCTGGAATTTTTGAATATAAGTGGAAATAATATCACAGAGTTATCTCCCAAAGTAAAAGGACTGAAAAATATCGTCAGCATGAATCTGGCCAACAATAATCTGAAAAATATTCCTGTAGAAATCAAACAGCTTAAAAATCTGAAAACATTGATTCTTACAGGAAATCCTATAGAAAAATCTACTATTGAAAACTTAAAAACCTTACTACCGGAGACCCAGATCTATTTCTAGAACTATCCGCCAACACGTTTGGTTTTATAGCCCATTTCTTTAAGGATATTCATGATTTTATCACGGTTATCGCCTTGAATGATAATCGTTCCATCCTTCTCAGAACCGCCTATACCCAAGGTGGTTTTTATTTTCTTTGAGATTTTTTTCAGGTCTTCTTCACTGCCTTCCCAGCCTTCAACAATCGTTACAGGCTTACCGTTTCTCCCTTTTTTCTCAAATTTGCATACCAAAGGCTCTTTCTGCTTGAATTGCTCTTCAGGCATCTCAAAATCCTGCTCTTCATGATCAGGAAAAAGATTCTTCAATTGATCTCGTAAATCCATACTGCAAAATTAAAAAGATTTACTGATTAATGAAGGGTAATAATCAACGAAATTTTAATTTTTCTAACGGTGTCAAGGTTTTAAACCTTTGCATAGTTAGATGACTGATCATCAGCAATCCATAAAATTCGAGCCTTCAAATTCTTCTATTCATAGGAAATTAGGTAAATTTGTCTAACAAAAGTTTTATAAAATGTCGAAAAAAGCAATATTGGCCATTCTTGACGGATGGGGATTGGGAACAAACCCTAACGTTTCTGCAATAGATAAAGCAAATACACCATTCATAGACAGCTGTTACCAGAAATTTCCACATACTACACTTGAAGCAAGTGGATTGGCTGTAGGTTTACCAGCCGGACAGATGGGGAATTCTGAAGTAGGGCACATGAACCTGGGAGCCGGAAGAGTAGTTTACCAAAACCTGGTAAAACTGAATATGGCCGTTGAAAACGGAACAATGGGTCAGGAAAAAGTGATCCAGGATGCTTTTGAATATGCCAAAAAAGAAAATAAAAAAGTACACTTTATCGGATTGGTTTCCAATGGAGGTGTACATTCACATATCAACCACTTAAAAGGATTACTGACCGCTGCAAAAGAGTCCGGATTGAATGATAACGTTTTTGTTCACGCATTTACTGATGGTAGAGACTGTGATCCGCACTCAGGATTAGGATTTATCGATGAGCTTCAGAAACATATGGAAATTACTACAGGAAAACTGGCAACAGTGGTAGGAAGATACTATGCGATGGACAGAGATAAAAGATGGGAGCGTGTAAAACTGGCTTATGATGCTCTTGTAGAAGGAGTAGGTGAGCCATCAACAGACGCGTTGGCTTCTATTAAAGCTTCTTATGACAACAACGTTACCGATGAATTCCTGAAACCAATTATTCTGATGAATACTACGGCTACAGGAAATGTAGTGCCGGTAGCAAAAATCATTGATAATGACGTAGTAATCTGCTTCAACTTCCGTACAGACAGAGGTAGAGAGATTACGGAAGTGCTTTCTCAGAAAGATTTCCCGGAATATGATATGAAAAAGCTGAACCTTTATTATGTCACATTAACGAATTATGATAAAACCTTCCAGAATGTACAGGTAGTTTTTGATGAAAATGTACTGACGGAAACAATGGGTGAAATTCTTGAAAAAAATGGAAAAACCCAGATCAGAATTGCAGAAACAGAGAAATATCCACACGTTACTTTCTTCTTCTCAGGAGGAAGAGAACTGGAGTTTTCAGGTGAAAGAAGACTGCTTTGCCCAAGCCCGAAAGATGTTCCTACTTACGACCTGAAGCCGGAAATGTCAGCATATGATATCACCAATGCTATTGTGCCGGAACTGGAGCAGGGAACCGCTGATTTTGTATGTCTGAATTTCGCCAATACAGATATGGTTGGGCATACAGGCGTTTTTGAAGCTGCTGTAAAAGCTGCTGAGGTGGTAGATCAGTGTATTGAAAAAGTAGCTACAGCTGCCTATGAAAACGGATATGCTGTCTTCATTCTTGCCGATCACGGAAATTCTGATGTTATGATTAATGCAGACGGAACTCCTAATACCCAGCATTCAACAAATCTGGTTCCTTTTATCGTTATGGATAAAGACCACACATGGAATTTAAAACCAGGAAAACTGGGGGATGTAGCGCCTACCATTCTTAAAGTAATGGGCGTTGAAATACCAGATGCAATGACTGGAGAAGTTTTGGTTAATTAATATTCAATAATATTGTTAAAAAAATGCCGTTATGCTTTTGCAGCGGCATTTTTTTTATGATTTATGTCAGATAAGGTATGACTTGCATACTTTATTATGCGTTAAATAATAAATAAATCTTATCTTTGTAAATTAAAACTGAATAGTAAAATGTATCAAAAGCTTGTTAGGAAAGAAGTAATGGGATTATTGGAAAAGGAAGTAGGTTCTTTTCTTGATAAATTTTTAACGCCAATTGAAAAAATCTGGCAGCCTTCCGATTATTTACCAGATCCTTCAAGCGATGAGTTTAAACATGACTTAGAAGAAATTCAGACTTTTGCCCGTGAAATGCCTTATGATCTTTTTGTAACTCTTATCGGTGACTGTATCACAGAAGAGGCACTTCCTTCCTATGAGTCTTGGTTGATGGGTGTTGACGGTATCAATCAGGAAGAAAAAGTAGGCTGGGCCAACTGGGTAAGAGCATGGACTGCTGAGGAAAACAGACACGGAGATTTATTAAACAAATATCTTTATCTGTGCGGAAGAGTAAACATGAGAGAGGTGGAAATCACAACTCAATACCTTATCAATGACGGATTCGATTTGGGAACAAGTATGGACCCATACAGAAACTTCATTTATACAAGTTTCCAGGAAACAGCTACCAATATCTCTCACAGAAGAGTAGGAACATTGGCAAAACAATCCGGAAACGGAAAATTAGCAAAAATGTGTGGGGTTATTGCCGCAGACGAAGCAAGACACGCTAAAGCATACAAACATTTCGTAGCAAAAATCCTTGAAGTAGATCCTTCAGAAATGATTCTTGCATTCGAAGATATGATGCGTAAGAAAATTGTAATGCCTGCTCACTTAATGAGACAGTCCGGACAAAAAGCTGGTGAACTTTGGGGACATTTCTCAGATGCTGCACAAAGATGTATGGTCTACACAGGTCAGGATTACATCAATATTATGAAAGACCTTTTAGATGAATGGAAAATTGAGCACGTAAAAGGACTTACAGAAAAAGCAGAAAAAGCTCAGGAATACCTGATGAAGCTTCCTGCAAGGCTACAGAAGATCACAGACAGAGTTTCTACTCCGGATCTTCAGTTCCAGTTTAGCTGGGTAAAAAGCTAATAAGATCTATATTATTATTTAAAATATAAAAGTATTGAGTGCCTTTCTTTTTGGCACTCTTTTTATTTCTTATCTTTGCAAAGCTAAAAAAAGAACAAAATGTTAAATAATAAAAAGATTGCTGTTGACTTTGACGGAACTATTGTTGATGACGCTTACCCGGCAATTGGAAAACCAAAAACCTTTGCATTCGAAACGTTGAAAAGACTCCAGGCTGAAGGATACAGACTTATACTTTGGACTTACAGACACGGAAAAACATTAGATGAAGCAGTAGAGTTTTGTAAAAAAAACGGAATAGAATTTTATTCTGTGAACTCTAGTTTCGAAGGAGAAACTTTTGACCCTGAAAATCAGTCCAGAAAATTAGATGCAGACTGGTTTATTGATGACAGAAACTTAGGAGGATTTCCAGGATGGGGTGAGATTTATAACATTATTCAGGAAAGAATAGAATTCCGTGTAGAAGGAAAAGAAGTTCTTGCCTATTCAAAACTTAAAAAAGAAAAGAAAAAAGGACTTTTTTGGTAAAATAGAAATTAGAAGCTAGGTATTAGACGTTAGTTTTTAACGGCCAATCAAAGCTTCTGTTTTTTATCAAAAAGAGTTTATAGATTGTTATAATATAGAAATACACATTATGTTGTAATCTAGCTTCTAACATCTAATATCTAACATCTATATACAATGATTCAATTAAAAACGATAGACGAATTACGTCTGATGAAGGAGAGTGCCCGACTGGTTTCTAAAACATTGGGAATGTTGGCAAAAGAAATTAAACCGGGGATTACTACCTTATATTTAGATAAACTGGCTCATGATTTTATTAAAGATCATGGTGCTGAGCCTGCATTCTTAGGATACGGAGGATTTCCAAACTCTCTATGTATCTCTCCGAATGAGCAGGTAGTTCATGGTTTCCCAAACAATGATGTAGTGAAAGAAGGAGATGTTCTTTCCGTAGACTGTGGAGTTATTCTTAACGGTTTCGTAGGAGATCATGCCTATACTTTTGAAATCGGGGAAGTGAAGCCTGAGGTTAAAAAATTATTACAGGTTACCAAGGAATCTTTATACAAAGGAATTGAGCAGGTTGTCAGAGGAAAAAGAATTGGAGATATCTCCCATGCAATTCAGGCACATTGTGAAAAAGAAGGGTATGGAGTAGTAAGAGAGCTTGTAGGACACGGATTAGGAAGAAAAATGCACGAAGATCCACAAGTTCCTAACTATGGAAGACAGGGAAGCGGGAAAGTAATTAAAGACGGTTTAGCAATTGCGATCGAGCCGATGGTAAATATGGGAACTGAAAAAGTGAAGTTCCATAATGATGGCTGGACAGTAACTACTTTAGATAATATGCCTTCTGCTCACTTTGAACATGATGTGGCAGTGATCAACGGTAAACCGGTATTGCTTTCAACATTTGAATATGTATATGAAGCTTTAGGTATTGTAAGTGATGAAGAAAAGCAGTTCCAACTGGATTTTTAATGAAAAAGGTTACCAAGCTTTTACTGAATAAAATTCCACGTCCTATGCTTATTAAATTGAGCATCTGGGCAAGACCGCTTATTTATCAGTTTTTCAAAGGAGACAAGTTCTATGATCCTATTGACGGAAGATCTTATAGGAAATTTCTTCCTTATGGATATGGAAAACAAAGAGAAAATGCTCTTTCTCCAGGGACTTTAAGTCTGGAAAGACACCGTCAGATGTGGTTGTATCTTCAGAATGAAACTGATTTTTTTATTAAAAATTATAAAGTTCTGCATATCGCTCCTGAACAGGAATTTCTAAGGAAATTTAAGAGAATGAGTAATCTGAACTATATCTCAGCAGACTTATTTTCTCCGATAGTAGATGTAAAGGCTGATATTCTGGATTTACCTTTTGAGAATGAAAGTTTTGATATTGTTTTCTGTAACCATGTTCTGGAACATATTGAAGACGATGCCAAAGCAATAAGTGAGCTGTACAGGGTAATGAAACCCGGTGGCTGGGGAATTCTTCAGGTTCCGATGAAAAATTCATTGGAGAAAACCTATGAAGATTTTACCATTAAAGATCCGAAAGAACGCCAGAAACACTTCGGACAGTACGATCATGTTCGCTGGTATGGTATGGATTATTTTGACCGCCTAAGAAAAGCAGGCTTCGAAATAGAGCCCAACTTCTATTCACAGAAATTCTCTGAAGAAGAAATAAAAAAATACGGATTAAGACATAATGAGATCTTACCTGTAGTTTATAAAAAATAAAATAAAACCCGTTTCAGCTACTGAAACGGGTTTTTATATACATAAAATGTTCTGTTTTTACTCTTTGACAAAAGGGTATGACTTATAATTTTCTATCGTTACCATATATTGCCCTTTTTGTAAGCGGCTGGTATCAATTGATATCTTGTTGCTGTTGGTTATCGTTTCAAATACCAGTTTTCCTGACAGATCATAGACCTTAAGAGGAAGGTTTCTCTCAATATTTTCAAGATGCAGAACCTCTTTTACGGGGTTGGGATATGCTTTAAAGGTTTTCGTTACTACGCCAGCTTCTTTAGTGCTCAATGGGTCAGTATTGTTATAGTAGATTTTATTTCCCGAAGGATCTGTAATCATCAAAGTCTTTACGCTGCCATTGTTTGTAATCTCGTAACTGTATATGGATGCATAAGCTCCTAAATTATAAATATCACAGTTTTTCTGATCATAAGCACGAACAGGTGCTGCATTTCCTCCGTTGTAAAACAAAAGAGTGCATGCGTTCGATGTTTTGATCAGATTATTGCTTCCGGGCATAATCCCGAAACCCATTATGGAAGTATTATAATATCTGGAATTCATAACATAGTTTGTTCCTCCCGCCGAATTAAATGTAGTAGCAGGAACTCCGTTATCTATTAAAGGTGTGTTGGTGGTTTGTCCGCTGCTTGTTACCATTTTGGAAATATACCAGTTGTTGGAAAGTAATTCGGAGGTTTGCTGGGCAGTCAGTAAACCACCTGCTAAAAGGAATAGAATTTTTTTCATAGGTTAAAAGTTTCCGATAAAGATATAAAAGAATTTCTTTTTCTTGTCAAATAAATCAAAACCTGAAAATGATTTAAAAAAAACCGCCTTCATTACAAAGACGGTTTCCATTTTTAAATATAGATAGAAGTTTATGCACTTTCTAGTGTGAAGAAGATACAGCTTTTAATCCTACAACAGAACCAATAAGCGTTACAATAAAGAATACTCTCCAAAAACTTACAGGATCCTTAAAGAAAATAATCCCCATTAAAGCAGTTCCCACAGCCCCAATTCCTGTCCATACCGCATAAGCAGTACCGATAGGTAAGGTTTGAGTAGCTTTGATCAGTAAAAGCATACTGATTGTCATTGTTACCAGGAAACCTGCGTACCACAGGTACATTTCAGTTCCTGATGTTTCTTTTGCCTTTCCCAGACATGATGCGAAGGCAACTTCAAATAATCCTGCGATAACTAATATTAACCAATTCATTCTTTAAAATTTTACTACTGCAAATTTCAGAATTTGACAGGAGAAAAAATTTTACAATTGTTAAAAAATGAAATTGAGAATAGTTTTAAAGGAGGGAAGATGGGAGCTGGATGAAAAACAGCAGACATATCAATATCAATATCAATATCAATATCAATATCAATATCAATATCAATATCAATAGGGGCGGACTTTAGTCCGCTCGCTTTCAATATAAATAATCATACCTCAGGCTTTAGCCGAAACATAAGAATTTTTAAATATTTCAATTCTTAAATCTTTAAATTTATTTAATCTCCGCCCGAATTCTACTTAAACTCACCTGCGTAATTCCAAGATAAGACGCAATATAGCCGAGCTGAACTCTTTTAAGTAAGTCAGGTTGATAATTAATAATATCTTTATAACGTTCCAGAGACGTTTTGAATTGTCTTGAAATAATCAGTTCCTCGGATTTTATCATCTCTGCTTCTGCCAGCTTTCGTCCCCAGTTGGCAATATGAATATCTTCATTGAACAGTTTTCTTAGATTTTCTGTTTCCATTCTGTACAGCTCGCAGTCTTCAAGTAATTCGATGCTTTCATAACCGGGTTTGTCCTCCACATAGCTTTTCATCGAGAGAATGCATTGTCCCTCGCTTCCGAACCAGAAAGTAATATCATTGTCAGCTGTTGAAGAATAAGCACGTGCAATTCCTTTCCGGATAAAATACAGATAAGGAATCACTTTATCAGCTTCCATCAGACAAAAGCCTTTAGGATGGGAAACTTCGGTGATATGCTCTTTTAAACTGTTTTTTGAGGTCTCAGGAAGAAGGTAAACCTTATCAAGAATCTGGTCTATATTCATAAAGATGAATTCTAATAGTCAAAAATATCAGTTTTAAGTAATGCAATACAAAATTATCAGATATTTTTTATCAGAAATATTGTAATAAAATTATTCCGGATTCAACTTATTTATCTTCAAAATTACCAAGGAAAGAGCAAAATTCCCCTCTTCTGGAGGGGTGGCGAAAATTCAAAGAATTTTTGACGGGGTGGTTTGAGCTTTTACAATCCTGTATTTCACAATATAACTCTCTTTTTTCTTTAAAAATCAAGATTAACTGTAAAGACCAGTTTTGTTTTACTAACTTTGCAGTTCGTAATATTATTTTTATGCACAAAGCTGGATTTGTAAATATAGTTGGAAAGCCCAATGCGGGAAAATCGACCTTGCTTAACCAATTGATGGGAGAGAAGTTGGCGATTGTAACGCAGAAAGCTCAGACAACCCGCCACAGAATTTTTGGTATTTATAATGAAGATGATCTTCAGATTGTATTTTCTGATACTCCGGGAGTATTGGATCCAAAATACGGACTGCAGGAGAAAATGATGGATTTTGTAAAAGATTCTTTGCAGGATGCTGACGTTTTTCTATTTATTGTAGATGTTACCGATAAAGCAGAACCATCAGAATTTTTAATTGATAAATTGAATAAAATCCCTGTTCCTGTACTTCTTTTATTAAATAAAGTAGACCAGACGGATCAGGCAGGTCTTGAAAAATTGGTAGAAGATTGGCATGCCAGAATTCCAAAGGCTGAGATTTTACCTATCTCTGCATTGAATGCTTTCAATACAGAAGTTATTTTACCTAAAATAAAATCTTTGCTTCCTGAGAATCCGCCTTACTACGATAAAGATCAGTACACAGACAAACCTGAACGATTTTTCGTTAATGAGGCAATTCGTGAGAAAATTCTTTTGAACTATGATAAAGAAATTCCATACTCTGTAGAAGTTGTGACTGAACAGTTCAAGGAGAAAGAAGGAATTATCTTTATAGACTCTATTATTTATGTAGAAAGAGATACCCAAAAAGGAATTATTATCGGGCACAAAGGAGAAGCGATTAAAAAAGTTGGAACTGAAGCCAGATTAGACCTTGAGAAGTTTTTCACCAAAAAAATTCATTTAAACCTTTTTGTAAAGGTGAAAAAAGACTGGAGAAAGAACGATAGAGATCTTAAAAATTTCGGTTACAGATAGACTAAAATAGCTTGTAATCCCGTTGTATTAAAAGATTTTTTACTACCTTAGTATAAATTTTTTAGTACATGAACTATAATAATTCAAATTTCAGCTCAATACCTAAAGATATTATTTTACTGGCAGTAAGAGTGTTTGTTGGTTTTGCTATGCTTTCTCATGGTTTTCCAAAGCTTCAGATGCTATTGGCAGGAGGTAAAATAGAGTTTTTTGATTTTATGGGATTAGGACCGCAGGTATCACTGATTCTTACGGTTTTTGCTGAATTTGTATGTTCAATACTCCTGATATTGGGGCTTTTTACAAGAGTAGTTCTGGGATTTTTAATCTTTACAATGATCATTGCAGGTTTTGTAGTTCATGGAGCAGATCCATTCGAAAAAAGAGAAATGAGCCTTATTTATCTTTCTGTTTATCTTTTATTGATGGTAATTGGAGCTGGAAAAGTTTCAGTAGATCATATGATTGAAAGAAGAAAAAGAGCTTCAGACTGGTAATTTTACAACCATACAAAATAAAGAAGGCACTTCAGGAAATGAAGTGCCTTTTCTGTTATTAATAATTACAGTTAGGTAAGCATTCCCAAATCAGGGCTCCGTTTTCATCCCTTACTCTGCAAGCCATAAAGCCTGCATCACATAATGGAGCACTTCCTCCGTTAATCATTTTTAAATTTCCTTTTGATAATTTTTTTAAATTTTTCATATTATTTTAATTTGTAAGATAAATGTAATAAAAAAATAAACATGACACCAAAAGGAGTCTTATTTTTCAATGTTAAAATTCTTTTAAAATTCACTACATTCGTAGAAAATGAATTTATATGAAGATAAAACTGACTATTTGCCTTCTGGCATTTCTCAATTTTTATGATGCACAGGAAAATATTACGTATCAGAAACCTTCTGCTGAGATTTTAAAACTGGCAGATTATGAAAGACCTCCAAGTGTTCTGATGAACAGCAAAAAAGACTGGGTAGTGTTTACTTATCGCCCTACATATAAAACGTTGGAGGACCTCAGTCAGAATGAAATGAAGCTTGGCGGACTTAGAATTAATCCGGTTACTAATATTTCAAGCAGCATGACCTACTCCAATAATCTGAAGATCAGAAAGATCAATGATAAAAATGAGATTCAGGTAAAAGATCTGCCTTCTAATCCAAAAATTGCTTACGTTTCCTTTTCACCGGACGAAAAGAAACTGGCTTTTACCAATACAACCGCTAAAGGTGTAGAACTTTGGGTAGTGGATATGGAAACAGCCACTGCTAAAAAAATTACGACTGATAATCTGAATGCCAATTTAGGAATACCTTATGTATGGTATAATGACTCTCAAAGCTTCCTGATCAGAACACTTCCACAAAACAGACCCGCTCTGATAGATGCAAGCAAGGATCTTCCTACAGGCCCGATTGTCTCCACCGCAGATGGTAAAGTTTCTCAAAACAGAACCTATCAGGATCTTTTGAAAAATCCTCAGGACGAAAAGAACTTTGAAACGCTTACAGCTTCTGAAATTTATAATGTAGATCTTACAGGAAATCTTAAGAAATTAAAAGACCAGGATATGTATACCGGATTGAGTTTCTCTCCGGACGGAAATTACCTGTTGGCTACCGTGATCAAAAAGCCATTCTCCTATATTGTTCCGCTTAACAGATTTCCGTCAACAACGGTAGTGTATGATATGAAAGGAAACACAGTGAAAACAGTGAATGAAGTTCCTTTGAATGAAATTATGCCAAAGGGATTCTCCTCTGTAAGAACCGGAAAAAGAGATATGGCATGGAGAAGTGATGCGCCTGCAACACTTACTTTTGCTGAAGCTTTGGATGGAGGAGATCAGTCTAAAACAACAGAGTACAGAGATGAGATATTTACCTGGGAAGCTCCCTTTACAGCAGCTCCTAAATCTTTCTTTAAAACCAAGCAGAGATATGATGATGTAGTCTGGACTAATGACCATTATGCTATTGTTTCAGAAGGCTGGTATGACACAAGAAATACAAAATCTTACCTGATAGATACCAATAATGGAGAATCTAAAGTGTTTGATGACAGAAACTATCAGGATGTTTACAGTGATCCCGGACATTTTAACACTACAAAAAACCAATACGGAAGATATGTAATCGATATGAAGGGCGGAAAAGCTTACCTGATCGGAGATGGATTTACCAAAGACGGACAGCATCCTTTTATTGATGAAATGGATGTAAAATCCCTGAAAAAGAAAAGACTATACACTTCGAATGTAAAAAATGGTAAAGAAGAAATCATTGATATTCTTAATGCATCAAAAGGTGAAATTCTTACTACTCAGCAGTCACCAAGCCTATACCCTAATTACTTTAAAAAGAATATTAAATCTAACAAAGCAGAAGCTGTAACCAACTTTGCCAATCCTTTTGAAAGTATCAAAGACGTTTACAAAGAAGTAATTACTTACAAAAGAAATGATGGTGTTACTTTAACGGGAACTCTTTATCTTCCTGCCAATTATGACAGAAAAGCAAAAAAAGATAAACTTCCTCTGTTAATTTGGGCTTACCCTACAGAATATAAAGATAAAAATACTGCAGGGCAAAATACCCAAAACCCTAACGATTTTACATTCCCTTACTACGGGTCTTTTGTATACTGGACGACGAAAGGGTACGCCGTTCTTGATGATGCTGCTTTCCCGATTATCGGTGAAGGAAAAACAGAACCTAATGATACCTTTATTCCTCAGTTAGTAGCCAATGCAGCAGCTGCTATTGATGCTGTAGATCATTTAGGATATATCGACAGAAAGAAAGTGGCTGTAGGAGGACATTCTTACGGTGCATTTATGACGGCAAACCTTCTGACACATTCTAACCTTTTTGCATGTGGAATTGCAAGAAGTGGTGCTTATAACAGAACTTTGACACCATTCGGGTTCCAGAGTGAGCAGAGAAACTATTGGGATGTTCCGGAAATCTACAACACGATGTCTCCGTTCATGCATGCAGACAAAATGAAGACACCACTTCTTCTGATTCATGGGGATGCAGATAACAATCCGGGAACATTTACATTGCAGACGGAAAGATACTTCCAGGCACTGAAAAATCTTGGAGCTCCGGTAAAAATGGTTCTTCTTCCAAAAGAAGCCCACGGATACCAGGCTAAAGAGAATATCTTCCACCTTTTATGGGAACAGGATCAGTTCCTTGAAAAGTGCCTGAAGAAATAAATAATAAAAGAGACTGTTTATAGGAAACAGTCTCTTTTTTTGATTAAAAAATATAATAAGGAAGGTTGTATTAAAACTTAAAGCGAAGCTCATCTTAATGATCTTATCCTCTTAATAAAACTTAATGGTTTTAAAAATTAAAGATGCTTCAGAATTTCATTAATACTTTTAAGCTCCATAAAATTTGGATGCTCCAGGTTAACATCATGCTGTTCATGACTCCAGGTCACATGATAAGGAATATGAGCTGCTGATCCACCGATTTCTAATACCGGCAGAATATCTGATTTAATAGAATTTCCAAGCATCAGGAAATTTTCAGGCTGGCAGTCCAGATGTTTCAAAAGCTTTTTGTAATCGAGTTCTTTTTTGTCACTCATGATCTCAATATGATGGAAATAATCCTGTAACCCTGAATTTTTCAGTTTACGCTCCTGATCCAGTAAATCGCCTTTTGTGGCAACAACCAGTCTGTATTTTCCTTTTAAACTTTCAAGGGTTTCGGTTACACCGTCCAATAATTCTATAGGTTTCTGAAGAAGCTCCTGACCCAGATGAATAGCTTTGTTGACTAATTCTAATGAAGCTGTATTATTAGAAACTCTACTGATGGTTTCAATCATACACAGCATAAATCCTTTTACTCCATAGCCATACAAATGAAGATTCTGCATTTCTGTTGTAAACAATTCCTGTGATACCGAATGTTGTGGAAGGTAATCTTCAAGAAGCATGCAGAATTCTTTTTCTGCTTCCTGAAAATAAGGTTCGTTGATCCAAAGCGTGTCATCTGCATCAAAGGCAATCGTAGTAATATGATTATTCATTTTTGTTTTGTAATTTTCTGTCCACAAAATTCAATATAAAAACTCAATAAGAAAAGGACATTTGTCCCAGATGAATATGTTAAGAACGAATCAGACATTTTTAAACTATCTGGATGAACTGTATGAAAAGCAGAATGATAGTGATGATATTATAGTAAAGTCTTTTTCTGCAGGGGATAAAATACTGGTACAGGATCATCAGCTTTCTCATGTTATGTTGATTAAAGAAGGCATTGTCAAATGTTATTTCGTTGAAGAGAACGGAAAAGAATACATTGTAGAATTTCTGGGAAGTGGTGAAGTGATAGGAGAAGTGGAGCTTATCAAGAATATAAATTGCTTATGCAGTATTGAAGCGCTCACGGAAGTTACCGTATATGCTGTAAAGATTACCGCTTTTAAATCTTTAATTAAAAATGATCTTGTGCTGAACAATCTTCTTTTAGAGTCTTTTGCAGAACGAATTATTAATACATCCAGCAGAGCTTCCTATCAGCAACTCTATACGGTAGAACATACTTTAAAACAATTGCTTCAAATGCAGTCTAAGCAGAATATTCAGATCTCCAAAGAAGATATGGCGGCTTATCTTGGAATTGCGGTAAGAAGTTTAAATAGAATTTTAAAAGATTTGAAATAATTTTGTTGAATATGCTAATGAAATTACGATTATTTTTCTCGCAGATTGAGGAGATTGCGCAGATTTTTCCATAACAATCTGCAAAATTTGCATAATCTCTGAACGGCAATATTTGCGTATTCAATTTTATCGGAGATAAAATCCTTGCGTCTTAAAAATATTCTAGCCTTCAATCTTATTGCGCCTTTGCGTCTTCAAAAAAAACAAAACATTGATATAGGTGTGAATATTGGTGTTATTTTAAGGGGTTTTTCTATTTTAATATTAAAATTTGGATAAAATATATAAAATTTACAGGGGTGTTTTTAAAATTTAGTATTTTTGCATGAGAATAAGTTGAATCCAATATTCATGGAAAAATTAAAATTCAGAAATGCTGAGTTGGCAGATTTAAATAAAATCGTAGCCATATACAACTCAACTATTGCTTCAAGAATGGTCACTGCAGATATGGAAGAAGTCTCTGTAGAAAGCAAACTAAAGTGGTTTGAAGACCATAATCCTCAGACAAGACCTCTTTGGGTAGTTGAAGATGACCAGAAGTAAACCGTTGGTTGGGTAAGTTTCAGTTCATTCCATGAAAGAGCGGCTTACAATGGTACTGTAGAAGTGAGCATTTATCTGGACGAAACCTCCAGAGGAAAAGGGTATGGGAAAACCATTCTTCAGTATTGCATTGATAACGCTGGAAAATTTGGAGTAAAAAACCTTGTAGCGCTTATTTTTCTTCATAATGAACCAAGTTTGAAGTTGTTCAGACACTTTGGATTTGAAGATTGGGGAAGCCTTCCTAATGTTGCAATCTTAGATGGTGTGGAGAGAAGTTTAAAGATCTTAGGGAAGAAGATAGATTAAATTGAACAGAAAAGCAAATAAGCTTGTGTCTATTTGTGAATGTAATTTGTGCTATTCGTGTTTAGAAAATATGCATAATTATATAAATATATAGAAAGGGCATAGCTCACTGTTCTGTTGTAAATTAACGAATATAAAAAGGGCTGTCTCAAATATTGAAACAGCCTTTTTATTTTTATGAATTCTGCTTAATTCTTTTCGCAGACATATTCAGGAATCGTTTTACCAGGAAAACAGCGGAGACTGTTAATCCCAGTCCAAGTGCGATCCACATTCCGAATGCGCCCATCTCTAAAGTAACACACAAGAAATATCCTAAAGGAATAGTAATTACCCAATAGGCAATGAAGGTATAAATAGAAGGGATTTTCACATCCTGTAACCCTCTCAGCATTCCTAAAGCGGTCACCTGAATTCCGTCAGAAAGCTGGAATAAAGCAGCGATAATCATGAGTTTTGCAGCCAGGGTAATAACTTCCACTTCTTCTTTTTTCGTGAAGAAAGTCGGGAGTATGTTTCTGCCTAAAATAAATACCAATCCACAGATACACATGAAAATAAAGGCGATTTTCAGGTTGTTGATTCCTACTTTTCTCAATTCAACAAAATTCTGTTCACCCAGTTTTCTACCAATCATTACGGTAGAAGCAACACTGAACCCTACACATAAATTGAAGGTAAATGAAGCCATGCTTAAAGCAATCTGGTGAGAAGCAATATCGTGAGCAGAAATCAGTCCACAGATAAATGCTGCTCCGGCAAAAGCGGTTACTTCAAAAAACATCTGTAAAGCTGTAGGTAATCCGAGTCTTACCATTTTATCAAACATCTGTTTTGAAAAATCCTGAATTTTTAAAGAAAAATCTTTGATATAACGTCTTGTTCTTTTTTCTTTTACCAAAACAAAATAAAGAAAAACCACCATGAAAATTCTGGAAATCAAGGTTGCCAATGCAGATCCCTGTACGCCCATTGCCGGAATTCCCCAAAGCCCTTTGATAAAGACATAGTTTAAAGCAATATTGATGATATTGGCAATAATGGTTGCTTTGGTAACTCCAATGGTATAGGATAAACCTTCAGAAACTTCACGAAGCGTCTGAAATGCCATAATCGGAATCATACTCACTACCATTATGCTTAGGAAGCTTACCGTATCAGGAATGATCTTGGCAGGCTGTCCGGAATGATAGAGGAGTGGCATTCCCAAAAGGAGAATGACCATCAGGATTACTCCTACAGACATGTTGATGATAAAACCGTGGCTGAATACAGAATTGATCGTAGCATGATCCTCTCTCGAATGTGCTTCCGAAACCAATGGAGGGATAGCAAATGAAAAGCCTAATGCTAATACAAATATGGAGAAGAATACAGCATTCCCCAATGAAACAGATGCCAGTGCATCGGCACCCAAAAGTTGTCCGACAATAATATTATCGAATAAGTTTACTGAAACTTGCCCCACCTGAGTAAGCATTACAGGCAGAGCCAAAGTCAGGCATTCTTTTGTATAATTTTTGTTTAAAAAGTTCATAATATTTTAAGATTCATATAGTTTATAATTCAAATTGGATCAAAAAAAAATTTGCAGTGGAACACTGCAAATTTTTATATATTGTAAATAATAGCTTTATTATTTCCTTACAAAACTTGCAACGTCACCTTCAGAAACAGTGTTTCCACCAAGAATAATCAACCTCTCTACAACATTCCTTAATTCTCTGATATTTCCAGTCCATGAAAGCGCTTTTAAAGCATCAATAGCTTTATCCTCAAACTTTTTCGCAGAAGTACCGTGTTCATCAGCAATCATACCAGAAAAATGTTCAACCAATAATTTGATATCCTCTTTTCTTTCATCCAACGGTGGAACATAGATTTCAATAACAGAAAGTCTGTGGTAAAGGTCTTCTCTGAATTTTCCTTCCTCAATTTCTTTCTGCATATTTTTATTGGTTGCCGCAATTACTCTTACGTCAACTTTGATTTCTTTATCACTTCCTACAGGAGAAACTTTGCTTTCCTGTAGCGCTCTCAATACTTTAGCCTGAGCAATAAGGCTCATATCTCCAATCTCGTCAAGGAAGATGGTACCGCCATTGGCCTGCTCAAATTTTCCCTGCTTATCTTTAATAGCACCTGTAAAAGATCCTTTTACGTGTCCGAAAAGTTCAGACTCAATAAGTTCAGATGGAATAGCAGCACAGTTTACCTCTATCATAGGGCCTCTTGCACGCTCACTCTGATTGTGGATTGCATGAGCAACCAGTTCTTTTCCTGCACCGTTAGGTCCTGTGATCAGAACTCTGGCATCAGAAGCAGCTACCTTTTCAATCATATCCTGGATCTTTTGAAGAGCAGGAGAGGTACCGATCATCTGGTATTTTTTACTTACTTTTCTCTTTAAAGTTTTATTTTCAGTCTGGAGATTTTTGTTTTCTTTCTTCAGGGTTTCTTTCACCAATGCATTTTTCACACTTGTAATAAGTCTGTTGATATCAATGGGTTTGGAGATAAAATCATATGCGCCCTCTTTCAAACAGGAAACAGCGGAATCAATGTCTGCGTGTCCTGAGATCATGATAAAAGTAGTTTCTGGTTTTAATGCAAGACTTTGTTTCAAAAGCTCAGTTCCTGAAAGCTTAGGCATTTTAATATCAGAAATCACTAGGGCGAAATCTTCTTTTTCTACCTGTTTGTAACCTTCAAGGCCGTCTTCGGCAATAACAAATTCATAATCGGTTAGTTCATCCGAAAGAATACTGTGAAGTACTCCCGAGATTGCTTTTTCGTCTTCTACTATAAGGATTTTTTGCATAGTTGCAAATTTAAATTTTTTGTTTCAATTATTAGCAAAAACTGTACCTAAATATTCTATTTCGAGTAGTCTCTTTTCCCAAAAATGGCAGATCCAACCCTCACAGAGTTAGCTCCACACTCGATCGCTATCGGGAAATCGTCACTCATCCCCATTGATAAGGTATTTAATGTTTTTAATTGATTTAATTCATCAAAAAGCTTTTTCAGGGTTAAAAATTCATTTCTAACCTGCTGCTCATCATCTGTGAATGTTGCCATTCCCATTAAACCATTAATTTCCACATTGGGAAAATTGCCTTCAATAGATTGTTGGAAAAGATCTTTCGCTTCAGAAATTTCAAGTCCGAACTTACTTTCTTCTGCTGCGATTTTTACTTGCAGAAGAACTTTAATCTTCCTGTTGTGCTTTCCTGCTTCTTTATTGATTTCTGTCAATAATTTTTCAGAATCCACACTTTGTATGGTATCTATGAAAGAAGCAATGTACTTCACTTTGTTGGTCTGTAAATGACCAATTAGGTGCCATTGGATATCCTGAGGAAGAAGAGGAGCTTTTTCCATCAGTTCCTGTACTTTATTTTCTCCAAAAACCTTTTGCCCGAGATCATATACTTCCTGTACTGCGGAAGCCGGATGTGTTTTTGAAACAGCAACCAGCTGAACATTTGATGGCAGCTGGTCTTTTATAGCTTTATAATTTTCTTTAATACTCATAGATGCAAATTTCCGAAAATTCCCTGACAGTTGCCAGTTATGAATACATTTTACACGGTACTTTTACTGTAAAATTAATTCAGGACCTCATTGATCTTAGGATACTGAGAGATTTTTCTGAACACAAACTTGTTGCTCTTCTGTAATTTTTCAATAAACATATCCAGTTCATTGATAGAGTCTGCATCTCTCAGATACTGGTCGTGAGTAAGGAATACCAGATGTCTTGAAGTCTTCTCAAGGTCGTTCAGGAAAATACTGTCTACTTTCTTGATCATGGCTTCATGACTTCCTTTTAAAGTCATTTTTTGAGAAGGTCTCCATTCAAGATCCCAGCCAATTACTTTATAACCGGCTTTTTTAAGGCCATCTGCTGCTAAAGTGGAACTTTTAATATCTGTTACATTGATATTGTTGAGCCTCCAGATATTTCTTCCGGGAGTTCTTGCTATTTTATCGGTAAGCTTCAAACTGTCTTTGGCGATATCAAAATCGTGAACCACAGCATCAGCATTTTTATAAAAATCTGTGTATTTGTTGTGGGCATGAGAGAAACTGTGATTGGCAAGTTCTACCAACGGATTTTGCTTAAGCAATAGCAGATCATCCTTCTGTTTTTTACTTCCATAAGCATGTTTCCCTACCAGAAACGCAGTGGCACAAACATTTCTCTTGTCCAGGATTTTTAAAAGATTTTCGGTTCCCTGATTAGGTCCGTCATCAAAGGTAAGGTAGATCACTCTTTTATCCGGATCTACGCTTTCATCATCCATATTATTGGAGACTATTTCTGCGGAAGGATGTTCCTGTGAACTGACGACGGGGTCATTATTCACTTCATTCTTGAAATTACAGCTGTTCAATAAAGCCGAAGTTGTACTCATCAATACAACCATCCCGAGAAAAGTCATATTTTTAGACTTTCCCGCAAAAATTTTTCTCATAAAAATAATGGAGTTTAAGTTGTTAAAAATCGTTAAAAATAACAGATGAAAATTAACAAATTATATGCCAAGCTGTGCAGTTATTTTTCTTTTTAAGTTTATTTTAAGAACTTTATTTTAAAGCGTATTTCCATCAGCTGATGGATTGTTAATTTATGATTTTGTTTTCTTTATGTTTTAACATTTATAAATATGAAACCGATTGTTTTTCTCTATTTTCTTTGAGATGATTGCAATTTCCTTTTGCGGGGAATTATTTTTATTTTAACACAATCTTTTTTTGACAAGAGTGTTTTTGGGGTATTTGAGACTTTACTTTCTTTAAACATACAAAAAAGCAGCCTTATGAACGGGCTGCTTTTATTCTTTATTTGTAAAGATTTCTATTATTTAATATTCAGATCCACGGAATTTAATCTTAATGAATTCAGAATTACAGATAATGAACTGAAGCTCATGGCTGCAGCTGCAATCATTGGTGATAAAAGAATTCCAAAGAACGGATACAATAACCCTGCAGCTACCGGAACTCCTAAAACATTATAAATGAAAGCAAAGAACAGGTTCTCTTTAATGTTTTTGAGGAGCTTTTCACTCAGTAACTTTGCTTTTGCAACGCCTAAGATATCTCCTTTCAATAAAGTGATCTCAGCACTTTCAATCGCAACGTCTGTTCCTGTTCCCATAGCAATTCCCACATCAGATTGTGCAAGGGCAGGAGAGTCATTGATTCCGTCTCCGGTCATCGCTACGATTTTACCCTGCTGTTGAAGTTTCTTTACCTCATTGAGTTTATCTTCAGGAAGGCAGTTGGCTTTGAAATGTTTAATTCCTAATTCATCAGCAACAGCTTTGGCGGTATGTTCATTATCTCCGGTCATCATGATGACGTCTATTCCTTCACTCATCAACTGTTTAACAGCTTTTTTGGAACTCTCTTTGATTTTATCTGTAAAACTTACAAATCCCAGCACCTGATGATCCTGTGCAATATAGGAAATCGTATGGGCTTTAGACTGAACTTCTACAGCTTTCTGTTTTAAGCTGTCAGGAATCATGATCTGATGCGAGGTCAGGAGACTTTCATTTCCAAGATAAGCTGTTTTTCCGTTGATATTTCCTTTCACTCCTTTTCCGGAGATATTCTCAAACTGGTCTACTTTTTCAGCCGTCAGATTCTCTTCTTTTGCTCTTTTTATTACGGCATTGGAAAGTGGATGTTCAGAATTTTGATTCAAAGAAAAAGCCATTTTTAAAATCTGATTCCGGTCTCCGTTTACGGTTTCAATATGTTCTACGGAAGGCTTTCCTTCTGTTAAAGTTCCTGTTTTATCAGTAATCAAAACATTTACTTTATTCATCTGCTCAAGAGCTTCCGCATTTTTGATAAGGATTCCGTTTTTAGCACCTTTTCCTATTCCTACCATTAAGGACATTGGAGTTGCCAGCCCAAGGGCACAAGGACAAGCCACAATTAAAACGGCAACCGCATTTACGAAAGCAAATAAAGTTCTTTTTCCTTCCGGACCGAAAAACTGCCACAGGATGAAAGTAAGTACAGCAATAAGAATTACCACAGGGACAAATACTTTTGAAACCTTATCTGTAAGTTTCTGGATAGGAGCTTTGCTGCGGCTGGCTTCATTCACCATTTTAATGATTTGGGAAAGCAAGGTTTCGTCACCTACTTTTTCCGCCTTCATAATAAATACCTGATTACCGTTGATGGTTCCGGAAGATACTTTGTCATCTACATTTTTTTCAACAGGAACAGGTTCTCCTGTAATCATACTTTCGTCTACAATAGAATTACCTTCAGTGATTTTTCCATCCACGGGAATTTTTTCACCAGGTTTTACTTTTAATAAATCTCCTATTTTTACCTGAGAAAGCAGAACTTTCTTTTCTTCACCATTTACCATAAGGTTGGCTTCATCAGGTGAAAGGTTCATTAATTCTTTGATGGCATTGCCTGTTTTTTTATGAGCTGCCGCTTCCATCAGCTGACCTAAAATAACAAGGGTTAAAATCACACAGACCGCCTCAAAATATAAAGGGATTTCATGATTATGTCCACGGATTTCATGTGGAATAATGTCTGGAAATATCAGGGCAACAATACTGAAAATAAATGCTGCAGCAACTCCCAGAGCAATAAGACTGAACATATTGAGGTTCCATGTTTTGAAGGAAACCCATCCTCTTTTCAATAAGAACCAGCCGGAATAAAACATCACCGGAAGGGTTAATGCAAGTTCAATAAATCCCTGAATCTGATGAGAGAAAGGGAAATTGATAAACATTCCACCCATTGAAAGAATAAAAACCGGAATGGTAAATGCTAATGAAGTAATGAATTTCCTTTTTAATAGAGTATAGGTTTCATCTTCATCATCATCACTGCTGTCCGGCATTCTTACCAGATCCATTCCGCAGATCGGGCAGTCTCCCGGTTCATCACGAATGATTTCCGGATGCATAGGACAGGTGTATTTTGCGGTTTTCTTTTCCGGATACTTTACAAGATCCATTCCACAAACGGGACATCCTACATTGGAATCATAGGTTTTATCACCTTCACAATACATCGGACAGTAATATCTGCCTGCCATTTCATCAGTTACTTTAGGAGCTTCGTGATGATGGTGGTGATCATGATGCTGGTGAGCGTGGGAGTGAGAATGATGCTGGTGTGAACTTCCTTTATGAACAAGTTCCTCAGTGACAGGTTCCAGATGCATATGACAAACCGGACAGTCTCCTTTGTCATCGTACACTTTATCCCCCTCACAAAACATAGGGCAATAATATTTCCCAATGCTGTTTTTAAAGTTTTCAGGAAGGTTTGTTGCTGAATAAGCAGGTTTGTGATTAGGATCTTTTGCCAGTTTTTCCTCAATAGGAACCAGATACATTTTGCAGACAGGGCATCTTTCGCCCTGTTTGAAATATACTTTATCTCCTTCACATTCCATTGGACAATAGTATACCGAAGACGGAGATACGCGGTCCTGAGGTTTTACAAATGCTGTCTCAGGATGGCTTGGATCTTCAAGTCTGTATTTTCCTATTTCTGCCAGGGCATCATTTAATACCGAAAGTTTCACTCCATGATCAGAAGTGATGGTTGCGGTATTGTTTTCCAGATTTACATCGGCTTTAACACCATCAACACTGTTCAGTTGATTGGAAATTTTTTTCTGGCAGCCGGAACAGGTCATTCCGAGTATTTTATACTGTTGTTCCATGATTCTTAAATTTATAGTACAAATTTCCAAAATGGAAACCTAAGGTTGTTATAAATTTAAGGATAATAGTTATAAAATTAGGTGGAGTGAGAGAGTTTGAGAGTGGGAGAGTATAAGAGTAAGAGGGTTTGAGAGTTGTATTGTGTGAGCGTTTGAGAGTTTGTAAGTGAGATAGGAATATTTAACTCTTTCACCCCTAAACGCTCAAACACTCAAACTTATAGATTATCAAGCGCTTTACGATTGTGTTCTTTGAGTTTTTTGAATTCCGTAGGAGTGAATCCTGTTGTATTCCTGAACTGGGAAGAAAGGTGTTGTACACTTTTATAACCAAGCTTTCCTGCAATTTCAGTAAGATTGAATTCATTGTATAAAAGAAGCTCTTTTACCTTTTCTATTTTCTGAAGAATGAAGAATTGCTCTAATGTGATATTTTCGTTTTGAGAAAATGTTTTGGAAAGAGCACTGTAATCCTTGTGAAGTTTTGAACTTAAAAATTCGGAAAGCAGGAAGTCTTCCGAGATATCAAGGTCGCTTATTTTTACAATGATCAGATTTTTGATTTTTTCCACAGTCTGATGAGCAGAATCCATAATTCTTTCAAACCCTGTATCAAGCAGTTCTTTTTCTATGATCTGCATTTTTTCAGGAGAAACATCAGCTTCCGTTTCTACTTCTCCCAGTAAGATATTAGCTGTCTTTACATCTGCACTACGGAAAATATTTTCTACTGCCGCAATGCATCTGTTGCAGACCATATTCTTTATGAAAATCTTCATAGGCTGTTGTTTAACCTGTCTTTTACGAATTCTATCTGGGTTTTGCCATGAGGAGCAGGATTGCCTTCTTCGTTAAGGTTTACCATAACAATTCTTTCTACAGTAATGATGGTTTGATGAGTCATTTTATTTCTTACATCACATCTTAAAGTAATAGAAGAAGATCCGAAATGAGTGGCTTCAATTCCTATTTCTATAATATCTCCTTGTTTGGCTGAGCTGACAAAGTTGATTTCAGAAATAAATTTTGTGACTACTTTTGTGTTTTCTAACTGAATGATAGCATAAAGTGCAGCTTCTTCATCAATCCATTGAAGAAGTCTTCCTCCGAAAAGTGAATGATTGGGATTTAAGTCTTCGGGTTTTACCCATTTTCTGGTATGGTAGTTCATATCTTTTAATAATTTGCAGTACAAATTTAGTGTTAAAAGCTGATCTTTTCAAAAGAATAGTATTTATTGATCTGAAAAGAATCATTCATTTTCTCAATCATTTTCTTTTGGAACGCATGGCTTTCGTTTTTGCTATCGAAGAATCATTCAGCAATATTTGATATTCTTCACTTTCTATAGCAACCAGAGCAACTTTCCCTTCTATATTATGATGGAATCCAAATCCATATTTTTTCGCTAAAGGAGAACAACGGAGGCAAGGCTGGCCTTTGGAAAAGAACTTTTTCCTTTCATCCTCTTTCTCGTTTTCTGAAATTTCATTTTTAATGGCATAGCATTCAAAAATTAGATCATCGGAAGAATATTGATAAGGACTTTTTATAAGTTTCTCATATTGCAGATTGGCGAGTGTTTTTTCCTTCTTTTCAGGAGGAATCTGCGCCCGGAAAACAGGACAATCTTCGGCAGCTTCAATGAGTGTGTTGGTATAATTTGTGGTGTATAGTTTCATATTTAGGTTCAGGTTTTAAAATTTTATGAAGAATAGGGCGGTAAGGAAGTTGATAAATAGAATGTTGTATATCATATTAACTTGATTTTGAGGGCTCAACGTTAGCATTTGTTTTAAATTTTTAACTAATTTTATAATAAAATTTATTTTTGTTTAATTAATTGTATATCAATTGATTAAACTTGTTTTGTGTGCTTTTTTTGTTTTTAGATTCAACATAATGTGAGAAATATTTAAAAAAAGCTTTGATTTGAAATTTTTAATTGTATCTTGCATACGTTTATATTTGGAATCAATATTTGTTCATTAATTTATGTTGTTTTTCTTTTATATACCAAATTTTTATTAATTTTTTAATTTATTTAAAATGAACATTTTTGTTTCAAACATCAATTACGCAACTAAAGAGTATGAGTTGCACGATCTATTCGCAGAATTTGGTGATGTATCATCAGCTAAAATCGTTACAGACAGAGAAACTGGTCGTTCCAGAGGTTTCGGTTTCGTAGAAATGGGTGATGAAGAAGGAAAGCAAGCTATTGAAGCTCTTAACCAAAAAGAATTTAACGGAAAAACTCTAAACGTATCTGAAGCTAAGCCAAGAGAAGAGAAGCCAAGAAGAAGCTTCGATAACAACAGAGGTGGAGGTTATGGTAACAACAACAATAGAGGCGGAGGCTATGGTAACAACCGTGGCGGAGGCGGAAATCGTTGGTAAAAATATGAAGCGGCTTTTAAGCCGCTTTTTTTATGGAATTTAATTTCCAGTAAATCATTTAATTATAACTTGGGTTGAAATATTATGATGTTTTGGCATAATTTTAGAAAATTATCAATCAATCAAAAAGTAATTATAATGAAAAAACATTTATTAGTAGTAATGATGGTGTTTGGTGGGTTGCTGGTCAACGCACAAAGCATTTATGCAGGACAGACATTAAGACAGGATAAAAAGTACTGGGCTGATAACAACGGATATTATCTTATCTTCCAGAACGACGGTAATCTGGTTTTTTATAACAGATCCGGTGCCCCTGCATGGGAATCAAAAACTACCAACAGAGGAGTGAGAGCAATTTTTCAAAGAGATGGTAATCTGGTAGTGTATACAAGAGGAAATGGTGTTGCCTTCAGTTCAAATACTGATGGTCAGGGAGCTGATAAATTATCAGTTCAGGATGATGGTAATCTTGTAATCTATAATGGTTCTAATCCTTTATGGGCTTCGCAGGGAGGTATCAGAAATAATAATGGTGGTGACCGTTATCGAGGTAATGATTATGTGTCTACTGGATACAGATTCCGTAAGGACGCTAAGCTGTATTCTTCGGACGGACGTTATTATCTTGTATTTCAGGATGATGGTAATCTTGTTTTGGCTAATAGAAACGGAAATCCTATTTGGGCTACAGCAACTGATAATAAAGGTAACAGAGCTGAATTTCAAGGGGATGGAAACTTAGTGGTTTACGATTCTTATAACAGACCTGTATGGAGCTCAAATACAGAAAACAGAGGAGGCGTTAAACTTACAGTGCAAAATGACGGAAATCTTGTGATTTATGGAAGAAATTCTCCAATATGGAGCTCGGGAACTCAAAGATAATCAAAAGTTTTTGTTACATACAATAATAAAAAAAGACTGTCGAAGGACAGTCTTTTTTTGTGGTCATTTATTTTGATCTTATAAGGATGTAAACATTTTCGTAATAAATACTGGCGGTGTCATTGTCAGAATACTTTTCTCTTGTAATTTCACTGAAAATAAGCTTGACGTGATACTTTCCTAAATCAGATTCCATAGCAATTTCGGGGATTACTACATTTCCTTTCTTGTTTTTATTTTCCTCAAATAGTTTAATGATCCGTGGTCCGAAGTCTACTTCTTCTTTAGAATTTAAACTTAATTTTAATGAGGATTCTTCTGTCAGCTGATCTGTCAGCTCAAACTGGTCATCATTCAGTTTTTGGGGATCTCTGCTATAACGATGGAAAGAAATTAAATACTGATAATTCCCGAGTTCTACAGCCTGTTCTTCACGAACAAGAACGAGTCTGTCCATTTCGTATGCTCTGTTTTTTGCAGTGACATTCACATCTGAAAACTTGCTTTGAATATCGTAATTGATACTATAAAATGTGCCTTTTTTAATATTATCGGCTAATTCAGCCTGGTCTTTTTCGTTCAGCAGCGCTGATAGAAATTCACTTTGCTTTCTTTCAGCCAGAAATTCAAATTTATCAGCAATTTCATTACGAACAGTATCGGTAACTTTTTTCTGAAAATTAATCTTGCCGGCACTCATTAGTTGATGCTGATTTAAAATATTCATCAATTCTGTTTTCTGACTTCTCTTAGCTACACTGAATGCATTAAGGTAAGGGAAAATCAATGCAAAAGCGCCAAATAAAAATAAGCTGACAGGAATGAACTTTATCGTAGCTTTTTTGTTGAAAATAAAGTAGACAACAATACTTAACAGCCATAGAGCAAGCAGGAGAACGAAATACCTTGGTTCTGTATATCCATATTCTAAAATTCTGGTAAAAATAGCAGTGAAAAGCAGAATAATCAAAGGAACAATGGTGTAATAGAATGCTTTTGAAAATATTCTGACCCAGGATTTTGCGTTTTCTTCTTTTAACGGGTGAACCAGAAGTAATGCAAGGATACCCACAATACTATAGGCTAAAACAAGGTAAGAAACCCAGCCTCTTGGAAGCTGCCAGTTGATTAATATTTTAACCGAATAAAAATAAAGAATTGTTACATAGATAAGCAGTAACGGAATTAAAATAAACTGAGTGAAAAACTTTAAAACAACAGGGTAGGTGCCGTCTTTTTCAAGGTTATTTAATCCTTTATCATTAAATAAAAGGAAAATAAAACTGCTTCCAAAAATAGCAAGAACAAAGAATGTATCTCTGTAAATTCTGTCATGGAAGTTAAAGTCAAAAAGTTTGTCAACGGCTAAGATTGCTAATTCCATACCGCCTGTCAGAACTCCTGTAAATACGGCGGTCAGAAAGATATTGATAAAAAGGTTTTTGTTGTACTGCCAGAATCTGAGCTCCCTGTCTTTCTCCAGAAATGGAACAAATGATACCAGTAAGTGGGAGAGAAGGGCGGTAATAGCAATGATGTAAGCATAAACTTCTGTAAAGCTGTTTTTTTTATCAGGCAGAATGTAATAAAAACCTATAAGGAAAATTATACCGGATACGTGTAGTAGTAATTCTTTCCCGATTCTCTGTGACAACATTTTTAGTGCAAACATCAGAGAAATTCCGAGACATGAACAAATGGTGAACTTAATATAAGAAGTAATTTCACTACGTTCCGTTTCCACAATGCATATGGTGCCAATAGCAGCTAATAAAGCCATTGCCAAAATCATAGGATATCGGAAAATGACTTTATTGGCCCGGCTTAGAGTTTCCTGGAATTTTGTTTTCATGATTTGGTGTTTTTAAGGTTTAGATTAATCTTTTTTCTTTTTTTTCTTTTTATCCTTGTCTTTGTCCTTGTCTTTTTCTTTTCCTTTGGTTTTCTTTTCTTTTTTAGGATTCAGGATTTCTTCAGCAACTTCGAACTTAGGCTCTTCCACTTTTGCTGGCTTTATTTCAATTTTAAGATCAAAATAGCCCTTCATATCTTCCTGGGAAATTAATTTTTCACTTAATAAAAGCTCCAGAATTTCCTTCCCTGAGTTATTAAAAAAGTTATGTGAAAGCTCTTTTAACAGGAATTTTTTATACCCTTCTAAAGGAACAAGCACACTGTATTTGAAGATTCTTCCTTCTTTTACAGTAGATAGATAGCCTTTTTCAACTAATATTTTCAAATAAGTGGAAACCGTGTTCTGGTGTGGTTTCGGTTCCGGATGCTGCTCCATAACGTCCTTCAGATAGAAAGATTCCATTTTCCAAAACAGCTTCATAAAGTTTTCTTCTGCGGCAGTAAGATGATTTATTTTCATAGAGTATTCTAATGTTGAAATTGAATATTGCAATAAAGATAGATAAAAGATACCAGAAAAGCTATTCCAGCCCCCATAAATACCTCTTTTACGGTATGTCTTTTTAAAATAATACGGGTGATTCCGACCAAAATAGCGATTCCCAGCCACGCAAGACCTATCTTCCAGTCCAATGAGAAAAAGAGCGCTGCTACAAATACATTGAACGCTGTATGCATCGAGCTTTTGATAAAAAGATTGCTGATCTGAAGAGCGAAAAGAAGCACCAGGATAAATAGCATGACAAGATCTATATATCCGTTTCTGATATAATTAAAAAGAAGATAGGCGATCACACAGACTGCAATAAATATATATAGCGTTTTCCTTTGAACACGGTTGGAAACATCCATATTGGTATATCTTCCCGTCTTTACATTCCACACCAGCCATATCACAACCGGAATAATAATCATTAATAATACAGGAAGAAAATAAAGCATAGAATCTTTAAGGGAATATTCTCTGATGCTCATATAGATAAAGAAAATGATCAGAGAGACCAAAGGATTAAAAAAATCAGAGATGACTTTTGAAATTTTGTGTAATAATGAAGATTGTTTTTCTTCCATAATCAAGTTTAAAAACCAAATATACTATTATAACCTCAAAAATCAAATGAAAACCATGAGATGGAATAGTTGATTTAATGGGTAAGTTGTTTGATTACCAGTTGTTTTTAATGGAGTGAAATATTTTTTCGTCTTTAAATGAGTATTAAGTTTTGCAAGAAATGTTTAATTTTAATTGATCTGTTTTAATTATTATTATCATGAAATATCTATTCACATACTTATTTATATTATCAGGCTATTTAATTTTTGGTCAAAAGGTTTCAGGTGAAAATATTTCTACACCACAACCTGTCCATCAATTAAGAATCTATGAAATTCCAAAAGAAAATAAGCAGGTTTTTCTTGACCGCTTCAGAGATCACGCACTGAGAATTATGAAGAAATATGGATTTACCATTGTGTCAATCTGGGAATCGGAATTCAATGAAAAAACAGAATTTGTTTACCTGCTTGAGTGGAAAGATGAAGATGCAATGAAAATGGCGTGGGAAGGATTTATGGCAGATAAAGAATGGAAGGAAATTAAAGCCAGAACGGCAAAGCAATATGGTAATTTCGTTAATGAAATTGAAGACAGAACTCTGAAACTTACAGATTTTTCTCCGGAAAAGAAGCTGTTGAAATAACCAAAATATATATTAACAATAATTAAAGAGGAATGAAATAGGAGAACAAAATGTAAAGAATCCTGATATCTCTGAATCATTTGTCGTTTCAGAAAAGCCTTATGGATAGGATGACTCCTGAGATTTTACAGAAAGAATGTAACAGATAAAACGAAGCTTTATCAAGCTTCCAAGGGGTCGGAAATTAAGAATAATCCATACAGCCCGCAAATAGATTTTGCAGAAAAATCGAAAAGTTATCTATGTATAGAATAAAAACAAAGTTTTTTTCATAATTTTGCTCAACTATTTCATCATAAAAAAGCAAGAGCTAACACATGAAAGAATTTTCTAAAGAGGTATACCTGAAGTGGTATGAAGATATGACAATGTGGAGAAGGTTTGAAGACAAATGCCGTTCTCTTTACCTAAAACAAAAGATCAGAGGATTTTTACATTTGTATAACGGTCAGGAAGCTATCCCTGCCGGTTTTACACATGCAATGGATCTTACAAAGGATAGTATGATTACTGCTTACAGATGTCACATCCATCCAATGGCGATGGGAGTAGACCCTAAAAGAATCATGGCTGAACTTTGTGGTAAAGCTACCGGAACATCCGGAGGTATGGGTGGATCTATGCACATTTTCAGTAAAGAACACCGTTTTTACGGAGGACATGGTATCGTTGGAGGACAAATTCCATTAGGTGCAGGTATTGCTTTTGCTGATAAATATTTCGACAGAAAAGCAGTAAACATCTGTTTCTTTGGTGATGGTGCTGCAAGACAAGGTTCTTTACATGAGACCTTCAACATGGCAATGAACTGGAAACTTCCTGTAGTATTTGTTGTAGAAAACAACCAATATGCAATGGGAACTTCTGTAAAAAGAACAGCCAACCACGAAGATATCTATAAATTAGGGTTAGGATACGAAATGCCTTGCCTTGCTGTAGATGCAATGGATCCTGAAAAAGTGGCAGAAGCTGCTTACGAAGCTATTGAAAGAGCAAGAAGAGGAGACGGACCTACTTTCATTGAAGCAAGAACTTACCGTTACAGAGGACACTCTATGTCTGATGCCGAGCCATATAGATCTAAAGAAGAAGTAGCTCTTCATAAAAATGATGACCCAATCGAATTGATAAAACATAGAATTTTAGAAAACGGATGGGCTACAGAAGCAGAACTGGAAGTTATGGATAACAAATCCAGAGACTTTGTTGAAGAGTGTATCGAATTTATGGAAAACTCTCCGTATCCGGATGCAGAAAAAATCTATGAGTATGTATATGCTCAGGAAGATTATCCATTCTTAGACAAATTAGAAAACTAAAAGATAATGAGTTAATTTGACAATTTGAGAATTTGAAAAATGTGATAGATTATGTCCTTTTTTAATTTTCAAATTTTCAGATTGCTAAATTTTCAAATTAAAATAAATTATGGCAGAAGTAATTACGATGCCCCGCCTGTCCGACACAATGACGGAAGGTAAGGTGGCAAAATGGCATAAAAAAGTAGGAGATAAAGTAAAAGAAGGAGATATTTTAGCTGAAATTGAAACTGATAAAGCAGTTCAGGATTTCGAATCTGAAATAGAAGGTACCCTTTTATACGTAGGTGTAGAAGAAGGAGGTGCTGCTGCTGTAGACTCTGTTTTAGCTATTATCGGGAATGAAGGAGAAGATATTTCAGGATTGACAGGTGGGGCTGCTGCTCCCAGTGTTGGAACTGAAGAAAAAAAATCAGAAGAACAGCCTAAAGCAGAAACTGCTGCACCTGCTGCAGAAGTTCCGGCAGGAGTAGAAATTATTACAATGCCAAGACTTTCTGATACAATGACAGAAGGTAAAGTGGCTAAATGGCACAAAAATGTAGGTGATACAGTAAAAGAAGGAGACCTTCTTGCTGAGATCGAAACAGATAAAGCGGTACAGGATTTCGAATCTGAATTCAATGGAGTATTATTGAAGCAAGGTGTAGAAGAAGGAGGTGCTGCTCCGGTTGATTCCGTATTGGCAATCATTGGCCCTGCAGGAACAGATGTTTCCGCGGTAGGAGCTCCAAAAGCTGCCGGTCAGTCAACTGAAAAACCAGCTGAACAAAAAGCAGAAGCTAAAACAGAAGAAAAAGCAGCTTCGGTTGCGAACTCTTCATCTTCTGACAGAGTAGCAATCTCTCCACTGGCTAAGAAAATGGCTCAGGATAAGGGAGTTGATATCAACAGTGTTCAGGGTTCTGGTGAAAACGGAAGAATCGTTAAAAAAGATATTGAAAACTATCAGCCAGCTGCAAAACCAGCTGCTTCAGCTCCTGCAGCAAGTGCTGCTCCTGTTGCAGTAAGCTTCGTACAGGGTGAAGATACAGAGACCCCAAACTCACAAGTAAGAAATATCATTGCAAAACGTCTTTCTGAAAGTAAATTCTCTGCTCCTCACTATTATCTGATGGTTGAGATCAATATGGATAAAGCAATTGAGGCAAGAAAAGAAATCAATTCTCTTCCAGATACTAAGATCTCTTTCAATGATATGATCATTAAAGCAACTGCAATTGCTTTAAGAAAACACCCACAGGTAAATTCAAGCTGGGCAGGTGATAAGATCATTCACAGAGGAAATATCAACATTGGTGTAGCAGTAGCTATTCCAGACGGATTGGTAGTTCCGGTATTGAAAAATACAGATCAGATGACGTATACTCAGATTTCTGCATCCGTAAAAGATATGGCTTCAAGAGCTAAGAGTAAAGGTCTTAAAGCTAACGAAATGGAAGGATCTACATTCTCTATTTCAAACTTAGGAATGTTCGGAATCGAAACGTTTACAAGTATCATCAATCAACCAAACTCTGCAATCCTTTCAGTAGGAGCAATTATCGAGAAACCAATCGTTAAAGATGGTCAGATCGTAGTTGGAAACACCATGAAACTTTCATTGGCTTGTGACCACAGAGTGGTAGACGGTGCTACAGGTGCTCAGTTCCTACAGACATTAAGAACATATTTAGAAAGTCCATTAACATTGTTACTGTAATTTTCTGAATTGAAAATATGAAACCTCCCAAATCGGGAGGTTTTTTTGTTTTTGGTAAATTGAAATGGCTAACAAAACCTTATAGGTTTAGAAAAAAGTTTATATTACAAAAATTTTTACAAAAAAATAAGACAGGAATAATTAAAAAAATTAATAGAAAAGACGTATATAAATAGATCAGAGAAATCTAATTCTGATAAAACTAAAATAAAATATAAACGGCTTCAAAAAGCGGTTTTTTATTTGCAGGCAATTCACTATTTTTGAATCATGATTAAAGCAAGAAATATCCATAAATCTTATGGGAATTTAGAGGTACTGAAAGGAGTTGATATTCAAATCAAAACAGGAGAAGTGGTTTCTATTGTAGGAGAATCAGGAGCTGGTAAATCTACATTGCTGCAGATTCTGGGAACTTTGGATCACCCTAGCCAATCTAATAAATATGATACTGAAATTGAAATAGCAGGAGAATCGTTTATTAATATGAATGATAAGCAGCTGTCAAAATTCAGAAATCAGAATATCGGTTTTGTATTTCAGTTTCATCAGCTTCTTCCGGAGTTTACAGCGCTAGAAAATGTCTTGCTTCCGACAAAAATAGCAGGAGCCAACGAAAGAGAAGCTCTTGAAAAGGCTTATGCTTTGTTTGAAGACCTGAAGATTGAACAGAGATTGAATCATAAACCCAACCAGCTTTCAGGTGGAGAAGCGCAAAGAGTAGCTGTAGCCAGAGCTTTAATCAATTCTCCGAAAATTATTTTTGCAGATGAGCCAACAGGTAACCTTGATTCCAAGAATGCGGATGATCTTCATAGATTGTTTTTTGATCTTAGAGATAAATACAATCAAACTTTTGTCATTGTAACGCATAACCCGAATCTGGCAGAAATTACAGACCGCAAGCTCGTTATGAAAGACGGAATGATCATAGAGTAGCATACAAAACCGGATGATGAAACACTTTATTTTTCTTTTTTTAATTGTAATTTCCTGTTCAAAAGCTGAATCCCAGCAGTTGAACCCTTTGGGTATTCCTCAAACAAGAATTTCGGAGATTAAAAATTATATTAAAGGAAAAGAGTACAATCAGGAACTGGCTGTTTTTATCAATTTTAAAATCCCTTCCGGAAAGTATCGTTATTTTATTTATAACCTAAAGAATAATACGATTTTACAACAGGCTGTTGTTTCTCATGGTTCAGGCTCCGTCATTCCAAAGTCAGATGCTTTGAAATTCAGTAATATTGAAGGCTCTTATCAGTCATCTCTTGGAAAATATGCCATTGGAGAAAGCTATATAGGAAAGTTTGGTAAAGCTTATCGTCTGGAAGGACTGGATGCTACCAATAGCAATGCCATGCAGAGAGCAATAGTTCTTCATTCTTACGGATGTATTCCTGATGCGGAATCAAAGTCTCCTGCGTGTCTGAGCTTAGGATGTCCTATGCTTTCCGTAAATGCTCTTAAAGAAACAGCAAAATATATTGATAGGTCTATAAAGCCTGTTATTTTATATGCTTTCTACTAATTGATCATATTATCTATAATTTTTTTCCATGGCCATAAAACTCCTTGCCGAAGATGACAGACCCAGAGAAAAGTTTTTGCAGAAAGGCAAAAGCTCACTTTCTGATTCTGAACTCCTGGCAATTATTATGGGAAGCGGAAATAAAGAGGAAGATGCTTTGGAATTAGCAAGGAAAATTTTAGCCTCTGTCAATAACAGCTGGAATGAATTGAGCTTACTTTCTGCCAAAGATCTGATGAAATTCAAAGGTATTGGAGAATCAAAAGCCATTTCAATTATTTCAGCTTTAGAAATCGGAAAAAGGAGAGCGGTACAGGAGATTCCTGAAAAAACAATTATTGGAAACAGTCATGATGCTTATGCGATTCTCAGAAACCAGCTTTCTGATCTTAGAACAGAAGAGTTTTGGGCAATTTTTCTTAATAATAGCAATAAAGTGATTCATGTTTCCCAGCTTACACAAGGCGGGATCAGCCAGTCTATTGTAGATGTGAGAACGCTCTATAAGGCAGCGCTTGATCATTTTTCAACAGGCATTATCATTGCCCACAATCATCCTTCCGGAAGTTTAAAACCTAGTCGGGAAGATATCAATATCACACAGAAAATAAAAGAAGCAGGAAATACATTAAGTATTCAGGTTTTAGACCATATTATTGTCACACAGGATTCTTATTTTAGTTTCTCAGACGCAGGATTATTATGATTAGAAGATTGAAATACCATGAAATTGATTTTGTAAAATATGCTCAATGTTTAGAAAATTCCGAACAAAGAAAATATTCTGCAACAAAAGATTTTTTAGATACAACTTCTACAATGCCTTGGGAAATTCTGGTTTATAAAGATTATGAAGCGGTAATGCCCGTACCTTTTGTAAGAAAATATGGGTTGAAAATTGTACATAATCCTAAGCTTTGTCAGCAGCTTGGTGTTTTTTCTTGCAAAGATGATGTTGATCTTAATGAAGCTTTTTTAGAATATCTGGAGAAAAATTACATGATCAGGGCGTATCCTTTTAATGATGTCAATCAGCTTCGCACAAAGATCAGAATCAAGAAAAACTTTTTATTATATCCTGAGGCTTATGAGAAAGTATATTCGAAATATTCGCCCAAAAGAAAAAGAAAACTTCGGTTAGATGAAGCTGTTTTAAAAGAATCAGAAATCAAAACGATTCCTTATGAGAAAGCAAAAGCTTTTATTGAATCCAATACGATAGGATTGAATAAAGACCATGATTTGTTTGAATTCATGAGAATTTTTGAAAGCTTTTATAAGTCCGGATATCTGAAATTTACAGCTTTTTACTATCAGCATAAGATGGTTAATGTAATTGCTACTTATTCGGATTGTAATATGGTTGCGCTTTTAGGAAATTTTAATGATAAAGATTATGTCAAATTATCAGGAGCATCCGTATTGATTGATCATCTCATTAAAGAAAATATAGAAACTCATATTTTTGATTTTGAAGGAGGAGAATTACCCAATATTGAAGAGTTTTTCAGAGGATTTCGTCCCGAATTAAGACCCTACGGAATTATTGAGAATTCAAAAAAGAACCTTTTCAAAAAGTTAGGATATCTTGTATTTAGAAGAAAGTCTTTTTTATGATGAAAAGCATTGTTTAGATTGGTTCTAATTAACTAATATTCCGTAACTTTATAAAATCCTTATTAAAACAGTTATGTTACAACAGATTCGTCAGTACAAATTATCATATATGCTTTATAACTTGTTTAAAAAGAATAAATTAAAGCATAACATTCCTTTATATAAAAAATACGGAATCAATAAGAACTATTTTTCAAGTATTTCAAGTAAAGATTTTGCACATCTTCCGGCTAGAGAAAGAACACTAGATGATACCAAACTCAAGGAAACTCCTTTTTTTAAGAAGCTTTCTGAAGAAAATAAAGAAAGTGCTCTTCAATATGATGAAAATGGGTATATGATACTGAGAAATTTCCTCACTCCGGAAACGGTGGATCAAATCAATACTGAAATTGATAAGTTGATGGAAGATGGAACTTTGAAATTCATATACGGTGGAAAGCTGATGTTTGCGATCCATCATTCAGAAATCATTAAAAATATTGGAAGTGATAAAGAACTGTTAGATTTTTTATCTGTTCTGTTAGACGGAAAATCCAAACTTTTCCAAAGTATCAATTTCATCAACGGTAGCCAGCAGAAAACCCATTCTGACAGTATTCACATGACTACTTATCCATTGGGAGGATTGCTGGGAGTGTGGATTGCCCTGGAAGATGTGGATGAAAATAACGGAGCATTGCATTATATTCCTAAAAGCCACAAACTTCCTTACTTCCTGAATTCTGATTACGATAATGAAGGAACTGCTTTGAAAATCGGAAAAAAAAGCTACAGAGCTTATGAAACCTTCCTTGAAGATAAGGTAAAAGAATTAGGATTAAAGAAAGAAGTTTTTAAGGCGAAAAAAGGAGACTTATTAATCTGGCATGCCAATATTCTTCACGGTGGAGAACCTCACACAGATAAAAACAGAACGAGAAAAAGTCTTGTATACCACTTCTTCGATGAAAATAGTGTTTGTTACCACGAAGTAACACAGAGACCGGCACTGTTTGAACTTTAATACAGAAAAATCCTATTCGTAAAGCTTTTTATAGGAATTCGGATTTAAAAAGATAGTTTTTTTACATTTGTATTCTTATAATATCAGTATATGGAAAAAAAGAAGAATATTCTTGTTTTTATATTTTCAATCTATGTATGCATGATGTCATACTACCTGTATACCCATCATTATTACAACACTGATATGGAGGCCTATATGGGGCTGATTTATAAAACGGAATATCCTGAAATGAAAATTGAAGAAATTCATCAGAAGGTATATGACGAAATGAGGGAAAAGAATCCCGACTTTGCAGGACTTGGGCCTGTTAATCCAATGGTTGAGGAAGTGGCAAAAGGGGAGAGTACCTACTATAAAATAATCTCACAAAACCCCAAAGCCTACGAAGAAGAACTACAGCTTTTTGTGGTAAAACCTTTTTATAATTTCATCAGCTGGTTATTGTTTAAGCTTGGTTTCAGTGCTTCTACATCTATTTCTTTGATTTCAGTTATTTCTTACGCATTGATTCTTATCCTGATTTTCAGCTTTTTGATAAAAATTCTGAAAAATTATCCTGTTGCCTTTATCCTTACTGTTTTAATTTCGTTGTTCAAGCCTTTACCGGAGGCAGCCCGACATGTTTCAGCAGATTCTTTATCATGTCTGCTACTTCTTTTGAGCTTCTATGTATTTTTAGTGAGGAAAAATTTATTTTTGGCAGGTATATTAGCCATGCTATGTGTACTCACAAGACCGGAATATTTTATATTGTATTCATTCCTGTATGGTCTTATTTATTTTTACAGGAATAATCTTCAGATTAAAACAGGTCCATTATTGATATCATATGGCTATATATTTCTTTCCTTCTTTTTAATCCAGGTTTTTAATCAGGTTTCGTGGTCTACACTTTTTATGAATCAGTTTACTAAAGTTCAGATCTATCCTGTGTCGCAGCCTGATCCATTTTCCTTTGCAGATTATTTTCACTTTATTAAAAGTAATATAATGCTGGAGTTCAATGCTTCCTATTTTCCAATCCTGTTGATTTTTATTGTAGTCATTCTGGCGAATCGTTTTTCATTTCATAATAAAAAGAACCAGTCCCAGGCCTTGTTTTTTGCAATTATTTATGGAACTGTATTGCTGAGATTCTTAGTTTTCCCGTCTCTGGTAAACAGGATGATGCTTGGCTTTTATCTTATAATTATCCTTGCATTGGTCTATATACAAATTTCTAAAGTGGATATCTTTAAAAACTCTTTAGAAGACGGAAAATAATTAGTAATTTTGCAGTCTAAAATTATGACGAGTCTTTCAGGATATTTACCCTATGCATTTGCATTGATTATTGCAATTCCTTTTCTGGTTTTGCTCAGACAATTTGTACACTCATACATTACGCTTAAAAACCAGGAAATCAAACTACTCACCGTGAAATCAAATTCAGAGAACAAAGCACATTCCTATGAAAGAATGACATTGTTTCTGGACAGAATGAAACCTTCCAACCTTATCCAGAGGTTCGACAGGGGACTGGCTGTTCACGAGTTTATTTTTCTGACGGAAAAAGCAATTAATGAAGAATTTGAGTATAACTCTTCACAACAGTTATACATTACAAAAAATTCATGGAAGAATATCATAGACTCAAAGAATGCGATTATAGAACTTCTTCACAAAACGTATGACGGGTTAAAAGGAGAAGTTCAGTTGGATGAATTCAAAACGATTTTCATCATGAACTATATGGAAAGTAACGATTATATTGCTGAAACCATAGAAGATTTAAGAAAAGAAATTTTAATAATAACTTAAAAAATAACAGATAAATAATGATTCCAAATTTTAAAGCACATCCATGGCACGGAATTTCTGCAGGAGAAGATGCGCCAAATGTTGTCAACGTATTTGTGGAAATTGTTCCTTCAGATACTATTAAATATGAAGTAGATAAAGAAACAGGATACTTAAAGGTAGACAGACCACAGAAATTCTCTAACATTATCCCTGCTTTATATGGTTTTGTTCCAAGAACATACTGTGATAAAGAAGTGATGAGACTTGCTGTAGAATCAGGAGCTACTGACGTTACTATGGGTGATCATGACCCTCTTGATATTTGTGTTTTAAGTTCTCACAACATCCATGCTGGAGGTTTATTGATGGAAGCTATTCCAATCGGAGGTTTCAAAATGATCGACGGAGGTGAAGCGGATGATAAAATTGTTGCAGTAATGATTAACGACCACGCTTTCGGACACTTCAGAGACATTACTGAATTACCGGAAGCAGAAGTAAAAAGATTAATGCACTACTTCCTTACGTATAAAAACTTACCGGATGAGCCTGCAAAATGCAGAATCCAGGAAGTTTACGGAGCTGAACACGCAAGAAAAGTGATCAAAGCTTCTCAAACAGACTATGCAGATAAATTCGGAGGATAAGATTTTCTTCCTGAACATATTGAAGAGACTGTCCAAAAAGGACAGTCTTTTTTATGCGACCCATTACTGTCCGATAAAAAGTAATATTAATATTTACGCTATGAATTAACAGGTCGCTCCTCCGGAGCTTTATTTTATGGGATTTTATTTTTCTACTAACTGTAGATCCCGACGGGATCAAATTTAGCTCCAATGGGAGCTGACTGTTAATAGAATGTATTTGTTTTAAAATTAGAGCTCCGGAGGAGCGACCTGTTAATTCTATTTAAATTTTATCGAACAAGAATGGTTTTTTATATAAAGTGTCGGATCTAAGGTTCATTCAAGACATTTACATGACCCTCAAAATCTTCTAAATTCTATTTCTTTATAATAACAGGAGACTGCCCAAACTTTTTGGACAGTCTCTTTAGTATCTGCTCTTTTCATTAAATCATTGTACAAAGATCTACTTTCTTTTGTAGACAGAATTTCCTTCTTTTATCGTTTCCAGAACCTTAATGTTTCTGAGGTTTTCAGGAGCTACTGTTAAAGGATTCTGATCAAGAATAACAAAGTCAGCTAATTTACCAGCTTTAATAGACCCTTTTCTGTTTTCTTCCTGTAATTGATAAGCTCCGTTAATGGTGATTGCTTTCAAAGCTTCAAGGGTGGAAATTCTTTCATTGGGACCTAAAATCATTCCAGATCGGGTCTTTCTATTCACTGCTGCGTATACTGCCGTAATCAGATCGGGTGGTGTAACCGGAGCATCATGATGAATGGTAAATGTAATTCCTGCTTTTAATGCAGAATTTGCCGGGCTTATAAAAGAAGCTCTTTCAGGGCCGAAAACACTTGAATAATGCCAATCTCCCCATAAATAAGCATGAGTAGAAAAATAAGAAGGGATTACTCCTAATTCTTTTATCTTTTGAATATGATCTGGTCGGCTATTCTGTACATGAATTAATGTTGCCCGCAATTCCGGTTTGTAAATGTTTTCATCTTTTAACCTTTGAATAACACGGATAGCTTGATCAATTGCTGCATCTCCATTTACATGAAGCTGGGCAGTGATATTATTTTGAAAAAGGACTTTCAGGTCGTTATATAAGGTTTCATCCGTAAAAATAGGGAACCCTTTATAGTCTTTAGACTGACCTTCAGGTGGAACTAAATAAGGCTGGGTAAGCCAGGCTGTTTTACCTTGTGGGGAACCATCGTCAGAAAATTTGAATCCAGCTAATTTCAGATGATTTTCATACTTCATATACTTTGGTTTGAAGTTGTTGAAATCTTTTTTGAAATATTCATAATCAGGAAAGTAAACAACATCAGCTTTAAGAAGATGTTGAGATGCTGCTTTTTCTAACAGAGCAACACTTTCTCCCATGGTTCTCCCGTCACAAATAGTAGTCTGTCCATAGCTGAGCCATTCATCCTGGGCTTTCATCAGATTTTCCATTGCATGAGCTTGGGTGTTTTTGCCTTTACCCATTTTTTCTGTGATGGCCAATAACGCATTGAAACTTGCATTCTCTTCTAATTTTCCGTTCAGTTTTCCTGTTTTTTTGTCCCTGCCAAGGTGACCTCCTTCAGGATCTTTTGATGATTCCGTTATTCCCAGAAGCTTTAGCATGGCACTGTTAGCTACGCTGGCATGGCCTGAAGCATGAATAACAATGATAGGATTAGTCTTGCTGATGGCGTCCAGTTCTGTTTTTGTAGGATGACGGTGCTCCGTAATGATGGCATCATCATAACCATTTCCGATAACGGGTATATTATCTGTGATTTTTTTGTCTTTAATATAGTTTTTAATTCTAGTCTGTAAATCTTTAATTGAATTTACTGTACCATAAGGTTCAGGAGATAAATCTACAACATCCATCATCCCGGCTCTTGAAGTAAGATGTCCATGAACATCTATAAAGCCAGGAAGTAGAGCTTTTCCATTAAGGTTAATCATTTTAGTAGAAGGTTCAGAGAAACGTTCTGCATCTGATTTTGTTCCGGCAAAAAGTATTTTCCCGTCTTTTACTGCTACAGCTTCAATTTGTGGAGAAGAATCTTCCATTGTTATAATAGAACCTCCGAAATAAAGTATTTCAGCTTTTTCTTGTGGAATCTTATTTTGACAGCTGCTTATGCTTGCAGATAAAAAAATAGTGTACAATATCCTTTTCATAAATAATTAATTCAAATCATGGTGATAAACAAATTTACGAAATAATAGATAATTATTAGTGAATTTTATTGCGTGTTTATAATTTCATTATATTTATAAGACTAATCTCAATTTTTTAATATAAAATAATAAACTATGGATCTATTTGTGTTAGTGCCAATTTTTGGTGTCATAGCTTTGCTTTATACATTTCTTCAGAGCAACTGGGTAAACAAACAGAATGCAGGAAATGAAAAAATGAAAACAATCAGCGGCCATATTGCAGACGGTGCAATGGCTTTTCTAAAGGCTGAATACAAAATCTTAACGTACTTTGTTGTTGTTGTAGCCATTCTATTGGCAGTAATGGGCTCAAGTAATGCCAACTCACACTGGAGTATCGGACTTGCTTTTGCTGTTGGAGCTATATTCTCTGCATCAGCAGGGTTTATCGGAATGAAAATCGCTACCAAAGCGAATGTGAGAACGGCAGAAGCTGCAAGAACTTCACTGTCAAAAGCCCTTAAAGTATCTTTTACAGGAGGTTCTGTGATGGGAATGGGAGTTGCCGGGCTTGCGGTCTTAGGTTTAGGAGCTTTATTTCTTATTATTAAACAGATTTTTGCCCCTGAAGCTACAGTAGACTCTCATGAAATGGAAAAGACCATCGAAATTCTTACCGGATTTTCTCTGGGGGCTGAATCCATTGCGCTTTTTGCAAGAGTAGGAGGTGGTATTTATACAAAAGCGGCAGACGTAGGTGCTGACCTTGTAGGAAAAGTAGAAGCCGGAATTCCTGAAGATGATCCCCGAAATCCAGCAACAATTGCAGATAATGTAGGAGATAACGTAGGAGATGTTGCCGGAATGGGAGCTGACCTTTTCGGATCGTATGTGGCGACAGTTCTTGCCACGATGGTATTAGGTAGAGAAACTGTTTCTGATGATGCTTTCGGAGGTTTTGCCCCGATTCTTTTGCCGATGCTGATTGCAGGAACAGGAATTATATTTTCAATGATCGGAACTTTATTTGTGAAAATTAATGATAATGAAGGTTCGTCTACTTCCAGTGTACAGAACGCATTAAACCTTGGAAACTGGGGAAGTATTGTAATTACCGCTATTGCTTCTTATTTCCTTGTAACCTATATTCTTCCTGAAAAAATGGTTCTCAGAGGCCATGAGTTTACTAAGATGGGCGTATTCGGAGCTATTATGGTAGGTCTGGTAGTAGGAACTTTAATGAGTATTATTACAGAATATTACACTGCCATGGGGAAAAGACCTGTTTCCAGTATTGTGAGACAGTCTTCTACAGGACACGCAACCAATATTATCGGTGGGCTTTCTGTGGGAATGGAATCTACTTTACTTCCTATTATTGTATTGGCAGGAGGAATCTATGGTTCTTATCTGTGTGCCGGGCTTTACGGAGTCGCTATTGCCGCAGCTGGAATGATGGCTACTACAGCCATGCAGCTTGCTATTGATGCTTTTGGACCTATCGCTGATAATGCAGGAGGTATCGCTGAGATGAGTGAACTGCCTAAGGAAGTAAGAGAGAAAACAGATATTCTGGATGCCGTAGGAAATACAACCGCTGCTACAGGGAAAGGATTTGCCATTGCTTCGGCTGCTTTGACAGCATTGGCTTTATTTGCTGCTTTTGTAGGTATTGCAGGTATTGACGGTATTGATATTTACAGAGCAGATGTTCTTGCCGGACTTTTTGTAGGAGGAATGATTCCGTTTATCTTCTCCTCATTGGCGATTACCGCAGTAGGACAGGCTGCCATGGCAATGGTAGAAGAAGTAAGAAGACAGTTCCGTGAAATTCCGGGAATCCTGGAAGGAAAAGCACAGCCGGAATATGAAAAATGTGTTGCTATCTCTACAGATGCATCTATCAGAAAAATGATGCTGCCTGGTGCGATTGCCATCGTCTCTCCTTTATTAATCGGATTTATTTTCGGACCTGAAGTATTAGGAGGATTTTTAGCTGGAGCTACAGTATGCGGTGTTTTAATGGGAATGTTTCAGAACAATGCTGGAGGAGCATGGGACAATGCAAAAAAATCATTTGAAAAAGGAGTTGATATCAATGGACAGACCTATTATAAAGGTTCAGAACCGCACAAAGCATCTGTAACAGGTGATACAGTGGGAGATCCGTTTAAAGATACATCAGGACCTTCGATGAATATCCTGATCAAATTAATGTCAATCGTTTCTTTAGTGATTGCACCTACGTTGGCTGTTTTACATAAAGATAAAATTGAAGCCAACAGAAAAGCAAAAATTGAAAGTCTTACAGGAATTTCAAGTAGTGCACCCACTGTAAATGGAGATTCTAAAATAATTACGGTTATTCCGGGAGAAATCAAAGGGCACCTTAATGAAAATGGAGATTTTGTATATGAAACAGGAAATATTCAGAAAATAAAACTGGACGGAGGAAAAACAATTGCCATTGGTGACGGAAGCCAGCTTTACCAACTTTATAATGTGGTGAAACAAAAAGATAAATCTGCATTAGATCCAAATAAGTGGTATACTATTGAAAACCTTTATTTTGAAACAGGTTCAAGTGATCTGAAAGCAGAATCAGTACTTCAATTGAATACTTTGTCAGAAATCTTAAATGCTTATCCGAATTTAAAAATAAAACTAGGTGGATATACAGATAACAGCGGTAATGAAGATAGTAACCTTAAGTTATCCAATCTGAGAGCACAGACTGCCAAACTTAAACTGCTTGAGCTAGGTATTTCTGCAGACAGAATAGAAGCAGAAGGCTATGGATCTCAACATCCGGTATGCGAAGCTAATGATACTGATGAATGCAAAGCAAAAAACAGAAGAATTGATGTAAGAGTACTGGCTCTTTAAATTCACTGAAAAAATAGAAGAAAAGAGGCTGTCCAAAAAGGTCAGCCTCTTTTTTTTTGTTTTGAGACTGCGTATAGTTATGCAGCAATTTTATACTTTTGGATTTTCATATACTTATGGAAAAGATGCATATGTTGTTTGCATTTAAGTGTATTTAGCCAATTTTTACGGTTAAGTTTTCTGTTTTTCACTAATTTTCTAAGATTATGTGCCAATGCCATTAATCCAAATTCAATATTTACTTTTTCAAGTCCTTTTAGAGTAAATCTTGAAAATTTATTATTGCTTTTTAATTGCCCGAATACAGCTTCTACTTCTATAGGCCGTTTACTTCTGTGGTAATGCCCTTTTTCAGATATCAGCCTTTGTCTGGCTTTCATTCTGTGATGGTTCAGATTATAATTCACTTCGATTAATCGATTATCCTGGCTTTGATGGCAGCTTTCTCTAAGAGGACAACCCTGACATCTGAAAGCCTGATAATAATGTACCTGAGATTCATATCCGTTACTGCTGATTCTTTTGCCTTTACCGATAAAGTTCATTTGCTGTCCGCAGGGACATACATAGAAGTTATTTTCCTCATTATAATATAAGTTCTGTACAGCAAACGCATTGTTCTTCTCACTGCGCTTCTGTTCTTTATGAAAATTATTATATTTTACATAGCCCTCTATAGCTTTTTCTGCCATCATTTCGTAATTCTCTTCACTTCCATATCCGGCATCTGCTACTACCTCTTTACTTTGTTTGTGATACTGATTTTCAAAGCTGTTAAGATGATCCTTCAATGTAGTGGTATCTCCAGGAGTCTGATGAATGCTGTAATGGGTGATAAACTGGTTTTCAGTACTGATCTGTGCATTATAGGCTGGCTTAAGCTGCCCATTTTTCATATGGTCGTCTTTGAGCCGCATGAAGCAGGCGTCGGGATCTGTCTTACTATAACTGTTGCGGCCTGAGAGTATTTTTAATTGATCTTCATACTTCTGTAATCTGGGCAGGTCCTGATGCTGAAGCTTTTTAATGAGCTTCTTACCGGTTTTATTGTCCTGTGCCACAGAGTGATTAAGTTCTGCTATTTTATCCTGAAGCTCTCTGCTGTCAATAGATTTTGGAAGGGTCTTTTCATGGGATTCATAACGCTCTTCTTTGATTTGGGATTCAATATCTTCAAGTACGGAATGAATTTGAGCTTCCAGTTTTAATTTATTCTTTTCTACAGATTTTTTCCATACAAAGCTGTATCGGTTGGCAGATGATTCTATTTTTGTACCATCTATATATTGAACATTTAAACTTACGTAACCTAAATTCTGCAAAACAACGGTAACATCTGCAAAAAGACGGTGAATATGGTTTTTAAGCCGTTTGCTCCTAAAGTAATTGATGGTTCTGTAATCAGGCTTACTGTTGCCGGAAAGCCACATGAAATGAATATTTTCTCCAAGTGCCTTTTCTATTTTACGGCATGAATAAATATTGTTGAAATAGGCATAGAATAAAACTTTGATCATCATCCGGGGGTGAAAACTTGTCGTTCCACCGCCTTTATATTCACTTATAATATGATCGATATTCAAGTTATCCACTAATTCATTGATAAGACGTACCGGATCATTAGCACCTATCTTATCAAAAATATCTTCAGGAAATAAGCTGGGAGTATTGGTGGGTAAAGATTTAAACCGTACTTTCATATCAATGTTTGTTTGGGTGCACCTTAAAGATAAATCTTAAAGGACAAACAACAAAAAAATCCCCGAAACTTTTTAAGTAACGGGGATATTTTTTTGGACTTTTTAGACAGCCTCTTTTTTTATTGATTACTCTTAAAAACAAAACTTGCACAAATAAAATATTCAGAATCATCTGTGAAAACCTGTACGATCTGTGGGAAAAACAACTGCAGAAACATCAAAGATTCCTTTTCAAATGCTCCAAAGCCTGAATAATCAATTCATCTTTTTTGGCAAAACTAAACCTGATATAATCAGAATTTTGTCTTGAATTATAGAACGCAGAAAGTGGAAGACAGGAAACCTTCTTCTCAATCGTTAGCCACTTGGAAAATTCCACATCTGTCATGCTTTTTGAAATACTTCTGAAATTAACAACCTGGAAAACGCTTCCTTCCGATTTTTGTTCAACCTGAAAAGGAGTTTCCTGTATCATTTCATTAAAAATATCTCTTTTTCTCTGCATGATTTTTTTGCTGATATCCGGATCAAATACATCGAGATATTTTGCGATAGCATATTGTGCAGGAGCATTTGCACTGTAAGAAATATATTGCTGATGACACTGGAATCTTGCTGTTAAAGCTTCTGAAGCAAGCATATAACTCACTTTCCATCCCGAAGTATGAAACATTTTACCAAAAGAAAAAATGCAGAAAGTTTTTTCTTTTAGTCCAGGATGGATGAAAGAACTGTAATGTTCAGTTTTATCATAACAATAAGTATCATATATTTCTTCTGAAATCAAATAAATATCACGGTCTTTAATCAGTTCATAGAGCTGATTCCAGTCTTCTTTTTTCCATACTTTTCCGGTGGGATTCTGGGGAGAGTTGACAATGACTGCTCTTGTCTTTTCGGTAATACAGTCTTTAAACAGATTCCAATCGATGGTAAAATCACCATCAAGATCATAATAAACAGGAATTCCTCCATTCATGACTACAGCTGGTCCATAAGTGTAGTATGAAGGTTGAATAATGATGACTTCATCACCTTGATTCAGAATTGATTTAAGCGAAGTATATAAACCAAAGGTTGCACATGGGATAATGGTGATTTCTTTGCCTGTAAGAGAGATTGTATGGGTTCTTTTTGTATTGAAACGAATAATGCTTTCTATCAGAAGAGGGTTCCCTGCAAGAGGTTCGTAATGATGAGTGTTCTTTTCTGCAGCTTCTTTTAAAAATACTTTCAGGCGTTCATCAATATCAAAATCGGGAAGTCCCAAAGAAAGATCAAAGCTTCCGTGCCTGGTTGCCAGCTCGGACATTTCCGTAAAAAAGGAATAATGAGTAAATCCGTAAATTTCTTTCACTTATTTTGTATTTTTATCAAATATAATAAAATTTTAACACCAAATTGTGTTTAAAAATAACGTGCCGTTCAATTTGTAATGGATTGCATATTATTTTGTCATATTCACTCTGCATGCCGGGATTCAATAAAAATTGTTATTTTTAAGAAATTTATCTTCTATGAGAAAAATACTTATTCCGTTATTGGCAATGGCTCTAGTAACCAGTTGTGGAACGGCAAAAATATCTGACGGGAATGCTTCACATCCTGTTTCAACAAAACATAACAAAGCATTTAACAATGCCTATAAAGAGATTAATGCAGAGGATTTAAAGAAAAACCTGTACGTCATTGCTGCAGACGATATGGAAGGGCGTGACACCGGAAGCAAAGGACAGAAAAAAGCGGGTGAGTATATTGTTAATTATTATAAAAATCTGGGTATTTCAGGGCCTAAAACATTAAATTCATACTATCAGAAAGTACCTTCCGAATTCATGAAGAAAAGAGGAGGCGGCAACCTTCCGGATTCTGAAAATATTCTGGCTTTCATTGAAGGAAGCGAAAAACCGGAAGAGATTGTGGTGGTTTCTGCACATTATGATCATGTAGGAACAAAAAATGGAGTAGTGTACAACGGAGCAGACGATGACGGAAGTGGAACTGTAGCTGTAATGGAAATTGCCAAAGCATTCCAGCAGGCTAAAAAAGCAGGAAAGGGTCCTAAAAGATCCATTCTGTTTCTGCATGTTACAGGAGAGGAACATGGGCTGTTTGGTTCAGAATATTATTCCGAAAACCCTGTTTTCCCATTAGCCAATACAATTGTTGACCTTAATATTGATATGATCGGACGTGATGATCCTGCCAACAGAGGAAAGCAATATGTCTATGTGATTGGTTCTGAAATGTTGAGTTCTCAGCTCAAAGTAATCAACGAAGCGGCAAACAAAAGAACCAACAATCTGGAACTCAATTATAAATACGATGATTTGAATGATCCTGAACAATTGTATTACCGTTCAGACCACTATAATTTTGCCAAGCATAATATTCCTGTAGCATTCTTCTTTGATGGTATTCATGAAGATTATCACAAACCAGGGGATGATCCGGAAAAGATTGATTATCCGTTGTTGGAGAAAAGAACCCAGCTTATTTTTACAACGGCCTGGGATATCGCCAACAGGGAAGAAAGAATTGTGGTTGACAAAAAATAAACACCAGTTTTAATTCGGATTGGTTCTTACCCTTGTCAAGGTTTTAAACCTTGACAAGGGTAAATAATTACCATCCCGCTTGAAAAAACCGGAAACCCCTTGAAAAATAGAAAAACTATGACCCCAAAACTGAAATCCATCAGACCTTTTATCGGAGCACAAAACTTTGAGATCAGCAGAAATTTTTATAAAGATCTGGGTTTTGAAGAAGTTGTTCTGGAGCCCAAATTATCACTTTTTATACGTGAAGAAATTGGCTTTTATCTTCAGGATTATTACGCAAAAGATTGGGTGGACAATACCATGATCTTTATGGAAGTTGCCAATACCGATGAATTCTGGAAAGAACTGCTGTCTTTAGGCCTTACAGACAAATATCAACATGTAAAATTGACTCCGGTAAGAGTCATGGACTGGGGAAAGGAGTGTTTTGTACACGATCCGTCTGGGATATTGTGGCATTTCGGTGAGTTTTTTTAAGAGAGAAATATGATTTACGCATTCGATACCTACTATTATGAGGATTATGCCAATACCGTGTGTATTGCATTTGAAGACTGGACTTCGGAAAAAGAAGTGGAAGTCTTTATAGAACAGATTCCTGTGAGTTCAGAATATGAAAGCGGAGCCTTTTACAAAAGAGAATTGCCCTGCATTGTAAGTCTTCTGAAGAAAATAACATTAAAACCGGAAGATATTATCATTGTCGATGGATATGTCACTTTGGATAATGACGGGAAAATTGGTCTTGGTGGACACCTTTACGACGAATTGGAAGAAAAATATCCTATTGTTGGGATTGCAAAAAATGAATTTACAACACCGGATTCCCAGCGAAGAAGTGTTTTCCGTGGAGAAAGTAAAACGCCACTTTTTGTAACAGCGAAAGGAATAGATGTAGATGAAGTTCAATTAAAAGTAGAACAGATGCATGGCGATTACAGAATGCCCACACTGCTAAAAAAACTTGATCAGCTAAGCAGAGCATAAACAATAGAATCTTACCAGAGCAGTAAGATTTTTTTTATCTTATTAATATACCGATTGGTATATTTTGATTATCTTTGTGAGATTCCTTTGTCAATATAAAAAGGATTTTTTTTAATTAAAAATATACTGATCGGTATATTGTAAAAAATAAAATCTATGAAAGAAGTATTTATAGTAGCAGCAAAACGAACTCCGGTAGGAGGTTTTATGGGAAGTCTGTCCGGATTTACAGCGCCTCAATTGGGAGCTCTTGCCATTCAGAATGCTTATGAAAGTATTGGGCTTTCTCCTGAGCACATTGATAGTGTGTATATGGGAAATGTACTAAGTGCCGGATTGGGACAGTCTCCTGCAAGGCAGTCATCAATTTTTGCTAAAATTCCCATAGATAAGGATGCAACAACAGTTAATAAAGTCTGTGCATCCGGAATGAAAGCGGCAATGATTGGAGCTCAGCAGATCCAGCTTGGACTGGATCATATTGTTATGACAGGAGGAATGGAAAGCATGAGCAATGTTCCGCATTATGTCAAAATCCGACAAGGAACAAAGCTGGGAGATACCACTCTTACTGATGGATTGATCAAAGATGGATTATGGGATGTTTACAATGATTTTCACATGGGAAGTGCAGCCGAACTGGGCGTTAAAAAATATGGACTTACCAGACATGAGCTTGATGAGTATGCGTTGTTTTCCTATCATAGAGCTCAGGAAGCGGCTAAAAATGGCAAGTTTGCAAATGAATTAATCCCAATATCGATTGAAAGCAAAAAAGGAACTACAATTGTTGATAAAGACGAAGATATTGATAAACTGATCCCAGAGAAAATTTCCCTGTTGAAACCAGCATTTGAAGCAGACGGAACACTTACAGCAGCCAATTCCAGCAATCTGAATGATGGGGCTGCAGCCTTATTATTAGCATCCTCTGAAGCTATAGAGCTGCATAATTTAAAACCACTGGCAAGAATAATAGCCTATGCAGATGCCGCTCAGGCACCGGAATGGTTTACCACTTCACCTTCCATTGCTATTCAGAAACTGTTGAAACAAACCGGTCTTAGTCTGTCTGATATCGACTTTTTCGAGATTAATGAAGCGTACTCTTCTGTTATTTTATCCAATCAGAAAATCCTTGGGTACGATGTGAATAAAGTAAATGTTTATGGAGGAGCAGTGGCATTGGGGCATCCGATCGGAGCTTCAGGAGCACGAATTATGACTACTTTGGTGAATGTTTTACGCCAGGAAAAAGGCAAGTATGGAATTGCTGCTATCTGTAATGGAGGAGGAGGTGCTTCCGCAGTTCTTATCGAAAATATAGGCTAAAAGGGATAAATTACCTTAGATTTCAATTATTCTAATAAAAAGATCTTTCTTAAAGTTAAATTTGAGAAGGTTCTTTTCCGTTGGTAACAGATTGATTATCCATTGATCAAACAGAATATTCAATGAATGCAGGCGAAAGATAAATGCTTTATTTTTATTAAACTGACAAATATCATTGTGTTGTTATTTTTATTCATTCTAAATAAATATAAATTTGTCCCAAGAAATTTAACAAAGAAAATGAAAAAAATAACTACTCTTTCTGGTATTGTACTTGCCTCGCTGATGAATGCGCAGCTGCAATATTGTATGCCAACCTTTCAGTATGGAGCTGACAGCAACATGATCAGTAATGTTACTTTCGGAAATATTAATAATTCATCATCTGTTCAGTCTGGAAATGCACAAATTTATGAGAACTTTACTGCCATCTCCACAGATCTGCAGTCGGGAAGCTCTTACCCGATATCCGTGAAAGGTCCGTCCAGTACATTTCCAAGCGATGTAGTTGTTTTTATAGACTTTAATCAGAATGGTAATTTTGATGATGCCGGAGAAAGTTTTTATATCGGAAGGCTTGAAGCGGCTAATCCAGCCAATGCTTTTACCATCAGCAATACCATCATGATTCCTGCCAATGCAGCCAGTGGAAGTACAAGAATGAGAGTTCTTAAAAATACCAATGTTCAGGCCTATTCAAATCCTGCAGCTGCTAATTCTATCAGTTCAGCTTGTGACAGCGGTTTAAGAGCAGGGCAGACGGAAGATTATACGGTTAATATCATAGGAAATACAGCGAGTTTCCCGGCTCCTTACTGTGGAACTGAAAATATTACAAGTTTGACCGTAAGTGAGATCAGTACAGTAGAATTTGCCGGAGTTGTTAGAAACAGTGCACTTGACGGGAATTCTGATGTTCTTGAAAACTTTACAGCAACCGTTTTCAATGTGAACCGTGGAAATAGCTATCCTATAAGCGTTACAGGAGGTACACATGGCCAAACTACCGTATCAGCTTATGCTTATATTGATTTTAACCATAATAATCAGTTTGATGCTGATGAGCAATTTAATCTGGGCTATCTGGATAATTCCAATCCGGTTTCCGGTCATGAATCTGGGGTTACAGCGGGCAATATTACTATTCCGGCAGGAGCGCAGCTGGGAGAAACCCGTTTCAGACTGGTAAAAGCATATGAATCCAGTTCATGGATGGGATCTTTGAAGAATCTTCCCTGTCCTGCAGGTTGGTTTATCGGCCAGGCAGAGGATTATACTTTAAATATTCAGCCTGAGAGTCTTTCAACCATTGAAGTTTCCAAAGAGGCATCAGCCCAGGTGAAAATATATCCGAATCCTACATCAGGTTCAGTGACAATCAAGATGAAAGAAGGATTGGAGAAATATGAAATTTATAACATATCCGGACAAAAGATGCTGGAAGGGAATTCTATGACGGTTTCCATGGATAGTTTTGTTCCGGGAACCTATCTGATTAAACTTCAGACCAAAAATCAAAAAACAGTCACAGAAAAGATTATTAAAAAATAGACACATCATATCTAAATCATATCCATATCAATTTTTGTTTTTTAATCGACAGGTCCTTTACCTGTCGGTTTTTTATTTTAAAGAACTTTAGAATATCTGTATGTAAGAGACTTTTTTATTGCAGACTCTCTGATCGGCAATAATATTCAGTTTTCGAAAGATGCCAGGCTGAGTACTTTTTCCATAAAAAAGGAAGCGGCAACTATGATTATCACAAGTTGTTTATGATTGAAATTAATGTGGAAATGCTAAATAGTTTTAAATTATATTGTTAAAGTCATATGGTTAATGCTGTTTTTGATCTATGATGTCAATTTTCAAGGCTTTAGTTCTTTAAAATGACTTTTTATAATGGATTTATTTTTGCTTTAGAATTTATAAAAACCTTCCAAGATCCTCTGTTTTGTGCTATATTTACGCTTCAAATAAAAGGATAAATACCGTAATGACTGATAATAAATTATCTCTAAGCACTTTAGAAAGCTGGCTTTGGGATTCCGCAAATATATTGAGAGGAAGCATTGACTCTTCAGATTTTAAAAATTACATTTTTGGGTTATTATTCTTAAAACGTTCCAATGATGTATTTGAAGAAGAGGTTGAAAACATCATGACTCGTGATGGTGTTTCTCGTGAGGAAGCAGAAGAAGGAACTTATTTCCAAATGCCAATCGAATCTCGTTGGGAAACCATCAAAAAAGAAACAGAGAATATTGGTATTGCTTTAGATAAAGCTTTTGCAGGGATTGAGCGTGAAAATACTTCTCTGGAAGGTGTAATGACTGCCACCAAATTTGGTGATAAAGAAAAGTTATCTGATGAATTATTACAACGTCTTTTAAGGCACTTTAATCAGTATTCGCTTAGAAATTCTAACCTGGAATCAAATGATTTATTAGGCGATGCTTATGAGTATTTGATTAAAATGTTTGCTGATGATGCAGGTAAAAAGGGAGGGGAATTCTATACACCCCGTGGTGTGGTGCAATTGATTGTACAACTTATAAAACCGGAACCCAAACAAAAAATTTACGACCCCACTTGTGGCTCAGGGGGTATGTTGATTGAATCAGCCCGTTATATTGCCGAACAACCCAACGGAAAAATAGAGAACAATATCAACGTATCTTTGTATGGGCAAGAGAAAAACTTGGGTACATGGGCTATTGGCAAATTGAATATGCTGCTTCATAATTTTATGGATACTGATATTCGAAAAGGAGACACATTAATCACGCCCCAGCACAAGAACGAAAATAACGAGTTGGATTTATTTGACCGTGTGATTGCTAATCCTCCTTTTTCTATGGATGGATGGTGGACACCTGCTGAAAACTCGATTGAGGTAAAATTGGATAAGAACGGTAAAGAGAAAAAAGTAACCCCTAATTACGCCAAAGCAGTAACAGACCCATACGGACGTTTCCAATTTGGAATACCCCCAAGAGGTTATGCCGATTTAGCTTTTTTACAACACATGATAGCGGTTTTAAAACAAGACGGAAAAGCGGGTGTTGTCTTACCACATGGTACTTTGTTTAGAAGCGGAAGCGAAGGGACTATTCGTAAAGCATTACTTGAAGCTGACTTGGTAGAAGGAATTGTAGGGTTGCCAAGTGCATTGTTCTACAACACAGGAATACCTGCCTCAATTTGGATTATTAATAAAAATAAAACCGAAGCCCAAAAAGGGAAAGTAACCATTATTGATGCCAGCAGTGATTACAAAGAAGGAAAAAACCAAAACGAATTATTATCTGAACACATCACTAAGATCGTAAAAGCTTACGATGGCGGTACCGATGTAGAAAAATACATGCGTATTGTACCTATTTCAGAATTAGCTGAAAATGATTATAACCTGAACATTTCTCGCTTTATTGATACATCAGAAGATGAAATTGAAGTGGATATTAAAGCAGTACATATCAAGCTGGATGAATTGGAACAACGTGAAAAGGAAATTGATAAAAGATTGGCTGGATTTTTAAAAGAGTTGGGAGTATGATAGATGGATATAAAGAATCCCCATTAGGAAAGATTCCAAAGAATTGGGAAATAGTCTCAGTAAAAGAGATTACAAAAGAACATAAACAGGGATTTTATACTAAAGATAGTTACACTAATGATGGAATTAGGTTAGCTCGGATAACGGATTTAAATAATCCTAAAGTTGTTTTTTCAGAAATGCCTATGTTAAACATTTCTGATTCTGATTATCAAAATTATAAAATTGAAAAAGGAGATTTTTTATTCGCAAGAAGCGGGGCAATAGGAAGATATGGAATTGTTGAAGATGAAGAATATCCAGCTGTTTTTGCTTCATATTTAATAAGATTTAGGTTTAACAATAATATAGTGAATCGCTATTTTGGATATTTCTTTGAATCATATTTGTGTAATAATCAACTTCGAGGTATTACTCAAGGAAATGCAAATGTTAACATAAATGCTGAAAACATAAAATCACTAAAGTTTCCACTTGCACCATTTGGTGAACAACAAAAAATTGCCGAAATATTAATCACTGTAGATGATAAAATTGAGGTTATAGACCAACAAATTACCGAAACCCAAGAACTCAAAAAAGGCTTAATGCAACGTTTGTTAACCAAAGGCATAGGACATACAGAGTTTAAGGATTCTCCTTTGGGGATGATTCCTGAGAGTTGGGAGGTTGTGAAACTTTCAGATGTCTGCCATAAAATTGGTGACGGAATTCACTCAACACCAAAATACGTTGATAATTCAGAATATTACTTTGTTAATGGAAATAATTTAATAAATGGCACACTGACAGTATCCGAAAAAACCAAATGCGTTAGCAAAGATGAATATGAGAAATTAAGAATACATCTTAATTTAAATTCGATACTGATGTCAATTAATGGAACTATTGGAAATCTTGCTCTATATAAAAATGAGGAAGTGGTATTTGGGAAAAGTGCTTCATATATATCCGCAAAAGAAGATAGGTTACATTATTTGTTTCTTTATTATTATCTTCAACACTCAAATACTAAGAAATATTTTTATGATGAGTTAACTGGGTCTACAATTAAAAATTTATCTCTTAAAACAATTAGAAATACGCCAACCATTCTTCCATCAAAGACTGAACAAGAGAAGATAGCAAATACTCTAAGTTTAGTAGATGAAAAATTAAAAGTATTATTAGAAAAGAAAGCCCATTACCAAGAACTCAAACAAGGCCTAATGCAACAATTATTAACAGGAAAAATTAGGGTGAAAGTTTAGCTGGAAAATTACCAAGCGATATGAAATAAAAACGCTGATTGCTACTTTAGCGTCAAACCTTTTTTAGTTTCAGAAAAATTGTAGAATGTACACAATAAAAGATCTATGAATAACAAACCGGAGTATATTTATAGCGAGTTGCCAGCCATAGCATTGTTCCAAGAAATGGGCTACCATTATTTTAATGGGGAGCAGCATCAGGAACGCAATGATATCACCGAGGTAATTCTAAAAAAAAGATTATTAGACGCTATTAAACGCATCAATCCTTGGATAAACGACAATAATCTTAATAAAGCCTATGCGCTCATTACAACGGTTACGGGAACTTCATTAATGGAGATTAACCAGAAGGTCTGGGAACTGATGAGAGGAGGAACCTATACCGTCAAACAAATTATTGATGGCGTAGAAGGGTTTCATGCAGTACATTTCATCGATTATGAAAATATAGAAAACAATGACTTTTTGGTGGTGAGTCAAATGAAATTCCATGGAAGGTTTCAGCACTCTATTCCGGATTTAGTTATTTACATCAATGGTTTGCCTATTGGGATCATAGAATGTAAATCTCCAAATGCTCCAACAGCTTGGGACTCTGCTTACGGAGACTTAAAATATTATCAGGAAAACTCAGAGAAACTGTTTCATTTCAACCAGATATGTGCAGGGATTTGGAAAGCTGGTGGGAGATATGGGGCGATCAATTCGCCGCAACAGTTTTATTCTGTTTTTAAGACCAATAAAGAGGATGCTGATATTTTGGCTCTTGCCAAAACAGAACAAGATAAACTGCTCATCGCCCTTTTCAAGAAAGAACGCGTGTTGGAGATTATCCGTCATTTTGTTTTATTTGAATTGGAGAATGGGATTACCATAAAAAAACTACCACGATACCAACAAATAAGAGCCACTAATAAAACAATAGAACGCCTGCAAGCTGGAGAAGGTGGTGTTGTTTGGCACACGCAAGGTTCTGGTAAATCTTTAACGATGGCTTATGTCACCCGAAAATTACAGGCCCCGGAATATGGCTTTGATAATCCCACGGTGATGATAATGACCGATAGAAAAGATTTGGATCTGCAAATCACTAAGACATTGCAAAGTGTGGGATTCAGGAATGTAAAGCAAGCTTCCTCAGTAGTACATTTAGACAAATTGCTTCGCAATGATTACGGAGGAATAATTACGACCACGATACAAAAATTTCAGGAAACAGATAAAGAAGCAACAGACTCTACCGACCAAACCGAGCTAGAAGAGCGGGGTAATTTGATCATTGAAAAACATATAAAAGACAAAACGCTTGTCAAGATTACCAAAGAGCTGCAAAAAGGGAAGTGGATAGAAATTGATCGTATTGAAATAGAATTAGAAGAGCTTTCGAGAAAAGAGAATCTTTATATTTTAGTAGATGAAGCCCATCGTAGTCACTATGGTTTTTTAGCTTCCTTCATGAGAACGGTATTGCCCAACGCTAAGTTTATAGCTTTTACAGGAACTCCAATCTCTAAAGAAGATAAATCGACTTTAGGAGAATTCTATGGAGGAGAATATATTGATGTTTATACCATTACAGAATCTGTTGCTGATGGAGCTACTGTTGAGTTATTGTATGATGAAGGGATCTGCAAGTTGGATGTTAAAAAAGAAGCTATTGATGAAGAATTTGAAGTGAAGTTTGGCGATGCATCTGAAGAAAAAAAAGATAAACTAAAACGAGAAGCTCTTAAAAAATACCAATTATCAGCAGAACGGATTGATGATATTTCCAGACATTTAATTGACCATTTCAGGGATAAAATTTTTCCAGATGGTCATAAAGCCATGTTAGTATGTAGCGGAAGAGAATCAGCCATTAAATACCAGCAAACCTTACACAGACTCAAAGAAGAAGGCTATCATAGTTTTGATTCCAAAGTAGTGGTAAGTATGAGTTCACCAAAAACGGATGCCATTGCTAAAGATTACTATGAAACCTTAGAATGGAACAGGAATAATCCTGCTCATAAAAAACCAATATACGTTGTACCGCCCGAAAACATCAAAAATGCTACGGAGGATTTTAAACTACCTTTTGGAAACGAAGAAGAAACCGAAAAAACTGGCAAGAAAAAATTTGACAATACAGCGATTATGATCGTTTCAGATATGTTGCTAACAGGTTGGGATGCTCCTATTGCGTCCTGTTTGTATTTGGATAAACCTTTGAAGGAACACAACCTTCTTCAAGCCATTGCCAGAGTGAACCGTTCCAGAAAGGGGAAAAATGCAGGTTTTATTGTAGATTATAACGGAATCACGGCATATTTAATTCAAGCGTTAGAAATCTTTTCTGGTGACATAAGACCTGATGATATTTTGAAGAATATCAATGAAGAATTTCCAAAGTTAGAAATGAATCATACCAAATTAGTTGATTTCTTTAAACCATTGAAAATTGATAGAAAATACGAAAGAGAAGACTATATTGATTTAGCAGTACGTTATATTGAACCCATCAATATACGGGACGATTTCAAATCTTTATTGAAAGACTTTAACAAATCAATCAATATTGTCTTGCCAAATACCAAAGCTTTGAAGTATCAAAGTGACTTTAAGTTATTTAATGAAATTAAAATAAGAGCTAAAAATACATTTCCTGATGATGATGAATTGAAAATCAGTAAGGACGAAAGTAAAATGCTCCAAATGATGATTGACGAACATCTAAAATCAAACGGAGTTCATAGTTTATTATCTGAACCAATTTCCATCATAGACAAAAATAAATTTAAGGAGGAAATCATGAACGCATCACCGGCAACCAAGGAATTAAAGATGCGAAATAACTTGAAGCACGTCATTAAAGTTGGATTAGATAAGAATCCTGATTTTTACAAACCATTGGCTCAAAGGCTAGATGAACTGTTGAAGCAAAAAGAAGCCCAGCGAATTGATGAAGCTCAATTACTTCTGGCTTACACCACAATTCAAGATGAAATTATCAACGAACAAAAAGAAGGTGAGCAAAAAGGCTTTGTGACAGAACGGGAACGGGCTGTTTATAACTCGATGAAAACGCTTTTTGATGGTACTGCCGACGATGCAACCAAAACATTGTTTGATCTTATCAGCGGCGAGCTGAGTATTGTATCTTGGGAGAGTAAAGGTCAAGTTCAAAAAGATATTGAAAATAAGATAATACGATTTTTGAGTACTAAGTTGGAGCGGTCAGAAGCTAAGGCTAAAGCAAAAGAAATGGTTGATGTTTTAAAGAAGAATAAAGATGTATAGTGTACAATATGGAAATAAAACCATTGAGTATTCAATCATGGAAAAAGATGGTCTTCAATCGCATTATATTAGCGTAGAAAAAGACGTTGGTGTTACGCTCAAAGGTAAAGCCATTTCAATTGAGCAAGCTGATAAATTAATACTAAGAAAAGCCAAATGGATTTTAGATAAATTAGATTTGGTAAGCTCCATTAATGAAGGTGAAATTGTTACTGGTTCCAGAATTCAATATCTGGGAAGAAAGTATTATGTTGAGATCATTATTGAAAATGAAAGCCATCAGATTAGAATTGATTTTACAGAATCTAAATTCAAGATTACATTGCCGGATCACTTGAATACTCAAGAAAATTTACGCCAGGCAGTTGAAAACTACTACAGATTAAAAGCACAGGAAAAAATAGAACCTATTTTAAGAAAGAAATCCAGAACGATAGGGTTACAATACAAAAATGTCAAGTTTATGAAGCTTGAAAAACGATGGGGAAGCTGTACACCGTCGAATACCATAATAATAAATTTTCATGCAGTTAAACTTCCATTTTCATTAATAGAATATTTGGTAGTTCATGAGCTTGTTCATACCAAAGTAAAAAGCCATTCAAAAGAATTTTGGGCAGAATTATCTAAACATATTTTCAATTGGAAAGAGCTGGATGCTAAAATGTATGAGATGAAGTTGTAGAATATAATGTTCGGAAATAGGAACAATATCTTTTACGAACCAGATCCCAGCAAATCCATCAAATCCTGCTTAGAAAGTCCCTGAAGCTTCTTTCCGTCTGTGGTCAACAGATTCTGGGCCAACTGTTTTTTCTTTTTCTGAAGCGTAAGAATTTTTTCTTCCACAGTATTGGAGCAGATCATCCGTACTGCAATTACATTTTTGGTCTGTCCTATACGGTAACTACGGTCAATAGCCTGGTTTTCAGCGGCGGGATTCCACCACGGGTCTACAAGGTAAATATAATCTGCCTTCGTAAGATTGAGGCCAACACCTCCAGCCTTTAAGCTAATCAAAAATACACGGATATCTTCATTGTTCTGAAAATGAGCGACTTTTTCCCCTCTGTCTTTCGTTTGACCCGTTAAATATTCAAACTGAATGTTATGACGTTCCAACTCAACTTTGATCAAATCAAGCATGCCTACAAACTGTGAGAAAACAAGGATTTTATGATCTTTTGACTTTCCAAGGATTTGCTCCATCAGAATTTCGATTTTAACAGCATTTTCACCGGAATATCCCTCTTTCATCAGAACAGGGGAATTACATATCTGTCTGAGCCTCGTAAGGCCTGTGAGAACATGCATACTGTTCTTGTTCAGATCATCGTCATCATTGGCTGCAATAAACTCACGAAGTTCTTTTTCATAAGCATTGTAGATCTTGCGTTGTTCCGTATTCATTTCACAGTAGATGACTGTTTCTGTTTTCTCCGGAAGTTCCTTGGCAACCTGTTTCTTCGTTCTTCTGAGGATAAATGGCTTTATCTTTTGCTGAAGCTCTATGGCACGTTTGCTGTACTCAAATTTATCAATTGGAATAGCATAAATATCTTTAAAATACTGTTTGCTTCCCAACAATCCTGGGCAGGCAAAAGAAAGCTGGCTGTAAAGGTCAAATGTGCTGTTTTCAACAGGAGTTCCCGTCAGTACAATCCTGTTTCTTGATTGAAGAAGTCTTGCGGCTTTATATCTTTCAGAATTAGGATTTTTAATCACCTGTGATTCATCCAGAAATACATAATTGAAATTAAAATTTTTCAAAAACTTAATGTCCGAAAGCAGCATCCCATACGTAGTAAGGACTACTTCATAATCAGACATATGAGCCGTTGTTTTCGGTCGGTCTGCACCATAATGAAGCAGAACTTTTATAGAAGGTGCAAATCTGCTTATCTCTTCCTGCCAGTTGAAAAGCAGGGAAGTAGGAACTACAATCAGATTGGTGGTGTGACCTCGTTTTTCCCTCTGTGAAAGAATAAAAGCAATGATCTGGATCGTTTTTCCCAATCCCATATCGTCCGCCAGACATCCTCCGAAGTTGAAGCTGTCAAGAAAATTAAGCCAGTTCAGTCCGTCATGCTGGTAATCTCTCAATTCAGCATTCAGTTCAGCAGGAATAGCTGTTTCCGGAATGTCTTTTACTTTTGAAAACTTCGTAGAATAAGAGGTAAGTTCTTCCTGGATCTCCTGGCTCAGGACTTCTTTTTCAAACAGTGAGGTAACCTCTGTGAAATTGATTTTAGGAATTTTTAAAAGTTCTTCATCAATTTCTCCTGCCTGGAAATAAGCGGATATTTTTTCCATCCATTCTTCAGGGAGAATTCCCATGCTGCCATCATCCAGCTGAACAAATTTACTCTTGTTCCGGATGGCGCGGTGAAGTTGTTTTAAAGAAGCTTCTTTAGGTCCGAATCCTACTTTTAATTGAGCATTAAACCAATCCAGTCCGCTGGTGATCTGAATATTGATTTTAGCACGGTGAGGATTTAATTTGTTGTTTTTTAATTCATTAAAACCAAGTATGATGATTCCTTCATTTCTCCAGGCCTCAAATGCTTCAAGAAACCAGTTGTTATCCAGGAACTTATCCCTGTGAAGATAAAAATACTGATAGCCGTCCATCTGTTCTTCAAAATCAGGATGCTGCTGCATCACCAATGAAGTAAAGCGGGCTTCAGCTGATTCATTTCTTTCTATTTTAAACGGATTTCCATTCTGGTCAGTATCAAAAATCTGCTTTCTGGAATACACCGGAACTTCTACATCACCGTATTTCATAACGGGAGTAATTCCTATATAATTTTCCTGCTGACGGAGATAAATGACTTTTTCAGTCTGATAATTTTTATCTTCAAGTTGTACTTCTGTTGCAGGCTGTATGTAGCTGTAATTAATATGAATACGTTCTTCTATAGAGGAGAGGATATTCTGCATAAAAGCTTCATATTTCGAAGAATGAACCAGTAAAATTTCATTATTAGCCTTAAAGAACCTGATGATTTTAAGCATGTCCGGATCGTATACAAAGCTGAAAACGTTACGGTTACAGACGAAATATTCATTTCTGAGAACAACATTTTTAAATGGGAGAGCAAAATCATTAAATAGCAATTCTCCGGTTATTTCAAAAAATGGATCTTTCTTAAATACAGATAATTGAATCTCCGCATCTAAAGTATTTAATTCAATAAGAGAAAGTGACTTTGAGGAAACGGTTTCTGCGATTTCCCGGTCATGATAATAGACTTCAAGCTCCAGAGGATTCTGTACAATGAGCTTTAAAGCTTCCAGTTCTGACGGATTGTAATCTTCATTATAATTATTCTGAAAAGAAGTGATAGCAGTATAAAATTTTATATCTGCCGGTTTCTCTGCTTTCCATATCAGCTGCATGGAATCTATGGGAGTGACAGGATTTTTGATTTTTCCTGTCTGCGTTATTTCTGCCTCCATCAGAGAGAAGGTCATATGATTGTAATAACGGTGTTTCCCGATAACCAATATTTGCTTTTTCCCGGTTTCCAGTATTGCCAGTTCATCCAGTTTAGAAAGATGCTGAGGAAGTAGATCTCTTGTCAGCATTACATCATCTACAGGAAGCATTTCCTTGATTTTGGGCAATATTTCAATTTGGCCATCTTTGTATTCAAGCTCAAAATACTGATCCAGATCCGGCTCGTTTTCCAGACCATATCCTCTGGCTTTAGGGAGAAATATTTTTTTGCGTAGCGTTTCATCAAAAAACAATCGGTAATTTTTATCTTCAATAATGCAGTGAATAATCTCTGCCTGATGAGCACAAAGCTGGTTTTTCTCTTGGTCACAGGTACAGGAACAAAGCAAGGAGCTGCCTATTTTACTGATGGTAATCACTGGAAAATCCTGGAATGAAGAAGACTGTTTTGTAAATATTCCTGTATTATTTTCAATAGCCACGGGATAGATTTCACGAAAATCCCTGATCCCGATAAATGCGCTGTCTGAGGTATGTTTCAGCAGGTCATATACGGAAAGTGTACTGATATTGATGTTGTCAAGAATATATTCTGCCATAAAAATAGATGGGGACAAACTTACAAAAAACAAATGTATTGAAGAATCCGTTTTGGCTACAGCTTACCCCATTTTGGCAACTCCTGCGTTTCTTCTAATGCTGAACTTTGTCCTGTAATTTTAAACCAAGAAAAATGAAAACAATTTTTATAACAGGTGCTTCTACAGGATTAGGAAAAGCAACTGCCCAATTATTTCAAAACAAAGGATGGAAAGTAATCGCAACGATGAGAAATCCTGAAGCAGCGGCTGATCTTGCCGCTTTGGAAAACGTAACGGTACTTCCTCTTGATGTAACCAATTTTGACCAAATACAGTCTACCGTAAAACAAACCCTGGAACTCACTGATGTAGATGTGGTTTTTAATAATGCAGGGTATGGTCTTATGGGACCATTGGAAGCGTTAAAAGATGATCAGATCGCAAGACAGTTAAACACCAATTTATTAGGAGTTATCCGTGTAACGCAGGCCTTCATCCCATATTTCAGAGCGAAAAACAACGGAATGTTTATTTCTACCACTTCCATTGGCGGTTTGATCGCTTTCCCTTTAAATTCTATTTACCATGCTACAAAATGGGCGTTGGAAGGGTGGAGTGAAAGTATGGCTTTTGAGCTGAATCAGTTTGGTATTGATATTAAAACCGTTTCTCCCGGAGGAATTAAGACTGATTTTGTAAGCCGTTCTTTAGATTCTGCATCAAGTCCTGCCTACGAAGAAATGATAGGATCATTATTTTCCAAAATGGGAGGAATGATGGAAGTGGCTTCTACTCCTGAACAAATTGCAGAAGTAGTATATGAAGCAGCTACTGATGGCAAAAGAAATCTGAGATATGTAGCCGGAGAAGATGCCAAAGCTTTGTATGCTCAGCGTCTAGAATTGGGTGATGAAGTATTCAGAGACCAGTTAGGAAAACAGTTCCTTTAATCCGGATTTTTTTAAAGGTAGTATAAAGTAAATCTTCTTTATGCTGCCTTTTCCACCAAATAATTTATAATTTTATATCATGGAAAAGAAAGATAATGCTCCTTTGAAAATTTCATCCATATCAGAACTGCACAGCATGCTGCAGCTCCCTAAACCGCTTCATCCTTTGGTAAGCCTTGTGGATAACACGAAAATGAGTATCAAAAAGGATATGCTGAAGCGAAGTTTTATCCTGAATTTTTATAAAATCTCTTATAAATATTCTACCAACGGAAAAATGGGCTATGGACAGGGATATTATGATTTTAATGAGGGAGGAATGATGTTCACTGCACCCGGACAGGTTCTTTCTACTGATGAGAATGCTGAATATTGCGGATACACCTTGCTGGTACATCCTGATTTTATCAGAAGTTATCCTTTGGCAAAGAATATCAGAAACTTTGGTTTCTTTTCTTATGATACGAATGAAGCGCTGCACTTGTCTGATCAGGAAAAGACAACCATTACAGGGTTACTTGACAATATTGGAAATGAACTGAATACCGCTATTGATGAAGTAAGCCAGGACGTTATTGTGTCTTACCTTGATGTTCTTCTCAATTACAGCAACCGTTTTTATAAAAGACAGTTTATCACCAGAAAGGCGGTTAATAATGATTTGCTGACCAAGATGGATGATGTACTGGAAAACTATTTCAATCAGCAGGAAACATTAAATAAAGGACTTCCTACAGTAGAATTTCTGGCCTCTACACTCCATCTGTCGCCTCATTATCTGAGTGACATGCTTCGGAATCTCACGGGATTGAATGCCCAGCAGCATATTCATGAAAAACTGATTGAAAAGGCGAAAGAATATCTTACCACCACAGGTTTTTCTGTATCTGAAGTAGCGTATGCTCTTGGATTTGAACATCCGCAGTCCTTCAATAAGCTGTTTAAAAAGAAAACTGATAAAACACCGTTGAGTTACAGACAGTCTTTCAACTAAATAAATAAAAAACACCTGGTTCAAATATCAGGTGTTTTTTATTGTATGCTTTTTAGCCAGCATTTTGCTTTTCTTTGATCAAAGCTTCAATTTTACATTTTGCAGTGGCCCATTCATCATCCAAAATACTGTAATAAGCTGCATTTCTTGTACTGCCATCGCTGAGAACTTTATCTTTACGTAAAATACCTTCAAATACACCACCGATTTTTTCGATGGCTTTTCTTGATCTGAAGTTATCATCTTTTGTTTTCAATTGTACTCTGTTGGTTTTCAGAATATCAAAACAGAAGGTTAGGAGAAGGAGTTTGCATTCAAGGTTGATGGCTGTTCCCCAGAATTCTTTGATGATCCAGGTCCATCCGATTTCCAGTTTCCGGTCTGCAGGATATATTTCAAAAAAGCGTGTGGAGCCAATCAGCTTTCCGGTTTCTTTGTGACGGATTACAAAAGGATATTGATTTCCGGTTTCTCTTTCAGATAATGCACATTCATAGTTTTTATCAAACAAGGTTTTGTCTGAACAGTCTGTAGGAACCAGTTTCCAGAGTTCTTTATCTGCAGCCGCAGCATATAATTCTTCAAAATGCTGTTTTTCAAGAGGAATTAATTCAACGGTTTCTCCTTCCAAAATAGTCGGATAGGCAATCCATTTTTCTTTCATGGTTCATTTTTATACATCGAAATTAAAAAAAAATGAATATCTGTGTTCAAAAAATAAAGTGATTTTTTACCATGATAAGGTCTGAATTTCTATTATTGGTTAAAATGGAACATAAAAATGACAAAAATGAACTAGATTTTAATGGAGTTGCGTGTCTAAATTTGCAAAAGGAATTTTTATCACCCTGTTATAATGAACGAGAGAGAATCTTTTAATGCCAAAATGCCAACAGCCTGTTTTTTACTTTTCTTTGCCCATGGGCTTGTTTTTTCTTCCTGGGCGAGCCGGATTCCTATCATAAAAACTGCTCTTTCCATTAATGAAGCACAGCTGGGAACACTTTTGCTTCTTATGCCGATAGGACAGCTTTCAACGATGGTTCTGGCTGGAAAACTGATCAGTATCTACGGAAGCAGCGGGATTATTAAAAGATGCTTTATGCTGTATCCCTTTTTTCTCTTATTGATTGGTTTATCTCCTTCTTATTGGACATTAGGTGCGGTACTTTTCTTTTTTGGAGTTTCCGGAAACATGTGCAATATTGCCATCAATACACAGGCGATTGAAATAGAATCTATCACGAAAAGAACCCTTCTTTCTTCATATCACGGTGCCTGGTGTTTTGCCGGTCTTACAGGAGCTGTCATAGGTTTGTTAATGATTAATCTCCATGTGGGAACTTTTTATCATTTTGTTATTATTTTCATTCTGGTCGGTATACTTTGGTTCTACAGTACAAAAAATCTGACCAATATTATTCATAAAGCAGAACCGCAGACCCGTTCAATTTTTAAAGCAGTGAATCCTACATTGATTGGTTTGGGAATTATAGGATTTCTGAGTATGGCGATTGAAGGAGCGATGTTCGACTGGAGCGGGGTTTATTTTCAAACTATAGTTAAAGCACCTGAAAGCCTTGTTATATTGGGATATACAAGTTTTATCTTAATGATGACTTTAGGTCGTTTTGTCGGGAATAAAATCATTGAAAAATATGGGAAAAAGATCGTTCTGCAATGTTGCGGCCTATTGATGAGCGGTGGTCTTTTCCTAAGTGTTTTCTTTCCGGAACTGTGGATCTGCATCATTGCTTTTATGATCATTGGCCTTGGAAGTTCCCTGAGTGTGCCTTCCGTTTACAGTACAGTAGGAAAGGTGAGTACAGTGGCTCCGAGTATTGCTTTATCATTTGTTTCCAGCATATCGTTTTTAGGATTTCTGATGGGGCCGCCTCTTATCGGATATATTGCGGAAAGTTTTGATCTCAGGTATTCATATGGTCTTTTTGCCTGTTTTGGGATTTTACTGGCGATTATGGCGGGTCAGATGAAAGTCTTCAGGAAATCATAATCAATTTCTTTTTAAGGGATTTTTGACATGTTATGACACAAGATCGTTGTCTAATCTTGCATTGCAAAATACTTTTTATCTTTATTAAAAATTTCCTTTTATGAAACCGGTCTCAGGAATTGTACCAGAATCTGTTATTGACCATTCTTTTTCCGTAAAACGATTGGAATATGATCTGCCATATTTAGTGGATTTTGTGAGACTTAATTATCATCACATTGTAATCATTGAAAAGGGTAAAGGAGTACTGACGATTGATGAGCATTCTTTTGATATTGCAGATCATGAAATTTTTTTACTCTCAAAAGGTCAGATCTGCAGATTTGAAAATGATTCTGAAGTCTGTGGTTATCATATTTCCTTCGGAGACTGTTTCTGGGAAAGAGTCCCTTCCAGTGCCAGCAATTGCAAGGCTGTTCTGTTTAATAATGCTGCTGCCAATCAAAAACTGATCCCGGATCAAACCGAAACAGATGAATTTTTAAGCTTATTTAAAAGCTTGCTAACGGAGTATAAAACGGAATCTTATACCAACCAGATGGATGTTCTGGCCGCCTACCTGAAAATTATAATGATCAAGCTGGCGAATGTAAAAATGGTAAAAGAAGAAACTTTTGACAGCCAGGATTATATCATTTACCGCAAGTTTATGGAATTATTGAGTAGTCAGTATCACAGCCTTCATGCTGTGAATGATTATTCGGAGTTGTTGAATATTACGCCAAGAAGGTTGAGTGAATTGTGTAAGCGGTGTTCTGATAAAAGTGCCAAAGAAATCATCAACGGGCAGATTATCGCGGAAGCCAAAAGACTTCTTCAGTTCAGTTCCCATTCTGTAAAAGAGATTGCTTATCAGCTTCATTTCGGTACATCGGAACAGTTCAGTCACTTCTTTAAAAAAAATACAGAAATATCTCCGGCAAATTATCGCAGTAAGTTTATTCATATCGGAATATAGTTTCGACTGAAATTTTGACATCTCATCGGTATTTATTGCTATTCTCAGACCTTTGTAATCAGGATATCTTTGGATAAAATTATATAAAGATATGTCAGTACATCGTATGAAAGAAGTTGCGGGAATCATGATCCCGGACAGTAAAATTGCAGCCGAAGCCACAGAACTTCTCCTGGAACACGGCACAGAGTTTATCTACAATCACTCTCTGCGTGTTTTTCTTTTTTCATCATTAAATGCAAAGCGCGAAAACAAAGCTCATGACTCGGAACTATTGTATGTAGCATCCGTATTTCATGATCTTGGACTTGTTTCTCATTACAGCAGCCCTGATCTGAGATTTGAGGTAGACGGAGCCAATGCGGCAAGAGACTTTTTGAAAGGCCATGGGATAGCTCAGGATAAACTTCAGCTCGTTTGGGATACTATTGCGCTTCATACCACCATTGGAATTGCAGAGCATAAAGAAAATGAAGTTGCTTTAATGTATTCAGGAGTGGGATTGGATGTGATGGGAGAAGGATATGAAAACCTGAGTGCAGAACATCGGGAAGAAATTATCAGAGCTTTTCCGAGAAATGATTTCAAGAAGAAGATTATTCCTACATTTTTCGGTGGTTTTGAGCATAAAACAGAAACTACTTTTGGAAATATAAAAGCAGATGTCTGCGCCTTCATGATCCCGAATTTTGAAAGAAAAAACTTCTGCGACTGTATTTTACATTCCCCGTGGTCTGAATAGGAAAATAGCTTTCTCAAAAAATTGACAGCCCTGAACATTATTAGATGATCAGGGCTGTTATTGTTTATATCCAGTTTTCTATAAGATGAAGCCATAGCGCTTTTTCCTTATCGAGCAGAAAGACCGCTGATGATTTTCTTTTAGTTATGATTTCTCCAGTGACTTGTGTTTCAATATAGGTCGCAAGTCCATGATTGCCAGAATGATTAATTTCAATATTTTCCACCTGAATGCTTCGCTCCGGAAATTTCCCAAATACGGTGGGAAGCCATTCTCCAAGCATCGATAGGGTAACAGTATCTCCGTTTCCATTAATCATTTTAAAATCTTGTGAAAATCCGGCTAATAACTCTTGATAAAGACTTTCCTGATTTTCGGTTTTCCCCTGAAACCATTTTTCGATATTCCGGTGAAATTCTTCTATTTCCCAGATGATCTTTTCTGTATTGCTCATTGTTAAATGTATTATATTTTTTGATTTAAACTGATCTTTAATTAATAATTTTCCTTAATCTGTTTCCTGCCCAAAGCCCAGCCACCTGAAAAATACCTATCATTCCTACAGCGGTTGCAAATGCTTCCGTGAATCCTAAAACGGGTATCAGATTAAAAAATAATGTACCAATAATAGCTCCTCCCGTTACACTCCCAATCTGAATACCAATACTTACCAATCCTGAAGCCTGTCCAGCTTTATCCTTAGAAACCAAAGAAATAGCTGTCCGCATCATGACCGGCATAATTGTACCATGTCCAAATCCGGCAATAAACAATGTCAGAAATGTCTGAAAAGAGGGTTTTTGCTCAAAATAAAAAGTAACCGCACTCATTAGAAAGCCTGTCATCAATAAGCTTAATCCCAGGTAGATCATTTTGTATGCTTTCATTTGTACTCTGGAAGTAACCAAAGGTGCTATGAAAAAAGCAAGCCCATAAGGAACAATAGCCAAACCTGTCTCCATTGAATTTTGATGAAGAAATTGCTGAAGATAATAAGGATAGCAAATGAATAAACCCGCAGTGAAATTGTAAAAGAAAATAATCAGAAGACTTAAAGCAAAAGGTTTCTGTTGCAGCAAAGCCGGATCTATAAGAATCGGGCGATTTTTTTGAAGCTGTTTCGTTTCATATTGTAAAAATGAAATTAATACTACAATTCCGGTAATAAGAATTCCGAAAATCCACCAAGCCCATCCAAATTTCTGTCCGAAAATAAGAGGGCAGATGAGCATGAGTAAAGCAAGAATTAACAACAAAGCTCCTATAAAATCAATACCTGTTTGTGCTTTATTATCCTTATTGTCCATGGTAAAATGAATTCCCAGAATACAAATTACCGTAATCGGTACATTAACAAGAAACACCATTTCCCATGAAAATCGTCCCCAATGCATGCTTAAAAGAATTCCCCCAAATAACTGTCCGATCACTGATGCAAGACCAAATACCGAGCTGAAAAGGCTGACAGCTTTAGGTTGTTCCTGACTGTTGAAAAGGTCTTTTATGGAAGCCAATACCTGTGGAGCAAGCAATGATGCACCAATACCCTGAAACAATCTGAAAATAATCAACCAGGTAACATCCGGAGAAAAAGCGCAGGCAATAGAGGAAAACAGAAAAGTGTACAATCCTGCTATAAATATCTTTTTGCGACCGAAAATATCACCCAGCCGCCCGCCACAAACAACAAGTGCCGCATAGGTGAGTCCATAAATGGCTATAACCATCTGAAGTTCATGATCACTGGCATTCAATGCTTTTTTAATAGAAGGCAGAGCCATATTGACAATAAAATAATCCAGTGGTGAAAGAAAAGCACCTGCAATCAGAAAGTTGAGTGCCTGCCACCGTTTCGGATGTACGGTCATATTTTTTTAAGCAAAATTACCCGCTTTGTGTTCTGTTAAAATTGTACTTTTGGAGGAAAATACAGTGTATCATGAAAGGATTGCCTCTTGAAGAGATTGATGTAAGAGAATTAGAACTGAAAGAAGAGATCATTTTTAAAACAAAAGCTTTTCTCTCATTTGTTTATATTGTCAAAGGAAAAGGAATGCTTACTTATGATGGGCGAAACATTAATTTTTCTCAAGGTAAGCTTTTCATTATTCCACAACATGAGGTTTATCGCTTTGAAAGTGAGTCTGCTCAGCTTATCAATATTCAATGTCCGGTGGAATTTATTGATAAAATCCGTCTGGAAGCAGACCGTATTGAAAGTTGTGAGAATTTGTATAAGTTACAATATATCAGTCATAATTATCATGCAAGAGCAGGGTGCGTTTTCAGAAATAACAATGATGAACAATTTGCAGAAACCCTTATTCTGCAAATTGCTAATGAATTCAAAAATAAGGCGGAAGATTATCTAATTATCAGAAATTGCATGTCGATCCTTCTGAACCTGATTGCCCGGAATATCATTCAGAGTGAAACTTCAGACTTGCAGGAAAACCGGAAAGCTTTTTCTATCATGAAGATCATAGCTTATATTCAACAACATATAAAAGACCGTGAGAAGACCGGAATTCAGACTATTGCCGATCATTTTGGAATTTCCGGAAATTATTTCGGAGAATATTTTAAACAGCAGACAGGAATTTCTTATCAGGATTATTTGCTGGATTATAGGCTGAAACTGGTTGAAACCTATCTAAAATACAGCAGTGTCAGGTTAAGTGAGATTGCTTATGAGCTCCAGTTCAGTGATGAAAGCCATCTTTCCAAGCTGTTCAAGAAATACAGAGGAGTAACTCCCGGAGAATACAGGAAAAGTTTCAAATAAATAAATTTTGGAGTAAAGTTTTTTAAAGGTTTAAATTAAAATTCAAAAATATAAAGTTAACTATATAGTTGACTTTATATTTTTATATATTTACAGCAAATATATTTCCAGATGGATTTTGACTTTATTAAAGAACTAGGGTATAAAGCATTGGATAGCAGATTGAAGAGAATCAGTGACCGGATGTCTCATGATGTGCGGAAATTTTATAAAGAATTTGGAATTGATGTGGAACCCAATTGGTATCTGGTTTTTATGCTGCTGCAAAAAAAGGGTGAAATTTCAATTACTGATATTGCTGAGCCTTTGGGATATTCCCATCCTTCAGTTGTGGTTATCGTTAAAAAAATGAACGAAAGCGGTTATCTCATCATCAAAAAAGATAATGTGGATAAGCGAAAGCAGATCATTTCATTATCTCCCAAAGCTATTGAAATGCTTCCTCAGCTCGAGCAGATCTGGGATAGTTGTGAAAAAGCAATTCTGAAGGTATTATCAGAAGATCTGTCGATTTTCACTTATCTGGATCATATTGATCAGGAATTAAAAAATGAATCTTTTCATCACAGGTTTAAACAGGAATATTTAAAATCAATTCAATCATGAAAGCATTAATTCTCATTACAGCATTTCTTTTTTCCACGAATCTGATTTCGGCAACGGAAACGAAAATCATGATCAGAGCCAAAGCAAGAGATGCGAAGTTTATCGGAACTTCATTGGGTGGAGCTCATATTATCATCAGAAACAAGCTTAATCAAAGGATTCTGGCAGAAGGAAATACTACCGGAAGCACCGGAAATACAGATCTGATTATGAAAACGCCTAAAATCAGAGGAAACTCCATTGCAGACGAACAGACAGGAGGTTTTATGGCTGCCATAGATATTGATGAACCTACATTTGTGAATATAGAAGTGGTTTCTCCTTTGAACAGTAAGCAGGCGCAGGCGGTGGTAAGTACAGAGCTATGGCTGATTCCCGGAAAACATATTCTGGGGGAAGGAATTATCCTTGAAATTCCTGGGTATATTATTGATATTCTGAAGCCAAGAACCCATCAGTATATTGCCCTGAAAAGTATTAAAGATAAACCTTTCCTGTTTCAGGCAAATATTGTGATGATGTGCGGATGTGTCATTGATAAAGGAGGCGTATGGAATTCCGATGAAATAGAAGTGAAAGGAATTCTGAAGAAAGACGGAAAATGGGTAAAGAATATTGATATGTCTTTAGTTTCAACCAATCTGTTTGAAGGAAATCACACAATCAATTCTCCGGGAAATTATGAACTTGTTCTGTATGCTTATCATGAAAAAACCGGAAATACAGGTGTAGATAAGGTAAATTATGTAGTTTTTGAATAAAGAGATTGTCTTCAAGATGTCATTCTGAACAGACTGAAAATCTGCGAACGTAGTTCAAAAATGTAATGAAAAATCTCATGTGCTTGGTTATTAATGAGATTCTTCCTTCGTCAGAATGACAGAAACCAAATTGTTTAACTTTTGAGACGACTTTTTATTCAGAGCCAATTATAAAACCTGAAGCTCTTTAAATACTTCTATAATGGCTTCAATAAGTCCTTTGTCTATATTTTTTTCCGAAGCAGCATCCGGAAGGAGAGCCCGTAAATCACCGTGATCATCACGTTCAATAACAACTTCTGTTCCATCTACGTCTACATACAGTTTATATCCATAAGAGAATGTGGCCAGCTTTCCGTTGAAAAGCAGTTCTTTACCCTTATACGTTACCGGTACTTCAAATTCTTCCATTGCTGAGTTCTATTCATTTAAAAATTGGTGCAAATGTCGGGAAATTATTAGAAATATTTGAAGAATTAACTTATTTGTAGAAATAGATTAAGATCAAATATGTGCTTTTCCCCCATAGTTAAATTACTATATTTACTTATACTTGTGGTTTCAATTAAAAACAATGAAAAAACTATTAACCACAATTCTACTTCCCTTAGGCATAGCCAGTCTATCGGGACAAAATAAAAACAGTTCTAAAGAAGTCGAATTTAAATTCAAAGACACTAAAAATACAGCATGTTTTGTTTGTAATCACGTTTTTGATAAATCCAAACCTATCTTATATGTAACCCATGATTCTGACGGATATTGGCAGTTTCTATGCGGTGAAGATCATCATACCGAAGATGATATCAAAGTTATTTCCTTACTACAGGCGGTTACATTGGATGCTACCATTAATGATTTGTATGAAATGCCATTGAATGCCGGAGCAGAAAGAAAGCAAATAAACGAAAAATGGATACCATTTAACATCAGTGAGTAAACGTTTTAAATCATTCCCTAGAATGAAAATCAAAAAATAATCAGCTGCAATCATGAATACAGAAGAATTTTCACGCTTACTCTTATTTCAGAATTATGAAGAAGCAGAAATTGTTTTGCAACAGGGCTTTGATCCTAACACTCTTTTAGAACAGGATAAGCCTGCTATGGAATGGAGTTCTTATGCGGATGACTATAGAATGATGTATATATTATGGAAATATGGTGGTCAACCTACCACGCCCTGGGCAGAGGAAATTATTAATAAGTTTGAAAAAGGGGAAAGCTATATTGAAGTAGAGCAATTTTATTCAAAAGAAAGAAATGATGTAGGTAATATAGAGGATTATAGGGATTTAACCCATGAATTTTCTGTGCAAAAACTTGAATTCCAAACCGGAACAATCCGCCTTCAGGAAGAATCTTTGTATAAAATTTCCATTCCTGTCTCTAAATTTGTTCTTGATAACAGCATTGTGGACACCGCTATAGAACTTGATTTTGTTCCACTGCCGGAACCACTATCGGCCTATATCGGAAAATCTGTTGTGTTTCCTGTAAATCCGGAAGAAGGGTATGCAGATGGCTCTGTCTATGTAAGAAGTAGTCATAATCCTGTAGATCTCATCAGATTGAGTTTTCTAAACGCTGAAGATGGAATGTTGATGGTTGAGGCATCCATGAAATTTGATTTTGAGTACGAAGGAATTGGGTTTGAAAATGAAGAACTTGTCATAAGAATAGCTCTTGAAATTGACTGAGGTATAGATTAGCCATTTAAATTATTTTATTACTTCATATAACTTTACAATGTCTTTGAAACTGATCGTGATAATGCAGTTATTTTTGTGTACAATAAGATAAACAAATTATCTTTGAATATGAAAAATACAATCACCCTTTTCTGGTTCAGACGTGATTTGAGGTTGGAGGATAATATCGGGCTTCATCATGCACTCCAGTCTGATGCTCAGGTACTACCCATTTTTATATTTGATACCGATATTCTTGGGAAGCTTGAAGATAAAGAGGACCGCAGAGTAGATTATATTCATCAGGCCTTGACGGATATCAATATTTCATTAAAAGAATACCACTCAAAAGTCAATACCTATTATGGGAAACCTATAGAAATATTCCAAAAACTATCTGAAGAATATACTATTGAAGGGGTTTTCTGTAACCGGGATTATGAACCTCAGGCGATTGAGAGGGACAAGGAGGTCTATTATTTTTTTAAGGAAAAGAATATTCCTTTTAAAGCCTATAAAGATCAGGTGATTTTTGATAAAGACCAGATAATTAAAAAAGACGGGTCTCCTTATACCGTTTACACCCCTTTTGCCAAGAAATGGCGGGAAGCGTTAACACCTGAACATTATCAATCTGTTAAATTAAATTTTAAAAACCTTTTTCCACAGCAATATTCTGAGATTCTGACTTTAAAGGAAATCGGTTTCAAAAAAACGGATTTTGATTTTAAAAAACCTGTTTTGGAAGCTTCTATTATAGATAATTATGATCAGTTTCGTGATTATCCGGCATTACAGCATACTACACAACTCGGCATTGCTTTACGTTTCGGAACCATCAGCATCCGGAAGTGTGTTGATTTTGCGCTGAAACATAATGCGGTGTGGCTTTCGGAGCTGATCTGGCGTGAGTTTTTTATGCAGATTTTATATCATTTCCCTCAGGTGGTTCATCAGTCATTCAAAAAACAGTATGACAATATCCATTGGCGGAATAACGAAGATGAGTTTAAACACTGGTGCGAAGGAACTACAGGGTATCCGATCGTAGATGCCGGAATGAGAGAATTGAATCAGACGGGTTTTATGCATAATCGCGTAAGAATGATTGTTGCAAGTTTCTTATGTAAACACTTACTGATCGACTGGCGTTGGGGTGAAGCTTACTTTGCTTTAAAACTCAACGATTACGATCTTTCCGCAAACAATGGAAACTGGCAGTGGGCGGCAGGAAGCGGCTGTGATGCGGCTCCTTATTTCAGAGTTTTTAATCCAACGGCTCAGACAGAAAAATTTGATAAAGATTTACTGTACATCAAAAAATGGCTTCCGGAATGGAATACACTTGCATATCCTTCTCCCATCGTAGAGCATACCTTTGCCCGCGAAAGAGCTTTATCAGAATACAAGAAAGCATTAACATAAATAATGTGATATGAAAAATGCCCGGCAACGAAAACGTCACCGGGCATCAACCAATTGATATTTAATATGAAAAGTTACTTACTGAAGTAACGGAATCATCAGATTGTTTGCAGATACAGCTCCTGTAATTCCTGTGCTGTAAATGCTTTGGAAGGTAAATTCTGTACCAACTCTCCCTGTTTCATAATGCCAATGTTTGTGGCAACACTTACTGCATTGAAGATGTCATGTGTTGCCATTAAAACAGTTCTTCCTTCTTTACCCAGCTGACGTACAATTTCTGTAAATTCTGCTGTAGCTATTGGATCCAGTCCGCTGGTAGGCTCATCCAGAAGAAGCACTTTTGCATCTTTGGCAAGAGCTATGGCAATGCCTACTTTTTGTCGCATTCCTTTAGAATATCCTCCCAATGCTTTATGATGTGCAATTTCCTGCAATCCTGTGTGTTTGAGTAAGGCAGCCAGTTCATCCTTCTGATAATCAAAACCTGCAATCTTAGAGAAAAAATCAAGATTCTCTATTCCGGTAAGGTTAGGATATAAAAGCACTGTTTCAGGAATGTAGGCAAGGTGTTTCTTAATCTTTTGTGGTTCTTCTTTTACCGAAATATCATTAATGAAAGCATCTCCGGAAGTCGCTTTAATAAGCCCCAGAATAATATTGATGGTTGTACTTTTTCCTGCTCCGTTTTGCCCTAGTAGCGCAAAAATTTCTCCTTTCTTTACTTCCAGATTCAGAGAATGAAGGGCCGTGAAATCGTTGTATTTTTTATGTAAGTTGATCGTTTTTAACATAGTTTTCTGTATTTGTATTGTGAAAGGATGATGAATAAAGCAATGAAGATGAGGTAGGGAAGAAGTATCTGTACCCATTTAATAGAGGAAGAGAGTTTGAAAACCTCTATCGTTTGCTGTGCCCAGTTAATAGATTCAGCATTCTTTCCGGAAAAAATAAGAGGATAGAAGAACAATCGTTTTTTCTCATGAAATTTCTTGAGGGATGAAGCATACTGCAAATGATTCTGCAGATCAGATTTTGCCAGATGACTTTCTACAAGCTGAGTATGTAAATTGGGAAGGAAATAGCCTAAATAGGTTGCTGCTTCATTGCGTTTCTTCATTTTTTCCGTATACTGTTCTGAAGATTTTGCCGATTCAAGATCTCCCATATGCTGCATGGCATAATACCAGATCCATGTGAATGCATCATTTTCTTCTACAGTGAAATTGCTGTATTGTGGGTAGGCTTTGTAAAACTTTTCCATAGTGGGACGTTTGGCCTCATCCCATTTGTTGTGATAACCTTCTCTCTGTTCCATGACTGCTTTAAGGGATTCATGAACCGGATAGAGTTTCTGTATCAGAATATTGCTGCTCATCGGGATAATAAAATTGATTCCCACCCATACAATCAAAAGGATTAATGCGTTCTGAGCTGATGATTTACGGAAAGAAATAATCCATCTGCACAGGGCAAACCAGAACAGAATATACAACCAACCGCTGATCATAAAAGCAATATAGGAAGAGTCTAAAGGTATTTTTATCCAGACCGAAGCAGTAATGATGAGAGCAAGATAAACAGCCGTCACAGCCAAAAGGCGTATGAGCATTTTATGATCCAGAAGCTTTTGTAAATTACCGCTCTGCACCGAAAGCAGTTTCCATGTTCCTCTTTCTTCCTCCTCTGAAATCAGATTATAACAGAATGCCACAATCACCAGTGGAAAAAGGAAAACAATAACAAAACTAAAGTCAAAATTTCCAACTGCTGCATTAGCGGGATTATAAAAATCAGCATTATATCGCTGTTCCTCCAGATTTCGGATGGTTACTCCCTGAATAGAAGGATTTAAATCACGCATTCCGATATTTAAAGCAGCCAGTTTGGGTGTTTCATTCACCAGATTGAATTTAATATAATAAAGAACCAGTCCCAGATCATCTTTGTGAAATTTTGTATTCCTTTCTATACTTTCTTTTTGGAAAGCTCCACTTTTGGAGATAATATCTTCATTCCTGTCTAAAAATTTTTTCCCTGTATAAATAGCCATCAGTCCGGCTATCAATAAAAACAGCAGTGCAATGATATAGGCTTTGTTACGGTAAAATTGGGTATATAAATAACGATTCATTTAGATTAATTTTAATTTTCTTCCACTTATTTCAATCGCAATAACGCAGATAGCCATCCATAGAACTAATGCAGCTGCAGGTATGGGTTGTTTCTTCAGACTTTCCAGAACAGGAGTATACCGGTATTGAAAATCCGGAAACTTTTCCCAGTTGTGTTTGTCGATAACAGCAGGCGGCCCGCCGTTTTCAGGTTTAATATTGCTGATCTTCTCAATCTGCAAATCATTTAGATGCTGAGCCATCTGATAACGATATTCTTCTGCCTGTTTTTGAAACTGGTTATAAGAGAAGAAATCCGTACCTGTTGCAATCATGGAAAAATTTTTGATTGCAATGGCAGGATTAATCAGTCCTGAAAAATCCGTCAGACTTTGCTGCTTGTTGTAAATGGTCTGTAGTTCCTTTTGATGTCTGATGTAAATCTGTGAACTTATTTTTTCTCCTTCCTTCATGACGAATCCGCCGTAGTTAAAAGGAAGCTCATTGGTGGTTTTTACTTTATATTTTGCCAGTAAAGAATCTTTAATTTTTTTGAAATGCGGATCATCAGGATTATGGCTGTCCCCCGATTTTAAAATATCTTTTTCCAGAGTGGTTTCAAAAGCAATTCTGGAAGGTGCAGGATATAAATTCTGTGCTGCAAACTGAATCCCTTTAGGCAAAACAATGATGAAAAGAAGCCAGAAACCAATAAGGCTGATCAACGCAGATGAGGTACTTTTACTATTCGCAGAAACCACTACGGTCAACGTGCAGATAAAAAAGTAATAGATCATATAAGCAGGTAACAGAAATGATAAGCGTAATACAATATCCGCTGTATTGGTAGTCTCTGACATGAATGCAGCCATGAAAACAATAGGAATGACCGGAATGAGGAAACATAAAGAAAACAGCCAGAGTCCCAGGATTTTACCCCAGATAATATCCCTTCCGGAAGTTCCCTGCACACTGATGATCTTCAAAGTGGCATTTTCCCGTTCCTGAACAATTAATCCAAATCCCAGAAAAAGAATAATCAATGGAACAATACTCTGCAAAATAAAAGCACTGCTAAATGCCCCAAATCGGACTAAAGTTCCGGAACTTCCTGCTTCCGAAAGATTGGCGGTATTCTGTTTATGGGCTTCCAGAAATATGACATTTCCTAAATAATCATCCAGTCCGTTGTCAAAAATATTCAAAGGATGCCCGATTCTGAAAACCAGATAGCCATAATGAGCCATACGGTGCGGATGCTTATCAGGTCGATGTTCCCAGCTTTCACGGACTTCTTTCCGGTATTCTTTTATTTTCGAAAAAGAATCCGTGTATTTTGTATATCCTATGCCAATACTCAGCATACAAAAAAGGAGTACGGCAATCGTGGTGAGCAGATTTTGTTTTCCTTTAAACAAATCCTGCCAGGTTTTTCTCACCATCAGTTGTAAGTTTGAAATAGCCATAGTTTAAAATTTATAAGTAGCAGTTAGTAAATAATTTCTTGGAGTTCCCGGAAACAGCCTTAAGTAGTTCTGAGCCCCGATCCAGTACACTTTGTTGGTAATGTTATTCAGATTAAAAGAGAGCTGAACAGTTTTTGCCGGAGTATAATATAAAGCAGCATCTATTGTCGTATAGGCGGGAAGCTCGAAGCTCCTTGTGAACCACGGAACTTTAGAACTCTGATAAAGCATTCCGGCCCCAATTCCAAAGTCTTTTAGGAATTCAATAGTTGAAAAATTGTAGCGTGTCCAGATATTCACCGAATTCTTAGCAGTATTTTCCTTTCTTTTCCCCACAAGATCACGGTTGGTGTCATCCAGTATTTTAGCATCAATATAGCTGTAGCCTCCGTAAATATGCCACTGAGGAAGAATATGTCCAGAAAACTCAGCTTCAAATCCACGGCTTCTGTCAGCACCACGCTGTACAAGTTCATCAGGTTCTGAAGGATTATTGGCATTGATTAAAATATTTCTCTGGTTGATTTCATAGACCGCAAGATTCAGTGAAATTCTTCCAAAAAACTGTGCTTTGATTCCCAATTCTTTGAGATCAGAAGTCAAAGGTTTGAATCTTGCTGCAGATCCTGTAAGACTGGAGGTATTGGGCATCAGTGTTACGGTATTGGATTGAGGCTGATAGCCTGTAAGATACGTTCCATATATATTAATATGATCCGTTACACTATAAGTAATACCGAATCTGTACAACAGTTTATTATTGTTAAAAGAGGTCTCATTGGTTTCTTTGAAGTGGGTAATATCCTGAAACCATTCCTGACGGATTCCTGATAATATTTTAAACTTTTTCCAGGTAAAAAGATGCTGGATATAAGCTGCATGAGTCGTAGTAAGAGCAGAAGGTAAAGGGGTAATCACATTAAGGGTATTAAAATCAGTACCCTGATAATTTACAGCTCCCGGATTCAGATCAAATGGTGTGACATTAGGTGTTGGAATGATTGTTCCATTATAATTAATGGTCTGGTACTCCGAAGCTTTTGCTGGATTGTAAGAAGAAGCTACAGAACCGTTCTTCAAAAGAAAACCTCTTGCCGCATTCTGTTGTCCGCCTTTGCGTTTTTCCCAGATCTGACTGTCATAGCCTATCAAAGCCTGATGTTGTACAGATCCTGTTTTGAATTTAAAATTAAAATATGCATTAATGTTATCTGTAGCCCAGTTTTGTTTTCTCTGTACAAACTGCATCATGGCAAGGCTGGAAACCGGTTTGTTATCCATATCAGGGACAAAAGAATTGGTTGTTCTGTGCTCCTGCAGGTTTTCTCTCCAATATTGCTTCATATAGGAAGCATTAAAACTGATGGATTGGTTAAAATGATGGGCAACTGTTCCCATTATTATGAGTTCTCTGGTTTTAAAAAAATCATCCGGAGCTCCTAAATTCAGACTTCTTGGAGTGCTGTATAAATCTGTTTTTCCTGCCACTGCTCCGAAAATTGGCTGTCCTCTGTCCAGGTTTCCATAAAGATCATTGAAAATCATTTCCACATTCACGGATGTTTTTTCATTCGGAACAAAAGTGATAGAAGGTGAAATCAGAATACCACTGTTTTTAACATGATCCCTGAATGAATGAGCATTCTGATACGCTCCGTTAAAACGGTATAATAAAGTTTTGCTCTTATTTAAAGGGCCTGTAAGATCTGTGGTGACACGGTAAGTTTCAAAGCTTCCACCTGACAAACTGATTTCGTGACGGGGATTTGACAATGGTTTTTTAGTAACCATATTGATCGTTCCTCCAGGATCTACGCTGGACATGGTAATGCTTGCCGGACCTTTGAAAACTTCTACACGTTCTATATTGGAAGTCATAGGTTGTAAAAAATAATATTGCCTGGTGCGCATTCCGTTGATAATCTGTCCTTCTTCATTCTGGCTGATCCCACGGATGTTGTATTGGTTATAATAGCTGGAAGGAGATACACCATTCACATTTTTCATCACATCTCCGAGCTGGAAAGCCTGGCGATCGGTGATGAGCTCTTTGGTAATGGTATTAAGCGTTAAAGGCAGATCTTTATTTTTCATAGCTATCTTGGTGGCTGCAAAAGAGTAGTCGGACGTATAATCTTTAGACTTTCTTCCGATAACCTCAACGGTTTGAACCACTGTAGATAAAGAATCTTCAGAACGGGACTGAGCATACAGAAATGACGATGCGGTGATGAAACTCAGACTGAAAAGTTTCACAGAATTTGGGGAAATACAATGAATTATTCCCGAATAATTAAAATTACTGGTAGTCATGAATAGGGATGTACGGACATCGAAAATGCCCATTAATAAAAGGATATCCTTACTGGTGTGAAGACACAGGTATCCACGGAATTACAATACAGACTAAAAAATCTGTAAACGAAATATCAGGGCAGCATAGATTAAGCTACCGCAGAAAATGTGGATGGGGGAGCTCTGGAGCTGAAAAAATCGAGGAGACAACGATATGAAATGGCTTTCGGCTGTGGCATCTCGTTGTCATTAGTAGTGTCGATAGCAAAATCCAGATTTAAAGGTTCAGGGAGAAGAATATTAGTCATATGCATATGAAGAGCACACTGACATTCGTCATCCTGGGAAAAGGTAGGAATTTTCTCTTCTTTTGAACCTTTTTTATAAATCATTTTACTTTTGGCGTGCCTGGCATGATCAAGACATGTAGTTACCCCGCTGACATTTGAAACAAATATCAGAAGTAAGGAAAAAACAAAAAAGACTCTGAGAAATTTTTGCATAATAGAAAAACAAATGTACAATTTAATTTGATAAAAATTGAATGATGAATAAAAAGTAGCGGATATTTTTAAGTTTTACTTGAAATCAGCAGATTTGAAAATACTTTGTGAAGTAGAGGGATTCTTATGGATTTAATCTTTAAAATTTAAGCGAACTTCAGTGAAATATTAGCAAATTATTTATATTTTTGGTCAATTAACTAATTGATTAAATTTATGTTGATATCAAAAGCTGCCTTTCGGGGCTTAAATTGTGCAATCGGTTGCATTGCTTTCGGATTTTTATCCGCTCAAAGTATTGTTCAGGTTACAAATCCTTCGGGTTTTGCCAGAAATGAAGTGGTAACCGTTCCCAATACTTTATTGAAATCATTTTTAAGTAAGCATACTGAAAAAGACCTTCGAATAAAAGATGCAAAAGGAAACTGGATTCCCATTCAATGGATTGATTATGATGGTGATGGAAAGGGGGAAGAATTACTTTTTCAGGCGAATATTGGTGCAGGAAAAACAGATACTTATACTATTGTAGCAGACGGAAAGAGACAGATTCCGGAAAGCAGGGTTTCTACTTATTCGAGGCTGGTTCCTGAAAGAGTAGATGATTATGCCTGGGAAAATGATAAGGTTGCCTTCAGGGTATACGGTCCGAAAGGTCAGCAGGAAGCTTTACAGGGAATAAAAAGCAGCACCCTTTCAAGCGGTGTAGACATCTGGCTGAAAAGAACGGATCTGCCTGTTATCAACAAATGGTACAGAGGTTATCTTACAGATCCGATGTATTACCATAAAGATACAAGAGGTGAGGGCTACGATCCCTATCATGTAGGAAACAGCCGTGGAACGGGCGGAATCGGAATATGGGAAAATGAAAAACTCCAGACCTCCCAGAATTTTATAACATCCAGAACCATTGCCGAAGGTCCTTTAAGAACTGTTTTTGAACTTACCTACCAGCCATGGAGTGAATACGGAGTGAAAGAAACCAAAAGAATTTCTTTAGATCTGGGTTCTAACTTTTCAAAATTTGAATCCACTTTTGAAACAGGAAAACCTGTTCCGAATTTTACTGTAGGAATTACTTTGCATAAAAATGAAGGAACAACTCAGCTGAATAATAAACAAGGCTATTATCTTCACTGGGAAAAAATAGATGATGCATTTGTAGGAGAAGGAATTGTAATAGATCCCAGAATTGTTGAAAAATCACTTGCCTTCACCTCTGATGTTCCTGATGAAAGTAATCTGTATGTTGTGACGAAGCCTTCAAAAGTCTTAACCTATTATGCCGGATTTGCGTGGCAGAAAAGCGGACAGGTTCAGACACGGAAAGATTGGGAGAATTTGCTTCAGAAACAGTCGGAAATTATTGCGAAACCATTGGTGGTGAAAGTTATTAGGTGAGAGAGTTTGAGGGTTTGAGAGTTGTAGGGTGGAAGTGTTTTAGAGTGAAATGCTCAGCTTAATTTTAAATAATAAAAAATGAATCTAAAAATATACACATTTGCATTAGGGATATTGGCGGTTAACTGTTCTGCCCAAGTGAAAGATACATTAGCGGAGAAAATGCTGATGTATCAGCTTCCCAATGGAGGTTGGGGAAAACAGCTTCAGGATAAATCGGTGGTTAATTATAATCTCACCATTGATAAAACTCTTTTAAAAAAGATAAAATCAACAGGAGATGATCACGCAACAATTGATAACAATGCTACTTCAAGAGAGATCAATGCGTTGATTAAAGCGTATTCAATAACCGAAAATCCGGATTATTTAAAAGCAGCGGAAAAAGGAATCAGTTACCTCATTCTGATGCAGTATGATAATGGGGGTTTTCCTCAGTATTACCCTAATTCAGGGCTCTACAGAAAGCAGGTGACCTATAATGATAATGCGATGGTCAACGCTTTGACAGTTCTTTACAATACTGCGGAAGGAAAGAATAATTTTGATGTGGTTTCCTCATCATTAAAAGAAAAATCAAAAATTGCCGTACAAAAAGGAATTGGGTGTATTTTAAAAACTCAGGTTCTTCAGAAAGGAGTTCCTTCCATTTGGGCAGATCAGTATCATGAGATTACACTGCAGCCGGATAAGGCAAGGGCTTTCGAACCCATTTCATTAGCCACCGGAGAATCCGTAGGAATTATAAGGTTTTTAATGATGCAACCTGTAACTTCTGAGATTGAAAAATCAATCAAAGCTGCTATACAATGGTTCAGGCAAAATAAAATAGAAGGGTATAGCTACAATGTTACCAAGCAGAACGGAAAAGCGGTAAGAGTATTGGCTGAAGATAAAAATTCCGTGATCTGGGCAAGGTTTTATGATATCCATACCAATAGACCTTTGTTTGGAGACCGCGACGGAAGTGTAAAATACAATTATAATGAAGTCTCAGAAGAAAGACGAAACGGATACAGCTGGTTTGGTGATTTTGCAGAAAAGCTTTTAGCCAAGGAATACCCGAAATGGCTGGAGAAAAATAAATTAGATGAATAATTGGTATTCAACAGGAGCGGGTTTCGGCCCGCTTTTTTTGTAAAATAAAAAAGAGGACTGTCCAAAAAGTTTTGGCAGCCTCTTGTTGTTATAAAGAAATAGAATTTAGGAGATTTTGAGGGTCATATAAATGTCTTGAATGAACCTTAGATCTGACACTTTATATAAGAAACCATTCTTATTCGATAAAATTTAAATAGAATTAACAGGTCGCTCCTCCGGAGCTTTATTTTATGGGGATTTCATTTTTCTACTAACAGTAGATCCCGATGGGATCAAATTTAGCTCCAATGGGAGCTGACTGTTAATAGAACGTATTTGTTTTAAAATTAGAGCTCCGGAGGAGCGACCTGTTAATTCATAGCGTAAATATTAATATTTTCAATGTATTTATACTTTTTATCGGACAGTAATGGATCGTATAAAAAAGACTGTCCTTTTTGGACAGCCTTTATTCCTTTTATTACTGCTATTATTAAAAACTTCTTTTAAAACTGATCACAAACATTGCCTACTAAAGTAGCTCCTGCATTAGCCGTTACATCTGCCTTTACATCTGCTACGTTAAGTTTTGTGATACTGTATGGCGGAGTGAATGCTGTTCCGCTTCCTGCTGTATTTCCGGTAACATTGATAAAACTGCTTCCGGATTGAGTTACCGCTGTAAATCCACTCATCAGATTGATAGGTTCTTTTACATTTTCAAAAACATTTCTTTCTACCAGAATATTGGCCTGAACCCCTGCTGCAATACATTTGTTGCTTACAGAACTGTTGAAATAACTGTTCAGGATATGAATTTTACCAAATCTTACTCTTGGCATACGTTCTCTGCATCCAGGTGCCCACCAGCATCTGACAAAAGTTACATTCAGTTTTCCTGCATCAGCAGTGGCACCATCACTGGATCCGATAAGGTTTGAGAATCTGTGATCATCCGTCCCTCCCGAGCCTCCAGGTTTTGGAGCTTTCAGATAATGGAATTTCGTATAAGAAACGGTAATATAATCGGATTTATTCTTAATGTCGAAATTTCCATCCACTCCATCTCTGAATTCACAGTGATCTATCCATACATTTCGGCAGTCGTCCAGAATGGCATTGTCCCAACCATCGGTGTCATAAGCACCAGGACCTTCAAAAATCAGATTCCGGATAATGATATTATTACATCTTTTAATATTGATAATTCCTGAACCGTCTTTCGTCTGATCTGTAGAAACCAGTTTGGCTCCGGTAGTTCCGTAAATTGTTTTTCCTGTCTGGTCCTGGAAGGATAAGCGGGTCGTGATGGTGATTGTTCCTGTTACTTTGATCACTTTTACGGCTGTATTTTCAATAGCTGCTTTTAATTGTGCGTAAGTAGAAACGGTTGTTTCTGCTGCTGTTCCACCACCGGTAGTTCCACCATTTTGAGAAGCCCATCCCGGAGCTATACAATTGGCCAGAGGAACAATCTTTTGTGATAAAGAGTTTTTAATGCTGAGTTCGCTTTGCGCCAGATCATTGTTGATTTCCTCCCGACCACATCCGGTTAAGGCAAAAGCAGAGCTTAGAGCGGCTGTTAATAAGGCCGCCTTGAACGTTGTTTTCATAGTTTATATTTTGTGATTTGTTCTTGGTGTAAAATTATTGTATTAATATTAAAGTATTTTATATTTTACTATATTAATATTTATATAATTATAATGTTGTGTATTTAGTTTGGTTAATCGGTTGCATTTTATGTTTTGTTTAAAAATTTATTTATTGTTTTAAATTTGTCGCTAAAAATGGCAGTATTTGGTTTTTTGTTGGATTATCGAAATGGCGCAAGAATATTTTGAATTTGTTGGAGATAAGTTTTTTCAAATAACCCGTATTTATTTTTCCCACAGATCTCGCGGATTTCACAGATTTTTTTGTGTTGCTGCTTATTTTGGTGTCGCTGTAAAAGATTAAAATAGGCAGAACTCAATTTTATCGGAGATAAAATCTTTGCGCCTTAGAAACGGGATAATACTTCAGAAATTTCTTTGCGTCTTAGCGTTTTTGAAATCTATTTATAGTGTCTTATTAAACAAAAAAATCCTCTCTGAAAGGCGTAAAAGCATCAATGAGTTTTCCCTCTTCAAGACATAACCCGTATTTATTTTTCCCACAGATCTCGCGGATTTCACAGATTTTTTTGTGTTGCTGCTTATTTTGGTGTCGCTGTAAAAGATTAAAATAGGCAGAACTCAATTTTATCGGAGATAAAATCTTTGCGCCTTAGAAACGGGATAATACTTCAGAAATTTCTTTGCGTCTTAGCGTTTTTGAAATCTATTTATAGTGTCTTATTAAACAAAAAAATCCTCTCTGAAAGGCGTAAAAGTATCAATTAACTTTCCTTCTTCAAGACATAACCCGTATTTATTTTTCCCACAGATCTCGCGGATTTCACAGATTTTTTTGTGTTGCTGCTTATTTTGGTGTCGCTGTAAAAGATTAAAATAGGCAGAACTCAATTTTATCGGAGATAAAATCTTTGCGCCTTAGAAACGGGATAATACTTCAGAAATTTCTTTGCGTCTTAGCGTTTTTGAAATCTATTTATAGTGTCTTATTAAACAAAAAAATCCTCTCTGAAAGGCGTAAAAGCATCAATGAGTTTTCCCTCTTCAAGACACTTCACCCCATGAAAAATATTGGGCTGTGCAAAAAATCCATCTCCTTCCTGTAAAATTTTTGTTTCACCATCTATGGTAACTTCAAACTTTCCGGAAGCAACATACGTGATCTGAGAATGAAAATGCTGATGTAATGCTCCTACAGCATCTTTCTCAAACTTTACAATAACCATCATCACCTGGGAATTATATCCAACAAACTGCCTGGAAACACCATTTCCTATATCTTCCCATGCTGAGTTTCCATCGAAGAAAGGCTCTTTTTTGAAATCCATTTTATATTTTTTAATTACAATTTTGTGGAATCAATACAATCCGTGTTATTTAATATACTTCTCCAAGCCGGTTTTCAAGGCTTTTAAAGAGGTAGCTGCCAACCTTGCAACAGATTCGGCTCCCAGCTTTGACAAATGAGTATCATCATCTTTTCCCTCAGGGTAATAAGATTCGTCTCCCTTTTTATAATGCAGATGCAGTTTCTTTGAGTTTTCAGGACCATAAGAAATTTCAAGCTGTTCGGATAATAACTGCAAGTCAACAAAGGGTACTTTAAGATCATTGGCCACCATTCTTACCACAAGAGGATATTCTTTGTGTGTATCCACTAAAACACCGTTTTCGTTAAAATTCCTTCTTGCAATTGACGTCATAAGTATGGGAATAGCACCTTTAGATCTTGCTTCGTTTACATATCTTTCAAGATTGGCCCTGTATTGTGTGTACGGATTGGTAAAGCGTGCCGAGTCATTCACTTTCTGATCATTGTGCCCGAATTGAATGATGACAAAATCTCCTTTCTTAAGTTGATTCAAAACGGTATTCCATCTGCCTTCCGTTCTGAAACTTTTGGAGCTTCTCCCGTTGGTGGCGTGATTTTGAACAGATATTCCTGTTGTTAAAAGGGATGGAAGCATCTGCCCCCAACCATGCTCTGGATTTTTATCTGGATTTTCTTTATTGGCCATGGTAGAATCACCAATGAGGAATAACGTAGGTTGTTGCGCATAGGTGATGAGGGAAAGGAAGAGGATGAGAAAGGTGAGTTTTTTATTCATTTTTATTTTGCTTAGTATAATTCTTTTGTCTTGAAATCGAAGATTCGATATTGTTGAGCAAAAAGGTTGGGGAAGCGCAAAGACGCAAGTTTTTTTCAAAGTTTATGCTATAAGGCGCAAGGATTTTATCTCCGATAAAATTGTAAATTGTATCCTTTGCTGAAAATCTTCCATTGAGCGAAGTCGAAATGTTCTTGCGTCTTAAAAGAGTATGATGCTTACAAAACCTTGCGTCTTTGCGATTATCCAACAATTATTTAATTAGGGGTTCCAGCCGTCAAAGATTTTTTCTAAGGTGTAATTTTTAATTTCTTTTTTGGTCAGTTGATGTGACCAGCTAGCCCGTTTTGAAGGATTTCCTCCTTCGCCTTTGCTTGCGTATTCTGCGTAATAAGCAGTTTTTTCTTTATCAGGAAACATTTTGTCTCCTTTCCAGGGATTCCAGCCTTCGGGAAGAATGTGTTTTCCCATTTCCGTATTGATAAAAACTGTTTTGGCGTAAGGTCTCCACGGTCTTCCGAGATACACTTTAGAAACCTCATCTTTAGCAGTAAGCCTGCAATCGAAAAATACAAATCCATTTTTTCTGTCCATTTCCGTTGCGGCAGCGGTGATGTAAGAATCAGCCAGACTTTTAATCGTACAGTTTTTAAAAACAGCAGTGGCCTGTCCGAAAATAAAATCGGTAGTTCCTTCTATATAACAGTTTTCAAAATACTGTCTGCTATGGTTGGAAGCGGAGTAAAGAGTGTCCTGACAGCCAAGGATATCAGAGTCCTTAATCACAAAACGATCTCCTTCTACATGAAGCGAAACTGCCTGTCCTTCGTTGCATGAGCTATTTTGAATGGTCAGATTGCTGATTTTGATATCATCGCCCATTACCAAAAGAGTATAGGAGTTGAAAGTCGTCATCTTTTCATTGAAAGAATCTGTTTTTCCTGAGAAATCATTGTTGGTAATTATCGTATTGCTTTTATTTTCCCCTTCCAGCGTGATTTTATGCTTTGAAGAGGGAATAATTACTTTCTCATGATAGATTCCTGTTTTGATTTTGATTAAAGCTTCTGCCGGCCCAAGATCTCTTACAGAATTGATAGCTCTTTGAATGGTGGTAAAATCTCCGCTTCCATCCTGAGCCACTGTAAGAGTGATATAAGGTTTACTTTGCGCCCAAAAAGATTGAGCAACTGCGAGAAATAGTAATACAAATAATTTTTTCATAAGATCCGGTTAAAAACTAGTTCAACACTTTATTTAAAAAATCAACAGTATAGTTCAACGTTTCTGTAAACCATGGCTCTGCAGACCAGAATGAATGCGGAGAATCTTTAATTTCATGAAATTCAGTAGGGATATTGTAAGCCTTTAATTTTTTCATCATATCGTCTCTTCCGGCATGAAATCTAGGCTGAGAACTGTTGATAAAAAGGGTAGATGGTGTATTTTTGTCCACATATTCCAGCGGTGAAGCTTCTGTCCAGTTTTTTAGGTTGGTATTCCTGTCTCCATCCAGCCAATAGGAGGCGTAAGTACTTTCCTCTGCTTCAGAATGAATGAAGGATACAATTCCGTCAATATTGATGATCGCTTTTATATTATTTTTCTTCTGTACTCCGACTAAGGTGGCCATCTGCGCTCCGGCAGACTCACCCAAAACGGCCATTTTCTTTTTGTTTAAAGAATATTTTTTGTGATGAGTCTGCAACCATTGAATAGCTGTTTCTATGTCTTCAATTCCGGCCGGATATTTTGCAGCATCTGCAAGACGGTAGCCAACAGCAATCACTACAAATCCTTTTGAAGCTAATTCCATAGCCATATATTTTTCATTTTCCTTGCTTCCGGAAATCCATCCGCCACCATGAACCATTGCAATTCCTGCATGCTTTTTTGAATCATCAATAGGGTAGTATACATCGGCTTTTAATGATAATCCGTTACTGTTTTTGTATTCAACATTCCTGTCGATTCGGATATTTGGAGGAACCGGACGATCAATAGGGGTAATGAAAGGGTATTTTTTCTTTAATTTTTCAAAAGTTCCTTCATTGGTGTAAGGAGAAGCATTCGGTCTGCTTACCTGCCCGAATGCCATCGTCCCTACGAAGAAAATAGAAATATAAGTATGTCTTTTGTTAAAAATCATTTTGTCAGATTTTTACATTGAAACCATTAAGAATCTTAAGCTATTAAGATGAATGAAGAAAATCCTTCTGATTTTTAAGTGGAATTTGTAGTGCGAAGTCTAACTTAATATTCTTAAAAATTTAACTCATCTTAATGGTTTAATAATTGTTTAATTTTATAAATGTTGGAATACACAAAGGCGCAAAGTTTTGTTCATTTAATCTTTTGCGTCTTTACGATAATCAACTATTTTACTGAGTTCTTAGCTACATCCGTTCCTATAGAAACTGTGTTTTTATCAGAGAGTAAATCTTTAGGTACAGCTACAGCTCCCGTTTTGTTTCCTAAAACTTTGATATAAGGTTTTATTGGTGATTCAAATTTCACAGTAGATAGGTTAATGTTCTTACTATTATAAACCGTTGCTCCCGTTCCTTCAGTATATTTCAGGGTTACATTCTTTAACTGGATTCCATCTGCATCTACAATAGTCAATGCTTTTTTTGTATCGAATTTTGAATCTTCAATCACAATGTTTTTAAGATTCATTTCGGAAAGCCCAAACAAGGTGATAGCTTCGTAAGAGTTGACTGCATTAATATTTTTAAAGAATATATTTCTGAAAATCGGAGTTTCTTCTGTTATCGGATACACTTTTTCAGGAGTTTTGTTTCCTTCCTGTTTTTGTCCATCTTCTAAAACCGGGGAAGAACCTTCGTAGAACATATTAAAACCAATCGTCTGTGTCGGAATATTAATCATATCAATATTTTTGATGTAAATATTTTCAACAATTCCGCCTCTTCCACGGGTGGTTTTAAAACGAAGTCCGATGTCTGTTCCGATAAAAGTACAGTCAGAAACATGAATATTTCTTGCACCGCCGGACATTTCGCTCCCTACAACAAATCCTCCATGACCATGGTACACGATATTGTTTTTGATGAGGACATTTTCGGTAGGCATTCCTCTTTTTCTGCCGTCTTCATTTTTTCCTGATTTAATACAGATCGCATCATCACCCACATCAAATGTATTATCATAAATAAGTACATTTTTACAGGATTCAAGATCTACACCGTCACCGTTTTGAGAGAACCATGGATTTCTTACGGTAAGGTTTCTTAAAATCAGGTTGGAACACATCAAGGGATGAAGATTCCACGCCGGGGAATTCTGGAAGGTAGGACCATCTAACAATACTTTGTCACAACCCACCAGACTCACCATTACCGGACACAGAAAGTCTTTTACCGTGTTCAGTTCGTCTTTCGAGATTTTATCAGGAACATTGAAGCTTGAGCTGCTTTCAAATCCTTTTTTATAGCTTTCTGAAGGGTACCATGTTTTGCCGTCGGAAGATAATATTCCACCGGATTTGATGATTTCTTTCCACTCAGACTCTGCCACTTTACTTTTTTTGATGGCTCTCCATGCATCTCCGCTTCCATCAATGACTCCTTTTCCTGTGATAGCGATATTGGTTGCATTTTTTGCTGAAATAGGTGATTGACAACGAGTTGTATTTAATCCTTCAAAACTTACATCTACCAGGGGATAATCATTTTTATCTTTGCTGAAAATAATGAAAGCACCTTCTTCTACGTGAAGATTGATATTGCTTTTCAGTTCAATAGGCCCAGTAAGCCACATTCCTCTGGGAACAACCAGTTTTCCACCTCCTTTTTTGCTGAGCTCATCGATTGCTTTTTTGAATGCCTGTGTATTTTTTACATTTCCCCCTGAAATTCCACCAAATTGCGTGATGGATACGGTATTGGCAGGAAAAGATGCTTCTACAACCTGAGGCATTGTAAACTCAATGTTTTTATAAATATCCAGATTCTGAGCATAGGCATGCCCGGAAAACATCATTGCTACTGCTAAACTGATAATGGTAAGTGACTTCTTCATGTTATTTTTTTTGAGTTTTAATTATATTTTTAAATTCCTGATAAACCAGTGAAGCGACTATCTTTGCTCCCTCAGGCTGAAAATGGGTGTTGTCTTTCTGCCCTTTAGGATAGGCTTCGTAAGTATTTTCCGGAAGATTCATAAAATAATGACTGGTGGTGAAATCCTGTCCTTTTTTAGTAAAATACTCCATGGATAGTTTGTTTAAATCAATATAAGGAACGTTCATTTCTTTAGCGATATCAATAGGAGCCTGCCAGTATTCACCGTGTACATTTTCAAGCTTTCCGTCTTTCCAGGGATAATTTCTTGCTACAGGAGTTACAATAACCGGATTTCCACCCTTTTGTTTGGTCTGGGAAACAAATAATCTTAAAAATTCTTTATATCCCTGAATATTCACATAGCGCTCCGGATGCTTTTCTGAACCGTCATTGTGCCCAAACTGCATGATTACATAATCATTAGGCTGAAGATGTTCATACACATACCGCCATCTTCCTTCCTGAAAAAAAGTTCGTGTACTTCTTCCACCATGAGCCCTGTCAATAACAGCTACTGAATCTGTGTTGATAGCTGGTTTCAGAGTTTCAATGCTGTCTTTTGCAAAGAAAGGCTGAAATACCTGCCCCCAACCTGCGATAGGATAGCGTACTTTCATATAATCTTTTCCCGGATCATAATCTCCGGTATAGTCAGCCATTGTGGAGTCTCCAATGAGGTAGATATGCGTTACTTTTTTATTCTGTTTTGATATCGTTTTTTTTGCTCTATCCTGCGACTGGCATGCTGATAACAATATTACACTGAATAAAAATGAAACGGTTTTGTATATGCTTTTTTTCATTACTTTTTTTGTTGGATTTCCAACATAATTTTCTTTTTACTCTCTCGCAGATTGAACTGATTTTGCAGATGATTGTGTATTATTTTATCATTAAAATCTGCGTTATCTGCATAATCTGCGAGCGTTTTATTTATTTTTCTGTATGACTTTTTTGTTGGGGGATCACAAAGGCACAAGGTTTTATATTCTTTATTTTGTTTTTAATGTGTAAGAACACTTCGACTTCGCTCAATATAAGATTTTCGGCAAGTTGAGCGGTATTCAATTTTATCGGAGATAAAATCTTTGCGTCCTTATAATTATTTACATTCTGATATTTCATTGCGTCTTAGCGTTTTCCAACATGATTTTACTTTTATTCTCTCGCAGATTGAACTGATTTTGCAGATGATTGTGTATCAATTTATCATTAAAATCTGCGTTATCTGCATAATCTGCGAGCGTTTTATTTATTTTTCTGTATGACATTTTTGTTGAATAATCGCAGAGGCGCAAGGTTTTATATTCTTTATTTTGTTTTTAATGTGTAAGAACACTTCGACTTCGCTCAATATAAGATTTTCGGCAAGTTGAGCGGTATTCAATTTTATCGTAGATAAAATCTTTGCGTCCTTATAATTATTTACATTCTGATATTTCATTGCGTCTTAGCGTTTTCCAACATAATTTTCTTTTTACTCTCTCGTAGATTGTACTGATTTTGCAGATGATTGTGTATTATTTTATCATTAAAATCTGCGTTATCTGCATAATCTGCGAGCGTTTTATTTATTTTTCTGTATGACATTTTTGTTGAATAATCGCAAAGGTGCAAGGTTTTATATTCTTTATTTTGTTTTTAATGTGTAAGAACACTTCGACTTCGCTCAATATAAGATTTTCGGCAAGTTGAGCGGTAATCAATTTTATCGGAGATAAAATCTTTGCGTCCTTATAATTATTTACATTTTGATATTTCATCACGTCTTAGCGTTTTCCAACATAACTTTCTTTTTACTCTCTCGCAGATTGAACTGATTTTGCAGATGATTGTGTATTATTTTATCATTAAAATCTGCGTTATCTGCATAATCTGCGAGCGTTTTATTTATTTTTCTGTATGACATTTTTGTTGAATAATCGCAGAGGTGCAAGGTTTTATATTCTTTATTTTGTTTTTAATGTGTAAGAACACTTCGACTTCGCTCAATATAAGATTTTCGGCAAGTTGAGCGGTATTCAATTTTATCGTAGATAAAATCTTTGCGTCCTTATAATTATTTACATTCTGATATTTCATTGCGTCTTAGCGTTTTCCAACATAACTTTCTTTTTACTCTCTCGCAGATTGAACTGATTTTGCAGATGATTGTGTATCAATTTATCATTAAAATCTGCGTTATCTGCATAATCTGCGAGCGTTTTACATTTTATTTCTTTGTAATTCTGAACCAATCAAAATCTGCATATCCTCCACGTGGAGCTTTTGTTGTACTGACGCTGTACAAACCTACTTTTGCTCCAATCCATTTTCCCGATTTTGCCTGGAAAATCTCACCGGCTTTGATGAAATTTTTGCCGTTTTCACTGTAGCTGAACTGGCATAAACCATTGGGCTCATTTACATTGACTTTTAAATAAACCTCGTTACTTTTTAACGGGGTTTCAAACAGTATTTTTTCTTCCCCGCCTTTGTCTGCCTTTTCCGCCTTCCTGAGTTGGAGATAATAACCGTCAGGTTTGTTCGTGATCACTAAAGATGCATGATCTGACCCCATGATTAATAATCCGGCAGTTTTTCCTTCTTTGGCATCTTCAGGAGTCAGCTTCACCTTTGTGGAGGCTGCAAAAGTTGGAGCTGGAAATTTTTGGGTTAAGAGATTAGGGACATTCCAGAGATTTTTTTCTCCTTCCGGAACTTTTATAGAGAAGAGTCTTAAAAATTTTTGTCCGGTAAGTTTGGATGACCATACAATATTTTCATTGGCACTCCATTGCCATTGCAGTCCTAGTTTTTCACCATCAAATTCATCGGTTTCAGGAGGCGTTGAAGCAGGGTAGTATTGCCCAATATCAGGCTTTTTATAGGTTGAAACAGGTTCGCCAATTCCGTTTTTATTATGATCAATTCCCATTACCGGCCAGTCTTTTTCCCATTTCATCGGCTGTAGGTGAATGATTCTTCCTCCGGCATCCACATCCTGAAAATGATAAAACCAGTCTTCACCGGAAAGAGTATCTACCCAAGCTCCCTGATGAGGTCCGTTGATGGTTGTTGAACCCTGTTCCAATACTATTTTTTCTTCATAAGGGCCATAAATATTCTTTGATCTCAATACCAGCTGCCATCCTGTTGCCACACCGCCAGCAGGCGCAAAAATATAATAGTAGCCATTTCTTTTATATAGTTTAGGACCTTCAACGGTAGGATGAGCATCATGGCCGTCAAATACATGAACGCCTTTATCCAGAACTTTTGTTCCTTCTGGATTCATTTTATTGAGTGTTAAAATACTTTTTACTCCTGCACGGCTTCCCGCCCAACCATGAATAAGATAAGCGTTTCCGTCTTCATCCCAGAACGGACAGGAATCTATTAATCCTTTTCCTTCCATTACCAAGACCGGCTTTTCCCAGGTTCCCAATGGATCTTTGGTTTTCACCATATAAATTCCAAAGTCAGGATCTCCCCAATAAATGTAGAATTCTCCTTTATGGAATCTTATGCTTGGTGCCCAGACTCCATCACCTCTTTTGGGAGTAGAGAAATGTTCCAGAGGAAGAATATCCTGAATGGCATAATTGACCAGTTTCCAATTGATCATATCTTTAGAATGAAGTATGGGAAGTCCAGGTGTTTCATTGAAGCTGGATGCTGTCATATAGTAATCGCCGCCAACACGGATAACGTCCGGATCGGAATAATCGGCATACAAAATGGGGTTTTTATAATTTTTTCCCTGATCGGCCGTCCAGACCTCGGAAACATAGTTCTTTTCCTGTGCCTGAAGATAGGTAGAAGCCACAGAACATGCTGTAATGGCAATGATATTTACAATATTTTTTGTCTTCATACAATCAATTATACTTTTCCTGACTTACCAATCCTTGTCAAGGATGAGGATTTCTCAATCTTTTTTTATTTTTCAAATTCTAAACTTGCCAGGATAAAAGGACCTGTTCCTTTCGGATCATTGGAGCGTACTTCTTCATTCACGTAATATTCATAAGAACCGCTTCTGTAGGGTGTTCCGCCTAGTCCGGCTACTGCACAGCATTTATTTAAGCTTACGACACCATTTTCATCTACTGTGATCAGGTTTTTGATAATTCCTTCATATCCCTTTTTTGCGTAACCTTTATAGGATTGGGGTAAATATCCTTTGTTTACAGATTTTATCATGGTATATACAAACATAGATGAGCCCGTAGCTTCCAGGTAGTTTCCTTTTTCTCCGCCTTTATCCAGTACCTGATACCAAAGTCCTGTTTTGGAATCCTGTACTTTGATGACGGCATCACAATACGATTTTAAATAGGAAAGTAATTTTGCTCTTCCGGGATGGTTCTGAGGTAAATAATCCAAAACATCTACCATAGCCATTCCGTACCAGCCCATTGCTCTGGACCAGAAATTGGGAGAAAGTCCTGTTTCTTTGTCGGCCCATTGTTGTTGACGGCTTTCGTCCCATGCGTGATAGAGTAGCCCTGTTTTTTTGTCTAAAAGATGCTTTTGAATCAGGTTAAACTGGTTGATGATATCATTGTAGGCTTTTTCAGCATCTTCTCCTTTTGAAAAATAGTGAGTGTAGTGCGCATAAAAAGGTTCGCCCATGTATAAGCCGTCCAGCCACATCTGGTTGGGATAAATTTTCTTGTGCCAGAATCCACCTTCTGATGTTCTTGGCTGACCATCTATCTGAGAACGCAGGGTTTGTAAAGCTTTTAAATATTTATCTTTTTTCTCCTGTTGATACAGGTAAAGAAGAACGTTCCCACAATTCAGCATGTCGATATTGTATTTGGAAAGATCGTAAGAAACAATGCTTCCATCTTCTTTTACCATGGTATCACCGAAGGTTGTGATATACTGATAATATTCTTTGTTCCCGGTTTTTTCGTATAATCTTTCTGCGCCTTCCAGGACAATTGCTGTTGGATAGCTCCATTTCGGGGCTTTATTATAATCCAGCATCCAGGCTTGCGGAAATCTTTTTATTTCAGAAAGGAGCATCCTTTGAGACCATGGAAGCTTAGCTGAAATTTTGACATTTGCTTCTGAATGTATTTCTGATGAAGTGTTTTGCAATGGCTTTTGTGCACAGGAAAAAAATAATCCGGAACAGGCAGCGGCCACAGCGTAGATTTTAATAGTGTTGTTGATAAAGTTCATGATGTTAAACTTTAAAGTTGATGATTTTGATCGAGAATATCCAGTTTTTGATCCAGATCCTGGTAAAAAGATTCTTCGGTTGTTAAGCCGTTGGATTCCTGAGACCAGGCTCCCAGAAAGTAATAGGATACATTTTTAGTTTTTTTGAAAACGATGGTATGGGTAGATTTTGTTTTCACATATTTATCAAAGCTTTCAAGCGGGTAGAAGACTGCCATTCCCAGGTTGTCTTCTTTTTTAGCCAGAGTTTGTTGTCCGTAAGTGGCAATATAAGCCCATTTTTTATTTTTACTGATTCCCTGTTTCATAGGGATGTCTTTGAAAGCAACGATTCCGGTGCAAAGACCTGAAAGACTGTTACTCAGATTGAGATCTACTTTTACGAAACGGTCTTTGGAGAAAATCGTCAGTTTTGATTGCAGGTCTACAGCATCACCCCAGGTTTTCCAATCTTTGTAAGTGATAAGGGCATAAGACTGATCTTTTGCATTCACTACTTTTGCATTCGTGCTTTTTACAATTTTAAAGGTTTCAACATAGTCATTCTGCTCATCATATCTTCCGTAAGAACCAACTCCTATGGTACGTCCGGATTTCAGAATATCCTGTCCCCACGGAGCATCGTGATGATAAGATTCAAAGCCGTCTTGGCCTACTTCCGGCAATACGAGTCCTGTTACTTTTTTACCGAAAATATCTGTAGCATTTCTCCAGTCCAGATAAAGTCTGTAGCCAATCTGATTGTTTTCAAGACCAATTCCTTCGTATCTGATATAAGAAGAATGATCTGTGTGGGCTTCGGGAAGCGTGAGTTCCTGAACGTTTTTGAAAGTTCCTCCAATGTATTGATTACCTTCCCATTTTCCGCCTTCTTTTACAGAAAGTTCAGCGTAAGAAAATGGTGCTTTTGGGTTTTTCTTAATGGCTTCAATCACAGAAGTCTGCGCTGAAAGATGGGTGCTGATAAAAGCGCCTGCTATGACTATTTTAAATAAACTGAGTTTCATACTTTTTCCTGTTGGGTTACCGATTTCTGTTGATGAGTTTTCATGGTTATTAGTTTTGTTCATCAGTTATTGCACGGACAATATCATTTATATACACTTCTATATTGTCATAGTTTTTATCCAGATCTCTGCCGTTGGCATTGGCTGATTTTGGGTTCAAATGATGTTTGATTTCCCATTCATCCGGCATTCCGTCGTTGTCGGAATCGGGGAGAGGCTTTACCTGTTTTAAATGAGGAAATCCTCCTGTGTCATTTTGGGAATCAATGATTCCGTTTTTACTTCCTTTTGAGCCTGTGTAAGTAAAGCTTCCGGTTTCAATGTCTTTTAAAACATGAAGATCAACAGCATCTCTTACCAGGCTTGCTCCACCGGATTTGAGCACTTTCCTGTAAGTTTCGTCTGCAGAATGGGTTTTAATGTTATTCTCAATATCATGCGGTTGATTGATTTTAATTGAATTTTTATCCTTTTCTGTTAAGTGGTAGCTTGGTTTCATCTGGCTGAAAACACCTTCTGTCCAGTTATCTTTGGTAACTTCCGGACTTCCTTCCATCACATTTCCGTTGATGTAGTATTTCCCCCAGATATTATAGACTTCGGTTTTCGGGTTTTCATTTTTATCGATGGCGACAATTCTTTGTCTTGTAAGTGTTGCCGGTCCGGGTTTGTAATAATTATTAACGATATTCACGTTCATTCCTTCACCTCCATAAATACTGTTGTGTCCCCAGTTGTAGATCAGATTATTTCTGAAATCAGTAAGGTCTGTCAGCGCAAATTTACTTCCTGCATATTCGCCTAATCTTGGATTTCTGCTGTCATGATGCGCGTAGATATTATGATGAAAGGATGCGAATTTACCTCCTGCAATTCCACCATAGCCATGTGCGCCTTTCTGATGAACAGAATTTCTGAGACTTTCAGCAATGAGACACCATTGAAGAGTGGTTTTTTCATTGGCGTAAATCGAGACTGTTTCGTCTGTAGACCAGCTCATAGAACAATGATCTACCATCAGATTTTTGATAAATCTTGCTCCCAAAGCATCGCCCTCAAATTTTTTCTGATCACCCATTCTGAATCTTAGGAAACGGATGATAACATTATCTGCAGCTACAAATGTTTCATAATTGGCAATCGTAATTCCGTCTCCGGGAGCGGTTTGTCCGGCAATGGTGACATCGCCCTCTTTCATTTTCAAAGGAGACTGCAGGTAAATAGTTCCACTGGTTCTAAATACAATATATCTCGGACCTTTTTGATTCAAAGCGAATCTTAAACTTCCTGCAGAGTTATCGTCTTTCAGATGGGTGACGAAATAGACCTTTCCGCCACGTCCGCCTTTTGTGAATCTTCCAAAACCTTCAGCTCCGGGAAAGCTCAATATTTCCTGCGCATCAACCAGCGTAGAAATACTGCATAAAAGTCCCGTGGTGAATAGTTTAATGAAGTTTTTTGTCATGATTGAAGATGCTTGTATGAATTATTGTAAGCTCTTTTTTATATTCCACTGATCATTTCCTTTAAGAATATTTTCCGGAGTGTATTTTTTTCTTTCTTCTTTATTTAATTGATGCGACCAAGGAACTCTTTGAGTCATATTGGCTCCGGCTCCTTTTGAGTTGCTTTCTGCGTACAATGTGGTCTTTTCTGCTTTCGTTTTGTTCCAGTTGTGCCATCCTTCAGGCTTTATCGTTGAGTTAAGCTCACAGTCGATATAAACGGTTCTTGCAAAAGGTCTCCATGGTCTTCCCAGATAGACGGAATGGTCTTTTGCATTTCCAATAATCTTTGAATTGATAAAAACGAACCCAAATTCATTTCCCTGTGGAGTAGAAGCGGCTGTAACATAGCTTGCCGTTTCTTTGGAGTAAATAATACAATTTTCAAAAACAGCTGTTCCAGCCCCAAAAATATAATCCGTTGTTCCTTCGATATAACAGTTTTTGAAGTAGTTTCTTGATGGTTTTGTCTTGTCCTCGAGATCCTGAACTCCTTTTAAATATAAAGTATCCTGATTTCCTAAAAATCTGCAGTTTTCAAAGGCGATTCTGTCACCGGAAGTTAATACAGCAACTGCCTGTCCGACTCTTCCGGAACTGTTTTCAAATGAAATATTTTTTGCTGTAAAATCATTTGAATAAATAAATATTGTGGATGAACCTGTCGTCCCGATCTCTTTTCCTTCAGCATTCTTTTTTGAGGCATAATCATTGTAAGTAATGATTGTTTTTTCTGGATTTTCACCTACCAGAAGTATGACTCCTTTTGTTTCCTGAATGGTAATCTTTTCTTTATAAATTCCGTTTTTAATAAAAACTTTTGTTCTTGTTGAAGAATTGTTTTCAATAGCGTTAATTGCCTGCTGAACGGTTGTGAAATTACCTTTCCCATCTTTCGAAACCACGATGGTTTTATCCTTGATTTTGAAAGAAAGAAGACTGACTAAAGCCATCAGAGCAACAGAAAACAGAGCCGTGTTTTTAAAAAAGATGGAAAATTTCATAAAGCAGTTTTGAGGTAAAATACAGACTGATCTTGGTGGAAGACAGCCTGTATTTTGATATGAATGTTGAACTATCTAGTATCCGTAATCCTGAGTAAGGTTATAATTTGAATTGATCACATCCAGCGCAATAGGAAGAAGTTCCTTTTTGTTAGGCTGGAAATAATACGCATAACTTTTCACCGGATCTCCACTGATGTAAGGCTGTGTCATAGCCAGTCTCCAGTTCACTTTTGTGTATCCTGTAGGAGTAGCCACACTTTGATTTGGATTGTAGAAAACATCAGCCTTGTTGATTCCGTTCACATAAATGTCCATATCCAGAACGTTTTGCTGTGCTGTTTTTGTGGGAACATAATTGGCAACAGTGGAAGCCGGTTTTTTGTAAAAAATATACTCGGGAACATTCGCATAAGCTCCTGTACCGTTCATGAAATCTGTAAGTTTCTGTCGGGTTTCATTGATCTTTGTTTCCAGAAGGTTCCAGCGGATCAGATCATATTTTCTCAATCCTTCACCTCCGAATTCCAATAATCTTTCCTGAACAATATATTTAAAGAAGTCATTCTTGGAAGTAGGAATGGTTCCTATCTGACCCAAATTACCTGTATAAGCTCTTTGTCTTACAGCCATTACAGCATCAATGGCTTCCTGAGAAGGAGCACTGTGAAGTTCATTGTCTGCTTCAGCAAACATTAATAAAATATCGGCATATCGTAGCAACGGCCAGTCGATTCCTAAGTTCTGGGAAGTTCCCGTAATGCTCGTCCACGACTTTCTGAATTTTCCGTCATTCCAGTTGATGGAAGTCTGAAGATCCTCCTGTTTTGATGTGCTCACCCTGAAAATGGCAATATTAACATCTCTTCTCAAATCATATTTACTGAACTCATAGAAATAGGTAGGAATAGCACTGATTCCTCCGGCTGATTTCCAGTCAGAATCATCATGCCTTAACCCATTATAATATCCGATTTTTGAATCTGTTCTAGAGTTTCCGCCAAAAGCTCCGACAGCAAAAATAATTTCACTCGTTGTATCCGGAGTGTTGGTATGCAAAGATCTGAAAAGCCCTTCATAGCTAGGGTTCAGCTTGTGCTGCCCGGAAGTGATGATATCTTTGCATTCATCATACGCAATCTGATAATATTTCTGAGGATTTGTTCCTTGCGTCATGAGTTGCGGACTTCTTCTCAAAGAATATCCGGCTCTTGCCAAGGCTATTCTGGCTCTTAATCCTTTTACTGCTGCTTTGGAAAGTCTTTGTGCAGTAGTTCCTCCTTCAGATTTCCATGGCACCAGAGCAGATGCTTTTGCCAGATCATCAAGAAGTTTTTCATAGATGATATCACGGTCTGTTTTCGGAATATAAACGGATGGCAGATCTGCAGAAGGGACATCCTGAAAAGGGACATCACCCCAGTTTTTAATAAGATCATAATAAAACAATGCTCTTAGTGTTAATGCTTCGCCCAGATAGCGGTCCATCAGTTTTTTATCAGCTGCAGATCCGGTTTGATAAACTGGAGAAAGAGGAATGTTTTTGATTACAAGATTCGCTCTTTCGATGCCTGTGTAAGTATCCAGGAAAGGTCTTAATAATTCCGTATTGGTGGGAACTGCTCCGAAACAGCTTATTCCTCTTCTGTCGTTGGCATTATAATCTCCGGAGGTTCTGAGATCGTCCCCGGACTGGGAAAGGATGAGATTCATTCTCTGTCCATAGGTATTGTCACCCATGGCGCTATTATAGACTCCTACAAGAGCGGCAAAAGTGTCGGGTGCTGAGTCGAACTGTTGTTTCTCAGCGGTATTGGAAAGATTTTCTACCTCTAAATAATCGCTGCAGGAATTAAGAGTAACCACGCAGGCAAGAGATAAGAAAAAACTTGAAAATTTATTTTTGTTCATAGCGTTCGTTTTAGAAAGTAATATCTACTCCTGATAAAATAAATCGGCTTCTTGGATAAGCAGAATAATCTACCCCTGGAGTTAATGGATTTCTTCTTGTATTGGCTTCCGGATCAAATCCTGAATAGCCGGTTATCGTAAATAAATTATTAACGGTAGCATACAGTCTCAGGTTTTTCACTCCAATGGCTTCAAGAGATCCTTTTGGAAGGCTGTATCCAATCGTAAGATTATTCAGTCTTAAGAAAGAGCCGTCTTCAATAGCATAAGAATGAAGGAAATATGCTCCTGCAGGTGGAGTCCACATTGTTGTATTGGCGTTAAGAGCCGCAAGAGCAGTAGGATCTGTCACCTTATTTCCGGCATTGTCAAACCATCTCCAGCGGTCCGCCACTTCAGCAAGCATGTTATTATCTTTATACAGATATTGAGTCGTGTATTCTATTTTGTTGGCATTGTATACTTTGTTTCCTATGGAGAAATTGAAAAGTAAGCTCATATCCCAGTTTTTATAGCGGAATGTTTGGGTAAAACCTCCGTAGAATTTAGGCTGTGCACTTCCAAGATCGGTCATGTCTTTATTATCAATCACTCCGTCACCGTTTAAATCCTGAAGTTTAAGATCACCCGGCTGTACAGCTTTTGCCCCGTTAGCAACAGCAGCCGAGCTTGCTATCCCGTTTTTTAAAGTATAGATCTGAGTGGCTGCATCATAATTAAAATCACTCACTTCATACCTTCCGGCCGTTACATATCCCCAATAAGTTCCTACCGGTTTTCCTACCTGTACAAGGAAATCAAACAGGTTATTCTGCCATCCGGAAGGGTAGTAGTAGGAATTGGAACTTGCAGACGCATTATTTCCTAAACTTTTGATGGTATTTCTGTTGGAGGAGATATTGGCATCAATTTTCCACGAAAAGTTTTCTTTGCTGATGATGGTACTTCCCATTGATAGTTCTATCCCTTTATTTTCGCTGCTTCCTGAGTTTTGGTATTGATACTCGTATCCGGAAGTCTGTGGTATTTTGGCTAATAATAAAAGGTCTTTGGTATCTGTTTTATAAACATCCAGAGTTCCATAAAGCCTTCCTTTAAACAACCCAAAATCAATTCCGGCATTGTATGAAGTGGCTGTTTCCCATTTTACATTAGGGTTGGCCATAATATTTCCGGTGGTAGCCCCTGGGGTAACACTGGTTCCGAAAGCGTAGCCGTAATCTGACGATGATGTAAAGAAGGTATCATATAAAAAAGCTCCGATTCTGTTATTTCCTGATTTTCCATATCCTAAACGAAGTTTCAGTTCATTCACAAAATTGCTCTGCTTCAAGAAATTTTCTTCCTTGATTTTCCAGGCTAAAGAAGCTGCAGGAAAGTATCCCCACTGATTGGGACCAGGTTTGAAAACACTGGAACCATCGGCTCTCATGGAAACCGTTGCAATATATTTGTTGTTGTAGATATAATTTACCCTTCCAAAGAAAGATGCTAAACGGTCTACCTCTCTTGCCGTTTTAGGAGCATCCTGAACCATTCCTGAAGGTGGTGATGCCAGCTGTGAATTAGCAAAGGCTTCCTGTGCTGAAGAAGATTTAGGGAACCATTTGATATTGATGGAGGTAGATTCACCATCGGTTCTCACGGTTTCCTGACCTGCTAAAAGATCAAACTTATGATTACCGAATGTTCTTCTATAATTCAATGTGTTGGTATTGGTAATTCTTCTGGTTTGAGAATTACTCATAAACACCACTGGCTGATCATTATTCTGTCTGGCAAGGCTGGTAACCGGACCGGAAAACTGATTCACGATCTGATCTCTTTGTACATAACCGATGACACTTCGGAAGGTAAAGTCTTTGCTGATTTTGTATTCAATGGTTCCATTTAATAATAAATCATTTCTTCCGCTTTCCTTTACTTCATCATTGGCCAGTAAAACAGGATTGACAAGATTCGTCTGATCTGCAAATAATGGATCGAAATCATCAACATCTACCGTAGAACCACCTTCAAAAGGCTGATATCTGATGGCATTTCTCAATCGGTTGGTGGTTTGTGAACCTGAGGCAGAAGTTCCCGCTCCGTAGATCATCTGACGGCTGTAGCGGGCGTTCAGACCAATACTCAGCTTTTTTGAAATATCATAATCATATCTGAAGTTGGCCATATTACGTTTGAATCCGGATCCAATCATCACTCCGTCTTCCTCCACATTATTAAGTGTCAATGAAAATGCAGAGTTTTCAGATCCTCCGGATAAAGATACATTGTGCGTAAAATTGAATGCTTCTCTTCCGAAAAGCTTATCCTGCCAGTTTACATTTTTTACAGACTTATATTTGTCAAGCTGATCAAAAGTTCCGTAGCGTGTGTTAAAAGTTTCAATATCTTTTGCATCTCCATTCTTATAATATTGTTCATACTGATAAAGAACATACTGGTAAGGATCAAGTACACTGATCTTATTCTGAATGCTTCTTACCCCTACAAAACCATTATAGTTAATTGTTGTTTTTCCTTTTTTGCGGCCGCCTTTTGTAGTGATCAGAACTACACCGTTAGCTCCTCTTGATCCGAAAATAGAAGTGGAAGAGGCATCTTTTAATACTTCAATTGATTCTATTTCTTTGGGAGATAAGATGGTCAGGGCATTATCCATCTGCACACCATCTACAATATAGAGTGGGGCATTGCTTTGGGTAATGGAGTTTCCACCGCGGATTACAATGTCCACATCTGCTCCGGGAGATCCTTCACTCAGAGAAACCTGTACACCGGCCAGTCTTCCCTGGATAGCTTCAGCAGCATTGGTAGAAGGCATATCTTTAAGAGCTTCGCCTTTCACAGAAGAAACAGCGTTGGTAACGTCTTTTTTGGAAACTTTTGTATAGCCTACCAAAACCACATCATCCAGTTTGGTTTCTTTATCTTTTTTCGTTTCTTTTTCCTGAGCCATGGAAAGGACAGGAAGCAGAAAAACAGTTAAATATAACCACTTTATTGATTGTACTCTTTTATCCATTATGTATCCTTATAGTTTTAATTCTTGGTTGAAAGTTTTTTCAATCGTTTTTGATTAGGATTTTTAAGTATTCTGCAGATTTTAGTGGCCATTACGTATTTTAATCATTTTCTTACGCTTTTGTGCAATCGATTGCGTAATTATTTATAATAAATTAATCTGGCTCCTAAACTAATATTATTTTTCAATACGCAAAGAAAAAAATGTTATTTTTTCATTAATTTATGTGTTTAATACAATGTGTTTAGCCTTACAAATGTTTGTTTTATGAATTTAATTCATTGTTAATCAATTGTATATAATTGTTTTTATTTTGTTCTAAATCTTAACAATAAAAATGTGTTAAGGAAGTGTTTAATGTTTATAAAACTTAAATTTTGATTAAAACTATGTCTGTTTTCGGATATAAAAAATCCCGAAATTGATGCCTGGGAAGAAAAATTTTAATCATTTTCTGATTTTTGTCATCTTTTTGAAATTATCAGCACTTCTGTATTTTGTACTTTTTATTAATATTTACGAGTATATATCATATGTGTATTAATTTGATGATATTTTAATCAATATTTCATTGCTTATTTTCTGTGTTATTTTGGCATGATTTTATATTTTAAGTCGGTTAGTTTCTTATTTTGGGAAATTTATTCTATATTTTTTTTCTCTTTTCCAACTCTTTTTAAATCTATTTTTAATTTTATTTATTTGATAATCAGCTTATTTTAAAATAAAATTAATTTTTTGTTAACTACTTAAAGAATAATTATATATTTAACCCCACAAGTATTTCTGCAATTTTAGTGTAATTTTATGCAATCGATTACATTGAGTTTAACAGGTTTGCGAAAACCGTAAAAAAGAAAAAGTAAAAATAGTAGTATGGCACAATCAGAATTTCGTTACGCCCATCATCCTGAAGATGTGAAAAAATATACCACAGAAGATCTCAGGAGGGAGTTTCTAATCGATGATTTATTCAATGAGGATAAGATAAAACTGGTGTATTCTATGTATGACAGGCTTATTGTAGGAGGAGTAATGCCTTCCTCCAAAGCGTTGAAACTGGAGCCCACTGATGATCTGAAAGCTGAAAATTTTCTTGACAGAAGAGAGCTGGGAATCATCAATGTAGGAGGAGCAGGAAAAGTAACTGTTGACGGAAATGTATATGAGCTTGGAAATAAAGAAGCTTTATACATCGGAAAAGGATCTCAGGAAGTGATCTTTGAAAAGACAGGTAAAGAACAGCCTTATTTCTACATCAATTCAGCTCCGGCGCATCATGCATGTCCCACAAAGAAAATCACCAAAAACGAAGCTGAAATTGTGGAACTGGGCGACGAGAAATATGCGAATAAACGTACTATCAACAAACTGATTGTTAATTCTGTGGTAGAAACCTGCCAGCTCCAAATGGGAATGACTGAACTGCATCCCGGAAGTGTATGGAACACCATGCCTGCGCACACTCACACCAGAAGAATGGAAGCGTATTTCTATTTTGACCTGGAAGAAGGGCAGACGGTAAGTCATTTTATGGGACAGCCTCACGAAACCCGTCACCTGTTTATGAAGAACAGGCAGGCAGTGTTGTCTCCGGAATGGTCCATCCACTCTGGCGTAGGAACTGCCAATTATACTTTTATCTGGGGTATGGCCGGAGAAAATATGGACTATGGTGATATGGACGGTATTAAAACAAACGAACTAAAGTAATTTTTCCAATGAATTTATTTGATTTATCCGGTAAGGTAGCTGTGGTTACCGGAGGTACTCACGGATTAGGAATGGCAATGGCAGAAGGACTTGCTGCAGCTGGTGCTGAGCTGGCCATTACCAGTACAACGCCATCAAAGCTGGAAGAAGCGTTGAATTATTACCATGAAAAAGGGTATAAAGCAACAGGCTATATTTTTGATGTGACGGATGAGCTGGAAGCTGCCCAAAAAGTAGCTTTAATGGAAGCCACTCATGGAAAAATAGACATCCTTGTCAATAATGCGGGAATCATCAAACGTATTCCGGCTATTGATATGGAAGTGGATGACTTTAGAAAAGTAATTGATGTAGATCTTACCGGACCTTTTATCATGTCGAAATTAATCGGGAAATATATGATTAAAAGGAAATCGGGGAAAATTATCAACATCTGCTCGATGATGAGTGAGCTGGGACGTGACAATGTAGTAGCCTATGCTTCAGCAAAAGGCGGCCTTAAAATGCTTACCAAAAATCTGGCAACAGAATGGGCAAAACACAATATTCAGGTGAACGGAATCGGTCCCGGATATTTTGCAACCTCCCAGACAGAACCCATCCGTGTGGATGGAAATCCTTTCAATGATTTTATCATAAGCAGAACGCCGGAAGGAAGATGGGGAAACCCGGAAGACCTTGCGGGAACCGCTATTTTCCTTGCTTCTGATGCAAGCAGATTCATCAACGGACAGATTATTTACGTAGATGGAGGAATCCTGGCGACTATTGGAAAACCTGCTAATGAATAACAACAGATTAGACAAAAAATGAAACCTTTTATAACAGACCAATTCTTATTACAAAATAAATACGCTGAAGAACTTTACTTCAGATTCGCAGAAAAACAGCCGATCATCGATTATCATAATCATTTGATTCCTAAAGATATTGCAGAAGACACTGTTTTTGACAATATTTCCAAAGTCTGGATTGCTGGCGACCACTACAAATGGAGAGCTATGAGAACGATGGGAGTCAATGAAAAATTCATCACGGGAGATGCTTCAGACAAAGAAAAATTCGAAGCATGGGCAAAAACGGTTCCGTATACTTTGAGAAACCCTTTGTATCACTGGACTCATCTGGAATTGAAAAGATATTTCGGAATTGATGAACTGTTGAATGGAGACAATGCATCGGAAATCTATGAAAACATCACCACTCAGCTTCAAACCCCTGAAAAATCTACCAGAGGTCTTTTGAAAATGATGAATGTGGAATCTCTATGTACTACAGAAGACCCTACAGACACCTTGAATTACCATCAGGATCTGGCGAAAAGTGATTTCAGTATCAAAGTAAGCACTGCATTCCGTCCGGATAAGGCGATTCTGATTGAAAACCACAACTTCGCAGATTACATTGCAAAACTGGGAACATCAGCAGGGATTGAAATTAATTCTTACCAGACTTTATGTGATGCTTTGCTTAAAAGGATCGAATATTTCCACGAAAATGGATGCAGACTGTGTGATCACGGCTTAAATAATATTTCTTTTGAAGAAGCTACAGAAGCGGAAGTGAATGCTATTTTCAATGATAAATTAGCCGGAAAAGTGATTGCTGAAAAGCAGGTGAATCAATTCAAAACAGCCATTTTATTATTCTTAGGGGAAGCTTATCATCAATACGGATGGGTTCAGCAGTTCCATTTAGGAGCTTTGAGAAATAATAATGAAAGAATGCACAGAATTTTAGGACCGGATACCGGCTGGGATTCCATTGGAGACTTTGTACAGGCAGAAACGCTTTCCAGATTTTTGAACACTTTAGACGGAAAAGATAAACTTACAAAAACCATTCTTTACAATTTAAATCCTGCGGATAACGAAATTTTCGCAACAATGATCGGGAATTTCAATGATGGAAGCATCAAAGGGAAAGTACAGTTTGGATCCGGATGGTGGTTCCTTGATCAGAAAGACGGGATGATCAAACAGATGAACGCCCTTTCCAATATGGGATTAATAAGCTGTTTTGTAGGAATGCTCACAGACTCCAGAAGTTTCCTTTCTTACCCGAGACACGAGTACTTCAGAAGGGTATTGTGTAATCTTTTCGGGGAAGAAATGAAAAACGGCGAACTGCCGGATGATATAGAACTGATCGGGAAAACCATTTCAGATATCTGCTACCATAACGCAAAAAATTATTTTGATTTTTAGTTTTCAGAAGAAATAATATCCTTTCGCAGATTGAGCAAATTTTGTTGATTTAAAATGATCTGCTTAATCCGCTAAATCTGCGTGAAAAAATATTTTTAACCATTAAGAGAATTTAAAAGGTGAAGAATTGTTAAGAAGAAAATCAAAGATTTTTAAATGATATGATCTTTTATTTTCAATGTATTCAACTTCAAAATTAATAAAGTGTGAATAAAACGCTTGTGTCTTTTGTGGTTAAAAAAAGCTAATTAAAATTATGAGTAACAAAATAGTCACATTCGGTGAAGTGATCATGAGACTTTCCCCACCCGGAAACAGAATGATGAAGCAAAGCCACGAAATGGAATTCTTTTTTGGAGGAACAGAACTAAACGTTGCTTCTTCATTGGCAACAATGGGTTGTGAAGTAAAACACATCAGCTGTGTTTCAGATGATTTTGTAGGAGAATCTGCTGTTTCTTTCATCCAAAGTTTTGGAATTGATACCAATTTCATTCATAAAAATGAGCATCCTTTAGGACTGTATTTTCTTGAAGTTGGTTCATCTGTCCGTGCCAGCAGAATTGCTTACAACAGACTGAACGGTTCTTTTGCCAATATCAACCCTGAACATATCAACTGGGAAAAGGCGCTTGAAGATTGTGAATATTTTCACTGGACAGGCATCAGTCCTGGTATTTCAGAATCTGCTTATGAAGCATTGAAAGAAGGTCTGAAAACTGCACAGAATAAAGGAATTGAGATTTCCACAGATCCTGCTTACCGTTCCAATCTCTGGAAATATGGAAAAAAAGGGCATGAAGTACTGAAAGAACTGGTTTCTTATTCCACCATTTTTATCGGAGGAGTAAACGAAATCAATGAAATTCTCGGAACTCAGTTTTCTTCCGATAAAGAAGGTTTCATTGAAGCCTGTAAAGAATTAAAACAACAAATTCCTTCTGTTCAAAGGATTTTTGATAAAATAAGAATTGGGGTTACAGCAAGTACGCAGCAAACACAGGGAAGAGCTTGGGTAGATGAAGCCTATTTTGAAACGGAACTTCTGGAAATTAATCCTGTTGTTGACAGAATAGGAACGGGAGATGCTTTTGCTGCAGGGTTGATCTATGGTTTAAAGCATTTTGATCCTAAAAAAGCGCTGAGTTTTGCCAATGCAGCCTGTGCAATCAAACATACCATTCCCGGAGATATCAACTATGCAAGTGTAGAGGATATTCTGGAAGTAATGAAAGGAAATTCAGGAGGAAGAATAAAAAGATAATTATGGCAAGATTTAATAGGATAGAAGTAGCCTTAATGGCAAAGCAAACAGGGATTGTGCCTGTATTTTATCATGCAGATATTGACGTTTGCAAGAAAATTGTAAAAGCTTGTTTCGATGGTGGTGCCCGTGTTTTTGAATTTACCAACAGAGGTGATTTTGCTCACGAGGTTTTTGCTGAACTGGTAAAATACGTTGCCAATGAAATCCCTGAAATGATCCTGGGAATTGGATCCATCCTTGATCCGGCAACTGCTTCTTTATATATTCAGAATGGGGCGAACTTTATTGTAGCTCCTGTTTTAAATCCTGAAGTGGCCAAGGTCTGCAACCGAAGAAAAGTTGCGTGGATGCCCGGCTGTGGCTCTGTTTCAGAAATTTCTTATGCGGAAGAATTAGGAGCAGAGATTGTAAAGATCTTCCCGGCAACACAAGTAGGCGGTCCGGAATTCATCAAAGCGGTGAAAGGCCCAATGCCGTGGTCAAATATAATGCCCACAGGCGGAGTGATTCCCACAAAAGAAAACATCAGTGAATGGATTTCTGCAGGTGCTTATTGTGTAGGACTGGGTTCGCAGCTGTTTGTGAAAAATGAAACCGGGGAATATGACTATGTAAAAATCACAGAAGCTGTAGCTCATTCTATACAGATCATTAAAGAACTAAGATAATTTTTTTATCACTTTAATAAAACCATAAAGGGAAATCAGACAGGTTAATTAGAGGTCAAATAAGATAAAACATTCAATCTAATTAATATCAATCCCTAATTAAATTCAAATGGTTTAAAAAATCAATTATTTCCGTGCTAAATTAGTATGGATAAGGAGTTTTTTGTCCCATTTTGTTGTTAAAATCAATAAAAATCAATACTATTAACGATTGATATGAAGAAAGAAATATCCCCGAAACCGACTCAGTTCAGATGGACGATCTGCGTGCTTCTTTTTATTGCAACGACCATCAATTATATGGATCGGCAGGTGCTGTCACTTACCTGGAAAGATTTCATCGCTCCGGAGTTTCACTGGAATAATAATGACTATGGAAATATCACGGCATTATTTTCTATTTTCTATGCTGTAAGTATGCTTTTTGCCGGAAAGTTTGTAGACTGGATGGATACCAAAAAAGGTTTTCTCTGGGCTATAGGAATCTGGTCTATAGGAGCTGTTATTCATGCTTTTTGTGGAATTGCCACTTCAGGAGTTCTTACGGGAAACTGGCTGGTAGGTTTTCAGGAATCTAAAGAGATTATTGGAAGAGTAGATAATGTGGGCGCTATTATCAGTACAAGTGTTACCTTGTTTATTTTCGCCCGTTTTGTTTTGGCGGTCGGGGAAGCAGGAAATTTTCCAGCAGCGATAAAGACTACTGCAGAATATTTCCCTAAAAAAGACAGAGCACTGGCTACAAGTATTTTTAATGCCGGAGCAACGGTTGGAGCTTTGGCTGCACCGGTTACCATTCCTTTTATTGCAAAATCGATGGGCTGGGAGTGGGCATTTATCATTATTGGTGCTTTAGGTTTTGTGTGGATGGGGCTTTGGGTATTCTATTACAAAAAACCTCACGAACATCATAAAGTCAATGAACATGAGCTTACTTATATTCAGCAGGATCAGGATGATTGGGTTGGAGAAGGTTCGACAGCAACAGAAAAGAAATTTTCCTTCAAAGAATGTTTCAGTTACAGACAGACCTGGGCTTTTGCTTTCGGAAAGTTTATGACAGACGGAATCTGGTGGTTTTTCCTGTTCTGGACACCCGCTTATCTGAGTTCTGTTTATAAAATGGATTCTACACAAAGTGCCTTACCGTTATTTGTTCTCTATATGATTACATTATTTTCCATTATTGGAGGATGGCTTCCGAAGTATTTCGTGGAGAAGAAAGGAATGGATGCATATTCCGGAAGGATGAAAGCGATGTTGATCTTTGCTTTTTTCCCTTTGTTGGCTCTTTTAGCACAACCTTTAGGCTCTGTTTCATATTGGATTCCGGTATTAATCATTGGAGTAGCGGGAGCAGCTCATCAGGCTTGGTCAGCGAATATATTCTCCACAGTAGGCGATATGTTTCCCAAAAAAGCGATTGCGACTATTACAGGAATTGGCGGAATGGCAGGCGGAATCGGTTCTTTTTTAATCAATAAATCATCAGGAGTGTTATTCGATCATGCTCATAAAGCATGGACTACTATTGACGGAATGCCTTTGCTTGAGAAATATCCACAATACATCAATGAACGTTTACCGGAGAATTTTCTTCACGATCTGGAAAAATCGGGCGCTATTATTTCTGATGGAATTGATAAAGGATATATGATCATTTTCTCAGTGTGTGCAGTCGCTTACCTTATTGCATGGAGTGTGATGAAAACACTGGTTCCGAAATATAAAGTGATAAAATAAAGATGAACAAAAGGCAAAAAGCTTCTTTGCTGAGTAAACGTCTTTGCGAACGAAAGTAAGCGCAATTTTACAGGTCTTTGCAGACATTGCGTTACAACTCAAAAATATAGTAAGATTAGAAAAAATGGAAAATCAGATAAAACAAAAACTCAATCGTGAATTCTATGGTTCTCAGGAAAAGCTTCCTATTAAAATAATACAGTTTGGAGGTGGGAATTTCATGAGAGGATTTACAGATTATATTATAGATCAGTTAAATAAAAAGACAGATTTCAACGCAGGAATTGTAAATGTTCAGCCTACACCGGGAGGTTCTGTTCACAAGCTTGAAGAGCAGGATAATCTGTACACCCTTTTTACGAGAGGAATAAAAAAAGGTGAAATTATTGATGAAAAACAAGTGATTTCTTCCATTCAGAAGTCCATCAATCCTTATACACAATATGGCGAATTTCTCGCTTTAGCAAAGGAAGAAGAGCTTGAATTTATCTTTTCAAATACCACAGAAACCGGGATTGCATATGATGAAACCGAAGACTATCAGGCAGGACCACACAAAAACTTTCCTGCAAAACTGACGGTTTTAATGTATGAAAGATTTAAATATTTCAATGGTTCACCGGAAAAAGGAGTGAGAATCATTCCCTGTGAACTGATTGAAGATAATGCTTTGGCTTTAAAAAATATCATCCTTCAATATGCTGAACTCTGGAATTTAGAAGAAGGTTTTGTGCGATGGATTGAACAATTTAACTGTTTTCATAATACATTGGTAGACAGGATTGTTCCCGGTTATCCAAAAGACGATGCAGAAACCTATGAAGAGCAGTTGGATTATGAAGACCAGATGATGGTTGTTTCTGAAGTGTTTTTACTCTTTGTCATTCAGGATGTTAAGAATTTAAAAGAAAGAATTCCTTTTGACCAGATTAATGAGCAGATTCTGGTGGTAGATGATATTCAGCCGTACCGTCTCAGAAAAGTAAGAATTCTGAATGGTGGACATACTTTGATGCTGGCTCCAGCCATTTTATCAGGAAAAGAAACGGTAAAAGAATCCATTGATAATCCGTTCATCGGGAAGTTTTTAAAAGACACCATTTTCAATGAAGTCAACCCAACTTTAGGATTGGATGAAAATGAGTTGAGAGATTTTGCAGAAGAAGTTTTCGACAGATTTAGAAATCCTTTTATTAAACATCATCTGGCAAGTATCGCTTTATATTTTGTGTCTAAATTTAAAGTAAGAGTACTGCCGAGTTTATTGAAATATGTGGAAACTAACCAAAAATTACCGCTTAATTTAACTTTCTCTTTAGCAGCTCTTATCAGATTCTATCATGGGAATTTTCAGGATAAAACCCTTCCGTTAAATGATGAGCAGACGATTGTTGACCGATTCAAAGAAATCTGGTTAAACAATGAGTATGAAAAAGTAGCAGAACTTGTATTAAGTGAAATTTCTTTCTGGGATACAGATCTCACAGAAATTGAAGGCTTGAAAGACGCTGTAGCAAAAGCTTTGTGGGAAATTGATCATCACAATGTAGAAGCAGCGTATCACCATTTTGTTCAATTCTATTCTTAGAAATCATGCAGAAGAAAGTATTGAAGGTAAATCCCAAAGATAATGTTGCTGTAGCTCTGATTGATCTTCATCAGGGCGAAACGGTTACTTTGGATGATCTTATCTATGAAATTATAAAAGATACGAAGGCCAAGCATAAGTTTGTCACGGAAGATCTTTCGGAAGGTGATGCCATTATCATGTACGGTGTTTTGGTGGGAAAAGCCAGCCAAACGATTCAGAAAGGTGAAGTTATCACCACTGAAAACGTAAAACATCAGAGCGCAAAAGTAGAAGGTAAAACAGAAACAACTGCCTGGACAGCTCCTAATGTAGAAGAGTGGAAAGACAGAACATTCATGGGATATCACAGAGAAGACGGACAGGTAGGAACAGAAAATGTATGGCTGTTTTTTCCTTTGGTTTTTTGTGAAAACAGAAATGTGGAGATTTTAAAAGATGTTTTTGAAAAAGAACTCTTATTCGAAAAAGTATCAAAACACCAGCTTTTGCTGAGATCTCTGGTTAATAATTCAGATACGGAAACCATTGCTGAGGAAGATCAGAATGAACGTATTTTTAAAAATATTGAAGTTAAATTCATTACCCATCAGGGCGGCTGTGGCGGAATTCGTCAGGATGCAGAAGCTTTGGGACGTTTATTGGCGGGATATGTCAATAACCCGAATGTAGCCGGAGCCACTGTTTTGAGTCTGGGATGTCAGAATCTTCAGGTACAGATTTTCAAAGATGCTTTGGAAAAGATCAGTCCTGGGAATAAAAAACCAATTATTGTTTACGAACAGCAAAAATCCGGAACAGTAGATGAAATGCTGAGCGGAATTATCAAAGATTCTTACGAAGCTATTAAGAAAGCTAATGAGATTCAAAGAAAACCAGCATCTATTTCCAAACTGGTATTAGGCTTGGAATGTGGTGGTTCAGACGGTTTTTCAGGAATTTCTGCCAATCCGGTTTTAGGGCAGCTGTCAGATTTAATGGCCGGAATTGGCGGTGCAACTATTCTTTCAGAATTTCCGGAATTGTGCGGAGTAGAGCAGGAGCTGGTGAACCGTTGTGTGAATGAAAAAGATGCAGAAAGATTTTTACAGTTGATGAAAGACTTTGAAGAATCAGTCGTTGCTGCAGGATCTGGTTTTGATATGAATCCGTCACCGGGGAATATTAAAGACGGATTGATCACTGATGCCATGAAATCTGCAGGAGCGGCTAAAAAAGGAGGTTCATCACCTATCAATGATGTTCTTGATTTTACGGAATATATTAAGAAACCGGGATTGAATTTATTGTGTACACCCGGAAACGACGTAGAATGTACAACAGCTCTGGTAGGCTCAGGCTCCAATATTGTATTATTTACAACAGGTCTTGGAACTCCCACCGGAAATCCTGTTGTTCCCGTAGTGAAAATATCTTCCAATACTTCACTTTCTGAGAGAATGCCTGATATTATCGATTTCAACACAGGTGATGTGATTACAGGTGAAAAAACAATTGATGAAAAAGCAGAAGAGTTGCTGGAATACATCATTAAAGTAGCCAGCGGAGAAGTAAAAACAAAGGCTGCCATTTTAAATCAAAACGACTTTATTCCCTGGAGAAGAGGAGTTAGTTTGTAAATATGTTTTTTTAATTATAAATATTAATTAGGATTGAAAATGCTTTCTACATGGTAGGAGGCATTTTCTTTTAGATAATAATATTAGAATTACAAACATTTACATCAATAGGAATGGGCTGTTATCCTGAGCGTAGCCAAAGGAAGCCCATTAAAAAAAACATCATTATTGGCTTTAGCCAAAACCTACAAATAGAATGTAATTTAGATTCTTCCTTCGTCAGAATGACAAACAGGCTGTTGATGGCTGGTGTGGCATATCTTAACGGAGTACAATAGTTGACACAGTAACTTTAAATCAATAGAAATGGGTTACTATCCTGAGCGTAGTCGAAGGAAGCCCGTTTAATGAAAAGAGATACGATCATTGGCTTTAGCCAAAACTTATAAATAGAATGTAATTTAGATTCTTCCTTCGTCAGAATGACAAACAGGCTGTTGATGGCTTGTGTGGCATATCTTAACGGAGTACAATAGTTGACACAGTAATTTTACATCAATAGAAATGGGTTACTATCCTGAGCGTAGTCGAAGGAAGCCCGTTTAATGAAAAGAGATACGATCATTGGCTTTAGCCAAAACTTATAAATAGAATGTAATTTAGATTCTTCCTTCGTCAGAATGACAAACAGGCTGTTGATGATTTGCGTAATGTATTAATCTCAAGGGAAAAACTATTTTCTCTTAGACGACTTCCTGATATAAAGCTGTGGTGTAAGCACTACCTTTTTCTCAATAGAAACCCCGGAACCATTTTCTTTGACGCTTTCTAAAAATACCTGTCCCGCCATTTTTCCCATCAATACAGGCGTCTGGTCAACAGAACTGATCGGAAGTTCCATAAATTGGGTAAAAGGCTCATTGGAAAATCCGATGATAGCAACTTCCTGAGGAATTTTGATGTTTCGTTTCTTCAACTCCTGGCAGGCACCTAATGCGGCAAAATCGCTGGACGAAAATATAGCATCGGGAACAGATTTTTTGCTCCAAAGTTTTTTGATGGCTTCTGTACCTTCTTCAATAGAACTGCCTGTAAAAATAATATTATCCTCTTTTACAGGAAGGTGATGATCTGCTAAAGCCTGTTTATATCCGTTAAGACGGTTTTGATAAATTTCAAGGTTAAGATCTCCTGCAAAATGGCAGATATTCTTATAACCTTCTTTAATAAGATGTTCTGTAGCCATGTAACCGCCACGATAATCATCAATAGTCACTGTGCTGATCCCTGCAATATCTTTTTTACGGTCAAAAAAGATAACCGGAGTATTGGACGTATCTATAATGCTTTGGATGTGACTGATGTCTGTTGTTGTTTTGGAAACAGACATAAAAATACCATCTACCTGTGCATTCAGCAACGTGTTCAGCTGTCTTTTTTCAATATTGACATCTTCGTGGCTCTGGCAGATAATGACATGATAGCCTAGAGGAGAAAGTTCTTCCTCAATTCCTCTGATTACCGATGAAAAGAAATTGGTATTGATATACGGAACAATGATTCCTACATTTTTAGTTTCACCGCTTTTTAAAGCTTTGGCAAGGTTATTTTGCTTGTAGTTCATTTCCTTGGCCGTTTTACGAACCAGCTCTTTGGTAGCCTCGCTTATTCGCGGGTGGTCATTCAATGCTCTTGAAACAGTTGCCACACTTACGTTGAGCTTATTGGAAATATCATAGATCGTGGCACTTTTCTTATTCATACTGATTTTTTCTGAGCGTTTTTATGAGGTCTGAACAGCAGACGTTATTGACGTAAATTTAATCAAATTATGGCTATTTGAAAGGAAAAAGATACATTTTAAGTGGGTTTCCTGCAGATTTCGGGAATATTATATTTTTATCAAGTTTAAACAGTTGATTTTATGGTGGATAGATAATAAAAAACCGAAAGCAAAACTACTTCCGGCTGTATATTCTATTTTCATTTTATTATGGGATCAAAACAGCTCTGCCTTTGATCTTTCCGTTTCTCATTCGATCATAAACTTCATTGGCCTCATCCAGATTATATTTTTCAATTTCAATATGAATTTTTTTCTGTCTTGCCAATCCTACCACTTCCATAAGTTCAACTCTTGATCCCCAGTAAGGATTTGTCATACTTACCCCAAATGGAAGTCCAGACATGCTGTATTGATAATGACCGCCTCCCAATCCGACAATGGTAAGATCACCATCCAGACTCACAATTTTAGTTCCAAGTTCAATGGTTGATGTAGCCCCTACAAAATCAATAACCACTTTTGCTTTTTTGATCCCTGTAATTTTCTGAATCTGTTCCGCTGCATCTGCATCTTTGGAATTCACAGTGAATGTTGCGCCCAGTTCTTTAGCGAAGGCCAGTTTTTCGTCCGTTACATCACACGCAATAATCGTACTGCCGCTCACTTCTCTAAGGATCTGCAGAGCAACGTGTCCAAGGCCTCCCACGCCAATCACTACAACATATTCATCGGGTGTTAGTTTAGACAATGATCTTTTAATTGCGGAATAAGGAGTCAAAGCTGCATCAGTAAGCGGAGCGGCAATCACAGGATCCAGATCATAAATAGGAACTAATAATCTTGAAGAAGGCACAAGCATGTAATCTGCCATCCCGCCGTCCAGTCCCAAACCACCTCCATAAGCCATTTCTGACTGATGGTCACAATAATTTTCTTTGGATTGCTGACAGGGTTTACAATGTCCGCATCCCCAGGGGCCATACACCAGAACGGCATCTCCTTTTTTATAGCCTTTCACATCAGGTCCTATTTCTTCGATCCAACCTGCATTTTCATGGCCTAATGTGAATACTGAACCTCCTACAGTTCCCTCGTCAATAATATGAAGATCAGAGTGGCATACACCAGCACCTCCAATTTTCAATAGAACTTCATCTCCTTTGGGAGTTGGTTTTTCCATATCATTTACAATACGGACATCTTTGTGCCCGAAAAAACGTACTGCTTTCATAAATTAATATTTTTAAACTTATACTTTAAATGTACGAAAATTGATCTTGAATAACGAGTGATTTAATTGATATTAAACTAATATATGTCAGTAAATCAGAGGGGAAATTCCCTGGTGGTCTGGCTGTAAATCATTATATTAAATTATATGTGAAACGGTTTTGGGGACAGTATGATTCAGATCATATTCGAGGGAGTAGGCAGTTAATTATATTTGAGCATTGAAAATTTCATATTTCTGACAAATTACAGTATAACCTTCCGGCAATTCGGGAGGTTTTTTTGTGGGAGGCGATTTTGGGGCTTCAGGTTTTTCTCTTTTCCTGAAAATCTGTTCTTATATTATTAATAGTAGTCCCGCCGGATAATTCCCGAATCTTTTTAATGAAGATTATTGAAAATAGAAAGTATATATATATTTTGATTCCAAAACTGATATAAATATTCCAGTTTGATAATTTTAAACTACTCAACGTAAATTATGACAATACGATCAACCATATAGTTTTGATCCGATACCTCCTCCGAATGTGTTTTCCGATAATATTACTGATGTTAATAATATCAAAGGCTTCAACTTGTTAAGGCTGATAAAGAGTTTTTCAAAAATTATTCTTAATGAATATTATTTATTTTTTTTAAAAAGATAATGCGTATGCAAATATCACCCTGTATAGGTGTTAATTTGTTGGATGCTAATATAGAAACAAAAAGATAGTTCTGTAAGGCAGTCTTTGCAAGTGATTGATTTGCAATATGTTGTATGCGTTTAAGTGTTTTTGAATTATTTTCCGTTATGTGAAATCAGCATTGGATATGTGTGATCACTATTCTATTTTTGTAATTCAGAAATGATTAAGTAATAATTGATTAGCCCGTTGTTCATTGTAAATGTATTGGCTGTAAAAACATTTATAACGAACAGCATAAATGTAAATTACGAAAGAATTTTGGAAGTTTCACTAAAAATATTAAATGAAAATCTACTGCCTTATCAAAGACGGCTTCCAAAGCTAAAGGATTTGGAATTAATCAGTCTTGTCTTAACCGCTGAATATTGTTATCCAGACAGAGGTTTTTATTCCTTTCAGCAAATGCATTTTTATAGTGGCAGACTTCATGCGGTTTGTTTCATCAGTAATCTTTTTCAAAATACAGATTTAAGTTCAGCCTCTATTTACAACATTCACTATTTCAGAGATATTAAAGAACAATTATCGGATTGTACATTTCCTGGAGACAAAGAATATTGGTCATCTGAAATTCAAATTGATGTGTTCAATTATGTAAATATAGAATTAGAAACGCCCAGAAAGCTGCATCAGAAAGATTACAGATCTCAGTTTTATTTGTTCAAAAAACAGAAAAAGAGGATGAAGAGACTGTTTTTGCAATTAGGTGATCAGATTATGATCAGAGTTGATTATGCAAAGAGTTTTGATGGATTTAAAAAGTGTTTTAATACTCAGACACATCTATAAAGAATATCAGATTAACAATAAAACAGAAAAAATATGAAAGTTTTTTTTTCGCTATTAGCAACCATAGTTTTTTCTTCTGTTTTTGGGCAGATGTCTATTACAAATAATTCTGTATCACTGGAATTTGGTGCGGGTAATCGTGGATTAATTTTACCATGGGTAAATAATATCTCCGGTGTATCCGGAGCGGTGAATGGGACGTTTGCATATGATTTATCCAACCATAAGGTAAAGGTGAAGTACACTGCTGGATGGAAAGATCTTTCAGTAGATGGCTGGTACAAAGATGATTTGTGAAAGTGATTTCAATGTCCTTTAATAGTTCTTCTTGTTTAGACTCGCAGGTACGCTTTAAAACTTAAATAAAAAAGGGGTATTTATTACTTTAATTATAGTAAAAGTATACAATAACAATAAAAACAAATACAATGAAAAAACAATTTTTACCAATTTTAGGATTATTCTTTTATTCAACAGCTTTTGGACAAGTAGGGGTCAACAATACGAGTCCCCAGGCTACAATGGATGTAACTGCGAAAACGACGGATGGAAGCAAGCCGGAGGGTATGATTGCGCCAAGACTTAGTGGAGACCAGATCAAATCTGGGGATGCTCAGTATACTACTGCACAGCAAGGAGCCTTAATCTATGCCACTTCTGCAGTAACGGTAGCCAGTGTTAAAACAGCAAATATTACCGCAGAAGGCTATTATTATTTTGATGGCAATGTGTGGCAGAAAGTAGGAGCCGGAGGTGGTGGAAGTGATACCGATGACTGGAAGCGTTTGGGAAATGCCGGGACAACGGCCGGGACGAATTTTATTGGGACCACAGACAATCAGGATTTTGTGACTAAAACCAATAATGCTGAGGCGATGAGGGTTACAAATAGTCAGCAAATTTTGGTGGGGACTGCTACAGTACCAACAGGAGGAACAAGTGCAAAGGTTATTATAGATAACGGGACAACCAATGGAGCTATCCAGATCAAAGATGGAACAGAAGGAACTGGGAAAGTATTGGTGAGTGATATCAATGGAGTTGCGAATTGGCAGGCATTAGCTGGATCTTGGTCTGCGTATATATATGGAGGAGGAAAAGGTGCAGACTCAGATCCAACTGATCCTAGTTTGTTAGATCTTGATCTGGGTGGATTTGGAGCAACGATTGCAACTATTAATGGTACAGGGGGGAATATTGACTTAGCCAATAATAGAATATACTTACCCTATACAGGAATTTATCGTGTTATTGTTTATTTAGATTTTTATGAAGGAACAGTTGGAACTAATTCTGATTGTAATGATATCCGATTATCTGTTTTTAATTCGGGTAGTTCTTCTATTTATTATAACTGTGATATTGTAGGTGCTAAAGATGCTACAAGGAAGAATGGATACATGCAAGCTGTTTTTAGTGCTACTCCTGATTCTTATGTAGAGGTGAGAAGTGCAAATGCCGTAAGTGAGGGCGTAGTTGCTGTTGAATTAATAAAACAATAAAAAGATGAAAAAAATAGCTACAATAGCAGGATTGTTCTCTCTTTGTTCAACAGCTTTTGGGCAGATGGGTGTAAACAATCAAACTCCACAGGCTACAATGGATATAACTGCGAAAACGACGGATGGAAGCAAGCCGGAAGGGATGATTGCGCCAAGACTTAGTGGAGACCAGATCAAATCTGGGGATGCTCAGTATACTACTGCCCAGCGAGGAACCTTACTTTATGCTACTTCTGCAGTAACGGTAGCCAGTGTTAAAACAGCAAATATTACCGCTGAAGGGTATTATTATTTTGATGGCAATGTATGGCAGAAAGTAGGAGCCGGAGGCGGAGGAAGCGATACCGATGACTGGAAGCGTTTGGGAAATGCCGGGACAACGGCCGGGACGAATTTTATTGGGACCACAGACAATCAGGATTTTGTGACTAAAACCAATAATACTGAGGCGATGAGGGTTACAAATAGTCAGAAAGTTTTGGTGGGAACTGCTACAGTACCAACAGGAGGAACAAGTGCAAAGGTTATCATAGACAATGGTACAACCAATGGAGCGGTCCAGATTACGGATGGAACAGAGGGAACAGGAAAAGTATTGCTGAGTGATGCTAATGGAGTTGGACGTTGGCAGGAACTAGCTGGATCTTGGTCTGCGTATACATATGGAGGGGGAAAAAATGCAGACCCAGATTCAACTGCTCCCAGTTTATTAGATCTTGATCTGGGAAATTCAAATATTTCTACAGTATCCGGAACTATTATTAATGGTACGGGGGGCAATATTGACTTAACCAGTAATAAAATATACTTACCTTATACTGGTATCTACCGTGTTATTGTTTATATGGATTTTATTGATGGAACAATTGGAAACAGCATTGATTGCAATGATATCCAATTAGCTGTATTTGATGCAGGCAGTTCTTTCATTTATTATAACTGTGATGTTATTGGCCCTAAAGATGCTACAAGGAAGAATGGATACATGCAAGCTGTTTTTAATGCTACTCCTGATTCTTATATAGAAGTGAGAAGTGTAAATAAAGTGCAGGAAGCAGTAATTTCTGTAGAATTCATAAAGTAAATCACAGGAATTCTTTTAAACACAAATTGTGACTTCATTTAAGAACTAAAGATGATTTGTGGGAGGCAATATTGCTAATCAAACCTACCATATCTGCCCGGAAATGGTAGGTTCAGTAGAATCAATAAAATAGAAAATCAGTTGAGCTTCTTGTAAAAAAACTCATCATATTTTATTTTTAAATTGTAAATAATAGTCCGCTTATTAGCAGATTTCAATGTCCTTTAATAGTTCTTCTTCTTTAGACTCGCAGGTAAGCTTTAAAACTTAAATAACCTGAATTCGGGTTAAGCGAAGTTTAAAAATAGTTGACCGTCATTTACTTTTTTTAAGTTTAATGACGGTTTTTTTGGAAAGAAGCAATATGCAGTAAGACTTCCCAAAATGTTAATTATAAAATTGCTCATTGCTACCCTTTCGTGTGGCTTAAACCCATAAAACCAACCCCATTGAAGATTTTCCACGTTCAGCCAAGCCTTTGAAAACTTTATGGTTGTGAATTCTCCGGTTTCTACAAACTTTCAACATATTTTTTTACTTTAATGCTTATCATTTGTTTATATGAGGAAGGATCATCCCTCCTCTGTAGACTTAACTTCAGAATGTATGGATAATCATTCAGAGCGGGACTTATCCGGAAAGTTACCTTATCATTTATTATCAGGTATAGATCGTTGAGTTTAAAATCGTAGAAAGCGCAACTTGTAGCCTCAACGGATAATTTTTCGAAATTTTTTAAAGAAGATTTATTTCAGATAGAAAGGATATATGAATATTTTGATTCGATAGATAAGCCTTTTTTGATTCCAAAATTTATAAAAATATGATCAGGTACATTTAAGTATATTGTCATCTATATTTAATTCGTTCAAGTCAGATGAGATAATAATCAACCATCAGGAAAACATTCAAAATAAACTTTAAAATTGAGCAACTCTATATTTAAACGACCTAGATTGTACTCATATTCCCATATCTGCTGACAAATTTCTAAATTAATTTGTTAATATTATAAAATGATCTAATTTTAGTATTTTATTACAAAAATACTATTTAATGCCAAAAAAAATTATAAGAAATCTTCAAATTGGAGTAGTGATTTCTTTGATACTTCTGATTACTAGTTCTGTAGCATCTTATATAAGCATCCATAAGCAGATGGAGAATAGGAAAGAATTATTAAAAAATAAGGAATCTATAAGCTTAGCAAAAGATATCTTAAATACTCTTTTAAATGCTGAAACAGGAAATCGGGGATATCAGCTTACCGGAAGAGAAGATTTTCTTGAACCTTTCAATAAAAGCAGGAGTGAATATCCGTTGCTTGTTTCTAACAAAGGTAGACTTCATCTTAGAGATAAAGATCAGATTAATATCCTAAATGAATTGCTGCATACTTCAGAAATAATGATGAAAGAATATGTGTTGCTTATTGAGAATCGTAAAAAAGGGATATTAATGAGCCCTGAAGAACTTGTACAAAACAAGGAAGCTATGGACAGATGCCGCATGCTCGCTCAGAAATTTGTAAAAAAGGAGGAAGTTCAACTTGCCATAAAAAATGAAGAACTGAACAAGTCTTCCGAGTTGACTGTTTTGTTCATCGTCTTTTCTGCCATGGCAGCCATTGGGGTAACTATTTTTGTTTATATACAACTAAAATCTGACCTTATCCGACGCGGGAAGTTAGAAAAAGATCTGTTTAACACTAAGGAAATGCTTGAGGAAACAAGCTTAGTAGCCCAAGTGGGAGGTTGGGAAGCCAATATGAAGACCGGAAAGCTCTTCTGGTCTCAAAGTACAAGAGAAATTCACAAACTGCAAGATGGTCTCCAGCCTACTTTTGAAACTGCCTTTGAATTTTACAAAGGAAAAAGCAAGGAGAGAATAAAATACCTTTTTAACAGGGCAATACAACAAGGAATTACTTTTGATGAGGAGCTTCAGCTTTTGCGTAATGATGGAGTTACGATCTGGGTAAGAGTAAAAGGGATTCCCGAATTTGAAGGTGATAGCTGCAAAAGGGTTTTCGGAATCATCCAGGACATTGATGCCTTCAAAAAGATGTTTCTGGAGGTTACCCGGAAAGAAGCTATAATGCAGTCTTTTGCCACTGATGTTCCTGTTCCTTTGGCTATGTTTGATAAAGACCTTAACTATGTTGCTGTAAGCAACAGATGGAAAGAGGAATTTAGTATGAATAATGTAGATCTTATCGGTAATAATCTTTTCACGATATCACCTGATATTCCCAAAGAAAGAAAAGAGATTTATGACAATGCGCTGTTGGGAAAAACCTATATTAACAGTGATTATACGCTAAAGGTAGAAGGAAAAGAAGAAATTCAGCATTACGACCTTAAAGTCGGACCTTGGTATCTTACAAAAGATGAAGTAGGAGGGGTAATTATTTCCATACAGAATATTACAAATGCTGCAAAGATAAATGAAGAACTGAAAAATGCCAAGGAAACAGCAGATATAGCCAGCAAAGCAAAATCCGAATTTCTTGCCAATATGAGTCATGAGATCAGGACTCCTTTAAACGGAGTTATTGGTTTTTCAGACCTTCTCCTCACGACACCACTGAATGAAACACAGATGCAATATCTGAATTATATCAATGAGTCAGGGGAAAACCTGCTTAGCATTATCAATGATATATTGGATTTTTCTAAAATAGAATCCGGAAAAATGGAGCTTTTGATTGAAAAATGTGATGTTTATGATATGTTGAGCCAGGTTATCAATGTTATTATTTATCAATCCCAGAAAAAAAACATCGAACTTCTTCTCAATATTGAACCGGGTCTTCCAAAAATACTTTTTATGGATGAAGCAAGGTTAAAACAGATCTTGATCAATCTTCTTGGGAATGCTGTGAAATTTACAGAAAAGGGAGAGATCGAGCTAAAAGTAGAGAAATTACGCATGGATGATAGTACTATTGCTTTGCGTTTCTCGGTTAGAGATACTGGGATCGGTATCCCTGTTGAAAAACAGAAATACATTTTTGATGCCTTTACTCAGGAAAACAGTTCCATCAGTAAACAATATGGTGGTACAGGTCTAGGGCTTACTATTTCGAACAATATCCTGGGATATATGGGAAGCCATTTGTCGCTGAGCAGTGCAAAGGAAAGAGGTTCTGTATTTTTCTTCGACATTGAGATTCCTTACGAGATCTCTCAATTGAGAGAAGAGGAGGAAATAACTATTAAAACAGCCCTGGTGGTTGATGATAATGAAACCAACAGGATCATTCTTGAACACATGCTTAGCTATAAGAATATCAAATCCACCCTGGCTTCTAATGGGATGGAAGCATTAGATATCTTGTTGAAAGGTGAACGGTTCGATGTGATCCTGATGGATTATCATATGCCTCTTATGTCCGGATTGGAAACGATAGATAAAATGACAGGATTGTTCAATCAGCGAAATGAGACTTCTCCATTTATAATACTTTCTTCTTCTTCTGAAGAACTGGGCATATTTGCTTCGGTTAGGAAAATACAAAATGCACATTTACTGTTGAAGCCTATCAAATCACATGAACTATACAAAACCTTAAAAAAAGTAGATCGAAGTTATACCGTAGAAATTAATAAGGATCAGTCTGAAAAAGTCTCGCATTTAATTGCCCCGGAATTAGAAGTGCTTTTGGTGGATGATAACGTTGTGAATATGGTCCTGAATAATAGAATGATGAAGTCTCTTGCTCCCGGTATACATCTAACGGAAGCGGTCAATGGGCTGCAGGCTGTGGAGGAATGCAAGAAAAAGCAGTTTTCCATTATCCTGATGGATGTACAGATGCCGATAATGAGTGGTATTGAGGCAACACAAAATATTAGAATGCTGCCGGGGTATGAACATGTACCTATCATAGGCGTTACAGCCGGAAATGTGCTGGGTGAAAAAGAAAAATGCCTTGAAGCCGGAATGAATGATTTCCTTCCCAAACCTGTAAGAAAAGCAGATCTTCTGGAAGTGCTCAAAAAATATATTAGTGTTTAGAATTTATGAAAAAATGGTGCTCGACTTCTTCTACTAAGTTACTTTTTACTTGGAATTACTTTTACAAAAAAGATTTTACACAATCTATAAAAAATAGGCTACCTTTTTAAGATAGCCTATTTTAATATTATTATTTTCTTGTAATGGTTCAAAACTTAATTGTCAAATTAGATAATTTATCATCAAGAGTATTTAGTTTTCTTAAATTCTTAAGTAAAGAGTTCAGGTTTTGTGGCCTCACCAGGAATCGAACCTGGATCTAAAGTTTAGGAAACTTCTATTCTATCCATTGAACTATGAGGCCTTGCTAAGATCATAAAATTACAAATTATTCGCCGGAGTAGCGTAATGATCAGGATGTTGATTCATGAGGGAAACTTTAGCAACAAATGATCAAGTAGGTTTTAGGACTTTTATAATCCGGCTTTCTCTGAAATGATAGAAAGGGATGAGCTTCCTTAATCCTCATTTTATTCCTATTTAAAGCATAAAATGTGGTATGAATTAGTTATTCATAATACTTTAAAAATTGCTATGTTTTGAAATATTGTAAGTATTTTTGAGGTTTAAATATCTGTAACTAATTATTGATTTTAACTTCTATGATTTTAATTGTTGATGACAATCAAAGTAATCTTTATTCACTGCAAAAATTACTAGAGTCCAAGGATTTTCAGGTGGAAACAGCCAATTCCGGTGAAGAGGCACTGGGTAAAGCCCTTAAGAATGACTATGCCCTCATTATTCTGGATGTTCAGATGCCTGATATGGATGGCTTTGAAGTAGCAGAAACACTGGCAGATTACAGTAAAACAAAAGAAGTTCCCATTATATTTTTATCTGCTGTTAATACAGACAAGAAATTTATAACGAAAGGCTATGCTTCTGGTGCTAAAGACTATGTCACCAAACCTGTAGATCCTGAAATTCTTTTACTGAAAGTAAAAACATTCTATAATCTTCAGTAGCAGAATATAGCGATGAAGAAGACCCAGCAGAATCTTGAGCTGGAAGTTAAAGGAAGACGTGAATCACAAGTGACAATGAAGTCTCAGATTGACCATTTTCACTTAATGCTGGAGTCACTTCCACAAATTGCATTTACCCTGAATGAATCAGGAACGGTGGATTTCGTGAATGGTAAATGGTATGAATATTCAACTTCAGAGCAGAATTTTCCTGAAATATATCCCGACGACCCTGATATCACAGAGGAGTTTGAGAGATGCAGAAAAAAAGGAAAAGCTCTTGAACTGGAAGTTAGAATTAAAAATGTGGTTTCAGGTAATTACCGTTATCATTTGCTTAGAGTAACGCCGGTATATGATGAAGGTCGTATTAAAAACTGGGTGGGAACTTTTACCGATATTGATGATCAGAAGAAAGTTGAAAAAGAAAAAGATGAATTTTTAAGCATTGCAAGCCATGAGCTGAAGACTCCTTTAACGAGTATTAAAGCCTATGTTCAGCTATTAGAAAGAAAATTGAAACTCGACAAAGAAAGCTCTGAAGCAGGATTTGTAACGAAAGTTCAGGGACAGATTGAAAAACTGAATACATTGATCACTGATCTGCTGGATGTTTCTAAAATAGAAAATGGCAAGCTAAAAATTAATAAAAAGCCGGTGAATCTGGAAAATTTGATCAGTAATGCGATTGAAACAATCATACAAACTCATGATCAGCGTGAAGTGAAAATTGAGCGTCACGGAACAAAACCGGATATTTTAATTCCTTTAGACGAAATCCGTATAGAGCAGGTTCTCATCAACTTTCTGACCAATGCCATAAAATATTCACCAGATAATAATCAGGTTATTGTTACCACTTTTGTAGATGAAGAAGCTGAAGAAGTAAGAGTGAACGTAACCGACTTTGGAATTGGTATCCCGGATTTTAAACAGGATGCTGTATTCAAAAAATTCTACCGTGTAGAAGAATCTTCACTGCAGTTCCAGGGAATGGGAATCGGATTGTTTATCTGCTCCGAGATCATCAAACAGCACCATGGACACGTTGGGGTTTCCAGTATAGTAGATGAAGGCTCTACTTTTTATTTCACATTACCACTAAACTAATTTTAATGCCTAAAAAAATAATAAGAAATCTTCAGTTTGGAGTAGGTCTTTCACTTTTGATTTTAATTACCAGCTCTCTGGCCTCTTATTGGAGTATCCAAAATCAAATGAACCACCGTGAAAGTCTTTCCAAAAGCAGACGATCTGTAACAGCGGTGAAAGACGTGCTGGTTGCTTTACTGGATGCAGAAACAGGAAACAGAGGGTATCAGCTTACCGGAAGGGAAGATTTTCTAGAACCTTATAAACGGGGATTAAGAGAATACCCTAAAGCTTTGGTACGCGCTGAATCTTTGGATATCAATGATCAGAATCAAATCCAAAGACTTGCAGGTTTAAAAACAGCAGTTGATCAGGTAATGCAGAACCTGAAACATTTGGTTGAGAACAGACGAAGAGGCATTATCATGACACAACAGGAGATTACTGAGGGTAAAACCTATATGGATCAGTGCCGGAAAATTGTCAATGATTTTGTACAATATGAAGAAAGCCAGGTTGAAATTAAAAATAATGATCTCAACCGTTCGTCCGGTACAACTGTTCTTTTTATCCTTTTTTCCGCTATTGCCGCAGTGGTTGTCACGGTGTTTTTCTATATAAAAATGCGTGCAGATCTTATCCGAAGAGATAAGCTTGAGAAAATGCTTAAGACAAAAGATGAAGAAATGACACGCCGTGTAAGTGCTATTCAAAAGATTGCCAACAGAGTAGCGAACGGGGATTACAGTGAAAAAGCAGTGGATAATGCTCAGGATGATCTTGGAGATTTGGTAGAGTCTCTTAATCATATGACGGAATCTCTCAAAATCTCTTTTGATACCATTAATAAGAGCGACTGGCGTCAGAAAGGGCTTGCGCTACTGAATGAATCCCTGGTAGGGAATAAGACTGTACAGGAAGTTTCCAATAAATCTTTAATGCAGTTGATTGAATACGGAAAATGTATTAATGGTTCCCTGTATTTATATGATGAAGGCATTTTAAAACTTAATAAAGCATTCGGGCTGGAATCCAATATGAAAAAAGCTTTTGAACCCGGAGAAGGAATGGTGGGACAGGCTTTTGTTAATGCTAAGACACAGGTTTATAATAACCTTCATGAAGAAGACTTTGTAGTCACTTTTGCCAGCAGTACGATTAAAATTTACGGAATTATATTGCTTCCGCTTTTTGCAGACGGCCATATAATAGGAGTGTTGGAGCTTGGTTCCACGTCTAATTTTGAGGAAGACAGAATACACTATTTTGAAGAATGCTGTACCAATATAGGAATCGCCCTGAGTGCTGCAAAAAGCAGAGAAAAAGAGCAGCAATTATTGGAAGAAACTCAGGCACAGTCTGAAGAACTGCAGGTTCAGCACTCTGAGCTTGAAAATCTGAATACTGAACTGGAAGCACAAACCCAGAAGCTTCAGGCATCTGAAGAAGAGCTTAAAGTGCAGCAGGAAGAGCTTATGCAGGCTAATGCAGAACTGGAAGAGCGTTCCCGATTGCTGGAAGAAAAAAATCATTTGATTGCTGAACGTAATAATGAAATTCAGAAAAAAGTAGAAGAGCTGGCATTAAGCACCAAATACAAATCTGAGTTTTTAGCCAATATGTCTCATGAATTGCGTACTCCGCTGAATTCAATTCTTCTTTTATCCCGATTAATGACGGAAAATCCTGATGAAAATCTTAACGAAGATCAGATGGAATCTGCCAAAGTAATTCATAGTTCGGGCACAAGCTTATTAACCCTTATTGATGAAATTCTGGATCTTGCCAAAATAGAATCTGGTAAAATGACTCTTGAATATCAGGATGTAAACCTTGAAGAAGTGGTAAAAGACCTGAAGAGTCTTTTCAATCCGGTATTTCAGGAGAAGGCGCTTCCGTTTAATATCGAAATTGATGCAAATGTGCAGAAAGTAATCGAAAGTGACCGCCTAAGAATTGATCAGGTATTGAGAAATTTATTATCAAATGCGCTAAAATTTACCACAAAAGGAAGCATCGGTTTACACATCAAAAAACATTCTGAAAAACCTGATTTTATCATATTTTCAGTGAAAGATACAGGCGTTGGAATAGCCGAGGATAAGCAGAAAATTATCTTTGAAGCATTCCAGCAGGCTGACGGATCTACCAAAAGAAAGTTCGGAGGAACAGGTTTAGGTCTGTCCATAAGCCGTGAAATTGCAAGGCTTCTTGGAGGTGAACTGGTTCTGAAAAGTGAGATAGACAAAGGAAGTGAATTCAGTTTTATCATTCCTGTACATGCGGCGACAGAGATTATCCATTCTGAGACAGATCAGGATCTTGTAGAGGTGATTCGTGAAGATGTGGAAGAAATTCAGAATATTCTTGACGAAGGAGAAACTAAAGTAATTCCCGTAAATACCCTTGAAATTCCTGAAGATGTAACAGACGACCGGGAAAATATTCAGGAAGGAGATAAAGTAATTCTGATCATTGAAGATGATATCAATTTTGCAAAAGCTTTATTGAAATATGCCCACATGCAGAGCTATAAAGGTGTGGTTGTGGTAAGAGGAGATTATGCTCTTTCAGCGGCTCAGAAGTACCATCCGCATGCCATTTTACTGGACGTTCAGCTTCCTGTAAAAGATGGCTGGGAGGTTATGGATGAACTGAAATCTGATCCTTATATCAAACAGATTCCGGTTCATATGATGTCTGTTCTTCATCTTAAAAAAGAAAGTCTGATGAAAGGTGCTGTAGACTTTATTAACAAGCCGGTAGCACTGGATAAAATGACTGATGTTTTCAGAAAGATTGAAGAAGCTTTAGAAAAAGGATCTCAAAAAGTGCTGATTGTAGAAGAAAATGCCAAACATGCCAGTGCATTATCCTATTTTCTGAGCAATTTTAATATTTCTTTATCTGTAGAACATACCGTGGAAGATAGCGTAAAAGCCCTGACTTCTGATCTTGTAGACTGCGTTATTCTGGATATTGGAAGCGCAAAAGGAAATGACTATCACGTAATAGAATCCATCAAAAGCCATGAAGGGCTGGAAAACCTTCCTATCATCATCTTTACAGAACACCATTTATCTAAAGAAGAAGAACTTAAAATAAAGCAATACGCAGATTCAATTGTTGTAAAAACAGCACATTCGTACCAAAGAATTTTGGATGAAGTAGGATTGTTCCTGCATCTGGTGGAAGAAAAAAACAATTCCGCAGAAAGTACTGCAGGCAGAATGCTGGGATCTCTAACGGAGGTTCTGAGTGGCAAAAAAGTCCTGATTACCGATGATGATGTACGCAATATTTTTTCTTTAACCAAAGCTCTGGAAAAATATAAAGTGGAGGTTATCGTAGCCATGGACGGAAAGCATGCCCTGGAACAAATTCAACACAATCCTGATATAGACGTGATCTTAATGGATATGATGATGCCGGAAATGGATGGCTATGAAACCATAAAGCAGATCAGAAAAATGCCGGCATTTAAAAGGCTGCCTATTATAGCGGTAACTGCAAAATCAATGATTGGAGACCGTGAGAAATGCATTACGGCAGGAGCATCGGATTATATCTCAAAACCTGTAGATATTGATCAGCTGTTGTCGCTGCTTCGCGTTTGGTTATATGAAAGTTAAACAGATAAAATTCTGATGAAAAAGAAAATTTTAATTGTGGATGATGATCCACGCAATATATTCGCATTGAAACTCACCCTTAAGGCCCGTGGATATGCAATAGAAACCTGTACAATGGCTCAGGAAGCTCTGGATATGCTAAAAGCTGACCCTGATTTTTCAATGGTACTTATGGATATGATGATGCCTGGAATAGACGGCTATGAAGCAGTAAGAATCATAAGAAACACTTCTGAAATCAAAGATATTCCAGTTATTGCAGTAACTGCACAGGCTATGCCTGAAGACCGTCAGAAATGCATTGAGGTAGGCGCTAATGATTATGTTTCAAAGCCCATTGATGTAGACCTTTTACTAATGGCAATAGAAAAACTTTCATAGATGCTGGAACCAAGTATCGTAAAAGATGAAGAAATAGAATATCTGATCAACGATGTCTATGAAATGTATGGCTATGACTTTTCCGGTTATAGCAGGGCTTCGTTTAAAAGAAGAGTAAACAGAATATGCCTTTTGGACAGGTTTACCAGCTTTGCGGAACTTAGATATACCCTCATGAATGATGCAGAATATTTAAAGCGTTTTGTAGAAGAAGTTACGGTAAACGTCACAGAAATGTTTCGGGATCCTTCCTTTTTCAAAGCATTACGTGAGAAAGTTCTGCCGCAATTAGGCACTTATCCCCTGATCAGGATCTGGATTGCTGGTTGTTCTACGGGAGAAGAAGCTTATTCTATCGCTATTTTATTGAAAGAAGCAGGGCTGTATGATAAATCCCTGATTTATGGTACAGATTTAAATCCCGCAGTTCTTGAGACAGCCAGAGCTGGTGTTTTCCCGTTATACCAAATGAAATTATATTCTGAAAACTATATGCTTTCAGGAGGGAAACGTGATTTTTCAGATTACTATACGGCCAATTATGATAGTGTAAAGTTTGATAAAAGCTTACAGGAAAAACTTATTTTATCTACCCACAATCTGGTTTCAGACAGTTCTTTCAATAGTTTCCAGCTGATTATATGCAGAAATGTTCTGATTTATTTTGATAGAGAACTGCAGGAAAGAGTTTTTAATCTTTTCGATAACAGTCTGGAAAATTTAGGTTTTCTGGCTTTGGGAGCAAAAGAGACACTCAGGTTTTCCACTATTGAAAAGAATTATCATCAGATTGAAGACCAGAAAATCTGGAAAAAGCTTGATCATCATTAATAACCAATGCTATGGAATCACAGAAAAACATTGAATTAATTGTTATAGGAGGATCAGCAGGCAGTTTACAGGTCATTATTGAAATGATCAAAAACCTGAATGATATTCTAAAAATCCCAATTGTAGTGGTGGTTCACCGTAAAGCCCAATCAGGAGACATTCTGAGAACCTTATTGCAGCAATTTACGAAGATACCGGTGATAGAAGTAGAAGATAAAACTGAAATGGACAATAATGCCATTTATATTGTTCCGGCAGATTATCATTTGCTGTTTGAAAATAAGAAAAATATGTCACTGGACAGCTCAGAAAAAATGAATTACTCTCGTCCTTCAATAGATGTCACCTTCAGGTCTGCAGCAGAAATTTATGGAGAGAATATGATTGGAATTCTTCTCTCCGGAGCCAATGCTGATGGAGTAGAAGGGCTGTCTTATATTAAAAAAAATAACGGACAGGTATGGATTCAGGATCCTGAAACGGCAGAAGTGGAATATATGCCCAAACATGCCGTAGAAGAGATAGATTATGACCAAATTATCAAACCGGATAATCTGGCAGATTATATCAATCAGTTGTAATAGAATAACCTAAATAATATGAACAAAAAGAAAATTTTAATTTTTGATGATGACGCTGCTATTTTGGAAGTGATTACCATCATATTTGAAGAGAATGGCTACGAGGTCAGAATCTCAGAAACTTCACATGATATTCTGGAGAAAGTGGCTGAATATCATCCCGATGTTATTCTGATGGATAACTGGATTCCGAAAATTGGAGGAGTGGAAGCTACAAAACTTTTGAAAAACAGCGAAGAATTTAATCACATTCCTGTCATTTATGTTACGGCAAACAATGATATTGCTGCCTTAGCTTCCGAAGCACAGGCAGATGATTATGTTTCAAAACCTTTTAATCTGGATGATCTTGAAGAAATGGTGGCAAAACATATAAAAGAACAGGTGTAAATCTTTCGATTTTCCCAATAAAAAGATCTCTCAAACTTTGAGAGATTTTTTTATTTATTGTTCAGAGCAGAAATCATTTGACTTTTCGTTATGTGATAACTGTTGATGTTATGAATTAAAGAACGTAATAAAAGATAGAGCTGGGGATTTTCCATAATGACATGAGAAAATGTCTGCACAAGAATTAATTTTTTTGAAACTATATTATGTGCAGTGATATATTCAGAGCTAAGATCAATGTCAATATTTAATTCCTTATTCACTTTAAGTTTAAAATATTCATCTATTAAATACTTATCATTAATCAGGTCTAAAGATTCTATTTTCGTTTCGTCCATAATGTTGATAATTAAATTGTAAAATACAAATGTTATACCGTACAGGGGAAAAAACAGAGGAGATTACAACATCATAAAGAACAATCTGATTAAAATGAATTTTGCATTGATGAAGGGCTTTCTGCCCGGCTCATTGATACAGCTTAGAATGAATAGGTGTTCAGGGATTCAAAAACTCTAAAAACCTTATTTGAAGGGATATATGGATAAAAGAATCTGCCCTTTAGAGGCAGATCCAGTAGATAAATACATCTCATTTTTTTAATTAGACAACAATAAAAAGCACAGCCGACAATGCTGTGCTTAAATTTTTATTTCAAATTTAATTGCAATTTCAAGAGTAGTAAGAAAAGCAAATAAAGTTTCCACTTCGATGTTTATTACATAGTAAATGTAGTAATAATTTTAATACGAAATATGAATTTAATGTTAAAATTCACAAGTTATCCACATTTTTTTGTGGATAAGTCTGGAACTAATTTAAAATCCAGTTTTTTGCGGTCTCAATATCCATATCCTGACCCTCTTTAGATTCTACTGGAACGTCCGGATCAATTTTTCCGTAATACACTTTCCCGTTTCGGTCCATTTCATAAGAAGAAGCCAGCGCAAAGCTTTTACCGTCACTTAGCGGATAAACACTGTTGGCTGAAGTATAACCTGCCGATGGTTTTCCAAAGAGTTTTACATTGCTTTTTCCAATAAATGCAATCGTTGTAGCTTCTCCGGAGCTGGCCGTGCTTGGGCCTATCAGAACTGCAATTTTAGACTGCCCGCTTTTAAGGTCATAAGGTTCTGTAATTTTGTTATCACCAAACTTTCTGTTCTTATAAACCCATGGAGATTTTTTGTCTTTGTAAACAAAATATCCCAATGTTCCTTCTCCAATCAGGCTTCCGAGACCTGAAATCATAGGGTACATATTTCCTCCCGTATTGCCTCTCAGATCTACAATCCAGCCTTTAATCGTATTTTCAGAGTCCAGTTTTTTAATCATATTGTGGATCTGTAAGGCGAAATCATTTCCAACTTCTGTGTTTAAGGAACCAAAACCGGGAACTGAAATATAGCCAATATGCTGATCTATCAGTCTGGAATCGGGTTTTGCTTCATTGGTATTGCTTTTCTTTTGCTTTTCAGAACGTTCTTTTCCGGAAATAAATGAATGATTATCACCAGCCTGTCTTAGATTTTGTATAATATAACCCAATGCAGGATCGGTATCATCAATAGTTTTCATTCCTTTTGAAAGATGTTCAAGATTGCTATCAATATTTTTCCAATCTAGTTGATCTGAAAAGATCGAATTCTTTTTTACAATATTTTTAAAATCCCGAATGTATTTTGAAGATACTTTTGAAGGTTCTTCATCTGATAATGAAATTGTTTTCAGCTCAAAATGATCGAACCAAACAGTTCCGCTTCCTGAGAATACTCCTCCAAGAAGAAGACTTTTTACATTTTTATCAACAGTGAAAATCAAAGAATATCTCGTCCAGTCTTTATTGACAGCTATAACCTTTTGCTGTGAGTCTGAATTTCCAAAGTCAATCATTTTTCCACTTTCGTCCTTCACCTGAGTCCATAGAAGGATTTTCCCCTTGGTGTTCTTGGATTTTATATAAGCACTGATTTCTATTTTCTGTAATTGCTCAATATTAAGAGGAACTTTTTGAGAAAAAGATTGAAAATCTTTGTAATTATCAGATTTTCCTGCGATTTGCATAGAGGCTTTTCCTCCGAAATATTGGGTGTAATCTATTTTACCCTCGTATGAATCTGTTTTTTTTATATTCCAATGGTTAGGTAATCCATCGGTCATGTTTTCAAAACCGGCATTTTGTATTTGAGCTTCCACTGAACAGAATAAAAATGCTGCTACAATAGTGTAGGTCAATTTTTTCATAAGTTATTAATTTCAGCTAAAATAAAAGAACTCGCCAAAAAAATCATGCTTTGTTAACAAATTTTAGTAATGGTTTAGAAGGATTAACAGTTTATCATCAAGAGGAAGCTGCTAAAAGGTAGGATCGATCGTACTTCATGAATCGTTTATCTGACAGAATAAAAGAATGATCTTAACTCATCTGCAAATAGATAAGGCAATTCCAATGCAGCAAAGTGTCCTCCTTCATTCATCTTTTTAAAGCTGGTTACATTTATAAAACGTTCTGCCCATTCTTTCGGAAACTGGGCCTCACGGGGAAATACAAGTACTCCTGCAGGAACATTGCTTTTTTGATGTACTTGCGTACCGCTCCATAAAGCCGCTGCATCTTCCTTGTACATTCTGGCGGAAGATCCTATAGTTTGTGTTACCCAATAGATCATAATATTAGTAAGCATTTCATCTTTCCCTCCGAATGCTGCTTCAATCAGTTCCGGAGAAGCTCCTGCATTGGTAAAGCTAATGATCCAGGCAGCCAGCCCTACAGGAGAGTCATTGAGACCATAGGCCAGCGATTGTGGCTTGGTAGACTGTACCATTGCGTAAGCGCCTTCGCTGTACCACCATTGCTGGACAAACTGTGCGAATTCCTGTTCTTCTTTACTCATTGTAGTGAAATCTTCCTGACCGGTAGGATAGCCTACGTCGGTAAGGTGAACAGCTTCCAGTACTTCAGGATATTTTGAAGTCAATGCTTTTACGACACCCATTCCTATATCTCCTCCGGCAGCACAGAATTTTTCATAGCCAAGTACTTCAGTCATCAATTTTTTCCAAAGATCTGCCACTTTTTCGCTGCTGACTGCTGTTTTATCAGAAAAGCCAAATCCCGGAATGGAAGGAATAACAAGATCAAAGCTCTTTTCACCTTCTGTAAGTAACGGAATAATTTTATGAAAACGGTAATAGCTGTCCGGCCAGCCATGGGTCAGGATTAATGGCTTAGGGTTGGGACCTTTTCCTCTTATATATTGAAAATGGATAAGAATTCCGTCTATCAGGGCGATATACTGAGGATGTTGATTCAATTGCTGTTCGTGCATTCTCCAGTTATAGGTGTTGATCCAATAGTGGGTAAGTTCTTTCAGGTAAGCTTCGCTGGTTCCGTAATTCCATCCTGAGCCTTCGGGTTCTCCCGGCCAGCGGGTATTTTGTAAACGGTTTTTAAGATCGGTTATCACTGATTCGGGAATGTTTACTGTAAAGGGTTCCATATTATTATATTTTATTGGTGTAAAGTGGATTTAGTGGAATATATTGATAGTAAGCTTGTTATCAAAGTTAAAAACTTTCTCTTTTAATAAATGTTGTCAAAATCATAAATTTTAAATTTTTTTAATAAGGAAAATAGGTAACTTTAATTCATTAAAATCTCGTAATACATATTACTGTGAGTCAGGTTTTGACCTGAACATCTTAGGTTCAATTTTCTGAACCCAATACATCTGTTATATCTTATCTAAAGTAAAGACAATTCGTCTTTTGTAATATTAATGGTCATTAGCGATGAATCAGCTGTTGATTATTGATATTTAATATTAAAAAAAATCATTATGAAAACCTATAAAATTGCCATCATTGGCGGAACAGGAAAATCCGGACAATATCTGGTACAAAACCTTCTTGAAAAAGGATATTCTCTTAAACTTTTACTAAAACATCCTGAGAATTTCACTCTCCAAAATCCATTAATTGAAGTGGTAAAAGGAGATGCAAGGGATGAAGTAGCTATTCATACTTTGATTGAAGGAACTGATCTTGTCATAAGTACTTTAGGACAGCCAAAAGGAGAGAAGGCTATATTCAGTGATGCTGCAAAAAATATCATCTCTGCAATGAATCATCATGGAATAAGGCGGTATATTGTAACTACAGGTTTGAGTGTAAATACACCGTTTGATCATAAAAATGAAAACGTAAAAATGGCGACAGACTGGATGTACCAGAACTATCCTGAGACTACAGCAGATAAACAGAGAGAATATGAATTTCTTCTGGATAGCAACTTGGATTGGACATTGGTAAGACTACCTCTGATTCATCTTACACAGGACAATTTTCTAACGGAAGCAAACCTTACAGACTGTAAAGGAGAAGGAATCAGTGCTGCTGATCTGGCTGAGTTTTTGGTGTCTCAGATTGAAGACTCAGAGTATATCAGGGAAAGTCCGTTCCTGTATAATCTGAAAGAGTAAAGAACCTATAAAGAAGAAGCTGCTACAATTTTGTCATTCTGAATGAAACGAGTGTAATGAAGAATCTCATATCATTGGTTATTAATGGGATTATTCCTTCGTCAGAATGACAATTGTGGCAGTTTTTTAATTGAGTATTAAGATTTTCTATTTTTTGCGGCCATACATCAAAATGCGTTTAAATGCATAGATAGCAGGATATTTTGTAAACCTTTTTGCAATACGCGATTTAAATTCAGAGATGAATTTTTTTTTCTGTTCTCCTTCAAGACGCTCTAAATAAGGCAATAATGCAGTTCCTGAAATAAACTCATATAAGGCTTCGTGATCATCTGCAATGATAGGATAGACCTTCTGAAATATTTCAATATCCTGAATTCCGTTATCAAATAATATCTGGGCATAATCATCCATTGAAAGCACCGGAGAATCACGGTTAAAATGATTTAATTGGGATGAATAAGGCTCCTCATCTGCCATTTCCGCTAGAATCTGGTTCAGAATATTTTCTTTCTGAACGGGCATTTGTATGGCTAATTGTCCATTTTGCGAAAGCAGTCCAATGATTTTAGGAAATAAAGTTTCATGATCATCAGCCCACTGTAAAGCGGCATTACTGAAGACAAGATCCCATTTCTGGTCAGATTGTGCTACCTCTTCAATAGTCTGAAGCTTAAAATGAAGATTATTATTTTCAAATTTCTTAGATTTTTCAAGCATTTCTGCTGATGAATCTATTCCTAAGAATGTAGAACCTGTGAGTTTTTCCGTAAGAATAGAGGTTTGTTCTCCGGTTCCACAACCTAAATCAATGGCTTTTATATTATTTTCGGGCTTAATTAATGCTGCTAAATCATAAAAGGGTTTGTAACGTACATCTTTGTATTGATCGTATAATTCGGGATTCCAAGGCATAAAAAATAATTTTGTAATGGGTTAATAAGTTGAATAAAGATAAATAATTGACTAGTCCTAACTAATCGTTACAGATTAATAATATAAAAATACTAATATTTACGCTATGAATTAACAGGTCGCTCCTCCGGAGCTCTAATTTATGGGGATTTCATTTTTTCTACTAACAGTAGATCCCGACGGGATCAAATTTAGCTCCTATGGGAGCTGACTGTTAATAGAACGTATTTGTTTTTAAATTAGAGCTCCGGAGGAGCGACCTGTTAATTCTATTTAAATTTTATCGAGCAAGAATGTTTTTTTATATAAAGTGTCAGATCTAAGGTTGATTCAAGACATTTATATGACTCTCAGACTCTTCTAAACCTCCATAAAAATCGGCTGTTTTAAAACAGCCGATTGTATTTATTGTTCCAATTTTTCTTTGATGTATTTTGCCGTATAGGACTTTTTATTTCTAGTCAGATCTTCAGGTGTTCCTGCAAATACAACTTCGCCACCATGTTTTCCGGCTTCCGGACCGATATCGATAATATAATCGGCACATTTGATAATATCAGGCTGGTGTTCAATAACAATTACCGAATGTCCAAGATCAATCAATGCCTGCAATGATTTCAGTAATTTCTGAATATCATGGAAGTGAAGCCCTGTGGAAGGTTCATCAAAGATGAATAATGTTTTATCCGTGGTTACGCCTTTTACAAGGAATGAAGCCAGTTTTACACGCTGTGCCTCACCACCGGAAAGGGTAGAAGAGCTTTGTCCCAGCTGCAGGTAACCTAAACCTACTTCCTGCAAAGGTCTCAGCTTCGTTACAATCTTTTCTTCATTATTATCTTTAAAGAATGCCAATGCTTCATCTACCGTCATATGAAGGATATCAGAGATGTTTTTCTCATCAAATCTTACTTCAAGAATCTCATTCTTGAATCGTGTTCCTTTACAAACCTCACATTCAAGCTCAATGTCTGCCATAAACTGCATGGAAACATTGATCACCCCTTCTCCTTTACATTCATCACATCTTCCGCCATCCACGTTGAAAGAGAAATGTTTAGGTTTATAGCCCATCATTTTGGCCACTTTCTGCTTGGCAAAAAGATCACGGATATCATCGTAAGCTTTTAAGTACGTTACAGGGTTTGAACGGGATGATTTTCCAATTGGGTTTTGGTCAATCAATTCAATATTTTTGATCAGTTTCTTAGGGAATTCTACAGAATCATAATCTCCTTTTTTACCACCCATTCCAAGCTGGATCTGGATGTCATTGGTAAGGATCTCTTTCATCAAAGTAGACTTTCCGCTTCCTGAAACTCCGGAAATCACGACCAGACTTTCCAAAGGAACATCTACATCTATATTTTTAAGGTTATTCTGGCGGGCTCCTTTAATATGAATCCATTCTTTTCCTTTTCTTCTTTTCTTCGGAACTTCAATTTCAAGCCTTCCGGTAAGATATTCTGAAGTAAGAGTATTGGCTTTTTTCAGGTCTTTATAATCCCCGGCAAATACCAGTTCACCACCAAGATAACCTGCTTCCGGACCGATATCAATAATATAGTCTGCCGCTCTCATCACATCCTCGTCATGTTCTACTACAATGACGGTATTTCCAAGATCACGAAGGTTTTTCAATACTTCGATCAGGTTTTCGGTGTCTTTAGAATGAAGTCCGATAGAAGGCTCATCCAGAATATAAATAGAACCTACCAAAGAACTTCCTAAACTGGTTGCCAGGTTAATTCTCTGACTTTCTCCTCCTGAAAGGGTATTGGACGTTCTGTTTAATGTTAAATAGCCTAAACCTACCTTTAATAAAAACTCAAGACGGGTGGTGATTTCGTAAATCAGTCTTTTAGCTACTTCTTTGTCGTGATCTGAAAGCTTTAATCCATTAATGACCGGAGCCAGCTCATCCAAAGGCAGTTCAATCATTGATTGAATATTGTGTCCGTCTACTTTTACCCAGCTCGTTTCTTCACGAAGTCTCAAGCCTTCACACGTAGGACAAAGGGTTTTTCCTCTGTAACGGGAAAGCATTACTCTGTACTGGATTTTGTATAGATTTTCTTCAAGCATTTTGAAGAAATTATTGATGCATGGGAAATTACTCTTTCCGTCACCTTTCCAAAGGAAGTTTTTCTGTTCTTTTGTTAATTGATGGTAAGGTTTGTGGATAGGGAAGTCACCTGCTTTTTTGATGAAATCTTTTTTCCATTCGCTCATCGTTTCTCCTCTCCAGCAGACAACAGCATCTTCGTAGATGGATAATGTTTTGTTAGGAACTACAAGATCCTCATCAATTCCGATTACTTTTCCGTATCCTTCACATGCCGGACATGCTCCGTATGGGTTATTAAAACTGAAAAAATGAACATTGGGTTCAAGGAACTCCATGCCGTCCAGCTCAAATTTATTAGAGAATTCCTTTACTTTTTCCGTTTCTGTGTTCTTTAGTGAACAATAGCCGCGTCCTTCATAGAATGCCATTTGAATAGAGTCCGCAAGTCTCTGTAAAAAACTTTCGTCTTCTTCGTACGAGAAACGGTCGATTACAAGATTGATGGTCATTCCTTTCTCAGGAGCGAATCCAAAGCTTTCCAGGTCTTCAATTCCGGCAACATTTCCATTGATTTCAAGCCTTGTGAAACCTGCCAGTTTTAAAATATTTAAGGTTTCTTTAAAATTATCAACATCATATTCCAAAGGAGCGGTCAATAGAAAAGAAGTATCCTTTTTAGAAGCTTTAATGAAGTCTACCACATCAGACACCGAATCTTTTTTCACTTCTTCTCCGGAAACCGGTGAAAAGGTTTTCCCGATCCTTGCAAATAAAAGCTTCATATAATCGTAGATCTCCGTAGAAGTTCCCACCGTAGAACGCGGATTGGAAGAAATTACTTTCTGCTGAATGGCAATAGAAGGCGCAAGTCCTTTGATATCATCCACTTTTGGTTTTTCTAATTTTCCCAAAAACTGACGGGCATAAGAACTTAAACTTTCTACATATCTTCTCTGTCCTTCTGCATAAATAGTATCAAAGGCCAAAGAGGATTTTCCACTTCCTGAAACTCCTGTAATAACAATAAGTTTATTTTTCGGAATCAGGACGTCTATATGTTTCAGATTGTTAAGATGTGCATTCTTAACGAAAATCTGTTTTTTTATGTCTATTTCTGTTGTGTTAGCCATATTTTGTTTATTCATAAAAAGACTGTACAGCATTAAGGCTGCCAGTAATGGTGTTTTGCCTTGGAATTTTCCTAGGCTGTCATCAATTGAACTCTTACCTGTATTCCCAGATTCATCTGATATTCGCAGCTATATTTTTTTAGATTGCTGACAGAAATACCATTGAAAAAAGAATAATTTCATCGTAAAATTAAGACCCACAAAATTACGAAATTTTAGCGAAAAATTTACGCTTATCTTATTGTTAAAAATTGTTATTATCTGCATGAAATAAGAAGACAAAAAAGGAAATAGATCTGTTGATGAATGATAAAAATGAATATTTTTTGTGGACTTAATGTTGTTTTACGGTTTATTTTACAGTGTTTTATATAATTTTTAAAAATATATTGTGTTTTTTTATTTAACTATTGTTTTATGTTGTAAAATTATTTAAAATTGTAGCCGTAAATATGTAATATAGAAATGAGAAAATTATTCAGAGATCTAGTTACACATTTAATGAGAAAAAGATAGAATTACTCCCTCACACAGATGCAGCATTACGTTGCATCTTTTTTTATGACAACTATCATTTGCCTGTCTTGGTGAACTCCCTTACTTTTGGACTCTGTTAAAAAAACTACGAAAACGATTATGATCAAAAAGATAGGAAGTGCTTTTTTTCTGGGATCTTTACTTTGGGTAAATGCACAGGAAAAGACAACAGATATTGAAAGCATCGAATTTCAGGGAAAATTTATCTCTACACCTTATAAAAGTGCCAATCAAAACATCAGTGTTATCACCAGAGAAGACATTGTAAATTCTCCGGCTAAAAGTATAGACGAAATCCTTCAACAGGTACCGGGAATGGATATCAGAAGGAGAGGAGCTAATGGAGTGCAGAGTGATATCGGTTTTCGTGGAAGTTCTTTTGAGCAGGTTTTGCTGCTTCTGAACGGAATCAGGATGAATGATTCCCAGACCGGACACAACAATATGAATATTCCGGTAGATCTGGATGAAGTAGAAAAGATTGAAATTATAAAAGGCCCTGCAGCAAGACGTTTCGGACAGAATGCTTATGCCGGTGTTATCAATATTGTTACCAGAACTACTCCAGGGAAGAAAGTGAAAATCAGTGCGGAAGGAGGTGATTATGGTTCTTATGGTCTTGGACTTAACGCTCAGATTGGAAATGAAAAGTTCACGAACTCCCTTCAGGCGAATTCTGCTTCTTCAGAAGGGTATATGTTCAATACAGATTATGAAATCAGAAATGTATTTTATCAGGGAAAGCTGAATATTAAAAACGGAGATGTGAGAGTACAGGCCGGGTTTTCAGAAAAGAAATTCGGAGCCAATGGCTTTTATGCTTCCAGCGCTGCTACAAAGCAGTATGAGGAAACACAGGCTTCTATTGTAAGTGTGGCTCATCAGCAGACTTTTGGAAAGCTAAAGCTTAGCTCTAATGTATACTGGAGAAGAGGACAGGATATGTACCTTTATGACCGATGGAATCCGGATTTTTACCGAAATATGCACATCGGAAATAATGTGGGTGGAGAAGTGAATTCCAGCTATCAGTGGGGATTGGGAACAACCGGAATTGGGGTTGAACTGAGAAAAGAATTTTTAGTAAGCAGTAATTTGGGTGACCGAAACCGTTTTGTGTCTCAGGTTTTCTTTGAACACCATTTTTCATTACTGGATAAAAAACTGAACATCAGTCCGGGAATTTCATGGGCTAATTATTCTAAGGAAGGAAATTTCTTCTATCCGGGGCTTGATGTAGGCTATAACTTTAATGCTAATTCTAAAATCTACGGAAACATCGCAAAAGTACACCGTGTACCCACTTTTACCGAGCTTTATTATGTAAGTAAAACGGAACAGGGAAATCCTGATTTACAGCCTGAAAATGCTCTGTCATCAGAAGTAGGATATCAATATCAGAATAACAGAATTTTGGCAAAAATCAGCGGGTTTTTAAGAAATTCCAGCAACTCTATTGACTGGATAAAAAAAGACCTGAGTGATAAAGTATGGTATGCTCAGAATGTAGGAGATATCAAAACCAAAGGAATTGAAGCAGAGTGGAGTCATAGACCGACAGAATGGTTAAAATATACAGTTGGCTACACATATATTGACAGCAAATATGAGGAAAAAGCTGGTGTGGTTTCAAGATATATTCTGGACAATCTGAAACATCAGTTTGTTTCCAAGTTAGAGGTGAAATTCCTGAAAAACTTTACCAATGAGCTTGTTTACCGCTACAATGAAAGAGTAAATCTTGGGACGTATAACCTTGTAGATGAGAAGCTGAGCTTTGCTAAAAAAGATTACTCAGTATATGTGTTGATTAACAATTTGACCAACACAAAATATACCGAAGCATTTGGAGTGGGAATGCCGCAAAGATGGTTCCATATTGGTTTTTCTTATACAATCAATATTAAGTAATTGTTAATTTGAACATGAATAAAAGTTAATATTAACAAATTGTTAAAAAATATACATTTGCAAAAATTTTTTATGAAACGTCTTATAGGCTTAGGTTTATTACTTGGAATATCTTTTTTTAAAGCACAGGAACACATTTCCAGCTTCAATGCAGTGACTCTGACCTATAAGTTTCATCCGAAATTTTTCCTTTATGCTGAAGGGCAGATGCGTGGTAACGAAGATTATACCTACCCCGATTATTATGAAATAAAAGGAGGATTAGGGTATAATCTTACCAAAAACCACAAACCTTTCGTGGGGCTTGGAAGATATGTTAACTATAAAGAACATAGTCTGAGCAGAGAAGAGTTCAGGGTATGGCTTCAGGACGTTATCGATATCAAGAAAGGTATCGTAAAGTTTGAAAACCGTTTCCGTGCTGAAAAGAGCTGGTTCTATGAGCCAAAAACAGATCAGACTTCCCAGAGAATGCGTTACAGATACCGTCTGAACGTAAGTGTCCCTTTAAATGCAAAAACCATTAAGAAAGGAACTGTTTTCGCCAATGCTTATGACGAGGTGTTCTTTGTCTCTCCGATGAAGCCTACTTTCGCCAGAAACAGAGTCTATGGCGGTTTCGGCTATCAGATTGATGATTATTTCGGTATTGTGAGCGGATATCTGTGGCAGCGTGAATTTGAAGCAAAAGGAAACAAAAATTTACATTTCGTTTACCTTGCGTTAAACATCAATATCGATGGAACAGATCATCACACGAAAACTTACGATTTCCCGGGTGCGGATTAATATTTCTCTATCAGATAACGATAGGCTTTCAGATATTTATTAAATCTTTTAATATCCTTAGGAGTAAGCTCTCTGTTTACTCTTCTGAGGTCCATATTATCACGAAGATCATTCAGCTTCACTGCAACAGAAAGGAGAGAGCGTTCTGTTCTTTTGATGAATTCATCATAGTCTTCTTCCGGATCAAGCTTTGTAAGGCAGCTGATGGCAAAAATAATATATTCAGGGAATCCTTCCGATCTTAAATAATCCAGGCTGAATTCCAGTGGGTGATCCTCCACAACATCGTGCAGAACCCCTACAATCTTTTCGTCCAGTGTTTTACCATAATTCATTACACGCATTACATGGGCAATGTATGGAGCATGGTATTTATCGGTTTGTCCTTTATGAGCCTTATCGGCGATTTTTATTGCTTTATTAAGTAATTCTTCTTTTGTCATTTCTAATGAAAAATAGAGTACAAAAATAAAAAATGCCTTAAAAAAATAAGGCATTTTATGAAGAATATTTTATATGATTTTAAAAGTTTGTTTCATCCTCTATATGAGCATGTGGAGCATTGTTTTTTACGGATTCTATTCCGTTTTCCATGCCATTGTCAGATTCATACATCTGGCTGGTTCCTATGATTTGTCCGTTTCCTGCCTTGAGATTAAAATAGCATCTGCCGTCATTGGCCGTATTTCTTTCAAATTTTGCATCTTCCTGTGCATTGGTCTTTACAGATCCGATTCCACTTTCGCAGGATGGTTTGGTGCTGTATCCCTGGCTGGTTAAAATAACCTGCCCGTTTCCAGCTTTGAGGTTGAACTGAAAGTCTCCATTTGTTCTTTTAGAGATAATAAATTTTCCCATGGTAATAGTTTTTAGTTTGTGTTATGTTATTTGGAAGGTAGTATTTTTTTCCGATTGACCTGAAGCCTATCAGGAGTAATCGTATTTAAAATTTTATATTGTGAATAATCCTTAGAAGGTTCTTTTAAAGCCAGATATAGAGTGGTATCATTGGGCTTAACCGTTAATATTTTGTAAAGTTCTTTTTGAGGTTGATCTGGTTTCAGAGCAAAATATCCCGGGAATTTCCCTTTAGTAACCATTTTTGTGGTATCCATCTTGGGAACAGGAAGTAAATTGTCTTTTTTTTGTGCTGAAAAAGTAACGGAAATAAGGAGTATTGGAAATAATAAAATTTTCATGTGTTATTTTATTTAAAATAAAAATAATGATTTTTTTTGAATAAAAACACTGAATGCCAGTAAATTCGGTGGTTGTTATTATCAACACATATAAAAAAAGCGCCTCAAAAATTGAGACGCTGAATCAAATTTATGTTATTAAAGACTAATAAGCTCCTTTCTCGATATAGTGTGCTGCTACTTTTTCAGTAAGCGCTACTACATTCGGATGGTTGGTATATTTAGTGAATCTTCTTAATCCTGAAAGCATCATTCTCTGCTCATCTCCTTCAGCGAAAGAAACGATTCCTTCTTTAGCGGCAGTGATGATTTTCTCAACCGCTTTGTAAAGGTTTAATTGAGCCATAGCTGCTTCTACAGATTCAGGAGAGAAGTGTTTCTCTGCTCTTAATACTGCAGATTCTGCCATATAAATCTGGTTAAGGATTTCAGAAGCATTCAATAATAAATGCTGTTGTTTTTCAATATCCATCATATATTTCTGAAGGGCAGCACCGGAAACCATTAAGAATACTTTCTTAAGGTTGGCGATAATTGCTTTTTCTTCGCTCATGAATTCTGAATAGTCAGGAACTTCAAATGAAGGAATACCCATCAATTCTTTGCTGATTGCCATTGCAGGAGATAAAAGATCTAATTCACCTTTCATTGCTCTCTTAATAAGCATTCCTACTGCAAGCAATCTGTTGATTTCGTTGGTTCCCTCATAGATTCTTGAAATTCTTGAATCTCTCCATGCAGCTTCCATAGGAGTATCTTCAGAGAATCCCATCCCTCCGTATACCTGGATTCCTTCGTCTGCTGTGTGTTGAGCAAGATCAGAAACGAATACTTTAAGGATTGAACATTCTACTGCAAATTCTTCCACACCTTTCAGTTCGGCTTCTTGATGGCTTAATCCACCTGCTACCAATTCGTCAATTTTATCCTGAACGTTTTTAGCTGCTCTGTAAGAACCTGCTTCACTTACGAAAACTCCGGTTGCCATTTCAGCAATTTTCTTTCTGATCGCTCCGAAAGTAGCGATAGAAACACCAAACTGTTTTCTTTCGTTAGAATATTGGATAGAGTGGTTTAAGATTCTTCTCTGTGCATCAAGACATGCTGCAGCCAATTTGATACGGCCTACGTTCAATGCATTCAAAGCGATTTTGAAACCATTGTTTCTCTCTCCTAAAAGATTTTCCACAGGGATCTTCATATCATTGAAGAAAACCTGACGGGTAGAAGAAGCACGGATACCTAATTTGTGCTCTTCCTCTCCGAAAGTTAAGCTTCCAGGGTTTTCAAGTTCAGATCTGTTGATTACAAATCCTGTGATATTTTTATCATCATCAATTTTAGCGAATAGTGTAAATGTATCTGCAAATCCTGCATTAGAGATCCACATTTTCTGTCCGTTGATGATATAATGTTTTCCGTCTTCGGAAAGTTTTGCTTTTGTTTTTCCTGAATTGGCATCAGAACCAGCATCCGGCTCTGTCAAACAGTAAGCTCCGAATTTTGTTCCCGTTGCTAAATCCGGAAGGTATTTTTTCTTTTGTTCTTCAGTTCCGTAAAGAACGATTGGCAACGTTCCAATTCCGGTGTGTGCTCCATACGCTGTAGCTAATGAACCTGTAGTTCCTGATAGATAATCACAAGCAAGCATTGTAGTCACAAAGCCCATTCCAAGACCTCCGTATTCTTCAGGAACAGCGATTCCCAACATTCCCATTTCGCCCAGTTTACGCATTGTCTCCTCAGTAAATGCATAATCTTTCTTCTCAAAACGTTCTCTTTGAGGAACTACTTCTCTATCTATAAATTCCTTCGCAGAATCACGAAGCATCTTTTGTTCTTCATTCAGTTCTTCAATACTGAAAATTTCGTTTGCAGGAATCTGTTTGATTAGGAATTCTCCGCCTTTTAATGTAGCCATATATTATTTTGTTTTTAAAATTTTTTGAGATATTGAGATAATAGACGGATAGATGATAGATGATTTAGCGTGGTCTATTTTCTATCTGTCTATTATCTCTCTGTCTATTATCTTTTTGTCTATTATCTTTTTGTCTATTATCTCTCTGTCTTTTTTATTAATCTCTATTTAAAGTATTCTGAAATACCATTGTCGCTTTTTGAAATTCTTCAATCTTAATTTCAAAGATTTCGGTTTTTTCATCAGATAAATATTTTCTATGATTTGCCAACAATATCTGTGTTTGCAATTCAAAGGAAGAACCTAAAGAAATATCTAAAAAATGACTAAAAGACTTATTTGTTCTGCTTGAACCTTCGGCTATGTTTGATGGAATTGAAATTGAACATCTGTCCATTTGACTTTTCAACCCATATTTTTCATAAGTTGGAAAAGTATCTGTAATATCTAAAGTCAACTTTGATAATTCCATACCCATTTGCCAAATTTTAAGCTTCTTAAAATTGTGCCTTTTAAAATCATTCATGCATTCCTTATATTTTTACCTTCTATTATCTATCCGTCTATCATCTATCCGTCTATCATCTATTTGTCTATCATCTATTTGTCTATCTAAAGCAGTTCAAAAATAGAAGCCGCTCCCTGTCCTGTTCCCACACACATGGAAACCATTCCGTATTTATTACCACGTCTTCTCATTTCATCAAGAAGTTGTACCGTTAGTTTTGTTCCTGTACATCCAAGCGGGTGTCCAAGGGCGATAGCTCCTCCGTTGACGTTTAAAATATCAGGATTTAAACCTAATTCTTTTTTAATAGCAACAGATTGAGAGGCGAAAGCTTCGTTAAGCTCGATCAAATCGATGTCTTTTAATTCTAAACCAGCCTGTTTCAATGCTTTTGGAATAGCATAAATAGGCCCCATTCCCATGATTCTTGGTTCTAATCCGGCTGCAGCATAAGCCACTAATCTAGCTTCAGGCTCCAGTCCTAATTCTTTTACCATTTCCTCACTCATTACCATTACGAAAGCCGCTCCGTCACTCATCTGAGAAGAGTTTCCGGCAGTTACGCTTCCTCCGTTGGCAAATACAGGTCTTAGTTTGGCTAATCCAGCTAATGAAGTATCAGCTCTAGGCCCTTCGTCTACTGAAAAATCAAACTTTTTAGACTGAAGCTTCTGATTTTCGTCAAGGAAATTATATTCTACAGGAATCGAAACAATCTGGTTGGCAAATTTTCCTTCCTGATTAGCTTTTAAAGCCTTCATGTGAGATTCAAAAGCAAACTGGTCCTGTTCTTCTCTCGTAATATTATATTGTTTAGCAACTTCTTCTGCTGTGTAGCCCATTCCCCAGTAGTAATCAGGGTTTGTTTTTGCGATATCCGTTTCTGGAACCGGCTTATAACCTCCCATTGGAATGTATGACATAGATTCTGTACCTCCAGCGATAATACAATCTGCCATACCAGCCTGGATTTTTGCAGAAGCAATAGCAATTGCCTCACTTCCTGATGCACAGTATCTGTTCACGGTTACTCCCGGAACTTTATCGGTATTTAACCCCATCAAAGAGATCAGACGTGCAACGTTCAGCCCTTGTTCAGCTTCCGGCATTGCATTTCCTACGATAAGGTCATCAATTCTGTTTTTATCTAATTGTGGTAGCTCAGCCATTAATTTTTCAATAACGGTAGCCGCCATTACATCAGGTCTTGTAAATCTTAAACTTCCTTTTGGAGCTTTTCCAACGGCAGTTCTGAAACCTTTTACTATGTATGCTGTCTTTGACATTGTTTTATTAATTAATTGTTATAAAAATTAACCATACTGTTTGTCATGCTGGAAGCATCTATCCAATGTTTGGATTCCTTCGGAATGACAAAGTGTTTGTTAATTATTTTTGAAAGTATTAGTTTCTTAATGGTTTTCCGTTCTGTAACATATATTGGATTCTCTCCAGAGTTTTTCTTTCTCCACAAAGCTGAAGGAACGTTTCTCTTTCAAGGTTCAATAGATACTGTTCTGTTACCACTGTTGGTTCAGATAAGTTTCCACCTACCATTACGTTGGCCAGTTTATCAGCAATTTTCTTATCGTGTGCAGAGATGAAGTTTCCGGTTAGCATCTGGTCTGTTCCTACGTAGAACATTCCTAATGCGTCTTTACCAAGAACTTTTACTTTTTGCTCGATTGGCTGAGTATATCCTTGTTCTGCTAATAGTTTCGCTACTTTTTTAGCTTCAGCAATTTGTCTGTTTTTGCTTACAGAAACGATGTCTTTCCCTTTTTCAAGGATTCCCATATCGTAAGCTTCATAAGCAGAAGTTGCTACTTTACCCATGGCGATGTTCATGAAAGCATCACGAAGTCTGTTATTTTTAACATCATCGTTGTGGAATTCTCTGGAAGTTCTTAAAGTCAATTCTTTAGTACCACCACCACCAGGAATTACTCCAACTCCGGTTTCTACAAGTCCGATATACGTTTCTGCCGCTGCAACTACTCGGTCTGCATGCATGGTCATTTCGCATCCTCCACCTAAAGTCATTCCGTGAGGAGCAACTACTACAGGAATAGAAGAGTAGCGTACTCTCATCATTGATTTCTGGAAGTAAGCAATTGCCATGTTCAAATCATCCCAATCCTGCTCAATAGCCATCATAAGGATCATGGCAAGGTTAGCTCCTACAGAGAAATTAGCTCCCTGGTTTCCAACCACTAATCCGTCATATTCTTTTTCAGCTAAATCAATGGCTCTGTTTAATCCGTCAAGAACTTCGCCTCCAAGAGAGTTCATTTTTGAACGGATCTCGAAGTTGATGATACCATCTCCTAAATCTTCAATCGCAGCACCTGAATTGCTCCAAAGTGTTTTATTTTTTCTGATATTATCTAAGATGATGAATGCATCCTGGCCAGGAATTTTGTTGTATTCTCCTGAGTTTTTATCAACGTAAATGCTTTGTCCTTCGTCATTAACTTTATAGAACGTTTCTACATTTTTAACCCAATCAGAAACCTCGTATCCGGCATCTTTAGCCAGTTCAATACCTTTCTGAACACCTACAGCATCCCAGATTTCAAATGGACCGTTTTCCCATCCGAAACCAGCTCTCATCGCATCGTCTATTTTATAAACTTCGTCAGAGATTTCAGGAACTTTGTGAGAAACATAAGCGAATAATGCTCCTAAAGACTTTCTGTACAATTCACCAGCTTTATCTTTACCACCGATTAATACTTTGAATCTGTCAATCGGTTTATCAATAGCTTTTGTTAATTCTAAAGTAGGGAATGATGATTTTCCTTGAAGTTCATACTCTAAAGTATCAAGGTTTAATCCGTGAATTTCAGATTTTCCTTCTGCGTTTTTCACTTTTTTATAGAAACCTTGTTCTGTTTTTGAACCTAACCATTTATTATCCATCATTTTCTGGATATAAGGAGGAAGAGCAAATACATCATTGAAGTCATTCGCTTCTGCACCGCTTTGACGAACTCCGTTGGCTACCATTACCAGAGTATCAAGACCTACAACGTCAGCTGTTCTGAACGTAGCCGATTTTGGACGCCCGATGACAGGACCGGTTAATTTATCAACATCAGAAACGGTAAGTCCTAATTTCTGTACATTGTGAAGAAGATCCATCATAGAGAATACACCGATTCTGTTGGCGATGAAAGCTGGGGTATCTTTAGCTAAAACGGTTGTTTTACCCAAGAATTTTGCCCCATAATTCATATAGAAATCGATGATCTCAGGATCTGTATCGTTAGTTGGGATAATCTCTAATAGAGGAAGATATCTTACAGGGTTAAAGAAGTGTGTTCCCGCGAAGTATTTTTTGAAATCCTCGCTTCTTCCTTCTGTAAGGAAATGAATAGGAATACCGGATGTATTAGAAGAAATCAATGTTCCCGGTTTTCTGAACTGTTCAATTTTTTCGTATACAGACTTCTTGATGTCAAGTCTTTCTACTACTACTTCAATGATCCAGTCAGTGTTTTTTATTTTCGGCAAATCATCATCGAAATTTCCGATTTTGATTCTGTCTGCAAACTTTGGTGAATAAAGAAGTGCAGGACTTGCTTTTTTAAGTTTTTCAAAGTTTTCGGAAGCAATTCTGTTTCTTACGACCTTGTCATCTTTGGTCAAACCTTTTTTTTGTTCAGCTTCAGTAAGTTCAAAAGGAACAATATCCAAAAGTGATACTTCAACGCCGATGTTGGCGAAGTGAGCAGCGATTCCGCTTCCCATAATTCCTGAACCAAGAACCGTTACATGTTTGATTCTTCTTTTCATATGTAAATTTTTATTTGTATAATATTATATGAACCCTAAGGTTGCATCATAATTTATTTTCTGTTATTCAATAATTCGTTTGCGATTTTCATGATCTCAGTCATCACGTCTTTAAAAGCATCCAGTTTCTCCGGAGCTATTTTCTCCATCACTTTCTTGTTGAAGTTGACAACGACTTCCTTAGACATGTTTCTGGAATTTAATCCTTTGTCTGTAAGTTTAATGATCACCTCTCTTTTATCAGTGGTGGTCTTTTCTTTATAGATGTATCCGTTATCTTCAAGAAGTTTGATGATTCTTGTTAATGAAGTGGGTTCAATAGCCATCTTCGGACCAAGATTCGTACTTCTGGTTCCTTCTTTGGGATCTATTTTAAGAAGAGTGAGTGCCTGTACTGCAGTGGAATCATGTTCCTGAGCCAGTTCTGTGTACATTTTAGAAACAGCCAACCAGGTCTGTTTTAAAATTAAATCTACGTTTTCTATTTTTTCCTTATTATTATCCATCATTTTTGCGCCAATGGTTTTACCCAAATTTAATAAATATTATGCATGCATAATATTTATTAACGTTAAATTTTGTTAATAGGCTGTAAATAAACGGATTAAATTGTATGACTTGCATAATACTATGCATGCATAATATGTGAATAAATTAAAGAAAATTCAGTATTAATGAATGTTTGGAATCAAATTAACGATTTCTTCAAAAGATTCACATTGGTAAGTGTGGGAATCTTTATTAATTACCCAAAAACTGTCCTGAAATTCAAAATTTAGCTCAGACAGGTCTTTTTGGAAGTTTTTTTGAAGTAAAGAATACAGCATTTCCTTGTGAAATTGCGGTGCCGAGATAAAAGGTGGAATAAAGGTCTCGTTGATTTGAAATAACGAAGCATTAGTAAGTTCATCGTGCTGAAGCAAAATATCCTCCACAATCCCTGAATACAGGTGATTTTCCTTTATATACCATATTTTGTCTGCAAACTCTTTGGCGAGTCTCCAGTCGTGGGACGAAAACAGGATAAGTTTGTTTTGTTCCTTGGCCAGCTTTCTTAGGGTTTTTAGAATAATAATTTTGTTTTTTTCATCCAGATGGGTAGTCGGTTCATCCAGAATAATGATAGATGAATTTTGAGTAATAGCACGCCCGATAAATGCCTTCTGAAGATTTCCATCTGACAGGTTTTTCAAAAGAGTATATCTGTACTGATTCAGGTCCAGTTCTTCAATAATATGAGCCACTTCTTCACGGTCTTCTTTTTTTAGTTCAAAATAAAAAGGGTAGTAGATGTATTTTCCCAGAGAAATAAGATCTTCAACCGTATAATGCTGTGGAATAACCGACTTTGAAAAGACAATAGCAATATTTTCCGCAATTTCTTTTACGGAAAGATTTTTCACATTTTTTCCGTTAATAGCAATCTCTCCATGCAGTAAAGGCATTTGATGCAGAATAGATTTGATCAATGTTGTTTTCCCTACACCGTTATTACCAATCAGGAGGCAGACATCACCAAGCTTTAAATCTGCATTAGCATTGGAGATTAATGTTGTATTGTAGCCGATATTAGCCTGTTTGATCTGTAGGTGCATGTTTTTATTGGTTATACGCGAAGGCGCAAAATTGTTTTACAAAAATAATGTTTTAAGGTGCAAGGAATTTGTCTTTGCCTAACTTTTATTCTACAAATTGTTTACAATTCTTGTTACTCCGTTTTTGAAGACATCAGATTGAAAGTTGAGCAGCATACCCAATTTGCAATTTGACATTTTTAAATAGGTTAGTAATTGAGCTTTATGAGTAGGATTTATGTAGTCAACTGCTTTTATTTCCAGAATCACTTTGTTTTCAATTATCATATCAAGTCTGAAAGCGTTTTCTATTCTCAAATCTTCATAAATAATAGGAAGTAATTTTTGTTTTTCTACAAGAAATCCTGACTTTGTTAATTCATAGAACATACATTCTTCATATACATGTTCAAAAAGTCCTGCTCCAAGCTTTTTATGAATCTTTAAGCCTGCTTCAAAAACAATTTTTGAAATTTCATTTTCTGTCATTTGTGGTGTTTTGTTAAGTTTAAATATATGAATTGTTAGGGAAAGGATATTATACCTTAAAATATTTTATTTAGGTGTGTTGTTGGGTAAACGCAAAGACGCAAAGGTTTTTATACAATTTTTATATTTTAAGACGCAAGAAAATCGAAGATTTTCAGCAAGGGAATTAGGATATTTTTTTGTTTAGAATATACCGTATCCAATTTTATCGTAGATAAAATCTTTGCGCCTTAAAAAGTTATAATTAAAAATAACCTTGCGTCTTTGCGTTTTCCAACAAAAATCTTACACTTTATTCTGTTTCAAAAGCATCATCAGAATCACAGGAATTCCGAATACAGAGCTTATCACATTCAAAGGGATCTGTGTTTTTTCTGCAATAACTGAGAAGAATAGCATGATCAGCATTCCCAGAAATATATTATGAATCCATCGCTACCATATTTGAGCTTAGATATATGAATTGTTAGATAAGTATATTAGATGTGAGTGTATACTTATCAACATTTCCAAAACTATAGTGTTAAGTTTATTGGGAAGTCTGTTGGGTAGACATAAAGGAGCAAAGGCTTATAAATAGATTGTGATTATTTAAGGGGCAAGAACATTTCGATTTCGCTCAATGGAAGATTTTCAGCAAGAGATTGGGGATGTTCTTTGTTTAGAATATGCAGTGCTCAATTTTATCGTAGATAAAATCTTTGCGCCTTAAAAAGTTATAATTAAAAATAACCTTGCGTCTTTGCGTTTTCCAACAAAAATCTTACACTTTATTCTGTTTCAAAAGCATCATCAAAATCACAGGAATTCCGAATACGGAGCTTATCACATTCAAAGGGATCTGTGTTTTTTCTGCAATAACTGAGAAGAATAGCATGATCAGCATTCCCAGAAACATATTAAGAATCCATTGCTGCCATAATTTTGAAGGATTATAGACCAGCCTGCAAAAGTGGGGAACAATAATTCCAATAAAAAGAATAGGCCCCAAAAATGCCGTAACAGAAGCGGATAGGAGAGAGGATGCAACGATGATTAAAAGTTTCAGCTGTTTCAGATTCACTCCTAAACTTTGTGCGTAGGAATTGCCCAGTGAATTTCCAATGAGTGGTTTTATCGCTCTGAAACATATAAACATACCAATTGAAACTAAAATAAACAACACATAAATCTGGTTTCTCGTTACCATATTATTCGCCCCGAAAGACCATAAAATATAGTTTTTAAGACTCTGGTTTTCTGCATAAAATTGTAACAGTGATACAATAGCACCAGCAAAAGCAGATACCAAAAAACCGAAAATAATAAGATAGGATTTATCCTGAAATCTGTTTGACATTGACAGCAGGATCAGCATTAACAGTAAACTGCCTCCAATAGCTGATAAACTGAGAAAACTGTTCTGTAAAAATTCAGGAAGTAAAATATTATGGGAAAAGAAAATATAAAAGGCAACCGATAAACTGGCGACTGAGGTTATTCCCAATATATCAGGCCCAGCGAGTGGGTTTTGGAAATATTCCTGCATCAGAAAACCAGAAGTAGGAATGGAAATTCCAGCCAGCATCATTACGAGAACTCGGTTGATGCGGATCTCAGCAATCTGGCTATGTGCCGAATCCTGAAAGAAATCCTGAAAACTTAAACCTAAAAATCCTGTGTTCAGATTAATGACAGCACTTATAATAATGGCGATCACGAATAAAAAACACAGGATTTTAAATCTTTTTGACATGATTCAGAAAGAGTTCAGTCTATTTTATTTTAAAAAAGAATCAATTTTTGAATTCAAAACATCTTCTGTCATCATTCCCAGATATTCGTCGGTTTTATCACCTTTTCTCATGAAAGTAAAAGGAATAGAACCACCGTCCCATTGTTTGAAGTTGTTGTGAAAGAAGTTTTGATCTAATTTTTGTCCATCCAGTAAGATAATATTACCTCCCAATTTATTTTCGGTGGCAAAATTCTTGACAGCACCAGCCCAATCTGCTTTATCATCAAGGTTGACGAAAGTGAACTTTACAGGTTTTCCTTTCAACTCATCCATTTTACTTTTAAAACTTGGAATTTCTCTGATACATGGGCCACACCAGGTTGCAAAAAAGTTGGTTACATATAACGTATCATTATTTTTTGCTAAATGCTGACTTACGTTTTCAGGAGAAAGTTCTTTGGGAATGGCTGTACTTCCTTCTGTTTCTGTAGTTTGAGATACAGAAAGAGAATCTGCAGCTGCGGTATTTTCAGATTTCTGACCTTCTTTTTTACAGCTGTACAGTGCAGTAAGAAGTAACATGGAAAAAATTATCTTCTTCATAAATTATTTTTTATCTATTTTTGAATTGAAGTTATGGAACAACAAATCTATAAAGGGAAACTGATACAGTTTCATCCGTTAAAAATAGCGAAAAAGGAAGAGCTGACCAAAAATACTTTTTCTCTGGAGTTTGATATTCCTGAGAATTTAAAAGAAAATTTCAGGTTTGAGGCCGGGCAGTTCGTTAGTATACGATTTCAATCACATGGGTCAGAGGTTATTAATGATTATTCAATGACTTCAGCTCCTTATGAAGGGAAAATAAGTCTGGGAATAAAGGTCAATTCCTCTGAAGGAGCCACTTCGCAGTTATTTCAAAATTATAATATTGGTGATGAACTGTGGGTGAGTGAACCTGCAGGAAGATTTACCATTGTATCTAAACCCAGTGAGTTCAGGACTATTGTTGCTTTTGCAGCCGGTATTGGAATTACCCCGATTTTAAGTCATTTTAAAAATATTCTTCACAACGAGCCCAGAACGAGATTATTCTTATTTTTTGGAAATAAAAGCTCAGACGATTTAGTTTACCGAGAGCAATTGGATAATCTTGCCAGAACATGTGGAGACAGGCTTCAGATATTTTACTTTTTCTCACAGGAAAAAACAGCAGATCAGTTTTTCTATGGTAGGCTGGATGAAAAGAAACTGAATCTTATTATCAACCAGATTCTTCATTTGGACGATACAGATGAAGAATCTACTATTTGGGATGCGGTAGATGAAGTGCTTATTTGTGGGAAAGGAGAAATGATCAAGACATTGGCTAACGCCTGCTATCACCACGGAATTCCGAAAAAGAATATCCATTTTGAACTTTTTGAAGAATTCAATGATGATATTTATCCTGTAGAAAAAGAATTTCCTCTGATTGAAAATATTGAGGTAGAATTTACCATGCTGGGAAAAAAATATACGACCCAGCTTCCTGATAACAAGGATAAAATCCTTCAACAGCTTCTGATGCAGAAGTTCCCTGTACCTTATTCGTGCAAGTCCGGAATCTGTGGAAGTTGTGAATGTTCTCTGGAAGAAGGAGAGGTGGAACTGTTGGAGAATGAGTATCTTACCGAAAAAGAGGAAGAGCAGGGACATATTTTAGCTTGTATGTCTATTGTGAAAAGTAAAAAAATAAAGCTTAACTTTGATCTTAGTTGAGAATTATTAGGAACATATTTAACCTTGGATTTATATCATTGGAATTGGGAATTCTGATGATATGCTTCTGTAATGTGTGGGTTTTCGGGCTTACCAACGGGAGAACCTATACCAAAATATCAAAAATTCCGCCACGGGAAATTGCATTAGTTCTGGGAACATCTCCAAAAATGAGATCCGGAAAATCCAATCCTTATTTCACCAAAAGAATGGATGCCACGGCACTTCTTTATCATCATGGGAAAATCAAGAAAATTATAGTAAGCGGGGAGAAAAGCAAAGGTTATAACGAGCCGGGAGCAATGAAAAACTATCTGATCAATCAGGAAGGTGTGCCTGAAGATATTATTGTGGAAGATCCGAAAGGTTTTAATACCTATAAAAGTATTCTCCGTTGTAAGGATGTTTATAAGAAGAAAAATGTCATTATTGTATCTCAGGGATATCACAACCTAAGAGCATTGTTTTTTGCGAGAAATAATGATATGAATGCTTTGGGCTTTGATGCGCAGGATGTCACAAAACCTGAGAGCTTCTACAGAAACCAGACGAGGGAAATCCTCGCCCGTGTGATTGCTGTAGTTTATTTTATTTTAGGCGTTTCTCCGGACTAGAAAGGATATCCGAACGCGATATTAACTGTTGGTTTGAAAGGCTGGATGTTTTTGAATCTCCATCGGTCACCTTCAGGTTTATTCGGGTCATAAATCTTATACGCAAGGTCAATTCTTGCAGTAACGTAAGCGATATTCAATCTTAATCCGAATCCACTTCCGATACCTACCTGTTTCCAGAACTTACCGAATTTAAATTCATCTCCATAGCCGTCATTATAGTTACGAAGACTCCATGTATTCCCGATATCGGTAAATAAAGCTCCTTCGTAAGTTTTATTGAAAGGAATTCTATATTCAATATTGGTGGTAAGTTTTACATTGTCCGTCATATAGGTACGAACTCTTTCATCCACCTGAGAATCTGCAGGACCTAATCCCCCAAAGGCTACCCAGGCTCTGATATCATTGGAACCTCCATTGAAATAAGACTTGATGATAGGCATATCCTGAGAGTTTCCAAAAGGAATTCCAACTCCGATAAACTGACGAAGTACTAACGTCTGATTTCCGTTAAACTTGAAATACTTTCTGGTGTCAATATCAAATTTTACAAATTGTGCATAAGGTAACCCGAAAATAGTTCTCTGTGGACCGGTAACAATACCTCCGTCATTATCTTTTTTATTGAATAAGCTTAAGATGTTACCTGCAAGCTCTACTTTTCCGTTAAAATAAAATGCATTAGGATATTCTTTTTTTCCAATTTCGCTATATACAAAGTTGTAGATCATGGAAGAAATAAGGACATCCTGAGTCTGTCTGTCTTTGTTCACCAATGTCCCTCTGAAAGCTGTTAAAAGATCAGTTCCCTCCTGATTAAGACTTGCACGGTAAGCATCGTTCTCGATAATTTTCTTGGAAACTTCATCTACGCTGAGTTTTCCATCTTTATAGTCCTGTCCGGTTTGTTGAGTATCTGCATCAAACATAAAGTAATTTCCGAAAACTTCATCTTTTACCCTTCCGTCATTCACAAAGTAATCGTAGTAAGCATCTTTATTTTTCGTCAGACTGACCTGAGTATTGAATAAAGTAAGCTTGTGATATACCTGGTCATTGACACTGGCCTGATAGTTTAATCCCGTATTGAAAATAAGTCTTCCCAAACCGATATTGTTCTGTATAGATGCTCCCAACAGGATAGAAGAAGTTGGTGTATATCGTTTAGGAATGAATTTATAATAATTAAAAGGAAGCAGCAGCCTCGGGAAATTCAATGATGTCTGAGCCGATATTTCGTAAGCAGGAACCCTCTTATCAATATCCTTGGTACTTCGGATAGACCCAAATGTACCTGAAAGGCTTGTTGAAAGGTTTTCCGCCCCTCTGAAAACATTTCGGGTGGTAAGATCTACAGAAGGAGATATCCCGAGATTTAAAATCTGGGAATAATTAATATCTGTTCCCACTTTAAGTTCATACTTTGGAAGTGGTTTCAATACATATAAAACATCCACAATACTGTCGTTAGGGGAAGTCATTCCGCCTTGTCTCAGAGAGTCTCTTGCTTTAACGATGCTAAAGTTATTCATCGATAAAAGATTTCTCTTGGTTACATCCAGTTTCGTCTGATCAAAAACTTTTTTGCTGTCCGGAATAATAGCCCTCCATATGGATGAAAGTTTGTACTTATCATTCACCGTATGGAATCTGATTCTCCTTAAGCTGTCTTTCTTTGTATTTTTAGGATAATCACCAGGTTCATCCACAATGGCAACATCAATATTTCCAAAAGTGGCTATTTTATAAGGCGTATCCAGTGAATCTTTATGAATTTCCAGGGTTAATGGAACCTGTTTTCTGCTTTTAAGAGAATCGGCCACAAAATAAACCTCATCATTGGAAGCATTGAACCTGTAGAAACCAAATTCTCTCATCAGATCAGTAATTCTGGTTACTTCTCTTTCCAAAACGGTCTGGTCAAGAATCTGTCCTGATCTTACAAGGCTTCTGTTCAGATTATAGTTGTAATATCCTTTGATTCCCTGATCCGGAATATTATAGAAATAATCCTTGATACGTGTAGGCTCGTTATGCTTGATCGAATAATTAACAGATGCTTTTTTGGAAGCAGAATCCAGTGTATGATTGAACTTTACATCAGCATCCCAAAATCCTCTGTAGGTAAGTCTTTTCTTGATAGATTCAGCGCTTTTTTCGCTTCTGGTCTGATCAAGAATTACCGGTGCTGTACCCCAATTGTGCAGCAAACGGTCAAAAAGAAGACTTTTTCCGACACTGCTTTTCATGTTATATTTAAGGAATAAAGAGTCTCTCAGTTTCTGATTTCTCATCTCACCGGGATAGGTCATGTATTCATTAAGTATAGTGTCATATTTCGTATCTGCCATATTGTAGAGCAGTAAACTCAATGGCATGAAAAGAAATTGCTTTTTATTGGGTTTCTGCTGGATGTAATCTTTCAGCTCTTCGTCGAAAAATTCTCTCTTATCCTCGAACTCTAAACTGTTCTTGGTAAGCAGATATTCGCCCTCAGGAACTTTTTTTGTCGTACTACAAGCATAAAGGAGACCAACAAATGTTGCAAATGAGATAATTTTATAATATTTTTGAGGAGAATTCTTATAATGCTTACAGCTCATACAATAAAAGTTTTACAATCTTTAGATAAAAAGAAGTTCAGACAAAAATACAATTTGTTTTTGGTTGAAGGTAATAAAATCATTTGTGAACTTTTTAATTCTAACTTTAAAGTTAAAGAAATATTATCAACCGATCCACAAAAATTGGACCGTAGTGATATCCCTGTTACCCATATCTCTGAAAATGAATTAAAAAAAATCAGTTTTCTTAAAACACCAAAAGATTCTGTGGCGGTATGTTATCTTGCCGAGGAAGAAAAATGGGAAGATAAGAATATACAATTGGTTTTGGATGGAATACAGGATCCGGGAAATCTTGGAACTATTATACGTTTGGCAGACTGGTTCGGAATTGAACAGATTATCTGCAGTGAAGATACCGTAGATGTGTACAATCCAAAAGTGATTCAGGCGACAATGGGCTCGTTTACCAGAGTAAATGTAGTGTACACTGATCTTGTGGAATATCTTTCTAAGACAGAGAATGTAAATATCGGAACAGATATGGAAGGAGAGAATATCTATACTTTTGAAAAACCTGAAAAGGTTAATCTCATTTTAGGAAACGAAGGAAACGGAATGAGACCGGAAACAGAAAAGCTTTTACAGAAAAGTATCAGTATTCCGAGATTTGGAAAATCCCAGTCTACAGAAAGCCTGAATGTATCAATGGCTGCAGGGATTATTTTAGGACAGTTATTTTCAAAATAGAAAAATAAGAAACCAGAGGTTAGAAATTATTGTAAAATATTACTGAATAGTATCTAGCGTCTGGTTTCTAATATCTTATTTTTATATCAGTTGTTCCATACTTGAAACACTTTTGTTTTTCTGATAGACCTCCATCTTTTTTCTGACATATTTCAGAGCAATAGGAGCAAGGTAAATCAATGCTGCACCAATCAGTTTTTTCTTCCAGTTGGAGCTTTTCATATTCTTTTTGGCGTAATTTCCTACGATAGCGGTAACTCCCAGTTTAACAAGACCATCGGTAATGTTTCCTCCTTTGAATGCGGAGCTGGCAATTCCTACAGCTGTATTTTTGCTGATCAGAAGATCTTTCACCTCTGAAGTAAGCTGTTTGGCAATGACATCCTTTCTTAAAACTACTTTTTCATCACCGTCTTCATCAATCTTTTCCTGAAGATACTGATCACTTAAACCATTGGTAAATGCACTTAAGCTTTCTTTTGTATTTTTGAAGGTAAGAAGATTTTCCAGATCACTTATTTCACCCTGAAGCAGTTTTTTCTTTCTTCTTAATTCTTCTATGCTCTCGTATTTTCTGCCCATAGTTTAATGATTTAAAAATTTAATAACCTGATCTGCAACAGTATTGACAATCTTAGTTTTGAAGGCCACCACAAACGCCATTACCAGCGCATAAAATGCTGCCACAATGAGGAATCCATATGAGTAATTATCCAGTGCTTTTCCAATAAGGAAAGCAATTCCAAAATTGAAAAGGATAATAAAAAAAGCAAAAGCAACAAGCAGTACTACAAAGTAAGTAATGAGCCCGGCAGAAAGTGACGACTTTTCAGTCGCTTCAATTTTCAGAAGATCTATTCTCTTGGAGGCGTATTCTTTAATAGTTTCTATCATTGTTTTTTTTTAAAGTTACAAAAAAAGGAACTTTCGCACAAAAGTTCCTTTCCGTAATTTACTTAAAAAAGATAAATTACTTATTTTTTCAGATCATTCAGTTCCGCTTCTACATCTTTTGCCAAATCTGCAGTTTTAGAAACAATCTGATCTTTGTACTTATCATATCCGTCTTTCACAGTATGTGCTACGCTACTCGCCGTTTCTTTGAAAGTAGAAGAAATATTGCCATATTGGTCTTTTACTTTTTCAGAAACCTCTCCGTATTTATTTTTAGCCTGATCTTTAAGATCATTTGCTTTAGTTTTGATTTTTTTTCTGGTTTCTTTACCTTCTTCCGGTGCGTATAACATTCCTAAGATTACACCTGCCGCAGCACCTGCAAGAAGTCCTGCCAATATACCTGCTGTATTATTTCCTTTTCTAGACATTTTAAGTTTTTTAATAATTAATAATAAATTAGTTTTTACAGTAATAAAACTTACAATTTGTATACCAAAGGAGGCTTGAAGCCTATTAAAAATTGTTAAATCTTTTTGATGTGAGATAAAATAACTTCTATGGTTTCCTTTTTGGTGAGTGCCGAATTATCAATTACGATAGCATCGTCAGCCTGCTTCAATGGGGCTATTTCACGCTCACTGTCGATCTTGTCACGTTCTATAAGGTTTTGCTTTACCTGTTCTTTATCTGCTTCTATTCCCAGGCCTTTCAGTTCCAGAAACCTTCTGTTGGTTCTTTCGTCAATGCTGGCAGTAAGAAAGAATTTATAGTCTGCATTTGGCAGAACTACTGTCCCAATGTCACGTCCGTCCATAATAACACCTCCTTTTTCTGCCAAAGTGCGCTGCGATTGCAGTAAGAAATCTCTTACTTCTTTCTGTTTGGCAACAAGACTTACGTTGTCAGATACAATATTGGTTCGGATTTCCTTAGAGATATCGGTATCATTAAGGAAAAGAATAAGGGTGCCGTCGTTATTTTTAAATTCAAGTTTGATTTGATTAAAAGAAGAGAACAGTGTATTCAGATCAATCTCACCGTTTTCATTCAGACAATGCTGCAAAGCATACCAGGTAACTCCTCTGTAAAGCGCTCCTGTATCCATATGAATAAGTCCCAGTTTATCAGCAATGACTTTAGAGATAGAACTTTTTCCGGTAGACGAGTACCCATCGATAGCAATTACAGGTTTTTTCATACTGCAAATTTCAAGATTTTTTTTAGAAAATCAAGAAGAAGTAAGAAAATTTCGGAATAATTAAGAAATTTCCGGTCAGGAAGGTTATTCTCCTCTGTGGCTGGAAAGGTCCATAGAAATTCCTATCTGATTGACATTCGAAGAGTTGTGGTATCTTACGTGGGCGTAATCAATACGGAATCTGGAAACTTTAACTCCAAATCCTGCAGAAAGTCCTGAGAAGTTTCTCTGATCTGCAACCGCCAGTTCATTTCCTCTTTTTACATTATAGCCCAGTCTGATGTTGAAGTTTTTTTCCGGAAACAATTCTGCCCCCAATGAAAAGTGGTCTGCGATTTTTCTGCCAGCACCTACTTTTTGCCCATCCAGATTTTCTTCTGAAGAAATATCAAACTTCTGAAGATCATGCGCTGTAATAGTAATGGCAAGAGGGAAGTTCTTGATTATTCTGGTGTATCCCAGATCAACCCTGAAAGGAAGATTCTCTCTTGTTCCGTTAAAAGATTTCAGCTGAAAGCCAAAATTTCTCATCACGAGAGATAGTACTTCTTTGTTCTTTTTATTATGATAGGTAATTCCCGCTGTTCCTGAGATGGCGGAAGAAGTATAGTTGTCAATTTTTGAGGTGATGAAATTAAGTCCTCCACCAATCGTCCAGTCTTCTTCAAACTGGTAGGCATAGCCCGCACCAATCGCTACATCTGAAGCTTTAAATTCTCCGTTTTCGAAACCGCTTTCATCCGTCCTCGGAATACTTCCATAGCTCATATACCTTGCATTGATGGTAGCCATATGGCCATTTTCAAAGTCTTTGGCATAAGCAATCGTTCCATATTTCGAATCGGCAAGGTAAGCCGTTGCGTTTACAGAAAGCTGTTTATCAGAATCTTTATTTAAAAGGGCAGGGTTTGCAATAGCAAAGGAAACATCATAATCTCTTACCGAAATTGCATCTCCACCCAAAGCAGCCTGTCTTGCAGATACAGGTACATTTAAGAACGGATAGACATTTGTTCCTGTTTGCGCATAAGAAACAATTCCTGATAGAAATAATGAAAAAATGATAATTTTCTTCAACTCAATTTATAATTAATGCAAAAATAATCCTTTTTCGTACTTTTCAAAATATTTCTTACATTATTTCTATTTAAATATTTTTCTTTTATCAATATCATTAATGATTATATTTGCAAAATCAAATTCTGGGGAAACCCATACTAATAAAAAGTTACTTAAAAATAAAAGATGAAATATAAAAGAATCCTTCTGAAACTGAGCGGTGAGGCCTTAATGGGAAACAGACAATACGGTATTGATACTGAAAGACTGCAGGAATATGCAGCTGAGATCAAAAAAGTAGTTGAAAAAGGCTGTGAAGTAGCGATCGTGATTGGAGGAGGAAATATCTTCCGTGGTGTAGCCGGAGCTGCAAAAGGTATGGATAGAGTGCAGGGTGATTATATGGGAATGCTTGCTACTGTTATCAATGGAATGGCTTTACAGGGAGCATTGGAAGATGCAGGAATCAAAACAAGACTTCAGTCTGCTATCGAAATGGATAAAGTGGCTGAACCTTTCATCAAAAGAAGAGCAGTAAGACACCTTGAGAAAGGAAGAGTTGTAATCTTCGGAGCAGGTACAGGAAACCCTTATTTTACGACTGATACAGCGGCTACATTAAGAGCTATCGAAATCGGAGCTGATGTAATCTTAAAAGGAACAAGAGTAGACGGAATCTACGACAGCGATCCTGAGAAGAACGCTAATGCTGTAAAATACAACTCATTATCTTTTGATGAAGTATTTGAGAAAAACCTTAAAGTAATGGATATGACTGCCTTTACATTAAGCCACGAAAACAAATTGCCAATCATTGTATTCGATATGAACAAAGATGGAAATTTAGAAAAAATCGTAGACGGAGAAAATGTAGGTACTTTGGTTAATTTATAATCAATATAAGCCCTAAAAAATATAAAAACACCTGTTACAGTAATTGTGACAGGTGTTTTCATTTTAACACTAATCTTAATTATTTATCCACACTGGCATTTTGTTTGGCATTTTCTTTTTCAACCAAAGTGTAATGGGACAAAATCCATTCAAGGATCTGATTCATTATTTTTATAACCATCTCAGATTCTGTAACAGCAGTTACTCCCGGTACCAGATTTAAAACGGCCGGTTTTGGTAATGGCTGTGGTAAAATAAGTCCATTTACCTGAGGGTTAGGTCCTGCTGCAGGAATACCATTATACATGGCCACATGTTGTACGCCTAGCTGAAGCATATAATCCTGCAAAGTTTCAGGAGGTGTTTTGATAGTGGTTTGGAGTTGCCCTGGAAGCGATTGGTTTTGTATTCTTGTATAACTGGCTCCTGATTTTGAAGAATCATCAATAGCCAATTTTTGTAAAGTTTGTAATATATAAGGAGTCATATTGTTAGTGGCCTGACCATATATAGTTGCAATTTTCTCCAGTTCTGATACCGGCCACGCATGAGGAACTACATCCAGATTATTCCAGTGCATGGTATTCCAGCTTTGATAAGTGCCTGATTGTTGCTGCCATCCCGGAGGCAATGGAGGGAATTTACTATTGAACAGATTGGCAAATGCTGCCTCACCCGGCGTTGGTCCGGCAGTTGGATATACAAGCGTTACCCCGAAAGCATTCAGATCCTTATTTTCTTTCAGATAAAGAGCAAGGGTAGGAGATAGTGCTCCGGCAAGACTGTGTCCACAAAATATAATGGCGGTATCCGGATCCGGATTTAAGCCTGCCAAAAATTGTTGCAATGTAGTATTCGGTGAAGCTGCAGATTGTGGGCTTTCAAGCCCGAGAAGGATACTGATACCAGTAGCAGTTCCCTTTGAAATATAAGGGTCAGTGCCATTATAAGCCGATGGAGCGAAATTGGAAGGGTTATAAGTAGTCCAGTTTACCACTTCTGCAACTGAGAAATCTTCTGTTTCCCAATCGTAAAGTGATGAAGGATTAGTGGCGGCAATGGCCACAACGTAGGTAGGTAATGTAGGACCTCCCGGAAATGCGACAGCATTAGACTTAACAACATATAATGCATTATCTGCAACACCAGTAGGAACTCCCTTTTCATTTTTTTCTTCGATCAGGGCAGGACCCCAGACCAGATCCCAGTTTCCTAATTCCGATACGGCTGAAGGGTTAGCTATGGAAGGTGTTTTCTGATCCATTATTTTAACCGGAGGAACATTGTTAAAATAATAGGATAAATCATACTGAAGCTGTTGCTGTAGTTGGATACCAAAACCGTTGTAGCCTCCGGCACGGTTGGCAAGACCTGCCATACCGAAAACTTGTTGATAGGCATCTAATGATGGATTTGTCATGATGTGATTGGTTTAAAATAAGGTTAAAATTTTTAATTGATAAGAAATGTCTTCTGTAAGACTTTCCGTTTTTTATGGCAAGGATTTCATTTAAAATACCTGCCAATGTTTCGTTTAAAAGAACAGAGTAAAGGACGTTATTAAAAATGATATCACACTAAGTAGAAATAACCAAAATGTTCTATAGGTATTTGTACCCGAAGTTTTTTGCTTGAAGTTGGATTTTAGATGAAAAATAACTTTCTTTTTTTCAAAGAGGAGACAAGTGCATAAAATACATGTTGGAATTAGCTATTATGCGAAAACAATGCTAATTCCGAAATATGATCTGTGGAATATTAAGAAAGAAAATCTGGGATTGCCAAAAGAAACAGCCTCCAATAATACACAAGCCTTCTTTTTAAGAGGACTTTTTTTATATTTGCCCCAAACGAAAACTATGTTATTATTTGGTTTAACAACTGAGGAAATGGCTTTCTTTACTGATATAAGCAAAACTGTAATTCCTTTATTCGCAGCTTTGGGTGGCGCAATGACAGGTTCATATCTTACTTACAGATTTCAGAGGAGCGACAAGATAAGAGATCATTTATTTAGCTACAAGGCTAAATCATATTCAAACTTAGCTCAGAGATTAACAATTACTATGGGTGATATAATCAGCTTAAATAATGACATTAAGTATTGTGATAATATTGATTCATACAGAAAGAAGCCGCGAGAAATTTCGCAAGAACTAACTGAGGGTTATTCAGATTACTATATATTTTTAAGTGATAATGTGTTAAAGGGAATTAGAGATCTAAAGTTTAAGATGGATAAGGCATTTCACAATGTTTATTTTAGGGAGGAAGAATTATCGGATGATAGTCTGGATCAACTTTTTAAAGATGCTTATGATGAATGCTCAAAATTACTCTCACTTCTTAAGGATGAATTAGAAATTTACAGAATTAACAAGTCTAGATATAAATAAAACCGCCCGCGCATTAGGGTTTTATTTTTGAAGAGGCTTTTTGTTATATTTGTGAAAACTAAAAATTATGATTGACAATAATGGAGATGATAAAGAACTAGACTTAAAAAGACTTGCAAAAGCCGTCGGGTTGGTAATTGTTAGTTTATGGATCATTTCTTTAATTGTCTTAGGATTATTAGTAGATAGAGGGAATGAGATAGGAGACTCCTTTGGTGCAGTAAACGCTCTATTTTCAGGATTAGCGCTTACTGGAATTATATTGACTATTTTGATGCAAAGGGAAGAGTTAAAATTACAAAAAAGAGAGTTGGAGCTTACTAGGAGTGAAATGGAGAAAACTAGGGAAGAATTTGAAGTCCAAAGTAATACTATGAAAATCCAGCAGTTCGAAAATACTTTTTTTCAAATGATATCCTTATTTCATGGAAATATTAAAACAATGGCGTTTAATTCTGATGGAGAAAGATATGCAGGTACAGGAGTATTTGCTTTACTATTAGACGGCGTAGAAAGAAACTTAGATATAGGTTTAAGAAATAGGTATAATCAAAATAATGATAAAAATTATAATGATAATCCTTATGATTTTTTTCGTGACCAGGAATTTCAAAAAGTTGGAAAGGAAGAGTTTATTCCATTATTCTTAGCACACTTTTCGATTTACGGGGACGGCCTAACAAAATATTTTACCACACTATATAATGTATTGAAGCTTATAGATAAGTCTGAAATAATTGATAAGCAATACTATGTGTCAATTATTAATTCTCAATTAAGTAGAGTGGAGAGGTTGACTATCTTCTACTATACAATATCGAAAAAAGAAGATTCAAATTTTAGAAAGTTAGTTGAAAACTTTAACTTGTTGGATGGTCTTAGTGAAAATATGGTTGTAAGTAAAAAAATATATAAGGAGTATAAGCCAAATTTAGAAAATAAACTTCTGTTGGCTTAGTGTTGGGAGCAAGAAAATCCTATATAATTGGTTTTTGCTTCTATGATCAAAAAAGCTGATAGTGAAAATAATTTTATAACTACTCCCATTTTAAAAAATCATAGTTTTAGTAAAATAGAGAGTTCAGTTACCAAAATATGGAAATAATCATTATTTTTGCAGCACTGAATAGTAAAAAATAATTTAAAATAGTAAGGAAACCCTGATGTTTACGGTGTTTTTGGATTTAATTAATTGATATTCAGTTGAATTAATAGATGTGTAATTTATCAAACTTTAATATAATAATGGAAGAATTAGATCTTATATTAGAATCTGTAAAACAAGACATGGATGCAGCTGTAAAGCACCTGGATCACGCATTTCAAAGAATTAGAGCAGGACGTGCTTCTACGGCAATGGTTCAGGATGTAATGGTAGAATATTATGGAGCGATGACTCCTATCAACCAGGTTGCGAATGTTTCTGTTCCGGATGCAATGACAATCTCTATTCAACCTTGGGACAGAACGGCAATCAATGCCATTGAAAAAGCGATCATCAATTCTAACTTAGGTTTTGCTCCTTCTAACAACGGAGAAAATATTATCCTTAATGTTCCGCCTTTAACTGAGGAAAGAAGAAAGGAACTTGCAAAGCAGGCTAAAGTAGAATCTGAGAACACTAAAGTAACAGTAAGAAACGCAAGACAGGAAGGTTTGAAAGAACTTAAAAAACTGGAAGGAGTTTCTGAAGATGTTGTAAAAGGAGTGGAAGAAGAAATCCAGACGTATACAGATAAATATGTAAAACTTTGCGATGAGCATCTTAAAACAAAAGAAGCTGAAATTATGAAAGTATAATTTTCAGTTTTTGAAAATATTATGAGAGAGGTTTCTTTTGAGAGACCTCTTTTTTTGTGATTTTTACTGTTACATTTTACTTTTTACAATGCAATACATTCTTATTCCATACTATATTGTTAAGTATTTACGTTCATTCATTATATTTAATGAATTATTCCTGACGTTTAATTAAAAAACAGGAAACAGATACTATAATGATGACAAAAATAATCGGGGTAGGAAACTATATCCCATCGGAAACAATAACCAATTTATTTTTTGATAAACATGTTTTTCTTAATGAAGAAGGGATATTATTAAAAGAGAATAATGCCTCCATTACAGATAAGTTAAAAAAGATTACAGGTATTGAAGAAAGAAGATATGCGCACAGTACACAGGTTACTTCTGACCTTGGAGTTATTGCGGCACGTTCGGCCATAGAAAATGCGGGAATTGATCCTGAAACATTGGACTATATTATATTTGCCCATAATTTCGGGGATGTTCGTTTCGGTACCGTCCAGTCTGATATGGTACCCAGTCTTGCTGCGAGGGTGAAACATTTATTGGGAATCAGAAATAATTTCTGCGTTGCTTATGATGTTCTTTTTGGATGTCCGGGTTGGATTGAAGGGGTAATACAGGCTCATGCGTTTATCAAATCCGGTTTGGCAAAACGATGTTTGGTTATTGGGGCAGAAACCCTTTCCCGTGTAGTGGATATCCACGACAGAGACAGTATGATCTATGCAGATGGAGCAGGAGCGGCTGTTCTGGAAGTAAATCAGGATGATGATTCGGGGATAAAGTCTCATTTGTCGGCTTCTTATACACTTGAAGAGAAAGACTATCTGTATTTTGGAAAATCTTACAATAACGAAAGATGCCCGGATACCCGATACATCAAGATGGATGGCAGGAAAATATATGAATTTGCTCTGGTGAATGTTCCGGATGCCATGAAAAAATGTCTTGACAACAGTGGATATTCCATTGATCAGTTAAATAAGATTATCATTCATCAGGCGAACGAAAAAATGGATGAAGCCATCGTGAACAGGTTTTATCAATTATATGGAAAACCAGTTCCGGAAAACATTATGCCTATGGTGATTCATAAACTGGGAAACAGCAGTGTAGCGACAATTCCTTCTTTGCTGACGATGATTTTAAAGGATGAACTGGAACATCATAAAATAGAGAAGAATGATGTAGTTTTATTTGCGTCTGTAGGAGCAGGGATGAATATTAATGCTTTTGTGTATCAGTTTTAAAAAATAATAAAGAGGTTTCTGATGAGAAGCCTCTTTTGTTTTATAGACATTGTATTGATGTTTTCACGTCTTTATATGAAAAAAGCTTCGGAGAAACTCCGAAGCTTTTTTATTTCTATATCAGAATTATTGATATCTCTGATGTTCTTTGCTTTTTGTAAACCTTTTGGTGATTGGTTTGAACAATGCTTTGTATTTTTCTGCATCAAACAATTGTGAATCTGTAAGTGCTTTATAAGTCATCCAGACTCCAAAAGGAAGAAGGATCAGGTTAGGAAGCCATGCTGCAAGGTAAGGATTCATTTTTCCGCTCCAAGACATGTTTTCTACCCCAACATTCATTACATAAAAGATGATGAAAATAACGATAGCGATGATTACCGGAAGTCCCATTCCTCCTTTTCTGATGATAGACCCCAAACTTGATCCAATCAGGAAGAAGATAATACAGGTAACAGAATATGCAACAATTCTCTGCTGGTAAATAACCACTTTACTGAAGTATTTTACATTAGAACTGTATTCATTCTTTTTAGATTCCAGTGTTGATTTCAGATTGTCTAATCTGTTGTAGGAATTGTAAATGATTTCCAGTTTTTTATCCCCTTTTACTGTGTCCAGTTTGATTTGGGTCTTCGGAGCTACTTTATGTTTGTTGCCTTTATCCATGTAGGTAATCACAGAATTGGTTTGGTTAAGAACCTCGGATCCGATGTTATCAAAGAACTGTTTATTGTCTTTTTTGGTTTTTGTAATCGTTCCGTCAAGCTGGTTGTAAGTCTGGAAACGGTAGTCATCGGTAATCTGTTCTTTTTCGATGGCTTTATTGATGATTTCACTGATGTCAAAGTGAGATACCAATGTATCAAATTTAATAGCCTGATCGGGCTGTTTTAGCCTTACATTATCGCCTTTTCCGGCAAAAGCATCTTCGAATACATAGCCGTTATAAAGAACAAGCTTTAGAAAATTCTTGTTAACAGCCGGAACAAATTTTCCTTTTTCAGCCACTACAGATTGTTGGTTTTCGTAAGCATTGGCCTTTTTATGAACAAAAACGCCTTCAATATTTTCTCCGTTTTCCCCATAGATCTTGTCAAATTTTACCATATAACCTGGAATCTGATCAATAAACTGTCCCGGAGTAAAGTTGATGGCCGGTTTGGTTTGGGCGATATTGAAAAGCATGTTCTTGGCTTTCTTCTGAAAATCCGGAATAATATTGTTGGAAAAGAAAAACAACATGATAGCAAGTGCCGTTGAAATTCCAAGAAGAGGAGTCATTACCCGGGTCAATGGAATCCCTGCTGCTTTCATTGCTGCAAGCTCGTAACGTTCTCCAAATTCACCAAATGACATGATACTCGCCAGAAGGATCGTAAGGGGGAGAACCATACTGATTACATTTACCCCAAGATAAAAAAGAAGTTTAAGGATTTGCCAGTAGCTTAATCCTTTTCCCATAAACTGTCCCAACTGTACCCAGATAATGTTTACAATAAAAATGAAAAACAATACGCTGAATATAAAGAAAAACGGTCCAAAGAAGGTTTTTATAATGTATCGGTCTAGTATTTTTAACATGCGCCAAAATTAATCAAAAAGCCACAAAGTTTACTTGTGGCTTTTTATATTTTGTTATTTTTTTAACTTTAAAAGTAAATTTACATAGTTGCGAATTCACTTTCAGCTTTTTAAAGTTCTGTAACGATGTAGTTTTTAAACTTATTTTTGTCAAAAACAAACATATTAGGATCCAGCTCCTGGTTTTCTTTGTACTCTTTAATAGCAATTACAGCAACATCTTTGTTGTTTCCATGCTGTTCCAGTTTTACCATTTGTTTTTTCGCTGAATCTACAAAAAGGTATACGTATTTTATTCCGTTTGCTTTTACCGGAGTCAGTTTAATAAAGTCTGCATTTACACCATTGACCACTTTCTTACCGTTATAAGTTACATTATAATCATTTCTATAGTTTGTAAGATAGTTGATAGGGGAGAACATGGTGCTGCTTCCGTTAGGTTTAGCAATGGTTACTTCCATATCATCCGCGTTGATGTTGTAAATTTTATTACCGTCAAAGATCTGTTCTGTATCCATGATCTTCAGTTTGTATTTCTCTCCTGCTACATAATAAATACCAGGTTCTGTTTTCGTCACCTGTCCGTTAAGACCGCTTCCAAAAGAAAATTTGAAGTAAGAATTCTTTTTAGAATTGTAGTTGGCTGTAATATCATCCAATATCTTTTTAGCTTTAGCATCAATCTTCTGAGCGTTGGCCATACCTACTGCACCTACAACAAAACTTCCTAATATAACTTTTGAAATAATATTCTTCATTTTTTTATTTAATAATCGTTAGATTTTTTTTAACTCTTAAGGTTAAAACTATTCATTTTTCCTTTAACTACGCAGATCTTCCAAAAACTGTTCCAAAGAATGCAGGTCGCTGATCAGAACCTCTCTTGCCTTTGCTCCGTTAAAGCCTCCCACGATACCACTTGCTTCCAGCTGATCCATAATTCTTCCGGCTCTGTTATAACCCAGTTTCAATTGTCTCTGAAGCATTGAGGTAGATCCCTGTTGTGTAGAAACAATGATTCTTGCTGCTTCTTCAAATAAAGCATCTTTTTCGTTCGGGTCAAAAGCACCTACAGTACTTGTTGAATCTTCAGAAACATATTCAGGAAGTAATAATGCCGAAGCATATCCTTTTTGTTCGCCGATAAACTCTGCCAGTCTTTCCACTTCCGGAGTATCTACGAAAGCACACTGAAGTCTTAAGATTTCGTTTCCATTGAAGTAAAGCATATCTCCTTTACCGATCAGCTGATCTGCTCCCGGAGAGTCAAGGATCGTTCTGGAGTCTACACTGGAGATTACTCTGAAAGCAGCTCTTGCAGGGAAGTTGGCTTTGATCATACCTGTAATTACGTTTACAGAAGGTCTCTGTGTAGCTACAATAAGGTGGATTCCTACAGCTCTGGCAAGCTGTGCAAGTCTCGCAATAGGTAATTCAACCTCTTTTCCTGCCGTCATAATCAAATCAGCAAACTCATCTACTACCAATACGATATAAGGTAAATAACGGTGTCCGTTTTCAGGATTTAATTTTCTTTCCGTAAACTTCTTATTATATTCTTTTAAGTTTTTACAGAAAGCATTTTTAAGAAGATCATATCGGGTATCCATTTCAATACAAAGAGAGTTCAGTGTATTGATTACTTTATTGGTATCTGTAATGATGGCTTCTTCTGCATCCGGCAGTTTTGCCAGATAATGTCTTTCAATTTTTGAATATAATGAAAGTTCTACTTTTTTAGGGTCTACCATGACGAACTTCAGTTCGCTAGGGTGTTTTTTATAAAGAAGGGAAGTAAGAATAGCATTAATCCCTACAGATTTACCCTGACCTGTTGCTCCAGCCATCAATAAGTGAGGCATTTTCGAAAGATCGGCCATGAAGATTTCGTTGGAAATAGTCTTTCCGAAAACTACCGGAAGATCCATATCTGTATTCTGGAATTTTTGAGAAGCAATAACAGAACGCATAGAAACCATCGTAGGATTTTTTCTTGGTACCTCAATACCGATAGTTCCTTTCCCTGGCATTGGAGCAATAATTCTGATTCCTAATGCAGAAAGGTTCAATGCAATATCATCCTGCAGTTTTTTAATCGCTGCTACTCTGATTCCTGCTTCGGGAACAATTTCATAAAGTGTAACTGTAGGCCCGATAGTTGCTTTAATCTCTGCGATTCCAACGTTGAAATTCTTTAGAAGTCCAACAATCTTATTTTTATTTTCTTCTAATTCTTCCTTATTGATAGAAATCTCTTCATTTCCATAATCTTTCAGTAATTCTACAGGTGGCATCTGGAAATTTGCAAGATCCAGCTTGTGATCATACAATCCATGCTTTTCTACAAGTTCCTGAGACTTTTTATCAGAATCATCCAAAACATCAATCACCTGAGCTACTTCTACATTGAATTTAATATTTTCCTGTGCCGGAGCAGTTGTTGCTGCCGGAGACGGAGCAGAAGGTCTGATGTCAAATGCTTCCTCAGGGCTGGAAACCGGAACAATTGGTTTGGTAGAAAGATTTAAACTTACAGGTTGAGAAACCTCCTTGGGTTCCGGATCAAAAGAAGTATGGTTCGGAGTGGTAATAGTTTCTATCTCGTTTGAAACCGGAACTTCAGGAAATCCTTTCGGAATACTTACTGGTTCTGGTTCTTTCATTGTATTGATTGGATTATTGACAGTATGATTTGTTACATCACTTACTGTAACTCTGGAGGTGGTTTCTTCTTCCGCTTCCTCTGCTTCTTCTCTCAATTCCTCATCAGCTTCGAAATCATCATTGGAGTCTGGCATCATAGATTTTACTTTTCCAATCGTATTTTCATTGATCTTATCCAGTTTTGCTTTGATAGAACTTGGACGAAGATTAAATTCAAGAATAAAATAGAGAAGGATGCTTGCTGCTAATACGGTCCACAAACCTACTGCTCCGATGATGGAGTTAAGATAGTCCATGATCTGATATCCATAGACACCTCCTAAAACCCCCTGACCTTTAGTAAGTGCTCCCATAAAAATAGGAAGCCAGCAGATAAAAAATAAAGAGTGTCCAATAGTTTTCCAGGGTTTGAATATTTTTTTCTTAAGAATCAGTGTTCCTACCACAAGCAGTAAAAATGCGATGATGAATGAGGCAATACCAATACTTTCAAAAATGAAAATATTCCCCAGCCAGTCACCTACCTTACCAAAGATATTGGAAGATTTTATGCTTTTGTCCAGCATGGTTCCTGCCTGGCTTTGATCTGCTTTCCAGTTCATCAGATAAGAGACGAATGAGAATGCAAGAACAGCCGATAAAAGTATAAAAGTAAGCCCGAAAAAAATACGTGGCTTAGATAAAATTCTGCCTTTCTCAGGCGATTCAGTCGGTTTTTTTTGTGTCTTTTTATCCATAATATCAATGTCGCAAATTTAATGTTTTATTCAACACTAAATGAATCTTTTTTACCCAAAAAACATTTTGGTAATCCCGCTTTTATAAAGGTTATTTAAAATTTTTACTTTAAAAATATTTTCTTTTATGATAGAATAAAATAAGGCTATTTTTTTTGCTTATCCAAATCTGATACCGTTAAATTATATTAACTGATTATTATTTGTTTTTCTTTAAAAAAGATAATAAAATTTTCGATTTAAATAGAAGGAGATTAAAAAAAAATAACAATATTAGAAATTATTGTATCTCAATAGTGCTTTTTGAACTAGTTCAAAGGTCAGGACTTGAAGTATCTGTAATTTTGACCTATAATTTTACATATGAAAAATACATTCACAACTTTTCTGACCTTAGGTCTGATATTAATTTCAATGATTACAATGAACGCACAAAAACAAAAAATGGAACACACTGCATTAATCATTATCGACGTACAAAATGATTATTTCCCGGAAGGAAAGATGACACTGGAAAAAAGTGAACAGGCTGCCGAAAATACCAGAAGTATTTTAGAATATTTCAGGAAAAACAATCTGCCTGTTATTCACATCCAGCATATTTCTACCAACGATGGTGCAACGTTTTTCCTTCCGGATACAGAGGGAGCTAAAATCAATCATCTGGTTTTACCGAAGGAAGATGAAAAAATTATCGTTAAGCATTTTCCCAATAGTTTCAGGGAAACAGATCTGTTGAATTATCTTCACTCAAAGAAAATTAAAAATCTGGTGATTACAGGAATGATGACAGATGTTTGTGTAGAAGCAACTACCAGAGCTGCTTTCGATTTTGGTTTTCATAATATGATTATCGGAGATGCAACAGCAACCAGAAACCGGGAATTGAATGGGGAAGTGGTAAAAGCAGCAGATGTACAAAAGTCTTTTCTGGCCGGGATCTCTGCTCTTGGAAGTCTTTATGCTGGTATAATAAATACGAATGAATTTTTAAGCAAGTAGGCTTCTTTGGATACGCAAGGGCGCAAAATGATATTAAAAATTTTGCTATATGGCGCAAAGATTTTATCTCCGATAAAATTTAAAACAGGTCATCTTGCTGAAAATCTTCGATTTTCTTGCGTCTTAAAATAAACAATATGTATGATAAAACTTTGCGCCTTAGCATTTACCCAACAAAAATTGAAGTTCTATTGCTTAGGAACAAAAATAACTTAACATAACTTAATTTCATGAAGGTGTCAATAATTTTGATACCTTTATTTTGCTTAAATAATCCCATGTCCGATTTACTTCTTAAAAATATCAATCAATACGTCAACCTGTCAGAAGAGGATCTTACGCAGTTTATAAAACCTTTTGAACTCAAAGCGTTTAAAAAGAAAGAGGTTGTTCTCAAAGAAGGAGAATATTGTCTTTTTGAAGGATTTGTGCTGAGTGGCTGCTTTAAAATCTACTATCTCAATGAAAACGGATTTGAGCAGACTTTATATTTTGCAGTGGAAGGATGGTGGATTACAGATATTGACAGTCTTATCAATAACGTTCCCAGTATTCTGAATATTGAAGCCCTTGAAGACAGTGAAGTATTGATGATTTCTAAAAAAGATAAGGAAGATCTGTATGAAACAATGCCACAGATAGAAAAGCTTTTCAGAATCATGAACCAGAAATCTTCGGTAGCGCTGCAAAGGAGAATTCTTTCCTTAACGGGTAAAACGGCAGACAAACGCTATCTTGAATTTCTTGAAAAGTATCCTGGACTGGAACAGAGAATTACCCAACAGCAGGTGGCATCTTATCTTGGTATCACCCATGAGTTTTTAAGTAAAATCAGGAAGAAAATATCATTGGAAAAATAAGTATATTGCCACAGTTTTTTGTCATTTCAAAAATTGCATTCAATATGACAAAGAATGATAATTAATAACTGATTGAAGACTTTTTTTAATGGAATTATTTGGTGTCCCTGGAATTTTTATTTTCGTCTTTTTAGCATTGATCAGGCCTTTAACGGTTTTTTTTCATGAAATGGGACATGCTGTTACCGTGTGGCTGATTACAAGAAAAAAAGTACATGTCTTTATTGGTTCTTATGGAGATAAGGATAACAGTTTTCCTGTCAATTTCAAAGATTTTTCTTTTTATATATTTAAAAATCCTCTTAAATGGGGAAGAGGGCTGTGTGAATCTGAAGAGAAAAGATTTTCGGTCAATAAGCATGTTTTATATGTGTTTGGAGGGCCGGCTGCCTCTTTATTATTAGCGTTACTCTCTTATTTTATCATTGCAAATACTCAATTTCTTACGTTATTTTTCATCGTATTAATGGTTTCGTCAGCAATTGATTTTTTAATCAATATTTTTCCGAGCCAGAAAACTATTTGTATGAGTGATGGAAGATCGATTTTTAATGATGGAAGGGCTATCATCAATCTTATCCGGCAGAGAAAACTCCCTGAAGAATATACAGAAGGAGTATATAAATTTCATGAGAAGAAGTATCCTGAAGCTGCATCCATTTTTGATACTTTATTACAGGAATCAAAAGATCTCAATATCTATCGGATGGCAATAGTATCCCATATTAACAGTAAGAATTATGAAAAAGCAAAAGAAATCGCTGTTCAATTCAAAGAAAATAATCCTTCTATGACTGCAGATGACTGGACGAATTTTGCATTAACGTTTACTGAAACAGGAACATTGGAAGAGTCTCTTGAATATTATGATAAAGCTTTGAAAATGGATCCTAACAATAAATTTGCTTTAAATAATAAAGGCTATACATTAATTCTTCTTGAAAAATATGAAGACTCTATCCCTTTATTAACCAAAGCCATTTCAGTGGATAAAAAATTTTCATATTCTTATAATAACCGCGGACTTGCAAAGATTAATTTAGACCTCTATGAAGAAGGACTCCGGGATATTGAAGATTCATTAAAGCTTGATGCTCAAAATGCCGATGCATATAAAAATTGGGGAATTTATCATATGAGAAAAATGGAGTACCAGGATGCACTGAATATGTTTTTAAAAGCGAAAGAAATGGATGAATCATTCTGTGGGATTGATGAATTAATAGGCGAAATAAAATTAAAAATGGAGGCGGGTTACAGGTTGGGGTTATAATGAGTTTTATATCAATTAATTGCGGTAAAAACAGCAGGAGAGAAATAGAGTGTCTCGATTATCTGGATAGGTAATATAAATCCGAATTTTCACATTTTTAAAAATTGAATTTTTCCTAATGTTTTCGGGCTTATTAAGAATGTTTCAAAATAAGCAAAACCGAGGCCAAAGTGATAAAAAACAGCTTTTTTTAAGCTCTTTGTGGTTTATCATGCTTATTTTTGCATGTCAAGTACAATAAATCATGAAGAAGCTCCAAGATATTCTTATCTCAACCAGGACAATGGCTGTATTGTTGCTGGTGTACGCATTCGCGATGGCTTATGCAACGTTCTTAGAAAACGACTACGGAACTCCTACAGCAAAAGCATTAATTTATGAGGCTAAATGGTTCGAACTGATCATGGTCTTACTGATTCTCAATTTCATAGGAAATATCGGAAGATACAGACTGTGGAAAAAAGATAAGTGGCCGGTTCTTGTTTTCCACCTTGCCTTTGTGTTTATTTTTATTGGTGGTGCTATCACCAGATACATCAGTTTCGAAGGAACAATGCACATCAGAGAAGGTGAAACATCCAACGAAATCGTAACCGATAAAAATTTCTTTAAAATTCAGATAGAAGAAAAGGGTGATGTACTGAATTATCAGGATGTTCCTTATCTGATGTCTCCTTTACACAAGGATCTAAAAGCAACTTATGACTTCCACGGAAAAGAAGTGAAAGTGTTTGCCAAGGAATACATCCAAAGAAAAAAAGACAGCCTTGTAGCTGAGCCAAACGGAGCTGAGTATCTTCATTTGGTTTCTACCGGAAACACCGGAAGACAAAACATTTACATCAAACCGGGAGAAACAAAATCCATCAACGGAACTTTGGTGACATTCAACAGAGCGATTGAAGGAGCTGTTGAATTCAAAAATGAAGGCGGAAAATTATTCATCAAAACTCCTGTAGATGCAAACTACATGACCATGGCTACGCAGGCAACTGGAACCACAGTGAAAGATGAATTCCAACCTTTGGCATTGAGAAGTTTATATACCATCAACGAACTGAAGCTTGTAGTTCCTGAAGGTCTTAAAAAAGGAAGACTGATGGCTATTGAAGGCGACAGAAAGAAAGATGCCAATGTTCCTGATATGCTTCAGATTGAGCTTCAGGGGCCAAAAACCAAACAAATTGTTGACCTTTCGGTTGAAAAAGGAAACCCAAATGCGTACAAGCAGGTGACGATGGATGGCTTAAACATCATGGTAGGTTTCGGACCTAAAGTATACAACACCCCTTTCGCATTGAAACTGGATGACTTCGTAATGGAAACGTATCCTGGAAGTTCATCTCCAAGTGCTTACGAAAGCCATGTGAAAATCATTGATGAAGGTAAAGAAACTCCTTATAAAATCTATATGAACCACGTTCTTAATCATAAAGGATACCGTTTCTTCCAGTCGAGTTTTGATCCGGACAGAATGGGAACCGTTCTTTCTGTAAACCACGATTACTGGGGAACTTTGATTTCTTATATCGGATACGGACTTTTATTCCTTGGAATGTTTGTTATTTTCTTCTGGAAAGGAACTCATTTCTGGAAATTAAATAAAATGCTGGCTGACGTTAATAAAAAGAAAGCAGCAGGTATACTTTTATTGTTCTTAAGTTTAGGTTTAAATGCTCAAAAAATCGAAACTCACGGAACTACTGACGGAAGCAGAGAACATATTCACGTGGAAGGAGATAACCATTCTCACGCTCCGGCTCCGTCTGCCCAGCCACTTGATGGTGCTGCTCCAAAGCAGAACTCTCTGGCTACTCCAATGGGGAAAATGAGATCTATTTCTCCGGATGAAATCATTGCAAGAAACAAAATCAGCAAAGAACATGCTGATAAATTCGGATATCTTTTGGTGCAAAGTTTTGAAGGAAGAATTGTTCCTATCAACACAGAAGCATTAGATGTTTTAAGAAAATTATACAAAAAAGACGAATTCAAAGGAACAGACGGGAAGTCTCTTACGGCTAACCAATGGTTTCTTTCTATCAATACAGACACACCAAGCTGGACAATGGTTCCTATGATCAAAGTAGGACCTAAAGGTGGTGATGAACTGAAAAATAAAACAAAGGCAGATGAAGATGGTTATACTTCACTGATGAACCTTTTCCCGGCAGATGCTAACGGAAACTTAAATTATATTCTGGAGCATGATTACAATACTGCATTCCGTAAAAAACCGGCTGAACAAACGAACTATGATAAAGAAGTAATTGCTGTAAACGAAAGAGTACAGATCTTCAATGAGTTCTTCAGTGGTCAGTTTATGAGAATTGTTCCTGTGAAAAATGACGCCAATCATACATGGCATTCATGGTTAGACCAGAAATTTGAACCGGATATGGAGTCTCAGCAGGTGATGGGACCTTACTTTGCAGAAGCGCTTACAGCACAGAAAACAGGGGACTGGAGCAAAGCAGATGCAGAACTGGCGAAGCTTTCAGAATACCAGCAGAAATGGGGTAAAGCAGTTGTTCCTGCTAAATCTAAAGTTGATCTTGAAGTATTCATGAATAAAGCAGATATCAACTTCAAATTGTTGATTTTCTACACGCTTGTTGGTGGTCTTCTTTTGATTCTAGGTTTTGTTGAATTATTCAAATCAAATAAAATACTAAACAAAGTAATTAAAGTAATTATTGCGGTTGGTTTAGTTGGATATCTATTGCATTTCCTAGGACTTGTGGCAAGATGGTATATTTCAGGACATGCACCTTGGAGTAACGGTTATGAAGCCATTATCTTTATCTCTTGGGTTGGTATTACAGCAGGTTTAATCCTGTACAGAAATGCTAATGCATTAATTCCTGCAGCCGGATTTATGGTAGCAGTTATCATGATGGGATTTGCACACGGAGGTTCTGCTCTTGATCCGCAGATTACACCACTTGTTCCGGTATTGAAATCTTACTGGTTAATTGTTCATGTAGCTATTATTACATCAAGTTACGGATTCTTCGCACTCTCGATGATTATTGCGGTAATCTCATTGGTATTCTATATTATATCCAATAAAGAAACCTATAAAATTCACCACGATACTACATTAAAAGAATTGGTAATTGTTTCTGAAATGTCATTAACGATCGGATTGTTTGCATTAACAGTAGGAAACTTCTTAGGAGGAATCTGGGCCAACGAATCATGGGGAAGATACTGGAGCTGGGACCCGAAAGAAACATGGGCTTTCATTTCCATTATGGTATATGCATTTGTATTGCACATGAGATTAGTACCTGGATTGAGAAGCAGATGGGCATTTCACGTAGCAACAATGTTTGCATTCTGTTCAATGGTAATGACTTACTTTGGAGTTAATTATTATCTTAGCGGACTTCACTCATACGCAGCAGGAGATCCGGTACCAGTACCAGCTTGGGTATACATCGGAATCGGAACAATGATCCTTCTATCAGTTGTTTCTTATATCAAGTTTAAAGCTTTAACGAAGAAATAGACTTTTAAATACATACACTAAAATCCCGGAATTCACTTTCCGGGATTTTTTTTGTCTTGTTATTTCTTGTGCTTTGTAAAGTATAAGGAGTTGATGTTTTCTAAACGCTAAGGGTCGCAATGATTTTGATAATGCTAAAATATCGTTTGCAAAGACGTTTCACTCAGCACAGAAATTATTGGTCTTAGCTAAACGAAGTGGCTTTGCGAACAAAAATAAAATACATCCTAATGAATTAACCTCGCGAACTTTGCGTTAGCTAAAATACCTGAACCCTGTATCCCGAACCCCGAAACTCGCACCTCAAAAAAAACAAAATTATTCACTTGTAATTCAAAATTCATTACTATCTTTATGATATCAAAATAATATCAAATTAAAATTCAATCATGGAAAAAACATTAAAACCCATGTCGGGTTATCTTACATTGGTCATTTGCCTGGCCTTGTTTGTTGCAGCAGTATACTTCTTTGTGAGTGGAGTAGATCAAAGTATAGCCTATGTGGTTATCTCTATGCTTTGCTTTCTTCTTTCGTGCTTTTTCTTAAAAGGGTTAATGATTATTCAGCCTAACCATTCGAGAGTATTGAACTTCTTTGGAAAATACGTGGGAAGTGTAAAAGAGAACGGATTGTTTTTTATCAATCCTTTGTATTCGTCACAGAAAATGTCTTTACGTTCGGAGAATTTACAAGGTCAGACTTTGAAAGTAAATGATAAAATGGGTAACCCTATTGAAATTGCAGTTGTAATTGTATGGAAAGTAGGAGATACTTATAAAGCGGCTTTTGATGTGGAGCGTTATTCAGATTTTGTAAAAATGCAGAGTGAAGCGGCTGTAAGACATTTGGCGATGAGCTTTCCTTATGATAATTTGGAAGATGATCATGCTCCTATTACATTGAGAGAAGGAGGAGATAAAATTAATTCTATTTTGGAACAGGAACTTACAGATCGTCTTTCAAAGGCTGGAATTGTGATTCAGGAGGCAAGAATTTCACACCTGGCTTATGCTTCAGAAATTGCAGGAGCCATGCTTCAGAGACAACAGGCGACAGCTATCGTTGCTGCAAGAACTAAGATTGTAGAAGGAGCGGTAGGAATGGTAGACCTTGCATTGAAAAAGCTTTCTGAAGAAAATATCGTAGATCTTGATGATGAAAGAAAAGCGGCAATGGTAAGTAATTTAATGGTGGTTCTTTGCGGTGAAAAAGCAGCAACCCCAATATTAAATGCGGGAACACTTTATAATTAAGAAGTGAACAATTAACAGTTAGATTTTAGTGCAGATAACTTTTACACTAAAAATAGTCAGAAATAATGTTAGAGAATTTAGAAAATGAAATCAGAAAAAGCTCAGAACTCTTCGGAAAGCAAAGGAAAAAAATCCTTTGTGATAAGGATAGATGAGTCTACTTATAAACTTCTTGAAAAGTGGGCCAATGATGAATTCAGAAGTGTGAACGGACAGATAGAATACCTGTTGCATCAGAGCCTGGTGAATGCAGGGAGAAAGAAGAAAGAGTAGTTTAATAGGACGAAAGGCAGAAGAAAAATAATCTTTTTGGGAAATATTTTCAATAAAATCCTTTATTTTCCCTTTTTTTAAATTAGAGAAAATATAAAAAAGACCTCCTTTTTTAGCCTTTCAATAAAGAAATAATAATTCGGTTAACCTTCTACCAAAAAGAAAGCAGAGAAATTTTCTCTGCTTTTTTATTGTATACAACTCTGAAGGCTATCTGCTCCAACGTAGAATATAACGAGCCAAATTAAGCCTTTTATGGTAAAGAAAGCTAATCCTGCCCATCCCACACGCTTGAACCACTTTTTAAGCTTTGAGTTGTTTTCTTGTGAATTTTCCATTGGTGATTATCAAAAAGATTACCCTACAAAGATAAGCATGTTTATAATTAGTCCAAATAAAAAGCCTATTAAAAATTAAAGTTTTGAGGTTCACATAATATTTTTATCTTTAGAGAGAACGAAAAGTAAGATTTTATGTCAAAAAAAGTAAAGGATTTCGGAATTGAAAAAACACTTAGAAATCTTGGTATCAAAGAAGAGAACAAAGGGACTTCAGTGGGCGGAAAATATTTCGCTTCAGGAAAGGTGATAGAAAGCATTTCTCCTGTGGACGGAAAATTGATCGCTAAAGTAAAAACTTCCGGAGAAAGTGATTATGACAAAGTAATTGAAACTGCTCAAAAGGCATTTCAGGAATTCAGGCTGATTCCGGCTCCAAAAAGAGGAGAGATGGTAAGACAGCTGGGCTTAAAATTAAGAGAATATAAAGACGATCTTGGTAAACTTGTTTCTTATGAAATGGGTAAATCATTACAGGAAGGTCTTGGTGAAGTTCAGGAGATGATTGATATCTGTGACTTCGCAGTAGGACTTTCAAGACAGCTTCAGGGGTACACGATGCACTCTGAAAGACCTGGACACAGAATGTATGAGCAATACCATCCGCTAGGAGTTGTTGGGATTATCACTGCATTCAATTTCCCGGTAGCTGTATGGTCCTGGAACACTGCACTGGCTTGGATTTGTGGTAACGTTACCATCTGGAAGCCATCTGAGAAAACACCGCTTTGTGCTATTGCATGCCAGAATATCATGATGGAAGTTCTGAAGGAAAATAATCTTCCTGAAGGGGTTTCAAGTGTATTGGTATCAGACCACGAAATCGGACAGAAACTGGTAGATGATAAAAGAGTAGCGTTGGTATCTTTCACAGGATCTACAAGAGTAGGAAGAATGGTTTCTTCTAAAGTAGCAGAAAGATTCGGGAAGTCTATTCTTGAATTAGGTGGAAACAATGCGATCATCATTACTAAAGAAGCTGATATCGACATGTCGATTATCGGAGCTGTTTTCGGAGCTGTAGGAACTGCTGGTCAGAGATGTACTTCAACAAGAAGACTGATTATCCACGAAAGTGTATATAATGAAGTGAAAACAAGATTGGCAAAAGCTTATGGTCAGTTGAAAATCGGAAATCCATTGGATGAGAAAAACCATGTAGGACCGCTTATTGATACTGATGCCGTAAATCAATACGAAGAAGCTATCAAAAAATGTAAAAAAGAAGGTGGGAAATTCGTTGTTGAAGGTGGAGTTTTATCTGGTAAAGATTACGAATCCGGATGCTATGTAAAACCTTGCGTGGCTGAAGTGAAAAACTCTTATGAGATTGTTCAGCACGAAACTTTTGCACCGATCCTATATTTGATCAAATACAAAACATTAGAGGAAGCGATCGCTATTCAGAATGATGTTCCTCAGGGATTGTCTTCTGCAATCATGACTCAGAACTTAAGAGAGGCAGAATTATTCCTTTCTCATGCAGGTTCAGACTGTGGTATTGCCAACGTCAATATCGGAACTTCCGGTGCTGAAATTGGTGGAGCTTTCGGTGGTGAAAAAGAAACCGGAGGAGGAAGAGAGTCAGGATCTGACGCTTGGAAATACTATATGAGAAGACAAACCAATACTATAAATTACACTGCACAACTTCCTTTGGCACAAGGGATTAAATTTGATTTATAAAAGCTTTACTTAAAGTATTCAAAAAAACAAAAAAATTAATAACCTGAATGGTTAAATGCTGTATTATTAGCGTCCTTTAATCATTCATTTATTAAATCACACTACAAATTTATTATGGAACACACATTAGATATAAAAGCAAATAAAGTAAAAGAAACAGTAGGAAAACATGTGTTGGCAGACGGTTTCGATTTTGTGATGGATATTGAAAAATCACACGGATCTTGGCTTTATGATAAACTGACAGACAGAGAATACCTGGATATGTTCTCTATGTTTGCATCAGCATCCATCGGATACAATCACCCTTATCTTGTTGAAAGATCAGAATGGTTGGGAAGAATGGCGGTGAACAAACCTACTTTGGCTGACGTTTACTCAGAAGAATACGCTCATTTCCTTGAAGTATTTGAAAGAGTAGTTATCCCTGAAGAATTACAATACGCTTTCTTTATCGAAGGCGGAACAATGGGAGTTGAAAATGCAATGAAGGCATGTTTCGACTGGAAAACCCGCAAAAACTTTGAAAAAGGATTAGATACTGAAGCTGGAATCTGTATTCACTTCAAACAGGCTTTCCACGGAAGAAGTGGTTATACTTTGAGCTTAACCAATACTTCTGACCCAAGAAAGTACCAATATTTCCCGCTGTTTAACTGGCCGAGAATTTTAAATCCAAAATTAAAATTCCCGATTACTGAAGAAAACCTTGAAGAAACCATCAAAAATGAAAATCTTGCTTTACTTCAGATTGAAGAGGCAATTTTGATGCACCCTGATAAAGTGGCTTGTATCATCATTGAACCTATTCAGGCTGAAGGAGGTGACAATCATTTCAGAGACGAATTCTTATTAGGATTAAGAAGAATCTGTGATGATAACGAAATCTTACTTATTTTTGATGAAGTTCAGACAGGTATTGCTATTACAGGGAAAATGTGGGCTTTCCAGCATTTTACAGCAAAACCGGATATCATTTCTTTCGGGAAAAAAGCTCAGGTTTGTGGGGTTTTAGCCAATAAAGAGAAGTTTGATCAGGTTCCGAACAATGTTTTCAGAGAAAGCTCAAGAATCAATTCTACATTCGGAGGAAACTTTATCGATATGCTTCGTTTCCAGTTGGTAATGGAAGTGATTGAGAAAGAAAATCTTGTTGAAAACGCAAGAGTAGTTGGAGACTTCTTACTGGAAAGCTTAAAAGCTCTTGCTGAAAAATATCCTGAAAAAATTTCAAACGCAAGAGGAAGAGGCTTGATGTGTGCTATTGATCTTCCTACTGCAGAGCAGAGAAACCACCTGATGAATGAGCTTTTCAATGACGGATTAATCATTCTTCCTTGTGGAGATCAGTCTCTTCGTTTCAGACCTCACTTGAATGTTACTAAAGAAGAAATCCAACTTGCTTTAGATAAAATTGAAAACAATATTAATAAAATTTAAAACCCGGGATTTGTAATTTTGAAAAAAACATCGTATATTTAGATACTCAAACAATTAGAATATGGAAAGAAGTACGAGAGTATCAGTTTATGTAAGTGATAACCCTTCAGAAATTCAGTTGGTTAAGTCTAAATTGGATGATGCGCAAATTGCAAATACCGTTGAAAATAACTATCTTACGTTTACCACTACGCCAACAGCCACTTCGCTGAAAGTAATGGTAGATCTGGAAGAAGAAAAAAAAGCATTTGAAATTATTGATGCTTACCTTCAACAAAGTGAAAATCAATAAACAATTTCATAATTTTAAATTTTACTACTTCGAACCGAAAATTAATTTTAATTAATTTTCGGTTTTTTAATTAATTATAAACCATTGATTTAAGAATTGAACAAGCAGTAACTCTTTTAATTCTTACATCAATCTTTTAATCAAATTTTACAACATGAATCCGGAGATTAAACTAAGACAAGCGGAAATTGAAGACAGAAACATTATTTGGGAAATCATCCAGCAGTCCATTGAAAGAAGAAGACAGGATGGAAGTACCCAATGGCAGAACGGATACCCTAATCTCGGGACAGTGGAAAGCGATATTGCGAAAGGATTTGGTCACGTTATGACAATTGATGGCGAGATTGCAGTATATGCAGCACTTATTATGAATGATGAACCCGCTTACAGCACCATTGAAGGAGCATGGTTAAGTGATGGTGAATTTGTTGTAGTTCACAGAGTGGCTGTAGATGAAAAATTTGCAGGGCAGGGTATGGTTAAAAAACTTTTTGATAAGATTGAAGAATTTACCAAATCCCATGGAATTCAAAGTATTAAAGTGGATACGAACCATGACAATATTGCCATGTTGAAAATCCTTGAAGGCAGAGGTTATTCTTATTGCGGAGAAGTTCTTTTAAGAGACGGAATGAGAAAAGCTTTTGAGAAGATTATAATTTAATCAAAAAGTTAAATCAACTTTCATTGAATTTTTAAAACGCCCTGTATTTATAAACTCTATCAGGTTTGTTCGTTTGGTTCTGAACTAATTTCTACTTTTGTTCAAATTTTTATATTATGCACCAAAGTATAGAAATTGATGAAAAAATTTTTCAAGATGCCGTAAAATTCTATGGCACCGTGTTCAGCTTACCCCCTTTAGCATCAAAAATTTATTCCTACCTTCTTTTCGACTATGAGAAAGTAGGAATTACTTTTGACGAATTTGTTGAAGTGCTCTCTGCGAGCAAAAGCTCTGTTTCTACCAGTATTTCATTACTGCTCAATGCCCAGCTTATCGTAGACCATAACAAAATGGATGAGCGGAAACGGTATTTTTTCATCAATGATGAATACAAGAAAATACGATTCGAAAAAATTGTCCAAAAGATGCAGGACGAATTAAGACTATTAGATGATTTAAACAATTTTAAAAAAAGTAAAGATGATGGATACAACGAAAGAATAGAAGTTTACAAAGCACTCTTAAATAAAAACATAGAAAATATTCAGGAATCTCTTAATAAACTATAAAATGAATAATAAGCTAGTTATACTTTCCATTGCAGCGTTTTCACTGACAGCCTGCAAAAAAGAAGCTCCGAAACAGGATGGTGCCAAGCCGTATCCGGTTGTTTCCGTGGAGTCAAAAAATATAGTGGGTTATCAGACGTTTCCGGCTACCATTCAGGGTAGAGTAAACAATGATGTACGTGCAAAAATACAAGGGTATATTACCCAGGTATTGGTAGATGAAGGACAATATGTTACCAAAGGGCAGCCTTTGTTCCGTTTGGAAACCAATATCCTGAACGAAAATGCAGCAGCTTCCAAAGCAGGAATAGGTGCAGCAGCATCCAGTGTTGCAGCGGCTCAGGCTTCTGTAAATGCAGCACAGGTTGAAGTAAACAAACTAAAACCTCTGGTTCAGAAAAATATCATCAGCAACGTACAGCTACAGACTGCCCAGGCTCAGTTGGCTCAGGCTCAGGCTCAGCTTCAACAGGCAAATGCTGCCAAAAGACAGGCTGAAGCGAATTATAAAGGAGTAGAAGCCAATATTGAATATTCTATCATTCGTGCTCCTATTTCTGGGGTGATCGGAAGACTGCCATTAAAAGTAGGAAGTTTGGTAGGGCCGTCTGATCAGACACCTCTGACAACAATTTCAGATACGTCTGAGATCTATGCTTACTTCGCGATGAATGAAAAGGAATATTTTGATTTCCTTGAAAAATCTCCGGGTGCATCTATGCCTGAGAAAATTAAAAACTTACCCATGGTGGAACTTCAGTTAGCCAATGGAAGTCTTTATCCTGAAAAAGGGAGAATTGAAGCCATTACCGGTCAGATTGATCCTACAACCGGAACTATCCAGTTCAGAGTTGCTTTCTCGAATGCTCAGAAATTATTAAGTAATGGTAACAGTGGAACCATCAGATTCCCTCAGCATTACGATAATGTTCTTGTTGTACCCGAAAGTGCTACTTATGAGCAACAAGGTATCGTTTACGTATACAAAGTAGAAAAAGGCGATACTGCCAGAAACGTTGTTGTAAATGTTATCGACAGAATTGACAATATGGCTCTTCTTAAATCAGGAGTTAATAAAGGAGAAACGGTTATTGCAGCCGGTATCGGAGGTCTGAAACCGGGAACTGCTGTGAAGCCGAAGCCAATTAAAATGGATAGTCTTGTTCAATCTATAAAACCGAAATTCTAATGATAAAAAACTTTATTAACAGACCGGTTTTATCTACCGTAATCTCAATTTTGATTGTGATTCTCGGTGTGCTAGGGCTGATCTCGTTACCGGTTACACAGTATCCGGATATTGCGCCGCCTACGGTAAGTGTTTCCGCGAACTATACGGGAGCCAATGCTGAGACGGTGATGAAAAGTGTGGTAGTCCCTTTGGAAGAACAGATCAACGGAGTGGAAGGTATGGATTATATCACTTCCAGTGCCGGGAATGACGGTTCTGCTCAGATCCAGGTTTTCTTTAAGCAAGGAATAGACCCGGATATTGCAGCGGTAAACGTACAGAACCGTGTAGCGAGAGCAACACCTCTTTTGCCATCTGAAGTAACACGTTCAGGGGTTGTAACCCAGAAGCAGCAGACCAGTGCCCTGATGTATATGTCTTTCTATTCTGAAAATAAAGATTTGGATGACGTATACCTTCAGAACTTTTTGAATATCAACATTATTCCGAACCTGAAAAGGGTAAATGGTGTAGGGGATGCCAACGTATTCGGTGGTAAAAACTATTCCATGAGAATCTGGTTGGATCCTGCAAAAATGGCTGCCTACAGTGTAACTCCTACGGATGTTACCAATGCTATCAATGAGCAGAGTAGAGAAGCTGCTGCAGGTTCTATCGGACAAAACAGTGGAAGTTCTTTTGAATATATCATCAAATATGTAGGTAAATTCAACGATAAAGAACAGTACGATAATATCATCATCAAATCTCTTGCAAACGGACAAAACCTGATGCTGAAAGACGTTGCCAAAGTAGAACTGGCAGGACAGTCTTATACAGGAATCGGGGAGAACGGAAACAATCCTTCCATCAGTATGGGGATCTTCCAGACGCCGGGATCTAATGCACAGGAGATTATTAAAAATATCAAAGCCTATCTGAAATCTGCGGAGGGAACTTTTCCAAAAGGTGTAAAGTATACTTTTAACTTTGATACCAACGAATTCCTGGAAGCTTCTATTGAAAAGGTAGTACATACCCTGATCGAAGCCTTCATTCTGGTATTTATTGTAGTGTATATTTTCCTTCAGGACTTCAGATCTACGCTGATTCCGGCCATTGCGGTTCCGGTATCTATTGTGGGGGCGTTCTTCTTCCTGAATTTATTCGGATATTCATTGAACCTCTTAACCTTATTTGCATTGGTACTGGCCATTGGTATTGTAGTGGATGATGCCATTGTCGTCGTCGAGGCTGTTCATGCCAAGATGGAACATGGTATTTCTGATGCTAAAAAAGCCACAGTAGAAGCAATGGATGAGATTACAGGAGCTATTATTTCTATTACTTTGGTAATGGCGGCAGTATTTATTCCTGTAACGTTTATTACTGGTCCTACAGGGGTATTCTACCAGCAGTTTGGTATTACGCTGATCATTGCCATCATCATTTCTGCTATTAACGCATTAACGCTGAGTCCGGTTTTATGTTCATTATTCCTGAAACCTCACGCAGAGCATCATAAAGAGTATCAAAGTCTGAATCTGTTACAGAAGTTTTTCTATAAGTTTAATATTGCTTTTAAAACAACTACTGAGCGTTACGGAAGAGGATTTGTATTCTTGTTAAGACATAAATGGGTTACCTTAATTATTTTTGCTGTTACCGGAGGGATCTTATTCTGGGCAAGCAGCAGCATGAAGAAAGGTTTTGTACCTACAGAAGACAGAGGGATTATCTTTACAGATGTTCAGCTTCCTCCGGGAGCTTCTATGGAAAGAACGTATAATGCTCTGAAAACACTTCAGGCAAAAGCATTAAAAGTTCCGGGAGTACAGAATGTAACAATTTCTACGGGTAGAGGATTCTTATCCGGAAACGGAAGTAACAACGGTCTTGCCTTTGTGAAACTAAAACCATTCGAAGAAAGAAAAAAAGACGGACAGACTTCTGAAGATATCACCAAAAAATTATTTGGAATCGTAGGATCTGTTCCTGATGCTAAAGTGGTATTCTTCCAACCGCCAAGTGTACCGGGATTTGGTAACAGTGCCGGTTTTGAAATGGTATTGCTGGACAAGTCTGGGGGTGAATATGCTGATTTAGATGCTAAAACGAATGAATTCATCGGTAAGCTGATGCAGAGACCGGAAATTCAGTTTGCACAGACTTCATTCAATACAAAATATCCTCAGTATCAGATGGAAATTAATGTTCCTCTGAGCAAGCAGCTTGGGGTTTCTGTAAACGACATTCTGGCGACTATGCAGGGGTATATTGGGGGTATTTATACTGCCGACTTTACCAAGTATGGAAAGCAGTTCAGGGTGATGGTTCAGGCTCTTCCTGAGAACAGAAAGAATATTGACAATCTGAATCAGCTCTATGTGAGAACAGGATCAGGGATCATGACTCCAATCTCACAGTTTGTAACATTGACAAAAGCCTATGGACCACAATCTGTAAGCCGTTATAACCTGTTTACTTCCGTGAAGGTGACAGGAGCAAACTCTGACGGATACAGTTCCGGGGATGCGATTGCTGCTGTACAACAAGTGGCGGATGAAACCCTGAATCAAAACTATGCCGTAGAATTTACAGGGTTAACCAGAGAAGAATTAAATTCAGGATCTCAGACACTTCTGATTTTCGGACTAAGTTTGATCTTCGTTTACTTTATCCTTTCTGCGCAGTATGAAAGTTATATCCTTCCGCTGATTGTTATTATTTCTCTTCCTCTTGGGGTAATGGGAGCTTACTTCGGTCAGAAGATTATGGGACTGGAAAATAACATTTACTTCCAGATTGCCCTGATCATGCTCGTGGGACTACTGGCGAAAAATGCAATTCTTATTGTTGAATTCGCTGTTCAGAGAAGACATCACGGTGAAACCATTGTAATGTCAGCCATCAATGCAGCGAAAGCCAGGGTGAGACCTATTCTAATGACATCATTCGCCTTTATTTTCGGTTTATTGCCGTTAGTTCTGGCAAGTGGAATTGGAGCAGTAGGTAACAGATCTATCGCTACGGGTGCGGCAATCGGACTATTGATAGGAACTGTTTTGGGATTATTTGTAATTCCGGTTCTGTATGTGATTTTTGAAACACTGCAGGAGAAGATCAAACCTATCAAAAAAGAAGATATCAATTTAGCAGAATAAAATTAATTAGAGAAGTTAGAAGTTAGATATTTAGAAATTAGTCTAAAGCTCTATCTAACTTCTGGCCTCTAACATCTAATTTCTAATTTTTTATAATGAAGAGTTTATTAAACATCATAAAAGGAATCACTTTTTCAGTTTTCATACTCGGCGCCATTTCATCCTGTATGGCAAGAAAAGAATATGAAAGACCGAAGAATGTTGTAGACGAAAAGCTGTTCCGTACGGATATGCTTCCTTCGGACAGTGCTAGTATTGCCGATATTTCTTGGAAAGAGATATTTACGGATCCGATATTACAGGGGCATATTTCTAAAGCACTGGAGAACAATCTTGATATCAGAATTGCTTTGGAAAGTATTAATTCTGCGGAAGCATATCTTAAACAAAGCAAAGCAGCCTATCAGCCTACTGTTTCCATAGGACCCAACTATACATTTCAGACACAGTCTATCAATACACAGTTTGGACAGATTATCGGATCAAGACGTTATGTGAATCAGTTTGACATTACGGCAAGTATTGGATGGGAAGCGGATATCTGGGGTAAATTAAAAGCACAGGAGAAAGCACAGCTGGCTACTTATTTAGGGACTGTTGCAGCGCATAAAGCTGTTAAAAGCAGTTTGGTATCTTCCATCGCTTCTGCATATTATCAATTGTTGACATTTGATGCACAGAAGAGAATTATTTCAGAAACCATTGCGGTAAGAGAGAAAAACCTTGAAGCAACTAAGGCTTTAAAAACTTCCGGAACAGTTACTGAAGTAGCAGTACAGCAAAGTGAGGCTCTTGTTTTCAATGCCAAATCATTACTGATTGATATTGATACACAGATCCAGTTGCTAGAAAATACTATGAGTCTTCTGATGGGAGAGCCTTCTCACTCTATCGAAAGATCTACATTGGAAGGGCAAAATCTTCCAATCGATTTGAAATTAGGTTATCCGACTCAACTTCTGGCCAACCGTCCGGATGTAATGAGAGCAGAGTATAATCTAATGAATGCTTTTGAGCTGACCAATGCTGCCAAAGCTCAGTTTTATCCAACTTTAAAACTGACAGGAAGCGGAGGTGTACAGTCGGTAGATATTGACCACCTGTTTAGTGTGAACTCTTTATTTGCCAATGTAGTGGCTGGACTGGCTCAGCCGATTTTAAATAAGAGACAGATTCAGACGAACTATGACGTAAGTCTAGCCAATAAAGAAACTGCTTATTTAAACTTCAGAAAAACAGTTCTGACTGCGGGAAAAGAAGTTTCGGATGCCATCAGAGTTTTCTCTGTTCAGGATTCATTCATTGAATTGAAACAAAAAGAGCTGGATGCCTACAAAAAATCGGTTGACTATTCCCAGGAATTGGTGAACTATGGTATGGCGAATTATCTTGAAGTGTTGAATGCCAGTGTGAATTCATTGAATGCTGAGCTTAACATTTCTAATGCAAGATACAGTAAAATGAAAGCAGCCGTAGAGCTTTATCAGGCTTTAGGCGGAGGCTGGAAATAATAATATTTAGTTATTTAATATCATAAAAACGTATGTCAGAAATGGCATACGTTTTTTTATTATAAGCTTAAAGACTTTACAAAAAAACTATAAAGCAGCTAAGGTTTCCATCGCTTTTTTCTCTTTTTCAGATATTGTTTTTAAAATATCCGAAGCCTCATGAATATATTGAATTTCCTTTGTCTGGCTCACTTTTTCAAACAGCTGAGACACATTTGTCCAGAGTTTTGCAATTTCTGTGAAGGCTTCATAACCTGCCTTTAACGGATTTAGCTGGAGCAATTCATAACTTTCTTTCAAAAAATAACGGTATAAATTTCTGAACAAAGCACCACCGGTTCCCGCTTTTTCCATTAGCAAAGCTGCTTGTTTAAATTCTCCTTCAATGTCTTTACTCGTATTGAACCATTTGACAATTTCAGTACTTGTTTTTAAAATTCCTTTGTAGGAGATATTGGTAATGGGTGGATTCAGATATTCAGCTGCATTCTTTTGGACTGCAGTGATGATGGATTTTTCCAGATCAAATTTTGGGTGTGTTTTCCTGATGGTATAATACAGATTTTTGGAAGCCATAGGACCTTTTTCGGAACGTGCCAAGGCCAGACTTTTTAAAGAAGTTTGTACTTTTCCACCTTGTTGCCTGGTATCAATCAGGAAAGCATTTTCATCATCATAACCATACATAGCAGCATAATGTCCGGCAAAATGAAATGGGTTTGAGAAATATTCCAGATGGTAACAATCCAATTTCAAGCCTACTGCCTGTCCGTTATCAAGAAGTTCTTTTACATTATCCCATGCTTTTTGCTGTGAAGAGGTTTCTTTAACCGTTAATTCAAGATTCAGATTTTTGGCTAAATTCTGAGTGAGCAAATCTGGTTTTATTCGTCCTCCGATGAAAGGGAAGTCCATCGTTTTCATATTCCAATAGATAAAGCCGAGACCTTCACCTAACCCGAAAAGCATAGGTTCGGAAAGTTCAATTCCGATGTGTTGTAATAATGTTCCTGTGGCAGTAGTCTCACAATGCTGTCCATCGAAAGCCTTCAGATTCTCTATTTTCATTTTTGAAATGATGTTTTGATTATTAATTTTTGAGCAAAGAAAATTACATAAATATGATCATATACAAAGTTCCGGCTTTTAAATTCGATGTTAAAATTCTTTAAAAAGTAAAATCAATTTGGATATATGTATTCAACTACGTAGTTTTGTACTTTAAAATATAAACACTATGAAATTACAGATACAACCCATAGGAAATTCCTACTCAGAGCAGGCCATTGATCTGATTTTGACGATTCAGCAGAAAGAGTTTAATATTCCGATTACTATTAAAGATCAACCTGATCTTCTGCAGATAGAAAGTTTTTACACCGAAGCCGGAGGTAATTTTTGGGGTGCTTTTGTAGATGATGAGCTGGTGGGTTCTATAGCGTTGGTCAAATTTGACGAAAGGGCAGGAGCGATCAGGAAAATGTTTGTGAAAAAAGAATTCAGAGGAAAAGAGCTGAATATTGCCCAGAAATTATTGGAAGTTTTAATTTCTTTCTGTCGCGAAAACAGAATTGATGATTTATATTTGGGAACCATAACGGTACTGAAAGCAGCACAGCGTTTCTATGAAAGGAATGAATTTGTAAAGATTGAAAAAAGCGATCTTCCTGTTAAATTTCCTTTGATGAGTGCTGATGATGTTTTTTACCACTTAAATCTTGACTGAATATGAATGTAATCAACGAAGCAGGAATTCTTGCCATATCCACCAGACTGCACCGCCTTAGTGAACAATTGAGGAAAGATGGAGCACTTATCTATAAAGCATTCGGAATTGATTTCGAGTTGAAATGGTTTCCGGTTATTTTCACCATTTATAAAAAAGAAATAGCAAGCGTTGTTGAAATAGCCAACGAAATAGGGTATACCCATCCATCTACAATAACCCTACTCAAAGAACTGGAAAAACAGGAATTGATACAATGGGAAAAAGATAAGCAGGATGAACGTAAAAGACTCTTTAAGCTGACTTCAAAAGGGAACGAACTTATTGAAAAAATGAAACCTGTTTGGGAACTGATGGCTCAGATTTTAGGCGATATTTCCGACAATAAAAACAATCTGCTGACTGCTATTGATGAAGCAGAAGAGAAAATTGCCAATCAGTCTTTTTATCAGAGAGCGTTGCAGGTGAAGAACTCGAAGTAATTTTTATTTGCTGTTTCAGAATTGTTTACTCGAATACAATGATAGGATGTTATATATTTAATACTGACAAACTGTTGTCACTAAAGTATTCTATTTTTACATCAATAAAAGAAAAGTTATGGGAGAAATTGCAGAGAAACAAACCTTCTGTGTCAATACACAGGAAGAATGGAGGCAATGGCTGGAAGAGAATCACCATATAGAGCAGTCTGTATGGCTTATCTGTAATACCAGAAAATCAAATTTACCCATTGTTCATTGGACGGATCTGGTAGATGAAGCCCTTTGTTTTGGCTGGATTGACAGTACTAGAAAAACCATAGACGAAGGCTCGTTTATGCAGCTATTCAGCAGACGGAAGCCTAAGAGTACCTGGTCAAAAATTAATAAGGATAAGGTTCAGAAGCTGATAGAAAATAATCTGATGAAGCAAGCAGGATTTGAAACCATTCGAATTGCCAAAGAGAATGGTTCATGGAATATTTTGGATTCTGTAGAAGACCTTATAATCCCTGAAGACCTGAGCGAAGCATTTAATGAGCATGAAGGTTCTGAAACCTATTTTCTAAGTTTGAGCAAATCCATGAAAAAAATGTTGCTGCAATGGATTGTACTTGCCAAAAGACCCGAAACCAGAAAAAATCGTATTGATGAAATAGCCAGACAGGCTGCCCAGAATAAAAAACCTAAAAATTTTTAAGTCGTAAAAATATCCAAGACATTATTTTTTGATGCCTGTGATTAAAATAAGAAAAGGCTGTCCAAAAGTGAGACAGCCTTTTCAATTGATTCATTATTAAAATATATTATCTTAGAATCTCAAAGTGGCTGCAACAGACCAGGTTCTTCCAAAACCAAGGAATCCTGTATTACCGTCTGCAACACCCTGATACACTCTACCAGCTTCCTGATAAGTTTTTCCGGCATCCGGACCATTCGCAATTTTATCACCTGCGAAGATATTGGAGCTTAATTCAGAAATATAATATTTGTTGAATAAGTTGTACACGTTAGCTCTCAATGTTAAAGATTTTTTCGCATCCAGCGTGAATTTGTAAGAAGCCCCTACATCAAATAAATGGTAGCTTGGCAATTTTACAATTCCTTTTTCTCTTGCTGCTTCAGTAAGGAAGTTGATCGGGTTGAACTGAGCATAAAGCTTGTCATAATATTCCCAGTTGGCATCAATACTGAATGCTTTGGTGATATTATAATCTGCTCCGATGCTTGCTGTTGTTTGGGCTGCATCTCCAACTTTCAGATCTTTGATATTGATGGTTCCGGTTGCTCCAGCTATTTCCTGGTTGTTCTGAACATCAAGGATGTTGAAGTTAGCATTTCCTTTATATTTCCAGTTACCCATTGATACCATTCCTCTTAATCTTAGGTTCGTAAAAGGTCTTGCCTTTGCTTCCAATTCGATTCCCTGGTGAAGTTGACCTACGTTCAGAGCATTGTAGAAATAAGCGCTTCCAAGATTTAGCTGAGGGAATTTTGCAACATCTGCTGCCGTAGCATTGAATGTTCTTGAAATAAATCTGTCATCCCACTGCGTTCTGTAAGCATTGATGTTCACATCTATATAACGTGATTTGAAACCATATCCTAACTCTACAGAGAAGATTCTTTCATTCTTAGCATCATTATAGATATTCTGGTTGGACGGGAATAACGCATTGAATAAAGGCTGTCTTGAAATAACTCCGGTATTGAAAAATACATTATGGTGATCATCTATATTATAGTTAGCACCTCCTTTTACGATATATCCTGTTTTATGATACCATTTTGTCTCCTGATTTCCTGGAGTATACAGCATATAATCCACTCTCTTGTAGTATTGCTCGGAAACAGATCCCTGAACAGAAGCACTTAGCTTTTCAGAACTGTACTCAACCATTCCATAAATACCTGCCCATTTTACCAGTCCTTCATTATGGATAGATACTTTCTGAGCATCTTTAAGCTTGGTAAGCGGTTCCGGTTTTACAGTTTGATTAATATAATATCCTTTTGGAGCATTTGCTGTGCCAGGAACAAATAAAGCATCTGATCCCAACATATCTGTTACAATGTCATACAAAGCTCCTTTATAAGTCTTAAGATCAATTCCTCCGTTGAAAGTCCAGTTATTTTTTTTGTAATTAAGGTCTGCAATTACTCCGTACCAGTCATGCGCATTGATACTTTGCTTTCTCACGATACCGCTGGTTCCGTTCAGAGTAGATACATATTGCCCGTTGTAATCACCAGGAGAACCTGCAGGAGCAGTAAAAGTAGATTTCTGGAAGCTATTTCCATTATAATCCGTTACCATACCGCCTCTGTTATAACGGTAAATCATATCCCAGTTGATTGTACCATCACCACCTGCGCCATAATTCATGAAATTCATGGTTTGTCCGGCTGCGTTTTTGATAGAACCGTTAAGTCCGGTACCACCGCCACCGCGTCCCCATGAACCATAAAGAACTGTGGATAGCTTCAGATTGTCATTCATATTCCAATCCCAGTTTAATGAAGCGATAGGCTTGTGGTAGAAGTTCGGTGCTAAATTGAATTGAGAACCATTAAGCATTCCTGTTTGTGGGTTATATCTTCTTCCATAAGTTCCAAATTGTTGCAGTGTTGCCACATTAGCTCCGGTTGCAGAAGACCTTCTCGTATCGTGTACCTGTGGTGCTCCGGTAGCGATAAAATTGAACGCATGCTTTTCATTAGGCTTAAATCCTGTAGAGAAAAACCATGAGTAACCTTCACCTTTTGTTCCATTGATATATCCATCACCTTGCCAACGGGAAAGCAATACGGTTGTTCCCCATTTGTTTTTTAATCCGGAAGAATACATAGCAGATATTCTGGAGTAGTTGTCATTTCCAACTTCTCCTTTCACCATTGCTTTTTGCTCAGAATCGGTAGCTTTGGTTACAATATTGATCGTTCCTCCTACAGAAGGAACAACAAATTTAGAAGCTCCCAAACCTCTTTGAATCTGGATGTTGCTTGCAATATCAGCCAACCCAGTCCAGTTAGACCAGTACACAGTTCCACCTTGCATATCATTCACCGGCTGTCCGTTGATGATCACTGCAATGTTAGCTCCGTCAAAACCTCTCATGTTGATTCTGCTGTCTCCGAAACCACCACCTACTTTGGTAACATAAACGGATGGAGTAGACTTCATAATTTCAGGGAATTCTCTGTTTCCCAGTTTTTCCTGAATTTCTGCAGCCTTAATGTTGGAAACTGCAACAGGTGTTTTTCTCTCTTTGGCTGTTTGGGAAAGGTTTCTACCTACCAACATAACCTCATCAATAGATTTAGATTTCTCTAAAGAATCCTTCGTACTCTGCCCATAATAGATGGCGGCCGTAGGTAATACAAGCGCTATAATTAGTCGCTTTTTAAAAGTAATGTTCATGAAATAAACTAGCGTGTTTGATTTTAAGGCTGCAAAGATGAATAATTATTTTTGAATTGAGTATTAAATCTTCCCGAAGTGATATGCTATTGTGTGCATATAATGCATTATTACTCGTTTTTTTGGAAGTATTAATTATTTCAGATGTTTAATTTACAATTTGTTATAAAAGTGAATTATACAAAAAAGAGGATTGTTTTTAACGAATAAAAATAATGATGTGCTTCACCTGAAATTTCTACGGAATGTATTTTTTTCTAATGATGTTTAAAGATTGGTTTGTTTTGTATCAATATTAATATATTTGAAGATATTATTTGTATCAAATCCATTTTCTAAGATAACATAAGGTTTTCTATTATTTTAAAAACTAAAAATATGACTCAGCTCAGCTTGTTCGACACAGAAGATTTATATGAATTTCCAAAAGACCTTTTGGAATACAGAGAACATTTCCTGAGTCAGGACGAAGCGGACCAACTTAAAAATCATCTGCTTGAAACCGCCCCCTGGAAGCAGCGTACCCAGAAAATGTATGATAAAACGGTTCTGACGCCACGCCTAACAGCCTGGTATGGTGATCCGAAAACGGATTATCCATTAGGAAACGGTGAAGTGGATAATAATGTCTGGACTCCCGAATTATTTTCTTTAAAACAAAGGATAGAAGAAACATTCGGTTATCAGTTCAATTCTGTATTGCTTAATCTTTACAGAGATCATAATGATTCTGTTGCGTGGCATCGGGATAAGGAAAGCAGATATGGAAAACGTCCTGTGATTGCATCCGTAAGTCTGGGGCAGACCAGAAACTTTGATTTCAGGAAAAAAGACCATCATCAGAGTAAATACAGTCTGCCACTTCCTAACGGCTCATTATTGATTATGAAAGGAGATCTTCAGGAAAACTGGGAGCATAGAATTGCTAAGTCTGTATCCTCCATGAAGGAACGTATTAATCTTACATTCCGGTTAGTTCGTGAAGCATAGGATATTTATTTTAAAGCATAAATAGAAGTATTATATTTCCAAAATTAAAAGCCTGAAGTCCTTTCTTTTTCCACAAAAAAGCTGCACCTTTGTCCCAACAATGGGGTGCTACAGATAAAAGTGGCTGAGATGATACCCAGGAATGTACTTCCACACCTGATCCGGGTAATGCCGGCGTAGGGATTGCTTACTGATCATCTCATCATTTGATTTCCAATAATTAATATGATGCAGGACATTTTAAAACAAATTACCTTACCGGAATGGTTTGGAGTCTTATTTTCAGTCATTCAGGTTTTACTGGCTCGTAAAAACAACGTCAACAACTATCTTTTCGGAATTGCAGGAATTCTGCTTACATTGTATGTGATGCTTACTTCCAAGCTGTACGCTGAATTTACCTTGAATCTTTATTATCTGGTCATGAGCATCTACGGATGGCTGTACTGGAAATTCGGGAAGCAAAAATCTGAAATGGAAATCTCGGTTACCACTACCACGGAAAAATGGATTACCGGAGGAATTGTTTTGGGAACTTTTATCTTATTCTGGTCTTTTCTTACCCATTTTACCGATTCGGATGTTCCGGTCTGGGATTCTCTGGTAAGTGCTTTTGCCTGGGCAGGAATGTGGCTGATGGCGAGAAGAAAAATTGAAAACTGGGTGATACTGAATGTCAGTAATATTATTTCCATTCCTTTAATGATTCATAAAGAATTGTATCTCTATGCTGTTTTGACGTCATTCTTATTTTTAGTAGCCATCTCCGGATATATAGAATGGCAGAAAATCATTAAATCCAAAGCTAATGCTGAGTACTAAAGAGATCAGACAAGAACTTCATGGAGCTTCTGGAATTTCTGATGAGGTAATACAATATATTCATCAAGAAAGATTACTTAAAATCTGGGTTCCCAAAAAATATGGAGGACTCGGTTATCGTTTTGAAGAAGGACTTAAAGCCTTATTCAGCTGGGCTCAAACCGATGGAAGTTTTGGCTGGATGCTGACACTTTGTGCAGGAGCGAATTACTTTTCAAGAAATATCAAACCTGAAATTGCTCAATTACTGTTCACCCATTCTGAAACCTGTTTTGGCGGCAGCGGAATGATTGGCGGTACAGCAGAAAAACAAGATGACAGCACTTATCTGATCAACGGTTCATGGAATTTTGCAACAGGAGCACCTCATCTGACCCATTTCACATTGAATGCCAAGATTACGGAAAACGGGAAACCTATAATGGATAAAGGCGGTAATGAGATCATTCACTCATTCATTATTCCGAAAGAAAGGGCTCAAATTATTCCCAACTGGAAATCTATGGGTATGAAAGCCAGCGGTACCTATTCATTCACTGTTGAAAATGTTCTCGTTAGTGAAGATTACAGTTTTGTGTATGATACCTTTTTCACCAATGATATTTTGGATACCATTCCGTTTCGGGTTTTTGCAGACTTGACGCTGTTGGTCAATTATTTAGGAATGGCTTCTCATTTTATTGAAGAGGCAGTAGATATTCGTCCCGAGATCCATTTCAAAAGTTTCACAAAGTCTGTTGAAAAACATTTGGAAAAAGTACTAAACATTGCCAGAGAAGTAGAAAATATACTCGGTGATCACAAAGAGATTTCAGACGATCAACAACACGAGATTCACCAATATGGAGTAGAGCTGGTTCAAAGATTATCCCATCAGATTCTTACTATTTATACACAGCTGGGAATCCGGGCAACAGATACCAATTCTGCTGTGTATCAGGTATTCTGTGATTATTTTACAGCAGCTATGCATTCCAATTTCAGACCTTCTGCTGATGATTTGGATTTTTCTTTCTGAAGAGAAAATTTTTCTTTGGAACTCCGATGATGAGTTATTGCTAAGGATTTAAACTTAAAATAAGTTTAAAATCTGGGTCAATTCATTATGGCCGCATCATAACGCCGGAAATAATGATGACCTCGTTCTGGATCATCCAGATCTTTATTGGTATATTAATAAAGGAGTCAACATTATTCAGACTGACCGTCCGAAAGAACTGATCCATTATTTGAAAAGTAAAAACCTTTATTTTTAAGAAGTAAAAGGCCGAAATATTCAATTTCGGCTCTTTTGGTCTATAGGGTAGGACTATAAATTTCTATTTTCCAGGACTGATTGTTTAGGAACGTACTCAAATAAAATACACTTTGGAAATAGAAAATTTAAGAAAAGATAACTGAAACAGGCCTTTTTTAGGATATTTTAACACTCGTTTTATGATTTGTGTCATAAAGTAAACATTATATATTTCACTATATTTGGAATAATAAAGCTAACCCATGAAATAAGCCAACATAAAAACTTGTTAAACTAAAAATTATTAAAGATTACCAAAGATTATGAAAGACTTATTTTCATTAAACGGAAAGAAGAAGGAACATGTTATTACACACTTAAAAAAAGAGATGTATTCATTGATTGAAAATGATAACTGGATTACAGTTACGATAAAAAAATTGTTCCATACAATGATTGTATCCTATTTGATCTGCAACGGTTTGGTTGCTTTAACGATTGTCAGAACAAAATTCACTCCATTTTATGAAAAATATACAGTATTGTAAGTTGGGATAGAATATTTCTCAGGGCAATGCTTTGAAGAGCTGTATTTATTTTTGTTTAGTAATCCATTCTTCACGAAGAACTGCATAAATAATATCATCAACCCATTTATTTTTCCAGAACAGACTTTTCACAAAGTGCCCTTCTTTTCTTAATCCGATTCTTTCCATCAGCTGAAGAGAAGCAGTGTTATCAGGATCTACGGAAGCTGTAATTCTGTGTTTATGCAAATCATTAAACAAGAAACTAATGATACCTTTTAAAGCTTCGGAAGCATAACCTTTACCCTGAAATAAGGTGTTTAAGGTAATTCCCAGTTCTACCTGTACATTTTCATCTCCTATAAAATGAACTCCAATATCTCCAATGACTGCTTTTGTTTCTTTATCAGCAATCAACAGCTGATACCAACTTTCAGGCTGGTTGAATTCTTTAGTATTTCTTTGGATAAAACTTTCCACTTCTTCCAGGGTTTCAGGAATCCATCCTTGAAATTTATTGGCTTCGGCATCTGAGCGGTAATCGAAAATATCCTGTTTGTCATCAATCGTAATATCCCGTAGAAGGAGTCTTTCTGTATAGAGTTGCATGATTGTATTATAATTTCAGACAAAAATAGGATTAATTGGGAAGTTATTCAATGAGGAATGATGGCTTTTGCGGTCGCTGAGCCTATTTCTATTAATTTTAATTCAATTAAAACTATAAAATAGTTGCAAATATCATTTAAATACTTACTTTTGTACCGCCTTACAATAAAAAACGGGGGATTGGCGCAGTTGGCTAGCGCGTTTGACTGGCAGTCAAAAGGTCACGGGTTCGAATCCCGTATTCTCCACTTCAGGAAAGCCCTTTTCATAAGGGCTTTTGTTATATTAGTACAAAACTTCTAATCATGCCCATCTCAAAGATTCTCTATATTATATTTATGCGGATCAAATTTAGATCTTCATAAAATATTCTGTTTCGACACTTCTTTCGATATCAATTTGAAATTTAAAAATAACTATGAAATCAATTTTAAGAATATTTAAGTTTTTAGGTAAACTTATACTAGGAATTCTCATATTATTCCTGTTCTTAGGCATGTGTTACCGATTATTTTCTCCGAAACCAGTTCCGCCAGGTCAATTAGTAAATGTGAATGGAACTAACATCCATGTAAGAATAGACGGGAATAAAAAATCTCTACCTACGGTTATTATTGAAGCAGGGGCACATGGTAATACAGATATGCTGCACTGGATTGCAGAAGGCTTAAAAGATAAAACGAGAGTTATACGCTATGACAGAGATGGAAAATGGTTTAGCGAATCGAGTAACACTAATGATAGATCTCCTGAGTTTTACGCATATCAGCTTCATGAATTATTAAAGAAAGCTGGAGAGAAGCCACCTTACATTTTAGTGGGACATTCTATGGGAGGTCCTTATAATAGAATATTTAGAGATCTTTATCCAAACGAAGTGAAAGGAATCGTTTTCATAGATTCAAGTCATCCTGAACAATGGAACCGATTAGCCCAAAAAGAATTGGTTCCCAAGGGACAAGCAAAACTATTTAAAATAGGATCTATACTTGCGGATCTAGGTATTTTGGGCATTTATAACAAAATATTTAGTAAAGAACCATATCAGGGTGATGATTTGCCCAAAGAAGCATATAGTCGCTCACAGTCGCTAACTTATAATTCTGGTGATGTTTTTAAGATGTTTTTAAGAGAGAATGAACTTACTAATGATGTACTGAAGCGTGCAGGTGAGGCAAAGAAATTAGATTCATTACCTGTTTTGGTATTTACAGCTACAGAACAGTATAAAGAATCCCAGAAAGAAAAATACAGGAAAGCCGGAATTGATCCTGAAAAGGAACTTCAATTATGGTTCGGTATGCAAAAAGAACTAAAAGAACTCTCTTCTCAAGGAAAACAAATAATAATGAATGCAAGTCATAGCAGTATCATTACAAAAAAAGTAAATGCAGATCTAGTAAATAAAGAGATTCTTTTATTCTCTGAAAATCTTGAGAAGAAAAAGCAAAATTAAACAATAAAGCCCCTTAATTGGGGCTTAACTTTTTTAGTTGTACCGTTTCCTTACTTCTTAGATTATAACACCGTTTTATAAGTGACTTGCAGGAAAATAGCTTTCATTTTAAACTATAAAAAAGAATTTTTTATTTTTTCAATTTTCCAACTATACATTTTTAAATAAAAGATTTCCAATAGAATCTCCTAGATTTGAAAAAAAATAAAATATGGAATTTTCTCCTTTTAATCCTGTGATCAAGCTTTGTCTGCAAGGAATGGGCTTTGAAGACAAAGGAATGCCTGAAGAAGCAGCTCAATCATTTTTAAAAGCTTCGGAAGAAGCTTCGGACGATCATGAAAAGTTTCTGGCAGCTTATTATGTAGCACGTCACCAAAAAAACACTGCTGATAGGTTGAAATGGCTTGAAACTTCCTTAGAGTTGGCTTTAAAAATAAATGATGATACCGTTAAAAGTGCCTTACCTTCTCTTTACCGGAATATTTCCAGATGTTATGAGGATTTAGGAGATTCAGAAAAATCAAAAAAGAATGCTGAATTGTCAGTGTTACTTCAAAACCATCCGTCTGATAAAGGTCCTTTTTACCATGGAACAAAAGCCGACTTACAAATAGGAGGGCTGTTGACAGCGGGTGGAAATTCTAATTATAAATCAGAATTCAAAATGAATCATATTTACTTCACCGCTTTAACCAATGGAGCAGGACTTGCTGCAGCATTGGCAAAAGGCGATGGAGCAGATCGTGTATATATTGTAGAACCCACAGGGAATTTCGAAAATGATCCTAATGTAACGGATAAAAAATTCCCGGGAAATCCAACCCGATCTTATCGTTCCGAAATGCCTTTGAAAATTATCGGAGAAATTACAGAATGGAGTAGGCCAACTCCGGAAGATCTTCAGAAATTCCGTGATAAACTGGATAATGGTAAAGGAGAGATTATCAATTAATGAATTATGGAAAACAGCTGATTATGACTGTACTCATAAAAGCCTGAATGAATATTTCATACATTTGGGATAAGTTTTTCATTCATTCAATAATAGTTTTTAGCCTCCTAAAAAGGGAGGCTTTTCTGTAGAAAATAAATTTTATAATGTGAAGTTCAATGTATGAGAAATTTATCAAAATTCAGAGGGTTTTTCATTTTACAAAAACAGCCACAATGAAAATATTGTGGCTGCCTTTTTGAAATCAAATATCAACTATTATAAAGATCTGGAGCGGGCAATATTTATAAGGTACACAAGGTGTGCGTACATGCTTCGCTTTACAGACTCTACTTTTATATCTCCGGTGGCCTGGTTGATGGTAGTGACCAAGTCCGTATTACATTGACCTGCAAAGTTTCCACTTCCTAAATAGTTCACTGTATTGGTACTTGGGTAAGAGATTCTCGGATAGTCTGGTGCTGTCTGATTGGCAACAGCAGTTGCGTTTGCAAATCCTTTATTATCAACATATCGGGCTGTCCATGTTCCCAAAAACTGTCCGTTTCCTGTATTAATTCCTTGTCCTACAATGATTTGAGTGTCTACGGGATTACTGAACCCCGCACAAGAGGAGTAATGGTTTACAGAAACAGTACAGGAAGAAGCATTGTCACCAGGTTGGAAACATTTTCCTTCGTATACAGTAGATCTTTGTTCACTGGAAGAGGTTGATGTGTTCAAAATAGCCTTTGGCGCAAAAATTTCTTCAGGAGAAATAAGAGTTAAAACTCCTTGCGCATCCGCTGCAACAATCTTTTTTTCAGCATTTGAAAGTCCTCTTACTCTTACCAGACCATTAACATCCAAAGTATGACTTGGAGTGGCGGTGTTAATCCCAACCTGTGCTGTCGAACTACCGCAAATAGCAAGTGCTGCCAAAAATAATGTTTTTGTTTTCATGTAATTTTTTGAAAAGGTTAAATTTTTCACTAAGGTAAGAAATATCTTTAAAATAGAATGCAAATGGCATGAAATCTAGTGTAAACTAATTGTAAATGAATATTAAACGTATTAATATCCAACTTTAGGTATATTTTTTTAAATAACTCAAAATGTATAGAGGCTCTATTTGTTTGAAAAATATTTGTATTTTAGCCGGAATATGTTGTTTTTTAATAAACATATTGGGTGCTAATTAAAATTCAGATAATTTGAATAAAAAAAATTAGTAGATTTGCACGGAACAAAAAAATAATAAATATTAAGCAATATTCTCTATGACTGGATTTTTGGAAGGAAAGTATAGGAGAATAACAGGATTTTAGGTTATAAAACTACTGAAACTATGAAGAAACTTTTTTTACTTTTATTAACGGCGTTTTTATTTATCGGTTGCAGCTCTGATGATGATACTATTTATGATTATGTAGGAACATGGTCTGGTTCTTATGAAGGAGCAGATAAAGGAGTTTGGAACTTTGTGGTAGATGAAAGTGGTAAAGTGGTAGGAACAATGCATTCCGATGTTAATAATGAAAACTACAGCATTACCGGAAATTTAAGTGAGACAGGAGATCTTAACGCCAGAGTAGGACTACCTTCACAAGGAGATTTCAAAGGAACGTTAACAACAGAAAAGAAAGGAAACGGAAACTGGTCCAACTCACTTCCAACCCCTGCAGTATCAGGAAGCTGGAAAGGAGAGAAGAAATAAAACAAGAAAGTCTGCAGAATGTACTGCAGACTTTTTTATTTAAACAAATCCCATATGGGTAATCTTATCATTTTCATTCTTTAATGCTATAAAATAGAGCAGGAAATCATCATCAGAAAAATGCTTTTTAAAAGACGTATTTTGTTGCTGATTCCAATACACCATTTCTTCATTACTTTCTATACTATATTTTTCAGAATTTAATTTTAAAGTTAAAATCACTGCATGGTCTGAGGTACAATGATCATTTTTATACAGAACATGATCTTTCATTCTTATACAATCAGAAATTTGATTTACCGTGCCTAATTGAAATCCTCTCAGGAGTTTTCTTCCTTCTTCAGTCTTTAAACCGTTTTCAACCGTTCTTTTTCCTCTTTCAGAAATGGTATCTAAATCTTTGATGGTAGTCATCACCTTTGCAAACTTTTGGTAGAGGAGGGGATCACCAGCTTCTTTAATATATATTTCCAGGCTTTTCCGGATCATCTTCCCCATTTTGGAACAGTGCCCGAATTCAGAACTGTTCTGTCTTACTTTCTCATAGGACGGATTTTTCTTAAACGCAGCTTTATTGAAACCGCTTTTCTTCCGAACCACATTTTTGCCATTCAGAGTATAAAACACCAGATCGCCCACTGCTCCGGTGATCTTGATTACACTTTCATAGGTTGCCATATCTTCAAAATAGAAATCAAATATACCAATAAATAATGAAAACCAAAATTTTAACATATATTTATAATATAGTTGTAGTATAGTTATAGCATAATTAAATTATAAAATGTATATTTGTGATGTATTTTGTTAATTAATTATAAATCAGAAGAGTATGGGAACGGAATTATTTCAACAAAAAATAAAAGTAAAGCAGATGGTGATTGTCCTGGCAGCCTCTGTTTTTGTAGTTTCCTGCGGATCCTCTAAAAGTGCTTCTGCAAGCAAAAAATCAAATACAAAGGCCGTAGCGAAAGCTGAAAATCTAAGAAAACTGGATTCAAAATTTAGTGGCAGTGTTTCAAGATCAATCAATGATGTTTTGAAAGATGCCGAAAAGTATATCGGAACACCCTATAAATTCGGAGGAAATACTTCTTCGGGATTTGACTGCTCCGGATTTACTGTAAAAGTATTTGAAGAAAATGATTTTAATCTTCCCAGAAGATCTTCTGATCAGGCCGATGCCGGAAAGAATATTGATATCAAAGACGTAAAACCAGGTGATCTGTTATTTTTTGCGACAGCGGGAGGAAGCAGAGTTTCTCATGTGGGAATTGTTCACGATATTGGTCCTGACGGAGAAGTGAAATTTATTCATGCTTCTACTTCAAAAGGCGTAATTATTTCGTCCCTGAACGAAAAATACTGGAATAAGGCCTACCTTCATGCCCAAAGAGTACTGTAAATATCTTAAATAAATGATAGAGAACCGGACTTTTGCTTTCATCAAATCAGATAAAAAGCTGATAAAGCTTTTCTTTAAAGATATAAATGTCATTAAAGGACTTGGAAATTATGTAGAAGTTCATACCACAGACCATAAAAGATATATTTACTACAAAACACTTAAAGACCTTATAGAAACCCTTCCGGACGAATTTATGCGCGTCCATAATTCATACATTGTCAATCTGACCAATATTGAATCTTTTGAAGATAACCGTTTACTCTGCGGTGATTTAAAAATTACAGTCGCCAAAAGTTATAAAGAATGTTTGCAGACAGCTCTTGGTAATATGATGCTTTAAAAACACCACACATCAGAAAAACACCTGATGACATCATATTTCTGACAGTATACATAAATAAGTTTTCATTCTTGTTTTCATGTTTTAGTTTTACACAAAATTAAGACAATGAATAAAGAAACAGCATTAGATTACATTCAAAACCATACGATTATCGGAATAAAAGCCGGATATCAAAGACCTGAATTTCTCGAAATATGGATGGTTGTAGTCCAAAACCGGATATTCGCAAGATCATGGGGACTTGCTGAAAGAAGCTGGTACAATAGCTTTTTAGAAAATTCTTTAGGAGAAATTCAATGTGGTGAAATGATTTATCCTATAAAAGCTCTCATCCCGGAGGATATCAATAATCTTACTGAAGAAATTAATCAGGCCTATCTCACAAAATATAATTCCAGTCATAATAGCCCATACTCACAGGGAATTATTCAGGAAAAACATATTGCGAAAACAATGGAGTTTATTATTTTGGAGTAAATATCAGTTAAAATATTCAATAGAAACGGGTTGTTATCCTGAGCTTAGCCGAAGGAATCCCGTTTATCGAAAAACAAAAACTTCAACCGGCTTTAGCCAAAACTTCTTTAACCACCCCGTCAAAAATTCTTTGAATTTTCGCCACCCCTCCAGAGGAGGGGAATTTTTATGTTTCCGTTTGTCATCTATCTGCCATTCATCATTGCAATAGTATTGCATCACGAAACTTAGCAAATTTGCTCAAAACTATAGTCCTATGGCAGATTTTATCCGATTTTTTATTCCTTTCTATTTCATGCTTTTCTTTATCATTTCCTTTGTTGGAATGAGTTATAAAGTAGCCCGGCAGATTGGCAAAAACCCTAATGTTCTTCCCAAAGATGATTCTGCGTACGGGCTCGTGGGGTTGTATTTTAAGCTGATTTTATTTGCTTTGTTTATGTATACAATACTTCTTTTGTTTTTTCCGGAAGAAATTTTCCCTGCATTTAAAATCAATGTGCTGGAATATGATCTTTTTCAGTACACAGGAATTATTTTAATGTTTTTTGCTTTGATTTGGGTGGTTATAGCCCAGATGCAAATGAAAAATTCATGGAGGATTGGGATTGATAATTCAACAAAAACCGAACTGGTTACTCACGGATTATTCAGATTCTCAAGAAATCCTATATTTCTGGGAATGACCATCAGTCTTGTGGGATTTTTCCTTGCTTTCCCGACTGTAATTGCTTTTTCTTGCCTTTTGATTGGTAGTATTCTGATGCAGATTCAAATAAGGCTTGAAGAAGAGTATCTGCTAAAAGAACACGGACAAATCTATATGGATTACAAAAAGAGGGTGAAGCGCATGCTGAGACTTTATTAAAAGCATGATGTTAAAACCCGTTTTGCTGAACTTTTTTGTATCTTTGGCCGGTATAATTTTAAATAAGAAACATGTCATTACAACAAACTATTGAAAATATCTGGGACAACAGAGAATTATTGCAGAATGAAGACAGCCAGAAGGCGATCAGAGAGGTTATTTCTTTAGTTGATAAAGGGGAACTTCGTACTGCAGAACCTACAGAAAACGGATGGCAGGTAAATGAATGGGTAAAGAAAGCTGTGGTAATGTATTTCCCGATCCAGAAAATGGAAACTATTGAAGTAGGCCCGTTTGAATTTCATGATAAAATGCCTTTGAAGAGAGGTTATGCTGAAAAAGGGGTGAGAGTTGTTCCACATGCAGTAGCGAGAGAAGGTGCTTATATTGCTCCTGGAGTAATTATGATGCCATCTTACGTAAACATTGGTGCTTATGTAGATTCCGGAACAATGGTAGATACTTGGGCAACAGTAGGAAGCTGTGCACAGATCGGTAAAAACGTTCACCTGAGTGGTGGTGTTGGTATCGGTGGAGTATTGGAGCCTTTACAAGCTGCTCCGGTAATCATTGAAGACGATTGCTTTATCGGATCAAGATGTATCGTTGTAGAAGGAGTTCACGTAGAAAAAGAAGCCGTATTGGGTGCAAACGTAGTATTGACCGCTTCTACAAAAATTATCGATGTTACAGGAGATACACCAATTGAAATCAAAGGAAGAGTTCCTGCACGTTCAGTAGTAATCCCTGGAAGCTATACAAAACAATATCCTGCTGGAGAATATCAGGTTCCATGTGCGCTGATCATTGGTCAGAGAAAAGAATCTACAGACAAGAAAACATCTCTGAATGATGCATTGAGAGACAATAATGTAGCCGTTTAAGATTAATATTTTAATCTAATACCACAATCTTGAAAGAAAAATTTCTTAAAATACTATTAAACCCTAAATATATATTTGGGGTTTATCTTATTATATCCGTTGTTACAGCAATTTCCAAATACCTGAGAGGAGATTATGCGATCAATAATTATCTGATTTTTAAAAATGTATTCTTTAATACCATTCATCAGAAAAACTTATTTGTCCATTATCCTGATCTTTATTTTGATCTGAACCATTATGGTGTATTTTTCAGTGCATTGATTGCACCGTTTGCCATGATGCCGGATTGGCTGGGAATTTCACTTTGGAATATTGCTAATACTTTTATCTTTATCTACGGAATTTATAAACTGCCGTTTTCAGACAGCAAGAAGGCCATTTTCGGATTGCTTTGCCTTCAGGAATACATTACTGCGGCTTTAAGTCTGCAGTTCAATGTGGCGCTGACAGGTCTTTTACTGTTATCTGCAGTATATATTTACGAAAGAAAAGAAGTCAAATCTGTAACCGCAATTTTAATAGGAATATTTGTGAAAATCTACGGAATTGTAGGTTTGACACAGTTTTTCTTCATTAAAAATAAAACTAAATTTATTCTTTCAGGAATTGGCATTGCTATATTGTTTTTCGTACTTCCGATGGCCTATTCAAGTCCGCAGTTTGTTATTCAGTGCTACTCGGATTGGTTTCAGTCTATTGTAGAAAAGAATAGCGAAAATCAGGTATTAGGAAATATGCAGGATATCTCATTAATGGGCTTTGTAAGAAGAGTTTTAGGAGATGCATCCATTTCTAACCTTGTGTTCTTAGCAGGTGGATTGCCTCTTTTTGCTTTACCTTACATCAGAATTAAGCAATACAAGCATTATGCATTTCAACTGATGATTCTGGCTTCCACATTACTGTTCTTGGTATTGTTCAGTTCAAGTTCAGAATCTCCCACGTATATCATAGCGGTAGTAGGAGTTTTGATCTGGTTTTTCCTTCAGAAAGAAAGAACACCATTGATCATTGGATTGTTGGTTTTTGTCATTATTTTCACATGTTTCTCAACTTCGGATCTGTTCCCGAAATTTGTAAAAGAGAATTATATCATCAAATATTCATTAAAAGCCGTACCTTGTATTGTAATCTGGTTGAGAGTGACTTATGAGCTTCTGACTAAAGATTTTGAGAAAAATTACAGCCTGAATTAATACATATGAAGAAAATTTCAATTGTAATTCCCGCTTATAACGAAGAAGGAAACGTTGCCATGATCCATCAGAAAATTAAAGAAGTTTTTGATGGTTTAAACAATTATGACTTTGAAATCATATTTGTGAATGATGGCAGCAGAGACAATACGCAACAAAAATTAGAAGAACTTTCCAGTCAATATGATGAAGTGAAATTCATCGAGTTTTCCCGCAATTTTGGTCACCAACCGGCTGTAAAAGCCGGAATGGACAATGCCCTTGGGAATGCAGTCATTTCTATGGATGGAGATCTTCAGCATCCTCCTGCATTGATTCCTGAAATGATCCGGAAATGGGAAGAAGGCTATGATGTAGTTTTTACCTTTAGAACCTATCCCAAAGAGATTTCATTTTTTAAAAGAAAAACCTCAGACTTATTTTATAAGCTTTTATCAAGTTTATCCGATGTTAATTTAACAAAAGGAGGCGGCTCAGATTTCAGATTATTGGATGCCAGCGCTGTTGAAGTCATGAGAAACTTTAATGAAGACGATTTATTCTTGAGAGGATTAACGAGCTGGATGGGTTTCAAACAAACAGGAATCGACTTTACAGCAGCAGAAAGACTTTCAGGAAAAAGCAGTTACAACCTTAAAAAGATGTTTACTTTTGCCTTCACCGGAATCACTGCTTTCAGTGTAAAACCACTTTATCTGGCGGCATATCTGGGATTTTTATTCTCGGCACTGTCAGTCATTGGATATGGAGCCTATGTGATTCATTCATTTATTGCAAAAACTGAGATCTCTGGTTGGGCATCATTGATTATGACCATTGTATTCTTCGGAGGCCTTCAGTTGATCATCCTCGGAATCATGGGGATTTATTTAGGTAAAATATTTAAACAGGTGAAAGACAGACCTAATTATATTATTAAAAACAAAAATTTTTAGAATGGTTTTATTGAGTTTTGATATTGAAGAATTTGATATGCCATTAGAATATAAGGGTGAAATTCCCTTTGAAAAGCAGATTTCAATTTCACAGACAGGATTAGAGAGAATTCTCGATATCCTTAAAAAACATAATGCCAAAGCTACTTTTTTTTCCACAGTAGTTTTTGCGGAAAACAGCAAACACCTTATTGAAAGGTTGCTACATGAAGGGCATGAACTGGCTTCTCACACATGGTTTCATTCAGAATTTGAAGACAAACATTTGAAAGAATCCAGAGAAAAACTGGAAGAATTATTTTCCACAAAGGTGACCGGATTAAGAATGCCGAGAATGATGCCTGTGGACGAAAAAGAAGTGGAAAGAGCAGGATATTCTTACAATTCCTCCATCAATCCTACATTTTTGCCGGGAAGATATAATAATTTAAAAGTATCCCGAACCTATTTCAAAGAAGGAAATGTGACTCAGGTTCCGGCTTCGGTTTCTCCTAATTTCAGAATCCCTTTGTTTTGGTTAAGTTTTCATAATTTTCCTTTATTTTTCTATAAAAAACTGGCTTCGGACTGTTTGAAAAAAGACAAATATCTAAACATTTATTTCCATCCCTGGGAATTTGCAGAAATTAAAGATGAAGCCTTTAAACTTCCCGGATTTACTGTAAAAAACTCAGGAAAAGAAATGGTGGAAAGATTTGATTCGTTTGTAGGCTGGTTGAAAGAAAAAGGACATACATTCGGAACATTTCAGGAATTTCAAAAACAGATAGAACGATGAAGATTGCCTTTGATGCAAAACGGTTTTTCCACAATACGTCCGGCCTTGGAAACTACTCGAGAGACCTTGTAAGAATCCTTTCCAGGTATGAACCGGAGAACGAATATCTGTTACTCAATAAAAACAAATCCGAGAGAGGAAAAGATATTCTGGAACGCCAGAATGTCCAATATATTGAAACCTCAAAAGGAAACCTTTCCCGTCAGTTGAAAATGGGTAAAGATGCCCAGAAACAGGGAGCAGATATTTTCCATGGATTATCCGGTGAACTTCCTCTGAAATGGGATCCGAAACCTATTAAAAAGGTGGTTACCATTCATGATTTAATCTTTGTAAGATATCCTCAGTATTATTCTTTTTTTGACAGGAAAATCCATTTCTGGAAATTCAAAAAAGCCGCTGATACCGCTGACAAAATCATTGCGATTTCGGAACAGACCAAAAGAGATATTATCCGGTATTTAAAAGTTCCTGAGACTAAAATTGAAGTTATTTATCAGGGATGTCATCATGCTTTTAAAGAACAGCAGTCTCCGGAACTGATGGAAGCTGTCAAAGAGAAATTTAAGCTTCCCGGAAGGTTTGTTTTGAATGTAGGAACTATTGAAGACCGTAAAAACCTTTTGAATGTTGTAAAAGCCATCAATGGTACAGAAATTCCATTGGTTGTGGTGGGAAGAAAGACAAAATACTACCAGAAAATAGAACGTTTCCTGAAAAAAAATAAAATAGAAAAGCAGGTGCTTTTCCTTGAAGGTGTTTCTATGGATGAGCTGGCCTGTCTCTATAAACTGGCAGATATTTTTGTCTATCCAAGCTTCTTTGAAGGCTTCGGAATCCCTGTCATTGAGGCACTTTTCTCCAAAACGGTTGTGGTGACGAGCAATACCAGCTGCCTGCCGGAAGCAGGAGGAAAAGATTCAGTGTATGTGAATCCTGATAATGATCTTGATATCCGAGCCAAATTAAAATTTCTCTGGGAAAATGAATCCGAGAGAAAACGCCGTGAGGAAAAGGGTTTCGGGTTTGTTCAGAAGTTTAATGACGAGCCCATTGCGAAGGAGCTGATGAATTTTTATCAAAAATTAATCTGAAAAAACTTTGCATTTTAAAAATAAATCCTACATTTGCATCATAATTCAATACAATGAAACCAACATTTTTAGCATTACATCATTATCATCATCATCTCTGTTAGGCGGAATTGATTGATATAAGTATGTGCTAAAATCAAAAATAATAAAAACCGTCTGAGTAAATAGACGGTTTTTTTGTTTCCTGAATTCTCATCAGAAATTTCAATAGATCAGTTTTTATTTGCTCGGACCCAAAAAAGGCAAAATGAGTAAATTAAAAATTGCAATCCAAAAAAGCGGCCGGCTTTACGAAGAATCTCTTCAGCTTCTCAAAGACTGCGGAATCTTTGTTAATAATGGTAAAGACCAACTCAAAGTTTCAGTAGATAACTTTCCGATGGAAATCATGTACCTTCGGAATTCAGACATCCCGCAATATCTGGAAGACGGAGTGGTGGATGTGGCCATTCTTGGCGAAAATCTTCTGGTTGAAAAAGGTAAAAACATCAAAACGATCCAAAAACTTGGATTTTCAAAATGCCGTGTTTCACTGGCTGTTCCCAAAGAAGTAGAAACAGACGACATCTCTTATTTTCAGGGTAAAAAAATTGCTACTTCTTACCCAAATACCCTTAAAAACTTTTTAGAAAAAGAAGGAATCGTATCAGATATTCACGTTATTTCAGGTTCAGTGGAAATCGCTCCTAATATCGGTCTGGCCGATGGAATTTGTGATATTGTAAGCTCTGGAAGCACTTTATTCAAAAATGGGTTAAGAGAAACAGTTACTTTACTGAAATCGGAAGCTGTGTTGGCTCAAACACCTCAGTTATCAGCTGAAAAAGAAGCCATTCTTGAAAAATTCGTATTCAGAATCAAAGCGGTTTTAAAAGCAAAAAATTCAAAATACATTCTGATGAATGTTCCCAATGAAAAAATACAGAAAGTTGCCGGTGTTCTTCCGGTATTAAAGAGTCCTACGGTTATTCCATTGGCGGAAGAAGGCTGGAGCAGTATTCATTCTGTGATTGATGAAGAACGTTTCTGGGATGTCATTGACGAACTCAAAGAAAATGGTGCTCAGGATATCCTAATCATCCCCATTGATAAAATGGTTATTTAGAAAATTGATAATTGTAAATGTTGTTCAACGCAAAGACGCAATGAAAATAAAGTTAATACTATTTTAAGACGCAAAGATTTTATCTCTGATAAAATTTAATGTCGCTTGAAATAAAAAAAATATAACTCAAATACTTGCTGAAAATCTTCGATTTTCTTGCGCCTTAAAAAAGTAAAGATTTAAAAAACTTGCGCCTTTGCGTTCATAAAAAATTGAGTTATTAAGGTATCAGGTAGCTGAATAAAATAGCTTAAGCTATGATCTTAATGAAACTTAACAACTTAAAGACTCTTAATGGTTCAAAAAAAGGTTTAAAAAATAGTACAATGAAAATATACAGATATCCCACAAAAGACACCTGGAAAGACCTGGTAAAACGTCCTGTTTTGGAACAGAAAGAAATTTCAGGTCTGATCACAGAAATATTCATAGAAGTGGAAAAAAAGGGTGATGAAGCTTTAATAGAATTCAACAAAAAGTTTGATAAAGCAGAAACCCGGAGCATAAAAGTTTCTGATGCCGAAATTCAGGAAGCAGAAAATCAGATTCAAGATGAATTGAAGCAGGCTATTCAACAGGCGAAAGAAAATATTTCAATATTTCACGCTTCTCAAAAGCAGGAAATTCAGAAAATTGAAACAACAAAAGGAGTTGTTTGCTGGCGAGAAAACCGTGCTGTAGAGAGCGTTGGGATTTATATTCCGGGAGGGACAGCTCCTTTATTTTCTACAGTGTTGATGTTGGCGGTTCCTGCAAATCTTGCCGGATGTAAAGAAATAATCCTTTGCACGCCACCGGATAAAAATGGAAATGTTAATCCCGCCATTCTTTATGCTGCAAAACTTTGTGGAGTTTCGAAAATCTTTAAAACAGGCGGAGCACAGGCTGTTGCAGCGATGACTTTTGGAACAGAAAGTATTCCTTCCGTCAATAAAATTTTCGGTCCTGGAAATCAGTTTGTAGTAGCGGCAAAAGAATATGCACAACGGTATGGAGTTGCTATCGATATGCCAGCCGGACCGAGTGAAGTTCTTGTGATTGCAGATGAAAAGGCAGTTCCTGATTTTTGCGCTGCCGATCTTCTTTCACAGGCAGAACACGGAAGTGATAGTCAGGTTGTTTTTATAACGACAGACTTTAAAGTATTTGAGGAGACTATAAAGGCTGTTGGGCAGCAGGTCAGGGACTTGCCACGAAATGAATTTGCCGGCCAGGCTTTGGAAAACAGTTCTTTTATTTTAGTAGATTCTCTGGAAGAAGCTCTTGAATTCAGCAATCTTTATGCTCCGGAACACCTTATTCTGGCGATTGATAATTTTGAAAAATATATTCCGGAAGTTCAGAATGCAGGCTCAGTTTTCCTAGGAAATTATTCCTGTGAGAGCGCAGGGGATTATGCCAGCGGAACCAATCATACACTTCCTACGAATGCTTATGCAAAGAACTACAGTGGGGTGTCTCTGGACAGTTTCGTGAAAAAAATAACATTTCAGCATCTTTCAAAAGAGGGTCTTCAAAATTTAGGAAAAACAATAGAGCTCATGGCGGAAGCTGAAGGACTGTTTGCTCATAAAAATGCAGTCTCGATAAGATTAAAATAATAATTTTTGGAAAACGCAAAGACGCAAGAGAATTATAATGAGACACCTTTTTAAGACGCAAAGATTTTATCTCCGATAAAATTGAGTACCAAATATTTTGATTTCTCACAGATTCTCCAAATGAAAAAAACAAATATAAAAAATCTGTGAAATTTGTGAAATCTGCGGGAAAAGAATGACGCTTTACTTGCTAAAACTTTTAGATTTTCTTGCACCTTAAAAAGTAAAAGATTAGAAAAAAACTTTGCGCCCTTGCGTTTATCAAAAAAATTGAACCATTAAGAAAATGAAGCCTTTAAGTAAAGATAAGATTCAAATACATTTGAGTTTTGTAAAAAAAATAACATTCCAGCATCTTTCGAAAGAAGGGCTTCAGAATTTAGGAAAAACAATAGAGCTTATGGCAGAAGCAGAAGGATTGTTTGCTCACAAAAATGCAGTGTCAATAAGACTAAAGTAAGAATGTTGGAAAACGCAAAGACGCAAGAGAATTATAATGAGAACCCTTTTTAAGACGCAAGGATTTTATCTCCGATAAAATTGAATATCAAAGTTTTAATCTCTCGCAGATTCTGCAATGAAGAAGGCAAATATGAAAAATCTGTGAAATCTGTGAAATCTGTGGGAAAAAGTATGACGCTTTACTTGCTGAAAATCTTAGATTTTCTTGCGCCTTAAAAAAGCGTTACAGAATTAAAAAACTTTGCGTCCATTGCGTTTATCAAAAAAAATGAAGCTTTTAAGCAAAATTAAGATTCAGATACATTTGAATTCAGCTCATTGCTTAATAAAGATCGGAAGATGTTTTCTTCACTATTCTTAATAACTCAATTCATCTTAATGGTTTAAAAACGATTTTATATTGAATCAGTTTTTTAAAAGAAAATCAATACAATGAAAAATAACAGTATCAAAACACTCGTAAGAGAAAATATATTACAATTACAACCCTACATCAGTTTCAGGGATCACAATGAATTTAATGCTCCGGTAATGCTGGATGCGAATGAAAGCCCTTTCGGAGAATGCAACCGTTACCCGGATTCTACCCAGAAAAAGCTTAAAAGCAAGCTTGCAGGGCTTAAAAAAGTTTCACCTTCACAGATTGCCATAGGGAACGGAAGTGATGAGCTGATAGATCTTATCATCAAAATTTTCTGCGAGCCTAAAAAAGATGCCATTCTGATGATGAATCCGTCATTTGCGATGTATGGCTTCTATGCAACGATCAACGAGAATAAAGTTTTGAAACTGGATCTGGATGAAAATTTTGAAATTGTAAAAGAGAATTTCTTAAAGGTAATTGAAGATCCTTCACTGAAGATTTTCTTTTTATGTTCACCTAATAACCCTACCGGAAACAGTGTGGATGATATTGAATTTTATCTTCAGAATTTCAACGGAATTGTAGTGGTAGATGAAGCGTATATTGAATTTTCCGGAAAAAAATCAAGTCTGGAGCTGTTGGAGAAATATTCGAACCTGATTGTACTGCAAACCTTTTCTAAAGCATGGGGAATTGCTGGCGCAAGAGTAGGTATGGCTTATGCATCTGAAGAAATTATCAGCCTTATTAATACGGTAAAAGCACCTTATAACGTGAATGTTTTGAGCCAGGAGTTGATTTTAAAGACTTTAGAAGAAGAAAACAGACTTCAGGAGAACGTAACTCGTATTCTGGAAGAGAGAACATGGTTGAAGCAGCAGTTTGAAGGAATTCAATGTATTTCCAAAGTCTTTTCAACAGATGCCAATTTTTTCCTGATCAGAATGGAAAATGTGGATTCTGTGTATGCAAGAATGTTGGAAGAAGAAATCTTAACCAGCAGAAGAGATCCTGCCATTCCGGGATGTATCAGGATTAATGTGGGAAATCGTTCGGAAAATGAAAAATTAATTAACCTTTTAAAAGGAATATAAACCGTTAAGAAAGATGAAGAGGATAAGAAAAATTAAGATTCATCAAAGATGAATAAGTAAGAATATAACTAAATTAATAGCTTTAGCTATCTTAATAATTCTTAATCACTTAAAAAAGCTTAATGGTTTAAAACAATTTTATAAAAAACATATGAAAAAAGTACTCTTTATAGACCGTGATGGAACACTGATTATTGAACCGCCAACAGATTTTCAGGTAGATTCTCTGGAAAAACTTGAGTTTTATCCGGGAGTTTTTCAAAACCTTGCAAAAATTGTTAATGAGTTAGACTATGAATTGGTGATGGTAACCAATCAGGATGGACTGGGAACAGAAAGTTTTCCTGAAGAAGATTTCATAAAACCTCACGCAAAAATGTTGCAGGCATTTGAAAATGAAGGAATCATTTTTAGTGATATTTTAATTGATAAAAGCTTTGAATCCGAAAACCTTCCTACCCGAAAACCAGGAATTGGAATGTTGGGAAAATATATCTATGGCAATTATGATCTGGAAAATTCCTATGTAATTGGTGATCGAAGTACTGATGTACAACTCGCTAAAAACCTTAAATCTAAGGCTATTTATCTTAACCAAAACTTAAATAGTGAATCTGAACTTTCTACTACAAGCTGGTCAGAGATTTATCAGTTCTTAAAATCAGGAATGAGGAAGGCAAAAGTTTCCCGCAAAACCAATGAAACAGATATCGAAATTGAAGTTAATCTTGATGGAAACGGAAAGTCAGATATTTCAACCGGGCTTCATTTTTTTGATCACATGCTGGATCAGATTGCAAGACACGGAAATATGGATTTGACCATTAAAGTAAACGGAGATCTTGCCGTGGATGAGCACCACACCATTGAAGATACAGGAATTGTGCTGGGAGAAGCTATTTTAAAAGCTTTAGGAAAGAAAAAAGGGATTGAACGATATGGTTTTCTGCTTCCGATGGACGACTGTCTTTCTCAGGTGGCTATTGATTTCGGTGGCAGACCATGGTTGGTTTGGGATGCGCCGTTTAAAAGAGAAAAAATAGGAGATGTGCCTACAGAAATGTTTTTTCACTTCTTTAAATCCTTTACTGATGCTTCGAAATCCAATCTGAATATCAAAGCAGAAGGGGATAATGAACACCACAAAATTGAATCCATCTTTAAAGCCTTTGCGAAAGCAGTGAAAATGGCAGTGAATCAATCGGATAGTAACTACAGTTTACCTTCTACAAAAGGAAGTTTATAAATATGATTGCCATAATAAAATACAACGGAGGAAATGTAAACTCTGTCCAGAATGCCCTCAACAGGCTGAAGATAGATTCTGTGATCACGGATGATCCTGAGCAGATTTTAAAAGCCGATAAAGTGATCTTTCCAGGCGTAGGAGAAGCTTCATCCACCATGAAACTGTTGAAGGAAAAAGAACTTGATCTTTTGATTCCAAGCCTTACACAGCCGGTTTTAGGGATATGTCTGGGAATGCAGCTGATGTGTAAGGAAAATGAAGAGGGAAATACTGAAGGAATGGGAATTTTTGATATCAATGTCAGAAAATTCCCGGCAAAGGATATTGTTCCACACATGGGCTGGAATACTGTTTCAGGACAGATTTCACCATTGTTTTCAGGAATTGAAAAGAGCAGTGATGTGTATTTTGTACACAGCTATTATTGTGAGCTTTCAGACTTTACCACTTCTGTTTGTGATTATATCCTGCCATTCAGTGCTTCATTGCAGAAAGATAATTTCTATGCAGTGCAATTTCACCCTGAAAAATCAGGAATTGTGGGAAATCAGATCGTTAAAAACTTTATAAATTTATAATGATGAAAATAATTCCGGCTATTGATATTATCGACGGTAAATGTGTCCGTTTATCAAAAGGAGATTACAATACAAAGAAAATATACAATGAAGACCCTTTAGAAGTGGCGAAAGAATTTGAAAGTTTTGGCATTCAGTTTCTTCACCTGGTGGATCTGGACGGAGCGAAATCAAAACATATTGTGAATCAGAAGGTTTTAGAGAATATTGCTCATGCTACTTCGCTGCATATCGACTTTGGAGGAGGATTAAAGACTCAGGAAGATATTGAAACAGCCTTTAATTCTGGAGCAAAACAGATCACTTTAGGAAGTATTGCGGTGCAAAATCCTGAATTCTGCTATGAAATGATTCAAAAATATGGCGCTGAGAAAATTATCCTTGGAGCTGATTGCGACAACAGAAAAATCAAAACCTCCGGATGGCTCGAAGAAAGTGATAATGACATCATCGACTTCATCCTTCAGTATCAGGAAAAAGGGATACAAACTGCTATCTGTACTGATATTGCAAAAGACGGGATGCTGGAAGGACCTTCAACAGGGTTGTATATTGAGATCTTATATAAAACATCTGTTCAGCTGGTAGCAAGCGGAGGGATTTCAGGGATTGCTGATGTATATAAAATGAAAGATATCGGCTGTGCGGGGACAATTATCGGAAAAGCAATTTACGAAGGAAAAATAAGCTTACAACAACTTCAAAATTTTATTGAAAATGCTTAAGAAAAGAATTATTCCATGTCTGGATATCAAAGATGGAGCAACGGTGAAGGGAATCAATTTTGAAGACCTGAAAAATGCAGGAGATCCCGTAGAACTTGCCAAAAAATATGAACAGGAAGGAGCTGATGAGCTTGTTTTTCTGGATATTACTGCCACTATTGAGAACAGAAAAACGTTTGTAGAGCTGGTAAAAGAGATTGCCAAAGAGCTTAGCATTCCTTTTACGGTGGGTGGAGGGATTTCCTCTGTGGAAGATGTAAGAAAGCTTTTGGAAGCAGGTGCAGACAAGATCAGTATCAATTCTTCAGCGGTGAAAAATCCAGGACTTATCTCTGATCTGGCCCGGGAATTCGGAAGCCAGTGTGTGGTGGTTGCTATTGATACAAGGCAAGTAGGCGATACAGATCTGGTGCATATCAAAGGTGGAAGAGAGGCTACCGAACTCTCTACGCTAGAATGGGCAAAACAAGCCGAATCTCTTGGAGCAGGAGAAATTCTGTTGACTTCGATGGATGGTGATGGCACAAAAAATGGTTTTGATCTTCGCATCACAAAGCTGGTTTCAGACAATATCAGTATTCCAGTGATAGCATCCGGAGGTGCCGGTAAGGTGGATGACTTTGTTAAAGTATTTAATGAAACCAAAGCTACAGGAGGATTGGCAGCCAGTATTTTCCATTTTAATGAAATAGGGATTCTGGATTTAAAACAACAGTTAAAAACTCAAAAAATAGAAGTACGATGAAAATAGATTTTAATAAAGATAATGGGCTTGTTCCCGTAGTCATTCAGGATAACAGAACGCTGCAGGTTTTGATGCTGGGCTATATGAACGAAGAAGCTTTTGAGAAAACAAAAAAAGAAGGAATTGTTACTTTTTTCAGCCGTTCCAAAAACAGACTCTGGACAAAAGGTGAGGAATCGGGTAACTTTTTAACGGTAAAAAGTATTGACATCGACTGTGATCAGGACACCATTTTAATTAAAGCCGTTCCAAAGAATGTAGTCTGTCACACAGGCACTTTTAGCTGTTTTGGAGAAAAGAATGCCAAAGGATTTCTTTATGAGCTGGAAGAAAAAATTTCTCAGAGAATAGATGCCAAAACTGAAGGTTCTTATACGTATTCACTTTATCAGAGAGGAATCAATAAAATGGCTCAAAAAGTAGGAGAGGAAGCCGTAGAATTGGTTATAGAAGCTAAAGATGACAATGAAGATCTTTTTAAAAATGAAGCTGCAGATCTGCTGTATCACTTCTTAATCTTATTGAAAGCAAAAGGATTTTCGCTGGAAGAGATTGAGGAAATTCTTAAAAACAGAGATAAATAAAGAGATTGTTTCAAAAGTCAAGCAACTTACTGAAGGTCTGTGAACGTAGTTCAACAACGCGGTGAAGAATCCCATGTAGTTATTTATCAATGAGATTCTTCCTTCGTCAGAATGACAAAAGCCAAGTGTTCAGAATGACACTTTTGAGACGCTTCCTTTTTTATTAAGGCAGAAAAAATTATAAAACCCAATAAAGTGTTGGGATTTTTTATACATGACGATTATCAGTTGATATTGATAAAATAAACTATATAAATCTTATTGTTGGATTATTTTATTTAAATGTATTTAATGAATTAATTTAAAACTATATCAGGAGAAAGGTTGTTAAAACGCTCATAATTCAAAGGCTGTTAAAAATCGTACTTTTGTTTTTAATTATTCTAAATAACACTTAAGTATGAATAAATCTATTTTCTTAATCGGAAGCCTTGTGGCATTTTCTCAAGTCGCTGCCCAGAAAAAAGATTCATTAGAACAGAACAGGCTTGATGAAGTGATTGTTACCGCATCAAGATCTCCGGAAATTGTAAAGAAAACAGCTTCTACCGTCAACATTATCAATAAAAAGGAAATTGCAGAGCAGTCATTGATTTCTGCTGATCTCAGTAATATCCTGGCTTACAAAGTACCAGGATTAGCGTTTGGAAATAATCTGGTGAGCAACAGAGGACAAACATTAAGAGGAAGAAATGTTTTGATTATGATCGACGGAATTCCACAATCCAGTCCGTTACGTAACAACGACAGAGAAATCAGAAGCATTGATCCTTCGGTCTTAGAACGAATTGAAGTGGTAAAAGGAGCAACTTCCATTTATGGGAATGGTGCAGAAGGAGGAATCATTAATTATATTACTCAAAAAAGCACTTCTGGTAAAACTTTTTCAGGTAGAACGGTATTAGGATTTACCAGTCATGATCTGTTTAATAACAAAATGTTCAAATCAGAGGGTGGCGCAGGATACAGAGTTTCACAAAGTTTCTCCGGAAAAGTAGGAAAATTCGATTATCTGGTGAATGGAACTCTTACTCAAAGCGGAGTAAAAATAGATGGCGAAGGATTGGTTCAGAATCCACGATATGGATTGGGAGAAACTGCCGTCAATAATATCTTTGCTAAAATAGGATATGATTTGAATGACAGCAACAGACTGGAAGTGATGTATAATTACTATTCGAGCCTGCAGGATTCCAAATATATTTTAGATCTTTGGAAATATGGTGAGAAGCCTTCTACCGGGAAATTAGGAGATCGGGAAGGTGTAAAAGAAGGAACTAGATATAACCACAACGGATATCTTAAGTATATCAATAAGAATATTTTCCGCAATACAACGCTTAACACTACCTTGTATTTCCAGGACTTTTACACGATTTATGATTACAGGAATGCTCCAAGATGGAAAACAGGAGGACAATCAGCTATTTTAGAGAAAAAATACGGTTTCAGAGCAGATTTTAATACAGAATTTGGAAAAGAGAAAGGATTAAAAGGTTCATTGACCTATGGTCTGGATCTCTTAAATGAGAAAACAAGTCAGCCATTGGTAGACGGAAGAATGTGGGTTCCGGAAATGAATATGCTGGCTGCAGCGCCTTTCGTACAGGGAAAACTATTTCTTACTGATGATCTGACGGTAAAAGCAGGCGTTCGATGGGATAAAATGTCCGTAAAAGTTCCTGATTATACTACTTTACCTTCTAACAAAGATGTTCCCTTCAATGTAGAAGGAGGAAGATTAAACTATTCAAACCTGTCTTACAATGTAGGAGTGAGCTATGTGGCATTTGATTTCTTCCAGCCCTTCACTTCTTATTCCAGAGGATTTAATATCTATGATCTGGGCCGTGTGCTGAGAGATGCGAAAAGCAATGTTCTGAGTGAAATCAATACAGATCCTGTGGTTATTGACAACTATGAAATTGGTTTCAACAGTAAGATCGGGCAGTATGTAGATTTTTCAGCCAGTTATTTTTATAATTACTCCAAGCTGGGAGCTGATCTTGTTTCTGTAAATGGTTTCTGGACTCCGCTTCGTGCTCCTCAGTACATTAACGGAGTAGAATTGGCGGTGAATATCTATCCGACACAGGGATTGACTTTCGGAACTAATTACACCTATCAGGAAGGAAAAGTGGATGTGAAAAATGACAACAGCTACGAAAAGTATTTAAGCGGTTTAAGAATTGCACCCGCAAGGTTGAATTCTTTCGTCAAATGGAATGATAAGGCGCAGAAATTACAGTTGGGAGTCTATCATATGTACTCGTTTAAGAGAGATAAGTTTGAACCTGCTGCATCCGGAAAATATGATGAAGGAGAAGGCCCTGTGAAAAGCTTTAACCTGTTCAATGTTCAGGGAAGCTATAAACTGAATAAACTTCTGACCATAGGACTTGGAATAGAGAATGTATTCAACACTTCTTATTTCACACCAACTTCGATGTATACCGCTCGGGATGCAGAATATGTACGCGGAAACGGAAGATATTACACGGTTTCTCTTAATTTTAATTATTAATTTGAATCTTTTTATAAAAATGAGGCTGTCCAAAAAGGACAGTCTTTTTTATGCGATCCATTACTGTCCGATAAAAAGTATAAATACATTGAAAATATTAATATTTATGCTATGAATTAACAGGTCGCTCCTCCGGAGCTCTAATTTTAAAACAAATACGTTCTATTAACAGTCAGCTCCCATTGGAGCTAAATTTGATCCCGTCGGGATCTACTGTTAGTAGAAAAATGAAATCCCCATAAAATAAAGCTCCGTAGGAGCGACCTGTTAATTCTATTTAAATTTTATCGAACAAGAATGGCTTTTTATATAAAGTGTCAGATCTAAGGTTGATTCAAGACATTTATATGATCCTCAAACTCTCCTAAATTCTATTTCTTTATAACAACAAGAGGCTGCCAAAACTTTTTGGACAGTCTCGTTCATTTCGTGACATTCATTCATAGTATTTTTGAAAAAATGTTTATTTTAGGAAATGAAATATGCTTTAGTAATTTGGTCAGCCATTTGTCTTGTCCCGGTATTCATTTTTTTATTTCAGGATAAATCTGTTAAAGGTATTAGTGTGGTTGATTTAAAGAATATCTTTTTAATCTTTATGGTTGGAGTCTTAATGATTTTTTCAATAATAAAAGGAATAAAATATTTTAAGTAATTTATACAGGAACTGTATAATGAGAAAAATAATTATACTATTTTGTATTTTTTCATTTGCAAGCTACAATTCCCAACTGAAGCTTGGGAAATATGTGAACATCTGTTATGTAACTGATGCTCCAAGCTCTATACTTACCCTAAAGAAGAATAATTTTGTTTTGATGTATCCCGGATCTGTTGAACAATTCTCGGGAGTTTGGGCTGTGAAAAATGATACTTTGCTTCTGACTTCACAATATCAAAGTACATTAGGGAAAAATGACAGCGTTTCGGTAAATAAAAAACACTATTTTAAGATAAAAAGAAAAAAATTGATACATCCTGAAAATGAAAAATGTTTCTTAACCTTAAAAAATAAACTTACATATGATTAACGAGTTACAAACAGCTCTGGATCTTATGAATGATGGACAATATATGCCCGCCATTACAATCTTGCAAAATTTAAATGGATTATCTCCCAAATCTGAAAACTACAGACAATTATTCATGTCAAACTGCTGGTATAAACTAGGAGAATATCAATGGGCTATTGATATTGCGGATAATTTATTACAAAGAGACAAGCACAATGAATTAGCATCTCAGTTAAAATATTTATCCTATTGTGAACTTAAAGATTTTGATAATGCTTTAAAAGAAATGCTCCGTTTTTTATCATGTAATGAGGCCGATCTTTATAAAGTAACTCTGGAGGAATTATTGACAGATATCAGAGATGGATTTATTAATGAAGAGGATATCGTTTCTAAAATCAAAGGATTTGCTTTAAAATATGATGTTACTATTGACAATCCCAATGGTAAATAAATGCTGTAACAAAGACCGGATCTGAAATACTAATCTGGCTAGAAAAGAATATCATGAAATTAAAATTAACCCTGATAGCCGCATTTTTTGTTCAGATTGCTTTTGCTCAGAAAAATTGTAATGAACTTTACGCTCAGAAATTCACAAAACAACAACTGGAGCAGGATATAGATTTTATTAAAGACAAAATAGTCAATGCACATATAAACCCCTATACTGAGATCTCAAAATCCGAATTTGAAAAAAAATATACAGATATCCGTAAGTCTCTGAAAGATGGCATGACTCAAAAGGATTTTTACTACCTCGCAAAACCCTTGATTGTTACATTAAACGATGAACATAGCTCAATGTCTGATTTCTGTGTTACAGATAGCATAAAAAGAAGCATGAAAGTATTGCCGTTGAAGTTTAAGTATGAAAATGGAAAAATGCTTCTTACAGAAAACTATTCAGACAATAAGCTGAACATTGGTGATGAATTGCTTTCATTGAATGATATATCTATCAATGAAGTGTTGGAAAATTGTGCACAAACCATTCCGGGAGCCAAAGAAGAACGAATTCCAACAGCTGTTGATCGGTTTTGGATAATGATTAATAAATTCTGCTATTTTATCACAGATGACTACAATCTGAAATTTAAAAGTGGATTGCATACATTAGTGAAAAGCATCTCTTTGGAACAGTTGAAAGCGAATGCGTCAAAAATGCAGCCAAAGAAAAAAGAAGATTTTAAACCTGTTGATTATAAAAAGATAAAGGATTATGCTTATTTAACAGTCAATACCTTTGACGATAGGAATACATTTACTCTGGAAGAGTGGAAAACAAAATTTGATAGTATTTTCACCCAAATCAAAAAAGACAATGCTAAAAAGCTGGTCATTGATGTTCACAACAATTCCGGAGGAAATTCTGCAGTGGGAAATTTACTTATTAATTACTTTTCAGACAAACCTTACCAAAGCTACCAGGGAAAATGGAAAAAAAGTAAAGAATATGCTGATTATTTAAAATCGAATAATAAAGAATCTCCTGAGTATAATAAAATAAAGGACGGAGATTATTATCCAATACACTCGCGTTCTATAATCGCGGGTAAAAACCCGTTGCGGTTCAGTGGAAAGACTTATGTCATTGTTGGCAAAAATACTTTCTCCAGCGCTATGATGTTCAGTGTAATGGTTTTGGATAATAAACTGGCAGAAGTAGCAGGAGAAATGCCTGAAAAAGGACATCCCAATCATTTCGGAGAATTGATCAATTTCCAGACTCCCAATACAAAACTGGATTTTCGTTTTGGAGTAAAAGAATGGATAAGGCCGGCAGGAAATATAGTGCCTAACAAGCTTATTCCAACAAAGACTATCGATTTGAATAACAAAACAAGAGAACAGATTGTTGAAGAGCTTTAAAATTATTTAATTCATAAAACAAAACAGCAGGAATAGTCCTGCTGTTTTTTTATTATCAATGGAGTGAATTTTTATCTTTCAATCATAATATTCTTAACCAAAGTCTCTTCACCCATTTTCAAAACTCCAATATATACTCCATTTTGAAGGCCGGAAACATTAATCTTTCTTTCATTATTCACTTTCAAAAGTGATCTTCCCATAGAATTACTGATTTCAAAACTGAAATTCATTTCTTTAGAATCCGGTAATTCAATATTCAGAACATTATTGGCTGGGTTAGGATAGATTTTTACAGCTTCCAATGAATTTTTAGAGGCAGGCTTGCTCATTGTAGTAGAAGCTGTTGCAAAGTGCTGTAATGCTCCCACAGTAGCTTTCCCGATCTTGTATACATAAACAGGATCCATATTAGTGAAAGTATCTTTAGAGCTGTGAGGGTAAGTACTTCTTATCCTTTCAAAAAAACCGGTAATCACTTCACCTTTCTGCTCAAAAGGAATATAATCTGTATCAGCTGCCGGATCTACAGCAGTTAAAAGAGGAGAGTAGAGCGCTGTACAATTTCTAAGCTGTTGAGTGACAGCTGCAGAAGCGGCATTGTTACTGGAAACACCTCCCTGATCTTCATCACAATATACCGTTGTATTGTTATTTCCTTTCACTCCGCCTACCTGATCCAGATTGAAGACCAGTTTGATATCCAATTTGCGGACACCTCCCTGATATACTACATTGTTCACATAATGGCTGCTTCCTTTTAATCCCTGTTCTTCACCGGAAAAATGGATGAACTTTATAGAATATTCAGTAGGAACATTTTTCAGAATCCTTGCTGCTTCTAGAATAATCGATGTTCCGCTGCCATTATCATTTACTCCCGGGCCATAAATGGTATCGAAATGCCCACAGATAATGACATATTTGTTAGGATAAAGTGTTCCGGTTTTGGTAATAATTAAATTTTTCGAACTGGTGCTTCCAAAGGTAAAAGGACTTTCCTCGATCTGGCTGGCAGTATAGCCGTAAGAAAGATACTTATTTTTGATCCAGTTCAATGTGTTGGTATTAGCTACCGAACCTGTAGTTTTTACGCCTAAATTACTAAACTCCTGAAGGTTATTCGTAATGTTGGTTTGGGTTACCAAATCCGCTCTGTCTTTGTAAGCCTGAATAAAAGTTTGAGCCGCAATACTCTGCATCATTAATGCAGAGCATAAAAGTGTTGTGAATTTTTTCATATAAATAATATTATTTTGGTAACACGAATGTAGTAAATAAATCACAACAAAGTGTTTAATATTTTGAAATAAAAGAATATTTATTATGAATATCACATTATTTATTGTGTATGTGTTGTAAATACTGTAATATGGGTCTGGTGTGAAAAAATAAAACCTCTGAACTGCTTCAAAGGTTTTTGTATTCATATGGTTGTATAGTAATGCAAATTATCTTTCGATCATCACTTTTCTTACGACCTTTTGGTCTCCGGTTTTTAAAATTCCGATATAAGCTCCGTTTTCAAGTGAAGAAACGTTGATTTTTGTTTCATTGTTTCTTTTGAAAATAGAACGTCCCTGGAAATCAGTGATTTCAAAAGTAAAGTTTTTAATTCCGGAATCAGGAAGTTCAATATTGATGACATCTTTTGCTGGATTTGGGTAGATTTTTACACTTTCCAACATATTTTTTACAGCAGTTTCATGTGTTCCCAATGTGCCGGTAGCAACGGCAAAATGCTGTAATGCTCCCACAGATGCTTTTCCTATTTTGTAAATGTATACAGGATCTGTATTGGCAAAAGTATCATTCACCGTATGCGGATAGGTACTTCTTATTCTTTCAAAGAAACCTGTGATCACTTCGCCTTTTTGTTCAAAAGGAATATAATCTGTATCGGCAGCCGGATCTACAGCGGTTAAAAGAGGAGAGTAGAGTGCCGTACAGTTTCTCAGTTCCTGAGTTACAGCAGCCGAAGCGGCATTATTGGAAGAAAGTCCGCCCTGATCTTCATCGCAGTAAACCGTATTGTTATTGTTGCCCATCACACCACCTACCTGATCCAGATTGAAAACAAGTTTAATATCCAGAACACGAACGCCACTCTGGTATGCTACATTGTTTACGTAATGTTTGCTTCCCAGAAGTCCTTGTTCTTCTCCGGAAAAATGGATGAATTTTATAGAGTATTCAGTCGGAACATCTTTCAGAATCCTTGCCGCTTCAAGAATAATAGAAGTTCCGCTTCCGTTATCATTGATTCCTAAACCGGTAATACTATCGAAATGTCCACAGATGATTACATATTTATTAGGATATACGGTACCTGTTTTGGTAATGACCAGATTTTTAGAATTATAACTTCCTGCAGTGAAAGGATCTTCTGTCATCTGGCTGGCTGTATATCCATAAGAAAGGTACTTGTTTTTGAGCCATGTCAGTGCATTGGCATTAGCGGTTGACCCTGTAGTTTTTACCCCTAAATTAGCAAATTCCTGAAGGTAGGTTGTAATATTGGTTTGATTTACCATATCTGCCCTGTCCTGATAAGCCTGAATAAAACTTTGAGCTCCAATACTTTGAATAGCGATAGAAGTCAATAAAAAAGTAGCGATTTTCTTCATTTTGCAGTATTCAGTCTGAATATCCTTTCAATAGAAAACCTATTCAGAATATTCAGACTGATATTATTTATTAATGATTATTTTTTTTGTTGTATTTCCCTTATCCGTTTTGATCGTAAAAGTATAAACCCCGTTTGTTAATCCTGAAGTATTTATTTTTTCCTGGTTTTCAAGTGATAACACGGTATTTCCAGACATGTCATTGATTTCAACTTTGAATTGTTTTACTTTTTCCTGAAATTCCACTGTCACAAGATCTTTAGCCGGATTAGGGTAAATCCTGATTGCTTCACCTGATTTTTGTGCAGATGCTTCGTTGGTGCCTAACAGGTTGCTGGAAGTAGATGCAACAGCAAAATGCTGTAAGGCTCCTACGGCTGCTTTTCCTACATTAAAAACATATACAGGATCCAGGTTGGCAAAAGTGTCACTTACGGTATGTTCATTATTACTTTGGACGGTTTCATAGAATCCGGTAATAGTGTACCCTTTCGCTTCAAAAGGCATGTAATCTGAGCTGTAAGCATGAGATAGATTCGTTTGAAGAGGGGAATAAAGGGTAGTACAGGTCATCAATTCCTGAGTCAGAGTATTGGATATTGCATTATTGGAAGATACTCCGCCTTCATCTCTTTCACAGTTGATGGTATTGTTATTATTTCCTATAAGACCTCCTACCTGATCAATATTTAAAACCAATTTTATATCCAGAACCTTATTACCATTCTGATAAGCTACATTGTTTACATAATGGTTGCTTCCTACAAGTCCTTGTTCTTCCCCGGAAAAATGAATAAACTTGATAGAGTATTCTGTGGGAACATTTTTCAAGATTCTCGCTGCTTCCAGAATAATGGAAGTTCCACTGCCGTTGTCACTTACTCCAGGACCTACAATTGTGTCATAATGTCCGCAGATAATGATGTATTGGTTAGGGTATACTGTTCCTGTTTTGGTAATAATTAAATTTTTTGAAGTGTTGCTTCCGTAGGTAAAAGAATCTTCAGACATATTAGTTGCTGTATATCCGTAAGACAGATATTTGTTTTTAAGCCAGTCCAGAGCATTATTATTAGCTGTTGTACCTGTTTTTTTTACTCCAAACCCGGCAAATTCCTGAAGGTTTGTAGTAATGTTGGTTTGAGTAACCATATCTGCTCTGTCCTTATAAGCTTGAATAAAACTTTGTGCACTCATATTTTGCAGTGCAATGGAAGTGAGCAAAAAAGCTGCAACTTTTTTCATTTTTAATACTTTCTTTAGAGATTGCTAATATAGCAATAAATCATCATTTATTGTTGATTTTTAAATGGAATAGTGTCTGTTTGCTTGATTTATTAATAATAATATATCTTTTTATTAAATTTATTATTATGTTAGTTTAAAATTCATTAAATGAATAATATTTAGGTAAATTTTTCTTTAGTATTAAGTGTATTCAATGATAAATTCATGTTTTATTAATTCTATCTAATAAGGTTTACTGTTAATATGGAAATTATAATAGGATTTATAAGAGTGTCAGCTGGATTTTTAACGGTAATAAAAGTATATAACAAAAAAAATCCCGGGAAAACCCGGGACTTATATTGATAACAAAATCTATTCTACATTATTTTACTTGATCTACAACAGCTTTGAAAGCTTCAGGGTGATTCATTGCTAAATCTGCTAAAACTTTTCTGTTAAGTTCGATGTTGTTCTTTTTAAGAGCTCCCATAAATTGAGAGTAAGACATTCCGTGCTCTCTAGTTCCCGCGTTGATACGAGTGATCCAAAGTGCTCTGAAATTTCTCTTTTTCTCTTTTCTACCACGGTAAGCATATTGCATTGCTTTTTCTACCGCGTTTTTAGCTACAGTCCAAACGTTCTTTCTTCTTCCGAAGAAACCTTTAGCTTGCTTAAAAATTTTCTTTCTGCGAGCTCTTGAAGCTACGGCATTTACTGATCTTGGCATAATTTAAATTGTTTTTTTGAAAAGGGCGGCAGTGTTATTGCTCTTGTTTGCACCGTTTCAGGGTTAAAATTGTGAATTTGTTTGAATTCTTATAAACCGAATATAGATTTATAAAAACTACTTAATTGCTAATTGACGTTGAACGCTTTTCTCATCCACTTTAGCTACGTAAGAAGTAGACGTAAGATTTCTCTTCTGCTTAGTTTCTTTCTTAGTTAAGATGTGGCTTTTGTAAGCGTTTTTTCTTTTGATCTTACCTGTTCCGGTAAGAGCAAAACGTTTCTTAGCACCTGATTTCGTTTTTAATTTTGGCATTGTTTTGCTTTTTTATTGTTTTTGTTATCAATATCTGTTTTGGCTACTCCTAAAGACATTAGGAATAATAGTTTGCAAAGATACAAAAAAAATCAATTCGGATGTTTATAATGTTTGATTTTATCGCATCAATAAAAAACCGTCTCAAAGAAACGGTTTAGTAATAAGTTTAGTCCTTTTACTCGAAATCTATCTCGAAGACATCATTAATATTTAGATTATTCCCTCCCAGAACAAACTTCATTCTATATCCCGTAGGAATGGCAGCTCCAGTCTTTGAAAAGAGTTGAAGCTTCATATGAGGATCATTCACATAAAAACCGGCAGTTTTATTAGTATTCCAAAGAGGAATTCCATTGTTATAGATGACCATATTTCCATCGTTTTGTGCAACAAGTGTAGAAGGAGAACTTAAATTATTTCTGTAACTGTTTGATTTCCATAGTGCATATGTATGACCCGCTACGGTTCTGTATAACACAAGATTATGGTCATATTGCATGATGAGTTGGTACTTCTGACCATTATTTTCTAAAGTAATAGCTTGTCCTGCGTTTAATATAGAAGGGTGATATACTTCCTTTATTAAAGTAACAGTTGAACGACTTGCAATACCGGAAGTTTTACTTCCATTGGCTGCAACTTGCTTTTCAACTGGCATTACATTATCGCGTGTCTCATCCTGAGCACAAGAAGCCAAAAGCATTGAAAGACTTAAAAAAGTCATTAATTTTGTTTTCATAGGTTATTTTTTAACAGCGCAAATATAATAAATTATCAATATAATTCACTGATTAAAGATTTTATTTTTAGTGTAAAGTATTTATTAATGGGTGTTATAAGATTTATTTAAAACACTTTTTAGTGTTTATAAATAAAAAAACCGCAACTTATTCAATTGCGGTTTTGTAATATAATAGTGTTACTTAATTATGATTGAAAAAATGCTAATAAATCCCTGTTGATCGTTTCAGCTTCTGTTGTTGGCATTCCGTGCGGGAATCCAGGATAAGAAATCAGTTTTCCGTTTTTAAGAAGAGTAGCGGCTACTTTACCTGTTGTTTCAAAAGGAACAATCTGGTCATCTTCGCCATGCATTACCAATACAGGAACATCTACACTTTTAAGATCTTCAGTGAAATCTGTCTCAGAGAATGCTTTCACACAGTCATAATGTGCTTTGATAGAACCGTTCATTCCCTGTCTCCACCAGTTTCTTTGAATTCCTTCTGAAACTTTAGCTCCTTCTCTGTTGTAACCGTAAAAAGGGAAGGTAATATCGTTGAAGAATTGCTGTCTGTGTTTTGCAGTATTGTTTCGGATATCATCAAAAACAGAGATAGGAACTCCGTTCGGATTGTTCTCATTCTGAACCATAATAGGTGTTACTGCACTTACCAGAACAGCTTTTGCCACTCTTCCGTTACCATGTTTTGCTACATATCGGATCACTTCACCACCACCTGTAGAATGTCCTACATGGATCACATCTTTTAAATCCAAAGCTGCAACAATTTCTGCTACGTCAGATGCATAAGTATCCATGTCATGTCCGTAAGGAGTCTGTTCAGATCTTCCGTGTCCTCTTCTGTCATGAGCAATTACTCTGTAGCCCTGTTCTAAAAAGAAGAACATTTGTGCATCCCAGTCATCACTGGATAATGGCCATCCGTGGTGAAAGAAAACCGGTTGTCCTTTTCCCCAATCTTTGTAATAAATTTCTGTTCCGTCTTTTAATGTAAGTGTGCTCATTGTTTCTTTTTTTAATAATTAATAAATAGTGTATTTGATTTTTTTATAATCACAAATGTAGATAGAAAATCTTCACAATATCTTGATATAAGATAATAATTGATTAAAAATTTATAAATGATAATAATATATGAATAAAATTATTTAAATAATGAATAGGCTGGTATTCTTTATCTTATGAGGATATACCAGAGTAAAAATTCAAAAACTGCTGGTCAATAATCTCTGGAAAATGATACCTATCCGATGAAATATAGCTGATAATCGGGATTGTCTTATTCTTTGATTCTTTCTACTATTGAGGATCAAATTCAGCTCTACTTGATGGTTTCTATAATTTCTTTCAGGTCTTCTGAATTCATATTTAACTTATAAACCTATATCATTATGCTTTCATCCGCAGATTTACAGATTGAAAGAGCCATATTCTTTGCTGTGCTGATTCTATTTTTCGGAGCAGGATTTTTGTGCACCCTTATTATTTTTATAATAAATTCTGTACAGAAGAAAAATAAAAGTGGAGGATATTATTTGCTCCTATTTCTCATTTCCGGAACTATTGGAGTCGCTTTAGTTGCATTTTATTTCTATACGGTGTTGCTGTAGTGTGTTTTGCGGGTTAGGTATCTTAAGAGGTTTTCTCAGAAGATGCAAAGATGTAAAAACCCCTGTTATCAGGGATGTTTTTGTACAACTTCTATTTTTATCTTTGACTCAAAATTTACTAAAGATAAAACGGTTAAAATCTTTCATTTATAACTTTTATAGCTTTCTTTTTCATACCCAATTCAATGATCAATTCTTATTTCGAACTAACACACTATTAAAAACATGGGTAAAAACAATAACAAAATAGAATTGAGTGAAGAAGAAGCTGTAAAAGTATGAGATGATAGTTATTTTGCAACAAAATATGCATCTAACATCAACACAGATATAAAGTATTTTTTTTGGTAAGAATACAAGCCAACAATCGATTAGCAGGTATTTACCTATATTTACGTTCTTTACTATAATGCAACTTAATAAAGATAAGGGTTTGATGTACAGGTTATTATTTATATTTACTTTGTTGGTTTGTCCGTTTTTCATTCAGGCACAGGATGTTTTGAACAGATTGGAAAGAGAATATAATCAGGTTTCAAATAATACAGCTGAACGGCTGAATCTTGCTCCTAAATACGCTACTGCTTTATTTTTCCATAACCTTAAGCCTAAATCTTATCAGATTTTAAATACCAACATTTCTATTGCTGCAAAACAGACTGATGGAAAATATGCTACTATTTTGTATGCTGTACAGGCAATGAATTATCGCCTTGATAATAAAACTGCTGAATCTTTGAAAAGCCTGGAGATGGCAAAAGGGTACAGTTTAAAAACCAATAGTAATGAGGCGAAAGGGTATTTTCACTATGCAAAAGGCTGGATTCTCACCCGCAATAATAAAACGGCTGAAGCTGTTACTGCGTATTTAAAAGCGATTGAATATTATGAAAACTCACCCACAACCTCTACATTGTATGGGAGATTTGGTAACGTAGCGAAAGAATTATCTACGATTTATTCCAACCTTAATGAATTCCAGCTGGAAGAGAAGTATAGCAAACAGTTCTTGCTGCTGGCATCCAAACAAAATGATCCGAACCTTATCTTCGATGCCTATATGAGAATGGGATATGTATATGAACAGAAATATACCCAAAATCCATCGAATACAGAGTTTAGAAATAAGACAGAGCAATACTATCTGCAGGCTATAACAACTTTTAATAAAAACAAGAGTGTAATGCTCAACAGAAGCAGTCTTTCATATGCTGCGATCAATTTAGCCAATTTATATACTGAATTTGATAGAGATAAAGCAATACAGTATGCCAGCTTAGCCAATAATGTGAGTCTGGAGATAGGCGATCCTATTCATATTGCTTCATCATTTGGAATTCTGGCAGAATTAGCTTTACAGGATAAAAATTATGATTTAGCTAAATCTTATTTTCTAAAAGCTTCCATGGAGATTGGAAAAAGCCCGGTAAGGGATCATAATATAGAATTGTCTATTCTTGAATCTTTATCCAGAATTAGTGAAGAGCAGGGCAATTATAAAGAAGCCCTGACTTATTATAAAAGCTATGTTGATAAATATAAAAGTGTTTACGATCAGGAAAAACTTGATATTACCAAAAGATTAGAATCTCAGTTTGATAAAGAACGACAAGAGCAGAAATACATCAAGCTACAATTAGAAAGTGACAAAAAAGCACAGGAAATTAAGTTAATCAATATCCTTCGCGCACAGCGTGAACAGGTTTACAACAACTTAAAACTGGTGGAAGAAAATCAGCGTGAAAGACTAAAATTTTCAGAACTTGAATCAGAGAAAAAAGAACAGCAGCTTCGTTTAGCAAAACTGGAAACCCAACAGAAGAATAATGATATTGATAGCTACAAAAAACTATTAGCCTTCAAAGAGAAGATCAATACCTATTATGTCTTTTTTATTATTTTCTTTATCGTTTTGATCCTCTTATTGCTTTATGCCTATAAACAACGTGCTAAATCCATTAAGCGAAGAGACGAACTGCATGCTTTAGCCATGGAACAGGAGAAACAGAACTCCAAAATTTCTACGCTTACAGCCTTGCTTGAAGGACAGGAGCAGGAGCGTGGTCGTCTGGCGCGTGATCTCCATGACGGATTGGGAGGTTTGCTTTCAGGAACTAAGCATCAACTTTCTTATTTAAATCCTCATCATTCTGAAAATATAGAAGAAGGAATTTCAAAATCAATTGAACAGATTGATGGTGCGGTAGAAGAACTAAGAAGGGTAGCGCATAATTTAATGCCGGATTTATTGACAAAATATGGCCTGGAAGTAGCTATTCAGGAATTTGCTTCCCGAATTTCCAATAATGCTTTGGAAATCCACACAGAGTTCATCAATTACAGCAATTCGCTATCGAAAGAAAAGCAATTGATCATTTATAGAATTATTCAGGAATTAGTCAATAATGCGATAAAACATGCCGATACTTCAGAAATTATTGTTCAGATAAGCGAAGAAGAAAATCTATTAAACCTTACAGTAGAGGATAACGGTAAAGGTTTCGATCATGCCAACTTAGACGTTAGAAAAACGGCAGGTTTTCACAATATAGAACTGAGAGTCCAATTTTTAAAAGGAACAATGAATATCAACTCCGAATTGAATATTGGCACCAGTATAGAACTTCAAATCCCTATTCATTAAACATGATAAAAGTAGCCATAACAGACGATCACCCACTTCTATTGGAAGGACTTAAAAATATTTTAGGAAACAGTGATACAATAGATGTTGTTGATTGTTTCAAAAATGTTTCGGAAATGAATGCAGGTCTTGCAAAACAGCCTGTTGATATTCTGTTGCTTGACATCAATCTGGTTGATACCAACAGCATTGAACTCATCAAACCTTTAAAGAAAAAGTATAACAGCCTTCAGATTATTATCCTTAGTGTTCATAATGAACTGCCCGTAATTAACAGTACTCTGGTTGAAGGTGCTTTAGGATACATTCAAAAAAATGCTTCAGTTTCCGAAATTATCGAAGGAATTAATGCTGTATATAGCGGTGACAGGTTTTTATGCTCTCAAACCAAATCTGTTCTGGAGAAAAAATCAACAGATGGATTAAGCCAGGTTCCGAAACTAACCAGAAGAGAAAAAGAAATTCTGGCGGAAGCATCGAAAGGACTTACCACCAATCAAATGGCGGAAAAGCTTTTTATAAGCCCTCACACCGTAGAAAGCCACCGAAAAAATCTTATTGAAAAATTTCAGACATCCAACCTGAGTTCAGCTATAAAGTTAGCCATAGAATATGGATTGATTATTGAATAAAATATTCATCTACAAAAAAGGCCTGCTTACATCGTAAAAGCAGACCTTTTTCTTATATAATCAAATAATTGGTGTGTTTGTTTTAATCTTTGAATTTCAACGCAGCCTGAAACAGGTTTTTCTTTCCTATTAAATCATATTCGTCATTATATTCAGGTTGATACATCAGGATGAAAACTCTGCCGTCAAAATCTTTTAAATTGATAGGCTGGTCTACCATGATATCATAAAACCTTGTTATAGTACGTGTGGCAGTCCATTGCTTTGCATTACCTTTAGGATTTTTATCAAATCTGTGATCTTTCGCATCCGTATAATACCAATAAGAAGGAGCAGAATCCATCAGAAACATTTCTTTATCCTTGTTATAAAGTTCCTCTGCCATACCTGTATTCTGAAACCATGGAACTTCAGCATTTAAAACACCCAAAGCTGCACCATAGATATCTTTATTTGTAGTAGCGCCCACTAAAAAACCTTCAAGATTGGTAGAGGTAATCTCAAACAGGAAAGGAGATTTCTTCAGTTCATAAACATCATTTACCGGCTGTATTACTTTTCCGTCCTGTTTAATAACTACTTTTAGCGATTGTGCAAAAGTCATAAAACTTAATAAACAAAAAAGGACAGTCAAACTTAATTTTTTCATTGTATCTCTTTAAATTATTGCAGCAAAGATATTGGACTTTATTTCCCTGTACACTCGCTGATTTCAGGGGTTTTTTATTATTGAAATTATTAAAATTTTTATCTAATAAACCATTAAGAAGAGTTTAAGAAATAAAGTATATTAAGATAAATCATTCTTATCTTTAAGCTTAAAGCGGAGCTTATCTTAATACTCTCAACATCTTAATACGATCTTAATGTTTCAAAATATAAAAGTTTGCATAAGTTCATTCCTTTAAGTGTAAATTATATTTCCATTGAGATCCTAATTCTCTCAGTTTCCTTACTAAAAAAGATCAGCCTTCAGCTGAATTTTTATATAGGCTGTTTTCTGCTTTTTACCATTGGCAGCAGCTGAATTAAGCGGATATACTTCTGCATAAAAGGTATCGTTATCGGTCCAGAATGCCTTCTTATCATCAGCTATTTTGAACTTGGTGAAATTCACGTATAAAAGATTATCCTGTTTCTTGGTTTGTGGTAAGTATTGAGTGATGATAAAATCGCTTCCCACATCATTGTTAGATGAAATGCAGGTAACCCAGCTTTTGGAAGGAAGAATTTGTGGATAACCATTTGTGCTGAGTTCAAACAATACTGCATTTTTTATATTGAAAAAAGAATAGTAAGAATCTACAACTTTATCAGAGTTTTCTCTGAAAACCTCCATGTTTAAGTAAGGTGATCTTCCTACATATTCATTAGCCAGAGGTCCGGTTTCTGTGGATATATTTTCATGTTGGGTAATCACTTCTTCTCTGCCATTTTCTTTGTATACCCAGTTGCCTTCCTGTAGTTGTATATTCGGATTTTTTACCAATGCTTCACCCATTCTTTTTTTTGAATTGGTTTTAAATTCCTGCTCTGAAATCTCAGCAATAGTTCCAAATTTTTTAAAAGACTTGTTTTTAAAATCAGATGATTTTTTAAATGTACTGCTTCGAATCTCATAAAGATCCACATCTTTTAAAGTCAGTTCAAAAGAAGGCGTGAATTCCGATTTCAAAACAAAAGCTTCAATGCTGTTCGAAATGTTATTATTAATGCTGTAGTGAATAGAATAAAAATCCTCAAACTCTTCGAATCCATAATAATTATCGAACTTATTGTAAGGCATTTTCAAATGGGCCGCCTCCTTACTCGGCGTTACAAAAAATTGTATAGAATCCAGTTGGGTAAATAATTGAAACGGTACCTCCTGAACATTATCCACCCCTTTTATTTTTTTGAAATCACCAAGGGTTATTGTTTTTTGCTTAACTTCAGTTTCTTCTTTATCCGTTTCTGATTTTTTATTCTGCTGGTTGCATCCTGCAAGAACAACCATAGATGATATAAAAATTTGATTGAGTATTTTCATTTTCTATATTTTGGGGCAAATGTATCAGTATTCAGATCAGAAGCCAACAAAAACTGCCTGATATAGGGAATAAATGGCTGAAAACAGGGATATATTGAACGATGGATTTTGGAGAATTTTACAAAACGATAAAACCAATATTGTAATTTACTTTATAAAAATGAAAAACTTAATAATCAGCCTTTCAGTTGTGACTGCTTTATTAGCATCCTGTTCACCCGCTACAGACAAAAAAGTAGAAACAAATATTTCTCCGGACACCAAAAAAGATGTTGTAGCATCTAAACCGAAATCAGTGAAGAATGATCCGGAACCAGTAGAAATACCAGCTGATTTTTCAACATTGGTTCCGATTGATCTCTTGAACAGCAAGAGTACAGACGTGTACGAAAAATATGGGATAGAATTTTCGGGAAACTGCTATTCATGCGATTTGACAAGTCTTTCTATAACAAAGAATCAAATCAAATGGACCAATGTTTGTGATGAAAAAGACAGTTTTGAAATTAGTGATTTTTCATTCTCTAATGAAGGAGGTAAAACTATTTTTAAAACACCGGAGAGAACCTATATTTTAACTCAAATAGATAAAGCACCCGTTTATGAACTTGTGATAGAAGGCAAAAAGCTGGAGTTGAAGAACAAAAGAATATCAAAATATTTTACCACCCAAAAAGCTTTGCCACTTTTCACAGAACATGACTGTGGAGATTTTGAAGGATAAACAATAGAGTAGTCCGGGGCAATCTCTTTTGAAAATGTAAGCATAAAAAAACCTCAAATTACTTTGAGGTTTTTTTATATAAAATAATGACTTAATTATTTTGCTGGTTTTTTAGGACTCATCATCATAATCATTCTTTTTCCTTCAAGTTTAGGAAGCTGGTCTACTTTACCCACGTGCTCTAGTTCCTGAGCAAGTTTTAAAAGCAAAATTTCTCCCTGGTCTTTAAAGATAATCGAACGTCCTTTAAAAAATACGTAGGTTTTTAATTTAGAACCTTCTTCAAGGAATTTTTCAGCATGCTTCTTTTTGAATTCGTAATCGTGATCGTCAGTCTGAGGTCCGAAACGGATCTCTTTTACTACCACTTTTACCTGCTTAGCTTTAAGTTCCTTCTGTTTTTTCTTTTGCTCGTATAAGAATTTCTTGTATTCCAATACTCTTGCAATAAATGGTTCTGCCTTGTCAGAAATTACTACTAAATCCAATTCCTGTTCCGCAGCAATTTGTCTTGCTTTGTCAATTGGGTAAATTCCTGGCTCTACGTTATCGCCCACTAAACGAAGCTCTCTCACACGAATTTTATCGTTGATCAAGTGTAAGTCCTCTTGTACCGGACGTCTCTGTGGGCCCCTGTTGTTAAATCTTTGTGCTATTGTATTATAATTTTATTGGTTAATTACTTAATTTAATTGATTTAAATATTTAAAATTGAAAGATTCCAATTAATTATTTAATTTTTGAATCCTTCAATCTTTTAATTTAAAATTTATATGGCTGCTTCTTTTTTGAAGTAAGCAACGAAATCCTCCATCTTCATTACTCCAAGATCTCCTTCTCCACGTCTTCTTACAGAAATCGTGCCTTCTTTTTCTTCATTTTCTCCTACTACAAGCATGAAAGGAATTTTATTCAATTCCGCATCACGGATCTTTTTACCTGTCTTCTCGTTTCTGTCATCAATCTGACCGCTAATATCGTGATTTTCCAAAAATTGTGAAACTTTTTTTGAATAATCTACATATTTTTCACTGATTGGTAGAATAATAAACTGATCCGGGCTTAGCCATAATGGGAAATCACCTGCAGTATTTTCCAGCAAAATAGCAATAAAACGCTCCATAGAACCGAATGGTGCTCTGTGAATCATTACCGGTCTGTGTTTCTCATTATCATTTCCAATATAATGAAGATCAAATCTTTCCGGAAGGTTATAGTCTACCTGGATAGTTCCAAGCTGCCATTTTCTTCCTAAAGCATCTTTCACCATGAAGTCAAGTTTAGGACCGTAGAATGCTGCTTCTCCGTATTCTACTACTGTTTTTAAACCTTTCTTTTGAGCTGCATTGATGATCGCACTTTCTGCTTTCTCCCAATTTTCATCGGAACCGATATATTTTTGTTTGTTTTCAGGATCTCTTAATGAAACCTGAGTGACAAAATCTTCAAAACCTAAAGATTTGAACACATAAAGCGTTAAATCAATTACTTTTTCAAATTCTTCAGAAAGCTGATCCGGAGTACAGAAAAGGTGAGCATCATCCTGAGTAAATCCACGAACTCTCGTTAAACCGTGAAGTTCTCCACTTTGCTCATATCTGTAAACAGTACCAAATTCTGCATATCTTTTTGGTAAATCTCTGTAGCTCCATTGTGAAGTTTTGTAGATTTCACAGTGGTGAGGACAGTTCATTGGCTTCAACAAAAATTCTTCTCCTTCGTTCGGAGTTTTAATCGGCTGGAAGCTATCTTCTCCATATTTATCCCAGTGTCCTGAAGTTACATATAATTCTTTTGCCCCGATATGTGGAGACATTACGAATTCATAACCTCCTTTTTTCTGAGCATCAGAAAGGAAATTTTCCAGTTTTCTTCTTAAAGCAGTACCTTTTGGCAACCAAAGTGGTAAACCTGCACCTACTTTTTCAGAGAATGCAAAGATTCCAAGTTCTTTACCTAATTTTCTGTGGTCTCTTCTTTTAGCTTCTTCCAATCTTTCAAGATATTCAGTAAGATCTTTCTGCTTAGGGAAAGAAATACCATATACTCTTGTTAATTGAGGGTTCTTTTCATTACCTCTCCAATAAGCTCCTGCTGCATTTAATATTTTAACCGCTTTTACGATTCCTGTATTCGGGATGTGACCACCACGACATAAATCTGTGAAGTTATCGTGCGTTACAAAAGTGATTTCTCCATCATTAAGATTAGAGATCAATTCAACTTTATACGGATTGTCTGCATACGTTTTTAAAGCCTCATCTTTAGAAACCGGGTATAGAGAGAAGGTAGAACCTTTCTTTGCATTTTCTAAGATCTTTTTCTCAATCTTTTCAAAATCTTTTTCAGATAAGCTTTCATCCCCGAAATCTACGTCATAATAGAATCCGCTTTCAATAGCAGGACCGATGGTCAACTTAGCATCAGGATAAAACTCAAGGATTGCCTGCGCCAAAAGGTGGGCAGAAGAGTGCCAGAAAGCCTTCTTTCCAAGATCATCATTCCAGGTCAAAAGCTGTACCGTAGAATCCGTGGTTATAGGTGTGGTTGTTTCTACTTGTTTGTCATTAACAATTGCGGAAATGGTGTTTCTAGCCAATCCCTCGCTTATAGATTTTGCCACATCTAGAGGAGTCACTGCTCCTTCGAATTCTTTGACACTATTGTCTGGAAGTGTAATTTTTATCATTGTTTACTAAGAAATTTTAAGATGCAAAAATACGGAATTTTTAGATAAAATACTATATTAGCACATATTTAGAATGAGAATTAATATTAAAAATGTAAAAGATGCAGATGGTTTTAGTCTCACTGAATTCCATATTTCGTTTTTCATAGAAAAATACCTTTGATTTTTTATTAATGATAATGCCAATATTAAGATCCTTATTCTTTTTGTAAGTCTTTAACAACAAATAAATTACAAATTAATATGAATGCTATAAATGTTGACTTGCATTGCGATTTATTATATTATCTGCTAAGATCCGATGCGGCTATTGATGACAAAGAAATTGGCTGTTCACTACCTTATTTACATGAAGGAAATGTAAAACTTCAGGTGATGGCTATGTACGCAGGAACAGGAGCGAATAGTACAGTTCATGGTCTGGAACAAAGCAAATTATTTTCAAAATTAATTAAAAATGAGAACTTTTTCCTTTTTAATAAAGGCAATCACAATGATTTGGAGAATAAAAATCGGGTAGGAGTTATTGCTTCTATAGAGAATGCTTCTGCTTTCTGTGATGAAAGCCAAAGTCTGGAATCCGGATTCAAAAATCTGGAAACCATTATTGAAAATACCCAGAATGTTTTTTATATCGGAATTACCCATCATCTTGAAAATCGTTTTGGAGGCGGAAATAATGCCACGGCCGGCTTAAAGGACGATGGAAAAGTGCTGATCGATTATATTGCTGACCGTAAAATTGCTATTGATTTAGCCCACACAAGTGATCAGCTGGCCTATGATATTTTCACTTATATTGACCAGAAAAATTACTCAATTCCTATTCTGGCGAGCCATTCCAACTACAGGTCCGTTTATAAAAACAACAGAAACCTTCCTGATGAACTGGCAAAGGAAGTAATCAACAGAAAAGGCTTAATAGGTCTGAATTTTATCAAAGATTATGTGGATATTGATCATCCGGAAAGACTGTACGAACATATTCAATATGGTTTGGATCTTGGAGGAGAAGACAGCATTGCCTATGGAGCAGATTATTTCTATTGGAAGGATCATCCGGACAAATCCCGCCATCCTTTTTTCTTTCCGGAGCATTCCAATGCATCTGGATATCCTGCCATCAATAAAGAAATTGAAGAACGCTTTTCATCAGAGCTGGTTGAAAAAATCAGTCATAAAAATGCACTGAATTTTATAGAAAACCTGTACAAATAAAATCATTTTTGTCTGATTAAATCAAAGCATAAATAACAGGTCGCTCCTCTGGAGCTATAATAATTTTAAAACAAATACGTCCTATTAACCGTTAGCTCCTATTGGAGCTGGACTTTTTAATCCCATCGGGATTTACTGCTAATAGAAAAAAATGAAGTCCTCGTAAAATAAAGCTCCAGAGGAGCGACCTGGTAATACATGCTGTAAATATTAATATTTTAAATGTTTTTTATATTTCCCTATCGGAAAGTAATGAAATTAAAATATTGCGTTTTACAATTTTAGATGATTTTATTCTCTCGCAGATGTAGCAAATGAAGCAGATTTTTTATGTTGATCCGCGAAATCAGCTCAGTCTGTGAGAGATAATTTTTTAGAAATTAATTATTTTTAACATTCAATTTTACATTAAATAAAATGTGTTAAAATATTTAAATATAGTATTTTATGTTTTTTTAATTAATGTTTTCTTTTATACTTTACTTTCTGCTTGATAATTTCAATTACATCCACATTCTGAACTTTAGATTTAATCCATCCATGAATATCAATATAGAATAATGAACGTCTGTAATATTCATTGTTGGAATACTCTTCCAGCTTTTTATCAAAACTTTCAAATGCTTTCTGTCTTTGATCCGGCACCTGATTATTCAGGTTCTTAAAAAACTGAATGCTTTCAAAATGGAATTCTTCCGGCTTCTTCATCTTTCGGGCAAACTTCAAGGTAGAAGCAATAAATTCATCATAATCTTCATCATTTCCAGACTCATATTTTGCCATTAAGATCAGGATCCTGGTATGAAACAAAAGATCTTCCTGTACATTTCCTCTGGATTCTATGACTCTCATAGAATACTCAATGGATTTTTCAAACATTTTACTGCCGAAAAACATGGCAGCCATTTTAAGATACAGAATCATAAAATGGTGCTCATCAATCCTTTCTCTAAGCTTTTCCATTTTTAATTCCACTTCAGGAATAAGCTTGGTTCCTGTGAAGAATTCTCCTTTTACAAAGTGAATATTCATCAGCGTATTGTACTGAGTAAGAAAAATAAGAGACTGAAGGTTCTCATTCTGAACAAAATTCTCCGCATGTACCATTTTATTGAAATTCTGAAAATGTTCTTCCAGAATATCAATATTTCCATATAAAAACAGGATTTTCAGCAAATAAGTATTCCCTTTAATATACCATACAGGATGGCTGTAGATCATTTCAGGTTTTTTATGAAAAAGATCCACCCACTGATAGGCATATTTCAACGTGTATTTATAATCCTGTAAAAGCTGGTTTTTCCAGACATGGGCTTTGTAATACCATAGTTTTTCGGTGAAATTCAGTTTCTCAGGGTTGATATTTTTAATTTCGGAGTTAAAGACGTCCAGCACTTCCTGTCGGTCTGCATCGTTTTTTACATAGCCATGGGTAAGCATCTCACTGTATAATTTCAGCGAAAGATTGGATAGTTTTGTCGTATAGCGGTTTTGTTTACTGATCTCCTGAGACTGCTTGATAAGCTCTTCGGCACGGCCTTCAATACTTCGTGTAATAAATTGGGATTCAATTACTTTTTCAAGGTCTATAATCTCTGAAGCGATACTTTTTTCATCCAGTTCCAGAGCTGTCTGCTTGGTCTTGTCCAATATCTTTAAAGCCTGCTTATAAAGCCCTTTCTGATACAGAATGTTTGCAAAATCCAACTGTTCACGAAGCTGGATTCTGTAGTTCTGATGACTCGGGTTCATACGGAGACTTACCAGAATCTGTTTGTAAAGGTGAGCCTTAAGGTTAGAAAGCTGCTGCTTGGTGGAAATTTTTTTCTCAATGATAATGCTTTCATCATATTCCTTCATCTTATCCATTTCAGAAAATAACAATAGAAATTTGGCATCTACATTAATTCCGAGACGGTTTACGTATAACTTAAACTGTCTTTTTTCAGAGGTGGTCAATGACTTTACCAGTACAAACAAAAAATCTTTCTGCAATTCTGCCATTGTAAATTTGGGGGAATTAAATTATTGATTAATAAATAAATACAATTGTTTTTCGAGCTGTTGAATATTGTAATTTTCAGAAAAAGTGAAAATAAAAAAATATCGCAAGCTGTAGTTTTGAGCCAAAATTAAGTAAAAAACTTCACTTATGAATTCCGAAAAAATCGAAATTTTTGATACGACACTGAGAGATGGGGAACAGGTTCCGGGATGCAAACTGAATACGGAACAAAAACTGATTATTGCTGAAAGGCTTGATGAATTAGGGATTGATATTATCGAGGCAGGATTCCCAATTTCCAGCCCCGGAGATTTTGAATCGGTTTCAGAAATTTCAAAGCTGGTAAAAAATGCGAAGGTTTGCGGACTCACAAGAGCGAACAAAAAAGATATTGATGTAGCTGCAGAAGCGCTGAAGTTGGCAAAGAAACCAAGAATCCATACAGGAATCGGAACTTCTGATTCTCATATTAAATACAAATTCAACTCCACAAGAGAAGATATTATTGAAAGAGCCGCTGATGCAGTAAGATATGCGAAAACATATGTGGAGGACGTTGAATTTTATGCAGAAGATGCCGGAAGAACAGATAATGAGTATCTGGCAAGAGTTTGTGAAGCGGTGATCAAAGCAGGAGCCACTGTTCTTAATATTCCTGATACCACGGGATATTGCTTACCGGAAGAGTATGGTCAGAAAATAAAATATCTGAGAGAAAACGTAAAAGGAATTGAAAAAGCAGTGCTTTCATGCCATTGTCACAATGATTTGGGACTGGCAACTGCCAATTCTATTGCCGGAGCAATTAACGGGGCACGTCAGATTGAATGTACGATCAACGGATTGGGAGAAAGAGCAGGAAATACAGCATTGGAAGAAGTCGTCATGATTTTAAAACAGCATAAAGACTTGAATCTGCATACGGATGTGAATTCCAGAATGTTAAATGAAATGAGTGTGATGGTGTCTGACCTGATGGGAATGTCTGTACAGCCAAACAAAGCTATCGTAGGAGCTAATGCCTTTGCTCACAGTTCAGGAATTCATCAGGACGGTGTGATTAAAAACAGAGAAACGTATGAAATCATTGATCCTGCCGAAGTAGGTGTGAATGCCTCTTCCATTATTCTTACAGCCAGAAGCGGACGTTCAGCATTGGCCTACCGTTTCAAACATATTGGCTTTGAGGTGACCAAAAATGAACTTGATTATTTGTATCAGGAATTTTTGAAAATCGCTGACCTTAAAAAAGAAATAGGAAATGATGATCTGAGCCTGATGATGGATTCTTTCAGTAGAAAAATAGGATAGGTTTGATTTAAATCAAGATAAAGTAAACAATGAACAACAGTAAAAAGACACTTTTTGATAAAGTTTGGGACGCTCACGTGGTAGAAACCATTCCTGACGGACCTCAGATCATTTATATAGACAAACATCTTATTCATGAGGTAACCAGCCCTCAGGCTTTTGCGGAACTTGAATCCAGAAATCTGGAAATATTCAGGCCGGAACAGATTGTAGCTACTGCAGATCACAACGTACCTACTTTACATCAGGAGCAGCCTATTAAAGATGAACTTTCAAGAAATCAGGTAGAGCAGCTTACGGAAAACTGTAAGAAAAACAATATTGAACTTTTCGGATTAGGACACCAATATCAGGGAATTGTTCACATCATCGCTCCGGAATTGGGAATTACCCAGCCGGGAATGAGTATTGTGTGTGGTGACAGCCATACCTCTACGCATGGTGCATTTGGATCTATTGCTTTTGGGATTGGAACCAGTCAGGTGGCTCAGGTATTTGCCAGTCAATGCTTGTTGCTGAACAAACCAAAATCAATGAGGATTACAGTCAATGGTAAATTGAATGAAAATGTTCAGCCTAAAGATGTGATTCTTTATATCATTTCAAAATTAGGAACAGACGGAGGAACAGGATATTTCTGTGAGTATGCGGGGAATGTATTTGAAGAAATGTCCATGGAAGGGAGAATGACAGTCTGCAATATGAGCATTGAAATGGGAGCCAGAGGAGGCATGATTGCTCCTGATGAAACCACTTTTGAATATGTACAGGGACGAAAATTTGCTCCGGAAGGAGAAGAATGGCATGAAAAAGTAGGGTATTGGAAAACGTTGAAAACAGACGAAGGAGCTGTTTTTGATGAAGAACTCAGCTTTGATGCTTCAGATATTTACCCAATGATTACATATGGTACCAATCCGGGAATGGGGATTTCAATCCGTGAAGTGATTCCGGCACCGCAAAATGAATCTGAAGAGAAGGCATTAAAATATATGGGACTGGAAGCCGGACAGGCAGTTAACAGTATCAAGGTTAATTATGTTTTCATAGGAAGCTGTACCAATGCAAGGATAGAAGATTTCCGCTCTGCCGCTCAGTATATCAAAGGGAAAAGCAAGTCTGAGGCTGTAAAAGCACTGATTGTTCCCGGATCTCAACAAGTGGTGAAGCAGATTTATGAGGAAGGTTTGGATAAAATATTCAGTGATGCAGGATTTCAGATCCGTCAGCCGGGATGTTCAGCATGTCTGGCGATGAATGATGATAAAATACCTGAAGGAGAATATTGTGTTTCCACCTCCAACAGAAACTTTGAAGGCAGACAGGGACAAGGTTCAAGAACAATTCTTGCCAGTCCGCTTACCGCAGCAAAAGCAGCAATAGAAGGTAAAATTTCAGCTTTTGAAAGTGTAAACTAAAAAGAATTTAACCACAAAGACACAAAAGATGATAACACTTAAGTAAGAAGAAGATTCCATTTGCTTGTAGAAAAAGAAAACTTAAGCTTTTTGAAAATCTTTGATTTTCATTCTTATGTGAACTTCAGTTAAGTAAATTGAAAAGTAAAAAAGAAAACTTTTGTGCCTTTTGTGGTTCTAAGTCTAAACAATATAGAATAAATGCAAAAATTAGTTGTTTTAAAATCCCGCGCAGTTCCATTGCCGGCAGAAAATATAGATACAGACCAGATTATTCCGGCTAGATTCCTGAAAAGTATAGACAGAAAAGGCTTCGGAGAAAATCTGTTCAGAGACTGGAGGTTTAATATTCATACCGGAGAACCGAATCCGGACTTCGTTTTAAACAATCCTAAATTCGAAGGTGAAATTCTGGTGGCAGGAAATAACTTCGGTTGTGGAAGCAGCCGTGAACACGCAGCCTGGTCTTTGACAGATTATGGTTTTAAAGTAATTATTTCCAGTTATTTTGCTGATATCTTCAAAGGAAACGCTCTGAATAACGGACTTCTTCCTGTAAAAGTTTCGGAAGAATTTTTAAAAGAAATTTTAGAAGGAATCAATGAAAATCCTGATAATGAAATCGCTATTGATGTGGAATTACAGTCCATCAGCTTTAAAGATACCACAGAAACCTTTGAAATTGATTCTTACAAGAAAATATGCCTGCTAAACGGTTATGACGATATTGATTTTTTAATAAGCAGAAAGCAGACAATCACAGAATTTGAATTAAAAACACAAAAAGCAAATGAGCGACAATTATTTTAAAATTGCGGTTCTTCCCGGAGATGGGATTGGCCCGGAAATCATCAGTGAAAGCATCAAAATATTGGATGCTATTGCTGAAGCATTTCAATGTAAATTCCATTTTGACTATGGATTAATCGGTGCAGAAGCTATTTTTAAAACAGGAAATCCTTTGCCTGAAGAAACCTTAAAAATCTGTAAAGAATCTGATGCTGTGCTTTTTGGAGCTATTGGTGATCCGGTTTTTGATAATGATCCGGAAGCGAAAGTAAGACCGGAGCAGGGATTATTGAAGCTCCGTAAAGAATTGGGACTGTTTGCTAATATCCGCCCTTTGAAAACGTACGCATCTCTGATTGATAAAAGTCCTTTGAAAAGAGAAATTATTGAAGGAGCAGATATTCAGATTTTCAGAGAATTGGTAAGCGGAATCTATTTCGGTGAAAAATTTACAGATCCGGAAGGAGCTTATGCTTATGATGTCTGCAAATACAGTCGTGAAGATATTATTCCGATTGCGCATATGGCATTCCAGGAAGCTCAGAAAAGAAAGAAAAAACTTACCCTTATTGATAAAGCCAATGTTCTGGATACTTCAAGATTATGGAGAAAAACTTGTCAGGAAATTGCTCCTGAATATCCTGATGTACAGCTTGATTATATGTTTGTAGACAATGCAGCCATGCAGCTGATTCTTAATCCTAAGCATTTTGATGTTATTCTAACGGAAAATATGTTTGGTGATATTATTTCGGATGAAGCAAGTGTGATCGGAGGTTCTATCGGATTGCTGCCATCAGCTTCAGTAGGAGAGAAGAATGCTTTATTTGAGCCTATTCATGGGTCTTATCCACAGGCAAAAGGAAAAGGAATTGCTAATCCTATTGCTTCTATTTTAAGCGTAGCGATGATGCTGGATCATCTTAATTTAAAGATTGCAGCAGACAAACTAAGGCAATCAGTAGAACATGCTATTGAAAATAAGTATGTTACAGTTGATCTTAACACCAAGCAATATTATTCAACAAGTGAAGTGGGAAGCTTTATTGCTGACCATATCAGATATTCCGAAAAGTCTTATTATAATTTTGAAAATATCAAGATCGGAAAATCTACCATTGTATAGAAACAAAAGTTCAGTTAGATAGTTAGAAAGAGAAGTTCCGCCTCATATGAGACGGAACTTTTCGTTTTTTAGTGATCAATAAGCCTTAACAGCTCTTTTATTCCTTTGTATTATCCGTTTTTCCTGTCTTATTTTTAGAAGACTTCTGAATATCTTCTTTATCAATATCAGGTGGATTGGTGTTTTTGGATGCTGCAGGAATATTCTGGAAATCCTGATTTTGCTTTTGGGTTTCTGCGGTATTGGCAGATTCTTTCTTATTGGTTTTTCCTTTTTTATCCATGACTTTGATTTTTAAATGTCAACAATATGGATAGTATCATTCAAAGGGTTTGCCAAACAGAAATATTTTTCCTAAAGTCCCAGAATACCAATCTTTCCGGTTTTATCCTCTATTTCATAATTCAAAGCCTTCGCCAGAACAAAAACATTATTCAGATTTTCCATCAACTGCTTACGGCCTTCAGTTCTTAATTGATTCTGATCGATTGATTTTTCTGCCGTTTCTTTGGCTTTAGTTGTAACATTTTTAATGTCTTTTTCCGAGATCCTGTTAATAAAAGAATCATCCAGAGATTGAATTTCAACACTTGGAGTTATTCTGATCTCAGCATCAGGAAGCTCTGTAATAATAAGCTTCTTATTGATGGAATCTACTTCGATCTTCATTTTGTTAAGATCGTAAGAAACCTGCGCATTAGTCTTGGTGTAAGTAATAATGCTGTTGCTGGAAATTTCTTTTCCAAAAACTTCATAACCCATTTTGGTTTTCTGCATACTGGAAGTATTCTGCTCCAAAACCACCATCTTATTCATCTTGGAAATCTGATTGGTCAGGATATAATAATCCGATTTTTCAGTTTTATTTCCAAGGTTCAGGCAGGATTTCAGACCAAAAAATAGCAGCACCATCGCACCGGCACCGGCTACAAAGGATAATATTGTTCTATAATTTCTCAAAATCTATTTAAAAATTTCTTTGATGACAGATGAATCGTTCTTTTTAAGAATTTGAACCAAATCCCTTTCAATATATCCTGTGGTAGGCATTTCTATAATTCTACCTACTTCTTTTCCATATCTTTTCAGGATAATGGTAGGAACTTTCTGAAGATTGTAAAGGCTTTCGTCTCCGGTAGGAGATTCTTTCTTACGGTTAACAGCAATAATATTCAATTTATTTTCCGGATAACCTACGGCTTCCAATATTTTCATCAGTCTAGGAAAATCTCTGTGGCTGTCTTCACACCAGGTTCCCATGAAAACAATAATATCATAAGTCCCGATTTTCTCTTTTTTTAATTCACTGACTGCTTTTTGGTCAAGAGCATATTCATCATGTTCTTTTACATACCAATCTGCATAAGGAGCTTTTAAAAACTGCTCTTTCAACTGGTTTCCCAAAAGCATTTTGCCATCTTTCGTAGTTTCAACTTCACGGTTTACCACTACTTTTTGAGCGCTAAATTGTTGTGCTGCTAAGAACAGACTTGAAAGGGCAACAATATTGGTAATAAATTTTTTCATATTTTATTTTTCGATAATTGATTTTAAATCAGCAGGAGAGTAGTATTTGTTTTTCAATACTTTATGATCTGCCTGTCTGTAAACATTGAATTTTTCTCCAGACTTTTCATAAAAAGATTCTACTTCCTTCTCTTTGTAAAATTCAACAGTTTCTTTTGCCTGTTCTTCATTATCACATGCCTTCGACATATTGGAGCGCTGAACTTCGTTGAATAGCTCTACAAATTTGTTGCCAAGTCCGAATTCCAGTACCGCACCACTCAAAACATACTGAAGATCACACAATGCATCAGCAATTTCTACAATATTATTGTCAGCAATCGCCTGCTTCAGTTCGTTTAATTCTTCCTGTAAAAGTTCTACTCTCAAATTGCATCTTTCCGGAGAAGGAATTTGTGGGGTATCTAAAATAGGGGCTTTGAAAGTAGTATGGAATTCTGCTACTTGGTTCAGACTATCAATTTTATCCATGAATTTTTTTATTTCCCACAAAGATAGAAAAGGATTTGTAAAATGTGAAATGTACACGAGTAAAATATGAGACCCAAAAGCGCAGGCTGTCTAATGTTTTTATTTTACTCCCGCGAACTAAAGTTAATAGACATTCTAAACCATGATTTTACTGGTGTTCCATTCGTTTTTGCAGGACTCCACTTTCCTTTTATTTTTTTCAGAGCAAATTTTACATCCTCAAGAAGAATTTTATTGTTTTCTACTTTGGGTTCAATATCCACATTGGTGATCTCTCCATTTTCATCTATTGCAAAGGATATAAGAAATATTCCTTTTGGGTTGTAAGTTTCCCAATCCAAATAATTACTTAAGCTTTCAAGAACCTCTTTTCTAAATGCTTTTATTCCACCGGGCATGGCAGCGGACTGATATGATTTTTCAATATCATAATCGGGTTTGTAATTTTCAAAAAAATCCTTGGGTTGAAATAGAAAATCGAAATAAGCGGCAACTTTCTTTCCGTTTTGCTCTGCAGGCTGCCAGTTTTTTAAGCTCCCTAAAGATTTGACAGCAAGAGTAAAAGCACATTTGTTCTTTTCTATAATAGGGTCATCACTCTTTTTCTTTATTAAAGCAGGTTTACCATTCTCATCAATCTTTAGGCTTACAAAATACATCTCATTTTGATCACATGGTTTTGAGCCGCTTTTCAGGAAATAGTCCTGCATATCTGAGAACAACTGGAGGGAACCTCCTTGGTAAGGAAACTGGCCATCAGGATATTGGGCAAGTGTTTTTTGTGAATATGCTGACTCAAAGAACAGCATGAAAAGAAGTAAAGTAATCTTTTTCATGAATTAACGTGTTTTCCTGGTTATTGATAATGTTATTAATTTCTTCGCTAAAGTAAGAAAAAAGTCCACAATCTGAAACTTGTGGACTTTTAATAGGATATAGATAGGATTTCAATTACTCATATTTCCAGATTCCGGAGATGGTCAATATCATCAATCCTGGCTGCTTTTCCCCATAGCTGAAAACGCCTATATATTTTGAATGACAGGAAGTGCAATCGGTACCAAAATATAAAGTAGGTAAATCATTAACTGTTAATTCTCCGAAATGCAACATTCTTTGAGAGGTTCCATTGGCAATTTTGTGCTTTAACAATTCATCTTTGGATAATACTTTATCATCATGGTACAGTTGTAGAATAGGAAATCCTGATTCATAAGGTGTTATTGCAATAGTATTTTTGTTTCCGCAATGGCAGCAGGTGAAAGTGGTTATTGCTGAAGGGAGAGTTTCATCGTTGATGAAGGTGCTTTTTTCAACAAAAACTTTTTCGGTTATGCTTATTTTTTCTGATATTGAATACATCTGGATTGATTTATGGCTGAATAACTGTGCCTACTAAGTTAGGGTATTTTCCGCTGGGACTTTTCTTAATGGTAACTTTTATATAACCTTCTTCAGCCAGCTTATTCCATGTTTTCTGATAACCCGTGTTGATGTCGATAGGGATTTTCCACATGGTTTGTTTTCCTTTTCCCGCCTGACTGAACCATGGAATAATGTCTGCGGTTTGGGTTTTAAACTGCATAGAGCTATTCAAAACATCAATTTCATAGTAAAAATCGTACTTGTCTTCAGGTTGGTTTAAAGCTCTTTGAGTAAAAGTATAAGTGTAACCATTGATAATAGGACTTGTAAAACTTCCTCCTAATGTAGGAACTCCCGTGCCGGTATAGTTGCCAACCGCTCCGCTGTATCTGTCAAATTTCTGTCCAACCTGTAAAGGAACATCATCAACAATATTGTAGCCTCCGTTAGCAGGCGGCCATCCGCCATTTAAATTATTGGCCTTAAAAAGAGATTCCAATTCACTCCATTTGCCTCTTTTATACAAGTCGTAAGCCTGATTTTTTATGGCTTGACTTACCGAATTACTGGGGTCATAGGTTACTGCCAATTCATCTGCGTTTTTGTAGAATACAGTGGTCACATCCGGATTGATGTCTATTACTTCATCATCGTCAGAGCTACAGGCAACCGAGAAAGAAGTGATGGCTAAAAAAAAGATGTACTTAAATAAATGTTTCATATAAAAAATTTTAAATTATCTTAAAATATTGAGGTATTAGAGGGAATTACCTTTTTGAAACATCATATTATTTACAAAGATCTTAAATGAATTACTGAAATGAGGATGAGTAATGATTTTCTGTTCAGTAAGAGAAATTTTTGAGACTGGAATTTGTTTTAATAATACACTTTTCTGACAGTAAAGTGTAGAAATATCAATTTACGCCAAAATAGAGTCAGAAGCAGCAGCTGCATGAGACGTCAAAAACGGCTTTGGAGCTCCCTTAAATACAATCTGGGTAAACGGCACAATAAAATATTGTTATGCGATAAATTTAAATTAAAAAACTCAAATTATAGTTATTTTGTTTAAATAAAATGTTTTTATGTGATTAATTTCATTTGTAATTGTTTATTGTGATGATATTTTACATTGGAAAAAAATAAAACTGCTCCATAAGGAGCAGTTTTTTCACATCGTTTAATTGTAAAGGGATTAGTTTTTAACAAATCTCTTAGAAGATTCTCCAATCTGAATCATATAAGCACCTTTGATAAGGTTGCTTACGTTCACGGATCCTCTTTGTAGTTTTCCTGAGTCGATTAGTTTTCCACCCATATCGAAGATTTTGTAATCTTCAGAAGTTGTATTGGAAATATAAAGTATATCTCTTGCAGGGTTTGGATAAAGCTTCACATCGGTGATCAGATCTTTCGTACTATGAAGATCTCCTTTTCCGGAAGAAACAATATTAAGCGTATAATCTTCTACCTGTCCATAAGTGAAGGCTTCACATGAAGAAGTAGGAATTGAACTATACTTCATCATTACTCTCATTCTTGTAGATCCAACAGTAGCAGTAGCCGGGATTGTAATAGATCCTGTAACCGGACTTGTTGTAGACCCTGCTTTTGTCCATGCCAGTTCTCCGCTGTCTGTAAAGTCTCCGTCTCCGTTGTAATCAATATAAACTGCATAAGCTTCGCTGTATTTTGTAGAAGTCCAAACCGGAGTAATGGAAATGGTGTAAGCACTTCCTCTTGTAACATTGGTAGAAACTGAAGTGAAGTTTTCATATCCTGCAGTTCCTGTAGACGTATTATTAATAGATCCGAAGGTTACATTTCCGATTCTTTCATCTGCTGTATTTGAGGCCGAAGAAGAACAATAAGTAACAGTTCCTCCAGAAAGAGTTGTCACACTTACTGTATTACTGGATACAGAAGCATTTCCAGCTGCATCTTTTGCTTTCACAGAGAAAGAATACGTAGTTGCTGGTGAAAGTCCTGTTACAGTATATGTAGTAGACGCTGTAGAACCAATTAATGAAGCACCCTGATATACGTCATATCCGGTAACTCCAACATTATCTGTAGCTCCAGACCATGAAAGGTTAGTGGTTGTAGCTGTAGTTCCTGAAGCAGCAAGGGTAGGAGCTGTAGGAGCAACCGTGTCAGGAGTTCCTGATCCTGCATTAACAGAGATGTTGGCATTGTTGACATCAAAGAAAATGTGGTTTGATCCCTTTACCATAATTCTTCCCGTTGTTGTCGTAGCATTAGGAATCGTTACCGCTTGTGAACCATCATTAGGAGTTGCTGCCAATAGAGTTGTCCATGTATTTCCGCTGTCTGTAGACCAAAGAATATCTACATTGGCTGTATTCACATTATTTGCAGTAGTTCCTGCTACATCCCATGTAATGGTTTGAGAACTTCCTCCGGCATAAGTTGTTGCGGAGTTTTGTGAAGTTACCAGGAATGGTCCTGCTGTTGAATTCACGGTGATTACTGCATCGTCAGAATTATTTCCGGAACCTCCGGCTTTGTTATCACGAACGGTAAATCTGAAATTTAATGTTCTGGCTACTGAAGAAAGAGCTTCTACTGTGATTTCAGAACCAGCTGTAGTAGTTGCCCCCGTTAAAACCGAAGCCATTCTTGGGAAATATCTTACAGGTGCAGTGGTAGGAGTCCATGATCTGAAATTAGGTCCAGAAGCTTTTGTAGCGCTTGCTGCAGAGCTTGCTCCCGTCTGAGAAGAAGAAGCACTGTCCATTTGTTCCCAGATGTAGGTTAAAGAATCACCGTCAGCATCCGTTCCTGTACCTGTCAGTACGAATGGTGTTCCTTTTGGAATGGTGTAATCTGAACCTGCACTAGCTGTAGGAATGGAATTTCCTGTATTGGTATTAACGGAGCAGGTTTTAGCTTTAATATTATTGGTAATCTGCTGAATACTTACCGCATGGAAAAATGCATCAGAATGCGGTTGGATATCCTGGCTGGTGATTCCTGCATATCCCATGATGGTCGATCCTGATCCTGGTTCCACGTTTACACCTGTACCTTCATTTCCATGAGAAAAAGTGTGGTTTCCACCGAACTGATGTCCCATTTCATGAGCTACATAGTCGATATCGAAATTATCTCCTGAAGGAATGGCATCTGCCGGAGAAGTATAACCACTTCCTTTAGATCCGTTTGTACAGATACAGCCGATACATCCTGCATTTCCTCCACCTCCTGAAGCTCCGAACAAGTGTCCGATGTCATAGTTGGCTTCACCAATTACAGAGGTTAAAGTGCTTTGTAGCTGAGAATTCCAGCTGCTCATTCCTGAAGCTGCAGAATAAGGGTCTGTAGAAGCATTGGTGTAAATAACCGCGTCGTTGTTAGCGATCAGAACCATTCTTGCAGCGAAATCTTTTTCAAAAACACCGTTTACACGGGTCATTGTGGTATTCATTGCTGCTAAAGCCTGAGCTTTTGTACCTCCGAAATAAGTAGTGTATTCTCCTGTGCAGGATAATGCCAGTCTGAATGTTCTCAGTTTAGCATCATCAGCGTTAGGTCTTGCTGCAAGAGCGGAATTGGAAACTCCTTTCTGTGCAGCATCTACTACGGTACATTCAAATTTGTTAAGATCATCTTTTTTGTCAGATTTTCTGTACACTACATACGAAGAAAGATCTTTGGTGTAAGGCTCAATGAAAACAGCCGATTTATCACCATAAATTTCCATGGATGACAGTCCTAGTGGAGAAACACTGAAATAGACTGTGGAATTAGGATCATCCAGACCTTGTCCTACATAGGATTTGATATCCGGATATTTTGCTGCCAACTCAGGGGCAAAATTGGAATTCTCCCTCACTTTAAAATTTTCCATTCTGCCTTCAGAATTCGGAAAAGAGATGATGAGTTCTGATTTTTCGCCTGCAGCCAGTCTTTTGGGAGCTTTTGCCAGAATGTTTTTCAATCCGTTGATATCCAGGTTGTATACCTTAGGATTGCTGATGCTGGTTTTGTTTTCAAAGATCTCTGATGAAGTTCTTTTTGAACCTTCAGACCAAAGACGGTCAGTCTGTGCGAAAGAAATACCCGAAATAAGGAGCATTCCAATCAGCGTTAATTGTTTTTTCATATTAAATATTAAATTTGATTGTGGAATTCCAAATCTAATAAAAAATATGTTACGAAAAACAAAATTTTTTAAGGGAATTTTGGACTCTGGCCTTAATGTATTATGCGATGCATTGAATATAATTGAAAAAGCTTATTAATAAAAGAAAAGTGAAAGTGATGAAATGAATTTTAATTTAAAAAAAATAAAAAATAAGTATTTTATTTATTAATTTATCAAAAAGAGGCAATGTGATTTATTGATTATGTAATTATGTATGAATAATATTAGTGAAATAAATTTTGCTAAATATTACTGCTCCACTCATTCTGTTAATAAAAAAAGCTGTTTCAAAATGAAACAGCTTACTATATTGAATGTATGCAATCTTTAATTACATTTTATCATCAGCAGTAGGACCATAAAGTCCGGGAACTTTATTTCCGGTTGATCTTAGGTAAACCACCAACTCACCTCTGTGATGGTACAAATGATTATAAAGAAATGCTCTTACCACCTGAACTTTTGGCATAGGAGGGAAAAGTACATTTCCGTCCATTTCCATTTTCCACTCATTGAAATAAGTGTTTTCATCCGAGTTTTCAAGAACTTTCTGTGCGTTGGCAACATTTTCTTCAAATTTTGCAAGGATATTCTCCGCTTTGGAAATATCTCCTTTGTCATACTTGTACGTACCCATATCAAAAACATCCTTATTGAAAGTGGATTCGTACCAATTGTATACTTCAGCAATGTGAGAGGCGAGCTGACCGGTTGTCCAGTTTTTTTCGGACGGTTTCCAATCCAGTGCGCTGTCGGGTATTGCCTGTAAAATTTTTCTGGTGTTTTCAGCTTCATGCAGAAATTCACCTAAAAGTGCCTGTTTAATCATTTGTATTGGGATTTTAAAATGTTATTTCGTGATATCTCTTCCGATTACCAGTCTCTGGATCTCAGAAGTTCCTTCTCCAATCGTACAAAGCTTAGAGTCTCTATAGAACTTTTCAGCAGGGAAGTCCTTTGTATATCCGTATCCTCCGAAGATCTGAACCGCATTGTTTGAGATTCTTACACAAGCTTCAGAAGCGTATAGTTTAGCCATAGCTCCTTCTTTTGTCATTTTTTGTTTTGCATTTTTAAGCGTAGAAGCTCTTTGGATAAGAAGTTCAGCAGCATCAATTTCTGTAGCCATATCTGCCAACATGAAGTTGATTGCCTGGAAATCTGCAATAGGTTTTCCGAACTGATGTCTTTCTTTTGCATACTTCAAAGCAGCTTTGTAAGCTCCTCTTGCAGTACCTAAACTTAATGCAGCAATAGAGATTCTACCACCGTCCAAAACTTTCATAGCTTGTTTGAAACCTTCGCCTACCTCTCCTAAACGGTGAGAATCCGGTACACGTACGTTATCAAAAATTAATTCTGCTGTTTCAGAAGCACGCATTCCCAGTTTATTTTCTTTTTTTCCAGAAGTAAAACCAGGCATTCCTTTTTCTAAAACAAAAGCTGTAGAGTTATTTTTAGCCCCTATTTCTCCTGTTCTTGTCATTACTACGGAAATATCTCCTGAAATAGCGTGAGTAATGAAATTTTTAGCTCCGTTGATGATCCATTCATCACCATCTTTTACAGCTGTAGTAGACATACCTCCTGAATCAGAACCTGTGTTGTGCTCTGTAAGTCCCCAAGCTCCGATTACTTTTCCGGAAGCCAGCTGAGGAAGCCATTTGTGTCTTTGTTCTTCATTTCCAAATTCATAAATATGATTGGTGCAAAGTGAGTTGTGTGCTGCTACAGAAAGACCAATAGATGGGTCAACCTGAGAAATTTCGTCCAGAATAGTAACATACTCATGATACCCTAAGCCAGAACCTCCATATTGTTCAGGAACTACAATTCCCATAAAACCCATCTCACCCAATTGGTGGAATAAGTCTTTTGGAAACGTTTGGCTTTCATCCCATTCCATAATATTCGGTCTGATGTTCTTTTCTGCGAATTCTCTAGCGGTTTCCGCTATCATTTTGATGTTGTCAATAGTCTCTGTATTCATATAATAATAGTTAGTTCCCAAAGATAACCAAATTGATGGAATGCTAAAATAAATTATTTCAATCGTAATATCTAAAGGGTAATCCCTTTAATTTTCAAATTTTTATATTTTGAGAATTAATACTTTCTTAATAAAATATTCAGTCTTTTCCGTTTTTTATTTCACTATTTTAGTTCCCCAATTTTTAAAGTATGAAAAAAATTCTACTTCCTATCATTTTAATTTCCTCTTATATTTCTGCGCAGGCTCCTGCCGGATATTACGATGGAACAGCAGGATTGACAGGGTATGCTCTGAAATCAAAACTTCACGATATTATTTCCGAAAAGATGGTCAACTGGCATTATGACGATCTTAAGGTATTATATGGACAGACTGATCTGGATAAATATTATGATCATGATGCTTCCAATACTCAATATTTACTAGATATCTATTCTGAAATTCCTTCTGGGCCTGATTCCTATGAATATACTGTAGACCAGATGGTGGCGGGAGTTGGTGCGGAAGGTCAGGGATACAACCGAGAGCATATGATGCCACAAAGTACGTTCAGTACAAGCTCGTCCATCAGTGATTATCCTATGTATTCGGATCTGAACTTTATTATTCCTGTGGATGGCTATATCAATCAGCGAAGAAGCAATTATCCTTATGGGATAGGAAATAATACCAACCATCATATTTTTTCCAATACTTCGAGAATATCCAATGCAGCCATTCCAAACTACCCTTATACGGGAAGAGTGTATGAACCTATTAATGAATTCAAAGGGGATATTGCCAGGAGCTTGTTGTATTTTGCAGTTCGATATGAAGGAAAATTGGGCTCATTCAATACGGCTTATACTACTTCTGCTAATCTTACTCCGGTTACCGATCAATGTCCATTGGATGGAACGGAAGAAAGAGCGGTTGATCTTGCCTATATTGCTATGCTGAAACAATGGAGTGCCGCAGATCCTGTTTCCCAAAGAGAAATTGACCGGAACAATACCATCTATACGATACAGAAAAACAGAAATCCATTTATAGATCATCCCGAGTGGATTGATATGATCTGGTCCGAAACGCCTGATAATATAGCTCCTGCAGCTCCGGGATCACTGGTCTCAACCCAGCAGAATGCTTATTTTGTCAATCTGAACTGGACAGCTTCTCCGGATACTGATGTTTTAGGGTACAGGGTTTATATGAATGGATCAACGACGCCTGTTGCTGTTACAAAAGGGACTTCCATAAGTATAGATCATCTGAATCCTTCAACTACTTATACCTTTACAGTGAAAGCTTTTGATAAAGCATATCTGGAATCTCCATTCAGCAATACATTGACAGCTTCAACGATTGCTTCGGATTCATATGCTCAGGATCTTATGATTACAAAATATATATCGGGAACGAATACTGAATTTATTAAGAATAATGCTCTGGAAATCGTTAATAAAACGGGACATGAAGTTAATTTAAATAATTACAGGATTAATATTCAGTTTAAAAATAATTCTTCAGGAGCTATTTACAGTGGAGATACTTATGAACTGGAAGGTAAAGTAGGGAATAACGAAACTTTTGTTATTCTGAATCCAAAAGGTACTCTGTCATGTTATACCGCTGGCCAGGCAAGATTTGTAACAGCTTCTGATCCTATGATGTTTGCAGGTGGAAACTATGTTGAGTTAGCTTATAATAAAACGGTGACAGTAGATGCTATCGGAGTAAAATATACAACGAACAACAATGGGAATGTATCTTTATATAGAAAGAATACGATCAATCAGCCTAACGATACATTTACTATCAGTGAATGGGATTCTTACCCGTCCAATTACTGTCAGGATCTGGGTGGTGCTTTGTCTACAGCGGAATTGATTACTGTTAATAATGAGTTTACCATCTATCCGAATCCTGTTTACGATAATCTATATGTGAACGGAGAAGTTACCAATGTAAAAACAGCTCAGATTATAGATCTTTCCGGGAAAGTAATTTATGCGGAGAAGGATCCTTTCAGATATAAGAAAAGTATTCCGGTGATGGGAATTCCTGCAGGAATATATTTCTTAAAGCTTGATGAGAAAGCGCATCAGTTTATTAAAAAGTAAATAAAATCAGATTTAAATACTATCAGCCAAAGAGGCTGTCCAAAAAGGTCAGCCTCTTTTTTTTTGTTTTGAGACTGCGTATAGTTATGCAGCAATTTTATACTTTTGGATTTTCATATACTTATGGAAAAGATGCATATGTTGTTTGCATTTAAGTGTATTTAGCCAATTTTTACGGTTAAGTTTTCTGTTTTTCACTAATTTTCTAAGATTATGTGCCAATGCCATTAATCCAAATTCAATATTTACTTTTTCAAGTCCTTTTAGAGTAAATCTTGAAAATTTATTATTGCTTTTTAATTGCCCGAATACAGCTTCTACTTCTATAGGCCGTTTACTTCTGTGGTAATGCCCTTTTTCAGATATCAGCCTTTGTCTGGCTTTCATTCTGTGATGGTTCAGATTATAATTCACTTCGATTAATCGATTATCCTGGCTTTGATGGCAGCTTTCTCTAAGAGGACAACCCTGACATCTGAAAGCCTGATAATAATGTACCTGAGATTCATATCCGTTACTGCTGATTCTTTTGCCTTTACCGATAAAGTTCATTTGCTGTCCGCAGGGACATACATAGAAGTTATTTTCCTCATTATAATATAAGTTCTGTACAGCAAACGCATTGTTCTTCTCACTGCGCTTCTGTTCTTTATGAAAATTATTATATTTTACATAGCCCTCTATAGCTTTTTCTGCCATCATTTCGTAATTCTCTTCACTTCCATATCCGGCATCTGCTACTACCTCTTTACTTTGTTTGTGATACTGATTTTCAAAGCTGTTAAGATGATCCTTCAATGTAGTGGTATCTCCAGGAGTCTGATGAATGCTGTAATGGGTGATAAACTGGTTTTCAGTACTGATCTGTGCATTATAGGCTGGCTTAAGCTGCCCATTTTTCATATGGTCGTCTTTGAGCCGCATGAAGCAGGCGTCGGGATCTGTCTTACTATAACTGTTGCGGCCTGAGAGTATTTTTAATTGATCTTCATACTTCTGTAATCTGGGCAGGTCCTGATGCTGAAGCTTTTTAATGAGCTTCTTACCGGTTTTATTGTCCTGTGCCACAGAGTGATTAAGTTCTGCTATTTTATCCTGAAGCTCTCTGCTGTCAATAGATTTTGGAAGGGTCTTTTCATGGGATTCATAACGCTCTTCTTTGATTTGGGATTCAATATCTTCAAGTACGGAATGAATTTGAGCTTCCAGTTTTAATTTATTCTTTTCTACAGATTTTTTCCATACAAAGCTGTATCGGTTGGCAGATGATTCTATTTTTGTACCATCTATATATTGAACATTTAAACTTACGTAACCTAAATTCTGCAAAACAACGGTAACATCTGCAAAAAGACGGTGAATATGGTTTTTAAGCCGTTTGCTCCTAAAGTAATTGATGGTTCTGTAATCAGGCTTACTGTTGCCGGAAAGCCACATGAAATGAATATTTTCTCCAAGTGCCTTTTCTATTTTACGGCATGAATAAATATTGTTGAAATAGGCATAGAATAAAACTTTGATCATCATCCGGGGGTGAAAACTTGTCGTTCCACCGCCTTTATATTCACTTATAATATGATCGATATTCAAGTTATCCACTAATTCATTGATAAGACGTACCGGATCATTAGCACCTATCTTATCAAAAATATCTTCAGGAAATAAGCTGGGAGTATTGGTGGGTAAAGATTTAAACCGTACTTTCATATCAATGTTTGTTTGGGTGCACCTTAAAGATAAATCTTAAAGGACAAACAACAAAAAAATCCCCGAAACTTTTTAAGTAACGGGGATATTTTTTTGGACTTTTTAGACAGCCTCGTTATTTTTATATGGTATAGAAATAATTCAGGAGATTGCTTCGCTTTGTTTGCAATGACTGTTTAGCCCTGATAGCAGCGGTTACCCCGGAGCGTAAGTGGGAGAGTTGGAGGGTTAAGGAGCTGGAACAGGAAGGAGCGAGGAGTATGAGCGGATAGCAGGAATAGCTTCTTACTATCAAAAAAAGTATAAAAAAGTAGAGTTAAAGTAGGCAACATAACAAAAGATCGAACATTTTTTTTGCATTTCTGTAATTTTGTAGCTTTATATAAAGTCTTAAAAGCCTTATGTTTACTGCATCATTGATATAAGCTGATTCGCTAATAATGAATATCTATAAGTGTTTCTGCTTATATTTTTTATATATAAGTAATTATGCTTATATTTGCAGTATGATAGCGGTCATTACCGGTGATATTATAAATTCACAGCATGCGGACACTGAAGTTTGGATTACCAGACTTAAACATCTTCTCGAAAAATGGGGAAGCGCTCCTCACACATGGGAAATCTACAGAGGAGATGAGTTTCAGTTCAAGTGCAAAATTGATGACGTTTTCTGGCGTTTTCTAGCCATAAAATCTCTTATTAAAAGTGTCGAAAATCTGGATGTAAGAATGGCCATAGGTATTGGTGAGGAAAGTTTCTCTTCTGAGAAAATCACTGAATCTAACGGTACAGCTTATGTGAATTCAGGAAGACTGCTTAATGATCTTAAAAGCGACGGTCATACGGTTGCTATTAAAACCTCCAGTGATCCGGTGGACAGAGATCTTAATATCCTGTTGAAATGGTCGTCCAAGGATTTTGATAACTGGACAATGGCTACGGCAGAGATTATTCATGAAATGATCATGAATCAGGATATCACACAGGAAGATCTTGCTAAGAGATTTGCTATTTCACAGTCTTCGGTAAGCCAGAGACTGAAACGAGCCAACTATGAGCTCATCGTGGAAACCAATCAGTATTTCAGAAAGAAAATCTCAGAACTATAGGCATGATCTTTATCAAACTCATATTGGCACATCTACTCGGAGATTTTATACTTCAGCCAAATTCATGGGTTGCAGATAAGGAAAACTATAAACTAAAAAGTAAGTTTTTATACATTCATGTTCTGATTCACACCATTTTAAGTCTTGTTTTTCTTTGGGATCTTCAGCTTTGGTGGGTGGCTGTTCTGGTGGGAATTACTCACTTTATTATTGATGCAGCCAAGCTTAGTTTTCAGAATGTAAAGACTAAGAAAAGATGGTTTTTCATAGATCAGTTGCTGCATGTTCTGGTGATTGGTGGAGTTTCTTTATATTTCCAGGAATTCAGCTTTGAGTTTTTACAGAATCAGGAATTTTTAAAGGTAATGATGGCTGCCCTGTTTTTAACAACACCAGCTTCTATTTTTATCAAAATCTTATTGTCATCATGGACGCCTGCTCCGGATGGCCCCAACACTATTCAAACCGAATCTTTATCAAGTGCCGGAAAATATATCGGAATTTTAGAACGTCTGCTGGTCTTCACTTTTATCATGGTGAATCACTGGGAAGGCGTAGGTTTCATGGTGGCTGCCAAATCTGTTTTCAGATTCAGCGACCTTGCACAGGCAAAACAGAGAAAGCTTACAGAATATGTATTAATTGGTACACTGTTGAGTTTTGGACTGGCTGTCTTAACAGGAATAATAATAAAATAAATCAATAAATCTAACTACAATTTAGAAAGTAAAATTATGAGTCAAAAGAAAGAAATGTTGTACGAGGGGAAAGCAAAACAAGTATTTGCAACCGATAATCCTGATGAAGTAGTAGTACGTTTCAAAGACGATGCTACAGCATTTAATGCTCAAAAAAGAGGTCAGGTAGACCTTAAAGGGGAAATGAACAATGCGATCACCACTCTTATTTTTGAATATTTAAATGAAAAAGGGATCAAAACTCATTTCATCCAAAAATTAGACGAAAGAGAGCAGCTGGTAAGAAAAGTTTCTATCATTCCTTTGGAAATGGTAGTAAGAAACTACTCTGCAGGAAGTATGGCACAAAGATTAGGAGTGGAAGAAGGAATTAAATCTCCGGTAACGATCTTCGATATCTGCTATAAAAAAGATGAATTGGGAGATCCGCTTATCAATGATCACCATGCCGTTTTCTTAGGAGCAGCTACTTATGAAGAGCTTGACGAGATGTATGAGTTATCTTCAGATATCAATGATATCCTTATCGACCTGTTTGACAAAATCAATATCATCCTGGTAGATTTCAAAATCGAATTAGGTAAAACTTCAGACGGTGAAATCATCTTAGCAGACGAAATCTCTCCTGATACTTGCAGACTTTGGGATAAAGATACCATGAAGAAATTAGACAAAGACAGATTCAGAAGAGACTTAGGAGAAGTTACTGAGGCTTATGTTGAAATCTATAACCGATTGAAGAACTTACTTGCAAAATAATTTCAGAAATTAGAAGTTAGATATTAGAAATTAGGATGAAATCACACCGGATAGAAGATTTGAAGGTTTGGACAAAATCAATGGCTTTGGTGAAAGAAGTTTATTTGATTTCTGCTGAATTACCCACGGAGGAAAAATTCGGACTACAATCTCAAATCAGAAGATGTGCAGTTTCGATACCATCTAATATTGCTGAGGGAGCCGGAAGAAATAATAAAAATGAATTTTATCAGTTCCTTGGAATTGCGTTTGGTTCTACTTATGAGCTACAAACTCAACTTCAGTTACTGATTGATTTAAATTTTATATCTGAAATGAAAATAGCTCCTTTAAAGGAACTTTTAGCTGAAATTCAAAAAATGATTTATTCATTAAAGGCAAGTTTAAAATTATAATTGAAGTTAACTTAGACTAATTTCTAACATCTAATATCTAACTTCTAATCATTAGAAAAAATAGAAATGAAAAGTTTAGACATTCATAAAAGTGAATATTTAAAACAGTTTGAAACCCAGACTTACGGAAGGAATCTTTTCAGAACTCAGGAAGAGGAAAGACTGGATGCTCCTAATGAAGAGTGTGGGATCTTCGGAATGTATTCGGATAATGATCTGGATACTTTCTCTCTTTCACAGTTTGGTCTTTTTGCATTACAGCACAGAGGTCAGGAAGCTTGTGGTATTTCCGTTTTAAAGGATGGAAGAATCACCAACATGAAAGACGAGGGACTGGTTTTGGATGTTTATAAAGAAATTCAGGAACCTGAAACTTTTATGGGAAATTCTGCAATTGGGCATACCCGTTATACCACTGCAGGAGATAAGAAGAAATATAATTTCCAGCCATTTTTCGCGAAAAACGAATATGACCAGATTATACTTTCTATAGCACACAACGGTAACCTTACCAATGCCAAAGAATTAAAAGCAGAATTAGAAGCTGAAGGCGTAGTTTTCAGAGCAACTTCCGATTCTGAAGTAATCCTGAGACTGATCCAGAAAAACCTTGATTTAGGTCTTCGTGGAGCGATCAAAGCTACAATGGAAAAGATCGAAGGAGCTTATTCCGTAGTAGGGATGACCAGAAATAAATTCTTTGCGTTCAGAGACTTCAACGGAATCCGTCCGTTGGTGTTGGGAGCTATTGATGAGAAATCTTATGTAGTGGCTTCTGAATCTGTAGCATTGGATGCTGTAGGAGCTCAGTATGTGCGTGATATCCTTCCTGGTGAGATCATTTATACCAACGAAAACGAGCCTGGAAAACTTCATTCTTATATGATGGATGAAGCGAAAGGTAAGCAGAGAATCTGTTCTTTCGAATATATTTATTTCGCAAGACCTGACTCTACTTTAGAAAACATCAATGTATACGAGATCAGAGAAAAATCTGGAGAGAAAATCTGGGAACAGGCTCCGGTAGAAGCTGATTTGGTAATTGGGGTTCCGGATTCCGGAGTTCCGGCTGCTATTGGTTTCTCTAAAGCTTCAGGAATACCTTTCCGTCCTGTTTTGATCAAAAACAGATATATCGGAAGAAGTTTCATCGTTCCTACACAGGAAATGAGAGAAAGGGTAGTGAACCTTAAGCTGAACCCGATCATCTCTGAGATGAAAGATAAGAGAGTAGTCATTATTGACGATTCTATTGTTCGTGGAACAACATCCAAAAGACTGGTTAAAATCTTAAAAGATGCAGGCGTAAAAGAGATCCACTTCAGAAGTGTTTCTCCACCCATTATTGCTCCTTGTTATCTGGGAATTGATACTCCGTCTAAAGATGATCTGATCTCAGCAAATATGACTACGGAAGAACTTAAAAATTATCTTGGGGTAGATTCCTTAGAGTTTTTAAGCATAGACAACCTGAAAGACATTTTAGGATCAGCTAATCACTGTTTCGGATGCTTTACAGAAGAATATCCTGTTGGAAAAGGTGAAGAGGTAGATTTATTCAATTAATCTCTTGATCGAAAAAATATCAAAATAGAAGAGCTGGATTTATAATCCGGCTCTTTTGTTATTTAAATGTAGCAAAAGCTTAATATTCCTGTATTATACAATATATAAAGGAGTTTTAATTTTGTCAGATTAAAACTTCAGGATATGAAAAATGCACTTTTTACCGGGATCTTTCTGGTGTTTGCCCAGCTTTACTCTTCACAGTCTTTTGATAATCAGGCACACCGTGGAGGAAAATCTCTTTACCCCGAAAATACAATCCCGGCCATGAAGAACGCATTGAAAATGAATGTGACAACTCTGGAAATGGATCTGGCCATCACGAAAGATAAAAAGATAATTCTTTCTCATGATGCTTTTCTTTCACCGGAATTGGTTACAAAACCAGATGGAACCTATATTCCCAAAGATTCAGGTTTTTATTACAAAATTTATGAAATGCCTTATGCAAAGATCAAAACATTTGACGTAGGATTAAAAAAATTGAATAACTATCCTGATCAAAAGAAAATGAAGGTTCAGAAACCTCTCTTTTCAGACGTCATTGATGCATCTGAAGCTTATGCCCGAGAATTGAAAAGACCATTGCCTTTTTACAATATAGAAACAAAAACCCGTCCTTTTTCTGATACTATTTTTCATCCTGAACCGAAAGAATTTGTAGATCTGATGATGAAGATTATTATCGAGAAAAAGATTCAGGACAGAGTGATCATTCAGTCTTTTGATCCCAGAACACTGGAAATTCTTCATAAAAACTACCCTAAAATCATGACCGCTTTACTTGTAGAAAAGGTAGATGATAAAAAACTGGCACAGCAACAGGCTTATTTTAAAAATATTCCTGTAGAAAAGTTCAAAATGTATCCTAATCATCTGACTGGAGTAGCCGGAGATATGAAGTTCCTTAGTTTTACGCCTACTATTTACAGCCCTGAACATACGCTGGTGACCCCGCAATTAGTGCAGGAATGCCACTCATTAGGGATGAAAGTAATCCCATGGACTGTAAATACCAAAGAAAGATTAAAAGAATTAAAAGAGATGGGAATAGACGGTGTCATCAGTGATGATCCGAGAATATTTGAATAAAAGCCTGTTACAATTATATTCTAATATAAATAGCCGGAAGAAAAACTTCCGGCTATTTTATGCGTACAGATTACTCTGCACTTAGGGTTAAAAAATTGGTTCTTTGATTAGAATTTATAATTCAGACCTAACTGAAATACTCTGTTGTTATTTTCAGCAGCAGACATGCTCTTATCAATCTTTGTTAAGCTGTTTACATATCTTGCATTGATCCCGATATTGGAAGTGATATCATATCCTAAACCAAGACCTAATCCGAAATTGAATCTGTTGATCATATCTTTGTCAATATCTGTAGAGTGAGAACTTGCAGTAGTGGTTGTAACCCCTCCTGTAGTACTAGCTACAGTAGATTCTCCTTTATTCTTTCCACTGATGAAATAACTGAATTCAGGTCCTGCTTCAATATAAAACTTCTCCATTGGTCTCATCTGAACCATTAAAGGAACTGAAATGTAATCCATTTTTACTCTGCTTTGTACCTTGGTCTTTACGTTCGTTACACCATTGTCAGTTTCTGTAGAATACATTACATCCTTTGCACCCATTTGGTTGTATAATACCTCTGGTTGGAAGCTGAATTGTTTTGAAATTGGAATGTTAACGAATACACCAGCGTGGAAACCTAGTTGTTGGCTATTGATACCAAACTTCTGCTGACTGAAATAAGCCGAGTTTCCCCCTGCTTTAATCCCGAATCTAATAGGCTGAACATCTTTTTTTAGTGGTGATGCATTTACTGTTTTCGTTTCCGTCTTTGTTTCTGTCTCCTGAGCAAAAGCTAGCGTACCAGCAGTTAATGCTAATCCTAAAAATAACTTCTTCATAATTTTATTTTTTAATTTTACTATTTGTGTGCCGGATGATCTCTCAATCTGACTCGTATTATTTTGCAAATTGCTTGCCAAAGTTAAAAAATGCCTGTTTATAAGGGTTTTCAGGCTGTTTTCAGGAAGTTTTTTTTCAATCATTTATCCCTTTTTGATGAATAAATATGTTGCAAACTGAATGTTTTGTGAAAATACTTGAACGCCTGATGGGCTTTATTGTTGATAATTGAAATGATGAAAAATTTTAAACTGAAATTAGCTTTTTCAAGAATTAACTAAGTTTTCTGGGTTATTTTTAAGAATAGAAATAAAAATACCGGACTCTTAGAGCCCGGCATCAGTTTTGAAAATAATAAATATCTCTATTTAAAGCGATAAGCCACTCCAAGCTGAAGCGCATTATTTCTGACTTTACTACCGTAATCATTCTTGAAGATTCCTGTTATACCTGCCGTAAATCTGGCGGTCACTCCAAAATTTTGAGTAAAATAATATCCTGCACCAATTCCGATTCCGAAATTGAACTTATTATATATTTTCATCGGAATTTTATTGGAGAAATTCTCAGTACTAACAACAGTTGTACCATCGTATCTCATTTCGTTTCTTCCGTCTCCTTCTATTTTTCCTCCCAGAAGTAAACCGAATTCCGGTCCTGCTTCCACATACAATTGAGGAAGAATATTGTACTGAACCATAATAGGAAGAGTAAGGTAGTTTAAATTTGTTTTGTAATCATATTCCTGCTTCGTAAAATAGTCTCCCGAATCATGAATAAAGAGGTCTTCCGTTTTTGAGCCTAGTTGGCTGAAAAGAAGCTCGGGTTGTATACTGAATTTTTCAGCAAGAGGAATATTGGCAAACACTCCGATATGTGAACCTGCTTTTATTTTTTCACTATTATCAACTTCATTTCTTTCACCTCTGCTGAAAGCAGAACCATTGAAACCGGCTTTAATCCCGAATTTTACTGAAGATGGTGTGGTGGAAGGCTGTTCTTTTTCCTGTGCATTCATTAAAAAAGAGCCAACAAGTGTAAGTACTAGAAAAATTTTTTTCATGGTTTAGGTTTTATTTTTTTGTTTGCGTCAAAATATCTGCCATAAAGAGTAGAAGTGATAAAAATCATGCAGTATGCGAAAAAGTCAGGCTTAAACTAATAAACCTGACTTTTTCTATTGAAATCAAAATGTATTTTAAATAAAACAAAACACTTTTCAGTATTCTGTTGTGCACTCTAATGTCCAGCCATTTGTTGCAGTTCTCGTTAAAAATTAATGGTAATAGTTAGATTTAGGTTTGAATTTCAATTGAATACTCAACTGAATCAATACCTATTCATTGTAAAACAGGAACTGTAAAATTGGAAATTCCGGAATAGAGTACAATCAACTATTCAATAGGCAAATTTCTTGCCAAAAAATATTCAAACAATAAAAAAGCCGGATTATTGTAAACCCGGCTTTGTATTGAATAGAAAGTTTGTTTTTAGAATTTATAAGCTAAACCTACCTGGAATACTCCGTTTCTGGCAGCATCACCGTTGTTGTTCTTAGGAACATCAGATAATCCTGCAGTATATCTTAGGTTCACTCCAATATTTTGTGTGAAATAATATCCAGCTCCAAGACCAATTCCGAAATCAAAAGTTTTCAGGTTGTCTTTAACATCTACAGAACCACCATTACTCTTTCCTTTAGCACTGATAAGGAAACCGAATTGAGGACCAGCTTCTACATATAAGTTAGGAATCAGGTTATATTGTAACATTACAGGTACTGCGATATAATCTGTGTTAAGTTTTATATCACTGTTACCTTTGTATTTACCACCCATACCACTATATAATACTTCTGGTTGTACAGAGAAGTCTTGTGCTACTGGAATGTTAGCAAAAACACCACCATAAAATCCAGCTTTTGAGTTTAAATCGCTGTTAGAAATAGTAGAGATATTAAGACCTGCTTTTACACCAAATCTAACTGGTGAAGTTGAAGCAGTAGAAGTTGAAGTCTTCTGAGAGAATGCAAAAGTACCTGCTACTAGGGCAAGGCCTAAAAAAATCTTTTTCATAAGTTTTATATTTTAATAGTTATTAAGTTTTATTTAACATTTCATTAAGAAACAAATGGCGTGCCAAAGTTTAAATGTGCTGTAAATCTACTATTTACTGTATTTTTTGAAGAATAATTTTTTTATTGTACTAAAAAAGCCAGATTAAAATTAATCCGACTCCACTTTAATTATAAAAACTTAATGAAAAAAGCTTAATAAAGCTTTAGAATTTGTAGTTTACTCCTACCTGGAATACACCATTTCTTACAGATCCTTCTCTGTCATATCCGTAGTGATATTTTGTTTTTACAATATCAGATAATCCGGCAGTGTATCTCACATTTATCCCAATGTTTTTGGTAATATAGTAGCCTGCTCCCAATCCGATTCCAAAATCGAAAGATTGAGTTCCATTTTTAAGAAGGCTTGTAGATTCACTTTTCTTTAACCTTGCATCAATTAAAAAATTAAATTGAGGCCCTGCTTCTACATAGAAATTTGGAAGTGCCTTATATTGGAACATTACCGGAACGGAAAGATATTCTAAATTGAGTTTTGCATTACTACCTCCTTTTTCTTTAGCTCCCGTAGCGCTGTATAAAACTTCCGGTTGAATTGAAAAATCCTTAGCGACAGGAATATTCACAAAAACACCACCATAAAATCCCGCTTTTGAATTCATATCCATATTAGAAAGATTGGAAACATTAAGTCCCGCTTTCAAACCGAATTTGATTTTAGAAGTAGATGTGGATGGAGTAGTAGCTTCAGTAGAAGTGGAAGTGCTTTGAGCAAAAGCAAAAGTACATGCAATAAGGCCCAGGCCTAGAAAAATCTTTTTCATAGATTAGTTTAAATTTTACGTTGTTTAACGTCGGAGAAGCAACGAACAATATGCCGGTAAACCCCTTGTATAAAGACTTTATGGGTTTTTAACAAATTGATAAGTCATCAAATTGGGATGTATTTTTGTTGTTTTGACAACCCTTTGTTATTTTAACATAAAAAAAGAACAGATTAAAAAATTAATCTGTTCTTTTCTATTGAATATAAAATTTGTTAGTGAATGTGTAGCTTATTTAAATTTATAAGCTAATCCTACCTGGAATAGGTTGTTTCTTGTAGCATCAGATCCACTAGGTCTGTTTTTCGCTACATCTGTTAAACCTGCAACATATCTTGCAGTAAGTCCTAAGTTCGGAGTGAAATAATATCCAGCTCCAAGACCGATACCAAAGTTAAATGTATTTAGATTGTCTTTGTAGTTATCAGTAGTGTTAGAATCTCCGTTTGATTCATTTTTGAACTTGTTTTTAGCGCTTACCATGAAACCAAATTCCGGTCCTGCTTCCACATAAAGATTTGGAATCAGGTTGTACTGGAACATTACCGGTACTGTAATATAATCTAATTTGGTAGAAGCAGAAAACTTAGTGTTTCCTAAAGTATAATTTGATTTATTACCATATTGTGAATACTGAACCTCTGGCTGAACGCTGAATGAAGCTGCTAATGGAATGTTGGCAAATACACCTGCGTTGAATCCTATTTTAGATTTCTGATCATCAAGACCGCTATCTTTTGAAAGTGAAGAAACGTTCATACCTCCTTTTACCCCAAATGTTACCGGATTAGAAGATGTGTTTCCTGTTTGTTGAGCGAATGCGAATGTTCCTGCAGTTAACGCTAATCCTAAAATTAACTTTTTCATAACTTTAATTTTTTTAATTTTACTCTTTCTTAATTTTAAATTTTACTACTTGTTCAGCTTTTCAGTTGAACGCAGAGTATCTTTCAAATTGCTTGCCAAAAATATTTTTTATGAGTAAAATCAATAAAAAAATCACTTAGTGTTTAAGTGATTTTTTGAATATATTGTTGATTATTAATGGATTACAATTTTAAATAAATGTTTGTTTAGACATGGTCTAAATTGACAATTTTGTCAAAAACAGGTTTTAAAATGAATTTATTTTTCGAAAAAAACGTTAAGCATCGTTCAATTTTCTATAAAAAGATAAAGATTCAAGGATATTTTCCTGGCTACACTGATGATCATAGATGCATGAACCTATTCCCGAAAGCAGAGAGAAATTGATTTTACTGTCTGTATTCTTTTTATCGTTTAGTAATAATGCGGTAATATCTTCATCCTTAAAATCGCTGATATCAAGGTATGGATAATATCTCTGAATGTTTTCAATGATTATTTTTGAATCTTCTTCAGAAATAAGGTTTTCAAGATAAGCCAGATGAGCTTCAGCAATCATTCCCATAGCCACTGCTTCACCATGAAGGATTGGATTTTCCTGCTGCAGACATAAACTTTCTACCGCATGTCCTATGGTATGCCCGAAATTAAGGGTTTTTCTAATGTTCTGCTCATGGAAATCCTGATCTACAACATTCTGCTTAATATTCATAGACGTTTGAATATGTGGAATTACCGTTTCCACTTCCAGTTTACGGATCTGGATCAACTGATCCCAATGATTTTTATCAGCAATTAACCCATGTTTCAGCATTTCAGCAAATCCGCTTCTTAATTCTTTAAAAGGCAATGTCTCTAAGAATTTCGGGAAAATAAAGATTTGCTCAGGGAAAGCAAAAGTTCCCACCATATTTTTATAGTGCATCAGATCAATCCCGGTTTTTCCGCCTATAGAAGCATCACACATTGATAAAAGGGTAGTAGGGATGTTGATAAACTGTATTCCTCTTTTATAAGTAGATGCAACAAATCCGCCCATATCCGTAATTACACCGCCACCAAGGTTGATCACCAGCGCTTTTCTGTCCGCCTGCATTTCTGTAAGAATTTCCCAAAGCTGATTGGCTGTCTGGATATTTTTCATTTCCTCTCCCGCTTCAATCTCTAAAATTTCAAAGCCAAGATCCGTTTCCATATTTCCTAAAAGAACAGGAAGGCAGTATTCATGTGTGTTTTCATCTACAAGAATGAAAATTTTACTGAAAGTTTTTTCGTGAAGAAACTCGTTGAGCTGTGAAAAATTATCGTTTAATATTGTTATCATCTTCTATTTTATGTAAAGTTAAAATGTAAACTATAGTGCAAAGTTATGATTCTTAATTTTTAACTCGTAACTAAATTACTATCTTTGCAGAAATTTTTAGAATGAGCAGAGATAATAATAATTCAGACAGACCAAAGAGACCAAGAATTTCAACCAAGAAAAGTTCTGATGATTCTCGTGCTTCCAGATCTGGAAATTCTTCAGGATCAAAGCCTTTTAAGAAACCGTTCTCTAAAGACGGAGGAAGAAAAGGACCAGAACATCAGGGATCCAACTCAAGATTTGAAAAGAAACCTTTCAAAAGAAATACAGACAGTTTCGAAAATTCTAACGAAGATTCAGGTTCAAAATCTGAAAGAAAACCTTATATCACGAACAAAAGTGAGAGCTATGAGAAAAAATCTTTCGGAAAACCGAAGAGAGGCGGAAGAAATTTCGATACCAGAGATAAGTATGAAAGAGGCAGTCTGAAATACGGAAGAAGACCATCTAATGGTGAAGAAAGAAATGATGACAAAACAAGATCTTTTGTACAGAAAAGAAGGCTGAATAAAATTGAAAAAGACGTTCATAAAGACAGCATCCGTCTTAACAAGTATATCGCTAATTCCGGAATCTGCAGCAGAAGAGAAGCTGATGAACTGATTACTCAGGGATTGGTAGAAGTCAACGGAAAGGTAGTAACTGAAATGGGATATCAGGTACAAAAAACAGACAGAGTAGTTTTTGACGGACAAAGCATTACTCCTGAGAAACCTGTATATGTACTTTTGAATAAGCCAAAAGGTTATATTTCTACTACAAAAGACGATAAAGCAAGAAAAACTGTAATGGATCTTGTAGCGAATGCTTCTCCTTACAGACTTTTCCCGGTGGGAAGACTGGACCGTTCTACAACAGGAGTTATTTTATTAACCAATGACGGACACATGACTAAAAAACTGACGCATCCATCTTTTGATGCTAAGAAGATTTATCATGTAACATTGGATAAGAAGCTTACTGGTGAAGATTTACGTCTTATTGCAGAAGGTATCCGTCTTGATGAAGGAGTAGCTGTGGTTGATCAGATTTCATATATTGAAGGGAAACCTAAGAATGAAATCGGAATTGAGATCCACATCGGATGGAACCGTGTTATCAGAAGAATTTTCCAAAGATTAGGATACGAAGTAGAATCTTTAGACAGAGTAATGTTTGCAGGATTAACGAAGAAGAATATCAAGAGAGGACACTGGAGAATCCTTACAGAACTGGAAGTGAACAACCTTAAAATGCTTTAAAATAATGATGAATGATAAGTTATAAATGATGAATAACAGATTCAGATTTCTAACTTACTCCATCCTTTCAAAAAGTATCTTTAGGATAAAAATAAAAAGCGCAGAATTTTTTTCTGCGCTTTTTTATTTTATTAAGCTATAAATTTTAAAATTCATAACTCATCATTTATAATTCATCATTTATAATTCATCATTAAAAAGAATTACCCTAATACAGTTACTCCTTTTTCAATCATTTCATAGATGGCATCTCTGCCGTTGTCAGGTTTTACGTTGACAGCACGTGTTCCATTGAAGTGAAGACAAGTGACATATCCGTTGGCTACGGCATCCTGCGCTGTAAATTTAACACAATAGTCTAATGCCAGGCCTACGATTTCTACCAGCTGAATATCATGATATTTCAAGAAGTCATCCAAACCGGTTTTCATAAAGTGGTTGTTATCCTGGAAACCGCTGTAGCTGTCAATTTCAATATTTTTACCTTTCTGTACAATGTGGGTTACTTTGTCTCTGTTCAGATCTTTATGGAATTCTGCCCCAAAAGTTCCCTGAATACAGTGATCCGGCCACATAAATTGTGGAACTCCATTTAAAATAATACTTTCTCCTACCTTTCTTCCATTGCTGCTTGCAAAACTTTTATGACCTGCAGGATGCCAGTCTTGGGTAAGAACCACCTGATCATATTCATTTTCCTCCATCAGCAGATTGATGTATGGAATAATTTCGCTGGCTCCAGGGACTGCAAGTGCTCCGCCTTCACAAAAATCATTCTGTACATCGACTATTATTAACGCTTTTTTCATATTTTGATTTCTCGAATTTTTGATAAATTTACAAAACTAATCTTCAAAAATTTGTCCAAACCTGAATTATCGGACAAATCGGCAACATAAATTTTCAATGTTTATGAATGAAAGGCATAAAATTTTAAATAATTGAAGTTTATCTGCAGGCTATTGTATTTTGAGGCTTACACCAAATATCAATAGCGTATCTTTGCAGCAAATAAGTATTTTTATGTCATTTGAATCGTTAGGATTATCACACAATATTATTCGTTCTGTCAAAAAACTAGGGTATTTAAAACCATTCCCCATACAAGAGCAGGCTGTTCCTGTCATCTTGCAAGGGAAGGATCTGATGGGAATTGCTCAGACAGGTTCCGGTAAAACAGCTTGTTTTGTGATGCCGATTCTAGAAAAATTACAGAATGCGGAAGTTAAAAAAGACCGTAATGTTCAGGTTTTAATATTGGTTCCTACTAGGGAATTAGCTATTCAGATCGATGAAGTTTGCAGAGCATTCACAGAAAATCTAAAGAGGGAAGTGCGTACGATGGCCGTGTATGGAGGTGTTTCTATCAATCCACAGATGAAGGGAATGTTTGGAGTGGAAGTTTTGATTGCAACTCCGGGACGTTTGCTGGATTTAATTGATCATAATGCATTGAGTATTTCAGGAATTAAACATTTGGTGATTGACGAAGCAGATAAAATGTTTCAGCTAGGATTTGGTGAAGAGATGAATAAACTTTTTGCCATGATGCCTGTAGCGAAACAAACTACTTTATTTTCGGCAACATTAAATGATAAAGTGGCTGAAATGAAAGAACGTCTTTCCATCAATCCTACGATTATTGAGATTAAAAAAGAAGAAGTAGAAATTGATAATATTGAACAATTAGCCTATCATGTTGCTCCGGAAAATAAAGGACCTTTTTTAAGATACCTGATCAAAGAAAAGAAAGTAGAAAAGGCTTTGATTTTTGTTTCATCTACAAGATCTGCAGATAATCTGGTAGAGAAACTTAAAAAGAATAAAATAAAAGCAGTGGCTATTCACAGCCAGAAATCTCAGGGAGCGAGAAGAAATAATCTGGAAGAATTTAAAGTAAACGGAGCTCAGATTTTGGTGGCTACAGACTTAATTGGGCGAGGAATCCATATTGAATCTCTGCCATGTGTTATCAATTACGAGTTGCCGCGTTCACCACTGGATTATATTCACCGTATTGGTAGAACAGGGCGTGCCAACGAAAAAGGAACAGCTATCAGTATTCTGACGGATGATGAATTGCAGCATTTCAGAGTGATTCAAAAGAAAATGGGGAGAAAAGTAACCCTGCAAAGAACAGAAGGTATTGATTTACATGGATATTAATACTTCATTATAATTAAGAAAGGCTTCAGTTTATACAATTGAAGCCTTTTTTAATGAAAAATCGATACCACAAAAATCATTATCGGTATAATTAATGCTTTATTCACTTTATATTCTTGAATTTTTGATAAATTCGCACAAGCTGATATTCGTCAATTATTCTAATAAATAATAGTAATACCAATCGGTAATAATAAAAAAATTAAAACCTGAACAATGAGTGATTTAGAGAAAAAAAAGTTTCCAATAGGCCCGTTTGAAGTGCCTGAAAACATTTGTGATACCACATTGGATACTTATATCAAAGTAATCAAAGACTTTCCTGGGCGGCTAAAGAATCTCATTGAACATTTTACAGACGATCAATTGGATACTCCTTACAGAGAAGGAGGCTGGACAGTAAGACAGCTTGTGAACCATCTTTCTGACAGCCATATGAACAGTTTTATCCGGTTCAAACTGGCGCTGACAGAAGAAAACCCTACCATAAAGCCTTATGATGAAGCGAAATGGGCGGAACTTCAGGACAGTTTTCATATGCCCGTAAAACCGGCCATGAGAATGCTGAAAGGAACACACCAAAGATGGGTAGTTCTTCTTAAAAGTCTTACCAATAAACAGTTTGAAAGAACTTTTCATCATCCTGAGCATCAAAAGAATTATAATTTAAGAGAAAGCCTTGCTTTATACGTGTGGCACTGTAATCATCATTTTGCTCATATTGAAAATCTGAAGATAGAAAAAGGTTGGTAAGGAAGAGTCTCAATAATCCAATATACTATCAGGAAATTAAAGACAGAATTTCTCTGTTATCTGAAAATTCTCATGGGAAATGGGGAAAGATGAATGTATGTCAAATGCTAAAGCATTGTGATTTAGTTCTTCAGGTGGCTTTGGGAAAGCTCGAGCTTCCCCGTATTAATGTCATGTTTGAGGCAGTAGGGATTTTTACTAAAATAGAAATGCATATTTTCAATAATGGAATTCCCAGAAACATGCCTACTTTTCAAAAACTAATCGTTAATTTTGAGTGTGATTTTGATGTATCAAAAACCAATCTGCTGAAAACGCTGGAAGAATTCCGGGAAGTCTGTGAAAAAAACAACCTGCCGGACCGCCATAGATTATTCGGTACAATGACTGAAAAAGACTGGACATTTTTAGAGTACAAACATCTTGATCATCATCTAAAACAATTTAATGTATGAGTTTTTTTGATAAAATATTCGGTGGTAAAGACGAAACCCCTGACCAAAAAACATTTTGGAAAAAGATAGAATCTGAAGAAGACCTAGCCAAAGCAATGGAAGACTCTTTTCAGAATAAGATAGCCATATTCAAGCATTCTACAAGTTGCTTTATCAGCAGAACTGTTCTGAAAAATTTTGAAAAAGAAATAGAGAATTCAGATCAGCCGGTGAATGTTTACTACCTGGATTTATTGGCTCACCGACCTGTTTCTAACAAAATAGCAGCAGATTTTGAAATCAGACACGAAAGTCCGCAACTGATTGTCATAGAGAACGGAAAACCTCTTAACAGTGCTTCACACCAGGACATTTCTTTAAGCCAGATTGTATCATGAAGAATATAAATAATTATTTAGCCAAAGTTTTAAATGTTCCGCTTCAGAATGTGAATACGTGTAGTCTGCACTATGAAGTAAAGAAAATTCCTAAAAATCAGTTTCTTCTTCAGTATGGCGAAATCTGCCGTCATATTTTCTTCGTAGAAAAAGGGCTGATAAAGATGTATTCCATTGATAAAAACGGAAAGGAACATATTATACAGTTTGCTCCGGAAAGTTGGCTGATTTCTGACCGAAGCAGTCTTTATTTTAATGAGAAATCCATTTATTATATAGAAGCAGTGGAAGATTCTGAAGTTTTGTTTCTTCATCCTGATTTCTTCAACAAACTGGTAGAACAATTTCCGAATAGTATTGAAAGAAGTGATTTTCTTCTTCAGAAACATATCAGAAGTCTTCAAAACAGGATCAACTCTTTATTGGGAGAGACTGCAGAAGAAAGGTATATGAAATTCATAAAAATGTATCCGGATTTACTCCTGAGAGTTCCACAATGGATGATTGCTTCTTACCTCGGAATTACTCCTGAGAGCCTGAGCCGTGTAAGAAAGGAGCTGGCGAGAAAAAATTTCATCCCGGATAATAAATAAGAAAGGCTGGGAGATGGAAGAAGGAGGCTTGAAGTTCTGGTGAATAAAAGAACTTCAAGAGTTATAAGATATCCTTTACAATATCAATAAGAATTGAGATAAGTTATTTTTAAAACTATTTTAATGTACGTCCCTGAAATAAGTTGACTAAAAAAAGATCAATTTATTATGAAAGTAAACATCAGACTTATTAAAAAGAATAGGATTTATTCTGAAGAATTTAAACGTGAAATAGTTTCTCTCTTTGAAAAAGGCACCTACAGTACTCTTCAGCTGGAAAAACTTTATGGAATTAGTAATAGCAGCATTTATAATTGGATTTATAAATTTTCTACCTTTAACGAACCAGGACAAAGAGTTATTGAAATGAAAATAAGCAGTACACAAAAAGTTAAAGACTTAGAGGATCGTATCCGTGAGTTAGAACGCAGTGTGGGGCAAAAGCAGATCAAAATAGATTATTTGGAGAAGATGATAGATTTAGCTAAAACCGAATTACATATTGACATCAAAAAAAACTTCGCCACTCCACAATCCAATGGTTTAGATCAAACAAAGAAAAAGTAAACTATTCCATGAATATGTTTTATCGGTCCATTGGCGTGAGTAAACAGGCTGTACATCAACAGGTAAAAAGACAACAGGAATTTGATGTAAAACTGGCAGCATTGATCATGGATGCCGATGAACTAAGAAGGGAACATCCGGGTTGTGGAGTTGAAAAAATGTACTATACATTAAAACCTAACTTTATTGGTAGAGATAATTTTATAGAGATTTTCATGCAGTTGGGTTATCGTTTAAACATCAAGAAAAATTATAAAAGAACTACAATTGCCTCAAAGATTTATTTTCCTAATGTAATAAAAGGAATGAAAATATCATCTCCTTCTGCTCTCTGGCAATCGGATCTCACTTATATTCCAATTGAAGACAAGTTCTACTATGCCGTATTTATTATAGACGTTTATACCAAGAAAATTGTAGGCTTTAGTGTATCAGATCATATGCGTGCTTCAGCCAATTTGAAAGCTTTAAAAATGGCATTGAAAAATAACCAGCCTCCAAAGGTTCATCATTCAGATAGAGGAAGTCAATACACTTCAAGGGATTATATTGATTTATTAAAAGCCCATAACAGTACAATAAGTATGGGTGCTTCTGCTCAGGAGAACGCTTATGCAGAACGCATCAATAGAACCATAAAGAATGATTATATCCAATATTGGAATCCAAAGAACTTTGAGCAGCTTAAAAGGTTTATTAAAAAAGCGGTCAACCATTATAACACTAAACGACCGCATAATGCAATTGGTAAAATGTCTCCAGAAAAATTTGAAGAATATTGGAGACAAAATATGAACATTAATAAACCTATTTTGAATATATTTAACAATGAGATATTAAATAACAATACGGTCAACTCTAGTTAGGGATGTACATAACTTCCATCTTCCAGCCTCCATCTTCCTTACTTTAAATAAATCTTTTTGGCAAGCTGTCCAACCTGTCTGAGTTTTGCCTGTGTATCTTCTGACCATGGGAGTCCTATGCAAAGTCTCATACAATTTTCAAACTGTTCCTGAAAGGTAAACATTCTTCCGGGAGCGATACTGATGTTTTGTTTGATGGCCAGATCGTATAATTCTGTTGTTCGAATTTTTTTATCAAATTCTACCCATAAAGACAAACCTCCCTGCGGACGACTGGTTTTTGTACCTTCAGGAAAAGATTCTGCAATGGTCTGTACATAGTTCTGGTAATTGAACTGTAATGTTCTGCGAAGCTGCTGAAGATGTTTTTCATATTTTCCGGATTTCAGAAAATTGGCAACAGCTTCATTCACAATCGAAATAGAAGATGTAGAATGCAGAAGTTTAAGCTTCAGAATTTTATCTTTATATTTTCCTGGTGCAATCCAGCCTACACGATATCCGGGAGCTAAAGTTTTGGAAATAGAGCTGCAATACAGCACATTTCCGTCTTTATCGAAAGATTTACAGCATTTCGGGCGACTGGAACCAAAATAAAGGTCTCCATAGACATCATCTTCTATTAAAGGAATATTATTTTCAGAAAGTATTTTTACAATTTCTTTTTTGTTTTCATCAGGCATACAGCTTCCCAAAGGTGAATTGAAATTGGGAATCAAAAGGCACAGATCTATTTTAGGAATTAATTTTTTTAAAGCCTCAATTTCTATTCCGGTAGTAGGATGGGTAGGAAGTTCCAGAACTTTTAATCCCAAACCATTGGCAAGCTGAAGGATTCCTGGGTAACAAGGACTTTCGATAGCAACGGTGTCTCCTGGTTTTCCTAAAGCCATTAAACAGAAAGAAAGAGCATTCATTCCACCATTGGTGGTAATCAGGTCATTTTCGCTCAGATTTCCTCCCCATTGCAAGGAACGTACAGCAATCATTCTTCTTAATTTCAGATTTCCCTGAAGTTCTTCATATTCGGTGCCGCCGTCTTTTAATTCCCTGGTGGCGTTTACAATTTCTTTCTTAAGTTTAGCCTGAGGTAAGAGAGCTCCTGATGGAATACCAATAGAGAAAAAAGTAAGGTCTTTTTTACCCATATTTTCATATACCTTACTGATCAGTTCATCCGGCTCATCATTATTGGCGATCAATGATGGGCGGCTTACTTCGGGTAAAGGAAGTTTGGCAGAGAGCAGCTGGCTTACAAAATAACCAGATTGTGGCTTAGATTCTACCAAAGACTGTGATTCCAGTTCCAGAAAAACACGCTTGGCCGTATTCATACTCACCTGATGTTCCTGGCATAGCATTCTCACGGAAGGAAGCTTGTCTCCTGTCTTTAGAATACCATTTCTGATCTGTCCTGCAATGCCGTCTGCAATTTCTGTATATAAAAATTCTTTACTCATATTTTTAAACTGTGCTCATGCAAATATACAAAACTGATACTGTGTTTATTTAATTATCCTTTCTAATTTTGAATATTAATTAAAAGCTTGAATAAAATGATGACAAAACAACTATCAAAAGATGAAAATATAAATGGCTGGATCAATGGATTTATAGGTGTAGTCTTATTTAGTGGCGGTTTGCCGGCTACTAAATTAGCCGTAATGGAAATGAGTCCTACTTTTGTAACGATTGTTCGTGCAGCGGTTGCAGGTGTTTTGGCGCTTATCGTATTATGGCTGGGGAAAGAAAAACGTCCTGTCAAAAAAGATCTGATTCCATTATTGTTGGTTTCTCTTGGCTGTGTGGTTGGGTTTCCCCTTCTTTCTGCGTTGGCACTTCAATATCTTACTTCAGCGCATTCTATTGTATTTCTGGGAATGCTCCCTTTGGCAACTGCTGTATTTGGTGTGATGCGTGGTGGGGAAAGACCTCATCCTATATTTTGGTTTTTTTCGATTGTAGGAAGCCTTCTGGTGATTGGCTATGCTGTTTCACAAGGAATATCAGCATCACCTATTGGCGATATTCTGATGCTTCTTGCCGTTATTTTATGTGGTATGGGCTATGCTGAAGGAGCTAAATTATCTAAAACGTTAGGAGGCTGGCAGGTAATTTCCTGGGCTTTGGTATTGGCACTGCCTGTAATGATTCCTTTATTTTTTATTTACTTTCCTGAAAATATTCAGCAAGTCAGCTTTCAGGGATGGTTTGGGATGGCTTATATTTCTCTTTTCAGTATGTTTATTGGTTTTATCTTTTGGTATAAAGGATTGGCACAAGGAGGAATTGCAACTGTTGGCCAACTGCAGTTACTTCAACCTTTCTTTGGCCTGGCCCTGGCTGCGTGGCTTCTTCATGAGCAGGTGAGTATGGGAATGCTGGGCGTAACAGTAGGAGTGATACTATGTGTTGCAGGAACTAAGAAATTTGCAAAATAATGAAATATAGAGCATTCCTGAATTCAGTTATAACAAAAATAGGTCCATCATAATTTCCTTTTGCCTCATCACTACAAAAATCAGGATGAATTTTATTTCCAAAATAAATCCAATCCCTTCCGGTACAATATAAGGTGTGCGGTTTTTTCAAAAAAACTTATAAATATCACAAAAACCCATAACAACAAAATATCAAAAAAATAACAGATTTTCCTGTTGTTACTTTGAAAACCCTGTTTTAATCAAATAAAGCGGGGTTTATTGTTTGGTATTTTTACATATTGTTGAAACTGAAATTTTTAAAATAAGATATCAAAAAAGCAATTTAATTGTGTTTTTAGTAATGATATTTAATTAATAAATGTAAAAAGATTTAAAGTTGTTGAAATTTTTAACATTTTTTAACTTTAATAACAATAATTAAGGTGCGGTTTTTGCATGCATCTTAGAATCGATTACCAATAATATTTTTACTAAGACTAGGAAGATAGGAAGAAGAAAACAATTCCAAAAAAAGCTATTATGGTTATCGACGAAAACATTTTGATTTCAGCGGGAGCAGAAACGAGACGTTATACCCCTTCAGAAGTAATATTCTTTGAAGGGGACATTCCTAATTATTATTATCAGATTGTTAAAGGAGAAGTAAAGCTCAACAATTATAATGAGGAAGGGAAAGAGTTTATTCAAAATATTTTATCAGACGGGGAAAGCTGTGGAGAATCTATCCTTTTTATAGAAAAACCATATCCGGTAAATGCAGAAGCTATTACAGAATGTAGTGTTCTGAGACTTCATAAATCTGCTTTTTTCAATCTGCTGAATCAATCTCCGGAATTATATATGGAGGTAAACAGTTTTCTTTCAGAACGTCTTTATTATAAATTCATAATGATGCAGAGCCTCTCTTCTCAAAACCCTTCTATACGGCTTAGAGGACTAATGGATTATCTTAAAAGTTCTCAAAAAGATCTGAGTCCTTATTCTTTTTTAGTTCCATTAACCAGGCAGCAAATGGCTAGCCTTACAGGGCTTTGTGTGGAAACCGCGATAAGAACGATTAAACACATGGAAAGAGATAAAATTGTGAGAATTGAAAATCGTAAAATTCTATATTAACCTTATTTCAGGCATATTATTTGTTTTTCATTAAAAAAATCCATTGAAATTATGAAAACAATAAGCTGCATGAATATTGATGAAAATCTTTTGTACTCCTATGGCGCAGAAGACAGGATATATAAAAAAAAGGAAGTTATTTTTAAAGAAGAAGATCATGCGCTTTATTATTTTCAGATTGGTAGTGGAAAGGTGAAGCTCAATAATTATAGTGAAGAAGGAAAAGAGTTTATTCATAATATTTTAGGTAAAAACCAAAGCTTTGGGGAAGCAATGCTTTTTCTTAGTCAGGATTATCCTGTGAATGCAGTTTGTCTTGATACCTCCAGAATTATAAGGCTTCCCAAAAATAATTTTCTGGAAATGATCGATAAACATCCTCATCTTTCTCTTGAAATGAATGCCTGTTTTTCTCAGGAAATTTATTATAAATTGAAAATGATGCAGAGCCTGGCTTCACTAAATCCTATGCAGAGACTGAAAGGCTTAATGGATTATCTTAAAAGCTATCATGATGAAGACTGTCATCATTGTTTCCATATTGCATTTACACGTCAACAGATTGCCAATCTTACGGGCTTACGTGTAGAAACAGTAATCAGAAACTTAAAAAAAATGGAAAAAGATGGCATACTGTCTTTAAAAGATCGTAAAATTTTATATTAAATATGATTTTAATGACTCAGATCATAAAAAAGTGAGTTATTCTTATGTACATTTGATAGAGCAGTTTTCAATACCATTCTTAAGATCTTAACTGAATTGAATATAAAAGTATTCATTTTTGAAATTGCTGTTAGTGCCAGTTACGGGCTGTAATAATCAAACTAAATATTCATATTATAGCCGATAAAATCACAGAATCCCACAATACCAACTCCGCTATAAAAAAACCGGATGAGAATGAGAGATTTATACTGGAAAATGATAGAGAAAAAACTCTGCTTCACCCATTTTTTGTAAGTGCGGTCAACAATGTTTATATTACCGAAAATGAAGACTGGGAACTGACAGATAGTACCGACACATCTGTTAATTTTAATGAAAAACAGGGAGATTAAAAGGGTACAGTATACTTTATAGCTTGCTTATAACAGGCTTATTTTAACCATGAAATCAAAATGTATGAACTGTCAGAAAATAATAAATACTCTGAAGCATAAAGAATTTGTAAAAGTAACTCATCAAGGAGATTGCTTTGAAGATGGAGCAGCTGTTTATGCTAAAGAAATTAAAGAAAACATCTTTCTTTTGTTCATCATCCTGAAAGATATTGATATTGAAAACATACAGGCACTCATTGCCCATTTTGACTGCTTCAGCAGCATTGGACTGAAAGAACCGGAACAAATCATGTTTTACCTGTCTATTAAAGATAAAAATGACCTTCATTATTTCGAGCAATATTTAAAAGCTTCCCATAACTAATACCATTTTTTGAATATGATATTTGAGAACGACACCTTACGGCATTCCGGGTTGAATGATAAAAATAATATGATAGAGAATGAATCTCTGTTTCCGCCTATAATCAATTCATACGGAGTGACGGCTTTTCTGATCAAGTCTTTGGAGAAGATCAAAAAGAATGCAACATGTGATGTCCTTAAAGGAACAATCAATACATGCATTGAAGAGTATATTCTTCATATCCGTGAATTTCATTCCCAAAATACATCTGTTACTGCGGAGAGGGAAACAGAAGTAAGGTTTGAATCACCTTCTTTCACTTTATATGCAAAAACAGCTTATTATAAGGTTTTGAAAGAAGAAGAATATATCAATAGGTTTCTTGATATTCTTGAGAACAGTAAAACAGATTAGGTTTTAGACAGCCTTGTTGAAAATGTCTTTACATTTTAATAAGTTATAAAAAACACCTTTCACACCATTTCAATACTTAATCATGAAAGCTGCTGTATTCATTTGTTCAGCAGCTTTTTGGTCTCTTGTATGACCGTTTTAAATGAACCTCACAAAATAAAATACTATGGAATTTCAACAAAATCTTCTCAATTATATAAGCCAGTTTCTTGTAGCTGCTGATGAATCTGTCTCCATCGCTGAAAGTGTTACTTCCGGCTGCCTGCAGCTTGCTTTTTCACAGATGCCGGATGCTCCTTTATTCTACAAAGGCGGTATGACAACTTATACACTGCCGGAAAAAGTAAGACTTCTTAAGGTCAGCAGACCCGGACCTGATGATCATGACGGAGCTGCAGAAGCTATTTCTCAGGCTATGGCTCTGAATGTGGCAAAACTTTTTGAATCAGACTGGTCTATTTCTACAACGGGTTATTGTACTCCAATTATTAATTCAGGCTATAAGGTTTTCGCTTATTTTTCATTTTCCTATAAAGGAGAAATTATTCTTACAAAGAAACTGGAACTGCATCCTAAAACTCAAGCTTTAAATGCTCAGTTATACTATACAGAATTTATTCTGGGATGTTTTAAAAGTGAACTCAATAGGGTATTAATTCTAAAATAAGTATTGGAATTAAATGATAAGTTCTATCCAAAAATTTTAATTTTTATTCACCTTTGGCTTGGTCTGCATAATCGCAAAATAAGATGATGTGAACGCTGAAAGACTTTGATATCCTACTTTATAAGCTACTTCACTCAAGGTATATTGTTTGGTATCTATCAATTCGATACTTTTTAAAATCCTGGTCAGCTGCAGATATTTTTGTAAGGTAATTCCTGTTTCATTTTTGAAAATTCTCTGGAGACTTCGCACAGACATTTGCGCTTTTTCGGCTAAAGAATCAATATCCAGATTATATTTAAAATTAGTGTTGATATCATTGCATACAGGAATCAGCCTGGTATCAGCAGGTACAGGAATTTCCAGGCCGCTGCTTTCCTTGCAGAAATTAGGAAGACTTTTTAAAATAGCTTTAAAGAAGATATCCTGTTCTTCATTTTCATCCAGAGATTGGTTCCATTTTGAGGCATACAAAAGCATTTCTTTCAAAACAGGGGGAACGGCAAATACCTGAACATTCTGATAAAATTCATCTTCAAAAACAGATTTGAAAAGGAATACCATCAGATTAACGGTTTGTGCCTCTGAAGTAATTTTGTGGGCTTTTTCTGAGGGAATCCAGATGACATGATGTTGTGGGACAAGATAAATTTTCCTGTCAATATGAAAATACTGATAGCCTTCTTCCACAAATGTAAGCTGAGCACGGTTATGCCTGTGTTCGTAATCATCATGTTTCCAGTTTTTTTCGCACCATACGTAAGCTTCTTTTTCTATAGAATCTACAAACTGGCTTTCTGTTTTTTCAATCAGTCCACATTTCATGTTGTCGTTTTATATGTATATTTTGGCAAATTTAATAAAAACGACAATAGTAATTTTGTATTATCAATGTAATAACTACATGATTAATCCAAAAAATAATCTATATCTTATTCAGAATGAAAAAATTATGTCTTTTTTTTATTTTAATTTTATTATCTAATAACACTCAGATCATGGCACAAAATAAAGCTAAAATATTGGTTCTTATCCATTCCGATAATGGCGGAACTTACGAACTGGCTAAAGAAATAGCCAAAGGAATTGAAAGCGAAAACAATGCGGTTCCTTATATCAAATTAGTCAAAGCCTCATCCAATTCAACCCTGAAAAATCTTCCTGTAGCAACAGTAGATGAACTTACCTCTTATGATGGAATTGCTTTTGGTTCACCGGTTTATTTCGGGAATATCAGTACGGGGATGAGTGAATTTTTATCGAAAACCGTTCAGTTATGGACCAATCATGCTTTGGAAGGAGTTCCTGCCACTGTCTTTATGTCAGCGGGAAGTGGAGCAGGAAAGGAGCTTGCTCTTCAGGCCTTCTGGAACAGCCTTGCTGTGCACGGGATGGTATTGGTATCTAATGGAATTCGTGGAACAGAAGAGCTAAATAAAGCTATCCCACAGGGAAATACGGTGTTGGGAGTTACCAGCATGGCTTCTCTGAAAGATGTGGAAAGACCAACGAAAGGAGAACGAAATATTGCTGAACTTCAGGGAAGAAATTTCGCAAAAATAGCACTGGCGTTAAAGGATACTCATCCTAAGAAAACAGTAGCTGTTACTCAAAATCACCAGAATTTCAGTGAAATACTGAAGCAAAAAAATATTACACTTCCACAGGTTCCGAAACCGGCAGGAAATTATCAGCCGTTTGTCCGTTCGGGAAATCTGGTATTTATCAATCAGGTTGCTTTAAAAGACGGTAAAATTTTTAATCCTGGGAAATTAGGTGTTGAAGTAAATGAGCAACAGGTAAAAGATGCTACAAAAGTAACGATGCTGAACGTAATTTCAGTGTTAAATGAAGCAGTGGGAGGAGATTTGAGCAAAGTAAAACAATGTGTACAGCTTACCGGAATTTTCAATACCAAAGATGATTATACAAAACATGCAGATCTGATGAACGTTGCTTCCGATCTTGCTGTTGAAGTCTTCGGGGAAAAAGGAAAACATGCCAGAGCTACTTTGGGGGCTTCTTCTATTCCTGTAGGTTCTTCCGTAGAGATTCAGGCTGTCTTTGAAGTAGAGTAGTGTTCCATACTCATTTAATCATTTCTGCCTTATCCAAATTAATAATTTTTTTTACATAAAAATCTTCCAGATCTGACAGATTACACATAGCATACAAATCTGTGTAATCTGTAAAATCTGCGAGGGATAAAAACATCCGGCATAAATTATTTCCCATTATAATTCAACCTTATCTTGGGTCACAAATCTTGAAAAAATCTCAGCAATCAAAGGAATACTTTGCTCCAGTTGTTCCTCAGAAAGTGCCCCATAACTTAATCTGAATCCGTTCACCTGATTTTGACTGTATTGTTTAGGATGAATAATCTTAATATTTCTATCTAGTAATAAAGCTGTTATCACATCCCAATCCAATTGTACTTTAGGAACAATCCAAAAAGCCAGACCACCTTCGGGGAGCGTAAAATCAGCAATATCTTTCATATGTTTTTTCAGCAATTCAAAAACAAAGTCTCTTTTGTTCTTATAATGTACGGTTGCTTTTCTGATATGCTTTTTTATGGCACCTTCTTTAATGAGCTGAAGAACTGCCTGTTCCATAATGACATCTCCATGCACATCAATAATCTTTCTCAGATCACCAATTCTTTTCAGCAGTTCCTGATTTTTAGTGGCCAGATAACCAATCCTCAAAGCGGGAGCTACCACCTTGCTTAAAGTTCCGATATACACATAATTGTGCAGTTCGGGAAAACTTGAAATCGGGAGAATAGGACGATATCCGAAGTGAAACTCATTATCATAATCATCTTCAATGATGGTCATATTGTACTGATTTGACAACTCAATCAGTTTTAATCTTCTTGAAAGGCTCAGCGTAACGGTAGTAGGATATTGCCTGTGAGGAGTACTATATAATGCTTTTATATTCCGATGCTGTTTTAAAAGTTTTTCAACAGCCTCGACACTGATTCCTTCATGATCTACAGGCACGAACAAAAGCTGTGCTCCCGCATACTGAAACGCTTGCCATGCAGGCTGATAGCCGGGATCTTCTACAATAACGATGTCACCAGGGCTTAAAAGACTCTGAGCAGTAAGGAACATGCCCATCTGACTGCCTCGGGTAATAGAAATTTCGTTTTCATGAATATGCATTCCGCGCTGATGATTAAGCATCTGGGAGATCATTTTTCTGAATTCCATATCTCCATGTTCATCTCCATAACCCATCATCTGCCATTTGGCTTTAATACTGAAAATCTGCCTATAAGCTCTTGCCAGTTCTGTTACAGGGGCAATTTTACTATCGGGATGGCCATCATCGAAATTAATTAAAATTCCGTTAGGCAAGACCTGCTGATTTTTAGAATCATGCAGTGCATCTGCATTTTTTTCATGCAAGACAGGGAGATTTTCTGATACGAAAATACCTTTTCTTTCTCTTGAAATTACCCATTCTTCATTAATCAGCACCTGATAGGCTTCTACAACCGTATTCCTGTTTATTTTCAAAGTCTGTGCAAGATTTCGGCTTCCGGGAAGTGCATCACCCGCTTTTAATCTTCCTGAGCGGATATCAGTGATAATAGTATCTGCAATCTGTAGGTAAACAGCTTTATCAAGCTTTTTATCAATTTCTAATTCCAATTTCCAAGGGCGTAACATCTGGACTATCTATTTATGTAAAAACTGAATCATTTAAACAGTCCAAATATAAAATAATTTTGTCATGCAATAAAGCACAAAACCATAATAATTTTAAAATCATGGACAAGAAACAATTCAGTTCTAAAGATTTTCACGAAACTTTTGCAAGACCAAAGTATGTAAAACCAAGCCATTTGATCCATAAAAATGTAGAAAATGCAGGAGAGCACAACCAGTTTTCAACAGAAAGAAAGCATCCCGTTTTCTTTGTAGACCTACCGAGTAAGAATGTGAGCATGACGATTGGAGGCTTAACTCCCGGGCAACAAACCAACAGACACCGCCATACGTATGAAACCGTATTATTTGTCATTGAAGGAAAAGGCTGGACAGAAGTAGAGGATGAAAGAGTACATTGGGAAGCTGGTGATGCTGTATATATTCCTTCCTGGGCCTGGCATAAGCACCAGAATCTGAGTGATACCGAACCTGCCAAATATATAGCCTGTGAAAATGCCCCTCAGTTGCAGAACCTGGGAGTTGCTTTAAGAGAGGAAGAAGGAAGAGACCTTTAATATGAATATTTTAAACCATTAAGGGAAACCGTTTTTCTGTTGTATTTGATATCGGATATGATTTTTTAAGCGAAGCTAGTCTTACTATTCTTAAAAGCTTATTCTCTCTTAATGGTTTAAAAATAATCTTAAACTTTTAAACAGAAAAAACATGAAAAATGTACCATTCAAAGGGATTATAGCTTATCCCATAACTCCTTTTGATAAAAATGAAAAAGTAGATATTCCGCTTTTCAAACATTTGGTAGAAAGACTGATCACTTCCGGAAGCCATGGTATTGCTCCATTGGGGAGTACAGGAGTAATGCCTTATCTGTCTGACGAAGAAAAAGAAGAGGTTACTGAAGCTACTTTACAGCAGGTAAAAGGCAGAATTCCTACGTTGGTGGGGGTTTCTAACCTTACGACAGAGAAAACCATTCATCATGCTCAGTTCGCAGAAAAAGCCGGGGCAGATGCGGTGATGATTATTCCGATGAGTTACTGGAAGCTAACCGATGATGAAATTGTAGCGCATTATGACGCCGTAGCCCGTAAGATTTCCATTCCGATTATGGCGTACAATAATCCGGCAACAAGTGGAGTAGATATGTCTCCGGCTTTGCTGAAAAGGCTGCTTGAAATTCCCAATGTAACAATGATCAAAGAAAGTACGGGAGACATCCAGAGAATGCATTATCTAAGGAGAGAACTGGGGGAAGAGGTAGCGTTCTATAATGGTTCCAATCCTTTGGCTCTGGCTGCATTTTCTGCGGGAGCAAGAGGATGGTGTACGGCAGCCCCCAATCTTATTCCTGAACTGAATATCAGTCTTTATAATGCTGTGGAGGAAGGTGATCTTGAGAAAGCAAAAACGATTTTCTATCAACAGTTTGATCTTTTAAAATTTATTGTGAACAAAGGATTGCCAAGAGCCGTGAAATCCGGTCTTAATATTCTGGGCGAAGATGGCGGGAACTTAAGAAGCCCTTTAAAACCTTTACACGAAAAAGAAACCGAAGAATTAAAAAATATTATTAAAACCCTTATTAATTAGTAAATCGTATGAAAAAGTCCATTTTTTATCATGCAGGATGTCCTGTATGTATCAGTGCAGAACATGATATCGTTAACCTTATAGGTTTAGAAAATGTTGAGATTATCCATTTGGGTAATGATAAAAGCAAAATTGAAGACGCGGAAAATGCAGGTGTAAAATCTGTACCAGCATTAGTAACACCCAATGGGAATGTACTCCATATTAATTTTGGAGCGTCTATGGAGGATGTGAAAGGTTAGAATATCATTAATCTTGTATAAACGGCTCAAATTCTTGAGCCGTTTTTTTATCTCCCGCAGATTACGCAGATAATTGGGTTTAAATCTGCTTAATTTGCAAGATCTGCGAGAGAATTTATTGCTTATTCCGAACTTTTTAAATGATTGCATTTCCTTCAATACCGTCAGCATTATTGGTTTTATGCCCTGTTATGGCAGAAGCTACAAAACTGAAAAGACTAACCAGTTTTCCTGCTTTGGTGTCCCAATAATAGGTTTCTTTAGGTTCTACACGGATAATGGTAACATTAGGGTCATCTTTTCCGTCAAACCATGCTTTAGCCAGAGGAGACCATTTATCTTCTATCGTTGCTTTATCTTTATAAACAGAGGCTTTTCCGTAAATTGAAAGATATTGGGAATCGCTGTTGTTCATGAAAAACAGTTGTACTCTTCGGTCTTCTTTTATCTCAAAATTTTTGTTGCTGGTACCGCTACTGATAAACCATAGATTTCCGCTGTCGTCTGTTTCCTGAAGGGTCATTGGCCTTGAATTGATGGGAGTGGTTTCCAGTTCTGTACAAAACATACATATTCTTGCTTTTTCTGACAGCTCTTTGATCTTTTTGATCGCTTCGAGGTGGGTAAGATTTTGTGTTGACATAGTATACTATTTTAAGTGATTGGTATGTATTAAATTATTCAAATACCTGACCAAAAGGGAATAAAGTGTGGTACCTGGTTTGATTTATTATATTTTTTTTTGGAAAAATGCAAAGGCGCTAAAGATTTTATAAGATTGATGTTTTTTAGGGCGCAAGGATTTTATCCCCGATAAAATTTGATAATATTCACTTACTTCCTACAAATAATTGATGAAAGATTTGCGTAATTGGCAGAATTTGCGAGAGAATTAATATGTGATTTAGCATGTCTTAAATTTGGATATTGTCTTTTTCTGTCAATAAGTTTTCTGTAAATTTGATGGATGCAGATTTCACCTCCCAAACATCTGGCTCCTTATATCAGACATTATATATTTTTGGAAAATTCCAAAGAGGATATAAAAAGTTTAAGGCTCTTTACGGATGGAAGTTCCGGATTGATACTATCCGGAGACATGAATCTGTATTCCGGTATTTCTGAGGATCGAATGCCCCTTTCCTTTTTCTACGGTACATTAAACGGTTACAGGGATTTCTTTTCAAAAGGCAGATTTTCTCTTATGGCCATTGTATTCCAACCTTATTTTTTGAATATTCTTTTGAAAACTTCTGCCAAAGAAATTCGCAATCAGATTATTTCCGTGGAAGATGTTTTGAAAAATACGCTGGAAGTGTTTCAGGAGAAATTGTTTAATAAAGAGAATCCTTTAGTCATAATCAATGATCTGAATATCTTTTTTACCCATTTTTTATCCGAAAGAATGAGTACAGATTATCATTTAATAACAGCTATACAACAATATCTTCTTCAAAGTAAAGGTTCTGTACCCTCCAAAGATTTGCAGCATTTCACCGGATATTCTGAGCGTCATTTAGAACGAAAATTTGAATATCATATGGGAATGTCTCCCAAAAAATATGGAAATATTATCCGTCTTCATTACTTTTTAAGCCTGATGAATAATGGAATTAAAGATAAAAAAATGACCACACTTTCTTACGAAGCGGGATATTCTGATCAGTCTCATCTGATCAGGGAATTTAAAAATAATATCGGGCTTACTCCTAAACAATATTTACATACAGAAAATAAAATGGCGGTTAATTTTATTGAGCTGTAACTCGGTATGGCGGTTTTATACAATTTTTAAGAAGCGACACAGCCTAGTTTTGCTTAAAAAAAGTATGAACGTTAAAATTGCGACAGCACAATTTGAAAATAAAAGTGGTGATAAAGTTTATAACCTATCCGTTATAGAAAAATTAGCTGGAGAGGCAGCATCCAAAGGTTCTCATGTAATTGCCTTCCATGAATGTTCCATTACAGGCTATACTTTTGCCCGAAAACTTTCCAGAGAACAGCTTCTTGATATTGCAGAACTTATTCCGGAAGGTGAGAGCATTAAAAGACTACAAGAGATTTCTACAAAACATAATATCACCATACTGGCCGGATTGTTTGAAAAAGATAAACATGATAACCTCTTCAAGGCTTATGTTTGTGTAGATAAAACTGGATTAAAAGCAAAGTACAGAAAACTGCATCCTTTTATTAATCCACACCTTACCCCTGGTAATGAATACTGTGTGTTTGATATCATGGGCTGGAAATGTGGAATTCTTATCTGTTATGATAACAATATTATTGAAAATGTAAGAGCTACAAGACTTTTGGGTGCAGAAATTATTTTCATGCCTCATGTTACAATGTGTACGCCTTCTACAAGGCCGGGAGCAGGTTTTGTAGACCCTCAGCTTTGGGAAAACAGGGTAGTGGATCCTACATCTTTACGTCTGGAATTTAATGGAATGAAAGGCCGGGACTGGCTGATGAAGTGGCTTCCATCCAGAGCTTATGATAACGGAGCATATATTGTTTTTTCAAACCCAATTGGTATGGATGATGACCAGCTTAAAAACGGGTGTTCCATGATTATAGATCCCTTTGGAGATGTGATTGCAGAATGCCACTCGTGGGAAAACAGTTTTGAGTCAGTTGTCATTACTCCTGAAAAACTAACTCAGGCAGGAGGATCTCGCTATATTAAAGCCAGAAGACCTGAATTATACAGGAATATCATTGGGCAAGATCATTCATCAGAGCAAAAAGTAGTTTGGCTTACTGATAAAACACTTTAAAAAATTGAATCTCTTCTGTAATAATAGCAGGAGAGATTCATTGTTTTATGGATGGATAGTGGTCTGCAGGTCGGTCCAGGCACCTCCGTTATAGATATGTTTAAAGCCTCTTTCTTTCAGGAGATTCTCGGCTTTTACGCTTCTGAGTCCGTGAGAACACACTGTGATGTATGTTTTTTTCGGATCTAATTCTATATAACGCTCTCTTATTGTTCCTAAAGAAATGTTCACAGAACCTTCTATATGCCCTGTTTCATATTCCTTTTCAGTTCTTACATCCAAAATGACAGCTCCTTTTTTGAGCAGTTCCGGTAAACCGTTATCTAAAGTCTGGAATCGGTAAACTCTGTAGACTACATACAGAATAAGAGCTATTCCACAGAATATAAAAAGACTTTTCATAGCTTGCTCAGAATTTTTTTGTCAACATAAAAGGTTCCAAACGGAATAAAGCAGGCCAAAATTACTTTCCAGGTTATTTCTTTAAACTTCCAGTTCTGTTCTATGCCTACGCTCAGTGTATTGAACAGGAAAAGCAGAAATAATGTCCCGTGAACAGGTCCGATAAGCCTTACAAACAAGGGGTTTCCCAGCCAGTATTTTACAGGAACGGCAATAAATACCAAACTCAAAAGTGAAATTCCTTCCAAAATAGCCAGAATTCTCAGCCGGCCAATCTTTGTTTTAAATAAATCTATCATAATTATCTGAAATAAGGTCTGTTTGCAAAAGGAGAAAAAGGCCACGGAATAGCAATGAAAATAATAATCAGTGCTATTGAAAACCAGATCCCCACAGTCTTGAATTTTTCTTTATCCGAAGGTCTTCTTTTGGCTAAAGCAGAGCCTATTGTAATGAGAATAATGGCTGTAATCATCAGCAAAATATGAATCATTCCGAAAAACAGATGCTCAAAAGATTCTTTGGCTTGGTTGAAATTTTTCCAGAAGTATTGGATTACCGGGCTTTTAAAATAAAATACCATTCCTATGACCAATTGAATATGGGCTATTGTAGCGGTCCAATGTCTTACCGCATTATCTCTTCCTGTAAATTCTCTGTCAGAAAAATATCCTTTGAAAGAACGGTAAATTGCATAAATCAGGCTTATTAAGACCAGCCATCGGGTGAGGGAATGTAAAAAAGTAAGGGTTTGATACATTGTTTATTTTTTTGAACACAGCAAAGGTAAAACAAAAACATACTAATTAGTATGTTTTTTGATAAAAAAATTATTGAAGGGTATTGAAATAAGACTTAAGTCCTTTTAAATAAATAAGATATACTTCTTTTGAGTTTTCTAATTTGCCCAGATTTCTTACTCCCCAATAGCCTGAAATAACAAAAACGCTCACTTCTTTTGCATTGACTTCTTTCCTGATTAATCCTGCTTCTTTCCCTTTTTCAATACTTTCTGCAAGAGCCTGTTCCCATTCTTTTGAAAGTTCATGTAAAGCCTGAGTAAAAGCGTGATGCCATGGTGCCATTTGCTGTACAAAATTAGAAGTAGGGCAGCCATATTCAACTTTTAAAAAATCGTTTTCAATCAGGAGATAATGCATGATATCATAAATACTGTCTAAAGGATTCTGATTGTTTTGAAGAGAGTCTATAAAAATTTTCCTGAAATTGGGCTTCATCAGATCCGTAATAATAGCGAGTCCCATATCATCCTTGGTTTTAAAATGATAATAAAAAGCACCCTTCGTCACCTGAGTCGTTGCGATAATTTCATCAATGCTTGTAGTCTGAAAACCTTTTACATAGATCAATTCGAACGCTTTCTGGAGAATAGTAAGACGGGTTGCTTCTGATTTCTTCATTAAAACTGATGATTATTTTACAAAGGAACACATTTTAAATGTAAAATAAAACTATCATTATTCTGATACTTTGATACAATTTAAATAATTTTTATAATGTAAATATTCGTCGGAACTTTGCCTTGTCAATATCAACAAATTACAAGACAATGAACTTTCAAAAAGAAATACAGATCAATACTGCATCAAAGACTGTCAAAAAAGGTCTTCCTGCAGCGCTCTGGGCATTAACGATAAGTGCCTTTGGAATTGGAACTACAGAATTTGTTATTGTAGGACTTCTTCCCACAGTAGCTTCTGACCTTGGAATTACTATTCCTTCTGCAGGGCTGCTGGTAAGTCTTTATGCGATAGGAGTAGCTATCGGAGCACCGATATTAACGGCATTAACAGGAAAAGTACCACGCAAAATGCTTTTGGTTTCCATTATGATGCTATTTGTTATTGGAAACGGACTGGCGTCTATAGCTCCCAGCTTTATAACATTAGTTCTGGCAAGAATACTTACGGGATTGGCCCATGGAGTTTATTTTTCCATAGGTTCTACCATTGCAGCTTCGCTGGTCCCTGAAGAGAAGAGAGCCACAGCCATTTCTATTATGTTTGCCGGACTTACTCTTGCGATTGTAACAGGAGTTCCTCTGGGAACATTTATAGGACAGCATTTCGGATGGAGAGCTACTTTCATAGGAGTTTCAATCCTTGGAATTATAGGGCTGGTAGCCAGTTTACTATTAGTTCCCAATAACCTTAAAAATGGGAAAACCGCATCTTTAAAGAGTCAGTTTAAAGTATTAGGAAACAGACGTCTGATTTTTGCTTTTTTAATGACTGCGATGGGATATGGAGGTACGTTTGTAGTATTTACTTACCTGTCACCTATTTTACAGAAAATTACAGGATTTCAGGAGTCTACGGTCACTTTTATCCTTTTGATTTATGGAATTGCCATTGCTTTAGGAAACCTGATTGGTGGGAAAGTGGCGAATAAAAATCCGCTGAAAGCTCTTTTATGGATGTTTGCAGCACAGGGGTTGGTATTGCTTGCGTTTTATTTTACAGTAAGCAGTCCGGTTTTAAGCATCATTACACTTTTCTTTTTAGGAGCTTTATCATTTGCTTCTGTTCCCGGACTTCAGTTATTGGTGGTACAGATTGCTGAAAAAGAGCTCCCGGGAACTGAGGATGTAGCTTCTGGGATCAATATTGCTGCTTTTAATATCGGTATTGCGATCGGATCTTATGCCGGAGGAATGATTGTTACCTCATCCTTAGGTTTGGCAAGTACGCCATGGATAGGTGCTTTATTCCTGTTGGTAACCGTATTGATTACAGTCTACAGTATCCGTTTAAGCAATAAAAATTAGGATTTCATTACTGTTTTTATAATAATTTCTAAGCTATGTTTCATAGCGAAAACTACAAACCAGGATGTTAGAGGCATTTTAATGAAGAGGAAATCAAAATATTGATAATGCAGATGGTGGTTTTATAAAGGCAGGTTTTTATCTGCCTTTTATTTTGTTTTTAAAATATTTTCAGGTTAAAGAAATCTATTTAATTCTAATTATTTTAGTATGTGTTAAATTACAACTATTTGATTATAGTATGTCTTTTTCATTTAAATAATTTTGAATAAAATATATTGAAAATCAATAATTTAACACAGGATAATGATTCATTTGTGAGGTGAATTATGGTGTGTATTTATACTTTAATTTTAAAAACACAAAATAATGAAAAATTAAAAAAAATTATCCCGAAATGAATTTAAAACGGTAGAAGGAGGGTTACAATCAAAAACCTGGTTTGCAGAAACTTCTTGTGGTATAACCGCTATAACTACTCAGGATTGGACACCACAACAAGCAACAGAATGGCGTGAAAGGGTTGAAGTAATTAATATATTAACTGCTAAATTTGATACGCGAACAGATAACAAATATAAAGACCAATTTTTGTTACAAATAGGTGATAATCGTGCATTTTTTGCAAATGCGGTCTCACTTAAAGGAGATTCAGTAATGACTAATTCTGGAACAAGTACATATAATCCGGATGGAAGTGATCATAAAAATTACAGATGAAAAAGGAGATTTTGATTTTGAATTAGTAAAGTCTATCTCAAACTCTCAATTAAAGAATAAACTAATCAATATGAAGAAAAGCAGATACACCGGAGCTGCAGAAACCACACAGGCAAAATTAAAACAAGCACAAAGGAATGCTGAAACGAATGTAGCTGGTGTACTTGCAAGTTACGGAACTACTATTGTAAAAGGACAGGAAATGCTGAAAAAAAGAGAAAAAGAAAGAGAAGAAAATAAGAAATATGAAAATCCACTGGAGTTAACACCTTAAGTGATCAGATTTCATAAATTTCCTCATCTGTAAATACAAAGAATGTACTTTTCTTAGGAAGGTTTTTCGTGTCCAGTCCTGTAAATTTACTGAAAGCTGGCAATAATAACTGATTGCTGCTGAGCGCAAAGCAGGGCAGCCTGATATTTTTCACTGCAGAATTCAGCACAATTCCAGGGTGAATATGTCCCGTAATCTGAAATCCGGATCTGGCGGCATCAAAATCATGAATAAAAGTAATTCCATTCACTTCAAAATATTCAGCTTTGTGATTAAAGCATAATTTTTCCTCCAAAGCTTTTGAAATACGATCGTGGTTTCCTTCAATAAGATAAAACTGTAGATCAGAATATTGGCTTTTCCAGGTACAGAATTCATCCACATCAGAATTGTCTCCGGCATGAAGCAAATCTCCAACTACAATAAATTTTTCAGGCTGAAAATATTCAATCAGTGCTGATAATCTTTCCAGATCGCTTTTCATAATGTGATTGGCCAGTGCAATTCCATTTTTACGAAAATGAGCTGTTTTTCCGATGTGCAGATCAGAAAGAATCAATGCCCTTTCTTTTTGCCAGAATACTGCCCGCTGATTGGTCAGAGTGAAAGTTTCGTTTTGGATGGAAATATTTTTAGTTGCTATCAACACTTGATGAATTGAAAAATGAATGTTTAAAATTAAACTATTTAGCTCATATTTAGCCAACTTTACGGCTTACATGAAATTTTTCATCAAAAACATAAGTCAGTGGAAAGCCGGTAGCAATTTCTCTTTCTAAAATTTCTTCAGGAGAAAGATGCTCCAGATACATAATTAAGGCACGAAGACTATTTCCGTGAGCCACAATTAATACATTTTCACCCTGTTTTAATAATGGTCTTATCTGGCTTTCAAAATAAGGAATCACTCTGTTGTAAGTATCTTTAAGGCTTTCTCCACCTGGTGGAACAACATCAAATGATCTGCGCCAGGTATGAACCTGTTCGTCACCATACTTAAGAGCCGTTTCTGCTTTGTTGAGTCCTTCCAGATTTCCGTAAGAACGTTCGTTTAATGCTTTGTCTTTGATGACCGGGATGTTGGGATTTCCAATTTCATTAAGGATAATAGATAAGGTATGCTGTGCTCTGATCAATGCAGAAGTGAATGCGATATCTATTCTTTCTCCTTTTAAAGCAAGACCTGCTTTTTTTGCTTCTTCAATACCAACCTCTGTTATATCAATATCTTTCCACCCTGTAAATCTGTTTTCCAGATTCCAGAGTGACTGTCCGTGGCGGACTAAGAACAATTTTTCCATTTTTAAATTTTATTTAAACTTCTAAGAAGGTATACCCTAAGTTACGATGATTATTTAAAATTATCAAGAATATTAACTCATAATATTAGGCTATGAATAAGATTAAAACGATAGGTTTTTTATTTGATTTTATAAATTTTAGAATCTCGCAAAGGCGCAAATTTTATATTATCAAATTTTATTTAAAGGGCAAGAACATTTCGACTTTGCTCAATGTGAGATTTTCAGCAAGATTAAAAGAACTAAATTTTTTAGGAGATAAAATCTTTGCGCCTTAAAACGTTATTATTATCAATTTTTTGCGCCTTTGCCATAAAAAAATATTCATTGCCATATCTGTTCTTACAAATAATACATTAATTGATTATCAAAGATCACTTATATCAGACAGTTTCAGCATTCTTTTAATTCTCGCATCCAGCCCTTCACTTGAAAGCGTTTGTCGTAAACTGTCCACTTTAATTGGAAAACTCAACGGAGTAAATGATCGGGAATGTTTTAAAATAATTTCGGATTTTTCAATTCTTTTAAAAGCTTCTACAAGCCGCTGTTCCTGGAGCTGCATATTAAAAACTTCTGTATACGCCTGTTTTATTAAAAAGTGATTAGGATCATGGTCTTCCAATACTTTAAAAATCAATCCGGCAGAACTTTGTAATGATTTGTTAGAACGTTGTTGCCCTGCATAATTTTGAATTACCATTCCAGAAATCACTGCAATATCACGAAATTTTCTCCTTGCCATTTCCGCAGAATTGATACTTGTGATCACATCATTCATCAGATTCTCTCTGCTTAAAATCTGTTGAAGATTGTCTTCATTTAAAGGAATTTCTTTATCACTGAAGAGTTCAAATCCATAATCATTCATCGCCATAGAAAAGGAGATTGGAGCAAGTTTTGAGATCCGATAGGCAATCAGAGCAGCCATTACTTCATGAACCAGACGTCCTTCAAAAGGATACATAAACAAGTGATATCCTTCACGGTTTTTAATCAATTCCACCAAAAATTCATCTTCTTTGGGAATATGGGAGTTTTTTTCCTGGTTAATTAAAAGCGGGTGTAAAAATTTAAGCTCTTTTTCCGAAGCTTTAGGATTTAAGGCATGAGAAAGTTTTTCTCTCAGAAAATGCCCCAGATTGGAACTCAAAGGAAGTCTTCCGCCAAGATAGCTCGGAACCAGGGCTCTTCCTTTAGCTGCCCTCACGTATACCGTCATATCTTTAATGATGACAACTTCCAGTGTACGCCCGGCCAGAATAAATTTTTCTTCTTTTTTTAATTTTGAAATAAAATATTCTTCAATCATTCCGATATAGCCGCCGGAAATAAATTTTACCTTCAGCATGGCATCACTCACAATCACGCCCATATTCATTCGGTGGAGCATAGCTATTTTTCTTGAAGTTACCTTATAAAGACCATCTTCCATGATGACGATTTTATGAAACTCTTCATAGCTTTTCAACACACTGCCGCCAATGGTGAGGAATTCGAGGATACTTTTCCACTCTTCATCCAGCATTTCCTGAAAGGCATATACTTTTTTAATTCTCTGATATAGCTCATCAGGATAAAATCCGTCTCCAACCGCCAGTGTCATCAGAAACTGAACCAGCACATCGAAACATAAAACCTGTGGCTCTCTGGGTTCAACGACTTTCTGTTTTACGGCTTCTTTTAGAGCTGAAACTTCAATCAGTTCCAAAGAATGGGTGGGAACACAATAGATTTTGGAGGTTTCAAAAGGAGAGTGGCCACTACGTCCGGCTCTTTGAAGAAAACGGGCAACTCCTTTGGCTGAACCAATTTGAATGACAGTATCTACAGGTTTAAAATCAATTCCAAGATCGAGAGATGATGTAGAAACCACAGCTTTTAATTTTCCGGAACTCAAATTTTCCTCAATCCAGATTCTTAAATGAGCATCAATAGAGCTGTGATGGATGGCAATCTGACCTGCAAAATCAGGATAAGCATCGAGTAAAAGCTGATACCACATTTCGCTCTGACTTCTGGTATTCGTAAATACAATGGTAGATTTTGATTCCAGAATAATAGGAACCACTTTATCTGCAAGTTTGTTCCCAAGATGTCCTGCCCAGGGCAATATCTCAATTTCATCCGGAAAAACAGGGAGAATATCTATCTTTTTGTGCTCTTTAGCTGTAATTTTTGTCTTTTTAATATCATACGGAATAAGCACTTCCATGGCTTCATCCAGATTTCCAATGGTAGCTGTGATCCCCCAGATTTTGATCTTCGGAACATATTTTATAAGCTGTGAAATCCCGAGTTCTACCATAACTCCGCGCTTTGAACCTAGTAATTCATGCCATTCATCCACTGCTACACATTTCATATCCTTGAAAAATGTTTCATTATTTTTCTGTGCCAGAAGCAGGTGAAGGCTTTCAGGAGTTACAACAAGAATTTCAGGCATTTTCTTGACTTGCTGTTGTCTTACTTTTGGATCAGTATCTCCATTTCTCACGCCCACAACCCAATCAAGTCCGATTTCATCAATAGCCTCCTGCATCGCTTTTGCAATATCTTTGGATAGAGACCGAAGCGGCGTTATCCAGAGCATTTTTAATCCTTTTTTATATTGTTCGGGATGATTCAGGAAATCTGAAATTAAGGCTAAAAAAACAGAAAATGTTTTTCCGAAACCTGTAGGAGCAACGACCATTCCGCTGTATCCGGTTCCAAATTTCTTCCAGGTTTCCAGCTGAAATTTGAAAGGGGCAATACCTTTATCGGTCATCCATTGCTGAATGATCTTTAATCCGTTGGTATGTTCGAAAGCTGCCAATTTATATTTGATTTTAATTTCTAACGCTAAGGCGCTAAGATTTTATAGGATATTATTTATTTTTCGATCGCAAGGGCGTTTCACTCAGCGAAGACAATATCTTACTATTCATGAACATAGTGCCTTTGCGAACGAATATTAGGAATAATTTTAAAAACCTTTGCATTCATTGCATTAAAATATTATTGTATTAATTTTTTAATTTCTTCCAAATCATCAATTTCGTCTACAGTTTTGTCTTTCCTCCATCTTACAATTCTTGGAAATCGTAGGGCTACACCGCTTTTATGACGGTTACTGAAACCTATGCCTTCAAAAGCAATTTCGAAAACGAGTTCTGCTTTTACCGTTCTTACAGGACCAAATTTTTCAATGGCATTTTTGGTGACAAATCTGCTCACCTCCATGATTTCTTTATCTGTCAATCCTGAGTAGGCTTTGGCAATGGTCACCAAACTATCTCCGTTCTTCACTGCAAAACTATAATCTGTGTAATAAGCACTTCGTCGGCCGCTGCCTTTCTGGGCGTAGATCAGAACTACATCAATGGTAAAAGGATTGATTTTCCACTTCCACCAGTCGCCTTTTTTTCTTCCGGAATGATAAGGTGAATTTTTTTGTTTTAACATCAATCCTTCGCTGTTTACTGCTCTTGAATTTTCACGAAGCGAATTCAGTTCTTCCCATTTTTCAAAATCCAGACTTTTGGAAATACTGATGCGTTCAGGATTTTCATTCAATAATAATTCTTCAAGTAAAGCTCTTCTTGCGGAGATTGGTTTTTCTCTCAGGTCGTTGTTTTCCAGTTCCAGTAAGTCGTAGACAAAGACTTCTATGGGGATTTCTGAGAGCATTTTTTTAGTTAAAGTTTTCCTGTTTAATCTTTTCTGTAATTCGTTAAAATTTAAAACTTTACCATCGTTTACCGCAAGTATTTCTCCATCCAGTACAAAGTTGCCTTTCATGGATTTTATGGCATCTGTAATTTCCGGAAATTGTTCGGTCACGAGTTCTTCCCCTCTTGACCAGATGAAGACTTCATCGTTTCTTCTGATGATCTGGCCACGTATTCCGTCCCATTTGTATTCTACCAGCCATTCATCAGGATTTCCCAATTCTTTAGTTTCTTTTTCCAAAGGATAGGCAAGGCAGAAAGGGTATGGTTTTGAGTTGTCAGGATTTACATTTTCTGCATCAATAAGTTCTTTGAAAGTAACTTCATCGGGTAACCATTTACCCATTAAGCTGTGCATCAAAGCACTCGATTCCTGCCCTGAAAATTTGGTTAATGCATTGATTAATGTTTTATCTGATACTCCAATCCGGAAGCTTCCGCCAATTAATTTATTGAAAATCAAACGTTCGGTATAATCCAGACCATTCCATGATTGCAGTACAAATTCTTTCTTTTCTGTATCTGTTTTGCCCTTCAGACTAACAATATCATTCATCCATTCTGATAATGAACGTTCTATTTTTTCCTGTGGAGGCGGGAGAATTAATGATAACGTTTCTCCAAGATCACCTACTGCAGAATAGGATTCCTGAAACAGCCAATAAGGAAGTTTTGTGATTTCCAGAGCCCATTCTTTCATGTAATTGGTATTGACATTTCTCTTAGGTCTTTTGCCGGTAAATAAAGCGATAAACCATACTTTATCCTCATCAGGAGCACGCTCGAGATAATCCATGATGGCATCAATTTTAGCATTGGTTTTATTGGTTGTTTCCAATGCGTTGATAAGGTCTGCAAAATGTCTCATGATTCCGGATTTTGTGAGATTTCTTTTTCAGATTCTTCTTCATCCTCACCGTAAAGTGTTTCTACAACATCTGCTTTAATTCCTGTTTCATTCAGATATTTGGAAAAGACTTCCGTCTGCCCGTGAGTAACATGAACCAACTCTGCTTCAGTTGCTTTTACCGTTTGTAACAATCCTTTCCAGTCTGCATGGTCACTCATCGCAAATCCTGCGTCTGCACTTCTCCATCTTCTGGCACCGCGCACCTGCATCCAGCCGGAACATATCGCGGTGGCCGGATCTGGAATTTTCTTAATGATATTACTATCGAGCAAAGCAGGTGGTACAATCACAATTTCGTGTTCCATCTCTTTCGGGCGTTCTCTGAAATCTGCAATGGTATATTCTGGAAGTTCAATTCCTACTGTTTCAAAGGCTTCATTAAGCTTTCCGATAGAATAATGAACGTATATTTTTCCTAATTCTTCCACTGCTTTCATAATACGTTGGGCTTTCCCTAAAGAATACCCTATAAAAATAGAGGTTTTGTTGTTTTCTTTATTTTTCAGTACCCAGTTCTGAAGTTTTTTATTTAAATCCGGAACTTCCAGCCAGTTGTAAATAGGCAGTCCAAAGGTACTTTCTGTGACAAATTCATTACATCTTACCAGCTCAAAAGGAGTGCTCAATCCGTCATCCTGAACTTTATAATCTCCTGAGATGACCGTCACATATCCTTTATATTCAAGCTTTATCTGAGCAGAGCCAATGATATGTCCGGCCGGATGAAGTGAAAGTTTTACTCCATTGATGGTAATCACTTCACCATATTCTACGCTCTGACATTCGATATCGGTTCCGATTCTCTGATGCAGAATAGGTTTGGTAAAATGGTGGCAAAGGTATTTTTTCATTCCCCAGCGGGCATGATCGGCGTGGCCATGGGTAATAACTGCCATGTCTACAGGTCTCCAGGGATCTATATAAAATTTTCCCTGAGGACAGTAAATGCCTTTTTTGGTAAATGTGATTAATTTCAATGGTGTGACTGGTTTAGAAAATAAGCTTCAAAAAGTTAACCAATTTACAATAAAGTGTTTATTTTTTTATTATTGTGGTATGAGATCTTATGAATCATTCCATACTGTAGGAATGATTATTCATAATAGGTTTTGGCTAAAGCCCATTTCTATTGATATTCTGTAGTGTTAAATAATGAAAAGAAGGATTGCAATAGGATTTTAAAGCATAAAAAAAGCTGTTTCGAATAGAAACAGCTTGGATAGTTTATTTTTCATTCAACACATCGTTTACGAAGTCAATCCATTGATAATCGGGGATAGTTTTATCAATGAAATAGTCTGGTTGGATGCCTTTTTCGTCAATGGCCATGTCGGGAATACGGAAGCTTTTGGAAAGAGCATATCCCATCTTAAACTCGTTACAGGGAGAATTTACGAAATACATATTGGAGATATCCAGAACTCCGGCAGTAGTTGTTCCGAAGAGCTTTACTTTTTTACTTTGTTTTGCTGCCAGTAAAAACTCCTCTGCGGTACTTCCGTTTCCTTTATTGATAATAATTCCAACGTTTTTTGGATAGGGTGAAATTTTATCCATTTTATTAATTCCCACTAAATTCCCATCGTCCTGAAGGCTTACAAATTTACCCATGTTTTGGGTGAGTTTATCATAGGCTTTCTTTAGATATTCTCTTTCCTCTGCAGGGATCCCATATTTCTGGTAATTCTCATAAAGATCTAGCATTCTCTGATTATTCAGTTTTGTAGAATAAAATTGTGTTCTGACACTTCTGATAGGGTTCGTGTAGAGATAAGGAATAATTTTAGCAAAGCTGTTATCACTGCCACCTCCATTATTTCTGATATCAATGATAAGATTTTCTGTGTTTTCAATTTTAGATTGATTGGCTGTAATGACACTGTCGATATCTTTTCTCAAAGCACCATTGAAGGAAGGAATTCTCAAAAGTAGAGTCGTTTTGTTGAGTTCCTTCAGAAAAGGTTTTTGAGCTGTGATCGCTTGATAATGGGTTTCAATACCTTCTTCTTTTTCAAATTTTGGAGAAACTCTTTTCAGGGTAAAGTCATTGATTTCAAGATAATTTTTTCCTACTAACCGTATGTTATTTATTTCCTGACCCGATTTGTTTCTTAAATAGTAAGTTCCTTTGGTTTTGTCAGCATTGAAAGTTAGTTTTAACTCGTTTGGTTTCCAGTTCTCAGCTCCGGATGTGATGATAAAGCCTTTGTAGACTTCTCCAAACTTTTTAATTCCTATAGTGTAAGGCTCAGTTTCCCAAATTCCTTCAATGTCTGATTCTTTTTTAGATAACACTTCTTTTTTGAACTTTTCTATATCTACTTTTATCAGTTCTGTTTTGGTATTTTCATTCATTACCACAGGCGGAGTTTCCTGGATTTTATTTCCAATTTTTGAAATTGAAAAATGCCCGGATCTGAAGAACTTAAGCCATTCATAGATCGTCTGGGTACATTCCGTATCTGATTTTATATTTTTGATTCTGTTCAGAAAGTCATTGTTATGAGCCTGATAAGCCAAAACGCCCTTTTTATCAATAATATACTGATATCCGGCATCATTTTCCTCGAAGGTCTTTTTCACCCACAGATAGTTACTTTCACAATTGCAGTTTTGAGCTAAGCTAAAAGAAGAGGAGGTGAGAAGAATTAAAAAGAGTGTTTTAATTTTAAGCATATGTTCGTTATTAGTTGTATTGTAAAGGTTACAAATCTAACGATAATTCTATTTTTTTATGATGTAAAAAGGAGAGTTATTTGAGAAAACATTCTTTTCTGATACACTTTCTGAACTTTTCAGCAATATAAAAATGAACTTCCAGGCAATATTGACCTTCTTAAAATCTTTGAAATTTGTACCATCATTAAAAAAGAATACAATGAGTAAAACAATTTTAATTACAGGTGCAGCAAGCGGATTCGGAAAAATAGCTGCTTTTGATCTTGCTAAAAAAGGACACAAAGTAATCGCCACTACGCAGGTCTATCCTCAGATGAGTGATTTAATCCGTGAAGCTAAAGAACAGGATGTGAATCTTACAGTGGACAAACTGGATGTAACGAGCCAGAGAGATGTAGATTATATTTTAAAGAAATATAATGATATTGATGTTCTCATCAGCAATGCCGGAATTATGGAAGGCGGTCCGATTGCAGAGCAGCCAGTAGATATTATCCGCTCTATGTTTGAAGTGAATGTATTTGGTGCTTTACATCTTGCACAGGGTTATATCAAAAAGTTTGTTGAAAAGAAGAATGGTAAGATTGTTTTCACGTCTTCAATGGGTGGTTTATGGACCGTTCCTTACGTAGCTGCTTACTGTGCTTCCAAACATGCGTTGGAATCTATTGCAGAAGGGTTGAGGACTGAATTGGTTCCCTTTAATATTAAGATTGCAACCTGTAATCCTGGTGTATTTGGAACAGGTTTCAATGATAGAGGAGTAGATTCTATTTTCCATTGGTATGATCCTAAAACCAACTTTACTCCGGAATCAGCGTTTGACGGAGCAGCAGAATCTTTAGCACATCAGCTCGATCCGCAATCTATGGCAGATGTTATTGTAAATGTTGCTTTAGATGACAACAGTAATTTTAGAAATGTGCATCCGAAGGAAACCGAAGAGTTTGTAAAACAGCTTCAGGCAGATGCATGGACCGCAAAAAGCTAATATCATGGAGTTGAATTATAAAACGGCAGAAAAAGCTTTACAGGCAGCCCAGGAAAAAGCATTATCAATGAATATTCCTGTGACTATTGCTGTGGTAGATATGGGCGGACACCTTATCGCATTGGCCAGACTGGATAGTGTATATGGAGTAATTGATTTTGCTGTTAAAAAGGCAAAGACAGCAGTGATGTTTGGAGTAAACAGTGAGGTGATGGGAAGCATTATTTCTGAAACCGGTGTTCATGGGTATGGAATGCTGAATTCAAATGAAGGGCTTCTGACTATTGCAGGAGGTGTTGTTCTGAGGAATACGGAGGGAAAGATGATTGGGGCAATTGGTTCTTCAGGAGGAACTCCCGAACAGGATAAAGAAATTGCGGAGGCGGGAGCTCATGCTATTGCTTAAATTTCAGATATTTGTATCATGGAAAACACTTCTGAAATCATATTTGATCAACTTGTTTACTCGTGCGCCTTTGAATCTTACAGAGGCCATGAGGAATTTATTCCGGATCATTTTCTGGGATTTCAGATCTCAGGAGAAACTCATGCTTTTCATGAACATGGTAAAACGGTAATCAAAGAGAATACAGTGGTTCTGGTGAGGAAAAATCAACTGATCAGAACGATAAAATATCCTTCGGCTCACGAAAAGTATCAGTTTGTTTCTATGACATTGGATGATGAAACGCTGAGACAGTATGCTACTGAAAACAAAATCAATGTAAGTACCAAATTTTCTGGTAATGAACGGTTATTTTTCGAGCCTGATGATTTTTTTAAAAGCTATTTCGCTTCTCTTATTCCTTACATTAATAAGACAAAGGAAATTCCTCCAAAGTTAGCCGCATTAAAGGTGAAGGAAGCCATAGAATTACTGTTGCTGAGCAATCCGGATTTTAAAAATCTTCTTTTTGATTTTTCTGAACCTCATAAGATTGATCTTAAGGATTTTATGAATAAAAACTTTATGTTCAATGTTTCTGTAGATGCTTTTGCAAGGCTCACAGGGCGTAGTCTTTCGGGATTTAAAAGAGATTTCAGTAAAACCTTTGAGATGACACCCAAACAGTGGCTGAAAGAGAAAAGATTAAAAGAAGCGTATTATTTAATTAAGAACAGAGATAAAAAGCCTTCAGATATTTATCTTGATCTGGGTTTTGAGAATTTATCTCACTTTTATTCTTCTTTCAAAAAGAAATTTGGGGTGAAAACTACAGAAATATAGCTTTAACCATAAAAAAACACAAATTATATTATAAGCATTATCTGCTTTTGTTGGAAAAACGCAAAGACGCAAGAAAGGTTTTACAATATTTTGATTTTAAGTCGCAAGGATTTTATCTTTGATAAAATTTAATACTGAATATTTCAAAATACTTGTTGATTAATCACAAAATTTGTATAACCTCCAAGATCTGCGAGAATTTATCAATCATTTGTAATTTTCCTGCCTCTTTGCGTTATCCTACATATTATTAAGGGATCATATTTTCTGATCTCAGTCTTTCAAAGACATTAATAAAAGAGTCTTCTGTACTTGTATATGCAGTAAAGCCCAGTTTTCTGCTTTTAGACATATCACACATCACTTCCAGTGGTCTTCCCAGATCCAGATCAGTGTGCCATGCAGACGACAAACGGTTAAGGTTCTTCTCTTTGAGATTATACTTTTCTGCAATGGTTGTCCATACATCGTTGTCGTTTTCCAGTTCTTTTTCGAGAGGTCTTATCGTTCCGTTGAAACCTTCAGCTTGTACACCGAACCAATTGGCAAGTCTTTTCCAAAGCCATTTCCATCGGAAAACATCTCCGTTAGCAATATTAAAAGCCTGGTTTTTTGCAGATTCTGTAGATGAAGCCCATACCAATTGTTTGGCCAGTATTCTTGCATCAGTTACATCTGAAACACCATTCCACTGTGCCTCTGAACCCGGCCAGATGAATTTTCTTCCGGTTTCTTTGCAGATGCTGGCATATACAGCCAATGTAGTTCCGATATTCATAAGATTTCCTACGGCATATCCAACTACAGTGTGAGGCCTGTGAATACTCCATGTAAAGCCGTCTCTTTCAGAAGCTTTGTATACTTCGTCTTCCTGTGCATAATAAAAGTTGGGTAGAGGAAGTCTTGGATGTTCTTCTCTGACAGGTGTTTCCGGTAAAACTCCTTCTTTAGCATAAGCCTCAAATGGTCCCAGATAATGTTTAAGCCCTGTAACCAAAGCCACATGCTGAACCGACTTTTTAGGAGATAAAATGTTTAGCAGATTTCTCACCAATAGGCTGTTGACACGGATATTTTCTTCTTCAGTGTCGTTGCGCATCCATGTGGTAAAGTAAATATGAGTAGGAGAGATTCCTTCCAGCGCTTCTGCAAGGTTTTGCTCATTTAGCAGGTCTGCTTTAATGGGAAGAAGACCATCAATATTGGTGGTGGGATTTCTTGATAATCCGTATGTTGTCCAGCCTTGTGCAATTAATTCTTCAGCAAGGTTACTTCCTGTAATTCCGGTAGCACCTACTACCAATGCAATATTTTCCATAAGTATTGTAAAATTTCTTGTACAAAATTATGGTTGGATAGAAGCTTTTATGCTTGATTTGGATCATGGGTTTGAGTTGATCTGGATCAAGTATTATTCAGAGAATTCTTTTTACGGATTCTGCTTACCGTTTCAGGAGCAAGGCCAAGATAGGAAGCAATAAGGTTGTGTGGCACTCTTTTGATCATTTCAGGATTCTTTTGTGCCAGTTGAAGATATTTTTCTTCAGCCGTGTAGCTATTGGACACAATGAGTCTGTAATCTTTCGTTACGAGGCTGTTTTGGTATAAAATTCTGAAATAGCGATCCATTACAGGAATTTCCAGCATCATTTTTTCATAGTCTTCCAAAGTGATTGTCAGTATTTCGGTTTCTTCAATCGCATCAATATTGAGTACCGATTTTTCCTGATTGATAAAGCTGTTGAAATCTGAAATCCACCAGCCTTCAAAGGCAAACATATTGATGTGCTCATTTCCTTTTTCATCCAGAAAATAAGACTTCAGCAGTCCTTTGCTTACAAAAGACAACGATTTGCAGATATCTCCTTCCTGAAGAAGATACTGTTTTCTGCGAAGTTTTTTAAGGGTAAAAAAAGACTTAATCTGATTCTTTTGTTCTTCCGTGATATCAACCTTATTTTCGATATGGGAAAGCAGCACTTCAAACATCCAATAAATATTTCATCAAAATTACTATTTTCAAACGCATCAAAACATTATTTTTCAAAATCATAGAGATTGATTCCTATTTCCTCATTTTTAATTTTGAAAGTCCTTGTATTCAATGGATAGAAAATAAATTCTGCGGCTCCCTGAATTTTCGCTTCCAGAAGATGTCCTGCCAAAGCGGTGTAATCTTCTCTTCCGAGTGTAATATGAAGGTGAAGAGCTAGTTTTCCTTCTATTTCAGAAACATTTCCGGAAATATTAGTGACTTCCATCTGTTCTTTGAAAGTCTTATCTACATATTTTTTTGTTGTTGGATTAAAGAATCGGAGAGTAGCTTCACTCACAGCTCCTATACCGGTTACTTCTCCTGCCTGGATATTTTGGTTTTGAATAAAGTCTGTTAAACCTTCTACAATATTGGAATGATTATCAAGGCTCACGATGTAAATCTGATCTGTTTTTCTGGCAGACCAATGGTTTCCTTTGTAATTCATGATTGCAATATTTATTCTATTGTTTTCAAATAATTGATAATTCCAATAACGTCATCCTGACCAAAGCCTTTATCATGGGCATTTTGATAGGTTTGAATCAAAGCTTCAGAAAGAGGATAATCTGCACCTGCATTTTTAGCAAGAAGAATGTCTTTCAGCATCAGATCAAGGGCAAATGCCGGAGCATACTGATCTGTAATCAGCAGAGGTGTTTTTACTTTGGTAGCACCGCTTCCGCTGGCACTTTCATTGATGATTTCCAGCATATCTGATCGTTCAATTCCTAATTTTTCTGAAAGTAAAACAGTTTCCGCCAGTCCCTGATAAATAGTGGACAGAAAATAATTGATAGACAGTTTTCCTGCGATTCCTTTTCCGTTTTCACCCAAATGTTTTACAGATTTTCCCATTTTCAAAAGATAAGACATGGCGCGCTGGATGTCTTTTTCTTCACCTCCAGCCATAATGATCAGTGTTCCTTCTTTTGCCGGTAAAGTACTTCCTGCTACCGGAGCATCAATAAACGAAGCTTCTTTTATTTTGAGAGCCGCAGCGGTTTCTGTGGAAGTTTCCGGAGAAATAGTACTCATATCCACAAAGAGTTTTCCCTGAATGTTTAAAGGAAGAATTTCTTTATATACTGCTTTTACAGCACTATCGTTGGTCAGCATGGTGAATATAATATCGCTGTTTTGTACAAGGTCTTTAACTCCGGTATATACTGTAGATTTTTCTTCAAAATCTTTGGCTTTTTCTGATGATCTGTTATACACTGAAAGGGAAACTCCTGCTTTTTCAATGTTTTTTGCCATAGGATGTCCCATATTTCCTAATCCGATGAATCCTACTTTTTCCATTGTCCTATCTTTTATTTTGTTATTAATTAAGTTTGTATGTTTTCAATCTCCTGGATGAAAAGGAGTTAGTTGAAAAGTAAATCAATGAAAGTATAAAATATGATTGTTTTGCAGCAAAATATCGACCAAATGGGTATTTTACAAAATTAAGTTTTAATTATATTTTTAAACATAAACTTTTAAAACCGGATAAACTTTCAGAAATTTGCAGCAAATAAGAATCAATGAAGATCGTAGATATAGAGAACTGGAACAGAAAAGAACATTTTGAATTTTTTTCTAACATGGCAAGCCCTTATTTTGGATTTACAACAGAAGTAGACTGTACACACGCCTACAGTACAGCAAAAGAAAAAGGGTATTCATTTTTTGCCTATTATTTTCACAAATCTATGGTGGCGATCAATAGAGTAGACGAACTAAAGCTGAGAATTATTGATGGGCAGGTGATACAGTTTGATACCGTTCATGCTGGTAGTACGATTGGCAGACCGGATGGTACTTTCGGTTTTTCTTTCACACCTTTCTCAGAAGATTTCGAAACGTTCAATGCAGCTCTGCAGGAGGAGATAAAAGGAGTACATGAAAGTACAGGATTGAGACTTAGCAATGAAAGGCTGGGGAAGGACCACATCAGACACACTACCATTCCATGGAATTCGTTCAGTGCGATATTGCATCCAACAGATTTTAACACAACAGAATCGGTGCCTAAAATTGCTTTTGGAAGATTCAACATCCGAGAAGGGAGAAAATATCTTCCGGTGTCTATTGAAGCCCATCACGGATTGGCAGATGGAATTCACCTTTCCAAATATCTGGAAGAGTTTCAGAAAGAGTTGGATCAAGAGTAAAATAGTACATAATTTATCAGAAAGCCGGATTTACAATAAATCCGGCTTTTTTTATGAATCATCCTTATTCATTTCTGTAGTAAATACGCAGAAAACATTGATCGAGATCATAAAAAGTTAATGCAATAACCCACTACATTTACTTCCTATCAAAATAAGAACGCAAATAGTAGGGAACGGGCTGATAAAAGCATTTATGATATTTTGGCTCAAAATATAACGTGGTATCTATGTGGTACACGTATTTAATAAAATTTTAATCATTTTTTCTTTCTTTGCCTTTGTAAAATGTAAAGAAATTCATAGGTGTTGTTTTTTTAACAAAATCCTTCAATAAATGCAAGTTATACAACGTAAATCGTTACGTAATATTAGTAATATTATTAAAACTTATGGAATTTTGAATACATAAAAATTATTTTGTTCCCGGTATTGATTCTGTAAAACACAAATTGAACAGTGAAAAAAAGACTTTGTACAGATACACAAGAGATGTGGTATCTGAAATAAGAGATGAAAAAGTATTATGAAAAATAGAACACCTGAAACTAACTTAGAGGATTTAACCCAAAAGATTCTTGTACAAGACGAAATAATGGCATTGGCCAAAGCAAATTCTCCTCGTCTCTTGAATAAATTCAGATTGGTTTATCCCGATTTTTTTAAAAAGTTATCTGATATACAGCCTTCCCTTAAAAATTCTGAACTGATCTTTTGTATTTACCTTAAGCTCAATATGACCACCAAGGAAATTGCAACCTGTATTTTTGTCACTCCAAAAGCAATACAGAACAGGAAAAACAGAATCAGAAAAAAACTGAATATTCCTTCTGAATTTGATATCTATAAATGGTTTAATGAATTTTAAACCATTTTTTCTGCATCTACACTTCTACGATGGCATTATCCAAATCATGATACAAAAGAATTTTCCAGTTGTTCTCTCTTGCTTCTTTTTCCCACTGAAGCCTTAACTCCATTGCTTTTCTGCCGTCAAAATCACTTTTATAAGCCAAATGGTATTTTAAATAAGAAGCCTGAGGAAGATCATCAGCTCCGTAGAAAGCCGTTTCATCATTTTCCCTGATCCAGAACACCTGCATAAAAGGAGTGTGTCCTCCAACTACTTCATATGAAATTTCGTCTGTGATCTGCCCCTGATCTTCATTCATCCATGTGATATTCGGAAGCTGAATCAGTTTATCCAGCATATCAAAGTCAAAAGAAGGATTACCTTTCTTTTCCATTGCAAAATCCAGTTCGCGTTTCTGGATATAGATCTGAGCATTTGGAAAAGCAGCTTCAAAACCATTTTCTGTAAGCTTTACAGCGCCTTCAATATGATCTTTATGAAGATGGGAAAGCAATAACTTTGTGATCTGTTCAGGGCGAATATTTTCCTTTTTAAGAATTTCTGAAACCACCGTTGTTCCGGACTCATTTTTCCAGCCAATCCCTGCATCCAAAAGGATATAATCATTTTCCGTAATGATAAGAAACGGTTGAACAGACATTTTGATTCCTCCGATGGTATCAAAATTTTCTTCTGTTAAAAGCGTAAAATCTTTGGTTTTGCTTGCCGAAAAATTGCCTTCTTTAAGTGGAATAATTTTCATGCTGCAAATTTCCTTAATATTTCTAATATTCAAAAGGTTTTTCATCGATATATATGATCAATAAAAACAATCATAAAGGCAGAATGCTGAAATCATTCTACTTATCGGAACATTACGGATTATTCATAAGGATGTAAAAGATAAGACCGGAAATTTTCTTTTTTTAATGATTATATTTGATCTCTTAAAAATCTGACGATCTGCTGTCAGATGACTTTCAATTCAAATAAAAACTTTATACGTAATGCAGGAGAGTTCTTCCCATGGTATTTCCCGGACGGTCATCTGGCTTATGGCTGTTATTTCCGGGCTTGTAGTGGCCAACAATTATTATAATCAGCCTTTATTGGCTCTCATCTCTGAAGAACTTCAGGTTTCTGAAAGTGCTGCAAGTAAAATATCTGTCCTTACACAGATTGGCTATGCATTAGGATTGCTGCTGATAGTTCCGTTGGGAGATAAATTTTTCCGCAAGAAATTAATTTTAATTGATTTGTGTCTGGTTTTCGGTTCACTTTTATGGATGACTTTTGCTACTCAGTTGTGGATGCTGTATGCAGCCAGTTTACTGATTGGAGCTACATCAGTTATTCCTCAATTGTTTGTCCCTATTGCAGCTGAGCTTTCATCGGATAAAGAAAAATCCTCTAACATTGGATTGGTCATGTCCGGATTGTTATTGGGAATTCTTCTGTCCCGTTTTGTGGGTGGAATTGTAGGGGAAGTCTGGGGATGGAGAGCCATGTTTGGAATTGCAGCAGGACTGATGATCCTTGTTTGGTTAGCTGTTTATAAAATGCTTCCGGAGCTGTCTCCTAATTTTAAAGGAACTTATAAAGAGCTGATGCGTTCTGTAGCCCAACTTGCCAAAACACAACCGATTCTTCAGCTGGCATCATTCCGTGGAGCAATGGCATTTGGATCTATGTGTGCTTTGTTTACCACATTGGTTTTTCATATGGAAAAGCCACCTTTTAATGCAGGATCTTCTGTAGTGGGGAGCTTTGGATTAGCAGGTGCTGTAGGAGCTTTAGCCGCGGCTAAGGTGGGAAAACTTCAAAAGTATCTGGATATTAACAGGATTATATTGTACTCTTTATTGATTGTGATAGGAAGCTGGGGCTTTACCTATTTTGCTGGAGAAACCTATTGGGGACTGATTGTCGGAGTAATTCTTGTTGATCTGGGAGTACAGTCAAGTCACATTATGAACCAGACCAATTATTTCCTTATCAAATCAAATGCTGTCAACAGGCTGAATACCGTGTATATGGTATCTTATTTCATTGGTGGATCATTGGGAACCTGGCTGGCATCTATTGCCTGGCAAAAGGCTCAATGGACGGGTGTATGTTTTGTGGGAACAGTCTTTGGAGTGTTGGCTTTAATAGCGCACATTTTGTTTTGTAAAAGAGTGAATAAAGCATAGAGGAAGAAGTATATTTGTTTTATACTTAACCTTATTTATGGTTTCGGGGGATTTTATCTGCGATAAAATCCCCCGAAACTTTTTATGATAATTCTTCTACATTTTCCTGTGCCTGCATCATTTCTCTGTGTTTTCCACCCCATTCATCAAGCTGCTTCCAAATAGGGATCAGCTCTCTGGCAATATCTGTAAGTTCATAGTCTACTCTTGGCGGAACTTCAGCATGAACAGTTCTTTTTACCAGGCTTTCTTTTTCAAGTTCTCTCAGCTGAAGGGTTAGCATTCTTTCCGTTATTCCTGAAATGGAGTTTCTAAGCTCACTGAAACGTAATTTTCCGTCTTTTAACTTGTTTAAAATGATAAGCTTCCAACGCCCTCCGATTTTGCATACTGCATAGCTCAGATCACATCCCTGGATATACTGTTTGTTGATATTATTCGTTGAGTTTTCTTTTATTTTGCCCATTACTTACAAATTTGTTAGTACCATACATTTAGCTGTATACAATGCAAATGTAAGGTTTGAGATTTAATTTTGTTCAACAAAACAGAAAATATACTGTAATAGAAGAACTATAGCGCTCATGTTCTCAGCAGAAACAATAACAATTTAAATCAAAATACAATGCAATTAACACCTAAGATAACGCAGATTTTAAATCATTTAGAAACCATACAACCCTTCAATCCTCAGGATTCTTTAGACGGAGCACGCAAATTTCTTGAAACCATGTCTCTTCAGCTTAGCGGGAAAAAAGAATCAGTAGCGATGATTGAAGAACTGCATATTCCACAGGAAAATCATCAGATTCCTATCAGAATTTACCGTCCCAAAGGAAGAGAAGCTCAACATTCGTCAGCTATTATTTATATTCATGGAGGATGGTTTATTGCTGGTGGGTATGAGACTCATGATGCTGTAGTCCGTAAACTGGCCAATAAAACCGGATCAGTCGTTATTTTTATAGATTACCGTCTTGCTCCCGAACATCCTTTTCCGGCTGGTTTAAATGATTGTATTGATGGTGTAAAATGGGTATTTGAAAATGCAGAATCTTTAGGAATCGATCCTGATAAGGTTGGAATCATAGGTGACAGTGCCGGAGCAGCTTTATCAACGGCAGTTTCTACTCAGCTTGGAAAACAATTGAAATTTCAGGCCTTGATTTACCCTGCTGTAGACAATCAATTGAACTCAAAGACCTGGGAAACTTATGAAAACGGCCCGGTTCTTAATAAACAAGGAGGCATAGAAGCCTGGGCAGGATATCTTCCGGAAGAAGAGAAAGAAAATCCTCTGGCAATTCCTGTCTTGATAAGAGATTTTAAAGAAACACCACCTACCTTAATCATTCTGGCAGAACATGATCCTTTGCTGGATGATGGGAAACAGCTTTCTGAAAACATGAAAAATGCAGGTGTTAAGCTTAAAACAAGCCTCTACAAAGATATGGTTCACGGATTTATGCATATGGGAGAACTGTTGGAAGAAGTACAGTCGGCGGTGGATGAAATGACTGATTTTGCCCATCAAAACTTAAAATCTGATGAATAAGAGGATCATGAAGAAATATGCATACATTGGATGTCTTGGATTTATAGCCGTTATTACAACAGAATTTGGTGTCATCGGAATTCTCCCGCAAATTGCTGAGCATTATAAAATCAGTATAGACAAAGCTGGATATCTCTTGAGTGCTTTTGCTTTAATCATTGCTCTTACAGGACCTTTTATGACCTTGCTTACCTCAGGTTTTGACCGTAAGAAAATAATGCTCACTGCTATTTTCATGTTTCTGATTACAGGATTTGTATCTTCTTTTTCACCTCCTTTCTGGCTGTTGATGCTGGTGAGAATTTTACCTGCATTTCTTCAGCCTGTTTATATTGCGACCGCATTATCTGTGGCGATATCTCAGGCAGATGAACGGAAAAAGAATGAGCTTATGGGAATCGTTTTTAATGGAGTAGCCATTGCCATGGTAACTACAGTTCCTTTCGCTACTTGGATAGCGGGGCTTTGGTCCTGGGAATATTCATTTATGATACAAACTGTGGTGAGTCTGATTGCCCTGGTAGTCATTTATTTTATGCTTCCCTCAATGCCTGTGAAAGAGAAAAAGTCTTATGGAAATCAGATCAGAATATTGAAGCAACCTCCTTTTATACTCAGTACACTGACTAATTTTTTCATGATTACGGCTTGGTTTTCTACTTACAGTTATTTTGCAGATTATCTGAACAAAGCCAAAGGAATGGATACTTCAATGGTAAGCTATATGCTCTTATTATTTGGAATTATCGGAGTATTCGCCAATGGAGTAGCCGGAAAAATGCTGAATAGAAATGTCGCAGGTACAACCGCTATTTTCCTTTCCGGAACTATTGTAGTACCAGTTCTTCTCTATTTTTCTGACGGAAATGCATGGGCAACGATTGCTGTTATCGGAATCTGGGGATTTCTGTATTCACCAAGCTTTTTGAATGCATCCACTTACATGATCTCTTCAGCACCGGAATCACTGGAATTTGCTAATAGTCTTGCTACATCTTTCGGAAATCTTGGAGTAACGGTGGGTACTACAATCGGAGGATGGGTTATCGTTACAAAAGGAGTAGAGTATACTCCCTGGATAGGTCTTGTTTTTGGACTTCTTGCCTTTGCAATGATGATTCTAAAAGGGATCGTAGAGAAGCGTAGTCAGGTACTTTCCACCTGTCAGAATTAAACTGTAACGATTTTTGTTACATTAAATAAAATACAGTATCTTTGTACTATTAATTTGAAATTGTTTTAAGCTTTTATTTTTGAACCATTAAGATTTAATGAGAGTTTAAGAGTATTAAGATGAGCTTTGCTTTAAGCTTAAAAATCAGAATGATTCATCTTAATTATACTTTATCTCTTAATGATTTTAATAGATATTGAATATTTTTTGATAAGTTTAAACAGTTTCTTGATGTAAAATTAAATACAATGAAAATAGAAATCTGGTCGGACGTGATGTGTCCGTTTTGTTATATCGGAAAAAACAATTTTGAACAGGCTTTGAATAAACTTCCTTTCAAAGATGAAGTAGAAGTAGAGTGGAAGAGTTTTCAACTGGATCCAGGCTTAGATCCGAAAGAAACTCAGGATACCCTGCAATATTTCAGAGAAAAGAAAGGTTTCCCTGAAGCTCAGGCTACCCAAATGCTTGGACAGGTAACTCAAATGGGAAAAGGAGCCGGAATTGATTTTAATTTTGGGAAAACTTTGATCACCAATACCTTCAGTGCCCACAAACTGCTTCATTTAGCTAAAAAGCATAACAAATCCAATGAAATGGAAGAAGCATTATTTATTGCCCATTTTATTGATGGTAAAAATGTGGGAGATACAGAAGTTCTGATTGATCTTGCTGAAAGTTTAGGAATTGATAAAGAAGAAGCAAGACAGGCCGTTACAACAGATCAACTGGATTATGAAGTCAACCAGGATATTCAGGAGGCGAGAAACAACGGAATTTCCGGAGTTCCTTTCTTCGTTTTGAATGGAAAATATGCCGTTTCCGGAGCGCAGCCTGCAGAAGTATTTGAAAATGCCCTTCAGCAGACGTATAAAGAAACAGTGAGCCCGTTTAAGGATATTTCCGGTGAAAACGGAGCTTCCTGTGATGCAGATGGATGCAGCATCTAAGATATGAGAACCCCAAAATAGTTTTATTTTGGGGTTTTTAATTGAATAGAGTCTCGTATCTTTGTTACACAGTGACAACATCTGTATAAATCTGATTTTTCAATGATAAAAATTAACAACGAAAGTCATTATTCAATTGATGATACCCTTTTTGTTTTTGCATTAGATTCCGAAGCAGGAACCGTTTTCGACGATAAAAACAAATTAATTACCGGCATCGGAAAAGTAAATGCAGCGATCGAATTAACCAAAGAAATTCATACAAGAAAACCTAAACTGATTGTGAATTTAGGTTCTGCGGGAAGTAAAGGATTTCACAAAGGAGAAGTAGTATGCTGTACAAAATTCATCCAGAGAGATATGGATGTAAGAGGATTAGGATTTCAATTGTATGAAACCCCGTTATCCGGAGTACCACCTGTATTGGAATACGGTCTTAAAATGGATACCCTGAAAGAAGGTGTTTGCGGAAGTGGTGACAGTTTTGAAATGAACCACTCTGAAACCGTTTATAATATCGTAGACATGGAAGCCTATCCGTTGGCATTAATTGCCCAAAAGGAAAACATTCCGTTCCTGTGTTTAAAATATATCTCCGATGATGCCGGAAGTGATGCGGCAGACGACTGGAGTGTACAGGTTCATCTGGCTTCTGAAGCTTTTAAGAAAATACTCTTTTCATAACATTTAATCTTACCATCATGAGCTCAATCATTATTAATAAAGCCTCGGCTGAAGACGTAGAAATTGTACAAAGTTTAGGAATACAGACATTTTCTGAAACTTTTGCAGAAGATAATACAGAGGAGGCCATGAAAAAGTATCTGGAGGAAAGCTTCAATACTGAAAAAATAAAATCTGAGCTCAATAATCCTGATTCTCATTTCTATATTGCCTGGGAAGAAGACAATCCGGTAGGATATCTGAAGGTAAATGCAGGAAATGCTCAGACAGAACTTCAGGATGCTACCAGTCTTGAAATTGAGAGAATCTACGTGAAGAAAAGCCATCATGGTAAAAAAGTAGGACAGCTGCTGTATGATCAGGCTTTGGAAACGACTCAGCAACTCAAGAAATCCTATCTGTGGCTGGGAGTCTGGGAGGAAAATCAGAGAGCTTTACAATTTTACAGAAAGAATGGATTTGTTGAGTTTGACAAACATATTTTCAGATTGGGAGAAGAAGAACAGACAGATCTGATGATGAAAAAAATGTTGGACTAACTTTTTGCCCACAGATTTTCACAGATAATGATGTCTACCAAAATGAGCAATTCAGAATTTCTAAAGCATATTAATCAATATTATCCTTTATCCGAAGAAACGGTTAAAGATGTATTGGATATCTGTACGGAAGAATATTATCACAAAAATGATCTTCTCTTGGAATCCGGATCCATGGCGAGATATTATTATTTCATCAAATCCGGACTGATAGGGTATTATACAGTAGACGAGCTGGGAAATAATATTTATAAAATTTTCTTCGAAGAAAACAGTTTTGTAGCTTCCACAGCGGCCATTATTAAAAATGAGCCAAGTGATTTCAATATCATAGCCCTGGAAGACTGCTCAGTGATACAATATCCTGCAAAAGCCTACCGTGAATTGTTGGAAAAGCACCATGACCTGGCTCTTTTTCATCTCTATTATCTGGAGAAAAACTGGGTGGTAAAAAAAGAACCATTGGAAGTCTCCCTGAAATATGAAACTGCAAAAAAACGATATTTACAGTTACTGGAAAACTCATCTTTATATAACAGACTGAAACAGCATCATATTGCTTCTTATCTGGGAATTACGCCTACACAACTAAGCCGGATAAAAAAAGGAATCAACTGATATTCCTGAGTTTTAGTGGAAGATAAATTAACAAAAGCTTCAACATATGTTGAGGCTTTTCTCTTTTTTCTACTGCAATTTTGTTGTGTCAAAAGGTCATTGGTACGCTATGTGTTTTGTCATTTAGAGACCAGTGATGATCATTAATTAAACATTTTGCAACATGAAGAAGTTTATCAACATTGTATTTGTACTGACCGCCTGTATTCAGTTATCAGCACAAAAAATTATTCATCAGGAAATTTTCAGTCCGAAAATGAATAAGAAAATCAAAACAGTAATTATTACTCCCAATCTTCAACCCAATACAACATATCCGTCTGTTTATATCCTTCATGGTTTCAGTGGAAATCCGGACAGAATCATTAAGCAGGACCTACCGGATCTGGTAAAAAAAGCACAAGAACTGAAAACGATCTATGTACTTCCGGATGGAAATTACAGCTCTTGGTATGTAGATAGTCCGATAATTAAAGACTCTCAATATCAAACCTTTATAGGAAAAGAATTGGTAGAGTTTATTGATAAAAATTATCCGGTGAAAGCAGAGAAAAAATTCCGTGGAATTCTGGGATGGAGTATGGGAGGTTATGGGGCAACCAATATCGGAGTTACTTATAATAAGACATTTGGTATCGTAGGCAGTTCTTGCGGAGCGTTGGATTTCAATTCTTTCGGAGAAGGCTATCAAAAATATATGGTGAATAAAGTTCTTGGACCACTGGAGTCTATTAATCCCAATTATCTTACGGACAGTAAAATAAAGGTAATGGCAGGAGCAGGACAGCAATATATTTTCGATTGTGGAACCGAAGATACCCAAATGATTACGATGAACCGGAATTTTCATAAAAAACTGACAGAAATGAAAATCCAGCATCTTTACACCGAATCTTTGGGTGGACATGTTACCGAATACTGGAGCAGATCATTGTCTGAGCAATTGTCTTTGTTTGACAGGTTCTTTAAACAGTAAATTATAACCTTTTAAGTTTTGGCTAAAGCCATTGGAATTTATATTTAATTATTAAACGGGCTCCCTTCGACTATGCTCAGGATAATAGCCCGTTCCTATTGAATATTGATTAGTTTTTCTATCAATAGAAGCGGGCTTTAGCCCGCTTTATCTATTTTTTATGATAATATTGGCTTTAGCCAAAACCTGTTATTCGTATTACTTTTCTTTGGAAAACGTGAATTTTGAAGCGCCTCCCTGCGTGAAATCCATTGTCTTTTTTGAAGGATCAAAGGCCATTCTTATATCTGCACTGTCAAATTTAAAAATATGATTTTCGTAAGCAGTGAGCTCAAATGCGTTTTGACCCTCTGCCTGTCCGTAAAGAGCTCCGTTCTGAACAAATATTTTTATTTTCATCGGGAAATTGGGAGCAGCATATACTCCAGAATAAGCTTGAAGCTGATCTGCAGAAAGGCTGGCTTTTTTCAGATTTTCAGATCCAAGTTTTTCATGATAAAGTATTTTCCGAATATCATCTGATGGAATTTTAGTGAGTGGAGTTCTGTTATTTTGAAGTAAAATAAAAGTTTTGTCATTATCCAGATGCCTTTCTATGAAGGTTGCATACCCTGCCCAGCCTCCGGAATGATTGGCTATTTTTCCATATTTGGAAGTCTTCTTAACAAACCATCCGAATCCATAATTACTTGCTTTCCCATTGGCTGTAGTAATATCATTAAATATCAGTTTTTTATCATCTTCATTCACCAACTTGTTTGTATAAAGGGCTCTGTCCCATTTAAGAAGATCTTCCAGGGTAGAATTTACCATCCCATCACCTACAATTCCGTCAAGATAATAGGTGTAATATTCTTTTCCATGACTGTCCGGCAGGACTTTTTTACCTGACTCAGCAGTTTCATACCCTAAAGCATAATTGGAAACAGACTGTGGCTGATAACGACTCCTGTATACCAATGTATGTTTCATATCCAGTGGCTTGAAAATATTCTGGCTTAAAAATTCTCCAAAAGATTTTTTAGAAATCCTTTCAATAATGCTTGCTAAAAAAGCATATCCCGTATTACTATATTCAAACTGTTGATTGGGTTCAAATTCCAATGCAGGTTTATATTTTGCAAATTCTTTGATGATATCATCATTTACTGCAAATTTACTTTTATCCCAGTTTTTTTCGAACAAATCCATATAATCGGGAAGTCCACCGGTGTGATTCAAAAGATTTCTCACTGTAATTTTATCATAAAAGGCCAGTTCAGGAAGATATTTTGATATTTTGTCGTCATAGTTTAGCTTTCCTGCCTTCTGTAAAAGAACAATTCCCATTGCTGTAAACTGTTTGGATACAGAGGCCAGTTCAAAAGTGCTCTGTACATCAAGTTTACGTTTATTTCCTTCATCAGCAAGTCCATAGCTTTTCTCAAAAATAGGTTTACCTTTTTCAGCAACCAGGACATTTCCGTTGAATTTATTCTGGCTATGAAGAGCTGTAAAGAGGCTATCCAGTGTTTTCGCTTCATTCTGGGCATAAGTTCCCATGGCAAATAATACCAGCGGAAGACTGATTATTTTTTTTGTAAATAATTTTGTTGATTGTATCATGATGAATAGTTTTTAAAGAAAATATTTATTTGTTAATTTCCATTAATATCTGTCGTATGGTAACAGTATATGTTTCATGAAAAAGAATAATTTATTCAATTTTATGAAAATTCCTTTAAATTATTATCCAAGTCAAGGTTTCAAACCTTAACATGGATCAGGGAATGAGTAGAAGATAAAAGAAAGCAAAATGACTTTTAATTGGCTAAAGCCCACTTCTATTGATATAAAACCTGTATGAAATTTTTTGAAATAATAATAGGATCATAAAACATTGAATGTTTTAAATATTCAATAGGAACGGGCTTTAGCCCGTTTTAATAATTAAATATAAATTCCAACGGCTTTAGCCAAAACTTAAAATCAAATAAAAAAATCCCTTTTGAGCTATGCCCAAAAAGGATTTCGATTGATTGATGTTAAAAATTGCTAACAAGTCAGCATATTAAAAGTGTTGAAAGTTTTTACCTAAATGTTCTTCTATCACAAAGAACGGATCTTCCGTAAGCGTGTGTGCTCTCATATCAATAAGACTCACTTTACTCATCATACGAAGCATGATTCTTCTCTCACACGGCTGTTCTATACCGTCAATATTTCGTACTCCCGCACGGAAAGCAGATCTTCCGTGAGCACATAAATGATTATTTACCAGAATAACATCTCCTGCCTGAGGTGTAAATCCGGAGTAGATCAAATGTCTGGCTTCTTCCCAGAACTCATGCAATGTATTCTGTGCTTCATCCGATTGCCTTATACTGGAATTGAAAAGCTGCTCGGCAGCATCAAATCTCATAAACGGAAGACTATAATTACCATATAATACAGAATCTAATGTTTCTTCTTCATTTTCTGCCGTTTCCAGATTGGCATCTTTCGGGATTTTATAAATACGATCAAAAAGAGGTCTGTAATTGTCCCCGATAGATTCATGAGAACGGATAGAGTAAAGCGTAGAAGGAACCTGTTCCTCATTTCTTACATACATAAAGCTTAAATAGTCAGCCTGATGTTTCAGAAAAGCATCTTCTGTGTGTACATATAAATCTGTTGAAGATCCTGATCCGGTTTGTGTCTCCTTCATTTTCTCATCAGGAATGATGGCATGGATCAATCCACCTCCTTTACGCTGTGAATAATATTGTACAGGTTTGGAAGGAAGTGCCCCATGAATAAGTGCACATGCAAAACCATATAAATTAAATTTCGAATAATCTGCCGCCTGCCAATTGGGAGGGGTAGATCCTATATCCTCCTGATCGATATCCATTAATCCTGTAAAGATCAGGGCACCATACTGATTTTTTGAAAAGTCACTCGCAAAATCAGCCGCTATGTTTAAAATTCTCTCCGGTAAGAAATAAGACGCCAGCTGATGTACATGCTTTATAAAATCACGGTTTTCATAATTGTCATACTTTTTCTGAAGATGCAGCGCCGCATCTTTTATCATTCTTCTTTCCTGAGAGGTGACTTCTATGACCGTAGGAAGCAGTTTTACCGCTGTTAAACAGTCTTTATCTAAAATTTCTGTAGAATTCATTAAAAAAAATTTGGTGTTAAGTAATAATTTTTATCTTTGTTTTTAATTATTCTAAATAACAATAGCCGGTTCAAATTTAGTAATAATTACGTAATCACCAAATAAATTATAATAAAAAATGTAAAATTTAAAAACCTGACTATCAGATATATACAATCGTATATCGAAAAAACCACAACAACTCACAGATTTAAAAAATCACATTACAAAACTTTTATGAACAACAATTTAATATCCCTAGAAGAGCTCGCAAGCACAACTTCACCTCACATTTCGGGGAATTTTGGGAATATTTTTCATCCTGACAATTATGATCATTATCGTAATGCTGTCAACAGTACTTTAGACCTGGTTCAGGAATTTCTTCACAGAAACAACAAGCCTTTCAGTGGTATAGAAGCCAAAACAATGAAAGGAATGGTACAACAGATCGACCTTAATCAAAAACTTTCTAATTATAATGAGCTTCTGGCAGAAGTAGATGATATTTATGTAAAACATGCCACAGCTTTTCACCTTCCACAATATGTAGCTCACCTTAATTGTCCTGTAGTAATTCCGGCATTGGCAGGAGAAATTCTTGTAAGTGCCATCAATTCTTCACAGGATACTTATGATCAGAGTGCTGGAGGAACTTTTATGGAAAGAAAACTGATCGACTGGACTGCCGGTCAGATCGGATATAATACAAATGAAAGCGACGGTGTTTTCACTGCGGGAGGCTCACAGAGTAATTTAATGGGATTGGTCATGATGCGTGACTGTTTTTCTCAGAAAAGATACAACCACAATATTAAAATGGATGGTCTGCCAGCGGAGGCAAGCCGTTTCAGAATATTTGTTTCAGATAAATCTCACTTCAGCAATCTGAAAAACGCGTCCATTATGGGACTGGGTGAGAAAAGTATTGTTAAAGTTCCTACAGATGACCGTTTCCGTATGGATATTTCTCTTTTGAAAAAATATATCAAGAGAGAAGAACAGCTGGGAAATATTCCTATTGGTATTGTGGCTACAGCTGGAACCACAGACTTTGGAAATATTGATCCACTGGATGATATCGCGAATATTGCAGAACAATATAACATCTGGATGCACGTAGACGCTGCTTACGGTTGTGCTTTATTATTAAGCGAGAAATACCGTGATCTGATCAATGGTATCGAAAGAGCAGATTCTGTAACGATTGACTACCACAAATCATTCTTCCAACCTATCAGCAGTAGTGCTTTCATTGTTAAAAATAAAAAAGAACTATTGATTCTTAAACATCACGCCGATTATCTGAATCCGAAAGAAATGGACGAAGAGGAAATTCCGGCACAGATCAATAAATCCATTACGCAAAGTACCCGAAGATTTGATGCTTTAAAACTTTGGTTTACGATAAGAATGATGGGGAAAGAACAGTTGGCAGAATATACAGATACTGTGATTGATCTTACCAAAGATGCAGCTGCAATGATTACGGAAGATGCAGATTTTGAACTTCTTTCAGATTCTGATTTAAGTGTTCTTGTTTTCAGATATATCAATCCGGAAATCAGTGATCTGAATGCCCTGAATCAATACATCAAGATGAAACTGTTCTACAGCGGAGAAATCCTTGTAGCAAGTACAAAAGTGGATGGAAACTTCTATCTGAAGTTTACATTCCTGAACCCGATTACGACTACAGAAGACATTCATCAAATTCTCACCACAATCAAAAATCATGGAAAAGACTTTAATTCAGAAAAATAGAACAGGAGAAAAAGCCCGGGAAATTACTTTCAGAATTCTGTTGAACGGAATGTTGAGAGAACTGGGAAACGGAAAATTCTATCAGGGCGTTCCAAAATATGATCTTCTGACAGCAAAAGCTCTTCAGAACAGTGATTATTCATTGTTTATGAGATTTGAAATGAAGAAAAGCGGACTGTTTTTATTTGCTCCGGTTTCTTATCGTTCCGAAACTCTTTTTCATGAATACGGACCTGTTTTGTGGGCAGTAGATCACCAAAATCAGGAAGTTTTTGAAGTGAATGATCAAAAGCTTACTGAGCTGGTTTACAAAGAGCTTTCTGAGACTACAAACGAAACGGGTTTCAGAAACTTTGTGGAAAGAATTCAAAGCAGCTTAAGAAATCTGGAACTGACAACAGAAGCTTGTCTTCAGGATGATCAGCTTTTAACGTATTCTTTTCTTGAATCTGAGCAAATGCTTCCTGCCGGGCACAATCTGCATCCTTTCACCAAATCAAGAATGGGATTCTCTGAGGAAGAACAGTTTTTATACGGCCCTGAATTCGGAAAAGGATTTCAGCTGGATTATTTCCTGATTCATAAAGACTGCATCACAGAAAAATCCCTTCCAGGAATTTCAGCAAAGGAAATCTTCGAAAAATGGACTTCACTTCCGGAAAGCTACGATTTTGAAAACATCAATGATTTTTATATAGTTCCATGCCATCCATGGGAGGCACAATATCTTTTATCAACAGCAGAATACCCTGAAATGTTGGGTTCCGGGAAAATTATTCACATCGGGCCATTGGGTGAGGATTTTTATGCAACATCTTCCATAAGAACGGTATACAATCCGGATTTCAGCTGGATGTTGAAATTCTCTCTGCATGTTTTAATGACAGGCTCTGTAAGGACAAACAGCTTAAAAGATCTCAACAGAGGATATGCTTCCGCAATCTGGTGGCAGCATCAAAAAACTTCATTTGAACAAAACTTCCCGAATTTTAAATTATTACTGGAACCATCCACGTTAAGCGTTCATTATGAAGGGAAGAATATGGACAGTCTGAATATACTGCTTCGCGAAAATCCTTTTTCCAATGAAGATAAAGTGATTCTATTGGCAAGGCTTTGTCAGGATGAATCTACAGATGGTTTCAATTTTACAACGCATTTCTTTAAAAATGTTGCAAATCAATTGGGTGTAGATGCAGAAAAAGCAGCTATTATCTGGTTTGAAAAGTATGTAAACCTACTGCTTTCTCCTTTAAACAGATTGTACAATCAATTAGGGATGGCTCCTGAAGTTCATCAGCAGAATCTTCTTGTACAGCTGGATAATCAGCTCCTTCCTGAGTCTATTTATGTAAGAGACGGGCAAGGATATCTGATCAAAGAAAGCTTTAAAGAAAAATATGAATCACTAATTAAAGATTATCCTGAAGTGGAAGATCTTTTCATCAGAGATGAGCGTCTTCTTGACATTATTTCTCACCATCTTCTGGTAAGTAATCTGAGCGCACTGATTGCTTCAATAGGTAAAACAGGATTGGTTAAAGAAAGAAGATTAATCCATATTCTGTACAGAGAGTTTGAAAATCTTCATGAAACTGAACCTTCATCGTTAACAGATTATGCATTGAATCAAAGATATTGGGCAGTAAAATCAAACCTTCAGTCGGCAGTTGCTGATGTAGACGGAGGCGTGAATGCTTCCTCAATTTCTTATGCTAAAGTTCCGAATCTTCTTCACAAACATTTCTTCTCGGATCAGCTAATCAATCCGCAGGGAACAGAAGTTTTCTTTAAAAGGTATTTCCAGAAAGAGGATGTGACGATGAGCATGCGTCCTATAGATCTTGAAAACGACCTTGAAATGCTTCATGAATGGTTCAACCGTGAACATGCCGTAAAAATCTGGCAAATGAACTGGCCTATTGACGAGCTGGAAACCTATTACAGACTGATGCTTCCAAGTGATGAAGCACACAGCTATATCATTGCAGGAAACGATGAACCTTCATGTAATATCGAGGTGTATTGGGCTTGCAGAGATATTGTAGGCGATTATTATGAAGTACTGCCTACCGATTACGGAACGCACCAGTTTATTGCACCTATTGATCCTAAAAAGAAATTTGTATCTCCGTCTACTCAATCTATGGTCGACTATGTTTTTGCACAACCACAAGTAGGTAAAATGGTAGGCGAAGGATCTGTAGACTCGCTTGCTTCTATGATGAACAAAGCCCATGTAGGCTTCAAAGTAGATAAAGTAATAGAAATGCCTCATAAAAAAGCCAATCTGAACTTCTGTTACAGAGAATGGTACTGGGAAAAATTCCCACAGAATAAAGAGGTACAAATCACCACAAACATCACAAAAAATGACTAACGAAGCCGTATACAATGTAATAGGCATAGGTATAGGCCCTTTCAATCTGGGACTTGCCGCATTATCCAATCCGATTTCGGAACTGAAAACCCTTTTCCTGGACCAGAGAGATGGTTTCGACTGGCATCCGGGACTGATGATTGACCATGTAACCCTGCAGACTCCATTTTTATGCGATTGCGTATCCATGGCTGATCCTACGAATCCTTTAAGTCTTTTGAATTATCTGAAAGAAACAGGAAGACTCTATAAGTTTTTTATCAGAGAAGATTTTTTCATTCCGAGAAAAGAATACAACCGTTACTGCCAATGGGTAATTGAACAGCTTCCACAATGCCGTTTTTCTACTCAGGTAGTGGATATTACTTATGAAGATGGTTTATATCATGTAACGACTATTCACACCAAAACCAAAGAAACTACGGTTTTCAAAACAGAAAGACTGATTTTAGGAACAGGAACACAGCCTCATATTCCTTCTTTCATTCCGAAGGATGATTCCCGTGTTATTCATACAAGTTCTTATCTGTACAGAAAAGAAGAGCTTTTGTCTCAGGGTAAAAAAATAGCGATTATCGGTTCTGGTCAGAGTTCCGCAGAAGTTTTTTATGATCTTCTTCAAAACAGAAATGAAGAAACACAATTGGGATGGTATTCCCGTCCGGACAGATTTTTCCCTATGGAATATTCTAAGTTGACACTGGAGCTTACTTCACCTGATTATGTAGAGTATTTCTATAACAGAAGTGAATCTGCAAGGAAAACCATTTTAAGCAAACAGCAAGCACAGTTTAAAGGAATCAACTACGATCTGATCAATGATATCTACGATTTTATTTACGATCTGAATATCGATAATGCTGATCCTAATCTTAAAATTATCCCTAACAGTCAGCTGAATAGAGTAGACAACAGCAATCCGGATTTCATCAACCTTGAGTTTACCCAACTGGAACAGGAAGTTCCTTATGATCAGGAAGCGGATTATCTGATTTTAGGAACCGGATACCGTTATCATGAACCTGCATTCTTAAAGAATATTCAGGATAGAATCAAAAGAGATTCCAGCGGATTGTTTGATGTCAACAGAAATTATTCAATAGACCACAACGGAGGAGAAATCTATGTACTTCACGCCGAAGTTCATACTCACAGCTATATTTCTACTGATCTTGGAATGGCTGCGTACCGTAATTCCTACATCATCAATGATATTCTGGGAAGAGAGCATTATAAAATTGAAAAGAAAATTGCTTTCCAGGATTTCGATGTGGAAAAATATGCTGATTTACCAACTGCCAAAATTTAATCAAAAAATGAACACCAACTTAAAAAATACAGTAAGCCAGGAAAACTGGAATCAGGCCAACAGAAACCTAATGGCCAAAACCATCGCAGAACTGATGCACGAAGAGCTTCTAAAGCCTGTGGTAACCTTTGAGAATAAAAACGGATATACTGTTTTTACCCTTGAAACCGGAGTTGAAAATATTGTCTACAGCTTCCGCGGACAGGAAAGAATGATGGATTACTGGCATATTGATAAAGACAGCATTACAAAAACAGAAAACGGTGAAGATTTGTCTTCTGTGGATGTAGCAGCTTTCTTCCTGGAAATGCAGTCTGTATTCGATTTAGATCCTTATACCATTGCAAGATACACGGAAGAATTACTGCATACGCTGTATTGTGATGCTTTAATCTTATCAAGAGGAGTGATGTCTTCAAAAGAGCTTGCGGATGCGGATTATCAAACAGTAGAACATAATATGACCGGACATCCATGGGTAATTGTGAACAAAAGCCGATTAGGTTTTTCTCCAAGAGATCTTAAAACATTTGCTCCTGAAGCCGATGAAAATTTAAAAGTAATCTGGCTGGCTTCTCATAAAAGCAGATCATCATTCCAGTCTTTGGAACATATCAACAGAGATGAGTTTTACCGTTCTGAAATAGGAGAGGAATTATATAATGATTTTCAACAGCAGCTATTGAGCAAAAGAAAAGTTGTTGAAGATTATCACTTTATCCCAGTACATCCATGGCAGTGGGAGCATAAGCTTCAGATTCATTTTGCCGGAGATATTGCTTCAGGACTTTTAATACAATTGGGCGAAGGTAGCGATACCTACAGCCCGCAGCAGAGTATCCGAACGTTATTCAATGTAGATCATCCTAAAAAGAGATACCTGAAAACGGCAGTTTCTATTCTGAGCACAGGAAATATCAGAGGATTATCACCTAAACAGATGAAAATTGCTCCAGCCATTACAGACTGGGTAAAAGGCTTAATTAAAGATGATGCTTACCTTGAGAACAAAGAGACTATTTTCTTAGGAGAAGAAGCTGCCATCACTTATTTGCATCCACAATATGGAGCTATTGCCAGCGTACCATATCAATACAATGAATTCCTTGGAGCATTATGGAGAGAAAGTGCTGAAAATTATCTGAAAGAAGATGAGCAAATGGTAACCATGGCTTCTTTACTTTATGTAGACGAAAGTGGAGTTCCATTGGTTCAGGCATTTGCGGAAAAAGCAGGTGTAAGTATCAAAGAATGGATTGAAAGCTATCTTGATGCTTATCTTACACCTTTACTGCATATCTATTACACGCATTCGCTATGTGTAACACCGCATGGAGAAAACATTATGGTGGTTCTGAAAAACGGAGTTCCGAAGAGAATCGTAATCAAAGACTTTGTGGATGATATTGTTTTAACCACTGAGGCAAGAGAAAAGCTTCCTGCACATCTTGCAGATGGTTTGATTCAGTCTTCCAACAAAGAAAATATCCCGTTGTTTATTTTGCTTGGCGTTTTTGATGCTTTCTTCAGATATCTGTCGAATGCGCTGCATACCTATTCCAACTTTAATGAAGAGACATTCTGGGAACTGGTTCACAACTGTGTAGAAAATTATAAAGCTGAGAATACCCATCTTCAGGAAAGATACGAAAAGTATGACCTGTACGTGCCGGCATTCAAAAGATTCTATATCAACAGTCTGCGTCTGAAAAATAACGGTTACAGTGAAAACAAAGCATTTGCTATTCCAAGAAAAGACGGAGCACTGCCTAATCCGCTGTATCAGATTGCCAATAAAAATTCAGTAGCAGCAGTATGAGGAAATTCCTGCATATACTAAAAGAAGGAGCGGTTTTTACGTATGGAGCCATAGCCGGAAAAAAAGTTGAACTGACTTCCGGAAGTATCAACCGTTCCATCTTTAGTCTTGCCATTCCCATGGTGATGGAACTTGTCATGGAATCTGTTTTTGTGAGTGTCAATCTATTGATTATCGCAAAATTAGGAGACAAGGTTCTTGGTCTTGTGGGAATTACAGATAACTATATCAATTTTGCTTATGCCATTGCAGTAGGTTTGGGAATTGCAGCAGCAACCCTTACTGCCAGAAGAGCAGGCGAGAAAGATAAAGAGGGAATGGGCAGAACAGCCCAATACATCATCTTGCTGGCTCTGTTTTTTGCAGTGCTTATTGGTGGAGTTTCTTGCTTTTTCGCATCAGAAATCGTTGGTTTTCTGGGAATCAATGCCAGTACAGTGACTGAAGGTGTTTCTTTCTCAAGACTGGTCTTCCTGAGTATCGGACTTGTGATTCTCCGTCTCTCTGTGAATGGACTTTTCAGAGGAGCTGGTGATGCTGATATTGCCATGAAATCACTTTGGATCTGCCATATTTCCAATATCATTTTCGCAGTGATCCTTGTTTTCGGATTAGGATTTATACCTGCTTTTGGATTGATGGGATTGGCTTATGCTACGGTTTTATCAAGGCTATTAGGGGTTTTATATCAAGCCTTCGTGTTGATGTCCGGAAAAACCAGTATCATCATCCGAGTTCCTTTACAGCTTGATATTCCATTGCTGCAAAAGATTCTGAAAATAGCCTTTGGCGGATTGGTCCAGTATATCATCCCAACCTCCAGCTGGCTGATTATGGTGAAGATTATCTCCACTTTCGGAACCACTGCGCTTGCAGGATATATCATTGCCCAGCGTATAGCTTCCGTAGCAACGATGCCTGCCTGGGGAATAGGAAATGCTGCAGGAGTTCTTACAGGCCAGAATCTGGGTGCCGGAGAACCTGAACGGGCTGAAAAAACTGTCTGGAGAGCCGGAACCATCAACATGACGTACCTGGTACTTGTAGCCTTATTCTGGCAGATTGCAGCGGAATATGTAGTGGAATTTTTCACGACAGAACCGGAAGTTGCCAGATATGCGGTTCAATACATCCATGTGGTTTCTATGGCTTATCTGCTGTTAGGTTTCACCATGGTGATCAGCCGCGCTTTGAATGCGGCGGGAAACATTCTGCAGGTTACACTGCTGTACCTCGTCATGTTTTATGTGATTCAGCTTCCGCTGGCTTATCTCTTAGGAGTAAGGTTTCAGTGGGAACTGAGAGGAATATTTACTGCTATCGTTTCTTCGGAAATTGTTTTGGCTGTGCTATTCCTCATGATTTTTAAAAATGGAAAATGGAAAACTATAAAAATTTAAAATGAACACTACAGAAGAATTTTATGAAATTATCGCCTCTGCCATCGCAATAAAGAAAGAATTGGTAGATGAAAAACTAACGTATCAGGAAATCCCGGAATGGGATTCTATGTCTCACCTTCTTATCGTAGAAGCGCTTGAACAGTTTTATCAGATCAAGTTTGATTTTAACGATATTCTGGAGATGGGAACCGTAGGGAAGATTCGCGAAAAAATGAAAAAATACGAAGTATTCGTAGAAAACTAAGCATATGAAAATTTTAGAAAATGTAATTGCCAATAAGAACTTGGGGTTTACAGATGCTTCCACCGGTACAACAATACCGGTGGGAACACTGTACCGGTCTTTAGGTTTAAACCCGGTAGAAAAAGGATTGCTCTTTTTGTACAATGACAATCAGCTGTCCAGTATTGAGGTGCTTCTCAATTTTTACGGAACAGCACACACGATTGCTGTATTAGGGCAGAAACTGCATGAGGAATTCAAAGAACGTATTGAGGCAGAATACCGTCCGAAATACATCTTTGATCCACAAAGAGAAGCCATTGAAGGATATACTCTGAAAGCATTCTCACACAACATCAGCATCTTTGCAAAGGATGATTATAAGAGTGAAGTTACAATTCACCCTGACATCAAAATCCTTTTGAGTACTTCAGGGACAACAGGTGTTCCAAAGCTTGTTAAATTATCTGATGAAAGCCTTTATCAGAACGCATTGAGCATTCTTCAGTACATGCCTATTCAGGGAACGGATGTAGTTCCTTTAAATGTTCCGATCAACTTCGTATATGGATTCTCTATTTTCACCACCAACTGTATGCGTGCCGGAAGAATCGTGTGTACAGATAAAGACATTATGCAGAAAGCATTCTGGGATGAAATGGAGGAGTACGGCTACAGTACGTTGGGTGGAGTTCCTTTCCTTTATGAAAATCTGAACAGAATAGGATTTTTCAGAAAAGATTCTCCAAGTCTGAGGTATTTTACCCATACCGGAGGAGTAATCAACGCTGAGCTGAGAAAAACGATTTTCTCTTATTGTCATGAATTTAAAAAAGATTTCTTTGCGCAATATGGTCAGACGGAAGCAGGAGGAAGAATGGCTTATCTTACCACAGAAGGATTGCTGGAAGAAGAAACATCAATCGGAAATGTAGTAGAAAGAGGAAGCTTCAAAATTGATCCTGAAACGGATGAATTGCTTTTTTCTCATGTCAGTATTTTCGGAGGTTATGCCAATAAACTGGAGGATCTTGCCACATATGAACAGCCTTCCGTACTGCATACCGGAGATACTGCCAGAAAAGGTGAAAACGGAATTTATTACATCACCGGAAGAATAAAGCGTATCATGAAGCTTTTCGGAATACGTCTTAATCTCGATGAGGTAGAATTTATCCTTAAAAATGAAATGCAGGGCAATACTTTCGTATGTCTGAATGCCAATGATAAAAAAATCGTGGTATTGTATGACAATCCGGAAATAGATCCTCAGATCATCACCGAAACCATTAAAAATAAACTGCGTATCAACCCACAATATGTACGCACAGAACTTATAGAATCATTCCCATTATCACAAAACGGTAAAATAAACTATCCCCTGTTACAAAACTTACAGCATGAAAACATCTAAAACCCTTATATTACTTCTTGGTCTTGCTTTATCTTCAAACTCGCTTTCTGCACAACAGGGCGACAGAATTCATGGCAAAATCATGCTGTCTGAAAAAGCACCGGTAAAAAACGCTATTTTAAGACTTGTCAACACGTCTTATCAGGCAAAAACCAATAATTTAGGAGAATATTACTTTGAAAATGTACCACCTGGAGAATATACGCTTCAGGTGGTTTTAAATGATATCGAACTGATGAGGGAACCTATCCACATTCAGAAAGATGTCTACGAAATTCCTGCGATCTACGCTCCTTTACACAATAATGTGATTGAAGGAATTACAGTATATGCAGTGAGCAGAAATAAATTTTTGGATAAAGACAGTACTTCAGTGGCTAAAATGCCTTTGAAAGTTCTTGAAAATCCACAGGCTTACACCAGCATCAACCAGCAGATCATGAAGGAACAGCTTACTTACGATATTTCGGAAGTATTGAAAAACGTTCCGGGTATGGTAAAAATGCAGGGAAGTCCGGGAAGAGGTTCAGGAGACGGAAGTTTCTATTACAGCCTTAGAGGTTTTCCTACCAAAGTATCCATGGTAGACGGAGTTCCTGCAACTACCAACGGAGAGATAGATCCTGCTGATCTAGAGCGTCTTGAAGTGATCAAAGGTCCTTCAGGAACATTGTATGGAGGTGCAGTAACTTCTTTTGGAGGTTTGATTAATGCTGTAACTAAAAAACCAAAAGATTATTTTGGAGGAGAGGCTTCTTATCTGATGGGAAGCTATAATCTGAACCGTGTAACCGCTGATGTTTATGGACCGATTACAGAATCCAGAAATATGTTATTCCGTTTGAATGCTGCTTATCAGTATCAGAACGGATTCAGAGATTCTGAATTCAGGAAGTCATTCTTTGTAGCTCCTACAGTAAGTTATCAGGTTAATGAAAGATTGAAATTTAACTTAGGAGCTCAGATTTACAATTATGAAGGAACAAATACTCCCATTATTTTCCTTCCGAGAACAAGAGCCTATTTTGCTCACAATCCGGATGAACTAGGCTTCGACTGGAAAAGATCATATTCCAACAATGATATGACTTTAAAAGCGCCATCTATCAATGTGAAAGCTGAAGCAAATTACAAAATTTCAGATCAATGGACTTCACAGACATTGCTTTCAAGAAACTTCAGAAAAACGGAAGGATTATATCAATATCAGTTTATCAGAGGGACAACCAGTGATGCTCTGCTGGAACGTAACGTACAGTGGCAGAACTCGGAAGCTTCTTCTACAAGTGTTCAACAGAACTTCAACGGAGAGTTTAATATCGGAAAAATTAAAAATAAAGTATTGATCGGATTAGATTATTTAAATCAATCTATCAACAATAATCATTCTCCGATTGTAGTGTATGATTACATTGATGGGACAAATCCTACAGGACCAGTGGTACTCCCGGTAACAGGGGTATATGGTAACATTTCCAAAGATTTGGCATTAAAAAAGATTCAAGCTTCTCCAGCATCTTTGGTACGAAATACTTCTTCATCAAACCTTTATGGAGCCTATATATCTAATGTAACTTATATTACAGACCGTTTGATTACCCTTTTAAGCTTACGTATGGATCATTACGAAAGTAAAGGACAGCTTAATATGAGTGATAACAAACGTGTTGGTGATTTCAAGCAGACTGCATGGTCTCCAAAAGTGGGAATCGTATACCAGATTCTTAAAGACCAGTTATCTGCTTATGGAAACTATATGAATGGCTTTAGTTATATAGCACCTGTTACACAGCAGTTGCCAGATTATAGCGGAGAAATGAAACCTCAGATGGCCAATCAGTGGGAAGTAGGATTAAAAGGAAATCTTTGGAGAAACAAAATTAATTTCACCGTTGGATACTACGATATTCTTGTGGATAACATCCAGAGAGGAAGTGGCGTAATCCGTGACGGAAAAGAATATAATATTGTTGTTCAGGATGGAACACAGAGAAGTAAAGGAATTGAGATTGAAACCATCATGAATCCTATTCAGGGATTAAACATTATGGCCGGATATTCCTATAACCACAGCAGATTTGAAAAAGCAGACGCAGATGTAGAAGGACGTCGTCCGGAATCTGCAGGTCCTGCGAATGTATTCAATTCCTGGATCAGTTATATCCTTCCTATCAAAGGACTTCAGGGACTTGGAGTAGGTTTTGGGGTAAACCGTGTAGGAAAACAGATTACCGGAAATAAAGTGAGAACCGGACAGTTTATATTTCCTGCCTACAGATTGATCAATGCTTCTATCTCCCTTGAAAAAGAAAGATACAGATTAGGATTTAAAATGAATAACCTGGGTAATGTACAATATTTTGCAGGGCAGGGAGTGGTTGTCGCTCAGATGCCTCGTAATTTTGTTGCTGAGGTAAGCTTTAAATTTTAAGAATGAAGTTAAAGTTTAGAAAAATTGCATATCAGTTACATCTATGGCTCGGACTAACGTCCGGGCTTATAGTTGTTATCATGGCTGCTACGGGATGTATCCTGGCTTTTGAAGAAGAATTAAAACATATTGTTCACCCCAATAGATATTACGTTGAAAATATCGGAAGAAACAAACTTTCATTGGCTGAACTTACGGAAAAAGCAGAAAAAGCACTTCCGGAAGGGTTAAAAGTCAAAAGAGTTGTTATGCCTTCTGATCCCTCACGAACGTATATATTCCGTACCTTAAAAATGGATAACGAAGCATGGACGTATTGGGGAACTTATCTTTATTATTATCGAATTTATGTAGATCCTTACACCGGAAAAGTGCAGGAAGTAGAAGACGCCAAAAAAGACTTTTTTGAAATTGTACTGGATCTTCACAGAAGACTTCTGCTGGGGGAGAAAATCGGAAAAGCGATTACCGGTTATTCCACATTGATATTTGCTGTCATTCTTTTATCGGGGCTTGTGATATGGTATCCCCGAAAAATGAGTAAAGCCATGCTGAAAGGAATGTTTTTCATTAAAATATCAGCCAATTGGAAAAGGATTAACTATGATGCTCATAATGTGCTGGGATTCTATGCCATCATTCCTTTACTTTTAATCTCTTATTCTGCATTGATATGGAGCTTTGAAGATGTAGATAAATGGGTAAAGAGCACGCTGAACGGAAATACGCCCACAGAAAAGAAAGCCAAAAGTACAATCCCTTCCGAAGAATTTTCAAACCGTGAAAATATCCTCAATCTCATTGGAAATACCATGGAAAAAGGATTGAAAGACAAAAAATCAGCACTTGTTAATTTTCCAAGATCGGAAGAAGGAACCTATTATGCTGAGCTGACTTATGACGGAAGGCAATACAGAAACGAACATTTTAATTTTGATCAATATTCAGGAGATATTTTAAAATCTCAATCTTACAAAAACAAAAATATCGGATATGGAACCGCATTAAGAGAAAGAAACTATGATCTTCACACCGGAAGTATCCTGGGACTGGCCACCAGAATTATTTATTTTCTGGCAGCCATCATCGCACTGTCACTCCCCATTACCGGTTTTATTATCTACTTAAACAAGAAAAAGAAGAAACCAAAACATAAGAAAAACAAAGTAGTTTTTCCTACTCATCATTAATAAAAGCCTCTGGAAAGGGGCTTTTACCTTTTAGAAAACGAAAAAGGCATCAACGATTTTATTTAAACACTTTAGTCACTTAAGTAAGGTTAAAATAATAATGTAGAAAAGATCACATAAGATGAAAATCAAAGATTTTTAAAAAACTTAGGTGTACTTTATTATTTATAAAGTTTGGCTTAAAAAAACTTGAGTGTTTAAAACTTTTGTGTCTTTTATGGTTAAAAAATAATCCATGTAACAGGTTCAGGTTAAAAGCTTATTTTAAAATATCCAGTATCAAATTTTATCGCAGATAAAATCCTCGCGCCTTAAAAACAAAACGTTATAATCTAACTTGCGTCTTTGCGTTCAAAAAATTAAATAATCTCTTTTTTGGAAAATCGCAAAGGCGCAAGTTTTTTAATCCTAATGCATTTTTAAGACGCCAGAACATTTCGACTTCGCTCAATATTAGATTTTCAGCAGGAAATATGATATAATTTTTCACAAACTTTATTGGTATCTATGAAAAATCTGCAGAATCTCCTAAATCTGCGAGAGATTTAATCACCCAATCAATCCCTTCACATTTTTTGAAAACACTTCAATCCCTTTATTCATCTCATCAAAATTAAGATCTCCGAATCCTAAGCGCATCGCCGTAAGCCCTTTATTCTGATACAACAATGTTTTAGGAATAAAAAGATTTTCCTTTGCACAGTTCCTGCTCAGTTGCATCAGATTCAGTGGAATATTCCATTCCAGCCATATGGCAAGCCCTCCGGAAGGTTTCTGAAAAGTAATATAATCACCCAGATTCTCTTCCAACAACAAAGAAAAATAATCGCGTCTTTCCTGATAAACTTTTAATGACTTTTTCAGATAACGGTTGATTTCCCCTTCTGCAATCATTTCTCCAAGCGCTCTTTCCATCAGAATATCTCCCTGACGGTCAATAATTCCCAGATATTTACGCATTTCTGTCATCAGATTCTCCGGAGCAACAATAAAACCTGTCCTGAATCCCGGAGCCAAGGATTTTCCGAAAGAACCAATGTAAATTACCATTCCGTTTGTATCAGCACTGGCCAAAGGAAGGATTGGACTTTTATCATAATGAAATTCATAATCATAATCGTCTTCCAGGATAATAAATCCATATTCATTCGCTAATTCCAATAGCTCAAATCTTCTCTGAGCACTCAATGCAACAGTAGTAGGATAGTGGTGATGAGGTGTCAGGTAAAGCATCCGTATTTTTTGCTTTTTACAGGCTTCTCGTACGCTTTCTACGATAATTCCCTCCTCATCAATGGGAATTGAAACAATGTCTACACCAGCTTTCATAAAGATCATATTGACGGAGAAGTAGCTCAATGCTCCTACCAATACAGTATCACCAGCTGAGAGAAGAATCTCGGAAACAATATAAATACTCATTTCCGTACTTCGGGTGATGAGCAGATTGTTTTTGGAAATAGGAAGTCCACGGGAAAGATTCAGGTATTGGGATAAATGTTCTTTAAAAAACTCACTTCCGTCATGATTATAATGTCCCAAAGCTTTTTGATTGGATTTTCGCTTCAGAATAGAACTGTAAAAGCGGGAATGCTGCCCGATTTGGGTTAAGCGGATATCCGGCACTCCATCATTAAAGACATATTCACAATTCGAGTGTTCAAAAGGATTATCGAGAATATTGGATGTTTTGAATGAAAAACCAGTGGAAACAGGATAATTTTGAAGGTTATTCTGCTTAAAATCGTTCAATTTAACAGGTTTTTCCTGATCCTTTCCAATCACAAAAGTTCCTTTGTTTGGAAAACTCTCTGTCCAGCCCTGGGCCGACAGTTCATCGTAAACCGCAACTGCTGTGTTTCTATGGATTTCAAGCATTTCACTGAAAGTTCTTGTACCTGGAAGCTTTGTGCCAAAAGGAAGAAAGCCTCTCTGAATGGCATTGATCAGCTGATTGGCAATCTGCAGATAGATAGAAGTTTCTGATTTTCTATCTATTTTAATAAAACTTTCGTAGGGAATTCTAACCGGACTATCCATAATATCAAAACTGGCACAATGTAACCATCCGGCAATATACTACTTTTGACATCAAAATAAAAATCTATGGAATTTCATCATCTGTTAAAAAAAATTGTACAGGAAGGAAGTACCCACGCCAAATGGCTGAATACGCTTTCTTTTATGGAAAATGCCGGTGCAAGAAAAATATCAAAATGTGAACATCCAACCCTGGTTTCTCAGATCCAGCTGAAACATGCTGCTGAAGAACACCGTCACGCCTATTATTTAAAAAAACAAATTGGCAAAATAAACCCCGAACTTTGCAAAACCTATGAAAGTACAGAGCTTCTGGCGCCTATAGCCACAAGCCAATATCTTCACTCATTGGATATTAAAGCCTGTCGTTATCTACAGAAGGCTTTCAATCTTGACAAAACAGATATTAAATATGCCGCTTATCTTTTTGTAACCTACGCTATTGAAGTTCGTGCAGATGAGCTTTATCCCGTATATCAGCAGGCGCTTACTGAAGCTTCTTCTAAAATTATGGTAAAATCTATTATTCTGGAAGAAGAAGGACATTTGGAAGAAATGATTAACCAGCTTAATGAATTTTCGCCAGATTGGAAACATCACGCGGATCATATTCTGACGATAGAAAAAGAACTGCACGAAGAGTGGATCAATGCAATTACTCAGGAAGTGGTTCAGTTAAATTATGCTTAACAATAGCTCTCGTTTTCAGGAATCTCTTGACAAAAGAAAGGAGGAAGGGACGTTAAGGCGTTTGCGAATTCAGTCTGATGGAATTGATTTTTACTCCAATGATTATTTGGGATTGGCAAAAAGTAAAGAGCTTCAACAATTACTGCTGCAAAAGGTTACAGATAACCCTCAGCTGCTTTCCGGAAGTACAGGTTCAAGATTGATTAGCGGAAACAGTGATATGGCAGTTTCTGTGGAAAAGGATATCGCTCAAAAACATCAGTTTGAGTCTGCATTGCTTTTTCCATCCGGATATAATGCGAATCTGGCTTTATTCTCTACACTTCCAAGCCGTCATGATACTGTTATTGTGGACGAACATATCCATCGGTCAGTACATGATGCTTGTAAACTTTCAAATGCTAAGAAGTTGAAATTCAAGCATAATGACCCTGAAGATCTTGAAAATATTTTAAAAAGACAGAAAGGGCACTGTTATATCGCGATAGAAAGTCTTTACTCCATGGAGGGAGATTTTGCTCCTCTTCAGGACATCGCTGCAATAGCCAGTAAATATAAGGCCTCTCTGATTGTAGATGAAGCTCATGCATTTGGCGTTTTTGGATATGGGTTGATTGAAAAATTCCAATTACAGAATCAGGTTTCAGCAATAGTGGTGACCTACGGAAAAGCTCTGGGAGCTCATGGAGCGGCCATCCTTTGCAATGAAACAGTGAAATCTTACCTGATTAATTTTGCAAGTCCGTTTATTTATACCACATCAGCACAGGATTTTCAGTGGATGAGTATCAAAACCGGATATGAATTTTTAGATCAAAATCATGACTTGGCTAAAAAACTTCAGGATAACATCAAAGTTTTCCGAAGCAGAAATTTACAGTCTCCATCAGCAGAAACCAGCCCGGTTCAGGCTATTGTGATCCCGGACAACCAAAGACTGAAAGAATTACAGGATATTTTATCTGAAGAAGGATTTTTAACCTATGCCATATACAGCCCTACAGTAAAAGAAGGAAGTGAGCGGCTACGAATCTGCCTCCACAGCTTTAATAAGGAAGAAGAAATTGTAAAACTGACAGGAATTATTAAAGAATTTATTTAAAGTCAAAAGATTCAAAAACCTGAACACGAATCCCGAATTACGAAAACATGAAATTATTTATAACAGGAATAGGAACCGAAATAGGAAAAACAGTCTGCTCAGCCATTTTGGTTCAGCATTTTAAAACAGAATACTGGAAACCCATACAGTCTGGAGATCTGCACCATACAGACAGTCATAAAATTGAAAAATGGACCGATACTAATGTATGTCATCCGGAAACTTACCGTTTACAGCTGGCTGCATCACCACACCAGTCCGCAAGAGAAGAAAATATCACCATACACCTGAGTGATTTTCAATTACCAGAGACAGAAAATCCTCTGATTGTAGAAGGAGCAGGAGGGCTTATGGTTCCTATATCAGACACTACTTTCATGATAGATCTTATTGAAGAATTAAACCTTCCGACAGCATTGGTGGTTAGAAATTATTTAGGCTGCATTAATCATAGCCTGCTCTCAATCCTGGCTTTACAACAGAGGGGAATTCAGCTGGAATATTTAATTCTTAACGGAGATTTTCCGGAAGATACAGAAAGAGTGATCTGCAGTTTTATCGAAAAAGAAACAAAAATTATAAAGATTCCCGAAATCAACAGTACGGATAAGGAATCTATACAACATGCTGCAAAGCAATTAACAATAACAAAAATAGGATAATGGATACAAAAACAACATTGAGAAACAACTGGACTAAAGAAGAAATCGAAGAAATTTATCATCTTCCTCTGATGGAGCTGATCTATAAAGCAGCCTCCGTACACCGCGAATGGCATGATCCTTCTGAAGTGCAGATCTCCACATTATTATCCATCAAAACAGGCGGATGCCCTGAAGACTGTTCATACTGTGGACAGGCAGCCCGTTACCACACAGATATCAAAGTACAGGCTTTATTACCTACAGAAACCGTAATTGCTCATGCTCAGAAAGCAAAAGATTCCGGATCTTCAAGGTTCTGCATGGCAGCAGCATGGCGTGAAGTTCGTAATAACCGTGATTTTGACAGGGTAATTGATATGGTAAAAGGAGTAAATGATCTTGGCCTGGAAGTTTGTTGTACGCTGGGGATGCTTACTGAAGAACAGGCGATCAGACTTCAGGAAGCCGGATTATATGCTTACAATCACAACCTTGATACTTCTGAGCAATATTACGAAGAAATCATTTCTACCAGAACTTTTGACAACAGAATCAATACGATAAATAACGTAAGAAAAGCGGGAATTACAGTGTGTTCCGGAGGAATCATCGGGCTTGGTGAAACGCACAGAGATAGAATTTCAATGCTTTTAACGTTGGCAACAATGCCAAAACATCCGGAATCCGTTCCAATTAATGCATTAGCAAGGGTAGCAGGAACTCCATTAGAAGACAATGAAAAAGTTGATACCTGGGAAATGGTAAGAATGATTGCCACCGCAAGAATCGTAATGCCTTCTTCTATGGTAAGACTAAGTGCGGGCCGTATAGAAATGTCTGAAACAGAACAGGCATGGTGCTTTATGGCAGGAGCTAACTCCATTTTCACGGGAGAAAGAGAGACATTACTGGTAACGCCAAATCCGGGAGTTTCTGAAGATATGCAGATGCTCCAGACATTAGGACTGAAACCTATGATGAAAAAAGAAACATGCTGCTAGATAATTATGAATTATGAATTATGAGTGATGAGTTGGATTATTGGTATTATAGCGCTTATTATAAAATTGGTTTTTGATCTTTTATAAACTGCTCTATAAGTTGGAAAACGTGAAGGCGCAAAAGTTTTTGTAGTAAGTAATATTTTAAAGCACAAAGATTTTATCTCCGATAAAATTTGACATTGCAAATTTTCATTCTCTCGCAGATTATGCAAATTAAGCAGATGAAATTTAAAAAAAACTACAAGGAAATGAAGCCTCACTTACTGAAAATCTAATATTGAGCGAAGTCGAAATGTTCTTGCGCCCTTAAAATAATAGTAATCGAGGATAAATTTTGCGCCTTTGCGATTAATCCAACATTTACGACAACATATTCAACTAAATTATTGTTTAATCCAACTCCATCACTCATTTCTATTCTTTACATCAATATATGAATACAATAACAAAAGAAATCAGCCTGCAGGAGAGAGATAAAGCGGTAAACTGGCATCCGTACACGCAGATGAAAACAGCTGATGACGCAATTCCTATTGTTAAAGGAAAAGGAATTTATCTGTATGATAACGAAGGAAAAAAATATCTGGATGTTGTCTCGTCATGGTGGGTAACTTTGCACGGACATTCTCATCCTTATATTGCACAACGTGTTTTTGAACAGTTAAATACACTGGAACAGGTGATTTTCGCAGGATTTACCCATGAACCTGCGGTACAGCTTTCAGAAAATTTACTGAAACTTCTTCCGGCTGGTCAGGAAAAGGTCTTTTATTCGGATAATGGTTCTACCGCAGTGGAAGTGGCTTTAAAAATGTGTATTCAATATGCATACAATCAAGAGAAAAAGAAGACAAAGATTTTAGCTTTTAAAAATGCTTATCACGGAGATACTTTCGGGGCTATGTCTGTAAGTGGAAAAAGCTTCTGGACAAGGCCTTTTGAAAGCATGCTGTTTGAAGTTGTTTTCATAGATACACCCAATGCAGAAAATCTGGAAAGCCTGCAGAAACAGATTAAAGAATTAGCTGATGAAGTGGCTTGTTTTATCTATGAGCCATTAGTTCAGGGAGCTGCCGGAATGTTGATGTACAAAGCAGAAGACCTTAGCCAGCTGATGAAATTCTGTAGGGAAGAAGGTGTTCTTATGATCCAGGATGAAGTTTTTACAGGATTTGGAAGAACGGGTAAGCTTTTCGCAGCAGATTATCTTACGGAAAAGCCGGATATTATGTGTTTTTCAAAAGGATTGACAGGAGGAACCATGCCTATGGGAATCACCACCTGCTCCAATGAAATTTATGATGCTTTCCTTTCGGAAGACCGTTATAAAACCTTATTTCACGGGCATTCGTTTACAGCTAATCCTTTAGCATGTACAGCGGCTCTTGCCAGTATGGAATTGCTACTTACAAATGAAACTCAAATGAATATCAACCGCATCACCCATCAACATTCAGAGTTTGTGAAAGCTCTTGCTTTACATCCTCATGTAGAAAAGGTTCGTCAGATCGGAACTATTTTAGCGTTCGATTTTAAAACCGGGAATGATACTTCTTATTTCAATGAAATAGGGAAGAAGCTTTACAATGAATTCTTACAGAGAGGGATTATCATGAGGCCTTTGGGAAATGTAATCTACCTGGTTCCTCCATATTGTATTACATCAGAAGAATTGGATTTTGTCTATCAGAATATTACGGAGGTTCTGGATCAGTTTAGAGGATAAACGATCTGTTCCGGTAATAATTATTTTTAATTTTTTTAATATACCTTATAGGTTTCCATGACCTATAAGGTTTTTATGTTGAATGTAAACACCTGTATTTTTTAAATCTCCTGTTCTGCTTTCCTCAAAATAGCAATCAATTCTTTTAATTCATCTTTATTGAATTCCAGTAAGTTATGATTAAAATGATTGGATGGGATTTTTATATAATTAACCCACAAAGAAAGTTTTTCCCGATAAACACTTCCGAATTCAATATTACTCATTGTTACAAACTTATACTTGGTTTCCTGATTTGTTTTTTCGTTTTCTTTCTGTTCTACAGTCTGAAGAGCCTGAAGCAGTTTTCCCAATTCATTTTTGTCAATAGTGAGTGTCTTTTTGGAGATTTCATCAAAGGTTTCATATTCATACATGATTCCTAAAAGAGTATCCGAAGAATTGTCAGAAATATCTTTCGTTACAATTTTTTGAATATTCAGGTTTTTAAACTTGCCCTGATTGGTGATTTTCTTCTCAATTAATGTTCCTTTTCTTGAGTTGACAGTAAGTCCACGGGATGTGGTGCTAGATCTTTGAATCGTTGGTGGTGGCGCTATCTGTGCCGTTACCCATGCACCTAATGCACAGGAAATCAAAATAATGATTCTTTTCATTTGTAAAAATTGTTATTAGTTTTTATACCCTTAAAATTACGCTGTAATTTTTACCAATATATAAAAATATTTAATAAAATACCCTTATTTCAGTCCATTTCCCCATGAATGAAGTTCGGAAAGAATAGGCCCAAGCTTTTGTCCTTTATCTGTTAATTTATAGTGTACTTCAGGGGGAAAATTATAAACTTCAATCCGTTCAATAATAAGATCATCTTCCAGCTGTTTCAACTGTTCTGCAAGTACTTTTTTGGAAACCCGTGGCATATTTCGCCAAAGTTCCACAAAACGCACCTGATCTTCTTCAAAAAGATTGTGTAAAATCAAAGGTTTCCATTTCCCTGAAAGAATATCCAGACTTCGTCTTAATCCACAGTTTTTAAATTCTTCAAAATTCATAAGTCAATTGAATATATATGGTTAACCTTTTGGTAACCTTCGATTGTTTTACCCTCTTCGGGCAATAGCTTTGTTCTGCAAACATACTCAAAATGAAATTACAATTATGGCGCAATGCTACATTGCTATTGAATATTGATGGAATTTCCATCCTCGTAGACCCTATGCTGGGTGAAAAAGGCTCTATGGGAAAAATGCCGATGACAGACAGTGAATTACTGAACCCTCTCACAGATCTGCCTTTTAATAAAGAAGAATTAAATAAAAGATTGGAAGGGATAGATGTAATTGCAGTCACCCATCTTCACCCTGATCATTGGGATTCTGAGGCTGTCAGACTTCTTGGTAAAAATATTCCGATCATCTGCTCAGATGTTATTTCAGATCATATTGCGGAACAGGGCTTTACCAATATTATGACCGTAAAAGATCAGCTTCAATGGAAAAACATTACAATATCAGCCACCAAAGGCCAGCACGGAACGGGAAAAATAGGAGAGAAGATGGGAATTGTGAATGGTTTTGTTTTTAAAAAAGAAAATCAATCAGTTTATATTGCAGGAGACACGATTTGGTATGATGATATTGCAGAAGAAATTGACAGACATCAGCCACAAAATATCATTGTAGCAGGAGGTGCTGCCACTTTCTCTGTGGGAGATCCTATTATTATGACCAGTGAAGATATTGTAAAAATCTGTGAATACGCTCCAAAAGCTACTGTATGGGTGACTCATCTGGAGGCCGTAAGCCATTGCAGAGAAGACAGAAAATTTATTCAGGGAAAAATTAATGAAAATGGATTAAGTGAGAGATGCTTTGTCCTTGACGACGGAGAAGAAGTTGAACTTCCTTTTTAAATTCAATACAATAGAAATAATAAATCTCTTCGTGATCTTTAATTACAAGGAGATTTAATACTTTTGCGTTATGCGTTTACTACTCTCTATCACAGCTTCTTTAGCAATAAGTACCTCTGTTTTTGCTCAAAATACTGAAGCTTTGTTAAAAAAAATAGTTGACTCTACGTACAATGCTCATCCTGAAATGATCGGATTGATTGTAGATGTAGAGTCTCCGGATCAGCATATTTCCTGGAGCTATGCAGCAGGATACAATGGAAACAAAAGCAATACACCCATTAATCCTTCACAACCGCTTCTGATCGCCAGCACTACAAAGACTTTTATGGCAGCCGCTATTCTAAGATTGGTAGAAAATGGTAAAATAAGCATTGATGATCCTTTGAGAAATCTTTTAACTCCCAAAACAGCAAAAGTCCTTTCCAGTGCCGGATATGATCTGAATAAAGTCAATGTTCGTCATTTGTTATCCCACACATCCGGAATTCATGATTATGTGACGGAAAATTACTTGAGTTTTATCAACAGTAATAAAACCCATCAGTGGACAAGGGATGAGCAGATTGCATTGGCAGGAAAAGAACATAAAATAGGAGAGCCGGGTACAGTTTTCAAATATGCTGATATCAATTATGTATTAATTTCTGAAATCATAGAACAGAAAACAGGAAAGCCTTTTTATCAGGCTTTGCGCAGTCTTTTAGATTATAAAAAGCTGGGACTTGATCATACATGGTTTATTCAGCTTGAAAAACAGCCAAAAAAATCGCTTCCATTGGTGAATCAATATTGGAAAGAGTTTAATTGGGAAATAAAAGAACTTAATCCTTCATGGGATCTCTATGGTGGTGGTGGAATTGCTTCCAATGTGAAAGATATGGCCTTGTTTTTCCAGTTATTATTTAATGGAAAAGTAATTGAAGATCCAAAAATTTTACAGCTCATGTATACAGATGTTCCGCCAAATCTGGAAATCAATTACTGCCTTGGAATCAGGAAAATTAAAAGTGGAGGAATGACAGCCTATAATCACGGAGGCGGATTGGGTACGGATGCTATTTATATCCCCGAGCTTAATGCAAGTATTTCTTCAGCTTCTGTAGAAGCAGGCAAAAGAAGTGTAGCTGTAGAACTAAGCAGTCTGCTGGCCTCGAAATTAAAGGCATTAAAAAAGAATTAACATAGAAACAAAATAAAAAAAGGATAGAACTTATTTCTATCCTTTTTTAGTTATGCTGAAGGTTAAGCTTTAATCTTCCACATACTTATTTCTTGCCGCTTTCAATCCAAAATACAGCATCAGCAATACAGCACAGCTTAATAAATAGAATGAACTGTTCCAGGAAATATCCCAATCATGCAGCTTTCCAAACAACGGAGGCCCAAATGCAGCGATCAGATATCCCACAGACTGTGCCATTCCTGATATTTTAACAGCATTGATACTGCTTTTTGTTCTCGTAGAAAAGAACAGAATTGACAAACTGAAAGACAATCCATTAGAAATACCAATAATCACGGCATTTACATAAATCCACTGAGATTTCAGGAATACAAACATCATGGTACTTCCGAACATTAGGGTACATATGAAAAGGATCATCAGTCTTTGGTCTTTCATTTTACTGGCAATAATAGGGCAGCAAAACGTCACAGGAATCATCGTGATCTGAATCACAAAAAATACCCATCCCGAGCTTTCTCCCTGCATATTAAAATCGGCAAGAAAGGAAGGCAGCCATGCCACCAGACAATAATAAAATAAAGACTGCAGTCCCATGAAGATACTGATATTCCATGCCTGGGCAGATTTGAACATATTAAAGTCTGAAGTACTGAGCGCTGTTTTAGGTGGAGCCGGATTTCTTTTGTTAAATATAAATTCCAATGATAGAACAAGGAAACCTAATGCAGCAATTACCAACCAGATTCCCAGAGATCCTTTCCATCCAAAACCTGTCAGTTCTCCTATTTTTACACTGAAGCCTGAAGCTAAAGCTGCAGTGAGATTCATAGATACAGCAAAAATTCCCGTCATAAGACCTATCTGCTTCGGAAAATTATTCTTAACATATCCCGGAGTGACCACATTTCCGATGCATATTCCTAAACCAATGAATAGAGAACCTAAAAACAAAAGCCATAGAGATCCACTGATTCGTAAAAATAACCCGAAGCTTAAAATAATCAGAGAGTACATCAGAAGTTTACTGATCCCGAACTTATTGGAAAATCTACTCACCAGAACAGAACAGGCAGCAAACATAAACAGTGGAATAGACGTAAGCAGACTCACCTGAAAATTATCCAGTTTCAATGCATCTCTTACTTCTCCCAGTACAGGGGCAACCGCTACAATAGGTGAACGGAGGTTACTGGAAATTAATATAACAACCAGAACATTAATGATTAATAAAACATACGAAGCATTCTTTTTTACTTCATTCTTCATCATAATAAAAACTTTTGTACAAAATTAGTACAGTAATTTTGTTTAATTTTGCCAAAGTTTTAACCTGAAACGACATGAACGCTAACGACAGTATAAAAATAGATGAACTGAAAAAGCCTTATTTTGTATGGTTTGAAGAAAACTGGATACATGATGATGTGCTTCATCACCATCAGAAAGGGCAGCTCGTGTATGTGGAAAGTGGTTTTCAGTATATTACTATCGAAGAAAAAATCTATCTCCTTCCTCAAAATCATGCCGTATGGATTCCTCCAAATGCTGTCCATAAAACCAATTCCCATTCTGAAAAGATCAAGCTGATGATCATGTTTGCGGAGATCAGCACCCAAGAACCTTTTTATCATGAAGTGAACGTATTTTCTGTTCCTCCTGTTTTGAAGGAAATGATAAAATATGCAGAGAAATGGTCTAAGCTGATGACCCTAGATCATGATGAGAGTCTATTTCTGAAAGCATTGTTCAACGAACTTCCACAGTTTGTAGAACATTCTCTTACTCTTCATATCAGTCTTCCTAAAGATAAACGCCTTGCAAAAGTTATAGAACATCTCCACAATCATTACCGGGATGAGATCAAAATGGAAGACCTCAGTGATACAGCACTTTTATCTTTCCGTACCCTGGAACGTATTTTCAAAAAAGAAACCGGTCTTACCTTAAGCAAATATCAGCAAATGCTCCGTATCATCAAGAGTCTGGAATATTTGAGCTCGGGAAATCTTACTATTTCAGAAACAGCTTATGAAGTAGGGTACAAGAGTGTTCAGGCCTATACCAGAAGTTTTCAGTCTGTGATGCAGTTCAGGCCAACTGATTTTATTAAAACCATTCAATAGGCTTTAAAATACATACAAAGCGGGTCGGGATTTATTGAAAAGAAGAGTTATTAACATCTCAAAACTTTATATATTCCTTTGTGTAAAAGCGATTGGGGAGATTGAAAAAGATAATATTTCACATTTCGTTCATTTTTTCACTTCAATAGCCAATATTCAATTATGAGATTATTGAAAATAAAAAGGTCTCCACGAGTGAAGACCTTAAAAAAACACAAATGATGAAAAAAAATTATTTCGATTCACAAATATAAACAAAAATCATGGTATGCAAAACATCATAAGCTTATTTTTTTTAAAAAATATTTATTTTAAGTGAAAATAATTATTCCTTAAATGTTGTTGGTTTTCTTTGGGATTCCGAAATTACTAGCGTAAAAATATATCTATTTAAATATAATTCGCCACCTGAAGAATTGTATGCCTGTTTTTTATCCAAAATAAGAAAGTCGTAAAAAGTGAATTATTATCAAAATAAGACCTTGATGAGACTGTATTCAAACAATTGTTTAACTCTTTTGTGACCCTGCTCATAAAATTTTATAGGTTTTTTATTCTATTTTGCTTAAAAACCTGTCATATGAGTCCAAAGATATTTAAGGGAGTTCCTGCACAAAAATTCGGAGGTTTCCATGATACAGAAAGCAGAAAAGTATTTGAACAGGATTTGATTCCGGAAAAGTTTACCATATTAAAAGAAAGATTTTTTTCAGTTAATAATTGGGGAAGTTATAGTGGAAAAGCATTTGCTACATTTAAATTGTATGATTTTGATGGGAATCCTGCAAACCGAGAACCTCAAAAAGGAGATTTTATCCGGATTGATATTCCGGGTCCGGGAGAACCTGAGGCTAAAGGATACGATTGGGTAGAAATAACAGATATCTGTTTCTATCAGGACAGTTTTTCCGAAAGTATATCAATCACATGCAAACCTTCGATAAATCCACAAAATAAAAAAAGTCGTCATATTGCCCATTTTTATAGTTCTGCAGCAAGCTCAACCTTTATGATATCCAGAAATATAGCTTATTTAAAAGCAGCTGTATACGGACGAAATGAAAGACCCAACTTGAATGCTCAGTTCCTGGATGTTTTTAGAAATCTTGCTACTGCTATAGGTGGAATGATGGGGATTGCTAAAATACAATGGAAAGGTCTTACAGACGGTTTTTTGAATCTTGATTAAGACTGTTCTTCCTTTTTTGATCTAAGTCAAAGTTTTTTATCTGTTGTACCGGGACCTTTGCACCCGAATATTTTAAACAAAATTTATGAGTACAACATTAGAAAAAGGACAGACTATTAATTTCTATCAGGCAACCGCTCCTATTATCATTTCGGTATTTGCGGTCTACCTTACCATAGGAATTGCTTTGGGAGTACTTCCCAGGTTTGTTCAGAACACATTAGGCTTTGACAGCATTATTGTAGGGCTTGTGATTGGGCTGCAATCATTGTCAACACTTTTAACCCGTGCCTATTCCGGAAAAATTACAGATACCAAAGGGGCAAAGAAAAGTAAAATGTCGGGTGTAATACTGGCTGTTATTGCTGGGATTATTTATGTACTGGCAGTAGTATTCCAAGCTAATCCTATCCTTGCTCTTGCTTTTCTCTTATTGGCAAGAATTATTCACGGGGTTGGTGAAAGTTTTCTGGTTACCGGAGCATTAACGTGGGGAATAGGTCTTGTAGGACATTCCAGCTCAGGAAAAGTAATGACCTGGAATGGTATTGCCATGTATGCAGGAATTGCAATCGGAGCTCCCATCAGTATCTGGTTAAGTAAAGAATACAATATTCTGCCTGCTTTTCTTCTTATTGCCTTACTTCCGCTGGTGAGCTGGCTTTCCACAGCAAAACTTCCTTCTGTTCCCGTGGATAAAGATCATGTGCGAACGCCTTTCTATAAGGTAATTGGTGCCATATCAGGTCAGGGTTTAAGTCTTGCTTTTTCATCAATGGCTTTTGGATGTATTGCTTCTTTTATTGCATTATTTTTCTCACAAAAAAATTGGGGTGATGCTTCACTTGCCTTTATGATCTTCGGAGCATGCTATGTACTGACCAGAATTTTCTTTGCTTCTTTTCCAGATAAATACGGAGGTTTTACAATAGCCTTGATCTCTCTGATTATCGAAGTGGCGGGACAAATGCTGATCTGGACTTCTGCTTCCAAAACATTGGCTATTATCGGATGTGGATTAACAGGGGTTGGATTTTCATTGGTATTTCCGGCTTTGGGAGTTCTTGCCATTCAAAAAGTAAAACCGCAGATGAGAGGAACAGCGCTAGGAGCCTATGTCGCATTTGTTGATCTTTCATTAGGATTGGCAGGTCCCATTGCAGGATTAATTGCCGGTTGGTTTGATTATCAGACTGTATACCTGTTTGGAGGCATCAGCTGTATCATTGCAATGATTATTTTACTATTTAACAAAAAATAAAAATGGAACATTCACTAACATCTCAAGTAAAAGAAACGAAAAAAATACGTTCTGTATTTACCGTTAAAAAGAAACTCTTTATTACACCACATTTAATCCGTGTTATATTTAATATTGATGAAAAACAGGCTGAACTATTGGCGAATGTTAAGCCCGGATCTAATAATAAAATCTTTATCCCCACTGAGGAAAACATCACTCTGATCAGAACCTATACCAATAGAAAAATTGACATGGAAGAAAAAGAACTGAGTGTTGATTTTGTAGCTCATGGTGACAACGGACCAGCTTCTGCATGGGCATTAAAGGCCAAACCAGGAGATCTATTGGAAATAGGAATGAAAGAAAGTTCAAAACCATTAGTTCCGAATGCTGATTTTTACCTGCTTGCAGGAGACGCAACGGCACTGCCTGTGATTTGTGCTATCGCAGAACAGTTTCCTTCCTATGTAAGAGCAAAAATAATATTGGAGGTGGCAGATAAAGAGGACGAACTGATCTTGTGTTCTGCAGCAGATTTATCTGTAGAATGGCTGCATAATCCTCATCCTGAGCAGGGAAGCAAGCTTGCAGAAGCTGTAAAATCTGTTCATTTTCCACCTGGGATTTTAAAAGAATATGTTTATATCGCTGCAGAATATTCCACTGTACATGAGCTTCGTACTTACTTCAAAACAACACTGGAATGGGATCCGCATGGCATGTACATTTGTTCATACTGGAAAGCCGGACAGGCAGAAAACCTCTAAACAGTAAAGAATAAAAGGTGTAAGCAAAGCCATTTATCACTATTTTTGCTTACATGCAGGAACTTTTAACGTCATATATCAAAAATAGAATATCAATAACAGATCATGAATTGGAAACTATACTTTCTTATTTTAAAGTTATTTCCCTGAAAAAAAATGAGTTATTACTTTCCAACGGGCAAAACAGCCAGAGAACATTTTTTGTTGTAAATGGCTGTCTCCGTATATTTTTTATTAATGAAGAAGGGCAGGATTCTACCCGGTATTTTGCTTTTGAAAATCAGTTTGCAACTGCACTCACCAGTTTTATTACTTCTGAACCCTCTGAGGAATTCATAGAAGCCGTAGAGGATTCAGAAGTATATTATATTACTCATAAAGATTTTTATCATCTTCTGGAAATTATTCCTCAATGGGAAAAGTTTTACAGAATATATCTTGAAACTGCTTATGTAAATAATACCAAAAGGCTGATGTCTTTCCTTGTTCAGGATGCACTTGAAAAATACCGTCAGCTTCTGGATGAAAACCCTGTGGTGGTAAGAAGGCTTTCCAATAAAATGGTGGCTTCTTATCTTAATATCTCACAGGAGACATTGAGCAGACTGAAGTCAAGGCTTTAATTTTTGTTTGACAAACCTAACATTTTTACGAAGAGTTATTATTTATTTAAACTGCTTTTAAACTGGCTAAAATTCTCAAAAAATTAATATTAAAGCCCATTCAGGAAAAATTTAAGCCCTATATTTGCACCCATGTTAAAATGGTTCTCCATATTATGTTCAATGATGTATGTGCTGGCTACCACCAATGCGGGGGAAGTACTGAAAGTGCCTATGTTTGTGGAACATTTCATGGAATACCACGGAAGCCTTTCAGAGTTTGTCATGGAGCATTATGATAATCACAAGCAGGATTCAGACTGGGATACTGATCAGAAACTGCCGTTTATCAATCCACCGATTGTATTGACAGTGCATGCCCAGCTTCCGGAACTTTCATTTGAAATAAAAAAACCTAAAGAAATTACTGTTTCAAAAAAAACCAGTATCTACAAGGAAAAAGATTTCTTCCAACAGTATCTTTCTCAGATTTTCCAGCCTCCACGGCTTTCTTAATTGACTTTATATTGAAAATTAATGCTTTATGTTTTTTACTTAAAGCAGTCAATTCTTGTTATATATCAATTAATCCGCAATGCATTATCATGATGCTTCACCATTCATTACAGGAGTTACAAAAGCTTTGTTTTGAATCTTTCTGCTGTAGGAAATCCCCGATCAGATCCAAAAGACTTATTCTTTTGAATGAAGATCCGTGGTTTTGCAGGATCATTTTAATCATACTTTTTTAATGACATCAGTTTTCATAAGGCATTCCGGGTTATAATTAATAGTTTTTTCCATGTTAAATAAAATTATTGAGTTTTCTGTAAAGAATAAACTCATCATTGCTCTGTTTACAGTGGCGCTCATCCTTTTTGGAATTTATGAAACCACCAGACTTCCTATTGATGCCCAGCCGGATATCACCAACAACCAGGTTCAGATCATTACCACAGCTCCTTCTTATGGGGCTGCAGATATAGAACGCCTTGTAACATTTCCAATCGAACAGGCGACCAGCAATATCAGCGGAATTACGGAGCTGAGGAGCTTCTCACGTTTCGGACTGTCTTTAGTAACTGTTGTTTTTGATGACAAAACGGATGTGTATTGGGCACGCCAGCAGGTTCAGGAGCGTTTACAGCTCGTTCAGGACAATATCCCGGCGGGAATCGGTAAACCGGAACTAGGGCCTATTTCAACCGGATTGGGAGAGATTTTCCAGTATGTGGTAAGGGCCAAAAAAGGATATGAAAATGTGTATGATGAAACAGAACTCAGAACCATCCAGGACTGGGTGGTCAGAAGACAGCTCCTTGGAACGAAAGGAGTGGCAGATGTAAGCAGCTTCGGAGGAAAGTTAAAGCAGTATGAAATTGCCATTAATCCAAATAAACTACAGGCCTTTAACATCAATATCAATGATGTATTTGCAGCGCTGGAAAAGAATAACCAGAATACCGGAGGGGCTTATATTGAAAAGAAAGAAACCGTTCTGTTTATCCGCAGCGAAGGGCTTCTGGGAAGTACGGAAGATATTGGAAGCATTCAGGTAGCGGAAACAAAAGAAGGCATTCCTGTGCATATCAAAGATGTAGCATCTGTGAAGATCGGTTATGCGACAAGGTATGGCGCTATGACTTATAATGATACCGGAGAGGTTTCCGGAGCAATTGTTCTGATGCTGAAAGGTGAAAATGCCAATGTCGTGATTGGAAATATCAAGCAGAGACTTGAAAAAATCCAGGAATCTTTACCGGAAGGAGTGGTGATTGAGCCTTTTCTTGATCGTGCTAAAATGGTGAATAATACCATCAGTACGGTAAAAACCAACCTGATGGAAGGAGCATTGATTGTGGTTTTCATTCTGGTTTTATTCCTTGGAAATTTCAGAGCAGGATTATTGGTGGCGTCCGTCATTCCTTTGGCGATGCTATTCGCGATTATCATGATGAATATTTTCGGTGTGGGAGGAAATCTGATGAGCCTTGGGGCACTGGATTTCGGTCTTATCGTAGATGGAGCCGTCATTATTGTGGAAGCCGTGCTGCATCAGCTTGCTCATAAAAAGCATTTTGGAAAAGACAATATGCTCAGCAAAAAAGAAATGGATGATCAGGTTTCAGGTTCTGCGGCCAAAATGGTTAACAGTGCGGTTTTCGGGCAGATCATTATCTTAATCGTCTATCTTCCGATTTTTACCCTTCAGGGCATTGAAGGAAAGATGTTCAAGCCTATGGCACAGACGGTGGCTTTTGCCCTGATAGGGGCATTTATTCTTTCCCTGACGTATATTCCGATGATGAGTTCTCTGGTATTAAGCAGAAAGAAAAAAGAAAAGGAGAATATCTCAGACCGTGTGATGGGTAAAGTGGAAACCGGGCATCAGAAATTATTGATGAAAGCTCTTAAATTCAGAAAAACCATTATTGTTGGGGTTTTAGTCCTGTTTGCAGGTGCTGTTTTTACCCTTTCCAGAATGGGTGGAGAGTTTATTCCGTCTCTGGAGGAAGGTGATTTTGCTGTTGAAATGAGGATTCTTCAGGGAAGTAATATCAATGAAACCAAGAAAGCTACCACTCAGGCTGCGCATATCCTTTTAACCCAGTTTCCTGAAGTAGAAAAAGCAGTGATGAAGATCGGTAGCGCAGAAATCCCTACAGAACCTATGCCGATGGACTCCGGAGATATGATCGTAGTACTGAAGCCTAAAAAGGAATGGACCTCTGCAGCAACATTTCCTGAACTTTCTGACAAAATGAGCAAAGCATTAAGCGTTATCCCAGGCCTTACCACCAGCTTTCAGTTTCCTGTACAGATGCGTTTCAATGAACTGATGACCGGAGCAAGACAGGATGTGGTCTGTAAAATTTATGGTGAGGATCTGGACAGCCTTGCTACCTACGCAAAAAAGATCGGAACTATTATTAATACGGTAAAAGGAGCGCAGGACCTTTATATTGAGCCGGTAGTAGGCGCTCCGCAGGTTGTGATTGATTATAACCGCTCAGAGCTTTCCCGATACAATATTTCTGTGGCAGATATCAACAGGGTAATTAATATGGCTTTTGCCGGTCAGACTGCGGGAGCTTTATATGAAGGTGAAAAAAAGTTTGACATCGTAGTGAGAATGGATAATGAGCATAAAAAAGATATCACGAGCATCCAAAATCTTTTGGTTCCTACCGCTTCAGGAGAACAGATTCCCTTGTCACAGCTTGCTAAAGTAGAGCTTAAAAACAGTCCGAACCAGATTCAGAGGGAAGATACCAAAAGAAGGATTATTGTAGGCTTTAATGTGAGAGGAAGAGATGTCCAGAGTATCGTGGAAGAACTTCAGCAAAAAGCAGATAAAAGCCTGAAATTATCTCCCGGATACACTGTTTCTTACGGCGGTGCTTTTGAAAATTTAAATGAAGCCAAAGCCAGACTGGGAATTGCAGTTCCTATTTCGTTAGTGATGATTTTCCTGCTCTTATTCTTTGCTTTCGGTTCTGTAAAACACAGCCTTCTGATCTATACCGCCATTCCTTTATCTGCGATAGGAGGTGTGTATTTTCTGGCGTTGAGAGGAATGCCTTTCAGCATCAGTGCAGGGGTAGGATTCATTGCATTATTTGGAGTGGCCGTACTTAATGGAATTGTTTTGATATCAGAATTCAACCGGCTGAAAAAGAATGGGATAACCAATACCAGCAGAATTGTACTCATAGGCACAAAAATCAGGCTTCGTCCGGTTTTAATGACGGCATTTGTAGCTTCTCTGGGGTTTCTTCCCATGGCGATCAGTAATGGTGCCGGAGCTGAAGTACAGAGGCCTCTGGCAACGGTGGTGATTGGAGGGTTAATGCTTGCGACCCTTTTAACCTTGTTTGTCCTTCCCATCTTATACGTCCTTTTTGAACATATTAATAAAGATAAAATGAAATTCTCTAAAAAAACCAATTATAAAAAACGGTCTGTTTTCTTACTGCTGATCTCTTTCGGAAGTTTTCAGGCTCAGGAAAACATTACTTATGACCAGGCTTTGGAAAAGGCTTATCAGCAAAACGGAACCCTTAAAAACTCAAAATTAGTATCAGATTATCAGGAAAAGCTGAAAGCCGGTTATCTGGATATTCCCCAGACGGAAATTACCGGTGGATTCGGACAGATTCAGGGCGAGGAAACGGATAATTCATTCGGAATCTCTCAAAGGTTCAGTTTTCCGACCGTGTATTCAAAAAGAAAACAAATGCTGGATGCGGAATGGTCTGCCAGTGTCATCAATCAGAATCTGACCAAAACACAGCTTACCAAAGAAGTAACAGATGTTTTCTACAGGATACTGGTGCTTCAGGAGAAGAAAAAAGTCCTGGAATACATCAGCCGGCTGTATGATCATTTTGCAGAAAAAGCAGGATTAAGATTAAAAAAAGGAGAAGCCAATATTCTGGAAGAATCCACCGCTGAAATTCAGAAAGAACAGGTAAAAGTACAGTTGAACAGTCTTGAAAATGACCTGAATATGGCAAAACTTCAGCTTCAGGTTTTACTTCAGTCCGAAACTTCTTATCAGCCTGTTGCGGATAAACCGACAATGAATATTGGTCTTCAGATTTCTGAGGAAATGGTAAAACAACATCCTGAGCTTCAGTACCTGCAGCAACAGATCAAAGTAGGAGAGGCAGAAGTGCAGCTTGAAAGAAGCAGACTGCTTCCGGATCTTATTGTTGGGTACACCAATCAAAGTATGAAAAACATCAACAATAACCGCTTCAATTCTGTTCAGGTTGGCGTGGGAATTCCCTTGTTTACCAAAGGACAGAGAGCTTTGGCAAAGGCAGCACAGGCTAAAATTGCCATTTCCGAAAATCAGTATCAGAGAAAAGAAATTGAGCTTAAAAACAGATTGAGTCAGCAATTGAACAATTATATGAACCAACAGAAAATCATTGAAAATTATGAACAAAAACAGCTTCCAAAATCCGAAACCATTCTAAAAACCGCTCAGAAACAGATGGAAGCAGGAGAAATAGACTACCTGGATTGGGTAATACTGGTGAACCAGGCCGTAAAAGCCAAGGCAGATTATATAGATCAGCTGGAAAAGCTCAATCAGATCGGAGCTGAACTTCAATTCTTAATTTCAAAATAATACCATCATGCATTTCAAGAATATATCTCTATACAGCCTTGCTCTCATCCTTGCTTTATCTTCATGTTCCGGAAAAAAGCAAGAGGAAAAAACAGTGTATGAAAACACCAGGTTTTCTAAGAACGACAAAAACTCCGTTCATCTTACGGAAAAACAGATTCAGTCTGTAGGATTAACAACAACCACTATCCAGAACAGGAATATGGAAAAGCTGGTGAGACTGAACGGCAAAGCAGAAATCGCACCATCTCACATCAGTTCGGTGTCCAGCATTATGGGCGGGCATATCAAAGCTATCAACGTCATTAGCGGAAGCCACTTCAGCAAAGCACAGGTGCTTGCTGTAGTAGAAGATCCGCAGTTTATACAATTGCAGCAGGATTATCTGGTGACCAAAGCTCAGCTTGAGGCTGCCAGACTGAACTATAACCGTCAGAAAGATCTGAATACAAGCAAAGCCAGCAGTGACAAAACCATGCAGAACGCTCAGGCAGATTATTCTACCTTGAATGCCACTTTAAAAGGGCTGGAAGAAAAACTGAGAATCATAGGAATCAGTGCCAAAGGTCTGAGTACCGGAAATATCAGAAGTAAAATCAATATTTATGCACCGTTTACAGGTTTTGTAAGTAAAATTCTTGTGAATAACGGGCAGTATATCAACCCGGCTGATACTTTATTTGAACTCATCAATCCAGCCGGATTGCTTTTAGAGCTGAAGATTTTTGAAAATGATGTGAATGATATAAAAGCAGGGCAGGAAATTTTGGTGTACAACAATCAGAATCCAGATGTGAAATCCAGTGCAAAAATTGTAAGCGTAGTTCCCAGTATTGAAAACGGAGGTTCTGCCACTGCTATAGCCAAGTTATCTTCTGTGAATACTGACTTTGTAAAGGGAATGTACGTGAATGCCGAAGTAAATATCAGCAGCCGTTATACCATGGGACTTCCTAACGAAGCCGTAGTTTCTTTTGAAAACAGGAATTATGTTTTTGAAGACCTTGGAAATTCCAGTTACAAAATGATTCCTGTAGTGACCGGAATTGCTGATGACCAGTTTACAGAGATTATAAAAGCCGATTTTTTAAAGGATAAGAAAATTGTACAGAAAGGAGCTTACAGTCTTCTGATGATGCTTAAAAACAAAGCTGAATAATTAGGTGAAACTATAAAGCTTTCAAGAAGAAAAGATCAGTTATTCAGCTGATCTTTTTTATTTCAAACAATGTAAAAAAAATGACATTTGACATGTTTTCGATAATAAAAATACTATTTGATGCATAATTCATTTTAAAATAATATTTTTAAGAAGTGAATAGTTGTAAAGGATTTTTAGAGGAATAACAAAAAACTTTTATCAAAAACTTTATGACACAAAAACCTTTGCACAATTTCCATATTCCGGTAATGGGACTGGCTTATACCATAGACAGCCCGATTCGTGTTGCCCAGTATGGAATTTCTTCCGTCATCTCCATTATTGATGATGAAATTCTGGAAAAAATGAAGAACTTTTACAACAAAAAGTTCAATCTTGACTATTTCGGGATCTCAACAAAAACTGAAGATTACAGAGCCAGAAGAGTTACGGCTTATCTGGATATGGTGGATGATATTGTGAATGAAAAATTTGAATCTTTCAAACAGGAAATCAGCAAAAACAAGGAAGCTTTGAAGGATTTCATGGCTATGCTTCCCAATACATCAGATCTCAAAAACAGTCTTCAAAATTTAATCAACCAAAAGGAGAACTGGAGTTCTAATATTAAAAATTTCATAGAATCCAATTTAAAACCGGGAAGTATTGATGTCAATATCATGACGAAAGTAGATAAAGACAATTATCAGAATAATGAGCAGCTTCCTGCGATGTACAACGATGCACATGCCTCTCTGCGTGGATTTGCCCAAAGTAAACTATCATCATCAATGGTTCTTTCTGCAGGGATGAATCCCCGTTTGTACAGCTATATGGAAGAGTTTGACGATTTTTTCCCGGATGAAAACGGCAACATTAAAAAGAAAATTATCCTTAAAGTAAGCGATTTCCGTTCTGCCATGATTCAGGGAAATTTCCTGGCTAAAAAAGGATTATGGGTTTCAGAATACAGAATAGAATCCGGACTGAATTGCGGTGGTCATGCTTTTGCCACTGAAGGAATGCTTCTCGGGCCCATCATGGAAGAATTCAAGCAGAAAAAAAACGATCTGATACAATCAGCTCACGCCTTAATGACGGCTGCTTTGGAACAAAAAGGAAAACATGTAGTTTCCGAGCCTTTGGAAATGAAGATTACCGTTCAGGGTGGAGTAGGAACTTCTGAAGAGCATGAATTTTTATTGGCTAATTATAGTGTAGACAGTGTTGGATGGGGCTCACCATTTTTACTTGTACCTGAAGCAACATCGGTAGACACTGAAACCAGAAATCTACTTGTACAATCAAAAGAGCAGGATTTCTATCTGAGTAATATTTCGCCATTGGGAGTGCCTTTCAATACCGTAAAAGGGACATCTAACGAAGTATTGAAGTATGAGAAAGAAGCAAAAGGGAAATATGGAAGTTCGTGTCCCAAAAAACTTCTCGCACTAAGCAAAGAATTTTCCCAGGAAGGAACATGTACCGCCTCCAGAAAATATCAGGATATCAAACTGAAAGAACTTTACGAAAATAAAGATGCATTCACTGAAAAAGAATTCAATAAACGAAAATCCGAAATTACCGATAAAGCCTGTCTTTGTGTAGGACTCGTGAATGCAGCATACATGGAACAGAACCTAGAAATTAAAGGTGAAAAACAAGGCGTTGTGATATGTCCCGGACCCAATATTGCCTTTTTTGATAAAGAAGTTTCTCTTTCGGAAATGGTAAAGCATATCTACGGAAATACCAATATCCTTTCCGATAATCGGCGTCCGAATATGTTCATTAATGAATTGAAAATGTATGTGGATTACCTGAGAAAAGAAATCACCGGATCCACTGTACAGATTACTCATTCTCAGACCAAAAAATGGAATGCTTTCAGGAAAAATGTTCTTGAAGGGATCACATATTATCATGAGCTTTTTACAGCATCATCATTTTTCAGCAACGGTTTATCAACCATCCATCTTCAATTACAGGAATACAAACTTCAGCTTATTGCTATTGATATTCCACAGGTTGAAAAATAACCGTATTTTTAATTGATAGATAATAAAAACAGCTTTTACATGGGCTGTTTTTATTTTTTTTAGTTACTAATGAAATCACATGTATTTTGTTAGAGAAATGCAAAGGCGTAAAAACACTTCAATTTCGATCAATATAAGATTGTAAAAAACAATATGATATAAGTTTTTCTTGCAGATAAAACAGATTACACAGATATTGATATTTAAATCTGCGTATTCTGCAAAATCAGCGTGAGATAAAAATACACTATGTTGTATCTAATTTTATCGGAGATAAAATCTTTGTGTCTTAAAGCACTTAGCGTTTAATTTATTTGCGTCTTTGCGATTTTCCAACAAAGATATTAATCAAAAAAACTCAGTAAACATCAGCATTTCCATTTATAATAACTATGAAGCGAATGGTCATTTTAAATATTCTCAGGGCTTAATATTCCTTACCTTAGATCTCACTTAGTAAAATTATTTTTATGGAAAAAAGAAAAATCAAAAACACCGATTTAGCGATTGCGCCAATCAATTTCGGAGGGAATGTTTTTGGATGGACACTGGACGAAAAACAGTCTTTTGATATACTGGACCGCTTTACTGAAGCCGGATTCAATTTTATAGACACTGCAGATACCTATTCATGGTGGGTGAACGGGAAAGGTGGACAGTCTGAAGAAATCATCGGAAAGTGGATGAAAAGCAGAGCTAACCGTAATGATATTGTTTTGGCAACCAAAGTAGGTTCAGAAACGAAAGAACACGGTTATGATATCAGCAAAAAACATATTCTTAAATCTGTAGATGAGTCTTTGCAAAGGCTTCAAACCGATCATATTGATCTCTATTATACTCATTTTGACGATAATATCACTCCGGTAGAAGAAACCCTTGCAGCATATGATGAGATCATTAAAGCCGGAAAAGTACGATATATTGCGGCTTCCAACTTATCACCGGAACGTTTGAAAGCATCATTTGACGCAGCAGAAAAGAATAATCTTCCTAAATATGTCGCTCTGCAGCCTCATTATAATCTCATGGAAAGAGAAGGTTTTGAGCAAAATTATGCTCCTCTGGCAGAGCAGTTTGATTTAAGTATATTTCCGTACTGGTCGCTGGCAGCAGGTTTCTTAACGGGTAAATACCGTGATGAAGCAGATCTTGCAAAAAGCGCAAGAGGTGAAGGGGTGAGAAAGTATTTAAATCCTAAAGGGCTGGAAGTTTTAAAAGCGCTGGATCAGGTAAGTACAAAGCATAATACCACTCAGGGAACTGTTTCTTTAGCATGGTTATTATCCAATCCTTTGATCACTGCACCTATTGTAAGTGCGACCAGTGCATCACAGCTTGAAACAGTCTTCAATGCACCCAAACTTGTTTTGGATCAGGAAGATATAGATCTGCTGAATAACGCAAGCAACTAATTTTTTCAAATTTCATTATAGACTAAAATTAAATCCGTTCAGCAATGAACGGATTTTTTTATGATGTGACGATGCTAACCACCCCCGTCAAAAATTCTTTGAATTTTCGCCAACCCTCCAGAGAAGTGGAATGGAGTTCTTCAGTTGTTATATTCTGCTATCAATATTAATCGGAATATTCCTTCAGAAGCTGTCTGTAGCTCATCAGTATTGAAGATTTTGAAATAAAGCCTATGAAATCATTATTATCACTCACTACAGGTAAATTCCATACTCCTGTATCGTCAAAAGTCTGGAGAATATCCAATGGTCTATTTTCCCTATGAAGAATAGCTGGGGGCGCTTTCATGATCTGAGTAACCGTCTGAGAGTTTTCCATTTCTTTGTTGAATAAATAAGGTCTTATATCATCCAAAGTAAGAACTCCTTTCAGTTTTCTGTTCTCATCTACCACAGCGAAAATATTTTTGTCTCCATTCTTTACCATTTCAAACAGTTCTGTAACTGAGGCATTCTGACTGATTGTTTGTGAATATTTGTCAATAAAGTCTTCAGTTCTCAGGGCGAAAAGCAGGTTTTTGTCATGCTTGTTTGTGAAAATTTTTCCTTCGTCAGCTAATGATTTTAATTCCGGAGAAATAGGAGAGAACCATTTGGCAATAAGATAAGATATGATAGAGGCTATCATCAAGGGAATAAACAAATCATATCCGAAACTTGACTCTGCGATCAGAAAAATAGCGGTAAGCGGAGCATACAGAACTCCACTCATGGCACCAGCCATTCCTACCAGTACAAGATTGGTGACAGGAACATCCGTAAAGCCTAAATGCTGGCAAACCAGTGCAAATAAATACCCTAAAGTTCCTCCGGCAAAAAGAGAAGGTGCAAAATTCCCACCATTTCCACCGCTGAATATGGTAAATGAAGTGGCAAATGCTTTTAGAAGCAATACCAGAACTAAAAATATAATAATGGTCCAGTCTCCGATTTCAAAATATCTGAAAAAACTGTTTTCAATAATAGAGTAGGTATTTCCATTGGTAAAAGCTTTTACCGTTTCGTATCCTTCCCCAAACAAAGGTGGAAAAAGTACGCATAACAGGGAAAGTACAGCTCCTCCGAACATTGCCTTACGCATTCTCGAAAGCTGAAGTTTTTTTATAAAGTGTTCTACTTTTTGAGAAATAATGACAAAATAACGGGCATACAACCCTGTAACAATCCCTAAAATAAGGTAATACGGAACATTTTTATAGTTGAACGGGTCTCGGGTATAAAACCTGAAAAGAACATCTTCCTGAAGTAAAATTCTTGACAAAAGACTTCCACAGACCGCGGCAACCACCAAAGGAATAAAATCGGTGAAAACCACTCCTGTCAAAAGAATTTCAAAGGCAAACATAATCCCGGCAATAGGAGCATTGAAAGCAGATGCAATCCCCGCAGTAGCTCCTGCAGCAAGTAATAAAGTACGTTCTTTATAACTAAGTCTGTACGTTTGGGCATAATTGGAACCAATAGCAGCTCCGGTAACGGCAATAGGACTTTCCAATCCTGCTGAACCTCCCAATCCTACGGTAACAGCACTTTGTATCACCTGGGAATACATTTTAACGGAAGCTACAATACTGGAATTCTGTGCAATTTCGTATAAAATAGCACCGATTCCTTTACGATCCTGACCTTTGAATAAAGTAAGAACGATCATCGTAGTGAGAACAATTCCTAAAAAAGGAAAAACGATATAAAATAATATCTGGTATTCAAAATGAACTTTATTGGTAATGAAATAATGAATATTGTGCACCAGAGTTTTCAGGATAACTCCCGCAAGACCAGCCGTACAGCCTACCAGAATTCCGGAAAGAACAAGGAACTGGTTTCTGCTCAGTCTGTTGTTCAGCCAATGCAGAATAAGTTCATAACTGCGTGCTTTTTCTAGTCCGTATTTTTGGAAATCTCTTTTAAATTTAAGGAAGCTCAGGTACTTTTTTTTGTTGTGAATTTTCACCTTGGAAATATTTTATACTATCATCAGATTGATACAGCACCGTAAATTTATGAAATATATCACAAAAAACCTCCTTTTGAGCCTTTACACTTGTTCTATAGATTCTATTTTTGTAATTTATAATTTAATTTAAAATTCGAAATTTCTTCTAAATTTGGTTATAGATTTATCGCATGAAAATTCTTATCATTGAAGACGAAGTAGCTCTAGCTCAAAGTATTTCCGAATATCTTTCCGGAGAAAATTACCTCTGTGAAACGGCCAGTACCTTCGGTGAAGCGATGAGTAAAATTGAAACATTCGACTATGATTGTATTTTATTGGACATTATGCTGCCGGACGGAAATGGGCTTACCATTTTGGAAGAATTAAAAAAACAACAGAAACAGGACGGAGTAATCATTATTTCCGCCAAAAATGCTCTTGATGATAAAATTGAAGGACTAAAGCTGGGCGCTGACGATTATCTTACTAAGCCTTTTCATCTTTCTGAGCTTATGGCCAGAGTATATTCTATTATCCGGCGGAAACAGTTCAGTAGTTCTAATGTGGTAAAACAAAATGAACTTCAAATCGATTTATTGGCAAAAACGGTGGCCGTAAATGATGAAGTGATTTCTCTGACCAAGAAAGAATTTGATCTCCTCATTTATTTTATTGGAAACAAAAATAAAGTTATTTCCAAAAGTACTCTGGCAGAACATCTTTCCGGAGATTTCGCTGATATGCTTGACAATCATGATTTTGTATATGCTCATGTAAAAAATCTTAAGAAAAAACTCTATGATGCAGGATGCGGACATTACCTTAAAACAGTGTACGGAACGGGGTATAAGTGGGAAAGCTTTAATAATTATGAATGATGAGTTATAAATGATGAATTGTTATGAGTGAAAAGAAAAATGTGCTGAAAGATAAAAGTTTTAGTTTTGCAATAAGGATTATTAATCTTTATAAATATCTTACTGCTAAAAGTGAATATGTTCTGAGTAAACAGTTGTTAAGAAGCGGAACAGCAGTTGGAGCTTTAGTAAGAGAATCACAAAACGCTGAAAGTAAAGCAGATTTTGTTCATAAACTGGCTGTTGCTCAAAAAAAATGTGATGAATCTATTTATTGGATAGAGCTTTTATTTCACACTGATTATTTAACATTCACTGAATATGAAAGCATCAATAATGAAGCCACTGAAATATTAAAAATAATCCGAAGTATCATCATTACAGCAAAGAATAAATAACAGAAACAAGAATTCATAACTCATAATTTATAATTCATAACTATTGTGAAGCCTCTACTCACCAAAACCACCAAACCCTTTCTTATCTACGTACTTATTGTACTGATGATCAGTATTCCTGTGTATTATTTTGTGGTGGATACCATCTGGAAAAGTGAGCTGGATGAGCATAATCAGATTATTGTAGAGAAAACGGCTTATGAATTCAATCAGCTGCAACTTTCTGAAGAAGCACTGGACAAAAGCCTTGAATTATGGAATCATATTCAGCCTGAAACCAATATTGAAAGAATTTCTCCCAGCCAGGTAAAGCAGGACAGTGTTTATACTTATGAAAAACATCTGCCATTCATTTCGGAACAGAAAAAAGAGCGTTACAGATGTCTTGAAAAAGTAATTTATCTTCACAATAAACCTTATCTTTTTACTATACAGACCAATATTGAGGAATCTCATGAAACCATAGCTGTCATTGCCATGATTACCATCTTTTTTTTCGTGGTGATTGTTCTTGGGCTTTTATATCTTAACAGAAGGCTTTCTTCATCTGTCTGGAAACCGTTCAGAAGTACATTGGATCAGCTGAAAACTTTTAACCTTAACAGTCAGAATGCTATAGAATTTCCGACTTCTGACACTGCTGAATTTGAAGAACTCAATCAGTCTCTTTACAAGCTTATTGAACGTAATGTAACGGCTTACAAAACCCAGAAAGAGTTCACTGAAAATGCCTCCCACGAATTGCAGACTCCGCTGGCCATCATTAAAAATAAACTGGATCTTTTGCTTCAGGATCAGAATCTTACCGAAAAACAATACAGCATTGCAGAAGATATGAACAGGGCGCTTACAAGAAGCTCCCGCATCAATAAAAACCTTTTGTTGCTTGCTAAAATTGATAATAACCAGTTCGACAGCTCGGAAATTATTTCGTTTGATCTTTTGCTTCATCAAAGCATTGATATTCTCAGAGAACATTTTGAGCAAAAAAATATTTCAGTTACAGAACACATTTCAAATGAGGTACAGGTAAGTGGAAACAATATTCTGGCAGAAATATTAATCAACAATCTTATCATCAACGCCATTCGTCATACAGCTGTAGGAGGCAGTATTTCCGTACAGCTTACCCATTCTGTTTTTGAGGTTTCCAATTCAGGGACTGAGAAGCTGAATACGGATTTCTTATTCAAAAGATTTTCAAAGCTTTCAACGGATAATAGTGGAAGCGGGCTGGGGTTGTCTATTATTCAGGAAATCTGTAGGTTTCATCAGTGGACTATCAACTACAGGTTTGAGAATCAACACCATATTTTCTCTGTTAAATTATAGTTAAAAATATTCCCTTTTCCCACAATTCTAAATTTCTTCTAAATCGGGTTGCACCTTTGTATTGAAAACATACTGAGGTATAAATTTTATTTAGAAATGAAAACAGTAAACAAAGTTGCGGCCGTTACTCTTCTGTTCTGGCTGATGAAAATTGTAGCCACTACATTAGGAGAGACTTTAGGTGATTTTATTTCTATGACGCTTCATCTGGGCTATGTAGTTGGTATTCTGATTACCCTGTTGTTCTTTGTCATCATTTTATCCGTGCAGCTAGGTGTAAAAAAATATATACCAGCCGTATACTGGATGGTAATTGTAGGAACAACCACTTTAGGGACGGAAATCTCTGACTTCATCGACAGAACCCTGAAAACAGGCTACCTTACAGGCAGTTTAATTTTGCTTTCCGGCCTTTTAATTTCTTTGTTTTTATGGTACAAAAAGTATGGCAACCTTGAGGTGTATCCCATTTTTGAAAAGAATAAAGAACTGTATTACTGGACTGCTATCTTATTTTCCAACAGCCTGGGAACTGCTTTTGGGGATTTTCTGAGTGATAATTTAGGACTCGGCTACATGACAGGAGCTTTGATTACCGGACTCATTATCCTTATTGTGGTCGTACTTCATTATGCCACAAAGATCAATCATGTGTTGCTGTTCTGGATTGCTTTTGTTTTTACCAGACCGTTTGGCGCTACTTTCGGAGATCTTTTAACCAAGCCTTTAGCGAAAGGAGGACTGGATCTGGGAACTCTCAATGCTTCTCTGATATCCCTTGCTCTGATGGTATTGATGATCGTCATTTCACAAAGAAAACACAGCCGGGAATTCCCCCTTCAAAACGAATAATCCAACACCTCATATAATAAAAAATATTTTAAAGAAAATAAAACTAGAAGAATGAATAAGACAGCTCTGATATTTTTTCCAGCCTGCATAGTGGCTTCTTCCCTTGTTTCTGCACAGACAGCTTCTGTGACAGCTTCAGGAAGAATTACCGGTCAAGACAAGACAGCATTACCATATGCTCATATTATTTTAAAGAAAGAAAAAGACAGCACTTTTACAGCAGGAACAATTACCAATGAAGAAGGAAGATTTTCTCTTACCGGAATAAAACCAGACCATTATCTTCTGGAAACCTCACTCACAGGATATCGTACACAGATACAACCTGTTTTTATAGGAAGTCTTTCTGAGTTTCTGGAAATTCCTACCATTGAACTGACTGCGCAGCAGGAAACGGAAACCAAAATAGAAGCGATTACCATTACAGCTTCTAAAAAAAATGAAATAGACAGCCGTTTGGATAAGAAAATATACTCTGTGGCAGATAATATCAGTCAAAGTGGTGGTTCAGTATTACAAAGTATGCAGAATCTTCCCGGAATTACTGTACAGGATGGTAAAGTACAGCTTAGGGGAAATGATAAAGTAACTGTATTAATTGATGGCAAACAGACTGCTCTTACAGGTTTTGGAAGTCAGACCGGATTGGATAATATTCCTGCTTCTGCGATTGATAAAATTGAGATCATCAACAATCCTTCCTCAAAGTACGATGCGAACGGAAATGCCGGAATCATCAATATCATCATGAAAAAAAATAAACAGAACGGATGGAACGGAAAAGCAGGATTCACCACAGGATTAGGTTCACTTTGGGTAAGAAAGGAAAATCTTCCTACGATAAGACCACAGTACACCCTTACGCCTAAAATTAATCCATCATTGTCTGTCAATTATAGAAAAAACAAAGTCAATATATTTTTACAGGCAGATAATCTGTACACGGAGACACTTAATAAGAATGAATTTGTAACCCGTACTTATGATGACGGAACAGTGATCAATTCCCAGCTGAAAAGAAACAGAAATACCAATTTCTTTACGACCAAAGCCGGAATAGACTGGAATATTGATGCTCAGAATACCTTAACCATTTCAGGAATGTACGGAAGTGAAAAGATTATCGACAGGGGAGACCAGCCTTTTTTCAATGGGGATATGTCTCGACGGCTGCGTCTTTGGCAGTTTCTGGAGGATGAGCTGAAAACAACTGTGATGGGAACAGCTTCCTATCAGCATAAATTCAAAGAAGCAGGACATGTATTGAATGTGGGATTCAATTATACTTTTCATAGAGAAGATGAAAAATATTTCTATGACAATTATCTGCCGTCTTCTACCGGAACTGATGCTTTTAAGCTATTATCGGATGAACAGGTATACGATTTTAATGTAGATTATGTAAAACCATTGAAATATGGACGAATAGAAACCGGAATTAAGCTGAGAAACAGAAGCATTCCTACCAATATGAATTTTATTCCGGGAGCGAACTCTGTGTTGGATGTTTCTGCCGGTGGAAAGGCAGATTATAAAGAATTTATTCCTGCCGTGTATGGAAATTATGTTTTTGAAAATGAAAAATGGGAGGCAGAATTGGGGCTTAGACTGGAATATGTGGGAATTCAGTATGATGTAAATCCAAACCATCCTACCTATAAAAGTGACGGATACAATTACACCCAGCCATTCCCGAATTTCAGGCTGGCGTATAAGCTTGATGATCGTAATAAGTTCTCTGTTTTCTATAACAGAAGGGTAGACCGTCCCAATGAAGTGGATATCAGAATATTTCCAAAATATGATGATGCAGAGATCATTAAGGTTGGAAATCCTGCATTACGTCCTCAGTTTACTAATTCTATCGAACTTGGATATAAACACAATTGGGATAGCGGATATTTATATTCTGCATTATACCACCGTTTTGCCAATGGAACAATCACCAGAATTTCCAGTATTGTTCCCGGCAGCACTTTAATTTATGCCATCTTCCAAAATGCAGGAAAGAGCTATAATACAGGGCTTGAAACAATTTTGAACCAAAAAGTATCGGATGTTTATTCCCTGAATATCAATGGAAATATATATCGTAATCAGATCGATGCATTTACTGTACAAAATCTGTATCCTCAACCCAATACTTTCTCTGCAGATCTGCAAACGGCTATCTCAGGGAATGTTAAGATGAACAATGTTTTTCGTTTCTCCAAAGGGTTAGATATGCAGTTTACATTGGTGTATCTGGCTCCGGATATTATTCCTCAGGGAAAAATACAATCAAGATTTTCGATGGATGCAGGAGTGAAAAAAGCCATTCAGAAAGGAAAGGGAGAACTTTTTTTTAACGCCTCAGATTTACTTAATACAATGGTAATCAAGAAGTCTGTACAGGGTAAAGGATTTGCCTATACCAGCAATGATTACTACGAAACCCAGGTGGTTCGTTTGGGATACAGCTATAAATTTTAATACAGAATCGGATAATTTTAAATATGGTTTAAAATGAAAAAACAGTTTCAAAAAACATGGATGTATGTAATGATTTTGAGTTCACTTTTAAGCAGAATCAATGCACAGAGTGTCAATGATACAATTAAGTTTCAAAAGCCTGTACAGGATAGCATTAGGACGACGGAGGTTACAAAAAGTACTCTGAATTATAAGAGTTTGATCATTCCTGCAGCATTTATTACCTACGGAGTAGCAGGTCTTTCCATTAAGAATCTAAAGCAGCTTAATGTATCTACTAAGGTTGAAATCAACGAACATCAGCCTAAACAGATACAGCTGGATAATTATACCCAATATGCTCCGGCAGTAATGGTATACGGGCTTAATGCAATGGGGATAAAAGGAAAACATAATCTGAGAGACCGCACCATCATTTACGCATCTTCACAATTGATTGCAGCTGCTTTTACAATGCCATTAAAGTATCTGGTAAAAGAAGAAAGACCGGACAGATCGAATACATTATCTTTTCCTTCAGGACATGCTGCCACAGCGTTTTCTTCTGCACAGTTTATGTTCCGGGAATATAAAGACACCAATTTCTGGCTCAGTATCTCCGGATATCCGTTTGCAATTTTCACCGGAGTTTACAGAATGCTGAATGATAAGCACTGGCTGGGAGATGTTGTAGCGGGAGCCGGATTCGGAATTCTTTCTACAGAGCTGGCTTATTGGCTGTTTCCAAAAATTGATAATTTATTACGAGGAAAAAATAAAGTTAAAACTTCGCTTTCATCCACCATGGTAATGCCATTTTATCAGAATAAAATTGTGGGAATTGGTTTGGTAAAAACCTTCTGATATAAAAAAGGTTGTTTCAAAAGTATCATTTTGAACACAGACTAAAGTCTGCGAACGTAGTTCATCAATGCAGTGAAGAATCTCATATAGTTGTTCATCAATAAGATTCTTCCTTCGTCAGAATGACAAAAGCCAATTGTTTGACTTTTGAAACAGCCTCTTTTCATTATACGACTTTTGCCTTACGGACTATTTTTGCCAATAAACCGGGAAAGAATCTCTTAAGATAAACTGCCATTACTTCTTTACCACCTATAGCTTTTTGATTTTTCTGTTTTTCAATGGCAGAAAGCATTTTTTTCGCAAAAATATCTACGGGCATTCCATTCTGTGTGGCATCATCCATTGTACCCTGTAATGATCCGTCTCCGGTAACTGCATTAATAGAAATATCAGTCTGAATAAAACCAGGACAAATGATCGTGATTTTAATATTCTTGGTGAATAATTCTGCCCTCAAGGCATCAAAAAAACCATGTAATGCATGTTTTGCACCGGCATATCCACTTCGCATAGGAGCACCGAAAATTCCCATTAAACTGGACACAACAGCAATCTGTCCTCCTTTATTTCTGATCATATAGGGTAAAACTGCTTTTGTAAGAGCCACTGTTCCGATATAATCAATATCAATAAGCTGTTTATCCACTTCAATATCAGTTTCCATGGCTAATGAGCGTTGGGACAGGCCGGCATTATTAATCAGAATATCAATCTTTCCAAACTGTTCTGATGCTTTTGCTGCCAGGCCAGGCATTTCCTTATAGTTTTTAAGATCCAAAGGAATGACTGCAAATCGGTCTGTATTCAAACCTGCCTGTTCAGCAACCTTATGAAGCTGTTCTTCTTTTCTGGAGGAAAGAATGATTCTGGCATTGCTGTTCTGGGCCAGATTTTTTACCAAAGCTTCTCCAATCCCTGATGATGCTCCTGTGATCCAGATAACTTTATGATCAAAATAACTGCTCATATTCAAAAAGTCTTTAATTTTAAAGTCCGGCAATATATTGTCCGGCTTTCATTCCTGAAAAGATACATCCGCCTAGAAATGTTCCTTCCAGAGCTCTGTAACCGTGCATTCCGCCACCGCCAAAGCCAGCTGCTTCTCCGGCAGCGTACAATCCTTCAATAACACTGTCATCCTCTCTCAATACCTGACCATCCAGATTGGTTTTTATTCCGCCCAACGTTTTTCGGGTTAAAATATTAAGACGTACAGCAATCAAAGGTCCGTTTTCCGGATCTAAGATCTTATGCAGAGCAGCAACTCTTCCCAATTTATCGCCTAAATAATTTCGGGTATTTCTGATATAATTAACCTGAGTGTCTTTTGAAAACTTATTGTCTAACTCTCTGTCTCTGGCTTCAATCTGTGACTTTATATTTTCATAGTTCAGGAGACTATTTCCTGCCAGCTCATTCATTCTTTTAACCAGGTCTTCCAGATTATCTGAAACAATAAAGTCTTTTCCGTGTTCTTTAAAAGCTTCTACAGGTCCGGGCGCTTTTTTACCAAAAATTCTTTTCAGAAAAAGAGCATAATCTTTATTCGTAATATCCGGATTTTGTTCTGAACCAGAAAGGGCAAATTCCTTTTTGATAATTTTCTGTGTAAGGATAAACCATGAATAGGAAAATCCTGTTTCCTGGATATACTGTAAAGTCCCCAGTGTATCAAATCCCGGAAGAAAAGGAGCGGGGAGACGTTCACCTTTCGCATCAAACCATAGCGATGATGGTCCCGGCAAAATGCGGATTCCGTGCTTTGGCCAGATAGGATTCCAGTTTTGTAAGCCTTCCGTGTAGTGCCACATTCTGTCCGGATTAATGATATGAGCGCCTGCATTTTCTGCAATACCAATCATTTTTCCGTCCACATAAGCAGGAACACCACACACCATATTCTCAGGTGCTTTTCCTAATCTATCAGGCCAGTTTTTCCTTACCAGCTCATGATTAGCACCAATTCCTCCAGAAGCGATGATGATATTCGGGGCTGTATATTCAAAGGAAGAGATTACATTTCTATTGGTCTCAGCACCTCTTTCCTGAATGTCATTTTCAAGAATATCACCTTTAACACCTTTGATCTTCCCGTTTTCAGTAATAATTTCAGTCACCCGATGTCTGAATTTCATCTGAAGCAACCCTTTTTCCTGAGCTTTGTAAGCTTTTTCAACAAAAGGTTTTACCACACCTGTGCCTGTTCCCCAGCTCACATGGAAGCGGGGAACGGAATTTCCGTGACCTGTTGCAGAACCATCACCACGCTCTGCCCAACCTACCATAAACATCAGCTTGATTCCCAGTTTGGAAATGTATTCGTATTTTTCACCAGCAGCAAATTTCAGGTAAGCTTCAGCCCATTGACGAGGCCAGTAGTCTTCCGGACGGTCAAAACCAGCAGTTCCTTTCCAGTCCTGTAAAGCCAATTCATAAGAATCTTTGATTCCCATTCTTCTTTGTTGGGGTGAATTGATAAGAAATAATCCTCCGAATGACCAGAATGCCTGTCCGCCAATATTCTGTTCAGTTTCCTGATCCAAAAGCAGAACTTTCTTTCCGGTATTGGTAATTTCCATGGCTGCAGTAAGCCCTGCAAGCCCTGTTCCGATGATGATTGCATCAGGCTGGAATCTTTCTTCCATTGTTAAGAGTGTTTTTATTCAACAATACTTCACATAAATGTATAAAATTATTTGCTAAAGGTTTTAAAATTAAAAATTTTAATAAGTCTATTGGAAACCATACAGTCCTGTACTCTGAACTTTTCAACTTATCTTTGTGAAAAATAGAAGAATGAAGTATTTGTTTATCATTGCTTGCTTGGTCTGTTCGGTTTTCAGTCAGGCACAGCAAAAACAGGATCCATGGAAAGACAGCCAGCTGATGGATCCGGCGTTACTGGCTTCCAGAATTGAAAAGAATAAAACAAAAGATCTGGTAATTATTTCAGTAGGTCCAGAAGCTATTGTGAAAGGCTCTGTAGACATTGGACCAACTCATGAACCAGAAAATCTGGAAAAACTGAGAAATTATCTTAAAGATATTCCAAAGAACAGAGAAATTGTGATTTACTGCGGATGTTGTCCTTTTGTAAAATGTCCTAATATTCGTCCTGCATTTGCTTTGCTGATGGAAATGGGCTTCAAAAATGCGAAGCTTTTAAATCTTCCGAAAAATATCAAAACAGACTGGCTTGATAAAGATTATCCTACAAATGATTAATATGAAGAATGGTTTTAAACTACTATTTTTAATACTGTTTTCAAGCTATATGAATGCTCAAAACAAAATAGAAATAGGGAAGAAAGCCCCTGAAATTACAATGACCAAAGCGGATGGAACTTCATTTTCTCTTTCCGAATTGAAAGGGAAATTGGTTCTGATTGATTTCTGGGCAACATGGTGTGCTCCTTGTGTAGAGGAACAGCCTCAGTTGAAAATGATGTATAGTACCTACTCAGAACAGATAAAAAATAATCAGTTTGAAATCCTGGGTGTATCTTTGGATAAGAATAAAGAAAGCTGGCAGAAAGCGATTGACAGATTTCAGATCAACTGGATACAGATCAGTGATTTAAAATTCTGGAAAAGCCCTGTAGCAAAGCTTTATGAAGTAGATGAACTGCCTTTTAATGTCATTATTGACGGGCAGGGAACTATTTTAGCTAAAAACCTTCATGGCAAAGAACTGGAAGATTTCATTAAAAAAAGTCTGACACAGAATTAAGAAAGATTCTTTCTGGATATAATATAAAAGAGTGGTCAATTATTTTGCCACTCTTTTTTAATTAAAAAAGATAGAAGTATTTGTGTATTAGAATCTTGCCATAATCATTTGAAATATCTGTTGAAGACAGGTTAATGATTATGAGGGAACTCATCATTGTATCCGAGCGTAAAGATAATAAATTTTACCAATTAAATCACTTTGTATTGAAATATGTTATAAAATTAATATCTCATTAAAATACTGTTCACCAATAAAAGTTATAATTACCACGAAGCTAAAACTTTTATATTGATTTCAGAGTTGTTGATATACAGAATATTGAGCCTTTGTTTTTCTATACTAATTTTGTTTCTATGAAAAAGAGTTTCTACCTCCGTTTTGCGCTTTCAGTGATCTTGCTGATGCATAGTGTGATTTCTATTTTCAGTGGGGATGTAAATGACTTTGGACAGATCTATCTGAATGGATTAGGTTTCAACCCAGTAGGAATTTATATGGCCTGGCTGGTAAAACTAACCCATCTTTTATCGGTACCATTAATCTGGATTGACAGATGGATCAAGCCAGTGGCTGTTAGTAATATTTTGATTTTCATTTTTGGAATCTATTACGTCCACTGGCAAAATGGATGGTTTGTGGTAGGTGGAGGAACGAATGGTATTGAATTCAATGTGTTACTGATCTTCTGCTTTTTGAATCTTATGTACCCTAAAGTTTCTTTGCATTTTATGAGTAAAAAGAAGAGCTAGACTTTCAAAAACGATCTGTTTTCCACTAAAGTTTATTATCTATTGTAATCAAAACTGATCATTTGTAGATTCTTACGTTCATTTGATAGACTTATATTTTTATATTTGAGTAAACAAATGGTACTTTGTACTTTTAAATCCTAATCAACTTGAAATCAGACAGTCAATCTAAATGGCGTATTCATTTGCTTTTTTGGATATTGTATTATATTCTGGAAGTTTACCTTGATTTTTACTGGTCCAGATATCAGTTTCCGGATTTGAAATGGACAATAAGACTTCAGAATACACTTATGCTGGAGCTTGGCTATCTTTTGGTTAAAATTCCATTGGCTTATTCTTTACTGTATGTATATGAGAAAATTTATTTTAAAGAGATTTTTAAATACATTCTTTATATTTCCACTATAATTACGGCTGTTTTTGCCCACCGTTTTGTAACCCATTATATCATTTATCCTTCTATCTACGGCGTTAGTGAAACAGTGGATGGTCAACAGCCTTCCGGACTGATCAATGGTTATGTGGTTTTCAATTCTTTTATGGATCTTATTTTTATGGTAGGTCTTATTTTCGGGGTTGAAATTACAAGACAGAAGAATCTGCTGAAAAATCAGATCGCTCAGTTAAAGGCTGAAAAACTGGATCAGGAACTAAGCATGCTGAAGGCTCAGATCAACCCGCATTTTCTTTTCAATACCCTCAATAATATCTACGGAATGGCTCTGAAAAAAGCCGATGAAACACCGGATGTGATCCTTCAGCTTTCCAAAGTAATGCGGTATAATATTTATGAAGCAGCAGAAAAAAGTATTTCTATAGCCAAGGATCTTGAAAATATTAAAGATTTCATTCAGATTCAGAAAATCCGCCACCGTCAGCTGGCGGTGAATTTTTTGGAAAGCATTGATAATCCTTCTCAGGAAATTTCACCGCTGATTTTGATACAGTTCGTAGAAAATGCCTTTAAACATGGTGTTTCCGAAAGTCTGGGAGAAGCTTTCATCACTGTTGATATCCGGTTACAAAACGGAATACTTACTTATTCCATAGAAAACTCCAAACAGGAAAAGCCTCATGAACATTCCACGAAAATAGGGCTGAAAAATATCCGCAGGCAGCTCGAATTGCTTTATCCCAATCATACGCTTTCTGTAGAAGATAAGAATAACCGCTATATTATAACTCTAACCATTGATTTCCATGATACAACCAGCCATTAAAAGATACAACTGTATTATTGTAGAAGATGAACCTATTGCTGCTGAGATTCTGGAAAACTTTATCTCCAGAGATCAGGAACTGAATCTTTTGGGAAAATGTGCCGATGCAGTATATGCCAGCAGTCTTTTAAGTATTCATGCTGTAGATTTAATGTTTCTTGATCTTCATCTTCCGGTAATAAAAGGCTTTGATTTTCTCAGAAATGTAAAAAATCCGCCGTTTGTAATTGTTACAACCGCTTATCATCAGTATGCGGTAGAAGGCTATGAGCTAGATATTGCAGATTATCTGATGAAACCCATCCCGTACGACCGTTTTCTTGTTGCTATTGAAAAATTCAAGCATTTGATGGAAGCAGAAGATGCTTTACTCGAAGTTTCTGAACGTGATTTTATTTTCATGAACAGTGGTAAAAAGAAGGTTAAAGTTATTCTCCAGGATATTTTTTATATTGAAAGTTTAAGAGAATACATTCATATTCATACAAAGACAGAGACTTTCACTTTTAAAATGCCCATCAGTAAAATAGAGCAAATTCTAAATCCCAAAATGTTTACCCGCATTCATAAATCCTATATCATATCACGATCAAAAATAGAGGTGAAATCTGCCAATATTATTCAGATCAATGGAAAACAACTTCCCGTGGGGAGAACTTATAAGCCATTGATAGAGCTTTAAGAGTAAGATTGAAGCCTTGTTTAAAACCACCCCGTCAAAAATTCTTTGAATTTTCGTCACCCCTCAGAGGAAGGGAATTTTTAAGTCCTTCAATGCAAAGGGTGGGAAATATATGAAGATCGTTTATTATTTGAATGTTGAATAATATTTTGGCTTAAGACTTATCATTATCCTGAGCCAATTTTTGTTTAAAATACCTTAAGACCAATGATTCCCACTACAATCAATAAAGCAGAAAGCAATCTTAAAATACTTGCAGAGTCCTGAAAAAAGAGAATTCCCACCAATAAAGTTCCTACCGCCCCAATTCCTGTCCATACTGCATATGCTGTTCCTATAGGGATACTTTTCTGAGCAAACCAGAGAAATCCACCACTGATGGTCATGCATAAGATCGAAAACATGATCCAGCTCCATTTATTATTTTCCGGTTGTTGGGATAATTTAAGCCCCAAAGGCCATCCAATCTCAAAAATTCCTGCGATAATTAATGCAATCCAGTTCATACTATTCTTGTTTTAATGATATTGAGAATGAAAATCTATTAAAGAAAATTCATTGCTTTTACAATACAAAATTATCATTATCAATTTATATTCAACCCTATAAACTATGTGATCCGGCAAAAAGCAGAGATAGAATGTATTTTACCGAAGATGAAACGTTTCATATAATATAATGGAATTTGAATAACACAAATAGTGATACCTTTATACCACGAAGTAACTTAATATCATTATGCTGACAGACATTATTTCAACACATCTTAACGTTATTTTTTGTGGAATCAACCCAGGTTTAAAATCCTCAAATGACGGCCACCATTTTTCAGGAAGGAGCAATCGTTTTTGGAAAGTACTGCATCAGGCAGGATTTACATCCTATGAAATAGAAGCGGTGAATGATACTTCTCTTCTGGATTTTGGATATGGGCTGACGACAGCTGTGGCCAGAGCAACCTCCCGTGCAGATGAACTTTCAAAGGAAGAATTTGATGAATCTCTTGAAAGTTTTAAACTGAAAATAACAAAATACCAACCGAAATATGTTGCTTTTCTAGGCAAAGCAGCTTACAAAGCATTTTCTAAGAAAAAAGAAATTCTTTGGGGAGAGCAGCCAGAAGATTTTTGTGGGGCAAAAGTATGGGTTCTACCCAATACGAGTGGTCTGAACCGGGGTTTCTCTCTTGACAGTCTGGTGATGCACTATAAAGAGTTTTATCATTCCGTCCAGGGATCCTGATATTTATACTTTATTGGGTTTGCTCACATATTTATTTCCTTTCACAAAAAAACGCCAGGGCAAAAGCGCATCTTCCTGTGCATAGGCAACACCTATACGAGGACCTGTAATGATTTCATCCTGAGCATATGAAATTCCATGGTCTTCAATCCAGATCTCATGTCCGGCCAGATCTTTTTTATTGAATGTCCGGTCAATTCCTAATGCTTTCGCTGCCGATCCCGGACCTGCAGAAATAGAAGGTTTAGAAACTGACATATTCCTTCTGAGCTCCATAATTTCTGTTCCAATTAAAGGTTCTATAGCTCTCACAAGAACAGCATGAGGATCATCCTGCACTGAAGTCACCACATTGAAAAGATGATGAATTCCATAGCATAGATACACATAAGATACACCGCCATGACTGTATAATGTTTCTGTACGGTCTGTACGTCTGCCTCCATAGGCATGGGAAGCTTTATCCTTAACGCCAAAATAGGCTTCTGTTTCTACAATAATTCCGGCTGTTGTTTCACCATTGATTTTTGTAAAAAGTACTTTTCCCAAAAGGTCCTGAGCCAGAAAAAGAACATCGTGATTGGAATAATAGGAGGGTGGTAGTTTCATGAATGATGTTAGAATTATCAATTCAAATTTAGTGATAATCCTGTAAAAATAGAAGCGGCAGAGAAGGAGGTAAGAAAAGATACCACAAAAAGTCACATTTCATAAAATAGTGAGTATTTTGGCACATCCATTGTTGCTTCTTTTATAACATCATTCCACACCACTATAAAAAAATTATAGGTTTTGACACTTATTTTTTCCCTGGAGCAATCCGGGGAATTTTTGTTTACCGCAGAAACTAATTTTTAATTATTAAGAAATAAAAAAGTCCCACATCACTGTGAGACTTTCATTATTTATCTTGCTCCCGGAGGGCAGTGTTCTTTTAAGTACTTCGTAAACATAGTTGTCAGATGCAGCGATGTTCCTTCTCCTTCATTAATAGCATGAGTACGGTTAGGATAAGACATCAGCTGAAACTGTTTGTTGTATTTTACGAGTTCATTGATGTATACTTCTGTATTCTGATAATGTACATTATCATCACCTGTTCCATGAACCAACAGAAGGTTTCCTTTTAAGTTTTTAGCATAAGCTAATGGTGAACCCTTCACAAAATCTTCTCTGTTTTCCTGTGGAAGCCCCATATAACGTTCCTGATAGATATTGTCATAGAATAACTGATTGGCAACCGGTGCAATGGCAATTCCTGTTTGATAAATATCAGGATACTGTCCTAAAAGGTTCAGGGTAGAAGAACCTCCACCGCTCCAGCCCCATACGGCAACTCTTGAAGTATCGATATAAGGCCATTTTGCAAATAAAGCTTTTGCTCCCATTGCCTGATCACGGATATTCATCTGACCTATTTTACGATAGACTGATTTTCTCCATTCACGTCCTCTCGGAGAAGGCGTTCCACGATTTTCAAGAGAAACATATAAATAACCATCTTCAGCCATATTTCCGGCATATAACCAGTTCCAGCCGGTATAAAAATCATCTGTTACTGTTTGCATAGCAGGTTCTCCATAAACTGTAAAGACAATCGGATATTTTTTATTAGGATCAAAATTTTTAGGCTTTACTACCCAGCCATCTAATGTAATACCGTCCTGTGTAGTAATCTGGAAAAATTCAGCTTTAGATTTTGCAGGATCTGCTTTTGCAGACCTGTTGGCAGCAACCAATTCTTTATGTTCCGGAAGTGATATCACTGCATCTGCAGAAAATGCATTGACACTGTTATTGGTAAACATGGCAATTTTTCCATTAGGTGATATCGTATAAGTATTAGAACCCGTATAGGATTCAGGAGTTACTTTTTGGGCTTTTCCTCCTTTCATACTTACTTTATACAGGTATTTCTGAGTGGCATTATTCGGGGAAGCTAAAAAGTAAATCTGATTGTTCTTAACATCAAAGAATTCCGGTTTTATAACATCGTAAGCATCTTTTGTAATTAATGTTTCCTTACCGTTCATATCTATTTTATAAATATGTCTCCATCCGTCTTTTTCAGAAAGCCATAAAAATTCTTTTCCATTATCAATCCAGTCCCAACCCTTTGGATCGTTGTCATTCCATCGGGATTTTATATCAATCCATGCCGTATCAGTTTCTGTATGAATCGTCTTACTGCTTCCGGAATTGGCATCTGCTACGATAATTTTACTTTGATTCTGTTTTCTGTTCAGTTGCTGTAGAATAACGGATTTAGAATCCAGCACCCATTCCATTCTTGGGATATAGTTTTGCATTTCATCTCCTGCAATATCAGCTTTCTTTGAAGATTTGGAAGCCAGATCATAAAACCAGATACTGCATCCGGAAGGATTTTCTCCCACCTTTGGATATTCTACGGGAACAGTAAAAGAATACAGACTATCCGTATTATTAATCATCAGAAAATTTTTCGTACCACGTGCATCCAGCTTCCAGTAAGCGATTTTGCTACCGTCCGGAGACCATCTGAAACCATCCTGAGTTCCGAACTCCTCTTCATATACCCAGTCAAAAGTTCCGTTGATCATTCCGTCTGTACCATCGGTAGTGATTTTAGTCTGCTGACTACTGGAAAGATCTTCAACATAAATATTATGCTTAGACACATAAGCTACTTTTTTGCCATCCGGGGAATACTTTGCAAACATCAGTGAGGAAGCGGGTAATCCTTTTCCCAGTTGGGTAAGCTTTTTAGTATTTTTGTCGTAAATCCAGTAATCTCCGCGGGTATTATCTCTCCATACTTTCTTTGTATTGGCAAAAAGTAATAAACTTTTATCATCAGGAGATACCTGAAAACTCTGTACCTGTAAGGCTTCAGAACTTCCTGCAGGAACCAGTTCGCTGCTGTTTAAAAGGAGCTGATCTTTCCCGGGATGTAGTATATCAACAATTTCAACCCCTTTTTTAGTAAATGAATAATAAGCGTTGCCATCCGGAGTCCATTGTGTCTTCTGTGCCGCCAATGGTGACAGGCACAGGAAATACAATGCAATAGCTGTTAGTTTTTTTATATTCTTCATAGATCGTATTTGAATTAAGCTAAATGTTCAGCTCTGTAATTTTCAATTTCTTCAACGGTTTTGATCAATCCGTTCCCTAAAAGTCTGTATCCGTTATCTGTGATCAGGAAATCATCTTCCACACGGATTCCTCCGAAATTTCGGTATTCATTTACTTTATCATAATTAATAAAGTCTGCGTTTTTATTTTCAGCCTGCCATATGTCAATCAGTTCCGGAATCATATAAATACCGGGTTCAACCGTTACGACAAAACCGGATTCCAAAGCTTTTCCTAAACGTAAAGATTTCAATCCGAAAGTTTTGGTGTCTTTTGGTTCGTCTTCAGTATAGCCAATATACTGTTCTCCAAGGTCTTCCATATCATGTACATCAAGTCCCATCATATGCCCAAGTCCACACTGAAAGAATAGGGTATGAGCATGATTCTTTACGGCATCTTCAGGGTTTCCTTTCATCAATCCAAGATCAATAAGCCCTTCTACCAGATGTTGTGCTGCTTTGAGGTGAATATCTTTAAATCGTATTCCAGGTTTCAAAAGGTTTTGAGCTTGATTAAAAGCATTCAGAACGATTTCGTACATTTCCTTTTGTTTTGTTGTAAAAGTCTTCCCTACAGGAAAGGTTCTGGTAAGATCACCCGCATATCCCATCGCAGTTTCTGCTCCGGAATCATTCAGGAAAAGATCGCCTTCTTTCATGGTATTGAGACGGTAATGGTTATGCAGAATTCCTCCGTTGATAGTCACAATAGGAGGATAAGACATCTGACACTCTTTGTTGGCTGCAAGATACTGGATCGCGTTGGCAATTTCATATTCTTTCATTCCCGGCTTCGTTGCACGCATGGCCAGCAAATGCATTTCATTGGATACATTCACAGCCTGTTCGATCTGTACAATTTCCTGAGATTCTTTGATGGAACGCTGTTTTACAATAGCTTTAATCATTTCCACAGATGGTTGCAATTCAGCAATTTTAATCCCAAGAAGATCTCCGAGTACAATTTTATTGGAAGACTGATAGGGAGGAAGGTAATGTACTTTTCTTCCTGAAGCTTTTGCTTTTAAAATATATTGAGAAAGCTCTGCATAAGGTAAAGTTTCCTGTACGCCGGATTTCAGACTTTTTTCTTTCAAAGTTTCCTGCCTGCCCATCCACACAATATCATCAATACTTAATTCATCTCCGAAAACAATGGTCTTATTTTCATCGATATCGATAATGGCTGCAATTCGGGGTTCCTGAATTCCAAAATAGTATAAATAAGTACTATCCTGGCGGAAATAATAAGGATTGTGTTCAAAGTTTACAGGATTCTCTATATTTCCCAGAAATAATAAGATTCCGTTAGACACACTTCTTTGTAATACTGACCTTCTGTCCTGATAAGTTTGTGCTGAAAACATATATTATGAATACTTTTTATTTTAAAAGTTTAAAGTTACGATTTTGTACTATTTATAGTACTTTATTCATTAAAAATAAGAATATGTAAAATTTGGATTTTAATATGATATTTAATGTTCATATTTTGCTTAACTTCAGCAATATTTTAACCTTGCTAATCTAATAACCCAGTAAAGCATTCATATTATGATGAAGAGTCTCCAGTTTTCTGTTCCTGCCGACACCAACAAAAGTATTCGTATTCAGGAAGATATAATGCCTAATTTCTATCCTTATTTCCATCGCCATACAGAAACGCAAATCATGTGGATTCTTAAAGGACATGGCACACTGGCCATAGAACAGAATCTCTTTAATTTTGAAGCCGGCGACATTTTCTATCTCGGAGCTAATCAATCCCATGTTTTCAGGGGTAATTTTGAGAAAAACGAAAAGCAGAAGGTTCATGCCATCTCTATTTTTTTCGATCCTCACAAAAAGATCGCTGCATTTTTCGACTTACCTGAATTTGAGGAACTTAAAAATTTCATCGGTCATTCGGAAGTAGGTTTCCAGGTAGCAGCCAAGCTTAAAAAAAGTATCGCAGAAGATATTGCTGCGCTGCAAAAAACAAAGGGAGTAGATCAGATTATCGATTTTATCAGGATTTTAAATCATCTTATGCAAAACAGACATCTGCATATTCCATTATCTTCAGAAAAGAATTTACCTAATCCTATTTCTGATACGGATCAAAGAATTATAGATGCCCAGAATTTTATCAAGAAAAATTTCGCACAAAGTAAACTGACTCTAGATCTTATTGCCAAAGAAGCCTGTATGACACCTCAGGCTTTCTGCCGGTCTTTTAAAAAACGTACCCGCATTACGTATATTGAATACCTCAATGAACTTCGTGTACAAAGGGCCTGCAGACTATTAACTGCCAGTAATATGTACAGTATTTCTTCTGTTGCCTTTAACAGTGGGTTCAATAGCCTTACCAATTTTAACAGGGTGTTCAAATCCATTATGAAATATTCTCCTAAAGAATACCTGAAGCACTACAAAGAGGCTACCATAGAGCAATAAAAAAACAACATGTTAAAATACGGTTAGAACCTATTAAAATATTAACATTTACCGTTTTGAAATTCTGCTAGTTTTGGATAAATATTATTTGATATGAGTACAAAACTAAACTGGGAAGGTATTTATCCCGCTGTATTAACTCCTTTTACAAAAGAAGGTGAGATAGACTTTGAAATGTTTGCTATCAATACAGAAGCCCAGATTAAAGCAGGAGTTCACGGGATTATCCTTGCAGGAACATTAGGAGAGGCCAGTGCTTTAGAAACAGAGGAAAAATTTGAACTGCTGAAATATGCAAAAAAAATAACACAGGGAAGAATTCCTGTCATTCTCAATCTTTCTGAAAATACTACCCGAAATGCAGTCAACTTTGCCCAAAAAGCAAAAGAATTAGGGGCAGACGGTCTCATGTTGCTTCCACCGATGCGTTACAAAGCAGACAACCATGAAGTTGTTGAGTATTTCAAAGCAGTAGCTTCCGCTACAGATCTTCCTATTCTTATTTATAACAATCCCGTAGATTATGGAATATATGTTTCCCTTGAAATGTTTGAGGAGCTTATTGAATATCCGACCATTCAGGCTGTAAAAGAATCAACAAGAGATCTCGCGAATGTAACCAGAATGATCAACCGTTTCGGAAAAAGGATCAAAATTCTTGGTGGAGTAGATACTATCTGTCTGGAAACCCTTATGCTTGGAGCAGACGGTCTTGTGGCAGGTCTTGTAGATGCGTTTCCTAATGAAACCATGGCGATGTACAACCATGTGAAGGCCAATGAATATGATAAAGCTGTAGAGATCTACAGATGGTTTATGCCATTGCTGGAACTGGATATTCACCCTAAACTTATTCAGTATATCAAACTGGCTGCAACAGCAGAAGGGATAAGCAATCCGTATGTCAGAGCTCCACGTCTTGAACTTCATGGAAAGGAAGCTGAACAAGTTCAAAAAATCATTGAAGAAGGCAGAGCTAATCGTCCTGTATTATTAATTCCAGAACAACAAATATGATGGAAGAAGCGTCAAGACAATATATTGATGAAAGAATTCGGAAGGCTTCAGAAGCCTTCCAATTCTTAAAAAACACAACAGTTACTGAACGGGCAGAATTTATGAATGCTGTCGCTGATCAGATTGAAGTATTGGGAGTAGAGCTTCTGGAAGTTACTCATCAGGAAACGTCATTGCCATTGGCCAGACTTATTGGTGAAAAAGCCAGAACTGTAGGACAATGGAGAAGCTATGCCAAAGCTGTTGCTGCCGGAACCTATACAGAACCCAGAATAGATCTTGCCCAGCCTGAAAAACAAAAAGGAGATCTCAGAAAATACAATGTAGGCATTGGACCGGTTGTCATTTTCGGAGCCAGTAATTTTCCTTTTGCATTTTCTACTGCGGGAGGAGATACTGCCAGTGCTATTGGTGCAGGTTGTTCTGTCATTATAAAAGCACATCCGGCACATCCTAAGACTTCACAAATCATGGCTGATGCTATCATCGCTGTTGTTAAAGCATTTGGGTGGCCTGAAGGAGTTTTTAGCCATATTACCGGAACATCCTATGAAATCGGAGCTTATTTAACTCAGCATAAAGACATCAGAGCAGTTGCGTTTACCGGTTCTTTCCAGGGCGGAAAAGCTCTGTTTGATATTGCCAACAGCCGTGAAAATCCTATTCCTGTATTTGCAGAAATGGGAAGTATCAATCCTGTATTTGCCTTTCAAAACTTGCTTGAAAACAAAGCTGAAACATTAGCTAAAGAATATATTGCTTCTTTAACCTTAGGAGTTGGACAATTTTGTACCAATCCGGGAGTGTTTATTGCTTTGAAAGGGAAACCGCTTGACCGTTTTATCAAGACATTAAAAGAAGAAATTCAAAACGTGGCTCCGGCTAAAATGCTTCACAAAGGGATATTTGAAAGTTTTGAAAAAAACAGAAATATAGCAACACAACAGACAGATGTTGAAATAATTGCTTCATCAGAAGCAGATGATTATCAGGGAAGTGCTTCGGTGATAAAAACCAATGCTCAGACCTTCCTGAATAATCCTGTACTGAGTGAAGAAGTCTTTGGCCCGTTTGGTATTCTTGTAGCGTGTGAAACAGAAGAAGAGATAACGAAAATCGCCCAGCAGCTAAAAGGGCAGTTAACCATCACCATTGCCGCTACCCATGAAGAGGTAAGGGATAATACGATGCTGATCAATCTTCTGAGAGATAAATGCGGAAGATTATTATTCAACGGAATGCCTACAGGAGTAGAAGTTGTGTATGCCATGCAGCATGGAGGGCCGTTTCCTTCCACTACAGACTCCCGTTTTACTTCTGTGGGACCGGATGCTGTTAAACGCTTTGTCCGTCCTATTTCTTTCCAGAACTGGCCGGATGAATTTTTACCTGAAGAGCTAAAGAACGACAATCCATTACAAATCAGCAGAATAGTAGATGGAGCAGTCAGTTCAGGATCATTAAAACTACAGACAACATGAACAGAACATTTTTTTGTATAGATTCTCATACCTGTGGATGTCCTGTACGTCTTGTTGCAGGAGGAGCTCCTATTTTAAAAGGAAATTCCATGATGGAGCGTAGGCTTCACTTCATGAAAGAATACGACTGGATAAGAAAAGGACTGATGTTTGAACCCCGTGGTCATGATATGATGAGCGGAAGTATGCTGTATCCTCCTGTAGATGAAAATAATGATATCGGAGTTTTATATATTGAAACCAGCGGATGTCTTCCCATGTGCGGACACGGAACAATCGGAACGGTTACCATAGCTATTGAAGAAGGACTTGTTGTTCCTAAAATTCCTGGAAAATTACGTCTTGAAACACCTGCAGGACTCATTCTTATTGATTACGTACAGGAAGGAAAAAAAGTAAAGTCTGTAAAGCTGACAAATGTAAAATCTTTTCTGTATGCTGAAAATCTGGAAGTTGAATGTCCGGATCTTGGATTAATAAGGGCTGACGTAGCTTATGGCGGAAACTTTTATGCCATTATCGATCCTCAGGAAAATTTCAGAGATATTTCTGATTTTACGGCCAGCCAGCTCATCCATTATGGGAAGATTATCCGAAAATTACTCAATGAAAAATATGAATTCTTCCATCCTGAAATTGAACATATTAGCGGATTAAGTCATATTCAGTGGACAGGCAATCCTACAGATCCTAAAGCCAGTGGAAGAAATGCAGTGTTAGTAGGAGAAAATGCTCTGGATCGTTCTCCATGCGGCACAGGAACTTCTGCAAGAATGGCTCAATGGTATGCTAAAGGAAAATTAAAAGAAGGGGAAGAATTCATTCATGAAAGCTATATCGGTTCTCAGTTTATCGGGAGAATTGAAGGAACCACTACTGTTGATGGAAGGCCAGCCATTATCCCTTCAGTAGAAGGCTGGGCCAGAATTACCGGCTATAATCATATTATTATTGATGACGAAGATCCTTATTGGCAGGGATTTCAGGTGATGTAAACAAACAAGATGACACAGAATAAAGGAAAAGCACTGATCATCGGTGCAGGAATAGCAGGATTAAGCTCAGCGTATTATCTTTTACAGAAAGGCTGGCAGGTGGAAATTCTTGAACAGAATGATCTTACCAACAATTGTTCTTATGGAAATGCAGGAATGATTGTACCCAGCCATTTTACCCCATTGGCAGCACCAGGAGTTGTTGCCCAGGGAATACGATGGATGTTTGATAGTAAAAGTCCGTTTTATGTAAGGCCTTCCCTCAATTCCAGGCTGGTTTCCTGGGGATTGAAGTTTTTGAAACATTCCAACCAGAAACATGTTGATTACTCTGCATCTGCAATCCGGGATCTTAATCTTGCAAGCAGCAGGCTTTATAATGAAATTGCCCAAAAAGACGGATTTGATTTTGAGCTTAATCAGAATGGCATCCTAATGCTCTATAAAACAGAGAAAGTTGCAGAGGAGGAGACAGAACTGGCTTACAAAGCCATCAATATGGGATTGTCAGTTGATATTCTGGATAAAAAAGAAATTCAGGAACTCGAGCCCAATGTTCAACTGGATGTAATCGGTGGGGTCAATTATAAATGTGACGGCCACATGAATCCAATGAAACTGATGAAACAAATGATCTCTTATCTTAAAAATAAGGGTGTCATTTTTCATACTCATCATCAAGTAACACAGTTTGAAACTTCTGGAAATACTATTAAAACAGTCATTGCCAATGGTAAAGAATTTACGGCAGACCAATTTATCATGACGGGAGGTTCATTCTTACCTGAGCTTGCCCAAAAAGCAGGTATTAAAATTCAATTAATGCCCGGGAAAGGATATTCCTTGATGCACCAACCGGAAAATCCTCTCAATACATTAGAACATGCTGCCTTATTGCTTGAGGCTAGAGTAGCAGTCACTCCTATGAACGGGCAGATCCGTTTTGGCGGAACGATGGAACTGGCTTCCCATCAGGATAAAATTAATATGAAAAGGGTGGAAGGAATCATTCAATCCATCCCCAAATATTTACCCGACTTTCAGGTTGAAACACCCAAAGAATCTGAAATTTGGTTTGGATACAGACCCTGCGCTCCGGACGGACTTCCGTATTTAGGCAGATCTTCCCGATTAAAGAATCTCATTATTGCAGGCGGCGGCGGAATGATGGGACTAAGTTTAGGACCCATTTTTGGAAAAACAGTTTCAGAACTTGCCAATGACGAAAAGCCAACGGTTGAGATCAAGATATTCAACCCTGAAAGATTTAGTTAAAAAACACCACACACCACACCAAGTTAAGCACAAAACAATTTGATTAATTAAATAATTTATTAACAACCAAATCCAAAATTTTATGAAAAAATTTAAATTACTAGCACTTGTTTCCCTATTTCCAATAATAGGTTTTGCACAAGAAAGAAGACCTCATGAGTGTAAAGCAGATGAAATGATGAAAAAACATTTTGAGCTGCATCCTGAATCTAAGGCTGAATATGAAAATTTTGAAAAATATACTCAAGATTTCGTAAAAAAAATGGGTTCAGGCAAAAGATCATTGAGTAACAGTATCAAAAATCCAACCTACATCATCCCTGTGGTTTTCCATGTATACGGAGAATCTCAAAGTGATGTAAAAGTAAATTATCAAAAAGTAGTTGACTTACTGGAACAGATCAACTTAAATTTCAATGGAATCAATACTGACTCAAACACGGTTGACCCTGACTTCCAATCCATTAGAAGTTCATTAAGCATTGAATTCCGTTTAGCTAAAATTGATCCCACCGGAAAAGCAACCAGCGGAGTGGTATTTCATCCTTTCAAAGGCGGATATGGCAATGGTGGCGGATATGATGCACAAATTGGTGCAGATGCCTGGGATAATTCAAAGTATATGAATGTGTATATCCAAAATGATCTTTATGCTAATAAGGATTTTTATCAATCAGGAGTTGCCTGGTATCCGGATTCATACATGACTTCAGTAAATACAGCCAGAGTTGTTTATAATGGACGTTATATATTCAATGCTGCTGGAACAGTGGCTTCAAACGAGTTTTCTGATACATTCACTCACGAATTTGGGCACTGGCTCAATCTTCAGCATACTTTCAATGTTCTTTGTTCAACTGCAAACCCTGGTAATGATGGTGATGGAGTTGCAGACACTCCTGTAGAAAATATGTCTTCCGGATTAGGATGTGCAACTGGCACTAATTGTCTTGGACAGAAAGTGAACGTTGAAAACTATATGGGATACAACGGTTCTTCCGGTTGTTATAAAATGTTTACCGCTGGGCAGGTCAACAGAATGCTAGCCGCATTGAATCATCCTTCAAGAACAAATTTATGGCAGCCTGCCAACTTAGCAGCAACCGGAGTTGCCAATACTCCACCCAGGTTAACACTTAGCAACAGTACATTTACAGAAAACTTAAACAATAATGGAGCAGTGTCATTAGATGGGACAGTAGCCTCTGCTCCTACATCAACAGTTACGTTAAATTCAGCAACATTTGCCGTACCAAATGGAACAACTCTTGTTTCGGGAACACATTTCACCTCTTCATTACCAGCAGGACTAGCTGCAAGTATAGTAGTTACAAGCCCTACAACTGCTGCACTTACCATAAATGGTGCGGCAACCAGTCACCCAAAAAGCCAGGTCCTGAATTCATCAATTACGTTCCTGAATCCAGCTATAACAGGAGGAGCAGCTTCACTAGGGTCAACAACAGCTTTAGCACTAACTTTCTCTTATAAAGATCCGTATAAAATAGTGACCGGAACTCCATTAGAAAGCTATGCCAACCCAACAGCAACAACCGTAACCACCAACTCCGGAGCAACTTGGAAATATTTTATCATTAACCCGGAACTTAGCGATGATGCAGGATATGGGGCCTGGTACTATGCTGCCAATCAGTTAAAGTTGGAAACCTACTGGAAAGGATTAGTATGCGAAACAGGAACAAGAAATATCAGCTTAATTCCAGCCTGTACCACCATCACTAATGCAAATAATATAGGGTATCCAACCTGGACTCCCGGACAACTGGATGTGTATACTCCTACCTATACTACCTGGTCCGGAAAAACAGCTTATGTTGGTTTTAGAAATCAATTCGATGGCTACAGCATTAATGGTTATTTAAAAGTGATTGTGGGGGCAAATGGTTCAAATTATTCTGTAACTGAGTATGCATACAATACACAACCATTTGGCAGCATCACAACACCTTGTAATATACTGTCCAATAAAGATATTCAGGCGGCAACAGGCCCGGAAACTTCTGTTTATCCCAATCCGGCTTCTGATGTTTTGAATATTAAAACAAAAGGAGAAATTAAATCAGTTACTGTTTATGATTTGTCCGGAAGAAAGATTAATGCCCCGGTTACTGGCCATAAAGTTGATCTTAAAAACTGCCAGAACGGAACTTATTTAATTGATATTGAAACTTCTTTAGGGAAATCCTCTCAGAAATTCATTAAAAAATAGGATCAAACGGCATATTGCTACAATATGATTATTAGTAAAAGGTTTGATTTTAACTGCCTGTATTTTTGAGGTGGTAAAGGATTAAGATGGGCTCATTGAGCTCATCTTCTTTTATTTCACCTTCCTATTTTCAGCAATGATGGGTTTAATTTTAAGCCCATTTTTTATATTAAATGGGTATTCAGTAATCATTTCAGATTTATTTACTTAATTTTATTCGTTTATTAAACATTTACATTCTATTTATTTCTATGAAATATAAAAATGACATGATCATTATTCGTGAATTTACGCCCGAAGAATTTACTTTATTCTCTACTCTTTTTGAAAATGAGAATGTTACCCGGTATCTGCCTTACAAAACTCCTGAAGAGTATAAAGAAATGTTTGACAAAGCACTGGCAGATTATGAAGCAGGACCATTCAGCAGATGGGGGATATTCAACACCCAAACTGATGATTTTGTGGGAATGTGCCTTGCCAGAGTCTTTCTGGACAATCCGGAACAGGTAGAAATAGGCTATACCTTAGGAGAAAATTACTGGGGAAAAGGGCTCGGAACAGAAGTATGTAAAGCTCTTGTTGACTATTGCTATTCATTACATCCTAAAAAGGACATCGTTGCAGTAACCGATCTTGATAATATCGGGTCTCAAAAAGTGCTTCTGAAAAGCGGCTTCAACAGAATTGAAAATCTTGCACGAGAAGACAGAGAACTGGCTTATTTTATTTTAGAGAAGGAATAAACTTGTGTCTCATATTACAAACGAAGGACAGGGAATTCCCCTCCTGTGGAGGGGTGGCGAAAATTCAAGGAATTTTTGAGGGGGTGGTTTTACATACACCCACTTCCAACTTCTTCGCCATAAAACATTTCATTTATCAGATAATTTATCATAACTTGCAGGAATTATGATGTCGAAACGTTGCAAATATGCGCTTAAAGCAATGGTCAGATTAGCAAGGAATTATAACCAGGGCTTTCTGCCAACTTCCGTTATTGCACAGGACGAAAACATTCCCAAGAAATTTCTGGAACAAATTCTTCTCGAACTTAAAAGAGCCAAATTGGTCAACAGCAAGCAGGGTAAAGTAGGTGGATATTATCTCCTGAAATCACCTGATGATGTCTCATTAGCAGATATTTACCGTATTTTCGATGGCCCCATTGCGCTTACCCCATGTGTTTCTTTAAACTTTTACGAAGCATGTGACGACTGTGTAGACGAAGCAGTCTGCTATCTGAGAAAAGAATTAATGATCGTTCGTGAAAAGACCAGAACAAGTATGATGGAAGCCACTCTTACTAAGTTTATTACCAAGGGATAAAAAATTTTTTATTTAAATTCTACTATTTTGATAGGAGTTATAGAATTTTGTATATATTTGCAAGACTTAAATCTCAATTCAAAATGAATAACAGTCTGAAAAATGAATACGAAAATCTTATAAAAGAGGCTAGTGGAGCTTCTTTTCAAACGGATGGGCTGCAAATACTGACTGAAAGATTTCCGGGTAAAGTGATCTTTTCAACCAGTTTCAGTTACGAAGATCAGGTCATCACTCATCTGATAAAAGATTTAAATATTGAAATATTCACCCTGGATACGGGAAGACTTTTCGAGCAGACCTACGAAACATGGACTTCCACAAAGGCTTTCTTTAAAAAGAAGATCAAAGCCTATTATCCGGATATGGAAGAGCTCAGAGAATTTGTTACAGAAAATGGTCCTGATTCATTCTATCAATCTGTAGAAAAGAGGAAAGCATGCTGTACCATCCGAAAAGTTCATCCTTTAAAAAAAGCACTGGAAGGGTATAAAGTGTGGGTCACCGGTTTGAGATCCGAACATTCTGCCAACAGACAGAATATGCCTCAGCTGGAATGGGATCCGGATAACAAAATCATAAAATTTCATCCCATCCTTCACTGGACGACAGAACAGGTGACAACGTATGTAAAAGATCATCATTTACCTTACAATCACCTTCATAAAAAAGGATTTGTAAGCATAGGATGCGAACCCTGTACCAGAGCAATCAAAGAAGGGGAAGATTTCAGAGCAGGCCGTTGGTGGTGGGAAGATGCCAACAAAAAAGAATGTGGTCTGCATATTCATCAATAAAAAAAGAAAAAAATGTCAATACATCAGTTAAACTATTTAGATCAGTTAGAAGCCGAATCTATTTATATATTAAGAGAAGTAGCAGGTCAGTTTGAACGTCCGGCTTTATTATTCAGTGGAGGAAAAGACAGTATTGTGCTGGCTCATCTGGCTAAAAAAGCATTCTTCCATGGGAAAATACCGTTTACGTTTGTTCATGTAGATACCGGGCACAACTTTCAGGAAGTGTTGGATTTTCGTGATCAGCTGGTAAAACAGTTAGACGTGAATCTGGTAGTCAGAAAAGTGGAAGACACGATAAAAAGTAAAAAACTGACTGAGGCTAAAGGGAAGTTCCCAAGCAGAAACTGGCTGCAAACCTATACACTTCTTGATACCATTGAAGAATTTGAATTTGATGCCTGCATCGGAGGAGCAAGAAGAGATGAAGAAAAAGCAAGAGCCAAAGAAAGAATCTTCTCCGTTCGTGATGAATTCGGACAGTGGGATCCTAAACTGCAACGTCCGGAGCTTTGGAATATATTCAACGGAAAAATCCACAAAGGTGAAAATGTAAGAGTTTTCCCTATCAGCAACTGGACAGAGCTTGACATCTGGAATTATATCCGAAGAGAAAAAATTGCACTCCCTTCCATCTATTTTTCGCATGAAAGAGAAGTGATCGATTTCAACGGTCAATGGCTGGCCAATTCTTCACATGTTGTGTTAGAACCGGAAGATATTATCACTACTAAGAAAATCCGTTACCGAACCGTAGGAGATATGACATGCACAGCAGCTGTAGAGTCTAATGCTGTAACAATAGATGCTGTCATAGAAGAAATAGTAGCCACCAGAATCTCAGAACGTGGTGAGACCAGAATAGACGACAGGGTAACAGAAGCCGCAATGGAAGACCGAAAAAAAGGAGGCTATTTTTAGATAAGCAATCAGCGATGAGTAATAAGTAATAGGAAAACAACTTTTACTTCTTAAACAACAAAATATTACTCATTGCCCATTACTCATTATTTATAACAAAAATCGGATGGATATATTAAGATTTATAACAGCAGGAAGTGTAGATGACGGTAAAAGTACCCTTATCGGCAGACTGCTTTACGATAGCAAAAGTATTTTACAGGACCAGTTGGAAGTCCTTGAAAAACACTCTAAAAACAAAAATGAAGACGGAGTAGACCTTGCCCTTTTAACGGACGGTCTGCGTGCAGAAAGAGAGCAGGGAATCACCATTGATGTTGCCTACCGCTATTTTTCAACCGCAAAAAGAAAATTTATCATTGCCGATGCTCCGGGCCATGTGCAGTATACCCGTAATATGATCACCGGAGCTTCCAACTCTGATCTGATGGTTATTCTGATTGATGCCCGAAAAGGCGTGATTGAACAGACCAGAAGACATTCCATCATCGCTTCTTTATTACAGTTGAAAAAAGTAGCTGTAGCCATCAACAAAATGGATATGGTAGATTATTCCGAAGAAGTTTTTGAAAATATAAAATCAGAATATGCAAAAATTGCAGAAAATCTGGGTTTAAATGATGTCAGTTATTTCCCTATCTCAGCATTGAAAGGAGATAATATTGTTTCAACATCTTCGAGAACAGACTGGTACGAAGGAAATGCTCTTCTGGAATACCTTGAGGAAGTAACGATCAATGAAGAAAAAAATAATGGAAGCCGTTTCCAGGTTCAGTATGTGATTCGGCCTCAAACAGAAGAATTACACGATTACAGAGGATATGCCGGACAAATATTAAGCGGAAAGTTCACAAAAGGTGACAAAATCAACATTCTTCCTGCAGATTTAACCACTGAAATCACGAAAATTGAGATCAATGGCATTGAAAAAGAAGAAGCTTTTGAAGGGCAGCCAGCCGTTATTCATTTGGCTCACGATGTAGATATCAGCAGAGGAGATATTTTTGCTACGGAAGAACATGTTCCTACCGTTGAAAAAGATCTTGAAATCCTTTTATGCTGGCTCGATCAGAAACCTTTGCAGCCGGGGAATAAATACCTTCTGCAGCAGAACAGCAGACTTATTAAAGCCGTGGTAAAAGAGATTGATTACAAAATCAATGTCAATACTCTTATCCGGGAGCAGGCAGATGGTGACATTAAACTCAATGAAATTGTGAAAGTTACCCTACGAACGGCACAGCCTTTGGTCTATGACAGCTTTACCAATAATAAAACAACGGGCTCTGCCATTTTGGTAGATGAAACGTCCAACTCAACGGTAGCAGCCTGTATAATTCAATAGAAAAAATGGCAATTTCCGATCAATTAATAAAAAGAATTCATCAGACCAAACAGAACAGTATTCATGGATTCTTTGATAAAATAAAGACCAAAAGATGGGTGAAGGATTTGTATGAAACACTCTTCCTTCCTCAGAATGACAATACTGAAGATCAGCTGAAAAGGAATTTTGAAGCACTGCAGGAAACACTTTCAGAACTTATCAATACAGTAACAGGTGATAAAACCCTTACTGAAAAACAGGTCAGTCAGTTTTTTGAAGCATTACCGGAATTATATAATCAGTTGGTGTTGGATGCAAAATCCATTTTGGAATTTGATCCTGCCGCCGATTCCCTGGAAGAAGTATACCTGGCATATCCCGGCTTTTTTGCCACGTATGTCTACCGTATTTCGCACCAGCTCTGGATTCAGGAAGTGAAAATTTTACCTCGTGTCATTTCAGAATATGCCCACAGTAAAACAGGAATTGATATCCATCCGGGAGCGGCCATTGGAAAGTCTTTTTTCATTGACCACGGAACAGGAATTGTGATCGGAGAAACTACCATTATCGGAAACAATGTCAAAATCTATCAGGGAGTAACCCTCGGAGCATTGAACGTTTCCAAAGAGAAAGCCCATCAGAAAAGGCATCCCAATATTGAAGATGATGTGATTATCTATTCGGGGGCAACCATTCTGGGAGGTAAAACCACCATCGGCAGAGAAAGTATTATCGGAGGAAATGTCTGGGTAACACAGGATGTTCCCGCCAATTCTCTGGTCTACCACAAAAGTGAAATAAAAATAAAGGATAACAGTTCATTACCGGAATTATTAACCTTTGTAATTTAAAAAAACAAAAATAAAAAGTAATTGATATGAAGTTTCAGAATGCATTAGAAACGATTGGAAATACACCCGTCGTGAAAATTAATAAACTCTTCAGTTCAGATCACGAAATCTGGATCAAACTTGAAAAAAGCAACCCTGGCGGAAGCATTAAAGACAGAATTGGATTAGCAATGATTGAAGATGCAGAAGCCAAAGGATTATTAAATAAAGACAGCATCATTATAGAACCTACCAGTGGAAATACAGGAATAGGACTTGCTTTGGTAGCTGCTGTAAAAGGATATAAACTTATTCTTGTCATGCCGGAAAGCATGAGTATAGAACGCCGTAAAATCATGGAAGCTTACGGAGCAGAATTCGTGCTTACTCCAAGAGAAAAAGGTATGAAAGGGGCTATTGAAAAAGCTAATGAACTGGCTGAAGAAACTCCAAATTCATGGATTCCAAGACAGTTTGACAATCCTGCCAATGTAAAAGTACACGTAGAAACCACCGCTCAGGAAATCTTAAAAGACTTCCCGGATGGACTTGATTATATCATTACAGGAGTAGGAACCGGAGGACACATCACCGGAATCGCAAAAACAGTAAAAGAAAAATATCCTAACGTAAAAGTAATTGCCGTAGAGCCGGAATTATCTCCCGTACTAAGCGGAGGAAGCCCGGCACCACACCCGTTACAGGGATTAGGAGCAGGCTTTGTACCTTCCATTCTGGATATTACCCTTTTAGACGGAGTAATCACCGTAGGCAAGGAAGAAGCTTATGAATATGCCCTTAATGCCGCTAAAAAAGAAGGCCTTTTTGTAGGAGTTTCCACAGGAGCCGCTTTAGCAGCCATCGCCAAACATTTACCGGAAATACAACCTAACGCTAAAATTCTTACCATCAACTACGATACCGGAGAAAGGTATCTCTCTGTAGAAGGACTCTTCTAAATCCTTAATTAACACCTACTTCAATGAAAACAAATATAAAATCACCAAAGGTCTTCCTTATCGGTGCAGGGCCCGGCAACCCTGAACTGATCACTGTAAAAGCAGTAAAAGCTATCGCAGAAGCAGACGTCATTTTATGTGACCGCCTTGTAAGTCCGGAAATTCTGGAAACCTACGTCAATGAAAACACAGAAATCATCTATGTAGGCAAAGAATGCAGTAAAAATGCATCTACTCCTCAGTCTCATATCAATACTTTGATGGTGGAATATGCCCTTCAGAATAAAACTATTGTAAGATTGAAAGGAGGAGATGTTTCTATTTTCTCTAATATTCTGGATGAGCTGCAGGCTTTAAAACAACATCATATTTCTTACGAAATCATTCCGGGAATTACAGCCGCTTTAGGAGCTGCAGCATTTGCGGGAATGCCTTTAACTGCCAGAGGATATTCTACATCCGTCCGTTTTCTGACATACTATAAATCGGAAATCGTGAGCGAAGAATACTGGAAAGAGCTTGCTTCAACCAATGATACTCTTGTTTTCTACATGTCTAAAGGAAATCTTACTCCTCTTGTGGAAAAACTGAAAGCACTTCAGATTTCTGGTGATAAAAAAATTGCAGTCATTGAACAGGCTACGACTCCTTTCCAAAAAGTGTACACATCATCATTTGATGATTTTAATGAAAAATTCGGGGACAAAAACTTTGCTTCACCTTCATTGGTGGTAGTGGGTAAAATTGTGAATCTCCACGAAGAGTTTTCATGGCTTGAAAATGCCGAGCAGGAAGGTCTTTATTTTAAATCAGTGGAAAACGGAAGTCTCATCCCTACCACTCAAAATTTCTTTGAATATGCTGTCTGAAACTAAATTAAACGTATTAAAACAAATCTCGGGAGACCTCTCCAGAGACGAAGCCATCTGGGCAAGCGGATATCTTGCAGGTATCGCCGGAGGATCATCACTGACAGCTGTTCTGCCACCACAGGAAACGAATAGTATTATACAGAATGCTGTAAAGAAAATAACACTGGCTTATGGCACAGAAACCGGAAACAGTAAAAAACTGGCTACTGCTCTGGCAACTATTGTTAAGAAAAAAGGACTTCAGGTAAAACTGGCAGACATTTCCCAATACAAGCCTAAAGATTTGGCGAAAGAAGAATTCTTTTTTGTAGTCATCAGCACTCAGGGAGAAGGTGAGCCTCCAGCTTTGGCCAAAAAGTTCTACGATTATATTTATGAAAATGAAATCAATCTCAGCGGACTAAAATATGGAGTTCTGGCGTTGGGAGACAGCAGTTATCCTCTGTTCTGCCAAACCGGTGAAGATGTAGATTCACGTTTTGAAATATTAGGTGCTCAGCGTATTATTCCATTAAAAAAATGTGATATTGATTACGAACAGGAAGCTTCCCACTGGATAGAACATGTATTTGAAACCGTTAATAAAAATGCTGGTCAGAGTACAAAAAATGTTTCAGCTCCAAAAGCTTCTAGTGGAAGAAAGAAATTTCAGGGAAAAGTTTCCGCCATCATCAATCTGAATGATATTACGTCTGAAAAAGAAACTTATCATATCGAAATTGAAACCGAAGAAAGCCTTGCCTATCAACCAGGTGCTGCTTTGGGAGTGATTCCGTTCAATTCGAAAGAAGTAGTATACGAAATCATTACTCTCACGGGAATTGATCCTCAGAAACAAGTTGAAACAACAAAAATTACGGATTCTGTAGAAGAACTTTTGTCCAAGCATCTTAATATCAGTTATCTGCTTAAATCTGTGGTTGCTCAATATGCAAAAATAACGGGACACTCCATTCCTGAAGTCAGATTAAGCCTTCTTGATCTGCTTAGAATTTATCCGGTAAAAAATGCAGATGAGTTTGAAGAAATCATTCAGATATTAACCGCTCAGTCACCTCGTTTGTATTCCATCTCTTCCTCTGTGGAAGCTCATGGTGATACGGAAATTCATATTACCGTTGCCAAATCGGAGTTCTTTATTGACCACCAGAAACATAACGGATTATGCAGTGGTTTTCTGAGCGAATTCAAAGAAGGTGAAGACGTTGAATTTTATATTCAGGATGCAGGACATTTCAAACTGCCGGAAGCCGATAAAGATATCATCATGATTGGTCCGGGAACGGGTATTGCACCTTTCAGATCATTCCTTTGGGAGCGTGATGCTACAGGAGCAGAAGGGAGAAACTGGCTATTTTTCGGAGACAGAAATTTTGTATCAGACTTCCTTTATCAGGCAGAACTTCAGGATTTTCTTAAAACAGGCAGCCTGACGCATTTAGACCTTGCCTTTTCAAGAGATACAGATGAAAAAGTATATGTTCAGCACAGATTAGAACAAAATGCTCAGGAAGTATTTTACTGGCTGGAAGGTGGTGCTTCTGTGTATGTATGCGGAGCGAAAGAACCCATGGCCTACGATGTAGAACAAACGCTTCTCAGCATCATCCAGAATGAAGGAAAACGCAGCAAAGAAGACGCTGTTGTTTACCTCGAAGAAATGGAACTGAGCGGCAGATATGCGAAAGATGTGTATTAAAAAAGAAGTATCCGTAAAAAATTAAAGGAAACAATTATGAACAACAATAAAGAGAACCTTTCACCGGTAGAAAAAATTAAAACCGGCAGTAACGGACTCAGAGGAACTTTAAAGGAAAGCCTTGCAGACAACTTCACCGGAGCCATCAGAGAAGATGATCAGACTGTCATCAAATTCCACGGAATGTACCAACAGGACGACAGAGACAGAAGAGAAGAACGTGTCTCCAAAAAACTGGAATGGCTGTATTCTTATATGATCCGCTTAAGACTTCCAGGAGGTTTTTTAACTCCTCAACAATGGGTAGGATTGAATGAAACTGCTGAAGATCATTCTACAGGAACGATAAAAGTAACCACAAGACAAACCATTCAACTGCATGGGATCTTAAAATCTCATTTAAGACCTACCATTCAGAGCTTCAATCTGCAGCATCTGGATTCGATTGCGGCTTGTGGAGATGTCAACAGAAATGTAACCTGTACTGCTAATCCTTCTGAATCACCTTTGCACAAGGAAGCTTATGAACTGGCAGGAAAAATCAGTGAAATGTGTCTTCCAAAAACCCAATCTTATTATGATATCTGGATTGATGATGAACTTCTGGTAGACCGTAAAGCAGAGGAAGATCCTTTATATCAGGACAGATATCTTCCGAGAAAACTTAAAATAGGAATTGCTGTTCCGCCTAATAATGATGTGGATGTATTCATCAATGATATCGCCTTAATTGCGATTATCGAAAATGATAAAATTGTAGGCTACAATATTGCTGCAGGAGGAGGATTAGGAGCGACCCACGGAAATGAAGCTACCTATGCACGTCTTGCATCCATCCTTGGATTTGTAGATACCGAAGAAAAAGTATTGAAAGCAGTCTACGAAATCATCACAGTACAAAGGGATTTCGGAAACAGAAGCGACCGAAAATTATCAAGATTAAAATATACGATTGATAAATTGGGTATCGATCAGTACAGGACTGAAGTAGAAAAGAGAACAGGATTCAGCTTTGAACCGGCAAGAGAATTCAAATTTGAACAAAGAAAAGACCGTTACGGCTGGATTCAGAATCATGAAGGAAAATGGTTTTATACCGTATTTGTAGAGCATGGGAGAATTCTTAACACAGCGGAATATCCTTTAAAATCAGGGTTATTAAAAATAGCACAGACTGGTAAAGCTAATTTCCGTTTTACCTGTAATCAGAACCTTATTCTGGCCGATATTGATGAAAAAGATAAGCCTGAAATTGAACACATTTTAAAAGAACACGGAATTTCAAAATATACCGATGGAGCAAGTGCCTTACGTAAAAACTCTGTTGCGTGTGTTGCCCTGAATACCTGTTCACTGGCATTAGCGGAGGCACAGCGTTATCTGCCTTCTCTGGTCACGAAAATAGAACCTATCCTTGAAAAATATGGTCTGCTGGAAGAAGATATTACCATCCGTATGACCGGCTGTCCTAATGGCTGCGGAAGGTCTCCCAATGCTGAAATCGGATTTGTAGGTACAGCTTATGGGAAATATAATCTCCACATCGGAGGAGACCGCTTAGGAATGCGACTGAATACAAAATTTAAAGAAAATATTGGTGAAGAAGAAATTCTGGCCACTCTGGATGAACTTTTCGGAATTTATGTACAGAAAAGACTTGCAGAAGAAACATTTGGTGATTTTTCATACCGTTACTTACATACCTTAAATTAATTATATGGCTAATTTTCATTATGATCTGAAAAAAAACAAAAAAACTAAACCTCTTCATTTAGGCGGACGAATGTGTATGTGTTGTTGATTCTCAAATAACAATACAAACAAAGCTGTTTGAAGTTTTTGAATCATGGAAGTCTAACAAACTGTCATTGCGAACCGAAGGTGAAGCAATCTCAGCAATAATATGAATGGCTTAAACCACCCCGTCAAAAATTCTTTGAATTTTCGCCACCCCTCCAAAAGAGGGGAATTCTAAGCCCTTCAATTGTAATATTAACCAATATAGAAGACTTTCATCATAGAAATAAAAATTTCAGACAGCTTCATTCTCAATCTAAAAAATGAAGCAAAAATGAAAAACAAAAAACAGGGAAATTTTCTACCAAAAGCAGGTATTATTGCATTCACATTTCTATTCTTTAATTTCGCAGAAGCACAGCAGCAGCTTATAGAGCTTAGCGGAAGTATCAAAAATACAGATACACGAAAAGGTCTTGACTCCGTAAAAGTACAGATCGAAAATACACAGGATAACGCATTCACGGATCAGTTGGGTAACTTCAAAATCAGAACAAGAGTCACCATTCCATTCAGAGTGGTTATTCAGAAAGATGGATTTACAGGACAAACTGTTGAAATTCTTTCTCCCTCCAATAAAATAACGATAGGTCTTAATCCACAAAATACCATCATTGATGATGTCGTGATTTCCGCATCCAGAGTTCCGGAAAAAATATTAAGATCTCCGATTGCCATTGAGAAAATTGATATCAAAACCATCAGGGAAAGTCCCGCAGCTTCGTTCTATGAAACTTTGGAAAATGTAAAAGGGCTACAGCTTTTAACATCCAGTCTTACGTTGAAAATTCCTAATTCAAGAGGTTTCAATTCTCCTAATAATTTCCGTTTCATGCAGTTGGTAGACGGGGTAGATGTACAGTCGGCAACGTTGGGAGTACCACTGGGAAATGCTATAGGACCTACAGAGCTGGATATTCAGTCTATGGAAGTTACGCCGGGAGCAGCTTCTGCATTGTATGGAATGAATGCCATCAACGGACTGGCAAGTTTACAGACCAAAGATCCGTTTACCTCTGAAGGAATAAGTGTTTATTTCCGTGGTGGAGTGAATCATGTAGACAATGTTAACCATAAAATAAGTTCATTAGGAGAAAGTGCCATCCGTTTTGCAAAGGTGATCAATAAAAACTTTGCTGTAAAAGTCAATGCCTCTTATTTCAGTGGAACCGACTGGATTTCGAACAATCTGACCGATCAGAATCCGGGATCATTGGTCACCGCCAATCCTAATTTTGCGCTGGCTAATAATCCGGCAGAAGACCTTTGGAATAAATATGGCGATGAAAGAAACAACCGTGTAGCCGTAAAAGTAGATTATAATGGAAAACCAACCACATTCAATGTTTCAAGGACAGGATATCTGGAAAAAGATCTTGTGAGTCCGGATGTGAAAAATATCAAGTTCGATGCAGGATTGTACTACCGTTTTGGAGATCAGTGGAGAACATCATATGTTTATCGCTATGGCTTACTGGACGGAACTTTCCAGAGAGGAAATAAAATCCGTTTGCAGAATGCTACCGTTCAGAACCATAAAATAGAACTCACAGGAAAAGAACTGACCTTCAGAGCTTACGTCTCTATAGAAAATACAGGAGATTCTTATAATCTGAAACCTTTGGCAGACAATCTTGATCTGACCAATCTTTCCAATACCAACTGGAAAAACATATTTCAAACGACTCTTCAGAATAGTCTTAATTCAGGGGTTAATCTCAATGAAGCATTTATCCTGGCCCGGCAGCAAGCAGATAAAAACAGAGTTGTACCGGGAACGGCAGCCTTTGAACAGTTAAAAAATACCATCATCGGAATCAATAATTGGGATTCAGCCAATGGAGGAGTAGCAGGAGCTCCGGCAACGGGAGGTGCCAAGCTTGAACAGAAATCCCGCTTTTATCAGGGTGAACTTACCTATGATTTCAGCAGGTTTGTGAAGATATTCAATCTTCTTGCGGGTGTAGATTACCGTTTGTACAGCATTACTCCGGATGGAAACAATTTTGTTGATTTCAACCGTCCTGTCAATGAAAGAAATATTCCTTTAGCCAACGGTACTTTTGGAAAAGATGTTATTTATCAGAAATATGGCGCATTTGCACAGATTACCAAGCTTTTCTTTGATGATAAATTAAAAATCAATGCCGCATTACGTATCGACAGAAACCCTGAATTTGAAGCCAAATTGAATCCAAGGATAAGTGTTGTCTATTCTCCGGTGAAAGAACATAATTTCAGAGCTTCTTTCCAGAACGGATATCGTTTTCCATCATTATTTGAAGCCCTTTCTTTTGTGAACAACGGAAATGTAAGAAGAGTAGGCGGACTTTCAAAAGTGAATGATGGATTGGGCTATCTGGAAAATTCTTACACATTGGCTTCCATTGATAAATTCACCTCAGCAGTAAATGCAGATGTAGATGCCGGAAAAACCCAGGGTCAGGCGGCTCAGGATAACAAACAACTTTTAACCGTAGCCAATCTGCAAAAATTACAGCCGGAAAAAATCAATTCATTTGAAGTAGGGTATAAGTCTACTTTTTTCAATAATAAGCTTGTGCTGGACTGGGATTTTTATTATAACATTTACGAAGGGTTTCTTGGACAGGTAGAAGTAGCTGTCCCAAAAAACAGTCAGGTAGGAAGCAATGCTGCTGTTCTTGCCATGCTGGACCGAAGCAAACAGGACCGATATAGAGTTTATACCAACAGCAACAATACGTATAAAAGCTATGGGACGTCTTTAGGAATTCGTTATAATATCACAGGAAATTATAATGTGAATACCAATGTTTCTTATAATGATCTTGCATCCAATAATAATTCAGATCTGTTTATCACAGCTTTCAATACGCCGAAATGGATGGTGAATGTAAGTGTAGGAAACAGAGAGATTGTTAAAAATATAGGATTTACCCTTGTGGCAAGATGGCAGAGCGGTTTTATGTGGGAAAGTCCTTTAGCCTCAGGCCAAATTCCTGCTTATTACACCATTGATGCGCAAGCAACATGGAAGCTGCCTGAAATCCGTGCGAATATTAAAATTGGAGCAACCAATCTGCTGAACCGCCGTTATTTCCAATATGCGGCAGGTCCTGAAATCGGAGGACTGTATTATCTGGCATTTACTTATGATTTAAAACTGTAATCAGGATGAGCAATTCATTATACCCCATATTTTTAAAACTTGAAAACCTTTCACTACTGATCATCGGTGGTGGCAAGGTAGCTCTGGAAAAACTGGAATCTGTACTGGGCAATTCACCGGAAACATCTATCAAACTGGTAGCCAAAGAAATCATTCCTGAGGTAAGAACATTACAAAACCAGTTTTCCAATATAATACTGCACGAAAGAGCCTATGATGATCATGATTTTAATGATACTGATCTGGCCATTATTGCGGTAAATGATATTGAACTGGCAGGAGAGATCAGGGAAAAAGCGCAGAAAAAAAATGTACTGGTCAATATTGCTGACAAGCCTGATCTATGTGATTTTTATTTAGGTTCCATTGTCAAAAAAGGAAGTCTCAAAATTGCTATTTCCACCAACGGTAAATCTCCAACCATTGCTAAAAGATTAAGAGAAACCTTTACTGAAGTTATTCCTGATGAAATGGATCATGTATTGGATAATATGCAGCATATCCGAAATCAACTGACAGGAGATTTCAATTATAAGGTAAAAGAACTCAATAAAATTACTACGGAATATCTGTCAGACGGAAAAGTTGCTGCAAAACCAGACATGGAAATTGAAAAACTGATCAATATAACCAAAACAGCTCAGAGAAAAGCCAATATTTACCTGGCCATCATAGGAGTTTTACTTCTTTTCGGACTGTTTGGACTTGTGGTCTACCAGTTCAATCTTTCCGAAGATATTCAGTATTTTCTGAATAAAGATGGTCATATTTTTTACTGGATGCTGTTTGCCGGATTTATGGCAGAGATTGTTGCCGGATCCATGGGAATGGGATATGGCGTAATATGTACCACCATTCTTTTACTGTTGAATGTTCCGCCTCCCGTTGTAAGCGCAAGTATTCATTCTGCGGAGTCATTTACCACTGCAGCAGGAAGTTTCAGCCATTATAAACTGGGAAATGTCAATAAAAAAATGGTATGGGTTTTATTCCCATTGGCTATCGTAGGTTCTATTATCGGTGCTTTAACTTTGTCTCATTATGGCGAACATTATGCTCACATTGTAAAGCCAATTATTGCCTGCTACACACTGTATCTTGGGATTAATATCTTAAGAAATGCATTTAAAGATAAAAAGCAAGGACAAGGCAAAACCAAACGAAGAACCAATCTAAGGATATTAGGATTGGCAGGAGGTTTTATCGATTCCTTTGCAGGAGGCGGCTGGGGACCATTGGTTACCGGAACATTGATTAAAGAAGGAAGGATTCCCCGTTATGTAGTAGGAAGTTCTACCGTTGCCAAGTTTCTACTGACCATCACAAGTGCCATTACATTCATTTTCACGATTGGTATTCATCATTGGAATATTGTGTTGGGACTTTTGCTGGGTGGTGTTTTTACCGCTCCTTTCTCTGCCATGCTAACGTCAAAGCTTCCCACAAAGAAAATGTTTGTTGTGGTAGGAATCGTGGTAATCCTGATGAGCCTTGTTACCATAACAAAATCAATTGTATCATAAGAAACCGATAATAATAAACCTTCGGAAAAAAGTGTGTTTTTTTGAACGCAAAGCTTTTAATGTTTTACTTTATTTTGAGATATCAAAGGGGAAAATCAATGATACAGTCTATTATTACTCATTTTTAGTAAAAATCTGAAACCATTAAAACTTTGCGTTCTTCTATTTTAAATAATTTTTTAAACAATATGGTTTTGTATGTTTTAGGTACGCAAAGGCGCAAAATTACATAAAATGATCTGCTATAAGGCGCAAGGATTTTATCTCCGATAAAATTGAATACAGCATACTTCGTTTTTTATCTCACGCTGATTTTACAGATTATGCAGATCTTAATAAAAAATCTGCATAATCTGTATCATCTGCGAGAAAAATTAATAATACTTCATTTTCTGAAAATCTCATATTGAACGAAGTTGGAATGTTCTTGCGACTTAAAAATTTCACATAAAATTAAAAAAATCTTTGTGCCCTTGCGATTATTCAACAAAAAAACAGCTCCCAAAAAAGAGAACTGTTTTAAGAAATTAATTATTTCCAGATTTTGTTTTTAAGAAAGTATCAAGTCCAAAGCCTGAACATCCCTGAAACAGGAAGAGGAGCAAAAGCAGAAGATACAAGGTCTGAGGCAGATAAAGAAAATAGCTCAGCCAGGTAAAAGGATCCATTTCATAAACTCCGGTTTCAGATTTTATAGGAATAAGTTCCTTTGGAATAGTACTCAGATCATGTGTGAATAAGGCAACAAGTATAATAATAATTAAAAATACGGAGCTTATTCTCGTCCAGAAACCCAGCATTAAAAATAATCCGAATATACATTCACAGAAAGCAGTAAAATTGGCTGTAAACTGTGGAAACGGAAATCCAATTGTACTGATTGTATTAAACATATACCCTTGAAAGATAGGATGGAAAAGTTTGTTGAAACCTGCTATAAAAAAGAATAATCCAATGAGTATTCTGCATATTACGTAGATATTGACTGTATTTTTTTCGAAGTTTGATAGTATTGTTTTCATTATTTTTTTAATTCATTGATTGATTAGATTCACATGATAAAACCATGAACAACAGCTGCTCATGTGATTTTGATTAGATAATTGGATTTCTTATATAATTTTCAGAAATCAGTAAAATAAAACGTTCTGAATTATATTTTCGGAGGTATCCAGATAGAATTAAAAAATGAAGAATAGGGTGGATCGTCATACAAGAAATAACGGTTGTTTATTTCCTGATCCATAAATTTTTCAAATGTAAAAGAATAAAAAGAAGCTGTAAAACATGGTGAGAAGCTGAAACAATAATTACTGTTGCATGGTATTGGCGTTCTGTTATTTTCTTCCAGATAAATCTTATTGCATTTTTTATGAGAAGTCGCTTCCTGACTGTAATGCTGTTTAGTATTGATAGAAGAAAAACGGGAATTTTCAGTTTTTAGGATTATCAAATGGAGTAAGATTACACATATATTAAATACCTGTATATACTGCCATAATCCGTTTCTTTTCCCCATAAACTGCATAGAATGAAGACAAATATAGTAAAATATTCATAGCTGATTTTTACATGCATCGTTATTCCTCAAGCTCATGAATGATTGTTTTGGCCATTTCTTTAGAACTGAAGGGATTTTGTCCTGTGATCAAATTGCCATCAACCACCACATTGGATGTCATAGGAATAAATGCTTTTTTATAATGTACATTTCGTTCTTTAAGGGCCGCTTCAAGATTAAAAGGAACTTCGTTTTTTCTTCTGGCTAATGTTTCTTCAAACCAGTCAAATCCGGTGATGTTTTTACCTTTAATCATATACTCTCCATTGGAAAGTCTTACATTCAGTAATCCTCCGACGCCATGACAGATTGCAGCCACCATTTTATTACTTTCATACTGATCTCTGAGAATTTCCTGTAAAGTAGTATTGTCAGGAAAATCATACATGGTTGCATGTCCTCCTGCAAGATAAATACAGTCGAAAGAATTATTCTTTATCTCATCAAGGCTCTTCGTATGGGCCAATTCATTCATAAATTCCGGATTTTCATAATAGCCTTTTGAAAGATTGTCAAGTACCAGCGGTTTTAAACTTTCCGGATCAATAGGAGTATTTCCACCTTTAGGAGAAGATATGCTAATTTGCCATCCTTTTTCCTTTGCCATATGATAAATATGAGTAAGCTCGCTCAGCCATAAGCCTGTTTTAAATTTGCCACTGGCATATTGATCTACGTTTGTTACAATTAATAAGATATTTTTCATCATGAGCCCTTTAATTAAAAGATTTTCTGAATTCTAAAGGAGAAACAGCGGTCTGGTTTTTAAATAAGCGGTGAAAAGACTGAGGATGTTCAAATCCTAAATTATAAGCAATCTCAGAAACCGACATTGTGGTGGTAGAAAGCAATTCTTTTGCCTTTTCAATCATTCTGTTCTGAATATGCTGCTGCGTGGTCTGCCCTGTATGAACTCTCAGCATATCACTCAGATAATTAGGGCTTATATTCATCTGTGCTGCCACGAATTGTACCGTAGGAATCCCGTTAATCAATAGTTTTTCATTTTTAAAATAATCATTGAGCAACATTTCAAGCTGGGTCAAAAGATCGTGATTCACTTTTTTCCGGGTTAAAAACTGACGGTTGTAGAACCTGTCACAGTATTTTAACAATAAATCAATGTTAGACACCAACAAATCCTGAGTAAAGCCATCCATATTGGCCTCAATTTCTCTGTTGATATTGTCTATGATATCTGTTACCGATTTTTCTTCTTTCTCAGAAAGATAAAGGGCTTCATTGGCTGTATAGGAGAAATAGCCATAATTTTTTATAGCTGAAGCTAACGGATATCCCTGCAGAAAATCAGGATGAATAACGAGTACATTTCCTCTCACTTCAGAAAGCAGAATATCTTCAAACTGAAGTACCTGATGAGGAGCAATGAAATACATGATTCCATCCTCAAAATCATAATAATGCTGCCCGTATTTACATCTTCCTGCACAGTCTTTTTTAATGGAAATCACATAAAAATCTGTGGTTATGGCACTCAGAATGGTTTCCGGATCTATATTCACTTCATTAAAATCAAATACACTGATCAACGGGTTGGAAGGTCTTTTCAAGTTCAGGAATTTGTGTAATGCAGTGATGGATGTTACTTTTTCGGGAGCTTTCATTTCCTTCTTTATTTAAATTTATCTTTAACCACCCCGTCAAAAATTCTTTGAATTTTCGCCACCCCTCCACAGGAGGGGAATGTTTTGTCCTCCGGTTGTGGTATTGGTGTTTCTAAGTTACTTATTTTAAAGGGATTATTTTGTCGTTTGCTGTTCTTTTCTGATCTGTTCAATTCCCTGTTTGTAGGTCGTTACCGGAAATTTTGGGAATCTTTTTCTGAATTTTGAATCATCAAAGAGATTATCATATTGGTATCTTGGAAGTAATTCCTGTAATTCTTTTGCATTTTTGTTGAATAAAGATCCTATGGTAAAAGCCAGTTTCGGAATAACAGAATACCTGAACTCTTTTCCATAGATCTGAGAAGCCAACGCAATGAATTCTTTATAAGTCAGTTTATGATCATCTATAGGTAAATGCCACGTCTGTCCATAAGCGTCCGGAGTATTTCCTATTAAAGCAGTTGCACGGCTTGCATCCGGAGTCCAGATCAGGCTTCTTAATTGGTCATCTCTTAAAGGAACTTTCAGCTTTTTATCTTCTTTAATAGCATTTAAAATAAGACTATTGGTAATACTCTGCGTTTTTCCAGGACCATAAAATTCAGGAGCCCTGCAAATGACAGCTTCTATTGTTCCTGCCTGCATTTCTTTTAAAAGCATTTCTGTCATCTGTTTTCTTATCATTCCTTTTCGTCCTACAGGAGCAAATTGGGTTTCTTCCGTTAAAACCTTATTATTTTGAGGATACATATAGGTGTTATCAAAAAACACGAGCTTGGTACCATTGATTTTACAAGCTTCAATAACGTTTTTCATGATGACCACGAATTGCTTTTCCCACAGCTCTGTATCCATAGGAAGTCCAAGGGTAAAGTAAGCAATTTCACTTCCTTTCACAGCTTCAATCGCCTTTTCTCTGTCTGATAAATCTGCGGAAAAAACAATGTCAGTATCATTTACTTTTTTAGCATTTCGGCTGACTATACGGATATCCGAGGTATAATTTCGTTTCAGTTCTCTTGCCAGCTCTTCGCCAATCTGTCCATTGGCTCCTAATATGGTTTGCATCATTTTCTATTTTAAAGTTGTTTTACTACATTGAAAATAAACGAATTACTTTCAATTGCTTTTATTTCTAATGCAAAATTCGGGCATAAATATAAAAATAGAGTAGCAGAATCCATGGAAGTTGTAACATAATCTCAGATCATGTAAAAAGCCGGGAAATAAAAGCTAACAAAATTTGAATGATATTCTTATTCTCTTCGTTTCCTTTTCTTTCCCAACCTTAATCTCTTTCGTTGTTCTTTATCACTTCCTGTCCAATGCCAGAAAATTATCCTCAATTCTGCTGATCAGAATGTAGAACAAACCTGCGTAAATCATCTGAATGCCCATTGCCTCCCAGTTTTCGACAGTGCTGCTTCCAAAAAGCAACAGGATAATCAGAGAAGCTCCGGCTATGGTGGCAATACGGGTTTTAAAACCTATCATCAGCAATAATCCGATGATAAATTCTAAAAAGGGGAGTATAACTCCAAAAAGATGCACCAACGGCTGCGGAAGCCAGCTGGTTTCAAAACCTTTCATCATTCCTGATGCAAATTCCTGTAATTTTACGAGACGAACCAATCCGTGTCCTAAAAGGTTGATTCCCATAGATACACGAAGTAAGAAATAAGCTGTTTTTGTATTCATAGAGGTATTTTTAGGATGGAAGAGCGAAGATGGAAGTTATACAAGTTATAAAACTACTTTACAGACTTCGATAGCTTCCTGCTTCCAGCTTCCTTACTTATCACTTATTAAACTTTTCTTCACTGTTATCAATAGGGGTATCAGGATCATTCATCACCATTTTGGCAATATCATCTTTTCTCATAAACACTACGCCCTGTTTTTCTTTGGTGTATTTAATAAACTCTTCCATGGCATGAACCATTGCGGGTGTTCCACCAATTCTGTCATGAAAACTGATACTCATCATTCTTCTTTTAGATGCACCTTCTTCATAAAGACGGTCAAATTCAAATTTCAGCTGTGCTAAAAACTGATCAGGACTCCAATGTTTTCCTTCAATATTAACAATATCATTGTTACGTAATGTATAAGGAATGACCACAAAATTTTTCCCTTTTACTTTAGTAATAAAGGGTTCATCATGGCTTAAGTCATCAATATGATACAGAAAACCAAGATCCTGCAATACTTTAAGGGTATTTGGACTTCGTCTAAGCCAATTCGCATTATAACCAACAGCTTTCTGCCCTGTAATCTTTTCAACGACATCTACACCTTCCTTTACAAAACTCAGTTCATCAGTATAACTTTTATTCCATTGGTTGTCCCAGGCAATACCATGGGCTGCAATTTCATGACCACCGTTGGCAATAGCTTTGGCGACTTCAGGATATCTTTCAGCAGCGGTTCCCACTACATGAGAGGTTACTTTAATATTATATTTTTTCCATAGATCAAGCATACGATAAATTCCTTCATTTCCACCGTAACGATACCAGCTTTCTGCCGGAAGATCGGGTTGACCTTTAGGCAGAGGTGTTCCGCTGAACGGACTTTCTGCACCTTCCGGCTGCCCTCCGGTTTCAAACTGCATGGAAACAGAAATAACCAATTGAGCTCCGTTGGGCCAGTATTTTTTAGTTGAAACCTGTGTTTTATGCTGTTGTTTTTTATCAGTTTTATCACCATCATGACGATCAGAAAAGGACATCAAAGCAATGGTGGAAGCAAGCAGCAATACGGATTGTTTTATATATTTCATTTTGAATGTATTGATAGTACAAATTTGATCAATAATCCATCAGTAGATATTGTAAAAATTAATGGTAAATTTGTAAAAATCCATTCTTCTATGAAGCGAATTGTAAATTTTAATTCTTTCAATGTTTTCAGTATTGAAAAAGAAAACTGGGATGTTGAGTATCATAATCATAACTTTTATGAGCTGATTATCATAGAAAGTGGAAAAGGATTTCATCATCTTAACAGTATTACTTTCCCATACAAAAAAGGAGATATTTTTCTTCTAAGGCCGAGCGATGGCCATGAATTTTCGATTAAAAACAAAACGAAATTCATTTATATCAAATTTACGGAACAGTATATCTGGGAAAATTTGCTGTCTAATAAAAAGAATGAACTTCAGAAAGTGGTACAGCTCCTGATGGAAGATCATTCTTTCGTTTATGAATCAGTGATTAAGAGTAAAACTGATAGGGTACATCTGTTACAGCTTGCCCGGATTCTTCTGTATGAATTCAGCCATAAAAACACCTATAACAAAGAGATAACGACTGATCTCTTTTCCAGTATTATTACGATTCTGATCCGAAATACGATGCAAAATGCGACTGCAAAAAACTGGATCACTCAAAATGTAAGCAGAATTGAGAAGATCTTATATTATATCAATGTCAATGCGTTGGATGCCGATAAAATGAAAATTGAAAACCTTGCCAAAGAATTTATGCTGTCTCCGAACTATATCAGCATTCTCATCAAAAAACAGACGGGTTTCTCCATCCAACAGCATATTATCCAGCATAAAATAAAAACTGCTGAAAAGCTTTTACTACAGAGTCATTATAATATCAGTGAAATTGCTGATAAACTGGGCTTTAATGATGCCAGCCACTTCAATAAAATATTCAAGGCGTACAAAGAAATGTCTCCTTCTGAGTTCAAAAAGATACTATAATAAGGTAATAGCTTAATATATACCGGAAATACTATTTATCTCTTTATTCCAATTGCTTTTAATGCACTGGAAGTTAAAAAGATATCATCAAACACAGTCAGTGATTCTACATCATTGAATCCCGAAGGAATCAGATCATTTTTATTAAAAGACAATTCAATAGAAGGATCATAAGAAGCGATGATTCTTACTTTTGAATATCCATTGTAGTCTACTTTGAACCCTTCAAACATACAGTTCTGTTCAGCCTTTTGATATTCAGCATATTCTTCAAAACCGACATTATCGGTTCTTTTTCCATCATTATGGTCAAGAGATTTCCACTCAGTATAATTTTTAGGCTCTTTCAGGATATTTCCTTTACGGTCTATGGGAACAAACATTCCAAGAGTCAGACGCTTCTTTAAGAAATTGGCATAATTATTCATCAGATTCAAAATCTGAAGATCAGCATATCCTTCGTGGGAATAATACTCCAGCACGAAAGTAGTCATAGGAATCAGCTTAAGAGAAGCATCAGTCGGCATATTTAGTCTTTACTTTTTTGGGCGATAAAAATAGTATTTTTATTTACGCTACCCAATGGAAACAGATGAATAGGATGGAATTTATACCCATTCTGAATAACAATAACTTTAGGATAAACTCTCATTTTTCATTATTTTTGAATGAATAACCATAAAAACCATTATGAACACCTCTGTAAAAGGCATGAAACTTTCGCAGATACAAATTACAATATGTTGAATAAGATACTATTGGCAGCCGGAATCATTCAGTGCTGCTTCTACAATATGAAGGCTCAGAGTGCCGGAGTACATCCGCTTTATACCTCTGAATGGGGTCACCTTTATCGTGAAAATGGAAACAATAAGGATGTTTTGGGAATTTTTTCTACTGAAGCACCAGTTTACGTTCTGGATTCTACCCAAACACAATACAAAGTACAGGTAAGCAATGGTGATATTGGTTTTATAGACCGCCAGCCACTCCAAAAGTCTATGCGTGGAAAAAAATCAGCAGGTGAACCCCTACAGTATTTCTATAGGGGAAAAGAGGGATACCAATGTCCTCATTTTTATGTGCAGGGATCAGAATTACGTGTACGAAAGGGACCAACAACAGAAAGTACAGCAACACGAAAAGCGGCTTTAAATGAACTGATTTGTATTGATTATGTTCCTTTATATCAGGATGGATGGGTATATATTGGCGACCATTTCCACGAAAATCCTGAATATATCCAGATGAAATACCTGGGAACAGAACTTTCCTACGACAAAATTCTGAAAGATTATCTGGCTGCAAAAGGAAAGAACAAGGAAAAAGAACTGACTCAGGTTGGAAGATTACGCGAAATAGCATGGCTGGAAGATAAAAATCTTAAACAAGCATTACTTTATTGGAAAGAATCTTATTCAGGGATAGAAAATCCAAAAACAGATATCGATTTTGAACTTCTTCTGGCAGATCAATTGGCGAAAAAACCCCAAACTGAAATCTATGAGAAAAAGCTGAAAGATTTGAATATGCATTTCCTATGGAAAGAAACCCAACTTTTTGATGGAAAAATTACAGAGGCACAGGTGAAACAGTTGGAAATGCAGAAGGTAAAAGACATTCCCAATACCCCTGAATGTGGCTGGGAACCTCAATATTTTTATAAAAACCCTAACATTATTGTAGCCTTTGAAGAATATAAAGGAAAAATTTCCGGAAGTATTTACAAAATGTCTTTTAACAACGATGAAGCTGTAATTCTCGGAAATGAACGCATGGATTTCAATTATAATGAAAGGGATTTTGTTACCCGTTTTGGAGATTTGCTCTCAACACACTGGATTGCTTCTCCCCACGAATATTATATTCAGAATGGAGATGCAGGGGTCTTTATTTTTACATTCAAAGAAGGAAAACTTTTCAGCTATGAATGTATGTTTTATTGTTAGAAGTTTTAATTATATTATCAATAGAAGCGGGCTTCAGCCCGCTTGTTTTTTGTTTCCTTATTAAAGGCTTCAGCCAAAACTTTACAAGTATTAAGTTTTGACTAAAGCCATCGGATTTTTTGCTTATTGTTAAAACGGGCTCCCTTCGACTACGCTCAGGATAATAGCCCGTTCCTATTGAATATTTACAATTATTAATTTTCAGATAGTTTTTATATCAATAGAGGTGGGCTTTAGCCCGCCTAATTTATTAATCATCATACCAAAAGGCTTTAGCCGAAACCTTATATTTTTTAAATTTGGGCTGAAGCCATAGGATTTAGTGATCTTATTAAAACGGGCTAAAGCCCGTTCCTATTGAATATTTACAATTATTAATTTTCAGATAGTTTTTATATCAATAGAGGTGGGCTTTAGCCCACCTAATTTATTAATCATCATACCAAAAGGCTTTAGCCGAAACCTTATATTTTTTAAATTTGGGCTGAAGCCATAGGATTTAGTGATCTTATTAAAACGGGCTAAAGCCCGTTCCTATTGAATATTTACAATTATTAATTTTCAGATAGTTTTTATATCAATAGAGGTGGGCTTTAGCCCACCTAATTTATTAATCATCATATCAAAAGGCTTTAGCCAAAACTTAAAACATTTCCTTAAAAAACCTCATCATATTTTCCTTCAACAGTGATTAAATTTTAAAGCCGTATCTTTACCATACCAAACAAAATATTACAATATGTCATTTATAACACCTGAAGGAGCCAGGAAGGCTCAGCTATCCCTATCTGAAAGGGCACCCGTTGCTCATTCCATTCTCTCAGGGGAAGAGAATATTTCGAAATACAACAGTGGAGTATGTCATGATGTGGTGGCCTATGCATTGTATATGCGTGGTGCCAGGATAAGTCCTACTCAGCTTGCAGAATCAGCAGGACAGAAATGGTTAACGTTATTCAATTATCCGGCTGGAGAAAAATGGGATGGATATACACCTATTCCTGCAGGAAAAGCCATTGGTTTTTACAGGCTTATTGATAAAACATTTTTTCATTCAGCGATTACCACAGGAAACGGAAATGAAATCAGATCTGTCAACGGATTTTCATTAGGATCAGCATGGACAGTACCTGTGGATATGAAATGGGTATTGGGTAAAAAGAATTCTGACGGAACCTTCAATTATGATGGTACCAAAATAGAAGTCTATATTTCTTCTTTATAACAGAATTTATATTTCAATACAACAAAAGGCAGATCAGCATATTCGCTTTTCTGCCTTTTTATTTTTTAAGCATCAGCACATTTCGGGCATATCCCGCTGATGATAAAATTATATTCCTGTGCGATAAAATGTTCCGGTAAACTGATTTCCGGAATAGCGTTTTCAATACACGTCACAGAATGACATTCTTTACAATTGAAATGAACATGATTGTGAAAATGCTGTTCATGTGTACATTTTCCACTACACTTTGCAAAATTCACTACACCATCAATATTGACGATCTTGTGTATAGCGCCCTCATTTTCAAGCCTTTCCAGCACCCTGTAAATGGTTACTCTATTGCACAGATCTCCCAGTTTCTTCTGAATATCAGAGTGGGTAAGGGCTATATCTGAACCATTGATAAGGTTTAAAATTTCCGTTTTGGCGTGCGTATTTCTGACCTGTTTCATATTTTAATGCAACAATGTTGCGTTATTTAATTTTTTATCTCTACTTTTGCAACAAAGTTACGATAAGAAAATTAATCCATACTATTATGAAATCAAAAATTCTTGATGCTGTAGGAATCTCCGCTGCTGTTTTATGCCTGATTCATTGTATTGTCTTTCCGTTATTACTGATTGTTCCCCTGGGAATATCACACAATCCCTATATTGACCTGGCTTTTCTTTGCATTGGAGCTGTTGTCGTATTCAGAATAACAAAGAAAATGGAAAACCGATGGTTAAAATTCCTTTTCTGGATATCTCTTGCCCTTATCTTCATTTCTATACTGGCAGATTTCCTGTTTGAAGTCCATATTCCTCTGATTTATGCAGGAGCTGTCGGATTAATTACCGGTCATATTATCAATTTTAAAAATCATAAACATTAAGAGCATGGTTAAAAAACTTCCTGTAACGGTACTCAGCGGCTTTCTGGGAGCTGGAAAAACGACACTATTGAATCATATTCTTCACAATAAACAAGGATTAAAAGTAGCAGTCATAGTGAATGATATGAGCGAAATTAATATTGATGCACGCCTTGTTGAAAATCAAAATACCCTTTCAAGAACTGAAGAAAAACTGGTAGAAATGAGTAACGGATGCATCTGCTGTACACTTCGTGAAGATCTTATGGTAGAAGTAGAACGTTTGGCAAATGAAAACCGTTTTGATTATCTCCTTATCGAAAGTACGGGAATCAGTGAACCTATTCCTGTTGCCCAAACCTTTACTTATATTGATGAGGAAAGTGGAATAGACCTTTCCCGTTTCAGCTATGTTGATACAATGGTAACGGTGGTCGATTGTTTCAATTTCATGAATGATTTCGGCTCTAATGAAATGTTGTTGGATCGTGATCTTACCGATATGGAGGGCGATTACAGAACTATTGTCAATCTTTTGACCGACCAGATTGAATTTGCCAACGTGATTATTTTAAACAAAACAGATCTTATAGACGCAGAAACATTAGGCTTTTTAAAAGCAGCAATCAGAAAACTGAATCCCGATGCAACACTTTTACATGCAGAGTTTGGAAAAATTGATCCTCAAAAGATTTTAAATACACAGCTTTTTGATTTTGATAAAGCACAGTCATCCGCAGGCTGGCAAAAAGAATTACAATCAGAACATCACACTCCGGAAACGGAAGAATACGGAATAAGTTCAATGGTTTTCAGAGATAAAAAACCCTTCCATCCTATAAGATTGTGGGAATATCTGAATCACCATTATCCGCAAGGGGCCATCAGAGCTAAAGGATTATTCTGGTTAGCCTCAAGACCTAATGATGCATTGAATTTTTCCCAGGCAGGAGGTTCTTTCAGGCTTGAAAAAGCAGGCGTTTGGTGGAGTAGTATGCCTATGAATCACAGGGTTCAGTATTCTTCATTTGTAGAAAACCAAAAGTTCATAGAAAGCAGATGGGATAAAAACTGGGGGGACAGAATTAATGAATTAGTGTTTATCGGTCAGAATCTGGATAAAGAACAAATATTATCAGACCTTCAGCATTGTCTTATTAATGACAGGGAAAAGGAGTTGTTTGATAAAAATCACAGTTTTGAAGATCCGTTTCCGAAGAATATTTAAAATTAACTTTTAATTAATGCAACAATGTTGCGATAAAAAATTAAATACGATAACTTACAGCATTATTTCAAAAAAAATATGGACAGAAGAAAATTTCTAAAAGGATCTGCATTGCTTTCAGGGTTATTGACCTTATCACCATCCGATCTCTGGAGCTTCGGGAAGAACACTGAGCAACACGGAAAAGGGAAAGCGAAGAATATCATCTTCATGGTAAGTGACGGGATGAGCCTGGGAACACTTTCAATGGCAGACTTGTATTCACGGAATATTTTAGGAAAAGGAAGTAACTGGCTTAATCTGTATCATGATAAAAAGGTAACCCGTGCTTTGATGGACACCGCCTCAGCGAGTTCTATTGTTACAGATTCTGCTGCTACCAGTTCAGCATTTGGAGGAGGAATCCGAGTGAAAAACGGAGTTTTAAACATGGGGGCTAATGGAGAAAAGCATCTTCCTATATGGCAAAAGTATAAAAAAGCAGGAAAGAAAGCCGGTTGTGTGACGACGGTAACCATTACTCATGCAACTCCTGCCGGATTCTGTATAAATTCTTCCAAAAGAAATGCTGAACCTCAAATTGCAGAAATGTATGCAGAGCTGGAATTCGATGTATTGTTAGGAGGCGGAGACGAATTTTTCAACCCTGCCAAAAGAGAAGACAAAAAAGACCTCTATTCTGTTTACAGTAAAAAAGGATACCGGATTCTGAAAACACAAAGCGATCTGAAAGAAATCAAAAAAGGGGAAAAACTATTAGGAATCTTCAGTACAGGAGCATTGCCCTATACTATTGACAGAACACATCTTACTGAGCACAAAAATACTCCGACTCTTGCTGAAATGGTTAGTACTGCGATCCATCAGATGAAAGACCATCCAGAAGGTTTTGTACTTCAGGTAGAAGCCGGAAAAGTAGACTGGTCTGCCCATGCCAATGACGTAGCAGCTCTGATACATGATCAGCTGGCATTTGATGAAGCTGTAAAGGCTGTAATAGATTTTGCTGAAAAAGACGGAAATACTTTAGTTATCATCACAACAGATCATGGAAATGCGAATCCGGGAACGATTTATGGAGCAGAAGCCACCAAGCAATTTAACAGTATTTCAGATTATCGATATACCAATGAATATATCCTGAACAAGATACAGAAAGATTATTCGGTAAAAGACATCAAAGACTGGATTTATGAAGGCAATAAAATTACACTGAACGATGATGAAGCCAAACATCTGCTAAGCTTTTACAACGGACTTGAAAAAGAAGAAGGACTTTATAATTATAAGAAACTGCCTTTTAAATTATATTCAGAAATTCAGAAAAGCAGGAATTCTGTAGGATGGATCAGCATGGATCATTCCGGAGATTATGTGGAAGTAGCCGCTTATGGCCCTGGAAACGAGCTTTTACAGCCGTTTATTAAAAATACAGACCTTCATGATCTGATGCTGAAGGCCTGTTTAGTATAGACATTCATATTTTTTCATATTTAATTATTTGGGAGATACGAGGCGGATTGATTGTGTCCGCCTTGTTTTTTGTGCATAAAAAGCAAACTTCCACCAAAATTACCCGGTAAGTATTTTTACTTATTTCACATTAAGTAGAAATACTATTGTAGCATTCTGTCAATTGAAGTAACTTTATAGTATCATCGATTAAAAAAAAGTAACCTTAAAAACCTTATTATGAACCATGTAAAATACAGAGTGGGGAAATGGCTGCCCTCCGACAGAAAGTTCCTGAATACCTGGCTGGAAAAAAAAGTAAAGCAGGCCCAAAACAGCAGACTCCCAATGAATCCTGCTGTTGCTGATCTCAGAGACGCTATTTACAATGATCCTGTTTTATATATGAGCTTTACCAGCATGTATGATGAGATCCCTCAAGGATATAATGAGCCTGTAAAAAACTTCGAAACCATGCTCCTTATTATCAATCAGGTTTTACAGGAAGCGCCCTGCTACAGTGTTATAGAAGATAATATAGGACTTGTAGGATTTCCCATTAATGCGATTGTAGACTGGGCAATGGGAACACAGGCAGGATATTTAACATTTCTCCATCCCGAAGTGAACCAAAAACTAAGCGTTATTTTAGGAGAATGGAAAACTTTTCTGGAATCTCCGGCATCACAATATGTTTTGGTGAATGGTCCTGTAAACCAGCCACAACCTGATTATACCAATCCTTTAGGCTGGTTTTCTCCACAAGCCCTGGAAGCAATTGCCGCCATGGATCCATTAAGAGGAAAAGGGAATAATCCTGAAGATCCTTTGCAGAATTTCATTTACAATTATCAATGCCAACCTCATGAACCTTATTTTGGATTCAAAAGCTGGGACGATTTTTTTACCCGTCAATTCAATCCGGGAGTGAGAGAAGTAAGTGAAGAAGACAAAGATCCGTCAGTAATTGTTAATGCCTGCGAATCGGCTCCTTATAATTGCGTTACCAATGCTCAGATGAAAGATAAATTCTGGATGAAAGGACAACCTTATTCTTTGCTGGATATTATGAACCATCATGAACTGGCTCAGAAATTTGGTGATAACAGTACTGTTTATCAAGCATTTCTTTGTGCTAAAACCTATCATCGATGGAACAGTCCTGTAGATGGCACTATTGTAGCCATTGAGAATGTTCCGGGAACCTATTACGCCGAAGCTCCTATTGAAGGATATGACCCTTCCGGCCCAAATGATTCTCAGGGATATATCACTGAACTGGCTGCACGTGCCTTGATTTTCATTCAGTCGGATAATGATAAAATAGGATTGATGTGCTTTGTTGCTGTTGGAATGGCTGAAGTATCCAGCTGTGAAATTACGGTAAAAGAAGGGGATCACGTTAAAAAAGGAGATCCTATAGGGACCTTTCATTTTGGTGGATCTACCCATTGTTTGATTTTCAGACCTGAAGTCAATATCGATTTTGACTTCCATGGACAGACACCTTGCCTGAATACCTACAACATTCCTTTGAAAGCAAGAATCGGAGTAGTTACAAATTAAATCATACGTCAAAATCATATTTATCAATCATAGAAACAGAGAATAATCTTCTGCTTCTATGATTTTTTTATAGGGTTATGAAACAGTAAATTTTTCAAAAATTCTGTTCTCAAAACATATGAAACGCTTTATAATCAAACATGCAACATGTTATTTATTAATAATTTAAATATCGTTATGTAAAATTTAATCAAATGATTAAAATATTTGATTAAATAATAAATTTTGTTTATATCTTTGTAAAAGAAAATAGTAGGAATGAAAAAAATAGATAGCAGTACGGAAGAAAAAATCAAAGAAGCAGCCCGTACTGTGTTTTATAAAAAAGGATTTGCTGCCACAAGAACGCGGGATATCGCAGAAGAAGCGGGAATCAATCTAGCCTTACTCAACTATTATTTCAGAAGCAAAGCAAAGCTTTTTGAGATGATTATGATAGAAACAATGGCTGGATTTTTTCAGAATTTAATGATTGTACTGAACAATAAAAAGACAAGCATTGATGAAAAAGTAGTAGAAGTTGTTGGAAAGTATATTGATCTCATCATTAAAGAACCGGAAATTCCGACATTCATCATCAGTGAACTTCGCAATAATCCTAATCTGCTTTTACAAAAAATTCCTCTGAAAGAGGTAATAGAAACCTCCGAATTTTTAAAACAACATCAGGAAGCCGTAAAGAACGGAAGCATTAAAGAGCCCAATCCTCTACATTTTCTGATCAATATCCTCGGGCTTACGGTATTTCCTTTTATTGCCAAACCCATGTTACTGGGAAGCAGTAAATTGAATGACAAAGAATTTGAAAAGCTGATGCTGGAACGTAAGAAGCTCATTCCTATGTGGATAAAAGCCACTATGTCTATAGGGTAATTTTTTTGCCCTGAATTTAATCAAATGATTAAATCCAATGAATAATAAATGCAAAATTGATTTTAACTTTAAATAATCAATTCTTATGTGTAGAAAATTTCATATACCTCTTCTTACCCTTTTTCTAAGTGTAACAGCTGTTACCTCACTGAATGCTCAGTCTGTACCATTAACGCTTGAAGAATGTTACCACCTTGCAAAAGAAAATTATCCTGCAATCAAAAAGCTGGGAATTATAGCAAAAACCGCAGATTACACGATAGAGAATGCGAATAAAGGTTACCTGCCCAAAATTTCATTTACCGGTCAGGCAACTTATCAATCCCAAACCATCAGCTTTTCTGACGCTTTAGGTGCTCTTCCTATCAATGCATCACTTCCATCATTGAGTAAAGATCAATATAAAATTCAGGGTGAGGTAGATCAGTTATTATATGACGGTGGTATAATACACAACCAGAAGGAACTTACAAAAGCCAATACTGAACTGCAGACCCAGAATATAGAAGTTTCCTTATATACATTAAAACAGAGAATCAATGCCTTATTTTTCTCTATTCTTTTAACCAATGCTCAGCTCAAACAAAATGAAATCAAAAAAGCAAACCTGCAGACACAGGTACAGAAAGCAGAAGCAGCGCTGCAATATGGAACAGCCTACCGCAGTAATGTAGATGAACTGAAGGCAGAAGTAGTGAATACAGAGATGGCCAGTACAGAATATATATCCAGTCGCAACGCTTATCTGAAAATGCTTGGAATCTTTATTGGAAAAGAACTTATCGATTCTTCAGTATTGGAATCCCCGGAACCTGAACTTCTGTCTCCGGAAATCAACAGACCTGAACTGAAAGGTTTTGATCTTCAAAAATCAGTTTACACATTACAGGAAGAACAGCTCAAATCTGATCTTATGCCTAAGGTTAGTGCTTTTTTTCAGGGAGCATATGGAAGACCAACTCTTAATATTATTGAAAATAAATTCGGACCATGGTTTATTACAGGAGTAAGATTCAGCTGGTCTCTGGAAAGTTTATATACTTCTTCCAATAAAAAACAAATTCTGGAGCTGAACAGAAAAACAACCGATACAGACAAAGAAACATTTTTACTCAATACCAAAATGGACATGGCGCAGCAGGAAGAAAACATTAAAAAATACAATAACCTGTTGGAGCAGGATAAAACCGTAATCGGCCTTAGACAATCCGTCACCAGATCAGCAGAAGCCCAGCTGGCAAATGGTGTGATTACTACCCATGAATATATTCAGAAGCTCAATACAGAACACCTGGCTAATCAGACAATGATTCTTCATCAGATTCAGTTGTTACAGGCCAGATACAATCAGAAATTTATTTCCGGAAATTAATAATCCTTGAATCCTATGAAAAAAATGATCATCATACTCAGTGCTTTTACTCTGTTAAGTGCATGTAAATCCAAAGACGATTTTGATGCTTCAGGAAACTTTGAAGCAGATGAAGTTATTGTTTCTGCCCAGCAAAACGGAGAATTAATTTCCTATTCCATACAGGAAGGAGCCACGCTTAAAGCAGGAGCTCAGGTGGGCCGTATTGACGTTACCATAGTCCAACTTCAAAAAGCACAGGCAGAAGCCAGCATTCAAGCCTTACAGCAAAAAACAAGCAATACCAATGAACAGGATTTGTTGGTGAAAAAACAACTTGCAGTACAGGAAGCACAGCTGGATCATCAGATTCATGAACGTACCCGTACCGCCAATCTGGTAAAAGCAGATGCTGCAACCCGAAAGCAATTAGACGATATTGATGCAGCCATTGTACAGCTCAAAAAGCAGATTTCCGTTACCCGACAGCAGCTTTCCGTCAATAATTCCAACAACAGCACTCAAAACAGAAGCATTTTAAGTGAAAAAGCTCCCCTGGAAAAAACAGCAGCACAATTTCAGGAACAGATTAATAAAGGAACAATTATCAATCCCATCAATGGGATAGTATTGGTTAACTATGCGCTGAAAGGTGAAATGCAGACAATTGGAAAACCTCTGTATAAAATAGCAGATATCAGTACTCTGGATCTCAGAGCCTATATTACCGGAACGCAATTGCCACAGGTAAAACTTGGCCAGAAAGTAAAAGTAAGAATCGATCAGGGAGAAAAAGGATTTAAAGAATATCCTGGAATCATTACATGGATTTCAGACAAATCGGAATTTTCTCCAAAAACCATCCAAACCAAAGACGAAAGAGCCAATCTTGTCTATGCGATCAAAATACGGGTGAAAAATGATGGCTACCTGAAGATAGGAATGTACGGAGAAACACTATTTTAAAAATTAAATACGATCATCAGAAAATGTTTTCCATTACCGTAAAAAACATAATCAAAACCTACAATGGCGTAAAAGCAGTAGATGACATTTCTTTTGATGTAAAGAAAGGAGAGCTTTTTAGCCTTATCGGTCCTGATGGAGCCGGAAAAACCTCTCTATTCCGGATCCTGACCACTCTTTTACTGGCAGACAGCGGAACGGCAGAAGTGGAAGGCCATGATGTGGTAAAGGAATATCAGACCATCAGAAATAAAGTAGGGTATATGCCCGGAAAATTTTCTCTTTATCAGGATCTTACCGTTAATGAAAATCTGAATTTCTTTGCCGCCATTTTTGAAACTACAATTGAAGAAAATTATGATCTGATTAAAGATATTTATGAACAAATCAAACCATTCGGTAACCGGCGGGCAGGCAAACTCTCCGGGGGAATGAAACAAAAACTCGCATTGTGCTGTGCTCTGATCCATAAGCCGGAAGTCTTATTTCTTGATGAGCCTACCACCGGAGTAGATGTTGTTTCCAGAAAGGAATTCTGGGATATGCTGGCTAAACTGAGAGAGCAGAATATCACCATTCTGGTATCCACCCCTTATATGGATGAAGCAAAACTTTGTGACCGGATTGCACTGATACAAAATGGAAAAATAATGTCTGTAGATCAACCTGAAAACATTGTAAACAATTTTCCCAAACCACTTTTTGCTGCTAAAAGTAAAAATATTTATCCATTGCTGGAAGCTCTCCGTACTGACAAAGATATTGAAAGCTGCTATGCTTTTGGAGAATATCTGCACCTTACATTAAACGAAGATGGAGATATGCAATCTGTAATAGAGATAGCCGAAAGATATCATCCGGAAAGTCTGGAAGTGATGAAAATAACACCAACCATTGAAGACAGTTTTATCCGGCTGATACGGGAACAAAAAGAAGTAAATCATGGAAAATAAAGCAATAATCTGTAGAGACCTCACCAAACAGTTTGGAGACTTTAAAGCTGTGGATGCTATTTCTTTTGATGTGGATCAAGGCGAGATATTCGGTTTCCTGGGAGCTAACGGAGCCGGAAAAACTACCGCCATGCGGATTCTGTGCGGATTATCTTATCCTACTTCAGGAACAGCATCAGTAGCAGGATTCAATGTATACAAACAACAGGAACAGATCAAAAAAAATATTGGCTATATGAGCCAGAAATTCTCGCTCTATGATAACCTTACCATTCTGGAGAATATTGAGTTTTATGGCGGTGTATATGGTGTTTCCCGCAAGGATATAAAGACAAGAAGTGCAGAACTTATGACTACATTAGGTTTAGAAAACGAAGCAAAAAAACTGGTAGGAGCCCTGCCATTAGGCTGGAAACAAAAACTGGCATTCTCGGTGGCTGTTTTTCATAAACCTAAAATTGTATTTCTTGATGAGCCGACCGGAGGTGTAGATCCTATTACCCGAAGACAGTTCTGGGATATGATCTATCAGGCCGCTGCAGATGGAATTACCGTGTTTGTAACCACACACTATATGGATGAAGCAGAATACTGCAACCGGATCTCTGTGATGGTAGATGGAAGGGTAGAAGCCATGGATACACCTTCCAATCTTAAAAAGAAGTTCAATACCCATTCTATGGATGATGTATTTTATGAACTGGCAAGAGGAGCCAAAAGATCAGGCGATTAAAAATAAAAATCTCAACAGATAGGAAATTGTTCAAAAAAGAGTAAAAATGAAACAGTTATTCGTATTTATCAGAAAAGAATTCTATCATGTATTCAGAGACCGGAGAACGCTGCTGATTCTTTTCGGTATGCCTGTTGTTCAGATCATCCTTTTTGGGTATGCTTTGAGCAGTGAGGTTAAAAATATCGGGATTACGGTTTTGGATAATGCCCATGATGTTCAGTCTGGGCAGGTGATTTCAAAGATAAAATCAAGTTCCTATTTCCAGATGCAGGAATCTTCTCTAAATTATCCGGATATTGAGAAGAAATTCAGGGAAGGGAAGATAAAATGCGCTGTAATATTTCCTGCGAATTTCGGATCAGATCTTTATACCTCAGACGGAGCGCAGATACGGATTATTGCCGATGCTTCAGATCCGAACACAGCCACTATTCTTACCAATTATCTCAATGCAATGATTGCAGACTACCAGCAGCAGCTCAATCCCGATATAAAACCTTCCTATAAAATTATCCCCGAAATGAGACAGCTTTATAATGAAGAGCAGAACGGATCCCTTAATTTTATCCCTGGCGTTATTGCCCTTATCTTTATGATTGTAAGTACTGCTTTGACATCCGTAGCCGTTGTTCGCGAAAAAGAAATGGGAACTATGGAAATATTACTCGTATCTCCTTTCAAACCCGTTATGGTATTAGTAGCAAAAGCAATTCCTTATCTTGTCCTGTCTCTTGTTAACTTTATCATTATTCTCCTTCTGTCTGTTTATTTATTAGATGTAGAGATCCGCGGAAGTCTTGTTTTACTCTTTGCAGAAAGTATCTTATTCATTATCACATGTCTTTCATTAGGTTTATTGATATCTAATGTTACTAACTCCCAGCAGACGGCTATGTTGATCTCCATGATGGGAATGATGCTTCCTACCTTATTATTAACGGGATTTATGTTTCCCGTAGAAAATATGCCTGTCGTTTTTCAGGTGATATCCAGAATCCTTCCTTCAAGATATTATTATGATATTGTAAAAGCAGTGATGCTGAAAGGTCTTGATTTCAGATATGTGTGGAAAGAAACGTTGGTTTTACTGATCATGTCGGTAGGATTGCTGGCACTTGCCCTGAAGAAATTTAAAATCCGCCTGTCATGAGAATAATGCTATTCATTTTGAGAAAAGAATTTCGGCAGATATTCAGGGATAAAACAATCCTTGCGATGATGTTTGTAATGCCTATAGTACAGCTGATCATCATGCCTCTGGCCGCTAATTTTGAAGTGAAAAACGTCAATATTGCCTATGTAGATCATGACCACAGCAGCTATTCTCAAAAATTACTTCACAAAATCATGTCTTCCGGTTACTTTAAACTGGCAGGAAATCCTGATTCCTATAAAAATGGATTAAAAATGATTGAAGAGGGAAATGCCGACCTTGTTTTGGAAATTCCACCCGGATTTGAGCGTAATCTTGTTCGGGAAGGAAGCCAGAAGGTGAATCTCTCTGTAGATGCAATTAATGGAACAAAATCAGCATTGGGAGGAAGTTATTTGCTCTCTGTGATCAATGATTTCAACAATAGTCTGGATGTGAATGTTAAATTATCAGCCCGAAAATCAGATAACTCTCCTGCGAAAATTGTTATTAAAGAGACCAACTGGTATAACCCAAGAGCAGAATATAAATACTATATGGTTCCGGGTATATTAGTACTGCTTCTTACTTTGATCGGAGGTTTTATCACTGCCTTAAATATCGTAAAAGAGAAGGAAATAGGAACGATTGAACAAATTAACGTAACTCCTATAAAAAAATGGCAGTTTATCTTAGGTAAGCTGATTCCTTTCTGGATTGTAGGAATGATCGTTTTTACCATAGGACTCGTCGTAATGTATGTCATTTACGGCATTTTTCCGGAAGGTAGTCTTTTCACCCTGTATGTTTTTGCCGCAATTTATCTTATTGCTTTACTAGGGTTGGGACTGCTCATATCCACCTTTGCAGATACCCAGCTGCAAGCCATGTTTATTGCCTATTTCTTTATGATGGTATTTATGCTGATGAGTGGTTTTTTTACGAATACCGAAAGTATGCCGGACTGGGCTCGGAAAATGTCTAACCTTACTCCCGTAACTCATTTTATTAAAGTAGTAAGACTCATTGTATTGAAAGGAAGTAGATTTTATGAAGTACAAACCGAATTCTACTATCTGATAGGTTTTGCAGTGGTACTTAATGGTCTCGCCATCTATAATTACAGAAAAACCAATTAAACAAAATGAAATGGGTGAAACTTAAATTTCACCCATTACAAACATATTTTCCATAGTAGGAACGCTGCTTCCGCCTTCTTTTTCAAGCGTAATAGCAAAAGCCTGAGCTTCTGGTATACTGGCCAGAGCAATCCTGCTGTCTTTATCTTCGGTGTACATTCCTGCATTTACAGGTTTTCCATCTTCTATAGCCCAAAGCTGATATTGCATACCTTCAGGGGCTTTAGGAAGTTTTTCTGCATTCAGATAGACTTCTTTTGTTTTTTTGTCCCAGAAAACCATTGCTTTGGCTTCTGTATGCTTTTCTACACCCTTCAGCATCACCATCTGCATATCAGGATTGGAAAACATATCAATCTTAAGATTCATTTTCTCCATAGCCTGATCCTGATTCTTCTTATCTGCTATCATTAATGCCATTTTCTCCTGATTGACAGATTGGGTATTCATCCAGAATACATTTCCGCCAACACTTATCAGAAACAATACCGAAGCTGCTACTGCATAGGTCTTCCAAGGTGTATTTCTCTGAATATCTTTCCTGTCTGTATGATGTTCTGTCTGTCTCTTTACTTCGGAAATATCAGTAGAAGGAACAGGAGCTATTTCTTCAACAATCTGTTCCTGCTGAATTTTATTCCAAATCTTAGATTTCAAATCACTTGGAGGTGTTACAGCCTGAGCTGTAGCAAGATGTTCCAAAGTTTTCTGTGCTTCTTCAAAAGCTGCTTTTACTTCAGCATTATTTTTCATCACACACTCCAAAATCCCCGCTTCCTCAGGAGAAGCATGGCCAAGAATATAAGATTCTATAATTCCGGATGATATGTATTCTTTAGTGTTCAATTTATTGATAATCTTTTAGCAAATCTTTTAATTTCATCAGTGCATTCCGCATTTTCGTTTTAACCGTTCCCAGCGGTATCTTCAGTTTTTCGGATATTTCATGTTGGGTATATCCCTGATAATAAGCAAGATTTATAAGTTCCTGCTTGTCTGCTTCCAAACCTTCAAGCACATTATTAAATCCGATATAATCGGAGGAATTATTGGTAGTTGAAAGCTCTTCAGTATTATATACGAAATCCGGAAGTGATTGGTTTTTAAGTTCATTCTGGAAAGCTTTAGATTTTAAATAATCAATAGCTGTATTCCGGGCAATATTAATCATCCAGGTATAAAATCTCCCTTTAGAAGCATCATACTGGTGGATAGAGTTCCATATTTTAACAAAAACATCCTGAATAATTTCTTCGGTATATTCTTTAGACTGAACGATTCGAAGAATAATTCCGTACAACGCACCGGAATAGTGGTCATACAGATAATGAAAACCGTTTTCGTTTTTTTCTTTTAATAAAACGATAAGTTCCTCTTCAGAATAGGTTGTTTTAATAGCGTTTATTTTTCTGTTCAAATGTAATAAAATAAAAGACATAGTCAACAAAATCCAATACATCTTTTATTTCGTACATGTTTTTCTGAAAATTATTGAAAAATATTCAATTTTAAAATTGTATTTCATGAGTTGATTTTATTTTTCATAAAAAAATAATTCATTATAAATCAGATGGTTATAATTTATTTTGTTTTTTTTCAATCTAAAACAAAACCAGCCTCGTAAATGATTTTAAAAACACATTCAATATAATTAACTAAAAATCAACGTAATGAACACACATTCAAGAATCACAGTTTTAGCAATGGTAGTTTTATCATTTGCATTCAGCGGGAAGGTAACTGCACAAACGATGAAAGAAAAAACAGTAATGGTAGGAGGAGCTCCTATGTATCCTTCCAAGAATATTATTGAAAATGCAGTCAACTCCAAGGATCATAAAACCCTTGTAGCTGCCGTAAAAGCTGCCGGTCTGGTAGAAACATTACAGGGAGCAGGACCTTTTACGGTATTGGCTCCTACAGACGCTGCCTTTGCAAAACTTCCGAAAGGAACAGTAGAAAATCTTGTAAAGCCTGAAAATAAAGCAATGCTTACTTCTATCTTAACTTATCATGTTCTTCCGGGAAAATACAGTGCTAAAGAAATATGGGCAGCCGTAAAAGCAGGGAACGGAAAAAGTATGATGAAAACTGTACAGGGTGAAAACCTTACATTCTGGACAAAAGGTAAAGATCTTTACATAAAAGACGCAAAAGGAAACAGCGCCAAAGTAACGATTGCTGATGTGAACCAATCTAACGGGGTGATTCATGTAATAGATACGGTATTGATGCCATAATAAATTCTAAGATTTCAAACAGCATATTCAGTATGCTGTTTTTCTTTCTTTTATATCTAACACTAAAAAAATTAATAGTATGAAAAAACCAATTCAGGTTTCTAATCAAGGTGCTACCCTTGATACCAGCAGAAGAAACTTTTTAAAATTAGGTGGAGTAGGATTAGCCATCGCAGGCCTTACCATCATCGGATGTAATGACGATGATGACTTCCAGATTATAGAAGAATCCAAGTATGATCTTGGAACAGGAGATGTAGGCGTACTCAATTATGCCTATGCTTTAGAACAGCTTGAAGCCGATTTTTACACCAAAGTGGTCAACAATTTTTATACGGGAATTTCCAGTATTGAAAAAGAGGTTTTTACAGATCTCTATCATCACGAGGTGATTCACCGTGATTTCTTCAAAGTTGCAATTAGTGGTGCTACCGATCACGTGCTTCCTAAACTTGAATTCCAGTATCCGAATGTGAATTTTAATGATCGAAATTCAGTATTGGCTACAGCAAAAGCGTTAGAAGATACCGGTGTTGCAGCTTACAATGGAGCAGGAAAATACATTTCCAATCCTGCCTATCTTGTGATTGCCGGTAAAATAGTTTCTGTGGAAGCCAGACATGCCTCTGCTATTAGAAATTTAATCAATCCCGGATCTGCAGATTTTTCGGGAGACGATGTAATAGATGCCAATGGGCTTGATCTCGCCAAAGAGCCAAAAGATATTGTAATGGCTGCCGGAGCATTTATCAAAACACCTTTTACCTGGAAAGAAAGAGGAATCAACTAATCATTCACCTTAAAAACTCACATTATGAATATTCTTAGATTACTGGACAAGCTTTCTAATGATAAATTTTTCACTACAGAAGCTTCAAGACTGGAAACCATTACGAATATTTCTTTATTCGGAAAAAAAGCAGCTACAGCAGCTGTACCTCTTGGATTAGGAGCGATGATGGCTACATCTGCCAAAGCAGAAACTCCAAAAACGGGATTAACAGGTATGGCTTTAAAAAGTACACTCACAGATGCTTTACAACTGGCATTGGTACTGGAATATCTGGAAAATGAGTACTACAGTATAGGATTGTCAACACCAGGATTAATTCCTAATGGAGACAGAACTGTTTTCATGCAGATTTCAAAACATGAATCCGCCCATGTAAGCTTCCTGAAAAGTACTCTGACTTCTTTAGGAACAACCCCAGGCAATAAACCAACCTTTGATTTTACAGCCGGCGGAAACTTTATGCCTTTTACAGATTATAATCAATTTCTTATCCTTGCTCAGGCCTTTGAAGATACCGGAGTAAGGGCTTATAAAGGACAGGCAGGAAATGTGATGTCCAACAAAGTGGTGCTTCAGGCAGCATTACAGATTCATTCCGTTGAAGCAAGACATGCCTCACAGGTAAGAAGAATGAGAGCCAACAAAGGGTGGATTGAGCTTGCTAACGGAGGAAGTATGCCTTCAGCCACCAATCCTGTGTATGCAGGAGAAGACAATACCAATCAGGCAGGCTACAACACAGCAACTCTATTTGGTGCTGCGGCAGGTTCTGCAGCTTATGATGAAATTTTAAGTGGCAGCGATGCACAGGCTATTGCTTCATTGTTCATAGTTTAGTTGTGATTTGGATGATGATAAGTGGTGAGTCCATTTCCGAATTTTCCGGGAATGGACTTTTTTGATTTAACAAATGCCCAGCCCTCAAAACATTCGCATTTAAGATGTATTATACAACAAATTTCATACACTAAGTAGCTTATTATCAGATAAAGTCTTTTTATCTCCATAATAGACATTCCTTCTTTATTTATTTAAAACTTTTCCTGGTTAATTTTAAATAAACATACATATAGCTTTATTATCAAATTTCCTGTAACAGAATACGAAATAATTTCGTAATTTGGTTTACTTATTAAAATAATAATTTAAAGTACTTAAAAATATTTAAAATATAAACTTTAATGCCTTGATTATCATTTTTTAATAATCGAAAAAAGAAAAGTCTCTAATTGTTGATATAGTATATGAAGAAGTATCCAATTCCTGCGAATGAAGAAGGGAGAATGAAGAAACTGGAGTATTTTGATCTTTTAAACCTTGAAAAAGATCCCCAGTTAGACATTTTTGCAGAAACCGCATGTCTGGTGACAGACTGCCCTGCAGCGCTTATTGCCATGATGGAAAGCGAAACCCAGACCATTCAGAGTTGCGTGGGAATGGCTCTTGATTTTGTAGACAGAAAAAATACGGTATGCCAATATTCCATTGCAAGTGGAGAAATTCTGATCATCAATGATACATTATTGGATGAAAGATCATCAGAAAATCCACTTATTCTGGCAGGCGGAATCCGGTTTTATGCAGGAGTTCCTTTGATTGATGATGAAGGTTTTGTATTGGGAACCATCTGCGTTATCGACTATAAACCTAAAACCATCACAGAAGACCAGATATCTGCTCTGAAAAAGATAGGAGACGCAATCACAAAAATTCTGACGGGCAAAAGGAAAAATATCCAGGCTGAGTATTTTCAACAAACTTTTACCATTTCCAATAACCTGATCTGTGTTCTGGATAAAGACTTCTCACTGAAAGAGATTAATCCGGCTTTTGAAAACACCTTTCAAATGAATAAAGGTCAGATTCTCGGCCAGAATTTCCTGGACCTGATAGGGAATCATAATTCTCAACTCCAATTACTTTCCAAAAATCTTCCCAATACGGATGAAGAAGTAACATTTACTACTTCAACAAAAATAGATGATACCCAAACGATCATTATTGAATGGTATTTAAAGCTCAATCAAAATCATTCAGAGATTTTCTGTTTTGGAATTAATATCACCCAACGTATTGAAGAAAAGCTTAAACTGGAAAGCTCTGAGCGCCGCTTCAGAAGCTTCTTTGAAAACGCTATAGGCTTAATGAGTATGCATGATATGGAAGGAAATATCATTGCTGTCAACGAAAAAGGAAGAGAAACCCTTCAATATTCTGTCGAAGAGGTAGAAGGGTTGAATTTAAAAGACCTTGTTCCCCAAAAAAACTGGCCTCTTCTTGAACAATACCTCGAAAGAATCAACAAAAATCAGGAAGATTTCGGAACCATGATCCTGAGAACTAAAGGAGGTGAAGACATGATCTGGATGTACCATAATCTTGTGGAAATCAATAAGGAAGGGAAACCTTACGTGGTGAGTACCGCACTGAATGTTACTGAAAGAATAACTTTGGAAAAAGATCTTGTTCATACCAAAAAGATGTTGGAACAAACCAGTGCTGTTGCCCAGGTGGGAGGATGGGAAGTGAACCTGAAAAACAATACTGTAGTTTGGTCACAATCTACCCGGGAAATCCATAAAATAGATAAAAATTTCCAGCCTGATTTTGACAATGCACTGGGTTTCTACAGTGAAAAAAGCCGTGAGAAACTGGAATTCTTATTCGAAAAAGCTATAAAAGAAGGAATTCCCTACGATGAAGAATTACAGCTTGTACAAAATGACGGCATGATGATCTGGGTAAGGGTAAAAGGTATCCCGGAATTTGAAGATGGAATATGCACCAGAGTCTACGGAATCATTCAGAATATTGATACCTTCAAAAATATCTACCTGGAACTGGCCAAAAAAGAGGCTATGCTGCAGTCTTTTGTAAAATATGTACCTTCTACAGTAGCCATGTTTGACAAAGATCTCAATTATGTTTCTGTAAGCAGAAGCTGGAAAGATGAGTTTCAGATGAATGACATCAGACTTATTGGTGAAAATATGTTTAAAATCTCACCCAACGTACCGGATGAGAGATTAAAAATATATCAGGATGCACTGGCAGGAAAGGCCTATAAAAATGAAGATATGGCCATAGAAGTTCCGGGTAAAGGAATCATTCAGCATTACAGTGTAGAAGTGACACCATGGTACCTTTCCAATAATGTTATCGGGGGAATTATTGTCTCTGCACAAAATATCACCCCTTCCGTAAGAATCAATAGAGAACTGAAAAATGCCAAGAAAATGGCAGATATTGCCAGCAAAGCAAAGTCTGAATTCTTAGCCAACATGAGCCATGAAATCAGGACTCCGCTGAACGGTGTTATTGGCTTTTCGGATCTCCTGTTAAAAACTCCGTTGAATGATATACAGACTCAATACCTTAATTATATCAATGAATCAGGAGAGAATCTATTGAATATCATCAACGATATTCTTGATTTTTCCAAGGTAGAATCCGGAAAAATGGATCTTATCATTGAAAAATCCAATATTTATGACATGGTAAGTCAGGTGATCAATGTAATTCTTTACCAGTCTCAGAAAAAAAATATAGAATTACTCCTCAATATAGAACAGGGACTTCCTGAAACCATCTGGCTGGATGAATCAAGGTTGAAACAAATTTTAGTCAACCTTCTTGGAAATGCCGTGAAATTTACACAACAGGGAGAAATAGAACTTAAAGTAGAAAAGCTCAATATTGATAACAAGAATATCAAACTTAGATTTTCTGTAAGAGATACCGGAATTGGTATTCCTAAAGAAAAGCAACACCATATTTTCAATGCCTTTACGCAGGAAAACAGCTCTATCAGTAAGACGTATGGAGGAACGGGTCTCGGATTGACCATTTCCAATAATATTCTGAAATATATGGGAAGCAGCCTGTCATTGGTGAGCGAAGTTCAAAAAGGATCTGTTTTCTATTTTGACTTAGAGGTTCCTTATGAACTATCTGATCGTCATGAAGACGAAGATCTGAAAATAAGCAAAGTACTTATTGTAGATGATAATGAAGCGAACAGAATTATCATTCAACACATGCTTGCTTATAAAAATATAGATTCAAAGCTTGCAGCCAATGGAATGGAGGCTCTTCAGATACTGCTTGCAGGAGAGCGTTTTGATGTCATTCTGATGGATTACCATATGCCTATCATTTCCGGTCTGGAAACCATAGAAAAAATCAAGGAACTGTTCAGCAAACAAAATGAATCTTCTCCTCTGATTATTCTCCACACGTCTTCCGAGGAACATGATGTGATCAATTCTTTCCGTCAGGAAAACAATTCATTCTTCCTGCTGAAGCCTATCAAGTCTGAAGAACTCTATAAAACATTGAGACGAGCTGTAAAAAATACTGAAAAGGAGGTAATCAGCATTGCACAACCGGAAACAGAAGCCTCCATACTGATGCAGGCACCACAGGTTTTATTGGTAGATGACAACCCTGTCAATATGGTTCTTAACCACAAAATGATGAGATCACTGATTCCTGATGCACAACTTACAGAAGCCACAGATGGGCTTCAGGCGCTTTTGCAGTGTAAAGAAAAGGCTTTCACTATCATTTTAATGGACGTTCAGATGCCGGTAATGGATGGTATTGAAGCTACCAAACAAATCCGATTACTCCCGGAATATTCTAATGTTCCGATTATTGGGGTAACGGCAGGTAATGTGCTGGGAGAGAAAGAAAAGTGTCTGAATTCCGGCATGAATGATTTTCTACCTAAACCTTTAAGACAGGCAGATCTGCTGGAAATGCTTAAAAAGTATATCATTAACGAAAATAATAACCCTGCTGTAGACAATAGCCCTGCTAAAGATTCTTCCCATCAGGAAAATTACCTTGATATAAATCTCCTGAACGAACAAATAGGTGACGATGATGAAGATTTCAGAAAAATCTTCTTAAATCTTGTCATAGAGCAACTTACTCAGGCTGAAGAAAATATCAAAAAAAGCACCGCTGAAAAAGACAGTGCCAACCTGAAACTGATCCTTCACAAACTCAAAGGAACGGCAGGAACAGCAGGATTGGTAAAACTTGCAGAACGTACTGCCGGCTGGGAGAAAAAAGCAGAACCGGACATGGATTTTATGTCCATGGAAGAAGAAATTATCCGCGAAATAACAACAGGATTACAATTAATTAAAAATCTAATACAATAAAAAACTAAAATTATGCTGATTCTAATCGCCGAAGACGACGAACTGATTCTAAAAACGATTGAACACAAATTATTAAAAGAAGGGCATGAAGTGATCCTGACCCGAAACGGGAAAGACGCTATTGAAACCCTTAAAACCAGAGATGTAGATCTGGCCATCACAGATATTATGATGCCGTTTGCCTCAGGAATTGAAATACTTTCAGCCATTAAAACCATGGGCAAGCAGGTACCGGTGATCATGCTTTCCAGTATGGGGCAGGAAGAAGTAGTACTGAATGCTTTTGACCTCGGAGCTGCCGATTTTATTGTGAAACCATTCAGTCCCAATGAATTGATATTAAGAATAAAAAGATTTTCTTTAAAATAAACTAAAGCCATGTTTCTCACCACTTCTGTGCATTTTCTTTTTCTTGTTTTTCTGGGAATGCTATCTTTAGTACTCTTACTGATTATTGTTGTACTGATTTACAGCTTTTATCAGTACAGAGAATCGGTTCAGGCTTTCAGATGGTCTGAAGTGATCAATAAAAAAATCTCAGAAGTGATTGTATATGGTGAAGAGGAGATGTCTCCAGACACTAATTTTTCAGTGGCTTCCGGCAGTCCTTCATTCAGAAATTTATTCCTTCAGAAACTGGCAGAATCCGAGAAAAAATTTTCCGGAGCAGCACAAAATAAACTCAAAGACTTATTCCAGGAATATGGACTTCAGGAAGAAGCATTGAAAAAACTGAATCAAAAGAAAGAACATATTATTGCAGGAGGAATACAGGAACTTACAGCAATGCACGTGGAAGAAGCATTGCCAAAAATTTCTACATTTTTAACCCATCCTTCAGCTCAGGTGTATCAGGAGGCGCAATATGCGATGGTTAACTTTAAAGGATTTGAAGGTCTTCATTTCCTGAACAGCATTTCCTCCAAAATATCAGAATGGCAGCAGCTTCGTTTGCTTATTTCAATCACCCACATTCCGGAAAATTCAGGGGACAGTATTAAAAACTGGATGGAAAGTTCTAATGAATCCGTAGTCATTTTTACCCTTAAACTCTTAAGGAAATTTCAGATATTATCACTCTATTCTACAGTAATTAATCTCCTGGATCATCCTTCTGTTGACGTACGAATACAGACCGTACAGACTTTATTATCACTGGAAAATTCTTCCACCATTGCTCATCTTATGGAAATGTATCCAAATCAGCCGGTTGAAGTACAGAAAGAAATTCTGAAAGTCATGAAAAAGTCAAAAGACCAATGCAGTACGGATTTTCTTAAAGATCAATTATTAAATAACCAAGACTCTGGAATAAAGGTGCACGCCGCAGAAGCTTTATGTGCTTTGGAGCAACAGGAATACCTGGCAGAAATATCTCAAAAAGAAACCTCTTCAGAAGAACTCAATCAAATTATTAAATACGCATTACAGGAAAAAGTATGTTAGAATTCTCACACATCATCTATGAAGTTGTTATTTGGCTGTTTTTGGTTTACGGAACAGCGGTAACCCTTATCTATGGCTGGATAGGAATTTATGCGTTGGGTGCTGTATTGCGTTATAAAAAAGAAAATACATTTACAGACTACAGCATTATTGCGGCCAATCCCAATGCTCCTGTATTCAGTGTTATTGCTCCGGCCTATAATGAAGGAATGACCATTGTGGAGAATGTACGTTCTCTCTTGTCTCTTTACTATCATAATCTGGAAATTATCATTGTAAATGACGGAAGTAAGGATGATTCCATTCAAAAGCTGATCGAAGCTTACGAACTTGAATCTGTAGCTTATTTTATTCAGGGAAAAATAGAAACCAATGCGGTAAGGGGAGTTTATAAAAGTAAAAATCCGGCCTTTAAAAAACTGATTGTTGTTGATAAAGAAAACGGAGGAAAGGCGGATGCTTTAAATGTGGGCGTCAATATTTCTTCCGGTGAATATCTGGTTTGCATTGATGTCGACTGTATTCTTGAGCAGGATTCGATTTTAAAACTTGCTAAGCCAATGCTGGAGCAGACCGATAAAAAGTTCATTGCCTGCGGTGGCGTGATTCGACTGGCCAACAATTGTGTTATTGAAAACGGAAAAGTAGTAAGTGTCAATATGCCGAAATCTCTTCTGGGAAGAACACAGGCATTGGAATATATCCGAGCTTTTGTACTTGGACGTATGGCATGGTCCAGAGCTTCAGGATTAATCCTGATCTCCGGTGCTTTTGGAGTCTTTGACCGAAAAATTGTACTGGCATGCGGTGGTTATGATAAAAATACAGTGGGAGAGGACATGGAGCTGGTGGTAAGAATGAGGAAGTACATGGAGGAAAAAAATGAACCTTACGAAGTACTTACGATTCCGGATCCTCTATGCTGGACAGAAGTTCCCGAATCCAAAGATATTCTTAGAAAACAGCGAAACAGATGGATGCGCGGCACCATGGAAACCCTGTGGAAACACAGAAAAATGATGTTCAATCCGAAGTATAAAAAACTGGGAATGGTAAGTCTTCCTTATTGGTTCTTCTTTGAATTTCTCGGTCCGCTCATCGAATTTTCAGGATATATTATCTTTATCATCTTTTTACTGCTGGGAATTATCAACTGGCCGTTCTTTATCGTTCTGTTTGCCCTAGTGATCTCAATGGGATTCCTCTATTCCATCTATGCGATACTGGTGGATCTCGTAAGCCATCAGGTCTACACCAAAAGAAAAGACTTTTTTAGATTAATTTTCACCGCTTTTTCCGAACCTTTTTATTTTCATCCCATTGTGGTAAAAGCAGGAGTTAACGGATTTATAGATTATTTCAAAAAATCTCATGGCTGGGGCGAAATGACAAGACAAGGTTTCAACCAAAGCACACAACATTTACCGCTGAAAGAAAGAATATATGCTATTCTTCAGGTAGGACTCAAAAAATGGGGAATGCTGGCGTTGGTTTTCTTTGCTTTGTTTTTAATAGGAGTAACCGCAGAATCTCTATGGTACAAATATACTTTTCCAAAATTTGATACTTCAGCCATTATTGGCAGTCTTTTCTTTGAAAATATCTTATTTGCTCTGCAACTGACATTCTGTGTTGGAGTTATATATCTGATTATTAATTTTATCAAAGAAGGCTGGGCAAGAATTCTGGGAGTGCTAACCCTGGTTGTTGTAGCCGTTACACAGTATATCTTATTCCTATATTTTTCTGAAAGCCGTAACGTACTGGGTGCAGATCTTTTATACTACAGCAAAGAAGAGATGAAGCAGATTTTGCAGGCAAGCGGAATGCTCAACTTCAAAAACTTTGCATTACTGGGAATTTTGATAACAGCTTCTCTTGTTCCTTTATGGATTGCAGGTAAAACAGCTTTAAAATCGATATATCCGGGAATGATATTATTGATTTTCGGATTATCAGCATTCTTTATTCCTTCCAATTTAGTAGGAGCAAAGGTTTTGAATTCTGAGAGTGAGTTTAACCAAAATGCGGCAAAAAGTAAATGGGCTTACTTCTTTAAATCCAACGAAGACAATTTCATCAGCGACCATCCGGAACTCACCGAATTGCTGAGCAATAATGAAGATTTTACTGCCAATGCAGAAATGATTGATAAAAACTTTCCATTCTGGAGAAAAGAAAACACCCCAGACTTTCTGGGATCTTATTTCAACAGGTCTGAGAAAGTCCCTAATCTTGTTTTTCTTGTTATGGAAGGTTTCGGACATGCTTACACATCCCCGAAAGGATATATCGGTAACTTCACACCTTATCTTGATTCCTTATCCAATAAAGGGTTGTATTGGGAGAATAGTTTAAGTTCAGCAGGAAGAACATTCGGAGCATTACCATCATTAACAGGATCACTTCCTTTTGGAAAAAACGGCTTCCTTGAAATAGAAAAAACACCGGAGAATTTCAATCTTTATAATATCCTTAAAGCAAACGGATTTGAAACAGGATTTTATTACGGAGGTCATGTATCATTTGACCGCTACCGCGAATTCCTGGAGTACAGTGGGGTAGATCATATTGTGGATGAAGCCTCATTCAGCAGTCCTTACCGTAAACTTCCTGCCAATAACGGGGAGAGCTGGGGATATGAAGATCAGGCTGTTTTAAATAAAATGCAACAGCAGCAGAAACCACAGAATCAGCCGTATTTCAATATGATACTTACACTTTCAACCCATAATCCTTTTTTAATCAACAATAAGGATTATTATGAAAAGCTGTACAACCAAAGGCTTAACTCAGGGATTTTAACCAAAGAACAGAAAAAATGGGCAGCCGCTCACAAAAATCAGCTTATTTCTGTTTTGAATGCTGATGATGCTATGAAAGGCTTCTTTGAAAACTACAGCAAACGTCCTGACTTTAATAACACAATTTTTGTCATTACAGGAGATCACAGTATGCCTGAAATTACCTTAGAATCTAAAATTGACAGATTCCATGTGCCTTTATTAATCTATTCACCTTTATTAAAAGAGTCAAAACGTTTTCATAAAACAGTAAGTCATTTTGATATTGCACCTTCCATTTTAGCCTACTACAGAAATAATTATAAAATCAATACCCCTTCTACAGTAACATGGGTTGGAAGAGGATTCTCCGCAGATTCTGAAATCAGCAAGGCCGGAATTCCTATGATGCAAAGTAAAAACCAGCTTATAGATTTTGTTTCTGAAAAATATTATATCCATGATGGGCAACTTTTCACGCTTAAAGACATGGAAGAAGATGCTTCCAATGACGCTGCAGCCATGGGTAAAATCAACGGCAGGTTCAACCAGTATAAAAGCATGAATGCTAAGTTTTATTCCACGAAAAAACTGATGCCGGATTCAGTAATGGTCAACTTTAAGAAAAAAACAAAGTCAAAGTTTTAAAACTTTCGGGTATAGCCTAAAGTAATATCAAACTGATTGCCTTTTTCACCCGGACGGAATTCCTGGTTATAATACATTGTTCCTATAGAAAAAAGATTGACGGAGCGATAAGAAAAATTATACTCCGCACCTACTTTAAAGGTTTTAAGCTTAAAGGTCTCATTTTCCAGAAGGTTATTTCGGTATTCTTCCGGGCTTATTCCCGTTCCGATCTGAAAAGCAAAATAATCCTGAGCTCCTTTAGTATAATAACGCACCGTTCCTGTATAAGAATGTGAAATGTTTTTGCTGTCAGGAGTAATATAAGTACGCAGGTTGAACCAGAAATTTTTATAGTATTTTCCTACAGCAGCAGTATACATCCAGATGCTGTTGCTGAAATAAAGCTGGCGGTACCCCAGTTCTGCCTCAAAACTGTGGGGAAGATTGGCATTCAGGGAAACTCCGGTACGGTATTTCGGAAACAGACCTACATCATCAGAATATCCTCCGCCTACATAAAGGTAGAACATTTTGGAAAGTCTTGGATAGGCTTCCAACTCAATCTGTGTACCGCCCTGTGCAAATTTGTTCGCATAGTTTCCACGAAGAATCACAGAACCGATAGGTGTAATTCTTTTGTAACTTACTCCCACGATATGCCAGTCATCATCAAATTGTTTGTCAAAATGGGAATAGTTGTAAATAATTCCGACAGCATTTTTAGAAGACAGATCCTTGATTCTTACTGCAAGAGCCCTTGCCTCTGTATTTTTTGGATTGATAGATAATAGAGTGGTTACCGCTTTGTCAGCTTCTTCATAATTATCCATTCCAAAATATACTTTTGCTTTCAACAATAGTAATGCCTCAGATTTAGAATGATAAGAAAGTCCTTTATCTATAATTTCGATAGCTTTTGTATTCTGATCATTCCAGTATTCCAATGAAGCATACGCCAGGAAATAATCTTCATCCTGAACCTCTCTTTTTCCTAGATCTTCAAACACAGCTCTTGCTGCCGCTACATCTTTATTCCAGGTATATAATCTTCCCAAAAAAACGGAAATATCAGTATAATTAGGTGCTTTTTCCAATGCCTCTTTTGCCAGGGCAATAGATGTAGCATAGTCTTTCTGCTCAAAAGCAGTGGTACGGGCTTTAACAAACAATTCATCAGCAGTAAGATTCTGCTGGCTATATAGGGTAATTGGGAAAAGTAATGCTAATAAAAAGGTCGGATATCTTTTCATCGAGGTTTATTATTAATGAGCTACATCTGGTATCACAAATATATTGAACTTTTATCTCTCAAACCAGAGATTATTCATTAAATCTTATTTTTTTAAGATTATTATTCCACAAAACATCAAATAATAGATATTTATGATGAAATAATTATTACCGTAATTGAAAAGAATTGTTTTTTTTAATATGACATCATATGCTGTTAGAAAAAGATGTCATATCAACAAATACTCCCGGCTGTATAACCGGGAGTAGACAATATAAGTATTTTACATCTTAAGATTGCTTACGGCGACGTCCGGAAACCTTCTTGTCAAGATCCCTGATGTCCTGTCTCAATTCACGGAACATTTCTTTAAAATTGTAGCTTTCATAATCGCCCGGTTCAAAATCTTCAGGGAAAATTCCTGAGGCGTACTGCCAGATTTCCACTACTTCTTCAAAAGGAATATCATAAGGCTCATAAAAAGAATTGTCAGCACTTACAGAGATTGCATTTTCTTTTCTTTCTTTAAAACGTTTATAGGTAATTCCATCATTTAAAGTAACGAAAACATAAGTTTTACCTGGTTTCAATTCATTGATTCCTTCTACATATTTTCCTACAATATAAGATCCGTTTCTGAACGGAGGCATAGAATCACCATCTGCAGGAAAAGCTCTATATTTTCCGTTGGTAAGAAAAGGAAGAGCAATACGCTGAAGACTTTCTATATAATCTATATCGCTATAACCTTCCAGATAACCCATGGAAGCTTTCTGAGGAATAATTTCTATCGTATCATTTCCATGAGTATCTACCGCAACCGGAAGAACAATTCTGTTGTCCGGAAGCTTCAGCATTTCATCTATCGGATGCTTCTCAATATCTACAGACAGCATAAGATCAATACTTACATGGAAATATTTTGAGATTTTTACCAGCAACTCAATAGGAGGTTCAGAAATTCCGTTTTCATATTTCGAATACCGAACTCTTGAAATCAATAATTCATCGGCTACATTTTGTTGGGAGAGCTTTCTCCTGGCTCTTAAAAAGCGTATATTATTTGAAAAAACTGACATTGATATAAGTATGTCAGCAAAAATACAAAATTTGATTCCGTTATCAATGAACAGAATGGTTTTTACTACAAGAAGAACACAAATTTTATCTTCCTTTTCTCTTTTTTTCAAAAATTAATCCATCTGAAGACTTCAAATGATCAATTTACACCTTGCCAGAAGTCTGTTTATAGGCAAATTAGAGAGGTTTCATAGTTGTTGAAAAATAAATACCAATAAAGAGTATTTAATGCAAAAATAATAACTCTAAATTATGCAAATTGAGTTATCATTTTTAACTTTTAGAAAATCAATCACATATAAGTGAAAATCATATTTTTATTAAAATACACTTATATTAATGAAATATTAAACAATAAAAACATATAATTAATTTATTGAAAATAATTTGCAATTGTAAAGTTATTATTCATATATTCGTGATGTAATAATCATATAAAATTATAGTTATGAAAAACTTAAAAAAATTGGACAGAAACGAATTAAAAGCTATTTCAGGTAACGGATTACTAGATCCAATCGGCGGTCTTCTAGGTGGACTAGGAGGTGTAGTTGGTGGAGTAGTAGGCGGTGTAGGTACTATCGTTGGAGGTGTTGTTTCTGGCGTAGGATCTACAGTAGGTGGAGTAGTAGGCGGTGTAGGCACTGTTGTAACTAACGCTTTATGCCAGACACAATGTGTTGTTAATGGTGTAATCCACATCAAATTACTTGAGTGCGGTTCTACTTGCTAATCAGCAAGCAAATTCACAGTAAAAAATCAGACCGCTCTTTTTAGAGCGGTTTTTTTATATCCTGTAGACCATAGAAACCTCATATAGAGCATTTATTTTCAGTCGCTTATATTCATTCAGGAATCTTTTCAATAAACAACCAATAAAGCAACAATGTTGCATTAGTGAATTTAATTTTCTAGCTTTGCCGGATCATTAAAGTATATGCACATGAAAAGGACCGTTTATTTTTTGGTGGGTGGCACACTTATGTATTCACCATCCATTTTGAAAGCTCAGAAAATTACCCCAGAAAAAAAAATTGTAAAGGATATAGAATCCGTTCAGGTACAGGGAAAATCTAATTATAACACTGTAAATATTTCAAGAAAAAAGCTGGATTTTATTCAATCCAATACACTGGGAGAAACATTGAGTAAAATTCCAGGAATTCAAAATTCAGGATATGGCCCTAATTCCGGAGCTCCCGTGATCAGAAGTCTAAGCGGAAACCGTGTAAAAATTCTGGAAAACGGAACAGCAGTGAATGATCTTTCCGGGATAAGTCCTGATTTTAATACGGATATAGAAATGAATAATGTTCAGAGTATCACCGTTTACAAAAACTCAGCATCAGTTTTGTATGGAGGAAAAGCTATTGGAGGAGCCATAGATATTGAAACAGATTATATCGCCAGACAATTGCCGGATAAAAAGGTCAATTTCAAAGGTCTTCTTGAAGGGGGAAGCAACAGTGGACAAAAACAGGCTTTTTCAGCGAAAGGAGTCATTGCTAAAAATTGGGTCTGGACGGTAGGAGCATCCAATCAGAAGCAGGAAATGGTCAGAATTCCTGGAAAATCAAAAGACAGCAGGTGCTATGATCCGAACCTTGTTGGTTTCAACAGCATCTTACAGTCGTTGTGCCAGATCGATGTAAATTCGAGACGTGTACTCAACAAGAGTCTTTTTCCCTACATCAGCCAGTTTGCCAAGGATCATATGATAGAATATGAACTGTCTGAAGATGATCTTTATACCTTCAGTTCAACATATTATAATCCTGCTGATGGTAAATATTATCCCAATCCAAAAAATGACCTGTACATTCCCGGTCAGGATGCCGTGAACGACCGCTATAAAAGTGAAGTAAACGGAATCAAGGATTATGTGGAAACAAAAGATGGAGTGATACCCAATAGTCATTCGGAAAGCAATTCATTTTATGTAGGCACCAGCTATATCGGAAAATCATTTTATGCAGGAGGAGCTTATCAGAATTCTTATTCCTATTTTGGAGTTCCCGGGTATGCAATCTCTAAAATACCCAAACATAGCCATGGAAAACCACAACCCAAAATAGAATATAGTCCCATCAACATCAGAAGCTTATCTCATAAAGCTATGTTTGAATCCGGTTACAAGTTTACCCATTCTCCGATTTCAAGTATCAAACTGAATTATATGGGTGTATTTTCAAAAAACGCAGAGCTTCTGGATCGTTACCGTGCCAATCAGTTTGCCGTAAACCAGCACAATGGCCGCCTGGAAATCACACAGCAGAAATTTAAATTTCTTACCGGAACTACGGGTCTTGAAGTACAATACAGAGATATGGAAGGTACTGGCGGCCAAAGATATTTACCTAATAATATCAGTAGAGAAATAGGAATTTTTACGATACAGCATCTTGATTTTAATATCATTCAGTTTGATCTTGGGTATAGAAATGATCATGTACAACGTAGAGCGGAAGCAGATAATAAATATGTCAGAAGCCGTGGACTATCCGGTGGAAAACTCAGCGACAGAGATTTCACCCTTCATCAATTTCATAGTTCCGCCCAATGGAATATCTTTAAAAAAGGCTATCTGAAAGTACAATATAACCATTCAGAAAGAGCTCCGGAAGTAAATGAGCTTTACTCAGGGAACAATCATTTTGCGATCCTGACAGAAGAAAATGGAGATGACAAGCTGGATAAGGAAACAGCCAACACCATTGAAATCGGGGCTGGACTTAATCTGAAAAACCTAAGAGTATCTGCCAACTGGTACAATACTTCTTATAAAAATTATATTTACCTTGCCCATACCGGAATTTCCAGAGAAATTTTTCTGGTAAAAGAATGGCGTTCTGATGATACAGAAATCAATGGAATTGAAGCTGAAGCCGCTTATAAAGCAGATCTTGGAAAAATAGGAAAGTGGGAGATAGGCGGATATTATGATCTGGTAAGAAACATAAGCGTTGCCGACAGCTCCATAAGAAAGTGGAGTGATGGTGATTATATGCCTAATATGCCTACAAGCCGTTTCGGATTCTCTCTGGAAGGAAATGTACAGAACTTCAGCATGAATGTAAGTTTAGACCATTATTTAAAACAAAAATATTTAGGAAAGAATATCAATCCTGAGCTTCCTATGCCGGCATTTTCATTGCTAAATGTACGTTTAGCTTATAAGGATAACAGTTTAGGCATAGGTGATCTGGAGTATTATATTATAGGAAATAATCTGTTGAACACCGAGGCAAGGCTTCAGAACTCTCAGTTAAAGTTTCTCAGCCCGCTTCCCGGAATTAATATTTCAGCCGGCGTGAAAATTACAATATAAATCAATCTCATTTCTGCAGTTATTAATCATTAATAGCTGCAGATTTTTTGGGATAAGTGTTCAGTGTAACAGATTTGAATATTGAGTCAATATTTTCCTGAATAAAGATCATCTAAAAAGAAAAGCGGGAAATTTCAAACGGTAGATTGCTTATAACAAGATTGAGATTAATAATAAGCTAAATTGAAATAGTAGTACTCAACAAAGGTGATTTAAATGATTCTTACGGTATCCCGTAATTTGTTGCAGATTAGAATAATTATCTTTGGTTAATCCAACCATAACTGAAGAAATATTTAAATGAAAAGAAAACATTCTCCAATCTAAAAATGCAATTATGGAAGACTACAAAATAATTACTAATGCAGAAAACACCACATTTAGAAAGATTATTGGAATTAATTAGCAGAGAAGATGTGATTCTTTTTGCTGGAGCAGGTTTATCAAAATATGCTGGATATCCTATGGGAACTCAACTTCAAAGTATTTTTTACAATAGTTTATCAGCTAGTGCAAAAGAATATATTGAGCCGACACGTTCATTAGCAGATTTGACTGATGATATTTTTCACTTATATCAAAGTAATAATCAGGTTATAAAAATATTGAAAGATAATTATACAAAGTTTCCAGAGTCTACTTTTGTCCACGATATAATTTCATCAATTCCTCATTTTAAAACAATTATAACAACAAATTACGACGGGCTTTTTGAAGGAGCTTACAAGGAAAATGGTGAAGTTTTATATAATAATAGTCATATTAGTTTATCTGATCCTAAAAAAACACATATATATAAAATTCATGGACACTTAGCTGACAGTAATTCTATAATCATTAGAAAAACAGATTATACGAATTTCTTTAACCCTAACAGTCAAAATTCCATTTTTTGGAATGCGGTAAAGGATAAAATGGCATCAAACTGTATCCTATTTATAGGTTACTCTTTAGAAGATACCAATATCGATTTTATTTTTACTGATATTTTAAAACAACTTGGTGACAATAAAAAAGAGGTATTCTTTATTGCTCCTTCGTTAACACAACCTAAAAAGAATAAGCTAAGTAGCTATGGTATAAATTTTATTGAGGGAACTGGAGAAGAATTATTTCCTTTAATTCTCGAACATATAAATGAGAATATACTTTTAGATCTAAAAAGTAATAAAGTTTCAACTGATAGTACATATAAATTTACTAAAAATCTAGGATATAATGTAACAGTAGGCACCAATACAGCCTCGAATTTTTTTATTGAAAAAATAGAAAAAGTTGATGGTGTCTTAAAACAGAAAGTACATTTCACAACTAAAAATAACAAAGACTTTATTAGTAAATTAAAAAGCTTTATGGAAGGGAATACCACAGAAAAAAGTTTCAAAATTCCTAAAACTGAATTATCTGATTTTGTCATGCATGTAGATAATTTCAAACTTCAAGATTTATCAGACATGGAATTTCTATACATTATGAAACTTCCTTCGTATGAAGGTAAAATTGATATTATTTTTGAAGATGGTATATCTGTAATAGATTTTAATGTAAAAGTATATAAAGATATAATAGAAGAGAAAGTTGTATTGTCCTTTGAAACAGATGTAGCAAAAGGGTCAATTGCATTTATGCCAAGAGCTAAGGGAGCTAATATAAATTATGAATCTGAAATAGTTAAAGTTATTAAAAATCCAAGAGTACTTTTGGAATATTATAGAACTTTTGCTAAAATTATTGAAGGAATTCGCTTTTCATTTTTGGTAAACGGAGAATCTGTATTTACAAAAAAACTCATCGCAAATAAAATCCCAGAAGATTTAGAGTTCTATATTAACTATCTTGAAAAGCTATGCAAAGTTGAAACTTTGCACATGATAAGATTTAAGGACATAAGTAGAGACGACATTAACGAAAATAATTATCATACACTTGAATCTATAATAGCGAAGGCGGAAAATACTTTTGTTGAATTGCCACTGCCACCACTAAGAGCTGTTCTTGATGAAAGCTTTGATAAAGGATTTTTGAATATTAATCAAGAAGAGCATATAATGTTTTTTGGAGGAAATACTGAAGTAAAAGTAAATGTGCATGATAAAGAATTTAATTTAGGTTATATGAGATCATATGTTTTTGATCCTTTTATATCAAACATGGAAGAAATCAAAAATAAAAAAGCAAAAGAAATTTTCATTACTAATAAATCGGGTAAGAGAAAAGTGGGATTCTATGACGTTTACGAAATCCCTGGAGATGATTGAATAATATTTTAATTTATATAATCAATCTCAAAAAACGATAAAAATTAAAATTGTCAAATCTGGCATCTTTTAAATAAAAATAATTTAAAAACAATGAGCTACACACTAGTTATTGAACACATTCAGAAAATTCTCAATCAATGTAATGACCCTGTTAATTTAATCCCAACAGGTCGACAAACTATGAGCGAGACAGGAGATATGTCAATTGAAATCGAGAAAGCACTAATTATGAAACAAAATATGTGCTGTTCAATACTGCCACCATCATCAATTTGTAGCGACAATCCCGAAGATAAATATTTGATAAATAGAATTCGCATTTCTAAAAGATTAGCAAATGATTATAGCCAAGGGTTCTTTTTAACAGATAAACAGATGAAAGATGTCATTTCCGAAAAAACTTTATTATTCGACTACTACCCTAAGTATTAGAAGGATATAAAAAAAAATATATCAGACATTCAATTAATAGATGAAAAGCATGAAGCATTTTCATTTCTGCAGTTATTAATCATTAATAGCTGCATATTTTTTTTAGGTTATCTATTCAAAATCCTTCTCTATTTCTGATGGTTTTCACCCTGTCTGTTTATACAAAAATTAATCAAAAAAAACTAAAAAAAAGAGGTCATAACTTTTAATACGACGAGTTCTGTCGCTGTGCGTAAGTACCTTTGTATTAGAGATAAGATAAAGAATCCCGGGAAATTAATTGTCTTACTAAACCCAATTTTAACCTAACAAAACCTCTTTTAATCTATGTGTAAAAAACAACTAATAATCATTTTTCTTCTTTTATTTTGCATTTCCTATGCGCAGAATGAATTTACTACCATCTGGAAACCCAATGCAAACGGCATTATCGATCATTCCATAAGGTTCGGCGGCACAGGAACCGATTACACCATTCACTGGGAAGAAGTAGGATATCCTGAGCATAACGGGATGTTTGATTATGTAACCTCTAGCAGCAATGAACCTATGCTCATCTATTTTGGGCCATCATTCCATCCAGATCCTCTGCAGGCCACTTACGAATTAAAAGCATTCAGCGGTAACGGATTATTTTACGGGTTCAGGGCCAATACGGGCACTATACCTCCCGGAGGAAATCAGGAACTTATAGAATTGAGTCAGTGGGGAAATACGACATGGCTTCAGCAATTCGACAGAGCATTCGCCAACTGTCCCAATCTTAACGTAACAGCTGCAGACACTCCTGATATGACACAGATAACCAGTTTATCACAAATGTTCCTTAACTGTTCATCTTTGACAGGCCATACTTCATTTTCTTACTGGAATCCATTCCACATTACGGACATGAGCGGTATGTTCAGCGGAGCGACGCTGTTTAATCAGAATATTGGAAACTGGGATACCTCAAAAGTAACCAATTTCAGCAGTATGTTTTCCTCTGCCTCTTCTTTCAATCAGGATATTTCTGCCTGGGACACCACATCCGGAACTGATTTCTCATCTATGTTTTCAGATGCCACTTCTTTCAACCAGCCATTAAATTCATGGAACACAGAAAATGCTACTAATTTCCGCTATACATTCTATAATGCAGCAGCATTTAATCAGCCGCTTGACAACTGGAATACAGGTAAAGTGACAGATTTTGAGCATATGTTTGAAAATGCAGTATCATTCAATCAGCCCATCGGAAACTGGGATGTAAGTAAGGCTGATTATTTTGCTGGATTTAATATGTTTGCAGGTGCTTCGCATTTTGACCAGGATATTTCTTCATGGAATATCAAGCTTCAGAACTTTAGCTGGAATTCAATTTATTTCGGATTTAAAAATGCCGGCTTATCATGTACGAATTACAGCAATTTTCTCATCGCTCTGAATAATAATTCTACATGGACGAGCTCAACCATAACATCCGGAACTATAGATGCAACAGGGCTTGTTTATTCTACACCACAAGCTATGCTGGCCAGAGCCCAACTCATCAACAAAGGGTTTAATATTATTGGAGATTCCTATATTTCCGGCTGTTTTCTGTCAACAAGAAAAGTTTCCCCAAAAACGAAAACTTCCGCGTATCCTAATCCAACGACAGGAGTGATCAACGTGGAATCCTCAGTAGACGAAAATGTTTATTTATATGATAATAACGGTAACCTCATTAAAAATATATTATTTAGAAAAGGGAAAAACACCATCGATCTTACTGAATATCCTTCAGGAGACTATATCTTTAAAGGTGATACTTTTTTCAATAAAATCACTAAGCAATAGTAGAACAGCCGAAAGGTTAGCTATTTAAATTTAGCTCCAAAGTAATTGTACTTTGGAGCTTTTTATGGGTAAAATCGAAAAAACATTCCCATCATTGCAAATTTTATATAAACACAATCCGTAAATTTGAGTCTTAACTGATATTTACACCAATTGCCATGATAAAAAAGTATTTACTCTTTCTTTTAATTTTCACTTCAGCAACTTCTTCACTGCTTGCCCAGAATTATGAAAGATATAAAATACTAAAAGACACAACATTAAAATCAACAAGTCTTGGATTTGAGAAAAAGATTTCTGTAATGGTGCCCATAGAATGGCAAAAGAAGTCCGGGAATAAATTCCCATTAATCATTGTATTTGATCGGCAAAATAAAAGAAGTAATCATTATATTCTCAATACAATTGACTATTTAACGAGTAATGAACAAGTTCCTTCCTCTATCATAATAAGCGTTGAATCAGAACAAAGATACCGCTATCTTGAAACACAGTATAAAATTTCTGATCCCAACGGCCTTGCACTGGAGAATGGAAAATTTATATTTGACCAACTCATCCCATTAGCTGAAAGAGAGTACAAAGCCTCTGCTTTTAGAGTGTTAATCGGTCATTCCAGATATGGATATTTTACAACCTCATTATTGAATTCCAGAATAAATGACTTGAATGGAATTATTTCTATGAGCCCGTTTTTTACTCAGAAAAATGTTGACTTAACAGATTCTATAAGTCAATTCAATAAGCGCTCTTTTCATACAAAAAAATATTATCGCTATGGAATCGGAAACGATTATCCCGAAGATTTCGTGAAAATGGATTCCATCATTAAGAAAATTAACAATCCCTTTCTGGATATGAAAGGATATGAGTTTAAAAAAGCAGATCATAATGCAACGCCAGGTTTACTTATTAATACAGCTCTTTACGAGATATTTGAAGATTGGTCTGCCATTCAGTCGAAGTATATATCAAATAAGCAAACAGACTTGAGCATCAAATCATCTTTGGATAAAGAAATACGATCCAATTACGGTGTTAATCTAAATTTTTCATTGGGTATTTTAAATGGAAAAGGATGGGCATTTTATAATGAAAAACAATATGACAAAGCTATTCAGGCATGGAAAATCCTTATAGATTCTTATCCAAATTTTTCAGAGGCTTATTTAAATATTATAAAGGCTAAAATCTTACTGCAACAGGATTATTCTGCAACTGTCAAAGAATTTAATATTTCATTAGCAAATTCTGAATTTTATAAAGAAAAGGAAAAGAAGGATTTAGAAATCGAATTGCAGGAAATAGCTAAATAAACGGATGTAATACGTGTAAAATCGAAAAATGTTAACGAAATTGCACAAACTATATAACCAGCTACGAACGAGAATTACATGACAGAGAAATTTCCTACAATAAACAGTACACTTTCACCTGATAGACTTGGTCAACTTATTCAAGAAAAGTATGGACTAACCGACAAAACGGGATGCAGCATTTTCCGGCTTGCGATGAACCATTTATACATCGTTCATGATGGCGAAAACAAATACGTTTTTAGAGTGTACACCCATGATTGGCGAACTGAATTAGAAATTCAAGAAGAACTAAGACTTCTCAATCACCTGAAAGAAGCAGACCGACAAGTTGCTTTTCCCATAGCAGATCAATCAAACAAGTTTATCCAGAAAATAGAAGCTCCGGAAGGAACAAGATTTGGCGTTTTATTTTCATATGCTAAAGGTATAAAAACAGCAAAATTCTCACCCGAAACCAGCTTTCTGATTGGACAAGCATTAGCTAAAGTTCATCAATCAACAGAAAATGTAGAACTGATGAGAATGTCTTACAATGCTCAAAACCTTCTCAAAAACCCAGTTATAAGGACAAAAAAATTCTATAGTAAAAACACTACCGAAATTGAATTTTTAGAAAATCTTTCCAATTTTTTAACGCTAAAGTTGGAAAATGCAGACCAACAGAACATGAGATATGGAGCGGTTCATCTTGATGTGTGGTTTGATAATTTACACATTGATAACGAAAAAGAAATCACATTCTTTGACTTTGATTTTTGTGGTAATGGTTATTTATGCTTTGATATTTCTTATTTTCTATTTCAGTTATTTACAACTCATTTGAGCCAAGAAGAATATGAGGCAAAAGCAGATCATTTCATAAGAGGCTATGAAACTGTCACTAAAATTAATGATGAAGAAAAAAAGTTTTTACATTACGCATGTCTGGCCATTATGAACTATTATATAAGTGTTCAGTGCGACAGATTTGAATATTGGACCAATATTTTCCTGAATGAAGATCATTTAAAAAGAATGGTAGGGAACTTAAAACGATGGATTGCTTATCATAAAATTGAGATAAAATAATGACAGAAAAATGTATACAACTAACTATCATTTTAGAAAACTAAACAGCATGATAAAATGTTTGACAATTATTATATTATCCTTATTCTCATTAACAACTTATGGACAAACAAAAATGCGCTCTATTGATGAATTAATAAACGATAAAGATCCAGGCTGGATTCTTGTAAAAGAATGGATAGACACCGCAAAAAATAAAGTGGAAATATTGCCAGTAGATAGCAACAAAGCAAAGGATGCTTTATATAAAACCCAAGTTACAACCAAATCTCCAATGGGTTCAATTGTATACATGACAGGGGGACTTTTTGTTGATAATGGCTGGATAAGAATTCTTGGCTCAGGTAGTGAGAAGCTAAGCAGGTCATTGCCGGAATGGAATAGAGGAAAAACATTTGAGGATTATGGACAGCCAATTCCATATCTTTTAATTGCTGACGATGCAATAGGAGGTATTTTCATTCTGAATGGCGGAGGACTTGGAAACGATTTAGGAAAAGTGTATTATTTGGCACCAGATAATTTGGAATATGAACCTCTTGATATTACTTACACGGAATTTCTGAATTTTTGTTTTAATAAAAATCTTGATGAATTTTACAAAGAATACAGATGGGCAAATTGGAAAAAAGATGTAGCAAAACTTAAAGGCGACCAGGTATTCAGCTTTTTTCCTTACTTATGGACAGAACAAGGTAAGGATATTAGTAAAGGATCGAAAAAGGAAGTTCCAATTGAAGAAAGTTACAAGCTAACTCTTGAATTTAGAAAGAAGCTTGGATTTGATACAGAGAAATAAATGATAGAGCTTTTAAATTTCACCCAAAATATATCAAAAACGATCTGAAAATTTATATGATTAATGCGAGCTTTTTTATCTTAAATAAATATTATTAATATGGATACAAAACCGGTCACTTTTCCCAATCTAGGAAAGCACAATGCTGTACTACGTTTCCTGCATTTGTTTGTTATTTCTTATGGGTATCTTTTTATTTTTACCTCTCAGTTTTCACCTTTAGCAGGAATACACAAGAGTGGAGTCTTGTGGTTGTGTAAAAATGTTTTTCAGCAAACACAGGTAGAATATATTACAATGACTGGCAGCGGCGATACTACATTAGATTATTGGGTAGTGATTGTAAATATTGGCTTAGCGGTAATGGCTACACTCATTATACTTCTTGCAGATAAAAAACAACGGACATTTAAAGATCTTCATTGGTTTACGGTAGTAGTAGCACGCTATTATGTAGCCATGATAATGCTTTCGTACGGTTTTGCAAAGCTACACGACGGACAGTTTCCTGCAAATTCAATTGGCAGACTGGAAGAAAAAGTTGGAGATATGTCACCAATGGGGATGGTATGGACTATGATGGGAACTTCCAGTGGTTATACATTTGTTTCCGGATTGTTGGAAGTTATGGGTGGACTTTTGCTTCTTTTCAGGAGAACCAAAACTTTTGGTGCGCTTTTTTCCATGACAGTGATGATTAATGTAGCTCTGTTGAACTTTTTCTATGATGTGCCGGTTAAAATATTTTCCAGTCATATTGTTTTGCTCTGTCTCTTCATTGTAAGCGGTGATGCAATGGCTTTATATCGTTTTTTTATCTTGCATCAGCCATCACAATTACGTTTTCAAAAAAGAACATTTGACAAAAAGTGGAAGAGTATTACAGTTATTGTATTCAAATGGCTTGTAGTAGCATTTTTCATATTAAGTTCTTCATCAGCACTGTTTTATACAACTCCGACTACTCCGATGGAAGGCGCTTATATTGTGGATAAATTTATCATAAACAACCAGGAAATACCATGCAACGATTCCATTGGCTGGAAAAAAATATTAATAAGTTCTCCAAGCCGGACAAAAGTAATCCTGAACAATGACAGTACTAAAGCGTTTCAGAGTGTTGTAGATACTGAAAGAAAGATACTTATGCTGCGTAAAGTGGATCAACAAGAACTATATGCTTACCTGCATTACAATATTCAAAAAGATAGTATCATTTTTACTGGAAATAAGGGTCGTGATTCTGTAAAAATAAAAACAATAAGAAAGAAAAAGGAAGATTATCCTTTAAACAAAAGGAATTTTCATTGGATCAATGAATATCCGTTTAACAGGTAAGAGATATTATATGAAATCATTTTTTATAATTGTTGAAGATATCAGAGAATCAAGTAAGAAACTTAAAAGTGAAAACAGGAATAACAATTTGGCTACTAATTTATTTATACGATTTTTTAGAATAATAAAGTACCTAAATTTCAAAAAACGATAATATGACAGAAAATTATATTCAATATACTGACGGCTATCAAAAAGACAATATTGATGAAAAGGATATAATAAAAGCTATATCAGACATTCAATTAATGGATGAAGAGCATGGAGCATTTTGGGTTTCAGTTATAACTGATAATGAAAATGTAATTGAAGTAAATAAAGATTTATCACTTTTCGTAATTTTTGAAGGAAAACAAACCAGGTATCAGGCTACAGATTGGAACGAAGTCACAGAACTTTATAATTTACTATTGCTTGAAAAATTTGATACAATAACTGCTAGAATAAAATAACGAACTCAAACAATTCTCAGTTAAAATTTCTATGTCCACTTAATATTCAGCTAGTGTAAAAATAACGATATCAACAAGTTATCATACTTAAAAGAAGACATGTCATTTTAGTACATGTCTTCTTATTTTCCGGGATATTTCATTATTTCAAATCCTCCACATTATTCAGTATATAGCACTGCTCCCACTGTTTCATCCCGATCTTAGGATAATAGCCTACAGCTTTTGGTGCTGCCAATAAAATCAATGTGGCTTTTGGAGTGTGCTCTTTTGTCAATCGGATTAATTCTTTTCCAATGCCTTTCTTTTGATAATTCTCATCAACAGCTAGGTCTGAAAGATAAGTGCAGAAGGCAAAATCGGTTAACGATCTTGATATTCCAATCAATTTACCATTATCCCGGGCTGTTGCAATAAGATTGGCATGCTGCAGCATTTCTGTTATTCTTTCCGGTTCGTTGACGGGACGTCTTTCTCCTAATGTAGAGTTTACCAAAACCTGGGTAAATTCTTCTATTCCAATGTTTTCTTCAATTTGGTACGTAATCATTTTTTATTTTTTTTACTATTATTTTAAAAGATATTATCTGTAGGCGCTTCCTGTCTTTCAGACATTCCATAATCCCGTATGACGGAAGCTACACGCAGTCTGTAATCTTCAAACACAGAATTCCGCCCTGCCTGTTGTGCTTTCCTGTGCGTGGTTCTGTTACGCCATTCTTTTATACTATTTTCATCTTCCCAAAAGGACAGGGAGAGGATTTTTTTTGGGTCTACAAGACTTTGAAATCTTTCAATCGAAATAAAGCCAGGAATCACTTCCAGCTCAGATTTTAGTGATCTCGCTATATCCAGATATTCATCTTTCTTTCCTTCTTCAGGTACGACTTCAAATATTACAGCTATCATACTTTTAATTAAAATTTATTTGATTCACAGGACAAAATTATAGGTAATTTGGACTACATTTGTATACCAGATTAAACATATAGAGTAGTCCAGAATGTTTCCGTTTGAACATATCATCAATATTGATAAAGAGAAAAAGCTTCCTGTTTACAGACAGATAGCCATCTCTATTATTAATGCGATAAGAAATGGTAATTTAAAGGCTGGAATGGCTCTTCCCGGCACCAGAGAACTTGCAAAAACACTGGGTATACATCGTAAGACGGTAATTGCGGCATATGAAGAACTCAATGCCCAGGATTGGATCTTGATTATTCCCCGAAAACAGGTTAGAGTATCTGAACATATTCCAACTTTAAAACCTCAAAAGTGGAACGCTCAAAATTCATCTGTATCCTATGAAAACAGTTTTAATCTTCCGCTTCATATCTCAAAGAAAGATCCGTCACAACAGGAACTGACTGCTCTTCCTGAGACTTTCATTGATGATGGACATCCTGATATTCGGCTTTCTCCTATAGATGAGCTATTGAAAATTTACCGTAGCTATACATCAAGAAGCTTTAGCATTAAAAAAGCAGTTGTCGGGACAACTCAAGGTACACTAAAACTAAGAGAAGAGTTATCGAGATATCTATCAGCAACAAGAGGTCTGAATATTTCCGCTGATAACCTATTGATTACCCATGGTGCACAAATGAGCATTTATCTGGCCGCTCAGTTGCTTTTACAGGCAGAAGATATTATTATTTCCGGAAAACCAGGATATCCTATGGCAAACAGTGCTTTTGAAAAAACAAAGGCGTCTGTGATAGAAGTTCCTGTAGACGAAAATGGACTGGACATCAATGCTCTAGAAAAAATATGTAAAAAGAAAAAAATAACTGCTGTATACCTCATTCCTCATCACCATTATCCTACAACAGTCACTTTGAGCGTTGAAAGAAGAATGAAACTGTTGGAGCTTTCCAATCAATATTCGTTTGCTATTATTGAGGATGATTACGATTATGATTATCATTATTCCTCCTCACCATATTTACCTTTGGCAAGTGGAGCTCATAAAGGGAATGTCATTTATATAGGTTCATTTTCAAAAATATTGGGTTCTTCCATTCGTATTGGTTTTATGGTAGCTCCTAAAAATTTCATTCAGGAAGCGGTTCTTCTGAGAAAAGCAATAGATGTAGGAGGGGATGGATATATGCAAAATGCATTAGCAGAATTGATTAAAAGTGGTGATTTGGGAAGATACCTGAAGAAAGCCAAAAAATCTTACCATCAACGCAGAGATTACCTGAATATACTTTTGCAACAGCATCTGAGTCCTTATATCTCTTTTACTTTACCAGACGGAGGCCTGTCGGTGTGGATACAGCTCAAAGATTCCTACAGTGTTAATACATTGAAAACCCATTCACAATTGAAAATCAAGCAAATAGATGAAGAAGAGAATGCTTTTCGATTAGGTTTTGCTTCAAAGAATGAGAAAGAACTTGAAGATGCCGTTTTACTTATAAAGAAAATTCTTACAAATAGTTATTCAATATGATTATTTAATTTAAAAACAAAAAATTCGTCAATCCAATGAAAACCTAGTATAATTTCTTTTTTGTGATCTCTTAACAATCTAATTATCAAAATAAATTTTATATTAGTAGAATAATAACCATCTAAATTAAATACAGAAAATATGAGAAACACTATTTATACTTTGTTATTATTATTTTTATTCGTAAACGTGAATGCTCAGGAATATTCAAAATTAATAAATGAAGCTAATAAATTATATGAATCAAAAGATTATAAAATGTCTGCAGATTTATATGATAAGGCTTTTAAAATCGAAAGCGAAAATCCAAGTCACTTATATAATGGTGCGTGTTCATCTTCTTTAGCAGGAAATACAAAACAAGCATTTCAATGGTTGAACTTATCAATAGAAAAAGGCTGGACCAATCTAAAGCACTTAAATTCTGATACTGATTTAGAAAATTTGCATTCAAAAAAAGAGTGGGGGAAAACCATTGAAAAGTTAGAAAAAAAAATAGCGTCAATAGAAGCAAATTATGACAAACCATTGCAGGCTGAATTATTGGCAATTCTTGAAGAAGACCAGAAATATAGAATGCAAATGGGTGAAACTCAAAAAAAATTCGGCCAAAATTCTAAAGAAATGAATGACCTTTGGAAAATAGCCAATCAGAAAGACTCCATTAACTTAATAAAAGTAAAAAAAATATTAGATGAAAAAGGCTGGGTGGGTAAAGACAAAGTAGGCGCACAAGCCAATAGTGCATTATTTCTTGTCATTCAGCATTCAGATCTGGAAACGCAAAAAAAATATTTACCCATGATGAAAGAAGCGGTAAAAAAAGGAAATGCAAGTCCAGGTTCTTTAGCTTTGTTAATTGACAGAATAGAAATTCGGGAAGGTAGAAAACAAATCTACGGAAGTCAAATAGGAATCAATCAAAGCAATAATACTTACTATGTTTTACCTTTAACAGATCCTGACAATGTAGATAAAAGAAGAACAGAAGTTGGCTTAGATCCAATTTCTAACTATATTAAAAATTGGGATTTAGTTTGGGACGTTGAAAAGTATAAAAGAGAATTACCTGAATTAGAAAAATTAAATAAATAAAAAGCTGCTTACAACAGCTTTCAAAAATGTCGGATTAAGGCTTAATATAAAGATTCCTTATAAAGATTCCTTAATCCGACATTTTATTTTGTAGACTGTAAAATGCAAGAGATTAAAACGTGGGATAGAGAGTTTATTATGCTTGAAAATCTGGTGCAATAATCGAAAGTGTAAAATAATGAAATTTAACATGTTCTGTGAATCTTTGAAACCAAAACAATATACAATTTAACATAATATAAATTATAGGAATAATTATTTTTATCTTAATGCATTCTTAAATACTTTTATGAGAATTTTAAATGCAATAAGGTAAAATAAAAATGCGGTTATCATTTTAACTAGTTGATAAAAGCTCATTAAAAGGTCTCTTTTGAAAATAGAAATAATTACATAATAAATAGTTCCAGGAAAACTCACAATTGATCCCCAATTTAAAAATAATTGATAATAAAAGAAAATACAGATTATTAAAATATTGAAAACTCCATATAAAGCAATAAGATAATCTTTTCTGCTAAAAGATAATTTTTTCCTATTAAGAAAAGAAATCAAAATTAATTTTAAATTATTCATTGAGTGGAAATTAAGATTAGGCTTATCTAATAAATCAGATAATATCCAATATCCATCTGCCCTTAAAAAAGGTAATAAATTGTACAACGCCGTACCCGAAATTACTAATGCTAAAACTTCAACAGATTGATTTTTTGTAAAAAAACCTGTCATTGTCAATAATAAACAAAAAATAATCTCAAAATAAACACCTGCACTATTAACAACTATACGCTTCCATCTAATCAGTCTCCATACATCTGTAACATCAGCGAAGAAAGCAGGAATGAAATATAAATAAAATCCAAAACCAATACCTCCGTGTTTAGCTTTATAGTAGTATGATGCTGTAGCATGGCCTAACTCATGTAAAATACTTGCGATAAAAGTCAACAATAAGAAATAAGGGAATATCTTTTTAATATTTAATTTATCATATTCATGGTAATTTTCATAAAGATTCAAACCTAATATTATAAAATACATAATAGCAATTGCATAGAAAAAATATTTATTAAATACGAACTTTAATAGAGGAACTATTCTAGAAATAACATTAGATGTAAGAAAAATAAAACCAAATTTTATATAATCAGGTATTTTCTCATGCTCTTTAATAGAATCATGATAATCAAAAATTCCATATTGTTTTAGCTTATCAAAAAGTGATATGATTTCTACATCGGAAAGAAATATTCTATGATTTTTCTGAAAAGCAGCATTTATTTCTGGAATTGTTCTACTTCCATCTGCTAAAACCAACAAATCATAATATTTTCTACCAATTTTAGTGTATTTATTAAATTTTGAGTTGTACAATAAATATTCATTTTCATTGAATTTTGATAGCTCAAGGTCTGATGATAGTTTGTACAGGTAATCTTCATCCTTCATAACAAAGCCTTTAAAACATAAGCAGTCGAGAGAGTTTTACTTTTGTATGGCTCATGTGATTTAGGTTTAATAAAGTTTTCAGAATTCCAACAGCCATCAATTAATTGATTATCCAATAAATATTTTTGAGCTTTCCTTTTTGCTTCTGCTAACTCTGGTGCTTTTAATAATTTTATACAAAAAATGGCAAAAGAGGTTGATAAGTTTTTGTATTGTTCTTCATCAAAACTTCCATCTTCATTTTGTGAGTTGATTAAGAAATTCTTTATTTTTTGCTTTGAAGATTTATATTCAGAAGGAAATTCATTAAGTAATCTCAAGCAAACATAAGTACCATAGAACTTACCATAATACCATCTCGCTTCCCAATAACCATGGTCTTTTTGTTCTGAAATAATATAATTTATAGCTTTACTAATTGTCAATTTATATTTTTCAGCATCAAATAATGTTAACGCATATATAAAATTAGCCACAACTTCTACATCTGCTCCTCTTCCCCATTTAGTAGAATTAAATAAATCCTGTTTCATTTGTTTTTTAGTAAGATTATCTTTAGGAATAATCCAAGTTTCTATACCTCCACTTGGTTGAATTCTTTCATTTATAACAATATTTATTGCTTTGAGACAATGAATACTTATTAAATGTTTATTATCAGTTCTGATAAATTGTTGGATAATCTGTCCTAAATCATCAATATCCGCAGCTATTTCCTGCACAGTAGGAAAATAAGACCACGCTCCTATTTCATCTTCATTTTTCCGCTCAAGGAGATATTGGTTTTCGTTTTCAAAAAAATCTTTCGCATTAATATCAAATGATTTGGTAATATCCAATAAGCAATCGTTTAATAATGCCCTCTGAAAGGTATCTGAAGAATGAATATCTATATCATTCTCAAATTCCTCTTTACTTCCCAAATACATGATATGCTTTAGCTCTGCATAGTTTTTGAGGAAATCAGATTTTATGAATTGTAATCCTTTTATAAATTCATCATTTTTTATTTTTTCAAAATCAAAAAAATTATCTTTTATAGGTATCTTTTTAATTTTTGCCCTTTCTTGTATCGTTTTTATATACCCATCTGTAACATCTCTATAACCGATAATAGTTTGCTTAAAATCGTTAATAGTATTAAACCATACTTTTTTTTCAGATAGCCCTTTAATAGTCTCTTGAGCTTTAGTTAAGTATGAAATAGATTTATTTAAAACACCAATTCCCACTCCTTCAATATAGAGGAGTTTATGAAGAAGAATTACATCATTATTGTATTTTGAAAAATCCACAGATTTTGATAGCTCATGCACAGCATAGTTAAATTGTTTTTTATAAAAATCATCACTGAAATCCATAACGTCATCATATAACTGAAAGCCAATTGAAAAGTACTTATGAGATTCCAACAACAGTTTATAAACTTCTTCATCTTTATTTTCTGAAAGTACATATAAGCAATCAATTGCAACTTTCCCAAATGCAGATTTTTTGTCTGCAACTTCATAATAATTATCTGAATTTGGATTTTCCCAGAGATTTTTTTCTAAAAATATTGCTTCAAAATATTCTATTTTTCTCATATTCCAATATTTCCAAAATATGTGGTTTTCTGGATATACAGAAGAGAGGATTTTAATTGTTTCTTCTTGTAGGTTTAATACATTAAATATTTTATGTACTTCCATATTATCTATGATAGAGTCAAGCTTTAATATAGACTGATAGTAACTATAGCCCGCTTCTGACAAGATATTTACCGTACTTTTTTCAATTTTTGGGTAGTAGTCATGAAAAAGTTTAGGATAGTATTTGTAAAACTCTGGAGATTTTTCCTTATTGCTCATCTACAAACTTTTGCTCCTCCGAAGAAAGAAGGGTTTTATTATCTTTTATGGAATTGTCAAAAATACTGTCAAGAAAATTTTTATTTAAGTCTATTTTAGAAGATAAACCATACCGATTAGAAAGGCTATGAGTGCTAAATACAAATTCATCAGTACGTGTAGCTGGATACTCTTTATTTTCTAACATTATATTTGCTTTGTAACTCATTATTATTTTGGCTGGAATATATTTCCCTTCCTTTTTATACATGTCATAAGTCACTGTAAATAAGTCAGTAGAAACTGTATATTCCTTATCAAAAATATTTAAAAATTTATCTATTGCTTTTTGTTGTATTTGATTACATTGCATATAAATAATCGTATTTTCTTTTTTATTATACTGCATAATTCCTTCACAACAAATAATATTAAGAGGCATTTTATCTGTTTTGAATTTTATGGTTTGTATATCTCCTGTTTCGTTGATAATACTTCCTTTTATATTTAATCCTTTAGTATAGTAATCAATGAAGTAAAGCTGATTATATAAGAAAAATTTTTGCAAAAAAATTTTTATATTATTTTCCTGAGATTCTTGAGAATTTAAGTTGTCTTTTCTATTAAAAATATAAGTTTTATCTTCTATTCTATTTTTATCAAATTTTTTATTTCTAAGGTTTATTTGAATAAAATCATCAATATTTTTACGATATATATACTGATTGGCTAGTGTCCACAAATCCATATCTATCACCAGAATTCGATTGAGCATATTATTTATTTTTGATTTGGATTTTAAAATTCCATTATAGATAGATGCTTTAGTCTCGTAGTTCTTATTGTAATCTTTTAATACGGAGGAAATAATCTTCTTGGCATCTACTGATCTTATCTTTATTTCTTCTATTTCTTTATAAATAGCTTTTAGTTCTATAATACTATTCACGGCGAATATACTTTGACCATATTCTGGAGAAAATATTTCTATATATTTTTCTTCGTTGGGTAATAGAATAAAACCATCATCGTTTGTGTATGAAATTTGATTATTATAAACAACTCTTACTTGAGGGATAGGTTTTTTTGTTTCGAAGTCTATAATATTTACCTTCTTTTGAGGAGATATGAATATTGAATATAAGAAACTCAAAAAAGTTAAAATATTTTTTAATTTCATTTAAAATTATGTTTTCAAAAACTGACCTCAGAAAAGGTCAGTTTAGATAATAACTTTTGATGTTACCCAATTTTAATAGGTGTACTGGTCGGTTGACCATCAAACCAATTTAATCTCATTTCAAATCTCTGCTCAAGTTCTTCAACTTGAAACTCCTCTAATAGTTCATTTTTTTCTTTTTCTTGCTCTAATTTAATAATTTTTTTCGCGTTCATAATATTGTATTTTTAAATTACAATCCAAAAATATAAATTATTTTCAATAAAACAAAACGAAATGCATTTAATTAACAATAAACTATCAGATTAAATACAAATACCGCATAATAAAAAAAATAGAAGCAAAATGAATTCCCATCCTTTAACCCTTGTCAAGGTTTTGAACCTTGACAAGGGTCTTTCGGTCTTTCGGTCATTCAATCTTAAATTACAATCCTACCTTCATATATTATGTTAAATTATCCAACGGGAAATCTCATAGAAAAGCCATCTTATCCAGAATATTCATATTCACTGAAAATACAAATTCTTGCCACATGACAGTTTTTATGATCCTGGAACAGCCTACCTTTATCCTAACCAAAAAATAAAATCGTATGAAACCTAAAATGATCTGGGCCAATCTGGCCGTAACCGACCTTGAGCGCACACAGAAATTCTATACTGAGCTGGGATTCAAACCCAATAACCCCCACAGTTCCAACGAATTGGTAAGTTTTTTTATGGCTGGAAATGAATTAATTATCCACTTTTTCTTAAAAAATGTCATAGAAAACAACCTGAAAAGCATGAAATTTGGTGATCCACAAAGTTCTAACGAAATTATATTTACCCTTTCTGCAGAAAGCAAAAATCAGGTGGATGAATGGGCTGAAGAAGTAAAAAATGCCGGAGGAACCATTGTTTCAGAGCCTGAGAGCTTTGGAGAAAATTACTACGGTTTTGTATTTGCAGATCCGGATGGACACAAGTTCAATGTATTTTTTATGTAAACTTTCAAAATATTTTTCCCTATATTTGACATTCAACAGATCAATATGAACCGCTCGAACTGTCTGCCTCCTCCGGCACCTTAATATTTTCAATTTAATTTGAAGCGTACTCTTGTCGTTAACTTATTAACGACCCAGTTTATTGTGCTTCACATTCTAACAAAAATATTAATTCCAATTTTACAGTTCATTCTCTAATGAAAAAATCATATTTATTATTACATCTGGCCGTAATTCTGGCCGGATTTACAGGTGTATTCGGGAAATTGATCACTCTTAACGAAGGTTTGCTGGTCTGGTACAGACTCCTCTTCTCCTCTATTATTTTGTTCTTTATTATAAAGCTCTTGAAAATCCCAACGGATATTCCTTTGCGGGGAAAAATTCAGATTTCAAAAGCCGGCTTACTGCTTACGTTACACTGGCTTCTTTTTTATGCCAGTATAAAATATGCCAATATCTCCATTGGTGTGGTATGCTACTGCCTGACAAGTTTTTTCACTGCCGTATTCAAACCTATTCTTGATAAGGAGAAATTCAAGCTTTCAGAATTACTTCTCAGTACGCTGACCATCGTAGGAATCAGTTTAATATTTCATTTTGATACTTCCTATCAGCTTGGGATTATATTAGGCGTCTTTTCATCGGCATTCGGGGCTTTGTATACGATTTATAACAAACGTCTGGTGAGTCATTTTGATACCAAGGTCATCAACTATTATCAGATGATTGCCGGTACTTTATGCTGGGGAGCGTTTTTGCCCGTATATCTCCTCTATTTTCAGTCAGATAGCATAGTTCCCGACTTAAAAAACACGGCTTATTTGGGCGTTTTATCGCTTTTTTGTACCGTTGGCTTATACGTAATGTTTGCAGAGGTTTTGAAGAAAATTCCGGCGTTTACCGTCAATTTAACATACAATCTGGAGCCCGTGTATGCTATTATTATGGCGTTCTTATTTTTCGGAGAAAGCAAAGAAGTCAATCTTTCGTTTTATATAGGATTGGTGTTTATTATTGCTTCTGTGGTTTTGCAGACGGTAATTTCTATTAAGAAAACAAAATAAAAATCAAAGCTTTTTAAACCAGAACCGGACACTTAAATTAACTAAGTGTCCGGTTTTTATATAATAGTTTTAAATAACTATCCATTCAATCCCAGGCTATTATACAGCTGCACCTGCCATATTCCCAATACTTCCTTCAGCATCACAAAAGTAAATGCCGCATTATAGCTGTTAGGAAATACAGTAATTTCAGTATCTATAAAATCTGAGGCTTGTGGAACAGGGTTTAATCCGAATGTCTGAAACAAAGCCATAGACCTTTTCATATGAAATCCGGAAGTAACAAGGTATACATCAGAAGGAGCCATCTGCTGCAAGATCTTGCTGGAATATTTTGCATTTTGATACGTATTCATGCTTTTATCTTCTTTAATGATATCAGCATCTGATACGCCCATTCTTTTAAAATTTTCACTGAATAATTCTGCTTCACTTTTGTGGCCTCTACCTTTTCCGGAAATCAGTATTTTACAAGGCAGATTATTGGTCTTGTATTCATGATACAGCTGATAAGCCGTTACCATTCTGGAATAAGACATGGTATGCAGCTTTTCTGTGTGTTCAAAATCTACAACTCCACCACCTAATACAACAATAACGGGATTTTGAGGAGCTCTATTTTTAGTCACCACAGTGCTTACATAATTTTTCTGCAGATATCCGGAAGTCAGTTTTCCCAGAAAGCCATTTCCTATAAAAATGATCATTAAAACAGCAAAAAAGCCAACTCCTATTCTCAGATTCTTACGCTTGTTTTTTCTTTTGAGCAAAGCAATGATAACTACTGCAAGAAATACTAAAAAATAAGGTTCTGTAAAAAGCTGAACAACACGGAATAAAAGGTCTAATAAAAATTTCATTTTCGAATACTATTGATTAATGCCGGAAGGCATAGAAGCACCAAAGATAGGGCAATTTCCTGAGTATAGCTTTCCACAGCCATAGACCATTGAAAATTATCCTGATAATTTCGTCTTATTTTTCTTTCTGTTTATACAATTATTTTATACATTTGCAACCATCAAACAACACACTTTTTAGTGTGTTAACGAAAAAGCAAAATACCTACCCTAGTGAAAAAGCAGAATAGTATAGCCGTTTTTATGACCGTACTCCATATATTTTTGGACAGACATTTTTGTAAAGAAAAAAGCAAAAACTCTTCCTCCAATATAAAGAAATGATTTCTCCTTTAAACAGTTGAAAATCAAAAACATTATCTTTTGCGAATAAAACAGATCCTGCAAGTTATCGCATAAACATCTGCCTAATCACCAAAATCTGCGAGCGACTCTCCCGACACTTCACCTCGCCCACTCATAGACTTATCTAATCTTCTAAATTAAAGCAAATCAATGCTTTAAAATTTTATTTTTACATTAAAATAAGATCTTTCACTGATTAATTACCGGACTCCATTTATTAAAAAATCTTAAACAGATTTACTCTTAAAATTAATATTGCCTCAATGCAATATGGTTTTTAATAGGATACATTTGTCTTGTAACTTTAATACAATCAATGAAATGTCAACAGTTCTCAAAACATTTGTAGCTTATCTTAAAAGACCTGCTCTTTATCCTGAACTGGGCAGAAAAATCATTAAAAATACGGTAAGCAGAAGAAGTCCGTTCAAAGGAAAAGCAAAAACAAATTCCTGGGCTGCCTCCATTGCAGTTTCCCAAAAAGAAGCAGTTTCCAGACTTTTTTCTATGAATACAGATCATTTCAGATCTACCTATGCTGATATCCTGGAAAAAGCCAGCTTAAAAGAAAAAGAATGTCCTATTACAATGGGTGGACCTGGCGCTCTCGAACTCATTTATTACGCCTGCGAATTTACCAAAGCACAAAACGTTCTGGAAACAGGTGTGGCTTATGGATGGTCTTCTCTGGCCATATTGCTTTCGCTTCAAAAAAGAAATGGTACACTCTATAGCTCAGATATGCCTTATCTTGCTCAGGATGGTGACCAGTATGTGGGATATGTTGTTCCGGAAAACCTTAAAAAATATTGGCAGCTATTCCGTTTTGCAGACAGAGAATCATTACCTAAAATTTTTAAAAAAGTTTCCTCTTTTGATGTATTCCACTATGATTCTGACAAAAGTTACCACGGAAGAATGTGGGCTTATCACCAAATTTATAAAAGATTGAAGCCTGGTGCCGTCTTTATTAGTGATGATATTGGTGACAATTCTGCGTATCAGGATTTTTGTATCAAAAAAAACATTAACACTTCTGTTGTAGAATACAATGGAAAATACATCGGTATTTTTATAAAATAAATATCATAAGAAACTAACCATTGATAAATTCTTAAACCATTAAGAATAGATAAGTAATTAAGAATATTAAGGGAATATCTAAAGACATTCTAAAGCGCAACACTCCATTCAAATTGATTTGAATCTTAACTTTACTTAAAGCTTTAAATCCTCCTTAATGGTTCAAAGAAATAATCTCCCACAGATCAAGCTGATATCGCAAATTATAACTCTAAAAAAGATCTGCATAATCTCCAAAATCTGCGAGAGACTATCATCCGCTTCATCAGGCAAGTTCACTTGCCCATCCTTAACCACCTTAAAGTATAAAATACTTTATTTGAAAACTTTACGTTAAAAAATCAAAACTAAAATAAAGAATTTGAAACATTAAGAATAGATAAGTAATTAAGAATATTAAGGGAATATCTAAAGACATTCTTAAAACACAACCCTTCATTCAAATTGATTTGAATCTTAACTTTACTTAAAGCCTTAAGTCATACTTAATGGTTTAAAAAATATCCTCCCACAGATCAAAGCAGATTTCGCAGATTATGACTCTAAAAAAGATCTGTGTAATCTGCGAGAGACCATCAAAAAAATCATACCGATCCTTCATAATCCACCTCCCTTTCCAGGATAATCTGGTTTCTGCTCACCGTAACCAGTATTTTATCTCCTGCCTTAAAAACCACATTGCTGTACCCACTTCCCTGCTATTCTTATTTCGGGGAAGTATACTATTTTGCCATACGCTCTTGAAAACGATTTGAGGAAAACCGTAAGGTAACGATTGTTCAGTTCATTATATTTGCTGCTGTTCATTCTTCTTTTTCTTTTCATAGGTGTTATTTTTCTACAAATGAAGGTATAATAAGAAGGATAAACCATCTGAGGAAAGGATATTTTATTCTGAAACAGGGATATTTTAGAAGATTATTTATTTTAAAACAGCGCTTTATTTTTTTGATCTAAAGCTTTATATTTGTTATTATGAGTTACACAGATATGCAAAATAAAAAAATACACCAAGGTAGAAATATAAAGCGTTTCCGCGAAATGCTGGGCATCAAACAGGAAGCATTGGCTTTTGAACTGGGCGACGACTGGAACCAAAAGAAAATCTCCCTTTTAGAACAAAAAGAAACCGTAGAATCTGATATTCTGGCGCAGGTAGCTCAAATTTTGAAAGTTCCTGCAGAAGCGATTGAGAATTTTGATGAGGAGAATGCAATAAATATTATTTCCAATACTGCTTCTTTTGATAACTGTCAACAACCCGCCTTTTTTAATAATCAGCCTACTTTCAATCCTCTTGATAAGATGGTTGAGCTTTATGAGCGTATGCTTCAGCAGCAGAAGGAAATGATTGAAAAGTTGGAGAGGTTGATAGAAAAAAAATAAAAAATGGCTGACGTCCATAGTAAAGAAACCAGAAGCTACAATATGAGCAAAATAAAAGGCAAAGATACTAAGCCTGAAATGCTCGTACGTAAATTTCTTTTTGCTAACGGATTTCGCTATCGTCTTCACGATAAAAAATTACCTGGTAAACCAGACATTGTTCTGCCAAAATATAAAACAGTAATATTTGTACATGGTTGTTTCTGGCATGGACATGAAAGATGCAAATACTTTGTAGTTCCAAAAACCAGAACGGAATGGTGGTTGAATAAAATTAATCACAATATTGAAAATGATAAGAAGTCAAATATTACATTACAAAACGAAGGCTGGAAAGTATTAACAATCTGGGAATGTGATTTAAAAAGTAATAAAAAAGAACAAACTCTTTCAGAATTAATAAAAATAATAAAGGGCAACAAATAAATGTGACTTAAAACACGTTGTCTTATAAGTCACATTTAAGTATTTTAGCACAGTGGAAAATATTAAACAAAAAATCGGAGAAAGAATTAAAGAAGTAAGGGTTGAAAAAAAACTCTCACAGGAAGCTGTTGCTTTTAATGCAGGTATAGAAAGATCTTTTATGACTCATATTGAAAATGGTAGAAGAAACGTTTCAATTGAAACATTAAAGAAAGTACTCACAGGTCTTGAAATTTCATTTTCTGATTTTTTTAATGCTAATTTTTTTAAAAATGTCTGAAAAATTTACATATATCGATCTTTTTGCTGGCGCTGGAGGCCTGTCTGAAGGGTTTATAAGAGCCGGATTTACGCCAGTAGCACATGTTGAATATGATAAAGCTGCTTGCTACACACTAAGAACAAGAGTAGCCTTTCACTTCCTCCGTGAAACAAAAAATTTAAGTATATACTATAAATATTTGAAAGGAGAAAAAAACAGAGAAAAACTATATTCTTTTATTCCAGAAAATATTTTAAGTAGTGTAATCCATGCTGAAATTGGAAAGGACAATGAAAAAATTTTTCATTCTATCGATGGGCTATTAGGTAAAGAGTCTGTAGATTTGATTATTGGTGGCCCACCCTGCCAGGCATATTCTATTGTAGGAAGAGCACCATTGAAACACAAGAAAGATGATGAAAGGACAAGATTATATATTCAATATGGTAGATTTCTGAAAAAATATAATCCAAAGATGTTTGTGTTTGAAAATGTTCCAGGAATATTATCTGCTGCAGATGGCCAGTATTATAAAAATCTTCAAAGCTATTACAAAAGATTAGGATACAATGTTGAAGCTAAATTGCTTAACTCATACCACTATGGAGTTGTTCAACACAGACAAAGAGTGATTATTATTGGCTGGAAAAAAGAATTTAACTTTTCATATCCGGATATTCCCAAAATCAATGACAAATATTATAGAGATACTATATTTTCGGATTTACCTCCAATAACGCCGGGTGAAAATAAAAAAACTCATAAATATTATAAAGAAACAAACGATTATTTGAGCAACAATTCTATCCGAAACGGGATTGATTTTGTAAGTCAGCATATTAGCAGACCCCACAATGAAAGAGATCTGATGATATATAAACTTGCAATAAACTACCTTGAACAAGGTGAAAGATTAAAAAATGATAAGATACCAGCTGAAATGAGAACACAAAAAAATGTTTCTGATTTTCTGGACAGATTTAAAGTGGTTGGTAAAGAACCACACACAATGATTGCTCATATCGCCAAGGATGGACATCACTTTATCCACCCTGACAAAAAACAATTAAGATCAATTTCTGTAAGAGAAGCTGCCAGAATACAATCTTTTCCTGATGATTATTATTTTGAAGGAATTAAAGAGGACCAGCCAAGAACGGCAGCTTTCAGACAAATAGGAAATGCTGTTCCTCCGCTAATGGCAGAAAAAATTGCAGAGCAAATAAATAAGATATTAAATAATGCCTGAAAATAATACCATAAAAAGACATTCATTTCAACCTGGTGCAATGTCCATAATTCAGATGGGAGAACAACTTATTGGTCATCCTAGTACTGCAATAAACGAATTGGTTAAAAACGGATATGATGCAGATGCGCTTTCCTGTAAGGTGTATTTTTCTTCTTCAGTAAATTCATGCGAATCATTTGTAATAGTCTATGATAATGGCTCTGGAATGAGTTATAAAACACTATTTGGCGATTGGTTGAAACCATCTGTTAGCTCTAAACGAAAAGCTGATAGTAAAAGTACTATATACGAAAGAAACCAACTTGGAAGTAAAGGAATAGGGAGATTAGCAGCTATGGCGTTAGGCGAAAACGTAACGGTCATAACCAGAGAAACTAATACAACAGATTACAACTGGATAACCGTAAACCGTGAAGCATTTAAAGAAGAAGTCCTATTGTCTGCAATTGATTTTCCGGGAGATAGAATATCCGATTATACATCCCTTTTTTCAGAGGAAAATATTTTGAAAGAAAGGAAAACACATGTAAATAGCAGGTTATTGAACTTTCTCAAAATTGCAGGGCTGGATTCATTTAAAAAAGGAACTCTTATAATAATCGAGTCCCTGGATGATTCAGTATTGAAAATACTCAAGGAAGAACATAATCAACTGGAACTACCGGGGCAATCAGAACCGTATGAAAACACAAGTTTTTATAAGGCTCTGGCCACTCTTATTACTCCATTAAATCTCAATAATGAAATTCAGAAAGAATTACAGGAAAAAAAGCTTATCAATGATAAGAAAGAGATAGCAACTTCCAAAAGTAAATTTTCGATTGACTATGGCACAAATCTTTTACCTGATCAGGATGAAAATGAGATAGAATGGCTTCCTGTTGAGCCTGTTCCTATACAATCTGCTTATGACTACAGAATTTATGGTAAGGTTTCGAAAGATGGAGATGTATCAGGTTATATTTCCTATAAAAGATTAGAAAATGATATAAAAGAAGAATCTTTTGAGCTATTACAGAGTGATTTTAGAGATAAAAATGAAAGTCAAGCAAATCTCTTTGCTGATACAGAAGTAAATGAAACAGGAGAATATTACTTCGATGTACGAATATATGATATTGGAGAAAAGGATAATCTGGAAAAACTTGCTAAAGAATCCAAATTAAAAAGTGCTGCAGAGTTCCGTTCTGTTTTTAAAAATTTTCAGGGAATGAGAATCTCTAAAAATGGTTTTGGAGTAAAACCGTATGGCGACGAGGTTGAAGACTGGATAGAGCTTTCCAAAGCACGTGTACAAAACCCTGGAAGAAATGTAAATACAAACCAGATTCTGGGATATGTATTTTTCTATTCTCCTGAAAATGATAATCTGGAAGAAAAAACAAACAGAGAAGGTTTTCTCGAAAATAAAGCATTCCAACAGGTCAAGGCTACAATGAAAGAGATTTTTTCCTTTCTCGGAAAAAAACGATATAATTACAGACTATTACATGGTTTAGGTAGAGTTCCTACAAGTAAACATGAGCGACCAGACTTTGAAGAATATATATCAAGGTTACATCATCTTAATGCTACATCTGCAATTATAAGCTATTCAGAAAAATTCATGAAAGAAGTAACCACTTCAATGGACAATATTGAAGAATCTCTTTCTTTTTCTGAACGTCTGGCTTCTTTAGGAAGCGGAATTGAACTGGTGTATCATGAAATGGCGCAACCAATATCAGGATTAAGAGCTACTAAATCATCTCTTGATTTAAAGAAGTCAAAAATCAATTCAGATGCCTTGGATAAATTCGTAGAAGATATTAATACTCTAAATTATGCTACAGATGTATTGTCTGAATTACGAAAATCATTGCAACCTGCAATTGGGCGGTCAAGAAGTAAAAAATTTGCACCCTATAATACATTTTTAAAAGTGTGCAATCTTTATAAATCAGATATCGATGATTATAAAATTTCTATTGTTGCAGATCAAAGATTGGAAAAGTATGAAATAATTGATCTTGAATATGCTTTCTGGATAGCATTTCTCAATATTATAAATAATGCAGTTTATTGGATTAAAAAATCCGAAAACCCAGGAGAAATACGATTTTATATTGAAGGAGATTCTTTCATAATAAGTAATTCAGGGCCATTTATTAACGAAGAATTAATTGATCATATCTTTAATTATGGGGTTACTACAAGATCTGAAAAAAATGCTACAGGACTTGGCCTTGCATTTACACAAAGTATTCTCAGCAGGAATAGTTGGAATATTTCAGCAGAAAACAGAAAAGATGGTCCCTCATTCATCATTAAAAAAGAAAAAAATGGGTAATGGTATTATTTTACATTTAGAAAATGACAAAACTTTAATTGAACGTTATAATAATCTTTATCAACAACTTGATATGGAGTTTGAGTATATTGGATGCTCAACAACCGAGGAGTTCAATTCTGTAATTAATGATCAGGAAAGAAATATTAAAGCTATAATATTTGATCTAATAGGTAGTAAAGCCACGAAAGAAGAACTTGCTGGTAATCCTGAATTTTTGACGGTAATAAATGAAAAGTTTGTAAAATATAATTTGCCTATCTTTATATATAGCGGACATTTGGAAAGCATCGATGATAAATACACCCGGAATGGAACTGTATTTAAAGTTTCAAAAGATGATAGTATCCAGGATATTTTTGACAAAATAAAATTTCTTTCTAACTCTGGTTTTATCGATGTTTTTTGTCCGGGCGGGGTTTTAGAATCAGAAATAAAAGCCGAACTTAATAAATCGTTTACCAACCAGTTTTCTCAAAACAACCAGATTGAAGAAGTTTTGAAAAGTATCATGGTTTCTGAAAAACCGGAAAATCAGAAAGAAAGGGTTAAGAAAGTTTTTAAAAGAATTGCTATTAAAACACTATCATCAGACTTATTAGCTCCTGTAGCAGATAGTGAAGATAAAGTACACCCTATTGAACATTTTTATAAGCGTCAAAGTAAATTACCCGTTTGGACCGGTGATATCTGGAAACAAAAAAATGGTGAAGAAACATTTTTAATATTGACCCCAAGATGTGATTTTGCTACAAGAAAAGCTGCTAATGTAATGGTTGCAAAAATTCATAAACCAAAACCAATAAAACTTAATGGGAAACCTGAAGAAGTTGAAAAACGACTACGTGATTACTTAACAGATAATCTTCAAGGAAAATCTACAAGGTATATACCAAGTAATATATTCTTTTCTGATGGAGGTATGATAGATTTAGCAGATCATCACACAATTGATTTAAAATCATTTACAGATAATTTTGATTACATAATAACATTAAGTGATGATCTAACTAATGAAATAATTGGAAAATTTGCGTACTATTTTTTAAGAACAGGGATAACGAATATCAATGAACAAGAATTTGAAGCAATTATAAAGGCTGTAAATTCGGAAAATAAAGATGTCGAAAAATAACTGAAGATACGAATAGCATCAACTTGCATATCTCTTTATTACAAAACATTTTTAGAAAATATTTTATTTAATAAAAAAATGAGCTTTAAAATATTATTTCAAAAATGGCTTGTAGAAAATAAACCACAAGTAACAAGACCTGACAAATATTCAAATACAATAACTACTATTTCAAATCACGTCAAAAAATCTTTCAATAAAGCTATTGATTTATATGAAATAAGAAATTTGGAAGATTTACTTATATTAAAAGATGAATATTTCAGTAATGATGAGTTTTTTCAAAAAAATAAAAGAGGAAACAGAATGTATAGTCGTTCCTGGGATCTTTACATTGAATTTTTTTTAACTAATGAAGAAAAAATTGATGATACTATTAATCAGATACACAATGACAAAACTTTAAGTAATCTTGAAAAAGAATCCATTATTTTAAGTCGTATTGGACAAGGAAAATTCAGAGAAGAATTAATTGAACTTTGGAAAGGTTGTGCTATATCAAAATTTGAAGATTCAAAATTTTTAATTGCTTCACATATTAAACCCTGGAAAAAATCAACAAATCAGGAAAAAATTGATAAGTATAATGGCTTATTACTTTTACCAACCTATGATAAACTGTTTGATCTAGGCTATATTTCATTTGATGATAATGGAAAAATAATTATTTCAAAATTGTTAAATAATTTTGATAAACTTAATATTGATAATAATATTATCATAGATATTAAAAACAACAATAAAAAATATTTAAAATATCATAGGGAAGAAAGATTAAAGCAATAACTAATTGTGCTATTACTTCACTAACTTTTCTTTTTATACTTCACTCTCAAAATCAGTAATTTTTCTCAAAAAAATTTGCATAGCTAAGTAAAACTACATTATAAATTAAGGAAGATATCTATGTCAGACATTCTAGATTAAACATTGGTAACAATCTAACTCTCCAAACCTTAAACTTATCTTAAAATCCCACTCCACAATTACTTATTATCAATATTTTTCATACATTCACATGATTTTTATAAAAGCACATTGAAAACTCTTGTTTACTGCTATTTTCAATCATTAAATTAAAAAAAAGATCAATTAATAGCAACAAAAGAAGTAAAGTTTTCAATTAAAAGCACAATCAGAGATATGTTGAAAAATTTTAGAACCGTTCGTTTATTACTTCTTCTTCCGCTTACATTTTTCGTGTTCGGTTTCCGTCCTCCACTCAATGAAGAAGAAAAGATGCAGATCATCATGGTCAATACGAAGAATATTTTGTCTTATCTGCATTACAGCCCCAAACCTATTAATGATGCGTATTCAAAAGAAGTGTATAAGCAGTATTTTGAATCAATAGACCCTACAAAAACCTATTTCCTACAATCTGATATGGATGAGTTTCGTAAATATGAAACCAAACTGGATGATTATCTGAACACCGGAGATTTGACTTTTTATAAACTGACAGTCGATAAATTGTATCAAAGGATTGATGAAATTGATAAAATGACCAAAGACATTTTCAGTAAACCCATCAATCTGGAAGAGGATGAAATACTGACTTTGGAGCCTAAACTGAAAAATGCACCAGCCAACAAGCAGCAGCAGTACAATGAATGGAGGAAATATGTGAAATACAATATTCTGCAGGAAATAGAATCCATGAACAGGAAAAGCGAAGAAAAGAAGAAGAAAGATTCTGATAATAAAGAAAACAACAATAAGCCCGAAGTCCTGAGCCAGGATGAAAAGATAAAAAAAGCGACAGAAAATGTTAAAGATCTTCTGGAAGAAAAGTTTATCAGATTCAGAAAAAGGCAAAAAATGGATTGGTTTACCGTATACATCAATGCTTATACCCATATTTTCGATCCGCATACCAATTATTATTCGCCGCAGGGAAAGAAAGATTTTGATATGGATTTCAAAGGAAAGATCATCGGGATAGGCGCTGTGATTCAGGAGAAGAAAGGAAACCTCTATATCGGTACATTATCCATTGGAGCTCCGGCATGGAAGACCAAGCAGCTGACTGAAGGTGATAAGATCTTAAAAATAAAATCAACTCCGGATACTGATCCTGTAAATGTTGTGGATATGCTTTCCAGCGAAGCCATCAAATTAATCAGAGGTGAAAAAGGAACTCCAATTATTTTAACGGTACAGAAAAAAGATGGAACGATTCAGGATGTGACCATAATCCGTGAAGAAATATCGATTGAAGATACTTTTGCTAAGAGTATTATCATCAATGCATCCGATAAAAAATACGGACTTATTAATTTACCTAAGTTCAATGCCGATTTTGAAGATAAAGACGGCAGAAATGCTTCTGATGATATTAAAAAAGAAATCATCAAGCTTAAAGAACAAAATATCCAGGGAATTGTTTTGGATCTTAGAGGGAACTCTGGCGGTTCTTTATCTGAAGTTGGTGATATTATGGGGCTTTTCATGGATGCAGGCCCTTATGTGCAGGTGAAGGACGGAAATGGAAAGATTACCACTTTAAAAAATAAAAATGAAGCTCCTATCTGGAAGGGTCCACTGGTGATTCTACAGAATGAATTGTCTGCTTCTGCGGCAGAAATTTTAGCCGGTGTGATGCAGGATTACGGAAGAGCAGTTATCATGGGCTCTCCTGTTTCGTATGGAAAAGGAACGGTGCAGGTATTTGTAGATTTGAACAGGTTTTTAAATACTGAGGAAGATTTTGGTTCCATAAAACTAACCATTCAGAAATATTATAGAATCACCGGAGAGTCTACACAGAGAAAAGGAGTAAGTTCAGATATCCAGATGAAAGATGTCTTTTCGTATGCAGACATTGGTGAAAAATATGATGACTATGCTTTAGCCTGGGATAAAATACAGGGAACAAGCTTTAACAGACAAAACTTTTTCAATATTCAGGCTTTGCAGAAAGTAAGTGCAGATAGGATTGCTAAAAACGATAATTATAAGCTATTACTGGAATATGCCCAATGGAAAGAAAATCTGGGTAAGGAAAAAACAGTGCCTTTGAGCATTCAGAAATATAGCGATCTGATGAAGCAGAGAAAAACTCAGGATGATAAATTCAAAGTTTTAAAAACATTAGAAAGCGGTCTTACATTTACCATGTATCCAAAGGATATTGAAAGAGAAAAAAATGACGCAGCATTCAAAAATAAATCAGAGGTATGGATTAAAAATCTGCAAAAAGACCTCTATCTGCAGGAAGCCATAAATATAGTTGAAGATCTGGAAGTAAGATCTTAAGCATACTTCTCTATTTTCATTTAAAAATTCAAAGCTCAACAATGTATTTCATTATATTGTTGAGCTTTTTTCATTACAATCAAAAATTTATTACAAAATATTTGCGTAGCTGAATAACTACATATATATTTGTAGTCAAATAACTACACAATGAATTTAAGAAGAGATGTATTTCAGGCGATAGCAGATCCTACAAGACGATCTATATTGATATTGGTAGCGACACAGTCGATGACAGCGGGAGCCATTGCCTCCAATTTTGATACGGCAAGACCCACTGTTTCAAAGCATCTCCAGATCCTTACAGAATGTGAACTGCTGAGATCCGAACAAAACGGCAGAGAAATTATCTATCACCTAAATCCCAATAAAATGAAAGAAATAGCCGATTTTATAGAACCTTTCCGCAAAATGTGGGACGAGAAATTCAACAAGCTGGAAAGTGTGATGAAAGCGTATCAGAATAGAGAAGCGTGATGCAAAGTGCGAGATACGTATTTCGGGGTATTGGGGTTTCGCAGGGCAGGTTCCGAGATAGATTGGATAAATGAATTGCAATTTAAAATAACTCGACCCTCGTAAACACAAAAACCCGGATCTCGCATCCCGAACCCTCAAACTCTCCAACTCTAATACCCTCAAACTAAAAAAAACAAAAATATGGAACTTAAAACAAAAATCCACGCAGAAGACGGAAAACAGGAAATCTTCATCATCAGAGAATTTGATCTTCCCGTAGAACTTCTTTTCAAAGCGTATACAGAAGCTGAATTGTTCGAGCAATGGATGGGAACGAAAGTAACCCAATTCGAAAATAAACAACATGGAAGTTACCGCTTTGAAACCTCAAATCCTCAGGGCGATGTGGTTTTCAGTGCCAATGGAACGATTCATGATATTGTTCAGAATGAGAAAATCATAAGAACTTTCCAGATGGAAAACACTCCTTTTCCGGCTCAGATCGAGTTTTTAGAATTTGAAAAATTAACGGATACCACCAGCAAAATCACAATCCAAACCATTTATAAATCTGTAGACTTCAGAGATCAGCACCTGAAAATGCCATTCGCGCAAGGTATTAATATGGCGCATAATCGTTTGCAGGAGATATTAGGTAGCAGGTAGCAGATAATAGGTTATAGGAAATATTTAAATCAAAAATACGAGATACGAGGTTCGAGGTTTATATACTACCCTGAATAACCCGAATCTCGCATCCCGAAACTCTCCCACTCTAATACTCTCAAACCCTCTAACCTAAATAACCCGAATCACAAACCCCATAACCCGAATCTCGCATCCCGAAACCAAAAACTCTCCCACTCTAATACCCTCAAACCCTCTAACCTAAATAATCCGCATCTCAAATCCCGCATCCCAAAACCCTCCCACTCTAATACCCTCAAACCCTCTGACCTAAATAACCCTCAAACATACCACACAATGAATCCAAAAGTTAATTTTTTCTTCGAAAATGCCGGACAATGGCAGGAAGAATTTGAAAAATTAAGAGCTATTGCCCTTAGTACTGAGCTTGTAGAAGATCTAAAATGGGGCTGTCCCTGTTATACCTATGAAGGGAAAAATATTTTCCTGATTCATGGTTTTAAAGAATATTGTGCGCTGCTCTTCTTTAAAGGAGCTTTGATGAAAGATCCTGACAATATCCTGATTCAGCAGTCTAAAAATGTACAGGCTGCAAGACAGATTCGTTTTACTGAGGTAGCGCAAATTAATGATTTGGAGGAAGTTCTTCGCTCTTATATGTTTCAAGCCGTTGAAATAGAAGAATCAGGTGCTAAAGTGGAAATGAAGAAAACAAAAGAGTTTGAAATGGCTGAAGAATTTCAAGAGAAACTGGATCAGAATCCTGCATTACAGGAAGCTTTTAAAGCATTAACTCCCGGAAGACAAAGAGCCTATCTACTCCACTTTTCTTCTGCCAAACAGTCCAAAACCCGTGAAGCACGCATTGAAAAATGCATTCCACAAATCATGGACGGAATAGGTTTAAACGACTAATTATATAAAAAAAACAATCATGAACACACCACAACCATCACAAAAAAGAACAAAAATCATCTATTGGATATTCACCCTTTGGATGGCTTTGGGAATGGTTTCAACAGCCATTGTCCAACTGATGAAAAACAAAGATGAACTGGCTAATTTTACCAATCTCGGCTACCCTTCTTATCTGATGACTATCATCGGAGTCTGGAAAATTCTGGGCGTTATTGCCATCTTAATTCCTAAGCGTCTGCTTTTAAAAGAATGGGCTTATGCAGGATTTTTCTTTGTCATGTCAGGCGCTGTAATTTCCCATCTTATCGTTGGTGACACACCCGGAAGAACATTCCCTGCAGTATTATTATTAGTACTGGTTTTTATTTCCTGGTATTTCAGACCTGTAGAAAGAAAAATTACTATTACTGATTAATAATTTTATAGATTAACGGTCAGAAATTTTATCGCAGATAAAATCCTTGCGTCTTTAAACAAGCCATTATTAATAAAATTTGCGTCTTCGCGATTTCCAACAACACCAATCAACATAACAAAATAAAATTTGACATGAAAAATAAACTGACCCAGGAACAAATCAACGAACTTTTGAAAACACTAAAAGCCCGTTTCGAAAAAAATATGAACCGTCATAAAGACCTGAAATGGGAAAAAATCCAGCAAAAACTGGAAGCCAATCCCGAAAAGATACGGTCTTTATACGAAATGGAAACCACAGAAGGTGAACCCGACGTGGTAGATTATAATAAAAAAACGGATGAATACTCCTTTGTTGATTGCTCTCCCGAAAGTCCCAAACGCCGAAGCTTATGTTATGATTATCCTGCCTGGGATGCCAGAAAAGCCAACAAACCGGAAAGCAATGTCATTGATACCGCTTCTGAAATGGGCATTGAACTTTTGACAGAGGAAGAATATCGTCATCTTCAGGAATTGGGGAAATTTGATCTGAAGACTTCAAGCTGGATCAAAACACCATCGCATATCCGTGAACTTGGAGGCGCTATTTTCTGTGACAGACGATACAATACTGTATTTACTTACCACAACGGTGCCGATTCTTATTATGCAGCAAGAGGCTTTCGAGGTTTATTAAAAATATAAAGGAGAATTATTAGCTGGGATCTCCCAACCAGGGAGATTCCACACTCCAGAAAATAATGTTAACGCCAAGATATTTTTCAGCATATTCTGTAAATTCTTCTTTGGTAAAAGGTTTCTTCGTTTTCGGGTTTTTATACGTCAGCGTCGGCTCCTGAACGGCCATGGCAACCAGAGAAAGCTTTCCTTTGTATTGATTAAAAAAAGGATAAGAATTTTTCATTTGTGCTTTTTTATCCGGAACAATATCGGGTCCACCCAATCCGATATTATTTTTATAAGCAAACTCGAACAGTCTGGACATATACTGGTGATCATTTTCCCATTCACACGGAAAGAAATTGACATATTGCAATACGTAAGACTGGTGGAAAGCAGTTCTTGCAAATTTTAAATTTTCCAATTCGGCCTGAAAATAACGGTCGCAGCTAAAGCCTGTTTTGTCTTTTTTTATATCAATATCTATCGCTGTTTCCGGAAGATTAATCCCTTGAATTTTTCCATCAAATTGCTTTGCCAGCTCTCTTATCAGTTTCTGAAATCTCATTCGGACTGCTGGATTCCATTGCTGGGTAGCCCAACCATTTCCAACAGGTTTATTTTCACCCGGATTATCATACTGAGGAACCAATCCTCCTGTATACTCTTTATCTTTCAACATATACTCAGGGATATATTTTGCCTGTGGCTCAAAAAATCTGTCCTGAAGCTGGATAAATAGTTTTTTGTTGAGGCTCGTCAGATAATTCAGATCTTTCTCAATAACAGAAAAATCATATACATCTTTTGATGTTTCCAAAGCCTTCCAGTTGTAGACAATCTGTACTCCGCCAATATCTTTACGGGTAATCATCTTTTCAATTCCATGCAGATCTCCCGAGGAAGTATAAATATAATTCTGAGGAGTCTGTCCCTCCACAAAATATAAACCTAAAATAAATAATCCTAAGGTCAACACTTTAGCAATCTTTTTCATTAAAATCAATTTTAAAAAGTAAATCATTTTCCGTGCCTAAAAACATTAGACATTTTTAAGAGCATTAAAATAGTATTTCATTATGGACAATATTTTTAAACATTGTGTCCAATTAGATTAAAGGATAATTAACAGATCGCTCCTCTGGAGCTTTATTTATTACGGAGACTTCATTTTTTCTATTAACAGTAGATCCCAATGGGATCAAATTCAGCTCCAATAGGAGCTAACTGTTAATAGGACGTATTTGTTTTAAAATTATAGCTCCAGAGGAGCGACCTGTTAATTCATGCCGTAAGTATTGGTAATTTCAATGTATTTTTTTAATTAATATTTTTCCTTAAAATTCATTTTCTGAAATATTAATTTTCATCATAAAATCATTATCTCTTCATATCCTATTTTTAATATACAAATACTATTATTATTTTAGCAGAATAGAAATTTGATTTTTAACAATTAAGGATATGAAAAAATTAATCTTATTGGGCGCTGTATCAGCTTTTTTAATCAATTGTAATAAGAAAACTGAAGCACCGGCTCCCAAAGTGGAAGCAGATACCATTGCTGTGGAAGAACCTGTAATAGATACTCTTGGACCAAAATCGTTCTGTTATATCGGGGCTACAGGAAAAGACAGTGTTTTTGCTTCTATTGATGACAATTTAGGAACAATCACCGGAAAATTATCTTATAAAAACAGCGAAAAAGACAGCTCAAAAGGAGATGTAACGGGTTTCAAATCCGGAGATACCTTGAAACTAACTTATGAATTTACTTCTGAAGGTAAAAAAAGCAAGAGAGATATCTACTTCCTTCAAAAGGATAATGTTTTGACGGAAGGTATTGGTGATCATAAAGAAGAAGACGGACAATCTAAATATGCTGATGAGAAAAAGATAAGCTATAAAGACGGACAGAAGCTAAGCCCTGCAGATTGTAAGGTGGTAAATGAAGCGTTGAAAAAATAATCTGTTATAAAAACAAAAACAGCCTTTTTTCAAGGCTGTTTTTTTATGCTAATTCTGTTCAATCATTTCAATAAAGCGGTTTACAGCTTCATCTCCTGTACTCCATGAAGTAATAAGACGAATGGCTGAAAAATTTTCATCTATTTTTTTCCAGACATAGAATTCAAAATTCTCTGATAACACCTCTATAAGTTGGTTATTGAGAATAGGGAAAATCTGGTTGGTATAAGTATCTGAAAGAAAAGCTGTTCCTTTTTCCTGCAAAGCCTTTTTAATTTTCATGGCCTGTTGATTGGCATGTTGTGCCAGATCAAAATACAGGTTGTCCTTCATCAGTTCCAAAAACTGAATTCCCAATAATCTACCTTTTGCCAGTAATGCTCCTTTTTGTTTGATATTAAAAGCAAAATCTTCCTGCAGCACAGGATTATTAATCACAATTGCCTCTCCTATCAAAGCTCCGTTTTTAGTTCCTCCAAGATAGAAAATATCGGTAAGAGCAGCTACTTTTTCCAGGGTAAGATCACTGATCTCCGCTGTCAGACCATGTCCAAGTCTTGCTCCATCCATAAACAGATATAATTTATTCTGCTTACAAAATGCTGAAAGTTCTTCCAACTCTTTTTCCTGGTAGATTGTTCCCAGCTCTGTAGAATTGGAAATATACACCAGTTTAGGCATCACCTGATGCGGTACATTACTGTGTCCTTCTAAAATGGGAATAATATCCGACGGTTTTAATTTACCATCTGCAGATTCAATGCTTAATACTTTATGACCTGTTGCTTCGATAGCTCCTGTTTCATTATTCAGGATATGCCCGGGAGCAGCAGAGATAACACACTGATAAGGTTTTAGAATGGCAGAAATAACAATTAAGTTAGCCTGTGTTCCTCCAGAAACTAAAAAAACTTCCGAATCCGGATTGTTGATTTTTTCTTTAATTAATGCTTTCGCTTTTAATGAATACTCATCTTCTCCATAGCCAGCCTGCTGTACAAGATTATGCTGTGAAAGTGCCTGCAAAATATTAGGATGACATCCTTCAGAATAATCGTTTTTGAATGAAAATTTCATAGAGTAAAAGTAAAAAAAGTTAAAATAACAAGAGTCAACTTTTCATTTTATTTTGTTAGATTTGTACTGAAAATCATCTAACATTTTGAAAACAACCTTAACAGAAGAGAATTACCTGAAAGCTTTGTTTCATTTAGTTGACAATGAAGGAAAGGTTACGATTAATGAGCTCAGCAAATTTTTAAATGTAAAAATGCCGAGTGTCAATAACATGATGAAGAAATTTGCGGAAAAAAAGTGGGTCATTTATGAAACCTACAAACCCTTAATCGTTACAGAAAGTGGAAGACGTGAAGCTGCCCTGGTCGTTCGTAAACACCGACTTACCGAAATGTTCCTGGTGAAGAAAATGAATTTCGGCTGGGAAAACGTTCATGAGATAGCAGAACAGCTGGAGCATGTGCATTCTCAAATCTTCTTTGATAAAATGGACGAAATCCTGGATCATCCTAAATTCGATCCTCATGGAGAACCTATTCCTGATAAAGATGGTAATATAATCGCTCAGGATCTACAAAAATTAAGCAGTTGTGAACCAGGAGAAAATGTAACTTTTGCTTCTGTTACTCTTTCCGACGATGCTTTCCTGACGTATCTGAATGACAGAAAACTGCTGCTCAATACAAAAGTAAAAATTGTAAAAATTGAAAGTTTTGATAAATCCATGACGATAGAAATTGAGGGCAAAACAGAAATTTTAAGCAAAAAAGCGACTGAGAAAATACTCGTAAAGAAATAAGTCATTAAACTGAGAAAATAAACCTCACAGGTTTTAAAAACCTGTGAGGTTTGCTTTAATTCATCAAAAAATTTAAACCATTAAGGAAGATTTAAGAAATAAAGTATAGTTAAGATAAATCATTCTGATTTTAAGCTTACAGCGAAACTTTACTTAATACTCTATCCTAAATAAACCTAGCAGGTTTTTAAAACCTGCTAGGTTTGTCATCTTACAAAAAACACCTTAATCCTGAAGCCAGATTTCTGGTCGTATACGCACCATTTTTATTGACCGCAGTTTTTATCGGAGTGTCTTCCAGTATTACTTCAGCGGGTATACTGTCTTCATTTTCAAAAAAGAAAAAGTATAGTTAACATAAAGCACTCTGATTGTAAGACTATAGCGAAACTTTTCTTAATGGTCTACTTCAAATAAACCTAACAGGTTTTAAAAACCTGTTAGGTTTGTCATCTTACAAAAAACACCTTAATCCTGAAGCCAGATTTCTGGTCGTATACGCACCATTTTTATTGACCGCAGTTTTTATCGGAGTGTCTTCCAGTATTACTTCAGCGGGTATACTGTCTCCATTTCAAAAAGGTTACTCCTCTTAATCGTTAAAAAACGGTTAAACTCCCCTTTTTAAAATAGCCGAAAGTATATTTTTAACTAGGTTTGCAAAACATTCTACAGGCATTGTCTTTCCGACAAATACCAACCTTTAATTATTACTGTAAAAAATTATGAAAAAAAGCATTCCGTTTTTTATTATTTCGATGTTGCTAAGCCCATTGGCAAATGCTCAAACCACTCAGGTAAGAGACTTTGTCATTGAACCACAGATTCAACCCAATTTTTATATTTATAAAACTTTCGGAGTATTCGGAGGTAAAGAATATTCCACCAATGCCGTTTATCTGGTGACCAAAAAAGGAGTTGTTTTGTTTGATGTTCCCTGGCAGAAAACACAGTATCAAAGTCTTTTGGATACCATTCAAAAACGTCATAATCTTCCTGTGATAGCTGTATTTGCAACGCATTCACATGAAGACAGAGCCGGAGATTTAAGCTTTTATAATAAGAAAGGTATCAAAACCTACGCTACAGCGAAAACCAATGAACTTTTGAAGAAAGATGGAAAAGCAACTTCTACAGAACTTATTAAAACAGGAAAACCTTACCGCATTGGTGGAGAAGAATTCATAGTAGACTTTCTTGGGGAAGGACATACTGCTGATAACGTAGTGGTTTGGTTTCCAAAATATAAAATACTTGATGGAGGATGTCTTGTAAAAAGCAAAGCAGCCGTTGATCTTGGCTATACTGGAGAAGCCAACGTTGCCCAATGGCCGCAAACCATGACAAAACTGAAAAACAAATATTCACAGGCAACCCTGATTATTCCTGGACACGATGAATGGAAAGGAGGCGGACACGTAGAACATACGCTTGATCTTCTGAACAAAAAATAAAATTTGAAGAGCCCTGGCGAATGCCAGGGCTCTTCAAATTTTAAACCATCATTTTAATGGTGTATATTTTCCAAAAGTTGTGATACTTTTCCAATTTCTTCCATCGTATTAAAGTAATGAGGGGATAAACGGATCGCATGATCTACATTTTTAGAGGTAAAATCTATTAAGGCATCCTGTCTGCGATTTTCCTTAAAAAACACGTTATGATCACTCAAAGCTTTATGAATCTTTTCAACCTTTCCATCTGCCTGGCAAAAAGTCACAATACTGCTCAACCTGTTTCCTTTATCCAGAACTCTGAAACCATTATTCTGCAGATTAATTCTTAAAGTATCGGTCAATTTCCGGTTGTAATTCTCAATTTGATCCATTCCAATCGCATTGGCATAGCGTAAAGCCTCTGCAAATCCAGCCAAAGCAGAATAAGGTCTTTCAAAAAGTTCAAATCTTTTAGCAGTATCATTGAGCTGAAAATCATCAAATGATGTCCATTGAGCACCAAAACTATCTAAAAACAGAGGATACATTTTCTGGTTTAATACTTTATCTGAAACGTATAAAAATCCAGTTCCTCTAGGTCCACGCATAAATTTCCTTCCGGTTGCCGTCAGAAAATCACAATGGATTTTTTCTACATCCACCACGATCTGTCCTACAGACTGACAAGCATCCACAAGATACAAAACATCATATTGTTTGCATAACTTCCCTACTCCTTCTACATTCTGAATTAACCCGGAATTGGTAGGAATGTGAGTAACAGCAATTAATTTGGGATTATGCTTTTTGATCAGATTTTCAAAATCTTCAAGATCCAATTCATGGTCAGGAAGGTTGGCAACCCGGATGATTTCGATCTGATATCTTTTCTGCAAAGAAATAAAAGCAATCTGATTGGATATATAATCATCATTGGTGGTAATGATACAATCTCCTTCTTTAAAATCAATACTGGATAAAGCTTTTGCATATCCATCTGTAGAACTGCTTACAAATGCAATATGGGAAGGTTTTGTATTAATCAATTTTGCAGTCTCTTCATAAAACTGATTGATGATACCTGGGTTTTGAACCGCCGCTGCATATCCTCCCAGTTCCTGTTCTTCATATAAAAACTTAATGGTAGTCTCCACAACAGATTTAGGCATTAATGAAGCCCCTGCACTGTTTAAAAATATCTTATCCGAACATCCCGGAGTATCCTGTCTTATAACCTCTAAATTCATTTTATCAATCCTTACAACAAATTTATTTTTAATTTTTTCTATATAAACCTATAAAAAATCCCGAATTTTCATCCGGGACTCTATTTTTAACAAGTGATTTTAATCTAAAACACTCCAACCTCTTTTTGGGTTTGTGTTCGTGGAAACTTCCTGCTCATTAACGATGATATTTTCTTTTCTCTGACCGATATAATCAAGCTCGCTCAGTTTAGAGAAGATAATTTCAAGGCTTCTCAGCATCTGTTGAATATAAAGCAGGGGTTCACCACAATTATGGTGATCGTAATTCGTTTCTGCTACAATAGACAACTGGTTGAGTAAAGTATGAGGGGCAATCTCACTCCATTCCAAACTGTAGTTCAGCATTTCCTCCAATTCTGCAGGAACAAGAAGCTGGGTTGAATTGTATAAATGAAGCGCCAGTCTCGCAAAAGACTCAATCAAAAATACAGGTGGCTGCCAAGGCGTAATATTTCTGAACTGGAAATACATATCTCCAAAAGTATTCACCATTGTAGTACACAAAAACTTAACGTTTTGTGCTAAAGCTGTATTCTGGTTTTTATGGGATGCTTTCTGAATGATTTTAAAAGCGTACTGCTGAAGATTTCCGATAGACTTGGCATAGCTGTTGTAATATTCTACTAACGCCGGATGACTCTGTACGGAAGTACAAGGTGGAATAAAATTGGAATCTACCTGAGCAATATTCCCTTTTAAGTCTACCTTACCGATAATAAGGTAATTTCCTCCTGAATAACTGCTGTTTAAAGACGTTACAGGAAGCAATTCAATATGATGGTTCGGCTGTGCACTTGGATGACGTGGTGGAATTTCCTCCGGATCAATATCTCCGAAAGGCACTTTATCAAAAGGATTTACAGAAATCAGAATGTAATATTCTCCATCTGCCTGCTCTTCGTTCATTGACTTTGCCAAAGACTTTACACTGATTCTTCTGTCTGTAAGCTCAATACGGTATCCTGCCATTGTAACGGCACTGCAACGCTTGATGACCAACTGTACATCATTGGTTGCTGTATTGTGAACATCAAAAATGGTACGGTCTGTAAATTCATTGGAAATAGGCAAAAGCCCGTAGTTATATGTAGTAATTCCAAGGGAATTAGAATCTCTGATGGTATCAATTAAGAAATTATCCTGATCATTCAGGTGTCTCTGGGAAACCTTCATCCCATCCACCCAATTGATTGCAAAATGTTTAATAGGCTGTATCATGTGTAATACTTTTTAGTTTTTGTGTTTATGATTTTCTTGTGATTCCCTCCTCTTCATGCTGTATCACTCTCTTACAAATCACCACTTCATTTTCAGAAATGTTGTTTGCTGTAATGTCGTGGTCGAAATCTATATATTTTCTAAAGCTGAAAAACGATTTTTTGGTATAGAAAATCCAGTAATACGGTTCATTTCCATCGTCTGAAAGATGAATGATAGATCCCGGATTTTTATGATTGTAATCATCTACCACTCTGTAGAACCAATCTCCGAAAGTAACTCCCGTAGGAAGTGTTTTGGCTTTAATTCTGAAACGGTTGGTATCTTCTAATTTTTTGCTCAATTCAACATTCAGCACCATTAATCTGTCAAAATCGGCACCTTCAAAATCTGGAAGTTTCTGCTCCGGTGAGTATCTCCATGTTTTATAAATATCAAAAGGAATACTGATAAACTGGATATAGCAGTAATAAAATACCATCGGAACGACAAAGATCACCATACTTGTTGCCGCCATTACAGCATATCCTGTTCCTTTACTCATCCAGTTAAAAATCAGGGTAAAAAGGTACCCTCCTAAAGCTATACATGTTAGCGAAAGTATAGATTCAAACAGAATACTCATTGCAAGAGATTCAATGTGCTTTTTGAAATATTTATGCAGCAGATTCACATGAATAATCCCAAAAATAAGGTAGATCACCTGTGCAATAAGATACCAGTACGGATTAAAAAGGTTTCCGGCAAATCCAAAAAAGCCAGGGATAGCCAGACATAAACTGCACAGCAATACGTATATAATAATTACTTTAATTTTTATCGCAGGCTTATTTCTCCTGATTACACCAAGTATAACCATCATAATAATTGCGATTAAAGGCATTAAGATATACCTTAAAAAAATACCTTTTACTGAAGAAATTTCCATTTGTTTCTTTTCGAATTTATATTTTGTTGGTAGCTGTAAATATAATAAAATAATTTAGAGGAATGTAGAGTATCCAAGGCGGCTGGCATTTCTTTCATCATCCTCAAGGCTGAATGAATATTCCTCTTTTTCTGTGACAAAATTCTCTTCCACATCCACTGTTACCGGAAGAAAATAATCATACAGTGACTGAAGCACATTTCTGAACGGACTTCCTGGTATATATTTCTTCATTTCCCAATAAGGAATAGGGCCAATGTTTACCACCCAGTTTCGCTGCCCATCCATATGAGGTCCGCTTGGAATATAGGTGACTCCCAATCGGGAATTTCCTAATAACATAGAATCATCGTTTTTCTCAATTCCGTCAATAATATTAGGTGAAAAAGTTACTTTTACCGGTACCTGCAGAAAAGCGGTCATACATCTTTCAAACCATCTCTTATCTCCTCTGATCTGATGGAAAAAAGGTAAAATATGCATGAAAATATAAGCACTCTGCTTGTCCAGCATTTTTATCATGGGCCAAAGCTCACTTACTGTTTCCAGTAAAGAATCTGTATTGCTTGTGATATCAAATTCTGATTCCTTAAGCAAAGCACTGATCTCTGTAAAAAATACTTCCAGTTCAAAAGGACGGAAAAATTTACGAGCATCATCTTCTATTCTTTTCTGTTTCCGGATTTCCCTTACCACAGTATCTACATTCTTTCTGGAAGCCCCAAGAGACGGTGGATGGAACAAACCTTCCGGAAGGTAATCATAAATACCTTCTCTGTAACTCTCTATGGTAAATACTTCCTCATCAAATCCCAAATAACTGCTTGAAATACTTTTAATGTCTTTCAGGTAAGCACGGTCGTTCACACCAACACGTTCAATGAATATATTGCTTACCGCACGGTGGTATTTCAAGAGATTAACGGCCACAGCTTCAGCTTTAAAATCTGTCTGCAGCTTATTGTAATGCATATCTACAATATTGTTCTCATACATAGTGTTTCCTCTGATTATGACTGGTAAAGATAATATATCTCATAAGTTTGAAAAAATATTTTAACAATAATTTTATTTTAAAAGTAGTAATTTATTGACATTAATCGGAATAATTTTCTACAAATTCCGTGAAAATACGGTAAATACACTATTTATTTGCTTTTTAAAATTTAAAATTAACTATTCAGAATCAGTTCTTTAGTGTTGAAGATTCAAGGTTTAAAGTTTAAAGTTTAACGTTTAAGGTTCAGGGTTTAAGGTTGTGATGAAGGTTTTACTATTGTTCTTATATAGTATATGAAGAGTTTTCTGCCATTGCTTTGCTGCTTTCTACTCTTTTCAAACACGATCGTATTATGTATTTATTTAAATTAAATTTTATTAATATCATCATATGGAATAAATTCAGAATAATGCATGCTCATTCCGAAAGCGGGCCGTATCTTTGCAGACTGAAAATTGTTATTTAAAATGAAAAGTATTTATTCTAAAATTCTGATTTTAGCATTCATGGCCTCTTCACTTTATTCTTATGCGTGGGGATTAACGGGACACAGAGTGATCGCAGACATTGCTGAAAACCACCTTTCGCGCAAAGCAAGAAGAGAGATTAAAAAAATGATGGGGAAAGAACGTCTGGCTTATTGGGCAAACTGGCCGGATTTTATCAAATCTGATACCACAGGGGCATGGAAGCAGGCTTCATCATGGCATTATGTAAACATTGACCCAATGACTGATTTTAAAGCTTTTGAGCAAAACTTAAAAGCACAGGCAGGACCAAGCCTTTATACTCAGGTAAATACATTATCCAGCCAGATCAAAGACAAAAACACTTCTGAAAAAGACAGAAAAATTGCTTTAATCTTCCTTATCCACATTATGGGAGACCTTGCACAGCCGTTACACGTAGGAAGAGCTGAAGATTTGGGCGGAAACAAAATCAATGTTACTTATTTCGGGGAAAAAACCAATTTACACTCTGTTTGGGATGGGAAATTAGTAGATTCTCAAAAATACAGCTATACAGAATATTCTAAGCTTTTAGATATCAAATCTAAAGAAGAAGTAGCACAGATTCAATCCGGAACGCTGGAAGACTGGTTATATGATTCTCATAAAATCGCTAACAAAATCTACGCACAGACTCCTAACGACTCTAAGTTATCTTATGACTATCAGTATAAATTTAATGATACGATGGAAAGACAGCTTCTATATGGAGGATTAAGACTGGCGAAAGTATTAAACGAGCTTTTCTAAATACAGGTTACGAGTTGCGGGTTATTTAACAATACCATTTAAAGTATAACTCTTAGAGATGAAAACGGGACTTCGGTTTCGTTTTTTTTTTGCTCAAAGTTCAGGGTTTAAGGTTTAAGGTTTAAGGTTTAAGGTTTAAGGTTTAAGGTTTAAGGTTTAAGGAATTTACAGGGTTTTCAAATGAACACAGGGTTTTTAATTATTAATTTAAATTTTATTTTTTTAATAAAAACAAATATAAAACACTTAATACCAAATAGTTAAATCCATTTCATTATACCATAATGCATTTTACTGTATACATAATACAAAAAATATTGAACCTTGTGTAACCTTTTTACCTTTCCATACGTATATATTATAGTAACTCTTTTTTGAGGAAAAATAAATGAGACAATTAAAAATCACTAAGCAGGTTACCAACAGGGAAACTGCTTCATTAGACAAGTATTTGCAGGAAATTGGTAAAGTGGAACTGATCACTGCGGACGAGGAAGTAGAATTGGCGCAAAGAATACGTGCAGGCGACAGAGCCGCACTAGAGAAATTAATCAAAGCCAACCTTCGTTTCGTAGTTTCTGTATCCAAGCAATACCAAAATCAAGGTCTTTCTTTACCCGATTTGATCAATGAAGGTAACTTAGGATTAATGAAAGCGGCAAAAAGGTACGATGAAACTAGAGGTTTCAAATTTATCTCTTATGCAGTATGGTGGATTCGTCAATCAATCTTACAGGCATTGGCTGAACAGTCAAGAATTGTAAGACTACCGTTGAACAAGATTGGATCTATCAACAAAATCAATAAAGCATACGCTCACCTTGAGCAGGAAAATGAAAGACCACCTTCTCCGGAAGAATTGGCCGAAGTTCTTGACATGAGCGAGGAAGATATCAAAGAATCTATGAAAAACTCCGGAAGACACCTGTCTATGGATGCACCTTTAGTAGAAGGTGAAGATTCTAATCTTTATGATGTATTACGTTCAGGAGAATCACCAAGTCCTGATAAAGATTTAATGCTTGAATCTCTACAAATTGAGATTGAAAGAGCATTGAATACTTTGACTCCGAGAGAGGCTGATCTTGTAAGATTATACTTCGGACTGAACGGAAAGCACCCAATGACTTTAGAGGAAATTGGTGAAACTTTCGATCTTACAAGAGAGAGAGTTCGTCAGATCAAAGAAAAAGCAATTAAGAGACTAAAACACAATACCAGAAGCAAGATTCTTAAATCTTATCTGGGTAAATAATTTTAGCGTAAAAAATTTTATAGGCGGAGTCTGTTTTCAGGCTCCGTTTTTTTTATTCCTGTAACATTTTTCAAAGTTTGTTCAACTAATTAAAATCATATCCTTTAATCACTTGTGTTAGAATTGAAATGATTAATTTTAAATTCTTTGGATTTGATGCTGATTTTCAACCAAAACAAAACATACTATGAAAAAAATACTTTTCGTCTCTGCACTGGTCTTATCTATACTTTCCTGCAGAGAAAACAAATCGAAGCAGGCACCTGTGGTAGAAAACGCAGTTGACAATGCTGAATCTTCAGTTTCAGGAGCTATTAAAAAAAACACCAGATACTCCTCACGTGAAGGAAACCTTGTTCATGAAATCTATCAGGAGCTGATAAAAAATGATAAAGCTTTACAGGATCTTGACACAAGAATAGAAAATATTCAAAAGGATGCTGAAACCTCCATTTCGGAATATGATGATATTATCGGTAAATCGGAAACATATTATAATGATGCAACGGCACTGTCAAATTCGGTAACCGATTCTGTTACAAAGAAACAAATTGAAAAAGAGATAAAAGCAAGCGCTGAAAAATATGATCTAAAAACACAAACTATCCGAAACCTCATCGGAAAAATAAAAGCGAACAAAGCAACGCTTTATGATCAATATATTGTATTCAAAATCAGAAAAACGCTTCCTGAAATTGAAAAATACCAAACTGCTCATCCTCTGAAAACAGACAGCCTCAATCAGTTTATCAATAAGCAGAATACACTAATTGAAGAGCTGAAAAAATTAAAATAAACATCATTACACCTTATGAAATACAGCACAAAATGGCTTACCGATAAAAGCCGTATCAAAGAACTCGTAGATTTTTTTATTACGCATAAAACAGATTCTTATATTTCTCATGGTGAAATGATGTCCGGAAGAGCCATCGACTCACACCACTGGAATCCTGATCTCGAAGTGATTCTTACAGAGCAATTAATCACTGATTTCAACTCTGATGGCAGTTCTAAACTGAATATTTTAATTGCAGAAAATGAAAACGGAGAAATTGTCGGAATGATGGTTTTCAATGTAATCAACAGTCCTTTTAAAAAGTATGCGATTCTTGAGGACATGCTGCTGGATCAGTCTGTACGGGGTCAGTCGCTTGGAAGCACACTTTTGGAGAAAGCCATTCATGAATCTAAAAACTGGAATATCAGTTTCATTTTGCTGGAAAGCGGAGTCAATAATCATGGAGCGCACAACTTTTTTAGCAGATATGGTTTCAAAAAGGTATCGGAAAGTTATATTCTAACTTTATAGATTAAACAAAAACATTTTTCGCACTCTAGCGAACGCCAAAAAATTAATATACATGAACACCATTTCAATCATCGGAGCCGGAATCGGAGGACTTACCCTCGGAAATGTACTGAAACAACATCAGTATGATTTCACGATCTATGAATCTGCTCCTGAAATAAAACCTGTAGGAGCGGGAATTATGATGGCGGTAAATGCAATGCAGGTTTTTGATCGCTTGGGTTTAAAAGAAAAGATTGAAAATGCAGGCAATAAAATTCACAGAATTGTTATCGCTAACGAATCCTTCCAGCCTATTTCAAAAACAGAAATCCTGGAACTGGAAACTCAGTATAATTCCTGCAATGTAGCGATTCATCGGGCTGAGCTTCAGAAAATTCTGTCCGAAAATTTAAGTCCCAATTCTATACAACTGAACCATTCATTACAAAAAATAAAAAAAGAGGAAAACTATTTTTTAGACTTTGAAAATGAAAACCGGATTGAAAGTAAAATCGTTTTTGGAGCAGATGGTATTAAATCTCCCATCCGAAATCAAATCCTGAAAACCGGTACGATACGGAACTCCGGACAGAAATGCTGGCGTGGTCTGGTAGACTTTGATCTGCCGGAAAAACATCATCAGGAAGCTTTTGAAATATGGGGAAAGGGAAAACGTTTCGGATTTGTAAAAATTTCCGACAAAAAGGTGTACTGGTACGCCTGTATCAATGAGAAAAGCTTTGGAAGGCATTTGGAAATTGCGGAGATTTTTAAAGATTTTGCGCCCTTAGTTTTACAGATTATCGAAGCTACAGCACACGAGAATATTATCTGTAATACTATTTCTGACCTCGCTCCTATTCCTCAATGGTATTCTGAAAATCTTTGTCTGATTGGAGATGCTGCCCACGCTACCACTCCCAATATGGGACAAGGTGCCTGCCAGGCCATTGAAGATGCTTATATCATTGGAAAATTGCTGGATAAGCATCAGGATTTCAATGCTATTTTCAAAAAATTTCAAAGTACCAGAAGAAAAAAAGTTGATTATATCGTTAATACAAGCCGTACCATCGGAAAGGTTTCTCAATGGGAAAAAGGAAATTCAATCCGGAATTTTCTGATAGGTTTAATTCCGGAAAGTATGAATCAGAAAATGGCAAAAAAAATTATTGAACTGGAAATGTAGGTCATTATTGTTAGAATCGATAAAAATTTAAAAATCATAAACAATTTATTAATAACAACTAAAACTTAAAAACATGAAAAAAATCTTTTATGTATTGCTCCTGCTCATAGGAGTACATACAGCACGAGCACAGGAAGTCCCGGTACTGGACAGAGGTTTATTCTTTGGTAACCCGGAAATTGCCGGAGGACAATTAAGTCCGGATGGGAAATGGATTTCCTTTACAAAAGAATATGAGGGGATTATGAATATCTGGGTAAAAAAAATTGATGAGCCTTTTGAGAAAGCACGTCCTTTAACAAACAGCAAACGCCCGTTGAATGGATATTTCTGGACAGAAGACGGAAAATACATTCTGTATGTAAAAGATAATAACGGAGATGAAAACATGAATATTTTTGCAGTAGATCCCATGGCAAAAGTAACAAAAGGAGTTCCGGAATCAAGGAATATCACACCGCTTAAAGACGTTACTGCAAGTATTTATCTGGCAAGCAGAAAAGATCCTGACTTGCTGATGATTGGATTGAATAACCGTGATAAAGCATGGCATGATTTATATTCACTGAAAATTTCTACAGGAGAACTGAAAAAGATTTACGAAAATACAGACCGTATTACAAGCTATGAATTTGACTGGGATGAAAAATTGAGGGTTCTTTCCAAAACGGATGATAAAGGAACTACACAGTTTTTTTATAAAGAAGGTGATAAACTGACTCCTATTTACGAAACAGTGGTAACGGAAAGTGCTTATATCTCCAACTGGAACGAAGACAATTCTAAGTTTTATCTGGTAACCAATAAAGGAGATCTGGATAAATCTGCACTATTCCTGATGGATCCGAAAACAAAACAGATTACAAAAATAGAAAGTGATCCTAAAGATAAAGTAGATTTTGGAGGACTGTTTTTAGACAGAAATACAAGAAAAATGATCTACACTTCTTACACCGGAGATAAAACAGAATACTACTGGAAAGATAAAGCGTGGGAAGCGAATTATAAATTCCTGCAAAGTAAATTCCCGGGAAGAGAAGTTGGTTTTGCAAGTTCTACCAATGATTACTCTAAGTTTCTGGTTTCTGTAGGAGGAGATAAATATGCTTCAGAAGCCTATTTCTTCGATGCAAAGACCAAACAGCTGATATTCCAGTATACCCCAAGAACAGAGTTGAAAAAAGTAGAAAAATATCTGGCTGCAATGACCCCTATCAGCTATAAAAGCAGTGACGGACTTGAAATTCCTGCTTACCTGACTTTACCTGTAGGTTCTTCCGGCAAGAATGTTCCTGTTGTTGTTTTGGTTCATGGAGGTCCGAAAGGCCCAAGAGATTATTGGGGATATAACTCAACCGTACAATTTTTAGCCAACAGAGGATATGCTGTGCTTCAGCCTAACTTCAGAGCAAGTGGCGGTTATGGTAAAAAGTTCCAGAATGGTGGAGATCTTCAATGGGGAAAACTGATGCAGGATGATATTACCTGGGGCGTAAAATATCTGATCGATCAGGGAATTGCAGATAAAAGCAAAGTGGTTATTATGGGAGGAAGCTATGGTGGCTATGCAACGCTGGCAGGTCTGGCTTTCACTCCGGATGTATATGCTGCGGGAGTAGATATCGTAGGGCCAAGTAACTTATTTACGTTACTGGATTCTGTTCCTGCTTACTGGGAAGCTGCACGTGCTTTCCTTTATGGTATGGTCGGTGATCCTAAAACTGAGGAAGGTAAAAAACGTATGCATGATGCAAGCCCATTATTCAGTGTAGATAAAATCAACAAACCTTTACTGATTGTTCAGGGAGCTAATGATCCAAGAGTAAAGCAGGCTGAAGCAGATCAGATTGTCATCGCTCTTCGTGATAAAGGTAAAAAGGTTAATTATATCCTTGCTGATGATGAAGGCCATGGATTCCGTAAACCTGTAAACAGCATGGCGATGTATGCTGAAACCGAGAAATTCCTTGCAGAAGTAATCGGAGGAAGATATCAGAAAGAAATGCCTGAAAATGTGGCAAAACGTCTGAAAGAAATGACAGTTGATATTTCGAAAGTTACTTATACACCAGCAAAGACTGAAAAAGCTGCAGGAGCTTCTAAATAAAAGCATTTGCATTAATTATATAAAGCCATCTCGTGAAAATGAGGTGGCTTTTTATTTTTAAAACAATAAGTTTACAGCTTAAAAGAATAACATTACTTTTTTCTTTATGTTTAATTGATTTTTTTTCAAAACAAACAATAAAAAAAGCAATAAAACTAGAATTCAACATTTAAGTCTATTATTATTTGATAATAAAATAAATAGTTTATAAAATTGTTTTCAGATTGCAATCAGAAAACTTAATTATTTATAAAAAAAATTAAAAATTTAACGATGAAAAAAATTATCTTCATGGCTGCCTTCAGTGTAGCAAGTCTTATGAGTGCAAAAGGTATTACTGAAAAAAAAGTAATCAAAAAAGCAGTAACTATTGAGAAAAAAATAAGTAATAACAAGAAGTTAAAAAATACTAAGGCTTCTCTCTATAACTGGATTCGAGTAACATCTCCTTGTGGAGCTGTTTATTATTTAGAAACTAGTGATTATGATAATGTAGAGGCTTTTACTGATGATGTTATTTACTTTAATGCACAAAAGTGTGGAACATCTTATCCTTTAGCATAAACGAATTATCAATAAGACGGATAATTTATCCGTCTTATATTTTTAATTTTAATACGAATAGAATGAAATTTATAATTTTGCTTTCAATTACTCTTTTTAGCTTTATTAAAGGACAGGATACTAAATTTCCTGATAATTTCACCCTTCAAGCTCCTAAGTACCAGATAAAAATATATGGAAATAGTAATTTAAATATTTATTATCAGGTCAAATTTTCTGATAATATTAATACTCCTGAAAGCAAAAAGGAAACACTTTGTATCTTACAATTAGGGAATAGTTATTCTAAATTTAGTGATCATAAAGGTATTCAACAGGATTCTATAGCAGAGAAATTTAGCCATCAGGAAAGAATTGGAGGGAAAGAGATTAACCAACTACTTAAAGTTCGTGAAATATGGACAAATATTATCTTTAAAAACAAATTAACAGATAGTTTAATCATACAAGACAAAGCTAAAGAGAAGTATCAATACGAAGAAAAAGCTCCTATTTTTAAATGGGCTATGAATAGAGAGAAGAAAAATATTCTTGGTTATGAGTGCAGAAAGGCAACAACACAATATAGGGGCAGGAGCTATACAGCATGGTATGCAGATAAAATTCCTGTTAATAATGGCCCTTATGTTTTTAGTGGATTACCTGGTTTAATACTTGAAATTGAAGATGATAAAAAATATTTCCATTTTGAAGCAATTGCTGTGAATCAGAAACCAAATGATATTTATCTACGTAATGATAAAAGCATATTTAAAGTAACCAGAGATAAATTTAGAAAAATTCAACAATCCTATTATGACAATCCTGGTTTTTTCCACGGCAAGGCCTATAATGGAGATGGTAGTCAAATGTCAATTAAATCTAACCCTATTCCTTATAATCCAATAGAATTGGAATAACCCTAAAGAATAAATCGTCTCAAAATAGGTTAGGAGACGATTTTATTTTTATTTTAATAGTTTAAAGGTTTTCATGATTGGTCCATTCTACAAATGTATCGGTCCCGTCTATTTTACCATTAAATACTCCCTTTGCCTTCACAGTAGGTTGATTAGCTTTCAAATAATGATCAAAAACAAAGTGATTTTGATAATTCTGCTCAGCTTTTAACCATTCCTCAGTATCAACATCTGCTTTCATTAAAAAGTCAAAAGAGTGATTTTTTCTTTGCTTTGCGTATTCTACCTGATGTGGCACTTTTGTCTGATTATAAGTTCTCAGCCAGTACAACCAATAATTCCAGATTTCAAGACCAAGAGTAAAAATATCTTCTGACAATGGTGTTAAAAGGTATTCATTAGTCCAGTCATCTTCTGCCTCAGAAAAGATATTTGTATAATAACAAGGTTTGCCATTATAATCAGCTATTCCCTCAAGAACATTCATATCCCAATAATTATCTACACTATATACTTTTTCTTTCATAATATTTCTGAAGTAAAGCTAAAGATATAACTTTTATCCCATAAAAAAACGCCTCACAAATGAGACGTTTTTTATTTTAATAAGTTAAAGTAATACCTGCACCCCAGCCTATTTCTTTATCATAGTTTCCGGAAAGGGATAACCATTTCTGAACAATGTATCGAAGTCCTGTAGAAAACTCTCCATCTGAATTGATGCTAAAGTTTCCTCTCAGCCTTCTGGAAAGCGGTATATCTTCACGGCTAAGCTCCAATAAAACTTTTCCGTTTTGATCAACACTTGCGTCAGCAGTAATCAGCATTGGCAACACATACTGCATACCAATAATGAATGCAAATCTATTTTTCGAAGCCTTCTGCTGTCCAAACCAGGTCTTTTTTCCATGAAATTCCATTCCGAGATCTTCGGCCATCTGTCTCTCCATGATCTCATGATTTTTCTGAACCCTGATTCCTGCATAAGGCAATGCCCACTGGAATTTTCCTAAGAAACGTCCTACTTTTGCACTTCCTTCAAAATGATCAAAATTCCAGTTGGTATGAAACTCACTCAGGTTAGCCCATCTTGGTCCAAACATCGTCATTGTTTCTGCGTGGATCTTATTGCTTGCTAAATCCAGCATTGCCATAGAACTGGTCATTTTATTATCTTGGATAAAGTTTTTCCAGGCCAGTTTTCTATTCGGAAGTTGTGGATTGGGTTTTGAGTTTTCATAACTGAAAATTCTTCCCATTCCTGCCATCATATGGTATAGAATATGACAGTGGAAAAACCAGTCTCCGTCCTGGTTGGCTGCAAATTCTATCGTTACAGTTTCCATCGGCATGATATCCACTACATTTTTCAATGGAGAATACTCTCCTTTTGAATTGATTAATCTGAAATCATGACCATGAAGGTGCATCGGGTGGCGCATCATGGAATTATTATAGAGTTTAATTCTAAGAACTTCTCCTTTTTTGATCAGAATTTTATCCGTCTCTGTTACCGTTTTATTATCCAGCGTCCACAGATAATGGTTCATATTTCCTTCCAGTGTAAACTTCATCTCACGTATACTGTCTGTAGGAAGTATGGTTTTTTCGGGAGATTTTAAAATATTGTAAGAAAGTCTTTTGATTGTTTTCTCTTCTTTCATCTCCATTTCTGAGTGTTGAGAATGATTTTCTTTCTTATCTTCTTTGGTTTTCACTCCCATCATCTCATTGATATGCTTCGCTGTAGTTTTTCTTTGGTTTTCAGACAATTCCGGATACATCACTTCATTCATATCCATCATTTGATTTCCCATTGTCATATTCATCGGCTTCATATTTCCACTCATTTCCATCATACCATTCATCATTTTCATTCCTTCAAAAAGCATCAGTCTCGGAAGATTGGGAGCTTCTATCTTTTCACCGGAGCCCAGCCAAAGGGAAGCATGTCCTATTCTGTCTTCTGAAGTCGCTCTGAACTCAAAGCTTTTATTTTCAGGAATCGTAACTTCAATATCATACGTTTCTGAAACTCCTACAATCAGTCGATCAACTTCTACTGGTACCACATCATTTCCGTCATTTCCCACTACTTTTATCTTTCCTCCACCATAATTCAGCCAGAAATAGGTAGATGAACCTCCATTCGCGACTCTCAATCTTACTTTGTCACCCGCTTTTAAGTTAGAATAATCTGAACTCGGTGTACCATTGATTAAGAATTTATCGTAATACACGTCACTTACATCCATGGCTTCCATTCTTTTCCATTCATTCAGAGCTTTTGTTCCAAAGTTTCCGGATTTAATGGCTTCCCAGTAACTCTGTACAGCATTTTTCTTTACTGCATACCAGTCTGTATTGGCCATATGAAGTCTTCTTGCAATCTGCATAGGATCATCATCACTCCAATCTCCCAATAATACAGGAATATCAGCATTGTATTCTGTTTTGGGCTCTCCTTCTCTTTTTTTGAAAACCAGAATACCGTTCATTCCTATCTGTTCCTGCAGTGCTTCATGAGAATGGTACCAGTACGTTCCGTTTTGAGAGATTCTGAATTTATATAAATGGGTTTCTCCAGGTTTTACAGGTTTGGTGGTAAGGTAAGGAACTCCGTCCTGTTCATTGGGAAGAATCACACCGTGCCAGTGCAGTCCTGTATTTTCCTTAAGCATATTATGCAGATAGATCTCGGCCGTGTCTCCTTCCGTAAAATACAGTGTTGGAGCCTGAAGTTTACCATTGATTGCAATTGCCCTTCTGTTTTTTCCTGTGAAATTAACTATAGTATCTTTTACGTAGAGGTCGTAACGAACCGTTTTCCCTCCAAAAGTAATTCTCCCGTTTTCAGAGTTTCTTTTTAAAACAGAACCTTCTTCTTTGGGTTTATCTGTAGAAGAATGATCTTCTTTTTCCTCAAGTTCCATCCCGCATTTAGGACATTTTCCAGGTTTGTCTGAAACAACTTCCGGATGCATTGGACATGCATAGGTGATTTGAGAATGGGTTGTATTTATTTTTGTTTCTGAGGATTTTACTTTTACCTCTGTTATAGATTTCGTTTCCGGTTTTGCCGCTGCTTTTGACTTTAGGGCAAGAGTTTTCTTCTCCAGAGTCATTCCGCATTTCGGACAGTCTCCAGGTTTAGAAGACACCACTTCAGGGTGCATCGGACAAGTATAAACGTTTTTTGTAGTTTGAGCGAAAGTCAATACAGAGAACAAAAGTACCAGAAACATTATCAGCTTTTTCATAATATTTCGAACTTTTTTAGAAGCAGCATAGCTTAAAGTTAATTATAATTCAAGCTATGCAACTCATTATTTTAAAGAATAGTACGGTAATTATTTAATTTCCGACTTTACACTTCCACATGTAAGCATAGACTTTCCGTAATATGGATTAACGATCTGTTTTTCATCGCTTAGCCAGCTTCCGTCTGCCATTGGGCAATATTGAACGTAGACTGGTTTTTCAGAAAGCTTGAACTGCTTGGTCAGAGCAATCATATTATCCGAAAGGTTTAAAAAAGTTTCTCTTTGTGTGGCAATAGTTCTTGCATCGGAAATGGCAGAAGCGTCTTTTCTTAGAACATTAAGGTTTCCTTCTGAAACTACTTTATAATCAATAACAGAAGCTGTTTTAATGAATTCTGTTGCTGCTTTTGAAGTTTTATCCACATCATCTGAAGCTAACGCTGATTTGATAGCAATATAATTCTGGTATAGTTTAGAAACCTGAGCATCCTTTTTAGATTGTGCAGATAATGAAACGATTGAGAATAATGATAAAGCTGCTGTGATGATATATTTTTTCATTGTTTTAAATTTTAGAATTAATTTTTAATAAAGAATAATGGATTACGCATCAGTAAATGCGTCAGAACATGTCGCTCATAGCAGTATATGCTTATACCGGAACGACTGACAAATTCTAGATTCTAAAATTACAATGATTGATGTAGATAGGTATCAGACGGCCTTCAGGCGGTGCATTGATCTGAATTTGAGTAAATTTGGTTGCAGAAAAAGATTTATCAATGAAGGCAAACTGATGTTTCACCGGAATCTCTGAAACTGCACTTAAGAAATCAACGTTCAGGTAATCAGATTTCTGTGAATCGTCTACTTTTACGATTTTGATCTCCGTTTTACAGCATCCTTTTTTTTCCTTAACACCACATTTCGCACAGATGTCATCTGCTTTCTGACTTACAGAAACAAATTCTTTCATACAATAATGAATGCTAAAAGCTGCTCCGGAAGAAAATCCGAAGTAGAAAATAGAAAACAATATGGCAAGAATCTTTTTCATTAGTAAGACAAAGGTAAAAATATCTCTGAAACCGTTGTTATAGAATTTGGTAATGTTGTTATAAAATTCGGGTAAACAAAAAAGCTTCCGGATTTTCGGAAGCTTTTATTTTATTTTTTGATCTCAATTCTATAGTTTGAATTCCAGTTTCACATTAAAGAAACGCCCTGTAAGACGTACCGGAACAGGATACATATAATTGCTGTTATAGTCTGTGATCCATTGGTTAGCAACAGTGTTGTTGATGTTAAATGCATTGAAAACCTGAACCCCTAATGTAAGTTCCTCAAAATTACCCCAGAAGCCGGATCTCTTATTTTTTTCTTTCGGATCAATAAATACCTTTGTCAATCCTAAGTCTACTCTTTTATAAGAAGGCAGCGTCTGCTGATAATTATAAGCTGAACCAAAATCTGGTTGTCCGTTGCTGTTAAACATTACAGGAGCTCCCGTAGGCAATCCCATCGCATACACTAAGGTAAGGTTTACACGCATAGACGGAAAGCTTGGCATATAATCCTGATAGAACATCGCAAACCTCAACCTCTGATCTGTAGGTCTCGGAATATCTCCTCTTCCATCAATATTCTCATATACTCTTGCATAACTTGCAGATAGCCAAGAATCTACACCCGGAACAAATTCTCCGAATAATCTCGTATCAATACCATAAGCATATCCTTTAGAATTATTCTGCCCGGAATAACGAATTCTTACATTATCCATGTAATAAGGAATCAGGTTATCCATTTTCTTATAATAAAGTTCCGTAGTCAGCTTAAATGGTCTGTCGTACATCTGGAACTCGTAATCATTGGCAAGAATTACCTGAATAGAGCGCTGAGATTTTATATTGGAGTTAAAATTACCATCAAGATCTTTAATCTCTTTATAGAAAGGAGACTGATAGTAAATACCTCCGGAAATTTTAAACAACATATCGCTTTCCCAATCCGGTTTAATCGCAAACTGAGCTCTTGGAGAAAAAATAGTTTCTTTATTGAAACTCCAGTTGGCTACACGTACTCCGGCATTCACAAATACTTTACTGGCTCCCCAATAGAATTTCTGAGAATACTGTGCATAGGCAGAAAGTCTGGTAGGCTCAATATTATTTTGTCCGGCAATATAGTAAGCAAGCTTAAGATCTCCTGTAGTTCCGGTTCTCGGATCAATGATTTCCGGTCTTGGAATGCTGTATCCTGCAGAATCTACCAATTTCCATTCATTGGTAAGATCTTTCAGATTTTCTTTTTCATATTTAAATCCAACCTCAAAGTCTGTATTGACATTGGGTGAAAATTTTGCTCTGAACTGTGTTCCGTATGTTCTTACAAACAAGTCGTTTCTTGCATGTTCTATCTGCCCTCCAACATCGAAAGACGTTACAGGCTGCTGGGTCACAGGATCAAAAGTCTGTAGTTCGTAAGCTGATTGTATGGTATAATACTCTCTTTCTCTGTTCTGATAAGCAAAAGCATCCAAGGTAAGCTTCCATTTGTCTGCAGGCTTATAGTTCATGGAAAATGTACCCATCATATTTTTATACTGGTCATTTTCCTGTCCTCCATAGCCAATATTTACAGTGATAGGCTGCTGAAGACTTCCAAACGTAACACTTTTCGCTTTAGGAATCATCTGATAATCATTCTTGGAATAATATCCGATAAATGACATCGTGAATTTATCACTCACATGATAATTCAGATAAGACTGAAAATCCCAGTACGTCGGGTTAAAATCCGTATCTTCTTTTAAGGTATTAAGAACAAGATTGGTGTTTCTGTATCTACCGGAAAATAAGGCTGTAAATTTTTTATTTTTGGAAGCCAGACCTGTTGTCAGCCTTCCTCCAATTAAACTTGCCTCTCCTGAAACTTCAAATTTTTCAGGCTCACGGTAATAGATATTTAAAGCGGAAGACATTTTATCCCCATATTTGGCTTCAAATCCTCCTGCAGAAAAATTCACTGCGGAAACCATATCCGGGTTAATGATACTCATCCCTTCCTGCTGAGAGTTTCTGATCAGGAAAGGTCTGTAGATTTCAATATCATTAATGTAGATAAGGTTTTCATCATAGTTTCCACCACGAACCATATATTGTGAAGACAGCTCGGTGTTGGAGTTTACGGAAGGTAATGTTTTAAGCAATCCTTCAATTCCTCCATTAATAGAAGCTACTGATTTCGCTTCTTTCGCTGAAATTCTTACGTTGGTAAGGTCATTGGTTCTTCCTGTTGCTTTTTTCTGGAAGACAACTTCCTCTATATCGGTTACTTTAGTAGTCGCTGTATCTTTTTTCCTTTGTTGGGAGAAAAACAGTACAGGGACCATAAGGCTTAGCGGTAAAACTAGTTTTTTCAAAAGAAATGTTTTAGAATTTCTAAAATTAATGTTTTTTTAACAATTACAAAATCGATTCTCTAATTCTTGTCAATTTTTGTAACAAATCTTCTAATAAATCTAATCTTAACATGTTGGCACCATCAGATAATGCGGTTTCCGGTGTAGGATGCGTTTCGATGAAAATTCCGTCTGCTCCTACCGCAATTCCTGCTTTGGCAACGGTTTCAATAAGATCCGGTCTTCCTCCTGTAACTCCTGAACTTTGGTTAGGTTGTTGTAGAGAGTGAGTAACATCCAAAATAACAGGAGCATATTCTCTCATGGTAGGAATTCCTCTGTAATCTACGATCAGATCTGTATATCCGAAAGAATTTCCTCTTTCAATAATCGCTACTTTCTCGTTATTGGAATCTGTAATTTTCTGAACGGCAAACTTCATCGCTTCCGGAGAAAGGAACTGTCCTTTTTTCAAAGTCACACATTTTCCTGTTTGTGCTGCTGCCACCAATAGATCGGTCTGACGAACAAGAAATGCAGGAATCTGTAAAACATCTACATATTGTGCTGCCAATGCCGCATGTTCATTCTCATGAATATCTGTTGTGGTAGGAATATTGAAAGTCTCTCCTACTTTTCTAAGGATTTCAAGAGATTTCTCTTCACCTATTGTTGTGAAAGAATCTACACGGCTTCTGTTCGCTTTTTTGAAACTTCCTTTGAAAATATAAGGAATATTATATTTATCGGTGATGCTGATTACTTTTTCAGCAATTCTTAATGCCATGTCTTCCCCTTCAATAATACAAGGTCCGGCAATAAGGAAAAAGTTTTTTGAATCTTTGTGCGAAATATTATCTAAATACTGAATCATTTTGTTGTAATTAAAAAGTTCAGTAAAAATACTGAGAAAGTTTCACAAATGGAAATTATTTGATTGCTTTAACAGGCTATGGCTGCAATAGTCTTTGAGTATTTTGTATTCTTGAATTTCCGGTTATTAAATTGATAGATGCTTCGACAGGCTCAGCATGACAGCTCTAATACTATGTGTTTTATTAATGTGAAAACTATGACTATGATAACCAATGTAGTAATCAAAAGACTCTTGAATCTATGATTATTAAAGTGGGAGATGCTTCGACAAGCTCAGCATGACAGCTCTAATACTATATGTTTTATTAATGTGAAAACTATGACTATGATAACCAATGTAGTAATCAAAAGACTCTTGAATCTATGATTATTAAAGTGGGAGATGCTTCGACAGGCTCAGCATGACAGCTCTAATACTATGTGTTTTATTAATGTGAAAACTATGACTATGATAACCAATGTAGTAATCAAAAGACTCTTGAATCTATGATTCTTAAAGTGGGAAATGCTTCGACAGGCTCAGCATGACAGCTCTAATACTATATGTTTTATTAATGTGAAAACTATGACTATGATAACCAATGTAGTAATCAAAAGACTCTTGAATCTATGATTATTAAAGTGGGAGATGCTTCGACAGGCTCAGCATGACAGCTCTAATACTATGTGTTTTATTAATGTGAAAACTATGACTATGATAACCAATGTAGTAATCAAAAGGCTCTTGAATCTATGATTATTAAAGTGGGAGATGCTTCGACAAGCTCAGCATGACAGCTCTAACTATGTGTTATATTAATGTGAAAAATATAATGGCTGATGATTTATCAAAAAAACATCGGGTTCATAATAAATTAAAAGTTAATGTATAACGGCGTCATGCTGAGCCTGTCGAAGCATCTGCAATAATATATTTAGAATTTCTTCAGAATCTTTTCAAATGTATTCACATTCCTGCTGGTAAATTGATCCTTAAGACTTTTTTTGCCCAGCACTTTTCCAAAGGTAAAACCTGTGTAAATCTGAGGAATCCGTGGGAAACTCTACCATAGCTACAAAGATAAGTTTTGGCTGAAGCCAATGGCTTTTACTTTTATTAATAAACGGGCTAAAGCCCGTTTCTATTGAATTTCTAATAAATGTTATGATATAATTGGAGAAGCTATATCACAAGGTAATTCGTATATTTTAATTCAGCTTTTTCAGAATCTTCTCAAATGTATTCACATTCCTGCTGGTAAATTGATCCTTAAGACTTTTTTTGCCCAGCACTTTTCCAAAGGTAGAATCTAAGGTATTTCCTTTCGGAACCTGCCAGTAAAATATATCATTGATGATCTCCGCTTTTTCATTTTCTACCTGACCCGCTTTTTGAAACTCTTCCATTAAAACCTTTTCCACTCCGGGAATTCCGACAAAACCATAAATATGAAGTTCTTCTTTTTTTTCAAAAGGAATACTGTTCCAGAAAACTTCTGTTTCTTCCTGGGATTTTACAAATAAAAAGGCTTCATAAGAAAAATGTTCCGACATTGCTTTTTCGAGAATAGTTTTTAATTCTGTCGTATTTTTATCCGAAGAAAAAACAATATTTCCGGATGCCAGTATTGAACTTACCTCTTTCATTCCTGCATCTTTAAAAACCTGGCATACATCAGCCATTTTCATATTGGTTCCTTTTACGTTGACGCCACGGAGAAAAGCACAGTATTTCATTTTTCTTAGGTTTTAGGATTAAGATGATAGGTTGCAGTGATTGTTGGGTATGAGGGTTTGAGAGTATTAGAGTAAAAGAGCTATGGTAAAACTCTTTTACTCAATTCTTTCAATCTTTTAATATTTCAATCTTTTAATCAACCCTAATGTACAAATTATAGTCTGTACCGGAAGGTTTCAGATTGTATATTTTTTCTAAAATCTTATTGTCACTTTTCAGATGATCTTTCACACGGAATTCTTTCAGAAGCTTATAATGAGTTTTATAGTACTCTGAATTGGTATTGTTTCCTTCGTATAAATTCTGGTAAGAAAGAAGATATTTAGGTTTTCTGGTCTTTACTGTGTTGATCCAGTAATTCACCTTATCTTTTTTAATTTCTTCCTGAATCTGTTTATCAACCAATCCAACCTCATCAATCGTTTTTAACCCTGAGAAATAAGGTACATAACCCGCTGGTTCCAATAAAATCCACTGGTTTTTATCTTTTTCATATTGATTTAAAAAGGTACCAATCGTTCTGCGGTAGTTCCATTCTCCGTTTCCGGTGGCAATACAGTGAACCGTCTGGAAGACAAGCATTGGGAAGATATAGAATATCACAAGCAATGACAACCATAAGTTTCTCTTCTCTTTCTGTTCCAGTACAAAAATAAGAACAGGAACGAAAAGTAAAAGTTGCGGCACCCAGTAATACCAGTCGAACAAGCTTTTCTGAGAAATAAAAATGATTTGTTTTGACCATCCGAAAAGAAAAATCATCCATAAAAAATAGTTTCTCTTTTCTCTTTGTCTGATCAGATAAATAAAACAAAGCAATTCAAAAATCAATACTACAATCGTCATAGGATTGAAATCTCCCGGAACTTTCAACATTCCCCAGAAGTTTCCAAAACTTTTAAAGAAATATCCGATATGCTGCTGAATGGTAAAGTTTTCACTGTACAACAGTTTTTTTGCAGTAATGGTATTATTCACCAATTCGCCAAAGTAGAACCAGTTGAAAGCAACCGTAGATAGAACTCCCAAAGCTCCGCCAAAAATATAATTCCATCTGATTTTTTTGTTCCAGAATAGATCTACAAGAAATACAATTCCCAGGAAGATTACTGTATCAATCCTTGTAAACATGATTAAAACAGGAAGAAGTGTCACTACCCATTTTTTCCCTTTATGGAAACCGTAATACAATAATGCCATCTCCAGAAAAAACAGAATTCCGTATTCCATTCCAAGGATTGAAATTTTAATGGATGGCGGCAAAATCCCGATCAGAAATATAAAAATTGCTTTATGCCATGGATTTTTTAAAACTAAATGAGACAGCAATAAAGTTCCTATGGTAAACAGCAGAGAATTAAAGATCAAAAGAGGTTCAATAAAGTTTTCTTTTCCAAAAACAAGATTGAAAATATAGGATACAAATACATACAGATGTGTGGTAGATGCAGAAATTTTAGTATCTCCATTGAAGCCAATCACTCCATAATCCAACAGATTCTGGGCAACCCTCCAGGTGATAAATGCATCTTCCTGAATGTAGTGCGTTAATAAAAAAAGAAGCTTAAAAAGGACCGTAGCAATGACGGCATAGATGGGGAATTTGCTATTTTGTGTTTCGGACATTATGTATTTTTACTTTCACAAATATAACCTTAATATTCAGGATTCCCAATAATAAAAAAACGGAACCGAAGTTCCGTTTTAAAGTATTTTTATTTTGTCGCTTTGATAATTGCGTTGGTAATCTGACTTTCCTTTTCTTTTGAATACGTAGAATCATAAGGTTCCATGACATCAAATAAGTACTGATAGAATGGCGTGATCTGCTGAACATTTTCAGACTCTTTCATCGCCTTATCTCTGCCCATTTCCTGAAGATCTTTGATAAATACATTGAACTTCTTATCAATCGGCTCTATGGATTTTACCAGATAAGCATATGCTTTTTCCTTCTGTCCGATCTTGGTGTAAGCATCCGTTACTGCAGAAACCACAAGAGAATATTCCATTGGTTTTGTTCTCATCTGTCTTCTCAGGTAACTTTGATCTGCTTTGGATAAACTTAAATAATAATCATATTCTTCAAAGATTCCTTTCTTAAGTACCTCAGCAAGCTGAAGACCTTTCTGCTCCTGGCCTGCAATGATGTATCCTGAAACAATTGAACTTAATGAACGAGGATCATTATATTTCTCTGCTGGAATTTCTTTCGCTGCAAGATCAAGAATCTCTAATGCTTTAGCTTTCTGTCCGCTTAATGCAAGGGCTGCTGCCGCTCTGCTTGCTGACATTCTGTAGCTGATGATATTGGAAGTAGCCGTTTCATCAAAGTGAGCATTTAAATTCTTGAAGTTCCCCCATCTGAAGTTTTTCACTACATTATAAAGAGAATTAGTATCTACTCTTCCCATATCTCCATCAGCTGTTGGAGGTGTTTGAATAGGAATTAATCTGTAGCTGAATCCATCAAACTGAAGATAATCGTTCAGATAGAAAATATTTTCGCTGTCATAAATCCCTCCTGATGAGAAGTTGATCGGACGCTTCCAGTCGAAGTTCGCTAAAAGATCCATCAAAATAAGGTTGTTCTTATAGAGCGTATTTCCTTTGTAAGTAATCATAATCTGATTGGCTACGTTCGGAAGATCTTCTTTGTTGATGATTCCTGCTTTTAAAGCATTTTCTTTATTAACAGGAAGGATGAATTTGTTTACCGGAAGGATATTATATTTTTCAAATTTCTCTTCTCCAAAATACATTTTCAACAATTCGTCTTTTTCAGGAGATTTGAATTTAATGAATTCAATCGCTTGTTTCAAGGTTAAAGAATCCTGAGTAAGATATTTTCTGAATGATTGGAATTCTGTTTCCGGAGCTCCCTGTTCTTTCAGCATAGAGAAAACACCTTCCCAATCTTCCTTCTTCATCATATAGATCTGGTCATTTACCCCATCTCTGTAATCTTCGTGTGTCAATTGGCTAGGGATTCCCATAGCATTGTACGTTCTTCTTTTTACCTGATCCAGATTCCATGGAGTTGAAGCAAGAGTAAAGTTCACTACCTTCACATCATCTCTGAACTGTTCAGTCTCCTGAATCGCCCAAACCGGATAAGTATCGTTATCACCGTAAACGAAAAGGATATCATTTTTCGGTAAGGATTTTAATACTGAATACGCATAATCGTACGCTGTATATCTGTCGCTTCTGTCATGAACATTATAGTTCTGGAAGCCCATCATGAAAGGAACTCCTAATAAAACCACTCCTAAAGCAATGTTAGCTCCGTTTGATTTTATTTTAGACTGTAAGAACCATAAGATAGCTCCGGCTCCTAATCCAATCCAGATGGCAAATGCATAGAATGAACCTACCATTGCATAATCTCTTTCTCTCGGTTCAAAAGGTTTTACTCCTGTATAGAAAACAATCCCTACACTTGTTAAAATAAATAAAGATAACAACGCATAGAATCTTCCGAAGTCTCTGTTCAATTGGAAAAAGAATCCGATCAAACCTAAAATTAACGGAAGGAAGAAGAATTTTACTGTACTTTCATTCTTGAATTTAGCAGGCATTTTATCCTGATTTCCTACAGTAGCATTATCAATGAAAGGAATACCGGAAATCCAGTTTCCTTTTGTGCTTTCCATGTTTCCTTCAAGGTCATTTTGTCTTCCTACGAAGTTCCACATCAGGTATCTTACAAAGTAGTATCCGTTCTGGAAAGTAATAAAGTAATCCATATTCTGAAGTAATGAAGGCTTCTGAACATTGATCAGGTTATAAGGTTTTACTTTCAGATAATCTGAAGCGGTAATGGATTTGTCTTCATATTTAGCTCTCAGCTCATCAAAGATCTGCTTAGCCTGTGGATTATCTGCCACATCTTCATTCGCATAGTTGAATGTAAAATCAGGAGCACCATACATAGAAATATAGTTCGCCATTACATCCTTATCCTCATTAAACATTCTTGGCATTAAGCTCACCTGAGACTTGTTGAATACATAATTGAAACGGTCTCCGGTTTTTCTGTATGTTCCGGTTTTTTCGTCTTTTTCGTAGATTTCTCCGGTTTTTTGTGTTTTGAAACTTCCGTCTTCGTTCTTTTCAATTCCGTTAGCATCAAGAAATGCTGTATAGTTTTGTCCGTAAATCGTAGGCCAGTCACCATACTGCTCTCTGTTATAATAATCCAGCATACCAATTGCTGTATCCGGATCATTAAGGTTCATCGGTGGATTAGCATTTGCTCTGATAGGAATAACCATCCAGCAAGAGAACCCGATCATCATAAAAACTACAGATAATGCAGCCGTCTGGTAGATTTTTCTTTTTGCTTTTCTTGCATACTTAATTAAGAAATAGCAGATCGCTACCATTAAAATAAACGCTGCAATTGTTCCGGAGTGGAAAGGAAGTCCAAGACCATTCACAAAGAAAATCTCAAGTCTTCCGAACATTGTCATAATTAAAGGGAAGATAATTTTGAAAACGATAATCAAAATCCCTAAAGTAATAAGGTTTGCCCAGATAAAGTTTTTCCAGGTAAACTTATAATTTCTAGCATAGTATACCAGACATACTGCAGGAATTGCAAGCATACACATCATGTGTACTCCCACAGAAAGTCCTAAAACAAAGAAAATAAGAATAATCCATCTTTCACTGTCTCCTGCTTGATACTCATTCTCCCATTTGGTGATTAACCAGACCAAAAGCGCAATAAACATAGAAGCCATAGAGTAAACCTCTCCTTCTACTGCAGAAAACCAGAATGTATCTGAGAACGTAAAGCAAAGTGCTCCTACTGCTCCTGCAAATAAAATAGAGATTTCCTGATGTTTTGTAATTTCTTCAAAATCTTTGTTTAAAAGTCTTCTCACAAAATGTGTGATCGTCCAAAACAAAAATAAAATAGTCAGCGCACTGAACAATGCAGACATCGCGTTGATCACGATAGAATAGTTTTCGCCTTTCCCTAATGCAAAAATGGCTGCCACGGCACCCACTATCTGGAATAAAGCAGCTCCGGGAGCGTGCGTTACTTCAAGTTTTACTGCAGAAGAAATGTACTCGCCACAATCCCAGAAACTGAAATTGGGTTCTATGGTGGACAAGTACGTGAAAAAAGCAATGACGAAAATCACCCATCCTGAAACGGTGTTCCATTGCCTAAAAGTCCAATTTTTCATAGTATTAAATCAATTATGCGAAAATAAGGCTTTTATCTTATTTTATGCGGGTTTTAACAAAATTTAAAAATTTTGGCGTAGTATTTGCGATTATACTCGTGTCAAAACTGAAAATACTAAAATATTTTTTTACAAACTATGCCCTAGAAATCAAACAAAAGTTTAGTAATTATTTATTTTTTTGTATTTTTGCAGTCAGATTTTTATTGAAAATAACAAATAATGAGTAATGTTTACGATAATATTCTTGGCCTAATAGGACACACTCCTATGGTGAAGCTAAATACTGTTACAAAAGATATTCCAGCAACCGTATACGCCAAGTTAGAATCATATAATCCTGGACATTCCACCAAAGACCGAATCGCACTTCATATTATAGAGAACGCAGAGAAAAAAGGCCTTTTAAAAGAAGATTCTGTAGTTGTAGAAACTACTTCCGGTAATACTGGGTTTTCTATTGCGATGGTATGTATCATTAAGGGATATAAATGTATTCTTGCAGTAAGTGATAAAACAAAACCTGAAAAAATTGCTTATCTGAAAGCATTGGGTGCCACGGTGTATATATGCCCGGCCAATGTACCGGCGGATGATCCCAGATCATATTATGAAGTAGCTAAAAGAATCGCTCAGGAAACCCCTAATTCTATTTACATCAATCAATATTTTAACGAACTTAATATTGATGCACACTATCAGACGACAGGTCCGGAGATCTGGGAACAGACAGAAGGTAAGATCACTCACCTTTTCGCTTGTACAGGAACTGGTGGTACACTGTCTGGTTCTGCCAAGTTTTTGAAGGAAAAAAATCCTGATATCAAAATCATTGGTGTAGATGCTGATGGTTCTATCCTTAAAAGCTATCACGAGACAGGAGAAATTCATAAAGAAGATGTACATCCTTATCAGATCGAAGGAATGGGTAAAAACCTGATCCCTTCTGCCCTGCTTTTCGACAAGGTGGATGAGTTTGTAAGGGTAAATGATGAAATGTCTGCGTACAGAACCCGTGAAATTGCTTTGAAAGAAGCTATCATGGGAGGTTATACTACCGGAGCTGTAACGCAGGGATTGATGCAGTATGCCCAGTCTCATGAGCTTACAGAAAATGATATAGTTGTTTTAATATATCCTGACCACGGTTCCCGATACATCACTAAAGTATACAGTGATAAATGGATGGCTGAACAGGGATTTGTCAACAACTGTGTTCACAATTACGATGAAGTTTTCAAAACGGAGTTTATCAAATAAGAACGAATAAAATCACGATACAAATAAAGCCTTTTGCGTGTTCAGACAAAAAAGGCTTTTTTACTTAAAAATTACGATACAATGTTGGATATTTTTGAAAGAATAAAAGAAAATCCAGGACCACTTGGACAATTTGCAGATTATGGTGAAGGCTATTTTATTTTCCCAAGATTAGAGGGACCTATCGGTCCTAGAATGCAATTTCAGGGGAGAGAAGTAATTTTCTGGAGTGCCAATGATTATTTAGGATTGTGTAATCATCCTGAAGTAATAGAAGCGGATGCAAAAGCGGCTGCAGAATATGGAATGTTCTACCCAATGGGAGCAAGAGCGATGTCTGGAGAAACAGATCAGCACCTTCAGTTGGAAAGAGAGTTGGCAGACTTCGTAAAAAAAGAATCAGCATATCTATTGAATTTCGGTTACCAGGGAATGGTTTCTACCATTGATGCTTTGGTAAGCAGAAATGATGTTATTGTTTATGATATGGATTCTCATGCCTGCATCGTGGATGGAGTAAGACTTCATTCCGGTAAAAGATTTACCTACAAACACAATGATATGGCAAGTCTTGAGAAAAACCTTCAAAGAGCAACCAAGGTGGCTGAAGAAACAGGAGGAGGTATTCTTGTGATTACAGAAGGTGTTTTCGGGATGAGAGGACAACAGGGAAAAATCAAAGAGATCTGCGATCTTAAATCTAAATATCAGTTCAGACTTTTAGTAGATGATGCTCACGGTTTCGGAACACTTGGAACAACAGGTGCTGGTGTAGGTGAAGAGCAGGACTGTAACGATCAGATTGATGTTTATTTCTCAACTTTTGCTAAATCTATGGCTGGTTTCGGAGCATTCCTTGCGGGTGACAAAGAAATCATCAGATACCTGAAGTTCAACTTAAGATCACAAATCTTTGCAAAATCTCTTACGATGCCAATGGTAATCGGAGGATTAAAAAGATTAGAGCTATTGAGATCAAGACCTGAGATCAAAGCTAAACTTTGGGAGAATGTTTACAAGTTACAAAACGGACTTATAGAAAGAGGATTCAATATTGGAGACACTAATACTTGTGTAACTCCGGTAATGATGCAGGGAACTCCTGTAGAAGCTACTCTATTGGTAAAAGATTTAAGAGAGAATTATGGAATATTCACCTCCGTGGTGGTGTATCCGGTCATTCCGAAGGGAATGATTCTTTTAAGGCTTATTCCAACCGCTTCTCATACCGATGCAGAGATCAATGAAACTCTGGCAGCGTTTGAAGCAATTCATGATAAATTAGTAGGTGGCTACTACAAAGAGCAGGAACAAAAATTACTGCAGGAACAAGGATTAAGTTTTAAACCGATTTAATCTTAAAAATATAAAAAAGCCACTGATTGATTCAGTGGCTTTTTTGTTTAATAACTATAAAAGCAAATGAAACTTAGAGGTTACACACTGGGAATTTTATCAGCCGTTTCATATGGCCTGATTCCTATTTTTATCCTGCCTGTTAAGCAGGCACACTTTTCAATGGATATTACGCTGTTTTACAGATTTTTCTTTTCAGCTTTAATGGTGGGAGGATATTTGCTGTATTCCAGAGAAAGTTTTAAAATCAATAAAAAAGAAGCCTTAATTCTGGCCATCCTTGGAATCTGCTATGCCCTTTCTTCAGAGTTTCTGTTTTTAGGATATGATTTCCTCACGCCAGGAATTGCCTCTACCGTTTTATTTATTTATCCTATTATTGTAGCACTCATCATGCTTTTCTTTTACAAAGAAAGATTGACCAGGCTATCGGGAGCATCTTTACTTCTTGCTTTCGCTGGAGTCATTGTTTTATGTTTAAAAGGAAACGGACTGGAAATTAATTTTGCAGGATTGGGAATTGTCATGCTTAGTTCATTGTTCTATGCATTATATATGGTCATTGTCAACAAATCGAATATCAAGGTTTCCGGATTTAAGCTTACGTTTTATTCGATGCTGTTTACCTCGCTGTTCTTTATGACCAAAGCTTTGATGGCAAATGAATCGTTTGCTATTCCTTCAACAGAAATTTTTATTAACTTCCTTATTTTCGCATTCCTTACTACGGTTATTTCCAGCTTATGTCTGGTATTTGCAATCAAATATATCGGATCTACTCCTGTTGCTATTTTAGGAGCTTTGGAACCTGTGGTTGCTGTACTGATCAGTGTCTTGATGTTTCATGAAAAATTTACGCCTAATTTGCTCATCGGGATTACTTTAATTCTTTTTGGAGTTACCCTGAATGTAATTGGGGATCAAAAGAAAATAGGTCACGTCTAGAAATCTTTTCTTTGAATTATATATAAAATAATACAAAAGCCGGACATCTTTATGAAGTCCGGCTTTTGTATAACTTGAGTAAGTGTTTTCTATAATTTTGATTGAGCTTCTGCAAGGCTTACCGTTTTTCCCAGTGCTCCAAATTCATGCAGATCTCCAAAAACTTCAATACGGATCGACTGATCAATCCCTCCTACTTTTAAAGCATCAAATCCTGCATTTCTAATAACATCTTCTATATCTTTGTCAACTGAGGTATCATCTGAAGCATAAAACAATACTGCTTTTTCAGGATTACTGTTGGAAGCTCCCGCAAGACTTCCTGCACCCAATGTTCCAAATGCCTTTACCAGCTTAGCTCCCTGAGGAAGAGCAGCTCTGTTGAGTTCTCCTGCAGATTCTTTCTCTCCGATGATCTTTTTAAATCCGCCATTTCCATCCGGAGTAATAGGATTGGATACATCAATAATGATCTTCCCTTTCAGAATATTGCCATGATCATTGAAAAATTCTTTGAAAGCGCCAAACCCTATTGCCGGAATAATAATATTTGCAGTATTGATTGCCTGATCAATATCCATACTTTGGGCAAAACCATGGGACTGTTGGGCAAAACCAGCAGACTCTTCATCATTTCTTGATGCTACAATCACATTACGGCTATTGTTAACCAAATCACCTGCAATTGCTTTTCCAATGTTACCAAGACCAATAACGGCCACTTTTTTTAATGTTTCCATTTCTTTTGATTTTTAATAAATTATCTATGTCAAAATTAGTGGGAAAGCCATTCAAAAAAAGACAAACTAGTTTAAGAACTCATCTTGACATTTGATAAGGCGAATGATGAAACTAGTTTCATATAAAAATTAGTTTTTTATTCTTCTCTGCCGGATTTTGCTTAAAAACTGTGGTGTGATTCCAAGATAGGAAGCAATCTGTGTATTAGGAAGCCGATTCGCCAAGTGGGGATAATGTTTGAGGAAAAACTCATATTTTTCTTCTCCCGTAGCACTTATATTTTGAAGCACCCGATTTTGCAGTTCAATAAATTTTTTCTCAATAATTACTCTGAAATTCTTGTCAAATTTAGGATAGTAGGTGTAAAGAAACCAAAGGTCATTTTTTTCAATCTGTAGTACAGTAGAAGTTTCCAATGCAGCAATGTATAGTTTACTGGGCTTTTTATTATGAAAACTATCTATATTTACAATCCAGTCGTTTTCTGCAGCAAACTGAAGATTATGTTCTTCTCCGTTACCATCTATATTGAACATTTTTAAGCAGCCTGAAACTACAAATGTATAATACTGACAGATCTCGTTTTCTTTAAGAATAAACTGTTTTCGCTTGATTCTTCTTTCAACAAACCTTTCATTCAATACCTCAATTTCATTCTTTGAAAGCGGAATATAGCTTTTAAAATATTCTATAAGCGGAGTGGTTTCTTTTGACATTGTAAATAAAATGTACTTGTTGTATAAATTTTTAGTAAATCATTATTACAATATATCAAAAAAACTGAACATTATAGGAATGAAAGACTCCCAAAAACAAGTATCAAAAAATATTTTTACATTGTTCTGTTTTGTATCATAAATAATAAAATACCACACAGAAGTTCGTAGAAGTGAGTTTATTGATAAAATAATATCATATTAAGCTAAAAAAATATTATGCTGGAAAACATTTAAGAAAATAAATTCTTTACTTTCTGGCATAACAAAATTTATCTGATTATATTGCATTGGTCTATTAATAGGTGTTTCCCCCACTGAACAGACCCATGTACATACTTTTAAAAGCAGATGAAAGAATTGCAAAAACTTACCAAAGATCAATTATACAAACAGCTCAAAGATAAATCGGAAAATCTATATAGCATCGCTCATGAAGCTTTGGAAAATAATTTTTTCAATGAAAGCTATTTAGATGAAGAAAGTCTTGCCGAATTTCTCGAAATGCTGGATGATGAAACAGCAGAAAAGATCAAAGATGCTTCTCTGTATATCAACAATGAGGATAATGCACCTGGAATTGTTCTCATAGAAAATGAAGACAGCACTTCTCTTGAATTAATTACCTCTGAAGATGAAGGATACAAAATAATTCTTATTGAAGGTGACCTTCAGTTATCCAAAAAACTGTTTGTGGAAGACTATATTGTTCTTATTGTTACCGGTAATATACAGGCTGAAAATATTATCATCAACGGTTCATTATATTGCTCTGGAAATGTTACCTCAAAAGTATTGTTTGGTGCTTCGGGGAATGATAATGAAACATACATCGGAGGAAGCATTATGACTTCTCTCATTGCAGAAAACGGACATTACACGGTGGCTGAAGGAAATATTTATTCCAGATACTTGATCAGTTTTCATAATGAAATAACAGGGAAAACCGGAAAGTTTATTGAAAATATCAGTCTTGAAAGACCTGGTGAAATCGGATTACTTAAAGCTGAAATTCTTGATGAAGACGGATATTTTGACGAAGATGCTTTCTTAATATTTATTGACAGCTATTCTCCGGATGCTTTGTTTAATAAACCTTCAAATTTATTCTAAAATACTTTGCTGCTTCCATGGATTGGAAATAAGATGAATTAAGAAAATCGAATCGTAATAAAATGCAATATCTCTAAAGATTTTTCTTCACTGTTTATAATCAGGAGAAAAAATTTTTTTCTAAAAAAACTTTGGAATAACTTTGCAAAAAATTTCTGTTGAAAGACCTGCTTCTTATTACTCCGCCTTTTACCCAACTTAATACTCCTTATCCTGCAACAGCTTATATAAAAGGGTTTTTAAATACCAAGAATATTTCAAGCTATCAGGTAGATTTGGGGATCGATGTTATTTTGGAATTATTTTCAAAGGATGGAATTCAGAAGGTTTTCAGTAAAGAAATTGATCTTCATAACTCCTCTGAAAACTCTCAGAGAATTTATGCCTTAAGAGAGGAATATTTAAAAACAATAGATCAGGTTATTACTTTTTTACAGGATAAAACTCCTACACTGGCAAGACAGATCTGCAGCATGAACTTTCTTCCTGAAGCTTCCCGTTTCAACCAGCTGGATGATATGGAATTTGCTTTTGGAAATATGGGACTTCAGGATAAGGCCAAGCATCTGGCAACTTTGTACCTGGAAGATATTTCCGATTATATTGTAGAAAATATTGATGCTGATTTTGGCTTCAGCAGATATGCAGAACGCCTTGGAAAAAGTGCTAATTCTTTTGATGAATTATATTTTAAACTATCTGGTGAACCTACATTTATAGATGAGTTCACTTTAAAAATTCTTCAGGAAAAAATTGAAACTGTTCAGCCAAAGCTTGTTTGTTTTTCCATTCCGTTTCCTGGTAATTTGTATTCAGGATTCAAATGTGCTCAATGGATCAAAAAGCATTATCCTCACATTAAAATTGCTATGGGAGGAGGATTTCCCAATACGGAATTAAGAGAAATTAAAGATCAGAGAGTATTCGAATTTTTTGATTTTATCACTTTAGATGATGGTGAACTTCCTCTGGAACTTCTTTACCAGAATTTAGAAATTGCATCTGAAGATGGAGAGTTTAAAAGAACTTTTCTTCTAGAAAATAATGAAGTTGTCTACAAGAATAATTCTAAAAGGCACGACTTCAAACAGTCTGAAATAGGAACTCCTGATTATACAGATTTAAAACTTGATCAGTATATTTCCGTTATCGAAATCGCTAATCCCATGCACAGTTTATGGAGCGACGGAAGATGGAATAAACTAACCATGGCGCACGGATGCTACTGGGGAAAATGTACATTCTGTGATATTTCTTTAGACTATATTAAAATCTATGAACCTATCTCTGCTAAGATTCTGGTAGATCGAATTGAAGAATTAATCAAAACAACCGGCGAGACAGGATTCCATTTTGTAGATGAAGCAGCACCACCAGCCTTAATGAGAGAGGTTGCTCTGGAAATTCTCAGAAGAAATCTTGTGGTTACGTGGTGGACTAATATCCGTTTTGAAAAAAGCTTCACCCGTGATTTATGTTATCTCCTGAAACTTTCGGGATGTGTTGCGGTTTCCGGGGGTCTTGAAGTAGCCAGTGACCGATTGCTGAAGTTAATTGATAAAGGAGTTTCTGTAGATCAGGTAGCGAATGTAACAAGAAATTTTACAGAAGCAGGAATTATGGTTCATGCTTATCTGATGTATGGCTACCCTACCCAAACCGTTCAGGAAACGGTAGATTCTCTGGAAATGATTAGACAGATGTTTGAGATGGGAATTCTTCAAAGTGGCTTCTGGCATCAGTTTGCAATGACTGCTCACTCACCCGTTGGAATGAGCCCGGAAGATTTTGGGGTAGTTCCCGTAAAACAGGAAATTTTGTTTGCCAATAATGATATTGATTTTAAAGATAAAACTGGAATCGATCACAACAAGTTCAGCTTCGGATTAAAAAAATCTCTGTTCAATTATATGCATGGAGTGAATTTCGAACTTCCGCTTCAGGAGTGGTTCGATTTTAAAATTCCAAGAACAACCATTCACCCAGATTATATTCATGACTGTCTTTTGGAAGATGGACAGTTTAGTTTGAAAGCAAATTCAAAAGTCGTCTTTTTGACCAAAAATGTAATCGCTGAGAATCGTGTAAAAAATAAAAAGAAATATTCTGGTACGTATACGCTTCTTACATTCCACTTAAAAACCAATATTGTGAAGGTAGAACTGGAACAGGAAAAGGCAGAATGGCTAATGAATGTATTGGAAGAAAATGCTATTGAAAATTCTAAAAAACCTACAATTCAGCAACTTAAGAATCAATTTGAAGAAAATTTCGATGATTTTGAGTTATTCTGGTTCTCAAAACCGATACAACAATTAAAGGAAAATGGAGTGATTTTAAGTTTATAAAAATTTCCACTTTTTTCTCAGGGATTTTCAAAATTGATGAATTTTCTATGAATTGTTAATTTTCTGTATGAATAAAACCTGTTTCGATTGAATGATAACCTCTCGTTAATTTTGCAGATTACGCAGATTTTGATTTGAGAGGATAAAACATTCTATTTTTACATTCAGAAGAGATTACATCCAAATTTCTAACTGCCATATATAAACTGGCTAAATATTCCCTTCCTCTGGAGGGGTGGCGAAAATTCTTTGAATTTTTGACGGGGTGGTTTGTAAAGAGTAACGAATTTTCTATAGGTTTGGGCTAAAGCCAGAGGAAAATTAATCTTTAATAAAAAACGGGCTAAAGCCCGTTCCTATTGATAATAGGCTATTCCTTTTTATCAGATAAACTAATTAGGAGTCTCTTTTGTTACAGTACCCACCGACACTTTCTCCTGTATTTTAATAAAATTGGGATCCATAATAGCCATACGCTCAGCAAGTGCTTTATAGGTTGGGAACTTTAAGATAGAAGCTCTTCCGGACATTTCCTTGTATATGGTAAAAGATTTTCCACCTGCTGTTTTTAATTGCTTTGTGGTCGTAATATATCTTCCGATAAGTTTACTCTTAGCATCATAGATTTCAATGTCTATTGTGGTCTTATCCATGATAGTATCTTCTGAGCCGAAACTTACTGGCAAGTTGGTAAAATATCCTACAGGAACACCATTACTAAGAATCTCTCCTACTTTATTCACCTCAATATTCATTTTATCAATTTTCTTTCGGATGGCATACGCATCTTTCGTTTTAGTATCCAGTTTTCTTTTGGGTACATTTGAAAAAAGTTCATCGAGATTTTTTACGTTGATTCCTTTGTTATCAATGATTTTAAGATCTTTAACTGAAGTAAAGACGGCAGATTTTTCTTCTCCGGAAAATGCAGAAGGTGATGAATAATCAATTTCGATTGTTTTATCCCTGTTATATACCCTATTCACACTGATATAGCTGTCCCGGACAGAATCAACGATGCTTTTATCAATGAATTTTATCGTATAGAGCGGAGTCTCTTTTAAATCCATAAAAGTATATTCGCTGGATTTGTTGGAGAGCTTAGCTACCGGAATGCCGTCAAGATTAATAATTCCTCTCTTGGTTTTAATATTCTGAGCATGGAGGAAAACATCCAGAACTGTAAAGAATATGATTATGCCTTTCTTCATACCATCAGACTTTTACATAAATAAAAAAAGTGTAACACAAAGTTACACTTTCTTGAAAATATATTTAGCTTTTCATTTAATTATTCACAAAGGATAATACCTTTATTATGATTAAATTCTACAACACCGCTTTTGATAGCATAAGCAAAAACAGAGTCTTTTCCAGTTTCTTTAGTGAAGTTTTTAGCATAAGCCTCATCAATAGAATTAGCAAAAAGCTTTACATCACCTCCGATTAAAGAAGAAACAATTCCTGCGTGGTTTTTCATGATGTGAAATTCACCATTTTTTCCAGGCAATAATACTGAGTCTACTTCTCCTTCAAAAACTACGTATTCTGGTGTTAAAATTTTTATATTCATTTTAATTTAGATTTGAAGATTTCAGATTTCAGATTTCAGACAACCTTAAAGTCTCATGTCTTATATCTGTTATCTTTATGTCTAATTATTAAGCGTTTTCAGCTAACATTTTTTGTCCTGCTTCGATAGCTTCTTCGATGGTTCCTTTCAAGTTGAAAGCTGCTTCTGGTAAGTGATCTAATTCACCATCCATAATCATGTTGAATCCTTTGATAGTATCTTTGATGTCTACCAATGATCCTGGAATACCTGTAAACTGCTCTGCTACGTGGAAAGGCTGAGATAAGAATCTCTGAACTTTTCTTGCACGGTATACAACAGCTTTATCTTCTTCAGAAAGTTCTTCCATACCAAGGATTGCGATGATATCCTGAAGAGCTTTATATCTTTGAAGGATTTCTTTTACTCTTTGAGCACAGTTGTAGTGATCATTACCTAAAATTTCAGGGTTTAGGATTCTAGAAGTAGAAGAAAGTGGATCTACCGCTGGATAGATACCTAATGAAGCAATCTTTCTGTCAAGTACTGTAGTTGCATCCAAGTGAGCAAACGTAGTTGCAGGAGCCGGGTCAGTTAAGTCATCCGCAGGTACGTATACCGCCTGTACTGAAGTAATTGAACCATTTTTAGTTGAAGTAATTCTTTCCTGCATCGCACCCATTTCAGAAGCTAGCGTTGGTTGGTAACCTACCGCTGATGGCATACGACCAAGAAGTGCAGATACCTCAGAACCAGCCTGTGTAAAACGGAAGATGTTGTCTACGAAGAAAAGTACGTCTCTACCTTGTCCGCTTTCTCCACCATCTCTGTAGTACTCAGCTAATGTAAGACCAGAAAGCGCTACTCTAGCTCTTGCACCTGGCGGCTCGTTCATCTGTCCGAAAACGAATGCAGCTTTTGAATCTTTCATAGCTTCTAAGTCTACTTTAGAAAGATCCCAACCTCCGTTTTCCATAGAGTGCATGAAATCATCACCATACTTGATAATACCTGATTCCAACATCTCTCTCAAAAGGTCATTTCCTTCTCTCGTTCTTTCACCTACTCCGGCGAAAACAGAAAGACCTCCGTGTCCTTTTGCAATATTGTTAATCAACTCCTGGATCAATACTGTTTTACCTACACCAGCACCACCGAACAATCCAATTTTACCTCCTTTTGCGTAAGGCTCAACTAGGTCGATTACTTTAATACCTGTAAATAAAACTTCTGCTGAAGTTGATAATTGATCAAATTTTGGAGCTGGTCTGTGAATTGGAAGACCACCATCCTTAGAAATATCTTGAAGTCCATCGATAGCATCACCAACAACGTTGAATAGTCTTCCGTTTACTGCCTCTCCGATAGGCATCATAATAGGATTTCCGTATCCAATTACGTCTTGCCCTCTTTTAAGACCGTCAGTAGCGTCCATTGCGATACATCTTACTGTATCTTCGCCAATATGTTGTTCTACCTCTAAAACTACTTTTTCACCGTTTTCTTTTGTAATTTCTAACGCGTCATAGATTGCTGGAACAGCTTCCACATCTGTGAAGACAACGTCGATTACCGGACCAATAATTTGAGAAATTTTACCTTTAATTTGGTTTGCCATTGCTAAATTTTTTCTTGGTGCAAATATAGTGATTCTTCATAAACCCGCAATTGGTAAAAAAAAGATTTTTATCATGCTTTTGAAGAGATGGATGAATTGGTGTTTTAATGTGTAATATTCAATATTTATCATTATATTTAACAGCAAATTTGCAATTCACTAATTTGTTATTATTATCATATCATATAATATAGTATTTTTTTCAAAATTTTTCATTTTCAAATTTTCAGATTCCCTCCGTTACATTAAAAATAAAGGTTTTATATTTGCAATCAAAATTTTTCCGTTTTGAAAGTTTTCAAGAATTTTACAGATTACTCCTCACAGAAGCCTCTAGCATTGTCTTTAGGAATGTTTGACGGGGTACATCTCGGGCACAAGAGTATTATCGATGAACTGACTAAAATAGGTACAGAAAATAATCTGGAAACAGCAATCCTTACGTTCTGGCCTCATCCAAGATTTGTTTTTAATCCTAATGAAGATTTAAAACTTCTGAATACACTGGAAGAAAAGAAACAACTGGTTGAGAAATATGGCATTGATAATTTGTTCCTGAAAGAATTTGATGAAGAATTCAGAAATCTGACCGGAGAAGAATTCGTACGTCAGATTTTAGTTGATAAACTTAATGTAAAGTACCTTATTATAGGATACGATCATTCTTTCGGAAAAAATAAAAGTGGAAATTTTGAGCTTCTTCAGAAATTATCAAAAGAACTTGATTTTGAAGTAGAACAGATGGAAGCCATTAATATTCATGAAAATAATATCAGTTCCACAAAAGTACGTAATGCACTGTTAGCAGGAAATGTGAAAGAGGCCAATGAAATGCTGGGATATTCCTACTCTGTTTCAGGAACTGTAGTTCATGGGAAAAAGATTGGGAGAACTATCGGATACCCAACGGCCAATATTGACACTGAATCTATCAAGCTATTACCTAAAAAAGGAGCTTATATTGTAGAAGTATTCGTAAAAGGCAACCAATATAAAGGAATGCTGAGTGTGGGAACCAATCCGACAGTAAACGGAGAAAAACTAACTGTGGAGGTTTATATCCTTGATTTTGATGATGATATTTATGAAGAAAAGATTACGGTAAGTTTCAGGGATTTCCTTCATGATGAAATCAAATTTGAAGGTCTTGACAAGTTGATTGAAAGACTGGATGAGGATAAAAGATTAACACAAATATATGAATTCAAGGAGTAATAATTTTGACTTTCTAAGGCTTATTTTTGCAAGCTTTGTTGTCATTTCCCATTCCTATGCTCTTTCAGGAGCGCCTCATGGTGACCTACTGTCACAACTTACCAACGGTCAGATGGAATTTTCTTATCTGGGAGTTCATGGTTTTTTTATTATCTCCGGATATCTGATTTTTAAAAGTCTGCTTCGCTGCAAAGGTCTTCCCGATTTTTACTGGAAAAGGCTTTTAAGACTTTTTCCGGCACTATTAGTAGTACTTTTTCTTACTGTTTTACTGGCACCTGCAGTGTATGAAAGTACTGTTCCTTACTTACAGAACAAATCTGTTTACACTTATATTCCTCAAAATATCACTTTATTTTTCCGTCAAAAAGGTATTGATGGCGTTTTTGAAAACAATCCTTACAAACACAGTATCAATGGGAGTTTGTGGACTATATGCTATGAATTCAGCATGTATGTCATGGTTTCACTACTCTTCTTTATCCGGGAAAAAACATTTGTGAAAACGGTTGTCATTCTGCTATTCATATCAAGCTTTCTCTTAAGTCTTTTTCATCCCTATTTCCTTCACGGATTATTCATGAAAATGGAGCTGGGAAGTAATCACTTTTACAATCTGATGTGCTTTTTCGTCGGAGGAATGATCATGACTTACCTGAATACCAATAAAAGAACAGAAAATATCCTTATTATACTTTCTTTCGCTGTTCTTATTGCCAGTGTATATTTAAATATTAATCAGTATACCTGCTATATTACCCTGCCTCTGCTGGTAATTCTTCTTGGGAAAAGCTCTACCCGATATCTTAATAAAGTTGGAGATACTATCGGAGATACTTCTTATGGTATTTATATTTATTCTTTCCCTATACAGCAGACGCTGATCTATTTCTTTAAACTGGATACAGCTATGCTATTTATAATTTCATTACCGCTATCTATTCTGTTAGGATATGTTTCCTGGCATCTGATTGAAAAGAAAGCATTAGAATATAAAGATTTATTAACAAGAAAGGCTATTCAGTGAGAATAGCCTTTTAGTTTATTTTAATACTTTTAAATAGATTTTCTGGGTTTCATTGTTCAGTTTCACATTGGGGAACTGTTTGTCATAATCAATGAAGATATCACCTTTCTCATCTGCTTTTCCATTTCCATCCGAATCCCAGCTTATGGTTACATAGTATTTTGCCGGACCAGCAGGTTTTGGATTGATTTTACTTTCAGCATCCTTGGGTACCGGAAGATCAATGGTGAATGGCACAGATTTCTGCTCAAATTCTTTCTCTGTAATTAAGCTGGCAGGAGCATCAGCCAGTTTTTCATCCATCCCATACAGGCTAACCTTCAGTTTTGGATTTTTAATGGTAAAATTCTCCGCCCCTGAAAATTCTATTTTAAGATTTTCAGAAGAAGTTTCAGATGTTGAAACTGCTGGAGACGGATTTTCAGCTGTACTTTTGTTTTGTGGCTTGGTGCAGCTTGACAACGTTATTGCCCCTACTGCTAAGAATAATAGAAGATGGTTTCTCATTTGTTATTTATTTTATTATTAAAATTTATATTTCACTGATGAAAGATAACAAATACCGTACCTCAATATTTTCTTATCTTCTATAGAGAATTCACTTCATTCTGTGCTTTCTTGGTCAGGGATTTAAAAACCAGATCATAGGAGTGGTCAATAAGTTTAAAGATCAAATCTCTTTTCAATCCATCTATTGCTACAGAATTCCAGTGGGTTTTATTCATATGATAAGCACCTGTGATCTGAGGATATTGTTCGCGAAGTTCTGCACTCCATTCAGGATCAGTTTTCACATTTACTGATAACGGTTGTCTTTCAAGCCCCATCAGTAAAAATATTTTGGTATCTACTTTCAGCACAAGTGTTTCGTTATCAAATGGAAAACTTTCCGTAACTCCTTTTTTGGCAAGACAGTAATCTAAAATTTCGTTGGCATCCATGTTCTATATGAGTAATAAGTGATAAGTAATGGGTAATGATTAAATTAATTCTTGAATCTTTAATTCAAATTTAGTAAATTTAAGAAAGAAATAATCTCACAAAATCGCAATTATTATGAAAGCTCTGGTAATAGGTGCTACAGGCGCTACAGGAAAAGATCTGGTGAATCAGTTACTCAATGATAAAGAATTTGATGAAGTGGATATTTTTGTCAGAAAACCTGTTGATATTCAGAATAATAAACTCAAAGTTCATGTGGTGAATTTTGAAAAGCCTGAAGAATGGAAAGATATGGTGAAGGGAGATGTGGCATTTTCGTGTCTGGGAACTACCTTAAAAGATGCCGGAAGCAAAGAAGCTCAGAAGAAAGTAGACTTTGATTATCAGTATGAATTTGCAAAAGCCGCAAAAGAAAATGAGGTGGAAGATTATATTCTGGTATCGGCTTATGGTGCAAATCCGCAGTCTAAAATTTTCTATTCTAAAATGAAAGGTGAACTGGAAGAGGCCGTAAAACAATTGCATTTCAACAAGATTACCATTTTTAAACCGGGAATGCTTGAGCGAAAAGATTCTGAGAGAACCGGAGAAGTTTTAGGCAGCCGCATTATTAAATTTGCTAATAAACTTGGGCTGTTAGAAAGTCAAAAACCTTTGCCAACAGATATTTTAGCAAAGGCTATGATCAATTCTTCGAAAATAAAAAGCAATGGCTATTCGAGTATCAAGCTGGGGAACATTTTCTGCTTTGCAGAGAAGAGTAATGAATAATTCGGGAGCGGGGTAATTGGTTCGGGATGCGAGATGCGGGGTAATACGTCTCGTTTTAAAGAGGGGAATTTCCTTAAAACCCAAACCCTAAGCCCCTGCTACCTGCTACCTATCATCTATTACCTATTCTATTTAGTTGTTTTACTTCCCATTTTCTGGCCTAATTTTTCATATTCAATATCATTGGGCTCCCATAATTCTATTTTATTGCCTTCAATATCCATGATATGGACAAATTTTCCATATTCATAAGTCTCGATTTTATCAACTACAGTTACATTTTCTTTTTTTAACTGCTCAACCAGTTTTTCAAGGTTATCCACTCTGTAATTGATCATAAAATCTTTCTCAGAAGGCTGAAAATATTTTGTTTTTTCACTGAATGGACTCCACTGGCTAAATCCTTTTTTAGAATTATCCGCACCCTGGAACCATTCAAATACAGCTCCATATTGATTGGTATTAAGTCCCAGATGACTTTCATACCATTCTCTCATTTTCTTAGGATCTTTACATTTAAAAAAGATTCCGCCAATACCAGTAACTCTTTTCAAATCATCAGAGTTATTTTCCGTAACAGCCTTAAAAGCAAATCCTAACATAAAAGAAGCCAGGATACAAAGGGTAAAAATTATTTTTTTCATAGGGAGCAATTATTAGATTTAAAAATAAAAAAAGTGGATGTAAACACCCACTTGTAAAAATATAGTTTTTTATCTTTATTTCAGATACTTTGTAATAGCTACATCCGTAGGATTTGTAGTGCTTACAAAGGTGTCAATCAATTTTCCGTTTTCATCTACCAGAAATTTCGTAAAATTCCAAAGGATGCTTGTATTTTTTACTCCGTTCAGTTCTTTCTCTGTTAAAAATTTAAAGATAGGTGCTGTATCATCGCCTTTTACAGAAACTTTGGCAGCCATCGGGAATGTTACGCCATAATTTTTCTGGCAGAAAGCCCCAATTTCAGTATTGGTTCCGGGTTCCTGTCCTCCAAAGTTATTGGCCGGGAAACCTACCACTACCAATTTATCTTTATATTGTTCATATACCTTTTCAAGATCTGCATACTGTGGGGTAAATCCACACTCTGAAGCTGTATTGACAATCAGGATTTTTTTTCCTTTGAAATCTGCAAAATTGATTTCTTTGCCATCAAGACTTTCTACTTTGAAGTCATAAATTGTTTTTCCCATAAGTTCTGTGGTTTTAGCTTTAGAAATTTCACTTTTTTGGTTGGTGCAGCTTTGCAGAAATGCCATGAAAGAAAGCAGCAGTAAAAAAATCTTTTTCATGTCTTATAAGTTTATGCAGAGAACTGCAGTTGAATTAAAACTTAAAAATATTAGCCGGGAATACTTTATTGATGTCTACTCTGTTTAATAACATCACATAATCTCCATCTTTTTTAGCACTTGAAGATTCAATTCTGAAAGGCATTACAATGTTTCCCACTTTTTTAAAATCAGAATAGATCAATGTTTCATCTTTTTTCACTTCCTTGATCAACATATAAGTTTTTGTATCAAAATAATACATATTCTTATTTACATTCTTGGTAAGTTCTACCTTATGGCAGTAGATCTCTCCTACTTTTTCTTTTCCAAGATATTTGGCATCAAATCCTTTATTTTCCCAATCAATGAAGTCATTATCAAAGCTTTCCGGCACATATTCAGGATACTCCTGAAGCTTGTTGGCGGCATAATTCATTGCATACCCTTTGGTACCGTCAAAACCTTCAATTGCGGTTTCTTTTCCTCCGGTAGTAATCAATGTTTTAGTAAGATTTGGACGTTGCTGGAAAATTCTTATCGGATATTCATCTTTAATTCCCAAGATTACTTTTCCCTGAAGCAATACTGAGTTTAACAGTTTCCAATTGGTTAACCCTCCGGATAATTCAATGTTTTTGTCAATAATTTCCTTTGCGGTCTGTCCGAATATCACGTGTGAAAATATCAGTCCAAATACTAATAATAACTTCTTCATTAATTTTATTTATAAATTCAAATATAGGGGGATTTATGTAAAATTGCAAAAACGCAAAACAACTAAAAGGCTAATTTGTTTTGCTGATTTTTTTGATTTTAAATTAACTTTCGGGCTTTTTCAAGATCTTCCGGAGTATCAATGCCTACTCCTACGAAATTGGTTTCTATCATTTTGATTTTCATTCCATATTCAAGATAACGGATGCATTCAATTTTTTCTGATATTTCCAATGGTTTCATAGCCAGCTTTGAAAACTGCAATAAGGCTTCTTTCCTGAAAGCATATACTCCAATATGTTTAAAATAGCTTACATCATAAGAAACTTCTCTGTGGAAAGGAATTACGGAACGGCTGAAATACAAGGCAAAACCATTATTATCAGTAATTACTTTTACATTATTCGGATTTTCAATTTCCTCTTTTTCATGCAGTTGTATTTTTAAAGAAGCTAGAGAGATTTCCTGTTGGTTATCATTTCTGAAAACTTCAATCAGCTGACGTAAAGGTTCTAACTTAAGGAAAGGCTCATCTCCCTGAACATTGATCACGATATCACAGTCTATATTCTGTACTGCTTCAGCAATACGGTCGCTTCCGGTCTCGTGCTGTCCTGTCATTACGGCTTTTCCTCCGTTTTTTACGATTTCATCAAAAATAATTTCAGAGTCTGTGGCTACGAATACTTCGTCAAACAGTCCGGTTTCCACTACATTCTGATAGGTTGTGGTAATCACGGTTTTTTCTCCTAAAATCTGCATTAATTTCCCTGGAAAACGGCTTGCTTCGTAACGGGCAGGGATGACAGCGATTATTTTCATTTAATACAATATTAAGTAATTCTTTTTAAATCAGGAGGTTTCATTCCGGCATGTATAAAAGTCCGAAAAAACCTTTTATCCTGAGACCAAATGTAGTGAAAAGTATCTTATTTCCTCTACAAAACAGAGATTTCAGAGTTTAAAAAGAGAGTTTTACGCCTACCATATTGTATTCCCATTGTCGGGATGCAGTGAAGTTGAGACTATATTTTGTCTTTCCTATTGTTCCTTCTGAAGAAGTATATCTGCTTTTTGAGATGGTTTTTCCTATAAAATATCCCATTAATAGAGCCAGCGGATAGTCTGAAGCCCAGTGAACTTTGCTTTGCATCATTTGAAAGCATAATGCTCCTGCCAGTGTATATCCTACAGGTTTGATCCATTTTGCATCCGGATAGTTATCTGCAATCACAGTGATCCCAGCCATGAAAGTGGTTAAATGTCCGGACGGCATTGCATCGTAATTCGAGGTATTTTTACTGAATGCAGAGAAACTTGGAAACGGATTCCATGCGCCTCCTTTATGTCCATATTCTTCAGCAATAAACGGGCTTTCTCTTCCGGTAATTCTTTTAAGGGTTTGAGTGAAAACTCCGGAAAGAATTAAACTTTCCATCAAACCGCTCGCTGTGGCCTGTGCTCTGTAATCATTTTTAATCAATCCATACGTTCCGAAACCAATACCTAATAATACTAATGTAGAACCATTTCCTATAAGATACAGAGTAGATCCGATATCCTTAGGGATTTTAAAAACTCCTCCTACTTTGTGATAGTTGTTATCTTTATCCATTCCCCATTGTTCAGCCAGCTCTCTTGAGTTGTCTATCAGTTTCTGATCAAATGGCAGAAGAATCAGCGTAGCGGCCACAGCTCCTCCCAGATAATAAGCATGATCTTTGGCTACAAAGTCTTTATTGGTATTGATAAAGTTTCTGGGTAATTTGGTTACAAAATCCAATAATTTAGGTTTCGGATAGGTGCGGACAGATCCGTCTTTTAAAGTGTAGGTTTGTACTTGTGGTAATTCGAGTTCCTTGGGAAGCTCCTTTACCTTCAGTGTATCAACCTCTTGTGAGCATACCAGTATTGAAACTGGTAAGAGTAGAAATCTCAGTTTTTTCATCGTGTAATTTTCGACTTTATTATATTCAGGTGTGTAAAAGTCTCAAAGATAATTCCTTGTTAAGTATCGTACAAAGTGATTATTTAACTTTTAATATTTATTTAATTTTTTAATTAATAAACGCAACTTTAATTCAAATATTTGATCAGAAAAATAATTCCATACATCCAGGAGATATAGAGAAAAGAGTAAAAAAGTCCGAATCCAAAACTTTTTAGCAAATTGCCCTTGCATTTTCCTGAGTTTTTGAAAACCAATCTGAAAGCTCTGAAAAAAATCCAGTACAAAGTAGCTCCTAATAATAATACTGACGACCAAAAGAAAAGACCAAAAAAGTAGGAAAGAAAAATGAGTAGAATTGAAATTACAATAATTGCCAGCGTTGAAAAAAACACATATTTTGTTTTAAGAAAAGATTTGCACGGAATTTTCATGGTTTTATAGGGTGTGTAAAAACGCTTCGACTCCGCTCAGCGTGACATTGCTAATACTAAAAGATATATTTTAACGATGTCATGCCGGACAGAGTCGAAGCATTTATATTTTATGTAAAGATTACTTTAATTTGTTCAAAGCACTTTCCAGTTTTGGAAGCATTACTTTGATCTCATCTACAGCTAATCCTCCTACAGAAGCACGGAACCAAGGTTCAGTTTTTTCTTCTCCGAAGGCTGAGAATGGTACTAATGCCACTCCTGCTTCATTAATTAAATAGAATACCAGGTCTGAAGAGTTTTCAAGTACAGCTCCGTCTGGTTTTGTTTTCCCAATATAGTCTAATTTAATGGTAAGATAAAGAGCTCCCATTGGTTCAATACTGTCAACAGAAAGTCCTTTTCCTTTTAAATCCTGAACTCCGTTGTGAAGTACTTTTAAGCTGTTTTCAAGTTTAGCTTTAAAATCATTCACGAAAGTATCTACATTCTCTGAATTTTCATAGAATTTAGCCGTTGCTTCCTGCTCTGGTTTTGGTGCCCATGCTCCAACGTGAGTAAGAAGCGCCTTCATTTTATCAAGGATATGAGCAGGCCCGAATCCCCATCCAACACGTACTCCTGTTGCTGCAAGGCATTTTGAAATACCGTCGATATAGATGGTATAGTCTTTCATTTCAGGGAAAAGAGAAACCGGATCTACATGCTCAGCACCGAATGTAAGGCAAGAATAGATCTGGTCATACATTAAGTATAGCGGTTTCTGATCTTCACCTCTTTTTTTGTTTTCAGCAATTACGAGTTCACAGATCTCAGAAAGCTGTTCTTTTGTAAACATGGTTCCTGTAGGGTTCAATGGAGAACACAAAGCTAATAACACAGCTCCATCCAAATGAGGTCTTAAATCATCAGCAGTCGGAAGGAAATTGGTTTCAGGCTTTGTTTTTACTTCTACAGCATTGGCTGAAGTAAGGTAAGCATAGTGATTATTGTTCCAGGATGGTGTAGGATATACTACTTTATCTCCTTCATCTACGATCGTTTTGTATACGGCATAGATCAAAGGTCTTGATCCTGCAGTAATCAGAATATCTTCAGGAGAATAGTCAAGATTCCATCTTTTTTTAAGGTCTTTGGAAACTTCTTTTCTTAAAGATAAAAGTCCGTTGGCAGGCGGATAGTTCGTCAGATTATTCTGATATGCTTTCTGAATCTCTTCCTTCAGTAATGCCGGAATAGGATAGATATTAGAATTCAGATCACCAATAGTAAGATTGGCAATTTCCGCTCCTTTTGCTTTTAGATCATTTACTTCGTTACCAATTTTTACAATTTCAGAACCGATCAGGTTCGCTGCTAATTTTGAAACTTTCACTTTTTCTTATTTTAAATTTATATTATCGTTCTCCATGAATCTTCTCATATATTTGATCTACCGGTGTTTGCGCATCAAAAAGGGTGATTACTTCTTTTGCTTTTTTTGCCGTGTTGGAATTCGGATATTTTTTAATCATCCTGTTGAATTCCGCTCTGTTTTCATCGTTTAGTTTTCCGGTTCCTTTGTCCTGTTCTCTTTCGTAAGTGGGTGTATTATCCATTCCTAAAAGATAATCGGACAAATAGTAGTTATAGTCTTGTCTTACAGTCTTTATCAGCTTGCTATCAGGATATTTATTCATGAAATTCTCCCAGAAAATCAATCTATTACCTAATTGTTCCCAGCTGATTATCAATCCTGCATCTGCTGCATAATTGGTTTCACTCTCTTTATCAGTTTGTGAAATATAAGCTTCATAATCCGGAGTTACTTTATTCTTAAAAATAGAAGGATAATATCCCGGAATGGTCCATATTTCAGTTATTCCTTCTCCTACTTCTCTGAATTCAAGACCTGCTTTCTTCAGTTCTGAGGCTATTTTTTTAACGTTATCCGGAAAGTTGTACTGATCCTTATCATAGTTATAATAATTCACATATTTATCCAGGACATCAGTATGAAGGTTCATCAGACATTCTGTATACTTTCCTCTTATTTTTAAATAATTTTCGTATACTCTGTCGTTCTGTTCCGGCCTGTTAGCTGCCATCTCTTTTTCGATTTTGGTACGATACCATTGAAGAGATGTGATATAATCCTCCGTTTTGTTAGCGGATGAACAAGCTGTGTCTATGGGTTTGTACTGATCTTCTTCGAATTCAGTTTTGGTAATCGAATCGTTTACCTGTTTTACTTCTGAAACTGCAGTTTCCTTTTTACAGGAAACTACAGCTGCAGAGAGTATGCATATTGCTATAATTCTTTTTATCATCTGCTGTATTTCAGCGCATTAATCCAGTTTCAAATCTGTTTTAACTGCTCCTATTTTAGCTTCCAATGATTTTAATTTGTCTCTGAAATCGGCTTCTGAAGTAATGGAATCCTTCACTGAAACATAGAACTTGATTTTTGGTTCTGTTCCTGAAGGTCTTACACATACTTTTGTTCCATCCTGTGTGTAATAGATCAAAACATTAGACTTCGGAATATCATTCATTACTTTTTTCTCGTTGGTAGAAACGGTAAGGCTTGTCTGTTCCTTAAAGTCTTTCACTTCTTCTACTAATGAACCAGCCAGTTCTTTCGGAGGATTCTCACGGAAGTTTTTCATCATATTCTGAATTTCTTCAGCGCCTTCTTTTCCTTTTCTTACGATATTGATCAATCCTTCATAATACATTCCAAGGTCTTCGTAGATCTCGATCATGTACTGATACATAGTTTTTCCGTTGGCTTTGCACCATGCAGCAATTTCACAAGCTACAAGGATACTTCCACAAGAGTCTTTATCACGCACGAAATCTCCGGTCATGAATCCGAAACTTTCCTCACCACCGCACACAAATTTCTGTGTTCCTTCTGCTTCGCGGATCATTTTTCCGATCCATTTGAATCCGGTAAGACCTACTTTACATTCTACTCCGAATTTCTGTGCAATATCAAAGAATATATCGGAAGTTACGATTGTAGAACCGATGAACTCTTTTCCGGTAATTTTCCCTTGTTTTCTCCACTCATTCAGAATATAATATGTAAGGATTGTATTGGTTTGGTTACCGTTTAATAATTGCATTTCACCATCAAGGTTTCTTACTGCAATCCCTAATCTGTCTCCGTCCGGATCTGTTCCGATCACGATATCCGCATTGGTAATTCTTGCCAGATCCATTGCCATTTCCAAAGCTGCAGGTTCTTCCGGGTTTGGAGAATCTACGGTAGGGAAATTTCCACTTGGGATCATCTGCTCTCTTACAAGATCTATTTTTTTGAATCCTGCTTTTTCTAAAGCTTTTGGAATGGTAGTATAGGTTGTTCCGTGGATAGAGGTGAAAACAATATTTAAATTTTCTTTTCCAACATTCTGATACGTAGAATTTTCAATACAAGCATCGATGTAAACATCATCCTGCTCCTCTCCGATCCATTCGATCAGATCATCATTTCCGTTGAATTTAATTTCCTCAAATTTTACAGAATATACTTCATTGATAATGGCTTCATCATTAGGTGGAACAATTTGTGCTCCGTCATTCCAGTATACTTTATAACCATTGTATTCAGGCGGGTTGTGAGAAGCTGTCAATACAATTCCTCCATTACATTTTTTATCACGTACCGTGAAAGACAATTCAGGAGTCGGTCTGTGATCTTTGAAAAGCAGTACTTTAATTCCGTTGGCTGTTAAAACATCTGCAACCAGTTTCCCGAATTCTTTTGAGTTATTACGAACATCATAGGCGATGGCCACTTTGATCTCTTCTCCTTTGAACTGCTGAAGCATGTAGTTGGCTAATCCCTGAGTAGCCTGTCCTAATGTATATTTATTTAAGCGGTTGGTTCCTACCCCCATTATCCCACGCATACCTCCTGTACCGAATTCCAGTTCTCTGTAGAAAGAATCTTCCAGTTCAGGGGAATTGCTGTCGATCAACGTCTGTACAGCATCTCTTGTTTCTTTATCGAAGGTATCACTTAACCAAAGTTTCGCTTTTTCTAGTGTATTCATATTTGTATGTTGTTCTTTTATAGTTTGTAAAGTTCCTAGTTTCTAGTTTAAATAATGCTGTTTTTAATCCAGCTTTTTGTTTTCTACCTTTGTCGTTTTATCAATTTTGAACGCCCTGATCGGATCGTTGTAATAAATAAATTTTGCAGTATTCTGTATATGTCCTTTTAAAGAATCTTTTATATTTACTTCTGCATAATTTCCGTTTTTAGAATCAATATTCAGATTGGTAATTTTCCAGTAAGGAGCAATTAAACTTGCTGTATCTGAAATCTTTATAACCGCATCTTTAGACAATCCCAAAAAGTTGGCGCGGCTTCTGTTATGCATTTCTACTTCTGCTCTTCTGGTATTCACAGATCCCATGAAGCTTGCATTATTTTTCATATTAAGTCTGAAATTGTCTGTTTTGATTTCACTTGAAATATTAACTTCCACAGAATCAGAAACAGCAACTTTTTCCAGATTATATTTGGAATAAATCGTTACATTATAAAAATCTACCCCTTTTGTCCCTCTTTTTTCTTTAATGAAAAGGGTTTTGTCTTTTACATCCACATCCAGATTGCTTGCTACATTCGGATAGGTTTCTATTTCTACAAAATTTTTCGGACCTCTGGCATAAAATACACGGAATTTACCTTCCAGATCAAGGTTGACGAATTCCGATACATCCACATCTTTCTTTTCAATATTTCCTTTTGGAGATACTTTTCCACAGGAAACCACTGCTACCAGCATTAATGTGTATACAATTTTTTTCATATTTAAATTTAAATATTCTATAATTACAAATCGTAACGATTTTTACTGAAAATCTCTGAAAGCATTTCTTCATGGCTCTTACAGGACTTTCAATATTACTTTGAACAAAAATAGGATTAAAATTTCTAAAAATCTTTGTCTTTTGACAATAAAATACCTGATAATTTTCAATTTTCAGCTTTTCGGAAAAGGTTATTTCTTATTCTCCTTTTCTTTTACTTTTTTATAAAACCAGGTTTTAGGACTTCCCGCCATTGAAAATAAAAGCAGATGATTTCTATCTACACGGGAAATTTTCATTGGGGTTATATTTTCATCGTCATTGTACTTCATTTTCAACAGATTATTTCCGATCTGATAAGTCCCGCTATTCCCCATTGATATGAAAGTTTTATCTTTATAAAAAGTGAGAATTCCTGTTCCGTATCTGGAATTATTTGTTTTGGTTTTCAGTGTATCTGTATGACGAATTTCACCATCATAAATATCAATAAACTCCCATGAACCAGAGAGTTTGTTGGATGAACAGGAAATTATAAGGAATAAAAGAAAATAAAAAAGGATTGATTTGAGTTGAAACATTTACGTTAAAAGTTTTTTATAAAATTACAAAAAAGCACCCTGTTGACAGAGTGCTTTGTATGTATTGAAATTGGAATGATTATTTTTTGCGTAACCACCCCGTCAAAAATTCTTTGAATTTTCGCCACCCCTCCAAAGGATGGGAATGGTCATACATCAACTAAAGGTTTACATTAACAGATTGATTTTCATTTTACTTCAGATGAACATCCAACTATTATATCACTTCATCAATATTATAATTCTTGTGCTCGCGGTTTGTTCTGATAATCATTTCGCCTAAGAACCCCGCTACAAACAGAAGGCTTCCCAAAATCATCATGGTTAATGCAATAAAGAACCAAGGATTATTGGTGATTAAATGTCCATAGATTCCTCTTGCCACATCAATCAGTTTAGAAATCCCTAACCAAAGTGCTGAAAGAAAACCAACAATAAACATTAAAGTTCCTACAGCCCCGAAGAAATGCATTGGTCTTCCTCCAAAACGGCTTACAAACCAAAGGGTTATCAAATCCAGGAAACCTCTTACAAATCTCTCAGTTCCGAATTTTGAAGTTCCGTAAGGTCTTGCCTGGTGCTGTACTTCTTTTTCCGTGATTCTTCTGAAACCTGCATTGGCAGCCAATACCGGAATATAACGGTGCATATCTCCGTATACGTCAACAGATTTTACCACCTGTTTTTTGTAGGCTTTTAAGCCACAGTTGAAATCGTGAAGATAAACTCCGGAAACTTTTCTAGCCGCTGCATTGAATAATTTTGACGGAATATTTTTCGTCATTACATTATCAAAACGCTTCTTTTTCCAACCGGAAACGATATCATAATTCTCATGAATCACCATATTATACAGTTCCGGAATTTCTTCTGGAAAATCCTGTAAATCGGCATCCATTGTAATCACTACATCACCGTTTGTTCTTTCAAAAGCGGCATGAAGTGCTTGTGATTTTCCATAATTTCTGGAAAATTTAATAGCGTGGATCTGAGGATACTGAACTTTCATATTTTCAATAATACTCCACGACAAATCCGTACTTCCATCGTCTACAAACCAGATTTCATAAGATAAATTACTGGTTGTGCATACTTTATCGATTCTTGAAAAAAGCTCTTCCAGAGAGTCTTCTTCGTTCAGTAACGGAATAACTATAGATAAATTCATTTAATTTTAATAAAAATTAGGCTTGGTTTGTTTCTTCGGGTTGATGTATTGTTCTTGTTCTGAAAAACGCTCCGAAAAACACCGACAAAACTACGTAAAATATAAGAATTGCTGCAAAATATCCTGAAAAATGACTTGCGGTAAGCATATCTTTTCCTTTAACCGCCTCTGGTGTGAAGCTTTGCAATCTTTCTTTGTATTTCTGATCCAGCTCATCAATATCTTTCTGATGCTTCAGAATTTTTCTTGCTGAAGTATATTCTGTATCCAGTTCTGATTTTTGTCTTTGAACATATTGATAGTTCAACAGGCTTTTAGCTGCAGGATCTACAAAAGTTAAAAAAGCATAAATACTGAAAATGGAAAGAATTCCTCCGATGAACATCGGAACAAATGCTCTTTTGAAAGCTTCCTTGAATTTTACTACTCTATGGTTGTTCCAAAACGATTTTACAGACCAGAAAGCAACTCCGGCATATAAAAGAGGCAAAACAAAAGCATTGGCTTTCAAAGAGATATCAAAATAATTGATTCCTGAGAAAAAAGTATATACTACAAAGAAAACGATCATTGTAGCGATAAAAAGTATAATTCCTAGTGTTGATGGACTTTTCGTCATATTTAAATTTTTAAAAAAGTTGAAAATTTTTCCCTCTAAATGTCAGGCGTTTAGCTTTACCACTGCATTTTTTCAACTAATTTTCTTTGATAAAGTTTTGAAGTTTATAAAATATTCCTACCTTTGCAACGGCAAGTCCTAAACAACCAGCTCCTGAGAATCCTCCAGGGTGGGAACGCAGCAAAGGTAATCGGTCGTAGCGGTGTGATTTAGGTAGCTTGCCATTTTTTTTTGGTTTAAAGTAAGAAGAGAGGTAATTTGATAATTATCTTTTTTTGTTTTTAATACCTTACGCATCATATTCATTTTTCTAATTTTCAGATTACCTCCGGTTTCGTTATTGATTAAAATTCGAACGTCTCTCCTAATTTTGGTAAAACAAGTTCTACATTTTTATCAGCAAAATGTTGTAGTGCACTTTCATGATTGATTTCAATGGCAGGGAAAGTATCAAAGTGACATCCGATTACTTTCGGTGTTTTTAATAGCTCTGCTGCTGCAAAAGAAGCTTTTCTAGGGCACATTGTATAGTGGCTTCCGATGGGAAGAATAGAAAGGTCGATGTTTCCGTATAGTCTCGGGAACAGCTCCATATCAGCCATTACTCCTGTATCACCTGCCAAATAGATGTTCTTACCTTCAGGAAGTCTGAAGATATACCCAACAGGAACGCCTCCATAGCTTCCATCCGGGAAAGAACTTGTATGGTGAGCCGGAACCATGGAAATTTTAAGATCGTCGATTTTTGCCGATCCTCCTAAGTTCACATCGTCTCTATTTTTAGCCTGCTGGAAGTAACCGCAAACTTCAGGAACTCCAATTACGGTAGCTTCCGGGTAGTGCTGCAATACCTCTGCTACATCAGCAATATGATCACCGTGCGCATGGGTCAACAGGATGTAGTCGATTTTTTGAGCAGCAATATCAAAACCTGATTCTGCTTTTTTGTAGTTGTAAAAAGGGTCGCTCAAAATTGTTTTGTCCTTGTAGGTGAACAGGAAACAATTTTGCCCTAAGAATTGTATTTTCATTTTAAATTTTAGTTTAAATTTTTAAACACAAATGACTCAAATAATTTCACAAAGAGCACAATGAGATTAGTGACATCCGTGAAAGCATTCGTGCCATCTGTGTTTTCTTTAATTTGTTATTTCGATGGGAATTTATCCTCAATCAATCTTAAATTAATCCCATGTTCCAGGTAAGCTTTACAACCGTCTAAAACTGTCGTAAAACCTCCTGTATTGTCATTAATCACTTTCAGCAGATCTTCGCCCGTCTGGCTGAATCCATAGCTTTTAATGATAACCAGAGTTCCTTGTTCCATGGTTTTGAATTCATAGTCTACGTTGGTTGAAGGCTCTCCCCATTCTGTTCTGATGAGCTGGTTTGGAATAATCTGATGAACCTTCACTTCGGATTTCACGCCGTACATTTCCCATTCCCAGGTAATGATTTTACCTTCTTCCAATTTTCCGGTCGATTTGGTAAACCAGAAATGAGTGGTTACTTCCGGATTGATAAATGCTTCAAAAACATCTTCAATCGGTTTTCTGATAAGCATTTGAGCTTCAACATAGACATTAGAACTCATGATATAATATTTTGGATTAGTTAAATAAATTAAGTCCAGCTGCTGTAAGAATAGCCATTACAAAAGTCATAATTCCTACCTGCTTTAAATATTGATCTAATTCCTTCGGCTCTTTTACAGATAATATCTTTCTTCTTAGTTTTGATAGTGGAAATAACAGAATCATTACAATGAAAACGTAATAATTTTGCTGCTGCATAAATCCGTTCATTCCTAAAAATACAAGAATAAGTAGTAAAGGAAGTTGCAAAAGAACCATTTCGTAAATCATTGCATTTTTGAATCCGATTCTCAATGCAAAGCTGTTTTTCCCTGATAGTCTATCACTTTCAATATCTCTCATATTGTTCAGGTTAAGAACAGCCATACTCATCATTCCAACAGCTGTTCCGGGTAATAATATATCCCAGCTGAAAGTTTTTGTAAATAAGAAATAACTTCCACATACGGAAACCAATCCAAAGAAGATAAACACGAAGATATCTCCCAATCCCATGTATCCGTAAGGTTTCTTCCCTACTGTATATCCAATTGCTGCAAGAATACATGCTACTCCCAGTCCTATGAAGATATAAAATTCATTCATATAATCTGGAATAAAAGCTACATACAGCAAAGCGATGGTAGCCATGAAAGATAATACTGCGAAAAGGATTACCGCATTCTTCATTTGCTTTGCAGTAATTTTCCCTGATGCTACAGCTCTTGCTTCTGCTTCATTGATTCTTTTGGCGTCGGTTCCTTTTACTCCATCACCATAATCATTGGCATAATTTGATAAAATCTGGTATAAAAGGGTAACCAAAAGAGCAAGCGCAAGGATTTTCCAGTCCCAGATTCCTCCTTCTCCGTAAAGTCTCCATTTCGCAATGAAAGCCCCCATAATAATCCCGCTTAGGGAAAGCGGTAAAGTTCTTAGCCTTGCGGCTTTTATCCAATCCGTCATAAATTTATAAGTAATAGGCAATGGATAATAAGTAATGAAAAATATTGCACATTACTTATTACTCATCACTCATGTTATGATATCCATTGATCTTCTCCGAAGTTGGGTTTTCTTTTTTCAAGAAATGCATTTCTTCCTTCCTGAGCTTCTTCTGTCATATACGCAAGACGGGTTGCTTCACCAGCGAAAACCTGTTGTCCTACCATCCCATCGTCTGTAAGGTTCATGGCAAATTTCAGCATTCTGATAGAAGTTGGAGATTTAGCCAATATTTCCTGAGCCCATTCATAAGCAGTATCTTCTAATTCAGCATGAGGAACTACTTTGTTGACCATTCCCATCTCGAAAGCTTCCTGAGCAGAATAATTTCTTCCTAAAAAGAAAATTTCACGGGCTTTTTTCTGTCCTACCATTTTAGCAAGGTAAGCGGAACCGTAACCACCATCAAAACTAGTAACATCAGCATCTGTCTGCTTGAAAATAGCATGTTCTTCACTTGCTAAAGTAAGGTCACATACTACGTGAAGTGAGTGTCCTCCACCAACTGCCCATCCCGGAACCACTGCGATTACCACTTTCGGCATGAAACGGATCAGACGTTGAACCTCAAGAATATTCAAACGGTGTCTTCCATCTTCTCCTACGTATCCCTGGTGTCCTCTGGCCTTTTGATCACCTCCACTACAAAATGCCCAGCCACCGTCTTTAGGGCTAGGTCCTTCTCCTGAAAGTAATACAACTCCTATTGAAGGATCTTCATAGGCATCATAAAAAGCATCGTATAATTCTGAAGTTGTTTTAGGTCTGAAAGCATTACGCACCTCAGGTCTGTTGAAAGCAATTCTTGCTACTCCGTTAGATTTTTTATAGGTAATATCTTCGTATTCCTTGGCGGTTTTCCACTCGATCATCTTAAAAAAATTTTTCTCAAAGATACGGAATTACAGAGAAATTCTCAGGTTGAAATTTAAGGTTCATCTCTATAAAAAACATAAATTTTGAATGCATGAATTCGGCATGAAGAATTTTCAACGGAAACTACATAGCAGAGTTAAATAAATTAAAGAGGCTGTCCAAAAAGGTCAGCCTCTTTTTGTTTGTTTTGAGACTGCGTATAGTTATGCAGCAATTTTATACTTTTGGATTTTCATATACTTATGGAAAAGATGCATATGTTGTTTGCATTTAAGTGTATTTAGCCAATTTTTACGGTTAAGTTTTCTGTTTTTCACTAATTTTCTAAGATTATGTGCCAATGCCATTAATCCAAATTCAATATTTACTTTTTCAAGTCCTTTTAGAGTAAATCTTGAAAATTTATTATTGCTTTTTAATTGCCCGAATACAGCTTCTACTTCTATAGGCCGTTTACTTCTGTGGTAATGCCCTTTTTCAGATATCAGCCTTTGTCTGGCTTTCATTCTGTGATGGTTCAGATTATAATTCACTTCGATTAATCGATTATCCTGGCTTTGATGGCAGCTTTCTCTAAGAGGACAACCCTGACATCTGAAAGCCTGATAATAATGTACCTGAGATTCATATCCGTTACTGCTGATTCTTTTGCCTTTACCGATAAAGTTCATTTGCTGTCCGCAGGGACATACATAGAAGTTATTTTCCTCATTATAATATAAGTTCTGTACAGCAAACGCATTGTTCTTCTCACTGCGCTTCTGTTCTTTATGAAAATTATTATATTTTACATAGCCCTCTATAGCTTTTTCTGCCATCATTTCGTAATTCTCTTCACTTCCATATCCGGCATCTGCTACTACCTCTTTACTTTGTTTGTGATACTGATTTTCAAAGCTGTTAAGATGATCCTTCAATGTAGTGGTATCTCCAGGAGTCTGATGAATGCTGTAATGGGTGATAAACTGGTTTTCAGTACTGATCTGTGCATTATAGGCTGGCTTAAGCTGCCCATTTTTCATATGGTCGTCTTTGAGCCGCATGAAGCAGGCGTCGGGATCTGTCTTACTATAACTGTTGCGGCCTGAGAGTATTTTTAATTGATCTTCATACTTCTGTAATCTGGGCAGGTCCTGATGCTGAAGCTTTTTAATGAGCTTCTTACCGGTTTTATTGTCCTGTGCCACAGAGTGATTAAGTTCTGCTATTTTATCCTGAAGCTCTCTGCTGTCAATAGATTTTGGAAGGGTCTTTTCATGGGATTCATAACGCTCTTCTTTGATTTGGGATTCAATATCTTCAAGTACGGAATGAATTTGAGCTTCCAGTTTTAATTTATTCTTTTCTACAGATTTTTTCCATACAAAGCTGTATCGGTTGGCAGATGATTCTATTTTTGTACCATCTATATATTGAACATTTAAACTTACGTAACCTAAATTCTGCAAAACAACGGTAACATCTGCAAAAAGACGGTGAATATGGTTTTTAAGCCGTTTGCTCCTAAAGTAATTGATGGTTCTGTAATCAGGCTTACTGTTGCCAGAAAGCCACATGAAATGAATATTTTCTCCAAGTGCCTTTTCTATTTTACGGCATGAATAAATATTGTTGAAATAGGCATAGAATAAAACTTTGATCATCATCCGGGGGTGAAAACTTGTCGTTCCACCGCCTTTATATTCACTTATAATATGATCGATATTCAAGTTATCCACTAATTCATTGATAAGACGTACCGGATCATTAGCACCTATCTTATCAAAAATATCTTCAGGAAATAAGCTGGGAGTATTGGTGGGTAAAGATTTAAACCGTACTTTCATATCAATGTTTGTTTGGGTGCACCTTAAAGATAAATCTTAAAGGACAAACAACAAAAAAATCCCCGAAACTTTTTAAGTAACGGGGATATTTTTTTGGACTTTTTAGACAGCCTCTTTATAAATCATAACAGATCTAAAAACTCCTGCATGAAACATAGAATCCGGATAAGAAGCTCAGCAAACACTTTCCGTTTACAATAAAAAAACCGGAACATTTCTATTCCGGTTTTCATATGTGTTATTATAAAAAATGATTATTTTGCTCCAGCAGCTGTAAGTTCAGCTTCTTTAGCTTTCATTTCTTTAACTTTTTCAATATTTTTAGTTACTACATAAATTTCTTTTAGTGCAGAAACCGCGTCAATACTTTTTGGATTTGCCTTATACCATCCTTCAGCATATGGCAATGCTTTTCCAAATCTTTCTCTTCTTGCATCGATCAATTTAGAAGCTTCGTCTGGTTTATCTTTTCTTAATGCATTAATCTCCCCTACAACTTTAGCATCGTCTCCAATAGTAGTATAAACAAGATTTTGGTATGCATCAGAGAAATCAGGTTTCAGCTCAATAGCTTTTTTAAATGATTCTATAGCATCATTAACAGTCGCAGGGGTTTTAGCCTGCATTACTCCAAGGTTATACCAGTTTGTAGGATCATTTGGATTTTTAGCCAATTGCTCTTTTAATCCTGAAACAAATTTATCTGTGTTTCCAGACTGAAGATATGCTGTAGTCTGAGCTTCTTTAAGCTTGGCATTATTGGGAAATTTCGCTAATCCTTTTTCAATAACAGCAAGAGCCTCAGGGCTTTTAGCATTAAGAAGTAAAGATGCAAGAGTTTCATATAAATCCGGCTCTATACTTTTTGTCTGCTCTGTTTTGAAATCAGAATAGTCTGCGTTTTTCTTCATCAGCTCCCAAGTAGATTTATCAAGGTTTACAACTTGTCCTGTTTTCTTTTCTTTTGCAGTATAAGTAGTTTCTACTCCTGTAAATCCGGAATTAACAAGGTCTGTAAATATTTTGATAGATTGGTCACTGTTATTCGCTAATGCGTGGCTAAGTCCGGCATAATACATATATATTTTGTTGTCCTGTCCGCTAGACTTTAATAAGTCATAAACTTCTATAAACTTAGGTGCTGCAGCTGCATAATTTTTTGCATTATATGCATCCATAGCAACTTTGTTAGCTTCCTGAAGCTGAGCATTTAAAGCAGCTGCATCTTTTTTCTGCCCAAAAGCAAAAGCAGACGCTACGATAGCCATTCCTAAAATTAGTTTCTTCATAATAACTATTTTATATTTATATTGTACAATTTATTCTTCAGAATCAGAATTCTCATTTTCCTCTGCTGAGTTTTCATTTTCAGCCTGAGGTGTTACATTGTCATTTTCCTGGTTATCAAATAGCGATCCTACAACTCCTTCTTCTGTTTCTTCAAGTTCTTCAGAATCTTCTTCTACATCTTTATCCATTTCTACTTTTGCAATGGCTGCAATTTCGTCATTTTTCTTAAGGTTGATCAGTTTCACTCCCTGAGTATTTCTACCCATCACTCTCATTTCATCCATTCCCATTCTGATCGCAACACCGGATTTGTTGATAATCATCAATCCGTCTTCGTCTGTTACATTTTGAATAGCGATAAGATTTCCTGTTTTTTCAGTAATGTTAAGGGTAATAACTCCTTTTCCTCCTCTGTTGGTAATTCTGTAGTCTTCTACTGCAGTTCTCTTTCCGTATCCTTTTTCAGATACTACAAGTACTGTTTCGTTCTCTACATCGCTCACAACAATCATACCAATAGCTTCGTCACCTTCTTCAAGCAAGATCCCTCTTACCCCGATAGATCCTCTTCCTACTTCTCTTACTTTCTCTTCAGGGAAACGGATACATTTACCATTTTTAGTAGCAATCATAATCTGAGATTCTCCGTTGGTAAGGTAAGCACCTAATAACTGGTCATTATCTCTAATTTCGATAGCATTTACCCCGTTTACTCTTGGTCTTGAATACGCTTCCAATGATGTTTTCTTGATTGTACCGTTTTTGGTTACCATCACAACGCTCATTTGATTTACATATTCAGAATCCTTAAGATTGTTCGTTCTGATATAAGCTTTAATCTTATCATCCGGTTCAATGTTGATAAGGTTTTGTACCGCTCTTCCTTTTGCTGTTTTAGAGCCTTCAGGAATTTCAAATACTCTTAACCAGTAACATCTTCCTTTTTCTGTAAAGAATAACATATACTGGTGGTTGGTTGCAGAAACAATATACTCAAGGAAGTCGGAATCCCTTGTTGTTGCTGCTTTGTTTCCTACACCACCTCTACTTTGAATTTTATATTCTGAAAGTGAAGTTCTCTTGATGTATCCTGCATGAGAGATCGTAAGAACTACAGATTCGTTAGGGATGATATCTTCAATAGACATTTCTCCTCCTGAATAATCAATTTCAGTTCTTCTTTCGTCTCCGTATTTTTCTTTGATTTCGATCAATTCTTCTTTGATGATCTGGAATCTTCTCGGCTCGTTGGCTAAGATATCTTCCAAATTTGCAATTTCTTTCATGATCGCATCGTATTCATCACGGATCTTATCAAGCTCCATTCCTGTTAAACGAGCTAATCTAAGATCTAGAATAGCCTGAGCCTGAATGTCTGAAAGTTCAAATGCTTCGATCAAGCCTTCTTTTGCAGCCTGAGGGTTTGCACTGTGACGGATAATAGAAATTGCTCTGTCCAGAGAATCCTGAGTTCCGATCACTTTCATGAATCCTTCAAGAATGTGTGCTCTTTCTTTTGCTTTTTTAAGCTCATACTGAGTTCTTCTTACGATTACCTCATGTCTGTGCTCTACAAAGTGATGAATGATATCTTTAAGGTTCAGCTGCTCCGGTCTTCCGTGTACCAATGCAATATTGTTTACACTGAAAGAAGTCTGAAGTGCCGTATATTTATATAATAAGTTAAGAACTACATTCGGGATTGCGTCATTTTTCAATTCGTAAACCACACGAAGTCCTTTTCTATCCGATTCGTCTCTGATCTCGTGGATACCAGGGATTTTTTCGTCTTTAACAAGCTCTGCTGTTCTGGCGATCATTTCAGCTTTGTTCACCTGATAAGGGATTTCAGTAACGATAATCGCGTTTCTGTTTCCGATTTCATCAAAGTTCACTTTAGCTCTTAAAACTACTCTACCTCTTCCTGTATGGAAAGCATCTCTTACTCCGTCATATCCATAGATGATACCACCTGTAGGGAAATCCGGCGCAATAATGTGCTGCATCAGCTCATCAATCGTAATTTCTTTATTATCGATATAAGCACAGATTGCATCTACGGATTCTGACAGGTTATGAGGTGCCATATTGGTTGCCATACCTACGGCAATACCTGAAGTACCGTTTACCAAAAGATTGGGAACTTTAGTAGGCATTACTGTCGGCTCCTGTAAACTGTCGTCGAAGTTATTCTGAAAATCAACTGTTTCTTTGTCTAGGTCTGAAAGAACCTCATCAGAGATTTTTTTCAATCTTGCCTCGGTATAACGCATTGCTGCAGGCGGGTCACCATCCATAGAACCGAAGTTACCCTGTCCGTCTACCTGAGGATAACGTAAGCTCCAATCCTGTGCCATTCTTACCATAGCATCATATACAGAGGAATCTCCGTGTGGGTGGTATTTACCTAATACATCCCCAACAATTCTCGCAGATTTTAAATATTTTCTGTTAGAAAATACCCCTAATCCATACATACCATAAAGTACTCTTCTATGAACGGGTTTCAAGCCGTCTCTTACATCCGGTAACGCTCTTGAAACGATAACCGACATCGAATAATCGATATAAGACGACTTCATTTCATCAACAATGTTGATAGGAATCAGTCTTTCTCCTTCTTTTTGCATAAACAAATTTTATTGTAATGATATTCAAACTCTTAGCTGTAAGTCTGAAAATTATTTATTTCCAATTTTTATTAACGGGCTAATTTACGAAAAAAATGCCGATTTTTGCTGTAGAATTTATCCAAAAAAATCTTAAAAATTCATAAAAATATGAGCGTATTAAGTATAACTTTCCACTGCACGAAAGATAACCTAGAAGAATGGGAAAATTATATTGATGAAACACTGGTTTTAATGACTGAAAACCTGATGGATGTCAACAAATATATTCTTTCTGAGGTGCACAGTGACTTTATCGAGGAAGGAAAAAATTATAATCTCCTGTTAATTTTTGATAATGAAGAATTACGTGAAGATTTCATTAAAAGTGAGCTTTTAAATATTTCTGAAAGAATTGAGAAAAAGTTTGGACAGGAAGTGATGGTTTTTAATACTTTCCTTAATCCGAAAAAATCGAGATTATAATTTATAAAAAAAGCACTGAAAAATTCAGTGCTTTTCTTTTTTATCTGTGATGTCCATGACCGCGACCTTTGTGATGATGACCACGATCGTCATAAATATACACTTTCTTTACCTGGCCGGGTGCATAGTACCTTGCACTTCCGCCATAATACCTTTTGGCATGCCCGGGTGGCATTCTCCTTCCATGATGCTCATGTACCACGCAAGAGGACAGCATTAAAACAACTACTGCTACCCCAGCAATTTTCAACATACTTTTCATTATTTTCACTTTTTCAATTTCGATAGCGAAATATATCAATGTTAATGCCAAAAGAAATTGAAATTAAGCTAATGTATGTTAAAAAAGGCTGTTAATATTTTAATTTCATGAACCTATTAATAGCCACTTCTCTTTTTCACCTGTCCCGGAGCATAATCTTTTGCACTTCCTCCAAACACTTTCTTAGCCTGCCCTGGAGGGATTGTATTTCCTCTGGCTCCATTGTCATGAACTACGCATGATGACAGCATAAACATCACAATAAGGACTCCTGTAACTTTAATCAAATTTTTCATTATTTCTATTTTTTCACTTATTAATATAACAAGGGTAATGCCAAAAGTTCAAAGTTCAAGGTTCAAGGTTTAAGGTTAGAGTATATAGCCTTTTATGGTCAATGGTCAATTTTGCTTCGCAAGTCAATGGTGAATTGTAGTTATGGAGACTAATGTGCTTATCAAACAAATTCATCATTCATCATTCATCATTCATCATTCATCATTTATAATTTATAATTCTTTAAATGACTTCGCTTCTTTTTTCCATCAGAACAAGGTCTTTCCATTCTCCATTAAGCTTTCCTATTTTTTTACGGACTCCTACCATTCTGAAACCGTTTTTCTGATGAGATTTGATGGCCATTTCATTTTCGGAGAAGATATTAGTCTGTAATGTCCAGAATCCGTGATCCTCGCTATCCAAAATAATCTTTTTAAGCAATACCGAACCCAATCCCTTACCTTGGTATTCGTTATCGAAATAAATGCTTACTTCTGCGACTCCCTTAAAACATTCTCTTTTGCTGACCGGTTTCAGGGCACACCATCCTATTACTTCATTATTTTCATTTTCCAGTACCCAACGGCAGTCATTGAAATATTCCATGCTCCAGGCTTCAGCTGTGGGAACTTCTGTTTCCAATGTGGCAATTCCGCCATCTACTCCCTGACGGAAAATCTCAAGAACGCGGGCTTCATCACTGGGAAGCATTTCTCTTAGTTCGTAATTCATCGTATTTAATGGTATTTTCTTTTAAGTTTTCTTTTAATTCTTGAATAATGCGTCTGTTTACTCTTCTCGTCCTGAGAAACCACGCTTATATTTCCATCCACTTCCAACACAGAAAGCTTTACATTATGGATGTTTTCAATCCCATGTTCTCTGATCGCTTCTTCCAATTCGCTTTCTGTAATCTTTACCCGGTTTAAAGCTGCCTGATCCGCTACTCCATCTCTAATCAAAATAACAGGTTCATCTTCCATAAAAGTCTGAAAGGAACGGCTGGAAAACATAATCCTTTTCAGAATAAAATTAGCAACAAACAAAACTAATGCCGCAATAATCCCGCCCTGAAGAGAGGTATCAGGTCCTACCATGGCATTCTGAACAGCATTTGAAATAAGTAATAATAGTACAACATCCCCTGCATTAAGCTGAGAAAGCTGGTTTTTACCAAATAAACGGATTGCAATCACCATAAAAAGGTAAACGCAAAGGGAACGGACAGCAACGTTAAGAATAGGATCCACAATTTTTTTTATCTACTCAAATGTATCGATTTTTGCGATTCGTAAAAAATATTTTACGGACAGATTTTGGTATACATTTTGAGCTTGGGATTCTGATAAACACCACAAAAAAAATAATATCAAATGAAAAAACTATTTCTCTGTTTAGGAATATTCCTGTTCTTCGTGTCTTGCAAAAAAGACAAACCTCAGCCTGTCATATCTCCAGAGTCAGCCATTACTGAAAAAGTAAATGAATTGTATACTCAGTATGGCAAATCTAATGAAGCAATTTACAACCAGCCGATTCCGGATACTTTGTTTTCTCAGGATTTAAAAAAAGTTTTAGACAATGCTATAAATGCCTCAAAAGCAGATATGGAAAGGGTAAAAAAGAGTGAGCACCCTGATGAAAAGCCCTTAATTTTTGAAGGAGCTATTTTCTCCAGCTTGTATGAAGGGTTCACAAGTTACACCATCAAGTCTGTCAAGATACAGGATAAAACCGCTGAAGCACTGGTATCCTTTGAATATGATATGGGTTCATCTAAAGAAACCTGGATGGATACAGTACATCTGACCCATACAGATAAAGGATGGAGAGTAGATAATGTTACTTTTGATAAGATAGGAAATTCTAAAGATCTTAAAGCAAGATTAACAGAATTTGTTGAAAGTACAAAATAATAGAAAAACCGCTTATAAAAGCGGCTTTATTTTTTTAAGGGCATTGAACGATTGGAATATCACTGCAAATTACTTTATTTGCCCATTCACAAAATGTACAGTATTTTACTGGTGCTCCTCCGTACACTGACTTCAAATCTGATTTTGTCAGCTTTTTAAAATTTTTCATATAGTTTTAATTTTATGGTAGCTCAAAACTAAAACTTTACGGTTTATTGTTTATTACAACTTAATCTGATAAGTTTTCATTATTCACACATGATTGAATAATATGCTATGAATACTATCTGCTGTGGATCTCTACTGTCACAGGCATTACGTAAGTATAAGCAACCATATTATCAGTTAATTTTTTGCGGTCTACTTTATAATCAAGATCACTTAATACCGTTTCAATTTCTTTGCTTACGGTTTTACAGTCTCCACTGGAGTGAACATTTACAATTTTTCCGTTTTTGGCAATATCAAATTTCACCACTGAGTTTACGGTTCCCTGCTTGTAATCAGGGTTGGTAAGGTCAAAATTGGCTTCTAATTTATTTCTGATATCGTTAAACGTTTCACTTCTACTCAGTTGAATTTCCTGAATGGTATTATGATCTGTAGTTTGAGCTTTAGCGGTGTTCAAAACAGTGGCAAATCCGCAAACGAAAAGTGAAGCCATTACTATTTGAATTCTATTTTTCATAACTAACTGGTTTTAAATGTTATACTAACCTATTTTTGTATCTCTTAACCAAAGTTATTAAAAATAATTCATATTAATTTTACATTCAGTTAACATTGGGTTAACATTAAAATTTAATTAATTGATTATCAGTGTAATAAATTTTAAAAATAATTGAAAATTTAATATTGGAGGGTTATTTTAAGCATAAAAAAGGCTAAACTATTTAAGTTTAGCCAATAATTATCTCTATTTTTATTCTGAAATCTACTCCAGTTCCCTCTTCAAAAACTTCCCTGTCAAGCTTTTCTTAGACTTCACAATTTCCTCAGGAGTTCCCTGTGCAACGATCTGTCCGCCATATTTTCCTCCTTCCGGTCCTACGTCGATGATATGATCTGCTAATTTGATGACATCCATATTATGTTCGATGATGATGAATGAGTTTCCTAGTTCTACCAATTGATTGATAGCATCCATCAGGATTTTCACGTCTTCAAAATGAAGTCCTGTAGTGGGTTCATCAAGGATATAAAGGGTATTTCCGGTTTGTCTTTTCGCCAGTTCGGTTGCTAACTTGATACGTTGCGCTTCACCTCCAGAAAGGGTGGTCGATTGCTGTCCAAGCGTAATGTATCCCAAACCTACATCCTGTAATGTTTTCACTTTTGCAAAAATCTTAGGAATCGGCTGGAAGAAATCTACCGCTTCATCGATCGTCATGTCCAATACGTCAGAAATTGATTTTCCTTTGTAACGAACTTCCAGGGTTTCTCTGTTGAAACGTTTCCCGTTACAGGTTTCACAGTGTACGTATACATCCGGAAGGAAATTCATTTCGATCACTTTTAATCCTCCACCCTGACAGGTTTCGCATCTTCCGCCTTTTACGTTGAAAGAGAATCTTCCTGGCTTATACCCACGGATTTTACTTTCCGGCAGTTCTGCAAAAAGGTTTCTGATATCGGTAAACATTCCGGTATAGGTCGCAGGATTCGAACGTGGCGTTCTTCCGATTGGAGTCTGATCTACATCTACAATTTTATCAATATTATCTAACCCTTCAATCTTTTTGTATGGTAACGGTTCCTGAACCGCTCTGTAGAAATGTTTGTTAAGGATCGGATATAATGTTCCGTTTATCAATGAGGATTTTCCGCTTCCTGAAATTCCGGTTACTACAACGAGTTTTCCAAGAGGAATATCCAGAGTTACATTTTTAAGGTTGTTCCCTGTAGCTCCTTTTAAAACAATATTTTTACCGCTTCCTGCTCTTCTTTCTTCAGGAATTGCAATTTTTCTTTTTCCGTTAATATATTGAGCAGTGATGGTATCTGCTTTCAACAGGTCTTTTGGTTTTCCCTGCCAAAGGATTTCTCCACCGAATTTCCCTGCTCTCGGACCAATATCCAGCACCTCATCGGCTTCAAGAATCATATCTTTATCATGTTCTACCACCAATACAGAGTTTCCAATATCTCTCAGGTTTTTCAGAGAATGGATCAGTCTTTCATTATCTCTCTGGTGAAGCCCGATACTTGGCTCATCGAGAATATACAATACATTGACCAGTTGAGAACCGATCTGCGTTGCAAGACGAATTCTCTGTGATTCTCCTCCAGAAAGGGTTTTTGAACTTCTGCTCAGACTTAAATAATCCAACCCTACATCCAGTAAAAACTGAAGTCTGGTTTCAATTTCTTTTAAGATCTCGTGAGCAATGATTTTATTTTTTTCTGAAAATTTATCTTTAACATCAGCTAACCAGTCTTTTAAATCTGCTAAGCTTAATCCATTAACTTCCGCAATATTTTTTCCATCAATTTTAAAACTTAAACTTGAAGGCTGAAGACGGGCTCCATGACATTCCGGGCAGGTTTCTTCTGTGGTGAAATGTCTTTCCAGTAAAATGGCTTCATAAGATTCTCTTTCATCAATAATTTCTTCCATGAAAGCAATCAAACCATCAAAACCAATTTTTATTTTCTTGGTAATTCCTGCGTATTTCAGGTCTTTATTGAATTCTTTATGACATCCGTTGTAGATATAATCCAGTGCTTCTTCCGGAATATCCTGCAAAGGTGTTGTTAATCCCAATCCGAAGATCTCTAGGATATTTTTAATTTGTGACAGAATCCATTTGTTAGACTTGATATCTTCCAATGGCAATAATCCTCCCTGATTGATTGACAGTTTAGGATTATCGATGAAATAATCGGTATTGATCTTTTTAATGGTTCCAAGACCTTTACAATTCGGACAGCTTCCTTTTGGAGAGTTGAATGAGAATGTATTGGGTTCAGGTAGCGCCAAAGAATGTCCGGTTTCAGCATCCATCAGGTTCTTGGAAAAGTATTCGATATCTGTACTTCCCAGTTTCTGAATTCCGATAATGCCTTCTCCCATTTCCATTGCAGTACGCAATGATTTTTCCATTCTGCCTTCCGAAGCATTCTCACCGATAATCCAACGATCGATAACGATATCGATGTCGTGGGTTTTATAACGGTCAAGTTTTAAATCATATTCAATATCCTGCAGCTCGCCATCAATTCTTGCCTGTCCGTAGCCTTTTTTAGCCATCTGAACAAAGAGCTCATGATAATGTCCTTTTCTGGAACGCACCACTGGTGCCAAAAGCATGATTTTCTCTTTTTTATAGTTTTCTTTGATGGTTTCAAGGATCTGATCTTCGGTATAGCTTACCAACTTCTGTCCTGTAGATAAAGAGTAAGCATCCGAAACTCTTGCATACAAAAGACGCAGAAAGTCGTACAGCTCAGTAACCGTTCCTACGGTAGAACGCGGATTTTTATTGGTTGTTTTCTGCTCGATAGCAATAACCGGAGAAAGTCCTTCAATTTTATCTACATCAGGACGCTCCAACCCACCTAGAAACTGACGTGCATAGGCAGAGAATGTTTCGATATAACGACGCTGGCCTTCCGCAAAAATAGTATCGAAAGCCAATGACGATTTTCCACTTCCGGAAAGGCCGGTAATCACGACCAATTCATTACGTGGAATTTTTACATTAATATTTTTAAGATTGTGTTCACGTGCTCCGTAAACTTCTATATATTCTGTTGATTTGCTCATAATTTGGAGTGACTTTGCCTGAAAATCACAACGTGCAAAAATACGAAATTTTATAGACTTTTTTTGAATATAAAAGGGATAAAAGTTTCATAAAAAATTCTTAGGTTTTGTTAAGGCACTGAACCCGTTGTTATTGAATTTTTCCGGAATGATTTCGTATTTTTCGGATCATTATGTTTTGGCTGAAGCCAATGGAAAGCTCATTTATTAAAAAACGGGCTCCCTTCGACTATGCTCAGGATAATAGCCCGTTCCTATTGATATCATTCAAAAATGCCGCAATTGATACGGCATTTATATTTTAAACTTATTTATTTTTAAAGAAATTACATATCCTGGAAATCAACATCTTCATTGGTAATTCTTACAATATATTCAATTCCGTCAATGGCTTTGGCAATAATCTGGTTTCTGATGATATTGGCCATATTTTCCCAATAGGCTCTTCCGTAAAAAGAATAGTTTTGGGGAACAATTTCTACCTCAACGGTTCTTACAAATCCTTCTTTTGGTTTGTTGCTGATCATGGTTCCTCTTCTTACTCTTACTTCTCTTACCTCATCTTTCAGAATCATGCGGCAATAATTCTTAACGTCTTCCAAAGAAATGATCTTATCTCTGGTCGTCAGTGCATATTTGTAAGCCTGAATACTATCAGTTCCTTTCTGCTCTTCAGATCCTCCTAATGTTTCTGTAAGCAATACCACAGTCTGAGATTTCAGCTGATTGGAAAGTTCAGTTCCTGGTCGCATATGATTGGCCAGCGTACAATGTGTTACCCAGAAAGAAGCGTAAGTATGATCTGTTTTTTCTACAGGTTCCATGATTACATAATTCAGTTCCTGTCTGATATTCCTTTTGGCATTGTTTACTTTCTGCACCATGGTTTTCATTTTATCAGACATTTCGCTGAGAACTCCTTTTACATTATCTCTGTTCAAAAGGGAAAATGCGGCAATTTCGTCTCTGGTTAATTCCAGAACATTGGCAATCATATCGACTGCATTTCTGCTGGTGAATCGCTCCATTCCTCCTTTTCTTACGGTATATAAACCTTTCTTAAGATCATCAGCAGGAGTGAAAGGAATTTCTGTATATTTTCTTCCGTCACCATCCTGTACTTCATCTACATAAAGGAAATGTTCTCCTTCGTCTGTTACCAAAGGAATATTATTCCCCATGATATCAAGGCTGTATTCTGTTTTTTTCCAACCTCTGTTATAGATAGGAAAAGCATTCAGGACAAATGAGAAATTATCTAAGATTTCTGCTGAAAATTGTGGTGGAAACTCAAAAGTAAGCCACAGATAACTTTTATTGTCCAGGAATTTAGAAATTTCTTCTTTTCCTGCGAGGAAATCAAGGTTCTGTGGAAGCTGTCCCGGTTCTGAGAACAGACTTTGAGAGATTCCCGTTACTTCAATAAATTTATGGCGATAGATACTTTTAATATCCTCAATCACCTTATTTCTGATGGATTGCTCTTTGAACATCTGCTCATAACCATCATTCTGACTTTCTGTAAGGTAGCTTAATCCTTCTCTTACAAACAGAGGATTTCCATTACTTGTTACAGAGATGTAAGGCAATAATTTGTATACGAAATCAAGGTGCTCAAAAGCCGGATTGGAGCAGAATATGCTCAGATATTTCGGAAAGTTTTCACTTACATATTTGCTTACATCTACTCCGATTGTAATTTTCCTGTAATCTTCAGGTTTTCCCTGAAATCTTGCAATAGGAATTTTATTGAATCTATCATCGATGCTGTAGCAGGTATTTCCTACAAACATGATAGAAGTATGAACTTTATTAATTCTTACATTTCCTACCGGAGTAAAAGGAATGTTCAGCTGCTTGTCTGATTCTGATTTTACAGTGGAAGTCATCTGTTTACGGAAGAAAAATTCCGTGTGTTCCAATAAAATTTCAGAAGACTCATAAGGCTGTGTAAAAGCCACGGAATGAGCCGGAATCGGATGGGTATAGATGGACGGTGTAAGTAATTTTGCCAGTTTTTCCAGTATACGGGCATTTACCGTCTGTATTTCATTATTCGCTTTGAAAACTTCTGTACTGAATGCATCTATCAACAGTTTTACAAAAGGATCTAAAGACTGTGGACTTCTCAATCCCCATACCTTTGTTGCATTCTGCAGCATTCTTGCTTTTACAGATTCTTTGGAATAAATATTCTGATCTAAATTCATAATTTTCTTTCGCTGTTAAAAATATTAATCAATAGACATCGGACTTAGAAACAATTCTGTGGAAAAACTAAAACGTTCTCCTGTTTCTTCCATTTTTGCATTGATGGCAATTCTTACTTTCTTTTTAATTTCGGTGTGTTCTTTAGTATCGTAACTGTGCTCTACGAATTGTATATGAGCATCAATCTGCGGGTTTACGATTCTTGGTTCATATTCCTGAATCTGTCTCCTTAAGCTTTTGATAAAAACGCTTTCCCAGATGGCACTTGTAACTCCATTATCGAATTCAAGGTTCCAAACATCGTTTCCATAGTTTTCATCATATCTGTTCTCCCCTTTTTTGGTGGTGATCAGCAGCATAATATTGTGGGCAATACTTTCTCCCATATCGCAGGTATCGATACTTCCGCCTTCGGTCATTAAAGTAGACGGTACGAAAGGCATTCTGTAATTTGGTGTATCCATAGCTTATTGTTTTTACTTCATGGTCCTGTTTTAAAAACGAAATACCAAATTACACATTTTCGACAAATAATGATTACAATACTTTAAATATTATTCAAAAATAAGGGCCTTCAAACTGAATTGAAAGCCCTTTAATCTGTTATATTTTTATGTTATTTTAAGCATTTGCTTTTTTTCGGTTGATAAAATAGTACACGGGAAGTCCCAGCAATACCAAAACAAAACCAGGCCATGTATACTGCTGTTTGTAAATAAGCAACAGGATACAGAAACAAGTTCCGATTACAAGGTAAATAACAGGTGTTACCGGATAAAGCCATGTCTTATAAGGTCTTTCCAGTTCCGGCTGTTTCATTCTTAAATAAATAACTCCAAAAACCGTAATCATATAAAACAGAACGATCACGAAAGAGATCATATCCAATAAATTTCCGTACTGCCCGCTCAAACACAAAATGGAAGCCCAAACTCCCTGCATCCATAAGGCATTTTCAGGAACTTCATTTTTATTATTTTTTTCTGCGGATTTAAAGAACATTCCGTCTTTTGCCATTGTCTGAAAAACTCTTGCTCCCGCCAGAATCAATCCGTTATTACATCCAAACGTAGAAATCATAACTAATAAAGCAATGATAATAGTTCCTGCACTTCCAAAAATATTCTGGGATGCTGCTACCGCTACTCTATCATTGGCTGCAAATGCAATCCCATCTCTGTTCAGTGCATTTAAGTAGACATAATTTACAGCAATATAAAGGATCATTACAGCAGATGTACCGTAAATCATTGATTTTACTACATTCTTTTTAGGATTTTCAATTTCTCCGGAAACGAATGTTACACTTTCCCAGGCAACGGAACTGAAAACAGATCCTACCATGGCAGCAGCAATTCCGCCTAAAAGAGTCATTCCTCCGATGGGTTCCCAACCTTCTTTAAGGAAATTACCACTCAAATCTTTTTTAAGATTATTGAAAGAATCTGTTCCCCAGCTGAAATTTTCTGCTAAATGAGAAAGGTCTACCATTATAAAACCGGCAGCAATTAAACCTAACAATGCAATAATTTTGGAACCGGTAAAGATATTCTGAAGAATTTTTCCACTCTCTACTCCTCTGGTATTGATGTACGTAAGCAAAAGAATTACAGCAATTGCCAGAATCTGTATCCATGTAATTTTAAATTCACCACTCTGGAAAATAGGGGCAGCATCGTTTAATGAAGGAATCAAATACGCTGTAAATTTACCAAAAGCCATTGCTACGGCTGCAATTGTTCCGGTTTGTATTACGGTAAACAATCCCCATCCGTAAAGGAATCCCATTCTTTTACCAAAGATTTCTTTCAGATAAGTATATTGCCCTCCGGCCTTCGGAAACAGTGCAGACAGCTCTCCATAGCTTATGGCGGCTGCTACGGTCATCACTCCTGTAATTACCCATACGATAATCAGCCAAAAACCTGATCCCAGGTTTCGCATCATATCAGCGCTTACAATAAAGATCCCGCTTCCGATCATAGATCCCATCACCAGCATGATGGCATCCCATAGTTTCAGTTTTTTTTGCATAGTCAAGTATAGGGGTCAAATATAATCAAATCTGTCTTTGATTTTCAAATTTGTTGAAAATTCATCAAAACACCTGTTTTTTGTCATTTTTTATTCCTTTATGATTCAATTTTAATTAGTATTTTTGAGAAAAATATTAAACATGAAATTTAAAGTTTTATTATTTGCTGCCGCTTTAACAAGCTCTTCATTAGCATTTGCTCAATCCGGACCGCCGGAAGGGAAAGCTTTGGTAGGTGATACTTATGGAAGTCAGGTTACTTCATCTGCTGAATCCAAAGCGATCACCGTAGATAAATTGAATAAGCAGCTTAAAAAAGACAACAAAAAAGTTGAGAATGTATCTATTAAAGGAAAAGTAACCGACGTATGTGACAAAAAAGGCTGCTGGCTTACCATCCAGACAGAAGATAATTCTAAGTTTTTTGTAAAAATGAAAGACTATGCTTTCTTCGTACCTACAGCTTTAAAAGGAAAAAATGTAGTATTGGATGGCAATGCAGAAAGAAAAGTAATTTCTGTAAATGAGCAGAAACATTATGCAGAAGATGCTAAACAGCCTCAGTCTGAAATTGATGCCATTACTCAACCTAAAGAAGAGATCAGATTTGTAGCGAACGGAATTAAAGTGGTTAAGTAAACTTTAATTATTGAATAAAATCTATAAAATTAGGTTTTGGCTAAAGCCAGATGAAAATTTAATCTAATCATAAATGGGCTAAAGCCCATTTCTATTGAATTTCCGATGATAGATGCTTCGACAGGCTCAGCATGACAAGGCTAATACTATATGTTATATTAACATTAAAAATATCGGTATCATGCTTTTTCCAAAGGTAAAATCTGTGGAAATCTGTGGAATCTGTGGGAAACTATACCATATTTGGGTGAAGCCAATGGCTGTTACTTTTATTGATAAATGGGCTAAAGCCCATTCCTATTGATATTAAATTAGTTTATATTTTTAATTTAATATTAATTCATTACAGGAAATAACTATAGAAAATAATTAAAATAAAGCCGATAATTTAAATTATCAGCTTTATTTTTTTAGAGTTGTTTAAACTTAGTGCTGGATATATAATAAGAACTTAAGAAACAAAGGATAGTTAAGATATATCATTCTGAAGTAAAGCTTAAAGCGAAGCTTCTCTTAATACTCTTCAAATCTTATTACCTCTTAATGGTTTAAATTCTTTAATCTTCAATTTTAAATTCTACCACACTATCCAGTTTAGGATATTTAGTTGCAGAAATAAATTTCTTTCCGGTACAGTCTATTTCCAGCCAACCTTTCTTTTGTTTTACATCACCTGCTTCCATTACAAAAGGAATAAAAGAGATTTCATTTTTCCCTTCTTCTTTGATCTCTCTGTACTGAACTGCAATATCCAGGATACATTCATGCTCTGTATTCAGCTTTACATTTCTGTAAATAATATCATAATGCGTTTCCTGGTTCTCAGGAATTTCAAGGTAAGTTTCCCATCCTGTAATATCAGAGTTCAGTTCACTGATTGCTTTCAATGCATAATAAAGAGCAATTGTATAATATTTTCTTGTTCCTGTTCTGGTATAGTCTTCTACAAAGTGTCCACCTTCAAATAAAATGGTTGGCATTCCTGCTTTGATAAAATTGTCTCCTGTGGAAGTAGGATAAAATTCATCAGAATATCTTCCGATCTGGTTCGGGATCATTTCCTTCAAATAGTTGTAGACATTTCCGATTACTGCCATACATTTTTTTCTGTTTTCCGTAACGGTACGTTCTACATTTTCGGAAGGAGCCAAAAATGAAAGCGTAGCAGGGTGAATACCGTCAGTAGTAAAGATGGTTCTCTGCTCATGAAGGTTTAAGGCATAATCATACTTTTTTGAAGCGGCAGCTTTTTTCAGAAACTTAATCTCTTTACTGGCTTCGTTGTGAAAATCTCTGTTCAGATCAATATCTGAAGCATTCAGTCTCGTCCATCTTTCAGATCCGTCCGGGTTCAGCATGAATATAAAATCAAGCTGTATTTTGCTGAACAAATCCACCTTCATTTCAGGTGCTTTATCAAGACTTACTAAAAGGTCCAGCATCGCATGGGTCGCGTTGGATTCATTTCCGTGCATCTGTGACCAGGCTAATACCTTAATGTTTCCGGTTCCGATGCTTAACTGATAAATAGGTTTATCTAAATAGGATGTTCCGATCTCCTGAATATAATCGCTGAGATTGGTCTGTAGATAAGAAAATAATTTTTCAGGGGAAATATAGCGATTTGAGAAATCGGGGTTTTGAGAATAGATCTGTTCAAAATTCATTTTAGGAATAGTTTACAAGAATCAAATTTAGCCATTTTTAGTCAAAAACTTAAATTAACATTTGTAAATATTGGTAAAATTAACAAATTTACATTTGACATCTGTTTTTAAAATTGTTTACAAGGTTTAAATTGGTTAATTGTAGAGTTCTAAAAACAAGTTAACACTTGTAACATTATTAAACAGTACTACAAGACAAATTGTCTGTGGATAAAATTGTGGATTGCGAATAATTTAATTTAACACATTTAAAACATTAAAATTCAGTCATTTATGAAATTCATCTCAATTGTTTTTATAATAATACTTTAAGTGATAAAAAGGCTTTTTTTCGTCATTTAAGAGTTATTTTATTAAACATATACATTGTGGATAACCTTGTTGTTTAACGGTGTATACATATGTAAAACCAGTAAATAACCAAACAGATTTCTGAAAATAACTCAAATAACACTTTTTATAAGAGTTTTAATCTTTAATAAAATAAGTAGTTTAACAGGAATACTATTTTCCTTTCAATTTCGTCCAATATGGGCTTAAAATGGTGTATTTACAACAGTAATTTACCAATGTAATTCTGATAAAAATGCTTTTATATGCATTATATGAGGTATTTATCGATAATTCTGTTTCCAGAAATGATTTAAGTAGTTTAATAATGTATATTCTATTTTTAAGGATATTTAATGGACAAAATAACTCCATCAATGGGCTAAATTTACATTTTTAAACCAGTATTTAGGAAAAATAAAAGTCTTTTAATAGATATAAATAATCTGTGGAGCATTGTAATGGTACATTAGTCTAATAAGTAAATACAATTGTAATTTAGCTATAAATATTTGATTTTAAAATAATTAAAATGAAGTTACAAATGTATACAAAGAAAATCTTCAGTTATTTACATTTGTATTTTGCATTTGTAAATTATATATATTACATTTGTAAAATAATTAATGACTTATTTTTATGAGTTTAAATGAAAGAATTTCCAAAATTATAGAGTATTCTCATCTTACTCCTTCTGAGTTTGCTGATGAGATTGATGTACAGCGTTCGTCTATTTCGCATATCACATCAGGAAGAAACAAACCGTCTCTTGAATTTATCATAAAAATAAAATCCCGTTTCCCGGAACTTCTTTGGGACTGGCTGGTTACCGGTGAAGGTGAGATGCTGAAATCCCAGCTGCCCGAATCAGAAATTAACGAAGAATATCCCGAAGAGGAAAAAATAAAGACAACTCCACTACCCGACCTTTTCACGATGATGAATGATGATGATGAATTTGGAAGTGATGAAACTGAAAGAGAAGCTCCAAAATCAACCTCTGGAGAATCGGTTATACCAACCCATGATAAAGCCTCAGAAAAAATATCGGATTCTCAGCGATTAGAAAATTCTGGCGATCATATTTTAGGTCAACTATTTGGTAATCAACAAAGTAAAATAAAACGTATTGTTCTGTTCTACGAAAACGGAAAATTCGAAAGTTTTGAGCCTTAAAAAAACCTGATCAAAGAAAATGATCAGGTTAAAAAATATTTGAAGAAGAAAACTAAAGCTATTGCTTTATTTTATTTTTAAAATTTTTACAGGATACCAGTTGATAGAGTTTTTCTTTTTTATGATCATCTGTTCCTATAATTATAGTTTTTACAATTTGGGCTATTTAAAAGGGGTAATAGTACTGAATTATTATATGGTTGGGCTTCTGTTCTAAGACAGAATTATAACAGTAATTGAAAACATTTTTTTGCATTAGTTTTTATGGCTCTATCAAATATAATTATTTAAAATCAAATCAGCAATAAAAATAAAATTATTTTAATATATAATCACAACAATAGACAATTGTTTCGATTATTATTAATCACCCTATTTCCCCAGTCGCTTAATTCCAATAAAAAAGACCCACAAAACTGCAGGTCTAATAATAGATATATTAAGAACAATATTCTTATTTCTATTTCTTTCTTCTTTCAAGTTCTTTTTTGATCAGTCCAAGCTCTCTTCCGGTTTGTCCGGCTACAGAGGTGTTTTCCTGGGCTCTTCTCGTCAAATAAGGTACAACGTCCTTTACAGGTCCATATGGAAGATATTTAGCCACATTATAGCCTTTATCAGACAAATAGAAGGTAATATTATCACTCATTCCGTAAAGCTGTCCGAAATAAACGTGTGGATTGCCGTTTTCCAGAGATTTTGCTTTCATTTTATCCATAATCAGCTCTGAAGAGATTTCATTATGAGTTCCAAAGAATGCTGAAACCTTATCCAAATGATCCATTACGAAGTCAATTCCTGCATTATAGTTCTTGTCTGAAGCCTCTTTGGTTGGCTGAATAGGATCTGCATATCCTTTTTCTGCAGCTCTGGCTCTTTCTTTTTCCATATAAGCGCCACGAACAATCTTGTACCCGATGAAGTAATTCTTCTCTCTTGCTCTTTGAAGGTTGGCTTCCATATATTCCAGTCTTCCGGTTCTGTACATCTGGATGGTATTCCAAACGATAGGTTTCTGCTGGTTATATTTCTCCATCATCTCTTCACAAAGATGGTCTGCTGCATCCTGCATCCAGGTTTCTTCAGCATCTACCATTACTTTTTTATCATGTTCATGGCAAAGACTGCATACTTCATCAAATCTTTTTACGACTCTTTCCCATTCTTCTTTCTGGCTGGTAGTAAGCTCCGCTCCTTTTCCAACAGCTTCATAAAGATCAATTCTTCCGAAAGCAGTAGGTTTAAATACAATAAAAGGAATCGCCGGATTTCCTACTGAGAATCTTACAATGTCCTTAATTTCTTTGCAAACCGCATCAAAGGTTTCCTCATCTTCCTTCCCTTCAATGGAATAATCAAAAATACTTCCAACTCCTCTTTTGAATAGCTGCTTTACAACTTTCATACTTTCTTCACGGGTTTCACCACCACAGAACTGCGCAAATAAAGTATTTTTTACAATTCCGGTTACGAAAGGAAAGTTGTTGTGTACTGTGAAATTCAGAACAGATGTTCCAAGGCTTGTAAGAGCCGGCTGTTCAATCATCTTAAACATCCAGTAAGCCTTTCTCAATTGTGCATCAGACTTGTCTGCAAATGCAATTTTAGTATCATTAAAAATGGGCATTCCTATTTATTAAATTTAGTTTTGCAAAGGTAATAATAACCTCAGTTTATTTAAAGAATTTTTTTACAATTTATGCTCTATTCCATTTAAAAGCATTGCGATGATTCCAATGAAAACCCAGAATCGTAATACGTTCAGTGTAAGAAAGTTACTCCTTCTGGAAGCGTTTAAAAGAAGATAAATACATATAATCATGACAAAAAGCCCTCCGGCAAAATAATAGGCCATGAATCCGGTGATACCGGTTTTTGTAATAATCTTCATTGAAACTACCATGGTAACGATCAGTAAAGAAGTGAGAATAATTTTTGTATTTCTGCTTTTAAAATAATTGGGAATTGTAGTATATCCGAATGTTTTATCCACACTTCTGGTAAGAGTATCTTTCACAATATCAATACACAACAGAATAAGAAACAGAAAGACAGCCATCAGGAAAACCTTTTTGGAAAAGGTTTCGTAATACACCATCATTCCAAAGAACGGATACAAAGTGAGACTGACAAAAGTAAGATTATTCAGGATTAATATTCTGCTCAGTTTATGGCTATAAAACCACATAAAAAACTGATAGACTACAAAAAAAGCAAATACGTTATGAGAAATCATCCATGCTACTCCTAAAGAAATAGCACTGAGCGCCAGATAAGCATAGAGAAAATATTTTTGTTTGATAAAGCTCTGAACCCTTGTTCTGAAAGGTTTTACTACATGATCTTTCTCCAGATCGTAGAATTGGTTGATAATACCACCCGCCAGAATCGTAAGGACGGTACAAAAAATAATACCGTGAACTTTAAAATCAAAGACAAATTTTCTGAAAGATTCATCCTGGTTGAACAGGAAAAAAGTAGAAACATAGAGTGCAAATGTCAACAGAGCAGCTACAAAAAAACGTGCTCCAAGCAAAAAGCCCACGAATTGTGAAAATCTGTAAAATAGAGATTTTGAGAAATAGTTTTTAGATTGGAAAGGTTCTTTTTCAGAATTCATTCCAATCTATTTAAAATCTGTAAATCACTTCTTTTTGGAAGCCATCAAGCATTTTTTCTGCTTTTGCATAGTCTTTGGTAAATCCTAAGATATAGCCGCCTCCACCGCTACCGCACAGTTTCAGATAATAAGCGTTAGAATCCAGTCCTTTTTTCCAGATATTAAAAATACTTTCAGGAATCATTGGACGGAAATGTTCATAAGCCCAGTGAGAAAGCTTTTTAAGATTTCTGAAGAATGGGTTCATGTCTTTTTTAAGGAAAGATTCGATACATGCGTTGTTATAACGGATGAACTCTTCTTTAAGGGTTTTACGGAAACCTTCTGTTTTCATTTTTTCAAAGAAAATCTGGATCATAGGTCCTGTCTCACCAGTCATTCCGGAATCAATCAGGAAAATGGCTCCTTTTCCTTCTTCACCTTCCGGGATATTTACCCTGTCTAAATTTTCTTTATTTTCAATAAGGATTGGCAGATTCATGTAACAGATCAGTGGATCCATTCCTGAACTTTTTCCATGGAAATAGCTTTCCATTTCACCAAAAACAGCTTTTAATTTTTTAAGATTATCTTTTGAAATGTTTTCAGGGTTCAGCTTGCTGACTGAATATTTTTCAAAAATAGCAGCTACCAAAGCCCCGGAACTTCCCACTCCATATCCCTGAGGAATATTAGAATCAAAGAAAAGTCCGTTTGAAATATCGTTTTTGAAGCTCTCGATATCCAACTTAAAATCGTCGGAAAGATCAAGTGCTGTAAGAAATTCAGAATATTTCTGCAGATGTCTGTTGGAATTAAGCTCAAATTCAGAACTCAAATCTGAAAATTTCAAAGTTCCTTTATAGAAGCTGTAAGGTACTACAAGCCCCTGGGAATCTTCAATCATTCCATATTCTCCAAACAGGATTATTTTTGCATAAAATAAAGGGTTGGTCATATTGACAATAAATCTTTTTGCAAAGTTAAAAATTATTCCGCTGAATATAAGCAAAACTCAGGCCGAATTGTCTTCTATTTTACTTTCTTCAGTTCTTCTATTAAAATTACGAAAAAAATATGATAAATAAATATAATTCCATGGATAAAATTCAATGAATTACCTTGATAAAAAAAAGACGTTAAAAATAACGTCTTTTCAATTTTATAATGTTTCTCTGTCTGTTCTCATTTTGACCTTCAGGAATCGGATTAAAACTAATCCTGCTCCAAAGAATATGGTCATTGATAAAGCGGCAATACGCATATTATTGAAGTGTTCAATCAATGTTGCAAAGATGAATGTTCCGATAATGATGGCAATTTTCTCCAAAACATCATAAAAGCTGAAGTAAGTAGTGTTTTCCATCGAGTTCTCCGGAAGCAGTTTTGAGTATGTGGACCTGGACATCGCCTGAAGGCCACCCATTACCAAACCTACTACTGCTGCCACTCCATAAAACTGATATTCTACTGTAGGATTTTCTTTGTTCAGGAAATAAGCCCAAAGACAAGCTATAATCCAAAGGATGATCGCAATTGAAATAACATTTCTGTTTCCAATTCTCTTGGACAGTCTTGAGAAAATAACCGCTCCGATAATAGCTTCAATCTGAATCACCAGAAGGGTTCCGATCAGTTTATCCTGAGCAAGATTAATTTCACTCTTTCCAAATAATGTAGCCATCAGGAAAATGGTCTGCATTCCTACACTGTAAAAGAAGAAACTCGATAGGAAGAATTTCAGATTTCTATCTTTGAAAAGTTCTCCTCCTACTTTAAACAGCTCATGAAAACTTTCTTTTGCAATATCTTTATAGAAGCTCAGGTTATCTTTAAATACCTCAAAAAAACCACCCTGCTCTTCATGTTTTTTGAAGATATTCTTATAGTTCAGTAGTACTAAATCTTTAGGAAGTTTATCTTTCACATCCCCAAATTGAGGAAGGTGTTTGAATGTATATTGAGAAAAACCGAACCACCATGCTCCTGTTAAAAGGAAACTGATTCTTGTAAATAATAGCTGTTGGGCTGCTCCTTTGGCAAAAACCTGAATCAATACCAAACAGATGACCACTAAAACTACAGAACCAATATATCCGTAAACATATCCTCTTGCAGAAAGTGCATCCTGTCTGTCCGGTGTGGCAATATCCGGGAGGAAAGAGTTGTAAAAAACTAAACTTCCCCAGAAACCGACACTGGCTGTAATACTGAATAAAAGTCCTAAAAATACATTATGCATTCCCGTAAACATGGCCAATCCCATACAAGATGTGGCTCCAAGATAACAGAAAAACTGCAGGAAAGACTTTTTGTTTCCAATGGTATCCGCTAATGAAGATAAAAATGGAGACAGTAATACCACAACAAAGAATGATATGGTAAGGGAATATCCATACACGGCATCCGGTTGATATTCTTCGCCAAAAATTTTGATCATATGCCTTACCGGAACATCAATCCATGTTTTTGTTTCCGCTATATATTCTTTTTTCTCGTAAGCGGTGGTAAGAATTGAGTAATAAATGGGGAAAATGGTAGAGGTAATCACCAGGGAATAAACAGAATTTGCCCAGTCATATACCGCCCAGGCTTTCATAATTTTCGGATTATTCTTTATGTTTTTAGGCTGTCGATTCTCAGTTTCAGACATTTCAAATATATATTAGTAGCACAAAAATAGAAAAACTACTGAATATTCTATGGTTTTTAATGTTATTTTGAAAATAATAATTGTAGGGTATTGAAATCATTCAGCAAAGTTTTAATCTTACTTTATACTTTATAGGGTCTGAAAATCCTTCATCTATGTTGTATTGACCAATCTGAATATGACTGAAGATCTCATCATTCTATTCTGTAACGAAAAAATCGGGGTACACAGACCCCGATTTTTATATTTTAAACACACAATGTGTTTGTATATGCCAATTATAAATTTTCAATCACAATTGCAGAAGCACCACCACCACCATTACAGATAGCAGCAGCTCCATATTTCGCATTATTTTGCTTCAATACGTTGATCAATGTAACGATGATTCTTGAACCTGAACTTCCCAGTGGGTGTCCTAATGCCACAGCACCTCCGTTTACGTTTACTTTAGCAGCATCTAATCCTAAGATTTTGTTGTTAGCTAATCCTACTACTGAGAAAGCTTCGTTGAATTCGAAGAAATCGATATCTGAAACTTCTAATCCTGCTTTTTTAAGAGCGATAGGTAAAGCTTTTGCCGGAGCAGTTGTAAAGTTTTCAGGCTCATGTGCTGCATCAGCGTAAGAAACGATTTTTGCAAGAGGTTTCAGTCCAAGCTCTTCCATTTTTTCTTTGGAAACAAGGATTAATGCAGAAGCACCGTCATTCAATGTAGATGCATTTGCTGCAGTTACTGTTCCTTCTTCTTTTTTGAATACGGTAGGAAGGGTTGAAATTCTGTCAAAGTTTACCGCTTTATATTCTTCATCTTCAGCAAAGATTACAGGCTCTCCTTTTCTCTGAGGAATAGAAACCGGTACAATTTCTTCGTTGAATTTACCTTCGCTCCAAGCTTTTGCAGATCTTTTGTAAGATTCTACAGCGAAGTTATCCTGATCTTCTCTTGTAATATTATAGTCTACAGCACATTTTTCTGCACATACTCCCATATGCACTTTGTTGTACACATCTGTAAGACCGTCAAGTACCATTCCGTCAAGCATTTTGATATCGCCTAATTTTGTAGCAACTCTTGCATTGTAATAATGAGGAACTAAAGACATATTCTCCATACCTCCTGCAACAATTACCTCAGCATCACCAGCTTTGATAGCCTGAGCTGCCATTGTTACAGCCTTCATTCCTGAAGCACAAACTTTATTTACTGTAGTAGAAGGTGTATTGATTGAAAGACCTGCTCCTAAAGCAACCTGACGAGCCGGCGCCTGGCCTTCTCCTGCCTGAAGAACATTTCCCATATAGATTTCCTGAACATGATTAGGATCTAAACCAATTTTATCTAATGCTCCTTTTACGGCAGTTGCTCCCAGTTTTGTAGCCGGAACTGTTGATAAGCTTCCCATAAAACTCCCCATAGGTGTTCTTACTGCGGAAACAATGAATACTTCTTTCATGTATATAATTTTATTTTAGCTAAAACGGAATAAAGATTCCGCTTTTATAGTTAGAATTTATTTCACTTTTACGTATACCAGATCAAACTGAGTCCCTTCAATTTTGGTATTCACTTTCAGAAGATTATCCTGAGTGGCTACTATTTTATTATTGAAGACATCTCCTATCTGTGCGGGATCATTTTTATCGGATTTTTCCATCACGATTGCTTTATAATTGCAGTCGTCCACAAAAACCAATGTCGATTTGATATAGTCTTTTCCATTATTGAAATATTCGGTTTGAACATTATCTTTAATAGTCATATACCATATTGCTTCCGGATAATTGGGTCTTACAAACTTCCCTTCTTTTATATTCGCGCATTTAGGCGGATTATCCGGTTTCTTCTGTTCTGTTGCCTGAGCATGAATCTGTGTAGCTGTTGTCAACAAAATACCTGCTGAAAATATTTTTAAGAAGTTCATATTTATATTTGTGTTCTGTTGTTAACTTTTTTATTTCCTCCTGCAAAAACCATCAGAAAAGCGCCTAAAAACTCTACAGCCCAACCCCATTTCAATTTAACAATTCCTGCAAAAGTTTCCTGCCAGGATTTGAAAGGTAAAAAGCTAAAGTATTGCAGTGACTGCATTTTCACAGCAATCAGGGTGAATCCGAATAAAAGAATAAGCAGAATACCAAAGAATCTGACAATTTTAGCACTGTTATTTACAATTCCAAAAACTGCACATGCCGAAAAAATCCAGCACGCAATAGCAAGATAATGATCAAGCTTCCAATAGTTCCAGTTCCCGATAACAGGCACATGCACCAATGGTAAAAAGCTGCCTACAATTACTAATAGTAATCCTAATAACTGAATATTTTTCATATTTACTAAAGTGCCAAAATACAAAAAAAAACACACTTTTAAATAGTGTGTTTTAAAAATAGGAATTCTGCAACCGAACACTTGTTAGCTATAAAAAATAACTAATATTTCTAATTATTATATAAAGAAAAAAGAGATTTATTATCAAATTAAAAATTAACATTTGCGATTTCTATCCCGATCTGAAGTCCATATTTTTTCTTGAGCAAAGCATTATTATTAAATGCAGGGGTAAAATCCTTCTGAATGAACAGATTAAATCCGGCATAACTGATTCCTAATTTTCCTCCGAAAATAAAATCATTCAATCCGTGCATCATTTTCTCCTTTTCTACAATTCTACCAGAATATTCATTAGAGTATTTGATATAGTTATGATTTTCTATTCTAACTCCTCCATAAATACCTACTACAAAAGCAAGCTGATTCTTTTTGTTGTCCAGATACTTTACTCCTTCATATTCCCTATATTTTGGGTTTAAAACAAATTTCAAGTCTACCGGAACAGTTAAATAAGTGCTGTAAAGAGCTGTTCTTTTAAGATTACCCCGATTAAAATCCCCTATGAATAAGTTATTCTTGTCCTGCATGAAAACCTGCCCGTATTTGGGGGTATACACATCAGATCTCATCCCAAGTCCGAAACGATAGAAAAACGGACTGGTATAACTTCCGATCTGGTTTCCATACCATAGGGCAATCTGCCAGGAATTGATCACCGTATTTTTCACATCTGAATCTTTATTATAAAAACTGAAAGGTTCATTTTTGGCAGTCAGGCCCGCTCCTCCCATTCCAATGGTTATTTCCAGTGTCTGCAGATAATTCTTAGGATGATTGTTTTTCTTCCTTTCATTGAGTTTCATATTAATTCCGTTGAACCCAAGCCAAAACTCATTTCTCCCTGATTTTAAAGTATCATTTGATTTGAAAACAGCATCTTTTACAAGTTCTTTGGTTGCCGCTTCAAGGTCCTCTTTATTGGCATCGATTTTTTCATTAATAATCTGTTGGTATTTCGTAGCAATTGCTGTACGCTGTTGCTGCTTCTCGTCAGAAGTGATCTTCTTTTTCTTAAAATCTTTGTCTATTTTGTCCAGCTCTGAATTCATTTTGCTCTTTTCAGCCACGACTATACTATCAATTTTTTTTGAATAAATATTCAGGCCATTTCCCTCTGATTCCTGAGCAAAGCCATAGCTAAAAGCCATTACAGAAGTCATTACTATTAGTTTTGTTTTCATATTTTATTAATTTCAAGACAATATTGGGGCTCTGTCCCTTCTTTGGGGCAGTTTTTCTACGATAAAAAGAATGATTTTTTATTTGCTTTCAAGAGAATCAGAATACACTGTCACTCCAAAAACTTTAAAAGAATTAGGACTTTTAACCTTAATTTGGGTAATATCCAAAGCTCCGAATTTTCTGATATCGGTTCTGTTTTCTTCCCGTTTTTTCTGAAACTCTCTTCCCTGAAGAAGCTCATCGGCATTGATATATTCTGATTTCTTCTCTTTTACAAAAGGCACTTTGTTGGTAGCAAAATCCATATTCCTTTCCAATATGGGAGCTTTAATCTCATAATCTGCCACTATAAACTGCTCTTCTTTGTTGATTCTGAACTCTTTCTTCTGTGTAATTTCTTCCTGTTGATAAGCTTTAGGAATAGTTAGGTTTTCTTCTGTATTTTTTTTGTCTACTTTAATTCCTGTTTCTGTATTCTCAGCTACATGTATATCAGGATTGAGAATAGACGGTTCTGCTCTTTCCTGAGCCTGTTGTCTATGCACAAGAGTATTATTGATAGGAGCAATATGATTTTGATTAAAATAAAGCAATATCCCTACTGAAAACAACAGCACCAGCACAGCAGCGTATTTCCACCACTGAAAAGGCTTTTTAAGGCTCATAACAGAACTCTTATCCTCTTTTGGGTCTATTTGTTCTATTCTGCTCCAAAGATCTGCAGAAGGCTTTATTTCAAGCTTTTCGTAATCAGATTTTAATTGTTTCAGGAGTTCTTGTTTCATTTTCTTTTGCTTTTAAAAATTCAGCAAGCCATTTTTTTGCTTTACTCAGCTGGCTTTTGCTGGTTCCTTCGGAAATATTGAGAATCTCTGCAATTTCACTATGCTTTTTCTCTTCAAAGACATAAAGATTAAAAATCAGCCTGTATCCTACTGGCATTTGAGAAAATATTTCTTCAATATTAATTTCTTCGGGATATCCATCATCTGTCTCACTATACTCATCAGCAATTTCTACATCTGCATAAAGAATATTTTTATTCTTCCGGATGAAACTGATAGAATCATTCACAATAATTTTCCTAAGCCAGAACGGAAAACTTTTCCAGTCTCTGCATTCATCAAGTTTTGTAAAACATTTCATAAACCCATTCAGAAGAATATCTTCTGCATCATGAAGGTTATTGACATAAGAATTTGCAATGGCCAGCATCTTGGGAGAAAACATCTCGTAAAGAGCTTTCTGCCCTCTCCGGTCCTGTTTTTTAGCCAATAAAAAATTCTCTTCGATGTACTTCATGGATTTGTTTCTATTAATAAGACGTTACGTTTCGCAAAAGGTTGCCTTGAAAATAAAAAAAATTGCATTTTTTTTCAAAAATGCAATTTAATATCTTAATAAATGTAAGTTTAAATTAATGTTTTACTGACGAAACATCTTCCGGGTTATGTTTGTGTTTAAACAATACGGCAAAGAAAATCGCAAGAATTAATGCATAGATTGCAAAAGAAAGCCATATCTGCTGCCAGTCTTTTACCATCACTATAGAGGAAAGCGTTCCGTCTGAATTCACAGCAGCATTAAAACTCTTCTTTAAAATGTTCAGGAAAGTAGGATTGTCAGGTGTTGTTTGCAGATAAGCAGACAGGTCTGAAGCTGTAGAGAACTTATGGGTAAAGAACTTATCAATAGCCCATCCTGCGGCATAACTTCCAAAAACGGCTCCAAAACCATTTGTCATCATCATGAATAATCCCTGAGCCGAAGAACGTATCTTTTTATCGGTAGTCGTTTCTACGAAAAGTGACCCTGAGATATTAAAGAAATCGAAAGCCATTCCGTATACAATACATGAAAGAACGATTAACGAAAGTCCAAATCCGTCCGGCACCCCATAAGCAAAGAATCCGAATCTTAAAACCCAAGCCAGCATCGATATCAACATTACTTTTTTAATTCCAAATTTCTTCAGGAAGAAAGGAATTGCCAAAATAAACAGGGTTTCTGAAACCTGAGAAATTGACATAATAATGGTAGATCTCTTTACTACAAATGAGTCTGCATATTTAGGAAAATGAGCAAATTCACTTAAAAATACGTCACCATATGCATTGGTAAGCTGAAGTGCAGCTCCCAAAAGCATTGAAAACATAAAGAATAATGCCATTTTATAGTTTCCGAAAAGCTTAAATGCATTCAATCCTAATTGCTCAGATAATGGTGAATTTTTGTCAATCAGTTTTTGTGGTGGACATTTTGGAAGTGTAAGGGCATAAATTCCTAAGAAAATTGCTACAACACCTCCGATATAAAACTGACCTTCTGTTTCTTTATTCCCACTAAGATTTGTAATCCACATGGCAACAATAAAACCAATAGTTCCCCATACACGAATCGGCGGGAAGTCTTTCACCACATCCAGATTATTATTTTTCAGGATTGTATAAGAAATTGAATTGGCAAGTGCAATGGTAGGCATGTAGAAACACATGGCCACGAGCATTACCGAAAAGAAGGAATTCGGATCTGCAGAATGAGGCAGTATAAAAAGAATAACCCCATAAAGAATGTGTAATACTGAAAATATGCGCTCCGCATTTACCCAGCGGTCAGCAATAATTCCAGTAATGGTTGGCATAAAGATGGAAGCAATTCCCATTGTTCCGAACACAGCTCCAAACTGAGTTCCTTCCCAATGTTTTGTGCCAAACCAGAAGTTTGCCATCGTAATCAGCCATGCTCCCCAAACGAAAAATTGGAGAAAACTGAGGATGGTCAGTCGTAATTTTAAATTCATAGTTTATATAAAAAGTATCTCTTTAGTCAATTTTCTTTTTCCTCCTCTTGATTTCTTCCTGAATTTCAAGGGCAGTATCATAGTCTTCTTCTTTAACGGCTTCATCTAATAATTTCTGAAGCTCTTCCATAGAAAGAGATTTTAAGTTATCTTCTGTCTGTACAGTTTCTGAGAAAGATTGATCTTCTTTTGAAACATCTTCCAGTTCCAATAAAATCCCGGCTTCATTTAAAACCTGCTGCGTTGTAAATATGGGCGCATCAAATCTTACGGCCATAGCAACAGCATCGGAAGTTCTGGCATCAAGGATCAGTTCTTCTTCGGTTACTTTATTTTTAAAGTTGATATTTGAAAAGAAAACTCCGTCTACAATCTGATAGATAATGACCGAAATCAACTCATAATTGGCAGAAACTATAAATTTTGTAAATAAATCATGAGTAAGAGGACGCGGTGGATGAATATCTTTCTCCAATCCGAGAGAGATAGACTGGGCTTCGAAATTTCCTATAACAACAGGTAATTTTATGTGTGTTTCTTCATGCTCCAGTAACAATGCGTAAGCCCCCGACTGGGTCTGGCTGTACGATATTCCGCGAATAATTAGCTGCTTATAATCCATAGCTACAAATATAGATTAATTTTTTATTGTGTTTTCACTTTTTTACGCAAAAATAAAAGCCCGGAAAGCCGAGCTTTTATCTGTATTGTTGATGATTGTCAAACGTCAATAGTGAATTTTGCTTCGCAAGTGAATTATTTAATTAAAAATTGACAAGCAAAGCGAATTAACTATTCACAATTCACTTTCTTATCCTTTAATTGCTTTAATTTTCTCTGTTAGGGCAGGAATAATCTGGAAAGCATCTCCTACTACTCCGTAGTCAGCAGACTTGAAGAACGGTGCTTCAGGATCACTGTTGATTACTACGATAGTTTTTGAAGAGTTTACTCCGGCAAGGTGCTGAATAGCTCCTGAAATTCCTACTGCAACGTAAAGATTAGGTGCAATTGCTTTACCTGTTTGTCCTACGTGCTCTGTGTGAGGTCTCCATCCGATATCAGAAACTGGTTTAGAACATGCTGTAGCTGCTCCTAAAACGTTTGCTAAATCTTCGATCATTCCCCAGTTTTCAGGTCCTTTCATCCCTCTACCAGCAGAAACAACAACTTCAGCTTCTTTAAGGTCTAATTTACCTGAACTCTGCTCGTGAGAAATCACTTTAGTATCTTCATTAGCAACAGATAAGTTTTTCACTTCTTCTGAACCTGATACTGCGTTTTCTTTAACACCGAAAGCATTTTGAGAAACAGTAACGATTACTCCGTTTCCTTCTGCTTTTGCATGCATGAAACCTTTTCCTGAGAATGCTCTTCTTTTTACCTGGAAAGGAGAAAGGCTTTCAGGAGCTTCCAATGCGTTAGTTATTAAAGAATAGTTCTTCATTACCGCAAGCATAGGAGCAATGGAAGAAGCATCAGTAGTGTGAGGGAAAACGATGATATTTCCGTCTGCCACTTCACTTACAGCCTGTGCAAATGCTTTTGCTGAGAAATTTTTAAGACCTTCGTCTTTGATATTGATAACATTTGATGCTCCATATTTGTATAATAAATCTGAAGAATCTGTTGGGTTTACAGAGATTGCCGTAACGGTATCTCCTGCTTTATCAGCGATAGCTTTAGCATAAGAAACTGCTTCAAAAGCTGCTTTTTTGTAAACTCCGTTTATATTTTCTGCGTATACGAATACTGCCATTTCTAATTTGTTTAAGGTTTAACGTCCAAGATTCAAGGTTATCTAATTCTGAATATTCATGAAATTCAGATCATGTCTGATGACATCAAATTTTATCCTGAATCTTTTTACTTTTTACTTGATTCTTATTAAATTACTTTAGCTTCTTCGTGAAGTAATCTTACCAATTCATCAAGATTATCCGGAGAAACCATTTTCACAGCAGCTCTTGGCGGAACGCTGTCATAAGATACTCCCTGAACTTTTACTTCTGAAGAAGAAGGTTCTACTACCTGCAAAGGTTTTGTTCTTGCAGACATAATTCCTCTCATATTCGGGATGATAAGATCTTTCTCATCTACTAATCCTTTCTGACCTGCAATAATTGCCGGTAATTTTACAGAAATAGTTTCTTTTCCTCCTTCAATTTCTCTTACTGCAGTAGCTTCGCTTCCGTTAACATCTAGTCCTACTGAAGCGTTTACGAAAGGTTGGTTTAATAACTGAGCTACCATTCCAGGAACAGAACCTCCGTTATAATCGATAGATTCTTTTCCGCAAAGGATAAGATCATATCCTCCGTTTTGAGCTACAGCTGCAATTTCTTTTGCTGTAGAATAGCTGTCTTTTGGATCAAGATTTACTCTTACTGCATCGTTAGCACCAATTGCTAAAGCTTTTCTGATTACAGGTTCTGTAGCAGCATCACCTACGTTGATTACTGTTACTGTTGCTCCCTGAGATTCCTGAAGTTTAACCGCTTTTGTCAACGCAAATTCATCTAGAGGATTAATTACCCACTGAATTCCGTTTTTGTCGAAAGCAGATTTGTCTGCTGTAAAGTTAATTTTGGAAGTAGTATCCGGAACACTACTAATACAAACTAATATTTTCATATGTTGTTCTTAATTTTTTTATTGGTCATATGTAACCTTAAGGTTTCATGTGTACTATTTTATTTTTTCCCTTTTGGTGCATAAAATCATGACAGTTTATGCAGAGATTTTGTTTGAATTAATTTTTGCTAATATAAATAAAAAATATATTATGCATGCATAATACTTATTAAATTATTATTCAATACATTAGATGTAGTTACTTAGCTGGTTTCGTTGCCCTAAACTCTATTTTACTTGGCAAAACTCTTGGATTCATCTTTAAAATATCCAATATAAGATTCCCCATATCTTCAGGCTGGATCTTCCAACTGTCCTTTTCAGACGGAATATTTCCATTAAAATGAGTTGCAACGGAACCTGGCATAATCACCGTAGATTTAATATTGTATTTTCTTAAATCGATCATGGCAGCCTGCGTGAAACCTACCACACCGAATTTTGAAGCGTTGTATCCTGTGCCATTCTCAAAGAAGTTAGCTCCTGCGAGGCTGGAAATGGTAATATAGTAGCCTTCTGACTTTTTCAGTTCTTCCACAGAAGCTTTTAAGGTATAAAAAACACCGGTAAGATTTGTTTCTATCATATCATTCCACTCCTCTGCCGTCAACTCATCTACGGGCTTAAAAATACCCAATCCTGCATTGGCAATAATATAATCCAGTCTACCAAACTTTTCAACGGTATATTTTACAGCTTCCTGTTCACTTTCCAGACTTCTCACATCAGAAACAATCCCCAAAACATTTTCTGAATATTGCTTAAGCTCTTCTTCTGCCTTCATTACATCTTCTCTTTTTCTTCCTGAAAATGCTACAGAAATCCCATTTTCAAGTAAAATTTTCGCAATCCCGAAACCTATTCCTTTGGTTCCTCCTGTTATATAAGCTGTTTTATTATCTGACATATGATTGAAATTTTTAATTCTCTAAAATAACAAAAACGCTCCAATTGGAGCGTTTTGCTGATACTAAGATTTATCAGTAATTATTTTTTGATGAACTTCTCTGTGAAGTTTCTTCCTTCTGTTTCTACATTCAGTAAATACGCTCCGGCAGACAGGTTTCTAACATTTACCTGATCTCCGTTTAACGTTACATCCACTTTCTTTCCAGACATATCATATGCTTCAACATGTTTGATTTTGTTAGGCGTTGTGATTTTTATAACATCAGTAGCCGGGTTTGGATAGATAGACAGTTTTACGTCATTTTTAACCGCGTCTTTTGTAGACAAGGCTGCTTCATTATTAATTTTGATATTATCGATATAGGCAGAACCTCCATAGTTATCATGTACAAAATCCATTCTGTTAATATTATTGTTACTGAATGGTTGTCCTGTATAAATTAGAGCATCATTCAGGTAATATTGGATTCCTGTAGCCGTAGAAACTAATTTTACTCTGTACCAGGTATTGGCATTCCAGGTTTGATTGGTATTGACTAAATTATTTGAACCTGCTGTTGCAATCAGAATGCTTCCATCATAAGAGAAGTCAATATATGTAACGATTCCTCCTGCTCCTGTTGTACTTACTGTTCTAAAAACAAAATCTGAACTTGATGTACTTTTTTGAGTCAGTCTTACATCAAATGACTGTGTAAAGCTATTATACGTTAATGGCGTCGTAAAGGTATAAAAACCTCCCATTACAGGACTCTGCTGTGGCCCATAAGGAGCATCTGTTGTTATTTTAAAACTGTTTGACCCCTGGCTTGCCATTTCACCGGATACCAATTGACTTGTCAGATATACCGGCGGTGTTGCTCCATTATTAGTCGTAACCCAGCCCTGCTGCCCATTAATGTTTCCTGCTGTATACCCTTCACCAGCTTCAAAAGAAATAGTTTGCTGAGCAAAAGATGAGATTGAAATCAACGAAATTGCGAAAATGTAAAGTTTCTTCATGATATTTTTTAGTTTTGAGCAAATATATACGTTTTAAAGCTAAAAAGCAAAACATATGAATATTTTACGCATTTTAACAAATTAACATAATATTTTTAACTAAAAACAATAAAGATATTAAATCCAAGAAGATACAGCAATTCCGAAAAATCATCCACAAATACACCAAAACACTAAAAAGAACACATGTTTTCAGAGGTACGAAATAATTTATCTGATGATCACTTTTTCAGTAAAATTTCTTTCTTCAGTTTTTATATTGACCATATATATTCCTTTGGGTAAGCCTTTTATCTCTATTTTATTATGGTTTATTTCAGTCTTTATCAGCTTACCTGTTTCGTCATAGATTTCTATATTTTTTACTTTGGCAGCAGCATTAATATTGATAAAATCAGTTGCAGGATTAGGATAAAGAGATATTTTTTTAGTATTTGCATTGGAATCCTGAACACCCATTGTTCCCAATTCGCTATTAATTTTAATATGATCAATATAAGCTGATCCCAGCGAATTATTATGAACAAAACGAAGCTGGTTTATATTCAATGAACTTGCTGCTGTACCTGTATAGATCAGCAAATCATTAAGGTAATACCGTACATCTGTGGCGCTTCCTACTACTTTTAACCGATACCAGGTATTCGACAGCCAGGCGGAAGGTGTAGAAATAAGATTCTGTATGCCAGATAACATATCCAGGATCTTTATCGACCCGGTTTTTCCAAAATCCAATCTTACGACAAACTGGTCATCAATATTGTTTACAGCCTGAAAACCAAAATCAGAACCGTTGAGCTGTGACATATTGATATCGAATGATACAGAAAAATTATTGTAAGCAAGAGGAGCCGGCAGGTTATAAAAACCTCCGATGATTGGCTCAGCCTGCGTTCCATACGTATTTTCTTTGACAATTCTCAGGGAACGGCTTCCATCACTGGCTTTATCTAAACTGATGATCTGATGGATAACATTTTCCGGTACACCTCCTGTAGGTGTACTGATCCAGCCAGCCTGTCCATTGACATCTCCCACGTTGAATCCCTCAATAGGCTCAAAGGATATGGCTTGTTGAGCAAAAATACATAGTGATGATAGTAAAAATGCAATTGAGTAGTATTTTTTCATGGTAAATCAAGTTTTGTATTAAAAATATAAACTTTCAACGAATGGTGAAATAACTTATTGCAAATAAAAAATTAACCTATTTATTTTCAGTGAATTTAATTTTCAAAACCTTGAAAAGACTTCGCTAATAATTGATAAAAGAGCAAAAAAATAAGGCATTTCTTTGCAGAAACACCTTATCATATCTTATTTTCGATTCATTATTTTGAATAATTCTCAAAGAATAACGGAATACTTTCAATCCCTTTGTAGAAATTGAAGAGCCCGTAATGTTCGTTTGGAGAGTGGATCGCATCAGAATCCAACCCAAAGCCCATTAATACAGACTTAGCTCCTAAAACCTGCTCAAACATTGCTGTAATCGGGATACTTCCTCCACCTCTGTACGGAAGAACTTCTTTCCCGAATGCTGATTCCATTGCTTGTTTTGCCGCAGCAAATTCTTTTGTATCCGTTGGCAAAACGTAAGGCATACCTCCGTGGTGAGGGGTTACTTTAATTTTTACCGTATCGGGAGCAATCTTTTCAAAATATTTCGTGAACTTCTCCGTAATTTCCTGAGGAGTCTGATAAGGTACCAAACGCATTGAAATTTTAGCAAAAGCTTTTGAAGGAATTACTGTTTTCGCTCCTTCTCCTGTATAACCGCCCCAGATTCCGTTGCAGTCTAAAGTAGGACGAATAGAAGTTCTTTCTAAAGTTGTATATCCTTTTTCCCCTTCGATATTGCTTAATCCGATTGATTTCTTGAATTCTTCCGGATTGTCTTTCAATTTGTTCATTTCAGCTCTTTCAGCATCTGAAACAGTTTCTACATTGTCATAGAATCCGTCAATGGTGATATGACCGTTTTCATCAATCAGATTGGCGATCATTCTTGAAAGAACGTGAATAGGGTTCGGAACTGCTCCACCGTAAAGACCTGAGTGCAGGTCTCTGTTTGGACCTTCCACTTCTACTTCTACATAACTTAAACCTCTTAAACCTGTTGTTACAGTAGGTTGTTCATTACTATAAATGTGAGTATCAGAAATTAAGATACAGTCGCAAGCTAATTTCTCTTTATTTTCATTTACCCAGTCTCCTAAGCTTACAGATCCTACTTCTTCTTCTCCTTCTAAGATAAATTTAACGTTGCAAGGAAGAGTATTGGTCTTCATCATCGCTTCAAAAGCTTTCAAATGCATGAAAAACTGTCCTTTATCATCAGCAGAACCTCTTGCGAAGATAGCTCCTTCAGGGTGTAATTCAGTTTTTTCAATATAAGGCTCAAAAGGTGGCTTTGTCCATAATTCCAATGGATCCGCCGGCTGAACATCATAGTGTCCGTATACCAAAACTGTAGGTAAATTTTTATCTAAAATCTTTTCCCCGAAAACAATTGGATATCCTTTTGTGTTGCAAACTTCCACATTATCAGCGCCTGCATTTTTAAGGTGTGCTGCCACTACATCTGCACATTTCAAAACGTCATCTTTATACGCCGGATCTGCAGAAATAGAAGGTATTCTCAATAACTCAAATAATTCATCCACGAAACGCTGTTTGTTTTCGTTAATGTAATTTAATGTCTCTTGCATTGTAAAAATTTATTTTGTTAAAATTAAAAAAAATGCCCGGCAGGAACAAACAAAAAGGGAGGATTTTACCAACCTCGTGTTAATGAACCTTATAGCCCTCTTTTTTAATAAAAAAATGCCCTGCAGAAACAGGGCACTTATATATTTTGTACTTCTAATTAGTGTTCAGCTTTTGGCGCTTTATCAGCTTCAGCAGGTTTTGCAGCCGCAGTACTGTCTGTTTTTGGAGCAGCAGCTTCTGGTTTTGCATGAGCCTCTTCTTTATGCTCTGCAGCTCCAGCTGCATGTCCGTGAGCTTCTCCCTGAGGGTCGTCAGAATATCTTTCTACTCCTTCTTCAAGTTTCAAAGTACCTCTGTTTCCTCCTTGTGGAACTTTCTTACAGCTTACCGCTACCGTTGCAATCGCTAAACATATAACTAATTTTTTCATATGTAAAATTATTTTTTTTAAAAGGTAATATGAAACCGCACTATTTTAGTCTATTATGACCTTCCAGATAGCAAGCGATCTCATGCTTAAATTTTTGATTGCCCAAAAGTAAGAAATCCTGCTTTTTTCGGCAACATTTTTATACTGATTTTAATATTATTTTCCCTTTTTTGGATTGGGTAAAAATAAGATACTGGTCTCCTCCGTCCTTTAAACCATATTTCTTTTTGATTTCTTCAGGTTTTAGAGGGTAGTTTTTTGTAATAATATTAAACTGACCTTTCTTTTTAATACTTTTAGAATCAACAGTTTCCATTTCTAAAATTCTTCCGGGGAAGTCTTCAATCCTTTCGCGGGAAGTATAAAGATGGCTATTGGGGTGAAGCTTTTTTAATCCAAATTTCTGGGATATCAAATTAAAGACTCCAGCCTTCAAAATGGAATGATTGGGGATGTAAATGTATCTTTCAGGTTCAGAATATTCGGATTGGGCAGTTTCTTCTTCCCCAAATGTAAAGCTAAAGACAGATTCTTTGCTTTCAAGGTTCACACAATTACTGATGATTTTATCCGTATTTTCGTTGGAAAGAAATACGACAACTTCTTTCACATCATTTTTCAGAGCGATAATATCAATCCTGGAAATACCCGGCAATACTGAAACAAGGTATTTAAGATCAATCAACGGAGAAAGTTTAATCACTACCTGATTGGAGATAGAGCGTAGCTTTTCCTGAATCTCAAGAATATCAGGAGACAGATCTTCCAAAAGAAAAACTTTGTTTTTTTGCTCGTCTCTTCTGGCCGGATCAAGATAAATAACATCAAAATGTTCCTGATTTTCATTCAGAAAATCTTCAAGCTTAAGATTGATAAATTTCGCTTTGCGACCTAAAATACCCCAGTTATTTTCAACAATCTTTAAAAGTTCAGTATTCTGTTCTACTAAAGTGATATTATCAAAATTTTGAGACAGATAAAAGGCATCAATACCAAAACCGCTTGTCAGGTCAATGAATTTATTTCCTTTTAGAAATCCTGATTTATATAGAGCCGTTTTTTCTGAAGAAGACTGTTCAAGGTTAAGCTGTGGCGGGAAAAGAATGCCTTCTTTTAAGAGAAACGGAAACTTTCTCTCTGCAACCAGCTTTCCTTTGATCTGCTGAACAATTTCATGCATGGAAACCTCTGGAAACGGAGATTTTTTCAATAATAATGTATGTAAATCCGTATTCAGATTTGCATTGATATAGTTTTGAATTTCTTTGTTTATTAATTTAACCACAGATGACGCAGATTTTCACAGATGTTTATGTTTTATTTTTTTGCATTCAAATGCTGATATATTTCTTTTTTATTATTCTAACATTTTATAATCAAAATGTTTAAATTCAGGAAATTTATTCTTAACCACAGATGACACGGATTTTCACAGAGGTTTATGTTTTATTTTTTGCATTCAAATGCTGATATATTTCTTTTTTTATTATTCTAACATTTTATAATCAAAATGTTTAAATTCAGGAAATTTATTCTTAACAACAGATGACACGGATTTTCACAGATGTTTATGTTTTTTCTGTATTTCACCATATAAATTATTTCTGTTTTTCTTATCAACTAAAAAATATGCGCAATCATCTGCGAAAATCTGCGTCATCTGTGGTTATCTTTAGAAAGCTAATCTAAATTCCCTCTTATTTTCCGAAAAATACTTTTGCTAATATAATCAGTATTAAAGTTAACCAGAATACCTAATTTCAATCCTGTTAGCTTTAGATAGGTTAATAACTGCTGATGATGAATATTTGCTATTTCCGTTACAGCCTTCACTTCTATGATAATTTTATCTTCAACAATTATATCAGCAACAAAGCTAGAATCAATAGTGATATCCCTGAATTTAATCTTCATCGGAACTTGAGTTCTCACTTTTAATCCATTATTCTCCAGTTCATAAGCCAAAACTTTCTCATAAACCTTTTCCAATAAACCTGGTCCAAGCTCATTATATACCGAAAAAATAGATTTTCTGATATAAAAACTTATCTCATTTTCATTCATTTGTGTATAATTTATTTTCTACAGTTTACCTGTAAAAATCTGTGTCATCTGAGAAATCTGTGGGAACAATACAACTTATTCAAACATTTCAGCCCAACGAACGGCTTTTATTTCTTTTTCGCTGTAAAGATCTCCGATAGACTTTTTAACGTCTAATTTAGGGTATAAATTCACTCCGATCAGCTTTATTTTCCCTTCTTCAATCCATTGCTGCTCTTCAATAGCATGAGCATAGATTTTTTTCTGAACAACCCCTTGTTTCAACAGTTCTAAATATCCTCCAGCTTCTTCAATCTCAACAAATAAATCCCATGCTTTTTCAGCAAACTGCTGGGTAATATCTTCCACATAGTAACTTCCGTTAGAAGCATCTTCAAATACATTGATAATACTTTCGTAAGCCAGAACGATCTGTTGTTTGAAAGAGATCTCTTCCGAGTTATCTGTACTTCTGTCAACAAGATAATTGTTAGAGAAAACGGCATCTGCCCCACCAATCATGGCAGAAGCTAGCTCCAGTGTAGAACGGATAAGGTTATTTTCGTTGTCAGCAACCGCTTTATTTCGCAGTGAAGTTTCGGCAAAGATGTAAGGAACTTCGTCCAGTCCGTATTCTTTGGAAAGCTGATTAAAAACAATTTTAAAAGCTCTCAGTTTGGCCATTTCAAAGAAATAACTTCCTCCTACAGCTATTCTGAAGATCAGTTTACTTAAAACTTCAGCACCATAAGCTTCCACCAATTCCTTAGTTTTTGCAAGAGCAATTCCAAGCTGTTGATAGATAGCAGCTCCAGCATTCTGATGGAGTGAAATATCTACACAGATATTTCTTTTAAAATCTTTAGACAGCAATTCTTTTACCAGCTGATCATCAATAGTTCCTTCTTTTTCATTAAAGACATCAATTAATGAAAAATATTGATCTTCTTCTTTAGGACTGATGTGTCCCGCAAGATCTTTATTATTCACAAAAAGAGTTTTCTGATCAAGGTTTTCTACATTCTGATCCAGCATAAATGCAAATACTTCTTCTTCCAGACTTTCATGGTATCTAGCTACCAAATGGGTGCTTTCTTCAACTCTTGGCAGGTTTACCAAAGGTTTCTGAACCTCTGTATAAAAAGGCTTCACCTCTATTCCTTCCAGATTTTGTTTCTCTAAAACAGGGTAAATATCTTCTGTTTTAAGCTGTTTTTTGACTAGATTTTCCCAGTTTGAAAGTATATCTGTATTTGACATTAGTTTTTTTTATTTGTGAATGGTCAATGGTGAATTCTGCTTCGCAAGTGAATTTTAAAAATTCATTTCATCATTAACGTCATTCTATTCAACTTTTATTACTTTTTAGCCACTTTTGTGCTGTCTACTACCAGAATAAAGATCTCTTCATTCGGTTTTTTCATAAAATAATTTTCTCTTGCGTACTTTTCTTTTTCTGACTTGTTATTCATCAGTTTTTTATAAAAAGCATCATTTTTCTCGTATTCTTTTTTATAATAATCCAGCTGATCTTCATATTTATGAATCTCACCATTCAGTTCATTAATAACAAGAAATGAGGTTTTATCGAAAAAAATCATCCATACCAAAAACAGACAGATCGTAATGGTATACTTATTCAAAACATATTTCTGGATAAGTTTGAATGTTTCAGATTTCGGCTGAATGTCTTTGATAAGGTTGTTTTCTTCCATTTTTTAATGTTTTTTCAACGAATTTTTAATAACGGTAGTTAAAAAATCAATCGCTACGGAATTCTGCTTCATATTGGGGATAATAAGATCCGCATCATTTTTAGACGGCTCAATGAATTCCTGGTGCATTGGTTTCAATGTGGTCTGATAACGGTGTAATACTTCGCTCAGATCTCTTCCTCTTTCCTGAGTATCTCTTCTGATCCTCCTGATAAGCCTTTCGTCAGAATCTGCATGAACAAATACTTTCAAATCAAATTCTTTCAGCAATTCTTTGTTGGTTAAAACAAGAATTCCTTCTACCACCAATACGTTTTTAGGTTCTACAGTGACATGATCTCCTGTTCGGGAATGGGTAACAAAGCTATAAATCGGCTGTTCAATAGACTCATTGTTTTTTAAAGCTTTTACATGTTTTATCAGTAAGTCAAAGTCTATGGATTTCGGATGGTCGTAGTTTAGAGCTTCTCTTTCCGTCAGTGTAAGACCCTGGTTGTCGTGATAATAATTATCCTGAGAGAGGATATTCATTCCCTCAATATCAAGCTGCTGAAGTATCTTATCAACAACTGTAGTTTTGCCGGATCCTGTACCACCGGCAATTCCTATTACAAGCATTGTTTTTTTGTTTCTTTATAGTTGGTACAAATATACTATTTTAGATAAAATATGGCAATGTAAGTGTATTGAGAAATTAAAAGATTAAAGCATTTAAAAATTAAAATATTTTCGGGAAAGCTGCCAGTCTTTATGATTTATTGTTATTACTCAAATTTACTCTCTTGATTTAATAAAAAAATCCGACAATTAATTTGTCGGATTTTATTTTTATACGATTTCGCTTGTTAATTCACGCGAAATTAATTTTTCATGCATAGGCTTCAAAACATCCATTGAGCCTGTTTTTACGGTACACTTGCCTTTGTAATGAACCAGAATTGTGCATTGCTCAGCTTGTTCCAGGGTATGCTTACAAATTTCGATCAGACAGTCTATGACGTAATCAAATGTATGAATATCATCGTTATGCAATACCAGTTTATAAACTTCATCCGTATCATCTAAAACGAGAACTTCTTCTTCGTACTGACGTTTCGGATTCTCGTAATCTTTTATGCTGTTATAAAAATTCATTCTCATGTTTTTAAACTTCTCCTATTTTGTCTGCCAGATGATCTATAGCATTAGGTTCCTGATAAATTAGTTCCACAAGTTCAACACTCTTGTTGTTCATTTTAAGAATTTTAAAGTGATAATCTTCAAGATCAAACTCCTGGTTTTCTTCAGGGATTTCTTCCAGTTCATAAAGAATGAATCCTGCTAGTGAGTTGTACTCGCTTTCTTCGGAAAGAGGAAGTTTTTTAGGAAGGAATTCGTTGATTTCGTCCAAAGGCTGAGTGGCCTGTACCCAATAGGTATTGTCTGCTATTTTATCAACGATTTTTTCTTCATCATCTTCTTCATCCTGAATTTCTCCTACAAGCTCTTCGAGAATATCTTCTAATGTAATAATACCTTCAGTTCCACCAAATTCATCAATAACAATGGCGATATGTTGCTTTTTAAGCTGGAAAGTCTTCAGTAAGTCTGAAACTTTTTTGCTTTCCACCACGAAGAAGGCATCACGCATTAAGTCTTTAAGATCTTCATGATCCAGATTTCCTTTTCTCTTCACAAATTCTCTTATGATTTCTTTTGTGTAGAAAATTCCGATCACATTATCAATGGAATCAATATAAACAGGAATACGCGAGTAACCGCTATCCATGATCTTGTTGATAATATCATTAACATCTTCCTCAAAGTCTATGGAAGTAATATTCTGTCTTGGAACCATGATCTGCTTGGCAGAGTGATCTGTAAAATCAAATGCATTTTTAATGATCTCATAGTTTTCTTCTTCAATCTCACCACTGTCTGCACTTTGTTTTACCAAAAGCTGAAGTTCTTCTGTAGAGTGAATTTCCTGTTCGGAAGCAGGGTGAATTTTTACAAGTCTTAAGAAACCATTTGACATGGAGTTCATCAACCAGATAAACGGTTTAAAAATCGTATAGAAAACTCTCAACGGAACCGCAGTTGCCATTGTAGTTGCCTCAGATTTTCTGATAGCGATTGATTTTGGAATAAGCTCACCAAATACAATATGCATGATGGTAATCAATACAAAACTTGTCACTACTGAAATGGTAGTAATGGTTGTCTGAGTCAAATTAATGCTCAAAGACGTAAAAATATTTTCAACAATATGATGCAGGGCGCTTTCTCCTACCCAACCAAGGGCAAGGGATGCCAATGTAATTCCTAATTGTGTAGCGGAAAGATATTCATCAAGATGTTTGATGATATGTTCTGCCTGCTTAGCCATAGAGTTTCCTTCTGCGGCTTTTAACTGAATTTGTGAATAACGAACTTTAACAATTGAAAATTCTGCGGCTACGAAGAAGCCATTTAGTAAAACAAGAAATAAGGCCAGCAAAAGCCTGACTATGTCCGAGTCCATTTAGAGGTTGTATAAATTTTATTAGCTACAAAGATATGTAAAATAAAAATAACCTGCCTGAATCCGGGATTGATTATTTCAATGAAGGAATTTTCTTAAGAAAATATGGCTTGATATAACACGACTAATTTTAAATTAAAAAAATATTTGGGCTACGTGTTCATTTTTCAGGAAAATAAAGATTTTTGAGTACTAGAAAGCGGTTTTAACCTTATGAAAACAAAAAGCACCGAAAATTTCGGTGCTTTAATTTGTATGTAAAATAATTCTTTACGAATTTTTCAAAGCTTCTGCTCCGGAAACAATTTCCAGGATTTCGTTGGTAATTGCAGCCTGTCTTGCTTTGTTATAGAAGATCACTAGATCGTTCTTTAAAGCTTGAGCGTTGTCTGTTGCTTTGTGCATTGCAGTCATTCTCGCTCCGTGCTCAGATGCTACTGAATCTAAGATGGCTTTGAAAACCTGAGTTTTGATAGACTTTGGAATCAAATTATCAAGAATCTCAGTTCTGTTAGGTTCAAAGATATAATCTGTTTCAACCTGTGGCTCAGTGTTTTCCGGCATTGAGATAGGAAGAAGTTTTTCTGTAGTTACTTCCTGAGTAGCAGCATTAACGAATTTGTTATAGATAACATAAACTTCGTCAAATTTACCTTCTCTGAAGCTTGTCATTACCCCTTCAGTGATATGAGCAACAGCATCAAAGTTCAGATTATCATATACAGAACTTCCATTAGCATATACCGTACGGTTTCTTCTTACAGCATCAAATGCTTTTTTACCTACAGGTAGAATTTCAATCTCATATTGAGAATTATTCTGAGACTGAAGGTTAAGCTCTTTTACGATAGAAGAGTTAAAAGCTCCCGCAAGACCTCTGTTTGAAGTAACAGCGATGAATAGTACTCTTTTAACCTCTCTTTTCTGAGCATATACAGAAATCTGATCAGGATCAGAGCTAGAATTTACATTCTGGATAAGCTCCTGTAATTTTTCAGAATAAGGTCTTAACATTACGATTGCGTCCTGTGCTTTTTTAAGTTTCGCTGCGGAAACCATCTTCATAGCACGTGTAATCTGCATCGTAGATGAAATTGACGTAATTCTGCCTCGTATTTCTTTTAAGTTTGCCATTAATTTGGGTTCAAAGTTTAAGGTCTAAAGTTTAAGGTTTAAAACACTATATTTCAAACCTTAAACATTGAATTTTTTAGTTGTATTTAGAAGCTAAATCGTTAGCTGCCTGCTTAAGAACACCTGTAATATCGTTATCGATTTTTCCAGACTTAATAGCAGCCATTGTATCAGGGTGCTTAGACTTAAGGAACTCGATATATTCGTGTTGGAATTCTTTAATCTTGTTCAAAGGAACGTTTCTCATTAAGTTTTCTGTTCCAGCGTATACGATCGCTACCTGACTTTCTACAGGAAGTGGTGCATTTACCGGCTGCTTAAGGATTTCTACGTTTCTTTCTCCTTTAGAAATAACTGCTAAAGTAGAAGCGTCAAGGTCAGAACCGAATTTAGCAAACGCTTCTAGTTCTTTATATTGAGCCTGGTCAAGCTTCAATGTACCAGATACTTTCTTCATTGATTTGATCTGAGCGTTACCTCCTACCCTTGATACAGAGATACCTACGTTGATTGCAGGACGAACCCCTGAGTTGAATAGATCAGACTCCAAGAAGATCTGTCCGTCTGTAATAGAGATTACGTTTGTAGGGATATATGCTGAAACGTCACCAGCCTGAGTTTCGATAATTGGAAGGGCAGTTAATGAACCACCACCTTTTACGATTGGCTTAAGAGACTCTGGCAAATCGTTCATTTGCTTAGCAATTTCGTCATCAGCGATTACTTTTGCAGCTCTTTCCAATAGTCTTGAGTGAAGGTAGAAAACGTCTCCAGGATAAGCTTCACGGCCCGGTGGTCTTCTCAATAGTAGAGAAAGCTCACGGTAAGCAACAGCTTGTTTAGATAAATCATCATAAACGATAAGTGCTGGTCTACCAGTGTCTCTGAAGAACTCACCGATAGAAGCTCCTGCCATTGCAGAATATACCTGCATTGGAACTGGATCTGATGCGTTAGCTGCAACGATTACCGTATAAGCTAAAGCTCCTTTATCAGAAAGAGTTTTAACGATTTGTGCTACAGTAGAAGCTTTCTGACCGATAGCAACATATATACAATATACTGGTTTACCAGCATCAAAGAATTCTTTTTGGTTGATGATCGTATCGATAGCAACAGTAGTTTTACCTGTTTGTCTGTCACCAATGATAAGCTCTCTCTGACCTCTTCCTACAGGGATCATCGCATCAATTGCCACGATACCAGACTGTAAAGGCTCAGTTACCGGCTGTCTGAAGATAACTCCAGGAGCCTTTCTTTCCAATGGCATTTCGTATAAATCCCCAGTAATAGGACCTTTACCATCGATTGGGTTACCAAGAGTATCTACTACTCTTCCTAACATACCTTCTCCTACTTTGATAGAAGAGATTCTGTTTGTTCTTCTTACTGTATCACCTTCTTTTACTAATTTACTTTCACCAAGTAGAGCAACACCCACGTTGTCTTCTTCAAGGTTAAGTACAATACCTTCTACATCACTAGAAAATTTCACCAACTCTCCGTATTGTACGTTTTCTAACCCGTATACACGAGCAATACCATCACCGATGGTTAAAACTGTACCTACTTCCTCAACGTTTGATTGAGTATCGAAGTTGGCCAATTGCTGTTTTAAGATCGCAGATACTTCTGCCGGATTTATTTCTGCCATTGTATGGTTGTTTTTCTTAATTTAATTGGAAATCTTTTTTAACTTGGTTCAATTTTGTCTTCACAGACGCATCTACCTGCTGGTCACCTACTCTTAGAACATATCCTCCAAGAATTTCAGGCTTCACATTTACTTTCAGATCAAAGTTTGAATCAGCATTTACAAGATTGGTGGATCTTAAAATCTGATCAAGGTTTTCTTTTGAAAGCGGAGTTGCTGTTGTAAGTGTTACTCTCTGTACACCACTAAGGTCTTCAACTTTATTGATGAATTCCTGAGCGATATTTTTCAATTGGTTTTCACGTCCGTGCTTAATAACCAATCTGATCAGGTTCTGAGAAGAGACAGATAAACCTTTGAAAATTTCGTTTGCTACTTCTATTTTCTTTTTAGAATCGATGTAAGGAGTCATGAAAAATTTATTTAAGTCCGCAGACTCTTTCATGATCTTTACTACATCTTTCATTTCAGAAAATACAGTAGCCGTTTGACCTGATTCGTTGGTGAAGTCAAGTAAACCTTGTGCGTATCTTTTAGCTACTTTAGATGTAAGCATTCTTAGTTAAGGTTTGATTTGTTTAAATAATTTTGAACTAATTCGTTTTGAGCTTCGCTGTTGTCTAGCTTTTGCTTCAAGATAGACTCGGCAATGTTTACAGATAAAGTACCAATTTGAGTTTTGATGTCTGCCATTGCAGCATTTTTCTCAGCATTGATAGTCTGTTTAGCAGCTTCGATCATTTTGTCTCCTTCAGCTTTAGCAACATCTTTAGCTTCTCCTACGATTCTGTCTTTAATTTCTCTGGCTTCTTTAAGGATAGCATCTCTTTCGATTTTAGCTTCACGAATGATTCTTTCGTTATCCTCTTTTAAAGTTTCCATTTCTTTTCTAGCTAATTTAGCTTGATTAAGAGCGTCAACAATAGATGTTTCTCTGTCATTGATAGACGTTAAAATAGGTTTCCAAGCGAATTTACCTAACAAAAATAATAATGCTAGAAAAATTACAGACTGGATAATAAATAACCCTGATGAAAACTGATGAATTAATTCCATTATATAAATGTATAAATAATTATTACTTTTTTTAAAGAACCATTACCTGTAACCAACCGTCACAGATAATGGTTTGAATTTAATTAGTTTACTGCGAATAGAGCAGCAAACGCAACACCTTCTACAAGTGCAGCTGCGATAAGCATAGCTGTTTGGATTTTTCCAGATTGCTCAGGTTGTCTAGCGATAGCTTCAAGAGCAGCAGCTCCGATTTTACCAAGACCGATACCTACACCTAGTACTACGATACCAGCACCTACAATTTTAGGGATTTCCATAATATATAATTTTAAAAAATTTGTTTTACTTTAATTTATAATTTCACAATTAGTGAGCTGCATGATGTTCGTGCTCGTGCTCTTCTACTGCCATTCCGATAAACAGTGCTGATAACATTGTAAAGATATAAGCCTGTAGGAATGCTACCAATACTTCCAGTAAATAAATTACTAATGTTAAGAATGGGAATGCAACACCTGCGATGAAATTCTTGAATACATAGATCAATCCGATCAAACTCATTACTACGATGTGTCCTGCAGTCATGTTTGCAAAAAGTCGGATCATCAATGCGAATGGCTTAGTGATTGTTCCTAATAATTCGATAGGAAGCATGATCAGTTTCATTGGAACCGGTACTCCTGGCATCCAGAAGATGTGCTTCCAGTAATCTTTGTTCGCTGAGAATGTTGTAATCAAATACGTAAGGATAGCCAGGAAGAATGTCATTGTAATATTACCTGTAACATTGATTCCGAAAGGCATTAATCCAAGAACGTTAAGGAAAAGAATAAAGAAGAACACGGTTAATAAATAACCCATGAATCTCTTATACTTGTGTCCGATATTAGGAATAGCAACTTCGTCTCTTACAAAGATGATTAGTGGCTCTAAGAATCTTGCTACACCTGTAGGAATTGCTGACTTCTTATAAGATTTAGCCATTCCAACAAATAATACAAACATAAAGATTGACACTAATAAAATGATCAATACACTTTTTGTAATAGAAAGATCTAAAGGCTTCACGTTAGTTGGATGACCGTCTTCACCAAGTGTTAAAGTTCCAGCTGCATCAGTCTTGTAGATTTTCTCATGGTGCAATACATAAAAAGAACCGTCTACTTCAGTAGGCTCTCCGTGCATGAACCCTTCTTTGTTACTCATGAAAGAGTGGAAACCGTTATCATAGATAATAACAGGAAGAGGGAAACCGATGTGGTGACCTTCTTTATCAACCATCAATGTGAAATCATGTGCATCTAATAAGTGATGATCGATGAACTCTTTGTTTTCTTTGCTTACTTTGTCTTTCTCTGAAAGCTCTTGAGCAGGAGCTGCGCCAGCAGTAGCCTCACCGTGCTGTGCAGACACTAAGTTTAATACAAAAATACTGTAGAATAAAACTGCGAATTTCTTAAACATTGATAGGTTTTTTTCGTTGTGCAAAAATATGATATTTTTTCTAGTTTCAATAAATTATTTTACTGTTTTTTATCATGATTAATCAGCTTGATGGCATAGTATGTAAGCAGGGCTGTCAGGACAAAATAGGGCATAATAAAATGAAATTTATAGCCAGGAATCACTTCAAAGTTCAGTTTTTTTCTGATTAAGTACATCAAACCAAATTTTAAAAGGATCAAACCAATAACAGACAATCCTAAAAATTCCGGTGCTACTCTATTGATTAAGATAATAAGAGTGATCATCATCATAAACATGACACTTAGAAAAAGGTAAAATTTAATGATCACAATTTCATCCAGGTGAAAAACAAATTTCCAAAGGGAAAAATGCACCAGGAAAGTCAGAAAGAATAAAATGACAACAAGAATATTGGGATTGATTTTCATTCTATATTTTAATTGATCGCAAAAATAGACTTTTTCTATCGGATTATACCATGATTTGATATTTATCATTTTTCTTGTCTATAATAATATTACGTATATATATATAATATTACCCCTTGAAAAACTTTAGATATGCTAAAAATTCCTTATTTTTGCAAACCTATAATTTACAATAAATATGTTTAATAGTTTACAGGATAAATTAGACAAGGCATTACACAATATTTCCGGTAGAGGAAAAATTACCGAAATCAATGTTGCGGAAACCGTAAAGGAGATCCGTAGAGCATTGGTGGATGCCGACGTTAACTATAAAGTTGCCAAAGATCTTACAAAAAGAGTTCAGGATAAAGCATTAGGAGAAAACGTTCTTACTTCCCTTACGCCGGGACAGTTGATGACGAAAATTGTTCATGATGAATTGGTAGACCTGATGGGAGGTTCTCAGGAAGGAATTAATCTTTCGGGAAAACCAACTATAATCCTTATTGCAGGTCTTCAGGGATCTGGTAAGACGACTTTCTCAGGAAAGCTTGCTAATTATTTACAGACAAAAAGAAATAAAAAACCTTTATTGGTAGCATGTGACGTTTACCGTCCTGCAGCAATTGACCAGTTGAAGGTATTAGGAGGACAGATTAATGTTCCTGTTTTCACAGAAGAAGGTTCTACAAATCCTTCTACCATTGCTGAAAACGCAATCAACTTTGCAAAATCAAACGGTCATGATGTGGTGATTGTGGATACGGCAGGTCGTTTGGCTATTGATGAGCAGATGATGAACGAGATTAAATCTGTTCATTACTTCATTAAACCTAATGAAACGCTATTCGTAGTAGACTCTATGACGGGTCAGGATGCTGTGAATACAGCAAAAGCATTCAACGATGCTTTGAACTTTGACGGAGTTGTTTTAACGAAATTAGATGGTGATACAAGAGGTGGTGCTGCACTGACAATCCGTTCTGTTGTTGAAAAGCCAATCAAATTTATCTCTACAGGAGAAAAAATGGAAGCTTTAGATCTTTTCTACCCGGAAAGGATGGCAGACAGAATCCTGGGAATGGGAGACGTTGTTTCCTTAGTAGAAAGAGCTCAGGAGCAGTTTGACGAAGAAGAAGCTAAAAAACTTCACAAAAAAATTGCTAAAAACGAATTCGGTTTTGACGATTTCCTTAAGCAGATCAATCAAATCAAGAAGATGGGTAACATGAAGGATTTGATGGGAATGATTCCTGGAGTTGGAAAAGCGATTAAAGACGTAGAAATCAGTGATGATGCGTTTAAGCATATTGAAGCTATTATTTACTCTATGACTCCTGAAGAAAGAAGAAGACCTTCTATCATCAATACACAGAGAAAAGGTAGAATTGCTAAAGGTGCAGGAAGAAAAATCGAAGACGTGAATCAATTGATGAAACAGTTCGATCAAATGGGTAAAATGATGAAGATGATGCAAGGACCTCAAGGAAAGCAAATGATGCAGATGATGAGCAAAATGCCAAATATGCCTGGAATGGGTGGAATGTTCGGAAAATAAGAAAGACAAAATCATTTATACAAGAGGCTGCCCAAAAAGTTTGGGCAGCCTCTTGTATTATTACTGTCCGATAAAAAGTATAAATACATTGGAAATATCAATATTTACGGCATGAATTAACAGGTCGCTCCTCCGGAGCTCTAATTTTAAAATAAATACGTCCTATTAACAGTCAGCTCCTATTGGAGCTGGATTTGATCCCATCGGGATCAACTGTTAGTAGAAAAAATGAGATCGCCGTAAAATAAAGCTCTGGAGGAGCGACCTGTTAATTCTATTTAAATTTTATCGAACAAGAATGGTTTTATATAAAGTGTCAGATCTAAAGTTGATTCAAGACATTTATATGACTCTCAAACTCTCCTAAATTCTATTTCTTGAATATGAACTTATTTAAACTTGTACCCCATTCCTAACTGGAAGAAATTCATTTTCAGTTTTTCTCCATCTACAGGATTTTTAATCATATTGGTAAGACCAAAACTGTAACGGGCATCCACGAATAACCCTTTGTATAGATTATAATCAGCTCCCAGGAACAAACCAAAATCTGTAGATTTTAAACTATCATTCAGGAATCTTTCTACATAACGCTCACCTTCTCTGATCCCCGAAGGATCTGCCATACCTGCATTTGGGCCGCTCATTTCGAATTTCACTTTATTATTGGTCTTAAAACTTACGTATGGACCTGCATAAATACCCAATTCAGGAGTTGCATAATATCTTGCGGATACAGGAATTACGATTCTGTTAAGATTCATCTTTTCAGTAACGGTAATACCAGGCATTGAAACCTCTGCTTTTCCTCCAAGGTTAGCATATTCTACCTCTCCCTGAATGGCAAATTTGTTGTTGAATTTATGCTCAACCAAACCTCCGATATAAAAGCCTGATTTGGATTTAAAACCTCCTTCTATTCCTCCCATTTCAAAATCATTTTCATTGGAATTCAGTTTTGATAAGGCATAACCAGCCTTTACCCCGAATGTAGTCTGCGCATTTAAACCTGCAAATAAAGCAATCGCTGATGCTAATAAGATTTTTTTCATGATTATTATTAATTAGTTTTATATTAAAGAAGCCCTAAGATAGGTATCTCAGGGCTAATATATCTATTTTATCCTTTATTTTGCAAATACATATTTAACTCCAAAAGTCACGGAAGTTAAACTGATCCCAAATTTGTAATCATCAGTTCTTTTTGCCCCGTCAATATCTCTTTTGTAAGTATTGTACCCGAATTCTCCTATTGTAGCTTCAATTGACCAGTTCTTAGTCAGGAAATAGTCCAGACCTGGCTTGATATTCACCCCAATATTAGTATAGTTATTTTCTTTATTCAAGGCAGCTGTAAGCAAAGGATCCGCATCGTTAATATTACTGTTTGCATTCATTTTTTCCTTACCAAACTCCAATGGAACCTGTAACTGTCCGAAGATGTATAATTTATCAGATAAAGTCCAGTATTTTCTCACGAATGGAGCTACCACAAAAGCATTATCTGTATATTTAACTTCAAATACATTACTGATGGCAGGATTGCCCAATTTGTATTTTGTAACAGCACTTTTATAGCCTATACCAAGTCCCACAGCCAGATTATTAGTAACGAAATACCCTGCTGTAGGAAGGATTCTGATCACATCATCCTTTCTTTGAGTGTTGAATTCGTCCTTTTCACTGTGATAATATCCTACCTGACCTGAAAGATAAGAAGTTCCTTTTGCAATCTGTGCATTTGACAAACCGAAAAGCGCCACAGCGCCCATCAATACGATTTTTTTCATGATTATTATATTAGTTTTATATAGAAAAAAAGCCCTAAGAGTTTCTCAGGGCTTTCTTGCTATATGCTTTGTTTATTATTTTGCAAATACATATTTAACTCCGAAAGTTACAGAAGATAAATTCAATCCGAAGTTGTAGTTGTTTGTAGCATCACCATCTTTTGGCTTGTAGTTGCTATAACCGAACTCACCGATAGTAGCTTCGATAGACCAGTTTTTGTTTAAGAAATAATCTAAACCTGGTTTAACAGTTACACCGATTTGAGTGTATTTAGCTTCAGTAGAAGTAGAGTTAGAAATTGTAGTGTTTCCAGCTGTAGTTACAGAGCTGTTTTCAGTTTCAGTTTTTCCAAACTGCATTGGTACTGCTAACTGTCCGAAGATGTATAACTTCTCAGATAAAGTCCAGTATTTTCTTACGAATGGAGCAACAACGAAAGCTGGTTGCTTAATTACGTTTTCGCTTACAGTTGTAGCGTTTCCGATAGTAGTAGTCGTAGTAGCTGTAGTTTTTTCAGTTTGGTATCCTACACCTAATCCGATTGCTAAGTTAGTGTTAACGAAATATCCAACTGTAGGTAATACGTTGAAGTTTTCTTTTTTAAGGTTTCCATTGTTAGTTTCTACTTGAGAATAACCAACAGATCCTGATAAATATGTAGTTCCTTTAGCAATCTGAGCGTTTGATAAACCGAAAAGTGCAACAGCACCCGCTAATAATATTTTTTTCATTTTAAAAAATTTTAATACTTTCTGAGGGCAAATTTACAGTGGTCCCCACTAATATTAAAATTTGTTAATGTGATTAATATCATTGTTAAAATTTAGAGTTTTATAAAAATAAATCCTAGTTAAGAGAACTTATTAAGTTTTTCACAATATTATGAATAAAAAAATCACTTTTTTTCAACAAGAGACAAATATATTTAACTTTTTAAATTTTGCAATTTTTTGCAAAACCCCACCAATCCTGGGGAAATGCTAAAATCAATTAACCTAAACTATTAATTTTAAAGTTATTAACTCTTAAAATTTAAACAAATGTTTATTATTTAAAGCTGTTTTTCCTTATTTCTAATCGATATACATCCACTCTATTAAAAATTCCTGATCAGAAATCCGTACAGTCTATATATAAGTAATCAAAAAACTCCGGCCGAAGGCCGGAGTTTTCATATGCAATTGCTTTTTCTTATTTCAAGAAGAAATTATAACCAAGGTTAACAGCTCCTACATTCCAGCTATAGCTTCCCCATCCTGGTAGGTCACGCTTGTTGCTGATAGATTGGTAACCGATGTACAACTCCCCTTTAGACATTTGATATCCAAATTTAGGCTGTGCATAGAAACCACCATCTACTCCATCTTTTGTAGAAATACCGTATCCAAGGTCTAATCCTACAAAGATAGGAGCTCCTTTAAATCTATATTTCCCGGAAACAGCTACAGGAACAAATCCGAAATCATCAAAGTGATCTTTTCCGAAGAAATGAGAATATCCTGTGGTTACCCCAAGGTCAAGACCTTTAGCAATATTCCACATATAAGCTGCATCTACTCCTAATGTAAACGAAGATACATCACTTGCATCTGATACGGGAACACCAATATGTCCACCGATTTTAAAACCTTCCTGCGCTTGAGCAGCACCTCCTAAAAGTGCAAAAGCACCTAGTAATAATAGTTTTTTCATTTTTTTAGTAGCTTTGAATTACTGTGCAAAAGTACTAATTATTTTTATCATCAGAATAAACTACCTATAACAGGAAAAGCAGGACAAATGTTGTCCTGCATTATATTATTATTTGATAACTAAAATTTCAGAATTAGTTTCCTCCGAATTTGAAACCTACACCCACCTGAGCAAAGCTGTTCTTTACAGAACCTCCGCTGTTGTCATTAGATAGGTTGGACACTCCTAAGCTGTATCTTGCATCAAAGAAAAGTCCGTTTTCCAGCATATATTCAACACCTAAGAACGGAGCAAGGTTCAATGATTTGATATCTTTTTTGATATCTACATCACCGCCTTCACCTTCCATTTCTACATCAAGGAAATCTGAACCGATGACAGTCTTCTGCTTAGCGGTAAGGATAATTCCCACGTTAAGACCTGCAGCTACAGAGAAACCTTCTGTAATAAAGTATTTTGCAGAAACAGGAACCAAAAGAGTCCCGAAAGTCACTTTAGTTGATTCCCCAAAATACATCCCTCCAGCGTTTACTCCATCAATTTTTTCTTTAGCTCCAAGTGGAGAATACAAAACCTCTCCCTGAACAGCAAAGTTATCATTGAATTTGTACTCAGCCATTCCACCGATATAGAAGGTATATTTAGGAGACATTTTTCTTCCGTCAAGATCATCTTGCTTATCGTCTAGTTTAATGGTAGACATTGCGAAACCAGCTTTTGGACCAAATCGAAATTCTTGTGCGTTGGCACAAATTCCCATAGCAGCGACCGCTGCAACAAGTAAAAGTTTTTTCATGTTTAATTAGTTTTTACATTTAAAGGTCTGCAAAACTAATTATTTTTTTCAAATTAACAAATTTAAACTAACCAATTTAAGGTTAATGAAAGGTTAATGAAAACTTTTACAAATTCAGAACTAGTCGTTTCTTAGTCTTTTTTCCTCATCGTTATAAGCCAGGATAATCTTTCTTACCACCGGGTGTCTTACCACATCTTCTTCTGTAAGATGTACAAATCCGATTTCTTTTACTCCATTTAAAATTCTCATCGCTTCTTTCAGTCCGGACTGCTGGTTTTTCGGAAGGTCAATCTGGCTCGGATCTCCTGTGATAATGAACTTGGCATTCATCCCCATTCTGGTAAGGAACATTTTCATCTGAGCATGAGTGGTGTTCTGTGCTTCATCAAGAATTACAAAAGCATCATCCAAAGTACGCCCTCTCATGAAAGCCAATGGTGCTACTTCAATCACTTTCTTCTCCATGAAACCTTCCAGTTTCTCATGTGGAATCATATCACGAAGTGCATCATATAAAGGTTGTAAATACGGATCAAGCTTTTCTTTAAGATCACCAGGAAGGAATCCCAGACTCTCCCCTGCTTCTACAGCTGGCCTTGTCAGGATAATTCTTTTCACCTCTTTATCTCTCAAAGCTCTTGCCGCCAATGCCACACTGGTATATGTTTTTCCGGTACCTGCAGGTCCAATGGCAAAAACCATGTCCTTTTTCTCCGTCTCTTTTACCAGCTTTTTAAGATTGGTCGTCTTAGCTTTAATTACTTTTCCGTTAACTCCTTTTACAATGATATCCTGATCGAATACCAGTTGTTTCTCATTTTCGTCTTTAATATTCAATATGTTTTCAACATCTTTCAGCCCTATTGAATTGTTTTTGGAGATAAAACTGACAATATCATCCAGTTTTTGTTTCAGTATGTCTAAAGCTTCCTGATTTCCCATGGCAAAGATAAAATGATCTCTTCCTGTAATTTTAATGGTTGGAAAGCTTGATTTTATTAAGTTGAAATATTGGTTATTAACTCCATAGAAGATTTTCGCATCGATATCTTCCAAATCATATGTTAATTCAAACATGCAGTATTTTTATTTTTAGATTTTAAAATTAAAGCTTTTTTTCAAATTTATATCAAATTCTTTTCAACAATCTTTCGGGCTTTCTTTTTATTTTAAATAACTTTGCAATACTACACTATTCTATAAATTGCTCATGTCAATTATTACCCTTACTTCGGATTTCGGAAATTTAGATTACAGAGTTGCCGCTGTGAAAGGCAAAATTCTGTCTCTAAACCCTGAGGTTAATATTATTGATATAACCCACGATATCCAGGCATTCAACCTTATACAGACTTCGTATATTGTAAGGAATGCCTATAAATATTTTCCTAAAGGAAGCATTCACATTCTTTCCGTAGACAGTTTTTACAACAAATCGAGAAAGAATCTCATCTATAAAGCAGACGGATCTTATTTCCTGGCAGCAGATAACGGCCTTTTAAGCCTTATATTTTTTGATATTAAACCGGAAGCGATCTACGAACTTACGCTGAACAATCGTTTTGACGACGTTATCAACTTCACTTCTACAGATATTTTTGTTCCTGCAGCAGTACATCTTGCCAATGGCGGACTTCCTGAAGTCATAGGAAGGAAAATAAACACCGCAAAACAGCTGATGTTTCCACGAGCGGTTTATAATGAATCGGAAGGGATGATTATTGGTGAAGTGACGTATATTGACAATTTCGGAAATATAATATCAAATATCAATAAAGATTTTTTTGAAAACATCAGTAAAGGCTACAGCAGTTTTACCATAAAATTCAGAAATTTAAGTCTTTCAAGAATATTTTCCAGCCATACAGAGGTCGTTTCAGACTGGAAAAGGGAGACTGAATTCCACGGACAGTCTGCTGCTATCTTCAATGATAGCCAGTTATTGGAGCTTACCATCTACAAAGGAAGCAAGAAAAACGGTGCTAAAAGCCTGTTTGGGCTGAATGTAGGCGAAAATATTTATATCGAATTCAGCTAAGATTATATATTTCTTAAAAAAACCGATTTTTTTTATATATTTGTCAAAATCTAAAAATCAAAAATGGCAGAATACAAATTATTGCTTCCATCCATGGGAGAAGGGGTTATGGAAGCGACAATTATCACTTGGTTATTCAATGAAGGTGATAACGTAAAGGAGGATGACTCCGTAGTAGAAATTGCAACAGATAAAGTAGATTCAGACGTACCGACACCAGTTTCGGGGAAAATTGTAAAAATTTTAAAGCAAAAAGATGAAGTTGCAAAAGTAGGTGAAGCCATTGCTATTTTAGAAATTGAAGGAGAAGGTTCAGCTTCAGAAGAAGTAAAAACTGAAACTCCTGCGGCGACTCCGGATGCTGAAACTTTAAAAGCGATTGAAGAGCCTCTACAAACAGTAGCTGCTTCAAACGTAGAATTCTCAGGAGACCTTTATTTATCTCCACTCGTAAAATCTATCGCACAACAGGAAAATATTTCTGAAACTGAACTGAAATCTATCAAAGGAAGCGGTTTAGAAGGAAGAATTACCAAAGAAGATATATTAGCGTATGTTGCTAACAGAGGAAGCAAGCCAGCTCAGCAGGCGGCTCCGGTACAGGCAGCTTCTACTCCACAACCGGCAGTATCTGCTCCTGCAGCTACCATTCCGGTAAGTGCAGGTGATGAGATCATTCCAATGGACAGAATGAGAAAGATCATCGCTGAAAACATGGTAAAAGCAAAACAAATTGCTCCACACGTTACTTCATTCATTGAAACAGACGTTACCAATGTTGTAAAATGGAGAAATAAAAACAAAGCAGTATTCGAAAAACGTGAAGGTGAAAAACTGACTTTCATGCCTATTTTCGTAAAAGCTGTAGTGAAAGCAATCCAGGATTTCCCAATGATCAATGTTTCTGTAAATGGTGAAAACATCATTAAAAAGAAAAACATCAATATCGGTATGGCTACTGCCCTTCCGGACGGAAACCTTATTGTTCCTGTTATCAAAAATGCAGATCAGTTATCTCTTTCAGGTCTTGCAAAAGCAATCAATGACTTAGCTTACAGAGCAAGAAACAAGAAATTGAGACCAGAAGATACTCAAGGGGCAACTTATACAATTTCTAACGTAGGAAGTTTCGGAAACCTTATGGGAACACCGATCATTCCTCAGCCTCAGGTAGCTATTTTAGCAATCGGAGCGATCGTTAAGAAGCCTGCAGTTCTTGAAACAGCTGATGGAGATGTAATCGCAATCAGAAACTTAATGTTCATGTCTCACTCTTATGACCACAGAGTGGTAGACGGTTCTCTGGGAGGAATGATGCTGAAGCACGTTCACGACTACCTTGAAAACTGGGATCTGAACACAGAAATATAAGTAATAAGCAATGGGTAATAAGTAATTGTTACCGATTTCAAATAAAAAAACCTTCGAGTTATTTCGGAGGTTTTTCTTTTTTCAAATCAATTCTTTTGAAGTTTTAAAACATCAAACAGTATTAATTAAAATTATTAAATACCCAATAAAATACTAATTTAAAAACAAAATCAACAATCAATCAATTATCACTTTACATTATAATCGCTTTTTTAGCCATTACATTTACAAGCATTAAATTTAAACAGAAACAATCATAATAATTTGGATCCGGATTAAAGAAAGTTTTTTGGTTTGACGAAATTGAATGAAAAGCTCATTATCGAGATATACATCAACTTTCTTTAGGATAATATTTCGGTGATTATCATTGAAAATACTGACGGACGGAAACGCTAAAATCATTTCAAAGTTTTTAAACGAAACATAATTTCCAAAATTTTACCGTAATTTCATCCCTCAAAACCTGCAAATGCTGAAAATTTTCGCCCTCATAAAAAGATCTCTCAAAAATTCCTTCGATAATATCCGGAATGAACAGCTGAAACACAACCTGCTTCAGGCTATTCCCTTTTGGATAGGATCTGTAATTACAGGTTTTTTTGCTGTAATGTATGCACAGGTATTTGCATGGGGTGAACATCTCATGAATTTTATTTTCGACTGGCATGCATGGATGATTTTCATTATTGCTCCCGTAGGGTTTGTATTATCATGGTGGCTGGTGAAAGAATTTGCGCCCAATGCCAAGGGAAGCGGTATTCCTCAAGTGATGGCAGCTGTAGAACTGGCTAATCCGAAAGAACATAGGAAAATCAGGAATCTGTTAAGTATTAAAATTATTTTTTTCAAAATACTGTCTTCCGTGATCCTCGTAATCGGAGGAGGTGCAGTAGGACGTGAAGGCCCTACCATTCAGATTGCAGGTTCAGTTTTCAGAAAAGTGAATGAATACCTTCCGGAATGGTGGCCAAAGATTTCCAAGAAAAACATGATTATGACGGGAGCAGCGGCTGGTCTTGCGGCAGCATTTAATACTCCGCTTGGAGGAATTGTTTTTGCGGTTGAAGAGTTGTCAAAAACCCATATCAATTACTTTAAAACGGCTTTATTTACAGCAGTAATCATTGCAGGTCTTACCGCTCAAACATTGGCAGGATCTTATTTATATCTGGGATATCCGAAAACCAATGATGTTTCTTTAATGGTCATGTTTCCGATTATACTGGTGGCTGCCACTGCCGGTATTCTTGCCAGCCAGTTATCAGTTACCATGCTTAAAATCAATAGCTGGAAAAAGAAAAAACTGAAAACGGATAGAGCCAATGTAGTTTTTCTTATTGCTTGTGCTTTAATTATTGCTTCCATCGCTTATTTCATCAACAGAGAAGTTCTGGGATCAGGAAAAGAAATCATGGAACGCGTCCTTTTTACTAAAGATAAACATGAAGACTGGTACGTTCCCATTCTCAGAATGCTTGGCCCTGCGCTTTCCTTTACCTCAGGAGGTGCTGGTGGAATTTTTGCTCCGGCTCTTACTGCGGGAGCAAGTATAGGTTCTGTAATTTCAGGAATTATTCATTTAACACCTAACGAAACCAATGTGGTGATTCTGGCGGGAATGGTCGCTTTTCTTACCGGTATCACGAGAGCTCCGTTTACTTCGGCCATTATTGTACTGGAAATGACGGACAGACATTCATTGATATTCCACCTGATGCTTGCCGGAATGGTATCTTCTATTGCATCTATCCTGGTGAGCAGACATTCTTTGTATGATGTTTTGAAGGTAAATTTTCTAACGGAAATCAGGTCCACAGATGAAACTGAATCCAAGAATCAATAACAAAGATGAATAAATATTCTAAGGAAACGCTAACTATTTCACCAATCCCCTTGCATATAAGAAATATATTCTCTACTTTTGCACCTCGAAATAATTAACAAATTTTTTAACATTATGAACAATTACGAAACTGTTTTCATTTTAACTCCCGTTCTATCTGAGGCACAGGTAGAGGAAGCAGTGAACAAGTATGTAGATCTAATCAAAGAAAAGAACTGCGAAATCGTTGCTAAAGAAAACTGGGGATTAAAAAAATTAGCTTACCCAATTCAATTGAAAAAGAATGGGTTCTATACTTTAATCGAATTTAAAGGAGAAGGTACTGTAGTTGCTGATTTAGAATTAGCATTTAAGCGTGACGAAAGAGTAATCCGTTACCTTACTACAAAACTTGACAAGCACGCTGTAGAGTACGCTGTAACAAGAAGAGCTAAAGTAAAAGCAGCTAAAGCTTAATTATTAACCTTATTTTTTAAAAAAGACAAGACATGGCAATAGATGAAATGGCTAAACAAGCCTCAGCAGGAGGAGAATCAGAAGTAAAATTCCTTACTCCACTTGATATCAATACAAAATCTGAAAAGAAATATTGTAGATTCAAAAAATACGGAATTAAGCACGTTGATTACAAAGATGCTGATTTCTTATTACAATTTGTAAACGAGCAAGGTAAAATTTTACCAAGAAGATACACTGGAACTTCTTTAAAATACCAAAGAAAAGTTTCTGCTGCTATCAAAAGAGCAAGACACCTTGCTTTACTACCATACGTAGCTGACTTATTGAAATAAGACAAAAAATAAATAAAAGAAGAGGTCTCCTCTTCTTTTGTTGCTGAATACATCATTAATTCTAACTTAATTTTAGATATAAAACTAAAATCTTAAAAAGGACAACAACAATGGAAATTATCCTAAAAAAAGACGTAGAAAACTTAGGACTTGAGTTTGATACAGTAAACGTAAAGCCAGGTTATGCTAGAAACTTCTTAATTCCTCAAGGAATTGCTCTTTTAGCTACCCCTAAAAACAAAGCTGCTTTAGAAGCTACATTAGAAGCTAGAAAAGAAGAAGAAGCTAAATTAATCGCTGCTGCTAACGCTGTAGTTGAGCAATTGAAGAAAACTTCTATCACGATCCCTGCAAAAGTAGGTACTGGTGACAAATTATTCGGATCTATCAACAATGCTGATCTATCTGCTGCTTTAGAAAAAGCTGGTGTTTCTGTAGAGAAAAAATATATCAAAATTCCTGGTAACACTATCAAGAGAACTGGTAAATTCGCAGCTCTTATCAGACTTCACAGAAATGTAGAGTACAACTATGAGTTTGATATCGTATCTGACGCTCCAGTTGTAGCTGCTCCTGCTGCTAAGAAAGAAGAAGTTAAATCTGAAGAAGCTTAATTAAGCAACTGAGATTTTCTCACAATACAAAACCACTTCAATTTATTGAGGTGGTTTTTTTATTGAACTACCCCGTCTTTTTGCTGTGCAAAAATCCACCCCTTCAGGGAAGGGGAATGTAGGAAATCTTAACAACTATTACTCGTTGTATTAGCTTTTTAACAACCTTACACATAAGAACGCAAGAAAACCTATCCCACACTATAAAACCCGGTACCACATACCCCGTACCCCGTAACCCGAATCTCAAACCCTCAAACTCTCAAACTCTCAAACTCTCAAACTCTCAAACCCTCAAACCCTCCCACTCACTACTTATCTCCTCTCAATTTATGCTGATACTCCGTAGGGGCAGTACCGATTACCTTTTTGAAAATATTACTGAAAGACGACAGGCTGTTGTACCCTACCATCATAGCAATTTCGTACATATTGTATTTTCCTTCCAGCATCAGCTCAAGAGAGCGGGTAATTCTCAACGCTCTTAGAAAGCGAATGTAATTCATGCCCAGAATCTCTTTAAATTTCCTGGAAAGGGTTCTTGTACTCATTCCAAATTCTTTTGCGGTAGATTCGATCGTAAGGGGCTTCTCAAGGTTAGCATGGATATATCTTGCAATCTTCAGTAAGGTTTCATCTTTAGGAAACGGATGTTGTATGGGAAAGGCAAGGTGTTTGTGTTTTTTCTCCTGCAAAACGCCTTTAAGTGCTTTGAGGAAAAAGTATTTAGAGGTATCATTTTTTGTGATTTTCCCATCCCATTCTTTAGTATACAAAATCATCTCCCGCAGTAAATTATTTACTGAATAAATATTAATTTCATCAAAAAAGCCACTTTCATTTTCTTCTTTCTTAAAATAAAAGTTATATAAATCAACCTTTGGACTGGTAGAAAAAATATAGTGGGGAGTTCCGGCTGGAATCCACATAAAACATCTGGCAGGAAGATACCAGTGTTTCTGATCTGTAAAAACATGTACAATACCGCCTTCTGCATAGACTAACTGTGCAGAACTGTGATAATGAATCTCCGTGGTTACATTTCCGGTAAGGACATGATAAACATAAAATTCGGTATCATCTTCTTCTACTTCTTTAAAATGGCTGTTGTTCATCCCATAAAGGTAAGAAGAATTTCCAAATTGGCGTAAATGAGCAAATCTTTTTCTGTTTTCACAAATAGGGTCTGTAGCTTCTCATCGTAACTTTGCTGAATCAAAATCATTTTAGCAAAAATCCTTTAATTAATTTATGAATATCATATTTAACGCATGCCGGTATCTGTGCATAGCGTTGTGCTTATTATTGAGCAGCTTTTTACATTCACAGATGATAGATTATCAGCACCTCGGCTTACAGCAGGCAGTAGAGATTGGGCTGAAAAACAACAAAAACATACAGATAAGTCATCTGAAACAGGAAATGTCCGCTACCAAAGAGAAAGATCTCAAAATGGAAAAGCTTCCGGACATTGAATTTCATACCAGCTATACCCAGGTAACCAATTTATATCAGCATCAGGATGGTGTATTTAATAAAGCGACAAAGTATGATGCCATCAATGGCATGTATGACTTTACATTATCTGCTTCTATCCCGGTATACATGGGCGGAAAAATAAAAAATACGGAAAAGAAAGCGGCTATTGACACTGAGATTTCAGCCTTAAAAACCCATCTGGACGAGAGACAGCTTAAAATGGCAATCATTACAGCTTTTCTGCAGATCCATCATTTAAAAGAGCAACAGAGTCTTATTAATGATAAAATGAAAGAGGATTCTGTAAACATCAAGCAGGTAAAAGCTTTGAAAGCTAATGGTGTTGTAACGGTAAATGAAGTCTTAAGAACTTCACTGCAGCTGTCAAACCATAAAATGAGCTGGACGGAACTGGATAATGATATTCAGATTGCAGAACATAAACTGAAAACAATTCTTTCACTTCCGGAACATCAGGAAATGCATGTAAATACGGAAGATCTTATTTCGGAAAACGCAGCAATTCCTTATGTTGATGAACTAACAGAAACAGCTTTAAACCAAAATGAATCTGTTGAAATCACCCACAAAAATCTTTCGCTTAAAGAACTGGATCAAAAGATCACCAAAGCAAATTATTTACCTAAAATTACCGCTGGCGGAGAATATTTTTTAAAATATCCGAATATGATGTTTTTTCCTCCTGAACCCTATGCGTATCGTTTGGGAATGGTAGGTGTAAATCTTACCTATCCTATCGAAAATCTGTACAAAAATAAATACCGAATGCAGGAAGCACGGGAAAATATTGATCTTGCCAAACTGCAGATTGAAGAAAACGAGGAAAATGTAAGACATAATGTGTATGAAGCGTATAAAAAGTTTGAAGAGACAGACCAGAAGGTAAAAATTGCTGAGGAAGCGATTAATCAGGCTAAAGAAAACTATCGTATTGTAAGAACTAAATATGCCAATAAATTAAGCCTTATCACTGAACTGATAGATGCAGACAACACGTATCTGGAAGCTGAATCTAATCTTATTTCCGTAAAAATTAACAGACAACTTAAATATTACCAACTCCAATATACGATTGGGAACTTATAAAAACTATGGCACAGAAACAATTGACACAAAAGGAAAAAAGAATCAACAAGTCCATTACTTTACTGGCCTGGATCCTTATTATCAGTGGAATCACAGGAATGGTAAGCTTTTATCTTTTTTCGAGAAAAAATGTGACGACGAATGATGCGCAGATCGAGCAATATATCACGCCTGTATCCAGTAAGGTATCAGGTTTCATCAAAACGATACGTTTTAACGAAAATCAGTTTGTACATAAAGGTGACACTTTAATTGTCATTGACAACCGAGAGTTTGTGAACCAGGTACACATAGCTGAAGCTAATCTTCATGCCAATACAGCAACCATAAGCACTATTGAAAGTGGCGTAAACACTAAAGAAAGCGATACTAAAATCATTGATGCTAAAATTGCTTCCGCAAAAATTGATATCTGGAGAACAGAACAGGATTACAAAAGATATAAAAACCTTTTGACAGAAGATGCAGCTACAGAGCAGGAATTTGAAAATGTAAAAGCTTCTTATGAACAGTCAAAAGCCAATCTTCTGGCATTGGAACAGCAGAAAAACGCAGTAAAAGCCGGAGCAAACGAACAACAAACCAAAGTTGCTCCTGTAAAAAGCCAGATCCAGCAGAGTTCTGCAAGTCTTAATAATGCTAAGCTGTATCTTTCTTATACGGTAATAACGGCTCCTTATGACGGATGGGTAGGAAAAAAGACCATTCAGGAAGGACAGTTGATTAAGGAAGGTCAGGCTTTGGTACAGATCGTCAGCAAAGAAAAATGGATCATTGCTAATTACAAGGAAACGCAACTGGGGCAGATTGACCAGAGACAGGAAGTAATTATTACTGCAGATGCTTATCCCGATGTTGAGTTTAAAGGAAAAATCCTTTCCGTTTCCCCTGCTTCAGGATCTCAGTTTTCCTTAGTAAAACCAGATAATGCAACCGGAAATTTTGTAAAAATTGAACAGAGATTTCCTGTGAAAATTATTCTAGATAATAATAAAGACAACGAAAAACTGCTTTCCGGAATGAATGTTCTGGTGAGTGCGAAGAAGATATGAGTTTGAGTGTGGGAGGGTTTTAGAGTATTAGAGTATTAGAGTATTAGAGTATAAAATATTCGGTTTTAATTTAATTTTCAAATTCTCTCATTTTCAAATTTTCAAATTAAATTTTTTTTTTAGCGAAAAGGCAAACCGCAAAATAGCGAATCTGCAAATTTTTTCTTACGCATATTTGCCATTTTACCTTTTACTTATTTACACCTTTGCCCTTTGTCTTTTCGCATTTTTCATTCAGATTAAAAAGCAGAAAAATGATTTTTTGCTTTTTGTCCACCATAAAAATTATGCAACACAATACAGTTTATCATAAATGGGTACCACAATGGCTGAAACTGCCTCTTCTTATACTGGCATTGTTTCCCCACCTGATGTTGTTGTCGCTTTTACATTCAAACAGCGCCTTCACCTCTTCTTTTATGGATGTAGATTCAGATGACATCCAGTATTTAATGATTTTGATGTACGGGACATTTGTGGTTACCCTTTTAGTTTTACAAAGATTTATGGCGTATTTCAGCGTCAAATATTATGTGCTGCTGATGGCTTCCATTTCCGTGATTATTCTTTACGTTTTATCAGTTACCCATGATTATCATGTGATATTGGTGATCCGGTTTTTAGAAGGAATTTTCGGGTTGCTGGAAGGAGCTATTTTTCTGCCTTTAATTATTGCTGAATTAAAAACAAAACACGCCAAAGTTTTAGCATACCTCTTCATGTATACTATCATGCTGACAGGAGGAACCATTACCACTTCCCTGCTGAAATCAAGTATTGAAGATTACGATTTTCAGCATATGATTCTGATGATGGTGTATTTTCATGTATTTGTACTGATCATTGGCATTGCATTATTCAACAGAAACAGATTCTTTCCTAAAAAACCTTTATACCAATTGGATATTACCAGCTGGTTTTTGCTTTGGGTATGTCTGCAGGCTGGCGGTTACGCTATTATTTATGGTAAAAGATTGATGTGGTTTGAATCTGACACCATTATCATGTGTCTTTTTATATTCCTTCTTTCAGGAGGTTTATTTATGCTTAAACAAAGAAATTCTAAAAGACCACTGTTCCATTTTGAAGTTTTCAGCTCCAAAAATGTGATTGCAGGAATGATTCTGTTTTTTATTTTTTATCTGATCCGTTCCGGGCTAAATAACGTCTACAGCATTATGGCTATGGTATGGAAATGGCCCTGGGATTATATTGTGAACATCCAGTACTGGAATGTCGCAGGAACTCTTTTGGGAATACTATTATCAGGAATCTGTCTGGTCCGTGGAATATCTTCAAGGATTGTTTTCTTTACCGGATTTCTGTTACTGGCCATAGATTGTGCCTGGTTTACCTATACTTTTTATCCTGACACTACCCTTTCCACCATCTGTCCGCCTTTATTTCTGCAGGGAGTAGCTCAGGGATTATTATTTACGCCGCTTGTTTTCTTTTTGATTTCAGGAACTCCGGAAGAATACGTCTCCAATGCTACAGCGTTAGGAACCACAACCCGTTTCTGGACAACAGCTATCGGATATGCATTGATGCAGAATTTGATGTTATTTTTAACATTAAAACATTCCGATACTCTCAGTGCTAATTTTACAGATACCAATCCTGTTTTTTACAATCAATGGAGCCAGATTTTCGGAGCTAATATTTCCAGACTGTCAGTGAATGATTCTTTATCCATGACAGCTGGAGCTTTTAAAGCTAAAATAACGGCTCAGTCTATCCTTCTTTCCAACATGGAAATTTTCACAGGATTATTCTGGCTGGCACTTATTACGGCAATTGGTCTGCTTCTTTATCACCCTGTAAAAATAGCAGTAAGGAATATCATGTAAACTACTCTCCCCAAAAGGACCAGACTGTTCCGTTGAAAACTGCCAGTTGCTTTTTTTGGGTATCATAAACCATCATACCGGCAGCAGGAGAGATAATATTGAGGTGGGGAGAAGCTACTTTTGGTAAAATCATGGCTTTATTGGTATCTTCCAACACCAGAATTCCAGAGACAGATGACGGTGTTCCTACAGAAACCTTTGCATCAGACTGATCTGTTAAACTATCCTGAAGACTGGTATCAGCACTACCGGTTGCATCCACTGAAAGGTCTTTCCAAAGGTTGTTCTGATACACTTTCACCTTCATATCTGAGATATCAAATATCAGTGTACCATTCACCACATTTTGAATGCTGGCAGTGTTTGTCGCCCATGGAAGAACAAGCCCTCGGTTTTCATTTCCAAACTCAATAGATGATGAAGCTGATTCTAACGTCGTTTTCCCCAAAGCAACCTGAGCATTAAAACTACCGGAAGCTGTTATTATAATGAGTAAGATTATTTTTTTCATAACTATTCAGTTTTTTGTTAATCCGGACAGGTTTGGGTATTGAAACATTTCCAGCCTGTAGACGTTCCATCAATATTAACCTGCAGACAATTCTGCGTTGTATTATAAACAATCATTCCTTCTTTAAGGTCTGCCTGTGGGATAGCAGCTACCTGAGCATCGGTAAGTCTGTTAAGTACAAAACCTTTATTCTTTGATTCTAAAACAGCCCACGCTCCTTTTCTTGCTCCCGGCCAGTTGCTTCCGCCTTTATCTGCTCTGCTTAATGAAGTAATTCCGAAATCTGATGAAAGTACGGTTCCTGTTGTCACTGCAGGTTTATAACAAGGTACGTTCCCTTGAATCGTAACAGTCACCGTTGCTGTATCACAATTTGACGGAGAAGCGGTCTGGCAGATCTGATACACCAAAGTATATGTTCCCGGAGGAGTTCCAGGAGCTACCAGAATATGTCCGTCAGTTGTATTCAATGAAATATTGGGGTTTGAGGTTGATATTTGAGATAAAATAACGTTGGAAAGAGTTGCCTGTGCTCCGCCATACGTTTCAAAGTCGTTATCCAGAACAATTCCTGCAGAAGATCCTCCTGCAACAATGGTGTAGGTATCATCTACTGCCATTGGAGGCAGATCTCCGTTAATGGCAGGGCAAAATCCCGGATTGATAATCAAAGGCGCACTACAGCTGTTGGTAGAAGCACAATCATAGGTAACATTAGCCAAAAAACTTGGAGTACTGTTCATGAAAACTGTACCTGGATCAGAAACACCTGTCGTTCTTCTAAAATCGAGATTAGGGCCAATCACAACATTTCCCACCTGAATAGGGTTTTGCAAAACGATATATCCTTTTTTGGTGGATGAAGCAGGCCCCTGAATGGCAGCATTCCCTCCCTGATACTGGTTCAGCGCTAGTTCTCCTTCATTATAAATCACAGCATCAGCTGGCGCATTATTCATATTCCCTGTGGACGTAAAAAGTCCAAAATTGTAAATTTCACTGCTGCTTCCCGATAAATTAATATCTCCTCCCACAGTAAAAAATCCTGTATTGATAATTTTCCCCCCGTTGATATTAAATCCGTTCTGAGAAATAATGGTTCCACAATTCACATAGACACTTTGTTCACTATTTCCATAGTTTCCACTGAGTAATATCAGCCCTCCTCCTTCGTTTCTGAAAAAAGTAACTGCCGAATTGCTCATATTCAGGTTTCCGTTAATATTCAGGTTTCCAAAATTATCAATCGTATTGGAGGTATTGTCACCTAATTGTAAAACACCAAGCTCAATAAGTCCTTCATTGACAATTTTATTAATCTGTCCGTTCATTGTCAGATTTCCATTTCCTCCTCCTACAGTTATATTCCCGGTATTGTAAACATGTACATCAAGATCAGCAACACTTGTTATTGTCTGATTAAAATTAAGCGTTCCGTGAACATCAAAACTTACCGAAGCATTTGTAACGCCACTGATATTGTTCTGAAACTGTAAGGTCACACCTGAAGCAATACAAATCTTAGAATTGGTTCCAAAAGTCGGATTATTGAATGTAGTATTCGAAGTAAAACAAACCGTTGTATTATCCGGAAAATGATAGTTAGGGTCTGTAGGATTTTGAATGTCACAATTTGTACATTGTGCGTAACTGAAATAACAAAAGAATAAAGGAAATAAATAGAGCAATTTTCTCATCCGCAAATTTTATACAAATAAAACTACAATATTTTTATCACCAAACAATGAATTTTACAATATTTATCACTATATTAATTAAAAAATAATATAAACTGATTTTATTTAAATCAATATTTAATTATTATTAATAAATTTTCAACCTATACGATCCTGAAAATAAGAACGTTTAATATTATAAAAAATCACCGATGGAAATTGAGAGTATTCTACTGAAGCAAAGAGATTTTTTCAAAACACAGCAAACCAAAAGCATTGCTTTTCGAAAAATGTATCTTGAAAAACTTAAAAATCTTATTATTTCTAATGAGAATATGCTGTGTGAGGCGATCAACAAAGATTTTGGAAAATCAAAATTTGATACTTTCACTACAGAATTATCTTTTATTCTGAATGATATCAATTATTATCTCAAGAACCTAAAATCCCTTTCAAAGCCTAAAAAAGTAAGTACCAACATTGTCAATCAGCTGGGAAACAGCAGAATTTACCCGGAGCCATTGGGCTGTATCCTGGTCATAGGAGCCTGGAATTATCCTTATCAATTATCTCTTTCTCCCATCATTGCGGCCATGGCTGCAGGAAACTGTTGTATTCTTAAGCCCAGCGAAATCGCTGAAAATACTATGAAAGCTATGGCAGCAATCATCAATGATAACTTCCCACCTGAATATCTTTATGCATATGAAGGAGGTATTGATGAAACCACAGCTCTTTTAACATTAAAATTTGACAAGATATTCTTTACAGGAAGTACAAAAGTCGGAAAGATTGTGTACAAGGCAGCTGCAGAGCATCTCACTCCTGTCACCCTTGAATTAGGTGGAAAATCTCCGGCTATTGTCACGAAAAATGCCAATCTCGAAATGGCAGCCAAAAGAATTGTGTGGGGAAAATTCCTTAATGCCGGACAAACCTGCGTAGCTCCCGATTATCTTTTGGTGGAAGAAACCATTCAGGAGCAGTTTCTGGAAATGCTTAGGAAATACATCAAAGAATTTAAATATGATCAGGATTCTGTTCAGTATACAAGAATCATCAACCAAAGGAATTTTCAACGCCTGATACGTCTTATCGATAAAGAAAAAATCTTTTCCGGAGGTTATTTTGACGAAGAAAAGCTCTATATCGAGCCCACTATTCTGAATCATATAGACTGGAATGACGAAATCATGCAGGAAGAAATTTTTGGACCTCTCCTGCCGGTCATCAGCTTTAAAAATTATAATGCAGCACTCCACTCCATTGTAGAACTTGAAAAACCTCTGGCCGCCTATCTTTTCACCAATAATTCTGAAGAAAAAGATCAATTTACCCGAAAGCTTTCTTTTGGAGGAGGATGTATTAATGATACGGTGATGCATTTAAGTAATGACAATCTTCCGTTTGGAGGAGTGGGAAACTCAGGAATAGGAAATTATCACGGGAAATATGGTTTCGAAACCTTTTCACACCAGAAAGCCATTCTTGAAAAAGCAACCTGGGGTGAACCGAATATCAAATATCCACCTTATTCTGATAAAAAATTAAGCTGGATTAAAAAGTTACTGTAAATTCAATATATATTATTCTCTCGCTGATTTTGCAGACCTCTTATAAATACAGGTATAATTGTGAGAAACTTTATTTTAAATAGAAAGTGTTACAGTTTCTAATAAAACAGATTTTTAAAATAAAAAAACTGCCTCATTGCTGAAGCAGTTTTTATTTTATCCTTTTTTAGGAGCCCATGTAGTAAAGAATTCTTTTACTTTTTCTTTACTGTAGCCCTTTCCTTCTTCCAATACATCGCTCTGCTGAACTTTGATCAATTTTCCATCTTTATCTAGAATAATAAAAACCGGATATCCGAATTTATCTCCCGGATTGCCATATTGAGCAAAAACTTTTTCATTTTTATTATCCGGAGAATAGTTCAGGTGGTAATACAGATAATTCTTGTCTACAATTTCCTTCAGTTCAGGAGTCGTCTGTACATAATCGTTAAAACGAAGACACCAGATACACCAGTTTCCACCTGCCTGGATCATTATATTTTTGCCTTCCTTTTTAGCCTGGGCAACAAGTTTATTAATATCAGCCTGAGCATCAGCTTTGGGGTCATAAGGCTTAGGAAGCTTAGCCTTTTCTTCAGCTGCCTTTTTCTGAGCCTCTAATTTAGCCTGCTCTGCAGGAACTATAAGAGCTGTTTTTTGTTTTCCTTTATCGGGGGAATTCTTTACATCTTGCGAAAAAGCGAAAGTACTTAATCCCAGGAAAGCGAATATTATCAATCTTTTCATAATATAAAAGTAAAAAAAATAATACATATCCTTCTGCAAAAATAGAACCATAATTTTATTATCACTAAATTTGCGTGTTTTATGAATTTTCTAATCAAAATATTATATCTGATCTCCAAGCTTCCGCTGAAAATATTATATGTTTTTTCGGACGTCATCTTCTTCCTGAATTATTATATTGTAGGATACAGAAAAGAGGTTATTACTCAAAACCTTAGAAACTCTTTTCCCAACAAATCTGAAGAAGAAATCAAGGAGATACGAAAAAAATTCTACCTTAATTTTTCAGATTACCTGGTAGAAACTATCAAATCTTTCAGCATTTCGGAAACAGAATCCCGAGTGAGGATGCAGCATATCAATCAGCATTTATTTCACGAAGCTAAAGAAGAAGGTAAAAATATTATTCTTTTGGCTGGTCACGTTTTCAATTGGGAATGGATCAATGCACTGGCAAGAATTATTCCTCAGGCGCACTGCCATCCCGTTTACAGAAAGGTAAATAATGACTTTTGGGAGAATCAGATGAAGAAAGTCCGAAACAAATTTGGAAACGAAGCACTGGAAGCCAATGAAGTTATTCTGAATATTTTCAGATCTAAAAATAATGGAGATTCAGCTTATATGTTTGTAGCTGATCAAACGCCTCACCACGCTCATGTCACTTACGGATTAGAATTTCTGAATCAGCGTACGCCTGCCTTTATAGGCTATGACAGGCTTGCCACAAGGATGGATCTTGTCTTCATCTATTGTGAAATGAAAAAGGTAAAACGCGGTTATTATCAGGTTAATTATCACAGAATATATCCGGATGGTGAAAAGTTTACAGAAAATGAAGTTGTGAGAAAATTTCATAAATTATTGGAAAACACTTTACACAAATATCCTGACAACTACCTTTGGTCACATAGAAAATGGAAGTATCAGGACTCCATTAAGAATTTTGATTCTGATAAAAAATAGATTGACATGCAGAAAAAACTGGCAATTGCCATCTTAAACTGGAATGGCAGAAATTGGCTTGAGAAATTTCTTCCGGGTGTGGTACAATTTTCTCAGAATGCGGATATTTATGTGATTGACAATCTTTCTACGGATGATTCCATTGCGTTTTTACAAAAGAATTTTCCCACAGTATGTATTATTAAAAATGATAAAAACTATGGGTTTGCAGGTGGTTATAATGAAGGATTAAAATCCATCAAAAATGAATATTACTGTCTTCTCAATTCTGATGTAGAAGTTACGGAGAACTGGACAGTACCTGCGTTAGAATTATTAGAGAACAACCCTATTATATCTGCAGTACAACCCAAAATTTTGTCTTATCACAACAGAAATTATTTTGAATTTGCAGGCGCTGCCGGTGGATTGATAGACAATCTTGGATATCCTTACTGCAGAGGAAGAGTTTTTGATGATCTGGAAGAAGATAAAGGCCAGTATAATGATGAAACAGAGATCTTCTGGGCATCAGGATGCTGCTTTTTTATCCGTTCAAAAGACTTCTGGGAGCAGAATGGTTTTGATGCAAGATTTTTTGCTCATCAGGAGGAGATTGACCTTTGCTGGAGGCTTATTAATTCCGGAAAAAAGATTTATTATACCGGGAAATCCAAAGTTTACCATGTAGGTGGTGGAACGCTCAACAAACAGAGTGCACAGAAAACGTATTTAAACATCAGAAATAACCTTTCTATGATGTTTAAAAACCTTCCTTTTCCTCAATTGATCTTCTTAATATTTTTCAGATTATGTCTGGATGGTGTTGCCGGAATTTATTTTGGTTTAAAACAAGGCTTTCCCCATCTGTGGGCTGTAGTAAGAGCTCATTTTGGGTTTTATGCTCAGCTTCCCGGAACATGGAAACTTCGCCAGAAACATCAGAAGAATCAGTTTTACCAATCGAAATGGTTAATTTTTAAGCACTTTTTGGGAGGAAGGTAACAGGTTGCAGGGATTAGTTGAAAATTACGACTCTCTTACTTATTTTGAACTAAGATTATTAGAGTAAATTTCATCACTTCAATTAAAACCTTAAACTTTAAACTCTAAACTAGAGAACTATCAACAACATACAATTTAAAAACAATGGATTTCTGTGCAATAGATTTTGAAACGGCTACTCACGAGAAAAGTTCAGCTTGTGAGATGGGAATTTGTGTCGTACAGGATTCTAAAATTGTAGAAACAAAGACCTGGCTGATAAAACCACCAAGTTTTCCTTATTTCAGTAAATTCAATATTGCTGTACACGGTATTCATCCTGAAGATGTAAAAGATGCACCGACCTTTGATGAAGTATGGTATGAAGCTCAGGATATGATGTATGGAAGTCTTATGATTGCTCACAATGCAGGGTTTGACGCTTCTGTTTTAAGAGGATGTCTGGAGCATTACGGAATGTTTACCCCCAAATTGAACTATCTCTGCAGTATTCAGTTGGCTAAGAAATCATGGAATTATCTTCCGAAATATGGTCTGAAACCATTAGCTGAATATCATAAAATTGATTTCACCCACCACAGAGCGGGTGCAGATGCTGAAGTATGTGCCAAGATTTCTTTACTGGCATTTGAGAAACTCTTCCTCACCAGTAATGATGAAGTAAACGAGTATATGAAAGCAAAAATTAAAAGGCTTTAGTAATTTTATAAACAAATAAACCCGGGTTTTTATTGATCTGTAAAACCTGTACTTTTTACAGGGCATAAGTTATTAATTACTCAACACTTCAGACAACAGATTGAACTTTGGAATATCAATCTCAAAAGTTTCCTGTGTCTCCATGTTTTTAACCAGGTATTTTCCGCTCATATTTCCTACTCCGGAACGAAGCATAACATTGGAGAAATAAGCAAAATTTTCACCAGTTCCTATCTCAGGGGTCAGTCCGATCACCCCGTCGCCTATAATTTCTGTGTATCCGAATCCGACATCGAAGATTAACCATTTTCTTTTCAATACTTTGATAGGAAAGCTTCCGTCATTTTCTATCGTGATATTGTATTTAAAAACGTAACGGTTTTCGGAAGGATAACTGTTTTTACTATCATATTCAGGTATAACTGAAACTTTGATATTGGAAGTCATTTTTGAAAACATCATTGTAGCATTTTCTTAATAAATACAAAAATCTCGCCTTTTTTGAGGCGAGATTATATATTATGTTATAATTTCATTAAAAACTATAATCCAAGGCCTTTTCTTTCGTCACCTCCCATTAGAATTTCAACAGGGTTGTCGATACCTTCTTTTACCGCTACAAGGAATCCTACAGATTCTTTACCGTCGATAATTCTGTGGTCATAAGACATGGCAACGTACATCATTGGTCTGATTACTACCTGTCCGTCAACAGCTACTGGTCTCTGGATAATGTTGTGCATTCCTAAGATAGCAGATTGTGGAGGGTTGATAATTGGTGTAGACATCATAGATCCGAAAGTACCTCCGTTTGTAATAGTGAAAGTACCACCAGTCATTTCGTCAACAGTAATTTTACCGTCTCTTACTTTTACAGCAAGATCTTTAATGTTGGCTTCAACTCCTGCAAAAGACATATTTTCAGCATTTCTCAATACCGGAACCATTAATCCTTTAGGACCTGAAACGGCAATTGAAATATCGCAGAAATCATAGTTTACTTTGAAGTCTCCGTCGATAGATGCATTTACATCCGGATACATTTGTAATGCTCTTGTTACTGCTTTTGTAAAGAAAGACATGAAACCAAGTCCTACTCCGTGTTTTTGAGCAAATTCTTCTTTATACTGCTTTCTTAATCTGAAGATTTCAGACATGTCAACTTCGTTGAAAGTCGTCAACATTGCTGTTTCGTTCTTCACAGAAACCAATCTCTGAGCGATTTTTCTTCTTAAAACTGAAAGTTTAGTTGTAGTGGTAGTTCTAGCACCTGTAGCAGTCATAGGGCTTCCTCCTAATGCAGGAACTGCCGCTAATTCAGCATCAGTTTTAGTGATTCTTCCATCTCTTCCTGTTCCTGAAACCTGAGCAGCATCCATTCCTTTTTCGTCAAGGATTTTCTTAGCAGCCGGAGATGGAGCTCCTGTTGCATAAGTTTGTGGAGCAGCTACCGGAGCAGCTGGTTTTGGAGCTTCTTGTTTAGCAGGCTCAGCAGCTTTCGGAGCTTCTTCCTGTTTTGGAGCTTCAGCAGCAGGTGCAGCACCTTCTGGTCTTGCAGCGTCCATATCAATTAAACAAACTACCTGACCTACTTGTACTACATCACCTTCTTCTGCCTTTAAAGTAATAACACCACTTTGTTCTGCAGGCAATTCAAGAGTTGCTTTATCTGAATCCACTTCGGCGATAGGTTGATCTTTTTCTACATAATCACCATCTTTTACAAGCCAAGTTGCAATTTCAACTTCTGTAATTGATTCGCCTGGTGAAGGAACTTTCATTTCTAAAACTGACATATCGAGTATTTTTTATTTTTTAATTGATTATTATTTAAATTAAGCTGTAACTGGTCTTTTTGCAGGAGCATCATCTCTGTCGAAAACTCTGTTGATCACTGCATTTTGGTTTTTCTCAAACATCTTGTGGCTACCTGGAGCCGGAGCACCGCTTGGTACCGGAGCAACTACCTGGATTCCTGTATCTCTGAAGTTTCTCAGGATATAAGACCAAGCTCCCATGTTTTCAGGTTCTTCCTGAGCCCACACTAGTTGTTTTCTATTTTCATACTTATTGAAGATCGCTTCGATAGCATCTGCCTGAAGCGGATATAACTGCTCGAATCTTACTAAAGCAATGTTTTCACAGTTCAGTTCTTCTTTCTTCGCTAATAATTCGAAGTACAGTTTACCTGAACAAAGAACTACTTTTTCTACTTTTTTAGGATCTGCTGTAGGATCGTCTAAGATTGGCTGGAATGAACCTGTTGCAAAATCTTCAAGTGGAGAAACTACTTTAGGGTGTCTCAATAAAGATTTAGGGCTCATTACAATTAATGGTTTTCTGAACGCCCATTTCAACTGTCTTCTCAATAAGTGGAAGTAGTTGGCAGGTGAAGTAATATTGGCTACTACCATATTTTCGTTAGCACAAAGAGTAAGGAATCTCTCCAATCTTGCTGAAGAGTGCTCTGCTCCCTGACCTTCTGAACCGTGAGGCAATAACATTACCAATCCGTCCTGAATTTTCCATTTTTCTTCTGCAGCAGCTAAATACTGGTCAACAATAATCTGAGCACCGTTCACGAAATCTCCGAACTGAGCTTCCCAGATTGTTAATGTATTTGGAGAAGCCATTGCGTATCCATAGTCGAAACCTAGAACACCATATTCTGAAAGGTGAGAGTTGAATACATCAAATCTGTTTTCAGAAACATGTCTTAATGGGATATATTCTTCTTCTGTATCTTCAGTTTTTACCACAGCATGTCTGTGAGAGAATGTTCCTCTTTCCACATCTTCTCCGGAAATTCTTACATTGTGCCCTTCTACAAGTAGGGTTGCATATGCTAACCACTCTCCTAGTGCCCAGTCTAATGAGTTTCCTTCAATCGCTTTGATACGGTTATCGAAAAGTCTTGTAATTTTATTGATGAACTTTTTGTCTGCAGGAAGTGTTGACATTTTAAGCGCCAATTCTTTCAGCTTCGCTAAGTCATATTTTGTATCTACCGGCAACTGAACTGCTCCTCTCTTACCAATTGGATAGTTTACCCAATCTTCAGCCATGAACACATCCATTACGTTTTTCTCAATCTCTTTAGAAGCGTCGAAATCTTTATCTAAAAGGGCTTTGAATTCCGTTTCCATTTTAGCAATTACGTCGTTTGAAGTAATGCTGTCTTTAAGCAATTTATCTTTATAAATTTCTCTTGGATTCGGGTGTTTTGAAATAGATTTATACAAGTTAGGCTGAGTGAATCTTGGCTCATCACCTTCGTTGTGACCATATTTTCTGTATCCTAAAAGGTCGATATAAACATCTTTTCCGAATTTTGCTCTGAAGTCAGCCGCAAAGTGGATAGCATGAACAACCGCTTCTGCATCGTCAGCATTTACGTGCATTACAGGAGATTCTGTAACTTTTGCAATGTCTGTACAGTATGTTGAAGATCTTGCATCCATATAGTTCGTTGTAAACGAAACCTGGTTATTAACAACGATATGAACTGTACCTCCTGTTCTGTATCCTTCCAAAGTCATCATCTGAGCCACTTCATAAGCGATACCTTGTCCGGCAATAGCTCCGTCACCGTGGATGATAATTGGCAATACTTTAGAATAATCTTTGTATTTGTCGTCTACTTTCGCACGGCAGATACCTTCTACCAAAGCAGCTACTGTTTCAAGGTGAGACGGGTTTGGCGTAAGGTTGATACAAACTTCTTCTCCTGAAGCAGTTTTGATCTTTTTAGAAGAACCTAAGTGATATTTAACGTCACCAGAGAATACATCTTCTTCAAATTCTTTTCCTTCAAATTCTGAGAAGATCTGCTTGTAAGATTTTCCGAAAATATTCGTAAGAACATTCAGTCTACCTCTGTGAGCCATCCCTAATACTACTTCATCTACTCCTAGTTGAGAAGATCTTGAGATCAGCTGGTCTAAAGCAGGGATTAATGTTTCCCCTCCTTCTAATGAGAATCTTTTTTGTCCTACAAATTTTGTGTGAAGGTAGTTTTCAAAAGCAACCGCCTGGTTTAATTTTAATAAGATTTCTGTTTTTTCATTTGCAGAAAGACTTGGATGGTTTTCGTTTACCTGAAGCCATCTTTTGATGAAATCTTTTTCTTCAACATTGTTGATGTGCATGTATTCTACTCCGATAGAATCACAGTAAATGCTTTCAAGGTGCTTGATAAGGTCTGCTAAAGTAGCAGGCTCTTTCATTCCTGTTTCAACAGCACAGTTGAATTTTGTATTTAAATCTTCTTTAGAAAGGCCGAAATTTTCGATGTCTAAAGTAGGTGTATAGTGTCTTCTTTCTCTAACAGGGTTAGTCTTTGTAAAAAGGTGTCCTCTTGTTCTGTAAGCCTCGATAAGGTTTACTACTTTAAATTCTTTCTTGATATGCTCAGGAACTTCTCCGTTTGATACTGCCTGAGAAATCTGTTGTTGAACTGCCGGGGCAGCGCTGGCCGAAGCCTGAATAAACTGGATGTTATCGTCATCTCCGTAGTTCTCCAAAGCAAAATCGAAGCCTTGAAAGAAAGCTTTCCATGATGGTTCTAGAGAGTCCGGGAATTTTAAGTACTGTTGGTATAAATCCTCAATTAACTGAGAATGAGCTGCGTTTAGGAATGAAAATCTGTCCATTATTACAGTTTATCTATTTATTAAAATTTATTTGTAGAATTAATCTTCAAATTTAATAAAAAAAACCGAGTTAGAACAGTCTGAAACCGTTAAAAAAACTTAAGAAAAAATAAAATAAAAAAAAATTACTTATACACTGATAATGAGAGCTTAACGTTTACCTCCTGACCTTCCATCGGACGTTCAATAAAGGTCTGACGGATATCTCCGAAGCGCATCTCGTCTTTTTTGGCTTTCTGAATGAGCTGCTGGATTGCCCGAATTCGTCCCTCATAGTTCCCTTTGTAGTACATTACGTAATTTTGAGACGGATTTACGGACCTAAAATTGAAATTATTATCAGATACTCCGATTTTCTTAGAAAGCGGAATTCCGAGGAAATAAGAAACCTCCTTGTCTTTGTAATTATCTGCATCAGTAATCAAGACCGGATATCCGAATTCATCATCTCTTTTTCCAAGATCCATCGTCACAAAATTATACACTTTGTTATAATTCATCACGATATTTTTGTAAAGAGCGTCTTTCTTATTCGAAGTACTTACATTGATTCCCAACAACAGTTTGTCTTCTTCATTTTCTACCATCAGACTGTCATATTTGATGGCTGCCATCTGGTTATCTTTTTCTACTTTATTTCCTAAAGAGTTTTTAAGATTCACCATACTTTTGTTGATATTTTCTGCAAAACGATCTTCAGTCCAGAAGTTCTCTACTCTTCTCCAGACCGCTAATTTTGGGGTATGAACATACCAGATAATCTTTGTTTTTTCAGCTGAAACGGGCTTAAATTTAACATCAACCAATGTAGGATTTTCGTTTTCATCCTCAAAAAGCTGATATTTCAACGTTTTATTAAGATTCTCATACCTGATGAACATTTCTCCATCAGTATCATTTTTAGGATCTACATAGCTGATGGCACTTCCCTGTCCTTCATAAGGCGTATAATAATCAATGTCTATAGATGGTGAGCTGGTAAAAAAGTTGTTCCATCTTGTAAAATTCTGAAGGTTGTTAAACTGGGAAAAAACCTTATCCACGGGATAATCGATCTCTTTTTCAATCGTAAAGTTTTTACTTTCATCTACAAAATAATACATGGAAGCAGCATAAGCTCCTCCCAAAAGAATAATGATTACCGCTAAGATTTTAAAAATACGCATCGCACAAAAATAATACAAATAAAAAGAGTGAACAATATGCTGATCACTCTAGTTGTATGTTTAACAATAATTAACCTGGTGAAAGGCAGGAAGCGGGGTGAGGGAAGCTGGAGGATACTGTTAGCCAGAAATCACTTGTGAACTTCTGATTGAAAATTATTGAAATAATTGTATAAACCGGAATTTTATATAAAAATTTTTGTCTCTACTCCGGCTTTCATAACTTCAATCTTCCAGCATCCATCTTCCTTTCTCTTACCCGATATGTGTTCCCGGAGCAATCACAGCTCCTTTCTTCACTACGACAATCCCATCCTGTACGGAATAAGTCCCATAATCACCATCGGGAATATGTTTTCCACCGATGATTTTTACATTATCACCAATGTAACAGTTTTTATCAAGGATTGCTTTTTCTATATAGCAGTATTTTCCGATTCCCATATTAGGACGGCCACCTCTGTCGTTCAAAACAATTTCCGTTGTGTTTTGATAGAAATCAGCTCCCATGACGTAGGAATTTACAATGGTACTTCCTTTATCAATTCTTGTTCTGTTTCCGATCACGGAATTTTCAATTTTATCTGCCATGATGATACATCCATCTCCAAAAACAGCCTTACTTACATATGAACCGTTGATTTTTGATGGCGGAAGCATTCTTGCTCTGGTATAGATAGGAGAAGAAGAGAAAAGGTTAAACTGTGGCAGATCCAGACAAAGGTCCAGATTGGCTTCGTAGAAAGACTCTATGGTTCCGATATCCGTCCAATAGCCTTCATACTGATAGCTTAATGTCTTATATTTTCCGATAGAGCTTGGAATGATATCTTTTCCGAAATCATCGCCAGCACCTTCCTCAAACATCTTTTTAAGGATATTCTTGGTGAAAATATAGATTCCCATGGAAGCCAGAAACTCTTTTCCGGAGTGTTTATTTTCTTCTGAAACTTCAGATTTCAGTCCGGACAGCATATCATAATCAGGCTTTTCATAAAATGAAGTGATATTTCCTTCATCATCGGATTTTAAAATTCCAAACCCTGTAGCATCTTTTGCATTCACCGGAATGGTAGCAATGGTAAGATCACCTCCGTTTTCAATATGAAAGTCGAGCATTTCCCTGAAATCCATCTGATACAACTGATCTCCTGAAAGAATCAGGATATAATCATAGTCATATTTTTCAAGATGTTTCATAGACTGGCGTACGGCATCTGCAGTTCCCTGATACCAGCTTTCATTTTCTACATTCTGCTCAGCTGCCAGAATATCAACAAAGCCTTTGCTGAAGATATCGAAGTGATAAGAGTTTTTAATATGTGAATTGAGGGAAGCAGAATTAAACTGCGTTAACACCAGAATTTTATTCAGTCCTGAATTCAAACAGTTTGAAATAGGAATATCCACCAGTCTGTATTTTCCTGCAATAGGAACAGCCGGTTTTGATCTGGTATACGTTAACGGGAATAATCTTGTTCCTCTGCCTCCTCCTAAAACAATGGAGATTACATTTCGATTCATAAATATCTTGCGTTTTTTATTGTATTAAGTTTACTGTTCGGTTCTTAGTGTTTACTGCTACTTTAAAGCATTCTTTATTTTCATATTGTAGTTCATTATTAAAAACAACCACCTGAAAATCTTCTTTATCATTTAATTCTAAAACCTCTTTATCCAGATTATAGATTTCAATATTATATTTTTTAAGCTCATTTCTGAAAAACTGATTGGTAATAAGAACGTCCATCACATCTGCTCTCTTCATTACAAAACTTTCAACATCCTTACGATACGCTTCTCTCCATCCTTTTCCATATTGTCTTTCTATTGCGGCATATGTTCTTTTATTAATAGCATCTACTTTCTTCATCTCATTGGGTTCTATCAGACAGCCGCCAACAGAGGAATGTTTGATTTTCCACTTTTCAGAAATCCCATCCATTGCTTCATATCTTTCTATAGCAGGAAGGCCATATACATAGATCCAATAATAACCTCCGTGATAACTTCCCCTGTCTTCTTTACAAGAAAACAGTATCATTATTAAAGAAAGAAATCCGAAAATTTTCATTGTATCAGCTATTATATAAAGCTATGTATTTTTCTGCAGATTTCTCCCATGCAAAGTCAAAATTCATGTTGGCATGAATAAGATCATCCATGACTCCTTTTTGATTATAAATCGCCATTGCCCTGTTCATCGCATGTACAACATCATCTACCCCGGGATAAGTAAAATTAAGTCCTGCTCCACCTGTTGAAATATCTTCCACCGTATCTCTGAGTCCTCCAGTATATCTTACCACAGGAACGGTTCCGTATCTCATGGAATACATCTGATTCAGTCCGCAAGGCTCTACTCTTGAAGGCATCAGAAGGAAATCTGCTGAAGCATAGATCTTATGGGAAAGATGTTCTTTATATCCAAGATCGAGAGCAAAATTGGTGTAGGTATAATCGTATTCTTTCAGTTTATTTTCAATATAGGTATTTCCTGACCCGAGAATCATAATATTTAAAGCACCATAGCTCTGTTTAATACTTCGCCACACAACATCGGGCAGCAGATCTGCACCTTTTTCCGTGGCAAATCTTCCGATAAAGGCAAACAAAGGAAGTTCAGGTTTCAATCCATATTCTTTGCAAAGCTTTTCTTTGTTTTTCTTTTTCTGAGCTATTGCATTTTTGCTGTTAAAATTAAAATCCAGCATCGGATCAGTTTCAGGATTCCAGACTTCCGTATCAATTCCGTTGATGATTCCGTAAGCTTTTCCGAATTCCTGACGAACGAGACTTTCCAGCCCACGAAAGCTGATAAAAAGTTCTTCAAGATAACCTTCGGAAACAGTGGTAAAAGCATCGGCACATTTAATCATACTTGCCAGAGGATTCATGAATCCGTTCCAATCCATCAGTCCCCATTTGTAATTATCAAAAGCAGGCATATAATTAGCCATGCCCCAGCTCATCATTCCCTGATATTCTCCGTTATGAATAGTTCCTATTGTCTTTACTCCTTTTAGGAATCCGAATTCCGGACAGTTTTGTACCATAAAAGGAACCAATCCGGTATGGTAATCATGGCAATGCAGTACATCCGGACGAATTTCCATAGCGCATAGCCAATGCAGCACTCCATGCTGAAAAGCCAGAAACTGGAAGCTTTCGTCCTGATACCCGTAAGGATTGTCCCTGTCTAGCAACCCGGGAATTCTTACCATATACAGTTCAAATCCCAACACATTGCTCTTTTCCTTCAATACCTGAACCTGCAGCATATTCGTTCCCTGATGAATAAAACCATCAAAAACAATTTCAAATTCGTGATCATGGATAAAGGATTTATTGTACCATGGCATTACTACCTTAGCCTCTATTCCTTTTATTTTATTCTGATACTTTGGTAACGCCCCCACCACATCTGCAAGACCTCCTACTTTTGCTACAGGATAACATTCTGTACTTAAATGATAAACAACCATTCTTTATCTCTTGTGTTTAATTCTATGTAATTTATACTTTTTATCTTTCTTCTGTCGTAAAATAATTCCAGCCAATGGAGGCAACTTAATTGTCATTGTTTTCGGATATCCTCTCCATTCTTCATACTTCTCTTCCAGGATTTCGGGTTCTACTCCGCTTCCGCTGTATTTTTCATCATCAGAGTTTAAAACAACTTCCCAGTGTGTTCCTGCAGGAATCCCGATTTTATAATCCAATACTTTTGGTGCCAGATTTAAAGCCACCATCAGGACATCATCATTTCTTTTTCCTTTTCGGAGGTATACATACACCGAGTTTTCCAGATCATCCGCTTCTACCCATTCAAAGCCGTGTTTATCAAATTGATTTTCATAAAAGGCAGTTTCTGACCTGTACAGATGGTTCAGTTCCTTCACTATATCCTGCATTCCTTTGTGAACAGGATATTTCAGCAAATGCCAGTCGAGACTTCGGGTAAAATTCCATTCACTGGTCTGCCCGAATTCATCGCCCATAAAAAGCAGTTTCGCTCCGGGATGGGTATACATATATACATATAAGGTACGAAGATTGGCAAATTTCTGCCATTCATCGCCTTTCATTTTATAAATAAGGCTTGCTTTTCCGTGTACCACTTCATCGTGCGACAAAGGCATCATATAATTTTCATTATACATATACATAGAAGCAAAGGTCAGTTTATGATGATGAAATTTACGGTTAACAAAATCTTCTTTGAAGTAATCCAGTGTATCATGCATCCAGCCCATCATCCATTTCATTCCAAATCCTACACCTCCGTCATGAACAGGTTTTGTAAGCATAGGAAAATCTGAACTTTCTTCCGCTATGGTCATGATATTATTCCCAAATTCTTTATAAACAGCCGTATTGAACTCCTGAAGAAAAGCTTTAGCTTCCAGATTGACATTATCACCATAGATATTCGGTTCCCATTCGCCTTCATTTCTTGAATAATCAAGATGAAGCATTGAGGTTACGGCATCCACACGCAAACCATCCGCATGATAACGATCCAGCCAGAACATGGCATTTGAGATCAGAAAAGATTTAACTTCATTTCTTCCATAATTGAAAATATGTGATTTCCAATCGGGATGAAAACCTTTTCTCGGATCTTCATGTTCATACAGATACGAACCGTCAAAACGGTGAAGACCATTAGCATCTCCCGGAAAATGGGACGGAACCCAGTCCAGAATAACGCCTATTTCATTGTTGTGAAGTTCATCAATAAGAAACATCAGATCCTGTGGCGAGCCAAAGCGTGAAGTTGCGGCATAAAAACCGGTAATCTGATATCCCCAGCTGGGTTCGTAAGGATATTCCATCACGGGCATCAATTCTACATGGGTAAACCCCATTTCTTTGATATAAGGAACCAGTTTTTTGGCAATATCTCTGTAGTTTAAAAAACGTTGGGGCTGATCTTCTTCTCTTACCCATGAACCCAAATGCAGTTCATAGACAGAGATCGGAGCTTCCAGCCTGTTTTTTTCCCAGCGGTTATCCATCCACTTCTGATCATTCCATTCATACCATGTGGTAGAAACCAGAGAAGCTGCCTGAATATTCTGTTCCCAGCTTACCGCATAAGGATCACTTTTTTCCAGAATTTCACCTCCTTGCGTTTCAACAGCATATTTATACAATGTTCCCCAGGTTAATCCTTCAATAAATCCTTCCCAAATTCCGGATTCGTCCCATCTTGGAAACAAAATATGATCTTTGTGATTCCAGTTATTAAAATTTCCAATCACGGAAACCTTCTTTGCATTGGGCGCCCAAACTGAAAAATAGACACCTTTTACACCATCTTTTTCCGCAGAATGCGCTCCAAATTTGCCATACAGCTTATAATGCCTACCTTCTTTGAAAAGATACACATCATGATCGGTGAAAAGTGTGTAGGTCTTAACAGAATTCATCAAGATCAGTTTGTATTTATATTTTCGCTGAAACTACGAAAAATACTGACAACAGCGATGAATTATTCATCAAATAATTGTCAACATCACTCCGTGTTTTGTCTATCTATCAAATATATCATTTTTTACCTCACATTTTTATGATTTCAAAACAATCTTTTTTTATAAATTTAACATCAACATTTTATTAAACACAACGATGAGGTTTGAACTTTATACAGCAGAAAAAGACGACAGACCGGTATTTATTACCGGAAATTTCAATACATGGAATCCTAAAGATTATAATTTCCAGCTTAAACAGACTGATACATCCAATTATTTCATAGAAATCGAAGATCAGGTACTTCCTGATGAAATTGAATATAAATTCACAAAAGGCGGCTGGGAGAATGTGGAACTGGATCAGTATGGAAACATAACGCCCAACCGGAAAGTGAAAAAATCTGCTGGTAAAATTTCAGATTCTGTAGAAAAATGGAGACTGAACTGGGGACCGTTCAAAGAAGAATATTATCCTATAGCAGAAGTTATTTCCGAAAATTTTTACATTCCACAGCTGGATCGTTACCGCAAAGTCTGGGCTCTTCTTCCCTACGATTATCACACAACCGATAAACGATATCCGGTTTTATACCTTCAGGATGCACAGAATTTATTCAATGAAGGAAGTGGTTTCGGGAACTGGGAGATTGACAAAAAGCTGTCTATTCTTGCAGAGTACGGACGTGGTGATCTTATCATCATAGCAATAGAACATGGCAGTGAGGAAAGAATCAAAGAATATATTTTTGATAATGACCATGTAGCCAACGGTTCTGAAGGAAAAAAATACATCCGCTTTATTGCAGATACTTTAAAACCTTTTGTGGACGAAAATTACAGAACGAAAAAGGACCGCGACAATACAGGAATCGGGGGCAGTTCACTGGGAGCGCTCATCAGTATATACAGTGGATTTCTTTATCCTGAAGTATATTCCAAGTTATTGATCTTCTCTCCTTCTCTTTGGGTAGAACCGAATAACAATTTCCCGATGATGAATTTCAGAGTTCCTTTTAAAACCAAAATTTATCTTTATGGCGGAGGTCAGGAAGGATCAAAAATGGTCAAAAGAATTCATATTTTTGAAGAATATCTGAAACGATGGGAAGAGAAAAAACTTTTTGATTTTGAATTTAAAACCAATATCAATCCTGAAGGCACTCACAATGAGTTTTACTGGTCTCAGGAGTTTCCAAGGGCTATTGAATGGCTCTTCTATGATAATACGGAAAATCCTGTAGAAGTAAAACCACAACAACAAAGCATAAAGAACTAAATATAAAATTGCTGTAAAAAATTTCAGTCAGACAGAACCCAATGAAGACAGCAATCTTTATGAATTTAGAAAATATAACATCTATTTATGAAACTAATCAATAAAAAAAACAAAAATTACACTCAGGTTTTTCACCTGTTTACCGAGGAAGAATGGACAAAAACCAGTAAAAATTTCAATAAAAATATTTCCACTTTTTTTACAGGAAAGAAACATGAAGTTTTTGTCAATGCTCATGAAGAAGGAATTACTTATTTCATTGGATTAGGGAAATCTACTTTACAAAATTTCGAAATTCAGCAGGTAGCAGCCAAGTTTTCACAGACACAGAAAGAAAAACTGCAGGCAGTTCCTACGTTGGCCCTTGCCGATTTCATGAACGAAAAACAGTTCGAAGAATTTGTAAAAGGACTTTTGATTGGAACTTACAACTATCCTTTTGATAAAAAACATGCGTTCTGGAATACAAAATTTGAGTTGCATTTTGAAAATTTAAGCCAGAAAAAACTAGACCATATCAGCCAGAAAGCTGAAGCACTGGTTAATGGACAAACCGCCTGCCAGGACTGGCTTAACAAACCAGCCAATCTGAAAAAACCGGATATCTTAAGTGCATATCTTAAAAATCTGGCTAAAAAATATGATTTAAAATACACTGCTTTCAACAGAAAGAAATGTGAAGAACTTGGATTAGGCGCTTATCTCTCTGTGAACCAAGGAAGTGCTTACGATGCTGCTTTCACTATTTTAGAATATAAAACGACAGCAAAAAACGCCAAAACTTTCGGACTGGTAGGAAAATGTATATTATTTGACACAGGAGGAATATCAATAAAAAGCTCTGCCAATCTGCATTATATGAAATCTGATATGGGAGGTGCTACTGCGGTTTTGGGAACGTTAATCTATGCCGCTGAAATGCAGCTTCCGGTAAATATTGTTGCTGTGCTACCCATCACAGATAATGCCGTTTCAGAAAAGGCTCTCCTTCCAAGTGATGTCATCACTGCCTACAACGGAAAAACTATTGAAGTTCTTGATACTGATGCGGAAGGCAGACTGATTCTTGCAGATGGTTTATCCTATCTTTCCAAGAACTATAAAACAGATTTCCTGATTGACCTGGCGACGTTAACGGGAAGCTCGGTAAGAATGTTCGGTGACACTTGCGCTGCCATGTTCTCCAATAATGAGGAACTGAAAAACAATTTGATTAAGACAGGAGATCAGACCAATCAGAGAGTATGGAATCTTCCTTTATGGGATGTCTGGAAAGACGATATTCAGTCTGATGTAGCCGATATGAAAAACATCTCTCTCAAACCTGTAGGAGACTGTATTATTGCTGCTAAATTCCTGGAGCAATTCATTGAAAATCACCCTAAATGGGCTCATCTGGACATTGCCGGAGTAGCCTTTGGAAGTGTAGGATATGCTAAAGAAAAAGCAGCCACAGGTTTTGGTGTTCAGCTCCTCGTGAATTTAATTGAAAATTATCACTAAAAATTAGTTTTTTACAAAAAAACTCTGTATAATTGATTAGTGGATTTTCAAAAACTCACGATATTGCATTTTTTACTATTAATAAAATAATAAATAAATGCTTTTATTTTTGAAAATCCACTAAATCTTAAAAAACATTATATGGAGAAGAAAACCATTGTGTGTATTTCGTGCTATTACAAAGGCTACGATTTTATGGACGAAATGAAGAAGCTCGGCAATAAAATCATCCTGGTAACCTCCGAAAACCTCAAAGAAAAAAACTGGCCCTGGCATGCTATTGATGAGGCATTTTACATGCCGGAACTAAAGCCGTCTGTATGGAATCTGGAACATTTAATTCAGGGATTTTCCCACCTGATGAAAACCAGAAAAGTAGATGCTGTAGTAGCTTTGGATGATTATGACGTAGAAAAAGCTGCATTAATCAGAGAAACATTCCGTATTCCAGGGATGGGACAGACTACCCACCGCTATTTCAGAGATAAACTGGCGATGCGCCAAAAAGCAAAAGATTCCGGGATCAGTGTTCCTGAATTTACCGCTGTATTCAATGATCATGAAGTGGATGAATTTACAGACCGTATTCCTGCGCCATGGGTACTGAAACCTCGATCCGAAGCATCCGCATCCGGAATCAAGAAAATTACATCCAAAGAACAGCTTCTTGAAGCACTGGAAACTCTGGGAGAGGAACGTCATCTTTTTTTGCTGGAAAGTTTTAAACCTGGAGATGTTTACCATGTAGACAGTCTTACTTTTAATAAAAAAATTGTTTTCACTTCTGCCTCCAAATATCTTGCTCCTCCTATGCAGGTTTCCCATGAAGGTGGAGTGTTCCGTTCCAAAACTTTAGGAAGATATTCTGAAGATTTTAAAGCACTTGAAGAAATAAATGCTAAAGTACTGTCCAATTTCGGATTGATCAACGGAGCAACCCATACAGAATTTATCCGTGGAAAAGAAGACGGAAAATGGTATTTCCTTGAAACGTCATCAAGAGTTGGCGGTGCTCATATTCCGGACCTGGTTGAAGCGTCAAGCGGTATCAATATCTGGAGAGAATGGGCGAAAATTGAGGATGCTCTTCTGAGAGGACATGATTACAGCGTTTCTCCTCCTACAGGCTATTATTCAGGCTTAATTGTGGCACTCATTAAAGATAAAGAACCGAATTACAGCAGTTTTGAATGCGAAGAAGTTGTCAAATTTCTTCCCATAGATTATCATGTCGGAATTGTGTATAAATCCGGAAACGCCTCCGTTGTACAGGACAGACTGGATTCTGCTGCTGAAATGATTCATGCAGATATGCTGAACATCCTGCCTCCGAAAAGCAATAAATTGAGTTCTTAATAATGAAGCTTGACATTGATATTCAAAATGTTATTGAATTCATAATATACAATCTGCTCCAAGATTCCCTACTAAAATGTAATTTAGAAAAGATAAAACCAAATAAGGAAAAATGCCTCACATAGAACATACAGAGTATTATTCAAATATATTGGGAACAAGCCTCAAAGTAGAAGTGACCGGACATTACGGCCATCCTGTCATCATGTTTCCAACTTCCCAGGGACAGTATACCCAGAATCATGATTTTCATCTCAACGGAAGTATCAACTGGTTTATAGAACAGGGAAAAGTAAAGCTTTACAATGTACAGACCATCGACAGCTGGAGTTTTTATGATGACAACATATCTCCTCAGCAAAGAATAAGAAACTACGAAAGATATGTACAGTTTCTGATCAAAGAATTTGTTCCTTATATTCAAAAGCTTCACAAGACCCATCGTGTGGCTGTAGCAGGCGCTAGTTTCGGAGGATATCATGCTGCTAATTTTGCTTTCAGATTTCCGGATGTGGTTTCTCACCTGTTCTGTCTTTCAGGAGCATTCAGCATAAGGAATTTTATGGATGGTTATTCTGATGAGCTGGTATACTTCAACTGCCCGAGGGAATTTGTAAGAAATGATGAAGCCTGGAAATACAAACATATGCATATTGTATTGAGCACTTCTGATCAGGATATCTGCAAGGATAAAAATATTGAAATGGCTGAAATCCTCAGGATAAAAGGCATTGACTTCTGGTATGATGAAAGAAAATGGATTGGCCACGACTGGCCTTTGTGGAGAATGGTCTTCCCAACCTTCGTAGGAGCTTTTTTCTCTTAAAATAATAAAAAGACAAATAGAAAAAATATACACCACCTTAAAAACAAAAATTATGACAAAAAAAGTAGGAATTCTTTTCGGTATGGAAGACACTTTTCCCTGGGCATTTATAGAAAAAGTAAATGAACTGGGAGGTGGAGATATCATTGCTGAACCCGTTACTATTGATAAATTAGAACAGGGAGCAGATTATGGTTATGCAGTGATTATCGACAGAATTTCACAGGACGTTCCCTTTTACAGAGCTTATTTAAAAAATGCCGCACTTAACGGCACTTATGTTATCAACAATCCATTCTGGTGGAGTGCTGATGAGAAATTTTTCAACAATGCACTGATGTCAAAACTGGGAATTCCACTTCCTAAAACAGTTCTGCTTCCATCGCACGAAAGACCGGACAATACTTCAGAAACTTCATTCAGAAACCTGAAATTCCCTCATGACTGGGAATATATCTTCAATTATGTAGGATTTCCGGCATACATGAAGCCTCACGACGGTGGCGGCTGGAAAAACGTATACAGAGTAGAAAATCCGGATGATCTCTGGAACAAATTGGGAGAGACGGAACAGCTGGTGATGATGGTACAGGAGGAAATTATCTTTGATGATTATTACAGAGTGTACTGTCTGGGCCAAAAATATGTCCACATTATGCCTTATGAGCCAAGAAATGCACCTCATTTAAGATATGCCACCACCCATCAGACACAAGGTGCAGAGCTTGAAAAATTATTGAAAACCATTCATGATTATACCATTAAAATGAATAAAGCGTTAGGATATGATTTCAATACGGTAGAATTTGCGGTAAGAGATGGTATTCCTTATGCTATCGACTTCTGTAATCCCGCTCCTGATGCAGATCGCAATTCTGTAGGAGAAGAAAACTTTGCTTGGATTATAGAACACGCTGCCAAACTGGCTATTGAAAAAGCTAAAGAATATGTTCCGGGGAAACCGAATATTGCCTGGGGAACATTCGTGAAGGATTCCATTAAATAACATTGAAAAAGAATTAAAAAACACAAAAATACATGCATCATCAGTTTACTATTGGAATTGAAGAAGAATATCAGATCATCGATGTTGAAAGCAGAGATCTGGTTTCTCACGTTTCAAAAATCATTGAAGGCGGCAAAGCAGTTTTAAGTGAAAATTTAAAGCACGAAATGCACGAATCCATGATTGAAATGGAAACGGGAATCTGCCAGAATATCCAGGAAGCCAGAACAGAATTAACGAATTTAAGGCGTCACCTTATCAATATCGCCCATGAGCAGGGACTTCGTGTTTCCGGAGGTGGTACTCACCCTTTTTCGCATTGGTCTGACAACAATATCACTCAGGGAGAAAGATACATTAAAATCGTAGATGATATGGGAGATGTGGCCCGTGAAAATCTTATTTTCGGACTGCATGTTCATATTGGAATTCCCAATCGTGAAGAAGGTGTAAGAATTCAGAATGTGATGAGGTATTTCCTTCCTCACGTGTATGCCCTTTCTACCAATTCACCTTTCTGGATTGGAAGGTATACAGGTTTTAAATCCTACAGACAGGAAATCTTCGTAAAATTCCCAAGAACCGGTATTCCGAGTTATTTCAACTCTCTGGCAGAGTTCGACAGCTATGTAGATCTTCTGGTAAAAACAGGAACTATCGACAATGCCAAGAAAATCTGGTGGGATCTGCGGGTACATCCGTTCTACCCTACAATTGAATTCAGAATCTGTGATATGCCGTTGAGAATTGATGAAACGGTATGTCTTGCAGCGATTATGCAGAGTTTAGTGGCTAAAATTTATAAACTTCATCAGCAAAATCTGAGTTTCAGAAGCTACAGAAGATTATTATTGAACGAAAATAAATGGCGTGCCTCCAAAAGCGGTATCGAAGCCCATCTCATCGATTTTGGAAAAGAAGAATCTGTTCCTTATCCTCATTTGTTGAAAGAACTTCTAGAGTTTATTGATGATGTGGTAGATGATTTGGGGTGCCGTCATGAAGTGGAATACGCATGGAAAATTCTTGAAAACGGAACGGGTGCAGACCGACAGCTTCAGATCTTTAAGGAAACAGGCGATCTGACGAAAGTAGTTGATTATATGATCTCTGAAACCGAATATGGCATCACCCATGGTGAACCTGCTTCATAATTTTTTTGGTAACTTTACAAAAAATATGATGTAATGAAAGATATTCGAATTGCTCTGCTGGATATGAACAACAATCATGTGAACCAGGGTTTTAGAAACATTAAAGAAATTTCTGAAACATTTCAGCAGAACTCTGAAGAAAATGTGGTGATCAAGACATTTGATGTGAGATTTAAAGATGAAATGCCGGAGATCGGAGATTTTGATATCTTCATCTCTTCCGGTGGTCCGGGAAACCCACATCGTGAAGGTTTTGCATGGGAAGACCGATTTGCAAATTTTTTAGACTCTGTTTTTGAACATAATCAACACCATGAAGAAAAAAAATACCTTTTCCTGATCTGTCATTCATTCCAGCTGGCAAGTATTCACTGGAATCTGGGAAATATCTGCAAAAGAAAGTCTTACTCTTTCGGAGTAATGCCTGTTCATAAAACAGAGGAAGGTAAAGAAGAATTCTTGTTCAAAAATCTTCAGGATCCTTTTTATGCGGTAGATTCGAGAGCCTACCAGTTTATTGAACCGGATCATGCTCGTTTCGAAGAACTGGGAATGACTGTTATGGCGATTGAAAAATTCCGTCCTCATATCAATCTTGAAAGAGCGGTAATGGCCGTTCGTTTTTCGGAGGAAATATTCGGAACACAGTTTCATCCGGAAGCTAACCCTGAATCTCTGATCGAAAACCTGAAGGATGAAAAGAACAAAGAAGCCATGATTGAAAGCTTCGGAATGGAAAAATATCTTGAAACGATCGATAGAATAGACGATGAAGATAAAATCATTCTGACCAGACATCAGATTCTTCCGAGGTTCCTTCAGTTTGCAAAAAAAAACATTTTGAAAGAGGCAGAGACTTTGGTTTAGAAGGTTGGAGGCTGGAAGAAGGATGCCGGAAGTTATTATGAGTTGGGACTACTAGATATTCTTTTATTCATGAACTGATCTTGTAAATATTTTCATGTTTATAAGAACTTCCCTCTTCCAGCTACCTATAACAATCGGGCAGAAACGTCCGATTTTTTTACCATCACAAAAGAAAAAAATATGATTCCAAAATACAGAAAACAGTATAATCAGGAGTTTTCGGATGAAAAATACAATCAATTAAAAAATATACTGGCAGAAAAAGGAGGTACAGCACCCACTTTCAGAGTTTCGGAAAGTCCTATTTTTTTGACCAAAGAATTTGAGAATAAGCTTATAGATGCCAGCGAAAGTATTATCAGCCAGATTAAGGCAATGCCTGCAGAACTCCTTCAGAAAGCCGTTCCTGATAACTGCAGAGTTCCCAATGACACAGATCAGCCTCATTTTTTCACGATAGATTTTGGAGTCTGCAAAAGTGAAAACGGAGCAATAGAACCTCAGCTGATAGAACTTCAGGCATTTCCCTCTTTGTATGCTTTTCAAAGAGTGTATGAAGAAACCTACTGCGAAGTGTATCCTTTTCTTTCGGAAATCAGAAATCCTATGCCTCATGAAACCTTTAAAAATTATTTGAAGGAACTGATTGTAGGTGATGAAAATCCTGAACATGTAATTCTGCTTGAAATCTTTCCTGAAAAACAAAAAACAGCCATTGATTTTGCTTTAACAGAGAAGTTATTAGGAATAAAAACAGTTTGTCTGACCAAAGTAAAGAAAGAAGGCAAAAAACTGTATTATGAAAACAATGGAAATCTGGTAGAAATCAGGAGAATTTACAACCGTGTCATATTTGATGAGCTGGACAATATCCCGGATCTTACTACTGAGTTCGATTTCCGTGAAGAAGTGGATGTCAAATGGATCACTCACCCGAACTGGTTCTTTAAAATCTCAAAATTCCTTTTGCCTTTACTGAAGCATGAGTTTGTTCCAAAGAGTTATTTCCTGCATGAATTTCCGGAAACTGAAAATCTGGATGACTTTGTATTGAAACCTTTATTTTCATTTGCGGGAAGTGGCGTTAATTTAAATCCTACAAAGGAAATCACAGAGGCTATTCAGGATAAAGAAAACTATATTTTGCAGAGAAAAGTGTACTATGAACCTATTTTTGAAGATATCAACGGAGATTTTTCAAAAGCAGAGATCCGTTTGTTGTATATTTGGCGGGAAAATGACGAACGTCCTATCCTACTGGAAAATCTTGGAAGAATGACAAAAGCCGCCATGGTAAATGTAGATTTCAATAAAAAAGATGCCATCTGGATCGGTAGTTCGAATGCTTTTTTCGGATAAAAAACTGATAAAACTAATACTCCATGGAAGAAAAGCCAACCGCTTTTGCAGAATTTGAAAACAACACTTTAACACGAAGAAGAAACTTATTACCCACCTGGATTAAAGTTTTCTTGTGGATCTTTTTAATCGGAGGCGCACTGGCTGCTATTTTTTTGATGGCAGGCTCACTGATGACTCATGTCTCTTTATCTTTATATGGGATGGATGCCAACCATCCTTATTCAATGACCGGACTTTTAATCTGTGTCTTGTTTTTATTTAAAGGGATTGTGGCCTACGGACTTTGGTTTGAACAAGATTGGGCTCCACAGGCAGCAATAATAGATGCGATCATAGGCATTGCTATTTGTCTTGTGATGATGGCCATTATCCCGTTTGTGTACCCAACAATTAGCTTTACACTCCGATTAGAACTTATTCCTTTGTATTTTTATCTTAAAAAAATGCAGAGTATAAAGACAACCTGGGAAAACTTATAGAAACAAACCTCCGATATTTTGGAGGTTTTATTTTTTATTCCTGAAGGCCTCTCCAATCATAAAAAAATCCCCCAACAAAGGAGGATAAAAAATTGACATGTATGCTGTGTTTTCACAAACATTGTAAATATACGGATATGGTGTAGGCATACACTACGGGAAACCGTAAGGATTGATTTTGAATTGTTTGTATATTGGTAATCTAAAATTAATACACAATGAATTATCAAGAAGCATTAGAACACAAAAATAATTTGGTACGCGAAGCTAGCGAGTACACAAAATCTCATTTTAATTTTGTAATTGTCCCAAAAAATTTTAATGATAGAGTTAAATTTTTAGCTTACTATGAAGATAATAGATATGATATTGCGGAAGATGCATGTACACCATTTACAGGTGAAGATGATTTTGTAGTATATGGATTAGCTACTGATCTACATAGAGATTATATGATGAATAAATTATAACGATAATCCCCACCTAAAGTGGGGGATTTTTATTTATTGATTCTCAGTCTTATAGGTTTCTTCTTATCTATCGAATACAAATAACTCTGGATTATTTAAAAACTGTCTTCTAGTACTTCACCTTATGATAACCCAGCATATTCTTTCTTAGCATCAAAACTAGGGCAAGCTTTATGGACATTGGGAAAATCTCTATGGCCTTGAATTTTAGTTTTAGGAAATTTTGATTTTAATTCTCTTAACAGCTTTACAATAGATTTTTTTTGCTCTTCCGTTCTTGTATCTTTTGGATTACCACTTTTATCAATACCGCCAATGTATGATATATTGATAATTTGAGAATTCCACCCGGCAACTCCATTGGATATCTGATCGATGGGTAAAGTGTTTACTATTTTTCCATCAGATTTTATCATATAGTGGTATCCTGGATTTTTCCATTTCAGGTTTTCCTTCCAATACCTTTTAATGCTCTCTATCTTAACATCCGGCTGTGTTGCTGTACAATGTATAACGATGTAATTGATTGTTCTCATGGATTTAATTTTATTTATTGTTGAGCAAAATTAAACCTGTAACTCCCAAAATAGTGAAGGAAAAACACCCTATTTTAAATTGACAGGCAGAACTATATATATTCCTGCCTGAAAACCTGGAAAACCTGATAAAAACTATTTAGAAAAGAGTATATCTCCGGAAGAAGTTTATAAACTCTGGACAGAAATGTTTAAACTTTGAAATATAAGAACAAAAAATCCCTCTTAGCGAGGGATCGTTTTTTATAAATCAGGACATGCCATTTCATTATCATGCGGAATGCATACCTTATCATTCCATGGCACCGGGCAATCATGCCAGCCCGGAGGACATCCTCCTTTTCCGTTGATACTTCTTAATTTCTCCTTAGAGATTTTCTTTAAATTTTTCATGGTTTTGATTTTAGTTTAGAAGTCAAATATAAATATTATTCTCCAATTAGAGATTTAACATAAAAAATTAATTGTTACGGGTTTCCGTAAACAAAGAAGGTTTAAAAATAATGATTGAATACACCCAATAAAAAATCCTCCCAAAAAAGAAGGACATTAAAAAAACTTGACTTGTACTTTTAGTTTATACAAACATTGTAAATATACGGAGAGGTTGTTGGTATACTCTACGGGAAACCGTAAGGATTAACTTTTAATTGTTTGTACAACAGTCATCACAGATATATCATCTGTTTTTAATCAAACAAACTTCAATCTGCTACAACACAATAGATATAAAAATTGCAATACGTTTTTTGTTCCGTATTGCAATTTTAATAAGTTTTATAAAGAGGTATTACACGTTTTTATCGTCTTCCAGCAATTCCTTGGCCTGGTATTCCTGAACCAGATCAATGGCATTGGAAATAACATCACTTAAAGCAGTAATAAACGTTCCTTCTTCTGCCATTCCTATTGCATGTTTCAACGCTTCAATCTCTTTAGGAATGATCTCATAACTAACGTCTCTGCCTGCAGAATTAATCCCATCAATAATCAATCCGTTGATTTCCTCTTCCGTTCTTCCACGAAGATGTTTCTCATTTCGGATGATAATATAATCGAACATTCTTCCGGCAATTTTTCCACATTCTCTGATATCATTATCTCTTCGGTCTCCGACACCGGAAATAATACCGATTTTCTTCGTAGACTCTACGTTTTTCAGATAATCTTCAATGGCTTCGTATCCAGAAGGATTATGGGCAAAGTCAATCAGCACCTTAAAGTTTTTGAATTTAAAAACATTCAGTCTTCCAGGAGTAAGTTGAGCACTCGGAATAAACGTCCTCAAAGAGTTAGAAATATCCTCAATCCCGAATCCATAAAGATAACTTGCCAAACTGGCTGCCAATACATTTTCAATCATAAACCTGGCCTTTCCTTCCATCGTAATCGGGAAGTCTTTAGCTTTTCCTATTCTGATTTTCCAGTCTCCTTTTTTGATGGTTACAAAACCTTCTTCATACACGCAGGTAATCTTTCCTTCTTTGGCAAATTTTACAATATGAGGGTTGTTTTCATCCATACTGAAAATAGCCACATTAGAATCGAGATCACTCACAATCTTCATGGAATATTCGTTGTCAGCATTCAAAACACTCCAGCCACTCTTTTTCACGCTATCCAGTACAACACGCTTTACTTTGGTAAGATCTTTCAAACTGTGAATATCATTCATTCCCAGATGATCTTCTTCAATATTGGTCAGAACTCCGATATCGCATTGAGAAAAACCAAGACCGGAACGTAAAATTCCGCCTCTGGCTGTTTCCAGAACGGCAAACTCTACCGTAGGATCTTTTAAGATAAATTCTGCAGAAAGCGGCCCTGTAGTATCTCCTTTTGACAGCATGGTATTTTGAATGTAAATTCCATCCGAAGTGGTAAACCCTACCCGGTACCCATTGCTTTTTACTATATGGGAAATAAGTCTGGTCGTTGTTGTTTTTCCATTGGTTCCAGTTACTGCAATAATCGGAATAGTAAAAGGTTTCCCCTGAGGATAAAGCATATCAACCACTGGCGCAGCAACGTTTCTTGGCAGTCCTTCACTTGGTGCAAGATGCATTCTGAAACCAGGTGCTGCATTCACTTCAATAATAGCTCCGCCACTTTCTTTTAATGGCTGGGTAAGGTTTTCTGCCATCACATCAATTCCGCAGACATCCAAACCGATAATTTTGGAAATCCTTTCAGCCATCGTGATATTTTCCGGATGCACCATATCTGTTACATCAATGGAAGTTCCTCCGGTTGAAAGATTAGCCGTTGATTTAAGATAAACCACTTCTCCCCTTTGAGGAATAGTCTCCAGCGTGTACTGAAGCTTATCAAGCAGTTCTAAAGTGTCTTTATCAACTTCAATTTCAGTAAGGACATTTTCATGGCCATAGCCTCTTCTTGGATCTTTATTTTCTTTTTCAATCAGCTGCTGAAGATTCAGTTCTCCATCACCTACCACATGGGCAGGAACTCTTCTGGCTGCAGCTACCATTTTATTATTGATCACCAGTATACGGAAGTCGTAACCTGTGATATATTTCTCAACAATTACTTTTCTTGAATATTTCTGAGCATGTTCAAGACCTATCTTAGCAGCATCCCAATCATTGACATTAATGGATGATCCTTTTCCATGGTTTCCATCCAAAGGTTTTAAAACAATCGGATACCCAATTTTTCTGATGACTGCGGTTAAATCTTCTTCATCAACTACTAAATCCCCAATCGGTACGGGAATAGCTGCATCATGAAGCATTCTTTTGGTCAGTTCTTTATTACAGGCAATATCTACCGCAATAGAACTTGTTTTTCCGGTAATGGTGGCTTGAAATCTTTGCTGATTCACTCCATAACCAAGCTGTACCAATGAGTTCGTTCCCAATCTGATCCATGGGATTCTTCTGGAAGCAGCTTCTTCCACAATACTTCCGGTAGAAGGACCCAAACGGACACGCTCCCTGATTTCTTTTAATCGGTGAATACATGCATTCAAATCATAGTCTTTGCTTTCAATCAATGCTTCTGCAATCTTTACAGACTCTTCTGCAGCATAAATTCCGGCATTTTCTTCAATATAATTAAATACCACATTATATACTCCCGGAGTTTTTGTTTCACGGGTTCTTCCAAACCCTACATCCATTCCTGCCAGGGTCTGTATTTCCAAAGCAATATGCTCAATGACATGTCCCATCCATGTTCCCGTTTCCACTCTATGGAAAAAGCCTCCTTCCACTCCTTCCGAGCATCGGTGCGTAATCAATGATGGGATTAATTTTTCAATCCTTTCCCGGAATCCTTCGATTTTATTGGTAGGATAATTCTCCATTTCTTCTAAGTCCAACCTCATCTGTATCAGCTTCTTTCTTCTGATGCTCCAGATGTTAGGACCTCTTAGTGCCTGAATCTTTTCGATTTTCATAGTCTATTGGCATTTTAACAGTTAACAATAACTCCTTTCAAAACCAAAGATAATGTAAAACCCTAAACGAAACTATACCACATTTAAAGATTCGTTAAAAAAAAATTAATTTTAACTAACATTCCTAAAACATTAAAAATCAACTAAAGATGGCACGAATTTCGCCAAAGAATGTTAATTATTTTTTAATTTTGTACCATGACGAAACCTGTTGGAAAATTAATAGTTATTGGAGGCGCTGTAAACAAAGGAAGTTTTGCTGAAACCGATTATGATCAGAATATCGAAAAGAATCTTAATTTTTTTGAACGTGGGATCTTAAGAAAGATCATTAACGAATCAAAACTGAAAGAAAATTCTGTGATTGAAATCGTTACCACTGCATCTCAAATTCCCCAGATCGTAGGTTCTGAATATAAAAAAGCATTTGAATTTCTTGGGGCTAAAAATGTAAATGTTCTTGACATCCATAATCGTGAGGAAGCCAATTCTGACGCCATGGTAGCCAGAGCCAATGCTGCTGATGTCATGATGTTCACCGGAGGAGATCAGCTGAGACTGACTTCTATTCTTGGAGGCACAAGATTTCATGATACCGTTTTATTAAAATACCAGGAGCAGGATTTTATTTATTCCGGAACTTCTGCGGGAGCTGCTGCAGCTTCTGAAAATATGATCTACCAGGGAAGCAGCTCTGAAGCTCTATTAAAAGGAGAAATTAAAACCACTCAGGGATTAGGTCTGATTGATAATGTTATTATTGATACGCATTTTGTACAGCGAGGAAGAATCGGACGTCTTTTCCAGGCAGTAGTCAACAATCCGAGAACTCTGGGAATCGGTCTGGGTGAAGATACAGGTCTTTTCATTCATAACGATGTCATGACTGCTGTGGGCTCAGGTCTTGTGATCTTAGTTGACGGAAGATTTATCAAAGATACCAACCTTACCAATATCAACCTTGGAGAACCTATTTCTATTGATAATTTAACGGTACACGTCATGTCGATGAATGATCATTATGACCTTATAACAAAGACATTAACAATTGAAAACTCTCAGTTTAATCCGATTCCACAGGATAAGTAGCTGACTATAATCAAAAAATATTAAAAGCGGATAAACTTTTTGCAATGATTATTTTTTGACCATACAATTCATAATATTGTAAACACTTAAGTTTTGTTTAGTTAAGCTTCATGTATAATAAGTACACTTAAGTATTCTGAAAATCTTTGATTTTCATCTTATGTGAACTTCTATCCGGAAACATTTTAAACTTACTGAAGTGGGCTAAAGTGTTTTAACATGAAACAACTTCATTATTAGTATAAAATGGAACTTCGGTTTCATTTTTTTTTAAAGTTTAAGGTTGAATGTTTAATTAGAATTTATAAATTAACTTCGTAAAAGAATATCATTTATCAATCATCATCTATAATTTTATGAAAATAATTATCCATGGCGGTTTTTTCTCTGAAAGCGGTGTAATGTCGATGAATGATCATTATGACCTTACAACGAAGACATTAACAATTGAAAACTCTCAGTTTAATCCGATTCCACAGGATAAGTAGCTGACTATAATCAAAAAATATTAAAAGCGGATAAACTTTTTGCAATGATTATTTTTTGACCATACAATTCATAATATTGTAAACACTTAAGTTTTGTTTAGTTAAGCTTCATGTATAATAAGTACACTTAAGTATTCTGAAAATCTTTGATTTTCATCTTATGTGAACTTCTATCCGGAAACATTTTAAACTTACTGAAGTGGGCTAAAGTGTTTTAACATGAAACAACTTCATTATTAGTATAAAATGGAACTTCGGTTTCATTTTTTTTTAAAGTTTAAGGTTGAATGTTTAATTAGAATTTATAAATTAACTTCGTAAAAGAATATCATTTATCAATCATCATCTATAATTTTATGAAAATAATTATCCATGGCGGTTTTTTCTCTGAAAGCGGTGTAATGTCGATGAATGATCATTATGATCTTACAACGAAGACATTAACAATTGAAAACTCTCAGTTTAATCCGATACCACAGGATAAATAGTGCAGGTTACGGGGTTTTGAGGTTCGAGATATATAAAAATAACCGGGATTGTTTTGTAAAAGAAAATAATCACGGAACTCGAAACGCATATCAATACGGGGTTCGAGATTCGGGATTCGAGGTATATAAGTAACCACGATCTTTTTTTCAAGGGTAATAAACCCGAAATCACGAAACCCGGAACTCGTATTAACTCAGTATTTCAATAAAATGCTTATCTTTCTTCATTAATCCCCGGTTGTATTATTGATTTAAATAAAAACGGAATACCGGAACACGAAACCCATATCTACTATGAAAATCATTATCCACGGCGGTTTTTTCTCTGAAAGCGGTGTAATGTCGATGAATGATCATTATGATCTTACAACGAAGACATTAACAATTGAAAACTCTCAGTTTAATCCGATACCACAGGATAAATAGTGCAGGTTACGGGGTTTTGAGGTTCGAGATATATAAAAATAACCGGGATTGTTTTGTAAAAGAAAATAATCACGGAACTCGAAACGCATATCAATACGGGGTTCGAGATTCGGGATTCGAGGTATATAAGTAACCACGATCTTTTTTTCAAGGGTAATAAACCCGAAATCACGAAACCCGGAACTCGTATTAACTCAGTATTTCAATAAAATGCTTATCTTTCTTCATTAATCCCCGGTTGTATTATTGATTTAAATAAAAACGGAATACCGGAACACGAAACCCATATCTACTATGAAAATAATTATCCACGGCGGTTTTTTCTCTGAAAGCAACCAAAGTCATGAAGTAAAAACAGCAAAACAGAACTCTTTAAAAGAAATTGCTCAAAAATCGTTTGAGTATCTTACAACTCATTCTGCATTTGATACGGTTGCCTATGCCGTTTCATTACTGGAGGATGATCCTTTATACAATGCAGGAATCGGTTCTCAGATCCAGAGTGATGGTGTTATCCGTATGAGTGCTGCCATTATGAACGGAAATACTCAGAGACTAAGTGGTGTAATTAATATTCAAAATGTACAGAACCCTATTTTTGTGGCTAAAGATCTTATCAATGAAGATGACAGGGTTTTAGGAGGAAATGGTGCAAAGATCTATGCTACAGAGAATGGATTTGAGAATTTTTCTACGGAGATTCCTCAAAGAAGAAAAGAATATGAAGCTAAACTTGCCAATGGAGGTAAGGGAACTGTGGGCTGTGTAGCCATTGATCAGGAAGGAAAACTAGCTGTTGCCACCTCTACTGGAGGGAAAGGTTTTGAGATTCCAGGGAGAATTTCGGATTCTGCCACAGTGGCCGGAAATTATGCCAATGCTTTTTGTGCAGTAAGCTGTACCGGTGTAGGTGAAGATATTGTGAGTAATGCTACTGCTGCAAAAATTGTAACGAGAGTTACAGATGGTATGAGTCTCGAACAGGCTTTCAGCAAGACATTTGATGAACTTGCAGCCATTGATGGGTTTGCAGGCGCTATTGCTATTGATAAAGAGGGAAATATTTATCATCAGGATTCATATCCTACTATGGTTTTCGCCAGTTTTGATGGTGAAAATTTTGAAGTCTTCTCTTAAATTTAACATTTTTTTATAAGTCCAGTTATTTTTTTGGCACGTATTTTACATTATTCATAACAACAAATTTTAATATTAATACATAAAAAAATAGAAATCATGGGAAACAAGACAAAAGGATTATTAGCTTTACTAGGATTAGGTGCATTAGCTTATTGGAAATATAAGAATTCAAGCCCTGAAGATCAACAAGCTGTAAAAGATAAAATCAATACTGCAAAAGACAATCTTAACAAATGGGGAAATGATCTTAAAAGCAAAGCCAATGATGTTGCTTCCCAGGTTCAGAATAAAGTAGACGAAGTAAAGACAAAAGCAGAGGATTCCCTAAGCTAATCAACACAGAGCAGTTTTTTTAACATTCATATATAGGAAAAAGTCATCGTAGTAGTACTACGGTGACTTTTTATTTTAATGCAACCCTTAAGGTTTTATTTTTTCTGTGCTATAAGCGCATATACAAGAGGTATTTTATTTCCAAACTGTGGAATTCTCCATTTTCCTGTTTCAAATTCTTCTACATGCCTGAAACAAGGATAAGGCGACCAGTCAAACTCCCGGAAAGTATTCGGTTGTAAATCTTTTTTTATCAAATTATCGAGAACTTCTGATAAAGAGTGATTCCACATGACATATTCCTCCTCAATAGGTGCCGACTGATCCGCATAAGTACCTTCATAGGTTTCTACAATCGGTTTCTCATTGAAATAATTGTAAGCCACTTTTGTAAAGTCATCATCAAACATCCAGACAACAGGGTGAAATTCTGCCATCATGAATTTCCCTTCCGGTTTTAAAAAATGATTGATAATTCCAGCCCATTTTTCAAGATCGGGAAGCCATCCTATTGTACCGTAGCTTGTATACACAATATCAAATTTCTGATCCAGAACGTTCGGCAAATTATATACATCTGAACAGATAAATTCTGTATCTGTACCACATTTCTGTGCAAGCTCTCTGGCAGTCTCAATAGCTTTATCAGAAAGGTCTATTCCGGTAACTTTAGCTCCCATTCTTGACAAAGAGATAGAATCCTGACCGAAATGGCACTGCAAATGCAGAATAGTTTTCCCTTTTATATCTCCCAGAAGATCAAGTTCTATTGAATTCAGAGAGGTTCTGCCTTTTAAAAATTCATCCACAAAGTAGAAATCCGATTTCAGATGAGGTTCTACTTTAGCGTTCCATGATTTTTTATTGATTTCTAAGTAATTTTCCATGATTTTAGTTTAAAAAGTGTTAGTGATTTTTATTATTCAGTATACACCAATCATAATTTTTCCATCAATTTTTTCTTTTGCTCAAGAAACTCCTCTTCGCTTAATACTCCGGCTTCTTTTAATCTTCCCAATTGTTCTAACTGATCTAAAACACTAGGTTCAACTTTGCCCTGAAAATGTGTTTCCGGGCGTGACATAAAATCTCTTACTTTTTCGCAAAACAGCTCAGCATGGTACTTTCCTACTCCATCAATCTCTACAATATCATCAGTAACCTGAATATCTATAGAAGCCAGTAAGAATTCTTTTTCATATTGTATGGAGCTTATTTTGCTGTAAGAAAAGTCTTCTACTTTCAATCCGTACATGAATTCCTTATCTACAAAAATCAGCCTTCTCTCTGTAGCTACTAAGATGATATGATGGTTGTTCAGTTTGTTTCTGCCTTCTACGAGATAGACAATTCTTTCGTCTGATGATAGGATATCCGGCAATTCATGAATTTCTTTCCGGGCAAATATGGTAGGGCTGATATCGAGATTTTTAAGCTCATCTCTTATTTCGTCAAGTCTTGATTTTTCACTCATAGCATTAGTTTATAGGTCTAATTTACTGTTTATTAACAATAAAAATTTAATTCAATGATAATATTAATCTTCTGAGGGTATCACAATGGAAGTATGCAGACTGTATAGCTTCCAACCTAAGGTTTCATACAATAGTTTTCCTTCATCCGTGGCCACTAAAAGATTATTGGGACATCCTTTGGACAAAGCGATCTTCTCCAATTCTTTCAATAAAAAACGGGCAAGCCCTTTCCTTTGATGATTTTTTTCGGTAATGATCCTGTCATAAATAGCACAATCATCTATAAGAGAGACACGGCCTATGGAAGCTAGTTCACCATTTTCGGCTACAATTCTGATCACAAAGGTTGTATTATATTCAGAAAACTCAAGGTGATATCCTTCTGCAAGACTGGTTTCCGGAAATTCCATCGGGTGAAAACAGGTCATCATATATCCTTGTGACTGCAGTTGCCATCTTTCAGGGATTTTACTGATAAATTCATCAGGAGAAGTGGATACTTTCAGATAAATCCAGGGCTCATCAATGGAAGCAGCAAGCTTGAAAAAATCATCATTAAGCGCAGGAAATACGAAACGTTCTTTCTGTTTTTCATCTCCTACAGTCACATGAAATCCTGATTTATAGGACACAGGAAAAGATGTTTCTCTTGACAGGCACCATCCTTTCAGCCAGTTTTCAACTATTTTTGAAGATACTTTATCCTTCATGATTTGGTGTTAAAAGTTTTATTTTAATTGCTCCAATAATTTCTTTTTTTGCTCTGCAAATTCCGCATCGGTTAAAATTCCGTTCTCTCTCAGCTTTCCTAATTTCTCAAGCTGATTAAAAACTTCTTCTGATGAAACTGAAACACTTTTGTTTGCAGAGCCGATTTGTTTTGAAGGTTGTTCCTGAGGACTATTATAAGTATTTTTTATCTTATCGTAGAATTTTTCTGCATCATCTTTATCCATGAAACATTCAAACTCTACCACTCTTTCATCAAGATGCAGCTTAATAATGGGTGATCTCGGATCTGCTACAAAGCTTACAGCTTTAATGGTTTCATTAGGGTAATCATTGATTTTTGCATCGCCAAACATAGCTTTTGATACAGAAATTAATCTCGTAGGAGTTGCCACTAATATTCCGGCAGCTAAGGTATTGGCAAACTGTGCATCTGTAATTGCGATGATCTGTTCTTCTTCAGAGATAAGATAAGGAAGTTCTTTGATTTCTCCTTTGGTAAAGATGGAAAGGTTCGCATTCAGCATTTCCAGTTCATTCTTTATTTTCTGGTGTCTTCGTTTGTAAACCTCTTTTGAGATTTGACGAGAACCATAATTTACTGCTGCAGGAAGATTCGATTCTGTCATTATGACAGCCTGAACTGCTTCAGTTTTTTCTGCACTCAGCATGGTATTGATATCATTAATGCTGAATTTATTAAGGTTATAAAGCAACTCATCATTGATATCGGTTACTTTATTTAAACATTTATTGCATAAAACATTACCGTCTGAAAGCTTATTTGCTCCCAAAAGCGTATCCATAGATGTTAATTCTGTAGTACACAATGCACAATTATTGCTCATTTCTTCTTCTTTTATAATTTATCAAGCAATTTTTTCTTTTGCTCTGCAAACTCTTGCTCTGTTAAAATTCCGTTTTCTCTCAGTTTTCCCAATTTTTCCAGCTGTTCAAAAATTGTATTTGAATCTTCTTGAGCTGCAGAATATACATCTTCTTGTACCAGATCCGGAATTGTTTGAGTAAATGCCTGTAATGGACTAGAATCTTGTCTGAATTCATTTTCAGTATAAGTTGTACTTCTGCTTTGAACATTGGAAAATGCTCTTCCATCATTTTTATTATGCAGTTTAAACTGTGCAGCACCTCTATAGGTATTGATTTTCAACACAGAATACAAAAGACTTTCAGTATGATCGATAGAAGAGATATCCTGAATGAAGAATTCATTTTTTGCAACACCACCCAGAAATTTTTTATCAATAAAAGCAATTCTCTTTTGGGTTGAAAATATAATTCCTTCTCTGTTACTCTGAAGGTCTATGCCTTCTGCAATAGCCAATAATCTTTCATCTCTATCCAACACATTAGCCAATTCATTCACTTCCTCATTCGCCAAAACGCTCAGTCTTGCATTAAGTGCAACAATCTGATCTTTTATTTCATCTAATCTGGTAGGCGCATCATATTGGTAGTGATTGTTAGTCGCAGACTGAGAACCTCCCGCATTCTGACTCGCATCAATTTTACTTTTCAGAATCATTCCTGTAATTTCTGCAAAATAGAATTGGTCAAGATTATTGATGAGGTCTCTATTGATCCTAATGGCTTTAGTAAAACATCCTGCACACAAGTAACCGCCATCAGCAAGTTTATTTTTACCCACGGACATATCAGTAGCTGTTAGTGGTGTTCCACACAATGCACAAATAATATTCATCTGGTTTTTATGTTTAAAAGTTTTTATGAATACAGAGCATCATTTTTACCCTGTCTTATAACGTCGACTCCAAATTACAAATTCTGGACCGATTGTAAAGATCAAAAGTATTTAAATCTTAGCATCCATCAAACAAAACAACCACAAAATTACTTTTGTGGTTGTTTTGTTTTTTATAGGTGTTTACTATTATTCTCCTAAAAACTCTTCTAAAGAAACAGTTTTCTGTTCTCCAGCCTCAAGGTCTTTGAAAGTAACTGTATTATTTTTAATTTCTTCTTCACCCAGGAAAACAAGATTTTTTATGCCTTTCTTTTCAGCATAGGTAAATTGTTTGTTGATCTTTGCATTTTCAGGATATAATTCAGCTGAAATACCTTTTGCTCTTAGCTTCATGATCAATTTTAATGCTTCTGTGATCCCTTCTCCACCGAAGTTGGCAAACAGATATTCTATTTTGGCTGATGCTTCTTCAGGGAAAAGATTTAATTCTTCCATTACCAGATAAATTCTGTCTAACCCGAATGAAATTCCAATTCCCGGAATGTTTTTCACTCCAAAAACTTCAGTCAGGTTATCATATCTTCCACCACCTCCAATGGAACCCATGGCAACCTCATCTGCTTTCACTTCGAAAATAGCTCCGGTGTAATAGTCCAGACCTCTTGCCAAAGTAATATTGAAAACCAGGTTTTGAATATCCACACCAAGGTTCAGAGATTGTGTAAGAACAAATTCAAGCTCTTCTACTCCTTTCAGACCAATTTCATTTCCTGCAAATTTTTCTTTCAACTGAAGAAGGTTTTCCAGTGCATCATCTGACTGGCTGAATAAGAAATCCAGTTTATCAATAGATTCCTGAGAAATTTCTCTTTCCAATAATTCTTTTACAACTCCGTCTTTACCAATCTTATCCAGTTTATCCAATGCTACAGTGAAATCAATCAGTTTATCTGTGATTCCTGCATATTCTGCCAATCCGGAAAGAATCTTTCTGTTGTTCATATGAATGGTTACGGGAACTTTCAGATCGGCAAAAGACTTCAGATACAACTGAACCAGCTCCACTTCCTGTAGCAAACTCTCACTTCCTACTACATCAGCATCACACTGATAAAACTCTCTGAATCTTCCTTTCTGAGGTCTGTCTGCTCTCCAAACCGGCTGGATCTGAGAACGTTTGAAGGGAAACGTCAGTTTACCATGATTCATTGCCACGAATCTTGCAAAAGGTACAGTAAGGTCATAACGAAGGGCTTTATCTGTAAGACTTTCCGCACTGAATGGTTTGTCTAATGCTTTTTGAAAGTCATGAAGCATCTGATTCTTTTTCTCTTCTTTTGCTTCATTGATACTTGAATTTAAAATTTTAAAAATCAAGCGATCACCTTCTTCTCCGTATTTTCCTGTCAACGTAGAAAGGTTTTCAAAACTTGGAGTTTCCAATGGCTGAAAACCGAATAATTCAAAATTATTCTGTAAAATATTGATAATATATTTTCTTCTGGAAACTTCTTGTGCCGTAAAATCTCTCGTCCCTTTTGCTAAACTTGGCTTCATTTGTTGTATGTCATTTTGATAAATGCAAAAGTAAGGAATTGAAAGGAATTTTACATAGTATAAAAAGCTGAAGAAAGACTTCCCTCAGCTTTTCCTTTAATATTATCAATTATTCCAAAAAATCATACGCTTTCAAGAATCTCCAGGATTTCTTCACCATAATTTTCAATCTTATGCTTTCCGAACCCTTTGATTTCAAGTAACTCCTCTTTCCTGGCAGGTCTATACTTGGCTACAGATATCAGTTCTTTATTACTCGCAATGAAATAAGTGGGAAGATTCTGCTCCCTGGCCTTTTCTGATCTCCAGAGTTTCAAAGCATCCAGAATCTTTTCTTCATCTGTATTCAAAAGATCATTTTCTGCAGAATATTTAATTGCCTTAGGTTCTTTTACTGTATTTTTTGTCAGTTTTAAATCTTCAAAATACAATATTACAGACCAATATTTTTCTTCACTCACAAAAGCTGTTTCTACTTTCATGATCTCATTGCCTTCCAGAAAATCATCCAGCATTTTCTGATCTTTATAGAGAAACTCTTCTGGCAACCTGATTTTAAAAATTTTCACTCTCATCATTTGTGTTTTTTAAATTATTTTCCTCCTAGCAACAGGATTTCATCTACACGAATTTCCGTGATATACCGCTTCACTCCATCCTTATCATCATAAGATCTGTAGGTAAGCTTTCCTTCAATAGCTATTTCTTTTCCTTTGGTAACATACTTTTCAAAAATTTCTGCTGTTTTCCCAAAGGCAATCAGATTGTGCCATTGTGTTTCTTCTACCTTTTCTCCTTTAGCATTCGTGTAGTGATCACTGGTGGCTAAGGATACACTTGCTTTTACGTTTCCATTGTCGAAGTTTACCATTTCAACTTCTTTTCCTGTGTAACCAATTAATGTTACTTTGTTTCTTAGTGACATAACTTTTATATTTTAAAGATTAATAATTCAGATAAGAGACGTTCACTGTTTTTCTCAAATCTCTGTTGCAAAGATTGCGATGGTTCCTATTTATAGTCGGTTATAAACTATTTAAATCCATTTGTAGTCGTTTGTAGTCGGATAATATTTATTTTAGGAATCTTTAAAATCTTTGTTCATCGCTTACTGATAAGTTTCTTCAAGTTTCTTATTAAAAAAAATTAATGATGAACTTTCATAAAAAATTCATCAAGTTTATTTCTTTTCTTAACTTTGTGTAAGTGAAAAGAGCTTTATCCATATTCTTTCTTATCATATTCCTATCTACCAGTAGCATAGGTGAACAACTCTTGAAGCTCCCGGAACTTATAGAACATTTTTTATTGCATCAGGAAGAACATGATGATGAAGCCAGTTCTTTTATCGGATTTTTGAAAGAACATTATTCTTATAACAACTCTCATTACAACTCAACAAAACACAGTCATAAGAATCTACCTTTTAAAAGTATAGATGCTCATGCTCCTCATATTGCTGTGTTCAATTTTCAGATCAGTACGTTTTCTTTTTTAAAGACTATTGCTGAGATTAAAGAGAAACCTCTATATTATACAAATTCCTTTATACCTTCTGCCCACCTCAAAGGCATTTGGCAACCTCCACGTTCTTGTTAATCATTTTACATTCTCAGAAGAAGTTTTCTTTTGAGCCATTACACGTTCGGCTTATGTCGATACGAATGTTTAATGCTTAACAAATAAAATATGCTTAATAAAATAATTGAGTTTTCTATTAAGAATAAACTCATTATCGGGCTTTTTATCATAGTCTTAATAGGTTATGGGGTGTATGAAGTGAAAAAACTCCCCATAGATGCAGTTCCCGATATCACAGATAATCAGGTGCAGATAATTACTGTTGCACCGTCTCTTGGAGCTCCGGATGTAGAGCAATTAATTACATTTCCCATTGAACAGGTCAATAATAATATTCCCGGATTAAAATCACTTCGAAGTTTTTCCAGATTCGGATTATCAGTAGTAACAATAGTTTTTGATGATAATACAGACATCTACTGGGCAAGACAACAGGTTTCTGAAAGACTACAGCAGGTACAGAACCAAATACCCAAAGAATTTGGTACGCCAACTTTAGCTCCCGTTACTACAGGCTTGGGAGAGATCTATCAGTATACTGTTCGTCCTAAGAAAGGATACGAAGGCAAATATGATGCGATGGAACTCCGTACGATTCAGGACTGGATTGTACGCCGTCAGCTTATTGGCGTTAAAGGCGTTGCCGAAGTAAGCAGTTTCGGAGGTCTTTTGAAACAGTATGAAATTGCTGTTGATCCGGCAAGATTGAAAGCTAATAATATCTCTATCAGTGATGTATTTACTGCCATAGAAAATAATAACCAGAATACAGGAGGTGCTTATATAGAGAAAGGACCAACCGCTTTGTTTATTCGGAGTGAAGGTCTTGTGGGAACTCAGGAAGATATACAGAATATTGTCGTTAAAAATCTTGACAATGGTATTCCCTTGCTTATTCGTGACATTGCTCAGGTAAGATTGGGAAGTGCTACCCGATATGGAGCAATGACCTACAATGGAGAACAGCAGGTTTCCGGTGCAGTTGTAATGATGCTGAAAGGGGCCAACAGCAACGAAGTTATCAAAAATATTAAGGAAAAAATTGATCAAATTCAAAAAAACCTTCCGGAAGGTGTTGTCATAGATGCATTTCTGGACCGTACCAAAATGGTGGATAACTCCATCAGTACAGTTACTAAAAATCTTATTGAAGGTGCATTAATTGTAGTATTTGTACTGGTATTCTTCTTGGGAAGTATGCGGGCAGGACTTATTGTAGCTTCTGTTATTCCATTATCAATGCTGATTGCAGTGATTTTGATGAATACATTTGGGGTCAGCGGAAACCTTATGAGCTTAGGCGCTTTAGACTTTGGGTTAATTGTCGATGGAGCTGTCATTATTGTGGAAGCCGTTATGCACAGGATACGACATTCAAAAGTGTATTCGGGTATCAATATTCTATCTCAAAAACAGATGGATGCTGAAGTGCTGGGTACTTCAGCAAGAATGAGAAATGCAGCCATATTCGGTGAGGCCATTATTTTAATTGTTTATCTCCCGATTTTTGCTTTAAAAGGAATTGAAGGGAAAATGTTTACTCCAATGGCTCAAACAGTCGCTTTTGCATTGGCAGGTGCATTTGTGTTATCATTAACCTATGTTCCTATGATGACTGCTTTATTTTTAAGTAAAAAAGTTCAGGTAAAGGAAAATTTCTCTGACAGGATTATGGCAAGGTTGGAAAAGTCCTACAAAGATCTCTTGGAGAAAGTTCTTGGAATTCCAAAAGTTATTCTGGCTTCAGTTGTTGCCATGTTTGTTGTCGCTATTTTCATTTTGTCAACATTAGGAGGCGTATTTATTCCATCATTACCGGAAGGTGATTTTGCAGTGGAAACCCGTGTTTTACCCGGAAGCAATGTGAATACATCTATTGATGCCGTTTCAAAAGGTTCCAAAATTATACTGGAGAAATTCCCTGAAGTTGAAAAAGTAGTTGGGAAAACAGGAAGCAGTGAAGTTCCAACCGATCCAATGCCCATTGATGCTACAGATATGATGATTATTCTTAAAGACAGAAAAGAATGGAAATCCGCAGATACTTATGAAGAATTAGAAGAAAAAATGGCAAAGGAATTAGAAGCTGTTCCAGGGGTAACTTTCAGTTTTCAGTATCCCGTTGCTATGCGTTTTAACGAACTTATTTCGGGAGCAAGGCAAGATGTTGTCTGCAAAATTTTCGGAGAAGATTTGGATACATTAGCAAAATATGCAGCCCAATTAGGGAAAATTGTAGGTTCAGTTCAAGGAAGCAGCGGTGTTTATGTAGAAGCAGTTACCGGAATGCCTCAGATCGTCATTAAATTTAACAGATCAACGATTGCTCAATATGGTCTGAATATTAAAACGGTAAATAATATCGTGAATTCTGCCTTTGCAGGAGCTGTTGGCGGAACTGTTTTCGAAGGCGAGAAACGCTTTGATCTTGTAGTAAGATTATCGGGAGATAAAAGACAAAATCTTGAGGATGTTCAGAATTTATTGGTATCAACACCTAATGGGCAGCAGATTCCTTTGAGTTCAATTGCAGATGTCAATATTATTGAAGGACCTAATCAAATTCAAAGAGAAAATTCACAGCGCAGAATTATCGTTGGTTTCAATGTCAGAGGAAGAGATGTACAGACGATGGTTCAGGAACTACAGAATAAAGTTGAAACACAAATGAAACTTCCTCCTGGCTATTATGTGACATATGGTGGTGCTTTTGAAAATCTACAGGAAGCAAAATCAAGATTATTTATTGCCGTTCCGGTAGCTTTAACTCTAATTCTTATTCTATTATATTTTGCTTTTAACTCTATGAAACAGGCCTTTTTAATCTACACAGCAATCCCACTTTCGGCTATCGGCGGAGTTTTTGCGCTTGCTCTAAGAGGAATGCCTTTCAGTATCTCTGCAGGAATTGGATTCATTGCATTATTTGGAGTTGCAGTATTAAACGGAATCGTTCTGATATCGGAATTTAACCGACTCAAAAAAGAGGGAATGACCAACTTGCGTGACATTGTTCTTGAAGGAACAAAAGTCCGTTTAAGACCTGTTTTGATGACTGCTTTTGTAGCATCGTTAGGTTTCTTACCTATGGCTTTAAGTACCGGAGAGGGCGCTGAAGTACAAAAACCTTTGGCCACAGTAGTTATTGGAGGGCTCATCGTGGCGACGTTCCTTACTCTTTTTGTATTACCAATTCTCTATATAATGGTGGAAAAAAGAAAATTTACATTCAAAAGAAATTCTGGTAAAAAACTCTTTTTTGTATGTCTATTTCTAGGACTTTTCAGTGTAAAAGCACAATCAATCATATCTTTAAAAGAAGCAACAGATATTGCGCTTGAAAACAATTTGTCCGTGAAAAACGAAAAATTGAGAGCTGATTATAATAAAATTCTTATCAAATCGAATGCGCTTATTCCAGCAACCAATCTTACTGCAGAAGTTGGACAAATCAACAGTTTCTACACAGATATAAGAGCCGGGATTTCTCAATCAGTAGATTTTCCGAAAGTTTATTCAGCTCATAAAAATCTTTTGACTGAAGTTTGGAAAAACAGTGTACTAAACGTTGGTGTTAAAGAGGCACAACTTCGTAAGAGTGTTGCCCAGGTATATTATAATCTGGTCTATCTTCAGCAGAAGAAAAGCCTGCTTCAGGAAAATGATGCATTATACGCAGAATTTCTTAATAAGGCTCATCTTCGTTTTAAGGTTGGGGAAAGTAATATTTTAGAAAAAACCACTGCAGAAAATCAGCGTGGACAAATTGCTATTCAGTTAAAACAGCTGGAAAGAGATTTAGAAATTTCCCAGCTTCAGTTCCAATTATTGTTGAATACTGAAACAGCTCATACTGTAAATGTTGAAGATAATAATTTGCTTCAGCAAACCTCGTTAAACGGAGTTTCCGTTACCGAACATCCTTATCTCCAATATTTAAAGCAGAGAAAAGATATTTCTATTGCTGAAACCGAGGTTGAAAAAAGCAAACTTCTTCCAAGTCTTTCTTTGGGCTATAACATTATGGGAATGAAGGGAATGGGAGCTGATAATAAGGAATACAACAGCACACCGCGTTTTCAGTCTGTTATTGTTGGTGTTGGGATTCCTATTTTTAATGGTGGTCAGAAGGCCAAGATAAAAGCTTCTGAAGCCAATCAGGCCGTTGCTACCGCTGAATATGAATATAATCTGAAAAATTTTGAGGTCAATTATCAGTCTGCTCTGATTGAATTTCAGAAATACAATGAAGCCGTTGAGTATTACCAAAATACAGGGATGAAGCATGTACAAACGATCAATTCCACTGCTAAGAAACAGTTTTTAGGAGGAGATATCGATTATCTTCAATGGGTAATCTTAACCAATCAGGCAATTGATATTCAGAATCAATATATAGAAGCATTAAAGAACAGAAATAATAGTCTTATTGAGATTAATTCGTTCGATCCAAAATTCAATACCAATGGAAACTAAAGACCAAAGGACATTTGCTCAAAAGTTAGCAGATACTTTTCTGCCTTTGAAGCCATCATTTACATTTAATTCAAAATCAAATAATTAATTATGAACAGATTAATTCTCATTATATGCACAGCTCTTCTCCTCAGTTCTTGCAAAGGAAAGAAGGAAGAAGTACAAAAAGAAGAAGGAACGGCAAAAACAGAAAACAATAGGGTTACCCTCACTGATGCACAGTACAAAAATGCAGGGATCGAACTTGGCAGTGTTGGAAATCAAAATATTTCATCAAAACTGAAAGTTAACGGGAAAATTGATGTTCCCCCTCAAAATAAAATCTCAGTAAGTGTTCCTTTAGGAGGATATCTGAAATATACCAGACTTCTTCCCGGGATGCAGGTTTCAAAAGGTCAGGTAATTGCTGTTATTGAAGATCCTCAATACATCCAGATTCAACAGGATTATCTTGTAGCCAAAGCACAATATGCATACAACAACAGCGAATATAACAGACAGAAACAGCTGAATGTAAGTAAAGCTACCAGTGATAAAGTGTATGAACAAACTAAATCCAATTACCAAACACAAAATGTATTGGTAAAATCTTTGGAGCAAAAGCTTAGATTAATTGGCATCAATCCTTCCACCTTAACGCCCAACAATATTTCTAAAACGATTAATATTTATTCTCCGATTAATGGTTTTGTATCCGTTGTGAATGTCAATATTGGGAAGTATGTCAACCCTACTGAAGTACTTTTTGAACTGGTGAATCCTACCGATATTCATTTAGCTTTGAACATCTATGAAAAAGATATAGACCAGCTATCAGTGGGGCAGAAAGTAATTACATATACCAATACAGCTCCTGATAAGAAATACAGCGCCAGTATTATATTGATCAGCAAGAATATTTCTGCAGATAATACCATTGAAGTACATTGCCATTTTGATCATTATGACAAAGAGCTTATTCCCGGCATGTATATGAATGCTGACATAGAAGCACATACAAGCAATGGTTCAGTATTACCTAATGATGCCGTTGTCAGATTTGAGAACAAAAATTATATTTTTGAAATGAAAGGAAAAAATATTTTCGAGATGAAAGAAGTTAAAGTAGGAAATTCAGAAAACGGGTTTACAGAAATTTTACAGAATGATCTTGCAAATAAAAAGCTTGTTACAAAAGGAGCATACAATCTTTTAATGTCCTTAAAAAATGTTGAAGAATAAAATTTAAAAACATAAGAGCTCCTTTTTTGGAGCTCTTATCAATTTATGCATAATGGTTTAAATTTAATAAATACCCTTTCCTATATTTGCAGTAAATTACTATGAATGTTCGAGATTTTCAAAAGCTATCTTACAGACAAAATACATTTATCCCACGAAGAATTAATGCTTATTGAATCTGTATGTATCCTTAAAAAATTGAAAAAGAGACAATATATACTTCACGAAGGAGAAATATGGAAATATAATGCCTTTGTATGCCGTGGATTTTTGAAAACATTCTCTATTGACACGAATGGTAAAGAACATATTATGAATTTTTCTCCGGAAAACTACTGGACGGGCGACCGTGAAAGTTTACTTGGTGGAACTCCCTCTAAATATAATATAGATGCTATTGAAGATTCGGAAATCATTTTGATAAAACAGGAAGATTTTAATATGCTCTGCAGGGAAATTCCAGCATTAAATGATCTGGTTAATAAAATTTTACAAAAAAGTTTCGTGATTTCTCAGAATAGAATTCATGCCAATATCAGTTTCTCGGCTGAAGAAAAGTATCAGAACTTTATACAGACATACCCTATGCTGGTCAATAGAATTCCGCAGCATATGATTGCCTCTTATATTGGGGTAACCCCTGAAACCCTTACCAGAATAAGAAAAAGTAATCTAAAAAAATAATTATTGAGAATTTCATTGACATTTGTCTGCTTTTTTTTCAAGCAATTATCAATGAAAAATAAAAGGGTAATCTTCCATCTTTGTCTTGTTAAATAAATTAAAATTTTACAACAATGACAAAGACAATATTCATCACAGGAACAAGTACTGGATTTGGAAAACTAACCACAATTACTCTTGCAAAAGCAGGCTATACCGTTATTGCCGGAATGCGTGAAATCAATGGAAAAAATGAGACTGCTGCAAAAGAACTTTCTGCTCTTCCCAATGTAGAAGTGGTAGATATAGACGTTACCAATGATTCTTCTGTTCAGCATGCCTTCAAAAATACATTGGATAAATATGGAAAAATTGATGTCTTGATAAATAATGCCGGTTTAGCAGGATTTGGGTTGGTAGAAGCCTACTCAATAGATCAGATAAAAAAATTCTTTGAAGTTAATTTTTATGGGATCATCCGTACCTATCAGGCTGTTCTACCTTCAATGCGACAAGCTAAAAACGGGTTAATAATCAATCTGACATCCGGAGCAAGCGCCCATTCCTTACCTTTTATGGGACCTTATCTTGCTTCCAAGTTCAGTGTAGAGGCCATTACAGAATCATTACAGGATGAGTTGAAACAGTTCAACATCGAAAATGTAACCATCCAGCCGGGAGTCTATCCTACTGAAATGAATTCTGGAGTGAAACAAGGCAATAATGCAGACCGTACCGAAATTGCAGAAGAATATAATCCTGTAGCAAGTGAAATGTTCAATGCTATCGGCGCAGGACTGTTTGGTAAAATGCAGGAATTCAATATGAATCCACAAACCATAGCAGATGGTATTTTAGAATTGATAGAAATGGAGAAGGGTTCACGTCCGTTACGTTTTCCCCTTGATGCCATTGCTCAGGGAACTGATATTGACTTTATTAATGCCCGTGCCGACTATAAAGCAAAATGGGCTTCTAAGTACGCTGGTTAATAAAACATAGTGATAGCTAAGTGTCAATCCATATAATGTATGGGTTGACACTGCTATTATACATATGATCGAGTCATGATCTTTTGACTGTGATTAAAAAAAAATTAATATCCGGAGCCGATAAAAATTGTAACAACAAAATAGCATAATTTCGCAGTAATCAATCAACTGTAATAGATCCGTTATGAAATTTCATTTTAAAATTCTATTTAAAACAGGGTTATTTATTTTGTTCTCAAAACCATTATCTGCTCAGCAGAGCTATGCTCCTGTTCCTCAGTCGAAGTTTAATCTGACAGAATTTAATCTTCAATTACCCGTTGAAAAAAACAATTCCATTACCCTTATCAAAGGAAGTGATATTGCAGATTTTTCTTCTGAAAACTTTTATTTCTCTCCTCAGGATAACAGCATACATTTCTTTTGCTCTTCTGATGGCAAAGCTACCCAAGGGTCTCATTACCCGAGAACAGAATTGCGACAGATCAAAGAATGGCATTTTGAAAAACGTCATCATCTACAGGTAAAAATGGCTGTTCTGCAGCAGCCGGGTACCGGAAAAATCATTATTGGGCAGATACATGGCCACTCTAAAGGAACTGAAGCATTAAAAATCTGGTGGAATAATGGCGAGATTCAGGCTGGTTTCAAAAAAGAAGTGAATGATAAAGAAGAAAGAATTACGCTTCAGAAAAATGTTCCTTTGGGTCAAATATTTGATTACAGCATCCAGCAAAACAATTCTGATGTTCTGGTAAAAGTAAATCAGCAGACGGCTACTTTCCATTTTGGAGACAGCTGGAAGCCCGAATTGGTTTATTTTAAAGCCGGAAATTATCTACAGGATAACAATCTGCCTCCTGTGACTTCAGGATTAACAGCTATTTATCAGATCAACATATCTGAATAAATAAAAAAACATCTATTTAAAGATGTTTTTTTAATATATACTTAATTCAATTGGATTGTAATTTTTTGCTCTTTCACCAGCCTTTTTAAGGAGAGAACGACGTTCTTCAGGATCTTCAATGAATTTATTATAAAGTGCTGGGTCTGTTAGTTCTTTTCGTCGATAGTCAAATATTTTTTCTTTTTTTACTAGTTTAGCATTGGGATGTAAATTAGCAGAATTACAATAATATTTCCTTTTTCTGAAATTATACATCATAAAATGATAATCATCTTTGTCATCAAATACTTCTATAATCAACCCTGGTAATTTACTGAATTTATATGAACCAAAGGAAAAGGGTATTTCTTTGTTATAGCTTTTTGACATTTATACTTTCCAATTGTTTTGAATTCATTTATAAGTTGCCAATTGATAGTATTTGTTTCTTCATATTTAAAGTATTCATTAGATGTTTTAAAAGTTACATAAATCTTTCCTGTTGTTATTCCTATATTTTCCGGAAAGTCAGAAGTGTATTTCATTTGTTCTTCAATCGGGCTGTTTTCATGAAACTTTTTTTCAAAACGAAGGGAATCCCCAACATATTGATTCATATTTTTATAATAAGATTCTTTTTCGTTCATTAAAAGAGCAAACGCAGCCTCCTGAATAATAGCATTTTTAGTTTGATTTTTATAAACCAATTTATAATCAGCTTCATATACAACATTACCCTCCTTGAGATTTAACGATAATTATAAAGAAAAAGAAAAGTAGGCTGTAGTAAATTTTCATAATTTAAATAATACATGCAAAGCATTATTTATACTCTGCCTGAAAGTTTTGAATTAAAGTTAATTAATGAATATAAAGAGTTATTCCTTTAGACCTAATACCACATTCATTATAATTGACAAATTCTAAAAAGCTCGTTACTTGCTCCATAGTATATCCTTCAGTTTGCGTTACATTTACAACGCGACCGCATGAGGTTCTAAAAGGGAATGCGCTAGCTATACCAGCAATAAATAACGCACCTACTAATAATGTTTTTTTAATATTTGTTTTTTTAATGATTAGTTTTCAATTTAAAAACGCATCTTAAAAATACACAATAAATCAAACTAATAGTGAATTAGTTTTTTATGTTAAATATTTGAAATACAATTTTTTAACTATGCAAAACATATTTAAATTAAAAAAATATAGTTTTATGTAATATTTGTAAAACATAATTTTAATTACAGCTATGTTAGAGAATAAATTTTAAATTTTGAGAATGGAAAAAAATAAAAAGGCGCTCAACAAAATTATTGAGCGCCTCCTACTTAATCATGCAACTAAAATTTGAAACTTATATTTTTTCACATTCGACAATGCTTTTTGCTTCTGTTCCAATATGAATAAGCCGCTTATACTGAAGACCTGCTTTTTCAATGATCATTTTAAACTCGCTTAAAGTTCTTTCTTTTCCGGTAAGACAGGCCAGCATCACAATATCCAGAAGTTTAGCCATATGCGGTTTATTTAAAGAATCATCAGGGATAACGGCATCTATGATTAATAGCTTTGCCCCTTTTGGCATTGCATTATAGCAATTTTTAAGAATTTGTATACACTCATCATCACTCCAATCATGCATAATCCATTTCATCGTATATAAATCTGCTCCCTGGGGAACTTCATTAAAAAAACTTCCTGTAGCGACAGAACATCTTCCTTTCAGGTTTTCGGGAATCATGTTAACTGTTTTTTCAATCACATTGGCTTCATCAAAGATAATCCCGGAGCTTTCCGGAGCATTATTCAGAATGGTATGGATCATTACCCCGTTTCCACCTCCTATATCAACAATTTTTTTATAAGGTTTAAAATCATAGTTTTCTATGATACCTTTTAGCTCCATACCGGACATTCCTGTCATTCCTTTTCCAAAGTTTTCCCCTATTTCAGGAAATTCTTTATAAAACCCCCAAAGATCTTTCCCATGAATATGTTCAAATGGTATTTTCCCTTTCTGAACTGCATACGTCAGATCCCCATAACCAGGAAAGTGCTCATTCATAATGGTTAATACAAAGTTTTTTGCAGTTCCTGGCACATCAGTTTGCAAAGCAGCTCCAAAATCATTCAAAGCAAAGGTTCTGTTTTCTGATTCTTCAAAGATTCCGGCACCACTCAATGCTCTCATCACCCGGTACAGTTGCGTTTCATGTGATTGAGTTTCTTCAGCAAGGAAGGAAATTGTTTTCGGACCAGAGGCCAGCAAATCTGCAATATTGAGTTCAGCAGCTGTTTTTACACATCCGGTTAACCATAAACCGCCTAATATTTCATACATTTTAAAAGTAAACTCAGGTTTAACGGCTTGTTTTTCCATAGCAAGTATTGGGTTAATTAATAGTTATATTTACTGAGCATGAAAACAAGAACAAACCTGATGAGTTTGTTCTTGTCTGACATTTGTCAAGTTTGAAAATAAGCTTTAATAATGAGATTAATCTTTGGCTTGAGAGATCCTTGTTATACTATTAATAGTAGCATCCATTGTAGTATCAGATTTTATTTTAATAATATATCCGCTACCAATAGATAAAGGATCGGCAACACTCACCAGATAAAAAACAAGATCTCCGGAGGTTACCCCATTGGGAGCCACGGCTGTCTGATCTATGGAGAATGTTGAAGGGGGAACAGGATTTGAAAGATTCACTGTCACGAAGGCTACCGAACCGTTATTTTTATTAGCATAACTTACAATAACCCTCCACATGTGAACCTGTCCTGCAATAGGGTTTTCCAGAAATCGTCCTGTTGCCGGATCGTAAATATCTCCAGGTACCGGGCTGGTAATATTTTCCGGCCATGTGGTTGTAGGAGGAGCCGCAAAATCTGTTACAATATTCATCGGTGTTTGATAAACAATATTCTGGTACGTCATTAAAGGAACTCCTCCTGAAGATTTGAAAGCAAAGAAAGGCTTCACACCTGCTCCACTATTCAGTTTAACAACTCCTTCATTCGCTGTTGTTAATGTTGCTGAAGAGATCACTGTACTCCACTGGGTTCCGTTATAATACCTTAAGGTTTTATTGGTGGAATCGTAGATGATCATTCCCGCAGTGGGTGTTGTTACATTAGCTGGAGGATTGGCATTTCTGGAGAGTACAACTGCTGAATTAGCTGAGGTAACATCTAAAACTCCTTGTGGAGAAGTGGTATTAATCCCTACCTGCCCAAATATAAATGAGGAACACAGAATACTGAGTAATAAATTGGATTTTTTCATGGTTTGTTTTTTTGAATGTTGCTATCAAAATTACGAAAAAACACAATACAGTGAAATAAAAATTCATTTATTTACATGAAAATAAAACAATTATATTCAACAATATAACTTTATGAATAAAAATTCAATCTAAAATACCGATGAATATTATATTTTTAAAAACATAAAAAATTAAACAAACACAAACATAAGTATTCTAAAAATTCATTAAATCCATAAACTTTCTCTTTTCTGTAAAATATATTGTAATACTGATCAGCGCTTTTCAATTATCCATTTACAAACGGATAATTCCTTATCTTTGTGAAAATTCATCTATGAAAAGGAGCATCAATATTTTTGAGTTTCCTCTCAATTTGGGACTTACCAAAAAGGAACATGAGACAGAACCCGGTGTTCGAAAACTTCCGGATTGGCTCAGAAAATTTGATTTCCATAGCAGAATTAATCCTGCCCACATTTTCATACTGGAAGCTCCTGAATATTCTATGGACTTTGATGAGGAATCAAAAGTCAGAAATGCAGATCAGATTGTTAAATATGCTAAAAAACAGGCAGACTGTATTCTCCATCATTACGAAAAGAATACATTCAATATTATTCTTGGAGGTGACTGCAGTATTCTCATAGGAAATGCTATCGCTCTTAAACGTTTGGGGAATTTCGGGCTTTTTTATCTTGACGGACACACAGACTTTATTCCGCCAGAACTTTCTGAAACCGGAGGCGCTGCAGGAATGGATCTCGCCATCATTACCGGTACCGGACATCAAAAACTGACTGATATTGATGGTTTAAAGCCTTATCTGCTTGAAGAAAATATCTTCTGCTGTGGAAATGCAGAAACTGATGATAAAGAATATGTTGATCAGATTATTAATTCCAATATTCATTATTTTGATTTATACCGTCTGAGACAAAATGGTTTTAGAAAAACAGCTGAAGACTTTTTGAAAATGGTGAATGATAAAGGCCTAGATGGATTTTTCATTCATTTTGATGTAGATATTCTGAAAGACGAAATCATGCCTGCCGTAGACAGCAGAATGGAAGATGGAATCAGCTATGATGATCTCGGGGAAATGCTGAAACCTTTATTCGAAAATCCTTTATGCTTTGGAATAGAGATTACCATTTTAGATCCCGATTATGATGAAAACGGAACGTATACACGTCCATTTGTAGACAATTTAATTCAAATTATAAAAAATAAAGAAGAATAAATGAAGAAGACTATCAAAAGAACATTCAGAGTTTCAAAATATGTGATCTATAAAGAAACACTTGTTGACTATAAAGAGCATTTCTGGTCATTTTTAGGTGCATTTTTTGGGATCGGAATTATTGCATTTATCCAGTCTCATTCACTCACTGAAACCGAGAATATCTTTCTGATCGGTTCTTTTGGAGCATCAAGTGTTCTGATTTATGGAGCAATACAGAGTCCTCTGGCACAACCGAGAAATCTTATCGGCGGACATGTTCTGTCTGCATTGGTAGGCGTTACTGTGTATCAGTTTGTTCCGGACATCATCTGGCTTTCGGCACCTTTGGCAGTAGCATTTTCCATAGTATTGATGCAGTATACAAAAACTTTGCATCCACCAGGCGGAGCTACAGCTCTGATTGCAGTAAGTTCTACAGGGAAAATTCCGGAATTGGGATATTGGTATGTTCTCTCCCCTGTTCTTTCCGGATGCATTATTCTTTTGATTGTTGCATTATTTTTTAATAATATTACACCAAACAGAAGTTATCCTACCCACAGTATGTTCAAAAAACTGCTGAAAAAAAGACACAACCATCACTTAAAATAAAAATCATGAATTGTCTGGAATGTGGCGAGAAAATCATCGGAAGATCAGATAAAAAATTCTGCAACGATGCCTGCCGGAACGCCTATAACAATAAGCAGAATAAGGATTCTAGTAATCTGATGCGGAATGTTAATAACAAACTCCGTAAGAATTACCGTATCCTGATGGAAATAAATACCGATGGTAAAACAAAAGTCCCAAAATCCAGACTGGATGGCTTAGGTTTTGATTTCGATTATTTTACCAACCTGAAAGTTTATAAAAACGGCTCTGAATACAAATTCATTTATGATTACGGTTATAAACTTCTGGAAGATGATTTTGTACTGATTGTAAAAAATCAGGCATAATCTATCCACCACAAATATAATACTATGAAAGAAGTTGTTCTGATCACCGGCGCCAGCGGTATGATTGCCAAAGAACTGGCAAAAAAAATAGGTAAGGAATACGAAATCCGGTTTCTGACCCGAAAAAAAGTGCATGATCATGAATATGAATGGGATGTTCAAAAAAAGACTATCGATGAAACTGCCTTTGACAATGTTTCTCATATTATTCATCTTGCAGGTGCCAATATTTCGGAAAAGCGCTGGACAAAGGAAAGAAAAATAGAATTGATTTCCAGCCGTGTAGATTCCGCAGAATTGCTTCGAACAACTTTAAGAAAAAACAAGATCAAGCTTAAATCCTTTATTTCAGCCTCAGGAATTAATTTCTACGGTACAGAAACTTCAGAAAAAATTTACGCGGAAACCGATCCACCAGGCAACGATTTTCTAAGTGAAGTGGTCGTTTTATGGGAAAGGGCTGCTGACGATTTTAAGGAACAGGATCTGGCAGAAAGAGTGGTCAAAATACGCACTGCTGTAGTGCTTTCTGAAAAAGACGGAGCTTTAAAGAAAATGATCCCTCCTATTCAGTATTATATCGGATCTCCGCTGGGAAGTGGCCTACAGTATATGCCGTGGGTTCATATTGAAGACATCTGCTCTATCTATGAATTTGCTTTAAAAAACCCAGCAATAGATGGCGCTTATAATGCTGTATCTCCACAACATGCTACCAATAAAGAGCTTACAAAAAAGATTGCCCAGGTGCTTGAGAAACCACTATTTATGCCTAATGTTCCCGGATTTGTCCTGAAACTCTTATTCGGAGAGCTGGCTACTGCTATATTGGAAGGTTCAAGGGCTTCCTCCCAGAAACTTCAGGATGCAGGTTTCCATTTCAAATTTCCGGATCTGGAGAACGCTTTAAAAGATTTATTAAAGAAGTAAATTCAAGAAAAGATTAATTAAAAAAATATTTCAACACCTATTTATTATAACTCAGAAAATATTCTCATGAAAAACCCGAATATCACCTTATTAAACACAGAAATCCTTTCAGACAACTGGTATACTTTAAACAAAGTCACCTACTCTGTTTTGAAAAAAGACGGAACTACAGAAACTCAGAGCAGAGAAGCCTATGACCGTGGAAACGGCGCAGTAATCCTTCTTTACAATACAGATTCAAACACAGTAATTCTTACCCGACAATTCCGTTTACCAACTTATATTAACGGAAATTCTACAGGCATGCTCATTGAAGCCTGCGCAGGACTTCTGGATAATGATAATCCGGAAGACTGTATCAAAAGGGAAACAGAAGAAGAAACCGGATATAAAATTTCAAAGGTTGAAAAAATATTTGAAGCCTATATGTCTCCCGGATCTGTAACGGAAATTCTTTATTTCTTCATTGCTGAGTATTCAAATGAAATGAAAATCAATGACGGAGGCGGATTGGAAGAAGAAGGTGAAAATATCGAAGTTCTGGAATTACCGTTTGAAGAAAGCCTGAAAATGATTGATACAGGAGAAATCAAAGATGCAAAAACCATTATGCTTCTTCAGCATTTGAGAATCAAAGGAATACTGTAAAATAAGATATCAATGATGATTGATGCTTAAAAACTTTATATTTAAATAAAAATATTAACTTATAACTCATATTTAAACTATTAACAGATGATTGAACATGTGAAGCTTGCTATTAATCCCAAATTTCAGGATTGGGTTCTTTTTGAAAATGGCACTTATATTATTTTTGATGACATCAGTATTATCGAAGATGTAAAAAAAGAAGCATTACAATTAATGAAAGAATTCGGTCCGGTTTATGCCGGAGGTCCTGCCGGAGATTTCAATGTAATTCATTTAAACCTTACTGAAGGATGGCTGGTTTCCGGGCATGGATATGGTATGTATACCTATGTACATCCTTCCGAACTGGACAGTGATTCTCCAAATGATCTTGAAATAGGACTTTATGGTAGATCTAAAAGAGATTCAGATGGTCAAAATCCCGAAATTATTCATATCAACAGGAGTGAAATTTCATAAGACATCCCATTCATCATTCATAACTTATCATTCATAATTAATTACAATGCTTCAAGATCATATTACGGTAGAGAACCGTCATAAAGACTTTATTAAAAAAATTACTGAGACAGAAACAGTATATGCTTTAAAAGATGGTAATGGCTATGCTACCTCCTACTCCAACGAGTCAGAATACGAAGACGGTGAAGAGGTACAGATCATTTGCTTCTGGTCTGATACTGCCAGAGCAAAATCATGCATAGAAAACCAGTGGAATCATTATGAGCCCTCTCCTATTCCTCTCAACGAGTTTGTAGAAAACTGGTGTCTGGGAATGAATAGTGACGGGTTATTGGTAGGAACTAATTTTGACAGCAATCTGTTTGGCTACGAAGCTGAACCTTTAGAATTAATCCTTGATATTATTGAAGAGCTTAGGTCTTCAGGAAAGTCACTGGAATTGAGAAAATTTGAAAACATGGAAGATCTTGAAAAACAGATCAGAGAAGTATTGGAAGATTAATTGTTTATGCCATATGAAGTCTTTGGGAATAAAGATCATTAAAGTAAGTGCTTTATTTTTGGTCCTTCTTTTCAGTATTCTGATGCTGAAAACCATTTCCCAGTATATTTCTCTTGAAAAAAACATAGGATTTCTGGCTTTTAAGCAGCAGGTAGTGAATAATCCGTACTGGATGACTTTTTTCTACATTCATATCTTTTCCATAACGCTTTGTCTTCTGGCAGGTCTGACACAATTTTCAAATCGGTTTTTGACTGAAAATAAAGGGCTTCATAAGATGATTGGGAAAATATATGTCTACAATATCCTTATTATCAATGTTCCGGCATGTTTTGTACTGGGACTTTTTTCCAATGGCGGCATTATCGGAATTACAGGATTTCTGATCCAGGATGTCCTTTGGGCCTATTTCACTATTGCTGCCGTACTTTTCATCAAAAAAGGAAATATCAGCACACATAGAATTTATATGATTCTAAGCTATGCCGTCACCACCACAGCCATAACTTTCAGAATCATTAAGAATCTGTTTTATAATGAAACTCTTCATGACTACGAACTTTTTTATGGTTTGAATGTCTGGGCAGCCCTTTTTATCAATCTTTTTATAGCTTATTTAATTCTCAGAAAAGAATCATTACTACCTGGAAAAATCAACGGTGGAAAAGAAGATTAAAAGACTGATAAATGACACCAGAAAAAATGATGCAATAAATATCAGGGTATTAAAAAATGTTTCATATTGACTATTTCGGGTCCATTTACTGAAAAAACGCATAATCAGATAAGCGATTCCTCCGAAAACGGCAATAATAAAAAGAAGAAAAAAATAATATATCATGGCTTCGTGTTAATGGGTGTAAATCTATTATTTTAAATCTAAAAAAACAATCAATTACAGGACAACAATTGTCTAAATAGCCTTAATTTTGATCAGCATTATTGTCTAAAAATTAATGTATGAAAATTAAAAACCTTGACCATCTTGTTTTAACGGTGGCAGATATTGATAAGACTATTGAATTTTACACTCATATTATGGGATTTGAAGTCGTTACTTTTGGAGAGAATAGAAAAGCACTCATCTTTGGAAATCAAAAGATTAATCTGCATCAGAAAGGACATGAATTTGAACCTAAAGCAGAGATTCCCACCTGTGGTTCTGCTGATCTTTGTTTCATTGCAGAGACAGATGTTCATGAGATAATGGAAGAGCTCAGACAGAAAAATATAGAAATTATTGAAGGGATTGTAGAAAGAACAGGGGCAGTAGGAAAAATCAAATCAGTTTACTTCCGTGATCCGGATTATAATCTTATTGAAGTAAGCAATTATTATTAACGAAAAAGCTCTGTATCAGTTTATTGCTATTCATTTTTTAGAATTTAACGAGCTGGGATTTTTAAAACATAAACCATTCAGTATAAAATTCATATAAAATTTGCAAAAACCATTGAGAAAATCTATTTAATCCTTTATATTTCGAATTTAAAGCCTTAATTTTGCATAGAAATTCAGAAAAATTCGGATTCTTTCAACAGGTTATGTACATGAAAAAAATGATGATCGGGCTTGCTTTGGCCTTATCCATTACTATTTGGGGGCAAAAAAACCCTGCAAAAGCAAACAATCTGACCCCTTACAGCTATCAGACTTTTAACTGTGACAATAAAGGGTATTTTGACCCGGCTAAATATAACAAAGAAGAAATAGACGGAGTAAATAAACTTTTGTATCAGTTCAATGGTGTTGTATTTGACACCCAACCTGTTTTTAAAATTACCCAGCTTGACGAGATCCGTAAAAACAGAGAAACTTATCTACAGGAACTGGAAAAGCAGTATGAAGAAAAGAAAAAGGAATTGTACAGTCTTAAAGTCATTGATCTTCCCCAATGGAAAAAATTAATGGAAGAAACCATTGATTCTTTTGAAAATGAATACCAGCTTAACAAAGAAGAAATCCTAGCCTATTCTGATCCTTCCACGCTGAGAAACAGTAAATATTACGATACCTGCAGAGAACAGATTGATGCTATATCCTCTCCTGACAGAGAAAAGATGTTTGCAGCCTGGAGAGCGTATACTGAACTTAAAAGCAAAAATAATGCTGACCCGAAAGGCGTAATGGCAAGATTTGATGCCAAAATGAACGACCCACAAAAAGAAGATTATGCATTAATTGATATGATTGGTCTTGGTTTTCACAACTGTGCCAACAGCAGTTTCAGACAAAAGCGTAATAATGAAGAGACAACTTATAAAGATTTTGATAAGATTTTCACCAAGTTAAAAAGAACTTGTGATCAGCCGTAGACTTATTAAAAAGATTGAAAGATTGAATCATTAAGAAATAGAATAGCAGCACCCAGATTGGGTGCTGTTTTTTATTGGTAAAGTTTGCAGAGAACGGTTAAGGAACGGTTAAAAGTGGGTTAATGGCTTGTTATTTCTTTGTAAAAGCCATCATTACTTCTATTTTCGTCTTTAAAACTACTCCATGAAGTCAATTGTTATTCTCCTGACCTTAGTATTGTGTCTAACAGTATCTGCTCAAAAAACACCTACTATCCTTCCTTTTTCTCTGGAAAACAATTCTGTGTATGTGTATTGTAAAGTGAACAAAACCGACAGTATTAAGTTCCTGTTTGATACAGGTGCCGATGGCTCCGTGATTAATAGCCATTCAAAGAAAAAGATCCCGTTGAAAATTGATGGAAAGTCTGAGAACAGAGGTTCCAATGGAGTGAATAGTGTAGATTACAGCAGTCATAATACAGTACAATTTGGAGATATTGAGAAAAAGGAAATACAATTTACTCTTATTCCTTATGAATCTGCCCATTTTGAAGGAGTTTTCGGAACAGATCTGATGAAGGGCAAACTCATTGAAATAAATTATCATAGAAATGAAATCCGGTTTTATGAAGAAGATGACCTGTCTGTGGATTTAACAGGCTATGAAAAGGTAAAACTTCATATGATCGACAACTACCCTGCTGTGGAAAGTAGTATCATTGTGAATAATAAAGAATATTCAGGATTCTTTGGGCTCGACAGCGGAGCGGATGATGTGCTTACGATTGCTTCTCCTTTTGCAAAAAAGAATGTTCTGGTAACAACCATGAAAACAATAGGTAAAGCCACAGCAAGAGGTTCTGACGGTTCTGTATATGAAATGCCTGTTGTTCTTTGTCCGACTGTTCAATTCGCTCAGAAATATCTTTATAATCTTCCGATTACACTTTCCGGTTCTACAGAAGGAATTGATTCTACAGAAAAAATGGCTGGATTTTTTGGTAATCAGTTTTTAAAAAGGTTCAATACCGTTATTGATTTTAAGAATGGGTTTATTTATTTTAAACTGAATAAAAATTTGTATTCAGCGTTTAATTAGTTGTAAAACCAAATTAGGATATTCTTCAGTACTATTAATAAGGTCATAATTGACATAAAGATTAAATTTTATACTTTTATTCCAACTTTAACAAACTTACATAAAATGTCTCCAGAAGAATTTGTAAAAAACTTTTATTTAGAGAAACAAAATATTCTTGATTCCAGTTTCGATTATCAAATGGAATATAAAAGCATGACTTCAATAAAAATTGAAGAATTAAATTTGGACGAAATTCAAACCAAAAAATTAAAAGAGATCGTTTCAGGTCTTCTTACTGACACTTTTTATACAATCCTTTTGGGTTTAGATGGCTCCGCAAGCATTGGTGGTATACAAGAGTCTTTTAAAATTTATGATGAAAATGATAATTTATTATCAACTCATGGAGATTTAGAAGGTTATGCGTATGAATATTTTCACGGAGAATAAAAGTATGACATTTGAAACTTTAATATCTATTCCCTTTACTCTCAGAGCTATTTAAATTAAAACAAATTAATAATGAATAAGTTATGATTTTATGGATTTAATTTCTTAATTTTGCACCCCGAAAATAAGGATTAGAGATATGAAAAAAATTGGTGAACACAGAACGCTTCTTGGAGTTGATAAAAACGTTACTTTAAGAGAATTAAAGACGATTTACAGAAATGTGATGAAAGATACCCATCCTGATAAATTCATTAATGATGAAGCAGGAAAGCAGGAAGCAGAAGAAAAAAGTAAATCTGTGATTGAGGCATACCACTTTTTGGTAAGTATTAATCCTGAAACACAGGAAAAATATAAAGAAGAATATACTGAAACCATTACAAAATCTAATATTCAGGATTTTTATCTGGAGAAATCAATTTTAATGGTTCAGCATTTGAACGGAAATATGTATGAGTATATGGGAGTTCCAAGAAACACGTACATCAAAATGGTTAACGCTGATTCACCAAGCCGTTTTGCAAGAAGACACATCTACGGAAACTTTGTTTACAGAAAGTCCGGAGAGGCTATGGCAGATTAATTTTTTCTACTACAATATAGAAGAGCTTTCAGTTTTACTGGAAGCTTTTTTTGTTGCCAAAACCGGATGTTATGTTTTGGCTAAAGCCAATATTGGCTGTTATAAATTTAAGCGGGCTAAAGCCCGCTCCTATTGAATATTTTCTTAATTCGCAATAATCATCAATAGAAATGGTCCCTAATCCTGAGCTTAGACGAAGGAAGCCCATTTACAATAATAAAAACCATTCAGCGGCATTAGCCAAAACCTATATAATCCAATTTTACATCATCAAATATCAACAAAAAAGCGCCTCAGAAAATCTGAGGCGCTTTCGGTTAATTAAAGGTTTAATTTATTTGTCTAAATGCTTAGGAGTAAATCCGTCTTCATTCAGCTCTCTGTGTACGTAATCTGCTTTCATTTCAGCTTCGTAGTCTACTTTAGTATCTTTACCCATTCTTCTTAGAACAGAGTCAAATAGAGAGTATACTACCGGTACAATGATCAATGTAAGGAATAGTGATGATGTCAAACCACCGATTACTACCCATGCAAGACCTTTGTTCATCTCAGCTCCGGCACCTGTTGCCAATGCGATCGGTAACATACCGAAGATCATCGCAATAGTGGTCATCAGGATCGGACGAAGACGAGCGTGGTTGGCTTGTACCAAGGCATCGTGAGTATTGGCACCTGCTGCTTTTCTCGCATTCGTAAAGTCAACGATAAGGATCGCGTTCTTCGCTACCAGACCAATCAACATGATCATCCCTAACATGGTGAAGATGTTTAACGAGTTGGCAGTTAAGGCAAGAATTACCATTACCCCGATCATCGCTAACGGGATTGAGAACAATACCACGAAAGGATATACGAAACTGTCATATAGGGAAACCATTACCAGGTATACCAATACGATAGCTGCCAATAATGCAATTCCTAATGTACCGAAACCTTCCTGCTGGTTCTCCATATCTCCACTCCAGATGTAATCTACACCCACAGGTTTTTTGGTGCTGTTCATGAACTGATTTGCCCACTCATTAGCTACGTCCCCTACTGGTCTACCTACTGCTTTAGCTCTTACTTTTACCGAAGGAGATTTATCTCTACGTTCAAGTAAGCTTGGTCCTGAACCCATTTTTACATCAGCAAACTGGCTTAAACGAACCTGCTGTCCCTGAGGGTTTGTAAACATAAGGTTTTTAACGTCATCAATAGACTGTCTGTTCACATCTCCGAAACGGATATTGATATCATATTCATATTCTCCGGCTCTGAATTTTCCGTCAGTATTTCCGTTGAACGCTGTCTGCATTGTCTGTCCTACACTTGAAAGGTTTAAACCTAAAGCAGACATTTTATCTCTGTCAATACTTACCTGAACTTCCGGGCTACCTGTATCTGTTGACAATTCTGCATCTACTGCTCCAGGAACTTTTTTCAATAGTTCAAGGATTCTTGTTGCTTCTTTTACTGCTGTAGCATTATCCGGAGCAGTTACCACCATCTCAATTGGAGCATTTTCTGCACCCATGATACCGATTGGAGCCGTTTTAAATTCAACTCCTGTGAATTTCTCCTCAAGTTGTCTTTTAATTTTTGCAGCTTTGATATTGGTACTTTCTGTACGCTCAGATTTATCTGTTAAGTTTACCTGAACCTCAGACTGGTATGTTGTTGCCTGAGCTCCACCAAAACCTGTAGACTGCTGTCCAACTGTTGTAATAAGATCTACAACATCTTTATCATTTCTTAAGAATTTCTCAACATCTAATGTTAACTGGTTTGTTTTTTCAACGGTTGCATCTTTTGATAATTCCATTTGTACCAGGAACTGACCACGGTCGATGGGCGGGAAAAACTCACCTCCAATGAATCCGAATGCTACCAGCATGAATGAACTGATTAAAACAATGAAGGTAATCACCACTGTTGAAATTCTTCTCAATGTCGTTTTCAGACACCATTCAAGAATATCAGTGATCCAGTGTGTAAACTTGTCAATTAATCCTTCAAACCAAAGAATGAATTTCTCAAACCAGTTTTTACCTGTTAAATGCTCCAGCTTACCGAATCTTGATGACAACCAAGGAATGATGGTAAATGATGCCAACAATGATAACAAGGTGGCAATAACTACCGTGACGCAGAACTGTGCAAGGATGTTGGCTACAAGACCTGAACTCATCGCAATCGGTAAGAATACCACCACAATTACCAAGGTAATCGCAGCTACGGTAAATCCGATCTCTGAAGCTCCGTCATACGCTGCTCTGATCTTACTTTTACCCATCTCCATGTGACGGTAAATGTTTTCCAGTACTACAATCGCATCATCCACCAGGATCCCTACCACAAGCGAAAGTCCCAGTAAACTCATTAAGTTCAAAGTATATCCCATCAGGTTCATTCCGATGAATGCTGCTACCAATGAAGCCGGGATAGAAACCATTACGATGAATGCGTTTCTGATACTGTGAAGGAATAATAACATTACAATTGCCACGAGGATAATCGCTAAGAATAAGTCGAAAATAACGTGGTTGGCAGATTCAAGGGTAAATTCTGTAGTATCGTTTACGATTTTTACTTTTACTCCCTGAACTTTATAAGCTTCTTCTACCGTTTTAATTGTTTTCTGAACACTTTCAGATACTGCTACGGCATTCGCATCAGATTGTTTTTTAACCTGCATCAAAATAGTAGGAAACTGGTTGAATCTCGCTACTTTTTCAACATCCTTCTGAGAGTCAAAAACGGTTGCGATATCAGATAAACGTACTTGTGCTCCATTTTTGTTAGAAACAACAAGGTTGTTCATTTCCTCTGTAGATTTATACTTTCCTGAAAGTCTGATCGTAGATTTTGTAGTTCTCGTTTTCAAACTTCCTGTAGGGAAGTCAAGGTTTGATGAAAGAATTGCCTGTTGTACGTCTCCGATTGAAAGTCCGTACCCCTGTAATTTTTTCTCATCAAGATTCACCTGGATTTCTCTCTCCTGTCCACCTACAAGGTCTACCTGAGCCACACCGTTTACACGGGAGAAAATAGGTTCAATCTTTTTATCCAATAAGTCATAAAGGTCCTTACTGTTCAGTTTATCCGATGAAATACTCATCGTGATAATAGGTAAGTCATCTAAGGAGAATTTATTCAAAGACGGCGCTTTCACATCCTCCGGAAGGTCTGCCAGAATTGCATTTACCTTTCTCTGGGCATCATTCAAGGCGTAGTCTACATCGGCACCATCGTTCAGCTGAACCATGATTACGGATAAACTCTCGTATGAAGATGATTCTACCTTTTTAACGTTTTCCAAAGAACCTACGGCATCTTCAATCTTTCGGGTCACGGAGGTTTCCACCTCTGCAGGTGAAGCTCCCGGATAGACCGTAGAAATGGTTACCATGTTGGTTTCAAACTTTGGAATCAATTCGTATCCCATGAGCGTATAACTCAGGATACCTCCCAGCGTCAGAATTGTAAATAATACAATTACCAGCGAGGGTCTTTTAATCGATATTTCTGCTAACTTCATAGATCTACTACTTTATAATGTTCACTTTAGATCCGTTATCCAGATTGATCTGTCCGCTGGTTACTACCTGCTCTCCTCCATTCAATCCGCTTAACACCTGAACTTTATCTCCGTAAACTTTTCCGATGGTTACTTTGATCAATTTAGCAACACCATTCTGAACAACGAATAATTGTCCTGAGCTTACTCCATTTACAAACGCCTCTGCAGGAACTGTCAGCATATTCTGAGTTTCTGCACCGTTGTTTGTACTGAATTTAGCGGTTGCGTACATACCTGCTTTCAGGTTTCCTCTGTTTTGTACTTCAATTTCTACAGGGAAATTCAGAGAAGCATCACTTTTAGGAGCGATGAAAGTAATTCTACCTACGAAAGAATCTTCAGGTAAAACATTTACTTTAATCGGAACTTCCTGACCTAACTGGATTTTTCCGATCTGGCTTTCATCTACTAAAACAGAAAGTTTAAGGCTGTTGATATTTACGATTTCAAACATTGACGTTCCAGGAGAAACTACTGTTCCAGGTTCAACCATTTTCTTGTTGATGGTACCGCTGATTCCCGCACGAATGCTTGTGTCATTTACTTTTACGCTTTGTGCTCTAACTGCAGCCTGCATATTTTTCAGCTGTAATCTTGAGTTATCAAGCTGTTGCTTTGTAACTCCACCTGTTTTGTAAGCATTTTCATAGCGTTGGTTATCCATAATAGCATTCTGAAGATTATTCTGAGCCTGGGTAACATCCACTTCAATAGCATCTCTTTTAATGGTTGCTAAAACCTGGCCTGCTCCAACTCTTGAACCTTCTTTTACCAAAACGCTTACAATACGTCCTGAGATTTCAGAAGACTGGTTCATTTCCTGTTTTGGAATGAAAGTACCATTGGCTGAATAGTCTGTATCAATATTTTCTCTTGTAACCGTTACAATATTTACATTGATTTTATCTACCTGCTTGGCAACTTCTTTTACTTCCTGCGTCTGCTTTTCTTTGTTACCAGCAATTTTGTAAGCGGCTAACCCTACCAGTACAGCTGCTACGATGATATATATTACAGTTTTTTTCATTTTAGTTTATTATAAGTTTTGTAGTGTGTTTAGTTCACCCTTAGCTTTTATCAGCTTAATCTCTGCCTGTTTGTAATCTAATAATGCATTAGAATAATTCTGTTTTGCCTGTGTTAAAGCATTTTCAGAATCCAGTACTTCTGTAAGTGTTGCCAAGCCATACTGATAGTTAGATTGAGTATTTTTCTGAACTCTTTCTGCCAATCCTACATTATCTTTCATGCTTTCGATATTAATCAATGCATTTTCCATATTGGTAACTGCATTTTTATAATCTAAACTTAAGCTCAACTGAGTATTTTCAATATCAACATCAAGATCCTGAATATCAATTTCTGCCTGGTTGATCTTAGCTTTTGTAGCACCTCCCGTGAAAATAGGAATATTTACATTCAAACCAATGGCTGAATAATCACTCCAAAGAACGCCTTTGCTAAGACCATTTGTCAACGGGAATTTGGCTCCGTTTGCTCCCCATCCGTAGTTCGCTGTAAGATTTACTGATGGATAAAGATAAGCTTCAGTCGCCTTTTTATTGAAAACCAAAAGTTCTCTGTTTTTATTTAAAACTTTAAGCTCTGTACGATCATTAAGATTTACGTTGCTCGCAATCAGTTCAGGCTTTGGTTCGATTTCTTTTTCTTCAAGCTCGATGTCTGTAGAAATCGGGATTCCCATATAAAACTTCAGGGCATTTTTTGAAAGTTCAACCGAGTTGATTAAGGTCTGCTTATTGGAACCAATATTGGTAAGCTGGACATTGGTTCTGTCTAAATCGATTGATTTTGCCAAACCGTTATCAACCAGACTTTTAATAACATTTCTTACTTTTTCAGTGTTGGCATAGCTGGCAGTTACCGTTTTAAGATTTTCTTCCTGTACGAACACCTGATAATAAGCTGTAGCTACATTTTCAATAATCTGTTCATTGGTTAACTGGGCATTCAGTACATAAAACTCTCTTGTTGATTTTGCCGCTTTAAGTCCTGTAAATACTCTTTGATCAAAAATCGCCTGTTGAAGTTGTACAGAAGCTGTTGAACCCCAAGGCTGCCCAAACTGAGCTCTGATTTTCTCTCCTCCAAATTCCAGTAAAGATTCCTGAATAATTGGATTATAGGTTAATCCTGCCGTCGCAGTCACCTGTGGAAGGGCACCAGCTCTGGCTTCATCTATCTTGTATTCGGCTTTTTTGACCTGTAAAGCAGCTTTTTTAGCTTCTGCTTTATTTTGGAGTGCCTGTTTTATTGCTTCCTGCAGAGAAACCTGCTGCTGGGCAGACATCAGTGTTGAGCCGAAAATCATAAATGCTGAAGCTATCCCAATTTTTAGCTTTGTAGCAGTTATACGTTTTCTATTCATAATTTTATACTTCGTTTATTTTTTATTTAATTTTCAGTCATTATTTATTTCTATTTGACGAATCATTTTCAGAAATACTTTAGTTTTTTTTTAGTTTTTGAACAACATATTGATAATAATCTCTTTTCTTTCAGAAATAATCTTATCATATTCTTCATCATTAATTAAAAGATTCTCCATAAATAATGGTCTTATCGCACTTGGGAATACCAATAGGGCAACCATATTCAGAATAAACTGAACAGGTGCCATTTTCTCAATATTTCCCAATTCCATTTCTTTTTCAATATCCTTGTACATATCGTTCAGGATATCTTCTTCAATTTCTCTCTGATGGCAGGTTCCTTTATTGATCTGGGATACGATATACGTTTCCAGATACGGATACTGAAGACTTGTAGAAAGACTGCTTTCTATGAATTGACTGATCTTCTCTTTAAAAGGCAGATCAGAATTCTGAATGATCTTCGATTTTTCCTGTTCTACTCTTTGTGCTTCATCAAAGATGATCTGGATAAGCTTATCCCTTGAACGGAAATAGTAATTAATAAGGGTTCTGTTCACTCCAGCTTCATCGGCAATCTCCTGCGTAGTAGCATCAAACTTTCCTTTCACAAAGAATAAATTCTTCGCTGTCTCCTTGATCAATTCCTGTGTTTGGTCTTTTTTTGCTTGATTTGACATTTTTGTTAAACAAATTTGTGCAAATTTATAGTAAAAAATATTTTTGACAAAATTGTTAAACAAAAAAATTAAACAAAAATGTTATGACATCCATCATGTTTCCCAACTTAAGTTTGTGATTTCTTAATGTTTCACGAGAAGTCTATTTTTATATCTTTGCCGCAAAATTAATAACCCAATGCGAAAACTTCTCTTGCTATTCGTTCTATTGATAGCAACTCTGTGTTATTCACAATGTAATAACTGTGCAAAAAATTTTGGAGGCTGGATTGAGGATAATATGGTAGGCATGAAAAAAACAAATGATGGTTTTTTATATGTTTATCAGGCTGACCAGTCTTATACGTATGCCAAAATGCTCAAATATGATTTTAACTGTAATCTGATTTGGGAAAAATATGATGTAATACAGGCTTTAACAGTAGACAATGCCGGGAATATCTATACGCTTGGAACGTCTGGTTATTATATGAACTATGTCAACAAATTAAAAAAATACAGCGCAGACGGTACTTTAATTTGGGAGAAACAATTCACTGGAGAGATTGGAAGACTGGCAAAAAACATATTTATTCATCAGAATGATGTCATTGTAACAGGAGTTTTCAGTTATACACTGGATTTTTTCAATCAAGTTTCATTAACTAATAACAGTGGTCTTACACAGCCTTATCGCAGAGGATTTCTAGCCAAATTTGACACCAATGGAAATTTCTACAATGCCATCCAGCTAGGTCAGGATATGGAATTTTTTAAAGACTCTGAAATGGATAATGCCGGCAATATTTATATATCAAAAGTTCATGCGAATTTTGCTTATAGTAAGATTGAAAAGTTTGATCATAACCTACAGTTAATTCTTTCCAAAGAGATCTCCAACAATGCAGGAGTTTACTGGGCATATTGCCCTACAAATCTTCATTATAACAAAATTAATGATAAGATGTATGTTTATGGAACTTTTGCTATTTCAACAAAAGTAGACAACACTTCATTTTCTACAGGCAGCACCAGTAATGGAATACAGCAAAGTATTATTACCGAGTTTGATATTAATAATTTAAATCTTCTCCGGTATTTAAAGTTTTACAATAACAGTTTTTTACAAATTCCTCAGGAAACCAATAATAATACGAGAACTTTAAATAATGCCTATTTTGCTGAAACCAATGATTACCTGTACACCTTTGGAACCTTTTCAAAAACGATGACGCTGGGTAATACTACGATTACCAGTTCTAATACCAATAACACTTATTATGGCGAAGATTTGGTTTTCTTTAAAATTAATTTGGTCAATTTTGAAGCTGAATACCTGTTTAAGTCTGATGCTCCACAAAATACTCCCTATCAAAACTTAAATGCAGCAAATGAAATCTTCATCAATAATGATAATGTTTATCTTTCATCAAACTTTAGAAATATACCGATCATACTGAACGGAACAACAATTAATAACAACAGTGGAAATGGTGCTGAGGATGTGTTACTGTATAAATATAGTACAACCAACTCTTCCAATACACTCTCATCAAACTCTCCTGTTTGTACTAACTCCACCCTTCAACTTTATGCCTCTGGCGGAACAAACTATAGCTGGACTGGTCCAAATGGCTTTACCTCAAATCAGCAGAACCCAACCATACCTAATGCAACCACAAATAATACAGGAACTTATACTTGCCAGGTTTCAGGAGGAACTTGCAGTGGAACATTTACCATAAATGTTGTTGTAGGTGATCATATCGCTCCTGTTCCGAATATTCCTGTTCTGACAGATATCACAGGAGACTGTCATACAACGGTTGCTACTATTCCTACTGCTACCGATAATTGTGCAGGAGTAATTACCGCAACAACAACTGATCCTTTATCTTATTCAATTCCAGGAAACTATATCATCCACTGGACTTATAACGATGGAAATGGTAATACTGCAACTCAGAATCAGAATGTAATTGTATCATCTCCTGCTCTTCCGACCCCTGCAAACACTCAACAGAGCTTCTGTGCTACCAACAATCCAAAGATTTCTGACATTCAGATCACAGGACAGAACATCCAATGGTATGATGCAGCAGGAAATACTTTACCTGCAACAACGGCTCTTATCAATGGACAAACCTATTATGCTTCCCAGACTATTAACGGATGTGAGAGTAATAAAACTTCGGTTCAAGTAACGGTAAATAATACTCCTAAACCTACAGCCAATGTTAATCAGGATTTCTGTGCTTCTGCAAATCCTACACTCGAAAAGATAGTTGCAATGGGAACATCCCTTAAATTCTATGATACAGCAGGAAATGTAATTCCAATGTCAACTCCTCTTGTGAACGGACAAACATACTTTGTAACCCAAACAGTCAATAACTGTGAATCTGAAAAACTGGCTATTACCGTAACACTTTCCTCAGATAATGTACCGGCAAAAGACATTACACAGGTACAATGTAATACGACGACTGCCAATTCTATGGTCGTTAATCTTCATTCTTATGAAGCAAATATTATTAATAACCCAGGGAATTATATTTTTACTTATACTGACACTTCAGGAAACCCTATTTCTAATCCTTCAGCTTATGTTTTAAATATCGGAACAATCCTTATCCACGTAAGGGTTTCAACTCCAGACGGATGTTTTAAAGTGGTGAGATTAAACCTTACGCTTAATCCAAAACCTATTGTTCTGCTTCCTGATACGCTTGATTTCTGTGAAGGAAAATCAGTTGTTTTAGATCCGGGTCCCGGATTTAAGTCTTATGAATGGAATACGGGAGCAACCACTCAAACTATTACAGTATCTACTCCGGGAACATATACTGTGAAAGTAACCAACGTTTTTGGATGTGAAAGTACAAGCTCTACTCAGGTGAGTTATTCTGTTTTGGCTCATATTGTTTCTGTGAATATTACAAACAATACAGCAACTGTGATTCTTTCTCAGAGCGGAAATTATGAGTTTTCTTTAGATAATTTCACATGGCAGGATTCTAATATATTCACTAATTTAAATATGGGAGAATATACTGTGTATGTGAGAACAAAATCAGGATGTATTATCGGACAGAAGAACTTCTCGATATTCAACATTCCGAATGCAATCAGCCCCAACGGTGATGGCATCAATGATACATGGAGAATTGCAGGATTGGAAAATTATCCGGGAACAGAAGTCAGCCTTTATGACAGAAGAGGTGCTGTGATCTACAAAGAGATTATTAAAAAGAATCCTTTTCAATGGGATGGAAAATATGAATCTCATGCTATCTCCACAGGAAATTATTGGTATACTATAAAAGTTTCTGACGGAAGAGTCTACAGCGGCTGGCTTCTGATTAAGAACAGATAGTAAAATAAAAACGAGCAGAAATTTCTGCTCGTTTTTTGTTTTATAATAATTTGATCTTATCGTCTGAAATATCGATGATCTTATCTTTATAAAGTCCTCCGATCGCTTTTTTAAAGTTTTTCTTACTCATCTGAAGTTCGTCCTTAATCTCTTCAGGTGAAGATTTATCAGATACATACAGAAGTCCGTAGTTTTCTTCCAGTTTGTTCAGAATCTTTTGTTTGAACTCATCAATATTTTCAAATCCTTCCGGCTGTAAAGAGACATCTATTTTACCGTCTTCACGAATAGCTTTGATAAATCCTGTTTCTTCTGATAATGGATACAGTTTTTTGAAAACATCGGAAGCGTAGATCAAACCAATGTATTGTTTGTTGATGATGACATTCCAGCCCAGTTCACTTTCATTCATCATGATCAGGTCTACTTTGTCTCCTTTCTTGAACGGAAGCTCATCATATTGAGGGTTTCTCTTGAACTTAGTAGTACCTGTAATCAGTTCCATATCTTCGTCTACATAGATATAAACCAGGTATCTTTTTCCTTCGATGATTTTGGTTTTCTGCTGCTTGTAAGGAATAAATAAATCTTTAATGATTCCCCAGTCCATAAAAGCTCCGCTTGGAAGACTTTGTACACAGCTCATTACCGCAAATTCACCGACTTCAGCTAACGGAATCTCAGTAGTTGCTTTTAATTTATCATCATCCTGGTATACAAAAACTTCAACTTCCTCACCTATTTCTTTTTCGTCCTGAATAAAGATTTTAGGTAGAAAAGCCTTCTCACCGGATTCATCTACGAGGATCCATCCTGAATTAATTTTTTCTGAAATTGTTAAAGTTTGAGTTTTTCCGAGTTGCATTGATGATAAAATTAGCTGACAAAGGTACGGAAATTTGAAGATGCTATCCTAGTTAATACCATTATAATTCTTTTAAAGACTCATTTCTATTTTTTATAAAACCTCTAAAACACTTACATTTGAACAAAGAAAAATAATCATGAAAAAATATTTCATCCTGCTTCTGTTTCTTTCTGCTGTCTTTTCAAAAGCTCAACTGCTTGAGAAAACAGCGGTCAATATTTCATATCGTTATACCGGAAGAAATGTTTTGCAGGCTGGATTAGAATACAGATGGGGCGAAAGCTATGAAGGGTCTATTATTATTGGTCCTTCCCTACTTTATACGCGTGTAAATGAGACCAATAAATTTATTCCAGAGATCAACATCAATCTTCTCCGTGCCGGACTATTGATGGGAATATCCGGTAATCCATATTCAGTAGAACCAAGAATTGGTGTTTCATTGTTCAATGCAGTATTTCTCAATACGGGCTATGCCTTTCCTATCCACAGAGAAAAGTATTTTAAAGGGATAACTTTTGGAATCCAGTTTAATATCGCTCCGAAACATTCTAAGTTTTATGATAAACTGAAAGTCATGTAAAAAATACGTTTTGGCTAAAGCCATTGGATTTGTTGTATAAAATAAACGGGCTAAAGCCCGTTTCTATGGAATATTATAAGTTCGAGATATAATCCATCAGTTCACGCTTGCTGCTTTCAAAATCAAAAGCATCATAAACCATGAAATAACGGTCTTTATCTGCACAATTGCGGTACATCGATTTCGCAAGAACCAATTTCTTATTATCAAAACTGATCGCTTTTACCAGATCTCTTATTTGTGCCGAAGTAAACATTGATGTACGCATCTGCTGATTGATCATCTTAATTTTTCCATCATCAAAACTCTCATTGCTCATCATCATATCAAAAAACTGACGGAAAGAATGATTATCCATCACATTTCCCTGCAGAGGCCAGTCTCCGGAATGATTTCCATAAGGATTATTCCAGATATCGTTCCAGTCATTAAAACCATATTGATTTTGAACAGGATAAGAATCCAGGAGGTATAGGCCTTCGTTGGTAAAGAAATCAAGCACCATTCTGTTGTTATTTCGAAGCATCAATGTTGTTCTGTAGATCAGAAAACCATTCTCGTAGATTGAAATAGGCATTCTTCCTGATGACAGATCAAAGAACCTGTACTTTCCGGAGCCGTTTGCCATCATTTGATCACCAACTTCCACAGTAAAAAATCCCTGCTCTGGAATTCGCAGAAAGACTTCTGCATACCCATAGTTTCTGTTCCATTGATAATTAGGATTTTTTATTCTATTTCCACTTCTCTGGGGAATTGTATTATTTCCAGATCTAGGTTGATCAAAAGTTTTATTTCTTTCATCCGGACTTTTAGAGGTTCTCATTTCTGTAGTGGAAGCCTCATTTTTTAATAATTCTCCTGCTTTTCCTGCTTCCTGTGCCCATGAACTGATTCCCGCCAAAAGCATCCAACTGATAAAAATCTTTTTCATACATGAAATTTTCAAAAACCATCTCCATTTTCATGCCAAAAGCAGTACAAAAAAGGCTGCTTCAATAAGAAACAGCCTTTAATTTTTAAATATTTAAATGATTAAATTTTTTAATCAAATATTACATATGAATAGGTCTTTTTGCTGTAGCATCCAATGCAGCCTCTTTAATAGCTTCTGCATACGTTGGGTGAGCGTGAGAACTTCTTGCAATGTCTTCAGCACTTGCACGGAACTCCATAGCGATTACCCCTTCAGCAATAAGGTCAGCAGCTCTTGCTCCTACGATGTGCATTCCTAAAACCTCATCTGTTTTTTCGTCTGCAATAATCTTAACAAGACCATCGATATCACCACTTGCACGGCTTCTACCTAGAGCTCTCATTGGGAAAGATCCTACTTTGTAAGCAACACCTTCTTCTTTTAATTGCTCTTCAGTTTTACCAACTCCTGCAACTTCGGGCCATGTATAAACAACACCAGGAATCAGGTTATAGTTGATGTGAGGTTTTTGTCCTGCCAATGTTTCAGCAACGAAAACACCTTCTTCTTCAGCTTTGTGAGCCAACATCGCACCTTTGATAACGTCACCGATCGCATAGATATTAGCAACATTTGTCTGTAAGTGGTCGTTTACTTTTACTCTTCCTCTTTCGTCAAGCTCTACACCTGCTTTCTCAAGTCCAAGACCATCTGTGTAAGGTTTTCTACCTACAGAAACTAAACAGTAATCTCCTTCTACTACTACTTCTGCTCCTTTTTTATCTTTAGCAGTGATCTTTACAGTATCTCCGTTTCTTTCAACCGCAGAAACCGCAGTAGAAAGCATAAACTTCATTCCTTGTTTCTTAAGAACTTTAGTCAATTCTTTGCTTAAAGCTCCATCCATTCCAGGGATGATTTTATCCATAAATTCAACAACCGTTACCTGAGCTCCTAATCTTAGGTATACTGAACCTAGTTCAAGACCGATAACTCCACCTCCGATTACTACTAAATGCTTAGGAATTTCTTTAAGGTTTAAAGCTTCCGTAGAAGTAATCACTCTTTCTTTATCTAAAGAGATGAAAGGCAGTGTAGTTGGTTTAGAACCTGTTGCAATGATTGTATATTTAGATTCGATCGTTTCAGAAGAACCGTCGTTTTTTGTAACTTTAATCTGAGTAGCAGATTCGAAGCTTCCTACACCTTCAAAAACAGTAATCTGATTTTTGTTCATCAGATAGCTGATTCCGTCTGTATTCTGCTTGATCACTTCGTTTTTACGCTCGATCATTCTAGCGATATCTGCTTGAGGCTCGTTAATGATGATTCCGTGACCTGCAAAATTGTGTTTTGCATTTTCGAAATGCTCAGAGCTGTCAAGAAGCGCTTTTGACGGAATACATCCAACGTTAAGACAAGTTCCGCCTAAAGTTGAATATTTTTCAATAATTGCTGTTTTGAAACCTAATTGTGCTGCACGGATAGCAGCAACATAACCACCGGGACCAGAACCTATTACGGTAACATCGAATTGACTCATGTTATTGTATGAATTTGTTTATTATTATCTATCTTAATTCTCACAAATTTACATATAAATTACCAAGCACCAAAGTGAGTTTTATCAATTTTAAAAATGATAATTATATGCTTTAGTTTTATGAAAAGTGTTATTTTATGAACTTTATATTTTCCTCATTCCCTTTCTTCAGGTAAATTGCGGTAAAGACAAGTGGTTTTTCGGCAGAGGCATTATCAAAATGAAGAATTTTCACATTTTTAGGTTCATAAAAAGCATCTCCTTCATGAAGTACTACTTTTTCTTTCCCTTCGATCTGGAAAACAGCTTCACCGGAATTGATGATTCCCAAAACAGGACAGGGATGCAGATGTTCAGGAGCTCCTTGTCCGGCAGCCATTGTTATTTCCTGAATCTCTGTAGATTTCACTTTCTGATCAAGAGCTGTTTTTAATAACTCTTTTCTGGAGATGGTCTTCTGCTGAGCATTCATGAGAACAGCATTCAGCATCAAAATAACGATTATAAATGGCTTCATTGATTGGATGTTTATTTTTATGACTTATTCTAATTCAATCAGCATAAATTTTACAAACTTATATTCAATTTTCCTTGTCCAAATTCGCCTGTACTTTCAAAAAACGACCCGCCATACACATACCATTCAAGGCTTTCAAGAAATTCTACTGCATTTTCCGGGGTGATTTGAGGACGATCTTTTTTCGAAACAATTCCTTTGTACCATCTTCCTGATTTGGAAAAGCTTTCATATTCCACAAAATAATGAATCCATATTCTCTGGCACAACTTGCACTGTTGAATCGTTACTTCTCCATATCTTCCGTTGGTATGATCAATTCCTAATGCCGAGCTTCTATATTCTGTATAACTGGAGTTCGGTTTCTCACAGGCGCATCCTAATTTTTGGATTTTATTCATGAATGAAAAAATTGGTTTTCAGATAAAATTTATAACTCCAAAAGTAAGAAATTAACACCCTACAAAACAAATAGGGCTATGAAGGTTTGATCAAATCCAGTAGAACTTTTTCGTATTTATCCATAATAATATTCTTAGAGAACCTTGATTTAATAGAGTTTTTTATGGCATCTCTGTTATAGTTATTCTGAAGAACATTCACAATCTGTTGGGCAAAGCCATCATAGTTTTCAATATTGGCAACTTCACCGTTTACATTGTGCTGGATGATTTCATTGATTCCACCGGGACAGTTATTGGCTAAAGAATAAGTTCCGCAGGCTCCTGCTTCCAGAAGAACGTTGGGAAAACCTTCGTATCGTGAAGAAAGCACAAATAAATCTGCATATTTCAGGTATTGATAAGGATTGTCCTGTCTGCCATGGAAAATCACTTTTTTTAATCCTAAAAGCTCTTTTGTCTGAAGCAGAACATCTTTGTCTTTTCCATCTCCTAAAATATGAAGCATAATATTTTCATTCTTCAGCCTTGAAAAAACTTTCAGCAGGTTATCAAACCCTTTTCTGGAAGACAGATTTCCAATGGCCACTACATTTTTATAATTGTATTTGAAACATTCCGGTTTTAAAGAAATAGACATTTTATCTTCAATAAAGTCAAAGTCTACAGGATTATTGATCTTGACAATTTTTTTCTTTTTAATATTAAAATTATCCACAAGATCTTTCATCATATCATCACTCTGCGCAATGATTCTCTGATAGTTATTGTAAAAATTATAGAAAAACTTAATCTCTTTGCGGGTTACATGCTGAGTCACCACATTGGTTTCCCTTGCAATGAATTTTGTTCTTGGAAAAAGTCTTATAAATAATGATAAATAAGCATTGACTTCACCAAAACCGGAGAATACAATATCAGGTTTTCTTCTATAGATTTCTCCTAAAATAGGTTTTAAAGAATGTCTTATTCTTTCGGTATTGATATCGATAATTTCGACATCTTTTTTCAGAAAATTCAAATATCCGCCCTGTTTACGTAACAGCAAAATCTTAGGCTCAAACCGATCTCTGGAAAGATGATTCGCTATTGTGGTAACAATCCTTTCTGCGCCCCCGGTTTCTAAGTCCGGCAGAATAAATATGACAGATATTTTTTTCATCTTATCAAAGTTACTAAAAAGTTTGGTTAAAAGTCAAATATCGGAAGGGTGAAGATTACTGTTTTGATGGTAATTAACAGAAATTAACTAAGCTTTAAAATCTGATTTGATTTTACTATTCATCGTTGACGTAACACGCTATAAAAATAAAGTAAGCCTTTCTGATGAAAAGCTTACTTTATTTAATTAATATCCTAAAAAACATTGTTTTTTTTAATTCGCTACGTCACTAATGAATTTAATTCTCAACATTCTTACTTCTTCATCAGACAGTTCATCCCCGAATTCATCCAGCAATACTTTCATACTGTCACTTTCAGATTCGTTCATGAATTCCATGAATCCGTCTACAATGTCTTCATCAAAATTATCTTCAATATAATAGTCGATATTCAGCTTTGTTCCCTGATAAACAATCCTTTCCATTTCTTTCAGAAGTTCATCCATAGAAAGGTTTTTAGCTCTTGCTATATCTTCAAGGTCAATCTTTTTATCAGTGCTCTGGATGATGAAAACTTTATGGCTGGATTTATTGGCCACCTGCTTCAATACCATATCCTGAGTACGTTCGATGTTGTTATCTTCTACGTATGTTTTGATGTAATCTGCGAATTCTTTACCGTATTTTTTGGCTTTTCCTTCACCTACACCATAGATTTTGGTGATCTCATCTACACTTATTGGATATTGAACCGTCATATCCTCCAAACTTGGATCCATAAATACTGTGTATGGTGGAATACCGTGTTTTTTGGCTACTTTTTTTCTCAATTCTTTCAACAGATTGAAAAGGTTCTGATCCAGTCCTCCTCCAGCCTGCTGCTGTACCTGATCACTCTCAGCTTTTGCCTGAGTAAGATCAAATTCACGGTCTTCAGCAATTAAAAAGATGTCTTTAGATTTACCATTCAGGACACTTTTCCCTTTCTCTGTAATTTTTAAAACCCCGTAGGTTTCAATATCTTTCTGTAAAAAATTCTGAACAGTCGCCTGTCTCAAAATTGTTTTCCAGTAATTATCTTTTTCGTCTTTTCCAAAACCAAAGTGAGAACTTTGCTCCAATTTATAAGATTTCGTTACTGCATTTTCTTTTCCTACGATAACCGAAATCAGGTCTTTAGATTTGAATTTTTCTCCTGTATCATTAATCAACGCCAATGACTTTTCGAGATCTGTCGTAGCATCTTTTAATTTTGGAGGATTGGATGAATTGTCGCACATTTTAGCTCCGTCTCCGTTTACCGGATCGAAACTTTCCCCAAAATAGTATAGAATATATTGTCTTCTGCTCATGGAAGTTTCAGCATAGCCTACCACTTCATTCAAAAGCTGTAATCCTATTTCTCTTTCTGAAACAGGTTTCTGAGCCAGGAATTTCTCCAGTTTTTCAATGTCTTTCGGGTCATAGAATGCCAGACAATGGCCTTCACCTCCGTCTCTTCCTGCTCTTCCGGTTTCCTGATAGTAGCTTTCCAATGATTTTGGGAAGTCGTAATGAATTACAAATCGGACATCCGGTTTATCAATTCCCATCCCGAAGGCAATGGTGGCCACAATTACATCCACTTCTTCCATCAGGAATTTATCCTGATTGGCTACTCTCACTTTTTGGTCAAGACCGGCATGATAAGGAAGCGCATTGATTCCATTCACCTGCAGAAGCTGGGCAAATTCTTCAACTTTTCTACGGCTCAGGCAGTAAACAATTCCTGATTTTCCTTTATGTTGGTTAATAAACTTAACGATTTCCTTATCTACGTTGATTTTAGGACATACTTCATAATATAGATTAGGACGGTTGAAACTTTCTTTAAACACCAATGCATTGGTCATTCCTAAAGTTTTCTGGATATCATCCTGAACCTTAGGAGTAGCAGTAGCCGTTAAAGCAATCACCGGTACATTGGCGATTTTGTCAATAATCTGTTTCAGATTCCTGTATTCCGGTCTGAAATCATGTCCCCACTCTGAAATACAGTGGGCCTCGTCGATAGCAAAGAAAGAAATTTTCACTTCTTTCAAAAAATCCAGGTAATCATCTTTAATTAATGATTCAGGAGCTACATACAGAAGTTTGGTTTTGCCGCTTTTGATATCGTCAAAAACCTGCTTGGTCTGCGTTTTGTTTAATGATGAATTCAGTACATGTGCTACTCCATCATCTGATGAAAGACCGTTCACCGCATCTACCTGATTTTTCATCAACGCTATTAAGGGCGAAACTACTATTGCTGTTCCTTCCGAAATAAGTGCCGGAAGCTGATAACATAATGATTTTCCGCCACCTGTAGGCATTAAAACAAATATATCCTTCCCATTCAATAGGTTGTCTATAATTTGTTCCTGCTGGCCCTTAAATGTAGAAAACCCAAAATACTTTTTCAATTCGCCTGATAAATTGGCTTTTTTTGCGCTCATCTAATTTTCTATTGCTAAATTTGCATCTCACCCAAAGTTATAAAAATTCTGCTTAAAATAAAAGCGAACGAATTTATAAAAAATAAAATTTATATTAAATATTCTTTTTAAAATATAACGTTTTTTATAAACTTTTTTGTATACCTTATCATCGTAAAATGGATAGAACCAACATTATATCAATTGCAAAAAGCACTTTAGAAATAGAAATTTCTGAACTAGAAAAATTAAAAAACAGAATTGATGACCAATTTGCACAGGCTGTAGAGATCATTCACTCAGCAAAAGGGAAGCTCATCGTAGTAGGAATAGGAAAATCTGCCCATGTGGGTAACAAAATTGTTGCTACGTTAAATTCTACGGGTACACCTTCTCAGTTTTTACATGCTTCAGAAGCTATTCATGGGGATCTTGGAGTCATTCAGAAGCAGGATGTTGTTTTATGCATCTCCAACTCCGGAAATTCTCCTGAAATTGCTAATCTGGTTCCTTATTTAAAAGATTATTCTTCGGCTTTGATCGGAATGACGGGAAATAAATCCAGTAAACTGGCTGAATTTTCAGAAGTTATTCTGGATACTCATGTGGACGTTGAAGCTTGTCCGAATAAACTGGCACCTACAAGTTCTACAACGATACAAATGGCGTTGGGAGATGCTTTAGCTGTTGCTTTAATGGAACTGAACGATTTTAAAGCTAATGATTTTGCCAAATTTCATCCTGGAGGAAGTCTAGGAAAGAATCTTACTTCTAAAGTAGAACAGTTTCTTTCTTCCCAAAAGCCTCAGGTAACAGAAGATTCTTCCATAAGAGATGTCATCATTTCCATCAGTGCTTCAAGCCATGGAATCACTGTAGTAACCAATGAAGACCAGATTATTGGCGTTATCACAGACGGAGATTTGAGAAGAATGCTGATGAAAGGAGAAGATATCAGTAAGGTATCGGCTAAAGACATTATGTCTGCCCGTCCGAGAACAATTGAAAAGGAAGCTCTGGCTAAAGAAGCCATGAAAGTTCTGAAAGAAAATAATATCGGCCAGCTTGTAGTAACGGAAAACGGCAAGTATTTCGGAATTATAGACCTGCATAAACTGCTGGACGAAGGGATTAACTAGAAGATAGAAATTCAGAAGTTAGAGGTTAATAAATAAAAGAAAATTTGCGGATTAAAAGTAAAATTTAACTAATAACCTGCAGACTCTTACTTCTGTCATTTTTTTTATAAATTTGCGCTTTAAAAATTGTATTCTGTGAGTGATGGTAAAGACATGTCCTTCCTTGGGCATATAGGAGAATTAAGAGGGCATCTGATCCGTTCGATTATTGCTATCATAATTGCGGCTTTTGTGGTTGGTTTTAATATCAACTGGATTATGGACCATATATTTTTTGGGCCTACCAGAAATGATTTCCCGACTTTCAGAGTTGTTAATCATTTTTCAAGAATGATTTTAGGAGAAGACAGTATTCATCTTCCAAAGGACTTCCCTGTTCGTGTACAGAGATTGTATCAGCAGTTCAATGTAATGATGGCTGTTTCAATTTTTGGTGGAATGGTAGCTGCATTTCCTTATATTGTTTGGGAGCTATGGCGTTTTATTGGCCCTGCTTTACATCCGAGAGAAAGAAAAAATTCTATTTATATTATTAATGCGGTATGGATTCTTTTTATGACCGGAGTATTATGTGGTTATTTCCTGATTCTTCCGTTTGCCGTTAATTTCGGGGTCATTTTTAAAATCTCAGACATTATCGTTCCGCTTTATGATTTAAGTGATTATACCACTTTATTTTTACAGGTGGTTTTGGGTATGGGTGTTATTTTCCTTTTCCCGATTTTGATCTACTTCCTTACCAGCATTGGAATTCTTACGCCTACATTTATGAAGACCTACCGTCGTCATGCTATTGTTCTGATTATGGTAGTGGCTGCAATTATTACTCCGGCGGATGTTCTAAGTATGCTGATGGCCGCATTCCCGCTGCTTATCTTATATGAATTCAGTATTATGATGTGTACCTTCACTTATAAAAAAGTACAGAAAAGCAACGGAAATCTTCCGGCAGTACAGAAATAAAAGTATTTTTTACTAATAAAAGCCTAAGTGCTACTATTCAATTGAATAGTAGCACTTTTTTTATTAAAAAAAATCAACCTTAATTATATCTATTCTTAATATAATTAAAAACAACGATAAAATTCAACTAAAATTATAAAGTTGGGAGTAATTAACAATGTATCACTAACTAAAGATTTAAAAAAATAAACTATCTTTAAAAACTTTAATAACAATCAATAAAAAAATATGAAAAAGAAAATTATTTTCGTCTGTGCATTGGCTTTAAGTCTAAGTGGTTTGCAGGCACAACGCTGGGAACCTGTCTCGGAAAAAGTTACGCCAGTAAGAAAAGAAGTAAAAGTAGAATATGCCTACAAATTTGATCTTTCTGCATTAAGAGATCAACTAAAGAATGCTCCTGAAGCAGGAAAAGGAGGAAACGCTGTAATTATTTCCCTTCCTACAGCAGATGGAAGAATTGAAAGGTTTTCAGTGTACAGTTCGCCGGTAGTAGAAAAATCTATGGCAGACAGATATGAATTGGGAGCATATGCAGGTATCGGGCTGGATAATCCACATAAACAAATCCGATTCAGTACAGCACCAAACGATTTTCAGTCTATGACATTCAATACTGATACAGGAAAATACGAATTCATAGAACCCATCAATAAAGAAAAGGATGTATATGGAGTCTTTTTCAAATCTAATAAATCTCATGAAGATCCTTTCGAATGTAGAACTTCTGAACCTGAGAAGGTAAAGAAAGAAATGAATAAACTGCTTAAAACAAAAAATGTTTTAAAGGGTTTAGGAAATGCTAACAAAAGTAATGAACAAAAATACAGAACCTACAGAATTGCGATCTCTGTAAATGGTGAATATACGCAACTTGCCGGAGGTGTTCCTGCAGCAGCAGCCCGTATTAACGCTACCATGAACCGTGTGAATGGTGTTTTTGAAAAAGATTTTGGAATCCATATGATTGTACAGGATCTTCCCCAACTTATATTTGCAGATCCCGCTACTGACCCTTATTCAAATGTAATCGCTAATTCAAACGGAACCTATAGCGCTCCCGGAGCATGGAACCTTCAGCTTCAGCAAACGCTTACCAATACTGCCGGTGTAGGTAACGCAGCATATGATATAGGACATTTCTTTGGTCACAGAGGTGGTGGTGGAAGTGCCGGAGATGTAGGAAATGTCTGCAGAAACCCTGCAAATAACAATGATGCAACTTCTAAAGGAGCGGGAATTACTTCACCTTCTACTCCGGATCAGCCTTTTGGAGACAATTATGATATCGATTTTGTAGCGCATGAGATTGGCCACCAGTTCGGTGCAGCACATACCATGTCTATTGCATTGCACGGTGCCCATATGGAGCCGGGATCAGGATCTTCAATTATGGGATATGCCGGTATTACCAACTATAATGTTCAGATGCATTCTGATGCTTATTTTCATACTAAAAATATTGAAGAAGTAGGTACCTATGTTAATGCTCAGGACTGTGGAATTATTACGAATGTAGCCAATACTCCTCCTTCTATTCAGCCAATGGCTAATAAAATGATCCCTAAAGGAACAGCTTTTGTGTTAACAGCTTCTGCAACAGATACACAAAATGATCCTATGACTTATACCTGGGAACAATATGATCTGGCTACATCTGCTTTTGGCCCCGTAAGTGCAACCAGAAATAATGGAGCGAATTTCAGATCTCTAATGCCTACAACCTCGCCTACCCGTTATTTCCCTAAATTCACCAATGTTCTTAACGGTACTCTTACCAGTGCAGTAGATTGGGAAACTGTATCCAATATCCCGAGAACAATGAATTTCAAGGTAACGGTAAGAGATAACAATCCGGATGCTGCGCAACAGCAAACTCAGAGCAGTCTGATGAAAGTGGATATAGGAAATGAAGGACCTTTCAAAGTAACTTCAACTACCGTTTATAATAATACACCTGGAGCTGTTACCTGGGATGTGGTAAACACCAATAATGCTCCGTATAATGTACAAAATGTTAAAATAGATTATACTACAGACAACGGAACTACATGGACCGTTATTAGTCCATCTACAGCTAATGACGGATCTGAGCCGTTTTCTTTCTCTTCTTTGGCAACTGGTGCCAGTCTGAAAATTAGAGTAAGTGCTATTGATAATGTATTCTACGCTGTTGGAAATGCTACCGTATCCGCATCTGCGAGTGCTTGTACAACATCTGCTCCGACAGGTATTACAGTAACCGGTATTACAAGAACTTCTGCGTCTGTAAACTGGACCGCATTAGTAGGAGCAACATACTCTGTAATGTATAGAAAAGTAGGAACAGCAACATGGACTACAGTACCTGTTTCAACAAATGCTTATAACATTTCAGGGCTTACTGAAGCCACTCAATATGAAGTACAGGTAGCTAATGTTTGTAGCGCTTCTGTTGGTACTTATTCTGCATCAACGAATTTTACCACTTCATCATTTGCTAAATGTTCAATAACCGGAACAAATGCTGCTGATGAGTATATTTCCAATGTTACAGTAACTGGTTCCGGAATGAGCCCTGTTTCAAACAGCAGCAGTAATACTCCTTACACAGACTATACTACAGATCCTTCAAAACTGATTACCCTTATGTCCGGATCTACTGGAAATAATGTAAGTATAACCAAAGGATGGACAGGTGCTCAGTATAATGACGGAGTAACAGCATGGATAGACTTTAACAAAGACGGAGTATTCTCTTCTTCTGAAGTAATCTACACCAGCGCAGCTAGTACCATATCACCTGTTTCCGGAACATTCTCCGTACCGGCAGATGCTTATACCGGAGGAAACGTAATTATGAGAGTTGTATTAGGATATGAAAGCCAGCCAAGTAGCGGATGCAGCAACCAGCAATATGGTGAAGTTGAGGATTATCCGGTACTGATTCAGCAGCAGCTTTCCACGAGTGAGACGGTGAAAGACAAAAACTCAATTCAGATCTACCCTAACCCGGCAAGTGATGTATTGAATGTAACTCAGATTTCATCTAAAGCTCAGTATATTATTACAAATATGGCTGGTCAAAAAGTAATGAATGGCCAGATTAATGATAATAAAATCTCTGTATCCAACCTAAGTACAGGAGCTTATATTATTTCAATTGAAGATAAAGGAACTACTTCAAATCTGAAATTCATCAAAAAATAAAACCTAATAAGTTTTTACAGCCCGGCAATGACCGGGCTTTTTTTATGCCTTCTTAAAATCTGTATTTAATTTGATTTCCGGCATGGGCCTATTAATTTAATTTTATACTTTTGAAAAGATTTAATATAAGTTTAAATGAAAAAATTGTCATATACACTCTTATTTGCATCAGGGCTGGTTTTCGGACAGTTCTTTGAGAAAGATAAGGTTTTCACCAAACAGGATACTTTAAAAGGTTCTAATACTGAATTCAGAAATTTTTGGGATGTCAAAAAATATGATCTTTCTGTAGAACCTGATTTTGAACAGAAAAGTATTAAAGGAAATAATAAAATCAGTTTTGAGATCATCAAAGATGTTACCAATCCTGTTTTCCAGATTGACCTTCAACAACCAATGAAAGCGGATAAGGTGGAAGGAAATTTCCCTATTGCCAATTATAAGCAGGATGGAGACTTTATTTTCATTACAACGAATAAGAAGTTCAAAAAAGGTGAAAAATATACAATAAACGTTACCTATTCCGGAAAACCTACCATAGCTAAAAATGCTCCCTGGGATGGCGGATGGGTTTTCACTAAAGATGAAAAAGGAAATCCATGGATGACTGCTGCTGACGAAGGAATAGGAGCTTCCATCTGGCTTCCGACCAAAGATATCTGGAGCGATGAACCTGATAACGGGATCATTATGAAAATTGTAACACCTAATGATCTGGTAGGTGTAGGGAACGGCAGACTCACTGATAAAAAAACAACCGGCACTAAAACTACTTATACCTGGGAGGTTAAAAATCCTATAAATGCCTACTCCATTATCCCGAGTATAGGAAAATATGTAAATTTCAAAGATACATTTGAGGGTGAAAAAGGAAAACTAGACCTGGATTACTGGGTAATTGACTATAATCTGGACAAGGCAAAGAAACAGTTTGAGCAAGTAAAACCTATGCTATCAGCTTTTGAATACTGGTTTGGTCCGTACCCGTTTTATGAAGATTCATACAAACTTGTAGAATCACCTCACCTTGGCATGGAGCATCAGAGCAATGTAGCCTATGGAAATAAATACCAGAACGGCTATCTCGGAAGAGATCTTTCAGGGACGGGAGTTGGGCTAAACTGGGATTTCATTATTATCCATGAAAGCGGCCACGAATGGTTCGCCAATAATATTACCGCAAAAGACCAGGCTGATATGTGGATCCATGAAAGTTTCACCAACTACTCCGAGACTCTTTTCACGGAAAAATATATGGACAAAAAATCTTCTGAAATCTATGTTCAGGGGATCAGAAAATTGATAGACAATGACATTCCTATTATTGGCCATTACGGTGTAAGAAATGAAGGCAGCGGAGATATGTACCCGAAAGGAGCCAACATGCTTCACACGATAAGACAAGTTATCAATAATGATGAAAAATTCAGACAGATTTTAAGAGGTTTGAATAAAGACTTTTATCATCAGACTGTTACCACTCAGCAGATAGAAGATTATATCTCCTCAAAATCAGGAATCGATTTTTCAACAGTTTTTGATCAGTATCTGAGAACCATAAAAATACCAACCCTTGAGTATGCTCAAAATGGTGATACTTTAAAGTTCCGTTATACAGATGTGGTAAAGAACCTGAAATTACCTATCATCATCAATGGCGATCAAACCATAAATCCAACGGAAGAATGGCAGACTGTAAAGCTTAAAAAGAGCACTCCTGTTGAGCTAAATACGAACTATTATATCAATTATAAGGAAACTAAATAAAGAAAAAGGCAAATCCGCACATCAGCAGATTTGCCTTTTTGCTTTTTGCTATTAAAATTTTAAGAAAAGTTTAATACTTTCTTCGTAACAAACTCAGAAAAAAAGCAACTATTTAACTATTAATTCAAACCTAATGAGAAAAACAGTACTTAGCCTTGGTATTTTTGCTGCTTTTTTAGCAAATGCTCAGTCTATAAAAACCACCATTGACCTTGTCAATGTAAAAGATGATAAAGTAGCCGTTACCATGGAATTTCCGAAAATGAAATCGGGGGATATTAAATTTCATTTCCCAAAAACGGTTCCAGGTACTTATTCTGTAGACGACTATGGAAGATTCATCGAAGGAATCAAATTTTACGATAATAAAGGAAAAGAACTTACTTATACTAAAGTAAATGACAATACCTATTCATTGAAAAATGCTCAGGCACTTTCCAAAATTTCATATCTAGTGAATGACAGTTTTGATGATGAATTAGATACATCAAAGCATAAAGCCGTATTTTCTCCTTCAGGAACTGATATTGAAGAAGGAAAAGTATACATGATCAATACCCACGGATTCATAGGATATATTGAGAATATGCAGGATGTTCCTTATCAGCTTGTCGTTCAGAAACCAACTGATTTCTATGGAACCACAGCATTGGTAGATCAGGATAAATCTGAATCTACAGATACCTATACTCTTGCCAATTATGCTAAGGTGACAGATTCTCCATTAATGTATACAAAACCGGATTATATTACCTTCAATGCCGGAGGAATGGATCTTGTATTGGGTGTATATTCTCCGACAGGAAAATATAAAGCAGCAGATTTCAAAGACAATCTTGAGAAAATGGTTGTTGCCCAAAAGAAGTTCCTGGGTGATATGAACACCAATAAGAAGTATGCTATCATGCTCTATCTTTCCGGTGGTGACGGGCCTAAAATAAAAGGTTTCGGAGCATTGGAACACCATGAATCTACAAGTGTAGTGCTTCCGGAAGGAATGCCGAAAGATGCTATTGACAATACCATTACAGATGTAGTTTCCCACGAATTTTTCCATACTGTAAACCCTCTGAAGACCCACTCTGAAGAAATTCACTATTTCGATTATGCAGATCCGAAAATGTCTCAGCATTTATGGATGTATGAAGGCGGGACAGAATATTTTGCCAACTTATTCCAGATTCAGGAAGGTTTGATTAATAAAGATCAGTTCCTTGAAAGAATCGGTGAAAAAATTGCCAACTCCAAGAGCTATGATGATACAATGCCATTTACAGTAATGAGTAAAAATGTATTGGTAGAGCCTTACAAAGATCAGTACAGAAACGTATATGAGAAAGGAGCGCTTTTAGCAATGTGTCTAGATATCGAGCTTAGAAAATTGTCCAACGGAGAAATGGGATATCGTGATATGATCAGAAAACTGTCTCAGAGATTTGGTGAAAACAAACCTTTCAAAGATGATAAACTGATTGACGAACTGGTAACGGTAACCGGATATCCTCAGGTAAAAGATTTCTATAACAAATATATTGCAGGAAACCAGCCAACACCTTATGCACAATATCTGAGCATGGTAGGGGTGGATATTAAAAAGCAGGAAAGCCACCCTCTTTTCTGGTTTATCAAAGACCCGAACCAGACTGGTTTTGATGAAAAGACCAATGCTTTTGCTTTTGACGATCATTCAGCACTATCTCCATTTGCAAAAAGTATCGGATTTAAAATCACTGACCAGGTACTTGCTTTAGACGGAAGAACAGTAGACATCAAAAAAGTACAGGATTTTATTGGTTATACCAGAACCATTAAAGAAGGACAGGAAGTTACGGTAACTATTTTAAGAGATAATGCCGGGAAGAAAGAGAAAATGACATTGAAAGGAAAGGCTATTCTGGATAAAATGACCATGGAAACCCCTACATTTAAGGCGAATCCAACTCCGGAAGAACTGAAACTACAGACCCAGTGGCTTACTGGTAAAAAATAAAGATAAAAGCGGGGAAATTTTCCCCGCTTTTTATTTTCTTACTCAGATAACTTTATTCTTGAATATTCAAACCTAACAGGTTTTGAAAACCTGTTAGGTTTATTGTTTGTAAAAGAAATTTGCCGTTAAAGATTTTCCTCCTTTCTGATTGTTATCCTGAAAGTACTTCCCTTTCCTACTTCAGTCTGGGAAATCTTGATATCTCCATTGTGATATTCATGAATTACCCTTCTTGCCAATGACAATCCCAATCCCCACCCTCTTTTTTTGGTAGAATAGCCAGGATTAAAAGCATTTCTTGCCTGTTGTTTTGTCATCCCGCTACCGTTGTCTTTTACTTCAACGAGAATATTTTTATTTCTTTCAAAAACAGACATGGTGATTGCCCCTTCTCCTTTCATCGCATCCACAGCATTTTTTACAAGATTTTCAATCACCCAGCTTATTAGAATTTTATTGTGAGGAACCAAAACGATATATGTTGGAAGATTAAGTGTAAAATTGATTTTCCTTGAAATTCTTGTTTTCAAATAGTCATAATTCTCCTGAATGGTTTCATTGAAATTTCTGTCGTTCAGCTCAGGAATAGAACCAATTTTTGAGAATCTCTCTGAAATTGTTCTCAGCCTTTCAATATCTTTTTCAATTTCATGTACTCCGTCTGAATCCGGATTATCCAGCTTCATAATTTCTATCCAGCCGATCATGGATGACAGAGGAGTTCCAATCTGATGCGCTGTTTCCTTAGCCAAACCTGCCCAAAGATAGCCTTCATCTGTTTTTTTTATCGTTCTGAAAAACCAGAAAGAAAAACCAAAATACAGTAAAATAAACAGTCCTAAAATATAGGGTGAATATCGAAGATTATTAAGCAGACGTGAATTATCATAATACACAAACTGATTATTGCCATCCGGCACTTTGATCTCAATAGGGTCATAATTTTTCTCCATATTCCGGATCAAATCCTGCAATTTCTCAGGATCCTTAATCGTACTTTCAGGAATATTTCTGTAGTATCCGAGATCAAGGATTGGATTTTTGAACTTATCTGTTACAATAAACGGAATGGTATTGTTGATATTCAGGATATCTGGCAACAAATCCAGAACGTCTGTGTCTGGAGTTTTCACTTCCTGCTGTATTCTAATTGCTTTGGAAAGAAGACTAATCCTTTTGATCTCCTCTTTTCTGAGAAAATTAATAAGCGATGTTGAGGCTACTACAATAGCAATTACCAAAGTAGTCATCACAACAAAAATGATCCAGTTATTCAGTCTGGTGAGTATGGATTTTCTCAAAGTATTTTATTTTAAAACATTCAGGATTTTCTGCAGCTCTGTATTTCCACTTCCCTGATAATTGTTGATGATAATCGAAAATACATATTTTTTCCCATCTTTTGCAGTGTGATATCCTGCGAAGGACTTGGTATCTCTCATCGTCCCGCTTTTCATCTTCATTCCATTATCCTGAACCGGGAATCCGTCGTAATAAGCCTCAAACCATGATTGTTTTTTAGCATATAAAAGAGCCTGAACTTCTGCTTTTGCCGCTACATAATTCTGTGGAGAAAGTCCGCTTCCATCAGCAAAATTGATCATATTAGGATTAATTCCTTTCGATTTCCAGAATTCTTTCAGATAAGAAACGCCGCTTTTGAAGCTTGAATTTCCTTTTTTCTCTTTTCCTAATGTTTTAATCAAAATCTCTCCGTAAAGATTGATACTTTTTCTTAAAAACCAATAGACAATTTTATCTAAAGTTGGAGATTGATAAGTCAGGAGAATATTATTTTTAGGAGCTGCTAAAGCCGTTTTCCCTTCTATTTCAAGTTCTGAATTCGTTACTGCTTTTCCTGAAAGTTCAATTCCTGATTCCTTCAGCCATTGTTTTACTTCTGTGGCTAATTGGAGTGGCGGATTAGGAGTAGAACCGGAAACGGTAACAGTTTTTCCCGCCGGAAGCATTCCATTAATCAAAGCAACATCAGAATGAGGAGCAGTAAAAATCAGACTTTGATCTGAGTTTCCTCCTGCTTTAAGGTCATTGAGCCACTTTACGCCTTCCAGCGGATAAGAAAAGCTTTTAAAATCAGTTCCGTTGATATTGATATCAAACTGATTTTCTTTCCAGTTGATTCCCCAGACTCCGGCTCCATAGTAATTACCCAGATCATCCCAAGGCCAGCCTCCCGGAATCGTCTGATGATCAAAATAAGAATCATCAATCACCAGATCTCCTGAGATTTTTGTTATTCCTGAGTTTTTAATGGCATCAATCAGTTTCTTTTTAAAATTTTCGGGTTTATAGGCATCGTACCTCCAGCTTCCTAATGTAGGATCGCCATTGGAGCTGATGAAAAGATTTCCGTTCAGTGTTCCTCCGGAGATGTTTCCGGAATAGCTTGAAGTAGTAGTGAAAGTATAATTTTTCCCTAAAGTTTCCAATGCAGCTCCTGCCGTGAAAATCTTTTGTGTAGAAGCAGTAGAAAGCCCCTTATTTCCTTGATATTCATATATAAAATTGCCGTTTTCATCTGAAACATAAAATGATAAACTAGAAGAAACCGCCCCAGAAGAATCCATAAGATCCTTTGTTACTTTATCTAATTTTTGGGCTATATTCTGTGCAGCAACTATCTGTACAGAAAGGATGAGAACAGCAAGTGTTTTTTTCATTGCATTGTTGTTTGGATCTAAGCAAGCAGGTATCAAATACAGTTTGCAAGACTATTAATGCTTGCCGATGGCTGAACCTTTTGCTCTATTTAATTCTAATCAAATATAGTTAAAATAAAAGCTTTTTATACTCAATGAGGTCATCGGAAGTGAAAAGAATCTGATGGTCAGGAGATTTTTCAAATGAACGATCATTTTTGAAATATTTCTCATAATCATCTTCATCTATGAAAATATCCATCTGACATTCTTTGATATAGTTTGATTTCACCCCATAATCCTGAACAAAATATCCGGAATCATTCCAGGTTTCATTATGGCAACGTAAACAGCTTTTTCGGTAAACCGCTTTATGACCACATACTTCACAATCCTGTAAGTTTTGAAACAATACTGAGATCTCATGCTGGCTTTCTTCCGAAAAAAGGGAAAGAGGAATTGTTTTCAGAAGCAGATAATAATTCGGTTCCTGCCATGAAAAATACACCGACTCCGTTTTATTTATAAAAAGCCATAGTCTTTGAAAGTCATATTCTACCTCAGCTTTAACAATATTTTTAATATTCAGAACAGTCTCATTGTTTCTTTTGACATTCTGTTTGTCATCAATTTCAATAACGGGTTGCTGCTCCAGAAAGTGATTCAGGCATAATGTGGTCTGCCATGAACCAATTGTTCTCAGTTTACCTTCTTCTCCACAGATCTCACACGTCCTGACAGACAGTTCTGAATATTTACTTTTGATCTTTTTAAGTTTGTCGTTGAGCGTTTCATCTTCAGAATAGGTGTAGCATCTCAATTCTCCAAACTTTTCCTTTCCAAAGACACGATGTTCCATATTCCAGCCTGCAACAGCAAATTCATACAGCAATTTCCGGATAAGATCACTCCATCCGGTACTGTTCACTGAAAAATTAGTCAGATTACGCTCTATGAAAAGGTTTATTTCTTCTTTGTTCATTAAAGACTACTTCCTGCTTCTATTTCGTAAGGTTCTTTCCCTTTTTCAAAAATCCTTGTCAGTTCACTTCCTTCCACTGTTATTGATTCTCCTGTTCTTCTAATCCAGTTTCCTTCTCTAAGCCCTACCACTTTGATATCATTTTGAGTAAGAAACTCCTGAATACGGGTTTCTCTGGTTTCTCCGTTATGTTTCAAATCCGGATTTGGATCAAGATAGTGTGGATTGATATTAAAAGGAACCAATCCCATACAGTCAAAACTTGGCGGATATACAATCGGCATATCATTCGTCGTTTTCATATTCTGACCTCCGATATTACTTCCTGCGCTGCATCCAAGATAAGCTTTTCCTTCATATACATTTTCTTTCAGGACAGACATCAATCCTTCTTCGTGTAATGTTTTAACCAATAAAAAAGTATTTCCTCCTCCGGTAAAGAAACCTTTTGCCTGATGAATGGCTTCTTTTTTATCTTCAAATTCATGAAGCCCTTTTACTTTTATATGGATGGTTTCAAAAAAAGAGCGTGCTTTAGCCGTATAGTCATCATGGGAAATTCCGCCTGGTCTTGCGAAAGGGATAAACACAATTTCGTCAATTCCTTTATAGAGTTGGATTAATTCTTCTCTTAAGTATTCCAGATATTCCCCACCAAAAAGGGTGGATGTTGAAGCTAATATAATGTTCATATGGCGAAATTATAGGTATTAATAAAAAATGAATTACAAAGATAGCTTCAAAGATGAACGAATCAAAAATTAAACTAAAAAAAACACGAATCCCGTTAATATTTTCTAAAAAAACTTAAAGCCTCTAAAATTTTAGATTTTGTGGAATTATTATTGAATTTTAGATTTTCGAATTTAAAATATAAGATTATGAAAATGAGTAAAATTAATAGTAGAAGCCTATTTTTAGGATTAATACTAGCAGGAAGTGTAAGTCTTGTAAATGCACAAACGACTCAGCCGGAAACTTCGGCATCAACGAGTCAAACCACTAATCCAACTATTGAGGGTCTTAAAAAACAGATCGCAGCCAATCCAAAAGATGCAGAATCATTAGCAAAACTGGCTAATGCTTATCAGGAAGCTTCAGACTGGCCCAATGCCATTGATACATGGAAGAAAATATCTGTTTTATTACCGGACTGGGCTCCGTCTTATTACAGCCAGGCTTATGCCTATCAGTCTGCAAAAGATGATGCCAATGCAAAAATTGCTTACGAAAAGTATATTGCAACAGTAAAACCTGAAGAAGTAGAGCAAAATAAGAAGAATCTGGCATACGCTTATTTCTATCTTGCCTTTACAGAACAGCAAACTGATCCTAATAAAGCAAAAGAACACATTGCAAAATCTATACAGTATGACCCTACTAACGAGGATGCTGTAAAGCTTAGCAAAACATTAAATTCTTAGTAAATAAAAAAGACCGGAAAATTTTTCCGGTCTTTTTGTTTTTAATTATAAATGATGAAATGTTCAGGTTTTATTTAAATTAAACGCAAAGATTAAGTACCTGCTGTTAAATTTTGAGGAAGCTAAGGATGGAATCAATTTCATTGATTCTTTCTAAGCATATGTATATCATAAAACTTCATCAGCGACATTGTCGCTTTCTTAGCACACTTAGGAATAAGAGAATTTAAGCTAATCTTTGCGTTAAATTTAAAATATATTTTTTGTGCAGAGTTACTCTTTTTTAATTCCAGATTTCCTGCATTATTTGAAACTTTGTCTTGCTATGATCCTACTCAATCATCTTTCCGAAAAAATCTGTTTCACCATGCAGATGTCTGATAATTTTATCAATATTTCTCTGAATACTGGCTTCGGTTTTTAAATTATTGATATACCGGATCAGCTCATGTCTTCTTGAAGGAATCAGGTTTTCAAAATTTGCTGTTGCCACAGCACTTTCTTTAATTGCTTTTTCTAATTGCGGATGGATAGAAATACTTCTGTCAGAATCATCATATTCCAGAACAACTTCAATAACTTCTCCTATTCTTTTTGGGGAGTTTTTCAGCATTATCAGGTTCACATACAGCCTCCATTCTCCCAGATATTTCATCAGGTTTTGCTTAAATTCTTTCCCATTCACAGTTCCTTTTACAGCAATGGGACTTTTATTTCTTCCGGATTTTTCAAAAACCATATTCAGAATCTCTTCCGGAACAAATACGAAAGGATTAATTCCTATGATTTCCAATGTGGCTGTAAAAGTGCTGCTTTTCATGAATAATATGCTGGGTGTTAGATGCTAGATGCTAGATGCTAGATGCTAGATGCTAGATGCTAGATGCTAGATGCAAAATTAACTATTTGGTTTAAATCAACATATTTTTTTCTCATCCTTTATACCGCACCCACTCTCTCACCCTCAAACTCTCAAACTCTCCAACTCTATCACGCGTATACCCAAAATCCCGAATCTCGTAACTCGAAACCCCGAACCCCGTAACTCAAAATTCATACCTCAGAACCCAATTAATTCCCTATCTTTGTATCAATAAATCTATTTATCAAAATGAAATTTTTTATTGACACAGCTAATTTAGAGCAAATCAAGGAAGCAAGAGATCTTGGGATCTTAGATGGTGTAACTACCAATCCTTCATTAATGGCAAAAGAAGGAATTCAGGGAGCTGAAGCGATCAAAAACCATTATAAAACGATCTGCGAACTTGTAGACGGAGATATTTCTGCGGAAGTTCTTTCTACAACGTATGAAGAAATGATTAAAGAAGGAGACGAGTTGGCTGCTATTCACCCTAATATCGTTGTAAAGATTCCAATGATTAAAGACGGAATCAAAGCTTTAAAATATTTTTCTGATAAAGGAATCAAAACTAACTGTACATTAATCTTCTCTGCAGGGCAGGCACTTTTGGCTGCAAAAGCAGGAGCTACTTATGTATCTCCATTCTTAGGAAGATTGGATGATATTTCTACAGACGGTCTTAACCTTATTCAGGAAATCAGATTGATTTTCGATAATTATATGTTTGAAACTGAAATTTTAGCAGCTTCTATCCGTCACTCAATGCACATCATCGACTGTGCTAAAATCGGAGCTGATGTGATTACATCTCCACTGCCTCCGATCTTGAGCTTATTGAAGCACCCATTAACAGACAGCGGATTGGCTCAGTTTATTGCAGATTCTCAGAAATTAGCATAATCACTGCCTTTTATTCAGATATAAAAAATCCCGGAACACTATCCGGGATTTTATTTTTTAATGGGTGTTTTATTTTTTTTCTTCTGTTATATTTTTAACCACCTTACACGGATTTCCTACTGCCACTACATTATCCGGAATATCTTTTATGACAACACTTCCTGCCCCAATCACAGAATTATTTCCGATAGAAACACCCGGAAGTACAACTACATTGCCACCCAGCCATACATTATCTCCTACTTTAATAGGATGTGCATATTCAAGACCTTCGTTTCTTTGTTTAGCATCAAGCGGATGGCCTGCTGTATAAAAACTGCAGTTTGGACCGATAAAAACATTATCACCAAACTCTACTTTAGCACAATCTAAAATAACAAGGTTATGATTGGCATAGAAGTTCTCCCCTGCTTTTATATTGTATCCGTAATCACACCAGAAATTGGGCTCTATACAGATATTTTCTTTTATATTTCCAAGTATTCTCCTGAGCAGTTCATATCTTCTTTCTGCATCTGAGTTTTTCAATCCGTTATATTCCTGGCACAGATCTTTGCAGGCAATACGCTCCTGAATCAGTTCTTTATCATAATTGGCATTGTATAAAAATCCGGCTGCACATTTTTCCTTTTCTGTCATGAGATATAATTTTTTGCTTATTGCTTATTGCTTATTGCTTATTGCTTATTGCTTATTGCTTATGAAAGATAAGAAATATGTTCTAAAAAATAAAAACAGGATGACAAATATGCCATCCTGCAGATATTAGAAAATATATAATTTTAATTCACCAGATCCGGTTCTATCGGATTATTGTTCTTTTTCGATGATTTTTTAGCAGATTCTTCTATCTTCTTGAAAACATCATTCATATTAATCTCTTTTCCATCTGCCCCTTTCATTATCACTCTTGTCTGTGTTCTGTTACCATCCGCATTTACAGTAGTCATATTATTACTACTCATTAATTGTTTAAGGCTTTTAGCTGGATCATTATAATAATCTTTCTGGGCTTTCAGAAATTTGTCTTTATTCACTTCTATGATATTTCCCTTCAATAAAGAAGATACGTCAAAGTTGTCTTCATTATTTTCCTGAATAGTTTTATTTCCTACCAAAGTCATAATATGAGATCCTGTTTCATCTTCTATTTTTACAATAAGTCCTGGTAATCCACAAAATTTGTACGGCCCATCCTGAAAAGGGATCTCAGTAGTAAACCATGCAATCCACTTTCTTGCTCCAAATTCAGTAGTTGCTTTTTGCACATTATATTCACCAATTTTCTTTTTATCTGAAAGAATTTTCCACATTGGTTTCTGATCCTCTCTTATCTTATATTGGTCCATTCCAAGATTTCTTATAAGATATGTTTTATAACCAGGATATTGCTTTGCTATTTTATAATTATTATTTCCTCCCATCATAAACACTCCTCCACTCTTACGTTCTTGGCTAATAACTTTGCCATCGGGGTGTAGATTTTCTGCTTCACCTACATGTTGTTTTCCAACCATACTTTTTAGAGAGTCTGTAAGCTCCCTCTCCTTACTCTTATAATAAACAGACCCAATTTTGTCTATATCCAGTACCATCAGATCTCTTTGAATTTTTGTTTTTTCTGTAGAATCCGGAATAGATTTATATTCATAATAAAATCTGTTGATTTGTGCATGAGCAAATACACTTAGTAAAAGTAAAAATAAAAAATTTTTTCTCATTATCTATGTTTTTAAATTTATCTCTAGGAAAGCTTTGTCATTTTACAACTGACAAAGCTTTTTTTTGGAACTTTATTTCTTTGTCTCAATTCTTACTTCTCCCTGTCTAACATCTCCTTTTTTCTGAGTATTGACATTTACTTTGGAAATATTTTTTGTATCTAATGAATTGATATCATCCTTAGAAACCTCTCTCCCGTCAATATAATATTTATATTTTGCATCATCATTACTGTCGATTCTAAAATTTTTCACCCCGTTCATGGCAATATTTCCATTGCCATCTTTTTTGATGAAATCAGCGTTCATTACAATAACGTCAGGTGAGCCTTTAGTTACTTTAATAAAACCACCATCTATAAAGCTGAATGATCTTTTTTCTGCTTCTGCACGGGCTCTTTCAACTTCTCTTCTGATTCTCTCCCCATCAATCCTTATTTTCTCTCCTTCCACTCTGGCTTTTTCTCCATTGATAAAGAATATAGCCGCTTCAGCTCTAGCTTTGTCACCTTCTAACCTGGCTTTTGCTGCTTCCACTCTGGCTTTTGCTGTTTCTTTCATAGCATTTTTAGCTTCAGCCATTGCATTGCGTACTTCTTCTTTTTCTTTAGGGCTAAGGTCTTTATAGTAGACTGTATTACTGTTTTTAAAATAAACTACTTTCGGGGCTTTGGGCTCTTTAGGTTCTTTAGGCGGTGTAGGAGGAACAAACTGTTTTACTGCTCTTGCAGCCGCTTTTTCTGCTTTTTTTGCCGCTCTTTCTATTTTTCGAAGCTCTTTTTTACTAAGAGGTTCCATATTTTCGAGCTCCTTCATCTGATTCTTCCATTCAACAGAATTGAAATACTTATCAACTTCCACTTTTGAAGCAATTTCTCCTATTTCTGAAGCCATATTGCTTATTTCTTCTATTTTATCGCTGAAGAGATCACTTTCGGGATCCAAACCTTCCAGCTCTTTCTCTTTTTCTTTTATTTTCTTTTCAAGCCCTGAAATTTTTGTGTGGTCTTCAGGCGATACGGTTTTCAGTTCTGCAATTTTTTCCTGACCTGATTTTTCAGGTCTTATCGTATCTTTCTTGATTTCTGAAACTACTTTTTTTATAGAAAGGTTTGTTTCTTCAATTTCTCTGTTCTTCGCATTTACCAGATAAGCAAAAGCGATAGAGAATACAACCGGCAGGGCAAAAATTCTTCGCGCATATCCGAATTTGGTTTTTGGTTTTTGTAACATCTTAAGTCTTTTTTTAAGGTTTGAACTTAGAAACGGACTGGTAACAGGCAACTGTGTTCCGGAAAAGTGGCTTGCTAAAAGCATCTGCGCAAATGCTTTGGTGTCCGATTGTTTTACGGCTTTTTTATCAGCCAGATATTCATGGATTAGATTAATTTCTCTTTTAATGAGATGAAAGAACGGATTGAACCAGAAAACAGAGGTAATAATCTCGATAAAGATCTTATCAAAGGAATGTTTCTGCTCAATATGTACCATTTCATGCTTTAAAATCTGTTTTCCGATATCAGAATGCAGTGTAATTGTATTCTTCCAGAACAGGTTTTTAAAATAAGAAAATGGAGCTTCGGTAAGGTCTGTACGGTAAAAATTGATCCCGTCAAAACTTTCTTTCTGAAACTGTTTTTTAAACTGCTGGATTTTGAAAATCCCATAGATAAGTTTCCCTAAAAAATAGAGAGAAACCAGTCCCAGAGCTGAAAAAATAATGTTAAAATAAAGGTTACCATTGTCTATGTTTTTTTGTGTGTTAAAATTCTGAATCTTATCAAGAAGCACGTATATATCACTATTTACCTCTATCGTAAAATCGTCTACTCTGATGAGTGGCAGCAGCAGTGATATCACAATTGCGGCCAACAGATAAAATCTGTTATAATGATGGAATGTCTTGTCTTTTAAAGACAACTGGTAATACAAAAATGTTACACCCGAACATAAAATTGTTTTCCCGAAGTATAAAAGTATTGTTTCCATAGGTACTAGTCTTTCTTTTTGAGTTCATCCAATAGCATCTCAAGATCTTCTACAGTCATTTCATTTTTTTCTACCAGAAACGAAACGGCACTTTTGTAGGAGCCTTTAAAATAGTTTTTCACAAGGCTCTTCATTGTTTTCCCGGAGTACTGTTCTTTTGAAACCAGCGGAAAGTACTCATGCTGTCTTCCGTATACATGATAGTCTACAAATTCTTTATCCTTCAATACTTTTAAAATAGTAGAAACAGTATTCGTATGTGGTTTTGGTTCCGGGAAAAGATCAAGCACATCCTTCAGGAAGCCTTTTTCTAATTTCCATAAATACTGCATTACCTGTTCTTCTGCTTTTGTTAGAGTCTGAATTTTCATATCCTGTTCATTTATCAATTAAAGTGATATACAATCATATTATCCTATATCACTAATAAATTAGTTATACAAATGTAGAAATAAAAATGAATCAAACAACTATTTTTTTAGTGATAAAACGTTTTAAATACTAATCGTTTGAAAATCAACACAATAAAAATAGTTAAAATTTATTAAATTTTTAATGAATGGGAATATTTGCTGTTTATTTTGTAGAAAATCATTTAATAGTATTACTTTTTTACACTAAACAGGTCCGGTTGCTCAAAGATTTTCAACTCTTTTAGTAGCAATCCTTGTCAAGGTTTTAAACCTTGACAAGGGTCAATATATAAAAAATGAAAGACTAAAAAAATTCATAATCACAAATGTCAGATTCAAAGTAAAATTTGTCCGATTGATCAGATTTTCAGAAAAACATACCTCAAAAAGTTCTGAAATTTGAATAAAAACAAAGAGATATGAATCGTTTTTTGAAAAAATTAAAAACAAAAAATATCCTGGTAATAGTACTGGTTGTCTTTATTGGAATTCAGTTTTACAGACCTGAAATTGTACAAAAGCCTATAACTGGTGAGATTCATGTGCCCAGTGATGTAAGAGCGATCCTGCAGCGTTCGTGTTTCGATTGTCATTCTAATCAGACAGATCTGAAGTGGTTTGATCAGATTGCTCCTGCTTACTGGCTGGTAGAAAATCATATTAAAAAAGGAAAACAAGGACTCAATTTTTCTGAATGGGATAAACTGGCTCCTCCTGCACAAAATGCCAAACTTTGGGAAGCTTTTAATCAGATTAACCTGAAAGCAATGCCTCTAAAAAGCTACAAATTACTTCATCCCGAAGCAAAACTTTCTGAAAATGATATCCGCATCCTGAAAAACTATGTGACTTCTCTTGCTCCCAAGCAAAAACCTGACACTGCAAAGGTTTCTACTTATAACAAACAGCTTCAGCAAGTCAGTAAAATGCATACTAATGCATCTAAACCATCATTCCCTACTGCACTGAATGGGATCAGCTATATTCCTGATTATAAAAACTGGAAACCGATAAGTTCTACAGAAAGATTTGATAATGGTACAATGCGTATCATATTCGGAAATGATATTGCTGTAAAAGCGGCAAAAGAGCATAAAACCAATCCATGGCCGGACGGAACCATATTTGCGAAAGTAGCATGGGATCAGATAATAGATAGTGACGGGAATGTCACTACCGGAGCCTTTAAACAGGTGGAATATATGATTAAGGATTCCAAAAAATTCGCCTCTACAAAAGGATGGGGATGGGCAAGATTTTTATCTCCCAAACTTGACCCCTATGGAAAGACAGCAGATTTCGGCAACGAGTGCATCAGCTGCCATCGTCCTATGAAAGACAATGATTTTGTATTTACCTCTCCTATAAACCATTAAGTGATGAAGAATCTGACTGTTTATTTAATAATGTGCGTATTTATTGTGAGCTGCAATTCCAAAAAACAATACGAACCCGTGAATGAAAATGCGTCCCTTCCTGAAAGCTTTGATTTTAATGCTATGAACTTAAAGGTGGTAACCTCTTCGATCAATCATAAAAAACAGACGATGATGACGCTCTACGGCACTGATTCAGCAATTGATGATTTGAAGGATAATGCTGGAAAAGTCAATGGTAAAGAAAGAATACTGGCATTGGTTATCTGGTCGCAGAAGGATGATCCTTATTGGTATGGAGCTAAAATCCCCAATAATCTTCTGTCTGTAGAAGTTATCAAAAGTAAACTGCCTTTCTCCGAAAACTCAGAAATTCTGTATCAAAAATATGAAGGGAAAGAACTTAAGAAAGTGAAGGCAGATGGGGCAAACAGAGTTTCTACAATTCTAAGTATGAAACCTTCAATCATGCCTTAACATAGGATTTTAAAATCACATATAAAAAAATAATATTCATTAAAAACTATTAAAAAAATGGAAAAATTTACATTCAGTTCAAGTCTGGTTACCGGATGCGTTTCTGCAGCGTTATTGCTTTTCACCTCTGTGGCCTGTTCAAAGGATAATCAGGATGAATCGTCTGATCCTGCCGTTAAAGAAGTACAATTGAGAAATGATGCCGGTCTTGGAAGTGTACTGACTGATAAAGAGGGCCATACTCTTTATTATTTTGCCAATGATGCTACTGCCACCAACAATTGTACCGGAGGATGCGAACCGGTATGGCCTATCTTCAATGTAGATAATCTTTCTGCCGAAAAACTAGGCTCCGGATTGGAACTTTCAGATTTTACGACAATAACAACGGGTTCAGGGAAAAAGCAGGTAACCTATAAAGGAAGACCTCTTTATTACTATGCACCTTTGGTGAACGGAACCAATGTAAAAGAAGATGCAGGGAAAACCGGCGGAGAAAACGTAGGAGGCGTATGGTTTGTTGCAAAACCTGATTATACTATTATGCTTACCAATGCACAACTTGTAGGACATGACGGAAAAAACTATACTTCAACGTATACGGAAGGGACGGAAAAAACGCTCTATTTTACAGATGCTAAAGGAGTAACACTCTACACCTTTAAGAATGACAAACAAAATAAGAACAATTTTACCGCCTCTGATTTTTCGAATAATGGCGTTTGGCCCATTTATGAAACAGATAAAATTGTAGTTCCTTCCGGGCTTGATAAAACGCTTTTTGGATCTATTACAGTATTCGGAAGAAAACAGCTTACGTATAAAGGATGGCCTCTTTACCGTTTTGGACAGGATAATATGGTGATGGGCTCTAATAAAGGTGTTTCATTTCCTACTCCGGGCGGTGTTTGGCCTGTACCTGTGAAAAATATGGCAGCAGCTATGCCCTAGTTTTGTGTTTTTATAGAAATCTCAGTGCTAAATAACGGACGTGCTGCCGTGCCGTTATTTAGCTTTTGTATCTTTGTTACTGCTTAACTGCCTGATTTTTATTTATGATCTATGCAAAATATATAAATACCAACGGAAGAAAGGTATTCAGGATTGATCCGAGAATCATTCTCTTCAGCTCTCTTTTTATGGGGATTCTGGCTTCAGTGCCCAAAATACTCCGTATGCATATTACACTGGGAGAGCTGACGATAGATTTTTCCATCTCCTTTTTATTCTCATTATTTGTATGGTATTTTAATATCTACAGTCTGCCGAAGTTTTCTATTCAGAATATATCTACGAGATTTTTCAATAAAAAACTGGTGATCAGCTTATCCATCGGAGTAGTTGTCATGGCAGCCATAGTGCTTATTCATCATATTATATTTCCCAAGTATGGATTTAATACTATGGTGCTGATGTACGAATTCCGGGGCGTATTGATCAATCTTACGATTTATATGTTTCTCTACCTTTTGTATCAGACTTATAATTCTCAGCAGATTAAATTTGAACTTGAACAAATCAGAACGGATAATCTCAATGCCCAATATGAATTGCTGAAGCAGCAGATTAATCCTCATTTTTTATTCAACAGTCTCAATACACTGAAATCTATGATTGACATAAAAGATGAAAGTTCCGGGGATTTTGTGGTGAGGTTGGCAGATTTCTATCGCTTCACTTTAGACAACAGAAAAATGGATCTTATTCCCTTAAAAAAGGAGCTTACAATACTGGATGCCTACGTTTTTCTTCTGACATCTAGGTTTGAAGATGGTATAGAGTTTAAAATAGATATTCCGGAAGAGATCTTAAATTCTTACATTCCTCCGTTTACACTGCAGCTTTTGTGTGAAAACTGTATCAAACATAATATTGTATCACTGGCCAATCCGTTAATCATAAAATTATACAGTGATAACGAATATATTATTATTGAAAATAATTTCCAGCCGAAGAATATACCACAGGAATCCGCAGGGATAGGAATTGAAAATATCCGAGAACGTTACAAGCATTTTGCTGAAAAGGAACTTACCATCCTGCATAATGATCATAATTTCACAGTCAAATTACCCATAGTAGATGAAAGTTTTAGTAATAGAAGATGAGATAAAAACCGCAAAGGCATTGGGACGGATGATCGTTGCAGTACAGCCGGAAGCTACCATAGTACAGTACATTGAAAGTGTTGCTATGGCTGTGGAATATCTTTCTGGCACTGAAACTCCGGACATTATATTTATGGATATTCAACTGGCGGACGGAAATTGTTTTGAGATATTCAGCAAGGTCAGGATAAAAGTGCCCGTTATTTTCTGTACTGCCTTTGATGAATATGCGATAGAAGCTTTTAAAAGTAACGGAGTGGATTATATCTTGAAACCTTTTGAGAAAAAAGATATTCAGTCCGCTTTTGAAAAGATCAATAATCTTAAAAACTTTTTTCAGCACGCTCCTTCTCCCGACCAGAAACTGGAAGATATTCTGAATAATCTGACAACAGGAAGAGGAAAAACCAATTTCCTGGTCTTTTCCAATAATAAATACAATAATATCCCTGTTGACAAAATTGCCTGTTTTTACAGCCAGTTTGGAAGTACTGTACTGGTGACTTTCGATCAGAAAGAATATTCAGTTCCACAGTCATTGGATGAGATTGGACAGCTGGTTTCAGGAGCTCAATTCTTTAGAATTAACAGGCAATATCTGATCAGCTTTACAGCTATTGTTGAAGTGGAACATTATTTCTCCCGAAAACTTCTTGTCAGCCTGAAAATTACTACCCCCGAAAAGCCATTGGTCACTAAAGATAAAGCTTCCCGTTTTCTCCAGTGGCTGGAAGAGCGATAAAACAATTAACTAAAAGCAGTATATAAAATAATTTAATCTCTGATTACCATTGGAGAAAGCTAATATTTTGCCCAATCAGAAATCGTTTTGGAATACAGCAATAAACAACTGAGCTCAACTCCAGCTCAAAATAAAGAACAAATAAAATGGATCAAAAAAATACTATTGCAGACGGATTTATTCGCCGTAAATTTGGTTTTCTTGGTGAAGACTTTCTGGAAGAGCTCAAAACTCATGGAATCTACGACAAAATAGAAGCCAGGCAGGAAATCATCCGCGAAGGAGACCGCGTCAAGTATGTTTTGTTTTTAATAAAAGGAGCTATTAAAGTGTATTCTCTGAATGATGGCCGTGAACTTGTATATTATTATATCAGTGATGAAGAGAACTGTCTGATGACCTTTTCATCAATTTTTAATAATAACATCAGTAAGGTTTATGCTACTACGGAAGAGGACTCTGAGGTTCTTCTTGTTCCTCTGGCAGTGATAAGTAAGTGGCTGGTAGCGTTTCCTGCCATTAATACAATATTTTTTCATGAATATGAAAGAAGATTTTCAGCCGTGATGGATATGATTAATGAAGCAATGTTTCATCATCTGGATACACGCGTTCTGAATTATATTAAACGAAAAGTGATTTTAGCAGGAAATCAACCTGTAAAAATCAAACACAGAGAAATAGCAGGAAGCCTGGGAACTTCACGGGAAGTAGTAAGCCGAGTGCTGAAAAAAATAGAAAATGAAGGCAAAATCTTTAAAGATGAAGAAGGTAAAATATGGGCAGCAGATCAAATGCCTTTACCATTAAATAAATAACATAATACATACATTAATATTAAAATCTTTTCTCAATGAAAAAAATACTTTTTATCGGAATGGTGCTTATAGGGATTATAAGCCTTTCATCATTTATTAAATCGGATGATTCCAGAGGTACGAAACCTGCAAAATCAATTTATGATTTTAAGATTGAATCCATCGACGGCGGAAAAATTGACTTTTCTGAATACAAAGGAAAATACATTCTTATTGTAAACACAGCATCCAAGTGTGGATACACTCCTCAATACAAAGGCTTGGAGCAACTTTACAAGGATTATGGTGATAAACTGGTTGTGGTTGGCTTCCCTTCTGATAATTTTGCAGATCAGGAGTTTCATGACAATGTTGATATCAAATCTTTCTGCGAAAAGAACTATGGGGTAACATTTCCGCTTACTACTTCAGTGGATGTAAAAGGTTCAAAAATCACTCCTGTATTCGATTATCTTACTCATAAATCTCAAAACGGAGTAATGGACGCTACCATAAGCTGGAATTTCAATAAGTTTCTGATCAGCCCGGAAGGAAAATTATTAGAACATTTTGACTCTAAAGTAGTTCCTGAAAGTGATAAAATCACTCATTATTTCAAATAAATAATCTTTGCAAAACACTACTATCATTATGAGTAGTGTTTTTTTTATCCATGCACACAAAATTATTTTGATTGTGAATGACCATTCAAATGCACAAATTGAGTTGTATTAACAATTTAAATTACAAAAATCATGTCAATAAAGACCCTGAAGACGTCATTTTTACAACAATGGTTCATATACATTATAGAATTGTTAAATTTTATTAAATAAATATTAAAATGTATTTGTTTTAACCGGGAAATTATATTTATTTTAGTGCTTTAAAAATTTCTCATGAAAAGATATAATTTATTGATTGTACTATTACTGCTTATTTTCAATGTTACTACAGCACAAAAGAAGGGTTCTCCTGCTGCTGATCTTAGTATATTAAAAGATACAAAATCAAAAATCGAAGCTACCGTTCCATTGGTTATTCAGCATCTTCAAACGATCTCTACAAAAGAAGGAGATAATAATATTGTGAATAACGGAAAGATTGCTTTGGGTAGAGAATATGGTATTTTAGAGTCTGAATGGTTTTTATACAGAAACAATATGAAAAACTGTATCCTGAACAATTCTTCTAAAAAAGCTAAGAAATGTATGGAATACCACAACAATATGTTGAGAGGTACGATGATCAATTACAACAATTATATTACCAACCTTACAAGAAAGAACGGATATCTGGGTGTTGAAGGAGATACAAAATTTGAATTCAAACCTGCTGATATTGCTACAAAGCTGAGTGAAGCGTATTTCAATGCAAACGATGCTGCAGGAAGAATGAAAGCGGATCAGAAAAGAGACTTTTTAGGACAGACAATGTCTGATGACAACAAGCTTACTCCTTACGCTCAACTGGCACAATAATATCTAAATCATATTTAAAAATAAAAAAAGAGAACCTCAATTGTGGTTCTCTTTTTTATTCAAAAGCAAAAAATCTCCGCCGGAAAAAGCAGTTTTGTGGTACTAATCATAAAACCCTTGGGGAAAAAGTAGAAAATTAGGCAGAGATTTTTTTGCATACACTCTACAGATCAACTGTCCTACCCATGATCTGTAAGAGCTTTACAAAAATAGGACTATAGCCTTCTGCTGGCTGAAAATACCTGTAGAATTAAATGTTCAAAACTGTAGAACTAATACTACTTCTCATTATAGAAGTAAAGCACCTCAAAAAAGGTGCTCTACAATTACGTTTTACTCGCTTTATTCTTCCACCAGTGGTAGTAATTATGCAGTCCGTCATATTCAAACCCGCAGCGTGGATACAGCGTATTTCCTATATCATTTGTTTTTTCGGTTTCAAGCATCAGCCCACACGCTCCTGTCTCTTCACACCATTGTTTACTGCGGTCAATTAATGCCACAGAAAGCCCCTTCCCTCTATAATCAGGATGAACAAAAAGATCACTTAAAAGCCATTGTTTTTGCAATCTGGTATAATGAAATAATTTGTAAAGCTGTACGAATCCTACGGCTTTTCCGTCTGCAAATGCAAGGAAAATATCGGATTCACTATTTAAAAACCGTTCTTTAAGAAAAGCCTTCCCTTTTTCAATATCTGATTCCTGTCTGTAAAAAATACGGTAAAGATTGAACAATTCAGCCGTTTCATCAAGATCCTCAAGACTTGCCTTTTTAATCATGTAATTCATCGTTATATCTATTTTTATTAACAGGGCAAAAATAGCCTTAAACAGGACCAGTGATATCATCCAGAATCATATTAAAACTATAGTCCAGATAGATTTACTGTGATCTTTATTAAATTACACAATGAATACCGCACGTTTCGGATTGTATTGTTCTGAACAACTATAGATTTTTGCAGAATAAAATCAAACCAATGAAAAATATTCTTCATACACTCAAAAATACAGACTGGCAACACCTTACAGAAGCAATGCATCAAAACGGATATGCTATCATTCCTGATCTGCTGTCTGAAGAAGAATGTGAACTATTGAAATCAAATTATAATCATTCTTCTCTTTATCGTAAAACAGTTGTCATGGCCAGACATCGTTTTGGTTTGGGGGAATATAAATATTTTACTTACCCATTACCTGAAATCATTCAAACCATACGAACAACAATGTATCCCTATCTGGCTTCTATTGCCAATACGTGGTTTAAAGCGTTACATATTGACACTCAATTTCCTTTAGACCATCAGGAGTTCCTGAACCTATGTCATCTTAACAGTCAGCAAAAAGCTACGGTTTTAATTTTGAAATATGGAAAAGGCGGATTTAACACCTTACATCAGGATTTATATGGAGACATCTATTTTCCTATTCAAATTGTATTAATGCTCAGCGAACCTGACGAAGATTTTACAGGCGGTGAGTTTGTACTTACCCAACAGATTCCGAGGGCACAGTCAAAAGCTATTGTTTTAAAACCTAAAAAAGGGGATGTTCTTATTTTTACGACTCAATTTAAACCCGAAAAAGGAACCAAAGGATACTACAGAGTCAATATGAAACATGGAGTAAGTGAAGTGAGAGAGGGAAACCGTTATGCGCTAGGAATTATCTTTCATGATGCAACCAACTAATTATTAAATAATTGAACTATGATTCAGCATTCTCAGATACCAGCAGAAAGTCTTAGAAGTAAAATCCACCACAGACAAATTCGTTTTGGAGGAAATAAAAAACTGAAAATCTATGGATTGCTCAGCTGCCGCTCAGGAAAGAGAATGAAAATGGACAACAGAGTTTTCTTCACAGATGAGAAAGATGCTTTAGAAAATGGCTATCGTCCGTGTGGACATTGTATGAAAGAGGCCTATAAGCTGTGGAAAAACCAGTAGTACTTACCCTATAACCCTTCTCCCTATTTATTTTACCCAAGATAAAATCTTTGGGTCTTACCCAAAATGTAAATTCAGTTATAAAAGTTTGTCTCTACGCATTATTTCTACCTGAGATTGCTTCACTTTGTTCGCAATGACTGATAGTAAATAAAAAAGAGAAGCAATAAATATTGCTTCTCTTTCGTTTAGTAGCGGGAACCGGACTCGAACCGATGACCTTCGGGTTATGAGCCCGACGAGCTACCTACTGCTCCATCCCGCGGTATATTTTTAGAGTGTTTACCGAAAACACTTGCTTAGTAGCGGGAACCGGACTCGAACCGATGACCTTCGGGTTATGAGCCCGACGAGCTACCTACTGCTCCATCCCGCGGTGTATTTTTAGAGTGCCTACCGAAAGCACTTACTTAGTAGCGGGAACCGGACTCGAACCGATGACCTTCGGGTTATGAGCCCGACGAGCTACCTACTGCTCCATCCCGCGATATTGGATTGCAAAGGTACGAATATTTTTCACAAATCCTAATTTTTCTTTTAAATAAAGGACTTTTATGAAAACTATTTTATTATTTGTATCTTTGTTTTATGGCAAAGATATTAAAAATTTATCCGGACAACCCACAGGAAAATCTTGTGAATGAGGTTATTAAAACTTTAAACAACGGCGGGCTGATTATCTATCCTTCTGATACAATTTATGCTTTAGGCTGTAATATTTTTGATATAAAAGCCATGGAAAAACTGGCTCAGCTCAAAAAAATGAAGCTTGAGAAGTCAAAATTTTCAATTATCTGTAATGATCTTAGCCATCTTTCAGACTTTACAAGACCTATCGACACCTCCGTTTTCAGATTTCTGAAAAGTCATCTTCCCGGACCGTTTACTTTCATTCTGGAAGCTAATAAAAGTTTACCTTTAGCTTATAAAGGGCATAAAACAATTGGTATCCGTGTTCCTGACCATCCGATTCCACAGCTTATTGTTGAAAAACTGGGCCACCCGATTGCATCTACTTCCATTAAAGACGATGATGAAATTATCGAATACTCTACCGATCCTGAACTTATTGCTGAAAAATATGATCATCTGGTAGATATTGTTATTGATTCAGGGTATGGAGATAATGTAGCTTCCACTATTGTAGACCTTACGTCAGGTGAACCGGAGATTATCCGTCAGGGAAAAGGGATCATTTAATTCAAAGTTCAAGGTTTAGAGTACTTAATGATGAGTCTTACCGGGAAATATGCTGTAGGAATTTTACTCACGTTTACTATTTTGGCTGCAGCCATGCTGTATGCTTTTCCAGCTGTCATCATGATAACCGGAATAAAAGGAATTACAGAAGTCAATTTCTTTCTCAGCAGAATTGTTTTATGGATAATTCTCATTCTCGTATTTCTCTACACTATTTTTATTGAAAAAAGTGTTTTTTTACTTAAAGAAGAGAAAAAATATTCAGCTGCATTTTATGTCAAAGCTGTACTGAGCTTATATTTTATCTGTTTGATTGGCGGAGGGATTCTGAATGCGGTCATCCTGTTTTTTATAGAGGAAAAAATAAGCACTAAACTTCTCAACCTTGTACCCATTTTTAGAAATAATTATTTTTTAGTTATTTTTACATGCCTTACCGCTGCTATTGTAGAGGAATTCCTGATGCGGGGCTATGTACAGTCCAGGCTTGAAAAAATCTACAACAGCCCCACCGTTGCAATTGTTATTTCATCGGTCTTATTTGGAATTTTACATAGTACTTACGGTACCATAAGCCAGGTTCTTGGACCTTTCTTTATCGGAATCGTGTTTGCTGTATTTTATAATAAACGCTATTCAAATATTAAAATTCTGATCATCTGTCATTTTATGATTGATTTTATTGCCATGATGATGATGAATTTTATGGATATTAAACACTTATCTGTATTTTAACATTATGAAAATTATAACATCTCCTGCCAAATTAATGAACGTGGAAAATTCAACAGATCTGTTGAAATCTTCTACTCCAAGATTCATTGAAGATGCAGCATTGATACAATCTTATTTAAAAGAAAAATCGCCTAAATATCTTTCCGAGCTTATGGAAATTTCACCTAAGCTTGCTGATGAAAACTGGGAAAGAAATCAAAAATGGAAATCCAAACCTACAGCAAAAGAATCTGCTCCCGCAATGTTTGCCTTTACAGGAGAGGTTTACAGAGGGCTGGATGCCAAAACACTGGATAAAAATGCTGTAGATTACCTGCAGAAAAACTACAGAATGCTTTCCGGACTTTACGGTTTACTGAAACCCTCTGATAAAGTGATGCTTTACAGGCTCGAAATGGGTCGCCCTTTTGAATTTGAGCAATACAAAAACCTGTATGAATTCTGGAGAGAAAAGATTACGGAACAATTGAATTCTGAAATGAAAAAAGGAGAAATCCTTCTTCACCTTGCCAGTAATGAATATGGAAAAGTAATCGACAGAAAGAAACTTAACCATACCGTAATTGATTTCGATTTCTATGAATTAAAGGATGGAAAACTGAAGACCATTGTTGTGTATACCAAACATGCCAGAGGTCTTGTAGTGAGATTCTGTGCAGAAACCAATGCCAAAACACTGGAGGATGTGAAAGCCTTCAACTATGAAGGGTACAGAATTGATGAAGAGAAGTCTACAGATACAAAACTGGTTTTTACAAGATAAATGACAATTTCAGCATTTAAAAAATATTTCAAGACAGAACTTTCCGATCTTTATACAGAGTCGGAAAGTATGTTTTTATCGTCTTTGTTCATTCATCAAATCGTAGATTTTGATCCATTTCAGCAAAGAAGATTCGCTGAGCAGGAACTTCTGAAGGGTGATGAAGAAAAACTTTATCATCTTGTTTCGGAACTTAAAACCGGAAGACCTTATCAGCAGATATTGGGTGAAACAGAATTTTACGGAATGAAATTCTTTGTGGATGAAAATGTTCTGATTCCCCGCCCTGAAACTGAGGAGCTGTTGGAAATGGCTATCAGAGAAATTCAAAATTCAAGGTTTAAGGTTCAAGGTTTAAAGATTTTGGATATAGGAACCGGAAGCGGAATTATTCCTTTGGTTTTAAAGAAACATTTTCCGGAAGCGGAAGTTTCATCCATTGATTTTTCTGAAAAAGCTTTGAATACAGCTAAAAAGAATGCAGAATATCACCAATTGAAAATACAATTCATTCACGCTGATTATCTCCATTTTGAACTGGCTGAAAACTATGATATCATCATTTCAAATCCGCCTTACATAGGAATTGAAGAAGAGATTGAAATTGCCGATTCCGTGAAAGAATTTGAACCTAAAATGGCTCTTTTCTCTCCTACTTCAGATGCCTTAATCTTTTACAGAAAAATTGCGGAAGATGCCAAAAAGCATTTGAAAGAAAATGGTCTTTTGTTTTTAGAGATTAACCAGAAACTGGGTCCTGAAACACTGGAATTGTATCAGGATTTTTCTAACGCACAATTATTGAAGGATTTATCAGAGAATGACAGGTTTATTTATGGAAAGAAATAAGTAATTTTACTTCTATACATCTAACCTATGAAAACTTTGACAGGCAATGTTCTCATTGCTATTTCACTGATTACGCAACTGATATCCTGCAAACAGCAGCAGCCTAATGATGTTGTCAATGATTATTACAATAAAGGAGAATTCAACGGCTCTGTTCTGGTTGTAAAAAACGGCAAAATTGTCTGTGATACAGCGCTGGGCTTCCGTAACATAGAAAAAAGACTGAAAGCAGATAAAAAAACTTCGTTCTATATTGCATCTCTCAGTAAATCATTCACTGCTGTTGCTATTTTAATGTTAGAGCAAAAAGGGCTATTGAAACTTGATGACAAGGCTTCTCAATTCATCTCCCTTCCTGAATATGCGAAGAGTATTACGATCAGACAGCTTTTGCATCATACTTCGGGGATTAGAGATTATGAGAATCTATTTTCAAAAAAAGGACTGGCCAATCAGGATGTCATTAACTGGCTGTTCAATCTTAATGGTCTTGATTTTGTTCCTGACAGTAATTTTAAATACAGCAACAGCGGGTATATTATTCTTTCTCAGATTATCGAAAAAGTATCAGGAAAATCTTATCCGAGTTTTATCAATGAGCAGATTATCACTCCTTTAAAAATGAACAATACCCATGTATATGAACCAGGTACAATTATTCCGAATATTGCATTAGGATATAATGAAAAGAAAAAACCTGATGATTATTCTATTGCAACAACCGGAGATGGCGGGATCTACTCTACTCCTGAAGATCTTTATCAATATGATCAGGCATTGAGAAATTATACTCTTATCAGTAAAGAAAACACAGCCCTTATGCACACCCCTTCTCAATTATCTGACGGACAGATTTCAAACTATGGATTTGCGTGGTTTTTGGAGAAAAATAATGGTAGAAAAAACGCAATGCATACAGGTGGTTTGAATGGTTTTAAAGCCTTATTCTGGAGAGATCTGCAGCATAACAGCTGTATCATTGCACTTACCAATCAGGGAGATGCATTTCCTTTAGAAAACTTTTTACATGATATAAAAAAAACAATTCAATAACAAAATGAATATCCAATCTCACGAAATTAATAATATAAAAATCGCAGAAATTATTTCCGATGACCTCATTATCCAATCTGCACAGGACGGACTGGATTTGATGGGAAACATCTATTATCAGGGATTTGATAAAGTGATTCTCTATGAAAGAAATATTACCCCTGAATTCTTCGATTTAAAGACCAAAATTGCCGGAGAAATTCTTCAAAAATTCTCAAACTATCGTATAGGATTAGCTATTGTAGGGGATTTCAGTAAATATGAAAGTAAAAGTATGAAAGATTTTATTTTTGAAAGTAATAAAACAAGGCATGTCAATTTTGTAAGCACTCTGAATGACGCATTGAATAATTTTTCAAAATAGACTCTTTTTCAATCCTTTATATTAAAAATAGTAATATTTTTCTTTATTTTAAAATATCTACACCTCAATATCATCCTTTTTTAAGATTTCTCAATAGAATAGAAAGATTTACATAATAAAAACAATCTTATTGATTTGCAAATTATGTAAAAATTTAAACCAAAATATGTTAATTATTAAGAGAAGTTTAGAATTAATTCTATAAACACAAACTACTGAATATTTCTTTGTATATTTGCAAAAAACACGAGGGAATATGAATCTTACTTATTTAAGAGCTTATACGGCTACATAATCAATTTATTTTTTCGACTAACCGCCCAGGTAGGCATAAGATATTTCTTGATGAAGTATACTTGCTATATCTGTTGATGAGCTTTTGAACCAAAGGTCTCATTTGGCTATTATTTGAGCAGAACAATTCATTGTTTTAATGAATTTGTCAGTGATAACTATTGCCTTTGTAGAATTAAGCCTAAAAATATTCTTTTCTCTAAAAAAACATACACACAGATAAAAAATTATTAAGACATCATGATTAAAAAATTATTTCTACCAATCATTTTTGCCAGTTCATTTTCTTTCGCTCAAGTAGGGATTAACATATCCACACCTGATCAAAGTGCAATTCTGGATGTTTACAGCCAAAATAAAGGGATGCTGATCCCTAGATTGACCACAGCAAAAAGAGATGCAATTGCGAATCCGGCCAACTCGCTTCTTATCTATGATACTGATAAGAAATGCTTAAGTCAGAATATTGGAACTCCTACCAAACCTGATTGGCTTTGTATCAGCAGTAATGCCGTAAAAATGTTTTATATGCCTAGTGTTTCTTTTGATACTTCCACCACAGCCAATGGCAGAACCAAAGATTTATATACATTGTATAAAACTCAGTTTGGTTCCCCAAAAGCGAAGAGTACCAGCGCTCCTGCGGCAATACCTTTTTTCCCATCCAGTAAAGATCTTTACTATTATGTAACAGATGCAGATCCTAATGTATTCAGTAATATTTCTATTTCTGATGATGGAGTAATGACTTATGATGTAAAAGCTGCAGCAACTGACTGCTCTTTTATCAATATTGTTTTCGTTGTTAAATAATTGAGTGATGATAAAAAACAGCTCAATTTTACGATACAAAAGATTTCTGTTTACTTTTTCCTTATTTATTTTCTCACAAAATATTCAGGCACAAAATGAACAGGGAACCGGTTATCCGTACTTTGTTAATTTCACACAGGGATTACAGCCTCAGGAAGCCTATAAGGTGGCTACCAGTGGTGTTCAGAATGATGCAACGTTTACTACAGACGGGCTAAGACTTACCAGAAGTGTCAATAATATTTCGGGAGGAGTTATCCTTGCAGATAAAATTTTCAAAAGTGATCAGGGAATCAAGTTTGAATTCGAATTTGCTATTTATGGAGGAAATACCAACGGAGGAGATGGGATTTCTATATTCTTAGTAGATGGATCTATTCCTAAAGACCAGCTTAATCTCGGATATTTTGGTGGAGGATTAGGATATAGTTTTGTACGTGGTGGAGAATCTACAGAAGGACTGAGAGGTGCTTATCTGGGGATAGGTCTGGATGAATACGGAAATTTTAAAACCAGTTTTAACCAGGGTGAAAGGGTTCGAAATGGAATATTTGGGGTAACATTAGCCGATGGACGAAGTAACATATCTTTAAGAGGTAAACGTGGAAACCAATATCTTTCGTCTGCTGAACCGGTAGGATATAATGGCTATCCTTTACTTTACAGTACAGCTACCAATGCCTCACCTTCCAGCAGCAACCGAACCGCTTATCTGGATCCTGCAACTGGAAAATATATTGGTATTAAAAATACGACTCTTCAGCAATTCAGCATTGAAAGTGGAGGAACAACAATTCCTCAAAATGAAAATGATGCAAGATTCCGTAAAGCCTATATTACATTAGTTCCCAATCCTGCCGGCGGTTATAATATAACCCTGGAAATACAGCATGGAACGGTAAAAGAAAAAGTGATTGATAATTATTACTATCCAACATCTCTGAAATACACTGAAACTACGATATCCAACACTACGGTAAGAACGCTGGATACCTCAGCACCTTCTACTTTCAGAATTGGATTTGCCGCTTCTACCGGAGCTGCCAAAAATATCCATTTATTGAAAAACTTAGGGGTTACAAGACCTTATGCTGCGGAAGTAACGGATGATTTGTTTGCGGGTTGCCCAGGGATAAAGTCAATCTATTACCCTTTGCTTAATGATGCGGCTTATTCGTCAGCAAATGGCCAGAATCCGCCAACACTTTCATATAACAACCTTGATTTTAATTCATTCCGTTTTCTGGATAGCAACGGAGCTGTAATTCCCAATATAACAGGCGGAGTTTATACCAACAGCCAGGGAACATGGACTTATTTTCCCACTACCGGAGCACTTTCTTTCAAACCTGCAACGGGATTCACGGGAGTAGCCCAGGTACAATATGATATTAAAGGTGGCGGAAGCAATGGTACTGAAGCACCTTACAATAAGGAAGAATACAGATCATTGCCGGCATTGGTACAGGTTAATATTTCAAGTGCCAATAACTGCAGTAAAGCCTGCGTTATTTCCAATAAAAATGTAACTCAGAAGATAACAAGATAATTTGATAAAACCAGCTTTTAAGAGCTGGTTTTTTTATTCCTGACAGGATTTTCAATAAAATACTGTACAGCTTCTTCAATCGCCTTATCAATCGGCTGGTATTGAACCCCCAACTCCTCTATTGATTTCTGATTAGAATAATAATTAAAGATCCGCAGGGCTTTCATATTAGCAGAACTCAGATTCGTTTTTATTTTTAATTTTCTCAAACCATCACCCATTAATCCAAGGAAACTCAAAAGCTTGTTGGGGATGGGGATCATGATTGGATTTTGTTCCGTAATCCGGTTTACTTTCTTAAAAAAATCTCTGTAGCTTAAGTTTTCATTAGCTAAAAGATATTTTTCGCCATTCTTTCCTTTTTCAACGGCATTTACTATTCCGTTGGCTGCATCTTCCACATGTACAAAGTTCTTCCCTCCTTTCGGATAGAAAATCAGTTTCTTCTTCCAGGCCCAAAAGATGATTTTTCCGGAACTCGGTTTGCTGTCATAAGCTCCGATCATAAAGGTTGGATTAACGATAATAACCTCTGTATTTTTACATTTTTTTAAAAGATAATCTTCTGCGGCCTGTTTACTTTGGGCGTAGAATGAATGGGTAAAAGGATAAATCTGTGGTGCTTTTTCACTTCCCCAGAAGGCTGTGTTTCCAAATCCTAAAGTATTTGCGGTACTTACAAATAAAAACTTCTTTACACCCATCAATTCTGCATGGGTAAACAGATTCACAACCGCTTCATAATTCACTTTTCTGTATTCGTCATAACGGATGAGATTCTGGCGTGTTTCTGCCGCAATATGAATGATACAGTCAATATCGGTAAGATGTACTGAGATATCGGACGACAGGTCTGCTTCCAACAGCTTCAGATTTTTGTTTTCTTCGCCCAGCCAGCTGCTTTTTTTGCGCACCAGAGCAGTAACAGAATAACCATTTTGTAATAATTTAAGGATAACATTAGTTCCCAGAAGCCCTGTTGCTCCGGTTACACACACTTTTTTCATGCTTCGATTTCTCTTTTTATAGCCTGAGTCATTAATGGCAGTTTGATCCATATGGGCAAAATTTTCATCACCAGCCAGCTGATTGGGTTCACCATAATGACGGAATCTTTTTTAAACAATTGCCGGATGCAGTATGAAGCTACTTTATCAGGATTTAAAAGGGTTAATCTTCCCATAAGGCCTTGTTTTTCTATTCTTTCACAAACATCTTTATTGGTTTTCATTGCTCCCGGATTTACAACGCTTACAAAGACATTGGTCCCTTTCAATTCTTCATGAAGCCCTCTTGAAAATGAATGGATAAAACTTTTAGAAGCTGGATATACCGTCTTAAAACCGATGGGTGAAAAGGCCGCCATACTTGAAACATTCAGAATATAGGCTTTGGGTTGTTTTAAAAGGTTGGGAAGCAGCTGATGGGTAATCAGTGAAGTGGCCGCTACATTCACCTGTAGAATGGTGTTGATATAATCCGAAGAAGCTTCTGTGAATTTCTTCGTTCCGCCAAGTCCTGCATTATTAATCAGAATATGAATATCAAAAGAACTATTGAGCCATTCTGTAAGCTTCATCACATTTTCATGAACTGAAAGATCTGTTTCATAATAATGGGCTTTTATTTCGTACTGTTCTTCCAGATCTCTGGAAAATTCTTTAAGATTCTGATCCGGAAGGCTTATAAGAATGACATTGATCTTTTTCCTGGCCAGATGTTCAGCGAATGATTTTCCGAGTCCCTGGCTTGCTCCCGTAACGACAGCATATGATTCTTGGGTATCCATAAGTTTACATTTTATGGTACAAAACTATTGGGAAAGGTGGATTTGAATGTTCCGGATTATCTGAACGAACCGATTTTAACCCAGAAAAACAAAAACAATCAATCGACTACAAATCAATTAATTAAAAACACAAAAAGTAAAAGTTTATAAATCGGAACTTATTTTTTGAACTCGGAAGGTGTTTGTCCGGTCACTTTTTTAAAGGTTGTATTAAAAGATGTTTTAGAATTGAACCCGGATTCGTAAGCAATCCCGAGAATGGATAATTTGCTGTTGGGTTCTTTCAGAAGTTTTTTGGCGTAGTCTACTCTGTATTCATTCACATATTGGAAGAAATTTTTTCCAAAGCCTGTATTGATCACATACGAAAGATGATGGGTAGAAACGGACAGCATTTCAGCCAGTTTGATAAGGTTAAGTTCGCTGTCAAGATAAGGTTTTTGGAGTTCCATGATTCTTTCCAGTGAGGTTTTAATCTTTAGTAATTCTTCATCAGAGATCAGTTTTCTTTTTACTTCTTCCGGATCGGAATCTTCATCAATAGAGATCAGTTCCTGCCTTTGTTTTTCTTCTAAAGGATAAATTTCCTTCTGTTTCAGAGAATAATACCCTACCCAGTAAATAACGGATAAAAAGACGGCATTGATAAAGAAATTCAGCGATTTTGGATCATAGAACAGATTATAAATCACATAGATGATATTCACCATAAGAAGCACCAGAATAATATATTCCAGCCAATTCAGATTGATTCCTTCCGTATTAGATGAAAACTGCTGGATCTTTTTCTGATGCTTCCTGATGGTAATATAGGAAAGTGCCGTATAGAAGAGAGCCTGAATCAGGATCAGAATAATACTGAGATATTCAAATGGTTTTTCATAGCCCAGTTTAATCAATATAAGACAAACCAGAAAAGCTACCGGAAGGATTAAAAACTTAAACGCTGTAAGTTTAAAAGTAAAAGATGGATTGGTATAGAACAGCACACTCAAGTAAAAAACCACAGGAGTAAAAAACTGAATAAGTCTAACCCAGAACAGGGAATGAAACTCCACAATTGAACCGGTGATCAGAAACAGCACTTCATCCAGCCAGAAGGTAGACCACAGAAAGAGAAATATTCCAAACCAGAAATTGGCTTTATGATTTACCTGTAAAGGATTGGCCAGCTTTAGCAGAGAAAGCAAAACCAATGAACCATAGATAAGTATCACGATGAAACTGTTTAACTCTGATGTGTTCATTGGTTTTGATATTTTAATTAAAAATAGTCTTTTATCCTATTCGTTTCCTTACAAAAATTTCATATCCTAAATAGATGAGTGGAAGTGACATGATTCCTAAGAAAAGAATATTGCTCATAGCCAGCTGCGGATGCATTACAATAGAGTAAACCAACCCAAAAAATGCTCCTCCCAGGTGAGCCGCATGCCCCAGATTATCCCACTGCTTAGGATTCAGCATCATATACACTGAATACCCGAAATACAGTGTTCCAAATAACCATCCCGGTAAGAAGTTGACACTGATCTCATTCGGAGCCATCGCTATGGATGCAAAAATAATTCCGGAAACCGCACCTGATGCTCCAATCGCTGAATACCAAGGTTGGTTTTTATAAATCTGTAAGCTGAATAAATTCCCCAGAATCATTGATCCGAAATATAGAATCAAAAATCCTATTTCTCCAAAGAAACTAATAACTACTCCCTGGAAAAAATACAGGGAAAGCATATTAAAAAATAAGTGCATAAAGTCTGCATGCAAAAACGCAGAACTGATAAGTCTTATATATTCTTTACGATTCGCAATCGCTCCGACATTGAATTTATATTTTTCAAATAATGCTGTATTGTTGAACCCCATGTAACTAAAAATACATGTGGCTGCAATGATAATGATAACAACTATATCCATTGTGTTCTTTTTATGTTATATATGAACAGACATCTTTAGTCTATTCATTTTCATTATTCCCGTCATCCTTGAAAAGATCTCCGATCATTCCTCCGTCCTCATCCATATCTCCTGTTGGTTCCGGATCTTCATATACTTCGGGTTCTTCTTCTACAGGTTCAGGAATGGTAATATTGATGGCTTTTACTTTGAACTTGGTAAACTGGTTTCCAATGGCTTTTATTCCTTTTACCGCTATAAATTCATCAATATTAATGGTTTCCGGATCGCGTTCTTTTCCTTTATCTTTCGCAAAAATAATTTCAGCAGTAACATCGTTGGCAACAATTACATTTTCGATGAATGATTTCGGGTGTTCAGAAGGCATGAAAGTCTGTACATTCACTGTATTTTCCAGTAAGAATCTCTTAATGAAATAAATATCTTTTTCCCCGTCGTAATAGATACAGGTAATCGGCTGTGCAGGTCTCCATTTTTCCAATACCAGATATTCATCATCAAAACGGTTACCTAAGTCAAAAGACACCAGTTTTACTTCACCATTGGTATTTATGGTCAGGATTTTGTCATCTCCTTTGAAGCTTCCCAGCAATGTTCCTCTTACATCGGCATTCAATCTTCTTACTGTATCATCAAACCAGATTTTTCTAGGAGCCAGAGTGGAAACTCCTTCTTCCTTCATATCTACTTTCTTTACGGCGTACTTAGTCACCAGGTTTCCTTTGGAATCACGCCCCTTAATGGCAAGATCGGAGAAATTGATCTCCATTTTGTTCTTTCTGATTCTAGGATTTGGTTTTAAAAGCACGGTTACAGTTTCTGCTTCTCCATTAGGATTGGCTGAGAAATAGAGTGTTTCAGAACCTTTTTTATCTGAAGCTAAAGGATAATCTGTATTTCGGGTAACTCCGGTTACAGAGAATCGTTTCATATAATATGGTCCTTCCCTTCCTTCACGGTAGATCATATTATACACAGTTCTCTTATCGTTTTTCTTCCATATAGCAACGTGAAGAATATCTTTTCCTACGAAGGTTTTTGCTTCTACTTTTACCACCTTCATACTTCCGTCTTTTCTGAATATGATGATATCATCAATGTCAGAACAGTCGAACAAATACTGATCTTTCTTCAGAGAAGTTCCGATGAAGCCTTCCTCGAAATTCGCATAGAATTTTTCATTGGCTACGGCTACTTTTGTAGCATCAATAGTATCAAAGATTCTAAGTTCAGTCTTTCTTTGTTTGTCTTTGCCGTATTTTTTCTGAATATTTAAATAGTAATCGATAGCATAAGCGATCAGGTTAGCCAGGTGGTATTTTACCTGTTCTATTTTACCTTCCAGCGATGCAATATTTTCTTTAAACTTATCTAAATCGAATCTTGAAATTCTCTTGATTCTGATCTCTGTCAGTTTTAAAATATCCTCTTCTGTAACGGCTCTTAAAAGATGTTTGGTATGAGGTTTTAATCCGGCATCAATGGTTTTTAATACATCTTCCCAGGTTTTCACCTCTTCAATATCGTGGTAAATCCTGTTCTCGATGAAAATCCTTTCCAATGAAGAGAAATGCCAGCTTTCCTGAAGTTCATGAAGTTCTATTTCCAATTCTTTCTTCAGTAATGAAACGGTATGATCTGTATTGGTTTTCAGAATATCGGATACATTCAGAAACATAGGCTTATCACCTACAATCACACAGGCATTCGGAGAAATCGTCACCTGACAGTCTGTAAATGCATACAGTGCATCAATGGTCTTATCCGGTGAAACATCATTATGAATATGAATCAGGATTTCTACTTTATCTGAAGTATTATCCTCAATTTTTTTGATTTTGATCTTTCCTTTCTCATTGGCTTTTAGAATAGAGTCAATAAGATCCGTTGTTGTTTTGGAGTAAGGAAGTTCAGAAATGACTAATGTATGCTTATCCGTCTGGGTAATTTTAGCTCTTGCTCTTACTTTTCCTCCTCTGTGACCGTCGTTATATTCGGAAACGTCAAGATAACCGGCTGTTAAAAAGTCCGGATACAGTTCAAATTTCTTACCTTTTAAATAGGCTACGGATGCATTAATAAGTTCATTAAAGTTATGAGGAAGGATTTTTGTGGAAAGTCCTACTCCAATACCTTCTACTCCCTGTGCAAGAAGCAAGGGGAATTTTACCGGTAAATCAATAGGTTCATTATTTCTTCCGTCATAGGACTTTGTCCAATCTGTAGTTTTAGGATTAAAGACTACTTCCAGGGCAAAAGGAGTCAGTCTTGCTTCAATATATCTCGCGGCAGCTGCAGAGTCACCTGTATAAATATTTCCCCAGTTTCCCTGAGTATCAATTAACAGTTCTTTCTGCCCAATCTGCACCATGGCATCTGTAATGGAAGCATCACCGTGTGGGTGATATTTCATGGTATTTCCCACGATATTGGCCACTTTATTGTAACGGCCGTCTTCCAGCTCCCGCATGGAGTGCATAATTCTTCGTTGAACGGGTTTTAAACCGTCATATATTGAAGGGATAGCTCTATCCAGAATTACATAGGAAGCATAATCAAGAAACCAGTCTTTGTACAGCCCGGAAACTTTTTTTAAGCTTTCACCCTCATGCGAATATTCTTCTGTCGTCATCTATTTTATCTTTTTTCTCTTTATTAGCTTTCACTACTTTGTTCAGAGAGAGTTTTAAATCGTTTACTTCTTTGTTGCTCAAATAAGAGATCTGGTATTTGAGTATGGTAGAACCATTATTTTTACTGGAAACGGTAATGTATAATCTTTTGAAAAAGAGAATACTGACCACATCATATTTTATCAGTTTGTATTTTGGAAATTCGTCATGAAGAGGCTTGTTTAAAAAGGGAATCACATTCCTGTTTTTAAAATTCAAAGCTTCTCCGTCACTGTCGTATTCAAAAATCTGTCTTCCGCTGATATAAAAGATAATCAGCAGCAAAACAGGAACAATAATTAATAAATAACTTTCTTTACCCATCGCATGAAATCTGTATTCATTAGCGACAAACGCAATTATCCCAAACACTGCAATCATCAAAAGCAGTGTACTCAAAGAGTTATAAATTGATGCTTTATTACGGTTACTTAGTCTCATTTTATTTTTTTGGCTGTGTAAGTATTATAATTTCCTACTTCATCCAAAATTGTGCTTTTTTTCAGTCTGCAATGGCTCTTACAACCAGTTTTTTAAGTTATAAGTTTTTTTTTAATTTTCTACTTCATTCAGTATTTCTTTTTTATCAATATCAGTATCATCTTCTACCACTAGGTTTTCTAAGATGAAGGTTTGTCTATCCGGTGTATTTTTCCCCATGTAGAATTCCAGAAGTTGATCAATCGTCTGGTCTTTTCCCACTACTACAGGTTCTAAACGGATATCTTTACCAATGAAGTGTTTAAATTCGTCCGGAGAAATTTCTCCCAATCCTTTAAATCGGGTGATTTCAGGATTTTTCCCCAGTTCGTTTAGTGCTTTTATTCTTTCTGCTTCTGTATAGCAATATCTTGTTTCTTTTTTATTTCTTACTCTGAATAACGGAGTCTGAAGGATGTAAAGGTGTCCGTTTTTAATCAGATCCGGGAAGAACTGCAGGAAGAAAGTAATCATCAGCAAACGGATGTGCATCCCATCCACATCGGCATCGGTAGCAATAATTACCTGATTGTATCTCAGATCTTCCAGACTTTCTTCAATATTTAAAGCGGCCTGAAGAAGGTTAAATTCTTCATTTTCATACACCACTTTCTTGGTAAGACCATAACAGTTCAATGGTTTACCTTTCAGTGAAAATACGGCCTGAGTTTCTACATCTCTGGATTTTGTAATAGATCCGGATGCAGAATCTCCCTCGGTAATGAAGATCTGGCTCTCTCCTTTTCTTTCGGCTTTCTGATCGTTATAATGCTGTCTGCAGTCACGAAGTTTTTTATTGTGAAGAGATACTTTTTTTGCTCTCTCTCTTGCCAGTTTCTGGATTCCTGAAAGTTCCTTTCTTTCTCTCTCGGAAATTAATATTTTTCTCTGAATTGCTTCAGCTATTTCCGGATTTTTGTGCAGGAAATTGTCCAGTTTACTCTTCAGGAAGTCAATAATGAATGTTCTTACGGTAGGTCCGTTTGGTCCCATATCATTAGACCCTAATTTTGTTTTGGTCTGGGATTCGAAAACCGGTTCTTCTACATTGATCGAGATCGCAGCAATGATAGATTTTCTGATATCAGAGGCATCAAAACTTTTATTGAAAAACTCACGAATCGTTTTTACATATGCTTCACGGAATGCATTAAGGTGTGTTCCACCCTGCGTTGTATTCTGTCCGTTCACGAATGAAAAATAGGTTTCAGTCTGTGATTTATCAGAATGGGTAATAGCAAGTTCAATATCTTCATCCTTCAAATGAACAATTGGATAAAGAATCTCACTCTCCAGTTCTTCTTCCAACAGGTCTTTAAGACCGTTTTCAGAATAATAGGTTTCTCCGTTGAAAAGAATTTTAAGTCCCGGATTCAGGTACGCATAGTTACGGAGCATTCTTTCGATATACTCTTTCCTGTATTTGAAATGCAGGAAGATTTCTCCATCAGGAATAAAAGAAATTTCAGTACCATTTCTGTCTGAGGTTTCTTTTTCATCAAAGTTTTCAGTGATCATCCCACGGGAGAATTCAGCAACTTTCATTTTCCCATCACGGAAAGAACGAACTCTGAAGTAATCTGAAAGGGCATTTACCGCTTTGGTCCCGACACCATTCAAACCTACAGATTTTTTAAACGCTTTACTGTCGTACTTACCACCGGTATTCATCTTTGAGACAGCGTCTACCACTTTTCCTAGTGGAATTCCACGTCCAAAGTCACGGATGGTAACTTTACCATCGTCCAGTTTTATTTCAATTCTTTTCCCTGATCTCATCCTGAACTCATCAATAGAGTTATCAAGGATTTCTTTTAACAGGATATAAATACCGTCATCAGCGGAAGAACCGTCACCGAGCTTCCCGATGTACATACCGGGGCGCAAACGGATGTGTTCCTGCCAATCGAGGGTTCTGATATTATCTTCGGAGTAGGTTGGATTTATTTCTTGTGACATATATGATTTCAGCAAACATACAAAAGTACAAAATTGTCCAAAATTATCCGAATTTTTTCCTCTTGTTTTTTTTCAATATTCTACTACAAACATTGTATTATTCTCAATCAAATTATATATTTACGAAATTATCATTATCATGTGAAAAATTTATTTACTTTCCTCACATTATCTGTAATTTTATTCTTTCCCTCATTATTTTCTTCACAGATCCCCGGGATGGTGAACTATAGCGATGAGGAAGGATTAAACTGCTCCTATACCTATCATCTGAGACAAGATAAAAATGGCTTCATCTGGATAGGCAGCGATAATGGTTTATTCAGATTTGACGGAAAAGAATTTAAACAATACGGTAAGAAAGAAGGGTTAAAGAATATTGATATTATATCCTGTGAGCCTTTGCCCAACGGCGAGGTATTCATTCTTCCCTTTCTGAATGATTTTGCTTATTTAAAAAACGGTCGTGTTATCAATCTGAACATCAATGACTATGTAAAAAATCAGTTTTCAAGCTCTATTCCGAAAGTTACCCGTGATGGAAACCGACTTTATCTTTATGGAAATTTAAACCCTCAGAATATTTTCATCTATGAAAGCGGAAAAGTTAAAAAGATCCCCATCCCATTAGATTACGGGAAAAGATATTTTGCAACGCTCAGGTTTGAGCCGCATACTTACAATCTCTATTTGCATGATTCTCATCAGGGAAATATACTTGTCTACAATATCCTCACCGGAAAAAAGCAATATTTAAAAGCAGAAACCGGAAGTATGATCTGTGAAAAGGATGATCTTTTTGTCTTCTTAAATAAAAATACAATTGAAGTGTATCAACTTTCTGCTCCTTCAGGTATAAAAAAGATTCTATCTTATGATTGTGGTAAACAAGAGAATGTTTTCTACGGGCTTATTGATAAAAACAATAAACTATGGCTGAATATAAGTAATGGAGGCGTTTTATATTTCAACCAATCACTGACTGAAAAAAAGATAAACCTTGGTAAGCCTATCAAAATACTGGACCGTTATGTGATCAATAATGTTCTTGTAGACAAGGATGATAACGTATGGTTCAATTCACGGAATAATGGTGTATTTTTCATATCAAAATCCCTTTTTGCCAATCATATCAATTTGCCTGTAAAAAGTAATTCTGAGTATATAAAAGCCATTGCAAAAGATAACGGCAATATTCTTCTCGGCTACAATCAATCTGCCGGTGCTCTTATCAGCAAAAACAATAAAATACAAAATATTATCCTGGATAAGGGTGATAAAGATGAAAACATCTCGGTTTATTTAAAAGGTAATATTTCCATTTTCGGTTTATCAGGTAAAGTTATTGTTCATGATATGACCAATAATACTTCTAAAAAGATATATTGTTCCTTAAAGAACATTGTCTCTTACACCCAGGATTCCTTATTTTTCTGTACATCTGGCGGCTTATTGACCTACAGTTTAAAAACTAAAAAAACAACCACTCTTTTTCAGGAGCGGGTATACACCGTTTTTCCCTATGATAAAGAGAATCTCTTTATCGGCAGCTTCAGTGATCTGTACAAATACAATATCAGAAACCGGAAAAAAACTTTATTCTTAAAGGGATACTATTTTACAGATATTAAAAAATTAGATGATCATACTTATTTGGGAGCAACTAATCTCCACGGGATTATTATTTTTAATACTCAAGGAATTATAAGAAAAATCGGAAAGAATGATGGATTAATCAATGACCAGGTAAAAAAAATAGAAGTAGAAAATAAAAATACATTCTGGGCCAGCACCAATTCAGGGATATCCAGAGTTGAACTGACAGCAAAGAATCAACATATCAATAACTTCACCCAGACAGACGGACTTCCCTCTGATGCAGTGGCCGGTTGCGTGATAAAAAATGACACCATCTTCATTGGAACTTCTAAAGGACTTGGAATATTTTCCATCAAAAAATTACTGACTCAGGAAAAATTCATTCACAAAAAAGTAGTTATTAACTCTGTATCTATTGAAAATAATGAGCATTACGACCTGCAGAAAAGCCTGACTGCTTATCCCCACAATACCGTTATTTTTAATCTCAGCTTTCTTGATTATCCCTCATTGGGAAAAATAAGCTATAAATATAAGCTGGAAGGGTTAAATAGCTCATGGCAAATCAATAATTCTTCTAAAGTCATCTTCAACTCTATTCCTCCAGGCAAATATACCTTCCGGGTTTACGGTTTAGGATATAACGGAAAACAATCCTATGCTTCTTCTGACCTTACTTTTTATATAAAGCCTCTCTTCTGGCAAACATGGTGGTTCAGGCTGATACTGGCCATCTTCATCATCGGAGCTTTATTGATGATTATATTTTCTTATCTGCATAAAAAAAGGAATAAGAAACTGGAAAAAATGGAGTATGAAAAGAAGATTGCCGAACTTGAACTCCAGGCTATTAAAGCTCAGATCAATCCTCATTTTATTTATAACTGCCTGAACTCCATTCAATTTTTATTGTATAAAAAAGATTATCAAGAAACAGAAAACTATCTGGATATTTTCGCCAAGATGATCCGAAAAACGCTTTATTATTCAGAAAAAACCTTCATGCCTATTAAAGATGAAGTTGAATATCTCACATTGTATCTTGACATGGAAAAGCTTCGTGTAAAAGATCTTTTTGATTATAAAATTATTATTTCTGAACAGGTAGATCCTAACTGGACGATTCCCTCTTTACTGATTCAGCCTTTTGTGGAAAATGCGATAAAGCATGGCATTTCAGGGTTAAAAGACAGAAAAGGAGAAATTCTTATCCGCTTTGATTATACGAATGTTTCTTTATGCATCACCATTGAAGATAATGGTGTAGGAATCCCCAACCAGGAATCTTTGAAAAAAGACAACTCCTTTGGGGTAAAGCTTTCTCATAAAAGAATTGAGACTTTTAAACAGCTTTTTGATACCAATATATTTTTAGAAATCAATGCGTTTCCGGAAAGCAACAGACAGGGAACCCAAATCAAACTTTATATAAAACCTTATGAGAAATAAAATACAAGCATGTATTGTTGATGATGAACAAGATGGAAGAGATTATATTGCATTACTTATGGAAAATGAATTTCCTGAAATCAATATTGAATTCCAGGCTTCCTCCGTGGAAGAAGCTTATATTTACCTTATCAAAAACTCTCCCGACATTCTGTTTCTCGATGTTCAGTTGGGTGATGGAACCACTTTCGATTTACTCTCAAAGCTGAATGAAGTTCATTCCCAGATTATTTTCATCACAGCTTACGAAAATTTTGCCATTCAGGCAATTAAAAATGGAGCTACAGATTATCTTTTAAAGCCTATAAAAAAAATGGATTTTATGATTGCTGTCAATAAAGCCCTGGACAATATTAAAAAAATACAGACTCCCAATCCTACTCTTCTTAAAGATAACAAAATCATTCTTTCTACCCTTCAGGGATTTAAGTTGGTAGAAATATCCAATATCATCCGTTGTGAAGCAGATTCGAGCTATACCCTTTTTTATCTTGCCGATAAATCAAAAATAATGGTATCCAAAACGCTTCATGAGTTTGAACCCATTCTGATGGAACATCATTTTTTCAGGATACATCATAAGCATCTTATTAATATTAATCATCTTCAGGAATATATTAAAGGCAGAGGCGGACAGGTAGTAATGAGCGACGGATCCGTTCTGGATGTCTCCTACCGCAAGAAGAATGACTTCCTTTCCACCATAGGGAAACCCGAATAAAATATTTTCTTTCGCACTTACTTATTCAACCTCCGCACTTATTAGTTGGAGTTGTTTTTTGTTAAGACTCTTCTCTACTTTCGTCATGTTAAACAAAAAAAAATTATCATGAAAATCACTAGAAAAGTACTCAAGAGAAATCAAATGAGATCCATTGCCGGAGGAACAGCATTTGTTACCCCAAGCAACCCAGGAACAATCCCTCAACCCCAGCCTCCTATTGCAACTAATCCGCAACAACCTATTGGAGGACTTCCTTTTATTTACACAATGCCATGGAATGGACTTCCCTGGATTGAACCTAAATAATAATGATTTTAAAAAGACATTCCAGTCTGTCGATTGGAATGTGGTTTTTAAAAGAAAAAGTTTCGGGCAATCTTATTCCGGACCAGAAAATAATGTAAAAACTGAAAAAATTAAACCATGAAAAAAATAGTACTCTACATGACTTTTGTTTCTCTTTTATCGACATCCTGTTCTGATGTGATAGAACAATATGAAACTGAAGCATCCAATTCCCAACTCATGAACAGGGATCTCACTTCAGAGGATGAAACAAAATATGCTGAAGAGGGAGAACCCACGGTATTAGGAGAACAGCTTCCTATTCCGTACACGATTGAAAACATGATGGCTGCCTACAAATCATTACTGGCTGAGCCCAAAGCAGAAGGCAACAGATCATTAACTGCTGTAAATATTCGCCCTACACACAAATACATTAAATTCAATCCGGCAACGGAAGATGAACTGGAAACACTACAGCAATCCGATCTTATTATTTATGATTATCCACTTGATAAAGAAGTATTGGTAGTCGGTAAATTCTATCACGATCCTGATGTTCCCGCCGATCAGCCTACACCGCAATATGCAACTGTGAGGAATGAGGCAGCCTTACCAGCCGGGATTAGCTATGAAATTCTTCAGGATGTGTATCTTCCCGAAGAGGATCTTGAACTCTTAGGAACTGGTAATATGAATTATAAATTCGTTTATAGCCTGGTCAATAGGGCAGAAAATATATCCGGTTTCACACCTTGGGAGCCTAGCGACTATAAGCCCTGGGATAATATAGGAGAACCCGGGCAATGGTATCCCAATCCCAACCCGAATCCAGGAGGCGGCGGAGGTGGTGCACCAATATATGGTACCATTCGAATCTTCGATACAAGATTAAATACACTGATCCCTTTTGAAGGCGCCAAAGTTACTGCTAAAAGGGGTTTGAGAACAAGAGAAGGTATCACCAATGCAAATGGTCAGTACGGACTGGACGGTACACCTTTTCCAAACAACAGAAATGTAGACTTTAAGCTGCATATGGATAGAAAGCATTTTGTAATAAAAGATAACCAGATTAGCCCTGCCAATGTAGCCCGAAATAATATCAAAAGTAATCATTGGAGTCATGACATCATGCCTGGCTATGAAAATATGCAGGGCCATATGTTTAGAGCAGCCTACCGTTATTTTTATAAAGATATTGGTGGTTTACAAAGACCTATCAGGCCTAGTGGAAACCGTTCGCACATTATAGCAAAGAATACAGCTAAAGATTGGCAGGGAATCAATTACGTTGCTTTTCCTTACCTGAAAATAGCAAGATTCCGACCTGGATCAACAACAGAGTATCAGTCTGATGATTATTTTTCAACGACTGTACATGAACTGGCCCATACCTCTCATATTATCAAAATGAACAGCGGACCTGTTCAGTATTTCCAAGTTAATTCTATGCTACAGGAAAGCTGGCCATGCGCTGTAGAATGGTTTGTAACAGGAATAGAATATAGAGAAAGAGGTATTGCAAATTATGGAACTCCAAATTATAATCCATCTAATCCTCCTGTATTTCCTAATCGTTTCGGATATCAGTTCTGGAGTTTGAATACCAGTTCAGATTATACAAGCTTATTTATTAATTTAGTTGACAATTTCAACGAATTGGGGCAGTCATTTAGCTCTCAACCTATGGGAACAGTAAACGACCAGGTTACCGGCTATACTTTAGCCAATATTGAAACTAATTTTCTAAAACATTGTTATGGATTAAGCAGTTTAAGTACACAGCTTAAAGCGAACAGACCGGCAGGAGTAAGTAATGCGCAGATTGATTTATTATTGAGCTTTTATTAGGCTTATTCCATTAAAAATAACGACCATCCTGTTGTGAAGATGGTCGTTTTTTATTTCAAGCATACCTCATGTGAGGATTCAAAATATTACCTTTTATTTTCCAGCTGCACAATTATATTTTTCTGCATCGCTGGTACAATCAGTCTATAGAAAGGCCGAACGGGTAAAAAATAGAGAACTCCCAGCCAGTTATGAAATCTAAAAACCGCATTAAACCTACTGTTTGCTAATTTTTATCTCCTTAAGTTCAAACTGTTTTAATTATTTCATTAAATTCGGTCCACAAAACTGTTTTTATGATACAACTTCCTTTATCAAAACTTTCCAATGTAGGAACTACTATTTTCAGCCAGATGACTCAGCTTGCCAATGAAAATGAAGCCATCAATCTGTCTCAGGGATTTCCTGATTTTATGCCAGATTCAGAATTATTAAATCATGTAGATCATTTTATTAAAAAAGGCTTCAATCAGTATGCTCCTCTTGGCGGAATGATTGGCTTAAAGGAAGAAATTGCACGAAAAATTGAAAATAGTCATCAGGCAATTTACCATCCGGATTCTGAAATAACAGTTACTGCAGGCGGTACTCAGGCAATTTTCACGGCTATTGCATCATTTATTAAAAAAGATGATGAAGTGATTATTTTTGAACCTGCATATGATTGTTATGAGCCTACGGTAGAACTTTTCGGAGGTATTGTAAAACGGTTTGAAATGAAAGCTCCGGATTATGAAATCAACTGGGATGAAGTAAAAAATCTTGTCAGCGAAAAAACCAGGATGATCATTCTTAATAACCCTAACAATCCTTCAGGAAAAATTCTGAAAGAAAATGATATACAAGAACTTATTAAACTGGTAAAAGGAACTTCTATTCTTATTTTGAGTGATGAAGTGTATGAAAATATTGTTTTTGATGGAAAACAGCATTTAAGCATCTGTAAGTATCCGGAATTGAAAGAAAGAAGCCTTCTTGTGGCCTCTTTTGGGAAGCTTTTTCATGTTACCGGATGGAAAGTAGGCTATTGTGCAGCACCTAAAAGCTTAACGGAAGAATTCAGGAAAGTACACCAATTCAATGTGTTTTGTGTAAACACTCCTATTCAGCTGGCTCTGGCAGAATACATGAAAAATGATGAACACTATACTTATCTGAATCAGTTTTTCCAGGAGAAAAGAGACTTTCTGAGAAAAGGTCTTGCAGGTACATCGTTCGAACTTCTGGACTGTGAAGGAACTTATTTTCAGGCGGTGAAATATGATAAAATATCAGATAAAAATGATTTTGATTTTGCTTCAGAACTTACCATCAATCATAAGGTGGCCAGTGTTCCTTTCTCTTCTTTTTATAAAAACAAGCTGAATGAGAATGTAATCAGGTTGTGCTTTGCCAAGAAACAGGAAACTCTGGAAAAAGCACTTGAGAATTTATCAAAGATTTAATACTTCCTGATTAAAACAAAGAGGTAAAGAAATTATACATAAAACTCCGGAAATGTTTCCGGAGTTTTTATTTTTTATTCACAGGTGAATTTTAAATTAGCGGTGAAAGCAGTCTGGCCAGATGTTCAAAAAAAACTTTGAATTTTGACCTTTTTTTCCAGCTATCAAGGAAGATTTCTTCACAATCATTCATATCCTCAATAAAAAGGTTTTTAAGCTTCTGATTAATTTCTGCATCAAAGATCAATGTATTTACCTCAAAATTAAGTTCCTGACTTCTGACATCCATATTCGCAGTTCCTACAGACGAAAAATGGTCATCAACAATCATTGTTTTGGCATGAATAAATCCTTTTTTGTAAAAGAATACTCTCACTTTGTTCTCCAGAAGCTCTTCATAATAGGAATAGGCTGCGGCATTCACCACTACAGAATCTCCTGATTTTGGTACCATAAGCCTTACATCAAGTCCGGAAAGACCAGCCTGCTTTATAGCGTTCAATACCGTTTCAACAGGGATAAAATAAGGCGTTACAATATATATTCTTCTTTTGGCAGAAAGAATTGCCGAACTGGCGCTCAACATAATGGAAGGTCTGGTATCAGGGCCACTTGCAGCAACCTGAACGAGGGAACTTCCTGCTTCTGTTTTTTTATAATCGAAATACGATGTTGAGATTTCAGGAAATTTTTCAGTAGCAAAAACCCAGTTGCTGAAAAACAAAAATTGAAAATAAAAAGCGGCTTCTCCTTTAATATAAAGATGAACGTCTCTCCAGTACTGTTTTGGATTAGGATTGATGTATTTATCCGAAACATTAATGCCACCTGTAAAAACCTCAGTCCCATCTACAATGATGATCTTCCTGTGATCTCTGTAATTCACTCTGTTGGCTAGAAGCCTGAAAGTAATTTTGTTGACCGGAGATACTTCCACTCCTGCTTCCTGTAATTTTCTTAAAAACTTCCGGCCTAATTTTCCACTTCCCAGATCATCATAAAGAAAACGTATTTTAACACCTTGCTTTGCTTTCCTCATCAACAGATCAGCAAGCCTGTTTCCGACATCGTCATTATCATAAATATAATATTCCAGATGGATATGATGCGCTGCCTTTTCAAGTACTTCAAAAACTTTTTCAAATTTAGCTTCACCATTGATCAGGACTTCTGTATGATTTCCCTGAGAAACAGGCGCATTTCCGGCATTGTAAAGAAAATTAACTGTGAGCAAAAAATTCTGTAATTCTTCCTGATGAGCAATCAGTGTTTTATGATGTGTTTCTTCAATATATTGCTGTACTTTTTGATATATCTGCTCATTACGTTCTACTTTGAAAGTATAAAATTTATTCTTTTTGAAGTTGACTCCAAAAACAAAATAAATAATGATTCCAACCACCGGAAGAAAAATAATAAGCAGAAGATAAGCCAGTGTTTTGCTTGTATTTCTGGTATCCATAATGATCTTACCCGCAAGGAAAGTAACCCCGAGAAGATAAAGGGCCTCAAGTCCCAACAGAAGGTATGGGTACTGATCAAGAAATTCTTTAACCATATTGACTGATCTCTAGGTTAAAGATAGTGAAAAAGGCCAAAAAGGAAATTAAAAATTTCTCTTTTTGGCCTTTTAAAGTTCTATAGGAACATTCCTCCTGAAACTTCAATTCTTTGTCCATTGATCCATCTTGCATCTTCCGTACACAGGAATGCCACCACTCCACCAATGTCATCCGGAAGACCTACTCTTCCGAGTGCTGTAGCTCCCGCTACCATTGCATTGATCTCTTCATTGTCTCTTACTCTTCCGCCACCAAAATCTGTTTCAATAGCTCCCGGAGCTACAACATTGGCTTTGATTTTTCTTGAACCTAATTCTTTAGCCATGTATTTGGTCAGCATTTCTACACCTGCTTTAATTGATCCATAAATAGAAGATCCCGGTGTTGCAAATCTTGCCAGCCCTGAAGAGACATTAATAATACCTCCTCCATCATTAATAAATGGTAATAATTTTTGAGTCAGGAAAAACACTCCTTTAAAGTGAATATCTACCACATCGTCCAATTGCTCTTCCGTTACTTCTGTAATCGGGGAATATAAGGCTGTTCCTGCATTATTGATCAGGTAATCGATATGAGTACTTCCTGTATTTTGCTGCAAATGATCTGTTACGTTTTTTACAAAAGTATCAAAGCTTTTAATATCTTTTGTATCAAGCTGAAATGCTACAGCTTTCCTTCCCATTGATTTGATTTCATTGACAACAGCATCAGCCTCTTCTTTGTTACTTCTGTAGGTAATGATAACATCTAATCCTTTTTGAGCAATTTTAAGCGCTGAGTTTTTCCCTAATCCACGGCTTCCTCCGGTTACCAGTGCAATATTTGTTTTTGTGTTCATTGTATTTTGATTATTTTGATGGTACAAAGTTGGGATATTTTCAGACTGAAGTGTTTGCTTGAATCAATCTGAAATTTGCAAAATTCAAATCAGGAACGAAATTCCAATGGAGTAAACGTTGTTTTCCTTTTAAAGAAATTGGAAAAATGAGCAATCTCCTCAAATCCCAGAGCGTAAGATATTTCTGAAACATTCCATTTTGTCTGTTTTAAAAGTATTTTAGCTTCCTGAATAATCCGGTCCGAAATAAATTCTGTGGTTGTCTTTCCGGTGCTTTCTTTTAATCTTTTGTTTAAGTAATTGACATGAACAGCCAATCGGTCTGCATAATCTTTGGCGGTTTTCAATTGCAGTCTCTGTTCCCCTGATTCAATAGGAAACTGTCTTTCCAGCAGCTCTATAAATAAAGAAACTACTCGCATGGATGCATCATTTGAAGCTGATATTTTGGATGCAGGCTGTAATTTCTGCCCATAATGAATCAATTCCAGAACATAGTTTCTGATCAGATCATATTTAAATACATAATCTGAATCTATTTCTTTTTTTATCTTTTTAAATAGACTTTCAATCTCTTCTGCAAGCTCATTATCAATTTCAAAAACCGGAACTCCACCTGGCTGAAAAATAGGAAGATCTTCCAGATTATAATAAGATTTATCCTTAATGAAGAAATCTTCCGTAAATACACAGAAACTTCCGGACTGTTCAGGATCTTCAGGAACCCAGTGATAGGGAACTTTAGGCGTAGCAAATAATAAAGCATTCTGTTTTATTGAAATTACTTTGTCTGCATATTCTGCCCTATTCCGCCCTCTTATAAAGCTGATTTTATAGTATTTCCTCCTGTTATAAGGCATTTCGGAAGTGGCCTTTGCTCTTTCTATCGTTTGGGCAATATCAAAAACATTAAAGTGACCGATATCTTTATGAAGCCCTTTGGGAAAAATACTTTCAAGATCTTTTCCCAGCTTGGCTGCCATCGCTTTATAAAAATCTTCCAGTGAAGTGTGTGCTATTTTTTCCATCACAAATGATTTGTAAAATTCAAATATACAAAGTTATGAAACAGACTGCTTTAAAATGTTTCCAGATTGTTCATCTGAACTTCTCATTTCTGAAAATATTGTTATAATGAATATCTCATTACTCCATTGAAAATTCCGAAGATTTATTTAAAATTCTTCATTTTTTCTAAACACAGTGATATAATTCATTTATTTTACTTACTTTCGTTAAAACTAACTTATTAAAAATCAAATCAATGAAAAATCAAATCAATCAAATTGGAAAAAAATTAAACAAAAAAGAATTAAGTATTATTAAAGGAGGTCTTATCAACTGTATCGAACCAGTTCTATGCCCTGTTCTTCCATGTGAACCTTCATCTGATCCTTATGGATGTACGATCATTTCTCCAAAATGTGCTCAAAAGGAGTGTAGACCACAATTATAATATCTAATAATTCTTTAAATAAAAATAATATGAAAATGGAACTTAATAAAGGTAAAAAACTTAACAAAAAAGAATTAAAAACTATCAAAGGGGGATTGCTGGACTGTATGGAAGCTGTCCCATGTACAGAGTTTCCTTGCTAGACTTATCCTCCTGGGGATATTAGAAACTGTACTATATTTTCTCCAAGTTGTGCTCAAAAAATTTGCAGACCTTAAGACCTAACATCTATTGAATTCTAATTATATCAATAATCACTAAACCAAACACTATGAAAAATCAAGATTTAACTCACGGAAAAAAATTGAACAAAAGACAATTAAGAGTAATAACCGGAGGAAAAGAAATGTGTCTGCTTCCAGACCTTACATGTAAGAAATATTCTTTTGCCTGTGCAGAACTACAATGCCAGCCCGGTATTGAATTGTAATAAGCTCCCGAAAAACTAAAACCATAAAAACTTTAACGAATGAGAAATCAATATTTAAACAATGGTAAAAAACTCAATAAAAAAGAGTTGAAGACCATTAAAGGAGGTGTAATGATATGCAGCCATCAAGGTATTTGCGCACAAGTTCATCCTTCATGTTATGAACCGGAGTGCCGAACTGGAGAGGCACAGTTAAGATGTACAGATATAGCCAATCACTGTGTAGTTTTCTCTCTATCCTGTATAGAGCCAAAATGCCGATTCGATATAGGTATTCCGCTTTAATGATAAAAACAAAAAGAACTGCTCTCTGATTTCAGGAGCAGTTCTTTTAATCAACAATATTTATTCTGAATAAATGCAAAAAACGCTCCCAAATTCATGGAAACGCTTTTTTTATAACTAACTTTAATACTTTTCTTATACGTTGAATCTAAAGTGCATGATGTCACCATCCTGTACGATATATTCTTTACCTTCTACAGAAAGCTTTCCTGCTTCTTTTATTTTTACTTCAGAACCGTAAGTAATGTAATCGTTATACTTGATTACTTCTGCACGGATAAATCCTTTTTCAAAGTCTGTGTGGATAACTCCTGCAGCTTGTGGAGCTGTCCATCCCTGTCCGATAGTCCATGCTCTTACTTCTTTTACTCCAGCTGTAAAATACGTCTGAAGTTTCAAAAGATCATATGCTTTTCTGATCAAACGGTTTACACCAGGTTCTGTAAGACCAAGTTCATCAAGGAAAATTTCTCTTTCTTCGAAAGTTTCAAGTTCATTGATATCAGCTTCGATCTGTGCTGCCAGTACTACTACTTCAGCTCCTTCACCTTTAGCCATTTCTTCAATCTTAGCAATCCACTCATTTCCGTTTTTGATAGAATTTTCATCTACGTTACAAACGTAAAGAACCGGTTTATTCGTCAACAACTGAACTTCTCCGATGATTGATTTTGTAAAGTCATCAGTCGCAAACTCTCTTGCATTTTTACCGTCTTCAAGGAATTTCTGTAAATTCTGAAGCGTTTCGTAAGTAAGAATATCTTCTTTCTTCCCTGACTTGATGAATTTTTTAGCTTTCTCAACTGCTTTTCCTACGGTTTCAAGGTCTTTCAGCTGAAGCTCTATATCAATAATTTCTTTATCTCTTAATGGGTCTACTGAACCTTCTACGTGAACGATATTTCCATTGTCAAAACATCTTAAAACATGAATAATCGCTTCACACTCACGGATATTAGCTAAGAACTGGTTTCCCAATCCTTCTCCTTTGCTGGCTCCTTTTACAAGACCTGCAATATCAACAATCTCAACTACAGCGGGTAAAACTCTTTCAGGTTTTACGATTTTCTCCAGTTCAAACAATCTCTGATCCGGTACAGAAACCGTTCCAAGGTTCGGTTCAATAGTACAGAAAGGATAGTTTGCTGATTGAGCTTTTGCATTGCTCAGACAGTTAAAAAGAGTTGATTTACCTACATTCGGTAAGCCTACGATTCCACATTTCATATTGTAAAATTCAAAGTTTAAGGTTTAGGGCAACCCAAGGTATCTTCAACTTTAAACATTGATCTCAGAACCTTGAATTACGAGTGTGCAAAGATAGTGATTTTTGGGGGAGTTTCATAATAAAAAAATCTGCCAATATTCTGACAGATTTTCAAAAGGTTTGAATTCACCGGATGTTTTATGGGTTAGCACCCGTAGCATTCTGAGCCAGTGGAACATCATTGGGTGCTTCCTGTAAAGTTTTATCTAAAGTAAATAAAGATTCGTCAGTAGCTCTGTCGCCACCTGCAATTTTCAGCTTGTCAATCAAATTCTGAGCTAATGTTTCTTCCTCAATCTGTTCCTGTACAAACCATTGCATAAAATTCCATGTTGCCCAGTCTTTTTCTTCCATAGACAAATCCACAATTTTGTAGATAGCAGTTGTATTGTCAACTTCATGTTTAAAAACACCGTCAAAGCAGGCTGTAAGAGTCTTAGGATCAGCCGGAGGAGCCGGAATGGCTGTTACTTTTGGTTTTCCGCCTCTGTTTAAAATGTATTCCATGAATTTAATGGAGTGATTTCTCTCTTCCTGAGCGTGGCGGTATAGGAAGTTAGCAATCCCCTGATAGCCTTTGTCGTCGGCCCAGATTCCGTAAGATAAAAAAACGTGTGATGCATGAATTTCTTTGTTCATCTGATCGCTAAGTGCTTTTTCCATGCTGGTGGAAAGTCTTTTAGTATTCATAATGTTATATTTTGGTGATTATGGAATGAATCATGCAAAAACAGTTCCGACAAGTTCATTATTTTATATAAAATTGCATACCACACTTAAAAATACAACTGATTTACAATCATTTAAGCTAATAATTTATAGTTATTCTAAAATAAAAACCGGTTCTCAGACAGAACCGGTTTTATTAAATTCATGATTGAGATTGCTTTACCTAAAGGTTCGCAATGACATATTTAGAATGGGTTGTATCCCAACTATTTAATCTTTCTTGCTGTATAATCACTTTCATTCCCTAACCTATCAATAGCTTTAATGGCAACTGCATTCAGTTTTTTCCCGTCTTTAGATTTAGGAATGTCTTTTGAAAGGGTATCCAGCGTTAAAATTTCTGTTTGCCATACACCGTTATATTGAGTAAAAAGCACCCATAGAAATACATCGGCAGCATTTTTTGTACTCCAGCTTGTCTGAGCGAAGCTTCCGTTATCAGCAATAAATAAGGTAGGAGTTTGCAATGGAACTGCTTTTATCCATGGTGATTTCGGAACCAATGCTTTTTCATTGTATGGACCACTTTTCAAAGCGGGAAGCATATTTGGGTTTTTGGTAAGCCCTGCAATGCTCCAGTGAATTTCTCCGGCATCACTTTTAAGGATATTTCTGGAAATAGCAATCTGGTTTTTGATTTCCGTTGGGCGGTCTGATACTTTAATCTCAACAGTATTCAATCCCGGCCATAAGTGACGATTCATTGTATTTTCGGACTGCCACCAACTCAGCAGAGCTTCGAAGCTTTGTCCTTTAGAATCTATGGGCCAGTACAGCTGTGGAGAGAAATAATCTACCCAGCCTTTATTTAACCATAATTTAGCATCTGCATACAATTCGTCATATTGAGAGGAACCTATAACTCCCATAGGATATCCGGGTTTCCAAATTCCGAACGGGCTGATCCCGAATCTTACATTATTTTTTTCTGCATGAATTTCTTTATAGATACGTTCCACAAATTTATTCACATTATCTCTTCTCCAGTCTGCTCTGGACAAAGTACCTCCGCTGCTTAGGTAAGCATTCCAGCTGGCATTATCGGGAAAGTCTGCTCCTTTATTGTAAGTAGCATAAGGATAGAAATAATCATCGAAATGCACAGCATCAATATCGTACCTTTTTACAATATCTTTCACCACATTGGATACGTGACCCTGAGTTTTCGGATTAGCCGGATCAAACCAGTACATTCCGTTCTTTAATCTTACTACAATATCAGACAGCTTATTGGCCATCGACAGGTTATTAACAGCTCCGCCATTTGTATGGTGGGCACGGTAAGGATTTAACCAGACATGAAGTTCCAACCCTCTTTTATGAGCTTCTTCAATCCAGAACTGAAGCGGATCATAGTTTGGATATGGAGCTCTTCCTGTTTCTCCGGTCAGAAAGTAAGACCATGGTTCGATATTACTTGTATAAAGTGCATCTGCGGAAGGTCTGATCTGAAAAATAGCAGCATTGAAATTATTCTCTTTCAGCATATCAAGCATACTGATTGCTTCTGCTTTCTGTTGTTCCACCGTAAGATCATTCCTTGAAGGCCAGTTGATATTGGCAACACTGGCAATCCATGCTCCACGGAATTCTCTTTTGATTTCCGGAAGATTGGTTCTGAAATTTTCATCACTTGAAGCTACTGTTCCTGTTGTAGGTTTTGTAGCTGTTGGATTTACTTTTGGTGGATTTGTATTGTTGGTTGGTTTTGTCGGATTCTTTGTGGAAGGTGTTTTTACAACATTGTTCTGAACGGAACATGAGGTAGTGTAAGATGCAAAAAAGCCCAGTAAAACGATAAGTTTTAATTTATTCATTCTCATAGTCACAAAACTACATTAAAATTTATTTTTATTCTTAGAGATTATTATGCCAAAATAAGCATTTTAATGGGTTGGCATAGAAAAAAAGCCCCGAAAATCGAGGCTTTATTATATTTTAAGAATTTTAGATTATGCTTTCGCTCCTCTTTCAACTCTTTTTCTTTCTTCTTCAGAAAGGATTTTCTTTCTCATTCTGATGAAGTTCGGAGTAACCTCGATAGCTTCATCACCCTGGATGTATTCCATACATTCTTCAAGAGAGAATAAGATTTTTGGAGCAACACCAGTGTCTTTATCTTTTCCTGAAGCTCTCATGTTGTTCAATTGTTTTGCTTCAACGATGTTTACTACCAAGTCACCAGGTTTGTTTTGTTCACCGATGATCATTCCTGTGTAGATTTCCTCACCCGGATCAACGAAGAACTTACCTCTATCCTGTAGTTTAGCAATAGAATATTCTGTAGCAGGACCTGTAGTTTTGCTGATCAAAACACCATTGTTTCTTCCAGGGATAGAACCTTTGAAAGGCTTATATTCTGTGAAACGGTGTGCCATGATAGCTTCACCAGCAGTAGCTGTCAACATCTGAGAACGTAATCCGATCAAACCTCTTGAAGGAATTTCGAATTCCATGTGCTGCATTTCACCTTTAGTTTCCATAATGTGAAGGTCACCTTTTCTTTGCGTTGCCAAGTCGATAACTCTTGAAGCAAATTCTTCAGGAACATCAACAACCAAAGATTCATAAGGCTCACATTTTTCACCGTCAATTTCTTTGAAGATAACCTGCGGCTGACCAATTGTCATTTCGTACCCTTCTCTTCTCATTGTTTCGATCAAAACAGATAAGTGAAGAATACCTCTACCGAATACCAAGAAAGTGTTTGCATCATCAGTCTGTTGAACTCTTAATGCTAAGTTTTTCTCTAATTCTTTAGTTAATCTTTCTTTAAGGTGGTTTGAAGTTACATATTTACCATCTTTACCGAAGAAAGGTGAGTTGTTGATAGAGAACGTCATGTTCAACGTAGGCTCGTCAATTGCTGTTCTTTCCAATGGCTCAGGATTTTCAAGATCAACGAAAGAATCACCAATCTGGAATGCATCGAAACCTACTACAGCACAGATATCACCTGCTTTTACTTCAGTTACTTTTTTCTTTCCTAATCCTTCGAAAACGTAAAGTTCTTTTACTTTTCCTTTTACAATTTTACCTTCTGCCTGAGCAAGACCGATCCATTGAGATTCTTTGATTTCACCTCTTGTCACTTTTCCGATTGCAATTCTTCCTAAGAAAGAAGAGAAGTCAAGAGAAGTAATCTGCATCTGAAGATTTCCTTCTGTTACTTTCGGTTCAGGAACATATTGTAAAATACCATCTAATAGTGGTAAGATATCTTCAGTTTGCTCTAATGAAGTGTTGAACCATCCTTGTTTTGAAGATCCATAGAACGTAGGGAAATCCAATTGCTCTTCTGTAGCTTCAAGGTTGAAGAATAAGTCAAATACTTTATCGTGAACTTCGTCCGGACGGCAGTTTGGTTTATCTACTTTGTTGATAACCACTAATGGTCTCAATCCTAATTCCAATGCTTTCTGAAGTACGAATCTTGTTTGTGGCATTGGTCCTTCGAACGCATCCACTAACAAAATAACCCCATCAGCCATTTTCAATACTCTTTCTACTTCTCCACCAAAATCGGCGTGACCAGGAGTATCAATTACGTTAATTTTTGTGTCTTTATAAGTAACAGAAATATTCTTGGATAAGATGGTGATCCCTCTTTCTCTTTCAAGATCGTTGTTATCCATAATTAACTCCCCACTCTCCTGATTTTCTCTGAAAATGTTGGTAGCGTGAATGATCTTGTCAACCAAAGTCGTCTTTCCGTGGTCAACGTGTGCGATAATCGCAATATTTCTAATGTTTTGCATAAAAGATTTTTACGGGTGCAAAAGTAGTGATTTTTAATGAAAAAATATTTAGTTATCTAAATATTTAATAATTTGTTTAAAATACTTATTTACAAGACAATAAAAAAGAGTGTCCGAAAAACACTCTTTAAGTTATTTATACACAAGCTTGTATTTCGCATGGATCTATTACAGGCGGTTCTCCGCATATGATGTCAAATTCTGCGCAATTACTGGAGAATCCGGTTGCCCATCCCCATCTTACGGCACATGTGTCAGCATCTTTGCATTTTACCATTCCTTTAACGATTCCTCCCTGAACTGATTTCATTTCAGTTCTGGAAATTTTTCTAAGATTTCTCATGTTGTTTTGTTTATTTGTTATTAGCATGATAAAAATATAAAAAAAACACAATAATTAATATGTTATTCAAATATTTAACATTTCGGAGAAATATTTTTAACATTCACATTCAATGCCTTAGCAACCTGTAAAACAAAACAAGATCAATTAAAACAACCAATATAAATTTCATGAGAAAAGATTTCTTGGAAACTTTATGATTGAAGAGAATCATTCCCATAGCAGCTCCTATAATTCCGCCCAGCAGAGAAATTCCTAAAAGGGTATTTTCGGAAATTCTCCATTGATGCTTTTGGGCCTGCCACTTATCAAAACCAAAAGTACCTAATGCAAGCACGTTTATTATCAACAGAAAAGGAATCATTCTTCATTTAATTTGCCGCAAAAATAGAGCTTAATTTATAAAAATACACGTACCCATTCCATATTTTTAAACCATTAAGGAAGATTTAAGAAGTAAAGTACAGTTAAGGTAAATCATTCTGATTTTTAAGCTTAAAGCGAAGCTAATCTTAATACTCTTAAACTCTTATTAAATCTTAATGGTTTAAAAATAAAAATTTCAACAGACTCATCAATAAAGAAATTCCAAAGTTTAAAACCCGGACAGAAAATATTTATAAGGTTATCAGAACAGGATTTTTTAAATTTGTCTTTCTTAAAAAACAAATTAATGACGGTACAGGATCTTGCAGGAAGCTATTCAATTGAGGGAAGTAATCAGGAAGAGTCTTCCCATCCATCTTATCATGGAATATTAACCTTAACCATTGATGAAAACAACCGTATTATTGCCCAATGGATGATTGGTGACCATCAGCAAAACGGTACAGGATTTTATAAAGACCAAATTTTAGTGATTAATTTCAACTACGAAGGAGAAGATGATAAAATCTATAAAGGAGTTGCTGTGTACCGCTGCCTGAGTAAAGACGTACTGGATGGATTCTGGTCTGAGAAGCACGGAAATCCTTTATATCTGGGAAGTGAATATTGTGTTAGAATCCAGAACTCCAAGATTGTAAATTAATTTCTTTATCCATTTGAGCAAAAAGATTTCTAAATAAAAAGAGCTGTCTTCGTGAAGACAGCTCTTGTAATTATTAAAGTTTAAATAACTTATTTTTTAGCTTTTACGTCGATTGCAATCTCGATATCTTTGCTGATCATCCATTCTGCTGGATCTGCTTCAGAAGTACCGAATTTAAGTCCCCAATCTGCTCTGTTTACGGTAAATTTAGCCTGAATAGCCGCTGAATTTTCTGCAACATCTACTTTCGCAGGGAAAGTAACATTCATTGTTTTTCCTGATAAAGTAAGGTTTCCACTTACTGTTTTATTAGCTCCTGCTACTGCATCTTTTGGTGCTTCTTTCAAATCTGTAACACTTGTAATTTTGAAATCTGAAGTAGGGTTTTTCGCTACATCAAAGAAATCAGGATTTTTTAAGTGCGCCTCAAGATCAGCTGGTTTTTTATCTTTTTCTGTTACTGAAGCCGGATCTACTTTGATAGAATTCATGTCAATTACAAAGTTTCCTGCAGAAACCTGACCTGCATCAACACTGATATCTCCAGACTTTACCGTAAGAGTTCCCCAACGAGGTGCCATTCCTCCTTTGTGGAAAGCTTTCCAGTTTACTACTGAGCCTACTGTATCTACTGCCAGCGTTTCTCCTTTGCTCTCTGCTACAGTTTGTTCCTGAGCCGTAGCTGCAGTTTCTGCTGTTTTTCCTTTATCACATGACGCCAAAAGCAATCCTATTCCTACTAATGCAATTACGCTAATTTTTTTCATATTGAACTGTTTTAAAAAAGTTTATTAAAATTTTGTTGTTTTCGGGTACAAAAATAGAAAAACCTGCTTTGCATCATCTTAACATATATCAAGAAATGACTTTTTTTGATTTTTTTATTGATTTCCACCATCAGTTTTAATTTTGTTGGCTGAAAGTATAAAAAATCATTCTACTCCACAATACGGAAACCTTACAATACTAATATATTCTTAAATTAACTCTAAATTTTATAGATTTTTATTGTTTTATAATTTTTCACTATTCCAGATCACAATAAAAATGTATTTTTGGCGCTTTGTAGGAAAAACACAAATTTTAATAAAAACATGACAAAAAAACTAATAACATTATTAGCAATAAGCACAATTTATTGTCTTAATGCACAAACCAAAGCTGAAGAAGCTCTCAAAACATTTGAGCAAAAATATCCTCAGGAAAAAATACACTTGCTATTGGATAAAAGCAGTTATACTGCGGGAGAAAACCTATGGTTTAAGTCATTTGTATTTGATGGCTATACTACATCTGCTATTTCGACTACCTTATTTGTAGAATTGTATGACAGCAATAAAAATCAGATCAGCAAAAAATTAATTCCATTAATAAATGGTGAAGGAAGTGGCAACATTGCCCTTAAGGATTCTTTAAAAGAGGACATTTACTATATTAGAGCGTACACCAGCTGGATGGCTAACTTTAATGAAGATTTTCAGCTTATAAAACCTATTACAGTCTATAACCCTTCATCGCAAGAAAAATTAATAATCAATCCAACTCCATGGATGGTATCAGCTTATCCTGAAAGCGGAAGCTTTATAGACGGAATCAGTACAAAAGTAGCAGTAAGGCTACAATCTAATGGAATAACGCCTTCTGACTGGGAAGGGTATGTCACAGACTCTGATAATCCTGATATAAAAATCACAACATTTAAAGGGTTTGATCAAAATATCGGATTATTTAATATCACTCCTAAAACCGGAAAAAGATACCAACTGACTGTTCAGGATAAGAGCGGACAAAAACAAAATATTGCTCTTCCTGAAGTCTCTGCATCTGGAATAAACCTACAAGTAGTAAGTGATAAAGACCACGTAAAGTACACCATAAAAGCCAAAAATCAGTCTCAGGACTCACAGTATTATACTGTTTTAGGAACCATCAACAATCAGCTTGTTTACAAAGCTAAGATTAATAAAATCAATAACGAAGCTCAATATTCTATCTCCAACAACCAACTTGTGAGTGGAATCCTACAACTTACCATTTTTGATGACAAAGAAAATGTTGTATCTAATAGGCTTGCTTTTGTACAACCTCAGTTGTTGCAGTTCAAGCAACCATTATTACAGGCTGTTTCATTAAAAGATATACCACGGGGTAAGAACTCGTTTGATATTCCTAAGGATGCTAATTATTCCAATTACACAGTTTTAGTACTTGATGCCAACACCAAAAGTACAGAAGAGGATCAAAGTTTATTAAGCTCTTTATGGCTGACCGGAGACATAACATCACCCGTTACTAGTCCTGCTCAATATTTTACAAAAACCCGTAATACAGAAGCGTTGGATGCCCTTTTAATTTCAGAAAAATGGAAGCGTTTTGAATGGAAATCAATTATGACAGGAAACTATCCTATGATCAAATATCAACCGGAAAGCTATCTTTCTTATAAAGGGAAAGTAAATATTCAGGGGAAAACCGCTCCTAATACAGAAGTAAATTTAATTTTCGGTTCAGAACCGGGTTCCAGAATGTCTCAAATAAAATCTGACAACAATGGTTTTCTAACATTGAATAATTTGGTTTTTGAAGACACAATGAAATTTTTTTATCAGTTAAATTCTGAGCCAAAAGATCTTAATAATAATTATTCTGTTTACTTCCAACCTACATTTGCTTTTATCCCTTACAAAAAGAACTTTCCGCCAAGTTCCTACAAACTGGTTCCTCGTCCGGCTGATGACAAACCCTCTAATGAAGTCAATAGATCACTTACCGCTCTTAATACTCAGAAAGTTATCAGTGAAAACATCACCAATATTGAAGAAATAAAATTAAAAGGAGAAGTAAAGAATAAGACGAAAAAATTAAACGACGAATTGAGCAGCCCACGATTCAAGAGTATGAATGAACAAGTTTTCGACTTTGTAAATGATTCCACAATGGTTACCTCCACAAATATTTTGAAATGGCTGCAAGGAAGAGTTGCAGGCTTAACAATTCAAATGCAACGTGGAAGTTACACTGCTTCTCTGAGAGGTGGGCAAGTGGGGATCTATCTTGATGAAATGCTTGTTGATCCTAGTCAAATAGATAATATATCTCCCTCCGATATTGCTATGGTAAAGGTGATAAAAGGATTTTTTGCTGGTGGTTTTGGTGGAGGCAACGGAGCTATTGCCATTTATAGTCGTCGTGGTGCATCCTCTAACAAAATCGTATCGTCAAAATTAAGACAAATCTCTCTAACAGGATATGACAAAGAAGCAACTTTTGAAAGTCCTGATTATGGAAATGAAAAATTCAAGAGCGTTACACAGGATACCCGAAGTGTCCTTTACTGGAACTCTTTTCTCGAGGCACAGCCTGAAGAGTCATCCAAAGTACAGTTTTATAACAATGATGATACAAAAAAATATAAAATAATCATCATGGGATATGATAAAAACAATGATACCCCACTTTATTATAATGAATTTTTGCCTTAATTAATTTAAAAATTCTCATACAGCCTGATTACATTTTCTGTAATCAGGCTTTTTTTATATTTCAATTTCATTTTTTCCATTCCAAAACCCTATTTTAGCTATCCGAAAACAGAACAATGACGACCGTAGAATTTATACAGAAACAGCTCAATATTTCTGAAAAGAGCATCAACAATACCTTACAACTATTATCTGAAGACTGTACCATTCCTTTTATTTCCCGTTACCGAAAAGATAAAACCGGAAACCTTGACGAAATACAAATCGAACAGATCTCAAAAATCAGCAAGCAATTTGATGAAATTGTTAAGAGAAAAGAATCCATTTTAAAATCAATAGAAGAACAGAATGGATTGACTCCTGAACTTCAACAGAGAATAGAAGAAAGCTTTGACATTCAGGAACTGGAAGACCTTTATCTGCCTTTCAAAAAACGTAAGAAAACCAAAGCTGATACAGCCAAGGAAAAAGGACTGGAACCTTTAGCTAAAATTATTATGAGCCAGAAAAGTAATGACATTCTTTTTCTGGCTTCAAAATATCTGAATAATGAAGTTGCTTCCGAAGAAGAAGCCCTGCAGGGAGCAAGAGACATCATGGCAGAATGGATTAACGAAAATATGTATGTCCGTAAGAACCTTAGAAGACTATTTCAGCGTAAAGCAGTAGTTACCTCCAAGGTTGTAAAAGCTAAAAAAGACGAAGAAGAAGCCCAGAAATTCTCCCAATATTTTGAATGGGAAGAAAGCCTTAGCAGAACACCTTCTCACAGGCTTTTAGCCATGCTCAGAGCTGAAACAGAAGGTTTTGTAAAAACAAATGTAGGAATAGACAAAGACGAAGCCATTGATTTCATTGAAAAAGCCATTATCAAATCTAATAATGAAAGTTCTGAACAAATTGCACTGGCTATAAAAGATAGTTATAAAAGACTACTGGAGCCTGCTATTTCGAATGAAGCATTACAGGAAGCTAAAGAAAAAGCGGACAAAAAAGCCATTGAAATTTTCTCTGAGAACTTAAGCCAACTCCTTCTTGCCCCACCTTTAGGAGAAAAGAGGATTCTGGCAATAGATCCCGGATACCGAAGCGGATGCAAAGTAGTATGCCTGGATGAAAAGGGAGATTTATTACACAACGAAACCCTCTACCCTCATGCTCCACAGAATGAAAGTGGAATGGCTATGAAAAAAATCCGTTCTATGGTGAATGCTTACAATATTGAGGCTATTTCTATTGGTAACGGAACAGCAAGCCGTGAAACAGAATTCTTTATCAAAAAAATTGCTTTTGATAAACCTTTGCAGGTTTTTGTAGTTTCAGAAGCAGGAGCATCCGTTTATTCTGCAAGTAAAATTGCAAGAGATGAATTCCCGTCGTATGATGTAACGGTACGTGGAGCAGTTTCTATCGGAAGAAGACTTTCTGATCCGTTGGCAGAATTGGTGAAAATTGATGCTAAATCTATTGGTGTCGGACAATACCAGCATGATGTAGACCAGACCCAGCTGAAAAATGAGCTGGATTCTACCGTGATGAAATGTGTAAACTCTGTGGGAATTAATTTAAATACCGCCAGCAAGTCACTATTAAGTTATGTTTCCGGAATCGGAGAAAAAATGGCAGAAAATATTGTGAATTACCGTACTGAAAACGGTGCTTTTGAAGATAGAAAACAGCTGAAAAAAGTTCCAAGACTTGGAGAAAAAGCTTTCCAGCAAGCCGCTGCTTTTGTAAGAATCACAAACGCCACAAACCCCTTAGATAACTCTGCTGTTCACCCTGAAGCTTATGAAATTGTAGAGAAAATGGCAAAAGATTTAGGTATTAAAACCAATGAACTGATAGCCAATAAAGAAAAAATAGCCCTGGTAAAACCCGAAAGTTATATCACAGGTGAAATCGGGATTTTAGGAATAAAAGATATTTTGAAAGAGCTTGAAAAACCGGGACTGGACCCAAGAAAAGCAGCAAAAGTATTTGAATTCGACCCGAATGTTAAAAGCATTAAAGACTTAAAAGCAGGGATGATTCTTCCGGGAATTGTCAATAACATTACTGCTTTTGGATGTTTCGTAGATCTTGGAATCAAAGAAAGCGGACTGGTTCATATTTCCCAGCTGAAAGAAGGATTTGTATCGGATGTCAACGAGGTAGTAAAACTTCATCAACATGTTCGTGTAAAAGTAACGGAAGTGGATGAAGCAAGAAAAAGAGTCCAGCTGAGTATGATTTTGTAATTTTTAAATATTACCCTATTTAAATTTAAACCACAAATTAATCATTTTGAAAACAAAGAATCTAATCTTCGATCTGGATGGAACATTATGGGATTCCAGAGCTACAATCATCAAAATATGGAATGAGGTATTGGGCAAAAAACATCAGTTGATCAAAAAAGCCCTGAAACCAGAAGACATGGATCAGTATATGGGACTGCTAGCTCACGATATTGTAAAAGATATTATTCCCGGCATTTCGGATCTGCAAGCCAAAGAAATCCTTTCTGAAATTGTAGCCGAAGAAAATAAAACACTTCACTTAGAAGGTGGAATTTTATACGATGGCGTAGAAGATACTTTAAAGAATCTGGCCAACACTTATTCCCTTTTCATAGTGAGCAACTGTCAGGATGGGTATATTGAATCATTTTTAGATTATTATCAATTCAATGATCTGTTTGTTGATTTTGAGTCTCACGGACGAACCCAAAAGCCAAAGTCTGAAAACATAAAGCTTCTTATGGAAAGAAATCATTTGACGACCGAAGATTCCATTTATATTGGTGATACCCAAACAGATCAGGACTCTGCTCTGGTAAACGGAGTACCGTTTATTTTCTGTGAATACGGATTTGGAACATTGAATAATTCAGGATATAAACCTTCTCTTTTAAAATTTCACGAACTGAAAAGCCACATTTAAGTAGTGACAGCTGATTGATAATGAGAAACTGTCATATCTTTTTTAAAAAAATATAGCTTTTTGAAGCATTAATCCATTAAAACAAATTACAAGCACTCATTGAAAATATCCGAACTTAAAGTAAAGAAAATTATTCATAGGCCTACCAGATCCTTTGATGAATCGGGCAATAGAATTTATAACGAGTTTGAATTTGAACTCCCTTACAACCCTGTTCATAAAGGAAATGAAACGGAACGCCTTTTTGCTAAAGTGATTGATATGGCTCCTTTTATCATGATCATCGTATTGATCTTTCATCAGTCTTTCGTCTTTGGCATCTTGCTTTCTATTCCGCCTGTGATCATCTCCGGAGCTTTTTGTGAAGGGTATTTCGGTACAACTTTCGGCAAGAGAATTTTTAACCTTAAAGTTCTTGATGATTATGGGAGACAGCTTGATTTTCCGATATCACTGCAAAGAAATTTTTTGTGTCTGGCCAACTTCAGGCCGGTTTTTACAGAGCATACTTCAAAAACTGTTGCAATGGGAACACAAACCAGAACTCATATGAACTTCAGTATGCATCTTAATAATAAGATCTGTAAAACCTATGTTGTAAAAGAAAGCAAAGTAAAAGAAATACAAGAAATGCTGTTACAAGAAGATAAAAAGAGGCTGTCCAAAAAGGTCAGCCTCTTTTTTTTTGTTTTGAGACTGCGTATAGTTATGCAGCAATTTTATACTGGTAGTATCTCACTAACTGTGTAAGTTAAAAAGTTATTCTGGAAAATTTTGAGCCCTTATAGCTCAAAAAATTTTACGGAAATAACTTTTTATTATTTTTAACCATTACATAGTTATGATCGACAAAGAAGAATTATTAAACAACAAGGATTTTTACAAGTCCTTTAAAAATGGAGAAGACTTAACTTCTTTCTTCAAAGAAATGCACAAGCGAGCTATAGAGCATATGCTTGATGCAGAATTGGACTCTCATTTGGATAATGATAAACATCAGAAATCTGCCACTGGAAATTACCGTAACGGTCACGGGACTAAAAAGATAAAATCCTCATTTGGCGAATCTGAAATTAAAGTTCCCAGAGATAGAGGAGGTAGTTTTGAACCAGCATTGGTTCCAAAGAGACATAATATTATCGATGGTTTGGAGAATATTATCATATCATTTTATGCTAAGGGAATGAGTGTAAGTGATATTGAAGAACAAATTAAAGAAATGTATGATTTTGATGTTTCTACCTCTACCATCTCACGAATCACCAATGCGGTTGCCAGTGAAGTTGTTAGCTGGCAGAACCGCCCGCTTGAAGATTTGTATCTCATTGTCTGGATGGATGGGATTGTTTTCAAGGTAAGGGAAAATTCCAAAGTCATTAATAAAACCGTTTATCTGGCTGTTGGATTAAACCGTGACGGGAGAAAGGAGGTCTTGGGAATGTGGCTTGGAAAAAATGAAAGTTCAGCCTTCTGGATGAGTGTTCTCACGGATTTAAAAGCCCGTGGTGTGGAGGATATTCTCATCACTGCTACCGATAACTTAAACGGATTTACCCAAACAATCCGTTCCGTCTTTCCTGAATCTCAAACCCAAATTTGCGTTGTCCATCAAATAAGAAATGCCTGCAAATATGTGGTCTGGAGGGACAGAAAAGAATTTTCTGCCGATATGAAGCATATTTACACCGCTCCAACAAAACAAGCGGCTCAAGCAGCTCTCAATGATTTTGCAGATAAATGGGAAAGCAAATATTCTTATGCTATACAATCCTGGCGAAACAATTGGGATGAACTCACTGTATTTTTTGAATTTCCTCTCGAGATACGAAAAATCATTTACACCACAAATTTAATTGAAAATCTCAACGGCAAAATCAGAAAATACACCAAAAATAAAATGTCTTTTCCTACTGATGATGCTGTAATGAAATCAGTTTATTTGGCATTAAAAGAAGCTACTAAAAAATGGACAATGCCTATACAGAATTGGGGTATTGTCCTCAACCAATTTATGCTTATTTTTGAGAAAAGGCTCAGATTATAAAATCTAAGCCCTGACTTTTTAACTTACACACTTTACGGGATAGTGTCTTTATACTTTTGGATTTTCATATACTTATGGAAAAGATGCATATGTTGTTTGCATTTAAGTGTATTTAGCCAATTTTTACGGTTAAGTTTTCTGTTTTTCACTAATTTTCTAAGATTATGTGCCAATGCCATTAATCCAAATTCAATATTTACTTTTTCAAGTCCTTTTAGAGTAAATCTTGAAAATTTATTATTGCTTTTTAATTGCCCGAATACAGCTTCTACTTCTATAGGCCGTTTACTTCTGTGGTAATGCCCTTTTTCAGATATCAGCCTTTGTCTGGCTTTCATTCTGTGATGGTTCAGATTATAATTCACTTCGATTAATCGATTATCCTGGCTTTGATGGCAGCTTTCTCTAAGAGGACAACCCTGACATCTGAAAGCCTGATAATAATGTACCTGAGATTCATATCCGTTACTGCTGATTCTTTTGCCTTTACCGATAAAGTTCATTTGCTGTCCGCAGGGACATACATAGAAGTTATTTTCCTCATTATAATATAAGTTCTGTACAGCAAACGCATTGTTCTTCTCACTGCGCTTCTGTTCTTTATGAAAATTATTATATTTTACATAGCCCTCTATAGCTTTTTCTGCCATCATTTCGTAATTCTCTTCACTTCCATATCCGGCATCTGCTACTACCTCTTTACTTTGTTTGTGATACTGATTTTCAAAGCTGTTAAGATGATCCTTCAATGTAGTGGTATCTCCAGGAGTCTGATGAATGCTGTAATGGGTGATAAACTGGTTTTCAGTACTGATCTGTGCATTATAGGCTGGCTTAAGCTGCCCATTTTTCATATGGTCGTCTTTGAGCCGCATGAAGCAGGCGTCGGGATCTGTCTTACTATAACTGTTGCGGCCTGAGAGTATTTTTAATTGATCTTCATACTTCTGTAATCTGGGCAGGTCCTGATGCTGAAGCTTTTTAATGAGCTTCTTACCGGTTTTATTGTCCTGTGCCACAGAGTGATTAAGTTCTGCTATTTTATCCTGAAGCTCTCTGCTGTCAATAGATTTTGGAAGGGTCTTTTCATGGGATTCATAACGCTCTTCTTTGATTTGGGATTCAATATCTTCAAGTACGGAATGAATTTGAGCTTCCAGTTTTAATTTATTCTTTTCTACAGATTTTTTCCATACAAAGCTGTATCGGTTGGCAGATGATTCTATTTTTGTACCATCTATATATTGAACATTTAAACTTACGTAACCTAAATTCTGCAAAACAACGGTAACATCTGCAAAAAGACGGTGAATATGGTTTTTAAGCCGTTTGCTCCTAAAGTAATTGATGGTTCTGTAATCAGGCTTACTGTTGCCGGAAAGCCACATGAAATGAATATTTTCTCCAAGTGCCTTTTCTATTTTACGGCATGAATAAATATTGTTGAAATAGGCATAGAATAAAACTTTGATCATCATCCGGGGGTGAAAACTTGTCGTTCCACCGCCTTTATATTCACTTATAATATGATCGATATTCAAGTTATCCACTAATTCATTGATAAGACGTACCGGATCATTAGCACCTATCTTATCAAAAATATCTTCAGGAAATAAGCTGGGAGTATTGGTGGGTAAAGATTTAAACCGTACTTTCATATCAATGTTTGTTTGGGTGCACCTTAAAGATAAATCTTAAAGGACAAACAACAAAAAAATCCCCGAAACTTTTTAAGTAACGGGGATATTTTTTTGGACTTTTTAGACAGCCTCTTTACTCTTTCTTCTATAGAAAAACTATTATTTATAGTCTCTAGAACTTCTTCTGGGTTCTTTTACTTCCGGCCATTTTACCGTCTCCCCTTTTTCATCCTGAGGCATTACTCTTTTTTCTCTATTACTGAATTCAGGATCTTCGGATGCCATGTAAGCCAATGCTGCTGTTAAAATTACGTTGTTTTTCACTTCGTCAAAAACAATCTTGTCATAAGTATCTTTTGTGGTATGCCATGTATATCCAAAATATCCCCAGTTCAAAGACCCTAAAGAAATCCCTGGAACTCCAGCTGCTACGAATGAAGCATGATCAGAACCTCCTCCGCCAGGCATTCCTGGAAAGTCAGTTTTAATATGGCTTCTTACTGCTTTTGGAACACCGTCAAGCCATCTTCCTACGTAATCATAAGCTTTTACAAATCCCTGACCGCTGATATTCACCACACGCCCTGTTCCGTTATCCTGATTAAAAGCAGCCTGTACTCCTTTTATAATCTGAGGATTATCTGCTACAAAACCTCTCGATCCGTTTAATCCCTGCTCTTCACTTCCCCAAAGCCCAATTACAATAGTTCTCTTGTTATTAGGATAATATTTCTTCAGAATTCTCATAGTTTCCAGCATCGTAATCGTGCCGGTTCCATTATCTGTAGCTCCCTGAGCACCGTCCCAAGAGTCAAGATGAGCGGAAAGAATCACATATTCTTCAGGTTTTTCTTTTCCTTTAATCATTCCGATTGTATTGAAGCTTTTGGCTTCAGGAAGTATTTTTGACTGAGCATCAATTTTGATTTTAGGCAGAGTTCCTTTTTCTGCCATTCTGTAAAGCATTCCATAGTCTTCCACATCAATATCGATCATTGGAATTTTGCTTGTTTTAGCACCAAAAATCCTGTTTGCTCCCATGATTCCGGTCCAGTTTGAAATAGCAATTCCTGCCGCCCCTGCTTTTTCCAGTGCTTCCGGCAGACTGTTATTATCATATCCGATATTCTTTATGTAAGCTGCAAAATCTTTGGTAGCCTGCTCTTTCTCTGATTTAAGCTTTTCATACAATTCAGGAGTTGCAAATTCTTTGATTTGTTCATCAGAACGTCCTATTTTCTGATATTGAGCCATCAGCACAATTTTTCCTTTCGCAGAAGGAAGCCATTGGTCAAATTCAGCCTTAGAAGATACCTTCGGAAGGATAATCACTTCGGCTTCAATTGCTTTTTTAGTAGCCGGACTCCATGCAAGTTGTGTTGCTGAAAGAGATTTTACACGAGGATATGTCATATCAACATGAGTCGTTCCTCTCTGCCATCCTTTCCATGTTCCGAATTGTTGAAGATTGGCATCTACTCCCCAAGAACGAAGTTTATTGGCGCTCCATTCGTTGGCTGCCAGCATTTCGGGAGTTCCTACAAGACGGGGACCGATCCCGTCAAGCAACTCAGACGCAAGGTTTTCCAGTTGGGAATTATTATTTACTTCATCTACAAAACTTTTTACGATAGGGTTAAGCCTTTCTTTTGGGTCAACCTTTACCTGAGCCCATGAAAACTGGGCAGCCAGCACTACTGCAGGAACTGCAAAAAATCTATTTATCCTCATACTATTTATTGATTGGTTTAAAGATAAAAGAAATTGGGGAGATAGTGAAGAATTAAGCCTAAAAAAGAGGTTTTTCAATTATATTATCAATAGTTTCATCCAAAAGAAATAATAAAATTCTGAAAGCAACCATAATTAATAAAAAAAGACCATCAATACGACAGTCTTGTGGCCTTTAGAAATGACACTTTATTTTTCATTGAGAAACGCCTGTTCTTCTTTGGAAAGCAGTGTTATCCCAGCTTTTTTTTCTTTTACAGGAACATTATTCCAGATACTGATCTTAAAATCAACCTTCGGATTAAGCCCTTTCTTATCACTTTTGGTAAAAGTAGTATAGATAATTTCACGACTGAATTTCCTTACATGAGTTTCATCTTTATAAAAAACGGTAAAACCATCTCCTTCCAGCTTCGTCAATGCAGGTACATAGACACCATCTTTTTTATAAAAATCAAAAATCAGTGTAGCATCACCAAGCTTGTACTGAAATTCTCTTCCATCTGTTGTAGTTTTCTTCATGGTAGGAAAATCTGTCTGATAATAATGCGTTTCAAAATAAGTAATCACTTTATCTGCTTTATTATATTTAAATTCACCTTTCATCTGAATTCCTCTTACCGATTCTATTTTAAAGGTAATCAGCTGTTCATCACCTTCCTCAAAAATCAACCTTCCGGTATATTTACAATCCTTCATTCTCAGATGCTGGAGTGTTCTGTAAAGTTCATAATTCAGAAAGAGGTTTCCTAGATATTCATGTGAAAACTCATTGGTTTTTCCCGTGAAAATGCTATCAGTATTTACTTTCTTCAGATATTTAACGTTATTCAGCTGCATCTGAAGGATTTCATCATAGTTTTTACGAAAACCATCTTTAAAATTATATTGGTTATTTTTACTCCAGAACTTGGCTTCTGCAATGACCAGAAAGTAGAGCTTATTATTATCAAAACCTTTTTCCTTGTATACAACGTCATAAAGAGAAGGATCATCATAATATTTTTTATGATAATTTTTACTGATGTCTTCAAATATTTTTTTGATGTCTACATTGATGATTTTGATCTCATCGATATTTTTATAGACAGGTTTAAGTTTTACCTGAGCGTTATAGGCTTGTATTTTCTCTTTTTGAAAACCTGAAGCAGAAATTTCAAAATTGACAGCATCTGAGTTCACTGGAGCAAAACCATCTTCATTGGTATAAATGATTTGATCCTGAAGGATAATTCTTGCATTAGGAATAGGATTTCCATTTTCGGAATCCACTACTCTTAATTTCTGTGCAGAAAAAAAGCCGAAAAAGAAAATGAATAAAAGATAAAAGGACTTCATGGTTATTTGTTATATTAGTTTTAATTAATAACACAAATATAGATCAGGAAGTACATAGAAGAACAGAAGTTTAGTACACTTTAATACTATTTAACACTAAAAATTTAAATTCAGCAAAATGCATTCTAAAACTGGGAATTTTTAATCTATTTCACATTAAAACACTTTTTGTATTCCGGAAATAAAAAAACCGGCTTCAAAAGCCGGCTAAAGGTGAATTATTTCTTAGCTTCTTCTACAGAAACTTTTCTGAATTCTTTGAACAATTTGCTTAGTTCTAAAGCTGCTTTACGAGCTCTTGTACCAGCTGCTTTGTTTCCTTTTTCCGCTTGTTGGTTTGCCTCAGTTGTGAACGCTTCAAATTCTGCGTTGATTTTTTCAATTAGTTCTTTCATTTATTTAAAAATTTAGGCTGCAAATATAGGTTTTATGGTGATTCCAGCCTAATTGTGTTGAAAAAAAATAGTGGATTTAATCATTTTTTCTGAGTCTTTCTTAAATTCAATTTAATTTTTAAAATAAAATCAAATTATTGTAGAAAATCAACCACGTATCTGAGGGTTTATATACAGAAGAAATCAATATTTAAATAAACCACTCAGAATCAATAAGAATCAACAAAAACAACAAACAAGATTCTCTTAAAAAAGCTTATTGACAAAGCCATTTGATTTCCTTATCATACTTAATTATTTTTAACCGTTCAAAACTGTAGTTCTTTTGCTTTCCTGCCTGCATTTTTTAATAAAACAATGCTTTCAGGAGTAATTCTTTCGGCAAAAACAATCCTGAAATGATAATGGTATTTGTCAGTGAACGAAAAGGTATTTCCGGGAGTAAACAGAATCTGATGCTCTTCACAATACTGATAAAATCTTTTCATATCCGTATTTTCCGGAAGCTGTCCCCAAATGCTGTAACCTCCCAGTGGCCTATGAAAATAAGCCTCTTCCGGAAAGAATTTCCTTAACGCTTCCAATACCTGAACAGCCTGCTGATTGAGCTTTTCCCGAAATGAACGGAGATGTCTTTCATAACTACTCCCCTGCAGCAGCTTCAACACCAGTTCCTGATAAATGGGAGAAACTGTACGCCCTAAAGCAAATCTTACCCTTTCGGATTTTGCATAGAAATCGCCCGCATACAACCAGCCTAAACGAATTCCGGGAGCTAACGTCTTTGAAAATGAGGAGTACATCATCACTATTCCCTTTTTATCAAAGCTTTTGATACTTCGCGGTCTTTGTTCTCCAAAATAAAGATCGGAATACATATCATTCTCAATAATACAGAACTGATGAATTTCGGCGATGCTCAGAATTTCTTTTTTTGTTTCATCCTTCATTACAACACCTGTGGGATTGTGAAAATTGGGAGTCGTAATAAGAGCGCAGATTTTATTTTCCTTGCAGATCTTCTGGAAATATTCAGTGTCAAAGCCTGTTTTATAATGCACAGGAATCTCAATAACTTTCAGTTCGAGATGAGCAAGCACTTCCAATACAGAAAACACGCAGGGACTTTCAACAGCAACCACATCCCCAGATTTTGTAACTGATTTTAAAGCAATTGTCAGTGCCTGCAAAGCACCATCAGTAATAATTATTTCTTCAGGGTTTAATGCACAGCCATAGGTTCCCATTTGTTTTGCAATATGCTTCCTCAGTGCTTCCAAACCGTTTGAAGGATAATATCTGAGCAGTGCTGCTCCTTTTTCACGAATGACTTCCTGCATTGTTCTGAGAATAAGCTTCTGTGGAATCAACAGGTCTCCGGGCATGGCGGTATTGAAAGAACTTGATTCTAATGTTCTTTTAGAAGTCAGCATTATATTTTTCATAAATACCTCATCTCTCACTACAGGCGGAAGCTTTGTTCTTAGTTCGGGAATATTTTCCTCTTGAATCCCTGTGACGAAATAGCCAGACCGTGGATTACTTCTGATCAACCCTTTAATCATGAGATATTCAAATCCGCTTTGTACCGAGCTTGTACTCAGTTTGTATTTTTCTTTGATGTCACGAACGGATGGAAGCCTGTCATTTTCCTGTAAAATTCCACTGTAGATCTGCTTCTCTATTTCAGCCGTAAAAACTTCATACTTATATGGTTTCATCATATCACTTCAACTGTACTGAACAAATTTACAAAAATACCTTTCTGTACCGATTATATTTTAGCAAACTGTACCCCTTTTGAACGGATTAATCTTATAATTTTGAATAAAAAAAAATCCCATGGATATCATTTCAAAATTTACAGTAGGTTCTGAAGAGGGAATTTCTGATCTTATAACCATTATAGATTCTTCCGTTTATACATTGCACAAAGAGTTTGTAAGTGAGGAAGACATCAAAAAATATATTCAGCAACAAATTGATCCGAGAAAGATGATCAATGATCTGAACAATCTCTCCAACCAACTGATCATGACTTATGCTGATCAGAAGCCAATCGGATACAGCATTATAAAAAGCGGTTCTCTGCATTCAGGAATTCCAGATGGAAAAAGAGCAACAGAAATAAGTTTTGTGATTCTTTCAGAGTTTGACACTCCTGAAACAAGAGAATCTCTTTGGAAAAAATGCAGATCTGCAGTAAGTTTCACAGATATTATTTGGATCAATATACTGGATCATGATCCGCTTGCTGATTTTTTAAAAGAGTGTGGTTTTATAGCGGCAGAAAGTTCGAAGGCTGGCCCTTTTCAAATGCCTTCCCATATTTTGGAATTGGAAATCAATAAAAGTTAATTCTTAATGACAGATTGCACAGGTATTTGTGTATGCTTTAATGGTAGTTCTTCTTTTTATTTTATTGATATTGAGAAAGACTATAGTTCTTATTTTTATTATCTCACTAAAAATTATTTTAGGTAAGCAATTGTTTACCTATCTTTGATTTTTATAATTTTTACCTATGAGTGATCAGCTGGAAACTATAGAAGATTATTACAGACGTATCCGTAAAAATCAGATTAAAATGTTTGATTCTGAGGATTTTGAAACAGGAAAATCCCATTTCAACATTTCGATGCGGAGATACTGCAGCTTTAAAAGCCCTTATAATCGTCGTGATTATTATAAAATCAGCTTTATCATCGGAAAAGGCACCATCCACTATGGTTCACATCAGCTGTTTATAGATGGTCCTGCCCTATTCTTCCCTTCCCCAAGCATTCCTTATTCCTGGGAATGTGAAAGCGATATACAGGAAGGATATTTCTGCCTGTTTAATCAGGAATTTTTTAATGGAAATTCAGAATTCAATCTGTTTAAAAAGACATCAATGTTCAAGGAATGGAGCAAACCGGTTGTTTTTCTGACGGAAGAACAGACCCAACTAGCCACTCTTTATTTTGATCAGATTTACAGAATGAATAACTCTACCTATCCTTTCCGCTGCAGCAGCATCAAAAGTAATCTTGCTTCTGTTATGCATCTGGCACTGGAAAACCGTGTGGAAGACATCAATCCCAATGAACTTCCTGCCAATGTTCGTCTGTACAAACTTTTTGATGAATTACTCAATAAACAGTTTCCTCTGGACTCTCCTGCTTATCCGCTGGCATTAAAAACACCTTCCGATTTTGCCGAGCACCTGAATGTACACGTCAATCATTTGAACTCTTCCGTAAAATCTGTAACACACCTTACGACAACCCAGATCATTAAGGAAAAAATGTTTGAAGAGTCTAAAAACCTGCTGAAGTATACGAATTGGGATATTGCCCAGATAGGCTATACTTTAGGGTTTGATCAGCCTGCACATTTTAATAACTTCTTTAAAAAGCATGCCCGGACTTCCCCATTAAAGTTTAAGAATTTATCTTAATATTTGATTTTTGTAATTTTTACTTTGTCTTTTAAAATCCAGTTTTGTATTTCTTGACTTATTTTTGCATAGTAAAAAATGAATGAATATGTTGAGAGAAGCATCTGAACAACGAATCAGATTAATTACCATTATGGCGTTTGTGTCTATCCCGCTTTCGGGGTTTGTCACAGATATTTATTTGCCATCATTTCCTTCTATGGCCAAAGAAATGATGGTATCGGAAAAAGATATCCAGATTACATTAACTTCATATCTTCTTAGTTACGGGATTTCACAGTTGTTTGTTGGAGGAATTCTGGATAGCATCGGGCGCTATCGTCCTAAATTGATAGCATTATTCCTATTGATCCTGACCAGTATTTTAATTACGATGACGAACAGCATTTTACTGATTTGTCTGCTTCGTATTCTTCAGGGAGCTGCAGTTTCCGTACTTGTTGTGGCCACTCGTGCTATTTTTGTGGATATTTATGATGCTGAAAGGGTAAAACATTACCTGAGCTATTTTACCATTGTATGGTCTTGCGGACCTATTCTGGCTCCTTTCCTCGGAGGATATCTTGAGAAAATATTTAACTGGCATGCTAATTTTTATTTTCTGGCCGGATATGCAGGATTCCTATTCCTTTTTGAATGGTTCTTCAGTGAAGAGAGTCTTCCCCAGAAAAAGAAACTGGATCTTTCAGAGAATATCAGCCTTTACAAAATGATGCTTAAAAACAGGATTTTCATGCTGGGTATTTTTATCTTAGGACTGAGCTATTCTATCGTGATGTTATTTAATATTACAGGCCCGTTTATTATTGAAAACACCTTCCATTTTACCCCTGTAGTTATTGGATACTGTACACTGATCTTAGGATTTTCATGGATGATCGGAGGGTTCATTGGAAAACGCAGACTGACTCTTGATTTTAAACCAAGGATTTTACAACCCATCCTTCTTCAGTTGATTCTGATCTCAGCCTTGATTATCACCAGCTATTTTACAGAAAGTCTTTTCATTATGATCCCTTTTGCCTTTTTTATTCATATCTGTTCCGGAATTTTATTTACCTCTTTCTTTACGACAAGTATGCTTTACTTTCCGAAAAATGCAGGTACTGCCGGCGGATTGATGGGTGGATTGGTATATGTGATCACTTCTGTAACAAGTTTTATCATTTCGGTAAGCGGAACGGTAACAGATCAAAAAGGTCTTTCCTGGCGCTATCTGATTATTGCATGTTTCCTTTTGGGAATTATCCTTATTATGCATCAGGCCGTTAAAAAAGAAAAAGCAGGGAATTAATCTCTGCTTTTTTTATTAATACTAAATGTTCAAGATATAATTCATAAGAAAAGCGGCCACCAAAGGGCAACCGCTTATTACATTGTTGTGTAAATTGATAATCAATAATTCTAAAAAGGCTGTGCAACTGTATTGTTCATTTTAACTTCAAATTGAACATCAGGCGTTAAGCTTGTCCCGTTCAGGTAAATCCAGTCTGTTCCTGATTTATTATAAACCTGCAGATAATAGGTATTCCCAATTCCCGTGGTATCCTTGAAGGCAACAATATCTCCATCTTCCACACTTGTTGAAAAGTTTCCTGCCTTTTTCTTTACAATTTGAATCCTTAGGTTATAAGTCGTTTTCCCATATTTTGGATAAAAATAATAGCTACCACTGCCTGAAGAAAACCAATACCAGAAATGGTTAAGCCTTTCACTGCTCTCTACTCTTACATATCCTTCTTTCAGATCAAAATAATTGTCAGAATCTCCGATATTCACGATATTAAACCAGGTTCTTGCATCACTTGGCAGTACAGAATTAACCGTCAGCCAATCATTAGGTGTTGAAAGGTTCGAACTGATATATTTTCCTGTTGCCACAGATCTCAGTGAAATACGATCATGCTTTCTGAATTTCAAACTTTTCGTAGGAGTCTTCTGATCGGAGTAAACATTGGCTTCCACAGGATAATGATCTGAATATTCTGTCCAATGATATTTAATTCCAGTTACATTCGTATACGTCATAAGGGTTGAAGCCACAGGATCGAATGCAATATTTTGCCAGGTTGGAGGCACAAGATGATCATTAGAAACCAAAATATAATCCAGATATTCTCTTTTATTGGCTGGATAAGGGTAATGATAAGAAGCCATCGTATTGGTTTTCGTATCCCATGAATATTTTAATCCTCTGTATGTAGGGGCATTTACATTCAGGGTTTGCAGCATATCAGAATATTCAGGTGTATCTTTTATAATATTAAAATCTCCACCGTAGATTACCATTTCATCTTCAGGGATATTCAGACGGTCAACAAATGATTTCATCATTCCCAACTGTTGTTTACGGATTTCCACATCTTTTCCATTACACGATGGCTGTGTAGACTGAGCATGAACTGCTATAAAGTGGATCCGTTTTCCTCCTTTTACTATTCTGGCGTAAGCAAAGCCTTTCAGGCAGTAACCATCAAAATCACATCCTGCCGGAAAAATATACTGATCCATTCTTTCTATAGGATATTTACTGGCAATCATCACACCACCGTCTTCAAATCCTCCGGAGATAATCTCACGCCAATGGCCGAAAGTATTGTTCCACCCATTTTTTGTGCGTCCTACTATTGGAGTCTGATAAGGAAAAGTAGGAAGAAGTTTTTCACGCAGCTTATCGGAGGCTGCATTATCGAAACACTCCTGAAGCATCAGTACATCATAGTTCTTCAAAAAGGAAGCTTCACCAATTTTCTGAGCTCTCGCCTGTTGTGACCATTGTGTCATACCTGACACTGCGAGTTCTTTCAACAGGAATGTGTTATACGATAATACTTTGATATTTGGAAAACCACCTCTCATGGCATTTTCCTGTGCATTAGGAAGAGTCTCATCTGGCTGAAACTGATCTGACCTACACGATAAAAGGGTTAAAAGACAAAGTACCGGAAGAAACCGGAATAATGAAAATTTCATTTGATTCATAAGTTTTTAAGTTAAAATTGTTTTGTTTTGCTGCGGCCAAAGTAAAATTTACAGCATAAACAAAAATGAACTGAATGTTATCTAAATAATAATTTTCCGGTTCGTCATTTAACTATTAAAAATTATCATAATCTAACGGCCTAATTAGTTTCAATTAAAACTAATTTTTCGTATATTTGTTAGGATAAATCTTGCTGAAAATCCTTTTTAACAGGCGTTTTAGCCGTCTATTTCATTATAAAAGTATGCCCGTAAAACAGAATAACATATCGGAACTTGCTCTGGAGCTTGGCCTTGCAATGAGTGAAATGAAAAGCCGTCTTCGGCAGAAAATCCAGACTATTATTAATGAATATGATCCGGATTTGTCATTTGAACTGATTGAAATCCTGGGATTGCTTTCACGCAATAGTGGCATCAACCAGCAGGAAATAGGAAATAAGGTAAGCAAAGACAAGTCAAGTATCACCTATCTTATCAACAGTCTTGTGAAACGAGATCTTGTTGAACGGATCGCTGATAAAAACGATAGGAGAAATAAACAGATCTTTTTAACTCCAAAAGGTAGACAGATTGTAGAAACTGTTTATCCCTGGGCGTTGGATCTTTATAAAAAGGCAGCTGATGATATTCATGAAGAAGAGATCATTAAAGCACTGCTTTTGGTAAAAAAAATGACAGCTAACCTGGAAGAATCAGGACCAAAACATAATACAATATGAGAACAATCCTTGTACCCATTGATTTTACATCAACTACGGAAAATGCAGTAAGAATTGCCGCAGATTGGGCAAAAACCTACGAATATCAAAACATCATCTTACTCAAAACAGCGGGAGAATCTGAATTTGATTATCTGCATATTGCAGAAGGGCATTCATTTGTGAATGAAGAAAGTGTCAATAATTTGCTGCAGAGAACAGAATTATTATTTGATGAGCTAAGCAGAATTATTACAGAAAAGTCACCTGAAGTTAAAGTTTCCAGAGTTTTAAGTGATTGGACTCTTACCAGAAGTATTAATGAGCTTTTAAAAAACCAACCGTCTGTGGAACTGATTATTCTGGGCAGTGATGACCAGACTTCATCCACTGATAGTTTTGTTTCTGACAATATCATAAGTATTGCAAGAACAAGCCCTGTAAAGACTTTAATTATACCCAACAGCTATCATTATACCCCTATTAAAAATATCTTTATTCCCTGTGATATAAAGGATATTAGAAGATTAGAAAGACTTTTTCACCACAAATCTGTTATTCACAAACAAGATGTACGCCTTTCATTTTTAAATATCAATACCCGTGAAAAAGAGGATGAAGGCAAAAAAAGGGAACTGGAAGATTATATACGTGAGCATTTAACAGAAATTCCGAGCAGTATTCATTATTCTCATGATGAAAATGTCATCAATGGTATTCTAAGTTTTGCCACCTCCAATGAAGCCGACCTTATCATTGCTTTACCGGGTAAGCATAGCTTTCTGTATTATCTGGCAAGCAGAAGTATTTCTGAAGGAATTTACCAGAACACCCATCAGCCTGTTTTAATTTTAAAATAATAAAAGAACCCAATAAAGTGAATGAAAGCTAATAATAAATTTTAGTGCTTTCAATTTTAACCATTTTCTGCTCTTCCATTTTCTTGACATATCGAATCACCGTCTCCACACGAAGACCGGTTAAGGTTGCTATTTGCTGTCTGGTGTAAGGAACCAGAAATGAATAAGGTTCTTCAAATCCGAAATATTTTTTAATATGATCAAAAAGCTTCATGAGCTTTATGATTGGATCTGAAATTGCCAGAAAGCTGGAAATCATAAATCTGAAATGCATTCTGTCAGCCATGTATTTATTAATCTCAAGCATTAATTCAGGCTTTTCCAGCAGTATTTCGAGAATTTTAGTTTTGGGAATTCTAATAATTTCACAATGGGTAACAGCAATGGCATTAATGGCATAATGATGATCGGTAAATAAATAGCTTTCACCAATACAATGTCCATCAAAGGGAAGCCCATGAACAAATTCTTTTCCGTCTTCCAAAAAGGTATTCAGTTTCACAGTACCATGCCTGATCTGGAAATAATATTTTGCTGCGGTACCTTCCTGAAAAACAGCATCTCCTGCTTCATAGTTTTCCAGAGTGGCTCCGTGAGAAAATAATAAGTCTTCATTTATGACCATCTTGTTATTATTAATTTAAATAAAAAATACTTAAAGCATAAGCAATGCCGTAACTTATCAAATACCCAAAACATGGTATATTTTAAAATCAGCATTACTCATTCAGCCTGATTCAGGCCGTAATTTTCTTTTTATGTTTTGCTCCCCAATCTGCCAGTGCAGCAATAACATCTTTCAGTGACTCGCTGTATGCTGTGGGAACATATTCTACCAACACCGGCTTCTGGTCTGTGATAACGGTTCTTTCCACCAGATGATTCACCTCCAGCTTTTTCAATTCACTGGATAATACTCTTGCCGAAATACCACTGATGGTTCTTTGGAGTTCATTGAAGCGTGTATGCCCACCCAGAATAGCAATCATAACCCGAATGGTCCACCTGCCTCCCAAAACGTACAAAGCATCCTCTGTAGCAGCCAGATGAGTACTGCACTGCGGCCTTGAGTACACTATTTTTTCTTCTTCCATTGTCTCTGTTTTCTGTTGTTACTAACCTAAATGTTATTACTAACCTTTCGGTAACTACTATCTTTTTATTAGTAAATATAAATAATTTTGAAACATCAATTTTAAAAAAAAATAAAAAATGAAACGAGTACTTCATATTACTTCAAGTCCAAGAAGCGAGTCATCAATCAGTAAAAAACTGGGAAATGCTGTTGTAGAAAAAATTACAACCAAATATCCTGACAGTGTTTTAAAAAAACGTGATCTAGCCAATCCTCTTTTCCCTCATTTGGAAGAAACACATATCAATGCATTTTTTACTCCCGCTGAAAACCGTACTTCTGAGCAGTTGGAAACAGTAAAACTTTCAGATACCGTAATTGATGAATTGCATGAAGCAGATATTATCATTATTGAAGCTCCTCTTTACAACTTTAGTATCACGTCTACATTGAAATCATGGCTTGATCATATTGCCAGAGCAGGAAAAACATTCAGCTATAGCGAAAATGGTCCTGAAGGACTGGTAAAAAATAAGAAAGTATATCTTGCTTTTTCCAGTGGCGGAGTATATTCTGAACGAGAAAGGCAAGCTTATGACTTTGTAGTTCCTTACTTAAAACAAACGCTTGGATTTATGGGAATGACTGATATTTCCGTTGTCCGTGCAGAAGGACTTTCTGTTCCGGTTATTCAGGATACGGCCCTGCAAAAAGGCATTGAAAGTATTGTTGTAGAGTAAAAATTAAAAAAGCTGTTTCTCCGGAACAGCTTTTTTTATATCCGGATTACATTATTGGTGAAGTTAATCTTTACATTATTAAAAGAACATTTTTCTCAACATATGTAAAGACTTTTCCGATTTTTTTCTCTCATTTTTACTTTATTAAATGAAAGATTATGGAAAACAATAAACAACCCAAACTGATTAATCCCGCTGAATTATTCAATCCCAGCCCTTATGGCTTCTCCCACAGTATTTCTGTGGAATCTCCCTCCACAATATGTTTTATATCCGGCCAAAGCGGTGGTGTTGGAGAAAACCATGCATTAGCAGATGACTTTAAAACGCAGGTTCAGGATGCTTTGAATAATCTTGAAATAGTATTACAAAACCATTCTATGACGTTTGATAATATTGTCAAAATTACTCTTCTCATTGTTGACCACAATCAGGATAAACTTGAAATCTGGGCAGAAGAGGCAAAAAAAGCATGGAAAAATGCATACCTGCCTACCAGCACGCTTATCCCTGTAAGTCAACTTGCCTTACCAGGAATGTTGTTTGAGATTGATGCGATTGCAGTAAAAAATTAGTTACTGTTAAGTCTTTCCATAAGTAATGATGAAAAGCTTTTTACTCCGGTTCTGATACTTTCTTCATCCACCTGAAAATTGGGAGAATGATTCATGGCAATTACACCCTTTCCAAAATTGGATCCTCCCAGAAAGAAGTAAACTCCCGGAATTTTTTGTTGAAAGTAGGCAAAATCATCATTAAAAAACGGAACCTGTCCGTAATCTGAGGCTACTGACTGTTTTCCATATAGATTCTGAAGAATTTCTATTGCCAAATGAGTCAGTTTTTCATCGTTGATAACAGTTGGGTTTCCTTGAATAAATGACACCGAAAGAAGCTTTTCTTTATAACCGCTGCCTTCAATAATTTTATGAATGGCAGGAATTATCTTATCCAAATTAGAGGCATTTGTCTTATACAGATAGTTTTCAAGAACAGATTCATTATTTTTAGAATATATATTGAATTTCCCGTCAGCAAAAAGATAATCTTTGAAAATAGTATCAGGATTCGTCAGTCCTAATTTAGGATCTACGATAGATTGTAATTCCCAGGGTTTGCCTCCGTCAGAAGTTCGGAGTAAAGAATTGCTGATCTTCTTTGCTAACCCGTTGAGCTCTTCTTCTGACAATCCATTTTTTAACTGAATCCTGATTCTCTTCTGATACGCAAACATTTCATTGGGTTTCACCATGATCTGCCCGACAGGTGTAGCGGTCACATGCAATCCGTAAATTTCATCTGGTTTTATTTTGGAAAGCAATCCGTTGTGAAGCATTTCTTTTGCTCCTTTAAAAGTTTCTTCTTCGGGCTGGAATATAAAATAAACTGTACCTTTTAATTCTTTTTTATTTTTTGCAAGAACCTCAGCAATTCCCAATCCAATCGCCATATGGATATCATGACCACAGCCATGCTGAATTCCTTTTATTTTTGATTTGAAAATTTCAGGATCGGGATAATCATTCGGAAGGGCATCCATATCTGATCTCCACGCAATTTTTTTTCCTGCCTTACCTCCTTTCAGAATCCCTACAACACTATGTCCGTAAATCTCTGTTTGAACTTCTATTCCCAGATCCAACAGATACTTCTTAATTTTTTCCTGAGTTTGCTTCTCCTTCCCTGCCAGCTCCGGGTTTTCATGAAAGTCCCGTCTGATATTCACCAATTTATTGAATATCTTATCTGTTTCCTGTTCAATAGATTGATGTACGGACAGCAAACTTCTATTTTTCGAAGAATGGGCAGTTGTTTCCTTTTTGTTACCCAGTCCCTGAGCAGACAAAAGAGAAGAAACAAAGCATAATAAAGTTAAGGTAAGGCGTTTCATGGTTATCAGTAATGGGTTTTATCTTTTATAATCGTTAAGTCAAAGGTTCAATTATACAGATTAGACATATGCTGTTTCGCTTTCGTTACATGCTGATCATCAATTTATTATTATTTTTTAAGTTATGGACTCCTCGGACATTAAAACCCCGTTTTATATTCAATACCACATTATTTAAAATAATTCTAAACTAGGTGAAAACAAAACCTCCTGAAACAGCCTATTATAAAGGGTTTGTTACAAAAAATTAAAATTTAATAAACACAAATTACGTAGAAATACTGAATCTTATCTGCAGCGATCTGATTAATTTCGGATAAACAAAATTGATAACTATGGATCGCTTGAAAAACATTCAATCATTTCTGAAAAAGAGGTGCTATCTGAAAAATCCGGCAACTATAGATCGATCGGCATGATAACCTCCTGTGAAAAGGAGTTGAAGATATCTAACCCAAATTTTTAACGAAATGAATATTATTAACAAAATCCTCAACGTCGACGATTATTATTTCGACGTGTTTATGTCTATCTCGGAAGCGCTTGCCGGATTTACAGTAAATGAACTACAGTCAACAGGGCTTGCAGAAACGTATTATACTTATGTTTTAAAAAGCCTGGATACAGAAACTTTCGTAGAATTCCTTACCGTTTCTAAAAATATTCTTGAAAATCATTCAGGTAAAGAAGAAGTAAACAAGGCTATTCAATCGGAAATTATCGGAAATCCGGGAATGAATGACATTGCCGGAAAAGTAATCACCATGTGGTATTTGGGAACCTGGGAAGGAGCCTATATCAATGATCTTTCTTACAAGGAAGGTCTTGTATGGAATCTGATGCACTCCCATCCTCCGGGAGCCAAGCAGCCGGGATATAAATCATGGAATATTAAACCTGTAAACAGTAACTCATGAGCCAGACCAATAACAAAAAAGATGTAATCATCGTAGGAACGGGGATCGCAGGATCATTGATCGCGAAGCTATTGTCCGATCATGTATTTGATGTAACCAAAGGAAAAATGATCCATCGTGCAGATGCCGGAAAATCGGATAATATCAAGGAAATATCAATCCTGATGTACGAAGCAGGCCTGGAAGCTGGTATCGAACTGGATTCCGTATCCTCAATGACCACTTACAATGAATATATCCGTACTTTTTACAGAGAGGAAGCCAAAGTTCCCAATTCTCCTTATCCGAACTTAAAGCAGGCTCCTTCTCCCAACGTTCTGGATATGGACCACATTGTTCAGCCGTATCCTAGTAAAAAGGGTTATCTGGTACAGTTTGGGCCAATGCCTTTTGCAAGTGATGCGATAAGAGTAGGTGGTGGAACTACCCTTCACTGGCTGGGAACTACACCAAGAATGCTTCCCAACGATTTTAAACTTACAGAAAAATATGGCATCACTATTCCAAAGCCGGATTCTGATGAAAAAACTTCTATCAACTGGCCGATAAATTATGAAGAACTAAGGCCTTATTATGAAATGGCAGAATTTGAAATCGGGGTTTCCGGAGATGTTTCAAGACAGGAATATCCAATTACGGAGAAAACGGAAGAATATTATGGGAATTATGTATTTCCGATGGAGGAAATTCCTCAGAGTTATATGGATCATAAAATCATTGAAGGTCTTAAAGGGACAAGTGTAAAACTGAGTTCCGGAGAGATTTCCTTAATGATGGTACCTTCTCCACAGGGAAGAAATTCTATTCCGAATCCAAAATACGGGAAAACAAAGATCATCAAAGCTGAACCAAAAGATTCCGGATATAAACTGGTTTTAGACAGCTCTGAAAAAGAAGAATACAAAGCGCTTGGTTCTGTATGGAATCCTTATATGGGAGAACGCTGTGAAGGAAATGCGTCATGTGTTCCGATCTGCCCTGTTCAGGCTAAGTATAATGCTTTAAAAACCTTGAAAAAAGCTTTATATAAACTTAATGACAACGAAAATCTTAAGCGTAACCCATACATGCAGATCCAGGCGCAGAGTGTGGTTTACAGATTAAGTATTGACCAAAATGATAAAGATAAAATATCGAAGGTTCATTTAAGAAGATATACTTCAAAAGAGAAAACAGATTTTGTTGAAGAATCTATTGATACTTCAGAAGCTATTGTGATTTTGGCTGCTAATGCTTTTGAAAACCCAAAAATTCTACTGAACTCCAAATATACGGTTAACAACGTTGTCAAAACAGCTGCCAACAGCAGTGATCAGGTGGGAAGAAACTTAATGGATCATATGGTAATGCTGACGTGGGGACTTTTCCCTGAACCGGTTTATCCTTACAGAGGCCCTGGTTCTACCACAAACATTTCTTCTTTCCGTGACGGAAGCTTCAGAGATCAATTTTCAGCATGGATTTCTCCTCTTGACAACTGGGGATGGGGATGGCCGGCATTTTCTCCGGGCTCTGATGTCGCAAAATTTATTGAAAAAGGTTTTTTTGGAGCAAAATTAAGAAAAGAACTTACCGACAGACTTTCAAAACAGGTATTATTTCATTTTGAAATTGAACAGCTTCCCAATCCTAATAACAGAGTTACGATTAACGATCAGTATCTGGATGTATTGGGAATTCCGCGCCCTGTTATTCACTATGAACTGACAGAGTATGAAATGAAAGCAATGGAACAGGCAAAAAAAGCTTCTGATCAGATGTTTAAAAGATTAAATATTGAGAGCTTCACAGAATATACTGCAAAAGACAAGAATTCTGTGATGTACAACGGAGAAAGATATTCTTATAACGGAGCTGGCCACATCGTAGGAACTCACAGAATGGGTTCTACAGCAGAAGATTCTGTAACCAACAGCTATTGCAAAGCCTGGGATCACCCGAATTTATACATTGTAGGAGCAGGAAATATGACCACTCTGGGAACTTCAAACCCTACTTTAACCTTATCAGCATTCACAATCCGTTCGGTAGAATCTATTCTTGCTGATCTTGAAATTCAACTTAAAAAATAACAACATGAGACAAAGACTTATCAATAAAACAGCACAACCCCAGGAAACTTTATTAACCGCAGGAAGGATGGCAGCAAGAAGCGCCGTTGTTACTGAAGCCGTTTCATTACCTTCTTTATTATTTGATTCAACACTTAGTAAAGAAGATTGGATAGAAGGATTAAAACATCACAGCAAAACCTTAACTAATCTTTTGCTTAATGATCAGATCAAAGATTTTAATGCTTATCTGGAATCTGAGTTGGGATCTGGAGTTTCAGAATTAAAAAAAGGGATAACAGAAATTGATTATAAACCGGTTTTACAAGACCTCTTGCAAACGGCCATTCTTATCGAACATTCTACAATTCCTCCTTACCTTACGGCTTTGTACTCAATCAAGGATGGAACTAACGCTTTGGCTTCACAAATTATCAGAAGTGTTGCTGTAGAAGAGATGCTTCACCTGATTATGGTTTGTAATGTTCTGAATGCTATTGATATTCAGCCTTCTGTCAACAAACAGGAAAACTACCCTACTTATCCGATGAAATTACCGATGAACGTTGATTTCTATGTAGGTCTGGAAACATTCTCAAGCAACAGCATTGCTACATTTATTGCAATTGAAAGTCCAAGCCAGCCTCTGGTAAAAGCTCCAAAATATGATCACGAAACCGATTCTTCTGCATTATATTCTCAAAGAGCTGCGGTACAGGAAAACAACTTCTGGACTCTTGAAAACATGAAGGGCTTCATCATGGAAAACGTACATACTATCGGTGAATATTATGACGTACTATTCTTCTATATCGTTATTTTCCAAATCATTGCTTATTACAAAGAACATGGAAAACTTCCGACAAATTTTGAGGAATTAAATAGCGGAGGAATTTTTACAGGAGATTCAAAAAAACAGATCCGTCCGGAACAATATTACGGAAGTGGAGGAAAATTACATTCTGTAGAGGCTTTGGCCGGAGTAATTGCTGTTTTCCAGGAAATCAAAGGGCAAGGTGAAGGTGCTGATGACTCTATTTTTGATGTTGACCCATCCCAGTTTGAAGAAGGGGTTGAACTGGCACATTATTTCAGATTTAAAGAAGTTTTCCATGAGCATTTCTATCTCGGAGGAAACTATGAACCTTTCATGGATGAAAACGGAATGATGCCTGTAACAACTCCGCCTACAGGAAAAGACCTTCCGGTAGACTGGAATGAGGCTTATCCTATGAAGCCCAATCCGAAGATGAAAGACTATGCAGAAAATGAAGCATTACATACACAGGCTGTTGAGTTTAATAAAACTTACAGACGTTTATTGGATGCTATACAAAGTGCTGTGGAAGGAAATCAGAGAGAACTGGAAAAATCCATTATGTATATGTATGCTTTGAAAGAGCAGGCTGTTAATTTGATGAAACAACCTTTGGATGCACAAACTAACGCAGGTCCCACTTTCGAATACATCAATCTATAATCATAAAAACGATATATCATGTTAAAAAGAAAAAAAGTAAGTCCGGAAACGGGAGGAGAACAGTTATTCCGAAAAATGCCGGGTCAAAATGAAGTTAATCTGGCTGAAGTAATGGATGGCTATTCAAAACTTCTTATTGATGATCCGGTAAGACCATTCAGAGAAGACAACCTGCAGGCCATTGAAAATAATGTAGACTATGGAATCCTTGCTGCATTAAACGGTACATGGGTAAGCTATAATGTTAATTACAATAAAGACGTTCCCAAACCTTCATTAGCAAGCGGAGTACATACTACCATCATGCCTTCCCCAGGAACCAATTCAGGAACGATTCCCGGAAAATTCGCTTTTGACAGTGAAGAATATATTGAGAAACTGACATTCTCCATCGTTCCCGGAGGAGTACGTAACCGTGGTGGTGCAAGTGAACTTTTCTGCGGAGCAGTTAAATATGAACAAACCATTAAAAGTGTTAATGCTATACCAGGACAGGAAGCCCTGAAATATACACCCATCCACGAAGAAAACGGAATGTACCTATGGCTGAGTGATGTCTATAATCATGCAGCAACGAAAGAATCTATTGAAAGAGACCGTGGTATTCATGCCATTTCAACAGAAGATGCAAAATATGGATATACCGGAGAATACAGAGATGAGCCTTTGCTAAGGATAACACCAGACGGAGAAGCCCACCCAAAATATATTCTTCAAAGCCAGCTGGAGCCGGGACAACCTTATTATGAGATCATTCCGGCACAGGAAATAAAGCCGGGAGCAGGGCTTGATGGCCCTTATTTTATCCCGGACTACTCTATCTCAAGAAGCGGTGTTATTCCTCATGGAAGTACCATTACTTTGCTTGGAGATATCATCCCTCAAAATAAAGATAAAAAGACGTACTATTTAATTGAAGGCTCTCCTCAGTTCCCTTATGGTAAAGAAGCCTGGGAAACCAATCACCTTTCAATTTCACGTACAATGGGAAATGCCGGAGTAACTCCTGAGGAAATCATTGATCTTGATCAACCAGCACCGAAGTGGGTTCATGAAACACTTGATGATGTTAATGATCCGGGTTCAAATAAGATTTATACCCAGAGAATACTGGCAGATGATTTATATCCTTACTCTGTGCGCCCTGATTTAAGATTAAGAGATACGCTAAGAGGTCAACATGTCAGCAATTATGTTCATGTGAGAATGTCTTCCAAAATGAAAACCGGAGCGCAGGGAGGAGTTTTGAACGTTCCTTTTGTCAACCGTTTCGTTCCGACTGTTGAAGTGGATATGGACATGTGGATTGAAACCATCATTGAAGACGGAAAAGAAATTCTTCAGCTTCAGTACGAACAAATTGTATTCTTTGAATTTGATTTCGGTAACGACGGAGGTACTACAAGCTGGCCTCACATTCAGGTTAATACCCTTCGTAAGATACAGGATATTCCTGAAGATCAGAGAAAGGTTATTGAAGAACAGTTTTATAATACTGCAGGAAGTTCTGATGCAGCTTCAGGGTGTCCTTATCATAAAGGATAAACTACCATAAGTATCATATAAAAAAGGGGCAATAATTTGCCTCTTTTTTATTTTCTTTATAATAAATTAAAGATTATCGTGGGTCTGTTCTACCATGAAAGATATTGCCTTTTTGATTTTTTCACGCCCTTCAGGAGTATTGGTATCTATACCACAGAAAATACTGCCATTCAGAGATGCAAACATATTGAGGTAGTATAGTCCTGAAACCATGATAGCCATAATAGAGCGGTAGGTATCCATTTTATCTTTGAAACGGGATTCCATCAATAATTTGAAGATATATTCTCCATTTTCTTCCTGAGTATCAATCAGTTTTTTTAATGATTTCCGGGGCTCAGAAATAGTCCACAACAATAGTTTTTGAGCTTCTTTATTGGCGTATACGTAATCAAACTGTGAAAGAAGCATATGTTCTATAAATTCTCTGCCTCCATCTTCAAGATTCGGTTTCATCTTTTCCACTTCCTCGCTGGTTACTTTTACCCAGAAATCCTGTGTACGGACATATTCGTCCATCAGACCATCCATTCCGCCAAAATAGGTATAGATCATTTTCTTATCTACCCCGGCAGTAGCAGCGATATCATTAATCTTCAACCCTGCATGTCCCTTCGTTTTGAGTATTTTTCCAACGGCATCCAAAAACTTTTTTTTGCTGCGTTCTTTATTCCTAATACTACCTGATGCTGACTTTCTTTCCATGACTAAACATTCAATATACAAGTTTAAGAAATTTTTTTATCATTTTAGACACCATCAAGTGTCTAATTTAATCTATTTGTATATATTTGCACAAACTAAAACCATTTTATATATAAAACACTATCGAAGTTGAAAAATTAAAAACTATTCAGATTGTATCGTTAGTTCCCTCAGTTTAAAATATTTCGAACATCAACGACTGAGGTAAAAACACAACCAGCAGCATCATTTTTCCATAGTGATGCTGTTTTTTCATCTCAAAAAAATGGAATGATATTAAATAAAATACTTTTTTATAGATATTTTTTATCACTTATTCTTTTTAGGAAGCATACACTTACTATAAGATAGAAATTCTGTTGTATTTTACAGGTTAAACCTATTGAAAAACATTAATTAATAGAAGTTCTTACTCTTATAACAAAAAATAATATACTGAATTTCAAAACATTAAATGAAATTAAGAAAAATTTCACTATTTTACACACTTAACAGTGTCTTATTTTATATATTTGTACAAACTAAAACCAACTATATATTTAAAACACTATTAGGTTGAAAAATAAGACAATCAAATTGGATTATTGAGTTCCCATACTTTAAGACAATTTCAAATACGAAACAACTAAGGTAGAAACACAACTTATAGACAGACCATTAGATTTCTAATGGTTTTGTTTTTTTACAGGAAGTTCAATTTTCAAAATTAAGAACACTACAGGTTTTCATAAGTATGGTGCAACATGAAAGAAATGGCTTTCTTGATCTTATCTCTTCCTATAGGCGTGTTAACATCTATTCCACAGAAAATACTTCCATTAATTGCAGCGTACATATTCAGGTAATAAAGTCCTGAAACCATAATCGCCATAATGGAGCGTACATCTTCAGCATTATCTTTAAAATGGGAATCCATCAAAAGTTTAAAAATATACTCTCCGTTTTCTTCCTGTGTTTCTGTAAGTTTTTTTAAAGATTTACGAGGTTCTGATAAGCGCCAAAGCAGGAGTTTTTGCGCTTCTTTGCTGGAATAAACATAGTCAAATTGAGATAAAAGCATTTCTTCCATGAAAGATTTCCCTCCATCATCCAATTTGGGTTTTATTTTTTCAATCTCTTCAATGGTTACTTTACTCCAGTAATCCTGCGACCGGATATACTCATCAATCAAACCGTCTATTCCTCCAAAATAAGAGTAAATCATTTTCTTATCCACCCCGGCTGTAGCAGCAATACTATTCACTTTCAAGGCAGTATACCCTTTTGTTCTCAGTATCTTTCCCACTGCATCCAAAAACTTTTTTTTACTGCGTTCCTTGTTCCGGATACTTCCTGCTACAGACTTTCTTTCCATGGTAAACTTTCAATCGTACAAGTTTATGAATTTTTTTTCATTTTAGACACTTTTTAGTGTCTAAATTTATATATTTGCATAAACTAATAACCATTTTAAATAAACAGACAATCAAAGTTGTGAGGTTGAGAGAGATCAGGTTGTACCGTTAGTACCCTCAGTATAAATATTTTACTATTCAATTACTGAGGTGAAACATTTCTTAAGCAGCATCATTAATTAATTTAATGGTGCTGTTTTTATTAATAAAAGGATTTTTTAGCAGTCAACCATAATAAATACCTGATATTGCTGTTTTTGATTTAATTAAATCATTTTTTTAATTTATATCATTCTCTCAAAAACGTCCTATACAAAAGGATTTCTTTAGTTTTCTAAAATTTTTTAATAATATTTTTCAATTTTTTTTCATTTTAGACACTTCGTAGTGTCTTAATTTGTATATTTGCTGCAAACTAATAACCATTTTATATAGAAACACGATTTGAGTTGGAAAAATTTAAGTTTCGAAAAAAAAGCAACTAAGGTAAAAACACTAAATGCAGCAGCGTCATGAGATCTCTAATGATGCTGTTTTCATTTAGCGTATGCTACTTTCGTTTAATCTATAGAAAATTGTATTTACCGGGAATCCGGTAATAGAATAGTTGATATGAAGAGAGACTGTCCAGGGACAGTCTCTTATTTTTTTAAGATTGAAGTATATTAACCTCTGGCTTTTTCGTCTGTAAAAAACTGAAATCCATCCTTCTTCTCAATAAGCTGCATTGGATATAATGAAGGATTATATTCACCGTTCAAAACTTCGTTTAATGCATGTTTTTTGGATTCACCAAATGCAATAGCCAGAATATGATCTGCATTATTGATAATAGGAGCAGTCAATGTGATTCTGAACATTTCCTGAGGCTTAAGATAATAGGCAGATACCCATTTTTCTTTTTCATTTAAAACTTCTTCCCCCGGAAATAATGAGGCCGTATGACCGTCATCTCCCATTCCCAGCAGGATAAAATCAAAAACACCATCATCTCCAAGAACAGTTCTGATCTGCTGTTCATAAGCTTTAGCATAGTCTTCAGGAGTTATTCCTTCAGCATACATAGGAAAGATATGGTTTTGATCTATCGGAACCTGATTGAGAAGTGCCTCATCTGTCATCCGGAAGTTGCTTTTATCATCGTTCAAAGGAACCCATCTTTCATCTACCCAAAAGAAGTAGACTTTACTCCACTCAATCTGTTCTTTATATTCTGGTGTTGCCAGCAGTTTGAAAATGGCTTTAGGCGAAGATCCTCCACTGAGAGCCACTACAAAACGGTCATTTTTCTGAATAGATTTTTTTGAAAGGTCAACAAATGTATCTGCAGCCTTTGTGTACAGTTTTTCCAGATCGTCAAATACTGTAATATTCATTTTCTGTTTGTTTAAATTTATATTGTTTTATACCCAGCTGTGTCCTTGTCTTTCTACCAAAGCATTAACGTCTTCCGGTCCCCAACTTCCTGCTTTATAATTCGGAAAAGAAAGGTCTTTATTATTTTCCCAGGCTTCCTGTATGGTGGTGACAACATCCCAGGCTTCTTCCACCTGATCGGAACGCATAAACAAGGTAAGATCTCCTAAAAGAGCATCCTGTAATAAGGTTTCATAAGCTTCCGGAGTATCATCCTGACAGGCAAAATTGTCAAAAATCATTTCTGCAGGTTTCAAATCCAGCGTCAGTCCTGGTTTTTTAGTCATGAACTGTAATCTGATATCCATCATTGGCTGGATATTAATAATCAACCTGTTTGCTGACAAAAGATGCGGACTATCTGAGAATGTTGAGTGAGGAAGCGGCTTAAACTGGATCGTAATATAAGAGTGCTTTTCTTTCATTTTCTTTCCGGTACGTACATAGAAAGGAACATCCTGCCATCTTTCATTATCCAGATAAAATTTTATCGCTGCAAAAGTTTCCGTATTGGAATCTGCTGCAATTCCATCTTCCTGGCGGTAACCTTTCACTTCTACTCCGTTTATAGTACCTTTTCCGTACTGACCTCTTACTGCATAATGGTCAACCTGATCGGAAGATATTCTTCGAATTGATTTCAGAACGTCTACTTTCCGGTCTCTGATTTCACCAGACTGCAATGAAGCAGGTGGTTCCATTGCTACCATACACAGGATCTGTAACAGGTGGTTCTGGATCATATCCCTTAATGCTCCTGTCTGTTCATAAAAAGCACCTCTTGTCTCTACCCCAACTTCTTCTGCTACTGTAATCTGTACAGATTCTATATATTTATGATCCCATAAAGGTTCAAAAATTGAATTCCCAAACCTGAACGCCAATATATTCTGCACTGTTTCTTTCCCCAGATAGTGGTCGATACGATAGATTTGTTCTTCTTCAAAAGTTTTTGCCAAAAGACTGTTTAATTCAATGGCTGACTGTTTATTATGACCAAAAGGTTTTTCAATAATAATACGGTCCTTTTTCGGATCAGAAGCCAATGAAGTTGTTTTGATATGATTGGATATCGTGGTAATAAAATTAGGTCCAATGGATAAGTAAAATAACCTGTTTGCTCTTATCCCATACACGGAATCAAAATCCTGCAATTTCTGCTGTAGATTCTCATAAGAACTTTCTTCATCCAGCTGATGCTGAAAATAAGTAATATGAGCCTGAAAACCTGCCCAGTCTTCAGAAGTCACTTTTTTTCTGGAGAAACTCTCAAGGTTTTCTTTGATATAATTTCTGAAATTTTCGTTGGTATTTTCTGCCCTTCCCAATGCTACAATATTAAAGCCTTTGGGCATTCTGCCATCGATATATAAGTTATAAAATGCCGGAAAAAGTTTTCTTTTTGCCAGATCTCCTGTAGCACCAAAAATAACGATAGTTGTTGGCTGCAAGATTCTATTTTGATTCATTTCTTCCGAATTTTTAATTATTTGCACTTTGCCAAGAAGTATGGAAAACTCCTTCTCTGTCTATACGCTGATAGGTATGAGCACCAAAATAATCACGCTGAGCCTGGATCAGATTCACAGGAAGAGATTCTGTAGTATAGGCATCAAAATATCCCAAAGCCGTCTGGATTCCCAAACTTGAGATTCCGTTGGTAACGGCATATCCTGCAGTTTTTCTTAAAGCTTTGATTTTTGATTTTACCAGTTCGGAAATATCCTGATCAAGAAGAATATTAGAAAGACTAGGGTTTTGGGTATATGCTGAATAGAATTTTTCCAGCAATACAGAACGGATAATACATCCTCCTCTCCAGATTTTCACCACATCTTTCAGCGGAATTTCAAAACCATATTCTTCAGATGCTTTTACCAGTAAAGATAAACCTTGCGCATAGCTGATTAAGGTAGAAAGGAAAAGAGCATCGCCCACTTCCTTGATGAATAATTCTATATTTTCCGGCTTTGTAATTTCGCTTTCAGTATAGATTTTTGAAGCCTGAACTCTTTCGGTTTTATAGGCAGATAAAATTCTTGAAGTTACAGCAATGTCAATGGTAGGAATAGAAACTCCGATTTCCATAGCTTGCTCGGAAGTCCATTTCCCTGTTCCTTTCGCTCCTGCCTTATCTAAAATCTGATCCACAAGATAGCTATCTGTTAATGAATCTTTTTGAGTGAAGATATCTCTGGTGATTTCAATAAGGAATGAGTTCATTTCGCCATTATTCCATTCTTTGAAAACCTGATAGAGCTGTTCATTATTTAAGCCTGCTCCTCTTTTAAGAAGATCATAAGCCTCACTGATAAGCTGCATAATTGCATATTCAATACCATTATGTACCATTTTCACATAGTTTCCGGCAGACCCTTTTCCCATATAAGCTGTACATGCTTCATTGTCTACTTTTGCTGCAATAGCTTCCAGCATTGGTTTCAGAAGTTTGAAGGCTTCCAGATCTCCTCCAGGCATTATACTTGGACCTGTTCTGGCTCCTTTTTCTCCTCCTGACACTCCCATTCCCATAAAATGCAGTTTTTTAGATGCCAGATCAGCAACACGTCTGTTGGTATCTTCAAAATAAGAATTTCCTGCATCAATTACGATATCACCTTCATTTAAAAGTGGGGTAATATTTTCCAGCACAGCATCTACAGGTTTTCCTGCAGGAACCATAAGAATAATTTTTCTTGGAACTTCCAGTGCGGATACGAAATCTTCTAAAGAGCCTGTACCTTTTACCTTCATTTCTGAAGCAGCTCCGCCTTCTAATTCTTTCACTTTTTCCTGATCCAGATCAAATCCTGCGATTGAAAATCCGTTGTCAGCGATATTATAAAGCAGATTCCGCCCCATTACTCCAAGGCCAACCATCCCATAACTATATCTTTCCATTATATTGGTATTAATATGAATTTTGTTATACAGACAATAAAATTACGGAAATGCCTATTATGAAAAAAATAAAAGGAAATAAAAAGTTGAGAGCACTTTTGTTTTTCCCTCATTTATAATACCCTAATATTCACATTTTCACATGATTTTGTGCTTACAGAATAAAATTCAATCATTAATATGGGAATGATCTATTAAAACAGTCTGTTTTTTGGCATAATTAAACTTATATTTGCCAAAATTTATAAAGTAATGAACTATAAACTTGAACTCAACACTCAGGAGCCTAATTCTAAAATCGTTTTTAATAATATCATATTTGATTCGTTCAAGATTAATATAGTTGAAAGATATATCGGGTCAATGAAGGCTCGTCCTACATTATGTGAGGTTTTATTTAAAGTAAGAACTTTAGATAATGTCATTATCAACAGAAAAGATGGTAATATAAGAGTAAAGATAAAGGGTGATGATTTTGAAACGTATCAGAAATTATCCAGAGACCTGAACTCTTATGAATACAAAAACAAACTGATTAACAGAAAAGAGGTAGAACAGAATTATGTTCATTTCATCCTGAGTTTAGTAATTACAAATTATCAGCTTAATTAAGCTGTTCCGGACATTCTCCTTCTATCATTTTTCAGAGGGAGAATGTTCAGAAAACAATACACAGAAAGCAACCAGTTTTTAATTAAAAACTGTAAGTTATACTGAGCGTTCTATTTTGATTCTCAGCCATTTCGGCCTGGAAGCATTTAAAAAAGTATAGTTTAAATCAAATTATTCGTTATTACGTAGGATATTGCTTCGATGATATTCTTCACTCCAATTCTCTCAAACAATTTGCTCCTGTGAAACTTTATGGTACTTGGCGACACAAACAATTGTTCTGCAATTTCTTCTATTTTTAACCCCTGAAGGTAAAGCCGTATTATTTCTATTTCCCTTAATTTTAAGGCAACTTTACATTCTTCTGTCCATTTTCCTGTAAAAAGATTATATTTCCAATAGGTATCTGAGGTATTGGATATAATCCGGATATTTCCTGCATTCCGATTGAGAGAATAAGACACTACACAGACTATTTTGGAGATCTCGCCATCATCACAAATTTCTATGGGTGTAACCCTGTGATTTACGAGTACATCTACACTATTGGTATACTTCAGATGAAAATCATAAGTAATCGTGTGTATTTTTTTTTCTTCTGCTGAAAGGCATTCAAAAAACTGAAACCCATAAGTACTTACTTTCCTTAATATTTCAAGATCTGCTTTCTTGGTGTATTTCCGGAAAAAATTATAGCCCATTTTTTCAACTTCAGCAGCACTTAAACCAGAAAAAAGAAGAGGATTTTCTGAAACAAATTCTAATTTCTTTGTTTTAAGATCTGCAATGTAAACACAGCCCAGACTGGTTTCCGATACCGCTTTTAGTACATTAAGATATTTGTCTGATCCACTCTTATTTTCAAAATTTGATAAACCTGATGCCTTTTTGGCAACCAATGAATTATTTTTATCACTCATATTTTTGACATGATAAGAAGATATATTTTTTTATTAGATGATTTTTGCAAACATATTCATAATTACGCTAAATAAAAAATCTATCAAAACTTAATTATAATTAAACTAAAAACTACAAATTATTTATTTTGATAATAAAAAAATCTACACAGCTTCATTTTATTACATTTTTAATACCTTGAAAATTATATTTTTCCACTTTGTACGGAAATTAAAAAAGCAAAAGAATGAAAGAAAGATATATATAAATCATTATTTTTAAAAGGAAACTTATATTTTTTCTGTTTTGAAAGCATTTTTAGAGGATCAGTCTCTTATTAATTCATCAAACTTTGATTTAAAAACTATACGAAAGTATAGTAACATTCAATTTTTAATAAATTAATTTTACCCAAGCCATAACAATAAAAACTAATCAAAGAGAACCATATAAAAATGAAAGACACCAAAAAAAATTAAAAACTATAACAACTTATACGCAGTAAAGTGAATTTTTCATAAAAAATATTAAACCCCACTCATCTGCAACCGAAATTATTCCCACTCGCTTAGTATTCTACTATTTTTCCTGTTTATCCATTAATCACTTTTGTTAAAGAGGTGATGTGGAAGTACAGTGATATGCTTTAACCCACTTATCGTCTCTGTGAATTGAAAACAGAGTTTTTCTATGAGTTTCTGAAACGAATCCCATAGAAAAGCACGTGTACTTTTCAAAAGAGCGCTTAAGTAAATTGAATAACAGACTCTAATTTAAAATGAAACTATATGAGAAAAATTCTACCCGTTATCTTATTTTTAATGATTTTTGCGCATGCCCGGGGGCAAACCTGTTCTCCCGTTCCTGTGCCTTTTTCACAGTCATTCAGCAGTGGTGCACTACCAGCATGCTGGACCAGCCAGAACCCTTCTTCAACCTCAACGAACGCTAATGTTAAATGGAAATTTTCCGGATCAGCCGGATATGGAGCCACCGGAAACGGAGGTAAACCTGCCGGAACTTTTGCATGGGTTGATGCATCTTCCCCTTATGCAGGGGAACACACCGTTGAACTGATAAGCCCTCAAATCAACTTAGCCGGATTAACGAATCCTTATATCAAATTTGAATGGTTTAAGGATCATTTGACTGCACTCAATGGCACAGTGCCTGCTGCCGACAACAATCAGCTGAAACTTGCTGTAAATAGTGGTTCCGGATGGGTACAAGTCTGGTCCGGTGACACCAATTCTCCTGAATGGAGAACTGTTGGCGTTCCTTTGGCAGCAAGTTATGTTGGATCAACCATTCAGTTAAAATTTACCGTTGATAAAGATGTAGCCGGAAATGGTGATTTTTATGATGATGTATTGTTAGATGAAGTTCAGGTAATACAAGCTCCTACATGTTTTGAACCTGTTACTTTGTCTGCGTCTAATATTGCACCTACTTCTGCAACACTGAACTGGACTGCTCCTCTTGCACCGCCACCAGCTCCAGCCAATGGATATGAATATTACTACAGTACAAACAGTACTCCTCCTGCAGCCGCAACACCAGGCACACCCAATCCCGGAACGAGTGCTAATATCAGCTCTCTTACTTCGGGTGCTACTTATTACTGGTGGATAAGATCTGTCTGTTCTGCAACGGATAAATCACAATGGGTAGCAGGTAATCCTTTTACACCAGGACAAATTGGTGGAGGTACTGCCACTCATGCCTTTCTACCTGTTTATTCCTGCTCAGGCTTTAATTATTCCCAGCAGATTTATATGGCTACAGAGATTGGAGCCGCTGTCGGAACGAATAATTATATAACAGCCATCAGATTTTTTGTTTCCACAACTGCAGCTACCCAAGCTAATTATAATCAATGGGTAGTATATATGGGAAACACCTCACAAGCAGATTTTGCAACCACTTCAAGCTGGATCCCTACCCCATCTTTAACACAGGTATATTCTGGAACTTTACCAACAATGGTAGCAGGTACGTGGGTTGAAATTCCTTTAAGTACACCATTCTTATGGGATGGTGTCAGCAATGTCGTGATCGGTGTTGATGAAAATTCAACAGGAACATCATGTACCGCCAACTGGGGAAGTTATTCTGCAGGAAATAACCGTGGGATGATTTATTACAATTCTACTACCAATCCGGATCCGGCAAATCTTCCTACTGCAACAAGCAGATATGCTGTATTACCGAGGTTACAACTGACAGGTACAACGTTACCAAGTTGTACAAATACGCCTCCATCCAATATTGCCGTAAATAATATTACAGCTACCTCAGCCAATGTTACCTGGACTGCAACAGCCAATGCCACCTATGTTGTAAGATACAGAATACCTCCTTCCCTTACATGGCAAACGATTAATGTAACAACTCCTTTTACTAATAGTGTAACGCTTACCTCTTTAACTGAGCAGACTCAATACGAGGTAGAGATCGCAACCATTTGTGGAACGCAAGGGACATTTTCTACCCCTATCAGTTTTACAACACCTGCACTCACCTACTGTAATGCTGCTCCAGCAACAGTTACGAACGGTTACATTAATAACATTACGATGATGGGTACCAATGTACCTTTAACAAGTAATAATTCAGGGCCAACAACATATACAGATTATTCTACAGATCCTACAAAGACCATTACACTCCTGAGAAATTCAGTTAACAATACATTATCTGTAGGAAGATCAATTATATCAGGAACCTATTCTACCAATGCATGGATAGATTTTAACGGTGATGGTATTTTTGATAACAACCCAACAACCACTGCTGGTGGAGAAAGAATTATGAATCTTGGCTATTCCAGCACAACTCCTGTTACTGCTACTTTTGATGTTCCTGCAAATGCTTATCTGGGAACAAGTAAAGTAAAAATGCGTGTCATTGTATATTCTCTCACTCCGGCCAACGCCTGCGGACCTTTAACAAGTAATGGAGAGGTGGAAGATTATTACGTAAAGTTCATTGATCTTCAGCCTTGTACTACAGCTGCTCCTACTACTATTGCAGTGAATAACCTTACTCATAATTCTGCGTATGTGTCATGGATTCCTACGGCTAATGCTACTTATGTTATCAGATGGAGACAAGGAAGTACAGGAGCATGGCTTCCATCTGCAACAGGACAAACTCTTCCTGCAGGACAAAGCTTTTATACCATAACGGGACTTACCGAGCAGACCGGATATCAGGTACAAATTGCCACAATCTGTAATGGAAACCAGGGAGCATTTTCTCCAAGTATAAGTTTTACAACTCCACCATTAACATATTGTAGCATGACCGGAACAGGAACAAACGATTATATTTCTAATGTGAAAGTTACCCCTGTTAACTTCCCGGCAATAGACAACACCTCAGTTCAAACGAACTACATCAGCTATACGACACCAGCTACTCTTATTAATCTGGAGATCGGTTCTCAGGGAAATCAATTAGCTGTTTCTAAAGGCTGGGTAGGAACACAATATGCCGATGCTATAAATGCATGGATCGATTGGGACAGAGACGGAGTTTTCACAGATGCTGAAAAAGTAATGACTTCTGCTGCCAGCACCACAACTCCAATAACGGCAACTTTTAATGTTCCTGCAACAGGAGTTTATACAGGCCCACTAACCACTACGATGAGAGTAGTACTGAAACGAACCAGCGCTCCTGTAATGTGTGCAGATGCAGCCAATGGAGAGGTAGAAGATTATGCTGTAAGATTAAGACCTTGTAATAATACAACACCGGGAAATCCTGTATTTACCAATATCACACATAATTCTGTCAATATAAACTGGACTGCTGCAGCCAACAATAATGCGTTTGTTCTGGAATACAGACCCATTACAACACCTGTTTCTGCATGGACCACTTTAAACCTGTCTGTTTTAGGAGGAAACCCGCCTGTAACAATCAATGCTTTAACTCCTGCTACTACTTATGAGGTAAGAATTGCAGCAGTTTGTGGCAGCACAGGAATCGGAGTTTATACACCAATAAAAACATTTACAACAAGATGTGATCCTACTCCACCATTTGTAACGATAAGTAATGTAACATCAAACTCAGCCTTAATCACCTGGAATCCGGTTGTTCCAAGTGCCTCTTATATTTTAAGATGGCGGGAAGTAGGCGCTGGCCCGTGGAATACACCAACGATCCCTCAACCACCGGCAAATTCATATACGATTCCAAATCTTGATTCATTTAAAACATATGAAGTACAGGTAGCCAATATCTGTAATGGAGAAACAACTGCCAATCCGTGGTCTAACCCAAAAATATTTACCACAGAAAGAATATGTGAAATTCCTCCTCCAGGGCTTATGATTACTCAGATTATGCCAACAACGGCAGAAGTTGTATGGGATCCTTTTCCGGGAGCTACTTATATACTGAAGTACAGAAAAGTAGGTATTCCGAGCTGGACAGAGGTTGTGGTTCCTACAAATACCTACACCATCACTGGTTTGCTGGAACTCACTAAATACGAAATGCAGGTAGCCAATATCTGTAACGGAGTACCGGGAAATTTTACAAAACTGTATTATTTCACAACTCCAACCGTCATCTACTGCCCGATGTCAGCAGCCAATTCTACAACAGAATTTATTTCAAAGGTGACTGTGAAACCTAATGGTAATAAGGAAATGATTAATGAATCTCTTGCCTCTACTTATTCAAATTTCACAGGAAATCCTTTAAAGTTTATTGATTTAATTCAGGGATCAAAAGGTAATCAGATTACTATTGATAAGACTTTAAGTTCAGGAACTAACGCTGGTGTTGCAGTCTGGATCGATTTCAACAGAAACGGAGAATTTGACATCAATGAAAGAATTCTGGCAGACGGACCTAATGGAAACCCAACAGCAAGTACTACTTTCTCTGTTCCTGACAATGCCTTCATAAGTATGACAGATTATAAATATGTAGTCATGAGAGTTGCTTTACAGAAGGATGGTATTCCTGTGAACTGTACGAATTTCAAAGACGGTGAGGTGGAAGATTATACGGTCAGAATTTCAAAACAACCTGTACCAAATTCTCTTAATCAAGCAGATATCCACATTTATCCCAACCCGGTAAGCTCCGTGTTGTATGTAAAAAATATAAGTTTCAAAGCTCAATATAAAATTTACAGTGCTGCCGGAAGATTGATATCAAGTGGAATCATCCTGAACAATGCTATTGATGTGAGCAATCTTATCCATGGAATGTATATGATCGAGATAGAAGATGGAGGAATAACCGTTCAGAAGAAGTTTATTAAAGAATCTTAATCTCTTTTGTCAATGAAATTTCAATTTTTAGAATCAAAATTCTGTAATTCATGAAAAACATTATATTCAGTTTATTATTTATCCTAATGGGCATTCCTATTTCGGCTCAAAGGGATACAGACCATTGGTTTGCACCTTATTATGCTTCTACAAGTTATACACAGGCATTATACCTTTCTACTGACTCTGCCACCCCTTTTGTTGTTACAATTAACAATAACAATACTCCGATTGGCACTGTCACAATCAGCAAAAATGCCCCGCAAACCTTTGTTGTACCCATTGCCGTTATCGCAGCCAATGTTACATCAGACGCTTATAGTGTTATCACTAAAGGGTTACATGTACAAGGGACAAAGCCGTTCTACTGTTCATTAAGAATAGTAAGCAACACAACGCACGCAGAAATTATAACAAGTAAAGGAAAAGCTGGAATAGGAAAGGAATTTTATGTGGCCGGAACCCCTACAACATCATCACTGAGTGGTTATAACTTCACAGCAGGAATACTGGCAACCGAAAACAATACTGTAGTGACAGCAACCTGGAATGGAAATATAACCTTTTTTGGAGCAGCACCAGCTACTAATACACAGACGATCACTCTTAATAAAGGACAGTCTTTTATTTTTGCAGGTGGACCGGGAACAGGTGGCCAGAACCAATCTGCTTTTATTGGAGCTAAAATTGTTTCTGACAAACCCATTACGCTTACCAACGGAAATGTCAATGGAAATTTTGGAAATAATACAGGATCGGGCTCTGATGCCATCCTTGACCAATCTGTCCCTACAGAAAGGCTTGGAAGCACTTTTGCCATGGTAAGAACCAGATCTTCCACTGATGATCTGGAAGGAGGTATCATTATTGGAACGGAAGACCATACCCAGGTATTCATTAATGGTTCTACTACGCCTATTGCAACGATCAACAGTGGTGATTTTTACAGGATCACAGGAAACAATTATGTTCAGCAGGGAAATTCCGGACATTTTAATATGTTTATAACGACTTCAAAAAATGTTTATCTGTATCAATTGGTTTCAGTAAATAACAGCAGTGCTACATGTGGATACAACTACATTCCGCCATTGAACTGTTTTTTACCACGAAAAATTGACGAGATTGGAAAAATCAACGAAATGCCAACCGGAACAGGAACAACAAGCACTGTCCCGAACGGAACTGTAGTAAAACTCAATATTTTAACTGAAGCCGGAGCCAATGTAACCGTAAACGGAGCTCAGCCTCTCGCTTCAGAAGGGCCTTTTCCTTTAACAGGTAATAACAGCTGGGTGACGTATGCCATCCCTTCTATCACCGGAAATGTAACGGTTATTTCGGATAAAGCTGTAACCGCAGGGATTAACGGAGGATACAGCACTTCCGGATATGGAGGATATTTTGCCGGGTTCTCTTCTATTCCTTTGATTACCAAACAGACCGGAGAATGTATTCCTGGTATTGTTTTGGAAGTGGATGACAGCTATGATACCTATCAGTGGTATTTGAATGGAAACCCAATTACAGGAGCTAACGCCAATACGTATACACCACTGGTTTCCGGAAACTATACCATAAAAATTGCAGTAGGATCATGTACTCCGGCCATCACTCCGGTTTACAAAGTGTTTACATGTCTTGAAGAGTCTACCAAAGCAATGACTGTCTGCGAAGGCTATCAGGCTATAGTCCCTCAGTTTACCAATTCTACTCAAAACTATGTTCCTAGTACAGTAACTATTCTTACACCTCCGGCAAACGGTACAGCAACCATTGATCCGGCAGGAGTAATTACTTATGTTCCTAATTTCGGTTATATGGGTACAGACACCATCGTTTATAAGTTTTGTGGAAACAATCCTGACTTTACAGATTGTGAACAGGTCACATTAACCTTAACGGTTTCTGAAAGTCCAATTGTTAAAGATGCTGCCTTAAGATCATGTTTTGAACCTTCTAATCCTGTCCTTGGCATATTTAATTTAACCTCAGCAGGAGTGAATGTACAGCCAGGAACTATTAAACAATATTATCCTTCTCCTGCTGATGCCAATAGCGGAACCAATGAAATTCTGACTCCAGCTAATTATACCGCACCAGACGGAGTGGTTTATATTAAAGTAAGTAATGCCAACGGATGTTACAGAATTGCAGAAGTAACGCTTACCGTTATCCCTCCTACCTATTCAGAGGTACTAAAGGATAAAATTATCTGTATGGAAAATACCACCACACTGGATGCCGGCCCCGGATATACTTCTTATCTATGGAGTACGGGAGCAACAACCCCATCCATCAGCAATGTGGGAGTAGGAACTTATTGGGTAGATCTGAAAACCAGAGAATGTACTACCAGACAAACCGTAAAGGTTTATCCATCAGAAAATCCTGTTATTTCGGACATTAACATCAGTAATAATTCAGTTACCCTGGCTGTCATTGGAGGCACAGCACCTTATCAGTATTCAATGGATAATATCAGCTGGCAGAATGAAAATGTATTTACCAATGTTCCGCGAGGAAGCAATACTTTTTATGTAAAAGACAGTTATAACTGTACTCCTGTAGAGGTAGAAATCACAGTTCCTAATCTTATTAATATCATTACGCCTAATGGTGATGGAATAAATGATGTACTGGACTATTCTGCTTTGGCGGGGAAGCCTAATTTCACATTCAGTATTTATGACCGATACGGAAGTAAAATTCACGAAGGAGGCAAATTAAACAGCTATCAATGGGATGGCAGCATTGGCGGCAAGAAAGTATCTACCGGAAACTACTGGTTTGATATGGGCTGGAATGAGACCAACAGAAAACAGACTCCTATAAAATATACGGGATGGATTATGGTAAAAAACAGAAATTAATCAAACTTTTAAACCTCTATTTTAAGTATGAAAAAGCTATTATATATTTTCCTTATGTTATTTTCCGCAGTACTTTTTGCTCAAAAAAACAGTAATATAAGGTTTGCTGTGTACAATAATGTCATCGGAACTTCCAGTATGTTTGATCTTTATAAAAACAGCATTGAAAAGACGATTATTTTTAAAACCAAAGCTAATTTACCTTCTCATTTAAAGAAGTTTGATTATCTGGCTGACAACGGTTTAATAGAAATCAAGTTTAAAAAAAATGCAGGTTTTCCCGATAGTTTATCTCTGGAAATGCTGAATGAGCAGAACAATCTGCCCAAAGACAGACCTGTTTTTATTGAAGGATATCAGTTTAATGATACCACAACTCTGGTCTATAATGATATGATCAGTAACATTGAGCTTATAGATTCCAACGGACAGAAAAACATCCATATTTCAACCATAAGAAATTAATGCCCGTTTTGACGGAAATTAATTTAAAAGCAGAGGCTATTTCGAAATGAAATAGTCTCTTTTGTTTTTCACAATATTCGTAATCTTTATTTCAATAGTTTTGAAAACCAGACATAAATATCCATATTACCCGGAATATCCAGTTTTTTTCGCAGATTGTATTTTTTGGTTTGAACAGTTCTTACTGAAGTGTGGGTATATTCAGCAATTTCTTTGGTAGAGAAATTAAGATAAATGTAAGCACTGAATCTTATTTCCGAGATTTTCAAAGGAGAAACCTTCAGGAGCTCTTCAGTAAAACGGGGAGAATATTCATTGAAACGGGTTAAGAATTCAGCATTATTTTCTTTAGCAAGCTGTATAACCTCATTAAAAATGCACTCCTGTACCGGTGTCAGATAAAGCATATCAATTGTATCAGGATTTCTACTTTTATATTTTCTATAATAATTCCCAAAAAGGAATATAAACAAAACACCTATTACAATGCTTCCCAATAATATCCATCCTAGTCTTTGTGAGAATTTCTTCTCTTTTTTATCTTCAATATCTTCTTTTTTATCTATGATATCTTTTAACTCATCATTTTGCTTTTCTCCGGCAGTTTGAATATTCAAAAGTTCATTCACATAGAAAGCTGCACTATCTTTTTCTTTCATTTCTTCATACAGGCTTTTCAGCTCATTAGCTACAGGTTTTCGATAAGCCTCATTCTTAAAGTGGTTATTGGCAATTTTTTTACAGATCCAGAGGTAATGCTGTACATTTTTAAAGTCTTTTATTGTTCTGTAGTATTTTGCAGCATGAAATAGGGTAAAGTATAAGACACCTTTATCATTTGTTTTTTTTAAATCTGCCAATGATTCCTGCACATAGATCTTTGCAGAATCAAACTTGCCCAAATCAACATACACTGCTGCCAAATAAGGAGTAGCCTTATAACTCCAGGCTAATTGGGTTTTATGTATTTTATATTGATTATTTTTATTTTCTCTGTATATTTTGGAATATTGATAGGCAATTTTAATCTTCTTTAATGCCTTTTCGGTCTTACCCATTTCATTATAAAAACCTGCATACTGCCAATTGATCAGATAGGTATAATACGCATTTTTCTGCTCCATGATTTTTTCATACACCTCATCCATTTGCTGTAAGGCTTTGACCCTTTCTCCCACCCCATAATAAAGCATAGATTTTATCAGATTAAAGTATAAAACAATTTCAAAATCTTTTTTTTCATTGATTAAATTCTCTTTTTCTACTTTATCGATATAATAAAATGCTTTTTTAACATCACCATTTTTATTATAAATATTGGCCATTTTAAGATATCCTAATGCAATACAATCCTGGTAGGAATTCATTCGGCAGATGGTAATAATATTTTCAATTTTCACTATTTCTTTTGAACCGGAGGTACAAAATTCAATATCATAGAGAATATTCTTGAGCTCTTCTTCAGTTTGTTGTGCATAAAAAAGAGAAGAAATTAAAAAAAGCACAAAGCTTAGTTTTTTTAACATAATTACCACATACTATTTCATGCAATATTAATACTATAACAAAACAATTATAAACAAAATACATACGTATCACATACACAACATACACAAAACACAATTATCAATCACTTATGATACATAATTAACAATTATTTTTGACCGAAAATTATTTCAATATTTAAATACAATCCCGAAAATAAATAACATTCAAAAAACATTAAAACACTTTAATATGAATATGAAAAATTTACTACTTCACTTATTTCTGTTTATGACAATATTGGCAAAAGCACAGAATGACAACTGCTCCGGAGCCGCCCAAATGACTGTTGGAACAGATTTTACTTCAGGAGCAATTACTTCCAGTAATACGGGCGCCACTACAGACAATGCATTACCTGTTTGCAATTCGGACGCAGTAGAAAATGTCTGGTTTAAAGTAGCAGTTCCGGCTAGCGGAAATTTAACCTTAGAAACCCTGTCAGTTTCAAATTCGCCATTTGATGATTCCGTACTTACTGTTTATAGCGGAGACTGTAATTCTTTAACAGAAATTGCTTGTGACGATGATGATGGGGAAGATTTTTTTTCAAAGATCACATTAAACGGTCAAACTCCCGGAGCCATTTTATATGTGAGTGTTTGGAAATATAGTTCGTTTACAGGTAATGGAGAATTTCAGGTTTCCGCCTATGATAATACAATCTTGGCTACTCATGAAACTTTGAATAACAAAAAAGACATAACCGTATCACCTAATCCTTTTAATGATGTTCTGAATATTTCAGACATCTCAAAAGTCAAATCAATTACAGTTATTGATGCTTTAGGAAAGTTGGTTAAAACAATTGAAAAACCTTCATCTCAGTTGTATCTGAATGATTTAAAAACGGGATTATATCTTGTTACTTTAAAAATGACAGACGGAACTACAAAAACGATTAAAACAATTAAGAAATAGCACTTTTTTCAGAATCAGAAAATAGTTTTTAATATTTAGGATATCTTCTGCCTGCAGGTTTGTGTTATTTTCTGCAGGCACTTTTAAACTGGAAAGTTCAAAACACATTATACTTGCACAGAGGCTATTTCATATATGACATAGCTTCTGTTTTTTTATTGATATTTACATATGCTATTTCAATAATTTTGAAAACCATACATAGATATCCATATCAGTAGGAATATTGAGCTTTTTTCTTAAATTATATTTTTTGGTCTGTACAGTTCTTACTGAAGTAAATGTATAGTCTGCAATTTCTTTGGTAGAAAAATTCAGGTAGATGTAAGCACAGAACCTTATTTCTGACATCTTTAAAGGAGAAATTTTCAGCAATTCTTCTGAAAAACGGGGACAATATTCATTGAAACGGGGTAAAAATTCAGAATTATTTTCTTTAGCAAGCTGTATAATTTCCTTAAAGAGGCTCTCCTCAACAGGCAATTGATGAGGTATATCAATTTTATCCAAATTCTTACTTTTATGCTTCTTGTAGTAATAGAGAAAAAGAAATATGAAAAAAATACATACTATCACACTGGCTGATAATATGAAAAAAAGTTCATTGGTCTGTTTTTTTTGATTTTTATTTTCTAATTCATTCTGCTTATCCACAGAATCATTCAATGTTTGGTTTTGTTCCCGGTTTAAAGATTTTATTTCCAACAGCCAATTAGAATAGTAGCTAATACTGTCTTTTTGTCCCAGGCCCTCATACAGTGACTTAAGTTCTTCTGCAACAGCGATCTGATAATTTTCACTTTTATAATAATTGTGAGCAATATTTTTGCATTTCCATAGATAATATTGAGTCTTGGAATAATCTTTAATGGATTTAAAATACTTTGCAGCATACAAAGAGGTAATATATCTAATGCCTATTTCGTCTATCTTTTTTTCATTCTGAAGGGCTTCATCAATATAAATTTTTGCAGAGTCTGTTTTATTTAATTCCACATACATTCCTCCCAGATAAGCAGAAGTTTTGTAACTATTACTCAACCTATTTTTATCAATTCTATAACGATTTCCTTTATTTTCTCTATATATTTTGGAATATACATAAGCTTTCTTATAATATTTTAACGCCAGTTCCTTCTTATTTATTTCATTATATATGCCGGCGTATTGCCAATTGATCAGATAAATAAAATAAGCATTATCTTTTTTTATAGTCTCATCATAGATTTCATCCAATTGTTTTAGGGCAGTAATTCTTTCACCCAATTTCTGATATAATAAAGATCTCTGTAAATGAAGATAAAATATAACTTCGAAGTCAGTGTGGGAATTAATGAGGTTTTCTTTTTCCACCTTATCAGTATAATAAAAAGACCTCTTCATATCACTATTCCTATTATAGATATTAGCAATCTTGAGATATCCTAATGCAACACAATCATTATAAGAGTTTTTTTTGCATATCTCAATAAGGCTATCAATTTTTTTTATTTCTTTAGGTCCAGCAGTAGAAAAATTGATATCAAAAAGAATATTCTTTAGTTCTTCTTCCGTATGCTGTGAATAAAAAAAAGAAGAAATCAAAAAGAAGAAAATAGTCAGCTTTTTTACCATAACTCTATCAAACTATTAATACAATATTAACACTACGTTATTACCGATTTGCTTAAAATACATACGTATTACATACTACACATGACAAAACCGCAAGCAAACATCGTTTGAATTACAAAATTAGCAATTACTTTTGAATACTCGAATTTTATATTCATTTTTCGAATACCACTATTAAATACCTAATTTTTAAAATGAGAAAAACTCTATTATCATTATTTTTGATATCAGGTTTCTGTCTTTCCAATGCTCAAAGATGGGAACCATCTTCACAGAAAACATCTGATATCAGAAGAGAGGTTAAAATCAAGTTTGCTTACAAAACTGATATTAACGCATTGATACAGTTATTAAAAAATGCTGAAGAAACCGGAGCTAATGCAAAAGCAGTTACCATCCAGCTGCCAACTGCAGAAGGAACTATTGAAAAGTTTGCCGTGTACAGCAATCCTGTAATGGAAAAATCACTGGCTGAAAAATATGGATTGGGGTCCTATGTAGGAGTAGGAATTGATGATCCTTCCAAATATGTAAGATTCAGTACTTCACCTACGGACATGCAGTCCATGATCATTAAAGATGGAATTTTTCAGTTTATAGAACCTATCACAACAGATAAAAAGACTTACGGAGTATTCTATAAAACTCAGAGAACAGATTCTGAACATGGTTTTAGCTGTGGGATGGAAGGAAAAAAAGAACTGGATATTACATCTTTAAAAAAGAGCGGAAAAAACAAACTTCCAGGAATCAATATTACCGGAAGGCCTGCTGCATCCATGTACAGAACCTATAGACTTGCTCTGTCTGCAACAGGAGAATACACAACACTTTTTGGAGGGGCTGCCGGAGCTCTTGCCCAGATGAATGCTACTATGACCCGTGTCAATGGTGTTTTTGAAAAAGAATTTGCCATCCATTTGAACATCCAAAATTTCCCTGCTATCATCTATGCAGATGCTGCTAATGATCCTTATACAGATGATTTAAATGGCCAGCTGCAACAAACCTTAACTGCCCAGGTAGGTAATGCCAATTATGACATCGGACACGTCTTTAATGCAGCTGGTGGAAATGGAAATGCAGGCTGTATAGGCTGTATATGTACCAACCCAACCGTAGCAGAACCATTGGGTAAAGGTTCTGCGTTTACACAAAATCAGAATCCTGTGGGAGACACATTTGATATTGATTACGTAGCTCATGAAATGGGGCATCAGCTTGGAGGAAACCATACCTTCTCTACTGTTACAGAGGGCTCAGGTGTGAATGTAGAACCAGGAGGAGGAACAACTATTATGGCCTATGCCGGAATCACTGCCAACAACGTACAGATGAACAGTGATGCTTATTTCCATTACTCATCTATCAATCAAATCCTTACAAATCTTGAAGCTAAAGTGGGATGTGGAGCAGCTGAAAATATCGCTAACAATAATGCTCCTGCCATCACTCCTCTTGTTTCTTATCATATTCCTAAAGGAACAGCCTACTATCTGGATGCCAATGCTGTAGATGCTAATGGAGATCAGCTAACCTATAACTGGGAGCAATATGACAGCGTTGGATCTACAAACTCTATTTCAGGAGACAGTGGCTGGGGCTTTAATCCTGAGGGATCTCTTACCCGTTCTTTTTCAGCGGTTGCCTCTGGCAGAAGATATTTTCCAAGCCTTCCTATTGTGATGAGCGGCAAATTAACCAATAAAGAAACCTGGGAAACCGTTTCATATATCCCAAGAGTTTTACATTACGCTGTATCTGTTCGTGATAACAATGCAAACCGACCATTGACTATTTCAGCAGAAAACACAGTTACAGTTGGAAATGACGGACCTTTCAAGTTCAAAGGATTCAATGCTTCTTCTGCTCTGTATAATAATGCTTCCAACACTATTCTATGGGATGTTGCCAATACCAATCAGGCTCCTTATAATGTTGCCAATGTAAAGATTGAATATACAACCGATCTTGTTAATGGCTCTGCATGGACAGAACTAATTGCTTCAACGCCTAACGACGGTAGTTTTGATATACAGATGCCTGCTGCATTACAGGGAAATATTAAACTGAGAATTTCAGCAGTCGGAAATATATTTTATGCGGTATCTCCTACTCTGGCTGTAGGAACTGCTCCTGCTGCTTTAAACAATCCTCCAACAGGAATTGCTGCCTTTGAAAATGATATACTTAAAACCTCAGCAACTATTTCCTGGAATCATGTACCGGGAGCAACCTATTCTGTAAATTACAGAAAAGTGGGAACTGCAAACTGGTCTAACGCTTCCAGTACAGTAAATTCTGTATTATTGAATAATCTGGAAGATGAAACATCATACGAAGTTCGTGTTGCGTCAGTTATCAATAATGTTGCAGGAGCATTCTCTCCTGTTTCTACTTTCAAAACAAAAGGATTACGTACCGGATATGACTACTGTCTGATGACTACGGGAGGAAATACACTTAATTCTGATAATTTCAGTGGAATTCTAAGAGTAACTGTAGCTAATGTAGATGTAACAGCTAATGGAACCACTGTTCAGCATGCGTATAAAGATTATTCGGAAGATCCTGCCAAACTGATCCAGCTTACTCAGGGAGCTCAGTATAATTTGAATTATGTTGTTTATGCCAACCGCGCAGGAGGTAACTATCAGGATTGGATACAAGTCTGGATTGATTATAACAGAAATGGGGTATTTGAAAACACCGAAAGAATAGGAATCAACGGAGCAATTCCTAATGCCAACAAAAGGCATCAGAGTAACTTTGCTTTTGCTGTTCCGGCTAATGCTTACAATGGAGACAAAACATTAAGAATGAGAGTAGCCAGTGGTTTTTTCAATGCTTCAGCTGATGCATGTGCAAGCCCTTTCGTAAATGTGAACGGAGGAGGTGTTTATTCTAGTGGTTCAGTATGGGATTTCTCTGTAAAGATCAATGCTGCACTTGGGGTTAAAGAATCTGTTCAGTCATCATCTGATCTTGAAATCTACCCTAATCCTGCGGATACATTTGTAGAAGTGAAAAACCTTAAAGGGAAAGCAGATTACAAAATCTACAGCGCAGACGGAAGACTTGTTCAGGAAGGGAAATTGGAGGGCCAGAGAATCAATGTTGCTGCATTGATTAAAGGAATGTATGTGATCACTGTAAAGGATGACAAGACTACTTACAATACGAAATTAATCAAGAAATAGTTAATAATTAGTACCGTGTACCTGTAAGGTTATTCGTGATGCCTGCAGGTACTTTTTTCAACATTTTTTAAAACAGTACAGCCCAATCAGCCACTCATTATAAATCAAGATACATCATAAATATATATTATTACTTCATTAAACACATTTTTTAATTTTTTTAAATACTGTACCTGCAGTATAGATTGGGCTTTCTGCAGGTACTTTTCAAAAATTTTATAATAAAAACAGATCAAGAAAAGAATATAGCCTTATATTGATAAAAAAACATTTTTTAATCATCGTTTGTATTGTGTACCTGCATTAGAAGTGGTTTTCTGCAGGTACCTTTTTTAAAATAACTCTCAAAAAAACATACTATTATGATAAAAAAACTACTTTTTCTGATATGCACTGGTTTTTCAGTCTTATCATTCTGCCAATCCGATGAAGTTCTGTTTATCGGAAACAGTGTGACGTATTTTAATGACATGCCTGAAATCTTTAAAAATATTGCAGCTTCAAAAGGTAAAAATGTTTCCATAACGACACATACTCCGGGCGGAACCGGATTTGTAAATCATGTGGATGATCCTTCATTGTATCAAAAAATAAGATCTAAAAACTATAAATATGTCATTATGCAACCCGGAACAGGTGAATCTGCAGGCCATTCTTATCCTGTTACAGTAACGGCTGAACGAGGCCGCAAGATCAGAGATTCCATTCGTAAATACAGTCCTTGTTCCAAGATATTTCTGTATGAAATTCCCTATGGAGTACCCTCTGCGAATGAATACAATACCTATTTCACTTTTCAGCAGAAAATAAAGGATTCCATTACGAAGATGTCTAACCTGATGCAAGTAGAAATGGTTCCTGCCGGAGAATCTGCAAGACAATATTACAGTTCTAATCAGGATCTGGCTCTTCACGGATCTTATAATGATATTCATCCAGGACCCAAAGGAAGTTACCTTGTTGCAGCTTCTATGTATTCTGCGATTTTTCAGGATCATGTATTCCCTTCTACTTTTTATAACGGACTTACTCAAAACACTGCTGAAAATTTTCAGAACATAGCAGATCAGGTTTTCTTTAATAATACGGCACAATGGAACAGCAATGTGTTTCATCTTCATTCGGATTTTATTGCTGGAATTAATGGGACGACTGTTAATTTCACCAATCATTCCGCCAATTACACTTCGCAATCCTGGAATTTTGGAGATGGAACCACAGATTCTTCCTTGAACCCTGTTCATCAATATACTGCGCCAGGAACTTATACTGTCTCGCTTACTGTCATCAGAAATTCCTGTGCGGAAACTTTCAGTAAAACAATTACTATTGGTTCTCTGGGAACTGCGGATATGAATGTACAGCCTGAGCTTACATTTTACCCTAATCCTGTGAAAGATTTCTGTTACCTTAAAAGTAAACAGAAAATAAAGGACATTATGGTTTATGATATGGCTCAAAGAAAGCTTTTTGACTGGAAAAACCTTGACGCTTATGATATAAAATTAGATTTTTCAACTTATAGTAAAGGTGCTTATATGATCAGTATTCTTTATGAAAACGATCATAGAGAAAGTATTAAGATTATGGTTAAATAACTGCGAAAAGAGAACTCAAATGAGTTCTCTTTTTTTATTGTATCATCAGATGATCAGATGACCAGGACTACCCTGCAACTATCTCTTCTGTATATACAACACCTTCATAGCATGCATTGTAAATTGCTTTCAGTTCCTCCAAAACAGGTACTCTTGGATTGAACCCTGTACAAGGATCTGCCAAAGCATTGCTGGCAATATAATCAAGATTTTTATCCCAATCTTCCCTTGAGATTCCGAAGTCTTTGATCGCTGACTGATTGTTGACTTCAGAACGTAAAGTTTCAATAGCCTGAGCCAATTCTTCTGTAGTTTCTTTACCTATTACTCTTGCCAGATCAGGATAACGTTCTGTAGCCACAGCATTATAACGGATGACATTCGGAAGGAAAATAGCATTTGATGCACCATGAGGAATTCCATATAACGCTCCTACCTGATGAGAAAGAGAGTGAACAATACCCAACCATGCATTGTTGAAGGCTAAACCAGCCATAAATGAGGCATCATGCATATTCTGGCGAGCCTGGATATTATTTGGGTTTTCTACCGCTTCTTTAAGATTATCAAAAACAATCTCTAAACCACCTTTAGATAAAGCATCTGCGATATTGTTATCAATATTGGAAACATAAGCCTCTACACAATGTGTCAGAGCATCAAGCCCTGTATTGGAAGTTACATGTGCTGGCATTGAAGCACAGATTTCTCCGTCGATAATAGCAATATCCGGTGTCAATTCGTAGGAAACCACAGGATATTTTACCCCTTTTTCTCTATCAGTAATCACTGCCAGCCCGGTAGTTTCAGTTCCTGTACCACTGGTAGAAGGAATGGCAATAAATTTAGCTTTATTTCTCAAAACCGGAACTGTGAAAGGTTTAATCAAAGCATCAAATTCCACCTCAGGATATTCGTAAAACACCCACATGATTTTCGCAGCATCAATGGCGGAACATCCTCCTAAACCAATAATCCAATCTGGTTGAAAAGTATTCATTACTTCTGCACCTTTCAGACAGGTTGCTGATGAAGGGTCTTCTTCTACTCCTTCGAAAATCTGTGTTTCAATTCCGGCTTCATTAAGGTAAGCAATGGCTTTATCAAGAGTTCCGCTTTTTCTCATGGAACTTCCTCCTGTTACAATAACAGCTTTTTTTCCTTTGATATTTTTTAATTCATCAAGACTTCCCGCACCATGGAAGACTTCGCCTGCAATAAATAATTTGCTCATTTTTCTTATCTGATTTTAATGATACAAAATTAGACAAGCCTTCACAAGCCCTGTTATACAAACGAGACTATGCGTTATACATTTGCGCCAGTTCCTGTTGGAGTTCGGTGGGTGTTTCTTTGAGTTTTGCTTTTACAAATTTATTGAGGGCAGAAGGCGAATTAAAACCTAAATCGAAAGCAATTTCCTTATGGGAAAGGTCTGAAAACATCAGCTGACGTTTAATTTCCGTTAAAATACGATTATGTATGGCCTGAATAGCCGTCTCTCCACAATGCTTTTTGGTGATAGCGTTTAATTTTTTGGTGGTCATAGCCAATTCTTCTGCATAATACTGAACAGTTCTGTGTTGTTTATAATGTTCATTCAACAGCTTTTTAAATCTTACATACATGGGTTGATCTGCTGTTTTTTCATGTAAAACAGGATGCAGCCCGTGAATAGATTCAATAAGCCCAAGTAGAATAATTTTAATATAAAATCTGGCCTGTTCTTTCTTGATAAGGGTTGGCTGTTCGTAAATCTCTTTAATGATTGAAATGTTGTGTAAGCTCTGTTCAAAGTCTTCACGTGAAAGTATCGTACAGTTCAGGTGTGTAGAAAGATTAACATTATAGGTACTCAGTTCATTTTTCAGAATATCGGAACAAAACAATATTTCTTCAAACAAAATAATCTTGCCGATAAGATCTTCGCCGGAATCTGCCACAAAGTGTACCTGTTCCGGAAATATCACAGAGATTTTCCCAGCTTTCATCCAATGCATTTTATCTTCAATACAAACCTGAAGTTTTCCCTGTTCTACAATAAAAATACAAAAATGGTCTTTTTTGTGGGGTTTTGCATATTGGGCCAAATGGTCTTTATTCAAATCAAAAACCCGGAAAGATAGATTTTTATCTTCCAGTTTCTGAATATTTTTCTTAATCTCCAGTTTCTTCATAGTTCCTTTTACCCCAGCAAATGTAGGATTAAAAAAGGGATATCAACTATTAAATGCACCTCAAGAATATAACCAGGACCATCAAAAACAGCAGAAACTCGCAGTAATTGAGAGTTTCTGTTTTATAATTCAGCTATTAATAATCTGCCTGTCCTATCTCAAGCTTATTGATTTTCCCTTCTCTGTTAAAGTGAAATTTAAAATACGTTTTAAAATCACCGTATTCATCACTATGAAATGCTCCATAAACTGAGTTTCCATTATCCTCAACTTTATCAATGCTTACAAAGTTTTCAATAGTGATGGCGTGCGTTGAAAATTCTTTCAGATTTCTGGGATTACCGTCGTCCAGCAATACAGCATCTTCAGCAAAAAGAGAAGTCCATTTTTTAATATCACTTGCCTGAAAAGCTTCTACAGCCTGTTTTACGATAGTGTTTTTTATTTTTGAAGTGTCCATGCTCTTTATTTTTTTATGTGGGTGACCTTTATATCGTTGTCCGCAGGCACTCAGACTGCAGGTCATGATCAATATAATGCATAATGATTTTAAGATATTCATCCTATTATGTTATTGATTAGCTCCACCGTTGACCAGCAAATGCTGCCCGTTCACAAATGAAGAAAGATCACTGGCAAAGAATTCTGCAATATTGGCAACATCTTCTACTTCTGCCAGCCTTCCCATGGGACAACTGTCAATCAGTGATTTTCTCAATTCAGGATAACTTCCCTCTTCCGCAAAAATCCCTGAATGATCTACCGCAAAAGGAATGATTGTATTGACCGTTACTCCACGATGTCCAATTTCTTTTGATAATACATCTACCAGATACCTTGGAGTGGTTTTGCTTCCTCCATATACTGCCATACCCGGCACAGGAAAAGCTGTGGTACTGGATGCTACATAAATGATGCGTCCATTGTCTTCTACATTCAAAGCCGCCTGCTGCATGGTAAAATAAGCACCTTTGGTATTGATAGAGAAAAGTCTGTCGAACTGTTCTTCTGTAAACTGTGTTACAGGGGTTTCCACCATTTCAATTCCGGCATTGGCAACAACGATATCTATTTTCCCGAAAGCTTTTTTTGCTTCATCAAAAAGATAGTGTATTTCAGATACTTTGCTCACATCTGCCTTTATAGAAATAACCTTTCTTCCCATGGCTTTGATATTGCTTTCTACCTCATCTGTGGATGCTTTATCACGTGAATAATTTAATACGACATTGGCCCCTAAAGCAGCATAACGTTCTGCAATAGCCTTCCCTAAACCTCTTCCTGAGCCAGTAATAATGGCTACTTTATTTTGTAATGAATTCATTTTTTTAATTTTTAATAATGATTGTAATTGTTATTATTGAATATCTGGTTTTGATGTCTGTCTTTCATGGAGGATTTCAACCACCTTATTGTTCAGCCAGGCAAATACAAATCCTGCTAAGATGGGTATTAATAAATTGAATACAGGCAATGGTTCTAATGGAGGATGAACTCCGAACAGAATGATTAAGCCCAGAAACCAGGCAGGGATGTTGTTCAGTTTTTTTGTTCCCGCAAAGTAGGCTAATGATCCGATGTACAGGAAAACAGCCAAAGGAAAGCCTAATCCTCCAATCAACTGATGCAATCCGCCTGCAGTGATCTGTATGAGAATCGCCATTATCATTCCCAACATAATCTGTAAAAGCGCCCAAAGTGAGGTTTCTATCTTTTTACCGAAAATATAGAAACTGACCCATGCTACAAACATCACCCATGTAGGCCACTGCATCGAAAAAGAAACAGTAACGGCAACCGCTCCGAAAAATCCGAAAGCAACTGCTATTGGTAAAGTCTTCATAATTGTAATAGAATTTTGATATTACGCCATTGCACCATTGGCTCCAATGGTTTGTCCACTGATCCATTTGGCATCATCGCCTGCAAGAAAGACAACAATTTTGGCGATATCAGCTGGTTCTCCCAGACGGTTAAAAGCATTTAAAGAAGCCAGTCTGTCTATTACTTCCTGAGGCTTTCCGTCAGTAAATAATGCCGTATTGGTAGGTCCCGGAAGTATTGCGTTGACATTAATTCCTCTGCTGCCCACTTCTTTAGCGAATACTCGGGTTAGCTGTTCTACAGCTCCTTTGGTAGCTACATAAGTTCCATACGTTGGCATCATTACTCTCGTAGTCGTTGAAGAGAAATTAATAATACTTCCGTTGTCAGCAAGTTGAGTTGCTGCTTCTCTTAAAGTGTTAAATGTTCCTCTTACATTGATGTCGAACTGGCGTGAAAAGTCTTCATCAGTAGTATCTTTGATCAGCTTGGTAATCATGATTCCTGCATTATTAACCAATACATCGATTTTTCCATAATGGCTGATCGCCTGATCAAATAATTGCTTTACAGCTTCTGAATTACTTACATCTGCCTGGATTGCAATAGCATCACCTCCTTTATCTTTTATAGAAGCGACAACCTGTTCTGCGGCATCTTTTCCGCCTGCGTAGTTAACGATTACTTTTGCTCCCGCTGAAGCTAACTGTTGAGCTATTTCAGCTCCGATTCCTCTTGACGCTCCGGTCACAAGGATTACTTTGTTGTTTAATGTACTCATATTACTTTGTTTTTATCAATGTTAATTTGATAGGACAAAGTTGATACATTACGCTCCTCAGTAACGTACAAGAATGATAGGAGATGTTGCAAATTTCTAAGATTGCTTTCCAAAGTACTGCTTTCTATATTCTGCAGGACTGATTGAAGTATTTTTTTTGAAGTAATTGCTGAAATGGGATGTTTCAAGAAAACCTAAACGGGCTGCAATTTCTTTGATGCTGAGGGTTTCGTCCTGAAGCATTACTTTTGCTTCGGTAATTGCTTTATCAGCAATCCATGAAGTGATTGTTTTTCCGGTTTTGCTGCTGATAACGCTTGATAAATAATTAACATGGAGAGCCTGCAGATCCGCATAATCCTGAACCCTGAACTGGGTATTGGTCTTTCCACTGATCAGATCTCTGAAATGCTGCTCAATATTTTGTTTGAAGTTTTTTACAATCCGTGAACTGCGATTGCCTTCATAAATAGGATTATAGTCCTGAAAGAAATATTCTTTAATTTTCAGCAGCAGCGCAATCACAAGAGCACCGATAATTTTGTTTTTATATAATGAATGTCCTTTATATTCTTTATGAATCAAAGCATATAATTCTTCAATCTGGCTAAACTGGTCAGGAGTCAAAACACGGGGTGAAACTACTTCTGATAAAAGAAAAGAGAAGTCATTATAGACCTCTTCATGCACGTATTCCTTCAAAAATCCTTCCCCGAAGGTAATCAGACACGTATGTCTTAGTTTTTCCCATTCGAAAATCCTGTAATTGCCGGGGTTGGTAAAGTAAACTGTATCTGAAGTTACTTCGAATCTCTGATCATCGATTGTATAATGCCCAAATGCACTTTTAATAAACAAAAAACTGAAGTAGTTAGGACGAAAAGGTTCTGACCGAAACGGCAAATCCTGGAATGTTTCTTCCAGATAATGAATGGTAAACCCGGATTCTTCCTCCAGATAATCCACAGGAAGTCCCAGTTGCTGATAAAGTTCGCGCAAAGTGTGCACATTCAGATTACCGTTGGGCATTGCATTCAATTTCGGGCAAATTTAGAAATTAAATTGAGCTTGTCTTCATTTAAATTTCAATAAATAGCGTTTATTTATTCTCTGTATCTTCAAAATACAAAAGGAAAAGTACCTATGTATAAGTACTTTTCCTTTTCTATGGGATGTATGGATTACAATGATTTAAGCTTATATTTTATAAACCATAAGCTTCTATCCACTTTTGTTTTACCTGTTCTGTAATCAGATTGTATTCTTTATCTACTCCATTGGAAAGAGGATCTAGTGGTGTACGAAGTGGTCTTTTCCCTTTTTCTGTATTGACCAGTTTAAGGGCTCCATCTGCAATGATTTGTGGATCCGGAGCTGATTCCATAAAGAGTTTACCAAATACGGTCTGAATTTTCTGACTGATATCCACCACCGCAGTACCATAAGATTCCTGAATGCCCTCACGGTCTCCATTAACATGTGCCTTACCGATAATTTCCGTCATGAATCCTCCCGGCTCAAGCAGTACGGACTCTATTCCCTGCCCTATCAGCTCTTCATACGAACCTTCTATAAGGCCTTCCAATGCAAATTTTGTAGAATTATAAGCAGACTGTAATGGAAGTGAAATTCGGCCTACCTGACTGGAAATGGTGATGATAAGACCATCTTTTGCAGCTCTCATAATAGGTAAAACTTCATTATTCACTCTCAATGTTCCCCAAACATTCACATCAAAGAGCTTCTGGATCTGTGGTATTGAATAAGATTCAAGAACTCCTGCTCCATATATTCCTGCATTATTAATCAAAACATCAATTCTGCCATACTTTTCATATACTAAAGCAACAGCTTTTTTTACAGACTGATCATCTGTGATATCCATATCTACTACTTCTGTCTTCTCCAGCGTATTCAGATTTTTTGCATGTTCTGCGTTACTTCCAGTAGTATTTCGCATCGTAGCTATGACGATATGACCTTCTTTGTTAAATGTTTTTACCATTAATGCACCAAAACCGGTACTTGAACCTGTAATTAAGATTACTTTTTTCATTCTTTTTGTTCGTCTCTTTTTAATTATTGACTCTTTTTAACTCAGAAGAATACCGGCCGGAATTCTTTTCATTATTACAATATTTCCTTCAGACGGTCTATTCTGTCTCAGAAGAAAATACGTTAAAAATGATGTTGCAATTTAGCACAGATTTACTTTCCTTTGTATAGTACTTTCCCAAAGGAAAGCGAAATAATTTATAAGCGTATGTCTGTAAAAAAAATTAAATCAAGCTGCCTGGAAACGATCAAGCCTGTAAGGGACGCTTTGGACGTTTTAAGTGGCAAATGGAAGCTGGCCATCATTGTATCTGTATCTGTAGGCAATGATCGCTTTACTGATATACAGGACAGTATACCGGGTATTACTCCAAAGGTTCTGGCTAAGGAACTCAAAGAACTTGAACAGCATCAGCTTATCAAAAGAACTGTTATTGATGATTATCCGGTTAAAATCATTTATCAGCCTCAACCTTATTCTTCAACTTTAAATCCTATCATATTTGCTCTTAAAGACTGGGGAATTAATCATAAAAGAAAACTTTTTGAAGAAGGATTTACCATGAATGAAATAGGAGAAATTCCTCAATGTCTTCCTGAAGAAGGATAATAAACAACTGATTTAGTTGATATTAAAACAATTCAATATAAAAAAAACATAAAAAATTTGTTTTTGTGACCAATCGGTCATACCTTTGCATTGTTATTTTATATTATCATGACAAAAGGTGAAGAAACCAAACAATTCATTATAGAAAAATCGGCCCCTATATTTAATACAAAAGGGATCACTGCTACTTCTATGAGTGATATTATGGAAGCCACCAAATTGTCAAAAGGCAGTATGTATGTTCATTTTGAGAACAAGGAAGTACTTGCCTGTGCTGCTGTTGATCACAACCTTAAATTACTGAGTGAAAGACTTTTAAATAATTTAAGCAAATTCAAAACTTCTAAAGAGCAGTTATTCACATATATTGATTTTTTCAGTGATCCCAATCATCCTCCAGTAACCGGAGGCTGTCCTTTGTTAAATTTCGGAATGGAAGCCGACGATACCAATCCGGTTGTCAAGGAAAAAATAAACCGTGCTATCAAGCAGGGGCAGGAATTACTTTCCGGTATTATTGAAAAAGGAATTTCCAATAAAGAATTCAGAGCAGACTGGAATTCTGCAGATTTTGCAACGGTTCTTTTTGCAATGCTTGAAGGTGGACATTTGATCGCAAGAATGTCTGGTAACAATGAGAGAATGGGAGTTATTACGAAAAGTCTTAAAAAAATAATTGAGGAAAATTGTGTCTAAATTTTTTTACCCAAAACATGACCGATCGGTCACTTAAACTTGAAAACAAAACTTTTTAAAAAGTATAATCATAACAATCAATTAAAAACAAAACAATGTCAAAAACAGTTTTAATTACAGGAGCATCAAAAGGCTTTGGCAAAACATGGGCAGAAGCTTTTTTAGCAAAAGGATACAAAGTAGCTGCAACAGCCAGAAATGTAGAAACACTTAACGATTTAAAAGAAAAATATGGAGATTCCGTATTGCCTTTAACCTTAGATGTAGATAAAAGAGAGGAATCATTATCAGTAGTCCAGAAAGTACACCAACACTTCGGCAGCATAGATATTCTGATCAATAACGCAGGATATGCATTAACAGGTGCGGTGGAAGAAACCAACGAACAGGAAGCAAGAGCACAGTTTGAAACGAATTTCTTTGGAACTTTATGGCTTACACAGGCGGTACTTCCAATCATGAGAGATCAGAAAAGTGGTCATATCATTCAGGTTTCTTCTATTCTAGGATTGGCTACTTTACCAACCATGGGACTTTACAATGCGTCTAAGTTTGCACTGGAAGGTTTAAGTGAAACGTTAGCAACAGAAGTAAAAGGATTTGGAATCAATGTAACTTTGGTAGAACCTAATGGCTATGCTTCCAATATCTGGCATACAGGAATTAATACGCAAAGCAATCCGGTTTACGATGGGGTTAAAAAGGCTTTCTCAGAATCTGAAACTTCTTTTGGAGACGTAGAAGCTACAGCTCCGGCACTGATAAAGTTAGCAGAAACTGAAAATCCTCCATTGCGTTTATTACTTGGAAAAGTAGCACTTCCTTTTGTAAAACAGAATTACGAGCAACGTCTGAAAGTATGGGAAGAATGGAATGATGTATCTGTAGAAGCTCACGGATAATTTTCAAAAGAATAGATCCACAAAATAAGCTCCGTTTTTATAGAAGAACGGAGCTTATTTTTTATCCTTTTTTGAGATCAACCACTCACTCACTTTTCTTAGCGTTACTTTCCATCTGCTTCCTATTGATACTGTTTTCCTGTTCACCTCCTGCAATGTCTATTTCGCTGTGAAATATGACTACTTGAACAAATTACTCATTTCTCAAAGGTTTACAGGAGCATAATTTTGTCTCATCAAAAAAGAAAAACATATCTACAATCTAATATAATAAAGCAATGAAAACAACAATTTCAACCATCCTTTTAGCAGTAACTTTTACTTTAGGTACACCTGCTATTTCTAAAGCACAAAACAACAAGACCACTACTCTATCATCAAAAAATGACACAAGTATCCGTCCTTTTCACATCAGTATTCCGCAATCTCAACTGGATGATCTTAAAAAACGGATCTCAGAAACCCGTTTCCCGGATAAAGAGACAGTGAAAGATGCTTCCCAGGGAATTCAGATTGAGCAATTAAAAGAACTGATTACTTATTGGGGCAACGGATACGACTGGAGAAAAGTGGAAAATAAGCTGAATGCTCTTCCACAATTCGTAACCAATATTGACGGACTTGATATTCAGTTTATCCATGTTCGTTCAAAGGAGTCTAATGCAATGCCGGTGATTCTTACTCATGGCTGGCCGGGTTCTCCGCTGGAGTTTATCAATGCAATAGATCCTTTAACTGATCCTGTAAAATACGGTGGCAAGGCAAGCGATGCCTTTGATGTAATTATACCGGCCATTCCGGGATATGGTTTTTCAGAAATACCAACTGAACTGGGTTGGAATCCTGACCGTGTTGCCCTTGCCTGGGATGTTTTGATGAAAAGACTTGGCTACAAAAAATATGTTTCTGAAGGTGGTGATCATGGCTCCGTCATCTCTGATGCTCTGGCCAAACAGGCTCCTTCAGGTCTTCTAGGAATTCATCTTACCATGCCGGCTACTATTCCTGCTGAACTTGTAAAGCCAATCAATGCAGATGATCCTGCGCCAGCCGGACTTTCAGCTTCTGAAGCAAAAGCTTATCATGCCATGAGTACATTCTTTGGAAGAAATGCAGCCTATGGAGGAATGATGGTTACAAGACCACAGACCACAGGATATTTACTTTCTGATTCTCCAACAGCTTTAGCGGCATTCCTTTACGAAAAAATTGCAGAATGGAGTGAAAGTGATCTTCATCCTGAAAATGTAATTGGCCGTGATGCCATCCTCGATGATATTACCCTTTACTGGCTTACCAATACCGGAGCTTCTTCTTCACGCTTCTATTGGGAAAATAACAAGAATAATTTCAGTGCAGAGGCACAGAAAACAAAAGATATTAAGGTTCCTGTAGCTATTTCTGTATTTCCTCACGAAATTTATCAGGCTCCGGAAAGCTGGTCAAAACAAGCTTATCCTACCTTATATTATTATCATAAAGCTTCAAAAGGCGGACATTTTGCAGCCTGGGAACAGCCACAGGTATTTACTGAAGAGCTTAGAGCAGCTTTCAAAGATTTAAGAAAAAAACTTTAACAATCATAGGATCAATCAACAAAATCGTTTAATCTAAATAATAAAAATATGGAATTAAATACCATTCAGGAAGTAGAAAATACAACTGTAGTCAATATCAGTAAAGTGTTATATTCTGGTAATGTCATCGTAACGGGGGGCCGTAACGGAGAAGCAAAAAGCAGTGATGGCAAACTTGATATTGAACTGACACCTCCCGGAGCCAAGGGAAACGGAACAAATCCGGAACAACTATTAGCAGCAGGATGGTCTGCCTGTTTTATCGGAGCGATGCAATTAGGCTCTGCAAAGCTTGGAATTACACTTCCTCCAGACGTATCTGTTAATACCTCTGTAGATTTGGCCACCAATGATGATGGATTTTTCCTGCAGGCACATTTACAGATCCTTTTACCGGGACTTGCAATAGATGAAGCCAGAAAAGTTGTGGAAACAGCCCATGCGACATGTCCTTATTCAAAAGCTACGCGTGGAAATATTAATGTAAAAATAGATGTAGTAGTTTAGTTTTCAGAATGTTTATTGCATTTTGATTAAAACCTTCCCTGCCAAAAGCAAGGAAGGTTTCTATTGTATTAAAATCTGCCAGAAGTAAACAATTCGATATAAAAATATGTCTATTTAGCAGCTGTAGTGATTTTATTGAATGCATAAGGCACTACTCCTATTCCCAATGTGAGTAAAACACCAATGAGATCATTCAGCTTGGGAAAATCACTTACATCAAAATAGTTCCAGATGGCAAAGGTGGTGAGAACACACGCCAGACCTACAGACACTAACCCGCTTATAAACGCAAGAAAACGACTTACACTGGTATTAGGTTTTGGGGTATTGGGATCTTCAGTGTTGCTAGCTGTTGCGTCCGCGGCCTTCATTGCCTGCTGACTTTCAGTAGAAGCAGCTAAAAAAGCCACTCTTTGTTTTGTTCTTTCTACCTCCATCTGAACATTTGCATCCTTATCCAGGAGAAGATCTTTTAAAGATACTTTATCTTTTTTTAGTTTAAAAAAGACAAGACAGGTAATTAACAGGAAGAGTAAAATAGGCGAAATTGCAATCCACTTTTCAGCATCTGTGATAGGAATTGCTTTTGGTACACAAGGTGTTTCACCAGTTGGGTTTGCATAAATACCAACAGAAGTAAAAAGTGTGGTCAATAATAAAAGAAAATTCAATGGTCTCATAGGGATTAGTTTTGGGGTTGTTATGATTTTTTAAACTGCATCTGAATATACCTTACAGCATACAATGTATTTCATCACAAATTTTGTGATTATATAACAACCAGTCAATTACCCAAATGGGTAATATCCTATCAAAAACAATCCTGATATATAGCTTGAAAAACGATGTGTTTACATATATCTAAGCACCCAATTTTCCTTTATCAATTTCCAAAATTGACAAAATGAGGAACATCCGTGGCAAAGCTGTTCATAGGTAAAAGATTATTTCTGTTACTGTTAAAATCAAAAACAGAATTATTATCAAAAGGAACACGTGGATAATACATGAAAGAAATCTGAATCCTGTTGAAAACCAGATAAGGATTATTGATTAAAACACCTATTCCGATTTTTGTATTAGCTTTGGTTTTCAGTAGTTTATCATCAGGCATTCCCAGCCAGCCCACTGCGGTAGTTAAATAAGGACTGAAATGGAAATTCTTCCATGTTTTATTAATAAACAACTGGAGCTGATATCTTAACACTATTTTTTTGGTTCCGATATAATCTGCATTATAAACAGGAAACTCGTCTGCAGAAGAAAGGTTTATCCTATCTTTATAAGAGTAATTATGCTGCGGATTTCCCAAGGCTAGGGTTGGAGAGAAGAAATGTCTTGCTTTGGCAAATTTCCAGTCCATCAAGTTGGTAAAATAAGTTCCATCAAAGCGGAAAGATTCCCTGTTCTGGCTGTCTTCATTAAAAAACCTTCCAAACTGTGCTTTCACGGTGAAATATCCCAATTTGGTAAAACGGCCGTAAGATGCAGAAATTCCCACATACGGATTCACTTCTTTATTTCTTGATAAGCCTCCGGCAATAACGTTTAACGAATTACCATACGCAACATCCTCCGGCAAATCATACTGGAAAATATTCTTCTGAACTGAAAAGTTTCTCTGAATAAACCCAACAGACATCAGAAAACTGTTGTAAGAACTGAAATATTTATACTGATCAATTCCAGGGCTGTCTTTGTACTGATAATTCTGGAATCTTCCTATGATGGCAATATTACTGGATACTTTTTCACTAGGATCAGAGGAAACAGGAATCTGATAACCACCCCATAAATCCTGACTGTACACTTTGATCTGAACTTCAGGAAAAGTGGTATCCGTTTCTATCGGAAGTAAAACTTTTCGTAAAAAATATTCAAAAGTAAAACCTCCCGCCCACTTCGTTAAAGGTGAGAAAAAGTCTCTTCTAAGGCTGAAATTAATTCTTTCATTTCTCGAAAAATCCCTTTCCCCAAGAATCTGGGCATTGATATAAGTCCCAAAAAGATTATAAGTGGTATAGCTTCCTAAAAGATAATCCTGCTTTTCTTTAGAATCGTTTCTGTAAAGGAAGTCCAGAGTATGTCCCAGCCCCAGTACATTCTCTTCAGTAACTCCCAAACCAATTTTACTTCCGGAATAACTGATTCTTGGCTTCAGACTCCAGGAATCAAGAACCTTTACAACAACATCTATAGAATCTTTACTGGAAGTACTGTCTGAAACACTGATATTAACTCTGTTGATAAAAGGCATTGCTCTCAGCAAACGTTCAGATTCATAAAGCTTTTGAGCATTGTATTCTTCTCCTTCTTCAAAAAGCAAAAAATTATTAACTGTCGATCTTCTTGTACTGGAATGAAGGTGATCCTTTATCCAATCATACCACTTGCCTATTTCTTTACTGTCTTTAGAGCCATAGCCAAAAGGGTCAATGGTTTCTATCCTGACATTTCTGATAATTTTTTTGTTATAAGTGTTTTGCAAAAGTTTTTCAGTATTGGACTTAACGGATGTAGAATCCGGCTCTCTACGGAATATAAAGCGGTGAATGAATTTGGTAACTTTTCTTTTATCCGAAAATTCTTCTATTTTATAATAAAGTGAGTCTTTCTTCTCCTGTGCATTTAAAAAGAAAAAACCACTTAAAAAGAAAATCAGAGTTATAGTCGTTCTAGTCATTAGTCATCAAAATTCAATTCAGTTTGTAGTATCAATTTATACGCCAATAAGGCTTAAATACCTACCACATTTAGGAAATTTTTCTATGTACAGCTTACTTTATTTAATAGTCACATTTTTATTATAGCTTTATGTCAGATGAAGCCTAACATCGTTATTACATTCAGCGTGAAAGAAAACAATAGTAAAACAACCAATTCTGTCGAAAAACGGCTCTCTTTCTTGTAGATCTTGTTTATTATGAATGATAACCCTAAAAATAGTAATCCTGCCACCGTCAAAAAAATACTTCGGACTATTAATGCCGGAATAAATTCATTTTCTATCATCTGATTCCAATTTTCATTTGATCCTATCCAAAGTCTTGACGTTGTTATTAAGCATAGAAATCCAATGGTATAAATTACAGTTTTTAAAAGAAAAAAAGTGTTTGTTTTATTGATGTACTCCATTCAGATTATAAAATAATAAACTAAAATTATAAAAATTTTCCTTCTATAGCTTAAAAAAGAAATAAATCACTGCAATCCACTCTTTTTTATTTGAACTAAATAAGTTTTTATGTAAGAAAATTTATTTTCATTAATTCTTAAACTGAATTATTAATCCTGCATTCTATAAAATTGCTTTATCAAATTACTATCTTACTGTTTTATACTATTTTTCTATTCAAATTTCATTGTTTGAACAATATATCCAATCTCAAAACTAACTTAAATCATAAAACAATAGCATTCAGTACAGTCTTTTTTATTATTTTTACTCATTATAAATAAAAATAATAAATGAAAAAAATCGTACTTACGGGAATAGCAGTTTTAGGAGGGTTTCTAACAGCAAATGCGCAGTGTAAACCCGTAACCGCTCTTGCAGAAAATTTTGATACCTGGAAAGATATCAATAAATGCTGGACTGCCCAGGCTGGGAAAGCGATGCTGTATGCAAGTGATAAAAGAATTGTATTCTATTCAATGAGCAATCCTGGAGAAAATATGTATCTGGTAACTCCGGAAATCAAAGCCGGAACTTATACGCTGTCTCTTGATCTTTCTGATAATGGAGGAGAAACTACTTTAGAACTTTTTTCAGTAGACAACCCTTCAGAGGTAAAAACCTATGTTTCAATCACGAAACCTTCCAAAATAACAGGTGAGAAAAAAACATTTACTGTTTCTTTGAAAAAAGACTCTCATTTAGGTTTGAAAGTTATGCTGAATGGTGTACATCAGGCGGTTTATATGGATAATCTGTCTCTGCAGGCAAAGAAATAGAGACTTACACTCTATTTTTCACTCATAAAAAAGCATCTGTTTTTACAGATGCTTTTTCTAATCATTATTCTAATCTTTATTTTCTCTTATTGAATATGTAATTTTTTAAGGCAGACCCTGAAATAAAATTAAAAGTAATTGTAATAAATAAAACAGTTTGTACAGCTCATGAATACTATTATAAAAATTACAATTGTCTCTAAAAAGTTATTCAATAATAAGCTTTGAGCTATATCTATTTTGTCCATCAGAGATTGAAATAATATAAACACCAGCTGTAAGATTCTGGATCTTATTGTTGATATTATTATGTATTACAGATAAAGTTCCATTGGCAGAAATCATCAATTTCCCGGACATATCATATACTTCTGCATTTAAATTTTGTTTTGAATCTTTTAGGTGTATGTATACTCTCTGTCCTTTTTTCAATGGGTTTGGAGAGATACTAAAATCAATTTTATTTGAGAAAGCTTCTAATGAAGATAAAGTAACAGCAGGATAAACAAGGATCTTTTGTCCATTGTATCCTACCGCATACACTTTCTCTGCCGCAGCTGGAAAATCAACAAATGTTTTTGCCAATGTTGTATCTCCTGTCCCTATAATAGAAACACTTATCAGTTGATTATTTGTGCCATATGTTTCAAAGGCGACTGCATTATTCCATTTAGAATTGTCTACCTGTAAAAACGTTCCTTTTGTATTTGTAATAACCTGTGCACCAACTCCTGTAACTCCTGTAACAGGCTGCAGGTTTTTATATGCATTAACGCTGTGCGCTGAAATGTAATTTAATACCGGAGAAACCGGTTTTGCATAGCCTTTCATTAATACATAGCTTTTCACTTCATCAATCATACTTTGGGTAATTGTAAGCTGCGCATTTGAATAGTCTGAAATCATGGCATCAATGGGTTTCAGAAAGCCCGTAATGGTGAAGAAATCAGTAAGATCTTCCTGTACCGCATCACATGTATTTTTCACAAAATTCATTACTAATTGCCCATTTGTTAATTGAGACTCATCAGTATTTAACACTTTCTTGATTACATTGGCATACCAATGTGCATAATCTATACCAGTAACAGGGTTAGGTGTAGAGGGTATATCTTCATCAGACATATTTTTGTCGAAAGCAAGTGTGGGAGCGTTTTTCGATGCACCAGCCAATTGGTAATAAAGCTCAAGCTGCCAAAATGGAACCAATGTTCTGAAATGCTTATCTAAAGGATTTACAAAGTCAGTTCTAAACTGATCAGCGTAGCTTTTTCCGTTGATTTGTGTCTGGATAATATATTCACCAAACCTGTTGCCTTCAACTTGAGGGAAAGCAGTCTTATCAGCCACCTCACCTTCTAAATTGGTAAATCTGTTTGTTCCTGAAGGTGTATATATGTTATAACTGGCCCATAAAGAATAAATATTATTGGTAATTTCAGTAGTTCCTACCCAGGTTAGACCAGGCTCTATCTGATTAATGTGTCCCAGTTCGTGCGCCACTCCCCAAAGGCTAAGTCCTGTTGCCGATGCGGAGCCTTCAGCCCCCCACGTAAGATCCAAATGAACTCCTGAACCTCCGGCATACCATCCTCCCATAGATTCTGTATAAACAAGCTGTCTGTTTTTAAAGTTCGTATTAAATTTGAAGAACCCCATCATTTCTCTTTCTGATTTTGTAATCATGTCATATTTATCAATCAAGGGTTGTATATCAAAATAATGAAAATTGCTTACAGGAGTCTTATCTATGACCAGTTTTGTATAGTAGCCTTCAATATCAATTTTAGGATAAACATCATTGGTCAGCATTTCTTTACATTCTGTAGAAGTAGTTCCTTTTTTATAGATTCCATTAACAATACCTGCTGTGACATTTAAGGTAATGGGAGCAGCATTTACATCATTGGTATAATATGATATGTATCCAAGTCCTTTATTCGTAATGGACAGAATATTGAGTCCGTTCTTCAGTTCGTAAGTATTTTCTGGAGAAGATCCTTCTGTTGCAAAATCTCTTATTCTTAGATAAACTGCATTTGTATTCGTAATGTCTTTCGCAAAAATAATAACTTTGGTATCAGGCTGAAAAAATATTCCGGTAGGGTTTTCATATCTACTGTAATTCCCGATTTTATATTGTGTATTAATTGACCCAATAGTTTTGTAGGGTGTGGATATCTGAACCCGATATTTTTTATTGTAAGTATTATTAAAAAGACATTGGGCTAAACCTTTGATAAATGAAGAAGTAATAGCATCAATATCTTGCTGGGTAACAGTAGGTTTTAATGTACTAAAAATACTGTCATTAAATATATCAGAATAAAGAGCTGGATTAAAACTATTTGGATTATTTTGAAAAAATTCCATTTCAGCACAACTTGCAAAATTATTTTTCCCATCCAGAACCTCAATCTTAATATTCAATGGAGTAATTGCAGCAGGGAAATATATTGTTTTTATCGCACCGGCTTGATTAAGATTCAAAGTGGTAAGATCAACATAACCAGGATCTGAAACAGTATTATAACTGATTTTTACGTTTCCAAAAAAACCATTTGTTCCGCCATCTTGTCTGGGTGTGTACCTTATATAATTTATTGCAGACTGTCCATTGAATTTATAAACCAGTGATATAGGAAAATTTGCAGCTGTACCATTCCAGTTTGAATGATAAATAGTATTTACATCTCCATCAAAAGATTTTTCAATATTTTCTCCAGATTGAAAACTGGAAGCAGAAGATCCTGTTATTTGAGGAACTACAGCAATATCAGCAAGCATTGAAAATTCGTTGGTAGGAAGCGCACATTCTGTTAAAACAGGATCCATTTGTTCTGAAGAATAAAATTCCATCTCTGCACAACTGGAAAAATTATTTTTAGCACCTAAAATATCAACCCTAATGATAGCTGGAGAAGAAATTGCCACAGGAAGATCTATTGTTTTAGCCGTATTATCAGCAGCCCAGGAAATAATCCCTGTTGCAGCAATAAAAGTCGTAGGATTGGATTGTGTAGAATATGAAATCTTAACACTCGTCCAGATTCCATTAGCACCTGTTGTTCTGGGCTTATATACTAGTTTATTTATGCTTTTTACACGATTTGAAAAATTGAAATTCAATTGATCTGGTATTGCTGTACTCAGGCTATAGAGAGAATGATAAATTGTATTCTCATTACCATCATTACACATTGCCGCTTCATATCCGGACTGTGAAGGTTGTAATGACTCTATATAAGCGACAGGCATTTTATACTGTTGTCCGGATACCGTTATCTGAAGTACCAGACAAAATAAAATAAAAAAATAATTGTTCTTCATAGCTTATAAAATGTTTAATAAAATATAATCGAATTTATTCTTACTGTTAATATTGCAATGCATTATAAAAAAGAAAACAGCATTTCTGCTGTTTTAATATATACATTATTTAGCCAAAGCAAATCTATCCAGATTCATCACCTTCGTCCACGCTGCCACAAAGTCTTTCACAAACTTACCTTGTGCATCAGCACTTCCGTATACTTCAGCGATAGCTCTCAATTCAGAATTAGATCCGAAAACAAGGTCCGCACGTGTTGCTGTCCATTTTGGCTGACCTGTTGAACGGTCTGTTCCCATATACAGTTCTCTGTCATCTGACATTGCTTTCCATTGCGTTCCCATATCCAGAAGATTCACAAAGAAATCATTGGTAAGAACTCCCGGACGGCTGGTGAATACGCCATGTTTTGAACCGTCAAAGTTCGTATCCAAAGCACGCATACCTCCTATCAGTACAGTCAGTTCAGGGGCAGTAAGGGTTAAAAGCTGTGCTTTATCAATCAATAAAGATTCTGTAGAAACCGTGTATTTTCTTTTCAGATAATTACGGAATCCGTCAGCAGCAGGCTCAAGGTAACCCATAGATTCTACATCCGTCTGTTCCTGAGAAGCATCCATTCTTCCCGGAGCAAAAGGAACTTTCACCTCCTGACCAGCATTTCTTGCAGCAACCTCAACAGCAGCATTTCCTGCCAGTACCATTAAGTCTGCCAATGATATTTTTTTACCTCCGTTCTGAGAATCGTTGAATTCTCTCTGAATGCCTTCCAGTACGTTTAGTACTTTATTCAGCTGTGAAGGATTGTTTACTTCCCAGTTTCTTTGAGGCTCCAGTCTGATTCTGGCTCCGTTGGCCCCACCACGTTTATCACTTCCTCTGAAAGTAGAAGCAGAAGCCCAGGCTGTAGAGATCAGTTCGGCATTGCTTAATCCTGAGTTTAATACTTTTGATTTCAATGCTTCTGCATCATTTCCATCAACCAATTCATGATTCACTTCAGGAATAGGATCCTGCCAGATCAGTTCTTCCTGCGGAACATCAGGACCTAAATAACGGGCACGTGGTCCCATATCTCTGTGTGTCAGCTTAAACCATGCTCTTGAAAAAGCATCAGCAAACACATCAGGGTTTTCATAAAAATGTCTTGAAATTTTTTCGTAAACAGGATCCAATCTCAACGAAAGGTCTGTGGTAAGCATGGTTGGTTTATGCTTTTTGGAAGAGTCAAATGCATCAGGAATAATATCTGCTCCATCTTTAGCTACCCATTGGTGAGCTCCGGCAGGGCTTTTTGTTAGTTCCCATTCATTTTCGAAAAGGTTCTTAAAGAAATAATTACTCCACTGAGTCGGAGTTTCTGTCCAGGTTACTTCAAGACCGCTGGAAATAGCATCTTTTCCGCTTCCTGATTTATAAGTGCTTGCCCATCCAAGTCCCTGCTGTTCAATTCCAGCAGCTTCAGGTTCTTTGCCTACATGATCTGCAGGGCCAGCTCCGTGGGTTTTACCAAAAGTATGTCCTCCGGCAATTAATGCTACGGTTTCTTCATCATTCATGGCCATACGCCCGAAAGTATCACGGATATCTTTAGCGGCAGCAACAGGATCTGGATTTCCGTCCGGACCTTCAGGGTTTACATAAATAAGTCCCATCTGTACGGCAGCCAATGGATTTTCAAGATTTCTTGAATGAATATCACCATCCGCATTATCATCGGTAGGAAGCACTGCTGATTGTCCTTCTACAACTCCTTCTGAGCCGTGAGCATAACGTAAGTCACCTCCCAGCCAGGTTTTCTCGGATCCCCAATAGATATCAGCATCCGGTTCCCAGACGTCTGCACGTCCTCCGGCAAATCCGAATGTTTTGAAGCCCATTGATTCAAGAGCGATATTTCCTGTAAGGATTAAAAGGTCTGCCCATGAAATGTTTCTTCCATATTTTTGTTTGATAGGCCATAGTAACCTTCTTGCTTTATCAAGGCTTACGTTATCAGGCCAGCTGTTTAATGGTGCGAAACGTTGTTGCCCGGCTCCTGCTCCACCTCTTCCGTCACCTACACGGTATGTTCCGGCACTATGCCAGGCCATACGGATAAACAGAGGACCATAATGACCAAAGTCTGCCGGCCACCAATCCTGAGAGTCTGTCATCAATGCATGAAGGTCTCTTTTTACAGCTTCCAGATCAAGGCTTTCAAATGCTTTGGCATAATCGAAATCCTTATCCATAGGATCTGAAAGGGAAGAATGCTGACGCAGAAGATCTACTCTAAGCTGATCCGGCCACCAATCTGAATTCTGAGTTCCTCCGCCTGCTACACTCTTCTTCATTGTTCCGTTATGAAACGGGCATTTACTGATGTCATTCAAATCTTTTTCCATTGTCGTTTTTTATTTATTTTTATATGCTACTTAAGTATATGATTATTATAAACATATTTCAGCACTAATTGACTCTATTTTCCAATTAACAGTTTTAATCAGATACTTTAAATACCGATACAGAAACCTTTCCATCGGTTAATAAAGTTAAATTAACTCCTCCGGTTTCAATAGCAAAAGCTATTGTTTCCCCGGCATTAAGTTTAATAAGACCAGTCAAAGTCGTAGAAGTTACGGGAACCGCAGCAAGGGTAACTCCTAATATGGAAACCCGTACTGCATCAAATACTTTTTCCTCAAATATTGTCGTTCCATTTTTTAAAATCCCCATTTTTTTACCTCCCAGAATACTCAAATCTATACCTCCAGCCAATTGCGTTTCAAATGCTACTTCATAAATTCCACTTTTAGCTGCTGTATACACTCCAGTATTGAAAAGGGAAGCATTTCCTGTCTTCACATCTTGCGAAGAAAGATTGATCTTATTCCAGTTAGTACCTGAAATTCCAAGATTTACTAATGACCAGGCTCCATCTTTGGATGCATATAAAGACGTCCCTGAATTACTTGAATTATCTTTTAGACCTATCCATACTGCATTTACTGCATCATAATAATAAAATCCTGCAGAAGTAACATTAATGGTTTTGGGAGAAACTGTGGTTACAGCAGATGTGGCAAATACCATAGTCCCATTTTGTGCCATACTGTAAGCAAGATCTTTAGCCTTTAACTGATCACCAGTAAGCCTTGGAGGTAAAAAGCCATCCTGAACTGCCGGGTCAGTAGCTTTTCCAACAACGTCAAACGTTCCTGCAGGTGTAGTCGTATTTATCCCAACCTGGCTATAGGATACATTAGAAAAAAGAAAAGAAAGTAGTACAAGATAAACTTTTCGCATATTTTTAGTATTTAGAATTGAAAAATTAAAAGCACAAATCCTGATTAATAGTTATTAAGTAAAAATCTACTTTCCATCATTACTCCTGTTTTCCAGACTAAAAAACTTAGAGAGAAAATTTCTCTCTAAATATTTCATCTTTAGTTTTTAGAACCACATTAACTATTACACAATATCTAATCATTAATCTAATTCAAATTTCCACTAATTATCATATAGAAGCAAAAATAACATGTAGAGATTAATAGCTACAGATGTATTATAAAAACTACATCTTGTAAATAAAATACGACATTAAATAGACATAATCTACTTTTACTATGAGAATAGAAAAGAGTATACCCATCAGATATACTCTTTAAAAACTTAGAAAAAAACGAAGTAATATACCCCTATTACTTTAGGATGAAAAGATGCAGATTATACTAAAAAAATACGTTTCCATTTTGTAACAGTATTTCTGCTTAATTTAAAATGCTTGGCTAGCTGACTATTATTTAATTTATGTGTTTTTTGATAATCAAGAATTTCAAAAATGGTCTTTTTATCATAAGATTTGAACTTCTGACTTTTAGATAATTCATCAAAAAAAATAATATTATTAATTTTTAAAACATCAGACAGGGACATGGTATCTTTTGATAAATATTTCTTAACATATTCCCTTTTATCCGGACATTTAGACTCTATGAAATCATGGTAAATCCTTTTATAATTAGGTCCCGTATTTATTGTTTGTACTTGCTTATCCATTTATTCAATGTTGATTTGGGAATTCCGTAATGATTAATGATTTCAACTTGGGTCTTCTGTTTATTTTCCAGAAGCTCCAGCATATAATCTATAATTTCCTTTGTATATAAACTTTTCCGGAACTGAGGCAGTTTTGATTTTACTATATTTTTGTTCTGACTGCCAACCGGAGCATATAATATTAAATGATTGGAATAGAGACGAAAAAAATCATATTCCAATAATTTCGACCATTTTAGCAGTACATCCACATCCAATGATTTCATGGAATACATTTCCAGAATCTCTTTTTCTGTTGAATGTAAGAATCTGCATATTCTGCTCATATCAATATCCTGTTCATTTACACGCTCATATACCAAAGATCCGATATGAATATCTTTTAAATTTTCCATCTTAAATATATTTATATTCAAAACACAACTGCTATATCTTGGAAGAAGGCTCTTGTGTTTTCGCAGTTAAACTTTTCGTAATATCACCTAAAACCTGGTTTGTTTGATTTTGATTACAAAAAGTAATATCAATACTTTTTTTCAATACTTTTCCTGAAGAATTTGAAAAAAGGATGATTAAATATTTCCGAAAGATTCTTTCCTTTGTTTCTATCCTAATAATTTTTGTTTGAGGCATTTCAAATACCGGCATTTTTTTCCCACCTGAAAGCCATTGATAGTTTTTAATGGAAACCACTTGTCCGGAATTCTCATATTCGAATATAAACCGGTTCTTTAATGCTCCATATATCAATACCAATAAAGCTGTTAAGAAAAATATTCCTGAAAATAAATGATAACCTAAATACCTAAGGCCAATAATGATCAAAAAAAGCAATGCCGATATAACTAACTGAAAAGTCATATAATTGCTCACATTTTTCTTATTATTTATTTTCATCGGCCTCCAATTATTAAAATTGTTTATTCTTATTTGTTTTCAATTTTTACATCCTTAGATTCAAATGGCGGAATATTGCTATCCCGCTCATTCAAAAATGTAATTAAAAATCTAATTCTTATAAAAACTATATCCTACAGACTGTACTCCCCAGTTTTGCAAAAGACTTGGATTCGTAAGAGTTTGTCTTGTTGAAAGGCTTTCTATTCCATATAACAACTCTACTTTATATTCACTATCAGCATCAACAGCTACTGCTGTCCCATCTCCAACACTATAAAAAGCAGATAAAGAATATCTTATATTTGGATTGTAAGTAGCTGATATCGGATGGTTATTACCTGAACCATCATTGGTTGCAGCTTCATTAATATATGGTGAAATCTGAGTGGTCTGCATCGTTACTGTTACTACATCAACAACATTCCAGCTAGTGCCTGTTTTTTTATACAATCTGGCATATGCTCTGCTATGAAAGAAAAGTGGTACTTTGACCCTTCCTGTACCTCCTTCTATATTTACTTGAGAATAATTAAATCCGTAATTCATTTCAAACCATGTATTCCACGTTGCTGTACCTCTCCTTACAGAACCTGCTGGGAATTTAAATATAACTTCTGAATTAGGCACCACCCAACAATTAGCTGGTTGAATAGTAGTTCCTGTCCCACCATCCTGGGCATTTGTCTGCACTGTATTTAATATAGATGTCAATGGTACATTTGCACTGGTATTTTGTCTAACATTGCTATCGATATTATACAAAATAAAATCGTTTGGATCAACAGGCTTAAACATTCCTACATTTCCATTTCCATCAGCAACCAGAGGGGTTCCAGCCGGAATAACAGGCAAGTCTCTAACTCGCAATTGCCCATTAATATCCAATGTTTTTGTAGGAGATGTTGTATTAATCCCAACATTTCCCGTTTGCGCAAATACGCTAGTTGACAGCCCTAATAATACAGCTGCTAAAGATGTAACTTTTGTGTTTTTAAACATACTTAGGTTTATTTTTTTCAATTTGTTTTTTTTAAGACAAAACAATTCAATCAAGTAAAACATGTTATTTCTTTAAACACAAAGGAGAAATTATCTCCTCTGTGTGAAATGACCTTGAAATTTTTGATTAAAATGTTTGGGAACACATTTAACTTAAATTGTTAAATCAAGTAATAAATTATTGTTGCAAATATCTGACAACCTTAATAAAAACTAAAATAATTACTGTAAATATATATTACCGTTATTGTAATTTTTAATAATATTACATGTAGTTTATAAATGACATTTAATTCTTTTAAAAGCGAGTAATATTTACTACATTTATAACAATAATTAAATATGTAAGACAAAAACACAAAAATAAAACACTATAATTAACAATGTCAGTTAAAACACTTACATTCCTGCTATTAATATGGATACAATGTTGTTACAGCCAACTAGCCGATTCTGCATGGTATGACACTGATAATGGACTTCCACAGAATAGTGTAAAAGATATTATTAAAGATAAACATGGGTTTATATGGCTGAGTACAGAAAACGGTTTAGTACGCTATGACGGATATAGTTTTGTTACTTATAATCATCTTAATCTTAAAAACAACAGATTTACTACATTTTTTGGTAGTGTAGAAAAAGACTCTATTTATAATTTTACTGCTTATACAGAAAACATAGTTTTACTTAATAAAAGAAGCATAAACACTTTACGTTATCAGACCAATTGTGTAAAAAAAGCATTGCATGAAAGCAAGTTATATGGATTATTTGTAAAAAATGGAACTCCTGAAAAAATAGATCATAAAGACTTCTTTATTTATTTTGGTAAAAAAAACACCTATCATCTATTTAATAATGGAATTATACAATATAATGATAAAAAGATAGTGCCCATAAAGAAACTGCATAAGAATTATATAACCAATACTTTTTGTTTGGGACAAAATATTTTTATCATTTCCAGAACATTAAAAAAAATTATCAAAATTTCGTCAGGGCAAGTCAGATATTTAGATGCCGAGGATATTTTTTTCCAAAATAATGTGAAAGTATATTGGAGCCAAATTAATGATCAATGCTTTCTTTTTCATAATAATACCTTGTATAGAGTATCCTTTCAGGATAATGAAATTAGTTTAAAAAAAATGATCCATTATGATCTTAATGAAAACTCCTTAGCTTCCATCTATCATGATGACATCAACAATAAATTATATCTCGGAACATTATCAGACGGATTGAATGTCATCAAGTTTAATAATTTTCATGTAGCCAACCGATCGGATAAATCCTATGAAAATATCTTTTATTCAATACTTCCCTTTGAAGATAATAAAGTAATTACCTCCTCTGGAGATGTATACAATGAAAACGGACTGATAAAACAGTATCATTTTAATACGACAAGCCGATATTTCCTGTTGTATGACAGTAAAAAAAATATTATTGTTCAAAATGGGACTTCATTACTCCGTTTTTTTCAAAACTCCAACTACTCGAAAAGTGAATCCATATATTTTGAGAGAACACCATCTCATGTATTAAATGTCAACAATTACTATATTATTGCATTTCATGAGCAACCTTCATTACAATCTCAGCTCACCTTCTATAAAGACTCCAGTTTTAAAGATCCCTTTTTACAATTTTCGGTTCCCAATATTGTCACTTCAGTACAGAAGTTGACTCATAATAAGTGGCTGATAGGAAGCAGAGATGCTTTATATACAATAGAAGCACCAACATTTGTCCCTAAAAAAATTTCCACCAAGCCCTTACATATAAGAGAAATTACAAAGACAAAGGATGGAAATTTTTGGATCATGACTCAGGGAAACGGTTTTTTCCTTTATAATAAGGGCCAACTTATTAAAATGCCGGAAGATAAAAACGGATATCTTTTATTTGCCCATACTATTCTGGAGGACCACAAAGGATTCCTCTGGATCAGTACTAATAATGGTTTGTTCAAAGTATTCAAAGACAACTTACTGCAATATGCTAAAGATAAGAAAACTTTACCTAACTATTACCGATACAGCAAGGAAGACGGGTTTAATACGAATGAGTTCAATGGTGGATGTGCTCCCAGCTCTTCGGTTCTTGAAAATGGAAATTTTGTATTTCCATCCATCAAAGGTCTGGTGTTCTTTGATCCTCAGAAAATAAGAAGTTATTATCCTAAAAACTTCTTTTTGGAGCGGGTTATTTTTTATGATTCCAAAAGCAATATAAAAGGGCAGAATATTAATCTGGAAAACAATTTCTATAAAGCAATTATATTAGTGGATGTTCCTTATTATGCCAACAGAGCCAATCTGGTTATCGAAGCAAAACTAAAAGATTCCAAGAATGAGAAATGGGAAAGGATAAATAGTGATGGTAAATATTATATCTCAAACCTGGAGCCAGGCCAATATCAACTTATTGCGAGGGTATTAATTTCTCCCGAAGGGAAATACCTATACAAAACACTCAATATCAATGTAAAATATTTATTTTATCAAACACTTATTTTTAAGTTCTTTATTGCTTTACTATTTATTCTTATTGTATTTACTCTTTTTAAAATAAGAATAAAAAGGCAGGAAAAGAAAAAAAGGGAACTTGAAAAAATTATTGCAACAAGAACCCGGAAACTGTCAAAAACAGTTTCAAAATTAGAATATACCAAGGAACAGCTGAGAAAAGAGAGCATACAACAAAAAAAATTATTAGAGACGATAAGCCATGATATCATTACTCCTATAAAGTTTTTATCCATCACAGCTCAAAAGTTATACGAAACTGACGAGCATGATCGTTACATAAAAAAGAAATATTTTGAAAGCTTCTACAAATCTTCAGTAGAATTTTACAATTTCGTGAAAACCTTAAAAGAATACGCGGAGATATATAATATTTCTGAAAAGAATGAAACTTATAATATTTATGAACTGGTAGAAGCCAAAAAAGCTCTTTTTGAAGGTGCCGCCAAAGAACAAAACACTCTTATCACTAATAATATAACAGATCCTACCTATTCAAAAATCAATCAGAATGTAGTAGCAGTTATCATCCATAACCTTATAGATAATGCAATTAAAAATACCACTAATGGAGTTATAGAGCTTTCTACCATTGAAAATAGCAGCAACTTTTTTCTGGAAGTGAGAGACACAGGTAAAGGAATGAGCAAGGAACAGATGACCTATTATGAAAAGCTTCAGGATAATATTGAAAATGAAAAACTGGTTTTACAAAAATACAGTTTAGGATTACACCTTATTCTTCAGTTACTCATGATGATCAATGGCAAAATTGAATTTAAAAATAATATACCACAAGGAACGATAATATCGATTAAAATAAAAAAACAAAAATATGACTAGAAAAATTATTATTGCAGATGATCATTTTGTAGTAAGATTAGGCACTACCCTGATTTTAGAATCCCACTACAAAGATGTACAGATTTCCTGTGCAGAATCCTATACGGAACTCATAGAAAAGCCACATATTGAACAATTCGATCTACTAATCCTGGACATCAATATGCCGGAAAGCAAATATTTAAGTATGATTGGTGAATTAAAAACGATGCATCCCAATCTTAAAATTCTGGTTTTTTCTGTGTATGATAATGATATTGCGGTGCAGTATATCATAGAAGGCGCCGATGGATATATTAATAAACTATCTGACGAAAACAATATCCTGGAAGCAGTTCAGCAAATCTTTGAAACCGGAACCTATTATTCTCCGGATATTGTAAAAAAACTCGTTTCTTCAGCTAAAAAAAACAATCCTGTAAATCCACTTGAAACATTATCAGAAAGAGAAAAGGAAATATTTGATCTGTTGATTAAAGGTTATGGAAATATTGAAATATCAAATGAATTAAACCTCCACCTTTCTACTGTGAGCACTTATAAAGCAAGAATTTATAAAAAGTTGAATATTAAAACTACGGTTGATCTTGTAAGACTGGGCGATAAAAACCAGACACACAAACATAAATAACCTCCTATATTTAGTTTTTTTTTTTTAATAATCTATTGAAGTACCTGCTAAATGTATGTAAATTAAAAAAACGGAATAAATATTCCGTTTTTTTAATCATCTGTATTCTATCAGAATCGTAAAGTTGTTAATACAATTTTATTAATGCTTTTTTGACTTAATTTTCTTTTGTAATTTTTGGGTTAAGTGAAGAAGTTTATTGATTTGTTCTTTTTGAGCATCAATCTGTGTTTGCTGTTTTATAACATGCAAGTAAAGTTCTTCAACCTTCTCCAATGTCTGGGTTGAAAGTTCTGATAAATTAAATGAGTAAAGTCCATTTTCCGTTTTTGCTAAATCATTAATAGAAGTTACTCCAGGTAAATGATTGTTCTCTTTAATAAATTTTTCTGTATCATAAATATTTAAAAATTTATATTTAGAATTCAGTAAAGACTTTCCATTATAATACTCTTCGAATACATAATCGGGATAGGTAGTTGTTGCTGTCGTAATACTTCCGCTTACTTTCAATTTTTCACCTGGTGCAAAAGTAGTAGTGGAATATCCAACACCTACATTTTTAACAAAAAAGGCATTTCCATTTGGTTCGATACTAGCTTGTGTAACTCCATTAACCCCAGAAGTTGGAGTTGTCAGAAAACTAATACCTGTAGGTGCACTTGTACCACCTGTCCCAACAGAAAGTCCAGTACTGTTTCCTGCAGCTATAACTTGTGCTTCTGAGTTAGTATCACAATAAATAAATAATGAATAATTCCCACCATTGGAAAATCCCATTGAAGATCTTGTTCCCGTTCCTGAATCCTGTACGATACCCAGCCCCACACTATTATTAATAGTTGTAGTTTGTTGATTCACAAATTTCAGATCCTTTCCATTTTGTGTAACCGTTCTCGTACTGGTAAGAGTGCCATCTGCATTATAAATATTGTTATAAGAACTGATCAGTTTCTGCCATACTGAACCATCAAAATAATAATATCCAATAGCATCAATATTTACTCTTGGTCCGGTATTGGTACCCGCTGAGATATCTGTAACATATATCAATGCTCCTTTTTGATTAGCTCCATAAAGAACATCTCCTTTAGCGGAAAGCTGTGCACGGGTAAGCCTCGGTGCCTGAAGTCCGTCAAGATCAGTAGCCCCTAGTTTTCCATTAACATCCAATGTGGAGTTAGGCGTTGTAGTATCAATCCCTACACCTGCCGTCTGTGCAAAAATGCCAGCAGAAGTTAGCAATAGAGCTGCTGTAAATAAAGTTGTTAAATTTTTTCTCATTGTTTTAATTTTAATATTTAAACTTTTTTGAAGTGAAAAATATGGGATAAGCAAGTAAATCTGATTCTTATATCCACTTGTGCAGTGTTAGCACAAAACAGAAAAAACATTCCTTTACTTAAAAATGGAATAGGAAAAAATGAGGTTTTTGTTTAAGAATAAACAAAAAGTAGAAATATAATCTTTATAAAGGTGTATTACCTTACATAAATATATTGTTCTACGGATGGCTTTTTTAATACTTTTGGGGAATTTAAATATATTTTATAATGTTTTTATTTGCATTTTCATCATTACTGACTTAATAATCCTTTTATTTTTCAAGAATGGAACTAATTCATTTTGATGGTACAAATTTAAAATACAGAATGTGAAAAACCCAGCTTTCACCTGTAAAAACAAATTGCCACTAATGTAGTATTACAACTTGTTTATGTAGTTTAAAAACTACAAGAATTTATCAATCGTAAAAATCTTAATAAACCGGCAGCTCCTGTTCTACATCCTTACAGACATTATAAAAAATCCTCCTATCAGACTGACAGGAGGATTATTAAGAAAATTGACAAAGATAAAACGATACTCAGGAATTACGATGACTGAAGCAGTTTTACAGCTTCTTCATTATTCTGCATCACAGCATGCTGCAAAGCTGTATTGCCTCTGTTATCTTTAACATTTTTGTCGGCTCCGTTTTCTAAAAGCAGTTTTATAACTTCTGTTCTTGCAAAAACAGCAGCATAAATAAGAGCTGTTGCATCATTATAATTTTTGATGTTTACGTTCGCTTTATGAGAAATCAAAAGTGCAATCATTTCTTTATGTCCTTTAAACGTAGCTCCCATTAGTGCCGTATTACCGTTATTATCCTGAAGATCAGGCTGAGCACCATTTTCAAGAAGCCACTTTGCCGTTTTTTCCTGATTATGATATACAGCAAGTATTAAAGGGGTATACCCTTCTTCATTTTTAGAATTGATCTCTTTTTTGAACTGAGCCATAGCTTCTGCATTACCTGTCTTTGCATAAGAAAAAATATCCTGTGCACTCACTTTGCTCATCACCAAAAGCATCATGATCGTAGAAAGAAGATATTTCATTATTTTTATTTTGAAGACAATAAAGATTCCAATTGCTGACGATCCATTTTAACATATTGAGCCAGTCGCTTTCCATATTCAGCATCAGCCTGATAGAAATAAGAGATCATTTTGGCCACTACTTTTTTATTTTCTACACTGTTCAGAGCACTACCCAGGTTTTTAATCAGGTTATCCTGATCTTTTTTAGAGAAAGACCGATAAAGTTCTCCAGCTTGTTTAAAGTTGTTTTCTTTATCGATTTTAGCTTGTGCTGTAGATGTACCTGCAGGGAAAACAGTTTGGGAGTATTTGAACTTTTTATTATCAGTAACTTCAGGCTTAGTTGTTGAAGGCTGATAGTTTACCTCTCCGTTCTGAGCTCTCATAGACATATAGCCGTTTTGGTTATATGTTGTCACATTATTTTTTGCTGCATTAATTGGTAACTGTTGGAAGTTCCCTCCAATTCTGTGTCTTTGAGTATCAAAATATGAGAATAATCTTCCCTGCAACAGTTTATCTTCTGATGGTTCTATTCCCGGAACAAGAGTACCAGGAGAAAAAGCAGCCTGTTCTACCTGCTGAAAATAATTTGTTGGATTTTGATTAAGGGTCATCGTTCCCACTTTCACTGATTTTGCGATAGATTCCGGCCATACTTTAGTTACATCTACCGGATTAAAATCGAGCTTTTCAAAATCATCCTTTTTCAGCATCTGCACATATAAATCCCATTTTGGAAAGTCTTTATTCTGGATAGAATTATATAAATCTCTTGTTGCATGTTCTATTTGTGTAGATTGGATTTTATCAGCTTCTTCCTGCGTAAGATTTCTTTCACCTTGCTTGGGAACCCACTTGTATTTTACATAAGTTATTTCTCCTTTTGCATTGATCCATTTAAAAGCATGTACTCCATTTCCTTGCATCTCTCTGTAATTGGCAGGAATTCCATTGTCAGAGAACAACCATGTCAGCATATGGGTAGCCTCCGGGATATTGGCCATAAAATCAAACACCCTGTTATTATCGGAAGCATTATTAGTAACCGGAGAAGGTTTAAAAGCGTGTACCATATCTGGAAACTTAATCGCATCTCTGATAAAAAACACCGGTAAATTGTTACCTACCAAGTCATAATTTCCCTGATCCGTATAAAACTTAACAGCAAATCCTCTTGGATCCCTAAAAGTTTCCGGAGATCCCTGCTGATGTACTACGGTAGAGAATCTTACCAATACCGGAGTTTTCTTACCGGCCTTTGATAAAAAATCAGCCATTGTAACATCAGAAAAATCAGCATCTGCAACAAATTCACCAATAGCCCCAGCTCCTCTTGCATGCACTACCCTTTCAGGAATTCGTTCTCTGTCAAAAGCAGCCAGCTTCTCAATTAAATGAATATCTTCCAACAATACCGGTCCGTTATTACCAACTGTTTTAGAATTCTGATTATCTCCTACAGGACTTCCTGTATTGGTCGTCAGCTGCTGAGAATAGAGCGTAGATGTAATGAGAACTCCTGCTAGTAAAAATTTTTTTTTCATAATTTTTATTTTTTATGTGGGGCAAATATAGGAAGATGGTTGAGCGGATTTATCTTAATAAATTCAATTGTTAAAATTCATAAAATCTATTAAACAATCAACAACCAATAGAATGCGCCTACTTTTTTTTTGAAAAAAAATTATTTAAGATACTTTAAATGACGTATCGTGTAGTTTAATAACTACAGTCATTTAAACATACTTTAGAGAACAATTACTTAATTTTGCCAAGTCAATTGATGGTTGGGTATAAGAAGTTTATACCGAAGACATTTACAAACATACATAAAAAACATAAACAACATTATGAAAAAAAAGGTATTATCACTAATTATCTTAGGTATTTTGACAGCGTGCACTTCCCCCAAAAAAGAAAATACAGAAGTTACTTCAAATAAAGCATCAGATGTTAAAGCAGAACTTGTAGGAAAATGGGTACAACCTATTCCAGGACAGGAAAAGGAAAAGCAAGGTATTGAGCTTCGGGACAATGGTACCGCAGCATCAATAAATATGCACACGTTGCTGTATGAACAATGGAAAGTTTCTCATGATACCCTATTTTTATGGAGTCGTACTGTAGGAGTAGCACAGCCTTCTACCTCTAGCGATATTGACACCTTACTTATTCAAAAACTTGATAATACATCGTTAACGGTTGTATCTTTAATTGGAGATCCTAAAAATAATGTTGCTCAAACTTACAGTAAAGAAAAATAGGTATTTAATTGCTAACAAATTCTTCTTTAGCCAGAAATTCTAACATCGAAAAAATTTATACTAAAGAAAAATAGATTCTAGGATCTATTTTTTTTTACCTATTGAGAGTATAATAATTTTTCTTCAAAATGCAAAAAATCAGTAATTGGATATTCGTCTGATACCTACTGATTTTATTTTATAATAAAGAGAACAAATATTGTTTATCCCAACGTTATTATCAATAACTTTCTCAACAGGATATCAAAACAAATAGGTTCTGTATCCATTACGGAACACCAAGTTTACCAAGTATTTAATTAACATCCATCAATCACTCTAAAAAAGCCATGGAAATTGACGTGGCTATCATTTTAAATTTAAAAGCGTGTAGTTTTAAAACGACACCCAACACTTCTACTGGCTTTCAAAATTTATTAATTTTATAATACTAGACCATGAATACTTTATAATTACAAGTATTAAAAATGTTTTATAAACAACTTATATTTATATTTTTCATAACTACACAACTGTACTACAGTCAGCAAACAGCTTCAATATGGTATGATACAGACAATGGCCTTCCTCAGAACAGTGTAAAGGATATTATTAAAGATAAATACGGATTCATCTGGATCAGTACAGAAAACGGATTGGTACGTTATGACGGAAATAATTTTGTCACCTATAATCATCTCAACTTTAAAAACAACAGATTTACCTCTTTTTTTGGAAATTCAAAGAAAGATACAATTTACAATGCAACAGCTTTCGACGAAAATACGGCATTAATATCTAAAAGAAATGTAAGTATTCTTACTCATAAATCGCTCTGCCTGCAAAGAGTATTGCGTGAAAGCAACTCGGACTTTATTTTTACTAAGAATGCTATATCAGATCAGTTTGAAGATAAAGATTTCTTTATTTATTTTGATAAGAAAAACTATTATCACTTGTTGCATGACGGAACCATACAATACAAGGATCATAAAGTTACAACGCTGAAGAATCTACCTAAAAACTATATTTCAGATACCTTTTGTTTTGACCAGACTATTTTTATCATTTCAAGATCATTAAAAAAAATAATTAAAATTTCTCCTAACCAAATCACTTACCTGGATGCACCTGAGATTTTCTTTAAAAATGGTATAGAAGTGTACTGGAGCCAGATCAATAATCAATCTTTTATTATCCTGAATCATACACTGTATAAAATAGGTTATGAGCATAATACTTTTAGTTTTAAAAAATTAGCAGATTATGATCTTAATAAAAACTCTTTATCCGCCATTTATCATGATGAAGTGAACAATAAGCTGTACCTTGGAACATTATCAGATGGATTGAATGTAATAAAATTCAACAATTTTCATGTTGTCAACAAATCAGATAAATCCTATGAAAATATCTTTTATTCAATACTTCCTTTTGAAAATGATAAGGTAATCACTTCCTTAGGTGATGTATACAATGAAAACGGATTGGTAAAACAGTATCATTTTGATACAACAAGCAATTTTTTTTTACTGTATGATAATCAAAAGAATATTCTTGTTCAGCAGAAATCAAGTTTACTGCGTTATCTTAAAGAATCTAATTATTCTAAAAAAGAAAAACTTGCTTTTAAAAAGGAACCCTCTTATGCATGGAGGGCGAAAAATTTTTTCATTGTAACATTTCACAAACCTATACTGAAATCTCTCCTTACCTTTTACAGAGACTCTGATTTTAAAATCCCATTCTTACAATTTTCCATTCCCAATATTGTAACCACAGTTCATGAATATGACCATGATAAGTGGTTGGTAGGAACCAGAGACGCTTTATATTCAATAGAAGCGCCTACTTTTATTCCTAAAAAAATATCTGGCACCCCGTTGCATGTAAGAGAAATTACAAAAACAGAGGATGGAAATTTTTGGATCACGACCCAGGGAAATGGCTTCTTTTTATATAAGAATAAGCTACTCATTAAAATGCCGGAAGATAAAAACAGATATCTTTTATTTTCGCATACTATCCTGGAAGACAAAAAAGGTTTTATCTGGATCAGTACCAATAATGGATTATTCCAGGTACTGAAAAACAACCTTCTGCAATATGCTAAAGACAGAAAAACGATACCTAACTATTATCGGTACAGCAAGGAAGACGGCTTTAATACCAATGAGTTCAATGGTGGCTGCTCTCCAAGTGCTTCAGTTCTTCAAAATGGAAATTTTGTATTTCCTTCCATTAAGGGTCTTGTATTTTTCAATCCCCAGAAAATAAGAAGTTATTATCCTAAAAACATCTTTCTGGAACGGGTTATTTTTTATGATCCCAAAAGCTATATAAAAGGGCAAAATATTATTCTGGAAAATAATTTTTATAAAGCAATAATATTAGTAGATGTTCCCTACTATTCCAATAGAACCAATCTGGTTATTGAAGCAAAACTAAAAGGTTCAAAGAATGAAAAGTGGGAAAGGGTAAACAATGATGGGAAGTATTATATTTCAAATCTGGAGCCGGGCCAATATCAGCTTATTGTGAGGGTATTAACTTCTCCAAAAGGGAATTATATGTATAAAACAATGAATATCAGTGTAAAACAACTGTTTTATCAGATACTCATCTTTAAGTTTTTTATTCTATTTTTTATATCTGTATTTACATTGAAATTGATAAAACTTAGAATAAAAAGACAAATATTAAAAAAGAAGGAACTTGAAGATATCATTGAAATAAGAACCCGGAAACTTTCAAAAACAGTTTCAAAACTAGAATATACCAAGGAGCAGCTGCGAAAAGAGAGTGTACAGCAGAAAAAACTATTGGAAACCATAAGCCATGATATTATTACTCCTATAAAGTTCTTATCTATAACCGCCAAAAAGTTATATGAGACTGACGAACATGATCGTTACATACAAAAGAAACATTTTGAAAGTTTCTACAAATCTTCGGTAGAATTTTACAATTTCGTGAAAACCTTAAAAGAATATGCAGAGATTTATAATATTTCTGAAAAAAATGAAACGTATAATGTTTACGAAATTGTGGAAGCTAAAAAAACACTTTTTGAGGTGGCTGCCAAAGAGCAAAATACTCTTATCGTCAACAATATTAAAGATCCTACCTATTCAAAGATCAACCAGAATGTGGTAGCAGTTATCATCCATAACCTTATCGATAATGCAATTAAAAATACCACTAATGGAATTATAGAGCTCTCTACCATTGAAGATGATACTATCTTTTTTATGGAAGTAAGAGATACCGGTAAAGGAATGAGCAAGGAACAGATGACTTATTATGAAAAACTTCAGGACAATATTGAAAATGAAAAACTGGTTTTACAAAAATACAGTTTAGGATTACATCTCATCCTTCAGTTGCTTATGATGATCAATGGTAAAATTGAATTTAAAAACAATAAACCACAAGGAACTATAGTATCGATTAAAATAAAAAAACAAAAATATGACTAGAAAAATTATTATTGCAGATGATCATTTTGTAGTAAGATTAGGCACTACCCTGATTTTAGAATCCCACTACAAAGATGTACAGATTTCCTGTGCAGAATCCTATACGGAACTCACAGATAAGTTATACGCAGAACAGTTCGATCTGCTCATCCTCGATATCAATATGCCGGAAAGTAAATATTTAAGCATGATTGGTGAATTAAAAAAAATACAGCCTAATCTTAAAATTCTGGTTTTCTCTGTATACGACAATGACATCGCAGTACAGTATATCATTGAAGGCGCCGATGGATATATTAATAAACTATCTGACGAAAACAATATCCTGGAAGCAGTTCAGCAAATCTTTGAAACCGGAACCTACTACTCTCCGGAGATTGTGAAAAAACTGGTTTCTTCTGCAAAAAAAGACACTCCAATAAATCCACTGGAAGCTTTATCAGAAAGAGAAAAGGAAATATTTAATCTGCTGGTTAAGGGTTACGGAAATATTGAAATATCAAATGAATTAAACCTTCACCTATCTACAGTAAGCACCTACAAAGCAAGGATTTATAAAAAACTGAATATTAAAAACACAGTTGATCTTGTTAGATTGGGAGACCGAAATCAAGTACATAAAAAATAATTAAAAAACCTTGTGTCCATTTGAAACACGATGTTTTTATTGTTATGCTCAACTCAGATAATATTTCCTATGAAAATCTTAATTATAGAAGACCATAAAGATTTGATCATCAATATCACTGATTATCTGAAAAATGAAGATTATATCTGTGAAATTGCATGCGATGCCCAAACAGCATTCGAAAAGATTGAACTTTTTGAGTATGATTGTATTCTTCTTGATCTGATGCTTCCCGACGGAAATGGTCTGGATATTTTAAAACATATTAAAACCTGCTCTGCGGGAACAGGTGTAATCATTGTATCAGCAAGAGATTCATTAGACATCAAATTAGCAGGACTGGATGAAGGTGCCGATGATTATATTACAAAACCTTTCCCACTTCCTGAACTTCATTCCAGGATAAAAGCTGTTTTCAGGAGGAAAACCCCGGAAACCCACCGACATCTTATCTTCAATGAAATATCAATAGATCTGGAATCTAAAGCCTGCTGTATTTCTAACCAGCTGATCAGTTTAACCAAAAAGGAACTGAACCTTTTGATCTATTTTATCAACAACCAAAACAGAATGCTGACCAAGCAGGCCATCGCCAGTCATTTATGGGGAGATTACACCTATAGTATTGACAATATTGATTTTGTATATCAACATTTGAAAAATCTAAGAAAAAAGCTCATAGAATCAGGAGGTAAAGATTATCTGCAGACTGTCTATGGATTGGGCTATAAGTGGATTGACAAATGAGTTTAAGTTTACGGTTTGCAAGGGCTTTTGCCTGTTTGGTATTCTTTGTTCTGGGAACGGGTTTTATCATTATGTATTTTGCTCTTGAAAGAACCACCGTTCGTTCTGCTATTCTAAAACTACAAGCCCAGAATATGCAGGCGGCCCATCAGCTGGAACGAGATCCATTTTATGATTACACTCTTTTCAGACAGAATCCTGCAGTGAATATCCTTCCTGATTCTCATACCATATCTAAGGCGAAAAAAATTAAAGAAAAGTATATTTGGGACCATAAAACACAGTCGTATATCAATAAGATAGAAGTAACGGATTATCTGGTCATTCACAAAAAAAAATATTCTATAAAAAGCATCCGTTACATTACGATCATTGAGCACCAGTTTCTAACAAGTATTCTGATGGTGATTGCATGGATAACAATATTTCTGATCATTCTAACAATCATTGTCAGTACAGTTGTGTCAAAAAGCATTCTGGAGCCGTTCTATTGTTCTCTGGACGAGATTAAAAAATTCAATTTAAAAGATCATTGTCAGATGAATCTTATGGAGACCAACATCAAAGAATTCAAACTGCTTAATCAGTTTCTGCTGAAAATGTCTGATAATTCAAAAAAAGATTATAATCTGCTGGAAGAACTTTCTGAAAACACTTCTCATGAACTCCAGACTCCTCTGGCTTCTATGAAAGGGAAGATAGAACTGCTGATGGACAGTCAGCTTTCTGAGTACCAGCTCACCACCTTAGATATGATGAATAATGAATTGGACAGACTCTCTTCTATCAATCAATCCCTTATTCTTCTGGCAAAACTGGAACATTTTGAGAAAAAAACAGCCAATCCCATCAATTTTTCCAAAATCTTACGAGAAAGACTGCAGTACTTTGAAGAACTATTTATTCTTCAAAATCTCTCTGTGATTATTGATATTCAGGATGATATTTTTTTAAGCTTCGATGAAAACCTGGCAGCCATCATCATCAATAACCTTATCAGTAATGCCAGAAAACACAATATGGATAATGGTGATATTCGCTTAAAGCTTACTGAACATTTTTTTGAGATCTCCAACACCGGCTATCCTCCTGCTCTGCCCACTGAAGAATTATTCCAGAGATTCAAGCGTGGCAACCCCAATCAAAACTCTATCGGGATTGGTTTGGCATTGGTGAAGAGAATTTTGGAGATCTACCAAAAGAAGATCTCTTACCATTTTAGCAATAACCGACATGTCGTTACAATATACTTCACAAATTAAAACACTGTAAAACAAAAATATAATAACAAAAATCACACATCAGTAACAACTTCAGAATTTCTTCAGAATTTATGTATTGCTTAGGTGCAAATAAAACCACCTATGAAAAGAATATTATTCATTCTGGGTTTAATGGGGTCTCAGATGGCTTACAGCCAGGACACTCTTAAACCTGGAACATCCGAAACTGCAGCAGAAAAAAATCCCTTAGATGTTGGTGAGCTTAAGATCAATCTTACTCCTAAAGGAGACAAATGGCTAAAATTCAGTGTTTCCAGCCAGATGTGGCTTCGAAGTATTGAAAATAATCCGGGCACAGCCGTCAATTCTGTCCCACAGCAGGAGACTTACGATGCGGGAATGCGAAGAATGAGGGTAACGATACAAAGCCAGATTACTCCTTTTTATTCTGTATTTCTTCAGGTAGGAGCGAACAATCAGAATTTCATCTCCGGAGGAGGCTCTGGTACCGGAACAAACGGAGCAGGAAAAAAGGCCGCTTTCTTTTTCCATGATGCCTACAATGAATTAGCAATTATTCCAAGAAATGATTTTCAGACAGGGTTACCTAATAAAAATAGCCTTTACTTCGGTGTAGGGCTTCATTCCTGGAATGGAGTAAGCCGGATGACCAATGGAAGCACCACCAAAATGCTGGCCGGAGATCTTCCTATTTTTAATTTTCCCACGATTGAAATTTCAGATCAGTTTTCCAGGCAGTTTGGGGTATTTGTACATGGGGAATTCGACAGGCTTAATTATAGATTCAGTGTTAATAAACCTTTTGCAACAAACTTAAAACCCAGTGTAGGAAGCGGCGCTGTAGATAATAATCAGAATGGAAAATTATCATTTGCAGGATATGCCTATTATCAGTTTTTCAATAAAGAAATTACAGCAACTTCTTTTCTGGCAGGAAATAACCTTGCCGTAAAAAAAGTACTGAATGTGGGAGCGGGATTTTATACGAATAAAAATGCTACCCAGACTCAGCCCAAAGAAAATGTTTTTGAGTCTCATAATACTTCGGTTTTGGGTACTGATATCTATTCTGAAATTCCCGTTGGGGATAAAAAGAAAGAAATGGGACTTACTTTATATGGTGTTTTTTATCATTATAACTATGGACCTAACTATTTAAGAACAAGCGGCATTATGAACCCTGGCACCGCAGATCCCGGATTTACAGGACAAAAAGCACTGGAAGGAGCAGGAAATAACAGAATTTTAATGGGAACCGGAAATATATTCTTTACTCAGGCAGGTTTTGTACTTCCTAAATTCAGTAAAATTCTGAAAGTTCAGCCATTTTTCAGCTATGCTTTAAAAGATATGAAAGCATTGCAGGAAAAAGGAAGTTACTATGACATTGGTGCTAATTTATTTCTCTATGGCCAGAATGCAAAAATTGTAGCTCAGTATAGCAGCAGACCTCTATATGACGCGGTTTCCAAAACAATTTTCGACAGAAAGGGAGAATTTCTGCTGGGGCTTTTCATCGTACTTTAAAATTATTTTTCTATGAATACAACTCAAATTACAACTTCACAGAGAATCAAAGCCATTATTGGCGGTTCAATAGGAAATCTGGTAGAATGGTATGACTGGTATGCGTATGCCGCATTTGCCATCTATTTTTCAAACTCATTTTTCCCGGATTCCGATCTTAATGCCCAGCTGCTTAATACCGCCGGAATTTTTGCTGTAGGTTTCCTCATGCGTCCTGTTGGTGGATGGATGTTTGGAAGTATTGCAGATAAAATTGGAAGAAAAAGAGCTATGACCCTTTCCGTTTTGCTGATGTCTTTCGGTTCACTGCTCATTGCCCTTACTCCTACTTATGAAACTATAGGAATCTTAGCTCCTGTCATGTTGTTGATTGCAAGACTTCTTCAAGGATTAAGTGTAGGAGGAGAATATGGTGTTTCGGCTACGTATCTGAGTGAAATGGCAGATGAAAAAAGAAGAGGTTTCTATTCAAGCTTTCAATATGTGACTTTAATTGGCGGACAGCTTATAGCTTTAGGAATTCAACTCATTTTACAGAAATTAGTTCTCACAGAAACACAGCTGGAAAATTGGGGTTGGAGAATTCCTTTTGTAGTAGGCGCTTTTCTTTCTGTGATTGCCCTGTATCTAAGATCAAGCCTTCATGAAACGGAAGCTTTTAAAAACAAAGCCTCTAATGAAAAGAAAGGGACCATCAAAGAACTCCTGAAGCATCCCAAAGCTGTACTTACTGTAGTGGGGCTTACATTGGGAGGAACGCTGGCATTTTATACCTATACTACCTATATGCAAAAATTCCTGGTCAATACAGTGCATCTCAGCAAAGAGCAGTCTACACTGATTTCATTTGTTTCTTTATTTATTTTCGCATGCCTGCAGCCGATATTTGGGATGTTGTCTGATAAAATAGGCCGAAAACCTTTATTAATTGGTTTTGGAATTCTTGGAACAATATGCACAGTCCCTCTTCTTACGATGCTGAGTGTGATTACTTCTGCGTGGGCTGCCTTCTTTTTAATTATGATTGCCTTAATTATTCTTAGCGGATATACTTCAATTAATGCAGTAGTAAAAGCAGAACTCTTTCCTTCAGAGATCAGGGCTCTGGGTGTAGGTCTTCCTTATGCCCTTACTGTTGCTATTTTTGGGGGAACTGCTGAATATATTGCCCTATGGCTCAAAAAGATAAATATGGAATCATTATTCTATTGGTATATCACAGCATGTATACTTTTTTCTCTGATTGTATATGCAAGAATGAAAGACACGAAAAAAACTTCAGAATTAGATAAAGATTAAATGCAGCTATATCGGTAAACCACAATATTTATTCGGCATTCTATCCCTTAACATATTACAAGTATAATAATTTAAACACTTATGAAATCAAAAAAAATATATCAGCAGCTTTACTTTCAAGTTGTTATAGCTATCATTGGCGGAGTACTTTTAGGCCAGTTTTATCCTGAAATCGGTGAGAAAATGAAACCATTGGGTGATGGTTTTATTAAACTGGTTAAAATGATTATTGCACCGGTTATTTTTATCACCCTTACATTGGGAATTGCCCACATGACAGACCTCACCAAAGTGGGCCGGATTGCTGTAAAATCAATGATCTATTTTCTTACTTTCTCTACCCTGGCTCTTGTCATTGGGCTTATTGTAGGAAATTTATTACAGCCCGGATCAGGATTAAATATTGATCCCTCCAATCTTTCAGGCGATATTTCTCAATATCAGCAGAAAGCCCACGATACCACAGTCACGGGATTTCTCACCAATATTATTCCGGACACATTGTTTAGTCCTCTTGTAGGTGATAACATTCTTCAGATACTTTTGGTGTCTATCTTAATGGGAGTTGCTTTGGTATTAACTAAAGATAAAAGCCAAAGGATCACTGATTTTATCCAGGATTTATCAGCTCCCATCTTTAAAATTGTACATATGCTGATGAAGCTTGCACCTATCGGAGCTTTTGGTGCAATGGCATTTACTATTGGGAAATACGGGCTTTACTCTGTTTTAAATCTGATTTTTTTAGTAGGCACTTTTTACATCACTTCTATCCTGTTCATCATTGTCATATTAGGAGGAGTAGCCTGGTATAATGGATTTAATATTTTCAAGCTCATCATTTATCTTAAAGAAGAAGTTCTTCTGGTATTAGGAACGAGTTCTTCAGAATCTGCACTGCCAGGACTTATGGAAAAGCTTGAAAAAGCAGGCTGTTCGAAAACTATTGTAGGTTTTGTTGTTCCTACCGGCTATTCTTTTAATCTTGACGGAACAAATATTTATATGACTCTTGCTTCACTTTTTATTGCCCAGGCTCTTAATATTCACCTGCCTATTGAAAAACAGCTGGCACTCCTTCTGATTGCTATGCTAAGTTCTAAAGGAGCAGCAGGAGTTACAGGAGCAGGTTTTGTCACTTTAGCAGCAACATTAGCGATTGTACCGGAAATTCCTATTGCCGGAATGACACTGATTTTAGGAATTGATAAATTTATGAGTGAATGCAGAGCGCTCACCAACGTTATTGGTAATTCTGTGGCTACTGTTGTAGTGGCTAACTGGGAGAATCAACTTGATAAAGAACAACTTCAGTTATGTCTTAATAACCCTCATAAAAACCTTACCGAATAATAAGAGCATTTCTATATTTAACTTCATATTAGTAAAGCCCTGTTTTAAAATTTTTAAAACAGGGCTTTTTTACAGATATAAATCAACAATAGCCACTATAAAAACCGTCATCCCTATCGTTAAATAACTACAATATTGATGACTTTTCAAGCTAATTTATTATATAGCTTTGCCTGTAAAAGAAGTTATATGAAAAGGTTGTTTTTATTTTTTATTATTCCAATGGGAATAATATTAATTGGTTTATTATTCCTTAGGTCCAGGAACACAAACAGTTCAACTCAGCAGTATAAATCACCTGATATTAAAAACAGTCCTTTCCATAAAGAATATCTTAGTAAAGGGGGAATAACTGTTGTTAATGTATGGGCAACCTGGTGTAAGCCATGTGTAGAGGAAATCCCGGTCTTTCAAAAAATAGCAACAGAAAATAATCATATCAAATTTGTTTTCTTATCGCTGGATGAAGATCAGAAAAAATTAGAAATGTTTCTTACAAAACACCCTATTAATGATATAACGTTTAAAAACAAAGAATATATAGAGACAATCAAAACATTTCTGGGTGGGAATGGGGTCATGGGATATAGCGTTATACCACAGACTTTTATTATAAAAGATGGCAAAGTTGTAGACAAAAGCATTGGAGGTATTGACTATCAAAATTTTACAGACAAGTTAAAATCATTCTAGATCCAATTAAATAGGTTGATTAAACCAAAAAAAATTGGATTATTCAAATAATTTATTAACATAAAAATCCAAAAATTATGAGATTTAAATCATTACTATTTATGTCCCTATTTCCAATAATAGGTTTTGCACAGCAAGATAGGCCTCATGAGTGTAAAGCAGATGAAATGATGAAAAAACATTTTGAGCTGCATCCTGAATCTAAGGCTGAATATGATAATTTTGAGAAATACACCAAAGATTTCATAAAAAAAATGAAATCAAACAAAAATTCATTGAATACAATCAATAATCCAACCTACATTATCCCTGTGGTTTTTCATGTGTATGGAGAATCTCAAAGTAATGTAAAAGTAAATTACCAAAAAGTAGTCGACTTACTGGAACAAATCAACTTAAATTTCAATGGAATTAACACTGATTCAAACACCGTAGATCCTGATTTCCAATCTATCAGAGGAGCTTTAAGCATTGAATTCCGTTTAGCTAAAATTGACCCCACCGGAAAAGTAACCAGCGGAGTGGTATTTCATCCTTTCAAAGGCGGATATGGCAATGGTGGCGGATATGATACAGAAATTGGTGCAGATGCCTGGGATAATACAAAGTATATGAATGTGTATATCCAAAATGATCTTTATGCTGATAAAACTCTTAATAACTCAGGAGTTGCCTGGTATCCGGCTTCAGACATGACTTCAGATAATACAGCAAGAGTTGTTTATAATGGACGTTATATATTTAATGCTGCAGGAACAGTAGCTTCAAACGAGTTTTCTGATACATTCACTCACGAATTTGGGCACTGGCTCAATCTTCAGCATACTTTCAATGTTCTTTGTTCAACTGCAAACCCTGGTAATGATGGTGACGGAGTGGCTGACACCCCTGTAGAAAATAATTCTAATGGATTAGGATGTGCAACTGGCAACAATTGTCTTGGACAGAAAGTGAACGTTGAAAACTATATGGGATACAATGGCGCTGCCGGTTGTTATAAAATGTTTACCAATGGACAAGTTTACAGGATGCTGGCAGCATTAAACCATGCTTCAAGAGTAACTTTATGGCAGCCTGCCAACTTAGTTGCAACCGGAGTTGCCAATACTCCGCCCAGGCTAACCCTTAGCAACAGTACATTTACAGAAAACTTAGACAATAATGGAGCAGTGTCATTAGATGGAACAGTAGCCTCTGCCCCTACATCAACAATTACATTAAATTCAGCAACATTTGACGTACCAAATGGAACAACTCTTACTGCAGGAACACATTTCACCTCTTCATTACCAGCAGGACTAACAGCAAGTATAGTAGTTACAAGCCCAACAACTGCTACACTTACCATAAATGGTGCTGCAACCAGTCACCCAAAAAGCCAGGTCCTGAATTCATCAATTACATTCCTGAATCCAGCTATAACAGGAGGTACAGCTTCACTAGGATCAACAACAGCTTTGGCATTAACTTTTTCTTATAAAGATCCTTATAAAATAGTTACTGGGACTCCTCTGGAAAGCTATGCCAACCCAATAGCAACAACCGTAACAACCAACCCCGGAGCTCCTTGGAAAAAATTTATCATTAACCCCGAACTTAGTGATAATGCAGAATATGGTGCTTGGTACTATACCGCAAATCAATTACAATTGGAAACCTACTGGAAAGGATTAGTTTGTGAAACAGGAACCAGAAATATCAGTTTAATTCCTGCCTGTACCACCATAACGAATACAAATTATATAGGTTATCCTACTTATTTCCCGGGACTACTTGATGTATACAACCCAACATACACTACCTGGTCCGGAAAAACAGCTTATGTTGGTTTTAGAAATCAATTCGATGGCTACAACATTAACGGTTATTTCAAACTGATTGTGGGGGCAAATGGTTCAGATTATTCTGTAACTGAGTATGCATACAATACACAACCATATGGCAGTATTACAACACCTTGTGTATTATCCACTGCAGATGTTGATACAAAAAACTCAGAAACTTCCATCTATCCAAATCCAGTTTCTGATGTATTGACAATTAAAACAACAGGGAAAATTAAATCAATTGCTGTTTATGATATGTCTGGAAGAAAAATAAATGCTAAAGTTATTGGTGATAAGGTTGATGTTAAATACTTCCAAAGCGGAACTTATTTAATTGATATTGAAACTTCTTTAGGAAAGTCTTCTCAAAAATTCATTAAAAAATAAGATCAAATGCTATATAATAAAATATGATATCTAATAAAAAGGGGCTAAATATAAATTCGTTTAACATTCATATTTTTTAACTTCCTGTATTTTATGAGATGGTGCAGGATCAGGATGGGCTCAATGAGCCCATCTTTTTTATATATCATTCTTAAAAATATGTTATATGACAATTTATAGCTTCATTGCTATAGTCTAATGTTTACAACATATACTTCTTATTACTTAAGCTATTTCAATAAGTTTGTCATTATTAAACTGTTTATGCATATCCGATTTTTAGTAGTAATGACATTTCATCTTTTAAATTTCGCTCATTTAAATTTAAAAGTATAATATAAGTCAATTACATGATCCTTTAATAAAAAGATATCATTTCTAAACATAAATTCGTCAAACATTCATATTTTAACTTCCTGTATTTTATGAGATGGTGCAGGATCAGGATGGGCTCAATGAGCCCATCTTTTTTATATATCATTCTTAAAAATATGTTATATGACAATTTATAGCTTCATTGCTATAGTCTAATGTTTACAACATATACTTCTTATTACTTAAGCTATTTCAATAAGTTTGTCATTATTAAACTGTTTATGCATATCCGATTTTTAGTAGTAATGACATTTCATCTTTTAAATTTCGCTCATTTAAATTTAAAAGTATAATATAAGTCAATTACATGATCCTTTAATAAAAAGATATCATTTCTAAACATAAATTCGTCAAACATTCATATTTTAACTTTCTGTATTTTTGAGATGGTACAGGATTAAGATGGGCTCAATGAGCTCATCTTTTTTATATAACATTCTAAAAAAAGGTCTTATATGACAATTTATTACTTCATTGATATAGTTGAATATCTACAACCTATACTTCTTATTACTTAAGCTATTTTAATAAGTTTGTCTTATTAAGTTGTTTATGTATACTTTACTAGTAATATTTTAAATAAGTAAAAGATAGGGGACATCTTTTGAGAACCTGCTATATCCACATTTTCAATTTCCGATTTTTAGTACTATTGACATTATTCATAATATTAAATTTCACCCTTTTTTAATTTAAAAGTATAATATAAATCGGATATAAAGTCCAGTAACTTTTTTAAAGGATATAGTACGTATTATTAGTATTTAAGTGTACAATGGAAGATGGGCAATACGCTCATCTTTCTTTTTTCTATACCACAGTCTTCTTTATAAATCTATTAAGATCAACAAAGGATATTACTTGTTTTTATCATTAAAAAGGCAGGGTTTCATCGATTAATATTTTCATAAGTGTAGTATAATGCCTACGATTCTGATTCTCTGTTATAGAAAAGCATTAAATATTTTTGTCACACATCGAAGAATTAATGAGATCTATATTTACTCTGGCCGTTGTGGCAGCCCTTAATCTGGCATGTACCCAGACTGAACCAAAAATATTTACCAATAAGAACTCCTCTCCTATCTATCATAAAGTTTACCAAATTTCGGAATTGCCTGCTGTTCCAGACTTTGCTGCACCAATTAAAGAATCGTGGGAAATTCGAAAATTCACATTGATCAAAGCTGACTGCAAAATATTAAATTTTGAATTGAAAGTTACATCCTCATATTTTTGGAAGGAAGACAATACCCTGACTGGTTTTGTGATGACTGATAAAAAAACAAAAGAGAAAGCAGTGATGACAATAGAAGAAAATGGATATGAACTGATTTATACTGATCATTGCAAAATCTTCAAATTACAAGGTAAAACTGACACCGATAATAAAGTATTGACCGATCCGCTGAGTATTCTCAAGAATAAACTTCTAACCTATGCAAGGACCAGGAGATAATATACTTTACGCAACAATGAGAATTCTATATCGATTTTACATGATACACATGTCTTAAAACAGAAAAAAATAACACTAACAATATTTTCACAATCGTAGTTCAACAACTACACTTTAAATTCTTTGTTACACCCATTACATTCTTAATTTCATCATTAAAATAGAATTAAATTATGAGAAAAATTATGTTTTTAATGGCTATTGCAGCCATATCATTTGTTTCATGTAATAAAAAAAACATTGAATCAAGTTCATTCACTGATAATAATGATAGTATGTATAAGATTTCAGAATTACCACTAATTCCAGAATTTGCGAAACCCATTGAAAAGGAAGGCGAAGTAAGAAAATTTACACTCATAAAAAATGATGGAACAAAACTGTATTTTGAATTAAAAAGTACTAAAGAAAAGTTTTCTGGAGATAAGCACAAACTTGCTGGTTTCGTGACAAACCACATGAAAATAAAAGGAAAAGCATCTATGACTGTTGGAGAAAACAGCTATGACTTATCCTATACTGATAATCAAGAAGATTGTACATTACAAGGAGAAAATAAACGAAGCATTAAATATAAAAATATCGAAATTAATTTACCTGGAATTATTAAAGAAAACTTTTAGCCAATTCCAGAAACAAATGATAATCTTTGTCAAAGAATAAATTACAAACCTGTTTAAACTTTTATTTTCCAGAGGAACGAAATAGAAAAGATTTCTTTCTGCTCCAAAATATCTCTGAATTCTTTACTTCTCAACCCTGAACCTGCATTAAGAAACAAACCTTTCTATTCTACATTGATATCTTTTAAGAGAGAAAAGATTTCTTTAAAAACATACTCAATCTTATAGAGATTATGAAGCTGTCTACTTAAAGAATTTTTCTAAGAAAGCATCTGCCTCTGATTATCATAAAGAAAAATACCGTTGCTTTTTTTTGATGATTTTCTCTCCCAATATCCAGCAGATTCTCCTCCTGTTCTACTTCATGTATAACTTCCATTTAACCAAACACAGGGAAGAATCAGATTCTGTAGCAGAAAAATCCAGACTCGCTTAAAAGGAACCTTTATTGCTTGCTTCATTTATTGAAATAATAATCTAAAAGTTTCTAGCTTATTGTTTTCTTAGAATTTTTTTTTCAAACTCAATTCACAACATCGACAGCCCATTTTAATCATTTTATAATAAATTGGAAAATTCTTCCAAAATTGAATCTTATAGAACCCTCTCCTTTTACCTTTTCTTAGATAGGGTAAAATCTATTTTTCCTATTTATATTTCTTTATGAATTCCAGAATTTCAGTCCTTTTTTTGCGGCTATAAATTGCTAATTTCTCTAACCTCTTTTATCCATTATAAAAGTTTAAATAAGATCGATAATATATTTTGTAAGCAGCTTAATAAAAACGAAAAATAACACTAACAATATTTTCACAATCGTAGTCAAACAACTACGATTTAAATTCGTTGTTATACCTATTACATTCTTAATTTCATGGCTAAAAAAGAATTAATATCTGAAAATTATTATGCTGGGTTGCATTTAAACCCTATTATTCACTACATCGGATATTTAAACCTTCAAACTGCTATTCAATCAGTAATGGACATGTATGAAAAAATCAATATCAACTTATTCAGATTAAAAAAGAATGAGATCATCTAGATTTCCAAATCCGTCCAATGTAAAAAAAGGATGAGCAAAACTACTCACTACTCACAGAAATTTCATTCACATCATCTATTTTAACAATACGGTCATACAGTCATTAAACATAATAAAAAAAACAATAATATGAGAGAAAATTTACTTTTAGTGTTATTTTTAACATTCCTTGGAAACTTTGTTTTGGCTCAAAATAAAGGCAGGGTAGAGATTGCGGCAAAGCCTACGGCTGCATCTATGAAAGCAGGTGCTTTTATAGATGTAAATGCACCAGGCTATCCAGAGTCGAACTATCCTATAAATCAGCTGATCAGTGATGTTCTTATATCAGGAGGCACCACTTGTATCAGTTCAAATGTAAGCAATGTAACTGTTTCCCCAAACTTACCGGCCACTGATCCTAACCGAAGCTGGGGATATTTCAATAAATCAAGTACAAACTTTCCTTTCACTAAAGGAATTATACTTTCAACAGGATATGCAAATAAAGCAGGGAATACTTTTGAGTCCAATTTAAGTGATAACCTTGGGACCGGAGGAGATGCAGATCTATCTGCTGCTATAGGAACCAGCAACTTACAAAATGCCACTTCTATAGAGTTTGACTTTGTGGCTGCTTCTACAGAAATTACTTTCAGATATTTATTTGCTTCTAAAGAATATCAGAGCAACTATCCTTGTTCCTATACTGATGGTTTTGCCTTATTATTAAAAAAAGTATCTGATCCTACCTATACCAATCTTGCTGTACTTCCAGGAGGAGCAGGGCCTGTAAGTGTAACCAATATTCGCCCTCAATATGCAGACTGTGGACCTAAAAATGAAGTATATTATGCGGGTACCAATACTGCTCAGATTGAGACTAATTTTAATGGACGTACCATTCCACTTACTGCAAAAGCAACGGTAGTTCCTGGAGAAACCTATCATTTTAAAATTGTGCTTGCGGATTATAATGATACCGCATATGATTCAGCAGTATTTCTTGAGGCAGGATCCTTTGATATCGGAATTGGAATGATGGATCAGACAGGAGTCATGCTTCCGGATTCTGTCAATATGTGTGATAATACGCCACAGACTTTTACTGCCTCAATTCAAGGATCTAATATAACTTATCAGTGGTATCAGGGAACCAATGCTATTCCGGGAGCGACAAATGCGAGCTATACTGCAACACAACCTGGTGTATATACTGTTAAAGTTTTTATTCAGGGAAACAACTGTCCAGGAGAAGCAACCATTACTGTAATAGGCGGAACTTCGCCTGTCGTTCAGAATGCAAACTTAAGTGAATGTTCAAACTCAGCAACGGCCACTTTCGATTTAACATCCGCACAAACTTCAATAAGTACTACTCCGGGAGCTGTGTTTTCATATTACACGACATTAGCAGACGCCAATGCAGGAAATACCAATACCATTGCCAATCCTGCGGCTTATCTTTCCGGAAATGCAATCATTTATGCCCGCGTCAGCTCAGGAGCATGTTTCAAAGTGGCTCAATTGCAGCTTACAGTAATACAGACTGTAACTCCTGTTATCACTCCTTCATCAACTACCATTTGTTATGGAGGAAGCGTGACTCTTACCTCAAACCAAACTACGGGAAATGTATGGTCTACAGGTGCTACGACACAATCTATTACCGTGACCTCTCCGGGAACTTATACCCTATCCAACAACAATGGATGTACAAGTACTTCTACTTCAGTCACCATCAATGCTGAAAGCAATCCTGATGTACAGATCACTGGAAACCTGATTCTTTGTGAATCTTCAGCAACTACTTTAACAGCTACCTCTACAGGAATCGGAAATACTTTTTCCTGGTCAAACGGGGTAAACGGATCTACCAATACCGTTACGGCAGGAGGTGTATACACAGTGACTGTTACTACGCCTTCAGGGTGCCAATATCAAAAATCCGTTACGGTGGATCAAGGTGTCGTTCCGGTAGTTCAGAACGCAAACTTAAGTGAATGTTCCAGCTCCGCAACAGCTAATTTCGATCTAACATCCGCACCAACTTTAATAAGTACTACTCCGGGAACTGTATTTTCATATTACACGACATTAGCAGACGCCAATGCAGGAAATACCAATACCATTGCCAATCCCGCAGCTTATCTTTCCGGAAATACAACCATTTATGTCCGTGTCAGTTCTGCAACATGTTTCAAAGTGGCACAGCTACAGCTTACAGTAACACAGACTGTAACCCCTGCCATCACCTCTTCGTCAACTATCATTTGTTATGGAGGAAGCGTGACTCTTACCTCAAACCAAACTACTGGAAATATATGGTCGACAGGTGCTACGACACAATCTATTACTGTGAACTCTCCGGGAACTTATACCCTATCCAACAGCAATGGATCATGTACAAGTACCCCTGTTTCAGTAACCATCAATGCTGAAAGCAATCCTGATGTCCAGATCACTGGAAACCTGGTTCTGTGTGAATCTTCAACAACTACTTTAACGGCCACCTCTACAGGAACCGGAAATACTTTTTCATGGTCAAACGGGGTAAACGGATCTACCAATACCGTTACGGCAGGAGGTGTTTATACCGTGACTGTTACTACGCCTTCAGGGTGCCAATATCAAAAATCCGTGACGGTGGATCAAGGTGTCGTTCCGGTAGTTCAGAACGCAAACTTAAGCGAATGTTCCAGCTCCGCAACAGCTAATTTCGATCTAACATCCGCACAAACTTTAATAAGTACTACTCCGGGAACTGTATTTTCTTATTACACGACATTAGCAGACGCCAATGCAGGAAATACCAATACCATTGCCAATCCCGCAGCTTATCTTTCCGGAAATGCAACCATTTATGTCCGTGTCAGTTCTGCAACATGTTTCAAAGTGGCACAGCTACAGCTTACAGTAACACAGACTGTAACTCCTGTTATCACTCCTTCATCAACTACCATTTGTTATGGAGGAAGCGTGACTCTTACCTCAAACCAAACTACTGGAAATATATGGTCGACAGGTGCTACGACACAATCTATTACTGTGACCTCTCCGGGAACTTATACCCTATCCAACAGCAATGGATCATGTACAAGTACCCCTGTTTCAGTAACCATCAATGCTGAAAGCAATCCTGATGTACAGATTACAGGAAACCTGGTTTTATGTGACCCTTCAACAACTACTTTAACGGCCACCTCTACAGGAACCGGAAATACTTTTTCATGGTCAAACGGGGTAAGCGGATCTACCAATACCGTTACGGCAGGAGGTGTATATACTGTGACTGTTACTACGCCTTCAGGGTGCCAATATCAAAAATCCGTGACCGTAACTCAAGGTGTGGTTCCGGTAGTTCAGAACGCAACCTTAAGCGAATGTTCCAGCTCCACAACAGCTAATTTCGATTTAACATCTGCACAAGCTTCAATAAGTACTACTCCGGGAACTGTATTTTCATATTACACGACATTAGCAGACGCCAATGCAGGAAATACCAATACCATTGCCAATCCTGCGGCTTATCTTTCCGGAAATGCAACCATTTATGTCCGTATAGCATCAGCTACCTGTTCGAAAGTTGTAGAATTGCAATTGATAATCAATATAAACCCTACTCTAGTCATTTCTACATCTGCTCCGGCAATCTGTAGTAATGGGAGTGTAACTTTAACATCGAATTTTGCAACGGGAAATACATGGTCTACAGGAGCAACGACTCAATCTATCACCATAACAGCTCCCGGAACTTATACTTTAACTAATACAAGTGGAAACTGTGCCATTGCTCCTGCATCAATTACTGTTGTAGCAGATGTGGATCCCAATGTGCAAATTACTGGGGGTTTAGCCTTTTGTGAAGGTTCATCTACAATTTTAACGGCAACGGCATCAGGCACAGGAAATACTTTTTCCTGGTCAAACGGGGTAAACGGAACTACCAATACAGTTGTTGCAGGAGGTATTTATACAGTAACTGTTACAACACCTGCAGGTTGTCAATATCAAAAAACCGTAACCGTAACCATGGACCCTGCAATAATTGTCAATATCGCTACTCCTTCACAAATTACATGTACTGTTGCTCAAATTACACTGGATGCTACAACATCTGTTTATCAGCCTGGAGCAACATTCTTATGGACAGCAGCCAATGGTGGAAATATTGTTTCAGGAGCAAATACATTGACTCCGGTAGTGAATAATGGTGGAACTTACACGCTTACGATTACAAGTGCTAATCCATCAGGTTGTGTGAAACAAGCTACAGTAACCGTAATAAATAATACAACTCCACCTATTATTTCTATCACCGCACCTGCTCTTACAATTTGTAAAGGGCAATCTGTTACTCTAACTGCATCCGGTGCTATAACCTATACATGGACTGGATTATCAGGTAACGGAAATACTCAGACAGTTTCCCCTACTTCCACAACGACCTATACCGTAACTGGAGTGGGAATCAATGGTTGTGCTTCACAAACAGCTGCAACCATTACCATCAATGTGGTTCCTGAAATAACATCCGCTCTGAACAATATAGAAATCTGCAAAGGAGATACTGGTATATTAGATGCAGGATCAGGTTTAAACTATACTTATAGCTGGAATACCGGAGCGACAACTCAGAAAATCAATGTAACTGCTACCGGTACTTATACAGTAACCATCAATAATGGAACTTGCTCTAAATCCTTTACTGCTGCAGTTTCATATATTCTTACCCCAGAAATTACCGGTATAGTTTACAATAACAATACCTTAACTATTAATGCAAAAAATAATGGAAGTATTTCTCTTGAATATTCTATTGATGGAGGGGTTACCTGGCAGACTTCAAATGTTTTCACCAATGTTCTTAAAAACACTCTATATTCTATTCGGGTTAGAAACAAAGAGACTTCTTGTGATACAAATGTAGAATATTACACATTCTTTATGGCTAATGTTATTACTCCAAATAATGATGGCATTAATGATGTAATAAATTTTAGTGAGATCAGTAAATACGGAAATTTTGAAGGAAGCATATTCGACAAATATGGTAAAGCAGTATTTAAACCAACCTCAAAAACTCCAATCTGGGATGGGAAATATATTGGAAATCCTCTTCCAACTGATACTTATTGGTACAAACTATTCTGGCAAGATAAAATAAGTAAAAAGAATGTTGAACTATCAGGTTGGATCCTATTAAAAAACAGAGAGTAGATCTGATGAATATTATTAAGGATTTATTTTCTTAAAAAAAGTAAATCCTCTATAACACAAAAATCATCACACAATGAACTACCCCCAAAAAGTGTCTGACTTTTTGGGGGTAGTTTTTTATGGGGAAATCAATATTGTTTAAGTTTTAAGAATAACGTGTAGAAACTATAAGTATAAGTATCATTAAAAATTACAAAGTTTAAAACTGAAAAATATATTTTCAAAGTTAGAAATACACCATGACATTCTGAAAGAAGTTATCACGAAAACAATTATTCCAGGAGATTAATTGTTCCGGATTACGATGTTATTATTGCCGGAGCCTAAAAATTGGCAAGTATACACCATTCACAATATTATTATAGCAATAAAAAAGACGACAATAAAAGCAATTAATATCTTCATATATGTAGTTTAATTTTTACAGCAGCCTTTTTATTATATCCCTATTAAGTGATTAAATTTGTCACCAACTAAAGAATTATATTTATGAAAAAGATTATGATTTCAATGGCTTTTGCAGCCACTCTGTTTGTTTCATGTCACAATGAAAACCTTGAAACCAGTTCACCTGCTGATAGCGGTATCGTAACCAATAATGGCAGTATGTACAAAATTTCGGAATTACCATTAATACCGGAGTTTGCAAAGCCTATTGGAAAAGAAGGAGAAGTGAGAAAATTCACGTTGATTAAAAATGATGGTTCACAATTGAATTTTGAACTTATAAGCAACAAAGCAACTCTATTTGGAAAAATGAGAACCTTTATGGGAACAGTAGATACAAGTGGACAAAATAAAGAAAAAGCCATCATGATTGTAGGAGAAAATGGTTTTGACTTATTTTACACAGATCAGAATCAGGATTACAGATTAAAAGGTAATCAGGATCTCAATATTGGTTTGCAAAAAGGAAATCTGGGAATCAACCCTAATCACAGAACTCAGTTCCTGGCTTTGGCTAAGAAAAAAGGATTAGACGGTGATCATTTATTACAGGAAGCGAATAAAAAACCTGTTGATAATGATAAACGTTATGAGGTAGCAGTGGAAAAGTCAAACTATTATTCCTTAATTAATGTAACAGCTACCTTACAGAAAAAGGGTTCCGGTAAAAATTATGGAAAATGTAATGCAGATTCTCTTCCCTTTCCATCTTCTGAAAAATCATATGGCAAAAATTCAGGGTCTTTGCGTGCATATAATATTGAGATTGTATATAGTGACAGTACTTTTGATTTTGACTCATCTTACGCTGCTCTTTTAACATCACTTAATTCAGTAGATTCAGGATTTGAAACAATTCTACCCAATGTTACTCAATTTCCTGGACGTCCTAATAATCCTGATTATCCATTATCTGTAGATGATGAACTACAATATAACAATACATTTTCTAAGGTAGATAATTCAAGTGAGCAATTAAATAAACTTACCAATTGGATTGAAACTGTCAAACCTCATAGCCCTGGAAAAGTAGTGAGGGTTGCTCTATATGAATACAAATGGGACGCGACATGGACATCCAGCACACATGGACTGGCATGGACCGACCAATATAAATATAGTGGCAGTATTCAAAGTAGCGGCCGCAAATATTCATCATTGATATCCTGCGATGATTATAGTAATACCCTCGCACATGAATGTGGTCACAATTTAGGAGCCAAACACGTGGACGGCACTGATCTGATGTATAAAAGTGTCTCTTATACTCATTCACACTATGACGCTACCAACATCTCTAACATAAAAGGGTCATTAACTTATTAATAGTAAATATATTTAATATAATCCGGATCTTAGAATCAGTACATCGTAAAAAGGATGAGCAGCTTTGCTCATCCTTTTATTATATTACCTATGTTCATAAAAACGACAAATAAGACCATTAATATTTTCACATGCGTAGTTTAACATCTACATCTATTCTTTTTTATTTCACAAATACGAGAGTAATTTTATCACTGATTAAAGAATTATATTTATGAAAAAAATTATGATTTCAATGGCCTTTGCAGCCACTCTGTTTGTTTCATGTCACAATGAAAACCTTGAAACCAGTTCGCCTGCTAATAGCGGTATCGTAACCAATAATGGCAGTATGTACAAAATTTCAGAATTACCTTTAGTTCCGGAGTTTGCAAAACCTATTGAAAAGGAAGGAGAGGTTAGAAAATTCATACTCATTAAAAATGATGGCACAAAACTTAATTTTGAACTAAAGAGTATTAATAGTACTTTATTTGGAAAAATGAGAACACTTATTGGCTCAGTCAATACAGGTGATGAAAACCAAAATAGAGCTATTATGATTGTCGGCGAAAATGGTTTTGACCTGTTTTATAAAGACAAAAATCAGGATTTTAGGCTAAAAGGGAAAAATGAGCTAAATATTGGTTACAAAAAAATTGAATTTAATCCCCAGGGAAAACAGAAATCAGAATTTCTTGCTTTTGCTCAAAAAAAAGGGATCAATGGCCAGCAATTACTAAACCAAGTGAACGAAAAAATGATAAATGACAATAGTCTTTATAATGTAACTATTGAAAATTCAAATCATTATATTTTATTAAATGAGACCGCTGCTGTACAAAAAAGAGGATCAATAGAAAGTCATAGAAAATGTAACACAGATTTACATTCTAATCCAGCTATCAATAAAATATCAAATATGACTGCCTCAAAACAAGGCAGACCTTATGAAGTTCAAACTTATAATCTACAACTTGTAAAAATGTATGGAAATGCTGATATTGATGGACAATATGCACAATTAGTAAATACATTATATAACGTTGATGCAAGATTTACAGTAAACCTTACCCAATATCAACTTACCAACTCTATACGTAATCCGGACGACACTTTTAACGAAGCTTATGTAGAAGAATTAGCAGAATTGGCAAACGCAACATCAAAGGTAGCTACCTCAGGTGCCCAGATGACTAAATTATCAAATTGGTCTGTTAGCCATCCTTTTACAGGTTCAGGTAGATTCGTAAGATTTGTATTATATGCAGATGCTTGGGAGGACCATGCCGGTCAAGCTTATCTTAATTTCTACAGAGATAGTGATAATTCCAATCCATATATTCATGGAAACTCAATATTAGTTGCTTGTGATGACTATAGCACGGTACTGACCCATGAGTGCGGGCATAATATGGGAGCTGAACACGTTGATCTTGCTGATGATGTAATGTATCCTAATGCTAATTTTCTTGGAAAATTACACACTAATCCTGATAATATCCGTAAAGTACAAACATCATTATATAAATATACTGATTAAAAAATATCATTTATATAAAATTTTCACAAACTTTTCAATTGTACCTTATGATATAGTCCGAATTTAGAATCAGTACATTGTAAAAAAGGATGAGCAGTTTTGCTCATCCTTTTGTTTTAAAAAAGACCAAAACTTATTTACCACACAGCAATAAATAACTTCTTATCCGTAGTACAATATCTACAATTTTAATTCTCTATCGCTTTACTTATTTCAATAGCTTTGTAATAATAGATTTCACTTACAAAATATCATAAAAATATTTGACAACGCTCATCGTCATAGAAATTTTGGCCTTGGATTAATCCGGAATTTTGTTAAGAATAATATTATCTGTATTTATTTCAACATCCTAGTTTAGAAAACATCCCTTCAGGATATAAACCGTAGGTTTTTTTTGTAAGTGTTTGTGGAAAGATGGGCTACTGCTCATCTTTCTCTTTTTTTGAAGTATGTGATAAAGTTATAGAAAAAATAATCCCTTATTTCAACGCTAGCAATCTATATCCCGGTTCATTTAACCAAACAAAATGGGCCAAAACAGGTCATTGCTTCTCCCTACATTAAGAAAAAAAAACATAAAAAACTGTAGTTTTTTAATGATATTTTCACATTTTCTTTTAATCATCCGACAATTTATTTCTACACACATTATTTCCACATAAAGGGATTTAAATATGATATTTACAACACAAGTATCACATTAAAGAGAATTAATATAACGTTTTTACGAAAGATTAACCATATTAACATTTATAAAACTATGAAAAAAATTATGTTTTTATCACTATTCCTTGCCGGATTATGTGATGTGTATAGTCAAAATTTTGAACTTCAAACCTACAAAGCAGGCTTTGAGTTACCAGTTGGAGTAGTTTTTGACAGTAGTGGCAATGCGTATGTCTGGGAAAAAGCTGGTAAGGTAAAACAAATAGCCCCGAATGGAGGTAATGTCACCACAATTATTGATATTTCAAATGAAGTGATGAATCCTAGTGGTGATGATCATGGGTTATTAGGATTTGCTCTTGATCCTCAATTTGCCACTAATGGCTATGTGTATTTATGGTATATTGTAGAACCCCGGACTCTATTCTCTGGATTAAATGCTGATGATCAGTTTTCTGCAACTATTGCAAGATGTACCCGATACACTTATACCAATGGTGTTCTTGATCCTGATACCAGGAAGGTGTTGGTAGGAAATAATACCCAATATGGTTTTACAGATGGACCTCCTATTCTAGCAACGGCACACGGGGTTGGAAGTGTATTTTTCGGAGCGGATGGTAGCTTAATGCTTTCTGTTGGAGATAGTTCTCTGGGGGATCAGGCAGGAGCACAAGGAGTTGCACGAGGCATTCTCCCTCAGGCTGAGCAATCATTACGACAAATGCGAGCTCAATCAAAGACTTCTCTTTCCGGTAAGATTTTAAGAGTAAATAAAAATACAGGAGATGGAATACCCGGGAATCCGTATTATGATTCAACCCAACCAAGAAGTGCGCAATCCAGGATAGCAGTGATGGGTCTTAGAAATCCTTACAGGGTTACTGCCATTACACAGAATATTGTAGGAAACGGACCTGGGCAGTTTTTAGTAAGTGATACCGGAGAAAATGCATGGGAAGAAGCAGCCCTATACTCTATGGGGGACAACGGAGGATGGCCACATTACGAAGGATTTGATAACGCAAGAATCAATGAACAGTTTACTACCTTTCCAAAAGATCCTTCTTACACTTTCAAATATCCCTTATATGCATGGGCTCATCCAGATAATGGTAACCCTAATAAACTCTGGGGAACAGACAGCAAAATAAACAAAGACGGAAATCCGATCCTTTGGTACAATCTTTCTTCTGATTCATACAACCATAAAGGTACCTCTTCTACCGCCAATACTTTTTATCCAAGAGAAATTAGTACTGACAGATATGGTGGTAGTTTAACAAACTCTGTTTTGGTGGGTGACTATGTAGGAAGTGATCTTATGGCCATCAAATTTGAAGAAAATAATTCCGCTGCCAATTTCTCACGTCCAACAAAGGTATACAAGGCCCTTAATGCAGGTGGTATTGTTCATTTATATACTAACCCATACGACGGATATATTTATACTGTAAATTATGATGGCAATGGAAATTCGATTTCAAGATTAGCTATAACAGGCAATTATGCTCCAACAGCAATCATTAAATCTGATAAAAATTCTATTAATCAGAATGGAAATACAGTACAATTCTATGGTGATCTTTCTTATGATAAAGAAACTCAAAACTTACAGTATTTATGGAACTTTGGAGACGGAACCACTTCTACTGAAGTGAACCCGGTTCGTACTTTTACGATTCCAAATTCTAATGCAGATAAGAGAGTGGTAACCCTTACTGTTACTGATGCAGGAGGAGCAACCAATATTGCCACCAAAGAAATTTATCTTAATAATAATGCTCCTGTTATTCAGGATGTTGCGATAAAGAGGTCATCTGACAACTCAGTTGTTCAAACCTTACCTAATACTCATCCAAGCTCTACCAATGTTAATATTAGCGTTGCGGCCACTGATGATTTGACAAGTGCTGCTAACTTAACCTATACCATGCAGGTAAACAGACACCATGATGATCATATCCATTATGGCTCAGTAATCAACGGTTCAACAACTAATACTACCTTTGTACCAGAAGGAGGATGCGGAGAAGGAGCAACCTATTGGTTTGAGGTTTTGGTAAAAGTAAAAGATGCACAAGGTGCTGAAACACAATTCAGCAAACAAATCTTCCAAACATGCAACGGGCTGCAAAATCAGACGATCACCGTTTCAAACCCATTAACGAAAATCAGCAAGTATGCTAATCCATATATTTTGAATGCTGCAGCATCTTCAGGGCTACCGATTTCATTCAGAAGGGTTTCCGGACCTATCAATATAGATAATTCCGGAAAAATTACCTTTACCGGAGGAGCCGGAGCTGCAAGAATCATTCTATTACAGGCAGGAGATACCACCTATGGAAATGCCAATCCTGTTTACCTGGACTTTGAAGTTAATAATGATGCTACACCAGTTGCTAATTTTACAGATCCATTTGAAGTATGTACAGACAAGAGTGTAAAAGTAATCAATAATAGTACCGGTGGATCTTCTACTTATACGTGGAGATTATATGATGGTAATAATCAGATTGTTCTTACCAGCCCTAATAAAGATTTTGATTTTACCATTCCTAACAGTACTTCTACCTGGTTTAGAATAGAACTGATTGCTACTAACTCCCTGGGAACAAATACAAGATCAAGTGGATGGATAGCTAAAAAAGTATGTTCTGCTACAACCTCCTCTCCACTTGCTAATTTTACCGCACCCAATACATTATGTACTAACAGCAATAATACGATCATTAATACAAGTAGCAATGGACCTGGTACCACTTATGAATGGACGCTGAAAGAAGGAAATACTTATCAAAATATTCTTACCAGTACCAACAAAGATTTTGTATTCACATTGCCTAACCTCCCTGCCTATTATTATGAAATTACTTTAAAAGCAACCAATTCATCAGGGACTCATACAAAAACCAGTGCATGGATTTATAAAGAACAATGTTCTGCTATAGCCTCCCCACCTCTTGCCAACTTTACCGCACCCAATACATTATGTACTAACAGCAATAATACGATCATTAATACAAGTAGCAATGGACCTGACACCACTTATGAATGGACGCTGAAAGAAGGAAATACGTATCAAAATATTCTTACCAGTACCAACAAAGATTTTGTATTCACATTACCTAATCTTCCCGCATACTATTATCAGGTTACTTTGAAAGCAACCAACTCATCAGGAACCAACTCAAAAACCAGCGCATGGATGTATAAGAATCAATGTACAACAAAAACAAGTCTTAACAATAAAGTAATTTATGCTTCAGAAAGAGATAAACCAGAACTTCCAATAGACAATGATCTTGTTTATCCAAATCCAACAAGTTCAAGTGTTAATTTCAGCTACAGTGCCTTACAAAGCTATACCGAGTATAGTATTTACGATATGGCAGGAAGAGAAATGAAAAAAGGTTCAATACAGGATGCGAAAATAGATATTTCCAAGTATCCAAACGCAACTTATACAATCATATTCATCAATACCCAAACAAAAGCAAGGGTTATCAAGAAAATTATTAAAAAGTAAATTTCAATCACTATGGTGCGCCTTAACGGCGCACTTTTTATAACATGCAAAAAATTGTTTTATTAACCGGGTTAATTCTTATTCAACCACAAACCATAGCCTAAACATTAAGTTCACTCTCTTTTTAAATTGCAAAAAAACCACAACCAACGTCTAGTTTTTTCCTTAAAAAACAAATACATACAATTAATATTTTAAATCCTATGTTTGCTATTTAATGATCAATAATGAAGGTACTTCATCACAACTCATAGACAAAGAATCCTTTCTTGTAGTATTACCCCAAAACAACAGGATGGATAATGAGCCTGATCCCACACACAGTAAGAGCAGAAGCGCTATATTTTTTTTCACTAACATAGGAAATAATACCTATAATCTTTGTAGTTTTTTAACGATATTTTCACATTTTATTTCAGCATTCAATCAATTTATTCCTACATACATTACATCCTTTAAAAGGGATTTAAATGGGATATTTGCGCACAAATATTCATGACCCCGGGGAATTTCTTTCACATTCGTATACACCATGAATATTATTATAATTATATAAAAAAATAATGAAAAAAATTATGTTTTTGTCACTATTCCTGGCCGGATTATGTGATGTGTACAGTCAGAATTTTCAGCTTCAACCCTACAAGTCAGGTTTCGATCTTCCGGTTGGTGTTGTTTTTGACCCTAGTGGAAATGCCTTTGTCTGGGAGAAAGGTGGTAAGGTAAAACAAATCGCTCCCAATGGAGGTAACATTTCTACTGTTATTGATATTTCAGGTGAAGTCATGAGTCCAGATCTTGCTGACCATGGATTATTAGGATTTGCTCTTGACCCTCAGTTTGCTGTTAACGGTTATATTTATTTATGGTATACTGTAGAGCCCCGTATTTTATTCTCCAATGTAAATACTAATGATCAACTTTCTCCAACTATTGGAAGATGTACCAGGTATACCTATAAAAATGGGGTGCTTGACTACAATTCCCGAAAAATATTAGTAGGTGACCCTAAAATAGTAAATGGAAAATATGATTATTCAGATGGACCACTTATTTTTGCTTCAACACACGGGGTTGGCTCTGCTTTTTTCGGTGCAGACGGTAACTTAATGCTCTCTATTGGTGATGGTAACCTTGCATTAAATTCATCGATAGAGACATCTCCCGATGGAAAGCTAGCGATTGAACGAGGTATTATTACTCAGGCAGAGCTAAAACTACAACCAATGCGAGCTCAATCAAAAACGTCTCTTTCCGGTAAGATTTTAAGGATTAATAAGGATACCGGAGACGGAATACCTGGAAATCCCTATTATGATTCATCTCAACCGAGAAGTGCCCAATCCAGAGTGGCGGTAATGGGTGTTAGAAACCCTTATAGAGTAACCCCTCTGACACAGAATGTTCTTGGAGGCGGTCCTGGACAATTTTTAGTAAGTGATACCGGAGAAAATGCCTGGGAAGAAGCGGCCCTATATTCCATGGGGGACAATGGAGGATGGCCTCATTATGAAGGATTTGATAATGCAAGGATTAGTGAACAGTTTACTACCTTTACAAAAGACCCTTCTTATACCTTCAAATTCCCTTTATATTCATGGGCTCACCCCAATAATGCTAACAAAGGTTGGGGAACAGACAGTAAAATTAACCAAAATGGTAATGCAGTACGTTGGTATAATCTTTCTTCTGATTCATATAATCATCAAGGTACCTCTTCTACCGGTAATACTTTTTATCCTAAAGATATTATTGCTGACAGGTATAATGGTGCCCTAACAAACACGGTTCTGGCTGCAGATTATGTTGGTAATGAACTTATGGGTATTAAGTTTAATGAAAATGGTTCAAATGCCAATTTTTCAAGTCCGACAAAGGTATACAAGGTTATTAATGCAGGTGGTATTGTTCATTTATATACCAACCCGTACGACGGATATATTTATACTGTAAACTATTCAAACGGTGGAGTTTCAAATTCTATTTCAAGATTAGAGATAACCGGTAATTACACCCCAACAGCACTCATTAAATCTGATAAAACTTTTATTAAACAAGGTGAAAGTACAGTACAATTTTACGGTGGACTTTCTTATGACAAAGAAACTCAAAACTTACAATATTTATGGAATTTTGGAGACGGAACCACTTCTACTGAAGTGAACCCGGTTCGTACCTTTACGATTCCAAACTCTGCTCCTGATAAAAGAGTGGTAACCCTTACTGTTACTGATGCAGGAGGAGCAACCAATATTGCTACCAAAGAAATCTATCTTAATAACAACGCCCCTGTTATTCAGAATGTTGTGGTAAAGAGATCATCTGACAACTCAGTTATTCAAACCTTACCTAATACTCATCCAAGCTCTACCAATGTTGATATTAGCGTTGTGGCCACTGATGATTTGACAAGCGCTGCTAACTTAACCTATACCATGCAGGTAAACAGACACCATGATGATCATATCCATTATGGCTCAGTAATCAACGGTTCAACAACTAATACCACCTTTGTACCAGAAGGAGGGTGTGGAGAAGGAGCAACCTATTGGTTTGAGGTCCTGGTAAAAGTAAAAGATGCAGATGGTGCTGAAACAGAGTTCAGCAAGCAGATTTTCCAAACTTGTAATGAATTGAAAAATCAAACAATTACCGTTCAAAATCCACCTGCTTTTTTAAATAAGAATTCTGCATCCTTTAATTTATCGGCTTATGCATCTTCAGGATTACCAATATCATTCAGAAGAATATCTGGACCTATCAATGTTGATAATTCTGGTAAAATAACTTTCACAGGAGAATCCGGAGCGGCGAGAATCATTCTATTACAAGCAGGAGGAATTAGCGGAAGTACTAATTATGGTAATGCCAATCCAGTATATGTTGATTTTGAAGTCAATGATGCTGTACAACCTTATTCGGATTTTATAAATCCGACTGCCATCTGTACTGATGCTAGTTCAAAGGTTGTAAACACTACCAATACAGGAGGAGCATTAAATGTTTATAAGTGGGAACTATTGGATACAAATAATCAGGTAGTTTTAACCAGTACAAGCAAAGACTTTGATCTTAAAGTACCTAGTAATAGTACATCTGAGTACTTTTTAATTAGACTAACAACTACTAATCCATTTTTCCCTCAATCAAGTATAAGAACTGGTAATGCATGGCTTAGTAGGAAAATATGTGACCCTACTGTTACTCCGGTTGCTAATTTTACTGAGCCAAGTACATTATGTAGTAATAGAGCTAATACTATTATCAACACAAGTGCCGGAGGAGCTGCTACTACTTACAGCTGGAAATTATATGATGGTGGTAACTATCTAATCAAAGAAAGTACAGATAAGAATTTTGTTTTTGATGTATCTAATAATTATTATTCGTGGTTTAGATTTGAATTGACTGCAACCAATCAATTGGGAACAAGTAAAAAAATAACTAGTGGAATTAATGGTAATGGATGGATCGTGAGAAAGCCTTGTACAACTACTGCAAGAATGGGTAACAATGCCAAGGCAATTTCTGCTCCAAACGGAGATAAACCAGAACTTCCAGTGGACAGTGATCTTGTCTATCCGAACCCAACCAGTTCAAGTGTAAACTTCAGCTATAGTGCCGTAAAAAATTATACAGAATATAGTATTTACGATATGGCAGGAAGAGAACTAAAGAAAGGGCCAATACAGGATGCGACAGTAGATATTTCTAAATATCCAAACGGAACTTACACTATTGTGTTCAGTAACGCTTCAACAAAAGAAAGAGCTACTAAGAAAATTATTAAAAAGTAGAATTCAATCACTATGGTGCGCCTTAACGGCGCACCTCTTTATATTATGAAAAAAATACTGTTTTTATTGACCATGTTACTACTTAGCCCCAATGTATACTCATCTACAAGGGATAGTCTAAACATTAAGTTTAATCCCCTTCTTAACGGTGAAAAAATAATACATACTTCCCAGCAGCATCCTAAAGATCAACTGCTGACAATTAAGTTATTCAAATTTTACGTTTCCAATTTTACGATCAATTATAAAGATGGCTCATCTGAAATTATCGACAAGGTCTTCCTTTACAATCTAACAAAAAAAGAATCGTGGATGATACAACTGCCTAAAAGCAGTGTTAAAGAAGTAGAATCAGTCTTATTTACCATCGGACTGGACAGCCTTACCACCAAAAACAGCGATATGGAGAATGAGCTTGATCCTATCCATGGTATGTTTTGGTCCTGGCGTGCCGGATATATTAATTATAAAATTGAAGGATCTTACAAAAATAACAAGAACAACCAGCCTTTTGTTTTCCATATAGGCGGCAATTCCCAGGACTACAACACAACATTTACTGTAAAAAAAATAGATCAGGGAACAGATACCCTTATAACAGATATTGAACTCAAGCCTGTCCTTGATTTCCTTAATGATAATAGAAAAAAGACCATTATGTCTATCAATGACGATTCCCTTTCCTTTTCACAATTCTTTAAAAAATGTTTCCAATAAAATTTTTAAGTCTTCTCACACTTTCTTTCATGATGGTGGAAGATTTCAATACTACCCCATTGTACTTCAACGTTCCTATAGGTTTTCCGGAAACAAAATATAATTTCAAAGAAAATCCTTTATCTGCCGAGGCCTATAATCTGGGTAAAAAGCTTTTTCATGATCCTATTCTTTCCAGAAACAATACGATTTCCTGTGCAAGCTGTCATACTCAGGAAATGTCATTCGCCCATGTAGACCACAATCTGAGCCATGGAATTGAAGATAAATTTGGTAAGAGAAATGCTCCGGCACTCATCAATCTGGCCTGGATGGATCAATTTATGTGGGATGGCAGAATCAATGATATCCATGTGCTTTCGGTCTCTCCCATTAATGATTCTTTGGAAATGGATGAAAATCTGGATAACATCAAGAAGAAATTAAAAGCCAATGACTATTATCTTTCTTTGTTCAGAGAAGCGTATGGCGATGAGGAGATTACCAATACAAGAATACTTCGTTCTTTGTCACAATATATGCTTATGCTGGTTTCGGCCAATTCAAAATACGACAGGGTACAGCGGGGATCAGAAAAATTTACTGAAGATGAGCAAAAAGGCTATGAAATTTTTAAAGCAAATTGCTCTTCCTGCCATACAGAACCTTTGTTCACCACCAACCGATTTGAGAATAACGGGCTTCCCATTGACAAAAATTTAAAGGATTATGGCGTGTATCAGGTTACGCAAAAAAAAGAGGATCGATTTAAATTTAAAATTCCAACCCTTAGAAATATCTCTTATACCTACCCCTATATGCATGACGGAAGATATGAATCTCTGGAAGAAGTCATTGAATTTTATACTAATAAAAAAAATAAAAATCCTTCATTCCAAAACAAGGCGCTGAAGTCCATCAGTTTACAAAAAGAAGACATTTCAAAACTGATCCTGTTTTTAAATACCCTTAATGACAAAGAATTTACGCGAAATGAATTTTTTGGCAGCCGATAAATACATCTACAATTATATAACAATTCAAAAATACTATTGGAATGACTGAGAATACTATAAAAAATAATTCATGCGAAATTTTATATTCATTGATCCAAACCAGGCTTTCAGAAGCTCAGATGGATTGGATGAAAACTGTTATACTATTTGAAAATGAAAACCTTTTCTTTCAGAACTTCGGGCTGATTTCCCGTATGATTCCCTCTGATTCACCACAATGGAGTAGATCTGAAAAAATCAACCTTGAACAACTTTACCCAGGCCTAACCTCTGGTCAATGGAATCTCCAGCAATTCTGCCGATGTCTGCTTATGGCTCATATTCCTGAAGATCAAAACGTAACTATCATAAAAAAACTAACACAGTCAGCAGATATCAACGAGCTTATCTGTATTTATAAAGGAATATTCTTCCTGGAAAATGCATTTGAGTTTGTTCCACTCGTTGAAGAAGGCATCAGAACTAATATCACTTCTATTTTTGATTCAATAGCGCTTTTAAATCCTTTTGCAGCCAAATATCTTCCTCTGAAATCTTGGAATCAGCTTGTTCTTAAAGCATTATTTATGGGGCGTCCACTCTATCAGATCACCAATTTGGATCTGCGTAAAAATGAAATACTGGCTTTCATTGCTACCGATTATATTCACGAGAGATGGTCTGCAGGAAGAACAGTATCGCCGGAGATCTGGCGATTGATGGATGGATTTGTCAATAAAGAGATTACCTCAGATCTGCTGAAGGTTATTGAATCTGGTGACCCACTGTCCAAACATGCAGCCATCATCGTACTCAGAGAAAATGCTTCCAACACCTGCAATAATATATTAAGACCCATAAATACTACTTTATGGAACTATATAGGAGAACAATATTACATTCAAATAAATAAATAAATAAATAAATAAAATAAACACTATGTACTTTATCGATCCACACATTCATATGGTTTCAAGAACCACTAATGATTATCAGGCAATGCGCGCAGCAGGAATAGTTGCTGTAATTGAACCTGCATTCTGGCTGGGACAGGCCAGAACAGAAGCTTCCTCTTTTAAAGATTATTTCAGCACACTGGTAGGATGGGAAAGATTCCGGGCGTCACAATTCGGAATAAAACATTACTGTACCATTGGACTGAACTCCAAGGAAGCCAATAACGAAGCTTTAGCTGAGAAAGTAATGGATCTGCTGCCTTTATTTGCAGCCAAAGAAGGTGTTGTTGCCATTGGAGAAATTGGCTATGATGACCAAACCCCTGCTGAAGACAAGTATTTCAGACTGCAGATTGAGCTGGCTTTGAAATTTAATTTACCTATTATGGTTCATACACCGCATAGGGACAAAAAAAACGGAACAATCAGAAGTATGAATGTCCTGAAAGAACATGGGGTAAGTCCAAATATGGTCGTAATAGACCATAACAACGAGGAAACAGCAAAATGCGTTTTGGACAATGGATACTGGGCTGCTTTCACCATTTATCCTAATACAAAAATGGGTAATGAGCGTATGGTAGAGGTTGTAAAACAGTATGGTTCTGAAAGAATTATTGTAGACAGCTCTGCAGACTGGGGAGTAAGCGATCCGTTATCTGTTCCTAAAACAGCAGCTTTAATGCTTGAAAGAGGGATATCCAAAGAAGATGTACATTTAACCTGTTACAAAAATGCTCTTACTGCTTATTCACAAAGCGGGCAAATGAATGAAAGTGACTGGTCAAATGAAATGATTATCCAACAGGATTGTCTGTTTGAAGGCAACAGTATATTAAGAGGTCAGGAATCACAGGAAATCACCTTTAACAATATCATCAAAAATTAACCAATGTCTGGTAAAATATATTATTTATTTGCTTTACTGCGCCCGGCTAATATTATCACAGCTATCTCTGATATCCTTGCAGGCGTTGCAATTTCCGGAATATTGATTCATCAGTACACGGATTATCCTCTTTTACTTCATGTTCTTTTGCTTGTCATTTCAACAAGTGGTCTGTATGGTGGAGGAATTGTTTTTAATGATGTTTTTGATCTGGAATCAGATATGATATCCCGACCGGAAAGGATACTTCCCCGTCATTTGGTTTCTAAAAAAGAAGCTGTCATACTGGGAATTTCCATGTTTGCTATAGGTATTATATCAGCCTTTTCAGTATCATTATTAAGTGGTTTTCTGGCACTAAGCATTTGCATTCTGGCTCTTTTTTATAATACAGTAAGTAAATATTATTTTTTTGCCGGCTCTCTGAATATGGGATTATGCAGAGGATTCAACCTGCTGCTGGGTATCAGTATTATCAATAATGCAGTTTGGAGTAATGGGTTAATAGCCGTTATATCCACTCTCTTTATTACAGGGGTAACTTTTATCTCAAAGAAAGAAAACCAGGGAAACAATAAATCTGTGATTCTCTCTACTTTTTTACTGGATTTTCTGCTTATATTCCTGTATACCTTTATCGGAAATCTGATTGGTTTGAAAATTCTCAATCTGCTTCCTCTTTTATTTTGCTGGTTAGCAGTCAATTTTCTGGCAAAGCTCTCGGCTATTCATTTTAACCAGCCTGATTATATTAAAATAGCTGTAAAAACAGGTGTCTTATCACTTATTCTCCTTAATGCCAGCTATATTGCAGGTTCCACAGATTTACTGCATGCCCTGCCGGTACTCATACTGCTTCCATTATCCACTACACTATCAAAAAAATTTGCAGTTACATAAATTATTTTTCACAACATGAACGATCAAAAAATTATACAACAAAACTTTGCGGTTCCCTTCCATTATGACGTTATATTCAGCCGTTCCATTTTTGATTTGGACAATCCGTCATTTATCAATATTCTCAAACAGGAACAGCAGTATCAAAGGCGTAAAATTGTTTTTATCATAGATAAAGGGGTTGCTGACTCCAACATTGAGCTTATGGCTGCCATTACTGATTATTTAAACCATTATCATATCGGTATTTTGCCTGAACAATTTTTAGTTATGAAAGGTGGAGAAGCCATAAAAAATAATCAGGATGATCACGAAAAAATCCTTCAATTTATTCATGATAATAAAGTTGACCGCCATTCTTTTGTTGCAGCCATAGGCGGAGGTGCAGTGCTTGATGCAGTGGGTTATATGGCTGCTATAGCCCACCGTGGAATCAGACTGATTCGTATTCCTACTACCGTTTTATCTCAAAATGACTCAGGAATTGGAGTAAAGAATGGCATCAATTACTTTGGGAAAAAGAATTTCCTGGGTACATTTGCTCCTCCTTATGCCGTAATCAATGATTCTGATTTTTTAAAAACACTTGATGTCCGAAACTGGAGATCCGGAATTTCTGAGGCTATAAAAGTTGCACTGATAAAAGATGAAAACTTTTTCTCTTGGATAGAAGATCATGCTCTGGCTCTGAATAATGGAAAAATTGCCATTATGGAAGAATTAATCTTCCGCTGTGCTGAACTTCATGCACACCACATTTCAAAAAACGGAGATCCTTTTGAAAATGGTTCTTCAAGACCATTAGATTTTGGACATTGGGTAGCGCACAAGCTGGAACATCTCACCAACTATGAGCTTTTACATGGTGAAGCCGTTGCCATTGGAATTGCTCTTGATGCTTCCTATTCTTATTTATCTAATAAAATTGATCTGGATAGCTTAAATAGAATCCTGGACAGCCTTCTTGTATTAGGTTTTTCTATAACACATCCATTTTTAATTACTCATTTTGATGAGATCCTGGCTAGTATTGATGAGTTCAGAGAACATCTGGGAGGAGAGCTTACCATTACCCTATTGTCTAAAATTGGTAAAGGTGAAGAAGTACATACCCTCCTAAGTACTACAATAGCCAACTCGATTCAATATTTATCCTTCTATTCACAATCTGTTTATGTATTATGCTAGTTACACCCAACAGTCACTTAACTTATTGTACTAATATCCACAGCGGAGAATCATGGGAAGAAATATTTACTAATATAAAATCCTATTGTCTGCCGGTTAAAGAAAATATTTCACCAGATAAGCCTTTTGGTATTGGTCTGCGGCTTTCTAATCTGGCAGCAACAGAATTGCTAAACGGGAACAGACTTTCAGATTTTAAATCATGGCTCCATAAGAACAATATGTATGTCTTTACCATCAATGGATTTCCCTATGGGAGCTTTCATGGTGAACCGGTTAAAGACCGTGTTCATCTTCCGGATTGGACAAGTACAGAAAGATTGGATTACACAGTATTGTTGATAAGCATTCTTAAAGAACTGCTGCCTTCAGGCATTGAGGGCAGTATTTCAACATCTCCATTATCCTACAGGCATTGGTTTAAGACTGAAGAAGATTTAGTCACCGTAAAACAAAAATCTACGCAACATCTGGTGGAAATTACTGCCTTAATGGTAAAAATAAACCGTTTTTGCAAAAAGAAACTGCATCTCAATATTGAACCTGAACCGGACGGAATTATTGAAACCAGTGATGAGTATATTCAATTTTTCACAGATTATCTTCTCAAAGAAGGAGCGTCCCAGCTTGCTGTCCATCTTAAATGCACTTTTACAGAAGCACAGCAACACATCCGGGAACATGTGCAGCTTTGTTTTGACGTCTGTCATTTTGCAGTTGGTTTTGAAAGAAGTGAAGATGTTTTGCAGAAAATGGAAAATCATGGTCTGAAAATCGGAAAAATACAGATTAGCGCAGCTCTTCAATACAATACTTATGCAAAAGCTTCTTTAAAAGAAGCCCAGAATTACCTGCATGCTTTTGACGAAAGTACTTATTTGCATCAGGCTGTTATCAAAAATTCTGATGGAAGTATACTGCGATTTGAAGATCTTGGGCCTGCCATCGTCTCAATGGGACTTCCCGGTTTTGAAGAACTGCGTACCCATTTCCATGTACCCATATTTCTAGATCAGTTTGAATTGTTGAGCACTACTCAGAATGAAATTATCAATACTCTCCAATATTGGTATGAAACAGAATGTTCTCTGCATTTAGAGGTAGAAACCTACACCTGGGACGTTCTTCCGGATCACTTTCAAACCAATATTACTGAATCTATAGAGAGGGAACTTAAATGGGTTACAGATACGATTAACAAAATCAAGAACAAACAGCATTAAGAATATAATACATACTATGCAACAGACAGTTGTTATTAATGTGGTAGGCCTTACTTCTACCCTACTTCAAGATTCTGATTTATTCATCAGTCAATGGATGAAAAAGAATAAGCATTTAAGTGTTATAGAGCCGGTAATTCCAGCATTAACTTGTTCTGTTCAGGCTACTTACCTCACTGGTCAATGGCCATCTGAACACGGGATTGTAGGTAATGGTTGGTATGACAGAACCGATTGTGAGATAAAGATGTGGAAACAATCCAATAAGCTGATTCAGTCTCCAAAAATTTGGGATCTGGCTAAAGAAATTAATCCTGATTTTACTTGTGCCAATCTATTCTGGTGGTACAATATGTATTCGGATGCTGATTTCACTGTTACTCCACGGCCACAGTACAGAGCTGACGGGCAAAAAAAACCGGACTGTTATTCTAAACCTTCTCTTCTTAGAAAACGTCTTCAGCAACAGCTTGGAGTCTTCCCTCTTTTTGATTTCTGGGGTCCTAAAACTACCATTCGTTCAAGCCAGTGGATTGCCAATGCATCGAAATTAGTTTATTCCTGGTACAAACCAACTCTAAATCTGGTATATTTACCACATTTGGATTATTGCTGTCAGAAATTTCCTTCCTCTTCTAAAGAAATACATGAAGAAGTAAAAGCTATTGATAAAGTGGTTAAGGATCTGATTGAATTTTATGAAAGTCATGGAGTAAAACCCGTCATCTTATCAGAATATGGGATTACCAATGTCAATAATCCTATAGACATCAATAGAATGTTACGTTACAAAGGATTGCTACAAATCAGAGAAGAAAACGGCCGTGAACTTTTAGATCCTGGAGAGTCCAAAGCATTTGCTCTTGCTGATCATCAGATAGCCCATATTTATGTAAAAGATAAAAGCATTATTCCGGAGCTAAAAAATTCTCTGGAAAAAAGACCAGGTATTGCAAAGGTACTCACTGATGATGAAAAAGAAGAATACCATCTGAATCATGAACGCTCAGGAGATCTTATTCTTCTGGCAGAAGAGAACAGCTGGTTCACTTATTACTATTGGCTGGAAGATAAAAAAGCTCCCGACTTTGCCCGAACTGTTGAAATTCATAAAAAACCAGGTTATGATCCTGCTGAGCTTTTTCTGGACCCTACAAAAACAATGATTAAACCTATCATTATTTTTAAACTTCTGCAAAAAAAACTGGGCTTTAGGACTCTTATGGATGTAATCCCTCTGGATGCATCACTGGTAAATGGTTCCCATGGAATTATTCCAAAGGATGATTATAATAAACCTGTTTTCATTAGTGAAATACAATCAAATTCAACAATTGAAAGCATAGATGTTTGTCAGTATCTGCTGAATATTATTTTTAATAACAATTAAATACGTCTACCGAATGTACTCTAAGAATCTAACGGCTCTTGTTAGAAACATGAACATTCTGGAATCTTTGATTAAGACAAAAATAAAATATCATTTATAAATATCCTTTTTAAAAACCGGAGATCCAACTTTGAAATTAGATTTAACTTAAATATTGTTACCGGATCTCCTGCCTGTTTTCAGATGCAGGAGATCTAATCTATTATTCCTCTAAAATATTTTTTGTTTCAAAAAAATTAAAATAGAACTCTATGATCAATTTCATAAAGAGATTGTTCATCCTTCGCAACCTGTGGTTTAGGAAGAATCAGAAAACAGTCAGAATTCAAGTGATATTGTAAAGGTCAGATTTACCGGAAAATAGAATATTCCGATTACCTACCCACTCAAAATTGAACCTAATAATGAACAGAACTATTACTTCCAACAGTCTATTCATAAAATCTTATTTGGATAGCAACTATTTCAAAAAAAATTATTCAAAAGAAACTCTTCCTTATCTCCTTTTTTCACAACAAACGAATTACAGTGAGAAAATATACTTAAGAGACTGTCAAAAAGAACTGACTTTTAATGACGTCTGTATTGAAAGTCTTAAAATCTCATTGTATTTACGGCTTTTATCCTTGAGTAAAGAACCGGTTGGGATTTATATGGAACCATCCGTAGAAATGGGTTTAGGAATTTGGGGAATATTAATGGCCTGTAAATCTTATATTCCACTATCTCTTGACTATCCGGAAGAACGGCTGCAATACATGATTGATAATAGTGGTATCAATTATATATTAACGAGCAGGGAATGTCAAAAAAAACTACACGTTTTTAATTTGAAAAGTACGAAGATAATCTGTTTAGAAGATGTGGAAAGTTTTCTTAGTGAATATGAAATTACCAATACTGAACTGGATTTTTGGAGCTCAGAAGAAGATCTTGCCTATATCATTTACACTTCGGGCAGTACCGGGAATCCCAAAGGGGTTATGATACAACATAAAAATATATCTCATCAGATGAACTGGTTGGAAAGCCAGCATAATATTGGTTTTTCAACTAAAATACTTCATAAAACACCCATCAGTTTTGATGCAGCACAATGGGAAATTCTTTCAGGATGTAATGGAAGTGAAGTTGTAATAGGTCCTGCAGGGATTCATAAAAACCCTGACCAAATAACGGGTATGATAAAACAATATGGAATTAATACTTTGCAGGGCGTTCCCACTTTACTTCAAGCACTTACAGAAAATGACTTTTTTAGGGACTGTAAAACATTAAAATGTATTTTCAGCGGAGGAGAGGCACTCACCAGGAAATTAGCAGCAAGCATTTTTAAGCAGCTTCCCAACGCTGAAATTACTAATCTTTATGGGCCTACAGAATGTACGATAAATATTAGCGCTCATATTCTTGTAAAAGATAGTATGGAAGACTATAAAGATACTATTCCTATTGGTAATATTGTAAGTAACCATAGTTTTCTACTGTTAAATAAGAAGGGCAACCATTGTTCAAATGGAGAAACAGGAGAGCTTTATATTTCAGGAATACAGGTTTCAAATGGATATTATAAGAATACAAAGCAAACCCTTGAACGATTTGTTACAATTGATGATCAGTATTATTATAAAACCGGAGATTTGGTCGTTCAGGATGAGAGCCTTCATTTGTACTTTGTAGGACGATTGGATAATCAAGTTAAATTAAGGGGATACAGACTAGAATTGGATGAAATAAAGATTAATATTGAAAAGCATCCATGGGTACGTCATGCAGCAGTGATTATATCCGAAAATACGATAAATTCAACACAGCAGCTGGTTGCTTTCATAGAATTGAATCCAAATGAAGCCGCTCTCATGGATCAGGGAGTAGAAAATGCATACCATCATGCCTCCAAATCAGATCAACTTCAGGTAAAGGCACAATTATCCAATTCCGGATGCAAGAATGATAAAGAATTGACAGGTAAAGAATCCGTAAAACTTCCGGGTTATTATTCAGACAGCTTTCAGACTGAAAAGATTTTTGCAAGAAAAAGCTATCGGTCATTTGAAGGCGGTCATGTTCATAAAGATGAGGTTTTGAATTGCCTTACCAAAATTCTCACCAGTAAGATTGGCAGGTTTGTTCCTTCTTCATATAAAGACATACACTTTCAGGATCTTGGCTATATAATGCGATATTTTGGAGCTTTTTACAGTCAGGAAAGAATACTTCCCAAATACGGTTATGCTTCGCCAGGCGCCTTATATGCCACTCAGATTTTCCTTGAGACTGCTAATATGAAGGGCTTGAAAAATGGTTTGTATTATTATCATCCTATTATGCATACTTTATTCCTCATTGATGAATATAAAGAAAGTTCAGCTAATGAAAAATCACCCATTACCCTGCATTTTATAGGAAAAAAGAGTGCTATTGAGTCTGTTTATAAAAATAATATCAAAGAAGTTCTGGAGTTTGAAGCTGGGCACATCATTGGTCTCTTTGATCATGTTTTAAAGAAATTTCAACAATGTATCGGAAAAGGATATTATAGTGAAGAAATAGATTGTGTTAAAGAAAAATTATTTGGATGCCGTAAGGAGGATTATTATCTGGGGTCATTTCCAATCATAAGAGGAGATCGTAAAAAAGAGAAGGATAATATTGCGATTGAAATTCTGATTCAATTCAATAAAGAAACCCTGGACAATAAGGGAATTTATAAGTATATCAATGGAGAATTGATGCCACTTGCTGATGAAAAAATAGAAAAAAACGATGTTATTGCTATTAATCAAAGAATATATGACAACGCAGAAATTGGTGTCTGCTTTCTGAATCATGTGGAGACATGGGATCAATATATAGAATTGGGAAGACTCCTGCAGATTTTTCAAATGAATGATCAGATGATGGGCTTTGTATCTTCGGGCTATAGTTCAAAAAGTGGAAATGATCTTAAAGCAGCGAAGAAAATAAAAAAAATACTTAAACTGAACGATAAGACGGGAGTTTATTTTGCCTTAGGAGGAAAGATATCTCCTGACCAAAAATATTCCAGAGGGATGAAAGAAGATACTGTACATATGGCAGGTCCTGCAGAGATTATTAAACAGGATCTTGCCTCATTTTTACCGGATTATATGTTACCCGGCAGGATTGTTATTCTGCAGTCTCTACCGAGAACAAGCAATGGAAAAATTGATCTTATAGAAATTCAAAATAGCGCTCAGGAAATAATTAATAAACGTATTACTCCATTTCTTTTGCCTGAAAATGAAACTCAGCATCGATTACTTGATCTGTGGAAAAACCTTTTGAAGATAGATGAGATCTCCACAAAAGATGATTTTTTTGAATTAGGAGGAAACTCACTCTCTGCGTTATTATTAATTAACAGGATCAATAAAGAATTAAAATGTAATCTTCCTGCCCAGATTCTGTTTGAAGCAAGAGATATTGTATCATTATCTGATGTGGTTATTCAGAATACCGATACCATAAACAGCTCAAGAATGATTTCTCTTAATAAAGCCAAAGGAATACAACCTGTCATTTGCTGGCCAGGATTAGGTGGCTATCCTTTAAACCTGAAACCGCTGGGAAAAGAAATATCTTCCACTCCAGTATATGGATTTCAGGCTTATGGACTGAATAGTAATGAAGCTCCCTATACAAGTTTAGAAGAAATGGCTTTGGAGGATATTAAGATCTTAAAGAAAAAGTATCCAAAAGGTCCTTATACCTTAGTAGGATATTCCTTTGGTGCAAAACTTGCCTATGAAGTTGCTTTTCAATTAGAAAAAATGAATGATACTGTTGATAGGATGTTACTTATTGCTCCCGGTTCTCCCAATCATAGAACAATGAATGAGAGGAAGAAGGAAAGTATTTCCTTTGATGATCCCTATTTTGTTACCATTTTATATTCTGTATTTACTCGTAATATTGACGATACAGCAATAAAAAACTGCCTTGAAAAATGTAAGGACAGAGAAAGCTTTATTCATTTTATCAATCAGGAAAATGGAGATCTGGGGATGGACAGCATTAGAAGAATAACCCATATTGTGGAGAGTACATTCCACTTTGTTTATAATGATCTCTCAAATAAAAAGCTTAATACTGAGATTATCCATATTAAAGCAAAAGGTGATCAGGATTCATTTATTGAGAATAATATAAATTTTATTAATAAGGTTGATTTTTTTGAAAGTACTTTTGACCATTACGATATTTTAAAAGAAGAAGGTATTGCAGAAGTAATGAAAATGACTCGTTTGAATTGAAAAAGCTTGCCTTTTCATAAAGTATAGAATATCTGTAATCATTGACAACTCATTCTTACGAATTTGGGTACAGTAAAAAACAGATATATTACATGCAAGCAATCATTACATTCATACAACCTAGTTTTAAGTAAAAAATGAGGCTGTCCAAAAAGTTTGGGCAGTCTCAATTTTTTGTTGAAAGAAAGTGTCTGCGGGGCTTCTTATCCCGATTTATTTTTCATGCAGGAGTTTTTAGATCTGTTATGATTTATAAAGAGGCTGTCTAAAAAGTCCAAAAAAATATCCCCGTTACTTAAAAAGTTTCGGGGATTTTTTTGTTGTTTGTCCTTTAAGATTTATCTTTAAGGTGCACCCAAACAAACATTGATATGAAAGTACGGTTTAAATCTTTACCCACCAATACTCCCAGCTTATTTCCTGAAGATATTTTTGATAAGATAGGTGCTAATGATCCGGTACGTCTTATCAATGAATTAGTGGATAACTTGAATATCGATCATATTATAAGTGAATATAAAGGCGGTGGAACGACAAGTTTTCACCCCCGGATGATGATCAAAGTTTTATTCTATGCCTATTTCAACAATATTTATTCATGCCGTAAAATAGAAAAGGCACTTGGAGAAAATATTCATTTCATGTGGCTTTCCGGCAACAGTAAGCCTGATTACAGAACCATCAATTACTTTAGGAGCAAACGGCTTAAAAACCATATTCACCGTCTTTTTGCAGATGTTACCGTTGTTTTGCAGAATTTAGGTTACGTAAGTTTAAATGTTCAATATATAGATGGTACAAAAATAGAATCATCTGCCAACCGATACAGCTTTGTATGGAAAAAATCTGTAGAAAAGAATAAATTAAAACTGGAAGCTCAAATTCATTCCGTACTTGAAGATATTGAATCCCAAATCAAAGAAGAGCGTTATGAATCCCATGAAAAGACCCTTCCAAAATCTATTGACAGCAGAGAGCTTCAGGATAAAATAGCAGAACTTAATCACTCTGTGGCACAGGACAATAAAACCGGTAAGAAGCTCATTAAAAAGCTTCAGCATCAGGACCTGCCCAGATTACAGAAGTATGAAGATCAATTAAAAATACTCTCAGGCCGCAACAGTTATAGTAAGACAGATCCCGACGCCTGCTTCATGCGGCTCAAAGACGACCATATGAAAAATGGGCAGCTTAAGCCAGCCTATAATGCACAGATCAGTACTGAAAACCAGTTTATCACCCATTACAGCATTCATCAGACTCCTGGAGATACCACTACATTGAAGGATCATCTTAACAGCTTTGAAAATCAGTATCACAAACAAAGTAAAGAGGTAGTAGCAGATGCCGGATATGGAAGTGAAGAGAATTACGAAATGATGGCAGAAAAAGCTATAGAGGGCTATGTAAAATATAATAATTTTCATAAAGAACAGAAGCGCAGTGAGAAGAACAATGCGTTTGCTGTACAGAACTTATATTATAATGAGGAAAATAACTTCTATGTATGTCCCTGCGGACAGCAAATGAACTTTATCGGTAAAGGCAAAAGAATCAGCAGTAACGGATATGAATCTCAGGTACATTATTATCAGGCTTTCAGATGTCAGGGTTGTCCTCTTAGAGAAAGCTGCCATCAAAGCCAGGATAATCGATTAATCGAAGTGAATTATAATCTGAACCATCACAGAATGAAAGCCAGACAAAGGCTGATATCTGAAAAAGGGCATTACCACAGAAGTAAACGGCCTATAGAAGTAGAAGCTGTATTCGGGCAATTAAAAAGCAATAATAAATTTTCAAGATTTACTCTAAAAGGACTTGAAAAAGTAAATATTGAATTTGGATTAATGGCATTGGCACATAATCTTAGAAAATTAGTGAAAAACAGAAAACTTAACCGTAAAAATTGGCTAAATACACTTAAATGCAAACAACATATGCATCTTTTCCATAAGTATATGAAAATCCAAAAGTATAAAATTGCTGCATAACTATACGCAGTCTCAAAACAAAAAAAAAGAGGCTGACCTTTTTGGACAGCCTCTTTAATTTATGCAAGCAATCATTACATTCATACAACATAGTTTTAAGTAAAAAATACAGATCAAAAATGATCTGTATTTTTTATTGATTGTTATCTTTAATCTATTTTCTTGTTAAGCTGTATTCATAATTCTCATTACACAGCAAGATCTTTTATAGTAAAGTCAATTATTACTTTTTAATAATCAGCTTCTTGGAAATTTTCTGTCCGTCTTTTTCTACCTGAACAATATAAACTCCTGAAGGTAGGTAAGATAAATTAACTTCTTCACGGATTTTTTTAGCTTTAAGCTCTTTTTTCACATTTACCAGTTTTCCGTCCATTGCGAAAACACTGTATGTCATACCATTTGACGCTTCAGTTTCGATAGTGAAAATTCCTTTTGAAGGATTTGGATAAATTTTTACTTCTGCTTCAGCTTTTTCAGCTTCACTGATTCCCAATGTAGAATTGATTGTGAAGTTTGTGCTATTTACATTTAAAAATACATTATCAATAGCTTTAATCATAATTCTTGCTGTAGAGCTCGTTCCCAAACCTCCAGGAACATTAAATGTATAGGAACCGTTGTTTGGGGTACTGTCTACAAGCGTATATGGGAAAGTAAGCCCTCCATCTTTAGAAAGTAAGATCGTTACATTGGCTGTATTTACAGGAGCGGCATTGGTGTTGGCAACATTCCATGTAATCGTTTGAGATGTCCCTACGTCCCATATAATTCCTGTAGTATTTTGAGAACTTACGGTAAAGGGGCCTGCAGCTGTAGATACGGTAAGCTGGATATCATCACGTCCCGTTTGCCCTCCAACCGGTTTATTATCTCTTACTAATAAAGAGAAATTGAGAGTTCTTGCTGTGGTAGACAATTTTTCCCATGATTTAGGATTTGTAGCTGTAATAATGGTGGAATCATATCCTTCAACAATTGTTGAAAGCTTTGGAAAATATCTTGTTGGAGATGTGGAGGCCCATAGGGATCTGAACATAGGCCCTTGTATGTTTTCTGGTCTTGGAGGCATTGTAGCGGCACCAAAATCTATTTGCTCCCAATTGTAGGTAATAGCATCCCCATCAGGATCAGCCCCGAGACCTGTTAAGGCAAATGGGGTTCCCATAGGGATTGTTCTATCCGGTCCTGCATTGGCAGTCGGTTCACTGTTTGCTGTCGCTGTATTTACTGAGCAGTTTCCTGCTCCGGTAATTCTTGTGTACATTTCACGGATACTCACAGCATGGAAATAGGCATCACTGTTGTTCTGTACATTTGGAGAACAAATTCCCGCATATCCCATAATAGAACTTGCGCTTCCAGGTTCTACTGAGGTATTATTATTTCTGTTACAGTTATTATTCTGAGTATGATTCGCTCCAAACTGATGTCCCATTTCATGGGCTACAAAATCAATTACAAAAGGATCTCCCACAGGAATTGCAGAACCAGTGACTCCGCCCGCTTTTACACTGCTACATACTGACGGGGTATATGCCAAGCCATTATCATTCCCTTGAGTAGCCTGAAAAAACAAATGTCCCAGATCATAATTATTAGCACCAATTACATTATTGGTCACTACAACATTTTCATCAATCATCTGGCCAGCATCCAACGCATTAAAGGTATCTGCAGAAGTAAAAAATAACAGGTCTGTATTAGCCACAAGCTGCAGGGATACAGAAATTTCATTTTCAAATACCTGATTAAGCCTTGTTACTGCCAAATTAACTGCAGCAAGTACGGCTGCTTTTTTTTGGGCATCAGTACCGGTTCCTACACCAGCCTGCTGGGCTGCATAAGCCGTATATTCTGTTGTTGTAGTAATGGCCAGACGATATCTGCGCATCAAACCATCTGCAACAGTTTTACCATGTATACCTGGAATCAGTTCACTCAATGGAGAATCTCCTTTAAACAAACATTCAAAACGGCTTTGTGAAGTTGCATTTTTACGATCATATACCATATAGGTTTTATTATCCTTAGAATAGGAATCTATATAATAGGTCCCTTTACTACCTCTCACTACTGCATTCAATCCAAAATACGGATCGAAGGTAAATCTGATACTGGTATCTGGTTCTCCTACTTTCTTTCCCAAATAAGATCTTATTTCAGAATACCTTGCCTGCAGATCCGCATGCATTGTGGATGCTTCATATACTTCATAGGTATCAAATGCCCCCTGATCATTAGGGAATTTCAGTAGAATACCTTTCTCCGATGTAAGTCTATTTCTGTCAGGTGCCATCGTAAGCTGATGTTTCAGCTCTTCTGCATTCAAATTTACTAATTGATACTTTGAAGTTCTTACGTTTCTATCTCTTATTTTCTCCACCGTATTATCAACGGTTCTACTCCACATATTCTGTTGGGCAGCAGCTGTCCCTGAAAGAAGTACAAGGCTTGTAAGCAATAATAGTTTTTTTCTCATTATTTTAAATTGAAATTAATTTAATCTTTTTTGGGTTGTCCAGGATTTTGAGGATCAGGACAGGATTCGATTGTTTTTTTTCTTCATATTCCAGACTTTTCACCTCTTTATAAAAAACATTAAGTGTGGATCCAGTGGCTTCCAGTTTTTTTATTTCAACATCTCCGTAGGGAATCTTTTTCAATTTGGGCCTTAAGACCAGAAAATATTCACCTTCATCCAAAACAGGTATGGGTGCAGATTTAGCATATCTAGAATCATTGAATTTCTTATAAAGTTCTTTTATCTCTTTTGAGGAGGTCATGATCGTATATGGGTTGAGATCATCATTAGAGTTCAGTCTTCTTATTTCAATGAATTCCACCTTCTGATAATTTTCACCTTCCTGGCTCATTGAACCAACATTTTTATATTCATTACAATAAAGCATTAAGAAACCAAAAAAATTCAATAAAATAATTTTTTTAATATTTAACATTCTCATTCAACTATTACACTTACCATTAATTTAGTTTTTATCCTTCTATACAGGACATTTCGCTGCATAAGATAATTGATTACAAACATTACAATGTATTACGCCTCAATCCTGTACTTCTACTGGCAGTTTGCGCTTCTTTCTGCTGTACTTTGGATTTTGAAGGGCTGGCATCTTGTTTTATATTAGGATTAGGACTATTTAATGGCTTAGTAAACATTGCTAATCCGGATTTATTCGTATTTTTTATTACAGATTTTCTTATTTCACGTCTATTATCAGTTTCACTATTCTGTTTCAAATCCTCCTTACTGCTGTTCTTTTTTTCTTGTGTTTGAGTTTCTTCTTTATTATTTGATAATTTTTCTTCCATTAACTCTTTGACAATCTCTCGAAGTATTTCAGCCTTGGGTTCAGTAATTTCATTATTACTTCTGTTTTCCGCATTTGATTTGGCATAACTGTATGCTACTTTTCCTCCGATGGCTGCAACACCTGCTATTGCAGAAATTGCCATGACTGCTATTCCTAGTGGTGGAAAAAGTAATGCAAGTCCCAATCCTACAGCTAATCCAATCCCGGTAGATTTTAAAGCCTTCTTAATAAAGGAGCCGTTTTCCGCAATAGAATCAAGGAAACGCAAACCTCTTCCTTTCTTAGGTTTTTCTATTTGAGAGCTGTCTGTCTTTGCGTTTTCATTTATAAAATCAGTATTCTCATGCATATCTGTTTGCTTTGTGTGAGAACTGTTTTTTTTTATATTCTTGTAATGTCCGTCTAATTTTTCGTTTTCTGATTGAACCATAATATATAAATTAAATACTTTAAGAATTGTTATATGATCTTGGTTTTAGTCCCCTTCTAAGCAACATATCTTCTTACTTATGTCTGGTCACTTGCCAAAATAAACTGCCAGGAAATAGATAAACTTTAAAGTTTGGACGATTGGTTCTAAACTAATAACCTGAGTTCGGGATAAGAATTTCTGATTGAGATGGTTTTGAAGCTGGGAGATGGAAGCTGGAAGAAGTGTAGAGCATCAACAATGGCTGTTTCTCTTTTTTAAGAGTCAATTTCAATTTGTTTAAACTTTTGTTTATTGAAACATTAAGATGTATTAAGGTGTTGAGAGTATTAAGATGAGCTTCGCTTTAAGCTTAAAATCAGAATGATTCATCTTAACGATACTTTATTTCTTAAATCCTTCTTAATGGTTTTATAGATATCCAATATTTTTTGATAAGTTGAAACAACTTCTGTATTTACTTGTGAAGCGAATGTAATTTTATAACTAAAAATAATTACCTCCATCCTATTTCTTCCAGCTTCCAGCTTCTCGCTTCCCGCCTTCAATATTACTTTACTTAACCCGAACTCAGGTTAATAATAAAAGTTTACAACATTAATAATAACATGTAACACTTAAATTTTAAGTATACTTAATGTTTAGTATTAACGCTGTAAACTTAAATGAGTCTCTCGAATCACTTCATTTTACCTTTAAAGGCTTGTATGGTGCGACTTAGTACTAGGTTTTTCTTGTTTTAAACCTTTTTGTTGCTGTTGTCTTAGGGCTTCAGCAGAGAGGGCTGCTGCCTTTGGATCTGCCTTCACAGTAGGAGTTGTAAATTTACTAAGGTCTGATTGATCCTTGGAACGGGTAAGTGGAATCTTTACTTCTTTTTCAAAAACTTCAGCCTCAACAAGCGCATCCTGTGCTTTCTGTATAAAATCAGGACTTGGAGAAACAGAAAAGCCTTGAACAAGGTGGGATGCAATAGTTAAAGCAATAACTTTATAAGCCGCCTGAGTGGGATGTGCACCATCGGATGTCGCTACAAATCCCAGATTATTGGCTGTTATATTATCCAATAATTGTCTAAATGTACTATTGTCGTTCCTGAATTTACCATCTTTATTTTCTCTCAATAAAGAAGCAACCTCGTCGTATAACGCTGTATTTGATACATTTAAATTATCCTCCAATTGTTTAGGAAGATTGTTTGCAAATACTTTGTCAAGTTCTACCCTAAGTTTGGCAATGTCTTCCTGATGTTTTTCGGGCTTTATCTGTTGATAGTACTTGGCTACAAAATCTATCTGGCTCGGATAGGTTCCGGTAACCATTAATGCATTTTTTATAGCCTTTATGCTGGGAAGTTTTTCAGCTGATATCTTTGGATCTGCCATTTTTTTCAGGATTAAATCACCCACCTCCTTATGAAGTATAATCTCATTATCACTTTTAAGGGCTTTATCCAATAGGGGCTGAATCTCAGCAAACACTTCCTTGCCGCCTTTAGTATCTTTATATATGGCTTCAAATTCTTTTAGGGTATTGGCAAGCGAAGTATCCGTACTGTTTTCCGGTTTTCCAAATTCTACTTTTCTTCCGTGGCGCTGTGCAGCTTTTATAAGACGTAAGTTATATAAATTGCTCTTAAGTGCACTATACATATCAACAACCATCGTATCATCATATTTATCCGGAAATGCTGCTTTGAGGTGCTTGTTGAATTCCAAAGTAGCTTCCTGGGCTTTAAGTACTATCGGATCGTTTTGTGATTTAGCATAACGTACCGCTTCTACCGGAGCAGGATTATTGATCACCATAAAATATGATTTCCCTCCATCCTTAGCAACACGGTCACGAATCTGATCAGTCATCTCTCTGACCTGGGCAACGATTGACTTCATTAATGCGGGGTCTTTACCATCAGTAACAGTATCATTTAAACCAATCCAGACAATATGTAATGTATTTTTAGACTTAGATGTATCACTATCTAATTCTTTGAAATATTTTTCTTTCTGTTCTATGATGGTTGTCAACCCTATTTTATTGGCAAACTTTTCTCTTTCATTAACTACCGCTCCGCCTACCGCATAGTTTACGAAAGACAATCTGTTACCAGGGCTTCCATGAGTTGACTCTTTCAGAGACATATGCTTCTCCGTTAAAGCATTAGTTTGTTTCTTATCTTTACCATCTATTAAACTCTCGCCACCAGACCATTCCCACACGAAATCGGTCCAGTTTTTTGTGTCGCTAAAACGTCCCACAGAATTAACACGCATGGCACCAGTAGCTCTTGCTAAAAGACCTGTTATGGTATTTTTTTTAATACCAACGTCTGACATACTGTCCCCTAAAATTACTATTCTATCTATCTCTTTCATAATTAAAAAATTTTAAATTACTGTATAAATATTGTTATCCTATATATCTTCTTACAAATTTATTTTTTGAGTTAACTGATCTATATATTTTTTATACAATTAAACCTGAATCGTTGTAGTTATAAATTAAAATCACTAGCGATGTTAACAGTATTGCAAGGTAGAAATTGTGATTGCTTAGTATTAGTTTATACTGATTCAAAAATCAAAAAGTTACAAATTTAAAAACCCTTTTAAACTTGCTTTACCCTTAAGAATCTCTTAAGATCCCTTGGTTTTACCTTTAAAGGCTTGTATGGTGCGTCTTAGTAACAGGTTTTTCTTGTTTTAAACCTTTTTGTTGCTGTTGTCTTAGGGCTTCAGCAGAGAGGGCTGCTGCCTTTGGATCTGCCTTCACAGTTGGTGTAACATAAGCTGATTTATCAAATTGAATCTTTACTTTTTCTGCAGAAATTTCAGTCTCAACAAGTGCATCTTTAGCTTTCTGTACAAAATCAGGACTTGGAGAAACAGAAAAGCCTTGAACGAGATGGGAAGCCATCGTTAAAGCAATAATTCTATGAGCTGCCTGAGTGGGATGTGCACCATCAGATGTCGCTACAAATCCTAAGTTACTGGCAGTTATATTATCCAGTAATTTTCTAAATGTACTATTGTCAGGGCCTTTTTTATTTTCTCTCAATAAAGAAGCAACCTCGTCGTATAACGCTGTATTTGCGACATTTAAATTATCCTCCAATTGTTTAGGAAGATTGTTTGCAAATACTTTGTCAAGTTCTACCCTGAGTTTGGCAATATCTTCCTGATGTTTTTCTGGTTTTATTTCCTGATAGTATTTGGCTACAAAATCTATCTGGCTTGGATAGGTCCCGGTAACCATTAATGCATCTTTGATAGCCTTTATGCTGGGAAGTTTTTCAGCTGATGTCTTTGGATCTGCCATTTTCTTAATGATTAAATCACCCACTTCCTTATGAAGCATAATCTCATTATCACTTTTAAGGGCTTTATCCAACAGGGGCTGAATTTCAGCAAATACTTCCTTACCTCCTTTAGTATCTTTATATATGGCTTCAAATTCTTTTAGTGTATTGGCAAGCGAAGTGTCTGTACTGTTTTCCGGTTTTCCAAATTCTACTTTTCTTCCGTGGCGCTGTGCAGCTTTTATAAGACGCAAATTATATAAATTGGTTTTAAGTGCCTCATGCATATCCACAATCATCGTATCATCATATTTATCCGGAAATGCTGCTTTTAGATGTTTGTTGAACTCTAAAGTAGCTTCCTGGGCTTTAAGTACTTTTGGATCATCCTGTTTTTTAGCGTAACGTACAGCTTCTACCGGAGCAGGATTATTTACCACCATAAAATATGATTTCCCTCCATTCTTAGCGACACGATCACGAATCTGATCAGTCATCTCTTTGACCTGAGCAACAATTGACTTCATTAACGCAGGGTCTTTACCATCAGTAACAGTATCATTTAAACCAATCCAGACAATATGTAACGTATTTTTAGACTTAGACGGATCATTATCTAATTCTTTGAAATATTTTTCTTTCTGTTCTTCAATGGTGGTTAATCCTATTTTTTTTGCTAATTGTTCACTTTCACGAACTACAGCACCGCCTACCGCATAGTTTACGAATGACAACCTGTTACCAGGGCTTCCATGAGTTGACTCTTTCAGGGACATATGCTTCTCCGTTAAAGTATCTGTTTGTTTCTTGTCTTTACCATCTATTAAACTCTCACCACCTGACCATTCCCACATAAAATCTGCCCAGTTTTTTGTGTCACTGAAACGTCCCACAGAATTAACACGCATTTTACCCATAGCTCTTGCCAGCATACCTGTCATAGTATTTTTCTTTATACCAAGGTCCGACATACTGTCCCCTAAAATTACTATTCTATCTATCATAATTAAAAATTTTAAATTACTGTATAAATATTTTTATCCTATGTATCTTCTTACAAATTTATTTTTTTGAGCTAACTGATCAATATATTTCCTGTCCAATTAAACCTACATCGTTGTAGTTATAAATCAAGGCATTACAGGATAATATTTGTTACTTCCTTATCTTATGAGTTAAAATATGACCAGGCAAACTTTAAAGATCTATTGAATGAGATTGGGAAAAAAATGCTCCATATTGGAGCAACATTCTATACTCCGAAATCTCGGAAAACCCGTAACATTGTTATCCTCTGAGTTGATTTTATCTTATTTATTTTGAATGTAATATTGTTCTCCGATATAGTTCCATAAAGTAGTATTTATGGGTCTTAATATATTATTGCAGGTGTTGGAACCATTTTCTCTGAGTACCATGATGGCTGCATGTTTTGACAGCTGGTCACCAAATTCAATAACTTTTAACAGACATGCTGTTACTTCTTTATTAACAAATCCATCCATCAATCGCCAGATCTCCGGGGATACTGTTCTTCCTGCAGACCATCTCTCGTTAATATAATCGGTGGCAATGAAAGCTAACTTTTCATTTTTGCGCAGATCCAAATTGGTAATCTGATAAAGCGGACGTCCCATAAACAATGCTTTAAGAACAAGGTGGTTCCAGGAATTCAAAGGCAGATATTTGGCCGCAAAAGGATTCGAAAGAGCTATAGAATCGTAGACAGATGTGATATTGGTTCTTATTCCATCTTCAACAAGAGGAACAAATTCACAGGCATTTTCCAGGAAGAATATTCCTTTATAAATACAGATAAGCTCGTTGATATCTGCTGACTGTATTAGTTTTTTTATGATAGCTATGTTCTGATCTTCAGGAATAAGAACTATTAATAAACACCGGCAAAACTGTTGTAGATTCCATTGGCCGGAGGTAAGCCCTGGATACATCTGCTCAAGGATAATTTTTTCAGATGGGCTCCAATCTGGTGAATAGGATGGAATCATGCGAGGGATTAAGCCAAAATTCTGAAAGAAAAGCTCATCATTTTCAAATAGCATAACGGTTTCCATCCAATCCATCTGGACTTCTGAAAGCCTGGTTTGAATCAATGAGTATAATATTTCGCAGGAATTATTATTAAAAGTGTTTTCAGTCATTTCATTAGTGTTTTTGAATTGTTATATAATGGGACATATATTGATCATAATTTCTTGTAAAAAACCTTTAATAAGAAAACTAAATACATCTCATTCAGATTTATTTTATTTAGATTTTATTGCATTAAAAGCTTTTCCAGGTAGACCTCTCAGAACAGAACCAGCCTTATTACTCAACTTATTACCGGATTCAGGATCTACTAAAAGATTGGCAAATTGTGGAACTTTTAATATCATAAGTATCATGATTACTTGCAAAGCAATAGAAAGAAGAACATTCGTGAATTCTGTCTTATCAACAGGCAAAAGAACTATAATTACTTTCAGAATTGTTAATATGGGTTCCCATAGCAGTATAGACAGGAAACCAAAGAACCATGACTTCAGAATTCTTTCATTAGATACAATAAGTGAAAAAGGCAAAACAAATATTCCCAACACATAATAGACAAATATCATCAGTAATTGTCTCATTAAGATATACCCTCCAACAACAGAAGCAATAAAATAAATAATGATATGGAAAAGTTCTAAAAAGGGATTAATCTGCAGAACATCATACACACCATTTCCATCTGCCCCAGTTCCCTGCACATGGGTTATAGCAGTTTGAAAGGCCTGATCAAAATCAGCAGGGCTGCGTCCTGTCACTTTATAGGCACCATGTTTTATTATATCGGATAAAATATCTACAGTATCAAATAATAATAATTTTACCAGAGGAATATATAATGTAATCGCCATAAGAGTGAGAATAGGTCTTAAAAGAGCATCCCGTCCAATCTTTTCATCCGGATCAGCCATTGCTTTCATTACTTTATACCCCACAAAAACAAACGTAAATGTAACGGCTATGAGAAGAACGTAAGGTCTCGACTCATTAATAAAGAGATCAAATCTAGTCTGAAGAATTGATCTATATTGATCTAGAATTTCATTTATTGTCATTTAGCGTGTAGTTTTAACCATCGATAACTTTTTCATTTTACAGATGTTATTATATATTATTTAAGTAAGACTTTATTAATGACCGATAAGGATTCCAGGTCTTTCCTGATAGACAAAACTGTGGCTCTGATTTTCAAAATCCTTATTAAAAGCTTTCCGAAAACAGTATAAACCTGCCCCACACCTCCGGAGAGAATTCCGGATGCTAAGTATCTGTAATAGTCATATTGGGCTTCATCTAAATACTTGTCTTCTGTTTCAAGATCAGCAGCTTTCTTTAGCAATGAATATTTAAGAGATAATGGAGTGAACTTTATGATGTCAATAACCTTTTTTATATCTTTTATTTCTTTTTTGGTAGTTTCAATTGTAGCAATAGAAGCAGCGGCAAGCGCAAGGCTGTTGATGTTTGCCACACTCTTTTTATCATCAATCTCTTTTTCCAGCTTTATAAGTTTTTCCAGCAACTTATTCTGTTCGTCCTTTAGGGCAATTTCTGCCCCTAATCCTGCAACAATTCCAGCTTTGGTTCCTGCAACTACATAATCCGTAATATCAAAAGACCATGTCTGCGTATAAAAAAAACTAAAGCTAAAAAGAAGGAGGAATGTAGATATGGATTTAATAGTTTTCATCTTCCAGTGTTACTCTTATTACTTTGTCTAATGCCTGCTGAATGAGGCGCAACCGTTCTCCTTCAGGAATGTAGTTGGTTGTATCCAGATAGTTTGTAATGTTTTCTTTCTCAGAATCATATTTCTTTTTGAATCTTCTTCTTACTAAAAGGTTTGACAGTTTACCACTTGAAAGAGGTGAAACAGCGACTATCGGATATTTATCCTCTATATAACTATAACTTGTTTTGGATACGAATTTCAACATATCATCTTTTTTTGAAGTTAAACCAGATGATATACGGGTAAGTTCCTTATTAGGTTCTATATAAATATCTTTTGTCCTTGCAACAACAGCACTTTTTGCTATAGCATACCCATTTAATTTTCTATGCGCCGATACAATATCCTCATAAAGCTTTTTTGACAGAACATCATTCGCATTCCAATTCAAAGTGATATTAATGACAGCCTGAGCTTTGAAGATTACAGACAATAATAATGATCCTACGAAAAATGCCTTAATACTGAATGATCTGAAATCAAAATATCTTATATTCATGACAATGAAAAATTTATATTAACTATTTAACAAATTGCTGAACTAATTTTTTCCTGAGATTACTCTGTTTTATATTATCATCTACCTTATCAAGTTCCCGGTTAATGGCAGACAGGGATGCCCTTAATTCTTCATACAGATTAATTTTTTCGCCCAGAATGGTAAGCTTTTCACCATTTAAAAAATTGGAAGACATATTCTCAATCTGGCTGTCTGCTGAAAGTAAATACACTTTATTCTCTTTCTTTTTTGAATAAAACAGGAAAGAAAGCTTTTCATTATCTTCCTTAAGCTTATGGGCTCTGTCTTTGACATTATTGATAATATCATTTACTGTAGAAAGCCAGGCAGCACCACCATAATACAGAAGCCTTTTTCTATATTCTTTTACAAAATCTTTAGTCCTTTTCTCTGTTGTTTCTTCTCTTTCTTTTAAAAAAATATTTTCTACAATAATTGCACCTGATCCAAGGTTAGAAGGTACATCCGAAATTGGACCAATAGGATTATTGGCAAATGGTTGGGAATAAGTTTTTATTGAAACAAATAATAACAGTACTATTAAAAACCTGTACATATTGGAATAAATTTATAGTTGAGTAGAAAACTAAAATACAATTTCGAGGTTCTTGATCAATTGGATGAGATCCGGATTAGATTGTATCAGAAGTGCCAAAGCAGGCAAAGTCATAACACCAAAAACTTCCTTATCATTTTTAGAATATACCCTTACCAGCAGGTCACGAACTCTATAGATTTCCTGTCTTTCAGACGCTTTAATTTTTGAGGCATCAACACTTTGAAGAGCAAGAAGCACTAATTTATCTAATGCCAGAGATTTTAAATAATCTTTCTTAACATTGGTTATATAAGGCATTTTTTTAAACTGGTTCAATATAACAGGTCCTACCCCTAAAGCCCCGGTAGTTAAAGACTTAATAATAAAACTATTCTGCTTGTCAAATTTACTTGACTTTTTATAATTCCTTTCCAAAAATTCTTCATCATTCTTAATCATTTCTTCCAGATGATCATTTTGTAACTTTAGCTGCACAGCTCTTGCACCTGTATGTAAAAGAATTTCTGCAAGCTTTTTCCTTGTATCTGAATCTGTATTATTCAAATGTATAGCAACATGTACAAACTGAGCTGAAAATAGCTGAAATGTCAAAAAAAATAAGATGGGTAATGCTTTCATAATACTATTTTGTTAAAACTTATGGTCGTTAAATAAATATTGAAATTACTTAGGTATGAGGCCTAATTTGTAGAATAAATTACTTTGTTCCGCCTCATATTTCATTTCATCCAATTCCTTAGTCAGAAAATTCAAAGTACTTATAAATCCTTCATCCAGCTTTTCTCTGTTTCCGCGGTTAATCTTTATTCCTACGCCTGCTATAAATGCATCTTCCAATATGCTGTTTGCGGCTTTAATATATGCCAGTTTCTTTTTGCACTTGCTTTTCTTAACAGGATTAAGATAGGGGTTACAAACGTTGGCATATTTGGAAAAATTAATAAGATCCTTTTTAGAGATCGTCGTTCTGGCCGAATTTTCAATTTCATTAACAACCTCAGTCTGAACCAGCTCATCTAAGCTTTTTTTTGTAGCTTTTTCATAATCATCAGTGCCATTTTTCTCAATAGTTCTCTCCACTAAACCTATGGGATCAATGTAGGGTAACTGTCCCTTATACTGCAGTGAAAAAAACAGTAATAACAGAATCAGATATTTCATAACTGAATATATTTATATGTATTCCGGAAATAAAAGCTTCTTTCGGGGAATGCGGATATTTACGCTTCTGCCTCCGGCATGCTCCCCTACTTCAAGACTCAATATCTCATCTTCGTTTAAGGTGAACTTATCAAAGATGAAGGTAAGAACTCTTGTTTCACCCAGTTTTATATTTCGCTGGTCGCCACAGGATTTTACCGGTGTCAGTATTCTCTCCTGATATACATAATCTTTCTTTGCCGCATTATTATTTTTAAGTTTTGATCTGAAAAGAACCTGGTCTATATCCAGAGTGATTTTAGAGGTATTATAGATTTCTACGCGTAAGACAATTTTATTCTGAAAATTTCTGTAATAGATTCCATTTAAAGTCAGATTCAATCCATCATTATTATCTTTAATCTTTACGGTAGAAGGAGCATTTTCAGATAACATACACAATTCCTGAAGATCTTGTGCTGTTTTTTCTTCCTTTTCAATTTTGTTGATATTTTCCTTTGCAAAATAATCTATCTTAGTAAGGGTTTCCACTGCCTTATACGTTGTAATATTCGGGTCTCTGTTGTACCCCATATCAATAGAATAATAGCTTCCTTTACCATTAATAACCGTAAGATTTGCCTGTTGACTTTTTGGATCATTCAGCTCTTCTCCCGTATGCTTTAATTTTAGCATATTACCAATGGTATCTGCAACGAAATAAGTAGATCCCACATCCACATACTTTATTTTTTCGTCAAAAATAATGTGTGTTGTTTTCACATCTGAAACTTCAATTGCCTGGCGTTGAGATAGAGGCTCCAATATTTCCTGGGCGAAAGATCCCTGAGAGCACATAAAAAATAGAATAAATAATACAATGTGTTTTTTCATTTCTTTTGAGAATTTAAATCAATAAAATCATTAATAGCCACAGACATGTTTCCTTTTGCTTCGTATATACCCCGGATTATTTTGTTTTCATCAGCATTGGAAGAATAACATGCATATCTTTCAGGGGATACTTTGACTTTATATACATTAGACATACTTCCTACTTTAACATATACTTCTCCTTTGTCTGTAGAGTAAAGTTTTTGAAGATCAGATTCACTGAGTGACAAATATTTGGAAAACTTATCTTTAGATGCCATTTTCTTTTTATGTGAAAGCATAATCAAGGTATCCGTATTATTTACCATGGCAGGGCCGGCAGCAGTATCTAAAATATCTTCCAAATCCTGGGTCGCAATAGCAACTTCTCCATAAAACTTACGAACGGTCTTATACAAATATTTAATAAACTCTGCCATTTCTCCTTTAGAAATAGGTTTCCAACACTCGTCTATAAATATTGATTTTTTCTCTCCGGGAATCTTCTGAATCTTCGTCATCACCAGGTTAATACACAACATGGTCACTAAAGGGAACAGTATTGGATGGTCTTTGATATTGTCCATTTCGAATACAATAAAACGCTCATGAATCAGGTTCGCAGGTTCTGCTGCATTGAGTATATCTTTATAATGTCCGTCATAAAAATCTTTGAGAGAGAGTTTAAAGCTGATTTTATCAAAATAACTTGATTCTTCTTCAACGGCTGTATTTTCTGATATAAACTCATAGAAAGTAGACATACAAGGAAAAATACCATTCTTGACGACATGTTCGTAATAAAGATCCAGATAGCTGGACAGTATTTGTTTTTCTTCTCTGGAAGCTCCTTCTTCTCCTTTCCATAAGAAAAAGATCAGTGAAAGCAGAAAGGTTTTCTTATCTATATTAATTTCATCTTCATCATAGTAATAGAAAGGATTAAATTGTAAAGGTGAGTTTAAGTCGTATGTAAAGTAAACACCCTCCACCAATTCACACAGCTTTTTATAGGAGTTTCCTATATCTATCATTACAATATGGTGACCCTGCTCATAATACTGACTGGCAATGTGATTGATCAAAAATGACTTTCCGGTTCCTGAAGGCCCGAAAATTAATCTATTTCTGTTCACAATGATTCCCTTTTTAACAGGTTCGTCCCATAAGTCAAGACGTAAAGGAGATTCATTTTTACGGTCACAGAAAAGAATTCCGTCTTTATTACTCTCGTAATAGGACTCAAAATTCAATAATGAAGAGGTTTGCTCGGATATACCAATAAATTTATGATTCTCTGAAATATAAGCAGGAGCTCCGGGGCAATTATTCATATATAATTCCTTTAAGGCATACTTAACCTGATAAGGCGTAATTCCTAAATCCCTGAAAGCATTTTCTAATAAGTTGACGTCATGCTCCAATCTCTTCTGCGAAACATTCCAGACGATCACACTAAAGTGCTGATAAATAAATGTCAATTCTCTTTCCAAAACATCTTCTACCAGATCTTCTACCTGTTGGTAAGTAACCTGATTTTCTCTTGAAAGTATCGCCATACTTTTAAATTGATTCATTTTGGTCTTCAGGGAAGAAAAAACTTTTTCTGAATCCTCAATAAAAATCACCTGATTGTAGATATGGTTTACATCCAGCCCTGTAGATACCGGCTGTATAAAAGGAATTCTGAAATCAGTTTTAGGTGTAGAATATTCAATGCTTTTGATGGTGCTGTTAATGGTAATAGGAAGTTGATTATTTGAAGAAATGGTATACAATTCTGCAAATTTATTTCCTACCTGCAAGTTCCTGTCAAAAAACATATCTCTCAGGTTAGTCTCTCCTTCTTTCGAAAGAGATAAATATTTCCCTAAAAGGGCAATAATCTGATCACTATTCAATCTTTCCACAGTGAAAAAGCTTTCCTTTGTTAAAAATGAAAGACTCGATTCTACTGCCTTGATAAAATCATCTATTCCGTCTAAGTATTTATTATACTGACTGGAGTTATTAAGTATACTTACTTTACTTTTAGAATCCTTTATTATTGTAAGATAACACTCGTGGCTCATTGTCGGCTTTTCATGGAAAAACCTGTTATCACTTGATGCTAAAAAATTAGGACTGTCCGATACTTGCTCTGTGATAGAATCTACAAAAAAGAAATCCTGTTTCTGCAAAATTGTTCCGGCAGGTAAAGATCTGATTACTTTGTCAAAAATCACACTAATCTGCTCAATCTGATCGCTATCAAGCGAATATATCTGAGGAAGCATAACCTTATAGACCAGGCCAACATCTCCTTTTTTACTAATTAGCAAGTCATCATCTACGGCTAATATGTTAAATATTTTTTTGATATCTATATCTTTCATAATCTTAGGAAATAATTCTTAATACCATTTTATAAGACTTCTCTAATTAGAAACAGAGTTATTATTGGATGCTCTTATATTGATCCATAATTGGTATTTTTTAGGTAAAAACACTCTTTTTTTCTCAAATACTTCTTTACTGATTTCTTTTCCAGCTGATAAAATTGCCAGGTTTCTGGCCTCCTTTAAATCGACCCCAGTATTAGTACCTCCTAAAATAGAACCGCTTGCATTTGTTCCTCTTTCAATGGCGTAATCAAAAACATCTTTCGAAACTGTTGATGGTATTTTAAGCCATGAATGATTATTCATATGAATACCTTCTCTTCCATCATAATCATACACTCTAAAGTTTAGCAGATAAAGAACATTATCTTTTTTATAACTTTCAATATCAATATTGATACGGTCTTCCCCTAAAGATATTCTTCCATAAACAATTGTATTCTTAGGAATTATCAGTCCACCTGAGACATCTGAAAGCCTCATATCTTCTTTTATTCTTATAGGAATAATACTTTTGTCCAGTATTCTCTTCTGTTCTATGGTTTCTGAAGGGATGAGTTGTAAAATCTTCTTATTACTTCCAGCTGTTGTCCCCTGGAAAAAATTCTTTTGATCTCTCGTATCATTTTTAGCCAGATTCTTTTTATTTTCCCTGGTTTTTGAAGTACTAACAGAATCTGCAGAATTACCAGAGACTGCATTTTCTGCTAATCCTGCACGAATTTTATTCTGAAGCTCAAATATTTTGTTCAAACTATTTTCAGAGTCAGAACCATAACCGGAACTATAGCCTGAGCCTGAGCCTGAACTATAAACAGAACCGGAAGGATAGCTTCTCTCTTGTGAAGAAATGCTAGATAAAGCTTTCATGTAACGCTCTTGCCTTTTAGCATAGTCATTTTCTTCACTTTGATCATCAAAGTTCTGCAGTTGTCTCTGCAATAATTTTTCATCTTCAGGAACGTCGGTATCTATACCATATTTTCCATCTTTTGAAAAATACTTCTTCAGATCACTTTCATCCTGATTATAAATTTCTAATTTTGACTTTTCTTCAAGCTGTTTCTCATCTACATTGGGAGTTAAAATCAATTTATCATTGGACTCCTTCATTTTTGGGAAAAGTATCAGGCTCATAATCAAAATAAGAATCCCTAAGGCAGCCACAAAAACAACCCCAATGATGATCTTTTTTTTCTTGTCTAGATTTGCAAACATATTTTATAAACTATTATTACACATAATATTCAGAAACAATAAAGGGTCTATTCTTTTACCTTCAACTATTATTTCATAATGTAGATGGGGTCCTGTAGAATGTCCCGTATTCCCACTTAATCCTATCAGTTGTCCAGGCTTTACATATTCACCTTTTCCAACAAACAGGGCCATTAAATGTCCATACCTGGTTCTAAAACCTCCTTGGTTATCAATTAAGATTGTATTTCCATATCCTCTTTCGTATGTTGAACTTAATACGATACCGTAATAGGTAGAAAATACAGCAGTTCCTGTAGGTACAGAAAAATCAACACCTTGATGCTTTTTAATTACTCCATCAATAGGATGTTTTCGATATCCGTAATGGGATGAAACAATTTTATCATAGGATTCCACCGGTGGTATCATCTTTTGTGATTTTATTTTTTGACAGGTAAATACTATAAGAAGAACAACATACGTAGGAAGCAACCTACTTCTTTTGATAAATACTTTATTCATAGGAAGTTACCGTCATTATACATTTATTTCAATTACAAAAAATCAATCCTCTTGAGTGTCCACATCTGACAGTGGCTCACTGACCATATCAGCTTCTTCCTCCTGGGAAATTCTATATAATTCGTTTTCAATAAGAATATCTACCTCTTTTACAATCCTTTCAAAATTTCCATTCAGAACCTCATTGATCATTTCTCCTTCTATGACGGTTGGTATTTCCTTCTTTATCTGATCAGTACGCTTCTCAACTTCTATTTTTCCTCTAAAAATCTTTCTATTAATTTCTTCTCCGAAATTATCGGCAACAACCCCTACAAATTCTCCCTGAGAAAGCTGAGATATCGTAGATACCGGAATGGCATACTCCAAATTCTCATTGATAGAATATGAATTATTGGTATCAATTGTTATATTTTTTAATTTTTGTTTTTTCTTTCCAAAAATTTCCTGAAGCTTGTTTGCTGTCTCACTTCTTACCGAACCGCTGAAAATATTCCCTACGATATTAAATATTGTTTCAGCTACTTTATCGCCATAATCTCTCTTCAGCTGTTCAAGATCCTGCATTCCGATGGTTGTAGAAACTTTATTGGATCTGGCCGTTGCAATCAGGTTATCCAATCCCATAAAATACATGGTTGGTAACTCATCTAATATAACTGAACAAGGCTGCCTTCCTTGCTGATTAATTTCTTTTAGAAGCTGGGTAACCACAAGCCCTAAAGCAGGAGAATTAGTGGTTTGGGTACTTGGTGAGTTAGCAATAATTAATATGCATGGACTTTCCGGATTATTGATACTTAATGAAATATTCTCTTCAGGGAAAACATTATTCCCCATTACCCAAAACAATTCCTTTGTTGCCAACTGAGACAGGGGTATTCTCGCAGAAGCCGTCTGACCTGAAAGCTGTTCATAAGCCTGCTTTGCCAAAGCATCTGCAAAAGGAGTCATAAAGAACCTTAGTTCTGAGTATTTCCCAAAAACTTTAAATACTTTTTCATCCGGCAAAGAAGCTAAAGATATGGCATGAGGCAACGTACAAAACTTCCCATCTTCATAAATTCTCAAGAAATAAATACAGGCTGCGAAATAGGAAATAGCAGATTGAGCAAAAAAGTCTTTTTCTGTAATCCATTCTTTATTCAAATTAAATAAGATGGTTTGTGATGCTTCAATGGCATCTGCTGCTTTCCTTATCAGTTGAGGATCCAGAGGATTCACAAAATTAGACTTCTCCAAATCGTCTAAAGAAACTACACAAAAACGAGGTTCAATTTTGTACTTTTCTTTATAATATTCAAAAAAAGCATATGTTTCTTTTGCCAGTGCAGGAAATTTGAAATCATACACCATCATTGAAAACTGCTTTTGAATATGCTGCCGTATATACTCTTCAACCACAGAGTAAGACTTTCCTGATCCCGGAGTTCCCAAAACCATCGTGGCCCTAAAAGGATTCACTACATTAATCACCCCATTTTCTGTTTTAAAATTCACAGAATAAGGGTTTTTCTTAACTACTTTCTCTTGTTCAAAAATTAGATTCTTGTCATTAAATTCATCCTTCTTATCATAAAAATTGAAGAATTTTCTGAGTTTTAAAAATCCAACGATATAAATAATATAAGACGCAAAAGATATAATAGTATAAGATATAATCTCGATCTTCAAAACCGATACGCTTAAGAAAATAATAAGGGATATCCCTGCTACTATAATATTCTTCATAAAAGAAGAATTTTCTCCTACCTCTCTCTTAACTTCAAAACCAAAGCAACAAAAGGTAACAATAGTAAGGCTTAAGGCTCTTAATAATAAAGGATTCTTAATGAGTGGGAAAGTTTTAAATAACTTTATGATGAATATATTGATATATTCGTTACCCAAGTTTCTCTGAGCTACATAACTATATTTAGAATAATAAATATCTACTAAAACCAATAGTATACTTACTAAAAAAGAGAATATAATTAAAATATCTAAAGAATATTTATCATTTTTCATTATATACAAATTACGATGGAATCCAATTGTCGGAATTCCAAATTATCTACCAATACTTACTCATCAAAAAGGATTTCAGCATACTATACTGTATCAGTTATCCTCTGTATTAAGAGGGGTTTCCTCTTGTACATTATTACCAGCATCATGAGCTGAAGCCTCTTCGAATCCTTTACTTTTGAACAGATAGTTTTCAATAAGCAAACCATGAGGATTATTTTCAGTTCTTGCCACATTATATAAATCAAATGAAGCATAGAACAGATTTTTTGTACTCACATTCTGGTCAACTCTGGAAACACTGAGTTTCCCATAAACAGATGCGTGATAAGGATATTCTTTATCATTAACTTTTATAGAATCTATATCTAGTTTTTGAACTAAATTTTGAGATTGTATCCTCGCAAAATGCCCATTTGCTTTAAGAGATAAATACAATTGTTTTCCCGAGTTTCCGATCAGATAGAGCGCCTCATTGATATTCTTATCATAGCTAAATTGATCATAGCCAAAAAATAATCGGTGAAACACTTTAATATGATTCTTAATCTCAGGTAATCTATAATTTTCATAGTCCTGATCATTATTCATAGAATTTGCAATGGCAGCTTGCCCCTTTTCAGTTAGAACATATATCTTTTTAGTAAAAACTTTACTTACATAAACAGCCCAGATTCCACTGGAAACAATCGCTATTACTGTGATAAAAAAGCTAAGAAATAATGCTTTTTTAACTAAAGAATAAGTAGAAGGAATTTCACGTAATTTTTTTAAATCCATTGTTTTTTTATATTGATAAATTATGATACAGATAAAAGCCTTCTATCTGAATATTTTAACTTTAAAAGAAGCTTTTCTACAATTTTCGCATAAGAAAGATTGCCTGTCATCCCCATTTTCTGATAATGAGGCACTATTAGCAAGCTTAACATTTTGGTTACTTTTACACTTTACACACCTGATATCATTATCTAATGCTTTATTTTCTGCTTCCATTGAAGCAAACTTCACTCTTTCTTCTTCAATATTTGAAGAGGTAAGAAAAGATTTAAATTCCATAGTTAAATTAAAGGTGTTCTTAATGGGCATAGTATGAGAATACATGCCACAAGCAAAATTTTAAGAAAAAGTAATTGACAAGATGATGTTGAATAATTTTACATTGTAAAAAGTATTCAATAAGTCTCACAGAGATAGATCGTGTTAATTTTAGAAAAAAGCTATACAGACTGCTTAGTACATATAGCTTAAATCTAACAATACTATGTAAAGAACTCTATATTAGATGAATACATGAGTAATGACATCAACCAAACCAAAAATGGCTAAACCTATTACAAAACGGACAAAATTCTTTTGAGCTTGTTCGTTACCTTGCATATACTGAACAAATATCAGAAAGGCGCCAACAATTGCAAAAGCTGCAACTCCTGCATTCAATGAAGTTTTAAGAGTCTGTGTCCACCCGGCAATTTTCGTATCAATTGATCCTGCTCCTCCTCCTGCCTGAGCGAATAATAAACTCCCCATTGGCAATAATAATGCAATAAAATTCCTTCTGTTAAATTTCAAATTTTTCATTCTATTATATTTTTTTAAACTAAATTTTAATTTTATTTGTTTATGTTGATCTGTATCAGTAATATCTGTTGAAAATCTAGTATTCCTGTTTTTTTGTCATCAGTATTCCGTAGAATGATACCATCCATAAACATTTTAATAAATATCACCCTGAATATAAGCACAATGACTTAATCCAGGTCAAATAATGATTTGTAAATACCTCAGTTACTATTTTACTTAAATCCCTTGCTGTTTTTTGAATTTATACTAATCAAATTTTCCAGTTTCTCGTCAAATCTGATACATTGTACTCCCATTTTAAAATCAAAGAAAAACTCTTTAAATTCTCCTTTTCTAGGATACTTTTTTATTATGTATAAATAAATAACAGGAATTACTAAAAACACTAATGATAATAATACCTTCTTAAATACAATAAAAAGGAATAGCATTAAACATATAACAACTATCATAGCGGTAATTACAGGATAGCCAAAGATTAAAGGCGTCCTTTCCAAAGTTTTTGGGGTTTTATATTCCATACAAGTTGTGTTTATTTTATTCGAAAAAGTTCTTTATCATTACAAAAATCACTTGGGAGACAACCTATTTTTCTCAGCTCACAATTAACCCCTGTGAGTATATAATTAAGCGGTAGATTATATAGAAGTATCCTATCTATAGTATTTTTTTTCTTGTGTCTTTATTATTCAATATTTTTAACGCAGTTTTGGTCCTCTAGGAGGAAGTGCAGGAGCTACCTCAGACTCAACCTTAGGAGCTCTAGCAGGAAGTTTTGGTGATCTTGGAGGAAGTTTTGGTGCTACTTCAGGTTTATTCTGAGTTTCTGCAAATCTTGAAAGGTCAATTTTATTTTTACCTGATCTGACTTCACCCGCATTTGCATACAGACCCTCATCAGCATTTGCATATATCCCTTCACCAGCATTTGCATATATGCCCTGATCGGCATTTGCATATAGACCTTCTTCTGTAGGTGACACGTTTATCTTTCCCTTACTTTGTTCAGATTTCGCCACTTGTTGGATAAACGTTTTTTCAACTTCAGCAGTAAGCTTCTCCAAATCAATTCCTTTCGTTGCTAAAATCCCGATATTATTCGGATTTCTACTTTTGGTAAATACTTCAATATTTTCCTTACTATCATCAACAAAAATATTATGAACAGTACTTAATCCTTCAATTCTTGATTTTTTGCGCTTTTTCATATTTTTTTATTTCTGCATCCTTACTTTTAGCCATTACGATCCTATCCTTACTAATAGGAACAGCAATCATTGGAATATCGTTTAGTTCAGTTAAACCTCTTGTTTCATATACTGCTTTAATTGCACCAGGAAAAAGAGAGGCAGTTAATACAACAACATCAACACCTTGATTTTTACTTTTTTTAACAAATTCATTCAAACCCTTTGCATCAAAAAAGTTAAATGTTTTTTCAGGCTTTCCAGTTTTTTCTGCTTCTTCTTTGGCAGCATTTTTAGCATTTATCAATGCAACCTGTACAGCATACTTAGAACTTAGTGTAAGAGGATCTTTACCCATAAGCTCTTTCATTAACTGATCTTTTGATAATCCAGGAAGATCATTGTCTTGATACTTATTTGTATATTTCATGATCGCATTATGGAGATGACCATCAAATTGGGTATTATCAAAGTCTAAAAATACATTTGTTTTCGTTCTCATTTTTTGTACTTATTTCTTAATACTGATATTTACATTATTGTAGTCGATAGAATTTTGAAATCCTGACAAAAAATTTTTATTTTTTTTCAACACACTAAAAATCAATAAATTAAATTTATTTGTTAAAAAAATTGGAAAAGTAAATACGCTTATGCAATACAAGTCTTGTGAAAAGACAGAACTCAACTTACAGTATTTTGAATTACCATTGTAAATCCCTGAAATTATTTATATGACCAATTGAATAGAAAATCTCAATTGGAAAATCCGAGAACATGTCCCAATAAATATATTTCAGGAAGACCATCTCATTGCACAATATTTAATTACAATTGCTTTATTACTTAACATCATAATACTTTATTACCTAACAACATAATAATTTTCAAAATTAAATGGATTTAACAATCCATCAAAAAACAACGCTGTAAGAATAAACAGTCAGGCATGTAGTTTTTATTCATTTTAACAATATGAATAAAAATTACACTGCTATCAACATATAGCTGCCAATAATAAATATTTCTCTACAAAAAAAATGGATGGCCATAACAGCCATCCACATACAGTTAATAAATATGAAGTTGATTTTAAAATAAATCCTATTTTTTAAGGAATTTAGCAGATGATTGGCTGCCATCGGTAAACACAACATTCACCATATAGTTTCCGGTCATAAGCTTTTGCACATTAATTTTTACACTTTGTCCTTCTAAAGAAATCTGCTCAGTGCGGAATACTTCCCTACCCATCGTATTAACAACGGATACTGCTTTCACTTTTTTATCAGATGATATTTTTACATTCAGGTAGTCCACAGCAGGAGCAGGATATACTGAGATAGAAGAAGAACTATCTTTCATCTCTCTACTCTGAACTCCGGAAGTTCTTGCTGCTGATGATGGAGCAACATCCGTTAAATACCATTCTTCCAGGTCATTGCCTGATTTAGTCCCTAAGATAATTGGAACTCCACTCGAATTAAAGGATCCTTGAAGTGCTAAATTAAGCCCTCCTTGCAGATCCTGAATATAATACGAGTTGTCTCCTTTTCCTGTGGGTAAAATACGGAATCTTTGTACCCCAACTGCATAACTAACATAGTCACTAGTTCGAACAAAATCCCCATACTGTTGACCATTGCAAGTCAATGTAGTGGCAGTGCCTGTAATCCCAATACTATAAAATCCATTGGCTTCAGCCTTTAATATAAACTTATTGGGTAAAGTCGAAGTTGTTGGATTTTGTGTATCTGTCATTAATGCATTTGCAAAAACACCCAACGTATATCCTGTCTTTTTGCTCACTATATATTTAGGTCCATTGACAAGTCTACGCATTTCTGTAAGCTCAATTCCATTACTATAGAGTATACCTGTATTCTGAGGATCAAAAGCCTCTTGTATTTTTCTGCCTAGTTCTGGTCCATTAGGATTATTTTCGCCATTCTCCCAACCTACAGCCATTGTTGATCCAAAAAACTCATCAGCACCCGCACCATAAGGTACGTCATTTCCGTACAAACCAGATAGAACAGCTACGGTTCTTTTATTCTGGTCAAATATTGGTGAACCAGATGCTCCTACATCTGCACCCTGAAACCCATTGGCTGTTCTTACTAATCTTGCTTTAAATGTTTTATCTGGATAATACCATACCCATTGCGGATTATTGTATGTTCCAATTTTTTTACTTTCCCCCAGTGGAAAACCCATATATACTCCTGATGTAGGAGCTATAGCCTGACGGTCATACCCATTTATATATACTTGTGATAAATCCAGCCCTGGAATAGTGGACAAATCTGTGACTACTTCTGCCACAGCAATGTCAAAAGGATGGTGGTAAGTTTTAGCTACAGGTTTTATGGTTACTTGAGCTTCTATTGTAGGTACCATAGCACTTCCTGTACAAGTTTGGTTTTCATATCCGAAAGTCAATGTTACCTGACTATTTTGCAGCATGGGCTCGCTATGCATTGCATGAGTCGCTGTAACCAAATAGATTTTACCATCTCCATTATTGATTAAACTAGCTGTTCCATATGTTCCAAGAGCGACAACTGATCTTTTTTGTTTTTCCCAATTTGCTCCTTCAGAACAATTTACATTAACTTTCTGTGCATTTGTTAATGAAAAACTTAAACCGCATAAAAGCGCACTAATAATTATTTTTCTCATCTAATTAAAATTCTAAATTATTTTTAATTGTATTAATACTGTCTTGCATGCGGTAAGTAATAATATTTCAAAACTAAAGGATTTAATAGTGGCTGAAAAATTTATTGTGTAGAAAAAAACAGACAGTCTATAGTTTTTCCTCAATTTATTAAATTAAAAAAATGACATTATCACCGATGTATAACTACTGCTAATAAATATTTCTCTACAAAAAAAATGGATGGCCAAAACAGCCATCCACATACAGTTAATAAATATGAAGTTGATTTTAAAATGAATCCTATTTTTTAAGGAATTTAGCAGATGATTGGCTTCCATCGGTAAACATAACATTCACCATATAGTTACCGGTCATAAGCTTTTGTACATCAATTTTTACACTTTGTCCTTCTAAAGAAATCTGCTCAGTCCTGAACACTTCCCTACCCATCGTATTAACAACAGATACTGCTTTTACTTTTTTATCGGATGATACTTTTACATTCAGGTAATCTACTGCAGGAGCAGGATATACTGAAATGGAGCTAATTGATTTTGAGCTATCTGCATTTTGAGAAACAGAATTTCTTGAAGCATATCCAGGTGCATCTCCTAAAAACCACTCTTCGTAAGCTGCTCCAGACTTAGTTCCTAAAACGATTTTGGCGCCATAGTCATTGGATGAGCCTTCTATTGTAAGATTTAAGCCAGATCTTACATCCTGAATATAGTAAGTTCCATCCCATGAACCTGTTGGCAATATTCGAAACCTTTGATTAGTATCATTTGGATAAGCTATATTCTGCCCGGCAGTAATTTTACTCCCGGCATTAGTCCCTATACTTCCAATTACAACATTATTGGACTGTCTTTTAAATTTATAATAGCCATACATATCTGTGCTTATAGTGAATGTGTTAGATCCTCCAGAGGTTGTTGATTGTTGAATCAAATCACCATTGGTGTTAATGGTAAATACATAACCAGATTTTTTATTGATTAAATATTTAGGACCATTAACAATTCTACGCATTTCAGTAAGTTCAATACCATTGGTATATTCTAAGCTGGTATTATTAGGGTCCAGTGCGGACTGCAATGTTTTGCCTACTAAGTACTCATTAATACTTTCTCCATGCTGCCAAGCACCTGCTAATGTAGTGCTAACAGCCTCTTTTTGTGTATAAGAAGGGTTCAGAGTCTGACCTTGTGAAGTATATACTACAGCCTTTGTTCTTTTGTTCTCATCAAATATCGGTGAACCGGAAGTATTACTAGCTCCTTGGTATCCACTAACTGTTGGTATAAGTGTCACAATCAGCTTTTTACTGTTATCATAAATTACTGGAGCTTGTGCCTTATTAAATGTTCCAATTTTCTTTGTATCATTATAATTTGGAAAACCTATGTATGCCCCTGATTGAGGAGCTGTATCCTGGCGATCCCATCCATTGAGATAAATTTTTGATAAATCCAAGCCTGGAATAGTGGATAAATCAGTGATAACTTCCGCAACAGCATAATTATAAGGATCCTGATAACTTCTCGCAACTGGTTTTATAACAACCAAAGCTTTAACGGGAGGATTGATAACACCTCCTGTACATGTTGTATTTTCTGCCCCAAATGTCAAATCTGCTTCAATATTCTGTCCCATAATATAGTCATTCATTGCAGTACGGGAAGTTAATAAGTAAATTTTACCATCACCATTATTGATCAAACTTCCCACGGCATTCCATGAGAATTTTACAACAGCATTTTTTTGTTTTTGTAATGCTGCTCCTTCCGGACAATTTACATTTACCTGTTGCGCGTCCACGAACTGAAGGCCCATACCACAAAGCATTACGCTAATAATTATTTTTTTCATGTGATTAAAATTCTAAATTGTTTTTAGTTGTATTAATATTGTTTGGCATGCGGTAAGTAATAATATTTCAAAACTATGGGATTTAATAATTTATCAAAAGTAAATACTGTAGGAATAAACAGACAACTATGTAGTTTCAGATGAGAGGTCCTGTATTAGAAAAACGACAATATAGATAATCAACTATTTCCAACAATACAATAAATACATCACTCTTAATTACATCAACTAACCCCAAGGCCAACAAGCGAAAAACTACACAACCGTAGTTAAATATCTACCCTGTTTTCTATTTGCAAACAGCAATTTCTATATAGATTTAGCCAAAGATATAATAGCTATCCTATGAAAAAAAAACTATCAATGATCGGAATGCTCCTTATAACGGGTATTTCTTTCGCTCAGACTGACCGTCTTTGGTCTGAAGGTTCAAAAAGAACTTCATCAGAGATCTTTGAAAACAAAACCAGCATCAGCAATCCCAAGGTATACAACCTGGATATCAACGGATTGAAAAACATTCTGGCAAAAGCTCCCAAAAGACTGGCTGCAGGCGAAAAATCAGAACTCATCATCTCTTTTCCGAATTCTGAAGGCAGAATGGAAAATTTTAAAGTGAGGGAGAATTCCAATTTTGCCCCTGAGTTGGCAGCAAAATATCCGGATATCAAATCCTATGTAGGACAAGGTCTGGATGATCCTAATTCCACAGTTTATTTCAGTGTTTCTCCACTTGGACTGTCATCAATGGAAATTTATGGTGATAAATCGGCCGTTTTCATCGAGCCTTACACCAAAGATCTTTCTTCGTATGTAGTGTACAGAAAATCTGACAAAAAAGATGATCTTAGTAAATTTGAATGTACTGTAGTAGATGCTGCACAGAAAGGAGTTTCCAATTCTGCTCTTGCAGCAAGACCTAATGCTGACGATGCTAAACTGAGAACATTCAGACTGGCATTATCCTGCACCGGAGAATACACTACTTATTTTGGAGGCACAAAAGCTCAGGCTTTAGCAGCAATGAACACCACAATGACCCGTGTAAACGGTGTTTTTGAAAAAGACTTTTCAGCTAGAATGGTTCTGATTGCCAACAATGATGCGGTGATTTATACAGATGCTTCTACTGATCCCTACTCAATACCATCAGTAGGTACTTCTTCTGCCAACCAAGGAAATACAAATGGATGGGGAATACAGTTACAAAACACGTTAACCAATGTTATTGGAAATGCCGGATATGACATTGGGCATTTATTTGGAGATTCAGGAGGAGGTGGAAACGCAGGCTGTATCGGCTGCGTCTGTGTAAATGATACTTCATCTAATACTGATAAAAATAAAGGAAGCGGCTATACTTCTCCTATAGATAATATTCCTTCAGGAGATAATTTCGACATCGACTTTGTGGCTCATGAAATGGGACATCAGTTCGGTGGAAACCACACTTTTTCTCATGGAAATGAAGGATCAGGTGTAAACGTGGAACCAGGATCAGGATCAACCATCATGGGATATGCAGGAATCACCAGCCAGGATATCCAACCACATTCTGATGCATTTTTCCATGCGGTAAGTATCCAACAGATTACCAATAATATTAAAGCTAAAACCTGCTCCGTTAATACCAATACAGGAAATTCCATTCCTACAGCTAGCGCAGGGTTAGATTATACCATTCCAAAAGGAACACCATTCGTACTGACAGGTACAGGAACGGATGCTGACGGAGATTCTTTAACCTACATCTGGGAACAAATGGACAGTGCTTCTTCTTCTCAGACGGGAGCAAGCTCTGCAGCAAGCGCTACAAAAGCTTCAGGACCTAACTTCAGATCATGGACTCCTACCACTGCACCTGTAAGATATTTCCCAAGAATGGCTTCGGTTTTAACGGGGGCAACTACTACAGCTGGTTCTGAAATCACAGTAGAAGCACTTTCTTCAGTAGCCAGAACATTAAACTTCAGATTTACCGTTCGTGATAACAAAGCGGGAGGTTCCGGAAATAATTCTGACGATGCGGTAATCACAGTAAACTCAACTGCAGGACCATTCCTGATAACTTCGCAAAACTCCGCAACAACTTATGCCGGAGGAAGTTCTCAAACCGTAACATGGAACGTGGCAGGAACTACCGCTAACGGAGTAAATGCGGCCAATGTAGATATTCTTTGGTCTACAGACAGCGGAAATACATGGACTACTCTATTGGCAGCAACACCTAATGACGGTTCACAAGCGGTAACAATTCCTAATGCTACGACAACAACGGGAAGAATTATGGTAAAAGGATCAAACCACATTTTCTTTGATGTCAACAATAACAACATCTCTGTCAATGCAGGTTCAGGAACTCCTGACACAGTTGCTCCTACAGCTCCTACCCTTGCTGCTTCAGGAACTACAGCTACAACCACTAACCTTTCATGGTCTGGAGCTACAGATAATGTTGGAGTGACAGGATATGATGTATATCAGGGTGCTTCATTAATTGGTTCTACAGCGTCTACTACATATACTGTAACAGGACTTTCACCAGCAACTACGTATTCTTTCTCTGTGAAAGCAAAAGATGCAGCTGGAAATGCTTCGGTGTCAAGTAATACAGTGAGTGTGACAACTCTTTCTGGAGGAACTGTTACTTATTGTTCTTCTTCGGCCTCAAATACAGCAGATGAAAGAATCGGAAATGTAACATTTGGATCTATCAATAATACGTCTACAGGAACTGCAGGATATGAAAACTTCACTTCAGTTTCTACCAATGTTACAAGAGGAAGTGCTTATACCATTTCCATTACTCCGGTTTGGACTTCTACAAAATACAGCGAAGCTTACGCGGTTTATATTGATTACAACGGAGACGGAGACTTTACAGACAGCGGAGAACTGGCATGGACAAAAGCAGGGTCTAAAACAAGTCCGGTTACAGGATCTATTACCATCCCGGCTACTGCTACAGTGGGATCCACAAGAATGAGAGTAATGATGAAGTACAATTCAATTCCTACTTCTTCATGTGAGGCAGTCAATTTCGGACAGGTAGAAGATTATACCCTCAATATTGTTTCTTCCGGAAAAGGAGATCTTCATAGTACGAAAGATCTGATCACCGATGTAAAGCTTTATCCAAACCCTGCAAGAGATATACTTTATATTTCCAATACAACTTCTGAAGATTACAAAATCTTCGATATGGGTGGAAAACTAATCGATTCAGGAAAACTACAAAGAGGGTCCGTGAACGTAAGCAACCTTATCAAGGGTGCTTATATGATTCAGATTGGAGAATCTTCTAAGAGATTTGTTAAAAATTAGGATCAACATTAAGTATAAATCATTTTTTATTATACAAATTCATACATACACATGGAAAAAGGATAAGCACAAGCTTATCCTTTTATATTAATAAGTAAAAAAAACTGATCTGTAATTTTATAATACTTTTACTTATAATATAAGAAATTACCATCATTTTCACTGGCGATGAAGAACAGACTGCAAAGCCAATAAGCATCTCGCAGAGCCACAATAAAAAACGCCACATGTGTAGTTTTATAACTACTGATTTTTCACTTTACAATCATAACTATTCAACTAAATTTACAGCTGTAAAAAATCACTTTTGTATTAATAAAAGAATAATTTTATAGATATTTTTTTTCACATCAGATAGTCACTTTGGGTTCAAAAATAGTCTAACACAATCTTCAAAAAATCTATACATGAAACTCATCTTATTAAGTATGGTTATATGTCTCAGATAAAAAAGAACCCAAAGGCCTATTAAAACTGATCTGTATACTTCATCAATAAAAGTCCCAAAGCAATGCTTTGGTTTTTATTTCGAAAATATTTAATGAGTTTTTGATTGAGGCTTTTAGGATGATCTACTAAAGATTACCTGGGTTTAATAACATTTTTATTTTTGATGCCATACAGGTTTCAGAAAATGGAGCTCCTTTTACCATGTATTTTAATATAGATGAATCTCCCTACAATTCAACCCCAACATCCATCTCTATCTCATCAACAAGGGAATGCCAGCTCAACAGAGAACTAGCATTCCTATGGTAATCTAACAAATATTATTTGTTTAATAATTTTTCAATCATTTTATCCAAATCCTCTATGGTTGTTGGCCCGAATCCACTTGCGTAATGGGCAATTTTTGACTCTTTATCAATAATGATATGCGTTGGAAAAGAATAAACATGATATAAATCTGCTTTATTCTTACTATCCGCAATGATATTGTATTTAAATGTCTTTGTTTTTAAGAACTCATCAATTTTTGATTTTGGATTTGTTGAAAAACCAAGAAAAACAACCTCTTTATTTTTATATTTTTCAACCAATTCATTGAGTTCAGGGATTTCCATCAGACATGGCTTGCATTCAACAAACCAAAAGTTCATCACTATCACTTTCCCTTTAAGATCAGCCAGAGAATATTTCTTACCCAAAATATCAGTAACCGAAAACGGCATTGCTTCTTTACCTATTAATGCCTCGCTAGCTATCCTGGCCTCTTCTCTTTTCTTTTTTCTTTGTTTAAACATTTCTTTTTCTTCTTCAGTTGCTTTTCTTAATACAAAAGCTTTTAATTCCATACGATCATCAGCATAAGGATCAAGCTCATAATCACCAGAGCTCATTTTCTCCCCAAAATCTTGTTCATTAAGCAACACATGGTCTTCAGAATAAGTAGGTGTGGTTTTAGGATTGATCATGATTGGTCCATTAGACTTAATATCTTTAAAGGAAGCCTTTTTCAAGCCTTTTAATGGGTCTGTATTTTTTACGGCAGCATTTTCTTTTTTTACCTCACCCATTTGTGCGGTAATAGTATTAGTGCTTACAATTAGAATGAGTACAATTGTAATGATCCAATTTCTTTTTGTCATAATATTTGTTTTTTTATTAATTTAAAAAAATGTCATGTTGCTTAATTTGTAAATCTATTATTTGATAGTTCAAAGGTAAATACGCAAGTTTTAACCTAGTGATAACTAGAGTTAGCGTGTGTTAACGCAGTAAATAGTATCCCTATAGATGTTATTTTTGATATACGAAATTATTTTTCCGAAACAATATTGCCTTGTATATAAGTCTTATGGTTTTAAAGTGAAATTGTTGATAAATCATGTATACTACAACAAATATGGGGTAAAGATGACTTTTTTAATGGTCGCAGTTTAGATGTTTTCATTTCCAGAATCAGAAAAAAACTATCGCATGATCCATCTATTCAGATCATCAATGTAAGAGGCAGAGGATATAGACTTATCAGCTAACTTTATTTTTTAGCTCTACAAATTTTTCAATTGAACTTTTAAGAAATCTGAAGAAAATAAATTTAATTTTTAATCCTGTTTAATTTTAAAAATTGATCTAAGCTGTATTTTCCAGCACCAAAAGATAAAAGCGTAAGGAGCATCAGAATATAATATAAAGGAATTTCAAAACCATTATCACCAGCTTCAAAACCATTCTCCCAATGTACAGTAACAATGGCAACAATCATCGTAATAATCAGGGGAATTGAAATCCATCTGGTAAGCAGACCTAAGGTCAGCAAAATCACTCCCAAAAGTTCTGTTCCGGTTGCCAAATAGGCATTTAATAAAGGTAAGGGAATGTTGATACTCTCAAACCAGTCTGCAATACTACCAATATCTTTTACCTTCATCATTGCCGGATTAAAAAAACCGTATGCCAGCACCAGTCGTAAAGCCAATAAAACAAAATCTTGTATTTTATAAGACCTGTTAATTATTTCTTGTATTTTTTTCATTGATTTGATATAATAATGTTTAGAAAAGAAGATGACAACACTTCTTTATTAAATTAAATGCTACTTATTCCGATATCCTAAAAAAAGTGTATTCTGTAATGCAAACTGTTCAAAATCATGATATAATTTCATCACTTTTTCTCCGTCGTTATCGTACTTGGCAAGCAATTCTATGAAATCTTTTCTGCTAAAACAGCCTTCGTTAGCTTTTAAAATAATTTCCACAAAAGGATAAGAGAGATCGTTGAAATGTATTTGTTTGGTATAAAAGTCCCGATGTACAGATACAAAATACTGGCCTCTGTCTTCTTCTGTAATTTCTTTCACATTTTTTAAATGAATAGGATATTCTGTAGATAAAATCTTAATTTCCGGATTGGGAATAATTTCATCTTCCTGCATTTTTTTTTCTATGCTGAATTCATCAATGGGCAAATCCTCCATCATAAAAACTTCAATCTCCAGCCATTCATACTGTAGAAGCGTAACAAGGAAAGGAAATTTTTTCTTAAAAGGGAAATTGTGCTGCTGATAATAATCTGAAAACTCCTGTGGAAGTTTCCACACCTGAGGAGTTTGACATTTGTGGTGTTCAAAAAAATATGATACCATTTTTTTCCATCTTCTTTTACCGATTAATTTCCTTGTCATAGGAAATGCTCTTTTCAATGTATCTTTTACCACATTATATACCAGCCTTCTGTAATGAAATGTATGCGCCTGAATACTGGTTTGTGGTTCATCTAAGCCGGTCCTGCAATACAAGGCAAGATCCGTTTGAAGGGAAAATGTTTTATTGTGCATTTACAGCAGTATATTGAGGTTTTAGGATGTCATTTTTGATCACTCTCAGCGTATCAATTTCATGTTGTAAATTTTCCAGTTCCGGAATATTAAAATCTCTTTCCAAAAGAACAGGCACGTCTTTATTTATTTGCCCTATAGCCCATCCAAATAAGTCATACACAGGATCAATGATATCTCCTCCGTGAGTATCTATAATTAAATATTCATTCACTTGATAGTGGCCCGCCATATGGATATATTTCACCTTATCTAAGGGCATTTTCTGGATAAATTTCTTCGCATCATACGTATGATTGAATGCATTAACATATACATTATTTACATCCAGTAACAATTCGCAGCCAGTTCTGTTTACAATTTCATTGATGAAATCTTCTTCTGACATTTCAGCTTCTAAAACAGTATAATAGCTTCCATTTTCCAAAATCAATGGCCTTTTCAAAATATCCTGAACCTGAAGAATGTTTTCAGAAACCCGCTCTATTGCTTCTTGGGTAAAAGGGATGGGCAATAAATCGTACAAATGGGCATTATCCACTTTAGAGAAGGTAAGATGTTCGGAATAAAGTACAGCCTGAGTGTCTTCCAAAAACTGCTTTACCTTTTTCACAAAATCCTTATCTACTCCTTCCGGACTGCCTATAGAAAGAGATAGTCCATGACAATAAAGCGGGTATTTTTCCAGGACCTGCTTTAATTCCTGTTTCCAATATCCTCCGACTCCTAACCAGTTTTCAGGTGCTACTTCTACAAAATCAGGTCGCAAAACATCCGTATTCAAAAATGCTTTCGAGAATTCTTTTCTATATCCAATTCCTACCATAATTTTATATTTTACTTAAGTCTATCTACTTAAAAAAATCGACAGACCTATTGTACAAGTCTGCCGATTCCAAAAAATTATTTAGATGATGTTGTTTTTTTAGTTTTTTTGGTTTCATTCTTAGTTTTTTTACCTCCACATTTCCCTTCACCACACTTTCCTTCTCCACATTTCCCTTCTTTAGTTTTGGCTTCTGTTTTTTTACCTCCACATTTTCCTTCAGAAGTTTTTTTACCTCCACATTTCGCTTCAGCACTTTTTTCTGTTTTACCTCCACAGGCCGCCTCTGTAGAATGTGTTTCCATTGATTTCACACTAGCAAAAGCAGTGTTGGTTCCTAATGTAAATGCTCCCAAAGTCAGAGCTCCTAATAAAATTGCTGGTTTTTTCATTATTTAAATTTTAAAAATCATGTAGCATTATTGCTTCTTATATATTAATACCCGAAAACATAAAAAAAATCAAAAAACTGAACAGCACTTGAAAAGACATAACCATCTTTAGAACTTTTGATTTTCAGTATCAAGATTGATTTCTTCTGTATCGTTTATTTGATTATCCTATTATTACGAACAAAAATTGGGATGATATCTCAGTATATTGATGAAGCTGGCTATGTTGATTCAATACTGAGTTTACATAGCCAGTTCTCCCTAAAACCAAATACTATTTTATTTTTTTCATCTCATCCCACTCTCTTATCCCCTTGCCTCAGATATGTTCTTAAAACACGAATAGAGGGAGGTATCTGAGGCCGATAAAGAAAGGGGAAATAAGATTTATGATTTTTCTTCTTCAAAATAAAGAAAAGTGGGTGTTGGCATCCATTGATGCTTTATATTTTTTCATCTCCATTTGCCTGCACATTAATAGAAATAATTAACTTATTTTTCATCATGTATTTGTATTTATTGGGTTTTATATCTAAAGCTCTATTGCATACATGCTGTGAGTACTACTAGTGCTTTTTTAGATACAAAGTGAGAATTAATCCGTATTTTCAATATACCAACAATTATCTTGTTTTTATCTTGGTATAAAAATTATAAAGATGAATTCTTATTTTGTAAAAGTATGATATTCAATTATCTTCAAAAAAAATATTCTGTAGATATAAATCGTTGGGCCAACAAAATAATACTACTTAATTGTAGCTAATAAAGGTTCACTTTGTAAATATTAAATTGTCATAAAAGTTTAATTAAAAAAATAAAAAATCCGAAGAAACTAAATGATTCTCCGGATTAAATATTGCCTAATTTTATGTCAAACTATTTTAGGACAAAATACCTCATTCATAATCTCTTCAAATAGATAAGAAAGAAAAAACCACTTACAATCTAATTTAACAAATTAGCAGACTGAATTATTTTATAAACTCCAATGTTCCATCAGTAATCCTATAAAACGCTCCCACAATTTTTATCTGTCCTTTATCTTCCATTTCCTTAAGGATTGGACTTCTTGTTCTTATATCTCTGAGTGCTATTCTGACATTATTTTCAGAAACGAATTTTACAAAATCATCATTTTTTGAGCTTTTCTTTCCCGTATAGTTTTGACTTATATTCACTGCTGGTTTTATTTTTGAAAGCATCGCTGTCATATTACCCAACTTAACATCGTCAATTGCGCCTTTTATAGCTCCACAATGTTGATGCCCCATTACAAGGACAAGTTTGGCTCCTGCTACTTTACAGGCAAACTCGATACTTCCCAATAAATCTTCATCCACAAAATTTCCAGCTACTCTTCCCACAAAAACATCTCCTAACCCCTGATCAAAAATATCTTCCACGGGCACACGGCTATCTAAGCAACTTATAACTACTGCTTTCGGATACTGACCTGTCACAAGCATCCTTGTTTGCCTCGTATGATCTCTCATCGTTACAGTTCCATCTTGGAATCTTTTATTTCCTTCAATGAAATCTTTCAGAACCTCTTCACCGGTTAACTTATTCTGTTGCTCTTTTGTCATTACATGAGAAGAAATCTTTGATTGAACCTCTTTATTTTCTGATTTCTTACATGAAACTGCCAATCCACATAGCAGACTTAATAAAAGTATTTTTTTTCTATTCATAATCAGATGTGTTTTTTAATTGATCTTTACATCCAGCTACCTCAGCAATAGTCTATTATTTATCAGGATGTGGCGTATATCTTAAATAAGGCTTAATTTCTCTAACTCCTTTTGGATATAATTTTCGGGCATCCTCTGTAGAAATGGTGGGAGGAATAATTACATCATCACCATCTTTCCAATTAACAGGAGTTGCAATCGTATATCTATCCACTAACTGTAAAGAATCTAAAACACGCATTATTTCATCAAAATTCCGTCCTGTAGATGCTGGGTAAGTAATAATTAAACGAATAATCTTATTGGGATCAAGTATCAACAAAGAACGAACTGTTGCTGTTGTGGATGCTTTGGGATGAATAAAATCATAAAGCTTTGAAACAGTAAGATTATTGTCAGCAATGATGGGAAACTGAACACAAGTCATTTGCGTTTCATTAATGTCTTTTATCCAATTCTGATGTTCCTCTACTCTATCAACACTTAGTGCAATCATTTTGGTATTTCGTTTAGTAAATTCCGATTGCAACTTAGCTGTCATTCCCAGCTCTGTAGTACATACAGGAGTATAATCTGCAGGGTGAGAAAACAAAATCCCCCATGAATCCCCAAGGTAATTATAGAAATCTATTTTACCAACAGACGAATCAGCCTGAAAATTTGGGGCAATATCACCTAATTTAATTGTCATAATTGCTTTATTTTTAAAACTGTTATTATTTTATACTATTATAAAGTCTTATTCTTTGATCAACTTTAACTTTTCTGATTTCCCATCTTTATTGGAAACTTCAATAAAATAGCAGGCTCTTGGAAGCGCTGATATATCAATTTTATCAGGAGTATTATTAAACCTTTTCACTAATTTTCCCTCAGCTGTATAAATGTTCACAGAAGATTGTGTTCTTGTTTTTCCAGCCAAATGAATAACATCATGTGCTGGATTAGGATAGATTTTAAAATCTTCCTTTGGCGTAAAATTGGCAGTAGATAAATAAACTTCACCTAGCACCTGCGTATAGTCAACTGACTGGTTAATATTAAACAGGGGAATCTGAACAACTCCACTGGTAGAGTTTAATAAAGGAAACTTATGGCTACCATCATAATAAGAATAGGTAATATTTGTAATGACTCCAAGGGGTGCTAAATAAGAAGTATCAAAAGAAGAATATAAAATGAAACTTTGCACTGATCTGACTCTCAAAACATTATTATACACTTGTGATCCTATCATTAATGTTCCGTAAGCATCACCAGAAGTTGTAATTGTTCCTTTAAAAAGTCCGGATGCTAAGGATGAAGAGAATGTTCCGGCAGCGGTATCTGTTGCAGCATCTGTGATTGTAGATTGATAAGCAACAGGATATGTTATAAAGGTTCCGCTATCAGAATTAAAATTTAATGTCGCCTGTGAAGTTACTATTCCAGTTATTTCAAGTTTTGAAGCCGTTGACTTATAAAATACAGTATTTCCCAAACTATTCATTTTTATAGTTGATCCAGGATAAGTTATAAGTTCTGCAGGTGTTACTGCTGCGTATGAGGTAATACTTAAGGGCCCTTGTGTTAAATTTGCATTATTGAAAGTTGCATTATTTCCAATTGCAGAATGATCTGGCACTCCATTGGCTGTATAGTTATTCACTACATCTCCTATGATTGGATCGTTAAATGCTTTAGTAATTGCTGTAGTTGTTTGTGCTGGAAATAGGCTAAAACCACCTAAGAGAATTCCAATAATTTCTTTTGTCATCATTCTTATTTAAATAGTATTACTTTCTTTGAATTAGGTGTCAAAACTATTTAAAAACTGATGCATTGAATAATTTAGCTCGTAGACATTACACTATAATACTGTAAATATTAATTGCAGAAATAAACAAATACTATAAGAAAGCTTTAAAATCTTAGATATAAAAAAAGCGCTGAAAATTTTCAGCGCCTACTTTTTTTAATATGATAATAGTATTCTTTTATTTTTTAGGAAAAATACTTTTAAATAAATTAGAAAAAAATTACCACCAAAATTTTCTATTTATGATCGTAATATCATGAAGCCTTTTAAACAGGCACACTACATTTACATTAGTGTTTAATTATAAAAACAAGGAAACACACAGGAGGAAGAGCAAATCTTTAGTCCCCATTATAAAGTATCTATCCATTTATATAGATCTGTATCAGAAGATATTCTGAATGATTTTCTAAGTCTGCTTTTTCTCGTCTGAACGGTACGCACCGAAATACAGTTGTATTCTGCTATATCTTTTGTGGTGAAACCAAGCTTGAGAAGAGCACAAAGTTTAAACTCCTCTGCTGTAATCTCCGGATTTATCTCAGTAAGATTGTCATATAAATTGGGAAATGAAGATTTCATTTTGGGTATAAAAGCAATATCATCATTCATGGCAAATTTCACTAGATTTTCCAGATCCATATCATCTTTTCTGTTGAGCTTTTCACGCATACTCGCCATTATTTTTTCACCACGAAGAACCTCTTTGTATAGTTTTAAAATCATAAAATGCTTTGACAGGATAAAATAGCCAAGAATCCCAAACCATATAAACACATTGATAAAAGCAAAGAATCTCTGATTTTTTGAAAATTCTAAATTTTCCACTCCCGCAACCCTGAATATCCTAAAATCATAATAATGGCTTATTAGAAAAAGAATAAATGCAGTAGCAAAAACAATGATAATATACCTCGAAGTTTCCTTTGTATTAAAAATAAATAATGATGTATTAAGAATCAAAAAATAGTACAATGACAAGCCGTTTCCAAAACCTGATGTGGATGAAAAATAGAAAACCAGCAGCATAGAAATCTCCATAACGATAAGGCATACCAAAATATTTTGACGGGCCCTTGTAAAAAAGAAAAGAAAAAGGAAAATTCCTCCCAGCACAAACAATCCCCAAAAAAAGCTACTAAATCCAAAAAGTAAGTCTCTCAATCCGTTCAAAAGCAAAACAACTCCGATAGAAAATGCAAACAAATTTAATCGCTGAGCATCGATACGCTTAAGCATATCCGTGTCAGGATCAATATGCAGGTTTTTTATATAATTAAATATTTTACGTGACATTACTAATAAACAATTGCTTAAAAGATAATAATTATTCATATAAAAACTAATACTTTCTAATTATTTCTAAAAACAACACAAACAAAAAACAATAAGTTTTTAGGCATACAGAAAACGAGCTTCTTTTCAGGCCTCCTACTATTATCTTTGGTATCTCTCATAGCTAAAAAGCTAACATATTTTAGGCTCATCTATTGTTATGACACATTTCTAGATTAAAAATTTTTTTCTCCATTTGGTTACTGTATTACGACTTAGTTTAAAATGGAAGGCAAGTTGGATATTGTTGAGTTTATTTTTTTTCTGATAATCAAGTATACTAAGTATATCTTTTTTTCTGAATGAACGATGTCTCTGACTGGCAGCAAAAGTTTCTTTGTCCGGAGTTCCAAAAATTTTTTCGTTAAGTTCCATAATATCCACAACAGATAAGTTTTCTTTCTGTAATAACCGTTGGCAGGAATCTCTTTTTTCCGGAAACTCTTTTACTATGATGTCATTATAAATTCTTTTATAATCGGGGATTAATTTTTCCATAAGATGTTTATATTTAATTTTCTTCGCCTTTATACTTCCATATCCATTTATACAGCGTTGTTTTCGGAATTTTATAATGTTCTATTACTTCTGTTTTTGACATTTCTCCCGACTCTATTTGTCTCAGAATAAAATCGATGATTTCCTTTGTGTAAATATTTTTACGGAACTGGGGTAAACCCGTTTTTTTATTCTGTTTATGTTCCGTGTTTTTACCTGCTATTGCAGGAGCATATAATATCAGATGTTGTGAATACAGCCTGAAAAAATCATATTCTAATAGTTTACTCCATTTCAACAGATTTTCTATTTCTATGCTTGTAGCCTTGTACATTATTCTTATTTCCTGCTCTGTACATTTCATAAAACTACAGATACGGGATAGTTCTATACCGCAGTCTGCAACTTCTTTTTCAATCAATGGTCCTATTGGAATCTCTTTAAAATTCATTAGTCTGTGTTTTTACAATCGTTTAATTGAGGGTATTTTATAAACCGGCAGACGGAAATTCATCTGCCGGATACAATGAACTTAAGGTGCTTTAATCTGTTCTATTTTTATACTTTCATATCAAATCAATAGGCAGACATTCTTTGCGCAGTCATGAAGACACGTCGGATGTTATTACTGGGATCAGTATCATTTAAATTATCTACAGAAACAAACACTATTATTCTGTACCAAATTCCGTCTACAAGTAAATCTACTGTTTCTATCTCCTGAGAATTATCAGATCCAGTCCTATCACCAGAGGTTGCAGTAATCGCTGTTGAAGTACTATTCATATTGTCTCCCCAGTTAAGATAAAGTCCGTCATCTGTTTGCAGGTAACCGCCCGGAGCGAGTAAAACATTAGCACGGCGATAATTATTTACACTCGATAAGGCAGAATACCAAACTTTAATATTAGAAGCAAAAACATTTACCAAACGAGGAACGTAGGTAACTCCTCCGGAACCTACATTGGAACTACTGGTAAAACTAAGATCCAATCTTATCTTTTGTCCTAAAATAGCATCGTAAGTACCGCCAATATATGTACTCAATAATCCTACATACGTCGCTGGTAATGTATAGGTAAAGAACTGGTATTCTCCGGGAGCAAGTACTTTTCCAAGACCAACTGTTGCACTACAGCTTTGTCCTCCGATTGAAAGAGGAAATGTTGTTGTATTTGGACTGGAAACCGTTGGTGTCCCGGAAATAGTATAGTTTAAAGTACCAGAGCCTTGTGCAAAATTACCCTGTTGAAGAGTTGCAGTAAGTCCATTTACAGGTCCTATAGTTTGTGCAGCGTATATTCCTCCATTTCCTCCTTTATAGGGAACTGACATTGTACCTGCAAAAGGAACACCACTGGTATAGGTAAGCGGCTCAAGAGTAGCATTTGTGCAATTCAAAGTACCTATTGTACCCTGCTGTAATGAGCGTCCATCCAAGGGTTTCCATTGAGCTCCGTCCCAATAGACATATCCTTTAAAGGTAAGGGCAGCTGTTCCTAAGTTGTATACCAATAAACCAACTGCAGGACTATTAATTGTAGCCGCATCGTCATACGCTGTTAAAGCTACTCTTGGACCTAAAAATCCTTTTTGACTCCCTGATGCAAGCTGGCTTACATTAAGCTCCAAAATAGCAGATGCGTCGGGAACTGCACCAATACCTGTAGCCCCTGATGAGGTTACGATAAAATCATTTGCTAGTTGTGCTGCTGTAGGAGTTCCTGTGACTGCATTGTTTTTACCACCATCAATATTGAAAACCCCTTGTGGATTTTGCGTATTGACGCCTACTTGAGCGAAAGTTGATGAGCCAATTGCCAAGGCAAGGATTGTATAAAATTTATTTTTCATTTTGTTTGATATTTTTGGAAAAAGGAAAAGAGTCTTGTAACTCTTTTCCTGAGTTACTATATTTTGAATTTGTGTTTCTGTTATTTTAGTATAAAATAGATTTAAAAAAAGGAGGAGGCCGAATTTGTATTCCCGTTAGAAAAGCCCTTTTGTATACCACTCTTTTGAGAGCCTGTTCTGGAAAAACCTGATTTTTGTATAGGGCAAACATCTTATATTTAGTCTGTAATACCCCTTTTTTTTCTTTAAAAGTGTTAGTTATGATAATAGCAATATCTTCTGATTTATCATAAAAAATGATATTGGAGCTGTTATTTTCTGTTATATAAATTTTCTGTTCAGAAGTCGATTTCAGTGCTTTTTTTGCTGCTTTTTTGCTGTCAGCTTTCTTTACTGTTTTAGCAAAAAGGTCTGTTGTGATTTTGATAAAGAAGAAAGCTCAACCACTTTGATATTGGAAATTTGTTCCGGATGATATACTGTAGTGAAGTCTTTAATATATAATGAAACCAGACTGTCTTTTCTTTCTTTCAAAAAAAGAATACTGTCTTTGATATTGAGATCGCAGTCTTTTCCAATGTATAATTGAGCATACATATTACAAAAAGAACATAGCAAAAGAAGCATACCTGATGCCTTTTTCAACTTATAACTGCTGTTCTTAAAATACATTTTCACCTCATCGGAATTGAGTGGTAAAATTGATCTTATTTTAAGCTGAAATAAAGAAATAATATACGCTACAGATACCTTATCAATACGCTGCAGCATACGACATAGATACCATCAAAATGGACATAATTATTTTAAAATATTGATTTTGATATAATTATAGTGATAAAATATATTTTCATTCTGAACCTATGATACACTCTTAAAGATGATATCAACAACAGAAGTTCTCTTGTTGATTTCTACATTGACCTGACAATATATTATAGAAACGTCTAATTCTATATTGAAAAATAATCCATAAAAAAATCCCCAGATCTCTCCGAGGATAAAAAAAACTAATAACCATGAAAACTCAAATAAAAAATGAGTCTGTTGTATGGTGCAATTTATAATGATACATTAACAATAACAAAACATTTCTGTAGATATAAATTATAGTTGTGTAAATTTTGTTTGTAATATTTCTCAATATTGTTTGATGTTCCTAGGTGTTGTTGAGATAGTAAATCTATGAAAGAGAAAGGAATTACAGATAACGACAGAAGAATGACAATAAAAAATAAAGATTATAATTATCAATAAGGCATGAGCCATTATTATGAATTGGGGCTATTTTTGGGGGTGAAATAAAAAAATCGCCCTATTAATAAGGCGATTTGTGACCGCAGAAGGATTCGAACCCTCACTGTCGGAGCCGAAATCCGAAGTTCTATCCATTAAACTATGCAGCCTATTCCAGGTAGCAGATGATAGGAATTAGATAATAGGTGTTGAGCCTTTTAATTCTATCCTATATTCTACCTTTTAGAAAGTAATTTTCACACCTCCCAGAATCTGTGCACCCAGGACTTTATATCCTTTGTACGTCTGGTATTTTGAGCTCAGAAGATTATTTCCGAGTGCGAAAATACTGAAATTTTTGTGAATTTTATACTCTGCAGAAAGATTTAAATCAGCATAACCACCCACTTTATCATTCGTATTCTCCGTAGATTGGAAGATTACATTCGGAGCACCTACTCCTTCAATCGCATAAGAGTTTGTCGTTCTGTCACTTGCAAAGATCCCTTTGAATCCTAGCAATAACTTCTTGTCAAGCATTGTATATTTTGCCCCGATGCTCGCATTGAATAAAGGAACGTTATAAATGTTGTCGTAGTTCTTAAGATCATACTTCGTAAACCTTAGCTCACCATCAATAATCAGATTAGCCAATGGGAAATACTGTACACTACCTTTAATATCGCTTACATTTCCGTCATCATAAACAGCAGAGAATGTATTAGCAAAATTATATGCGGAACGGTTAACAGATGTATTATCAAAAAGGCCATTGGCTTTAAAGAACATAATATCTCTCATCTTTCCATAACCTGCAGAGAAGTCGTATTTCAACGTTTCATCGATATCTCCTCTCAATCCTACATAAAAATGATATTTCGTCTCTGTTGGCTTTAAAAACTGGTCAGAAAGGATGAATGGATTCGTCTGCAGCATATCTCCATAAGTATTCAGCTTCAGACCTCCGTCTACCCCTCCGTAGAATTTAAATTCTTTTGCCGCAGCAAACTGGAACTCCGCCTGCGGGAACCAATATGTTTTATTGTTTTTTTGCTGTTCTAATTGATCATTGGAGTTTTTAGCATTCAGGAAAGAGAATGAAGATCCTAATGTCAAGTAAGAATCTCCTTTTCTGAACGTCACTTTCGGAGTCAGGCTGGTATTGAAGAAATTGGAAGAATTTTTATCTCTGATCGCAAAATCTGTCTTCACCGCATCTAAACCTACTCCAAGATCTGCATTCAGGTTGATTCCTGATTTTCCTAATTCAACCGCATGTTTAGAGAAATTGGCAAGGATGGAAACCTGGTTTTCTGAAGCATCAAAATGATCTTTCAGGAATGATGATTTTACCCTTACATCATTTAAGATTTCATTGGAATAAAAATCATAGTATCCGTTTACTTTAAACTGATTTACTTTTTGTTTCAGATCAAGTTCACCGGTAGGCTGCATAGCGTAGATTCCATAATAATTATAGCTGTCTAAACCATATTCAGCATTAAGGTTAAATTTCCCCTTTTCACCATAAGAGTTTAAGAAAGCCCCGATATTAGCCGAAGTCTGCCCGGATTTCCAGTCGTACTCTTTTTTAAGACCATTCGTGGAAAGAACATGAACATCTGCTCCTACTTCAAGCTTATTTTCAAGAGTTTTTGAAACGTTTCCGTCTACCAGAACTTTCCCGTAATTACCCATTCCAAACTGGAAATAGTTATTCTGAGCCGTTCCGTCAAATTTTGGAGCCACATCTTCCCCCTGAATGGTTGAAGTTTTGAAGTCTGAAACAGCAGGAACATCCGTGATGTTATACTTCACAGGAGTCTGCGATTTCTCTTCCGGCGGATAATTTTTGATGGTTTCCACAGAAGTTTTCTTCTTCTCAATCTTCTTCACTTCCGGCTCTCTCTTTTTGTTAAGAACCAGTTTTTCCTCCTTGATCTGGGAAAACGCCACCGACGAGAACCCTAAAAATAATATGGATAATAATTGAATTTTCTTGTTCATATTTTCTTTATTTGAAAAAAATATATAACGGGCTTTTATTTATTGGAAGCAATGTAGTTGCCTAATAAAGCTTTCCCTGACTGTTTTGTAAAAGTTCTCCCCAGTCTGAATATATTAAACAGCCAAAGGCTTTGATAAACTTGTAATTTGTATTGATAATTTTTCGTTGTACTGTTCTCAGCTACATCATAACTATAAGAAATATCATACGGAAATCCTGAAGGCAATAATCCAACGGTGAGCATACTTCCAATCATTGGGTTTCCGCAAGGAGGAGTATGGGTTAACATCGGATGCAGCGTGATCTTAGCTGCATTAGTACTGTCTTCTACAATTTCATAAATATCAGAATGTTTTAAAATTTTAAATTCTTCCCCAAGATCCTTATTCACCACAAAAGCTTTTTGCTTTTTGAAATCAGCTTTTGCATGGTTATACTCCTTTGGATATGCACTGTATGAAGGAATGCAGCTCCAGAGAGAAGTAGAAATTAAAAAAGAATATATGGCAATTTTAAACACCTTCATTTCTTATTTCTTAATCTGCTTTTTAACTTCTTTAGCTTCTGCCACGATCTCAGGGAAATCCTTGTAGTTCGCAATGATCTGATCACAGGTATAACTTGCCTGATAGTTGTCTTTCAGACCGATATAGTTTTTCGCCATCAATACCAACGCTTTTGCTCCCCAGAACTCTTCCGAAGCATAGTTGTTGGCAAGCTTAAAGATTGTTTCATTAGATGACTTGAAAGCTTTCCCTTTGTTCTGATAATACGCTTTAGCATATAAAGCTTCTGCAGCTACCGAAGTATTAGACGATTTTTCAAGGGAAACATAAGCAGCTTGTGCCTCTTTATCTTTTCCTGAGTTCATCAGACTTCTTGCCTTGATTACTTTCGCAGTTTCAATAACGGCTGCTGAGTTTTTAGAATTAGCAATGACAGCATTGGCTAATTTTTCCGCTTCAGAGAAATTATTTTCTTCCGCATATAGTTTCATCAACTCTACATTCGCATAGTTTTTAATGCTGATATTGGAAGAGTTTTTAATGCCTTCAAGGTACTTTTTAGCTTCTGCAGTATTCCCCTGTGCAATAAAGATTTGAACTAAACGAGTTTGTGCATCATCCTGGTAATCATTCTGAATTCCAGCAACTTCCTGAAGCACAAGTAAAGCTTTAGTTGAATTATTAGTCTGATAATAACTTTCTCCTAATTCGTACTTAGCCTGGTACAATCCTTCACCTGTCGGATTCTGTGTCAGATACTTTTCGTAGTAAGAAATTGCATTCTTATAATCTTTCTTCGCGAACAACTGCTTTCCTGTAGATAAGTTGATTTCATCAATTTCAGCAGCATCTACATTCACCCCAATATTTCTCGCGAAAGTTTCATATCCTGAAACATCACCGTTTTTCGTGAAGATAGGTTTAGCAGCCTGAACAACTTTCTGAGCATACGCTGTATTTTTATACTGCTCACCCAGAGATTTCAGTTCAGAAAGCGCTTTATCATTCTGATTCTGGTCGATATAATTCTGTGCTCTGTAGATAGATGCGTTTGCAATCAGATCCTTGTCAGAAGAACCTTTGATTACTTTTCCGAAATAATCATTAGAGTTGGCAAAATCATCCTGAGCAGCATAGGCTGTTCCAATTTCGTATTGAGCATCATCATAATATTCGGAATCCGGATATTTTGATAAAAGGTTTTTAAGGTTGGTTATCTTTGCCTGTGTATCTCCTTTGAATCCTAAAGCCATTGCTTTTTGGTACAAAGTATAATCCGTAGCATCTTCATTTTTATCATAAATGGCAATCGCTTCGTTCAGATCATTGTTTGCATAATGAATATCTGCAAGACGAAGTTCTGCATCATTTTTAAATTCCGGTTTCGGATTGGCAAGATATTGTTTGAAATACGTAGCAGCCTGATCAAATTTCTTGGATTTAAAATAAGCATATCCTAAATCATAAGGCAGCTGCTGTTTTTCAGGGAAGTTTTCAGTAAGAAGCTTTTCATAACGTACAATGGCAGAAGGATAATTTCCTTTCTGGTAATACACCTGTGCCAGCCAGTATAAAGCTCTGCTGTTGAATTCTTTATTGATATTGAAACCAAGACTTCTTAAGAAATATTTCTCCGCTTCATCATAATTTCCTTTATTGAATTCTTCAGTCCCCAATAAATAAGAAACCTCCTGATCTACTTTGTTGATCTCAGGAGTCGAGCTCTGCAATCTGTCAATCGCATTCAGCGTTTCTTTATAGTTTCCGGAATACAGATAAGATTTCACCAATAATGACCTCATTTCTGTGGCATTGGCTCCATTCTGATTTTCGTTGATATAACTTTGGATGACCGCAGAAGGACTTTCAAACGGGTTACCGATATCATAACTTAATTTAGCGTACTGCTCATGGGCCAGCTTTTTCACTTTCGCATCATAATCCATCTGATAAGAAGAACGGAATGCAGAAAGAGCTTCCTGTTTTTTATCTACAGCCAGATAAGCATTTCCTAACTGATAGTAAGCATTTTGAGCCAAAGCAGAATTGCTGTTCAAAAGCTGGTTGTAATAAGAAACCGCTTCATCATATTTTTTAAGCTGTGCAGCCACAAATCCCATCTCATACAAATCGTTTTCTGATGGATTTTGCTGTACACTCAGATAATCTTTTAAATGTGGGTAGGCAGAAGTATAATCATTCTTCATGAAATAACTCTCCCCAATGATCTTATGAACTTCTGCTTTATAAGAATCTGAAATATTTTCGTTTAACAGAGCATTTCCTTCCGTGATCGCCTGATCGTAGTTCTTATCATTATAATACATCTGCACATAATAAGGACGTACCAACTTGGAGAACTTATCCTGATCCTTTATCGAATCAAAATACTGGAAAGCTTTATCACTTTGTCTGTTGCTATAATACAAATGCCCAAGCATATAAGCAATATCTCCTTTTTGAGACTGATCTGCTGTTTTATAAGCCTCTTCAAGGGCATCAGTTGCTCCTTTAGAATCGCCCGTCATGAATTTGGCATATCCAAGCTTAAGAATATACTGGGTATTTTCCTCCTTCGAAAGCTGATACTGATTCACTTTTTTCAAAGTTTCCAGTGCTTTGTCGAAATCTTTTTTTGCTAAATAGTAATCTGCCAACGGAAGATTAGCCTGCGCAAAATAAGCAGAATTAGGATATTCTTTCATAAAAGCCGTTAACCCATCTTCAGCATGATTTTTCTGAAGAATCACACCAATTACATTATCAAAAAACTGCGCAGCTTCTTTTTTCGAACGGGACAAATTCTGATTGTAGAAGTATTGTCTTGCGTATTCGTATTGAGAAGCATTGTATATTTTAGTCTGATAAAGATTTTCGGCTAGATTGAACCTGTAATTTTCTTTCTGGGTAAAATATTGAGACTGTTGAGCATCGGAGATTCCGAAATAAATTACAGCAGCCGCTAAAAGTATTTTTTTTGATTTCATTCTTCTTGATATAAGAAAATTAGTCTAAATAAGTTAACGAAAATATTAAAAACTTATTGTTTAAGCAAGTTTTAACAGTGTTAATGGCTGTTAATTCTTATTTCATAACAATCTAAATTTTCTCACCATACAATGATAAAATTTACTACTTTCGTTTGATAAAATGTAAACAATTTTAATAAACAGTTATCAAAAACACATTTTAATTTGATACTTTTTCAACAGCAGCTAAAAACATACCATAAACACACCATCTCATGAAATTTAAGATTCTTTTAGCATTAATTTTTGTCAACCTCCTGCAGGCACAAAAGTTTTATTTTCCAAAAACAGCTGTAAATGACTCTGTTATATTGGAAAAACAGATTCCAGGACTTGCACAACAAGTGATTCCTCATCTTCAATCAGCGAAATACAAACCGGAAAACACCGTTGATCTTATGGACAATCTTTTCCGTCTGCAGATCGTGGCTCAGGATTATAAAAATTCGCTGATTTCCCTTTCCGAAAACCGGAAGCTCTTTGCCGATAACAATATGGGAGACTACAGATATATCGGATTTGAACTGTATACACTTGCGAAAATGGAGCAAAAAGAAAACAACACCTCATTTTCCAATGTCCTTCAAAAAGTATTTAATAAAAAATATGAAAGCCTTTTGGAAAAAACGATTCCCAGACTAGGAATTGCTCTTGACGGGGATGTACGAGAATCTAAAAAGCAATTGAAGAAAGTACTGGACAAACAAAAAGACAAAGACAGTATTGATTACAGGACAGCCCTTGCTCTATGCAAAAGCTATTTAAGTTATAAAACCTATTCCGGTATAAAACCTCAGGTGATGCAGCTCCTGGCTTCAAAAGACAGAGAAAAATTCATTATTGAAACCAGAGATCTTAAATTAAAAAACGGAAATACTTTAACAATTACCATTGTCAGAAAAAAAGGAGACACTACTCCGCTTCCCGTTATTCTTACCAATAATATCTACGCAGGTCCTTTTGATGAGTTCTTTGGAAAGCGAGCCGCTATTTATAATTATGTAGGAGCTGTTGTCAATACGAGAGGTAAGAGAAACAGTAATAATGTTAATAATCCTTTTGAACATGAATCTGAAGATCTTTATGATGTCATAGACTGGGTAAGCAAACAACCCTGGTGCAATGGAAAAGTAGGAATGATTGGCGGAAGTTACTTAGGTTTCAGCCAATGGGGAGCGGTAAAAAAACTGCATCCCGCATTAAAGACGATCGTTCCTCAGGTTGCCGTTGGTATCGGGGTCGATTATCCGGCTCAGAATAATATCTTCATGAGCTACATGCTTCAGTGGATACAGTATGTGACCAATAACAAACTTACGGACGAGGCTGATTTCGCCAATGCTGTAAAATGGGATTCTATCTATACAAAATGGTACAAAAGCGGAAAAGCGTTCAGGTCTTTAGATACAATAAGCGGTAAACCAAGCAAAATATTCCAGCGATGGCTGGATCATCCGGGATATGATCAGTATTGGCAGAAAATGGTTCCTTACAAAGAGGATTTTTCTAAAATCAATATTCCTATCCTGACGACAACGGGATATTATGATGATGATCAGATTGGCGCGCTGTATTATTTTAAACAACATCATCTGTACAATAAAAATGCAGATCATTATCTGGTCATAGGCCCTTATAATCATGGAGGAGCCCAAAGTTTCGGTTTTACTTACGTGAATGGAAATCCTATTGATCCTGCAGCAAGAATCAGTATTGACGACCTTGCTTTCTCATGGTTTGACTATATTCTTAAAGGAGGTCAAAAACCGGAAATTTTAAAAGACAGAATCAATTTTCAGGTAATGAATACAAATACATGGAAGCATGTGGCTGATCTTGATAAAATGCATAATTCTTCTTTGAAATTTTACCTTCAGGACAAAAAAAATACATCTTCTGTATTTAATAAACCTGAAAACAAGACCTTCACAACACAAATTGTTGATCTTAAAAACAGAGATCAGAAAGACACTTATTACAAAGTCAGTAAAAAAGACAGCATAAAAATGACAAATTCTGTCGCTTTTGAAAGTGAAGTTCTTGACAAGGATATCATCATGAGTGGAAATCTTTCCGGAGTCTTCAATGTTTCCATCAATAAAAAAGATTTTGACACGGATACTTACCTGTATCAGATTCAACCGGATGGAAAATCCTCTCTTCTATCCACTCATATTGTGAGAGCCAGCTATGCGAAAAACAATGAACAAAGACAGCTTCTTGAACCCAATAAAACGGAACAGATTCCGATTAACAATTCCTATTTCATGAGTAAAAAGATAGAAAAAGGAAGTAAACTCCTGTTATTGGTCGGAGTGAATAAAAGTCCCAACTGGCAGATCAATTATGGTTCCGGTAAAGATGTAAGTGATGAAACGATTAAGGATTCCGGGGAACCTTTAGAGATAAAATGGTACAACGACAGCTACGTGGAAATCCCTGTTTATAAAGACTAAAGCCTTTTGTTTGAGCATTTTTACCCAAATGTTCTTAACAACTGTTAACATCAAAATAAAAAATCATTACATTTGCTTTTTTTCAAATCAAATATAGTTATTGAATGAGTCAACTTTTTAGAAGAAAAATCTATTCAGATACAGATACTTCAACAGGACTTTTAAGAGTCTTAGGTGTATGGGACATTGTATTTTTTGGTATTGCGGCCATTATAGGAGCTGGAAGTTTCAGCAGTTTAGGAGAAGCCGTTTTCAGAGGTGGTCCCGGTGTTATTCTACTATATTTGATTTGCGGGTTTGCCTGCGGGTTTACCGCTTTATGCTACGCTGAATTTGCCAGCAGAATTCCTACCGCAGGTTCTGCTTACACATATGCCTACGCCAGTTTCGGAGAACTTATTGCCTGGGTAATTGGCTGGGCTCTGATCATGGAATATTCTTTCGGGAATATTTACGTAGCCTTTTCCTGGTCGGATTATTTCACCAGTTTCCTAGGCCGTCTCGGAATGCATATCCCTGATTATCTGACCTGCAGTTATACTGAAGCGAGAAAAGCTGTTCAATATGGTTCTGAAAACAAGGAATTATTAAATGCCTGGAAAACAGCTCCATTAATCGGAAGTTTGAAATTCATTGTAGATATTCCGGCATTGGTTATTAACGGTTTGATTACATGGCTTTGCTATGTAGGAGTAAAAGAAAGTAAAAACTTCAACAACTCTTTGGTTATCTTAAAACTGGGAGTAATTCTATTAGTTATTCTGGTTGGTTTCTCTTATATCAATACTGAAAACTGGACTCCAGTAAGCCCTACAACGGGAACACCATCCTTCATGCCAAATGGTTTTGCAGGAGTAATGAGTGCCGTATCAGGAGTATTCTTTGCTTATATCGGATTTGATGCTTTAAGTGTTCTTTCTGAAGAGACTAAAGATCCGCAGAAGACCTTACCAAAAGGAATGATTATCTCTCTTGTATTGTGTACTGTGATCTATATTGCATTAACGCTTGTATTGACAGGAATGGTAGATTATAAGAAATTTGACGGTGTTGGAGATCCTCTTTCTTTCATATTTGAAAAAACAAATGCTAATGTAGCCTGGATGGAGCTTGTGGTTTCCTTCGTTGCGATTGTTGCCATTACTACTGTATTATTGGTTTTCCAGATGGGACAGCCGAGAATCTGGTATGCTATGAGCCGTGACGGACTGATGCCTCAGAGATTCCAAAAAGTACATCCTAAGTATAAAACACCATCATACGCCACTATTGTTACAGGAATTGTAGTAGGTATTCCTATCCTGTTTACAGATAAAACTTTCATCCTTGATTTTACAAGTATCGGAACTATTTTCGCCTTTGTACTGGTGTGTGCAGGAGTGCTTATGCTTCCGGCTAAAGAGAAAATAAAAGGAAGATTCCACCTTCCTTACGTGAACGGAAAAATCATTTTCCCTGTTATTTTCATTGGTGGTTTGCTGGCTTTCTACAAATGGCAGCCGGAGTTTTTTGACAATCTGATGAACTGGTCAGATCCTAATGAAGGAGAATTCAGAGCTTCTATTTTCTTCTTTATTATCATCAACCTGATCCTATGCGTTGTAGCTTTTATCAAGAATTTATCATTAATTCCACTGATTGGATTAAGTTCATGTCTATACCTTCTTACAGGAATGAGCCATGAGAACTGGTTCTGGTTCGGAATGTGGTTCCTGATCGGTATGGTTATTTATTTCTGCTACGGATACAAAAACAGTAAGCTTGGAAAAGAATTAAAAGACAGCTAAATAAGCAATCAATACCATTGCGGAAAGGCAAAATAGCAAAGAGGTTAATCCCGATGGAGAGACTGATTCGCTGTTTTGCCTTTTTCTTTTTCAACCTCTCTTAAAAATCGGCAGCATTATTGCTTTAACTTCAATAGAATCAACAAACTAGATTACCATGGCCGAAAGAATCAAAACATACAGAGAGTTTTACCAGTTCTATCTTACTGAACATAGTAAAACAGGCACACGCATTTTCCATTTTATCGGAACATTTCTCGTGTTTTTCGTTATATGGTATGTCATCAGTTCCGGAAAAGAAAGATTTCTATGGTACATTCCGATCGTAGGCTATGGATTTGCCTGGTTCAGTCATGCGGTGATTGAGAAGAATAAACCGGCTACTTTTAAATATCCTTTGTGGTCTCTCATTTCAGATTTCAGACTGTTTTTTGAACTTTTAATCGGTAAACAGAAATTCTTCACCTCTAATAATCAGCCTCAGAAACACGAATAGCCTTGTGTTTCTTTTCTTTTTTTTAGTTTTGAAGGAGTAAGAGCATTTCGACTTCGCACAATATGAGATTTCTGCAAATGACGATATTATTTTTCTCGCAGATTGTGGAGATTTCGCAGATTCTTTTTAATAATGTCTGCCTAGTTTTCAAGAGCTGTGGAGGATATTAAAATTTAGATTCCTTGCTTTGCTCTGAATGACAAAAATACTGGTGAAATGTCCATGTCATTTTTAGAGAAGTACAATTTTATCGAAGATAAAATCTCTGCGTCTTAAAAAACGTAAAGTTTGTAAAATCTTTAGCGTCTTTGCGTTTTCCTACCCTTACTTATCTATTGAGATTGCTTCAACTTCGGTTCGAATGACTAAAGGTCTGAGAGGTTTTGTTTGCTAGGATGTAACTTCTTCCCTATCAGATATCCCAATGAAGGCAGAATAAACGACAATACAACCGGAACGATCAAAGCCAGCCCTGAACCATCAAGAATAATCGTTAACGGAAAAAGATATCCATTATAAGCAAGAAGAGCCAGTGAAAAAAGAAAACTATCACTGTTGCTGGTAGAAAGGATATTGAAATGACTTCCAAACTGGTCAAACAAACCGGAACAAGCAAATAACAGTACATTCACAAAAAACACCCACAGCACAGTTCTGTAAATCATTCCTTTTTTGGCATTCAGGTATCCTGCAAAGATCAGAAAGAGGGATAAAATTCCGGAAACCATATAATCAATGCCGGACGTCTCCACCTCACTTCCGGTTCTTCCAAAGAAATACATGGCATAGAGTACAATATTCAGAAGATAGATTAGCGTTACATAATTCATACATCAAAAAATTTACTATTTATAATCAATATTGTTTCTCAAGGATATCATAGTGAACGGTGTTTACTATTTTTTCAGCAAGAGCATCACCATTCACTTTTTTCTTTTTAGGGATATAACTTGAAAATGTTATCGTTTTATCATTATTCAAAGTCACTTCTACTTCTTCCAGAATGTTTTGGTCATCCACATAAAACTGGATTCTGTTTTCTATAATCCTCCAAAAAGAAAGTCTTGGTTCGGAAGGACTGCAATCTCCTGTTTTTCCTTCTACATAGTTGTAAATGGCAAAACCATCTTCCCTTATCGCATAATTTCTCATCAAACGGCAGTTATCAAATTCTTTTACCACTTTCTTTTTCCCTTCATAAAACCCGGCTTCCTTCAGTTTCCAGAATCCTGTAACATTTTCTTTGGTTAAACTCTGCGCTTTAACAAATGAGGAAACTGCAACACAAAATCCCACAACCATTATCCTGTTCATATATAAAATTGTACTTTTAAATTGATTATCAATGAATATTATTAGAATAAAATGTTTCGGCGGGCGGCTTCGCCGCCCGCCGAAACATTAAACTTTAAACATTAAACTTTGAACTTTGAATTTAATGCTCTATTTAAATTTCTTTTTAAAGCTGAATTTAAGCATATTCATCAGTCCTGGTTCAATGATGTCTATTCCCAGTCCGAAATTACTGTCGGCAACAGTATGATGATCTGTTCTGAATTGTTCAAACTCACTTTGCGGAATTTCAAGATTGATCTGAGGATTATATTCAATATTCACACTTGCCCCGTTCTTGTTCACTTTTTTACGGCTTTTATAATCAAAATACGGATTCGTTATTGTACTTTCCTGAACCGTATATTTTTCTTCAGTATCAATTTTCTGATCTGTATGCAGGTTAATTTCATATTTCTCACTATCGAAATTATGCCAGAACGGTAAATCTTTATGGATGAAATCTCTTGCACTTGCCTTGACCACATTTCGGTCAAAATACATCAGAAAACGGTTTTTCTGTGGATCTACAAAATAAGGATTCTCAATGGCAGCGGTATACTGGATCTTTACTTCATTCAGTTTCTTATCATCACTTACTACGTCAATAGCAGCATCTTTGAATACATTTCGGACATCTGTACCATTACGGTCACCTGAATAATTGAGTGCATAGAAAAGGAAACTGTTCCAGCTGTCTATGATTTCTCTTTTATTGGTACTTTTAAAATACCTTCTCATAGCATTAGCTCTGTTTCCTTTGTAAGTGGTTGACAAAGTAAGTTTTCCGGTATTGCCCTGAGCAGTTAAATCAACTCTTTCATTAATGCAGAAATAAGGGAATTTATACGATTTTCTCACCTGAAGTTCCTGATCTCTTTTCACTTCCAGATAATGCATAAAATAGATGAATCCTCTGTTTTCAATCAATCCGAATTCATCACGGATAGTAGCATCAATGAAATATTCTCCGCCTTTATAATTTACTTTTACCACCACGTGATTAAAGTTTAATAATGAAGGAAGGTAGTATTTAATATAATAATCTGTATTAAAATTCACCAGCACTACAGATGCATCCACTCCAATATAATCAAGGATTACTTTTAACAAAACGGATTTTGCCTTACAATCTCCCTGTTTATTTTCATAAGTTACTGACGGTTCCTGTGGTTTATGTCCATTCATTTCATCTGCATTGAAGATGTAATAGATATGGTTCTGAACATATTCTATGGCAAACTGCAGTTTTTCGTCCTGATCAGGAATGGCATCCAGTTTTTCAATCAGGTTCGGAGCAAAATCCTGTAAAGAAGATTTATTGAAAATCTCCTCATAGATCGGTACAATATAGTTAGAAAGGTCTTTCCAGTTACTTTCGGTAGCAAAATCTATATAAGGGAAAATTTCACGTCCTGAATCTACAGGATTGATGTAATTTTCTTCTTCAATGACGAACCGTTCTCCTTTTTTCAGATGATTGATTTCCGGTTCAAGAACATTGCTCTGTTCATCTCTGAAAAATGTTTTTTTGTAAGCAATAGTTTGTTCACGCTCATTGATAAACGTGAATTTAAAGCTACCATAAGCCCAATAATTATCAGGACTTACCCAGACATATTTTGAGAATTCCTTTCTCAGAAAATCGCGGTCTGTAAATTCTTTGATTCTTGAATCTTCTAAAATCAACACATCATACAGTCTGAGATCTTTAATAGTAATATTGATTTTTTTATTACTGCTCAAGACTCCACCACTGCTTTGGTTCTCACTGTCAAGAACCTTAATTTTCGTATCCGGAATTTTATCAATCAGTACTCCGTCTCTCAACACACTGATTCTGTGAATCTGGTAAACTTCATTCTCCTCTACAATCACATCAGAAGCAGAAGCCCTTTCCAGGTTTCCCGGTTCGTTCAGAGTATAGGCCATGCAAACATACTCACTGTTTTCAGTGTTGCTTGTGTAGTATTTTTTATCCAAAAAGTAGCAGTAATCACGACCTTCATCAATTTGTCTTTTGGCAAATTCGGAGTCTTTGATTCGGCTTTTTATTTCCTCATCCCCGATATTTCCTGCCCACATTTCAGGTTTTTGAATCCTGTAATTTTCAACTTGCATTTGATTTTCCATATTTATTATAAGAATTATGTTTTGTGGTTAGTGTTTAAGAAATTCAAATTAAATGATTAAAAAAGTAAAAAGCAATAGCAGAAGTACTACAATTCAGGAAAGCGAACTTCGGCATGGTAATTGCGAGGTAAGGGGAAAATCAAGTTTATGAAAAGTATAGCAACAATTCTAAAAGGGGCAGCTCCCGCATTAGCATTATTCGCAATGACGCAATGTACAACCACAGCCAATGCATCCGCAGGAGATGAAAAAACTTTCATCGTAGGACCACAAACAGCAGATTGTACAGGAGTAGCACCTATGAAATGTCTGCAGGTAAAAGAAAATGGTTCCGGAAACTGGACGAATTTCTACAGCAATATCGAAGGATTTACTTATGAACCGGGGTATGAATATGTTTTAAAGGTAAAAACGGAAAAAATTGCCAATCCGCCAGCTGATGCATCTTCCATAAAATACACCTTGGTAAAGCAGGTTTCTAAGACAAAAAAGAAAGAACTGGCAGCCAATGAAAAAACAATTATCGTAGGACCACAAACCGTAGAGTGTTCTGCTGGAGCTGGCCGTATGCAATGCATGCAGGTAAAAGAAAGTGCTTCTGCAGACTGGACAAATTTCTACAGCCACATTGAAGGCTTTACTTATGAGCCGGGTTACGAATATGTTTTAAAAGTAAAAACAGAAAAAATTGAAAATCCTCCGGCAGATGCTTCTTCAATCAAATATACATTGGTAGAACAGGTTTCTAAAACGAAGAAATAATTAATAAAAAAAGTTCCTGAAAATTTCAGGAACTTTTTTTATGTTGGAAGCTGGAAGAATGAAGTCAGAAGGTAGTATCTCACTAACTGTGTAAGTTAAAAAGTTATTCTGGAAAATTTTGAGCCCTTATAGCTCAAAAAATTTTACGGAAATAACTTTTTATTATTTTTAACCATTACATAGTTATGATCGACAAAGAAGAATTATTAAACAACAAGGATTTTTACAAGTCCTTTAAAAATGGAGAAGACTTAACTTCTTTCTTCAAAGAAATGCACAAGCGAGCTATAGAGCATATGCTTGATGCAGAATTGGACTCTCATTTGGATAATGATAAACATCAGAAATCTGCCACTGGAAATTACCGTAACGGTCACGGGACTAAAAAGATAAAATCCTCATTTGGCGAATCTGAAATTAAAGTTCCCAGAGATAGAGGAGGTAGTTTTGAACCAGCATTGGTTCCAAAGAGACATAATATTATCGATGGTTTGGAGAATATTATCATATCATTTTATGCTAAGGGAATGAGTGTAAGTGATATTGAAGAACAAATTAAAGAAATGTATGATTTTGATGTTTCTACCTCTACCATCTCACGAATCACCAATGCGGTTGCCAGTGAAGTTGTTAGCTGGCAGAACCGCCCGCTTGAAGATTTGTATCTCATTGTCTGGATGGATGGGATTGTTTTCAAGGTAAGGGAAAATTCCAAAGTCATTAATAAAACCGTTTATCTGGCTGTTGGATTAAACCGTGACGGGAGAAAGGAGGTCTTGGGAATGTGGCTTGGAAAAAATGAAAGTTCAGCCTTCTGGATGAGTGTTCTCACGGATTTAAAAGCCCGTGGTGTGGAGGATATTCTCATCACTGCTACCGATAACTTAAACGGATTTACCCAAACAATCCGTTCCGTCTTTCCTGAATCTCAAACCCAAATTTGCGTTGTCCATCAAATAAGAAATGCCTGCAAATATGTGGTCTGGAGGGACAGAAAAGAATTTTCTGCCGATATGAAGCATATTTACACCGCTCCAACAAAACAAGCGGCTCAAGCAGCTCTCAATGATTTTGCAGATAAATGGGAAAGCAAATATTCTTATGCTATACAATCCTGGCGAAACAATTGGGATGAACTCACTGTATTTTTTGAATTTCCTCTCGAGATACGAAAAATCATTTACACCACAAATTTAATTGAAAATCTCAACGGCAAAATCAGAAAATACACCAAAAATAAAATGTCTTTTCCTACTGATGATGCTGTAATGAAATCAGTTTATTTGGCATTAAAAGAAGCTACTAAAAAATGGACAATGCCTATACAGAATTGGGGTATTGTCCTCAACCAATTTATGCTTATTTTTGAGAAAAGGCTCAGATTATAAAATCTAAGCCCTGACTTTTTAACTTACACACTTTACGGGATAGTGTCAGTCAGAAGTTACTTTTGGTCAATCCGGAAAAGTTAACCATTATATCTTCATTTTCCTTTCTATCTTAAAATCCGGTTTCTTTTTGTGGAGGATCAGGATATTTTCCTTTAGTAGCTTCTCCTACCGTGTTTGCTGTTGTCATAGCAACAACAAGATCGTTCAGCATTCCGCTTGCTGCGGTAGGTGAATTCGGAAGAAGGACAAGATTACTTCTGTTACTTGCTCCCACCGAATGTAAAGTATCATAATGCTGTGTCACCACGATAAGTGCAGAGGCTTCATGAGAGTTGATATCCACATTATTCAGCATTCTTACAGACTCTTCAAGTCCTTTTGCAATTTCTCTTCTTTGATCGGCAATCCCCTGACCTTGTAACTTTTTAGATTCAGCTTCTGCTTTTGCAACGGCTACAATACGGATTCTTTGTGCTTCAGACTCATATTCTGCAGCTGTTTTTTCTCTTTCTGCAGCATTGATTCTGTTCATCGCATGTTTCACCTGTTCATCCGGATCAATATCCGTTACCAAAGCTTTGATAATATCATATCCATAACTGTTCATCGCTTCCTGAAGTTCACCTTTCACAGCAATTGCCACATCGTCTTTTCTTACAAAAACATCATCCAGTTTCAGCTTTGGAACTTCTGCTCTTACGACATCAAAAACAAATGAAGTAATTTGATTCTCAGGATTTTCCAAACGATAATAAGCATCTCCCACCTGACTTCTGATAACCTGATACTGAACGGAAATTTTCATTTTGATGAAAACGTTGTCCAATGTTTTTGTGTCAATCATTACATCCAGCTGCTGAATTCTCAAATTCAGTCTTTTTGCAATCTGATCTATGATTGGCAATTTAAGATGAAGACCGGAATGTTTTACAGCCCTGAATTTCCCGAAACGTTCAATAATCGCCGCTGTTTCCTGCTTAACCACAAAAAACGAAGCGAATAAAATGATAAGCCCGAAGAAAATAACGGGCGCTAAATATATACCCATAGTTTTAATTTTTATTAATATGTCGTTACAAATCCTGTTTTGTTAAAAACAATTTGTGGGTGTCTGTTTAAATATAGGAAAAATAAATGTAAGATTTAGAATATAATTCACAGGGAGTCAAGCATAAGCCAGTATATTTTTTTAAAGATTAAAATTATTCTGAAAAAGACTTACTTTTGAATATTCATTACACATCATGGTTAATTCTAAAGAAATATTAAAGGATCACATTTCAAAATTTACTTCTCTCACGGAAGAGCAGCTGGATTATGTTTTTGGGCATTTTAATCTGATTAGTTTAAAGAAAGGGCAAAATCTCATCTCGGAAGGTGATTTTGTGAATCATGAATATTTTGTTCTGGAAGGCTGTTTGAAAGCCTTTTATCTTAATGACAGCATGAAAATGTTTATCCTCCAGTTTGCGATGCCTACGTGGTGGGTGACCGATTTTGATGCGCTTTACAGTAAAACAAGAGCCACCATCAATGTAGACTGCATCACCAATGCCACAATCCTTTCTATTTCCAATGAAGACCGGGAAAAAATTTGTAATGAAATTCATGAGGTTGAACATTTCTTCCGATGGAGAACCAATAAAGGATACGTAGCTACACAAAAACGTTTGCTTTCTTTCATGAATAATGACGCCAAATTCCGGTATGAAGAACTTCTATCCATGTACCCTCAGTTGTACAACCTGGTTCCAAAGCATCTGATTGCTTCTTATCTGGGAGTAACCAGAGAAACATTGAGCAGACTGCATCAATAATCAACCTCTTTAAAAACGATTGAGCTCCTCCTCTATTTTGTGAGGTACATCACGTAACTTTTTCTTTCGATCGGCTGAACTTTGTGTCAATATTTAAACCCAATAAAAATGGACACAAAAAATTTTAAAGTCAATAAAGAAAATAGTACTATAGAATGGATCGGGAGAAAAGTAACCGGCGCTCACAACGGAACAATTGATGTAAAAGAAGGCAACTTTACATTCGGAGAAGGAAAACCGGTTTCCGGAAAGTTTATCATTGATACCCGAGCCATCAAAATCCTTGACATTGAGGATGCTGAAACCAACACACAGTTTGCCAATCATCTGGCTTCTGATGATTTCTTTAATTCTGAACAGTTTCCTGAAGCATATTTCGAAATTACACATGCAGAACCGGGTGCTGAAAATCTTTATTATGTAAAAGGAGACCTTACCATAAAAGGAATTACACATCCTATCGATACCAGCCTGGAGATTACAAAAACAGATAATACAGCTGTTCTTAAAAGCAAGATTGTAATTGACAGGACGAAGTTCAATATCAAATTCAGATCGTCTAATTTCTTTACCAATCTTGGTGACACATTGATCTACAACAATTTTGACCTCAACATCCATCTTGTTGCGGAAGCTTATTAATTCAAATAATTTTAAAAATTTACCATCATGCCATTCATCAAAGTAGAGGTGCTTCGCGAAGATCTTACCCGCGAAACGAAACAACAATTAATCAGAAAAATAAGTGAAGCTGTAACTTCAGTTTTGAATAAAGATCCTCATTTAACGCATATTGTCATCAATGAAATTGAAGATGATAACTGGGGATATGCCGGAGAACAGGTTTCAGTGTTAAAAGAACAGGGATTTTCAACAGAAAAAAAAATAAATCAATAATGAAAAAACAAACCATAATTATAACAGGAGCTTCTTCAGGAATAGGATTGGAAACCGCCCGTTATTTCTTAGACAGAGGCGATAATGTCATCATTAATTCACAAACTGCCACCAAATTAGAAGAAGTGTACCATGAATTGGGAGCCGGAGAAAATCTGGCGATGGTTGCCGGAAATGTTTCAGATAAAGCAACCGGAGAAACGCTGGTTCAAACAGCTTTAGAAAGATTCGGATCTGTTGATGTTCTTATCAATAATGCAGGAATCTATGAAAACAAACCATTTCTGGACGTTACCGAAGACTATCTGGACCGTTTTTTAACCACCAATTTAAAAGGAACATTCTTTACTACACAGGCTGTTATTCCTCAGATGATCAAACAAAAAGACGGTGTGGTAATCAATGTAGGAACGCCATTGGTGTATCACGCAATTGCAGAATCTCCTTCTACTGCACCGATTTCCAGCAAAGGAGCAATTCATGCACTAACTTTACAACTGGCTGCAGAGTTTGGAAAAGATAATATCAGAGTCAATACCGTTGCGCCGGGATTGATCAGAACTCCGATGCATGGTGCAGATCTTGACAACAATTCAGGAATTCATCTGATCAATCGTATCGGAGAGCCGGAAGAAGTTGCTCAGATGATTCATGCGATTGCCAAAAACAAATTAATTTCCGGAGCCATCATCAATGTAGACGGAGGAATGGGTGCTGGACATCATTTATCATGAAACTATCATTAATTATAGCATGGCTGCTCAGCTTTCCGTTGAGCGGCCTTGCACAAAATCTAAAGGATATGAAAACCAATCAGACCTCAGAGACTGAAATAAGAAATGTCATAGAGAATTATTATTTCAAAGGAATTTATGAAGGAAATACGGAACTTCTTACCAAAGCTTTTTATAAAGGCGCTTTGCTTTTCGGAGACGTTAACGGAGTTCCGTATTTCAAAACAGCAGAACAGTATATTGAAGGTGTTGGAAACCGTGTAAGCCCAGAGAAATCAGGAAAGGGTTTTAAAAGTGAAATTATTTCCATTGACATCATTAATTCAATTGCTGTCGCAAAATTAAACGTCAGAATGTATGATTTTAATTATTATAATTTCATAACTTTCAATCATATAGATGGAAAATGGCTGATTATCAACAAGACATTGACCCATGTACAACCTTAATTCAGATTTTTAATAAAAACCAATACCATCATGTGGAATAAAAATAGAATTACGGAATTATTAGGAATTGAATATCCTATCCTGCAAGGACCTTTTGGCGGAGGTCTTTCTACTGTTGAACTGACAACTACGGTGAGCAATTTTGGCGGATTGGGAGGTTTTGGAGCGTATACGTTATCACCGCAGGAAATCTATGATGTTCACAAAGCGATACAATCCAAAACGGGCAAACCTTACAATCTTAATCTCTGGGTAAGTGATCACGATATCATTGACGAAGAACATACAAAAGAGCAATATCAAAAGGCGGTTGAGACTTTCCAACCTTATTTTGATCTTTTGCAAACGGATATTCCTGCACCGCCACTCTCTTTTGAATCAAGATTTCAAAATCAGCTGGATGTTGTTTTGGATATTAAACCTAAAGTTTTCAGCTTTATGTTTGGACTGCTTGGTGAAAACCTCATCGAAGATCTTCATCGTCAGGGAACTGTTGTGTTGGGAAATGCAACGACGCTTGATGAGGCAATTGCTCTGGAAAAAACAGGCGTGGATGTTATAGTTGCTTCCGGTTTTGAAAGCGGAGGACACAGACCTTCGTTTCTGGATCAGGCAGAACTTTCTACAACGGGAACTTTTGCTTTGATTCAATTAATTAAAGACCGTGTAAAAATCCCTGTAGTGGCTGCCGGAGGAATTGCCAACGGCCGTGGAATTGCTGGTGCTTTCAAACTGGGAGCTGATGCTGTACAAATCGGAACTGCTTTTCTGGCAACTGAAGAATCCGGAGCATTACCGATACACAAAGAGTTTTTATTTTCTGACGCGGCTAAATCCACTACGCTTTCCAGAGCCTATACCGGAAGATTAGGACGTGGAATTACTACAAAAATAACAAGAGATCTATTGGCCGCAACGGACAAGACACTTCCTTTTCCTTTGCAGACGCATTTTATGGGTGCGTTAAGAAAAGCAGCTTTGGAACAGCAAAAGAATGATCTGGTGTTCTTCTGGTCTGGTCAGATTGCACCACTTTTAAAGCATAAAAAAGCCTCCACTTTAATGCAGTCATTAATAGAAGAGGCTTCTGAATTATTACAATAAATAGAATTTACACGGTCATTCCGATGTCTATTCCTTTAATTTTTCTATATAAATCGGTAGCGTAATTATCCGTCATCCCGGAAACAAAATCAATGACTCCAAGAACCTTCTGATAATCCGTTCCGTCATTGTAAATAAATTGCTTTGGAATTAATTTCAAAGCTTTTACATCATAGGATTTTCTTTGGTCATCAGGCTTTAGAATGGAAGGAATAAAATGATCCAGCAATTCATACATTACATTATACCCGGCATTTTCAATCTCAACAACAGCTTTGTGATTGTAGATTTTTTCTACTGAGAAACTTTCAATATCCTGCAATGCTTTATTTTCTTTTTTATAGATATCAAGTAAACCATTGCTAAGATTTCCTTCAAGAATCGTTTCAAAGTTATGCTTATACATCTCAATCGATTTGTTGATTAATGCATTGATTACTTTTGCTCTTAAATAAGAAATCTGTTCATTTTCATTTGAGATAGAACTAAGCTTTGTCTCAATTCTCTGAACATCATCTGTTTCTGATCTTACCAGTTCAAAAAATAAGTTTTTACAGTCTGCTGTGGAAACAATTCCCAATCTGTGGGCATCTTCCATATCAATGATATTGTAGCAGATATCGTCAGCTGCTTCTACCAGCCATACAAAAGGGTGTCTTTTGAAAATATGAGGTTCCTCACTTTCAGAAATAAGCTGGGTTCCTTTGGCAATTTCCAGGAATATATCTTTCTCATTCTGGAAAAATCCGAATTTCTTTCTGTGAATAATTCCTTTTTTCTTTGCAACCGCTTCACAAGGATATTTTGCAATACTTGCCAGTGTGGAGAATGTCAGCTGAATACCTCCTGCGTCTTTCCCTTGCTGCTGCTGTGCCAGCACTCTGATGGCATTCGCATTTCCTTCAAAATTAACCAGATCTGCCCATTCCTTTTCATTGAACTTTGATTTCAGGTCTTTTTCATTCCTTTCAAAATAGCTTGCAATAGCATCTTCCCCGGAATGTCCGAATGCAGGATTTCCCACATCATGGCACAAACATGCTGCCGCAATGACATTTCCTAAATTATAGAGATAGAAATTCTTTGAATCTTCAGTCAGTTCATTTTTAAAATCTTCAGCAATAAATTCACCGATAATACTTCCTAAACTTCTTCCTACGGATGAAACTTCTAGAGAATGCGTAAGCCTGTTGTGTACAAAAACACTTCCGGGAAGAGGAAAAACCTGCGTTTTATTCTGCAGTCTTCTGAAGGCAGAAGAGAAGATAATCCTATCGAAATCCCTTTGAAAATCAGTTCGTGAAGCTTTGGTCTGTGGATTGTTTCCTGTACGTTGATTGGTGAAAATCTGGTTTAAATTCATCATTTTTCAAAATTACTCCAAATTTTAATTGTATGGAATAGTATTTAGATTTTTATTAGCGAGATCTTCCATTCAAAAAATCTATTATAGTAAACGTTTTTTAGGGATCGGAAAGCTTGAATAAATATTTTACATTTGATACAACCATTACAGTTGAAGAATCCCTATAATTCTTCTTTCAAATTTTAAATTAAAACTATGACAGACAACACATGGCTCAGCAGATGGGACGAAAGGTATAGCAGCGAAGAGTTTGCGTATGGAACGGAACCCAACAATTATCTAAGAGAACAATTATCACAATTAACTCCCGGTAAAATACTTTTCCCTGCAGAAGGCGAAGGGAGAAATGCCGTTTTTGCGGCTACAAAAGGATGGCAGGTTTCTGCTTTCGATATCAGTGCCAATGGAAAAAGTAAAGCGTTACAGTTGGCCGAGCACCAACAAACGACAATTGATTATCAGGTGGGAGAACTTTCCACTTTAAATTATCAGAAAGAGCAGTTTGATGCTATTGCGCTTATCTACGCACATTTTCCAGGCGCTATCAAATCTTCTATTCATCAGATGTTAAATCAATATCTGCGTAAAGGTGGTTTTATCATTTTCGAAGCTTTCAGTAAAAATCATCTTGAATATATTGCAAAGAACGAAAAAGTAGGTGGTCCAAAGGATATTGAATCTTTATTCTCTATTGAAGAAATCAAAGCCGATTTTCCGGATTATAACATTATTGAATTAGAAGAAACGGAAATTGAGCTCAGCGAGGGATTATTCCACAACGGGACGGGTTCTGTAATTCGTTTTGTGGGGCAAAAATTGATGTAATTTTTAAGTTTGGGCTAAAGCCGTTGAAAGATTTGATTTATTTAAACAGGCTGAAGCCCTTTTCTATTGAGTATATCTCCTCCCACTGATTACACAGATTTTCACAGATTTTTTGATCATTTGAGTCATATTTATTATTACTCATTGCTCATTACCCATTACTCATCCATCAGTCTGAGTTAAGAAGTCCTCCGGCAAATTTTGTAAAGAACTCAGCTCTGTATACTTCTCCAAGAGGAATTTCGGAATCTTCGATGTATATATTATGATTATCAAATGAATCTATAAAATTCATATTCACCACGTAGGATTTGCTGACTCTGATAAAGGTTTCCCCGGAAATCTTCTGATGAATAGTTTTTAAATTCATTGCCGTGATGAGCTTTTGCTGCTTAGTATGGATAACCACATAATCTTTGAGTCCTTCAATAAACTTAATGTCTGAAAAACTGATTTTATAGAACCTTCGCTCTGCTTTGATGAATAAAAAATCTGCAGTATTGGATTCTACCGTATTTTTCACGGTATCCTTAGACAAAAGCTCAGTGTAAAGTACCGCTTTATCAATTGCTTTTTCTAACCTTTGGGGATCAATGGGTTTCAAAAGATAATCAACGGCTTCCAGTTCGTAACTTTTCAGTGCATACTGGGAATAGGCAGTGGTAAAGATTATCAGGGATTTTTTTGGAAGCATTTCTGCAAATTCGAGGCCTGTTACCATGGGCATTTCTATATCGAGGAAAATAAGATCTACATCATTATCCTTAAGAAATTCCAGAGCAGACGGAGCATTGGAAAATTCGCCCAGAACATCCATACTGGAAATTTCAGCGATCAGCGATCTCATTTCGGATCTTGCCAGCGGTTCATCATCAACAATAATACAATTCATCACACGGGAATTTTTAAATTTACAACATATTCTTTATCACCGGATTCTATCTTCAGATCAAAGGTATCACCGTAAAGAAGCTCCAGTCTTCTGGTGATATTGGCAAGTCCAAGTCCACTATTTTTTTTGTCTGAAACGGTATAGCCTGTACTTCTTGAATTAATACACCTGAAATAAAGCTGTTTATTCTCAATATTGATTTCTATTTCTACATAAGATTCTCCTCCACTGAGATCTACACTGTGCTTCACCGCATTTTCCACGAAAGTGGTAAACAGATTGGGAGGGATAAAAGTACTGTTCACAACTCTTCTGTCAAGATTCACCTGAATATCAAAAGTGAAATTGTCACGTCTAATTTTTTCAAGATTTAAAAAATTGGACAGAAAATCAATCTCTGAAGTCAGTAGTGTTTTTTCTTCACTGTTTTCATAGAGCTGGTATCTGAGAAATTCGGACAGCTTTACAATCACAACGGAAGCTTTTGCCGGATCAGTCCTGATGAGCGCTTTCACATTATTCAGCATATTGAACAGAAAATGCGGATTGATCTGATTTCTCAGTTCATTCAGTTCCATATTCAGGGTAAGGTTGCTCAATTCATTGATCCTTTTATTATCACTGATCCATTTCTGCAGAAGCTTAATCGTAGTTGTTGTCATAATAATCGGTATGCACATCAGAACACCTTCATAAATTCCCCCTTTCTCATTTTCTCTGAGAATATTTTTTACCCTGAATTCTTCAAAGAACATTTTAAAGCCATATCCGATAAAATTGAGCCCTACAACTCCCATCAGAACAAGCAATGCCAGATAAGTGACATATTTTGTTTTAAAGAAAAATCTGGGAACCAATACATATATATTAATGTATACCATCGTGATCAGAATCGTATATACAAAGAATAAAACATAGTACTGATACATCCCTGAATACCAATGCCAGAACCTTGCACTGTAGATCAAAATGAAAAAGAAAATCAGAAACAGCAGATGTCTTAGGAACCCATATTTCGCTTCCACCAGAAAATCCATTACAAAGGTTTCTTCAAATTTCCACGGACTGTATTTCATACGATAGGCTCATTTTATGATTAACAAAAATAGTCAATAACGTAAATTACAACTATTTTATTATACAAAACCTGTATTTTATTATACCAACTATCATGCTCGGGGATTTTGTATAAAATACCAGCCATTTTGTATAAAAACAAATTGACACACTTCTTTTCTCTATTCCTTTGTACCGTAAAATAACACATATGGAATTAACAGTTTTTCACGAACTCACTCAGGAAATATCACTAGAATGCTTTTTTATGACAGAATCTCAACAGGAAGAAAAAGTAATACAGCTTATTGATCTGCATCATTTTGTAGAATGTTTCGATCCGGAAATGAAGATTCTTAGTTATCTGCACCATTCTATTAATATTGTAGAACATGAAGGAGAGAAAAAAGGAATTCTGTTTTGTGACCTTAAACATTCTGCCGTTCCTGACAGCAATGCCTCTGAAGAGTTTAGAAGAAGATACGGACTCTCAGAACTCTGGTTTGTTTTTGTAGAGGAAACCTTTGTTCAGGATACTGCATGTTATACGGATGCCATTATTGAAAACAGTCTGGATATCTTCTATGAAAGGATTTTTACCTTCAGTTTTTTCCAATCTATTATTCAGCCATTAAAATAAACTACCCATGAAAACATTGAGAAGAGTACTTGTCCCTTTGGCAATACTTCCTTTTAAAAACATTATTTATGCTCAGAAAAAGGACAGTATTCCTTTGAAGGTCCGTGCTTTCTTTGCAGATAAAATACCTCAGTCACGAAACTTCAATATTGAATATACTTTGGTAACCCCATCTTCTTTTTCTTCACAGCTTCAAGGCCAGGATCTGCCGGATAATAAGGTAAAGAGCTTTCAGCAAATGAAGGCGGATGCCAATATTTATTTTATCAAAAACAGAAGCTGGCTTTTGAGCACCGCCCTTGGCTACCGCTACACCTCTATCAGGAACGAAAATCCTGTCATCCCCGGAACTCAGAGTGAGGAAAACTTTCATTATCATTCGGAAGCTATTAATCTGAGCTACTTTTCAAGGTTATTTAAAAAGACAGCAATATATTCCGCCAGTATTTCTACAGATGGAAGTGACCAGCATTTTGAACGGATCAGAGGATTGGTAACTGCTTCATTGATTTTAAAGACAACTCCAAAAACAAAAATGAGTCTCGGATTGGCTGGTATTATTGACCCGAGTTCCCAAATTCCCGTGCTCCCTATTTTCACTTATGAAAACAAATTCAATAATGGATGGGTAATGGACGTCCTTCTTCCAAAAAAAGTATTGTTAAGAAAAGATATTTTTTCCAGCGGCAGAATTTCTCTGGGAACGGAAATGGATAACACCTCATTTTATACCTATCATAATGACAACACTTATGAATTCAGGCAGGTTGCACTTAATTCAGGAGCTATCTATGAACACAATCTTGGCGGAAATTTCATAGGCACTTTCAAAACAGGAATCAGAGCCAATATCAATTCGAGAGCATTTAATAAGCAGGATTCTTTTAATGATTATATATGGAAAGCAACTTACAAACCTTCACTCTATTTCAATATTGGAATTTCTTATAACCCTTTTGAAAGACAGCGAACAAAATAAATTCTAGAGACAATCAATTTTTACAATATCGGACCTTATTCCTAAAGTTCTTCTATCGGAAGATTAAAAAAAAATTAAAATTTTTCTCCACACTATTTAACCATTCGTCTAAAATAGAATCAAAACTTCAGCTAAGCATAAGCTATTTCAAAGGTAGATATTTCTCTATTTCATGAAAAACCTTATTACTGCTACACATTCCTGATGAAAAATGATTTGGTTTTATATAAGAAGAAGCTCTAAAAAATAGAAAATGGCAGTACCTAAACAAATATTTCAAACTTTCATAACTAAAAAACTTCCTTTGATTACAAAATATCACATCTGGAATATGAAAAGGAAAAATCCGGGATACCGCTATTTTTTCTATGATGATCAGGATATAGAGAAGTTTATCACCGAAGAATTTCCTCCTGAATATATTAAAAGTTATCGTAAACTTACCATTGGAGCAGCAAAAGCAGATTTCTTCAGGTATGCTATTTTATATAAAAAAGGTGGAATATACCTGGATATAGACAGCAGTACTATAAAACCGTTTGAAAAACTTATTCAGGAAGATGATGAAGCTGTGATCAGTGTAGAAAGACACGAAAACCTATATGTTCAATGGGCCCTTATTTTCAATAAAAACCATCCTTTTCTCAAGAAAACATTAGAACTGATGATTGATAATATAGATACTCACCGCTATCCGCATAATATACATGCCACAACCGGTCCTACTGTATTCAGCAAAGGAATAAGAGAATCATTAAAGGAAAATCCAGCAATTCCTTTTACATTATTCAACGGCATTGAGTTCCGAGGATATTTAAAGTTCAAATATAAACTGGGAAAGTTCTTTTTATACAAAACAAGATCTCAACACTGGAAACAGATGGAAAAGCAGCAGGAGATTATTTTTTAATGAGTACCCATTTTGGAGAATACATTAATAATAATCACACCAATCACAATCAGAGCAATCCCAATAATGGCAGGCAGGTCAGGAACCTGTTTGAATGCTATCACCCCGATCATCGTTATAAAAATAATACCTACTCCGGACCAGATGGCGTAGGTAATTCCCACAGGAATATGACGAAGGGTAAGACTCAGAAAATAAAACGCACAGGCATATCCGATAACCGTCACTACCGATGGCCATAGTTTAGAAAATTCTTCAGACTTTTTCAGGAAAGTTGTGGCAATAATCTCAAATACAATTGCCAGAGCAAGAAAAATATAACTGCGTCCCATAAATTCATTCTTTCTACAAAAGTAGTAAAAGCCTCCGGGGAATTCAAAAAGAGAATTCTCTCACTCTCCCTATTCTCGGGACAAGAAATGTATATATTATCCATGAAAGGTCAGCTCTTTTGAATTTATAAAAGTTTTTACAGGAACTCATTCACCAATAAGAATCATCTTATCAAGCTCATTTATTTTCTTTGAGTAACATTCCTGACTCCGAAAGAAATCGGTCACCAGATGATCTTATTTGCAGTTCTGACACAAAATCAATGTTTCTCTATGACATGAAATGTGACAGCTGACAAAAATTCCAGCATAAAAATTAGCGCCAAGAATAAATTTTATTAACATAAAAGTCTATTTGAAGTGAAAAATAAGTGGCTGAAAAATATACTTTGAAACAATATTATGCTACGCATTATTTATTATTTGTTTTATCAACTCCAATATAGAAGTCAATAAACGATTAACACATTCACATAATTTTACAGATAGAATAATAAAAGTATTAATAATTTTCAAATAATACATTAATTTATTGTAAACAAAAATTCACTAATACATGAACACCAACCACCGTAATACACTGATATACATCATAGTGTTTTACTTTGGCACATGATTTGAAAGTAGTAATATTGCAATTGAAAGATTGATAAAAAAAAGTCAAATAATTAAAAATAATACAAAATGGTAACTTATATCGGTATCGTAACAGGTTTAGTCGTAATCACTTCATATTTCGCAACAGTAAGAAGAGAAAGAAACTAATCTCAAAATAAATAAGCCTATAGAATATCTATACTAATTATATTGTTTTATGTTTTTAGTCTGAGAGATCGGATTGCTCTTTTACCATCGGGTAAAAGGGCCCAAAAACATAAGCAGAAAGATCTTAGTTTCATAACAAATTTTAATATCCAAATGAGAAAAGCCAGTCGCAAGTCTGGCTTTTCTTTTTTTATTGGAAGCTTTTTGTAAACACGTCATTATTTATTTCCCACAGATTTCGCTGATTTTCGCAGATGTTTAGGAATATTTTACAGAATATGACGCTTTGTTCGTTAACGGCCATTCTCATTTATCATTCATAACTTATAATTCATCCTTCATTTTCACTGGACCAGACGTTTATTATGATTCAGGATTCTTTTGGACATTCAATAAAGCTTTATCTTTGTTTATTCAATAATTCTTTTTTAATTGTCATCATGAATCTGTACAACCTCATTATTCAAGATAAAGAACAGGTAAACCTTAACGAAGTATTTCTCAGTACCAACAACAGAGAACAGCTTGTACAGCTTATTAAAGAGCACACTTACGTTAAAGAACTCCAGGAGTATGGCCTGCCGGTTAACCATAAAATCTTACTTGAAGGAAGCTCCGGATGTGGAAAGACAATGACAGCAAAAGCAATTGCCAATGCCCTTGGAAAAAATATTATTATTTTAAATCTCAGTAATATTGTTTCATCCCGTATCGGAGAAACGTCACAGAACATTAAAATGATTTTTGATAAAGCTGCCAGAGAAAGATCAGTATTATTCCTTGATGAACTGGATCAGATCGGGAAAGCGAGAGGCAGCGATGACAAAGATGTAGGCGAAATGAGAAGGCTGGTTAATACTTTGATTCAGCTGATTGATTATTACCCTGAAAATGCTCTTTTGATCTGTGCCACCAATCATCCTGAGATTATTGACACTGCTCTTTTAAGACGTTTCCAATTAAAAATTAATTATGAAATGCCTTCAGCTGAGATTCTAGATACATTCTATGATCAATTATTAACTCAGTTTCCTGAAGATATGAGAACTATTGAAAGGAAATATTCAATTTCCTTTGCTGAAGCTAAAGATTACGCATTAACAGCTGTTAAAGCTGCTTTAATTAAAAAACTGGAAGCCAAAGAAATCATCTCATCATGAAAGCCGATATCCTCCACAATCTTGTGAGCAATCCGGAAGAAACAGAAATGAAGTCAGGTTATTACTGGCAACAAAAACGGTTTCTGCAGAGCGTATTAAAATTGCTTTGGAAAATGGGCAGACGTTAATCGCGGAAAATAAAGTCCAGGAACTGAAAGAGAAATATGAGGAGCTAAAGGATATTCCCCATGAAAATCATTTTATAGGCCATCTTCAGACCAATAAAATCAAAGATATTCTAAAGTACGGTGTTACCTGTATTCAGTCTCTGGATCGTCTGGAACTTGCCGAGAAACTTCATCAAAAGCTTTTAGCTGAAAACAGAACGATGGATGTTTTGATTCAGGTGAATACGTCCAATGAAGAGAGTAAATTTGGTGTGGATCCCGACGAAGCCATTGAACTTACCCGAAAGATTTCACACTACTCTACTTTGAAAATAAAAGGACTGATGACGATCGGTTTATTCAGTGCTGAAACCGGGAAAGTAAGAGTATGCTTTAAAATCCTGAAAAAACTTCAAAAAGACATCATCACCGAAAATATTCCCAACGTAGAAATGAAAGAACTTTCTATGGGAATGAGCGGAGATCTGGAAACTGCCATTGAAGAAGGTGCCACGATTGTACGGGTGGGGACTGCTGTTTTTGGAACGAGAATCTATCCGGACAGCTATTATTGGGATGAAGGAAAAAAAAATAACGAAGCTTAAAACTATATGTTCCCATTTACTTATACTTTTGAGAGAGAAATCATAAAAGATAAAACCTCTGATGAGGTCATCTATACAGTACGTGATCTGTTAAGAGAGAAAAAGGTTCAAAATATTCTTTACGGGCCTGGATTTGTTTCTTTCAATGAAGGTTTTCCCAAGGCAAGAAGCAATAACGATTACTTATCTTTAATTGATGAAGGAGCATTTACTTATAATGAAAAAACCAAGATATTGACTTATAAAGTAAAATTATGGAAATTGCATCTGGTTGCCCTTTTATTTCTTATCATTACAATGATTTATTTTGAAGGTTTCTTTGGAAAATTACTTCCTGTTTTCGGACTTTTGATCAATCATTTATTCTCTTATTTTGGAAGTCAAGGTTTAATTGAAGAAATTGTCCATAAGCTGAATTACCTTTCATAATCCCACTCTCCTATTTATTTGTTGGTAACTAAAAGTAATCAAAATCCCTGAAACACTACATTTTTAAGTCTACAAATCCGGTACACTTTTTGCTATAAATATTTCATAACCAAACAAATACATTTATGGATAAAAAATTACTATCGGTATGTCTGTTCATGACATTATTATTCTTTTTTTCATGTGAAAAAGAAAACACACAGATGAAAAGTGGAATTTCCATTGAAACCATTTCAATTATAACCTGCGTTACTATGGGCGTAGCTATTTTGCTTGCTTATAGCTTTAAAAGAAGATAACAGCCGGAATTTAAATACTAAGACACCTCTCAATTTTTGGGAGGTGATTTTGTTTAAAAATTTTAATTAAATGATTGGCATTTCATCAAAATATAATAAATTTCAAAAAATTTCTCTTTCGTAACTAATAACCCCAATGAAAAAAACACGCTCCGCAAAGTCACACGCTCCGCAAAGTCTCCTGACACACGCTCCGCAAAGTCTCCTGACTTTGAGGCCTACAAAAATCTCCATAAAATATCTAATTTACAGATCCATTAATTATTATCTTTGATAAAAACCAAAGATGAAAGAAGGATATGTTATCAGAGATCAGGATAGACCTCACTTTTTAACCTGTACTATTATTGAATGGATAGATATTTTTACCCGAAAAATATATCGAGATACCATTATAGAATGCTTTGAATTCTGTATAAAAAATAAAGGAATGATTCTTTATGGTTATGTCATCATGAGTAACCATTTACATTTTATTGTACAGTCAAGAGATGGAAAACTTTCAGATCTAATCAGAGATTTTAAAAAATTTACAGCGAAACAAATATTAGAAAAAATACAAACAGAACCGGAAAGCAGAAAAGAATGGATTTTAGAACGATTGGCTAAAGCTACTGAAACTCATTCAAGAAATAAAAATTTTCAGGTTTGGCAATATGGAAATCATGCTGAGGAAATTTTCAGCTTAAAGTTCTTGTGGGATAAATTAAACTATATACACCTGAACCCAGTTCGTGCCGGAATTGTATCAAAAGCAAATCAATACATTTATTCTTCGGCAACTAATTATTCTAATGGTACAGGAATAATCAATTCAATTGAAATTGCAGAAAATCCGGTGATTAATGTAAATAGAAGTTCTGAATTTTCGAAATATAGCAATTATGATGATGAATAATGTACTCAAAGTCAGGAGACTTTGCGTAGCTAGGTCAGGAGACTTTGCGTAGCTAGTGTACTCAAAGTCAGGAGACTTTGCGTAGCTGAGTCAGGGCATTTTAAGGCAAAAGAAGATTATGCAGAGAAATATAAACTTTTTGAATAATAAAACAGAAATCCGATCTGATATCATTTGCATAATTAATCCATAAAATTTCATGAAATACATTCTCCTTATCCTCACCATTGTGATACAGTTTATTATAATTGTATCATTACAGCTGCTGGACAGCTTTGAACTTATCATCGGAATCTTCATTGCCTGTCTTCTGTTGGGAGCCCTTATTTACTTTTCAAAGTCAGAAAAAATATCATCACTTAAAAATCTTGGTTTTGGTCTTTTCTATGGTTCACTGATATCACTGGTAAGCGTGATTGGTTTTATGACGTGGCTTTCTTATAATTTCCCGAAATAATCAAAGGAAAATAAATATTTCATCGGGTTTTGAGATTGCTTCACTTTGCTCGCAATGACAATAAAAAATATAAATACTTCTCCATATTGAGAGGGATTTGTTATATTCAACGTCATAAAATGCTTCCCAATTTATGGACCATACAAACATTCTTGAAAAATGCCTTCCTGATTTTGGAAAAGAACTGATCGCAGAAATTGAAAAATTCGGAATCATCAAGACATTTTCCACCCAGGATTTTATTGTAAAACAGGGACAGCTGATTCGTTATCTTCCTATTGTTTTAGAAGGGAATGTAAAAGCCTATAGTGAAGAAGATGGAATACAGTTTCTGTTGTATTTTATTCAGCCAGGATCGTCCTGTATTTTTAGTTTTGTACATCTGTTCAATCAACATCCTATTGATTTTTCAGCGATTCCGGAAGGTCAATCAACTATTCTGCTGATTCCTATTGATAAAGCGAAAGAATGGCTTATCCGCTACCCATCCTTTAATAATTTGATTATTGCTGAATTTCAAAAACATTATAATGACCTGCTTCATACTACGAAGCAGATTATCTGCTACAAACTTGAAGACAGGCTTTGGGAGTATTTACAAACAAAAGCAAAGATTTCCGGCACTCACGAACTTGCTATATCACATCAAAGCATTGCAGATGATCTGGGAACGACAAGGGAAGTAATATCCAGGCTGATGAAAAAGATTGAACTGGATAAAAAATTAACACAGGATCATAGAAAAATAAAATTGCTGATCGGTGACTTTTGATACTCATTTCGGAAATACTGACTTATATATTTGTAGTGTACAATAAAAACAACATTTAAGCAGAACATTAAAAACAATACAATGAGTGAACAGATTCAACTAGTCCCAAACAATTCTTTATTAACCAAAACACCTGAAGAAGGACGACAATTAGCCGTAAAAATGGCAAGATTAATTATTAAAGTAACACAACCTGATGCTGCGGTTCGTGAAAAATTACGTCCGGTGTATGCAGAGGATGCATCCATGTTGATTGCCATCGGACAAACTGTCGCTACAGAATTTGCGACTATTGCTGCAGCCAATAATTACTGGAGATAATTTGAGATTACTTCGCTTTATTCGCAATGACATACAAAAAAAACAAAAATCCCTCTCATTACTGAAAGGGATTTTTTATCGTTAAAAAACTGAGATTACATATAAGCTTCAATTGGCTCACAAGTACATACCAAGTTTCTGTCTCCGTATGCTTCGTCTACTCTTGATACAGAAGCGAAGAATTTGTGGTCTCTTACCCACTCTAATGGATAAGCAGCCTTTTCTCTACTGTATGGTTTATCCCAAGAATCAGAGATTACCAATTGTTCTGTGTGAGGAGCGTTTTTCAATACGTTGTTGGTAGCATCTGCTTCACCGTTTGCAATTTCATCGATTTCTTTTTTGATAGAGATCAACGCTTCTGCAAAACGATCAATTTCAGACTTGCTTTCAGATTCTGTAGGCTCAATCATTAATGTACCTGCAACCGGGAAAGAAACGGTAGGAGCATGGAAACCATAATCCATTAATCTCTTCGCCACATCTGCTACTTCAATTCCTAAAGATTTGAACTGACGGAAATCTACGATACATTCGTGAGCTACTCTTCCGTTTTCGTTTGAATATAAAATAGGGAAATGCTCTGCTAAAATTTCTTTCAGGTAGTTCGCATTCATGATTGCATGTCCTGTAGCCTTTTTAAGACCTTCTGTTCCTAACATTTTAATATAAGAATAAGAAATGTTAAGGATCAATCCTGAACCGTACGGTGCAGCAGAAATACCTTCGATAGCTTCTTTAGACCCGATTCTGATGTTCGCGTTAGAAGGAAGGAAAGGTACTAAGTGTTTAGCAACACAGATTGGACCTACTCCAGGACCTCCACCTCCGTGAGGAATTGCGAAAGTTTTGTGAAGATTAAGGTGACAAACGTCAGCCCCGATGTTTCCAGGACTTGTAAATCCTACCTGAGCGTTCATGTTCGCACCATCCATATATACTTGTCCTCCATGCTCATGGATAAGGTTGGTAATTTCTTTAATGTTAGCATCAAAGAATCCGTAAGTAGAAGGATAAGTGATCATTACAGCAGACAAGTTCTCTGAATGAAGTTCTGTTTTAGCTTTAAGATCTTCGAAGTCGATTTCACCATTTTCAAGGTTTTTCACCACTACGATTTTCATTCCCGCCATTGCAGCAGAAGCCGGGTTTGTTCCGTGTGCAGACTGAGGGATCAATACTACGTTTCTGTGGTGGTCTCCTCTTGAAATATGGTATTCTCTGATTACCATTAATCCTGCATATTCTCCTTGTGCTCCTGAGTTTGGCTGAAGAGAAGTTCCTGCAAAACCTGTAATTTCTGCTAAGTCTTTCTCCAGTTCACGGATCATTTCCTGATATCCTTCAGCTTGATTTACAGGCACAAATGGATGAACTGCACCCCAGTTTTCCCATGAAAGTGGTAACATTTGAGTCGCTGCGTTCAGTTTCATGGTACAAGATCCTAAAGAAATCATTGAATGAGTCAATGATAAGTCTTTTCTCTCAAGACGCTTGATGTAACGCATCAATTCTGTTTCCGTATGGTATTTGTTGAATACTGATTCTGTAAGAATTTCGTCTTTTCTTAAATTCTCTTCCGGAATGCTGTATCCTTCTTTAATTTCTAATTTGAAAGTCTGCTTGTCTTTAAACTGAGCGAAAGAAGCCATCAGGTAGTTTAATTTCTCTAATGTTGTGCTTTCGTTGATCGCAATGCTTACTACTCCTTCTGTGAAATAGTTTAAGTTTAATCTGTGATCAAGCATCAGTCTTACCAATCTTGCTTTCTCATCTTCAGCCATTGTGATTTTCACAGTATCGAAGATTGGCTCTTCTACTACCTGATATCCTAATGCCTTAAGACCGTTTTTCAAAGCATTTGCTTTAAAGTGGATCTGATCAGCAATATAACCTAACCCTTTCGGACCGTGGTAAACAGCATACATACCAGCCATTACTGCCAAAAGAACCTGAGCTGTACAGATGTTTGAAGTGGCTTTCTCTCTTTTGATGTGCTGCTCTCTTGTCTGTAATGCCATTCTTAATGCACGTCTTCCGTACATATCCTGAGAAACCCCGATAATTCTTCCAGGAATATCTCTTTTATAATCTTCTCTACAAGCAAAGAAAGCTGCGTGAGGACCTCCGTATCCTAATGGAATACCGAATCTCTGTGTAGTTCCTACCGCACAGTCAGCACCCATTTCTGCAGGAGACTTTAGCTTAACCAAAGCCATCGGATCACAAGCAACTGCTACCTGAAGATCAAGTTTTTTATATTCTACGATATCTTCTGTATAGTCTAAAACGATTCCGTTTTTACCAGGATACTGTAATAAAATACCGTAATAAGAAGCATCAAACTGGTGTGTTTTATGATCTCCAACTACGATTTCGATTTCTAATCCTTCAGCTTTTGTTTTTAATACAGAAACTGTTTGAGGAAGCACAAGGTCAGAAATAAAGAACTTATTAGCTCCTGCTTTTTTCTGGTCTTTAGATCTGTTGTTGAAGAACATATGCATTGCTTCAGCAGCAGCAGTAGATTCATCCAATAAAGATGCATTGGCTAATGCAAAACCAGTAAGATCACATACTACAGTCTGGAAATTAAGAAGAGCTTCAAGTCTTCCCTGTGCAATTTCTGCCTGATATGGAGTATATGCCGTATACCAGCTAGGGTTTTCAAAAATATTTCTCTGGATTGCTGAAGGTAAAAGTGTATTGTGGTATCCAAATCCGATATAACTTGTATAATCAGTATTTTTAGATGCCAATTCTTTTGAGTGGTTCAACATTTCGTATTCAGAAAGTGGTTCCGAGATCTCAAGATCTTTCTCTAAACGGATAGAAGAAGGGATGGTTTGAGAAATTAACTCTTCAATACTAGAAACGCCAAGTTTTTCCAACATCGCCTGTTTATCGGCTTCATTAAGGGAAATGTGACGGCTCACAAACTGTTCTGTATTCATTTTTATTTATTAGATTTTGTTTGTAAAAAGATGGGTAAAATTACAATTTTTTGGACGATTGTACAAGAGCATATCCAGGGTGATAATTCACAAAAATATTTGTGACTTTTCTCACAGTTGGTTTTTCATAAGCATCACACAAGTTCAGATTGGTTTTGATAATAATATTCACTATTCCATGCATAATACACAACAAAAAACATCAATTCTTATATAATTAAACACCTTAACTTTATTAAAGCAAAATAAATATTCAACAACATTTACTCTATTGATTACACTTATCTTTTAAAAAGGCTGTAAATCTTAATTTTATTCAAAAAACAAACTTTAGCTTGATTTATGGTGAATGTAAGAAGTAATGAGATAGCAAATCAAACCCTTTTATTTCTTTATACAAAAGACTTCTCCCGTTATACATCAGGTTTTAAGAATTTTATGAAATTTTATTAATTATATTTATTCTAAATTAATATATTTGCAACATGAATATGATTGTCCCATTTAAAGTACCGCCATTGGCACCTTACTCATTCAATAACGAAGAGATGTTCTGTGAAAAGAAATCTTGTTGTAAAAAATTTAAGAAAGGTAAAAGATGTAAAAAATGCCCGGGAAGAAAGAAAATGGCATAAACTAGCTGAAATTTTTTATCAGCATATAAATAGCAATCGCTAGAATAATAATTCCCCAGACCAACATCATAATTTTAGGTTGACCAGATTTGTTAATTCTTGTTCTGGGTTGTGGCTTAAACATTTCCTCCACCGAGTTTTTGAACTTTTCAGAATCGTTCTCAAAAACTTCTGTAATGGTAATTCCCTGAACAACCGTTTTGTGCAAAAGAGAATTCGTTGCATGAAGCAAAAGCTGGAATTTCCCGTCTTTAAATTCTGTGATCTTAAAGATCCTCTCTCCATACGGCTTTTCCAATCCGAAAGGCAATACCTTTACTACATCAGCATTGCTCGTCTGCCAGTTGATGATAATCTCCTCTCCTTTTTTCGCATGAATTTTATTCGCTGTAAAAGTTTTGATAGCTGGCGGAATATTATATCTGAAACTTTTCTGATGATTTTCCAGATTCTGATCATAAGTACGTCTAAGCGCACGATCACTTAAAGTCTCATAGGCTTCCTGGATCTCACGGAAACGGTCAGCAAAAAAATCGTCATTGTCATTTTTATCAGGATGATATTTTAAAGACAGTTTTCGATACGCTTTTTTGACGTCTTCTTCCGAAGCATCCTGCGATATACCGAGAAAATAGTAGTAATCTTTCATTGAGCAATACAAAAATAAGGATTTATTTTTCTTTGTGTTTGATGTTTATGGTAAAATTTTGACAGAAAAAAGAATCTAAAAGTCATTGCGAACCGAAGATGAAGCAATCTCAATTCGTTTATTATTTTAAGGTTGGAAAACGTAAAGACGCGAGTTCGTTTTCAAACTGCATATTTTTAAGGCGCAAGGATTTTATCTCCGATAAAATTGCACTTCTCAACAAATGCTGCAAATTGAATGAGGTCAACAGTACCTTTGTCATTCCGAGATTTCCTTAAAATCTTTAATATCAATAGTCATTGCGAATCGAAGATGAAGCAATCTCAATATCGCTTATTATTTTAAGGTTGGAAAACGCAAAGACGCGAGTTCTTTTTCAAACTGCATATTTTTAAGGCGCAAGGATTTTATCTCCGATAAAATTGCACTTCTCAACAAATGCTGCGAATTGAATGAGGTCAACAGTACCTTTGTCATTCCGAGATTTCCTTAAAATCTTTAATACCAATAGTCATTGCGAATCGATGATGAAGCAATCTCAATATCGCTTATTATTTTAAGGTTGGAAAACGCAAAGATGCGAGTTCTTTTTCAAACTGCATATTTTTAAGGCGCAAGGATTTTATCTCCGATAAAATTGTCCTTCTCAACAAATGCTGCAAATTGAATGAGGTCAACAGTACCTTTGTCATTCCGAGATTTCCTTAAAATCTTTAATATCAATAGTCATTGCGAATCGAAGATGAAGCAATCTCAATATCGTTTATTATTTTAAGGTTGGAAAACGCAAAGATGCGAGTTCTTTTTCAAACTGCATATTTTTAAGGCGCAAGGATTTTATCTCCGATAAAATTGTCCTTCTCAACAAATGCTGCAAATTGAATGAGGTCAACAATACCTTTGTCATTCCGAGATTTCCTTAAAATCTTTAATATCAATAGTCATTGCGAATCGAAGATGAAGCAATCTCAATATCGTTTATTATTTTAAGGTTGGAAAACGCAAAGACGCGAGTTCGTTTTCAAACTGCATATTTTTAAGGCGCAAGGATTTTATCTCCGATAAAATTGCACTTCTCAACAAATGCTGAGAATTGAATGAGTTCAACAGTCCCTTTGGCATTCCGAGCATAGCAAGGAATCTCATTACAGGGTAGGTTTTAAATAAAAAATTCCGGCGCGGGAAGCTTTGCTTCCCGCGCCGGAATTAAACAATTTCAATTTAGTCCTGTATGGATTATGCTTCACACATATTATCCTTCTTGCAGCATCTTGAATGGAATTCTTTTTTGAATTTCCCTTTCAGTTCCTGATAGTCTTCCTCATTCATTTCTCTGATCTTATCTGCCAGTCCGAAAGGAGATTTTTCTTTAATTCCATACTCATCAAAAATACCTTTGATAAATCTTTTTCTTTGTATTGCTTTTTTAGCAATTAAGGCTACACCTACAACGGCTAATGCTCCTAGAGCTCCTTTTAATGCTGAATTTTTCATTTTTTCAAAATTTTAAATTTTACTACTTCTTGTTTTTTATAGAGACGAATGAATTCTGATTTTACTTTACTACTTCTTTAAAAATTTCAAATTATTCGTTATTTCTGTTGAAGAATCCTCCCGAGCATTTATTTCTCCAAACCTCCTTGAATTTCTCTCTTTCCTCCGGGGATAAACCTTCCATTTTCTCTCTCATTTTTCTTTCCTTCAAATCTCTCATTCCTTTCCCGAAATGGAAACCACCGAAAAGAATTTTGCTTAGGATCAGTATTCCCATGGCCTGCCAGAAAGTAATGGTTTTAGCTCCTAAAATCTCCGGAAGAAGGCAGTTCCAAAGCATCATTACAATCCATGTAACGGCAACTAAAATTAATGGCGGGCATAGCAATAAAAAAAACCAACCCTTTTTGTGTTTATGATTCATAATTTCTTTTTCTAACTTTTTAAATCTTCGTATAACTTTCTCAATCTGTTTCTCAAGTGCTTCACAGCATAGTTTTTTCTACTGATGATGGTTTTGATGTTTTCTCCCTGTTCATCGGCGATCTCCTGGAGGGTTTTGTCGTTCAGTTCGTTTTCTACGTAGACCAGCCTTTGTTTTTCGGGAAGTTCATCAAGCGCTTCAAACAGTTTTTTCCAGATCTCATCCTGAAACATCTTCACTTCAGGACCCGCACTTTCATCCATCAAAAGGATATCCTTGATAGAAAAACTGCCGTCTTCATCTTCATATACGAAATCTTCAAGATTTTCTGTTTTCTTTTTTCGGTAACGGTCTGTAATTTTATTTGCCGTCACCCTGTACAGCCAGCCCCCAACGTTTACGATCTCCGAGAGATTCGTAAGGCTACTGAACTGATACCACACTTCCTGCAGAATATCTTCCGCATCCTCTGTGTTTTTCACTTTCGGACGGATATAAGACATCAGCTTCCCTCCGTAGTTGGAAACGGTCTGTGAGATGATGCTTTCTTTCTCCTTTTGTGGCATTGTTATTTTTTCGACAACCTCCATATGGTTATGACGGCTGAACTTTTGGTTTTACTTTAATAAATTTAAAATATTTTTCTTAAAATTCAATTTTTCTTTTATTCATCAATGTTTTTTATCTCATAAATTTTCAACAACTTACGCATAAATTATTTTTCAGAAGCTTTTTCCCGCTATCCGCTCATACTCCTCACGCCCAACTATCCCACATTCTTTCCCTCCGACTCTCCCACTCATGTTCCGGGGTAACCGCTGCTATCGGGGCTAGGGATATCAATGATGAATGATAACGCAAGGGTGCAAAGGCTTTATAATCCTTGTGCAGAATGGTAAGACTCAAGAATATTTCAGCTTCGCTAAATATATGATTTTCAGCAAGCAATCTATTATTTTTCTCGCAGATCATGCAGATTACACAGATTTTTTCCATGATCATCTGCTTTATTTTCAAAATCAACGAGAGGATTTAAAAATATGCAGTGTTCAATTTTATCGGAGATAAAATCTTTGCGCCTTAAAAATATACAGCTTGTTATAAAAAGACTTAGCGTTTTTCCAATCATCAAAGTAATCAAAGTATAAACATAATGAGATTGCTTCGCTTTGCTCGCAATGACATTATCCATAAAAAAACGGAAGACCTAAGTCTTCCGTTCAAATGCTATTTAATTAATAGTTTATTTATTAAAATTTTCTGCAAAGAATCCTAACATCGATTTGTAAAGTTCAATTCTGTTCGGTTCTTTTCCAAATCCGTGACCTTCATCATATTTTACCAGATAAGGAACTTCGAAACCTTTGGCACGCATCGCTTTTACAATCTGATCAGATTCATTGATATTTACTCTTGGGTCATTAGCTCCCTGTACCACAAATAGAGGTTTCTTGATCTTATCGATCTGGAACACCGGAGAAACTTCTTTAGCAATTTTTGCTTCCTCAGGGTTATCAAGATCATACCAGATCTGTTTTACCATTTCTTTGTATGGCTTCCAGTATTCCGGGAAAGAATCAAAGAAAGTAAAGATGTTGGATACTCCTACATAATCTACTCCACATGCATATAAATCAGGAGTTTTGATCAATCCCATTAATGTTGCATATCCACCATGACTTCCTCCGTAGATCGCAACTTTATCCTTGTCTACCCAACCTTGCTCAATGGCGTATTTTACACCATCTTCCACATCATCCATTGCTTTTCTTCCGATCTGCTTGTAACCCGCTTTCTGGAATGACTTCCCATATCCACCGGAAATCCTGAAGTTCACCTGAAGCGTAGCATATCCACGGCTTGCAAATAATTGTGTTTCCGGATTGAATCCCCAGCTGTCTCTGATTCCCTGTGGTCCACCGTGAGGGTTAACAATCAAAGGAACTTTTTTACCTTCCAGTGCCGCTTTAGGCAATGTAATATATCCATGAATAGTCAATCCGTCTCTGCTTTTAAATTCGATAGGTCTCATTTCAGCCATATCTTCTTCCTTCAACTGAGGCATCAGGTTGTAAAGAAGTTTGGTCTGCTTGGTTTTAGTATCGTATTCATAATAGGTTCCATACAGCTTATCGCTTCCTACAACAACCAGAAGTTTATCATTATTATCATCAGAAGAAGCAATTCCAAATTCCTTATCTCCAAACTGAGATTTTAATTGATCATGTATTTCTTTATAAAATTTACTTACCGGAACAGTTTCCCCCTTAGTACCTTCATAACTTATAAAATCAAGTTCATAATTTCTGTTTTTACCTGCAGTGCTTATTGAACTTACGTCATATACCGGATTAGAATAAATTTCTTTAATCACAGCATTTTTCTTCAGATCATACAGTACTATTCTCGCTTTATCGCTATCCAGATTGGTTACCACATACGCTTCGTCTTTATTTTTAGAGTTATCATTAAATGCTATAATACTGAAGGTATCAGACCAGTCTGCAGATTTAATCAGATTGAATTTTCCGGTCTGCAGATCTTTATAATAGGTTTTGGTGGTTAATCCGTTTTCAAGAACACTATAACCTCTCAGATTTCCATCTTTATCAAAAAGGTAATCGTCAATAGGGCTGTTGACATCTTTATTTTCATACAGTTGGGTCATTTCCCCTGTAACGAAATTGATTTTAAACGGTTCAAAGATTTGTTTATTATTCTTATTCATCGTTACCACTACAAAATCAGTATCTTTTATAGGAATAATAGATTGTACTTTTACTCCGTCAAATGGTGTTAAATCCTTCTGATTTCCACCATCTGCATCTGCAGCATACAAATGAATATTTTCATTTCCTCCTCTATCCTGAGTGTAGTAAAGACGCTTTTTGTTCAGCCAGCCATAGCCTCTGATCAGATCATCTTTTTCTACGATGGCTTTGGTAATTTTTCCTGTGCTCAGGTCTTTTACATAAACATGATTTTTTTTCTCCTCGTCTTTTTCTTTATAGGAAAGGTATTTCCCGTCAGGAGAGATTTTAAATCCTGAAGCTTTTGGTCTTGCAAAGTAGTCTTCCACTTTGTATTTAAAGTTTCCTTTATCATAAGAAATAAGTTTCTCAAGATTAGCCTTGGAAGATGGCAAAGTAGGATCTCCCGGCAGTTTGGCAGTAGAGCTTTGTGCGTTAATCATCATAGTAGATAGTACAATAAGGGCTGTACCGAAAATTTTGTGATTTAAATTCATAACTTATGTTTTTAAAGGTTAAAGTTACTTAAGCATTTAATTTTTAAGGTAATAAAAACAAATTCATTTATACAATAAGACACATTACTACCACAAAATGTTACACGATTTGATTAAAAAAATTTCAATTATAAGAAAAGACAGCCTTAATGACTGTCTTTTTATCTAATGTAAATAAATTCCGAAATACCATGTCCAGACGATCAGAATAATCTGCATGGGAATCCTTTGAGTGTAAAGGTATTTCATGCCCGGACCTGTGTAATCGGCTTTAAAAATATTAATCTTTTTCCTGGAAGAATTGATATTGGCTATAAAAACCAATACATAGAAAATAATCAGTAAAATAGCTGTTATTTCGCGGATAGCCGGAATCATAAGCCCTATTCCTGCTGCAATTTCCAGAACTCCTGTACAATAGACCCAAAACATTCTGGCAGGGATAAAATGGGGGATCATCATCGCCATTCCTTTCTGGAATTTAAAATGGGAAAAGCCTGTAAATATAATAAAAACAGCCATTCCCAGGTTTCCAGAGAATATAAAATCCGGCTTCCCCTGAAACAAAAAAGTTCCCAGCAAAGCCAGAATAAAAGTTGCGAAAAGTATTACGAGTAATTTCATTTTTAGGTGGTAGAGATGTTGTAGATATTAGGTGACAGGTAGCAGATATTAGTATTCAGGGTAAAATAGCAACTCTAAACATTAAACATTAAACTTTGAACTTTGAACTTCATCAAACTGAACCCAAACTCACTCCTTCTGCAAGGCTTTTCACAACCATTAATCCTTTTGTGAAGCCTGTGTTCATATGATCCTGCCATTGTTTTTCTACCTGAACTTCAGCATGAAGTTTTGTTTTTCCGCCAAAGTCTATCAGAAAGTATTTTTCAAAACTTCCGTTCCATTCCATAACTTCCTTACTCTGGGTATCTTCGTTTCCCTCTTTATCCATCATTCCCAGATGTTTAAATACAATCTGGTTAGGTTCATCCAGGCTGTCTATGGTTGAAACCATTCCTTCCCCATGAGCATTAAGGAAATAGGTTTTTCCGCCTACCTTCCAGTCGGATTTCATAATAGATCCTGCACCGAAATACTTGGTCCATTCGCTGTACGTTTCAGGATTCCAGAGGATGTCCCATACTTTTTGCAAAGGAGCATCAATTACTGTTTCGTATGATAAGGTTTCCATTTGTTTCATTTTTTTAAGTGGTCATTGTGAGCAAAGTGAAGCAATCTCAAAGCTCAAATGATTTTTCTTTTAGTTCAAACCGAATTGTTTACAACTGATTTTCTGAGAGATGTTTCACGATTGACATTGCCTTTGGAAATTTCTCTTCAAAAAATTCTTTAAATTCTGCCGGCGTCTGAATTTCTGTTTTCAGTAAAGTTCCTTCTTCGTTCTCTTCAAGAAAGTAAGCTTCTGTGGCTTCTCCCCAATCCTTAGGCACTTCAATACCGTCATAAATTTCACCCAGATGCAGAAATTTTATTTCTTCGTTGGGAATCACTTTTTCTACTCTGCTGTACATCCCATTGTTCTTAGGATCAAGAAATTTGACAATATTATTTTCTTCCAGCGTTCCCTCATAAAAAGAACCATCAGTAAAAGCTGTTGTCCATTGTCTGTAGGTAATGTCTCCCCAAAGTACACTCCATACTTTTTCAGCTTCTGCATTGATTTCTATTTCGTATGATAATTTTTCCATATATTTTTTAAGGTATTAGGTTGTAGATAATAGGTTGCAGGTGATTGGGTTTGAGGGCTTGAGAGTCAGAGGGTTTTAGGGTGAGAGAATTCTAAATTCTAATTTCTAACCTCTAACTTCTTATCCTCCGACAAAATCACCTCCGTTAATGTGAATTATTTCTCCTGTGATATAACTTGCATCTTTGGAAGCAAGAAAAACATAGGCTGGTGCTACTTCAGAAGGTTGTCCCGCTCGTTTCAGCGGAGTATCTTTTCCAAATGAGGAAAGATCATCAAAAGCTTCTTTCACCAAAGGTGTCCATATTGGTCCGGGAGCAATCCCGTTTACCAGAATTTTCTTTTCTGCAAGGTTATCTGCCAAAGAACGGATAAAACCTTTTGTTGCGGCATAATCTATTAAGTGGTCGCTTCCACGATAAGCTGTGACAGAAGTGGTACAGATTATTCTTCCTCCTTTTTGTATCAACGGGAGAAAATTTCTGGTGAATGAAATCATCGACATGATATTGGTATCAAATGTTTGCTGAATCTGTTCATCAGAAATTTTTTCCAGAGTGCTTCTTGAAGTATGAATTCCTGCATTATTAACAAGAATATCCAGGTTCTTCCACTCTTCTTTAATTTTGTCTGCACATTTGGCTCTGAACGCTTTCCGGGTGAGATCTCCTTTAACCAGAAGACACTTCTGCCCTTCTTTTTCAACCAGTTTTTTGGTTTCTCTGGCATCATCGTCACTTTCTTTATAGATAATGGCGACATCTGCTCCTTCTCTGGCGAAATGAACCGCTACAGCCTGTCCTATGCCGCTGTCTCCTCCGGAAATAACCGCTTTCTTACCCTTCAGCTTCCGGCTTCCCTGATAATCGTTCCTGATAATTTCCGGAAATAACCCTTCTTTAGGGACTTTTGACTTAGATTTTGATTTGTTCTGTGTTTTCATAAGCAAATCTTTTCTCTAAATTACATCAAACAATACGCCGAAAGTTTAAGAATTATAAGCATCTTCCAGATCCTGGATGATAATTTTCTGCATTTTCATCATTGCCTGAACTACTTTATAAGCTTTTTCACGATCAGCATCATTCATTAACTGGATAAGTCTTTTAGGAACAATCTGCCAGCTTAATCCATATTTATCTTTCAGCCAGCCACACATGCTTTCTCTTCCTCCGTCTGCCGTAAAAGTATTCCAGTATTTGTCAGTTTGATCCTGGTCATCTGTCATTACCACCAATGATATTCCTTCATTAAAGTCAAACTGATGGTCATAGGAATTATCCATACAGAATAAGCTGTAATTATCGATCGTAAAATGAGCATGCTGAACATTTTCTGCTGGTTCTGGTATATCATGGCCTTCACTGCCTGCTCCATAGGTTAATATATTCCCGATACTTGAATTGGGAAAAGTTCTGGTATAAAGCTCCATTGCTTCTTTAGCTTTTCCATTATTCTGATGGATAAACATCAATGTAGGAATTATTTTCTGGTCACTTGCTTTTTCTCCTAAAAACAACTGCCATGTTACTCCATATTTATCCTGAACCCATCCGTATTTCGGACTCCATGAGTAAGATCCCAGTTCCATCAAAGCTATTCCGCCATCCAGTAACTGATCCCAGTATTTTTGAACTTCGTCTTCTGTTTCACAGATTACCATAAAAGATATAGAAGCATTTTTTTTGAATTGCGGGCCTCCATTCAGAAGCATGATTCTTTGTCCAAACAAATCAATGTTCATCACAACAGGAGTATCTGCTGTGATTTCGCCTCCAAAAACTTTACAATAAAATTCTGCAGACTGCTTGGCGTCTCCATCATACCAGAGACATGGGAAAATATCGTTATTCATAATTTTAAATTTTAACAAGAAAAATGTATTTATACTTTTAAATTCTCTATACAAAAGCAAAACGGATCTTATGCCTTTACATTGAAACGACACTATTACGTTTTACTGTAAGACACTGCAAATTTTCTACTTGTATATTTATTATGCTTCTTTAAAGCAGACCTGATTTTCTTTCATGTAATTCTTCAGCTTCATCATCGCATTTTTACCGAAACCATGTAGCTGCATGATTTCTTTTTCGGAATAATCTGAAAGTTTTTCCAAAGAATTTATTTTTTCTTTTTCTAAGGCTCTTCTTGCAGGTATTGCAATAACTCCGTGAAGGAATTGCTCTGCAGAGTCATAATTAAAAGCATAAATAGAGTTTAAACTCTTTGACATGATAACTAGATTGATCATGGCTACAAAAAATATTGTTAATGATTCTCAACATACTTGTGGAAGTTGTTGAGAATAGCATACCAGCCATCTCGCTGCATTTCCACAGAATTTTGTTTTTCCGGATCGAAAATTTCAATGACTTTCGTTGTATTCTCATCTATTTTATTGAAAACAACTTCTACTTTTCGTCCGTCCTCCATGTGGTATTTAATGACCTCATGAGGAACTATTTCATCATATACTCCTTCAAAATCGAATCCGAAACTTTTGTCTTTCGCTTCCATTCTGTTTTTGAATTTGCCCCCTACCGTAAGGTTATTTTCAGAACTAGGACACTGCCAGCTTTCATGAGCGAAATTCCATTTCGTGATGTGTTTGGGTTCATTGAAATAACTCCAAACCTTTTCCACCGGTGCTAAAATTGTAATGTCTATTTTAATTGGATCCATAGTTCTATTTTTTAAGTTTGAATAAAGAGATGCCCATTTTTGGGCAACTCTTCATATAATTAGTTAAATATAAGATTATTTTGCGTATTCGTCATTATAGTTCACCATCCAATGAACACCGTACTTATCCTGGAAACACCCAAAATAGTCTCCCCAAAACTGATCTTCAATTGGCATTTCTACATTTCCGCCGTCAGAAAGTTCTTTAAAAATCCTGTCTGCTTCACTTTTGGAATCAGGGAAAATAGAAACATAATTGTTGTTTCCTACCGTAAGAGTCTGCCCAAACCCCGGTACAATATCAGATGCCATTAATAAATCGCCTCCGATAGGCAGAGCAATGTGCATTACTCTGTTTTTTTCTTCTTCAGAAAGATTTTCTGTTCCGGGAGCATTTCCCATTTTATGAATTCCTCCAACGAATTCACCACCGAAAACAGTTTTGTAAAAATTGAACGCTTCTTCTGCTGTTCCATCAAAATTTAGGTATGGATTTAATTTAGCCATGATTTTTAATTTTAAAGTTATTATTATAAGATATAGTTTCTACTGTTGGTCCATTAAGAATTAATTAATTTACTATGAATAAAAAATGCTTAATGGTTTAAAAATTTCACCACTTCTCTGACGGTAAAGTCTATTAGATGGGTATCTATACTTCCGTCAAAGTCCGGCATCATATAAGTGCCATGAGTGGCAGGAAGGATCATTAATCGTGAATCTTTTACCAGCCTCCACATTGCTGCTGTATGTTCCGGCTTCATCACATCCTGATCTCCACTGATAAATAATGTGGGTGACTTTATAGACGTCAGCACCTCATCATCCCAATCTTCGAACGTTTGCATCCTTGTGCAGTCTTTCTCAAAAAGGTTTTCCAGTTTTGAAAAATCCGGATTGAGATTTAAAAAATTAATTTTAAAAGGTTCCGGCATTGATTCGAAAGTGGCTTCCTGCATGCCTTCAAAAAAGCCGTCTATCATCCCGTTTCTTTTATAAAAAGCTGAAGCAACGACCAATTTTTCAACTATTCCCGGATGACGATGGCCAATCTGCATTACGGTACTTCCTCCATTACTGAATCCCCAGAATGAAGCTTTCCCGATAGTAAGTTCTGCTAAAAGTCCGGCTACATCATCAGCATCCTGTTCAAATCTTTCAGGAATATCCCGATGTTCACTTCTTCCGTGATTTTGTAAATCGATTCCTATCAACTGAAATTGATCTTCCAGTCTTGTAATGACTTCTTTAAAATCATAGAGCATGGAAGAACCACCGCCATGAATCAATACCAAAGGCTTTCCTGATCCATAGATTTCATAATACACTTGGATTCCGTTGACTTTTTTATAGCCTTTTTCTACTGGATTCATTATTAATACTTAAGATTTTCGTCCACGTCATACTTCATGCCCGGATAATCTAAAATTCTTCGCATTAAGCCTATCTGTCCGCATAAATAGTCTTCACGACCGATAGACATTCCGACAAAATTGAGTTTTGTTTCTTTAATGAAAGGGATATTCATTCCTATTTCAAATATTTCATCCAGCTCTTCATCGGTTACTTCATGAAGTTTTTGAAATACTTTGGCAGAAATAGCATGAAAGTTTTCTTTTAATTCAGCAAGCGTTGGATACTTAAAACTTGTATCCAGTGCTTTTCCCTGGAAAAATAAATCGCTGTAGGGATCTTCGTCACGAAGTCCAAGTACCCAGCCTAAGCCATAGCGCATGTTGATAAAGTTTCCTGCCATCCATACGATATGATTGGTTTTATTCTCAATTCTTTTCAAAGCGTCTTCTTCCGAAATGCCGTCCAAAACATTCATAAAGCTTTGGGAATGCATTCTGTAAGCCGGAATAATGACTTCCATTTTTTTTGATTTTGGTGTGTCCATTTTTAATTAGAAGTTAGAAATTAGAGTTTAGTAGGTTGGAGAAACGCGAGGGCGCTAATAGTTTTACAAACTATGCGTTTTTAAGGCGCGAGGATTTTATCTTCGATAAAATTGTATTCCTTTAAAAATGTAATACTAATATTTCAGCGATGTACTTGTCATTCCGAGCAAAGCAAGGAATCTAAAAATAGCATGCTATTTTATAGCACCCGGTTTTCCTAAAATTCTGCGGAGATAGCCTAGCTGTCCGCTGTGATAGATTTCATGAAGGCTGAGAGTGGATATATCTTTAATCATTTCAGCCTGAAAGCTTTCAAGAGTGCTGAGTTTTGCTTCCAGCTTATCCTGAGATTGTTTCAGATAGGATTTTAAATCTTCAAAGTTGACCAATTCATCTTTTCGATCCAAAGGCATTTCTCCTCTGTTGTAACAAGAAAATTTTTCACTGTCCCAGACAGATTCTTCTCCTAAAATATTCAGTAAAGGATTTCTGATTTGGATCAAATGCCCAAGAATCCAGTTCATACAATTGGCTTCACCATTAGGAAAAATCATTGATTCTTCGTGGGTAATACCGTCAATATTCATCGTAATTACATAGTAGTTACTGGCTACCTGATTTTTGATGATTTCTATATCGTTTGACTGTGTTTCCATTGGATGTATATTTTTGTGATATGAGCAGACTATTCGGCAGGAATCTGAGAAACATCTCCATGCATTACTTCCCACTGATGGCCATTGATATCTGCAAAACTGCTTTGATACATCCATCCGTAATCTACAGGTTCACTGTATTTTGAGCCTCCGTTTTCAATGGCTGTTTTTACCATACCATCTACTTCATCCCGACTGTTTACCCCGATGGCAAGAAGTACCTGAGTAGTATCTCCTTTCGCAAAAGGTCTGTTGGTAAAAGTTTGGAAAAATTCTTCTTTAAGAAACATTGTGTAGATATGATTTTCTTTCATCACTACACATATTGCTTTATCATCTGAAAACTGTTCATTAATAGAAAAGCCAAGCTTCGTCCAGAATTCTCTGGTTTTTTGAACGTCTTTTACGGGTAAATTGACGTAAATATCGGTAATGTTCATTTTGTAAATTTTAGTGGTGATTGTTATCCAAAATTACCAGGATATGGTGAGAATGTGCTTGCCATAGGACAAGATTTGATTTTAATTTGGATTTAAATTATTCAGTCGGCATTTGAGACAGATCAGCAAAAGTAATATTCCAGCCATGCCCGTCCAGATCCCAGAAAGAATTCTGATACATCCATCCGTAGTCCTGAGGCTCTTCATGTTGCCACGCTCCGTTCTCTACAGCGGTATTTACTATTGTATCCACTTCTTCACGACTGTCTAAGCCTACTGCTACAAGAACCTGACTGGTATTTTCTTTGGCAACAGGTTTATTGGTGAAGGTCATAAAATAATCTTCCTGCAGAAACATAGCATAGATGGTATCATTCAAAACAACACAGGTTGCTTTATCATCAGAGAATTGTTCATTGATAGAAAAACCTACCTTAGTCCAGAATTCTTTTGTTTTCTGTACATCTTTTACCGGAAGGTTCACATAAATTTGGTTGACTTTCATTTTTCGTAATTTTAGTGTTAAACTGTAATCCAAAATTACCGAGGTACAATGAAAATCTACTTGTCATAGGGCAAGATTTAAATTTTCTTAGGATGGGAGACGATTTCCTTACGGATACGGCTTAAAGAAGTGTCTGTAACTCCCAGATAGGAAGCAATTTGTTTCAAGGGTGCAAATTGGATGACTTTAGATTTCTGCTCAAGCAAATTAAGATATCTTCTGGTGGCAGAAAGGGTAAACATTTCTACAGATCTTTGTTTGTAGGCAAAAAGTTCCTGAGACATCCACGATCTTCCCCATTCTCTGAGGTTTGGGATTTTATGGAACAATTCCTGAAAGGTATCATAATCCAGCCTCCAGCATTCACAGTCTGTAATACAAACGATATTTTCCTGAGAGGGAACTCTCTGAAACATTGACAAAACCTCAATAATCACTTCATTCTCTACAAAAAAATGAGTAGTTACTTCATTTCCGTTGAAATCATTCACATAGGAACGCGCCAATCCACTTTCAAGAATATAATATTCATTGGCCGTTTTTCCTTCTTCAAGAATGAAATCACCTTTCTGGAAAGATGTTTTTTCATGAGCCTGAAATATTTCAGCAAGCTCTTCCGGGAAAAAGAAAGGGAAATCATAACAAATTTCTAAAGCTTTATTGGTCATTGGTGTCATTTTTTTAAGTCTTTAAAAGTAAAATTTTTAATTGAATTAAAAGTAAAAAACATTAAACAAAGAATATAATACTTTTATAAAAAACAAGATACCACACTGAAATAAAAGACATTTCTAAAGCCGATAGTTTTTAAACAGTTATTTAAGACATATCATTTCTGACCACCCCGTCAAAAATTCTTTGAATTTTCGCCACCCCTCCGGAGGATGGGAATGACTATTGGCCGATGATAACAATCGTAAACTTTTAAAAGAAATAGTAAAACCTAAAACAGAGAAAGCTGGATCGCTTTTGGAGGATTGGGTTTCGGGGCATCTCCAAATACGGTTTTTCCGCCGAAACGCCATGAATTTTGTCTTTCTTCTTCAATCACCTGCTGGATATCAAAATCCGGTGTAAAGTCTTTTTCTGCTTCAGTGACAATCTGGTGAAGCTTGTTTAAAGAATTCAGCTTATCAGAATTTCCCAGCTTGGATTTTTCAATTCCTTTTCTGAGAATGCTGATACTTTCGTCATACGTATTAATCGGGACAGGGAAAGGATGTCCGTCTTTACCACCATGAGCAAAGGAAAACCTTGCCGGATCAGCAAATCTTGAAGGCGCTCCGTGAATCACTTCACTTACCAAAGCCAATGACTGCATGGTTCTGGGTCCTACCCCTTCCAGCATCAATAAATCTTCAAAATTCTGAGGCTGCTGTTCTCTGGTCACATACAGAAGTGCTCCGAGACGTTTCAAATCAACATCAGAAGCCTGAACATCATGATGGGCAGGAAGAATCAGTCTTGCAAAATCCTTCATCACCTCAGCCGAATCGGTATGGGAAATATCCAGAATTCCTTTTCTGTTTTCCGAAGCTTCAGTATCGGTAAGGTTAAGAATTTGACCTCTTGAAATTCCATTGATTCCTGTGTGAGGTTTTTCTACAAATGAAGTGATATTTTCGGAATGCCAGTGATATCTTCTTGCTGTTCCATCAGATTCATGCATTCCCTGTTGAATAACGCTCCAGTTCCCATTATCTGAAAGAATGAAATTGTGCAAATACAATTGATAACCATCCTGAATGGCTGTATTATCTACTTTTGCAGAAAGTTTGCTGGCTCTTACCAGATCTGTTCCGTTCAATCCGGTTTTATCTGCAATCCTGATGAGTTCTGAAGGAGTTTCTCTGGATAATTTCCCTTTTCCACCACAGATGTAAAGTCCCAAAGATTGTGAATTAGGGTTAATAGAACGTTTCAAAGCGCCCATAACGGAAGTGGTAATTCCTGAAGAATGCCAGTCCATTCCCATCACTGCACCAAAACTCTGAAACCAGAACGGATCTGCCAGTCGACGCAAAACTTCATCTTTACCGTAATCCATCAGAATGACTTCAATAATGGACAGTCCCAGAACAGACATACGCTCATACAGCCATGGCGGTACTTTGCCATAGTGAAGAGGTAAATCTGCTGTTCCTGAACGTTTCATTCTGTTTTTAAAATGTAAAGGTAAGTTTTATTCCTCTTATTTTTTAATGATCCGAATCATTAATTATTGGATAAAGCTTGTAAAAGAGAAGTTGACATCACGCATTTCCAGTTCGTTTTTATTGGATTCAAACTGTGCTTCTTTTGCATAAAGAAACATTTCTTTTTCATAAGCATTAATGGCTTCGGAGATGGTTGGATATTTTCCTTCTGTCAGATTTTCTGATAAGATTAAAGCATCCAACAAACCGGTATTCACCCCTTGTCCTGCAAAAGGTGGCATCAGATGAGCGGCATCACCAATTAATGTTACAGGCAACAAACGGTTATTTTTCCAGGATTTTTCTAATGGAATTCTTCTTGTTGGCAACCCTACAAAAAATGAAGTTGATTGGAATAATTGCTGATAAAGCTCACTCCATGAAGAGAATCTTTCAGAAAGAAACTGACGGACCTGTTCAGTATTTTGAAAATCTAAAGTACATCCATCTTTCCATTCTTCAGGTTTTTTGAATATAACTCCATACGTCAAAGCACCATTATTATAAGGATTGGCTACCAATAAATTGCCTTCAAAAGCTGCCATCGGTCTTTTCCCATCACACCAGTTGAAAAATTCGGGACAAGCTTTTTCAGGCTGAGGAACATCTCCCTGAATGATAAACGTTCCCGTTTCTTCTACTTCTGCTTCCGTGACGTATTTTCTTACTTTGGACATTCCACCATTAGCTCCAATCACCAGATCAGCAGTTACATCGGGTTTGTCTTTAAAGTGAAGCAGCCATTGTCCATTATTCTCTTCCATTCCTGTGAAATTCATATCCCAGATTACGGTATCATCTGCCAGACTACCAAGCAGCATTTCTCTCAGATGATTTCTATTAATTTCTGGATTGTCATATTGATTTTCGGGAGTAATTTCTTTTGTAAACAGAATATTTCCCTGTTCATCGGCAATTTTGATTCCCATGGGTAAGGCTGCAGCGTAATATTGATCCAACAGACCCGCTTTTTTCATCGCTTTCTGTCCTGATTCTTTATGAAGATCCAAGGTTCCGCCCCAGACTCTTGTCTGTGCATTCAGATCTCTTTCATAAACATTTACTTCAACGCCTTTTTGCTGTAACAGGACAGCCATTGTTAAACCAACAGGCCCGGCACCAATGATAGCCACTTTTTTATGATTCAGTACCATAATTTTTAATGTATTTATTAGGTACAAAATTCAGAAATGCAGTTGTATCATGCTTGTACAAATGCGACAAAATCATTGCTCAAGGTCTGCTTTCTCTTTTTGGCTTCTCTAGCGAAAACAGCAGGTGTTGTGCCACTATAACGTTTAAACTCTCTGCTTAAATGAGATTGGTCTGTATATCCAAAATCCTGTGCAAGTTCAACAATGGGAGTCTCAGGAGCATTCCACAGACGATTTCTTATCTGCTCAAAACGCATAATCCCGGACACATCTTTTACCGTATGACCGGAAGATTGTTTAAATTTTCTTTCTAACGTCCGAACCGTTGTATGGGCTGAGTCAGCCACTTGATTTACAGAAATGGCTCCTTTATTTTTTCTCATGGCAGCCCCAGCTTTAGAGAGGAGACTGTCTGCTGTAATATTTTCATGCAATTTCAGAAAATATTGTTCTACCTGGGCAATAGCTTCTTTTATTTTTCCTTGAGCAATGAGATCAGTCAATATAGTTTGAAGCTGTGCAACAGGATGTTCGAATGTATGAACTCCGTTTTCCGTTTTTTCTGATGAAAGCTCCAGCAAATCAAAAACAGCCCATGGGAAACATCTGATTCCGATAATTTCCAGTTGATTTTGAGCATGAAAAAGAGCTGGCTGATTGAGCAGTCCCATGATAAACGGAGAAGGTAAAACCTGTAGAATTCCCTGATGAGAAATACTGCATCCGCTTCCAAAATGAAAAATAATTTCTGCATAACCATCCGGAAGTACTGTGAATTCGGACAGTTTTTCTCCATAATCTCTTCTGTTATACCAAAAGCATTTGATGGTATCCTTTAATTCTTCCGGAGCTTCAAACTCCTGATGTACACTGGAAAACATAGCTTTATCAATCGTGTGAGTACAGTTCCAGATCTTTGTGCTTTACTTCATTGTATTCTTCTTCAAAGGTAATTTTATTTCCAAAAGGATCAATTACGGTAAAAGATACTGCTCCGTAAAATGTTTTTTCAAGTCCGGGACGGTTGTATTTGTATTGTTTATCAATCAGTTCTTTGTGATATTCGGGAACGCCTTCACCCCAGACAGCAACCCTTGTTCCAGGTGTTCCATCCCCGTGATGTTCACTTAAATGGAAAATGATATTTTCTCTTTTCACTTCCATATAAACGGGTGTATTTTCATCAAAATAATGTTCCCAGACGATCTCAAATCCCAGCCAGTCTACATAAAATTCTTTTGTTTTCTGATAATCGAAGATTCTTAATACAGGAATAATTCTATCTGCTTTCATTGTACAATGTATTTATTGGTGAGACAGTATATTGATCAACTTCTGAAAAGGATCTTTAACGAAAAATCTTCGAACTCCCCAGTCCTCATTAGTGAGTTCGTAAGTGATTTCAAAACCGGCATTTTTCATTTTGTCATACACTTCATCCAGATTGTCCACTTCAACAGAAAGATCGGGAACTTCCGTATCATTTCCTCCCTGTTCGGCAAAGCTGATCTGAATTTTAGCTTCTTCTTCGTTACCCAGCGTTTTAATCCAGCCATGATCCATCAATACATCGAGTTCTAAAATATCCTGATAAAATTGATGGGCTCTGGAAAGATCATTGGTTTTAATATTGGCTACGATTCTTGTTACCATTTCTAAAGTATTTTTTCATTAAAAAAGCCTTGTGAAATTACGTAAAATTCACAAGGCTTAATCAATTATTGTACTGTATTTTGTATTAAACGGAAGCAGCTGCCTCTAAAATTAATTGGGTAACTTCTTCCGGATGTGATGCCAATGAAGCATGTCCTGCATCTAAAGAGATTATTTTCTTTGGTTCAAGGCGTTCTGCCATCTCTTTTTCTGTTTCTGCGGGAATCATACGGTCCTGCAACGAAATCTGATACCAACTTGGGCGCATTTTCCATGCCGGTTCACCTGCTACATCACCAAAACACTGTCCGTGAATAGGTTTTTGCGATAGTGACATTACCAGAGCTTTTTCATCGTCTAAGTCCTGACAGAAAGCAGATTTGAATTCATCATATTTAATCCATAAGAAACCTTTGTTATCAGGATAAATACTTGCTCCACCTGGAGATTCTCTTCTTCCTAACAGAGATCCCAGACTGTCTCCTGCATCTGGTGCGAAAGCTGCAATATATACCAGTCCTGCAACTTTATCATGATGCCCTGCTCCTGAAATAACGGCACCGCCATAAGAGTGTCCTACCAGAAGTACTTTTCCTTCCTGGGCATCAATAAGATCTTTTGTCTTGTTAATATCGTCCTGCAACGATGTTAATGGATTCTGAACACTTCTTACTTTATACCCTGCTTTTGTCAGTGAAGGGATAATGTACTGCCAGTGTGATCCGTCTCCCCATGCTCCGTGTACCAAAATAATGGTTAAATCTTTTTGTTCCATAATGATTGTGTTAAAATTTGATGATGTTTGATGATGATAAAGCTACGGTTTAAAACATGGGTGGACGTTAACTTAAGTTAATTAACAATACGGCTTCTGATACGGCTGAGTGATTGTTCTGTTACGCCAAGGTAACTAGCAATGTGTTTCTGGGCAATTTTCTGAAAGAGTGCAGGCTGTTTTTTAACAAGATTAAGGTATCTGTTTTCAGGGGAAAAGCACAAAAGATCATCGATCCGTTTTTTGGCATCCAGATAAATCTTTTCACTCATTACTCTTCCGAACTGCTGCCAGTATGCTTCTTTTTTATATAAATCCTGTAAATGGTCTTTGCTTAGCAGTAGAATTTCACAGTTTTCGAGAGCCTGAATATTCATATTGGATACGGTATCACAAAGAATACTTTCGTAATCAGTAAAAAATTCATTTTCGAAATAGAATCCGAAATTAATTTCGCGTCCCTGATCGTTGATGTAAAAAGATCTGATGGTTCCTTTTTTAATAAATCCCAGATATTTGCATTTTTCCCCCTGTTTGAGGAAAAAATCGGATTTTAAGAGCTTTGTGTCCTGAAGTAAGGCATAGAATTCTTCAAAATGATCGGAGTCTACCTGAAAAAGTTCTCCATATCTCTGATAATTATTTGACGTCATTTGGTGTGATTTGATTTGGTGTTATATTCAAAAAAAGCCTTGCAAAAATGATATTCACAAGGCTTTTCTACAAAAATTATTTTATTATTTCAATGCTGCAAGAGCGGCATCATAATTAGGTTCATTAGCAATTTCCGGAACCTGTTCTGTATAAACTACTTTATTGTTTTCGTCAGTTACAATTACCGCACGGCTCAATAAACCTTTCAAAGGAGAGTCTGCGATAGTCACTTCATAATCATCTCCGAAGCTACTTCTGAAGTCTGATAGCGTTTCCACATTATTCAATCCTTCAGCTGCACAGAATCTTCCTAATGCGAATGGAAGATCTTTAGAAACATTGATCACAACTGTATTATCAAGTTTTGAAGCCTCTTCATTGAATTTTCTGGAAGAAGCAGCACAAGTAGGCGTATCAATACTTGGGAAAATATTGAATACTTTTTTCTTTCCTGCAAAAGTTTCAAGAGTTTTTACCGCTAATCCTGAATCTACCAATGTAAAATCTTTTACAGTGGTTCCTACTGATGGCAATGTTCCTATTGTGTGTACTTCGTTTCCTTTTAAAGTGATTGTCGTGGACATAATATTTATTTTTAAAGTTTTTCAAATTTAATCAAAAAAGAAAATTTTATCCGTTTTATTATGGTTAAATTAATCTTAAAGTGAAAATAAAATTCATCCGTTTGATAATCAAGTCTCCAAACAAAAAATTCACAATTTCCATACTCTAAAAAATGAAGATTTTATGGGCAAAAAGTTCAGCTTATGAAAATTGTAAAATTGTTTTTAAAATAATTATGAAAGGAAGTGAAGCATAAATTATACAGATATAAAATTAAAGAGTCAAAAGCGTGTTTTTTTTATGGAAATATCTTAAATAAAACAATGATATTTACTAAATTTGTGGGACTTAAAATTTCAAATAAAAAATTACAGTATAATGTCAGAAAAATCAAAAATCTATTACACACTTACTGATGAAGCTCCAATGCTGGCTACTCATTCATTTTTACCAATCGTAAAAGCTTTTACAAAATCAGCAGATATCGAAATTGCAGTTCCGGATATTTCTCTGGCAGGAAGAATTTTAGCCAACTTCCCTGAGTTTTTAAAAGACGATCAAAAAATCGGTGATGCTTTGGCAGAACTAGGCACATTGGCAACACAACCTGATGCGAACATCATTAAGTTACCTAACATTTCTGCTTCTGTACCTCAATTGGATGCAGCTATTGCTGAATTACAAGGTAAAGGTTTCGCAGTTCCAAACTATCCTGCAGAGCCTAAAAATGATGAAGAAAAAGCAATCAAAGCTAAATATGCGAAAGTATTAGGAAGTGCTGTAAACCCTGTATTAAGAGAAGGAAACTCTGACAGACGTGCTCCAAAAGCTGTTAAAAATTATGCAAAAGCAAACCCACACAGAATGGGTAACTGGGCATCTGACAGCAAAACTGACGTAGCTCACATGAACAATGGTGATTTCTACGGAACGGAAACTTCTACAACATTAGAAAATGCTACCAAATACAGAATCGTATTCAAAGGAAACGACGGTTCTGAATCTGTATTAAAAGACTTCGCAGGTCTTCAGGCTGGTGAAGTAATTGATTCTTCTGTAATGAACCTGAATGCGTTAAGAGCATTCGTTCAGGAAGCTATCGAGGAAGCTAAGAAAAGAAACGTACTTCTTTCTGCTCACCTTAAAGCAACGATGATGAAAATCTCTGACCCAATCATTTTCGGGGCTATCGTTGAGACTTTCTTCAAAGAAGTATTTACTAAATATGCTGAGACTTTCAAGTCTTTAGACATCAATCCAAATAATGGTCTTGCAGATCTTTTCGACAAAATCAAAGGAAATGCTCAGGAGGCTGATATCAAAGCTGATATTGAAAAAGCTCTTGCTGAAGGACCTAGAGTGGCAATGGTAAATTCTGATAAAGGAATTACTAACTTCCACGTACCTTCTGACATTATTGTTGATGCATCTATGGCTGCTCTTGTAAGAGGTGGAGGTAAAATGTGGAACAAAGAAGGAAACGAAGAAGATACAGTTTGTATCATTCCAGACCGTTCTTACGCAGGTTTCTATCAGTCGGTAATTGACGATATGAAAGCACACGGAAAATTAGACCCTACCACTATGGGATCTGTTCCAAACGTAGGTTTAATGGCTCAAAAAGCTGAAGAATACGGATCTCACGATAAAACTTTCCAATTAACTGCTGATGGAACTGTAGAAGTTCAGGACGAAGCTGGAAACGTTCTTCTTTCTCAGAAAGTAGAAAAAGATGACATTTTCAGAATGTGTCAGACTAAAGATGCTCCTATCCAGGACTGGGTAAAATTGGCGGTAAACAGATCAAGATTATCTGATACTCCTGCTATCTTCTGGTTAGACAAAGGAAGAGCTCACGACAGAGAAATCATCAAAAAAGTAGAAAAATATCTTGCTGATCATGATACAACAGGTCTTGACATCAGAATTCTTGATGTAAAAGATGCTATGACAGAAACGTTGAAGAGAGCCAGAGAAGGTAAAGATACGATCTCTGTTTCCGGAAACGTATTGAGAGATTATTTAACAGACCTTTTCCCAATCCTTGAGCTTGGTACTTCTGCAAAAATGCTTTCTATTGTTCCATTGATGAACGGAGGTGGTTTATTTGAAACAGGTGCCGGAGGTTCTGCTCCAAAACACGTTGAGCAGTTCTTAGAAGAAGGATATTTAAGATGGGATTCTCTTGGTGAATTCTTAGCACTTCAGGCTTCTTTAGAGCACCTTGCACAAACTCAGGGGAACACGAAATCTCAGGTTCTAGCTGACGCATTGGATGAGGCTAATGCTAAATTCTTAGCTACAGACAAATCTCCTGCAAGAAAAGTAGGTCAGATTGATAACAGAGGTTCTCACTTCTATTTAGCAATGTACTGGGCGGAAGCGTTAGCTAACCAGACTGCTGATGCTGAATTGGCAGCTCAGTTTGCTCCTGTTGCTCAGGCAATGCAGGAAAACGAAGAAGTAATCAATGCTGAATTAATTGGTGCTCAAGGTAAACCTCAGAACATTGAAGGATACTACAAAACTGATACGTATAAAACATATGCAGCAATGAGACCTAGCACTGTGTTAAATGAAATTATTGACGGAATTTAATTGTTCGTTTTGATATAAATGAAAGCTCCTTTTTTAAGGGGCTTTTTTTGTGGATATAATCTGCGCAGTAAGCCACCCCGTCAAAAATTCTTTGAATTTTTGCCACCCCTCCAGAGGAGGGGAATTTTAAGTACCTATTTACTCATTAATGTCGGCGCATCCCTAATCCCTGAAACCTAACACCCGCCACCTCTCACCTATCTATCCTCTACAATCACTCTCCTATGTTCTCTCCCCCAGTTGATCATTTCCATAATGATGTTTCCAAAGGTTCGGCAATATTCTGTGGGCTCGTATTCTATTAAAACAGGAGTTTCCGGGTAAACAGTGCGTTTTAGCAGTTTATTCAGCTCCATATCTTTCAGTTCTTTTGAAAGCATTCTGGTGGTGATTCCGGGAATACTTCGTTCAATCTCTCTGAAGCGTCTGTTTCCGTTACACAGTGAATTGATCACAGGAATCCGCCATTTCCCTCCGATAAAATAAAGGGTATCCTGCAAGGCTCTAAGTTCTTCTGTCTGATCTCTTTCCATAGTTGCAAAGTTAAGTGATATCACGAATGATACTGGTATACTCTGTGATACTGGTTACAAAAGTATACCATTTTGAAATAACTTTGTCAAAAAATTTTACAATGAAAAAATTAACCCATAAACTGGCTATCGTAACAGGAGGAAACAGTGGAATAGGATTCGATGCAGCCAAAGAACTTATTTCAGAAGGAGCAACCGTGATCATCACCGGAAGACGAAAAGAAGCTGTAGAAAAAGCGGCTCAGGAGCTTGGAGCAATCCCATTCATTGCAGACCAGGCTCATCTTGATGATATCGATCTATTGAAGAAAGAAGTAGAGAAACAGTTCGGTAAAGTAGATATTCTGTTTATCAATGCAGGTATTACAGGAACTCTGACACCTATTGAAAATATGGATGTTGAAAATTTTGATCAGGTGATGAATATTAATTTCAGAGGAGCTTATTTTACGTTAAGCAAATTCATTCCTTTATTGAACGATGGAGCTTCTGTTATCTTTTTATCTTCTATTGTCGCTTCTACCTATAAACCCAACAGTTCGGCTTATCAGGCAAGCAAAGCCGCGTTGAATTCTATCGCCAAAACGGCAGCAGCAGAATTAGCTCCAAGAAAAATCAGAGTCAATATGATAAGCCCTGGTCCTATACAAACTGAAATTATGAACAAAGCTGGATTGGATGAAGAAACTTTAAAAAATCTTACCAGCCATCTTATTGACCAGATTCCATTGAAGAAAATGGGAACCGCTGAAGAAGTTGCGAAACTGGTTACTTATTTATCAGATAATGAATCTTCCGGATATGTCACGGGAACCGAAATTATTATAGACGGAGGTCTTACTCTATAAACAATAGTTTTTATTAAATCCCGGTAGATGTACTACCGGGATTTTTCATGTGTATTTTCGGGGTTAAAAATTCCGGATTCACCTTTTGATTTGTCCGGATCAGCCTGTTTTCCGTTTCACAGCATCTGTTACCGGCCTACTTTTGATCCAGAAAAATAAAACAATACTCATTATGGATACCGTAAAGAAAAAAAGAAATCCCATTGCCATAGTATTTCTGGCCATATTAGGAGTTTTCGGAGGGTTGCAGCTATTCAGCAGACCTTTGGAAGGGAAACCGGTTACAGGAAAAATAGAAGCTCCAAGGGAAGTGATCAGTATTCTGGAAAACTCATGTTTCAGCTGTCATTCTAACCAGCAGAATCTAAGCTGGTATGATAAAATCGCTCCTGTTTCCTGGGCGGTCAATAAAGACATCCAAAGAGCCAGAGAAGTTCTGAATTTTTCTGAATGGGAAAAATACTCACCGGCTGATCATCAGGGAAAAATGTATGCTATTCTGAACATGATGCAAAGTGGCAAAATGCCTCTTCATGAATACACGCTGCTGCATCCTTCAGCTAAGATTACAGCAAAAGATATTGAAATCATTAAAAAATACACTCTTTCATTATCTTCAGCACAATCTTCTGTACACAATAAAACTGAACCCAATTTACCTTCTGCAGCTAAAACTGACCCAACTCCAGCTCAATTTCCGGTTTCTCCCAACGGAGTTCAATACACTCCCGATTTCAAAAACTGGAAGGTCATCAGCATGAGTACGCTTTTTGATAATTCTATCCGTGTAATTTATGGAAATGATATTGCTGTGAAAGCCGTGGAAACCGAAAATTTTCATCCATGGCCAGATGGAAGTATAGTCGTAAAATCGGTATGGAAGCAACAGGAATTTCCTAACGGAGAAGTCAGACCTGGGAAATTTATCAATGCGCAATTTATGGTAAAAGATTCCAAGCAATATCAAGATACTGAGGGTTGGGGATTTGCGAAATTCTCCGGAGAAGATCTCCATCCAACAGGAAAAACAGCTTCCTTCGCCAAAGAATCCTGCATCGCCTGTCACAGACAATTAGCAGAAAAAACAGGTTATCTGTTTGACGTTCCGATGAAAGTCAATACCCAAAGATTAATCCAAAATTTACAGAAAAAATGAAAAATACGATCTTCATCTTATTGGTAAGTCTTATTGCTCTTACCGCTTGCAGCAAAGAAAACAATGATACAAATAATGGTCTTTCAAGGATTGTTTTTGATCCTGGCCAGCTAAAATTCGTCTCCAACTCTTTAAACCCTAAGAACGAAACTATGTCAGCTTTATATGGAAATGAAAAAGCTTTGGAATCTTTATCAAAGGAAAGCCAGACCCCTGAAGCAGGTGCTGTCATGAAACTGGTAACCTGGAAATATCATGATAATCCTCAATACATCGGCGGAACCATCACCGGAGAATTGGTAAGTATTGAAACTGTTCAGGCTGACAATGCCGGAAACGTTTCTTATGATCTTAAAAATGATCTTTCACAAAACAGTTCTCCCAATAAAGAAGAAAGAATACAATATTTTATGAGTTACCGCCCTGTAAGCAGACCTTAATAAAAAACTCCTGTTTCACTATTTATCATAATATTTTCAATAAAAAACATTAATTTAACCTTTTCAAATCAGCAGATTTCATGCAACAGCAAAAAATAAAAATCTCACAAGCAATTATCTGGATAAGCTCCATTTTCCTGGGTATTTTATCATCCGTACCTCAGCTGGCATCCCATCAATTCAACTGGAAAGAAGCCGTGGTAAACTCAGCTATTACAGCAGCATTTTCAGTAATCATGTGGTACATCAATATTTATATGCTGAACCGCACAAAAAAACGAAGACAACAGATCTCTTATTCAAGATTGATGGTGGTACTTGCTTTTGGGATGGTGATTATGTTTGGTCTGGCATGGATTCAGCAGCTGATTCTCTCCCATATTAATTTTGGTCCCGTAATGCTGATGATTGAGGTAAGAGGAATTCTGATCAATCTGGTGTGTTATATGTTCCTGAATCTACTTCAGAATAATTATACAGGACAACAGGTGCAGCTTGAACTGGAAAAGGTAAAAAGTGACAATTTAGGAGCTCAATATGAATTATTAAAGCAGCAGATCAATCCACATTTTCTTTTCAACAGTCTGAATACGTTAAAACTGATGGCCGAAACGCGTGATGAAGAAACCGTTGATTTTATTGTAAAACTGTCTGATTTTTACAGATTTACTCTTGAAAGCAGAAAACTGGATTTAATCAGCGTTCAGGAAGAAATGAGAATAGTAGATTCTTATCTGTTTCTTCAGAAAGCCCGTTTCGGAGAAGGAATTAAGTTTACCAACGAGCTTGGAAAGGAAACCGCTCAAACTCTTATTCCTCCTTTTACGCTTCAGCTTTTGGTGGAGAACTGTATCAAACATAATATTGTTTCGCAGAGCAAACCTTTACATATTAAAATTTATACTGCTGATAATCATATTGTGATCGAAAATCCTATCCAGCGAAAAGTAACCCCCGAAGATTCTTTGGGAGTTGGGCTGGACAACATTAAAATGCGCTACAAACACTTGCTGGAAAAGAATATTATTATTAATTCAGACGAAAAAACGTTTCAGATAAAACTACCATTAATCCATGAATATAATCATTATTGAAGATGAATTCAGGGCAGCTAAATCCCTGCAGAATTTAATATCAGACTTAAAACCGGACTCAAAAATACTGGGTGTTTATGACAGTATTGAAACAAGTATTGAAGGCTTAAAGGAAATCAAACCCGATCTTATTTTTATGGATATCCATCTTTCAGACGGACTTTCCTTTGAAATTTTCAAATCGGTTGATATTACCTGCCCTGTGGTTTTCTGTACTGCTTTTGATCAGTATATGCTGGATGCTTTTAAAAGTAAGGGTGTTGACTATGTCTTAAAACCATTTTCAAAAGAAGATATTGCCGAAGCCCTGAGAAAGGTTGACGAACTGAAAAAATTCTTCCAGAAAAATGATCTTCCGGACCTGGAATCCATCATACAGAAAATGAATCAGCCTGCGGGTAAAAGCAATTTCCTGGTTTTCAAAAATCAGAAATATACTACGATTCCTACAGAAGACATTGCGTATTTTTATATCCACAATGAGATCACCCATCTGGTTACATTTGCCAAAGAGCAGTTTTCCCTTACCCAACCTTTGGGCCAGGTAGCAGAACAGGTTTCTGATAAACAGTTTTTCAGAGTCAACAGACAGTATCTTGTTAACTTTAAAGCGATTAAAGAAATGGAACATTATTTTCAACGCAAAATACTGGTAAAGCTTACCATTGAAACCCCTGAGAAACTTTTGATTAACAAAGAAAAGACCCATAGTTTTTTCACATGGCTGGAGGATAGGTAAAGGAGAAAGGAAGCTGGAGGTTGGGTGCTGGAAGTACTTTGTAACCAATGCGATTTATGAATGTCTTTTTTAAATACATTATAGCCCTGATTAAGATGATCAGGGTTTTCTTTTGCTTTAATTTTTTAAGCTTCATTGCTCATATTTTTACTATCAAAAAATATAGACATCGATTCCTTTTTGCACTCCAAAAACTTCCTTCCTCCCTCTTCCAGCATCCAGCCTTAAAATACTTCCCCTCACAATTTCCGGGTTCACCCTTTAATTTGTCCGGTTGAGCCTTTTTTGCATTCTTTTGCCTCTCCAGAATATCTACTTTTGAATCAAATTAAAAGACATGATACTAAAAAACTTAATCACAGTAAGCGCTTTCACAGCATTATTATTTGCTACCTCAGCATTTATTCATCAAAATAAAGATCAAAAAACTGTACAGTATTCAGCTGATGAAAACAATGGTTTCGCAGTGTTGGAATTGTTCACTTCAGAAGGCTGCTCCAGTTGCCCTCCGGCAGATGAGCTGATGGGAAAAATTGAAAAAGAATATAAGGACGAACCTGTGTATCTACTCTCCTACCATGTGGATTACTGGAACCGTCTTGGATGGAAAGACCGATTCAGCAGTTCTGAAAACTCTCAACGACAACAGCAGTATAGCCGTATATTGAATTCACAGGTTTATACTCCACAGCTGGTAGTGAACGGAAAAACAGAATTTGTAGGTTCTGATGAAAACAATATCAAAAATGCTATTCAGCAAGCCTTGTTTGATACTAAAAAAACAAATGTAGAATTATCTGCAACCGTTTCTCAGAATGCAGTTAATGTCCATTACAAAGCACCCTCCAAAGATCCTCAGAATATGCTTCTCGTTAATCTGGTGGAAAAACATTCTTCTACTCAGGTAGGAAAAGGTGAAAATGAAGGACGCCATCTTCATCATTGGCAAATTGTTCACAAACAAAACACCATCTCATTGAATAAACAGCAGGAAGGGAACACAGCATTCAAACTTCCGGAAGGTTTCTCTCCTGAAAACTGGGAAGTCATCGCTTTTATTCAGAATATGAAAACCGGAGAAATTTCAGGATCAGCAAAGACAACTTTTAAATAAAATAAGATACAATTTAATCAATACTAAAAATTACAACAATGAAAACAAAAACAACAAAAATCATCTATTGGGCAGGAGTTATTTTTATGTCGTTATGGTTTGGGGCCAGCGGTTTCTTTGAACTGACAAAAAATACTGTGGTGTGGGATATTACTCAACAGCTTGGCTATCCGCCGCATTTCATTTATATATTGGGCGTTTTTAAAATTGCAGGAGTTCTGGTTCTTCTGCTTCCCAATAGATTATTAAGATTGAAAGAATGGGTATTTGCAGGAATGTTTTTTGACATCCTCTTTGCTTTTTTCTCCAAAATAGCAGTACTTGGTTTTCCGTCTACAGTAGATGCGATGGTCGCTTTTTCAGTGCTAACAGTAACGTATATAATGTTCAGAAAGCTGTATTCTCCTGAAATGGTATTTGGAGAGGCTTGATATGCATACAAAGCTAATTTTTTCTTATGTTTGAAACAGATCCTTCCGTTGACTAGGAGGATCTGTTATTTTATAAGTTTGGGCTAAAGCCCGATGAATGAGCGTTGTTTGTGAAAGCGGACTAAAGTCCGCTGCTATTGATTAACCACCCCGTCAAAAATTCTTTGAATTTTTGCCACCCCTCCGGAGGAGGGGAATGCTGAGCACCTATTTATTAATCAAGGTCAATGTATCCCTTATCCTCTTTACCTCTCACCTGCAATCTATGACCTGCTACCTAATTCATAAAACTTTCCGGGAACCATTCAAATGCTGAAGATTTTGTTTTGGTAAACCCAAGACCTGGCCATGGTAAATGATAAGCAAATGCTCTGATTTTGGTATCTGCCAATTGCTGAAGGAGTTTTTTTCTTGATGCCGTTGCGATATCCAGATCAGTGTCACCAAAATAGCCCCATTCAGGATGGGGAAAAAGGACTACATCAGAATGAATCAAATCTGCGATATAGATCAGTTTTTCATTTCCTGAAGAGATGGTTGTAACGGTTAAACCTGGTGTATGGCCAGGTGCTAACTGGAAACTAAAATACTCATACAGTGGATGATTAAGGTCATAAAACTTCAGCTTTGGCTGAATGGTTTTCAGAATATTCCGGACTGCCGGGATAACCTGATTAAGAAATTCAGGTTGTGTTTTCAGAGCACTGTTACTGAAATCTTTGATAGAAGCTTTCATCCAGAAATCATGTTCTATCTTAGAAATAAAAATATCGGCATTGGGGAAAACAAACTGATTCTGTTTATCTACAACTCCTCCGATATGGTCGGGATGGGCATGAGAGATAAAAACATCAGTGATATCTTTCGCAGAAAATCCTGCTTTTTGGAGACTTTTTAATAGAAATCCGGTTCTTTCATCAGCAAAAATTCCCATTCCGGTATCGAATAAAATGAGTTTATTTTTCGTTTTAACCAATAGAATATTCATCGCCATATCGATATAATTCTCCGGTCTGAAATTGTTTTTAAGGATTGACTTTAATTCTGAAACAGTTCCTCTGGGAGCGAATGAGTTCAGATTTTCTTCATGAATATATCCGTCTGTAAGTACAAAGAGGTCCAGTTCTCCAAGCTTTAATTTTTTAAAACCGGAAAGATCATTTCCAGTTTTTTCAACAGTTGTTTTAGACTGTGCCATTAAGCCGGAAAAAGGAATCATGCTCAATGTTCCTGCTAACAATCCGTTCTTTAATAATTCTCTTCTGTTCATAGCTGAGTGCTTTTCATTTTAAAATTTAAAACAAAAAAAACTGAGCTCCTTCATTATCAGGAACTCAGTTTTTATATGAATAGTTTTTAGTTGTTCACCAATTTCATGGAACCTTCTGTATATCTTTCCCCTACGTTCGGGTATTTTTTCAGGATTGCATCAATGGTATCCAGATCCGACTGGGAGAGCTCAATATTGACAGCTGCAATATTTTCTTCAAGATATTTAATTCTTTTTGTTCCAGGAATCGGGATAATATCGTCTCCCTGATTCAATACCCATGCTAATGCCAACTGAGTTCCCTTTACTCCTTTGGAAGCTGCCAACTCATTGATCTCATTAGCCAGTTTGGTATTATTTTCAAGATATTCCTGCTGGTAGCGTGGTAATGATTTTCTAAAGTCATCATCTCCAAGATTCTGCACTTCATAAATATTGGTAAAAAGTCCTCTTGCCAATGGTGAATAAGGCACTAAGGAAATCCCAAGCTCTCTGATGGTTGGTAAAATCTCTTTTTCAACATCTTTGGTAAGGATAGAATATTCTGACTGTAATGCTGCAATAGGGTGGATTTTGTTGGCTTTTCTGATAGATTCTGCTGAAGCTTCAGATAATCCAATATACTTCACTTTCCCGGCTTTTACCAACTCAGCCATTGCTCCTACTGTTTCTTCTACGGGCACATTTGGATCTACTCTGTGGGCATAATACAAATCAATAGTATCTATTTTTAATCTTTGAAGACTTAGATCTACGGCCTTTCTGATCCATTCCGGAGAACCGTCGAAATACGTTCCGGGAGCTCCACTGTGACTTGCTTTACCATCTTTAAACCTGAATCCAAATTTGGTTGCAATAAAAATCTTATCTCTGTTTGGGACTAAAACTTTGGAAATCAGTTTTTCATTTTCTCCATTGGCATACATATCTGCTGTATCCCAAAAGTTAACCCCTAAGTCCAATGCTCTGTGCAGGGTATTGATACTTTCCTGCTCGTCTGTAGGACCATAAGCAAAGCTCATTCCCATACATCCTAAACCGATTGCTGATAACTGTTCTTCTGTGTTTCCTAATTTTTTAAATTTCATGATAGGTATGATTTAATTTTATATGACAAAATTAGAGCATCCGGAAACCCGCCACGATATAGAATTCAAACTAAAAATTATAAAATTCAAACAACATCCATTCTTAAGGCATTAGGAGTAATTCCGGTTTGTTTTTTAAAGTAATTGGTAAAATAAGCAGGTTCTTCAAAGCCCAATCCATAAGCAATCTCAGAGATATTCCAGTCTGTATGTTTCAATAAGGCATTGGCTTCCTGAATAATTCTTCCGGTAATCTGCTGGCTGGTTGTTTTCCCTGTAATCTCTTTTACCGAACGGTTTAAAGAATTCACATGAATAGAAAGACTCTGAGCATAATCGTTGGGAGTTTTTAATTTCAAAAAAGCTTCCGGACTGTCAATAGGAAACTGTCTTTCAAGAAGTTCCATAAACAAGGAAGCCACTCTTTGGGAAGCATTCTGATAAGGTTCAAAGCTTTCTGCCGGCTGCATTCTCATTGTTTCATGAATCATCAGATGAAGGTATGCTCTCAACATATCATACTTGTGAATATAATCCGACTGAATCTCCGTCATCATTTTGGTATACATCTCAGAAAGTATCTTCTGCTGTTCTTCATCGACAAAGAAAACAGGAGTTCCACCAATTTTGAACAGCGGAGAATCCTGAAGATTTCCTATACGGCTTCCATTGTGCAGAAACTGATCTGTAAAGAGGCAGAACCAGCCTTTCTGATCCTCATCATCCGCTTCCCAGGAATAAGGAATAATGGGATTGGAAAACAATAAGGCGGGACGATCTACTTTGATCCATTTATCAGCATAATGAAGTTTCCCTTTTCCAATGATGAGTGAAATCTTATAATAATCTCTCCTGCTGTAAGGAGTATGCGGAGAGCAATATTCCCGTGAAAAGACATTGAAGTGCCCCATTTTATTCACTCCAATACATTGAGATGCCAGATTAGGAGCATTCCTTTCATAAAAGCCATTCAGTGATTCGTGTGATTCCATAGATCAAAGTTATAAAAATCAAACAAATTAAATCATAATAATTACGGGATTAAAAAATTAAATGGCTGACAATGCTGCCAGCCATTTAAAAGTGAATATTGAGTTGATAATATTTTAGTCCCAATCATCATCATGTCCGTGACCATGATGTTTATTTTGTTTTTTGTAGTATTTCTCCTGATTTTTATAATACTTTTCCTGTTGTTTACGGTATTTTTTATAATCGTTTTTGTTTCTTCCGTAAACCATTACAGGGTTTTGTCCTCTGTAGTATTTCTTTTTAAAGATGATATACTTTTCTCTCCCCAGAATTCTTTCCAGCTCTGAATAACGGTCGTTTCTCCATCTTCCCGGTTCTACTACATACACTCTGTTCCATGTATCATAATCATGGTATCTGTCATTCAATACATAGATTTGATTGGCCTGCGTTGTTGAAAGCACAAGATCAGTAATTACCCTTTGCCAGTTGATATCTGAAATACTCCTTCTGTAGTCATTATAATAATCTGACTGGGCATAACTCAAACTGAATGTCCCAACCAATAATGCTGTTAATATTAACTTTTTCATTTCATTCCACTTTAAAAATAATTATCAAGTGATAGTCAATTAAAGTGCCAATTCTTAATTATAAATACTAATATTTGTTAAGAAAAACTACAAACAACTGATTATCTTTGAAATATTTTCTCTTCTTTCATCAAATTATTGAATGTTGATGAGTTTAAAATAGAGTTAAAAAGTGATGAGTTTTTATTAGAAAATGAAAGTGAAAACAACATTCATAATCAATGGATTGAAGGTTTAGATCTGGAGGCTTAAAATTTATTTTTTAAGTTTTGGCTAAAGCCAATGGATCGATATTTTATTGTTAGGCGGGTTAAAACCCACCTCTATTGAATTTTACAACAACATCTTTTATCTTTTATCTTTTATCTTTTATCTTTTATCTTTTTACCATTTATGTTATAAAATTCGTTAAGATTCCTGAAAACTATTATTTCATATGATTTAATTTCGTAATTTTAATGGAGAGAATGTTTTTAAAGAAATCTTCTCAAATTATTTTTAATCAACCAAATCTTACATTGTCATGGAAAATATAAAGTTTCAGGTATCTCAATATCAGGATGAATTGCAGCTACTTATCGATGGGAAAAAGGCAGGTTATATGTCCATAGAGGTTGACGGAAGACTGCTTATTGTATATTATACGAAACTTGACGAAGAGCGTGAGGGAAAAGGATATGCCAAACTATTGCTGGATGAACTGGTACGCTACGCAGAAGAAAAAGATTTGCTTGTAGACCCGGAATGTGATTTTGTAAGACAACAGTTTGAAAATCACCCCGCAAGATATAAAGAAATCTGGCATGCCTGATCAGCTTTCCCACCAGGCTGTAAATTGCTGTTCTGACTGATTCAGATGTACTACCTCGCCGATTATCGGAGTGAGGATGCTCCTATTTTTTTCTTTTCCCAGAGCCGTTATCTTTTGCAAAGGTTCATTCCATGGATGAAGTGCTAATGCAAATTTTGCAGCATGAACAGGAAGAATATGCTCTGCTTTCAGATCAATACCAGCCTGAATAACATCTTCCGGCAATGTATGAATATATCTCCATGCTTCTCCATACTGACCGTTTTCAAGAACAGCATAATCGAAAGGACCATATTGCTCTCCTATTATTTTAAAATGGGAATCATAGCCGCTATCTCCACCTAAGAAAATTCTTTTTGTAGGTGTTATCAGAACATAGGAACTCCAAAGAGTATCATTCTGCCTTACCCTTCTGCCGGAAAAATGTCTGGCAGGAGTGAAAGCAACTTTTATATCATTTTTCAGAACGACTTCTGTTCCCCATTCTTCTTCAATAAGTTTAGTCTCAGGATAGCCCCATCTTTCCAGATGCGCACCTACTCCCAAAGGAATAATGGCCATTCCTGTTCTTTCTTCGATAGATTTTACAGTTGGATAATCCAGGTGGTCGAAATGATCATGGGTGATGACCAAATAATCTATACATGGAATATCTTCAGGTTTAAAAATATCTGAACCTTTGAAAGCTTTATTAAAGTATTTGAAAGGTGATCCATACAGGCTCAGAACAGGATCTATTAAAAAGGAAACTCCATCTGTCTGCAAGTAATAAGATGAATGCCCCAGCCAGATAAATACATCCTCATTCTTACCTATATTTTTCAAATTGGTACGAATAGAAGGTATTTCGTTTAAAGGTTTCAGCAACGGGTCTTTTTTCCCTAAAAGGAAATCGTAGGTTACTTTCCACATCTTGTAGCCTTCTGTAATGGAAGGAGTGTGACTGATATTCCGGAACTGTTTCTTTTTATAAAGTTTCGACTGTCTGATACGCTTCAGCCTCTTCCCTTTTGGCACTCCACCAAACGCCTTCATATTGATCACTATAAAAAAAGTAACCGTCAAAACAGCCACGCTCGTAATAATCCAGTAAATCATCTGCACAAAATAAATATCAAATGTATTGACTTTTGTTTTTAAATGAAAATATATTCCATTTTACTACATTTTTTAACTAAATTTATCATGTATTTTTAAAAATTTATTATTCATTTACATCAGGATTAATTTTAAACTTTCTATTTTAGCACCCTAAAAAAACTCAGATACATTGAAAAATTATTCGGTAATATTTCTTCTCGCTATTTTTTCGTCTTGTGCCTCTATAAAAAAACACAACGAACAGCGGGCCTCATGTATTCCACCGGAGCAACTGAAAGAAGATGTGGATTTTGCGTATTCAAAATTACAGCAAATGCATCCACAATTATACTGGTACATTCCCAAGAAGGAGCTGGAACGTAAATTTGACAGCCTTAAACAGACCATCACCGAACCTCTTACTCCTCTTCAGTTTTATTTCAAGCTTCAACCTGTTATTGCAGGAATTAGAGAAGGGCATCTTTCATTGAGAATTCCCAGAAAGAAATTTACTAAAAGTGAAATAAAAAGACTGGAACATCAGAAAGGAATGTTCAGTCGTTTTGAATATTATATTTCGGGAGATCAGATGTATATTATTCAGAACAGGGATTCTATTGAACACATACAACCCGGAACTGAAATTTTATCCATCAATCATGTTCCTGTTTCCGATTATATCAAGAAATACAGAAGCCTGATCAGCAGTGATGGGGATAATACCACTTTCCACCCATATTTTTTAAAAGATCTGTTCTTTAATTTTTACACTGCCGAAAATGGATTTGGCAGCAAAGCGACTCTTGAAACCCTCTATAAAGGAGAAAAAAAGACATATACCTTAACCCGAGAAACAAAATCTGATACTGATCTTGAAAAGGATAAGGAAATGCAGAAAAAGACTCCGGAAAAGAAACTGAACGATTATGTGGCTTCCAGTAATTCATATAACAGAAGCTTCAAGTTTCTGGACAAAGACAGTACTATAGCTTATATTAAGGTGAAAAGCTTTTCCAGAGATTATTCGGATGAGTTTTATAAGAAGACTTTTGCCAAGATCAATGATGCAAAGTCTCCCTATCTTATCATCGATGTCAGAAATAACTACGGCGGTTCACTGTATGAAATCAATAATCTGTATTCGTATTTAGCGGATACTCCGTTTACCCTGATAAAACCGTCTCAGCTAACTTCAAGGAATGCTCCTTTACGCACCAATTATTTCAGAAAAAGTACTCCTTTAGAATATGCTCTTAAAAGTATCGCCTATCCGAGTTATTTTTTTGCACAGACTTTCAGTACCTATAAAAAAGACGGAAAGGTATTCTACAAAATGAAGGCTGACAAACCTACAAAGCCTAAAAAGGATGCTTTCCACGGAAAAGTTTTTGTACTGATTAACGGAGGAAGTTTCTCGGCATCTTCTATTATTACCGCCAAACTTAAAAATGATAAAAGAGCAACGCTTGTGGGAGAAGAAACAGGTGGTGCCAATGATGGAACTGTTGCCGGTTTTTATTCCTACCAAAAGCTTCCTAATTCTGAAATCAGATTTCCCATAGGACTACTTTTGGTACAGCCTAATATCAGTTTTTCAGACTCACGGAAAGGGGTTGTTCCTGATGTGACTGTTACTGAAAATATGCAGGATATTATTGACAAAAAAGATCCACAGCTGGATTGGATAAAAAACGAAATTGCCAAAGAAAAAGAACATAAAGGACAATAATGAATATAGGTTCGGCGGGCTTTCAGCCCGCCGAACTCTTTTTTATCTTTTTAATTCTTCCAAAAGATCTTCAATATATTGGATATATCTTCCATAGTAGCGTTGATACCAAAATCTTCCCATAATATAAAGCAAAAATAATCCTACGGTTACTGTACTAATTAAGATCACCGCAATCTTCAATTCACTAAGAGGTTTTGGCCACGGGATAAACTCCAGGACAATAAGGATCTCACATACAAGAAACGGGGCAAAACTGATATAATATGAGAGATAATACTGTTTATTAAGATTGAGCTGCATCACAAGATCTTTCAGAGAATCATAAGTCTTGGGTACAGGGTTACTGATTTCATTATACAGTTTAAAGAACTTACTGAAAAAGAAAACGGTAACCAAAAGCATGGAAGCAATTAATACCGTGATGTACAATTGAAGTTTGAATGGTCTGCATACAGCGCACACCAGAAAAGCGAAGACAAAGATTCCTATCATCCACCAGAATTCCACACGCATATTTTTGCGTATTTTTTCAAGGGGAAGATTCAGTTTATTTCTCTGTTCTATGCTTATTTCGGGAGTTTCCTCCACAATATCTTCGTTCCAGGTATTTTTCAATTCATCGATATTCATTGGATTACTGATTTTAATGTTGGTTGGTTTTTATTTGGCTTAAGATATCTTTAAGTTTATTTTTGGCCCGGTTCATTTTCACTCTTGCATTGCCTTCTGAGATTCCCATCTGTTCGGCAATCTGCTTTCCAGAAAAATCTTCCAGATAATAGAATATAAAGGCCTTGTCAATAGGATTAAGCTGATGGATAGCTTTATACATTTCAGCCAGACGTTCTTCTTTACGATCATCATAATCTTCCTGGATAATAATCTGATTAGAAAAATCTTCATGGCCAATAAAACTTCTTCTCTTTTCTGATTTCAGGAAAATAATGGACGTATTCAAAGCAATTCTGTATAGCCATGTAGAAAATTCACTTTCGCCTCTGAAACCAGGAAATGCTTTCCAGAGCTGATAGGTGATCTCCTGAAAAAGATCATCACGGTCATCTTTTTCAGTCATGTACATTTTAGAAATCTTAAATAGAATTCCTTTATGCTGTTCAATTTGACTTATAAACTCTTGTTCTAATGAGGTCATGGGCATTTACTCTATAGAGTTAGTTTTCGTTTAAAAAAATTGTTACAGATTTTTACAAAAGAAATAAAAAACCTGACAGAAAAATACTGTCAGGTCTCATTGTGTGTTTTTTAAGCTTTTTACTATTTCCTCAGAATAGTACGAGTCGAAATAATTTTTTTTGACCTGACTAGTTAGTAGAAAAAAAGTAAAAATGTTACATCCAAAAAAAACAATAACCTGATATTTTTTCACATCAGGTTATTTATTTAAGTATTTAATTCTTTTATTATTTAAAATCTAAGAAATCATCTTTTTCAAGATAATGGTTCAGAGCAGTAATAAGCTGAGAAGAGCTAATATCAGCACGCTGTCTGAAAGCAAGATCCACCACATCCTGAATATTTTCATCTGAACACATATAATGAAGCTTGTTATGAAAAACAAAATCTGGCAAGATTTCATTATCATGCTCACCAATATCCAGAGGATCTCCGATAAAAACTTTCATTTCGGGTTTAAACTCATCTGTTGAAGAATAGACTGCATAATTATATTCCGGGTCAAAGGATACTTTCCTATCCTGTTTAGTCTTTACCAGTTCCAGAAATTCTTCTATAGAATACACCTGATTTTTAAAATCATCCATGTGATATTTTTTTACAACTCAATTTTCTAAAGATAGAAATTTTACAGAAGATAGCGTAATTTCTAATTCAGTTTATTTAAAGCCCTCTGCAATGATCCGATATCCAGAAAATCAAGTTTTGCTCCTACAATAATAATGATCAGAAGGACAACTGTTAAAAATAAAATAATAATAAAGTACATGGATACAAACCAAATAACAGTATTCAGGATATTGCCTTTAATACCCATTTTATTCATTAAAAATCTCTGTGAACGTTCAAACCATGTTGTTCTCTTTTCATTTCTTGAGCTTACTTCAATTTCATTAAGTTCGTCTACCAAACGTACTACATCATCAATGTATCTTCCGTACATATAGTAGATCCAGTATTTGATAATAAAAGCAATCAACAAAAGGGTAATCAAAAGACTGATCCCGAAAATAGCCAGGTTATATTCCCTGTCAAAATGAAAATTAATCTGAATCAGAGATAAAAGAAATCCAAGCGGGATATAAGCAATATAGTAGGAAATATAAATTTGTTTCGATATGAGAAGCTGCGTTTTGAGATTAAACAAATCATAATTTGTATTGATACTGTTTTTTCTGAGCAGTTTATACACTTTCAGGAAGCGGGAATAAAAATAAACAATAATCGCAACGGTCAGGATGGTGACAAATGCTGATATCGTTTTAATATTAGAATCAGTAGAAGCAAAAGGAAAACCTGTTAAAAGCAAAGGCAATGTAACAATCATCAGCCAGAATTCAGTTTCCATATTCACTTTCAGCATCTGTAGTGGAGAATGTATTTCCTTCTGTTTTTCCAGAGAAATTTCAGGAGATTCCTGTCCTGTATCTTTATTCCAAATTTCTTTAAAATTTTCTAAGTCCATAGTGTTATTTTTAATAGGAACCTGTACCCTGCCTGATGATGATCTCTTTCAGCTTTTCTTTTGCCCTCTTCAGCTTTACCCGTGTATTCACTTCTGTAATTCCCAGCTGTACGGCAATCTCTTTTCCGGAAAAACCCTCTAAAAAGAAGAATATAAGGGCTTTATCAATGGGACTTAGCTGATGGATAGCTTCATACATCCGCTTCATATTCATATCATCCGTATCATTATAAGGTTCCTGGCGGGCACTCAGCCCATCTACATTCTGATTCTGTATAAAACTACGTTTTTTTTCACTTCGCAAAAAAACAATTGCTGTGTTGAGCGCAGTTCTGTACAGCCATGTTGAGAAATCACTCCTCTTTTGAAAATCACCATATGATTTCCAGGCCTGATAAATGATCTCCTGATAGAGGTCATTCTGATCGTCCTTATTATCCATATACATTTTAGAGATCTTGAAAACAACACCTTTGTGTTTTTCAATTTTCTCTAAAAATTCTTTTTCGGGTGAAGACATGATTTACACACTGATCCTTAGATGATATTTCTAAAAAACACCATCTTATTATAACACAAAACTATAATTTCCGGCATTAAGTTAAAAAAATCCTCAACAAACTAAGGTGTTTATTGAGGATTTTTATTTTATGTTAAATGCAATATCAGGCAGAATCAGAAAATATAATCTGTGCTTAAAAAGTTAGAATCATGTTCTCTGACAATAGTATTCAGTAGTTCTTTGTTGGAATCTGTCAGTTTTGCAGCCACCAGAGACCGGATGGAGAATGAGCGGAGCGCATCAAAAACGGAAAGTGTTCCTTCTGCACTGTCTTTTCTTCCGGTAAATGGAAAAACATCAGGACCTCGCTGTGCCTGACAGTTGATATTGACACGGCTTACAAGGTTTACAAACGGATCAATCAGTCTCGCTACTTCATGAGGATCTTCACTGAAAATACTTACCTGCATCCCATGTGAAGCATTTACCTGATACTCTATAGGTTCCTCTATATCTTCGAACGGAACAACAGGAATCACAGGACCAAACTGTTCTTCATGATAAAGCTTCATATCACTGTTTACAGGATATACTACTGCCGGGAAAACAAAAGATTCATCTGTATAGCCTCCATCTTTATTCAGTACTGCAGCTCCTTTCTGTAAAGCGTCATCAATACATTCTTTCAGATAAGCGGGTTTATTGACCTCCGGAAGTGGAGTTACTTTCACATCTTTTTCCCATGGCAGTCCAGCCTTCAAAGCAGAAACTGCTGCACTTAATTTCTCTGTAAACTCCAATGCCACTTCTTTCTGAACGAATATCAGCTTCAATGCCGTACATCGTTGTCCATTGAAAGAAAGCGCACCCAAAATACATTCACTCACTGCCACATCAAGATTTGCATTTTTGGTAACAATGGCTGCGTTTTTAGCATCCAGACTTAGGATGGCTCTTAAACGGTTTACTTTCGGGTGTAGTTTTTTCAGTCCGTTCGCCACTTTACTGGAACCGATAAAAGCAAGCACATTCACTTTTCCGCTTTCCATAATGGGAGTGATAATTTCTGATCCTTTTCCATATAATGTATTCACTGTTCCTTTCGGGAAGGCTTCTTTGAAAGCGTTTAATAAAGGATAATGGGCAAGGACACCATGTTTCGGCAGTTTAAAAAGGATGGTATTTCCCATGATCAGAGCAGGGATCAATGTGGTAAAAATTTCATTCAGCGGATAATTGAAAGGTCCCATACTTAAAACGACTCCAAGTGGTGCTCTTCTGATCTGTGCTATTGTTCCTTCTGCCTGTTGAAAGCGGGAAGATTCTCTGTCAAGATCTTTCAAAGCATCAATGGTCTGATTGATATAATCCACAGTACGGTCAAATTCTTTGGTAGAATCTGCCAGTGTTTTTCCGATTTCCCACATCAGTAATTTAATGATCAGATCTCTTTGCTGGATCATCAGGTACACGAATTTCTGCATGCATTTGATTCGTCCTTCCACAGACATTGTCGGCCACTCACCCAGCCCATTATCATAGGCTTTTACACAGGCTTCGAGAACTTCCATAGCCTCGTTCGGACCAATATTCGGAATACTTCCCAGAAGTTTTCTTTCCAATCCGTTTTCTGTGGGGATGCATACCGGGGAATAAATTTCGGTGACATCACCATTCCACTCTACCAGTTCTCCATTCAAAAGATAAGTTCTCTGATGGATGACCGGAACTTTATATTCTTCCGGAATTTCGTTTTCTCCTTTAAAAATGTGATGGAATGATGCGATATTTTCTGAACTCATAAATCTTTCTATTTTTTTATGTGATAAGATTGAGATTGTCTCAAAATTTAAATTATTTGACTTTTGTCATTCTGACGAAGGAAAAATCTTTATTGATTTTTATATGAGATTCTTCATTACATTTTATTTCATTCAGAATGACACCTTTGAAACTATTACATTTTTATAACATAAAGGTAGAGGTAAAATGTGTTGAAAAAAATAATCTGATAATAGATTCGATCTATTTGAATTAAAATTAATCTTAGCTCCTAAAAAAAGAATAATTTAGCTTAAAAATAAATTTCATGTTTTCAAAATTAGTTTGCGGCGCACTGCTATTCTTCTCTGTGGTGGGCTTTGCTCAAAAATCTAAAGCTACAAATACGGTTTTAATGGGCGGGAAAGAAGTTCATACTTATGCCAAATTACCAGCACTGAATAAACCAGCTCCTAAGTTTACCCTTACAGATGTCAATATGAATGACCAGACGTTGGATTCTTTCAAAGGAAGATACGTTATTCTGAATATCTTCCCGAGTGTAGACACTGGTGTTTGTTCTGCTTCTGTACATCATTTCAATGAAGAAGCAGGAAATCTTCCCAATACGGTAGTACTTTGTATTTCCAAAGATCTGCCTTTTGCTCAGAAAAGATTCTGTGGAGCGGAAGGAATTAAAAATGTAGTGATGCTTTCCGATTTCCGTTCCGATTTCGGATGGAACTATGGTGTAGAATTGGTAGATTCTGCCATGAAAGGTCTCCTGAGCAGAGCCGTTGTGGTGATAGATCCTTCAGGAAAGATCATCTATGAGGAACAGGTACCTGATATCGCTCAAGAACCGAATTATGAAGCAGCTATTGCGGCTGTGAAATAATAAATTACATTAAACCATTAAGAAAAATTAAATAGTTAAGAATATTAAGATGAAATGCGCAGCTTAAAAACATCTTCGATGTTTCCCTTAACTTACCTTAGCAACTTCAATACTCTTAATGGTTCAAAAAATAAAACTCAGCTACATGCTGAGTTTTTTATTGTTGTTGGGAAACGCAAAGACGCAAAATGATAGTAAAAACTTTCTATTTTAAGGCGCAAAGATTTTATCTCCGATAAAATTTCGCACTACCACTGTCATTGCGAACCGAAGGTGAAGCAATCTCAATGTTCTCTCGCAGATTAAGCAGATAAATAGGAAAAAGATCTGCGAAATCTGTGAAATCTGCGGGAAAATAATTAAGAATATTAAAGTTATGCGCTTAACTTAAAAACATCTTTGATGTTTCCTTTAACTTACCTTGACAACTTCAATACTCTTAATGGTTCAAAAAATAAAACTCAGCTACATGCTGAGTTTTTTATTGTTGTTGGGAAACGCAACGGCGCAAAATGATAGTAAAAACTTTCTATTTTAAGGCGCAAAGATTTTATCTCCGATAAAATTTCGCACTACCACTGTCATTGCGAACCGAAGGTGAAGCAATCTCAATGTTCTCTCGCAGATTAAGCAGATAAATAGGAAAAAGATCTGCGAAATATGTGAAATCTGCGGGAAAATAATTAAGAATATTAAAGTTATGCGCTTAACTTAAAAACATCTTTGATGTTTCCCTTAACTTACCTTAGCAACTTCAATACTCTTAATGGTTCAAAAAATAAAACTCAGCTACATGCTGAGTTTTTTATTGTTATTGGGAAACGCAAAGACGCAAAATGATAGTAAAAACTTTCTATTTTAAGGCGCAAAGATTTTATCTCCGATAAAATTTCGCACTACCACTGTCATTGCGAACCGAAGGTGAAGCAATCTCAATGTTCTCTCGCAGATTGGGCAAATCAAGCAGATGTTTGTGGATAGATCTGTGAAATCTGTGAAAGTTGTGGGAAAATAAAAAGTCTTAATTTATGTTTAAATTTTATTCTTTTTTACTTTGCTTTTTTGTAGTAATTACTATTACTCCGCCTTTTACTTTTTCGCCATACTTTACTACAGCAGAAGTTCTTTTCAGAACATTCATCGTTTTTATCAGATTAGGATCCAGAGCTTTTACTTTTTCATAATCACTGATCTTTCCATCTACAATATACAGCGGATTATAAGGTCTCGCTTTGCTTGAAGGTACCCCACCAATGCGTACTGCACTTATACTTTGAACAACATTGGATGATACCTGCGTAGTCAATAATTGTGCTAAATTGGGGACAGATGTTTTACTTTTCTTCTCTTTGCAGGCTATAGCATCAGCAGGTACTACAGAAACTGATCCGAGTAATTTTCTGTCTTTATAAGTTCCAAATTCAGTAAGGGTAATTTCCTTAATGTCTTCAGTTTTTAAAGTATCACTGGCTGTCTTTTGCTGTGCATTCACACTTACAATACCTCCTGTTGTCAGCATAAAGCCTACCGCAAATTTCACAAAAAGAGCATTAATATAAGAGTAATGCAAATCTCTGTTGAGTTGTGAAGTAAGAAAACTACCGCAAATCTCATCCGATGCTTTTGCAAAAACCTCTATAATCTCATCATCCGGAGCTCTTCTGAAATCTCTCACCGTTTTGGAACAGACTGCGCAAAATCTTCCCTTCTCATCTGGTGTCATAGCGTTCCAGTTTTCATAACAGGGTTTGGGTATGGTTATTTTCATAGGGTTCTTTTATTATAAAGATGCAGTGATACAAGAAAAGGTTGGAATTACTATTAATTTTTTTTGGTTAAAATAATTATGTTGTAATTGTTTTGCCGGAAAACCATTTAATCATTGTTGAGATTCTTGCGGAATGACAAAAAGAGCGAAGAGTTCTACGCTAATTGTAAGAATTAAATATGCACAACATTTGTCATTCAGAGCACAGGTCGAAGGTGTGCGAACAAAGTTCAGAAGTGGAGCGTGGAATCTAGAATCTTCCAGTGACGCTCACATTATTATGAAATAACAATTGAAGTTCATTTTAATAAATTGAGAGAGAGCATCAATAGCATCGGGCTTTAGCCCGATATAAAAATAAAAATACAAAAGGCTTTAGCCAAAACTTAATTTTAAATTTCACCTAAATCCAATTGCATTATACTCAAAAGAAAAACGGGCTAAAGCCCGTTCCTATTGATGTTGAGATTCTTCACTCCATTGCATTTCACTCAGAATGACAGTTTTCCTTATGAATACCAGTTAAGATTCTACCAGTATCGCACCATCTTTCAAAATCATAAACTCCTGTCCTACTTCCTCTGAAATGTTTTTCAAATCCTGATCATCAAACACCTGAGGGATGTAGCATTTCTCATGCGCAAACAATCCGTAATGGATCGGCACCAGCTTTTTGGCATGCAGAAGATGGGCCGCCGCAAAGGCTTCTTTCAGATTGAGGGAAGCTGGAACGGGACTGTATTCTAATCCAATGATTTCAAAGTTGACCACTACTCCATTTACCGGTAAGAAGGCATAATCTATATTTGGATTTTCTTTTCCAAGCTTCCAGAATTGGTTGTGCCAGATGGTATCTCCTCCATGAAATATCTTGGTAGTTCCATCATCTACAATCCATGAAGACTGTATTTCTCCCACTCCATCCATCGCAAATACCGGTTTGAAGGTTATATTGTTTTCTGTAAAGGTTTCATTAAGATTCAGGACGATCATTTCTACATTATTTATCAGTTTTCTCACCGCAGCTTCTAGTCCTGCGTAGACAATCAGTTTTCCGTCTTTCTTTAAACATTTTCGGATGACTCCTTTATCAAAATGATCGAGATGCATATGAGTAAACAGAATATAATCTGCCTGTACACGATCTGAAAATTCTATCAGATTCTCTACTGCATCACCCAAAACAGGTTTGTAATAAGAGAAATCTTCTACAGCGTCTATTAAGATGGTTTTGTTGTGAGAATTGATGCGAATGCCTGCCCAGTTTAATTTTTGTATTTCCATATTCTTTTTTAACAAAGGAAGAGACTTACGGAAGGCGAGACAATAAACAAAAGATAATAAATGAGGATGTTTTGAGATTGGGAGCTGGGGGATGGAAGTTATTGAGGTGATAGAACAACTATTCCTCTTTTTTATTTGCAATAATTTTCCCAATTAATTATTAAAACCTACAGAAAATCTGAAGACTGAGAGCAACTTCCAGCTCCCCTCATCCAGCTTCTAGCTTACAAAATTCTCTTCCTGATCCTGCTCAAGGAAATAGGCGTAATGCCAATATAGGAAGCAAGGTATTTCAGAGGAATATTCTGAATGTAATGAGGTTTGTTCTTCAGGAGATATTCATAGAGATCCTGTGGAGTATTTTTCAGCAGGAGCATTTCTCTTTTCATTGCAGCATTGAGCTTTCTGCTCAGATAGTAGTTCTGTACGAAACGACAGTGTGGATTTACAGCAAACAGGTTTTTCACCTCATCCAGAGTGATTTCCCATGCCAGTCCTTTATTGATAGACTCGTAAACAGTGTCTGAGCTTTTTCCTTCAACAGTGAAAATATCGCCGGGAAAGTAGAATTCTGCACAGATTTCGGTATCAATATCTGAGGTGTTGTTGATGTAGTATTTACGGACAAGCCCATCTTCTACAAGATAGGCTTTGTTGTCAGTAAATATGTTTTTCTTTGAAAATTCAACCTCAGCAAACTTCTCCCATACAGGATCACTATCCTCTACGTTCAGATGTGAAAACAGTTTTTTGTTGATCGTTGCCAATGCTGAATTTTATATTACAATAAGTTTTCGTCTACAAGGTTCGGAAGTGTTACTTTTAAGTTTGGTTCTACTTCCATCGCTCTTTTAATGGCGAAAATAGCGCCTTCATTTCTTGCCCAGCTTCTTCTTGAGATTCCGTTGTTTACATCCCAGAAAAGCATAGATTTCAGCCTTCTGTCGGCATCATCGCTTCCGTCAAGAAGCATTCCGAAACCTCCGTTGATTACTTCTCCCCAGCCTACTCCACCACCATTGTGAATAGAAACCCATGTAGCTCCACGGAAACTGTCTCCAATCACATTGTGAATAGCCATATCGGCTGTAAATCTTGATCCGTCATAAATATTGGAAGTCTCTCTGTAAGGAGAATCTGTTCCTGAAACATCGTGATGGTCTCTACCCAATACAACGGGTCCTATTTCCCCATTTTTAATGGCTTTGTTGAAGGCTTCAGCAATTTTCATTCTTCCTTCTGCATCTGCATAAAGGATTCTCGCCTGAGAACCAACTACCAGTTTATTTTCCTGTGCTCCTTTGATCCATTGGATATTGTCTTTCATTTGCTGCTGGATTTCTTCCGGAGAGTTTTTAACCATTTCCTCCAATACTGCACATGCAATATCATCCGTTTTCTGCAGATCTTCCGGATTTCCACTGGAACACACCCAACGGAACGGTCCGAAACCATAATCAAAACACATAGGTCCCATAATATCCTGTACATAGCTCGGATATTTGAATTCTCTTCCCAATGTTGGATTTTCTGCCATTACATCAGCTCCCGCTCTGGAAGCTTCCAATAAAAAGGCATTTCCATAATCGAAGAAATACGTTCCTTTTGCGGTATGCTTATTGATGGCTGCTGCGTGTCTTCTCAACGTTTCCTGAACTTTTTCTTTGAATAACTCAGGGTTTTCAGCCATCATGGTATTAGACTCTTCAAAGCTTTGTCCTGCAGGATAGTAACCACCCGCCCAAGGATTGTGAAGGGAAGTCTGATCTGATCCGATATCAATTCTTACACCTTCCTGATCAAATTTCTCCCAAACTTCCACAATATTTCCAAGATAAGCCAAAGACACGGTTTCTTTGTTAGCCTGTGCTTCTCTTACTCTTTTTACCAATGCATCAAGATCTTCATGAATTTCATTCACCCATTTCTGATCGTGACGGATTTTTGTGATCTTCGGATTCACTTCTGCACATACGGTAACGCAACCAGCAATGTTACCTGCTTTTGGCTGAGCTCCACTCATTCCTCCTAATCCTGAAGTAACGAAAAGTCCTCCTTTCGGTTCTTTTTTGATTTTTCTGAAAGCATTTAACACAGTAATCGTTGTTCCATGAACAATCCCCTGAGGGCCAATATACATATAACTTCCTGCCGTCATTTGCCCATACTGAGTAACACCTAATGCATTGAATTTCTCCCAATCATCCGGTTTTGAATAATTTGGAATCATCATCCCATTTGTTACAACCACTCTTGGTGCATCTTTATGAGACGGGAACAATCCCATCGGATGCCCTGAATACATCACCAATGTCTGATCATTATTCATTTCTGACAGATACTTCATCGTCAACAGATACTGTGCCCAGTTGGAGAATACGGCTCCGTTTCCACCATAAGTAATCAATTCATGAGGGTGCTGCGCCACCGCATAATCCAGGTTATTCTGAATCATCAGCATGATCGCTTTCGCCTGCTCAGATTTTCCGGGATAGTCTGTGATAGGTCTCGCCTTCATTTCATAATCCGGACGGAAACGATACATGTAAATTCTTCCGTAATCTTCCAGTTCCTGCTTAAATTCAGGAATCAGTTCTGCATGGAACTGAGGGTCAAAATAACGTAAAGCATTCTTTAATGCCAGTTTTTTCTCTTCTTCTCCTAAAATTTCTTTACGCTTCGGAGCATGGTTGATATTGATCTCGTATGGTTTTGGTTGCGGCAGTTGATTAGGAATCCCCTGCTGTATCTGTTCTTGGAATGTCATATTGCTATTTAAAGGTCTATGTTTTAAACAATGTTTGAAGTTTTAAAGATATTCAAAATAGGAAATATAGGCAAGGGAAGAATGGTTTAAAGTTTAAGGTTTAAGGTTTAAGGTTTAAGGTTTAAGGTTTAAGGTTTAAGGTTTAAGGTTTAAGCAAAGTTATAAAAGTTGTAAACCGGCCACCATTTGATATTAAATACTATATTTGAATGAATGCACCTCAATTCCCCTCCCTCGGAGGGGTGGATTTTAAAGTTAATAACTTTGAAAGACGGGGTGGTTAAAAACACAGTCATGAAAGAAATCCTCGCCATCATCAACGGAATTCCGATCCGCAGGAATTTCGTTGAGAACCTACCCTATAATCCCTATTTAAAAGTATTATTAAAAGAAAAGCGCAAAGCCCGGATTTTGGGTGAAGTGATATTCTGGAAGAAAGTCCGTGCAAAGAAATTCTATACCCTTGATTTTGACAGACAAAGGATTATCGGAAATTATATCGTTGATTTCTATGTGAAAACTCTTGGACTTATTATAGAAATAGATGGTTCGAGCCATGACGAAAAACAGATTTATGATGGGATAAGAGAGGAATATCTTGAATCTTTGGGGTTGCTGGTTTTTAGAATCAGTGATTTTGATGTGAGGAATAATTTGAGTTGGGTGATGAAGGAATTGGAGGATTTTATTGTGCTGCATTATGGAACCACCCCGTCTTCAAAAATTCTTTGATTTTTGAATCCACCCCTCCAAGGGAGGGGAATTGCCCTTACCCATATTAGTTGTTATTTAACATAAAAAAACCTTACTGAAATTCAATAAGGCTGGTTTTTGTATCGTTAAAGTTTAGGTTAAAACATCATCGTTTTCTTCTTCATGGTCATCTTCATTATCGCTGAGACTCCAGTAGTTGTTTTCTTCATCTTCCTCTCCTATTTCTTCCATTTCATCATCGTCCTCAGCGCCTGGAATATCTAAGCCTTTATCAATTTTATCATCGTCAAAATCTTCATCCAGAATAGGATTTCCGTCTCCATCAAGCGAAATATGTCTTTCTCTCTTAAATATGTCTTCGTTGGGGTTATAATCCATCTGTTCTAACCTCTTGTTTTGCTCATTAATATTTTTCTCTGGTGCCATAGTATTTAAGATTTTAGGTTTATGTAATCAGAACAAAAATAATTCCAAGTTATGATGATTGATGAGAATAAACGTCAGGATTTGCACAATTGGGCATTTTCTCATTTTTTGAAAAAGCGATAATATTTCCTGCGGCCAGTCGGGCCATTCCATTTCGGGCTTCTACAGTCGCAGAACCTATATGTGGCAGAATACAGACACTTGAAAGTCCCAGAATAGGATCATCTGCAGACATCGGTTCAGGATTGGTAACATCCAGACCTGCTCCCCAGATTTTCTTGTCAACGAGTGCCTGATACAGATCTTTTTGGTTGTGAAAACCTCCTCTTGCTGTATTAATGAAAATAGCATTCGGTTTCATCTGCTCAAATATGGACTCATTGAATAACTCTTTCTGCTCCGGAGTGAAATTAGCATGTACACTCAATACATCTGATCTCTGAATCAGTTCTTCGAAAGAAACATAAGTTGCTCCCAACTCGTTTTCTGCTTCTTCATTTTGACGACGGTTGTGGTAAATGATATTCATTCCAAAAGCCTTTTTTGATTTTTCAGCCATTTCATAACCGATACGACCTAATCCGAAAATCCCCAGTGTTTTTCCGTACAGCTCCTGTCCCAAAGCATGTAAAGGATCAAATGCTCCCCAATTGTCATCTTTTACTTTCTGAAAATTATAGCTCGCTCTTCTGGCAACAGACTGCATCAATAAAAAAGCAACATCCGAAGTAGCCCTGCTCAAAACATCCGGAGTATTCCCTACCGGAATATTTCTTTGAGTAGCTTCTTTAATGTCAACATGATCAAACCCTACAGAGTATAAAGCAATGGCTTTGACATTCGGGCAGGTATCAAAAAAATTCTTATCATATTTGAAATCTCCGCCTACATTCAGGATGGCATCTGTATGTTTACAGTAATGAATCCATTCTTCATAAGAAAGGTTTTCCTTTTCCGGAAATATAAGTTCCAGCCCTGCTTCTTCCAGCATTTCAATTCCTGTTTCGGGAATTCTTTTATTGATAAAAACTTTCATTGTACTGTTGTTTAATGATTTTAAATAAAAAAACCTCACTCGCAAAAAGTAAGGTTATTGAACTTTAATATTAAAAAAATTATTTCTTTTCATCTGAATGTTTGATTCAAGATCTATTTATTTTCTGTGATGGTGATTGTATACTGAGGGTTTTAATTCCATCAATTTTCATTCCGAAACGGAGTTAAAAGATTTTAAATTTTGATTAAATCCAAATGAATTTTATTTTAAAAAAACGGACAAAAGTCAGTTTCTATTGATAAGATTGCTTCTCACAAAGAACTGGTGTTTGAGACCAGCTCGTCTACCAATTCCGTTCTATTGATTTGTATTCCCAAGCATCGGAACAAATTTATAGGCTCCAAATTCTTCTTTTTCAAATTCTGTAGGACCTACTTTTGTAAATCGGTATAAAACCTGCTCATTTGTTGGTCCCAATGGAATCACCATTATTCCTCCGACGTTCAGTTGTTTTAAAAGTTCTGTAGGTAATGTGGAAGCCCCACAGGTTACGATAATTTTATCGAAAGGAGCAAAAGTAGGAAGTCCTGCAAAACCATCTCCAAAGCTTTGAAATTTGGGAAACAGATGAAGTTCTCTGAGTTTCTTTTTAGAAAAATCAAACAGATCTTTCTGCCTTTCTACCGTATATACATGAGCTTTCATCGCCATTAACACTGCAGTCTGGTATCCACATCCTGTTCCAATTTCCAACACTTTTTCACCTGGCTTTACCTTCAGTAGTTCAGACTGTTCCGCTACCGTGGAAGGATGTGAAATGGTCTGATGGGCCAGAATAGGAAACGCTCTGTCTTCATAGGCAAAATCTTCAAAAATACTTTCGATAAAAAGGTGTCTTGGAACTTCACTCATTGCCGAAAGTACATTTTCGTCTGAAATACCAATTCTGTTTCGAAGGTAATCTACTAAAATCTTTCTTTTTCCTTTATGTACAAACGAATCCTGCATTTGACAAAAGTAAGAAATTAGAAATTAGATTTCCGAAATTGGAGCAAAGAATTATCCACAAAAATAAAGCAATCAAAAAATGATTGCTTTGTCTTTATTTCTTAATTCCACTTTATCGGATAAGGTCCGTAAAAATCGCTGAAGGTATTATCAGCACATTTTTTTCTCACAAAAAAGTTATAATTCACTGTTTTACTTAATCCTACATAAATAGCTTTTTGACCTGCAAACACCAAATCTCCACTTGCAGGAGGAGCAGTACTTGTTGTCAAAACCGTTTCATATGCAGAGACACCATCATTTTCCCAGGACACTGTAGCATCAAAAACAGAAGAATTCGCAGAAGAGGTTGTTTTTGAATAGGTTGCATACTCCGGCTTTACGCAGGTTGTTGTATTAGTAGCCAAAACAGTAATAGGTCCCGCCCAATGGCTCCGTCCATTAGCTATTCCACAATTTTTTCTCACATAAAGGTCGTATTTATGATCTTTATAGAGAGGAAGGTTATAAAAATACTTGTTGGTGACCACTGTAGTTCCTTTTCCCAAAGAAAAACCCGGCTCCCCATACTGTACTTCAAAATATCCTTCGCCCTGACTTATAAAGCTCCAGGAAAGCTTGTTATTTCCTTTTTCAAATATCAGATTTGTTGGAGTTCCACATTGAGCCTGCGGGTCATATGGACTATCTCCAATACATCCTGCAGTACATAATCCCAGGATGAGTAAAATCGAAATTATTCTTTTCATAGTTATTTTTCAGACCGTGAATTTACTGTAATTTCTTTAATGAATACGTGTGTTCCACCTTGAATATCTCCAAGTGAAAAGTCATGTATTTTATAAATGTACATTCACTATATTTACAAAAATTTAATACAGCTATGTTAAAAGCAGGTTTGGTAGGTGCCGGACACTTGGGAAAAATACATTTAAAACTTCTTAATCAGTCAGATAGATATGAATTTGTAGGTTTCCATGATAAAGATATTGAAAACGGAAAGAAATTAGAAGCCGAATTCGGATATAAATATTTTGAAAATTTTGATGAATTGCTTGAACAGATTGACATGCTTGACATTGTCACTCCTACAGTTTATCATTATGATTATGCTTTAAAAGCTATTGAAAAAGGTCTTCATTTCTTTATTGAAAAACCGGTAACCCAGACTCTTGAACAGGCAGAAGAAATTCTTCGTTTGTGCCAGGAAAAAGGAATTAAAGCACAGGTAGGACACGTTGAGCGATACAACCCTGCATTTATTGCTACTAAGGAATACATCAGCACTCCGATGTTTATTGAAATCCACAGACTGGCAGAATTTAACCCACGTGGTACAGATGTTTCTGTTGTATTGGATCTTATGATTCACGATCTGGATATTTTATTAAGTATTGCGAAATCTAAAGTGAAAAACATCCACGCAAGCGGCGTTTGTGTAGTAAGCAAAACTCCGGATATTGCCAACGCAAGAATAGAATTTGAAAACGGATGTGTGGCCAACCTTACGACTTCCAGAATTTCTATGAAAGCGATGAGAAAAAGCAGATTCTTCCAGAAAGATGCTTATATTTCCGTTGATTTCCTTGAGAAAAAGGCTGAAGTGATCAGAATGAAGGATGCTCCTGAAAACCCTACTCCATTTGATATGATTATTGAAAATGCAGAGGGAGAAAAGAACCAGATTCTGTTTGAATATCCGAATATCCAGCCTAACAATGCTATTTTGGATGAATTAAACTCTTTCGCCGATGCGATTACGGGCGACAAAAATGTAGAAGTTTCTCTTGAAGACGGAACAGAAGCATTAAAGGTGGCTTTAGAGATTATGAAACTGATTAGTTAAAAAAATACGCTGTTTTCATGAACAGCAGTAGATATAGTGCTATCTTATAATCAGAATAATGGGTTATGAGATAGCATTTTTAGTTTCTGATGTATATAATTTAAACGCAAAGCTTTCATTTTCAACTATGCATGATATTGAGTGAGCAAAGGTTGAATCGATTAAAAATCGATTTGATAAAGCGATATTTTTTATTCTGTTAATTTCTGCCTGAATCCTTTACAACTTAAAATGAAATAAAAACTTTCCATTAATAATTACTTATTTATCAATAAAAAATCCATTTCAAAACAAAAAAACAATATATTTGAAGAATAATTCAATAAAGTATTGAAAAATTTTGTATTACATATATGGATATCCGACACACTGAATGATCTGAATACAGAATCATCTTATCCTGTCATCATTCATTATAATTTCTAATATTTCCCTATTATTTAAATCATTAAAACTACTATGAAAAGAGCCATTCTATTATCCGCACTTTTATTGTCTCAATTTGGGACATCGCAATTACTGAAGACTTCAGGACAGAAAATCGTTAATGATAAAGGTGAAAATATTCAATTGAAAGGCCTTGGTCTTGGTGGTTGGATGCTTCAGGAAGGATATATGCTGAAAACTGCCGATTTTGCAGGTCCTCAGTATAAGATTAAGGAGAAAATTGCAGAATTAATTGGTGAAGACGGAATGAATGAATTCTACAAGGCTTACCTGAAAAACGGAATCACTAAACAGGATATTGACTTTCTAGCCAAAGCAGGATTCAATTCGATAAGACTTCCGATGCATTACAATCTTTATACACTACCTATTGAAAAGGAGCCTGCAAAAGGAAAAGATACGTGGCTGGAGGAAGGTTTTAAAATGACTGATGATCTTCTTCAATGGTGTACAGCTAACAAAATATACCTGATTCTCGATCTGCATGCTGCTCCGGGAGGTCAGGGAAATGATGCCAACATCTCTGACAATGATAAGTCTAAACCTTCACTTTGGGCGAATGAAGAAAATCAGAGAAAAACAATTGCACTTTGGAAAAAACTGGCCGAGAGGTATAAAGATAATCCATGGATTGGAGGATATGATCTGATTAACGAACCCAACATCAATTTCACTGGGAAAAACCCGAATGGCACAGATGAAATGTCTAATGCTCCGCTTTGGAAGCTTCAAAAGGACATCACTGCAGCCATTAGAGAAGTTGATAAAAAACATATTATTTTTATTGAAGGAAACGGCTGGGGAAATAATTATAATGGACTTCCAGCTATCTGGGATAATAATATGGCTTTCAGCTTTCATAAATACTGGAATTACAATGATGATCAAACCCTTCAATTTGCTCTTGATCTCAGAGAAAAACATAATATGCCGATCTGGCTTGGGGAAACGGGTGAGAACTCCAACGTATGGTTTACTGAGTTGATTCAGCTTTTGGGCAAGCATAATATAGGTTATGCCTTCTGGCCAATGAAAAAGATTGATAATATTGCAGGAATTACCAATGTAAAAATTACACCTGAGTATGAAAAGCTATTGGACTACTGGAAAAACGGAGGTGAAAAACCATCTAAAGAGTACGCCAAAAAAGCTTTACTACAGATTGCCGATCATTATAAACTGAACAATACGGAAATTAAAAGAGACGTGATTGATGCGATGTTCAGACAGATTACAGATGCTTCTACAAAACCATTCAGAAATCATCAGGCTCCGGGAAGAATATTCGCTTCAGAATATGATTTGGGAAGAATGGGTGCTGCCTATCTGGATAAGGACTTCATCAATCTTTGGGTAAGTGATCCGGCAAAAAGATCAGAATGGAACTCCGGACAGCAGATGAGAAATGACGGTGTAGATACCTATAAATGTAATGATAAGGTTACCAATCAGTATTATGTAGGAAAAACAGAAACCGGAGAATGGCTTCAGTACACGGTTCAGTCCAAAGGAGATAAAAATTATACATTTGACATCAGATATTCTGCTGCCAACGATTCTAAAATAAGAATTGAAACAGCTTCCGGAAAAGTTTTAGCTACAGTATCATTGGCATCTACGGGTGGAAATGAAAACTGGGAAACGGTTTCAGCAAAAAACATCAGCCTTCAGAAAGGAGAAAATAAAATCAGAATTGTCTTTGAAAATGATGGTATCAATCTGAATTATTTTGAATTAAAATAGTAATAATTGTCTTAAATTGCAGCTCTCTTCCGGTCTTCAGAAGAGGGCTTTTTTAATGATAATATTATGAAAAAAACAGCATTCTTTTTTCTTCTGATTTCAGCATTTACCTTTGCTCAGACTTCTTTATTAGAACAGAAAATAAGTTCAATTCTTAAGAACAAAAAAGCTACGGTGGGCGTTTCTGTCTTAGGTTTTGAAAATGGTTTTACATATAATAAAAATGCAGATAAAAAACTGCCAATGCAAAGTGTATTCAAGTTTCACATTGCTGCAGCTATTCTGAACCATGTAGATCAGGGAAAACTTTCTTTGGATCAGAAAATAAAATTGGATCAATCAAACTTACTCGAGAATACATGGTCGCCGCTTCGTGATCAATATCCTGGAGGAAATGTTGAAATTCCGTTAAGTGAAGTGATTGAATACACCGTTGCCAAAAGTGATAACAAGGGTTGTGATATTCTTCTAAAGCTATTGGGAGGAACTCAGACTGTTCAAAAATTCATGGATTCCAAAGGGGTAAAAGGTTTTCAGATCAAATATAATGAAGAGGACATGCATAAAGACTGGAATGTTCAATATGAAAATTACAGCACTACAAAATCAGCAGTTGATGTCCTTAAAAAATTCTATGATGGGAAATTACTTTCCAAAAAATCTACAGACTATCTGATGAAAGTACTATGGTCTACTTCCACAGGATTGAATAAAATGGTGGAACAACTTCCCAAAAACACTCCTGTGGCAAGAAAAACGGGAGCTTCAGGGAAGAATAAAGCAGGTTTAACAGGTGCAGAAAATGAAATAGGAATCATTACTTTACCTAATGGCAAGCACTATGCATTAGCTGTATTTGTCAGTAATTCAACGGAAACGGATGCTGTCAACTGCAGGATGATTTCAGATATTTCCAGAGAGGTTTGGGAACATTTTAATAAGTAAAATTTTAAGCTTATTTTTAAAGCGATTTAACATGAAAAAAATAATAATAACAACGGCTCTATTGGCTTTCACATTCTTTTATGCACAGAAGAATCAGAATTATTTAGAGATCAGCTACGGAAGTGTATGCTGTGGTCCTGCATCTGATAAACCTGTGATGAGTTTTCTGAAAGAATTTAAAAACAAAAGCCAGATAAAAAGCCTGGAAGTTCTGATCCAAAAAGGGATGGGAAGAGAAGGCGAATATACATTATACGTGGGCACAGATTTTCTTACCAAGAATCAGAAAAAACGATTGATAAGAGGATTAACGGCTACTGTTTCCAACCAGAACAATAATAAGAAAAGTCAAAGTACAGGAAATGTTTCCTTTGACTCTACAGCTGTTGTCACACAATCGGATCTTACAGACGCAAAAAATTTAACTATCTATAAAAAATAAAGGAAAAATGATCAAAAACATTGTAGTTATCGGAGCGGGAACCATGGGGAATGGTATTGCACATACTTTCGCACAAAGCGGTTTTAAAGTAAATCTTGTAGATGTATCCCAGGAAGCTTTGGACAGAGGTTTAAAAACCATTACTACCAATCTTGACAGAATCATTGCAAAAGGAAACCTTACAGAGGAGCAAAAAGCTGAAACTTTAGGTAACATCACTACTTTTACAGCATTGAATGATGCAGCAGGTGCAGCAGACCTTATTGTAGAGGCAGCTACAGAAAACCTTGATCTTAAATTAAAGATCTTCGGTCAGATGGATGAACTGGCTCCAGCCAACTGTATCCTTGCAACCAATACTTCTTCTATTTCTATTACAAAAATCGCTGCAGCTACCAAAAGAGCTGATAAAGTAATCGGTATGCACTTTATGAACCCGGTTCCTATAATGAAACTGGTAGAAATCATCAAAGGATATTCTACTTCCAAAGAAACTTTTGATTCAATTTATGAAATGAGTAAAACTTTGGGTAAAGTTCCTGTAGAGGTGAATGACTATCCAGGTTTTGTAGCGAACAGAATTCTAATGCCAATGATTAATGAGTCTATCGAGACCCTTTATAACGGTGTGGCAGGTGTAGAAGAAATTGATACGGTAATGAAATTGGGAATGGCTCATCCTATGGGTCCACTTCAGCTGGCAGACTTTATTGGTCTTGATGTATGCCTTGCCATTCTGAACGTAATGTATGATGGTTTCAAAAATCCTAAGTACGCTCCAAACCCATTGCTTGTGAATATGGTGACAGCCGGAAAACTGGGTGTAAAATCAGGAGAAGGGTTCTACGATTATTCTGAAAGCAAAAAAGCTGAAAAAGTTTCAAAAATGTTTTTGAAGTAATCTTAAATCAATAATTTTATTTATCTTTGAGAAAGTTAAAACATTAAAAAAATGAAATTACCAAAGTTTTTATTAGCAGATAATTCGGAGTTTCCAGAGGATCTATTCGTAGTTCATACAGAATATCCAAGATTTATCCTAAACGTTGAGGAAGAAGAAGTTGAGTGGTTAGATGATCTTGAAGGTGATGATGAAGAAACGATGGCAGACGAGGCTACTAAAGTAGTAGAAGCAGCGTTCAAATGGTGCGACGAAGAGTTGGCTAAGTACGACGAAGAAGAGGAAGATTAATAATACTCTAAACATAAAAAAGGAACTCAATTGAGTTCCTTTTGTTTTTTTATTCTGATTTTGTGAATTTCAATAGTAAAAGATTGTCTTTGTACAATTCTAAAGTATTTCCGGAAACCACATATTTGTTAGCTTTTCCCATCATATCCATAAAGTTCTGCTCTACTCCGATGTTGCTACACATCATTTTCGTAGATCCCATCTGTCCAGCTGTAAAACTACCTGTAGACGGATCTATTGTAGCTGTTCCGAAATAGTTATTACATCCTGCATTTCCAGTGATCTTTTCTCCTTCAATATTCAATGTTGGAATTTTCCCTTTTACCGTTTCAGCCAAAGTCCATTTTGTGCTGGCAAGAGCAGGCTGAGCTTTTCCTACTTTAGATGCAGACGGGCTTGTCATGGATCCACATGAAGCCAATACTGCCGCTGTACATATACTTAAAAAAAGATTTTTCATTTTTTTCTTTTTGAATTAACCCAAATTTACGGAAATTATATTATTTAAACGGGTTGGCGTGAATTTTATTATTCTTTAACACTTGATATTTTGAATATTTTTCCGTGCAAAAGATCTTATTATACGGTCATAAGTTGGAAAACACAAAAGCGCAAATTTCTTAATATACAGTAGGTTTAAGACGCAAAGATTTTATCTCCGATAAAATTTTTCGGTGTCTTTGTCATTCCGAGCAAAGCAAAGAATCTATACTACAATTGGTGTATAAAATATATTGGGAGTCCTACGGAGTGACAAAGACTGTGGATAGATTGTTTTTATACAAGATTTCCATTTTAAACACTAATGACACTAATATTTTCACTAATGTCACTAATGTGATTCAATAGGAACGGGCTTTAGCCCGTTTTTCTATCAACAAAAATCCATTTGGCTTTAGCCGAAACATATTAATATATTTTTATTAAACTTTTAAAAACAAAAAAACGGACTTTTTTAAGCCCGTTTCTATTATTAATGAAATGCATTTTCAATTATTAAGATCGGAGTGACAAAGTTGGAATTGACAAAGCTAAAAGAGAATATCCCAGAGAGATACCATTCAATAGGAACGGGCTTTAGCCCGTTTTTCTATCAACAAAAATCCATTTGGCTTTAGCCGAAACATATTAATATATTTTTATTAAACTTTTAAAAACAAAAAAACGGACTTAAAAAAGTCCGTTCCTATTATTAATGAAATATATTTTCAATTATTAAGATCTCAGCTCAGCGTTGAATTCTTTCTGGAAAGCTTTGATTAAAGAATCCATTACTTCTGTAATCTCTTTTTCTTCCAGTGTTTTTTCTTCGTTTAACAGCTCAAAGCTCATGGCATAAGACTTCTTACCTTCAGGAAGATTTTTACCTTCATACACATCGAATAGGTTAATATTCTTAATGAATGGAGATTTGTTTTTCTTAGCCGTCTGATATAAATCCTGGTAGTTTACCGTTTTATCAATCAATAAAGCTAAGTCTCTTCTGATTTTGTTGAACTTCGGAATATCTTTGAATTTCAATTCATTTTTAGAACGTAATTCCTGAGCGTATTCCAGTTCAATTTCAGCGTAGAAGCATTCCTGATCAATGTCAAAGTCTTTCAATAAAGCAGGTGCTACTTTTCCGATTCTTACCAAAGTTTTACCTTCTGCCTCGTATGCCAATGCATCAGAGAATCTTTCGTCAGAAAGAGCAACTTCTTTGTAATCTACAGCAAGTCTTTCCAATAAAACTTTTACGTAAGCTTTAAGGTTATAGAAACTTACCGCAGATTTTGGCTGAAGCCAGTTTTCTGCAACATCTCTTCCAGAAACCAATAATGCCAGTTGTTTTCTTTCTTCGTATTTATCTTTCTTATGATAAATTTTTCCTAATTCGAAGAATTTGATATCCTGATTCTTTCTGTTGATATTATATACTGTATTCTGAAGAAGTCCTTCTAATAAAGACTTTCTCATGAATGCCAAATCACCGCTTAAAGGATTCAATAGTTTTACAGCATCTGTTTCGTCTTTTACAGAAGTCAATGAGTTGTTCATTACTTCATTGAAACCAAGACCTTGTAAAGTTCTAGCCCAGCTATTTTCCAGTTCGTCCTGATCGTTTGCACTTAGTTTAACAGGAGTAAACGAAATCTTCTGTGGAGCGTCAATTTTATTATATCCGTAGATTCTTAAAATCTCCTCAATCACATCAATTTCTCTCGTTACATCTGCTCTGTATGCAGGAACTGAGATTTCGAAACCATTAGGAATTTCATTTAAAACCTGAATTTCCAACGCTTTTAAGATCTCTTTTACTTTTTCTCTGTGAATTTTTGTTCCTAAAATCTGTTCAATTTTAGAGAATCTCAGGATCACATAGTTGTCTTCTATTTTCTTAGGATATTCTTCCAGTAACTCTCCTACTAATTTTCCTTCAGCAATTTCCTGAATCATTTTAATAGCGTGAGTGATGGCTGTTCTTGTAAGATTCGGGTCTACTCCTCTTTCAAATCTGAAAGAAGCATCTGTATTCAAGCTATGTGCTTTAGCTCCTTTTCTTACGGCAATCGGGTTGAAGTAAGCACTTTCAAGGAATATTGTTTTTGTAGTTTCAGATACTCCTGAGTTCTCACCACCGAATACTCCGGCAATACACATTGGTTTATCTTTACCGTCTTTGATCATGATTTCAGAACCATTCAATGTTCTTTCAACACCATCTAAAGTAGTAAATTTTGTTCCCGGTTTTACCACTCCTACTTTCACTTTCTTATCTGCAATTTTATCTGCATCAAAAGCGTGAAGCGGCTGTCCGTACCCGTGAAGAATATAGTTGGTAATATCTACAACGTTGTTAATCGGGCTTAATCCGATCGCTTTCAGTCTGTCTTTCAACCAGGATGGTGATTCTGCAACTTTTACATCTTCAATAACTGCTCCGATATATCTTGGACACAATTCTGCATCTTCAATTTCCAGTTTGAAATCATGAGTTCCTTCGTTATTCAAAACTTCAGAAGCTACTTTATTAAATTGCGACTTCAATTGGTTCGTAGAAAGATAAGCATGTAAATCTCTTGCAACACCATAGTGAGACATGGCATCTGTTCTGTTCGGTGTTAATCCGATTTCAAATACCTCATCATTGGTAAGCTCAAAATAGTCTGCAAAGTTTTTCCCTACTTCATATTTGGTTTCATCCAACACCATGATTCCTCCATGATCTTCGCTAAGACCTAGTTCGTCTTCTGCACAGATCATTCCCTGAGAAACCTCTCCTCTGATTTTTGCTTCTTTAATTTCAAAAAAGTTTCCTGTTTTATCGTAGATTTTTGTTCCGACAACGGCCACAGGAACAGTTTGTCCAGCTTCAACATTCGGAGCTCCACAAACAATGTTCAACACTTTTCCGTTTCCTACATCTACTGTTGTCTTCTTCAGTTTGTCAGCATTAGGATGTTTTTCGCAAGTAAGTACTTTACCTACAACAATTCCTTCCAGGCTGCCTCTTACACTTTCAAATTTATCTATCCCTTCAACCTCAAGACCAATATCTGTAAGGAATTCACCGATTCTTTCAGTTTTTGATTCCGTTTTTACAAAGTCCTTCAGCCAGTTGTTTGATATTTTCATTTGTTAATCTATCTACTTATTTAATTCGTCAGATGTACCCTAAGGTTTTATCTGCTCTATTTTGAAACTTTTATTTGAAATCCCACACCTTTTCCGGTATGATTTTTCGAGCTACAAATGTCGTGTTTTTTTGAGAAATAGAGAAATTTACAAGCGATTTTAAGATAATAAATTTTCGTTAATCCTTCTGCTACTGATTCGGGAAACTATTGGTCCAACGGTCTCACCAGCTTCTTCAGGCTATCAGAAAATAATACCAACCCTCCGGCCATCATGATAATATCCTTCAATACAAGACGTCCTGCTCCCGACAGATAGGGAAAACCATACTGAGGAGTTGCATAATCTCCACCCAGATTGGGGACATATACTTCGGGAGTGGTAATCAGAAATGACAGCGTGACAAGAGACATTAAAAACGTTAAAGCACCGCCAATAGTTCCTATTTTAGGGAACCAGATTCCTAAGAGAACCAAGAATCCGATCACAACGATCATTGTTCCAAGACCATAGGAAAAGGCATATGTTCTGTTTTCCTTATGCCAGTTGATATTTTTCTGAACTACTTTTCCTTCCGGATTTTTATACAAAGTATATTCTTTAACGAGCTTTTTATCATCATTAAGAACTTTATGGTCTGCATTTTTGTAGAAGAAGCTCATCAAAGGGCTGTTGGCTACGAAAGGTACAATTCCATCCGCTTCATAATGAAAGGCTTTCAAGCCTCCAATCCAGGCCATAACGATGAAAATTGAAATTCTGAGAAAATTGAAAAAGTAAGTATCCCATTGTAATAATTGGTGATAAAGTCTGCTATTTTTCATGTGATTTATTTTTTATCAAAGGTATTCACATGCCTAAAGTAGCAACATAGACATTTCAGGACATTACATGGACATTTTCGCCACTACGGATATTCCTACTTTTTCTCTGTAATTTTTAGGGGAACATCCTACTGATTTTTTGAAATACCTGCTGAAATAAAATTCGTCTTCAAATCCCAGCTCAGAAGCAATTTCCTTCACAGATCTGTAGGTTAAATGCAGCAGTTTTTTAGATTCCAGAATAATTCTCTCGTTGATAAGCTGAGTAGGTGTTTTTGCAAATTCTTTCTTTACTGCTTTGCTTAATGTATTATTGGTGATATTCAGTTTATCACTGTAAAATGACAGTTCTTTTTCCGCTTTAAAATGGGATTCCAATAGTTTTTGAAATTCTACTGCATTTTTATTGGGACGCTTTTCATGAGAAACCACATTGTTTTCAATACTGCTTTTCTGTTTGCTTCCAATGGCAAGAATAAGCTGAATATAGGTTTTGATAATGGATTCCGAAAACGGATGTTTCTCAGATTCTTCTTTTTTAATATGGTTATAAAGCTCAAGAATATAATGATAACTCTCTTCCGACAGTTCAACGCCCGGATTCAGATAAATATTATTGAAGAGAAGTCCATTACAAGCCACTTCCTCTTTATGATACTCTATGCAATAATAATCGCCATGAAAGAAAAGTACATGAATATCTCCCTCCGATTCCGAAGCCATTTTCATCTTCTGGTAAGGAGAAAGAAACAGAATATTATATCCGCTGTAAGAATAGTTAATAGCGTCTACAGAAAAAATGCCAGAACCTTTCCATAGAATCACACTGTAATTTTCAGTAGTGAACTCTGTGGGAAAATCTGACGTTTGGTAAGACTGTATTTTTATTTCCATGATGAGTTAATTTAAACACTAATGACGCTAATGATTCACAATCGTATCAACATTTCTTTCTTATATACTTTTACCTTGAAGCAAAAGTATACAAAAGTTCAAGACTGGAATCATCCGCTAAAAATTTGAATGTACTCCTAAAATTTCCAAACTCGCATGGATTATCTGATCCTGCTTCGGTTCTAAATTTCGTCCATGCTCAGACAATGGAAATTTTTTAACGGATTACATTAAAATTTTCTTCACGCTCCTAATTCCTAAGTCGATTGGACCCTATTTACAACTACGAGTCAGATATCAAGATTACAAAAAAGCCGGAAAACTCCGGCTTTTTATATTTGTATATATTAAATATTACAATCCGATAACCGGCATTGATAACATTAAGATATTTTCGTTTTCTTCAAGACCATCAAGAGGTTCAATGATTCCTGGTCTGTTAGGCTGAGACATTTTCATGGTGATATCGTCAGATCCTAAAATTGTCAGCATTTCAGTTAAGAATTTTGAGCTGAATCCGATATTGATATCTTCTCCGTTATAGTCGCAAGGAATCTGCATGTCTGCTTTGTTAGCATATTCAGTATCTTCTGCATGAAGGTGAAGAATATTTCCGGAAAGCTTGAATCTTACCTGGTTGGTAGATTTATTAGACATGATAGATGCTCTTTTGATTGCTCCTAACAAAAGGTTTCTGTTGATTGTCAATACATTTGGATTTTCCTTTGGAATTACCGCTGTATAGTTCGGATATTTTCCGTCAATCAGTCTACAGATCCAGATGTGCTTACCAAAAGTAAATTTAGCCATATTCTCATTGAAGTCAATCGTAACGTCTTCATTGGAACTTGCCAGGATATTTTTAAAAATGTTCAGAGGTTTCTTAGGCATGATAAACTCCATCGGTTCAGCATTCATCAGGTCTGCTCTTTTGTACACCACCAATCTGTGGGAGTCTGTAGAAACGAAATTGGTTTCGTTTTCTCCAAACTGGAAAAGCACTCCTGTCATTACCGGACGAAGGGAGTCGTTACTTGTAGCGAATAGTGTGTTTGTCAAAGCTTCAGACAAAACTCCTGCCGGCATCGTTACACTTTGGGAAGCATCGAATTCCGGTAATTCAGGATAGTCATCAGCATTGTCTAATGCTACTGCGAAATTATCTTTTTCATCTAAAATCTCAAGCTGGCTTCCAGTACCTTCGGCATTGTCTTTTACAACAAATGTCAGAGGCTGTTCACCATATGTCTTGATAAAATCCTGAAAAATTTTAGCAGGAACAGCAAATTTACCTGTATCATCAGACTTTACTTCCAGAGAAGTAACAAGAGTTGTCTCGCCGTCAGATGCTGTAATGGTAACATTATTTCCGTCTAATTCAAAAAGATAGTTTTCTAAAATCGGTCTCGATTGAGAGCTTGATATTACGCCACTTACAGTTTGCAACGCCTTCTGCAGTTCACCACTTGAAATAATAAATTTCATAGATTTATAAAATAAGTTTCTACAAATATAATAAATACATCCAACAAAGAAAAGAATAATATGGAGGAGTTTTTAACAAAGATCCTTAATTTGTTTTGAGCCTTGATATTATGCTTAGATTTCAGCGGATATTCATTTTTTTATCAAATACAAAACCTATATTTGTGAAAAAAGTTTGAAAATCATGCAAAAACCTCCTATTCATAAAAGTTTTCTTCATGCTTTCAGAGGTATTTTTATGATGGTAAAAACGGAAAGAAATTTCCAGATTGAGCTCATCGCATTTTTTGTCAATCTCTTTCTTATTTTTTATTTCAAACTGAACAGCACAGACACCGCTTTGGTTATTATCGCCTCATTTGCTGTTTTAAGTGCTGAAATTTTCAATACTGCTATTGAAAAGATCTGCGATATCATTCAACCTGATTTTGACAAAAGAATCGGCTTTATTAAAGATATTGCTGCGGGAGCTGTAATGCTGACAGCCATTGCAGCGGTGATTGTTGGGATTCTGGTGTATGGGAAATATATTTTCATCTGAGATGGAAAAGAGAAGCTGGGAGATGGAAGTTTAAACCACCCCGTCAAAAATTCTTTGAATTTTTGACACCCCTCCAGAGGAGGGGAATATCACTTCTTCAGTTCAAAAGTTTGTGAAAGCTAAAATATTTTATTTTTTCATCTTTTATTTCACAGCGATGAAGATATCAACTTCTGCATCTGATGGATTCTGCGCTTTTTCTCCATACACTTCAAAATCGGCAGAAAATACTCTTCCTAAATCCATATCCCATATTTTCAACCATTCATTGATTACTAAGCCTTTTGAAAGATCTCCTTTTGTGGTAAATTTCAGATAATCTCCGCCATCAAAAGAATACCCTACCATTCCTTCAGGAATATTGTCAAGATTTTCCACTTGACATCCGAGAACTGTTGTATAAGGCTTTGTGTGGTCTTTTTCGTAATCTGTGTAGATGGAATAGATGGTATTGTCAATCTTATTCGGAATCGAATTGAGAATATCTTCACTGATCATTTTTTCCCATAATACCGGAATATCTTTTCCTGCCTGTCCATTTTCATTGGTTGTTCTTACTGAAATACCGATTACCTTAAAAGGTTCTATTTTTACGTTCTTCATATATTAATTCTTTGTTATAGAGCAAAGATAAGGACAGGGCGTGACAAGGGTCTGTCAGGAGCTTTTTAAAATTGATTGGAAAGGATATTGTTTTTTAAGTTTTGGCTGAAGCCATTTGAATGTTGACATTTTAGATAAACGGGCTCCCTTCGACTAGGCTCAGGATTATATCCCGTTCCTATTGAATATTCATTGGTGGCATTATTGAAATCATTTGTGTTATTTGGGTTTAAACGACAATTTTTTTGCATTAATACCTGTTATCAAAGCTATTTGCAGTGTCTTTGTCCATTCCACCAGGAATCTAAATTAATAATCTGCTCCATTTGCGAAATCTGCGAGAGAACATTCAAGTTTAGATTCCTTGCTTTGCTCGGAATGACAAAGGTTCTGTTGGAATTTTATAGGAGATAGTGAGATGCTTCGCTTTGCTCGCAATGACTATTTCCCGACATAGATAAACCCTTTTTTTCCGGATTTAAAAACGGTTTCGATTCTTTTGTAATCATCTACTTCGTATTCGTCTGCCTGAAGAATTTCTTCTTCTGTCACCTCAAAAAGTACTCCTTCTACCTGATCATCATCATTTCCTGAAAATTCAAGTACGGGATGGTATTTCTGACCGCTTTTTCGAAGGACTTCAGGATCTGTAATTTCAAGCATATTTAATTTATATCCTGATAAAATATCTTTTTCACCCTGCAAAAGTCTTCCGAAGGTTTCCATTTGAACCTGCTCTTTTTGCAGCGTTCCGTAAGAAAATAAATTGGGCACTATAAATATTTTTCAATGATTGGGATTGCGATTTCAGCCATCATTCCATAGCCTTTTTCATTGGGATGTACACCGTCTGCAGAAAGCAGGATTTCTTTGTCATCCAGGAAAGCAGAATAGAAATCAATGTAGGTCAGTGATTCCTCAGCTGCAATATCTTTTAATATTTGATTGTAAACAACTACATCCTCATTGATTCTTTTCTTTCCGGAGCTTACCACTACTCCATCTATTTTTTGAGAGAAGGGAAGAATGCTTACAAGATAAATTGTATCGGAAAACTGTCTGGCATGTGTGACAGCTTCTTTAATATTATTTTTAAATTTTTCAGGATCTACGATCTGTACTCCATCTTTGACTGCAAGATCATTGGCTCCGTAACTTAGAAAAACAATATTTCCATCAGCGGAATTTCTTGCATTTAATTCGTGTGGTATTCTTTTCAGTAATCCCTCTGTGGTTTCTCCTCCTATTCCAAGATTGAAGAGAATCAGTTCATCTCCATTTCCTTCATGAAATTTCTGCAGGGCATATCTTTTCAGAATATCTACCCAACCACCAAAAACTCCGTCATATTCCCCATAGGTAATGCTGTCACCGAAGAACAGCCCGTAAATAATTTTCTTCATTCAACTTTATTGTTTCCTGTTTTGTTGAAGTAAAAATAGTAAGAAAAACTATTAGTATCTTTCAATTCGCATAGTTTTTAAAGCAAAAGACGCTAAGGGTTTATATTAATTTTATGTTTTTGTTCGCAAAGGCGTTTCACTCAGCAATAGACGAACTGATGCTCTAGCTGAAAGAAATGATTTAAACCATTAAGATTTTTGAAGAGGTGAAGAATTATTAAGGTAACAGCTAAAGCTATTATGAAGCAGAATGCCTTATTCATCAGCGATAAATCTTAACTTTTCTTACAATCTCTATTATTCTTAATGGTTAAATAATGTATTTTGTTTTTTGACGCAAAGATTTCACTTAGCAATAGACAAACTGATGTTCCAGCTGAACGAAATGATTTTAACCATTAAGATTCTTGAAGGGATGAAGAATCATTAAGACAACAGCTAAAGCTATTATGAAGCAGAATGCTTTATTCATCAGCGATGAACCTTAACTTTCCTTATAATCTTTATTCTTCTTAATGGTTAAATAATGTATTTTGTTTTTTGACGCAAAGATTTTTATTGTGAGTATGTTTATCCAAGGAAGCAAAGAAGGAATCAACAAGTTGATGTTATGAAGCTAGCTGAAAAGTATCAAGGTTTCAAAATTCCCCCTCATTACTCATTACTCATTACTCATCATTCCTGGCTCAGCGTAATATTCGTATGTGATTCTATAATTTCAATCAGGATTTCAAAAAGTGTTTGCCCTTTTCCTTCGGTTAATTCGTCTAATTTCTGCTGAATTAATTCTATATTGAATGGTTTTCCTTGTCTGATTTTATTTTCATAAAATTCACAGGTAGCCTTAAAACCTAAGTCTTCTTTTGACTTCTGCGATTCTTTCCAGATTATTTCAATTTCTTCTTTGTTTTCGAATATTCCGAAACCTCCGTAAAGAATATCATCAAATCCGTCTAATGTTCCTACTTTCCAGTCTGTATCTTTCATCAGAACACTGGAAGCTTCTTCGTAGAAACCTGCTAAAGACGAAAAATGACCGCCATGAATGACGATCATTTTTCTTGTATTATTATTTGAAGTATTCAACACCGTTTTTGAATATATTGTGATAATTCGCGGTTGGTATATTCTTCATGAGACCTTCAGCAAAACGTTCCGGGTGTCCCATCCTTCCGTAGATCTTTCCACATGGACTGGTAACTCCTTCAATTCCGAATAATGAATTATTAGGGTTGAATGGCATTCCGTGAGCAATGTTTCCATCAAGGTCAATGTATTGAGTTGCGATCTGTCCGTTTTCATACAATTTCTTGATCTCTTCTTCTGAAGCCATGAAACGTCCTTCTCCGTGGGAAATCGGAATTGTGAAAGTTTGTCCTTTCATTCCTTTTAACCAAGGGCTTTCGTCATTCACTACTTGTACAGTTACCATCTGAGAGATATGTCTTCTGATCGCATTGTGAGCTAATGTTGGAGAGTTTTCATCCAGATCTTTGATTCTTCCGTAAGGTAACAATCCTGACTTCACTAGCGCCTGGAATCCGTTACAGATCCCGATAATCATCCCGTCTCTGTCTAGCAATTCGTGAACTGCATTTTTCATCTTCTCGTTTTTCAGAACGTTCACGATGAATTTTGCAGAACCATCCGGCTCATCACCTGCGGAGAAACCTCCTGAGAATGCCAGAATCTGAGAAGTTCTGATCTCTTCTACCCATGCATCAATGCTTTCATCCAGTAACTGATGATTGATATTGATCAAAGGCAAGCTGCTTACTACAGCGCCTTCTTTCTGGAATGCATTCAGTGTGTCATATTCACAGTTTGTTCCCGGGAATACCGGAGCAAAAACTTTCGGCTGTGCAATTCCGTGTTTTTTAATGATAATATTTCTTGGATGGATTGAGTTTGACTTTTCATCAATTTCAACCGTAATCTTTTCTTTTTCTACTGTTGGGAAAAGGTTCTCGAATGTATTGGTATTGGCTGCTACAAGATCTGTGATATTTGATTCAAGACCATTGATTTTTACAATACCTGAATCTTTCACTTCTCCGATCAGCTGAAGAGCAGCTGAGCTTAATTCTTCTTTGGCTTCAATGATCAAGCTACCGATATTTTTAGCTAATAAAGCGTTTTCATCAGCATTGATTTCAGCACCTAATCTGTTTCCGAAGCTCATTTTTGCTAAAGCTACTGCCAAACCTCCTTCTTTCACTGTTTTCACAGAAACAATTTTTCCTGTTTTGATGTTTTCAAAAATGAATTCAAAAACTTCTTTTAAAGCAGTATAGTTTGGAAGTCCGCTTTCCTGAGCAATATGATTGAAGAAATATAGTTTATTTCCTGCATTTTTCAATTCAGGAGAGATGATATTTTCTTTATCTCCGTTAGCACATGCAAAAGAAATCAAGGTTGGGGGAACATTCAGATCCTGGTACGTTCCACTCATGGAATCTTTTCCTCCGATGGCTGCAAGACCTAAATTGATCTGTGCATCGTAAGCTCCTAAAAGTGAAGCTAAAGGTTTACCCCATTTTTCAGGGTTCTGTCCTAATTTTTCAAAGTATTCCTGGAAGCTTAGTCTGATATTTTTATAATCACCTCCCATCGCCACAATTTTCGCTACACTCTCTACTACAGCATAAGATGATCCTAACAGTGAGTTTTGTTTTGAAATTTCAGCATCGAATCCCCAGCTTGCCAAAGAAACGGTTTTAATATCTTTTGCTCCTAAGATCGGTAGTGTCTGCACACTTCCTTCCATTAGCGTCTGCTGGTATTTCCCTCCTAAAGGCATTGCTACGGTAGTTCCTCCTACTGAAGAGTCGAACATTTCCAATAGTCCTTTTTGGGAAGCTACGTTTTTATCTTTTAAGATGTTCAGGAAGTTTTCTGCTGTGAAAGCTTTTGTTTCTTCTTTTACTTCTTCAAGGTGAGTGATTTTCACTTCCTGAGATTTTGAACACCCGTTGGTATCTAAGAAAGCTCTTGAAAGGTCTACAATTTTGTCTCCTTTCCAGAACATCTGCATTCTTCCGGAATCTGTCACTTTTGCTACTTCTACTGCAACAATGTTTTCAGCTTCACAGAATTTGATGAATTTTTCTTTATCCTGAGGATCTACTACCACAGCCATTCTTTCCTGAGACTCAGAAATAGCCAGCTCCGTTCCGTTTAATCCTTCATATTTTAAAGGTAATACATCAAGGTTTACTTCTAAAGAGTCTGCAATTTCACCAATCGCTACAGAAACACCTCCTGCTCCGAAGTCGTTTGATTTTTTAATCAGCTTTGTAACTTCAGGATTTCTGAATAATCTCTGGATTTTACGCTCTTCTACAGCATTTCCTTTCTGAACTTCAGAACTCATCGTGTGTATAGAAGTTTCGTCCTGTTCTTTTGAACTTCCGCTTGCTCCTCCTACTCCGTCACGACCTGTTGCTCCTCCTAAAATAATGATAGAGTCACCATTTTCAGGCTTCTCACGTCTTACCCAATCTACGGGAACAGCTCCGGTAACGAAACCTACTTCCATTCTCTTGGCTTTGTACCCTTCGTCATAGATTTCAGAAACCATTGTAGTGGCAAGACCAATTTGGTTACCATAAGACGAATATCCGTTGGCAGCCTGTTTTGTAATGGTTTTCTGAGGTAATTTCCCTGGTAATGTTTTGTCAACAGATTCTAAAACGTCTGCAGCACCTGTTAATCTCATCGCCTGGAAAACAAAAGATCTTCCGGATAATGGATCTCTGATAGCACCTCCCAAACAAGTAGAAGCACCTCCGAAAGGTTCAATTTCTGTTGGGTGATTATGCGTTTCGTTTTTGAATAATAAATACCAAGGTTCTTTTTTACCGTCGTATTCTGCTTCAATCTGGATCGTACATGCATTGATCTCGTCTGAGATAACAAGATTATCCAGGTTTCCTGTTTTATGGAAATATTTACCACATACTGTTGCCAGATCCATTAATGAAATTGGCTTCAGCTCACGGCCTAAAAATTTTCTTTTTTCGATATAATCATTGAAAATAGTTTCCAATGTGTGTTTGAACTGACCTTCAAACTGAATGTCTGACAACTGTGTTTCGAAAGTGGTGTGACGGCAGTGGTCGCTCCAATACGTGTCTAATACTTTTAATTCTGTTTCCGTAGGATTTCTTTCTTCAGTTTTGAAGTAATCCTGAATGAATTTCAAGTCGTCTAATCCTAATGCAAAACCGTGGTTGTTATAGAAGTTCTCCAGTTCCGCATCATTGAAATTGATGAAGTTTTCGTGGATGATTACTTTTGATGGGATTTCATCTGCAGGAATATCCAGAATTGATAAGTCTTTTTCCTGAGATTCTACTTTGTTGATCAAAAGGTCTTTGATTTTAACCAAATCCGCTTCAGAAACTCCTTCAAATTCGATTAATTTTCCACTTCTTACTTTTGATTTTTCATTTTCAGTCAGTAAAGCGATACACTGTTGTGCAGAATCTGCCCTCTGATCATACTGACCAGGCAAAAATTCCATTCCGAAGTGAATAGCTTTTGCAGGGTTTTCTGTATGTAAAATATCAGTAACAGGGTCTACGAAAGTGTTGTTCACCACTTTTTCAAATTCTCCGTCATTCAAGTTGAAAATATCATACACATTGTATACTTTCACACTTTGAATTGCCGGGACAACCGCTTTTACTTCATCAAAAATTTTTGGACTTTCAACATCGAAAATTCCTCTTTTTTCTACGAAAATTCTTTTGTTATTAGACATTAGATGTCAGATTTTTAATATTAGATTTATTTTTTATTTTCAAATTTATTTCTTGCTATCTCTATTGAACGATGCAATTTTTCAAGCAAAACTTTTTCTGAAGGTAAGATAAGTAAATATTCTGCTACTTTTATATTATCTCCTTCCAGATTCATGAGTTCTATATGTTCGGAATTTTTCCCAGAACAAAGGATTAAACCGATGGGTGGGTTTTCACCCTCTACTTTTTCATATTTATTCAGATATGAGAGATAGAGCTCCATCTGACCTTTATGGCTGGCTTCAAATTCACCCAATTTTAGCTCGATAACGACTAAAGATTTTAGTTTCCTGTGATAGAAAAGTAAATCCAGGTAGTAATCTCTGCTATCTATTGTGATTCTTTTTTGTCTTGAAAGAAATGCAAAATCACTTCCCAACTCAGAAATGAATTTTTGAAGTTCCACAATAATGGCTTCTTCTAAATCTTTTTCAGAAAAGGTATCTTTCAATTCTAAAAAATCAAGAAAATAGGGATCCTTAAAAACTAAGTCAGGATTTAAAATATTATTTTCAGACCAGTTTTTCAGTTCTTTATCTATTATTTCCTCAGGCTTTTTGCTTATTGCTGTTCGTTCAAAAAGCAGAGAATTGATTTTTTCTCTCAAGACTCTAACACTCCAATTTTCAATTTTACAAACTTCAAGATAAAAGTTTCTTTTAGTATCTTGAGAAATAGGAATAAGAAGCAGAAAGTGAGTCCACGATAATTGTCGCATCGCTGATGCGACAATATTAAAATCACTGAAAACAGACGCAAACTGCATCATTTTTCGGATATTTTTTTCAGAAAATGAATTTCCAAATTCTAACGTAAGTTGTTGAGAGATTTGTACAATAACTTCTTTACCATACTCTGCTCTCTTATTATCTAAAACATCTTCATTTATTCTTTTTCCTATCTCCCAGTACAAAACCACCATTGCCGAGTTTACCTGAGCTGCAACCTGACTTCTTGTCTTGTCTACCAGCTCCTTAAGATCGGTCATTAATTGTTGATGATTTTGATTCTGTAGCATTATTAAAAATTAGATATCAGATTTTTAATATTAGATTTATTTTTTTTACTTTTTCTGGATTTAAAGTTTCCATCTTTAAATTCATCTGTATTGAAAATTTTGGGAAAGATTTCTCTCTAACCATTATTCCGTACAAATTTAAAGGAATAAGTCGTATTTTCTTTAAATTTGACCTATGGAATTTCCAAATTTATTTTATTTTTTTATAAATTTATTCGGATTGTCCTTATGTTCTTTCTGAAAGTCTTCTGCATTTTTGATTTCTTCTTTCAGCCAGTTTTCAAAAGGAACTTTCTTTTCATTAAAATCCTCAATGGCATAAAATGTTTTACCATCTTCTGAGACCAGGAATTTGAAACGGTAAAGCATATCCAAATCTTTTTTCTTGTGATTATAGGTATTCACCTGATAATACGGAAAGTTTTCTTTTGGTCTTTCTACAATTTCAAAAAACAGATTCTTTTCTTTTTCAGACAGTTTATTGTAAAAATTTACATAATAAAGGGCTGAAAGCTTTTCCTTTTGTTTTTCAAAGAACTGAAGGATATTCTTCTCTTTTTCATTGTATTGAAACGGATTCGGGTAGTATTTCCCGTCTATTTCAACATCCTGTTTTGTTGGTTTTGCCAATGATTGAACCGTTTGTCCTTTGACATTCATCACACCCCATTTCCCTCCTACAATTGCTCTGTGCTCATCATTGGTCTTTTCCCAATCGCAGCCGTCACAAAAGGTAGCGTATCCATAATTGAAAGGTGATACAAAATCATGCTCAGCATCAATAATTGTCTTTCCGTTTCGGTCTGCAAATCCTACTTTACCATTTTTAACCAATCTTCTCAGTCCTTCAGAGAAATAATCTGCTCCATTGTCATAAAGGAATGGTTGATACAGAAATTTACCTTTTCTGTCGTACACATATCCCCATGCATTTTTCTCTGATTTTTCACCTTCTTTACTGCCATCAAAAAGAATAGTTTCTCCTTCTACAGGATCTCCATCTTTTAAAAATGAAAAGATTTTGAACTGTGCAGGAACAATTATTTTTCCTGCTTTATCTTTTACTCCCACCAGAGAATCTTTGGATTTAAAGTAATGTAAATCCTCTTTACTCTGAGAAAAAGAAATGATTGGTGTTAATAGAATGGTTAATAGTAGTTTTTTCATAGTAATTTGGAGTGGGAAATAAAATATGCAGCCCAAAAGACTGCATATTGTTTTATACTTTAAGATCAGCTTCCAATCCTATTAAATCTTTGTTTTGGTCTATAATCGGCTGCACTTCATTTTTGATGAATTCCTCCGTCTGGATCGGCGCGAAACCAATAAAGTTCTTAGGGTCTAAAACTTCTTTCAGTTTTGATTTGTCTAGTTTTAAAGAATCATCGTTTAAGATTCTTTCGATAAGATCGTTTTCTTTTCCTTCTTCTTTCACTTTCTTGGAAGCTTCCATAGAGTGAACTCTGATCACCTCGTGGATTTCCTGACGGTCACCACCGGCTTTTACTTCTTCCATGATGATATATTCTGTCGCCATGAAAGGAAGTTCTTCCATAATGTGCTTGTTGATTCTGTTTGGATAAACAACGATTCCGTTCATGATGTTGTTCCAGATTAATAGAATTGCATCAACAGCTAAAAATGCCTGAGGAATTGTTAATCTCTTATTCGCAGAGTCATCCAATGTTCTTTCAAACCATTGTGTAGAAGCTACCATTGCAGAACTTGTTGTGAGGGACATTACATATTTTGCCAATGCTCCGATTCTTTCACTTCTCATTGGGTTACGCTTGTAGGCCATTGCCGAAGAACCGATCTGGTTTTTCTCGAATGGTTCTTCAATTTCCTTAAGGTTTTGAAGTAAACGTAAATCGTTTGTGAATTTATGTGCAGATTGTGCAATATTTCCTAATAAAGCAACTACTTTCGCATCAATTTTTCTATCGTAAGTCTGTCCGGAAACTCCGAAAACTTTTTCGAAACCGAATCTTTTTGAAAGTTCTTTATCTAAGTGTTTTACTTTAGAATAATCACCGTTGAACAATTCAAGGAAGCTGGCAGCAGTTCCTGTAGTTCCTTTTACTCCTCTGAAACGAAGTGTTTCAAGGAAGAAATCCAATTCTTCGATGTCAAGAACCAAACTCTGTAACCAAAGTGTAGCTCTTTTCCCAACTGTCGTCAACTGAGCCGGCTGGAAGTGTGTGAATCCTAAAGTCGGAAGGTCTTTATACTGAATGGCAAAATCCGAAAGATTTTTCATCACATTCACCAACTTTTTCTTTAAGATTAAAAGTCCGTCACGGATCTGAATTAAGTCTGTATTGTCTCCTACAAAAGCTGAAGTTGCTCCCAGGTGGATAATTCCTTTTGCTGAAGGTGCCACATCACCATAGGCGTGAACGTGAGCCATTACATCATGACGGAATTTTTTTTCGTACTCTGCAGCTTTTACGTAATCGATGTTTTCAGCATTAGCTTTTAACTCAGCGATCTGCTCGTCTGTAATTTCAAGTCCAAGGTCTTTTTCGATTTCAGCAAGAGCTATCCAAAGCTTTCTCCAATTCTGGAATTTGTTATTGTGTGAGAAGTTAAATAACATTTCTTCACTGGAGTAGCGCTCTTCCAATGGATTTTTGTAGGAATTCATTCGTTCTTTTACTTTTTAGATGTACAAAAATACGGTTTTTCAGTGAGAGATGAAAATCCAGATTTGATGATTTTCATTCATAATTTATACTTATACTTTTGTCTTGAAACAAAAGTATGCAAAAGTTCAAGACCGGAATTATCCGCTAAAAATTTGAATGTACTCCTAAAATTTCCAAACTCGCATGGATCATTTGGTTTTGCTTCGGTTCTGGACAAATCCCATGCTCAGACAGTGAAAATTTTTTAACGGATTACATTGAAATTTTATTTACGCTCCTGATTCCTAAGTGATTTGTGGAAAGCATACAAAAAAAGCTATCCCATTTCTGAGACAGCCTGTTTTTCCTATTTTTTAATTAGTTAATCGATAATAAGTCCGCATTGTGATCCTACAGGAATACATTTTTTTACAAATGAACATCAGAAGTATCCTGGCAGACACATTGGGATACCTCCCTGAACCGTTTTCAATTCTCTTTTTGAAAGTTTTCTTAAGTTTTTCATAGTAACATTTTTTGATTTTTCTCCTACTCTATATGCTTTTCGGATTACGCTTTAATTTGGTAGATCCAATATACAGATTTTTCGGATACAAAAATATAACTTATTCATTTTATATAATTTACAAAGACAATTGTTTATTAACTTTTGATGATTATCAATATCTTTTCTTAACACAAGAAATAAAAAACCTCCGCTGTTGCAGAGGTTTTGTTTTATTTTTGGACACGAGCGAGACGCTCGCGCAAGCGGGAGAAGATAAGAAGAGACTTTCTCAAAAGTGAGACAACCTCCTTCTTATTATCTCCCACACGATATAATCGTGCGGGAGCGAGGGGAGAAGGTATTCTATTTCTGACTTTTTATTCTATTTATAAAAGGAAAACTTTCATTATACTCTACCCAAACTGTATCCCCTATCTTATAACTATCATCATAACTAGGATTTGAATATTTCTTATCTTTTACAGAAAATTCATAATAGTAATTAAATGCTCCTGTTATAAAGCCCCTTCTTTGGGGCTCTTTTTCATCTATAATCAATCCTTGAGTCTGTTTTAGAGGAATGATTTTCATTAGAGGTCTGTATATCATAACATTTCTATTAAGAAAAATCATAACTAGTAATATTAAAATTAAAAAAAAACTTTTCTTAGTCATTTGTCTTATCTTTTACTTTATCCACTTTATTTTTAGTAACTTCATTAGTAGAATTTTCAACAGTTTTATTGGTAAAGTTTTTAACCCCATTACTTACCTGCTTTGAAACCGCCTTTACATCAAGCTTTTTTGAAACATTACTTGATCTTCTAGAACTAAATCCAGTTATCTTTTTTACAAAATTCTTAGCTTTAGCATTACTGTTTAAATTAACTTTAGTAGCCAATTTATCTATCTTTTCTAATTTTGCCGTTTTAGCTAATCCCCAAATTTTTTTAGTAACACCTCCAGCAGCCGCATCTATAAGAGTATTTTTTGCAACATTCCGAAAATTAGTCTCCATTTTAGCTCCTTTCGTTGTATTTACTTCCACCGTATTTTTTGCTATCATTACGGTTGTCTTTACAGCTGCTTTTCTAAGTGCACTACTGCCTTGTGTTAATCCCCCTTCTAAAGCAGATAAAGCAATTGATGAAAGAGAGATGTTGTCTGTCCACTTATTTTTAACTTCAGGATCAAGATAGTTTGCTGCGACCTGTAATCCATATTCTGTAGCAGCTCCAACGATACAAGTTGGACATCTTTCATCTGGGTCATCAAATTTTATGGGGTTGTTATATCCATAAGAGTATGGGCTTAGGTTATCAGGATTGAAAATTCCACCGCCATTACCCAAAGTAGTTTCAATTGCACTTGCTACTTCGTCATCATCGTCATCATCGTCATCATCAATATTATTAGGGTCAAAAGTAAAATCTAAATCCTTTATCAGTGGACCTGACTGTATCCATCGACCCAAGTCAGGCATATATTGACGCCAGCCATAATCATACATTCCTGTCTCCTGAAGTTCTTTGCCGTTGTATTTGTATTTATACAAAGAATTTCCTGCCAATACATTATACCCTTCATGCTTCAATCCAAAAGGATAATAATTACTTTCTTCAATGATCTCTAATCCTGCTCCATTTTTGGCATAGCTTAATCTGGTATTTCCCAGATGGTCAGTATAATTATATACATACTTTCCGGTCTCCATATTAAAATATCCTTCCGCCGTTGGGAAGAATTTCAATATAGAATTGGTATACTGGAAGCCATCCAGATAATCGGTTGTTTCTGTTCCGAAAACCTTTCTTACTTTCACTCCGTCTGCTCTGTAAATATAATCAGTTATCTTGGAATTTTGGGTAATCTTTCCTGGTAAATTCAGATAATTATATTGAATGGAAATATGATTAATAGAACCTTGTTTATAAAACAACCCTTGCCATATTTGCAAGGGTTGTTATTTATTCTACCTTGGAAACAAAACCAAAGGGTAAGTTATTTAATAAGCTCAAAGTCTGGAGACTTTGCGCAGCTGGGAGTTATATGTGAATTTAGATAATTATATTGAATGGAGACATATAATTATTAGAACTTATTTAGACATAAAAAGCCATTGCAATTCTCACTGCAATGGCTTTTATTATTTACCATTGGACACGAGCGAGACGCTCGCGCCAGCAGGAGAGCGTGGGTTACGGCAAATCTTTCGTAACTTTAGAAAGACAAGAGTCGTCCATATAATTTGAAAATAATTGTTCGATATACCAAATAGTTTTTTCAGAACATATATTTTTATCTTCTCCAAATAAAATTATTTCTTGAATTGATTTAATGAATGATTCATCTGAATCCATTTTCAAAAACTTAATATCATTTCCATTTAGGATAAAATAACTATTATTAGAAACACTAGAATTTATATTAACATAACTATAAATTCCTTCTTCCAATTTTTCTTTCTCATTAATACCAAAATATACACTTAACTCACTAACTGCAATGTTTTCAATTTTTTCAGGTTGCAAATTTCCTTCTTTTAAATCCTCTTTCTGCGCAATTTCGGTAACAATCTTACTCTTAATTTCATTTAAATAAAATGTACTTGATATTCTTTTTTCTGGAAATTCACAATTTTTATTAATCAGATCTCTTGGATTTCTATTAAAGCTGTAATGTGCTCTAATCAATCTTTTTACATAATCAACAACAATTTCTCTACAATATCTTTGTTCAAATAAATAAATCATTTGTGCTCTCATTGATTCTAAAAAATTCTTGAAAGAATAAATATCTAAAAAAATAATTTTATTTCGCTCATAAATAAATTTGAATTGAGGACTATGATTTCCTAAATAAAGATCATATATACCATTTCGTAATTTTTTTTCATCAACTTTTCTTTGATAAGTTCCATAAATAGTAAAACCTTTTTTTTGAGAATACGCATTTTGTGATATATAACCTTTTTGAAAAAGTATTTCTCTAATATTGTTTTCTAATTGAGAAAACGTGGTAATATTTTGAGATTTACAACAAGTAGCTAAAAAGAGTAAGGCAATAATAAAGTACTTATTCATAATTATTTATTTTTAATTTTATTATCTCTCAATTCTTTAAGAATCTGTTCTCCTATAGCTGTTGGCATTGTTTCGCTGTTACTTTTAGGGTCAGCAATACCAGTTTCTTCTTGTTTTTTATGTAATTGGTGATTTTTTTCATTTGCATGACCAATCTCATGACCAAAAGTTGAAGTTGATATATCAAAAGCACTTAAATTTCCCTTCTTCACATTATCTGCCTCGTCAGAATTTAAAACTTTGTCTGGATTTTTAAAGGCATCTTCACTAGATCCCTCATATATTGTAATCTCAAAACCTACAAGTTTACCATCTTTCTCAATTGGATGCGTTTCTCCCATTGAAAAAGGGTGGTTTTCTTTACTATATTCTACAGTAGTGGGTAACTTTGAAGTTACTAATTGATCAAATTGTTTGGCACCTGTATTACCTGAATTTTTCAAACCATCTCCATATGCTTTGTCTTTATCAGTAGCAAACTTTGTATACGCTCCTTTTCCATCGTTAGCTTTAGGGTCATAAACTAACTGTCCATTTTTGTTTCGCCAATCATCTGCTTGTCTTCCATCCGGATCAGTAAATCGTATAGGATTATTGAATGTATAATTATACGGACTATGACGACGCATTTTCTCCGCCAGCGGAGAATTTTAATATAAAATATTTTATTTTATTATTTTCAAATTTTTATTGTACATATCATAAATTACTTTAGCATTGTCTTTTTTATAAACGGTAAAATAGGTAACGTCTTTATTCTTTACTATAGAATCTCCTATTTTAATTAATGAAATTATTTTTAAATCTTCCAAATAAATTTTATTACCATCTGATGATTTGACAATATTGAAATGAGTCATAAGATCATATGAGTTTGAAATAACTCGCCCATTACAATGCTGATTAAAGTATTTATATTTAGATAAGTCAGGATCAAATATTTTTTTTATAATTATCCCACAAAACATACTTCCAAAAAATAATAAAATAATTTTGTTAATATTTTTTTTTAAAAATCCCATACAGATGTTTTAGATCGTTTATAAAAGCCCCCTATTCCAATTCCTTTTAATCCTGCACTTATTTCAGTAACTCCTCTTTTCCCTGCTCCCACATTTAAAGGATTCATCATTTCCAGAGGTGTAGATTTGGGATCAAAAGTTCCTCCATAAGTAACCCCAATAGGGGATATAAAAGATTTTGCTTCACCAGAGTAGTCTTCTAATAAAAATGGTCCGGAATGACTTGAGGAGATTCGCCCTATTCCGATGCCACCCTCAAAGCCTAAACCAAAATTTATATTTCTATTAAAGGACAGTCCCCAATTATTTCCTGAATCTTTAACTAAACCAACATCAAATCCAAATCCACCTCCTAAAACTCCATTTACACTAAAGGATATGCTAGTACCTTTACTTTCTGTGCCTATGATAGTAGTTCCGTCTTTTGTTTCAAATGTTTCTTTACTACTTTTTTGAGAGCCATCAGCATTTGTTATTGTTCCATCGTCGTGGAAAGTATATTGAGAAATTATTTCTCCATTCTCCTTTGTTGTAATTGAGCTACCTTCTGAAAGATGCTGTGCATTTTCTCCATATTTAGCCGTAGCCTGTTCTTGACTTTTTATTTCCGAATCAAAAAATATTTGATTTCCACGTTGCAACCAATCTTTATTTTCTCTACCGTCCGGATCAATAAATCGTATAGGGTTATTAAACGCATAATTATATGGACTATGTCTTGTCATCTTTTCTGCCAACGGATCCACAACTCCCCATCTCCCAATATCCGCCATATACATCCTTGCTCCATAATCATACATCCCTGTCTCTTGCAGTTCTTTCCCGTTGTACTTGTACCTATACGCCGGATTTCCCGTCAATCCATTATACCCTTCATGCTTCAATCCAAATGGGTAATAATTACTCTCTTCAATGATCTCTAATCCTACCCCATTCTTAGCATAGCTTAATCTTGTATTTCCCAGGTGGTCAGTATAATTATACACATACTTTCCAGTTTCAACATTAAAATATCCTTCTGCCGTTGGGAAGAATTTCAATACAGCATTCGTATACTGGAAGCCGTCCAGGTAATCGGTTGTTTCTGTTCCGAAAACCTTTCTTACTTTCACTCCGTCTGCTCTGTAAATATAATCAGTTATCTTGGAATTTTGGGTAACCTTTCCTGGTAAATTCAGATAATTATATTGAATGGAGGAATATAATTACCAGAACCTGTTTATAAACTTATTTCACCACACGAAAGGATTCGTGCGGCAGCGGGGGGACTGTTTTTTTAAATTGTAGAAACAATGCTCACAAAGAAAAAATTTAAAGACTTCTTTAATAAAAATGTAGCGGCGCTATAAAACAACAAATCCCGCCATTCGGCGGGATTTGTTAGTTATAAACATCCTTTTTTCTTTAGAAGCCCTTTTATCTCAGAGTATTCTTTCGCCGAATGGTCCGCTTCATCTTCTATCCAATTCTTCATATAAATATCCTGAGGATTAACTGCTCCGCCTTTTTTATACAAAAGCTTGCTACAATCTGCTCCCTGTTGTAACAGATATAAAGTAACATCATAATTATTTGCTAAAGCTGCTGAACCTAAAGCTGAGCCAGCTTGACTTCCATCATTGTAATTAATTTTTGCTCCATTACTAATTAGTAGTTTTACAATTTCTAAATAACCCATTCCTGAAGCCGTAATCAATGGAGTTCTCTTCATTTTTTGCGGGTCTTTACCTTCGTTACATTCTACATAATTAACATTAGCTTTATAATTAATTAATTCTTTTACATATTTTGTTCTATCATCAAAGATTTCACAAGCTTCTATTAATGGAGTACTACAATGAAATGAATCCGCAATATTGGGATTGGCTCCTAATTTTAACAATTCTTTAAATCCCTTGTAATTATCATTAAAAATACTTAAATGCAATAGAGTATTTCCATACTTACTTTCTTGATAATTGACAATTTTAGGATTGTTTTGTATTTCTTTATCTATTTTATCAACATCATCATCTTGCACAGCTTTTGCCAGTTCCCAAGCGGAAGTATCCTGGAACAACCTGTAATCAGCTCCTAAAAGCTTATCCTTGTCAACCTTTTTATCTCTGTCTATTTTATCGCAGGAAATTGCTAAAAATAACAATGAAAATAATAGTACAATCTTTCTCATATTATCGGGCATATTTTTTAGGGTTAATTCCAAATTCTTTCAACATATTATCCATACTATGACCATTATAAATCGAACTTGAGCTGGTTGGCCAAACAGTATGCCTTTTCCCGTTTACATCAGGCATTAGCAAGCTTTTATCCTGAGCTATATTAAGAGGGTCTGTTTTCATTATATAAGCATTGATGAGTCCTTCCGTCCTAAATGTGGCTGTAAAACCACCAAACCAACCGCTCATATCAGAGTTGTTCTTTCCATTTAGAAACTTTGTTGCTGCTCCTACTCCCGCAGCATTAAAAGTGATGGCTTCTCTTCTGGTAAGGTTGGAATTAAGTGCTGCCAAACCACCGCCTAGAGAATGACCGGTATAGGTAAGCTCTGTATCACCTAGTTGTTTGGAAATTTCCGTAGCATTTCTTGCTGATATTTCATATTGACTTGATGCACCTACCGGCTGAGCTACATCCGCAACCCCATCTTTAGCCAAGTCTTCTGTTCCTGCTGTTGCATAGGCATATTCGGTAACCTTTCCATCAACAACCCTTTCATATACCTGTGATTTAAAGCCTGAACCTTGGTCATTTAAATTAACATTCGTTCCAAAATCTCTTTGAGAAACTCTCCATCCGCCAATCAGAATATTATCTTTTTTATCGCCATAAACATGGGCAGCCATTGCAGCAGCTTCTTTAGGAGTTGGTTTATAGGCTTCTCTTCCGTCCGGGTCTATAAAGCTTAATGGATTATTAAACGCATAATTATATGGACTATGTCTTGTCATCTTTTCTGCTAATGGATCTACAACACCCCATCTTCCAATATCAGGCATATAAAATCTAGCGCCATAATCATACATACCACTTTCCTGCAGCTCCTTTCCGTTGTATTTATATTTATATGCCGGATTTCCTGCCAATACATTATACCCCTCATGCTTCAATCCAAATGGATAATAATTGCTCTCTTCAATGATCTCTGTCCCTGCTCCATTCTTAGCATAACTTAATCTTGTATTTCCCAGATGGTCAGTATAGTTATACACATACTTTCCGGTCTCAACATTAAAATATCCTTCTGCTGTAGGGAAGAATTTCAATACAGAATTCGTATACTGGAAGCCATCCAGATAATCGGTTGTTTCTGTTCCAAAAACCTTTCTTACTTTCACTCCGTCTGCCCGGTAAATATAATTAGTTACTTTGGAGTTATATGTGAATTTAGATAATTATATTGAATGGAGACATATAATTATTAGAGCTTATTTAGACATAAAAAGCCATTGCAATTCTCACTGCAATGGCTTTTATTATTTACCATTGGACACGAGCGAGACGCTCGCGCCAGCAGGAGGAGTTATATTATTCTGCAATTATATATTTCCAATTTCTATCAGAAGGATTCCAATCGTCTGTTTTATAATAATCCATATCCCAATAATTACGATTATTTGCAAAATCTTCATAAGAAATTTCATGATTATCTAAATCACCAAAAAGAAAAGTATAATGATTAAATTTTTCATTTTCTATTTTGAATTTAATTTCAAAATAGAATGGGTCTGTCCATTGTTTATTTGAGTTTTTAATTCCCCAAATCATTATCCCCCAAACAGATAGTTTTCCATCAGACAATTTTAGTTTTGTTAATAAAGAATCATCTATCCATCTATTAGAATTCCAATCAGTATCTTTTAATAATCTTTTTTCAAGAATTGAAGCCAATAAAACTGAAATATATCCTGTGTACTCGTTATAGTAATCGTGATTTTCAGAAACCACTTCTTTATTCAAATTATTTTGAATTTCATCTAACAACAAATCTTGTAATTCTGCTAATGATTTCATTCCTTATTTCCCTAAATGTTTCTCTATCGATTTTATTAAATCTTGTTCTGCTCCTTGTCTTTGACCATGAGGTCTATCTCTACCAAGTTGGGAGGTTACCTCTATTCTCTTTTGAACACCTTGCTTTAGTTCTTTGAGTAATATCTTTAAATCTTCTTTCGAATAATTTACAAGATCCTTAACTTTTGGTAAATCACCATGTACTTTTCCTGTCGCATCCAAAGCAGGGGTTTTGTTTTATTTTTGGACACGAGCGAGACGCTCGCGCCAGCAGGAGTTCTAAATCTGTTCTAACAGATGATTAAAAAGGTATTTTATACTGTTCTTATTTTTGATTCGACTACTCTCAAACTCATCTACAATCTCAACATTTTTAATTAAGCTGTAACTCAAATCGTCTCCTAAAATATTTTCTAATACTATATCTGCAACTGTATACTTATCATCTTCTTTGAGAGTATTTATATTGTTTGCCTTAATGATAATTCCAAATGTACCATCCTTAAATTTTAACAAAACATACTCCCAACTCTCAACATTGATTTCTTTATCAAAACCAATGTGGCTTTTAAGAGATAGGTCATAATTCCATTTTTTGGGAGGCTTATAATAACTATATTCCCAATCTTTAAGATTTGGTGCAACTTTTATAATTTCTTTAGCTACAGGGACTAATTCGTTATCTCCACCAGCCGAAATTATTAACATATTCGGCTTTTCTACACCTTCTCTGATTTCCCAATTTAAATCAGCCAGAGATAGTATTTTATCATTAAGCTTATTGATTAAAGTATCAGTAATTCTATCTGAAGATAGTTCTGATTGAAGAGATTCAAACCAATTCCAAAAATCTGATATCTTATTGATGCTTAGGTTTTCCATATGTATTTTCTAAATCTTTCATTCGGTCAGGTCTAACTTCATTCCTTTTATTGTCTAATTTTTCAACACCCCCTGCTTTATCTATTGCCTTTTGTTCTTTATAGGCACCTTCTCCGGGATTTTTAGGGTCATATTTGTCTATTACTTCCGTTTCTCCGCCCCTGTCTCTACCATCATTAGCTCCTCTTCCTCTTTCCGCCGGGCTAGCCCTCTTGGTTCTACCTATATATGGTTTACCACTTTCTGTTTGTTCTCCTGGAACTCTATAAATCTTTCCTGTTTCAGTAGCAGTTTCAGCTGTACTCTCAGGTTTTAGGTTTTCTACGGTTTTATCCATAGACCTTGGAGCTGTCGATTCGCTACTGCCATCAAATACGGAGTCAAACCAATTTCCGATTTTTTCCCAAAAACCTGGGGCAGAAGGCGGTGTAGCCCTGGAAGCTGTTATAGTAATAGGCTCAATTGGGATTTCTCTTATACCAGCCTCTGCAAAAGGAATTGCAGGTTCAATAGCAGAGTTAGACATCATAAGGAATTCAAAAGGAACTAATTCAAGTCCTTCAAATTCCCTTCCCATTCCTAATTTATTTTCTTGGAAAGCATAAGTAGAGTTGTACGGAAACTTTTCACTTAAAGGGTCGATTGATAAAAATCTTCCAATACTTGGGTCGTAATTTCTCCACTTAAACGAGTAAAAACCTGTCTCTTGCAACTCTTGCCCTTGATACTTATATTTATATGCCGGATTTCCTGCCAATACATTATACCCCTCATGCTTCAATCCAAACGGGTAATAATTACTCTCTTCAATGATCTCTGTTCCTGCTCCATTTTTAGCATAGCTTAATCTTGTATTTCCCAGATGGTCAGTATAGTTATACACATATTTTCCAGTTTCAACATTAAAATATCCTTCTGCCGTTGGGAAGAATTTCAAAACAGAATTAGTATACTGGAAGCCGTCCAGATAATCGGTTGTTTCTGTTCCGAAAACCTTTTTTACTTTCACTCCGTCTGCTCTGTAAATATAATCAGTTATCTTGGAATTTTGGGTAATCTTTCCTGGTAAATTCAGATAATTATATTGAATGGAGGAAATTCCTTTATCCAACTGGGTGGTCATGCTTCCATTGACATCATAAGTAATGGTACTTCCGGTGCTTCCTGACGCTAACGGATATCCACTGATGGCATTTCCCGTGCCGATTTCTCTAAGATAAGATAACTTATTGCTTTGTTCTCCATTTTCATAATGGTATTCCAGATTGTCCATTACTTCAGGGGCGGTATATCCCGGAAGCTGTTTTCCTCTTCTTAAAAGGCTTTTAATATTTCCGTTCAGATCATAGGTAAGCTGTTCGTGGTACTCTCCTCTCTCTAAATTCATGGCATCCCAGAAACGTCCTTCTTTAAGCCGGTTAAGAGCATCATATTCATAGGAGTAATTTCTGAGTACAGCGTCATTTTGGGTAATCCAGGACATCTGTGAGATATTTCCATTATATCTTGCAGAACCTGAAAACTGATTGTTAGGATTGCTGTAACGCAATTCGTAGGCAAAAAGTTTATTCTGCAAATTGGCAGGATCATTCACTTTTGTCATCCAGCCTCTGATATTGTAGGCATATTTGACACTCTGTAGTGGGCTGCCTGTCGTATTTCCTACATTTTTAGTCCGCAATTGCCCAAGATTATTATACAGATTTTCTGCCAACAATTCCTGAGCACCTCCGTTCACCTGATTCCAATGTCTTACGAGTCTTTCCTGATGATCATATTCAAACGTTTCCTTGATATTGATCTTCGTGTCATTGGCTGATCTTTTATGCTCAATAAGGCTATACTCCGGTACTCCTGAAAATTTCAGGAAGCTTTCGGTCTTCGTGTATCCTCCAAGATGGTTCAAAGAATGCCTTGCGATAGACCTCCCTTTCTTGTCATAATAGGTGTAAACTTTTGTCCAGCCGTCATTTTCAATATTTTTAGTATAAGAAGCCGTTGGAAGGCTTTTAGTGCTGACTTCTGAATTCTGTGTTGTCTGAGGTAATACATCCTGCCCTAGAACCGCACTTACTGCTGGCGCTCCCTGAGGATACGTATCATAATAATTGACAGTCAGGAGTTTATCAACTGTTGTAGGATAAGACAGGTTTCCATATTCAATACTGGTGCCATTCAGGGTAAAGCTTCCTCCACGGGCTTCATAAGTGTCAGCAGATTGGTTATCAATGGTATTCTGTATGGTATTTCTTGGATTGGTATCTCTGGTAATCCCGGTATACACTACTCTTCCGAAACGGTCATATTTGGTAAACATCCATGACTGATCAGCCGAAAAATTCGCAATCCCATTTTTGAGGGCTGTATCTCTGGATAGAATAATCTGATCTTTTTTATTGTAAACCATTTGCTCCCAACCTTTCCCAGGAAGTTTCTTTTCTACCAGCCTGTTTTTACCATCATATTTATACTGATAGCAAAGATGTTCCAGTGCGGAAGCTGAAACAGTTGCCCCGACAGAAGCTAAAGGCGGAATAACAAATGCCAGCTGGTCATATTCATTATAAACGTAATAAGTATCTGCATTTTCTGAAGCACTGATCACTTTTCTTACCAGTAAAGTCTGGCCTCTGCCGTTTTTAAATTCTATAGTTTTATTATTGTCCTCATCTGTTACTGTATTTTTATACAGCTGGGCATTTCCATAGGTCCCGGACAATACAAGATCTGAAGAAGTTGCTCCGGCAACCCATGAGGTAACAGTGGTAAATTTTTTAACCTCACCTGTCGTGTTGGTTTCATATCCAAAAACAACAGGTTTGTTCTGCCAGTCAGTTCCTGGATTTTTCTGATTTAAAACTCTGTCTAGTGGAGAATTTTCAAGGGTTTTGTGGCTAAAAGGAAAAGAATCATTGATGCCATTGGATTGATAGTAGCTATTGGCACTAGCTTCTACTCCGGTCTGGATATTTCCGCTCAATGAGTTCATGGGAACAGGAAGCCAGCTATCAACCTGTCTTCCAAAATTATCATAAGGAATATGGGTTACCAGATCTTTTCCTGTGGGAGTAGATTTAATACTTACTGATTGTTTTGGTCTTCCTAATCCATCAAAAAACTGAATGCTTTGTATCTGCTGAAGGGATCCGTCTGAAACTGCAGTAGGCACCAGATATTGTCTGGTATAGACATAATTTTCCGTCGTTGGAAGACTGGACGAATAATTGACTGTGATGGGAGTATAAGTTTCTCCATTGCCAGATGATGATCCTCCAATATAAGCCCGAAAAGTTCCATTGGCAGAACTGAACTGGAACCCAGGAAGCATACGTATACTATGTGGGTCTGCCACTTCAGTATTAGGAACAGGAGGTGAGTTTAAAACAATCTGCCCAAAATGATGAAGACTCCATAGCAACCCAATGCTTATATATATTTTTTTATACATTGATTTTATTATTAGCGGGTTGTATTGGATTTCATTATAAGAAACTGCTCTTTCAACTGCTTAATTTCTGAAACTACGTTTTTCAGCTCTGAGTTTTCTCCTTCTAATTTCTGTATTTTTTCCTGCTGGTCTTTCAATTGTCTCTCCTGCTTAATGGCATAGAGGGTAAGTTCTTCAATTTTCTGTAATAATTTAATCTGAAATTCACCCACGTTTACGCCTTCTTTTTCCATCATCTTTGCGGAAGCAATTTCTGGAAGGTGCTTTTTCTCTTTAATATGTTTTGCTACTTCTTCCAGATTGGGAAGGTTATAATTTTCCTCAAATACGAAGTCAGCAGTTGGAGTCAGCGTTACTTTGAATTCTTTGGCTTCCAGCTTGCCTTGCAGCAAGGCATTTCCATTAGGCTTAATAGCCATCTGTACTTTTTTGTTTGTAATAAAGTTAATCGCTCCAAAATTTGGGGATGAAATCTCATTTTCAATATTAAAGTCACCGTAAGTTCCATATCTGAAGTTATTGCCTGAGTATGTAGAATTTACTTCCAGATTAGCCGTAGTACTATTATACACTAAACGAACTATAGCACTGCCCCCGGTTGGTCCGAAAGATGAAAACTTTCCTAAAACTAAATTTTGGTCATTAATATTATCCTGAGCTATATGCAATTTAGCATCTGGACTTGCAACTCCTATTCCTACATTTCCGTTACTGTCATTAATAACAAGTTTGGGGTTGGTATAATCTCCTTTGGAAACAATCCACTGGCTGCCATGCAAATCACCAAAAAACCAACCATTAGTACCGTTAAGATATTGGGTTTGAATCCCACGGATAAATCCTCCATCATTGGTACTTCTTTTTAAATATAAGATAGGAGAAGGATTTTGAATGGTTACTGCTGAAAATGCTCCTTGTTGAGCAAATGATAATTGGGCTGCTAAAATTCCTGCTATGAATAGTATTTTTTTCATCATTTAAGTTTTTTTATTGTTTATAGTTGTATTTAAATTCTTTTAATAAGTTACCTGTCTGACTATTTTCTCTGATTTCTTTAAGCCTGTTGGCGGAATCATATATATATACTTCTCTAATCCCTGATGGCGGAGTAATACTTCTTACCCCAATTAATGGATCATAAGTATATGTGGTGATCTGAAAGTTTGGCAAGCTATTTCTGAAGGTATTGAATACTGATAAAAGGGATGTTTCATCATTATTAGCTGCTGCTGAGGCATCTGTATTGGAAGGTGTAACAATGGAATTTATTAATGACTGTGAAATATCTGTTAATTTCGCTCCTTCTATCTTAGCAATAGGCTGGGTCTGGTTGTAACCCCACACAATTACGGTTGAAAGACCATTTTTTGTGGTGTACTGCTGAATATTACCCTTAGAGTCATATTTATCATAAGTAACTTCGGTAGAAACAACATTTTGTAAATCCGTAGAAAGTACAGTAAAAGGTAATATTAATCCTGAGGTTTTCAAATTTGCTTCTGACTGGCTAAGTGGGTATAATGTTTCTGTTTTTGACAATGTCTTGTTTGTTACCCCTTCAATTTTGTTTGTTATTGTTTCTAAAGGAATTCCAACCATGTTTTTTGAAATCATTAATTGGTTGCCTTTCTCATGAGCATAGTTATAAATGGTTTCATTTATTATATTATCAGATTCTGAAGTTTTCTGGGATGAAATATTTAAATGATTCGGAGCCTCAAATAAATTTGCTTTCGTTGTTATAAGAGAATCATTACCAACATAAATGGTGGTGATTTCTTTTTTCACATTTGAGGGATTAAAGTATTTTTTATAAGCCTGTACCCAAAATCCACTCATATGCTGTATCGTAACATAATTAGCATTATCTTTTAAAGTATTAGAATTAAAATCTATATTATCTGTATAGAGATATTCTATTTTTTTTAGGGGAGTCAAACCTCCTTCTTTAAAAAACAAATCTTTTTTCGGTTTTCCCCGTAAAATACTTCTGTCCGTTCCATATAAGTTTTTAAAGTTTTTATATAGGTTTTCAGGAACTACAGAACCCATATTTCCTCCGGAAGCCTGAAACCAATTCTTCAAGTTTGATGCATCAGGATTAATTATGTCTGGATAATCATTATAATTGGTATAATTATGCTCTATATACCCCTTATTTGTATCGATTTCAAACACTTTGGAATAGCCAACATTATAACTATCCAAGCTATTTTGCTGAACATTAGAACCGGACCCCAGCATTTTTTTTTGAGTTTGTCCTCCTCCTGAAGTTTCAAAATAATACATGTAACGTGGCCAATTCATTAAAATCCCTGAAGATAAAGCACCATTCAGAGATGTAGTATATTGATAGTTTTTTTGATTCGTCATTCCTCCGTTTTCAGAGAAATCATATTGATTTTTTATTCTTGCTCCCCCTGCCATACCATTATTATTAGTTAGTACGGGAAGAAAGGAACTAGAAGAATTTCTTTCAAGTCTTTGCTTATAATAATGTGGTTCATAATCAAAAATAGAATACCCCTTGGTAGGATAAATTATTTTTTTTAATAATGTTTTTTTACATAGCCCAGCATTAGGGTCTCTGGTTGTATTATTTAATGTATAATTACCCGTAGTTTGGTCATATGTATCAAAGGCAATTAAGTTTGTATTTCCTACTTTTCCATTCCAAAAACCCCAATGATCTATTCCTCTGGTATAATAAGTTGGTAAATCTTCTGTGTCGTAATATTCCAGAGAATATTCTTTATTTGAAAAAAATTCTTTTAAATTCGTTAGAAAAGGTCTTTTGTTTGTCCCTCCAAAATTCGAATAGATAAATAATGTATTCTGTATTAAATTATTTTTTGAATAAACCTGAATATTGTCTAATAAATACTCATTAGGAGCCATACTACCTAAAGTATTCCAGTAAGATATTTGGTATCCTATATCTTTATAATTAAACGAAATTTTATAGTTATTATCAAATACTATTGACTCTAAAAGAGATTTTTTCAGTAAAATAAAGCCCGGAGTGAGACCTGTACCTGTTGAGGATGAGGAGAGTTCTGTAAAACAACTTGGGAAAACCGAACATGTTATCCATTCAACAGAAGAACTTCCCTGTTGTAAAAAACTTTCATAACTTAGAAATTTATGATCGCTGAGGGATGGATTACTATTAATACAAAAATCATCATCCAATGTATCATTCATATAATTAAAACTTACATTTTTCCCATCTGAAAATTCAATCATAGAAAGAGCAAAAGAGCTGATATATGGTGTACTAGTAAGAAATTCAGAATACATATTAGCATTATTGCTTGGATAAGAAATCTCATAAGTGGGGAAACTCCCACCAAAATAATATTTGTTTCCTTTACTGTCAATAAGTTTAATTGTTGTGGAAGGAGGGCGACAAGAATTATTAAGATTATATACTACCATTTGTGAAAGGTCTACCTTTAACCCTGGATCATTAGATTCTACTATAACGTTTCCGTCATTCCCTATCATAAACTTTCCATGGAGATTTTGTACAGTAAAATTGAATAGATCAGGTTCTCCTTCATAAGCTAAACTATTATTAGGCCCTAATTTCCAACCCATAGTTGAACAACCTGTTGGATTTCCTGCTCCACTATTTAAATCATAAACCTGTGTATTCGTGTAAGGGGATTTTCTTACCCCAGCAAGAAATCCTGCCAAATTAGCTCCAAATGGATTAGATTGGTTAGTTTGACAAGGATTCCCAATATACTCATCTGGTACTCCATGCATGGTTCTTGTAATTCTACCTCCTGCGATTAAAGACCAATTCATTCCGGCCAAATCTGATTTTTTATGAGGTATAAATCCTGATGAATCATAGCTTAAAAAGATATTGATATCATTATCGGGATTAACAGATAAAGAATATATAGGTATTTTTAGATCGAGCATTCCGGTGTATAGATTTACAGGTACATTTCCATATTTTTCAAATGCATAGGTTTGTGGAGATTTAATCTGCACTCTATCTATTAATGTTTGCGACTTTACTAAACAAATTATTGCTGTTGTTAATAGTAAATATATTTTTCTCATTTTATTTCTGTTTATTTTTTAATAAGTTTAGCATTCGCCATTTTATTAGTATCAGTTTTTATCGTCACCAGATAAGCTCCCTGTACCAAAGCCTGGGTATTAATCTTAGTCACTCTGTTCTTTGTTTTTAAGCTCTGAAGCTGTCTTCCGCTCATATCATACAAAAGAATATCAGCTTCTTTGAAGTCGTTGAATCCTATTTCTACATAAGCATAATCTGAGACAGGATTTGGATAGATTTTGATATCGTATTTTTCAATCAACTGATCAACCTGTTTGTCGCCAAGTTTCACAATCTTCCAGTTTTCTTTGCCTAATTCTTCTGCACTGGTTCCGGCCAGAATAATAGAACCATCTCTGTTCAGCTTTAAATCGGAAAGTCTTTCTTCTCTTTGTCTGGATTCTCCTTTCACATGTTTTCTCCACTGTTCATTTCCATTTTGATCCAGATACAGCATCCAGAAGGTTTCATCATCAGCTTGGACTCTTCCTTCAGCCTGAGTGTAACCTCCTAACAGAATGCCTTTAGACTTCTCACTTCCATCTTCCAGCCTCCCGCTTACCACATTCATTCCCATCAGAATATCACGATTCTTAAAGCTATAGGACTTCTGCCACAGATCTTCTCCTCTTTCATTGAGAGCAATCAGCCAAAGGTCTGTTCCTTCTTCAATGCCTACGGTTTTGTTTCCTGATCTCTCTGACCTGGATTCTCCACCAATGATAAAGCCAGTTGACGTTAAAGCAAGGGTTCTCAAATGATCATCTCCTTTTCCACCAAAGTTCTTCTCCCATTCTACTTTTCCGTTCTTGTCGAGTTTTACAATCCAATAATCTCCTTCACCGAAATTATCTGTTGATTTTGCGATTCGGGATACGGGGTTCGGGTTTTGAACGTTTGATGCAGAACCTGCGCCTCGCATCCCGGAATCTTGTTCAGAACCAGAAACCCGAACCTCGGAACTTCTCGAATAAATCCCAAGTAGTGCACCTCCATCTCTCGTTGGAATCATCTTTTCCACTTCGTCTAAGCCTTTTCCTCCTAAGATTAATTGAGAAAGTTCTTTTCCGTTTTTATCGAGTCTGGTAATCCAAACATCTTTAGATCCATAACCTTTTGCTGAATTCTGTACGTTTCCGGCTACAAAAAATCCTAGATCAGTAGTTTGAATAACAGCTCTGGCTTCTTCATCAGAAGAACTTCCTAATGTTTTCTGCCATAATTCATCACCAAATTCATTGATTCTGATCAGCCAAATATCTGAACCTCCTTTGGAATCCTCTTTTTTGTCTAATCCTTTTCCTGAATAAGAGGTTCCCGCTAGTAAAAAACCTCCATCCTGTGTAGTAACAGTAGCCGACAGATAATCATGGTTCTGTCCTGAGAAATATTTCTCAAAGATCTCATTCCCTTGCTGGTCAAGTTTAATAAAATGAAAATCGTAACCGTTATTTTGCTTACTGCCTGCAGCCTGTTGCTTATTGCTTTGAATAGAACTTCCTGTGATCAAATACTGCTGATCAATAGTTGTGGTGATCTGGCTTAGAAAATCCTGGGTAGAGGATTGGATGTCTTTCTGCCATACCACTTCCTGGGCAGAGATACCCAGGACCGTGCATAAAGTGAATGCACCGAGAGATATTTTTTTCATCTTTGTATTGTTTTTGAGTAGTAATTAATTATAAAAACTATACGAATTTAATTCTTTTTAAAACACGAAAACTGCTTTAATTCAATATACTATAAATCATACTATTAATAATTAAATTCCCTTTATAACACATTGCAATTCATCTTATTCTGATGAAAATTATCTCTGTATGAAGACAAAACCTGTCGTATTAAAATCAAATTGAATTCATTGATTTCACACACAAAAAAACCACTCTTCCGAGTGGCTATATATTTTTAAAGTTTGATCTTATTGATAGATGACAACATCATTTTTCTTGATCTGGTAGCTTTTTTTGTAAGGAGTCAGAACATAGCTGTCTTTAATATGAGATCCGCTTTTCCAGACTTTCTCTTTTCCTTCTTTATCCAGAATGATACTTTTGGCATTTCCGTCCGGAATGAAAATTTCAGCCTTTTTCAGATTTTTAGTAAAGATAACTGCCGTCATTGAAGTATAGCTTTTATCTGAGTTTACTTCTTTGAGCTTTATTTTCTGATTGAAAGTTTGTATACAATTATTTCTTAATTGTGAATAAGTATATCCTGCGGAACCAATACAACCGTGAACATCTCTGTCGCCTCCGAGAACAGGAGTACTTTTTTGTGCAAAAACGAATGAACCAAGGAACATGGCACTGAGTAAAATTATTTTTTTCATATGTAAAATTTTTGTTTTCTGATGGATTAAAAAATATCCCAAAAATGTGATATTAATTAATTTCTCTAAGGTACAAAAAAAACCACTCTCACGAGTGGTTTCTTTTTTTAAATCGGATTTTACTGATAGATCACGATATTATCTTTTTTAAGCTGATATCCATTCTTTTTGTAAGGAACCAACACATAACCATCCTTTTTCCATGCTTTGGCTCTTCGTCCCGCTCTGGTAAGGATAATACTTCCTGTATCAGCATCTTTAATGAAAACCTCAGCTTTTTTCATGTCTTTACTGAAAATAACTGCAGCTATTGAAGTATAGCTGTCTTTCGGAGCTACTTCTGTTAACTTAATTTTCTGTTCGAAAGTTCTTACACAGTCTTTCTTAATTTGAGAATAAGTATATCCTGCTGAACCAATACATCCGTGTGCATCTCTGTCTCCACCTTTTATTGCTTCTTTTTGTGCAAATACTAAAGAACCCAGGAACATTGTGCTTAATAAAATTGTTTTTTTCATGTCGATTCGTATATAATAATTACCCGAGTTATTATTAAAAACCGTGCCAAAAAAACATCATAACACACTCCGGTGAGTTACTTTTGCAGATATTACTTAGTCCAGTTAATCTTTGAATGCTGAACATTATCAGAGCTGGTTCCGATCATAATATCAAATTCACCTGATTCCCAGTCATATTTCAAATCTCCGTTATAGAATTTCAGATTTTCAGGAGTGATATTGAAAGTTATTTTTTTAGATTCTCCTTTTTTCAAAAATACTTTCTGGAAGCCTTTCAATTCTTTTACTGGTCTTGTGATACTTCCCACCATGTCTCTGATATACAACTGAACAACCTCAGCGCCGTCATAGTTTCCTGCATTGGTTACTGTAACACTTGCCTGAACTGTTTGATTACCTTTCGCTGTAGTATTGGAAACTGTCATATCCGAATAATTGAATTTCGTGTAGCTTAATCCGTATCCGAAAGCATATAAAGGTGTATTACACTCGTCCATATAGTTTGAACGGAATCTTTCATAAGTACATTTGTCTACTTTTTCCTGGCTTAGCGGGCGGCCTGTATTTTTAGCATTATAATAGATGGGTACTTGTCCAAGGCTTCTTGGGAAAGTCATCGGAAGTTTTCCGGACGGGTTTACTTTTCCGAACAGAACATCGGCAATGGCATTACCAGCTTCAGATCCTGCAAACCAGGCGTTCAAGATAGAATCCGGAGTATCTTTTACATTGGTTAAAGCTAACGGACGCCCTGTGAAAAGAACCATAGCGATTGGCTTTCCGGTTTTCTTTAATTCGTTCAGTAAGTCAACCTGAGACTGAGGAATAGTAATTTCTGTTCTCGAAGAAGATTCTCCACTCATTTCAGCAGATTCTCCGATAGCCAGAACAATCACATCTGCTTTGCTGGCAACATCTACCGCTTCTTTTAACAATTCTTCTTTGGAACGGTTGTCTCTGTCTGTTTTTTTACCGTGAGCTGCATAAATTTCTTCTAATTTAGCATCATAGTCTATATTGGCTCCTTTTGCTGATAAAAACTTAACTTCTTTTCCGTAGTTTGACTGTAACCCTTGCATCAAAGAAACTGAAGCTGCGTGTTTTGTAGCAACACTCCATGTTCCGGCCATATTCATTGAGTTATTCACCAATGGTCCAATGACAGCCACTGTTCCTGATTTTTTTAAAGGCAATACCTGATTGTCATTTTTCAATAACACCATGGATTGAGCAGCCGTATTCCTTGCTATATTACGGTTTTCCATATTATAGACTTCTTTTGCTGCCAATTTTGCATCTCCGTGCTTGTACGGATTATCAAATAAACCAAGATCATATTTTGCTTCAAGAATTCTTCTTGCTGCCATATCAATTTCAGCCTGTGTCACTTTTCCTTCTGCCAGAGATTTTTTTAAAGTTGTTAAAAAACCTTCTCCCACCATATCCATATCAACTCCAGCTTTTAAAGCCAAAGCAGAAACCTGCTGAAGATCTCCCATACCATGATCTACCATTTCATTGATCCCGGTATAGTCTGTTACTACAAATCCTTTAAACTTCCATTGGTTTCTTAAAACTTCAGTCTGAAGCCATCTGTTTCCTGTTGCAGGCACACCATCCACTTCATTGAAAGAAGCCATTACCGAAGCTACACCAGCATCTACTGCGGCTTTGTAAGGAGGAAAGTATTCATTAAACATTCTTACATGGCTCATGTCAACGGTATTGTAATCTCTTCCGGATTCACCTGCTCCATATAATGCGAAATGCTTTACGCATGCTAAGATATTGGTTCCATTCGCAAGGTCTTTCCCCTGATAACCATACACCATATTTTTAGAAATTTCACTTCCCAAATAAGGATCTTCGCCAGAACCTTCTGATACTCTACCCCATCTTGGCTCACGGGAAATATCTACCATTGGAGAGAATGTCCAGTTGATCCCGTCAGAAGCAGCTTCTCTGGCAGCTACTTTTGCTGACTGCTGGATAAGGTTCATATCCCATGAAGCAGCCAACCCTAAAGGAATCGGGAAAGTAGTTTCATACCCGTGGATCACATCCATCCCAAAAATCATTGGAATTTTCAGACGGCTTTTTTCTACAGCTACTTTCTGAACAGCTTTGATCTTATCTGCTCCTTTTATATTGAATAATCCTCCTACTAACCCCTGTTCTACTTTCTTTCCGATATCAGAACTCTGTGCCTGTCCGGTAGTAAAATCTCCGGAAGTCGGAAGGTTCATCTGCCCAATCTTTTCATCCAATGTCATTTTAGACAAAAGATTATCTACAAAAGCTTTCTTTTTAGCCTGATACTGAGCCGTCTGATAAGACTGAACAGGCTTCGTTATCATTTCCTGAGCGGAAAATACAGGAGCTAATGCTAACGTGGCGATTACAATTAACTTTTTCATAAATCTATCTTCTTAAATTATTGTTTATATTTTTTTACTTTAATTCGATGAGTTTATCTTTCAATCATTGTGTATTTTGGGGTTATTTTTCTTTCTTTTTAGACAGCATCCATTCATACAAAGCAGGGTTTGAATAGGTAGAATCCCATGAATTATGATTATCATTCGGGAAGATAACCAATTCTGCCGTTGGATTTACAGGGTGCAGCTTTTGATAAAAATTAAAAGCATTGGCTGGCAATACAATATCGTCCATCCCACCATGAAATATTTTCATATTCAGATCTTTAAACTGATCAATATTGGCGGTCATTACCTGATCTGTCGGTGCACACACTGAAGCCACTGCAGCAAACATTTCCGGATGTTCCATGGCTAGTTTCAAGGTTCCCCAGCCTCCCATGGAAAGTCCTGTAAGATAAATGCGGGAAGCATCAATTTTATATTTCTTCTGAATTTCTTTGATCAGATTATAGACGGTAACAGTATCCCACCATGTTCCTTCCGGGCATTGTGGTGCAAGAATCGCTACAGGTTCTTTGATCAGATTTTTATAGGTAAACGGACTGTGAGCTTTTACTAAATCAAGATTAGTCCCACGCTCTCCGGAGCCATGTAAAAAAATAATCAAAGGAACATTCCCTTTCGTATTCTTAGGATAATCCAGAATATAGGATATTTTTTCCTGTCTTTTAATTTCTTTATTGAGTTCCGCTTTTATCTCCTGCGCATTCATTGGTAATGAAAGTGGCAGTAGTAAAAGAGGGATATGTTTCAGTTTTAGTTTCATATTGTTATTGAGGTTTTGGCTAAAATATTTTTTATTTAAACGGACTCCCTTCGACTATGCTCAGGATAATAATCCGTTTCTATTGAATTATTTTATTCCATATTTGGCTGACTGGAAACTTAGTTTTTTTAATCCCTGCTGAATTTCAGGAGCATTCATAAACAGCTTCCAAAGAAATCCTGATCTGTAGTTTTCAATCATGGGTGCTATAGTTCCCTGATCTATGGCCAGATATCTTGGGGTAAACCAATTGTTATAATTAATAGAAGTGGCATCGTAAGGCCCCGCAGATCCTATAAATTCAGGTTTTTGAGTATACATGAATCTCAGAAAAGCCATTGATTCTTTAGGGGTGTATGGGAAGCTACTCAATGCAGCTGTAGGAGTGATGACTCCATTATCGTTGCCTGGCATATGAGCGGTATAGCCTGTGCTTCCATCCTCATTTCTGGTATAACCTGCTGTAAGTCCCCAATAGTTTGGCCCGTAACCTTTCCATTGTTTTGGATTTTCAACACAGTATTTGTAATCGATGAGGGTTTGATTTTTATTAATGTCAAAATAATTTTTGACAAGTTTATCGGATAATCCTGTCGGATCAAGCCCGATATATGAATATTGTGCCCAGAATAGCGGTCCGCCATATTCTTCGGCATAGTTGTGTTTTACATACAGAGGTAATCCGTATTTTGTTTTGTCTGTAAGGTAAGTTCCATTTCTGGTCCAGCCTTTATAATAGGTTTCGGCATCAATGGAATAAGTAGGTGAAGATGCGGCTAAAATATAAGTGATCAGACATTCGTTATATCCTTCCAGAGGAAAATTCATTTCCCATTGATAATCTGGTGACCAGTGCCAGTAAAGTACTTTCTGACCTCCTTTTGTATACCAGTTCCATTGGATTCCTTTCCATAGCTCATCACATTTTGCTGCAAGGGCTTTTTCTTCTGCATTTCCGTTTTTAAAATACTCCCGGATCATCAATATTCCTGAAGTAAGGAATGCTGTTTCTACAAGATCTCCGCCATTATCTTTTTTTCCAAAAGGAACCGTTTTTCCGGTTTCCCCGTTGATCCAATGTGACCATGCTCCTTTGTGACGGTCTGCTTTTGCCAGAAAATCCATGATATGAGTAAGTCTTTTCACTGCTTCTTTCCTTGGAACAAATCCTCTTTCTACGCCTACCAGAATAGTTGCCAACCCAAATCCTGAGCCTCCTGTAGTGATCACGTGTTTATCGTTATCCGGATAGATATTATCTTCATGGTAACGTTCTCTTCCCAGCATGGAGTTGGGTTCTGCGTAATCCCAGAAGTACTTTAAAGCATCTTTCTGTACTCTGTCCATCAGTTGTTCATCTGTGATATTATTTTTTACCGCTTCAGTTTTTCCAGCTTCCAATTTGGCAACGGGAGCATTTTTACAGGAATACACAAAGAATAAAGAGGTGATAGCCATTGATAATACGTTCCTTTTCATGAGATCTCTTTTTATAGGGTTTATTACTAAAAGAAGAGGAGAACTTTCATTCTCCTCTAATGTTTATGGTTTATTTTAATAGCCTGGGTTTTGAACAAAGGCACCATTACTTTGGTTCATTGCATCCAAAGGAATCGGGAATAATTCATTCTTCCCGGCTTTGAATCCGTAAGGAGCCAGTACGGTAGCAGCCTCCCCAGTTCTTACAAGATCTACGAAACGATCTCCTTCCAAAGCAAGCTCTACTCTTCTTTCATGCCAGATTGCTGCTCTCAATCCAGTCTGCGTTGTAGCTGTAGTTCCTGCCAATTGAGCCCTGGTTCTTACTTTATTAAGGTTTGTAGTCGCTGTAGCTGTATTGCCTAGTTCGTTAGCTGCTTCTGCATTGATTAAAAGAATTTCAGCAAATCTTAAAATTCTGATATTCTGTTTTGATCCGTAAGCACAAGCGCTATTGTTTAAAGCTTTTGGAAGATATACTTTTTGGTTATATGTTGTAACAGAATTTGGATCTCCCATTGCAATCAGATCCCCTTCCGGAGTAGTCTCGCCATTTCTAAGAATAGTAAGCTCTTTTCTGATGTCTCCTGGTTCAAATGCATTTTCCAATGCCTGAGAAGGTGTGAAGAATCCCCATCCGAATTGGTTTCTTACCCCCTGAACTTCTGCATACTGACTCCCTGCATTCGGATTAAGCTGAGGCGCACAATCACAATTCACTTCAAATACGGATTCTTTTCCAAATTCTCCAGCGATTCTGAATACACGATTGAAGTCTGACTCTAAATCATACCCCATTCCTATTAGTTGGTTTGAAGTATCATAAGCCTTTTGCCAGTCTTTCTTGTAAAGATAAACTTTAGACAATAATCCTAACGCAGCACCTTTAGTAACTCTTCCCAAATCTGTAGCAGGATAAGTTTGAGGTAAAATTTCTGCGGCACTGGTAAGATCAGATATAATAAAATTGTAAACCTCGTTTACAGAATTCCTTGGGATATTGTAATTGGTCTGTACTCCATCAAATATTGGGACACCTCCATAAATTCTTACTAAATTAAAATAAAAATAGGCTCTCAACATTTTTGCTTCTGCAACAAGTCTGTTTTTCAGCGTGGAGTCCATATTGATCTTTGGAACGTTAGTAATAACCTGATTCGCTCTGTTTATAGCCTGCCACTGGCCAATCCAATAACTTCTTACTCCATCATCACTTATCGTAAATGTAAAGTTATCATACACATTGATAAAAGATGCATCTCCCGGGTTGGATCCTTTTACAACATCATCTGCCGGAACACCATAAATAAACTGGTAAGGAAATGCTGAATTTTCCCAGCTTCTTAAAAAGTTATAAACAGCATTAGTTGCCTGCATGGCATCATCCTGAGTCTGGAAAAATGATGTAGCTTCTACTTCTCCTTCCTCTTTAATATCTAGATAATTATTGCAACTGGTAAAAAGAGAAACCATTGCAATTGATAAAAATATTTTTTTCATTACTTTTCTAATTAAAACGTTAAATTCATACCAAATGTGTAGATTGCAGAAATAGGGTAAATGTTCTGATCTACTCCCATTTGTACTCTATCCGAATTTAAGATCTCAGGAGAGAAGCCATTATATTTAAAGCTTGTCCATGGATTCTGAGCACTTACGTATAATCTTAATTTAGTAATAGACAAAGATTTTGCAAATGTTTTTGGTAAATTATATCCAACCTGGATATTTCTAATTCTGATATAGCTTCCATCCTCTACATAAAAACTGCTTGGCAAAATAACCGCCTGGTCATTTGTAACCATAGAGTAAGAATTTGATGTACCTGCACCATGCCATCTGTTATTGTAGAAATCTAAATCCCAGTTTTCATTTCCATAACGCTGTTCACGGTTATAGTTATAAATCTTATTACCGAATACTCCCTGGAAATCAATAGCAAAATCAAAATCATAAATATTCATATTAACTCCAAACCCGTAAGATCCTTTTGGAATAGGACTTCCCAGAAATGTTTTATCTCTCGTATCAATGATACCATTTCCATCTAAATCGGCAAATTTAAATGCTCCTGGTTTTGCTCCATTCTGTGTAGCTGAAGCTGCCACTTCATCAGCAGTCTGAAATACTCCTACAACCTGGTATCCATAATAAGACCCAACAGCCTGCCCTTCCTGTAATCTGATAACAGAATTTCCGAATAAACTAGCTCCTGCTTCCAAATAAGATCCACCATATACTGAAGTAATTTTATTTTTTAACCCTGTATAGTTACCATAAATTCCTAAAGTAATATTGTCATTAATCTTTGTATTATAATTTACAGCAACTTCAAATCCTTTATTATTAAAAGAGTAAGCATTGGTTACATAGTCTCTCCAGTTACTTGCTCCGGAAACAGTACCCTGGAATATTCCATAAACAACATCTTTTGAGTCTTTATTGAAATAGTTAGCATCAATTTTTAATTTGTTGTTAAATAATGCCATTTCCAATCCTACATCTCCTCCCGAGGTTGTTTCCCATCCGATAGATGGATCAATAATCTGGTCGATTGTTGCTGCCGGATAGCCATTATTTCCATAATATGCTCCTCCATCAATGATAGTTCTGTTAAGGGTAAACTTTCTTTTTACATTAGGATTTCCCAGCTTACCATAACTTGCTCTAAGTTTTAAAAGATTAAACAAGTTCTGCCCACTCATAAAATCCTCTTTTGTAATTACCCAACCTGCACTTACTGCCGGGAATATTTTAAATCTATCAGTAGAAATCTGAGAAGATCCATCTCTACGAACAGAAGCATTCAAAAGATATTTCCCTTTATAATCGTAATTTAATCTCGCAAAAAGTGATTCTATACGATATTGGTCCTGATTAAGATCCAGCTTAGGTCTGTCATCAGTGTAAATTACCACATCAGTACCATTCTGTATATTTAAAGATTCATTTGTCCCGTCATAATAGACTTTCTGAGCAGAAGCATATGTTTCAGAGTAAGAATTTCTCGTTCTTGAGAAACCTCCTAAAATTTCAAGATTATGATTTCCGAAATTTTTCTTCCAAGTCAAGGTATTATCCCAAACATAATTTCTGTTTCTGGAATCCCTTGTTACTAAAACCGGATCTTTTTGGTCTGATACCGGAACATAGTTAAGCCTTGGTGTATATTCGTATTTATTTCTATTGGTATTGTCTGTTGTATAACTAACTCTTACAGTAAAATCTTTTAAAAATTTATATTCTGCAAAAACATTATTCAAAAGTCTTTCTTCCCTTATCTGAGAACGGAACATATCCAGTTTCGCTCTTGGGTTTGGTATTGAGTATCCATTAAAAAACTGATAATCACCAGTTGAAGGATTCATCACAGAAAAGATAGGAGGAGCTGAATAAGCATCCAATAAAGGATTCTGAGCTACATCACTACGAATTTTTGAGAAGGTAAAATTATTACCAATGGTAAGATTATCCGTTATTTTATATGATAAATTTAACTTGGTATTCATTCTGTTAAAACCACTTCCGGAGTTTATTCCTCTTCCGGCAGCTAGATTTCCTTCATCCTGTAGGTTTCCAATACTTCCATAATAATTTAATTTCCCAATACTTCCTGAAGCTGAGAAATCGTTTGCATTAATGATACTGGTTCTAAAAATCTCGTCGAACCATTTTGTATCTGCAGGATAATTGGCTCTGCTTAAAAATTTTGTAGGATCAGTATTTCCTTCATTTCTTAGTTTTTCATTATATAGTTCAATGTACTGGTCAGCATTTGCCATTTCCGGAACATTGGTAACTGTTTTAATTCCTAAATAGGAATTAAGGCTAAAAACAGGTTTCTTACCTCTTCCCGTTTTTGTCTTGATAATTACAGCTCCATTAGATGCTCTCGCACCAAAAATTGCTAAACTGGAAGGATCTTTCAAAACACTCATTGATTCAATATCCTGAGGATTAAGGAAAGATATATCATCCGTAATTGTTCCGTCAACAATAAATACCGTTTGTCCTGTTAATGATCCAATACCTCGAATATCAACCCTCGGTGAGCTTCCAGGAGCTCCTGCATTTGTAATATTTACACCTGCAATTTTTCCCTGAACTGAACTCATAGGGTTTGAATTCGGTTTATCAGCAAGATCCTTTGCAGAAACCATTCCAATACTTCCCGTAACGTTTTCTTTTTTCTGAGATCCATATCCGATCAAAACTACTTCCTCGATCTTCTGCTCTTTAACAGCAGTATCTTTTGGAGTAGTCTGAGCATCGACGTTCATACCGAAGTACAGAACAGCAATGAGACATGAATACTTTAAATTACTTTGTTTCATATAGTTTCAATTTTATTCAAATAAATCAAATTCATTTCTGTCTCTAAATAGTGGAGTTATTTAAAATCTCAAAAAAAGACATTATTCAAAAATATAAAAAATATCGAACAACGTTAAATTATCTTAAAAATTTAACCACTATCTCATTTTATTATAATATAATTAACATCTATTAAATTTTTACAACTTTATATTCAAAATAATTATCAATTTACCACTATTTCATTAATGTTAAATTAACATTTTTGTCCAAAAAATTCACCAAATCAAACGCTCAATTTAATATTTTGTTAAATACAGAATAGTAATTACCTTTGGTGCAGTTTTTGAGAAAAGCATTTATAAAGCAAATAATAAAAAGATCAATGAAAAAGTATATCATTGCAGCCACTCTTATCATCGGAACAGGTGCTGTTATTACCACCAGTGTACAATCCTGCACATCATTGGCCACATCTGATATGGGCCTTTCCATTATAAAAAGGATTCTGCTCAATGGTATTGATAAAGGAATGGGGATCTACGGAAACAAAGAAGCGTTTCTGCAGAATAATATGGTAGACAAAGCGCTTCCTAAAGAGTTGAGAGATATCAATTCTACGCTGGAGAAAATTGCTCCTTCGCTGGTGGCCAAAGAAAGAGATTATATCGCACAGGCAGCAGCTTATACGGTGAATACCTCAAAGCCTATTTTGCAGGATGCAGTAAACAGCCTGAATGCTCAGGATGTAACCAGAATTATGCAGGGAACGACCGCAACCCAGATTCTGAAGGAAAAAACATCTCAACAGCTGATTGCAGCCATTGCTCCTAAAGTAGATGAAAAACTGAATGAATACGGAATTGTAAAAACCATCAATACAGCCCTGTCAGGAAGTAATTTTCTGGGCAGTCTTTTAGGGGGAAATAACAATACTGTTAATTCCGGAGGATTGAGTAAACTGGCTTCCGAGCAGCTGGTAAATGGGTTATTCAATATCATAGAAGATTATGAACACCAGAACTCCAAGTCTCTGCTGGGACCATTTGGAAAATAGGAAATTTTTCGTTATATTTATATTATATTAACAATTGCAGATGGATATATTACAAGGAAATCAACACGCAAGTCCTGAAGATTTTTATCAGTCTTTGAAGGAGAAACTGGAAGATCATCATGATTTTCCGGAGGATTATTTATTTAAATTTATTATTCCTACAGACCAGGCAAAACTTACTGAAATTTACAGAGTTTTTGATGGTATTAAATTTACACTGGGAAACCGCGAAAGCAAAAATGGAAAATACACAGCCTGCAATATCAATGCATTTGTTTTGGATGCCAATCAGGTAGTGAATATTTATAAAGAAGTAGCAAAAATAGAAGGCGTTATTCTATTGTAAAAAACAAAGGCCGTTTCATCATTATGAAGCGGTTTTTTATTATTTTAAAACATAAAACAGAACATGATGAACATCCAACTGCTCCTATTTAATATTATTTTGGCCACCTCAGCTACAAGCTGTATGCACAAAAATAACAACGAGAATAATACCCCTAATATCTCCTCTGCAGTTCAACAACAAAAGATTGAACAGATCCAATTGATAGAAAGAACAAGAGGATTCAGCAGAAACATAGTCTTCACTCCTTCTTCAAAAGAATCCAATATTAACGAAGAAATTACTAATACTAAAATATCTCCTGCAGAATGGCAGACGGTTTCCAGACTGGCTCAAACCATTGACTTATCCAAGATATCAGATCTTAAAGCTCCTACAGAGGGCAGGCATTCTGACCGGGCAATGATAGCATCTATTATCATTACCTCTAACGGAAAGGAATATACTTCTTCAGATTTTGATTCCGGACGACCTCCAAAAGAACTGGAAGCTTTATATAAGGTAATAAACAGCCCCAAGAAAACTGAAACCCAATAACATAAAAAATCCGCTCTTTAAAAGAACGGATTTTTTTATTTATTAAGTTGATCTATTTTTCAATAAAGAACTTTACATTTTCAATAGGTCTTCCCAGCATTGCTACTGATCCTTTTACCAGAATCGGTCTCTGTATCAAAGAGGGATTTTCAGAAAGAATTTTAATCCACTCTTCTTCTGAATAGTTTTTATCTGCATAGTTATCAATATACAGTTTATCTGTCTTACGAATGATATGAAAAACACTTTGGTTCAGCTTTTTCAATACTGTTCTTATTTCAAGTGGGCTTAACGGATCATCAACAATATTAATGATCTCAAAAGACACTCCGTTTTCGTCAAGATACTCCAATACAGCATTTGACTTTGAACAGTTCCCGTTATGTAAAACTTTAACTACCATGATATAATTAATTATTCAAAAAATTAAACTTGATCTAAACAAATTTAAAAAGAATTACCCTGAGTATGTCTTAATGTTCTGATAAAAATATGTTAAAACAATCCGTGAAGTTCGGCTTCAATTTTCTCCAGAATAAATCCGAAATCTTCAGGTTTTTCCACGAAATCAAGATCATCTACTTCTACAATCAGAAGTTTTCCTTCCGTATAATTGGAGATCCATTTTTCATATTTCTGATTCAGTTTTGAAAGATATTCAATACTGATGGATGCTTCATATTCACGGCCTCTTTTGTAGATTTTTTTAACCAGGTTAGGAACATCTGATTTTAAATAGATTAAAAGGTCCGGAGCTGATACAAAAGACTTCATCAAATCAAAAACTGATGAATAGTTATTAAAATCTCTGTCTGAAAGAAGATTCATATCATTCAGGTTTTCTGCAAAAATATGGGCATCTTCATAAATCGTACGATCCTGAATAATGTTTTTCCCGCTTTCTCTAATCTCTTTCACCTGGCGGAATCTGCTTCCCAGGAAATAAACCTGCAACGCAAAACTCCATTTGCTCATGTCGGAATAAAAATCCTCCAGATAAGGGTTATGATCTACATCTTCAAATTGTGCATCCCATCCGTAATGCTTGGAAAGCATCGTTGTCAAAGTTGTTTTTCCGGCTCCGATGTTTCCTGTAACTGCAATATGCATAATATTCTTTTTCCTTGTATTACTGATTAGTTGATAAGTTTTTCGATGGCTTCAGTCTGAACTTTAGAAGTGTCTTCAATCAATTTCTCTAAGGTATTGTCTGAAGGTTTCTCTGCTGTATTCTCATCAGGTTTCTCTTCCGTTTTTTCTACGGGTTTTTCTGTAGATTGTTGGAGAGATTCCGGCTGAGCTTCGAGCTGTTTTTGCTGTTTGGCTTTCTTTACTTTTTCAAGGCTGTAAAGATAGAGTTTGTTCCCTTTGATTGCAAAATAAGAGAGGATGTTTTTATCCACAATTTGCGCTTCCTGATCTTCAAAAATGGTTGTCATCCCTTTTTCAGGGACATATTGTGAAATGAAATTACTGGCCACCACCAGGATCGTATCGTTCTCTCTTCGAAAACGTTTTCCATTTTCCAAAGGAGCTTCGAAAAGTTTTTCAAATTTCAGGCTGTAAATCCTGATATGTTTTCTTGTTAAGATATAGACCTTATTTTCATAGACCAGCATATCCATTAAATCTTCAAAACTGATATCAAAAGGATATGAGTTGATGGTTGTATCGTTTCTGAAATTGTACTGTATCAGACGTTTTGTACTGTCATCCAGGAGCCACATCTGTTGCAGGTCTTCAGCATAGGTCATTCTTATAAAACCAAATTTCTGTTTAAAATCAAGCTTTTGAATTTCATTCATATTCTGGTCTACAAATTTCATTTCCTGAGCATTTTCAGAAAACAAAGGGACATTCAGAGGATTTTGTACCGTCTGAACTTTGTATGGAACAGTAAGCATCATTTTTCCGATCTGCTTTCCTAAAGAATCATATTTGGTAAAACTGAAATCTTTGTTTTTGTAGATATACAGATTTCCGTAGTCATCGGCAAGCATATCTTTAGCTTCCTTTAGTTTCAATGTATCTAAAGGAAGAATATTCTGCGCTGAAGCCGTACAGAAAAAGAAAAAAAATAGTATGTTTAAAAACTTCACTCTGTTTTTTTAATGGGGTCAATTTACTGAAAAATAACTTTACTCAAAAGATGATTAAATCCAATAGAATCTTCTTTGAAGTGAATCAAAATTGAGACCATCTTATTGCTGAAAAGGACTGTTCTACAAAAGATATAATAAGTTTATTGAAAAGCGACTTCATAAATTTCCTCCCAGTTTTTTCCTGTCACGAGCATATTATCCCCTTTAAAAGCAATTCCGTTTAAAACATGTTCGCTGTCTCCCTTATCATTTTCTTTGGTCAATGGTGTGAAATCAAATTTTCCAACAACTTCTCCGTTTACAGGATTAATTTTTAGAATGACAGGTTGATGCCAGACATTCGCATAGATAAATCCATTGTGGTACTCCAGTTCATTGAGTTGATTATAAATGGTAGAATTCCCGCCAACGGCAATCGTTTTCACCACTTTTGAAGGATTCTCAACATCCAGAAAATAAAGATTCTTTGAACCATCTGTCGCGATCAGGTTTTTCCCATCATAGGTCAGTCCCCAACCTTCTCCAATTACACCAGGCAATGGAAATTCAGAGATTTTTTTCAAAGTATTTTTATCGTAAATAAAACCAATTTTATTCTGGTAGGTTAGTTGATACACCTTATCCCCTACAATCGTACAACCTTCAGAGAAAATATCTGCGGGCTGCTTAGCCAGAATTTTGGGAGCTGAAGATCCTAAAGTATATTTTATAAGTTGGGAAGATCCCTTCATTCCGTCACTTTCATACACCGTATTGCCTTCTACCACAAAACCTTCAATAAAGTTTTTGGGATCATGAGAATAATCGGCAACTATTTTATAGAGTATGTTCTGCTCAGGAGTTTTTGTAAATACATTGATGGTAGCATCCTGGTTTAAAACTTCACCACGATTGGTCTTAATCACAAAGACTACTTTATTATCTCCCAATGTGAAAAACTGAGGATTAATTCTTAAGTCTTTTGTTTCTTTATCCCCAAAGCTGATGGTAATACTTTCTGCATTTTCTGTCACTTCTTTTGGAAGATCAAGCTTATCACCGAAATGATAGCCTTTTTCTTCTTTTGAGTTATTATAATCTGCAAGAGAATCCAGCATTTTTTCCTTATTACTGCAAGAGACAAGGAATAAAGCCGCAACCAAACCAATATAGACATTTCGCTTCATGAAGGTATTAATCATTTGCCAAAAGTACTAAAATTTAATCCTCAAAACGAAAATAACGCTCCCAAGGGAACGCTATTTCTGTTTTTTATCAATACAATCAAATTATTTGATCTGAACTTCGTAAATCTTTGGCCAGTTCTTTCCTGTTACCAGCATATTCTCTCCTTTGAAAGCGATTCCGTTCAGTACATCATCACTTCCTTTGGTATTCTGTTTTGCGATTTCTGTAAAATCAAAAGTTCCCACTACTTCTCCATTGGCTGGATTGATCTTTAAAATAATCGGCTTCTGCCATACGTTGGCATAGATAAATCCGTTGTGGTATTCCAGCTCGTTCAACTGATCATAAGCCTGAGAACTTCCGGCAACAGCAATATATTTAATCAGTTTTGAAGGATCGTTTACATCAAGGAAATATAAAAGCTTACTTCCATCAGAAGCAATCAGGCTTTTCCCGTCATACGTTAATCCCCAGCCTTCACCCAATACATTAGGATAAGCAAATTCTGAAAGCAGTTTCAAAGAACTTTTATCGTAGATATATCCTTTTTTACTCTGCCATGTCAATTGATATACTTTGTCTCCTACGATGGTGCTTCCTTCAGAAAAGTCTTCCTGAGCCTGTTTTGTAGAAGCCAACGGAGTGGTTGTTCCCAGCGTGTATTTTAAAATCTGTGAAGATCCGTTCTGTCCGTCACTTTCATAAATAGTATTTCCTTCAATCTGGAAACCCTGTACAAAGTTTTTAGGATCGTGAGGATATTCGGCTACAATCTGATAAGAAATACTTTTTTCAGGATTTTTTGCAAATACGTTGATGGTAGCATCCTGATTAAGGACTTCACCTCCTTTTGTTTTAATATTGAATGTAACAGCATTGTCTCCCAATGTGAAAAATTTAGGATCAATTGTTAAATCTTTTGTTTCTTTATCTCCAAAGCTGATCGTTACGCTTTCTGCATTTTCCGTTACCTCTTTCGGAAGCTCAAGCTTATCTCCGAAATGGTATCCCTTCGCCTCCATTGAAGTATTATAAGTGTTTAATGTATTAAGAATTTCTTTATCCTTATTACAAGACGCCAATAATAAAATCGCTGCGAAACCCGCTATTATACTTTTTTTCATTGAATTTCTAAATATTTCTCCAAAAATAGCAAATTTTATTCCGTATTGCCAATATTATCTACGGGTTCACCAAATTGTAATATGTATCCATTGTTGTCATATATAGCAAATTCTCTCATTCCCCATTCAAAAGTTTCAATTTCATAGCAGACTTTGGCTTTTGTTTTAAGGTCTTCCCAAAGATCATCCACCTGATTTACATTGAAATAAAATGATCCTGAAAACCCGATGGAAGCATTGCTTTCATGTTCATTAGGCTGAGAAAGCATAATGTACACCTCATCTTTTCGAAGAGAAGCCCATTGCCAGTCGTCATTTCTGCCCATCAGCGTAAATCCGAGAACATTCATATAAAATGCGATGGTTTCATCAAGATTTTCTGTCCAGAAAATAGGGCGAAGTCCTGTAAACTCTGTCATGATTCCTGTAATTCAAAGGTATTTTTATTGATTTTCATATTCAGAGAAACCCATGTTTCCTGATCTATCTTGGCTTCGCTTTTAACGTATGGATCAAAAGCAAAACCTACTTTCTTGTAACATTCTATAGCTCCGGTATTCCAGTCGTACACGTTCAGTTCTGCTGTTTCTTTATCAAAATGATTGAACCCATATTTCAAAAGCTCCTGCATAACCTTCTTTCCATAGCCTTTTCCTCTGTTATTTTCATCCCAGATCAGAATTCTTCCCAGCAGGAATGTTTTTTCTTTTAAAAAAATCTGAGCATGCCCGATGGTACTTCCGGTCTGATCTGTAATTTTAAAAAGAGTTCTGTTTTCATCAGACAAATCTTTTTCCAGCTGTTCTTCTGTAAGAGGGAAACGGTATACGGGTCCGGCAAACTGAAGAAGCATCCTTTCATCTTTTATCTTTGAAATCAGTTGTGGAGCGTCATCTATCGTAAAAAGGTGTAATGTGATCATTTTTTATTTTTCTAAATATTCTTTTAAACTCTGTCCCAAAATCGTGTTCCACCCTTCTGTAAAGTTTTCTCTTGAAAAGCCTTCTCCCAACTCTTGGAAGTTTTCAATGTCTTCATGGGTTAGTTTTACCACAGTATGTCCGTTTTCAGGCAACAATTCCCAGGTTACAATGGTTTTCAGTGCTGAAAAATCAGGATAAGACCAGGTATGTTTTAATTTTTGATTGGGTATAATTTCTAAAATCTCACCATGATGATGGTATTTATTGGCTCCTCCGGGTTCATAGAAATTAAATTCTTGTCCTGCTTCCAATACAAAATCCTGGATATCAAAATACCAGGATTTCATTTCATTTTTATCGGTTAATGCTTTCCAGACTTTTTCAGCCGGAGCATTTATGGTGTACTGAACAGTGATGGGTGTACTCATATTATGGATTTAATATGTTTAAATGTACACATTTTACTTATAATTTTTAACCACAAAAGGCATAAAAGTTTGAGCTCTTAATTTGTTAAAGTTTAAGTGTACTTTCATAATTCGGGCTTATTCCAATCTATATTATTTTGTGGTTTTTATTTTTAATTACCCATGTGAAAAACCTGTGATCTTGGCTTCATCAAAATCCAGCTGCATTTCAATGGTTCTCATCACGTGATCATCAAATATCTTTTCTCTTTTCATTCTGTGCAATTCGTTTCTCTGCGCCTGAATAATCTGTCGAAGGACATCTTTATTTTGATTGATAGCGGTTACATAATCTCCTGTGGAAGCCATACATTGGGCTTTGTCTGCCATCAGCATCATTTCATTTTCCAATTTGTGCTTTTGATGGCGCACCAGGCTGTTGGTTACGGCTAATTCAGAAAAGTCATTATCCAGTTTGTGTAAAGCTGTTTCCTTCAGTTTGCGCATAAGGATTACCTCCTGTTTTTCTTCCGGTAATTCACTTCCGGCATCCTGAATATTCAATAATTTCAAGATCGGACTCAGCAATAAACCTTGTCCTACCAAGGTAATCAATATGATAACGAAAGTGACAAATAGAATAATATTTCTATGCGGAAATGCTTCTCCATTAGGTAAAAAAGCAGGAATTGACAAGGCTGCTGCCAGTGAAACTACTCCTCTCATTGCTGCAAAGCTGATGATAAACGGTTCTCTCCAATCCGGTTTGGGAACTTTTAATCTTAATTCTTTAGAACAGACTCTTGGGAAATACATTAATGCATAACTATACAAAATTCTCGTTCCGATAATCGCTCCGCCAATCACTACACTGTAGAAAATACCTTCTGAAATAGTATATTCTTTCATTCCTTCCACTACAATCGGAAGTTCCAGACCAATCAGGATAAAGATGATGGTATTCATCAGGAATATCAGAACACTCCAAACATTTCCGGACTGTATCCTTGAGGTATGGCTCAGATAACAATGCGAATTATAGGACATCAGCAGACCTCCGGCAACCACTGCCAATACTCCTGAAAAATGGAAATGTTCTGCTCCCACATACATAATGTAAGGAACGATAAGGGTAATAATGGTATCAATATTAGAATTGGTAGGAATAATCCTCAATAAAGCTCCAAACAGAAAGCCTACCGCCACTCCTACTGCAATTCCACCGATGGCCATGGTAAAGAAATCCTGAACGGCATCTCTCCAGATAAACTGTCCTGAAATAACGGCTGCCAGTGCAAATTTAAAGACAATTAAACTGGATGCATCGTTGATTAAGCTCTCTCCTTCCAGGATATTGGTGATCTTTTTAGGGATTTTCATATGTTTCAGAACCGAAGTTGCGGCTACCGCATCCGGCGGAGAATTCACACCTCCCAGCAAGAATCCCATAGCAACAGTAAGCCCCGGAATAATGGAAGATGAAAGATAAGCCACGACTATGGATGTTAAAAACACCAGTCCGAAAGCCATGGAAAAAATCTGTTTTCTCCATTTATGAAAATCCTGCCATGAAGTAAACCATGCAGCTTCAAACAAAATAGGCGGAAGAAAAATCAGAAAGACAAGGTCTGGCTCTATTTCAATACGTGGCATTCCCGGCACGAAGCTTATCAGTAATCCTGCAATAACAAGGAAAATAGGATAAGCAACTTTTAATTTCTGGCCGATCATTACCAATATCATCACAGACAGCAGTACTGCAATGGATATTATAACATAGCTGTGAATCATTTTTAAATAAGTTTTTTTAAGTGTTAAGTATTTTTTATTTGGATTTGATGTCCAAAGCTAATTTCCCAAACCTATAAGGTTTAATTTCATCTAAAGTTTAGATTTTTTCTTTACAACCATCTTCATACAATATAAAATGGATAGCATTAAAGCACAATATTATTCTTTGGAGTAATGGCTGGCGGAAGATCAGATTCATCCAGCATATCTCTCATATCAATTTCAATGGTACGGCTGATCTGCGTGATAGGAACATCATTGGGACTTCCTTCAAAAGGATTTACCGAAGCTTCCCCTACGCTATCCAAGGTATGGAAGCACCATGTTACCAGTAAAGAAAACGGAATATTAAACCATAATGTCCAGCCTTCTACCATGGTTCCTTCCCCTAATTTGTCAAACTCTTTCAATAATCCGAAAGGAACGAAAACAATGAATAAAAGCAAAAGATACGTGGTGATGGAAGAGAAATTTCTCGGATAGGGAAAGTTCTTAATTCTTTCTGCTTTTCCCTGATCATCGGTAAATTTTATCAATTGTTGATTGATCTGTGTCCATTGAAAATCATTAAGTTCTCCTTTTTCATACGCTTCGGACAAAACTTTACTTTGCATTGCCATCAATTGGGTCGCTCTGTTCTTTTTGCTTACAATATACTGAAGTTCAGATTCTGAAAGGTATTTTTTCAATTCTTCATCCAGTTTGGACTGTCTCTCCGGAATATCATATTTTTTGGCATATTCATCAAACTGATCTGTCCCCATGTTTTCCCATGCTCTCGGTTCACGAAGCTGAAATCTCAATGCAGTAAGCCATGCATAATGACGAAGAAACATTTCTTTTACTTTCCCCGGATCTTTTGAGAGCAGTGCATCTCTCAGAATATATCCAAAGCTACGGCTGTCATTAATAATCGCTCCGTAGATCTGTCTTGCTTCCCAGAGTCTGCTGTAACTGGCATTGTTTTTAAATCCAACGATAAAGGCAACCGCTGTTCCCATAATGGCAATCGGCTGCCATGGAACAGAAAGAAACTTCCAGCCTAAAAAGTACAGGACTGTAGGAATAGCTGATAGTACGACCAGAGCGTAAATACTTCTTCTGGTCCAGATAATGAACTCCCGGGCTCCGAATCTTTTTCCTGAATGCATAAGTGTTTATTTTATAGTGTTTATTATAATCTATTTTCAAATAATGGTTTTCCTCACAGCATTCAGTAACAGTTTTATTAGTTTTTAGTAAACGGAATATTATTATAAAAACCAATCTGAATCTGTCCGCGGTTTCTGTTCTCCTGAATCTGATTCATATACCCTGCTTCAATCCTCATATTTTTATTGATGACATATCCTAAAGCTCCATACACTCTGTTCCTGTCGAAAACCGGACTGTTGAAGTGCAGAAAAATTTCGTTATATACTGATGCATAAAGGGTTTTCGGCAGCATTTCTTTTTGAGTAATCGGAATATTCAGTCCCAGCATGTAACGGAATCTCATTCTGAAATCATCCTGCAGAAAACGTTCTTCCAAACGGTAACGATGCTGAAGATAGAAACGTCCGAATTTCTGTTTGGTAATATACTGCTGGAAAATTCGGTGCTCAATATTTTCTTTTTTCTCCCCGTTTACATAAGGTTGGCTGAGAATGAAACCATATCCTAATAAAACATTGTTATTGTTCTCTGTAAGATCATATCCAATCCCTGTACGGATCAGTAACTGTTCCAGGTCTCCCACTCCATCGAAATTACGGTACTGGATTTCATTGTGCCAGTTCAGTTTCTTGCTGATCTTATTGTTTCCAAAATACATATACCATGCTCCCAGATCGTTTTTTTGAGCAAATGTCAAAATGGATCCCAACCCTAATACTGTGAATGCCAACTTCGTAAAAACCTTTCTCATGTTTATCAATTACTATTATCTATCGTTTTTAACAAAATTAATATTTTAAATCAATAATAGCAAACAATATTTTATAAGTTATTATAAACAAGTACGGATGCAATGGTCTGCATCCGTATTTGTGTAAAAGATTATCCCGGAACCTCTTCTGTCAGAACATCCGTTTCATTCTGATCAAAATAAGTACACGTCATCGCATGAAGATCCATTACCCAGCCATTGATTCCGTTTTCTGCACAGTCTTTACAGAAAGTCATATAATCTGTTCCTCCCTGTTGATGAAGTTTCAGTCTTATTTTAAAATTTTCAAGATTTAAAGTATCGGAAACAGCAAGAGGATCATACTTTTTTCCTGTATGAACAGATTGATTTTCGTTATTAAAGTATTCAGTATTTCCATCCGAGACATATGCTTTGTAATGAGAAACCCCTAATGCTTTTATGGCTTGAATATATTGAGGAAAATCGGCTCCGCTTTTTACTTTCTGGTGCTCTGCTTTGATGTTTTCAATTGTAAATTTCATTCTTTTGTATTTTCTGTTTTAACTATAAATTATTGCTTTTCATAAACAAACCTTTGGGTTCTGCTTATCAAAACAAAAGCTAATTTAATCAGAAAATATAAATTTTATTTAATTTTTTAATGAAAACAGCTGTATGAATATTTACTCGAACCTGTCTTTTAAATAGTTCATATCTGCAATTTTACTTTCTATGGCATATACCACTAAACCTGCAGTGTTTTTGGCTCCTGTTTTAAGCAGAAGGCTGTTACGGTGACCTTCAACGGTTCTGGAGCTTATAAAAAGTTGATCTGCAATCTCAGAAGTGTTGTATTGTTTACAGATGAGTTCCAATACTTCTTTTTCTCTTTTGGAAATATGATTGGCATCAAAAATACTGGAAACTTTTTTCTTAGGTTCTGTAAGGTTTTGATGTAAAGCTTCCATTACCTCATTGTTATAGAAGAAACCTTTGCTGTGTACTTCACGGATTGCAGTGAGCAGTTCGGCAGGACTTGAGTTTTTTTTAAGAAAGGAACAGGCTCCTGACTGTATCATATTGACAATAAATGCTTTTGTATTATAGCTCGTTAATGCAATAATCCTGATCTGAGGATATTTGATATGGATTTGTTTAGTAGCTTCTACTCCGTTTATTTCAGGCATATTGAGATCCATCAGGATGATATCAGGCAGTTCTTCCAGGGTTACAAGCTCGTCCAGCAGCTCTTTCCCATTGCTGAAATCACTTACCAGTTCAATATCTTTTTCTCTCTGTATCAACAATGAAATTCCCTGACGAAAGAGTGCTTCATCGTCTACAGTTATGACACGAATTATATCCTTTTCCATTTTATAATGATTTAAAATGTAAATTCTACAGCAATCCCTTTATTTTTTTCACTTTCAATTTTAAGTGTTCCATTGATCAATTCTACCCGGCTTCTGATATTTCTTAAGCCTAATCCGCCTTTCAATGTATTTTCATTAAGATCAAATCCTTTCCCATCATCTTTATAGATACAGGTATTTTTTCCGTCTTTTCCCAAAAATTCTATATCAATATGCGTACTTTCTCCGTGTTTTATGGAATTGTTAATGAGCTCCTGAAGTATTCTAAAGATATGCAAATTTTTTTCTTCTTCTGCTTTTGCAAAGTATAAGCTGTTGGAATAAGTAACCTGCAGGGTTTTGGACAGGTTAATTTCTGAGCACAATGCATCTATTGCAGCATGGAGTCCAAATTTTTCTAAAATCGGAGGAAGGAGATCATGCGAGATCTGCCTGGCACTTTCTGCTGTTTTGTTGACCAGATGTATGATTTTATTTTTCAGATCGTTATATTCTTCTCTGGACAAATTATCAAAATCCAAAAGATGGATATTTAAAGAAACCACACTGAGTTTTGAGCTGATATCATCATGCAGATCCTGGGCAATTCTCAGCCTTTCTTTTTCCTGAGCACTGATGATAGCATGGGTAAGATCTTTCTCATATCTCACCTCCAGTTCTTTTTTCTGAATAAGATTTCTTGTTATTTTCTTATTCGAAAAATAATAAAATATAATCAGGGTAACAGCCAGTAAGGTAAATGCCAGAAAGGTATAAACGATAGTGGAAATAATTGTATTCTCATTCATTTTGTAAAATCATAACAGTAATTACACATTTTTTTTGCGGGAAGAAAGATAGTCTATCAGAATAAAGATCTGGTACACAATAAACATAACAACATTGAATACCCAAATCTCTTTATGCAGTTTTCTGTTCATCACCGTATAGAGGTTTCCGGACAAAAATATTACGGTACTGCTTATCAGATAAAGTAAAAGTCCCAGGCTTATATAATTGTATTTCTTTTTGGTATCCAGTATATTATATAAATGAAATAATGCCAGAATGATAATAGAATAAGAAGTAACAAAAATTTCAAATAGATTAAAAACATAATACTTTTCAGGGTATATGATATACTGTATAACGAGAACTACAGGAATGATAATTAAAAGTGTACGTGCTGTTTTTTTCTGGTATTTTTCCGTTAAAATTTCATGAAAAAATAGCCCCAGTAACAAAAACTGACCTGTCAGATAGTAATGTGAAAAAAACAGATTATTAATCTTCTGTGAATTCAATACATAGAACACAATTTCACAAAGTAATATCCAGGCCAAATAGCTGATGAAGAATGTATAGGCTTTTCCTCTTCCGGAAAAACCTATACAGTATACTGCCAGATTAATCAGCAGAATGCCTTTTCCAATCAATGACAATATTTCAATCCAATGATCCAATAATCTCTGATTTTCAGATTACAGATTCCACCATTTTGCAGTAGAACATACGCTTGGACAAGGTGTTGTCATATCATAGACATAATCTCCATTATCATAATTTACAATATCATTATCATCTTCATCCACTCCTACCATCAAAAACTTAAATTCGCCTTCATTCGTGATGGCATTGTATCCACGATATCTCGCAAATCCTTTGTCTTTAATGAAAATATCATGAATGTCCTTTGCAGGGATGAGATGAGCCCTTATCGACATTCCATCAACACCTTTTCTGTTTTGCCAATTTGCGATCCATGTTTTAGCATCATCGAATGAGATTGCATGTTTTGGTAATTCCATAGTTTTTCTTGTTTTAAATTATATAATAGGTTTAGAATAAAGTCACTGTAGCTACACATTACAAGTTATGAAAAAAACTAACCATACCGTGAAATAATTTCATTTTAATTAACATAATATTCATTTTTCAAAATTATAATAATAACAAACACCAAAACTGCGTATTTCTACGCATTTTTCAATTCGGCATTTAATACGCTGTTATCACTTTGTATTTCTCGGTTACTTTGTGGTATCCTTTACAGGAAAATCTCATGAGCATATCAACAGTACAGGAAGCTTATGATCTTCTTTAAACATTAAAAATCTGTATCATGAAAAAAAATATCTTTTTTGTAATTCTTGCTTTCATAAGCAGTATTACAACGATCAATGCACAGATCACCACTGTAACTTTTGAAACTTCAACTGGTGGCAGTACAAGCTTTACCAGCAATGGATATACATTCAATATTGTTTCACAGGCCGGAACTTTTAGAATTCAAAGTAATTATCCGAACACCGGCTGGAACGGAACAGCCAATGATAATGTCTACATAGATAATACAGGAACAACCAATATCAATGCTCCTGCTTTCAGTGTTAAAACCAGTTCCCCATTCACCGTATCCAAGTTTTGGGTCTTCCTGAGTAATACTGCTTTAAACCAGTCTACCTCATCAGGAACGCTTATCATTACCGGAAAATTAGCAGGAGTTACAAAGTTTACCACTACAAAAACTTCAGGTTTTAATACAACATTCAATGCAACAATGGGAACAACAGGCATTAACAACGGATTTACCCTGATTGATCTTGCTACTTTAAATAATCAGAATAACAGCAATACTACCATTGATGAACTTCAGCTGCAATCCACCGGAGGATACGTCTATATGTGCCTGGATGCATTTACATGGACAAAAATTTCCACGCTGGGAACTTCAGAAAATTCACTCAAAAGCAAAGGGAATATTTATCCAAATCCAACTACTGGTATCTTCTATATGGATGATCTGAAGAAAAATGATAAGGTTTCATTATATGACCAGTCTGGAAAAATTATAAAATCTGCAGCCGCTGAAAAAGATAAAAATAAGTTTGATATAAGCGAACTCCCGGATGGTATTTATCTCATCACAACAGCATCAGGAAGCTACAAAATCATTAAAAAGAAATAAAAGCAATACAACCAGTAAATAGTAAAAAGAGGCTGTCCAAAAAGTTTGGGCAGTCTCAATTTTTTGTTGAAAGAAAGTGTCTGCGGGGCTTCTTATCCCGATTTATTTTTCATGCAGGAGTTTTTAGATCTGTTATAATTTATAAACCTAACAGGTTTTAAAAACCTGTTAGGTTTAATTTATAAAAGCAATACAACCAGTAAATAGTAAAAAAAACCGACAGCTAGCTGTCGGTTTTTGAGTATTTTGAATTCCAATATCGATCTTATGGATGTTGCTGCATTTTTGCAGGATCGTCATAGTTTACCATCCAGTTGATTCCGAATTTATCACTAAACATTCCGAAATAAGCTCCCCAGAAGGTATCAGCCATTGGCATTGTTACCTGCCCGCCTGCAGAAAGACCACCGAATAATTTGTCTGCTTCTTCTTTAGATTCAGCGTTCACAGAAATAGAGAAGTTGTTTCCTGCTTTGAAGTTGGAAGACCACTCTCCTCCTGTATCGCTTCCCATCAAAATCGTTTCTTTCGAGATCGGAAGAGAAACATGCATGATTTTGTTTTTGTCTTCTTCAGGTGTTTCTTTTCCTTCCATTGGAGGCATCTCTCCAAATGTTCCGATGTAAGGATATTCTCCCCCGAAAACAGATTTATAAAAATCGAATGCTTCTCTGCAGTTTCCGTTGAATGTCAGGTAAACGTTTACTGTTGCCATAATTGTTTTGTTTTTTTAAGTTGAGGTTATTTTATTGAGGTTTTTCAGATAAGGTTTTTAATCTTGAAAGTCCTTTCTGATAATCTTTTCCAACAGCTTTCTCCATATTCATAAACAGTTTCATCAAAGTAAACGGATAAGGAATCTCTGATGTGAATCCCCATGTTGCCTTGCTTCCGTTTCCTTCCGGAACTACTGTTACATAAGCATTTGCTTCACTTTCATAAGGCGTGAGAAATTTGATTTTTGTATCTATTCTTTTACCTGTTTCATCTACTTTTTCTAATTCCTGACAACCTTTTCCTGCCTGTTTATTTTTACTGTCCCAGCAAACTTTTTCTCCGGGTTGGCCGGTTGTTCCTGTCCAGTCTTTTTTCATAACCGGATCAAGATCATTCCAAGGACTCCATTGATCCATTGCCTTGAGGGTATTGGTATTTTTCCACACTCTTTCTACCGGAGCATTGATAGAAATCGACTTTTCATATTTACAGTCTCCCGAAATAAAAGCAGCCCAAACCAACAAGATGATTAGTAATATGGTTAAAAGTAAAAAAATGCGTTTAAATGTTCTCATCATACATGTGTTTTTAATTATTATCTGTGTTGATCTATAAGAATCATATTTCCATCAGGGTCTTTCAGATAGATATGCTCAGGGCCGGAAGTGGTTTCATCGGCTTCTTTTCCGATTTCTATTCCACTTTCTTTTAACTTTCTCTGAATTTCACGCACATCGTCAAAAGATTCCAGATTCTGTGCATTTTCATCCCATCCCGGATTGAAAGTAAGCATATTCCCATCAAACATCGCCTGAAAAAGTCCGATAAGAGTAGACCCGTTTTTCATGATCAGGTAATTTTGTGCTTCTGTTCCTGCCATAGTGGTGAACCCAAGTTTCTCATAAAAGTCTTTGGATTTCTGAAGATCTTTTACACTTAAACTGATTGAAAAAGCTCCTAATTTCATATTTTTTTTGTTTTTAAAGCAAGTTTATGTCCTACGAAAACCAATCCCCAAACCAGAATTCCTAAAATCCAGAACCAGATTGGAGAAGGTAAAGATGCCATCATGTAAATGGTCATCAGTAAAAAAATAATTCCACAGATTGCAGCAGCTGTATATTTCCCATTATTTGAGATTTTTGAGGCTACAAAACCTGAAACAATTGCTGCCAAGGCATACGCAATGATAATAAAAAACAGAGCCATAAAAGGAGCCTGTTCTACATACACTTTCAAAGCCTCCATATCTCCGGCCTCTGCCTGTGCAGGTGGCGGGCACAAAGCATGCCCTATCTTTTCCACCACAGTAATACAAACGGATCCTGTGATAAGACCAACCAATACCGCTAATATTCTTCTCAGCATGGCTATTGGTTTTTCAATTGAGTTTTAAACTCCAGAGTTCCGTCATAACTTTTCCAGTCTCCTATAAACTCAATAGATTGTCCTTCAATTTTTTCCGTCTTTCTATTCCACTTGAAGTTATAGACAAACTTTCCTTTGAAAAGTCCCGAATGTTTTCCTTTATTCTCTTCTGCCAGCTCATATTCTCCGTATACTGTTCCCTGTTTTTTGGAATCCTTATATTTTGAAATGGTAATTTTCCCTTCAAATTTTGCATAACTGGTATCCACAAGAGAATATCCTGAAACAAAATATTCCTGATCATTCTTTTTATTCTGCTCAGAAATATTGATTTTCAGTTTTAGTTCCTGGCCTTTGTTTCCAATAGTCCCTATATAAGGTTTACTATTGTTCAGCCAGGTATTTGAGATATCCGGCATCTGCCCTAATGCAAAATTGGCGGTCAGAATGAGGAGTAATAAAAATTTTTTCATAGGGTGTGTTTTTTAAACGCCAAATTGTGCAAGATGGTGGTTCAGATGTTTGGCAAACATATTATTCCATTCCTGGGAATTCAGTTTTCCGAAAGAAAAAGATTCTTTACCATCGAACGCATCTGCGCCTAACTGTTGTGTCTTTTGAATGAACCCGATCAGTCTTGTTTTTTCTTCGTGAAAATTCTTTCTGGTGGTAATCAAAAACTGTGGAGCGGTAGGAGAATCTCTTGGATATGCTTTTTCTCCCACTACTTTAGGTTTTACGAAAGTTTTTAGTATAAATTTTGCAATCGCTCCCGGCTTTTTGTGTTTTTCCGGCTCATAGATCATTTCATAGGTAATACAACAGTGTGCCAGCATTTGGTCTACCGTCATTTTCCCCCACAAACCGTGAGTATCTTCTACCAATCTGTTGATTCTATCTATATAGTTTTGAGCATCTTTTGCATCAAATACATTTTCCATATAATTTCTATTTTACTATGGACAAATATATCAGTTTTTTTGTTTGATTTTATTGTTGTTTGAAAAAATTGAGCGTGGATAGTTTCGGGATTCGAGTTACGGGGTTGCGAGTTGTTAATGATGAGTTTATGATAGGTAGAGTCTGGGTAAAAGAGAATGATTTCTTCACTACTATTTTGAATTGTTTAGCACAAATGCTGAAGTTAAGTAAGTCCATATAACATCGATAGGGAACTAATAAACAAATTAACCATCCATAACAAACTACTCAATCTCCTCAGAAGTATTCTCAACCTCAATTTCCTGTGGCGTGGATTTTTTGAAAATAAACCAAAGTTTGATCTTTAAAGCAATCCAGCCGATAATAGCATATATTACTAAAAGGATACTTAGATGTTTCAGATATGGGAATGTAAGTTCTACCGAACCCTTTTGAATTAATAAAATTTTGAAAGCCTGTAAGAAAGGAGTCAAAGGAATAATATTCGCAATAAACTGTACGAAAGCAGGCATTGCGCTCAAAGGCCATGTAAATCCACTGATAATGAATGCCGGTGAAGCAATTACCATCAGGATTTGTGTCGCTTTTAAAGCATCCGGAATCAGAATACTGATGAATACTCCCAGAAATGAAGCTGACCCCACAAAAACGGCTGTGAGGAGGATAAAATTAAGAATTCCTTCCGGCATCGGAACCCTGAAAATCATATGCATAAAGTAATAAATACCTACAATGAGAATAGAAAACACCCAGATTGGAATCACTTTTATCAACATGGTTGGGAAAGCCCATTTTTTCATTTTGAGATATTCTTTTACAAAAGATCCTCTTTCAAATTCGGCAGCAAAACTTACCGCCATTGCTAATAAGATTACCTGTTGCAATACCACTGCCAGCATTGCCGGCCACATAAAGATCAGATAGTTTCCGGTAGTATTGAAAAGGGTAATATAATTGGCTTTGAAAGGTTCATATTGTGTTGCAGCTTTTGCAGCGGGCATTCCTGCTTTCTGAAGAGCTTTGATGGAAGCTCCGGCAGAAAATGTTCCTATGGTCAGCTGAAGCGCTTTGGATGCGAAATTAGCTGTTAAAACGTTCCCAGTATTGATATAAACATTGAGCTCCGGGTATTTTTTCTGAAGCATATCTCCTTCAAATCTTGATGGAATAATTACGACAGCCGCAGCCTCATGCCGGATCACCTCATCTTTGATACTTAAAGGTTCCTGCAGATATCTGATAATTTTGATGCTTTTATTATCATCCAGCATTTCCGTCAGTTGGTTGGATAAAGGCGTATTGTCTCTATCTACAACCAAAACAGGAGTATTTTCAACTTTTCCGCTTTTGTAGACAAACCCCAGCAAGGTAGCATAGAAGACCGGTGCCAAAAAGAACACCGTCCTTAAGGTAGAATTGCCGATAAAAAGTTTGAACTCACGTTTCAAAAGACGGAAAAATTCTTTCATCTGTATATTTTTATATGTTGAAGAACAAAATGAAATTCCATTGAAACTTCATCTGTCCTATTTCAATTTATTTCAGGATTACATTCGCATTGACCAGAATACTTTTAGCCTTATTCATGTCTTTAGGCTTTACTTTAATCTCATAGATCGCATCCTGTAACTGGTAATCAGGATAAGCCGTGGTAATATCAGCATACTTTGTCAACTGCTTAATGTATACGATATTTCCTGTCAGGTTTTCTTTGTTATACACCACCTGCATGGTTACCTCCTGCCCTTTTTTGTATTTTGAAATAGCACTTTCCGGGATGGTAAATCTGAAATACGTACTCTCCGGAATATACCCGTTGAACAGTGCGAAACCAGCGGTTGCCAATTCACCCGTATTTAAGCTGATGGTCTCAATTTCCATATCGTTGGTAGCAATGATATATCTTTCGGAATAGGCTACATTAGCTTCCTGCAAAGCTCCTTTAGCTTGTGATGCCTGCCCTGCCGCCATTTCTATTTTTTCGAAACGAGTTCCTCTGTTTACATCATCCAATTCTGCCACTACAGCATCATACTGAGCTTTTGCGCCTTGTAATTTTGCATAGATTTCGTCATGAGCCTGTGGAGACATTAAGCTGTCGCGAAACATATTGTTGGCTCTTTTATAAGATTTCTGGGCAAATTCATATTGTTCTTTCAATCCTTTATATTTGGCCTGAAGTTGTTTTAGCTGATCGGGTGTCGCTCCATTTTTGGCCATTTGTTCCTGAGCTGAAGCAGCACTTACCGCACCTTGTGCCTGTGCAATTTTTGCAGAAACTTCAGGGACGTCAAGCTGAGCCAGCGTATCTCCTTTTTTCACAGTCTGACCTTCAGAAACATATATTTTGAGAATCCTTCCGGTAACTTTAGGAGCAAAAGAGATGACATCTTTTTTGGTTTTTCCTTCAGGTTCTTTGATTTTTTCATTTTTTTTGTCACAGCTCCCCAAGAAAAACAGAGCAGCGAAGAGTATAGATATATTTTTATGCATCATTTAAATTTTTAAGGGATTAAATAAAATTTGGTGATATCCAGCTCCTGGGTAGACCTCATCAGTTCTATTCCCGCTCTTCTCTGGTTGAAAATGGCATTCTGATATTCCAGTTCTGAAGCTTCAAGATCATTTTCTGCATCAATAAGCTGTGAAGATTTGCTCATTCCGTATCTGAATTCTTTTTCTGCCTGTACGAGTGCATTTTTTGCCAGTTCTTTTTCTTTGGCTTTCAAGGTGATCTGTGCAGAAGCTATATCATAATTGGTTTGATTATTAGCCAGATTCAAGGTCAGTTTTTTCAGCGCATCTTCTTTCTGGTTCTGTAATACTTCTTTTCCAACTTTAGCCGTTTCTTCAGCATGTTTTCCATCTTTACCATCGAAAATTTCCCATTTAAAACCTACGCCTGCGGTTATCAATGGAAATACGTTGATATTATTGGGTCTCCAGTCCAGCTTTTTCCCTTCATATCCAAGTATGGGAACTGCCGGGATTACATTTTCCGAAGACTTTATTCTGTTCCCGTACAAACCAATATAATAGGCAGAAGCCATCAGCTGTACTTTAGGAATCATCCACGTTTTTTCTGCTTTTATTTTATAGTCTGCAGCACTGATCCCATGTTCCAGTGCACGGATTTCTGCTCTTTGCTCTATTCCTTTTTCTGCAGCCAGCAATTCTACAGGAGATAATACAGGATCAATCATTCTGAGCCTGTCTCTTTGAATCCCTGTCAAAATATAAAGCTGGGTAAGAAGCAGTTCTTTTTTCCCTTCATATTCTACCATTTTGGCATCTAAAGTAGCTTGGGCAAGTTCAATTTTCTTATGATCGTAAGGCGTTATTAAACCATAACCAAGTGCTTTATCGGCTGTTTTTCGATTAATATCAAGTCTTTTTTTACTTTCATCCAGAACCTTTTTAGACTGATGAATGAGAGCTAGCTGGTCATATGCTTTAGAAATAGTAGCAATCACCTCATCTTTTGTTTTCTCCAGAAGGATATCTTCAGACTTTTTCTTTTCTTCTACCGCTTTTTTCATGTACTTTACCTTTCCTCCTGAATACAGAAGCATCTTGGCATCTGCCTTGGCAATACCTGAAAATCCGGATACATTGAAATTATTGTTGAAAGTCCCTTCAGGAATATTGATAAAGGGAGCCAGATTGAATTCTGGTGACGTCAGTCTTGCTGTTCCGTTGAGATAGCCGGCTTTACCACTTAGTTCCAAAGTTGGAAGAAAGATATCTTTGAGTTTGTGTTCGTCAAGATCGGTAAGTTTGTTTTGGGTAATCTGCATTTTGAGGTTCGAATCCCGAACCATAGCACTATCCAGAAGTTCTTTAAAATCTGGCGCAGACTGTGCCCAGCCAAAAGCAGGGAAAGCAAAAAAACTAAACGTAAAAATCAATAAATTGTTTTTCATGGTTTATGTTTATAACAAATATAATGCAAAAATTGTTAAAATCCTTAAAGATAATTCTACAATACAGTGAATTTAAAGTAAGTTTAAAATATGTTTAAGTTTAAAACCCTACAAAATAAAGTTTTGGGCAAAGCGTTTAAATGTTAATTAAAAACGAAAAAACTTTGAAAAAACATTTAACTCTACTTTTATCACACTCTTTTTGTTTTATTTTTTTGAGGAAAGAAAGGGGTAAAATGACATTTAATCTTAAAAACAGCTAAATATTTTTATTCTTGATTTTGAAATTTGGATTCCTGCGGAATGACAAACTGGGTGGATAAATTTTGAGAATAAAAACATTCCTTCATCTTAAATCACAATATTCTATTTAACAAAAAAATTATATTTTGAAACAAATTCTCATCATATTCTTCTTTTTACTCTCCATTTTTTCCATGGCACAAGATCAGGAGGTCTGCAAGTGTGAAGCTTTAAAAAAGGCCAAGCATAGTTTAAATAACCCATATTCTTATAATTATAAAATAACCAGAAAACAAGCACTTAAACGTCCTTTTAAGTTCATATCTATTCAATATTTAAAAAAATTTTCAAAATCTGAAAGTATAATAGATTCTTTGGAAACAAAAATGGCTTCCGCAGAAAGTAACGCAGCCCCCGATAGCCTCTTAGGACATTATAAACTAAGAGACTCTATTAGAAATACAGAATTTGCCAAACAATATGGAAATATTCCGTGGCCTTTAATCGTTAAAACGGGTCGGTTTAATAACATCATTGCTATACTTTATCAGAATGATTCTTCTTTTAATGCGAAATACTATCTGAGAATTTCAGTGGACAATGGAAAGACCTGGAACAATTATTATACTGGAATGGAAAAGAATAATAATTATTTTTTTAAAAACAATTCTCAATTTTCATTGTGGAAAGACAGCCATCATTTACAGATTGAAGCAGACATTGTGAGAATGACAAGACCGCTCACTTTTCCACATGGTGAAGCTGAATATGAGGTACTAAGAAGAAATGCACTGGTTATTATTAATATTAATGAGATCATGAAAGATTCTGATGATGATGGGCTTAATGATCTTGAAGAAAAAATGGAACTTTTTACCGATCCTTTATCAAAAGATACCGATAACGATGGAGTTCCGGACTCTGAGGACAATAATCCAAAATACAAAACGATAGACAATGATTTTACAAAAGCATTATTAGCCGCTTTATATGGAGAATACGATCTCATTGATAATCCTGATCCATTAACCATTGAGTTTATTGTGAATTTAAAAACATTTAAAGAAGACTTTGCTTCACAGATGGAAAGATATAACTCTACTTCAAATAATAAAAAGAGCTTCATTGATATGCTACAATATAATGTTATTGTAACGAATGACGAAAATCTAAGAAGAACAGATACTTTAGGTAAAAAAATAATTTTTCTTACTTCAAAAGAGTTTTCCAAATACATCCAACAAAGCTTTAACAATATATATGCTCATTTTTATAGCAAACTTTTCACATGTGATGATAAAAAAGATACTTACATTTTAATCCATAATGGGGTTTCTAGAGGTGAAACTTATGTTATAACAAGAATTCCTGAAGGTTGGAATATTAAAGTAATTAATCATTGGATGACATGACAAATCATTTTTTATCATATTATCTCTATCCTACTTTTGGAAAGCTGGATGCCTGAGGAATGACAAACAGAGTGGATAGGCTTGGGGAATGAATAGTCTGCTCAATCAACAAAATCTGCGAGAGATCATATTCAATAGCGACGGACTTTAGTCCGTTTAATAAGAACAAAATTTTCAACGGCTTTAGCCAAAACTTAAAGCCATTGAGAAATGGATACATTATCATCTTCTTTTTTTATTTTGATTCTGAATTTTGGAAGCGGGATTCCTGCGGAACAAGAAACAGAGTGTAATAAATAATCTACTCTCTGTAAAATTGAGTGTAAGTTTAGGCTAAAGGAATCTAAATCATTTAATTAAATGGGCTAAAGCCCATTTCTATTGAATAAAATTGGACTTATTCTCTTTATATTTTAAATTTTGGAAAGCTGGATTCCTCCGGAATGACAAACAGAGTGGATAGGCTTGGGGAATGAATAATCTGCTCAATCAGCAAAATCTGCGAGAATAATATTCAATTATAAACGAAAACTCCCCACATCGCTGTGAGGAGTTTTCTGTATAATTATAATAAGCTGATTTATTTTTGAACTGCTTTTTTCATGCCAGCATCAGGACGTAAAATTCTGTAACGAACTTCAATATCTTTCGGTACGTAGAATACCAATGGAAGTTTACTGTTATATCTTACAATTTCAGGTTTTAAAGTCACAAACTTTTTAGTCTGTTTTTTATCCAGACAGCCCATCAGTGTTCCTGCTGTTTCCCCTTTAGATTCTACTTCATAATAGTTGTATCCCCATCCCTGAAGATCCTGAGTTTTCATTTCTCCCATCAGGAAATAGTTGTTACAGTCTAACATTTTTTCAGCTCCTACAAAAAGTTCAACTTTCAAATCGTTTTCATTTTTTGCTACGGGAAGCTGAATATATACTTGCTTATATCCTTCTTTTGCTTTTGGGAACATTTCAATCTGTAGTTTTTCAAACTTCTCTGCTTTTTTTTGTGCAAAAGCATTTACTCCAGCCATTAATACTAATCCTGTGATTAAAGTTTTAGAAAATTTCATCTTTTAATAATTTTTTTAATTGCTACTATCTTAATTCCAAAAATCATTCCAAAATTAAACAATTGTTTGATTTTTCGATTTAATTCTATTTTTATTAAAAATCCGGAAATAAAAAACTGCAGTAAAAAATTTACTACAGTTTTCTATGTTGATCAGTTACTCTGAAATTGTTACATTACTTCCTTTTGTATGCGCATTCATCTGTGGTGCGTAATAATTCTGCATCGTTGTAATTCCGTTGGAGAATTTTCCTGATGCATTGGAGACCACATCGTATTCAAATACATATTTTCCTTTCGGCATATATTGAATATAGAAATTGGTAGAGGCATCTTTGGTTGACTGATAATATCCCAGATTATTTTTCCATTGATATCCGGATAATACATCTACAGGCTCAAATCCTGCTGCACGCATATCTTTAATATGAATAAACTCCATGGCTCTGTCTGTGTTCAGAATCATTCTTACGGTTACTTTATCTCCTACTTTCAACGGAGTTTCAGAAGAGATTTTCTGAAGTTCCTCCCCGTTTACAGTTTTCACTTTTTTATAAAGCTCTTTCGTTACAGAAATATAGTTTTCTGAAGATTTGATTTTATCAAGATCTTCATAATATTGCCAGAACAATCCTCCCTGAACAATTCCAGGACCAGGTTTCGTTACAGTTACAGTGGCTAAGTTTTTATCTATAGCTTCTGGTTTCACTGTCGACTTCACGTAGCCTGTAGCTTGTGTCTGAGGAGTTAATTCTTTTCCACCCCAAACAATCGTTGCTTTATCACTTTCTGCTCCCGTCCATGATTTTCCTGAATTCAAAATCGTAAAGATCACCTCAGCTGTTCCTCTTGAGCTTCCCCATGAGTTAACTTCCTTCTGAGTTACCAACCAGATTTTCATGTCTTCAATAAAGTTTTGGTCGTTAGATTGTAACGTATTGAAAGCTTCCAATGCTCCGGCATGATTGACTACTTTTGAGCCAAACCATCCCCAATCATTCAGATTTTGTTTCCAATAGACACCCTGAGTTTTGGTATCTGTAGAAGTTTCCTTAAGATAAGTCATCAACTTAGCAGACACATCTTTCAGACCATAATCGTTCATTAATAATGCAGCACGATGAAGTCCGAAGAATGTAAAGTCGGTGATTTTAGCTGTCTTTGCCTTTTGTTTCACCAATGTTTTCAAGGTAGCTCCTTTTCCTTTCAATGGATATTGTTTTTCCCAGTAGTTTCTGGTATCAAGATAATCCATTGTCCAGTTATTCCAGACATTTCCTTTTTTCGCATCAAAATATTTATTCACCTCATTATCTACATACTGGATCAATTTAGCAACAAGTACTTTTTGATCTGCATCTTGATAATCTTTCACATTATCTTTTAACCAGGAATTGATTTTTCCTAAGTTTTTAAGGATATACAATGACGTTCCGTAAGAACTTGGGTAACCAGGATACCATGAGAATCCGCCATCAGGATTCTGTAGTTTTTTGAAATCATCCCAATCCTGATTGATAGAATTTTTCATTGTATTAACGTCAAATAGCAATGCTAATTTCTGCATTTGCTCGCCTTCATTTTTACTTTCCAATACCCACGGAGTTTCTTCCAATAACAACTGCTTCAACTCCTGATTTTTCTCAAGATTTGAGTTCAATAATCCTTTGTTCTGATATTCTTCAAAAACTGTTTTCATTTTCGGGTTGGCTTTGAAAATTTCTGAGGCCAGCACGTCTGCAAACCATTTATTAAAGATAACATCCGCAGAATTGTTCTGATCGTTTTTCAGACCTGGAAGTGCAAACATGATCTCCCAGATCGGATTGGTTGTCAGTTCTAACGTATTGGAAACATTAGAAGCTGTTGTAGATGTATTATTTTTAAGATTATCCAGTACAAATGTTTTGGTTTCTCCTTCTTTGACAAAAACCGGAACAGCATCTGTTACCAGCATTCTGTTAGGCAATACCGCTACAGCCTGTTGCTCTCCATCGGAATAAGCTCCAGCTTTCGCAACCACTTTGAAGATAATTGAGGAAACATTGTCCGGAACTTTCAACTTCCATGTTAATGCATTGCTTCCGTTTTCATTTAAGCTGAAGTTTTGTATCCCTGAAGTGATTCCGAATTTCGAAGAAATATTTTCATTGGTGAAGGCATCTAAAATCTGTAATTCCGCAGAACCACTCAGTTTTTTATCTGTAAGGTTTGACAGTTTCGACTGCAGATTCAGTTCATCACCTTCTCTCAGGAATCTCGGATAGTTTGGCGTTACTGAGAATTCTTTCTGTGTTACCACTTCTTTTTCCAAGGTAGCCGCTCTTGCATCCTGAGTGTGGGCAAGGAACATCAGTTTCCATTTTGTCAGTGCTTCCGGAGAAGTGAATTCGAAACTTACATTCCCTTCTGCATCTGTTTTCAGATCCGGATAGAAAAATGCCGTTTCATTCAGGTTTTGACGTACAGCTACTTTATCCAAGGCTTCTTCATTTGCAGCTCCTTTTCCTGCATCCATGTTCGGGGCTTTTAAAGGTCCAGGAACAGTATTCTGTATCACCTCAATTCTATCTTCTGCAACGGCAGCTCTTGCGGTTTTAAATTTTGCACCTGCAATTGGTGACGGAGGAGATGCATAAGCCGGAGCTTTCACTCCTTCCTGATTGCTAAATCCTACTATAGTTTCCCTTGAAATTGAATAATAATTCCCATCAAACCAATTAAACTGAGGAACAGTTATATATCTGTCTTCGAAATATCTTAGTCTCTTCTGATAGTTTTGCTGCTGAAGATAATTTCTGATTCCATAAGAAGTAACAATTACAAATGGCGTATATAGTTTTCTCCAGCTGTACGTGTTTTTAGCAAACTGATCCAAAGACATATCATACATATTCGCTAATACCTCTGCATTGATCTTTTCCTTGTCATTTCCGGTTACTTTTACCGTCCATTTTTCTTTAGCATTAGGTTCAAGTTTATCTCTGAAGGTTACCGTTTCAATTTTTAAAGGTTTTTCTGTATCCTTTATTTTTAAGGAAACAGATTCTGTATTCACATCATTAAATGCCACCAGCTGAAACTGAAGATTCAGATCTGAGACACTTTTATCTTTAGGAATTTCAGCCGTATATTCTAATATTCCATTTTTCAACTGATGAACTTCTGAAATGGTTTTTCCAGATCCGTCCTGCACAAAAACATTGATTAAAGCATCAGGAACAGCGGAGTAAATATACACTTTTGCTTTTTCTCCTCTTGATAATTCTTCTTTCGGAGCAATAACCGTAAGGAATGTTTTCTGAGTTGGTTTTAAAGCTGTTTTATCCCAAACACTGAAATACTGTGAAGTTTTGATGGTGTCTTTTTCTTCTATATTGAAAAGTTCAAGTTCATAATCTCCTGTTTCCAATTTTCCTAAGTCTAAGTTAGTTGAAAGCTGAGCATTATCAGCGGATGGTTGCTGTTGCCTTTCAACCAATACTTTTTCTGTTTTCCAGTTCTTGATCTCGTCATTTTTATCAAAAAGATCGTGTGGGAACTTGCTTATGAATTCTTCTTTTGAATATTTAGGCAGATTCTGAACATCAGACTTGAAATTTTCTCTGAAAATCCTATCCGGAGCAGCTAGTTTTGATAGCTTAACCTGATATGACTTTTTAAGATTCTGATCATTATAATTCTTGGTTTCTACCTTCAGTTTCACATTTTCATCTGTAAAAATATTGCTGATGTTTTCTGCCTGAATATAATGAGAAACCGACGCTACTTTTAATTGAGTATCGGCAGTCTGCGTTTCTCCATTGATATCTGTAACAGAAGCATTGATGGCATAATTATCAATTTGTATCCCTTCCAGCTTTTCATCTTTTTTAAGTTCCAGATGAATGGTAAACTCTCCTTTTTCATTGGTTTTTGCTTCGCCTAAAATTGAATTTTCATTATCATCATTCTGTGGATACCAGTTGAAATATCTCCATCTGATATTTTGTTTTTTGATTTCATAATTCACTGTAGTATTGCTCAGCGGAACTCCCGAGAACATCACAGCTTTTCCTTTCAAATCAATAGTCTGGCCATACTTATACTCTTCTTTTACCGGATCAAAGGTTACTTCAAATTTCGGTCTTTTGTATTCTTCTACCCTGAAATTTTTATATCCAGCACTTTCCCCTTCTATTCTCAGGTAAAAATTACCATTCAGTTTTCCTTTTGGAAGAATGAAACTCCCATGATAAGAACCGAATTCATTGGTAGTAAAATCCTGTGAAGAAACCTCTTCGCTATTGATGTTCAATAACGTGATTTTTTGTTTTAATCCTGAAAGAACAGTTTCAACTTCCTTATTGATTCTGGTGTTGATCACCTTGAAATAAACAGTCTGTCCGGGACGGTAAATTCCTCTATCGATAAAAATCTGTGCTGTTGAACGGGTTTGTTTATTAGGATTATAATCTTCAGCATAACCTCTGTTTCCGTACACCTGCATGATCTGGAAATCATTTGTTTTAGGCTGTTGGATCAGGAATGTTCTGTAATATTCTTTGCTATCTGTAGCAGGAAGCTTAAATACTCCGCTGGCATTGGTTGTTCCCTCAATTTTAGTTAATGTTTTATTGGAAACAAATTCATAAGATCGAAGACCTTCATTGGCTAAAGGTTTACCATTCTCGCTATTTACGAGTTTCAACTCATCGGAAAGAGGACTTCTATCCGTTTTATTCTGATAAATGATTCTGTTTCCTGAAACCAGAAAATATAAATTCTGTCTGGAGTCTGTATCTTTCATATCCGCTCCAGCAACTGTAAATTCAGCAACATACACTCCCGAAGGAAGCGGTTTTACCTCCAAAGAAGTTTTGTGACTCTGATAATCTTTAGGATCCGGAAGCTGGAATGTTTCCTTCCTTACCAGATTCTTTTTTAGTTTGTTAAAAGTATCGGAATAAGAATCCTGAACATATCGAATTAACGAAGTAAAATCGTCTTTCACTTCATAAATATTCAGAGTAAATTCTGATACGTTCTGATACTGTGCTACAAAGTGAATCGGCAGATTATTCTGCGTCTGTGCTTCATATTTTAAAGTCAGATACGGATTGACAATCTGTGCTTCTTTGCTTTTAATATTCTCCAGAAAAAGAGATTTTGGGTATTCACTTTTAGCTTGTGCCGCTAATGCAAGAGCTTCTTTAGGCTTCTTCTGATTAGTAAGTTCATCCATCACATCTCCCATAATCATCACTTTATAATCTCCTTCTATATTCGATTTCAAAAGATTCTGAAGCTGTTGAAGTTTATCCTTACAATGATTGAAGTTACAGTTTTCCGTAAGCTTTTCTTTCATGAAATACAGTTTGGGATTCCCTGTATTCTGTTCGATCAGTTCATCATAAATTGCATTGATTGTTGTATGATTTTCGGTCAATTCATTTTTGGTGAAAATATTGTTTTCAGATAAAAACGCTATTTTCTTCACTGCATACCAATCCGATAATTTCGGGAAATAAACAAGGTCACCTGCTTCTGAAAAGATATCTTTATACTTTTCCAGAGAGATCTTTTTCATTTCAGGTTTTTCTTTATCAAGTTCCTGGAAGTTTTTCGTCAGATAATTTTTGAAATCAAGTTTACTCCAGGTTTCAATCTGTGAAACATCCTGTGAATTGATATTGGTTCTTCCGTTTATTTTCCATGAGTTCTGGTTGTAATAATCCATGAAAAAGCCATTCATTAAAACTTTGTACACCAGCTTTCCGTCTCCGTTTATTTTACCTTCTGCATCTTTAATTTTTTTGAAAAACTGAGAAGCAGCATCATTCTGATCATCGTCAACGGTTTGGTTTACAATACTGAATTCCGCTTTCAGAGAGCGGATCAGCTCGAAGGCATTATTTTCTTTCATGGCTTGTTTTTGTATGTCTAAAATAATGGGAAGATTAGATTTATAAGCTCCTTTCACACTGTTATCAGCCACTTTTTTCCATTGGGTATCGTAATATTTCTGTGCGGATACCGTTGAAAAGCTTAGCATTACAAGCAAAAGCAGAAAAATCTTGGAAAATCTTTTCATATATATTAATTTTGATAAATGAACATCTTAAAAATACTGAAAAAAACCGTCATAGACAGCCAGATTTATGTCTCTCTTATGGGAACTCTTTTTGCAGTATTTTTCATGAAAGAGCAAAACACATTCCGTTTCCCTACTTTTGCACTTATTTTCATCACTTATTTCAGTGGTTATCTGTATACTAAATATCAATATACCAGGTATTTTTTTAAAATATTGATCATCAACGCCATTGCAGGAATCATCTGTGCTTTTTTAATCATTCATAATCATAATGAAATAAGACTTCTGAAATGGTTTATCATTGTCGTGCTGGGATTGCTCTACAACAGTTTTTTTCTCGATGTTTATATCCGAAAAATTCCTTTACTGAAAGTCTTCTACGTAGGATTAGTGTGGGCATTGGTCAACTGCTGGCTTACCCTTCCTGAATTCAGCATACCTATTTTTCTGATCAGCTTTTTCTTTATCACTGCACTTGTACTTCCCTTTGATATCCGGGATATGAACAGTGATACTGTAAAGACTTTTCCTATGCTGATAGGGGTAGAAAACACTAAATATATTGCCTACGCACTTGTTTTCATCAGTAATATCATTGGAATCTTCTATCTTGAATTATCTTACGCCATATCTTTTTTTATGGCCAGCATTGTAACTTATATTCTCATCTACTTCTCTGATAATAAAAGAGATGACGCTTATTTCTCATTCGGGGTGGAAACTTGTTCGGCACTTCCTTTTTTATTTTTAGTAATAATGGAGTATTTTTGACGAATGATTATCAAGAAGCTTTCCCTCTACAATTTCAAAAACCATTCCGAGAAAAAATTTGAATTTTCCCCGCAGATCAACTGTTTCGTGGGAAATAATGGCGTGGGAAAGACCAATATTCTGGATGCTTTGCATTATTTATCAGTAGGAAAAAGCTTTCTGGGAAATACGGACCTTAACAATATTAAACAAGAGGAAGACTTTTTTACCATTGATGCTGAAATTCAGAATGAAGATAGTGAAGATATCATCAGAATCACTCAGCCTAAAGAAGCTAAAAAGGTGATCAAGAAGAATGATAAAAGCTACGACAGGCTTGCAGATCATATTGGATACCTGCCAAGTGTTATGATTTCACCTTACGATTCTAATCTTATTTCGGATTCCGGAGAAAGCAGACGTAAATTTTTGGATGCGATGATCTCTCAAACGGATTCCGAATATCTTTTTGACCTCATCCAATATCAGAAAACCATTCAACAGCGAAATGCGTTACTGAAATATTTTGCCAAGAACAGAACCTGGGACAAAGATTCTCTGGAAATTTATGATGAGCCTATCACCAGATTTGGAACGAAAATCTTTAAGAAAAGAAAAGAGTTTGTAGAGCAACTCAATCCGATTGTTCAGAATTTCTACCAAATTATTTCCGGTGGAAAAGAAACCGTATCAGTGATTTACGAATCTCATTTGCTGGAAGATTCTTTTGAAAATCTTTTAAAAGAAAACCTTGAGAGAGACCGAATGCTTACTTACACGTCAAAAGGAATTCATAAAGATGATCTTCTTTTTGAAATGGATGATGTATTAATCAAGAAAATCGGATCGCAGGGACAACAGAAATCTTTCCTGATTTCTTTAAAACTGGCTCAGATGAGTCTTGTAAAAGAACTCACCAAAAAGACGCCTATCCTATTGCTTGATGATATTTTTGATAAGCTTGATGATACCAGAGTTTCCCAATTGATTGAACTTGTCAACAAAGAAAGTTTTGGACAGATTTTCATTACCGATACCCATAGGGAAAGAACTGAAAGTGTAGTGAAAAAGATTAATGAGGAAAGTATAATTTTTGAAGTTTAGTAAGAGGTTCGGGATGCGAGGTACGAGGTAAAATGCGGGTAACTAAGTGTAGGTCTAGATAAAAAGTAAAAAACTAATATTCTTTATCATCGAACTGTTTTTTGTCTTACCTTAAGATCCTAAAACACAAATGATATGAGTTATAGAAATCTGGACATTTATAAAAAAGCTTTTGATTTATTTCTAAAAACCCACAAAGCGTCTCATCTTCTTCCTAAATACGAACTGTTCGAACTGGGTAGTCAATTAAGAAGATCTTCAGACTCAGTCATTACAAATATTGTTGAAGGCTATGGAAGATCAACTTATAAAAATGATTACATTCGCTTCCTGATTTACAGCCATGCAAGTAATGATGAAACAATTAATCATCTGGAAAAAATTATCATATTATACCCTAATTTTTCCTCAGAATTTGAGACATTAAGAAATGAATACAACACATTAGGAGGAAAGATCAACATCTATAAAAAATGGGTCATAGAAAATTGGAATAAAAAGGAATAACAATAATTAATAATCACAAACCAAATAAAAACCCGAAACCGAAATCACGCATCCCGAACCCCGAACCCCAATTATGAAGAAGAAAAAACGTGAATATCAATCCTCTGAACTGGTAAAATCTTTTGCCAGAATTTATGGTTTTGAACATAAACTAGTTGCTTTTGACATTAAAGATTTCCTTGAAGAATATCTTGATGAAAGTCTTTTCAATGAAATCAGAAGTGTCAATATAGAAAACGAATGTATCATAATCAAAATTGATTCTCCTCTACTGAAGCATGATTTTAAAATGCGGAAAAGCTTTTACCTCAAGAAGTTTCAGGATAAATTTGGAATAGAGAAATTCAACGATCTTCAAATTTTATAAGAATATAAACATTAAATGCAAGTAAAATAATTCACCAACATTGAAATTATATTGAATTCATCAGATTTAATATGTATCTTTAGTACTCATTAATAACTCATTTTTACTATGAAAAAGATACTTAAATCAAAAAAATTATCAAGAGAAACGTTAAAGGCAACTCAAGGTGCGGGACAAATGGTTTGTTGCGCTGTAAGCTGTGGAGATCTTAGTCAATGTATTTTTTGGGAGCAGCTTCCTGCAGAATGCCCAGAGCTTCCATACTGTCTTTAATAGCTATAACAATAGAAAAATGCTACCCTCGGGTAGCATTTTTTATTTTTATTAATGTTCTTCTGATTTATTGGAAATAGTACTGCTCATCAAATCATCTGCTTTTTTGTCCAGACCAGAGCTTAGTGGTAAGAAGAATTTCAGCGGATGTTTTGTAAAGTATCTGAAAATCTCTTTATAGATCTCACTTACCTGTCCGAAATTCATTTTTCTTGACCTGAATGCCAGGAACATCGACAAACTGAAGCTTACCAGGAAGTTGAAGAAACCAATCAGAAATACCGTTACAAAAGACATCCAGAATGTATAGGAATCTACAGAGAAATCTTTTCCATATAACCCTAAAGCAAAGTTTCCGGCTGCAAAGGTAATGTGTCTGATATCCAGATCCAGTCCGAAAAACATTCCGACCGGAGCTGTGGCCCCAAGGAAAACCCCAAACCAGAAATTGGAAATGATTCCAGGCCAGTTTTTAGCATAATATTTCGAAAGTCCTTTTGCGAATTTCTTTCCGAAAAAGTTTCTGATTGATAAATTTTTGGCAATTCTCTCCGGTATCTGATAAAACACAGAATTGTTCCCGATATTCCCTGAAATAATCCCTGAAATAAAAAGGTAGAATCCGGCAATACTTGCATGCAGAATAGCTTTTGATTTGAAAGGATCAAGGTCTTTTAATAATTTATCTGAACGTTCTACGGCTAGATTTTGTGAGAAAAACACATCTAATCCGTAAATAATGGCAAGAGCTACCGGAAAGGCAAGCAATACATTCCCTACAAAGGCAATGAACTGGCTCCTGAATAATTTAGATACCAAATGGGCAAATTCCGTATTATTTCTTTGGGCATTTCCTTCTTCTGATAATACTTTTGTCATCGTGGCGGCAGTCATAGCCGGCTGTTTTGTAGCCAGTGTAAAACCCATCAGATAAATCATCACAAACCCCATCGCATAATTCATTGAATACAGAAAGGCGTGTGAAAAATCACTTCCCGGGATGTATCCATAGAGCATTTTCAGAACACAAAGGGCTCCTACGATAATACCACCACCACTCGCTTTGTAGAACATGGTCATATATTCCTTACGGGTAGAAGTAATATAATGAGTTCCGGTTTCTGCAGTGTGGTTGGTAATAAGGTGTGAGATCAACCTCGTACTGTCGTTGATGAGATCTGAAATATTATTTTTATGAGATTTATAGCTCAGAATATTAAAAATCAACTGCTTAGATTTTATCTGAATATCTTCATCACTATCAATAACCAATAGCTGAACGATTTCATATATTCTTTCAGTCTGCTGACGGATTTTTAACAGGGATTGATTAATCTTCCCAGAAATACCATATTTGGCTGAATTTTTAAAAGCAATATTCACAAACTCCTGGCATTGTTCTGCGTAGATTTTGATCTGCTTATATCGGCTGTCTTTTGAATGCAGTTGTAATTCAGGATCTTTAACCAGATCATCAGCCAATGTTTCCAGCTCATTCTGAAGAGCCAAAAACGGATTGTCTAAATTTCTGTATTGAGGGGCCATTCTTACCACTTCCACTTCCATCGCCATTCCTGTTACCCTCCAGGACAGGATGTTCATAGAGAAAATAAGTTCTTTTTTAACGTTAGGACGGATAATAAAATCCGAAGCTCCCAACATATTAAAAAATTCATTGATCTCATTTTCAGGAAGGTTATGCAGATATTTTAAATCTTTCTTCGGCCTCATACTGACGTTATCGATCATGTACCATACCGTATTTTCGTTTTCAACGGGTGGCAGAACCTTGTTCAGTATTCTTTTTTTAAGTTCCGGAAAGAAGGCATTTTCTGAAAGAATATTTGCTTCTGTCAGTGAAAGATTGAAAGGTCTTCCCCTAAAAATATTGTGGATATAATATTTAAAGTTCTCAGCAAAATTAGGATTGCTTCTGAAAAAATTGAGCACATCTGTAAAGTCAGCCTCTTTTATCGTCTCTAAAAACTCTGCAAATGGTTCTAAAGAAAGAGTTTCGTTCTTAAAAGAAAAGTATTTTTTAAGAACTGACTCAAAATTTGTGCTGGAATTAAAGAATTTCATTAGTACAAAGATACTATTTCAAACTCACATTCCTCATCTGTCTCATGATCCAATTATGTTTCTTCCTTAAATATGGGGATGGATTCTTAGGATCATACTTCTTTGGATTGGGCAATACAGCGGCAATCCAGGCTGCATCTGAGGTACTTAAATCTTTGGATGATTTTCCAAAATAATATTGAGCAGCAGCCTCTACACCAAATACACCCTGTCCCATTTCTATGGAATTCAGGTATCTTTCCAGGATAATATCTTTAGTCCATACTTTTTCGATGATGAAAGTATACACCGCTTCCAGTCCTTTTCTCACCCAGCTTCTGCCCTGCCAAAGAAACACATTCTTCGCTGTTTGTTGGGAAATAGTACTTCCTCCTCTTATTTTTTTGCCTTTCTCATTATATTTCATGGCTTTTTCGATTGCTGTATAATCGAAGCCGTCATGATCAAAGAACTTCTGATCTTCAGAAGCAATTACGGCTTTTTTCACATTACTTCCCATTTCGTCATAGGAAATGTAATCTCTATGCAGTTTTCCATATTCAAAAAGTCCTCCTATCTGAGTAAGAGTAATTGGCGGATTAAAAAATCGGCCCCAGATGATAAAAACTACATTCAAAACAAGAATGATGAAGATAAGCTGTTTAATTTTTTTCCACATAACTTGATAAAAAGGAAAGGCAAAAATAAGCAAATAGTATGAGTTACTGCAATTCTTTCATGTAAGTAAGCTGATAATTGGGTAAAAGTTCAGGATGAAAGATCTTTATATAATCTTTAAGGATCAAATCTGCTCTTACCACACCGCTTTCAAAGAAATCATTCGCTTTCAGTTTTTCTTTTCCTGCAATGGTATAGATCTTTCCTTTATTGAATACATCCAGCTTTCCATAGAAAGGATTCATGCCTAGCATTTCTTTTTTCGAAGTGTGACTTCCTGCATTTACCCAGTACTGAACGCCTCCTGCTTTCGCATATACTTCCTCAAAGCTCATTGTCAATGCTTTTTCATCTTTATTATCCTTCATGATATAATTGGCATTGGCATCCGAAATATAATGAGCCACGGAAGTATTTCCCCCTGGAAGATACCAAACGTCTCCATACATTTCATTAGCAAGTACCACAGGTTTTTCTTTTGCTTTCGAGGCAAGTTGTTTCAGATCACTGTAGTTTTTCTCCACTTCCTGATATTTAGCTTCAGCTTCTTTTTCTTTTCCTAAAAACTCTCCGAAAAGTTTAATATAAGCTGTTTTTTCCAAAGGCTTCTGCTCCATGTATTCATCCAGAAATATCACCTGAATACCATTGTTTTTCAAAAGTTCATAAGTATTGTCGAAGCTGGCAATATGATTGGTAAAAATAGCATCCGGTTTCATAGAGATGATCTTTTCCACATCATATTTCTGTTCACTTCCTACATTCTGGATCTTTCCTTCTTTAATCAGATTTTGAATTTTATCTGAAAAAATATACTCCGGACTGGAAACTCCTATGATTACATTTTCTGCTCCCAGCTCTGAAATATACCCTGCCATACTAGCATTCAACAGGATGATTTTCTTGAAAGGAGTTTGATTTTGTTTAAAATTATAAGTAAAATTCCCCGATTTCAACTCCAGGTTTCCGTTCTGTTCCTTGTATTGGGTGCGATTTGAGATATTTGTCCAATCTGTGGACGAAATTTTTGATTCTCTTTTACAGGCAATTAGCGAAAATACCGTAAATAAAAGTAAAATTTTCTGTTTCATTCTTCAAAGAACGGAAAAAAGTGGTATATTTGCAACCGTTAAACAACAAGATAACAAACGGCCTCGTGGCGCAACTGAATAGCGCATCTGATTACGGCTCAGAAGGTTACAGGTTTGAATCCTGTCGAGGTCACAAACGACAATATGCGCAAATTTAGGACAATTTGCGCATATTTTTTTCACACAACTCATAATCAATCAATTACACTTAATCAAATTAAGACATTTATCAAAAAAGTGTTAATTATAAAAAACTTATTGATTCTATAACAAAAACGTAAAAACACTAAAAATCAATTAGTTAAAACTACAAACCATAGGGATTTGAAAATTTAACTTTCGATGACCTAACAGGATTCGAACACCAAAAATTCACAAAAAACCACATATTTTTCACTAAATTGTTTTCAATTGTTGTTCAAATGCAAACAAGGAAATTTCCTTTAGAAAATGATTTATCTTCTCATCATTACCTAAAGTTTCTCCCACTCTTGCCCCAGATTTTACTAATTTTATTCCAAATATAATTTTTATAAATTCCGGTAACATATTCAGAATATTCTCATTGGCTATTGCTTTCTCAGGAAAAAATAATCTTGCTATTTTTTGTTTAGTTGATATATCAGATGCCTCATAAATGTCTCCTAAATGACAAAATATATTATTCCCTTCTTTTTTTCCAAATATTCCTACTCCTGCCTTTAATGCTTGCTCTCGTAATTCTGAAGCATAATTCTTTAAATAGACTTTACAACTATTCTTAATAAGGAAATAGTCATCGTAATCAATTTTTCCCATCGAAAAAAGTTGATGTGCATTTAAACTTCTGTCAATCGATTTATCCATTGCTCTTCCTATCTCACGTTTTTTACTTTGATAAGCTTCTTGCCTTCCTTTATCAATCTCTTTCAAGAAATCATTGGCTATCTTTAAAAAAGGAATATCAATCTGTACTTCTTTAAGGAAAGTTAGAAAGCTTGCATTAACAAAATCAGTTCTGATACGATACTTACATTCTCTGATGCAATGGTAATAATAGTATTTCTTACATTTTCCCTGCGAAGAACTTGCAGTTAATGTTTTTCCACAGATAGGACACAAAAGTACACCTCTTAATATGAAGTTTTCATTAAGTACTTTTTTCTTTTTGATAAACTTTGAGTTATTTAATTCCCGTAATACTTTTTGAACTCCCTCAAACAGTATTATAGATACAATTCCTGTATGTAATCCATTAATAATCTTGCTTTTTTCACTTTCAGATTCAGGAACTTTAATCTGTCCACAATAAATGGGATTTCTTATTAATCTATAGAAAGCACTCATACTACATCTTAAACCTTTAGAGACAGCATGCTTATATATTTCTGATATTGTAACTCTTCTTTCTTTTATTATCTCTTCAAAGGCTTCACGAATTATAGCAGCTTCAGGGCCATAAGGAGCAATATATTTTTTTCCATCCGCTGTTACTTTATTCCGATATCCTAAAGGAGCTTTATTGATCCATCGACCTTCTAGTCTTGCTTTTTGCATACCTAAACTGACATTCCGGCTTCTTTTATCATTTTCAACTTCAGATGTAGCCAAATATACAGCAAGTATAATCTTACTTTCCGGTATAGAAAAGTCTATTGGCTGATCAATAGCTTGAAGAGAAACTCCTATACTTCCTAGTTTCTCAAGCATTAAATAAGCATCTGTAATGTTACGGCTAAATCTATCCCAGTAAGTAAAGAGTATAATGGCTGGACGATTTTTAAGAGATTTAATTTTAATCATTAATCTGTTCCATGCAGGTCGATTAAATGTTTTCGCTGAATAATCCTCGAAAATAGTTTCTGTAATAATCAGGTTATTATATTTACAATAATGCACAAGGCGCTCCAACTGGCTGCGCTGGGAATATCCTTTTACAGCCTGCTCATCTGTACTAACTCGTATGTAGAGATATACGGCAGGCATAATATGGTAATTTGTCTTGGGAGATGTTTATATAATAAAACGTAGAATTTATGTATTTATTAGAAATAAAACACAAAATTAGTACATCTACCTATTTCAGGAACGTAGACCTGTAATTTCAGAGTTTACGAGCCAATTATTATTTCGATAATCATTGGGCAACTTACCGATTACAATTGTTTGATGTTCAACATGTCTATTCTTTTCCTAGCCACTGATATTTTTTGGCTAAGTTAAGTTATTCAAGACACGTCTTCTGACTTTTTTGGTGGTCAATTTGGACAGGAATTAACTAATCATTCGCAGGATTAGCATGGTCAATTTTGAAGGATTCTACACATTATGCTCATTTCTTTAGCATACATGCATGTATTCCTCAAGCTATTCAGTGATGATTAATTGACTTTTTAGGTACTACTTTCAGCGACCTGATTCCAGCTCGCTACACAACTACATTTATGAACCTTTTTCTTTGATTAATTCTTTTACGGAAGTTTTCGAAGCACCTAGTAATCTTAGCAAGATAATCTGCGACATCTTTTTAAATATAGGGATAACATTTCCCAAAAAACTTAATCCTAAAGCACCAAAAATGGTAAATGCATAGTTATACTTCTCAATAAATTTGATAGTTTCAGGACTATACTTAGGTAAAGTCAATAATAAATAGATCACACCCCAGAATAAAGCAGCTTGTATCAACCACGATAGAAACTTCACTCGTTTTAGAAATCTACCCGTAAAATCCTGTAACATTAAAAGTTGACTTTTGTCCGGTACCTCTTTTGAAATAACTATTAAATTATAAGAATTTATCGCACATAAGATTTGAAAATCACTACGCCCTTCAAAAAGTTGTGTGTTATCGTTTATAGATTTATAAGTAAAATTTATAAAATCATTGGTTATCAGCATTGGCTTGGTAAAGTGCAGGTACATATAAACAATTTCCGGTAAGATACTCTTACTGTAATAGTTTTCTTTTATTATATTTTCGAAAGTTATCGTTATTGTATTTTTATTTCTAATAGAAATGATGTCACTTATCCATGCCCCGTCTATTCCAAATTTGACTACACCAACTAATAAAATAAAAATTAAAAAATCGTCATTTATGAAAGGAACAGCCGAATCTTTACTTGGTTTACTTTTACTTTTTATACTGTAGAAAGTAACAAAATCATGTTTATTGTTTTCTCGAATTGCTTTAATTACTCCATAATAAACTTGATTTAGTTCGTTGCTGTCTTGATCTTCAGAAGTATGAATTTCTCTTCCACCCAACAAATTATTAAAAGTGGTTAATTTAGGACTGTTATTAATCCTTGATAAATAATTAATTGTCTCTTCTATAGGAACCATTTTTTTCTTTTTAATCCATAATTCAACGTATCTGCATCCCAATTGGGAACGCTCCTCATCTTTCCAAGCAATTTTGAAATCAGATTAGAATATTTCATGGTTGCAGGTTCTTCCCCTGGTAAAAAGCTTCTCCACGACAAATAGGTAAAAGAGAATATCTGCTGTGTAATGTAACTTAAATCGTAAAATAAGAAATTATTAAGATCATCACTATTATAGCTACCTTGCGGAACTCTTATCGTTATCAAGACAGGTCTGCTCATCGCCTGCTTAGAGGTTTTCAGTTCATTAGCACCTAACATTTGCACAATACATGTTCTTTCATCAAGAATAACATTGCATCCCCTGGCCGGTACATATTGTCCTTTAATCTCGCTACTTCCATATTTTGTAACTCCTAGCTGATTTTTATCAAATAAAATATGGGGATGGGCATTACCAATAGTGACAAAAGCAAACTTTATATTATACTGAGGAATATCTCTAACCAGCTGACTTACGACATCAAATTCTGTATTTTTTATGGGCTTGAAAATATGGAAGATCAGACGGACCGTGTTGCCGTTCACCCATCCTTGGTCACTTGATAGTCGAATAATAGATTGCTTCAGGCTTTTAAGCAATTCATCAAAATAGTTTTCGAATGCAACATCTTTCACTTTATCACCAAGCAAATATTGCCCGTCACCGGACATAAATGTTGTTATACCTACTACCCTATTCTGTTCTGCTCCCGTATATTGATTTTTCCTTAACCAACTATGGCCAATACCAATTATTATCTCCCTGTCAACTGATCGCTGCGATGGTAAAACCCAAGGAGTCCCACCCAATTTTGCATACATCTGAAGCGCTAGAGAGTTTAATATATATTCATTATACATAGTTACCTTTTCCGAGGTAATAAACTGGACCGGAATTTCGAAGGACAGTAATTTTGCTTTAATTCTGTAGTAAGGATTTAGAAGATCTGAATGATTCCTGAATGCAATTGGTATTTCGATAATAGCTAATTGTGGTTTATTTTCCTCTTCCACAAAGCTACTTATAGCATTAATATATGCCTCAGTATTATATTCCTGTATTTCTTTAATTTTAAATGTTACATCCTGAAAATCGTATTTCCTTTTTAACCCCTTCTTAAAAAACTTGGAAGCTGGGATTCCCTCCTTCAGATCAGAAAGAAACCTAGTAAAATTTCCTCTATTATTTCTGTGGCAAATGCATAATATATTAGGATTCTTTATATCAAAGGTTAGGGTATCGTAGGGTCCATAATCTGACAATCCTTTGTCAGGATTGGAACTATTTATTTTTGTTCCTGAGGGATCAAAAATAAAAGTTGGTGTCTTGAGGTCAATACTATTATAAACAGACAATGGCTTATCAGCCACCGTAAAACGAAAACCATCTTTATTATGAAACATAATTGAGTTCCCAGCTTCTACAAACAGATGATTTGAAATTCTAATAATCTCTTCATAAAGATTTTTTGTATTATATACCTCACTTCTTTTACTTTCAATAATTCTCAATAACTCTTCGCTCTTTTGCTCCGAAATCGCAAAAGATAAGTAGTTACCTATGTTAAATTTGGATTTCTTTATAAATAATTCCGCCAGCAAAAATTCTTTCAATCCTTCGTTGGTTTCAACCATTGCCATAGTTCCGGAAATTGAAGATATAATTCCAACAAATTCTTCATTTGGCGCAAGAACGTCAATTAAACCTGGAAGTGTTTCCGTATGGAGAACTTCCGCACCCATTAAATTATATCCCTCCTGATGTAGTTCTAAGCAGCTCTTATTAAATATCCAGTTCCGTTTAATATTAATAAGAAATCCAAATTTCTTTTCACCATCTACTTCAATTATTCTTAGTTGGAGCTCTATCAATTTTTTATAAGCAATCTTATTCTTCAAATGACCGGGCAGAACATTATACAGAAGATCATCCTTTGTCTTAGCAGAAAAAAAACGAAACGGATAAAAGTCAACAGGTATGTAATTTGAAAATCTCTCTTTAAAAGTTCGAAAAAATATATGTTTTATTAGTGAAGAGGTTACCTGACTCTGCTCATTTATGTTAACTTGTTGTAAACTTCCAATAGAGCTAAGATCATCACCATCTTTATTAGAAATAAAGATTTCATCTCCATACCTAAAAAAAGAATGACTGCTATTATATTCATCTCTGAGCTCTCTCAGCAGATCCTCTGTGTATGATACCGTCCTTATCTGGAATTCCTCGGCAACGATATTTATAGGAAAAAAATTAAGTTGCATTACTTACACTGGTTTAATTGTTAAAATACAAAAAAAGAAATTAGGTTTTTCCAAACCCCTGCTAAAAGACGATTAAAATTTACTGTATTTATATTCAAAATACCTTATTCTATAAATACTGTTAAAGTTCATTAGGGAGATACCGCCTTATTACCTTGCGGAAATAAGTCAAAATCTAATTTATTTCCGCAAGGTAACAAGTCTGGCCTAGCTTAATTGATTTATCAACATACGTGCTTCTTCAAAAGTCATTTCTTTTGATTTAGAATTAAGCCTACTGTTATTTGAAATATCAATTAAATCATTTACATAAAATATTTTCATATCCGTGTTAGCTTTTTGTTTGATCCCGGCTAAAATTCTTTGGAGTATGCCAAAGCCCTCATCTTTTTCACAAATTTGTGAACACCATGACTGTAGGAAGCTCCTAGAGTAATGTAGATAGAAGGAACCTGCTGAATTATCTTCATGGGTTAAATCAAATAAAGTCTCGAACAAAACAATTTCATTCAAACGGTTATAGTGTTTTACGTCTTTAGGGAAGAGACCACTGTAGTCCGGTCTTACCAAAATCACTTTTTTTAGAGCCTTATAATAGTTTAGAATAGCAGTATCTTCATTTAAGAAGAATAATATATTTACAGCATTTTCTAAGAAATGCAAATCCGAAGTTTCTAAATAAGCAAAGACTGCATCACGGATAAATTTGTTATCTTGATATTTATCTTTGATCAAATTGATTACCCTCCAATAAAAAGGAGATGTTTGATCCCTACAACATTCCTTTAAAAAAATTAATGGTTCTTCTATTTTTGAGACATAATCCTCAAGTAAATTTTGCTGATCTATGGTCGCGCCGTCCTTTTTAAAATCCTCACCGATCTTATTAAAAGTTTCAAATAAATTGTTTTCTACCGCATAGGAGTAGTGGTCCCTTTTTGCAATAAATGTCAATTCACCTTGGGTGATATTTTGAATCACTTTTTCATTTACAACCTCAGCATCATCCACCTTTTCTAAAACGTACTCAATAAATGATTGCCCACTGTTTGGACCCGTAATATTTCCGAAGGCAAGCACGTCCAGATAGAATGTGGGAGATTGTTTAATACCATAATTGAAATCGAAGAATAAGACAATATTGATGTATTCTAAATATTTGGTAGCATGGAAAAGATCGGGGTCTTCTGCATTAATTCTAATAACATTGTTATAATCAACTTCAGAAATAATAGCTTTTGTTAATTTATCTATTAACTCCAGTTGTTCTTTATCCAACTTCAGCTTTCTGAAGGAGTGATGAGCTAAACCTGTTTTTATAGCCGACAAATAAATATTTGAATCTTCTAATGCGCTAATAATAATTTCAGGGGTAATATTCCGATTAAACCTTAATACGGTATCCATAATCGTATGAACTGTATATTGTAATCCGTGGAGATTATGATCTTCGTACCACTGCCAGAATATTTTCTGAAATTCAGGTCTTGTCAGGGATTCAACATTATTTTCTTGAAAATATGTTTTAACATCAGATATTATTTTTTCTTTTTTAAATAATAATTCAAAGTTAGCATCACGTTCTTCATCATATTGAGTTGTTGCAGCTAGAATTTGCTCATCAGTTTGTATATTCGTTAAGAAATTATGGCCAGCATCTCTAAATTTTTTTTCAAAATAAAGCGCTAGATTAGAATCTGAATTTATGATCCAATTTCGGAAAGAATCAATGTCATTTGTTGAATTAAATTGTATATTACCGTTCTTAAACCCTTCAACTATTGAATCAATATTATCATTGTTCACGAAGGGAGCAAGTGAATATAACACATCGGTGGACATCTTTTCTTTTTGCAAGATATGGATCACTAATTCTGGTGGAATCCCTACTTCCAGTAAAACATTTTTTAAAACTGGATTACTCATTATTCGATACCGATCTGCAAATGCCATTTCAACCAATTCTTTATGATAATCAGGATCTGTACAAAATTCTTTTGACCTTTTTATAAGTTGTTCATCAAAATTATCAAAGAATAAGCTATTGGAGCGTAGTGAATAATGGTCATTAAAAAGAATTTCGAGTAATGCAATGTTCAGGTATCGGCTACTCGTATTCAATATTAAGTAAGCGATCAGATTTTCTGTTCCTCTTATTACTCTGTCCCCTAAACTATAATATTTTTTTATAATAGATATCAATTGATCAGCATCCCGTTGATGATCATCTATTTTTGTCATAATTGAGATTAGCTGATGCAATGCATCAGCATCCTCACTATCTTTAAGGATAGCCAGAATACGCTTAAAGAAAGAAATGTTTTCATAAAATTTTTGATCTTTAAAGGTTCTTAAGCATTGCATCCGAACAATATTATCCTCCGCTTCGATAATTTTAATTATCAGATTCATCAAAAGTTCTTTCTCGCTGGTTTGTAGTTTTTTATAAGCCATAACTTCCAAGGCTGAAGCTCTTACCCTAGGGTGTCTGTTCACATTATCTATCTCATCGAAAAGAAATTTGAATGCAGCAAAATCAGCCAGAATATCCAGAGAAATTTTAGCATTGTTTGAAATCCAAAATGTTTTATCTATGCATACTTCCGTAAAATATGCTTCAAAAAGTTCATTCTTGAATTTGGGAAGCAAACGCTCATCTTCCGCAAAAAATAGTACTTCTTTGTCATTTTTAAGTAGCCAGTCTTCTAGGTCTTTTTTCTTATCTTTTTCAGTAATAATATTTAACAAAAAAGTAATAGTATTAAATAGGCTTGGTTTAATTTTCTTTATATCCTTAACTTTAATGAATTCGATTATCTTCTCGATAGGAAGAAAAGCTATATATAATGCGGCAAAATATTCCTGATAGTTTTTATGTGTGAAAACGTAACTATCGATAAACGCTCTTTTCTCAAAAAATGGAAGTTCCTGAAATAACGCTATACCTTGTTCTTTGAGTAATTTGAAGAGGTCGTCTTGTGAAATGGCATTTTGTTGCATCAATTCGTTTATGACAGCAACCTCTTTTATTTTGTAATAGATTTCTGCTTTTGTTACGGGACCGATATGTTTAAAAATTGAAGGTAAACTGCGCCCTATTTCCTTTTCAATAAAAAGCTCAAGTGCTTCTTTCAGTGTTTTCGGAAAGCGCTGTTTGTCTTTATAAAACTCGGCAAACATTTCTAAATTGAATGGAGTTTGTAAAATTGTTGAAAATTGAATTAAATTGTCATCGGAGATTTCGATTTCGTATTTATTCTTAAATATATTGTAAATCTGCCAGCGTGAAAGACTTTTAAGGTATACCGCTTTAAAATCACTAATATTAATGACATACTTCTGGTAAATATTTGTACGGCAGCTTAAAATAAATTTTAGCTTTCTTTCTGAATTGTCTGACATAAAATTCTGAAGATCTGCAATAAAATCTTGGATATTAGCGATTTCATCCAATCCATCCAAAATAAAAATGACAGAAGACATATCTTTCCAATCCTCACCCGGAATCATTTTTTCGATCGTCGATGTGTGACGAAAGTTTTCGATATTTATGAGTATGGGAAGCATTTCTGTCTCATCGATCTTATCCCAAAGAAGCTCAAAAGTTTGATTCAACTCTGCTGTTTTGCCCATACCTGGATTTCCCAGTAAAATGATTCTATCATATTCATCAACTAAATCAAGCAGTGTCAATCTATCCTCGGGATCGTCAAGCAAGGAAAAACGGTTATTGTTAGGCGTGGATGTTTCTAGGTATCTTAATTCGTGATAATTTTCGTTCATTTCTTTTTGTATTTTTCTCTATCAAGAGTTTTTAATGTACTGGCGTTATGTAAGGGGACTTTTTGAAAACCCAGCGGACGCTTGTTCTTATCGATACCATCCGGAGATTTTGCATGAACATCAAAGGAGAATTGACAGTTTTTTTCTATATAATGGTAGTAAGTAATACAGGATATCACAGCCTCCTGAAAATTAATATCAATAATGTGGAAACCAGGTTGCCACTCACTGAGCGGTTCTCTTGGGTTATTTAAACCAGCGCGTGCCATGATCCCAAAACATTCGCCATTAGGGTCAATGTAAGTACTTAGCTTAAGATGGTGCTGGTCGCCATATAGATGAAGGTGGAACTCAAAATTTTTGAGTATTTTTTCGACCTCTGCCTGTTCACCATACTTATCGATTGGATGGTGAGTGAGAATCACATTTAGAATTGTTTTATTATTTTCTAAGATATCTAGCGCATTATTTAACTGGTCACTACCAAAGTATAATTTTTTATCTTTATGTTTTACTAGGTGGCAGGTGCTGCACCTCCAGCTATCATTTATTAAAGCAAAGCCTACTTTAATCCCTGGGCGATGTTCATATATATAGGTAGATTCGTTATATGTGGATAGATAATCAGGATTTCCAGCATGAAATCTGTGTTCAAAATTTTTAAACTGTTCTATTCTCTGATTGTAATTGTTTATTTCGTCTCTAATTTTGGGTAATGTATCATTAATATTTCCTTCAACTTCTTCGTCTTGAAATGTTTTTTCATCAAACCATAAGATTTTGCTCTCATCTACATCATGATTTCCAGGGATGAAAAGGAAATTGGCGTTTGATAGATTTAGCTCATTTTTAATCGGAGTAATAAACTGGTCTTCAAAGATTTTGTACGGATCAGTTTCAGTTTTAAATAGGGACATTTTTAATAGAGAGTGTCCACCTTTATCAACAAGGTCACCTGTAATAGCGATAATATCAATTGGTGTTTCCTTGTGTTCTTTTGATAGAACCTTCAATAAGGCTTTTCGATAATACTTTTTAAAATCACCAAAGTTCGATGCTGATAAATGGATATCAGAAATATGTACAATTCTCATTAAAGGTTAATTCGTTTTTAATCGCTAAAAGCCAATGTTGTTGGAATTTAGCTTCGTTTGGTTTCGTAAATATAAGAAAACTGTGGTATATACATGTGTGATGATAGTACATTTATTCATGCAGGATTTCCTATTTTTTGTATAGAGGTCAGGAAAGAAAAAAACTAATCCTAGCGATTACTTTTCCACAATGATCTGGGTTATTTTTTCTTCTTCCAATCTGAAATTCAGACGAATTCTATATAATCTTTTTAAGTCTTCTTCTGTTTCCTGAGGAGGTGTGAATGTCTCTAAGTTGACACCAACATCCTGCTTGAGAAATGACCAAGATGATTGGATTTTAAAATCTCTTCCGCACAATTCCTGATAAGCAGCTTCGAGATAATTTTTAAATTCATCAAGTCCTGAGGTGGTCAGTTTTTGACGCCAGTTTTCTCTGATTTCGAACTGAAAATCCTGCAACAGATCTTTTATGATTGAGTCATAGTTACGGGCATTGCAGTTTTTTATAAATTCCCGGATTATTTTTCTTGGGATTTTTTCGCGCTGTAGTTTTTCTTTCTTCTGAAGCCTTAAAATTTCCTTATGGTCTTCTTCAACAAGACTTTCCAATTTGTCCTTTCCTTTATGAAAAGCTTCAAGCTGTGTTTTATATAAACGGTCCGGAAAAAAGTCAGCCGTTTTGGGATCGGTCTGATTCTTAAATTCTTTAGCTAATAGAAATCCTTTTTCATCAGTGGATTCTTTGATGCCTGGAATAATATTGACATAGTATACTTTTTCTATAGAGCCGAAAAGCACTCGCACCTCAGGACTGAATGTAATGGGCATTTCAGTAGCTTTCTTGATAAGATATTTAGTTTCATTCAGTGGGTTGTCAATAGGAGAGCCCCATTTGGTTGTACTAAGCTCGGATTGATACCTTGAAATCTCCAGTCGTATTTCCTTCTTTCCGCGGTGGAGATCAGTTGTCAGTTCATATCCCGGAAATGATTCATATATACATGTATCAATATGCCATTCTTCATGCTGGCTTGTAAAATTAATACCGAAGTGTTGTCCGTATTCCACTATATAAACGGGGGATTCTATTTTGCTTATTATCAGGATTTCTTTAATCTTTTCAAGATCCGCTTTTCTATTCACTGAAATATATAGCTGTGTTTCTATCATCGGGTTGTGTAAATAAAATTTAAATGCGGAATTTAAAATAAATAATTATGCTGGGAAATATTTGGAAGAAAATTAATTCTACCGTAAATTATAGCTAAAATTAAACCATATATTTTATATAAAAATATGGGAAACCGTAAAGTAAACTTCAAAAATATTTTCTAAATCACTAAAAAAAGAGTTTGGATAGCGTCCTGTCAAGTCTTCATTGGAGAAAAACATTGTATATTCAACAGAAGAAATCGTTTCCAAGTTAATTGAATATTTGAAAACTAATATTAATTATGGGAAATCTCACTCCGTATTTTTTTAATCAAATAAGACTGTCTCACTTTTGAGACAGTCTCATAATAAATTACTTAAAAATATACCCGTAATTAATAAGATGCAAAAGATTATCCCTTTCCGTGCTGTCCGGATTAGATTTTAAAAATAACGGTTTTCCACTGATTACCTGGACTTCTGCTCCAGCCTCCCAGATTCTTTTACTATAGTTCCATAAATAAGTCTTAGCAATATTTCCCTGCTTTAAAAGTAAATCAACGGCAGCCTGCTTGGTATATTTTTCTGCTAAGCCAATAATGTAACCATCTCCTTTACTATTTTTTTTTCGAGTGTGGAATTGCGTAATGTGTAATTACGCCTCCGGAATCTAACCAAATTCCTGAAATTCTAAATTCTGCCATTTTTATAATTTTAATAAAAATGTAAATATTTTCAATTTGTATGTTGTTATTCGTACTTTTATTCTACATAGAAAGAGTTCATTTCACCATTAGTACGGGAATAAACAAATATCATTTTCTTGCGATCATCCTTAATAAAATAGTATCCATTGGTCCTAAAAATTTCATATTTAGTTGTGTCCTCTTTTTTTAATATTGGTTCCTGCTGACCACAAAGCGTAATGTCCTTTCTGGGTTTCAGCTTCATGGTCTGCTCAGCATCCTTTCTAGCACGGACTTCGGCATAAAGAAATGCAATAATAATTGCAGCAACAACGCCAAGATTTTTAGGCCCATTGAAGTATAGATAACAGGCTGCCACAGCAAAAACAAGGAATATAATAGTTGGCAATAACTCAAATTTGTAAGCCGAAAGTAGCACCCAAAATCCGCATAGCCCCAAGAGGACAGTGATTATAACAGCAGCATTTGTTATCCCCTTGATCACTTTTTGGTCAGATTGCCGTTCTTCTTCCTGATCATCAACCTGTATAGTTTTCTTTTTGAGAATATCGGGAACTAAAATCCAAAGAAATAGTGATAGTAAAGATCCGATATAAATAATCGGCATTGCGTTCTGGTATAAAATCGTAAAAGAATCTTGTACTTCGAAATAATCAAAATAGTCGAATTTAAATCTATTCAGGTATTCCCAAATATAAAATAGCCCGAGCAGGGTCGCAATAAAGGTTAGGCTGACAATTTCCAATAATGGTTTGCTAATGCTCGGTTTGTAAGTACTATTCAAGTCACTGTCAACCTTGCGAATTTTCTCTCTTAAATTCTCTGAAATCATAGTATAGTTTAAATTTTTAGTTGTTTGTAAGACAAATATCAGATTTGGGTGCCCAACCTATCGACGTAGTTTAATTAACTGTATAAAACTAATGCTCCGAATTATTTAACTTAATCTATACGAGTCACATTACATATTTGCTTCCTTTTAAGGATCAATTTTGAGATAAATTTTTAACAGTATAAATATTAGCAGTAGCAAAAATATCAGTAGCTCCAATTAGTTTTTTAGCAACATCGACATCTGCATTAAAATATATTACCACCAGATCCTTTCTCGCTCGTGAGCAAGAAACATAAAAAAGTCTTCTGGTTCTAGCTATCACATTATCTTTTCCATCTTCAATATTTTTTTCATCTGTATCTGAAAGAGGTATAATACCAAAATATTTATCATATGAAAAAAGATTATGAGAACTTTCATCATCATCTAAAATTGTAATGACTTTTTCGAATTCAGCTCCTTTAATACCTTGCTGTGTCGCAAATGGAGATCCATCATCACAGTATTTTTTATAACCTAAGAATTCGTTTGCTTTACATGCAAAGTATCTTTGCATTGCATCTATCTCAATAGCTAAAGAATCATCATCACCATCATTTTGTTCAATAAACTCGCTTGCAATTGTTCCGTTTAAGTGGGCAACTATTCTTTCATCCAAAACGATCAGATTATTATCTTGAATAATTTTAAATACATCTAGTACAGTAGAGTTTGATGAAATATCCATCATCTCTATTAATTTGTCAGTGGCTATTTTTAGTTCAACCAAAGCCTTTCGTAGTTCGGTCCCTTTTAAAGTCCCATTTGATAATTTTGGACATTGATTACGAAGAATATTTAAAATATCGAAATTTGATCCCTTATTACAAAATTCTACGACTGGAAGAACAAAATTCATAAATGGCTTGAGTGGCCAAGCACTACCATCAAGAAGTCCATCTTTAAATGCAGAAGGCGCAGTGTCATTCATTGAAGCATAAAGATTAGGGAATCCTAATCTAATTGCAGCCATTCTATGGACAATAACTAAAATTTTAACATTATCAGACAGCCATGATACATCTTTTTGACTTTCAGCCATCCATTGTTGAACTTTGTTCATATTTTCAGTTCGGAATTCATCGATTGGTAATATAAATATTTGTGAACTTCCTTCTACAGGTTCACCTTCCTCAATACGTCCTCCTATTTGCTCTAATCCATCTGCTGGTTTTCTAATTGCATTTACAGTTTTTAATACTTGTTGTGAGCATCTAAAATTCTCTGGTTTAGTAATCGTCTCCCATTTCTCCTCAATAGGAATTTCTCCAACACCAGTCGGGAAAATTTTCTGCATGGGATCCCCAAAAAAACCCAAACAAAATGTTTCGCTATGTAATGAATCAATTTTTTTAAATGTGGTAACTATATTTGGAAAAGTATCCTGACTTTCATCAACGAATATATATGGATATTTTTGACTAACAATTGTACCAAGCATTTTAAAATCCTCAATCATTGAAATGGCCAATTTAATAATATCATCATGTCCAAGAATACCTTTACTATAATTACTACCTGTACCGTAACCAAAATAAGGTATACTTTCGATTGTTAATGCTTGAGAATTTAATTTTTCTAATTGTCTATAAAGCTTATCTTTGGATATTCTTGTACGTGGATTATCTATTTTTGATTTTATATCAAACTGTTTTTCACCGATACGCTGGATCACCCACTTCTTAATATCTTTTTGGAAAGGTTTGATTATAGTCCAAAGAAAGCTATGAATAGTAGAAACATGCACAAGAGGATTATTTTCAACATCATTCCAAATTTCTTGTGCAGCTATCTCAGTATAAGTAATACAAGCTACTTGTTGCCCTCTTCTTCTCAAAACATCCCCCTTTGTTGTGATTATATGATTTAATGCTTTAACAAGTGATGTTGTCTTACCTGAACCTGCACCAGCAATCATATTAAAACTTACTCGAGGAAATTTGTCTAAACAGGTTTTTAATTTAACATCAGCTTCAGTATCGGGAGAATTTAATCTTTTAGTCATTGGATTGTTTTTTAGATTCATACTCGGCGCCAGTCATATCACTATGAATATTTTCCTCCAGTATTTCTTTAGGGACAATTGGAATATCTATCTTTACTTGACGGTCTAACCATTTTAGCCCTTCTTCTATATATTTAGGCACAATCCAATCTTCTGAACTTGATGATAAAACCCCTAACGCAAAGCTTGTTTTGTTAAATGAATTAGATTTTACACGCTTATGTATTTTTTCAGTTAGTTCAGTTATGCTGTTAGGTTTAGTTCTAAGTTTTAGTCCCACATGTTTTCCCTCCGATGACTGACACCATTCTGTGTTTTCTAAGCCAAAAGCTTCCTCCAAGGTCCTACCCACTACCATATGTTTTTCCTCACCCCAAATTATTTCCACCATTCTTTGAAATGTAATATATACTGTCGACAAACTAGTTTCTGTTGGGTTCTGAATTAGATTTTCACTATTACAAGCTAAAAGATCAGAAATCAATACTTTCTTAGGCAGCCATCTAACAAGTGTTTGGTTAGAAGTAATTGCATTTTCAAAGTCAGGCAGGCATGCTTTTCCTATAAGATATTTTTTTATCATTTCTTCAGATTCAGCAGATTCAGAAATTTCCAATTCAACATCTTCATCGTCTTCATCTTCATCATCCGTATTGGCACTACCATCTACTGTTTTTTGTTTTACACTATCAAGATCAGTAATAACTAACGCTGGTATACCTAAAAATTCGATCAAGCTTTTAAACTTATAAGCATAAGCCCCACCTACTTCTAAAATACTCAAATAGGCTTTGGTTAAATTATCCGCAGATTTTTCAATCATCGCAGGTAATAATATTCTTTCGACATTTCCTTCAACCAGAATTGCAGCATCTGCAAAAAAAAGATCACAATGTGTCATTTTCATGTATCTTTCAAAAAAATATTTTTCTGGCTCATCCTTATAAAATGTAGAAAGATTTAAAGCAACAGAGTGTTGGTTAGTACCCGCAATCCCCTCTCTTCTAAAATATCTTACAGGTTTAAAACCTCTTTCATACAAAATATGAGGTGAATGTGTTGTTACTGCTAACTGCATTCCATAATAATAAGCATCTTCATCTGTAATCTTCAAAATATTTAATATTTGCCTTATAAAGACTTGTTGTAGTTGTGTATGCAAATGAGCTTCAGGTTCTTCAATTATAATAAGTTGTAATAAGGCTCTATCCTCTTTTTCATCTATCCATTGGGCCTGTAAATCTAATAGTTCTACAACCATGTATATTAAGTTTTTAAAACCTAAGCCATTATAGTTATCCGGCAGCGTAAGTCCGTTTGAAGTCCCATCCATAGAATAATGAACCTTTGTATCTTGGCTCATTATAGTAGTTGGATTCAGTGCTGATTTAATAACTAGATGAGGATTGGAAACACCAGGGTACCCCAATTCTCCAAGCCTTTCTAACATGTCATTAAAAACACTTTTTAAGTGTTCATTTAATTGGGTTTCAGAGTCAAATAAAGCACTTAATGCATCGTGGTCATCTTCTCTTTTTTCAAGATTTCTTTTATAAAAACGACTCAAACACTTAGAAAGGTCTTCAGATCGAGCATTTGAGGCTTGATCTGAAAGATACCTTTGGGCATGTAAAGTATCTACTCTAAGTAGTGATTTTACTAATGGTTTACTCTTGTCATTTTGTAATAAAAGCGGTGTATAGTTTTCTTTCTGATTAAATTTTTCATCGAACTTTGATTGATCTAGAGAATAATATCTAAATTCATACTCCTGACTTAAGTGCTTACTTAAAAAATCAATCAGATTTTTAGGCCAAGGCTTGTATTTTTTATCTTTTTCTTTTGGCACATACTTAGCAACCTTAGCTTTAGATTCCATAAATCTAACTAATGTTTCCCTACTACTTTTAGGCTGAAATACAATTCTAAGTCCAATTATTGAACCTTCCCAAGTTAAGTCTGGCAAAAGATATAAAACTCTGTGCAAATCAGTTTCTCTGATATTAAACCATAAATCTAAACTTATTTGTGGAAGCTCAATATCATCAATAATACTCTGATTAGGATCATCACCAATGTCATTAATAATGGACCAACAACTTGAATTGAAATCATAAATAGTGAATTTATCCTTTTGATTGTTTACAAACATATCTAAGGCATGAGTAGCTGAGGTTTTACCACTGTTATTAGCTCCAACAAGAATAGAAATATCAGACTCAACATCCACAAGAATATTTTTAAAACGGCGGAAGTTTTGAATCCTAAAACAGTTAATTTTCATGGTTAGTTTTGAGATTTTATTAATCATAATATTAAGAAAAATTCATATGCAATCAAAACTCAGAAAATCATTTTTTAATTACTAAAATTAAGAGAGCTCAAACCACTTTGAAAATAATAAAAGAGAATTACACAATTTGTTTATTCCAGCTTAATTTCAAAATATTTTATAAAGTCTATTTGAAGTTTTCATTATATAGAACTTTTATTGAACTATAATATTCCTCAAATCTATCAGTAAGAAAATTTAAGATATAAACAGACATCTTACGAAGCCTTTGTTTAAATATCTAATCTGATTCATAGGCTAAAAATTCCTAACCAATTTAGTTCAACAGTATTCAAACCAAGATGAAAACCTCATAAATAAATAATTATCAAACACATACATTTAAAACATTTTCCATATCAGTCAAAAAAGAGTTTGAATAGCGTCCTGTCGAGTTCACTGAAGGAGACAACTATTTGATAGTTGTCTCTCTTTTTTTACCCATAAAAATCTTTATATCAAACTTTTACGACCTGATACTTGTCTTTTTTTAATTCCCAAGAATTGTTCTCTACATTTAATTTTTATAAAATTAATAAATCATTTCAGTTGAGCTCATTCTCAACCCCTTAAAAAGTTGTCAGCATTCAAAAAAATTCTTTTTTATCAATTCGCATCAAAGAAGTATATTTAAAACAAATTTTATATTAAAAAATTGATCTATACAACACTTTTAAATATTGCTATTTTTCAGGGAATAGTCTTAGGTATAGTTATCTTAAAATCTTCCCTATTCAATAGCCAATCAAATAAATATTTAGCCTATTTACTATTTGCACTTTCCTTTGTTTTATTGAATTACGTTTTTGAAATTGAAGGGGCATTTAAATCCTATCCTTTGCTATGTTTTCTGGATTATATTGAATGGATATTTTTACTACCCGTTTTCATCTTCCTTTTCATCATCAACCGAATTGATGATACTGTAAAGAACAGACAAAGAGCTTATTTGTATTACATTCCGTTTATCTATTCCTCTACTTTTACCATTATCTACCATCTTAATGATATTTTAGGAATTTATAAAATCACAGATTCTGGTATTTTCATTAACAATATACTTAGATTGATTCAGCTTTTATTTGCCTTTATCATTATCCTGTTTCCTCCTTTTTATTCTTATTTTATGATAAGGCATTTAAAAGATCCACAAGAAAAAAAATGGGTAATTACCTTATTAACGACTCTCTATTTATTATTATCTACCTGGCTAATTACATATATGGCTGGCTTCTTTTTTGGAATAGACATTTCCTCTACCATGAGTGCCCTGGCTTTATCGGCAACATTTATCACGCACTGGACAGCCTATATAGGCATTTACAAATACAAGCTTGCCAAAAACAAAGATGCCATCTACAATTTTCTAAACAACGATTTGGTTATTATACATCCCAATCTGCAAATTGCAGAAAACAGTATAACGCCAGAAAATAGCATTGCAGAAGAATACAGAGAATCTATAACGGCTGACAATCTTTATTTTCAAAAACTTGAGCTGCTTTGCAAAGAGCAGCAGATTTTTACCGATAGTACATTAAACAGAGAAAAAGTTGCTGAAAAACTAGGCATAAGTGCTGGATATGTTTCCCAAATTGTAAACACGATAACTGGAGACAACTTTGCCCACTACATCAATCAATATCGGGTGGAAGCTGTCAAGGAAATGATATCAGATCCGGAATACGAAAACTATACTTTGTTGACGATGGGATTGGAATCCGGGTTTACTTCAAAAACAACTTTTTATAAAGCCTTTAAAAAAGTGACCGGTCAAACACCCAATGAATATAAAAATACCATCAAATAAGTACCATTTTCTCCATTTTTAAGCTTTTGAAACCCTTTCTAATTTGAATTACCTGAGTTTTGCACTTAAATAATTCAAATTAATTTTTATGAAAAAAACATTTTTATTACTCATCTTTTTATTTGCTTGTCATTCTGTTGAAGCTCAAAACAACGAAACTAATGGAGATCCATATCAGAAAAAAAATGAAATTAAACTGAATCTAATTTCTCCTTTAATGGGTGCTTTTGAAGTAGGTTATGAAAGGCTTCTCAACAAAAATTCATCACTGGGAATCTCTGCATTTAAAGTATATGACCATTCAGCAAATGATGATATGAATTATTATATTTCTCCCTATTACAGATATTATTTTGGAAAGAAATATGCTTCCGGTTTTTTTGTCGAAGGATTTGGAATGTTTACTTCCATTGATGGAAAAAAAATCTACGCAGCAGACAACATAACATTCACTGAGGGTAAAGATGTATATGATCTGGCATTAGGTGCTGGTTTTGGATGGAAACTGGTTACCAGGAAAGGATTTGTTTTCGAAGCCAACGCAGCTTATGGAAAACTTGTTTTCAATGCAGATAAAACAGACCACGATCAGGTTATAAAGCTTGGACTGGGTATAGGCTACCGATTTTAAAATCAAATGCACCTAAAAAAGTGTTTGAAGATATACTCGAAGGTCACAAATAGCCCAAAAGCGCCACTTTGATACAAGTGACGCTTTTTTATTCTTGATTCCAATAGACAGATATTTAGGGAGTAGAAATTACAGGTTTTCTTACTGCAAGATATTCCGGTGTTTTTATAGGACGAAGAAGGTCTATCTCAAAACACTCATCAACGACTCCGATAAACTCCAATTTCAGATACCAATTGCTACATGATCATGTTTATCTGACCGTAACTCTGTACAAAGGAGCAGAGCTTGGATCACAATCAGATTTTTGTGATAGAATATTTACTGATTATACAACCTGAGAATCTCTACCAATTCGGGTATGGATCGTATTTTCAGCTTCTCAAACAACCTGATTTTGTATGTACTGATCGTTGATGAATGGAGATTCAGCTGATTAGAAATTTCTTTGAGGGGAAGACCTTCAGCAAGCTTATTGGCAATTTGCAATTCGCGGTCTGATAGAGCTTCAAAGGGAGAATTTTTTACAGAGCCGTTTAATGATTCTAAAAGAATCGCTTCTTTTATATTCTCACTTACATATCGCCCTTTATTAAGCATCGCCGTTAAAGCAGTTTCAATTACTTCAGTGGAGCTTAGCTTGCTTAGATAGCCACCAGCACCCATTTTCAGATAACGCATTCCATACAATTCTTCATCCTGAGAAGAAAATATCAGAGTTTTTAATGCAGGTTGATGAATTTTTATGTAATCTATTGCTTCCTGAACACTACCATTAGGCATATTAACGTCCATAATGGCCAGATCAAATTCTTCTTTCAGAATTAAATTGTACAGTGATTTATAATCCTCTACTTCTGAAATGATGGCATCGGGTCTGAATCGTTTAATTGTCTGTATCAAACCCATTCGGACGATACCATGATCGTCTGCTACAACAATGCGAATGTTTACTTTTAAACCCATTATTCTATAATTTTACGTAAAAAAAGAGAAACCGTGGTGCCTTTATTTTCAGCGGAAATGATTTGGATGTTTCCATTAAGCAAGGATATAAAATTTTTTACAATTTTCAAACTTAATCCCACTCCTTTCTCGCCTGCAGTTCCCAGAAATATAGGATTACCATAAGTGTAGATCCCAGGTAAATACTTTTCATTTATTCCTGTTCCGGAATCAATTATAGAAAGTACAATCTGATCACCTTCTGTAATTTCCTGTAAATAAATATCTTGACCCGGCAATGAGTATTTTACCGCATTGTCGAAAATTTTGTCGAAAACATATTCGAGCAACATGCGATCGCTTGTGAGAAATGCATTTTGATCTCCTTTAAAATAAAAGTTAATGTTTTTTTCTTTTAACCGAGCAGCGTATTTTTCTTCCAAATAGTGGAACAGATCCATCACCATGATTTTAACGGGTTTAATCTTAAATTCCCCGTATTGTGTTTTTAGCCAGGCAACGCTGTCCTGAATAGTTTGCAGATTCTTCTGGGCATCCCGTTTTACCTGCGGCAACAATTTAAAAAAATCTTCCTCACTTAGAGTATTTTGCTCAAGCTCTTCTGTAAGCCACACAAAGGTCCCAAACAGTTCTTTTGAGTCATGAGACAAAATCGAGATCAATCCGTTCTTGAAATTGATTTCGTTTTCCAGTCTTTCAATTTTTAATTGGAGTTCGTTGATAAAATCATTCATAAATTAAGTATCACGGTTTTAGAAGCTGTTTGAATTATTTTTTTTGAAAGAAGGCAGAAAGAGTTATATTGCTTCAATGCAACTAAAAACACCATAGTTCAGGCCTTCCTTCCAGAAGGTAGCAAGTTAAAAAAAATATCATATTAGTAAAAAGAAAAATCAAATGGGATTTACCTGAAATAATACAGGTCCTGTTTTATTTCACAAAAACGGCTGTGTCAGATTCCAGGAGAATTTTGACTCTGGCAGACTGTTTACCGGAATTATAGAAAATAGAGAAAAGGTGAAATATAGAACAGTATCAACAGATTACTGATTGCAAACAGCAGAATGATGCAAGATAAAAAATGGCAGCCTGAAGTGGCACTCATTGATAACGCGGCTACCAAAATACATCTACAGTTATTGAAAATATAGGGGTTTGATGAAGGGAAAATCATCAAAGTAAGAAAACGTATCTATGGCGATACTTCAGAAAATCTTTTGGAAAGTTTTGTATTTTCCACCTATTGCATGATGAAACCACAGTCATAAAATGCTGTAACAAAATACAATCAGAAAACGAATTACTGTAACGTATACAGCTTATTTATGCCGATGGAAGAATTTTCCATCAGCAAATAAGAGTATTCATTTTCAAAAAGTATTATTAAATTGCCGTAAAGCTATAATAAACATTGATAGAGTAAGTGGTATTTTCCTTTCCTACCAAACTTTGGGCACCTGCAGGTGATATGGTGTATTTTACGTTCAATCCACGGTCCAAAACCGGTGCTCCGTTAAAGAGTATTTTTTGAGGAGTTTTGGATAAGGGAACATTTACAGAGCTCCCATCTATGCCAATTTGTAAAATATTTGAATTGATGTTGGTCTGTAAACCACCTTTCTTAAAATAATTTTCGTCCGATTTTACATAGAGCTCAAAATTTTCATTATTGGACAACATGATTTGGTTGGGAATCATTTGTGACTGACCGTCGGTGTAATGGGCAGCGGTATTAAAATTGAAGTTTACATTGCGTCCGGAACTGGGGATGGTGATCTCCGACAGAGGAAGCACCTTTAACTGAACAGACGTATTTTGCAAACTGTTAATGGAGTTATCTGTGCTACTGGCATTGAAGTTCAAATCAAACGTATAAGTTCCGGCTTCAAAAAAGAAGTTTTTAAAATCTTCCGCAGACACATAAAGTTGCGGAATGAAGTTATTTCTGTTTCCTGCTACAACACTGAAATTAGCAGGAGAAAAATTCTGAAAATCGGAAGATAAGGCTTTGGTTGTGAGTGAAGATCCGTTACTACCCAATTTAATGCTTGCTATATTTCTGTTTCCCGGAACCCCTTTAGAGGACGTGAACTGAATGTTTGTGGCAGCAGCTTTCGCCCAGAAATTAAAATCAACTGTATTGGCTATTTCCGTACTCCCCAAATCCCACACCTTTGTGCTTGTACTGCGGTAGTCATTCAATGAAGAGATTTCTATGTATTTTGTTAAAGAGTTTGCGACCCATTTTATAGCTGAAGGAATGACTAAAATTGTTTTAAAATTACGTGGTGTGAAGTCATTATAATTCTGAGTTATATCCATGGAGTAATTCCCGGCCCGGAAAGCATTGGCACTGAATTGTGAGGCAGGAATTTTAAATGTAAAATTGATATTTCCCCGGTTGAATCCTCCCCCCAGACTGATGGATGGCGGTTCAAACCATCTTATAGCGCTTGTGCTGAACGACTGAAAACCTGGCAAATAACCTGAAAATCCGGTAGAAGGCATCTGCCCGCCCATACTTTCCAACTGCCACAGAAGCGCGGAACCTGGTAAAGTAAGTGAGGAAGAAGAATGAGTAAAATTTGGCCCGGAAACAGAGGTAAATGTAGGAGCGGTGGGGAGTAATCCCAAAAAGGCATAGTCCCAGTTTGTTCTGTTGGCGTTCGTCATTACCCTTGTAGGTACTGAGGTAAATTCGCTCCTGTTAAAAATATTATTTTCAGGAACCGACAGGTAAACATCCTGAGCTTTCGTGGCTGTATACCCGCACAACACGGTAAAAATTCCTATTAGAAAAGACCTCATCTTTTTCATACTTTTAAATTTAAAACTTTTTCACCTTAATGGTGGTGTCTTTCTTTTTATATTCAAAAACCACTGTTTTTGAGTACCCTTCTTTTGTTACCTGAATAGTTTGGGTGGGTTGTGTATAGCTATATTTGTCATTTTCAATATAAAGGGTGTATTTTCCATCTTTCAGGAAAAACTCAAACTCATTTTTTTGGTTAACCACGGCAGTATAGATCATACCCTCTTCACTTTTTGCATATACCACTATTCCGGTTACATCCGTTTCCAAAACATCGTAGGCTTGTCTGATCTCTGTTAATTTCCCACTTACCCTGATGTTTTTTACCAAGCCTACTTTACGGTTAATATTGGCATGCACCATAATGACAGGATCCATCATCAATCGGGCACCTGCACTTTCGTTCATTTTCAGTGTGTAAGTACCTTCAGGCACATTCTGAAAAACGACTTTTCCATTCTTATCTGTTATCGCTACATAATTGTCCAGTTTTACAACTTCATTAGCAAGTACCGATTCACCAGATTCCAGAAGTCCATTAAAATTTTTATCTTCAAAGAACTGGAAAGCCACTTTATAATTTCCGAGAGCTGTTGCTGTGGTAAAATATTTTTTAATCCCCACTCTGAACTGATAATAACTTCCACTGGTTGCATAATCAGCCGTAGATTTATAACCGGAAAGATTAAAATACCCTGTGGTGGACCAGGAAGGCGAAATCTTATATTCCAGATTACCGGTGATATTGCTGTTTAAATTTTTATAAAGTTCCGAATAGAAGGTCCCTGCTGAAAAAGATCCAGTCAGATTATGATTAAACATCTGGAAATTATAGGAAGCATAAACATTATAGTTGGCGAAATTACGGTTTACATTATAATAAGAATTTAAATCAAAGACACTGATTGCATTCCATTGGGCTGTTCCGTTGAGAGAGAATGATTTATATCTGTAAGATAAAGTCGTTTTCAAACTATTGAACCATTCCGGATTATCATTCTCTTTTGAATAAGAATATTCCGCCGTCAGGTTCAATCCGTGAGCACCTAATGTAGTACTGATATTGGCTTCCAACCGGTAAGAAAAAAGCTCCTGCGATGTGTAAAAATTAGCTGTTTTTTGTTTTTCAACCTTTGGATAAAGCAGGAAATTCAACTTCTTTAAAGAAAACTGATACCCTAGTCCCAAAGCTTCTGTACTGTTGAAATAATAACGCAAATTAGAGGTATTCCCAGGTTGGATAGGTTCACTTTGGAAACTCAGGAACTCTGGTTCTACCTGCGAATTCTGATATTGGATAAAAGCGCGCTGAGCAGCAGAAAATTGGCGGCCGATCCTCTGATTTGAGAAGAAAGATCCCCGTTTGATCCCTGCATAACTTTTGGTGGCAAAGGAATTGAAAGATTGTATATCCCATTTCCCTATTTTTCCATCGTAATTAGCTCCCATTGAAGCTCCTGTGTTTTCGTCTTTATTCGAAAGACCTTTTTCGTTGCTCAGGCCCAACTCCGTGCGGATGATGTGTTTTTCATTAATTAACAATGATGTTACTGCGTTCGCTACCTGTGTATCTACGTTAAAGCGCGGATCATGGTCGAATATATAGGATACTTTTCCATTGAAAGATTTAGTATTTCCAAAAGCATATTTTGCACCCGCCATGGTAGATCCTTCTGTTTGCTGGAAATAAGTACCGTACAGATTATAATTACTTTCCAGCGCAAGAACTTCAATCTGATTATTGTCACCAAATTTTGTAGAAACTTTCCCACCTCTTCCGAAAACCGGGTAGTCGTAATCGCTGCTATTAACATTTCCCAGGCGTAAAACCGTATTTTTTCTCTCCAGTTCCAGCCAGGTATCATACACGTTATAAAGGCCATCTTCAAAATAGTAATCTGCACCGATATTGAAGCGTGATTTTAAATTCTCAGTCACCCGGAATGCTGTGTTTCCCCTCAATTGAAGAAAATTGAAACCTGAACTGTTTTCATTATAACTCATCTCCGCAAAGTTACTTCCGCTCACCCCTTCGTTTCCACGGGCAATTTGTCTGTTGTGCGATAAAATAACCAGGTAAAGTGTGTTGCTTCCCACAATTTTATTATCAAGCAGATCTGTGACGATGGCATTAATATTAAATTCCGGATAAAGTGTATTCTGTTTTCTGACTGCAATTTTGATCTCAACGGTTTGTTTTTCTAAACCTTCCAGAGATAAGGTTTGCTGTTTGGGCAAAATTTCCAGACCATCAGGAATTGACTGCAAATCAATCTTAACGGTGCGTTTACTATAACCCTGGTTTTCTACAGTCAGCAGAATTGAGGATTGGGGCAAAGCAGGGTTAATGAAATTTTCGTAGGTCGCCGTATAAATCGCGATGTTTTTGTTCTCGCCTTTAGCGACGAAGAACGAAGCGCTTTCAGTTCTGGTGACCGTTGGAGTGGCGTACGAAACCTGAAATTGAATCTTATTGGATCTCAGTTTCATAAAATCCACGTTGGCGATCAGTTTCACAGGAAGATTTTTAGACTGACCAGCGCCTAAAGTAAAGTCATTTTTAGGATAGAAAAGTAATCCCGGATATTGTTCCTGAGGGATGATATTCTGAATCGTAACCTCTTCAGAACTTTTATTCTCAATAACCAGGAAATTAGTAAAAGTAGAACCCTTCTCAACAGTTACACTGTCATTTTCAAAATGGATTTGTATATCCTTTTTTTCCTGTGCAAAGGCCCACGAAAAGTTCAGAAGAACAAATACAAAAAATAAGATTGTTCTTCTTAGTACTGATACTGATATTCCATTCTGTGGTTTCAAAGCTTAATTTTAAAATTTAAAGTTTTTTTCTCCTACACGTAAATCATTGGATTCTGCCATCTTGACGATAACCACACCAAGGAAGTTCCCTGAAATGTTTTCAGGTAAAGAAAACTGAACAACCTGATTGGTATCCGGAAACATGGAGATAGAAATTGCTGGTAATTTTATTTCCTTACCACTGTCTGTATTGGTAAGTTCAAACTCAACGGTAGCATCATTGATGGTATTTCCATCATTATGGATGCTTACTGCGACTTTTCTATTCGCAGCATTCTCACTGCTCACTTCTGAAATATTGGTGATATCCAAACTTTTCACATGGTTTCCCGGTGGAGTGTAAAAGATGTGAAGTCCCACCTCAAATAAAGTGATAATACCAATACCATTCTGAATACGCGCCTTATCTGCCTGCTGAGGAAGTTGTGTAAAAAACAGCATGCTGTTTGTAACGGCAGACTGTGATGCATTTGCCGGAATCTGCATGGTTACTACAATCTCCTTTGTACTTTTCGCAGGAACTGTTACAGTGTTTTCTAAGGTAGATACCCAAGAGGCATTGGAAGTTTTTGAACTGCCTGCTTCAAGATAAACCTTATTTCCGTCTTCTTCTCTAGCCCAATCTTTATAGTTGAGATTAAAAACATAATCTTTATCCGAGCTGTTTTGAAGCGTGACGGTCTTTGTTACTTTTTCTCCCGGATTACCTGTAAAAAACAAGCGTGTAGGCGACATAGAGATACTTTGTGCCAGAAGTGAAGAAGACCCTGTAAGGATAAAGAAAATGAAAAGGTGAATAAACTTGTGCATGGTGTAAATAGTTTAATAATAAAGATTCTCAAAACTACTGAAAACGTAGCAAAATAAGCCTTTACAAACTAAAAATTTTATTATAAAGCAGTCGCGGTATAAGTTACTGTTTGCGTATAAGTTCCCGCTGGTTTACCTAAAATATCAGAAGATGATGATTTTGCTGCTGGGATGATGTAGTCCAAATTCAGTGTTAAGGCACTTCCAAGTGGGGCATTTGCAACCAAAGTTTTTTCTCCTGCAGATAAAACCACATCGTTTTTTGTTCCGCCCATCGTTCCGGCAGCTGTTGCTGCTTTGATTGTCAAAACATCTACAGGAATTGAATTTAAACCATTGACGAAATTTGGACCTCCTGCTTTTACTTTAACATTAAAATTCTTTGTGGAAGTAACTTTCAAAGAGTTGGCTTTAGTAATGGTCTGATCAGAGTTATAGTCTGCTGCTGTAACATAGTTAAAGGCAACTGTCCCACCAATTGCAGTACTTCCTGCGTCGATAGAGATTACATCGTTCAGGGTAATATTTACAGCTGTGGTAGCTGTAGTATTTTGAGCTTGAACCTTATTGCTTCCTAATATGATCGCTCCAAAAGTTAAGGCTGTGATTACGATTTGTTTTTTCATGATGATAATATTTTATTGTTATTTTTTACTTAATTGTTATCTTTTGTATACTGCAAATTTATAGTGATGCTAAAAGTTTCTTTGTAATGGAAAACGGAAGTTCGTGTAGTAAAATCACTACAGGGTTTATTCATATGATAAATAGAAAAACCCTCAATACTTTTCAGGTATTGAGGGCATGTATATTGATGTGTTTTTTTATTATAAAATTGATGTGTTTTTTATTATAAAGCAGTTGCTGTATAAGTTACTGTTTGCGTATAAGTTCCCGCTGGTTTACCTAAAATATCAGAAGATGATGATTTTGCTGCTGGAATAGTGTAATCCAGATTCAGTGTTAATGCACTTCCAAGAGGAGCATTGGTAACTAAATTCTGATCTGTTGCAGATAAAACTACAGTATTTTTTGTTCCACCCATTGTTCCGGCAGCTGTTGCAGCTTTAATTGTCAAAACATTGACAGGGATTAAGTTCGTTCCGTTCATGAAATTAGCACCTCCGGCTTTTACTTTAACATTAAAGTTCTTCGTGGAAGTAACTTTCAAAGAGTTGGCTTTAGTAATGGTCTGATCAGAGTTGTAGTCTGCTGCAGTAACATAATTAAAATCAACCGTATTACCAATGGCAGTACTTCCTGCATCGATGGAGATTACATCGTTCAGAGTAATGTTTACCGTGGTGGTTGCTGTAGTATTTTGAGCTTGAACATTGTTAGTTCCAAATATGATCGCTCCAAAAGTTAAGGCTGTGATTACGATTTGTTTTTTCATGATGATAATATTTTATTGTTATTTTTTACTTAATTGTTATCTTTTGTATATTGCAAATTTATAGTAGTGCTAAAAGTTTCCTTGTAGTGGAAAAAGGAAGTTCACGTAGTAAAATCACTACAGGGTTTATGAGTTTGACTTAAATAGAAAAGAGACTGTCCAAAAACGACAGTCTTTTTTATGCAACCCATTACTGTCCGATAAAAAGTATAAATACATTGAAAATATTAATATTTACGCTATGAATTAACAGGTCGCTCCTCCGGAGCTCTAATTTTAAAACAAAAACGTTCTATTAACAGTCAGCTCCCATTGGAGCTGAATTTGATCCCATCGGGATCTACTGTTAGTAGAAAAATGAAATCCCAATAAAATAAAGCTCCGGAGGAGCGACCTGTTAATTCTATTTAAATTTTATCGAACAAGAATGGTTTTTATATAAAGTATCAGATCTAAGGTTGATTCAAGACATTTATATGCCCCTCAAAATCTCTTAAATTCTATTTCTTTATAACAACAAGAGGCTGCCAAACTTTTTGGACAGTCTCGTATATTAATTGCTGTTATTTATATTATAAAGCTGTCGTACTATAAATTACCAGTTTTTAAATTTTATCTATATCCGTACATTACATACAAAATCAAAGGCCTCCTGAGGAAGCCTTCGAAACACCAAATCACAAAATATTAATATGAAAAAATTAATTTATAAAGCTGTTGCGGTATACGTTACGGTTTGCGTATAAGTTCCCGCTGGTTTACCTAAAATATCAGAAGATGATGATTTTGCTGCTGGAATAGTGTAATCCAGATTCAGTGTTAATGCACTTCCAAGAGGAGCATTGGTAACTAAATTCTGATCTGTTGCAGATAAAACTACAGTATTTTTTGTTCCACCCATTGTTCCGGCAGCTGTTGCAGCTTTAATTGTCAAAACATTGACAGGGATTAAGTTCGTTCCGTTCATGAAATTAGCACCTCCGGCTTTTACTTTAACATTAAAGTTCTTCGTGGAAGTAACTTTCAAAGAGTTGGCTTTAGTAATGGTCTGATCAGAGTTGTAGTCTGCTGCAGTAACATAATTAAAATCAACCGTATTACCAATGGCAGTACTTCCTGCATCGATGGAGATTACATCGTTCAGAGTAATGTTTACCGTGGTGGTTGCTGTAGTATTTTGAGCTTGAACATTGTTAGTTCCAAATATGATCGCTCCAAAAGTTAAGGCTGTGATTACGATTTGTTTTTTCATGATGATAATATTTTATTGTTATTTTTTACTTAATTGTTATCTTTTGTATACTGCAAATTTATAGTAGTGCTAAAAGTTTCCTTGTAGTGGAAAAAGGAAGTTCACGTAGTAAAATCACTACAGGGTTTATGAGTTTGACTTAAATAGAAAAGAGACTGTCCAAAAACGACAGTCTTTTTTATGCAACCCATTACTGTCCGATAAAAAGTATAAATACATTGAAAATATTAATATTTACGCTATGAATTAACAGGTCGCTCCTCCGGAGCTCTAATTTTAAAACAAATACGTTCTATTAACAGTCAGCTCCCATCGGAGCTAAATTTGATCCCATCGGGATCTACTGTTAGTAGAAAAATGAAATCCATAAATAAAGCTCCGGAGGAGCGACCTGTTAATTCTATTTAAATTTTATCGAACAAGAATGGTTTTTATATAAAGTATCAGATCTAAGGTTGATTCAAGACATTTATATGACCCTCAAAATCTCTTAAATTCTATTTCTTTATAACAACAAGAGGCTGCCAAACTTTTTGGACAGTCTCGTATATTAATTGCTGTTATTTATATTATAAAGCTGTCGTACTATAAATTACCAGTTTTTAAATTTTATCTATATCCGTACATTACATACAAAATCAAAGGCCTCCTGAGGAAGCCTTCGAAACACCAAATCACAAAATATTAATATGAAAAATTAATTTATAAAGCAGTTGCGGTATAAGTTACTGTTTGAGTATAAGTTCCCGCTGGTTTACCTAAAATATCAGAAGATGAAGATTTTGCTGCTGGAATAGTGTAATCCAGATTCAGTGTTAATGCACTTCCAAGAGGAGCATTGGTTACTAAATTCTGATCTGTTGCAGATAAAACTACAGTATTTTTTGTTCCACCCATTGTTCCGGCAGCTGTAGCTGCTTTGATTGTCAAAACATTGACCGGGATTAAGTTCGTTCCATTCATGAAATTGGCACCTCCTGCTTTTACTTTAACATTAAAGTTCTTTGTGGAAGTAACTTTCAAAGAGTTGGCTTTAGTAATGGTCTGATCAGAGTTGTAATCTGCTGCAGTAGCATAGTTAAAATCTACTGTATTACCAATGGCAGTACTTCCTGCATCAATGGAGATGACATCGTTCAGAGTAATGTTTACCGTTGTGGTTGCGGTTGTATTTTGAGCCTGAACATTATTAGTTCCTAAGATGATGGCTCCAAAAGTTAAGGCTGTGATTACGATTTGTTTTGTCATGGCTGTAATATTTTATTGTTATTTTTTATTTAATTGTTATCTTTTGTATACTGCAAATTTATAGTGGTGCTAAAAGTTTCTTTGTAGTGGAAAAAGGAAGTTCACGTAGTAAAATCACTACAGGATTACTCATTGGTTTTAAATAGAAAAGCCTTCAATACTTAGAAAGTGTTGAGGCCGTATATAAATTGCTGTTATTTCTATTATAAAGCTGTCGTAATATAAATTACCGGATTTTGAATTTTATCTATATCGGTACAATACATAAAAATCAAAGGCCTCCTGAGGAAGCCTTCGAAACACCAAATCACAAAATATTAATATGAAAAATTAATTTATAAAGCAGTTGCGGTATAAGTTACTGTTTGAGTATAAGTTCCCGCTGGTTTACCTAAAATATCAGACGATGATGATTTTGCTGCTGGAATAGTGTAATCCAGATTCAATGTTAATGCACTTCCAAGAGGAGCATTTGTAACTAAATTCTGATCTGTTGCAGATAAAACTACAGTATTTTTTGTTCCACCCATTGTTCCGGCAGCTGTAGCAGCTTTAATTGTCAAAACATTGACAGGGATTAAGTTCGTTCCGTTCATAAAATTAGCACCTCCTGCTTTTACTTTAACATTAAAGTTTTTTGTGGAAGTAACTTTCAAAGAGTTGGCTTTAGTAACGGTCTGATCAGAGTTGTAGTCTGCTGCAGTAACATAGTTAAAATCAACAGTATTACCAATGGCAGTACTTCCTGCGTCGATGGAGATTACATCGTTCAGGGTTATGTTTACCGTAGTGGTTGCAGTTGTATTTTGAGCTTGAACATTGCTAGTTCCAAATATGATGGCTCCAAAAGTTAAGGCTGTGATTACGATTTGTTTTGTCATGGCTGTAATATTTTATTGTTATTTTTTACTTAATTGTTATCTTTTGTATACTGCAAATTTATAGTGGTGCTAAAAGTTTCTTTGTAGTGGAAAAAGGAAGTTCACGTAGTAAAATCACTACACAGACTTAAATAGAAAAGCCCTCAATACTTCGACAGTACTGAGGGCTTTTCTATTTAAAATTGTTATTTACTTACAATGCAGTGGCAGTATAAGTTATTTTTTGTGTGTAAGTTCCCTGTGGTTTTCCCAGAAGAACCTTGGATGCATTTTCCGCTGAAATGGAATAGGCAATATTCAAAGACTGTTTCGTACCTAAACTTGCATTGCTCACCAGCACCTGATCAGCTGTAGATAAAGTGACCTCATTCAGGGTTCCCACCAAACTTCCGCCCGGTATTGCTTTTACCTGCAATATATCTACAGGAATTAGGTTTGCACCACTTACAAAGTGTGTACCCTCAGATTTTACTTTTACATCAAAGTTTTTAGAGGAAATAATGACTAAACTGTTGGGAACGGTTACATTTTTTGATGAATTATAGTCTTTTGTGCTCCCATAATTAAAATCTACGGCACCTTCTGAAGCAACAGAGCTAATGTCCATTGCTATAACGTCCGATAAAATAATATTTACTGATGTACTCACCTGCTCTGAATTTTGTGCCATAACCTGGTTGGTTCCTAAGGTGATTGCTCCCAGAGACAGCGCAATGATAAAGATTTGCTTTTTCATGATTAATAAATTTAGTGAGGTGTAATAATATTGTTATTCGGAATTCATTATAAATTTAATAACATTATATGACATTACCAAAGTTTTTTCATCATTGATTGAATATTACCACCATATAGTTCGCAGGTATTCAATCCAATAGCGTTAATTTTTATTCCAATCTTAGTTAATTATTAATAAGTATAGCTTTTCTTATTTTATGCCTTAATTCTTGACTAAATTTTTTATTATTTTGAGTTGTACTCAAAAGCTGTATCATATTACTGTTCAAACATTCCATTTTAATAATAAAATATAAACACACATTTAACCAGTAACCTTGGTGGTGATCAATAATATCTTTCAAGATGAGTTCTATAGGAAAAATATCGGGAAGTAATATATTATTTTTATTAATGAGCATTGTTAACTGTTGACTCGCCGTTTCTATATTTTCAAAAATTATATAAAAAGGATAACCATAGAAATTATTCATATCAATATTTGTGGCTTTACCTTCGTAAACTATTTTCCAACAATTACCGCAAAAATAACATTCATAATTAATCTCTGATATATATATATTATTCTTATCTCCATATTGCATGATTAACTTTTAGACCTGTTTTCTGATTTGATTATCCCATGTATGTTCAGAATTTTCATCTGTAATTATTGTGTCTCCTTGTCTTCTCAACATTCCTCCCACATAATTCTCTTTTTTATTTAATGAAAGACCTAACGTTTGGTGGGGGAAGCTGCGGCTTCTATACCTTCCATTTCTACTGCATTTGTATTTCCTCCAGAAATATGCCTAGCAGCAGACTTCCACTTCAAAGTTATAGACTTCTACTTTTTCATCCAAGAAATTAATAGATTCCAACAAAGAAATAACATAAAAATGGCGCCACTTTACAACAAGTGACGCCATTTTTTTATTTTACTTTGATAAGAAATTAATTTATTATATACCTACCACAATGCCTGATTGTATAAAAAATAATAAGATCAAACAAAGAACCTAGTTATAAATTACCATTGACTAGGATAAATTTTATAATACTTCAATATTTTATTCTTTTCAGAATCAACGAGTTTAAAATAAACCCCTTTATTTCCAGATCTCCAAAATTCTAGTCTATCATCTGCAAATAAGGTATCTTTTTTAGTAATAAATGCAAATACATAATAACTATCATCAGGAATAATAATTTGATGTTTAGTTACAATCTTTTGCTTAATATCCTCTAGCTTAAGGCTTAGCTTTTCATTTCGAAGATAAACCCGTTTTATATCATTGCTATCCGAAAAAAAATATTTTAAATCGGAAGCTATCACATATTTACTATTATTAACAGTGTTTTTAGAATATATTAATACTATTTTTTGATTATTGCAAGATGTAATAATTGTTACTAATAATGCCAGTATTATGGAATATTTAATCTTGATCATGGTTTTGGTTCTGTTGGTGGTTTAATTTTTGTAGAAGTTACACTTTCTACTGGATAAGGTATTATACCATAGTTTGTTCGTTTATCTTCGTTTAATTTTTGATTCATTTGATTCCCCAAATTTACGGTATTGTATTCTTCTTCTTCATCTATAAACCCAATATTTCGTTTATCTGGTGTCCATATTGATTTTTCAGCCTTTCCTTCATATTTATTTTGATTTCGTTCTCTATATTTACTTGGATTTGAAAAATGATTAAATCCATGCAGTATTTCATGTCCTAATCTTGAAGATGGACTATTATAGCCTACATTTCCTTCTTCCAAAGTTGATTTGGTGCCATCTTTCCTAAATCTGATACCTTCTAATGGATTAAATTTCACAGATTTACTATTAGGATCATATTCATTTTTTTTTCCATTCTCTGTCTGTTCTGAAATTGTAAAAGTATTTTTCTTGTCATTGATCATAAAATCCATAACATTAACTGTTGTAGCATCTTTTCCTTCTCCAATAGTTATATTAAGAGCTTCCTGAGAATATAAGTAATCTAACGCCTTATAGACATTTCGATCAAATTCATTTTCAATTTTAGCATAATCTCTATCCTTTTGATAGGAATAAATATTATTACCAAACCTAATATCTCTACCATCAGGATCGATAAATAAAATTGGATTATTGACAGCATAGTTATATGGGCTATGTCTTCTATGCTTTTCCAACAAAGGATCAACAGCACCCCATCTTCCAAGATCTGACATATAAAACCTAGCACCATAATCGTACATTCCAGTCTCCTGCAGTTCCTTCCCGTTATATTTATAATTTTTATAACCTCCCAATAATCCTTTATTGGTTCCAATATGATTCATTCCAAATGCATAATAATTATTGGTATCGGTTATTTCAAGAGTCCCTGCGCTACTTTTAGCAAAACTTACTCTGCTATTTCCAAGATGATCCTTATACTGATAAATATAGCGGTTTTCTGTGAAACTGTAAAAACCTTCCGCCGTAGAAACAAAGTCTAGTATCCACAGAGGTTTAATCGGCTTTATGGCATTCACTTCATTTTCATTTTTAAAAGCTGCCTCTTCGTATGCGACACTTGTTCTGCACCAAAGACAAATTGTAGTTTCTGAAAAGCCATATTGAAAACCATCTAAATAATCCGTTATATTCGTCGTAATTGTTGTACTTCCTCTTCCTCCTCCGCTTGTATAGGTTTTACGGATTTTTTTACCATCGGCTTTATAAAGATAATCTAATCCAAAATTATTAATTTCTCCTATAGAATTGGTCTGAGTAATTGAAAAGTTATCCGGTAAGTTAAGATAATTATAAGTTATACCATGGATCCCTTTATCAAGCATAGTATTCATATTTCCGTTCGAATCATAGTCAATCATATTATTTCCTCCTTCATAGCCCGTGTCATTCATTGCTGATTCAATTACTTTATCCAAACGGTTTCCTGTATATTGATAGCTAAGATCATCCACCTGTACAAAAGTAGTCCCTTGTGATACGGGAGCTGCATTTCTTTTTAAGGTGTTTATATTACCATTGAGATCATAGCTGAGATACTCATCAAAATAACCTGTATTCCCTGTAGACGGTTCTTTATAGAAAGCATTTCTTAACCTGTTCACTGCATCATATTCATAATTATAACGTTTCAGAAGATTTTCCGATCCGTTGTTCCAATCAATTTCAGCAATATTACCATTGAATTTTCCTATGCTCTGAGAATTTACAGGATTTTGATACTTTATTTCATATCCAAACAACTTTCCGTTCAGATTCGCAGGATCATTGATTTTTGTCAACCAACCTCTGATGTTATACTTATAATCAATTTGCTGAAGCGGAGCCCCAGCAGCAATTCCACCCACTTTTTTTGATTCCAACTGGGAAATTTCGTTATAGGTATTTTGAGCCAGATATTCTACGGGATTACTGTCAACCTGATGTTTGTGTACCACAAGCCTGTTCTGATTATCATATTCAAAGTTTTCTGTGATAATTCTTTCGGTATCTGTTTCTAATCTCTTATGTCTGGTAATGGTCTGTTTGGGGAGTCCTGCAAAATCAAGTTTTGATTCTGTTCTGGTGTAGCCTCCAAGATGGTTAATAGAGTGCTTTCCAATTACTCGTCCCTTAGTATCATAATACGTGTAATTCTTAGTCCAGTTATCATCTTCAATATTCTTTACAAAACTCATAACAGGAAACCCTTTGGTACTTCTTCCGTCTGCAGTAAGGGTTTCGGTAAGTACGGGTTCTCCCAAAACAGATAAAACAGATGGATTGAAGCTATATTGGGGATATGAATCATAATAATTTACAGATAATAAAGTAACCCATTTAGACGCATGAGGATAGGTAATATCAGGATCGTAAAAAACATCCATTCCCTGCCTGTTAAAAACAGCTGAGCTATTCCTCAACATATTTCCAGAACCATCAGCTAATATTTGCTCTGCGTTCCGGTCTCCTCCAGTAGCAATTCCAGTAATAACAACTCTTCCAAACTTATCATACTGGGTATATAGCCATTGTCCTTTTTTATTTAATTCGGCATCCTGAGTTCCTACAATTCTGTCTTGCTTGTCATATATTATCAATTCCTTGCCTTTACCAGGAAGCTTTTTTTCTACCACCCTTCCTCTTCCATCATATTTATACTGATAGCAAAGAGTATTCAAAACCGTATCCGGAACCGGTACTCCAGGGCTTAAGCTTTTAATAAGATCTGCTGCTTTAGGAGATAAAACATATGCCAATTGATCATAGTTATTATAAACATAGTAAGTGTCTGTACTGTCAGTTGCATTCAGCATCTTTCTTACCAACACAACCTGACCCTTACCATTTTTAAATTCGATGGTTTTATTTCCATCTTCATCCGTTACTGTACTCTTATACAATTGATTGGCTGTATAAGGAGTAGAAACCGTAATGAGTGTTTCAAAAGTACTGTAATTGAAAACCGCATTATATTTCTTCACTTCGCCATCTTCATTTGCATTGTATTCAAATTTCACAGGCTTTGTGCTCCATGCTGCTCCCACTTGCTTTTGTTCGAAAATCCTATCCAGAGGTGAATTTTCTAAGTTTTTGTGTGCAAAAGGAGTATTATCTCCATAATAAGTTTGGGCTGCACCCCCTGCTCCTGATTGAATTCCGCCGTTTAATGTATTCATGGGCGCGGGAAGCCAGGTATCAACCTGTCTTCCAAATCCATCATATGGTATCGTTGTTACCAGATCTTTTCCTGTGGGAGTTGCTTTTATATTGACAATTTGTTTAGGCCTGCCCAGTCCATCAAAATACTGAACAGTTTCCGACGTTTTGGTAGGCTGGTTATTGGCATCATAATCAAGATATGTTTTACTGTAAGTATAGTTTTCTGTTGTGCTTAATTGGGCTTGTACAAAACCTGATATCATCAAAGCACCGATTGGAATTATGAGTTTCTTCAACGGTATTAGTTTTTATAGTTGTATTTCATTTCTTTTAACACTTTCCCATCCATATCAATGACTTTTTCAAGTCTGCCGGCTGTATCATAAATATAGCGTTCTCGGATACCTGATGGCGGAGTAATGCTTCTTACCCCAACCAGTGGATCATAAGTGTAAGTAGTAATATTATAGTTTAATAATCTGAAATAAGTACGGAAAACATCTAATTTAGTAACGAGCTGATTTTCCGCCTCCTCTGGCTGCAGATTATAAAATGTAGGATTAGCGTCTTTTTCAGAAGCTGTAAAAATATCTGCAAGTTGAGCCGGAGCACTTCCTTCAAGCTGTTCATAGGTAATACCTTCTACTTTAGCAATAGGATATAACTTATTATATCCCCAAACTAAAGAAACCGGAATCCCACTTTTTGTAGTATACTGCAGGAGATTCCCTTTATCATCATACTTATCGTATTTAACTTCAGTATCCCAGCTGCCAGCTTTGATATCATACGACTGAGCAGAAGTCGGAAGATAGTTGTCCTGACTATCATATTTGGTTTGTGTAAAGCTTAGAGTTTTATTATCCGAAGTAACCTTTGTAGATAATGGAATACCAGTCATGTTCTTATTAATCAGACGGTTGTTTCCCCAATCATTGGCATAATCATAATCTGTATAGATAATTTGGCTGTCAGAGGTTGTTAGCTTACTTGTATCCAGATTTCCAGAAGCATTGTACGTTAATTCTGTTTTTGTTACTAAAGCCGAGGTTCCTAAAAATGTAGTTTCAATAGTAGATTTAAGTCTTCTTTTACCTGTAATAAGAGGGCTCACTAAAAACTTATATTTAGTGACTGGCAAAGGATTTTGATAAGTGTCGCCAGTATAGGATAATCCAATTACAGGACAACCTGAGTTAAACTGATAAGGATAAAAATTATTACTTGGGTCATAAAGTCCTGTCGATGTTTTAACAATCCCAAATGACGGGTATACACCATAGGTATTGGGTAAATTATCATAGTTATTTATTTTTGAAGAGAGTTTATTTAGATTCTGATCAAAAACTTCAATCAATGTGTTCTCTCCATTGGAAGGAACATCTACTTTCGGCATACCTTTTAAGTAAGTTCCTTGTATGTTGGTAAAATAGTATTTCGTATAACCTTTAGGTGTTCCGTCAATAACATTGATATCTTTCTCTATAACCTCACTATAACCAAAAGATTTATTTCCACCTAATCCAAAATCACTGGAGTTGATTGAAATATCATTAAAAATTGAAATAGACTCACTCGGACATCCCCCAGTAGTTCCTGAAGGCAGAGATTTAGATGTTGCACCGCTTATAAGATTTATAGGACTAAATGCATAAATTAATTTTCCACCATTATAAGTATATTCTTTATGGGATAATAATTTACTATTTTCATAATTCTTTAATGATTTTATCCTTAAACCGCTTCCATAAGATATAGAAGTATCAATATCTGTATTATCAAAATATGAGATACTACTTGATACAATCGCTCTATGGGTTCCATCTGTACTTCGGTAATTGATACCATTCTCAACATATACATAATATTCGGTAGTTGGATCTGTATCATCAAGTACTGTTATTTCCTCACTCCAGGTGAGCTGATGTGTTTGTTCAAAAACACTTCCCGGAACATCCACCTTCCATTCTTTTATAACTGTCTCAACCTGTTGTCCATTAACCATCTTTTTTTTACGAAATTGTATTTTACATTTTGTCATCTCATTCCAGTCACCATAATGAACTTCCGGATAATTTGGCCCCATATAGCCGTCATATATGGTATTATAAAACTTTATTGTTTTATTGGGAAGTTTGAAGGAAGAACCTTTAACAAAAATAGCCCCATTTGGCTCTGCTCCTCGATGATTAACAGTTTGACCTTTATTACCATTTTGCAATTGAGTAGCAGTTGGTATAAACTGATTGGTAAATGTATTGGATTCATACTCGAACTCAGTACGTCCACCCGTGGGGTAAAATATTTTCTTAAGTATATTTGTTGCCACAGAGTTCACATTTGTATATCTCATGCTCCCCAAATAAGAACTGGGTGTTAATCCATAGTTTTTATAAGGAGCTGTTTTGAAATAATCAAAATACGATAAATCAGGAAGAAGATTATCACTTCCCACACCATTACTATATCCGTAAAAATCTGAACTTTTCATCTTATCAGGCATTATATTGGTAGTATCATATTCAAAAGTATATGGAGGAATAGATGTCGGGACAGAATTACCCATTTGATCATAGTTCACCTCTTGAATAGAATTTAATTTTAACCTTTTATTCTTATACCCTTCTTCCAACGTATTATTAATGGAATTAATTGGAAAATAATTTTGATTAAATACAAAACTTTTAATTTTCTTATTACTGTATTTTGACAGAATATCAACAGAACTTAATTTCTTAATTGGGGTCGCAGTAAAATGGGGTCGAATATCTTCCCTGTTATCCAAATTAAATTGTATTTTAGTATCCTCTGTTTCTATACCTATCAATGTTTTTTTTTCATTAATTACAGCATTCGAGCTGCTGCTTAAAGCAGGACTCATTGTAAAATTTGTTAGATGAACAACTTGTGTAGGATACTGCTGATAGGTACTCTCATCCTGATATTTGAATGTAACAACTTTACCACTTACAAGTTCAATTCTGCTAACTTTAAAAGTATATGACAAATCAATGGTACTGGTCTGATCAGTTTTCGATGTTTCAACAGCATAAAAATAAAATTTGTCTCCTTTGTTGGTAGTCGCTATCCAACCTTCAGTATTCCTGGAGAATTTTACATCATCATTATTTTCTAAAAATAAGATTTCATTGTTGTTCTCCGGGTTGTAAAAAAACCTTCCGGAATATCCATAAAAATTGTATGAAAAAATATCCGGCTGTCCCTTTTTACTCTTTAAACTGGTTATAATATCATAAGAATCATCTGTTGCTGGCTGAGCTCCTCCAGAAAGAAGACCTACATTATAATCATTGGCACCATATTGAAGTCTATACATTGGACTTTCCGATTGAACAGTGGGAAAGTTATTTTTAAAAATACTATAGCCCAATGTGCTGGCAAAACCATCTCCTCCTGTTACAAAGTCTTCGCTACCTCTAATCTCCTGTATAATAGTTCCTTCAGGCAAAAAATTCCATCCCAGGCCTACCCATGTAGCTTCATCAGCAACTTTAATACCTGAGGTATGATAACTTACAGCTAATGGAATTTCAATATTATCTATTTTAAGAGTATAAAGAGGTATTGAAACTTCTGCTGTTCCAGTATAATGACCTACAGGAATATCTCCAAACCTGCCTAATAATGCCACTTCAGGAGATGTAGGAACATTTTTCACACTTGGGTCATACTGGTTGACTGTAGTTTGCCCTGAAGCATTATTTAATGTAGCTAATAATAAAATTATAGCTATTGTAGTTTTCTTCATGAAAATAATTAGGTTTTATTTTTTGATCAGCTTTGCATTCGCCGTTTTATTGGTATCAGTTTTTATCGTCACCAGATAGGCTCCCTGAATCAGTGCCTGAGTATTGATCTTGGTTACTTTGTTTTTCGTCTTAAGGTTTTGAAGTTGTCTTCCGCTCATGTCATACAACAGAATATCAGCCTCTCTAAAATCAAAGCCGATTTCTACATAAGCATAATCTGAGACTGGATTCGGATAGATCTTGATATCGTATTTTTCAATCAGCTGATCAACCTGCTTATCGCCTAGCTTCACAATCTTCCAGTTCTCTTTTCCAAGTTCTTCTGCACTGGTTCCTGCCAGAATAATGGAACCGTCTCTATTTAATTTCAGATCAGAAAGTCTTTCCGCTTTTTGTCTGGATTCTCCGGTTATATGTTTTCTCCACTGTTCATTTCCATTGTGATCCAGATACAGCATCCAGAAGGTCTCGTCATCCGTTTCTGCTCTTCCTTCTGCCTGGGTGTAACCTCCTAATAAGATTCCTTTGGAAGATTTATCATCTGCTGAATGCAGAACACTCATTCCCATCAGAATATCACGATTCCCAAAATTATAGGATTTCTGCCACTGCTCATCTCCTCTTTCATTTAAAGCAATCAGCCAAAGATCTGATCCTTCATCTAGTCCAACAGTTTTATTTCCTGATCTTTCTGATCTGGATTCTCCGCCAATGACAAAACCTGTGGAAGTTAAAGCAAGGGTTCTCAAATGATCATCTCCTTTTCCTCCAAAACTCTTTTCCCATTCTACTTTTCCGTTCTTATCCAACTTGACAATCCAGTAGTCACCCTCACCAAAATTTTCAGTTTGTTTTGAGTTTCGGGATACGGGGATCGGGTTTTGAACGTTTGGTATAGAACCCGCATCTCGGAACTCGGGACTCCTTGAATAAATTCCAAGCAATGCTCCTCCATCTCTCGTTGGAATCATTTTCTCTACTTCATCTAAGCTTTTTCCACCTAAAATTAATTGGGAGAGTTCTTTTCCGTTTTTATCAAGTATCGTGATCCAAACATCTTTAGAACCATATCCTTTTGCAGTGTTTTGTACATTTCCGGCCACAAAGAACCCTAAATCAGTAGTCTGGATAACTGCTCTTGCTTCTTCATCTGATGAACTTCCCAAAGTCTTTTGCCATAGTTCATCTCCGAATTCGTTGATTCTGATCAACCAGATATCCGAACCTCCTTTGGAATCATCTTTTTTATCCAAACCTTTACCTGAATAGGACGTTCCGGCCAAAAGAAATCCACCATCCTGTGTTGTGACTGTAGCTGATAAATAATCATGATTGGATCCTGAAAAGTATTTCTCCCAGACTTCTTCTCCTAACTGGTTCAATTTTACCAGATGGAAATCATAACCATTATTCTGCTTTTGTCTACCGGCTGCTAGCGATTGGCTTTTGGCCTGAATACTGCTTCCCGTGATAAGATATTGCTGATCGATTGTTGTAGTAACCTGGCTAAGAAAATCCTGAGTAGAGGATTTGATGTCTTTCTGCCATACCACTTCCTGGGCATAAATGCTCAGGACAGTGCATATAGTAAATGCACTGAGAGAGAGTTTCTTCATTCCCTTATTGTCGCTTTTTGAGTTATTAATTAGTTTTTATTAAAACGCGACTAATTTAACATTTTTTAAGAAGCAAATAATAAAATATTTTTTTTTATTACAACTAAGCTTCAAATTCATTTCACAAAAACAGACTTCAGAAACAACAAAGTCTCTCATTTTTCATATAATTACAAGATGAAAGAAAATATATAACCAATTCTTAGTCTTTTCAATAAAGATTTAGACAATCAATATAATTTTAGATTTAAATTATAATAAAATTCATATTTAAAGTAAATTATTTGGTCAAAATAAGTTACTTAATTCCTGCTTAATTTACCCCAACCGAACCAGATCATCCATAGAAGTGTTTGAAGATATGTTCGTCTTCGTCACAATACAGACATTTGAAGATTTCACTCTATGATGTCATTCTTTTTATTTCCTATACATTATGATAATGGTGGATATACCGAGTAACAGTATTCATTGTAGCTTTTCCTTCACAAAAAGCCAAATGGCGCCACTTTACAACAAGTGACGCCATTTTATATGAATTATATATTCCTTATTTTGGAATTTTTAAGTTTTAATACATCTTATTTTCTGCATATTTATATACGGTCTTTTCATCCCATGCAAATAATTGGATAGAGCTATACGGTGGTATTTTGTATGAATAAGCTGCACTTTTTATGTCAAATCCTTGTGCATGGCTATCACTGGCATTTAATACGAGTATTCTCTGACCCCGGAAACATTTTCCTAATGTAAATTGTTCACCATGAACACATCTGATGACCAGCATTCTATTATCAGAATCATAATATTGAACTCCTGGCTGCTGTTCAATCATGCCATGAGACAATCTCATTCTAGAGTCTTCATTGATAATCTCATCATCAAGATAGGAAAGACTTCCGTCCGGAATAAATAAAGTATTAGGCTTTTCATCTTTTGATTTAAAGTTTTCAGTAGCCTTTACTGAGCCTGAAACAGTTACTTTATCGGCATCATTAGCACCTGTACCTATACCAATGTTATGGCTCTTTCTATGGAAATTAATCCCTTCCCAACTGTTATATTTACTTGAATATTTATAATACTCACCTTCCAAAACAGTTAAATAGAACCCATCCTGTTCATTATATATACCAGATTCTCCGCCATTATATTCATCAGCAACCATTAATCCATTACCTGTATGACTGGTAAATTGCTGGTTTATAATAACACCGTTACTAGACATATAATTCCAGCTATTGATATTACCTTGGGAGAAATCTGCGTCACTCCACAATTTAAACCACTTACTGGACCATTTATCATCAATTCCCTTTCTTATTTTAAGCATAGGTATTCCTGCTCCATTGATCTCAGTTTGGTTGGCAAAAGCTAATTGGTATGAAGAATCCCCAGTGGATGCAGAGGTACCATCCCAAGGAGCATAAGTCATTACACCTGCATAATTTCCAGTTCCTCCAACATGTCCGGCCTGAATAAAATCAAATCTAACTCTACGACTATTACCATTAGGTGCAACAACTGTATCCGGGTTTCTTGAACCATCTCTTGAAGTAACAAAGTAATTTGTAGCAAAGACTCCGTTTGAATTAGTAAGATTTATCCATTGACCACCTTCCTCTTCAGGTTGAATTGACAGAGTCTGGCTCGTAAAATTAGATGACACCCAAGATTGAGTAGCCAGAAATACATAACCATCTGTTCTATGATAGATGTAAGGTGCACCTGCTGACAAACCACTTGAGAATCCTAATGTTTGAGCATTTTCCGCAGAATTAACTTTAGCATCAGGATTAAAATTGTTATTCGTCCAAAGCGATTCTCCATCTGACAATAAAGGAATATTCCCTTTTTTCGTCATGGTTGTTGTATTAACAGCCTGCCAATATTCTAAATGATTACTGAATAAAGGAAAATCTATTCTATGATACCATGTATTATTTCCTGCTATGTGTAAAGAGTTACCATAAGTAGACGGGAATCCGTTACCTGTCGCCCAATCTGTAACGCTTAAAGGGTAATCAGTTTTTACTGCAGTTGCATCCTGATGGTTCCCTCTTTTCGCCAGGTATTCTCCGGGATTAAAGTTATTAGTAGTCCAGGGAATACCCCCTTGAATTTTAACAACACCGCTATCTGAACTTAATAATAAATCGCCACCATTGACAGCTCTCATTGCAAAACTATCTCCTGCTCCACCGCCTATGGCAGAATCTCCATCAGCTCCAATATAAGCTATATCTTTAGATCCATCGTATTTTTGCCAGGTCAGATAATTTCCTGTTTGTGCAGTACTTTTCCATCTACCTAACATAGCCGGAGTTTCTATATTAAAAGCACCTGTCATAGTACCGCCATCTTTTCTGAGATAGTTCCCTAAGTCTGAAGATGATACAAAATCTGAGGCTAATCTCTGGCCACCACCTGCTGTTAAGATATAGTTATCATTATACCCAACTTTATTGAAACCTTTTGATGAAACCTGACCGGCATCAGTGAATGTTATACCATTATTTAAGTCCCAATCTTCTGCATTATTGGTAACAGAAGGTGCCAATATTAAATTGTTATTGGTAGGTTTCTGAATTGACCAGGATTTATAGGAACTATTTTTTAGTTTGAAAGGTATTCTGTTATAATAGGATTTTGCTGCCGATATAATTTCATCCGTATTTCTCGTCTGGTAATCGCTCGGTTTGAAATTTACATTATCCCAGGCTTTTCTCCATAGTGTCCAATTGCCATTATGCCCACTTCTATAGACTAATTCTCCTGCATCTGCATTATTATCATTATATTTTATCTGCAACTGTGCTGTGGTATCCTGAGCACCCATGTGCAGCATAGGACTATATAAATGCTGTACTCCTCCTGCATTATTATTTGCTCTGTAAACTCCGGAACTGGAATACCCTCCAAGACTATTGAAGTTATCATTAAACTGAACTGCTTTTGGGATATAGCTGCTGTCTGCAAAATTAGTTAACCAACTTCTTGTAGCGACTACATCAGAAGGTAAAGTAATGATATGGGTAGGATATACGTCAAGGTTAGGTTCTAATGCATGAGACCATCCCAGATTCCAATCCTGATAATAGTTTCCGTATTTAACTTCCACTCTAGCCACTTCAAATGAGAAATACCCATTCCAAAAAGTCTCTGATTCTCCTAATAAAATACTGACATATCCATCAGTTCCAATCCCAATCCTTGCAGTAGTGGTAGGAAAATTATCCGTTACTTCCCATATCGCTTTTGAACCATTAGTAACCAGAGTTCCTGATACATATTTATAGAAAGCGACATTTACTTTACCCAAGTACTGACTTTCATATCCATAAATATTGATATCAATACTAAACATTGCATGCTCTGGTGAAGCTTGTGGCATTTTAATCGCTAAAATACCCGTATGTCCTCCCACGTCATAATAGCCCTGGTAAACTTTATTAAATATTCTTACTTTATTTTGGCTTTTATTAATAGATCCTCCATCTTCAAATTCTAAATCCTTTGTTCCAAGATTCACATCCTGTGCTGCACCAGTATAGGGAACATAATTATTTAAAGTTGATGTATTAACAAAAGCTGACGGATCTAAATTATGAGCATCCCAGACCACTCCATTTACTCCATTTTTATAATGTATTATGTCATTGCCATTAGATTCTATAATAGTATTAATCGTAGGGTTTCCTACATATAATGTAGACGGGCCACTATAATTTAAAACCTGTTTATTACCTGTAGTAAATGAATTAGAATAAATACCTACGCTAGAATAAATCTGACCTGATCTTCCCAGAAAATGGGTAGGATGATCCGGATCTCCAAAATGGAAACCAATACCTTCATTCAGGCTATTGGCACTTCCCTGATAATAAGAAAGTCCGTAAGTATCTGCATTAGCAAATGACCAGATTCTATTTCTTTCATCTACTTTGTAAAACCTGTTTTGAAAACCTTCATCTGTTTGTACAAAACCTCTTGAATGGATTCCGTAAGGAGGAATAAACTGAGAGTCGGTATAAGAAGAAGAAGCCAATAAACCACCTGATAACATTACCTGTGCACTATTTCCATTGAGTCCGGCAATAGGTCTATCTGAATCTAATGCCCAATAGCCACCTGTATTTTTCTTCTCCCAAAATGTATTAGAAGCAACTAAATCTTCTTTAGTAAGTAAATGTTTAAGGTTTATCTGAACCCTTTTTGTGCCTCCCGGATCCGGATGATCCGACACTGAAGTAACTCTGTTATTTCCCTGGTCTAAACCTCCATATCCAACCGTTACTTTTACATCAAACCCCTGCCAGTAAGATAATTGAGCAAACCAAAAACAAAGTTTACCATTTAAGTTTAAGGCAGTAATTCCATTCCAGTAATATAATGTAGAATAGCCGCTATGAGAAATAATAGTACCGTTATAGATATATCCCTGGATCTTACAGTCTAAAGGCTGATCAGTGCCATACATATTACCTTTAATCTCTAAGAGAAACTGATCTCCATAGTCTACAGAATAATCTACATCAGTTTCAATTAATGTACCCTGTGGGAAGTTTCTTCCGGAATGATACCAGGAGTCTTCTTTTCTTCGGGAATCATAATCTCCACCACCTCCCGTCAGGAATTTTTCATTATCTGACCCGTCTTTATAATACCCGGCCGCTCTCACGTAATCAAAAGCATTGCCATTGATATTCATAAAGTGATACCCATTTGGCCTATACTGCAGTGTACCAGCATAAAGGCCAGGCTGATGAAAAGAAATTGCAGGGTAAATTGTATCAGACACCCCATTACCTCTTACTTCTAAAGCAACTGCATTATAAGCATTACCGGTAGCTCCTGAGAAGGATTTTCTTACCGGTATATCCTGGTACGTATTGGTTGTTACTAAATTTAAATCAGAAACTATTTCCGCATGGGTTCGTGTGCTAATTTTTTTCGTTACAGAATTCCAAACCATTACAGAACCTGCATCGTTTGGAACACTTTTCACAATTATCTCGCCTTCTACAGCGATATGATTGTTAAAATATTCAGGAGCAATCATTAGTCTAATCTAGCAGTTAAAGTAATTCTATATTCATTCGGGGTAAGCGGTGCCAAAACATCTATTTGTACGTCATTTTCTGATATAACCGTACAGCTTACATTTATTTTTCTATTATCAGTATTACGATAACAGATATAATCAACATTCAGGGTATTCCAGCCATGGGTGATGGCGAAAGCAACGGACGATCCATCTCCGATGTGCCATGTTTGGGATTTAATTTTTGCATCCAAAACAGCTTTCGTAGATTTTGGAGTCATTGCTTTAGTAATATTGACTCCTTCAATAGCTTCAACATCTGTAGCGATTTGGATCAGTCCTTTTACCGAATCTGTAGCATCTACAATATCAGGAATACCTTTTTCTATAATCTGATAATTTTTAGGGATATTGTAAGCATCATCGGTATTGGCAATAAGATGGTCACCCACAGATACAGGCTCATTGCCCACCCATCCATTGGCTGTAATTACCCATACCATTCCTGTTTTAATTACCGCTGCTGTAGCAGGTGATGGCATCGTCATTGAACCTTCAACAGTAGAAGGAATATAACCTCCCGGCTGATAGATCAGTGCTCCTGTAAGGCTTTGCCCTATGAAGTTTTCAACATAAGTTTTAATCTTATAGGATGACCATGTAAAGGTTCCTGACTGAATCGCATCATTCACAACAATAGAAACAATATCTGCATTGGTAAGATTTCGACCTGCTACTTTAATAACATGCCCTGAACTATTGGTCAGTATCTGACTTAGCAACAGAAGCCCGCTTGTCTGATTGGTCTGAAATGGATTATTAGTCAGCGGATAATCCGGATGTACATAATTTTCGGCCAAATTAATCCATTCGGTTCCGTTCCATTGATGCAACTGACCATTATAATCAATTACCCAACCTGCAGGAACATTATCCGTACTGGGAAATGAAGTAAATTGTTGAAAACGGGTACGTTGCAGTTCCCCGAAAAAATTATCCTGATTTGCGTTATTACTGATTACTGCGTTGTTATTCATAGTTTTTTATTTTTTTATGGTTTAACTTTTAAAATGAGAATGTTAATCGGATTAGCAAGGTCACCTAACATCTTGATCTCGATGGTTTGGTTGGTTGCATAATCGTCAATATTTATTTTTTTTCCGGTAACACTGTCCCGGGCCTGAATGATCACATTTTCCGTTTCAAGGGTATTGGGAAATACTGCACTTCCGGTAATCTGCACTACTGCACTTCCAGCTGTCTGTGAGATCAGCAAAACCTTATCATAGATCTGCTTATTAAATTCCTGTTGATTTTTCGGACTGCTTAGCCAATCGTAGTCCAATAACAGCTTTACTTTATCTTCACTTGATTCTCCTATGGGAAGAGCTTTTAAAGCTTCAATATCATCACGGTTTTTTTTAATGAAGTTTACTATTTCCTGAAGTTCATCTAAAGACAGATCATTAGACAATAGTATCTTCCTAATATTTTCTATTTTCAGGGCTAAGTCTTTATCAGCGTCTTTCAATGCATCCACAAAGCTATTTACCTGTATTTTAGTGTACACATTCCCCAATTGATCAGAACTGTCAACTGTAGCAACATTGCTTATTCCAAGTTTGCTTTTCCAGCTGTCAACATGAGCCGAGGTCAGATTGCCGGCATTCAATAAAGCCAGATATTCCGAATGAGCCTTTGGGTCTTGTAAGTGTTGTTGAAATGCTTCCGCACTGGCAAATAATTGAAAGATTTCTTCAAATCCTTCAATACCTTTCATAGGGATTAAGTCATCTTTATGATAAAAAGATAAAAACGTGTCTTTAAACTGGGTTTCTGTTGGAAAATCTCCAGTTTCAAACCAACTGAAAATTGTATGTAATGGTGTACTCATTTGATAATTGATAATTAGTTTTGATAAAATTGATAATTGGGAGAGGCTTGAAGATTATTTCTATGGCGTGGCATTTTAAAGGAGCGAAAAAGTCCATATACTTGCAGAGGAAGCTATACGACTAGGCATTCACTCAGAAAGAATCAATGAAGCTGATTCCACTTTTGCGATCTCAAAATATTACAATGATGCTATAACATCTTTTTCTGAAATTTGAACTGTATGAGCAGTTTGAAGCCGGAACAAAGTAGTCTACACCTGACTTTGGAGATATATTTCCAAGAATAACAGATGGTTTAAAGTTCCCAGTATTAGGTGGAAATTGTTTATTTAGAAAAGAACAGATCAGCTTCAGCCTTTCTTCTGCGGATGAGTCCGTTTAATGTTTTCCCGGCAGCCGTAATATATTTCGTGGTAAACCAATTTCTGATGGCCTGCTCTTCTGCTTTTTTATTAATCAAAGAAAATAGTCCGTCTGATCCTCCGGTATTGTAAGTGTGTGAGACAAGAGCATCAAATTGATTCTGAGTAAGATTCAGTTTAATTTTACTGTTGACGATTTTTTCATAAGTTGGTAAAACAGATGAAAATAGCTCTATTCCTTTTTCTTTAGTGATGGCAGGATCTTTCATGGTTACTTTTTTTCCTCCCGGATAGTACGTGTTGCCATATCCTATTGTCGGAATTCCTGCAGAATCCAGATAAGGCTTTGAACTGAAACCTTCAAATGATACAATCAGATTGATTCCCTTTTGTGATGTTTTCATGTCTTAAAATATTTGTAGGTGAAAAAGATGAGTATTAAAGTGATTCCAATAATCGTAATGAAAATCCAGGCCAGGATCTCCAATCCATCTGTTTGAATTTTCCTGGTTTCTTCAGAGACTTTTGAAGCTACTTCTTTGACCGTTTCTTTTGAACTTGTTTTCTGGGTTAAATCCTGGATAACATGGTTAGTTTCTTCTTTTTTAACCTCTGATTTTTCATGGTTGGCCTTTGCATAATAGCTGCTGATAGAATATTCTGCATTTCCCACGATGGAAATACGTTGAAGGGTATCACGTCCCACCACATTATGGAAAACAAAGGGATTAGATGCATCCGATTTTCCTTTAATCAACAGCTCACCGGATATTTCATTTTTCTCTTCCTTCACTGACACCTCATCTGATAGACTTTGAGTGGACTGTGAGGTTTGAAGGATTAAAGAATCAGCTTTTATTTCTTCTGTCTTTGTTGTATTTTCTTTATAAGTGGTTGTAATTTTGTGTTTACTCCGGCAGCCCAACATGAGACTGCTCAAGATGAGCAATAACAGAATTTTTGTTTTCATGAGTTTTAGTTTTAAAAATTGAAAAGGCTTATCTTGAATTCTTCAATTCCAGGAAATCCAAATGGTATTCAAATTCTTACATAAAGATTTTATCTTCTTTTACGTATTCTTTTTTGATGCTATCCAGCAACATGTCTAAGCTTACTTTGAAACCAGATTCCTTTAATGCAATTGTTTTTAAACTTACATCCTGTATGATATTCATAATATTGGAACCTGTTAATTCATATCGTTGAGCAATTTGTTCCAGATCAATATCTTCAAGTTGTAATTGTTCGGGTAAATTTTGCTGCCAGATACGCAGACGCTCTTCATGCTTTGGATTATTGAATTGTATGCAGCTATGAAAGCGTCGCGTAAAGGCTTTATCCATATTATTTTTAAAGTTGGAGGCCAGAATAATAAGCCCTGAAAATGTCTCTATGCGTTGCAGCAAATAAGAAACTTCCTGATTGGCATATTTGTCATGGGCATCTTTTACAGAGGTTCGTTTTCCGAAAATAGCATCTGCTTCATCAAAGAATAAAATCCAGTTTTTATTTTCTGCTTTGTTGAACAGTTTAGCTAATTGTTTTTCTGTTTCTCCGATGTACTTTGAGACCAGCATAGAAACATCCACTCTGAAAACAGGACGTTGGGTGTATTTCCCTAAAAGGCTGGCCGCAAGAGTTTTTCCTGTTCCCGGCTCTCCATGAAACAACACTCTGAACCCTGGTTTAAGTTTGGTCTGCATATTCCAATCTTCCATCAGAATCTGGCTGCTATTGTACCAGGCTTCAATACTTTTAAGCTCCTGTAACGTCGTTTGAGGAAGAATCAAATCCGTCCATGATCGATGGGTAAGTATTTGTTCTGCCGGAAAATCATTGCTCATTTTCGGTAATAATTCCAGGCCAAACATGATCTTATTAAAAGCTTCTTCATGAATATTGATCTGACTGTTCATTGATGCATGTTCATGGGCTGAACCTGAAAAAACAATGAGTTCTTCCTGGCTCAAAACCGAATTCGGCCCGAAATAATCCAGTGATTTTAATCTTTCTGAAATACTATCCCCTCCCAAAACGTATTGAACAGCCTGAATTGTAGGGTAAAAGAGCCTGCCGCTATCGTTGGTTGAACAGAAGTCAAACAGCGCACTCCCCGGATGCTCCAGATAAATGCGTTTCAGTAATGATGGATCTAATCGTGGCAATAAAGCGATTAAAAGAATCACAACTTCCTGATGGGCAAGCTCTTTCCCTGAAATATAATCTCCTAATTGAAAATTCTCATGGTTATTAGTATTAAATTCAGGGGCTCCTACATTAAAATCCTCTGAAGGATTGTTGATACGCCATGTAATAACCTTTTCTAAATGAGTAAATAATTTTTGTAATTGTTCTGACTCCATTGGTTTTTATCTTTTTTAAGATCCGGTGTACTGCATCCTTTTCATTTTTAGGATACATTCACACTTATCTTGTCGTTATTTCAAGAAACCTCAACCGGAAAGTTGCCCACATTCGAGTATCTCTCCACAGCCAACACAGCAGCTGTTTTTGGAAAGTAGCTCCTTCATTGGAGTCCTTCTTTTTAAAGAATCAATCTGCGTTTGAAAGAGAACAAGAGATCCGAAGATCAGCCATTCTGCTTCCAGGAGGAGATTCTAATGCTTATACATCAGAAAATTCCGGGACTTCAGGTGCTAAAAGGTGTCCTGCCAATGAGAGTCTCTCCGATTGAGGTAGTATTTTTAGTAATGAGAATGTAATGGATTACTTCTCTGCCGACTTATGATCTCAAGATCTTTTATAGGGATAGGATGCGGCTTGTTGTGTTACATAATAGTAATTACTATGTTGTTGTGTACAGTTCAAAATTAATCCCTTTTTTGTTCTTATAAAAGTTTTCTGCCCTATCTGTACTGTAGTTGCAGTAACTTTGTTTTAAAACCATTCATTATTATTTAAAAGCATAGTTACACTCAATCCTAACATTTCTGACTTTATCGACCTGGCCACCCCACCAATTTTCCTGACTTTGCCCGGCATACAAATATCCTGAGGCTACAAGAGTGTTAGTATCCGCATCATACAAATCGCACTGTATGTTCTGAGTGATTGCTTGAAGATTGGCATTATAAGCAATGTACAAAAAGTCCCATGCATCATAATGATCGGTAATAGTATCTTTATCTCCATGTTCATTACCCCAATATTGTGAGTATGCTCTATATTGGATAGGCACTTCAGTTCTGTTTATAAACTTAATACTTGTATTTACAATATTGATTCTTGCATTATTATCCATTTTAGTAATTTCAATGGGTAGTCTGCCATTCTTCAATTCTCCAAAATCAAAACCATCAGGAAGAGTATTCAGATTGTTTCCGAATAACCTACGAACATAATAGCTCTCACTTAACTGATACCCAAAACTATAGTATTCGGTTTCTCCTAAATTCCCTTCTGATATTTTTTTTATTTTAACCGTATAAGGTGCGCTTCCAAATAAGTATTGTCTCACTACACCTACTTTTGTAGAATCTCTTAGGGTGATCAGCTGATCTTCTTCATCCGGTGAAGTTACAGCAACCTGGATTTCTAAATCTCCAACACTATTTGCAAAATAGTAAATAAATGCACTATCAATAGTTGCCAGATTATTAGCAAAGATTAGCATTTCTTTTTTGTTTAGGACATCTTCTTTATGCCTTAAAGAATCTATCAATTCCGAAAACTGGCCTTGCGTTGGATGTTTACCTGTTTCGAAATAGGTTTTTAATTCTTCTCTTGGGGTTAATTTATTTTCTTCCATTATATTTTATTATTCTTTACAATTGAATTGCCTTTGGGCTCAATGATTATTTTTGTTATGTTTTTAAAAATTGGGATTCATCCTCTTTAATTCCTTTAAAATTTTAAAGTTTCTCTATTCTGCAGTACCGCTTGGTTTTAATAATCGGATGATGGGTTACCTGATTTCAAAACCGAAGTTCATCTTTTTTCTCTTTTCGGGAAAGTTTTTTGAACGCTCTATTCAGTAGTTGCAGTAAGTGTTATTTCTTTAAAGCCCCAGAGCATTGAACATTTCGGATGCAATAGCCTCCATTCCCAAATCACCGGGATGAATTGCTACACCTGAATTATTAACAGTATGCCACTGACCATCGTCACCTTTAACCTGTGCTCCCATATAGGATCTGTTTGCAGGAATATCAAGATGAGATATTTTAACAAAGGTTAAGTTATTCTCTGTGGCTACCTGAGACATTGCAGAGTCTTTATTAACATCTGCCCAGAATACACCTCCAATAATTATTTTAGCTGTTGGATTTTTTATTTTTATATAATTAATCAATGCTGAATACTCTGATTTAAATGTTCCAGAAAAAACTGCATTTTCACCCAGTCTTACACAAATCAAATCTTTTCCTGACAAATAAGTATCTAATTGAGATTTATCCCATGTAGAAGGAGAAGTTTCCCATCCGGCAATATTTAACACATCAGTTGTTGCAGCAGGTTTAAAAACCTTCATTTTTTCTAAAAAACGATGTACATAATCTTTACTCTTCTCAGATGCAGCCATTCCCCAGCTCCCCCACCAATAAGAAAGAACCGGATGCCTGGCGATTGAATTTCCTAAATGAAGTATATTTGAATATCCCGCCACATAATCCCATGTCACAGAGCCATCCGGATTAAATAATAAGGATACTTTTTTCCCGTTAAAAGTAAAATTCTGTTGTAATCCTGCAATTGATGAATTGATAGAAGATAAATCTGATTTTGTAGATATAGGGCTTTCAATATATTCTTTAAGGTATAACTTCATTGGAAGTGATTTCCCTGATACTTGCGTCAGCACTCCGGTGTAATTATCAGCAGCCCATAGATTTGCTATTGCAGGTGTATTATTCACAGGAAATTTTGAAGGAAATTTTAACCCCACATACTCTCCTTTCGCAAGTATTACCGGATCAATTGTAACAACATTTAACCCGGCATTTAAAGTTTTCCTTATTACATTTGTTTCAATAAACTTTCCGGCCTGGTCCAAAAATCCGGTTACTATTTGATAATCCCCCGCAGTAACTGTTCTGATTTCAATTTTTTCTAATATATGGGAATTTTCAAGCTCTAATTTATTAATTGCGTATCCTTCTATACCATCAGAATCTGCAGAAACACCAGATTCTCCTTTTCCAACCTCAACACCTGTATAGCCATTCTGAGAATAATCTTCTACAATTTTACTAACTGATTTAGAAAGATTGAAAACGGATTCACTTTGCAGAGTAGTTTCATTAATATCCGAAAGCTCAAACCACAGAGCATAATAACTTCCTACACCTGCCTGTACTCCTCCTGAAGTAGTGCTATATTGAACAAATCTATTTCCTGCAGCACCCGGATCTCCATAAAATATTTGAGCTGATGTAGTTGGTAAACAGACAACAGCAGCCATTTCTCCGGTATTGATTTTAATTTTCTGGCTTGTAAAATCAAAATTGTTCCAACCGGCAACCCCTGATTTCTCTTCACTTTCCCAACGCATAATAAATTTTGTACCATCATAGCGTCCGATACAAAACTTTAAATTACCTGCTACTGCAAGTCTTATATTTGCTTTTGTTAAAAATTTATTTGAATCTGAAACTGCTGTCGTATTTGATTTAATATTGTATAAGCCAGCTTGTATTCCATCAGGAGAAGTTCCTGCCAATTCAACTCCAATGTTTTTATAAAAGCCACCTACCTCTTCTACTGATTTTCTTACCTCATCAGATTCTCCTCCTTTTACCTTATTGACCAGCCAACTATTGATTTGTTTACCTCCCTGAGCGTCAATATTATTATCAGAGTCAAATTCTAATGCTACATTTACTCCCGGAACAGCCACAAAGTCTTTTTTCGTTACTCCATTACTAACATTCAGAAATACTAATTGTTCATCCAAATCTGCAGTTGTAACTTCAATAGGTACACCGGAAATATTTTTAAAATTGATATAAGTACCTACTGTCCTGGCTTCCCATTTTTCGTAAAGGTCCGGTTCACCCGGCATCCATATTGTTGGTGAACTGTTGGGAAATGCTTCTCCTTTGACAATTGATTTTGTACTGGCTACTGCATCATTTACGGCTTTTAAAAGAGTTTTTTCAACTTCTTTATCCAATTTATTATCTAAAGAATCTTGTAAGCCATTTATAGCTTTCAAATCCATCACTTCATCTTTATGCCAGTATGAATCTATCAAATCAGAAAATTGATTTTGGGTGGGATATTCACCGGTTTTGAAATAGGTTTTTAATTCTTCTCTTGGGGTCAATTTATTTTCTTCCATTATATTTTATTGTTCTTTGGTTTTCATTTCTATGGATGCTCAGTCTGGAGTTCGAAACTCATCTTTTTTAGCTTTCACTATTTTACATTTTCAGAATAGCTGCATTCGATTCTTATATTTCTGACTCCATTAACCTGGCCGCCATTCAAAGAAATCTGGTTTTGTCCTGCGGGTAAATAACCGGTTGCCAAAAGGGTGTCATTTTCAGCATTAAAGATTTCACATTTAATGGATTGACTGGCTTTCGTAAGGTCTGCTCTATAATAGAAACTCAAAGAATCTTCCAGGTCATAATGATCCGTAACTGTATCTTCAGATCTATATGGATCATTCCATCCCGCGCTTTCTATTCTATACTGGATAGGCACTTCGGTTTTATTAACGAACTTAACACTGGTGTTTAAAATGTTTATTTTTCTTCCAAAACCTCCTTTCGAAAGTTGTATAGGTAACCCAATACCTTCCAGCTCTCCAAAGTCAAATCCAACGGGAATTGTCTTCAGATTATTCCCGAACAGTCTATAAACAGTGTAGGTCTGATCTAATTGATAAGCCAAACTATAATATTCCGTTTCTTTCAAATCACCTTCAAAGATTTCTTTCACTTTTATTGTATAAGGTGCACTCCCTACAAAATAACGTTTATCTAAAAAGCTTTTGAAATCAACAGATGAGATCACCTGATCCGGTTCATCATTTGTGCTTACCACGATTGAAAATTTTAGATTTCCGACATTATTTGTTGAAAAATTAACGTATGAGTTATCAATAGCTGCCAAACTATTGGCAAAAATGGCCAGTTCTCTTTTGGTAAGGACATCTTCTCTAAGCCTTAAGGAATCTATCAGATCTTCAAATTGGCTTTGTGTGGGATATTTTCCTGTTTCAAAATAGTTTTTTAACTGGTCTCTGGTTGTTAGTTTATTTTCCTCCATAATACTTCTTTATAATTTATGCTTCTGGGCATCATTACACTTTGGTTTCAATGATAATTTATGTTATGTTTTAAAGTTCTGAACTCATCCTTTTTCTATCCCTGGAAAAGGGGTTTTAGTCTCGTTACGCTGTAGTTGCAGCACCGTTTAATTGTAAGAAGCAGGATGATGACTTCTTACATTTCATTGCCCAAAATTCATACTTTTTTTGTTCCTGTGAAAGTTTTTTGGCCCCGCTATTCTGTAGTTGCAGTACCCTCTGCTTTTCAGGAATAAAAAAGGCCCGGATCTTATAATCCGAGCCTTTTTAGCTTCTATACTTAACGTTAATTTCTTTTCGCAGAGTTGATGATTAATCCAGCTTAAAGAAGAAATATACTACCGCAGCCCACTCTTTTTTGATTCCTTTTGCATACCCGATAGTGCTATGGCTGCTGCTTTCTACCGTTCCATCATCTTTGATATAACCAATAGTGGAATGACTGCTGTTTTCTACAGTACCATCTTTTTTTACATACCCTACCGTAGAACGGCTCTTATTTTCAATAGTTCCGTCACTTTTGATGTAACCAATAGTACTGCGGCTTTTATTTTCAATAGTCCCATCATTTTTAATGTATCCCACGGTGGAATGACTGCTGTTTTCTATGGTTCCGTCATTTTTGATATACCCTGTGGTACTGTGGCTTCCGGATTCTATAGTTTGAGCACCTAAAGAAAGACTGAAGAGAAGGGAACAAAAGAAGAGTGTTTTTTTCATATTCAATATTTTAATGAGTTGTTAACTTTGGTTATTTGATGTATTCAAAAGTATTGATTATTCTTTTATAAAGATAAAAACTTGTAGATAAATGATTGAAAATAAAACCGCACGAAAGGATTCGTGCGGTAGCAGGGGAATATATATTAATACTTTAATCGAATAAGACACTATCCCGTAAAGTGTGTAAGTTAAAAAGTCAGGGCTTAGATTTTATAATCTGAGCCTTTTCTCAAAAATAAGCATAAATTGGTTGAGGACAATACCCCAATTCTGTATAGGCATTGTCCATTTTTTAGTAGCTTCTTTTAATGCCAAATAAACTGATTTCATTACAGCATCATCAGTAGGAAAAGACATTTTATTTTTGGTGTATTTTCTGATTTTGCCGTTGAGATTTTCAATTAAATTTGTGGTGTAAATGATTTTTCGTATCTCGAGAGGAAATTCAAAAAATACAGTGAGTTCATCCCAATTGTTTCGCCAGGATTGTATAGCATAAGAATATTTGCTTTCCCATTTATCTGCAAAATCATTGAGAGCTGCTTGAGCCGCTTGTTTTGTTGGAGCGGTGTAAATATGCTTCATATCGGCAGAAAATTCTTTTCTGTCCCTCCAGACCACATATTTGCAGGCATTTCTTATTTGATGGACAACGCAAATTTGGGTTTGAGATTCAGGAAAGACGGAACGGATTGTTTGGGTAAATCCGTTTAAGTTATCGGTAGCAGTGATGAGAATATCCTCCACACCACGGGCTTTTAAATCCGTGAGAACACTCATCCAGAAGGCTGAACTTTCATTTTTTCCAAGCCACATTCCCAAGACCTCCTTTCTCCCGTCACGGTTTAATCCAACAGCCAGATAAACGGTTTTATTAATGACTTTGGAATTTTCCCTTACCTTGAAAACAATCCCATCCATCCAGACAATGAGATACAAATCTTCAAGCGGGCGGTTCTGCCAGCTAACAACTTCACTGGCAACCGCATTGGTGATTCGTGAGATGGTAGAGGTAGAAACATCAAAATCATACATTTCTTTAATTTGTTCTTCAATATCACTTACACTCATTCCCTTAGCATAAAATGATATGATAATATTCTCCAAACCATCGATAATATTATGTCTCTTTGGAACCAATGCTGGTTCAAAACTACCTCCTCTATCTCTGGGAACTTTAATTTCAGATTCGCCAAATGAGGATTTTATCTTTTTAGTCCCGTGACCGTTACGGTAATTTCCAGTGGCAGATTTCTGATGTTTATCATTATCCAAATGAGAGTCCAATTCTGCATCAAGCATATGCTCTATAGCTCGCTTGTGCATTTCTTTGAAGAAAGAAGTTAAGTCTTCTCCATTTTTAAAGGACTTGTAAAAATCCTTGTTGTTTAATAATTCTTCTTTGTCCATCATAACTATGTAATGGTTAAAAATAATAAAAAGTTATTTCCGTAAAATTTTTTGAGCTATAAGGGCTCAAAATTTTCCAGAATAACTTTTTAACTTACACAGTTAGTGAGATACTACCTCGAATAAACAAAAACGAAACCTTGTGGGTTTCGTTTTTAAAGACTAATCTTCTATTTCAAAGCCATAGTTGTCATGATGAGACCATTTAAAAATATAATAAGTCATCATGCTATGATGAGAGAATTCTATTAAACAAGCATAGAATCCAGCATCAATAGATTCTTTTTTTGTTATTGGATCTATACATTTACCATCCATATAAAGAAAGTTCGAATAATAACTTGGTGATACTTCCTTAGATGGATCTATTACTTTATGCTTTATAAATTCCTGCAACTGCATTTCTGATACAGAGTTATATTCGCAGCCATTATATAAATAAGATACCGAAAAATCTTCTTCTGTAAAAAGAGTCAATTCACTTTCTGATATAATTTCTATTAATTGTCTTATCGTTTCTTTATTTTTATTTCCATTTAAATATAAATGGACTATTTCTAATTCATCTGTAGTTAAATGATACTGTAAATCATCCAAATCAATTTCTATCTGGCCTATTCTCATGGTCTTTTATTTTTTAATTTATAATACATTAGGTAACTTTCCATTAAACTCACCTTGAGCTAATGCTATAATAATACTTCTTGTAGACGTCCCATCTTGCGGTATAATACTGTAAGCTGTTAATGTTTTATCTGAACCTTTAAAAATAATTACCGGCTCATTGTGGTTGTACTGTGATTGTGGATCGACATCTTCTCCCAATATATAACGGGTTTTATTAAAATGCAATATTACTTTATCCGCTTCTACAATTTTTTTATCCCGATTGTTTACAACACTATTCACTGCTTCATCCTCATCTTTCCCCAATATTTCCTGCATTAAATGGAATTTAATTTTAAGGTTAGGGTATTCATTGTCATTCAATAATTTTGAAATACCATTATTAATAATACCGTTTACTGAACTCCCAGAAACCATTGTTTCTACAATGTCTATAGTTACTGCTTTCTCTTTCTGATCCTTCATCACCTGATGAATATATTTCACTATATCTTCTGGTTGTTGTGTTTTATGAGTTTTAAATCTTAATTGACCTTTGTTTGTCTTTTTTTGAATACCATTATCATCAAGAAGAGGTTCAGGTTCTGTTTTAAGCATTTTCTTATTTTCAATATCCCTACCTTTAGTAAGTGCATCTCCTAGTAATGAACCTCCGGTTTCAGTAGTTATAACATATTCTCCCTGCACATTTTTTCTCATTTCACTTAAAGCTCCTTGATATTCTCCTACAAATGGCGAATAAATAACACCATGCTGAGTTCTCCATTTTTCTCCCCCTCTTATATCTTTTACAGCATCTCTTATATTTGTTCTCCCACCTTCAGTACTACCATCTATTTTCAAAATTGTATTTTCTATGCTAGACAATTGTTTTTTAAAATAATGAGAATATTTTCCATCTTTAATATCAACTTTTCCATTTTGTACAAACATTAGTTTTTTGATACTATATTTCAGCTCATTCCCTTCTCCAAATATACTAAATAATTGCTGCAGAGTACTGGAGAGTTTTTTTTCTTTATTTTCTACATTATCATCTAATTTCTCAGCTTTTTCAGCATCTCCATTGGAAGAATTTTGCTTTTTAATTTTATTAAACTCCTTATCTGTTTCTTTTGCATCACTATGAAGATCAACATACTGACCCTTAGCCTTCATCAATAAGGATTCTGCTTTTGCCTGCTCTTCTTTTGGTAAAGATTTCAATTGCTTACTCCATTCTTCTAGCCTTTCGGGTACACTCAAAGGCGTACTCGCTACCATTACTTCAACATTATTACCTTTTGTACTAATCCAGAGTCTATGATTCTCTCCCTCAGCAGAAAAATAAATGGTTTCTCCAACTTCACTATCTTCAAGTTTTTTATCATTTTTGGTCATCCCTTTCTTATCCTTTCCATCATCTTTTCCTTTCTTACTAATGCCTAGTTTGTTTAGTAGTTTACCACCTTTTATTTTCACAACAGTCCAGAACTTAGTAATCGCTTTCACAATACGCTCACGTATTTTACGTATTACTCCAACAACTTTATCTGCTAAACCGCCAATTCCCAATAAGGAAGCTAAGAAACCTATCAGTACAGGAATAGCTCTTCCCAATGCATTTTCTATCGATTTGGCCACTGCTCCTACATTTCCGCTGGCAATTGCTTTTATACTATCGGTAAAGGCTTTTACCAGTTCCATGATTTGTGCAGCCCGCTGGATGAAGAATTTCACAACATCTATAATCGCCATTGCCGCTTTTATAAATGCTCCTACGGGAGTCAATAATCCCATCACCCATTTAATACCCGCTTGAATTACCTGTGTCTGGATAATGTCCATAATAGCATCCATTACCGTAGCTTTAAGGTCCGCAAACTGATCTTTCAAATGCTCCCAAAGTCCGGCAACACCTTCTTTACGAACAATCTGTACCATTTCAAAGCTTGTTTCAAGAACTTTCATTACAGGTTCTCCTATCACTTTAGAACCGATGGCTCTAATGCCGCTCCATGTTAAACCAAGCACCTGTGTTGTGATGGAGAAAATTCCTTTTAATGAGAATACATCTTCCGGCATCGTAATAGAAATATCTTTCATCGCTCCGGTTAACCATCCAAAGAAGCCGGTTTTAAGATGGGTCCAGATGTTGTTTCCGAAATTGGTAAACCCTTGCGAAACTCCGGCAATAAGATTTTTGAAAAACCCAATCGGATCCATGATGATTGCCTGAATAGCACTGATAACACCGGATAATAAATTGGTAAGCGTATTTTTAATTTCAATAATAATAGCAAACACGCTGGTTTTAAGTACCTCAAGAGCCTGATTAACCCATCCGCTATTTTGTGTTTTTAAGTCTGAAATTCTGGCATCAATACTTGTTATATTGTCTGCGTATTTTTTAGCCAATACATCAATTAATGCATCCTTTTTACTGTTTACACTATCTTCCAATGCATTGAATTTGCTTTGGATCTCTGCAATAGCATCTTTTCCAATTTTTCTTAAACTTGGTGATAAGCTGCTGACATAAGTCTGTACCTCTTTTTTACCTTTAGCAATTCTGGTTTTGGCTGCATTAAGCTGCGTGGTAACATGGGTTGCAATTTGGTCAATAAATTTATCCATGACTTTAATATACAGGTCCTTACCACTATCAAAAAATTTATTGACCTCCTTAGGCAGACCTGTAGCTTTGTCCCATAACCATTTCCCAGCTGCAACTAAAGCTCCGTATTTTGCATAGGCATCTCCATAACGCTTCTTTTTATAAGCTTTCATTTCTTTATCAACATGGGCTTCAAATGCTTTTTTAGCTTCTCTGCTGCCATTATCAAATTTTTCTGCCACCGATTTGTCCAGGTTATTTAAAATACCATCCACATCAGTTTTAGAAGTAAGATAAATACCATTAATGTGATCGGCAATTTCTTTTCGTTTTTGGCTGTCTTTGCCTGAGGTCTGCTTTTGTTCACCATGTACATTACCTAGTCCGCCTTTTCTTGCACCATGCATACCGCTAATGTGATGTGCCGCCTGTGTTTGGGCTTCATTACGGGTTTTAGACAGCTCTTTATTTTCGTTGGTTCTGAACTGTTGAGTTGCTGCAGCGCTTTGGGTTTTGGCTTTATTCTTTTGTGACAAAGCATCTGTAAACGTAGGCTCATTAGATTTTGCCAACATCGTATCGGTGACCCCATTGGCTTTCATTTCACTGTCGATGCTTGCTGTTTGCTCCTTAATAGGCTGTTCTACGCTTTCTGCATTTCTTTTCACCGGCATCGCTTTCGCTACATTGGGTGTTCCCGGAGCAATCCCTACATTTTGTGTTGGCATTTTTGCAACGGCACGAACAGGCTGTGCGGCAGTATTAGGTTGTGCAGCTGTTGCAGAAGCAATATCATTAGATGCCAGATTCTTTTCTTTTTTAACATCGCCTACTGCTTTTTGATTGACTTCCTGTATATTGTTGTGTTTCTCAAACTCATCTGCCTGCTCTTCATTTTTCGGAAGCCTGATGTTATGTATTTTTTCACTTAGCAAAGCTTTAAAATCTTCTTTCTTGAACAGTCCTGCTTTTTGTTCATCCATGGTATTCACCTGGCTGGCTTGTGCCATACTCTGACGTTCGTTGGCTGGTGATGGTGCTGCAGCTTGTGCATCTTCAGATGATTTTTTTGCAGGTTCGTGGCGTTTCTGCACCTGAGCTGTAGCGCTGATCCGGCCGCTCAATTCTATAAATCCGGGATTGTCTGTAGCATTTGCAGATGTTTTAGTTTCAACATCAACTTCTATCGCCTTATCTGCAGTGACTGACTGAGTTTTTTCTACAGCAGCAACTTCTGATTTCCTGGAAACGGCTTTTCCTGCCGCTGCCGTCTTTGTATCCGCTTTTGCTTCCTGATTGCTCTTGCTTTCCTGATAAACTACAGCTTGTTCCTGTACTGTTTTAGGCAGATAGGTTCCCGATTTAAGTTTATGATAATCTTGTATTTGATTGCCATTCAAAGTAGACATATAGCCTTTTTCAATTTTCCTGGTGTCAGGATGGTTGATATCTCCGGTTTTCGCCAGACTCTCCTGGAGTTTTCCATATTTTTTTTCTGATCCCTGGCCATAAATGTCTCGTGAATCATGAACCCCCGCAACAGTACCATTGAGGTGGAGCAGGCTGTCATTAGGGCTTCCTGATCCGGCAGTAATGCCTCTATTTCCGGATTTTTGTGTTTGTATACTGGCCACATCTACCTCAGACAGAGGTACAACTACCGGATTTTTCGGCTTTTGCTTTTTGCTCTGGTTTTTATGGGCCTTATTGTCTTTTTCTACAGGTTTTGCTGCTTTCATTGACTTAGTTTTTTAATTTCATATTGTTTTAAAAGACCTATAGGCACAACTAAAGTATTGTGCCTTATAGGGTGCCTGCCGGGTTGGAAAAAATCATACCATGGAGGTAGATTCTTTAAGAACATAAGTAAATAGAAATGGTATTTGACTTTGAGAAACAGGCAACACTGAACCATTTCCTGGTTTCTTCTCTTGCTTTTGAATTTTCAGGTTTTTTAAGTTTTAAATCCACTCTTTTTCAGGATAATATCTCCTTTAGAGTGGTTGATTCTGTCATTACGGTAAAGACTGTTTCAGAATCTTTTTATTATTTCATATCATCTTTCTTTTCTTCTTCCTCATCAAACTTTCTGTCTGTCTTCACTCCATATCGGTTTTCAATAAAAAGATTCACTGCTTTATCAATCCAGTTTGGGAGGTTTGTCGTGATCATTTTCAGGAATTTATCATAGCCGTAGCCAAGCACAAATAATATCCCTGTTGAATACCATTTATCATGCAACTCAGCTCTGTTCATTAAATAGCTCATTGTAAAGCCTACGATGACTACGATTACCAATGTGATAAAATGCTCCCATGGTTGTTTTTTCTCTTTATTCTGTATGGAGACCAGTACCCTCAGTAATCCTCCTGAAAAAGCTATTGCAGTTCCGATCAAAAGGGCTTTTATACTATCCAAATTCATTCTTTTTCTTCTCTATTATTTATTAAAATGTTTAATTTTCAAACCATTTTCAGATGTTTGATTATTCCTGAGACAGGATGTACATATCATCTAAAAACTTTCTGATTTTCATGATATTATCGCTCTCATCCGCATACGCTAACTCGTCAATAATATCACTGATATCTCTACCTGGCTTCTTCAGTTTTTCCTTATCTTTTTTCTTTTTTTTCTTTTCTTTTTTTTTCATGGTTACTAGAATTTTGTTAAATGAATAATTGCTTTTTTAGTTTTTTTAAATTGATTTCTCTTCCAATACACTAAGGCCAAACGGTTTACTTTTACAATTCATGTTTCAATTAAAAAAACAGAACGACAAAGCAAAAACCGTTTTTCACCTTAATATTTTACCTATAATTTAAATTTGAGAAAGATATCAGAGCAGCCTTTTAATCTTATGTATGAGGCTGTTGAGGATTTAGCAATAGCTTTGAATCCTTTTTTATCTTTTTAGAATGAATAATTTCAAGAAATGAATTATGAATACACACTATCTACAAACATTATCTTACTGATATTCACATTACAATATTAAATGGTAAGGATTGAGCTTTCTTCCGTGACCTATACTATGGCTGAAGAATGATATTATATATTGTTCTTTCAGACAAAAATAACATTTCCATCAGCTCGTTGACAATCACTTTCATCTGTTTATCCTGATTACGTTTTACATAATCAATGACAAAATCTTTTCTTTTTTCGACTAATTCTTTACTACGTTTCATATTCTATGGTTAAAAGTTTTTTTGGTTAAAATTTTTTTTTGAATCAGACAGGTTTTCTCATCTTACCTGTTGACTGTTTGATAAAGTCATAAGAATCCCTAAAGACGAATATTCCGCCTTCTAAAAAGATGTCTAATTCAATTAATTTTGTTTTTTTAGAAGCCGGTACCAGGTATTTATCAATAAAAATCTTACCCTGACTTCTTTATTTTAAATTTCATTTGCCCTCTCAGGATGTATTAGCAACTTTACTGACAACTATAATTAATCGATATTTTATATGTTGAGCAGTAATGTTATTCTACATGTTGGACTTGTTTTTTTATTTTCAGGAAAAAACAAAGAGCAAAATGATTGCTTTATTCAGATATTTATCAAAAATAAACGCATTTTTGTCATTAGCGGAACAATTAAAAAACGAACAAAACACAAATAAAACAATACAATAAAACGCACTTTTTACACCTTAAAGAGTATTTAAAATTTTCCCTATCCCTACTAGCTCTGGATAAAACAAAAAAAGAAACTCTCTATATTTTAAATAGATTACTCACGAAATAAACTCACAACTTGCTTAATTACATTTAATTATAAACAAAAAGTAACATTTTAAAATATTAAAAAAATATTAAATTTTAAATATAATTTTGTACATTTGTACTGTTCCATCTTAACGACGAAACAAATATACGAACATTGTTCGTTTTTCAAAATAAAAACGAACAAATTATTCGTTTTTTTTTTACAAATAACTATAAACATATCAAAATGAACTATTTAGAATTCAAAGAAATCAGAAAGAAACTAAACATGAAGCAGGCTGATATAGCAAAATCTATAGGAGTAGGCACCAGAGCCGTGCAATATTGGGAAAAAGGCGAACGAAAAATACCTGAAACGACGGCTTACTTTGTCACCAATCTGTTAAAACAACAGGAACTCAATGATGACAGTGCGTCTCCGGTTGTTTTTTCAGATTTAAAGATCATGCACGTTCCATTAGCAAATCAATACGCACAAGCTGGCTATCTGAGTAATTTTGCTGATGAAGAGTATATAGAAAGCTTACCCACAATTCCTTTTACGGACGATGTAGAGCACAGAGGTGAATACATGTGTTTTGAAGTAAAAGGAGATAGTATGGATAACGGATCATACGAAAGCTATCTGGAAGGTGATATTATCTTATGCAGAAACATCAGACAGGATTACTGGATGAGTAAACTCCATTATGATAAGTGGGATTTTGTAATCGTTCACAAAGAGAAAGGGATTTTGGTAAAGCGAATCATTAACCATGATGTGGAGAGAGGGATTATTACCCTTCATTCTCTGAATGAGTATTATGAAGATTTCGAGATCCATTTGAAGGATGTTGCGAAACTTTTCAATATTATAAGTACAAGACGTAAAAACAACAGAAGATAACTGCCTTAGTGAATAAAATCCTCAATTTCTTGAGGATTTTATTGGGGCATCTCAGATCATTATAGTGTAAGATATTCTAATAACACTGTTCTTCATCGATTCTCTGTATTTCTGCTGATTGCGGATCTACCCAATAAATTAAACCTGGGTTAAATTCTGAATCAGACCTTAGGAATCGTATCCATCTTATTCCGCTTTTTTTGAAATTCTCAGGCGCATTTTGCTCAAACTCTCTTATATTATCCGGTATTGCAGGCATACCATTAGTCAGGCAGATCAAGCTTCCTATACCTGGCCTAAAGGGACTTAAAGTTACTTTCATTTTCCAGGCAGGAGATGTTCCGAAACAAAGAGAATCCTTGTTACGATCATCTACACCGGACAAGCAGTAAGCTTCTACTCCCCATATTCCTGAGTCAAATTTCACAAAATCCGACCATTCCGAAATCCCATTGGGTCTGCAATATTTTCTTATTCTTATGTATAAAGGAGTTTTATCCGGAATATTTCCATTTCTCATGTCAATATTTTCAAATTGGGTATAATTTACATCACTAAAGCCCACCTTTGAGTAAATAATATCTTCATCTTTAAAAGCAGGATCTTTCGCTATCTGGTATTCCAATGCCGCAAGATTGCTGGTATTAAAAACCACATAGTTCATTACGATCTGCCCATCCTCCAGTACTTTTACATCAAGAACTCTCGGAGTTTCACAGGAAGAGCCGCACCCTCCAACGTTCAATGTAGCATTGCTTGTAGCCACAACCCCATTTACTCCCAGTTCAACGTCCAGATTGTAAGTGCCCATCTCCTGAATACCAGGCAGTTTTATTGAATTACTATCCTGAAGCACTGCATTCCTTATATCAACGGTTTCTACATTTGTGGATCCCGGTGGATAAGTGTATTTCACAGAAGCATCTGTTATTGTCTCGGAAGATTGATATTGTATTTTAAATGAAACATCACATTTTTCCATTGTATTATGTTTATTGTTGTTATTTATTTTTTCTAGTATGTAAGGGATGTTGTAATTATTCCAAAAAAATAAAAAAACACCCCTTTATATCAGATATAGCACAAAGAATATGTTCCTTAATCCACTCTTATCTCTGCTACATCAATTTCAAATGCATCACTATTGGCATCCTTGACTAAAAGCTGGAATTTGTATTTTCCAACCTGTAAATCTTTGATGGTAAGAGTCGGTTCGTTAACATTCTCAAGGATTACATCCGGACCTTCTAATTTGCTCCAGAAATACAGAAGCACATCTGCTCCACTTCCCCATCCTTTTAATCCCAATTGCCTAAAACGTAAATTAGATAAAAGAATGTTCTGACTACCACCGGCACCAGCTAAAATAGTGCGCAGTTCAACAGTACAGCAATTTTTATTAGGAAAGCTAATGCTATTGATCACAACCGTTGGACGATATTCATTTTTATAGGAAAGAATGTTTGAAGTCACGGTATTATTTTCTCCATCTACTACAACCGCTTTATATAGATTTGTACCCACTCCGTTTATAGAATCTGTAAATGTAGTCCCCGTAAGATTGCTAATAAACACATTCCATGTAGCACCGTTATTGGTACTTTTATGAATCTGAACGTTGGTAATATCACCATCAGGATCGCTGGCATAGACACCAACTGTGTAACTACAAGCAGACTGTGTACACACTCTATCCTCAATTCCGGATGTATCATTCCATTTGATTGATACAACAGGTGGGTTATTTTCTTTTTTATAAGACAGAATATTTGAAGTTGTTGTATTGTTTTTTCTATCTGTAACAATTGCTTTATATAGCTGTGTTCCAGCTCTGTTTATAGTATCGGTAAATGAAGCCCCAGTAAGATTACCAATAAACAAACTCCATGTAGCTCCATTATCAGTACTTTTAAAAATCTGAATAGTTGCAATATCTTCATCCTGATCCGTTGCATAAACATCAATGGCAAAACTACAAACCGACTGTCTGCATAATCTGTCCTCAACTCCTGAATTATCCTTCCATCTGATCAATGCAGTAGGTGGGTGATTATTCTGGTCTTTTTCAATTCCAATATCATCAAATCCCGGAAGATCCACAGTATTTGCTGCTTCTCTACATGAACCCACCAATCCGAATCTAATATCGTATTTACCTAAAGGCAATTTGACAGATCTTCGCGGATTGTATGATCCGGATTCATAATGCCATCCGTTTCCAGGGTCATTTGAATCATAAATATTCAAGCCTGTTATTCCCGTGAGGTCTTTAGGTAAATCCCAATCAAATGTGAGTGTCTGGGTACCATCACCATTATCAACAACGGAATATTTAATATTTGAAATCACCGGACACTCTTTGGTCAGTGGTAAATTTACAGCTACAGTCTGAGTACAGCCATTACCAATCACCTTCACTCTTACAGTTGGAATCCTTGATGGATCCAGATTGTAATACTTATAACTTACAAATCCATTTTCATCAGGATTGAAAGGGGCCCAAACGTCAGTACCCAGGAAATCCCAGCTGTACGTATAGTCTGCAAAGTTTGCTCCGGAGACTTTAAAGTTTACTATTGTTGCTGTTGAATCTCCTCCAGGATAAATAACAGGTGGAACAACTTCTACTTTGATATCCGGTTCCGAAATCACTTTAATACTGCAATCAGTAGGTTTCCCATTGACAGTAAAGGTAATTTCCTGACCATAGAACTGTTCTTCCACAGCCTTCGGATCAAAGACATATTGTCCATTGATAAGTTTCACGCCATTACCAATATTTGCTTTCACAACTCCATTCATAGGGGATACTGTAAAAGGTATAGGATTAGATTCAGCACAGATAACAGAAGTTGGCAAACTTAATTTGACAATCGCTTTTGGAGTACAGCAGATGTATGGAAGTGAAAAGTCTGCAATAACTTTTGGATTTTTTATAGAATCATAAACCAGGATAAAAGTACCTCCACGTTTTACTCCCCGCTTATGTTCCAATCCCGAATTCTTTTCTACGTATTCATTGAAATAGGCTTTTGTCAGGTCTTTATTCCCTTTTAATTCTTCCAAAGACAAGAGCATAATATCAAATCCCAGCTGCTGCTTATCCTTGATTTCTTTTATCTGTTCAAAAGCAACCTGGTAATCCATTCCCTGATGACCTTCTATATTATAAAACGGATAGTTATCTATATTGAGGTTTAAAGGACTTTCCTGTTCGGATTTTCCTATTAACACCCAATCCGTATCAAATGTTAGATTGTTGTCAGAAGACCTGTTGCTTGTTTTATCAAAATTCCACGCTTTTAAGAAATCTTCTGTAACCGTGTAATAAAAAGGAATTGCTTTATTACTCAGAGGATTTAATTTTTGTGACGGAGTAATTTTAACTCTTTCCTTATTTTTAACAATATTATCAGGATTAAAATATCCTACTTGTTGATTAAAGCGACTAATCAGGGTTTTAACTTTTTGGGTTGCTTTATCATCATCCAAAGCAGGCGAATTATAAAACTTATGTCTTGAGAAATCCAATTGGATATCTGATTGTAATTTCCCAAGCATGATGTGTTTAGGAAAAGAAACAAAATCCGGAAGACATTTGGTGAATGCTCTAGGAAGCAATTCTATAATTTCCGAGTAAGTATCCATTAAATCCTTTACCACATCATAAGCATACTGAAAACCTGATTCCTGATTAAAAATTCTTGTAAATGACGCTTTAAATGTATCATGGTTGGCTGTTGAAATCCCTACTATTTTACCGATTGCTTCCATTCTTTCAAAAACAATCTTCCCAAAATTCGTTTTATCCAGAGCTTTGATATATATATTCTTTAAATCAGAAGCACTCAATTTTTTTTCTGAAACAAACTGTTCTAAAATAACCCTGTTTTGTTTCACAGGCTCCATGATATCTTCGATAAACAAAGGATGAGGCTGAAGACGATCTTTTCTTTTCAATTGAACCTCACCTGTTATAGGGTCAGGCAGAGTAAAACCATCTTCTCCAAGAATATGATTGATCCCACTTGCAGTAGTAACTAATACTTTAAGGTTTCTGATTTGTTGTATTCCATGATTATCACAGTCAACTCCTCTACAAGGTTTAATTTCTTTTTCATAATCTTCCAAATACAGCAACAGGTATTTATCCTCTAAATTGGTAAGATTATTAATAGGTTGAAAATCTGATATTGCTTCCTGAGCCGTTGCCAATTCCCATAGTTCAATCTGCTCGCTTCCCTCGTAAAACGACGGGTATTTTATTTTAAAATTATCATATGCTTTAAAATGGGTGAAGTCTTTATTTTCAAGATCAACCGTCTTCAGATCACCCATGTACAGATCTTCACTCTTCTTACTCGTATTGTTCAGGGTTAATAAATCGCCGTCGGTGGTAAGTGCTGCTCCCTGAGAAAGCTGTATACTGCTGAGCAGCCTGTTTTTATAAATAAGTTTTGGTTTGAGACCGCATACAATACCTACTCCCTGCAGCAATACTCTGGACAAACGGTCCTGATCTTCGAAAAAATCCAGGAACTCATTGAACTGATCAGGATCTTCTATATACTGCCCTTTACTGAATTTACGGTATTGGACTGCTATATTACTTAATTGATTCTTCATTATTGTTCATTTTTAATGATTTATTAAGGTCTTTTAATAAACTTCATAGACAATTGATACTGCCTATGAAGTTATTATCTGACTATTATTTTGTGACTCCTGTACAAGGGTTTATTCTTAGGAAATTACCATTTGGATATCCTTTATAAATAGGAACTGTAGCGCTTGCTAAGAAGATTTCTGTATAGGCAACATCCTGGTGACAACCAGTTGGCGGTCTGTTACTAGGAGGTAATGCACATTCAAGAGAAAACTCTACAAAACCATCTGATGATTGTGATGCCATTTGCTTAGCTTCAGCCTGAGTGATCGTAATTTCATTATATCTGCTCAATGCAGGTGTACCAGGTTTATGGTTACCTCTATCCTGGTTGCCTCCTGTATTACTTAAGTGGATGTTTCCAACAAAACCAGGGTAAGGATTGTTTCCACCTATCACAATACCATTTCCTTTTAAGTTGAAGGTAGCATCATTACAAACGTGACCTTGGTCTACATCATCTCTATACTGAATAACCACTCTCATCCCACTTAAACATGCAATAGTGGATTGACCTTTTAATTTTAGCGGAGCTAATTTATAGACCGTACTACAGCCGTTAGCATTGGTTACTGTAAGTGTTGGATTGAAAGTTTTTTCCTGTCCTGCAACCAGCTTGTACACATGAACTTTTTTATTAGTTGGAGCCTCATTATGCACGATTGGAGTACCATCATCAAAATTCCAGGTAAATGTAACCCCTGTAAAATCTCCGGTAACATTAAATTCAACCGTAGCATCCGGATTGTTTGCATTTTCGTCCATCGTAGGAGCATCATAACTCACAGTACCTGTAGTAACAGATACGTTGGGTTGTGCATACACTACCATCTGTGCTTCCACTGGATCATCATTAACAGTAAACGTAATCGTTTGTCCAAAATAAGCTGCGTTAACCAGACTTGGATCGAAGAAACTTTGACCTCCGGATTGTGTAACTGCAGGAATCGGAGCACCATTCACAAATGCTTTTACTTGTCCGTCTAACGGAACAATGGTCATCAACACCGGAGCATCTTTCTGACATAGTTTGTTTGCAGGTAACGACAGGAATGCAGGATCCTTTTTAGAACAACACAGATAAGGCAGTGAAAAATCCGCAAGAACCTGATTTTCATCTTCTGAGTAATAAATCAATGCGAAAGTTCCGCCCGGCTCTACTCCTGCCCTATGTTCCAGACCTGATTTCCTTTCTAAGAATTCGCTTAGAAGCTCACTTACAACATCGTCTTTTTTAGGATCCTGTTTTACTACTGTAACGCCATCTGAAGATCCTTCTTTTGAGAATTCAGCCTGGTTCAGCAATCTCAGCTGTTCATCCAGTTTAGAAATGTTCAGTAAAGTATTCTGTGAATTAAGTGTTCTGTTGCTGACATCGCTGGAAATGGATGTCAGCTGCTTTCTGAGTTCATCAATAGAGACTGTTTTTTCCCGGATTGGCGGCTCGCTGCCAGGCTTTCCTCCTTTTTCCAAAACCAATGCGATGACATCAAAAGCTAATCCGTATTGTGTTTTAAGATCATTGATGTTTTGCAATGCTGTTTTATAAGGCATTCCCAGGTGACCTTCAATTCTATAAAAATCATTATTGTCAATGTTATAATTCAGTGGATTCTGAATAAAATCTTCTCCTGCTAAATTGGCTGTATGATAGCTTAAATTGTAAGCTTCCCTATCGGTTTTTGTTTTTTCAAAGTTCCATTGGGCTAACAAGGATTTGTCTACATTATAGTAATACGGTATGGCCTTATTACCCAATCTTACATTCATATTTGAAGGTGTAATTTTAATTCGCCCGATATAGGTTTGAAATCCATTAACTTTCTGTACAAAACGATTGGCAAGCATTACGACTCTTTCATAATTCTCGTCATCATTGGTAGTAATGGGTGAATTATAAAAACTGTGACGTAAAGGGATATATTTTCCTAATTCCTGCTTTGCTCCAACTGGACCTAACATAAGGTGCTTAGGGAATGAAGCAATATCCGGACAGCATTCAGCATTCAGATGCAGGATCAGCCCTTTTATTTCATTGTAGGTATCAATCAGATCCTTTAATAAATCATATCGGTATTGATAATCTTCTAAGCCTGGAGAAGTGCTTGTCAGCAAAGGGTTCAGTTTATCAAAAAGCGTCTGCCCACCCAGATTCATATTTACATTAAAAGCTCCTGCAATAGAGGTAAAGCCATCACTTAATTCTGCAACAGTACTGATAGCACCGTGAAATTTTGTTTTTAACTGCGGCGCTGTTTTTACAAGAGCATCCAGAATAACTCTTTTCGCCTCTATATGAGGTAAACTGTCAAAAAGCTTTTCATAAGTATTGTGCTGCTTATAGATCGCATCTTTTGCGTCACCTTTCGTGATAAGCTCTGAAACAGATGCAGAATCTGCCAGAAGCACTTTAAGATTAGCAACCTGCTCTGCTCCGTTGTTGTCACAATCTGCATCCTGACATGGGGTTTCATCATTAGAATAACTTTCCAGATACAGAATTACAATTTTATCATTTAATGAATTATAAATCTCTCTTACCTGTTTAAAATCTGCAGCATTAGCTCCTTCGTTCACTAACTGTGTATACTCTTGTGTTGTAAACAATTCTAAAAGAGGAATTTGCTGTCCTCCGATACGAAAATGCTCATATCCCAGAACATCAACATAATTTCTATAGTATCTGTAATTTTTAGCATCGAAGTCTATAACAGCCTCTGATTTTTTGCCTGCTGCCTGACGCAGCGTTATCAAGTCTCCATCAGTAGTAACTCCGGCTCCCTGTGTAATCATAATAGTATCAAGAGGAATCTCAATATCTATATCTCCGGGTCTGGACATTTTTTCTGTCAGAGAAGGTGAGATTTCAAGCTCTACGTATTCCGATTTAAAACCGCACACCACTCCTACGCCACTCAGACGGGTTCTTGATAATCTGTCCTGATCTTCAAAATAGTCTATAAATTCGTTTAATTGCCCTTCTGTTAACGCCTGATTGTCGTTGAACTTTCTATATTGGGTTGTTACATTGTCTAATTTAGTGTTCATTATTTTTCATTTTTTTTGATAAGTTCGATTGTCCTAATATGATTTTTCCGTCCAGCGTGTCGTTGTCATTAGCATCGCAGTCTAAAAGCCTTCCTGGTCGATAAATATTATTTAAATGGCTGAGAGCAGTCAGTAAATCTGTAATGCTGTTTCCAAGATTCAAAATATTATTCCTCGATTTATCTGAGAGGTATTTTTTAAATGCTACTTCAAATTCAGCCAAATCGTTCTGAGCGGTTTGTTTTTCACTCAAACGGTCTCCCACCCAACAAATTTTTGCTAAAACATGAGCAGGAATTTCCTGTCTGATCACGGTTTCCGCATAACGTCTGAAATCCGGATCCTGGAAACGGTAAGCAAACCCGGGAAGGACAACACTTACCCTGTAAGAATAAGGATCAAACACCTCCACATCTGTTTCACAACCTTCACAAGAAGACATAAAGGCTTCCGAATATTCTATCGGATCTGTTGTAGGATTTTCATCCTCCAGGTCATACATGATTCTGAAAGAACCTCCGATAGACATACAGCCAATACCTCCCATGAGCTTATAATCCTTAGTGGTTGGCTTTAATAATAGATGCTCGACAAGGAAAATCCCCTCTTCTGTAAATTCATATTTGAAATACTTCACCGTTGCCTTAATTCCGTCTTTCAATTCTTTCAAATCTGAATAAGGATTGGTTTTTTTGTGAACAGCAATTACATTTTGTTCATCCGTATCATCTACAATTTCAAAATAGTAGTTACCTCCCGATGAAACACGGATTTTTATATTTCCAATGAAACAATATCCCTTTTCACATGTTTTTAATTTTTCTAATGTAACTTCAGGGTTTTTCTCATCTAAGGTGTCTAATGCATTCTGAAGATCTTCCTCATCAATCTGAATGGTTTGATAAATGGCATCATTCAGGTTTTTTATAGCAATATGCTCAGTCGTATAGCTGTTTACAGACGATAAGATAATATTGCTACCAGCATCTTTTATTTTCCAGGTATAAGTATTTTTACCGGTATTATCGGTTGTTTCAATAATGGATACCGGCGTTTGAGATAAGTTTCTCTGGGTATAATCCTTAATTCCCAGCAGGCGGGCGATTCTTTTCTGAACACCGGAAATATTACTGGTATTCCAAAGATCTGAATCTCCAATTAAGGTATAATTATACCCCAACCCTCTGTCTTTACTTAATGATGAATATTCTTGTAAGAAATTTTCTTTGTTTTTTAAGACAATTTCATCGGTGGATTTCCCATACAATGATTTCATTAAGAAGGTATAGTCGCTGAATGTTTCAGCAAAACGGGAGATCAGATGATCCAAAACTTCGTTTCGGCGTTCCACGCTGTTATCAAGCTCTTCATATAACGAATCGGTAAGTTGATCATCACTTTCAGTATCATAGTCAGAAACCAGTTCATCAAAGCCTTTAATATTCTTAAGAGCCTGGGTAAAAAAGGTTCTTTTTAACTTACCATTAATGCTTAATACTTCTTTTACTTTTTCAAGATGTTTGAAATAGCCGGCAAGGATCTGATCAAAAAATAACAAATACCCTTTCATTTGTTTGGCCAGTGCTTCTCTCTCCGGGGATGGATTTCCAATAATTCCAGATTCTCCTACTCCATAGGTGTCCGGAAATTCATTCAGAATAGTAGCATAGTTGGCGATATCATATGAAGTTCCTTGTGGCAATACCAATTCTTTATTCTGTCTTGCATCTTCTCTCAGTACTTCTTCTTCTCTTTTAAGAGTTTCTAAGTAATCCTGAACTTTTTTGTCATTGATATTTAACGGAAGAGAGCCTTTACTGTAACTGAATGAACTCAGCTCGCACAGTTCCGGTTTTCTGCCTTTTTCAATACAGATCAGCCAATCATTATTTTGTTTGATCACACTGTCGCAACCTGCAATAGACACATCATGAATTTCTTTAACCCCATCAATTTTCATGATTTCACTGATGATATCGGAAAGACGAACTTCTGTTCTTAACTGGCTGTTTTTAAGTTCTTCCGTATCGATAAAACCATTCTCAAGAAGCGGACCTTCAAAAATCTGATCTGTAGTCAGACCTTTGTCCAGCATTTGTTTCAGTGAATAAAAATGAACCTCCGGAGACAGATAATTATTGATTGTTCTGATGACTTTAGCATGCACCAGTTCTTCATCTGCTTTGCTGACAAGTCCGATACGGGCACACACTGCAACTTTCTGGATTTCAACTTCTTTAATTTCTGCCAGGTCTTCACAAAGTCCTCTATTAGCATGATAACTATCTAATATTTTGATATTGACATTAGATTTTTCACATCCGATACCATCCGCATCAATATCTTCAGCATAATCTACATAAAGGTCGTACAATCCTTTTACGTTAAAACTTTTTGTCTTTTCTCCGATGGGTTTAAAGTCTAAATCCCCGGTTTTACAGTCGACATATAATTTTTCATTTTTTGGAACCAGCCAACAGTTACGGATAGGTCTTTTAAAGCTTCCAGCCGTGTTGATATCGATAAACAACTTTCTGTAGTCCAGTTCGTTTAAAGGTCTTGAAGGTAAAATTTCTGCAGCCTTTAAAAACTGGGTATGAATGTCTTTATTGGCATCATCGGATGCCAGGATATCTTCCATGTTCAGGTTCATCCTCATCCCAAGATCCGTTATGGCATAGCTTAAAACTTCCAGAGTGGTGATACCAGGATCATGAGAGTTATAATCGGTCCAGAGTTTTCCTCCTAACTTTTCTATGTATTCAATTCCTGTTTTGCGTAGAAAATGAAAATCTGTCTGATCCCCGGTTTCTATATTTTTTGATATACTAATATGTTTATTTTCTGACATGATTATGTTTCTTCTTGTTTATTATTAAATACATACCTGTTCTGTAATAGTGACATTATGCTGCTTGGCAGATACCAGAATTGATTTTGGATCTACTTCAATTAAAGATTGTCTTTGCAGGACATTATTCACAAATATTTTAATCTCATCAATGTAATCCACATAATACAACTGCTCCAGATAATTAACCAACTGATTAATATTCAGTTCCACATTAAAATCAATATTTTCAGAGTCTGTAAAAGCCCATGGCGATATATATTTTTTAATATCTTCGTCCAGCTGTTTGAGGTAAAATGTTTCGTCATACTGCTCAAAGAACCTGACCTTTGTTTCTACTTTTGCTTCTTTATAATTGGGATTAATGACCTGAGCTTTCACGTGCATTGTATTTAATTCATTTACATAATTTTGAATTTTATTCAATGAAGCACGGCTTACTCTCGGCTGATAGACATCAAAAGCATTTTTATTTTTAATATTCGGAACCACCATCAGGGTTACATGGCCTGGTGCCATATATGAATTTTCGGAAGTATGATTTAAACATTTTACTTTAAAGACTTCCGGGAATTCCTGTAATACCAAATGTTCGTAATCCCATTGGGTAATAGCTCTGTGCTTATGTCTTAATCGTTCACTTACCCGTCTGTAAAACTCTGTATCTGTTTCTTTGTATTTACCATCAAACGAGTTATAAGGCTGGCTGACAGATTTTACCTGAGGAACTCTGGTGATAAGCTTAGTAATGGTCTTCGCTTCCAGTCCGTTATTGAGGTGAGACAGGTCATTATCCTGATTCTGGAATGTTGCTAAAACAGCCTGAGTATAGATTCCCTGGATTTTGCATACGGCATCATAACTTCTTTGTGATCTGGCTCTGATCCAGACTAATCCGTCGGTAAATCTTGTATGGCTTTTATCGATATCTTTAGGTACTTTAAACTTTACAATCCCTGATTCCAGAAACTTTCTGGTCTCGTTTTGCAGCATATAATCCGACAAACTTGTCCATGTATTGTTTGAAAGAATATTCCATTCTATAAATTCTTTTTCCAGGAAAGTATCCACTAAAGGATTTTCACTTCCTTCCAGCATTTGAATTAATAGTGAAACGGTAGTCTGAGGCATTGCTTCCAGACCGATGTACAATTCACCTCCGTTTTGGTGTACCGGTACAATGCTGTTGGTTTCGACTTCTTTTTCGTATTGACCGAACACGTCTTCGTGATACAGCTGTACTTCTTTATTTTTTGAAGCTTCTCCGGCAGATTCTTTTTCCAGGTACGAATACACATTTTCTTTCGCACTGTAATTCAACTCTATATCTTCCGCAAAAGGAATGTATGGCTCGTTGGGAATAAGTTTTTTAAAGGTCGGATTACTTGATAATGCCAATGTATACAGTTTAGGATATACATCCTGTAATGACGACTGGTTCAGTGTTACTCTGATCGTCTCACTTGTTCCTGCTTTATTACTTGCATTATTTACGGAAAACTGGATTTTATAAGCGTCTTTTACTTTCGTGAATACATCAATATCATTAGCCTTTTCATACCAGATTTCCTTATCCAGCAAAGCAACATCTGCTTTGAAATAACCATCAGAACCTACGATTGATGAGCTTTTTAAGGCCTCAAAATCGGTTAAACTGATGTTTTGATTTGGTTGGATAACATATCCGCTGTATAAATCTTTTATAGAATCCGGAGCATTTTTCCAATTGATCGTGATGTCTGCATTCTGCCATTTTTTGGAAAACAGCTCAGGACATTTGATATAGAAATTAGATCCTTTAACAGGTTGTGCAGTGAAAGGATAATAAGGCTTTTCTGAATTTAATGCCCCGTTGTCATTTTCCAGCTGAATAGATTTTACTCCTTTTACATCAACCGCTATTTCTATATTCTTTATTGATTTTTCTGAAAGAGCTTCATACAGATCATAGTATTTTTCTCCTTCAATCATCAATCTTACTACAGGAAAGCTGGTTTGAAATGTTTCTGCCAACACTTCTTTATTGTATTTTACAACAGCCGGGAACTCTTTTTGTAATGTAATAGAAAGTTCTAATCTTTCTTCTTCGTTTTTAATACATGTTAAATCAGCACCTGATAACCATTCTTCCTCCCCGCTGCAAAGCACTTTGATATTATTTTTAATCTCTGTTTTTGAAAGGCTCTGTAATTTCTGGGTTGAGTTCTTATTAAAATCGATCTTAAGAGTAATGGTACGCTCACCTTCTTTTAAATCAAGTAATGAGGATGCTATGGAAAAGCCCAGTTTGGCTTTTGGAAGTTCCTTATAAATCGATTTATTGGAAACGGTTTCATCAGAATTATATCCAAACGGCCACCAATAGTTGTTGTTTTCCGGCAATTTATCACCCAATCCGTCAGCAGAGTTGGCTACGGGAGCCATTTTCAGTTCTCTGTTTTCGACGTCATTTAAGAAACTTTTAATCTCAACTACTTTTGCCTGATTGGCTACAAGCTCATCACCTGTTTTGTAGATTCGTTTTTTGCCATTAGCATCTTTATTCCCATCCAGCAATGTTCCGGCTGGAATTCTTTCCTGAATCGCTTTTTTAGCGAGTTCAAAAATCACATAAACTTTGTCTGATTTGGCATCATTTTTCTCAATTTGAAGAATTTCGTTATAATAGAAATCCAGGTGCCTTTTCGTCAGATTATTGAAGGCTTTTTTTGAGAAATCCAATAATTTTAAAAAGCAAACAAATAATGTCAGGTGAGGTGTCAGGCTGCTATCCTGTTCAAACTGGGACATAAGATCTGTAACCTGTTTTTTCATACTTTTATACTCAACGCTTTCTCTACGTGGGATAGCGTCGGCATCATCACCCAGGAAGAAGTTTCCCCACTTTCCTTTTGGTTTTGTATTATCATCTTTGTCAAAATAGTTTACACGTTGAGCAAAATTGTTTGCGAATAATAGCCAGTCAAACAAATCGAAATCGTGTAACTCAAGATTCCCAGGATCTAGTTCTGCTAAAAAGCGCTGCATTTGTGATTTTCCTTCACGATAATGTGAAAATGTATCTGTTTTTTTCATTTGTTTATATTTATCTTTCTATGGTCAGATGCAATACTTATTGTAGTGTTTGGTAGTATTCAAAATGGCTACAGACATCCCGTAATTCATTATATTTCGGTAGCTTCTCCTTTGTAAAAAGGGAAAACCATATTGCTTCTTGTATTAGTATTTCTTACTTCGTAGTCAACTTGTATTAAAACTTCCCCCTGAAGCTCTTCCTGAGTATCAATTTCAATACTTAGAATATTGATTCTGGGCTCATGATATAAAATAGCACGCTCCACGATTCCTTTCATTTGGGTAATCAGCGTTAAGTCCAGAGGTTTAAAGAGCATTTCCTGCAAGTCACACCCATAGTTTGGGAACATGACACGTTCACCAGGGCGTGTTGACAATAAAATCTTAAGGCTGTTATTGATGTCTTCTACATCTGTGGTCATGACCAGTTTTCCTTCAGTCTCATTAAACTCAGGCGGAAAACTCCAGCCTGTTCCTAAAAAATCTGTATTTATTTTCATACGTTATTTGTTATATTGAATGTTCACATCTTGCATCTGTGCATAGAGTTTTTGGTTATTCTAACCGTTTTATTATTGATGTTTTACATTTTTATGCTGAGTCAGATTCTATGTATATGGAGCTTATGATGGTATTCAAAGCTGCCTTCCCTATTATCCGCCTATTAAAACAGTAGCATCACCTGCGGTTATTACCCCTCCATGAGCGGTAGAATCTCCCATTCTTGCGGCAGGTTTCCCGCCTATCAAAACACTTGAAGATCCTGACGCAATGGTGTCCGGTGGCCCTGTACATACTGCTTTGTCTCCTTGTCTTGCTGCAGGCATTCCGCCAATAAGTACCGTAGGTTCTCCTGCCGGAATGATAGGACCTCCTACATGAGGAACTGTTCCCGTTACCATAGGACAGGTATGCATATCTGTAATTCTTGCTGCCGGTTTCATGATTATTAATTAATTTTAACTTGAGATCCTTTTACTACGGTTACTGCTCCTGATTTAAGTTCTGAACCAGAACTTCCTTCTGCTTTGAACTGAGCGCTTGCTTTTACATTGATATTCTTTCCTTCCATATTGATATCGCCCTTTGCTTTGATCTTGATGTCTTTCCCGCTTTCCATACTAATACCATCTTTGTTAAGGGTAAGAATATTAGAATGTTCATCTTCGATTTTAATAACATCCGCATCTTCATCTACGATCACTTTTTTGCCTTTTGGGGTTTCAAGCGTATAGGAAATTTTATCATCATTAAAGATCATTTTCATTTCGCTTCGGGTCACAAATCCTTTTTCGTGGTTATCATCAGAAGCTACAATGGGAGCCGGTTTTGCACTGCTGTTCAGCATTCCAAGTACCACGGCATCATTGGGATCGTCATTAATAAATCCGATAATGACTTCGTCTCCGATTTCCGGTCTGAAGAATGATCCTCTGTTTTCTCCGGCATCAAGGGTGGCTATTCTTGCCCAAATCCCTTCTTCTTCGTTATTGATGATAGGAATTTGTACTAAAATTCTATCTTCTCCGTCCGGATCTGATTCCAACTGAGACACTACTCCTATATGTAATCCGCTTATGGCAGGAATAATTCCTGAACCTGGCATTTCACTTACATCATAGGTTTCTGAAAACCATGTTGGAGAAAGTCCGAACTGAGCGTCTACCAGCCAATTTCCTTCAGCAATTTCATGGCGGACACCGGTTACGTATATTTTCCCGTTGAATCGGTTTCCAACGCCTTGAAGGGTCAATGAAACTCCCGGTTTCACAGATGGAATTCCCTGGAATTTTACTCTTCCTCTTGTTTTGGCTAATTGCTGGAAGGTTGCTTTGGCATCGCCCCATTCCTGAAGCTCACCCTGAGTAAGATTTCCACCATGTTTAAGCTGCAGGTCTTCGATTCCGAAAACATCTGCTAAATCACCTGATGAAAGATTTCCGTTGAGGTTGATGGCAGGATCCTGAGCTTCTACTTCAGTCAGTTCCTGATCGGTATAGCTCCATGTTTTGGCTGTAATTTTGTTGAACTGGTCTCTGGCGTCAATTTCTCCGTCAAATTCATGTACAGATGACCCGTAAACTACTGTTTCTACGGCTTCACCACTAAAATCAGGTTTAGCGATTTTGATGGTTCCATCTTCCACCGAACAAAGTTTACCGTTGGCCTGCGCTCTGGTGAGCATAAAATCCCAATCAGAAGCCTGGTATTGAACCAATTCCTTGTGCGAATTTGAAGTTGTTTCAACATCGGCAGTAAGTCCGTTATTACCAACCAATTCTTCAATAACATCACTGTCTGTGCTTTCGTAGAAATATTTGCTTTTTCTTCCTAAGGTCATTTTTACAGCCTTATCTCTGCATTCTACAATCAGGTAAGAAGAGCCATTTCTGATTTTGATATTGTGCTTTACAACAACTCCTTTAAAAATGGTTTCCTCTTCAGAATGGTATCCAGCGGTGATCTCAATTTCTTTTCCGGGAATTAACAGATCTTCATTACTGAGCTTGAAATCCTGCTCCGGTACACTTCCGTCTAAAATAACAATGCGGGCATAAGGAATTCTGTTGAATTCTTTTTCCACGATAATGTTTTTCACTCCGTACTTCCCCGGCAGCTCTGTGCCTCCAGACATCACCTTATAGGTAACTAAATCTGGATTTTTTGCTGTTTGTATGTATCCGCTATTATTCATGTTATGAAACTTTTTCTAATGGCGGAAAGAATAATTCCTGCCCTGGTTTTAGCTGTCTGAAATTGACAAGATTATTTACTTTAGCTACCTCCAGATAGTATTTGGAATCTCCGTAAATTCTTTCGGTCATTAAGGGCAATGTATCGCCAGCTTGTACTGTTCTTTTATGGGTAAGATCCGGAGAAGAAGTTTTTACAGTTCTTGCTGCAAGTTCCTTACTCACTGCTCCTGCAAATGTTGCTTTTCCTACAGCTCTCAGAGGAGTTCCATCATTATTAAATAATTTATAATCTATTGTAAATTCAGTCAAAACCCCTTTAAATTCAAATTCTCCCCAGATAATTATAACATTGTACGGTTTATGAATCGAACCATTATAATTTCCGGTAGCTACATAAAACTCAGCTAATTGATCTTCTACCGCTTTTTTACTGAAAGGATTTCTTTTTCCTAAGCCTTCCTTTATTTTATTGATAAGCTTATTACCAGAATTGGCTTCTGTTACGCCTGTACCGTCAAATAAAAATTCCAGTTGTAAGGATTGAGGAGCTGCATTGATGTATTTTGGATCTGTAGCACTGGTTCCAGGTTCCTGTGTCGTATTATATTCATTTTTACGTGTAAAAGAGAAACCTGTCGGATTAATAAGAGCCACAAAAGCAGTACTACTAATCATTCTCCCATATGTAGAATCTTCGTACGTTCCTATCTTTATTTTTTTTATTTCGCCTCTCATTATCTTTCTTTTTTACGGTGTTCTATCTTTGCTGCCTGTTCTACACTTTCGTTGATGGCGCGCATGAGCTGTGCTTCATCTACCGATGTTGCGGTTGTAGTTGCTTCTGCTTTTTCGTCCACATTTATTTTAATGTGAAGCTCTTTTATTTCTATTGGCATTTCGTTTGTTTTTTAATGATCATTAATATTCAAAACACTAATAACCAATGATTTAACATGTTTATTTGAAAAAATCCAAGCACATAAAGGGTGTGTTCAGTCTCTGTTATAGACCAATCTGTTGTTTTTTTATGAAAAAAGATTTGGGTAAAATTTATCTTTAAACTAACACACGCTCAAGTGCTTAGATTTGATTTAGAAATTACAAGCCTAAGCTTGCTAACGATGAGGGTATTGTGAAATATCTATATTTCAGTTCTATTGTTTCAATAGCAAGTTTGCTTTCTTCTGCGTTGAATTCGGATACTTCCCATCTTACGGGGTATGCTCCCACTACATTCCAAACCATTAGAGGTGCTGTAGACTGAATCCCGCCTGAAAGAGTAATGATCAGGTCTCTGGGTTCAAACTGGAAGTTTTCCATCGCATTTCTACACCAGCTTATCAATCCGGAACTTACGATTAACCCACGCTTAAGAACTAAATTAGGATATTTGGGTCTCAAAGGAAGTTGGTGTGTAAACCTGTTTTCGCCTCCTTCGGCATATTCTTCAGTTCCAATTTCTGTTGATAAACCAGATATAGATTGAAATCTGGAGTCAATACCCTCTGTTGTTGAAATCCCGTTAACAATAAAAGAGAAACTGGTTGGAGGATATAAAACTGCCATGATTAGTTATTTTCAATAGTTAATCCTTCGTGTGCAATTTCTAAGGTCTCAATAGCCACCTCATTACCTTCAGCTTTCAGATCTGTTGACTGTAATTTAAGCGGGAATGCATTTTTCACTTTCCACGTTACTGCAGGAGCTCCTGTTTCATCTAAAAGAGAGATCGTGATAGATCTACGCTCTACTGTACTCAGCTGAATACTCTGGAACCAGTCGAAATATTCGTTATCAGATTTGAAAGTTCCTCTCTTTAAAGTAATGTTACTGAAACTTTTCATTCCAGGCATTTTAATCTTACTGAAATCAGGACTTGCGCCATGTCTGTATTCAATTAAAGCTGCTTCCACATTTAAACCGCTCACTTCCTGGAATCCTACTTTTGTTCCTCCCCAATCTACTTCAAAGGCAAACTTTACTAATGGATATGTACTCATAATGTTTTTATATTTATTTGTTATTTAATTTTATTTTATGCTTCCTGTAATTTGTGTGAAAAACGTAACACGATAAATTCAGCAGGACGTACTGCAGCCATACCGATTTCAATGTTCATTCTTCCTTCTAAAATATCCTGAGCAGACATTGTTTTGTGCAGACCAACGCTTACATAATACGCTTCTTCCGGCTTGCTTCCTGCTAATGCACCGTCTCTCCACTGCTGATCAAGGAAATTCTCAATCATAGCCTGTACACGAACCCATGTATTGGCAGTATTCGGTTCAAAAACGAAACGTTCTGTAGCTTTCTTCACAGACTCTTCTACCATGTTGAAGAATCTACGTACAGGCACATATTTCCACTCATTACTGTTTCCGTCTAATGTTCTTGCACCCCACACTAATGTTCCTTTTCCTGTAAAAGTTCTGATTGCGTTGATTGATTTTCCTGCTACTGCATCTACGTTCAATCCTTCTTGCTCTTCATGAGAAATTTTCGCTACAGGTGCCAGTACATTGCTGATTGCTAAGTTGGCAGGCGCTTTCCATACTCCGGAAGTACTGTCTACTTTAGCATAAATTCCAGCCATTGATGAAGATGGAGCCAATACCACTCTTTTAGAGGCAATGACTACCTGAGCCTGATTGTACAATGCTGAACTTTTTGATTTCAACCATGCTAAATTATTTTCATTCTGAGGCATTGTAACGTCTACAAGTGCTCCTGCAGCATTGATTTCTTTATAGCTATCAATTTTAACGTCTTTATCATCAAAGCTATAGCTTAATACTGTTTCTAATTTTGGATAATATGCAGCTCCATATTTTAATCCCGTAGCATTTACTCCGGCTCTAAAAGCAGCAGCATCTTCAAAAACATCCATAATAACGAATCTGTCTTTCAAGTCTTCTGCCTGATCCAAAGCTTTATTGTATAGCTTATAAGCGTCTGCTCCTAGACCTTCAGCATCCGGGAAAACGATAAGTGTTGGTTCGTCTTCTTTTTCTAAGGATTTTAATCCAAACCATAAACCGCCAACAACAGTTTCTGTTCCTAAGGCAGGAGTTTTATCATAATCTGCCACTGAAACAACATAACATGGACCTCCACCATTGGCAAAGTACATTTGCATCGCATAATGCATTTTATAAGGACTTAGTTTGGCGTTGTCTACTTTTGCTGTTACCACAGTATCTTCAATCGAAATAGAGATCGCTGTTTTTTCATTTTTTGCTCCTCCAAAAATGGTTTCATATTCCAACATAGAAGAGATTCTTGTCGGTTCATTTCTTGGTCCTTTATCTGTATGTCCGATAAAAGCAGGGATAGCCGTTTCTACTTGTGCTACAGATGGTGGGAATTTCGCAATTTCTTCTACGTAAACTCCAGGTGTTTTGTAATTCATTTGTTAAAAATTTTAAAGTTAATATTAGTTATTTTCAATAGTTAATCCTTCGTGGGCAATTTCCAGTGTTTCAATAGCCACCTCATTACCTTCAGCTTTCAGGTCTGTTGACTGTAATTTAAGCGGGAATGCATTTTTCACTTTCCAGGTTACTGCAGGAGCTCCTGTTTCATCTAAAAGGGAGATCGTGATAGATCTGCGTTCTACTGTACTTAGCTGAATACTTTGGAACCAATCGAAATATTCGTTATCACTTTTGAAAGTTCCTCTTTTTAAGGTGATGTTACTGAAACTTTTCATTCCAGGCATCTTAATCTTACTGAAGTCAGGACTTGCGCCATGTCTGTATTCAATTAAAGCTGCTTCAACATTTAAACCGCTGACTTCCTGAAAACCTACTTTTGTTCCGCCCCAATCTACTTCAAAGGCAAACTTTACTAATGGATATGTACTCATAATTTATTTTTAATTTTAATTGTTATTTAATTGATTTTATGCTTCCTGTAATTTGTGTGAAAAATTGAGGACGATAAATTCAGCAGGACGAACTGCAGCCATACCGATTTCGATGTTCATTCTTCCTTCTAAAATATCCTGAGCCGACATTGTTTTGTGCAGACCAACACTTACGTAATAAGCTTCTTCAGGCTTGCTTCCTGCTAATGCACCGTCTCTCCACTGCTGATCAAGGAAATTCTCGATCATAGCCTGTACACGAGTCCAAGTATTGGCAGTATTCGGTTCAAAGACGAAACGTTCTGTCGCTTTCTTCACAGACTCTTCTACCATGTTGAAGAATCTACGTACAGATACATATCTCCATTCGTTGCTGTTTCCGTCTAATGTTCTTGCGCCCCAGACTAAGGTTCCTTTTCCTGCAAAAGTTCTGATCACGTTGATTGATTTTCCTGAGGTAGCATCTACATTAAGCAGCTCCTGTTCTTTGTTGGAAATTTTTACTGCCGGTACATCTACAAGACTAAGCCCTAAATTAGCTGGTGATTTCCATACTCCGGAAGTACTGTCTACTTTAGCATAAACTCCGGCAATTGCAGATGATGGAGCCAATACTACTGACGCAGACTGAATTGCTTGTTTAGCCTGATTATACATTTCAGAATTAGCACTCTTCAATTCCGCTAAAGTTGTGATACCAGATGCTCCGGTAACTGAAACATCAGCATCTTTGAAATCATAGCTTAAAACAGTCTTCAGTTTTGGATAATAAGCCGCACCATATTTAAGACCTGTAGAAGTTACTTTATCTCTAAAAGCAGCAGCGTCTTGAAGAATATCCATAATGACGAACCTGTCTTTTAATAATTCTGCCTGATCTAAAGCCTTATTGTACAAAGCATAGATTTTGCCGATAGCAACAGAATTACCTGCTCTGGAAGTAACAAGACTGCTGGCAGCAAGAGCATCAGTCTCCATAGTAGAAGCTGTAGTAAAATCTGTTTCAAGAGCAGTAGCAACAGCCTGAGCAGCAGCCTTAACAGTAGCTACCGTAGCATTAGCAATAGCTGCAGCCACCTTAACTGCGTCTACAACAGCCTGACCGCCCTTAGCACCAGCAACCTGTAAATCGTTAGGATTAGCAACGTTAAACTCAGCTGCCTTAGCAACTGCAGCAGCAACTGCAGCGTCTACATTAGCACCTGCAACAGCATCTGCAACAACTCCAGCAATACTTTTAGCGGCAGAAGCAACATTTTTGGCATATACCGTTTTAGTAACAACAGCCTGAGCAGCAGCAATATCAGCAGCAGAAGGAGCTAAACTTTGAAGATCCGGGAAAACGATCAGAGTAGGCTCATCTTCTTTTTTTAATAATTCAAGACCGGATAAAAAAGCTTCTGCCGGTGTAGGAGCACCTACAGCCTCTGGACTTTTATAATCTCCAACAGAAACAATATAACAAGGACCACCACCATTGGCAAAATACATCTGCATGGCATAGTACATCTTAAAATCGTTTACTTTAGTTCGTATTGCTGTTGCAACACCATCTTTGAAAGCTACAGCGAAAGTTTCCGGGTTTGCTTTTCCAAAAATTTCTTCATACTCCAACATCGAAGCAATTCTTGTTGGTTTATTTTTCGGTCCATCCGCTGTATACCCAATAAAAGCAGGGATAGCCGTTTCAACTTGCGCTACGGAAGGCGGAAATTTTCCTTGTTCCTCCACGTAAACTCCAGGGGTTTTGTAATTCATTTTAAAAAATTTTACGTTAATATTAATTATTCCTCGAAGTAGAACTTCGGGTATTTATTCGTGATTGATTTATTGATTTTATCTTTCTAGAACTGTTGCAATTTGTGCGAGAAGTTGAGTACAATAAACTCTGCCGGGCGCACTAATGCTATTTTAAGGTCTACATTCATTATAGTAGTTCCTTCTACTCCTTTTACGGTTACTTCATAAGCTTCTTTCGGAGTACTTCCTGCCAATGCACCCTCCATCCATTGCTGGTTAAGAAAATTTTCCAGCATTGTTTTTGCCCGTAACCATGTATGAGGGATATTAGGCTCATTCATAAACTTGTTGAGGGCATCGTTGACCGATTGTCTGATCATATTATAATAGCGGCGTACATGTACATACTTCCATTCGTTATCTTTCCCTTCATCATTTTTATCTTTTCCTTCAAGGGTTCTGGCTCCCCAGATTAAGGTACCTTTTCCTGTAAAAGTTCTGATCGCATTGATGGATTTCCCTAAAGCATCTATATTTAAAACAGCCTGTTCCTGATCTGAAATTTTTTCTGTCGGGATAATGACATGGCTGATATTGATATTTGCCGGAGCTTTCCACACTCCTCTTGTACTGTCTATTCTGCCGTATGCACCTGCTATTGCTGATGATGGCGGTAAAACAACTTTTAACGACTGTATTTCTTTTTTCACCTGATTGTACAGTGCTGAATTGGATGATTCCAGATTTTTAAGGGTAATCCCGTCTGCATCTCCTTTTTCGTCTTTTACCCCGAGAATTGCCGTTTTTAAATCAGTAAACTCTCCAGTGAAATCAGGTGCATTTTCATCTGAGCCATCAGGGATCATAAAATCATCTATTGTTCCGTCATAAATGGCTTCTAATACAATCTGTGCCTCAGAAATTGCTACGGTTAAAGCATTTTTTTTATCACCTGCATCAGCATTTTCATTCACTTCTTCTGCTATCGCAATAGCCTGACCTAATAAATCGGCAAGGACGTAAGCATCCGCAGATCCGGTTGAGATTTCGGCACTCGCCAAACTTTTTAATTCATCTAAAGCAGCAGTCTCTCCAGCATAAAAAAGAGCACTTCCTTGTCCTGTTTTTTGTAAACCGGCATGTACTATAGGTGTTTTAGTCTCATCAAAAGTATAATTCAAAATGGTTTTTAAATGAGGAAAGTAAGCTGCCGCATGATTAGTTGATTTTACTTCACTTCTAAAAGATTCAATCGTGGTAAAATTGTTTGATTGGATAACAGAATTTCCGTAATAGGTATCCAGTATAACAAATCTGTTTTTAGTCTCATCTTTAGCTTTATCAATAGCCTGATTGTAAATACTATAAAACTCAGATTCATTGGTAAGCGAAATAGCATCAGGGAAAATAATAAGAATCGGTTCTTTAATTTTTTTATGATCGATTTTAGCCAGCCCCGCTTCCAATGGGGATAATTGTACTTGTGCTGATGTATAATCCCCTACAGAAATGATATAACACGGTCCACCACCATTGGCAAAATACATTTGCAGTGAATAATACATTAAAAATTGTACCTGAGGTGCTACAATAGTTGCTCCTTTGCCTTCTACATCCTGTAATTGGATATTTTCTTCTTTTGCTTTTCCAAAATATTGCTCATATTCTAAAAGAGAACGGATGATGAAGGGCTCATTATACCCAACAGGGAGTAATTCGGTATACCCGATAAATGCTGGCATAGCCGTTTCTATGTAGGCAACTGAGTATGGAAGTTTCGTAATTTCTTCAACAGAAACACCTGGTGTTGCTGGATTTAACATGTTCAAAAGTTTAAAGGGTTATTAGTTTTTAGTTTTTTAGTTTTTTGCTTTTATGATTAATCAACTTTAATACTCTGTATATTAATGTCATTAATTAATTTAACAGGAACTACCTCCTTAGCTGCAATTTTTATCACACTGATTTTATATAAAGCAGAAGGCATTATTTTTCCGCCTAATAAACCCCAGACGTAACTTAGCTGTTCAAAGGGAATGGAATGCAGTTCAATTCTGAAGCTGAAATTATTTTCAGGCTCAAGGTCAACATACTCCAGAACATTCTTGGCCTGAAATACTTCAATAACTTTCGAAATACTCAGTAAAGATTTGCTGTACGTACTTCTGTTGGCAGCGATCATTACATATAGATTTAAGTAAGCAGGAGTACTTTCCTTATCATATCGGACCGGATTATTTTCCACCACAACCGGCTGATACCTTGATCTGTTTTTCAATGTTGATTCTTCCTCAATATTGAGCAGACTAATTACTACTTTGTTACTAAGTCCTTCAGTGTTTTCATCATGTTTTGCGATGTCATCAACGATAGCAATTTCAATCTCACTAGGAACGTTAGGATCCCATAAACCATCCGGAGCATTTAGCTGATTTTTTAAAACTGTTAATACTTTATTAATCATAATTTCTGTTCTTAATTATTATGGTGCAAACATACAATCACACCCCCTCAAAAGACAAATATTTTGGGCGCTCAATACAGTCTTTGCAGTAAATAGGATTTTAATTCTTATCAAAGAAAACTAAAAACAACACCATTAATACGCTGAAGATAAATGCCTTAAAAACGATATTGAAAAATCAAAGTTTAACCCGAAGATTTTCCTCCTCTCATGAGCGTCAAATTTCAGTCTGTCAACTGAGCCTTATTCTGCCTGAAAAAATTATTGTATTTCAACCTATGATTATCCCGGCTGTTTTTAGTGGTCTCTTATTTTTTGAATGGTACGTATTCGAATATGATGATTGATTACCTAAAGTATAAGTTCTCAAAAAAAACATAGCCTTTCCTGATGAGAAAGATCAGCTTTTCTGCATCCGGTAATTTCCGGAAAATATAAATCTGCATCCTTAGGATATGATTTTGTCTTTTACTGCAAAGACAGAATAGAGCGGCCTTATAATTCGAAAAATAGGATCTCTTCTTTCTAATTTTGACCCAATAATTTTAAAAACATTAATCATATGAACATTAAAAATCTTTTCAGTAAGCGCAATGAAATCATTGGCGGTCATTTTAATGAACTACGTTCAAAATTGGGTGTAGCAGATCAAAACGAAGAAGCTATTTTCTCTTTAAGGGAAGAAATTTGTAATGCATGCCCTTTAAAAAACGGTAACAATTGCAATGCCATGAAATGGCTCAATCCAGAGACTCTGGAAGTGATCGATGGTCCAAAGGATGGATTTGTAAGAGGCTGCGGATGCAGATTGAGTGCCAAGCAGAGATCAAGATTCAGCCTTTGTCCTGCAGGTTTCTGGGGTGGAGAATTCGACAAAAAGTAGGATTGTCTGATGATTCCCAATATTGTATCATTTAAATCTATTTAATGTGAAGCAAAATCATATCATTCAGAAAGTTTTTCTTGAAATTACCGTCAACAACAAAGAAAAGGCACTTCGTATAAAAGATGATATTAACAGCTTTTTGTCTATTGATGTTTTCCCGGAAATAGAAAAGCATATCAAGGCTTTAGAATATAAGCTGGCTGGTCATACCCTTCAGATTCCCCGTTTAGAATTAAATGTGGAAGTAAAAAGCAGCGCATTAAATACGGAGTTAAAAAGTCAAATAGCTGAACTCTTTAAAGATGAATTATCAGAAATAACTAAACCCGTTGAAACTTCCCATCAGGAAACAGAAAGTGATCCTAAATCCTATCTGATAGATCATCAGGAAAAGATGCTCAAAGCATTAATTTATTTTTTAGAAAAAGGAGCGATACCCTGGTGGAGTTCGGAAAACAATACGATGTCTATTTTGGAGCCAGCAGTTTTTGATCGCCTTATTTCGGCCTCCGGAGTTCAGAAAAGTATCATCTCTGCTTTATCAAAAGAAAATGTCCGAAACCGGCTTATCAATCAGTTTTCCAATGAACAAATTGCACAATTATGTCTGACAGTTTTAAAAAATAAGAAACTGACCATCAACCTGGAGACTGATATAATACGTCATTTATCGAAACTGAGTCATGTAGATAGAAGTACAATATGGCACTTGGTCTTCAATGTAATATCGGAGTATCTGAATACATCCAATAATCATCCCAGGGAGTATCTTTTACAAAAAATTTCAACAATAGAACAGATTGGTTTATCAACAACAAAAAACAATCATCAGAACAGGAAAACAATAGTTAAGATATTCCCCTTTATTACAGAGCATGAAATTTCTGAAAATACCAGAACAAATACAGCAGATCAGCCTGAAAATGCAAGTCATTCAATAGAAACTATTCAGGAAAAAAATGCAATCATTCAGGAAGAGGTAAACCAGAACGAGGGACAATACATTCAAAATGCAGGGCTTATTTTGATCCATCCATTCATCAAACCTCTGTTTGAACATTGTGAACTCCTTGATCCCAAAACCCAGCAGCTCCTTGATCCTGAATTGTGTGCCCATCTATTGCATTATATCGCCACCGGAAAAACAAATGCTCCTGAATATGACATGATTTTTGAAAAATTCCTGTGCAATATTCCAATGCATCAAACGATTAACAGGCATATTAAACTTTCACGCAAGCATAAATCTCAGGCTAAAAATGTCATAGAAAGTGTACAGCACAACTGGGCTCCCATGAAAAAATCATCTGCTGCATTACTACAGAATGAATTTTTCCAGCGCCCTGGGAAATTAGTCATCACAGAGTCTGATAATACCATTATTGTAGAACGAAAGACACAGGATATTCTTCTTGAAAAAATTTCCTGGGGAATTGGTCTCGTAAAACTCCCCTGGCAGAAAAAATTCATATTCGTAAACTGGTAATAACAGGTTACATTTTCTAAATACTCTACAGCTTTCCACATATTCTAAAGTTGCTGATTTTACATCGGCAATACTCTCACTGCAACCCTATTAATTCAAAATAAGATTATGAAATCTCCTAATAACCATGAACACTCACCATTAATAAAAACAAATATTAATGAAAAAACAGAAATAATCAATCCTTTATTTCAAGCCAATCCTGTCAATCATAACTCTTTAAATGAAGAAATGAAATGGTTGCAATCGCTTATTGAAAAGCGATGCAAAGAATTGTTTCTGGAAGATGAGGTAGAATTGAATATTGGCTATGAAATACCTGAAACTCCGGAATCAGATGACCAATCTCCCTATTCTGTTACAATAAATACCCACCAGCTTACTGTTCTGGACAGAATCATCTTAGCGCTGGGCATTGCTTCGGCTCATTATCCGTCTATCCTGAAAACATTTGTGCAGATAGAAGAAAGCAGCAATGCATTTGCTATTGAAGCAGGTGGTGAATATGATAAAATCAGCCGCAGCTTTAAACCAACATTTCAAACTGCCCTTTTTTTGCTGGCAGGTAAAGATTTATCACTATGGTCTCAGTATGGAGCACAACTCATCAACGGCAGTGTACTATTGAAAAATGATATTATTTACAATCGTTCTTCAACAGAATTTATTCATGGAAAAATTGAATTGGATACCGCTTATCTCAATTATTTCTTATCAGGGCAGAAACCACAGCTGGATCATGGTTCTTACTTTCCAGGCAGGCTTTACAAATCTGACCTTACCATGGAAGATATTATTTTGGAAGATAATGTCCGTGAACAGATAAAACCCATCGGACATTATATAAAAGCATTGGAAAACGGCTTTTTCAAAACCAATGAACATAGTTTTAAACCAGGTTTCATTGCTTTATTCTACGGTGCACCGGGAACGGGGAAAACGATGCTTGCAGGAATTCTTGCCAACACCTATGGTATTGATATGTATCATGTAGATCTCTCAAAGGTTGTGAGCAAATACATTGGTGAAACAGAGAAAAATCTTGAAGTGTTATTCAACAGATTGCAGGGTAAAAACTGTATGTTGTTTTTTGACGAAGCTGACGCTTTGTTTGGAAAACGTTCTGACGTAAAAGATGCCCATGACCGCTACGCCAACCAGGAGGTCTCCTATCTATTGCAGCGAATAGAAAAATTTGACGGATTAACAATCCTGGCTTCCAATTTTGAAAACAATATGGATGATGCTTTCAAGCGCCGTATAGATGTTTCTGTGAATGTAATACGACCGACAGAAACAACAAGGAAAGCCCTTTGGGAGCATTATTTGCCTAAAAACATAACTTTTGAAAGTAATGATCTTTTACAACATTTAGCCAAAGAATATAACTATACGGGGGCTAATATCCGAAACATTATGAAAAATGCAGCGATGGCATTACATGACCGTAATGAAACCTGCATTACCTATTCGTTAATAAGCACTTATCTAATGATAGAAAACGAAAAGGCTTTTGGAAAAAATCAATCCCGCCTCAGCCCATTTGTACAAAAACAAGAATAAAAAACTCATCTAATAACCAATAACATGAGCAGACACAAAAAAACATTTGCACCCAGGGCTGGCAGGTCCGGGAAGCAGAACACCAATAGTAAAGAGGATAAAGATAAGCATGAACAAATCACCGATCAGGACAGCAAAATATCTCTCGCCAAAGCAGAAACTACCCAAATAACATACGAACCTTTTAAAAACAGAGCATTCAATAAAGTAGAAAAAAATGCGTCTGTCATTCAATTATTTGACAAAGGACAGCATGTTTCAACACTTCATAACGCCCTAAATAAATTAGGCCATAAAACTCCTGAAAATAAGAATCTTTTCTGGAACGAAACAAAGACCGGAATCATCAGTTTTCAACGTAAGAATAATATCAATACTTCCGGCACTCTTAATAGGGAAACCTTGCTGAAAATGAATGAAGCATTGAACTTCTTAAACAGTAAGAAAGAAGTTGGACTTCCTGTTTCTGAACGTGCAAAAATGCTGTACGAAGCCTTTGAACACAGAACACTGGGGATTTTTGCAGGAACTGATGAAGACAAAGTTTTTACGGCTTTAGAAAAACTTTCCTATGAAGAAAGATACGAGCTTATTCAATATTATGACGCAACATACAAACCTAAAAGAAAGGTAGGATTAGTACAGGATTTATATGAAGAATTAGGCAACAAAGACTTATTTAAAGCGATACGGTTATTATATGCAAACTATGAAGAGCCACAACCACAGCTGGTGCCAGAGCCGGCACAACCCGAAGGTGAATTGCTACAGGAAGTTGTTGTCACAGGTAAAGGATCATGGATTAAGCCTAAGACAAAGTATGCCATAGAAGGACAGCCTATAGAATTTGATTGTATCTATCAATATGAAACCCCTGTTATGTATGCTGAAGGAAACAAGACTAAAGTTCCGGAAGTTGTCCGAAAAGTATTGATCCAGAATGACGGCAGAGTGTACAACCTGTTTGAATACCCTTTTAGAAAGGATACTAAAACTTTCAGACAGGATGGAACAGCAATCAGCCAGTTTTCTATTAATACCCATCAATCAGGGAACTTTACATTTGTATTCTTCATAGAAAATACTCTAACAAAGGAATTCAGAGCTCAGACCAAAGAATACCAGGTTAAGACCCTTGAAGAGGCGGCAGCTGGTGATTTGAAAAAGAATAAAATTCAAAATTATTCAGATTTCAGACAGCAGGCAGCCTTTATTGAGTTCAATCTTTCAAAAGGAGCATCCAAGGAACAGAAAAGCGATCCGAATTTCTATATTGAATCTGCAACATATAGTGAAAATCCTGCAAGAGTAAGTTCTGCAGATATTAATCATATTCCGCAGTCTTATTATTCAATTAAAGGAAAGCCTATCCCTAAAGATCATCATTATTTCTGGTTTGCAGAAATCAATACGCCTAAAGAAATGTTTGATGGAGCAAGTGCATTACTGGGTGTAGAATATGCTAAAAATGCCAATGTACATGGTTATAAAAGAGGAGAATATTTCGGTAAAGATGGCTGGAATATGAATTCTTCTCAGACAACAGCTGCTTTTTTAGGATCACTTACAGGAGTTTATACCATTCATTGTCTGGTATTAGACAAAAATAATAATCTGACAGGTCAGGAAGCATCTTACCGACAGGTTATCTTACCAAAGGATGATTATCAGGCTCTAAAAAACATACGAGAATATAAGAAAAACATTGACAAAAGCTTTAATACCATTGCTCCCCAAACAGCATTAGCTATTAATGCCGTAGCCATCAACGAGGAAACTACAGAAACCCTTTCACTCAATTTATTTATAGGAAAAAGCAAAAAGAATCCAAGCAATTATGTATTAACAGATCTTACTCCAGGTGTACAGCATCAGCGTACTTATGAAGGAAATAATTTAAAAGATTTATTTGAAGAATTTGACAGCAAAAACACTTATCCGGATGGTATCCTGGCTTATGAAATTCCGTCCAATACATTAGGTTATCCTACTCTAAAAGGTAATTTCACTACTGATGGAGCATCATTTTGGGAATCGCTTTCCACGGGAGCTGGTTGGGCTTCTTTAGGTTTCGCAGTAGCAGGATTGGTAGCCTCATTTACGCCGGCAGCACCTATTGCTCCTTACTTATTTATAGCTGCAGGTACCACAGGTGCTACTTCCGGAACCGCCAGCATTATTGATAAAGTACAAAAAGGAACATTAACCAACGAAACCCTGACTTTAGATGTTATTATGATAGCATCCAGCTTTTTAGGAATGGCAGGTACATTATCCAGCATCGCTAAGGCATCCTCTATTATAAAAATATCATCAACAGGGATTGAGTATATCATTTTAACTGATTTTGCCCTTAATGGTACAGCGGCAGTGATGATTACCTCTGAAGGTTTAAAAAGCATACAGGATATTCATGATAATAAAAACCTGACTACAGCAGAAAAAATAGAGCGTATTGTTGGAATTTTAGGACAGTTGACATTAACTGCAGGATTACTTGTACTAAGCAGTAAGAACTTAAAAGGAGGAGAATTAGAGAAACTGCCAAAGGTAAAAAGACAAACCTCAAAAAAACCTTACAACCCGGAGCAGCATAGTGAATTTATTGATACGCCTGAAAATTTAACAGGTGGAAAATCACCAAAATTAACTATTTTTAAGCCAAAATCTAAAACCTCAGTAAAAAATGTTTTAGCAGAAAGAGAAGCATTTTGGAAAGAACTTAAAGAAAAGTATTTCCCTGAAAATGACTGGAGTAAAACAGACTTTGTTACTGAAGGAATAGACTTTAATAAATTTAAATCAGATCACCCTAATTTATTTGATGAAATGGCTGCTAAATATGACTCAATGGCTGCTGCAGATAGATTTCTACCTGGATTAATAGAATCAGGAAGCTCTATCCCTTTCAAAGTCACTTTTAATAAAGGAGATGAGTTATTTAAAATTGTTCCGAAAGGAGGAAATATAGACGGACCTTCACCATATTATTTAACAAAGTCCGAATTAGATTTTGTGAAACAGCACCCGGAAAGACTAGAGCAAGTTTTGGGACTTCCATTATCTAGTACAACAAGTGAATATGATGTTTTTAAAATGGTAGCAAAAAAAGATAATATTTCAGGATTTGAATCAATAATTGCACAAACCAAACAATCTGCCAAATCAAATCCTGGCGATTTTTATGAAACTACTGGAGGTAAAAAACAAACATTAATTATTGATAATATGGAATCGGGTACTTGGGAAAAAATAGCCGTTCCAGTCGAGGCAATATCACCTAAATCTCTACCAAAAATTGATTAAAAATATGAATAAAAAGAAACTATTAGAAAAGAAAGATTGGGAATATTATGTTTTTGAAGAAGACAGCAATATTGAATTATCTGTTCCTATTCCCAATCCCAGCCCAGGATTTGATATCATTTATATTCTGGATGAATCTGAAAAAGAAATGTATTTGAAGACAGGTATTAATGCTCTTGAAGACAGGATAGAGGATATGAAAATTAACTTTTCAAATTACAAAATGAATTCATGGAGATAGGAATATCCTATAGAATTAGTAATTAAAAATCAATATGATTAAAATAAATGCAGAAGTAGAAAAGGATGGAGAATCATTCATATTCTATGTGAATATATTCAATATATCCGAAGAGACATTAAAATTAAACTTGTCTAATAATACGGGTGGGCTTGTAAGAGAATCAGTTCATTTATATGATAAAAACAAGGATAGATTACATAAAGGAATCAACTATATGACTCCTATAAATGATGTTACCAATCTAACTTCAATTGAACCAGGAAAATTTGCTCAGCTTATATTAAAAGCGAAACTTGAAGAAATAGAGAATGACTTGTTTATCGATTTTAAAGGAGCCAATTTTAATGTAAAACAAGATGAAACCTATTATTTTCAAATAGAATATCTTGGTGCAAAATCAGATATGGCGCCTTTCAATATTGATTAAAACAATCAATTTTGAAGAATCATTAAACAAAAATGATTATATAACGATAAAGTAATTCAGCATGATCAAAAAAAACGAAATAACCAGGCAAAAATTATTTGATGGCGATGAACAAGAATGCCTAAAAGAAATTTTTGAAATTGAAAATCAGAAAATCAAATTGATTGATTTTTATAACAGTCCGTTAAGAGATTTAAAAAAAGAAATAGATGATGAGAGCTTTGAAACCATCGTCAGAGAAAATAAATTTAATGTAAAAAATACTTTTATTGAAAAATATGTATCTGAAGAGGGATTAGAAGTTCATTATCTGAAAAAGAATGATGTGATCTATCTGTTTTCATATGGAGAATTTCAGCCCGGAAGGTATATGCTGTTTTTAGAAGGCATTTATCAATAAGTAAAAAATACAATCAGAGCAGATTATTTCTGCTCTGATTTTTTATCTGAAAACCTCATCAATATTACAATAAATTAGTTTCATCAATCCTCACCCGTTTTCATCTTCTTTTTCTCTTCAAGACCAGAAACTCATACAGTTGCCACAATTTTAATTTCGACAAGCTGCTCAGGTAATGCAAGCCCGCTTACTCCAACCATTGTACTGGCAACAGCTTTAGGGCTATCGTAAAATTCTGTTTTGAAATTTTTTCTCGCCTCAAACGCTGTCGTCATATCCATTGCATAGATCACTTCTTCTACTACATTTTCCATCGTCATATCATATCTTGACAATAATTCTTTGATGTTTGCATAAGTTTGCTTCATTTGTGCTTCCATTCCTTCTGCCAATTCGCCTTTCTTGTTGTGACCCAACTGACCGGAAATCCAAACGGTATTTCCTTTTTTTACCGCCTGTGCATACCCGTAGATATCTTCCCAAGGCATTCCCAAGCCTTCTGCTATTTTGTTTTCCTGTAACATTTTCTTATTGTTTAAATTAATAAAGCAAATATAGAACTGATAAAAATCTCAGAAATTGAACTGGTTTAATAAATCACTTTTTCTTTTATTCTAAATAAAAAGGTGATTTACACATTCTGTATAAACCACCCTAAGAATTTTTCGAATTTTTGCTTTCACTCCAAGAGAGAAGAATTTTCTGCTTATTGTTTCTGTTTCTCTTTATTAGCTAAACGTTTTCTGATTGTACTCACAAACTCCTTAGAAACTCCAAGGTATGATGCAATATAATACTGCGCCACACGCTGCGGGATAGTAGGATAAACCCTGATAAATTCCAGATAACGGTCAGTCGCAGGTTGAGAAATTGTGTTAATAAGACGGTTTTGAAGGGTTACCACATACCGCTGCATCATCAGCCTGAATGCTCTTTCAAACTTCGGAACTTTCTGCAGTAATTCCTCCTTAGTTTCCGGATTCAAAATATAAACTTCGGTATCTTCCAGGGCTTCTATAAAAATCTTCGAAGGCGTTTTATTATTAAAAGAATCAATATCCGTAATCCACCAATCTTCAACAGCAAACAGAAGGGTCACTTCAAAACCGTTTTCATCAAGATAATAAGTTCGCGTACAGCCCTGCTTTATAAAACCTTCAAACTGACAAATTTCTCCTTCGCGCAGAAGGTGTGTTTTCTTCGGGTACTTCTGAAGTGTTAACAAACCTTCATAAATGTTTTCCTCTTCTTGTGTTAAAGTAACAAATCGTGAGATGTTTTTGATAATATTTTGAAACATAAATTTATTTTACAGCTGCAAATTAGACAAAAGTATATAAACTTCAATCTCCGGGAGCCCGCTTCCACAGCCGTAATGAACAATTATCTTCCCATTTTTGGTTTATATTTTTACAAAAATTTTTAATCTCATTTTCAAACTTTTTTACAATCCTGAACTCAGCAAAATACTATCTACTTCATTTTCTTTGATATAACCCCGACAAAGTCTTTCATCATGTTGTATTTTCCCTTTTCAACCTCCATTATTTTCGATCATTCTTTTTAGAATTTCATGTTTTTTTATAATCATAAAAAAATTGGGTGACTGTGTTAGTTTGGAAAAGAAAATAGATACGGATGTTGAAAGCAGCTTTATGAGTGGGGTGAATGGAAGATAGAAATAGCTATCAGAATAAAAAAAATTGATCAAAATGTACGAAATTAAACTAGATTAATTTCTCCCTGCTTTATCCACCATACATTTGCTGAAGAAATAAGAAAACAAATACTTATCAAATAAATTAACCAAACATTAAAAATTCAAAACAATGAGCACATTACAATTAAAAGACGGAACAGAGATTTTTTATAAAGACCAGGGAGAAGGACCAGTACTAATGTTTCACCACGGATGGCCATTATCATCAGACGATTGGGATGCACAGGTAATTTTCTTCCTTCAGAGAGGGTACAGAGTAATTTCACACGACAGAAGAGGTCACGGTCGTTCCAGCCAGAATATTTACAATCACACCATCGAGCAATATGCTTCTGACGCTGCAGAATTGGTTGAATTCCTTGACTTGAAAGATGTCGTTCACATTGGTCACTCTACAGGAGGTGGTGAAGTGATCCGTTACGTTCACAAATATTCTAACGGAAGAGCCAAAAAAGCAGTTTTAATTAGCGCTGTTCCACCAGTAATGGTAAAAAGTGAAAACAATCCTGATGGTGTTCCGATGGAAGTTTTTGACGGAATCAGAGAACAGACTTTGAATAACAGAAACCAGTTTTATTTTGATTTGACTTTCCCTTTCTACGGCTACAACAGAGAAGAAGCTAATATAAAAGACGGGGTACAGAGAAACTGGTGGAGACAAGGAATGATGGGTGGAATTGTGGCACATTATGACGGAATCAAAGCATTTTCCGAGACTGATTTTACTGAAGATTTAAAAGCTGTGGATATTCCTGTTTTGGTTCTTCACGGAGAAGATGACCAAATTGTTCCCATCGAAAACTCTGCCATTAAATCTGCAAAACTGTTGAAAAACGGAAAACTGATTACGTATCCGGGTTTCCCTCACGGAATGCCTACTACAGAGCATGAAACCATTAATAAAGATCTTTTGGAATTTATTGAGGCTTAATATAAAATATAAAAAAGGGGAATCATTTTCGATTCCCCTTTTTTATACGAGACAAAACAATCTATTGAATACAATATCAAAATGATAAACAAAAAATCCCGGTTAATCCGGGATTTTAATTTCTTGTATTTACATTTATTTGATCTCTACAGGAACTGAGATTTTATCCCAATCCATTGTGAATCCATTATTGTTTACTTTATAAACCAAAGCTTCCTGTGTTGCTGGTAAAGCCTTTGTTTTTACATCAACACGTAAAGCATCTTTAGCCTGTTCGTATTTATAAGCTCCCCATTGTTTAGGCTCTTTGTTAAAAATTGCAGTCCAGGTTCCGCTTTGTTTAGGGATTAAGAAAAAGCTGTATTTACCTGCAGGTAGTTTTTTACCCTGAACGGTAATATCTTTATCTGTTTCGAAAGTAGTCGCTTCATTAGCACCTGCACGCCAAACTTTATCATAAGCTTCCAAACCACCCCAGATTGTACGTCCTTTTACAGAAGGACTGCTATACGCAATAGTAATGTTTGCATCTTTAATTTTTCCTGTAGCAGTAGCCGGAGGGCTGGCAGGTTTTTTAGTTTCCTGTGCAAAAGCATTTACTGAAAGCGTCACTGCTGCGAAAAGTACAGTAGCAGATTTAATCATTGTTTTCATAATATTTTATTTGTTTGTTTTTATTATTATTTGCTTACGAATTTACTGTTTTCTGCTTATAAAACAGCAATCCGATTGCTGAAAATATAATGACCGCTGCTGCCCCTATTACATTAAGCCAAAGGAAAGAAATAATATCAAACTGATAAATGGCAATGACTGTAATTTCTGATAAAATTGCAGCAATAAATACATTCGCTCCGTCAATTTTTTTATAGTAAAATGCCACCAGGAAAATTCCCAATATCGGACCGTAGAAAAGAGAACCTAATACATTAACCGCTTCAATAAGAGATCCCATTTGCGTAGCAAACATGGCTACACCGATGGAGAAAATACCCCATGCTAAAGTGTGCAGACGGCTGTACTTCAATTCGGTTTTTTCATCAGGAAGTTCTTTTTTAAATAGCAAATGAACATCTTTTAACGAGCAGGCAGCAAGGGAATTCAGCGCAGCCGAAATGGAGCCCCAGCTGGCCAGAAAAATGACGGCAAACAGTAAACCGATCATCCCTACAGGCAAAGTATTTTTTACGAAATAAAGGAAAATGTAATTCGTATCCGTTTTCTCTGCATTATAGTTGGAATGATTGATAGCTTCCTCTACCCTGCTGTGCAATGCCTTTACTTCTGTCTGTGTATTTTTAAAATCCTGAATTGTTTTTTGAAGTTGAGGAGAATGAGTTTCTTTCAACTTTAGAATTTCTTTCGATTCTGCATTAAATTTTATTTGTAAATCCTGATGCTCTTTTTCAAAAACGGCAGCCTGCTCAGGTTTTACTTCCTTTAAATGTTGATAAGAGCGTTCATTAAAATAAATCGGAGCCGGTTTCAGAGAAAAGAAAGCGAAAAGCAAAGCACCGATCAAAAGAATAGCAAACTGCATCGGAATTTTGACCAGTCCGTTCAGCAGCAAACCCATTTTTGCATTGGTATTGTCTTTCGCAGTGATATACCTCCCAACCTGACTCTGGTCTGTACCAAAGTAAGAAAGTGCCAGAAAAAAACCACCAATTATTCCACTCCAGATATTGTATTTATCTTTCCAATCGAACTCTGTGGTGATGACATTCAGCTTTCCTGATTTCCCTGCCAGATACAGCGCATCATTAAAACCAATTCCATCCGGCATATTCTGAATAAGTAAATACCCGGCAAATGCCATTGTTCCCAGAATAATAAGAAACTGTAATTTCTGGGTGTGAGCGATCGCTTTTGCTCCGCCAATATAGGTATAAATCAACAGAATCCCACCTGTTAAAACATTCGTTAAATAAATATTCCAGTTTAAAACGCTTGATAAGATAATACTCGGAGCATAAATACTGATTCCCGTTGATAAACCTCTGGAAAAAAGAAAAAGCAGTGAAGTGAGTACCCTTGTTTTTTTATCAAAACGGTTTTCTAAATATTCATAGGCAGTATACACATTTAAGCGCTGAAAAATCGGGATGAAGGTGATACAGATCACAATCATCGCCAAAGGCAAACCAAAATAATACTGAACGAAACGCATCCCGTCTGTATAAGCCTGGCCCGGTGCTGAAAGAAATGTAATAGCACTTGCCTGAGTCGCCATAATCCCTATAAGTACAATGTACCAGGGCATTTTATTATCTGCTTTCAGGTATGATTCGTTGCTTTTTTGACCACGGCCGATCAATACGCCGTAAACTACCACTGCAACAAGTGTAACAATAAGAACGGTCCAATCTACATTACTCATGCCCAGAATTTAGTAAACCCATAATAAAATACGATCTGTACTACTAATGCAACGGCTAATAGTATGTACCAGATATTCCAGCTTTTAAGTTGTTTGTTCATCAGTTTTTCTGTGCAGATAAAAAGTTTAAAAATAAACGTGCAGCTCCCACATTTCCTGCAGGCAACTGTCTGAAAAATGCCAACGGTGTATAGATAAAATTACCTTTCCCGTATTTGGCATATAAAGTTGACCCCTGAAGAGGTTCTTCGTCTGTATCATGCATTTCAAAAAGCGGTTCATAGGCAGCATCCCATTGAGCAGGAAAATAAGCACCACGCTCCTGTACCCAGCCTTTAAAATCATCCGCAGTAATTTTGTTCGGAAAGTTCAGTAATTTATGATTGGGATTTAAAAATGTTACTGCAGCATTTTCTTCAGTAACACGCTTATTGGCAATACTGAAATTGTACATTCCCAATTTGTCAACGGTTGTATCCTGGTTGGTGTTATATTGCATCACCAGATTCCCTCCACTCTTGGCATAGGACCATAAAAACGGCATCCAGCGGCCCAGCTTTTTCTCGGTGTTATTAGCACGAACACCCAATACGATGGCATCATATTGTGATAGTTTGTTTTGATTACCATTTCCACCGGATTCATCTATGTTTCCATAAAAATCTTCGTCTTTCAGAACATCTACCTGAATACCGGCAATGCGCAGAAACTCAGGAATGAAATCACCGGCACCTTCTATGTAACCAATTTTTTTAATCTTCGCCTGAATATCGCCTTTCATTACGATTGAAGTTGCGGGCGCAAAATATTGTAAAGAAGGTAAATGCGGATACTGAATTAATACTTGTTTTTTATTATAAGCTACTCCATCTGCAATAAAACTGGCATCCAATGGCAAACGAGATGAATGTATTGAAGCAAGCTTCGTTTTTGGAATAACGTAATCGACTGTAAAATCTTTCCCATTGAGCAAATTTACGTCAGTGCTCCCTAATCGTTCTCCGTTATACATAAGGTTTAAAACACCTTTATTGAACGGTTTGTTAGAGTTCACCTTAAAATTTAAACTCAAACGTAAATCTTCATTTTCTTTAACCCAATAAAGTGACTGTGTGAATTTCAGTTCCAATGCAGGAACAATGCGCAAAGCTTCCACCACATCACCACGAACCGGATCTAATTTCTTGAAAGATAAAGGAAGTCTAACCTGAAACTTTTCCGAACCGATTTTTAAACCCAGTAAAACATTCAGCGGTGATTCTGCCTCCGGTAAACCGATTAAAGTATCATTGGGAACGGAGAAAGTGGCTGCATTCACGGGAGGTTTTGCCAACCAGTAAGGTTCTGTGAGTGCTGCATCAGCAGGAATCTGAATGTCATGCTGAATAGTAATTAAAGAATCTTTTGATAGTTTTCTATTAAAGTTTTCTGATTGACTTAACCATTGTACATCCTCTAAAATAACAGGATTTGCAGCTCTTGAAATCAGATTTAACCTGAAATTGTAATGATCTCCGGCAACCGCTTCAGCCTGATTGGTAACAACCTCACCCATAAACCCGGCACAGCTTAAAATGATATGGTCAAGAGATTTAATTTTATCGTTTTTCAGATCTCCATCTTTGAGTGCCATGACCTTTTTTCTTAAAGCGAGCAAAGCAGGTAAGCTGAGGTCAGGATTATTGAAATTGAAAGCAGAAATAATCTGATCTAATGACTGGTCAATATCAGCGTTTCCTTGTGAAGTCCAGGTTTTAACTACTCCATCGAAAAGTGTTGTTTTTGCCGGCTCACCGATAACATGGGAAAAATATTCTGTTCTGATGCCAGCTACAGACTGTGTTCCTGCACCCTGACTTTTATGTAAACTTCTGCTTAATCCAGCCAATTCACCATAGCCCATTCCCAGTTGTGCATCATATTGCCCAACGGTCACTTTCAGTTGATTTTCAGCGGTTGTATTCACCCCACCAAAACGGAAAGTATTCCACAATACACGTTTGGGTTGCCATGCATTGACATATTTCAGTTGATCCGGGAAAGCCATTTTATCGCCTGCCAGCTTAAAAGCTTTTTCCGCCACCACAGCCGAAGCCGCATGTTGTCCGTGTCCTGCCGCAGCAGTAGGAGGAAAACGACAAATGATAATATCCGGACGGAATTTTCGGATTACCCAAACGACATCCGCTGTAATATTATCTGCATTCCATTGTTTAAAGGTGTCGGTAGTATTTTTAGAAAACCCGAAATCAATCGCACGGGTAAAAAACTGCTGGGCACCGTCTAGCTTTCTTGCCTCTAAAAGCTCATGCGTTCTGATTAAACCCAATGCAGCTCCTTGTTCTGTGCCTAATAAATTCTGACCACCATCACCTCTGGTTAAAGACAGATAGCCCGTTTCTACATTTTGATCGTTGATTAACCAGGAGAGCAATCCCGTATTTTCATCATCGGGATGAGCTGCAAGGTATAAAACTTTAGGAAGATGTTTCAGCGTTTTGATTTCACGGTAAATTTCAGATGATTTGGAAGGCCGGACCTGTTGGGCCGAACAAAATACCGTATAAAAGCCAAGAATAAATACAGTGCTTACTTTTTTGAACATTTAAATTTGCTTTGCGGCAAATATAAGTAAATCATCTTTCTTTCAACCATAAAAGAAAAAGCATTCGGCAACTCCAAACATTCTCTTATATTTTTCTCAAAATCATAGTGTGAAGAAAAAGATAAACGCAAAGTTCATTAATAATGACGCTTTATTGTAAGCAAGCAAAGCAATGCGACTTTGTCGTTGATGAAGCATTACGCTTATCCATACGCTTCAGCGAATCAACTCTGTTGATTCTTTCCTTTGCTTTCTTACAATCAGCAGTTTCAAAAATTTTAGCTTTGCGTTAGAAAACAGATCATCAGTTCTTGTTTAAATGATTCCTGATTAGAAAGATAAACGCAAAGTTCATTAATAATTACGCTTTATTATAAGTGGGCAAAGTGATGCGACTTTGTCGCTGACGAAGCAGTACGCTTATCCATACTCTTCAGCGAATCAACTCTTTTGATTCTTTCCTTTGCTTTCTTACAATCAGCAGTTTCAAAAATATAAGCTTTGCGTTAGAAAACAGATCATCAGTTCCTGTTTAAATTATTAATGATTAGAAAGATAAACGCAAAGTTCATCAACAATTCTCTTTTATTCTAAGCGGGCAAAGCAATGTGACTTTGTCGCTGATGAAGCGATACGCTTATCCATATACTTCAGCAAATCAACAAAGTAGGTTACATCATTTACTTTTCTAAAATCAGCAGTTTCAAAAATGAAAGTTTTGAATCATAAACCCATAATCAACATCTTATTTTTTCAATTAAACCCCCAATTATAGAATATGATTTATATAAAAACAGAATTTGACATTAATAATTTTAACCAGAAATAAAATACTGAAATCAAACAAATATTACCAATTAATTAATTTTTATCAATTATAAAGTCATTGCTTTTTATTATCCATAAAAAAAGTTATATTTGACTTACACAAAATCACACCTTTATATGAAAACAAAATTTACACAAGTCTGTGCTATCCTTATTTCAGGATTCTCGTTTGCCCAAGTAGGGTTCAACACAACTTCACCCAAAACAACGGTGGATGTATCTGCCAAAAGAGACACCTCAGGACTGATTACGGATAACACCCAAACATTCGGATTACAGGCCCCGAGACTTACAAGAGCTGAGCTTACAGTAAATACGGCTACGTATGGCAGCAATCAGAGTGGAGCATTAATTTACATTACAGACGTTACTGGTGGAGATACTGCCGGACAACGTGTGAATGTTACAGCGATGGGCTATTATTATTTTGATGGATCTGTATGGCAAAGAATTACACAAGCAACCAATGCTGTGGCTCCCGCCATTTCTGCATTACAATGTACTACAGCGTACTTAAATCCTTCTACTTATACAGCAGGTACTCCTTTCAGTGGAAACCTGAGAATTACTTATAGTGGCGGAAACGGAGGTGCTTATAATTCAGGAGCTCCTTTTGTAGCGAACGGATTAACCTTCCAGCTAAGACCCGGAACTCTGGAGTTTGGGGATGGCGAATTGGTATTCTCGGTGAGTGGAACTCCTACCACTGCTAATGATATGACCCTTCCAATAACCAACGCTACAGTTCCTTTCTTAACAGCAGCACAAAACTGTACCGCTACCGTAGGAAATTCCAGCCGTGCAGATATTGCTCCTGTTGCTGCAATGGGATATCCTACTCTGACAACTGATTCCAACGGGAAACAAGCCTATACTTTTCCTCTTGCCACCCCGGATGGTAAGTATTCTATCAGAGTAATATTTGATACCACAAGTGGTACAACCGCCGCAATTCCTAATGTACAATTATTTAACAATACAGGTTCTACCGTAAATCTATATTGGAATTACAATACCGAATATGGCGGTTATATTGGAGCAGCTCAAACTACCAACAATATTACTTCAGGAGTATGGGGCGGTATGGGAGATGCAACGGCTACCTGGTTTCCGCAAGGCACCGGAGCGGTAGGAAGCGCTTACTGGGGAAACGTAGGGATTATAGATGGTTCCAGTGGCGGACCTGAGCATAGAAGATATACCTGGATAGACAGTAATTCTTCTTCAAAAACCGCTTATACCGCAACCATTATGGCAGGAGCCCCTACCTCAGGCAGTGCCCAACCCAACCTTTCTAAAATTTATATAAAGATAGAGCAAGTAAAAGCACAATAATATAATGCCCCTGAAAAAGGGGCATTTTTTATTCTTAACTGGTATCAATCATTTTCTTTTCTCTGCTCTCTGAAGTCTCCTGACTTTGAAACAAGCTTAAAGTCGGACCTTGCACAGCAGAACACAATATTTGAAGTTATTTTTTGAAAAAAAGATGAACGCAAAGATCATTACTAATTTCGTTTTATTTTAGTGGGCAAAGCAATGCGACTTTGTCGCTGATGAAGCGGCATACTTATCCATATGCTTCAGCGAATCAACAAAGTTGATTCTTTCCTTTGCACTCTTACAATCAACAGTTTCAAAAACAAAACCTTTGCGTTTAAAAAAACACGTCACCAGTTCGTATTTAAATTATTCTTGAGTAGAAAGATGAACGCAAAGATCATTAATAATTCCGTTTTATTTTAGTGGGCAAAGTGATGCGACTTTGTCGCTGATGAAGCGGCATGCTTATCCATATGCCTCAGCGAATCAACTTCGTTGATTCTTTCCTTTGCTCTCTTACAATCAACAGTTTCAAAAACAAAACTTTTGCGTTAAAAAAAACACGTCACCAGTTCGTATTTAAATTATTCTTGAGTAGAAAGATGAACGCAAAGATAATTAGTAATTCCGTTTTATTTTAGTGGGCAAAGCAATGCGACTTTGTCGCTGATGAAGCGGCATGCTTATCCATATGCCTCAGCGAATCAACTTCGTTGATTCTTTCCTTTGCTCTCTTACAATCAACAGTTTCAAAAATGTAAGCTTTGCGTCAGAAAAATAGGCCATCAGCGTATTAATCAACCGTATCAACAGCTCCCAAACTTTTATTTACCAACAAGCTTCTTATTCTTAACTGGTTTCAGCGATCTTCTTTTCTCTCCTTCTCTGAAGGATAAGGTGCGCGGCATCCAGCATTTTAACCGTATGAATGTAAGGCATCACAATATTCCTTTCCGGTAGATTTTCATAGACGCCCATTGAAAAATAGACGATTCCGGACATAAAATAATCAAACTCTTTGATGCTATAGGCTCTGAATGCTTTTTTGAAAACCAACAGCGGATTCCGGTATTCTTTCTCCGAAAGCAAACCAAGAACCCACGGAGAAATCTTTTCCGGTTGTGTATCTACCGTCCATTTTCTTTCCTTCAGCATGATGAGGTATCCTGCCCGGATCAACGACCTCATCGACTGATGAAACTCAAAGATCACCGCCGGATCTTCATTGATCCAGCTATTCCTCTTTACTGCATAATTCATAATGTTGCTGAGCCTTTCTTTGGAAACATCCAGCTCATTGAACTGAAAGAATGTTTCCATCAGCTGCAGCCCGGAATGTTTCTTATCTGTCCGAAACCGGGAGTCGAATTTTGTTCTGCTTTTTTTCATTGTTTGTATTTTTTTATAAATGTAGGAAAAGAAATTCAATTACGGTCGATCGACCGTAATTTTTTATTATTTAATTATTTCATTTGTTCTATGACAGATATAAACGAAAAAATTTGTTCATACATTACAAAAAAATGGTTGATACCTTGGCTTCAAGAAGGCAAGTCACAAAATTCTTTTGCCAAAAATCATGGTGTAGAAGAAAGTACCATTAGAAAAATTAAAAGTGAAGAAACTTACAGAATACCAGTTGAAACACTTTTTAAAATATGTGAAGCAAGAAAAATTAGTTTATCTGATTTCTTTAAACTTATAAATGAATAATCCTGACGAAAGTTGGGATTTTTTTATCAATTCTTCGTAGTAACCGTTAGAACATTGCTGAAGTATTCGTTCAGTTTTGTTTTAGTTCCTTTTTACTAAACTCCTTAATAATGTCATAAGCAGAATAGATAACATAATTACCGTCATAGTTATAGTTTAGATTTTAATATTTTTGTTATTTGGAATATTCCAGTTATCATCCTTGTTAAAAATTACATCAAAATTTTAAAAATCGATTTTACTTATTTTATTATTTTTTATGTAATAACTATCTTAGCAGATTAATTGAAAATTAATATCTATTATTGTCATTAAACTTTTACATGACTTAGGAATTAATGAACTTAAAAAATGAAAAATTCAGAATAGATGAAATATATAAAGTATTCTTCTTATTCAAGCTAAATCTCATAAGGGTATTAAAATCGATTATCAAAAAATACAGAATAAACAAAGATTCAGATTATCATATAAAAAACAACTTTTATGTTTTTTAAAATTAATTGAATGCTTTAAATAATTAGAATATCATGTTGACACAAAAATTGAAGAATAAAGTAGCTACCTTATGGGATAAGTTTTGGGCTGGGGGTATATCAAACCCACTTAACGCAATTGAACAAATAACATATCTACTTTTTATCAAGCAGCTAGATGAAATGGATAAAAGGAAAATAAGTGATGCTGATTACAAGGGCGATAATTCTAAATCTATTTTTTCAGGAAAATATTTTCCACCTGGTGTAGACGAAAAAGACGAAAAAAATGCAGTAGAAAAAGAAACACTCCGTTGGAGCTTTTTCAAAAATATGCCCAGTGATGATATGTTGTTACACATTCAAAGCAAAGTATTTCCTTTTATAAAACAATTAGATGATGCCAATTCATTTTTCACAAAACATATGGCTAATGCTGCTTTCTTGATTCCTAGCGGAAGAATGTTAACGGAGGCAGTTAAAACTATCGATGATATTTATAAAGAACTAGAAAAAGAGAATCGTTTTATTGATGCTCAGGGAGATTTCTATGAATTTCTTTTGGATTCATTACGTAGCTCTGGTAAAAACGGACAATTTAGAACACCAACTCATATTATTGAACTAATTACTGAATTGGTTGAACCAAAATTAGGGCACAAAATTGCAGACCCAGCAAGTGGAACAGCAGGTTTCCTATTATCTGCGTACAAATACATCATTACTGAATTTACAAGTGATAATTACAAACAAAAAGACGATAATGGTTTTGTTAGAGGAACACTTGCAGATAAGTTAGTGGATGAACAAGCTAAAAAAATATTAAACGAAGAAACGTTTTATGGTTTTGACATTGACCCTACAATGATTCGTATTGGGTTAATGAATTTAATGATGCATGGAATTACCCAACCTAAAATTGATTATAAAGATACTTTAAGTAAAAACTATAATGAAGATAATTTTTACGATGTTGTAATGGCCAACCCTCCGTTTGCAGGTAGTATGGACAAAGGAGATTTAAACCCCAGTTTTACAACCTCTTCAACCAAAAGTGAATTATTATTCCTAGAGCGTATTTATAAAATGCTTAAAATGGGTGGAACAGCCGGTGTAGTAGTACCACAGGGTGTTTTATTTGGTAGCAGTAAAGCTTTTATTACCGTTAGAAAATTACTACTTGATAAATGTGAACTAAAAGCAGTAATTGCAATGCCAAGTGGTATTTTTAGACCTTATGCAGGTGTAGCATCAGCTATTTTAATATTTACGAAAAGTGGTGAAACTAAAGATGTATGGTTCTATGAAATGCAAGGCGATGGTTGGAGCTTAGACGATAAGCGTAATCCAAAAATATTATCAAATGGCAAGCGTGATTTTCAAGATTTACATGTAATTATTGATAAATACAAGAAAAGAAATCCTAAAAAAGAGATAGACCGTACTAAGCAACATTTCTTTGTACATAAACAGGAAATTATTGACAACGATTATGATTTAAGTTTAAGTAAATACAAAGAAGAAGTTTATGTGGAAATTAAATATGATAAGCCATCAAAAATACTATCTCAACTATCAGATTTAGAAGTTGAAATAGAAAATGGAATTAACGAATTAAAAGAACTTTTTTAATGGAAATTAAAATCAAAGATTTAATTACGGATAAAATTCCTGGTGAATGGGGAGAAGAGGTAATTGATGGTAATGGTATAAATGTTATTAGAACTGCAAATTTTACCAATCTTGGAAATATTAATTTTTCAAATATTGTTCAAAGGAAAATTGACCAAAAGAAAATTGACCAAAAGCAGTTAAAGCAAGGTGATGTTATTATTGAAAAATCAGGAGGTTCTCCCACTCAACCAGTTGGAAGAGTTGTATATTTTGATTTGGTAACAGATGAAATATACTTATGTAATAATTTTACCGCAGTATTAAGACCCGATAAATTTAAAATATACCCAAGATATTTTTTTTATCAATTATTTATTGGTTATATCAGAGGTAAAACTCTAAAATACCAGAATAAAACAACTGGAATTATAAATCTAAAATTAGATAATTATATAAATGAAAAAATATTTGTTCCTTCAAGAAAAGACCAAATTCGTATTGTAGAAGTATTAACAAAAGTTGAAACATTAATACAACAACGTAAAGAAAGTATTATTTTGTTAGAAAATTTTTTGAGAAGTACTTTTCTAGATATGTTTGGTGATCCTGTTAAAAACGAAAAAAAATGGGTAAAGACTAGTGTTGGCAAATATACTGATTGCATTGTTCCTGGAAGAGATAAACCAAAATCATTTAGTGGAAATATTCCGTGGATTAAAACAGAAGATTTAAACAACAAATCCTTTTTTAACAAATCAAAAGAAAATATTGGTTTAACTCTTGAAGAAATAACTAATGTTAGAGGTAAAATTATACCCTCAAATAGTGTAATAATGACCTGTGTAGGTCAACTAAATATTATATCTATTAATAAAGTTGAATGTATAATAAACCAACAGTTACATTCATTTCAATGTCACCGAGAATTAAATAATATTTTTTTAATGTTTGCTCTAGGTTTTGAAGAGCGATTCATGCATGCAAATGCTTCTAAAACAACAGTTGCATATATGAACAAAAGTATTTGTAATTCGATTCCAATAATTGTTCCTCCAATCAAATTCCAAAACAAATTTGCAACAATAGTAGAAAAAGCAGAAAAAGTAAAAGAGCATCATAAAGAGAGTTTAAAAGAGTTAGAAAATCTATTTGGTTCACTTAGCCAAAAAGCGTTCAAAGGTGAGTTAGACTTAAGTAAACTAGATGTAAGTGCTCAGATGAGAGAAGTTGAAAAGAAAATTAAAGCAGAAAGTATTTTAGACATTAGTTTAGAAACCAAGTTATCAAAATCAATGCAACAGTTTATCAAACAAACCGCTGATATTCAAAAAAGCATTGCATTAGCAAATAATATGATACCAAAAGCTTTATTTGAGCAAATTGAATCTATCAATAAAATAGCTAGTCCATTTCAAAATTTAAAATCGTATCAAATTCCAGAATCTTTGTCACAGGCAATGAAATCTTTTGACGGAATTAAGTCAATAACAAGTCAACTCAATCAGGAAGCCAAAGAACAATTTAAAACAAAACTTACATGGGAAGAAGTTAATTTTGAAATGGTTGCCAATTGGATAAAAGAAGAATATTCAGAATATTATTTTAACAGTGAAATATTAATAAATTTTTTAGAAAGTGAACGAGTTGTTTTTTCTAATTATCATTCATCCGAAGAATTAAAAACAAATCCAAAATTAAATGAAGCAGATGATATAAAATCATTTGTTTTCTCTGCTTTAAAAGGTAAAAATCAATTCATAAAATTAGAGCAGTTTTTTTATGACGCAGTAAATGAAAATATTCAGTTGAATCTTCGTCACGAAGATTATGAAGTTATAAAAGACAAAGGCGATCAATTACGCTCAGGTGTTTATTTTAAAGTAATCGAATGAAGATAAAAAGTGTAAAAATTTTAGGTGATAATTTCAGAAGTCTTGCGGCGAACAAACTCTATGAATTCAATGTTTCATTTAGAGAGGATAGACTATCCACAAAAGTTTTTGCAGGATTAAATGGAAGTGGTAAATCGAACTTTTTAGAGTTGTTTTCAGAGATTTTCTACTTCTTAGAAATATATCATTTAGATACAGTTAGCGAAGAAGAAAAAAACAGTAAAAATTTTGGGTTTGAAATAGAATATTTTCTACCCTACAAGAGCTCATCAGTTATGATAGGTGAAATTGAAGGTTCTGTTAGTTATGATAAACACATAAGAATCATTAAACCCATAGATTACAAACCAGAATTTTCTGTTAGTATTGATGGAGCTATAACATTTGAAAGAGTTGATGAAGATACTCATTTACTACTCCCAAAAAAAATTATAGCGTATACTTCAGGCCAAAATGAGTTGATAAGCAATCCTTATTATAAATTAAAATACCATTATTTTAAAGCCTTTGAAAACAAAGGTAAAATAGAAAAAGGAGATGAGTTAGCGGAAAATCATAGATTATTTTTTTTAGATTATAATGCAAACTTTTCAATCTTCATTGCAAACATGCTGCTGGGAGAGGACACTAAAACTAGCATTCTAAAAAAAGTACTTCAAATTGAAAACTTAGTTTCATTTCGAATTACACTAAACACAGATGATTTATTTAAAAAAGTTTTACCAGTAAGTGAAAACATTGCTGAAAATTTAGAAAAATTAAAATGTTGTGCTACGCTTTGGAAAGAAAAAAAAGTGGGAAAATATAATCTCTTATTATTAGATTTTTCGATTGATGAGGCTATAAAAGATACTTTTAAGTTTCATTTTAAAAATGCATTTTCCCTGTTCAAAGTATTTTATGAGCTAGAAATTTTCAATTTATATTTAGTTAACTCAATTACAAGAAGACAAATTCTAAATGCAAATAAAACATTAAACATTTCAGATGAAATGTCTAAACCCGACCCCTCAAGGTTAGTTTTTAGAATTGAAAAAATAGTAATAAGTAAAATTTTTGAGGAAGGAAAATCTGAAAAGGATATTTATTATAAATCATTATCAGATGGAGAACATCAGTTCAACGAGGTAGTTGGAACTGTCATGATGATGCAAGATGAAGGATGTTTGTTTTTAATGGATGAACCAGACACCCATTTCAATCCACAGTGGAGAGCTAAATTTATAAAAACATTAAATCTTGCAGCTGCTAAGTCTTATGATAGTAAAGGTAACATAGCAACTGTTAGAAATCAAGAATTGATACTCACAACTCATTCCCCTTTTGTCATTTCAGATTCATTTAGTGAAGATGTGTATAAATTTGAAAAAGTTAACGGTTTGATTCAATTTACAAATCCAAAATTCCAAGTATATGGTACTTCTGTTTCAATCATTTTAGATGAAATTTTCGAGAAATCAGAAGGAATTTCAGAAATGGCTAAAAAAGAATTAATTGATATGGTAGAGAACATCCAGACGATGAATGATTTAAAAAATGTAGTTGAGCGATTAAACAGAGACTTTGGTGATTCAGTAGAAAAATTCGACTTATTCAGTAAACTTAGAAATATAAAAGAACAACTTGAAAAAAGAGAAAATTAATGCTTTATTTCTATAAATCCATATCTCCACACCCTATAGAAAATCTACATAATTATTTAGATTTTTTCTTCGCAAGAATGTTTGATGATACTCAAACAGCTTATTCCCATGATTATTTAATTCATAATGATTTTCAAGACATTATAGACAATTACAAAACTCTAATAGATGTTAAATTAGAAGCACTTTTCAATGCTTATATAGCATTACCCACCCAACAAGATAAAAATAGAGTAAAACATGCATATATAAATAATAATAATGTGGAAGGTGTATGTAATAATGTGATAATGCCATACAAATATGAAGATCTTCATGAAAGTATAAGAAAAGAAGTCAAAGAACTGTATGATTCTGAAGGTGTTTTATATAAAATACTAACTTCCAAAACTGCATATAAATCAGTAAAGGATAAGTGTGGTGATTTGATAACTCATTTTAATACCTTTCGAAATCTAAATAAAACATCTGTTTGTCCATTTTGTGGTATGGAAAATTTACTTCCAATTAATGACAAAGCTAAAAACGATTATGACCATTACATCTCTAAAGGGAAATATCCATTTTGCAGTATAAATTTTTACAATTTAGTTCCAACTTGTGGAAATTGTAATAAAGCTCCCAATAAAGGACAAAAAGACATACCATACAATGTCAAAGTCAATCCTATCATTAGAGAAGAAGTATTTTATCCATATTCAAACATAGATAATCACGAAATAATTTTAAGCATTATATCTCCAGATACAAATTTAGATGATTTAAATAATTGGAATTTACAAATTGATTGTACACTTCCCATAAACTCAACTAGAAAGGAACGTTGGATGGAAATTTATGATATTGAGTATAGATATAAAACTAAAATTGCTGGAGATAACTACGATTGGAAACAAAGAATTGTTGATGAATACCATAGGAAATGTAAAAAACGAGGGGAAACATTTGATAATTTCAAAGAAGATATACTTGCGACCTTCAAAGATTATTTAAAATGGAATAATGGGATTCTAAGAAAAACATTCGATGAATTTATTATGAATGATCCAGATTGTGAGGCAAAATTATCTGGAAAATTTGTTATTTAGATTTAGACATGGATTAAAATCACCCGCTCTGCGAAGTCTCCCGACTTCGGAACATGTTCAAAGAAAATAACCTTATTTGCTTAGCTTAAAGTGGGAGACTTTGTAGCAAAGTAACAAAACCCACCTACCTCTTCCTAATTTCATCCCGCGTCAAACTAATATAATTAAACATACAAAACGTCGCCACCGCCCCGAAAGTATGCCATAAGAAGTGTGTTCCGAAGCTGAACCATTCCCATTTATCAGCGATACGGAAGGTCAGTGCAAACACAAATGACAATACAGCAAAGCCTACCCATTTGCCGGCTTTCCATTGGGTATAGATCAAATACCTTAGTACCGAGAAAACTACAAATGAAGCCATGATGGCATAATTGACGTTGATAAAAAGAGAAGGGTTATCTACCAAAATCCAGTTTCTCAAAGACACCATAAGTGCTGTATATACCAGAACCAAGACAACAGCATAATACCATCGGGTACTCTGCGCTATAAAATAAAATCCGGCAGACAGACAGAGCAACATAATAGGCAGCCAATCCATCATGATAAATACCGGCCACTGTCTGAAAGAATGGTAAACCGTTCCCCCTATGGCACCAATATATAATAAAACCAGGCAGTAGGTTAAAAAAGGATATTTTTTAAAATCACCTTTCATTTTGAGGGTCCAGAAAATAGCTATGGCTAGAAATAATAAGGCTGTTATTGCGTTTAAAGGCTCAGGGAAAAACTGAGTCATATCTGTTTCCTTATATAAAAGGCCTCCGTCCGGAGGTATTGAGTTTATTGGCATTGTCTTTTTTTATATTATTTACAGGCATGCTTTAGAGTGTACAATACAAACACAAGCCATTTTTCTAACCATTAGTAAAACATATACTTACTTATTATAAATATAGAAAAAATTATGGCATTCTATACCTGAATGTGCGTGCTTATATTTTACAAAAATGTTAATTCTATATCTTATACCGATGACTCAGACTGATTACACGACAAATACTATTTTTTATACTAGGTACATATATTTTAAAAATAAACAACATACGGTATTATTTTATCAAATAAAATAAATTATAATAACTTATTTTACAACAATCAATATAAAATCGTATATTAGTGTTATAAAAAACTAAAACCATCACAAGAAATATCTTCCAATAAAAATATTTCTTTGCATTTCCCGCTACACAAAATTACACCCAACAATATTGAAAAGCAAGGAAAGGTTTATTGAGAGAATTCATCATATTTTGAAAACACCACTACTACCTCAAATCAAATAAGACCATCCCAAGGTTTTACAATTTGTTACCTCAAGCAAACTGGATTCATTTTAAGAAATTGGTTTCAACCGTCTTATTAGCAATTGGCTATCAACAATATATCATTTTCAGCAGTGACTACCTAGACTTTTCTCCATCAATCTATACTTAGAAAATCAAAATTTGCATAATCTATAAATCAAAATATTATGAAAAAGCACTATCTAATCATTTGTCTTTATATTATATTGTGCTCGTGCCGCACAAATAATATTCCCAACAGTACAAACCCCAACATACAGATTCCTCCAAATACAACGGTAGCGTTTGTAGATCTTAATGGCAATTTCTATCCTGAAAACTGGGATACACAAATAGGTCCATACAAAAAAACATCCTCATTATACCTAACTGCTCAACAGAATAATACAACACACATTCTAACCAATTTTGAAACTAAAAAACTTGCAGAATACCATAGAGATGTTTCAAACAAAAAAAGAGTATTCATTTTCGTTCATGGTTACAATAATAATGAAGCAAAATCTAAAAAAAATTATGACCTTTTACGCACAAAAATCAATATAGATCCTACCCAAGATCAGGTCATTGAATTCTATTGGGATGGGCTAACCTCGAATAATCCATTCAGCTCAGCAAGAATATGGTTTTATGCAACTGGATACAGCCAAATGGCCGGAGAATTTGGATTGCGCAAGATTCTCAATGAAATACACAATAAAGATATTTTTATAATTTCGCATAGCCGGGGAGCATCAGTTGTCCTAAGCTCTCTAAGCAATCCCCCTTACAATGATAAATTCAGAAGAGATACAGAAAGCCTCGGTATAGCTGTTGACAACAACACCCCTCTTTCTGAAAACGCCAATCGGATTGTTTGCATCATGCTCGCACCCGCCATTGGAGAAATTGATTTCACAAAACAATCGGACAACAGGGCTTATAGAAACTTCAGCCCACAATTAAAAAACATTCACATTACAACCAATAAAGACGATTACGTGTTGAAAAAATTCATCGGTCTTCAAAATGAATTGAATCCTACAACCTTAGGCTACAATGACAGAGCATATAATAATCTAAAATCTACCTATAGTTTTTTTACCGTTGATAATTTTGATGGGCAAAACAGCCATAGCTTTGATGTTTATATTAATAATCCAAAATTTCAAAAAATGATTGACACTTATGTCAAGAACAAATAATATTGAAATCATAATTACATCAATTACAATACAGTATCAAAAATAAAATCAGAGCAGAAATGATCTGCTCTGATAGTTATTTGATTAGCAATTATTTAAGTCCTTTTCAGAACCTTTTATGATTTATCTGAAAAAAGAATATCTTCTTCAGCTATTGTTTTTACATTTTTACTTTTCGTATACACAGGTATACCGCCTACCCATGTTTCCAATACCGGAATGTCTCTCATTTTCATATACTGTAATGATGGCGTATTCAATGAAAGAGGATCCTGCTCCAATATAACGAAATCAGCAAAGTATCCTTCATTTAATGATCCTACCCATTTATCTGCATAACACTGCCAGGCAGCATCATAAGTAACGGCGATCAAAGCCTGTTCCGGAGTAATACGTTCCGCACTGTTTAAGACTTCAATATCGTTTGGATTTTTTTCCATGATTCTGGTAATGGATTGTTCCATCATTCTTAGAGGACCTAATGGACTCACCTCATTGTCGCTGTGAAGCGTAATTCTCATACCGGCAGCAAGCGTTGAACCACAAAGATCAAGCATTTGAGCCTTTTCTCCGAATATCACTTCTTTAAAAGCATAACCCCAGTAACCCACGTGACCGATCAGGAAGCTTGGAGATACTCCCATCTGAAGCATATTGGTAATCTGATCTGACGTCAGAAGTGAGCAGTGTTCTATACGGTTACGAAGCTCCGGACCTTTATATTGGGCCAAAGAACGCTGATAAGCATTGATGGCAAATGTGACCGCCTGATCTCCATTGGCATGAACCATCAGCGGCCAACCTTTCACAGCTACAACCGTATTGATTAATGTATTATAGCTTGGCGGAATCGTATGCGCAGGAATACCTGCCTGCGGGAAATTAAACACTCCTGTATTATTGGCAGGATTACACAGATAAGGAGCGCTCTGATAACCTGTCAAACCTTGGTTGGAACCATCTGAAACCACTTTAATATGTCCATTATATACAGGTTTATAGTGATCTGGTTCTTTATAAGGCTCCAGTTTATCAACATCTTCCTGGCTGGAACATAGATAAGCGCCTCCTGTTCTTACCAGCTCAGGGTGGGTCTCAAAATATTTGGTTAAAAGTGTTACAGAACCTTTATTCAGCCCGGCATCATACATAAAAGTAACTCCTCTTGAATTTGCCGTATTGAAAAGGTTGGTAAGGTATTTATTAATCTCTATGCTCATTGCAATGATCTGCAGCTTTACCGTCTTCAATGCCGGAGTCATTTGTAAGCCTTCCTGTAGTTGACCTTTGGTCTCAGCAATATAATTTTCAACGGTTTTATACTCGTCACTGATGTCAGAATTATGTTTAAATACATATTCCAGCGCCTTGGTATTCAGATAAAGAGTGTGCATGGAAGCACTTAACAACATCATCGGTGTAGTATGATTAATACTGTCGAGTAATATATTATCAATGGTTATTAACTCTTTTTTACCGTCTTTTTCCTTAAAAGGCATTAATGAAGGATCTAGTCCTCTACCTAAAATAACAGCACCTGGAATTTTAGGAATGTGATTATTGATGATTGTCCCTACAGAAGTCAAATCGTAGACAGCCTTCAAATTCTGTCCTTCAAAAGGACTCAGATCCAGCCAGCCCTGCATCATTGCGGTTGGAACCATATGAACATGGGGCTCTATCAGACCCGGAAGTAAAGTTTGGGTACCGGTTAATTCTTTTCTTTGAAACCCTTGATAGTGCTGTTTCATATACTCTTCTACCTGATCTTTTGTACCGGTCACCACTACTTTTCCATCAGCGATCCCAACAGATTCAACGGTAACTGTTGATCCTCCAATCATAGGGCGGATGATTCCTCCGCTTACCATCAGAGTTTGTGGTTTTTCGTGGGTAGCTTTTCCGGAACCCGGATTTATTTTTGTCATATTTTCTGCACTGAAAAGTTCTTCTTTAAGAACATCCAAAACAGGATTGTGGCAAGAGCAATGAGTGCAGCCATGTGTGTGATTGTGTGATTTTTCCATAGGAATAATTGGATTTAAGGATTTGTTTAAGCTTAATTTTGTTTGTATTGATTTTTAATTATGCTTTATCTTAATGTACATAGAACTACAGGCCTCTCATCAGACGAGGCTTATTTGTAATTTAAATTAAAAGGATTTTTTAAGGTTCTATGTCAGGTTGAATTCGGGAAGGTGAATAAATTTCATATATTTTCATGTTTTAGTTTATTTTATAAAAATAATAAAAATATTCATTCAAAATATTTTTTATCACTAAATGTTGATTAAATTTTCATCTCTAAAATTTTAATTTACAGCAAGTTCCTGTTTAATTCACAATTCTCTATTAGCATTCACCAATGCCTCACCATGCACTGCGTCTCAAAATTTTTGACTTGAAAACCTCATCCATTTCTTTTCACTCTTGTGAAATAACATGTTAAATATCAACTCCAGAAGTCTTTAAATGATTACATTAGCAAAGAATTAAAATGTGCTGAGATTTCTATGAAAAATATGTTCTGTGTATTGCTTCTTTCAATGGTACAGCCTGTACTGGCACAAACCAAATTAGAAAAAGCAATTACCAATCTGGAGGATAATTACGAGCAGGAAAAAGTATATGTACTTACCGACAAATCACAATATGCAGCGGGTGATAAAATCTGGTTCAAAAGTTTTGTATTTGACGGATATAACCGCTCCGCATTATCCACTACTCTGTTTGTTGAGCTGTACAATTCTGATAAAAAATTAATAGACTGGAAAACGGTACTCCTTACGAATGGTGAAGGCAGCGGGGATTTTCAACTGAAAGAAGACCTTCCTGAACAGGTTTATTTTGTAAGAGCTTACACGCCTTACATGACCAATTTTAATGAAGACTTCCAAATTGTCAAAACGATTCCGGTTTACAATCCAAACTCTACAGAATCATTGGTGATCGCCAAGAGTTCCGATTGGTCTGCCAAGGCCTTTCCGGAAGGCGGAACTTTCATTAACGGCATGCCTACAAAGTTTGCTGTAAGATTATCTTCCAATTCTTCTCTGCCGGAAAACTGGTCCGGAAAAATAGTAGATTCTCAAAATCCCAACACTCCTGTCACTACATTTAAATCTTTTGATAAAAATGTTGCGTCTTTTAAAATAACTCCGGCGCCAGGAAAAAAATATCAGGCTATTATTCAGGATAATGCGGGAAAGAACCAGACCATAGATCTGCCACAAGCTGCAGACAGCGGTCTGAATATAGAAGTTTCCAGTTCTAAAGAAGGAATCAAATACACGTTGAAAGGCGTTAACCTAAAACAGCAACTGCAGGGTTATAAAATTATTGGACTCATCAATAACCATCTTGCTTACAGAGCCAACATCAACCATCTGACCAATGAAGCATCCAGCCTTATTCCTACAAAAATCAGTAGTGGTGCTAACGGTATCTTGCAATTGGTTATTCTTGATGAACAGGACAATGTGGTGGCACAGAGGCTTTGCTTTATAAAACCCGGTAATTTAAAGGTTGAAAAAGCAGAAATAGTAGGTCAGAGCTTAAAACCAACCCCAAGAGCTTTCAACAGTATCGATCTTTCTCCGGAATCTTATTTCAAAAATTATACGGTTGTGGTAAGCGAAGATAATGGTACTCAGACACCGGAAGAAGAAAATATCCTGAGCAGTCTTTGGTTAACAGGAGATTTTACCACAAGAATAGATAGCCCGGCACAATACTTCTCTAAGAATGCCAATACTGAAGCGTTGGACGCTCTTCTTATTTCAGAAAACTGGAAAAGATTCGATTGGAATGCTGTACTCAGCGGAGTTTCACCCACCATTAAGAACCAGTCTCAAAAATACCTTTCTTACAGAGTAAAACCTATTAAAAACAATGCTCTGCTACCCAATACGAGTATCAATTTATTATCAAAATCGGGTCAAAGCCAGCCTGCATTCAGCCAATTCAAAACAGATCAGAATGGATATATCTATTTAAATAACCTCAACAATGATGAACCGCTGGAAGTTTCAGCATTTGTCAATTCAGAAAATAAAGAATCTGGAAATGATGATTTGTTTGTCACCATAGAACCGTTAGTCACGCCTTCCCCATTTAAGGGCAATTTCCCGGCTACAAAATATGCATTGGTAAAAGCTGATAAAAATAAAACTCTTCCTCCAACTATTTCCAGAGCCATCAATACGCAAAAAAATATAAAAAAGAAAGAGAGTAATGATATCCAAATTCAGGAAGTTGCTTTGGTAGGAAAAAAGAAAGATGTGAAGGCAGATCTTGATAAACAACTTTCCAGCGGAATGTTCAGCTCTGTCAATTCTACTGTATTTGATTTCGTGAATGAAGACCAGCATACGTCAGGATACACCAATATTTTAGACTGGCTGCAGGGAAAAGCTGCCGGCCTGACATTTCAGAGAAATAATTCAGGAACCAACGTACCTTATATCCGCGGCCAGCAGGCTAAGCTCTATTTAGATGAAATAGCTACCGATCCTACCATGATTTCCACTCTTCCCACCAACAATATTGCGATGGTAAAAATCATCAAAGGATCAGGATTGGTGGGCGATGCAGTAGCCATCTACACAATGAAGGGCAATATGCAGGCTAAAAGCAATCAAAAAGAGGTAAAAAAGAACAACTCATCCATCATCAAAGGATATGATAAACCTTCAGAATTCCCTATTGAAATGATAGATAATGATGCTCCGGAAAAAATTGAAAATGATACGCGTGAAACACTGTACTGGAATCCTAATTTATTTGACAGTGATTATGTTCCGCCAAGAATTAAATTCTTTAATAACGACAGTGCAAAACAGTTTAAGGTGTTGATCATAAGCTTTGATGAAGATGACAATATTCTTTATGACCAGCAGGTTTTAAAATAATCATATGGGACAAGTTGTATTCAGCTTGTCCCTTTTTTATGAGTATGTTTTTAAAAATATCTTTTTACATTATAATAGATAGCAAGAACTTTCAATTCAGTTATTGTTCCAGTTGATGAATAAGATTTTTTATTTCGGATGGAGTTAGCTCTGTTTTTGTTCCAGTTTTTAAAATGTCTTTTAAAATTTTACGATGAGCTGCTTTTAAAGCATCTTTAGCCTCTACCTTCAGATCAGGATTCAACCCGATATGCTCCCAGTTTTTACCATCCAATGAAGAACTTACTTTGCCTGTAGGAACAAGCAGTAAATATTGATTTTGAATAACAAAAGGATCTACCGGATTGGCTGCTCCAGGGGTTTTCTCCCCTATTATTTCGGCCAGATGATGCTCCCGCAAAAAGTAGGCAAGTCCTTCTGCTGCAGAAAAAGTATTTTTACTGGTCAGGATATAGATTTTCTTATGAAGATATTTTGTTCCTGAAACCTCTGCCTGCGTACTGTTGGTTACAATTTTATCTTCGTGTCTGAAATAAGTGGTATAAAGATCTGTTTTCTTATCAAAAAAATAGCTACAGAATAGCAGAAGCATATCATTATCTCCACCTTGATTTTCTCTAAGATCAATAATCAAAGCGTTCGTACTGGCAACAAAATTCATGGCGGCGGCTAATGTACTGGCACTGGATTTTGGGGAAGCAAACCCTTTAAAATTGATATATCCGATATTTCCTTCCAACCGTCGCACACTCTCAAAACCAAAATTTTCAAGACTGTTGTGAAAATCGTGCAGTTTTTCTTTTTCTTTCTCATCCACTACCTTTTCGGGGCTATAGTTTTCCAGATATCTGAAAGAAAAATGGTAGTCTTTTATATCCGATCTGAGTTTCTTGCCAATAAACGCTGCAAAATCATTTTTATTCAACGTATTCAATGTTCCTTTTTTAAGGTCATTTTGAAATGAAGAATCTACCTTTTTGTAAGCTTCTTTATCTACATAATAGCGCTTCACTTTTTCGGTAATTTCAGAAAGAACCCTTGTTTTGTCGTCCTTCTGTGCATAAGACAGCAGAGAATGAAAGAGAACAATTCCAGTCACTAATTTTTTCATGGGAAATGAGTATTTATTTATTTTTGCTGGTAATATCAATCTTTGTTTCCAGAGCGTCTCTTGTTAAGATGACAGCATTTGGCTTTCCATTACTGAAATCGAATTTTAATAGATTTGGATAATCTATAATGGCAAAACGTCCGTTTTTCAGATATACCAATTCATTATCATTAGTTCCTTTAAAATAGTCTAAAAACTGATTTTCAACATAGAGACGGTTGTTTCTTTCTACAATTTTTGTATCCGCTCCTTGTCCATAAAGAAAGTCGTTGTAAGTACCAATGAGTTGCTTTTTTAAACTTACCGGTATCTCCTGAGTGTTTTTATCAGCCTGCTTATTGTTCCAATCCATTAATTTCAGAATCCTGATCCGGGTTTGATTGATCACCGGGATACGGTTAGGCTTTTCACCATTCGCAAGAACTACAAAACCATTCCCCTCTTTCATACTGGCAAAAATACTTCCTCCAACTCCGGTATTGGAACCACTGCACATCAACCAATCATAGTTGTTATAAGCTACAGATCTCTGCCATCCATTGCCCCATCCGCCAACAGCATTTTTCAAAGCTGTTACTTCTGCTACTTTTTGGGCAACCTGATGAGAAATTACTTTGTTATTTTTATTGCGCAAAGCATTTTGTATCTCAATAGAAAGCTTAGCCAGATCTGTAGGTGTAGACCACATTCCTGATGCTCCAACTTGTGGGGTAATGGGCAAGCCTGTTTTAATAACTTTTGCCTCTTTATCGTGAACAGAAGCAACATTCATTGGAAATCCTTTTTCATTAGGTTGTATCATAGTAGTATTCTTCATACCAAGGGGTGAAAAGATATATTCCTGTGCCAATTCTGCAATAGATTTATTTAAAGTATCTTCTAATGCCATCTGAACAATCACATAGCCGCCCCCGCTGTATGCAAAATCAGTTCCTGGCGTGAATAAAAATTCAATCTCCTTGCTATATCCCGGGATCTGCCCTAAAAGACTTTCTTTGATCGTGGGAATTTTATCTCCTTCATAATAATCTGAAAATCCACCTTGACTTGTTCCTGAAGTATGGTTAAAAAACTGTTTCCAGGTTGGGCTGTTGTTTTCAGTAAACTTACTTTTGGGCAGATGCCAGCGTTTTAAATATTTATCTATCGGATCATTCAAATTAATCAACCCTTTCTCTTCAAGGATATGACAAAGAAGTGCTGTTATAGGTTTTGTAATAGAAGCGGTAGAAAAAGCAGTATTTACATTCAGTTTTTCTTTAGAATTCATGGATTTCACCCCGATTTGGTTTGAGTAGACAATCTCATAGTTTTCAAAAACAACAAGACTAAATCCCGGAAGTTTATACTTCTCCAATTGTTTTTCAACATGTAAACTATCTGTAAGAAAGCTATAGTCTTTTTTTTGAGACAGTGTTGTATGCCCTGCCTTGCAACCCGTCATTATGATAGCAAGAACCAGTAAGTATATAAAAGTTTTCATGGTATTACTTTATGTATTAAAACTGCATTATTTAACGATACTTATTGCAGGACCGTATCATAAATCTTATTCAGAAGATCCTGTCTCATCTTTGAGTTTCTCTGATCAAGAAGGATAATAATTCCCCACTTTTTAGCCCTGTTATAACATAGGATGGAAGACTGCCCCATAGAATCTCCGGATTTTATATACAGTGTATTTTGATCATCTGTTGAGATATTTAAGCCTAATCCCATTTCTCTTTTTTCATCCTTGTAAAAGATCTTCTCCCCTATGATGGAAGCCTGTCCTACTTTGGTTTTATCATTTAATACAGCCTTTAAAAACCTGATCATATCGGCAGAATTAGATTTCACTAATCCGGCAGGCGCAGTCACATTCCAATTGAAAAATTCCTGAGTTCCTCCATCCTGATTGTGACCTGTTGTTCGGTTTTTTACATTAAAATCTTTCGTTAATGTAGTAGTCATTTTCAAGGGATTCGTTAATTTTTCTCTAACAATAACATCGTAGCTCTTCCCATATGCCTTTTCCAGAATCTGTCCCAATAAAGTATAACCCATGGTAGAATACCTGTATTTACCATAATCTTTCAGCTCAGTGCAGGTATTGATTAAAGTGGTCAAGGTATTTTGGGTCACACTGCTTATAGGCTGCTGAGGATTCAGTTCTATTAATTTTGGAAAGTCGATATCAGGTAATCCGGATTGGTGAGAGGCAAGATCTGAAATTCTGATTTTGTTTTTAAGATTTTGATGCAAAACATATTCCTTGGGAAGGAAATTATCTATATAATCATCCAGTTTTATTTTGTGGTCTATCACTGCCTGAGCAATTAAATTGGTAGTTAAGATTTTGGTGATGGAGGCAATTTCGAACAGAGAGTTTTTGTCAATCTTATTTTTATTTTCTGCATTCAGATTACCATAAGAAGTAAAATGTTCTTCGTTATTATTGACAAAACCAACACTGATTCCTACCGATGGATTTTTCTTATAACTATCCTGAATAATAGAATCAATCTTTGTAGAAAATTTTTGTCCGAAAGTAAAGCTGCTTAAAAATAAAAGACCTGCTAAGAATGGTAATGAAGTTTTCATTGTATCGTTTTTTAATGTTAAATATTAATTTCGATACAAAGATGTGCAAGCTGCTCAAAGCTGGCGACCGAATAAAAGTAATCGTTCACATTGGCCAGAAAAAATACGTACGAATCATTCAAAAAAAGCGTACGAGTAATTACAAAACACTGTATTACAAACTTTTACGATACAACGTAGGCGTAGTTCCTGTGTGTTTTTTGAAAGCTGTATTAAAAGAAGATTTTGAATTAAATCCCACTTCGTATAGAATTTCAAGGACTGTTACCTTACTTTTGGTTTCATCTTTTAGGATGTCCATTGCATTTTCTATTCGATAGGTATTTACAAAATCATAGAAATGTTGTCCTAATTGGTGGTTGATTAAAAGAGACAATTCACGCACAGGAATTTCAATTTCACCGGACACCTCCTGAATAGTAAGGGAAGAATTAAGAAAAGGTTTTTTCTCAATCATATAGTTTTTTAATCTCAAAAGTTCTTCATTATATTCACTGTTGCTTACCGCCGGTTCTTCATTGTTTTTCTCTTCCGAAATCATCTCAGATACCAGTTTCAATTTTGAATCCACGTTTCTGAAAAGCTCAGGATGATTCAGTGCTTTGAAAAGATACCAGCAGATAATGAAAAGGGATAATAATAAAAGTCCGGCCTTTATCCCTTCTGAAATGTAAACATAATCCGAAAATTTAAGGATGTTTTTTAAAAGGGCTATGCCATATACAATGCACAATACCACCGTAAACTGGAACAGCCAGTTATAGGAGTTTATATTTTTCCCTGCATAATTTTCAAGATAAAGCGTCTTCGATTTTCTTAATACCCTGAAAACCGCAACGAAGTAAATAATCATCTGAACATGCAGTAGAATATGATTAAACTTCAGTTCCATCATATTTTGGCGGTTTTCAATAAAGAAAATTTTGGAGGCAGTATCTACACCATAAAAACGAGGCACTAAAGCAAGATTAGTAATGATAAACGGAATAGCATGCAGCAAATGCTGAGGTTTCAGTTTGAAATCCGAATAACAAACAGATAACACGTAGAGATAAAAAACCGGAATCTGCAGGAAAACAAACATGTTTTTGAACATTCCGAGGTTAGACGGCCCATCCACCATCATATAAAACAAAGGATCACAAATATCTATAGCGTTCAGACTGAGAAAAACAGCAAATAAAACATTGCTTACCTTATGTTTCGTCTTTACGGTAACGAGGAAAACAGCAAGAAGTATGGAAATGAATATAGAAACCGAAGCTATAATAATTAATAAATTACTCTTATCCATTCCTTATTTTTCTTTGTTTTGGGTTATTATATTTTTAAGTTTTGATGAGTTTTCCAGCGGCCTTCCGAGAGTCCTGCCCCAACCCATGCAAATATAAAAATTTGATTGATACTGGCCGGATTTTTTATTTATCGTCTGTGAGAGGTGGGAAGATGGAAGCTGGAAGCTGGAAGAAGGAAGTTATATTCCTCCGCTACCGCACGATTATATCGTGTGGTTGTTATTAGCCTCATAAATCAAACATTCTAAATACAACAATATGATCTAAAAGTCCTTTTTCATCAGCATAATCAATGGCACTACTGTATCTATAATCTTCTGCACGGAAAACTAAACCTGCTGCTACCGGATTTTGATGTACATAATTAATTTTCTGGTTAATTACTCTATTACTCCACAACTCAATAGGTTTATTATCATGTCTCCAAAATTGATATTGAATTACATTTGAAGTTTTTGAACCTTCTTTAAGGAAGAAATCTAATAAAAAATGTTTTCTGCTTTCTGTAGGATTTTCCTTAATGGCTTTCACAATGGCTTTGCTTGTGAATCTTTTAAAATCACCAATCATAGCTTCCGGTTTCTGTCCATTGATACTTCTGAAAACTAAATGTACATGACTAGACATGATACACCATGCATGTATTTCCATTCCCTTGCTCTTCTGACAAAATCTTAAAGATTCTAAAAGAATGTCTTTATATTCATTTCTAATAAAAACATCCAGCCAGCCTACAACAGCAAAGCTTATGAAATATAACCCTTCAGGATTATGAAATTTGTAATTACGACTCATCATTTATGTTTTTTATAAAGATAAAAAACTTTATGAGATTAAAACCACACGATGCAATCGTGCGGTAGCGTAGTAAAGAGGTACAAATAAAAGTAGCACTCTATTTTTTACTTTAACCTCGCTACCGTACGAATCCTTTCGTGTGGTTTTTAGCATTTCAAGCATTCTAAAGACAATAATATAATCTAAAAAGTCCTTTTTCATCAGGATAATCTATGACATTGCTACATCCTTGACAAGGATATTAACTGAAATCCCTTTGTATAAAAACAACACTTTACCTTTTACTTTATCCCAACTAATGTCAGGAAACTTTTCACATGAAAAACAGTAGGAATTTTCAAAAAAAACATCATCTTTCAAAAGAAACTCCCAAATATTCCGTTTAATTCTTAAATTTGGCTTATGCGAAAGAATCTTTATTTCATCCTTATATTATCTACGCTTACCAGCTGCTATACCTATCAGGTAAAAAAGCCTGCAGATCCGGCTATGGCTGCCAACAATAATCAAGGCCCTAAAAAGAATACCGATATAGCGAATAATACTTCTTCTCAAATGATGGGAACAACCACTGCCGCACCAAACATGAGCGCACAGTCAGCTCCTGCACCGGTCAATGTTCAGGAAAAACTGGCTGCCGGTAAAAATGTCAGAATTGAAGTAGACAACAAGAGTTATAAAGTCATTGTTGACCGTTGGGAAGGAGACAGTCTCGTGGCACACCCTGTTCGCAATGCTAAGAAAAGTCTGAAATTCCATAAGAACCAGATCAATAGCGAGAGAATTGCAGAAAAACGTTTTTCGCAGCCTATTGCTGATATTCTTACCGTTACCGCTTATGCCGCCATTGGTGTAGGAATCTATCTTCTGGTTAAATAGTTTTTTAAACGGTCCTATTCTTCAAAGTCTCTTTGGTTCGAATTAGCAAAAATTCTGAAAATTAGACAGAATAAGAAGATCTTGAAATAAAATCTAACAAAATAGACTGTCTTATTCAGACAGTCTATTTTTATTACTTATTTTTTATTGGTTTATGGCCAGATCACCCCGGATTGTTTAGGGCTTGTCCATGGTTTTCCTGCAGGGCTTGTTCCCGGATGGGCGGCAAGACATTCACTTACCCATGTAGCACCTACGGCATGAGATTTTACTTTTTTTACAGAGCAATAGGTAGTTCCGAAGTTATCTTTATACAGCTGATAGTTGGGATAAGCTCCTTTAGCAACTAATTCTTCATCATTAAGAAGTTCAACATCATCACTCACTTCAGCCGGATAATCCACAACTGCACCCAGAACCCATGCTATGGAATCTCTGTTGTTTCCAGCTACCAGACTTGGCGGAGGACTGAGTGTAATCTTGATAGAAGATTTAGAATGATCTACAGAGTAGGAAGAAGAATAGGTAGATTCTTTAACGCTTGCCAACGGAATTCCTAAGAAAGAAAGCGTGGCAGAAGTAGACTGTTCAAAGGTTTTCTGAATGCTTTTATAATCTTCACCTGTTACCGTGATTTCTACAGTAGGATAATTGGAAATTGCCACCCCGTTCAGTAATCCGAAAGGTCCTTCCGGTCCGAATTTCATCCCCGGATCCGGAGAAAACTTATACCCTGAGATATGTTTTTCTTCTTCTTTGTCTCTGCTGTTGATCTGAGCTTTACGAATTGGATCAAACCATGCCCAATACATATTGCTGGCAATATTAAAGTCTTTCGGTCCAAAGTTCACAAGCGTAACCCCTGTAAACATCATCGAGATCTGGATGGAATTTTTGCTGATTGCAATATCTTCACTGAAATAATTGGCATTACCTCCAATTCCTAAGGTAAAGAAATCAAAGATAGGAATAGAAAAACCAGTCTTCCCTTCTACGGAAACACTGAAACGGCTTTCAGATTCACGGGTAACTTCCATATCGATCTGAGCTGTCTGAGCTGTATTTTTGAGCCCGTTTAAAATTTCGTTGAGCGGAGTGGTCACTTCAAAAGCCGGTAAAATACTGTCGTCATTCAGCAGCAGTCCGCCATTCTCTTTTTTAGGGTTCTGTACATTCTTCAATGCTTTGGACAGATAACCGTTGTTCATCGTTACATTGTTCTGTAATGATATCGTAGCGCCCAGTGCATCCAGATAATTGGCTAAGACAGGGAGAATAGGTTTACCGCTTGCCGGGGTCTTATTCAGTAACGCATCAAGGTTATCACTCTTCTGAATCTGGTACAAAGTAGTGGAAGGATTCGCCCATTCCGTAGCAATTTTATCCATAATGATATCAATAGGCTGCATGGTATCGGTAGCTGGAGGAAGCGTATTATAAGCCGCTACCCAGGCATTAAGCAAAGCCATCTGCTGATCTGTAGCTCTTGTATGCGCATCATTCAGTACAGCGGTATCTTCTACAGATAAAGAATAGTTGACTTTTGAAAAAGCATCAATAAAATAATTGGTAAACACCTGATCCAGCTGCACGGGCTCAGTATTAGCTCTAAGATTGGAAGAGATCCAGTCGTAAGTTTTCTTATTAAACTTCAGATTAGAAGGGTCCTGCCAGTAATAAGGAAAGTTTCCTTTACCATTGATGGTGATTGCAGACAGGTCTGAACTTAATACACTGGAAAGAATATCATTGGCTCTGTCTTTCAGTTCTGTAATAATTTGTGATGCTTCTACAAAGGGAGCAACATTTTCTGGATTTTTCATGATAATAATATTGGTATGGTTCCTACTCTTTTCTTGGCTTTTCGGATGCTGCCGTTGTTCAGGGTTTTGAAGCTTCTTTTGAACATACCAAAGTAACGACGAAAAAAAAGCAGATTTTAGGGTATAAATTTCCGATTTTGAAGTCAAGTATTTGTACTGTAGACGATAGGCATTTGTACGTATAAAAAACAACGCATTATTTTAACCATAAGCCTCTGTGAAAATCTGTGTCATCCGTGGGAAAAATAAATCTTCTATAATTTAATTTTTAAAGATCAGGACACTAGGTAAATAGCTTAAATAAATTCTATATTTGAAAATCAACCAACACCTATCTCACACCATGAAAGATATTCAATATGACATCAAACTCAGGCCGACTGTAGTGGACGATTTAGAAACTCTTTTTCAGTTTCAGCTTGATGATGAAGCCAATCATCTGGCAGCATTTACATCAAAAGATTCTGCGAATAAAAAAGCCTATATCGCCAAGTTCACCAAGTTACTGGCTGATCCCACCATTAACAACCAAACGATCATTGCCGGTACAGTGATTGTTGGAAGTATTGCCAAGTTCATCATGGAAGGCGATGCAGAAATCACCTATTGGATTGATAAAAATTTCTGGGGAAAAGGTATTGCCACAAACGCTTTGAAAGATTTTCTCACAATTGAAACCACAAGACCTCTTTTTGGGCGGGTTGCTTTTGATAATCTGGGCTCACAAAAGGTTCTGGAAAAATGTGGCTTTGTAAAAATCGGGACCGATAAAGGATTTGCCCTCGCCAGACAAACGGAGATTGAGGAGTTTATTTACAGACTTGATGATTAAGAGAAAATGATATTCGTCTGCATAGGCTATGAACGAATTATTTGTATCTTCGAGAAAACTAAAATCTATCATCATGAATTACAAAGTACTCTCCAATTTTATTTTAGAAAATTTAGAACAGGAAGTTAACGATTACATCCTCCGTGGCTGGAAACCTCAAGGCGGAATATTCGTTAATGCCTCAGGATTCTACCAGGCAATATCTAAAGTATAGTACACCTTTATCATCTTGCTGCTGAGGATTAACTGTCCATGACTGTAATTAAAAATCAAACTCCAGGCTTCTCTTTTCGGGGAGTTGGAGGGATTCGACCCCTCTTCTGAACTTTCCTGGAAGAAGGGACTCGAACCCTCAGCAGATCATCAGATCTCCCTCACAAAATATTGCCATTTCTCAGAGTACCTGACTCATAATCAGGTAGCCATAAACTATTCCATGTAAGGAATTAATATAAAAAACATCCATTTTTAACTGCCCATTATCCATTCAACTTTGCAACAGCAAAAATGATAGATTCCACCTAAAAATTTACACTACAATAATTGTGAATCCCTATTAACCAAAAAAGCGTTCATTCATCTGATTAATTACCGTTTCTATACCTTCTTTTCTCAGCCATTCATATTCAGAAGTTGCCAGTTCACCAGCAATATAATGAAGCTGCGCTCTATTGTCTGTAGCGGCTTCGTAAACAATAGCAGCAATGGTTTCAGGAGCATCCCGTTTTGCAGATGAATCCGCTCTCATGGCCGTTATATATTGATTAAAAATATGCTGATAATCCGAATGGGAAACCATTTGTGCATTGCTTCCGAAATGGGTCTGCATATAAGCAGGAACTACTGTTTTAATCTTAATTCCCCACTCTTTCAGTTCGTAGCTCATTCCTTCTGACCACTTTTCCAGTGCAGATTTTGTGGCAGCATATACGGAAACAAACGGGTAAGGAATATTAGCTGTAGAGGATGTTACCGTAATAATTGTTCCGCTTTTTCTAGCTCTTAAATAAGGAAGAAATGATTTTGTCACCAATAGTGTTCCTAAGAAATTAGTATTAATCTGTTGAGCTAATTCTTCATCCGCAATTCCTTCAAAAGGTCCCATAAGTCCGTAAGCAGCATTATTCAGGACTACATCCACCGGGCTTATTTTTTCTGCTTCTGAAGCAATTCCGGAAATCTGTTTCGGATCGCTGATATCTAATTTCAGGAGATGAATGTTGGGCCATTCTGTAAATTCAGTTTCTTTTTCGGGATGCCTCATGGTGGCAATTACAGTCCAGCCTTTTGATGCAAATAGTTTGGCGGTGGATTTTCCTAATCCTGATGATGCGCCTGTAATGAAAATTGTTGGGTTCATTTTTTATTCTTTTATATTGATATTGCAAAGTTGCAACGATAAAAAAAGAACCCGTTTACCATTTGGTAAAAAGCATCTTAACGGATATTTTTCCTGATTCTGCTTAATGACTGCTGGGTAATTCCCAGATAAGAAGCGATATAAGACAAAGGAATACGATTGACCAACGTGGGATATTTTTCCATAAATTCCAGATAGCGGGTGGTAGCATCCTGAGAGACTAACGGGCTCACTCTTTCCAGCTTTTGGGCAAGGGCTTTATTCGTCACTTTTTGAATAATATTTTCCCAGTCTATAATGGTATCTGAAATTTCTTTCCAGTCCTGATTAGAAAACACCAGCAATGTACAGTCCGTTGCTGCCTGAATATATTCTGTGGAAGGCACATTTTTCAGATTGAAGAGCAAATGTTTTTCTTCAATAAAGATCTTGGTAATTTCTTCCCCTTTGTTGTTATAATAGCAGATACGAATGATCCCGTCAAGAATAAAACCTACCTGCCTCAGGACTTTTCCTGCTTCTGCAAAATACTCATCTTTGCTCAGCTCAATCTCTTTTGCTTTGCTTGTGATGAGGTCTATCTGCTGCTGGTTCAAATGACCAAACTGCAGGATATATTCTATAAACTCTTTCATGATAACAAAGTTAGCCATTATCATCTGGGCGTATTTACCATTTGGTAAAAAATGACATCATTAAAATGACTGTAGCGCTATTCTTTAAAATCTGTGGACGAGGAAAGTTCCTTCCAATATTGTATCTGTTCAGTCAGTTCTGCAATTTTGCTTTCGGCTCTCTGAGTGGCATCACTTCCCAGGAATAGCAATACCGGAGGATTGGCATGATCTGCAAGTTTGATAAAAACGTCTGCTACCTTCTCAGGATTTCCTAATTGTTTACCATCCATTTCATTCATTCTTTGATGAGCTGTCCTCAGAAACTGATAATCATCGATCTGATTTTGACTGAAAGCGATAGAATCCGGCTTGGCAAAATGGGTACGGAACCACCCGGGCAAAACTGCTGTCACGTGAATTCCCAATGGCTTCAAATCATTAGCCAGCGCTTCTGATAAACCTGTTACTGCAAATTTTGCAGAAGAATACATACTCCATCCCAGCCCGGGAGCAAAACCTGCAATGGATGAAATATTAATAATATGTCCGGAACGCTGATTTCTTAAATAAGGCAATGCCTGTTGAATGACTTTTACAACAGCGAAAAAATTAATCTGAAAATTTTCTTCAATTTCTGTGTTGCTTACTTCTTCTATAGCTCCACCCAGCCCATAGCCGGCATTATTCACTACCACATCCAGCCCTCCAAACTGCTGAACTGTTTTTTCAATAGACTGTTTAACAGATTGTTCATTTTTTAAATCCACTTCCAGAGGAAGAAAATTTTCCGAATTCACATCCAGCTTCTCCAATGCTTCAATGGTTCTTGAAGTAGCAGCCACTTTGTGCCCATTTTCTAAAAGTTTTTTAACCAATGAAAAACCTATTCCTTTAGATGCTCCGGTGATATACCAGATTTTTGTATGACTCATGAATTTTATTTTTTCACAAAATTACCGCATACATTCACCGGTATTTTGTCATATACAAACCAATAATTGTCAAATTCAAACCCTTCTTATACTTGTTGGGTTGCTGTCTGTCTTCTTCTTAAAAAAGTTATTAAAATGGGATTGATCTTCAAAGCCCAGCACATAGCTGATTTCTGAAATATTCCAGTCTGTATATTTTAAAAGAACCTTGGCTTCAGAGATTAGCCTTTCAAATATATGTTCTGTAGTGGTGCGGCCTGTCTGTTTTTTTATAGCCCGGTTGAGATAATTGACATGAATATTCATCCGATCGGCAAAAGCTTTCGGTGAACGCAATTCGAAACGCTGAGCTGTTGATTCAAGGGGAAACTGCCTTTCCAGCAATTCCATAAACACAGTAGTAACTCTTAACGATGCATTGGTATGTCCAGAAACTGTATTGACGGGCTGTAACTTTACCCCATAATAGATCAGCTCACTGACATAGTTTTTAATGAGATCATATTTATAGACAAAGTCTGAATCAGTTTCTCTGATTATTTTTTCAAATATCGTTTTGATTTCTGACGTTTCTTCCTCGTTCAAGCTGAAAACAGGATGTGCACCTGCCGCAAACAAAGGAAGTTCGAATAGATTCAAACGAAAATTCCCTTTAAAAAACTCATCTTTAAAAACACAAAAACAACCATGAGTACCTTCTTCTAAAGATTCATAAGTATACGGCACATGAGGATTAAAGAAGAGCAAAGTATTGCCTGTAACCGGAATACTCCGGTCTCCGTAATGAAATATATTATCACCACTGAACAGCATAATTTTATAGAAATCTCTTCGGATAAAGGTGGGTGAGGAAGTATGGGAGCTTATTCTGTCTTCAATTCTAAAGACATTAAACTGTCCGTCATTTTGGGGAAAATCTCCCGATAAAGCTCCATATTTATTCCTGTAAAACTCATCAAGTGTCTCGGTAGTTTTTGCCATATCCTTTATAATTTATACTTCTAAATGCATATCAATAAAACACTGTAAAGCTTTCGACTGCGGTCCGTCTTTTCTAAAAACAAGAATCGTATTCATTGTTCCCAGCTGCTTATTCAGTCCATAAGTCTTGATTCCTCTTCCTGCATAATATTTAGTAACCACTTCTTCCGGCAATATGCTGACTCCTAACCCTGCTTCCACAAAGTTGATGACTCCTTCAATAGAATTCAGAACTGTACTTTTGTAGTTAAGAATTCCTTTGTGGCTTAACCAGGATTCTAACCTTTCCCTGAAAATACATCCTTCATCAAAGACCACTATTTTCAAGGGTTCTTTCTCCATCAATGTCTGCAGACTGGGACCTTTTGAGGAAGCCAGAATCACAAGCTGCTCTTCCTTAATGCAGATTTTTTCCAGTCCTTTGGCATTCACAGGAGCAGAAACAAAAGCAGCATCCAGGTTGTAATTCAGAACATCAGACAGCACTGAATCTCTGGTATCTGATTTGAATTCAAGCTCAATATCAGGATATTTTTCATCAAAAGTATTGAGGATTTCCGGAACTTTCAGTGCCATTGTTGTTTCTATACAACCTATTTTCAAACATCCTCTGATATTATCACCACTCTGGATATTATTTTTTGCTTCTTCCACCAAATGCTGAATCTGTTTTGAATACTGCATCAGGATCATCCCTTCAGAAGTAAGCTCTACCCTTCTGGATGTCCGGGAGAAGAGCTTTGTATTAAACTCATCTTCAAGGTTTTTTATTCTTGCCGTAACGTTCGACTGAACCGTAAACATCACAGAAGCTGCCTTTGTAAAACTTCCTGTTTCAGCTACGGCTTCAAATATTTTTAAATCATTAATGTTCATCTTAATTAATCATTATTAGTGATTTAAATTATTATAATTAATCGTTTTTAATAATCAAATATCCGTATTAATTTTGGACTATCAAAAAAAATAAATGAAAATAATTTCAAGACAATTCATTGCAGGTGTATCAGTTGCCCTTTTCACTGGCACTATGACAATGGCACAAACCAATCAAAAATTACATGTAAATAATCACATTATGGAAAATCACCCTGTTCACTACCGCAACATCAAAGTAAATGATTTAAATCTGTTTTACAGAGAAGCAGGTCCGGCCAATGCGCCTACGATACTTCTTCTGCACGGATATCCTACCTCATCTCATATGTTCAGAAATCTGATCCCGATTTTAAGCAAAAAATACCATGTCATAGCTCCGGATCTGCCGGGATTTGGCTATTCTGATGCTCCGGATCATAAGGAATTCTCTTATACCTTCGACAATCTTGCAGGAACGGTAGAAGCATTTGTAGAAAAGCTGAATATGAAACGTTTTGCCATTTACATCTTTGATTATGGCGCTCCGGTAGGCTTACGTCTCGCCATGAATAATCCTGAAAAAATCACAGGGATCGTTTCACAAAACGGAAATGCCTATGAAGAAGGATTAAGCAATGAATGGAATCCGATCCAGAAATACTGGCAGGACACAACGGAAGCCAACCGCCTTGCATTAAAAGGTTTCGTTTCTAAAGAAGTTACTCTGTTTCAGTATCAACATGGTGTATCCGACCCTTCTTTGATTGCACCGGAAGCCTACACTCTTGACCAGAAATTCCTTGACCGACCGGGAAATATAGAAATTCAACTGGATCTGGTAAAAGATTACAGAACCAATGTGGCTTTATATCCAAAATTCCATGAATATTTCAGAAAGCATCAGCCCCAATTATTATTAGTATGGGGAAACAAAGATCCCTATTTCCTTCCTGCAGGAGCTGAAGCTTATAAAAAAGATCTGCCGGAAGCGAAATTAAAATTTTATGACACCGGACACTTTGCCCTGGAAACCCATGCGGAAGAAATAGGTGCTGAAATCTTTGAATTTATGGGGAAGTTACCTCAATAGAGCATATAATCAATTGCTAAGAAATATGAAAACAATTGTTATTAAAAACTACGGCGGGCCAGAAGTTCTGCAGCTGGAGGAAATGTCTGTTCCTGTTATAAAAAATCCGTCTCAGGTCTTGGTAAAAGTAAGAGCAACCTCTATTAATCCTCTTGATTATCAGGTAAGACGAGGTGATTATGCGCCATTTTTCGAACTCCCTATTATAACGGGTCATGATATCGCTGGTGATATTATTGCAGTAGGTGAAGCGGTCAAAAAATGGAAACCTGGTGATAAGGTGTATTATTCTCCCCGTTTTGGTAGCTCTGGCAGTTATACGGAGTATCACCTTACCGATGAATCTTCACTATCAAGAATGCCAGATAACATCAGCTATGAAGAGGCCGCTGCCATTCCACTTATCGGAGGAACAGTTTGGGAAATGCTGGTGGTAAGAGCACAATTAAAAAAAGGAGACAGCATTCTTATCCTTGGCGGTGCCGGAGGTGTAGGAACTCTTGCCATACAAATCGCCAAGGTATTAGGGGTTTTTGTCTATACAACAGGGCAAAGTGTTCTGCATGAAAAACTTCGAAATCTTGGAGCAGATGTAGTCATTGATCACCATAAAGAAAACTGGATCGAAGAAATACAGACCTACACTAAAGGGAAAGGTATTGATGTCATTATTGATACTGTAGGAGGAACAACACTTTCAGACAGTCCGCTTGCTTTAGCGGATTATGGTTCTGTAGTAACGCTGGTAGATATTCCGCAACCTCAAAACCTTATCAATGCCTGGGAAAAAAATGCCACCTATCATTTTGTTTTTACCCGACAAAGCAGGGATGAGCTGCATCACATCACCGAATTAATTGAAGCCGGGCATATAAAACCTGTTATTGACAGTATATATCCGATTGAAGATATTCAGGAAGCCCATCAAAGAATAGAGGATTCTAAACGGGACAGACCTTTATTGGGGAAGATTGTACTTACAGTGTAACTATTTAATAAGAAGGTCATAAAAATCGAAAGCATCATTGTATTCAATGATGTTTTCTTATTTGTAAAATATAAAAATGTTAACAGCTTGCGTACTCACAAGAAAATCAATCTTTAAAATGATAAAGAAAGATCACATCACCTGTATAGGCAGGTTTTACATGGTCTTTAATCAGGAGTTTGGCCTCCACGATTGCTTTTACAGTTCCTCTGAGGTTAGTAACAGATTTTACGGTTGCCTGTAGTTTGACATCACTATTTACGGGAACAGCTTCTCCGAACTTAAGGTTTTCTATTCCGTAATTGATTTCCATTTTTACATTTCTCACATCTGCAATCTGTTTCCAGAGATAGGGAATCAGAGATAATGTTAAATACCCATGAGCAATGGTTGATTTAAAAGGGCCTTCTTTCTCTGCCTTTTCCTGATCTGTATGAATCCATTGTTGATCCAGGGTTGCATCTGCAAATCTATTAATCTGATCCTGACTTATCGTATGCCAGGCAGAATCTCCCAGCACTTGTCCTTCAAGAGACTTATACTCATTAAAATTATTAATAATAATCATATCTTTTTCTGAACCTTTTGAGGGATTACAATATGTACAGCTCAATCATTATCACCGTAGCCGAGTGTATATCAAGTCTGCATATTTATTTTCCAGGCATCCGGTCTTAGTCTGTCAATATTCAGACCAATTGCTACCTTATTTTCTTAAATCCCTGAAAACCTCTTACATAAAAGTAAGAGGCTAATGAACATCATGAAAATAAAAAATAAAAAGTAATCTATATTACATCAATGTTCTTTCAGACAATACATCCAGATCCAGAAGTTTCATGGATTTGAATAAGAAAAAATATAAAAAATGAGACTTGATATGGCAAAGTATGTTATTGTAACATATCTGCAATTAAGACTTTTATTATGCCAACTTTACGTTAACAGCATTTAAACCTTTATCGCTTTTTTGTACATCAAAAACTACTTTATCATTTTCACGGATTACTTTTGTGTTTAATCCTGAAGAATGTACAAATATATCTTTACTTCCGTCTGCCGGAGTAATAAAACCGAAGCCTTTTGCTTCATTGAAAAATTTTACGGTGCCTTCTTGCATTGTAATTGTTATTAAAAAATTGTGTATTATGATCTGTAAACGCTACAGATTTTATTTATGATATTCTGACAGGTATTGTGCTTCCCGCCAGTGGTTGAATATTTTTAAGATCCGGGCACTTCACCGTCTGTGGTATTGAAGATGCAGGATCTGAAATAATCTCTACAGGATTGTTCAGGATTGTTTTGGCAAAATATTTTAAACTTCCCGGCATTGTAGCAGAAAAAAGCAGGTTTTGTCTTCTATGAGAAACAAGATTCACTATTTTTTTTATATGATTAGCGAATCCCATATCAAGCATTTTATCGGCATCATCTAAAACAAATAGTTCAATTTTAGAAAGATCAATATGTCTCTGATTTTCTACATCAAGTAATCCTCCGGGTGTTGCCACAAGAACATCTACTCTTTTTCTCAGTGCTGCAAGCTGGCTTCCAATGGAAACCCCTTCATAAATAGAAAGCAGAGATAATGGTAAATATTTACTGTAGATTTTAAAATTCTCTTCTATTTGTATTGCCAGTTCCTGAGTGGGTGTAAGTATTAAAGTCCGTATTTCTTTATGATCCGGAGTTTGTCTTTTCAGCAGCTGTAAAATAGGCATAGCAAAGGCAGCTGTTTTTCCAGCACCTGCCTGTGCAGACACTACAATATCTCTTCCTGCCAAAATATGCGGAATTACAGAATACTGTATTTCAGTAGGCCTGGAATATCCGGCTTCTGTCACTGCACGGATAATAGGATTAATTAGATTTAAATTTTTAAAATTCATTATAAATTCCGGCTTTTCGCCGGTATTGTACAAACAAATCCGTTGATCAGAATTTGAATTGGTATATTATAATGACAAACAAAAGAGTATTCTTTTCTGTTCATCTTTCTCTTGCTTCAGCTACAATAATATTTTTATCTATATTACGGATGGCCCGGCAATAACGTGTCGCTCTTATCTACAATAGAACTTTATAATCTCTTATTCCCACTATGAAAACAAAGGTTATAAATTGGTAGCTGAAAAAGCAAAACTGAAAGAAAAAAGTGATTTTAAACTATGACAGAATAGCAAAGGCAGTGACCTGTTTTTATAAATGTTCTGCAAACCTACAATAAAAAAAATGAACACCACATTATTTAATTAACTGATTATCAAAAATTTATTCATACCTTCTACAAATTAAACGAATTGTTTGCTGACGCGGATGATTTTAAACTCCGGAATATGCAAACTTCTTCTCCCTTACCCAGCCCTTCTCCCAGAACATTAGAGTCATATGCAGGCACTCATGTAAGAATTGCTTATTTCATTATGATACACCATAAACCTGAAATATTTAAAAATATGTTTAAGAAGATCTATACTAGGGATCAGTTTTATCTTATCCATATTGATAAAAAAGCGAAACAAGAGTTCATTGAAGAAATACAGCTTTATATCATTCATTTTCCCAATGTCTATATTCTGGACAGTATGAATATAGTTTCGGGAGGTTTCAACATCGTTCAGGCAGAATTGAACGCTATGGAATTCCTCCTGAATGTAAGCAAAGAATGGGATTATTTTATTAATCTGAGCGGTGAAGATTATCCACTGAAATCACAAAATATTATCCGTAAATTTCTTACCACCAACAAAGGCAGGAATTATCTTTTTTATTATGATCAGAAGTTTTACAGACCCGACACGCTGCAAAGAATACAAAATCACTTTACAGAATTGGCTTATGTTATTTCATCTTTCATCTACAAAAGATCTTTTATGAAAGATGTGATTCCTTATATAGGTGGTAAATGGTTTATGTTTACAAGAGAAACCTGCTTATTTTTAACAAACAACAAAACGGTAATGGATTTTGAAGACTATTATCTTCATACTTTTTTACCTGCAGATTCATTTTTTCAGACTGTTCTTATGAATACATCATTCAATGATATTATCGTCAATGATGATAAAAGAGCGGTACTTGAGACCTCCTTTTTTCAAAATACACAGAATACATTCAATTATATTCAATCATTAAAATCCGGCAATCAGCTTTTCATCAGAAAGGTTAACAAAAAAACGGATGAAAGTATCAGAAAATATATTGAAGACAGCTATCTTACTCCCCTTCCTTATGTAAATGAAGTAGAAAGAGAATTAAAAAGAAATAACCGTCAAAACAACTGATTTTTGAACTTCATACCCAATATACTTAAGTCAGATACTCTTTAATGCTTTTCTGCTAAATCATTATATTTGGAGAAACATCATCAAACCTGTTTTATTCAAATTAAAATATGGAAAAGAAGTTGACACCGGAACACTTAAAACGGCTAACATTAGACAGTCAGGGATTAACACAAAATACACCATTCGGAACCGGAAAAACTGCAGTTTTGAACGCTTTGGAACATCTCGGATATATACAGATTGATACCTTATCTATGGTAGAACGGGCTCATCATCACACACTTTGGACAAGAATTCCCGATTTTCAGGCAAATGATCTGGAAGAATTGGTGGAAGAACGTCAAGTATTTGAGTATTGGTTTCATGCTGCATCCTATCTTCCCATGAAAGATTTCCGGTATGTTTTGCCTCAAATGCTGACGATTAAAAGAGGGGAATCCCGTTATTACAATGCTGATCCCAAAGTTATGGAATATGTCACAGACCTCATTCGTAACGAAGGACCTAAAAGAGCAAGAGATTTTGAGAATGAAAGTCATAAAACAGGAAGCTGGTGGAATTGGAAACCTGCCAAACTAGCTCTTGAAAGGCTTTTTATGCAGGGTGATCTGATGATCAGCGGACGTTCCGGAATGCAGAAAACGTATGATCTGGCTGAAAGAGTTTTGCCGTCTTCTACGAATACTACAGAACCTACTCCATTTGAGTTTGCTGAATATCTGGTAAAGACCAATCTGAGAGCCTATGGATTTACAACATTAAAACAAATCACTCACCTCAGGAAGGGAAATGATTTAAAGACGAATGTCAATAAGGTTTTACAGATGATGCTTGAAGAAAATACAATATCAAAAGTGACTATTGAAGGAGGATCTTCTGCTTTTGTTCAAAATGAAATACTGGAAAGAACATTTGATCAGGCTAGTTCCAGTGTATGGCTGCTGTCTCCGTTTGATAATTCCATTATTCATCGGGAGCGGATCAAACAGATTTTTGATTTTGATTTCCGTCTGGAATGTTATACTCCAAAGGAAAAAAGACAGTATGGTTATTTCTGTCTGCCTATACTGTTTGGAGATCAGTTTATCGGAAGGGTTGACTGCAAAGCTCACAGAAAAGAAAAAAAACTGGAACTGATTCATCTACATATTGAAAACAATACTATTGACTTTAATTTATGGCTTAAGCCTTTCGCAGAAACTATAAAACGGTTTGCCATTTTCAATGGTTGTGAATCTTTGGTTCTGACTAAAATAAGTCCATCAAAATTGGGTTCTTCTGTAAAAAAGGAATTGTCCAGATTAAAGTTTAAAAAGTAATTGATAGCTATTTAAAAGACAAAAGGCTGTCTCAAAGGTCAAATAATTTGGCTTTTGTCATTGACTACGTCGAATCTTTGATTTCTGACGAAGGAAGAATCTTATTGATAACCAAATATATGAGATTCTTCACTACATTTCATTTCATTCAGAATGACACTTTTGAGACAACCTCTTTATTTTCAGGATAATTCCGATTAATTTAGTTTCTGATTTGTTTTCTGAACAAAATCATTCCATTGCTGGTTCAGGTAAGCTAATGCTTTCTTTTTTTCACCATCATTCATAGAAGAATAATTAATGGAATTGAAAACCAGTTTTTTCAATGCTTTCACATCCAGTTCCCAATACACTTGGGTAACCCAGAAATCATAACTCAGCCCTGTGTATCCGTACACAGACGGATCATCACTGCTGATAGAGCATTGTACTCCGTTGCTTAATAAAACCCTTGCAGGATGGTTTCTCAAATCACTTACATATCCTAAAACCTGATTACTGATCGGGCTTACTTCCACCAGTTTATTCTGTTTTTTGATCTGTTCCATCGTTTTTGGGAAATAGATCAGGTTTAATCCGTGACCAATTCTTTTATTGTTCAGCAGTGCTACATCCAGAATATTTTTATTCAGGATAGAATTGCTTTCTCCGGCATGAAGGAAAAGAGGAAGTTCTACTCCGTATTTTTTACTAAGTCCGCTCATTTTGGCCCAGCTTTTCTCAAAAAAACTGATATGATGTCCGGCTGCTTCATCTGCCACAAGATCAAATCCTGAGATCATATCCGGAAATTCTTTTTTCATTTCAAATGCCGTTTCCAGCTGCTTTTCAATACTTTCATTGTCTAAGAATTTAAAGCTTGAATAGATCAGTTTCAGGGTGAACTGCGGGTCTGACTGATGTACTTCTTTAAGAATATCCTGCAGATCTGTGATCGTCGTCTTCATTGGATATTTTCCATGCTGAAAATCATACAGTTCATCAAAGATATATCTGATTTCTACGTGCTGTACTTTATCTTTTATTAAATCCTGAAATCCTTTCAGATAATATGCCTTAAAGAAAGGACGGTACGGCAGCAGCAGACTGATACGTTTAAAACGTTTTTCAAATTCAATCCAATAATCTGTGTAAGAGCAAAGATTGTCTCGTCTCAATGTAAGAAGATCCTGCAGTTCTTTTTCAAAACCGGAGGTTGAGGTCAGTTTTTTATCCAGACTTACAAATCCTTCCGGAACTTTTCCTTTTTCAAAAAAAGCCAGCTGTCCGAAAATATACTGATCATTATCTTTCTGATCGAAAACATAGCATTCCTGATATTTTCTGGCGGCCGAAATAATCCATTTCACATCTGTAATTCCCCCGCTGTGGGTATGCAACAAACCTCCTTTTGGCATGGTCTGAAGAATTTCAAACAGTTTGCTGCTTTCTATGATTGGTTTTAATTCATTAAAAGAACTGTTATATAAAGATTTCTTCTTCGTTTCTGTATCACTGATAAACTCTTTACGGATCTGGAAGAGTTTTTTATCTAAAGCGAGTTCTGCATCGGACAATTTTATATCAGCATCAAATGCCATAGCTGCATTTTCTGTCTCTGATAACGCCAGGTTTTGTTGGTATACAGATTTTTCAGTCACTTTACCTTGCCCCCAAAATAAGGGTGCTCCAAAAAGTGATATATAAATAAGGTATTTTTTCATCATACTAAATATTGGAGGGGTTTGTAGTATCAGTTATGTTTTAACTGATAAAATAAAAGTAGCTTATTATAGCAAAAATTGTGCAAAATAAAGCTAATTCAAAAATAAAATTATTTTTTTTACAAAAAAAACCTTCCAATATTTCTTTTTCTAATCTATTAAAAGTGATTCTTTATTTTTTATTGAAAAGAAGCTCTGAACTCCAAGGGAGAAAGACTGGTTTTATTTTTAAACAGTTTGGTAAAGGATTGTGGATACTCAAAACCTAATTCATAAGCAATCTCACTTACAGATAAACTGGTGGTAGAAAGCTTTTCTTTTGCTTTAACAATAAGCTTATCATGAATAAACTGCTGGGTGCTCTGTCCGGAAATTGTTCTCAATAACCGACTGAGGTAATTGGGAGAAATCCTTAGTTCATCAGCTACAAACTGTACTGTAGGCAATCCTTTTGATACCAAATCATTATCATTGAAATAATCCTCCAGCAAAACTTCTAAACGATTCAGAATAGTATGATGGGTCACTTTTCTTGTGATAAACTGCCTTTCATAGAATCTTTCGGAATAATTGAGTAAGGTTTCAATATGGGAAATGATAATATTCTGGCTGAATTTATCGACCACCGAATGATATTCCCGCTCAATATTTTCTATAATTCCATTGATGGTAAGTTCTTCTTTTTTTGAAAGAAACAAAGCTTCATTCACTGAATAATCAAAAAAATCATACTGGTTTATGATCTTCGCCAGTGAAGTATGCCAAAGAAAATCTGGGTGAATCAACAGCATCCAGCCGGATTGGTTTTCCTGCACGTTGGGATCTGCTTCAATCCTGAAAATCTGGTTTGGGGAAATAAAAAACAGCGTTCCTTCATCAAAATCATATTCCTGCTGGCCGTACTTCAACTTCCCATTCATGCCTGTTTTTAAAGAAATCTGATAAAAATCCAGCATCCAGTTAACCTCACCGATATCAGCAGGTCGCTTTACCTCTTTATAATCAATCACACTGATCAACGGATGTTCAGGAGGAGATAATCCTCTAGAACGGTGAAATTCCGTGATGGTTTTTATTCTTTTTATAGCCCGCTGTTCCATATCTATAAAATTACAAATTGTTTTTGCAGTAAACTTTTGTTGTAGAGTTTTTTTCCCACAGATTGCACAGATTTTCACAAATATTTACGTTAATACTATTATTTTCAAAACTTATTTGAACTTCTCTACGTAAAAGTTTTCTCTTTATTTTATTGAAATATTTACTTCTTTTGTGACTTTTGTGGTTTATATTTTCCCACGGATGGGACAGGTTTTCACAGATGTTTGTGGTTAAAGTAGTGCGTTGTTTTATTCTTAATAGTACTTTTCAGCGTAAAAAAATGCTCTTCGTCTTACTAAAATGTTTAAAAACTTTTGTGACTTTTTCGGTTCACTATTTACACTTCATCATTTTGATAGGCTTCAGCAAAGTCTTTTGCAAAGTTGGCCAGCTTTACTTTTCCTAAAACAGGCTGATTCTGATAATAATCTTCATATACAACTCCGCTTCCCTGGCTTGCCTGAGTTTCTACAAAACCCTTAGCCACCTGTTCATTGAAACCGATATCCAGCCAGTTTTTCAATAATTCTTCATCAGAGATTACTTTCCACTGAAGATCAGGTTTTCCGATTGCAACGCCCAAAGCTTTTGCAATTTCATTAGGAGAAACTTCATCACTGGCTACATAACGTATTGTTCTTCCAACAAATGGTTTTTCAGTTTCTTCTGCTACAACAGTTGCAATATCCAACGGAGAAACCCACGGCTCTTTTTGATCTCCTCCCCAATTGGAAATAATAGCTCCTTTATTTTTGATCGTGTTGATGAATGAAAACATATTGAAATAAATGCCTACCGGACGAATAAATTTAATAGAAACATCATCCGGAAGCTGCTTCAGAATCTGCTCTACATGATAATGAAACACAATAATACCCGTTCCTTTATCCGTATGTGCTCCGATACTGCTGAGATGGATTATTTTCTTTACACCCGAACGTTCCACAGCTGTTTTGTAATGACGACCAATTTCACTGATTTTTCCGATAAAATCAATGTTTTTATCAAATAGATCACCTGCTGCTTCCATGGTTTCCATCAGATAAACAATATCTGCTTCTGTGAATGTTTTGGTAAGAAAATCAGGATCAAACATACTGCCTATAGCAGCTTTTGCGCCCAAAGCTTCAATGGCTTCCCTTCTCTTTTCAGTACTACTGATCACTGTTACGGTGTGTCCTTTCTCTACCAGTTCTTTTGTAAGTGGTTTTCCAATGTTCCCGATGGAACCTGTTAAAACAATATTCATTTCTTTAATTTTTTGTTGAGGTAAAATTCCGAAATGCCCATCAAGAAGACTTCGCCGAATCTATCTTCTCTTTAGCCAAAAAAGCAGAAACAGGAAATACCTTTATTTTTTCAATAAAACAGGCAACTTTTTAACACTTTTTTAATCTTTAACCGTTGCACTTATTTTGAACTTTACCTACCTTTGCCTCTGGATGCGGAAAAGATTTTATCAATATTTGTACAGCTTATTATTTGCGTTGCTTACCGTTTTAGGATGGTACTATGGGCAAATTCAGCAGTATATTTCAACAGATATCTCTTCTGATCTTCATTTTACCACTGATCTTCTTGTTCATCAGAAAAAAAGCTTCAAAGAATCTTTTACCTTTCTCAAAAATCATGAAGCTAATAATGCTTACAATGTCAGCCATCCCCGCTACAACAAAATCAGAGCAAACCTTTCTGAAAATGATAATGAAAATGACGACAATGTAGAATCATCGGGTTCTACAGAACTTATTGCTCTTTTCAAAGATGGCTTCTGGCATCTTATTTCAGGGTTTGTTACTACATTTCACAACAGACAAATTGCTGTTTCACTTTCTCAATCAGAACATTTAAAGACCTTACATGATGATCTGTACCTCCAGTACAGGGTCATCCGACTGTGATTTTATACTAATTTTTTTCGAAAACCTTATCAGCTTTCATATACTGTTATGAGAGCTGGTAACTCTATTTTTTCAATTATAAATTATTATAAAAACAATATTTATCATGGTCAAGAAAAGTCTCATGTATATCAACTTGTGCCTTATTTTCTTGTTTGTAGGCTGTCAATCTGAAAAAAAGGAAAAAACAGAAGCAGCGTCATTCAACGTTACAAGCCCTCTTATAAAAGATACTTTAGTCAACAAAGATTATGTTGCGCAAATCCGTTCTATTAATCATATTGAGCTTCGTGCCCAGGAAAAAGGATACATCCAGTCTATTTATGTAGACGAAGGGCAGTTCGTACAGAAAGGACAGCTGATGTTCAAAATCATGCCTAATCTTTACGAATCTGATGTAAACCGTGCCAAAGCGGAAACAAAATACGCAGAAATCGAATATCAGAATACCAAAAATCTTTCTGACAAAAATATCGTTGCTCCTCAGGAAATGGCTATGGCTAAAGCAAGATATGAAAAAGCCCAGGCTGAACTTTCTTCAATGAATACCCATTTGAGATTCACAGAAATCCGTGCTCCCTTTACTGGAATTGTAGGAAAATTACATGTAAGAAAAGGAAGTCTTGTAGATGAAGGCGAGCTGGTAACTGAACTTTCAGACAACAGCAAAATGTGGGTATACTTCAATGTTCCTGAAGCTGAATATCTTAACCAGATGGATGCGAAAAAAGATGACAATCCATTGCATGTACGTCTGAGAATGGCCAATGGCAAAGAGTTTACACAAGACGGCATTGTACAAACCATTGAGTCTGATTTTGACAATGAAACAGGAAATATCGCTTACAGAGCTACTTTCCCAAATCCAAAAGGATTATTAAGATACGGTGAAACCGGAAACATTGTTATTACTTCACCTTATGCCAATGCGATGATGATTCCGCAGAAAGCAACTTTCGAAGAGCTGGAAAAGAAATATGTCTATGTGATTGGTAAAGACGGTAAAGTACATGCAAGAGAAATAAAAGTAGCTGCCGAATTACCTCATATTTATGTAGTGGCTTCAGGACTTGGAAAGGATGAAAGAATTCTTCTTGAGGGTCTTAGAATGGTTCAGGAAAACCAAAAGATCAGTTCAAAATACCAAAAACCTGAAAAAGTAATGTCGAACCTGGATCTGTACGCCGAGTAACCCAAAAGCAGCATTATGTTTAAAAAAGTAATACACCGACCGGTTTTCGCCATTGTGATATCGGTTGTGATCCTGTTTATGGGAGGGATTGCCATGAAGCAGCTTCCTACGGAACAGTTTCCAAAAATTGCCCCTACCACAGTAGCTGTTTCTATTGCTTATCCGGGAGCGAGTGCAGATGTATTGGTAAAATCATCTTTGATTACGATTGAAAATGCCATCAATGGAGTTCAGGGAATGCGTTACATCACTACTGATGCCACCAGTGCCGGAGAAGCTACGGTAAACGTTGTCTTTGATCCCGGAACCGATCCCAATGAAGCGGTGGTTCTGGTAAAAACCAGAGTGGATCAGGTAATGCCTTTATTACCCGAATTGGTACAGAAAGAAGGAGTTGTGGTAAACCCGATTCAGCCGAGTATGCTAATGTACGTAAACCTTTACAGTACGAATAAAAGTATGGATGAAAAATTCCTGTACAACTACTCTATGGTAAATATCATCCCGGAAATCAACCGTATTCACGGGATCGCAAAGTCTCAGATTCTGGGAAGCCGTAGATATGCCATGCGAATCTGGCTGAATCCTGACCGTATGCGTGCGTATTCTATTTCCGTAGATGAGGTGATGAAGGCCATTGGCGAGCAGAGTATCATCGGACGTCCGGGAAGAATCGGGCAAAGTTCCGGTATTGCAGCACAGTCGCTGGAATATGTATTGACTTATAAAGGACAATATAATAAACCGGAAGAGTATGAAAATATCATTGTCCGTTCCAACGCAGAAGGAGAAAATGTAAAGCTGAAAGATATTGCCAAAGTGGAACTTGGAAGTGAGTTCTTTGATATCTATTCCAATCTTGACGGACATCCTTCCGCATCTATCGTTTTAAAACAAAATTATGGAAGTAATGCCAATGACGTGATCAGAGATGTGAAAGCGAAACTGGCAGAAATGAAAGGAAACTTCCCTCCAGGCGTTGATTACAAAATCAGTTATGACGTTTCCCAATTCCTGGATGCTTCTATTGAGCAGGTAATGCATACGTTGAGAGATGCCTTTATCCTTGTAGCCATCGTGGTTTTTATTTTCCTTGGTGACTGGCGCTCTACTTTGATTCCCATTATTGCCGTACCGGTTTCTTTGATCGGAACTTTCTTTGTCATTCAGTTCTTCGGATTAACCATCAACCTTGTTACTCTTTTTGCATTGGTATTGGCAATCGGTATTGTGGTGGATAACGCCATTGTTGTCATTGAAGCCGTTCATGCCAAAATGGAAGACAGTAATATTTCGCCTTACAAAGCGGTAAAAGAAGTAATGGGTGAAATTGCAGGTGCTATTATTGCCATTACAGCCGTGATGGTAGCCGTGTTTATTCCTATTTCATTTATGACAGGTCCGGTGGGAACTTTCTATCGTCAGTTTTCTATTACCATGGCAAGCTCTATTGTGATTTCTGCGGTAGTGGCACTTACTCTGACTCCGGTTTTAGCTGCAATGTTATTGAAAAACCATCATGGAAAACCTAAGAAAGTCAATATTTTCACCAAAGCTTTAGACTCTTTTAACAGCGGATTTGATAAAATAACAGGAAAATACGCTTCATTCCTTAGAAAAATCGTGAGCCGAAAGGTGGTAACATGGGGAATTCTGATTGCTTTCTGTGCCGGAATTGTGATGATCAATAAAGTACTTCCGGGTGGGTTTATCCCGAACGAAGACCAGGGAACCATCTATGCCATTATCCAGACTCCTCCGGGTTCTACGCTGGAACAAACGAATAAGGTTTCCAGAACATTGCAGAAAATCTGTATGGGAGTAGACGGTGTGGAATCTGTATCATCTCTGGCAGGATATGAAATCATGACGGAAGGTCGTGGTTCGAATGCGGGAACCTGTCTGATTAACCTTAAAAGCTGGAACGACCGTGAGCATTCTGTAAAGGAAATCATGGAAGAACTGGAAGAAAAATCTAAAGATCTCGGAGCTACCATTGAGTTCTTTGAACCACCGGCTGTACCAGGATTCGGATCTTCGGGAGGTTTCTCCATGAGACTTCTGGATCTGAACAGAACGACCGATTATCAGGAATTTGATAAAGCCAATAAAGATTTCATTGCCCAGCTTAAAAAGCGTAAGGAACTTTCAGGAGTATTTACCTTCTTTGCAGCCAATTATCCCCAGTATGAACTGGTTTTTGATAATAATGCAGCGATGCAGAAAGGAGTTTCTATTGGAAAAGCGATGGACAACCTCAATATTCTGATCGGTAGTACCTATGAACAGGGCTTTATCCGTTTCGGACAGTTCTTTAAAGTATATGTACAGTCGTCTCCGGAATTCAGAAGACTTCCTACGGATATTATGAATCTGTATGTGAAAAATGACCGTGATGAAATGGTTCCTTATTCCGCATTTATGACGATGAAAAAGACACAGGGGCCTAATGAAATCACCCGTTACAACATGTACAACTCTGCAGCAATCCGTGGACTTCCGGCTTCCGGCTATACAACAGCAGATGCCATTCAGGCTATCAATGAAACAGCGGCTAAAACACTTCCTCACGGATATAAAGTAGCCTGGGAAGGATTGTCTTACGATGAAGCGCAACGTGGTAATGAAGCGATCTATGTATTCCTTGTTGTTTTGGTATTTGTGTATCTGGTTCTGGCCGCTCAGTATGAAAGTTTCCTTATTCCGTTTGCCGTACTTTGCTCTTTACCGGTGGGAGTTTTCGGGTCTTTCTTATTATTAAAAACAATGGGACTTGAAAATGACATCTATGCACAGGTAGGATTGATCATGATTATAGGATTACTGGGTAAAAACGCAGTACTTATTGTAGAATTTGCGGTTAAAAGACGTCAGGCAGGAGATTCTATTCTTGAAGCAGCTGTAGAAGGTTCCAAAGCCCGTTTCAGACCGATTCTGATGACCTCTTTTGCCTTTATTGCAGGATTGGTTCCGCTTGTTTTTGCAAGAGGAGCCGGAGCGATCGGAAACCATACCATTGGAGCATCTTCACTGGGAGGAATGCTGATAGGAACGCTATTCGGAGTGATTGTAATTCCGGGGCTCTACTACATATTTGCCAAGTGGTCTGATGGTAAAAAAATGATTAAAGACGAAGATGAATCTCCATTAAGCGAAGACATGATCCATTATGAATAAAAGAAAAATATATCAATATGCAGGTCTGGCAGTCGTCTTATTAAGTCTTACTGCCTGTAAACCTATCGAAATCGTACAGCGTGCTGAAAATAAAACCGTCCCTGAAAAATACGGTTCAGCAGAAAATGACACTATCAATACGGGAAAAATGAAGTGGAATGAATATTTCAGTGATCCTCATCTTCAGGAGCTGATTAGTCAGGCTCTTCAGAATAATCAGGAACTGAATATTGTCCTTCAGGAAATTGAAATGTCTAAAAACGAAATCAAAGCCAAGAAAGGTGAATATCTTCCGTCTGTAGGTTTAAAAGCCGGAGCTGGCGTAGACAAAGTAAGCCGATACACCAATATCGGAGCGATGGAAGCCAATACCGAAATAGAACCCGGCAGAGAAATGCCTGAACCTTTATTTGACTTTGGAGTTGGTGCTCAGGCACAGTGGGAAACCGATATCTGGGGAAAACTTCATAATGCCACAAGAGCACAGGTACAGCGATATCTTGCGAGCATTGAAGGAAAGAATTTTATGACAACTCATCTTATTTCTGAGATTGCAGATTCTTATTATGAACTGTTGGCACTGGATAATGAGCTGGTTATTTTGAATCAGAATATCAAAATTCAGAATGATGCACTGGAGATTATCAAAGATTTAAAGAAGAACGCCCGATCCAATGAACTGGCTGTACAGAGATTTGAAGCCCAGGTTCTGAAAACTCAGGGAATGCAGTATGATATCCAGCAAAAAATTGTTGAAACTGAGAATAAGATCAATTATCTGGTAGGAAGATTTCCACAACCTGTGGAAAGAAGTCAGGATTCTTTTGATTCTGTTGTTCCGCAAGCCGTCTATGGAGGAATTCCTTCTGAACTATTGGAAAACCGACCAGATATTAAACAGGCTGAATATGAACTGGCTGCGGCCAAGCTTGACATTAAGGTGGCCAAAGCAAGGTTCTACCCTTCTCTTGATCTTTCTGCCGGAGTTGGACTACAGGCTTTTAATCCTTTGTATATCATCAAACCTCAGTCGTTCCTGTTCTCTCTTGCAGGAGAACTTACAGCGCCTCTGATCAACAGAAGAGCGATTAAAGCGGCTTATAATAATGCCAATGCGAAACAGATTCAGGCAGTGTATCATTATGAGCAGACTGTTTTGGGAGCTTATATTGAGGTAGCGAATCAGTTGTCTAAAATTCATAATCTGGAAAGCAGTGTGAATATCAAAACAAAGGAAGTAAATGCTTTAACGAAGTCGATTGATATTTCTAATGATTTATTCAAATATGCCCGCGCTGATTATATGGAGGTTTTACTGACTCAAAGGGATGCCCTGGAATCAAGGTTTGAGCTGGTGGAAAAGAAAGTGAACCAACTTAAAGCAAGTGTTGCTGTGTACAGAGCACTAGGTGGCGGTTGGGACCAGACACCTTTGGAGGTTCCGGATATTACCAAACAATAAATTCTTTTCAATCTTGTTTTTATAGGAGTCTGCCGAGAGGCAGGCTTCTTTTTTTAGGTTTTGGCTAAAGCCTGATGATTTTTTAATCTTCGGTAAACGGGCTAAAGCCCGTTCCTATTGAATGTTTTTTTTCCCACAGATCGCACAGAGAGGCTGGCTTCTTTTTTTTTGATGTTTTTTTAATCTTTGCTAAACGGGCTAAAGCCCGTTCCTATTGAATAGTATAGAACGACTATAAAATAAACAAAAAGTCTACAAAATAAATAGACTTCTAATTTTAATTTTAATTCACACTTGAAAATTAACTTTTTTATCATTTTTTAACATTTGCAACAATTCATTCAATTAATTGATAATCAATTTATTATTCTATTAAAATCTAAATCACAATCATTAACCCACTAATTTAGTAGACTAATATGATTTATCTCATACTGTCCTTTTATAGGGGTTTGTCATTTATTAAATAATTTTGACCCAGTTAAAAAAATCATAAACTTTATTCTCATGAATAAGAATACCTTTAATTCTTACCTATGCACCATTACGGCGGCAGCTTCTGCACAGCAAAATTGTTGTGGAATGTCTGCCCTTTCACAGCACAACCACATTTCTCAAGACATGTGCTTTGATATGATGGGCATGATGATGATGTGCTAACTTTTTAAGAGATACATTCATTACTGTAGGAATTAAAGCCAAAGAATTCAAGGCTTCTTTCATCCGGGTACATCTTCTGTAAATTTTAATCTTCCATTTTTGATATCCTCCCTGAAAAAGGAGGCAGGGAATCATTATTTCTTACGGAGAGATCAGCAGTAATACACAATTCAGTTTTAAACCTAGATTAATATAATGAAAAAGAAACAATGCAAGCTTGGTGTATTGGCCTTACTGCTGTTCGCGGAATATGGTTTTGCCCAAAGCAAAGACAGTCTTTCCAAAGAAACCTCCATCAAAGAAGTAGTGGTGGTAGCTTTTGGAAAGCAGAAAAAAGAAGAGATTACAGGATCTGTACAGTCGCTGAAGGCTAAAGATCTCTCTAATCTTCAAAATGGAAATATTCTTCAGGGAATTGGAGGAAAAGTAGCTGGGGTACAGGTGATTTCCTCAGGACAGCCAGGTTCCCAGCCTACCATCAGAATGAGAGGAATAGGTTCTATCAACGCGTCCAGCGATCCGTTAATTGTACTGGATGGTATTCCGTACAGCGGAAACCTGAACAGTATTGCAGCATCGGATATTGAAAGTATTTCTTTTCTGGAAGATGCCTCTTCAAATGCTCTGTATGGTTCCAGAGGAGCCAATGGTGTTATTATTGTAAACACCAAAAGAGGAAAAAGTAAAGGCGTAAGTATTGAAGCCGATGTAAAAACAGGGGTTAATTTCAGATCTATTGAAGATTATTCGGTCTATACTTCTCCTCAGGATTATTATACCGCTTATTATAACCGAGCCAGAATTGGCGAAATCGCAAGACTAAAACAACCGGGAGCGGTTCCTTCAGGTCCGTCTCCTCATGATGTGGGACTTTCAGCATTGACAAAACTTGGGTATAATGTGTATAATGTTCCTTTTAATCAGCTGATATCAAAGGATGGCTCTTTTAATTCTGATGCGAAATTACTGTATCAGGATGACTGGAAAAAACTGCTTTTCAGACCTGCTTTAAGGCGAGAAGCTACAGTAGGTATCAATGCTAATGGAGATCAGGTAAAATCTTACACTTCCCTTAATTATCTTGATGATAAAGGATATTTAATCTCGTCAGGTTTTGAAAGATTCGGGATCAGATCTAATGTAGATTACGCTATTACTTCAAAACTGAAGCTGACCAGCGCTTTATCTTACACTTACAGCAAGCAGGATTTCGGTGAGACCGGAGGTTTCTCCAACCCTTTCCAGTTTGCCCGAAACATTGCCCCTTTCTATCCTGTTTTTCTGAGAGACAACAATTACCAGAGGCTTTATGACAGTTATGGAAATGCTTTATATGACTATGGAGACGGCCAGGGTCCTAACGGAGCTACAAGATCTTATGCGGTGTTTGAAAATCCTGTAGGAAACCTTCAGAAGAATAAATCACAGATCGTAAGTAATGTGACCAATCTTAATCTTGGACTAAATTATGAAATCATCAAAGGACTGGATTTTACCTATAATTTTGGTGCTTATCTCGAAAATACCAGAAACCTTCAGTTCGGAAATACGGAAGGAGGAACTTCATCTTCTGTAGGAGGAACTATTTCGCAAAGTTCAAACTTTAAATATACACTGAACCACCAGCAGTTGCTTACCTACCAGAAAAAACTGGGAAATCACAGCTTCAATCTCCTTGTAGGACATGAGCTGAATAAGATAAAAGATGATGGTTTTTCAGGATCAAAACAGCAACTTTTATTACCTGACTCACAAGCTTTTGATAATGCTGTGAAAATTACCGGATTATCAGGAAGCGGCTATGAATATGCTGTAGAAGGATATTTCACGAGGTTACTCTATAATTATGACGGTAAATATTTCTTCAATGCTAACATTCGTAGAGACGGTTCTTCTGTATTTTCTCCGGAGAGCAGATGGGGAAATTTTTATGGACTGGGACTGGCATGGAATATCGCAAAAGAAGATTTCCTTAAGGACAACAGCGTGATTAATTCTTTAAAATTAAAAGCTTCTTATGGCCAGCAGGGAAATGACAACATCCTTTTAAGCGGCTCTTCCAGAGACTACTATGCTTATCAGGATATCTACGGAATTAATAACTTCGGAAATGACAAGCCTGTTCTATCTCTTAAAAAACAGGGAAACAAAGATTTAAAGTGGGAAACTTCCAAAAACCTGAATGCCGGTTTTGAAATTTCACTTTTAAAAAACAGAATCAACCTGAATGCTGATTATTTTGAAAGGAAAGTTTCAGATATGATCTACACGCTTCCTCTTCCTCCATCTAATGCGGGCTCCTATGTGAAGTACGGAAATATCGGAGATATGACGAACAGAGGTGTTCAGGCTAATGTAAATGTGGAGATCCTTCGTGGAGATGAATTCCAGTGGAATTTTTATGCGAATGCTACTCATTACAAAAACAAGATTACAAGATTACCGGCCGAGCAGAGAAATACAGGGCTTGTTTCAGGTTTATTTATCCTGACGGAAGGTGGAGACCGTTACACGTATTTCCTCAAAGAATTTGCAGGAGTAAATCCTGAGAATGGTGATGCTTTATGGTATCGTACAACAATCAACCCAACCACTCAAAAGGAAGAAAGAACAGTAACCAATAATTATAAGGAAGCCACCGATTATAACACAGGAAAGTCTGCCATTCCAAAGGTATATGGAGGATTTGGGACAGATTTCAGTTTTAAAAGATTCAATCTGGCAGTGAACTTTGCTTACCAGTTTGGAGGTTATGGCTATGATGATATTTACAGAAGTTTATTCCATTCTGACAGCTATGGTTCTAACTATTCTACGGATCTGGATAAAACCTGGACTCCGGAAAATACAACAGCAGCTTTACCAAGAGTAGATCTTACAGCTACGAACCAGAACGGAAATTCAACACTGTATCTGATCAAATCGGATTATATCAGTCTTCAGGATGTAACCCTTTCCTATCAGCTTCCTGAAGGCTTTGCACAACAGGCAGGATTATCAGGATTGAAAATTTATGTGACAGGGAACAATCTATACCTATGGTCAAAGAGAAAAGGATATGATCCAAGAGCTTCACTGACAGGAGTTTCTGATGCTTATCGTTATTCTCTGCTGTCCAGTGTCTCTTTAGGGTTTAAACTTAATTTTTAAAAGAACAGGAATGAACACAATAAAATACTTTATAACAGCTGCAACCCTAAGTTTTTTGGCGACCAGCTGTGCTAATGATCTCAATACGTTGCCGGAAGGAGATATTTCCGGAGAGCAGCTCAATAACGATGCAAACAGTCCGGAAAAAATCCTGGGAGGAATCTATCTTGATCTTCGAAGCAATGGTGCAGGCGGTACTAGCGTTCACTCAGATTTCGGAATCATGGGAATTAAAGCAGGTGCTGATCTGATGTCCAATGATGTGATCCAGTCTACCAACCAGCATTTAGGAATGTTTTATAATTACGAAGCCACCAATGCCAGTAATATTGCTTCTGAGATTGTATGGACTACTTTTTATGCAAGAATATTCGTGATCAATAAGCTGCTGGATGGTCTGGATAAAAATGCCAATGCAAAAAACAGGGCAATTGCAGGACAGCTACTCGCTTTAAGAGCCTATTCTTACTTTTATCTGGTCCGCTTTTATGCCAATGATTATAATGGACATCAGTCTGAACCCGGACTTCCATTGGTTCTTACCGCAACTAATCCAAGTCAGGGACTTCCAAGATCAACGGTTGCTAAAGTGTATACGCAAATCAAAAAAGATATAGAAGAATCCGTTTCGCTTTTAGATACATATGCCCGCCCTTCCAGGGCCCAGATAGACCAAAGAACTGCCAAAGCTATTGCTGCCGAAGTATTTCTGGAAACAGGAGATTATCTTAAAGCCGCCAAATACGCTGAGGAAAGCAAGCAGGGAATTGCCCTGATGACTGAAGATGATTATACCAACACCGGATTTTCCAACATCAATAATCCAGAAGTAATATGGGGTTTTCATAATACCATTTCCACGATGAGTATCGGAAATTATTACGCTTCTTTCTTCTCCATGTTTGATAATACCAATGAAGGTTATGCCGGAGCTGCACAGATCCGTAAGCTGATCGATAAGCGTCTTTATGAAGCCATTCCGGCAACAGATTACCGTAAGAAAGTATTCAATGGAAGCCAGAATGCAGCGTATACTTTTAATGGAAAAACAAAAAATTATCCGCCTTATGTAAGCTGGAAATTTAAAGATCCTACGCTCTTTGAAGGAGATTATATTTACATCAGAGCTTCTTCATTATATTATATACAAGTGGAAGCCCTTGCCAGACAAGGACGGGAAACAGAAGCAAGACAGGTATTGTTTGAAATTACCTCAAAAAGAGATCAGGCTTATACATTGTCTACAAAGTCAGGCAGCGAGCTGATTAATGAAATTGTCCTGCAAAAGAGAATAGAACTTTGGGGTGAAGGTTATGCCTGGTTTGATATGAAAAGACTCAATACTCCTTTAGAAAGAGTATACACAGGAACGAATCATACTTTTGGAAGATTCAACCTTACCCCGGATAAATTCAGATTCCAGATTCCTAATAAAGAGATTAATAATAACCCACAAATCAAACAGAATGAGTAGATAAACAGAAACAATTTTACATTCAAATATATTCAGTGACGAGGCACCATTTACTTGTAAGTGGTGCCTTTTTTATTGACTAATGTAAGATGCTGACATTTTTTTGACTTTCACTTGCTAAAAATCTTTGATTTTTTCGCGCCTTAAATTATACATAGAATTAAAAAAACTTTGCGTCTTCAAAAAACACAAATAAGAAAGGTATAATTGGAAAACGCAAAGACGCAAAATGGTATTAAGAAGGTTGCTATAAGGCGCAAGAATTTTATCTGCGATAAAATTGAATACTGTTTATTTTCAAGTCTCTTGCAGATTATTTATTTTATAACAATATCAGATTTGTAATGATCTTTCACCAGTTCACCATTTTTATACAACCTCTGATTAACCACCTTTCCTTTTTCATTAAAGTAAAGCCACAAAGCATTTTTTCTTCCCAAAGAATCCAGACGTCCCATTTCTTTCGGCATTTTATTGTTATGAAGAATCTGAACAGGGTATAATCCTTTCAGGTCTTTCAGGGAATCCATTTTTGCAGGGATCAGTTCAGAGTCATTCCCGATTTTGAAAATATATTTTTTTCCTTTATCACTATTCAAAATCAGTTCATCACCTGAAATCTTATATTTACCTTCTGAAAAAGATGCTGTTACAATCTGATCATAGCTTACATGTTCTGTTTTTAAAAATTCAAAATTTCCATCTTTTATATAAAGTGAATAACTTCCATTTCCCGATTCCAATTCAACATATTTAGGATATTCTTTATCTTTTTTACAGGAAATAATGGAGAAAAGAAGTATAAAAAGGCAGATAATTTTAATTTTCATAAGAACTAAATTATTAAAATATCCTGAATAACATAAGAGTAGATCACTATTCTTGTTATTTCCTGTCTCCTACTCTACCTTCCTTCAAACTCCCGAAGTTTTCTTTTCATCAGCTTAATTTCTGCAGATTGGGTTTTAAAAATATTTCTCTGAAGGATAATCAACTGTGGATCGCTGAGGTGTACTTTTTCAGATATCAATAGGGCTGCTGCATGATGAGGAATCATACTTTTTACAAACTGCCTGTCATCCACATTCACCTGTTCTCTGATTCCAAACCAGGAAAACAGACTTGTCACCACTCCAATACTTACAATGATCCAATTGAGTGTTTTGTTCCTGTACCTCTTTCGCATGACCCATAATTCAATAAGTAACATGGCTGAAACCATCATGAGAGTCATGTATAAATTATTAATATTTGAAATAAAATTTCTCGGGTTGTCTATCATCGTGTACATAATGATATACATAAAACAGAACATCATCAAAGCCATAAGTACAAATCGGCTGTACATTACAGAAGAATTAATTAAATGTTTTTTATTTTCTTTCAAAGAAGAAACTTCATTTTTACGCTTCATATTTTCCATAAGAGAGGGCACTGTAAATAATATTATATAATTCAAAAACTTGTGATAAAAATAATAATATTTATCTGACAGGTTTATGCTTATACTCATAATAATTGACGAAAATACTTCCTTGTACAATCAAAAGAAAAAGATATATTTGGGAACTCAAATCTTTTGAACTGCTCAGTTGCAAAATGATTTCAATGAGAATAGTTTTCATTCCCCATCTCAATTTTCAGCTATAAAACATTAATAATGACCAAAACACAATTATTTTTCACCGGTATATCTTTTACCTTGCTATCTTTTACCGCTTCAGCTCAGAAAAAAAACACGTATGCTCAGAAAATTGACAGTATTATCACGGCTTCCAGCCCCATAAAGTTCAATGGCGTTGTTTTGGTCGCTCAGAAAGGAAAAGTACAATATCTGAAATCCAACGGTTATAAGGATTTTGAAAAAAAGATTCCTTTGAAAACAGATGATCAGTTTGAAATCATGTCAAACTCTAAGCAGGTGACCGCTGTTTTAGTTCTACAGGCTGCCGAACAGGGAAAGCTGGATCTTCATACTCCTATCAAAAAATACCTTCCTGCTCTTACCCAAACCTGGGCAGATACAGTAACAATCCACCATCTCCTGAACCATACTCACGGAATTACCAAACTGGAAAAACCCTCTGCTTTCAAAGCCGGTTCTCAGTTTAAATATGGTAACCTCTCTTACATGATGCTTGGAGAAATTCTTAAAAATACAACAGGAAAAAGTTTCACGGAACTTGCCAATTCTCTTTTCAAAAAACTAAGAATGGATCAGACTTTTGTTTATAACCCAAAGAATAATCAATCTCTCGTTCCCGGTTATATGAATGAAAACAATCAGTTTGAAAAAGTGAAAGAGTCTTTTCTGAATGAAGATATCGTTCCTGCTGCAGGAATTATTTCTACCGTACAGGATCTGGCAAAATGGGATCAGGCATTATTTAAAGGAAAATTGTTATCTCCTGAATTTCAAAAACAAATGATGACTCCTTCTACCCGTTCTCAACATGATGTATTTGGAAAAGAAAGCATGGGATTCGGGTATAATGTAAGGTTCATCAAAGAAGCAGGTCTGGATTATTTTGCAGTGACTGGCCTTGGTGATGGGTTTACCTGTCTTAATGCCTACTTTCCTTCCACAGATACCACTTTGATCATCCTCGAAAATCAGATGCCTAAAAGCAGTGAATACTGGAGTTTCAAAGAAGCTGCAATAAAAAATGCTATTCTGAAGGCAATCACGGCTAAATAAACCCCAAACTATTAAAAAGTATCCACCAAAACCTTTTAAAATACACAGCATTCAATTTTATCGCAGATAAAATCTTTGCGCCTTATAGCAGAACTTTTCATACTATTTTGCGCCTTTGCGATTTTCCAACAAAACCTTTTGTATTTATGTTTTTGGGGAAAATCGCAAAGGCGCAAAGTTCTTTTAATATTATATTTTTTAAGGCGCAAAAAAAATCAAAGATTTTTAGCAAGGATACTACTTTTTCAATTTTTGAAAATCTATCCTGAAGGTGGTAGATATTATACAATTCTTTTCAAAACTTTCATTTTAATTACAGAAAAAGGTTTTTCTATCACAAACCTGTAGAATAAGCCTCCAAGTATACAGGCAAAAAGACAAACCATAAGACTTATATTATCTGATGTTTCAAATTTAAAATAATCAAGATCTTCCTGCACGAGATGAATAATTCCTTTATGTGAAAGATAAACAGCATAGGATAAAGCTGCCAGTTGAGCAGTGAGATAAGATTTTGTCCGATACAGGAAAGATGATTGGGAAACTGCAGCCATAAGAATAATTCCAAAACTTATAGCTACCAATGTAAACCCGAATATGGAAGCTGTTTTTGAAGCCTGCTCATTACACACCCAGAAAGAAATTCCCAACAGGATAATTCCTACAAAGAAAAGTCTGTTCCCGTTGTTATTCACTATTTTTTTGAATTGTGATGAATACTGCATTAAATATCCTATCAAAACACCTATCCCCAAACCATCCAACCTTGTATGAGTGGGGTAATATATTTTCATATACCATAGTTTCCAGAAATCAGCGGAAGCTGTATCCAGCCCTGTGATATATTCATTCCATGTCATCATTCTGGCTATCATAGAAAATCCAATAACAGCTATCATCAGAACTGCCAGATGTTTGAAAAGTTTTGCAGGGATTAAAATTAAGAGAAACAAGGGAAGAATAAGATAAAACTGCTCTTCGATACATAAAGACCATGCATGGGAAAAGGTTCCACGGTTGATAACATCCAATCCATAGTTTTGGGTAAAAGTAACAAACTTCCATAACGGAGATAAAGCTTCACGCTCCCGAAAAAAAGGGAATGTAAAATAAAGGAAAAGCGTAAAAAAGTAAGCCGGAAAAATCCTGAAAAACCGTTTTATATAAAATGCTTTCAGACTGATATTTCCTTTATTCTTTATTTCTCTGAACAATTGTCCTGAGATCAGGAAACCGCTTAAAACAAAGAACAGATCTACTCCCGTCCAGCCAAACCTTCCGATACTGTCTATCCAGTCAGGATGTTTGAATGCCCGGTAATGATACATGAGCACTAATAAAATTGCAATCGCTCTGAGATGATCTAACCCATAAAGCCTTTCTGAATGTTCCTTCATTATTTTTTTATGCAAATGTGGATGAATTCCAGACTTATTTCTGGCATAGAATCCGGACAACTGCCTATTCAAGATAAACGACAAAATATGCAGTTTATACCGTGAATAATGTAGTCTGTCATTATTTTAAAACCATTAGCATAACATTTTCCTAAGGTTACTTAAGATTTTATATTTTTGGGGATGATGAAAACTCTGTCAGAAATTCAGATCAGACAAAATCTATACTTCCAGCTGCTCTTCTGGACGGCTTTATTTTTATTCGGAACAGTGAGAATGTATGGAGAATATGATGGTGAAGCTTCCAAAGAGTTGATTATTTATAATTTTTGTCACTGGATTTTCCAGATTGCAGGAGCCAATTTTATTTATTTTGTATTGATCCGCAATTTTTTTGATCAGAAAAAGTATATTGAATTAATCCTGTCTATTCTTCTCAGCCTTTATATTATTTCTGTCATTAACCGTTTTTTTATCGTTTATATTGCAGAACCTCTATTCATCAATGAACTAAAAGACAGTCCTTTTGATATTTTTACAGATATTCCTTACCTGCTGCTTCATTACACTTTTCCGATTATCAGTGGTTCCTTTATCTTTACTTCAATCATGTTTATCATACGGTATAAGGACGAAAAAGAACGTACTCTCAAACTGCAGAAGGAAAAGACGGAGCTGGAACTTCAATCTCTCAAATCTCAGCTCAATCCTCATTTTCTTTTTAATACCCTGAATAATATCTATTCTCTGTCCATCAGCCATTCCGAAAAAACTTCCCAATCCATCAGTCAACTTTCGGATATTCTGGATTATATTTTATACAAAGGTCAGAAGAAATGGGTGCAGGTTTCTGATGAACTGGATATTATAGACCAATATATTGCTTTGGAAAGCCTCAGATATCATGAGGAAAGGTTAAAAATTCAGAAATATATTACCATCCATTCTCCCAATACCATTCCGCCACTGCTGTATCTTACTCTGGTAGAAAATGCTTTTAAACACGGCGCCGGAAAAAGTTCGGAGACCACAGAAATAAGGATTGAGATCAAAACGAATCAACAGTATTCTGTTTTTACCATTGAAAATACTTTTTCGGACCACCCGACAAATCATGAAAAAGGAATAGGACTCCAGAACATACAAAGGCAGCTTCAATATCATTATCAGGAGCATTTTAGCTTTCGAATGTTAAAGGAAAACAATATTTTTAAAGTAGAAATAACAACACCTTCCCATTATGATTAACTGTATTATTGTAGATGACGAACCTTTAGCTGCATCATTACTGGAAAATCATATCTCAAAAATTGAGGATTTGAAGCTTACAGGAAAAGCTCAAAATGCAATGCAGGCCTATAAAATACTGCAAAATCAGTCCGTTGATCTGATGTTTCTGGATATTCAGATGCCTCACCTCAATGGAATTGATTTTCTGAAGTCCTTACCTCAAAAACCGAAAACTATTTTCACCACTGCCTATCGGGATTTCGCTATTGAAGGTTTTGAACTTGAAGCTGTAGATTATCTCCTGAAGCCCATTACCTTCGAACGTTTTTTCAAAGCTGTAGAACGTATATTGAGAAATGCGGACGGCAATAAAGAAGACTTTATTATCATTAAAACAGAAGGAATGCACCGCAAGCTTTCCCTTTCAGAGATCCTCTATTTTGAAAGCCAGGGAAATGATATCAAAGTGGTATTAGCAACCCAGGAAAGCTTTATTTCAAAAAGTAAAATAACAGATATTGAGAAAATCTTATCTGGTAAAGGCTTTGTAAGAATCCACCGATCTTTTATCATTAATGCTGCTTTCGTAACTGCCTTTAGCAATAACGAACTGATTGTCAGTAAGCATCAGATCCCTGTTGGAAGAAGCTACAGACAGGAGTTCGATTCCTTTATAGCCACTTTTTCAAAAAACAAATTGTGATAAGTTCTTTAATTTTAAATCATAAAATTACATTTTTAACATTTATTTTAAATTAATTTTTAGTTCAATCTTACTTAAAGGATTTTCAATCTGTTTTTCAATGCATTACATCTTTCCAACAATCAAAAACCTATCTCAAACAGACATCACAGCACTGTAATAAAAGAGAATTAATCTCATGATTACCAAACTTTTATATAAACAATGAAATCCATAGCATCAGCAGATGATCACGTATAAATATTAAAAAAAAGTGTTACTTTTGCTTTAACGAATAAAATTGTTTTTTAGCTTTTTTATGAGTAACTTTATGTGCACCAAGTTATAAAACATTAAAATTCATTCCATGAGAAAAATAATTCTACTTATTACATGTATGTTCGGTATTTCAGTTTTCTCACAGATCAAAGTGTTGAAAAATGAAAGTTTGGTGGAAATTGGTAAAGATAATTCCGTTGGTCTCTATAAAAAGGAAGATAAATTTACAATCAATTACCAGGATCTGAACACCAGCAACCTGAACACAATCCGATCTTTTTCATTCCAGAATCTTAATGGAGATGTAGCCGGATTATATAAACTTATTATGGATGGTTTTGTTTCCACTCCAGAAGAAAATGTTGTATTGGAACTGCCCAATGATATCATAGAACTTCATTATGAAAAAAACTATGGTCAACAAACCATGCAGTTTATCCAGGTGATCAACAAAAACAGAAAATACATTGGAAAATCCCAGTTTTTAAACCAAAAACAGGTGGAAAAAATCTTTGGAAGAACCAATGGAAAGTATGCTATGTATGATAAACCTGCTACGATAAACCCAACGGGTAATAAAGGAGCCACAAATACAGCCTCTACAGCAACTCCTGCATCAGGCGGAGCCAAGAAAAAATCAAGAAAATAATTATATTTTATAAATATTGCGAAACTCATTCTATCGGATGAGTTTTTTTATTTTATTTTTGCAAAAAGATAGTAAAACTTATGCCGCTTCAGATAATCAATTTAACCAAAAAATTTGGTGAGCAGACTGCCCTTGACAATATCAACATTTCTATTGATAAAAATGAGATCATTGGTCTTCTTGGCCCAAACGGTGCCGGAAAATCTACCCTGATGAAATCTATTGTCGGTGCACTGAAAATTGATCAGGGAGAAATTATTTTCAATGGTATGAATATCTCAGATCATGAGATTGAAAGCAAAAAGAAAATCGGTTTTCTTCCGGAGAATAATCCGCTTTATCTGGAGATGTATGTGAAAGAATACCTTCAGTTTGTTGCCAACATCCATAAAATCTCTGAGTCCAGAGTAGATGAGGTCATCGAACTGGTAGGAATTACTCCCGAAAAAACCAAAAAGATCGGACAGTTATCTAAAGGATACAAACAACGTGTAGGGCTTGCACAGGCCATTATTCATCAGCCGGATTTACTGATTCTGGATGAGCCTACCAACGGTCTGGATCCTAATCAAATCATTGAAATCCGTAATGTGGTAAAAGAAATCGGACAGCAAAAGACTGTTTTACTATCTACCCACATCATGCAGGAAGTGGAAGCGCTTTGCTCAAGAGTCATTCTGATCCATAAAGGAAATATTCTTCAGGATTGCCCAATTGACGAATTTAAAGGCAAATTTGAAAGCCTGGAAGATGCTTTTGCAAGTTATACGCAGAATTTTGAGGTTAAGGTTGAAAACTAAATTAAGAGTTTTATTTTGTAATTATGAAGACAAAATTTACTTTTAAAGCATTTTTACCAGCTTTATTGTTAATTCCTCTTTTCTATGTTATTATATTAGTTATCCCCGCTATTTTTACTACAAAAAATTATAGTACACCCTTATTTCCAAGAATATTTATCCCAAGTATACTTATTTTTTCATTTCTAATAGTATTTGGAGAAGTAAGAACAAAATGTATCAGCGTAACAATCAACAAAAATGATATTGTTGCTAAAAGGTTTTTTGGACTTCTAACTAAAACTTATAAAATTTCTGAAATTGAAGGTTGGAAATTTAGCCATTTGACAGGTAAAGGAGGAACTTACGAATATCTTTATTTGTATAAAGAAGGAAATAAAGTTGTAAAAATATCGCAATTCTATCATAAAAATTATTTTCAGGTAAAAAATTACATTCAAGGAAATTTTAAGTATTTAGGTTATGAAAAGTTATCTTATACTGATGAGTTCAAAGAAATATTTAAATAATCACTTCATATTATTTTCTAAATTTATTTTAAATAAAACAAATTATTATAATTAAGAAATCGCCCGAAAGTTTTTCGGGCGATTTTTTTAGTTTTTAATGATATATCCTACAGGTGCTGTAAATTTTAAAATCTCATATTTTTTATAGTGAACCCAGAATTTATTCTTGTTATGAAAATCCTGGTTCATGTAAAGTGTATCTTTTTGAGGCATAAGCACAATATAAATATCTTTATCAACAACTCTCATTTTCTCACTTACAATATGAATATTGGACAATACTTTTTTTGAAAAAGAGGAATTACTCTGTTCTATTTTTGAAGCATTTATATTTTCTACAAGTTCATTTTTAACCAAATGATTGCGTACTGTAATCATTAAAAAAAATAAAATCAAGCTAATAAGCATACCTAAAAAGGCCCAAGAACTTTTTTTTATAATTTCACAATAGATTTCAATAATGGAGAAAACAAAAAAACTAATAATCAGTAATGCTATAATGATCTGAACGATATAAATCATTTTAAAAATTCTAAATTTGAATTAAGTTTAAGTTATTTGTCAATTAAGTTAAGAGTTGTTATCTGTCTTCTCTTCAGTAGCAGCAACTGTTTCAATATTTTTCTTCTGAACCTGTTCCAACAGCTGAAGTCCCAAAAGCCCGCTGATTCCTCCATTCGCTGAATCACCGTTTCCTCCGATTAATACTTCAGGCATTATTCTTACATTCTGACTCGCTATATTTTCCATGATTTTTAATTGGGTAAAATTATTTCCGCCCATTGCTTCTACAGACAGTTTGTAAGATTCTGCATTAGATTTACCGATGGCCAGAATTTTTTCTGCTTCAGCATTACCAGTCAATGAAATCTGCTCAGCACTTGCTTTAGCCAGCAACTCTATTTTTTCTGCTTCAGCTTTTGCGAGAAGTCTTGTTTTCTCTGCTTCTCCGGTTGCCAACAGTTTCAATCGGTCTCCTTCTGCATTCGCCTGCAGCCTTACAGAATTAGCATCTCCGGTTGCTTTTTTCACCGATGCATCCGCTATTCTTTCTGCAATCACAACACCCTGATCTGCTTTTACAATTTCTTTCTGCATATCCGCAACAGCCGTTTCTTTTTCCAGTGCCTGACGGGTTTCCTGAGCCAGCATTTCAGTTTCATAAGTAATCTTCTGCTCTTCCGCCAGTTTTCTGTCTGTTAAAGTCTTCATTAAACTTTCCGGTGGAACAATAGCTCCAATCAAAGTATCAACAGCATTCACGTTATATTGTTCCAAAACACTGCTGATGTGTTCTTTTGCCGACTGTTGTCTTTCTTTTCGGGTTCCTAAAAAGGCAATCACATCACTATCCTGCGCTGAGTTTCTGAAATAATTCCCAATCGTCGGCTCTAAAACCTGGCTCACAAGATTGATCATATTCCCGAAACGGGCAATTACTTTTGGAGCTTCATAAGTAGGAATATGAATAATTTGGGAAACATCAAGATTGAAAGGGAAACCGTCTTTGCTTCGTACGGTAATCGTTGAAAGATTTTTGTCGAGTTGATGTGATTCGCTTCTTTCATAAGCCCAGTTCAATACCAAGTTAGTGGTAGGAACAAGCTCAACCTTCATGATATAAGGATTAATAGGATATTTTCCGGGACCAATGGGTTCTGCCCAAACGCCTTTATGACCTTTCTCAACGATATTTCCATGTTTAAAATCAACGCCGCTGAGGTCTTTTCCCTCTTCACCTACATAGCTGATAATGACGCCAACATGGCCAATCGGAATTTCCGTCATTTTTACCATTTCAACTTTTGTAAACCAGGGATTCAGAAAATAGGAACCTGCCAGAATCACCTGTTCCTGAAGACCTTTATATCCTCCATTATTTAAAAAAGTATCTACATCCTGAAACTTATTATGATCATTGATAATTTTACCTGCGATCTGACCTTCTTCCAAAGGACTTCCTTCCATTGTGGTGATAATTCCGACTGCATTGTCAGGAATTTGAGTCATATCCGTTAATTCTATTTCAAACAATAAGGTATTGATTCTGTACGATCCCGGGGCAATAATTGCAGTCTGACGACCTTTTCTTCCTCCATTTTTTAAAAAGGCTTCTGCATCCTGAAAAGAATCGCAGTTCACTTTTCTGGCTAAAATTCTTCCTGTTTCCAGTTCTATCCCATCTTTTGCCAGCAGTAAACCTATCTTTCCAGTCGGAATCACTGTAAAAGGTTGAAAATCGATAGAATATTGCCAGATCCATTTTCCAAAATATACTCCCGGAGCTAATGTCTGAGCCTGAAAACCTGCTTCTCCGTTGGTGGCGATAATTCTACCTTCCGGAAGTTCCTGCTTTCCTACCAACACAAATTTTTTGGTCACCAAACCAATTTTGTCCTGAGGAACAATGATCAATCCAAAGAAAATTCTCAAAATGAATTTGTAAAATAGTACGCACAAAAGCGCCATTACGGCCGGAATCATCCAGCCATGAAAACCTAATTCCATAGTTTGTTTTTGTTTTTTAATTAAATTTTAAAACAGGGATTGCGCTCTGATTCTTCAGAGTATGAAAAAACAGAGTACGAATTATGTGATAATTCTTTCGAAAAAAATTAAGAAATTACAGGAGGAGATGTATTAAAAATCGTGAAGATGATTTCTGATACTTTTAATAGAAAAAACTTAAAGTTAATTAGTTTCATTTTGATAATAAAGGAACGAGATCCTTTGATGGTACAAATGTACATAAGAAAAGTATTCAGTTGTTTCAGAATTTGATACTATTTCGCAAACAAAATAGTAATCAATTGAAAATCAATATCATTATTTTCAACAACCAATATATAAAAGTCTTAAGAACTTCTTTTTCAGAACTATAAGCCCTCTCTTTAATGAAAATTGGCTCTATATTTGATAGAGTCTGAAATATTAACCAATAACCACTCAATATGATAAAGCATATTTTATTAGGGACTTTCTGCTTAGCTCAGTTTTCTTTCGCTTATGCCAAAGAAGTTCCGGCTCCTAAAACAGACGGTTTTATTACTTCTTCTGCCCTTCAGCAGGTACCGAAGACTGTTATTATCAAAACCAAAAAGTTCAAGATCAGAATCGACAAACAGCCGAATGGCAAGTACCTTTACCAGTCGTGGAATGCCAATGCAAAGATTACGGCAAAGCCAAGCATGATTATCAGCGATGGTGAACTGATTCCTGATGGTACGGGAGGAAACTACTATATCAATTTCAGTAACGAGGGGCACAGCTATCAGATCTGGAGAAATTATCTTACAGATTCTCCGAAAAAAGCACCTTATACATTGGTTGTAAATGATGCTAACGACCGTGAAATTGTTCGCCAGGACGGATATGTAGTGAAGAATTAAAGCTGGAAGATGGAGGATAGAAGCTGGAAGTTGTTATAGTCATTCTATAACTTCTGTTTAAGAACTCAAAATCTTTTCTTTCTTATAAAATAAAAATCCTGTATTGATTGATACAGGATTTTTTTATGTTCCGGATTGTCTTAATTCTGTGAACAAAGTACTTTCTTCGTAACTTTCTTTTGCGGCTTTGTAACCGATATTGAAGATCTCTTCCAATCTGTCTTTTCTCCGTTCAAAAGTTCCGTAGGAAGATAATTTTTGGGAAGAAATGAACCAGTCACAGTAATCAAATTTTATTTTTTCAATCCTATAGGAAAGTAGGTCGTAAGAACGGGAAACGATAGCTTTAATGGAGTTCAGATCCTTGATCTTTGCTTCGTTGGGCGGAGATACAAATACACCGATCAGCTTATCACAATCTTCTCTGATGATATCTGCCGGGAAGTTATTCAATACTCCTCCATCACAATACATTTCATCTCCAATGATGTAAGGAGTGGTGATTCCCGGAATGGAGCATGAAGCAATAATGGCATCAACAATCTCAAAATCTTTATCAAAAATCTTCTGGGTTCCGGCAACAAGCTCTGTGGCTACAATTTTCACTTCGATATCAAGATCACCCAGTTTCATTTCATGGAAAATAGGTTTCAGATAGTTTCTGAAAATTACCGAAGATACAAGTCCAGGCTGATTGAATGTAAAGTGTTTCCAGTTGAAAAAATACACGGAATTGAAAAATTCCAGTATTTCTTCCGGAGTTTTTCCTATGGCATGCAGACAGCCTACAATAGAACCTGCGCTGCAGCAGGAAAGGATATCTACTTCGATTCCTTTTTCCCTTAAGAATTTTAATACTCCTGCATGAGCGATTCCTTTGGTACCGCCTCCTGATAAAACAAGTCCTACTCTCTCAAAATTCATAGAATAAATGTAAGAAAACAGGCTGATATAATTAAGTTAATTTTTATAAATATGCTGATTTTAAAATTATTTTAATAAAATCTACAATAATGGGGCAAAAATTCAAGCTAAAAAGTTATGATACCTCTACTTCGATGTGGTTATTATTTAATTAAGATATATTAAGTGTCAAACCTAACAGGTTTTTGAAACCTGTTAGGTTTAATTTACACATATTTCTGCTCAGCATCAACAAAAAAGCCCGGATTTCTCCGGGCTTTTGTTATATAGATTTCTGTATTTCAGATTAAATGTGAATCACTTCACCGTAAGCAGCAGCAGCAGCTTCCATAATTGCTTCAGAAACTGTTGGGTGCGGGTGGATAGACTTGATGATCTCATGACCTGTAGTCTCTAGTTTTCTAGCTACAACAGCTTCAGCAACCATATCAGTTACCCCTTCACCGATCATGTGGCATCCTAACCACTCACCATATTTAGCATCAAAAATCACTTTGATAAATCCATCCGTGTTTCCGTTTGCAGTAGCTTTACCACTTGCAGAAAGAGGGAATTTACCAACTTTAATTTCGTATCCTTTTTCTTTAGCCTGCTTTTCAGTAAGACCTACAGAAGCTACTTCAGGGTGGCAGTATGTACATCCAGGAATATTGCCATAGTCGATTTTCTCAACGTGCATTCCTTTGATTTTCTCAACACAAGTGATTCCTTCTGCAGAAGCAACGTGAGCCAATGCCTGAGTCGGGATGATATCTCCGATCGCATAGTAACCAGGTACTGAAGTTTCGTACCATTCGTTTACCAATACTCTTCCTTTGTCTGTCTGGATTCCTACTTCTTCTAATCCGATGTTCTCGATATTAGCAGCAATACCTACAGCAGATAATAAGATATCAGCTTCAAGAGTGATGGTTCCGTTCGCTGTTTTCACAGTAGCTTTTACGCCTTCCCCGCTTGTATCAACACTTTCTACAGAAGCGTTTGTCATAATTTCGATTCCTGTCTTTTTAAGAGATTTCTCTAAGTGTTTAGAGATTTCTTCGTCTTCTACAGGTACGATGTTTGGCATAAATTCAACAACAGTTACTTTAGTTCCCATTGTGTTATAGAAATCAGCAAATTCTACTCCGATTGCTCCAGAACCTACAACAATCATAGATTTTGGCTGCTCAGGAAGAGATAATGCCTGTCTGTATCCGATTACTTTTTTACCATCCTGCGGTAAGTTTGGTAATTCTCTTGAACGAGCTCCTGTAGCGATAATGATGTGCGTACCTGTATATTCAGTTACTTTTCCTTCTTTATCTGTAACAGAAACTTTTTTACCTTTCTGTACTTTTGCAGTACCAAGAATTACGTCAATCTTATTCTTTTTCATCAAGAATTCGATTCCTTTGCTCATTTTGCTGGCAACACCACGGCTTCTCTGAATCACATTCGGGAATTCAAAGCTTGCCTCCACTTTATTCAAACCATAATCTTCAGCATGGTTGATATAATGAAAAACCTGAGCAGATTTCAATAAAGCTTTAGTTGGAATACATCCCCAGTTAAGGCAAATTCCTCCTAAATTTTCTTTCTCGATAATTGCGGTTTTGAAACCTAATTGCGCTGCTCTGATCGCAGTAACATATCCACCAGGACCACTTCCAATGACAATAATATCGTAATTCATTACTTTAAAAATTTTTATGCGAATTTAAGGAAAAATATTGGATGTTTTATGTTTCTTCAGATTGATCTTAAAATGCACCAACAAAGCTATTTTATTCAATTTTAAACAAAGAAAGAGAACACAAAACGCATTCTCTTTCAATAATTTTTAGTTTATATTAAAAATTTATCAAAATTTAAAATATAAAAAACAGCTTTCCCTATTTTAATAACTGTAAAAAATCTGTATTATTTAGCCTCTCTAAGCAATCGTTTTTCAGTAGCATATCTTTGATTTAAGGCTTTCATCTGATCTCTTTTCATCTGTTTGGTAGCAAGCGGATGGTTAAGGATAAGTTTTTTCTCCAAATTATATTTTTTGGTAAGCTCTTGCATTTTAATATTGACCAGTTCACTTTTTGAAGGATGCGGTGGTTCTGGCGGACGTTTTTGTCCATAGACATTCATGGATAAACCTAGTAACAATACTGTTGAAATTAATAACTTTTTCATAATGTTCATATTTTTGAATGATTTCAATTAATTCAATATCATTTAATTAAATTCATTCCTGTTCATGATGAATCTTGCATATATCATACCAAGATTTTTGGTAAAAAATAAAAAGCCAATTGTATTCATACTTATTTATTAAAAGACGTTCTATTTTTTCATACATTTATTAATCTCTTAAATAAACACTTATGAAGACTTCTGCAAAAAAAACTCACCTGACCAAAGACAATATCTGGCTGAAAGAACCGGAAGATCATGATTTCCCTGCAGCTCAGGACTATCTTGAGCTTCTTTTTCCACCTGATGAAGCACAAAAATTGGTTAAAAAATTAAAGGCCGCTCCTACTATCATAAAGAAGTCAAAAGACATTTTAAGAGCCAGTAAACTTACCCTGCTTCCGGAAACCAATATTCATGTGAAAGAAAATCTTAAAAAAGTAGAAAAAAATAAAAAGCTCTCCCCGATATTGCTGGTCAGAGGGCAAAATGAGCTGATCATTGCAGATGGTTATCACCGCCTGTGTTCCAGCTATTATCTTACAGAAGACCTGGAAGTCCCTTGCAGATTGATTTAAGTAATTTCCGAAAATAACTCCTATCACCAATAAGTGATTTTTATTAAATTTATTTAAAATATTCATTTTTAGGTGATTTTTAGCTATTTTTTTTTATATTTTTGTTTGAACCCAATTTTATACAATATGAAAAAATACATCTCGATCCTTTTATTTGGAACTCTTCCCTTAACTGCACAAGTAGGTATTAATACCACAACACCCAACAGTACACTTGCTGTAAATGGTTCCTTAAGGGCTGGCTACACTCAGGTTACTTCCACAGCTTATAGTATTCTGGCTACGGATCATTACATTACTTATAACGGTACAGCTGATGCTACGTTTACCCTACCCGTGATCGGAACAGGAACAACTAGTTTTACAGGTAGAATTTATAAGATCAAAAACATCTCTGCGAATGCAATAACGCTCCAGGCTTCCAGTGGAAATACTTTAAGAATAGATAATACCCCAGTGGCATCTTTTGTAATTCCCACAGGAGCATATGCTGAAGTAGTAAACAACAGCAACACCTCTGGAGGAACATGGGATTTATCTTTCACAGTTCTGCCTAAGCCCAGCAACGTAGAGATTTATGGTACACAGCTTTTCATTCCTCCACACGCACTTGGAACAGCAGCCGTTGCAGACTGGACTAATCACCTTAATGCAGGTTATGATTCAGGTGCCGCAACTGACAGATGGTGGATTGTAAGTAAATCTTCAGTGGATAATGCGCATACTTCTACCTATACCAATGTAAGTAGAATGACTCTTGTTTATGAATATCAAGGTACTCCTTTTAATGTTACCAATATGTATCCTATTCTAACAGCAGGAAACAACTCCAGCTTTCCGGATGTATTTACGGCGTCTTTTGTGAGTCTTGCGAATAACGGAACTGCCGGAAGAACCCGTCTCACTGTATCAGTGGCTCGTGTTGATTTTGCAGGAAATAATGGTTCTAATAACAGTAACTGGACTGGGACATTCTTACTGAACGTTCTGTTGGCCAGAAAATACTAGATATTTTCAATACTATATACCAAAAAAGAGCAGAAATTTCTGCTCTTTTTGTTGTTATAAAACTTCAATATTTTGTTTTAAAGGAAGGTTCTTGGAAGAATTACCAACCATAATTCTGTATGTTCCTTTTTCTACAATCCAGTCCATTTTTTCATTCAAAAACTGCAATTGTTTTACGGGAACTTCTATGGTGACCGTTTTTGATTCTCCTGGCTGTAATTCGACTTTCTGAAATCCTTTGAGCTCAATCACAGGCCTTGAAACTGAAGCCAATATATCTTTTACATAGAGCTGAACAACTTCGCTTCCTACTTTTGAACCTGTATTTTTTACATTGATTTTAGCAATGATGGTCTCATTTTCCGAATACTGAGTTTTGCTCAATTGCAGTTCAGAAATTTCAAAAGAGGTATAACTGAGTCCGAAACCAAACGGATATAATGGTTCTCCACTCAGATCATGGTAATCATTTCCTCTTCCCGTTGGATGATGATTATAGTTTAAAGGCAACTGACCTTCCTGAACCGGAAACGTGACAGGCAGTTTACCTGAGGGATTCTCTGCTCCGAAAAGTGTTTTTGCCACAGCGTTCCCCCCTTCTTCTCCAGGATACCAAATATCTAAGATGGCTCCTACTTTATCTTTCCACGCTGTTGTTTTTATGGCAGAGCCACCTACCAGAAGAACTGTTACAGGTTTCTTCAGTTTTGAAACCTCATGAATAAACGCTTCCTGATTTCCAGGCAGGCTTAATGATGATCTGTCCTGAAATTCACCTTCATGAATTCCGGCCGTAACAAGAATATAGTCTGCTTTTTGGGCAAGGTCTAAAGCTTCCTTAAAATCTTTCTGATAATCGTGCAAGCCATAGTTCCAGATCAATTCCAGATTAGCTTCACCTCGATTTTCATGGAATTCAATCTTAATGTCATATTTTTTTCCTTTTACAAAATCTATATCAACAGTTTTTGTAGAATAACTTAATTTTTCCCATTGATCGATTACTAATTTTCCATCCAGGTATAATCTGAAGCCGTCATTTCCACGCAAGCCAATTTGATATTTTCCGGAATTTGGAGCTTCCAGTTTTCCGGTCCATCGAATACTATAATTGTCAGGCTGCAATTTTTCCGGATCAGGAGAATATAAAGTCCATTTGAAATTGACTTGTTCATCCTGTCTTCCAAAAGCGGGATTTCCTTTTAAATCCGTATTGGAAAAATAGTTTCCGGCTAATCCTTTTTTGTTTTCAGAGGATAAATATTCATTGGAAATAGTGGTAAAGTCTTTTACATTCCAATCAATTCCTTTTGAATATATCACTTCAGTATCTGTATTTTTTACATAATTTTTAAGGCCATCCAGGATATTTACTTTTTTGTTTCCAGGCCCTGAATACCCTCCTAATCTTGCATCCACAGCATCTGTTCCCACTACAAGAATCTTTTTAACATTCACAGGAACAGGAAGTGTCTGACTATTGTTCTGAAGTAATACAAAAGACTCTGCCGCTGCTTTTTCTGCCAAAGGTTTGTGAGTAAGCTTTTTTAATTCTTCAATTTCGTTAGCAGAAACATAGGGGTTTTCAAATAATCCAAGTTCAAATTTGGCTCTCAATACTCTTGATACAGCATCGTCTATTCTTTCTTTTGAAATTCTTCCATCTAAGAATGGAGGCATAAAGAGTTTGTAATGCTTATATTCTGTCTGAAAAATGACATCAAGGCCTGCATTCACAGCCTGTGCAGAGGCATCATCATAATCTTTTGCTGTAAAATGCAGAACATTTGCTCCACCCACCGCACTTGCATCACTGATAACGAAGCCTTTGAAATTCCAGTCTTTTTTTAGTTTTTCAGTTAATAACCAATGATTGGCGGTTGACGGTCTTCCATCAAGCAAATTATAAGAAGTCATCACAGAACGGCTTTTTCCTGTTATAAAAGCATTGTGAAAAGGAATTAAATGGGTTTCTTCCAGATATCTTCTGCTCCAATGAATCGGGTATGAATCTCTTCCTCCTTCTCCTACATTAGCTAAAAAGTGTTTAGGAGTGGTAATGATTCCCATATTTTCAAATGAGCTGACAAAGCTGACTCCCATTACGGAGGTCAAAAATGGATCTTCACCATAGGTTTCTTCTGTCCTTCCCCATCGTACATCGTTGGCAAGATTTACTACAGGAGTCAGAATCTGACGGATTCCTCTCAGTTTTGATTCTCTTGCAATAGCTGTTGAAACCTTGGTCATTAGTTCCGGATTAAAAGTAGCTGCCAGACCGATTGACTGCGGAAAAGCAGTAGCACCTTCCCGAACCAATCCGTGTAAAGCTTCATCAAAAGGGATGATTGGAATTCCTAATCTTGATTCTTCTATAAAATATTTCTGGATAGCATTGATCTTTTTAACCAATCTCTCTGCATCTTCATTGGCATTGTATTTCAGCAGTTGGCCTGCTGCTCCGCCACCCTGATTTCCTGCACTTACCTGAAGTCCAAAAATTCCGTGGGAATATTGTCCTTTCGGAACGTTATCCAGATCTCCGGGAATCATAAAACACTGCCAGAACTTTTCTTCTGGTGTCATTCTCTTCAACAAATCCTGAACTCTGACTTCAATGGGCTGTTTGGGGTCTTTATATAAAGGTTTTTGAGCAAAAGTAATCACAACATTCAACAATAATGCGGCTCCGGCAAGTTTAAAACAAATACATCTCATTATTGAACGATTTGAATTACAGTTGAATATTTTAACTGAGCTCTTTCTTTCGGCAAATTAATTTCAATTGAATTTCCTGATTTTTTCCATTGAATTTTGTTTGATAAGCCTAAAACTTTCAAAGATTTTGGCTTAAAATGATCAGGAATTGTAAAACTTAATGTTGATGGAGACTCATAATTTGTTTTTTCATCCAAGTGAAAAATATTCAATGTCTTTCCATCTTTACTTTGCGTATAATAGTAATTTCCTTCGTGGTATGGAGCTATACTTCTGGTTGCAAAAACAGCGGACTGATTTTTTTCCATCCAGGCCGAAATCTGCTGTAACCTTTCATAAACTATCGGATCATAATCTCCGTTAGGTCCGGGCGCAATATTCATAAGGTAATTTCCCCCTCTTGAAATGATTTTAACCAATGTTTCAATGATCTTCTGAGAGGTTTTGTAATTGTCATTGGGAACGTAAGAAAAGGAATCTCCCATAGTGATGCAGCTTTCCCACGGAATGGAAAGAGCATGTTCCGGAACTGCCTGTTCAGGAGTGACATAGTTTTCCCATTTTCCGGAAACGGTACGGTCGACAATAATAATCCCTGGCTGATTTTTTCTTGCCATTGTTCCTATTTTATCCATATCGATATCCTGTTCTACTTTGATGGTGCGTTGCCATTCTACTTTTGGATCTATGGTATGAAAAGGACGTACCCAACCGCCATCCAGCCAAAGAATATCAACTTTCCCATAATTGGATGTGAGCTCATTCAGTTGATTAAATGTGAATTTTTTAAAGTTCTCCCATCTTTCGGGATATTTTTTGGGATCATAGTTGACATTTCTGTCTTTGGGTGGAAAATAAGACCACCAGTAATCATCGGAATGCCAGTCTGGTTTTGAAAAATACGCTCCTATTTTAAATCCTTCTTTTCTGAACGTATTGAAAATTTCTTTCGTCACATCGGATTTTGGATTTTTTGAAAATGGGGTTTTGGGAGAAGTAATTTTATAATCCGACTGCTGGGTATCAAACATCGCAAAACCATCATGATGCTTGGTGGTAAAAACCACATATTTCATTCCAGCCTTTTTTACTGCTTCAGCCCATTTCTGAGGATTGAACTGAGTTGGATTAAAAGTTGTCTGAAGATTTTCGTAATTTTTCACATATTCGGAGTAAGATTTTCCGTGTTCTGGTTTTCGCTGTGTCCATGATTCATCTTCCGGGCATAAGCTCCAGCTTTCAACAATCCCCCACTGGCTATAGGTTCCCCAATGCATGAATAACCCAAATTTCATATCCTGCCACTGCTCCAGGTTCTGGGCAACCAACGGGTCTGTAGGCTTCTGATAACCTTCGGATACATTATGAGCTTGTGAAAAAGCAATTGAACTTATAAAAAGGGATGAAATAAAAAAGGGTTTTATTTTAGATATAACCGGCATATGGAATAGTTTTCCGCTAATTTAATTATCCTTTAGGAAACCCGCAAACATTAGGATTCCAAGAGATTAAGAATCGCATCATCAAATGTTGAATATGAAAACTTAAATCCACTTTTTATAAGTTTTTCCGGATATACGTTTCTGCTTTTTAATAATAATTCCGTTTCCGTATTCAGAAATAGGGAGGCTATTTCCAGCTGCCAGACGGGAGCATTCAGTCCAAAAGGAACTTTCATTTTATTTCTCAGTTTTTTCATCATATTTTCATTAGAAACCGGAACCGGAGCGGTTACATTGATGGTTCCTGAAATAATTTCATCCTCCATAATCCACTCCACGGCTTTGCAAAAATCTTCGATATGAATCCAGCTTACCATCTGATTTCCTCTTCCCTGTTTTCCTCCTAAACCCAGCTTTGTAATCATTTTCAGTTTTGGAAAAGCACCGCCATTATTTCCAAGGACGATAGAAGTACGGAGGGCAACTTTTCGTATTTCTTCATTTTTACCTGCAAAAAATTCTTTCTCCCAGCTTTTGCAAATATTCATGGAAAAGTCGTCTCCGACAATTCCGTTTTCTTCTGTGTTGAGGTGCTTTTCAGAGTGAACATAAATGGTTGCAGAACTGGCATTCAGCCATATTTTTGGCTTTTCAGAACATTGATCTACTGCTTTCTGTAATATTCTTGTACTGTTGATTCTTGAAGAATAGATTTCCTGTTTATTTTTCTCATGATAGCGGCAATCTACAGATTTACCTGTCAGGTTGATGAGAACATCTGCTTTTTCAAGGTTGTCTTTCCAATCACCTATCGTTTGGGCATCCCAGTAGATTTCGTTTTTACGTTGAGGATTTCGGGTAAGAATGTAGACCTGATATCCTTTTGCTGTAAAGTATTTTTCCAGGTTTTCACCGAGAAATCCGGTGCCTCCGGCTATGATTATTTTCATGGTTTGAGATTTAATGTTTAAAGTTTTGGGTTCAGGGTTCAGGGTTCAGGGTTTAAAGTTTAAGGTTTATGGGTTGTCTGCAGATTTCACTGATTTGTACAGATGACCATGGATAGAGGAAGATGTTTTGAATCTCATTCTTTTTTAATGAATGTATTTTTTGGTTTTGACCTGAATTTCTGAGCCTTCGGCAAGCATTACGGAAACAGGTTTCTGATGATTCAGGCATTCAAAATCATTTCCATAGATCTTTTGAAAATCTACCTCCAGCTCATATTCTTTTACAGTATAGCATTCCCATTTTGGATGACAGACTTCGTATTCTGAAGTTGTATTTTCCTTTTTTGTAAAACCAAAATAATGTTCTGTAATAAATTCAAATTCTGAGTTCTCCTCCATTGGTTTCGCTGTATTTTCAGCCATAATCTGAATAGAATGCCAGCTTTTATCCTTCCATGAATAACGGATCAGGAGTTCATCTTCTTTTTCATCCATCTGGTTTTTCATAGGCATGGTATGATAGTTTTCTTTGTAAATAGAATTGGCGACCAGACTTAATGCGGGTTTAGGGACAATCTCTTTGATAAACACCACTCCTCTTTTCCAGATTCCTTTTTCTTTTTTCTTTACATAAAACCTTAGATTCACTTCTTCAAAGTTCCGATGAAAAGGAATAGGAACTCCCAGTAGTCTGGTATTTAAAAACATGAATCCTACCAGGCTTACATAGCATTTGCCTTTATAAAAATCAAGCTCTGTTCCTTTTGGAAGATAGGGCTGCAAAATTTCAGGATTAATCTCGTAATTGATGATGGCCAGTTTCCGCCATTCTGCTTTTAAAAAGTTCATAACACTGTTTTTTAGATTAAAAAATCGCAATTCCGTCACGGACAGAAGATTCTGCAATGGTTTTGATCATTTCATTTCTTCGGATCAGAAAGTTTTTGAGATACGTTCTGAGAAAAACAGCATTAAATAGTTTTCCAATGATGCCCAGCGGAGATTCAAATTCGAAAATATCTGTCATCAGGGTATTTCCGTTTACAGATTTAAAAATATGGCGGTGACGCATGGATTTGAAAGCTCCTTTCTTCATGACATCAATAAACTGAAACGGCTTTTCCATACTGACAATTTTCGTGGTGAGATTTTGATAGACTCCGAGATGTTTTGCCCGCCAGGTTACGGTTTCATTTTTTTCAATCAGTCCTGAGGTACGTCCTGCAATGGCTTTTTCATGAGATTTTGAGGTGGACTGCTGATGCAGATCAATATTTCTTGCGAGATCAAAAACATAGTGAATATCTGCTTTGATGACTGTATTTAAATAGATGGTTGACATTTTTTAAGGTTTTAAATTTTATAGTTTAAAGTGATCCTTTTCGTCTGAAATAAATAATCAGAAATAGGTGAATGATTAAATTTTTCATAATTATTATTCATTTAAAATTTTCAGTAATTTTTGAAATTTAGTTTCAAATAAAAAATCAGTTTCTTTTTACATGAAGAATTTCAATCAGATCCAGAAATCTTTTGTGAGATATGACGGAGAGTCCATTTCTGATAAACTGGTCTTTAAGATCTTCAAGACTTTCATTTTTGTTGATATAATGGAACAGTTTTCCAAATTCGTTTCCAAAAAACTTTGTTACAAGAACTTCTATATACCACTTCACACAACTGAATCTCCACTTTGTTTTGGGTTTTACAAATTCTACGATGATAATTTCACCTTTGTCATCAATGATATTTGAAAGTCTATCTGCAAAAATCGGTTTCTGATCTTCTTCTATCGTCTTTGTCCCGTAAGAGCAAAGGATAATGTCCATAGACTGATCCGGAATCTGGCATTTGAAAAAATCGTTTTGGATCTGTTGTATAGACAGTTTGTGTTTGAATGTTGCAGCCAGTTTCATATGCATTGCTGAAGAGAAATCCAATGCTACAATTTCTGTATTATCATTGTGTGCCTGTATAAATTCTAAATTTTCTCCCTGCCCGCTCATCAAGTCCAGAACTCTTTTGTCCCCGTAGCTTTTCACCTTTTGAACAGCCATTTTCCTAAACAGTCTGGTAAACCCTAAAGATGCAATTTCATTAATATAATATCTGGGTTGCAGGTTATCAAAATATTCTTGCAGATCATTCATTTTCAGATTGTGTTTTTATAGATTGTAATACATGGTTTTGCATTTTATCAATGATATAGCCTGACCATTTTTTCCAATACCATGTAGGTGCAATTTTGTAACTGTATTTTGTTTTTGCGACTATCTTTGTTTTATTTTCTGATAGCTTGTCTAAAGTAATTTCACCATATTTTACAATAAAATAATCATGCAAATGCTTAGCATCAATATCTTTATAAGGTGTTATTTCTTTCATTGGAACAGTTTGATTTTCCAAAGAGAATTTCACTTTTTTATTTTCAATGAGTTCATTAATATTAAGTTGTAATTCATCATTATTGGTCTGACAACTATAGCTCAATTTTCCGTTGTCATTAACGAGCTTTATATTCTTTGGATAGCTGACTCCTTTTTCAAACAGGATAAAATCAGGCGCATCGAAATTGATTCGTGTATTTAAAAGTTTCCACACTTTTTCATTGGAAGAATTCACAATCATTTCTGTTGTAATAGTTTCCTCAATAGGTTTTGTATAGGTATCAAAAATATAAGATGCCGGATTGATAAAAAGAATAAATGCTATAACGCTTCCCGTATGTCTTTTTTCATCAAGTATTCCTATGATAAAACCAATATTAAATCCTACAAACAGGGCAAAACCAACAAATGGGATAGCCATAATAATACAAATAGCTCCTTCCACGCCAGCTCCTATTAAAATCAGAGAGAAAATAACTAATCCTAAGACTATTTTTAAGATTGTCTTCAGAACATTCATTAATCCAATTTTTTTAAAATACTTTACATACCCAATGATAAATCCAATAGAAACCGGAATGGTGAAGAACAATGTCATCCCATATTCACCTTTGGCAACGAGAAAAAACCATACTGCAACAATTAAAACAACAGTCAGAAAGAGACTTAAATAGAGATAACGTTTAAAAAAATTATTCATGATATTATAAGTTTTATATTTTCAGTAATTTTTGAAAATTAAATTGAAATAAAAAAGGATTTTCATCCTCTTTTGTTTTATTTCAACAGATTGGTAATCTTCCCTACCAGCCAGTGGTCATCACTTTTTATCGCCAGATCCATGATATTGTTGATTTTTCCTGTAACAGAACTGAAATCATTCATCAGCTTGATAAATTCCTGAGCTTCTTCTGAATCTTTATCCTCAATATTTTTTAATTCTTCAAGAAAGGAAATCACAGGTTCAATCTCTCTTTTTCTTCTCTCTTTGGTAATTTGCTTGAACAGATACCAGACATCTTTTTCTGCTACGAAATATTCTTTACGGTCACCTTTTACAAATTCTTTTTTCACGATTCCCCAGTCTATCAGAGCACGAAGATTCATATTGGCATTTCCTCTTGAAATCTCCAGCTGCTCCATTACTTCATCGGTAGAAAGAGGTTTTCCGCTCGCCAGAAGCAATGCATGAACCTGTGCCATCGTACGGTTGATTCCCCAATTGGTAGCAAAGGTTCCCCAGGTCTGAATATATTTTTCTTTTGCTTCTGAAAGTTGCATTGTATTTCCGTTTTTAATTTCTGTAACAAATGTAATTATATTTTTTGAATTTTCAATAATTTTTGAAAATTAATTTTAAAAGAGTCGTTCTTTCTTTTAGAGAGCTTTTTTATTATCCTTGTCAAGGTTTAAAACCTTGACAAGAATAAAAAAACAGACATCCCTTAGAATGCCTGTTAGAGGTATAAAATTTAAAATTAAGGTTCTGTTTTTGTAGTTATTCCCTGGTTCCAATACTTGGCTTCCGGCATATAATAGAGATAAACATTACTTGATTTCCCTGTATATGTTCCGGCAAACTCTACTTTAAGGTCAAGATTAACGGTTTTTGTTTCCTCAGCATCAAAATGTTCCCAGTATAAAACCAGATAGTTATCAAAAATCTCGTAGTAAGAAACCAGTTTTTTCTCAATCATATCTTTCAGTAATGCATTTTGCAGAGTCAATCCGGCTGGTATACCAATTTTTGCTATGGTCATTGGCAGCTCACCGTTTATTTTGTTTTTTACAATAATGGTCATTCTCTTAGTCTCCCCTACTTTAGATATTCCGGATTTTAATTTAGTCTCCATGGTAACAGGAATGTCTTTGCTTTCCGGAGCCTGTAGTGTATAATACTGATATTCCAGCTTATAAGGGAGTCCATTTTTATTTGGATAATGAATATTAATAGTATTTTCTCCGGCTTTAAATGCTGATGAAGCACTTATCATAGGTGAGGCTTTTGCATCATTAATCCTGATATCAGGTTTTTCAGTTCCATATAATTTTCCATTCTTAGAGAAAAAATCTGATAATGCCTTTATTGCCAGTGTTGTGGCCTGTGTAGAACCGAAACCGTAATATCCATTGAGACCAATAAGCTGATCAGCTGCTTCAGCAATTTTCAACTCATTGAGTTTCTCATCTTTCTGAAGTGCCATTATATATAACGAAAGTGTTTCAGCATCTGCAGACATTCCCCATGAGCCTGTAAAAGTGATTTTAGATTTTATATTCTTCGTTTCATATTGCTGGTCCAGCATCTGCATCAGGTCATCATATTCCTTTTGTTTTCCTAAGTGAGCCGCAGCATTGGCAAGCAAAGCCAGCTGATAAGAATCTTTTGTAGCTAAAGCTCTTTTGAGCGTTACCTGAAAGGAGTCTTCAATTTCATTTTTAAACCCAAGTTTAGACAGAGCATATACAACATACATATTTCTAGACCAGGAAAATTCAGAAAACTCTTTTTTTGACTCATAGGGCTTTCTTACTTCAAATAATCCGTTGGCATTCTTTTTCGACAAAATAAATGAAGAAAGTCCCTGGATGAGCTTAGCATCCGGATTCACGTACTTCTTTAATTCCGTAAATTCCAATAACGCAAATGCTGAAAGAGCGACATCTGATTCTGCGGAACTGAAATATCCGAAACCTCCGTCTTTATTTTTATAACTCAGCAGCTTCTGGAATCCTTTTTTCAGGCTTTTTACCACCTGATGTTCAGTCGCCGTGTCTATTTCTTTATTTGATTTTAAATAATCAAGAATAAAAATGTTAGGATATACTGTTGATGAAAGCTGTTCAAAACATCCATGAGGCTCTTTTTTAAGTTGCTCTATGTCTCCAAACATCTTCAGCGCCGTACTTTCAAACACATAATAGGATGAATACAGGCTTCCATTGATATACTCCGGAATATTGATTTTGAGATCTTCTGTTTTGTTATTGATCATGGAAAACTGATGGAGGAATCCTTTTTCTTCTACTTTAAACGGAAGAATCATGGTTTCCCTGAAATCTCCGGACCTCACGGAAAACTGAATATCAGAATTCACAATCTCGTCTGTCTGTATTTTCACAAATAATCTTCCTGATTCTAATGGCTTCAGAGTGATAAGACTGTCAGAACTGATGAGTTTTACATGGTTCGGAACAATCATATCCATGGTCATTTTGCGCGTTTCAGAAGAATTATTTTTAATCACCACAGGAATTGTCATCTGATCTGTTCTCGTCAGGTATTGTGGAATTTTGGCATCTATTGAAATCAAACTCTGGGCAGCATACGTCGTTTCATCTCTTCCTAAAAGTCCCGATGCAGCAATTCCTTCTGTCATAATTCTGAAAGTGGAATTGGCATCAGAATTATAAAACTCCACTTTTGCCTTCCCATTTTTATCCGTTTCTACTACCGGATTCCAGTAAAGCGCTTCTCTGTAATCAAAACGGTAAGAGGTATTGGTTGTTTTATATTCAGGATAAACAAATTCTCTTGCTCCGTCATATGAAATAAGCTTTCCATAAGGCAAGGCTTGTATGGCGAGATAAGATTTAGGGGTAATATCAAAACTTATTTCTGATTTTCTGTTTTTGGATGAGTTGACGATCACTACTCCATTGACAGCTCTGCTTCCATAAATAGCAGTAGCAGCAGCATCTTTCAAAACGGTAATACTGCTGATATCATTTGGATTGATCGTAGTATTAAAGTTTTCGACAGGAATACCATCTACAATGAATAGAGGGTTCTTATTGGTCATGGATGCCGTTCCTCTAATATTAATCTGTTCTCCTGCTCCTGGTTGTCCGGTGTTTGTTACCACTACTCCGGCAACTTTTCCACTCAACAGAGAAGTTACACTGGCATTCTGCATTTCCATAGAAGATGATACTGTGGTAGAAGCAACCGCTAATTGGTCTTTCTTTACACTGTACCCCAGCACAACTACTTCTTCAATACTCTTATTTCTACTGATCGTATCAGTTTTTGACCTTCCACGGTTATTTACGTGACTGGTATTGTTTTTATTTTCTTTTTTTACTTCTTCTTTTCTCTCAGATTCCTTTACAATTTCTTCTACGTCTATGTTGGCAAGTTTCTGTTTTACCAAAGGATTAATATCCAGATTATAAGACAGAATCCTTATTTTCAACTGATGTTTAGGTTGAAAAGACTTTGCAATAATTTTATAAGAATTATTTGCATTTAAATCCGAAAAATAAAACTTCCCATTTTCTGCAACGGTCTGCTTGAGAATTTTTTTATTATCTGTATCCAAAAGAAAAACATCTGCTTTCACCGGCTTTTTGTTTTCATCTTCTACCACGCCATAGATTGTGTTTTTCTTTTCAGGAAGGTATTTGTATTTACTGGTCTTCAGAATTTCCGGAATAGGTTCAAAATATCGGTAACCGTTTGTCAGCATAACAAGATCTAAGCTTTTATCTGCTTTTTCTTCTTTTTTATCAAAATAAAACTGAGGTTTTTCAATTTTCCCTTTGAGCTCAGAGTCCATCAAAAGCCAGGAAATAATATGATTCTGCTTATCATCAGCATACGTCCATAGCTTATCATCTACCACACTTATTCCAAGATTGGCAGGAACAGGTTTATTATTTTCATCTGTAGTTTCAATATTCAGCATTACTTTTTCTCTCGGCAGATAATGTTGCTTTACAGGAGTAACTTTTATATTCAGCTGGTTTACTTTATTGGTAAAAACAATCCGTTCTGCAAGCGGCATATTGTTTTCCAGAACAGTGAACCTGCAGATTCCTGTGGGGAAATCCTTTTCTGCAATTTCCAAAGAATTCATACCTTTTTTCATCGAAATGATTTTCCTGTAAACGTCTTTTCCGCGGAAACTTCCCAGCAGCGTAATTGTTTTTTCCTGGGTAGAAACGATGGTAAAATTCAGGTTTTTATTTTCATTCAGAATATTCAAAACCAGTCCATCATTTTTTGCTACAGGGAGATTAAATGTCTGGGTAATATTCTCCGGCTTTACAACTTTTGCATAATAAAATTCTCCTATTTTAGGGGTAAACCGGAAGCTTCCCATTCCGAAATTGTAGGCTGAAATTTCTTTTATTTTTTCCTGATTCTGATTGTAAACTGCCAGAACAGCATCTACAGGCTTTTCAAACTCATCCAGAATTTTAAAGGCGATATTCTGTTCTATTCCATTGATAAAAGTTCCGCCTTCCGGTAAGAATTTCACATCCAGATTATTCAGAACAATAGGAATATTTCTGGAAATGGATTCTGTAAATCCGTCAAAATTCACTTTGATATTCAAAAGAGCATCAGAGGATTTCAAGATCTCAGGAAGCTTAAAGGTCAATAATTTTTTGCCTTCTTTATCGGTAATGAGTTTACCTTCTGAAACGGTTTCTCCGTTATGCATTACAGTGTAATCGGCTTCATAAAAAGGAATCGGAAGATTACTAAGACTTCTCATTGAAAAATCGGCACTTACCTCATCTCCCGGGCCATATCCTTTTTTAGGAAAATCAAGCTTCATTAAAATCCTTGGTGATACTATTTTCTGGAGGGTAATTTCTTTCTCAAACGCATTTTTACCTTCTTCATTCTGCATCCAGTTGGTAAAAGCTCTGATTTTATAGATGCCACCTTTCATATCTTCGGCAAAATAGAAGTCTCCCCGGGCGTATCCATTGGTAATTTCGTATTTTAATTTTCTCACAACACTTCCTGCAGGATCTGTTATTTCAAAATTTACGACTCTGCTTTCTTCGACCGGTAAATTATTGTTTCCTTTTACAACATATATTTTAAAATACATTTGCTCCCCAGGTTTATAAAAAACATGATTGGTCTGAATGTAGGTCTTTTCTTTTTCAAAGTCCTGAAATGATTGCTGCCCCTTCACAGAAAAGCCTGAAAACAATAAGCACAGCAGGGTGATATAGGTGGATATAAACTTGAGATTCATGAGTTAAAATTTAAGTGAAACAATACAGCCAAATGTTTTAAAGGAGGGCAGGTTAAAGAAATCCAGTCCTCTTCCATTACTCATATCATAAAAATTCTGGTTGGGATCTGCCCCATTATTAGCCTGCCAGAGCATGATATTGTTTACATAAAAAGTCAGTTTAAGATTTTGTTTCCTGTTGTTAATCGGGAAATCTGAGGAAAGTGATATATTGTTGATTCTTATATAATCTGCTTTTTGAACATAATTTTCAGCCACGCCTAAGTAGCCGTACCTCGACCATCTGTTTTCCAGAACATTCAGGTCAGGATCATAGAAATCAACAGGAATCTGATTGACAGTTCCATTGGCCTGTACGCCTTCGAAAATATAATTTTTGATATTCCTTTCTTCTCCTGAGGCATAAGAACGACCGTAGTAATTGAGAACAGCCTGCGTTCCGTTCCAAAGATGGCCTCCTTTTTTCCATTCCCAATTAATATCTAAAGACCAGTTTTTATAGGCAAAACTGTGGTTGAATTTCATCACAAAATCCGGTGTAGGATCTGCAATAATTTTCATTCCGTCTGCTTTTTTAGGAAACCCAAACTCATCAATGATCAGTTGTCCGGCTGCATTTCTTTCAAAGTAACTTCCCATCACAGCACCCAAAACCTGTCCTTCCGAAAGGGTTTTATAAATATCTTTAAATCCCGAAACGGCAAGGTTCTGATATCCGGGAACAATGCGGTCAACAATATCTTTGTATTTAAAGAATGAGACTTTATTGGTGATATAAAAATTATATCCAAGCTGCAACTTCTCGTAAGCAAAATTGAATTCATATCCGCTGTACGTATGATCTGCTAGATTCTTTAACCTCAGCTGATTGTTTTCAAAGACAGGAAATATATCGTCAGTATTCTTTTTATTAAAATATTCTCCATCTACATTTATTTTATACCCAAGATTCAGCCTAGCTCCAATTTTCCATTCTTTGGTATTGATATTGGATAAGCCTCTGAAGCTTTCCACTTCCTGTATCGGAAAGTATTGATTGTAATTTTCTGCATTCAGCAAAGTAGTAGAATACGAAGCATAGGATCTTGTAATTTCCGGCTCGGAGCTTAATTGTGTATAGCTTCCTAATAATTTAAAATTGTAATTATACCAATTGAAGATCCCATTGAACGTCAAATAAAAGTTAGCCTTTGGAAGCCAATAATTATTTTTAAGTGAAGTATTGGAGATATAAAATGAATTTCCAAGATTAAAACCTGCTTCAAAATCATAATCGCGGATGTTCATATTATAATTAAAAATATGATCCTGTGAAGTTCTCTGATAGAGATATTTTTGATGGGTCAGGCTGTTATAAATGTCAGATTTTTTATCATTTAAAATAAAATTCAGACTGAAAGTATTTCTAAAGTCATAATTTCCCAATGAATAAGAGCCCTGTATATTGGAATGATAGGAGCTGTTGTTTTGGGTCCTTTCATTCGATACTCCGCTGATAAAACCATAAGTAGTGGGTTTATATTGATCCTGATTCCAGATAGTAATACTTTCATAGGACTGAGTAATATTCAGTTTAAATTGATCCCAGTCTTTTGCTACTTTCAGACTAAACTGTCTGTCCCGATTCTTATAGCGGTATTTGCTATCCTGCTCCAAAAGGAATGAAGGATTGTCTGCATATTTGCTGTAGCTTCTCTGCGAGCCATTATTCAGGAAAATATTTTGTTCATTTGAAAAAGAAACCGGTGTTAACAACGAGTTTTGGTAAGCTCTGTTGAACAGTCCTATTCTATTGGTATTGGTTGCTTTATCTTCTTCGTAATTAAAAGCAAGATTAATGTAATATTTACCCAAATCTGCATTCAGCTTTGCTTTAAGGGTATTGGTAATATCAAACTGATCAATAAAATACATCTGATTCTTTTGCTGCCCCAGATTCAGTGAAAGACGGATTTTTTCATTGTACCCCTGTTTTATAAAAGCATTTACATTCAACTGGTTATTGTAACCTACCGTTGTTCTAAAGAGGTTATTATCATATCTTTTTGCCCGCTGAAGTCCATCAATCCACGGAATCAGTTTTCCATTCTGATCGTACTCGTAAGGTAATCCATTAAATCCAAGGGTAGATAGATCTGGTCCAAAACTGAACATTTCATTCGTTTCAGGGCCTTTCCAAGCAAGATTTCCATTTTCAGATCTTCCCTGAACATACTTATTTTGAGTCCCCGGAACAGCATTCCTGCTTTTAATATCAAAAGATGTGGTAAAGCTTCCGTTAAAGAGTAATGTTGTCTCATTGATCCTTTTTAAAACATAAACACTATCATTCTTTTGCTTTAATTTTCTTATTTTATCAAAATATGAGTGAGATCTTTTACTTAGGAGGTTTTTAGTTTTTTCAATACTGAAATCATCTTTAACCTCCTTTGAAACAAGACTGTCATAGGCTTTACTGTAAATATTTTCTACACTTTTACTTCCTGTCTGACTTTCCAGAATCGCTTTTATTTCCCTGAGTTCATAGGTAGAAATAACATGGGTATTTTTCCCTTGATTCCACACAAGTGTATCATAAGGTTTAGCTGCAATAATCGCAAATCCTTCCTCATCAGTCAGTTCATAGATACCGCTGTTTTTATTATAAACCTTTAAAAAGTTCTGTTCTTTATTTTTGGTAGTTAAAAATTTTCCGGAATAATATAATTGTGAGTTTTGCGCATGCAAAAAGGTAATGGTAAATGGCAATAACAGCAAATAATTCTTTTTCATCGGTTATTAATATGCTTAAAAATATAAAAAAAGAAATTTCCTGGGAAATTTCTTTTTTTATGAATTACTTTTGAATTGTTTTATAGCTCTCTATCAGCCTTATAAATTCTGACCGATAGCCTTCTTCATCCTTACTTTTTCCCTGTTTAGCAAGGTTTTCAATATCGGAAAGATCTTTTTTGGTAATCAGTTCTGAGTTTCTTAGTACCAAACCGAACCAGGCTACGGAAGAGGCAAATTGAAAATCCGGACTTACTGAAGATTTATCTTCTTTTTTAATCACTTTAGTTATCTCAATGCTTTTGTCTCCATCAGGTTTTTTGTACCTGAACTTTACCGTTGCCATTTCATCTCCAAAGTTCTTTGTTTCTGAAGTTTCAGAGTATTTCAATTTTGTTTCTTTTGGTATAAATTCAGAATCTACGTTGGCCGGGATAACTTCATATAATGCAGTTACTGTATGCCCGCTTCCTAGTTCTCCTGCATCAATCTTATCATTTACAAAGTCTTCATTTCTCAGTTTTCTGTTTTCATAACCGATCAGTCGGTATGATTTTACATATTTAGGATTAAATTCAATCTGGATTTTTACATCTTTGGCAATGGTATAAATATTTCCTGCAAATTCTCTTCCCAGGAATTTATTGGCTTCCTGCATATTATCAATATAGGCATAATTTCCGTTTCCTTTGTCCGCCAGAATTTCCATGGTATTGTCTTTGTAATTTCCCATTCCATAGCCAAGGCAGGTAAGGAAAATCCCTGTTTTCCTTTTTTGCGTAATTAAAGTTTCAATATCCGAGGTAGAAGAAGCTCCCACATTAAAGTCACCGTCTGTTGCCAGAACAACCCTGTTATTTCCTCCTTTTATAAAGTTTTGCTTCGCTAGTTTATAGGCCAGTTCAATTCCTGCCCCTCCTGCTGTACTTCCTCCTGCCTCAAGCTTATCTAGTGCCTGAATTATTTTTTCTTTTTCACCTGCTGATGTTGGGGGAAGTACCATTCCTGCACTACCCGCATATACTACAATCCCAACCTTATCCTTAGGTCTGAGCTGGTTCAGTAAAACTTTAAGAGAAGACTTCAGCAATGGCAGTTTATTTTCCTGACTCATTGAACCTGAAACATCAATAAGAAAAACAATATTGGATGCAGGCAGACGATCCATCGGAATATTTTTCCCCTGAAGTCCTATTTTGAGCAGTTTATGTTTAGGATTCCATGGAGATTCACTGTATTCTGTATTAATTGAAAAAGGATCGCCATTTGCGGGTTGAGGATAATTATACTTAAAATAATTAATCATTTCCTCTACTCTCACTGAATTTTTATCAACCTTAGATCCATAATTAATCATTCTTCTGACATTGGAATAAGAAGCATTGTCTACATCAATAGAGAAGGTAGAAACAGGTTGATTACGGGTTAATTCAAATGCATTTTCAACTAACGCTGCATATTCTTCATTGTTATAATCAATATCCTGATCAGCTTTTATTGTAGCCTTTTCAACATCTTTTTTGTCACCTACCTGATGGTCATACACTCTTCTCGATTCATGAAATTTCCTTGAACTTACTACTTCCATTGCAGTAACTGACTTCGGTTTTGGGCAGCCATTATATTCCGGTAATCCCGGAACCGTAGGACAGGCATCGTCTTTATCCAAAACACCATCTCCATCTGTATCCGGCCATGGACAGCCATTATTTTCAGGAGGTCCTGCCACTGTAGGACATGCGTCATCTTTATCAATAACACCGTCTCCATCCGACTCTACCCACGGACACCCTTCATTTTCTACCGGACCGGCAATATCAGGACACTTATCCAATTGATTAGGAATTCCATCCTGATCTTTATCTTTCCTGACACTGTAAGTCTTTGGTTCGTTGGTTGTTTCAGTATTTTTTTGAGTTTTACAGCTTGTCAATGCAACAAGCGCTAGCATGGTTATTACAATTTTTTTCATCTTTAAAAATTTCGACAGGAAATTATTAAAATAAATTCAATCCTGTTAATAATTGTTAAATAAAACTTATTCTTTAAATAAAAAAGAGAGTTAATTTTTAATGACCTTAAATGTTTCCCACAAATCATTCGTATGAACACGCACAAGATAAATCCCTTGAGGATAAGAAGTTAAATCAATTGTGTTTTTACCTTCGGGTAATTTTTCTTTTCTCATAATAATCTTTCCGGCAAGGTCGTAGACAAACAGTTCTTCAATTGATTTTTTTGTTTTTATCTGTATCTGACCTTTTGTAGGATTGGGAAATAGTACAGTTTTACTCTCACCCTGGCTGTCAATTTCTTTTTCCATCTTTTTATTGATATGATCATTTGAAATTCCTGCACCACATTCTGGCAAAACAGCTCTCTGAAGGATTAATCTTAATAATAAATCATTCAGTTTTTCAACTTCATAAGAATCTATGGTAGGTTTGATATGGCTGTTTCCTATTCCGCTGTCATCTGTAAGGAAGGTATAGGTACCATTTGTAAGTAAAGCAAATGTCCGCATCAGATATTCCGTTTGTTTATCCGTATCACTTGCTGCCAGTGGAATAATGGTAATTCCTTTCTTTGCAGCAGTCTTAATTGTACTGTATAAATTCTTTATATTCTGCTCTGAATGGTGTGGTGGTGCATCCAGAATTAAAAACATTATTTTGGTTGAATTTTCAGTACTCCACTTCAGTTCATCAACGGAAACCTTCAATGCTTCTACAACTGCTTCAGGTGTATCTCCGCCACCTCCAGCTTTCTGCTTTTTAATGAATCCAACAAGATCTTCCGCGTTATCTGAAAAGTCAAATTTCCGGGTCACATATTCATCTCCCTGATCTCTGTAAAAAACTGATCCATATCTTACGGTTGTATTTTTAAGCTGTCCTTCTATTTTTTTCAACACATCCAGAAGTTCAGACTGAAGATAAGAAATTTCATCACCCATAGAACCTGTAGCATCCACTACGAAAGCAAGATCCAAAATACGTTTCTGCTGGCAAGGCTGATCCAGAATGATGAGGTTCTGTCCATTTTTAAAAGTTCTGAGATTACTGCTGATTACCTGTCCGGTGTGATCCGACAAATAATATTTCTCTGAATCTGATTTTTCATCTGTCAGTGGTGATATCCATAATTCTACATTACCCAGATTATCTGAAACGGCTTCCCATATAATGTTTTTCTTATCATCCAATAGTTTTACCTTTTCCCCTATTACCGGTTTTCTGTCTTTATTGGCCAACTGAACTGAAACCCTTTTATCAGGGAAGAACTTCCACGTATTTTTATACTGATCCAGAGTAGGAACTGCAATATCTTTCCAATAATCCCACTTAGAAAAATCGTTAACTTCTCCAGCTGTCAACTGACCTGCTTTAGGAAGTACTTTTTCAGGCTCTTCAGGTTCTTTTAGTATTTCCTCTTTACTTTCTGAAGAAACTTTTTTAAGTTTTTCTATTTCATCTTTAGATAATCCATTCGTGGTGACTACAACAACTCCGTTATTAGCTTTGCTTCCATACAGGGCAGTAGCTTCAAGCCCTTTCAGTACTTTTAGTTCTTTTATTTTTTTAGGATCCAGAGTATTTAAAAATCCAGATTCTCTGCCTAATACAATTCCATCAACAATATATAAAGGGTTCGTAGAATGGCCATCAATACTTTTTGCTCCTCTGATTGATATTTCATCACGTTTTTTAATTCCAGTGGTTACTTCTATCCCGGCAACACTTCCTGCCAATGAAGATATTGCAACCGGAGCATGTACAGAAGTTTTGTCTGTGGAAGCAATCATCACAGTGGAAGCAGATGAAACAGTCTTACTTTTAACTGTTTTTGAATATCCCATAACGACCACTTCTTCAATACTCTTAACAGCATTGGTATCTTTGCGTTGCCCTGAATAGATATAATCTACTTTTCTATCACTATATAAAGTATCATTTTTCTCTTTTTCTGAAAACAAGGGATTGGGTAATGTTTTCTGAGGAAATCCCACAGGATATTGAGTATGAGTTGGCAGTGTATTAATTGCCAGTTTTTCTACAGGCTTAACAATACTTTTCTCTTTCTGGATATTCTGTTTTGTAAGGCTGTCTATTTTTGCAATATCAACTTTATTACCAGGAACGGTTGACTCTTTATTTTCTGTTATTACAGGTTGTAAAGGTTCTGCAACCTCTTTTTTATTCATAAAGTAAAAAGCCCCTAAACCAATCATCAAACTTGCGGCAATACCATACGGCAGCCAAAGAGGAATGATTCTCTTTTTCTCTTCTTTTTTATCTAGTTTCTCTTCAATCTTTTCCCATACTTTTTCAAAACCAGGAAAAACTGTTGGCTCTTCTGAAAGCTTGGAAGCTTCATTGAATTGTTGATCTATATGATTATTTTCCATTGTTGTAAAAGTTTAAATGTTTTGATTCACGAGAAGTTCCTGCAACTTTTTCCTTGCAAAATTGAGCTGGGATTTTGATGTTCCCTCGCTGATAGAAAGCATGGTTGCTATTTCTTTATGAGGATATCCTTCAATAGCAAAAAGATTAAAGATCGCTCTGCAGCCTTCCGGGAGAAAATTCAATAAGCTCAGAATATCTTTTTCCAGAGAAAGGTTTTCTGTAGTTCCTTCAGAATGATCCATAAAGTTTTCTTCCAGGGAAATAAACAATCCTTTGTTGGATCTTAATTTCTGAAGGCATTCGTTCACTGCAATTTTTCTTGCCCATGCTTCAAAGGTATCTGCATTCTGAAGCTGGGTAATTTTCGTGAAAATTTTGTAGAATGTATCGGCTAATACTTCTTCTATATCTTCGTCGTTTTTCAAATAGCGTCTGCAGACTGAGTATAGCCTGCCCGCCATTTTCTCGTAAACTTTCCGCTGGGCATTGCGGTCGCTACGCTGACATTCTAATAATAATTCTTGTTCCATAGTCAGGAGTTATACTATTATAGATGCGGAAACTTTTGAAAGGGTTGGAAACATGATCAACTTTTTTTGAGTAAAAGGGTAAATTGGCCAATGAGCCTATATTATTTCAGCCTATTTTGTATTTTTTTTAATTTCAAATTTAACTTTTCCATCTGTAACAAATCTCTATTATCAACGACTATTAATACAAATAATCTTTTTATAGTAATGAAAAATGCCAAAATTGCATCATTACTTTTTGTTTTGTCTGCAGGAAGTATGATGTTTGCCCAAGATGACTTAATCAATAAGTTAAAAAACAACCAATCACAAAATGCTAATTTTCAGTTCACAACGTTAAAAGACGTTGGTGCGACATCTGTAAAGAACCAGGGTTCATCAGGAACTTGCTGGAGCTACTCCGGAAACTCTTTCCTTGAATCTGAAATGCAGAGAATGGGCAAAAAACCTGTAGATCTTGCTGAAATTTTTACGGCGAGAAATTCTTACCACGATAAAGCAAAATTATACGTTTTGAATAATGGTGCTATCAGCTGGGGAGATGGAGGAGAACTTCACGACGTAATCAATATGTATAAGAAGTATGGAGCAGTTCCTCAGGATGTTTACACAGGATTAAAAGCCGGACAGACTACGAATAACTTCAAGGAAATGCAAGGGAAACTGAAGCCGGTTCTTGACAGCCTTGTTCAGGCTTCTTCAAAAGGAAAACTGACTGATAACTGGATGGATTCTGTAGATGCTATTCTTGATGAATATTTAGGAAAAGTACCTGCTAACTTTACGTATGAAGGGAAAAATTACACTCCAAAAACATTTGCTAAAGAAGTAGTAGGAATTAATCCTGAAGATTATGTAGAATTATCTTCTTATAAAGATTATGCTTATTATGAGAAATTTGTAGTTCCAATTCCTGATAACTGGAGCCACGATTCTGACTGGAATGTTCCGATGAAAGACCTTACTGCAATCATTGACAATGCTGTAACTAAAGGATATTCTGTAGGTTGGGCAACGGATGTTTCTGAGCCTTATTTCTCTTACAAAAACGGTGTAGCCTACGTTCCGGACATGGATCTTGATCAAATTACTGCAGAAAACAAACAAACTTTGTTTACAGAGCCTAAAAAAGATAAGACCATCAGTGAAGACATGCGTCAGAAAGCACTTAACAATCTTTCTACAACGGATGACCACGGTATGCATATTGTAGGTTTGGCAAAAGACCAGACAGGTAAAGAATATTATATGGTGAAAAACTCATGGGGTGTAACCAATGATTTCGCCGGATATCTTTACGTAACAAGACCTTATGTTGAATATAAATCAACAGCAATCCTTGTTCACAAAAATGCAATCCCGAAAAGCATCTTAAAACAATTGAAACCAACTAAGAATATTGGTTTATAAGATAAAGAAATCATTTCTGCCATTTTAAAAGGCAGTTTTAGATATTTAAATCTGTTAAAACCCGCTTCTGGAAATTCCAGAAGCGGGTTTGTTTTTAGAATATGTTATTTTTCATTCAGTTGAATATAATAATCAACTATATTCCATAGCAATTATCTTAGAAAGAGATCGCGCTAATCTTTTCTATATACTCTGTTTCTGTAATTTATAACGGGTTTTTCAATATACTTATAAGAGATTCCAGCTGCTATAAAAGAAAAGAGAAAGAAAAGTATAAATTTTATTACATCAGGAATAAAACTGAAGTAAGGTAATTCCAGGAACTTGAAAACCAGCCAGTGCAGCAGATATAAAGAATATGAAATTTTACTAATATACCGGATGATCGTTAAAAACAAACTACTGGAACATTTAACTTCCTTAAAAAACGGAAAAACAGAAGCCAGTGCTAATCCTAAAACAGAATAATAAACTGTATTAAAATAATAAAGATCTGAATAATTATTTCTAAAAATAAGATACTGGTTAAATATCAATACTCCCATTCCCATCCCCAAGAGAGCATATCTCCTGGCAAAAATTTTCTCATGATAAAAATGAAAAGTAATAGCTGCCAGAATCCCAAAAGCAATGGCATCCAAACGGAAAAAAGCTAGTTTTCTAACTCCTTCATAAAAGGTAAAATCATAATAACTGAAAGCAATGATCCGCATTAAAAGAAAATAAAACAGGAATATCAAAACTCCAATACTCAATATTCTTTTAGCAGAGAAGTTCTGATTTGTCTTTTTCATTAAAAATAATGTAAGTGGAAACAAGACATAAAACCATTCCTCAATACCTAAACTCCAAGAAATCCCAAAGAAAGTTGGCTGTATGTGAAAGAAGTTCTGAATAAACAGAAAATACTTCCACAACGCCACATCTGCATTTTCAATTGAATCAAAGTATTTATTACCTACCCAATAAATCATAAGCATTATAAAATACAGTGGCAAAGTACGAAGCCATCTTCTGATAATAAAAATTTTTAAGTGTTCCCACACATGTTCACTGTCAAAAACCTCTATCAATAATTGACCTATAAGGACTCCGCTTAAAATAAAAAACATCTCTACTCCCAGAAAACCACTTAAGAAAGCAATAAAAAAGGAATATTCACCCGCATAAACATAACCAAGTACATGACCTGCCATGACCAATATAATAGCCAGGGAACGAATAACATCAAAACCAAAGACTCTCTTTTCCAAAACAGTTCAATATCAATTGCTTCAGTGATATTCATTATTTGTCACTTAACAAACATCACAGGTATGCAATCATTTATGCATCGATAAAAATATTGAAATTAAACTTTAACAAATTTCTCAATATACTTTATAAATTGATCTAAAAATAGAAATTATATGAAATTTTTATTGAATTTTAATAAAGTGGCTGATTCATGGATTGGCAAAAAAATGATTGACTTCCAGAAATCTGAAAGTCAATCATTTAATAAATAGGTGAAAATTAAATATAAAATAAAGTGAATTATGCTGATTTAATACCAGATTGAATCGTCAATTCCTCTTCGCAAGTGAATAAATTATGCTGTTAAAAAACCACCGCAAAACGAATTCACAATTCATTATTGATATTAAAATAAAACGCCCATACTTTCTGCTGAAAAGTCCAGAAGAGCTTCTGTATTACCGTCTTTGATCTTCTGTACCCACTGGTGATCCTGTAAGATAGCTCTTCCTACAGCCACAAGATCAAACTCTTCATTGTCAAGTCTTCTGATCAATTCTGTAAGGTCTCTTTTTTCTGTTCCCTGCCCTGCAAAAGCATTCAGGAAATCTCCGTTCAAGCCTACAGAACCTACTGTAATAGTTGGTTGTCCGGTAATTTTTTTAGCCCATCCTGCAAAGTTTAAATCAGAACCTTCAAATTCCGGCTCCCAGAAACGACGTTGTGAACAATGGAAAATATCTACTCCAGCTTCTTTTAATGGTAATAACCAGTCTTCCATTTCGTTTGGAGTGAATGCCAGTCTGGTTTTATAATCCTGCTGTTTCCACTGTGAAAGACGGATAATAATCGTGAAATCCTCTCCTACTGCTGCTCTGATCGCTTTTACTACTTCTACTGCAAATCGGCTTCTTTCTTTTAATGTTTTACCGCCATATTCGTCAGTTCTTGTATTGGTAACTTCCCAGAAAAACTGGTCGATAAGATATCCATGCGCTCCATGGATTTCAATACAGTCGAAACCAAGATCTTTCGCAGATTTTGCAGATGCCGCAAACTGAGCAATCGTATCCTGAATATCTTCAATCGTCATTGTTGAAGCCTTTTCCATTGGAACCAATGGATAGTCTTCTGACATTCTTGTATCTCCAACATGCCAGATCTGAGGTCCCATTTTACCTCCATTCTGATGTACAGTATCAATAACGTTTTTCCATCCGTTTAAAGCTTCTGTTCCATAAAAATCAGGAATATTCTGCATATTTTTTGATCCCGGTCTGTTGATCACAGTTCCTTCAGAAAGAATCAATCCTACTTCTGAAGCAGCTCTTCTTCCATAATAATCTGCAATGTTCTGTGTAGGAACTCCATTATCAGATTGTGCTCTGGTCATTGGAGCCATTACAATTCTATTTTTAAGCTGTAAATTCTTGTATTGAAACGGTTTAAATAATGATGATGTGCTCATATTTAAATTTATATTTTATAATTGTTACACAAAGTAACTAATAATAGTTCGTTTTTGTATCTTTTATTAAAAAAATAGTGGTAACTTCGCAGTAACTTACATTAGTAACATCAAAGTAACGTATGAAATTTATGTTCCTTACTGTTATTTAAAATAAATTTCTCCTTATGAAAAAGAATGAATTGATGCAATACAGCTGTCCTCTGGGCAAAGCAATGGCCGCTTTAGGAAGCAAATGGAAGCCTATTATTGTTCTTGTTATTAAAGACAGGAAATTACGTTTTGGTGAACTGGCAGTGCGTATTAATGTCATTTCCAGAAAGGTCCTGACTGATCAGCTGAGAGAGATGGAAACTGATGGACTGGTGATCCGTGAAGAGTTTAAAGAACTGCCTCCAAGAGTAGAATATTCTCTTACAGAAAAGGGATTGGCTTTGTTGCCTATTCTATATTTACTGGAGGAATGGGAAGCAAAATATCAGGTGAAAGGACATCATGAAGATAAAGATTGTGCTTTCTTGAATGAGGATATAAAAAATAGAAAGGCTGTCAATGTTTGATGGCTTTTTTATTTTTTTACTCTTATAATTTATTAAGTTTTATTTGAACGCTTTCATGATAACTACCATTGATATAATTCACAAATCCTTTCTCTATAACAGCTTTTGAGCCTGCTTTAGGAATTGAATCTCTATATTTAAAATAAACAGTATCATTCTTTAACTCATAACTTCCGCTGTACACCTCTTTATCCCTCATCATTCCCTGAGAAATGAATTCGAAACTGTTGTCATTATACATTTTCAAATAGATCCAGCCTAAAGGAGCTTCTCTGTCTGCCAGCAAAACTTCTTTTTTATTCGCTCTCTTACAACTTATAATTATTAATATTAAGATCAAATATAAGCGTCTAATTTTCATGGTTATCACTGAAGGATTTAAGTAAATATAACAAAAAAACCGCTCCCAAAAAGGAAGCGGTTTTAAAATTTATCTAAAATCCCAATTAGAATATCGCCGGATATTTCTGAGGATTTGTTTCATTGAACATAGCATAGATTTTTTCTACCATATCGTCTGTAGACGGCTTGCTGAAATAGTCACCATCACTTGCATAAGCAGGTCTGTGATCATTTGCTGAGATCGTCAACGGATCTGAATCCAGATATCTGAAAGCTTTCTGCTTTTCAAGGATCTGTTGTAGGATAAATCCTGTAGTTCCACCTTCCACATCTTCGTCAATTACTACTAATCTGTTGGTTTTCTTAACACTTTCAGCAATTTCGTGAGATAAATCGAAAGGAATCAATGACTGAATATCGATTACTTCTGCAGAAATTCCTAATTTTTCCAATTCATTAGCAGCTTCCGTTACAATTCTCCATGTAGAACCGTACGTTACCAAAGTAACATCTTTTCCTTCTTTAGTTACTTCAATTTTTCCTACAGGAACAGTGAATTCGCCTAAGTTATCCGGTTGTTTTTCTTTTAGTCTGTATCCGTTCAGACATTCTACGATGATCGCAGGTTCGTCAGCCTGAAGCATAGTGTTGTAGAATCCTGCTGCTTTTGTAAGGTTTCTAGGTACCAATACTAAAATACCTTTTGAAAGGTTCAGAATACCCGCCATTGGAGAGCCAGAGTGCCAGATTCCTTCTAATCTGTGACCTCTCGTTCTGATAATTAATGGAGCTTTCTGACCTCCTTTTGTTCTGTAATGTACCGTTGCAAGGTCATCACTCATTCCCTGTAAACAGTAAAGAACATAGTCTAAGTATTGGATTTCAGCGATTGGTCTTAAACCTCTCATCGCCATACCAATTCCCTGTCCAAGGATCGTTGCTTCACGGATTCCTGTATCAGCGATACGTAAAGCACCGTATTTTTCCTGCATTCCTTCCAATCCCTGGTTTACATCACCGATATTTCCGGTATCTTCACCAAAGATTAACGTTTCAGGATATTTTTCAAAAATTTTGTCAAAGTTGTTTCTAATTACCACTCTTCCATCTACATCTTCAGAGCTGTCAGAATATACAGGCTTGATTTCCTGAACATTTTCCGATTTCCATTCAGACTGAGAATATAAATGAGAAGAATAGTTGTCTTTTTCAACAGCAGATACTTCATTGTATTTCTGCATCAATTGATTTCTTTCTGCAGAATTTGTTCCTCTTGTCGCCAGTAAAGTTTGTCTTACCAAATGGAAAATATCTTTCTTAGCTTTTGAAACTAATTTGTTGAAATGGGCAATATACGTTTCTACTTCAGCATTTTGTCCTTTAAGGTTTTCTACTAAAGGTAAGATAGACTGGATAAGTTCTGTAATAGCTTTTTGGTAATTTTCCCATGCTACTTTTTGTCCTGTTTTTGCTGCTTTTTTCGCTTCTTCATCAATAGCCTCCAATTCTTCAGCTGTAGCAATTACTTCTTCTTTTCCATCTATTTCGATAGAATAGTTAAGGATCCATTCTTTGAATTTTGCAAGACCATCATATTCTGCTTCCCAAGCCAGACGCTCTTCATTTTTATATCTTTCGTGAGATCCGGATGTAGAGTGTCCCTGAGGCTGAGTAACGTCTACTACATGCACTACCACCGGTACACTTTCTGTTCTTGCGAAATGCTCTGCCTTAGCATATGCATCTAATAATGCAGGATAATCCCAAGCTTTCACCTGGATAATCTCACATCCCTGGTTTTCCCCTTCTTTTCTCTGGAAACCACTTAGCATTTCACTGATATCAGCTTTTGCTCTCTGATTTTTCGTAGGAACTGAAATTCCATATCCGTCGTCCCAGATAGAAACAATCATAGGAACCTGAAGAGCACATGCTGCATTCAGAGTTTCCCAGAAGTGTCCTTCTGCTGTAGAAGCATCCCCGATAGTTCCGAAAGCAATTTCGTTACCTTCTCTTGAGAATTTTTCTGAACCGTCAAATTTTACGCTTTTATAGATCGTTGAAGCCTGAGCTAATCCCAATAATCTTGGCATTTGTCCGGCTGTAGGAGAAATATCGGAAGAAATATTTTTCTGAGCTGTCAAATCTTTCCAGCTTCCGTCTTCATTTAAACTTCTTGTTGCAAAATGCCCGTTCATTTGTCTTCCCGCAGAAGCAGGCTCTCTTTCCACGCTTGTATCTGCATACATCTGTGCAAAGAAACTTTCTACTGTTAAGGCATCTATTGCCAATGCAAAAGTCTGATCCCTGTAATATCCTGAACGGAAGTCTCCATTTCTGAAAACTTTCGCCATTGCAAGCTGAGGAAGTTCTTTTCCATCCCCAAAAATTCCAAATTTAGCTTTTCCAGTGAGTACTTCTCTCCTTCCGAGATAAGACATTTCACGAGAGATCCTTCCTAACCTGTAGTCTCCAAGTATCTGATTTTTAAAATCTTGAAAGGATATTTGCTGTGTTTCAATATAGGTTGTTTGCATAGCTAAGTAAAAAAGTTTTTTAATCTTCAAGTATTTTGCTAATATACACTTTTTAAATTAATTTTAATTTTTAATAATCTTTTTTAAAAATTTGATAATAAAAAAAATTGTGCTTTATTTTGAAAAAAATTGTAAATGATGGAAAAAAAGTCACCCCACATCTTGAATGCTTCCAGTAATCTTTTAGGATTTTCATTAATCATTATTACGTCACTGAAAATCTCTAAGATCAGTCAGAATACGTATTTGGACGAATTTGCAGGATTTGCCTGTATTCTTTTTGCCTGCAGCTGTTTCTTTTCATTTCTGGCGATCAGGACTAGGAATAGAAAGCCGGAATCTACGTTTGAGAACATTGCGGATTATTTATTTTTAATCGCTTTATTTTGTATAGTTCTAGCCGTTATTATTGTAACCCTGAAAATAATTTAATTTAAAATTTTCGCACAATTGCGTTATTTACGGTAATATATAAGAGTAATTGTATGAAAATCCGAGAATTCATTAAGGAGCTATTTCTTCTTTTTTAAACAGAATCAATATCAGATTCTGAATATAAAAGAAAAAGTGTTCTGTATACATTTCCAGTTTCCCGAAACATATACAAAACACTTTAGCTTTAATTATAATAAAAGATAGAATTATATCTTCTGAACAGTTACATTGGTAACATTTCCGCTTCCTGTAGATCCTGTTTCTGTTGAAATAATCGTAGCATTTTGATTGGGAGCTGCTGTAAAACGAATCTGGTATCCCGCTGTAGGAGCAACAACTACAGTTGTATAATTCATCAGCTCACCTACAGTTCCTGAAGAAGCAACTGCATTATAATGGCTTCCTCTTCCCAGGTAATTAGCATCTGGTACAGGTCTGATACCAATAAGCAACTGAGTATCTGCAGGCATATTGGTAAAACTTGCCTGTAATGTTACCAGATAATTCCCAGCCTGATTAAAAGTCATCACTCCAGTTCCGGTATTATAGGAATAGAAAGGAGAAGTTGCTATTGGTGCAGCGAATAATAAAGTAGTAATTGTTGAAGAACTGATGTTCTGGTTAGCCGCTAAACGGGCATGAAAAAGCGAATAAGCAGTAAAGTCTATAGTCTTCAGTACTCCGCTAGCATCCGCTACCACAACCCTGTCAGTTCCTCCGACCCCTATATTTGAATTAATATTACGGATACGGGCATTTCCGGACGCTACGTCTAATTTTTCACTTGGAGAAGTTGTACCTATCCCTACTTTAGCGATTGACGTTACACTAAAATCATTATCCTGTTGAGCAGCAGAAGGTATACCTGTGGCAGGATTATCTTTAGAGCCATCAATATGAAAAGTTGTTTGAGGATTTTGGGTGCCAATTCCCACTTGTGCGCGCATAAGGAAGCACGAACAGATAGCTGATGCTATCATCATTGATTTCATTTTTTTCATTATTTGTTGTTTTTTCTTGCGACAAATTAACAAAAATTATTCTGAAACTCAATGAATTGTTAACAAGCACTTTATGTGAATCATGCAAAATATTAGTTTACAGTAATTTACTATTACAAAAAAATACAAATAATCACAACTGATTGATTTATTGAAAGATAACTCTATTTTTTCTCCAATGATGAAGAATTTACATACCACACGAAAATAAAGGGAAACAAGTGAATAAAAAACTCAGAACGGCTAAAAAATATTAACATCAGAATTTTCGCTCAATCACATAATCAAGCATAATATGCAATGACTTCCTTGCTTCAGAATCCGGAAACTCATTCAGGATATCTTTTGCCTTTTGCTGGAAATCTTTCATAATGGTAATAGCATATTCCAATCCTCCGGAACTTTTAACAAATTCTATCAGCTCTTTTACACGCTTAGGATTGTTATTGTAACGTTTTATGGTATCGAAATAGTACTTTCTGTCTTTTTCACTGGCGATCTTTAAGGTATGAATCAAAGGCAGGGTCATTTTCTGTTCTTTAATATCAATTCCTACAGGTTTACCAATCACATTTGAACTTAAATAGTCGAAAAGGTCATCCTTTATCTGGAATGCCATTCCGGTAAAAGTACCGAAATCCATCATCTTCTTGGCAAGAGCTTCATCCGCATTATTGGAAAGAACTCCTATTTCACAACATGCAGCAATCAGAGTAGCAGTTTTCTGGCGGATAATTTCATAGTACACCTCTTCAGTGATATCCAGTTTTCTGGCTTTCTCCAGCTGAAGAAGTTCTCCTTCAGACATTTCACGGATGGTTCTGGAAATAACTCCAAGCAGGTCATAATCTTTGTGATCTGTAGATAACAAAACTGATTTTGATAAAAGATAGTCTCCCACCAAAACTGCAATTTTATTCTTCCAAAGTGCGTTGATTGAAAAGAAATTACGACGTTTAAAACTTTCATCCACCACATCATCATGTACCAGAGTAGCAGTGTGGATCAGCTCGATCATAGAAGCACCACGGTACGTTTTTTCCGTCACCTCACCCACAAGTTTGGCACAAAGAAACACAAACATAGGACGCATCTGCTTTCCTTTGGTGGTAACAATAAAACGGGTTACTTTATCCAATAAAGCTACTTTACTCTGCATTGACTCATAAAACTTCTGTTCAAAAAGTTTCATTTCATCATTGATCGGTCGTTTAATCTCTTCTACTGTATTTGCCACAATCTGCGAATGCTGGGTGAATAATTATTAATTCTCACAAAGATAATTTTTTTCGCTCAATTTTAAGGTAAATTAATCTTTGAGTTGATCTTTCGGGATAAAATAAAAGGAAGGTTTTGTAGTTCCCAACGGAGACCTGAACTTTTCCCCTGAAATATAAATTCCCGTTTCATCTACACTTATTCCCTCAATCTGTGCTAATGAAAGCGCAGTCCCGAGGTAATAATGTTTTGGTTTTTCTTTAAAAAATATTCCTGGTTCTGTTTCTGTAAGAATATCTAAAAAGACTTCTGTTTTCCTGGTATATCCTACCAAATAAAGCTTTTTATCAAAATAAGAGGCATCTGTAACCACGAAACCAGTTTTATAAGTTTCTATCTTCTCTGCTTTTTGAAGTGCTGAAATTTCAGGGTTTACAATATAATGTGAGGTTGCTTTTGAAGCCCATTCTTTGGTAAACAGGTGCAGCTTTCCATTTAAATAAATCATGGCTTCTGCATCAAAGTCGTTCCTCATATTTTTAGAAATAAATTCAGTCTGTTCAGGATAATAAAAAGAAATAGCTGTTCCATCTAAAGCCCTTTCTGAACCGGGAATGTTAGAAATATTCGCAGAATCAAGACGTCCATAGGGAACTTTGTAAATCATCAGATCTTTTCTTGTGCCCGCATTATTTCCGAAATCTCCGATATAAAAATTTTCTCCATCATTGGCTAAAGCTTCCCAATCTGTATTGATTACATTGGTTTTCAGTGTTCTGATAATTTCACCACTCTTTTTATCCATTTCAAAAAGCTCGGCAGTATTTCCACTGTCATTGAATGTATATAATTTGCCGTTTAAAATATTCAGTCCTGAGGTTTCCTCAATCTTGTCATCCAGATAATTAACTCTGTATTTTTTTATTTTCAGAAAGTCTGTTTGCTGAGAAAATGCAGATTGACCAACGAAAAGAGCAATAATCAGAAGGAGTTTTTTCATAAGACAAAAATAGGGTTTTATTCTGAGGTGAGATTCGGGATGCGGGGATTGAGTTGGAGGGTTTGAGAGTTTGAATGAGATATGAGATTCGGGTTTCGGGATTCGGGTTTGGGTTTTGGTTTGGATGCGGGTTTCGGGATGCGGGTTTGGGATTGTAGTTTCCTATGGAATGGACAAACTAAGCGTTTTTATTTATCTCCACATTGTCATTCCGCAGAAATCTAAATATTGTATGGAGTCAATGGAAAAAATTCTGGATTTTTGAAGAGATTTATTGTTTTGCTTATTCTCCGTTTTACCTTTTCTCTCTTCTTAAAAAAGAAAAGCAGGCCAAAATAGCCCGCTTTTCACTTAGATTTCTATTGATTTTAAATCAGAAGTTAAGCAGTTTTCTGCTCTTTCTGATTTTGCTGTTGGTCTTTCTTTTTAGCCTGTCTGGCAAAATATTCCTTCTGATATTGCCTTACCGTTTTTCCAGTTCCATCATGTCTCCATCCCGGTGAATTGAAAATATAATTGATTCTGTCTGTGAACTTTAATCCTGGCTGCTTAAGATCTTTCCAAATTTTTCTCCATTCATAAAAAAGAACGGTATCCGGTCTGTTATCCGGCATTTTTGGATAGATTCCATATTTCACGGGTATATTGGGATCTTCTTTTTGAAAGGTTCCAAATATTTTATCCCAGATGATGAGACACATTCCCATGTTTTTATCCAGGTATTTTACATTACATGCATGATGCACACGGTGATGGGAAGGTGTTACCAAAATATATTCCAAGAATCCCATACTCTTCACAGTTTGTGTATGTACCCATGTTCCATACACCTGTCCGATTGCGTAAGCTACCATGATATGCCATGGATTGAATCCTAAAAATGCAAGTGGTGAAAAATACAAGTATCTGTAAAGCGGCTGTAATACAGGGCTTCTGAATCCTGTTGTCAGGTTAAAATATTCTGAACTGTGATGGGTAATATGAACTGCCCAGAATGCTCTGGAACGGTGGTCTACATAATGTAATACGTAATAAGCAAAGTCTGTGATTATAAAACAAGCCAGCAAATACCAGATGCTAAGATCCCATGAGAAAATCCTGTGATGGTAAAAGAAAAACATCACACCCATGGCAAATGCCTTCATGATAAGGTCAAGACCAAAGTTCATCAATGCAAGATAAACATTCGTGGCAAGATCTTTTCCACTATATAGCTTAGCTTCTGAAACGTGGCTGTAAATCATTTCAGCTAAAATAACAGTAGCATGCAATGGAATAGCCCATGCATACACATTTTCCAGCCCGTCCTCGCTCATAAGAAAATCCATCATCACAAAATAATTTGTGCAAAGGTAGGGTTTTAACCTATTTTTTAAGAAAGTTTTAGGCTTTTTTTAAGGAAATTTTAATCTGTTGTTTTGTTGGCTAACTGTCCGCAAGCGGCATCAATATCACCTCCACGGCTTCTTCTGACCATTACCGTTACTCCTGCATTTTCAAGCTGTCGGATGTAATTTTCTTCCGCCTGTTTGTTGCATTGATCGTATTTTCCATCTCCGATCGGGTTGTACTGGATAAGATTTACTTTTGAAGGAACCTGTTTGCAGTATTTGATTAAAGCTTTAATGTCCTCGTCACCGTCATTAATTCCTTTCCATACGCAGTATTCAAAAGTAATCACAGAACCAGTCTTTTGGTACCAGTACTGAAGAGCTTCCATAATATCTGTCAACGGGAATTTATCAGAGAAAGGCATGATCTCATTACGCTTGGACTCGATAGCAGAGTGAAGGGATAAAGCCAGCTTCACACGCAGTTCATCATCTGCAAGCATTTTAATCATTTTAGGAATACCGGATGTAGAAACGGTAATTCTTCTTGGAGACATTCCCAATCCTTCCGGCTGGGTAATTTTTTTGATGGCTTCCACTACGTTTTTGTAATTCATCATTGGCTCTCCCATTCCCATAAATACGATGTTGGAAAGAGGTCTGTCGAAATACATTCTACTCTGGCTGTCAATCAGAGCTACCTGATCTACAATTTCAGCTACTTCAAGGTTTCTCATCCTTTTCAGTCTTGCTGTAGCACAGAATTCGCAGTTTAATGAGCATCCTACCTGTGAAGATACACAGGCTGTAGTTCTTGTTTCTGTAGGAATAAGAACAGATTCCACCATCAGCCCGTCATGAAGTTTCACTCCGTTTTTGATGGTTCCGTCAGAGCTTTTCTGAAGAAGGTCTACGGAAACAGGATTAATGGTATATTCTTCCGAAATTCTCTCACGAAGTGATTTGGAAAGATTCGTCATTTCGTCAATCGAATGGAGGTTTTTACTCCATAGCCAGTCATAGACCTGTTTCGCACGAAACGGCTTTTCTCCTAAAGATACAAAGTAGTCTTTAAGCTGGTCTAATGATAATGTACGGATATCTTTCATAATATTAAAGAGCCAAGTTAAAAGTAAAAGGTTTAAAGTTTAGTATTGTTAACTATTGAAGCCAAAATGTTTTTTAATTCGTTACTTTCATTCAATAAAGCTTTAAATTCATCAGAATCATAACCATCCAGTTCTTCTAAAACCCGAAGCCAGAAATGACTTTCTCTAGCTTCTCTTAAAGCAATTTTTACTTTATTTTTAAAATCTGCTTTAGAAGATCCTGCCTGGGATTCTTCATAATTAGCACCTATTGAAGTAGCTGATTTTCCGAGCTGGAACCTTATTAATTTACTTTCAGAATCATTGGGCAGTGTTCTTAAAAACTTAAGACAATTAACTCCAAATGTAAAAGTTCTGATAAGCAAATCATTTTGTCTCATTTCTACTTGTATTACCTTTAACTTGGCTCTTTTTACTTTTTTTATAGAATTAACATTGCGTCACCGTAAGAATAGAATTTATACTTTTCTTTTACGGCTTCTTCATAAGCATGCATTACGAAATCTCTTCCGGCAAATGCAGCAATCATCATGATCAAAGTAGACTTCGGTGTGTGGAAGTTCGTGATCATTGAGTTGGCTACTCCGAAATCGTGAGGAGGATAAATGAATTTATTTGTCCATCCGTTGAAAGCAGAGATTTTTTTGTTTGAAGAAACAGAAGTTTCCAATGCTCTCATTGTAGTAGTACCTACTGCACATACTCTTCTGTGAGATTCTACCGCTTTGTTAATGATCGCAGCATTTTTCTCATCAATGATGATCTCTTCAGACTCCATTTTGTGCTTAGAAAGATCTTCTACCTCAATTGGGTTGAATGTTCCCAATCCTACGTGAAGCGTTACTTCAGCAAAATTGATCCCTTTGATCTCTAATCTCTTCATCAAATGCTTAGAGAAGTGAAGACCTGCTGTAGGGGCAGCTACTGCTCCTTCTACTTTTGCATAGATCGTCTGATATCTTTCTGCATCTTCCGGCTCTACTGCTCTTTTGATATATTTTGGAAGCGGAGTTTCTCCCAATTCTTTTAGTTTCGTTCTGAATTCGTCGTAAGAACCGTCGAATAAGAATCTTAACGTTCTTCCTCTTGAAGTCGTGTTATCAATAACCTCAGCTACCAAAGACTCATCTTCTGTGAAGAATAATTTGTTACCAATTCTGATTTTTCTTGCAGGATCTACCAAAACGTCCCAAACTCTTGTTTCTTTATCAAGCTCTCTTAATAAGAAAACTTCAATTTTAGCACCTGTTTTTTCTTTATTTCCGTAAAGACGTGCAGGGAAAACTTTTGTATTGTTGAAGATGAACAAATCCTCTTCATCAAAATAATCCACAACATCCTTGAATAATTTGTGCTCGATAGTTTGTGTTTTTCTATCAAGTACCATTAATCTCGCTTCGTCTCTGTGCTCTGATGGGTGTTCTGCTAATAATTCCGCAGGAAGATCAAAATTAAAATCTGATGTTTTCATTTTTTAAATTACGGTTTAAAAATTATTGAAATTACAAGGTGTAATTTTCGGAGTGCAAATATACGACATTGAACACCCCTTTGTCAAGTATTATTTACAATCAAATATAAAACCGTGATTTTACGGGGATTTCCAAGGCATAAAAAGAGTATTTTTGGAAAAATAAAAACTCATTATGGAATCTGTAAGTAAAATATACTTCATTGATAATCCGTATCCTAATGGTCACAAAATTGAAACTTTCAACTGGAGCGGAAGAATTGACGAGTATGGATTTATCTGGTTTGATTTTCATTTAAAAACTGAAAATTATTACGCCAATGATGATGAAAACAGTGAAGAAGAAGACGAAGATCTGTCCGACTGGAACTCCAAAATCGTATGGGAAAACTACCATACCTGTACACTGTCTTCCAACTATTGGGGTGAACAAAGAGGAATCAGAATTAACAATCTTGATGAAAAACTGGACTTCGATACAGTTATTAAAAACGATCTTTTCAGCAATGATCTTCCGTCTGAACAACCTTTTGATGATGATGACCTTGCCTTCAATATTTACCTGCTGGGACATGACAGCTGTGCAGGACATCAGATCCGGTTTTCAAAAACAGACAATAACAACTATGATATTACATGGACGGGTAAAATAGCATTGACCTATGCTGGTGATGACGAGTTTTCGCATGATTTCAAAGCGCAGATTTTCAATGCTGAATTTGAAGGTTTTCATTATCCTAAAACAAGGTCAGTAGAAAAAGCAACAGAAATGTTCAAAGCCAGACTTTCCAATTTTGAAAAGTATGAATTTGTAGATCTGAATCCTAAAAGTAACAAAAGGGAGTATAAACTCGACAAACTAAAGTAATAACACTATAAAAACAACAAATTAAAAAATTATCATTATGAGTAAATATTCAATTGAAGCATTTATCAACGAAACGAAAGAGAATCCGCAGCAAAGAGATTATTTTGAGCTGGAGACGAAACATCTTCTGGAAATCAACCTTAACAATCAGGCGGTATGGACCAAAAGAGGAAGTATGGTAAGCTATGTGGGAAATATCAATTTTGAAAGACAGGGAATGCTGTCCGGAGGACTTGGAAATCTTTTGAAGAAAGCGATCAGCGGTGAAGGAGCCAAGCTGATGAAAGCAGAAGGAACAGGAAAATTATATGTTGCAGATTCCGGGAAGAAAGTCCGTATTCTGTATCTGAATAATGAATCTGTATGTGTAAACGGAAATGATATTCTTGCCCATGAACAAAGCGTAAAAAGTGATATCACGATGCTTAAAAGTATTGCAGGAATGATGTCCGGAGGGCTTTTTCAGGCAAAACTTTCAGGAACAGGACATATTGCCATTACTACACACGGTGATCCTTTAACCTTACTTGTAACTCCAGACACTCCTGTGTTTACAGATCCTAATGCTACAGTTGCATGGTCCGGAAACTTAAGCCCGGAACTGAAAACCAATGTTTCTTTCAAAAGCCTTATTGGCAGAGGAAGCGGCGAAGAATTCCAGATGAAGTTTTCAGGACATGGATGGGTACTGATTCAGCCTTATGAAGAGGTATACTATATGGAAAAATAAACCAGACCAACCTTAGAAGTGATTTAAAATATTCGTAATCATTAAAATTGCAGCCAGTGAATACCCTTATAAAACTATTTTTCGTGATCATTCTACTTCCTAACGTAATGATTGCTCAGACTTCAAAAAAAAATTACGAATATTCTATTGATCTTCTTCATATGAACAATGATGAAGTCCGGGTATCTTTTTCGCCCCCAAAGAATAATCTTAAACAGGGCAAATTTATCATTCCCAAACTGGTACCCGGGTTTTATCAGGCTATGAATTTCGGACAATATGTTTCTGATTTCACAGCCACCGATAAAAACGGTAAAAAAGTAATAACCGAACGTCTGGATAAAAACAGCTGGATGGTACATGATCTTAACCGGGTAAAGAAAATATCTTATCAGGTAGCCGATGGATGGGATTCTCTGGAAAAAGAATCTAATGAGGCAAGATCTGCCGGCAGCATGTTTATAAAAGACAGCGTTTTTGTCATCAATTACAATTCTTTAGTGGGATATTTTGAGGAAATGAAAGATATTCCTTATCAGATTACGATTACCAAGAACAAAGATTTTTATGCTTCTTCTGCTTTAGATTATCAACAGAAAAATAAAAATACGGATATGGTTTGGGCAAAGGACTACCGTGAATTGGTAGATTCTCCTGTTTTATATTCCGTTCCTGATACCACATGGTTGAAAATAGGTCATACCAAAGTGCTTGTATCGTTCTACAACAAAAAGGAAAGACATTACTCCAAAACGATTGCTCATGAAATAGAAAACATTCTGAAAAATCAGCAGGCTTATCTGGGAGGAACATTACCAGTCAACAAGTATGCTTTTCTGATTTATTATGAATCTTCCAATGAGAATGGGTTTTTAGGAGACGGACTTGAACATTCCCACTCTACAGTCTGCCTGTACCGTTCCGGAAGTATGAAGTTTCTTCCAAATGCCTTAAACAGGGTTGCTTCTCACGAATTTTTCCATGTGGTTACCCCACTCAACATTCATTCAGGAGAAATTCAGCATTATGATTTCCTGAATCCTGTCATGTCTCAACATCTTTGGCTATACGAAGGGATGACGGAGTATGCCACCATTCATATGCCTGTCAAACAAAAAATGATCAGTCTGGAAGATTTTGAAAAAAGTCTGGAAGAAAAGATCAATGGTATGAAAGCATTTGACAACACTCTCTCTTTAACAGAAATGAGTAAAAAATCTATGGAAAGGCAGGACCAGTACATGAACTTTTATATGAAAGGAGCATTAATCGGATTGTGTCTGGATATAAGATTAAGAGAACTTTCTAACGGTAAAACAGGAACTCAGGATCTGATGCAAATGCTTATGAAAAAATATGGAGCAGGTAAATATTTTAATGATGATGAGCTTTTTGATGAGATTACAAAAATGACTTATCCCGAAATACGTACTTTTTTCAGAGATTATGTAGCGGGCAATCAACCCATTCCTTTGAAAGAATACCTGGAAAAAGCAGGATTCAACTATGATGAAACTAATGGAAAAGTAACTCCTGTTTCCAATCCCGATTCAAAACAGATTGCATTAAGAAAAGCCTGGATCAATCAGTAGGTTTTTAGGTGAAAGGATGAAATTGCGGAGAGGCCTCCAGAATTTTTTTCCAAAGGCAACATACAAAGTTTAGATTCCTGCGGAATGACAAAGTGGATGAATACATAAAGCGCGTAGTTTGTCTATTCCGTAGGAATCTACTCTCTTACTCTCAAACCCTCCTACTCTCAAACCGTAAACCTCTCCCACTCAACAAACCTCGCATCACAAAACTCTCAAACTCCTCTCACCTCATCGGGATTTACAAAAGTTTTAATATATTTAGGAAAAAAATAGATGAGCAATAGTAATTCCCGCAGAAACTTTCTTAAGACAGCTGCTTTAGCAAGCTTTGGAGCATTGGTTTTACCCAATTCTTTATTTGCTTATTCCAATGATTTTAAAACAGATAAAAAAGTCCGCGTCGGTTTTATCGGCGTAGGTCTTCGTGGTCAGGAGCATGTAAAATTACTGGCAAAACGTAGTGATGTAGAGATTGTTGCATTTGCAGATCCTGAAAAAAGAATGCTTGCCGCCTCTCAAAAAATCTTAAAAGACAATAATAAACCGGCTGCTCAGGAGTTTTCCAACGGAGAATATGACTATCGAAATCTTTTAAAATTAAAAACAATAGACGCTGTTGTGATTGCTACTCCATGGGAATGGCATCTTACTCAAGGTGTGGAAGCTATGCGTGCTAAAAAAATTGTGGGCATGGAAGTTTCCGGGGCGATAAAGCTTCAGGACTGCTGGGAATTTGTAAAGGTATATGAGGAAACGAAAGTTCCTATCTTTATGATGGAAAACGTGTGTTACCGACGAGATATTATGGCTATTCTGAATATGGTCCGTAAAGGAATGTTCGGGGAACTGGTACATGGAAGAGGTGGTTATCAGCATGACCTGAGAGGTGTTCTTTTCAATGATGGAGTTAATCCGTACAATTCCGGGGCTGAATTTGGAGAAAAAGGATTCAGTGAAGCAAAATGGAGAACCGAACATTATGTAAAACGTAATGGAGAGCTTTATCCTACCCATGGATTAGGTCCGGTTGCGATGATGATGGATATCAATCGAGGAAATCGTTTAACAAGGCTTTCTTCATTCTCATCAAAATCTGTAGGCCTTCATAAATATATTGTAGAGCATCCAAAAGGGGGAGAAAACCATCCTAGCGCCAAAGTAAAATTCAACCAGGGAGATATTGTAACCACACAGATTGCCTGTGCCAATGGAGAAACCATTCTTCTTACTCATGATACAAGTTTGCAGAGACCATATGATCTTGGCTTCAGAGTTCAGGGAACTGAAGGATTGTGGCAGGATTTCGGATGGGGAGATTTCAACCAGGGACACATCTATTTTGAAAAAACAATGAACCATACCCACCGTTGGGATAATACTGAAAAGTGGATGAAAGAATATGATCATCCGATGTGGAAGAAGTTTGAAACTACTGCTGCAGGAGCCGGACATGGAGGAATGGACTTCTTTGTGATGAATACTTTTATTGAATGTATCAAGCGAAATATAGAATTCCCGATGGATGTATATGATCTTGCCTTGTGGTATTCCATTACCCCATTGAGTGAAGAGTCTATTGCCAAAGGCGGTCAGGTGGTTGATATCCCTGATTTTACCAATGGAAAATGGAAAACCCGTAAACCTGTATTTGGAATGACCGATGAGTTCTAAGAAGACATTACTCATATTAGCAGGCGGATTAGGCAGCAGGTACAAAGGACTTAAGCAGATAGACGGAATACTTGATAACGGCTCGCCGATTCTTGAGTATTCTATCTTTGATGCTCTGGAAGCCGGTTTCCAAAAAATAGTTATTATTGTCAACAAACTGATTCCTGAAAGTTATATTGAAAGACTCAATGGCATTTCAAAAGCTAAAAATTTTGAATTGCTTTGGGTATATCAGGAGATAGACACCATTCCTATTTCACTGGAAGGCTTTGATTATCCCGATCGTGAGAAGCCATGGGGAACTGCTCATGCCGTACTTTGCGCCAAATATTCAATACAGGAGCCTTTTGTGATGATTAATGCAGATGATTTCTACGGAAAAGAAGCCTATCAACTGGCTGCCGATGAAATTAATCATCATTATATTTCAGATATACAATTAGGGATGATTGCTTATCCTGTGGGTACAACATTGAGTGGCAACGGTGCTGTAGCAAGAGGAATATGTACGTTGGATGCTGAAAATTATCTGATCAAAGTAGAGGAACAAACTTCTATTCAAAAGATCAATGATTCCATCATTTATGTTGAAAACGGAGAAAATATAAAATTAGATCCCGAAACATTGGTATCCATGAACTTTTTTATTTTCCATCCTCACATTTTCTGTTATCTGGAAGCCTATTTCTATGATTTCATTGAATCTGATCCACTGCCCAATCAGGAATTTTACATTCCTTCCGCAGTACAAAAAATGATGACCGAAAACAGAGTAAAAGTAAAAGTGAAAGCATCTCCATCCCGATGGATGGGAGTTACCTATGCTGACGATAAAAAGGAAATTATAGATTTTCTGACTTCAGAGATTAAAAATAACAGATACCCGGAAGATTTATGGAGCTAAATGATATTGTTGCAGAATTTATTACTACTGATAATTACGACCTCACTTCTATTACTGATGGATTGATCAATACAACCTATCTTTTGGAAAATAAAGATCAAGGGAAAAAGTTTATTCTACAGAAAATCAACAATCATGTTTTTAAACAGCCGGAAGTGGTCGTTAATAACCATTTAATGATTAATGAAGTTCTCAGGTCAAATAATTATCAATTTGAAATTATAGAACCCATTCCTTCTCTTACCGGTCAAATTCTGGTAAAAGATTCAAATGGTCAGCCATGGCGTATGTTAAGTTTTGTAGAAAACAGTATTACATTCCTTACTGCTCCATCTTTACAGACCGCTTTTGATGCTGCTAAAACCTTCAGTTATTTTCTAAATACTGTAAATACTGAAAAACTACCTGCCATTGAAGATTCTCTTCCCAATTTCCTCAATTTTGAGAAGAGGGTTGCAGATTATAAAGACTCCCTAAAAAATGCTGAGCCTTATTTAAAAGAAAACGCCAAGGCTGAAATAGAAATCACTAATCAGCTTTTGTCCTTACCTGACCGATGGATTGAAATGGAAAAAAACAACCAGATTCCTAAAAGAATTATTCATGCTGATGTAAAAATCAGTAATATTCTCTTTGATCAGAATCATAACCCATTAGCTGTGATTGATCTGGATACTATGATGATTTCTACTATTTTGTATGATTTCGGAACCATGATTCAGTCCTACACCAATACAACACAGGAAGATAATGGAACTGCTCAAAACAATTTCAACCCTGAAATGTATAAAGTTGTAAAAGAAGGATTTCTATTTCATTTAAAAGAAAAACTGACACCTGAAGAATCTGAGAATCTTGATTATGCGGCACAAGTCGCTATTTATATTCAGGAACTTCGCTTTTTAACGGATTACCTTAACGGAAGCACCTATTATTCTATCATTCATCCTGAACACAATCTGGACAGAACAAAAAACCAATTGGAACTGTTGAAGGGATTGAGAGATTATTTGGAAAGTAAATGATTGCAATTCTTTACTAAGGATTAAATATGATATTTAGATTCCTACGGAATGACAAACACAGCACTTTATTTACCCATCCACTTTGTCATTCCGCAGGAATCTGGCTTTATCTTCTCATTCCCAAACTCTCCCACTCTCAAACTCTCCCACTCAATATCCCGAATTCCAGAACTCCTAATCATCCCAAAAACTCAAGAATTTTCTTCCACTCTTCCAGCTTCTTTTCAAAGGAAACGGTATGAAGCGGACTTGTAGAAGGCAATAAAAAAATAGGTAGCTTATAGTTTTTTCCCAGTAATTTCTGTAAGTTTTTGTGAGATTTTCCACCATTGCAAAAAATGGCTTTTACATTCGGGTGTTCTTCCAGCAGTTCTGCAATCTGATTGGCTTCTTCGTTCCTGATTTCAGAATCCAGGCTTCCTTTTCTCTCACAGGAATCGATGACATCCCAGAGCGCAATATGATGTTTCCTGATGGTTTCAATTCTTTGCGTGTAATCATCTGTGAATTCTTCGTTGAGCAATTCAAAAATAATTTTCCAGAATTTGTTTTGAGGATGACCATAATACTGTTGTTTTTCCAATGATTTCACTCCGGGAATTGATCCTAAAATTAAAATTTCAGAGTGGGTATCAATAAGGGGTGAAAATGAAGAAATACGGTTTTGCATATTCAAATATAGAGATTTTATTGCTTGCAGATTAGGAAGCTGGAAGAGGGAGGCTGGAAGTTAGTCAGATTATTCATTATAAAAAAAACGGGCTAAAGCCCGTTTCTATTGATCATAAATTGTTGTTTGTCTTATAAAGTTTCCTTCAGCCAATCGAAGAATTCTCTCTGCCATACCAATCCGTTTTGTGGATGAAGTACCCAGTGGTTTTCGTTCGGGAAGTAAACCAGTTTAGATTTTAATCCTCTTAATTTTGCAGCCTGGAAAGCTTCCTGCCCTTGCTCATAAGGAACACGGAAATCAATTCCTCCCTGAACAATCATGATAGGTTTGTTCCATTTTTCTACAAAGTTGCTTGGGTTGAATTCTGTATAGGCTTTTGGAAGTGGTTTTTCCCATGGAGAACCAAGATCCCAATTAGCAAACCAAAGTTCTTCAGTAGTCAGATACCAGGATTTCATATCAAATAAACCATCATGAGCGATGAATGTTTTGAATCTGTTCTCATGGATTCCAGCTAACATAAATACGCTGTATCCTCCGTAACTAGCTCCTACAGCTGCTACTCTGTCACCATCTACGTAAGGTAAAGTTTTCGCAAAATCTGTTGCTGCAAGATAATCTCTCATTGGCTGTCCGCCCCAGTCTTTTGAAATCTCTTCGTTCCATTTTGTTCCCCAGCCTGGCATCCCTCTTCTGTTTGGAGCCACTACGATATAATCGTTAGCAGTCATAAGAGCAAAGTTCCATCTTACGCTGAAAAACTGAGTAAGAGCAGACTGCGGTCCACCCTGGCAGTATACCAAAGTAGGATATTTTTTGTTCGGGTCAAAGTTCGGTGGATAGTGGAACCACACACCCATTTCTTTACCGTCTGAAGTTTTCACCATTTTAAGTTCAGATTTCCCCTGAGCTAACTTAGCGTATGTTTCTTTGTTCGCTTCAGTTACCTGCTTCATTTCTCCGTTTTTAACGTTTACAGAGAATAATTCTGTAGCATGGTTTACGTCTGTTCTTCCTACTAAAAGTGAAGTTTTATTGTCTGTAAAGATTTCGTTTACGTCAAAATCTCCTTTGGTGATCTGTTGTACTTTTGCTGATTTTGAATCCAAAGCAAAAAGCTGTTTTGTTCCTCTGAATGCTGCGGTAAAGTAGATCGTTTTTGAATCTGCTCCCCAAAGTACATCTCCTGAAACACTTTCGTCCCAACCTGAAGTAAGGTTAGTGGTCTTCCCTGACTTCCAGTCCAGGATTTTCACATCATTTTTATCTGCTTCATATCCGTCTCTGGCCATACTCTGCCAGATTAAAGATTTTCCGTCCGGGCTGAACTTAGGGTTTACATCATATCCTTTATTGGATTCTGTAAGGTTTTTGGTAGTCCCTGATGCCAGATCGTAAGCAAAGATATCCGTATTCGTGCTTGTAGAATATTCTTTACCGCTTTTAGGTTTTGTAACATATAAAAGCTGGGCAGAATCCGGGCTCCAGATAAAATCTTCAGCACCACCGAAAGGTCTCTGAGGAGAATCCCATGTTTTTCCTTCCAAAAGATCTTTCGCTCCTTCTACTTTATCGGCTGTATTTACAACAAATACATGGTTGTATTTTCCTTCATTGAAATAATCCCAGTGTCTGTGGTTCAGGTCTGTGTATACCTGAGCTGTCGTTTTAGGAGTATCACTGAATTTATCTTTCCCCATTACCTTCTCTACCAGTACCTGCTTACTGAAAGCAATTCTCTTCCCATCCGGAGAAATTACAATATTGTCTGCTTCACCAATGGTATAAAATTCTGTCCAGGTTTTTCCGGCATCTTTAGAAAGATAGATTTTATCTCCTTCCTGAGCATAGATTCCGTTTTTATCCCACTGAATAAGGGCTTTTTTTCCGAAATCAATTTTGGAAGACTGGTTATTAAGAACATTCAGAAAATAGTTCTCGTTTTTTGTTTTCTCTGTTTTCAGGTCTACCTGTCCTACTTTGTAGATAAGAGAACCCTGATCTGGTGAAACTGCCTGTACCCCAACTTTTTTCAAAGTCCAAAGAATTTCAGGCGTCATTACTTGTTGTGCATTCATTAAAAGCGGAGCTGCCAAAGCCAGCAGGCTGTACTTAAGTTTCATATGTTGATATTCATTTTTAACGGATGTACAAAATCAGCTGATTTCTTACATCCTTTTATTAAATTCAAAGATTGCCAAAGTTAATATTTAAAATAAAAACGGACTAAAGAATTAACATTAAAATTCTTTTTTCATTGATAAAACCTTTTCGGGGAAAACACCTAATTTTTAAATATGGGGATTTTCTCTGTTACTCTGCATATCTCAAATACTGAAATTTACAATATCAGACGTCCGATATCATCAATTATAACCCAATTAAAATTTTACATTATGAGCACACCAGACACAGGAGATTTTAAAGCAACGCGTGTAGATGCAGGCGCGCCCAATCTTTGGCACGTACACGAAGGTCATTTCAAGTATGGATCCATAAAGGAAACGAGAGTCAATTTTGCAGGCAGAACTCTTGAGCAAATCATGGCAAAGATTGCCGAGAATGAGCCTATTAATGCACCTTACATGAAAACAGACAACCAGGTACGGACTTATGAAGATTGTATAAAATGGATTAAAAAGAATTGTTAAAAAGAATAGGCTGTCCAAACGGGCAGCCTATTGTATAAGATCGTTATTTATATTTTACTCTCCATCTGAGAACATGGAGTTCGCCAGAGAAGTTACGATTGACAATAATATACTGAAGATAAATGCCCACCAGAAACCATCTACCACCATACTGTCTATGAAGTAGTCTGCAATCAGGATAATTCCGGCATTGATTACCAAGGCAAAGAATCCTAAGGTAAGAATGGTCAACGGAAGACCGAACAGACTTAAAATAGGCTTTACAAATATGTTAAGAACCCCAAGTACTATAGCAAAGATAATGGCTGAAGAAAATCCTTCAAAATGTACTCCCGGTAAGATTTTAGTTAAAAGATAAGCAACAATTGCCGTAATAAATAGTCGGATAATTAAGTTCATTGTGATATTTTTTAATGTTTATGGGGTTTGTGGAGCAAAAGCTATTCCATTCCGGAAAAAAAAATGCGTTAAAACCCTTTATTAAAGGAATATTTTGTCTTTTATTTCCTTTAATCTCTTATTTTATTTTCATCATGGTGACTAATGAAGTGGCCACATGACTTTCGGAATCAGAACCTTCGGTCTGAACATAGATTTCCGTTCTCACCACAACAATTTTTCCTCCCCCTTTGATGACATAGGATTTTGAAACCAAAGCATCCCCCATTGCCGGACGAAGATAATTTACTTTCAATTCAACGGTCACTACATAACAGTCTTCCGAATAATGGCTCACAGCAGCGTATCCTGAAGAAACATCCACCAGAGAGGCAATCATTGCGCCGTTGAACATTCCTGCTTTTCGGGTCATCATTTCCATTTTAGGGATCTTCATGGAGATAAAATCGGTTTCTACTTCCAGCAGTTCTGCTTTATAAAACTGTAAAGTTTCCGAACGGCCAAAGCTGTCTGTAATGAGTTTCTTTTTTTCTGGTGTCATGAATTTTATTTTAAACAAAGGTAAGTGCTACAGCCTTCTTTATCTCAATGATCTTTAATTTTTTCATTAAAAAGCCGCTCCATAAATATGAAACGGCTTCTTTTCAAGGTTTTAACCCTTCTTACACAACAAACGATAACTTTTCAGATGAACCTGACGCTTTCAGATGATGATCTTCTTTGATCATATCAGCGGCTTTTTCACCAATCATAATGGTAGGTGCATTGGTATTCCCGGAAACCACATCCGGCATGATGGATGCATCTGCTACCCTTAATCCTTTTATTCCATATACTCTCAGTCTCGGATCTACTACAGAATGACTGTCAATTCCCATTTTACAAGTTCCTGTCATATGATGATAGGTGGAACATGATTTTTTGATATAATCAATCACTTCTTCTTTTGTTTTTCCTTCTCCGGGATAGATTTCACCGTCATTCCATTCTTTCATAGCTTCTGTTCTTCCCATTTCACGGCATATTTCTACACATTGGTATAGGGCTTCGAGATCAGATTCTTCAGAAAGATACATCGGATTGATCTCTGGTGATACAGAAGGGTCAGAAGAAGTCAGTTTGATATATCCTTTACTGGCAGGTCTGATAAATCCCGCGCAGAACGTAAATGCATTTTCAGGTCCTGTAAAACCGGGGCTATAATAAGGAAGTCCCATGAACAAAGGCTGTAGGTCAGGAAAAACCATTTCTTCTTTGCTTTTCCAGAATAACTGAGCTTCCAGCAGATTGGCTTCCGGGGCTGGAATTTCTTTTTTAGCTTTAAAAATAACACTGGTCAAAAGGTGATCCTGAAGGTTTTTTCCAACTCCTTTCAAATCTTTTACTACCGGGATTCCTACTGATTCCAACTCCTGTTGATCACCAATTCCGGAAAGCATCAGAAGTTTGGCAGATTCTATGGTTCCGCAGGATACAATCACTTCTTTTTCTGCTTCTACTTCTACTAATTCACCGTTTTTCAAATACTGAACTCCAATACATTCATTTTCTTCAAAAATCAGTTTCTGAGCCAATGCATTGGTATGAATATGCAGATTCGGTCTCGATTTTACAGGATCTAAAAACGCTTTCGCCGTAGAACATCTTTTATGATCTTTTCCTACACTAAGGTGATTAAGACCTGCTCCCCAGATTTCTTTATTAAAATCATCTGTCAAAGGATAACCCAGTTCTTTACAGGCTTCAATAGCACTTATTGAAATGGCATTCGGGTGTTTGATACGGCTTACATACAGCGGACCTTCTCCTCCATGAATATCATCTTCACCTTCTTCATGCGTTTCTGATTTCTTAAAATAAGGCAGAACACTTTCCCAGTCCCAGCCCACACATCCTTTATAGGCCCAACTATCATAATCCTGCTGATCCCCTCTGATGTAAATCATTCCATTGATGGAACTTGAACCTCCCAATGTTTTACCACGGGGCCAATATCGTGTATTTCCTCCTGCATGTTCCTGCGCAATGGTATGATAGGCCCAGTCTCTTTCGGTATTCCATATAGCGGGCCAGCCGGCCTGCTCTTCCACTTCAGCAACTTTATCATCGGGACCTGCCTCCAGTAGCAGGACATTTATATTTTCGTTTTCACTTAATCTGTTGGCTATTACAGCGCCTGCCGAACCGGATCCGACAATTATAAAATCGTATTTCATGAGTTCTAACTTTATTTTTTAATGCTGATAACTTTAGGAACTGTGACTGCTTTCAATCCTTCCATTCCGAATTCTACTCCATAACCGGATTGTTTTGCACCTCCGAAAGGAACGAACGGATGAATAGCTCCATGTTGATTAATCCAAACTGTTCCTGCTTCCAATTGTGTGGCAACTTTCTGGGCTTCGTCAAGATCATCACTCCAAACAGATGCTCCAAGTCCGTTTTCTGAATCATTGGCTTTGCTGATAGCTTCTTCCAATGTTTTATACTTAATGATTGGCAGCACCGGACCGAACTGCTCTTCGTCTACAATTCTGTCTCCATTATCTACATTTCCAACCAGAGTTACCGGAATAAAGTATCCTTCCAGATCAGGTTTCTGTCCTGTGAATATGAAGTCTGCTCCGATATTTTCAGCATCAATAATCAGATCCTGAATTTTATCGTACTGCATTTTATTCTGGATAGGTCCTAAAACGCTGGATTCATCGGCTCCGTTCCCCATTGGAATATTGGAGGAATAATCAGCCAACGCTTTAACGACTTTTTCGTAATCATTTTCATGAACGTATAATCTCTTTAAGCATGCACAGGTTTGTCCCATATTCAGGAAAGCACCCCAGAAAATGCTGTCAATATGTTGGGCAATATCAAATCCGGGTAAAATAATTCCTGCATCATTTCCTCCGCATTCAAGGGTTAGTCGTGCCATATTTTTAGCAGAAGCCTCAATGACTTTTTTCCCTGTAGCTATAGATCCTGTAAACATAATTTTCCCAATTTCCGGATGTGAGGTAAGGTAACCTCCAACATCTCCTTTTCCTGTAACCACTTGTAAAATATCTTCTGGAAGTACACTGTTAATCACTTTTATCATTTCCAGACTGCAGAAAGTGGTATATTCTGAAGGTTTAATGATCACCGCATTTCCCATTCTCAATGAAGGAATAATCTGCCAGATAGCAATCATCAGAGGCCAGTTCCAGGGAGCAATGGCAGCTACTACTCCAATCGGATTTCTGTATAAAATATCTTTTCGGGTATCATCTTCAAAAACAATTTCTTCGGGTAAATCCAGTGAAGCAGGAACCTGTGTCCAGCCTACGCAAGCCTGTATTTCAAAGTTTGCCCCAGGACCATTCAACGGTTTTCCCTGCTCTCGGGTGATCCATTCTGCAAGATGTTTTGAATTTTGCTGTAAAGCTTCCGCTACTTTTAATAAAATGTCTTTTCTTTCTGCATCCGGTCTTGCTGACCATAGTTTCTGGGCTTTTTTTGCTTTCTCAATTTTAGCATCAATCTCCTCACGGGAAGTATTGGTTACTTCGCCTATAACCTCTAAGGTAGAAGGATTTAGGGATAAAAACCGGGTATCTGGAGTATGGGTTTCTTTGACTGCTGATGTATTTTCCATTGTTTTAAATTATTTTGTATTTTACGTAGTTCGAAAATGGCAATAACATGATATAAATCATTTACCTATTCTCTATTTTTTTTAACCTAAACTCTACCTATCATGGAAAAGATCGAAGAAAGAACTGTTTTCAACATTCCTTTTGGTGAATTGAATGTGTTTGAAACGAATGTAGTTTGTCATGATTTTCCTTTCTATTTTGAAAAACCTGTCATCACGCTGATGTTGAGTGGCAATAAGATCATTCGCAGTGAGGATGAAACTTTTGAGTTTAATGAAAGAAGTGTATTTATTCCGCCCTGCAACAAGGAATTGAGCATAGATATTCACCCTGTTTTCAAAGAACCCACCAAATGTCTTGTATTAAATATTGAGCAGGAATATATTGACAGTGTATTCGCCGAAGTGATTGAAAACTGGCATCCGGACTGGGACAGAACAGGAATTATGATGAAAGAAAATGCAGTAAAAAAGTTCGTAAGCTCGGATGAGTCTTTGTGGAGAAGCCTTACCAATCTTTATAACAGAAGAATTGACGGGAATCTTCATAATACCTCGGATTTTCTTTTAAGTTTGAGTCTGAAGGAACTGATTTATGAGCTGATGAAAACCAATGCAAAGCATATCCTTCTTCATTCAGACAATCCAATCACTGTCCAGAGCGGACTTCAGGAAGTGGTTCATTTTATCAAACAAAATTACAGAGAGCCAATTACCATCAAGAAACTGGCTATGATTGCAGGAATGAGTGAAGCCAATCTGTTTAAAAAGTTTAAGCATTCTTACAACTGTACTCCGGTAGAATATATTATCCAACTGAGAATAGAACATGCGAAGCAACTTTTAATCAGCAATCCTGAAATTGGAATAAAAAATATATGTTTTGAATCCGGTTTTAATACGTTGGAATATTTTTACAGAAAATTCACTCAGATCACCGGAAAATCACCGAAAAAATTTAAAATAGACTGATAGATAAAGCTGGAAGATGGAAGCGAGAAGATGGAGGTTAGTACCAGTCTTTTTATTTCCGGTAGTTATCATTATTCAATAAAGTAATCATCTTATGTACTGTAAAAAAGTGTTCATTGTTGTAAGTCTTCTCTTATGCTGTCTTTTTCATGCGCAAACGCTGCATTTGTATGGAGGCGCAGATCAGAATCAGTATCTGGGATGCTTAAACTGTGATAATTTTGATAAAAATTCGATTTGGAATAAGTTCGGTGATTATGGAAATACATTGAGTTCAAAATCTATCTGGAACACCTATGGAAACTACGGAAGCACTTATGGACCTTACTCTCCGTGGAATGCTTATGCTTCTTATCCTCCGGCCATTCTGGATCAGGATGGGAATTTCTTTGGGTTTCTTACTTTGAATCCTTATAAATCTGAAAGGTCTGAGCTAGAATTAGCTATGATTTTGTGCAAGCATCATGAGGAGATTAAGAGTGATGTTGGGGCCTGGTATGAGAGGTTGTTCCGGTAAACCACCCCGTCAAAAATTCTTTGAATTTTCGCCACCCCTCCGGAAGAGGGGAATTTATACGTCTTCAGTTGGAATATTTGTCAATAAAGTAAAGATGGAGACTGCATAGAAAAGTATAAGGTTAGATTCTTTCAGAATGATAAATACAACGCTTAGCTTATCCGTACACTTTGTCATTCCGGGGAAATCTCTGTATAGATGGGTTGGAAAACGCAAAGGCGCAAGTTCTTTCTAAACTAAGTGTTTTTAAGGCGCTAGGATTTTATCTCCGATAAAATGGATTATTGTTAAATGATAACTAGAAAATCGTAAGGTGGGATTCTTTCAGAATGATAAATACAACGCTTAGCTTATCCGTACAGCTTGTCATTCCGTTGGAAACTATGCATTGCTTGGTTGGAAAACGCAAAGACGCTAGTTTTGTCCTAAGCTTGATGTTTTAAGACGCTAGGATTTTATCTCCGATAAAATGGATTATTGTTAAATGATAACTAGAAAATCGTAAGGTGGGATTCTTTCAGAATGATAAATACAACGCTTAGCTTATCCGTACACTTTATCATTCCGGAGAAATCTCTGTATTGCTTGGTTGGAAAACGCAAAGGCGCAAGCTCTTTCTAAACTAAGTGTTTTTAAGGCGCTAGGATTTTATCTCCGATAAAATGGATTATTGTTAAATGATAACTAGAAAATCGTAAGGTGGGATTCTTTCAGAATGATAAATACAACGCTTAGCTTATCCGTACACTTTATCATTCCGGAGAAATCTCTGTATTGCTTGGTTGGAAAACGCAAAGGCGCAAGCTCTTTCTAAACTAAGTGTTTTTAAGGCGCTAGGATTTTATCTCCGATAAAATGGATTATTGTTAAATGATAACTAGAAAATCGTAAGGTGGGATTCTTTCAGAATGATAAATACAACGCTTAGCTTATCCGTACAGCTTGTCATTCCGTTGGAAACTATGCATTGCTTGGTTGGAAAACGCAAAGGCGCAAGCTCTTTCTAAACTAAGTGTTTTTAAGGCGCTAGGATTTTATCTCCGATAAAATGGATTATTGTTAAATGATAACTAGAAAATCGTAAGGTGGGATTCTTTCAGAATGATAAATACAACGCTTAGCTTATCCGTACACTTTATCATTCCGGAGAAATCTCTGTATTGCTTGGTTGGAAAACGCAAAGGCGCAAGCTCTTTCTAAACTAAGTGTTTTTAAGGCGCTAGGATTTTATCTCCGATAAAATGGATTATTGTTAAATGATAACTAGAAAATCGTAAGGTGGGATTCTTTCAGAATGATAAATACAACGCTTAGCTTATCCGTACAGCTTGTCATTCCGGGGAAATCTCTGTATAGATGGGTTGGAAAACGCAAAGGCGCAAGTTCTTTCTAAACTAAGTGTTTTTAAGGCGCTAGGATTTTATCTCCGATAAAATGGATTATTGTTAAATGATAACTAGAAAATCGTAAGGTGGGATTCTTTCAGAATGATAAATACAACGCTTAGCTTATCCGTACAGCTTGTCATTCCGTTGGAAACTATGCATTGCTTGGTTGGAAAACGCAAAGGCGCTAGTTTTGTCCTAAGCTTGATGTTTTAAGACGCTAGGATTTTATCTCCGATAAAATTTGATAACGTCAAAAACTGAACAACCTATCTGTGTTAAGTTCTTGCCATTATTTTATTATATTTGAGAGAATGTTTATCTCATTCCAATATATGCAGCGTATACAAAAAACTATTGCGTTTGACTGGCAGTCAAAAGGTCACGGGTTCGAATCCCGTATTCTCCACTAAACGATAATATTTAATTTATTTGTCACAGATTTTTATCCTTTCACAGATTGAGCGGATTGAACAGATGTTTAGATTAAACTCAAAATCAGCTCAGTTGTACCTGGAAATCATCACTTAAAGTCAAGACACCTTCCGTGATCGCTTCCGGGTGGGTAGAGAAGCCTTTTAATTTTGAGGTTTTTCCTTTTAATACCAAGTCTAAAAGCTGTTTATCAGATAATTTTTTACCGAAGATTTCAAAGGTAATTTTAAAGCCACAGTTTTTGAAATCAG